>NZ_AP042426.1:0-5061919 GCF_055385895.1 Methanosarcina subterranea | reverse complement strand
TCCATTAAAAGATGAAAGAGATTTTTGAAATTCAACCCACACAATTGTTCTGTGTGAGGGATACATACAAGGTATTTCTTGTATATAAGCTTTTTCCCACCCCGCAGTTTTTCAAAGCAGATCCGACGCAAAACGAATTTTGCTTGAACCTACAGAGATACTACAGCTCCAATCATTAAAGATCGGAAGCAGGTGAGTCTCGCACAATTGATGTGTGAGGGATACATACAAGACGTGTCTTGTATATAAGCTTTTTCCTTCAAAGAAGGTTGAACAAATTGAAAGATGGAAAGTGAATGGTTAAAAGATTTCAAGGGAGTTATCCGTTTGAATCCTTATCTTCGTCCGTTTTTATTAGCGATCGTTTGTAAAAACAAACCGCTCAGGCACTTTTTATTCCGTTTTTCAGGTTTCGTTTTTAAGTACCTGTTCCGTTTTTCGAACTCTGTTTTTCAAATTCCGTTTTTCACCTTCGGGATGTCTTGTGACACCCTTAGAAGCAACCCTAGAATGGGACATCTACTATAAATACTTTTTTATCAAAAGCTCAAGAATGTAAAATTCTAATAAAACATTTAAAAATAAACATGGTGTTTATATACCAGAAGTGTACATTCAAGTTGATGATTACTATGGACGTACACACTGAAAGAAGGGATCGATTTTTACATCGAACCCATGCAGAATAAAAAAGTAACTATTTTTGACACAACACTGCGTGACGGAGAACAAACCCCGGGCGTATCCCTGACTTCTTCCCAGAAGCTGGAAATTGCTCGTCAACTTGACAAACTCGGGGTAGACATAATAGAAGCCGGATTTCCCATATCTTCAGAAGGAGATAAAGAATCCGTAAAATCGATTTCTAATGCTGGGCTTGATACCACAGTCTGTGGGCTAGCTCGTGTGCTGAAAAAAGATATCGATGCCTGTTTTGAAAGTGATGTTGGCCTTGTGCATACTTTCGTTCCGACCTCGGATGTACAGCGGATCTATACAATTAAGAAGAGCCAGGAAGAAGTCATTCAACTGGCTATAGAAGCTGTCCAGTACATCAAAGACCACGGAATGAAGTGCATGTTTTCCGCGATGGATGCCACAAGAACCGACCCTGCATACCTCATAGAGGTTTTCAAGGCGGTCCAGGAGGCAGGATGCGATATCATTAATGTGCCGGACACTGTCGGAATTATGGTTCCATCTGCAATGTACAGACAGATAAGAGACATTGCAGCCGAAATAACGATTCCGATAGATGTACACTGCCACAATGATTTCGGGCTTGCAGTAGCAAACAGCCTTATGGCTGTTGAAGCCGGGGCATCTCAGGTACAGGTCACTATAAACGGTATTGGTGAGAGGGCAGGAAATGCTGACCTTTCCCAGACAGTGATGAGCCTCAGGTCAATCTATGGTGCAAAAACCAATATCCGGACAGAATATCTTGTAGAAACCTCGAAGATGGTTGAAAACTATACAGGAATCAGGCTCCCACCAAACACGCCTGTGGTAGGGCAAAATGCCTTTTCCCATGAATCGGGAATCCACAGTCAGGGAGTACTTGAAAAATCCGACACCTTCGAACCAGGTATTATGACCCCGGAAATGGTTGGGCACAGGCGGCGCATTGTCCTTGGAAAGCACACAGGCAAACATGCAGTCAAACAGTCCCTGGAGTCTGCTGGCATAAAAACCAATGAAAAGCAGCTCGATGAGATTGTGCTCAGGATCAAAGAAATCGCAAACAAAGGTAAACAGATAACAGATGCCGATCTCTATGCAGTCGCCTCTGCAGTGCTCGGAAAAGCAAGTTCTGATGAAGAGCTGATAAAGCTCAAAGAAGTATCCGTCATGACAGGAAACATCCTAACACCTACGGCTGTAGTCAAGGCAGATATCGAAGGAAAAGAAATTATTGCAGCAAGAACCGGAGTCGGACCAGTGGATGCAGCTCTCAAAGCTGTAAGAGATATCCTCGGCGAGAGCAACCACTTCAAACTCCAGGATTTCAGGATCGATGCCATCACCGGCGGGGCAGATGCTCTTGCCGATGTATACATAGGTCTCGAAAACGAAAAAGGCAGGATTGTAACAGCAAGGTCCGCAAACCCGGACATTGTTATGGCTTCCGTGGAAGCCCTTGTAAATGCTATGAACCTGCTGTATAAAAAAGAAGAAAAAAGCTGAAAGGCGAAAAGAAAAAACTAAAAAGAAAAAAGAAAAGAGCTGAAAACCGGAAAACAACATATGGAAAACCGGAAAAATAATATCGAAACTAACAGCTCTAAACCTTAAACCGGATAAGGCCTGTAATATCCCGTTCGTTTTTCGGGTTTGTATTCCTCAAGCATGTATAAAGTAAAATAAAATGAAATGGAATACAAACCCATGCCTTATCCAATTCATCCAATTATTGATTCTCACTGTCACCTTGATTTTCCTAAGTTCAACCCCGATCGGGAAGAGACTATCCTCCGCGCTCGGAAGGCAGGAGTTATCGGAATGGTCAACTCCGGAATTTCCCTTAAAGGCAACCGCATAAGTCTTGAGCTTGCGGAAAAGAATGAAGATATTCATGCCGTACTGGGACTGAGCCCTGACATTGGCAGGGAAGGCAGTGATAAAGATATAGATGCTATCATTGCCCAGATAGAAGCCAATGCAGGAAATGCAGTCGGGATAGGAGAAGCAGGTCTCGACTTTCAGGACTGCAAAACAAATGAAGAACGTGCCAGGCAAACAGCTTCGTTTAAAAAAGTAGTCGAGCTTGCAAAGGATATAGAAAAACCTCTTGTGGTGCATGCCCGACTGGCTGAAGCAGAAGTTTTGAAGCTTGTAAGAGGCGTGGACACTGTAATTTACCATTGCTATAGTGGCCCTGTTGAGACCATGAGGGAAATCATGGACGCGGGTTACTATATTTCCCTGGCTACCCTTGTCTGTTTTTCCAAACATCACCAGACCCTTGCAGCAGAAGTACCCCTTGAAAACCTGCTCCTGGAAACTGACAGCCCTTTTCTCTCCCCGCGCAAGGGTAGAAATGAGCCTGCTTTTATTGTAGATTCGATTCCCGTGATAGCGCAACTTAAGGAAATGGAACCTGCAGAAATTTCTAAATTTGCAACCGAAAATGCACGCAGAGCCTTCAAGATATAATGTTTTAAAATAGTTTCAAGGAAAAAGAGGGAAAAAAGAAAAAAGAAGCGGAAAAAGAAAGGAAATAAAAAGTGAAAAAAACAAGGGAAGAATAAGGAAAATGAAAAAACAGAAAGAGGAACAAGGAGGAAAAATATGGAAGTCCGATACATTTGCCCCACAGCTTACGATTCCAGTGTCTATCTAGTAAACGGGAAAGTCCTTATTGATGCGGGAATGAGCAGTGATCTGATCATTAAACAACTTGAAAAGTACATCAAACTTACAGATCTGAAACTCATCATCCTGACTCACTGCCATTATGACCATACAGCAGCAGCAGCAGCAATTGCAGAAAAGAGCGGGGCGGAAGTTGGGATACATAAAGCCGACCTTGAGAGCGTAAACGATGAATATATGAGCGTCTCCGTGCTCTTTGGAGACCGCGCACCTGCAGTCAAACCCACGATTACATATGAAGAGGGAGATAAAATCGACATAGGAGAGGGGGAATACCTCGAAGTTATTCACACTCCGGGACACTCAAAAGGGAGCATCTGCCTCTATGAACCGGTCTCGAAGAGTCTTTTTTCCGGAGATACTATATTTCCGGGAGGAGGGTTCGGAAGAATGGACTTTGAAGGCTCAGAACCTGACATGATGCTCGGCTCCATAGAAAAACTTACAAAACTCGATGTAAAAATCCTGTATTCCGGACACGGAGCCCCGAATGACCGGGACGGAAACAAACAGATTATAGCATCATATACAATGCTAAAGATGATGATGGGAGCATGAGGGCAGTGAATAAGAAACAGGGATTAAAAGATTAGAAGTCCGGAAGTAGATTATGGTAAAAGATACAGCAGTCCCAACAGAAAATAAAAAATTCAACCGGAAAAAAACAGATAAAGAAAGGGATGAAAAGCCGGATAGGGAAGAATCTAGCAGGAAAACCAGCTCCTTCGTTCCAAAAAAAATAGAAACCGGAAAAGAAGTAAAATCCTGGACCAGGGCTTCAATAAAACCCGAAAAGACAGAGCCAGTAGCCTCAGCAGGAAAAGGAAAAAAATCCGAACCGGAAAAAAAACCTGAATCCAGGCCTGAGACTAAAGCCGGGAAGAAAGAAAAAAAGCAGAAAAAAAGCTTTTCTCCATCTCTCCCTGTATCAAAGTTTCTCCCGATGAGCCCTGAAGAAGTAAAAGCCCGCGGCTGGAAAGAACTTGACATTATTCTGGTTACCGGAGACGCTTATGTGGACCACTCCAGTTTCGGGACTGCGATTATTGGCAGGGTCCTTGAAGATGCCGGCTTCAGGGTAGGAATAATTGCCCAGCCTCGCTGGGACAGTCCTGAAGATTTCAAAAAATTTGGAAAGCCCAGGCTCTTTTTTTCCGTAAGCGCCGGAAACACCGACTCGATGGTCAGCAACCTGACCCCGGGCCTTAAGCCTCGAGATAAGGACGCATACTCCCCGGGAGGCAAAACAGGTCTTCGTCCGAATCGTGCCATAATAATCTATTCAAACAGGATAAAAGAAGTCTTCCCTGATGTGCCGATAATACTTGGAGGAATTGAAGCTTCCTTACGGCGCTTTGCCCATTATGATTATCTTTCGGATAAGGTAAGGCAGTCAATTATGGCTGACGCCCCTGCGGACCTTGTTGTCTACGGCATGGGAGAACTTCAGATTGTAGAAATTGCAAAGCGCCTTCAAGCTGGAGAGGGCATCAGGAAGATCAGAGATATCCCGGGCACGGTCTGGAAGATGGAAGTCAAAGCCTGGAAAGAGCTCAAGAAAAAAAGAAGAGGGACTGCTGAGGAACAGGATAGGCAGGAACAGGGCAAACAGGAACAAAAGGGGGAGAAAGAATCAGAAGAGAGTGAATCCGAGAATACGGCCGAGGATATAGCTCGAGACGTAGCCATGGACGCAGCCGAATTTTTCAAGGAATACATTGAAATCCCTTCATTTTTCGAAGTTTCTCAGGATAAAACGGCCTTTGCAAAAGCTTTCCGCATGTACTTCCTGGAACAGAATCCGATTACCGGAAAAGACGTTGTCCAGCCTCACCCAAAAACCGTTATTGTACAGAACAAGCCAATGCGCCTCCTGACAGAGGAGGAACTTGACCACGTCTACGAGTTACCTTTTACTGGCGAAGCCCACCCTTCCTATACTGAACCCGTACCTGCTCTTGAGATGGTTAAGTTCTCCCTGACAACGCACAGGGGCTGCTTCGGAGGCTGTTCTTTTTGCGCTATCACCCAGCACCAGGGACGCATGATTTCAAGCCGAAGCATCGAGTCCGTCCTGCGTGAGGCAAAAAAGCTTACTGAAAAGCCGGACTTCAAAGGCATAATCAACGGAGTCGGAGGCCCTACTGCCAATATGTATGGCATGGAGTGCAGGTCCTGGGAAAAGAAAGGGGCCTGCCTGGATAAAGCCTGTCTTTACCCGCGTACCTGCCCTTCTCTTGATACAAGCCATAAAAAACTGCTCGAATTAATGCAGCGCCTGCGCGAACTTCCCCGGGTCAAGCATGTCTTTACAGGTTATGGTGTGCGCTATGACCTTGCCCTTGAGGATGAGGAATATTTAGAGGAACTCTGCTCCCACCATATCAGCGGACAGCTGCGGGTTGCGCCTGAACACTTCTCAAAACGGGTAACTGATGCAATGTCCAAGCCCGGAAAGGAAGTCTATGAAAGATTCGCCGAAAAGTTTACTGCCCTTAACAAAAAATACGGCAAGGAACAGTACATTGTAAACTACCTGATGTCAGGACACCCTGGCTGCACTCTTGAAGATATGATCGAAATGGCAGAGTATGTGCGGGACCATGGGGGGTATACCGAACAGGTGCAGGACTTCACCCCAACTCCTATGACCGTCTCTACCTGTATGTATTACACAGGGCTTGACCCGTTCACAGGCAAAAAAGTGTACGTTGCAAAGGGTAAAAAAGAAAAAACTATGCAGAGAGCCCTTATGCATTACAGGAACCCTGCAAATTACGAGCTTGTATATGAGGCCCTGGAAAAAGCAGGACGGCTCGATCTTGTGGGAAATGCCCATAAGTGCTTAATAAGAAGAAAGAACAAATTTTATTGAAACAGCTTAATAGACTTTTTTGTCCTGAGTTTGGGATGCAGGAATGAGCAGATTTTGCTGATTTCCTCAGTCTCCATGACACTCGCGCAGAAAAGCCCTCAATTTTCCGCTTACCTGTCCGCAGTAAGTAGTTAAGGGCCTTTCCTGGACCTCAATTACCAGGTTTGCTTCCCCATCCCAGCTAAAATGGGCAACTATGCCATTTCCTTCAAGTATTCCGGAATTTCCAGGTGAAGTTTCTATCCCATAATCCTGGAGTTTTTTCTTCATGCAGGAAAAAACATCAGGAGTCACGTTTTTAAACTTAATTCCCTGGCAACCTTCACTATCCAGTTTCCTTCCGCCCATATTTCATCCCGGGCCTTTTCCAAGCGAACCGTGACACTCTTTGACAAAATCCTTTATCTTGAAGGCTACGGTCTCGTAACTGACAATAAATGGCTTTTTCGTGATTGTGATGGTAAGTTCGGACCCTCCATCCCATTTGAAATCCGCAGCAACTCCCTGGCCTGAAAGTTCCCCTTTGTTGCCTGGAGGGACATGGATAGACATATCCTGAAGCTTCTTTTTCATGCATCTAAACGCAGCAGGTGAAATGTTATGAAAAGTTATTTTTTTGCTCACAATCCTCCTCCTAACCTACCTCTAAAGCTCATTATCAGAAAATCCTATAAACAAAAGTCATTTTCAAGAAATAAAAATATCGTTTAGATAGAAGATGGATTACTTACCGTTCTTACCATTATATTTCAAAAACGTAAAAGCTATTCTCATGAGAAAAAATTAACTGACCAAATAAAAACGGTCAGTAGTGAAAATTAACTGAGAAACAGGTAGCTGACTATTGTGGCTAAACTTAGAGGAAGCTAAACTCACTTCATTGCCATTGCCACGAGTTCTACAATATCTATAATCTCGATATCTCTGCCTGCATCTCTGAGGTTCCTCACGCAGAGAGGGCAGGAGGTAACAATGTAGTCCACGTCTTCGGGCACGTCTTCAAGCCTTTTTCTGGCAAGCTCAAGGGAGATGTCGGGATATCCTATCCTGACTCCGCCCCCACCGCCGCAGCAGCGGGAGTTTTCTTTTATATTTTTCATTTCTTTGAGGGTACAGATAGCCTGAATAACCTTCCTGGGAGCGTCATAGACCTTGTTGTGCCTTCCCAGGTGGCAGGGGTCATGGTAAGTAACTGTGAGGTCAAGGCGCTTCAGGTTTAGCTCTGCAAGATGCTCGGCAAGGAACTCGGGGAGACTGATGACTCTTAGCTCTTCGGGGTAGTTGTTCTTGAGAGTGGTGTAGCAACCTGCGCAACCCGTAATGACGGTGTGGGCTCCCACTTTCCGAATCTGTTCAAGGTTGTGCTCCATAACCTTTCCCGCATCTTCTCTAAAACCCGTACGGAGGAGGGGAGAAGCACAGCACTGCTCATCCGGCAGGAGGGTAACTCCAAAACGCTGCAAAACCTCAAAAGTCTTTTTTGCAAATTCGGGATAGCGGTAAGAGTCGAAACAGCCTACAAAGTATACATAGTCGGACTTCTGCGGGAGTTTTGAACGTTCGGTATCGGAAAGCCAGTGAAGACGATTTCTTGTTTCTCCAAAGGAATTGCCGCTGGTCATAACTGCAGTTTTCAATTTTTCCTGGGCTTCAGTTGTCACACCGCATTTTACCAGCTGGGCGCGGGCAGCTTCCACTACTTCAGGAGGATTTGCTCCGGCAGGGCATTTGGCAGCACAGATCCCACAGGTTGTGCAGGAAGCCAGGCTTGAGAGAACATCTTCGGATGGCGGCCTTCCTTCTAGCAGGCTTTTAATGATAAGCATCCTTCCGCGTGTATTGGCAGATTCCCAGCCGACTACATCAAAGACAGGGCAGACTGAGCGGCAGGTTCCGCACTGCACGCATTTATAAACCGAACGGCGGTCAATTTCAAAGGGAAGCTTTTTGCTGCTTTTCTCGCTTATTTCATTTTCATTCAATTCTTCTGCCCTTCCGGTTTCCTTTTTTCCTTCGTTTTTCATATATCTCACAGCCCCAGCTTGCCCGGGTTCAGGATGCCTTTCGGGTCAAGGGCTTTTTTGATTGCACGCATTACTTCAAGAGCAGAACCCCACTGAGCTTCCATGTATTCAGCCCTGGCTGCACCCACGCCGTGTTCGGAACTGACAGTGCCCCCAAGCTCGATTGCAGTCCTGTGGATAAGGTCTGCAGCCCTGTTAAGGCGGTCCCACTCGTCCTTATCCAGGACATCAATGAAAAGGGCAAGGTGCAGGTTTCCGTCTCCAATATGCCCATATTTCATGGCAGGCAGGTTGAATTTCTCAGAAATCTCCTGTGCTTTCCTGAGCAGTTCCGGAACCTTCTTTATAGGGACTCCTACATCTTCTCCCACGTAAATTCTGGTTTTCGTGGGATCTAGGCGGGAAACTGCAGCTCCTACAAGTTTTCTGGCTGCCCAGATATCTGCCATTTCCTTCTCACTTTCTGCAAGCTTTATAGAAATGGCAAGGGGGGAACAGACCTCTATTATCTGCTCTGCAGCTTCATGCGCCGAATTTTCAGTGCCATCTACCTCAAAAAGGATTACATCACCCTCTGAAGGGAGCGCAAGTTTCGGGTCGCAGCGTTTAAGCACCTGCAGGGAAACCCTGTCAAGGATCTCGCAGGCAGAGGGGATGACCCCGTTTGAGAAGGTTTTTACAACCGCCTGCCCCGCAATTTCCGCACTTTTAAAGGAAGCAATTACAAGTTTCCGGGTCTTCGGGAGAGGAGCGATCTTCAGGCTGGCTTTGGTAACAATCCCTAGCGTGCCTTCAGAGCCTATAATGAGCTGGGTAAGGTCATAGCCTGCAGCGGATTTCAGCATCTTTGAACCTGTGTGAACGACAGTCCCGTCCGCAAGCACCACTTCCAGGTCGCGCACATAATTCCTGGTGGTGCCGTACTTGACACAACGCATCCCGCTTGCATTATAAGCTATCATTCCCCCGATAGTACACATTGCAGAACTGCCAGGGTTGGGGGGAAAGAAAAAGCCGTATGGCTTTAAGACGTCATTAAGGGCGTCCTGGATTATTCCAGGTTCAACGACTACCTGGATATTGTCAATATCGATTTCAAGAATGCTGTTCATCCCTGACATATCCAGCACAATACCCCCTTCAACAGGGACAGCGCCCCCGGCAAGTCCGGTGCCTGCTCCCCTTGCAGTCACAGGAATTTCATTTTCATAAGCAAGCCTGACAATCCGGCTGACTTCCTCCGTGCTTTTCGGGCGTACCACGTAATCAGGCATCCCTTTGACCTGGGATGCATCAGAAGAATAACAATAAAGTTCAGAAGGCGAGACCGAGAGCCGCTCGCCAACGATTTTTCGAAGCTCTGCAGTTATATCCATTATAGACCTCAAATATGGGATTCGGATGTGAAAAATAGAAAGTTCTGCCATGGTTGGGACAGAAATGAAAGATAAGTTGCAGCAGATAATCAATATTAATAATATATAAGAATATACCATCCTCCTTCCTCCTGAGACCCATTTAAAATCTGGAAAGAATTTACAGGCTTTCAAAAAAGTGAAGATAAATTAAAGGAAAAAGAAAGATAAATAAGAACTTTTTCAGAAAAAAATGCAGGGCAAACCTTTACATCCTGATAGACATAAGAGGACAAACATGACACAATACTTTGAAATAGAAAATAGAGACGGAGCAGCCCGTATAGGAAAACTCCTGCTCGCTCCCGAACTCCGCACTCCTTGTGCCCTGCATACGGCAGCACTCGGAGACCTTGAGAACCCCGGACCTATTGTTGATGCAGGCAGCCTCTGGACTTTTGGCCGGGAAGAGCTTGAAGCACGCATAAAGGAAATCCGCGAAAAGACAGGTAAAGGAACTCTCATAATTCTTCCCCATCAGGTTTATTCGCCTGCCATTCCAGCCGAATCTATCGGAAAAGTAGAAACATTTACTGTCACAACTGATGGAAATCCTGAAAATGAAGGTCCTACAGGTTCGCTTCTAAGAGCAGGAGGAAAGATTCAGAAGAGCGACCTTTATATAATTGAAGGGGCAGGGACTCTGGAAAATAACGCTCGAAAGTTTCTGGAAGCCTTAATAGGCCTGAAAAACCAAATTCCTCCGGACACTGCTCTCTATGCTCCCAACCTGGCACGTCCTGAAAATGCAGCAATGCTTGCCTACATCGGGATCGATGTTATGGACGATACAAAGGCAGAGATTGCAGCTTATTCTGATGTTTACCTTACAGCTGCAGGCAGTTTTTATCTTGACTCCCTTGTAGAGTTTCCCTGCAGGTGCAGGGTATGTACCTCCACCACGCCTGCAGAGCTTCTAACTCTTCCGAGAGCCGACAGGGCAAAGCTTCTTTCAGCTCATAACAGGGACGCCCTTGACGCCGAACTTGCTCTTGTCCGCGAAAAGATTCGGGCAGGAACGCTGCGCGAGTATGTGGAAGGGCAGTGCAGAGTCAGGCCATGGCTTACAGCCCTGCTCCGTCTTGGGGACTTCGAATACTCCTACCTTGAAGAAAGGGTTCCTGCTTTCCGGCAAAACCAGCTCCTTGCAGATACTTCCGAAGCCCTTTCAAGGATCGAAGTAGTCAGGTTTGCGCAGCGAGTGCAGGAAAGGTATGCACCTCCAGATCTTGATATCCTCCTGCTCCTCCCGTGTGCAGCTAAAAAACCCTATTCAATTTCCCAGTCCCACCAGAAGTTTATCCTTACTCTTGGCAAATACCGGAAGTTTGTCCATGAAGTGGTCATAACCTCACCCCTGGGAATCGTGCCCAGAGAACTCGAACTTACCTACCCGGCAGCCCATTACGATACTGCAGTTACCGGGCACTGGGACGAAGAAGAAAAAGCCTGGGTTTCCGGCTGCCTTGAAGCCTATCTCTCAAAACACAGGTATAAGGCAGTAGTTGCCCATGTGGAAGGGGCATACAGGGAGATCTGTGAAAGGGTAGCTGAAAAGCTGGGGATTGACATAGTCTATACTGCAGGGGAAAGTCTCACATCCTACGAGTCTCTTTTGAACCTGAAAAATACCGTTGAATCTATCTGTACATCCGAGAATTTCAGCCAGAAAAAACAGAATGCTGAAGAAGAGAAGAAGAATTTCGTAAAGGCGGTTGCAGGCTATCAGTTTGGAGAGGGTGCAGAGCTTCTCTTTTCGGGAGAGGGCGGAAACCCTGTGGTTAAAGGCCGTTTCCCTAAGTACCAGCTCTTTACCGGGAAAAAACAGCTTGCAACTTTAATTCCGCAGTATGGGATGCTTGCCCTCTCTCCTGAAGGAGCGGAACTGGTGCTAAAAAGTGAGAAATATGTGGTAAAGATCGATGATTTTATCCCACGAGGCTCTATTCTTGCCCCCGGTGTGCTTGAGGCAGATCCCGAAATACGACCAAACGATGAGGTAATAGTTATCGGGAAAAAAGCCCTCTGTGTAGGAAGGGCTATGATGAGCGGGAGAGAAATGGAGAAATCAGGTAGGGGTGTCGCAGTAGACGTCCGTCACGTTAAAAAGCTTTAAACATGAAAGTCCGGAAAGACATTAAAGAAACGCGGAACAGGCACCAGAAAAAGGTGTTCCTGAATGGAAAAATATTTAAAAAAACCATACAGGCTTCCGCGATAGAGTTGTCCTTCCTTCGAAGAAGTAATAAAATGGCAGGAATATATAATGATATTATGATAAGACGTTTCACACCTGAGGACTTCGAGGAAATAGTTGAAATCGAAGAAGAGGCTTTTTCGGAGCACAATTCCCTGGTGTATATGAATTTTTACGAGATGGTTGGAGATGGCTTCCTTGTTGCGGAACAGGATGGAAGAGTCGTGGGGTATGTAGTAGGCTACCGTTCCGCGGAAAACGAAGGGCATATCTTTTCCGTTGGCGTAAAAAAAGAATATCGGGGAAGGGGAATAGGCACTGAACTTATTCATGCCATATGTGATATTTTTGTTGCAAACGGGCTTAAATACGCGAGACTGGAAGTAAGAAACAGTAATACTGGAGCACAAAAATTATACAGATCAATAGGATTCATACCCTGCTGGACTGAAAAAAAGTATTATTCAGATGGAGAAGACGGTATGGTTATGAAAATGCATCTGCATCCATACCGCCTCTTGATCTCAAAACAAAAATATCTCGAACCCGTATTTTCGGACAACGAATTCTTTACCACAATCAGGGGCCCTATCAGTTATTACCGATAAGCTTAATGACGGAATTCAGAGAATCTCTCATATGGGTAGACGCTTCTTCAAAGATGGGGTCATCCCGTGACATGAGAGTGGCAAGCTCGCCTCCTAAAATAAAAATTGCGCGCTTGTGATCCGCCTTACTCCTGTGGATGTGGACGGGGCTTATCGATAAAGCCTTGTAGTCGTCGAACTCGTGCGTTACACCGTGCCTCTCAAAGTATCTCTTCATTTGAGCCATATATGTGTGGAGTTGTATTAGTTCTTCCTTGTGCATAGCGAACAGACCTACAATTTTACAAGATCAATTAAATATTATCTTGAACCGAATAAAAGAATTACCTGAGGAAATTAGCTTCCTAGTTTTTGTTAATAAACTTTTTCATATAATGTATATGATAAATAATGAAGGATTATAGGGCAAAGTGTGAATTTTAGTGTTATAGTGTGAAATCATACCAAATCGTAGTGATTTCACCGAATACATACATAAATGGTACACATAAAATAATAACAATGAGATAATTAGTCCCTGAACAGGAGAATAATTTCTCTATGATGAAAATTCTGCAAATAACCGGTCTTTTCTAAACCAATCAAAAAAGAAATAAAAAAAAGAAGGGAAGGAAAAAGACCTTCTCAGAGCATGCTGGAGGTCAAAACTTCCATATCTGCAGGAACTTTAGCGAGGTTTCCGATCTTTACTCCTACAAGGTTCTTGATTGCGTTGCTCGAAGCAATATCAACAAGTCTTTGAGTAATTACACCATCGAAAACAACACTTTTCACGTTGTCTCTGTAGGTTTTTAACCGGCTTGCAAGGTCTCTGACTGCGATTTCTTCTATTACTCTGTCTTCAGAATCCAGAATTCTCGCTGTCAACGTTCCTTTAAGGGCATCTACATGCGGTCTGAACCTCACTGCCTCCGGAGAAATTGGAGCTGGAGGCTGTCTGGCAGGAGCAGGGGAAACCCTTACTGCCTCTCCACCAGGAACCTTTACAGCTGAAACCTTTTCAGCTGAGGGCTTTCCTCTGGGAACTCTGGCTGCTGGAACTGTCCTTGTCATAACTGCAGGCTTTGAAACAGCCTGTCTTGCCTCAACTTTTTCTGTCGTTGCGGGAGTTTTTTCAGTGGGTCTTTCGGGAGCTTTTTCTGTAACTTTTTCGGGGCCCGTCTCTTCTATTTCTTCAGGAAACTCCTCTTCATAAGTGTCAGTCTTTGGAGATACCCTGTGAACCTTCACACGTTTGTGCAGTTTCTTTTCAGCAGTCCTGGGAACAACTTCCGGTGCTCTCATCTTTCTTTTAGAAATACGTTCCAGCCTGCAGGCGCTGTCCTCGCTTTCTTTTTCCTGGATCCCGTATTTCTCAATAATTTGTTCCACCGGAACCTTACGACGGAGGGCTCTGATGATTTCCTTCTGGACAAGATCTTCCACACCCTTGCCATCCGGAGCACGGGCAACATAGTCTATGTCTGCCACCTGCAGGAGTTCACGTATAATGAGTTCTCCACCTCGATCTCCATCCGTAAAAGCAGTTACGGTCTTCTTTTTAGTAAGTTCAGCGACCTCAGGTGGAATATTAGTTCCGCCCACACATATGGTGTTTTTTATACCGTAGCGAAGCAGATTCAGTATGTCTGCCCTGCCTTCAACAATAATGATAGCATCCGAGTTAAGCACATTCGGTCCGCAGGGTATCCTTGACTTGCCATAATAAGTCAATTCGTCAACCCTTACTGATTGCCGGACTTCATCGGCAAGTTCCTGAGATTCTGGCACAGTCTCATCGAACATTTTCGTGAAGATGAGTTTTGCCCTTTCAATAATTTTTTTACGCTTTACAGCCCTTACATCTTCTACCTGGAAAACCTCAATCTTGGCACTGCAGGGACCTACCCTATCGATGGTTTCCAGAGACGCTGCAAGAATCGATGTCTCTACCTTATCGAGGCTCGAAGGGACAAAGATATTTCCTTTAGTCTTTCCCCCTTTGGCAGTAACCATTACCTCGATCCTTCCGATCCTTCCGGTCTTCTGCAGATCACGCAGATCAAGATCAGCTCCAAGCAGCCCCTCGGTCTGACCAAAAATTGCGCCTACAATATCAGGACGCTCAATTACCCCATCAGCATTGATTTTAGAGTGAATAATGTATTTTGTGGTATCAGTATTTTGCATGTGAATTCTCCCAGAACTAATATAATGATTTATTATGAACGATTTATTATGAATGGTTTATTTTGGATGATTTTTTCTTTAGATATTTTTTTAATTATTCGATAGGAATACTCTTTATACACTCGAACAAATTCGGAACACAATTCTTTTTCCGACTGCCGGCTCACAGTACCTTTCTGGTAGTCCAAATTATCCTTTATATCCTGGAAACGGCTGGAAACCATAAAGGCCAGAAAATGCAAAAATAGTAGTAAAAATCAGATTTAAAACCAGATCAGGGATAATACACCCTTGAAAAAGCAGATTTCGTAATTGAAGGTTACTATGAACCGGGAAGAAAACTTCCTAACCTGCTTGCAACTGCCTGTTATGCTTATGCCAGGATGATTAAACCGGCGGATACTTCCTGACTGTTGCTTGACGAAAGCTCTACCTGCAAGGCAAATGCCAGATCAGCACCAGCCTGGTTTTAAAGCTCTCACAGATAGAGCTATTCCTGACTTTCGGTCAAAGTGAACAGTATACCCCCCACAATATCGGAGGTTTTCTGTACCTGCCCGAAAATCTTCGCCCTAACATAAGCTTATTAATGGATCTGAAATAACTCTCAGAGCCGTAAGTCAAATAATGTGTTTACCATTCAATAGCCTGATCTGAAGATTTCCAGGGTATTCCCAGAGATGGGATAAACCTGAGGCGTAAGTGACTGAAGTATGCCAGACGCCTATTTAATCTTAAACAAGTATCCCTAAGTGATAAGTGGTAAGCAGTGAATGGAATGCATCAGGTTTATTGAAAGCACTTTTTGACTTTCGCTTCATGGGTGATATGTATAAGGTTTATTTTGGACTTAATGATATTAGCCCTGAATTGGTAATAAAGTATAGTCTGAAATTTCTATTAAATTTGCATACGTTTAATTACGCGAAATTCTTTACGAATCCAGTAGTGATGAATGGATGAAATTGTTAATTTATAATATGATCTGACAGAACAGCTCCCGCCCGCCTTAAAGCAATTTCGGCAAAACAGGAATCTTGTACGTCACATGTATTAAATTCATATGTTTAATGCCTGCAGGCTTTAAGAACTTTGTGGTTATTTAAAGGGTCCGTTAAACCTGAATTATTTTAATCCATTATCGATAAATCTAACGATAGTGACCTTCTGGGAAGCTCTTAAAATTCAAAAAGAATGACTAATTAGAAAAATTTAGAAAAGTATATATAAAACAAAAGACGTCTAAAAATTTGAACGAGCGAGACAAATACACTGTTTTATGTATTAACCCCCCCACTCCCAACTCGCTCGTTCAGACCCCCACTAAAACCGACATCAACCTCTTTTGAAAACCGTCATCACCCTTTTTAATTTTCTGGAAAACGCCTTCAAATGATATTTCAGGAAAGAGATCTTCAGGAAAAAGAACTTCTGGAAATAGGCATTCAGGAAAAAGGTTCAAAATAGAATTTATTTTCGAGAAAAACTAATTTTAGTTAAACAATTTTGAGAATAAAGGATTAACAGCTTGATTAAACCAGTTTGATTAAACTTAATGAACTGAAAGTTTTTCCATACCAACTGAAAGTCTTTTCATATCATCTGAAAATCTCTCCATATCGTCTGAAGTACCTCGTGTACTGGAATTCTTTTGTTTTTAAAAACCTATAATAGGCGCAAAACGCCATATAAAAAACATGGGAAGCGATTTCAGCATAAAAGGTGCCCCAGGTGAAAGTTCTCGAACAGCAGGTGAAATTCAGGAAGAGGTTTTTAGAAAAGTCCCGGCACAGGCTTGGACAGAGAAAAACCTTACGAGGGTGGTCATTATAGGAGGGGGAGCCTGTGGGATGGCAGCTGCTACTAAAATTCGAAGGCAGAGCGACTTTGATATAACCGTGCTTTCATGGGACTCCCACACTGCTTACAGCCACTGCGGAATTCCTTTTGTATTGGGCAGGGAAATTGAAAGTTTTGAAAAACTGATTGTAAAAACTCCTGGTTTTTTCAGGGAAAAAAACATAGATGTGAAACTGAACGAGAAAGTAATGTCAATAAACCTGACCGGGCAGGTTGTCCAGACAGGAGAAGGAGTCTATCCTTTTGACAAATTGGTGATTGCTACAGGGAGCCTGCCCTTCATATCCCGCGAAAGCCAGGCAAATATTCTACCTTACGGAATTTTTACTATGAGGAGCCTTGCTGATGGCATGCTCTTTGGAAAAGCACTGGAAACTGCCCAAACAGTATGCATCGTAGGTGGAGGTACGATAGGAATTGAATGTGCTTCAGAAATCACAAAGAGGGGAATTAAAACTATCCTTATAACCAGAAGCAAAGACCTTCTTTCCAGACAGTTTGATTTCGATATGTCTGCAATTGTGAGAGCACACCTTGAAACGCTTGGTGTGGAGGTTATCACCGGGGAACCTGTGATTTTGCCTGAAAATTTCTGGAAACAGAGAACTGTATTTATAAAGGACAGGTATTTTCCTGCAGACCTTGTGCTCCTGGCAACAGGTGTAATGCCTGAAACCTGCCTTGCCAGAGAAGCAGGATTAGATATTGGAAAGGCAGGAGGAATAGTCGTAAATGAAATGCTTCAGGTAAAGGCAGGAGGGGAGGTTCTCCTGCATATATACGCAGGCGGCGAATGTGCGGAAGTTACTGACCTCGTAACCGGGGAAATCAGGCTAAGTCAGCTGGGCACAACAGCGCGACGCATGGCAGATGTCATAGGAAATAATATTACAGGTAAATACTCCACTTTCGGACCTCTTGCTGACCCCTGGGTAGCTGTTGCTGGAGACCTGCAATTCGGAGGAGTAGGGCTCACATCCGGACAGGCGGAAAAACAGAGAATAAAAGTTGTAACAGGATTTTCCCATGGGCGCACAAGAGCTTCTTACTATCCAGGACGAAAAGATCTCTACATAAAACTTCTTTTTAAAGACAGCTGCCTTGCAGGAGCGCAACTCGCAGGAGGAGAAGGTATAAAGGAAAGAATTGATGCCCTCTCCCTTGCGATAAGAAAGAAAACGACAATTAGAGACTTTCTTAGCCTTGAAACCTGCTATGCTCCTCCGGTTTCCATGCTTGTTGACCCTCTTGTGCCGGCTGTAAAAGCCGCAGTCAGAAATATGCGGGAAACTAAAACAAATTGAAACTAAAACGAATTAAGAGGGTCCAGACGAGAGATCAGATGAAAGATACGATTAAAGATACGATTAAATCACAAAATGATAAAACTGGGTGAAAAGCTGAATGAAAAAGGGGAGAGGGAAATGATAGAAATAAATGGTTCTTACGGGGAAGGAGGAGGGCAGTTAGTCAGAACGGCTGTTGCCCTTTCTGCAGTTACCGGGAAAGAAGTGAAGGTTACGAATATAAGGAAAAACAGACCAAATCCCGGCCTGAAACAGCAGCACCTGAAAGCGCTGGAAACTGCAGCCAGGATCTGCGGGGCACGGGTTTCAGGGCTTTCTCCGGGTTCTTCAGAGTTATTTTTTGCTCCAGTGGAAATAAAGGGGGGCAAGTATGATATTGATATCGGGACCGCAGGAAGCATAACCCTGCTTTTACAATGCCTTATGCCTGCCCTGCCTTTTGCAAAAGAAAAAGTTGAGTTAACGATTATAGGGGGGACTGACGTTGCCTGGTCTCCGACAACGGACTACCTTCAGCATGTAACTTTCGGGGCACTTGAACAGCTTGGATATGCAGGCAGCGTAACCCTGAAAGAGCGCGGTTATTATCCCAGGGGAGGAGGAAAGGTCTCAGCTGTTTTTGAACCCTGCAGGCTTCATGGTTTTCATTTCCGGAAGACACAAGAAAAGAAAAGAGCTGGGAAGAACCTAATAAGTGAGGAGGATCTGCATGGAGGGCAGATCCAGGAGGGAGAAATCACGGGAATTTCACATGCATCGAACCTTCCAGCCCATGTGCCAGCACGCCAGGCCAAAGCTGCCGAATCCCTTCTTTTTGAAGCCGGATATGGTTCCAGGATCGATGTCCAGTCACACGAATCATTTTCCACAGGAAGCGGAATAACCCTCTGGACAGGTTACTGTGGAGGAAGTGCCCTTGGAGAGAGGGGGCTGCCTGCTGAAAAAGTGGGTAGGCGCGCTGCAGAAGAAGTTATCTCAGAATTCAGAACAAGCGCCGCCGTGGATATACATCTGGCAGACCAATTGATTCCGTATATGGCACTCGCAGGAAACAGTTCTTACACTGTCCGAGAGCTAACCCTTCATGCGGCAACAAACATCTGGGTCACAGAACAGTTTCTGGATGTGAAGTTCAGGATAGAGGAAAAAGAAGGGCTTTTTGAAGTATCTGTTGACTGAAAAAATTAATAAATTAGGAAAAATAGAAAAATATAACGAAAGAAATAATTGATGAGAATTAGTAAGAAGAAATAGTAAGAAGAAATTCAGAGGAAAAAAACCAGAAAAAAATAGTGGAAAAAAGAATCAGAAAAAACTAGAAAAACGAGTGAAAAAGAATTAGTCCTCGAGTACAAACAAATACTCGGGAGGTATCTTTTCCGCAAGTACGATGTAATCCGTTGCAAGCTTTAGAGAAATTCCATCTTCCTGAGCTCTAAAGGCATCAACCTGCAGGATCACGGGATTTTCGGTATGGATCAGGGCAACTTCAGCTGCCTTGTCATACGAAGTGCTAAGGTGAACATAGCGCTGTTTGATAGGGAAAATTCCGTTCTCAAGCAGGACATCGACTTCCTCCGGGCTTGCTCCATAGTACACGTATGGAGTATCGCTTTCTTCGTAATCAAGATCAACATTAACAGAATGTCCGTAACGTGCTCTGATCATGGGCCCACTGATCTGATATCTTCCTTTTTCATCGGACTCCACAAGCGCATAAAGGTACTCTTTTCTCATCCAGTTATAACGCTTCTTCATAACATCACAAAAAGCGTTAAGGTCCACCCAGCCGCACTCGTCCATTTTAACCCCTGCAGATGCCGGGAAGTGCCTGAGAGTACCTGATACAAACCTGCCGAGCTTTTCCTCCCTTCCATCGTCCAGCACGTATCTACCAGGGTGTTTACACTGCTGACAGCTGACTCCTCTAAAATAGCCGTGCTCAGTGCATTTTCGAATCATGGTATCACGTACATAATGAAACTTTACCATAAATAAGGTTTTGTTTTAATTAACTTTATTTCTTAAAACTAGTTTTTTCATAAGAAAATTTTAAGTCCTTACTTTGAAAAACGATATTTTTCTATCCCTTAATGACCCCGCATGCCTGCAGCTTTTTCCAGGGTTTTGTAGAGAAGGAAGCCTGAAATAGAGAACACGGCAGCTCCAAGGATTGCTGCCCTGACACCGAAAAACTGGGAAAGGACTCCTCCGAAGAGAGCTCCAGCAACTCCTGCAGCCCCGATCATTGAGTTAATAAGACCTGCTGCCGTAGCTTTATCAGGGTTCAGCTCCACAACCCTGCGGGTTGAGCCAACATAGAGAAAAGACCAGGAACAGGCAATGATGAACATCCCCGGAATGACGTAAAGATAAGAGGGGGCAAAAAAGAAACTGATAAAACCGACCTCTGAGAGCAGGTAGCCTGCACGGATCAGCTTTTCATTTTCAAACGGGTCAAGCATACGCATAATTAGAAACTGGACTGCGGGATTTATAGCATAAATAACTCCTATCCAGAAGGCACTTGCCCCAAGCTCCCTGAGGTAAAGGGGAAAAATAGTCCAGATTCCGACAGCTCCTGTATGCCGCAGGAAGAGGGAGAAATAAACCCCTGAGTTCTTCAGCAAGGTATTCAGGGAAAAGTAAGAGTCACTCAGCTTCGGCTTTTTAATGTCTTTTAACATGAAGGCCTGTAAGAAACAGAAGGCATAACAGAGGGATGAAAATATAAAAAGCATGTCCATTCTTACCCCTATCAGCCCTGCTACGAGAAAGCCCGCCATCCAGCCGAGAGAACCCAGAGAAATAAACCTTCCCAAGCTTTGCTTCTGATAATGGACATAGGCTATCAGGGCTCCCGGATGAATCCCAACACTGAAGCCGGCTAAAGCTCTTGCAAGCATGAGGGTAGAAGGATCGGTGGCAAAAGCCTGAAGTAAAAAAGAGGCTATAGCAAATCCAAAACCTCCCAGAAGCACTGTACGCAGGTGATAAAGGTCAGCAAGCCTTCCGAAAATAAAGGAGGAAAGAAGGGTTGTGGCAGAGTAGATCCCTACTATAAATCCGATATCAATGTAAGAGGCACCAAGAGATGCAGCAAAAACGGGAATAAAAAGCAATGAGAGAACATTGGCCATGTTTGAAAAAAACTGGATGTTGTTTACCCTCATCAAGCCGATTCACACTATAAGAGCATCTCCATAACTTATTATATTTTCCTAAATGTGAAGTAAGGTAGAGTTATTCACTCGAGATACTCGCTCTCAAGGTACACTCACCGCATAAAATGATCTCATTCCGCATCTCGAATACTTTCACCCTGCATACAGTAATCTTTAGTAAGACACCTTACATACGGTATCAAGGGATCTTTAAAAAATAGCCGAAAAAAGAAAAAACTTACCAAATCATATTTAATTTTCAGGGATATTCTTATTATGCGTTTTCAGGGATATTCTTATTATGCATCAACTAAAGGACGTATAGAATCTAGTAATTCTCATATAAGATTGAAAAATATTTTATTTTAATTTGAAAATATTTAATCTAAATTTTATCTCAAGCTTTCACCTGAAATATATCACATTTCCAAAACGCTTAACGTCTTAAAATAGCGTGATGTCTTAAAATAACACTCGCAGCAGTGTTTTTTCAGGAAAAAAATGCCTGACATTTAAGTCAAATTACATTGAAGACTATATTGAAGAAAACATCACCAAAGACTAAAGAACACTGAAAGTAAATATCAACAATTCAAGGGAGTAACATGACCGATATTGATACTATTTACAAGAAGCTCAGCCATGTCATCAGTAAAGAGGATTTCCTCCAGCGCACACAGGAAAAGGTCGAGAACATGGGAGGACTGTGTGATGAGGCAATGGCTGCCATGCTAGTTGCCAATGAACTGGGATTCTCGGATGCGGGCAGAGACAGCATAAAAGTAGAAAATATTACCCCGGAGAGCGGACCTGTTAATTTCATCGCAAGGATTGTTTCAATTTTCGATATTAAAGAGTTTACCCGGAACGACGGCACTATAGGCAGAGTAGGAAACCTTATCGTTGGAGACGAGACCGGAAAAATAAAGTTAACCCTGTGGGATAACATGGCAGACCTGATTAAAATCGGAAAAGTAAAGATAGGGCAAACAGTTCAGGTCAGCGGATTTGCAAAGCAGGGCTATTCCGGAGTGGAAGTTAATATCGGCAACAATGGAGTCCTGACCGAAAGTGAAGAGGAAGTTGATGTGGCTTCGAGCAGCCAGAAAATAAAGGACATAAAAGATGGGATGGGAGACCTCAACCTTACAGGAAAGGTACTTGAGGTTTCTGAAATCAGGACCTTCCAGCGCAAGGATGGTAACAGCGGAAGGGTGGGGAACCTGCTGCTTGGGGATGAAACAGGTACACTCAGAGTAACGCTCTGGGATGAAAAAACCGATTTTCTAAGCCAGCTTGAGTATGGGGATATAGTTGAGCTGATCAATGCTTACGCCCGGGAGAATGCCTTTACCCAGAAAGTGGAACTGCAGATAGGAAACCGGAGCATAATCAGGAAAAGTGAAAAGAAAGTCGAATACAAAGAGGAATTTACCCCAATTGCAGAAATAAAGGCCGAAATGAATAATGTTAACATCTCAGGAAGGGTGCTTGATATCTCAGAAGTCCGGGCTTTTGAGAAAAAAGACGGATCTGCCGGCAGGGTTGGAAACATTCTTCTGGGTGATTCTACAGGCAAAATAAGACTTACACTCTGGGATGAAAAAACCGATTTTCTTGAAGAGATTGATTTTGACGAAACCGTTGAGGTTCTTAACGCTTATTCCCGGGAAAACACTTTCAGCCAGCAAGTTGAACTCAGCCTGGGAGCCAGAGGGATAATTCAAAAAAGTGAAAAAAAGGTTGAGTACAGGGAAAAGTTTACTGACATAGCTGACATTATTCCTGGAGAAAGTTATTCTGTTCAGGGTAAGGTTACCGAAATCGGGGAACTCAGAGAATTTGAGAAGGAAGACGGAACTGAAAATGTGGTCGCGAACCTGCAACTTAAGGACGAAACAGGCAATATCCGGCTAACCCTCTGGGGTGAACAGGCCTATGTGATAGAGGATCTGGATATCGACTCCGAAATCCAGATCATTGACGCTTATGCCAAGTATGGGCTGAACGAAGAGATGGAATTGAGTGTTGGGAACAGGAGTAGAGTGATTATTCTATAATTATTCCTTATTTTTACCTATTTTTATTCTTTACTGTTTCATTTTTTTGATCTATTCCCGTTTTTATTTTCATCTGCCTTTCACGTCTTTATTGGATAATTGTTGGCTTCAGTTTGGTTTTTTTTGTATTTTCTGGATTTACGAAATTTGTCCAGATTTTTTTAACTTCATCTGATCATTACTTTATGTGCTGTTTAATTTTTATCTAGTGTCATGACAACTTAATTATGGGGCATTAATATTTAGATTACCCCTCACACGTAGTCTTTTTTCGTAATTATGATGGCTCAGAAATAAATTCCCCCAACACTAGTACTGTGATTCCAAAGTATATTCACAATCCTGAATTTTGAATAGACCTATAGGTCAACGAATTTCCCACTACTGAACAAGGGGCTTGTTTTGGAATCGATGCACTAGTATCATGGAAATTTAATTATTGATCACTTAATAAGCTATGAATCCCTTTATACCGATAACAAACTATCAAAATATTATGTTTAATAATTAAATTGTCGCGACATTAGTATCATTTTATTCTTCATAGGAAATATTAGCAGCTTGAAACTCAGAAATTTGAAGGCAAAAAGTCTGGAAAGTAAGTTCCAGTGGAAATAAAGGGGTCTAAAAAATTTCCTGTGAGAAAAATCAATAGCATTAAAAATATAATTAAGAATGTTTTATTCGATTTGAGATTTTTTCCAGAAGTATATTTTGCTTCTGCTATTTCTCCCTGATATTTTTTCCAGAAAATTCGATATTATTCATTATGAGCAAAAATCTCCAGTGGAAATGAGGGGGTTCTGAAAAAATTCCTGCCGGACTTACATAAAGCTCTCGTGAAGAAAATAAAGGTCTTTGGTTCAAAAAAAGGCTGCTCTGCCTACTTTGTATAAATTTGAGATATTTGCAAAAAAAAAGAAATGCCGTTATCATTATGTACCATTGACTCGTATATATAAGTGTTATAAAAACGTCCGAAAAGTGTTGGGAAGACACATTAGGGGAGCGGACAAGATAATGAGTCTAAAATGGCAAGCTCCACCAGAACTCCAGTTTTCAAAAGCTAAATTTTTAATATTGATTAAAAAGAAAAATTAAAGTAAGCTGGAATGTTTTTAAAGGAAGCTGGAAGCTTGAAAAAACTTATTTTGTGAATCGTAGGTTTAAAGGCGCTGAAAGTAAAGGGGGACGGCATTCAATGATAGATGACCCTAAAAGAGATGACCCTAAAAGGGAAAAAAATATTGATAGGGGGAGAGATGCTGATAGGGAGAGGAACATTGATAGAGATAGAGACACTGGTGTTTACACAGTAGGCGACTCTACAAGAGAAATAAATGTTGATAGGGCGGAAGGCTCTGGCATTCACAGTAGAGAGCTTGAGAGAGAGGTCTCGGTTTCTGAAGCTATGAATAAAGCAGTTATAGTAATGGATATCGACTCAGATATTCCTGCCATTGCAAAGGAAATGGTCAGCCGTGATGCGGGAAGCGTCATCATCACGGAAGATGGAAAGGCCATGGGGATCATAACTGAAAGGGACCTTGTAAAAAGTATTATTACAGAGGATAAAAGACCAAGTGAGATCGAAGCGAGCAAAATCCTCTCTACTCCGTTGATAACTGTTGAACCTACAACCAGTGTAATTAAAGCCTCCAGGATCATGTTGAAAGCCAATATAAAAAGGCTTCCAGTTCTAGAAGACGATACAATAGTTGGAATGATTTCGAACACTGATATCTTAATGATATCACCAGGTCTCAACACCATTCTCAAAGACCTTATTGATATGAATCGGGAGGCTCTCCTTTCCATTCCCTCAATTGAGGAGGTTTCAGAGGAATTCAGCACGGGAATATGTGAATCCTGTGATGTTTTTTCAGTGGACCTTAAATTCGTAGATGGCAGGTATTTATGTGCAAACTGCCGGCAGGAAGAAGGGGAGAACTACGAATAAATATAACATTGAGGTTTCGACTTTCTATCTTTCCAACGTTTAAGCTTTCTGTTTTAAAAAGAATATAGGAAGGTAAACAATGATTGTCAACGAGATTATGTCAGAAGAGCCTGTAAGTATCAAAGAGAGTGAGTTTGTGACTCACGCTCGTCAACTGATGCGCGATTACTTCTTTCGGGGTCTTGTCGTTGTTGATGAAGGAAACAGGCTTGTGGGAATGTTAAATGACCAGGATATCATGAATGTGACATCCACTCGCTCGAACGTTACGGTAGGCGGATATGCAAGGCAGTCCCCGACGGTCACTCCGGATATGGATGTTGGCAAAGCTGCAAAACTAATGGTACAATCGAAACAGAACAGGGTTCCGGTTGTCAAATCAACAACAGATCGTACAGTCGTAGGAGTCCTGAGTGATGTTGATATTCTCAAAAACGTGGAACTCCCCAGAAACGTTTCGAAAACCATAGAAGCCATTATGACAAAAAAAGTCAAAACCTGTTCTCCTGATGAAAAGGTCTCCAGGGTCTGGAATTACATGATAGAGACAGATTATACCGGCATTCCAGTAGTTTCAAAGAAAGGAGATCCCATTGGAATGATAACAAGAAGAGACATAATTAAATCAGGTATTTTGAGGATGTCTATAGAAGACGAACGGGCAATAAGGCCAAACGAAAGTCCCAAAGTTGAGAGGATTATGTCAACTCCTGCATACACGCTTTCAGAGAACGATTCCGTCGAGCGTGCGATTGAAATGATTATTTATCATGATATCGGAAGAGTTACTATAGTAAATGACCAGGGGAAAATATCCGGAATCGCTGATAGGCAAGACCTCCTGGAGTCCATGGTCAATGGGTGGTCTGAGTAAATTCTCAGGTTGCAGAAAGGTAATGGACACGTTATCGCGCAAAAGGATTATAATGATTAAAGATTATAATTAGTAACGATTACAGATTGACAAACAAAAGTAAGTGTTCAGAAAGATTCGAGAGAAGTTGCTATGAGGTTTTGTTTGTTTCCGGCAGTAAACCATGAGGCTGCTAAAATGTGAATTGCAGGTTCAGGGAAAAGATTCCTGCAAAATGCAGGTAGATGAAAAACGGAATATGAAAAAAGCAATTAACTGCAACTCGATTCGGTGATCCTATTGAACAAAAATACGACATTTGTACCAGTCGAAAAAATGAATGTTCAGCCAAAACTGAACAAATCAAGCAAAAAAGCTCAGCAGAAAGACTCACATATGGTCAGCAGCATGGGCACAATGAGAATAGGCCCCAGTTTCAAGTCCCGCATTGCGGAACATGAGGGAAAAATTCTTGCTCTGGCAACAAGAAATGTAGTAACCCTTCCTCCTACTGCAACAATTATGGAAGCAGTCAGGATTATGACCGAAAGAAGATTCAGGCGTATCCCGATCACAGACGCAGGGACAGGGAGACTGGAAGGAGTGGTTACCTCTGTTGATATCATTGATTTCCTGGGAGGGGGCAGTAGGAATCTCCTTGTTGAAAATCGTTTCAAAGGCAACCTTCTGGCTGCAATAAACGAGGAAGTACGGCAAATTATGGAGACTGATGTTGCGTACATTCATGAGCGGGCAGATTTTAAAGAAGCCGTCACAACAATGCTTGAAAGGAGGACAGGAGGCCTGCCAATAGTAAATAATGAAATGCAGGTTGTCGCGATCTTTACTGAAAGAAACGCTGTGGAACTGATGGGTGGGCTTGTGACAAATAAAACTGTTGATGAATATATGACCAAAAACGTTACAATGGTAACAACAGACACACCCATCGGACATGCAGCAAAAGTAATGGTACAGAACAGGTTCCGAAGACTTCCCGTAGTAAAGGACGGAATTTTTGCGGGAATAGTCACTGCCTCCGATATTGTCCATTTCCTTGGGAGAGGGGATGCGTTCAACAAATTGACAACAGGAAATATTCATGAGGCTCTGGACCAGCCTGTAGGCTCTATCGTTTCAAAAGAACTGATCTGGACCAGCCCTGGCACAGATATGGGGAAAGCTATGGAAATTATGCTCGAGAAAAAGATAGGTTCACTTCCGATATTGGAAGAGGGAATGCTACATGGTATTATCACAGAGAGCGATTTCCTTCGAGGTTTTGACTTTTAATAGGGGTCTGGATAAGGCTGGAATAAACATTCTAAGCAAGATTAAACTTCTGCTAAACAAACTTCTGCTAAACCGAACCAGAGCTGAATAAGCCAGAATTAAATCCGGAGAACTCATGAAAAGGAATCCGGGTAACTTAAAGAGTTAGATAGGGGACAAACTTCTTGGCTGGACAGACCAGAATAATTCTGTGCTCTGATTTCTCTGATATTTCAGAGCGGAGCCTGTCTTAAAATAAAGATTCAAAATAGCTGAAAATTACAAAGTCCACATCTGATTCACAAACTATAATTGTTAATACTTATATATTGTAAAAATGTAGGAGGTATTCCATGAATGTGGCGGACATCATGAGTTCACCTGTGTATATTATAAACGTGGATGAACCCGTGTCACATGCAAGAAATCTGATGTTAAGACATAGAATCAGTACATTGCTTGTCCTTAACGAGGGCAAAATGGTGGGAATCGTCACGAAGTCAGACATCACCAACCGCCTGGCTCAAGCCGAACCCCTCTGGAGGAGACGGCCTATTGACCAGATCCCAATCAAGTTGCTGATGACAGAGTCCGTAATCACCATTTATCCCGAGGCCTCTATTTCCCAGGCAGTCGCCTTGATGCTTGAGAACGGAGTACATAACATTCCGGTGGTAAAAAATGATATTGTAGGCATTGTCACCAGGACAGATATCGTGCGCTATGTTTCCGAACATGCGGATGAAATAGATACAAAGATTCCCAGACTGATGACCGAAGATATCATTTCTGTTCACAGACACCACACAATCAACCATGTCATAGACGAAATGAACAAAAATGAAATTGAAAGAGTAGTCGTTAAAGATGATACAGGAAAACCTGTGGGAATCATTTCAAGCAGAAGCCTTGCCTTAAACCTCTTAACAGATAACGAAGGCAAACTTTCAACAAAAAGCATCAAGATGACCCGGAGGTCCTCGCCCGGAGGCCAGAAAACTTACAGGTATGTAAAAGAAGTACCCTTAACAGCAGAGGACATCATGGTTTCTCCAATAGTATCCATCGATATAAACGAGAAAATTAGCAGTGCTGCAAAACAATTGATTGAAGAAGGTATAACGGCCCTGCCTGTCAGTGAAGGTGAAGAAATAGTAGGAATACTGAGCAGGACAGACATTATGAAAGCCGTGATTTAAAAAAGGTGCTCTAAAAAGGATGCTCTGAAAACCTAATTCAGATCAAAATCCGGTAAAAATCAAAAATAAAAGAAATTGAAAGTAAAAGAGGAGCAAAATACCTTTAAGATGGTAATGATTAATTAACTAAGTAAGTACACTGCAGCATGTACATTACGGAGGTATATACGGCAAAAAAGAAACGGAAAAGGTTGTTGGACGCAAAAGAAGGATGCAAAATAAAAATTAGAAAAATGGATGTATTAAGGCCTGTAAGAACAGAAAAGGTCTGTAAAAACGGGAATGTGGAGAACTGAAACTAAAATTCTGGATACGCATGAGGTGAAATGCATGCAAGTTAAAGACATAATGGTACAACCACACAAGATTGATAAGTCAGACACCATATCTCACGCCCTTGATATCATGGAAAAGAAGGATACAAAGCGCCTGCTGGTAGTTCACGATAACCAGGTGCTCGGGGTACTTACCATGAGAAGTCTGACAGAGCAGCTCGGAACTCGCAGGAAACAGAGCAAACCCGCATCCTCTTTGCATGTTGCAACAGCCGTATCCGACAACTTTGTAAAGATTTTGCCAGATACCGACGTTAAAGATGCCCTCACCCTGATGAAAAAGAAGGGAGGCGTGATCATTGTCACTGATAATGGAAACGCAATGGGCTGGGTGACCCCACAGGAGTTCATGAAAGCAAACCGTTTCACGGGCTTTGCCGGGGAAGTAATGGAAAAAGATCCGATCACTATCAGTCCCTCAGACCGTGTAAGCCACGCCAGACGCCTTATCCTTGACAAGAATGTGGGAAGGCTGCCTGTAATCGAAAACGGGAAGCTTGTAGGGATCGTTGCAGAAGATGACATTGCTTTTGCAATGCGCTCTTTCAGGGACTTGGTAGCTGATAATCAGCAGGATTCCAGAATTAAAAACCTGCTTGTTGGAGACATTATGACCCGGAGCGTTGTCAGTGTGTACACCAACACCCCACTTTCAGATGCGGTTAATACCATGATGGAACATGATGTTGGAGGTGTTCCTGTCCTCAATCTGGAAGAAGAACTGGTTGGTTTCCTCGCACGCAGGAATATCATAAACACAATCCAGGAATAAAATCTGAGAGGAAAAAAGAAAAAAGAAGAAAGAGAAGGATATAAAAGGTCTGCTCCTTGAAGGACAGACCTTCCTATCTTTTAATATTTCCTGTTCTATTTCTTGTTATATTTCTTGTTCTTTCCTGTTCTAATTTCTTATTCTATTTACTGTTTTATTTCCTGTTTTATCCGTTATCAGTTTAAATTAACATGTTAATTCTTGATTCCTGTTAACAGTTTTCACTTGCCTGCAACTATACTTACGACTATACTTAGTAATTGCTTCTGTTTTAGAATGACCTGTCTCCGCCAAGCAGGCCTCCCAGAACCCCACTGCCACCAATGCCAGTCTGTTCATCCCGATTGCGGCCGTAAGCAGAAGCTGCAAAAATCCTGTCTGCAAGGCGTGAGAAAGGCAGGCTCTGCATGTACACAGTGCCCGGACCCGTCAGGGTAGCAAGGACGACTCCTTCACCACCAAACAGGGCATTTTTAAAGTCTTTTGACCATGTTATGTCATAAGTTACAGTTTCGGTAAAAGCTGCTACACAACCTGTATCAACATGGTAAGTCTCACCTGGAGCCAGGTCTTTTCTTATAACCGTGCCTCCGATATGCACAAAAGCCAATCCGTTACCCCGGAGCCTCTGAAGAATGAATCCCTCACCGCCGAAAAGCCCTGCCCCCAGTTTGCGGGTAAAAGCTAATTCTACTTCCACGCCCCGAGCAGCACAGAGAAAAGCATCTTTCTGGCAGAGAATACTGCCTCCAAATTTGGAGAGGTCAAGGGGGAGGATCTTGCCCGGGTAAGGAGCCGCAAAGGCTACATGCCCTTTTCCGGAACCCTTGTGAGTAAAGCTTGTAATAAAGAAACTCTCGCCTGTCAGGGCTCGTTTCAGTCCCTTTTTCAGACCTCCCAGGAGTCCGCCGCCTTCATTACCCATACCCGTCTGCATCTGGATTCCGGGCCCCATATATGCCATAGCCCCAGCCTCTGCCTGAACAGCTTCGCCTGGATCAAGCTCAATTTCAACGATCTGCATATCGTTGCCAATAATCTCGTAGTCGATATCGTCAGCCATTTTGTAGCCTTCTGGTTTACATTGAAATTTAAGTAGAAGAAATTAGGAGCAACATACTTAAAAAGATTTTTGATAGACTGGCTTATTCTTCATAGACCAACCGGTTTCCTGTGGACTGACTTGCTCTGAAACTCAATAAAGGAATGATAACTTATTTCATGCCTGAAAACAGATTAACAAATATGAACAGAGGGGAAAATTGGGAAATAAGCCCTGACTTTGTTGCGCGGCTGGCTGGCTACCTAGGATTTGATGAAGGGAGAGTTCAACACCTCTTCGAAAAAAATTATCTTGCCAGGAACTGGGGAAAGCATGACTATCTTTTCCGTTTCGATAAAGAAATCTCCCGGATAGAAAGGGGAACAGTGCTTTATGAAAAAGAGGATTCGTTTGAAGTAATTATGGGTTTTCCTAAAATCCGGAGAGCAATGGTACTCGATCCTACATTGAAAAAACATTTCAGCGGACTTGAAAAGGTAGCTGTTGAAGAAAAGATGAACGGGTATAACGTCAGGGTAGCGACCGTAAAAGGTGAGATCCTGGCAATAACTCGTAGCGGCTACGTCTGCCCTTACACGACTGAAAGGGCAAAAGAGAAACTTGACCTGACATTTTTTGACGACTTTCCCGAACTCGTACTTTATGGGGAAATGCTGGGTCCTGACAATCCTTATGTTCCAAAGGAAATCTATGGTATCGAATCCGTGGAGTTCTATATCTTCGATATTCGGGAGAAAAACAGCGGCCACCCCCTTTCCATAGCCAGAAAACATGAAATTCTGGAAAAATACGGCTTTCTGCAAGTTCGATGCTTCGGAGAAACTCCCCTGCAGACAGCGGCAGAGGAGATTGCTAAAATTATCAGGGAGCTTGGAGAAAAAGAGTACGAAGGCGTGGTTATAAAGGATCCCGAAATGGTCCTTGCCCCCCTGAAATATACCTCTTCCCAGAGCAACTGTTCGGACCTCAGGCACGCTTTCAAGTTCTACAATGAAGCGGGCAGGGACTATATGCTCTCCAGAATTGTTAGAGAAGGATTCCAGACAGTGGAATGGAACGAAAATGAAATCGAGTTCAAAAAGCGTTTTATGCAGCTTGGGGAAAGCATCCTGAACCCTCTAAGAGAGTCAATCCGGAGTGTAAAGAACGGTCAGAGACTTTATGAGGAAGCCAGAATCAGAGTAAAGGATCTCAAAACCGCCACAGAATTTGAGAATTATCTGAAAAGACTTGGGATTGATGCGATTTTTGAAGAACCGCAACAGATCGGAAACGAGTATCTGATAGTTATTAAAAAAGTAAATAAGAGTACCAATGATAAAACTCAGGCAATCCTGGAAGGAGATCTCTGGTGATAGTATTTACCTGTCCTTAAGAATTATTTCTGGCTATTTTTGGATTGATTTTCTTTTTCCTGATCGAGCTATTTTTTCCTGATCGGTTTTCTTAGTAACAGTGCGAAAAGAAATATATTACAGTATATTAATACCAGTGGCAGATACAAAGTTAGTGAAAGCCATATTCTAAAAGTCGCAGCTTTAAAGAGAGTTGAGTTTCAAAAAGCTGCTATTTGAGAAATACCAAACTTTAGAGTTCAATTAATCCTTACATTCAAAACAAATTCAACAGATCTGGAAATAATCCGTAAATATCATTTATGAATATTGGTTCAGAAAAGGGGACTCACAATGGTAAACGTTGCAATCATAGGGACAGAAAAAAGCGGCAGGACCTCCCTTGCCGCAAACCTCGGGAAAAAAGGAACAGTTTCCGATATAACGATGTATAACAACGAGAAAGAAGGCAAGAATATGGTTTTTGTGGATGCTCAAAGCTATCCGAAAACCTTGAAATCCCTTGTCACAGTACTGAATATTTCCGATATAGCCGTCCTGTGCATCCCCTCCCAGGGCCTGGACGCCCACACCGGAGAATGTATTATTGCACTGGACCTTCTGGGCTTTAAACATGGAATTATTGCCCTGACAAGGTCGGACAGTACCCACATGCATGCAATTGATGAACTGAAGGCAAAGATAAAAGTAATCACTGCAGGAACCGCGCTCCAGGACTGGGAATGTATCGCCCTGAACACAAATAAAAGTGCAAAGAATCCTTTTGAAGGTGTGGACGATCTTAAAGCCAGAATAAATGAAATGGCAGAGAAAATAGAAATCGAACACACGGAACTCAACAATCTGCCTGCAAGGATCTTTATAGACCACGCTTTTAATGTGATGGGAAAAGGATGTGTTGTCCTCGGGGTTGTCAAGCAGGGCATCTCAAAGGATAAGGATAAGACCAAAATTTTCCCACTGGACAGAGATATCGAAATTAAGTCAATCCAGAGCCATGATGTAGATATAACTGAAGCTCCAACCGGCACAAGGGTCGGGATGCGCCTGAAAAACGTCCAGGCAAAGGACATAGAGAGAGGCTTCATCATTTCCGATAAGGAAATCGTTACTACCGACTATATCCTGGAATGCACGATCTCAAAATTTACGAAAAAAATAGAGCCCGCAAGTGTACTTCACCTTTTTGTTGGGCTTCAGTCCGAACCTGTGCGCGTTGAAAAAATACTGTTTAATGAAAAAGAAGTAAAAGAAGCAAAGCCAGGCACTACCTGCGTGCTGGAACTTTCTGGAAACAAAAAGGTTGCCTACAGCAAAGAAGACCGTTTCCTGCTTGCAAACCTTGACCTGACTCAGCGCTTTGCAGCTTACGGCTTTTCTAAATAAGATAATTTTAAAACTGGATAAAAAGAAGTCGAATTAAAAGAAATCGAATTAAAAATTATTGGGTAAAAAGAAACGAGTCCAGAAAGGAAAGAGTTCAGAAGGGAAAAACATGGCTCAGGAGACAGACAGGACTCTCTATGGCAGGGTCTTTCACAGGAATGTTTGCTGGCAGCGTTCATACGAAAGGGTGGAAAGCGAAGAGATTACAATAGCTCTCTATGGTAGTCTCAGAAATGGACTATATAATAATCGCCGTTTAAACCTCCCAAAAAGATCAGATTTCTTGGGAATAACAAGAATCGAGGGGTATGCCCTTTACTCCCTGGGCCCTTATCCGGCTGTCTACCCGGCTGAGAACAGTTATGTGATTGCAGAAGTGCGTAGATTTTCCGGGAAACAGCAGCTCGAAGTTGCAAAATCCATTGATTATATGGAGCTTTTCGGGGGATATCACAGAGAATATGTGGACCTTGAAATAGAGAAACAAAAATTAAAGGGTTTTATATACGTTTACGATGAAAAACCCGAAGCTGAAATAATCGAGCACGGTGATTGGGTCCATTATCTTAAAGAAAAAGAACTCAAAGGAAAAAATTGAAAAAGGAATGAGGAAAAAATTAAATAAAAATAAGGAAAAAATAAGGAAAAAAATAAAAGAAAAGACTGTAAGAGCTGAGAAGAAAAACAGACAAGAAACTACAGATGATTACAGTTTTCTTAAAAACTCGAGACTTTTGATCCCTTCTTCTACTGAAGCCATTTCGGTAACAAAGATTCCTTTGTAGTTTGAGAGTTTTTCCATAACCTGCTTCCAGTTTATATTACCCTCTCCAAGAGGTAGATGTTCATCTTTTTTGCCCATATTGTCGTGGATGTGTATATGGGAAATCCGATCTCCAAGCTGGTCCAGAAATTCATCTGTAAGTCCAACTGTATTTGCGTGCCCTACATCAAAGGTGAAACCTATGTTGTGACTTCCGACAGCATCAAGCATTTCCTGCATTTCATCAGGATATTTGCCGAAAATCTTTGGAAGATCGGGCATATTCTCAACAGCTATCAGAACTCCGAGATCGGCTGCAAAGTCACATAATTCCCGGATAGAGGCAAGGTTTGTCATATAGGCTTGCTGCGGAACCTGTACCCCATAGGGAGAGAGGTATCCGGGATGTACTACAGCCAGATTAACATAATTAGAGGCAAGGGTCAGGTAATGCTTCATCTGCCTGAGGACTTCCGTGCGGATTGAGTTATTCAGGCCTGCAAGGTTCATGTCCGAAAAAGGCAAATGCAGGGTTAACTCCAGACTGGTAGTATCATAAATATTCTTCAGGTTCTGAACAGTCTTGCTACTCAGGCACTGAGATCCTTCCTGTACGATCTCCCAGCCCGTATACCCACTATCTTCGAGCTTGTATGCCCATTTAAAGGGATCCTCAACGACCGCACGCGATGAGAAACTGATTCTTTGCAACTGCATGGTTGTAATTCATCCCCTTTAATTCGTCCTTTATTCATCCTTTTTAATTCATTCTCTTAATTCATCCTGTTTAAGATAAATTTGGGGCGGGAATTGAAATATAATTAACTAAACTTTAATGATTAACTGAATTTCTTAGCCGAGATTCGCAAGTAACTGGAACAATAGTCACTAATTTAATTATTAACTGATTTAATAATTAATTAATTCCACATTAACTAATTCCGTATCAACTAATTCCGTATTAACTAAAAACTCGAGAACTTCAGCCCATTTCCACATAGTCGATTCCCATTTCAACAACTGGCACCCCTTCTTCGGTAAGAGGCAAAAGCCACTCAAAAAGCCTCTCCATTTCCTCAGAAGAGTCTGCCCTGATAATGACTTCAATAGATCCCATGTATTCTTCTTCAGCAGGAACGCTAGGAATTCCGACAAAAGCTGCCTGCTTGTTGAGTAAAAAACGGACCGAGAGCTCATCCCTGGATAATCCTTTATTGAAAGCCTTGTTGCGGATACTATCTATAATCTGTTCTCTACGAATAAGTCCGTGCAGTGTAAGCAGGAGATCAAGCCCTCCCTTGCCTGTAAGGAGAAAAGAAGGAGAAACTCCTTTTTCGGGTTCCGTTGCATCAATAGGTTCTTGTTGAAGTTCTATTCCTGTAAAAAGGCCCGAAACTGCTTTAATGACTTTTTCAGGGTCTTCCGTTGGGTATACAGCTGCTGAAACCTTTACACTTATCATAAATTTACTCCATTTATACTTTCAAATGTTATTGTTCTGGAAGGTTTTCAGTTGAATTGCTTTTTCGGCATTGCTCAACAGAAATTGATAATTGTCTTAACTTGCTCTCTTCGGGAAAGTTAATTTACATAACTTATTAAACCATCATTTGCAGGGTTTGTTCTTGAACGTTGTCCTATCAGGGCTCTCAAAATGCAGCCTCTCCGGACTTATGGTAAATAATTCCTCAAAACCTCGACAACATCTTTTCTGAAGATCTCAAGCGTGGAGTTATTTTCAATTTCCACATTGGAAGCTTCTATGGCTTCTCCCATGCCCCAGCCAAGTTCTCGTTCGTCCCTGTGGCGGAGACCTTCGATACTGTTCATATCATCGCTTCTTCCTCTTTTCTGGACTCTGGAAAAGCGGATCTCAATGGGAGCATAAATGGAAATAAGGATGAAGCCTCTTCCGAATTCCTGCCTGAAACACTCTACTTCAGCAATCCCGCGTACACCGTCAACAACCACAAGTTCAGAGCCTGTTTCTTTTATTTGAGAAATGCAACGTCTAGCAACAGCATCCATACCCTCACACTTGCGAAGGTCCGTTGCAACCATTCCGGTGTTTGAATCGTTGGGTTCAAGCCCACGCTTCAGAACTTCCTTCCGGATCACATCACCCATAATAATAACAGGAATGCCTATCTCAGTGGCAATCCTTGAAGCTTCGGATTTTCCCGAAGCTGGCATGCCTACGAACGCTATTATCTTCATCAAAAATTACCTTTTTAAACCTGAATCCTTGGATTTTAATTATAAGCCTGAACTATAAATCTGAGTAGAAGTTTAGATAGGAATCTCACTTAGAATTTCAGTGGAACCTCAAGTTATAACTTTAGACCATGAAATAATCTTTAGACCATAAGATATGATAGAAGCTTGAGCAGTATGGACTCTGAAATTAGTGAATATTACTGAATATTACTGAATAATATAGATCTATACCTGACATATACCTGGCATGTGAATTATGATATGATCCTAGTCAAACCACAGGATCATATATATTATTTCCTGAAAAAATAAGGCTATTTCTGAAAAATTGAAGGAAAAGCCTCAGGAAAGAAAATTATGAGAAAAGAGCTTCTGAGTAAAAACATGAAAATTATTGAGTGCATGAAAAAGCTTATCGAATGCATAGAAAAGCCAGAAAGGCCGGATCAAAAAGATAATCCGGGCTTTAAAAAGAAATCTATAGAAATTTAAGAGAACATCTTGTTGAAAACGGAGGCTTTAAAATCTACAAGAGGTTTGAGCCTGTAGTCTTCGAGGAGGACTTTGCGAGTGTTTTCCACAGGAACGCTCAAAGAGATTTCTTTTGTCCTTCCGTACCGTCCCTTACTTACTACTACTGCATTGACTATACCCAGCATGTCAAGTTCTGACATCAGGTCAGTGACCCTGCGCTGAGTAAGGATGTCCACATCAATATGATGGCAGAGCTGGCGATAAACATTATACATCTCGCCGGTTGTGATATTCTTGCCCTCTCTTCCGCGGTTCCTGAGCAGGATGATACTGTAAAGCACAAGTTTGGATTGGGTCGGGAGAGTACGCACGACTTCCACTACGCGGTCTATTTCGATTTTTTCTTGTGCGCGCCTTACGTGTTCCTCAAGAACCTGAGGCAGGTTTTCTCTCTCTGCAATTTCTCCAGAAACGCGCAGAAGATCAAGTGCCCTGCGGGCATCGCCGTGTTCCTGGGCTGCAAAAGCTGCACAGAGCGGGATTACCATTTCGCCAAGCACCCCATCATTGTAAGCCATTTTTGCCCTTTGCTTCAGGATATCACTTATCTGCTCGGCGTCATAAGGTGGAAAGATTAACTCCTCTTCACCCAGGGAACTTTTTACTCTGGGATCCAGAAACTCCGTGAATTTGAGGTCATTGGAAACCCCGATCATGCTGACCTTGGCTTTCTTGAGATCTGTATTGATCCTTGAAAGGTTGTAGAGTACATCATCGCCCTTCTTGATCAGTTTGTCAATTTCATCCAGAATGATAATAATAACCTGGTCTCTTGCATCGATCGCTTCCTTAAATTTCATGAAAACCTGGTCTGTAGGCCACCCGGTCATGGGCACCTCTTCTTCGAAATGCCTGGCAAGATTTGCAAGAAGCCTGTACTGGGTATCGATTACTTCGCAGTTAATATAAACAACAGAACAGAAAATTGACTTGTCTTCACTTACTCTTTCGAGTTCTTTTCCTACATACCTGGTCACTGCAGTCTTCCCTGTCCCTGTTTTTCCGTAAATCAGGACATTCGAAGGGGTCTCTCCACGGAGTGCGGAAACCAGGATAGTCGCAAGACTGTTTATCTGTTCATTCCTGTGTAATAACAGGTCCGGTGTATAAGAAGGACGAAGAACCTCTTTGTTTTTGAAAATTGACTTTCCGTCAAGTAATTTTTCGAATAAGCCGTCTAATGATTGAGCTTTTATCATAAATGACCCTCTTCATAAAAGTTATAATATCGCAAATGTAACGGGTTAAGACAGTCTATGTGGACAATTAACAGTTAATGCGTGTGTTGGTATTCAAAGTTGAAAATACTTAAGGAATTAACGAACCGCAAAATTTTTGCCCTTCCTGTAATTTCAAATTTTCGTATTTCATAGTCCAGTTCAGTTTTTAGTTTAGTGATTTAGTTTAGCTTTTTAGTTTAATCTGCCTGGTGTGAATTTTTTACTTTGGAGTGGTTTTTACTTTGGAGTGGTTTTTACTTTGGAATGGCTTTTACTTTGGAATGGCTTTTACTTTGGAATGGCTTTTACTTTGGAATGGCTTTTACTTTGGAGTGGTTTTTACTTTGGAGTGACTTTTACTTTGGAGTCCTAATTTTCGATCCCAAGTATTGGAGTAAATTTAGGCATTGAAAGCCCTGCTTAAGGAGCTAGATTATCATTTATATGTATCAAGATGGAAGATGGGAGAGAAAACTGCAAAGTTTAATCAAATTCTCAAAGTTTAAATTAAATTCTCAAAGTTTAAATCAAATTCTGAAAATGTTTTCGATCGTTTTTATCATTTGGAATTCCGCATGCTGGAAGCTCAAAACGTTATCCAAACATGGAAAAGATATATTGAAAGACTTGACTGTGAATTTTCAAGGTGTCTTTCACTCCTGATTCTCAATAACTCTGGAAATCAGGTTTGTTATTTTGTATAATTTTGATAAGCTAAACCATGTGAATTAGGGATTCACAAAGGGAGATGGATAGATAAATGCATATTTCTTAAAGTTTATGCCTGAAATTTTATTTCCAGCAGGCTGGGGGTAAGCTGAAAATTCGGTTGCGCACTTTAAGCCATCTCTTAAACCCTGATAAATCTGTACTCGGAACATTCTTTAGCTAAAATTTTAAGTTAAATTTGTATACAAACACCTGATTTCAAGGTAGGTTTGCAGTAGATGCAATGGAAGTACACCGTATTAATAGTTATGGTAAAGACCCCTTTAGTTCCACTGGAACTGATGTTTACCTTAAATATCTATTGAAGAAATCAACATCATCAGACTCATTTATAAAAAAATGAAGAGTAAATAGTTCCAGAACCCCCCGAAGGTAAGATTTAAATCCTCTTTTTCGCGTGGAAGAAGATCAAGAGTTTTTGAACCCCTTTATTTCCATTCAATGACTAAAAATTTTATTAGAGAATAATAATAAAAGGGAAATAAATGACTGTGTTGAAACGAAAGTGGATGCATCAAAAACAAAAACAGTTTTGTTATGAATAAAACCATTGACAATAAATTAATTAGTAAAAAAATACAAAGAGAAGGAAGAAAAATGAAGATTGATTCTAATAACAAATATACTGATGAAGTCTTGATGAGCAAAAAATTAGATATGTTTTGATATTAACTTATGAATTTTTATTTAGAATATATATTTTTCAAAATATTCTGTTTTAGAAAACCGGCTTTTTGAAGTTATTAATTTAATTATTACTATAGTTTTGCTTACTAATTTAGCATGAAAGTACTGCAACTTGAAAAGTACTTTCATATTTTTGTGCCTGTTATTCGAAGAATTTCATGTACATTTATGATAACAAAGAATTTTTTGAAAAATAAATTAAAAGTGACAATCCGTTAATAATTAGTTCAATGAGCCGAAATAAAACGAGCTGCTTTAATAATATCTGGATAACAGGATATTGCTATAGAACTGTTATAAATTATATACAATAATATAAGTAGCCTACTATAAAAGGTGTGTGACAAATAATTACATTTCTGAAGACACAATCGCCGACAGAATTGGTTTAACTAGTAAATATGAAGATGGAATTAACGTTAGCAGAAGTATCTTAAAGGAAATAATCTAACAAAAATTGTAATAGAATTTCTAACAGAATTTCTAGCAGGAAATCTAACTGAAGTCTAACTGAAGTCTAACAGAAGTCTAACAGAAGTCTAACAGAAATTTTAAAGGAAATGATGCTAACACAAGTAATTTTAGCCGAAGCATAGAATATTTTGTTAGATATAAATAACTTCCAAAAAGCCTACTAAAAACGAAGTTTACTTAAAAATAAAGTTTTACTTAAAAATGGAATTTTCTTAAAAATGGAGTTAAACAATGGTATCGGATAATTTTAGTATTATACTTGTTTTCGCAATATATCTGCTTTTCATGCTCTCCATCGGAGTTCTCTATTATCGGAAAACGGATAATCTTGCGGATTATATTTTAGGAGGAAGAAAGCTAAACAGCTGGGTTACCGCGCTGAGTTCTCAGGCATCGGATATGAGTGGCTGGTTGCTACTGGGATTACCCGGGTATGCTTACCTGTCAGGAATGGAATCTATCTGGTTAGCACTGGGATTGGCTGCTGGAACTTACCTGAACTGGAAATTTGTTGCAAAAAAATTACGCGAGTATACCGAGATTGCAGGGGATTCCATTACTATTCCCGTGTACTTTGAAAACAGGTTCAGAGATAAAAGCCATGTTTTGAGGATTATCTCATCTATACTGATTCTGGTTTTCTTCCTGCTTTACACATCTTCAGGACTTGTTGCAAGTGGAAAGCTTTTTAATACCGTTTTTGAAATCCCTTATCAGCAAGCTCTTCTTATCGGTGTACTGGTGATTATCAGCTATACGTTCCTCGGAGGTTTCATGGCTGTTTGCTGGACTGATTTTTTCCAGGGTATGCTAATGCTCTGTGCCATTATTTTTGTGCCTCTTGCAGCTATGAAAGGAATTGGAGGTTACGACTCGACCGTGAGCCTGATTGAGAGTATAGACCCACAAATGCTTAATCCCTGGACTGCTCTTGCTGGTGGTGCAATTCCTCTTATCTCAAACCTTGCCTGGGGCCTGGGATACTTTGGTATGCCGCACATCCTGGTCCGTTTTATGGCTATAGAATCCCCTGACAAAATTAAGCAGGCAAGAATTATTGCAATGGTCTGGGTCATTATTTCCCTTTTCTTTGCCGTAGCGATCGGGATTGTTGGAAGAGCTTACCTGTATCCTGAGTTTCTTGGAGCAGCTGGAAGCGAGACCATCTTTATGGTAATGGTAAATACCTTATTCACGCCCATTATTGCAGGAGTCCTCCTTGCGGCTATCCTTGCAGCCATCATGAGTACTGCTGATTCCCAGCTCCTTGTTGCCGCATCTGCCTTTACTGAAGACATTTACAGGATAGCCATGAAAAAAAGCGCAAGTGAAAAGGAACTTGTCTGGATGGGCAGGTTTGCAGTTATTGTAATTTCAGCAATTGCCTATCTAATAGCAAGGGACCCGAATAACTCGGTTATGGGTCTGGTCTCATATGCATGGGCAGGATTTGGAGCTGCCTTTGGGCCTGTTGTTCTCTTCTCTCTTTTTTGGAGAAAAACAACCAGAAACGGAGCACTCGGTGGAATGGTTGTTGGCGGCCTCGTCGTTATCATCTGGAAGCAGCTCTCGGGTGGAATTTTTGACCTGTATGAAATCGTCCCTGGATTCTTCCTCTCATGCATAACAATCTATACCATCAGCATTCTGGATAAGGAAGGCCCTGCAAAAGAAATCCTCAAAGAATTCGACCGCGTAAATCATGTAGCTCTCCATGGAAAGACCATTCACAGAGAAGATACGGAACCTTTCGAAACCTGATCTGAGTAGGGTCTGAGAATTACTTCTCTAGACCCTGTAAATCACTTTTAATCCAGACTCTATAAGAGTTCCTCCGCCAGTTAGCCTGGCACTACTTCCTTAATTTTTTCTCTTTTCTCTTTAATTCCATTCTCTTCTTTTTTTACTCTGAAAGACCGGACTAACTTCCGAAGACAAAGGCCGAACTGATTCCCGAAGACAAAAATGACACAAGATTACGAATACCATTGTACGGCTCTGGACTCGAGATCATTGTACGGCTCCCAACAAGATTTCGAGCCAGAATTTTGTGATTTATATTTGCTTAAAAATGTAATCAGATGAAAGTCGATGACCAAAAAGATGGGATACATAGTCAAAAAATTGAAATAAATTGAAGCTTCAAATTGAACTTCGTAAACCCAAGGATTTAAAGGTTAGATTAGGATTTTCAGGATTGGATTTAAGGATTGGATTTAAGGATTGGATTTAAGGATTGGATTTAAGGATTGGATTTAAGGATTGGATTTTCAGGATTTTGAGACTTAATTTTGAATATTGGTTTCCAAATTAATATGAAAGGCTAAGTTTTAGAGAATAGGTCAGATTTCCTAAAGGACTAAGTTTCAGAAAGTAGAGCGAGCTTTAGGAATCATAACTTAAAAAATTAGATTTTGAATTAATGGTAAGATTCGATAGTTTAAGATTTAGTAGTTAATAGTTTGTTTCCAGGAGTTTACATGTTCTGAAGTGCTTTGTCTATTGTATAAAATCTGGGTGAAATACTAGAAGAAAGAGGAGAGAAGAAAGAAATATGAACCCCCCTTTATTTCCACTGGAACGTTTATATAACCCCCGGACCCCATGGTTTCTACTGAAAGGTTTCAGGGATTTGAATAACAAAATAAAATTGTATTTTATTTTTGATATAACAAAAAATAATGTTGTTTAGTTATAATTCTAATTGTATATATAGTTTATTATTAAGGTATAAAAATGTAGAGGTTTTTACGAGCTAAACGAAAATAAAAAGGATTTATATAAGAATTAAAATAAATTTACAATTTTTTAATTAAATTTATTAATTAGTCAACAAAATTTATACTTCAACCACTTTATCCCTCTCCAGTAGAAATGAAGGGGTCCCTCTCAAATAAAACACTTCTTTGTATCAAAATATCCTTGATAATCTGGTCATTCAGGTTCTCCATTTACTGGAAAACCCTATGCAGTGACTAGAAAATATATAAAAAAGTACTCAAAAACTACTAATCAAAACTATTGAATCTCTTTCGAGTTATAAGCTAAACTGTTTTTAAACTAGTTAAGAACTAATTTAAGAACCTATATAGTTGCTTTTCCTTCTTCTTTTCCTTCTTCTTTCTTTTTCCTCTTTCTTCTTTTCCTCTTTCTTCTTTTCCTCTTTCTTCTTTTCCTTCTTCTTTCTCTTTTCTCCTTCTATTAGCTTTATTTATTTTCAAAAGTTTATGATTTTTTGAGTATTTCTCAAAGTCTTTCTTTTATTTTAATTTTTTCTTGTTCTTTTTTTTCCTTTCCTTTTTCTTATGTTTTTTTAGTTTTCAGTTCTTTTTTCCTTGTTTTTAGATTTTTTAAATCATTCTACTATTCTTATTTTTTTAATCACTTTGTTTTTCATTTATTAACCCTGCTTTTTTTATTTGAATGAATTCAAATATATCCCAAACAGGTAGCTAATTAAAACCATATTGGACTTCCAGGAAGTGTGGAAAGTTAGTTTTTCGAGGTTTATTCCATAAGTCTTTTAAATAAAACTAGTTTTACTTTATCTGTATGAATGAGCAGGGTCTTTCTGAAAGAGAGATATTTTCCTATCTGGAAAATGCAAAGTCAGAAGATACGGATTATTATCGGGTTTTAAGTTCTATGTGTACTCACCCTCATAAGATTGCAGTTGAAGGTCACAGGCTCTTTATTGAGGCTAACCTAGGCGATCTCGGGCTTTTTGCCGGAGCCCATAGGCTTGAGCAGGAGGTTGTCAGAATGCTCGGGGAGCTCCTTCACGCTCCTTCAATCAATATTCCTTCTGGAGACTCGTGTGAGAGTTCGGTTTGCGGCTACCTTACCACAGGAGGTACTGAATCGAATATTCAGGCTGTAAGAGGAATGAAAAATCTTGTAACCACAGGAAAGGAAGGATTAAAAGGAACTCCAAATATTGTAATTCCCGAATCGGCTCATTTTTCTTTTGATAAGGTTGCCGACATGATGGGTATAGAAGTCAGAAGGGCTTCTCTTGAGTCGGAGTTCAGGGTAGACCTGACATCTGTTGAAAGTCATATAAATAAGAATACCATAGGACTTGTAGGAATAGCAGGGAACACTGAGTTTGGCCAGGTGGACCCTATCGATAAACTCTCGGAACTAGCTCTTGAAAACGAACTTTTCCTGCATGTTGATGCGGCGTTCGGAGGCTTCGTAATTCCTTTCCTGGAAAAGCCCCAACCTTTTGATTTCAAAGTGCCAGGAGTTACTTCTATCGCTATAGACCCCCACAAGATGGGCCTGTCCACAATTCCATCAGGAGCTCTGCTTTTCAGGTCCCCTTCTTTCCTGGACTCCCTCAAGGTAAATACCCCATATCTTACTACAAAGTCTCAGTTCACACTTACAGGTACCCGCAGTGGAGCTTCAGCTGCCGCTACCTGCGCGGTCATGAAATATCTTGGTCACGAAGGTTACAGAAAAAATGTACAGTATTGCATGCAACTTACTGCAAAAATGGTTGCAGAAGCTCGGAAAATCGGTTTCGAACCCCTGCTCGAACCTGTAATGAATGTAGTTGCTCTGAAAGTCCCGAATCCTGACCTTGTCAGAGAACAGCTTCTTGAAAGATTTGGCTGGAATGTCTCAATCACCCGCATTCCAAGGGCCCTTCGCCTTGTCCTGATGCCCCACAATAATCCAGAAGATATCGAAATATTTTTGCGGGATCTTAAAACAGTGACAGCAGAAATTTAAAGATATTAAGTTTGCTATTAAAATTTAGCTATTAAAGTTTAGCTATTAAAATTTAGCTGTTAAAAATTTACTATTAAAGTTTAGCTATTAAAATTCAGATATTAAAAATTTAGATATTAAAAATTAAAGTTGTCATTTGTTGCAAGCCATTCACTTTTTCTTTATCTTATTTTTACGTGACAGTCTTTTATATAACAGTCCAACGTATGATTCAGAATTCTTTTGTCAGACTACTTTTTTGTCAGACTACTTTATCCACTAATAATTCTTATCAGATTTGTTATACATATTCATCAAGTTTGTTACAAGCATTTATCAAGTCTGTTTATTCAGGTTTGCTGTACATATTTACCGATTCGGATATGATGCAAAAATAATTATACTATTTAAAATAATATAATACACGTTTTTAACCTTTGATTCCTGTCTCTTAAGTAGGTTAAATTGTATATAACTTATCAAGTACTTGTGTTTATATAAACTAAATAGGGGGTATTTTGTTTCATGAAATCTGCACTGAAAATCGGAAGTGTACTGGGCATACCTATAAGACTGCATATCACTTTTCTTTTGATACTTCCCATTTTTGCATATGTATTTGCAATCAATCCATATCCTTATGGCTTTCAGGGGGTTGAACCGCCTGCGACAAAATACGCGCTTTCCGCTCTCACTGCAATTCTGCTCTTCGCGTCAATTCTTTTGCATGAGCTTGCACATTCATATTTGGCAAAGCGATATGGAGTCAATATTGAGAGCATCACGCTCTTCCTCTTCGGAGGAGTATCTTCAATGGAAGAGATGCCAAGGGACCCCGGACAGGAAGCAAAGATGGCTTTTGCAGGGCCTCTAACAAGCCTGATTATAGGTGCTGCCTGCCTTCTCGTATACGGAAATATAATTGCGCCAAATCCTGCGCTTTCTGGAAATCCTGTTTATCTGACAATCTGGATTCTTGGAGCCATGAATATAGTGCTCGCAATTTTCAATCTGTTGCCCGCATTTCCAATGGATGGGGGCAGGGTGCTACGTTCTTTCTATGCCAGGAGAATGTCTTACGTTAAAGCTACACAAAGTGCAGCTGCGGTAGGGAAGTTTTTTGCTATTCTGATGGCGATCTTCGGAATTCTCGTAGGAAACCTCTGGTTCCCTTTGATTGCTCTCTTCATTTACGTTGGTGCATCCGAGGAAGAGCGTTCCACTCAGGCATCCGTAACTCTAGAAAATGTCCTGGTAAGAGATATAATGACGAAAGATGTAGTTTCCGTACCCTCTTCCATGAATATCGAAGAACTGGTTCATTTCATGTTTGAAAATAAGCATATGGGTTATCCTGTAATAGACGGGGGAAGCCTGAAAGGTATTGTAACTTTTACCGACATCCAGCGCGTTTCTATTCTTGACCGCCCTGTAACCCGGGTCTCGGATATTATGACCAGGGATGTCCTATCCGTTCCTTCCAGTGCACAGGCGAGTGACGTCCTCAAACTGGTTACGTCTAGAAACATAGGAAGAGTCCTGGTCATTGATAACGGGTCTCTTGTAGGAGTACTTTCCAGAACAGATCTGGTCCGGACATTGAGGCTTAGATCAGAATGATGCACTAATATTCCTTCCTGCAAATATACATCGAAGAAGGATCAGAAGAAGGATGTGCATCAGAAGAAGGATGTGCGTCAGAAGAAGGATGTGAATCCGAAGAGAAGTGTACATCTGAAGGAAGGCGTATCTGAAGAGGAGCGCATCTGAAGAAAAATGTGAGCCTAAAAAGAATTATATAAATGCACACGGAGAATCTAAACTAAATTATTAAAGGAGAACTGTAAATAGCAAAGTGTGAATTTCTGGCAGGTAATCGTACTGGCTAATTATCTGCCTGAACTAAATTCTTTTATAGCTTATTTGTACTGTCTGCCACGTGTATGTTCGGGCTGTTTCAGATGTATAATTTAATATCTTTGAAGTATAGTTTAATCTTGAATACATGGTTTAATACTTTGAAATATATCTTAACGCTTTAGATACGTAGTTTGGTATAAGGCAATTATAAGGCAATTATAAGTTAATTATTCACAATAAACGGTGGTACATAGCTAGAAGGTCGATATTACTGCAGGGCAGCCTTATGGCATCTTTTGACTTTCTTTATAGACGCTGCGCGTGACCTTGCCAATCGGCTTCAATCAAATTAGGGATCAATCTTCAACCGCACTGGATAAATGGAGTGCCAAAACATCAATTACTTGACCGTGGACAATTCAATAAATATAACCTATCTTACATTTGGAGTCTTACATATTGGATATCTATAAATTTTACATATTGGATATCTATAAATTGGCTATAATGTATAGATTGATTATGATAGATGGCTATTAATAGATCAGTTATTAACAGGCCAGACGTTTAAGATCAGTTATTTATTATCAGCTATTTAAGGACCAATTATTTACGGATCATTTATTTAAGGATCAGTTACTTACGGATCAGTTATATAACATATGTAACTTATTTAATGTGTATGGATTAATTATACCATGTATTGAATTACCTGTGTACTAAATCATTAGTTGATATCTTCTAATTCGCGGCAGTGAATGTTTATATCATAAATATGATGGATAAATTACATATTCTGGCAATGGGCTTGAAGTAAAGTAATGTGCTCTGGACAGCAGTATGTAGCAATACAGTGGAATGCTTTGCTCTATACACTTTTATCCGTTACTTCTAATCTACCGCAGAAGAGAGACTGATAATGGATAGGTCTGAAATTACAGATTCTCAGGACAAGGATCCTGAATACAATTTTCATAGTTCATCTCAGGAGTCAATATACTCTATGGACAAACTTATAACAAAATCCACAGAAGATAGCGTTTCTGTCGGGAAGTCTAAACTTTCCGATTCTTCGATCAACAAGCCCGAGGAAACCAGGGCTTCTGTGCCGGTGTCTGCAGTGGAAGTCGAAGAGGTTGAAGTGAAGCTCGATATAAGTTCCGAGCTTATTGCAGAACCTCTTCCTGACTCAGCTTCAGAAGTCTCAGTTCCTTCTTCTTTCCAGCCTCCGTCTGCGGATGGGAACAATCCGGCTATCAAGTTTCAGCCTTCAAAGGTTGTGCTCATAGGTACGGCACATGTTTCTGAAAAGAGCGTGGCTGAAGTCAGGGATACTATCAGGAAGCTTAAACCCGATATTGTAGCCATTGAGCTCTGCCGTGCACGTTATGACTCTCTTAAAGGAAACGTCCAGCAGACAAACCAGCTTCCAATAAAGGAAATTCTCGCTGAAGGAAAGGTGTACTTTTACCTTGTCCACTGGCTGCTAGCCTATGTGCAGAAAAAGATCGGTGAAGACATGGGTGTAAAACCCGGCTCTGAGATGATTTCTGCAATTGAGGAAGCAGAAGCGTCAGGAGCCAGAGTAGCTTTAATTGACAGAGATATTCAGGTTACTCTCCAGCGGTTCTGGGGCCGCATGAAATTCCTGGAAAAAATAAAGATGCTCGGCTCTCTCATAGGCGGCCTTATAGGAATAGGAAGAGGAGTCGATATCGACATCGATCAGATTACTCAACAGGATGTTGTCACAGCCCTTGTCAGCGAGCTCAGAGAATTTGCCCCAACTGCAGCTGAAACTCTAATAGATGAGCGGGATGCATACCTTGCAGGGAGCATCCTCAAGGTGGCTGCTGGCGGAAATAAAACGATTGTTGCAGTTATTGGAGCAGGACATAAGCCAGGAGTAATTAATCACCTGAAACACCCAAAGAGCATCCCGCCTCTCAATACTCTTATGGAGGTTCCGAAAAAGCGCATTGGAATCGGTAAAGTTATCGGTTTTGGAATCGTTGGTCTCGCGATCCTTGTTTTTTTGCTGCTGCTCGCATCGGGCACTCCTCTGAAACTCCTCTTGATAGCTTTCGGATGGTGGTTCCTGATTAACGGGGTTTTGAGCGCAGCCGGTGCCCTACTGGCGGGGGGACATCCATACTCTGCTCTTACTGCCTTTTCGGTTGCCTGGTTAACCTCTCTGAACCCTATGATGGCTGCAGGCTGGTTTGCAGGGCTGGTAGAAGCAAAACAGCGAAATCCTACCACTGACGACATTAAAGCCCTTGCAGGTATAGAAACCTTCAAAGAAATGTTCAAAAACAGGTTCATGCGTGTTCTACTTGTAGCCAGCTTTGCCAATATAGGAAGTGTAATAGGCACTTTCCTTGGGGCATATGTAATGATGCAGGTTACAGGTCTCGACCCGCAGGATCTTCTCCGTTCAGGGATCAGTGCGCTCGGACTTTAAGGATAATTCCCTGGTAGCTGGACGATGTCTTTGCTTTCCAGGTTTTTCCGATTTTTTATTTTTTGTTCGCTTCTTGAAGATCCCTGTTCTTTTACGATTCGCACTCTTTTGTAAATCGGCTTTTTTCTCTTATAAACGTCTTTACTACATTTTATTCTTTTTATAAATTATGTTTTATAACTTACACTTTTCTTTCCTGAAGAAACTCTTCGTAGTGCGTGTAATCCACTTCCAATGAAGGACTAAATGAATGACCACAAGAATTGACATCAGAATTCCAATTCTACTGTGTATCCAGACCCAGGTAGCTTTCGTTAATCCCATGTATACAAGGTATCTGCCCCTTTGAACTCCCGAAGGCATGAAAAAATACATCAAAAAACCCGCGCCTGCGCCTCCAAAAAATAAGGTTGTCAGACCGGAGTTTATAAGATCTCATAAAAATCGTGGTGCAGCTATGGATATTATGTAGGTCTAACAAGAAATTAATTAAGTTCCAAACTTGTTTCGTTCAATTTTGGCGTCGCCACATATTGAACTAGCCCACCGATTGATACTTATATGATTTTCACCATATTATACTAAAGAAACCATAATAGGGCGTCTTGTTACAGAGATCCTGTGTTAGACCCCATATAGTGGGAAATTAACTATTTTTGTGCCACACCGATTTATTTAATTGGTTCTATATTTGTCGGTTTTATATTAAAATGCTTGGAATTGTTACCCAACATAATTAATTTTTTGTTAGACCCTATGTAGATCATGTCGCTTGATGTGGCTTTATACTATAAAGTATAAACTCCGGTCAGAGCAAAGTCTACTAAATAATTGATTTTTTGTCTGTTCAGGTTTTCCACTCTCGCGTCTGTTTCTCTGAATCCGAAAAATAGTTTCTTAATAACAAAAATTTCTAAAAACTAGGTTTCTTAAGAATGCGGCTTTCCAAGTTTCATCAGTAGTTATTTTCCTGAAAAGTATTCTGGTCTGGAAAATAAAAAGGTATGTGAAAGATATGCGAGAGAGATGTATAGACAAAAAGAAAACTGAATTACTAAAAAGAGAAAATTTTGAGCTCAGAAGAGCTCGTGAAGTTTGAATTGATACTTACCCAGTTTGCCGCCGTAATTACCTGCAGATATCTTCTTGATTCCGGGGACAGTTACTGCAGCTTTTATTCCGGTTTTCATGGCTGCTTTTATGCTTTCTTCGTCAAGCCCGTTAATAACAATTTCATAAACAGCATTAACATCGGCAGGAATTTCAGTATTTTCCACTTTGTCTTTTATGGAGGGGCAGAATTTTTCATTCGCAGTAGCTTTCAGGAATTTATACTTATTCGCTCCGGCCTTGGATCCACTTGAGACAATGCCGCCTGGGAATGGGGTAATTGTGCCTTCAAGTTCTGCAATTGCATCAACAGCAACCTCGGCTGCAGTCAGGGCGCTCATCTGTGAATCTCCGAAGATAAAGAAGTTTCCGCCTGCAATTCCGGCTATAGCTCCTATATTGTCTTCAGTCACAAAGTCTCCTTCCATGATCGGGACTTTGTATACTCTGCGGCCTGCGACCTGAGCCTCGGACTCCATACCGTCTCCGAAGAACTTGAGTTTAAAGCCAATATTAAATTGTTTCTCAGCGTCAGGGAGCCCGTTAAAGACTGCAGTTGTAGGAGCGGTAAGTACGCATTGCCCTATCCTCTCAAGCAGCTGTTCTTCGAGAGCTTCATATTTGAAAGTACAGATCTGGATATAGACTCCAGGTCTCCCGTCAGGGGTCTCGCTGGGGCTTGCGAACCTTTCAATTCCAGCCTCTGCAGGACACATTATAACTGATGTCCCGAAGCCGGTGGCTTCAGTGGCCGCTACCTGGGCCCAGCGTTTTGTAACAGCTGTTATGAGCACTCTTGAAATTTTGATCGGAAACGCTTCTGCATATGTATCTTCGATTTCTACTCCATTGATTTCCATGAAAATCCCCTAGTTTACTTTTCATTATTAGTTTGGTATCCAGGCTTGATGTCTGCTATAAATTAGCGTATTTTAGCGTATAGCGTATTTTAGCGTATAGCGTATTTTAGCGTATAGCGTATTTTGGTATATTCCAGTATAATCCAGCACAGTCCAGCATAATAAATCATTTTTTAGCCTGCTTTAATAATTTTGAGCTATTTATATTAGTTTAAATTATCTTTTTTATACTGGTCGCTCACGCTCTGCTGGATTGTTTATGCCGTACAGAAAAAGTCACATAATCGTAGCGTTACTTAATCTCAGGCATACATTTAAAGTTTTATGGTACTTTTATTTTCGTTGATTTAATTAATCGGTTTCACAATTAGCGAATGAATGTCTATTATAATATTTATATCAAATATATAATTTTTCAAAGAAAAGAATTCTGAAAAAGTTAGAAAGGTGTGGTAGAACAAGATAAGAAAAGGTGTGGTAGAACAAGATTGGAAATCGAAGGGCTGGATATGTTAAAGTAAATCAGGAAATAAAAAGGTTGGATAGTATTGAAATGAATCAAAAAATTCGGTATGCCAGATAATCTATAGATTAGTTAGAAGAAGATTTTAAAAGATGAAGGCTTTAATTTACCGTTCTCAGATTACTTTATCGCCTCTGAGAATTGTCTTTATAAGAAGATCGCCAGTAAAGGTATCAAGTATTATCGTGCGTCCGTAGTTTTCCCCTGTGTCTTCAGCTATGATTGATACTCCAAGTTTTATCAGGGTTTCTCTCGCGCACTTTATGTTTCTCTCACCTATATTCATATATGAATTTTCGAACATGCTTGCTCCTCCAACTATTTTTGCCTCAAGTTTTTCTCTGGAACCACCTTTTTTTATAATTTCATTTACAAGGTACTCTATTCCTGCATCTGTAAATTTGGCAGGATTATCCTTTATCTTTGCTTTTTCTATATTCGGAAGCATGGTATGAAGAAGGCCTCCTATTTTTTTCTGCCTGTCATAGAGTGTTATGCCCAGGCAGGAACCCAGTCCGGAGGTTTTAATTTTTGCAGGGCTTTTAGCTATTGCACAGTCCCCTATACCCACTATAAATATGCCTGAATCGGTCAATTTATAAAAGCCTCCTTATGGTTTGCTGATGGCCTTTCATAATGTACTGGTTCGTATTCGGTAAGTCAGGAGTTTTGATCAACCATTGTACTAATTTTTTCTAACAGATGGTTCAGAGACTCAGGATCAAGCAAAATCAATATGTTTCCGTTAATTTTCTTTTCTTTTATTAGAAACTCTGCATCAAGGATGAGTGCAAAATCTGCTATATAACTCATCTCTGTAACCGTTGAATTGAAAATGGAATCAGACATATCGTATGTCACATAAGGCGCTGAAATCGAAATGTTAAGCTTCAAAAATTTCTCAAGAGAAGTTACATAGGTTCTTGCCAGGATATGACTAACTTCTTCAATTAAAGACAGATTTATAGGATCTGTCAAATCTCTGCTCCTCCTTTCACCCGAAAGGGTAAGGTAGAGGCTTTCTGCGCTATTTTCAGAAAAAAAGACAAGGATATAACCATTGAGGTCATCTTTAATACTCATTAATGTACCCAGCACAGGTGACTCTGAAAAGCCTGCAATTTTCGGTATATTTTCGATTAACCCAAATTTTGTATCGATAACTCTGGTACAGACAAGACTGTTTACTAGTCTGGAAAGAGAAATTGCTGAATTTCCGATCCCTATATTTCCTATCTCTTTAAGTGCTCCATACTCAAATTCACTCAAGTTTTTAATCTTTTCCATGAGCTTCCCCTTTAATTCCCTTCAGATTTTTGAGATTTTTTAAGTTTTTTCAGGTCTCTCAGTTTTTCCAAGTCTTTTAAGTTTATTCAGTTCTCTCAGTTTTTTTAATTTTTTTAGGTTTTTTAATCCTTTTAGTTTTTAAGCCCCAGACTTTTCAGGTTTTCAGGTTTTCAGGTTTTCAGGTTTTCAGGTTTTCAGGTTTTCAGGTTTTCAGGTTTTCAGGTTTTCAGGTTTTCAGGTTTTCAGGTTTTCAGGTTTTCAGGTTTTCAGGTTTTCAGGTTTTCAGGTTTTCAGGTTTTCAGGTTTTCAGGTTTTCAGGTTTTCAGGTTTTCAGGTTTTCAGGTTTTCAGGTTTTCAGGTTTTCAGGTTTTCAGGTTTTCAGGTTTTCAGGTTTTCAGGTTTTCAGGTTTTCAGGTTTTCAGGTTTTCAGGTTTTCAGGTTTTTCAAAACCTTCAAATCTTTTAAACATACTAAGTTTCTTTTATGTACAGGCGTTCTCTTGCGTTGTATGGCTTAAAACGGTTTGAAGCGGTTCCCAGTAGTGTCTCTGCCTTTCCTATTACAAAGAAACCTCCTCTATTTAATGAGTGATTAAAATTAAGCTGTAACTGTTCCTGAATCTCTTTTTTAAAATATATCATGACGTTTCGGCAGATTATAAGGTCAAAACGGTTTGTACAGGATTCAGATATCATATCATGCCGTTTAAAACGTATCATACTTTTTAACTGATCGGAAACATGATACATCTCACCCTGCCTTACGAAATAGCTTTCTTTTGTACTGGCGTCTACATTTTTAAGCACATTTTCACGGTAAACCCCTTTTCGGGCTTTTTCAAGGCTTAAATTATCAATATCAGTGCCTGTAATGCTTATTCTATAGCTGTCCCAGTCTCTCCCAAGGACCCTGTGTAGCAAAATGGCAAGAGAATAGACCTCTTCTCCTGTTGCACAGCCCGCACTCCAGATACGGATTGATTTTACAAGTGAATCTGATCTGGATTTTATCAGAAAAGGAATAACTTCTTTTTCAATTACTCCGAAGGTTTCCGGGTTTCGGAAAAACTCACTAACATTTATGGTAAGGGCTTTAATCAGATACTCGTGTTCTGCTGAGTTCTTCTTTAGCAGCCTGAGGTACTCTTCATAGTTCTCTGAATTGGTAGCTCTGACCCGGACATTCACTCTACGCTTGAAATGAGCTTCTTTATATTGCTCACAGTTAAAACCGGTACTTTCCGTAATTACTTTTTTTAACAGTTCGAATCCAGGATATTCTTCGAGATTCCTGTCTGCCTTTAGATTTCTATCTGCCTTTAGATTTTTATCTGCTTTTGTTCTATCTTCACCTGTCTGTATGCTCTCTTTGTTTATTTTTACTTCTTCTCTACTCGTTTTTACTTCTTCTCTACTTGTTTTTGTTCCATCTTTACCATCTTTTATTCCATCTTTATTGCTCTTTATTCCATCTTTATTGCTCTTTACTCTCTCTTTATTTACTTTTATTCCTTTTTTTCTTCCTACTCCTTCTTCATTTATCTTTACTCCACCTTTGTTTATCTCCATTCATTTTCTTTTTACCTGTAACTAAGACTCAGATTATGGAGTTAACATCGAGAATTAAAATAACACTCCCATCTCCCATAATTGTCGCTCCTGCAAATCCCCGAGTTCTTTCCAGCAGCCTGCTTTTAAAGCTTTTTATAATCACTTCCTGCTTTCCAAGCAGCGCATCTACAACAAATCCTATATATTGCCCTGCTTTTTCTACTATAACGACGACCAGGCTTTCTTCTCTCTGAACAGCAGGTAACTGAAATAACTTACGCAGTCTCAGGAGAGGGATCGCTTTTTCGTACACGATAATGACCTCTTCACCCCTGATATGCCGGATTTCTTCTTTACTGACCGAGATACTTTTTACTATACTGGTGAAAGGAATTGCATATCTTTCCATTCCGACCTTGACAAGCATAGCCTGATAAAGAGCGATTGTTATGGGTAATCTCAATTCGAACTTTGAGCCTAATCCGGATTTTGATTCTACTTTTACAGATCCTCCAAGGCGTTCAATCCGGTTCTTTACGATATCCATTCCTACTCCTCTGCCTGAAAGATCTGTAACCACGCTGGCAGTACTGAATCCTGGTGTAAAGATCAGCTGTATTGCTTCTCTCTCCGAAAGCTGTTCAGCTTCCTCTCTTGAAATAAGTCTTTTTTCCAGCGCAGTTTTCCGAATTTCTTCTGTATTTATTCCTCTTCCATCATCTTCTATTTTGATAAGAGCATAATTTTGCTGCCTTGAAGCCGTAATTATTATAGTGCCGTTTTCCTCTTTTCCGAGTTCCACACGTTTTTCAGGAATTTCTATTCCATGGTCCACTGCATTTCTTAACAGGTGCACCAGAGGGTCTCCGATCTCTTCCATAATAGCTCTATCGAGCTTGATTTCTTTTCCCCTTATTATAAAGTCGATTTTTTTATTTTGCGTCCTTGAAAGATCCCTTATCATTCTGGGAAAAATATTGGTTATATGATCCAGAGGCACCATTCTAATTTCTAACACTTCTTCCTGAAGCTCCCTGGTCAGTTTCTGAAAATCGGAAAGTGCAAGCTCCAGATCCTTTGATTTCGATTCTCCTGTAAGCTCTTTTACCCTGCTTCTGTTAATTACGAGCTCACCTACAAGATTCATCAGTTTATCTAACTGTTCCGTGCTGATCCTTGAACTCTGTATCTTTGGGCCCTGCATCTTTGAATCTTGCGTCTTTGAACCCTGTATCTTTAAATCCTGTTGTTTTGAATTCTGTTGTTTTGAATCCTGCTTTTTCTGACCCCGTATGTTCGAGCTCTGTGTTTTTGGATCCTGTATTTTCGAATCCTGTATTTTCAAATCCTGTATTCTTGAGCTCTGCTCATTTTTTACTCTGGAATCAGACTCAGAATAAGTGAAACCTTTCTTTTCTTTTAGTTCATCATTTATATTTTTGAGTTCATTTTCTTCTTCCTTTCTATCTTCCTGTTTTTCCTTTTTCCCTTCTATTTTTTCCTCTTTTTCTTCTTCTATTCTTTCCCTTTCTTCTCCTTTTTCGATTTTTTCCTTTATTTTTCGGTCTGCAGAAAAGGAATCGGACTCACTTTTTTGATAAATAACTTTTTCTGAAGAGTTATTTATAGTCCTGAGAGTTTTTAGAACTTCTCCGGCATCAGGATAAGATTTACTGTTTTCACTTCGACTGTTTTTTTTCTCTTCGCTTTTACTCTGCATATCCTTGCAGACATCTTCAATAAGTCCTTCCAGAGCATCCAGACATTCGAAGAAGATATCAATTAAAGAAGAATCAATGTTTAAACGTCCAGTACGGGTCCTGTCGATCAGGCTTTCCATCTCATGTGTTAATTCGACAATCTGCTTGAATCCCATGGTCGCAGCCATACCTTTGAAAGTATGGGCTGCACGGAACATTACATTCATTTGCTCCATATTTTCAGGATCCTGTTCAAGCACGAGCAGGGAATCACTTATTTCTTTAATATTTTTTTCAGACTCTGATCTGAAAATGCCTATATATTTTGACATATCCATGATTTTCCCTGCCTTTTAAGTCCTGAGATACCTGGAATTCCTAAGTATTTTAAAAATTTCTAAAAAATTTTTTAACTCTTTACTCTCTTTTTTCTTTTTCCTTTGTTTTTTGTCTTATTTCTACTTTTTACTTTTCCGGCTAGTTTGCTTTTTCAGGCTAATCTAAAGGTAAATAAAAATTCATCTTTAACTTCATTCTATTAGTCTGATAATTTCTTCAGCTATTTTGTCCAGAGGAAGTACGAAGTCTGCCAGATTTCGCCTTACAATCTCTCCCGGCATTCCGTATACCACACATGAACTCCTGGCTTCTGCGATTATTTTGCCACCCATTTTTTTAATCTCTTCAGCTCCATCTGCTCCATCGCAGTTCATTCCCGTAAGGACAAGGGAAATAACTCTAGAGCCGTAAACCTGTGCAACTGATCTGAAAAGAACATTTACTGAAGGTCTGGATCCCAGTTCTTTAGGGCTGCAGGACAAATGTACTTCTTCTTCAGGGCCGTTTACTTTATTTCGTACAATTTCCATATGATAATTACCCGGGGCTATAAGCACAGTTCCTTCTTCTACTCTATCTCCTTCCTGTGCTTCTTTTACCCTCAGGGCTGACTTTGCATCAAGCCTTTTAGAAAGAGATGCTGTAAAACCCGGCGGCATATGCTGTACTACGAGAACTGCAGCTGGAATCTCAGCGGGAAATGAACTTATAAGTTTTTCCAGAGCCCTTGGGCCTCCTGTGGACGCGCCTATCGCAAGTATATTTCTTACAGAAGCCGCTTTCTTCCTAAACCTAGTCTCTTTCTTCTCACCTTTCTCAGGATTTCGCAGTTCTAAATCTCGCATGCACTCCAGGTTTTTAAGGTTAGCTTTTGAAGCTGTCCTGACATTTCTGCAAATTTCCTCTGTCATTTCAGGCATACTTTGACTGAGAATACCCGAGGGTTTTTCGATTACATCTACTGCCCCATACTCAAAAGCTGTAAGGGTAATCTCTTCAGCTTTTTCTCCCAGAGCCGACACTATAACTGCAGGCGTCGGGCATTCCCTCATGATACGGGCAAGAGTCGTAAGACCATCAAGAACAGGCATTACATTGTCCAGAAGTACTACATCGGGCCTGAGTTTCTTGACTTTTTCAAGACCGTCCTTTCCGTTGACTGCCGTTCCGACGACTTTGATCTTCGGGTCTTCGTTGAGAATATCGGAAAGAACCCTGCGAATTAAAGCAGAATCATCTACTATGAGTGCACGGATAGTCATCTCAAGCACTTTTTTGTTGAATCGTTTTATTTAAAACTCGTTTTTATTTAACTCAAGTATTTCGATTCAGTCTGTCTTGATCCAGAACCCAGTTACGTAATCCAGAAACGGTGTTTAATCCGGTAACTTAATACTCAACCGGTAATTTTTAATTTAATGCAAATATTTTCTAATTAATCAAGTCATATTATATTTAATCGAGAGGTTTTACATTTGAACCATTATCAAAAATCTTTCACCTAAAATTCGGATATTTAATTCGGAATTGATGCTTAACTTTAATAATCAATTATCTTATTGAGACACAAATCATTTAATCCGGAACTAAATTATCCCGATCCCCAAATTTGCTACCAGTTAAGTTAATTTGGCTCAGCAATTTTTCAGTTAATTTGGCTCAGCAATTTTTTTGATCACATCGAGCATGCCATTGGGCTCAAAAGGTTTTACTATGAAACCCATGGCACCTATTTTCATGGATTCCGTTATCAAAGCCTGCTGCCCAAGAGAAGAGCACATTACTACTTTCGCGTCAGGGTCCATCACAAGAAGTTTTTGCAGTGCCTCTTTACCATCCATATCTGGCATTATTATATCCATTAACACAAGGTCAGGTTTTACCTCCAGGTATGTTTGAACTGCTTCTTCCCCATCACCTACCTCGGCAACCACCTCGTGTCCGTGCTTTAGAAGGATATCTCTAATTACCATTCGCATAAACTCGGCATCGTCCACGATCATTACTCTTGCCATCGATTTACCTTCCTTTATTTTTACTAAGTAAGTGACACCATTTTTATGAAGATATATTATGGGACGATTGCGTTCTACTTTATATTTGAAACCGCCCTAAAATCATCTGCCCTCATAACTTCTTCTGGAATACACACAATTTCTTTTTTTGAGGGTAATTTAAGAGTACTCAGAATTTCAGAATATCGTGCTAACTATGGCTCTATTCCTTGTAGCTAGGTTCGCCGTAATCTGTTCTTTCAGCGTCTGTGCTGCCGAATAAAGATCACACTGAAACTGCCAACTATAGAATTTCTATTAAAACTGTTAGCTAGAGGATTCTTAGTGGGGCAGCTAACTAAAGCATCCCGTTAAAGCTAAAATCAGAGGAGTCCTGTGAAGGTACACATAAGGTTGATATAAATGGATAACACAAGTTCTCTTTTTAATCAGGTCTCTCCTGATAATATGAAAAAGTATATACGAGACCTGCTATATTAAACTTTTTTAATTATCTTTAGTAAATTATATAGCTTTAAACCCGTCTCAATTTTGGAATGTCCCCATGTTGACAAACGTTTCTAAAAGTTTGTTAAGTTTAAAAATCCCTATTTAAATTGTCAGGGCTTGCTCATGCATAGAATAACCTTAAAAGGTTTGATAGTGGTGTTTTCATACCGCTGTAGGGCTGACCTTTTTCTGAAAACATATTAAAATAAAACAGAATGCTTTTATTTTTAATTTATATATTGATATAGTGGTATAAATCTTAATAAATAACTTTATATGAGACGGGAATTCATAGTATCTTTATTAAGTCAGGGAATTTACTGCTGTTTGCTATACCGCTATGCAAAGGATCGACACTGGGAACTAAATGTCTTTTTTTTGTCACTGAAACCCGTTTTATTTGGTGTTAAAATTTAGTTGTAAGTGTTTGAGCGCCAGCCTGCAGATTCCCACCAATTTGCCTTCAAATCATACAAATTATGTTCAGATGTGTAAATATAAGAGAAAGTTTGCTTGCGATAGAAAATTTATGCGAGTATATAATGGAATTTTTGCTAAGATGTGGGTAAAATATTCCATACAATTAGGCCATTTACCTGTTCCCTATAGTAAAAATCGTTTCACAAAATATCCCCCAGTAAAAACGATATCTCTGTAAGAACGGCACTTCTGTAAGACAGATTTCGTTCATAGAGCCCTTTAAGCAAGCACAGGAGTTGATCAAATGCCTGAAATCCTTATCGTTGAGGATAACCTGCTTAACCTTGTTGTTGAAGCTGATCTTCTGAAGTCCTGCGGATATGATCCGAAGAAGGCAAAAAACGGCTTTGAAGCGCTGGAAGTTCTAAGTAAGGTCAAAGTTGATCTTGTACTGATGGACATGGAGCTTCCAAAGATGCATGGTCTTGAACTGCTACAAATAATAAAATGTAATCCTGATACACAAAGCATAAGAGTGGTTGCTGTCACAGGACATTGTGATTCCGAAAGTAAACAGAAATTTCTTAAAGCCGGATGTTACGCTGTCCTTTCCAAACCCATAAATTTTGATATTTTTGGATCGCAGGTCAAAGAGTTTCTTACAGTAACGAGTTATCTTACTGAATTTTCCTGAATGAAATCTTCAGAAGAAGTATCGTTGATGAGCGTGGACTTCCGGTCCTAATATTTGAGGCTCTTACTCTTTTCAAGAATCAGAAAATTTATGAATCCTTAAATAATCTACTTAAACAATCTATATCAAATCTTAAACAATCTACATCGAATACTAGTTGGGAAATCTGGATAAAAATCTTTTATAGTCGTTTATATCTTTCTACTCATTTAAACAGGTACCGCATGCAATTGTATTTCGGTTACAGGATAGAAAGGGCTTAAAGACGAAAAAGCTGGAAGTACGGGTGAAAAAAGATGTATAAAAGCACAAAAATAGGGCACGTGGTAATAGGATTTGCCCTACTCCTAGTTTTGATTTTTTTCGTGGGGTATACAGGTTATCAAGGTATGAACGAAGTTGAGAAAAAGAGCCGGGCTATCCAGAATATGACTTTTATTATGAATAATATGCAGGGCGCCCTGCAAGCCGAGGAAAGTTACATTATTCATGGCGATCCGGATTATAAAGGAAAAGTTTACTATTATCTTGATCATGTGCCCACACAGGCAGCGATATCCAAAGAAATATACATAGGCTACCTTGATCCTGTGAACCGCGACAGGATGGATATTGTTCTAGCAGCTTCCAGTGGTTTCCGGGAGGCTTTTGATAAATACGTTGATGCAGATGACGAACAGGCAGATATAAGAAACAAACTGGCTGTAAATAGTGAAATTCTAATAACAAATGCAGATGAACTTTCTAAAAACCAGATGGTTCAGTATAGGGAGGAATTCGAAGCTGGTTATCCAAATGAAACTCTCGAGAAAAAATTTGCCAATGCCGAGAGCGCTCAGCAGATCATTGTATTGACAATGAAAGCCCAAAGTGAGTATCAAAATTATGCTGTGAGCCCTGAGCAGCAATATGCAGATAACTTCGATACCTTTATGGAAGATATTATTGAACTTTCCACAGACTTAAACGGGCGAATGGAAAGGCCTGAAAATATTGCCGCAGGAAAGGAAATACTTACAAGTGCGGAAAATTTTCAGGCTGATTTCGAGCAGTTTAAGATTCTGGAAGAAAGAAAAACAATTGAAGAGAAAAATATGACAGCTATAGCTGCCCGGGTTGGAGAAGTAGCTGCAGCTTCCAGTGCCGACCAGAAAGGAAAACTGGACACACTTATTGCAAACTCCATAAACAAGATCTTTCTAGTAACTTTTCTTTCAATGCTCGTTGGTGCTTTACTTGTTTTTGTCATTTTGAGCATCTACAGAAAGCCCATTTACGAACTGCTTGAAGCTGCTGATATGGTCTCGGAAGGAAACCTTGACGTTGACATTAAAGGCTCCTCGAGAAGCGAGATCTCTCAGCTTTCAGAGGCTTTTAAGGCAATGGTTGGAAACCTGTGCAGTCTGATAAAGGAAATTCAGGAAGGTTCACTGCACCTTGCCATACTTTCTGAAGAAATGTCCGCCTCTTCCGAAGAAGTGGCATCTGCATCAAGGAGGATTTCAGAAACCGCAGCTGAAATCTCTAATGGGGCGGAGGTGCAGAGCACAAAAATTATTGATATAACTCATGCAATGCAGGATATGACTCACAATATCCAGGAAGTTGCGGATAATACTCAGAAAGTTTCTAAAAGCACAAATCTGGTAAATGATACCGTTCACAATATCGGAAACGTGTCAAGGGATGTCCTGTTAAAGATGAACCTTATCCGCTTTTCTGTAGATGAAACTGATGTTGTTATTAAGGAACTTGATTCCAAGTCTCAGCAAATCAATGAGATCATAACTGTTATAACCAGAATTGCAGACCAGACCAATATGCTTGCACTGAACGCCGCAATTGAAGCTGCACGTGCAGGCGAACACGGAAGAGGATTCTCTGTTGTAGCCGATGAAGTCCGCAAACTCGCCGAAGAGTCCGGAAGTGCAGCCAAGAGTATTTCCAGGCTGATTGACGAGATCAGGAACAGTATCGGTGATACAGTGAAAAGCATAGAAGCAAGTAAAAAGAATGTGGAGAATGGCTCATTATCGGTTAGTGAAGAAGTTGAGATGGTTACTGGAATTGTCTCTACAATCAATGAAATCACAAATATGATAGAGGACGTAGCAGCTGCTACAGAAGAACAGTCTGCATCTATCGAAGAAATTACCTCTACGCTGGAAGACATATCCTCTATATCGGAGCAGTCCGCTGCGGGAACCCAGGAAACCGCCGCAGCTCTTGAAGAACAGAGTGCATCGATGTCTGAGCTTGCCAGTATGGCAAATGATCTCTCTTTACTTGGGGAAAAGATGAAAAAAGCCACTGAAAAGTTCAGGCTGGGCAGTTTAAAAGAGGAACCAGAAAGCATTATTGGCTAAGTATGGCTAGTTAAATAACGGTTGATTAAATACGGCTGCTAGTATGGTTAGCTAAATAATATCGTTAGATAACGGTTGGTAAATTACAGTTGGTAAATGTATGGTTGGTAAGTTACATTGGTAAATGTACGGTTGGTTTTAAATAAACTGGTTAAAATCTTGGATCGACCTTGGGGAATTGAAATGTTTGAGGAAAAAGCAGAAAAGGAAGACTCATCACTTTCTGAAGAATCACTTCAGCTGGTGGTTTTTGAATTATCAGGAGAAGAATTCGGGGTCGATATTATGCAGGTCTCCGAGATCATACCGATTTCAAAAATTACGCGTGTCCCCCAGGCTCCTGAATGCGTAAAAGGACTAATCAACCTTCGAGGAAAAATTATTGTAGTAATAGATCTCAACAGGCGTCTTGGCTTCAGTTCCAGAGAAAATGACAGCCTGTCCAGAATTATTATAGTAGGGGTCAGGGATACGACGATTGGAATGATTGTAAACTCGGTAAACGGAATATTCAAACTACCTTTTTCTTCTATTGAACCGACTCCGGATATGATTAAATCGAAAATTAACTCTGAATATCTAACTGGGGTCGGAAAAGCGGGGAACAGACTTCTTATTCTTCTGAACCTTGCAAGAGTACTTGGAGAAGAAGAAATTGATGAACTGAATCAGCTTTCTTCCTCTTCCCCTTCCCCCTCTCTTTCTTCTTCTTCTCCGATGGAAGAATTTCCAGAGAAGAATACTTAAAAGCTTATAAGTAAGACCTTGTCGATAGACGACATTCCATCGCCGATAGTTGATAATTTCTGAAAAGTTTCAATATATGTATCCTGTTCTCTATTTTCCTTTTCTATGTCATCTTTATTCCGATAGCAAAAAAGTTGCTACCAAATTTAATAACCCCTCCATTTCCACTGCAACCGCCCTTACATTCTGGGCTGTTGCCTCATTTAATTTCCTCATTTAATCTGGTATACACTTCCCTGTGGCTATTTCTGCAGCAGAAGAACTTTTAGCAAATACAGATACGCTTACTATTTTCAAAATTTTTTAACACTGTTCCCACTTCTACTGCAGTTAACTCTATGCCAAGGATTGGAAAAGATCGAAACTGCCAGAATTTCTGGAAACAAGAATTAGAGCAGGTTCAGTCAGGATTTACAGAAACAGAACTTACAGAAGTTGTATAAGTTACACAAAAGAACGAGACAGGAGAGGCCCTCGGCAGGCTTTTCCTGCAGCTTAACCTTTTTCTTTATATCCTTGTGCTTTTTTCTTGTTGCAGCAGCCTTCAAATCGTTCAGGGGTCAAGAGTCGTAACCATGCTTATTGTATCATCTCTTCCGCATTCATTGGTTCCGGAACTTGGGTTTCCTGCGGAAATCCTGGTCCTTGCAATGGCTCCAAGCACTTTCATGATCTCACATATTAATGACCCATTCTTCTGGATTTTCGGAGAGCTGGCAAAATTTGAACCCGCCAAGATTTTCAGATCAAATACTCTTGGAAGCCCTCTGATGGGTTTTGCCTCTAAGTTTGATATACTGCAAATATAAACTTGTAATTTGGTATATGACAAACAATAAATACAAGTTTTTTATATTTCTCTACATGAATGAGCAAAATTATCCTGAGTTTACAGGCCTTGAGCTCTCTCCGAGAAAGGCAGATTATCTCAAGCTTATTCTTGAAAAAAGAGGCACTGTAAAAACTACTGAAATTTCCTCCTGTCTGCAGGTCGATCCTTCAACAACAACCAAGACTTTAAGCGAACTTGCAACGGCTGGCTACCTGAACCATGTCCCATACAGGGGTGTGGATCTGACAGAAATGGGAAAGGCATATGCGGAATTTCTTGTCCGGAGGCACAGGATTTTGAGCCTTCTCTTTACTCACTATGGCCTCTCGACGGAGGAAGCATGTGCTGAGGTTTCTCGTTTTGAAACTTTTGTTTCCAGGGATGCTGTAAACAAAATCTGCAACTCGATGGGCCATCCGATGATCGGCGTATGCGGAGAAATAAGCCACGAGAAATGCTTCCATGAAGGGCATTATCATTAATTTCCAGCATTAATAAAGAGTTGAATGATAAAGAGTTGAATGAAATCCGCGTCTGGCTTTGAGACTAATTTGGGGTGATGCCAAAAAAACTCAAAAACAATTTCAGTTTTTGGGCATATGTCAAATTTATCTTACGCATATCAATTCTATTTCAGTCCCTTCCAGAAATAAAACTAATTGAAGCAATAAAATAAAAATGAAAGTGAAAAAACAGGAGTTCAACTATGAAGCTAAAAATCATAACTATATTAGTACTTTTGATTGTTGGTCTGAGCATTTTTGTCAGCGGTTGTACAGATGCCGGCAACTCAGGGGATGATAAGAATACAGGACAGGAAGCCGAAATGTCAGAAACTGACGAGCCAATACTAGTTGCTGTAAGTGTTGTTCCTCAGGCTGAATTTGTAGAAAAAGTTGGGGGAGATAAAGTAAAAACCGTTGTCATAATCCCTCCCGGAGCGGACCCCCATACATATGAACTTTCTCCAAAGGAAGTCCAGAAAATTAGCAAAGCCAGCATGTTAGTGACAGTCGGAGTCGGTATGCCTTTCGAAGAGGTCTGGGTTGACAAATTCGAGACCACTAATAGTGGCACTCTTATTGTAAATTGCTCCAAAGGGCTAGAACTGAGAGAGCTTGAGGAACACGACCATGAAGAGGAAGAAGAAGGAGATCATGATGACGAAAGTGATGAGGATCACGAAGAATTGGACCCACATATCTGGACATCTCCTGCAAACGCAAAGATAATGGTCGAAGATATTTATGAAGGACTTGTAGAACTTGATCCTGAAAACGAAGCTTATTATGCCCAGAATAAAGATGCTTACCTTGAAGAGCTGGATGCTCTGGATGAGAGAATCCGCGAAAAGCTAGAAGGAAGCGAGGGAAGTAATTTCATGGTTTATCACCCATCATGGGGCTATTTTGCCGCGGACTACGGGCTTAACATGATTTCCGTTGAGATTGAAGGAAAAGAGCCGAGTGCGCAGGATCTCGCGAAGCTTGTGGATCTTGCAAAGGAAAAGAATGTTAAAGTTATCTTTGTCCAGTCTCAGTTCAGTACGCGGAGTGCGGAAGTTTTAGCTCAGGAGATTGGCGGTGAGGTAGTGGCTGTTGATCCCATTGCAAAAGATTACATCACAAATATGGATAACGTATCCGATATTTTTGCCAGAAACCTTGTGTAAAACCTGTATTCAGGTTCTATATCTAAATATAAAAAGAACATAATTCGGGGTAAGATAAAAAAACGATATTATGAAGGAAGGGTAATGGAGAAGGTTATAGAGCTAGAGGATGTCTGGGTCCGTTACGGAAACCAGACAATCCTTGAAGCCATAAATCTGGAATTAAAAGAGCCCAATGGACTGCTCGGAATTATTGGACCTAATGGTGGAGGAAAGACCACATTTCTCAAAGTGCTCCTCGGGCTCTTGAAACCCTATAAAGGCAGCGTGAAAATATTTGGGAAATCTCCGGAAAAAAGTAGGGACCTTGTAGGGTACGTTCCCCAGTACAAAGGTTTTGACTTTGATTTTCCGATTAGTGTCTGGGAAGTGGTCCTGACAGGCAGAATGAGCCATACGGGCTTTTTGAAAAAGTATAGTGAAGAAGACAAGAAGGCTGCGGAAGAAGCTCTGAGAACAGTTGAGATGTTCCAGCTTAAGGATCGGCAGATAGGGCAGCTCTCTGGAGGCCAACGGCAGAGGGTGTTTATTGCCCGAGCTCTTGCCACAAATCCTAAACTCCTGCTTCTGGACGAACCCAACTCCGGGCTTGACCCTCACATGCAGGATGAACTTTACCGGCTCCTGGACCGGCTCAAGCATGAAATGGCAGTTATTATGGTCACACATGATCTCAGTGCGGTTTCTGTCTATGTGGACAGGATAGCCTGCCTGAACCGCACACTTCACTACCATAACTCGAGAGAAATTCCGGCTGAGGATCTGGAAGCCACCTATCAGTGCCCTGTCGAACTGATTGCTCATGGGGTACCCCATAGAGTGCTGGAGCAGCACAAAGGGAGTTCCTGAAGATCAAGGATTGGGTTCGAAAAACAGTCTCTCAAGGAGAAATAAAAAATGTTTGATCTTCTGCAATATACTTTTATCCAGAACGCCCTTGCAGCAGCAATCCTTGCAAGCGTTGCCTGCGGAATCATAGGCGCCTATGTTGTCGTCAAAAAGATTGTTTTCATCAGTGGCGGGATTGCCCATGCTTCTTTCGGAGGCGTAGGACTTGGGTATTATCTTGGAATCAACCCTATGTACGGAGTTCTTCCTTTTAGCCTGTTAGCAGCTCTTGTTATGGGTACCGTTAGCAAGAAATCAAAAATTCCGGAAGACAGTGCAATAGGCATACTCTGGTCTCTTGGAATGGCTCTGGGAGTTATCTTTGTCTACCTTACTCCAGGATATGCTCCTGACTTGATGACCTACCTCTTTGGAAATATTCTTACAGTCCCTCGTATTGATCTATATCTGATGCTTGCCCTTGACCTCATCATAGTGGGCGCAGTTTATCTGTTCTATAAGGAGTTTCTTGCTTTATGCTTTGACGAAGAGTTCACAACTGTACAGGGGGTTCCTACCGAAAAGCTCTACCTTTTCCTGCTCTGTATTATTGCCCTTACAATTGTTGTTCTTATCAAAGTCGTGGGCATTATCCTTGTGATTGCCCTCCTGACAATTCCTGCCACCCTGAGCCGTAAATTCACCAATAACCTGAAGCACATGATGCTTATCTCCATCGCCTTCGGGACAGCTATCAGTGTTACCGGAATAGGCCTTTCCTATGCTCTTGATGTCCCATCAGGAGCTACTATTATTCTGGTGCTGAGCCTTGTATATGGGTTCGTAGCTGTCGGGATGGATATGTTTGAGGGCAGACGCGTTTCGAATAGTTAAAAGCATGCAAATCAGGTTTACAGACATCTTTTGAACCTATCGGTATCTTTATTACGGGCGCATTTAATGACAGTTAAACCTGTTCACTAAAAGCTCGAAATTCTTTTTTCCGGGATTCGGTAAGTTGATTCATTATAGTTTACAGATCTCCTATAGTCTACAGATTCCACAACTTACAAATCTCACAGTTTACAGGTCCCACAAGTCCCACAGTTTACAGGTCTTATAGGTCCGGGTTAGGGGCTCAGGTATATATTCTAGCATTCCTCAATATATGATGTATTTAAGTAAATTTTAGGTAGAACTAAACGCAAGCTTCTATATAATTATATTTTGTCAGTTTTATTAAGACATAATTTTATATATAGTAAAATGCAAGAAGCCTATCGTTGAATCAAATTTATTTGTACAACTTCAGGATCAGCACCGCAAAATCAGCACCTCCTGAGTGAATTAGTAATAGAAAAACGGAGTCCAAAACGGAATTGAAAAGCGGAATTCAAAAACGGAGTCCAGACCTCCATGTGAAATGCCGCAAAGCCGCTTCTAGTGGGGAAGCGATGCACTTGCAGCAGGTTAAGATAGCCTGCACAGGACAGATATCACTTGGATGCACTTCAGTTGATACACTTACGCTTCCATATCAAGCCGTAGGTGTATCTGAAAGCCACCTCAAAAAGGTAAAAGATAGGTTCCGTTATTATATACGGAAACCGCCAGATCTACCTCTGAAAAGATAAACGATAGAATATAAAACGTCATACCAGGGTGATAAAATGGACCGTGAGACAACCCGGGATCAAAATATTGAAGAAAACGAAACTTTTGACGGTGAAAACCTCAATCTTCCGGATATTCCCCTTCCGGAAACAGATAATGTGTTATATTCAATTCTGAACTCTTTAAATCAGAATATCGCAGACTTTTATACGTTTGTGAAATTCAACAGCTACCTCGCCGAAGACCACCTCAATGTCGAGTTGCTTAAAAGAAGCATGGGTATTCACAGGGACTTTACAGCCCTTTTTCTACACACCAAAGAAGAACTCGTGTTTACCTACCCTGAATTCATAGAAAAAACAGAAAAGCTGCTGTTTAAAGGGGAAGTTGGTACTGACTGCATAAAATACACACACAGAGTGTGCAGATCAATAAGTGATTATAAGATTGCCCTGCATCGAGAAGGTTATTTGCCAGATCTCAGAAGACAGCTGCCACTAGTTGATATTTAACTATCTGGGAGCTTACTTTTTTCTATTCTTTTTTCTATTCTTTTTTCCATTTCATTTTCATTTCTATAGCGTTTTTTTGCTAGGACTCTCAAGTTCCATAAAATCCAGATTTTATAAAATCCAGACTTTGTAATTAAAGTTGATTAAAATCTAAAGCTTTTTAAAGGGCTGAAACCTTATCAACTACTTTTAATAATTATAGAATAAGTTCTTCTGTTTTATTATTTTTGTCTCCAACTTTCTGGATAATTTACAGTACCTCTGAAAGTTTATATCCAATTTTCAGTACATCCGTAATCTTATATTTATGAAAAGATATTTGGCGTGCAAGGCATCTGTGAAAAACGGCAGCCTAAAAAACGATGATTAAAAAACGATGATTAAAAAACGATGATTAAAAAACGATGATTAAAAAACGATGATTAAAAAACGACATAAAAACAGCATTAAAAAACGGCATTAAAAAACGACATAAAAACGGCATTAAAAAACGACATAAAAACGGCATTAAAAAACAGATGCCTATTAATTCGATATGTAAATCTTTTTTAGATTAGTTAGCTTCAAACGTGGTTGACTCTTTGTTTTAATTGTTTAATACTTTCTAAGCTCTCACATTAAAATAGGAGTTTTTGTGAGTCTATACCATCTTAACTACCTTAATTTCATCGTGAGGCCTTCTAAAACTAACTCTCGGAAAAATACTTTTATTTCTATTTTTTTGGCTTGCTGCCATTTGAATGAACCAAAAAAACCTTACTGTTGTTGAACGTTTCTTTTTGGATTGAGAACAAGATTGAGAATAAAAGTGTATAAATTAGATGAAGGAATTAAGCCTTCATCTAATTGTTTTCTGAATCAAGTTCGATTAATTCTTTTTTACGTAATTCCCTCTGTTTTTACTTTCTCTTATTGAGGAATATAAACAGGAGTATTGCAAGCAGCCCGATTATACCATAGATTACAAATCCAGGAATACCTTTGCTTTCTTCCTGTTCTGGTACCTTTTCAACATTTGCTTCTGCATTTCCGATGTTTTGTTCAAAGCTTTTAATTTCAGGTTCAAGCAATATTTCAGTGCCAGTCTCTCCTGCGTTATTTTCATTCATTTCAACGTATTTGGCAGGTTTAGAGACGACATGGACACTTCCAGTACCACCATTGCCATCATTGCCACCATTGCCACCATTGTTGGCACCATCATTACTGTTGGCATCATCATTACTGTTGGCGCTATCAGTTGAGGTGAGGACAATCGGCTGTTTTACACTGCTGCTTTCGTCCGGAAGCTCGTTGCAGCTTACCGTTGCAGTATTGTCAATAAACCCGTCCCCCCCACCGTTGCCGTTTATGTCCTCCTGAGTTACCGTATAGTTCCCGACGAATTTCCATGTCTCCTCTGGATTCAAGATTCCCGGTCCGATTCCATCTTCGGTAGGTCCTGTCAGTGTAATCATCGGGTCGCTTACTGAAACTCCAGTCAGATCCATGTTGCCTTCATTCTTCACCAGTATCTGGTATTCTATTATGTCTCCAGGTTTGTTGATTATATGATCTCCAGCCTGATCGACTCCAATTATTGATTTGTATATGCAATAATCCTGTTTCTTTTCTGTCGGTACTTCTTTTATTGGATCTTCTTCTGTCGAATCTTCTTCTGTCGAATCTTCCTCTGTTGAGTCTTTTCCTGTGGATACTTTTTCTATCATGACTCTTACACTGTCAGATTTCGGCTCTATCTGGTCGCAGTCTACCGTTGCTACGTTGTCGATGTATCCATCACAATCGTTGCTGGTGTCTATATCACAGTTTACCATTGCCACAGTATTGATGTGTCCATCACATACTCTGTTTACATCTATGTCTTCCTGGGTCACAACGTAGCAGCCTGTGTAGGTCCACTTCTCTCCCGTATCCAGGACTCCATTGGCATTCTTTGACTCCGCTGGTCCTTTTAGATTTGCAATCAGCGGGTCAGTGACAGCTACATTAGTCAGGTCAATATTTCCGGTGTTTACTACTGTTATCCGGTATGTTATGACATCTCCAGCCTCTGTGACACTTGCAGTCGGTCCTCTGCAGTCAACATCTGTGACGCATTTTTCGATCTTGTATGCCGGGCAGGGCTCAAACACCGGAGGTGCCTCTATAGGAGCTCTTACGCTGTCGGATTTCGAATCCAGCTGGTCGCAGTCTACCGTCGCCACATTATCGATGTATCCATCGAATCCACCCTCTGTGTCAATGTCTTGCTGCGTAACCGTGTATATTCCTGTGTATGTCCAGGTTTCCCCAACTTCCAGTACATTGTCCTTATTCTTTGACTCCACTGGCCCTGCCAGATTAATCAGTGAGTCAGTGACGGCCACGTTTGTCAGGTCGGCATCTCCGGTGTTAGCCACCACTATTGAGTATGTGATTACATCTCCAGCTTCTTTTACGCTGGCTGCCGGCCCTCTGGAGTCCACATCCATGATAGATTTGTCAATTTCATATGCCGGATTGGGCTCATAAACTGGAATTATTTTTATGGTCACAGCTGCACTGTCACTTTTCGGTCCAAGCTGATCAGAATCAACTGTTGCTATATTCTCTATAAATCCGTCCCCACCGCCATTCGTAATAACGTCTATCAGGGTTGCTGTGTAAGTTCCAGTGTACGTCCAGGTTTCTCCAACATTGAGAATGTTTAGTGGTTCATTATCTCCTGTTGGACCTGTAAGTTTTCCAATCAGAGGATCTGTAACGCTTACATTAGTCAGATCAACATTTCCAGTGTTTGTTACGTTAATCTGGTAGCTGATCACATCTTCAGCTTTTGTCACATTTCCTGTTGGTCCATTTCCTGCAACATCTGTCACTATTTTATCAATAGTGTAACCGGAGTTTATAAGATCTCATAAAAATCGTGGTGCAGCTATGGATATTATGTAGGTCTAACAAGAAATTAATTAAGTTCCAAACTTGTTTCGTTCAATTTTGGCGTCGCCACATATTGAACTAGCCCACCGATTGATACTTATATGATTTTCACCATATTATACTAAAGAAACCATAATAGGGCGTCTTGTTACAGAGATCCTGTGTTAGACCCCATATAGTGGGAAATTAACTATTTTTGTGCCACACCGATTTATTTAATTGGTTCTATATTTGTCGGTTTTATATTAAAATGCTTGGAATTGTTACCCAACATAATTAATTTTTTGTTAGACCCTATGTAGATCATGTCGCTTGATGTGGCTTTATACTATAAAGTATAAACTCCGGTGTAAGAAGCGTTCTGCTGAATTGGCACCTCTTCACTGTCTTCCTGTGGAGGTAACTCTTCCGAATCAACCGTAGCTGTGTTGTCGATGTCTCCATCTCCATCACCGTTACTGTTTATGTCCTGCTGAGTTACCGTGTAAGTTCCAGTGTATGTCCAGGTTTCTCCAACTTCAAGAATCTCATTTGAATTTATAGACTCAATTGGACCTGTAAGATTTCCAATCAGAGGATCTGTAACGCTTACATTAGTCAGATCAACATTTCCAGTGTTTGTTACGTTAATCTGGTAGCTGATCACATCTCCAGCTTTTGTCACATTTCCTGTTGGTCCGTTTCCTGCAACATCTGTCACTATTTTATCAATAGTGTAAGACGGATTAGGCAAGAATGCCGACAAAACATTTGTCGGCTGGTAGTAGGTATTGTTAGCAGGAGTGGGATCATCGGTGATAACAGTCACCGAGACGAAATTAAGCAGGTCATACAGTATAGTAGGTGGAGTCGCAGAACCTGCCTCCGGGTTTGTAGATATGTCGTTCTCAGTTGGGGCTGTATCGGAGACCGTAGTGACAATAGTGAGAGTCATCGATTCACCTGGGCTCAAAGAACCAACAGTGAAGGTTATAGTATTTCCACTAATTGTGTAAGTAGCGCCTGAAGCTGAAACAAAGTTTGTATTGGCATCAAGAGTATCTGTGACCACAACATTATTTGCAACAGCAGGACCATTGCTTGTAACTATGAGGCTGTAAGTAAGCTGATCTCCCTGGGTTACAGGGTCAGGGCTGTCGTTCTTTGTAACTGAGATATCGGCATCTGCTGAGAAAAATTCCTGTACTCTCAAAAGAGGAATTGTCTTTTGACCGGTCCGTATTGTATCGTTAGTTGCAGTTTGTGCGCTGACTAAGCTTGTCTGAACGTTACCTGTGGCCCTTTCGGGGATCTGATCTTTGAGTACAACCCAAATCTCAACGATCACCTTATCGCCATCATCGAGACCCGAAACGGTAAATGTGCCCTGTATAGCTTCGTTTGATGTGCCTAGATTAACAAGTGTGGAAGTGAAAGAATCCACTTTCGCATTCTCTCCAGGATCATACGTGCCGGCATCTGCGGTGTCAACGAAAGCACAGTACACCATGTATGCTGGGTCGTAGCCGAAATCATTACCTGCTGTTGTTTTTGTTAACCATTCAGCGGTGAAATTAATGGTACCGTTCTCTGGACTTGTGCTGCCGTCGACATTAATCTCTACCTCGAAAGGCACAATCTGTCCGAGAGCCATACACTTTAGTGCCAGTGAAGCCACAGCATCAAGATCAGAAGAACTGTTAGTAGGCCCATAAGCCACAGCATCCTTAAGCGGATCTGGATATCTCCCAGCATTTCCTGGACAGACTAGCTGGGCTGTCGTTAGCTTCTCATAGGTAGGCAAATATGGAGCTTTGCCCACTTCAGGGTCTGCAGCGGACCATTTCAATGTATATGAGCCTCCAGAAGCTGCTGCTACTGGCACAAACGGAGCTGCAGTAGACATGCAAATCATTAATGAAAACATAAATGAGAATATCTGACGCTTTAGAGGCTGTCCGACCCTGCGCTGTCTGTTCTTCAATGTATTCCTTCGTGTGGTATTGAATATTTCTGGAATCCTATCCAGCAGTTTTAATGTCTTCTCCACAAGGTCTGTATTATTCTTTCTCATTTTTTCACTTCCAAATTTTCTCCCCAAAAATTTGAATCTATATTTCAGAAGTGAAATCAAAAAAATTAGCATTTGTCGAAAAGGTAGCCTAAGCTGGACAAATACCAATCTTTAATCCCCCACTCCCCATTGAATATATTTTATAAATAATATTGATAGTAAATGAATTTAGAAACTCGGCTTTTTTAAACCGTAAAGCCTGAGATAAACAAATTCTAAATTTTTACTCTTTTTTCCCTTCCCATTGAGTCTTTAATTGCCAGACTTATTGCATTTACTGGTACAATACTCCTGACAATATTACTATTAGATTCTCAGTGATATATCTTAGGATCGGAAGTATTTGAAGGAATTTAGTCCGTTATCTAATGCTCAAAAACCCTTATTTTTGATTTCTAAAGCTTATTAATGTTTTTCAAAATTCATTTTGTTTGTACTGTTTCTTTTTTTCCGTCTTGAATAATCTTAATTTAATTCACATTGTCTATGGAGGAGGAAATAAATATTTTTTTAAATGAAATTTCCATATTATAGTTTTAAAATTTTGACACAGCTTAATAACTTCCTATACATGAAAAGACCGAAACCCAAAAAAAGACAAGACCATTCCTCAAATAATCTCAATAGCCTAAAATAAAAAAATACTAAAAGATATAGGATCAAAAAGTAGTATCCAGGAACAATGCTCTGAATACATAAAATCTAAAAGAAATGCAAGAATTACTAAAAAAATTAAAGAAAAATAAAAAAGTAGAACTTCAGTTTTTTACTGAAGTCCGAAATGTTTTATGTTCCAGTCTGCGGTAGCCTGGATTTTCTTTATTTCTTCTTCGCCGCCTTCCATTGTGAAGAGGTGTTTGAAGCGTTTTTGAACTCTCAGGTAATCCTCGACCGGTCTCGGGTCCTTAACCTTTCTAACCTGCGTGATTTCTCCGTTTTCCATTTCATACATGGGCCAGAGACATGTCTCTACTGCAAGTTTGGCAACTTCCAGGGTCTTGGAGGTATCAAAACCCCAGCCTGTGGTACAGGGGGCATGGGCGTGGATGTAAGTAGGGCCCACAATCTCGGTGCCTTTCTTAACCTTGCGCATCATATCTCTCGGGTAGCCGATTGACGTTGTAGCCACGTATGGAGATCCGTGGGCTACCATAATCGCAACCATATTCTTTTTTGGACGCGGGTTCCCGAAAGAGAATTTTCCAGGGGGAGTCGTTGTGGTGCTGGCATCGAAAGGAGTTCCGCTGCTGCGCTGGATTCCCGTGTTCATATAGGCTTCGTTGTCCATACACACATAGGTAAAGTCATGGCCGCGCTCAAAAGCTCCTGAGAGGGACCTGATTCCTATATCCATAGTAGAACCGTCGCCTCCGATTGCTACAACCTTAATGTCGTCTTTCTTTCCAAGAGCTTTTAAGGCTGCTTCCACACCTGATGCCACTGCGCCTGCGTTTTCAAAGAGAGAGTGGATCCAGGGGACCTGCCATGAGGACAGCGGGAAAGGAGTGGACATCACTTCAAGGCAGCCTGTAGGGTTGACTACAATACAGTTGGGGCCTGCGCCCATGAGTGTGAACTTTGCAGCAAAGGCATCACAACAGCCTGCACAGCCGCTGTGCCCGGAGGTAATATATGTTTTCGGTGCGGGTTTACTCATAGCAACTCCTCCCTGAGATCCAGGAACTGGCTTTCAACCGATATTCCGGATTTTGCAGCTTTCTTGGTTTCTTCAATAACCTTAGCAATGCTTTCCGCGCGGATGTCACGGCCTCCGTGCCCCACAGTATAGCCCATTACAGGTACACGGATCTTACTATTGTAGAGGCAGGATTTCGTTTCGGTAAAGAGAGCTCCTTCATTTGTACCTATGGAGATGTTCTTGTCAAGCACGACAACTGCATGGGCATTCTTGATAGCCTCACGGACCTGCTCCACAGGGAAGGGCCTGAAGGACCTGACCTTTAAGACGCCGATTTTTTCTCCTCTTGCCCTGTACTGGTCAACAACATCCTTAATAGTCCCAAGAATCGAACCCATAGACATGACTATAATTTCAGCGTCATCGAGTTTGTACCCGTCAACAAGTCCTCCATGGAACCTACCGAAGACTTCCTCGAACTCCTTTGCCGCGGCTTCAATCTTCGGAAGAGCTTTTTGCATTGCCTGCTCCTGCAGGTATCTGAACTCTTCATAGGTATCCGGGGCTGCAAAGGCTCCGAAAGTCTTTGGGTCTTCAGGGTCAAGAACATTTTCTGGCTGGAATGCAGGGAGGAAGCTGTCGGTCAGTTCCTGCTCAAGCAGGACAACAGGCTCATAAACGTGAGACAGGATGAAACCATCCATGCAGACCATACCTGGCATCATGATTTCATTGTCTTCTGCAATCTTGTAGAGCTGAGGTAGGGTGTCAGATGCTTCCTGAACATCTTCTACATAGAGTTGAATCCAGCCTGTATCTCTTTGAGCAATTGAGTCCTGATGGTCGTTCCATATGTTAATTGGCGCGCCAACAGCTCTATTTGCCACTGTCATTATAATCGGGAGTCTCATTCCTGAAGCGTTAAAAAGCACCTCATGCATGAGCAAAAGCCCCTGTGAAGTAGTAGCTGAATAGGTTCTTGCACCTACTGCGGCTGCTCCTACCAGGGCAGAAATTGCCGAGAACTCTGACTCCACGTTAATGTACTCACAGTTGGGGATTTCTCCATCCGCTATAAACTGAGACAGGTCTTCAACAATATGGGTCTGAGGAGTAATCGGGTATGCTGAGATGACATTTGGACGGCATATTTTTGCTGAATGGGCTACAGCATAGGAGCCTTCCACTACCACCATTTTCCCCTTATGAGCCGGGTTAATCATTTATTTCTCCTCCAGAATCATTTCAATTGCATCTGCAGGACATTCGTTTGCACAGATGCCGCAACCTTTGCAATAATCATAATCATACTCAAAAAAGCCATCTTCTCTGGGCTTGACAGACATGTCAGGGCACACAATCTCACAGATTCCGCACTTGGTACACTTTTCATATATATATACAGGACGGAAGTTTCTCCAGCCCCCGGTCTTGTTCTTAAGGGTTGAGCCGGGCTTACAAATATTGCAGCGTGTGATGTTTAAGCCATCTTTTTCCTGATCGGTTTTCAGGACTTCCGGACGAATCTTGCGGTCCTGTTCGGTTTCAGAGCTCATTCTTCTTCTCCCCTGATAAGGTGATAGGCTTTCTGAATTGCCTGTGCATTCTTTTCTCCAACCTTTCCGGCAAAGCGAGCCCTGATGGCTTTCTGGATGGATTCCACATTAATCTCTCCGGTTGCGCCCGCAAAAGCTCCAAGGAGGACAGTATTAACGATGGGGATGCCCATAACGTCCATTGCCACCTTTGTAGCGTCCACGGTCATGACCCTGGCTTTTGTGTCAAGCTTCAGGCTCTCCGGCTTTTCTGTGGTGTTAATTATGATGACTCCATCATCTTTTATCCCGCTTGCAACATTAACCGTTTCAAGCAGTGTGGCATCCTGGACAATAACATAATCCGGGGTGTAAATTTGACTTCGGAGCCTGATTGGATTGTCATTGATTCTGGTGAATGCCTGCACAGGGGCGCCCCTACGCTCTACCCCAAAAGCGGGGAAGGCCTGGCTGAACTTTCCGTCTTCAAAAGCTGCAATGGAAAGCATTTCAGCTGCAGTAACAGAACCCTGGCCTCCTCGACCGTGTATTCTGATTTCCTTCATCTGGATTCTCCTTCTTAAATGCGGTTTTTATTTATTATTTTTTTACGTTTTTCTACGTTTTTTATTGTTTTTTCTAATACTTTCGCTGTTCTCGGCAGTCTGTATGGCATACTTATAATTAGTTGTCGGCACACTGCTGTTAATTGAGTTAACCTGATGTTAATCCTATATTTATTCTCGCCAGATTAAGGACCCCGCACCTGACCCCTGTACGGGTCGATCTGGCTTTTTCTTCAGGCACCTCTGAATGTCAAAGGCGGATTTTAGCAATTCAATATTTTGAACGGCAAGATTGTTAACCTGAACGTATTCATAATTGATGGATCATGGTTATCCCGAGTGTAATATATTTTCAATTATATGTTCACACTGTTTGGTGCCTGATAGTTCATGGATAATAGTGTAGATTATTATTAGTTTTTCGGTGAAAGTCGAGAAATCGTTTATAAATACTTATAATTCAAAATTATTTTTTAGATGTCTTATAATTATTATTTTCAGGTTAACCTGTCTATTGATGACGTTTTTTCATTAATGTTGACGTAAACAAAGCCCACTTTTAAAAATTCAGGAGATTTTAATATTGTTCCTGGCAGGAACTCCTTATCAGTTCAGTTATGGCCTTTCCATCCTTCAAACCATTAAGTTTTTCCCTAACCTGCCGCGAGCCGCGCAACCCTTTGGTAAACCAGTGGGCGTGCATCCTGAGGTTTATGGATGAGATCAGGTTGTGTTCCTCAAGGAGAGATACATAAGCGTCAAAATCCTCCAGTTGCCTGGACTGCTTATCTACTTCAAGCTTTTCACCGGTTTCCAGATAGTGCCTGATCCTTTTGAAAATGAAAGGGTTTCCCATCGCCGCGCGTCCTATCATCAGCCCGTCGCAGCCTGTCAGTTCCAGCGTTCTTTCTGCCGATTCCTCGTTCTTTATGTCCCCATTTGCAATGACAGGGATCGAAAGCTCATTTTTGACAGCCTTTATACTCATAAGGTCCGAGTTGCCTGAATACATCTGCGCTGCCGTCCTACCGTGCACGGTCAAAGCTGACGCTCCCGCTTCTTCTATCCGGCGGGCAATTTCAAGAGTTTTTTCCTCTCTTCCAAGGAGGCGGATCTTTGCGCTTACCGGGGTTTTCAGGGTGCCTGTCAGTTCCGAGATTATTGCATGGACAAGTTCCGGAGAATTGAGGAGAGCTGAACCACAGCCAGCCCCTATGATGCATCGTGAGGGACAGCCTAAGTTAACATCTATAACCTCAGGCTTGAATTCTTCTTCAACAAAAAGCGCAGCCTCCCTGAGTTTCTCAGGGCAACTTCCTACAAGCTGAACTCCAAAGGGCCTATCGTCTGGTGAACTCAGCCCTTTAATGAAAGATCTCCTGTTCTCATTTAACAGGGCATCTACATTGATCATCTCGGTATATGTCAGGTCAGCTCCGTACCGTCTGCAAAGAAGCCTGAAAGCCAGATTTGTTACATCTGCCATAGGTGCAAGGAGAAGATTTCCAGGAAGTTCTGTCCTGCCAATTTTCAGTTTTTTAAGTCTCATATTTCTTACTATTTTAACCGTTTTATAACCTTTAGCCGTTTTTATAGCTTTTAGTTGTATTTATAACTTTTAGCCGTTTTTTATTCTTCTCGTTATTCACATTTTATTTCTGATCCCTTACCTTCACGTATTTAATTTGCTTCTGTCTTCAGGTTCATCTTCAATTTAGATTCACCTGCGACTTGCATTGCGGCCTAATCTGGTACTTATGGTCTATCCTGATTCGTTGGAGGTCAAAAAGATTTCGTAGAAATATTTGGAGAAGAATAGATGACTGCTTAGAGGCTGTCTGAATATTCATTCTTCATTCGGATGAAGGTTTGATCTTAGCCAGTCGTTTACTCATTATACAAATCATAGCAGCATATATGAAGGCTTGACTTGATTCTGTCAATCCTTCGTAATCTTTACTCAAACGTCGATATCGACCCAGCCATCCAAATGTACGTTCTACTACCCATCTGTGAGGAAGTACCTTAAAACCTTTGACGTCATCGCTTCGCCTCACTATTTCCAATACCCAACCACACGTTACTTTGACCCAATCAATCAGTTGACCAGCATAACCAGCATCAGCCCAAATAAGCTGCAATCGAGAAAATGTTCCCTTAATTTGTTCCAGAACAAGTTTAGCTCCATCTCGATCTTGGATATTCGCGGCATGAACTACAACCATCAATAGTAGCCCTGTTGTATCCACTAGAATGTGGCGCTTTCTCCCTTTTACTTTCTTTCCAGCATCATAACCGCGTACTCCAGGCGTTTCTGTAGTTTTAACGGACTGACTATCTAAAATCGCTGCACTCGGCTCCGGTTCTCTGCCATTTGCAATTCTCAGTTCAGTTCTCAGTACAATGTTGATATGTTCCCAAATTCCTTTAAGTCGCCAAAGGCGGAAATAATGGTAAACAGTTTTCCATGGTGGAAATTCGTGGGGTAACATTCGCCAGGCACAACCAGAACGTAACAAATAGAAGATGGCATTCAGTATTTCTCGATAGGAATGAACGCGTTTTCTACCTCGATTCGTTCTTGGATTCGGAAAATGAGGTCTAATTAGTTGCCATTCTCGATAGGATAAATCGCTAGGATAAGGAAGTCTTCGAGATCGTTTTAACATTAACGAACCATCAAGGTACAAGGATTATTTAATTTTAAGACAGCCTCTTAGAGAAACGACTACTGAGGGAAATGGCTTCTTAGAGGAATAACTGCTTAGAGGAATGGTTGTTTAGAGAAACGACTGCTGAGGAGAATGACTGCTAAAAGATGAATTTCAGGTAACTGTTAGTAAAGTAAAGGTTTGGGTGATTATTAGAAGGTGAATATTTGAAGATACTATATGAGAGCGAAGAAAAGAGAAACAAATTCAACTGAAAGAATGAATTACAACTATTTGAATAAAAATAAATTAAAAGTAAGATAACTGAATAGGCATTAAAAATCCGGTTCAGGATCTCGATGCAGAGTACGGTAGTTAAGTGAACTACTCCTCCCTGTCCAATCCGGCAAACCGGATCGTCTGAGGGAGGGGCTTCCTTGAGACTACTCAGCCTAAAAACAATATCTGAGCGATCTTCTTCCTTCATCCCCCTCTCTAATGAGAGCGAGTCCAGAGGCTCTACCCTGCGTTCCGCAGGTGAAGAAAAATCAAAGTGGAAGATATGAGTGTGATGATGCTTGAGATGCACAACGGCTTGCGGCTTTCTCCGCCTTGTTCCCGATCCCTTCGGGAGTTGTCACATCCTGTTTGCCCACTTCCTAGCTTGGTTCTCGCTTCATATTGGGGTGACAATGCAACAAGAGCTATATGGTTTCAAGGAAGAAGAAATTTGTCAGATTCAATAAAAACAGAAGGTGTGGAAGTTGACGGCTTTCATCCCCCACCTGCCACTTCCGGTAAACCGGAATTGTTGAGGAAGGGGACTTCCCGCCTTATAGTTAAAGTTGAATATAGGTCAAACGATTATACAACTTAAAGAGATATGTCCCTAAAGAGAATATATCCCTTAGTCATATAATTTGAAGATACTATTTCCTGACAGTTACTGATTGTTATATGCTCAACGATTTCATGGGCCTGCTAAAAATCTTATGAAAAGAGCAGCCTTATGTGTCCAAGATAAGGAATCCTGTATCTTGCAACTCCTATTACCCATTCATCTTTGACAGGCACATAGTAGCTTATCTGTCCTTCCTGGTCATAGTGCCTGTTGGTCACGGGGTTATCTCCTTTGGTAATGTATCCCGAGTAAGGGGCAGCAGGGCCGTTTTCCCACATTGGCTCTCCGGCTTCAACCCTGTACATCGCTCTATGTATTATAGGAGTTATGCTTTCCTGCCCATAGGGTCGATAAAGAATCACGTCTCCGTAGTCGCCAAAGGTCACATAGCTTGAACCTTTTCCTTCCTTATTGGTAACAAGATCAACTCGATCGATATTTTTGATGAAGATAATATCTCCTACCTGCATATGAGGTTCCATACTTCCGGACTCCACTGCGACCATAGGTGTCCAGAGCCCGAACGCCAGTTTGGAAAGAACCATAAAGGCTATCAGGACAGCCGCAACCGACAGCAAATCCTTTCCAAGGGAAACCAGGAAGCTTTCCTCCTCCTGGGCACTGTTTTGTGTATTAGTTTTGCTCATAGTAAGCCTTTATTCTCTTTATCTTATTCTTCCGGTACTGTTTTATATTTCATTCGGTCTGTATTGTCTGTGCCAGCACTTCATCAGCTATGCAATTTATATTTTTGTATAAATCCCGCTATCTCATTTTTAAGTGTACTGGACTCTTTGTTTTACTGTAAAATTCTTTTCAGTATACTTACCTATACGATTTGTCTTTATCCTATATTAATTTACAATTTATCATCGGGCTATGATATTTATATGAGCAACTATTTAAAAAATAGTCTGAAATTCTATAGAATTCGAACAAATTGTTTAGTCAAGTAAATTGTCTAGTTGAATGAGTTGTTTAGAAGCCTAATTGCTGGCATGATCAGGAAATAACAAAGATAAGCTGTTAATTCAGATATAAAATTATCAGTCCTGTCGATAGATTATTCTCACGCAAACAATATGTAATATCAAGGATATTAGACGCTTTTAAATTAACTTCTCAAAATTAACTTTTTAATTGCCGGAAAAATACGAACCACTATGAGGGCATCACACTGCGATTAATATAACAGTGCTACAGGCATTTAAGGGAAAGGTTTCAAACGTTAATTATAAAGTTTAAATGAATATTGATGCATGAACTCTAAAATTGTCAATAAGTAATATTATGATGTATAGTCTATAATTATCAGAGTGTTATCAATGCCTATATTAGGGTATTGTCAGTAATCTACTGATAGTTAACTGGTAATCATGAGAATATTCATCAGTTCTCAATCGATTTCGAAACAAAAAACCTTACTAAAACTGTATGATATTATTTTGTTAGCATCAAAGCAGTTTTGTATGTGTTTAGTTTTTATATTTTAAGTGGGTTTTTGCCTTAAATCTTTTTGATCTCAAGCTAATTGATTCGGGTCAAATAAGGTTCAACAGACCTTGGCAGTCATAAGGTCAGGTCGAGAAAGTCAGGTCGGAATTATGAATGAAATCGATATTGTACGGGCAGTTACAGAAGAAGGGTACCAGATAAGCCCGCAAGCAGTAGAACTAATCAAATCAAGTAACTCCCCTGAAAGCCTTCTAAAATATATCCTTTCAACTGTTGATGACTGTGTTTTCGTTATTGAATCCGAACATGTTGACCTGAAGGGTTTTGAAGCTTCTAAAACGGTTTTCGGGATGGTTTCTGGAACATCTCCCGGGACAGGTTCCCAGATAGCTTCAGGTAAAACTTCCTCTCCTGCCTTAGAACCTTCAGATCCTTACATGGTGAAAGCTTTTGATCCTTCTCTGGATGCACTTAAAGGATCAGGATTAATCTCAAGAGTTGAATCGGACGCGGCTTCAGCATTTGAAATATCGGGATCCAATACGAAGATTGAACCGAATATCCTTTCTTCTAAAGATTTTGCTCCTGATTCCATTACTAATTCTATTACTAACACTGTTCCTGCTTCTATTACTGGTTCTATTGCTGGCTCTGTTGCTGGTTCTGTCATTGATCCCGTTCCTGGCTCTGTTTCCAATCCGGTTTATTCCTCTTCTTCAAGAAGTGCGGAAAAGCCCCCCTCCGGTTTTTTCGGACATCCAGGTTCTCCTTCTGTTCCTTCTTCTAACCGTGTATCCAGTACAGATTCTCTTTTTTCAAACCAGGGGAATGCTTTTCCTTCAAAATCCAGGGACGAAGGAGTCAGGCATATTCCAGGCCGCAACCCGGTCACCGTTTTCTCTGACATTACCGGGCATTCGACCTGTGTAGGAGAATATATGCAGTTTGTTCAGTATTTCAGGGACAGGTACAGCAGGCTCTCTGAAATCATCCGGAACAGAATAAATGCACGCCCTATAGAGAGTTTGAAAAGGAAGAGTTTTCGCCGCGGATCAGGCGGAGAAACTGAGGAACTATCGATTATAGGGATGGTTTCTGATATCAGCAGCACTACCAACGGGCACAAAATCCTTTCTCTTGAAGACCCGACAGGTTCTTTTTCAGTTCTCATCCGAAACAGCGACAAGGAACTTTTTGAGCTTGCTTGCCGGCTTCTTCTGGACGAAGTCATAGGAGTAACAGGCGCGGTTACTAACGATGGGAAGCTTATGCTTGCCACAAAGGTAATCCAGCCAGATGTCCCGAACAGCGTTCAGCGCAGAACAGGGAGCCACGGAAAAGCCGTGCTAATCTCGGATGTCCACGTGGGCAGTTCCCAGTTCATGGAAGATGCCTGGCTAGACTTTCTGGATTTTTTGAAAGGAGAATCGGACTCGGAAGACATGCGGGAGATTGCGTCCCAGGTCCGTTATCTCGTTGTTGCAGGAGACCTTGTGGACGGTATAGGGATTTATCCTGATCAGGAAATGGAACTGGACATCCTGGACATCTATGAACAGTACAAAAAAGCAGCAGAGTACTTCAGAGAAGTGCCTGAGCACATACGTGTGATCATAAGCCCTGGAAACCACGATGCTGTACGCCAGGCCGAACCACAGCCTTCCCTTCCTGAGAGGATCTGCGCGGACTTTCCGGAGAATGTCACCTTTGTGGGCAACCCTGCTCTTGTAGATCTTGACGGCGTTCAGATCCTTATCTACCACGGCAGGTCGATTGACGATCTGGTGGCAAGCGTTCCCGGTGTCTCGTACCAGGAGCCTGCAGGCGCAGTCCTTGAGATGCTTAAACGCAGGCATCTTGCTCCAACTTACGGGAGCAGAGTTTCCATATCCCCAGAGAAAAAAGATTACTTTATAATTGACCCTGTCCCGGACATCATTCATACAGGGCACGTCCATACTCTGGGAGTCCAGCGATACAAAAATGTCCTCCTGGTCAATTCCGGAACCTGGCAGGCTCAGACAGAGTTCCAGAAACGTGTGAACCTGATGCCAGTGCCAGCCAGGGTACCGGTTGTGGATCTTGCGGACTTTGATGTAAAGATCCTGGCATTTGATTAATTCCGGGCCTGAAAATTCAGATCCGGTTAATTCGGGCGACTGTCAGGATAGCCAAGTTCGTCTCAAAAACTTCTGATCAGTCCTATAGTCCATGAAATTTTCCTTTTCTCTAAATCCTCCAACCATGCGAATTCTCTAAAATTATTTTCCGATCCTTATATATACCACAAAGATTTAATATTCGGGAAATGCCTCTTAAAGAAAAAAAGAAAGAGAAAGAAGAAAAGGAATATTTCGGGGAAAGTTTTTCGGAAGTCCAGGAAAAAAACCGGGATAAAGAGCAGACCTCTCTTCCTTTCGATATCCCTGACTTTGCAACTCTCCTGAAGAAACAGGGCTATGCCCTTGCAGGCTCCCATTCAGCAGTAAAGACCTGCCTCTGGCTCAGAAAAGCTATGAATGACGAGGGTTTTTGTTACAAATCGAAGTTTTATGGAGTCCAGTCCCACCGCTGCCTTCAGATGACTCCTACTCTCCTGTGCAATCAACGCTGCCTTTTCTGCTGGCGTCCGACCGAGGTACCGGTTCCTGCGCCTGGGGAATGGGACTCTCCTGAAAAAATAGTAGAGGAAAGCATTGCCTGCCAGCGCAAATTAATTACTGGCTTCGGTGGCTCTCCAAATGCACTCAGGGAACGCTGGCTTGAAGGCAATGAACCCAATAACGTTGCAATTTCCCTGTCCGGAGAGCCGACCTTTTACCCTTACCTTCCGGAACTCATTACGGAATACGAAAAGAGAGGTTTTACTACATTTCTGGTAACAAACGGAACGGTTCCTTCGATGCTTGCAAAGGTCAACCCTTCCCAGTTATACATGAGCCTTGATGCTCCTGATCTCGAGACCTACCTCCGGGTCTGCCAGCCAAAATCTCCTGCACTCTGGGACAGGATTAACGAGTCTCTGGACATTATGAGAGAGAAATGCTCAAGAACAGTCATCCGAACTACGCTGGTCAAAGGCGAAAATATGTTCGGTCCGGAAGGTTACGCCGAACTAATCAAAAAAGCTTCCCCAGATTTCGTGGAAATAAAAGCCTATATGCATCTTGGTTTTTCACGCCTTCGCCTGGATCGCTCTGCCATGCCAACACATGCAGAGGTGCTTCAGTTTTCAAAAGAGCTTGCAAAGCACCTTGGGTACGAGGTCGCAGATGAGTCCGAAATCAGCCGGGTTGTTCTCCTCTCAAAGGACGGAAAAGAATCTCCTGTAAAAAAGGCCTCCTGCTTGGATTAAATGAATATTATCTAACCTTTTTTTACTTCCTTTTTATCTAACCTTTTTGGCTTGCTTTTTATCTAACCTTTTTGGCTTGCTTTTCCATATTCTTTTTCCCTAGTTTTCTCTACTTCTCTTCTGTCCGGAGGTGAACTCTAAAGTAGAGGCCAATGTACAGGAAGATTTTTATAGTCTTATGAATATATAAAATAAGTCGGGGATGGAAACAAATATAAACCTAAGTTTCAATTAGGATATGATCCCGTCATGGGTTAATCCAATCTTAAATTAAACAAACCTTTAATTATTATACGCAGTCTGAGTAAGATTATGTCTCATATCTAGTGCGATCAAAAGAATGCGAAACCTGGCAGGTTTGCGCAGCATAAATGCAAGCTTTAGCAACTAATGTAGCGGCTTGCTGAGATGCCGGCTTCTGAAAGGTGTACTTCTCTCAGGTTCTTCGCATTCCAGGCGGTTTTTATACCCGGATTTCGGGTGAGACAGGAACTCACTGTGTGATTTCTTCTTATCAAATCCACCGGTTATCCGTTGTATGCAACCGATATGCTGAACAAATATCCACTGAATAATTAAATTTGTTACGATGTCGGATTTGATAACTTCTTATTGAAAACCTTAAACCACATCCGGTAATTGCAAATTGAGTTAAACAGATCAGGTCTATTGACCTTACACCATTGATCTATTCCATTGATCTATTCCATTGATCTATTCCATTGATCTATTCCATTGATCTATTCCATTGATCTCAGATTTGTTAGTTTGAAAATTAGCTTACTTATTTCAAATCTAAACTTCGAATTTCAAATTTCAATTTACTATCAGACCGCGATAATCGCGAATCTTATCAATTTATCATCGGGGAATTTTTAAAATGACTGAACAATCCGCACATGAAAAATATGAATTTAAAAAGAAGCTTGAAGGCCTCAGGAATAAAAAAGGAAGGAGTACGGAGCTTATTTCCCTTTATATCCCTGCTGACAAGCAGATTTTCGATGTTACAAACCAGTTAAAAGACGAGCACGGACAGGCTGCGAACATCAAGTCCAAGCTTACGAGAACGAATGTGCAGGGAGCAATCGAGTCTCTACTCTCAAGGCTCAGATATCTGGATAAAGTACCTGAGAATGGGATAGTATATTTTACAGGGGCTGTGGATATCGGGGCCAATAAGACGAGTATGGAAAGCGAAGTAATTGTCCCTCCAGATCCCATTACCGTCTACAAGTACCACTGTGACTCATCTTTCTACCTTGAGCCTCTTGAGGATATGCTCAAGGATAAGAACACCTACGGGCTTCTGGTTCTTGACCGCAGAGAAGCAACTGTAGGGCTTCTGATAGGAAACCGAATCCAGGCTTTCCGAAACCTGACCTCAACAGTTCCTGGAAAGCAGAGGAAAGGCGGTCAGAGTGCACACCGTTTTCAGCAGCTCAGACTCATTGCAATTCATGAGTTCTACAAGAGGATAGGAGATGCTGCAAGTGAGATCTTCATGGGTGTAGATCATAAAGACCTTAAAGGTGTCCTGATAGGAGGTCCCTCTCCGACAAAGGAAGAGTTCTATGCAGGGGAGTTCCTTCACCACGAACTCCTGAAGAAAATCCTTGGGCTCTTTGATACGGCATATACTGACGAATCCGGGCTTTCCGAGCTTGTTAATGCTGCAGGGGACAAGCTCCAGGACATTGAGCTCATGGGACAGAAGAATGCTGTCAGAGCCTTTTTCAAGGAACTGATTGCTGATTCTGGCAAAGTGGCCTATGGAGAAGCACAGGTCAGGGCAAATCTTGAGATCAATTCAGTAGACGTACTCCTGCTCTCTGAAGACCTGCGGGCAGAAAGGGTAACCACGAAGTGCAGTGTCTGCGAATACGAAAATAAGTGGACGCGGCGATGGAAACCCGGAGAACCCGCTCCCACAGCCGGGAACTGTCCTAAATGCGGCTCTTCCCTTGATGTCACGGATGTTACGGATGTTGTAGACGAATTCTCAGAGCTTGCCGACAAGAGTAATGCAAAGGTAGTCTTTGTGTCTACCGACTTTGACGAGGGTTCCCAGCTCATGAACGCCTTCGGAGGCATAGCTGCAATCCTGAGATACAATACTGGAGTCTGATCTTACTCAGGGGCAAGGTCCCCTATCCAGTAATTTTTACCCAATACTTTTTTAATTAAATTGTCCTTTAGATCAGTGGATCAGAAGCTGGTAAATAAAGTCTATATCAATCATCAATAGATCAGAATTTGACAGGCTTTCAGGATTCGACAGATTATCAGAGTTTGACAGTTTTAATATTAACATGAAAAGTACGCTAAGGATTTTTAGTTTTTTACAGATATTTATACAAATAATTTATAGGTGATTTATCTTGTTCCTGGAACTCAAAGCGCAGGCTACATCAATCTTAAAAGAAGCTATCAGAAAGGTCGGGTTTGAAGTTGAAGATTCTGAACTTCAATTCGAAACCTCTCCCCATGCTGACCTTGCGAGCAGAGCCGCCTTCAGGCTTGCAGGCATTCACAAACAAAACCCAAAAGAGCTTGCATCCCGTATCGTTTCTGCAATCGAAATCCCTGACGGCTCGTATATCGGAAAAGTGAGCGCTGCAGGTCCTTACATCAACTTCTTTGCAGGCAGACACTATCTTGACAGGACCGTAACTTCTGTACGGGGAGAAAAAGAGAAATTCGGTTGTGGAGCTCCAAAGGATAGGATTCTCCTTGAGCACACCTCGGCAAATCCTAATGGTCCTCTTCATGTCGGGCATATCCGAAACTCAATTATCGGAGATACTCTTGCTCGCATTCTCAGGCGCGCAGGGTACGATGTGGAGGTCCAATACTATGTTAATGACATGGGGAGACAGATTGCAGTAGTTTCCTGGGCGTGCGAGCGCTTTGAGCTTGACCTTTCCAGGAAGTCTGACTCTGCAATTGCTGACGTATACATCAAAGCCAATGTCGAACTGGACAAAACCCCTGAGTATATAAAGGAAATTGATGCCCTCATGGAAAAGGTGGAGACCGGGGATGTCAGGACAATTGAACGCTTTGATAAGGCAGTTTCGCTGGCTGTTGAAGGAATAAAAGAGACTCTGCTCCGTCTGAATGTTGTTCATGATAAATTCGTCAGTGAGTCGCATTTCCTTAAATCCGGGGCAGTGCATGATATTGTCGAACGCATCAAGGCTACCGGTAGGACTAAGATGGACAAAGGCGCCCTTGTGGTTGACCTTTCGGATTACGGGTATGAAAAAACCCTTGTTATCCAGCGCTCAAACGGCACCTCCCTTTACACAACCCGCGATCTCGCCTATCACGAATGGAAAGCCGAACAGGCAGACCGAATAATTGATGTGTTTGGAGCCGACCACAAGCTTATTTCCGGCCAGCTAAGGGCTACACTGAACTCAATCGGGATCAAGGAACCTGAAGTCGTAATTTTTGAGTTCGTCTCACTGCCTGAAGGCTCTATGAGTACCCGTCGCGGCCAGTTCATAAGTGCAGATGACCTCTTTGACAGGGTCACTAAAGCCGCTTTTGAGCAGGTTGAAACTCGGCGCCCCGAAACCTCAGCCGAATTTAAAAAACAGGTTGCGGAAATGGTCGGAGTAGGCGCAGTCCGTTATGACATTGTAAGGGTTTCTCCCGAAAAATCCACAGTCTTCAATTGGAAAGAAGCCCTTGATTTTGAGAAGCAGGGCGCCCCTTACATCCAGTACTCCCATGCCCGTGCCTGCAGCATCCTTGAGAAAGCAAAAGAAGAAGCAGCCTGGAATCCTGCAGAAGAGATTAATCCGTCTCTCCTTATTGAGGACAGTGAAATTGATCTTATCAAGAAAATGGCAACATTTGACAGTGTAATCGACCTTGGAGCCCGCGAACTCAAGCCTCATGTTCTTGCCATATATGCCCGTGAACTCGCCGATGCCTTCAACCAGTTCTACCGCTTCGTTCCGGTTATCGCAGCCGAGGATGAGAATGTCAGGGCTGCAAGGCTTGCTCTTGTAGACTGCGCAAGAATTGTCCTTGCAAACTCTCTTGATACCCTGGGGATAGGTGCCCCCGAATCAATGTGAAAAAGATTAAGGAAAACGAGAGTAGTAAAGAGAAAAAGGAAAAAGAAAGAATGGGAAAAGAAAAAAAGGGAAAATAGTGATAAAGCATTCTTTCCCCTCTCCTTTTTCTTTTTATCCTTTTTCTTTTTATAATTTCCCATTATTGGTTTTCGGTTACTGGTTTTCGGTTACTGGTTTTCGGTTACTGGTTTTCGGTTACTGGTTTTCGGTTACTAGTGTCGCATCAATCCTCAAGGATTGACATTCTGAATAGTTTAATTGATCTTATACGACACTTTACTGTGGACTCGACACTAGTTTCCTGTTGCTTATTTCTTATTACTAATTTCTGTTAATAATTTCCTGTTATTAGTTGCTTTTTAGTTTGTTATTTGAAACACTATTATATAGAAACAACGACAAAATTTTGTACATAATTTCTTCCAGAAAATATATGATTTTTATAGCAAACTGATAATATTCTACAAATTACCGTTGCAGCGATAAGTATGATCACAATAAATGAAGCTTTTCGAACATTCTTGAGTGAACAGGAAGCCTGTTTAAAGCCTGATGCCTTCCTGGATTGTGAAGATGTAATTCTTCTTTACGAGGAATTCCTTGAACTCAGTGCTGAGGACTACCTGTCAGAAGAAGACAGGGCTCTTCACACCACAGGGCCCGAACGAGAAAACAAAAATTACTTTGATGTTTTTGGCCCCGAAGACCTCAGTCCCGTCGGAATTAAGGACTTCCTTGACGACTACGTGGTTGAAGTAGGAGGAGGTAAAAAATTCATCGGGACAGCTGCAAAGGTCCTCCAGAGCTTTTTTGAATGGTCCCGGGAAAAGGGTTACATTGAAGAAAAAGCTTTTGAAGCAAATAGCGAAGTCCTCGCGAAGTACAGGAAAAGGTATTGATTCTGGAAACTGAGGTGATGCTTGTTTTTAAGTAGCCTGCTGTAGGTAGCTGCTTCGTTTCTCTTATTTTTGATCCATTTATCCTTTCTTTTTATTTTGGTTTTATACAGGGGAAGCCCGTTCCCAAGCTAACAGAACAAAAAACAGTAAAGTATGCCATTCCGTTATTTTGAAAACGGTCCAAAAATTTTCCAGAGTTGCCAGAAATTAAGAAAATCTTCAGGAATTAAGAATATATTCTCAAGTATATTATTCCAAAGTATACTGCTTCAATATTCCAAAATATATTCTAGCAAAATCGAGCTGGATGGCTGAAGACTGGTACCTTTTACTTGTAATGAGTTTTCAGTTTTTAACTCGAGGGTATATATTAGTAAACGAAGGATAGTTGAGCTTATGCCAAAATCATTTAAAATGCTTTAAATCCCAAATAAAAGCACTCAATTCTATATTTTCCGGAAAAATTTCCTTAAATAGCTTAAAAATGCAACCTTCTAAAAGCAGTTGGTGCCCTTATCAAATCTTTTCTTCCAACTTTAAAAGCCGTTAATGCCGTAAGTAAAGCGGCAATGTTGCCTATAGAGACAAACATTTTAGCCCATTCAATTCTTCTTGTAGGTGTTTTCGAGCGATTGTATCCCACTACTTCATTTGAGTTCTTTCTTTCAACAGTGGTTCTAAGATTGTATATTTTACCAAGGAGTCTATGAAATTTCCTTGGTATATATATTCCTCTGAAGTGGGTTCCTGTTTCTGTTTTAAGAATAGTTCCTGCACTGTTAGCTCTGGCTGCTATAATTGGAATAACTCCATGATCAATAACCACCTGGTTAGAAGGATGACTATCAGGTCCAGCATCTGCAATCATAAAAAGTGGTTTATGAGTTTCCGATTTCATGCACTGAATGATAGTTTCTTGAAATATAGTGTTGTCATTTTTACTTGCGTTTACTGCATCCCAATAAACTGGTAAACCCCACCAACTATCAACAACACATGTATCAGTATACCCCGTTCCAGATAGGACACTATACTTTCCGGTTTTTTTAACATAATGTCCTGCATCAGGATCTGAGAGCATACCAGTTTCTTTATTTTTTAATCCACTGCAGTTGCACTCAAAGAACCTTCTATCCCATATCCAGATTTTATCTCCTATAAGATTTAGATTTCTACATTCTTGTATCAGTAATTGAGCATATTCCACGAAATATGGATAAATACATTTCAGATTTCTACGATATGATGAAAGAGTGATTCGATCACGATTTTCAATATTTAATTCCTTTCTTAGAGCTTTATTCTGGTTAAATTCTCTAATGAATGATTCAAAATTTGAATACCCCATCTTACATCTTGCAATTTCTAACTTGAGAATGTTGTTGAAATTTAACGATTCATGCTGAGGATGGTACTCCATTGAAGCCTGTAATTCAATGAAAAAGTTATCCAGCGAAGGATTTAATGCAAACATGTCTCCTATATACCCATGAAACGTTTTGAAGTGTTGAAAGGCAAGTACTTGATTCCAGGGCAATACACTTTCCATATAATCTTTGCTATGTACAACTAGAAGATTAATTTTATAAGGAATGCAAATTTTCCTTTTGAGAAAAGTAAATCCTTCACCAAAAAAGTCTGAAAGCACTTTTTGAAAAATAGGGAGCACATTACGTACTTTACAATGTCTTTTGTTTTTAGTAATTTTCTCAATGAAAAGGATCTTTAAGTTAGAATATTCACTCAACATCGGATCGAAAATAGAGTATATAGACATCGATTTTTCAAAAAGATTGCTTATAAAATCTGTGAGTCTTGACTGTTTTAGAGATATGATACGGATTTTAATATTTGTCTTTTGATCGTCCAATTTTCGACCAAAAAGCTGTTCGTATTCTTTTCTGCCTTTAATACTCTTAAGACTTATAACAATGGTACGTGCAGACCCTAAAAAATCGTCGATTTGAGTCAATAAGTACTTATATCCTTTTGTAATAATCTTTATCATGGATTATACCTTTTTAAAGCCCAATTATTTGTTTGGCGACATAATATTGGTTTAATTAGGTATAATCCTTTCTATTTACCTTTAAATTGAAATTAAAGTGTTTTAGTCTAATTTTTTAAAAAAATAGATCTTTTTAACATCCATTATTCCAAAATAAGGGCTATTAACTAAAATGGCATAAGCTCAGTTTATTCGAAAAAGAGTCTAATAACAGCGAAGATGAAAAAGGAATTAAACGAAAAAACAAAGAAAAAGAGTATACAGGCCAGAAAAGAGATCGAATAGGGTAAGCAAATTTCTCTGCTTACCTTTTATCAAACTTGATAATAGATTTTGCTTTACCTGTATTTTTCAAGTTCTATCAGAGTTTCATTAAAGAGGCCTTTTTGCCGGGGAACCGACTGGCTTCAGCACCTTCTTGCTTCTGGGCGAATAAGTTTCTCCTTTGATGCCTGCTAGATATTCCAGAGCACTTATTCCGTTTACTGACATTGGATACTTTTCTTCATTTCTATATTCCAGAATCGTTTTTAGCAGCGGATATTCCTTAATATTTTCATTATCATATCTGGAAACTTTAATTAAAAGTCTTGAGATAAGAGGGTTTTCAAAGTACCTTCCCCATACGGGATTCATTCTTTCATCATAGTAACTGTGAACGAATGTCCTGTAATAAAGGAGTCTTTCATACCTTGAACGCTTATCCAGGGTTTTGAGGTTCAGGATATCAGTAGTACAGTCTATCTTTTTAAGTATCTCCAAATCTCCTGAAAATAGACAATCTCTGGCATGTTTCTTGTAGAGCAACTGGTTTACTCTATATTTTATCGGGACTTTTAAGAAGAACTTAATCAATTCGGTGTCCCAGAATGGAATTCTCCACTCACATCTAAAAAACTCGTAGACCCTGACTGAATTGATAATAAATTTTGCCTGCCTTTCATTAAAATCAAAGTATTCTATTGCATTTGCAAATGTTTCATTATCTTTAATTTCCAATCCTGATGTTGATTTGCTTATCTTCTGTTTGAAGATATCTTCAAATCCCTGCTCATAAGGCCACTGCCAGAGATTATAATGTTTTTTCAGGGAGGCTGCCAGATAGGCTTCCGAACTGAAATCCGCTGAATCATCGAGGCAATTTAGAGGAATATGGCTGCCTGCAAGCATATCTCCGCTGTGCCCGGGAATGAATACTGAATTTTCCGGAATTTTCCCCTGGATTTTTAATTCTTTTACTGCCAGAAAGTCCTGCATATGCGGGAGAGATGACAGGTTTCCAGCCCATATCCGGAATAAATCCGCTTCTTTTGAATTATAACACTCACGCCATTTTTTCGCTGTATATTCTACAAAAAGCCACTCATATCCAAGAGCTTCTGCTACGTGTTTGCTTATATCTGATTCCCGGCTGCCTTTTTTTCCATAGCTCATGCATATAACATTATTAACTCCAAGTCTTTTCAGCATTGCAACAATGATGCGCGAATCAAGCCCACCGCTTAAAGGCACTATTAGCCTCTTTCCCTGCTTGCTGGTGCTTTCTATAAGCCTTGTGAAGGCATTTACAAGGGTCTGGTCCAGCATCTTAATTAATCCGGTCTCAGGCAGTTCGCAGTAGTCTCCATGTAAAAATCTGAAGTAACAACAGGATTTTAGACGCTTTTCATTTTTCTGATAAATTAAAAACTCCCCGTTCCTTACCTGCTTTATGTCATCAAAAAGTGTTTCATTGCCTGTTACATATCCTGCAACCATAAACTCTGCTGCATTTTTCTCATTCAGGCGCGGATTTATTTTATCTTTTAAATAGTAGGCACTATCTGATACAATAAAACTGCTTTTTGTTTTTATGTAAAACAAAGGAATGCTTCTTGTTTTATCAACAGCACAAAATATAGTGTTTTTAGTCTCGACAACAAGAGCAAACTCCCCATTTAACTTTTCGAGAAAATCTCCGGTTCCTTTTTCCTTTCCCTGATTCTCTTCAAATATTAAAGGGGATATCAACTCGGCAAGTTTTTCCTCACTCAGGAGTTTATCCTCAAAAAATATGTTTCCTTTTAAATAACATCTGGCTTCCTTAAGTTTTACTTCTCTCCAGGGATAATACTCATTCAGTAACTTTATTTCATTTCTCATAGTTTAGACCCCCAAATTGGACATTTTGCAGAAAGTAATTGGTTGAATTCTAAGGATTATTTTAACAACATCAGGAAAAGGCTGGAAAATGTGAGATTCTAGTTCTGGATCTAGCTCTGGATCTTATTTCTGGATCTTATTTCTGGATCTAGTTTTTAATCTAGCTCTTGATCTTATTTCTGGTCCAGTCTTTGGAAAACTCAGTTTTTGGAACCCCTTCTTCTGGGGAACTTTTTTTAGTCAATTCAGACACTAACTAATCTTTTTGATCCATTTCTCAGAAGTAATTTCAAGAGGATTTTTTATTTTCCTATAAGGTCGTGCGCTTCTAATGAAGTAACACATGTTCTAATTTAGACCAGTTAGAGTCCTATCCAGCTGTTTGCCCCCAATCAAGTCTTTATTTATTTCCCTTTAATTGCCATCTTTTTCCCACTCAGAACTTTTCAGGGCATAATCTCCTGAAACTTCCTTTCATTATATGAACTTCAATGCCTTAAATTTCTTTTTATATTTAGTAAGTAAAATATTTTATGTTGTTTTACTTTAAAAAGTCTCAGTATCTATTCTTTAATTAAAAAAGCTTAGTGTCAATTCTTCTTAATTTATTCTCCCGAGTAATTCCAATAGTTATAATACTCGATCTGTCTTACATAACACACATGCAGGACATCACTTTTATCGACGGAGGCAGCCTCCCCTTACCTGAAGGACTCACAAGGGAATGGGTGAAAGCTGCAGCTGAAAACCGGAACGAGGACGAAAAACTCTTCTCCCTGGTAAGGGAGACTTTCCAGAGAAAAATCGATGTTGGAATACACGTTCCTACTTATCCCCAGTTCCGGGACATGATCGGGCAGTTTCTGGATATTATTAGAGATGAAAAGAATTGTTATGAGCCTTATGTAGTAAAAGAGGAAAACGCAAAAATCCTTGAGCTAGAAATAATTGATGAGGTTGCGAAGAGGTACAGAGAAGAGACAGGGGAAACTCTGGGAGTGAGAGTTTGCATTGCCGGTCCTACGGACCTTTACCTTCAGGCTTTCGGAGCAACTGCTTTTGCAGATGCATACCATGTAATGGCTCTGGATATCGAGAGTTTCATAAAGCAGGCGTTTAAAGCTGCAAAGAATTTCAAAATCAGGATTATTGCTCTGGATGAACCGAGCCTCGGGATGAACGATAGAATCCAGTTGACTGACTCTGATATTATCTCTGCCCTTACTCTGGCTTCTACCTACGCGCGAAAACAGGGAGCCGACATGGAGATCCATCTGCACTCTCCATTAAAGTACAAACTCGTTTGTGAGACCCCAATCAACGTTATCGGGTTTGAGTATGCTGCAACTCCCTCTTACATAGACCTTATGGATAAAAAAGTCCTGGAGGACTCGAACACTTACATAAGGCTCGGAGTCTCGAGGACTGATATTTCCAGCCTTATAGGTATGGTTAACGAGAATTATGGGGTCAATGCCTGGAAGGAAAAAGAGTATATGCAAAAAATTGTTACTGACATGGAAACTCCTGATGTCGTAAAAAAACGACTGGAAAAAGCCTCTTCTATTCTCGGAGACCGCATAAAATATGCAAGTCCTGACTGCGGTCTGGCATTCTGGCCGGACCAGGAACTTGCTTTCAGGCTGCTTGAAAACACGGCAAAAGGCATCAGCGCATTTAATGCAGAAATGAAGAATCAAGAATAACTCTGAAAAATAACTCTGAAAAATAATTCGGGAAATAATCTCATAAATAATCTTATAAATAATCTTGGGATATGAGCAGGATAACTCCTGGCATTTCCCATCTGTTTTTTTATAATTCTATTGTCTTTCCAATAATGATAAATTCTTACAGGTCTACTAAGAGAGCATGCAAGAAATCATCTTTGACGATATCGGAAGCTATCCACTTCCTGAAGGAGTTAGTAAGGAGTGGATCCGAAATGCCTTTAAAACGAGAGCAGAAGATGAGAAACTCTTTACTGTAATCAACGATGCCTTTCAGCAGAAAATCGATGCAGGTGTAGAGATCCCTACTTACCCTCAGTACCAGGACATGAATGAACAGTTCCTGAAGGTTATCCGGGACTCTGAGTGCACCGAAAGTCCCTTTGAGGTAAAACTGGAGTGCGCAAGAATTGAAGAGCTTGAGGCTCTGGAAACTGTCGCAAAAGCCTATAAAGAAAAATTCGGGGAAACCCTAAAGGTCCGGATCTGCGTAACCGGCCCAACCGAACTTTACCTGAAGGAGTTTGGGGGTACACGGTATACGGACATATATTCTCTTTTTGCAAAAAACGTAAATAAATTCGTCCGGAATTCAATGAAATCTGCAAAGCATTTCAAGATTGCAACGGTTTCAATTGACGAGCCGAGCATAGGGCTAAACCCTGAACTTGCCTTTGATGAGAACGATGTCGTCTCTGCCCTTACCGATGCTTCCAAGTCAGCGAGTAAGCGAGGGGCTGATGTGGAGATACACCTTCATTCCGCCCTTTATTACAATTTTGCCTGCGAGACCCCTACGATCAATGTGATAGGGGTAGAATCTGCGGGCACTCCTTCCTACCTGGAGCTTATTGACAAAAAAGTGCTTGAAGATACGGATTCTTTTCTGAGGCTCGGAATTGCAAGAACAGATATTTTTTCCCTAGCAGGAATCCTTAATGAGAGATATTGCACCAATATCTGGAAAGACCAGCAGTACCTTCCCGAAATTGTTACGCAGCTCGAAACTCCGGCTGTAATTGAGAAAAGGCTGAGGCTGGCTTACAGACGTTTTGGCAGCCTGATAAAATATGTTGGTCCTGACTGCGGTCTGGGCTCCTGGCCTAACCAGAGGATAGCTTTTATCCTGCTTTCAAATGTTGCGCAGGGTATCAGGGATTTCAGGGAAAGTTGCCAATCCTGAAACCATTTCTTTTTGATAGTCCAGCCGGAAATATTCGGAAATTCTCTGAACTATATCCGGGTCAGCCCTCATTTTTCTCTCCAGTGGAAATTCTGCTGGACAATGGGAATTTCCTAAAATTAGTCCACTGATGTCAAAGCACAGTAGAAATAAAGGGGTGGTCTTTTTCGGCATTTTTCAGCGCTTTTCCGGTTGGATAAGGTTTCTGGTTAAGTTTATGTTTTATTTATGTTTTATTTATGTTTTATTTATGTTTTATTTACGTTTTATTTATGTTTTTACATACCTTTCTGTCTTTGAGTTTTTATGAGTTTATTCATTAACTCATCATTTGTTTACTCATTCAACCTTCCACGCCTTCTGTCTATGTCATCCATCATATCCAGCATTTTTCGAATAGAAGTCCGGATGGCATCAGATTGGCTGACGAATTTTTTGTTATCTCCTACATGCCTGTTGAGGTCATCCAGTAGCTCCTGTGGGATTTCAACACTTACTTTTGGCATCAGGGTTACACTCCATTGTTTTTCTTCTCTTTGTTTTGAATTTTTTGTCTTTCCTGGTTGATAACTTCTTCCTTCAACTTATCTTCGCCTCTTATGGACCTGATCAGTTCTTTTACCGGACAGGGTTTCACAGAAATCGTTTAAAGCAGTATGCCTGTTTAGAACAGTTAAGATCTGCTAGAGTTATACAATGCCTGGAGAGCTGTGTAATGATTAGGGGAGCATATAGCATAAGGTTTCTCATCAAACATTGCTCAGGTTTCAAAACATTCTTTAGCCAGGTTATCTGAATCGCCTGAGACTGAATAAAAGAGCCAGATGAAGGTTTAAAATTGTTTTCCAAAAGAATTGTGAAAAAATAAAATTATAGGAAAATAAAATTAGAATAAAAAAATTATAAAAAAAGAATATTGTGAAAAAAATTGATGAGATTAGCGGGCCCGAAGGGATTTGAACCCCCGGCCTATGGATTAAGAGTCCATCGCTCTGCCTGACTAAGCTACGGGCCCACGCACTGTTGTTCTCATTTAATGAGCGACTCTCAGAATGTATTTTCAAATATTTATAGGTTGCGCCCGGGAGGGGTACTCTCTATAGTTTTTCTGCATATGTGTACAGAACTTTTACTGTATTTCCTTTGAGGTCCTGAAGAATTCTACTTTCATCTGAAACAATTGCTTTTTATAGTGAACTGAATTTTATTCTGGATAGTTTTATTTTTCATGCTGTTTTATTCTTAATTTGCCACTACTTATTATGTTTTTGAAATAAGAACTAATAACTCCGAAAATCGGGTTTCAGATAATTTCCTAACTCTTTTATTTTTCTTTTTTACCATGCATTAAAGCAAAATATTATATACAAGCGGATATGAGTATGACCAATTAATTGACTTATTCGAGGCTCTATTGGGGACTAGTTCACCGTAATAGATTAAGTAGAATGCGTACTTCCTAAATTTGGTTTTTCAAGTTTGGCCTGTTAAGTACTGTTTTTACTCTTTTCTGTTTTATAGATGGAGTTTTCGTAAGCTGATTAATAGAAGTCAAAGGAATGAATCTGATGTTTAGAGATGAAAGTAATTCTGTGCCCGTTGAAGAGGGCGAAACTTACGACGTAACTATTCAGGACATCGCTCGCCAGGGAGACGGCATCGCCCGTATCGAAGGCTTTGTAGTTTTTGTCCCGAATACAAGTGTTGGCGACGAAGTCCAGATTAAAGTCGAAAGGGTACTTTCGAAATTTGCATTTGCAAGCGTTGTCGAGTAAGTTTGGGTTGAGAAGTTAATTACTATACAAGTTTTAATTAAAGTAAATTAAAGGAATGATTTTAATGTTCAGAGAAGAAAGTCGCTCAGTCCCTGTCGAAGAGGGTGAAGTCTACGATGTTACAATTCAGGACATTGCTCGCCAGGGAGACGGCATTGCTCGTATTGAGGGTTTTGTAGTCTTTGTCCCTAACACCAGTGTTGGAGACGAAGTCCAGATTAAGGTCGAAAGGGTTCTTCCCAAGTTTGCATTTGCAAGTGTTGTCGAGTAATTCCGCAAGGGAATTAAATTAATACTAAAGATTTAACTAAAGTAAATTAAAGGAATGGTTTTTCATGTTCAGAGAAGAAAGTCGCTCAGTCCCTGTCGAAGAGGGTGAAGTCTACGATGTTACAATTCAGGACATTGCTCGTCAGGGAGACGGCATCGCTCGTATTGAGGGTTTTGTAATCTTTGTCCCGGGCACCAAGGTCGGCGATGAAGTTCGCATTAAAGTCGAAAGGGTACTTCCGAAATTTGCATTTGCAAGCGTTGTCGAGTAAATGCATTTGAGAGAATTACCTGGTTATAATAAACTTTAACCTTTAAAGGAATGGTTTTCATGTTCAGAGAAGAAAGTGGTTCTGTTCCTGTTGAAGAAGGCGAAGTCTACGATGTTACAATTCAGGACATCGCCCGCCAGGGAGACGGCATTGCCCGCATAGAGGGCTTTGTAGTCTTTGTCCCGGGCACCAAGGTCGGCGACGAAGTCAGGATCAAAATCGAAAGGGTACTTCCCAAATACGGTTTTGCCAGCCTTGTTGAGTAAGCAGGACAATTTAAAATAAGAAAAACAGGACTGAAAAATTATGAATAAATCATTTTTCAGTCTTTTTATGGCTAATTTCAAATATTCTTAATAATTTCCGGCCTCCTGATGTGCCGGAATCTCTTTTTCTGCAGTCCTATTTTCATGATCTGGTTTTTTTATTCATATTTTATTTATATATAGTCCTTTACCAATCTTTTGCTGAGGCTCTAAGTTGGGATTTCTGAGGTTTTCTGATATGAACATTCGATGCTATTATATAATAAGTATTCAATCATACTTTGAAATCGAATTGGCAAAGTTTTTATAAATGCCTTAAGAATCAGTTGTTTACGGCTTTCTTCTATCGATAGCCGGGGACATTAACCCGGAGTGATTTTTAATGATGCGCTTTATCAAGTACCACCCCCGGTCCAACACTTATGTGATTGAAAAAAAAGTTTTTCTCGAAGAGGACGTTATTCTGGACGGCAATGTTATTGTCGGGCAGGAAGTAAAGTTCTGGAAAAGTCTCACTGTGTCTGGAAGGCTTGAACTCGGGAAAGGTTCGATTGTTCAGGGCAATGTGAAAGCCGAAAGTGCCCTTGTTTGTGCGGCAGCAAAAATTCTGGGCAGTATGGAAACAGTCTCCGAACTCGTCCTTCTTGACGGAGCGAAGGTAAATTTTGCAGCCTGCGAAGGGGATATCCGTGTAAGACCTGGCTGCTCTCTCGGTTCAGTTAAAGCGGGAGGGACTCTTGAACTTGTGGGAAAAGTTGCCGTAAAAAGAGTAGAGCCGCTAACAAAAGTGATTATTCGTGCCGAACAATGATTTCGGTTCGCTTATATCTCATGTTAATGACTTATTCTTACTTTTTTTAGAAAATTTCTCTTTAGCAGATTTCTTTTAACAGCTGCTTTCCTTTGAAGGACCCCTTCTTCGATAACTCTTTTTTTGATTACTTTTCTACACAACTTCTTTTGATTACTTTTTCTATACAACTTCTTTTGATTACTTTTTCTATACAACTTCTTTTGATTACTTTTCTACACAACTTCTTTGATTACTTTTTCTACACAACTTCTTTTGGTAACTCTCTTTCGACAGCTTACTCTCTTCATAGCCTGCACTTTTTTCAACAATTCACTTGCTGAATCTTTCTTCTTCCAGAAGTTTGAGGACATGGTCTCTTAAACGGTTTACTTCCTGACTGGTGCGGCTTCGCGGGCGAGGCAGGTCCACAGTTACAATCTCCTTTATTCTTCCAGGTCTTGAAGTCATGACCACTATCCTGTCAGAGAGGACGACAGCTTCATCCACACTATGCGTTACAAAAAGGAATGTTACATGTTTTTGTTCCCATATCCTCAGGAGTTCATCCTGGAGTACATTTCGAGTCTGAGCATCAAGAGCTCCGAAGGGTTCGTCCATCAGAAGAACCTCCGGCTCGTTAGCAAGGGCTCTTGCAATGGCTGCTCTCTGCTGCATACCTCCTGAGAGTTCGTGCGGGTAGCTGTTTTTGAACTGCCTCAGGCCCACAAGCTCTACATATTTCTCTACCTGTTTCCGGGCTTCACTCTTTTTTATCCCCTGCATTTCCAGTCCAAAAGTGATATTATCTATAACTGTCCTCCAGGGAAAGAGGGAATATTGCTGGAAAACCATGCCTCTTTTGGGGTCAGGGCCTGTTATAGGAACTCCATTGAGTGTGATCTCTCCTGAAGTCAGGGTCTCAAGCCCTGCGGTTATTCGGAGCAGTGTTGTCTTCCCGCAGCCCGAAGGTCCGAGGAGGCAGATAAACTCCCCATCCTGCACATCAAAACTTATATTATGCAGAGCTTCGGTTCCGGATCCATCTTCTTTTTTACTGAAGATACGTGAAACGTTTTTTACGCTTACTCTACCCATTTTATACCACAGTTCCTGAACTCCATCTGAGTAGCTTTGAGTCTACATAATTCCTGAAGAAGCGGTCGATCAAAAGACCTATGAATCCCAGCAGGAGCATATAAACAAGTACAAAATCCATCCTGTGCAGATAATAATTGTGCCATATCTGGTAGCCAAGCCCACTATTGCTGACCCCGAACATCTCTGCAGCTACAAGGCACATCCAGCCTACGCCCATTGCAATCCTGATCCCTGCAGCAATTGAAGGCATGGCTGAGGGAATCGCAACAAACCGGATGAGGTCTATGTTTCGGGTACAGCCAAGAACCTTTGCTGCTTCAACATAAACTCTCGGTACATTTTTGAGACCCGTATAGGTATTGATGATAATGGGAAAGATCATTCCTGCAAATACAACAAAACCTGCTGCCCGATGGGTAAGCCCCAACCATACTATTGCAAAGGGAATCCAGGCAAGAGGAGGAATCGGACGCAGGATTTCTATTATAGGGTCTAGTGCCCTGTTTGCTGCTTTAAACCATCCCATGACAATTCCCAGAGGGATTCCGAGTATAAACGCAGCAGCAATACCAATTGAAAAGTGAAGTAAACTTGTCAGGGTATCCGTATAAAGTAATCCGTTTTTGACAATAACGAAAAAAGAGATTACCACGTCATAAAAACTCGGCAGAAGCAATTTGTTCTGTACGATCCTGTCCGCTGCAAGCTGCCATATAGCAACTGCGAATATAAGAGATAATGCTTCAACGCCTTTTTCTTCGATTGTTTTTATGAAATTAATTTTCATGTCTTATTAAAAGGATTCTTAGTTTTTTATCTTTCCGGCATGTTTCACTTTTCAAATAAATTTGAGTCCAAACTGCTCCTTATAAAGCAAGAAGCAGATGACTCCTTTTTTTCGTTAAATCTTCATTTTTTACTTACTGCTGGTTTACTCTTCGTTGACTGCTTTCTCGTAAAAGCTTGTATCAAAGATTTCTTCCTCTGTCAGAGGTTTCTGAGTGTATCCAAGCTCATACTGAATGTTTGAGTAATTGACAGTTGAGTCTTCAATCAGTGAAGGGTCTGTAATCCAGGCTCCATCCCATTCCTCGATAGATTTCCTGACAACTTCCACATTCTCTGTAGTCTTATTTGAATAGATCTGGGCGGCTTCATCTTCGTTTGCCTGATTGTATTCAGTTGCCTTAATATGGGTTTTTACTATCTGCTCTACAAGATCTGGGTGCTCTCTGATAAGTTTTCCACTCACCACGAGCACACAGCAGGCATGGTTCGGACTCATCTCTCCAGATTGTACAATGGTACGTCCGTTACCTTCTTCTTCGACAACTGTTGGAGAAGGATGAGGCAGGAACACAGCAGCAACCTGTTTGGCTGAGATAGCTGTGACAGCGTCTCCAGGGGTCATTCCACGGATTGTCACATCTTTTTCAGGGTCAAGTCCGTTTTCCTTGAGCCATTCTCTAAGCAGAGTGTCCTGAATTGTTCCTGTTTGGAATGTAGCGATTGTAAGCCCCCTCAGGTCTTCAGGGCTTTCATACTCGTATTCGGGTCTAAGGACAAGGCTTGAACCATTTATCTGTACAGGCACAACAATCTTTGCATCAAGACCCTGGCTAAGAGCTGGAATTACAGGGGCTGCTCCAACATAAGCTACATCCAGTTCTCCAATCATCATAGCCTGCATTTCTGGAGCGCCTGTTGGAAACTGGCGTTCGGTTATTTTTGTAATTCCGTAAGGTGCAAGGTCTTCCTGCCACCATCCTTTTTCATAGGCAGTCATGTATGCAATCTGGTGGGTACTCGGCTGGTAGCCAATGTTCAGCTGGGTAATTGCAGGGGCTTCTCCAGTTACGTTTTCATCTGTATCTTCATCCTCGGATACACAACCGGATGCGAAGATAGATGCGATCAGCAGTAAAGCAAGAATAAATATGCTTGATTTTCTCAAAACTTCACCTCAATATTGCCTCTTCTATCAATTCTTCTATCAATAATAGATCTTACCTGCTAAATAAGATATACTGGGATTGAGTTTTCTTCGGGAAAATCTGCAGGTTTTTCCACCCTTTCTTTGCTGGCTTTTCACAAATTTGTTAAAAAAGCCATCCCATCCCATTCTTTCATTTCTTGCTTGAAATGAAATTCCCGTGAAAATAAAGGTCAGTCTCTTACGCGTTAATATTCTTTGAAATTTACTATATATACTTTCTCAAATACCTTTCCATTATAACCCAAATGTATTAATACATCTGGAGATATTTCTCATTCAGGAACAAAACTCCTGTAAAACGTAAATCCTTAACATTTATTGAAATCTTTTACAGGATCAGAGGTTGAATTTTAATGAATGTTGCAGAGAAGGTCATCAAATCCGCATTCGAGTCCGATGAAGTGTTTCAGAAAACACTTTCCGCTGTAATTAAGGAAGATCTTAACCTTACTGCCGTGGATTTTGCGAAAAAGGCAAACATCCCTCCGAGTACCCTCTATAAGATCCTATCGGGAAACCGGGACCCTAACATCAAAACCCTCCGCCAGATTGTAAAAACGATCCGTGATATCAAGGAGTCAGATAGTGGGGACTTTATCGCCGTAATTGCTGCCCGCTCGGTGCTCGATAACATCGTTGAGACGAAGAAAAAGATTGGCGGCAGGCTTATAACCATCAGGGAATACTCGGCGATCTCTATGGAAGAAGCAATTATTTCAGCCGTAAATGCTGAAAGGGACGGAGCAAAAGCCCTGGTATGTGCCCCCATCGTGGGCCCTACAGTGGAAAAAATCCTGAATATACCCGTCACAACCATCGCCCCGAAGAACAGCTTGATAGATGCCATCGAACGTGCGATTAAGAAAATGGAGTAAAACCGGATATTTTTAAAATAGAAAAAAACCCGCGTTTTTCAGTTAACGCGGGAATCTGAATTTCGTTTTTGTTTGAGCTTCCTGTTTTCTCAGCTTTCTTTCTCAGCTTTCTTTCTCAGTTTTCTTTCTCAGCTTTCTTTCTCAGTTTTCTTTCTCAGCTTTCTGTTAATCTTACTTTTTAAGGTTCGCTGATTTAACAAGTTCATTCATCTTTGCCTGCAGGGTTGCCACAGTCCAGCCGCCTTTGGTAAACATGTAAGCCATCCCGCCGCCCAGTAACAGGATAATAGTCAGCAGGGCATAAAGCAGCATAGAAGACTTTTCTTTTACCGTATAGGTGGCTTCCTGCCCTCCTACTTTGACAGTATAGGTGCCTGGTACTTCTTCGCTGTGTTCGAAAGTCACTATTGTGCTTTCACCCACATCAAGGGAAATCTGCTGCGAATCAACCGAACTTCCGTTCACAAACAGTTCTACGTCGTATTCTCCTGCAGCATTACCTGTATTTTCGGCATCAATAGTGATTGTTGCTTCCTTCCCGGCTCTGACTTCTATCGGGTCGATTACCAGGTTGGAGAACTCGAAGACAGCTTCGTAGTCCTTTACATTAACCTCAACACTCTTATCAAGGAAACCCTCTCCGGTGGCGCTTATTTTTAACTTGCCGACTTCCTCAGCAGTGTACGTAATTTTTCCGTCGGATCCGGTTTTCCCAAGAGCTTTACTATTAATTGAGACGTTTGCACCTTCAATAGGGTCTCCTCCGATTGTTTTTAAGGCCTCTATAGTAATCTCATCTCCCACATATACTGTTTCAGGAGAGATATTGAGGCTCATTTTCTCTTTCGGAGGAATGACCTTCATGTTCTTGTTTGCTGTAGTGTACCCATCTTTCTCTGCAGTAACCTTGAAAGTTCCTTCCTTTTCGGCAGTGTACTCAACAATCCCATCGGCGTTGGTTTTGCCCGTACTTGTTGAGTTGACCTTTACGGTAATGCCTTCTATCGGGTTTTCACCTGCAGTCACTTCAATATCAAAAGTGTCGCCTACAATAATCTCATCAGGCAAATTTATCTTGAGTTCCCTGCTTTCTCCACTTGCAGTTTCAACTTCAACGAATGGGTAGAACCTGAGAGTGTTGGAATCAGCTGTCTTGAACTTGACATCGCCCATAATATCAATGGTTTCGTCGTCATCAAGCCCGATGCCATCATCGTTCTTCATTGTAATGCCATTTTCAGAGGAGACGCTGCTGATTTCCATCTCATCGAAGGTATCTCCGTTATTAATCTCAATATAATCATCCGAGATCTGGAAGATACCCTGGGTGAAGACAGCAGAGGTCTCAGTACCTGCAAAAACCGTACCGAAATGGACAATGATTATGGGTACGTCTTCTGCTTCTCCGACTTCGGTTTCATATATGTAGTCGTCATTCGAGGTGATGAATTCGTCATCTACAACTTTTCCGTCCTTTTTAAGCTGGACCCATACGGTATCCCCGTTAATATCTACTTCCAGAATGTTCAGAGAATAGCCGTCCTCAAGCACAAGGGCAGAACCCGAGTACATGGACTCTTTGTCATCGCTATCTGTAAGGACTTTGGAAAGGACATTATCTGAGAGGAGGCTTACACCATCAATTTCTCCATTGACGGTATTATCGGGATATCCTGCAAAGTATTTCTCTGCCTTGAACCCGACAACTGTGAAATTGCCCCATGCCTTGTGTTCAAACTGAACAGGTTGAGGTGTGGATGTGTAGACAAGTTTTCCCGAGGGAATTTCCCTGCCATCTAACTGCTGGATTTCCAGCTTTTCGGTTCCTATTCCCTCATCTATGTTGTAATAGAAGCCTTCAAAGTTGTAGGGAGTCCATGTTGGAAGAGAGTCTCCATCGACATCTTTATCATAGACAGTCCCGCGCAGTTCATAAATTCCTTCTTCCGAGGTATCAAGGACCGGGGCAAAGCGCAGTTTGCTGTCATCAGCCACCTGAATCTGTATCTTGCCCATAAGGTCGATTGTGTCCCCTTTATCAAGGCTTATATCGTCCTCATTCTTCATTCTTATTTCACTGCTACTGATGGACGTTACTTCCATTTCCCCATAGGAATCGTCTTTTGTAAGTTCTATATAGGTGTCTGAGACCTGGAAGATACCCTGTATGAAGACAGCAGAAGTTTCAGCGCCTGCAAAAACCGTACCGAAATGGACAATAATTATGGGTACGTCTTCTGATTCTCCTACTTCGGTTTCATAGATGTAATTACTATCCGAGGTGATGAAATCATCATCTACCACGTCTCCGTCCTTTTCAAGCTGGACCCAGACGCTTTTTCCATTGATATCAACTTCTACAATATTCAGGGCATAACCGTCTTCAAGTTCAAAGGAATCTCCTGAATATGCGGACTCTTTATCATCACTGTCGATCAGGATCTTGGAAAGTACGCCGTCGGATATCAGGCTTACATCTTCCCCTATAACAGTGGAGTTAGTTTTACTGTAACCTGCGAAATATTTCTCTGCCATGAATCCTATTATCTGGTATGAACCCCAGCTCCCGTATTCAAACGCAGTTTCGGTAGGTTTTGTGATGTACTCGATGTCTCCGTCATCTATGTTTCTGCCTATTCCCGTAATGGTCATTTCTTCAGAAGACTCTCCGGTATCAAGGTCATAGTAGAAACCTGAGTAACTCTGAGCGTTCCATGTGTATGTAGTGGATAACCCAAGGTCTTCATCCCAGATCCTGTTCCCGCTTGAATAATATTTTGACTGGACTGTTACATTCCATGTTTTTGTCAATGAATCATAATTACCGCTTGGATCGGTAACCACTGCGCTAAGATTATAGGTTCCGGAGGTGTCTCCCTTGAAGTCATATGAGGATGAGGTTATACCGCTTCCGCTGTCTGTTTTCTTCGTCTCGTTCCCGACAATCCATTGTACGTTGATATTCTGGCTATTTGTAGAATTGACATAGAAAGTCTGGTTTGCTCCCTGAGACATCTCAACTTTTTCCTTTGAAGGATTAACTTCTACAGGAACTTCACTGTTACCTGAGGAAGAACCTACTGTCCATGTCCAGGATTCTGAATCTGTCCCATTAGCGTTCTCTGCTCTTACTTCAAGTGTGTATGAACCTGCTACTGCAGAATTATTGGTATACGTGGATGAAATTACTGAGGTATCACTATGGACTTCGACGTTGTTAAGGTACCATTTCATATCCGCTGCCGGGCTCACATCCGCGGTGAATGTCTGTGGTACTCCAACGTCACTGGTGAAATTTGAATTCGAGGGTGAGGATAAGGTAATCACAGGAACTCCTGTTGTACCTACCACGTTCCAGTCTGATATTTGTCCTACACCGTCTATGGAAGCTGTCACATGGTACGAACTCGATTTGATGACATGGCTGAGAGTTGAAATATTGCTTCCATCAGTTTGTATTGTTTTGGACACGCCGTCTTCAGTCCATAAGACAGTTGCATTTTCGTTTGTTGTGATGCTGAACGTTTGAGTGTCGCCCACCGTCCCTGGCACAGTCGAATTCGCCGAGGGCGATACTGCTACTATACTTGGAACTGCACTTGCAGTCCCGCAGAACAATAGCCCGAGCGCCATAATTGCTGTAAATATTTGTAGACTAGTTTTTTTCATATTCTATCCTTCTGAACCTTGTGCATAAATTATATAGTTACGAATTTAGTCCGTTTAACCTGAAGTTTGTTCTATTTTTGTGATCGTGTGAATTTTATCAGCCAATAATTTTTAATTTTCCTTCTCTCACTCCAGGCTTTTAGTTTATGGGGGTTAACGTCAGTTTATTCAGGAAGGCTAATTAGCCGTTTCAGCTTTTAGCTGCTGGTATCCCCGCTGTTCTATAGCTGTCAGCCTGAATTCCGGGGATTCGAGCATAATGCCCGTTTCATACTTTGTGCATTCCCCTATGATAGTCAAGTTACATATATTTTGTACTTTTTTCAGCCGTTCAGGGTCAACTGTGAAAATAAGTTCGAAGTCTCCGCCTGTGTAAAGGGCAAATTCCAGCAGTTCCCCCGGACCTGAGGCAAACTCTCTAACTTCCGGGAGGATGGGAAGGGCATTTTCCCTGATCTTGAAACCTATTTTACTCTGCCTGGCAAGGTCATAAAGAGACATAGCAAGTCCGTCACTTGTATCCATCATGGATGTGACTGCACCCGACTCAGCCAGTTTCCAGGCTTCCTGCGTTCGGGGAATGGGTTCAAAAAGAGCCTTCAGGACAGTTTCGCTGACCGACTTTTTTGACTGAATCGCCTTAAGGGCGGCTCCAGCTGACCCTGTATATCCTGTAACGCAGACAAGGTCTCCGGGCTTTGCCCCTTTTCGAAGGAGGAGCTGGCTTTTTTTAACTCTTCCCAGGGCTGTCCCTGTAATTGTCAGTTCTGCATGGGTATCGAGGTCACCTCCGATAACAGCAGTACCGCAGAACTCGGCACACGCCTGTATGCCTCTTGCAAGATCTTCGACAAAAGCAATTTCAGTATCTGCAGGCATGCCTATAGCCATCAGGAGCCCTGCAGGCTCTGCACCCATAGCTGCAATATCGCTCAGGTTTACGGCTGCGGACATCCAGCCCATCTGCCAGGGAGTCATCTCTGCCGGAAAATCCGTGGTCCTGTGCAGCATATCAGTCGTAGCAACCAGGCAGTCTTCACCTTTCAGGTCAAGGACAGCACAGTCATCGGAACCGGCACCTATAATGATTCCTTTCTGTCCTCTATCCTTTCCTTCAGGGGCATTGAAAATCTCAGATAAGCGGGAGATTAGAGCGCGCTCTCCGACGGAAGATACTTTTATTTCTTTCATGGTCATTTTTTGGGAGCGATTACTTCTGCTTTCCTTTTTTATAGATACGTCCCTTTCTCCGGGTTAAAATGGACTGAGTTCCTCTCCTTTATTTAACTTTTGTAACCCTGAAGGTTACACAAAAGTTTGGTGGCGTGCATACAGGAGTTTTCGGTATTATACAGGAGTACAGAAGGGATATTGCCGGAGAAACTATAGGGAAACTTTCCGGATATCTGTACTTTCCGGTACAGTGTATTGAATTCCAGGCAAGTGGGGTTTTACCAGGGGTTTAATCAGTGTCTTTTATGCTTTGGCATGTATAAGACTTTTGTAAACTTCAAATGAATTTGAACCTAAGCATATTTTTTCTGTAAAAATTGGTATGTAGAAACCTGTAGGTAAAAACTTGGTAGGTAAAATCAATGAGATAGAAATCAATGAAAAGGTGGAAAGGGTTAATGGATCAAAATATGTTTAGAAGAATATAAGCAAAAAGAGAAAAATGCAGTAGAATGCAGCGAAAAATACCATAAATATATAATAAATTTTGGTAAATTATCAGCTGCCAGTAAAATTGCTTGATGATCAGGTCAGGATAAAGTTACTTGATGATCAGATTAGAGTAAGGTTATTTGATGATTCCAAATCGAATCAAACAATTTCTTCTCCTTCTTCTTTTGTCCTTATCCTTACTTTTCCCAGGAAGCCTTTTGCTATTTCTCCAAGTTTTAGAAGTTCTTCCCTTTCCAGAGCCCTGATTTTCCTGAGATCCTCCTGAAGGCTGTGTTCCGGGATTCCCTGCTGCAATACATAGGTAACTTCCCTGTTTTTCACGTTTTTCGAAATCCAGGCAACTACACTGGCAATGTCTTCTTCGCTTCCGATTAAACCCCTTATTACTGTCGTCCGTAGCTCCAGTTCCACGCCACTGGCATCTGCAGTCTCTATCGTTTTTGCAACGGCTACAATGATCTCCTCTGGAGTTTTTTTGAAGACACTGCTTGCCCCTTTATATTCCTTCCATCCTGCGACCTTTCCATAGAGCTCTGGATCATCAAGAGGGGCTTTTATGTCGATAAATAACTTATCAACCAGTTTTCGCTCAACAAGCTCATTCACTCTTTCAGGGTAGCAGCCGTTTGTGTGGATTCCAACTAAAAGCCCGAGACTCTTTGCAAACTCAGCCAGGGGAATAACAGCTTCCTGCATAAGAGGCTCCCCTCCCGAAAAAACAACCGTGCTTACAAAAGGTTTTGATGTTTTAATTTCCTCCTTCACAAAGTCAAGTTCTACCAGACTCGATCTTTCAAGGTACGGATGGTTCTGGCAGTAAGGGCAGCGAAGAGGACATCCTCGAAAAAAGATGGTGATCGCAGCCTTTCCTGTCCAGTCAAGAGTTGAGATCGGGACAGTGCCTGCGTAATTCACTTTCATAGCAGTTACCATTTCCAATTTACATAATTACGATTTCTATTTTGCGTAAAAAAAGAGTTTAAGGGAACTCACTTGAGTTCCCCTGTGTTGTAGCGCTTCCTGTCCTTAAGTTCCTGGCGCTTGCCCCTGTTCCAGCCTTCTACGGACTGGAGATAGCCAGTGATCCTTGAGAGGTGCTGCACGTTTTCAGACCCGCATTTCGGGCATTTGTCCAGCAGGCCAGTGGCTACATATCCCTCGTCAGTGCATACTGTCATGTCCCTTGTGAAGGCAAAGTAACCCGTCTGTGTGTTCTTTGCTATATGCATGGCAAGCTCCTGCAGGCCGTCAGGGTCAGGTTTCCCTTCTCCAAGCCAGATATGCATGATATTTCCGCCATCTACTATCGGGAAGAAAGTGTGTTCGTACTTTATCCTTTCAGGCAGGGAAATATCGGCTCCGGGAGGAATGTGAGTCCCGTTGGTATAGTAAATTGGCAGATCACGCGTCTCGTTGAACTCCTTCATTGCGGTCTTCAAATCCCCTTTAATTGTGAGTTCGGCTTTGTCAGCGTATTCCCTGTGCAGGAGGTCTGAAACTGCAAAACGCTGGGCTGTAGTTTCTGCAGGAGTCCTTGCAAGGGCAATTTCCATGCCATTTTCCTTCGAGAGCTTCTGAGCATGCATTTTCATTTCGAACATAGCCCTGATGGCAAGCTTATACGCAGCAGGAGACTCATGGATCTGGTAGCCAGTGTGGTACTGGACCATCTCATTGATCCCTACTATTCCAATAGTATACACAAGGCTGTCGAAGTCCACAGCCATTGCCCCTTTCTCACCGGTGTTCGGGTCCTTGGGGCACTGGGCTGCAAAGGGAATCCTGTTTTTCTTGATCAGGCTGTTCATCCATCTTCTCTTGATCTTGAAGACTTCCACACCTCTGTTCATCAGGGTCTTAAGCTCATTGAATAGTTTTTCGTCATCATATTCAGCTCTGTATGCTGCCCTGGGACAGTTTAAAGACAGGACCATCCACGAGCCCATGGAGAAATGTTTTCCATCCTTGAAACGAAGCTTATCACCGAATTCTTTATCATCGGTAGGGTTTGCAGAGAACTGGTAGGCACAGCACTGGTAGCATGAAATTCCTTCTCCTGCGCCTCTGTACTCCGGAAGCTGGTTATCAAAATAGGGAGTTCCGAATTTGGCAGCCAGTTCAAAGGTCATCCTGTAAAGTTCTTTGTAAGTCGGAAGCTCGGGGTGAACCCTGTTAAAACTCTCGTCCTCTTCCATGAAGTCGGGTTCGAGAGAGATTTCTGGTTTCGGGAAGCTGAAAGGTTTGCCCCAGGCGTCTCCTTCAAGCATGACATCCATAAGAGCCCTGAACCCGAGACGGACCTCTTTTTCGAATTCTCCGTAGGTTCTGAAAGGAGCCTGCTTTCCGTCCCAGACTTTGCCCATGGCCACGATAGGAATGTTTTTCCAGAGCCTCGGAACTCCGGGGGAAAGCTGCACAGAAGAAAAGACAGTCTGTCCGCCTCTTGCACACATCATCTGCATCATTTCATAAACGAACATCTGCATAAGCTGCCTGATCTCAACTTCGGACTTGCCTTCCAGATAAGGGGCAATAAAGGTCAGAAAATTGTAAAAGCCCTGCCCGCCTGCGAAATTAGTCTGGGCTGAGCCCATCGCCTTTACAGCATGAAGGAAAGCTACTTCGGCATTCTTTGCGGGTTTTGCAACACTTGATTGTGTTCCTACTCCGTCAGGCATAAGCCCGTAATAAAAGAAGTAGCGAAGGTCCCAGTCCTGGCAAAAAGGTCTTGTGCCCATGTATTCGAGGTCATGGATGTGGAAGTCGCCATTAAGGTGCAGGTCTGCAAGCTCTTTTGGCATCAGTAGGAGATTTTGCTCTTTGGACATTTTGTCGGCTTTTCTTTTATGCGAAGTCTCAGCATTGTTCAGCTGGTTTGCATTATCGTTTGCCCCAAAGCCGTATCCGGAGTCGATTTCATAGGCATCGTAAACAGACGCCCCGACTCTTGTCATTATATTTCTCCATTCCACATGCCCTCTGTCAAGAAGAATATTGTTTACTATTTCACGGATAAGAGGCCCTGACAGGAACTTAATATTCATCTTTCGGATGATTCTTTCCGCTTCTTTTGCAATATCAACGGCTTCTTCTTTTGTGATTGAGGGTTTATTATAGAAGATCTCGCTTAATTTTGTTTCTTTCAGGAGCTGGCTTACAATGATATTCCTGTCCCAGTTAAGAATGAAACCTTCTGTTGTCCTGACTCTGGGGAGAGGAGAGACGGACAGCCCATCAAGTGTCTTTTGTACGGGCTGATTGTCAGATAACTGGTCATTTTTGGGGAGGGAAGAGGTTGAGAGCCCGATAAGTGCCTGTTGCACTGGCTGGCTGTCAGATAATTCGTCATTGGTTAAGAAAATCTCGCCTGTCATTTTCTCATCTTCAGCAGTTGTATAGGATAGGATGGAATCTGCAAAGTTTTTAATTGTTTTTATATTTTCAGATGCCTGCATTATACAATTCCCAGGAGTTTTTCCGAGTTCACTTCTTCCCCGCGGAAGAGCTCTTCATGTGTCAGGAACATGTCATTATTAATCTGTAAAACAGGTGCTGTCACTGTAAAGACTCCATTGAAGCGCAGTTCAGTCAGGGCTTCCGGTGTAGACATATCTGCTACTTCGAAAGGTACTGAATTTGATTCCAGAAATTTCTTCAATTTATTGCACTTAGGACAACGTTCCGTTGTGTATACTATTATTTTTGCCATGCTTTGCGCCCCTCTATTTATTGTACAGTATTTATGGTACAGTATTTATGGTACAGTATTTATGGTACAGTATTTATGGTACAGTATATTTTTGCATTTTTTTCTCGTATTTTGCATGTTTTTTACATGCATCTTTCTGACATATCTCTTTTATTTTCAGTGTGTGGGGAATGAGTATGCTGGTGCAGAGCATCGCAACAATAAAACAAAACTCCACACGGGTACCATTCCTTAGCCAACCCTATTAATCGTATAATAACTCTCCCAAACTAGTCAGCAATATCGGAACAGGGCATGCAGTTTCCAAAGAGTGCCCTTTAGATATCATTTTTCACTCTATTGAGTGAGGTTATCTTTATTTCCAGGTAATTATTCTAAATGCCCGATCTTACTTATAATGGTTTTTCAACCCATCTTTGGATATAATGACCCTCTTACTTTGTATACAAAGATAGTTATTTGTTATCAGATCTGGTGACAAACTTAAGGGCTTCTGTTTTTAAAAAAATGCCTGATTTGTGAAAACATTTTCAAGTACAGAAGGCTTTATCTGGTGTGGAAGGCACTTTAATGGATATAGTTATGGATATCATCTATATGGCTTTATTCCTTGAGAACATTATAATATATTAGTGAAGGATGTCTCCAGTATATTTTTGCCGCGTAAAAAGACGTGACCTGTAGCAAAAGACTATGGTTATAAATAAAGAGAGACTCTTTTATGACAGATTCTTTTATATGTCTTCCGTAGTTTTATTTCGCTATAGAACCTTTGAATCTTTCGGGTTTCCTAATTTAGATCCTGAATTTTATTCTCCATTTCTTAAACTCCCTCTTTTTTAACTATTCGGTTCAATGTTCCTCTTTTTATGGTTTCATGTTCTTCTTTTCCCCCTCTCTATCTTCTCTTCTCCTGTTTCTTTTACCTTTTTATGTCTCCGCAGCTTTATTTTTAGAAAAAGACAAAAAATGACGAAAAAAGCATTATATCATTGGTCTTTCATACCTCTCTCTAGTGCAAAAAGAGGTGTCACGTCATAGAGAAACTATTACCTTCCGGTTGTAAGCCCCTTGACGACCTCCTGGGAGGAGGTTTCGAGAGAGGGATCGTAACTCAGGTCTTCGGAGCCGCAGGGACCGGAAAAACAAACATCTGCATTCAGCTTGCAGTGGAATGTGTAAAGCAGGGGCAGAAAGTCATTTTCATAGATACTGAAGGGCTTTCTCCTGTTCGTTTCAAACAGATCGCAGGAGAAAATGCAAAGGAAATAGCTAGGAGCATAATTATCTATGAACCCCTGAGTTTTGAAGAGCAGTATGCAGCTGTAAGAGAGGTGGAGAGAATAGCAGGTGAGAATATCGGACTCGTGGTTCTGGACTCTGCGACTTCATATTATAGGTTTGAACTCGAAGATGAGGAGACCGGCATAAAAAACCGTAGAGAACTTGCTAACCAGATAGGGTTCTTGCATGCCCTTTCCCGTAAATACGGTTTTACCGCAATTATAACAAATCAGGTATATTCAGACATGACTGCAGGAGGAGTGCGCCCATTGGGGGGAACTTCTCTGGAACACATTTCAAAGGCAATCATCCAGCTGGAAAAAACAGGTACAGGTACAAGACGCGCCATTCTCTATAAACACCGCTCACGTCCTGAAGGCTCAAGCGCAGAATTTACAATTACAGCAGAAGGGATTCGTTAAATCGGTAAAAAGATTGAGTGAATTCCGTAGAAAATTTCATTTAATAAAAAACATTTCGGAACAGAAAAAATAAAAGTCCTGAAAAAGTAAAAGTCCTGAAAAAGTAAAAGTCCCGGATGTCTCCGGGATTTTCTGGCATTAAAATCGCTTTTATAGGAATTTTCTTCCTTCTGTAATTTTTTCCTTCTGGAGTTTTTCTACCTCCTGCTTTAACGCTCCCTTGTACCAGCTATAAATTCTTCAGTTCTGCGATATGCCACATCATCAGGGTACTGGATAGCCGGATGTTTCATGAAGTAGGAAGCCGGGGAGTATAGTACGCCTCCTATCCCGCGGTCAAGAGCAAGCTTGCAACAGCGGACAGCATCAATAACTACGCCTGCAGAGTTGGGGGAATCTTCCACAGAAAGCCGGAGTTCTATATTCATAGGTACATCTCCAAAGAGCTTGCCTTCCATTCGGAGGAAGCAGACCTTGTTGTCTTTCTGCCAGGCAACGTAGTCGCTAGGTCCTATGTGAATATTTTCATCCGCAAGCTTATGAGAGAGCACGGACTGGACTGCTTCAGTCTTTGATTCACGCTTGGAAGCAAGTCTGTTCCTGTTGAGCATATTGAGGAAATCGGTGTTTCCTCCAGTGTTCAGCTGATATGTCCTTTCGAGCTTTACACCACGCTTTTCGAACAGGTCTGCAAGGACTCTGTGGGTAATCGTTGCCCCAAGCTGGGCTTTGATATCATCGCCTATAATAGGAATATTCTTTTCTTCAAACTTCTCTGCCCACTCGGGGTTGCTTGCAATGAAAACAGGCATATTATTGATTAAAGCCACTCCGGCTTCAAGGGCGCATTCGGCATAGAAACGGACAGCTTCTTCAGAACCGACAGGGAGATAATTAAGAAGCATTTCAGCGCCTGAATCTTTCAGCTCTTTTACAACTTCTGCTTTTGTGGCTTCAGGCTCCCTGCTGACGACAAACGTGTAATTTTCCCCGTAGTTCTTCATGTGGTCGGAGACCCCGTCAAGAACCCTGCCCATCTTAACCTTCACACCTGCGGGAGGGATATCAGGACAAAAAACTGCTGTGCAGTTCGGGGGAGCAAATATCGCCTCGGAAACATCCTTTCCTACCTTCCTGGCATCAATGTCGAAGGCAGCAACAACTTCGATATCGCCGGGCCTGTACCCTCCGATGTCCCTGTGCATAAGTCCTATGGGATCTTTATCCTCGGTTTTATAGTACTCGATGCCCTGTATCAAAGAGCTTGCACAGTTCCCGATTCCTGCAATTGCTATTTTTATTTTTGTCATAAGCGCTTACTCTCCGATGAATACCCTGACTCTCATAAACCACAACTTGCACGAAACGACAGATTCTCAAAACCTTCAAAATTTACGGATCCAAATATTTACGGACCCAAGGATTTACGGATTCAAGGTCCTTGAAGTTATGAAAGTATAAATTTCTGAAATTACAAATCTTCCTGTATCTCAGCTATGGATTTAAAATCTTCTCTTATTTGTACTGTAACTTTATAAATCTATTATATCTAACTTTGCCCCTCATGAAAGAAATTTTACATTTCTTTATATACCTCTAAAATGTATCCAAAATTTACTAGCTTATAATGGAACAAAATTATTAACCTGATGTCCGGCTTCTGAACAGCTAACTTATATCTATTTTTACTAGAATTTTTAATCCCAGACACAGGTTTTTTAATTTAAACTTCCTTATTAAGGTTTTTAGGTTTCCAGGTTTTCAGGTTGTCTGATAATGATCTGGAAGCGAAACATTCACCCTCTGTAAAAGGAAAGCTCGAATAGGTTTTTATCTCTTAAGGCGAGAAGACCCCCTCCTCAGGAGATCCGGTTTACCGGATCGAACAGGTGGGGGATGGAAGCCGTCAACTTCCCGACATCCTATAGATAGTAAATCTGTTAATTTTAACATAGTTTCAAAACATATATAATGCTAATGAAACGAGGAAACCGATACAGGATTTACCCTAACAAAGAACAAAAAGTTCTTATGGAAAAACACTTCGGTAGTACTCGGTTCGTCTATAACAAACTTCTAAATATTAAATCTACATTATATAGAAAGTGTAGAATAAGTATTTCTGAATTTGATCTTAATAATCACTTGTTAGTTCTAAAAGAAATATATCCCTGGCTAAAAGAGATTAACGCCGGGGCACTTCAGCAAGCAAACCGAAATCTTAATAAAGTTTTCACAAACTTTTTCAATTTCGGATTCGGTTATCCTCAAAGAAAAAGCAAAAAGGATCACCATTTTTCCTTCCAGCTTCCACAACACTATGATCTTAATGTAGAAAAGTTAGAAATTAAGTTGCCTAAATTCGGCTGGATAAAAGTTAAGATGCACAGAGACATTTTTCAAGGAAAGATGAAAACATTAACAGTATCGAGAACTCCTACTGGAAAATACTATATAAGCGTCTTAACGGATGATGGAATAGAACTACCAGAACCCGAACCTTTTTCTCATGCTACTCTCATCGGAGTAGACGTAGGACTCAAAACATTTGCTGCACTATCAACAGGAGAGAAAATTGATAATCCTAAATTCCTGAAGAATTCTCTTGAAAGGCTGAATTGTTTGCAGAGGAGAGTTTCGGGAAAAGTAATCGGCTCTAAAAACAGAAGAAAGGCAGTACATAAGCTTGCAAAACTGCACGAACTAATCTCAACTCAAAGACATGACTTCCAACACAATTTTTCAAAAAAGCTCATAAGCGATAACCAAGCAATAGCTATTGAGACATTGAATATCAAGGGAATAATGAAAAACCACAATCGTGCTCAATCAACCGTAGATGCAGGTTGGTATAGTTTTGTCCTGAAATTACAGTATAAAGCAGAATGGTTAGGAAAAACTATATTGAAGATAGGACAATGGGAACCTTCATCAAAGACCTGTAACGTTTGTGGATACAAATATCACGATCTAACTGAAGAAATAAGAGAGTGGCAGTGTCCCGATTGCGGAACTAACCACGATAGAGACATTAATGCCGCTATTAACATCAAAAAATTTGCACTCTTGGGACAAGAGGTAGAGCCTGTGGACTCGCAGAGGTTGCTCTGGAGAATGAAGCAGGAAGCACCTCCCTCAAAAGCTTGAGCCATTAGGCCAGAACTTTAGGGAGGGGTAGTTCACCGGATGGGTTGCTTGAAATGAAAGTCGGAAGATTTTCCGGCAGAACCTGATGTTCACATCGGAAAGTGATTTAATGAGGACAATTGACTGGAACGAAGAGTCCAATTCTGTGGTTCTGGTAGACCAGACCTTACTCCCGCAAGAGTACAGAGTAATAGAGTGCAAAACCCTGAGTTCACTATGTGAGGCTATAAAATCTCTCAGGATCAGGGGTGCGCCTGCACTCGGTGCTGCAGGAGGCTTTGGAATTGCCCTGGCAGCTTCCCTTAGCGGGGCAAAAAATATCGAAGCCATAACCAGAGACCTTGAGGCTGCGGCAAAAGCACTTAAATTAACCCGCCCTACGGCCGTAAACCTTGCATGGGGTGTGGACAGGGCCTTAAAAGCAATTTCGGATGCCTTCGATGTTCAGGGAGTGCGGGATATCACGCTCCAGGAAGCCAGGGATATTGCAGAAGAGGATATCGAAACCAATAAGTTGATAGGCAAATACGGAGCAAAATTCCTGAAAGATGGAGATACCGTACTCACACACTGCAATGCAGGAAGGCTTGCCTGTGTTGATTGGGGTACAGCTCTCGGAGTTGTACGTTCGGCTATTGCCGATGGCAAAAATATCAAAGTTATTGCCTGCGAGACAAGACCTCTGAACCAGGGGAGCAGGATCACTGCCTGGGAACTCATGCAGGACAAAATCCCTGTAACCCTTATTGCAGATTCCATGGCTGGCTGGGCAATGCGCCAGGGACTTGTAAACAGCGTGCTCGTAGGAGCTGACAGAATTACTCAGGATGTTGTTTTTAACAAGATAGGTACCTATACCCACTCTATCCTTGCAAAAGAGCATGAAATTCCTTTTTACGTGGCAGCCCCGGTTTCTACATTCGATTTCAAAGGCTGGGAAGGAAGTGTAAAGATTGAAATGCGAAATCCTGACGAACTACGGTTCTCAGGCTGTGAACAGCTTGCCCCGAGAGATGTTGAGGTTTACAACCCTGCTTTTGATGCAACTCCCATGGAAAACGTGACTGCAGTAATCACTGAAAGAGGCGTATTTTATCCGCCTTTCCTGCTGGATGAGGTACTCGTCTGAGCCCCTCGTCCCTGATTTTTCAGATTCTTAAGATTACAGGCTTCATTTCCTGGCGCAGGACTTATCAGAATAAGACTTATCCGGAATAGCTCTGCAGGATTTATATATGAGAAATGTAAATTATATGAAAACTGTAAATTATCTGGTAACTATCCAATGAGTAATTCAAATTAATGAATAATTCAAAAAAAGCGATAAATTTATAGTTAGTTATATTTCCTAATCTCAAGATAATATTTCAAAAACAAATATTCCAAAAATATTATTCCGTATAATTATTACAGATTAATTATTACAGATTTACCAACAACGAATATCAATGTCGGACATTGAAATTTAATATTGATACCGAATATTGATATTGCGAATATAAACATTAAATCAAATTTCTAATTGAACTCGATTTCCAATCAAGAACGTAGCTTTTAATCAATTAATCAACATCACATTGCATTCGTAAAGGTGTTTTACTATGGCTAAAAAATCAGGTTCCGGACTTCAGTCCTCAGCAGGGCTCATGCGCTACTACGAAGCTGACAAAAACGCGGTTCATATTCAGCCCAAAACAGTGCTGATTGTCGGCGCCCTTGCCGGCATAGCAGTATTATTCTTAAGTGCTGTAAACGGCTTCTGGCCGTAACTACAGTTTTCTGGCAGGGTTCCCTTGAGCAGTCATAGTTCTGGAAAAAAAGAGATCAAAAATACGAAGAGACTTTCTTCAGGCTCCAGAACTTCGAAACCCGCAATTTTTCTCCTGGGCTTTCTCCTGATAGTCGTGGGTATCTTCGGGGTCCTGTATAATCCTTCCAATTCCATAAAAGAAACTCTTCCGTGGGAGATTTCGGAGACAGGCACATTATCTTTTTCCCAGAGAGAAGAACCTGTTTTTACGGTTCAGGAAATTGAAGACCTCTATTCTCCTGAAGATCCGGATATTCTAAAAATGGTATCTTTTGAGAGCAATGGCGATAAAGTCCAGGCGCTATTGAGGATTTCTTCAAGCCCTTCTCCCCCTGGCATCGTTCTGCTTCCGGGAGCAGGAGTTAGCAAAGAAAGTGAACAGGGACTGGCTGCAGAGCTCTCTAAAATGGGATATGCAACCCTTACCCTTGACCAGCGCAATCAGGGTTCAGTAAATGTTGAAAAAGACCTCGAACTTTTCAGGGCAGGTCTTGAACCTGTTGAATACCTTATGGTTTATGACGCCCTCAAAGCCGCAGACGTACTTTCCATCCAGCCGGAAATAGATTCCGAAAGGCTTGCGATCCTCGGGGAAAGTAATGGCGGCAGATTTGCAATTATTGTCTGCGCCCTTGATCCTTCCCTTAGAGGAGTTATAGGAATCAGCACTTCAGGGTACGGCACTGAAGAGATTGGTTCTGCCGGGGTAGCTGACTCTGAAGCTTATCGGTTCTACCGTTCAATTGACCCGGACACTTATCTGAGTGCTCTACCGCCTTCAAGGCTTGTGCTGATACACTCTTTTAATGATACTGTAATCTCCCACGAACTGGCACTCAGGACTTTTGACCTTGCAAAAGAGCCAAAGGCAATGTATAATGCTACTGAAGAAGCGCACGGATATACAGCTTCCATGCGTCTCTACCTTGAAAAAGAACTTGCTCTTCTCCTGAAATAAAAAAATATAAAAATACGGTTTTAACCCTGAACTCAACTAATCTGATTAAAAGTGTTTTGAATATGGCATCTTCTCAGCAACTCTCAGGATTACGGGAACTTCATGGAATAGGTGAGCGAGTAGCCGGCAGGCTTGTCGAGCACTTCGGGAGCGAGGACACAGCTCTCCAGGCAATCCTTGAAGGAGATATAGCTTCGCTTTCTGAGGTCAACGGGGTCAGTCATGCGTTTGCCCTTTCTCTTGCCAGGGATGTCAGGGCTCGGGCTGAAGGGTGTGCAATTTCAGATTTTCTGAAAACAAAAGAAGCCCTTGACCTGTACTCTCGCCTGCTTGAGCTGATAAAAACGTTTGCTCACACTTCGCATGCGAGGGACAAGCTGGACCTCTTTTACCCGTTTCCTGCATCCCGCATGGACCTTATTCAGGAGAGGAGGGCTTTTGTAGGAGAGTATCTGGAGCTGGCGGACGTCCTCTCTGCGGATACGGTGTTTCTGAATCTCCTTTCCAGTGTGAAAAAGCTCAGGTCGATACCTGGAAACTTGAGGGTAAGAGACAGGATTATCCTTTCAGGGGAACAGAAAATTCTGGACGCAGCTAAGGAAAGATTTCAGGCATTTTTACCTATCCAGGCAGTAGAGAATTTTTCCGAGTTCGTAGATCTCGCGAGAGGTTACTCTAACGTGATTGTTTTTGATGATACTTATCTTAGCTTTGACCTTCCTGAAGACCTTGAGCCCGAGTTCTTCCAGGACCCTTCAAGAGCGGAATTCTGGCAGATCCTGCCAGAAGTAGAGCTGGCTTTTTTTGCAAGAAACCTGGACTGCATTCTTGCATGTCTGAATATAACATCAACTCTGCGGTCTGCAGGCTTCGATTTCTTTGAGGAACTCTCAGAAGAAGATCTTGAGGCTCTTAAAACAGCCCTCCTAAAAGTGGGAGATGATGGAAAGCCTGCTGAAGGTTTTGATCCCGAACTTGACAGGCTTGGGGCTGCCCTGAAAAACCTCGATCCCGTACTGACCTTTGCCTTAAACGAGGCAAACCAGCGTATGAACCGGACTCTCGAAGCAAGCTCCCTTACCCTGAGCGGGCAGGAACTCATAAAGCTTGTGAGTGGGGGAATGGAAATTAAAGATCTGCTTGCAAAAGAACTTCACAGGGTCTATACGGGTGAGATTGAAGCTGTAAAAGAGGAACTTGCAGAAAAGCTCAATTTCCAGAAACAGGAAAAACTGATGCTTGACTCCCTTTTTTCCGACGAAATCTCTTATCCCCTCAAGGCAGAACAGTCTCAGCTGCAGCTTCTCAGGCAAAAATTGAATATGTCCCTCGGAAAAGTAAGGCTTTCCCGCAAAAGGGAACTTGCAAAAGGTCTTTCAATCTTCCGTCAGCCTGTAGAAAGGCTTGTCAGGGAGGTCCTTGACTTTGACCTTGGATTTTCCATAGCCTGCTTTGCCGCGCAATTCCGGCTAAGCATGCCGGAGACAGTCCCTGAAGCCGGAATTGGTTTTGAAAAGGGAGAAAACCTTTTCCTGAAAGCCAGGTACGGAGAGATTGACCCTGTCAGTTATTCCATCGGGAGAACAAGCTTTTCACCGGAAGGTCTGGAAAGCCGGGTTGTGCTTCTGAGCGGTGTGAATTCTGGAGGCAAAACCTCCCTGCTTGAACTGTTAGCTCAGTGCGTAATCCTCGGGCATATGGGATTTCCTGTCCCTGCAAAAAGACTTGAGCTGGGGTCTGTAGAAGAGCTTTATTACTTCGGGAAGTCAAAAGGGACTCTTGATGCAGGAGCCTTTGAAACCACCCTCAAGCAATTTTCGGTGCTTTCCGAAGCTTCCGGAAAACTTGTGCTTGCCGATGAGCTGGAATCAATTACCGAACCAGGAGCTTCAGCCCGAATCATAGCAGGGATTCTTGAATACCTCGCCCGGAGCGAAGAGAGCCTTGGGGTTTTTGTCTCCCACCTTTCGGAACTGATTCTTGAAAATACCGGGACAGATATCAGGGTGGACGGAATAGAGGCCGAGGGTCTGGATTCCAGCCTGGAACTGATAGTAAACCGAAACCCTGTATACAATCGCGTGGCAAGAAGCACTCCCGAGTTAATTGTGGAAAGATTGCTGAGGAAGACCACGGGAAAAGAGCAGGAGTTTTATGCCCATTTAAAAGACAAATTTAAAAGTTAAAAAGCAATTTGAATCTTAACGGACTTTTGAATCTTAAAGGACTTTTAAATCTTAACGGACTTTTTTAAAGCTAAAATCTATAATTTATATAGATTTATATTTCATGTTCCACTATCAGGATAATTTCTAAATTTCTTTCAAAATAACTTGATCTCGAGCAAATGAAGCATTTTCTGACTATTTTTACGGCTTTTCCTGATAATATCTGTTATTTCCGTTTTTGTAAATACCCCATATTCTTTTTTTGTTTATTTTTTTCTGTTTTCTAAGAGATAATATTATAAATCTTTAGTACTATATATCAATAAATAGTAGTGAGTTGGCTAAGGTTTCGGACAGTTCTTACATTTCTGTTAATCCAAAAGTCTATATACGTCTTAGTGTCAATGCATCTCCGATCACTTTATAAGAAGATGTGCCCTACCTTGGATAGGAAACTGAAAACTCCAGCCGGCTAAATGGGTTATTGAAAGGGTTGATACGCAGTTCAGGGAAAATTTTCCCGAAAACTGGCTATTTTGGCTGTTGAGTGGATTCGAAGCTGTCTTCTTTTCAACCCTTATAATTATACTGAACAAACATCTGGTAATAATGTCAAATAATAAAACAGGCAAAAATCTTATATTTCGATCTTCTTATATTTTTGAGGATGGATCTGAACAAACACAAAACCCAGGCCACGCGTGATAGGAATGGAGCGGAACTTCCCAATTCAGTGTGCAGATTTTGATAGATTGGTTACGGATAGTGTTGATGGGCTCCGGGTTGAAATATCAGGCATGCCTGACCTGAGCGACCCGTGTCTTTATGCGGACCGGGAATACAGCTGGCTACAGTTCAACGACAGAGTACTTGAAGAAGCTCTGGATGAACGCAATCCTTTGCTTGAGAGAGTCAAGTTTCTTTCAATCTTTGGGAGCAACCTTGACGAGTTCTTCATGGTCAGGGTTTCCGGAGTCCAGAAACGTATTACAGAAGGGACGAAAGAAGACCGTACAGACGTACTGGCTCAGGAACAGCTGCAGGTCATCCGGGAAGAACTTCTAAGGCAGCTTCCTCTCAATGATAGCTGCTGGAATGAAGCGCTCGAACCTGCCCTAAGAGAAAAAGGAATTCAAGTCCTTAATTACTTTGAGCTTTCCGGAGAAGATCGGGAAAAACTCAGGGACTATTTCGAAAGAAATATTTTTCCGCTACTGACTCCCCTTGGTTTCGACTCCGGACATCCTTTCCCCCATATTTCAAATCTCAGTCTTAACCTTGCCGTGCTTATCGACGACCCGGACTACGGAGAACGTTTTGCCAGGGTCAAGATCCCTCCTATGTTCACAAGGTTGATAGTAGTTCCCGAAGAAGGCCAGGAAAAAATAATTTCCAGTTTTGAAGAACTAAAATCAGGGCGCTTTGTATGGCTCGAACAGTTGATTGCTGCAAACCTCGATTTGCTGTTCCCCGGACAGCGCATCCTTGGAGCCTATCCATTCAGGATCACGCGGGATGCGGATCTTGGCTTTGATGAAGATGGGGATAAAGATCTTCTGACTGCTGTTAAGCAGAGGGTAGGCAGAAACTATTTCGGACCTGCTGTCAGGCTTGAAACCGATTATACGATGCCCGAGAGAGTCTCTAATATCCTCCTTAAGAACCTGGAGTTAACCCCTCCTCTTATGTTCAGGTCAGCATCGCCTCTGGGCCTCTCAAGCCTTACTAAGCTTGCTCAAATTAACCGCCCTGAGCTTAAATACGAACCTTTTAAGCCGAGTAAACATTCTAGGATGGCTGATAAAGAAAACATTTTTGCAGCCTTAAAAAAGAAAGATATCCTTCTCTACCATCCTTATGACAGTTTTGAATCGGTAACCGATCTGGTGGAAGAAGCCGCTGATGATCCTGATGTCCTGGCGATCAAAATGACATTATACAGGGTAGATGATAATTCCAGGATTATCCAGGCTCTTATGAAAGCTGCGGACCGGAACAAGCAGGTTGTAGTCCTCGTTGAACTCAAAGCCCGTTTTGACGAAGAGAATAACATTGGCTGGGCAAAGGAACTCGAACGTAAAGGTGTTCATGTAGCCTACGGCTTTCCAGGACGCAAAACCCATGCCAAGATGTGCCTGATTGTAAGAGCCGAAAAAGAAGGAGGCATCAGGTACTACGTTCATATGAGCACCGGAAACTATAATGCTGTCACAGGAAGGCTCTATACCGACTTCGGCTACCTCACAAGCGACTCATTCATAGGCAAAGATATATCTGACCTTTTCAATGCCCTTACAGGGTATTCAAGAAAGGACCATTATATCAAGCTCCTGGTAGCTCCACAAAATATGAGGCATCAGATCCTTGAACGCATCAGGCGCGAGATTGATATGCACGAGAAATTTGGGGATGGTCACCTGCTCTTCAAGATGAATTCCCTTGTGGATTACCAGTGCATCAGGGAACTTTACAGGGCTTCACGGGTTGGAGTAAAGGTAGACCTCATTGTCAGGGGCATCTGCTGCCTCAGGCCTGGCATTTACGGGTTGAGCGAAAATATCAGAGTCATTTCCATAGTCGGGCGTTTTCTCGAGCACTCGAGGGTATACTACTTCAGGAACGGTGGAAAAGAAGAGATCTTTATGGGCAGTGCTGACCTTATGCCCCGCAACCTTGACAACCGGGTTGAAGTCCTCTTTCCGGTATCCTCGGAATACATTCCTGTCGTTCGCGACATCATCCTCGGTACCCATCTGAAAGATAACATAAAAGCCCGCCTTCTCCTCCCTAACGGCAGGACTGAAAGGATTTACCCGCAGCCCGAAGAAGAAGAACTGGATTCTCAGCTCTGGATGCTTGAGAACAGAGAAGCCTGGGAGCTTAAAACGGAAAAAAGCTAAAGAGGACTTTCATTTTCTTTTTTCTTCTTCCTTACTTTTTGATTTCTCTCTTCTTTTTTCTCTTTATTCTTCCTGTCCTCTCTTTTTTCTCTTTATTCTTCCTGTCCTCTCTTTTTTCTCTTTATTCTTCCTGTCCTCTCTTTTTTCTCTTTTCTTCCTCCTTTTTATTTTTCCTTTCTTTGGTTTGTTATGTTATCTTTTTCTACCTGAAGTTTTACTTAAAGCTTTTATACTGCTCTCCAGAGTTTCACATGGGCAGGGTTTTTGAACTTACAATTTTACATATATAGAAAGATAGAAATCAGAAAAATGAGAAACCGAAAAACAAATCTCAAATAGAATAAAAATGTGAACTGATATGGTGAAGCTTATAAAGCTCTCGAATTCTTCTAGAAAAACGAAAGGCAGGGCTTTCAGGTGGTTGTGAATGGAACCCGAGAAAATTTCCGAAGGCAGGGTTGTCGCGTTTATTGATATAGGGACTAACTCGGTCCGGCTCCTTCTGGTCCGGATCAATCCCAACGGGTCTTACCAGCCCCTGACCAAGCAGAAGGAAACGGTGCGGCTTGGAGAACAGGAGTTTATAGACAGGATCCTGCAGCCAAAAGCAATGGAACGGGCAACAGTTGTCTGTAAAAAATTCATGGAGCTTGCAAGGGCTTACAGGGCAGAAGAGATTATAGCTGTGGCAACCTCTGCAACCCGGGACGCGAGCAATAAGGTACAGTTTCTTGAAATGATTAAAAAGGAATCAAACCTTGAGGTCTGCACGATTTCAGGGTCCGAAGAAGCCCGTCTGATTTACCTGGGAGTCTCAAGCGGACTCCGCCTTGGTTATTCAAAAGCTCTTTTTATTGATATCGGCGGCGGAAGTACTGAAGTGTCCGTGGGGGACCAGAGCCAGTGTTATTTCCTTCACTCCCTTAATCTCGGGGCAATTCGCCTGACAAATATATTCCTTCCTGATGAAACAGGCCCTGTTTCCGAGGAGCGTTATGAGCAGATCAAGTCACATATCAAGCGCAAAAGTGCGGATATAATAAAAGAGCTTTCCAGGTACAGGGTAGGATATGCGGTTGGAAGCTCGGGTACTATCGAAAATCTTGCAAAAATCGCTTTTGTTTATTTACATAAGACAACCCATGAAAGCTTCGAGAAGCTGGAATACGAAGACCTGAAAAAAATTGTCAGGGCAATGTGCGCTCTATCTCTCGAAGAAAGGCGCAAATTCCCGGGGATAAACTCTCAAAGGGCAGACATCATTCTTGCAGGCGCTGCAATTATCGAGACTCTCATGGAGGAGCTCGAACTTTCAGAGATTACGGTCAGCAAGCGCGGGCTCAGGGAAGGGCTGCTCGTAGATTATATTTCAAAGAGTGAGTTCTCTTACATGGTCACGCAAATGTCGGTAAGAAAACGCAGCATTATGCAGCTTGGCCTTGCCTGCAACTTTGATGAGGAGCATGCCCATATAGTTACCAGACTCGCCCTTGAACTCTTTGACAGCATTCAGGCTCTTGGGATCTATGAGTTTCAGGAGAGTGAAAGAGAGCTTCTCGAATACGGCGCAACCCTGCATGACATAGGGACATTTCTCTCATACGATACCCATCAGGCACACGCCTATCACCTCATAAGAGAGAGCAGTCTTCCTGGCTTCCAGCCTGAAGAGATCGAAATCATTTCAAACCTTGCGTATTTCCACAGGAAAAACACCCCTAAAAAGAAGCATCCCAACCTTGCAGGGATCAGCAAAGAAGCTGTGAAAAGTGTGAGGCTGCTCAGTGCCCTGCTCCGTATTGCCGAAGGGCTTGACCGTTCCCATACAGGAGTTATCTCTCACGTCCGCTTTTATATTGCCTCTACTGAGAGCCTTGTGCTTGAGATGCATGCCCAGCGGGAATGCCAGCTCGAAATCTGGGAGGTTGAAAAACAGAAGAGGTACTTCAAAAAGATGTTTGGGTATTCTCTCCAATCCAAAGTTCTTATAGAACAGGCTGCGGGTGCCCCCTTAGTTTTTGAAGGAAGTGTCGAGGTTGAGGAAATCCCACGGGACTGAAGTCCTTTAAGAATTAAATCCTTCTTTAAAAATCAAATTCTTCTTTAAAGATAATGTTTTCTTCAAGAGTTTTATCTCCTTCAAAAATCGGAGCTTCTTCAAATTTAAATTGATTTTTAAAGCAAATTGAAAGTCTGTCAGAGGCTCTCATATAGGCTTCGGACTGAACTTTCAATTCTCTTTCTAAACTCTTCGGTTCGGACTTTTTCCCAGGCGTCCGAAAAAGTGTTGAGCAGGGTTAAGAGTTCTTCTTCCCTGTACTCAAGGTAGGCTTCCACTCCTCCAGGTCTTTCGGAAATTTGCGTTTCACTCGATACCTTTTCATTTTCCGAAGGTTCCCAGGTCCCTGTCCTCAGGTAAGAACCCAGCATTCCGGTTGCAACTGCTGCATCATGGAGATCTCCAAGGTGGTCCTGCAAAACTTTGAAATCTTTGATTAAGGTCTCAGCATCTTTCCCGAGTACGCTCTCAAAGAACTCCAGAGTATAACGCAGCCCTTTGGCTGCAATTCTGAGCCTGTGTAACCTCTCAACCGAAACATATGGCCCTTCCACCCATTCTGAGTAAGCATTTATGTCGGCTAAACGGGCATATAGAATCGAAGGAAGCACATCCTTTACCCTGTAAGGCAGAGAGTCATGTTTCTCTGTAGTTGTGGGGAGAGCCCAGGTTTCCGGAAAATCAAGAAATTCCGAAAAGTCTTTCTTAAAACGGCTGTATTTTTCACTGTCAAGGTAATCAAGCATGTTTTCCCTGGCTTTTTCTCTCTCCTCTGAAAGTGTAATAAAAAGGGGGTCAAGGTCATGTTCATGCCCCGAAGGCAGGGTTTTCAGGTAAGTTTCCGCTTTTTCGCGGAAAACGTCCAGGTCCCGGACTCCTCCCAGAGCACCAAGGGTTCTCCTGAGTCCTTTAAGGTGAGGTTCCAGTTTTTCGGATTCAAGGTATTCATCAAAAACTATTGCTGCCGCCCTCAACCTGCGGACTGCAACGCGCATGTCATGCAATTCTTCGATGTCCCCTCCTTTTCGGGCTCCTTTTTCATGGGCGAGCATCTGGGAGAACTGGTATGCAAAGATCCTGTGCGCAACAAAAGCCATCGAATCTTCCGGGATGACGGTGAATTTCTGAGTTTCTTTTCTTTTTTTCCTCTCAATTTTTTTTTCAACTTTGTCCTCAATTTTTTCCCGGTTTTTTCCCTCTCCCTTTTCTTCAGCTTCTTCTTGTTGTTGTGTTTTTTCTGAAGCTCTTTCTGAGCCTTCGGATTCGTGAGATTCCCTGGCCTGTGTAAATCGTAGTTCGGTGCTGAAGAGATATTCCCAGAGTTCGCTTCTTTTTTCCGCCTTTTTTGCAGTTTTTTCTGCATCAGGTCCCAGAAGTTCTATCTCAACTGATCCAGCAAGCTGTCTGAATCTGAAAGGCAAAAACCTTTGATTTTCGGTTTCTAAAGTACTGGCAGTCCGGAGAAAAGCCCCAAGAGTAAGGGCTTTGTTCTGGAAAGCAGGAGAAAGACCCGTATTTATTTCTTCAAGCGCGAGATAGAGATTTTTCTCATTTATTGAGAAGTCCTGAAGTTCCGTGATCAGAGCCAGCATCTTCAATTCATTAAGTTTCAGACCTTTCAATGGATGTGTGAGAATAATCTCCCTGCTGATCAGTGTTTTTTCTTCCCCTGATGCAGTACTTCCAATGTTCTGCAGGAGAGCTGCAAGCCCAAGCAGTTCTCTTTCCTCCTTTCCGAGCCCGTGATAGGCTGAAAGCCCATCAAAAAGGGCGAAAGCTCCTTTTTTTATATTTTCTGCCCTTTCTCCGTCAGCTCCATAGAACTTCAAAAGGGCTTCAGGAGTCCATTCCTCGTAACCGATTTCTGTCCAGCCCCTTTCCGGGCCTCCTCTTCCGGACTGGAAATAAAATACCATTTTCCCAGGAAGCTTTTCTTTAGTTCTTGTGAAAGGAAAGACTGAAAGCCTTTCTTTTTCAAACCGCGAGAGCAAAGCTTCAATCTCCGGTTCCGGAACTTTAAGTAAAAGGCTGAGTTCTGCAGGACTACTGCCTCTATCAATTAAAAGAAGAATCTTGGCATATTTGCCGTAGATGTTCTTGTGGTTTGCCAGCTGAGTACAGACAGCTCTTTCCCTCAGGTCCAGGAGAGTTTTTTCCGGAAGATTCTCCCTGAAAATACAGGCTCTTTCAAACTTGGAAAAAGGGCTCTCTACAAGTTTGTAATGACTGAGCAGGAAATCCCGGATATCCTCAAGTTCATCAATAGTCCCCCCGCTTTTAAGTTCAACTTCAAATTCATTGTAAGTTTTTTTCCTGCTTTCGCTTTTGAGGTTTACCCTGTCCAGATAGAGGTCAGCTATTTGCTTTTCTTCAAGCTTTAACTGGCGAATTATTCTTTTCTGTTTAAGAGTAATAAATGGAGACAGGTTAAGCCCTGAAGTAAATTCGAAAATCATATTTCTGATCCGGAGGTCAGGGCACTCAAGTACGGAAAGCCCTTCGGGCAAAAAACTGACGTGTTCCTCTCTCCTGTGGGTTCCGCCTTCAAAACCTCCAAGGCTTTTGATGGTAACCCATTTACCTTTTTCTCCTGAGGCTTTTCTAACCCTCAGGTAGTACCCTGCAGCCATAATGTCTTTATTTTCAGTATCAAGAAAAGCGTCCTCGATTAGCTGGATCTGAGCTTCAGAAATTGTGTAAGAGGCAAGCCTGGAGAGATTTTCAAGCGCTTTAAAATCTGTCTCTTCCGGTACCAGAAATTTCGATTCAATTTCCACTTTTTTCCTCCCCGCCCCGCTATGAATTCCGATTATATCTTACTTATTTCAAATATAGCCTTATTTCAAACATGTAGCCTTATTTCAAGTATGTAACCTTATTTCAAATATGTGGCCAACCTTCAAATATGTACTCAGGAATCTATTATATTTTTTAGTTGTCCTCTAATTATTCGTTCATTAATCTTATACTGCTCTTTAATCTAAAGCAACTTAATCTAAAGCAACTTAATCTAAAGCAACTTAATCTAAAGCAACTTAATCTAAAGCGGCTTTAATATAAAGCGTCTTAAACACAATAACAGGGTTAAATCATAAGTTTTTTCTTTACCCGGGGATTGGTTCTATATTACCGGATTATTAGTTTTCCCGGATGATAACCCGAACCGCAAAGTAATGGTTCAGGATGAGCTTATTAAGCCAGTAATAATTCAAAAAAGCTAAAACGTAATAAAACATATTTATTAAAAATTTAAACAGAGCAATAGATATATTTAGCAAAATTTAACTTATTTATATCAAACCGGGAGTTTGACCTTTTAAAACCTGTGTTCAAACTTTAAAGCTCATAAATATTTAATTGCAGTATGCACTATTGAGATCCAGCCCTTCAAATACTTTTACAGATCAGCACTCAATCAATAGTATCCAGCAATTGTAAGATATCGGGTAACGAAAATCCAGCAGCAAAAAGTGATACATTATAAAGGATACATCAATAAAAAAGGAGTAAGTTTCCTTGACAGGCAACGATATACTACTCTGGGATGAAACCCTATTTAAGGACCTTTCGGTACTTGAGCCGGATTATCTCCCGGAATATTTTCCCCACAGGGATTCACAGTTAAATGCGCTCAGGTTTGCGCTCAGGCCAGCCCTGCGTGGTGTGCGGCCTTTAAATTGTTTGCTGGTTGGGCCTCCAGGAACAGGAAAAACCAGTGCGGTTATGAAGGTTTTCAGAGAAGTTGAGATCCATGCCCCAGGTGTTGTAGTTGTAAAGGTCAACTGCCAGATCGATTCCACGCGTTTTGCCGTAATTTCCAGGATTTACAGGCAGTTGTTTGGGATTTCCCCTCCTAATTCCGGGGTTGCTTTTCGGAAACTCTTTGAAACGGTTGTAAATTTCCTTATTTCTTCGGAAAAAGTTCTGATTGTGGCGCTGGATGACCTTAATTATCTCTGTTGTGAAGGACACGCCAATGAAGTAATGTATTCCCTGCTCAGAGCTCACGAGCAATACCCTGGAGCAAAGATAGGTGTCATCGGGATTGTAAATGATGCATCTGACCTTTATTGCCTGGACTCAAGGGTTAACTCTGTTTTCCTGCCTGAAGAAATATCCTTTCCGAGATATGGGGAGGCAGAGATTCTGGACATTCTTAAGGATAGGGTTAGATACGGCTTTTACCCGAAAGTAATTTCTGACGAAGTGCTGGAACTTATTGGATCGTATGTGGAAAAAACAGGAGATTTGAGGGTTGGGATCGACCTGCTCAGACGTTCAGGTTTCAATGCCGAGCGCAGGGGAAGCCGTATGGTCCTATCAGAAGATGTGGAAAAAGCCTACGAGGCTTCCAAGCTTCTCCATCTGTGCAGGGGCATAAGTCTCCTCTCAGACTCTGAAAAACAGCTGCTCGAACTGATAGCAAAGACAGATGATGTTAAGGCTGGAGAACTCTACAAATCCTTCCACGAGCTGACACAGCTCGGATACACCCGTTTCTATGGCATGGTCAACAGGCTTCAGGCTTTAAACTATGTAGATGCGGACTTTACAGGCAAAGGCAAGCGAGGCAGGACACGAATAATAAAAACAAAGTATGAAGCTGCTGATATCCTTAACTGCCTTAAAAAAGGCTGAATACTGATTTAATTCGAATACATTCTTTTATAAATTCTTTTATAAACTCATTTATAAATTCGTTTATAAATTCGTTTATAAGATTTTGTTGCAAAAATAGCCTGATTGCTCAAAAAAACCTGAAAAAGCCTGAAAGAAAAAAGAGAACGGAGATTCACATGGCTTTTCCGGTGAGAGGCCGGAAAACAGGCTTTCAGGCTTAAGTATTTTCTGACTGAACTTTAAAAAAGGAGCAGTAAAAAACTGCCCCTTTCTCTGGATTCAATCAATGTTTGGTCTATCTATTTTTCAGGAACTTACATCATTCCTGGTGGCATTCCGCCCATTCCGGGCATTCCGCCCATTCCTGGTGGCATTCCGCCCATTTCTTCAGGGCCAGGGGCTGCACGGGTAGAAGCGATGATGTCATCGATCCTGAGGATCATGACTGCAGATTCTGTGGCTGCATTGATTACCTGGGTCTTGACTCTGAGAGGCTCAACTACAAACTCCTTCCACATGTCAACGACCTTACCCTCGTAAACATTGAGTCCTGCGGTCTTCATGCCTTTCTCGTGCTGGGAGCGCAGCTCCATGAGCATGTCGATAGGGTCAAGTCCTGCATTTTCTGCAAGGGTTCTGGGGATAACTTCGAGAGCTTCGGCATAGGCCTTAACTGCAAGCTGTTCCCTGCCTTCGAGTGTTGCTGCGTATTCCTGGAGTCTGAGAGCAACCTCAACTTCAGGGGAGCCGCCGCCTGCAACGAGTTTTTCGTCTTCGATTGCAACGCCTACAACACGGAGAGCATCTTCAAGGGCACTGTCGATGCTGTCAACCACATGTTCTGTGCCGCCGCGCAGGAGGATGGTAACAGCTTTCGGGTTGTTGCAGCCTGTGACAAAGGTCATGTTGTCGCCGCCAACCTTCTTCTCTTCCACGAGCCCTGCATATCCGAGGTCTTCGGAGGTGACTTCGTCCAGGTTGGTGATAAGTTTGCCGCCTGTTGCTCTCGCGAGTTTTTCCATGTCGCTCTTCTTGACTCTGCGGATGGCAAAGATGCCTGCCTTTGCGAGGTAGTGCTGGGCAAGGTCTTCAATGCCCTTCTGGCAGAAGACGACGTTTGCACCGCTGCCGATTACCTTCTGAACAATCTTCTTGAGCATCTGTTCTTCCTGGTCTAGGAAGGACTGGAGCTGGTCAGGAGAGGTGATTGAGATTTCAGCGTCTACTTCAGTATCTTTGAGTTCGATTGCACTGTTAAGGAGGAGGAGCTTTGCGTCTTTGACTTTCTCAGGCATATTGGAGTGAATTCTTTCCTTGTCAATAATCATGCCCTGAATAAGCTCTGAATCTTCAACTCTGCCGCCTACTTTCTTGATAACGCTGATGTTTTCCCTGTCAACTGTCTTTTTACCGTTTGTGTCGACAACGCTTGTGACAGCGTCCACGGCAATTTCGGAGAGGAGTCTCTTGGAGGCCTCTGCACCTTTTCCGGTCATGGCGGTTTCGGCGATGCTGACCAGAAGGTCACGGTTAGACATATCCACATACATTGCCAGGGAGTTAAGGACTTCAACAGCTTTCTCGGCTGCCAGCCTGTACCCGGATGCAATGATTGTCGGGTGAATCTCCTGTTCTATTAAATCCTCAGCTTTCTTTAAGAGCTCGCCTGCGACCACGGCTGCACTGGTGGTTCCGTCGCCTACTTCATCGTCCTGGGTCTTGGCGACTTCTACAACCATCTTTGCTGCAGGGTGCTCGATGTCCATCTCTTTGAGAATGGTTGCCCCGTCGTTTGTGATAACCACATCCCCCATTGAGTCCACGAGCATCTTGTCCATACCTTTGGGACCAAGGGTGGTTCTGACTGCTTCGGCTACTGCCTTTGCAGCCATGATGTTGTTACTCTGGGCATCTCTGCCTCTGGTTCTCTTACTTCCTTCTTTCAAAATGAATATTGGCTGTCCTGCCATAATTTAAATCCTCCATTAGTGTGAATTTGGAATGTCTCTGTAATTAAAATCGCATTTTACATGTTTGTACTTCTATATAAACTCATCCCGCAGGTCTATCTAGAATAAATGTGCTTTGATGTTTGCTTCCCTTAAATAACAACCCGGAATGAACCCGTTTTATACCGGATTTTTTTAAGAGAAAAGGACAGATTAAAAAGGCTGGATATGCACTTAAAAGACTATAAACAGTTCAGCATTCGACCTATTTTCAGAACAACCTGAGCAAATAACCCGGAAAATTACATGGAAACAACGTGAAAAGTTAATTTCAGCTTATAACAGGAAAAAGTAACATACAATCTGGCATAGAAATATTAGATGATACCAAGATGATATCTGTAATAATATCGGGTAAACATTAAAATTGTCAAGTTAAAGCTGTCAGGCAATTTAAGCAATACTAAGGGATGTATTTAATGTATAACTCTTAAAACAAAATTATTTTTTTCCAGAGAACCTATAATCCTTATTTCAACAGTATCCTGAAATTTATTGTATTAGTTCTCTGAAGTTTCCTGAAATTATTCCATTAGTCTTCTGAACTTCTCTGAAATTTATTTCATCAACTATAATGAATCTTACTCATCTACAATTATAAAACATTTCAATATGTCTTCGTATTTTTTCTTTTAGTATTTTCTAGCTGTAATTCTGAATATAAGACTAATTCCATATAGTACCTTTTCTTTTCTGTAACTGTCAACATATTTCAGGATGCCGTGAATGGTGCTCGTCTACCCTTTTTATTTTTATAACCTGTGTAATTTCTTTTAATTCTTCACCTCTGTTTGAGATGGATTAAAATTTTGACTCCATATTATTTCTCTCTAGCGAAAACCTTTTTTAATCTCATCTCCTTTGTAATACTAAAAAATATCAAGAAGAACTTTTTATATCTAAGTGAATATTATATTTTATCTTTACTATATCTCTACATTTTAATTTTATATGTATATGTTACAACTGCAATAGAAAAATTAATATCTCTTAGAAACGTTATAAAAATTTTGGGGGTGCGCCAATGGCAAATATCAGAGGAAAAGTACTGGGCATCGACCTGGGAACCACCAATTCTTGTATGGCGATAATTGAGCTTGGTGAACCCAAGGTTATCACCAATTCGGAAGGAAAAAGGCTTACGCCTTCAGTTGTAGGTTTTTCAAAGAAGAATGAGTTACTTGTAGGCGATCTTGCCAAAAGGCAGATGGTTTCCAACCCTGAAAACACTGTCCAATCCATAAAGAGGCATATGGGAAAACCCGATTACAGAGTATCACTGAATAATGAGAAATATACTCCTCATGGAATTTCAGCAAAAATCCTTCAAAAACTAAAACATGATGCTGAGAAATATTTAGGTGATGCCATTGAAAAAGCGGTAATTACTGTTCCTGCTTATTTTAATGATTCCCAACGTTTTGCAACAAAAAAGGCAGGCGAACTTGCAGGCCTGGAAGTACTTAGAGTCATAAACGAACCTACAGCGGCTGCGCTCGCTTACGGCCTAAAAGATGGAATTGATAACCGAAAAATTCTGGTTTACGACATTGGAGGCGGTACTTTTGATGTTTCAATTCTTAAGATTAAAAACGGAATTTTCGAAGTACTGGCTACAAGCGGAGATACCGAACTAGGCGGCGATGATTTCGACAGGAGAGTCGTTGAACACTTACTTGCCAAGTTCCAGGAAACTGAAGGTAAAGACCTCTCAGATATGTCTCAGGCGATGCAACGCATTAGGGAGGCTGCAGAACGCTGCAAGATTGACCTGTCCACTCTCACAACTACAAATGTTAATCTGCCCTATATTTTTGAAAATAAAACCCTAGATATAGATGTAACAAGAGATCAGTTCGACGGGATGACAGAGGACCTCATTAAGAAAACTTTATCAATTATGGAAAAAATCCTGCAGGATGGAAAGCTTTCTCCTGCCGAGGTCGATGAAGTTATTTTTGTAGGGGGCTCTACCAGAATACCTGCTGTAGTGAAAGCTGTAGAAGAGTTCATGGGAAAAAAAGCTCTTCAGAACATTAATCCTGATGAAGTAGTAGCAATGGGGGCTGCTGTTCAGGCAGGAATCCTTGGAAATGAATATCTTAAATCTTCCAGGGAGGAGGTTGACACGGGCAACCTTGTGCTTCTTGACGTGACCTCTCTTACACTAGGGTTTGAAACCGTCGGAGATTTGATGGCGCCAATAATTCCAAGGAATACAACAATTCCTACAAGAAATAGTAAAACCTTCACCACACATTACGACAACCAGAGGGTTGTAAGAGGTAAAATCCTCCAGGGGGAAGAACGAGTTGCATCAAAAAATGTTACCCTGGGAATGATTATTCTCGATAATATCCCCTCTGCTCCAAAAGGTATCCCGCGTATAGAGGTTACTTTTGATATTGACGCTAACGGAATAATAAATGCTACGGCTAAAGACCTTGGGACCGGGATCATGAGAAGCGTGACTATAGAAAGGCCAGAGGGTCTTAACGATTAATTGCTTAATCGATTAATGTCTCAATAACAGATATACAGTTCAGATACCTGTCAGATGTACAGTTTAGGTACAGTTTAGATATACAGTTCAGAGATGCAGGTTCAGAGGGTGAAATGCAGTGGATTATTATCAGCTTTTCGACATTCCCAGAAGTGCAAGCCCTGAGGAAATCGAAGACAGATATCATTATTTTGCAAAAAAATACCATCCGGACAGAGCCAGGTCCCCGGATGCACATGAAAAGTTCATACAGATCAAAGAGGCTTACGAAACTCTTAAAGACCCTCAAAAAAGAGAGACATACGATAGGTCTTTGCCCCCAGAAGAGAAGGCAACGGAGGTTTATGCTACTTCTCAGAATTCAAACCAAGAGGTTACCCAGGAATCACCGGTACCAGAAGTTCCCGATATGCCGTCAGGCTCTAAATCCCCTTTCCGAACGACTACTATATCATATGTTTCATTCAAATCTGCCAGTGATCCCCTGAGCCCCTTTCAGTCCACTTCCTCTCCAGAAGCCGAGGCTGTTGACTGGTCCAAATATGTTTATTCCGGAAAACATCAGGGTTCTGAAGACGAAGATCCATCAGGAAAATCAAAAGGGGATAGTGCCGACTGGTCAAGTGTAAAAGTCAAGTATCAGGGGCTGGTAGAAGAAGTTGACGACAGCAAACAAAAAAAGCGTTTTTCAGCTGGCTCTTTTTTACTGAAGACTTTTATCTTTGCTCTCGTTATTATCTTTCTCCTGGCAACAGTTGCAGTTGTTTCACCAGGTCAGTTAAAAGCTATAGGGCTCGAAAGTGTGGTGGACTTCTTCGCTAAAGTAATATGAAAAAAAGTTAACAGATGACTGAAGGTTATAGACGACTAAAACTGGTAGGCAACTAAAGCTGAAAGGCGCCTGTTATTACTTCGTTTATTTCTTCGTTTTTTATCCAGCGCCTTTTACTGCGTTGTTTCGGGAAGCTTCAAAAGTCCTTCTTCAATTTCCTCAATTTTCTTAAAAGCAATACCCAGAGGAACTTCGAAGTCTTCATAGCCGCTATGTTTTCTTGACCCTTTACACCCGAAAGATAAGCCTATGCCTTTTTCAAGAGCCAGTACAGTGCAGTCTCCACAGATTGAAGCCGCTCCCATTGTATCCATTACTGTTCTATTTCCTTCGGAATAGGCATTTGCCTGGACAACGCGCATAGCTTTCTCGGATTTAAGGAAAAAAATTAACACATCAAAGTTACCCCTGTTAAGGGACAGAGGTTCGATCACTATGGAGCAAAATTTTTTCTTTAATCTTGGAAGGGATAGGGCTGCTTTTTCTGCAGCCTGTATAGTCCTGTACCTTCCGGATTTAAGATAATATTCAGCAGGACTCTCTTCAGAGAATCCCAGAACATAGTCTCCGGGAGAGCAGCCCTGTCCGGAGATCCGAAACTTCTCTCCCATACGGGCTTTCTGCACAAGTTCGCAAAAAAGGAAGCCGGATTTCTCGGGAAGCTCTTCACTTGCTTTTCCGGTTACTTTTTCTTTGGGCATTACTTCGTGACATGGCACTGTTTTCTGGACTGGTACCGCTCCACTGGCTGGTACCGCTCCCCAGAATTCTTTTTTTGTGTCCTGTTCTTCTGTTTCGAAGGTCACACACACCGGCTCTCCAGTTTCCATCAACCGTCTGAGCTCTGAGTATCCTGAAAACGGTACTCCTTCTTTTTGCATATAGCCCATTCCTCTTTTTGCTGCTCGTCCCTGTTTTTACTTTTATTTCACTTGAAATCCGCTTTTACAGAGGTGAAGATCGGGCCCCTGATATCGATCTTTTTATTTTTACCAGTGATATACCGCTGGGCAGTAGAACCTATCTTCAGGTTAACTTCAGAGGGAACCTTGACAATCCGTACTCTTACAATGTGCTCATCTGCTCCGGACATTGCAGCCTCTTCAATTTCCCGTGCAGCCTGGGCAGCAAAAGACTCTATAAATTGTATGCCTGCCCTTGCAGAGTGGTTTTCAAAGGCTTTCTGCCATTTCTTGTTATTCGGGATTCCCAGAATATCTCCTTGATAGGCAACGACCTCATTAAAGGCTGCAGGACCGCAAAGCTTTGTATTCTCTTCAGGCTCGATTACGGAAACCTTAACCTTTCTTCCGCAAATCTCCCCTTCCCAGGCAGGGAATTCACAGGGACTTGGCTGTTCTCCGTGCAATTCGCACTGGGAAACTATGGCATCTGCAATTGCCTGACCCTCCGGAGTCTCAGGTGTTTTATCTACAAAGACCTGCTTTGCAAGTTCGCTGTCAGGCAACTCCCATTCGCTGTACTGCGGGATCTGCGGGTAGGTCAGGGAGCGGACATCAGGGGCATCATGCAGGATCATGGCAAGCCTTTCGACCCCGAGCCCTAGGTTCATCACAGGGTATGGAATATCATACTCTGCAAGGGCTGTCGGAGAGTATATGCCGAAAGTTGCAACCTCAATCCAGCCGTCCGAATACTTGGAGTTCGAGCCCACGAGTTTTGGGTGGAAGGCAAAGACCTCTATCTGGGTGTCAGGCACATAATACTTGCTGCGCTTTTCATCGGGCCTGAAGAGGAATTTTTCAAAGCCGAACTGGGAAAGGAGTCCCTGGGCAACAGCTTTTCCGTGGTCTACGGTCACGTCCTCGTCCATAATAACACAGGAAGCTGAGTAGTAGGTCATGAGCCTTGAGGCATCTTCCTGCTGCTCTCTCCTGAAACAGCGGTCAATCGAGAAGAAGTTGAAAGGAGGCTCTTCCCGTTCAAGGAGGGAGCTGAGGGAAATGAACCAGCCGCTTGTCATGTGGCTGCGCAGTGTTTTTGTGCTTGCCTGGGGTACAAGCTCTTTGAATTCAGGAAAAACCCTGTCAATCATATCGGCTACAAGGGCATCCGAAACTCCAAGGGCTGCTGAGATTTCGGGAACCAGGTCATCTCCTTCAACCTTCCCTTTTTTGTAACCGTGAAGGACCTTCCTGATTTTATCTATGCCTTCGTCCCCGATGTCACCCAGGATTTCTATTACCTGTGCAATGCGCTCGTCAGAAATTCCTACATTGGGGCGGGGCAGGCCTGCAAGATAGAAGCAACGGTCAAGGACTGCGAGGGCTTCGCTTCCGAACTGTTTGTGAACCTCTTTTTCATCAACTATAAGTGGGTTCATCATCTCTTCAAAACCCATACGCAGATAAGCTTCTCTCAGTCTCTGGATCGTATCATAAACAGGATGAGCCTTCCCGTATCTCAGAGTGGTTCTCGGGTAGCGCTCGTTAAGTGTAGGTGTTTTGACCATTTTTTTGCCCTCGTTCCAGGCAAGGTCAAAATTCTCCTTTGCATCCTTTTTTATTTTTTCTGGATCAAATCTCATGGATATCCTCTTGTAACTGATACCGAAATTCCGGATCTATCAGACCCTTACGGTTTTATCGTTTATATGCATATGTTGAACTGTCTGGCAGCCCGGTGAAGTAAACAGGATAACGGGCTTCAGGTAAATGAGTGCTAAATTGTAATGTAACTGCACTAAATAGTAAATGATTTTAGTGGTTATTGTGAAATTATTTATCTCTCTTTCTCAGTCTGTATCTCCACCAGGCCGCTGAAGGAGAGACTGCCTTAAAGTCCAATTGTCTTAAGCCGGGATTCCTTTTAAAGCCCGGATTCCTCTTAAAGTCCGGATTCCTCTTAAAGTCTGGATTTCAGGCTCTGCATTGCAAGCTCAAGTTTTTTCTGCTGAATTGAGTTTACAACGTCGCCGCGTGTTTTTTCTATTAAGGAGCGGGATACATCTGTCTTTCGTCTGAGCCCTCTGGTTATTGCATCAGGGTAGTCAAAGTCCATAAGGACTGCATGGATATTTTCCATAATTCCCAAAAAAACTTCGGCTTTTTCAAAAGACTCTTCCCTTATAAGGTCAAGAACATGCCTCCTGAGCTCTCCTACTACATCTCCAAGCCCGTTAAGGTATGCAGCATACTCAACCCCAAGCTCATCCGGAGACGGAATATTTTGCGGATCTCCTTCATCTTTAAGCAGGCTGTAGACAATTGCAACTTCCGAATATTCCTGCTGGGAATGTTCTACAAATCCGGCGTGATAAATGTCAGCATGTCCTTCGAATCTGGCTTCAAGTTTTTTTAAAGCTCTTCCAGCTGCCTCTATGCTCTTACCCGCCTTTTCAAAGTCCTTCCCATGCAGGGCAAAACTTGCTGTCCTGCATTCCCTGACAATTTCCCTTGAGATTTTCAGTCCTTCTTCCCTTATCTTATCTTTAACTTCGAAATTCTCCCTTATCCGGATAGAAATTTCTTCCAGCATTATTTTTCCCCCCAATAAGCTTTCTAAGCTGTTTATATTTCTGTGATACCGGTTTTCTACCTGCATTATGCTATTCGCTATTTGTTACGTATTTTTATGTGTTTTCCGTTTTTATGCTTTTTCAAACTTCTATGCCTCTATCTCATAATTCCTTTGTAATTGTATTATGTCTATAGCTCCGATTCATCTCCCCAATTAATTGTCTTAATTTATTGACTTAATTTATTGACTTAATTTGTTGACTTAATTTATTGACTTAATTTATTGACTTAATTTGTTGACTTAATTTTTTTATCCTGTATAAAATGACTCTGAGGTCCTTTATATTTTTATCTCTCTTTTCATCCTTTTTTTATACATGCACTTCCTAATATTTATTGCCTTGATATAAAGTAAAATTTGATATAATTTAAAATTCGGTCCGGAAAAATAAGGTAAGAAAAGATAGAAAAGATAGAAAGGATAGAGAAAAGATAGAGAAAAGAAGGAAAAAGATAAAAAAGGTTTTTTACCTTAAGATATTACGTTGTCGTTATCCCTTACCTTTCGCTTAATTATAAAATCAGGCGGAGGAGACTACAAAATTATCAGGTCGCTTCCTTTCCGACTTTTTCTAGAATAAGGTAAAGTTCGGGATTTTTTAACAGAATCGTCTCAAGAAACGCATCTGAGCTTTTTTCTTTCCGGGAGCCGAATAATTTTTCAGGCGCTCTCGGAAAAAATCCTTTTTACGGGATTAGAAAAATCTTTTACTTTTTCTGGTTTTACTCGTCTACTGGAATGGTTTCGAGCTGGCTTGAGAGATTCCAGATTAGAGTCCTTGTGTGTAGAGGAAGGTTTGGATCATTGCTTATATCTTCAAGAATGGAAATGCTTGATGCTGCTCTAAGGAAGAGAGGTTCGGATTCGTTGTTCAGGATATCTATGATTTCATTCACAGAACGCCTGATATTTCTTGGAACTGAAGAGTCACTTGTTATGCTGTCTAAGACCTGAAGGCATTGTCTGATAACTTCTGCTGAATCATTTGATGACATCTGAATCACCTGCGCAGTCAATTATGATAAAAATTAGAGCTAATAAATTAGTGTAAGACAGGCTTGTTATATAAAATATTATCGGTAATTCTTGAACCCGATTGCTTCAGTGCCTTCTCTTTCCGATTTTGCATGCGGCTCTTTTTCCGCTTTGTGAATTATAAGGTAGTTTCATATAGAGGGAGCTACAGGAAAAATCTTATAAAACAAGTAAAAAGCTATGCAAAAAGGAAGGTTAGGCGTATGGATTCTGAGAAAGACCGAAAAGTAAAGCGAATAGCCCGTTTCCTGGAACTCGGGGGCACAATGCTTGCCGAACACTGCAAAGTATGCGGAGCCCCAAAATTTCGTTACCAGGGCACGGTAATCTGCCCTGTATGTGATGTCCGGGAAGAAGATGAAGAAACTCCGGCTTCAGAACCTGCGGCAGAAGTCCAGGCTCCGGAAGCCAGATCTTCTATTGAGAGAGACAGGCCCTCTTTTGATACCAGAAAGAAAGTACAGGCACGCAGACAGAAGCCTGGGTTCGGGCAAAGGACTCCGGAAGCTGAAGAGGATGATATCCTTGATTTTGTGGAAGAAGAGATTCCAGAGACACCTTATGAGGTCGAAGAAGCAGGAGGGAAGGCTTCTAAAGTTCAGACTGCTCCTGCAGTCCGGGCAGGGAAAAAGACGGAATTATCCACAGTTTCTACAGCGCATGAAGACTCCAGGGTGCTGGAAAATCTTCTCTTCAAAAAGATGGTCAGTATTGCGTCTTCCCTTCAGGGTGAAAAAAATCCGCGCAGTATTGCTGAGCAGTTTGAGCTGATCGAAAAAGGTATCAGTTTGATAGAGCGGCTGAGGCAGGTATAAAACCTTAATTGCAGGGAAAGCTGAAACAGCCCGGTCAGGGATGGGCGAGCCAGAAATAAATTCAAATTAATAACAGATTAGGACTTACGCTGTTGAACTGAGAAATCAATAGCAATAAACCTCTAACTGTATAATACATTATACAAGCCACAATGCCGAATGTGCTTGATTTTGTACTTCAAGTGCGTAAGTCCTACAGATATAAAATAGTACAAACAGATAAAAATAGTATTGAGAATGTGAAGGATTAACTATGTCTTGAAAAAGGTTCCTGAGAAGAGGAAATCCGGAAGAAAATATTGCAATAAGATAGATTTTGTAGGGAAATAAACTTTTAAAGAGGGTTAAAAGCAAAAGAAATGTTTTTCCGGGCAAAATACGAAAAAAGCAGTTCTTCTGAAAACCTGCCTGAAAAATCTAAGTTTCTCTGTTCCTTTTTCATCTTTAAGAAGTTTAGTATGCCCTGACTGCGGGAATTTCCCCGAGAAACTAGGAGTTTCTTTCAGAAAACTTTGGTCTTAATGTGTAATATTTCTCCCACACGCCTGCGGCAAACTTCGCATGATGCCGATTTTGCTATGTAAGGCATCTTTTAAGGCATTTCTCCCTTTTTTATGTGGCTGCTTTTATTATAATCATGGTATACATTTGTTATATATTTAATGAATTTTATTTTTCTCATACTTCCTGATCTTTCATTACAGTTTCTGCACTTTTTGATTACAGGAATCCTCTTTCCTGTTTTCAATTTCACTGAACATGTATTTTGCCGTAGTAAATATCTTTGCCGCATGATTTCGTTTTCCTCTTTAACTTTGTTAACTTTCGTGAGGCAATTTTAGATGAGAGTTTTTCTATAACTATTTATCATGATGGATTCTGCCCTTTCTTTAAACATTGGCACTTTGAAGCTGTATGGATCTATCACGATTTATCATAAATTTCTTTTAGGTGTGTTTATATTTTATGACCTGATAAATGTATATTTAGAGGTGATGAAAGCATGCGAGAGATATACAGAAACCTGCTTTCATGTCTGATTACCTTTTTGAGGTTGCTTGGAGCGATGATCCTTCTTTTTCCGTTTGGATGGATTTTCATTCTCCTCGGTGTGCTGCCTGAGCCAAAGTGCACGGTTCACAGGCGGCATCTCGAAAAAATATTCTGCAGCGTCAAAAGGCACTGATAGGACAGGTTTTTCTCGCGGGGATTCCCTTGGGAATTCCTCTTTAAAAAACGGTTTTTTCCCGGAACCTGCAGGTTGAGCACTATTATTTCAGGCTTATAGTATGCGGTTTTCCTCGAATACTGTTATCAGCTATCCTCCTATGATCATAAAAGGTCTTTTTCAGCTTGACTCTCGGGAAAATTTATTTTTTATTTTTAGTCGTCCCCTGCCCTACAGCTGAGATATGGGATCGGAGTACCCAGTCAGGTATGATTTCGTTTTTTCTCAATTGTATGCAGGCTGGCTCAAGCCGCGTACGGAGCATGGAAAAAGAGAAGTTGAGATAGAGAAGTTGAGATATTATTTACAGGCATTTCGGAATAAATGCCAATCAATCAAAAAAGTAGCATCTATTTTTTAATATATCCTCATTTGTCTTTTTATTAGTTTTTTATTTATCTTTTTACTTGTTTTTCATCAGTTTTGACTGTAATTTATGAGGTATCGAACTTTAGCTTTATTTCTATAGGACTTACGCACTTGAAATGCCGACAACTTAATGTCATTTAAAATATAATTATATTTTATTGATTCCCCAAAAACGTACGGAGTTATGGATATAAATCCACCCAAATGTAACGACATTGAATACATTAATTTTCTCATTGCAGCTTCTAACGTTTTTAGTTGCACTGAAGCTGCTAGATGTTATCCAAACGTAGCTAATGCTCCTTCTCATGACGCTTTCACTCGTTGCCTTCAAAGGCAACCTCCAGACACAGAAGCGTTATGGGAGGAAGTAAAAAATTATGTCAAGCTTGAGGAAGGCTACCTAATTGTTGACGATTCAACATTAGATAAACCATACGCAAAAGAAATGGCTTTTGTTCGTCGTATGTGGAGTGGAAAACATCATCATACTGTAAAGGGGATAGGCCTGGTTACCTTAGTTTGGACAGACGGTACAACCGTTATACCTGTTGATTTTCGAATTTATAACATCGATGAAGACGACAAAACAAAGAATGATCATTTCCTTGATATGCTTGACAAAGCCGAAGAACGTGGTTTTAATCCCGAATTTGTTTTGTTTGATACATGGTATGCAAGTGTGAAAAACCTTAAAGCAATAACGAAGAAAGAATGGCATTTCCTTACAAGGCTAAAAAATAATCGTTTGGTAAATCCTGACAACAAAGGAAATGTGCCACTTGAAACAGTAGAAATTCCTCCAAAAGGAATTGTGGTTCACCTAAAAGCATATGGATTTGTAAAGGTGTTTCGGATAGTTTCAAAAGATGGAGACACGCAACACTGGGTTACAGATATGCAGGATATGGATGAATCAAAACGTGAAGATTTGGCAAAGAAGTCATGGAAAATTGAGGAATACCATAGAGGGATTAAGCAGTTCTGTGGTGTCGAAAAATGTCAGGCAAGAAAGGATGAGTCACAGAGAGCACATATAATGTTCTCATTAAGAGCTTTTCTCAGACTGGAATTACAAAGAATCAAAAGTGGAATATCCTGGTTTGAAAGTGCTATGAAAATTAGAAGAGTGGCAGTGACAGCATATTTAAATAATCCTCTGTACACATTAAATTAATTTATATGTTCGGGGAGTGGGAAAAAACGATGTGCTAAGAGCCAACTGCGTAACTCCTATTCTATTAATTTCCTTTTTATGACTCATCCTTTATACGGGCTTTCAAGGACTTCTCTTATTCTGGCTGCCGTTTTAGGTCCGATTAGCTTTACGCCTTTCAATTCTTCGGTATCAGCTCGCATAATAGCTTCTACCGAGCCGAAGTGCAAAAGGAGATTTCTTGCAGCTTTTGGCCCTATATTCGAAATAGAAGAAATAAGGTATTCCTGCTGCTCTGCAAGAGTGCTGGCAGATTTCTTCCCGTGAGGATTGATTTCACGTTTGTTCTCTGTCTGCTCACGCTTTGCGAGCACCTTTAAAATAGAAGCTGTTTCTTCCTCATCCCGGGAATATAGAATGGATACCCCAAAATCAATTGCAATGGAAACCAGAGAACCGTAAATAGCGTTTGGGTTGATCTGCCTGGAAGTGAAGAGATCTTCCCCTTCAATTATCAGGACTGGTTTTTCGTATACTCTTGCAAGATCTGATAGCTGGGCAAAAAGGTTGCGTTTTCCGTCGATCAGAGAACTTGCAAAGTCATCCGTACGCTTTCTTTCCACTGCAAGGCGATCACTTACAACATAGTCCCCTACTTCGAGAGCCACAAAGCTGAGTTCCATACCGAGCCTGTCCAGGGTTTTTGCAACTCCACATTTTGTCTCCCTGTGGTCGATTACTATTCTGAGTGACTTTTTTATGCTTTCTCCTGATGCGGCTCCGAAATCTACAAGGGTTTTTTGCCTTTCTTTTACGTTTCCATCTGTTTCTTCGTTTCCATCTTTCTTTCCACTCTCATCTGAGCTTCTTTCCAGATTTATGTTTTTATCTTCTTCCCTTTCATCTCCATTTTTCCTGGAATTTGCAAGACTGTTGTTGTCGCCATCCTCATTTTCGTCTCTATTTTCGCTTCCTATTACCTTCAGTCCTACTTCTTCTAGTTCTAACTTCAGTTCTGAAATACAGGATAAGCCTTCGAAATCCGAAAGTTCTGAACTTTTCTTTGGAGCCTTTGGGGTAAGGATAGCCTCAAGCCCGTGCATACTGTTCAGCATCCTTTTTTCCTTACTTTTGCTGCTCCAGTAATAAGCTTCGTCCCGCGTGCCTTTTGTCACAAGCACAATTACTCTGCCTTTTTGCTGCCTGCCTGTCCTGCCCTTACGCTGGATGCTGCGAATTTCCGAGGGGATAGGTTCGTAAAATAGCACCATGTCCGTAGAAGGAATATCAAGCCCTTCTTCAGCAACTGAAGTGGCTACGAGGACATTATATTCTCCTGCCCTGAATTTGTCAAGGATTTCTGCCTGCTGCTTCTGTGTAAGTCCTTTGTCTTTATGACGCGAACCCTGCCCCACAAAACGAATAGGAACAATTCCCGGAGCGTCAGAAAGGGCGTTTGCCACTATCTCTGCAGTATCCCTGTAGTTAGTAAACACAATTACCCGGGAATCAGGGTTTTCTTCTAACTGTTCGGATACTATTTTCCTTGCAAGTTCGAGTTTAGGGTGCTCAATATCGCATTCCTTTACCCTGTACAGGGCTTTTCTCATGTAAAGGTCATCCATGAGCCTTTTTGCAGCCTTACTTGCGCTGCTTGAAGACGCTTCTGCGTCCAGTTTCTCCAGGTACTTTCTTAGAGTCTCAAGCCCCTGCGTCTCCACCATTTCCACAGCATGGTTCACCTTCATCATCTCAGCAACCACAGACATGGCAGAAAAAATTGCAGGGTCTCCACCCATACGAATTTCACCCTGGAGTTGTTTCTGGAGAAGCAGGAGGTCTTTTTTGGAGATGTATTTTCCACTGCCTGCAGAAAAGCCCAGTTCTCTTACGGTCCCTAGCCTATCATCGAAGATCTTTTCCAGATAGCTACGAATTTCAGCCATTTCGGCAGGAAGCAGGACCTGAAGCCATTCTATTTCTTTTTCCTGCACATAAGGGCGAACATCCCTGTCTTTCTCTGTTTTTACAGCTACGTTTTCAACATGTAAAGCCTGACATACCTCAGAGATTTTCTCGTCTGAGCTGCCCGGACTTGCAGTAATTCCCAGTACGTGAGGATTTTTGGCACTCTCAAAATACTTTTCCGCAATAAAGGTATAAGCATAATTTCCAACTGCCCGGTGGGCTTCGTCAAAGGTTATGTGGCTTACATCCTCAAGGCTGATCCGTTTCGTAAGAAGGTCGTTTTCGATAACCTGGGGTGTGGATACTATCAATTTTCCCTGTGCCCAGAGCTTTTCCCGCTCAGCAGGGGCAATGCTGCCTGTAAAAGCCAGAATTTCTTCTTCGGGGAGGGTCATTACCTTTTTAAAAAAAGCTGCGTGCTGGTCTACAAGGGGTTTTGTAGGAGAAAGTATCAGAGCTTTTCCTCCGAAGCGCTGGAGTCGGGATGCAATCACAAAAAGAGCTATAATGGTTTTTCCAAGCCCCGTGGGAAGTACAACCAGGCTTGACCCTTCAAGGGCTTTTCCTGCAAGGTTGAGCTGGTAAAGCCTCTGCTCAACTGTATCGGGCTTTATCAGTGGATGTTTCATACATGCCTGTTTCTCAGGAAAAAGACTTTTGTTCATTTTGATTCAAGGTTTTTTCAAGATTATCTTTTAAGTTATTTCGTTTCAACGTTGTTTTATTTCAATATTGTTTTATTTCAATATTGTTTTATTTTAATGCCGTTTTGTTTCAATGCTGTTTTGTTTCAGGGCTTTAATTCAATTATAAAAAAGCAATAGAAAATTAATAAAACTAAAAATTTTGCTGCAGGCACTTTAGCCCACAGCTTAGAAATTTAGCAGTATCCTTAATCCCTTAATTTAAAAGTTAAAGGACTTGCCTGCGGATTCGAAATTTCTGCCCCTGTAGATCAGCTCATAGAGCATGTTTTCGATTCCATTGATAGGAGCCCTTATCTGGCGCATTGAGTCTCTGTCCCTGATTGTAACAGTCCCATCTTCAAGGGTGTCATAGTCCACAGTAACCGAATAAGGGGTCCCGATTTCGTCATTTCTTCTGTAGCGACGCCCGATAGTCCCTGAGTCGTCATAATTGACGAGCAGGCTCTTTTCCCTGAGTCTTGAAATAATCTCCTTTGCCGGATCTGCAAGCTCTTTCCTGGTTAGGAGCGGAAGGACTGCTACCTGCACAGGGGCGACTGCACTTGTGAAATGCATAACAAGGCGAGCTTCTTCTTCGCTTTCTCCTTCACTTTCACCCTTTCCGGCTTCGAGTTCTTTTTTTGTTTCTTCTGCCTTTTCTACCTCTTCTGCACCTTTAAGTCCGGATTCGGCTGCCTTCTGAGCAACGTTTTCTTCATCAAAGGCATGCTCCATTACGCCGTAAAAGATCCTGTCAATCCCGTAGGAAGGCTCAATGACGTGGGGAATAACGTTTTCACCGCTGACTTTTACGGTTTCCTCTGCAAAGTCCACCACGTCTGAACTGACTGTCAATTCTTCCCCATCCACAGTCACTTTAATTTGATCTTTTGAGAGTGAAAGCTCTTCCTCTGAAAGCTGTTTTAAGGCATCTGCAACGGCTTTTGCTTTGCCCTTGAAGAGGGGACCGAGTTTGCCCATGTTTGGCTTTACAACAAAGCGGGTAACCATTTTTGGTTCGTCATATTCCACATAAACGTAAAGATCGGTCTTGCTGACTCTTGCATGGGCTTTGAGGTCGTAGTCCGTCCTGTCGGCAATTCCTACTATTTCAACCCAGCCAAAGCGCTCGGTCTCGATCTCAGCGTCCCAGCAATCAATTGCATAATGCGCCATCTCGTCCTTCAGGTGCTGCCTAAACCTGAGCTTTGCGGGATTCATCCCTACCTTTGTCAGGAACTCGTTGGTAAGCGCAATATTGTAACCCAGAACCTCATGGGCAATAACCCCGGTCTCTACAGCTTCCCTCACGGTCATCCTGATAGTCTCTCCCTGCTGCTGCCCCTTCTGCGAATAAAGAGCAAGTTCTCTATCTGCGAAACGCTCAAAATTCGGGTGTTTCTTGTTCCTGGGATCAACGAAAATCTCACACTCAGCCTGCGTGAACTCCCTGAGCCTTATTACGCCCTGCCTTGGCGCAATCTCATTCCTGTAAGACTTGCCGATCTGCACTGCCCCAAAAGGCAGCTTATCCCTGTAGAAGCGGGACAGCCTCTGGAAGTCCACGAACATCCCCTGTGCCGTTTCCGGCCTGAGGTACCCCTGCCTTCCGGTCCCGGGCCCGATTGTAGTCTTGAACATCAGGTTAAATTCATAGGCTTCCCCGAATTCTCCACCGCACTCGGGACATTTAACTCCTTTTTCCCTTATGACCTTCGTAAGGTCTTCTGCACTGAGAGTTCCTGCCGCATCCGTTACGTTTTCCACAAGATGGTCAGCCCTGAAAGCCTCTTTACAGTTCATGCACTCACATAGAGGATCGGAAAAGCCTCCAACGTGCCCGGATGCGATAAATACTTCCTCGATCCCTATGGTCGGGCACTCGATTTCCATATGCCCTTCCTGGATAACGTAAAACTCTCTCCAGGTCTGCTCAATCCGCCTTTTCAGCGTGCTCCCGAGCGGCCCGTAATCATAAAACCCACGGCTTCCGCCATACAGCTCAAAAGAGTTCCACAAAAAGCCGCGGCGCTTTGCCAGCTCGAATACTTTTTCGTATTTATCCATTTTATAAGTCCTCGTGAAATTGATCGGGGGATATTGGGTAATTGTGAATTTATGATTTGTTTGAAATATTAGATGGATAAAGGGAATCATTATATTAAATTTGCACTGCTCTGCATCAATTGGAAAATACAAAAGTGACGGTGAATGAGCAAACAGAGTTATTTCAAGATCTATATGAATATATGAATTTAAAAATCATTTTAAGTTATCAATAGTTTTTGTATCATTCAGTTACTGTATTAAATAACTAAATATTCTAAAAATTAAAACCAAAGTTAAAAAATATAAAATTGCTTCGTCTCTAGCATATATTCATGAGCTCATCCCAAAACCAATTTTATTCCCACATCACTAAATTTTTGAAATATCTTACGTAATCAGAAACTTTGGTGATTATTTCAAATTAGAGGTTTAGAGAACTAACTCTGAGTTTTTGGATGAACTCCATAATTGATTTTGCGCCTCAAGTGCGTAAGTCCTAAAAATTAAAGATAGACAAAGCTAATTCCTTTTATGATATCGAAAAAATGAAGGAACCTTGAATTTCAAGGTATATAAGGAAAATTATATTTTACTCGATTGTTTCTATTTTCTCTTTCTTGACAAAGGGTTTGCTGATTTTATCTGGCATCCATTCAGGCTTGTTTTTCGGGGCTTTGACAAGTTGCTTCCATGCCTTGAAAACATGGACCTTCTTTGTCCCGCGTTCCCTGAGTCGGATAATATCCGGTTTTGATTTAGTTCCTGTGCCCCGGTTAGCAGCTTTCAAGGCAGCCTGACGAGGCTGTTTCCCAGTGAAAACTCCATGTTCATTACCTTCTGCATCTCGTAAAACAAAATTTCGTGTATCAGTCATAAGGGTCATCTCTCAAAGTATATTATTAGAGAATGATTAATTTTTAAAGTATATATAATTTTCTTATAATGTTGCCTGTAGTTATTGCTTTCTTTTAATTGAGTAACCTGTAGTTTGCTGCGATAAAAACCACTCAAAACCATAGAAAAATTACATTCTATGAGAGGTCTGGCGTGAACATATATTCTTGAATCGGAACGCACTAGATTCGGCTGTTTGCTTTTGATTCTTAAATAGAGAGTGAATTCTCTTTTCTCTGATCTTCAGCCGTATTTGCGCTCAAGTATCGTTTTGTATAATATATTCTTATCAGGAATAAATACCCGGTAATACCTTCTTTTTTCGATCTCGAGTTTATAAGCTCTATTTTGTTTTCGTAGCCTTTCCTCTTTTGCTATCAATATTCAGCTTCTTTCTCTTTTTTTTCGACAAAAAAGTTGATAGAAGAGCCTGTTAATTATTAAAGCCTTCATATAAAATTCTCTTATACAAGCTCAACAACCTTTAATATGACAAGCTTCTAAAGCTAGAGTCGGTGGGGTAAAATATGGCATTTCAATACGGGGATGCCTCTTTAAGACTACGTCGGATAGTGTATACTATACAGGATGTCTTCAAACAGAAGGCTCCTTTTGAGACTATGTTGGATAAAAAATATCTCGCACAGGGCATTTTCAAACAGAAAATGCTTTGAGTTAACGTCTGATAGAATACATTATCAGTGGGGTTACGATAAAATGTTAGCAAAAGGTTTACACGAAATCATAAAAACTGTACTAGAAAAGAAAAGTTTACAACCGGAAACGATTGTGGAGATAGGGGAATGGCTTCACAGTCTGGAGTTTCTAACAATGAAGGTGATAATGTTTTCTTTAAGTGTTTATCACCTGTATGAATATACAATTAAAAATGTATTTTAAAATGTCTTTAAAACTGCAGTTAATATGGTACTGCAGGTTTGCCTCCTTTCGAGGTTAAATTGAAAAATCTGCTTTCTACTGAGAAAGAATATCTCCGGGCTAAATATAAGGGTAACCCGGTAAGACATCAATTGTCAGTTAAAGCAGACAGACGGCTGCCTTTTTGGTATGGCAGGACTTATGCAGGTCAACTATAAACATATGAAACGAGGAATGAGAATCGGAATAAAATGAGAACAGTAAATCCGAGGCCCCAAATGTTAAAGCGAATTGCTTTTCCAAAACTCAGGTCTGTTGCGTTTCGCTTCATTTTCGTTTCGTTTCTGTGTAAGTCGTATCCGTAGAAAAGGAGGCTTTGCTTCAAGTCTGGCTTCAAAACGCCTGGGGTTGAAATAATCCGTACTGGGTGGCTTAAGCATCCTTCTCTAATACCCCGCCTGTTTCAAAATCCTCAGGTTAAAAAAGCGGACTGGAATAAAAATAACCAGTTAAGCCATAAAAGGAAGCATTACCAGATCCAAAAGGAGAATTCTCAGATTAAAAAGAACCAGGGCTCAGCAAATACTAAACAAACAGCCCTGCGTTTTATCTCTTGCTTCGGCATTTCTGCCGTTGTATTTTTTTCAAATTTAATCTTATGTTCCTGTATTCTTTATCTAAATTTCTAGATTTTTCAATTATTGCTTTTATTTCTTAGTTTTCTTTTTTTTCGCTTTTTTTATAGTTTAGATCGGAACAACTTTCCTGCCATATGCATCATTAAGCACTTCCCCGAGGGCAGTGTACAGAGCTCCAAGCCCCATAATGAGTCCCACATAACCGGCTATGACGAGAAGGCCTGTATTTCCTGTGGCGTTTACAATAGCCAGTAGTATAAACAGCAAGAAAAGGGTCACGAATACGAACATTATCGCTTTGCTGCCCAGCTTCAGGGTTGCCAGAAGCATGACGAAGGTATAGACTCCCCAGAGAAAGAGATAGGCTGCAAGTGCTAGAGGCTCCGGGCCTTCAATCCAGCCAATTGCTGGCATAAGTATCAGTCCTGCAAGAGAGAACCAGAAAAGCCCGAATGCACAGAACGCCGTGCCTCCAAATACGCTCCCTTTCTTCCATGCCATGATTCCTGCAAAGACCTGGGCAAAGCCCCCCAAGAATATTGCCATGGACACGATCATTGAATCCACAGGGTAAAGTCCTATATAACTAAGGCTCAGGAGAACTGCTGAAAGGCCAAGACCCGTAAATCCCAGAGGTGAAGGGTTTGCGGTTTTATCCCTTACATGTACATCTGTTACTATTTCCTGTGTTTCTACCATCAATACCACTCCCCGGATTCCTCCGGATTTTAACTGTTTAACTGAAATATTTCACTCTGCTTATTTTGCTTTTTTGACAGAATCTGGCTGACTTTTATAGCTGTCTGACTTTTATAAGTGCAATTTAGAATACTGTCGCTGGTTTTAATCGTGATTGGTTTATTTTTGGGTTATAATAATTATCACCAATGTCAATAATACTCAATCGCCAGTAACACTGGAAGTCAAGCAAAAAAATCTTTTAACCCTGAATATAAAAAAACAAAAATAATTCGGGCTAGCTCCCCTTTTATTTTCTTATATCGGGACTTCCGTGCTCATTTTCACCCCCGCTAAACGCTTTATAATTAATATATGTCCTCTAATATATTATTTTTGTTTCTATAAAATTATCTAAATGAAAATCGGGCCTGAAAACAATTTATCTGTAAATAGGGTTAATTCGGCGCAGCGTTTCCATAAATTTTAAATTATCCGGAAACTTATGGGAAAGCTGATGGTCCCAAAAATTCTTGTTACAAATGATGACGGTGTTTATTCGACAGGCCTGAAAGCTGCCTTTGACAGTGTTTCGGATCTCGGGGAGGTTACAATCTCGGCTCCTGCTGTCCAGCAGAGTGGGGTAGGGCGTTCGATTTCTATTTTTGAGCCTCTCAGGATAACGAAAACAGATGTAGGAGGTATACCTGCGTATGCTGTGGGAGGGACTCCTACGGATTCTGTAATTCTGGGCATTTTTACCATTCTCAAGCAGATGCCAGACTTGGTGCTTTCGGGATTTAACATTGGAGAGAATATCAGCACGGATACGATCACTACCTCAGGGACTATCGGAGGAGCCCTTGAAGCTGCAAGCTATGGCGTTCCGGCAATTGCCGCTTCCATGCAGGTGCTTGACGAAGGACAGAAATTCGACGATCCAAGAGATTACCACAGAGAGCGCTTCGAAACAGGGATAAAAGTCGTTAACAGAATAGCCAGAAACGTGCTCAAGCACGGTATGCCGGATAATGTGGATCTTCTGAACATTAACATTCCCTACCATGCGGAAGAAGATACTCCGGTGGAGATAACGCGCCTTGCGCGAAAGGTCTTTAAAACCGACGTTGAAGAACGCCGTGACCCCAGGGGCAGGTCTTATTACTGGATTGCAGGAGATCTTATCCGCGAAGAAGAAGAGGGGACCGATGTGCACGCCATCATGCAGAAAGGGCACGTCTCAATAACTCCGATCTCGCTGGACTCAACCGCAAGAATAGAATTTTCAGAGATCGAAAAATACCTTTGAACACAATAACGCTGTTCTATGTATCTTGTCTAAAAAAAGAATAGAATTCTGCGCCGGATAAATACCGACTTTTTAATTCCGAAAACACGTTTTCTGTTTTTAATTTACTTTTTTAATTTACTTCGTCCTGTTCTATACGTATAGAAATTTCCTTCCAGTCGCTATCGATTGTGTGAAGAGTCTCGACCATTGCTTTGGTAACATTTCCTACTATTGTCTGGACAAACTCATTCATTGGGATTTTCCTGCCGTCTACCATAAGTTCGATTTTCATTTTTTTCCTCCTTATTGTAAGCTTTTTTCTTATTCTTTTATTTTCTCTAATTTTTCGATCCCTATAACCGGCGTACAATAGGGTCTCCTCCGGCTTACTGCGAGCCTGAGCAGTTTTTCTATCTCTTCGGGACCTTTTGCTTCCCTGATGTCAACCAGGTTATCATGCACAAGCAGACAGGGCTTGAGTTTTCCATCGGCTGTGACCCTGAGCCTGCTACAGTGAGCGCAGAACTCCGAGTTGTCCATCGGCCGCACAAACTCCACTTCCACCCCGTCGATAATGTACTTTTTCCGATGGTGCAGGTGTCGGACTCTTACCTCGCTTGCCCGTTCTTCAAGGCTTTTTTCAAGGGTTTTTGAGTCAATAGTGTACTTTGAAAGCCCTGGGTCAATATTCATGAGCTCGATTATCTGAAGGATAACTTTTCCTTCATAAGGGCGGATAAAATCCATCATGGCATCAATTTCATTCTCGTTTATGCCTTTCAGAAGCACCATATTCAGCTTTACAGGGGTCAGCCCGGCTTCAACTGCGCTATCAATGCCTTTGATAACTCGCTCAAGAGTGCCTGGCGAAGCCCCGGTAATCGCCTCATACTTTTCGGGGTCAAGGGAGTCCAGGCTTACATTTACCCTATCGAGTCCGGAAGCTTTGAGGGCCTTTGCGCGTTTTTCAAGCAAGATGCCATTTGTAGTTGCCGAGACCTCTTTCAAAGGAGGGAGACATGCGAGGATTTCTTCAAAGTCTTTTCTGAAAAGCGGTTCTCCTCCAGAGAACTTTACTTTACGAACTCCGAATTTCGCTGCTTCCCGGACAATCCCGCAGATAAGTTCCGGGCTCATCTCGTGCCCTAAGGGGCCGCAGGTGCAACAGTCTGCTCCTTCATTATGGCAGTACATACAGGAAAGGTTACACCTGTCAGTAATGGATATGCGAAGCCCGGTTACTTTGCGCCCGTAAGGGTCAACCAGAATTTTTTCTTCTTTTTCTTCGGGAAACAGAGAATTTTTCCCAGAATTATTTTCCTTCATATTTCCCCGGCGTATTTATATAATCGAAGTTATAATATTTTTGGTAGAATCCTGATCTGGTCATTTTTGAATAATCAAAAGTATCATGGCTAAAAAGGATATCTGCTAGCGATATGTTCCAGTTAATATAATACATAATTACAGCTAATATAAATCGATAGCGCATATTATTTCGGAGTTCCAGGAATAAAAATAATGAAATTTAATTCTTTACTCTGGTCTTCTTTAAGTCTATTTTTTATATCCCACTTTCGGCAGGTCGACATTATAGTTTAGAATATTTTTCTCGATACCGTTTTAGAATATTAGCCAACTATTTATTAGGTATAAAACCGGTTAACTTGTGGCTCAACTCTCACGACCTATATAAACACTGAATCATTTTTTAATTAAATTTTGGTATGAGAGATTAATAGTTGGTCATATGTAAACCTTATAACTACACACAATTGTGGAGCATTATTTCAAAATCACCATCAGTAAAAATTATCAAAAATTGAATGTCGGCCTGCCAAATAGAGGTTATATTTTTACCGCTTTGCCATGTCCCTAAATAGGTTGTCTGGTCAATCTTTTTCAAATTAACAATCAATTGACATAATAGATTTGAGAATTAGAATAAATTTGAGAATTAGAATACACCGGTTAAAACCTGGGATCCAGTAAAGAGATTTTCTAAAAAATAGCGCTCTGTGTATTGAGTTCGAATTATTGTTGCATAATTATCCAAAAATAGTAATTTTGCCGTTTCAAAAATGTTAAAAAAGCTATCTGAAAAATAGTGCATTCATCGATTTCATTTTAACATTTTGTGCGGAAAGTGAGAGTATATTTAACTCTCCGCACATAAGTTATTTTTTGGCCCACTGATTATACTTATCTACTGGCCTTATATTATATTCGCAGGACTTACCTGTTCAGATCTCTCCACAGTCTTTTGAGTCATCTGCTGGAGTTTCTTCTCCGTCTTCATAGACTTCTTCGGATTTATCTGCTGGAGTTTCTTCAGATACTTCCTCTTCACAGTCTACTGGAGTTTCTACAACATCTTCACAGTCTACTGGAATTTCTTCATTGCTTTCACAGACTTCTTCGGATTCTTCTGCTGGAGTTTCTTCAGATACTTCCTCTTCACAGTCTACTGGAGTTTCTACAACATCTTCACATACTTCTTCTGCTGGAGTTTCTACAACATCTTCACATACTTCTTCTGCTGGAGTTTCTTCCCCGTCTTCACAGTCCACTGGAGTTTCTACAACATCTTCACAGTCTACTGGAGTTTCTACAACATCTTCACATACTTCTTCTGCTGGAGTTTCTACAACATCTTCACATACTTCTTCTGCTGGAGTTTCTTCCCCGTCTTCACAGTCCACTGGAGTTTCTACAACATCTTCACAGTCTACTGGAATTTCTTCATTGCTTTCACAGACTTCTTCGGATTCTTTTGCTGGAGTTTCTTCAGATACTTCCTCTTCACAGTCTACTGGAGTTTCTACAACATCTTCACATACTTCTTCTGCTGGAGTTTCTACAACATCTTCACATACTTCTTCTGCTGGAGTTTCTTCCCCGTCTTCACAGTCCACTGGAGTTTCTACAACATCTTCACAGTCTACTGGAGTTTCTACAACATCTTCACAGTCTACTGGAATTTCTTCATTGCCTTCACAGACTTCTTCGGATTCATCTGCTGGAGTTTCTTCAGGTACTTCCTCTTCACAGGGAATTTCTACACTATCGCTACAGTCTTTTACTGAAGTTTCTACAGTTTTGTCACATACTTTAACTGGAATCTCTACAGCTTTGTCACATTCTTTAACTGGAGTTTCATCATAGTTATCTGCTGGAGTTTCTACAGCTTTGTTACAGCTTTTTTCTACTGAAGCTTCTTCAATCTCTTCACAGGCTTCTTTTACTGGAGTTTTATCACATTCTTTAACTGGAGTTTCTTCTCCGTCTTCACAGACTTCTTTTACTGGAGTTTCATCATAGTCGTCTGCTGGTGTCTCTTCTCCGTTGTCAGAGTTTTTCTGTCCACAGTCTGCAATATAATCGCAGTCACATGAATCACAGCCACAGTTTGCCTGATCACAGTCTTCAACAGATTCGCAGCCACATGAATCACAGCTTGCCTGTCCACAATTTGTAATAAATGCGCAGTCACATGAGTCACAGCCACAGTTTGCCTGATCACAGTCTTCAACAGATTCGCAGCCACATGAATTACAGCTTACTTGATCACAATCTGCAATAGATACGCAATCACATGAATCACAGTCACAGTTTGACCGGTTGCAGTCTTCAATAGATTCGCAGTCGCATGAGTCGCATTCACAGTTTGCCTGTTCACAACTTGCAAGAGTATCACAGGAAGCTGCAGGGTTTTCTGCAGATTTTGTAAGAGCAGTACAGGAAACTGCTCCTGCAGTAATTAAACTTGACATCATTATTATAATAGAAGCACATGCCAGAATTTTTATAATTGGTTTTTCACTGAAGTGCATTTTGTCCCTCCAATTGTTCCAACGATTTCGTCTGATCTTACTCCTTTTATATGAGAAGATCTGGAACCCAAAAGTATCGGTACAGTTAAATGTATAACAATACTTACATTGGCTGCCAGAAACCAGAATAAAAAAATGTTTTTAAGCCTTTATATGCGAAAATAAGGTCTAAAATCTGCATTTAATACTTGATTATGCTATATGCTCTGATAAAAGTAAATTTAAAACTTGATAATACTTTATTTTATTTTATAATGGTTCATAAGAGGTTGAATTGAATATTAATTAATTCATTATAAATGTTGATATTAATTGATTCTGTGTAATCTTAATTTCTCCTGAAGAATATGATTTGTTCATACTATTTTAGTAAATTCTCAAAAATTCTTTTCATTTTTTTCATTCCTTTCTTGAAAATGGCATAAAAAACTCGAAACGGCTTGATTAATAACCTTATATATATTAATCTGTACAATAGTTACCAAATGACAAAAGGAATACTTATCGCAGGAACCCACAGCGGAGTTGGAAAAACCACAGTCTCCATGGGTATTATGGCTGCACTCAAGCACAGGCAGCTAAAAGTCCAGCCTTACAAGGTAGGACCGGATTACATTGACCCTTCTCATCACACAGCTATCTGCGGGCGCTCTTCTAGGAACCTGGACACCTACATGATGGGTACGGAAGGGGTGAGGCAGACAGTTGCTCGCACATCTGCAGACGCTGATATTGCTGTCGTCGAAGGTGTAATGGGTCTTTTTGACGGAATTGATTCTACGGAAATTGCAAGCTCGGCGCATGTTGCAAAGACTCTTGATATTCCGGTGATTCTGGTAATCAATGTCCACGGCATGTCAAGAAGTGCCGCAGCTCTCCTGAAGGGCTATTCCGAGTTCGATGCGGAAGTCAGGGTTGCAGGTGTTATCCTGAACCAGGTCGGAAGCCCCCGCCATGCAGAACTTGTAAAAAATGCGCTCCCGGGCAATATTCCTGTTATAGGCACAATTCCCCGAAGAAAAGATATTGAGGTCCCTTCAAGGCACCTTGGACTTTACATGGCACATGAAAAGGACTATAACACCGCGGAAATGGCAGCCTTTATTGAAGAAAATGTTGACCTTGATGCGGTGCTTGAACTTGCTGAGCCCTGTTCGGTTCCGGAAGCTGAGGCAATTCAGAAACCTGGAACAGATATCAGGATCGGAGTTGCTTGGGACCCTGCTTTCTGTTTCTATTATCGGGATATGTTCGATGCATTCGAAGATAACGGAGCAGAAGTTGTATTTTTCAGCCCTATGGCAGGTGATGTTCCGGATGTAGAAGGAATTTACTTTGGAGGTGGCTACCCCGAGCTCTACGCAGAAACCCTTGAAAACTCAGAGACCACCCGGAAACTGAAAGGGCTTGCAGCCGACGGCCTGCCCATCTATGCGGAATGCGGCGGCTTGCTCTATCTATGCGGAACTTACGAAGTTGACGATAGGACTTATAAACTGGCTGATGTCGTGCCTGCAAATACTCGCATGACAAACCGTCTGAAGGCTCTGGGATATACCGAAGCCCGCCCCCTTGACAAAAACTTCTCTTCCCACAATATCAAAGGCCATGAGTTCCATTACTCTCTTACGGAATGCGACAGAGATGCCAGGTTTGCATATGAAATGATCCGCGGAAAAGGTATACAGGACGGTTTTGACGGGCTTGTGGAACACAATACCCTTGCAGGATACATGCATTCTCATCCTGCCAGCTTCCCGGTAGAAAAGTTCGTGCAAAAATGCAGGGAATACAAAAGACGGTAAATGTTCAGGACTCAGGTAAGGTTCAGGACTTAGGGAAGGTTCAGGACTCAGGTAAAAGTTTAAGAGCTTACGCAATTGCCTGTAAAACAGGCAATTTTTACTTTTCATCATTTTATCATTCTTGTATTGAAACATGCCTCTCTGGACTTTTTAGCTGATTTTTCCGTTTAATGATTTTTTGTGATATTTTTACCCGAAACTCCATGAAAAAAACACTTTCAGCTTTCTAGGCCGAGATTAATAAATACCAAAGTAATTTTTAGGAACAGAGGCAATGTATTGGAACGGATACTGAGAGGATTAATTGAATGGGTTTTTACCATTGTGAACGATAATTTGGAACAACGACTCGTATCCAGTATCAATACTATACTTACAAAAGGAGGAAATTGAATGAGATTTATATGCCCGCTTATTGTTGTCAACAATATGGAACTTTCCAGGAACTTTTACGAAAAAGTTCTCGATCAAAAAGCACAGTACGATTTTGGCGAGAATGTATCGTTTGAGGGCGGCTTTGCGATACATTTAAAATCACATTTTTCAGATTTAATAAATATAAACAAAAACGACATAGTTCAAAAATCAAACAATTGTGAATTATATTTTGAAGAAGACGATTTGGATAGTTTCCTTCAAAAGCTGAAAAATATGGATTTCGTTGAGTATGTACACGGATTAAAAGAACAGCCCTGGGGACAGCGGGTTATCAGATTTTATGATCCTGATATGCATATTGTTGAAGTTGGCGAACCCATGGAAAGCGTAGTAAAAAGGCTCTTGAGTGAAGGATCATCGGTCGAAGAAGCCTCAAAACGCACTTTAATGCCAGAGGAATTTGTCAGGCAGTTTTTGTGAATAGTCGAGGGCTGGCAGCCTGTATACCTCTTTTTAAATTCCTTTATTTGGGGTCTTTTTCAGGTGGCATTTTACCTGGTTTTTCACTTTCATTTTCCTTTTCGTTCTCTTTTCTTTTTTCCTCTCCTTCTACCTCTCCCTGTTCTTTATTTCTTATGAATACTTTTTTCTCGTAGTACCCAAGAGGATGGCTGATTTTTTCGCAGAGCCTGTCTTTTCCCACGCAGTTGCCGTAAGTCCTCATTGTGTCGCAGGCAGGGGGTTTATATGTATTGCCTGTGGCGCCCGCAATATGCTCTATCTGGTAGAGGGTCTTTTCCGCATCAAAATCAGGGGAGATATTGAATAGATTAAGGATCTCATCCACTGACATACCCACATTGAGTAAGAAAGAAGTCATTGCAAAACGCATCGAATGAGCGAGATTCACCCCACCCTGTGCGTTTGCAAGTGCATGAGCGATACAGGGAGGAAAGAGCTCTGGCTCAACAGCCCCGAAGTCTGTAGCTCCGAATTTCTTTTTCTGGACTTCAAACTGTTCCTTTATCTCGGCAACATAGGGAACACAGAAACTGGAAACTTCTGGGGGAATTTCCGGGATAGGAAAGGACTGTTCAATTCTTTCCCTGACTGCTTCCTCAAGAAGCCTTGCAAACTCTTCCCGTGTTATTTTTATCTTACCTGCCCTGAGCTGGCGGTTTGTCAGTTTCCAGGAAGGTTCTTTGAGGGAATTTGAAAATCGGATATAATCCGTAAAATGCATGTTAAAATAGGAGTCCTGAAAATCTGCCTGGATTCCAAAATCTTCCCCGAATTCAAGCAGAAAGTCCGGGTTTTCGTTTCTCATAAAAGTATAGGCAGCCTTGGCTTCTGCCAGAGCATAGCGCCGGGTAAATAGCTGGTCATCCACGCAGGCAACCAGCATCCTGGCAAAGGGATAGGAAAGGAGTTCTGAAAGCACCTGGGCTTCCCCTGACATAGGGGGTTTTTTAATTTCTCCTTCAAGAGCCTCTTTTACTCTATCTATTCCACGGGCTCTTGCAGCCCTGTAAGCCCTTGAATTAAGCAGGCTTTCCAGGGAAATTCCCAGGTTTCCAACATGGGCAGATGCTTCTGAAGTAAACGGGTAATATGCAAGTTTTTCAGCCTGCATGCCACCCTTAGTCCGATTCTATTCTCGGAGCCAGGAGATAGGATATTCTTCCTGCCCCGTTTGCAATTTCAAAGTCAATAAGGATAGGAAAGTCTCTTCCAAGGGAGAGAGTAACCTCATTTACCTTGTTTGTGGGCTTGACTATATCTGACAGATAGTCCAGGGAAAAGAGCGAACAGGCTTCACCTGCTTTAAGATCAATTAACTGGTCTCTACCCATTTCCAGGCGGACCTGATCGGTATCGCCCTTTGCTTCCATATAGAAAGTATCGCCGGAAACTCCCATAAGCATATGGTCGCTTATTTTTTCTGCGGCTTTCACGGCACGCCTGAGGTCTGCACCGTTCAGAACAACTTTGGCAGGCAGCTCGAGCTGAGGAACTCTGGGTTCTGCACGGATTGTTGAAGGGTCCAGAAGAGAAAGAGTATAAGACAGTCCTCCTACATCAATCAAGAGTTTATTGCTTCCTTCTTCAAGCTGCATTCGGACTGTATCGCTCCTATCAGCGATTCCCAGAAGGTCCATAATTTTATTCAGGTCAAGTCCAATCTCACTCTCATCAGCGCTGTATTCGTCAAAAGCCGAAGATCCAAGCTCAAAAATCCCCATTGCAACGTTGGCAGGATCTACTGCTTTTACCGAAATACCTTCGGGTTTAATCTTGAATCTAACCTCATCTACAATTACGGCCAGTGCGGCAATCGCGTCTTTCAGAAGCTCTGCATTAATCGCTGCCTTGAACATGATTCTTCTCCATTAAATAAATTTAAGCCTTAAACTCCTTATCTATCCTTCGTTATATAAATTTCTTTACAATTTGGGACTTTCCATCCTTTTGAGGAAAAACTTTCCGAATCAGGATAAATAGCCATATGGAATTGGGCTAAACTATTAGATTCAAAGCCCCGGCAACTATATAAATCTTGGTCAGAAAATCAGGAAGCTTCAGGCTCTGCCTGAAACATAAAAGAAATTCTGAGCTGAAAATTCGTTTTCCAGAAATAAGTTTTTCAGAAACACATTTTTCAGAGGCACGTTTTTAAGAAGGGCCCGGAAAGAAAAGCTGTGAAATTTAGTCGTATTCTCTCCATGTATACCCGCACTTCGTGCATTTGAGGAAACGGGTTTCGGACTCGTCTGCAGACCTGAGCTGTCTGAGCCACCAGGCTGCAGTATTGTTCCCGCATTCCGGGCACTTTACACTCGTTGTTGGCAGGCCTGAAGTCTGTTCACCCTCGAGTACCACTACTTCATGATCGTCAATCTTGGCTTTGGAGACGAAATTCTTTGCGTTATTTTCAATCGGTATTATGTTTCCACACTTTCTGCACTGGTAATTACCATCTTTAGGAAACATCATACTTTTGCATTTGGTACAGAACTGCATTAATATCACTTTTTGCATCATCTATCATTTTGTTATGGTCGAAAGCCAGCTCAGGAATCGAGTTAAGTTCAAAAAGTTCAACGGAATCAGCATCAGAGCCTGGTTTTAAATCTCCGCATCCTTTCGCAAGGTAGCACACTGAGACTGTGTGCCTCCTGGGGTCGCGTTCAGGATCGGAATAGACACCGATAAGCTTGAGAATCTCTACAGAAAGGCCCGTTTCTTCAAAAGCTTCCCTGAAAGCTGCTTTTTCTGTACTTTCTCCGATTTCGACGAAGCCTCCAGGAAGGGCAAATTTTCCCTCATATGGAGGGTTTTTTCTCTTCACCAGAACAAGCTTGTTTTTAAAGAGAATTACAGTGTCAACAGTTAGGCTGGGGGTATTATATTTCATAAAACGCCTTCGCAACTCACTTTCCGGGAGACTTTTCCCTTTACTAATCTCTTTCCTGATTAGCTTTTTCTGGCGTTTTGCCAGGTAAAATAATATATTAGTATTGTGCGTATTCTAGAAACTCGTCATCATATTTCAATTATTCTTCTCAATTTTTTTATTCTTATTAATTCTTTTTGCGTTATTTTCCAGTTCGCTGTTATATGAGTCGAGCCTCCATCAAGCAAAAAAGTCACTTACGCAGTAGTCTTTATTAAAGGTTTCTCTTTTATGGATAACCAAAAAGCTCTTTATCTATTTTTTTCCAAAAGCTTTCATCTGGATTATTTTTCTTATAAATAGGGGTGCTTTACAATCCGTTATTTTTCTATAATAGGAATTTATTATCTATCTACATAACTCTTAAAATATCAGTACCTGACTGCATAAATCCAGACAGGTATTTATACGTCTTGAGTCAGGTCAGATATGTAATCCGTAACGCTCATAGATATCTGGCATGAGGCCTTCTATATCATAGTACCTGGACTTGCCTTACCATGTCGAATCACTTTCATGTAGGTATTTGCCAGTGCCCTATCATGACTCTTCAGGGGGTAATAATTAGCAAGATTTTTAATCGCATATTAAAGTAAAATCCATAACCTTTGAATCCCTTAATACTTATGGTTATGAAAACTTTAAATCCTTTGTAGAAGCTCTATGGAAATCTATTAATTATTTTAGGGAATTTCATGTTTTACTTTCCGGAAATTTCAGAACTTGCTCGGAATTTTCCAACATCACAGAATAAATATAGAATCTGGAGTGTCTTAATCCCGGGCAAAAAGGTGCGTGAAAAATGATAGAAAGTGTACTCTGGCTCGCAGTCGGGTTAATGATTGCGTCATCCGTCATCCCCAGAACCTTAAGAATTCGTAAACTGGTAGGGGGAGTAGGGTGGGGTGTGTTTTCCATCCATTGGGGTTACCAGCCTCTCCACTACATAGAGACCCTGGACTATGCCAATGCAGTCCTTACATTTGCATTTGCCCTGTTTTGCTTGCTTGTGGCATATATAATGTTTCGTGAGTACAGGGAAGGTCCTATTGTCCTAAAAAAGAATAGAGAAATGATGCACTCGGAAGTTTCAGCTCAGATTGAGGGAGATTCTCTTGACATAACTTCAATGCTTACAAGTGCAAGTGCTCTTGGAGCTCTTGTTTATTTCCCGTTTGCAAACTTCTCTTCCCTGAATACATGGATCATTGGAAACGTTACCTCACAGGTCATCTGGGTCCTCCAGTACTTCGAGATTCCGGCATACATGAAAGACTGGAATATGATAACCCTTAACGGGTATACGGTTGAGATCATCCTGGCCTGTACTGCAATTGAAAGCATTGCTCTTTTCATGGGGCTAATAGGTGCGGTCAAAGCCCCTCTTAATCGTCTGGTTACGGCTTTCATCGTGTCCGTACCCGTGATCTATGTGCTCAACCTTATCAGGGATATCTTTGTGGTTGTGGCTTACGGAGAACAGTGGTTTGGTACTGACAGTTTCATAATTGCACATAACTATATCGCAAAGGCGGGATCAGGAATCGCTCTCTTTGTGATTTCTTATGTAGTACTCAAGGTTCTTCCTGAGTTGCTGGCAATGATCGACGGCCTCTGGGTCATACTTTCCGAAGAATTGAAATATCTTCTACATAGATTTGCTAGGGACTGAGATCAATGATTGCAAAAGGATCTGAACCCTGGCTTTTCACAGCTGCGTCTGTAACTGCTCTATTTGCAATTCTATCTATGGCAACGGATAGTTTACCCTACCTTAATCATGCAGCTCATATGGGAATGGCATTAACTTTCTTTATGGTCGTCTTTTTCAGGGACCCCGAAAGAAAGGTAGAAATCTCTGATTCTTATATGATTTCCCCTGCCGACGGTACGATTATCGACATCAGGGATAGGAAGATTTGCATTTTTATGTTTCTTCAGAACGTACATGTTAACAGAGCTCCGATTTCCGGAAGAATCAGGGCAATCACCTACAAGAAAGGTGGTTATCTCCCGGCTTTTTGTAAGGACTCGGAAAGGAATGAAAGAAACGAGTTTATTATCCACAGCAAGTACGGGGATGTACGGGTCACACAAATTGCAGGCACCATTGCCCGCAGGATTGTCTCATATTCCGGTGTGAATGACATTGTAGAACAAGGACAGCGTATCGGAATGATCCGTTTTGGGTCAAGAGTTGACGTAACAATTCCTCATGATTTTGATATTACAGTTCAAAAAGGGGAGCGGGTACTTGCAGGCAAGACCGTTATAGCAACAATAAAAAATGACAGGGACTTTTGAATATGAATGTTTTTCAAATGTTAAGACTCCCGGACCTGGTCTCTCTTTTGAACCTGATCTGCGGGATTGGCTCCATTGCAATAGCTGCCCAGAGCGACTCTTTTGGTTTTGCTTTGATCTTACTCCTGATTGCGGCAGTTGCAGATGGGGCGGACGGATACATTGCCCGCAGATTTAAAGGGGGAGAACTAGGGGAGCAACTTGATTCCCTGGCAGATGCAGTCTCTTTTGGGGTCGCTCCTGCCCTCCTTATATTCCTGGAGTTCGGAGAAAAAGACCCTCTTGTCGCGATGTTTGCAGCTTTTTATGCTATCTGCGGTGTGCTCAGGCTCGCCCGTTTCAATTCTACTGTATCCACCCCGAAGGCAGGATTTGAAGGGCTTCCTATAACCGCAGGTTGCATAATGCTTGTTACATACCTCTTGCTTGGCAAAAGTATAGTAGGGATAGACGTCTTGCTGGCTCTCACTCTTGCTCTCTCTATCCTTATGGTGAGTACTGTAAATTATCCGAAAATAAGGAATATCAAGATCCTGGCTTTTGTAGCTGCTGTTTTCGGGATAACTGTGTTCCTCTATTTTATTGATGTGCAGTATATGAGGCTCTTTTCTTTCCTGCCGTTTATCCTGATGCTTACTTACCTGTTTTCTCCTTTTTTGAAAATTCCTCTGATCAGTGTTGTTAGCAATAAAGAATACGGGAATAAGAAGGGGATTAAAGCTGGAGGAAGGAAAGAAAAGCAGTAAAGCTATTTCGAAGATTACCTGATTTCGGCGCACTACATGAAATAAGCAAGGAGAAGATTATTTGACAGAAAAAGAAATAACAGATAGGGATAATGCACTCTTCGAAGCAGGAATAAAACTGGGAGCCCTCTATCACCAGTTTACGGGTTCCCCTGTAAACCTGAAAACAGCTTCAAGCCTTGAGCACGCTATTCAGGAAAGCATTTCAGTCCAGCCGTTTGTGGAAAACATTTCTGTGAGAATAGACCGTGACCTCTTAAAAAGTAAGTTAAATAGCGAATTTGGGTACACCGAACTCCAGGGCTCCATGCTTGAAGTTAAAATCACTGTAAAATACGGTTCTTCCCGGGTAAAAGTCGCGATGGAATATAACTCTGAACTGAGTTACCCATTGATGAAAATTGAAAGCATACAGTAATTTAGCGATTTGAGTCTTCAAAAATTAGATTAAAGTAAAGGAGCAGGGTTTTAAGCCTCAATTTTTGAAATTTCAAAAGCCCTGACAACCTTTTCATTCTGCTCAGGCGTGCCGACTGTTACCCTGATAAGAGAATCTCCAGCCTCCCTGAAAGAATCACATGAACGCACGATTATCCCTTTCTTTAAAAGGCTCTCCGTGATCTTTTTTGCTTTTAAAGGAGCAACGTCTACAAGCACGAAGTTTGCCTGTGAAAGGTAAACCGTAAATGGGATATTTTTTTTCAGGTATTTCCTTCCTTCTCTTGCAAGATTTATGCTTTTACTCAGGTGTTCTGCATCTGAAAGTGCGGCTATTCCTGCCTTTAAAGCCGGAAGACTTACTGAAAACGGAGTGGCTGCCCTTGAATACTCTGTCACAAGCCATTCAGGCATTATCCCATAGCCCAGGCGCAGCCCTGCAAGCCCGAATACCTTGGAGAAGGTTCTCCCAATCACAAGGTTGTCATATTCCTTTACAAGCCCTGCAAGGTTCCTGTCCGCAAATTCTACATACGCTTCATCTATAAACACAAGGGAGCGCGTATTTTCAACAATTCTCCTCAGGTCAGCTTCGGGAAGAAGGTTGCCTGAGGGGTTATTGGGGGAACACAGGAAGATTATCTTTGTCCTGGAAGATAAGGCTTCAAGGATCTTTTCCGGGTCAAGGGAAAAATCGAGATTCCGCCTGACAAATATCGGTTTTCCACCGCAGGCTCTGGCAGGCAGTTCATAATAGGCAAAGGTCGGGGTAGGGACAATAACCTCGTCTCCCTTCTCAATGATTATCCTGCAAAGTCCATCAAGAAGTCCGTCCATTCCAGGTCCCGAAGCGACAATGTTCGATACCGGAAACCCTGTATATTTTGAGAGGGCTTCTCTCAGTTCCCGTGCATCTGCCGAGGGGTAAATATTTGCTCCGGGAGCTGCCTCTACGAGAGCCCGGACAGCTTTTGGTGAGGGCCCGAGAGGGTTTTCGTTTGAGCCCAGTTTAATAATTGAGGCCGGATCAATCCCGTAGGCTGAAGCTATTTCTTCTATGGACTTTCCAGGAACGTACTCTGCAATATCAAAAATTTCCTTTTTTATCAGTTCACGCCTGCTCAAGGACATCAACTACCGTATCTATCTGCTCTTTTGTAATCACCAGTGGAGGGACAAGACGGAGTACCGAGTCCGAGGTGCAGTTTACAAGCACGCCGTGTTCCCTTGCAAAGTCAACAAATTTGCCGCAGGGGTATTTGATCTCAATCCCTATCATAAGCCCTTTCCCGCGGACTTCCACAACGTCGTCCCTTGTCATACCCGTGAGCTTTTCCATGAAATAAGCTCCCATTTCCTTTGAGCGCGCCAGAAGCTTTTCTTCTTTTATTGCCTTAATTGAAGCAAGAGCGGCTGCACATGCAAGAGGCCCGCCTCCGAAGGTAGAAGCATGCTGCCCGCGCCCAAAGCTGAGCCCGCTGCGAGCCGCAATGGCACCCATGGGGAAACCTCCTCCTATGGCTTTTGCCATGCTCATAATATCAGGCTCTATCCCAAACTGCTCTTTGCAGAACCAGGTTCCTGTCCTTCCAAAACCTGTCTGCACTTCATCAAAGATAAGGAGGGCGCCGGTTTCATCACAGATTTCCCTTACTTCTTTTAAGTATCCGGGGTCTGGTATGTTTACTCCGCCCTCCCCCTGAATGGGCTCAAGGATTACTGCTGCGGTATTTCCGGAAATTGCTTGCCTGATAGCATCGGCATCGGAGTATGGGACAAAGGTAGTTTTCGAACTGACTGGCGGCATGAAAGGGTCCCTGTACATGCTTTTGTGGGTCACGCTTAGGGCTCCTATAGTCCTGCCGTGGAAGGAGTGTTCGGCTGCTACAAAAGCGCTTTTTCCGGTAGTCACACGAGCCAGCTTCATTGCAGCTTCTACGGATTCAGCTCCCGAGTTGCAGAAAAAGACGCGCTCCATACCCGTAACCGAGGCGAGGGTTTCCGCAAGTTCTGCCTGGATTTCAGTATAATAGATATTGGATACATGGATTAATTTCTCAACCTGCGCCTGAATGGCTTTAACAACTGTCGGGTGGCAGTGCCCTACATTGTTTACCGCAATGCCTGCTACGCAGTCGATATACTCTTTACCGTAAATATCCTGGACAACCGCTCCTTTGCCTTTTGAAAGCACAAGGGGCTGGTGCCCATAGGTCTGCATTACATACTTTGAGTCTTTTTCTATAACGGAATTGTACCTTGCCTGCAGGTCTCCGGATTCAATAATATCTTCTGTCAAGTGAATTCCTTTCCTTAAAGCTGTGATCATAAGTTTGTCTTAGAGTTTAATAGTGAAAGATTATCTAAAGTTTAACGTTGAAACTTCAAAATTGAAAGTTTATTGAAACTTATATCGAAAGCAGGGTATTCTTCATGAGTTTACATGAGTTTATAGTCAATTACTGATATTTCGATTTGTTTCCTGCCTTAATAGACCGCTGGTTTCTACAGAATGTATCCTGAATTTTATGATTTCCTGATTAACTAATCTCTTAGTTTAAATTTTTCCCCCTCTTCAATATAAATCGGATAATTCCCTGATTCTCTGAGGGTTCCTCAATGGTTTCCTAAGAATACTACCGATTATCTGCTGCTTTCCGGAAAAGAAAGTTCTCTGCACTGTTTTTTCCGTATCCTGTGACGTTTCTCTGCCATAAGAAGAAATCAAGACTCACAGAAAATCAGGATCCACAGAAAATCAGGATCCACAGAAAATCAGGATCCACAGAAAATCAGGATCCACAGAAAATCAGAATCCACAGAAAAACTTAATATTCCGGGAGCAACCTGTCTGAAATATTACGGATAGAATGCCACTTCCGGGAGTCCTGGCTTATCAGGGTCTAATTAGCTCTGGTGTTCTCCAGTCTCCTGTCTTTTTTTAAGTGATCTGGATCCTGTAAGACGTCGGGTTCTTGCGAGAGCCCTGGTCCTTGCAGACTTTCTTTCCATGCCAGGCACAAAACCATTTTTGGCTTTTGGATTTACTTTGATGAGATAATCGATTTCGACCAGATCCACAGCCTTCATGAGTCCTTCTTCAGGCACATTTACTAACTGTTTCTCTGCCTCAACTATGATTACTTTCCCTAAAGCGTTAACCTCTGCAAGAACTGGCTTTTCTCCTGCTTCCCGCAAGAAAGAAACTCCGGAAGGCGCTTTTATCGTACCGTCAACTCTTGCATTTTCATGAAGGATCACGGAATCAGCCTTTATTCCTCCGAAGACTCTACTGTTCCTGCCAATGTGTATCTGCCCTTTTGAAACAAGGTTTCCATAGACAGTACTGCTTTCTCCTATGGTTACATTTCCTTCCGAAAAAACGCTCCCTTTGAGGGTCAGGCCTTTTCCGGTTTCGACAGACTGTACCCTGAGGGTCCCTATCAGATAGCAGTTGTTCCCTATAACTGCTTCTCCACCAGCTTCAATGGCTTCAGGAGACATTTTTGCGTCTTCGGGTATGATAAGTACTTTTTCACCCGGTTCTTTTCCATCAGGTTCCTGATTTTCCTCAGAGTCATCAAAAAGCTCTTCAATTGCTTTTTCTACTTCCTCTCCTCTGCCGAGGCGCATCATTTCCCTTATATAAAGAAGCAAAAACATTATTACCGGAACAGGGTTCCTGACAACAATCCAGCCTTTGGCTTCAAACCCGCCCTTGATTTTAACTTCCTTTCCTACGTCCAGGTCCCCTTCTACGGTCAGTTTTCCATCAATGGTAACAAATTCTCCCAGATAGGCGTTTCTACCGACCTCTACCCTGCTCCCCATTTTAGACCACATGTCAATCCTGGCGTCAGAGCAAGCTACAATGTCTCCGGAAACGTCCACTCCTTCTCCTATTATGACCGTGTCTCCAGATATACCGTACTGGATACTGGAGTGGTTGCCGACAATAACGTCTCCCTCTACTATAATCCTGTTTGTTTCTATTCTGGTATTATCGGGAACCAGAAAGTACTTCAGGATCTGCTCTGGCTCTGAGATATTTTTCACTCTCCGGGAAACTGTTTCCTGCTATCTGGCGTAAAGGCTTCAGGTTCAGCTTTAAATTTTCAGAATGAAGTTTTTAAACTGCAATACTGAAATACGATTATTTATCTTATGAGTGGTATTCATTCAAAAATAACTATCTATGATATATTCTTATCCATTTTTTCCGCTCATTTTTCTTTTTTGAGCAGTAGGGGATAACACCTTATATATTATATCTAGTTATATGAGAATTTGTATAAAACGTAAAAATACCTTTTGCCCTTCTGTATAAAGTTTAAAATTTATTTTTCTTTACTTATTTCTTTATCTTAATTTCTGATCCATCGTCCTTTTTAATTCGATACTTATGATTTATCGACTAAAAGAGCGATGACCGACAGATAATTTACTGGCTTTCCTAAACTGGAATATTTATTCTTCTTTTTTCAAAGTAATTCCTACCCGTACATCTACAGCTGCTCCGCTGTCAAGAGAAAGGATCTCTGCAGGGGATAAGAGCAACTGCCCTGTTGCAAGCAGCCTGTCTGTATTATCTGTGACGAGTACTTCTTCTCCAGCTCTGAGTTCCGGATCAATCTCAACTATGTGTTTTGCAAAAGCTGTTTTGCCTGCCTCCACAAACGGAGCAGCATCTTCCGAAACAACTACCCTTAGCTTTTCTCCGGGAAGAAGCCTGTGGACTATAGAAGCTCCTTCAATACTGAGCGTGAAAAAACCATCCTTTGCTCTCGCCGTTGCAATTCTTTTACCTGAGTAGAAGACCTGGCGTACTCTTTTTGTTCTGGATAGCTGGAATGTTGATCCTTCAGGGAAAAGTTCTTTTCCTATTCCTTTCCCGAACTGGTAATCCGCAATCATACGGACCCTCGAAAGTTTCTCTACGTTGCAGTTCATGAGGCTAGATAATATATGCAGACCTTAAAGCCGTTCCGGTCATGCATACTTTCGTAAATAAACTACCACGAAATACATAAATTTATATTTTCAAGACGAAATAATAAATTATTTATATTTTGTATCTTTTAACCAGTAACTGTCTGGAAGTGCTAATTTCGTAATAATGTAAATAAAAAATTGGTTACTACCTGATTTGAAAGAGATATGTAGATCTAACTCTCAGGAACCTCACGAACCTTCAGATAATTAATCCTGCAGATGGAAATTTCTTCGGATCCGGCCACAACTTTAAAAAAATAGATGGAGGATTTTGTTGATTCGCAAAAACGTTTCTTTAGATGAAGCTCACCTCCAGAAACTCCAGCCTCTGCTGGAAAAAAACGGGGGAAATTTAAGTGCAGCAATACGGGAAGCCATTGACCTGGTTAGCCCTGACCCTGAAATCCATGGTACTTCAGATGAGACCTCTGAAAATATAAGGAAAAAGGAAAGTTTCCCAGAAACAAGGGAACGACTTCTCGCGAGCGGAGAATGTGTCATGATAAGCCAGCAAATGATGAAATGGCTTGTAAAAAGCAGTGCTGGCAAGCTTATTGATATAGATCTTGTCTATGAGATTATAAATCCGTACCTGATTACCACAATTTCTGAGCTGGAAGAGTACTTTAACTACATCAGTAAACAGATGGGATGGAAAATTAATGTCTCGTGTTCCTGTAAAGAAAGCCTTCAAAAAGAGTATTCAACTATGGATTTCACTGGCGGGGACAGAGACCTTCGTGAGTTTCTTGTAGAAGCCGTCTGCATTTTCCTCTCGCGCTGGATGGATATGGATGCAGAGGCGCTTCATCGAAAATCTAATTCAATTACCGTATACCTGAGAAGTTTTGTTCGGCATGACCTGCAGAAAACAGCTCCTGGGGTGAGGAAACATTTCGGTTCCAGAGACATCCTGTACAGGGAAATTGAGAGAAAATCCGCTTTCTGGATAACGCTTGCGGAACTCTATATAAAGTTCAATTACCAGAGGGTAAATCTGGACAAGAGTCTTTTTGAAGCCCTGTTAGCAGGAAAGCTTCCTGATATAACAAAATATTTTGAGATTAAAGCTGACCGCTCACTCCGTGAGATCCCTCTTTCTGAACTGCTTCCCCTTTTTAAATACCTTGTAGTTGCCTCACAGCTTGTGAGTGATGTGGAAATATATCCCGAGAAAGGAAAAGAGTGCATCAAAATCAGGCACGACTATTCTGATGAGAGTGTGGTTTTAAAACTGATCCAGCTGTTTTCCAATTTATTTGAGGCTGGCCTACACAGGTTTACTGTAAATTCTGTCTCCGAGCTCATAATATTTGATTTTTCTCTTCCTAACACTTCAATACAAGGCGCTGTAAAAGTCTCCCCGCGTCTGGATTTTTAATAAAAATAACAACTTTTATATATCTGCGCTGATCCTGTAATCTTGTTTATGGTCTTCAAATTTATACTGTGCCTGCACTGCCAGGCTGTTTGCTGAATAACAATTTGTATAAAACAGGGGATAACCTTTGATTCGCAAAAACGTTTCTATGGAAGATGAATATCTTCAGAAACTGCAGCCCTTCCTGGATAAAAATAACGGGAATCTGAGTGCTGCAATAAGGGATGCAATAGAACTCGCAGATGCTGCCCTTCAGGGTCACGAATCCGTAGAAGGTGCCCTGGAATATTTTACGCAGAGTTCAACAAAGTACCCTGAAATCCGAAACAGTTTGATAGAAAGCGGAGAATGCATATTGATTAGCCAGCTTTCATTCAGGTGGCTTATTGAAAATACCGATGGGATACTCGTAGACGATGAACTGGTAAGTGAACTTTTTAACCCATATAAGATAAAGAACGTTTCAGACCTTCTCGAGTATATAAATGCACGCAGTCGGAATATGGGATGGGGAATTGGAGTTTCCGTCAGTAGCTAGGAGGATAAGACCGAGGTAATAGTGCTTGAAAACGGGGACCCAAATTTAAGAGCTTATCTTGCTGAGGCAATCTCTATCTTTCTCGGTCACTACCTTAACCTTGATATTCCCTTTGTCCATCGGAAATCTAATTCAATCCGCATCTTCCTTATGGAACACAGATTCGACATGGACGTTCCTCCAGGGATCAGGAAGAATTTTGGAACTCTTGACTATACTTTTAAAGAAATTAAAAGCAAACCGGAATTCTGGATCTCTCTGGTGGAAAGATACAGGCTGCAGAGATATCAACGGATAAATCTCAACAGGGATGTCTTTGAAACATTTCTTTCCGGAAAGATCCCTGATGTGACAAGCTTTTTTGAAGTGTCTGCAGGCAAGCCTATTAAGGAAATTCCGCTTTGCGAAATGTTTGCTATTTGCAAAAAATTAATTTCTGTCACCCAGCTTGCAAATGATATTGAAAGGACAGTTGAGAAGGGAAAAATAAATATAAAAATTCGACATCAATTCTCCGAAGAAATTGCTATTGAGAAATTTGTAGAGCTTATCTCAAAGCTATTCCAAGCTGCAGGTTATGTATTTGAGGTCAGGACCGTATCAAATCTTATTATTATCGAGTTTGCAGACATATGTTAAAGTCTATCTTTCCCGTAGCCGCTAATATTGATACGTTAAATGCTAATTCCTTAGCTTCTTCACTACTGATACTTATTTTTTCCCTGTTCTCTCAATACAACAACTACTCAAATGAATTATAGATGTGAATGAACTTTTCACCTTTTATTTTTCAATTATTTTTGTTTTGCTTGTCTATGTTTTTTATTTTCTTTCCTTTATGCCTTAAATTCTTGAATATAAACCTTCGGTTCTACTCTCTAGCAAAAAAATTAATAAGTATGAACTACAATTTAATACTTGTTTATAAGTATGAAAAAGTCTGGAGGTTAAGAAAGCTCAACCCTCCTGTACTTTCAAAAAGGGAGAAGAGGATGTCCGCTTGATAGTCCGAAAAAACATCTCGATTGATCAATGCTACATAGATAAATTAAAGCCCTTTCTGGATAAAAACAATGGAAATTTAAGTGCCGCAATAAGGGACTCTATCGAAACTGCCTCTCAGGCTATTAATGGAGAAAAGAGCGAAAAAAAAGGACAAAACTCAAGCCAAGATTTTAAAAACGCAGAATCCCGTAACAGAATGGTTGAAGACGAAGAATTTCTACTTATTCATCATACTATGCTTGAGTGGTTTATCAGGAAAACCTCAGGTTTGCTTATTGAAGAATCGACCGTATACGAGTTAATAAATCCCTATTCTATTAGAAAAATTCCTGATTTTGTTAGTTACGTAAATGCACTCAATGAGAGAATTGGCTGGAAAATTAAAGTTGATGCAGAGTGCATAGGAAGCCCGGAACCGGAATCTGTAATTCTTACTCTTTCAAATGGCAACCCTTGCTTTAGAGGAATAATTGCTCACAGCCTTGCCCTCTACCTGGCAAAACAGATGAAACTGGATGTACAGGGACTATTCAGCAGGTCAAATGTAACTAAAGTCTACCTTAAAAAGTTTGAGTTTCTTAATTACGAAAAGGTTCCTAAGGGACTTGAAGAACACTTCGGTCAGATGGAAGGAATTTTTAAAGAGATCCAGAGGAAACCGGAATTCTGGAAAAACCTTGTCAAGATCTACAAACAGCAGAACTATCAGCGGCTCAGCATGAACAAAAAAGTTTTCGAAGCCTTTGTTTCCGGAAATCTACCTTCGGTTGAAGATATGGCAAGAGAATTCGAATTATTTGCAGGCAAACCCTCTGAAGCCTTCACCCTTGCAGAGCACATAATGGTTTTCAAAGAGTTTTACCTTATTGACAGTATAGGAACAGAAATTGAAGTCTGTACCGATAAAGGCAATGAATATGTAAGATTAATTCACGATTATTCCGATAGGAGGGTATGTGAACGCGTTACATCTTATTATTCAAGTATTTTCAAATGTATTGGTCATCCATTTACAGTCACTTCCAGTCCCCATATGATTGTTTTCGAATTCGGAAAGAATATGGAGATCAGCTGCATTTCCGAATCCGGATTGGCAAGCACGGGATCTGAGCCCTCCTTTACTCCATGAGTTTTTAGTCCGAAGGATACATTCATATGCTGGAATTTCCTATCCTTTTTCATGAGTGACGTAATTCTGCTGTGGGACTCTCCTCTTCTTTTTGAAAAACTGTTTGTAGAATACGGGCTTGAGTGCACCCGTGCGCTCTCAACATCTCTCGGTACTCCTTATTTGCCTGCCTGTAAAATTCTTGTCCTGCCTACCGGTTTTGCAAATAAACTGTATACAAAAACAGGAGTCGGACTTGAGCGCAGCAAACGTTCCCTTGAAAGATTTGTGGAAAAAGGCGGGACTCTTCTCGTTTTCAGTCCTCTTGTACCAGAATATGAGTACGAGTGGCTGCCTTTCTCTCTGAAATACGTAATGGAAGAAAACCCCTGCACACCTAATCCTGTAGACGAACATGAGGCTCAAAAGCTTATCGAAAACATTATTCCTCCTGCAGGATGCGACGGCTATTTTTCAGAAACCGATGCTCAGGTTGTCCTCGAAGACGACAGAGGCAGGCCCATCATGGTCGTAAAAGAAATCGGGGAAGGAATGATTGTCGCAACTACAATCCATGAACTGCCTGCAGCCGGGTTCTTTGAGTGCAGGGCTGAATGTACGAGAAAAGTAAAAGCCTGAAAGCCTTAGATCAAAGTTTCGCTTTGTAGAAACTTCTCTCTGTATAATGCAACCATGTAATCTGAAAATAAAGAGATGCAGGAAAAATCAACTTAAAAAGAACTTGATACTAAATATAAAGAGAGTTTTAAAGGAAAACAAACAGCTACAGACGATAGTTATTTTGTCAGCCTTTATTTTATTTTCCTTACGTCTTTATCTTTTTTATACTGATCTCTAAGTTTCTTGATCTCCTCTGATTCATTTTTCATCCTGATTACAAAGAGGCCGAAGCAGGGCTTTATGAATTGGAATTGAATGGTATCTCCTGAAAAACCAACAGGGATAGCTGTGCCCAGAAGGAAAATGCCTTTTACGTTGTACCCTCCGGGTACCAGGTACACCTCTTCCGAATGTTCCTTAATAAGGTTTTCACACTCTTTGAGGGTTGCGTTTTTCAGGAGGATCTCATAGTCAAACTCGCTTAAGCATACCATTTTTGTACCTTCTATGTTTTTTTCTTAAATCAAGCCAGAGAAGTTCCGATATTTTTACTGCCTCAAGTGACCGCTAACCACCAATTAAATTTATAAATCAAAATTAGCAAGGGATGATATATAGAGGTAACATTTTGAAAAGAGAAACAGGGAATTCTATAGAAACTTCGAATTACTCCAGGTACTCGTATAAAACCAGAGCAAAAAATGATGCCGGCATAATTACATAGGTAAAATATATCTGGTAAATTTCTGAAACACTTTTGCGAATAAAAAGTTATCAGGGGAGATCGAACAGTTTTATGATTGATTCGAGACTGACTCGACAATTTATATATTAAATTAATGATAACATTAGGGTGGTTAAAATTAGACCTTAAAGGGATTGAACGTGGACCTATTGGTTACATGGTTGATTAAAACGTTGTCTCGTTTTCAAGGATTTCCGCCGAATCTCAATTGCAAAGATTGAAATTCAGGATTAGTCATATCCCATCCTTACAGATAAAATACATGAGGTAAGACACCTCATATAAAATATGCCAACTAATATGCATCAGATAAAGCGCATCAAATAAAGTGCAACAGTAAAATACGTGAGAGATGAAATGTTATGACCGGCGCAAAAGTACTTCTCATGATGGGATGTCCGGAGGTCCCAATTCAAACCAGCATTGCTCTGTATCTTTCCCATAAGCTGACTAAATTGGGATTCGATGTAACCGTTGCCGGGACAGGTGCAGCAACCCAGCTTTTGAAGGTATCTGATTCCGACGGCTATTATGCAAAAAAGCTGGTTAATCTCGATAATACTCTGGAGGACATTATTGAGAAAAGAGCGGATTTCGACATCTGTTTCGCCTTTATGCATAACGATGCCGGAATGACCTATGCTGCGACTATGAGCGCTATTTCTCAGTCCAGGCTGTACTCCATAGTCTTCGGCAGGAACGCCGAGGCTCTGGCCGAAACCATCGAGTTCGATAGCGAAAAGATCATCTCAACTGACGTTCACAACCCTGTTCGTCTCAAGAACAAGCTGGACAAAGTGGTGGAGGAGATAGTCAAATGAGCTGCATTGAACAGATGAAGTACGAGATCCTCCTGGATAAGACGACCTACAAGGCTGCCAGAGAGTATATTGAGAAAAACTCGGATGAGGTTTACTATGTATCCCCCGGCTACAAGATCTTCAAGGACTACCACATAATAGGAGTGCCTCCCATTGCTCTAGGGGCTAAAGGCAATGCTTTGATCTTCACCTACACAAAGCCTTGCTATGGAACTTTTGTCCTGACCATAGACAACGAGGACAGCACAAAGGAGATAGATCGGGTCAGGGAGATGGAGAATGAAAAAGTAATTACCTCATTGAAGAAGGGCAAGACTCCTGAAAGCTCAAAGGCATCATCGACCAGCTATCAGGATATGTGGAAAAAATGAGTTATAAAAATTTATGAAAAAGTGAACTATAAGAGAAAGGCTGCCTTGATCAAGACCACAAAAAAGGGTTTTAACGGGCACTTCAACGGAGTATCCAATGAGGTATTTCAACGGAGTATCCAATGAGGTATTTCAACAGAGTATCCAATAGGGTATTTCAACATAAGGGGAATAGAGCTTTACCTCATTTCCCTCTAAGTTGACACCAAAACCTGGTCTTATACCAAAACCGGGCTTGCACTTTTTCACTCTATTATCAGGTCTTTAACCCTGATTCCTTTTTCCACGATTTTTCCTACGATTTTTCCGCCTGTTATTTCTGCAGCTTTTGCGGCATCTTTTTCCGGCAGGATGATCAAAAAGCCCATTCCCATATTGAAGGTCCTGTACATTTCAAGATCCTCAACTCCGCCCTCTTTCTGCAAGAACTTGAAAATCTCCTGGGGTTCCAGAGGGTCACAAAAATCAAAACCGAGCTTTGTTACCCTTCTCAGTTTTAAAAGTCCGCTGCCTGTTATATGGGCAAGCCCGTGGACTTCGCACGTTTTAAGGACATCAAGGACTTCGATATAAATCCTGGTGGGTTCGAGGAGGTCGTCTCCTATGGTCTTTGAACTATCATAGGGGCATAGGTCATGGTAAGAGTATCCGGATTCCTCTATAATCTTTCTTACCAGAGTGTAACCGTTACTGTGGACACCTGTACTCGGAATGCCGACAATAGCGTCTCCTGCCTGGACCTTTCCTCCTTCAATAACATCTTCTTTTTTGACAAACCCAAGACATGTGCCTGCAAGGTCAAAACCTTTGATGATATCAGGGAGGGTTGCGGTTTCCCCGCCCACAATGGACATCCTGGATATTTCGGCTCCTTTAAGCAGCCCTTCTCCTATCTGTGCGGCAAAACCTTCTTCATGCTTTTCCAGGGCAAGGTAGTCCACAAAAGCTACAGGTTCAGCCCCTATAGCCAGCAAGTCGTTAACATTCATTGCGATACAGTCTATTCCTACAGTGTTCCAGCGCTGCATCTCGTTTGCAATAAGAACTTTTGAGCCAACCCCATCCGTTGTCATGGCAAGGGCATATTCTCCGAAGTCCAGGAGCCCTGCATAGTGACCTATATCTGTAAGAGGGGCTCCAATCCCTTTTCGAACATAACTCAGTTTTTCGATAAGGGTTTTGACGGTTTTTTCTTCCTCTGTGATATTTACGCCCGAGTCCGCGTATGTTAGGTGCTTTTCGCTCACTCTCTGATCCATCCTGCCTGCTTCATAGCTGTTTTTCAATTCCATTTCCATTGTAGAGTTCGAATTCGTCATGCAGGGTTTTGACTGCAGCGAATGCGTCATCTTCCCTTACCACGAAAGAGATATTGTACTGGGAAGACCCCTGGCTGATCATAATGATATTAATCATTGAATTTCCAAGTGCTCCGAATACCCTTTTTGCCACTCCGGGGGTTCCTGCCATACCTGCACCCACAACTGCGACCACACAGACATTTCTATCCGAAGTGATTTCCTTTACGATTTCACGGTTGAACTCGGCATGGAGGGAATTTAATGCATTCTCAACATGTGACTCACTGACCACAAAAGAGAGATTCGACTCTGAAGACCCCTGGCTGATCATAACGATGTTTACTCCTGCCCTTGCAAGTGCGGTAAATAGTCTCGCCACTGTTCCTACTGTCCCTGCCATTTCGGCGCCTGCAATGTTGATGAGGGCCACATTTTTAATCAGGCTTACTGCTTTTACCACGTGCTTGCATTGAAACTTCTCTGCCACCACGAGTGTACCTGGTAACTCCGGGTCAAAGGTGTTCTTGACGCGTACAGGAATATGTTCGCGCATTGCAGGTTCAATGGTACGCGGGTGCAGCACGTTTGCTCCAAAATAAGAGAGCTCCATGGCTTCTGCATAGGAGATCTGCGGGATGGTCTTTGCTTCGGGCACGATTCTTGGGTCCGTTGTCATGATCCCGTTAACTTCTTTCCAGAGCCATATCTCGTCGGCTTTCAGGGCCGCACCAAGGATAGAAGCCGAGAAATCAGACCCGCTTCTGCCAAGGGTGGTGATTATCCCGTCCTCATTTTCCCCTATAAAGCCTGTAACCACAAGTACATTGGATTCAATCCTGCATCCAAGCCTTTTTGATACAAGCTCGTATGTCTTTTCAAGAGGACGTGCATTCCCGTAATCCGATGTAGTTACAATCCCTGCCTCTCCTCCTGTGTATTCTATTGATGGGATTCCAAGGGAACGCACAGCACCTGAAACTATCGGAGCCGCCAGCCGTTCTCCATAGGAGGAGATATAGTCAATTGACCTGTAGGTAAGTTCACCCAGATAGCAGATCCCGATCAGGGCTTTTTCGAGCTCCTCAATCCGGAGGTCAAGGATCTGGAGGACTTCTTTTGCAACATTGGGATCATCAATGGCATCCCTCACAGCTTCATGGTGTTTGTTTGTAAGCTCTGTTTTAAACTCTTTTACAAGAGAAACTTTGCCTTTTGTTGAGGCAAAGCGAGCATTTTCCAGAAGCTTATCGGTTACTCCACCGAGTGCCGAGGTTACCACCACGATCTGGTCGCCCTCCTCATGATACCTTTTAAGGAGATGGGCAACGTGACGGATTTTTTTTCCGTCTCCAACGGAAGTTCCTCCAAATTTCATTACAATTTTCATGATCGGATCACGTTTTGGCATTAAGTAGGATATTCTGACATCTTTCTTTTTCGTAATATGTTCTCTTAGTATTTTGATATTAATTAACTTTGACCATTATAGTCAGTACTGAGGTTAATCTGACATTAGCATCAATTATAGTACGAAATAAATTCTGTTACGCTTACAGGTCGCCTCTTTATATATATTCCTGCCCGTAAAGAACAGTATGCTCCGGCTCTCCTGCTGCCTAATATAATTTACGCTGATAACCTGTCGTGTATAGGATATGAATACTATATTATAATGTTTGTGTAAAATGGGTATAAGGATTGAGACGTTAGCATCGGCATAAAAAGCCTGCTGAAAATGCCAGAAAAACGCCATAGAAGGCATCTGGTAGAAAGTAATATATTTTATCTGCAAGATGAATGGGGTAAAGCAGTTGGAAAAAGGTGAAGCAATGAAATATGCCGTACTTATAGGAGACGGAATGGCGGATTACCCTATAGAGAAACTGGGTGGCAGGACTATTCTACAGGCAGCTCGAACGCCTGCGATGGATTCCATTGCAGCGCGCGGAAAAACCGGGCTTGCAAAGACCGTACCTGATGGTTTTCCTCCCGGAAGCGACGTTGCGAATATGTCAATTCTCGGGTATGATCCGGCAGCCTATTACTCAGGAAGGGCTCCTCTGGAAGCTGCGAGCATGGGAGTTGCTCTTGAAGCTGATGATGTGGCTTTCAGGTGCAATCTTATTACGATAGAAAACGGGACGATAAAAGACTACAGTGCAGGGCATATCAGCAGTGATGAAGCAGAAATTCTTATAGAAACACTTGATTCCGAACTCAGGACCGAGAAAGTCAGATTCTATCCGGGTATAAGTTACAGGCACCTTATTGTTGCCGGAAATAATCTTGGAGCAGAAACGGAGTGTACGCCTCCGCATGATATTACAGGAGAAAGAAAAGACAGCTATCTTCCCAGAGGAAAAGATGGAGAGTTTTTTTCAGGGTTAATTGAAGCATCTATGGTTGTTCTGGAACTACATCCTGTTAACCTGAAAAGAGTACAGGAGGGAAAAAACCCGGCAAATTCGATCTGGGTCTGGGGACAGGGTTATGCCCCGAAGTTCACGTCTTTTCGGGAACTTTACAGGAAAAAAGGAGCTATCATTTCGGCAGTGGATCTACTCAAGGGTATTGGAATTTATGCAGGGCTGGATGTAATTGAGGTTCCCGGGGCAACCGGTTACTTGGATACCAATTATGAAGGAAAAGCCAGTGCAGCTATTGAAGCCCTGAAGACGAGGGATCTTGTCTTTGTGCATGTCGAAGCCCCCGATGAGGCAGGGCATGAAGGTAGTACTGAGAAAAAACTGAAAGCAGTTGAGGATTTTGACAGCCGGATAGTTGCTCCTATCCTCAAACATGCCGAGACCTCGGATGAGCCGTTTACGATTCTTATACTTCCGGACCATCCGACTCCGGTCTCGATAAAAACCCATACAAAGGACCCCATTCCGTTTGCAGTTTATAGAACTGATAAACCTGATCCGGATAGTGTGAAAACCTTTGATGAGGAATCGGTTAAAAATGGTTCCATGGGGCTCGTAAAAGCCTCGGATCTGATAGGATTGCTTGTAAGGGGTTAAACCTGCATTCAAAATCCGTATTTAAAATCCATATTAAAATCCGTATTTAAAATCCGTATTCAGGCTCTTTATGAAATTTATTACTGATTTCAATGCCCGAAGGCTTTCAATTTCCTCCGGAAATCTTTTTAACCGGGGTTTTCGGAGGTTTTTCTCTGATTTTCCTCTTAATATTTCTTTATTTTTTTCTATTTGTTCTTTCTTCTTCTTTTATGTTTTTTATTTTTATTTTTCAGAATCTATTTCTCCCATACACTTTAGTAAAATTATCTAAGAAAACGTATATATCCTTCCTCAATATATTCAAAATAGCACATATTATTCTGCATTATTTTTTTACTTAAGGGGGAATATTAAGATGAAATGGCCTGCTAAAAGATCATTTTCAGGACCCGCAAGATGGGACCCGTTTGAAGAGATCAGAAGGACACAGGAGCGTCTGAACCAGCTGTTTGAAGACTTTATGCCAATGGAAGAATGGGGAGGCGGAAAAGTGTACACTCCTGCCATTGACATCAAAGAGGAAGAGGACAAACTTCTGGTCACCACAGACCTTCCAGGGATTAATAAAGAAGATGTAGAAATTAACCTCAAAGAAGATATGCTTGAGATCAGCGCAAAGTCCGGCAAGGAAAAAGAATCAGAAGAAGAAGGATACCTGCGCAAGGAAAGAGCATATACACAATTTTACCGTGCAATCCGTCTACCTGCCAGTGTCAGGGAGGAGGGATCTACCGCAAAAATGGAAAATGGTGTCCTGACAATATCACTACCAAAAGCGAGAATTGAAGAGCCAACGAAGAAAATAGAAATTGAGTAATCATTCTTAAGAAAAGTAAATTCTATTATAGAAGGGCTAAATACTAACTGAGAAGGACTGCGAAAAAACTCGCAGTCTTTTTACTTTTGCTTCTTATAACCGGTTAGCTTATCTTTTTGATGTCTTTCCAGCTAATCTCTCTTCCCAGCTAATTTCTTCTGGTCTTATTTTTTCGACTTTTGTTAATTTTTTCAAAAACTTTTCGCTAAAGTTCAGCCATAGTGTGGAAAGATGTATCTTATCTCCCTAGGTTTCTCTCCTTCCTCTCCCTCATCTTCATCCGGAAACTCCTTACTTTTCCTGGCTTCAGCCATTGCAACTTCAGGGTGTTTTTTCAAAAATTCTCTTGAATAAGAAGTCATTTCTTTTGCAGATGATTGGAAGGTTTCATCTATCTCTTCCCTGCTGAACTGCCCGTGATAAAGAAGGAGTTCAGTTACTTTTCTCCGGGTTTCCTGAGGCTCGTTCTCATAATCCAGAGAGTAATACAGTTTACTTATGATGACCCTTATACTCCAGGGTCTGCTTCGTTCATTGTCTTTTATCTCAAAAGGGCTTTTCTGCTTTATTTTCTGTATAATTTCGTTCAGGTCGTACTGACTAATACTAACACCCCTGAAGAAATCTGGTTTCCAAACTAGATAAAAACTCTCAATTTGCCTTGAAAAGAGCCGATATTAAAGCAGAGAGATTGAAAATTAATTAGTTCAAACAGAAATTGAAAAACTAATTTATGCAAGCAGAAGATAGAAAAAACGCAGTAACCGAAAATCAAAATAAATCAAAAAACAAAGTGAAAAGTGCGGCATCAGGAAATTGTTCTCATCATCTTTTGCTCAGTTGGGGTAACTTTCATCATCGCCGCAAAATCCAGTATATCGGTGGTCTTATTTATGGTTACTGCCTTTTCTGCTGTAAATTATTCATTTATGGAATTATTTCTATGACTCGACGAAGTCAATGTGGTCAAAATCAATCTCAAATCAATCTCAAATCAATCTCAAATCAATCTCAAATCAATCTCATTATTCTAACCGAACACCGGAAAAGAGGGATTATTACATATTTTTATTATCCTGTATCTTATAATCTTTAAAATTTTTGAGGAAGCCTCTTGAAATTTGAAGCAATTGCCGTAGAAAAGATCCCCATTATACAGAAGGGGGACAACCTCTCCTCCATTATCTGTGAGAGGATTGAACTTCAGGACAGAGACATTGTTATTATTGCCTCAACTATTGTTGCAAAAGCTGAAGGTGAAATCTTCAGGCTCGAAGATATCATCCCGGGAGAACAGGCTCTTGAGATAGCAGCCCGAACAGGGAAAGATGCACGTTTTACTCAGGCTGTCCTTGCCAGGAGCAGGGAGGTTTTTGTTGAAACTCCTTTCATGCTTGTGACCACAATTTCAGGGCATACATGTGTAAACGCAGGGGTTGACGAGTCTAATATTGAACACGGCTTTTTGCTTTACTCTCCTGAAGAACCGGATACCAGTGCCTCACAACTCGGAGAAAAACTTGAAAGGCTCAGCGGGAAACGGTTAAGTGTCATTATTACGGACACAAACGGAAGAGCCTTTAAGATCGGGCAGACCGGAGTTGCTATAGGGATCTACAAAATAAAACCAATAAAACGCTGGATAGGGGAAAAAGATCTTTTCGGCAAAATCCTGGAGATTACAGAGGAAGCAGTTGCGGATGAGCTTGCAGGCGCTGCCAACCTTTTGATGGGAGAAGGGGCAGGCGGGATCCCTGTTGTAGTAATTCGCGGGCTTGATTATTACTTTGAGGGGGATGCGTCTATAAAAGATACATATCGCCCTGAAAATATGGATATTATCAAAAAAGGGCTTCGATGCCTGCGAGAAAAAAATTGAATTAAAAAAATACGAACTCCGGAGCTCAGCTACTTGTTTAAAAACAGAATTCTGAGATTATCTGAAACATCTATTTAAAAGATCTTGCAAATATGGGGATAGCTTAGCTCCTTCCTAAAAAATAACTTTTCCAAACTTAAAGTGAGACAAACCTAAATTGAGAACTAATTTAGAAATGACAGTATTAAGAGCGGATCATAGTTAGAACCATTTTGAACCTTTCCATGGCATGGAGCGCATGGGATTCATTGGCAGGCATTATAATCATGTCTCCTTTCTCCAGAATATGTTTACTCCCGGAAATCGTGATTTCTGCCTTCCCGTCTATTACCTGTACCATGGCATCGAAGGGGGCTGTATGCTCGCTCAGTCCTTCTCCCTTGTCGAAGGCAAATATAGTAACTGTTCCGGTCCCTTTACGGATAATTTCTCTGCTTACAACAGCTCCTTCCTGGTATTCAATCAAATCTTCCACTTTTAGTGTCCTGGCTTTTAATTCTTCAGACATTATTCCACCTATTATTGTCCTTATTCCTGTTCGATAAATTAATATGGCTTCTCCAGGTATTCAATATTTCAGCTCAAAAGGCACATATTCTACTTCCACACCTGCGCTTCTGAAGAAATCCAGGGAATCCGTGTCAGGATAAGGTGTTGAGTATACTACTCTTCTGATGTTTGAGTTTATGATCATCTTTGCACACAGGATGCATGGCTGGTGCGTACAGTAAATGGTTGCTCCGGAGATGCTAACCCCATGGATTGCAGCCTGGATAATGGCATTCTGCTCCGCATGTACTGCCCGGCACTTCTCCTGTCGTGTGCCTGAAGGAATCTTTTCAAGGTCCCGGATACATCCTGTCTCAAGGCAGTGCTCCATGCCTCTTGGAGCTCCGTTGTATCCGGTTGAAAGAATTCGTTTATCCCGGACAATTACTGCCCCTACATTGTTCCGGAGGCAGGTTGCCCGTTTGCATACCACGAAGGCAATTTCAAGGAAATATTCGTCAAGGGAAGGTCTTTCGGTCATTATTTTTAATGAACAGTAACTGGTATATATAGTTATAACGTTAGAACTTGTATCACTTCTAACAATAAATTTTAAATGAAATGAATTAACGCTATATAGAGAAAGAATTGTTTTTCGAGGAATAATTAATATAATCTATAGAATATAGAACTGAGATTGATTAACTTATTTACACTATAAGGAATGTGAAAAATTTTCCCCCGGAACCAGAGTTCAACAAGGACTTATATCTCAGGTTACCAGGCATGTTCCGGACTATAAAGTCCGGATGGTTCTGGCTGTAAATATGGACACTTCCGTGTTGTGAAGCTGAATGTTTCTGGATTGTAAATCCGGACAAAAATAAGCTCGGATAAGTTCAAAAAAATAGATGCATTCATCCGGAGTATTTAATTATGGCAACAGGTTTGACCGAATTTTTAGATAATTTCGTGAAAAATCACGATAATCGCCAGTTGCTGGCAATCCCTCTTGCAGTACTTGCACTTTCTTTAGCTGTACTACTGGTTTCTTTTGCAAGCAGTGGGTCGCCGGTAACCCTGGGAATGGAGTTTCAGGGTGGTACCCAGATTTCAGTAGAGACAACTAACTCTCCAGCTACACTTGAAGAAATGTACTCTTCTTACCCTATCTCTGATGCTCGGCAGACCGGAAGCAGGGTCATCATGCAGTTCGGAATTATGGATAATGAAGAACAGCGCCAGCTTGAAGAAGATATAATGAGCCGCTATTCTAGCGTAGAAATCAAACAAATAGGGCCCGTTTACGGCCGGGAACTGCAGGTTCAGGCTCTTCAGGCTCTTTTTATATCCTTTATAGGAATGTCAATTGTGGTTTTCCTGATCTTCCGGAGCGTTGTGCCCTCTTTTGCGGTGGTATTCTCAGCCCTTTCGGACATCATAATTGCCTCTGCTTTTATGCGGGTTGCAGGGATCGAACTTTCTCTTGGAACGATTGCAGCCCTGCTTATGCTCATCGGTTATTCCGTAGACAGTGATATTTTGCTAACAAACAGGGTACTCAAGCGCAGGGGTACGTTGGAAGAAAAGGTTTCAAGGGCGATGCAGACCGGGATTACCATGACCACAACAACCCTTGCAGCCCTTGTGGTTATGTACCTGGTTTCGACTTTCCCTTACCTGATAATTCCATCATTTACAGGGATTGCCCTGCTTTCGCAGATTTCAAGCGTGTTGATCGTGGGACTCCTTGCAGATATTATGAACACATGGCTTCTCAACACCGGGATCCTGCGGTGGCATGTGATGAAACCCGAATTCAGAGGGAGGTATAACAGATGAGCGATAAAAAAAGCCTCTTTAAAAGTGTAAGAGTTATCATCTTCATACTTGCTCTGCTCGCCTCGATCGTGCTTATCCAGCCGGGTTATACTTCAGGAGAAGGGGTCACCACTAACCTGAATTACGGGCTTGACCTTGAAGGTGGCTCCTGGCTTCAGATCAAACTACAGGGAGCTCTCGTCCAGGTAGATGCAGACCCTGGAATGATAGTAAGTCAAATGGTAGAACCTGTCATCGGCGCTCCTATCCAGATCACAAGTAACAACCTGGAAGCCAGTGGAGTGAGTTCATCCGAAAAATCCATCACGTTCACAACGTCTGTTCCTGTTAGCGCAACCCAACTTGAGCTTATGGAGCTTGGCACTGTAAGCGTTGATAGACTGAACCAGAACACGACCCAGGTAACTCTAACTACCAGTAAAGAATCCCTTATCCAGGCTTACCTCTCACAGGCCTTTGATGCAGAAGTGCTTCCTATCAGTACTGATGATGGTATTGTCTATGAAATAAGGACTGAAGCCTCAGAAGAAGAGCTTGAAGCCCTTATGGAAAAGGTCGGAGGTACAATCCTCAGAAATGAAGATGGGGCCTCGACTTATCAAGAAGGAGTCAGCACCGACACAAGGGACCTGACCAGAGACATTCTGAATGACAAACTTAACTCACTTGGCTTGAAAGATATCCCTGTCAGGACCGTCGGAGAAGATTATATTCTCATTGATTTTGCAGGAATCGACCTTGCAACGGCAAAGGATATTGCTGAAAAGCCCGGGAAATTTGAGATTCGCATACAGACTACAGGAAATGAGACCCAGCATGTCCTTTACGGAGAATCCATTGTAAGTGTGGGGATCCCTACTTACCACGATAACCAGTGGCACACTCCTTTTACCCTGAATGAAGAAGGAGCACGGACTCTCCAGAAAGTTGCAATTGAGACTGGGGCTACAGACAATCCAGATGCTCACTACCTGAACATGTATCTGGATGAAAACAAGATCTATGGGGCTCCCCTCAGTTACTCTGCAGCTTCCAGACTAAAAGAAACTCCCATCTATTCCTGGGAGGCTTCCACGGGCTCCGACGAGGCAGCCAAGATCGAAGCCGAAACACTCCAGATTCATCTCAGGGCAGGGGCTCTACCTGTAAATGTGGTGCTTGTAGGTTCAGGACATGTTGATGCAACCCTTGGAGAACAGTTCAAAACCGAAGCTGTGGTCGCAGGTTTTATCTCCCTGTTAGCGGTTGCTGCAGTTGTGTTCTACAGGTACAGGAGACCCGAAATTCTGGTTCCAATGGTCGGGACTTCTATCAGTGAAGTTATTATGATCCTTGGAGTTGCAGCAGCTATCGGCTGGCAGCTTGACCTTGCAGCAATTGCAGGTATAATTGCCGCAATAGGGACAGGCATTGACCACCTTGTAATCATCACGGATGAGGTGCTTTACGAAGGAAAGCTTCCGCCAACAAAGGTCTTCCTTTCCAGGATAGGGAAAGCCTTCGCAATCATTTTCGGGGCAGCTGCCACAACGATTATTGCCATGTCTCCACTGGTGATCATGGGTTTCGGAACCCTGAAAGGATTTGCCATCACCACCATCATTGGTGTTTTTATTGGTGTGGTCATTGCAAGACCTGTTTATGGCGTGGTTATCAAGGAACTGCTTGAAAGAGAAGGAAACGGTACCTCGGAAAGCGAAGGTCTGACTGAGTAAGTGCCGGAAAAAGATAAAAATCCTGAAAACAACTGAGTATTCAAAAACTAAAAAACAAGGTGGAATTAATGCAGGATCTCTGGACTCTAAAATACAGGGCAGATACTCTTAAAGGGATGCTTGGAAACGAACATGCCGTGAACACTCTTTCCGAACTGGTTCAGTCCAGGACCCTGCCCCATCTAATTTTTTACGGCCCTGAAAATTCAGGAAAAACAACGGCTTCTCTTGCCCTTGCCAGGCAGCTCTACGGAGAGACCTGGAAAAACAACTTTGCATACTTTAATGCCTCTGACTTTTTCGACCAGGGAAAACGCTATCTTGTACGGGACAAACGTTTTGTCCGCATTCTGGGCACTGATGATCCTAAAAAAATCTACAAAAGCGTGATCGACATTTTCAAGGAAATTATTAACGAATACGCCGGAATGGCTCCCCTTGATGCCGATTACAAGGTCATCTATATCGATAACGCAGAGTCCCTGAGCTCAGATGCGCAGCATGCGCTCAGGCGGATCATGGAAAAGTACAGTGCAACCTGCAGGTTCATTCTTTCCACTACAAGACCTTCAAAACTCATTTCTCCCCTCCGTTCAAGGGGCCTTCAGGTCTTTTTTACCTATGTTCCGGATTCTCTCCTGAAAACTTACCTTGAGAGAATCGCCCTTTCTGAAAAGCTGAAACTTTCAGATGGCGCACTTGATGCAATCCTTTATCTTTCTAAAGGAAACGTTGCAAGAGCTGTCCAGACTCTCCAGCTTGCTGCCCTGAGGACAGAGGTTGCTGAAATAACGGAAGAAATTGTATATGAGGCTACCATGAAGGGCAGGGATGAAACCGTAGACATGCTGCTTAATGCGGCTCTTGCGGGGGACTTCTCCAGAGGGCGGCAGCTTATAGATGAAATGATTATTGAAAAAGGACTCTCTGGAACTGATATCCTTGAAGGGCTTACTGAGGCTCTTATAGACTCGGGAGAAACCGATAAGGATGTTGCGCGTCTTATCGTGAAAATCTCAAAAACCGATGCCAGGCTTACAGACGCTACCAGCGAGAGAATTCAGCTCGAAAAACTAATTTCTACTTTTTCCTGATTTGTTTTTCTTTTGTCATCGGTTAACTAATTTTATGCACAACTTCGAATACCACATATAGCGATTTTCCAACAAAATCCTCTTAGATGTTGCATAAAAAATAGCATTTTTTGACATCTTGTTCCTTAATCGAATCCAAATGGATTTATTTTGGAATTGCCAACTTTAATTTAGGATTCAGCCAATTCGATTTAGAATCCAGTCTATTTTTCGGATTATTTCACTTCTTGATTATAAGAGAATGCACTAGCTCGATTTGAATTGCAGCTTATATAATCCTTATCGAGAACCTATTTATATTCGAAAATTTTTTAAGAAAAAAACTGTATTCCATTACTTTAACTCAAAAAGTTAGCTGAAATTCTTTAAATGATTGTAGTAGAGGTTATTGAATTTAATTAATAACTTCCATACTACTCTGTCGCTTTGACTTTTTATTGTTCTTTCAATAATTGTTCATTTTCTTTTTGAAACTATAATATATTTGGACTTTTCCTCCATATCCATTCCGTTTGCATTCTTTACTGTTAAGCTAACGATATACTTTCCGGCTTTACTGTAAGTGTGTATGGGATTCATATCCACTGAATACGTCCTGTCTCCAAAATCCCAGCTCCTTTCTACTGCATTTTCTGATAGGTCTGTAAATTGTACGGTAAGGGGAGCATAACCACTGGTTACATTGCCGCTGAAATCCGCTACGGGAAGAAATCTTTGCTCTAAAACAGTTATTGTAGCAAGTTTTGAGTCTGTACCGTTTGCGTTCACTGCTGTTAAGTTAACTGTATAGGTTCCTGGAGTTGCATACAAATGAACCGGATTCTGAAGGCTTGAATCTACCATCCCATCACTTTCAAAATCCCAGTTCCATCCAATTGTGTTTTCGGATAAATCTGTAAACTGGATAGAGAGAGGAGCATAACCACTGGTTACATTGCCGCTGAAATCCGCTACAGGAAGGACCGATTTCTCTTCTTTATAGAATACTGCTTCATATGCATCTATCCGGCCTGAGCCATACTCATTATCCTTTCCTGCCGGCCCGAGGTCCACAGCTGTACTTTCTAATATCTGTTTTATCTCAGATGGCTTCAGAGCAGGGTTTTTTTCCAGCATTAAAGCCACAGTACCGGAGACATGTGGTGTAGCCATAGAAGTCCCACTTGCAATCTTGTAGGAACCACCCGGATATGTTGACTCGACATCTACTCCGGGCGCAGAAACATCAGGTTTGATATAATTCTGCCCGTAAAGGTCGACAGGACCGCGGCTACTAAAATCCGCTATAGTGTCAGAAAAATCAGTTGCGCCGACAGTCGTAGAATTGATTTCGTCACCCGGACATTCTATTGTGTAAGACTCCATCCCGGAGTTGCCAGCAGCCACAACAGGAATTACACCTGCTACCACGAGGCTATCTACGGCAATTGTATACGGAGAATAATGGCGTAATCCCCCACAACTGTAACTTATAACACGAGCACCGTTATCCACTGCCCACTCAAACGCAAGAATGACATTGGATGCACGACCCGAACCGGATTCGTCAAGCACTTTTGCTGCAATCAGCTCAGCACCCGGCGCAACTCCGGTATGCAGCCCGTTAACACCGGTTCCTGAGATGGTTCCGGCTACATGGGTCCCGTGCCCGCAATCATCATAGGGGGAGCTTCTTCCATTTATATAATCAATCCAACCTACGACCTTCGGATCGTTTGTACCTTGATTGTCATCGAGATCATCAAGACCGGGATGCTGCAAATCGATTCCCGTATCCATAACAGCAACGATAATTCCTTTTCCAGTTATGCCTTGCTGCCATACTGCCGGCACTCCAATTTTATCAACTCCCCATGCATTATTTTGCACGACATCTGATGTTTCTATTTCTTTTACAAAGAATCCATGGCCTTCTGCTATGGAAACAACTTCATCAAGCTCAATTATCGAAACTTCGGGTCTCTCAGTAAGGGAAGCTATCACATCCGGCGTTACATTAGCTGCAACAGCGTTAACAATTTTGATGGATTTGATTTTTTGTGCTTTTTTACCAGATTCAGCATCCTTAAGAAAGTTTATCAGATTTCTCTGCTCGTTCTCGATTTGAGATCTCCCTTTTACAGTATTAAATGGAATACTCTGATTTTTCAATAGAATAATTACAGAAATTTGCTCAGTTGCTGAAGTTTCAGCAATTTTTGAAGATAACGTTGCTGAGGTCTTGTCATCCGTACTGGTTTTGTCATATACACTTATGTTCTCAGCTAATGCCGTAAATGAGAACAACGATATTAATAATATTATACAGCTTATGCTTAGTAATTCCATCCGTATTTTCTTTGAAGATTTTCCTATTTTTTTCCGCATGTTCACTACACTCCATTTCAGGGTATTCTTTACCTGACTTTCTGACATACCTTCAAAAAACCGACATTCTTCTTCTATCACGAAATTTTACATATAAACTCAGTAATTTCATCATCAAAAATAACATATATTTTAATTTTTGTATTACTAGCTGGGATAAATAGTTAGTACTCATAAAAATATCATTATGGACACACCTGTGAAAAGTCAGCTTCGTAGTTATTTATTTTATTTCAAAATTCGGTATATCTAAGAATATGCAAAGATTCCAAAATATTGTACATCTCTATTATTTTTAGGTTGATCATCGAATCAAGTGAAGCTATTAAATTGGCCGGATAACGAAAACTTCACAAAAACCTGGCCAATTTAAGGATTTCATACAACTTCTGTGTAGCTGGGAGTCTCATTTACATTGTCAGATGTTTCATCAGCATAAAAATCTAAAACATATTGACTGCTCCATAACGAAATAGAGTCATTCCCCCGTGGCACTACCTGTCCAAGAATAGCCCTGACTTTTACATAGCCTGTGTCATTAACTTTTGCGAATAGTAGATTAGTGTAATAACCACAGTATTCTCTAGGCCACTCCGTTGGGTCGTTATTTGCCTCCAACTTAATATCGAAAGATACCGTTTCTCCTCCTTCCAGATTATTGCTTACGTAAACATAGGTATCATATGTCGGATTTGAGGCATACTTAATGTAGTCTCTATAAGGAACTACAGAGATTTCAGAAATGTTTTCAACAGGGTACAATATAGGGCTTCCGTTATTTATGGGATCGAAAATGTCGAAGTAGTCAGCAATAAATTCAGTACCATAAGAGATATCTTCAAGCTCGGTCTCGTTTGTCCTGAATCCAAGCATATACCCATTATCAGTTTCTGCAATGAACGTTGTCCAGTTTCCAATTGTCTCTTTGTTATCAACAATTTCAGTCATATTACTAAAATAGGGTCCTTTGCGATGTTGTTCAGGCCAGTTAAGGATTTCGTGCATCAGTCTTTGGCTAAAATAAGGGTCTTTCTGAGCAGGTGGAGTAAAAAATTGACCTTCTTTTGTTGCAGGAATCGGAACCATTATCACAGTAGTTCCAATTACTTCCCTTCCAGAAAGACCGCAAACACTGATATCATATATACAATTATATCTTCGACCTGGGTCTCTCCAATCTTTTGCGTCAATGTAAATAGCGTGAGCAAATATGCCTCCAACAAGAAGGATGATTAGTGAAGCAATAAGTAACAAATTTCTTTTTCTCACTTTTATCCACCCGATTATGTTTAAAAAGATAGAAAGGGAGTTACCCTTTCACATACTTTACAAGTCCTTTATCGTACTTTGCTGTCTTCTCCAAAACTCTTTTTGTGAGCTCTATCACATTAGGGTCTGATCCAAAAGTACTTGGATGATAATATACTGCATTATATATAGTATCTAATTCGACACGTGTAGCAATTGCCAAGTTTTTCGCAGATTCTTCTGGATCTGTTACTGTGTAGTGAGTGTTACAGTTTTGAATCACATCTTGAAATTTATGTCCTGTAGTCCAGTTATTAAGCACATATGACTCGTATGCAGAATGAACACTCTGATGTGAACCCTGCAGAATTGCATAACCTGTATGCATAGGGTTCCCTAAATCACACATGTAATGGCTTGCATATCCAAGATTTTCATATGCGGTATAATATGCTCCGTTGTTAAAGTTCGTTTTGGCATAAACTGCGAAACCATCACAATTTTCTGGTGCATCGCCAATTTGCATAACAGGATCATAGTAGTGACTATAAGATTGCCAGATTTGACTATTCGCCCAAGTGTCCGGATCATCTGCATAGGAACTTGCATAATTTGCATAAGTTGAACTGACGCCCATCTTTGTGCATGAAATTAGCATGATATTTTTATGAGTATTCCCATACCATTTTATCCCAACATCAGAGGTTCCATACTCATCATTAAGATATTCAGCCGTTGCTTTAGCAACTTTGTCAAGCGTTAGATTATCCTGCTCAGTTATTTGATCAGGATATCTTTTCCAGATATCTTTCATTGCTTTTTTCATTTCTTTCTTTTCTTTGTCGGAAACATAGCAATTGTCAATGTAAATGAATAAAATTTTTTGTTCTTCATCGTCTGCTTCGAGCAAGTACCAATAGGGCGATTTAGGTGCTGTGTCAAGCGTCGTAATTGGTTCTTCAACCGCAATATCAGCTTCGTCCTTAGATAGTGTTTCAGCACTCGCTGCTGGCATAAATGCTATACTCACCAGCAACATTGCCAAAACTAACATTCCTATTCCAAACTTTTTCTTAATCATTCTACATCCTCCTAGTCCCTAGGAGGCAAAATCAGGTAAGCTAAGCTAAGCCTTAAATATACGCTAAGCTAACTTAATTATGCCTTCTAGGGCATGTGTTATGGAGTTCGGGTGATTCTGGAAAATCTTTTTGAACTCCATACGTCACTTTCTGAGGACTCTTTATAAACGTTCTGTGTAAATTCTCAAACTAATTGTTTTTCATACTTTTTGCATATTCTTTTCAAATTAGTGATATTCTCTGATCTTTGATTGTTAGAGAGTTTGGCCGTAAAACTTATATGATCATAGATGCCGTAAGACTTTCCAAGTATTTAATAAAAAAGAAACACATAAAAATGTATAAACTTTTACGTTTATATATAAACATGATGTCTTGAATATAGACGTCTATTAATTGAATATTCGGAGATATGGTAAAAAAAATATTTGATGGACAATATGCTACTAATGCAAAGTTAAATTTTAGATTATAATCTTTTTTCTAACTTATCTTTTGAGAAAAAGAAGGAGTTAACTGGAAAAAGCAAAAGTTACCAAATTTGGATAGTACCATTTGATGAAAATGAGATTAATCTTGAATACTTCATTGTAGGAAACTAAAATTGGCTTTAAATATAGTCCTATCTGGATATTTGTATCAAAAGTAGGATCAATATGTGATTTTGTCTTACTTGGGAATTGAATAATTGATATTCAGAAAAATATCAAATTACGGACACATCTGCGGAAAGTCAACTTCACAGTTACTCATTTTTATTTCAAAATGCAGTAAATATAAAAATATTCACACAAGTTCCAAAATATTGCATTTTATAGCGTCTTTTTCATCTTTAGATTGATCATCGCAATCAAGTTCGGGCTATTAAAATGGCCAGGTACGAAGATTTCACAGAAACCTGACCAATTTAAGGATTTCATGCAACTTCCGTGTGGCTGGGAGTTTCGTTCACATTGTCAGATGTTTCATCAGCATAAAAATCTCTAGCATATTGACCAGTTAATATAGCAGCAGAGTTATTTCCTAAAGGCAGATCCTGTCCTAGAATAGCCCTGACTTTTACATAACCTGTGTCATTAACTTTTGCGGATAGTAGATTAGTATACAAACCATAGTATTTTCTAGGCCACTCCGTTACGTCATTATTTGCATTCAAAATTATCATGAAAGATGTTTCTCTTCCTTTTAGATTATCGCTTAAGTAGACGTAGGTATCATATGTAGGATATGAGGCATACCTAGTGTAGTCTCCATAAGGGATCGTAGAATTGTTTGAAACGTTTTCAATCGGGAATAATACAGGGCTTCTATTATTTATGGGATCAAAAATATCAAAATAATCTGCAACAAAGCTACCACCAAAATTAATGTCTTCGAGCCTGGTCTCATTTGTCCTGAATCCGAGCATATAGCCTTTGTCGGTTTCTGCAATGAAAGTCGTCCAATTTCCAATTATCTCTTTGTTGTCAACAAGTTCAGTCATATTTTGATAATGATAATAAGGGCCACTGCGATCTGGCTCAGGCCAATTAAAAAATATGTGCAATAACTTCAGTGTACGAGTATCTTTCTGAGTAGCTGGAGTAAAAAATTTTCCTTCCTTAGATGCGGGTATAGGAACCATTATCATGGTCATTCCATTTACTTCTCTTCCTGAAAGGCCTGTCACTTTAACATCATAGTCACAGTGATATCTGGTAGCGTCTTCCCTCCAATCTTTTAAATCCATGCAAACGGCATAGGCAAATATGCCTATAATTAAAAGAACAAAAAATATAGGAATGAGCAGCAGATTTCTTTTTCTCACTTTATCCCACCTTGTATTTTTATAACATAAAAATTTACTTATCACTCTTACAGTTACATATTGTATTTTCTGTCGTCTAGGGAATGTCCTTTGCGATTGATATTACGTTAGGATCTGATTCCAAAAAATGGACATATACTACCTTATACTGAGTCTGTATAAGGAACGCATTTGCATCCCTACCCTATCGCTGGATAGTTTGTCTGATATTAAGAATCGGCTCATTAGTATAGCTTCATAATGTAAAATAGTGTTAATAAATAAAAAGAATGGAAACTAATTCTTCAACCACTAGGTAGGTGGCATTCTGTTTTTAGTTTCCAACATTTGCTTTTAATTATGTACTGATATACTTTGCCAAACCTGCATTATACACCGCTGTTTCACGCAGAACTTTCCTTGTGATTGCTATAAGTTACGATCTTATCCAACTGAGATTGTCTGTTCATATATCGCCAAAGCTTCCCAAAAACTAATACGGTTCATACCGGATGCTCTGCTTCATATTACCGTTAAGGAGTTTCATAAGCACAAAGTTTTGGGCTTTATTAATCGGGTCATTGACTGCGGGTTTCGTTTACAACATGAGAATCTTTATTCTCATAATAGTCAAAAGCATATCGACTACCCAATACATTAAGACTGTCGTTTCCACCCAGCTTCTGTCCCAAAATAGCCCTGACTTTTACGTAGCCTGTATCATTAACTTTTGCTGCCAGTAGATTATCGTACCACCCAAGGTATTCTCCAGACCACTCCGTTGGGTCGTTATTTGCATCCAAAATTATCATGAAAGACACATTTTCTCCTCCCTTTAGATTATCGCTTAAATAGACGTAGGTATCATATGTCGGATTTGAGGCATACTTAGTGTATTCTCCATAAGGGATAGAAGAAATATTAGATACATTTTCAACAGGGAACAACACCGGGCTTCCATTATTTATAGGATCAAAAATATCGAAATAATCTGCAACAAACCCGGCACCATATTCAAAATCTTTGAGCCTGGTTTCGTTTGTCCTGAACCCAAGCATATAGCCTTTATCGGTCTCTACAATAAAAGGTATCCAGTTTCCTATTATTTCCTGTTGTTTATCAAAAATTTCAGTTGCATTTTCAAAATAGGGGCCTTTTCCACTTTGATTAGGCCAATTAAAGACTCTGTGTGTCAGTTTCTGGCTAAAATAAATATCTTTCTGGGCAGGCGGAGTAAAAAATTTTCCTTCCTTAGATGCGGGAATAGGAACCATTATTATGGTTGTTCCCTGTACTTCCCTTCCGGAAAGACCTGTTACTTCGATAGTATAAAAACAGTGATATCTTTGACCCGGATTTCTCCAATCTACTTGATCCCTGTAAATGCCATGGACAAATATGCCCACAATTAAAAGAACAAAAAATATAAGAATAAACAGAAGATTTCTTTTTCTCAATTTTATCCCGCCTGGTATTTTTAAGTAGCTGGATGACGTCTGTTCTTCATGTAGAGTTCATACGTAGGAATTTGTTTGTGTTACTAAACCTGTCACTGGACAGCCTGTCTACTCACTGATATCCGATCCATTAGAACTGTTTAATATTATAATGGTGCTTAAAAATAGAAGAATAGAAACTGATATTTCAGTTTCAAATATCTGCTTTTAATTATGTACTGATATACTTTGCCAGACCTGCATTATACTTTGCTGTCTCAATCAAAACCTGAGCCGTTATATATCGTGTAGTAGTCGTGTTAAAGTTATTTGGATTGTTGCTAATTTCTCCCCACAACTGACTGTAATAAGACTTGCTAAATGCTGCCATGTCTTTTACCGCTTGAGAGGGATCAGTTACCGATTTAATACCGGCGTTGTTATCAACATATTGAGAATATTTGCAGCCAGAGGTCCAATTACTATCTACATATTGTTCGTATTTTAAATGTGGATCCTTTTTGAAAGTATCAAAACTTAAACCAGTATGCATTGGATTTCCTACGTCCGAAAGATAATGACTGGCGTTTCCGAGATTTTCAAAAGCTTTTTGCCTATATGAACTACCCATGGAATAATATGTTTTTGCAACTCCTGCGCAAGCGCTGCAAGCATCTGGAGCTCCCCCTCCGACGCTAGGGTTATAATAATGGTACCAATACCTGTTGGCACCTGTGTCTGTATAATCAGGTTGAGGGGCAGTAGCAGCAGCCCAGTCTGCCCATTGAGAATTTTTATATACCAGATTGACACCGGCATAAATTAAACCTTTGTGTGCTTTTGACACCCATTTTGCATCTTGATTATCTGCCCAATAAGTTTCTTCAACATAATTGGTTACTGCATCTCCTATTTTTTTGAATCACCGGATAATCTTCTTCCGTGATTTTGTCTGGAACACGACTCCAGATATCTTTCAATTCTTTTTTCATTTCCTTTTTCTCAGAGTCTGATACTGAAAAATTGTCAATATACCCTAAAACAACCTTTTTCGTCTCATCATCTGCAGTAACCAGGCCTAGATAAGGAGCCTTCTTGACGGTATCTGGTAAGCTCCTGACATAACTGGCACTAGCTTCTATTTCTTTCACCTTTTCAGGAGTAAGACCTTCGATGCCATAAGTTTCAACCTCACTGTCAGAGAAATTGTTTGCATCTGTCTTTTCGGTCTTTGCACTCGCTGCTGGCACAAACGCCATGCTCACCAGCAGCATTGCCAAAATTAACATTCCTATTCCAAACTTTTTCTTAATCATTCTACTTCACTCCTAGTTTTCCCTAGGAGGCAGAATCAGTTAAGCCAAGCTAAGCCTTAAATATACGCAAAGCTAAATTAATTATGCCTGTTAGGGCGGATATTATGGAGTTCAGGTGATCTGGAAAATACTGTTGAACTCCATAAATTCCTCTTATCGAACTCCTTATAAGCTTTATGGCCAGGTTCTCGAACAATCAGAAAAGGCGTTGGATTTATGATTCTCTTTTCCAGAAGTATTACTTAATAGGACGAATTGTTCGAGACCTTGGAGAGAAAACTTATATGTTTATGCCCAGCGCAAGTGCTTTTTTATACTTAAAAATTGAGAGATGTCGTTTTTAAAATAGATACGAACTGCTCAGTCGCATTCGAAAAAAAGCCTTACAACTCATTACAGGACAACAGGTTTGTTTTTGACCACTTCGCTAATATCTTTGAAGTTGATGTTGTAGAAATTTTTAATTGAGGATTCTTGCAAACCGATATATAAACTCATTATAGCAACCGATTAAAAACAGAGATTTAGCAAGTCCTCTTTAACTTCTCTTTAATCAATTCCTAACTTCACTAAAGTCCAGTAGGCAAAAAACCCAAAGAGAAAAAATCCAATTAGTGATATTGTTATTAATGGATAGTCGTGTACTCCATTTTTAGTTACAGCTTCTCCAAGTTTCTGGGATATAACTTGCGCAAGTAAGGTCATAGCAATAACCGTAAAAACTGGAATTAAAACCCTTAATGTCTGTCTTCTTTCCATTTTATCACCAAATAAAAAATGGCTGACCTTTTTTATTCACCAAGGCTCAATTACTCGTATACCGATGAATACCAATTTTTATGTAGCTCTGATCTGTTAATAGTATGAGGCTATTTTTTTATATAAGGTACTTTTACCTCTAAGCTGCTATCGGGATTTAGTTCCTGTTTAAATCTTTGTATTCTCTATTGTATGAATTTTTGAACCATTATTCATAATTCGAAATTTGGTTGATCATTTGAAATTCGAAAATTTGGAGTCTCAATTTGATTTTGGGATCAGCTCATTATGTGATCCAATCTTTACATTTATGGTTTGGAACCCTGCATCTTTTAGAGGTGAAAATGTGATCTCTCCACCTGAAGATTAAAGGTTTATTCCGGTGGCATCAAGAAACGCATCTTCCAATGAGAGAGAATTTTCTATAAGTTTGAAAACCCGACCTCCACTTTCAACAATTAACCTGTTGATTTCCGGTTTTACATCTGTCCTGGAGTTTACGAAAACTTCAAGAGTATGTTCGGCTTTCAATTCGGTTTTTACGACAAACTCCAGATTCTCGATTAAAGAAATCATCTCAGAAGAGAGATTGTAGACTCCAACCGTAATAACCCCGTTTGACTCAAGGTGACGGATTTTTTCAATTGTACTTTCGGCGATAAGCTTGCCTTTATCCAGAATTCCGACATGGGTACAAATCTCCTGTATTTCCAGAAGGTTATGGGACGAAAGAAATATCGTGATTCCCTTGTTATTGCACTCACGAAGAATTTGCCGGATTTGCCGAATTCCAACAGGGTCGAGGCCATTTGTGGGTTCATCAAGAATTAATATTTTTGGATTATTCAAAAGAGCCTGAGCAATCCCTAGCCGTGTTTTCATACCATGGGAAAAATAGCCCACTCTTTTGAACATCTCATTGCCAAGCCCAACCTGGTCCAACAAAACCTTGGATTGTTCCAGGCTCTCTTTTTTGCTCAGGCCTTTTAATCTGCCGTAATAGACCATGTGGCTTAAGGCTGTCCTCTCATCATAAAAACCGGAATCCTGGGGGACCAGCCCCAGAATCTGTTTGATCTTTCCTGATTCGGAAGACAGGTCCATACCACCAACAAAAATTTGTCCTTGCGTAGGTGTTGAAAGCCCTGACAGTAATTTTATTGTAGTTGTTTTTCCGGCACCATTCTGGCCCAAAAAACCGTAGATACTCTCTTTTTCTACATTCAAGGAAAGATTTTCCAGAACAAAGCGAGAGCCATATTTTTTGTACAGGTTTTTAGTAGAAATAGCTACAGTAATTATAAATCCCTCCTTTTAATGGCCAGCAAACTCATGGACAAAAAGAACAGTATGTACAGGAACATTGAAAACAGGCTTTCAAAAACCGTGAGGTATCCAGCTTCAACCGGGAAGCCTTTCATGAACTCCATATTTTTAATCCCGTAAAAAAAGGGGGTGATATATTTAAGATAACTCTCATTTCCCTGTAAAATGAAAAATATCAAAATCCCAAGAAAGACTACAGACATTGTAAATGAAATTTTATTGTTTGCAGACAATGTTGAGATGAATAAAAAAATACCTATGAAGCATCCCAGATAAAGGCTTGAGGAAATCCAGAATAAGATGATACTTTCGAACTGAATGACATTTCCTGCGGAATATTGATATATCAGGCTTATAAGTGCAATTCCGGAGGAAACGGACATAAATACCAGAAATAGAAAGAAAAATTTTCCTAAGATAAAAGATGATCTGTGGACCTTGGAGAGAATGTATCTTACCGACCCGGTTTCAGTTTCACTGCTTACGATATCAAAAGATGCTATCATAGTCATAAATGGTCCGATAGACAATATAATCTGATAAGAAATCAGAGTATACGGGATGCCGCCGGAATTTGAAAAGAAAAGGAATAGATAGCTAGTACTATAGTGCATTGCCAGGAAACAAAGAAAGATAAGTATTCCGCCAAAAAGCCATACATATCTACTTTTTGAACCCCTAAATGTTTCATCTTCCCCAATAATCTGTACTTCCGAAAAATTCATAACCCTTCATCCTGTTTATTCCTGCTCAAGTTGGAGGCAACAAATGCCCCAAAAGACCCGATTATTGAATAGAGAAAGACCATAATGAGCGCAAAGCCGATGAGAGCAAATAAAGCTATACCCCCATATTGTAACGCAAGCTTTCCATCGGAAGTAAACAAAAATACTAGAATCCAGCCAATCAGGTTATACGTAAATATTGAAAAAAAAGCATATTTCTCCGAGCCTTTGCCTATTTTTTTACCAATTAATGTGCCTACAGTAACCGCACTTATAATCCCTCCATATGTTGGATCAAACCCTAAAAATTCAAAAAATCCGAATAATACAAGCCCAATCACTATTCCTATAAACAATAAATTCCCAGTTTTCATAATATCACTCTTAAAAAAATGCTGGGTTTGAACCCAGCAAGATGTATTCAATTTAAAGATTTTTATTATCTAGGTCATTCACTAATACACTACTTATATTTTCAGACATCATCTCCACACAGTTTTTGCTTGTGTTTATATGCTAATACAACAAGCTAGCTCCAGTAATGCCCAAAATCTGGGAAAAAATGAGGCTATAAACTGCATTTTGATTTCTTTGGGGTAGTATCAATCAACTAGTGAATTACCAGTATCCATATTGAATAAGAAAGCTTTTCGCGCTATTTGCCGCGCTGACTAGTTTGTTGTATACCCATGTGGCAAGAACTGAAGCCCAATAAGCTGCTAGGTTCAATGAGATGACTACGCCTTGTTTTAAATAATTGCACCCTGTTACAATGTTGTTATTTCTAAATGCACTAGCACCTTGAGACAGTTTATTTTGAGCCGTGCCAATTCTACTATCATCTACATACTGATCTAGCGTCCAAAGTGCTGCAGTCAGCACATCACAAGCCTCTTCGCCAAGTACTGAAATCGTTGATGTTGGTGTTATTTGACCATTGATATCAATGATCGTTTCGAATTTGTCTGCCAATTCTTTCTCCGCCTGTGCACTCACAGCCGGAACAAAAGCAATACTCACAAGAAGCAATGCTGCAAATATTGCACCGATTCCAATTTTGTTCTTAATCATTCTACTTCACTCCTAGTTTTCCCTAGGAGGCAAAATCAGGTAAGCCAAGCTAAGCCTTAAATATACGCTAAGCTAACTTAATTGTGCCTCCTAGGGCATGTGTTATGGAGTTCGGGTGATTCTGGAAAATCTTTTTGAACTCCATACGTCACTTTCTGAGGACTCTTTATAAACGTTCTGTGTAAATTCTCAAACTAATTGTTTTTCATACTTTTTGCATATTCTTTTCAAATTAGTGATATTCTCTGATCTTTGATTGTTAGAGAGTTTGGCCGTAAAACTTATATGATCATAGATGCCGTAAGACTTTCCAAGCATTTAATAAAAAAGAAACACATAAAAATGTATAAACTTTTACGTTTAGTAACTACTCAGGGTATAGTTAGCGGTGCTCCGCTGAGCGCCGCGAGAATACCTTCTATAACAGGTAAATCGTTCTTTTTAATGGTCGAAATATAAGCTCTAATTCTGCAGAAAGCTTCCGCTCCTTGTATAGTTCTGAAAGTTCCTGATATTTTCTGCTGTAATTTCATCATCCTTATGTCTCTTTCTGCCTGGTTATTTTCAAATGGAACTCTCAAATCATTGAGGAATCTCAGGATCTGTTCTTTGTTTTCTATAAACCTGTCAAGTAGGTTCCTTGCTTTTGTTTTTGGATTTTTACCACGTTTTCCATGTTTTTCAGGGTTTAGAGAAGGTGGATTTTCTTCAATCCCTTTCATGACGATAGCATTGAACCTCTCTTCCAACGCTTTAATTTGTTCAAAATCCAGATCTTTGACTTGCTCTTTGCATTCATCAGTATACTTTTTCATTTCTGTTAACAGTTCATTCATCTCTTTAGCCCATTGCTGTTTATAGTTCTCCTCAATTCCAGTAAGTTCTCTCTGGAGATGAGCGTTGCAAAGAGCATGATCACATTCATAACTGTTATAGGGTTTCCATCCGTCATGAACTGCTATTCCTTTAAACTCTGGAAGAATTCCCATGGCATTAATTGCTTTTGATCCTCTTTTTGAGTGAGCAAAATAACAGGTGTATTTGTCATTAGAAGCTACATGAAGCCAATGCCTTTTTCCTTCAATTTTCATCCCAGTTTCATCACAATGGATAACAGGAGAAGTTATTAACTTCTCCTTACTCATATTTTCAAACTCCTCTAAATTCCGGAAGCATTCTTTTTCTGCTCTGATTATCGTAGCAGAACAGATTTTTATCCCCATAACGTCATCAAAAAACTCTAAAATCCTTTTATAGGGAATAAACTGGTAGTTTTTACAGTAAATTGCTGAAGCTAAAATATTAGGACCATACTGGACGGGATATTTCACAGATTCTGGAAAAGAAGCTTTATTTGATTTTCCACAGTGAGTACAGGTCTTAATCTGACTTCGATGTTCCGTAACAATTAGATTTACAGGAGGAATATCAAAAATTTGTCTTCTCTCATAAGCTTCAACTTCAACATCCTCAAGAGTATGTCCACATTCTTTGCAGCAGGTCAAAGAATGTTCAATTACCTAATCAGGATCATTAACCATATCAAGAGTTGTGCCTGGATGACCTTCTTGACCTCCAGGTTTCTTCCCACTCTTTTTCCGGAGACTCTTGGGATTAGGTTTTTCTTTGACTAAAAAGTCAGTAGAAGGAGGTTTACTGCTGTTTCTGCTATTTTGATTTAAGCGAGATTCTAAAATCCTTACACGTTCTTCTAGTTCAGCAATTCGAATAGCTTGTTCTTCTATGATAGTTTCAAGTCTCTGGATTACAGAAATTACAGCTTCAGGACCAGCTTCATAGATAACGAGGATCTCTTCACGTGTAAGCATAATAACGAAACAAAATAGGATTTAATTTATATGCAATTTTTCCTCGAAAAGAGGAAAAATTGTAGCCTTTCAAAGGCCACCTGAATTGTTACTACGTTTATATATAAACATGATGTCTTGAATATAGACGTCTATTAATTGAATATTCGGGGATGTGGTAAAAAAAATATTTGATGGACAATATGCTACTAATGCAAAGTTAAATTTTAAATTATAATCTTTTTTCTAACTTATCTCTTGAGAAAAAGAAGAATTTAATTGAAGAAAGTAGGAGTTACCAAACTTTAATCGCATCATTTGAATGAAAATGAGATTAGCCTTAAATAATTCATCATAAGAAACTGTGAAATTGGCTTTAAATATATCCTGATTGTAATTTTTGTTTTCACTTCAATTTGTTTTAGATGTGAGGAACTTTCTTTTATACCTTTCCCTTTTTTAAATTCCTCTTGAGCTGTGTTATATAAATACTTCTATTATATATTCTCTCCAAATACCAAAATATATATATTACAGTCCTTTAATTGGAATTAGGGCAGCAAATTATATATACAATTAGTTTTTATCTTTTATTGTAAGTAGACCAGAAGCTCATGCTTCTCAGGAGTTTAGGGGCTTAATTATACTTTCTAAACGAGGTACAGACCTGAGATTTCAGGATACATCCCTGGTGGTGTGCCTGTACCCTCTATAGAGAGTCGGAGCCTGTACTCCCTCGAGCAGAAGTCGGATTCGGGTCTTCTGAACAAATCCACAAAAAAATCCCTCCATTGCTCCCTGAATGATCCCTCTTTTCAGGGAGATCATGCTCATACGGTAGAATTCTATTATAATCTTAATTTAAAAACGAGATAACCTGCCATGTTTTGAGGCTTTTTAAAAAGTATTGTCTGCCTGACTTCTCCTCCAGGCAGACATAAGGTTAAACCTTTTTTCAGTTTTTTATTATTTTCAGTTTCTGTATTATTTCCAGTTTCTTTCGGTCTCTCAGTATTTGTAGTGCTTTACAGAGTGATACAGGATCACCACAAAGAAAGCAATTATGACAAGCAAGAAACTGAAGAAACCTACAGGGTCCCAGACAAAGCCTATTCCTGCCCCTCCTTCTCCCCAGGAAACGAGCACAGCTCCCTGGAGCACTGTGGGAATAACCACACAGGCGAAGGCAAGGATAAAGATAAATACAATATCAAAGACCTCTACAAAGATGTTCTTTTCTGCCATGTCTTCTGCCTCCTTAATCGTAATATTTGAACTCGAACATGTGGTTTTTGATGGAGTCTCTTACCCTCAGGCACCCTATGGTCTCGATCAAAAAGATCAGTCCGAGAAAGATTACGTAAAGGTAGAAGAAACCGGAAGCAATTTCCCATGTTTCGGCGAGGATCTTGTATATTATGAATCCTTCCACACCTACAAGCAAAGCAAGCATGCCTACAACGAGAACCGTATCCCCGTTAAGTTTGCTATGATATTTGCTTTCCAGTGCCTTGTTATTTGTCTCCAATGCCCACCGCCTCCTTTCCTATCCTTCCATTTTCCGAGCCATTGGGTAAAGGCCAGCCCATTTCAGCCCAGTTGTTTTTTATGTTCGAACTCTTGTGCCTATGGCTGAAATAGAAGTACGCAATTCCGTAGAACACAAAGGCGAAGATCAGGTTATACTTGTAGCCCCAGAACAGCGTTGAAAGAATCGTAATTGCGATTGCAATTGCAAAGTAAGCAATATACGGCTGAAGAGGGCCTACAAAAGGCCTGACTTTGCTTGTGGACTGCGGGAAGAGGTTCCTGAAACGGATCAGGGAGAAAGGAATCAGCACATAGCAGAGCAACCCTGAAATAATTGAGAAGGTAATTACCTGGTCAAGGAAACCGCTGAATGCAAAGCCAATTGCAACAGGCACAGTGAAGATTACTGCCCTGTATGGGGTATTATACCTCGGGTGCACTGCCGAGAACCAGGAAGACACATAATTGTCTCTGGAAAGGGCAAACCAGGAGCGTGAGGAATCACAGACGCAGCCGTTTGCACTGGCAATGCAGGTCAGGAAGGTTCCGAGTCCCAGCAGGGCAACAAAGATAAAGATCCCACTGTTCTGTGCAGCCTCAAAAAGCGGATACACGGAAACTCCGAGCAGGTCCGTAGGGATTAGCACTGCACATAGGTAGAGGGTCATTGCCGCTCCTATAAGCAGGGTAATCATGCCGGCTTGTTGTCCGAGAGGTACTGCCCTTGAGGGGTGTTTACACTCTTCAGCACACATTGCTGCTCCTTCTATCCCTAAGTAGAACCATGGCCCGAATTGCAGCGCCGCAAAGAGTCCTATCATCCCGTTTGGCAGTGCCCCTTGGAAAAGGTATTCAGGGTGAATATCCACGCCGCCAAAAGCAGTTGTGAAGAAGAAGATCACTATTGCAATGAAAGCGATCATGGTCAGGACAAAGTTCAGGGTTAGAGCCGCAACAACGCCGCGGTAGTTAATAAAGGTCAGAAGTGCAATAACAAGCAAAGTCACAGGAAAAACTTGCAGCTCCGGGAAGATACTTTGTGCGATGAATGCGACAACGATAGCGTCTGCCGCTTCAAGAGCTATGTATTCCATATAAACTGCAAGCCCTACACTGGCAGCTGCTCCGGGCCCGATAAATAACCTTGCCCAGTCATAGGGTCCTCCTGCGAGTTTGGTTGCTGACCCGAGTTCACTGGCACAGAGGGAGATTATGACGTACATTGTCCCTGCAACCAGCATCGCAAGCAGGGAACCCAGGATTCCTCCTTTTGCGACAGTAAAGTTCCAGCCCATGTACTCTCCGACCAGCACAATTCCTACTCCGAGTGCCCAGACGTGGAAGGGCCGCAGAGTCTTTACAAGGCTGGTAGACTCATGGTGTTCAGACACGCCATATCAGCCCCTTTTTTTTGAAACCCTGCTGGCGTCCAGTAAAACCCAGGCCATCAGCCCGAAAGCCAGAAGATATATTAGTCCGTTTATAACAGTCCAGATATCCATTTTTATATCCCCTTCTTTTTACATACAGAGTTTTTGTATACGTTCCCCTATTCGTGAAGAATTTTCCGCATAACTCGTAATGTATATTTATAATTGTTTCGCCTGAAGTTTTTCAAAAAAAATTAGCCAGCGAGCTCTCGCTGGCTTGCTGTTCATTCAGTATAAACTTCAGGCTCAGAACTTCGGCTTAGAATACAAGTCCCAGGTCTTCGAGCTTCTTTCTTGCTCCGTCATATACCTGCATGTATTCGTCAGTTGGGGTTATTGTCTTTACATCGTAGCATTCCTGGAAAGTCTTTCCAGCTGGTGCGCTTGCATAGTTCTTCTCATAAAGTGGCACAAGAGCGCCGAGTATCCTGTTGACCTCTGAGATTTCCATACCTGCAGTTGCCCTTGCTACTTCTCCCATCATTCTGGCTTCCATACCTGTTGTCTTGTCTGTTACAACACCCTTTGCTGCTGCAACACCTGAGAGAATTTCTCTTCCTGATGCCGTGTCAGTAATAGACTGAGCTGAAGCCTCGAGGAGGCACATCTCGGTACATGGTCCTGCACATGGGTAGTACTGGTTTCCTGAGAGCATGTCTGTAAACTCGGAAATGGTTGCACATGCCCAGCCTGCGATAGTAAGGGTTTCCCTTGTGTTGGTTGAGCCCCAGCGGATGTGGACAGGACCGTCCAGGTGCCAGCTTGCGCTGCTCATGATAAAGGCGTTGATGTGGGTTGCAATGTCAACAATTGTGGTTTCCTCAATGCCGCCTGCGTATCCTCCGAAGATGGGCATCTGCTCATCCATGATGATGTTGCTGTTTCCTTTGTAGTGGGCAATCACTGCAATTGCATCGAGGTCGATTTTGAGTTCGTTTAGTTGAGAGACTTCGTGGCTGTCCGAGCTTATCTGGCCGCCAACGCAGTCAGATGCTATATTTCCCTGAGCGGACAGGGAAGTCTCCGGGCCCTATATGCCCATTCCAGGGCGACCTGCCATTGCGCATGCCTGCTTTATAAGGCGGGTTTCTGTCTTTGCTGCAAGGACTTCGTAAGGGCTTTTTGGAATTGGTGGTTTGCCTCGGACTGAAGTCATCACACCGTCTACAATTGTGTCTACTTCCCTTTCAAGGGCATAGCTCATATGGACAGGCATGAATACTTCTTCTGAAATAGGAGAACCAGTAGGACCTCCCTGGATAATGGGTTTTTTCTTGTCGCCGACACTTCTCTTCTTTACATTTACTGCATCCCTGCCGGTACCGAGGGTAAACTCTTTCTGGACATTGTTAATTGCGTCCCAGATCTCGTCTTCGGTATACTTTACGACCCTGTGGGTGTCAGTACAGTAGATACCGCTCTCAAGCAGCATCTCAAATCCTGCCTGGAAGAGCTTTTCCATCATGTCCTTGTCTGTAGGGACAAACTCTCCTTTGAAGTCAAGCCCGTATTTCTGCTTGAGCTCCATTGCCTTCATTGGGATCCTCATAAGGTCCCAGTCATCCTGGGTGCACTTTTCTCCTACTTTTGCCCTGTCGTAGAAGTCGTAGCAGTCAAATGATTTTCTAAATGTCATGTCCTTTTGCCTCCCAGGATTATTTCATTACATTAAGTGCAACTTTTGCAGCTTCTGCAGCGTTTTCTGCGGTTGCATCCGCACCGATCTCATCGATCCACTTTTTGGATACCGGGGCTCCTCCGAACATGCACTTTACGCTGTCTCTGAGGTTTTCTTCCCTGAGCCTGTCCATGAGGTCTTTCTGGCCGAGCATGGAGGTTGTCATAAGGGCTGAGCCAACAAGGATGATCTTTTGCCCTTTGCGTTTTGCAGCTTCATCTACAACGGTCTCGTTGAGGACATCAGTTCCGAGATCAAGGATCTCAAATCCGTTTGCCCCGAGCATGGTTGAGACAAGACGGTGTCCGATATCGTGGATATCTCCTTCTGCAACAAAAGTGATTGCAAGCCCGGTTCCTTCATCTCCTTCCACTTTAGTTCTCTCAAGTTCGGGAGTAAGGACCTTCATTGCAGCTTCCATGGTTTTTGCAGACATCATAATCTGAGGCAGAAAAACCTCGGCAGCTTCGAACTTGTCACCGATAATCTTCATTCCGGGGGAAAGACCCTTTGTGATAATGTCAACAGGTGAAATTCCCGCATCCAGGGCTTCCTGGGCTAACTGTGCGCAACCTGCGACGTTTTGAGTTACGATCGCGTTGGTCAACTTATCAAAAATCTCTTGGTTTGCCATTTTTTTTAAACCTCCATTTCCGTTGAAACTGGCTGTTCTGCCAGTATTAGTTGGGCAGTACAATGTGTCAATACAGGATCTCAATAGACAACGGATCTTGCAAAGGTTTATTGCTCAAGTATGCCCAAGCTCCGCTAGGTAAAAAAAGCGTTTGCATGGGGTTTTCACTATATTACAAGCCCTGCGCCTTATATTCAGCCATTAGGCGTAGGGAATGCCTTCACAGTATGAATCCTAATTGCCTATTACGGAAATTATTCACTATCATTTGCCATTTCTTACCCGATTTTTCAGGTTCTTTGTGAATAATTTCTTTTCTCCTGATTGCTACCTGGGAAGTTTGCTGGAGACTGCAAATTTGTTTGTTTCCCAGTCGAATTAGCGCTCATATCCCAAATTTCCAAACAGTATGCCTGCTGGAACTGCCTGGAATTGTCCTGAATATTCAGATACAAATTCCTAAAATAAAGATGGAAATTCTAGTATATAAACGAACACTATATTTCTTTATTATATATTATAATAGAAAATTTTAAGTGAGATTTTTTTCAGGCTATGCCTTTTGAAATTCAGGTTATTTCTCACTTTTTTCTCCTAATTGTCTCAGCTCAGGGCAGTTGAACAAAAAGTATAAATATAATCTATCGGACGTTTTTTGACTTGAGCTTAATATATGGAATCTGTGGCTTCAAAGTCTGTTTATTGATTTTCTCCTCTAATAGAAAAACTTAAATACTAAATCCGGTTCAACCCTGAATACATCCAGTTCGTCTGAAAAACCAGGGATCAGCGGAATCGATCAGAATAATAAGAAAAAGCCATTTCTCAGGATGGATTGCAGTGATATTATCAAAAAAGAGAAACCGGCTTGAGTGCCGGCATTTTAATTTCTTATTATTATTCTTTTATTTTTTAGTCCGGTAATTTCGTCCGTATTGTTTAATATTTATAGTTTTTAGCACAGTCAACCATTTTCTGGAGATTGGCACTAGGTGTCATGCTCACAATTCCGCATCCGGGTGAAAGAAGTCCTACACCAGCGTCAAGTACTTTCTTTGAGGCTTCTGCAACATCCTCAGGGGTCCCATTCCAGAGTACAGCTACCGGGTCAACGTTTCCGATAATGATTGCATTTTCCACGTTGCCTGTTGCGGTCTTGATATCCACTCTCTGGTCTACACTTATGCCATTTACGCCGGTCTTGTCCATAATTGCAAGGCCATTGGTCGTATTTCCACAGATGTGGAGTATGGTGCCGACATCGAGTTCCTTCATAGCGTCAATGATCTTTTTCTGGTAGGGGAGAGCATATTTCTCGTAGAATTCTCCACCAATTAGCTCATAGCTTGCTGTCGGGTCAATAATGGCTATCGTATCTGCCCCGTTTTCAACCATTGCTTTTGCATATGCTACGTTGAAATCCGAGCAGAAATCCAGAAGTGCAGGGACAATTTCCTCACCTGTGAAAAGGTTTCCAAACCAGGCATCTCCGTTGATATGCTGGGCAAGGGAGAAGGGACCGATCATAGACCCTATAACAGGAAGTTCTTTTCCATATTTGTCGGAAAGGATCTTGATAGCTTCAAGGATTAAGCCCACTCTGCCTTCATTCAAGCTGTATTCCTTAATCTTGTCCAGGTCTTCCAGATTCTTTACGCTGTGTTTTATCACAGAAGGCTGCTGCTTCAAGTCGCCAGCCTTTATTCCGCAGCCAAAAAGTTCTGCTTCGGCTGTAATGTCGAAGGGAACTCTAACTGCTTCAAAGCCAATTACTGTGTGTCCTGCTTCTGCGAGTGTTGCCATTTTTTCTGCGTCTGCATGGGCGTCAGGCCAGTAGGCTCCGGAGGCTTCCATCTGTTCAATAGTTGCGGTCTGTGTGAAACATACAGCAGGCATTCTGTCTACTGGCTGTTTTCTCAGTGCTCGGTATAATCGTTCTTTTGGTGTATATTCTGTCATCTATAATCCCTCTCTAAGTTCTATAGACAGCCCTAATTTCAAAAATCCATACTATAAATAAATATGTATTATTATTTCTTAATTAAAGATTTTATTATAAAAAACTATCAATTAATCTGGCGGAAACGGCTGAATATCCTCTCAAAACAAGTAAATTTGTTTTATTCTTCATGCCCCGGGGAAACTTTAATGTATATAGAGGCTCGGGGATTTAATTAAGGTTAACTTCTCTAGAGTATAGTCCGGTTCAAAATTTCTTCCCCAATCTCAGACCGAGAGATGAACCACAGAAAACCTGAAAAATAAGGAAAAGCTACAATATCTTTTTAGTTAGTCTTCCTGAGCGCAGCGAAAAGGACAGCGAACTCCCGAGACGCAATCGGGCGAGGCACAATTTGGAAAGTAAAAGCTTTAATTTTATAAGTTAGTCTGCTTGAGCGAGCGAAGCGAGTGAAACGGACTTCGTGCTCCCGACGCGAAACTCGGGAAGTAAAAGCTTTAATTTTATAAGTTAGTCTGCTTGAGCGAGCGAAGCGAGTGAAACGGACTTCGTGCTCCCGACGCGAAACTCGGGAAGTAAAAGCTTTAATTTTATAAGTTAGTCTGCTTGAGCGAGCGAAGCGAGTGAAACGGACTTCGTGCTCCCGACGCGAAACTCGGGAAGTAAAAGCTTTAATTTTATAAGTTAGTCTGCTTGAGCGAGCGAAGCGAGTGAAACGGACTTCGTGCTCCCGACGCGAAACTCGGGAAGTAAAAGCTTTAATTTTATAAGTTAGTCTGCTTGAGCGAGCGAAGCGAGTGAAACGGACTTCGTGCTCCCGACGCGAAACTCGGGAAGTAAAAGCTTTAATTTTATAAGTTAGTCTGCTTGAGCGAGCGAAGCGAGTGAAACGGACTTCGTGCTCCCGACGCGAAACTCGGGAAGTAAAAGCTTTAATTTTATAAGTTAGTCTGCTTGAGCGAGCGAAGCGAGTGAAACGGACTTCGTGCTCCCGACGCGAAACTCGGGCAGCGAGACTTGGAATGAGCAACTCGGGAGGAATAGTCTATATATTGTATAAGTTATAAATTATTATTCTCTTCCCTGCATCGAATTAGAAGAATCTACTCTTCATATCCCATTCTTTTCCGGGGCAGTCCATGGTGCCGGGACGCCTCGACAATGATACTCCCGGAGGATCTAAAAAATGTACGGAATAGCACTTGATCTGGGTACCAGCGGTTTTAGAGCCCAGCTTATTGACCTTGAAACAAACGAGACCTTGAAGACAGTTATAACCATGGGTCACCCCCTCCCAGGAGGGAACGTCATGGACCACCTGGATTTCGCAATCACTACAGGTGAGGACGTGGCTCACGGAGTAATTATCGAAACTATCAGGAGGATGTTCCTGAAATTCGATGCGGATCTTTCGAAAGTAGAAAGACTTGCTGTCTGCGGAAATCCTATCCAGCTTTCTCTTTTCCAGAATATCGAGATAAGAGACCTGGCATATGCCGGAGAAAACAAGCAGAAAATGCTCGGAGTCCAGAACGTAAAAAGAGATGCTCGTGTATTCCCAGCTTCAGAACTTTTCGGGGATAAAGATCTTCCGAACTGTGAAGTAATCGTGCCTCCCGCAATCAAACACGAGATAGGGGCTGACGCCCTTGCAATGATGCTCGAAACTGATTTTCTTATTCAGACCGAACCTGCACTCGTGACCGATTACGGGACAAATGCAGAAATGGCTCTCAAAGTAGGAGATAGGATTATAACGGCAAGCGCTGCCGCAGGTCCTGCAATTGAAGGGCAGGGCATAAGTTCAGGGATGCTTGCAAGCCCGGGGGCAATCTGTGATATAAAACCTGAAGGCGAATACTGGAAAATTATAGTGCTCGATAAGGAAATGGAAAAACAGGATGCCTATCTCATCAACCCTGTAACAGGCGAAATGAAAGAATCCTACGGGTACGAAGCTGCAGGTATCACAGGGACAGGAGTTATCTCGGTTTTTGCACTTGCTCTGAAAAGCGGGCTCATTGAAAAGCCTCCAAAACTCCCCAATGGAAAACTGATTCTGGGCACTGGAATCGAAATTAATGAAAAAGATGTCGAAGAAGCCGGAAAAGCCATCGGAGCGATTCGTGCTGCTCACATGACCCTTATAGTAGAATCCGGGATTAAATACGAAGACCTTGAGTATGCCTATATGTCAGGAGCTTCCGGAGCCTATGTAGACGCTGAAGCTGCCCGCAGGCTCGGAGCCGCTCCTGGTTATGCAAAAAAAATAGTCCAGTTTGGAAACACTTCTCTTGCCCTTGCACGGGAACTTGTGCTGAACAGGTCGAGGCTGGATGATGTTATCGAGGTTGCAAAAAGAATTACCGCCGACCACCTCATGATGGCAACAAGCGATACTTTCAATAATTTTTACTTATGTGAGCTCTCCTACTGGACCATGGGCATGCCCCTTGAAATGTATGACCAGATGCTTGAACTCTACGGTCTGCCAAAACTCCCAAAAATACTTGAACATGCTGACATAGAAAAACGGGTCAGTAAGGATATCGAACAGGTAGGAGTCGGCGGGCTTGCCATCCTCAAAGAAATAGGTATAATCCTCGAAGTTCCTGTAGAGAAGTGTGTATACTGCCAGACCTGCGTAAATGAATGCCCTGAAGACGCCCTTGAAATCGTCGAAACCGACGGCATAAGGATCGCAAAATACGACAGCCAGAAATGCCTTGGCACGAGCTGCCGGCGCTGTGTCAGTGTTTGCCCTGAAAATGCCATCGACATTACAAAACTCAAAATAAAGGAAAAATAAGGCTCGTGGGATTTATTCTCCCACTATTTTTTTACTTGCTCTTCACTCAACCCACCAGAGCAAAGCGTAATTCTGCGCTATAATTTAGTCCTCTTGAGCGGAGCGAAAAGGACGCGTACTCCCGAGGCGCAATTCGGGCGAGACGCAATTCAGGCAATACGTAATTCGGGAACTCAAAATCAAAGCAGAATAAGGTTCGTGAGGAAAGGTCTCCTCACTTTTTCTTTACTTTTTTACAGGACAGAATACAGCATGGATGCAGTCCCTATCCCGAGAGGTTCCATTACAAGTTCAACTCCATACTTCTTTTGAAGCTCCCTGGAAATTGCGCAGGGAATCCCAGGGGTAGAGATCACACAGTTTTCGGAAAGTACCGCTTCGGGAATTGTGTCCTCACAGGGCGTCGCCTCGAAAATAATGGAGAATTTTTTGGGATTGTCGGGGTCGAAAGGAATAATTCCAAGGCTGGAAACGCTTTTTTCGAGAAGATCTCTGTCTGCATCGTATCCGTAAACCCTGAAACCCTTGTGTACAAAATGTGCCGCTCCCGGGAATCCTACTTTTCCCAGTCCCACGGCGAGCACGTCCTTTGAATCGGCTTTCAGGTGCCTGGAGGCTATTTCAGCATATATTATGCCTGTACAGGGCTGATTGTTGGCTATTTTTCCGTTTTTGAGGTTGTGTGCAAGGAAGGTATTGTCATCTGCCATAAGGATAATTTGCGCTCCATTCCTTACTGCTTCGTAATAGCCACTTACGTCAGGCATATCCGTAACGAAGCTATCAAACCCAAAATACTCGGTAATTGCGTGCAAAGAAGCCGAAAAGTTCCCTATGATCCCGTTTCCCGAGGTCACAGGTACGATGCCTATCTTTTCACAGCATGGGGTTGTGCCGTAGAAGTCTTTACAGACTCCTTTTATATCAAGGCCTGTAACTCTCCGTACAGCAGAATCAGCTTCCTGAAGTTGTCTGTTAATATTTTCAAGATCTTCTGGGGTTAAAAGTGCCATTTTTATCTTCCTTTTCTGTTTTTGAACACATTTTTATTCTAAAAAATTCTTACTGCTTTACAAAATAGCTCCGAAACGTTCTTTCAGGATTGAAAGCCCTTTACTCTTTTTAGACTCGGCTTCTTCCCTATCCTTGCCCCAGAAAACCAGAGTAAATACAGGGTCCTCTCCTTTACACAGGAAAATCTCAATGCCGAGCTCCTCATAATACTTACCGTAATCACTCCCCATGGAAAGCACCTGTTCTCCCACAGGGATAAGGGCTCCGTTTTCCGCAAGCATGAGGTGTTCATAAATGCAGCATCTGTCTTCAGGAAGGGTTTTGATCTCTTCAACACCCTCTCCGAAGGCACGGAACAAAAGCTCTATGAGGTTAACCCCTGAAGAATGATAGACTACAGTTGGGGTCTGGCTCGGGAAACGGGCATCGATTTCTATTACTTTCAACCCCATGGGACCGGAGATTGCTTCCACATCCATAATCCCTTTTAAGGAAAGGTTTGCTGCAAGGGAATAGGATATCTCCCTGAAGGAGGAATCGAGAGGGAGAGGGGTTACCATATGGCAGTCATAGGTTTCGTCAATGTGTACAAGAGTTTCCTTTACCACAGCAAAATGGCTTCCGTCTCCTATCACTTCAAGGGAAACCACTTCCCCTTCCACATATTCTTCGATAAGCATGCCAAGCTCAAGATCCCCAAGTTCCTTTTCGTCATAAATTATCCTGGTTCCCACACTGCTGCTTTCACAGGAGGGTTTTACAAAATAAGGTGGCTCAGATGGTTTATCCTGCGGGGTGGGGATTCTTATGGTCGCAAAGTATTCTTTTGATTTCTTCTTATCTCTGCTGATCCAGTAAGCTTCAAAATCGAAGAGCATGGGGCAGGAAAATTTTTCCTTTATGGCACTCAGAAACTCAATGCACTCAAGATTTTCATTTACCGGGAGTACGGCATCAACCTTTTTTGAGATCTCCAGAAGTTTTTCCGGCTCTTTTATTACATCAAAACAGTGGAAATCGTCAACATAGTTTCTGATAAGTGCCTGTGGATTTTTGTCTATCGCAACTACTTTCATTCCGGCTTTCTTAGAGAGATACGCAGCTTCGAAGCCCTGGAGTTTCCCGCCTATAAGGCATATTGTTTTCAGGCTAGCACCCCAGGATTTTCTCAAACTCAGCCTGCGGTGCGGGTTCCATTCCCATGACCTTCAGCTTTTTGATAACGCTTGTAATATCTCTGTCCCGCTCTTCCATGCCGCGGTCGTAATTGGCAACTCCCTCTAATCGGGAATCGGGGGGCAGGATAGAGGTAACAATGTTTGCTCCGGCATTTAAGCGGTATACCATGCCATCGATACCTTCCAGGTCAAGGGAAGCCGGGATCAGGCATTTCGGGAACATAAGCCTGAGAATTGAAATAATCTTCAGTTCCGAAAGTTTTGAATTTTCCCTGAAACCCTCAAGTGGGGTCCCTTCTTGAGGCAGGAAGGTCATAACCCTGACCATATCAGGGTTATTTGATTTCATTCCCCTGATAGAAATAACAGTCGATTCTATATCGTTCCCGACGCCGGTAAGAATTCCGTCTTCTACACAGTATCCTTGTTCCTTTGCAAAGAGGCGGGCATTAAACCGTTCTTCGAAGGACTGTCCGACTCTGAGATTTTTGTAAAGCTCAGGATCATAGGTTTCCTGGTAGAGGGCGAAAAAGTTTGCCCCTTTCTTCTTTGCTTTGAGAAGAGTGCTGTTGTCCATCACTCCCGGAGAAATCATAATTGGAAGCCCGAGTTCTTCCTTTACTGTCCGGACAAGATCAACAAAGCGGTCCGGCTCTTCATAATAATACGGGTCTTCTCCCATTGTCAGGTCAATCATGTGAAAGCCCGCTCCTTTTAAGGCTTTACACATCTCTTTGATCTCTTTCCCGGTCAGGCGGTAGCGGTTGATTTCATTTTTACAGTTATAGTAACAAAAAGCACACTGGTTTTTACAGTAAGTAGAGAAATAGATAAAGCAGTTAAGAAACACCCTGTTGCCGAAATAATGGTCTCTGACCTTTCGAGCTACATGGTATAGCTTTTCGAGCTCTTCTTCGGATTCAAGGGAAAGAAGAGCCCTCAGGTCATCATCAGACAATTCAAGGCCCTCAATGATTTTCTCTCCGAACCTGTCAAGTTCTTCGGTTGCCATTTTTTGGATCAAAATTTCACCCTCTCATGCTTGCAGCTTTTTCCTTTCTAACTTTTTACAGCTTTTTTACAGCTTTTCTCTCATATTTTTTCCATATTTTTCCAGTCCAGACCCTTCAGGACCAGTTTGCCATTTTCAAGCCCTGCTTTGCCATTTCAAGTCGTGTGGCCGGTCTTCTGCCATTTTAAGTTTTTATTGCTGTCTGTTGCCGTTTATTGATATTCTTCAATTATTGTCATCTGATATCTCTGCCCGGTACACTCAAGGCAGTTCACTGTATATCTTAAGGGAATTCCCGATTCAGAGGTTAGTGGAAATCCCGTTGTAGTATGATTCGGATCTTGAAGCACGCTTAATGTTCTTGAAATCGTGCATAACCTTCAGCAGGCGTTCTAGCCCGAAACCTGCGCCTATCCAGGGCTTATTAATTCCCCAGTCCCGGTCCATGGGTACGGGCCCAACAACTGCTGAGGAAAGTTCCAGGTCACCGTGCATGACATCAAGAGTATCCCCGTAGACCATACAGGAGTCCCCTACAATCTCGAAGTCGATCCCAAGATAGTCCAGAAAATCTTTAATAATGGCTTCAAGGTTTTCTCGCGTGCAGCCTGATCCCATCTGGCAGAAGTTCAGCATGGTAAACTCTTCCAGGTGCTCTTTGCCATCAGATTCTTTCCGGTAACAGGGCCCAATCTCGAAGATTTTTATCGGGTCAGGTAGGGATCTATCAAGCTTTCGCAGGTAATTGTAAAGATTTGGGGCAAGCATGGGCCTTAAGCAGAAGTTTTTATCAACCCTGAAGATCTGCTTTGAAAGTTCCTTATCGTTGTCAATGCCCATCTTTTCGATATATTCAAGAGGAATCAGAATCGGAGACTTGATTTCCAGAAAACCCCTTTCCACAAAGAACTTTGTAGTCTCGCGTTCGAGTTTCCCTAGGTAATTTTCCCTTTCTTCGGCATATATCTGCTGCAGGTCTTTTCTTCTCCGGGAGAGCAATTCGGACTCAAGTTCCCTGAAAGGTGTTCCGGAGTCCAGGGTAATCTCATCCGTCGGGCTTAACAGGCCTTCAAGTCTGTCGATCTGGCTCTTTGTAAGTGCAGGAATACTCACAGGAACGGGAGTAGCTGAAGATACAGTTGAATCTGTCATTCCCTTTGCTGATGCGGAGGTTGCCGGAGCAGAGCCTGTTGTTGATGCGGAAGCATGTGCTGACTCGGAAACATTTGATGATTCAGAAACCTGTGCTGATGTAGATACAGATCTGTCCATTGCTGCAGGTACAGGTTGAGGTTCCGAAGGCAGAGCCTGTGCCGTTGCCATGTTTTCAAGCGATTTTGGGGCTCTTGCAACGGATTTTGGCATGGCCTTCCTGACTCTAGGAGCAGAAACTACCTTGACTTTCACGCTGGTCTGATCTACGCTTGTCTTTGTGAGGAAGTTATTAATTTCATCATCCGAAACCCTGCAGTGCTTACAAGTCTTCCTGTATTTGTGGTGCCTGAGCGCCCTTGCGGTCCTGCTGCTCCTGGAATTATTTACAACAAGCCTGTCTCCGCATGCCATTTCGATATATATCTTCCTTCTTGAGACTTCATGGTGCTTGATTTTGTGAATTATTCCGGTCCTGGACATCCAGAGTCCGGTTGCAGATATCAGAGTGTCTAGTGGTTTTTTATCCATAGTGTTACCCCTCGGTGAACTAAAACCCGGATAATTTCCAAGAACAGTATTCAGAACCCCGGCTTACAGAACATAAGCGTGGAGCCAGCAATTGCTGACAGCTACCCGGAAAAGAGATTGAGATGATCCCAGGCAATAGAATAGTTTATAGACTCTGGAAAGTGTTTCCTGATTCTATAAAAAATCTCAGTGGAATGTTATGCAAGTGCCATTCCGGGATTCAGAAACGTGGCGGAAACCCCGGGAATCTAACCCGGCTGAACGGATTTAGAGTCCATTCGATCTACATGATCAGGTTTCCTCCTCGACAAAATAGAATAAAAATTTGATTTGTTGTTTTTTTCTCTATAGCAATCTTAATTGATAAGATAAAATAATATTCTTTAATATATATGTTTATTGGTGAAAAACTGCCTAAATCTGGGTTTTAATTTATATTTTTTGGGAAACAGCTTTCTGTAAGTAGATCCTGATAAAAGACTGAAAAGAAAAAAAGCCAATATAAAAACCGGATGAAAGAGAAGGAGAAAAGTCTCAGGATAAAAATAAAAAAGGATAAAGAAATAAATCAAGTTTGCCTGTTCAGGACCGTTCGTACATCCCGAGTGTGCTCAGAGCCAGGGAAGTTGCGTTTATGTCGTCTTCTTTGTTTCCCCAGGCTCCACTTTTCCGGGCTTTTCCAAGGAGCCAATCGATTGAATTCCCAATTTCCTTTTTGAAACCTGCAAGGAGAAGAGCCTGAATTGCCAGATTGCTTGTGGAAATATATTCCCAGCCTCCATCCTGTCCTTTTTTTGAAAGAATCCATTCAGCCTTTTCCCGGATAAAAGCTTCAAAATTCCTGCTTTCTGTCAGGTTTTCCTGTTTTTTGAGGGCCGAGATAATGAGGGAAGTAGTGCCAACCTGCTCCCAGGCAGGACCGTAGTTTTCGTATAGCCAGTTACATCCCTCTATATCGGCAACCTCCATATCAGCGAGAGCCGCAAGACTATAGGCAGTATCATAGACATCTTCGTTCCATGAGCCTTCTTTTTTCATGGAAAGCAGCCACTTTTCCGGTGCCCTGAATATAATCCCTTCAACCGAAAGGGCTGAACAGGCTCTCGCCGTGTCTCTTACTGAGGAGTTCCAGCAGTCACCTTCTTTTTTACGGATTAGGCGGGTAATATAGGGGTTCGGGAGTCCCCATAAAGCATGAGCCGATACTGTACTTGCAAGTTCCTTTACGGACTGAATTTGCTGGGCAAAGAGCCATTCGAAGCCTTTTTTCACGATATCGAATTCTACTCTGCTTAACGTTTCTGGGTGCTTTTCAGACTCCATTTATTAAAACCTGACCGAAAACCTGATCGGGACCGTTTTAGCCTGTTTTCAGGTAATTGCCTCTCGGAGGTTGATACATATATATAAATCCATGTGCAGATTTTGAATAGAAAGTCGAATAAAGAGTCAATTTACTGAGGAGAAACTTACAAATGCCAGGAGGAGACGGTAATGGTCCTGCAGGTCAGGGTCCAGGGATAGGCAAAAGTAATGAAGGTAAAGAACGGTGCAGGGTCAGGAGTGCAAAAGCCTCGGGTGGTCCCGGAGGCACGTGTATTTGTCCTCAGTGCGGGCTCGAAGCTCCCCACAAGCCGGGGGTACCCTGCAATGAAATGGAATGCGGGAGTTGCGGAAGTTCGATGAGAAGGAAATGATCCAAAATTAAGGTTTCTATTAGGGACAGAGTGCACGCACGATAAGACTTCGGCTTTTGCATGCCGTCCTACTTTTTCCATCATTTCTCCAATCAAGAACCGGTCGACTCTAGCTTTTTCCAGTGTCCCATCATAATCATATCGTTCCTTTCCACAAAGTCCAGAAGAACTATGCTTCCGCGATTCTCTGAACAAGATGCACTTTTTGCTTTTTATGAACCTTCTGTCGCGAGTGGAAATTTCCCTATAGTCTACTCTCCATGATCAAATAATCTGAGTTTTACTCCATACTCGAGCTTTAATGGGTATATATTAATAATTTTTATCAAATAATTCCTACGGAAAGGGAAAAATGTCCATAAAGGCAAAAAGCATATACTCCTTAATGCAATTAATGAAGAGGAGGATAGACCTTGGGAAAACAGAGGATCAAACCAACCCATATGTTAATTTTGATGTCCATTATCCTCCTTTTTACCTCAGGAAGCGGTTGCATCCGGAGTTTTGAAGAGGAAAGCTACTACAACATCAGGGATATGGACATTTCAGCAGATCGTGCAGGGACTTCTTTTGTAGACCTCAACGTCACTACATACGTAGAAAAATATCAGGGGGACACAGATAAAAACACCTCTCTTATTCTGAAAGTTTACAGCAGAGAGAGCGGGCTGCTTGAAGTACAGGAGGAATTGAAGCTCGGAAAGCTGAAAGCAGGGGAAACAAGAGCCGTAAGTCAGAGCCTGAGCCTGCCCAAGACCGGAGGATATAATATACGTTCGGTTATCTTCGAAGACAAAATCCAGAAGGGCAGCGGGGAAATCAAAGTTTACAACCTGGATTTTCTGCCTGCTGACGTGCAGGAAATAGGGATCGAAATTTCCGAAATGGATTTCAGGGTCAGGAAGGTGGAGGACGGAAAAGTCCTCATTGAAAGCGATATTTACCTGACAAACGAGGGCAAGAAAACCAGTCAGGATTTTCGTACACTTGTCAAGGTCCGGGAAATGGATGCAGGTCTCCTTGCAGATAAGGTCTGGATTCAGACCGGGGAAATCAAGCCCGAGGCAACAGTTATCCGGAGTGTTAACCTGACAATGCCGGACCAGTACAACTATGCTGTCGAAGTGTTGATCTGGAACAATGATACTATCGTTAGGCGTGGAGAAGATTATATCCAGCTCCATCCGGAAATAGAGGTTAAGGATAAGACTGCAACTGAGACAAAAAAGATTCAGACCAGTGAATTCGAAAATGTGGACGAATATGAAATGGTCCCTGAAGAGGAATATGAAGAAGAACCTACTCCAGGGTTCAGCCTGCTCCTGTCAGCAGTCCTGCTTTGTTCGGCAGCAGTTTTAAGGAGGCGGTTTGGATGAGTGAAACAGAAGACCTCAGTAATACAGAGGATCTCAGACCAGAGACAATAAAGGCAAAGGCGCCAGATCTCGGGGAGAACTTCAAGAAAGGAGTTTTTTTGATTGCCATGTTGCTTCTGCTTGTGGCAACCTTCCAGCTCTATTTCTCCATATCGCGGGTAATCAATATGTGGTTCGAGTATCAGTATATCCACATTTTCACGGCTGCATATAATTTCATTGTCCTGCTCGTAAGCCTGTACATCATCAGGCTGTACATAATAAAGCGCTGAAATTTGCCTGAAAGGCTGAAGACCAGCCCCGAAATATAAAAGGAGACTCACAGAAGAAAATCTGAAAAAACAGGCTTGAAGAAGCTATAATCTCAAAAAATAGGTTTGAAGAGCTGAAACCGTTGATTTTATAAGACCTTAAGTTTCAGCCTCTTCAACCAGTTTTTTTACGGTTTCAAGCACAAGGACTGCATCCTGCCTCTTTACATCAACTTCGCTGTTAATGCAAAAATCAAGAAGTTTCTTTCTTTTTTCTTCCGGCATCAGACCCTTTTTTGCCCCTTCCTTTGTAAGTCCGAGATAGCTCCTGTCAGGGTAGTAAGTATTGATTGCAAGTTCCAGAAGGTCATCGTGTTCTTTTTCACTTACAAGTCCGGCAGCATTAGCGGCTTTAAAGGTTTCCCGGATATTTACCAGGGGCACGGAGATGGGCTCAAACGTATCAGGATTGGTGCTTACGGCTACTTCATCATCGGACTCGATAATGCCATCCCGGTACCATTCATAGACTTTCCCGACGCCTATCATGCCATGTGTGTCCAGTTCCGAAGCCCGAAGGGCTCCCATGCTGGCACCACCCACAACTTTCACTCCTGCACTAAGGGCAGACATTATCTCTCTGTGTCCTACTGCAGCCCGGTCAAAGAAAATCCCGTCTATGATCCCCATGACCGTATACCCCTGCTGGACGAATTTTTCAAGCTGGAACCTGCGTACGGGGGGCTGGTAGTTTGCCCTGAGGATTTTTTTTGCATCTTCATGGCTGATGCTATTTCCTGTGAAAATGACTGCTCTTGCTTTCATCTTCTTTTCCACGGCTTATCGTTTATGTCCCTGGAAAACTCTCTCTTCTTCCCTGCGTTAATTCTCTTTCCTTTGCGGTCACGGTCGATCGTGAAAAGTTCAAAGCCCGGTATGATTACCCTGACTACAGGCACTGCGATTTCTTCTCTTGAGAGGTCCACTACAAGCACCCTTTCAGCAAGGCTCTTTAGATTTTCAAGTATCACGTCTATATTTTCTGCAGGGCTCTTTCTGGAGAGGTCCTGCACTTCGGAAAGGGAAATCTTTTCTCCTTCTTGGAACCAGAACCAGTTCAGGCGCTTCATGCGGTCGTACCCTACGCTTCTGATAAAGCCTTCCCTGTCCGTGTCTTCCCTTGCGCCCTGAATCTGGACAACCCTCGACTGTGCAGCTTCAGTTATTGCCCTTGCAACTGCGATCTCAGGTTTAGGGTGGGAGCCTGCCCCCATAACCAGAAGAGCCGGATCTTTCAATTTTGCGTCATCAGTCGCCGCAATAACTGTAGGGATTCCGGTATCCGTGGGGACAAGCCAGACTTTCAGGTTTATTCCGGCATCTTTGAACTTCCGGGCAAGATCATACAGGTATCCGTCTTCTTCGGTCAGCACAATCTCTTTTCCAAGGTCTCGGGTAAACTGGGCTATGCTGATTGCATCCCTTTCTATAACCTCAAGAAGCCCGTGCAGGATAGCTTCCTCAAGCACATTTCCTGAAGCCAGCCCGTTGGTATTGCTCAGGAAAAACTTCTGGCACTGCCCCGGGGCGTCATAGGGGTGGTAGACAGCATTTGCGCTCACGAATACTTCTTCTCCGCTCAGCAAATCGTGCGCTCCTACCCACTCAAGCAGAGAGCTTGGGTTAAAGGGCTGGGCCAGGAGCAGGGAACCGGGGTCAAGCACGCTGCAGTTTTCCCTGGCATTTAAATAAGACTCTACAAGGGCCGGAGCAGAAATGTCTCCCGGAATGTTTGCGTTCAGGCCGGGTCTTTCTGCCAGGCAGCGCTCAAAACTCTCCATTATTGCCGAAATCCTGGCTCTTTGCTCGGTTGAGCCTTTACCTGAGTAGATGCTGATCGCTCCCGGGGCGGCACTGGGGCGGATTGCCGAGAAGATCGGAATCCCGAGCCTGTCCAGGTTTGTGATATCTGCAATTCGGGTAACACCTATCTTTTTTATCTGATCTTTTGTATTTTCAAGGGTCGTGGCTTCATCATACACGCGCTGGGTGCCTTCGATGTATGAGAGAGACCTGTCAATTTTTATTTCGGGCATAGCTAGAAACCTTCTCATCTCTTGTTATATATTTTGTGATTTTTCGGGAATTTACGGACCTTTTTTACAGGGGGTTCTCATAGTTTCCCTGTTCAGGACTTTTTTGACAAGCGAAATATAAACAGAATACAAACAGAATAACGCTATATATTGAGGGGATCTATAAGTATGTAAGAGGGTTTATAAGGGGGTTTTGTCCGATGAATATCAAACGATTATTTCTGGAACAAAACGTAGGAGGCTTTGACCTCGTCATCCGAACCATACTTGGAGTGGTTGCAACTCTTGCTCTTGCAATGAACCTTGTAAAGAGTTCTCCTTTAAAGTGGATCGTCGCGCTTATAGCTTTTACCGGACTCTATAGCTCGATCCTTAGACACTGCACTCCTTATACTATTCTTGGGATCAACACTGCAAAGAAAAAATGAAAATATGTGTAGAAGACTATCCTGATTCACTATGTTTAAAGAAATATCTGTTTTTCAGTTTCTTTTTTCAGATCCTTCTCTTAAAAACTAAGCTGTTAGTTTCTGGTTTTTTTCTCCGGGTTCTACTTGATTTCTTCTTTTTTTAACAGTTGGACTATATTCTGTAACAGCCATTTATTTTGTAAATGCACGAAAAATATATTGGGAGAACCTGTCCTTTTAGTGCCACAAAATGACTAATTTTTGCCACTCTACTTTATATATAAGTTCTATATTTCTTTATACAATCTGAAATTAAATGTAAAGATGATGGGAAAATGAGCGAGATAAAAATCTGTGAAGTTAGGTGTCCAAACTGTAAAAAATGGTTCAGCTCAAAAATTGCTCAATTTGAAGATGCAGAAACATTTAAGCACGCTATAACATACAAAAACGCAGAACCATGCCCGTATTGTAAGACAATGATTTCCCATGACAAAGAAATCATGAGATTCTTAGAAAAAGATAACACTGGTAAAGTTATCAAAGAAACCAGGTGCATATATAATTTTTAAGCTCTGCAAAAATATCCTGAAATAACAAACCCCATAATAACGAATTACCATTAACTAGACCGAATGACCTGGTAAATCTTTACTTGTTTATTTTCGGTTTCTTACAGCTGATTTAATTGGTTTCATAGAAACCATTTTTCAGCAAATATTTCATCTTTTTCGATTCTACTGCAGTATCATGTACTAGACAAGTCCAGAAACGGCTTCGTATAAGAGGATCTAAGTAAAAAAGGAATCTTGTGTAATAATTGCCGCATGCCTCTTACTCTGTCCGTGTTCACTTTGGTGTGACCATCTTTCCATTGCCATACGCCATCGCAGTATCGAGCAGGTGACCCCCAGCTAGGCAGATGCTCTCTGAATACCTTGTATATAGCCATCCTTTTGCTTCGTCTATGCGCCAATCTGCCTGAAGTTCTGCACCAACCGACCACCAGTTGCGCATCTTCACACCCGCTTGGGCAAGAGTAGCTATGGTAGCTTCACGTTCAAAAATGCTTACAGGCCCACTCGCATCGATGACTGCGTGGACGTCACCCCCATCAAGAACTGCATCTAATGACGGAAATTGCAAGCAAGTTGAATCGCTGATTCCTGCAATTATGAACTTTTTTCTTCCCGTATTATTTACAGCCTCTCTAAATTCCTGCCAGTGCCATGCGTTAATAATACCGGGACGGTGGATTACCTTAACATCGGGAATAATGTACTCAATTCAGGAAGAATAGTGCCGTTCGGTCCCCAGTCCAAGCTCGTGGTGAGGATCACGGGGAGATCAAATATCTTTGCCGTCTTGGCCATATCTATGACATTATTCTTAAACTCTTCCTGAGTCATTCTCGCACAAGTTGCATGAGACTTACCTGGTGATCGATAAGCAGTAGCGCCGAATTTTCTGGAGTAAGAGCATCATGAGGCCCCCATGCTCTTGATACTTGCTCATTTTAGTTACCTCTCCTTTCTATGTTGCTTTATAAAAGTCCTGTTGTTCAGTTCATCAAAAGCGATACGCAACTCCTCTTGAGTGTTCATTACAATAGGACCATACCAGGCGACCGGTTCACCAATAGGCTTTCCAGATATTAGCAAGAACCTGACATGATCTCCTTCGGTTGAAACCATAACCTGATCACCATCACTAAAGAGAACAACATCTCCGTTTTCCAGGAAAGGGTCTCGCTTCATATCAAAATAGTTGATACCGTGTATCTCGTAGGAAAACGGATCCTTTTCCTTGCAGAAGTATCCCTTTCCCTCAATGACGTAAGCCAGCACTGTGTGTCCACGTCTGGTAGGGTGAAAGAATTCCGATCCAGCTGGAACAGTTACATCAAGATATTCTGGATCAGTGACTATATCTCTAACTGGCCCCTGTTTACTTCCGACGGTTCCGCAAATGACCCTTATCTTTGTGCCATTCTCCAGCGATAGCGTCGGGATCTGGTCATTTTTCACGTCCCTGTATCGCGGGTCCATCATTTTGTGAGATTTAGGTAGGTTAGCCCATAGTTGAAATCCATACATCAAACCTTCCTGATCTCCTTTGGGCATTTCCTGATGAATAATTCCATTTCCGGCAGTCATCCATTGCACATCACCTGATGAAATAATTCCTCTGTTTCTCATGCTGTCCCCATGTTCGACATCACCACGAAGAACATACGTGATTGTCTCTATGCCACGGTGAGGATGCCAGGGAAAACCTTTGATGTAGTGTTCCGGATTATCGGACCTAAAATCATCAAGGAGCAAAAAGGGGTCGAAAATAGGAACCTGGCTGAACCCAAATGCTCTTTTGAGGTGGACCCCTGCTCCTTCAATTGTGGGCTTACTCTTCAGGACCTTTGCTATCTTTCTAGTTTCAATCATGATATTCTCCGTTGCTATGAAGTTGTTATTTGATACTCTATTCTTCCTGGAAAATTATTGAAACCCGATCATTGCACCATATTTTGAATAAACCTCTTTTATCAGCTCGCCTGCCTTTGGATTATTCCAATCATGCATCCATTCCGAGACCAGCGATTCGGTCGTAATCGGGATGACTCCTGCCTGTAGCATTCTCTTGACTCCATATTTATGCGCATCTGGAGTCGAGTCCCAGCAGCATCGATCAATCCGTAAACTTCATACCCTTCCTTTAAGGCGTGTAGAGCAGTATATGTAAAGCACATGCTGGTCCATAGTCCTGAAATGACCATTTTATTTCTATCCAGCTTCTTAATGGCATCCGGGTTTTTTCATTTTCGAAAGCATCAAAACTCGGACCTCCCCGTGCAAACACTTCCTGATTCGGGAACATTTTGCTAACTTCCGGGATAAACTCGCCCATTGCTTTACGGTTAATAGAAGATAGAACAACAGGGACATCCAGGATATTCGCAGCTTTCGCTGCTCCGACAACTGCATTCATGATCAGGCTCTTATGTCCTGAACCGATGCTTTTAAATATTGAAGGCTGGTAATCTACCAGAACCCGAAAACTATTTTTTATCTGTTAATAGCTCTAATTTTCCATCTTTTAAGTTTGCCACCTTTTTCCCCATGGACGAAACCTGACTTACACACGCTTGAGAATTTAAAATGCTTTCAATCGGCTCGTCAGGCTTCAATAATCTTCAATAATCAAAATATTACCAGGCCAGTTCTCAAAGTCCCCAAGGATCCGTGAACTCACGCCATGATGTGATATACAAACTAAGGATACTTAAGTGCAGTCGGATCGAGTAATTGTAGAAAGACAGTTTAAGAGGCTTCTTGATGGGATTGAAGTACTATAGAGTCTGCTATTTTATTTGCATTACTAAAAGTGGCGATAAGCTTAAGCTTTCAGGCTCCCTGGCTTTTCCTGTCGTCCTCAGCCAGTCGCTAAGAGCAGTTTTCCGAGATCACAGATCATTAAAAAAGACGTCTTCAGTTCTTCAGCCACGTCTTTGGATTCATGAGGGCTTCCAGACAATGTAAACCAAACTCTAAAAAGTTTTTTAAGTAATGAGGCCGTTTACTTTTTAATGAGAAGAGAGAAAATTCTTACCTCCATGTTCTCTTTTCTTTCTTTCTTTCTTTTCAATTATATTCGCGTCATAGTAAAAGTCTTGCAGTTAGTCTCTTTTAAAAAACTAAGTGTTTTTTCATCTTCTTCAAGAACAAGCCCCAGTTAGATAGGTTCTGGCATTGCAAGTACTTTCTTTCATATGATTGAATAATTTATGTCTCAGTTCTAAGTTTTTGCAGGCTTTATTATTAATTCTAATCTTGGAAACTATCTGGAATAGTAAAATAGTAGTAGATTAACTAAAAATGCTGTATTAATTCTGTTCCTCAATTGCGTATTATATCTGACGCAGAATAGAACTAAAAAACATATTCAGAAGAGATATAACGAGTTAAATATTTAAAAGAAATTAAATATTTACTCAGCTTCAGGGATAAAAGAGAAAAACCTGATATGAATCGGAAAAGGAAAATATGATAAATGAGGGGTTAGACATGCTTCTCCAACTCTGATTTCACTTTCTGTATCTTTTCCTGCCCGTACTTCATGTCCATGCTCTTCTTGATACCTAACTCGGTGACGATCAGGCAGACCTTAGGTTAATTCCGCCTGTTCTAGCGTTTTAAGGGTGCAGTTGTTCGAATATCTGTCGACGCAGATAACCTTCCGGCCTGACCTGTTAGGCGCGATAAAATTCTCGATGTGAGTACCTATTGAGGGGATGCACTCAATTTTCGCCTTTTATTCCAATGAAGAAGCCTACATGCATCATTCGTTGCCTGCCCTGAATTTGAGGATCCTGAGCACTGGAATATCCAGGGGAGTTGTTTCTGTACTGCCTCATTATCTTGCACACAGTCGCCTTTACTTGCTTTGATTCTGGATATTTAATTCGTTTTTATTTATTCAACACACAGAGTCATGTAGAGAAATTCCGGTATCTGTAAGACGGTACATTCCATTTTCTAATTTCAAGAATTTATCGTTTAACAGAAGATCCATATGAAACTTAAAGAAGAAATCGTTTAACCCTGACTCTTCCTTTAACTGTTCTTCAGTCTTCCCAAAGACTCCAACTAGCCTGAGAAGTTTTCTTCTTGTAGGATTTATACCGGAGTTTATAAGATCTCATAAAAATCGTGGTGCAGCTATGGATATTATGTAGGTCTAACAAGAAATTAATTAAGTTCCAAACTTGTTTCGTTCAATTTTGGCGTCGCCACATATTGAACTAGCCCACCGATTGATACTTATATGATTTTCACCATATTATACTAAAGAAACCATAATAGGGCGTCTTGTTACAGAGATCCTGTGTTAGACCCCATATAGTGGGAAATTAACTATTTTTGTGCCACACCGATTTATTTAATTGGTTCTATATTTGTCGGTTTTATATTAAAATGCTTGGAATTGTTACCCAACATAATTAATTTTTTGTTAGACCCTATGTAGATCATGTCGCTTGATGTGGCTTTATACTATAAAGTATAAACTCCGGTTATAGAAGCCTTTTCCATTGCCCAATGTCCCTGTTTGACATTTTCAGCTTCAGTCGGTTCCCCTTTTTTGTTAAAATAGGCATCAATTTCATCGATGTTTTCTTTCATATCAAAAATCCATCCTTTTGAGAGTTTAAACCGGATTTTTTTAAAGTTCTGAAATCTATATTGATTTAAATCTCTTATGGCTTTTAAGCATAGAACAAGAATTCACAGAGAAGAGGGTATGTACGAGATTGCGGGCGGGTTTATAGTGCACTTTTTAGTAGAGAAAGGGTTAAACGCCTGGCAAAAGGACATGAAAATTTCGAAGTCGAAGAATTTGAAGAAGAGAGCTTCCGAAGAGGTTGTATATAGTAACTATACAAAATAAAGGTAAAGAGGTTGTGGTTTTGATTTAAACTGAGGAGTTTTACAAAGTCAAAAAAACATGAGTGAAGATAAATCCGTGACTTTTAACCCTCACTATAACAACCTTAGTTATCTTCTTTTGTACAATTAGTTTCTGACTCCTTTATTAATTACTCTTTTAAGCTTTAAAATGATAACAAAATAATGTCAAAAAATTGGTCTCACAGTGATTTGTCTTCACCATAGTTTTAATTCTTTTCATGTTTTTCGGGAGCAGCTTAATATTTAATTTGAGTATAGTCGGTCAAATATCTCTAATTTATAAATTATATCGAATAATTGAATTAAAAAAAGCATATGTCGAAGGAAAATAAGAAATATAAGAATTGAAGAAAAAGTTGATTTTTATCCTTTGTAAGGCTTTGCAACTTTGATACTTTTGTTTTCTTTTTTCATCCATTCGGAAAATGTAAGATGGTATAAAACGGAAATCATGAAAACCGGAATGGCGACACAAATTACAAACGGTACAAAATGGCCACAAAAGAAAATAAGAGAGAGCAAAACCAGCAAAAATGAGTTTACATAATAGTTTTCTTGTTGTCGAACCACTACATGCAATTTTCTATTGTGTATTTTAAGTTCGTCTTCCTCTCTAAATTGAATAGAACTTCCGATTTGTTTTAACTTGTATTCCTTTGGCACTATCAGCTGTGAAAATGGAACAATAAAGGCTATGCTAATGAAAAGTAAACATGCAAGAAGAGAATACATCGAAATAATTTGTACGTTGTCAAGTGCATGTATATTGAGTTTACCGTATACGTTAGATAATGTTAAAGTATATAGCCCAAATATTACAAATACAAATTTTATTAGTGAAAAAAATCGATCCAGATTCTTATTATATATTTCAAATAGTTCGCACTCAATTTCTTTTTGTTGACCCAACATTTTGCTGCCTCCTTAAAAATAAACGACAGTAACATATTTAAGTATTTTGAATAGACCTGTTATAACTTCAATTTGTGTTATCTCACCAGAACTTCTCCCATAGTTTTTGTTTGCGAATTCTTCGGAAGCAGCTTAATGTTTAACCTACTTTTTTCCTGTATCAGGATCTGGATGTGCACTATTTGCTGATGATACTCTCATCTAGTTTTTCGATCTGCTCCTTCCTCGTACGCGAATGTTCCTAGTGGCTGTACCTGAGTTTTTAGATGTCGAACTTCATCCTTTCTCATTCCATTCTCTATAAATTTCATTCTCTATAAATTCCATTCTCTACAATCTACACTATAGGCTACCTATTCATCTTTATGTATTTTATGAAGTTGTGGTACATTTCAATGAGTTTATCTGAGTGTGCTTAAAAGTCATACCTTTTTCCCGACTCAGGACATTTGATTCCCTTATTTTAAAATAATATTAAGGAACTATAATATCTTAAATAAAATTAAAATCAGGGGTATGAGGGATTATGCAGGCTGAGGATAAAGGGGCAAATACTGATAGCTCTAAAATTCAGGTAAATGAGCCCTCTCTTCACGATAAAAAAGACAACTCTGGCAGGGAAATGTCAGGAAATTCCCATGAATCTCATAAAGAAGGTAGGAATGAGCCTGCAGAAAACGTGTTGCATGAAGGTCATCCGGAAGACCAGACAATGCTTACTGAAGAGAAAGCGACGGATCACGGGCAGCATGGAGAGATGAAACATAAGGGTTATGAACAGTATGAGGGAGTGAAAGATCAAGGCCATGAGCAGCATGAAGGAATGGAGCATGAGGGCCATGGACCTTCCGGCGGGAAAGACCACGGAAATCATCATACCCATATGCTTGAAGATTTCAAAAGAAGATTTATCGTTTCTCTCGTGTTAACTTTCCCAGTTTTGCTGCTCTCTCCTATGATCCAGGGTTTTTTTGGCTTTGAGTTTCTTGTCCCTGGTGCGGATTTCATCATCTTTTTGCTTTCCTCGGTCGTCTACTTCTACGGCGGCTATCCGTTTCTCAAAGGGATAAAACAGGAGCTTGCTGAAAAATCGCCTGGAATGATGACCCTTATAGCTATCGCTATAAGTGTAGCTTATTTTTACAGTTCTGCTGTGGTCTTTGGGCTCATGGGAGAGGTGTTTTTCTGGGAACTGGTAACCCTTATCGATATCATGCTGCTCGGGCACTGGCTTGAGATGCGCTCTGTAATGGGGGCTTCAAGGGCGCTTGAAGAGCTGGTTAAAATCATGCCTTCGGTTGCTCATCTGAGAAAAAACGGCGAAACTGTTGACGTGCCTGTTGACCAGTTGAAAATCGGGGACAGGGTTCTGGTCAAGCCTGGGGAAAAAGTACCTGTTGACGGGACTGTAATAGAGGGAACAAGCAACGTAAATGAATCGATGCTTACAGGGGAGTCAAAGCCTGTCACGAAAAATCCGGGAAATGAGGTTATAGGAGGCTCTATCAATGGAGAGGCGGCTTTTGTCGTGGAGGTCAAAAAAACAGGGAAGGACACCTACCTCAACCAGGTCGTCGAACTCGTCAGGACAGCGCAAGAAAGCAAATCAAAAACTCAGGACCTGGCAAATAGGGCTGCACTGTACCTCACGATCATAGCCCTGACTGTCGGGACCTTCACTTTTGTCTTCTGGACCCTTTTCGGGCAGGCACTTGTCTTTGCCCTTGAAAGAGCGGTTACCGTAATGGTCATCACCTGCCCGCATGCCCTTGGGCTTGCAATCCCTCTAGTGGTTGCGGTTTCAACTTCGATGGCAGCAAAGTCCGGACTCCTTATCAGGGACAGGCAGGCGTTTGAAAAAGCTCGCAGCCTTGAGGCTGTAATCTTTGATAAAACAGGTACTCTCACTGAAGGTCGGTTTGGGGTAACGGATGTGGTTTCTCTCGGAGGTGAAGGTGGAGAAACAAACGACAAAATAAATGACAAAAGGATTCTCAGTCTTGCAGTTTCCCTTGAAGCCAGTTCAGAACACCCGATTGCAAGAGGGATTCTTGACAGTGCAAGGGAAAAAGGGATAGATTCTGTAACGGTCGAAAAGTTCAGTTCCATTCCGGGGAAAGGAATCGAGGGCATAATTGAAGGAAAGAAATACTTCGTAGTAAGCCCCGGCTACCTTGAGGAAGCCGGAATCGGCCTGAAAGATAAGAAAATTGACGAAATTAAGGAGCAGGGAAAAACAGTTGTATTTCTGCTTGAAGGGGATAGGGTACTCGGAGCCCTTGCCCTTGCCGATATTGTCAGGAAGGAGTCAAGGGAAGCGATTTCAAAACTCAAAGGAATGGGCATAAAATGCCTGATGCTTACAGGGGACAACCGGTATGTTGCTGCCTGGGTATCCAGGGAGCTTGATCTTGACGACTACTTTGCAGAGGTCCTTCCTCACGAAAAGGCAGCAAAGGTCATAGAAGTCCAGAAGCAGTATGTTACCGGCATGGTTGGGGACGGTGTCAATGATGCTCCTGCGCTTGCTCAGGCTGATGTGGGAATAGCTATCGGGGCAGGTACGGATGTTGCAATCGAAACCGCTGATATTGTGCTGGTCAAAAATGACCCGAGGGACGTGCTGTACATTATTGAGCTTTCCAGAAGGACATATTCCAAGATGTATCAGAACCTGCTCTGGGCAACCGGGTACAACGTTTTTGCAATTCCGCTTGCAGCAGGGGTGCTTTATGGATATGGCATTTTACTGAGTCCTGCCATAGGTGCAGTTCTCATGAGCCTGAGTACCGTAATCGTAGCGATAAATGCAAGAGCTTTAAAGATGGGGTGATTTAATGTTCGGAATATTTCGCAGCTTGAGAAAGATACTGGCTCTGGTAGCCTTAGTTTCTGCAGCGACCAGATTCATTTCAAAGCGCACAAGGGGAAAAAGAAGATAAAATCGGTGTAGAAAGCCTGGCTTCTTGACTGATGAATAAGGTATGTTAACTTTATTGACTAATAGGATCAACAGGTCTGCTAATCGAATCAGATCTGATTTGAAGGGGGTTGAATTATCGCAGATGGGGAAAGCAAAAGAAGTCCGTTTCTGAATATCCTGCTGGTTTTATTAATTGCGGGGATAGCTATCCTTATTTTTATGTTGGGGACAATGTGGGATTTTTCTCGTTCCGGAGACGGCTTCGGCCGGCCTGGTACTTCTCCGGAAAACAGGACTTCATATCCTGGTAGAGGTATGTATCCTGGAAGCGGAATGTACCCAGGTAGTGGAATGTACCCAGGCAGGATTTCTCCTTCCTATAACATAACTGATTTTGAGTCAAACGGGGAGTTAATCTATTATACAGGATTTAACGAAAGCGGTGAGATTATCGAGATCGAGTACGGCCCTCGCTGGCTGTACGTTCATGGAGGGAGCTGCGTTGACTGCCACCGGACTGACGGTAGAGGAGGCTATCCGATAATGATGGGTTATGAAACCCCTTCGGATATCAGGTATGAAAGCCTTGTTTCTGAAGACCATGAAGAAGAGGAAGAACACCCTCCGTACACGGAAGAGACCATCAAAAGGGCAATCCTGGTAGGCATTGATCCCTCAGGGGAGCCTCTTGACCTGACGATGCCCAGGTGGAAAATGACCGATGAAGATGTAGATGATGTTGTTGAATACCTTAAAACGTTATGAGAGGGAAATCCTCTCTCTTTTCTTCATATATTTGAATTCTCTATTCTTCAAATACGATCCTTCTATATTCCCTGAAAATTTTCCCGATCTCTCTTGAATCTTTTCAGGAAATCTCTTAGACTTTTCAGGAGCTACCAGGGCTCTCTCCAGGTTACCGCCCAAGTTCTTTGACTCTTTTAGGCTGCCTGATAAGGTAATAAAGAAAAGCTCCTAAAATATATGTAAAAACAATAACTATGACCCAGATAAGGCGTGTATTCCCTTCATCCGTCTCCTTTCGGAGGCAGTCAACAAGGGTCCAGGCCCAGAGAATAAAAGAAAGAAGAAAAATAAATCCGAATATAATGAGAATAAGGGAGTTACCGAACATTTTACTGTTTCCTTTTTTGGCTTTTTATTACCTGTGCTTTTTAGCCCTGCTTTTCTTTACCTTGATAGTCTTCTTCCTTGATTACTTTCTTTACCTTGATATTTCTTTACTTGATAACCTTCTTTACCTTGATAATCTTCTTTACTTAATGCTTTTTTTACTTGATGTTTTTTCATTTTGAAGATGCATTGCGGAATTCTCTATTTGAACTGATGGTATTTTCAATATATAGCCCTAGTTACTTAAACAGTTTGGTTTTTCCGCCTGCCTTTCATTTCGTATTCTCTGAGCTGGAGTGAACTTCCATCCCACTTCTATGCAATACGTCTCCGGTTTTATCCTGTATTATTATATCAAGTTTGTATACGGATTCTTTTTTTCTCGGAAACTCAAGCAAAATCGGATCTTTAACTGATACATTTTCATATAACTTTCTGTCAATATTTTCCAGCGTGTTTCCATTTTCCTGAAAGTGATAGCTCACGTAACAGTCGATTATAGTGCCTGGATTTATCGGACTGTAGATTAACTCAAAACTGTTTTCATAGCTGTGTAATTCGCTCACGAATGTATCCTGCGAACTTTCTTCCCAGACAACTGTCTGTTCTACTTCGCTACTTCTTTCCACGGGAAGGAAATAAGCGAGCCCCCCCACTATCACTACAACCCCTAATAATAGAATGATCGCTAAAATAGATATTAAAACTTTGAATACGTTATTCATGCTAATTCCTCCGGAAATTAAACCTTACCTTTTTCTGGTTGTTAAATGAGTGCCTGAATGTTTATTTCTTATAAACAGTTGAGCCAGAAGATTAAGATGCCGGACTCAGTATTTTAGCTCTTTCTCAAATTTCCTGAGCCTGAAATTGAGCAAAAATACGATATAAATTACCATACCTGCAAGCAAAAAGGCTCTTCCTGCAAACAGTTCATATAAAAGCCCGCCCAGGATCAGTCCGGTTATACTTGCAAGCCCTCCGAAGCTGCTAGCAAACCCCTGTACGGTTCCCTGGTAGTTCTTCCCTGCAATTTTTGATAACAGGGAGAGAAATGAAGGCCACATAAGCCCGTCACCCAGTGCGAAAAACCCTGTTGCAAGATAGGTCAGAAAGAGGTCTCCCGGGATAAGCAGCAGAAAATTTGTGCCGAGCATCAGGCTTCCGAATATTATAAGTGAGGCATCCGAATATCTTTTTGAAAGCCCTGGGAGTATAGAGCCCTGTACAATTATCAGAAGTGCGCTCAGGACAGTAAAGTAGACACCCATTTCCATGATGTCCCAGTCAAGAGCTGCAATCGCATGCAGTGGAAAGGCGGTGTAGAAAATATTGAAGCCGAGAAAAATGAGGAAGTAAAGGCTGAGCATATAAGGGACATCAGGAAGCTTTAAAACCTCCCTGAAGGAAGGTTTCCCTGTTTCCTGTGCAGCCCTGCATTCCTTTATCTCGTAACCAAATACTTTTCTCACATTTTCAATATTTGCAGGTCCCTCAAGAGAACACTCTTTCTTTTCGGGGATATAATACACAATAAGTGCTGTCCCTATAAGTGAAATCACTACTGCCCCAAGGACAGGAGCCGCTTCTCCGTATTCTGTTACGCTCAAAAGCCCGGCAAGGGCAGGGCCAACTATGAACCCGAGGTTTGAGGAAATCGACATTTTCCCGAAATTTCGGTTTCTGTCTTTTTCTTCAGTAATGTCTGCCAGGTAAGCATTGGCTACGGACACGTTCCCTCCGGTCAGCCCGTCAAGAGCCCGGGCAAAGAAGAGCACTGCAAGGGGCAGGGTAAAGGCAAAAGCTCCCAGGACTTCGGAATCAACTTTAAACAAAGTAGAGACCGGAAGAAAGAGGGCTGCAAAAAAGATGATCCATGAGAGCAGGGTCCCTAGCTGGCTTAAGAGCAGGACCTTTTTACGCCCGTAAATGTCAGACCACCTGCCGAGAATAGGGGCGCCTATGAGCTGGAAAGCAGGGTACATCGAACTTGCAAGCCCGTAAATGAAAGCATTTCCTCCAAGCCTGTTCACGAGAAATACAAGGAAGGGGAGAACTATGCTGAACCCGAGCGTACCTATGAAATTGACAGTAAGGAGAGGGAGAAGGGAGATTCTCTCCCCTGTCGGAGGGTTGGGACTATTTTTCTGCATCATATTCTCCTGACCTGCTCCAGTATTTTCCGGTTTATCTCCTGAAGCTTTTTTCGTCGACTCTTCAGAAATCTTTTCCCCTCCCTTTTTCAAGTAAGATTTCAGGTTCATCAAATAAAGGCCGCGTTTCAAACAACAATTTCCAGATAACAATTTCCAGATAACAATTCTCAGGTAACGTTTATTCCTGAGACGATTTATCTTTTAATCTTGAGAATTTTAGCCCAGCCCCGTTTTCCACATTTGGGACACTTCAGGTACTTTTTATTTAGGCAATTGGGGCCAAGGAAGTTCTCTAGAGTTGAAACCTCAAAGAACTCTCCGCATTCCGGGCAGCGGTAAGCGAAATTTTTAGCGTGCCAGATAACAAGCAGCAGAATTCCTATGATTATTACCAGAGTAGCCAGAGATACCAGTAGTCAGGAAGCAGAAATACAGAGGAAAGAGCCGTTATTGCAATAAATAGAAGAAGTATGAGAGATGTCCTGTACCAGTCCCTTTTAGTAGTTTCTCCATATTTTTTTGCGTTCATGATTGGTCTTCTCTTTTGTGTTCGTTCTTTTCGGTTTTAAATTTTCGTGTGAGAAATAAGGTTCTGGAGCTGCTTAACATTTGTTTCTCGGTGAAGTTTCCAGGGGCAGCCTTGAAGGCGCTTTTCAGTCCTATTTTTTTTCCCAAACTTGTGCGCAGCATGGCCTATCGGCTTCGGGGAAATTAGCGAGTAATCTTCAACCGCACTGGTAAAATCGAGTGTCAAAAATCGAGTATCAAAATACCAACCTCTTATCGTGAAAGAGAAATATGAAAAAAGAAATTGCCTGTGGGCTGGAGCAGGCAGTTTTTACAGCCCATGAGTCACTTAAGTTTTTAGATGCTGCATACTTCGCTTTAAGTTTTCAGATCTTGCAAACCTCGCTCCTCCTGAGCCAGTCAATATCAGACTGATAGAGGAGTCTCAGGTCTTTAAGTCCGAGTTTCAGCATGGCAAGCCGGCTTACCCCGAGCCCCCAGGCAAGGACGGGTTCTTTGATCCCGAAAGGTTCTGTGACTTCTTTTCTGAAGACACCTGCACCTCCGAGTTCAACCCAACCGAGGCCGTCCACATAAACCTCAGGTTCCACGCTAGGTTCTGTATAGGGGAAATAGCCGGGGCGGAAGCGGACTTCTTCGAACCCCATCCTGTAGTAGAACTCTGCAAGCAGCCCGAGGAGGTCTGCAAAAGACATATCTTTACCCATGACCACGCCTTCAAGCTGTTCGAACTCGGGGGTATGGGTCGGGTCAATTGTTTCCCTGCGGTAAGCCCTGTCAATACAGAAGGCTTTTGCAGGAGGTTCGGGGTGGTCTGCGAGATACTTTATGGTTACTGAAGTGGTATGGGTCCTGAGTACATTACGCCCGGCAAGTTCCCTGTCCCATATCCCTCCCCAGCCACAGGAGTCAATGTCCCCTCCACTCTCGTGCATAGCTGCTACCTTATCTGAGTATTCAGCTGGGATCTGGCAGGTGCTGCCGAGGTGGAATGTATCCTGCATATCTCTTGCAGGGTGGTCCTGGGGCTGGAAGAGGGCGTCAAAGTTCCAGAAAGAGCTCTGGATTATGCCGCCTTTGATCTCTGTAAAGCCCATCTCCAGGAAGATCTGGCGCATCTGTTCGATCAGGCGCCTGTAAGGGTGAATTTTGGTCCCGTAAAGAGGTTTCGGAGTGATGTCGAGTCGGTAGGGCCTGAATTTTTTTCCTTTCCATGAACCGCTCTTCAGCAGGTCGGATGTAATCTGAGCAATTTCTTCTTCAAGGACAATACCCTGTGCTGCAAGAGCACTTCCTGCACTCGTTATTGAAACCGTCCTGAACTTCTCTTCGTGTTTTACAACAAGTTTGCGCTTTAGCAGGTCCTTTACAGTCCTTTCGTCAGCTGCAAGCTCTTCGAGAGTCTTTGCCTTGCCTGCAAAAGATGCAAGGGCTTCTTCATCTTTGCCAGCAGGGGGTTCTCCCGAAGGCACCATCAATCCGTTTTCAACCTTTGCCCATCCTTTTTTTACTAGCCAGCCGGTTGCAATTCCCACGGTTTGAGGAGAAAAACGGTTCCTCAGTTCTTCAAGGGATTCAGGGGCTTTCAGGGTACCAATTATCTGGCGCTCCGGAAGCCCGGTTTTCGTATATTCTTCCCCTTCCTTCGTAAGGGAGTAGCGTTCGAGCACTTTTTCGGAAACGGAAGCAAGCTCTTTTTCCTGGAGCATGAAGGCTGCCTGCATTGCCGCATCCACCTGCAGTCCTGATTCCTCTTCCAGTTTATTGGGGGCTGCCGACCCCAATTCCTCAAGGGCGAGCAAGACCTTTTTCTCGTTAATTGTAAGGTTTTCCTGAGCACTCATACTGTGACCACATCCTGATCTTCCTGAAATGATTGAGAAATCGATTATTTATAAGAATTTGATAAGTTTATGGTTAATTTAGTTTGAATAATTTAATTTGAACAGCTTAATTTGAACAATTCAGTTTTTGTAGATAATTCTGTACTCATCAAGCTGTTCCCGCGCAAGTTCCCGTTTTTCCTGATGATCTTTAAGGAATTCATGCATTTTTTCGGCTGCAAGCTGTTTGCATGAGCCGCACATCCTTGTGCCTGAGACACATTCTTGCCTTATCTCCAGCAATTCTTTATCATCATCAAGCAGGTGGAAAAGCATCAGCTCGAAGACAGAACACTCTTCAGGCTTTCCGCCAAGCTTCTTCTGCTCTTCGAGGGTTACACAGCCTCCGGTCTTTGCCCTTTTTACCTTCTTTGCCCCTTCTTTCGGGTTATCCGTGAGGGCAATCTGACTTTCAGGGATGCTGCTGGACATTTTCCCGCCCTGTAGTCCGCTCATGAAACGGTGGTATGTGGATGCCGGAGGAATGAAAGCGTAGCCTTCGAACTCGACTGCAACCTCCCTGACAATCTTTTCAAGCCCTGCAAGATCGGGATATTCGAGCACGTCAATATGCTCTTCGTAGAGCTTTATTTTTCCGGGAATTCGTTTCTTGAGCTCCTGCAAAGCTTCTTTTTGGGCGTTTTTTCCCCGGACACTCAGGTATTTCCTTCCTGTCTTTACATCTTCTCGCTCTTCTACCCTGAACATATTCATTTTGCCTGCAAGCCCTCTTGTAAGGCGGAGGTGAGGGTCCTGGTCCGGACCTACGGGAACCACAACAGGCTTCGGTCCACTGAATTCTTCGAGCTGGGGCTGGAGGATATCTGCAGCCTGGGTTGCCACGCTGAGCATATGGGAGAGGCTTGTTTCTCCTGAAAAGCCGTAAATGGCACTCAATTCTGAGAAATTGACTTTAGCGCCGAGTTCAAATGCAAGGTCTTTAACGCTCCCGCAACCTGACTGGAAGTAAATGAGGCCTTCGGGTTTGAAACCAAGGGCAATCAGGCTTAATATGTATTCTTCTACCCCTATTTCCCTGCACTTCTGCCAGGAAAAACCGCGCACCGAAAAAGCTTCCCTGTCCGCGATCCCTACAAAGGCTGAAGCTCCCATTTCCTGGTGCCAGACTATCTGGTCCATGACCATCTTATGCCCGAGGTGGACCTTTCCTGAAGGCATAAAACCGTCCATAACTGAAAAAGGGGCACCTGTCCGCATAGCCTCTGCAATCTGTTCGTAGTCGCGGTGCCCGAAGATAACTTTTCTCCGCATGTACCTATGCGGGCAAGGGATTTCCGGAAGTACATTTTCAAAAGGAGAAATCCCGAATTCTTCGAATAACTTGGAATAGTCAGTGATATCGCTTGAACTCCACGGGTCAAGTTTAGTATTCATAAAGTCCCTCATGGGCTGCCTTTTCCCGAAAGCGCTGAAGGCAGCTTTTTTTTGCTACATAAATAAGGGTAAAGTAATTAAGAGTGTAAACTCCGTTCCGGCTAAATTGCTCTTTAAAAATACCTGCTCATATGTAAATGTTTATCTTCTGGCAGCCCCGGATACTGTCATCCACCTATCATCCACCTATTATCCCTTATTAACTGCCTGTTTTCGTCCCTTTACTATCCTCATCCGGCTGCCAGTAGATTTAGAGTAATTCTGCAATTCTGCAGTAAATTCAGGGTAATTATGTAATAAGACCCGGTTATTTCTCGCAAATATCTTCAAACGGATAGGGCAGTTTTGCCTCTTCAGGGATTTTATCGACTAGTTCCATAAATTCAGGATCATGCATAGGGCTCAAACTCTTCTGCCGCTGGAAATACGGATAGCTCCTGATCCTATGCCAGATTTCTTTTAAGGGTATTTCTTTTACATTCCCGAACCTGAAAGGAGGATAAGGGCTTGGTTTTACATCTCCATCTGCAGTTACATGCATCCAGCGCCTGCCTGCCATTGCACCCAGCATCTGTCCTTCGAAATAGGTGTTTGAAAACATTCGGGGACCTTCCGGGTCCGAGTTTATCCTGTGATACATTTCAAGAATTGTCCTCCGATCCCTGTCAGTAATCACAGGTTCGCCTCTTTTTTTTGGCATTGATTCCCATACCGAAAATTCATGTACTCCAAGTTCCGATGCAAGCGCGTAGAGGGCAGGAAGTTCCTTCATGTTTGAGAAAGAGGCATGCGTTGTCATTACAACCAGGAGTCCGGCTTCAAGAGCCATTTTTATGGTTGAGATTGCCCGCTCGTAAGCTCCTTCGGATTTTCGGATAGCGTCATGTTTTTTGGGATCAGTTGAATAAACGCCGACCATGAGGGAGTGAAGTCCGGCTTCTTTCAGGCGGAGAGCAGTTTCTTTTGAGAAGTCCGTGCCCCAGGTGGAACAATTAACTATAGCGCGTTTTTTGTCCACATACTCAACAAGCTCAAAAATCTCTTCGTGCAGCAGAGGGTCATTCTCAGTAAAACTAATTATTAATGTGCCAAGTTCCAGGGCTTCATCTATTATTCTTTTAATTGTATCCGTATCCAATTCGTCAGCATCTGTTCCCGGCGGGTACCTTGAACTGTTCTGGCGTGTAAGCTCAATGGAAACGGTTTCAGGAACATATTTTCCCAGAGCTATCTGGACTTCTGCAAAAATGAGGCGCTTGAAAACAGGACTCGGGATGGGAGGCAACCAGGCTGAAGGAATAACCCTGTCCTCCTGTGCAAGAGCCGGTTTTTCCTCCTGCAGGCGTGAGTTAATCTTTTTCAGGATAGGGCTGCAGACTGCTTTAAGTGTTCCACTTGCCGTAAGTTTCAAGGTTTCTTCTTTATGTCGCTGAAGGTTCACAGACAGCCCTGGAATAGAGAGAAGTTCTATATTTATGTCTCTCGCAGAAAAGTCCGGCACATTCTTTTTTTCGGGAGTCATTTTTTCTCACAGGTAATTTTCTTACGGGTTCTTGATTTGACTGGTAAATATTTAAAACCGTCTCTGGTTAAACAGCTCGTTTAAACAAGCTCACTAAAGCGCTCCTTTTCTTTCCAGAAGCTAAGTATAAGTATTTTTATTCGAGAAATTCACTCTAAACCAGCCTCAACAAGCCGTAAACTCTTTAAAAAATAGACAATATCCGAATATAAAATAAATAATATCCGAATATAAAATAAATAATATCCGAATATAATGCTGAACATGAATACTCTGTTTAATCTGAGATATCAGTTTGAGAATATCAGTCTTGAAAATGGGGCTTAAGTTGTCCGGGCACGAGAACTGATATTAGTAGTCGGCCTGGACTGCCTCTTGAAATATTAAAAAAGCTTAAACCGCCCTTTCTGAGAAGGCAAGGTTTCCGCTGATTTTCTTTATCTTTACTTTGACCACATCGCCTTTTGAGGCTCCGGGCACGAAGACAGTATACTTATCTATTTTTGCTATCCCGTCACCTTTGGACCCAACGGCATCTATCCGGAGTTCGTAGGTTCCGCCTTCTTCAATGGCATCCCTGACAACCACATTGCTTACTTTTCTCTTTTTGACAGGTCTGTGAGCCCCGCAAGCAGAACATTTCAGGACAAGAACCCTATCCGTCCTTACAAGCTGGGTGTCCGGGCGTTCGCATTCCGAACACATAACGTATTCGTCCACATAGGCCTGAATGTTGTCAGCGATCTGAGCTCTCGTAAACCTTCCCTGGAAGACCGCACGTGTGCCTTCTATCTTCCCTGCAGTTCCCAGTTCCCTGGTGAGATATTTCATCAGGTGGTCAGGGTCCCGGTTAAGGATATCTGCAATATTTCCGAAGTTATCCAGAATTGTGGTTTTGCCTTCGGAAAATATTCTCGGCTCAGGGATTACGAATCGAGCGTCCGTAGTCTCGGTGTCAGGCATCTTTGCCATTGCACGGTTCAAAAGCTCTTCGTAATCGTACATTATTATACTCCCTTTGATTTTAACAGTTTAACTGGTTACTGTACCAGTTCTGCCCCTTGATCAACAACGATCCTGCAAGGGGTAGGCAGCTTCTGTCCTGCATGCCAGAGAGCTTTCTTTGCAGCCTGGAAGTTCTGCTTTTCAACAGCTACTGTAAAGATCTTCTGCATTGCTTCTACTCTTGCTGCAGTACCTACGTTCTTCCCAAAAGCCCTGCGCATCCCACTGGATACACGGTCAGCACCAGCGCCTGTTGCCTGCTTGTTTTCCCTGAGTACTTCGTGTGGGTAAACACGGAGCTTCATGTAAAAGCCCATCTTTCCGGCATCTGTACTCAGGTGCCTGTTTGCTGTAATACGGGCTGCTTCAAGAGCAACATGCCTTATCTGACATTTTTCTTCAACAATCAGGGAAACTTTAATCGGGAAAGTGGTATTTGCTTTGTCTCCCATGTCGTAATGAATAACCTGACTTCCGGGAACACCGCCCATGTATTTCTTTCTGGTAAATGAGCGCTGCCTCACGTTTCTGTACATACTTCCTGGCTTTCGTACCATTAGCTTGATTCTCCTGAAAGATAATAATTTTAATAGAAATTCGTTGTAACGGATTTGTTTCCGCATATAAATGTTTGCATCACGTTCGCAAAAAATCGTTTAGCAAACCGTTGGATATGGAGATATGTGCATATAGAGATACCTGCCTGTATTTACATTTATCTGTAAACCGGCCCTTGCGGGTTCTGGCAGAGAATATCTGCATCCCCGGGTTCTCCGATAGGGAATCTCATATCTGAAGTTCTACAGTCCCTAAAATTTTATATATCCCGGGCTTAGGAGCTTCTAAGGCTAATCCCCATCATTTTAATGGCGGGATACAGCCGTCACCTCTCCTATAATTTGATTACAGATTACGTTTTTCTACTTACAAATCTATACTTTATTGTTAAGTTTTGTTCTGGGAGATGTAAACGCTACAGAAGCCGCTTAACTCTGCTCTAAAACTCCAAGTATAGGGTTCTTTGAAGTAGTTTCAAAGGTAAAACTTGAAACGATGGAAGCGAGACACGAATAAATAGTTGCTCTAGGGCAGTATAGCGTTGGTTGAAATACCATAGATGCCTACGAATTTATTCGTGGGAGCTGTCACGTGACTTACTCCCTACTACTTAGTGGTTTATAAGTTTTATTGATGTTTCCGGGTATTTTTCAAAGAATCCTGCGAGAAGCCCGAAGCAGCCTGAAAGCATCATACTCCCGAAGGGTGCGGCAAAATGCAATTTTTTTGAAATTTCCTGCCTGAGCTCTGAACCTGAAAGCTTTTCGAGCATCTCCCTTTTCGGGCCTGTAACCATTATAGATCTAACTTCCTCAAAGCCCGAAGCTTCCTTTATATATGCACCGTGCCCTCCGTCTGCAAAGACTTCTTCAAAGCCAAGCGTTCCGTCAGCAAGCCTGATAATATAGTCCTGAAGTTTTTCCGGGTTCATGCTGGAGCTGTGGTGCTCAAAAATAGCTGTGATCCTGTTTTCGTTTACAAGCGCCCCAAGAGTATGCCCATTTCCTATATTGATCACGATGGCAGGCTGGACGGCTGCAGAATCGGTAAGGGCTCCGAATATGGCTGCAGGTCCCGTATCCATGAGTACTGCTCTCGTCTTAAGTACTGTCGTTGATTTAAGAAGTGAATCTGCCTGGGCTTTCATGCGGGTAAACGCCTGCGGGACTTCTTCTGGCCGGAAAACAAAATTTTCGAGCTTTCCCCCTTTCTCGATAAGTTCCTTTAGAAGTTCAAACCTGTATACCCGGTTGCTCTTATCCGGAGCGTTTCCATGGTCCTGGACTGCCACTGCATAATTTTCCGGCATCCTTACTTCAAAATTTGAAAGTGCGCATGAAACGGCGCAGGGGTCAAAGTCCTTCATAACAACTTCCAGTGCTTCCCCAGAACCTGCAAGTTTCTTTGCCTCCTCATTTGAGACAATTCGGACCCCGAAAGCCTTCACTTTCTCAAGGTTGTCATGAATGGTCAGAGCAGCTTCTTCAGTAGCATATGCAGGGAACCCTGCTTTCAGGTGAGTGCGGACAGCCCATGCAGAGGGACCCCCTCCCATTATGGTCCCGGTAAGCACAAGTGCCTTTCCTGCCTTTGTTGCCCTCCGCACCCTTTCCGCAACAACCTGCGTGGGAGAAGGCATGACCATTATCAGGCTGTTTTCAACCTCTTTTCCCGAATCAAAGAGCAGGATATCCTGCGTACCTGTACCTATATCCGCTGCAAGTATGTGCATACCCGAGCATTGGGCTGATAAGTTATTAAAATATGGGCAGGCAAGTAACATTACAGGATACAGGGTAACAGGAAGAATAGTCATAATGGAAAACCGTAATATGAAAATCATAATGTGAATATCATAATATGAAAACTGTAATGTGAAAACTATAATGTAACAACTGAACAGGATACCCAGGACAGGAAATTAATCTGATATATTGGAGAGTGCTGTTTTCATGAAAGAATCCATACCAGAAATTCACAAAAAAGATGCCAGAAAATCTTATTCTTTTGCCATAATTACGATTTCAACCTCAAGGTACGAAAAGTACGGAAATCCGTTTTCTCCTGAAGAAGCGGAAGACCTTTCAGGAAAAGCCATAAAAGACCTTCTTGAGATTGCAGGCAATAGCGTTTCTTTTTATAGGCTTGTGTCTGATGAAAAAGATTCAATTCTTGATGCTCTTTTTGCCGCACTTGACAGCTCTGCGGACATCGTTATTACAAGCGGAGGCACAGGGATTGCTCCAAAAGACCTTACTATCGAGTCCGTAATCCCTCTTTTTGAGAAAGAAATTCCTGGTTTCGGGGAACTTTTCAGGTACAAAAGCCTTGAAGAAATAGGCACTTCCGTGATCCTGACCAGAGCTTCAGCAGGCGTAATGAAAGGAAAGGCTGTATTCTGCCTGCCAGGGTCTCCAAATGCAGTGAAGCTAGCCCTCTCTAAAATTATCATTCCTGAAGCCGGGCACATTGTTAGGCACGTAAGGGAATAACTCTTATACGTTTGTTAGATGAGTTTCTTATGAGATAAATAAGCTTGAAGAGGCAGCGATTTAAATACTGTACTATGAAATCTCAAAAATCATTTCTCTTCGCTCATCTCTGAAAGAAACCCATTATAATTATTTTTTATTGCCATTGTAGTTGGATGTTTCTGTCCCAACTTCTTTTCGACTATTTCAAGTGCTCTTTGATAAAGTAAGGATGCTTTTCCGTAATCTTCCATATTCTCACAGAGTCCGGCAAAGTTGTTTAGTGTTATTGCAACATCCGGATGTTGAGGGCCCAACACCTTTTCATTTATTTCAAGTACCCTTTGATAAAGTGGCAGTGCTTTTTCGTAATTTCTCATCTGACAATAGATTCCTGCGAGATTGTTTAGTTTTGCTGCAACAGATGGGTGTTGTGGTCCCAGCACCTTTTCGACTATTTCAAGTGCTCTTTGATAAAGTGGTAGAGCTTTTTCGTAATCTTCTATATCAAAATAAACTGATGCGAGATTGTTTAGAGTTTGTGCAACGTCTGGATGTTGTGACCCCAGCACCTCTTCACGAATATCAAGGGCCCTTTGATTAAATTGAAGGGCTTTTTCATAATCTTCGATATAACGATAGATTAAGGCTAAGTTGTTTAATGTTGCTGCAATATCTGAATGTTGCGGCCCCAAGATCTTTTCATTTATTTCAAGCGCCCTTTGATAAAGTGGAAGCGCTTTTTCGTAATCTCCTCTATGACGATAAAGTTCTGCGAGATCGTTCAGAATAGCTGCAAAATCTGGATGTTGAGGTCCTAGTGTCTCGTCAATCCTCAATTGTCGGATAAAGACGTGCTAATTTTACCCTTGCATCTTCTGTTGTGAATTGCCAATTAACCTTTGCATTTTTGTTGTTTCTGAACTTTTGCCAGGCCAATGCCTCCTTCTTAACAGTGTCAATGTTATTCATTCTCCTTTTTAAGCACTGACCTGTGAGTACATTCAATTCAATCTCTGCCATATTCAACCAGCTTCCATGTTTTGGTGTGTACACAAACTCAAACCTATCCCATATTGCCTTCGCCTTTGCTGGTGGAAATACTTCATAGAGAGATCCCGGAACATGTGTGTTTAGATTGTCCATTACCAGCGTAATTTTATCTGCATTTTCCTGTTGAAGTGCAATTTCTTCCAGAAAACAAGCCCAGTCCTTCTTGGTTTTTCTTTCAGTAATTTTCACCATTCTTTTTCCTGTCAATGGTTCACAGGCAAGGAATATATTGCACATCCCACAACGTTTGTATTCGTAATCATACCTGGCTGGTTTTCCGGGTAAGCAGGGGACTGGAATCCTGGTTTCTCCAATAAGTTGTTTTGGGGATTCATCCATACATATAACAGGATTTCGTAGATCAAATGGACGCTTATAAATATCCAGAACCATTTCCATATTTGCAACAAAGCTACTGTTTTGTTCCGGAGGAATTACCCATTCTTTCCTTTGCCAGGGTTTGATTTCGTTTTTTTAAAGTACGACGTATTGTTTCATGAGAAATATTTTCGATATAGCCAAGATCTACAACCTTATCAGCTAACAATCTCAAAGACCATCTTGCAAAACCTTCAGGAGGTTCACTGCAACTCAATGCAACTAAATGGGCTTCTAAATCACCATCAACTTTTTTAGCATAAATCCGATCTCTTGTTTCTCCATTGAGGGCAACTTCAAGACCTTCTTCAACAAATCGCTTTTTAACACGATCAATTTTTTTCATACTGATATTCAGGACACGTGAGATTTCTTCGTTGATTGAATGGTTGACATTCCATTCACCTTTATCACAATTAAGTAAGATCAGAGCATTGAGAATTTTTTGGGAGTTGTGTTTACCCTTTGAGGTAAGTTCACAAAGAGTTTCACGTTCCTCTTTGGTAAGTGTCACAGTGTATCTATTCATAAGGAATCCCTGAGATTCTTTATGAATATTATACAATATAATTCTTACGACATTTTAATGCTGACGAGACACTAGTTCCGCTTCAAGAATTTGTAGCATTTCTTCATATATTGGGGTAATTAATTGCCAGAATGCTGCTCTGTTGAAGGGATCTGAGGCAGCAATAAACCAATTGATCAAATCTTTGTTTTCAAGTGCCTCTTTTGCATGGTAGAAGGCTTCATTCAACGTTATTTCGTGTTCTGGGGTTATTGATTTAATATCGAGATCTTTTAGTTGATTGCTGTAGAAGTCAAGCATGAAATTATGAACTTTTTTTTCAAATCTTGATCCTGATATTCTTGCAGGCTTTTTCTCATAAGCTGGTGCATGAAACACTTTCCTTTATCGTCAATGTCCATAAAAGAGAAGCTATGCAATTCTGAAAAACTGGTTGCAGGGTATCCGGTTTTAAATTTCTCAACCAGAATTTCGAATAGTTCACGGTCCCAGTATCTGGGAACCGATAAGACCTTCAGTGTCTCTTTTTCTTCCCTGTCAAGGTATTTGACAAATCCGCAGAAAATACCGTCCGGAACCTTTGCAAAGTTTTCCGGAGAAGGCTGCTTTTTTTTCTTTATTTTTCTGTAGGTATCAATGGAGAGTTCAAGATAGTAGGGTACGCCTTCACTGCTTTCAATGAGTAATTTATGGATATCCTCTTCAGTGATTCCGCACCGTTTTAACAGGTCGAGAGCATCTTTTTCTGGAAGTTTTTCAATTTTACGCTGGTCAAGGTAATTTTTCCAGTCTTCATCCACTTCTTCCCAGCGAAGGGGTTCTCTTCCGTAGATTACCCACAGACAGGACTTTTGTATGTTTTCAATAAGTTTTCTGAGCCATTTATCGCGGTCATTAAAACTTCCTTTTTCTCTTTCTTTTTCCCAGAGAGCTTCGTATGTGTCTATGAAAATGACTGCGGATTCTGAAGTGTTCTGCAGGTGGTCAGCAAGGTCATATGCCCAGTAAACAGGTAGCCATTCATCTATCTCTGTCGGTTCAAGATCAGGAAGTCTGGAAATATCTTCTTTGCGTTTCAGAGCCCATTTTTGATACCGTTCAGGTAAACTTTTGGCAAGGTTAAGCACATTTGGTATCAGGTTTACAGGAACAAATTCGTTACAGATGTCCAGAACATCACGAACAACGCTTTCCTCTGAGTAGCTTTCTTTTACAAGGGGAACATTGGGATTGACTTTTTTCCAGTAAGTGGCAAGGGCAATGTCAAAAGAGTTAAATTTGATGTCGTATTTCTGGCGTAGTTGGCTGGAAAGAACTTCAAGGAATTTATAATGCTGTCTGTATTGTTCGGTTGCGAAGTCTATTGAAGTCCATAAAATTTTCATATGTCTGTCCGATTCGTTGTGTTTTTCGAGCAAGGTTGGAAGTTTCTTTCTAAGGCTGGTTTTTCCAATTCCGGCAACGCCATAATAGACTAAGATACTGTAATTCTGTTGATTGATGTTTTGGGAGGCTTTCTCAAAAGCTTCAATGAACTCTTTCCTGTCAACGAATGGACATTCTACTTTTTCATCAAAATTTGTAGGACAAACTGACACTCAATTCCTCCGAAACTTAGTTCTTTGTCAGCTTAAATTTTCAGCCTATTACATATTTTCAACTTGTCCTTACTATTATATTACATTGCTGAAATCTTTCAATTTCAAAAATCAGACAAAAGAGGCTCATCAATAATAAGCCGGAAATTTTCCGGAATCTCAATTGTAGAATCAACGGAGTTTCAAAACAGCCTACTCCACATCATTTTTAATATATCTTCTCTCTTTATACAAATATATGATAATTCTTCATGCGGGAAGAGTTGGAAAACAGTTTTTCTTATGGGGTGAAAGCCCGGCCGAAAGTGAAACTCCGGTTGTTCGGCGTGGGAGAAAGCCTAAAAAGCCGGTTGTAAAACCTTATCCCTACGATTCCGACTCTGAAAACCTGTCTCCTGCTCTTGAGCTACTGCTGGACAGCGCTGGCCGGAAAGAGGTGGAGAAAATTAGTGTCTGGATTCCGACAACAGGTGGGAATCCGGTCCCTTCCAGCCCTCTTGTTGCTGAAATTCCTGACTCGAAAGCAGAACCTGCACTGGCTCCCTGGACTGTTCACGCATATCCTCTGGAAGCTGAAGAAGCTATTGTTCTCCTCTGTGCCTGTATGGGAAAAAGGGTTCTGGCTCCCGGCGTAATCCCGGGAAATGACCTTATCTGGTGGGCAGAAGCCCTGAAATTTGCAGGCTCGCTGGTAGCAGGACAAAAATACCTGCCTGGCGTCCGGGGGGAGGAAGGAGAATACAGGGCTTTCTGGGAACCCGTATTTTCCGGAGAAGATGCAGGAGAACTGGCAAAGCTGGTAAAGCAAATGCCCCCTGCTGCAAGGGCTCTTACTCCTGAAGCTTCTTCCATGCTGCCGGAAATGCCTGCTTCTTTAGTGGCCAGGCAGTTTATCGAAGATTCTCTTGACTGGATAGTCCGGTCTGAGATCGGAGAAAAAAAGCTTACAAAAGAGATCCGCAAAAGAAAATCCTTTGATAGTGTCCACGATGCCTGGGTTTCTGCTCTTAAAAGTCCTGACGGGCTAATCTATGGAGACGAAAAAGAACTTTTGCAACTTGCGGCCCGGACCCGTGAATGGCAGCGCCCTCTCAATATCCTTACTACTTCCCCTTTCAGGTTCTGTTTCCGTCTGGAAGAACCAGCTGCGGAAGAAGAAACCGAAGAAAATGAAGATGGGAGAGGAGATACTAAAAAAGGCAGGGAAGGAATAGCTGATATCGAAGTTCCCGAAGGACACTGGTATGTCCGCTACCTGCTCCAGTCCTACGAAGACCCGAGCCTTCTGATCCCTGTAAAAGAAGCCTGGAAGCCAAAGAAGGGCAGCCCGTTGAAAAGATATGATGTGAAAAACATTCGCCAGTTTCTGTTATCTTCCCTCGGGCAGGCTTCCAGTATCAGTGCAGGAATTGCTTCCAGCCTTGAAGCTCCCGACCCATCCGGATATTCCCTTGATACGAAAGAGGCTTACCGCTTCCTGACTGAAAGTGCAGTGAATTTAAGCCAGGCCGGTTTTGGGTTGCTTCTCCCTGGCTGGTGGACCCGTAAAGGTACAAAAACTCACTTAAAAGCCCAGGCTAAGGTTAAGGGCAAGAAGTTACAGGCCGGAAGCGGGCTGACCCTTGAAAAGGTTGTCAGCTTTGACTGGGAAATCGCCCTGGGGGACAGGGTACTAACAATCAAAGAACTGCAGGCTCTTGCAAAGCTTAAAGCTCCGCTTGTGAAAGTCCGTGGGCAGTGGGTCGAGGTAAACGATGCGGAAATCCGGGCTGCTCTAGAGTTCTGGCAGAAGAACCCTCATGGGGAAGCAAGCCTGCGCGAAGTTATAAAGCTAGCTGTGGGCGCTTCCGAAAAAGCCGACGGTGTGGACGTTGAAGGGCTCAATGCGACCGGCTGGATTGGAGAATTAATTAACCGCTTAAAGGATAAAGCCGGATTTGAAGAACTTCCGGCTCCCAATGGATTTTCAGGAACCCTTCGGCCCTACCAATTTCGAGGTTACTCCTGGCTGGCTTTCCTGAGGCAATGGGGCATAGGAGCTTGCCTTGCAGATGACATGGGGCTTGGTAAAACAGTCCAGACTCTTGCTCTTATCCAGCATGACCTGGAACAGGTTGAAGAAAAGGTTGATGGACGTAAAGCCACAAAACCGGTTCTTCTGGTCTGTCCGACCTCTGTTATCAACAACTGGAAAAAAGAGGCTGCTCGCTTTACCCCGGAACTTTCGGTAATGGTTCACCACGGGACCAGCCGGAAAAAGGAAGAGGAATTTAGAATGGAAGCAATGAACCATGCTATTGTTATCTCAAGCTATGGGCTTCTGCAGCGGGACGTTAAGTTTTTAAAAGGGGTTCCCTGGGCCGGAGCAGTACTTGATGAAGCCCAGAACATCAAAAACCCGGAAACTAAACAGGCAAAGGCGGCCAGGGCTCTGAAAGCCGATTACCGCATAGCTCTAACAGGGACTCCGGTTGAAAACAATGTAGGTGACCTCTGGTCCATTATGGAGTTTTTAAACCCCGGTTTCCTTGGCAGCCAGGCTGGTTTCAAGCGGAATTTCTTTATTCCCATTCAGGCCGAAAGGGATCCGGAAGCTGCAAGGAGGCTGAAAGAAATTACGGGTCCTTTCATCCTGCGCCGCTTGAAGACCGATACTTCAATTATCTCCGACCTTCCGGAAAAAATGGAGATGAAAACCTATTGTACTCTGACAAAAGAACAGGCTTCTCTCTATGCTGCGGTCCTTGAAGACATCGAAGAGACAATGGAAGAAGCTGAAGAAGGCATCCAGAGAAAAGGTATAATTCTATCTGCTCTTTCCAGACTTAAGCAGGTCTGCAACCACCCGGCACAGTTTTTGAAGGATAACTCCGGCATCCCGGGAAGGTCAGGAAAACTTGTAAGACTTACCGAAATACTGGATGTAGTTCTGGAAAACAGGGAAAAAGCCCTTATTTTTACCCAGTTTGCTGAGATGGGCAGAATGCTAAAAGAGCACTTACAGGCAAGTTTTGGCTGTGAAGTCCTTTTCCTGCACGGCGGAGTTCCGAGAAAGCAGAGGGACATGATGCTTGAACGCTTCCAAGAGGGAAAAGAGTACCTCCCTATCTTTGTCCTCTCTCTCAAAGCCGGAGGAACGGGGCTTAACCTTACAGGGGCCAACCATGTTTTTCACTTCGACCGCTGGTGGAACCCGGCTGTAGAAAATCAGGCAACCGACAGGGCGTTCCGTATAGGCCAGACGAAAAACGTTGAGGTGCATAAGTTCATCTGTGCAGGCACGCTTGAAGAAAAAATAGATGAGATTATCGAGCGCAAAGTGCAGATTGCAGAGAATGTTGTCGGAACAGGTGAAGATTGGCTAACAGAACTTTCCGATGAGGAATTGAAGGACATTCTTGCCCTTCGAGAAGAAGCGGTAGGTGAATAAAATGGCAACTTACTGGGATGGCTATGGTAATTACGAGCCCACAAAGCCAATCGAGGTCAAAGGGGGCATCAAGGCAAAATCCAAACGCGGAAGCTTTGCCCAGAGCTGGTGGGCAAAACGCTGGATCAAAACTCTTGAAAGCTTTAATATGGGGGCCAGGTTGGGCCGCGGAAAAAGCTATGCACGTAAAGGTCAGGTAACTTCCATTAAAATAGAGGCCGGGCTCGTGAGGGCCAAAGTCCAGGGTTCAAACCCCACACCTTACTCAGTAACGATCAAAGTCCGGACCCTAACAGGTTCCGAATGGGAACTACTTGCAGAAAAAATTGCCATGAAACCTATCTTTGCGGCAAAGCTTCTCGCAGGCGAGATGCCGGAAGATATTGACTCCGCATTCAGGGAAACAGGTCTTTCCCTTTTTCCTGAAACACTCGATGACCTTGAAACCGACTGCTCCTGCCCTGACTGGTCAAATCCATGTAAGCACATTGCAGCCGTTTACTATCTACTCGGGGAAGAATTTGATAGGGATCCCTTCCTTATCTTTAAGCTAAGAGGTGTGGACATGGAGGATTTTATGTCCATTCTTGGAAAGGGCTTTGTTCCGGAAACTGCGGACCGGGTAGCAGAAGCGGGGGTTCTTAAAGAAAGGCCTGATGATAAAACCGGAGCTGCACTCGAAGCTGAAATCTCTCCTGTTTTTCCTGAGCCTCTGCCCATTGACCCGGAAGTTTTCTGGGGCAGGCTCCCTGAAAGTCCTGGAGAGGGAAAAAGCCCTTCCCTTGAGGCTCACATCCCTCAGGCTCCAGCTGCCCTTCCAAAAAGGCTTGGAAAATTCCCCTTCTGGTGCGGCGAAGAAGATTTGCTTGAAGTGCTGGAGGAAATCTACAAAAAAGCTTCACCTGCAGGGATGATGATTTTCCTTGGAGAACGTAAATGAATGCTTTTGCATATTTTTCTTCAAAGTAAGCAAAATTTTACGCTGACAAGCAAAATTAACGTTCTGTATACAATTATGGTCCATTTACAATCAGGTACGGAATTTGTTGATATTAAATGACTACTGAAATCATACATCCTGCGCTCTACAACGGCCCTCTTACTTCTTACGGGCTTCTTCTTGCATGGAAGTGTCAGGCAGGCTACTCTTCTGTGCCGTATTTTTGTCTTTTATTGGCGGCAAATCAGTAGCTGACATAAATATGGTTTGCAATTTCCCTGTCCACGGCATACCGGGTCTGGTCTACCTCAAAGAGATAGGAGGGGGAGCGCCTGAGCAGTGTGACAGGCATACCGGGCAGGATACCCATTGCTATCAGTTTCTGTAAAATCCCTGCATTTTTTGTTTCCAGACTGGAGATCTTTCCGGCTTTTCGGGGTTCCATTGACGAAAGTGTGGTAGTTTTCAAGGTGTTATTCAGGGAGATATGTGAATTTTCTGCTATCATTTAAAGAGGCTCCTTATTAGCTGTATTATCTTTGCTTCTTTTACAAGTTCGTACCCGCAGGAAGGGCAGCACTGTTTGCTGCAGTTGTGCAGTTTTCCGCAGCCGGTACATTTCGATTCATTTGCTTTTTCAAATTCGCTTCCGCAGAGAGGGCAGTTCACAGGCTCACCCCCAGCGCTGTCAGGAGAGTGTTTACTATAAAGCCTACGAGGAAGGCAGAGGGGAAGATGAATCCTGAGATCGCAAGGGCCATTTTAAATCCTCTCTCCTTTATGGTCATCATGAACTGGGCAATACAGGGCATAAAGAGGGTGAGAGTGACTGCCGCAACTACAAGCTGCACGCCTGTAAGCAACCCGGCATCATGCATTCCGTAAAGCCCTGCTGCCCCGAAATCTCTCCTGAAAAAGCCGAAGAGAAAAATATCGGCAGCATCAGAAGGAAGCCCGATCCAGACGGTCGGGTATTCCATTGCTTTCAGGGCAATGGCAAAAATCCCTGTAAGCCTGCCTATCCAGATCAGTACGCTTGCCAGCACAAAGAGAGGCAGGACTTCAAGGAAGTACCAGTGCATTCTTGAGTAAGTCTTCACGGCTATGTTTGAAAGCCGCGGAATCCTGAGAGGAGGCATCTCGAGAATGAATGTCGGAGCCTCTCCTGGCAGGATTCTCGCAGCCAGGTATCCTATGAAAACAAACTCAAGCACTATCACACCTGCCCAGATAAGCAGTCCATTCGGGTTTCCAGATAGGATGGAAAGAATAATGCCAAGCTGTGCCGAGCAGGGGATGGCAAGAGCCAGCAGGATGGTTGAAATAAGCCTTTCCCTTCTTGTTTCAAGGGTCCGCGTGACCATGGTAGCCATTGTGGAACAACCAAAGCCGAGTACCATTGGAATTACCGCTCTTCCACTGAGCCCTATTTTTTTGAACATACTGTCCAGGAGCAGGCCCAGCCTGGGGAGATATCCCGTATCCTCGATAATTGAGAACACAAGGAAGAAAGCTCCCACTATCGGCAAAATAAGAGCAATTGCATAGGTTACTGCCTGCGTAAATATTCCATACTCCCCTACAAAAAGGTCCTGCAGGGCAGGGTAGGGTACAAGGGATGTGAACCATGCGGTCACCAGGGGGTTTATATGCTCTCCGAATACTGTATTCTCCAGGAAGTCAACAAGAATGCCTGCTGCAAAAACGCCTACGAAACGGTAAAGTCCTAAATAGAGTACAAGAAGCAGCACCGGGATACCAAACAAGGGATGAGTCAGCACGCTGTCGATTTTTTCTGCGAGCAGGACCTTTTTCCGGGCCTTTTCCCTCTTTTCGGTTTTTTCTTTTTGCCCGGTCTCTCTTTCCTTAGTTTCTTTATCCGTATCCTGTACTTCCATTACCTGTTCCACTATTCTGTTTACAATTTCCTGCCTCTTGAGGGTGAAAAGGTAGGAAAGAGGGATTCCAGCCTTTTCCGAAGCCGTTTCTGCAAGTCTCTGAAACTCCTCAAAGCTGTTTCTTCTGCTTTCATTTTTCTCGTTTTTGTCCCTGTATGCCTCTTCAGGACTGCATACAACATCAAGTGCTGTCCTATCTCCCTGAAGAAGCAGGAGGGAAAGGGATCTTTTTGATATTCCAGTTTCCTCTGCAGTTTTTAACAAGCCTTCTGCTTCCGAGATGTATGGCTCTATTTCCTGCCCGTAATCAGTTTCCTGCGAAATTCTCTCGTATTTCTTATGAGTGAATTCCATAATTGAAGTTTTGAGTTCTTCAATTCCTTTTCCTTCACTTGAAACCGTGCCTACTACCGGAATTCCGAGGGCTTTGCTGAGCCCCTGTATATCAATTTCTATTCCCCTTTCCTCAGCTTCGTCCATCATATTCAGGACAAGGATAAGGGGAGTCCCGGCTTCAAGGAGCTGGAGTGTGAAAGAGAGCATGCGCCTGAGATTTCTTGCATCCACTACATGCAGGCAGACAAAGGCTTTCTCTTCAAAAAGCAGGCGCTGTGAGACTCTTTCTTCTTCGCTTACAGGGAGAAGGGAATACATTCCGGGTGTATCAATAAATTCATATTCCATCTCTCCTATCCTGCCTTTTCCCCGGCTGATCTCAACTGAGGTTCCTGGATAATTAGAAACTATAGTATAACTTCCGGAAAGGGCATTAAAAAGGCTGCTTTTTCCCACATTAGGGCTTCCTACAAGTACTATTTTAGGTAGCCCTTTACCTGGCATGCACTCCTTTTTTCCACGGCAACACTCTTTTTCAGGACAGATAAGTGGCAGTTTCATCTTTAACTCTCATTTTTAGGCAGACCTAAATCTCTATTTTAGCCATATTTAGGTACACCTAATATTTAAAGTTAATGAAGATCCTCTTGACTTTTTATATAATCGCCTTGATTAAAAACAGAGTCGTTAAAAATGCTTCATTTAAGAATATATCCTCTAAAAAGTCCTTATTTGAGAAGGCTAAAAACCAGGATTCTCTAAAAAAGGATTCTCTAAAAAAGGAGCAGCTAAAAAAGGAGCAGCTAAAAATAGCTTTTAGCCTGAGATTATGTTTTCACAGTTATTTCTCAAACTCCTATTTTTCTTTAATTTTTATTTCTCTGCTCATGTCTCTGAAGTATTCGAACAGATCTTTTCCCCATTCGATTGCCCCTGGTTCGAAGCTAATTATATACTGGCGATCAAACCTTCCGCTTTCATTAAACAACCCCAGAAGCATTATTTTATCAGAAGACACAACGACTGCAGGGATATCCGCTTCTTTTTTGTCCAGAATAAAGAGACTCGCGTTCTTCATTCTGAGAAATTCTTTCCCTTCTTTTTTGAAATCCTCTGCAAGCCGTAAGTATACGGATTCGCTCAGGACAAGGGAGATCTCAATACCTCTTCTGGCAAGCTCCAGGAAAAAGGCAGGGAATTGCGGGTGAAAATAAGAGAAAAACATGAGGATATGGTTCGAGTTAGAAGTATGCTTCACGAATTCCGGGTTAAGATCAAAAGTATGGCTCAGGTCCGGTTCTATCAGGCGATAATTTCCAAGCTCGCTGATCCGTTTCATAAGATGAAGGGGAATAGGTGTGAGCCTTCTGTCTGCCCAGAATTCCTCATTTTTCTCAAAAACCTCCAGGGTCTCAAGAAGAGGCTGCATTTTTTCTATTACAATTTCTCCTATCAGGCTGAGGCGATACACGCCGTTTTCGTGGATTACAAGGTTCTGCTCCTTCAGCTTCTTTATCTGGGGAAGGAGAGCGGTTCTTGGAACTTGAAGCCTGTCAAGGATCTCCTGGGTATTCTTTGGTCCTTCCTTCAATAGCAGGAGAAAAGCTTTTCTCTTTTCTGAAAACAGGATCAAATCAAGCAAGTTTGGGTTCATTTACTCTCGCCGCCCGGAAGTGAAAGAAGGGTTTATTTTCCGGTTTTGGTTCTCTATAGAGTTAATGAATATCAAGCCGATAATAAAGATGTCGAAATTATTTGAATCCATGTTCAGGTCCGTTCCATCAGCACGAAAAGCCTGTAGTACGGTGAATATGAAGTAACTGATAAAGAAACCGGGAACCGGATGTAACCTTAAATTGGGCTCACCGGGAAACTTTGATATAGATGCTGGTGAGAATGGGTGAAATCATACTCAAGGGTAAACTAGCTTCAAGGTAGAAGGAATTATTTCATCGATGTTGTGCATTTCTAATCACATTGATGATGTGAGCTTTTTATAATTAGCAGGCGAGTTTTATCATTAACAATGTGAGGAAGGGCAATGGAGAAAGAAAAACTATATCAGCTGAAATCCGATGCAAACAAGATAAGTCCTATTCTTAATATTGGAAAGAATGGGGTCACTGAAACTCTGATCGAAGAACTGAATAAAAAATTAAAAGCTAACAGGCTTGTAAAGGTCAGGGTACTTAAGAGCGCAGAAGAAGGAAAAGATCTGAAAACTATTGCAGATGAGATTGCCGAAGCTACAAGATCCACACTGATTGACGTACGTGGCAGGACAGTTGTGCTGTATAGGTAATAATTTCAGGGAGAAGCGGCTAATTAGCAGTACTCGATTAAAGGTACTTGATTAAAGGTGCTTGATTAAAGGTACTTGATTAAAGGTACTTGATTAAAGGTACTCGATTAAAGGTACTTGATTAGCGCTGTTCAAGTTGGAACCTTAATAGTATTGTAGTAAGTATTATAATGTAAGTATCATAATTGAAAATGTCTGAGTAATCGAAATACTCCACATTTAACCTTCTCCCTGAAGTATCGTTTTTTCGAGTTATTTTACAGGCGAGAAGTTTATCTTCATAGGTAAAAAACACATTCTTATCTTTTATAATGAAGAACAAAGTTTTTCTGTAGAAGTGCCTCTAATAGTTAAGGTTCGTAAGTGTGGGCCGTTTAAATATAAATTATTATATAACATTATTATATATTTCCCCAGTATTATGTAAGTTACTTATATGTTACTTATGTTGAAAAAATTAGCTGTAAAAGTTTAAAAGTTTATTCGTACACAAGCCCACAGGATCTCACTATTTGAGATTGATCCCATACCGCTGTACATAAAAATTAACGGATAAACGATTTAGATCATCATAAGCACTAAAGTGCCTGAAACCCCCCTGAGACGGTTGAGCTGGGTTACTTCTGCTTTCTTTTTATTTTGAGATGCAGCGGGGCAGACCGCACCCACCATCCGGAGAGATTATTATGCTTGAAGATGAGTATCAACTTGACTTTTTCAAAAACAACGGTTTCGTCCGGAAACAGTGCCACAAATGCGGCAAATTCTTCTGGACGCGTGACCCTGAAAGAAATACATGCGGAGATGCGCCCTGTGATCCTTATTCCTTCATAGGAAGCCCTGTCTTTTCCAGGGAATTTGATATCTCAGAGATGCGCGAATATTACCTTTCCTTCTTTGAAGCAAGAGGGCATACAAGGATTGCTCGCTATCCTGTGGTCGCCCGCTGGAGGGATGATATTTACCTCACCATAGCTTCAATTGCAGACTTCCAGCCTTTCGTAACTTCAGGACAGGTACCACCTCCCGCAAATCCCCTGACAATTTCGCAGCCCTGCATCAGGTTAAATGACCTTGACTCCGTGGGCAGGAGCGGGCGCCACCTGACAAACTTTGAGATGATGGCGCATCATGCTTTCAACAAAAGGGACAATGAAATTTACTGGAAAGAACATACCCTGGAACTCTGCGACGAGCTCCTGACATCTCTCAAGGTCGACCCCTTTGCCGTGACCTACAAAGAAGAGCCGTGGGCAGGCGGAGGCAACGCCGGGCCCTGTGTGGAGGTTATCGTTCATGGGCTCGAACTTGCTACCCTTGTTTTCATGGACCTGAAGACCGACAAAAAAGGAGATATCCTGATTAAAGGAGAGACCTACTCGAAGATGGACAATTACATCGTGGACACCGGGTATGGTCTCGAGCGTTTTGTCTGGGCTTCCAAAGGTTCTCCCACCATCTATGATGCGCTTTTCCCTGGCATAGTAAACGAGCTCATGGGGCTTGCAGGGCTTGAACATGAACTGAATAACTCCGAGTATGCAAACATTCTGGCGCAGAATGCCCGTCTTGCAGGGTTTATGGATGTCAGTGAAAAGGCAAACCTTATGGAACTCAGGAAAAAGGTTGCCTCAAGCATCGGGATGACAGTAGACAAACTCTCGGCTATTATGGAACCCGTAGAGAAGGTCTATGCAATCACCGACCACACCCGATGCCTGACCTTCATGCTCGGAGACGGAATTATCCCTTCCAATGTTAAAGCAGGATACCTGGCACGCCTTGTATTGAGAAGGACGCTTCGCATGATGAAAGACCTTGATATCAGGCTCCCGCTCTCTGAAATCGTGGATATGCACATAAAGAATATGCCCGAGTATCCTGAGTTCAAGAATAACTTCCCTGTCATTCAGGAAATTCTGGAATCCGAGGAGGAAAAGTTCAACGCTACCATGGAGAGGGGGCGCAGGATCATCCAGAAATCGGCATCCCATTTCAAGAAGACTGGAGAAAAAGTTCCTCTGTCCCAGTTAACCGAACTCTACGACTCACACGGCATACCGCCAGAGATGGCAAAAGAAGTTGCAGCCGAGATTGGGGTAGAAGTAGAGTTCCCTGACAATTTCTATTCCATCATTGGTGAACTGCACAACAAGGCTGAAGAAAAGGAAGAACAGGTAATTCCTTTTGCAGAAAGGCTCAAACACCTTCCTAAGACCAAACGCCGCTTCTATGACGAGCCCACCCGTCTGGAATTCGAGGCGGTTGTCCTTGATGTGTTTGATAATCATATAGTAATGGACAACACATTCTTCTATGCGGAAGGCGGAGGGCAGCCTGCAGATATCGGAACTATCACTGCCGGAGATGCCGTGTACAGAGTTGTGGATGTTCAGGTATATGAGGGTGTAATCGTACATACAGTTGATATTCCAGGCAGGGAACTTGAGATCACCAAAGGCGATATTATCACCGGCAAGGTCGATGAAAAGCGCAGGATGGCTCTTGCAAGGCACCACACAGCAACTCATATTGTTAATGATGCCGCCCGAAAGGTTCTAGGCAAACATATCTGGCAGGCCGGTGCCCAGAAGTTTGAGGACCACTCCAGGCTTGACCTTTCTCATTATAGACACATCTCTCCTCAGGAAATCAGGCAAATCGAGCTTCTTGCCAATCGCATGGTTATGGAAAACAAACGTGTGGTTACGGAATGGATGCCGAGGACTGAAGCTGAGCAGGTATATGGTTTCGGGCTCTATCAGGGTGGAGTGCCTCCTGGAGAAAAGATCAGGATTGTAAAGGTCGGAGATGATGTGGAAGCCTGCGGTGGGACCCACTGCCTGAGTACTGGTATCATCGGTCCTATCAAAATCCTGAAGGCAGAAAGGATTCAGGATGGTGTGGAGAGGATCGAGTTTGCAGCCGGAGCTGCAGCAGTGCGTGCCATGCAAAAAATGGAATCGCTTCTTGTTGATTCAGCAAAGACCCTGAGTGTACCTCCGGAACACCTCCCGGTAAGTGTAGAACGTTTCTTCGGGGAATGGAAAGACCTCAAGAAAGAAAACGAAAGGCTTAAAGAAGAACTTGCCCGGTCCAGGGTTTACAGAATGCTCGGGGATGCTTCTGAGGTTGCAGGCCTCAGGGTTGTTGCCGAACCTGTTCTCGGAGCAGACTCTCTTGAGCTTCAGAAGATGGCTACGGAACTCCTGAAACACGAAAACGTAGTCGCTCTTCTTGCAAGCGATGTTGAAGGTGTCAAGCTTGTAGCTTCTGCTGGAGAAAAAGCCCTGAAATATGGAATTAATGCCGGTAACCTTGTCCGCGAGATGTCAAAGATTGTCGGCGGAGGCGGAGGCGGGAAGCCTGCTCTTGCAATGGGCGGCGGAACTGACCCCACAAGAATTCAGGACGCTCTTGCCAGAGGGCTTGAGCTTGTGAAAGACACCTGCAAAGAAGCTTAAGAAATCAAACAGATCAATCAGATCGATATCAGGTTGAGCGGCTCAATAAAATTAGCAAATCAACCCAGCCGAATGGTCCGATTAAAACAGATAGTCAAAGTAGATTGAGCCAATCAAAATGGATTGAGCCCCAAACCAAAAACTGTCACCGGGTTTTAAAGCCCGGTTTTTTATCTTTTTTTACCTTCATTTACCTTCATTTGTCTTCTTTATCATTCTTTATCTTTTTCAGACCTTAAAAAGCACTTCACAGAGGATCGCAACGTCATCTTTCACAAAAAGGTGTACGGTTTTTTTCCCTTCAAGACCTTTTTCTACTTCATTTCGAACTTCCCAGTAGTCCTCAGGCTTTACGCCTGCCCGAAGTACGACACTTCCTACATTCCTGTCCTTCAGGAACTTATTGATCTCTCGGGGCTCAAAGGGGCTGACCTTCAGGACCAGGTAATGGTGTTTGATCATTGATTGCTTGATCAGGGCATCGGATGTCAGTAAAAGCCTCTTTTTATCAACCCTGAAAAGTTCAAAAGCTCCCATAATAGGTCCTGCCATCTGCATCATAGATTCAATAAGCTCAGGCAACAGCCCTGCTGCGACTACTGAGGGTTCGGGTTCATAGGCGCAGAGTTTCATCCTTTCCGTTTCCCTTATCTGCGGGAGCGGCATATTCTTTGAGACCAGTCCTTCGCCTGCAGGAAGAGCCACAGCGAGCCGGTCATATTGTTTTAACCCGCCGAAGTAAAGAGTCAGGCGGTTGAGCTGCCCCTCCAGGGAAATATACTCTTTTTCGCAATCAAAAGGAATCCTTTCCGGAGGCATCTGGGGAGGAGCTTCGAAGGCGAAATTCTCTGTCTTTTCCCCATAAGCCGAAAGCACATTCGGGATTCCAGGCTCAAGGCTTGAAACATGTCTCTCATCCTCTTCGGCAGGGCGGAAAGGGTCTGAAAAAACCACATCTACTGCCGGGATCTGCTCGATAACTTTCGGGTCAAGGGCGTCCCCGCAGATGAATTTTACATTGTCAAGCCCGTACATTGCGCAGTTCTGTTTTGCATACTCGATTTTTTTAGGGTCGATTTCCACTGCATACACGAACTCGCACTGCTGCGCAAAAAAGACGGTTTGTCCTCCTATCCCGCAGCTAATATCAGCAAGAGTCCTGCATCTCAGGCGCTGCGCTCTGTAGCGGGCAATAGGCTCAGGTGTTGCAAAGCGCACGCTTTCCTTATCCCCGTGCAGGGGTTTTTCAAATTGTTTTCTCCGTGCCACATCGATCAGAGGAGTAGTAGGAATTTTATGAGATTTAAAGGCAACTGAAAAGCGAGAGATGTACTTCTTCCTAAATCACATACCATATTTTAGTAGAGATTACTTGTAAATCCAACATTTCTGTCTTCACATATGTTTTCAATTGATCATGGATGACAAATAAATAAATAAATAAATAAATAAATAAGTAAATAACTAAATAAATAAGTAAATAACTAAATAAATAAGTAAATAACTAAATAAATAAGTAAATAACTAAATAACTAATAATAATAATAATAATAATAATAAAAATTAAAAAAGTGAAAATAGCTTAGAATTAGCAAATACTGGATTCCGTTTTCCATTTCTCCATCTGTTCTTCACGCCATTTTTCGATCGCTCTCCAGATAGGCAGAGGATCAATACCGTGAGTTTTGATGTATTCATCCCGCATGTACTCATTCATATTTCCATCTACAAAGCGTAATGTAGCCTGATCCGCCATAAGCCTCGCACCTGTCGGTATTGCTGCAGGATTTATGCAGACATCCGCACAGTAGCGCCATTCCTCTCCGCCACCTTCTGACTCTATCCTGAAAGGTTTTCCACAGTTCGGACAGACCCCAATCATTCTCTGATCCTCTTTATTGTCCATGTTTCCCCCTGTATGACCGGAAAAAATTCCAGCCCTTCTAAATATTCGTATAATATTATATATTCTGTTGCATATATCTCTTTTGTCTATAGTCCAGATCCTTTTTTCTCTCGATCCCTGTTCTGGTGGACTTTGCTCTCGAATATCTCAGTATAATTCTGCGTCTTTGAAAAAAGAATTTCAATCTTTGCTTTAGTGGACCCTGCTGACGAATCAATCATAGCCGGGAAAACGTTCTTGCTTTATCTGCTCCTTCGGTATTCCCATCTCCCTTAAAAGCGAGACCATTGCATCTACCATCTTCTGTGGGCCGCTTGTATAGAATGTGCGTTCTATATAATCTGGCATAAATTTTTTTACCATTTCGGCATTGATCCTTCCCATCACTCCCTTCCAGTCCAGTCCGGGTCTGGTAATCGTTTCAATTACTTTTATATTAGGGTTCTCCCTCTGCATACCTTCCAGCTCATCCCTGAAGGCTATATCACTCTCACGGCTATTAGAGTAAAACAGGATTATGCTGGCATTCAACTCCTGGTCGACCGAATATTTGATCATGCTTCGCAGTGGAGCTATACCTATGCCTCCTGAGAGCATGCCTACCTTATCATACTCTCCCTGGAAAGTGAAGGCGCCATAAGGCCCTTTTATAGAAACCCTGTCACCCAAATTCAGGCCTGCCAGAGCATTCGAGAAGGGATGGCCTGTCAGCCTCTTAGTTATCTCAAGGAAGCCTTCAGTAGGGCTACTGGATAATGTAAAATGTTTTGTAATCCTGTCAGGACCGTCGCCTAGAGTTATGAATACATACTGGCCAGCAAGGTAATGGAACCTCTGAGGCTTTTCAAACCTTATACTCTTTATATCAGGTGTTCTCTGGATGGTCTCAACTACAATAGTTTCAAAAGTCATTTTCTTCACCCATGCTAATTGACGGTTACCTGAAAGGCGTATCTCTCTATAATCATATTAAGTCGATAAATAATAAAGGTTATCGACTCCTCTTTTAGAATTCGAAAAACAAAAAATACAGGCCGGTTTAAGAATCTCTGCCGCCTGCATCGTCATAAGCTCTTTTCCTACAATTTCTCGCAGTTTCGGAACAAGAGCCCTGACTTTTTCTTCATCGCCAACCGCCTCCACAACTACTGGAAGTTCATTGCTCCACTCCAGGATTTTTAAGGTGTGAATCTTCCCATCCGTTTCGTAACCTTCAATTCCTCTGGGCAGAGTTGCGCCGCTAATGCTGGAATCGCGCAAAAGTTTGAGGACTGCTTCATGGACAGATTTGCCGTGGTAGGTTGAGTTTTGTTTCAGCCGACCTTCCGCAGATGTCTTCAAAAAAATAACATTTTTCCTGTTATCGTTTTTGGAGAATTATTCAAAAATCTGTAGGTATTATCCCAATTGAAGCTTAGGGAAATGGGTGCTGGAAGTTTTCAATGCAGGCAAAAGAGCGAAAATTGTGGGATATTTCAAAAACACATGTTTGAGTAACCAGGACGGTTTTCAGAAAAAACGATAGCAGGAAAAATTATGGAAATTGAAAGAACATCTGCGGAAAGTGGGTTTCAGGTATATGCGGAGAAGTGTGGAAGACATGTTTAAACCTCATTTTTTAATCGTGCTTTAAACTTGAAGGTGAGTGTGAGTCTTTTGAAAAAACTAATTTTATTTTTTATTTTCCCATACAGGAGATAAATTTGATCAAAAATGATTCTGAATCTCAAAAATGATTCTGAATCCCAAAAATAGCTCTGAATTCTCAAAAAAGAGTCGGAAAATTCCGGCAATTCTACGTTAATTCGAAAAGAAAATGTAATGGGGGAGATTTGAATTATTCTCCCTTTATTATCCTTGCAATATCATTCCCTACATCGGAAGTGCTGCTTCTGCCGCCCATGTCATAGGTTTTGACTTTACTGTCCAGGATATTTCTCTGGATTGCATTGACTATGTTGTCTGCAGCTTCCTTTTCTCCGAGCTGTTCTATGAGCATTGAGCCTGCCCAGATTGTGGCAATCGGGTTGACTTTGTTGAGTCCCTTGTATTTCGGGGCTGAACCGTGGATTGGCTCAAACATGCTTGTGCCGTTCGGGTTGATGTTTCCGCCCGGGGCAAGGCCGAGGCCGCCCTGGATCATGGCGCCAAGGTCGGTGATAATGTCTCCGAACATGTTCGGGGTTACGACTACATCGAACCATTCAGGGTTTTTCACAAACCACATTGTAATGGCGTCAACGAAGTTGAAGTCCGTGGTAACGCCAGGATGCTTTTCAGCAACTGCACTGAACTCTTCTCTCCATAAGCCGTAGATATCGGAAAGAACGTTTGCCTTATCAACAGATGAGACGTGTTTTTTCTGGTTTTCGGCAAGGTCAAAGGCGTACTCGATAACCCTTTTTGTACCTTCTTTGGAGATCAGGCCGATCTGGTACCCTATTTCTTCGCTGTCGGTCTCTATATCAAGGCCGAATTTTGCGGAGTAAAGTGTTCTTTTGACTTCAAGGAGGTCTTTACTCTCTCCTTTTTTTGCCCTGCCGCCGATTCCTACATAAAAGTCTTCGGTGTTTTCTCTGACCACGACAAAGTCGATGTCTTTTGAGGTCTTGTCCTTGATTGGGGTCCAGACTCCTTCCAGGAGTTTTATCGGGCGCAGGTTGACGTACTGGTCAAAATAAAAGCGCGCAGTTAATAAGATTCCCTTTTCAAGAATCCCGGGGGCAATCCTCGGGTCTCCGATGGAGCCAAGGTAAATGGCAGGGTAGCCGGATAATTCCTTTAAGGTCTCTTCCGAAATCAGTTCTCCCGTTTCCAGGTAATGGTCTGCTCCATGCGGATATTCAATCCATTCTACATCAAAACCGAATCTCTCGCCCGCGGCATCTATTACTTTTTTACCTTCGGCGATGATTTCTGGGCCTATCCCATCTCCGGGGAGGACCGGAATCTTATACTGCGTCATGTTTGTACTCCTTTCAAATTTACAGGCAAAACTGCCTTCTTACTGCGAGATGTCAAACGTGGATCAGGTCTGTCTCTGGACAGATTTCCTGTTTCTCAGCGCTCAGAGACCATTTTCCGGGCATACTCTATAAGCCCTCCCTTATCCACTATCTCGCGGACAAAATCCGGAAGGGGGGTTGCTTGATAGGTCTCTCCTTTTGTTTTGTTTTGAATGACCCCTGTTGAAAGGTCTACTTCAAGTTCGTCTCCGTCATCGATCCTGTCCGTATCAGGGCATTCAAGGACCGGGACTCCGATGTTGATTGCATTCCTGAAAAAGATCCTTGCAAAAGATTTTGCGATCACACAGGATACCTTTGACCCTTTAAGGGCAAGGGGTGCATGTTCGCGCGAGGATCCGCACCCGAAATTGCTTCCTGCGACCACGATATCATTTTCATGAACATTTTTTGCAAAATCAGGGCGTACACCTTCAAATGTATACTTAGCAAGCTCTTCCGGGGTATTGAAAATCAGGTACCTTCCGGAAATTACTGCATCCGTATCCACGTCATCTCCGAATTTCCAGGCTCTTCCTTTCATAAAATCACCAGTAATTTGCTGTAATTAGTGCTGTTGATATAAATGCTGTTGATAAAATGCTCACAGCCTGTAACTCAGCTAAACTTACAGGGTTGAAGTATCACAGGTAATATTTAAAATTATTTTCTGACAGGTTACAGAACAGGTTAACAATTTCTGCCTTTTTGTGACTTCTCTTACCCGAAAAACTTTGGTAAACAAATGCTCTGCCTTAAGTTAATTGATCCGGGTTTTGAGCTGCTGTCTCTTCTTTTTCCTCTCTGCACGGCTCAAGGGCACTTGGCTCTCCTCCTCCGTGCCAGCTTCTTCTGGGGCGGATACGTACCATATGGACAGACTCTGAATGGTCATCTACTATCAATGCAGCTCCCCTTTCACTCCCCATTTTCTTCAGGTATGCCCTGAGGCTCTCCTGCATATAAAGGGGTCTGGAGGTTTCAAGGGCAAGGATATCATCACTTGAAGTGAGGCGGTGGCAGATAAGAAGGTCGCTCTGCGAGACAACATCAGGGTGAAGGCTTGCTGGTCTCTGGGTTGCCAGTACAAGAGAGAGTCCGGGCTGCCTACCCTGCCTGAGGCAGCGATTAATAAGCACTTCCGAAGCAAGGCTTTCTCTCCCGGCGGGAACGAAGATATGGGCTTCATCTATGAAAAGCCAGACCATCGGAAACTCTTCTCCCTCTGTTTTTTCTCCCATCTGCTTTTTTTCATAAGCTCTTCTTGCTTCAAGCCTCTCTGCATAAAGCCTGCCCGCAAGAATTGATACTGCCGCAGCGCAGACGTTTTCATTTTCAAGGGAGCTTACATCAAGGACTGTTGTCCTGCCCCCTGATATTAGTTCTGACAGAAGGGTCCCTTCCTTTGAAAACAGGCCCCATGACTTCACAGCTCTGAAATAGTTTTCAGCAGCCCCTTTTGATGCTGAATCCGAACGCGTATCCAGGAATATCTCACTGATAATATCCTCAAAAGAATACGTCTCGCCTTTCTCCCGGAGGGATTCAACAGTCCTTACAAGCAGAATCCCGAGAGGAGAAACTTCTTCAATCTTGAGGGTCCTGCACCACTGGCTTCCGGAGAGTTCCCGAATTGAAATTGAAAAAGGCTTTACTTCTATGTTTCGCTTTTTATAAGCCTCAACCTTTCCTGATGGCACGAAGACCTCAGTCTTGAGCCCAGTGGGCACAATACTCCAGCTTTTCAGTCTCCCCGTTTCGGAAGTATTTGGATAAATCATTGTCCAGAATATTCCCATAGTATCGATGATAAGGGATGCAAGTTTTCCCCTGATCGCAGGAGGGAGAATGGCTAGTTCTTCCAGCATGCACCCCATGGTATAGGATTTCCCGTATCCTCTTTTCCCACAGATCAAAACAGCATGAGGTTTAAGCGCATCCAGATAAACGGCAGCTCCCCTCGAATGGTCAAGCGCCATATAATTTCCAAGAAACAGGAGCCCTTCTCCATCATTTTCTTCATTACCAAACACACGCAATGACCCGCTGAATTTTCCCTCAAAAGCAGGCCTGAACTCTTTATTTTCACCTTTAGGCATCTTTAATAGTATCGGACTGGCAACTACTTAAAATAATTTGTTTAGATTGGATGAGATAAAAATCCTGATTTTTAAGTTTTTCAGACCTGAATTTTGTTCTTAGTATTTTTTAATCTCGTTTTAAATGTTGCTTTGAGTTTCCGCCTCATTATATTGTTGAATATGGTTTTACTATTTATTTGATTACCGGTCTTCTTCTTGATGCTCCTATTTTTTCAAAAATGCTCAGGTCGAAACGAAAAACCCGATGTGTGTTTTTTCTGAATAGAAATATTTATTTATTCGCGGGATAAAAGTAAGTTCCGCAGAATGTACGCTTGATTCTGCGCAATTATTAATTTGCTGGCAATTTGTGCCAAAATTTCTATGTCGGCTTCAAGAAAACACGGGAGAAATCTTGCAGCCTGACAGATATTACTTAAGGGGAGTTATAGTTCATAACAGAGATAGGCATCCGGTTTTGGGCAAAAGGCTGAGACAGGGTTTTGCTGCCCCGGCAGGAATCAGCCTAATGTCTGTGTATAGTCATGTCTGTGTAACAGCCGTGTATTTACTATAGTCTGGTGGTGGTAGATGTGGATTCTCTTCAGAAATCTACGCTGATAGATCTGCTTTTGAGGTCGGATAAAAGAAGAAAAATTCTGCTTTTTCTCAAGGACGGATCAAAAAATATTGAGGAAATTACGGAGCTTCTGGGCTCTTCCTGTACCGCAGTCCTTCCTCAAATAAAAAGATTAACGGAAAAGGGGCTGATCGAGCAGGAAAATAAAAATTACGAACTTTCTACGATTGGATTGATTATCACTGAAAAAATGGCTCCCCTGATAGGGGCTTTCGAGGTTTTTGAAGATAATCTTGATTACTGGGCACACAAAGATCTTACAGGAATCCCTTCTTTTTTACGTTTGAAACTTGGGAAGTTGTCTCAATATAAGGTGATTGAACCCCAGCTTAACAGGATGTTTGAGCCGCCTGAAGAATTCGTAAATAACCTTAAACAATCAACAGAAGTTATGTATTTTTCTTCGTTTTTCCAGCCTTCTTGTTCAGGGTTTGATCAGAATTTTTTGAAGAAAAAAACGGATTCTACCTTTATTTTTACAAAAAATCTTTTTGAAAGGGTTTTCAGTCCTCATCTTGAGGAAACCGAAGATTTACTGCTGCCGAAAAACTCGAACCTCTATATATATTACAATACTTCGTCCGTAGTTTCACTTACTGTGACTGAGAGGTTTATGGCATTATTGCTCCTCAATAAAAAAGGAAAACTTGACCGAAATCTTCTGATAAGTTCCGAAAGTGAGGCGATAGAGTGGGGTAAAGAACTTTTTATGTACTACAGGGGACTTTCCAGAAAGGTCTCAAGAGAGAAAAATAATTTCCCGATCTCTGGAAATAACTCTGATATGGAAATAACTCAGATATGGAAAACACTCTGATCTGTGAAAAATCTCCTATTTGAGAAATCAGGGAGATTCAGGATTAAAAAAGCATTTCAATCCTGAAAACCTAATGAAAAATATAATTATTTGGAAGCTTTTGAAGATTCCGGCAATTTCAGATTACTTCAGTAGCTTCAGAGTATTTCAGCAACTTTGGAATATTTCAGCAATTTCGAAATACTTCAGCAACTTCAGGATATTATTTTATCCAGCTGGTTTGTCCGGGCTGCCTCTTTTATTTCCTGAGCTATTCTTCTTCCGGTAGAGAGATCTTCCTGAATCAAGTCCGCATAAGGGGAACCTGAAATGTAAAGGTTTGTCCCTGCAACGATTCTGGCTGAAATCTCAAACACCTTGATCTCAAGCTCATCCGTGAAGACGGTTTCAAGGCAGAAAGCCCCTATCATCCCGCCGAAAAGGCCAAGGGATTCTTCAACCACTCTTTCTCCAAGGGAGAAGATCAGAGGCAGGAGGGACTCCCTTGCAACGAGAGGCACGTTTCCTGTAACCACGTATGTCGGACGGATACCTGCTTCTACAAGTTCTTTGGGAGAGCCAAGCCTGAAGATTTCATCGGCATTGGATTCTACCCTGCGGTCCATGCTGAGAAGCTCAAGACTGCCTTCGCTTAAAGTATAGCCTTCATCCCGGATCGGGGAGTAAAAGTAGTGCAGGTAGTAACGGGTCCCGGTAATGAATTCCTGGATTGTGTACTTCTGGGTACGGTCTACGAGCTCGTCGAATTCTTCATAGGTCTTTGCAACGAAGAAACCTTTGCCTCCTTTTGCACCGTTGTACTTGACCATTACAGGCCCGTTGATATCGTGAGGGTCATCTATTTTTCCGGGCATGTGGATGCCTGCTCCAAGCAGCCATTCCCGTTCTTTATCCCGGTCCGACTCCCATTCCAGTACAGCCCGGTTCCCGAAGGTAGGCACAGCTATCTTTGCAAAATTCTCCGTACCCAGGTAAGCAACAAACGAACCATGTGCGATAATGATCACATTTTTCTTTCTGAGTTCCTCAGCCTTATTCATTATGTCCGCATAGCTTTCAACAATAAGGTACTCGTCAGGTTTTGCTTTGGGAAATGCTTCGTAGAACTTGGGTGGTTTGCCAACACAGATCCCCAGAGTTTTGAAGCCTTCTTTTCGCGCCCCGTCAAAGATTTGAAGGCTTGAGTGAGAACAGACTGTTGCAATAGTAATGTTTTCTAAATCGTAATTTTTCAGAAATTCAAGAACCTGCTGTTTTGTTATCATGATTGCTACCAGCGGAAAATTTAGATTAGAATATACAATGTTGTATTTAAGGTTAAGGGCAGGATTCTATATATAAATATAGTAGTGGATCTATAATAACCCGTAAAAAATAAAACTTTATATTAAGATCGGTCCAAAGTACAGTATAGAGTATAATTAAAAATTACTTATAAGAAGGTTTTTAACTCAGGAAATACGCATGAACGGGCTTGAAGATAGAGACGGTTTATCTGAAACCGGCGAGCCTCCCCAGGGACCTGTACTCGGGGAGCAGGACAACAGGGTACTTGTTCTCCCTGTGAACGGAGACTCCAGAAAACTCACTCAGATCCTTTCCAATGAAACATCATTGAAGATCCTCGAACTTCTCGGAAAAAAAAGCATGTCTGCAACAAATATTGCAGAGGAGCTGAATCTCCCCCTCACCACGGTCAAATATAACCTTGATTCTCTGGTTGAATCCGACCTGATTAAGGTAAAACAGATAAAATGGAGCCAGAAAGGACGACAGATCAAGATTTATGAATCAATGGAAAAATTAATTGTGCTTGTCCCCTCCAGGAGCTCAATGGATAAGCTTTCCATTATAAGTCTGCTGCAGAAATACATCGGAGTTATAGGAGCAGCCGTCTTTGCAGCTGCAGGCATAGAGTACCTCTCAGCCTATCTGAGGGCAAAAAGTATCATTGATGCTACTGCTCCTTTGCGGATGGGGGTTAAGGGGCCGGTAAATGAGACTTATCCCGAAGCAACAATTATGGAGAATGTTAGAGATGAGAGCCTGAGCCCGAAGGCAGAGAGCCCGGATTCTACTTTTGACCAGTCAGTTCCAGAAGAGGAAGTGATGAATGTAAGCACTGATACATTTGCAGGAGAGCAGGCAATGGATGGCGCAGGCGCAGAAAACCTTTCTTCGGGAGTGGAAACTACTCTGGAGGCAGAGAGTGCTGAAGTTTCCATTCCTGAAGAACTGGATTCTGGTCAGGGACTACCCCCAGTCCCTCCCGAAGGGCTTACACATTTCGGAGGGGTACACGGGCTTTATGACTCACTTTCTCTTCACCCAGGTGTCTGGTTCCTTTTCGGGTGTACTTTTGTAATATTTTTAATGATTGTAAGAGAAGTCTATTATAAGAAAAAGACCAAGTAATCAGGGATTGTATGAGAGTCGCTTTAAAACTTGCATACATAGGCACCGAGTTTCATGGGTCCCAGATTCAGCCGAATATCGAGACCGTGGAGAAAGAACTCTTCAAAGCTCTTCGGAACCTCAGGCTTATCGAAAGCCCCAAATCTGCTAACTATACATGTGCGGGCAGGACTGATGCCGGGGTTCATGCCCTCGGACAGGTCGTCGCTTTTGATACGGATAAACCCAATCTGGCAATTCCCAGAGTTATCAACTCCGAACTTCCTCCAACCGTGTGGGCATGGGCTCATTCGGAAGTTCCCTTTGATTTCGATGCCAGGAGGAGTGCGGTTTCCAGACACTACCGTTACGTGATGAGCGGTGAAGGTTACGACATTTCGAAGATCAGGGAAGCTTCAAAATTGCTGCTCGGAACCCATGATTTTGAAAATTTCTCCAGGTCAAACGGAGAAAAAAGTACGGTCCGTACTCTGGAGAGAATCAATGCCCGTGTAGATGGTGAACTTACAAAGATTGACGTCGTCGGCAACAGTTTTCTCTGGAACATGGTACGAAAAATAGTGACCGCTCTTTCAATGATCGGAAAAGGTGTGCGTGATAATGACTGGCTGCTCCAGATGCTGAATCCCGACATTTATGAAGAAGGAATTGAGCCGGCTCCTGCCTATGGGTTAACCCTTATGGGAGTAAACTACGGAGAAAATATAGAATGGATCGAAGACAATTACTCAATCAGGCGGGCAGGTGAGCACAACCATAAACGTATTCTCAGGCACAGGGTCATGGCTGAAGTGCTTGGGGAATTGATTTCCCGTGAGTGAAAAGTTCCTTTAAAGGTGATTTCTCACCTTTCTATCTTTACTCTCCTTTTTTAATCATTTCTACCTTACTCTATTCTTTTCGCCCTTAGTTTTCATTATTTCCATTTTTTGCCTTTGCCAGGTTTTTTCCTTTTACCGCTTTTTACTCTTTCATTTCTCCGGAATACAGATCCTTATCTTTCTGGAAAATAGTTATTATTCGTGTAAGGCTCCTGTGCACTCTCTGGACATAGATCTCAAGAACCTTAAGTCCAGCCTTCTCCCCGTACTCGAATGCCGTCTTATCCGAGACAACCACCGCAATACCTCCGGGTTTCAGGACACGCTGGATTTCTATAAGAGCGCCGGAATATAGCTCTTCTAAGGACCCGGCAAGTATTGCTGCCGACCTGCCGTAGGGTGGATCAGTGACAACTGCGTCGACTGTGGAATCTTTTAACGGAATCCTGCAGGCATCCCCCTCCATCAGTATGTAGTCCAGTTTATAGGCTTCAAGGTTCATGTGAGCCCCGAGGACAAGTTTTTCCTGGGCATCAACCCCTATGACCCTTGCACCTACAAGCCCGGCTTCTACAAGTATTCCCGCAGTACCGCAGAAAGGGTCAAGGAAAAGCTCTCCCGGCTTTATCCCGGATAAATTTGTAAGGGCTCGGGCAACTCTTGGCATAAGTACGCCAGGGTGAAAAAAAGGCTTGTTCTGGGGAGTCCTGGCTTCATATGCGCTCCTGTCAACTGAGGACAGGAGAGTCCCGAGTACGGCTTTTTCACTCAGGATAAGCCGAAATTCCACATCAGGGCTCTTCAGGTTTGCCCTGAAGCCTTTCTTGTAAATACACCCTCCAATCTTCTGTTCCAGGTACTCGCACGGAAAGTCAACGTGATGTTTGATCCTCTTTGCCCTAACAACAAAGCTTTCCCTTTCTTTTATATATCTTGCAGGTTCGAAGGTCTCAGCAAGCTCCAGAATGGCATCAGGATTGTTTTCGGCAATCCCGACAACTTTCAGTACATGGTGAGTCATTGCCAGCCTTTCGGTCACAGTGCCTGTCAGGGTTTTTTCAACATCCTCTTCTTTGCCTGCTATGTCCACTATAAGGCACTGGTCAACCCTTATATGGGGCCGGAAATCAAGCCCTTCTATTTTGAGGCAGGCAGTGACTTCGGCAGCTGGCAGTTCTTCGTGTTCTCCAGAGAGTTCAAAAGCGTATAGCATTGATGATCAGAAATAAGTTGGTTTATATCGTTCGAAATAATCTTCAGGCAGTTTGAAATAGCTTGACTCGATTGAAAATGCTTGAAGCGATTCAAAATAATTTCTTGCGGGTTAGGGAATAAAATACAAAATATCATGAATTTAAAGTTGTGTTAAAACTGTGTTTCATTTAGGTCTGTGTTTAATTTCGTTTTTAATCTCGTTTTTAATCTCGTTTTTAATTTCGTTTTTAATCTCGTTTTTAATCTCGTTTTTAATTTCGTTTTTAATTCGTGTTTAATTTCGTTTTTAATTCGTGTTTAAACCTGCGGGCTATTTGCGGATTCTTTGAGGAATGTTGAGATCAAAAACAGTATATGTAAGAAAAAGTTGCCTGAACAGTGGCAGCCTTTGAGATATTAATCGTAATATATCAGGTATAGGGTCCCATATTCAGGATTCCAATATGTAAAACCTCTATCAGTGAAGCGGGTTATATTCTTCAAAACATTTTTTCCAGGGCTTCCCTACCAGTCATCCCTATCTCAATTCCAAGCTCTCTGGCAAATTTTGTTACCTCAACAACAGTGGCTTTGAGCATATCTTCGAAACTCTGTACACCTTTCACTTTTGCTGCCACATCTCCGAGTGTTTCCGCAGCACTGACATTCAGGTAGCCGCACATCAGAAAACCCTTTTCTGCCCTTATGGTCATCAGAGGATACTTCTGCATTTCAAATCGGAGGCCAAGTACGCATCCGTTTTTAAGTGGAATCTGTTCGATGAGCATGTTTTTCTGAATAAGCTTCAAGCAAGATTAACTTTTGGGCTCAGTTCAGGCTGCGGTCAGGCTCCGGTTAATTTCTTTGAAGATATTTTTGAAAAACCCTGAGGAGTAACTGGCTCCAGTTTTTTCTCCAGCAGCCAGAGTTTTGTTTTCTCCGGTTCCGTTCTCGTTTTCCGCACTTTTATTCTCCTTGCTCTGATCCTTATTCATTTCCATGTTCAGCAGTTCGGCTTTAAAGCTTTCATTTTCCGAAAGCCATAAAGTAATGTTTTTTTCAGGACCGAAATTTCCTTTCAGTAATGTACGGTTATTTTCAAATCCAAGGCTTTTGTTTTCAAGCCCTTCGGTTAATTCTGCATTAAGGCCTTGCGGGAGAGTAATTGTAACACTTGAGTTCGGAGTGCCCATTAGCCTTATGTCTGTTCCGGGACCTGCTTCTTCTTTGAAACTGTAGCTTACACTGGCAAGGTTTGTAATTGACGGGCTCTTTTCAGTTCTTCCAAGAGCTTCTTTTGAGATCCAGAACTCTACTTCCCTTAATTCAACAGTATCTGAAGTCGCGTTGAGCCTTACATCAGGTTCTTCTTTTATGGCTTTCTCCATTCTGTCCTTTAAAAGAACCTCCATTTTCAGAATTTCCCAGGCATTAACAAAATTGTCGTTATTACCTGTTTCTTTGTCTATTAGATTTCTGAAAAAAATAGCTTCGTTATCTGTAATTTTTTCGTCGTAATTCCATGTAATTTCACTTCTTTCCAGTGTAATGTTATTGTCAGGAATAAAGGCTGCAGAACAGGGTTCTGCCAGGAGGGCAGGAGTAAGGAGAGTTGCCAGTAAAAGACTGGCTAAGGGGAGGTGATACAGTTTCAAAGGTGTCAACTCTTTTTTATTCATCCTTTATCTTATTCGTTTTTCTGTTTTTCTTTTTGAGAACTTATTTTGTTGTGACCTCACATCCGTCCCGGGTTATTATTACTGTATGTTCTGCCTGAGACACAAGCCCTCCGGCACTCTCGATAAGTACGGGGTAAGAATGGAAGATTCCGGCTTTTTCCAGCTGGATTAACGAAAATTCGAGCTTGTCTGAATCGAGCCAGCGCTTTGCAAAGGGGAGTTCCCTGTACTCTTCTGCCTGCTTCAGGACGTTTCTGACTGCTGGCATGCGGACAGGCTTTTTCTTTATAATACTGAATATCTCTGACCAGCTTCCGTCATGTACAAGCCCTGTCCCGTTAGTTGCAAAGGGTTCTATTGCAAGCACATCTCCTTCTTTCAGAGCAACCCCGCCTTCTACCCGTTTATTGGGTACTGAAGGGTCATCGTGAGCTTCGTACTGAGAAAGCCCATGACCTGAGAGGTTCATAATAGGGCTTAAACCGTAGCTGCGGATACTCTCTTCTATTGCAGCCCCAACCTCTCCTGTGCTGACCCCGGGCTTCATAAGGTCAATAGCTGCTGCAAGGGCTTCTTCAGAAGCTTTTACGAGATCGGAATTACCTGAAAGGTCCACAGTTACTGCCGAGTCTGCTATGTACCCGTCAACATGGACTCCGATATCCAGCTTCACTATATCTTTTGCAAAGACATCTTTATCCCCTGCTTTCGGAGTTGCATGGGCAGCTTCCTGGTTTCTTGAGATATTACAGGGGAATGCAGGCCTGCCTCCAAGTTCTATAGTTTTCTTTTCAACAAATTCTGCAACTTCAAGCAGGCTGTTCCCGATTCTGACCATATCTGCGGCTTCGGTCCTGACAATCTTCAGTATCCTGCCTGCTTCTCTGTACTTTTCAAGGACATCTTCTTTATTGTATACATTATCTGTCATGTTAACCCCACCTGGATAATCAGTGATAGACGTATCCTGACTATACTTATTTGTAAGCCTTATTATAGCTATATTTCGCCAGCAACCCTAGTTATGAGTTTCTATCCATAAATCCCGGGTATATTATCTTTTCTACCCTTTTACTGCCTATTCTACTGTAGTTTCGGGCATTTAAGGTTGAATAATGATTATAATCTGTTGCTTAATTTATAAAAAAGGTTTTAATACAAATTTCTTTTCCAATCGTGTAAGGTTCTCGCATCCCTTTTCGGTAACCAGTACCATATCTTCGAGTCGGATTCCTCCGATTCCCGGATAATATAATCCTGGCTCGATAGTTATCACGTTGCCCGCTTCAAGAAGTGCACCGTTTTCTCCTACCCCGGGGAGCTCGTGGATATCAAGCCCTACACCGTGCCCTGTGGAGTGTGTGAACCCGGCTTTTGACCCGCTTCTGTAAGTATGATAACCCCGTGCTTCAAACAGGTTGCAAACTGCGTTATGTATTTCAGATGCCGGTACACCGGGCTTAACCATGCCGAGCGCCTTTTCCTGGGCTGCAAATACGGTTTCATACATCGTTCTCAGTTTTTCCGAAGCCTCACCCTTTAACACGGTGCGCGTCATGTCCGCAAAATAGCGCTTCTTTTTGCTCTTCGGGAAGATGTCAAGAATAATCGGGGCATTTGCCCTGAGAGGGCCGTCAGTAGTCCCATGCGGATTTGCAGTATCCTCTCCGCAGGAAACAATAGTTTCTTCGGCTTCGCACCCGAAATCGAGTAGAGTATGATCAATGACTGAGTTTACTTTAGCCCCTGTAAGTGCCTGTCCTTCAAAATAGAGAACGCCTTCTTTTTCTTCTGCTCCTGCTATCAGGGCAATCGCTGCCTCCATAGCCTTTTCTCCTGCTATCTGGGCATACTTTATGGCTTCAATCTCTTCCTGCCTCTTCAAGCTTCTCATTTTCCTGAAAGGGCTTTTTACAGGCACTACAGTAAAACCTGCTCCTATAAGATAGCTTGAATAAAAGACCGGAAAATCGTAGGGAACTGCAACCTTTTTCACCTTCTCTTCGAGGAGCAGTTCGGATATGCAGGCTGCATAGGCAATAGATGGATCCTTTTTCTCCTTAATTTTCTCACGATAGTCAAATTCCTGGATTGTCTTTATAGTCAAAACCCTTGACTCAATTTCAGCCCTTCCGCGCTCCATCTCCGAAATAAAAAGGACTTCTTTCCCGGCTCCTGTTTGCAGGTACACAAAATCATCCGATGCCAGGAAGCGGGTTACATAGTAAATATCGGCATTATGAATATTCCCTGTCATCAGGTAAGCATCTGTCCTTGCTTCTTCCAGGGCTTTTTTTATGCTGAAGTCTGGCTCTTTCATGCAAGATAATTCTGGCGCTGGTAGATAAAGTTATTATCGTCAGCTTGCAGGCAGGCCTGTATATGGTTGCTGAATGTGGAACACAGGTCTAAACTGATTTTCTAGTCTAAGTGTCATATCAGTGTCATATAAGCGTCATCTGCTTCGCTTTTTTCCGAATTGGCTTTCTTATTTCTCTTTTATCTTCCCCTCTTCTCTACCTCATTTTCTATCTCTTTCATCTCATACCCAAGAATAAGAAGTTCCTCGAGCATTGTGAAATAATGATCAAGGGAAACTGTCATCTCGCTCGAAAACCTGAGAATACATATGTATTTTCTTCTTCCCCGCTCTTTTACCCACACTCTACCTTCAGAATTTTCATTTTTCTGGTCAGCGAAAATTTCTGCAGCGCAGCCCAGAATCATTCGAATGCTTGATGTCAGATCCTTCCGGATTTTTTCCTTTTTAAACTCAATGTAGTCACGTGAAACATCTGCATGTAGCAACTCGCTTCTGTGTATCCAGTAATCATCCCGGTTGAGGTGCTCTTCGACAATCCCCTGTATGCGGAAGGGTAAGTCCTCAAGGCGCGGCAGTCCACTCAACCTGTCTTTGCCAGTTTCTTCAGTTCCAGAGTAACCTTCACTTTTCAGAGGAGGTGCGTTTATGTTCATTTCCCTTTGAACCCACTCAAGAGAGAAATTTTTTGCAGCTTCGATAAAAATACGGGTTTCTTTTTCCATTTTTTCTCTGGTACTCTTCATCTTCTGGCAGAGACTGCTGACTCTGCTGGCTTTCTCCTCGGAATAATCCAGAGTATGGGATTCAATCCCCATTTTTGTAGCCTCCTGCTTTAGTTTATTCCTTTATCTTTCTCATTTTACATGCTTTTATGGGTCACATGTTTTTTACGGGAAAGGTTTCCGGGGCTTCGAGATTGTGGTTGTGACATTGGGAATATGGATGTTAAAAAAGCCCAGAGAAGTCATGAGGGAACTTCAGGAAGGCAGAGCAGAAGGGCAAAGCCGAAGGACAAAGCAGGGGACTTCAGAAAAGTAGAGAGAAGAATAGAAAATCGGGCTTCAGGAATTTCAGGACTGAGGATTGATTAATCTAAAGGTAGTCTAAAGAAAAAGTATAATTTATAAAAAGCAGGCACGTATGCCATGTTTAAAACAAATTTTGTAAAGTTATCAAATTGAAAAAAAAGAAGCGCCCGGACCGGGATTCGAACCCGAGTCGGAGCCTCGACAGGGCTCCATGATAGGCCTCTACACTATCCGGACACTTCGGTCTTTTTAGTTGCTGTTTTGCCCGCGCTGCGAGCAAACCTTAAATGTCTCTCTGATATATAAATGTTCCCGTTGACTGATTCCGATTCTGGCGAATGTTTCAGGTCCCGCCTCCCAGACTCGAACCGGGGACATCGCGGTGCCTGCGCAGAGATGTACGGGAGGATACCCGCACGAGCCGAACTACAGCCGCGCACTCTACCACTGAGTTAAGGCGGGACAATGATACTGATCCAGTGCTGCACAAGGCTACACTGCTTCAGTGCACCATCTCCATATATGGTGATGGTATTTATCTTTTTCGCTGGATAGGAAGGATAATAACTGACATTTATAACCTTTTCCATATTTATCAAAAATACTTTTGTATATTACAGAGAACATATAGCATAATTACAGTAAGAAAATAAATGGATCTCGGAATATACAACAAATATCAAAATTCAAAACAACAGATATCACATACAGAAGGGGTAGGGAATATGGTCGCCCAAATTTTTACAAACGCCAATAGTTTCGATACGGTCAGTATTAATCTTGGAGATACCTTTGTGATAAAACTCAGGGATCAACCCGGAGAGCACCTGTACAGTAAAGAAGAATCTGTTGCCGAAACCGTATGGAAGATGGAGGCTGAGGAGGGTCTCAGACTGCTCAGGGAACAGTTTATTCCGGATATCCCGGATACAAAGACAGTTCCGGGAGTTCATGAATGGGAATACGAGGCTGTAAAACCAGGCACCTGGGAGGTTGAAGGCAGTTATAGTATTATCCGTTTTGGAGGAGAGGAGAAGTTCAAACTAACTGTCAAGGTTATCTAAAAAATCTCCTTGAATTAAACTATTTTTATTACAACGGGAGTGCGGAAGGTCACGAATACCCTGAATTTAAAGTCGGGGTGAAGTGAACCCTCGCCTCTTTTCGTTTTCGATTTAAACATCTAAATCATAGCCTCTTTGTATAAAGATAGGGAATTGGATAGGAAAGCGAAATTGAAGTTTCAATCACTTATGTCAAGGAAATCTTGTTAAAGAATACTTAACTATCTATACCTAAGTAACCGGGCGGGCGGCCAGAATCATACCTCATTCTTTAGAGGCTGTCCAACAATTACTGTCAGTAATAACTGATCTCCTTCTTTTGAGCATTTTAAGGCTTTAGATGCCTCAATTTTACATATTTTTGCCCTGAAATTGAATTATCGGACAGCCTGTTTAGGGTGGGGTGGCCGCCCGCAATTTGATTTTTCTGAAGCTTTCAGAGAGAACTAAGCTCCCTGAGATAATGAAAAATCTGCCTCAAATAGCTGAAAATATAACCTTGCCAGCTGAGAATAATTAAAATACCTGAGTTCGGCAAACCTGAATAGTTCAAAAATTCCTTTCTAAACGGCAAATCCCGTTTAAAAACCCCATTTAGATCTTAGGCTTTCAATGACTAACTGTTAAGACAGATACGTAAAAAAGATGTGAAAAGAAACCCGAAGGTTCCCCTCGATGTTTTCTGGACTCAGATACTTCGGTTTTATCAGAAGGTGTTCAGTTCTCCCCTGATAACCATTTCCGTGATTTTTGTCACATTGGAGAGCCAGTCATCAATTACAACTTCGGTTTCCGATTTTACATTTGCAAAGGAGGTGCCTTCTTTTGGAATGATCTGAGCGCTTGCCACAAGCGGCTGGTCGATGGGCTTTCCTATCTGGGAGAGCAGCCTGATATAGACGTCCTGTACGTCAGGAACCTGCTTTACGATATCCCGGGCCATCTGTGTCGAGAGGAGGTTGTAGATTTTTCCGATATGGTTAATCGGGTTCTTTCCACTGGTTGCCTCCATACTCATGGGCCTGTTAGGTGTGATCAACCCATTGCAGCGATTTCCGCGCCCCACCGAACCGTCATCTCCCATTTCAGCTGAGGTTCCGGTGACTGTAAGGAAGATGCAGCTTGTTTTCAGGTTATCTCCTGTGTTAATCTGGACCTTCACGTCCCGCTCAGTATAGCGAGTTGCAAGCTCTTCTACATAGTTCTTCATTTCTTCGGTCATGCTTATGTAACTGTCCAGGTCGTCAATGTACCTCCCGATCATGCCGCTGCATATAGTGAGGGTGATGTCTTCCCCATCCCTTAGCCCCATAACCTTCATATCTTCTCCTATTGCAGGCATGCGGGACTTCAGGTCAGTAAGGAGTTGCCTCTCTGTATTGTATACGATGTTTTCAAGTTCCGAAAATGGGGCATGTCCAACTCCGAAAGAAGTATCATTTGCAACCGGTACTCTGTCTCTCTTGAAGACGTCTCTGAGATCTGAAGATCCTGTTCCGAGTTTGCAGTCCATGATCACGTCTCTTTCGAGGTCCATATTCACCAGAGTATTTCTCAGGTATTTCCGTGCAGCCTGGAGGGCTACGGACTCAGTGGCGAGTTCAGTGCCTTCGAACTCCTTAGTAGCTCTGCCTACCAGGAGCATGTATATGGGCTGCAGTACCTCTCCTCCTCCGAATTTCGGGCTGGATCTTCCGGCTACTATCTGGGTTTCATCAGTGTTGTGGTGGAGTACGGTTCCACATTTGTTTATGTATTCCCTGCATAGCGCTCGGCTTACGGCTTCGGCAAGTCCGTCCGATATGCTGTCAGGGTGCCCTATTCCTTTGCGTTCTACAAGCTCTATCCGCTGCTTTTCAATGGGGGTTTGCAAGAGCTCTTCCACTTTTATATTTCGGGCCATTTGGATCCTCTTTTTTCAAAATTATTGATAATTTTATTGCTAGATCAGAATTATTGGTACTTCACTATGGGATCAGAATTATTGTTACTTTTATTGCTAGATGTTAATATTACCGCTTTATTAATCTTTAGTCTGTTGTCGTAATCAGTTTACTTTCTTATCACTAATTCCCAAATTAATTACTTACGCTATTACAACATCTATAATATTATTTATATGACTCGATAGTCTGTTTCTATTAAATTACTACGGATATATAATGATTCCCATGTCTTCATTACTGCAGGTAATATTTTTTAATAAGGCTGTCTTTAGGCTTTAGCACCAAAAAACCAGTCCTTTCCTTTTATATAAAAATTGACCGTAATCTGAACAGAATCAGCCTTAACAACAGGTTTGAGGAAAAAAGGTTCACAAAGAGCCTTACCGTGAAGTCTATATTATACAAGAGTATTCTGGATAAATGTTTTATACGGAATGAGCATACCCGGGGTAAGCTTCCCGGCAGATCACTTAAATCACTTACAAACCACATATTAGAAGTCACTTAAATTACTTATTAGAGATCAGTTAGATCACTTATTAGAGGACAGAGCAGATGATTCGAATTGCAATACCCAATAAAGGGCGCCTTCACGAACCCACAATGTCTCTTTTTAAAGATGCAGGGCTTCCCATTAGCGGAGGAGCCGAGAGCCGAATACTTTTTGCAAAAACTACAGACCCTGATATTCATATCCTCTTTGCCAGGGCTGCTGATATACCTGAGTATGTACAGGACGGAGCTGCAGACGTAGGTATTACAGGCATGGACCTGATTAAGGAAAGAGGGGCAAGTGTTGAGTCTCTTCTGGACCTTAAATTCGGGAAAGCGAGCCTTGTTCTCGCTGTTCCTGAGGACTCTGTTTTCCAGAAAGCCCAGGACCTTGAAGGCAAAAAGGTGGCAACCGAGTTTCCAGAGATCACGCGCCAGTACTTCCAGGGCCTTGGAGTTAACGTTGAAGTTATAAAGGTCAGCGGGGCCTGCGAGATGACCCCTCATGTAGGAATTGCGGACGCCATTGTAGATATTTCAAGCTCCGGGACAACTCTCCTGATAAACCACCTGAAACCTATCGACACAGTCTTTTCTTCCACTGTCCATCTGATTGCTAATAAAAAAAGCCTCATGGAAAAGGACAAAATCCTGGACATAAAAACTGCACTCGAAAGTGTGCTTAATGCAAAGAAAAAGCGCTATTTGATGATGAATGTCCCCGAAGCCTCCCTTCAAGCAGTAAAAGAAGTCCTTCCAGGAATGTCAGGCCCAACAGTCATGAAGGTTGAATCCAGCAAATTGTCTGAAGAATCATTCGTTGCTGTCCATTCCGTTGTGGACGCTGACCTTATTTTTACCATCGTAAACAAGCTCAGGAAAGTCGGGGCTAGGGATGTACTGGTCGTTCCTATCGAAAGGATCATGCCCTGAGAGGGAAAAGATCTGGGATTCGTATTAGTAAGAAATTAGTAAGAAATTAGTAAGAAATTAGTAAAGAAATTAGTAAAAAAATTAGTAAAGAAATAGTAAGGAATTGTAAAGAAATAGCAAGAAATTAGTAATGAATTAGTAATGGCGTAAAATATATAGGAAACAGAAGATGTTTTTCTTGCATATATGCCGGAGATGTGGCTTTCTATGGTTTTTGAAGTGATTCCTGCAGTGGATATGAGAGGAGGAAAGTGCGTTCAGCTGGTGCAGGGTGTGCCTGGCAGTGAGATCGTATCCCTGGATGATCCTCTTGCAGTTGCCCTTGATTGGGTAGGTAAAGGGGCAAAGACCCTCCATCTGGTAGACCTTGACGGGGCAATTGATGGGGAACGCAAAAACGCCCCGATTATTGAAAAAATAGTCCGGACCTGCAGGGAGAAAGGTGTAAGTATCCAGGTTGGAGGAGGGATCCGGAGCTTTGAAGATGCAGCCTCCCTTCTTGAGCTTGGGGTCTCAAGGGTAATTCTCGGAACCGCTGCCCTCCAGAACCCCGAACTTGTAAAACAGCTTGCCAATGCCTTTGGAAGCTCATATGTAAACGTTGCACTGGATGCAAAGAACGGGAAAATCTCAATCAAAGGCTGGACTGAGGCATGTTCGCAAACTCCTGTTGAAATGGGCAAGAAGTTTGAAGAGCTTGGAGCAGGGAGCCTTCTTTTTACGAATATCGATTCCGAAGGCCTGATGCAGGGAGTAAACCCCATTCCAACAAGGGAACTTGTGGAATCTGTCAGCATTCCTGTAATCGCATCCGGAGGGGTAAGCTCCCTGGAAGACCTTCAGGTCCTGAAGAAGACCGGAGCTGCGGGCGTTGTGGTAGGCAGTGCTCTTTATACAGGCAGGTTTACCCTTGAAGAGGCGATCGAGGCTGCCCTCGGGGACTGATTAAGGCTTCCTGTTTTTACATCAGGCTGCCTGTTTTCACTCCCGAACAGGCTTTCTTCCTCAGCCTGTTTCCTTAATTTTTCGGAGCAAACCGAATATAAGGAGCAAGCAGCCAGATACCGGGTATTTAGATACAAAGTATTTAATTATTTTAAAGGAGAATGTGATGCTGTATGAGAACAGGCAAAATCTCCCGCAAGACAAAGGAAACCGACATCCAGCTTGAGCTTTCCCTTGACGGTAAGGGCGCTGCAGATGTCAGTACAGGGATTGGATTTTTCGATCATATGCTTACTTCTTTTGCAAGGCACGCCGAGTTTGACCTTAAAATACGTGCCGAAGGCGACCTTTATGTGGACGAGCACCACCTGATAGAAGACGTCGGGATAGTCCTTGGAAAAGCTCTCTCCGAAGCTCTCGGGGATATGGCAGGAATCGCCCGTTTTGGGGAAGCCAGAATCCCAATGGACGAAGCCCTTGCCGAAGTTGCCCTTGACGTTGGCGGGCGCAGCTATCTTGTCCTGAAAGCCGATTTTGTTGCCCCACAGGTAGGCCAATTCAGTACCCAGCTGGTGAAGCATTTCTTCGAGACCCTTGCCTCAAATGCAAAAATCACCATACATGCCAGTGTCTACGGGGATAACGACCACCACAAAATCGAAGCTCTCTTCAAGGCTTTTGCTTATGCGATGAAAAGGGCTGTAAAAATTGAAGGCAAAGAAGTAAAAAGCACGAAAGGGACACTGTGAATAATTCCCATTCTAATTTTTTAAGCTCTGAAGGTCCCTTTTATTTTCGGAAGTGACGCGCTTAAATCCGGACCCGCCACTCGCCGGCAAAGACAAGCATTGATTCCTGCCTTAGTTGCCCAACAAGGCATATATTTGCTTTTTTTGCAGCTTCAACCCCGGAGTCAAAGGGCATTGCTTTGGTAGCGACAAGGGGGATTCCTGCGCGAGCTGCTTTTGTAATCATGTAAGCGGGTTGTCTGCCTGTGGAGAGCATGTACAGGTGTGAGATGTCAAGCCCCCTGAGAAGGGCGGCACCTACCACCTTGTCTACGGCATTATGTCTGCCTACATCAACAATCCGGACTGCGAGTTTTCCTTTTCCGTCTATCAGGGCGGCAAGATGGGTGCCTCTGGTAAGTTTGTATGTCTCGGATTCGAGATGTCCTGTGCCTGCAAAAAGAGCTTTCGGGTCAAAAACAGCATCCGAATCCACAAATATTTTCGGCTTGTCTGCCCCCGTTTTCCCGGATATTTTGCCGTTATGGGTTGTTTTTTCCTTTCTCGTCAGGACGTGAACCTCATTGCCTTCCACCTCAATCCCTGCAATCTCCCTGAAGTTGAGAATTCCTTCGGTTATGATATAGCCTACTCCAAGCTCTTTCAGTTCAAGCGGGGAGGAAAAAAGAGTTGTAAGCTGCTTTCCGTCGAGAAAAAGTTTAACAGGGACTTCCCTTGCGAGCAGCAATTCAGTGTCTTCAGCCCTGCCATTAGAATGGATTCTTCTGGCAGGGTAAGGTGTGGTGTATTTCTCAGGCATTTTCGTTCTGATATTCCGATACATTTTCCATACTTATTATTCCATTGATAGGATACATTGTTTATTGTCTATTTGTTTTGGGATGTCCCTGAAACTTCTTCCTTCTTCTCTTAGGTGTTAATTATTTCATAGTCTGCACTGCAGTCAAAGTAGGTTTTTCCTGACGTGAAATCAATTCTTAGGAACTTATTATTGGTGGGTGATGGTCCTATATTGTATAGATTGACTGCAGAAGCATTTTCTGGCCACCAGCCATCTATCAGGATTTTGTCGTCAACCTGGAATTTTATACCGGATAAATATGATGGAAGCTTGTATGTTAAATTCGATTTATAGTCTGAATAACCGTCCATCCATATTCCAGTGACTTTACCTTGACCCTCGGATTTGCCATCAATGTATACCTCGACATTAAAATTAAAGTTTGAGATGTCGCCTGCGTTCATATCTGCAGACCCGGCCGTCTGGTTTCCATTTATCACAAGCTTTACAGTTTGACCTTTTCCAAGATTTTTCTTTTTGTTGTCTATCTCTATATAGTCCCATTGTCCATTATTTTTAAATTGAATATAAGTTCCCGAAAGAATAAATCCTCCGATTTCAGGTTTATTTAATATAATTCTGTTTCCATGAGTCAGTTCTTTTTCGGATTCATCCTCGTCTTCGTCGGATTCGGAATAGTCAACCTCTCCATTGTCCAGACAGCCTCCTGCTCCCAGTTCCGCCTGGATAACAGATTCGCTGGCGTAGAGATCTTCTAGTTTGTTACTGCCCGTAGAGAGGAAAGATATACACACGTAGTCATACGGGATGGATTCAATGGTGTAATCAGTGCCGTATGCGAGGCCTGCATTCTTTGCCGTGTCGTTAAGGTAAGTAACCCAGGCATCCGTATAGTGGGTGGAAATGTTCAGGTTAAAAGAGTCTACGCTTTCGTTCAGGTAATCGTAACTGTTGAGAATATGGTTTGTTGAGCATCCGGTAAGGCGCAGGGCAGTTGGGGAGCTGGAAGATATGGATTCAGGTTCTCCTGTAAGGTTGACGGCATTAATGGTGACTGTATAATTATTGCCCACAGTTTTATTTATATTGAATGAAGGGTTACGCTTCATCTGAGAATTTTCTCCCTGGGAAAGGATAAGGGCTCCGTTCTCGTACCTGAAAACCTGATCTGGATATTGTCGGTTTTTTGAATAATAGGTGACACCCCCACAGTCAACTGTGCGAGGATCATCAGGATGCTTGTCAAGAGTTATAACCATTGTACATTTTTCGGTGTTTACTGCAAGCTTACTGTTGGATTTAGAGGGCTCGAATACCGGGACCTCTCCCCCTCCCATTCTGAAAGGAACTGTTGCGGAAAGCCCGTATGGGTAATCAATGTCCGAACCCATAAACCGGGTGAACATATCTACTCTGGTTTTTACGTCCTCCATATTGCTCCATGAATCATAACTATAGTCTCTCTCCGCATCAATTTTCCATTCTGGAGTATAGTTTAGTTTAACCACGGAAATTATAGTGAATGCAAGCCCCAAAAGTAGTACAGCTACAACTGCGATTGCGGCTGCAGATTCGGATTTTAACAGGTTTTTCCGAGCCATTTCTTTTCCCTTCGTTTCATGGTTCATAATGTCAGCTTAGATTCCTATTCCCGGTTCCACCTTTACTTTTGTCTTACTCACATAGAGCCTGTTCAGGTCCTTACCACTTGATTCAGAGGGGAAGGTTAAAATCACAGTATTATTTGTCGGTGATGGAAGGGTATAATCAGAATCTTTTATCCGTGCATCTTCCATTGTTTCTTTCAGGTACAGATACCAGGCTTCAGGATAATCAGTATTAACTGTTAAAGTGAAGGAAGTTATGTTGCCCAAACTGTCCTTCTCGCTGTCGTAAAGGGGCTCAAACTTTTCGCCAGTGAGGCGGAGAGAGCACCCTGTATTCGAGGATATGGTGTCGGATGGCGCAAACTTATATTTATCGATCTCCACAATGTGTATCGAAGCATTGTATCCATTTGTCGGTGCTCTGGAGAAGCGAATCGAAGGGTAGAGCATCATAGAAGATCGTTCCCCCTGAGAAAGGATCAAAGCCCCTCCTTCGTATGTGAAGTCCTGGTCTACATAATACCTGTTTTGTGAAGTGTAGCTTACAGCGCCACAAGTGATTATATTGCTCCAATCCCCATCAGAGTCTGTATTTATGTTTATTTCACATTCATCCTTGTTTACTGAAAGAGTTCCGCTGGACTTTATGGTACCAATAAGCGGGACATCTCCCCCTCCCATATGGAAAGGTACACTCATAGTAATTTCAGTATTCTGGGAATCTGGGTCTGATGCCAGGGCTATGGTCATCAAGTCGATTTTTGATTTGAGGTCCGCCATATCCTCCCAGACATCATTCATGTGTGAATATTCCGCATCATTTTTCCATTCCGGGATATAACCAATTCTTACCACCGAAAATACGCTAACAATGATCGCAAGCAACAAAACTGCCCCTATGACAGTTGATGACGCAGATTCCGAACGGAAAGAAAAGGGCTTGCTTACCTGTGAATTTTTTAAAATCTTTTCTGTCATATCTTCAAACCCTATGATTGAATTCCCTTCTTTATAATTTAATAATCCAGGTGGATGCCTATAAAATCTACTCTGAAATATTTTCCACTAGGGTCGGCTGCATTTCCGTCAGCTGTTATCTTAACTTCGAGATTTTCGAGTTCCGTGGTGTTTTTCACATATTTAGTTATGTCTCGTTCTGTCACCACATAGACATCTGAACCCTCAAAAGGGATAGGATCAAGAGGTGTCCACTGGGACCCATTATAAATTTCCGGTCTAATCACCGTCTTCTTCGGACTGTTGTCGTGTCGTGTACAGATAATTTTCAGGGTAATATTGGTAAACAATGTATTATCTGGAATTTCCAGCTCCTCTGTATTTATAGCAAAAGTAAAATTTTCGTATATCAGTTGGTCTTGTGGTATATGGGTGCTTGTGGATTTACTATCGTTGATTTTATCGACTAACTCAGTATCCAGCCATTTATCAGTGTAATTGTCATATGCTGTTCCACCAGGAAATGTATGAGGAGTTATCCAATCAGGGAACTCCTTGCCCTCTACCCAGAGTTTTGTTTTCTGAATCACCTGGCTGGACGCCGTGTGCACAAAATACAGATCGATGGAGCTTGCATTTTTAATATCAACCTGATTGCTGGAGTTGATTATAATGCAGTCCCTGAGTGCAAATACTCCATCAGAAGACAGTTCTTTGCCTTCATGATCAAGTACTGTAACAGCATTGTCATAGATTTCTGGGTCAGACATATCTAATTCTGCCCGCTCCCCATCAACACTGAGTATTATCTTGATATCTTTAAGGTCAATAGCTTCTCCTCCACTGTGAAAAATCTCCAGGGTGTTTTTTGATCTATCAATGTTTTCCTGCAGATTGGTACGTGGAGCATGTGGGGAGTCCATTGCTACTTTGTCTGAGAATACAACAACAGCCACTGCAGAAAGAGCAAGCACCACTACTGCCATTATAAGAACCTGTCCTATTATCTCTGAAACCGCCCGACAGTCCCGGGTAAGTTCCCTTAACTTTTTATTCCCCGCCACGATAAAAGTCACCAACCATAAAACTATATCCGATTCTCTATGCTATTATACTGTTATTTATTGAGCGTTATTTCTATTAGATTTTTATTTAAAAAATATAAAGAGTATTCGGTAATCAGTTAAATAATTTACACAATCAAAATTCTAAATTATTTTAGAAACGTTTGTACCTTGCGTTAATATAAACTTCTATATAATTATTATTAAGTTATTAACTTTTCTATCAAAAAACCTCTGAAACTAAAAAGAATTTTACCAATCCTCGAAATCTCTTCAGAGCATTGCTTTCTTAATCACCTGTTTGGACGCCGTATGCACAAAATACAGATCGACGGAGCTTGCATTTTTAATATCAACACTGCTGGGGGCGATTTCAATGCAATCCCCGAGAGTAAAAACGTCATTAAGCGATAACCCTTTGCCTTTGGGATCAAAAACTGTGACAGTGTGGCCGTATATATCCGGGTCAGACATTTTGAATTCTTCCTGCTTTCCATCAACACTGAGTATTATCTTGATATCCTTAAGGTCAATTGCCTCTCCTCCGCTGTGAAAAATCTGCACGGTATCTCTTTCGGCACCGATATTTTCCTGCAGGTCGGTGCGCGGAACGTGTAGTGGTCTCATTGCCCCCTCATCGGAAAACACTGTAAGAGCGATTGAAGAAAAAGCCAGAACAACTACAGCTATCATGAGCACCTGCCCTATTACCTCTGAAACTGCCTGGCAGTCCTGACCAAGTGCCCTATATTTTTTACCCTCCACGGTAACAGTCACCTTCCATAATTTTTATCTAATTCTCTACAATATTATTGATTGAATATTAACTTGACTGTCTGAATATAATTGCCTTCATTCTTTGAGTTTGCCGGGAAACATTTATAAAAAATAAGAACCATAGTTACTTAATAATATAAGAAAGTGTCAGCAAAAATTTATATACGACTGAAGAATATCTTTGAGTGCAGTTATAAAAAGTAATAATTGTAATTATGTGATTAAAGTGTTAAAATTCAGGCAGGTTGTCCTGTCTGGAGGTATTTAACTCAGGAGGGAGAATCATATGGATCTCAAAAAAATATTTAATAATAATAATAATAATAATAATAATAATAATAAAGCAGTGTCCCCGGTAATCGGTGTCGTGCTGATGGTTGCAATCACCGTCATTCTCGCCGCTGCAATCGGTTCGTCCGTCTTCGGCCAGGGGCCTACTAAATCTGCACCGCAGGCGAACATCAATGCAAAACTTGCAGATAATAATCATAATGTGACGATTGAGCACCTTGGCGGGGATACCCTTGTTTGGGAAAATACACAAATCCGCTTTACCTATGAGAATGGTAGTACTACTGATCTCTTGCCTATTACAAAACCTTCCGGGCAATTCTCTGTTGGGTCGATTGAAACTTTCTCGGTGAGTACCAATCCATTACCTACTGGACAAGTGTTTAATCTCAAAATTGCTGACAATGTTACTAGCCAGCTGATCTGTGATAAAAAATTGAGGACTTAAATACACTGAATACGAATCTCAATTCTTAAAAACGCTCGCACCTTTTCAGGTGCTTTTTCTCTTTCTTTTTTAACCTGCTTCAGTTGAATACTCAGTACTGAGGAATGAAGCATTTCCCCAATAATCCTTAAATGATTTGATTTCCTAAACTATTTTTGTACTTTAAATTGACAATACAATATTTCGATGAATAGATTTGGTTTCTGTTGTGAAGTACAGACAGCTCTTTGGTATAGAAACCATTAACTTCTTGAAGAATGTTTGGTTTGAGATTAATAAAGTCTTTTAAGTTTGATTCAATAGTTAAATATCCATTTTATTGGTATGAAAGTATCTCTTAAAGATATAGATTAAAAAACTAAATCATGCCTTAAAGAGTTCTGAGACTAAAATACAGACTTTGGATAATTTGAGTTTATCCATTGAATTCTATATAATTGAAAAACTCGCTTTATATGTTGTACTGAAGATCAGATTTAAGAAAAAAGAATCATAAAAACAAATGAAAATATTCAGTCTTTTAAATTTCACTGTAATAAGGGTCACCATAAACTCGAACAGAATTAATGACTGGATAAATTCTATATAACAGAAGAAAAGGTGCAGACATACCACGCCGAGTATCGTAGTATGCCTTCACAATTTTGATTATACTCCGGCTCCGACTTTTATAACCGCTTTACTGACATCAACATAGAGGTCTTTATTGACAGGGGAAAGGGAAAATGTTACGTTGTGTGCGTTTTTGGTCAGGTTATAATCCGTACCTTTCTGCAGGGTAGTTTTATCGGCTGAGATTTTAAAATATTTTTCCCATGCTTCTGTATTTTCCGTATAAACCGTAATCGAGGCAGATTTAATGGTGTTGTTGTAGATCGATTTTTCAAGCTCGCTGTAAGTGTAGACGCGGTTGAAGCTTTTTGAGGTTAGCTTGATATCTTCTACGGTGTTGCTGGACACAACTCCCCTGGGACCTTCGAGGACTACGGCATGAATTGAGAGGTTTACTGCACTGCGGTTTGCTCTGGATCCTTCTTCAAGCACGATTCCCGGAGCGAGTTTCATCATAGATCTACCTTCTCTGGCTACAATCAAAGCCCCGTTCTCATAGCTGTAAGTCTCATCTACATAATATGTGTTTGTCGGGCGGTATGTGACCGTGCCTGTGTAATAAAGGTCTGCACCACTGTCATATCCTCCGGTGGACGTATTGGTGGTTACATTTATCAAAAGGCCCGAAACGTCATTATTTATGGAAAGAGTGCCGCCTGTCGTCGTGCCTCCGATAAATGGTACATCGGCTCCTCCTACCTGGACCGGGCTGTTAATTACAATTTTTGCATTGGGGTTTATTTCAAGCCCTGCAGCCAGTATATCAACATTAGACTTAAGCCTGGACATATCCTGCCAGACGTCGGAAGTATGTGCGTATTCTGCATCTTCTTTCCAGACAGGCACATAGTTAAGCTGGACTGTTGTCATTGTGGCAACTATTATTCCAAGCAGCAGGGCTGCAGCAACAGCGACGGACACTCCTGATTCGGATTTGCAAAAAGAAGAGGATCTGCAAAAAGGAGAGATTGATTCAAAGAACCTGATTTTCATCTTTTTTCCCTTTCCTGCTTTTTAGTTTTTGACTTACATGCAGCACCATGTATTCAACATGGAGATTTGTATGTTTACACAAGCGTCTCTCATAACTATCAGCCGAAATCCGCAATCTCTCCGGTGGAAAGCCGAAGGTTCTGGAATACTTTCTTTGAGGGTTTATCGATCAGGTATACGTTTACCTCGTCTTCCTCTTTTATATCACGAGTCCACGCGCTATAGGTATCGATCTCTATTCTATCTCCCAGTTCCCAGCTGTTTTTATTTCCCAGGTTTGCATAAATTTGGGGCGAGGAATAAGTATATCGATCTCCGTTGATATTTACCGCAATTTCAAGAGCTTCCGTATCGATGAATTCTCCTCCGCCATGTTCCAGGTAGATTGTATCTGTCTGTGCGTTCATCCATCCTTTTACCTGGGCACGGGGTACATCAGCGGCTCCATCATAAGAAAAAATGAAAACTGCAATTGAACTTATAAGGATTACCGCAATTGTAGTCATGAGCATTTCTCCTACGACATCCGAAACCGCGGAGCGGCTTTTTATTAATTCTTTTATATTCGGCAAAACCGATTCCTCTATTCCTCTCTTATTTGATAAGTCCTTTAAACTCACAAAAACTTATTACTTTTTTATGGATTGATGTAGGAGTATTCCACATTTTTCAGAATATTTTTACTCCCTTAAAAAATTATTCTATCCATAAACCGATATAATCAATGTATATACTTTTTTGAGTATTTTCTGCCCAGGCTTCAATTCTTACATCAAAACTCTTAAGTTCTTGGGCATTCTGGATGTAGTCTGTGAGATTATAATATTCAGCTTCAAAAGTACTGGTCCGTGGCGGCAGGTCTTTTGTGAGATAAATCCATCCATCGGGTTCGCCTGCGTCATAAATCTTTACTCTAATCTGTTTAGTAGCTATATCATGCGAATGATATACAATTTTTAAGGTCACGTTTGAAAAAGTATACCCTGGATCTAATCCATATTCTAATGGGTTGATGTCAAAATTAAATTCATGATATTCGCTTGAATTTATTTTATTTAATGATGGGTGATAGACTGTGCAAGATCTTTCCTTATCGTTCATATTCGATAGTACATCATAAGGAGTTTCACTATCCACATATTTGATCTGGTTAAGTTCTCCATAACCTCCTGAAGTATCAACTATTTTTCCTTTCGGCGTAATCCATATCCTTAAACTGGGTCTTGTTTCGTACTTCTTTGTTAGCCTGGCTATCTGGATCGGCTGTTTCGAGGGAATGTCAACCAGAAATAGCTCTATCTCATCATCGTTTTTAATGTCAATTCCCCATACATTTCGGGTATCGATTGTTAGAACCTCTCCGAGTCTCCAGACGGTTTCGTTTCCAAGGCCTTCGAAGATTCTCTCCGAAGAGTAGACATACTTCTCCCCCTTGAAATTAAGCAAGATCTCACAATCTTTTGTATCAAGAAATTCTCCCCCACTGTGCTTCAGGTAAATCTTATTTTCCGGGCTGTCCATCCATGCTTGCAGCCTTGTATGAGGAACATCGTCAGGTCCTTCCATCGAGAAAACAGTTACTCCAAGGGCGCTGAGCATGATAACTACTATACCTGTAAGGAGTACGACACCCATTATTTCTGAAACGGCAGCCTCTTTTGTGGTTCCTTTCCCAGGAGTTTCTTGCATAAGAACACCTTAAACGAACATTGTAAAGACTGCGTAGGTAATCATCATCATGCTTACGCTGTACTTCAGGCCCATGTATACCGAACCCTGCCCCATCTTTCCGGCAATAAGCCCGGAAGTTATAGCCTGGACAAGAGCCGAGTGGTACATGAGCATAGTGTACTCCTCTACGTTGAAGTAGCCGTTTCCTATCCCTCCGGATCCCATTCCCTGGGACGAATTCTTGAATGATGCACTTTCCGGGAAGAATTGCACAGCCAGGATGTAAACGATGAAAAGGAAGACGAAAAAGGCTACGTAGATGGTAACAACATAGACGACCATTTCCGAAGAACGCTCTTTTTTTAGCCTCTCTTCGCCCTTTACCTGTTCTGCCGTAATGGAGAGAACAGTTTTAAGGTCGCTTGTGGATTCATTTGCTTTTATGAGGGTATGGAGAATCCGGCTTGATGATGCAGTCCGGATGTTGTTTTCCAGTTTTATGAGGGCTCTTGAAGTGGAAGTCCCCCATGAGAGGTCTTCCTTTAGCTTTTTGAGTTCTTTGCTGAGGAGTCCCATCTTGGATTCTGCAATTATTTTTAAGGAATTAGAGAGCAAGATGCCCGAATCGTTCATACTTGAGAGGTTTCTCAGCAGATCAGGCATTCTCTCATCAATTTTTCGCATCCTCCATGCCCTGATTTCGTAAAATATGAGGAACGGAATGAGTGCGATAATGATAAAAATGACCAGATAATCATCAATTGCGCTGATAAATTGAACACTGCTGTCGCTGATATGGGCAAAGTTCGGGTTCCAGTGGAAATTGAAATTGATACTGTCTTTGAGAGTTTCAGGAAGATGGGTAAGATAATAAAGCCCAAGAGGGACGCCTAAAAAGAACGTATATCTGGGTTCGTCCCGGATAGTCCTGTACGGATTGAAAATAAGGTCCTTGATATTGTAAAGCTGCCTGTATAGCTTTAACTTTTTGTCTCTTTTTTCCTCCTCTTCTAAACTGAGCTCTGAGCTGAGTTCCGGGATATCGGAAAGGTTTATGGGATAACCAGAAGCATTTCCCTTTTCCGGGCTCATGGAGAGTTCTCCTACCGTATCAAGAAGCACTATGAAGAGCAAGGTTGCAAGGGGTATTATAAAATAAATTAACATGTAAAGGATCTGGGCTGAAGCCGGCCTGAAAAACTGCAGCACTACAAGGGTTACCATTATGAATAACGGGCCTGCAACAAGCACGGTTACATAGACTTCTGCAAGGACGTCCAGCCTCTTTAACAGGTTACGGTTTGCCAGTTCCGCCATATCCTGGTACTGCTCGGATTTATTTTTTATATAGTCGGTTATGACTCCGCTGCTTGAAACAAGGATCAGGCCGTCAACAAAATCCTTAAAACTTTCCGAAGGGGTGCGTTCCTTTGCTTCTTTAAGGGCACTTATAAAATCCTTTCCCAGGTAATCCATATCGCGCACAATATAGGAAATTTCTTCCGCGCTTGTACCAAATATATGGGTATACCTACTAAGAGACCTGAAAACATCATAGATTGACATGCCTCCCTTTGTCAGGGCGTACATGTAAGTTACCGCCGGCAGCATTGATTTATCAATGCAGGCTTTCCGGGTATCTGCCTGAAAATAAGGGTAGATGTATGCAATACCAAAGACTGTAAGAAAACTTATAACGAATAATAAAAGGGCAACTAAAATAGCAAGTAAATAAAAGTACTCTTCTACAAATCCTGCCCTTGTGGAATCCACAAAAAGGCTGAGACGAGAAATAGGGTCTCCAAAAGTTTTCAGCCCGAGCCATAGCCCGAAAACTCCTCCAATTATGCCTGCGAAGATCGAGTACATAAAGGCCGATGCCAGGTACTGGTCTACTGACACTGGAATATGGGAGTGACGTATCTTTACTTTGAGCTCCTGGAAGCTTTCCTTATTTGGCATGAAAGTACATGAGGATATCTTCCTCACGTACTCTCTCTGTCTTCTTTTCCCATAATTGCGAATATTCCACTAATTATTTTGATCCGTTCATCAGCCGAAAATATTTCAGTTTCAACAATCTTTCTCTTTTGAACTTCTCCCTTTTCATACCCTGTCTCATCTTCATACATCTCATCACTTGTGATAAGATGCCATATTATCGTTGCAATTTTCCTTGCCAGGGCAATAATCGCCTTTGCATATCCAATTGACTTCTTTTTTCTGTTAAAAAACTCTTTTAACCTGCTATTCTTCTTTCTTGCTGCTGCTTGAGCAATCTGTGTCAGAATCCACCTTGCTACTTTTGATCCTCTCTTTGTGATTCTTCCATTATGGTATTTATCTGCAGATTGATACACATTCGGAACTATCCCAAGCCATGAAGCAAGTTTATCCCCTGAAGAAAAGTCTTTGAAGTTTCCTATCTCAGCAATTAAAGTTGCCGCACTCAGTTCTCCAATCCCAGGAACTGACATTAAAATTTCCATTTCATGTTTATGATTTCTATAAGCGTAATTGAAAATTTCTCTTTCCAGAATTTCGATTTCTTCATCCAGATGTTTTATAATGTTCAGGCACATCTGAAGCCTTATTGCAGCACTCTGAGATATTTCTCTGTTCAGAATCTCTCTTATCTGACCAGCTTTCTTCCGAACATTTGGAGAAAGTGATTCTATAATCTGATCAATATTTTTTCCTGAAGAAATTCCTGATAGAATTGCTCTTCCATTTTTTCCGAAAATGTCTGTTAGCACATCACCTAGATGTAACATTTCAGAAGAAAGAATAGCATGAGCTTCATTTTTTATATCTGTCCTTTTTCTTACAAGAGTTAACCTGAGCCTGACATACGACCTGAATTCCCTGTGCTTTTTAGGAAAAACTCTTGACGGTTGAATCATTTTATTCAATGCAAGTTGTGCAATGACTTCCGAATCTATCTTATCGGTCTTTTTATGTGTAAATGCTTTCATATCTCGCGCATTTCCAACTATAACAGGCAAATGATCTATCAATGACTCATAAATCGGAACCCAGAAGTCACTTGTTGATTCACAGGCAACAACATCACATTCTTCTGATGTCACCCAATTTTTAAGGTTTAAAATTCCATCATCATCTCTATCAAAACGTTGTAGCTGTTTTTCACCGGATCTGCTGAGAATAGTAGCAATGACAAAATGTTTGTGAATGTCTAAACCACAAGATTTGTTTATTTCTCCTTCCAATTTACATTACTCCATCATTTCAAGGACAGTGGAATTGCCTCAAAGGCAATTTGGCATCCGTGATCAAAGTCACATCTGGGCCTTCGATGGCAATTCGCTGATTAGTTTTTTGACGGTTTCACAGAACCAAAGAAAAGACAACCTTACTGTCCTAAGGTAATGATGGAGTTAATAAACAAAAAAGTTAGGTATAAAAGGACTTTCATCTTTTTGGGCATGTTATTCGAAGAATATCATGTGCGTTTTTGTAGAAAAAGTCCCCAAAAGTTCTGTATGCCAGTTCGTCCACAGAAGTGTAAGTCATGCTCCCCCCTCTTAAGCAACCATATCCTGTATCATACTGTGCAGGGTGTCGTTTTCTATGCCTTCCATGACCATTTTCGGATAACTCTGATATGCCTGCACTACAAGAGATACCTGGACATAACTCCTCATATTTTTCTCATACAGGTAGGTAAGAATCTGTCTTCGGCTCTCTATCTCATTTCTCAACTGGCCTGTATCCCATCCTCTAACGTGCATGATTTCCTGCATGAGATGGGAGTCCCCAACTTTCAGGAAACAGTCTTCAGAAGGTTCCCAGTTGAAAAGTTCGTTTATGCCAAGGTCTCCTGTCTCACTGTCAACGTTAAGGACTTCGACAAGGCTTCTTGTTCTCCTTACTCTTTTATCTTCGATGTACACCTGTTCCTGGATACAGAGCACATCAAGCGACTGCAGCATAATATGAGGCACATTTATGGGTTCGTGGGTAAGCCTGTTTATAACGGTCTGCACATCTCCTGCGTGCATTGTCGAGCTTGTTGCATGCCCCGTTGACATTGCCTGGAACAGAGTAAGGGCTTCACTGCCTCTTACTTCACCTACGATGATGAAGTCCGGACGCTGTCTCAGGGAAGCCCTTAAAAGGTCGTACATGGAAACTTCCCCTGTAGCGTCTGCAGCAAAGCTTTCCCTTGAAATACCCGAGACCCAGTTGTTGTGATAGAGTAAGAGTTCCCTTGTGTCCTCTATAGATACTATCTTGGCTGTAGAAGGCATGAAAAGGGATGTGGCATTAAGCATTGAGGTTTTTCCTGAAGCCGTTCCTCCTGCAAAAAGCATATTGTATCCGTTTTCAATGACCAGCCAGAGGTATACCAGCATTTCCATATCACACGTCTTAAAGCCTAGCAGGTCAATAGGTGTTATCGGATCTTTTCTGAACTTACGGATAGTAAACGAACTGCCGCGGGGAGTGATTTCTCTCCCTAACATTGCCTGAAGCCTTGATCCGTCCTGGATCGTTGCATCCACAATTGGCTGGCTGACGGAAATGTGCTTGTTATTCAGCTGACACATCTTGATTACAAGTGAGTCAAGTTCTTCTTCTTCAAAAGAAATATTACTTTCAATATTGAGATACCTGGTATGATAAATATAGAGCGGAACTCCGACACCGTCACATGATATGTCTTCTATATAAGGGTCGTAAAGAAGAGAATTAATTTTTTCGTAACCAAGCAGGTTCCTTTTGAGGTAATACATAATCCTGTGAACAGCTGATGACGGAATTTCAGCTTTATAACGCTCAAGAAGGAAAAGCGTTTTATCTACAAGGAGCGCATCTTTCTCTATTTTAGAAGTTGTAGGGTTCAAAACCAAAATATCCTGAAAATCCTCATAAAGCCTTTCAAGCAGCTCTTTTTCAAACTTTGTGAGGGAAGGTTCAACCAGCCTGTAGTATCTTGTTCTGCGGTCTTCTAGGATCGATACCAGAGCATAAGGTTCTTGAAGCCAGTACCTTTCTATTTCTTTTAAGCCTTCAGGCACTTCAAACTCTACAACAGGTCCTTCTTTTTCCTGGTCGTACATAGGCATGCTTCTTAAAGGCTTATCAAAATAACTTTTAGCCCTTTTTAGTACATCTGAGATGGAGTTACTATCGCCTGTTTTCCCGAATAACCCCGAAATAAAACTTCTCTTTTCCGAGATTTCTGTCACTTCATCCATACTCTCGCCTTCAGATTTCTCCTTACGGTATATAGGGAACAACATCTTATAAAATCTTCCTACAATATGCCGGTGTCTTACTAAATTTTAACTTTCCATATAAGCTAATAAAATGATTATTTCTCCTCTAAAAATCTTCTAGTAAGGTTTAAAGGTAATTAATGAAAAAATTTAATTATACAGTAAATAATAAATTTTTTCATTAAGATATATGGGGCTAAGTTAAGAATAGAGTTAAAGTTAGAAACAGAATTAAGGTTAAAAACAGAATCAAAAACATGGTTTAAGTTAAAATGGGAACAATTTGGGAAAAGTTAAAATTACATACTCATAGTTCTGAAAATAATTCTAATAAAAATAATTCTAATAAAAATAATTCTAATAAAAATAATTCTAATTAAAATAATTCTAAATTAGATCCTTCAGGACTGTAAAATCTGATACAAATTAATCAGTATGCCTGGCTTTTTGTAAAGCTGAAGATTCAGGTGGTCCACAGTTAGCCGGTTGATATTATTACAGGGCAGCCTTAATGGCATCTTTCAACCTTTCTTTCAACCTTTCTTTATAGACATCGTGCGGGTCCTGATCGATTGGCTTCGATCAAATTAAGGATCAATCTTCAACCGCACTAAAAAAATATAGTGTCAAATATCAACTGCTTGACCGTGGACGATTAAGATTCAAGAAAAAGATTTTTAGAGAACAGGTTCTCAGCTCTGAAAATAGTCTCGAAGCTTTACTTCTCTCTCATCCCTGAAGGAGTAAGCTCAAAGAAGAGCTTGTCACCGGATAGGTATGTACCCTTCATTTTTGTAACTGAAAGCATACGCAATAATTTTCCGTTTGCTGTATCTTCTCTCAGTTTCAGTTCTATTTTCCCGAACACAAGATAATCTGCAAAACCCTGATGCTGATTGTGGGCACGGTCGTCCATGAGAAAAAGCGAAGTGCAACCATATCTTGCCAAAATACTGTAAAGAGCGTCAAACTTGCTAAGGGCTTCATTGCCCACACAATTACGTGTTCTGGTAAGAGCTCCAAGGCTGTCCAGAACCACAATATCTATATTTTCAGCCAGATCCTTGATCATCTCAACCCTATCTTTTTCTGCTGCTTCAAGCCCTTTTCCCAGGTGGGAAGAACAGAGAGTCTCCTGAATTCTGCTCTGAAACACATTTTCTACCACAAGCATCCCGGAACCAATAAAAGGTTCAAGATCCATTCCCAGCGATTTTGACTGGAGTATAACATCTTCCAGAAGTGCTCTTGTAAGGATCAAAAGCCCCCTCTTTCCTCCGGAGCAGTTGCTGTACAGGAAATGTATGCCCATTATTGTCTTTCCTGAACCTGTAGATCCTGTGATGAGTATTCCTTTTCCTCTGGGATAGCCCCCTCCAAGGATTAAATCAAGGGATTCTATTCCACTCGTTATTCGTTCCATTTATCTTGCTCCTGAAAAGAATTAGATTAAAGTAACTTACTTAAATCTCCTATTATGTACTGATATTCTCCAGTACCTGTATTAATATCAATCTCTAAAAAGTAAGAAACATATGCCAGGAAATAACATATCTTCACTTAACTTCTATTTAAGTATCGAATGAAATTTTTCAGGATAAGACTTTCATATGTCTTTTTAGAAGGTGTTTCAAGTACAGGTATTTTTCAGGATACAAGTGCTTTAAGCGCGTTAACTGCATTTATAAGTATATCTACTTCTTCTTCTGTATTGTAGAGCGCAAAGGAAGCCCTCACAGTGCTGTCAACTTCAAGGAAGCGGGTAATCGGAATTGCACAGTGGTGACCACTGCGGACGCAAATTTTTCTTGTCTGGTCAAGGATCAGGGCAACATCGTGAGCATGAAGCCCTTTCACATTAAAAGGCACAATTCCTGCCCGATTTTCAGGCCCGTAAACCTCTACGTGCTCGAGTTCTGAGAGCTTCTCTGCAGCTTGCCCGGAAAGTTTCGCTTCATATTTTTCAATCTCAGAAACCCCTATTTTTTCCACATATTCTACTGCTCTGCCAAGCCCGATAACCCCGGGAATATTCGGAGTGCCGGCTTCAAAACATGCCGGTGATGGCTCAAGCGTGTACGCAAGTCCGCTGACATCCGAAACCGTACCTCCCCCCACTGAGGCACTTTCCAGCACTTCCGGTTCTCTTATATAGAGTACACCAGTTCCCTGCGGGCCAAGCAGACCTTTGTGCCCCGCGGTTGCAAAAAAGTCGCATCGAAGGTCTTTCAGGTCTACTGGCATATGTCCTGCAGACTGGGCGCCGTCAATAAGAGTTTTTACCCCGTTTCTGCGGGCAAGTTTAGTAATCCTGTTAACATCCTGGATAGAGCCGAAAACGTTTGAAACCTGGGTTATGGCGATAATCTTTGTCCTGTCTGTGAGAGCATTTTCTATCACCTGCGGGTCAATTATGCCTTTGCGGTCCGGGCTTACAACTGTTACCTTTACCCCTTTCTTCTGCAGGCGCAGCCAGGGCAGGAGGTCTGAATGGTGCTCGAGCATGGTTGTCACGATGTGGTCCCCTGCCTGCCAGGGATAGCTGTTTGCAACAAGGTTGATCCCTTCGGTTGTATTTTTCGTAAATACCGTATTTGAAGATTCTGCATTCAGGAAACGGGCAACAATTTCCCGCGCATCTTCATAGCGGTTTGTGGTCTCCCTGGCAAGGCGGTGCGCTCCTCTTCCGTGGTTGCCGGCATACCTGTAAAAGTATTCGACCATGGCTTCAACTGCAGGAATTGGTGTCTGAGTAGTGGCTGTGCTGTCAAGGTACACAACTTCTTTTAAAACAGGGAAATCTTCACGGACCGCATATACATCGTACATGCTTCTTTTTTAGGAACGAGAAATAAAAAAAGCTTATGCAGGTTATTTACCCTGCACACCGCCTATCATAAAGCGGTAAAGGTCTAATTCATCTGAGTCGAGGCTGTCTGTACAGCCTTTTACAACGGTATGGTAACCGTTTTTGCGGTGTTTGTATCTATATTCACTTCTTTTTCTGTCTTCGTGATTTAGCTCACTCATAAGTTTTCCTCCTGTCTCTTCAATGTTTGCGCTCTGTCAGGGTTAAAACTTCACTCCTTCCAGACACAGGTCCCTGCGGTCAGGGCAGAATTCTTGCCCATTTCGAAAGGGTAAACTGTACTGCAGGTCAGAGCTCAAATCTTTCCGGTGAAATTCCTCGAACTGGAATTCCCGGTCCTTCAGGATGAAATTCTGAAATGAAGGTCAGAATCCTAAGTCCTTCAGGTTGCAAACCCCATAACAGCGCAACAGGCGTTGTTCTTACCCACAACAAATTATTAATTGTAATTCGTAATATATATCTATTCCGGAATATTTTTTGATTTCTTCTAAAATTTTTTGGGTTATATCATATTCTCAAATAAATGTGCTTAAAACGGTTATTTTTCCCTGTTCATAAATTTAGCTTAAGCTTATTTTTTATATTCCAGATTTTCCATTAGCCCCGAGAGGTGGGCAGGAATAGCCCCTATTGCAGTGCACGTTTCAAGGGAAAGCCCTTTGCGGGTGATATCAAGGTGATATTTTCCTCTTTCAAAGAGCTCTTTCGGAAGCCCTTTATGCCCGAGGCCCACAAGAAATAAAAATGAACGGTTGCGTAACGCTTCTTCAGCTATTTTTACAGGCGTAACCTGTCTTTTTGGGTCCGGCTTTGAAGTGGTAATAACTATTTCTCCAAAATGGGATGGAAAACCTTTTTTTGGGAGGTCGGACACCGAAAGATGATTTTTTTCGTAAAGAATCCTTAAGTAACTTCCCGATTCTCCTATTGTGGTTTTCTCCATTACGAACGCGACAAGCTCTTCTGCAGTCATTTTGAATGGAAAGTCATAAAGGGCAAGGTGGAACCCAAAAGCATGACAGATTGGCGCAGCTCTGGCAATTGCACGGTAGTGGGCATCGAGGACTTTTATCTTATCATAGGTATTAACGATTCCAAGAGTGAGCATAAACTGCTTCATTATGCTTTTTGTAAAATAATGTTTCGTTAACCCTATCAGCCCAGTTTCTTCAGGAAACTAGAGAAAACTTCATAGCGTGCTGTGTACACTTCTCAAAATGCTCGCACTTTCTGCAGTCTTCCCAGAGAATTAACTTCTCAGCATCCTTCAATCCTATAAATCCAAGTTTTTCAAAAAAGCCAGGAGCAGTTGTCCTCACATATAATTCACAGTCAGGAGCTCCGGGAGTATCAGGGCAACTAATAGTATTTATAAGGTACTCCATAAGCCTGGTTCCGACCCCTTTTCCCCGAAAGTTCGGGTGTACGGCGATGGAATGAAGCTCCAGAAAATTCTTCTCTCCGGCTGTGTCCCTGATAAACGCAGCACATCCGATAACCTTTCCTTCCATCTCAGCCAGCACAAAATCTCCGGGTTCAAGCTCTTCCATATCCAGAAAATAAGTAGATAGTAGTCTCTGAATTGAAAGGAGATCTTTTTCTTCGGCTTTTCGGATTAGAATTTCTGTCATGTTTTTTCCAGCAGTCAGTCTTTTTATGATCAATAAGACTTATCCTACCAATCTTGTTACTTTGGTATTTTATTCTTCTGTTTCATTCTTCTTCTGTTTTTCTCCCTTCCTCAGCCTTTTTCCGCATGAAGGGCTCATCCATACTTCCTGAACGAAACCCCTCAAGATCGAGGGTTACATAGTCAAAGCCAAGAGATTTAAGATGTCTGGATATTTTTTCTTTTTTGCGGAGTGCATCCTCAAACTCTTCGCCAGCAACCTCTATCCTGGCAAGGTTGGAATGCATTCTGACTCTGAACTGTGTAAAACCCAGATATAAAAGATATTCTTCAGCTTTTTCTATTTTCTCAAGAGCTTCGGTAGTGATAGGCTGTCCGTAAGCAATGCGTGTGGCAAGACAGGCTGCAGATGGTCTGCTGGCTGCGGAAAGGGAGCGGTTTGAGGCAATCTCCCTGATCTCCTCCTTTGTAACGTTAAACTCCACAAATGGGGAAAATATCTTTTCACCTGCTTCCTCGATTGCTCTATACCCGGGGCGGTTTTCTCCTTTTATCTCTGAAGCGTTTGTCCCTTCAAGCACGACATTATATCCGGCTTTATCTGCGAGCTCTACCAGGGTTTCAAGAAGGGCTTTTTTACAGAAATAGCACCTGTTAATTGTATTTGCGGAAAAATAGGGCACGCTGTTCAGGGAGAACGGGAGTATCTTATGCTGAATACCTATTTCACAGGCTGTCTGGGAAGCTGTTTCGAGCTGCTGCCTGGGAAAAAGCGGAGAATCTATAGTTACGGCAAGGGCTTTTTTCCCAAGCTCTTCAAATGCAAGAGCTGCAAGAGTTGTACTATCCACTCCCCCTGAAAATGCAATAATCGCGCTTTCTCTGGCTCTAATAGCCTCTCTTATCATTTCGACCTTTACAATGTCCATTAATAACGAGTTTTCAGCTAATAAGATATATGTATTTTCCAACCCTATAGTCAGTTGTCTTGCAACAGTCATAATAAGGGGATATGGGGATACTTAATGGTGCTTTTTCCTGAGTTATAAAGGCTCTCGAAATGACGCCGTTTCAAAAGTTGTTTACTTAACTTCAAAGATGTTTTAATTTCGTATCGAAGCTTTGTTTTCCTATCAGAGCTCTGGTTACAATAATAAATCTAATTAGGACCTAATTTCCTTATACCTGGTTTCCTTATAGTAGTATAATTTTGATGCAAATAATGAGATGGAGATCTTAAATGGAATTATTCGGAACTAATGGTGTGCGTGGCATCGCCAATGAATTTGTAACGCCTGAACTGGCAGTCAATTTAGCTAAAAGCCTTGGCACGTATATGGGCTCAAAAGGTACGGTCGCAATAGGCTGTGATACCCGGATTTCGGGCCAGATGCTGAAATCTGCAGCAATTGCCGGAGCTCTTGCAACAGGTCTGAGTGTGATTGATGTAGGAACTGTCCCTACTCCCTCTATCCAATACTATGTGCGCGACTATGCTGACGCCGGGATCGTTATCACGGCATCTCACAATCCCAGGGAATACAACGGGATCAAGCTAATTGCAGGAGACGGTTCAGAGTTCCCGAGGGAAGGAGAGAGAGAAATTGAAAAAATTTATTTTTCAGGCAAATTCTCAGTGGTCTCATGGGAAAAGACGGGAAGTTTCAGGACTGACCTGTCAGTTAATGATTATTATATAAAAAACGTAATCCGTGCAGTAAATGCTGAGACCATACGCAGCCGGAGGTTTAAAGTAGTGGTGGATACGGGCTGCGGAGCTGGTTCCCTTACCCTTCCTTTCCTGCTCAGGGAACTTGGCTGTGAAGTATTGACACTCGGAGCTCAGCCTGACGGGACCTTTCCATGGAGGAATCCCGAACCCACACCTGAAGCCCTGACAGAGCTTTCGGACCTTGTTAAAAAGACAGGGGCAGCCTTCGGGGCAGCACATGACGGGGATGCGGACAGAATAGTCTTTATGGATGAAAATGGGGAATTTGTAAACGAGGAAATCCTGCTTGCCATGATGACGAAATACATGCTTGAGAATGAAAAAGGGCCTGTAGTCACTCCTGTCAGTTCTTCCCAGCGCATGGCTGATGTCGCAAAGGAAGAAGGGGTTGAACTTTACTGGACAGCTGTCGGTTCAATCAATGTCGCCAGAAAAATGATGGACGTAAATGCCGTTTTCGGGGGCGAGGGCAATGGAGGCCTTATTTTCCCCAAGCACCAGTACTGCCGGGACGGAGCCATGGCATGTGCTAAAATCCTTGAGATCCTTGCCGGAGGGAAAAAGTTTTCCGAATTAACTAAAAGTGTGCCTGTATACTTCAATGCAAAGACCAAAACGCCTTCCAGGGATGTCATAGGTACTATGGGGAGAATCAGGTATGAGACCTCAAGCATGGGACTCGTAACAGATACTATTGATGGGGTCAAGATCTGGTACGATGATGGGTGGGTCCTTATCCGTCCTTCAGGTACGGAGCCTATTTTCCGGATCTTTGCCGAGGCAAAAAAACAGGAAAGAGCCGAAGAATTAATGCAGGCAGGTCTGGAAATGGTTTTGAAGGCGGAAATGGTCTGAAAGCAATTTTACCAGCACCATTTTTTCGGCATGCAGATTCTCAACAGAGCCCGGAGTAATGTATTCGAGTAATGATAGTGAATCTACAGGATAGATAAAAATGCAGATGAGGTTCAAGTTAAATTGGGCCTTGATCTGCCTCTCTTAATTTCATATTACTTGACATAGAACTGGAGCCAAAAAAATGACTGGCTATGAGTTTCTAATAAATTTTCTGTCCTTCACCAAAAATCATCTTCTTTTTGAACCTATTTTATAGATCGCTTTTTTGTAAAATTTCTTTTTATCTATTCTGTTTTTATGGCTTCTACTCACGTAATTAACACTGAGTATGAGTTAATAGAAAATAAGTAACAATAAATTATAAATAGTTTAAAGTATTTCTTACATATGGGAATGAAAACGAGGTGCATTTTTCCCGTAAATAAATGTGCCAGCATTAGAGCCTCCTAATCTGAAAAACATATGCCTCCTAAATAATAAAAGTATCAGAAGGTTCGAAGTCACCTGCTAAGATGAATGAGACCAATACAAGATCAATAAGCATATATCAAAAAGAGGACTGAGTACGAGATCAAAGATATCCTTTAAAGTACACGAACCATTAAAGCTGAGAAATTAGTGAGCATACTTTAAAAACAGGCATAGATCAAACCTGCAAATAAAATAACATCTTTGAAAACGATACAGACCGGAGTTTAATTCCGATTAAAGGATTGACAGAGGAGTGAGTAACAGGATCAAAATAAAGGTCTCCTTGTGCGGTTAGTTCAAAACAGATTTATTGCAAAAAGCAGGATTAAAGTTTAGAAGCCGGTATGGAGTAACATCGTCGGCTTTCTTTAATCCGTTTCTCCTTCCTTTTTTTAGATTTTTATTTTAGGTTTTCCTGTATTTTTCCCAGTAACCTGTTAGTTTTCCCCCAAGGGCAAGTTTCCCAAGCTCCCGCCGTACATGGTCGCTAACTTCCGAGGGGACTGATGATGCATAAGGAGTTCCAGGAAGCGGGGTCATGTAGTGAGCCCGGACAGTCCCTCCTTTTTTGCAGACCCAGCGCACCAGGTCCAGGCTTTTTTCCTGGTCTTCTTGGGTTTCGGTGGGAAGCCCGAAGATAAAATCAACTGCCGGGACGATCTCATGTTCAAGGCAACACTCAACAGCTGAGATGCTGTCCTCAACCGTATGCCCTCTCCTTATTTCTTTAAGGATGCGGTCACTTCCTGACTGAGCTCCCAGGCTAAGGCTGTCGTTTGCACAGTATTTTCTCACAAGTTCGGCAGATTCCTCGGTCACGAACTCTGGACGGACCTCGGAAGGGAAAGTCCCGAAAAAAATCTTTTTATCAGGTAGTTCATAAAGGGCAGAGAGCAGTTTTTCTACCTTATCGAACCTCGGGTGAATCCCATCGCTTCCGTAAGCGAAAGCATTTGAAGCTATGAAACGGAGGTCATCATAGTGCTGTGCATTCTTCAGGATGGAATCAACGCTTCTGTGCCTGACCTCTCTTCCAAAAAGCCTCGGAGTCTGGCAGTACTTACAGCCCCAGGGGCAGCCGCGGCTGATCTCAACGGGAGCCCGAAGCTTTTTAGGGTCAAAACAGGGATATATATCCAGGTTCACATGCGGCCTTTCAGGAGTTATTGTTATCTTGCCGGTATCCGAGGTTTTATAAGCAATTCCCTTTACCACTCCCGGGTCTCTTCCCTCCTTCAGGACCTTAACAAGTTCTGGAAGCGTTTCTTCCCCTTCACCAAGCACTACATAATCAAAATACTCAAGCGTCTCTTCCGGAGACCCGGAAGGGTGAGGTCCGCCTGCAACGAAGATTGAGTCGGTTTCTGCATTTTTTACTTCTCTAAATACTTTCTCTGCCTGCTTTGTAGTAAAACTGTAGATCATGATCCCGTCCAGGGGCATGTCCGTAAATCCGGCTTCAGGAAGCAAAGGTGAAAGGACCGCAAAACTGTAAGAGTTCTTTTTGCTATACCGGAAATGCACGTTCATTATTTTTTCTCCTTTTTTCAGTGCTTTTTTCAGGTTTCTATCCTCTTCAGATTTCGATTCTCTTCAGATTATGGGCTTAAAAGGGATCAGAGTGAAGCAAAGCAGGCCAAGTATAAAGGTAATTATCCCTATGAGGATGCGCTTTCTATCCAGCTTCACTTTGTCGTGAAGAGGGGAAGGATGCCCGGCTGCTGCAAAAGCCCAGAGGAAGAGAGCCCAGAATATCCATATAAATCCATCTCCCTCTAACCAGTAAACCACATAAAAACCTATCAAGAAGAGGATACGCGGCATCATCGTAGAAACCCTGTCCGCTTTTTTGCCGAGCATTGCCCTGAGCACGTGCCCTCCGTCAAGTTGCCCTGCAGGCAGGAGATTCAGGAGGGTTACAAACATCCCCACCCAGCCTGCAAAAGCTACGGGGTGCAGGTTGCTCCCAGTAACACCGACAAGCTTCTGGACCATTATAAAAAGAGGTGGGAGACCAAGCTCAAACATCAGGGAATCGGGCAATGGTTTGATCGCAGGCGCATCAAGATTTAGCCCTATTATGGTGACCGCAATTGAGACAAAAAGCCCCACCAGAGGACCCGCAATTCCAACATCAAAGAGAACTTTTCGGTTGGGGATAGGTCCTCTGTAACGGATTACCGCTCCCATTGTGCCTATAAAAGTCGGAAACGGGATGAAGTAGGGAAGGGAAGTTTTCATTCCATGGTATCTCGCCATTGCATAGTGAGCCATCTCATGAGAGCCGAGCACAGCCAGTATTGCAAAGGTGAAGGGCAAACCTTGGAAAACCTGCAGGGGATCACTCCAGAGGTCAACCCCGAACATCCAGGCTCCGCAGATCATGGTTGTAAATACTGTTGCTATGAAAAGTACGAGATTTATCCAGACTTTTTCCTTTGCCTTCTTTACAGGAGCAACAATAAGAACGTGTTCCCCAAGCTCGTACCTCAGGGTAACTCCAAGCCCTTGCTGTTCGAGAGGAGCCCAGAGTTCTCCCATTACATTTTCGGCATCTGTTTTAGGGGTGCCGAAAAAATAAAGTATCTCTCCGGATTTTTGGATTTCATATACATTAAATACCTTGGTTATGAAAGGGTATATGCGTGAAATCGATTCTTCAACATCTGCCTTCCCATTGCCTTTTCTATGGTCTTCGATTCCCGGTTTCATTTTAGGTTTCACGTCTCTGAAGCTTGAGGTTTCTCTTAGCGTTTACACTTAGCCTTTCTGGTTTTATAATTTGATTTGCATCTTTTTAATTTGCATTTTTTTAATTTGCATTTTTTCAATCCGTGCCTTTATTTCTTGTCCGCTTTTAGAGCGTTTCTTACAGTTTTTCAGGCGGTATCAATGCTATTTTCATATTTCAATCTTTAAGAGGCACGGTATTCAGGTTTAAAGTTTAATCTGCATCATCCTTCGGTCTTACCGCCTTCCGGTTTAAGTAATTCGATATACCCCTCACTACCGTTTACCAGGACAATGTCTCCATCCTTTAAAAACTCGTATGGGCTTTTTTCTAGCATATCAACGAGCGGAATTTCAGATATGATTGCTCCTACTGCTACAATCGGTTCGGTTTCCAGATTAATAATCGCCACTGGAGCAGCGTCATTTTTCTTCAGCTGGTACATCACATAAGAGCCAACAGTAGAGCCTTTTCCGTAGGGAAAAACAAGGACCTTTCCTTTAATTGATTTTCCTGCTAGAGAGTGTTTTTCTTCAACTACAATCCCGGTTTCAGGGTCTACACTGCCAAGGAAGGATATAGGATCTCTGGAAAGAAGAACTTCCCCTTTTGCACATCCCCTGGAAATTGTTCTGCCTTTGAGTTTAATGGGAACCACCTGCTTTTTTTCCTTTCCCTCCGGTTGCTTCTTCGATGCAGGCTTCCATATCTCCGTATACACTTTCAGCCCCGCACATCCCGGGCACGTAGGCAAAAGCTTTTCCCGAATTAACCATAACGCAGGAGTAACTGTTGGTTGCCGGAGAAACCACCATACACGTATCGCAAACAATCTTAGCCCCACTTTCTTCAATGCTCCGGATATACTCAGGGTAGCGGTTTTTAAGTTCCCTTGAGGTAAAAATCCAGGTTTCCTTTGAAACCGTTTTTCCACCCAGGAGTTCAGCCACCTTTTTAAGTTCAGCCGCAGAACAGTGAGGGCAGCCAATAGTAATCAGCTCTGGCTCTTTTCCAGCTCTTTTTCTACTCTCATAAACTTCATCCAGCTGGCTCCTCTCGATAATTATTTTTTCCTCAGGCTCTCTAAAATCCCGCCTGCAGGCTTCAGGCGTCACTCCTTTCACATGATAAAGGGCTACTGAACCGGATGCTGCCATTGCAGCTCCAAGTGCTTTAAGGTCATCCTTTTCCGGAGTATCCTTTATACGAAAAATAGGCACCCGACTTCCAATGATTTTGCCTGCTACATATCCAAGTGCTCCGTAATCCGATTCTGTAAGTGAGCATTCCACTCTGATAGAGACTTCAGGCACTCGGTTTTCATCAAGATGGAACCCATAGTTTGCAGTTTTTCCCAGAAGTGCTGCCGAAAGGGCTGATGGTCCTCCCTCCCTGTTTGTCCGGGCTCCTATTACGGAATTTGCATAAGAAATGGCTGACGATTCGCTCCACGCCAGATGGTCGCCGTAGCCCGCTGAAAAGCCTTCGAGAGTATAAGGAGTGCAGGTGCATTCGCAGCGAATTCCGAGTTTTTTATAAGCCTGAACAATTCTTTTCTGCTTTTCTGCAAATTCAGGAGAAATTCTCAGCCTTTCCCAGTCTTCCATATCCATTCCTGCCGGGTTAAGGATTGCGGGGACCTTAACCTGCCCCTCAAGGTCCGAAATCCATTCAAGTCCGGCATCGCCTATAGTCTTATAAGAGACGCCTGCAATCTGGGCACTTTTGATGGGGATCAGCCTGTCTGCGCCGTATATGTCCCCGAGAGCCACAAGGATCTCAATTGCCTTCCTGAGAGTCTCTCCGGCTTCTCCGCTCTGGATTTGTTCTTCTTCTTTTGTAAGATACATGAAAATTCACTCTTTAACTGCCATATAGTAAATGCAGAGTACAAAATATTGAGGCAAGTATAATATGGCACATATAAACTATTAAGGCAAATACAGAATATTAAGACGCGTATAAAATGTTAAGGACGGGTTGAAATATTAAGACATGGTGCGGGTCCTTCCATACCCTAGATTTCAGTCCTTTAATTTTCCCTGCTGTTTAAAAGCTCCGTATTTTAAAAACCCGGTATAATCATTCCTCAGGAATTATTGCTCTTTCAAAGTTCTCTTTTTCAATAAGAATCTTTGTAGCATCAACTCCCACTTTCGTAGTTGTCCCGTCAGGGGCGCCTCTGGGATCCAGGGAACTGCCTCGGACGTTAGGAATAATCAGGATATCCATATCCCCTTTTACTCTGGTAGCAATTGCAAACTCGACATCGTTCGGGTCAAAGATATTTATGTCTTCATCCACAACAACGACATGTTTCAGGCTCGTGTGGGCGGCAAAGGCTGCCATAATAGCGTTTTTCGCATCCCCTTCAGTCTGCTTTTCTATCTGCACGACTGCATGAAGATAACAGCATCCTCCCTCTGTTAAGACCACGTTCTTGACAGTTGTAACTTCCCCTACAGCCCTGTATATCCTTGGTTCATAAGGCACTCCCATCATCAAAAGGTGTTCGGGCCCGGCAGGCAATATCCCGTGATAAATAGGGTCTTTTCTGTGGATAATTCTGGTAATGCGGATTACAGGTTCTTTCCTTACCACATCGTATGTTCCCGTAATGTCCACAAAAGGTCCTTCATCAACCTTTTCTATCGGGTCAACGTATCCCTCGAGAACGATCTCGGAGTGTGGTACTTTTATCCCGTTTGAGCACTCAAAAAGTTCTATCGGAGCTCCCCGCAGGGCAGCTGCGTATTCAAACTCCTTTCCGACAGGGACCCTCGTAGAGGTTGCGTAAATAATCGTAGGATCGCAGCCAAGGACGATTGCAACTGGCAGGAGCTCACCTTTTTCTGCAGCTTTTTTATGGAGGAGATAGGTATGCCTCGGGGGAACAAGGCGGGCTGCGAGTTTGTCCTTCCCCACGAGCATAAGGCGGTGAATTGAAGCATTCATTACTCCCCCGTATTCGGAAACAACAATTCCTGCAGTTATGTAGGGGGCTCCATCCTTTTCAAAATGGGTAAGGATAGGAAGTTTTGTCAGGTCAACTTCATCTTCTATGATCTCAAGGGTAGGAGACTCTGAAACCAGCCGCACTTCACCCTCCGGGGAAACTTCCGAAAGCTTCTTTATAATCTCCTCTTTGGGGACTCTGAGCATGGAAGCAAGTTCGTCCCTGGACCCAAGAAGGTTCATAATAACCTTTGAGCCTGAAATGTCATGGAAGAGAACCGGAGCTTTTGTTTTTTTTGCAATTCTTGAAGCCTCGAACCTCGGGGAAATGGGCTGCTGAACTTCTACCAATTTTCCGTTTTCTTTTAACCGGTCTATAAAATCTCTATAACTCATGGGTATCTGGATATCAAAAAGCTGTCAGATGATAAAAAGATTATCTGATTCCAGGGCTAAAAATCTCTATGCCCTGTTAACCAATATAAGTGATATATGATTAAAGTGATAAAAGAGGACCTTTATCCTGAAAACCTTATTTTTATAAACCTTATTTTTATAAACCTTATTTCCTTTTGAATTTACATTCTATTTATGAACCTGTTTTGCCTGAAAATTCAGCTTAATTTCTGGTTTTCAGTCTCGGTTTGTCAGATTTGCTCTGTCAAACCTGGCTTAGCATCTGCCTTTATTCTTCTGCTTTTTCGATTTCGTTTATTTCTGTCGGTTTTCAGGCATAACAAGGTTTTTTCTGAGATTTTAACATTCATCGAGCATGAAGGCTCTGGGCCTTATGATCTTTTTCTTCTCGTACTGGTCGAAGCAATGGGCTATCCAGCCTGAGATTCTTCCGATTGCAAAAATCGAGGTTGCAAGCTGCGGAGGAATTTCCATATATTTATAGATAACTCCCGAATAAAAGTCCACATTTGGATAAATCGGCTTCTCTCTTTTCTCCACAATCTCGCGGACAACAGTATTTTCAATCGCTTCGGCTGTCGCGTACCAGTGCATATCTCCTTTAGCTTCAGCCAGTTTTCTTGAGAGCTGCTTGAATACTGTGCCTCTCGGGTCATATGTCTTGTACACTCTATGCCCGAAGCCCATTATTTTTTCTCTCTTTTCGATTTTCTCAAGAACAAATTTCTCTGCATTTTCAGGGCTGGCAATTTCTTCAAGCATATTCATAACTTCTGCCCTTGCTCCTCCATGAAGGGGGCCTTTAAGTGTGCAGAGCCCTGAAACAACTGCTGAATAGAGATCGGAGAGGGTTGAAGCTGTAACTCTGGATGAAAAGGTAGACGCATTCAGCTCATGCTCCGCACTGAGAATAAAGTCTTTTTCCATGACTTCGGCTTCCAGTGGGTCTGGCTTGCTTCCTTTTAACATGTACAGGAAATTGGCTCCATGGGAAAGGGAGGGGTCAGGAGGTACGGGTTCCTTTCCGTTTGCCATTCTATAATAAGCAGCAACAATGGTTGGGACTATAGCAATTAACCGTATGGCTTTTCTCATATTCCCTTCTTGAGAGCTGTCGTTCAGGTCCGGATCGAATTGCGATATGAAAGAAACAACTGTACGTAACGCTTCCATAGCATCGATATTGAAATTGCACATGCGGATAACATCCATTACCTCCCTGTTGATTCCGCGTTGCGCATGCAGGCGGGCTGAATACTCGGCAAGTTCCTGTTCTCCAGGGAGCTCTCCCCGGATCAGGAGATAGGAGACCGCATCATAGGGAAGTTCGACGAGTTCGTTGATGTCTACTTCCCTGTATTTCAGAATGCCCTCCAGCCCGTCTATGAAACATATATTTTTACTCATTTTCTACCTCGCAGTTATGCTAGAGGATTTTCAAAAAACTTTGAAATTGGGGAATCCTCTGATTAGACGTGAAAGATTTAACACGAAGGATCTTTTTGGGTCCAAAAATAGGGTGACAATGCAATTGTATTATCATCGAATAAGTATATTAAATTTGTTGAAATTGTAAATTTAAATCATTTTAAATATATTTTTTAAAGTAAAGGGCTATGTCTCTTTAACCTTTTAACCTTTTCGAATGTGAAATACAATATTCTCAGAATGAAGATATCCTTAAAATATCTATCCGAACAAGAATTATCCCGTATCCGGTCCGGATAATAAGAGAGGTCCCATAAAAATATGAAGCCTTATTAAGGCATGAAGGACCTCCTTAAAAAACTCTTACTCCATTTCGGTGTAAGTAACCTGTTATTTTTTCTTCACTGAATCACGCAGGAACTTATGTAAAATCCCACCGTTCCTGTAGTACTCTATTTCCACAGCAGAGTCCAGCCTCAATGATACCTTAAACTCTGTTTCTCTCCCGTTATCGTCTTTCGCCTTTACGGTAAGATCGCCGTGGGGTTTCATTTTCTCAATGCCAAGGATATCGTATTTTTCCTTTCCTGTTAGACCGAGAGTATCTGCGCTTTCTCCTGCTTTAAACTGCAGGGGAAGAACTCCCATGCCAACAAGATTGCTTCTATGGATGCGTTCAAAGGACTCGGCAATAACTGCCTTTACTCCAAGGAGGAATGTTCCTTTTGCTGCCCAGTCGCGGGAACTGCCTGTCCCGTACTCTTTTCCTGCGAGAACAATCAGGGGGACATTGTTATCCGCATAGAGCAGAGATGCATCGTAAATCGGGATTCCTTCACAGGATTCCTGCGGGAAGTCTTCTCCTTTGAGATGGACGGCAGTCCAGCCTCCTTCCCTGGTTACAAGCCTGTTCCTGAGCCGGATGTTTGCAAAGGTCCCGCGCATCATTACCTCATGGTTGCCCCGACGTGAGCCGTAGGAATTAAAATCTTTTTGGTCCACGCCCCAGGATATCAGGTATCTGCCTGCCGGGCTGTCTGCCGGAATGTCTCCTGCAGGAGAGATGTGGTCTGTAGTGATGCTGTCCCCGAAAAGGGCAAGTATCCTGGCATTTTGTATATCTCCGGGCAGAGGCACAGTAAGCGGGAAATCTACAAAATAAGGCGGTTCCTGAATGTAAGTGGAGGTCGGGCTCCAGTCATAAAGAGTGCCTTCGGGAACATCAAGGTCTTTCCAGAGCTTGGCCCCTTCCAGAACACCTGAGTACTCTTTTTTGAACATTGAAGGCTTAACGCTGTTCTTTTCTGCTTCCCTTATTTCTTCGTCTCCGGGCCAGATGTCTTTGAGATAAACAGGGAGCCCGTTCGGGTCATAAGCAAGGGGATCAGTCTCAAAGTTAATGCTTACCGTACCCGCAATTGCATATGCAACAACAAGCGGAGGGGAGGCGAGGTAGTTTGCTTTAACAAGCGGGTTAATCCTGCCTTCGAAGTTCCTGTTTCCACTGAGCACGGCTGCAACTGTAAGGTCTCCTTCTTCAATTTCTTTTGCAACATGCTCGGGAAGAGGTCCGCTGTTCCCAATACAGGTCGTACAACCGTATCCAACCTGGTGGAAACCCAGAGCCTCAAGATAGGGCAGAAGGCATGCGGCTCCAAGATACTCAGTAGCCACTCTTGACCCCGGAGACAGGCTTGTTTTCACAAAGGGTTTAACCTTCAGACCCCTTTCAACAGCCTTTTTTGCGAGCAGCCCGGCTCCTATAAGGACTGATGGGTTGGAGGTATTGGTACATGAAGTAATGGATGCTATTACAATGGAACCATGCGTGACCCTGAAGTTTCTCTCAGAGGAATCAACCTTTTCTGCCTCTTCCCTGCCCGATACTTCGGACTCTTCTACAGGTGCCCCCCCTTCTCCTATCCAGCGCAGATAGGCGGGGTCTCTGGCAAGCTCAACGCTCCCTTCTTTTTTTCTTATAAATGTCTGCCTCATTATTTCACAGAAATTCTCTGAGACTTCGTTCAGGAAGAGCTGGTCCTGCGGGCGTTTGGGGCCTGCAAGGCAGGGCTTTACAGTACCCATGTCAAGTTCGAGAGTGCTGCTGAAAACAGGCTCGGGTTTATGGACGGAGTAAAGAAAGCCCTGTGCTTCAAGGTACTTTTTCACAAGGTCGACCTGTTCGTCGCTCCTGCCTGTTCTCTTCAGGTAGTTTAAGGTCTCCATGTCAGGAGGGAAAATCCCGAGAGTTGCCCCATATTCCGGAGCCATGTTTGAAATTGTTGCCCTATCAGGAAGACTCAGGGAGTTCAGGCCGGGCCCATAGAACTCGACAAACTTGCCGACCACGCCGTGCTTCCTTAACATTTTAGTAATCGTGAGGACAAGGTCTGTGGCAGTAACTCCGGGTCCCGGTTTTCCGTAGAGTTTAAATCCGACAACCTCAGGAACGGGCATATAGTAAGGCTGCCCGAGCATCACAGCTTCGGCTTCAATGCCGCCTACTCCCCAACCAAGCACTCCTATCCCATTGATCATTGTGGTATGGGAGTCAGTCCCTACAAGGGTATCCGGGAACGCAAATAGTTCTCCATCTTTCTCTTTCAGGTGCACGAGTGGGGTCAGGTATTCAAGGTTCACTTGATGGATAATTCCTCTTCCAGGGGGTACGACCCTGAAGTTATCAAAGGCTTTCTGTGCCCAGCGAAGAACCGTATAGCGCTCCCTGTTGCGCTCAAACTCTTTTTTCTCATTCTCCTCAAGGGCATATGCTGTCCCGTAGGAGTCAACCTGAACAGAATGATCGATAACCAGATCAGCAGGGATTACCGGGTTAATTTTAGCAGGATCTCCTCCAAGGCGCTCCATTGCCGAGCGAAGGGCAGCCAGGTCAACTACCGCAGGAACACCTGTAAAGTCCTGCATGATTACCCTTGAAGGAATAAATGGAATATCCTTTTCGTTTATATTCTCTGGACTCCAGCGGGCAAGGGCTTCCACATCTTCTGCAGTTATTATCCGCTTTTCAGTATCCGCATGCCGGAGCAGGGATTCCAGCAGGACTCTTATGGAGTAGGGGAGCAGGGAAATCCCTTCAAAGCCCTTTTCTTCAAGTTTACCCAGTCTGTAAATTGTAGCTTTTCCGGCGGTTGTTTCGATGCTGTCTCTTACCCCAAAGGGGTCCGTACCTTCTCTCATTGTACTTTTTACCTCCAGCAAAAGTGTGAAATTAAAATGATGAACTTTTTATAGATTACTTTTTATGAGTTAGTGTCTCACTTTTTCTTTATCCTGTGAAAGCCCCATCTTATCCTTAGACTATTTTATTCCTTCGGGCTCTTTATTATCTTCATGTTTTCGGGGAGCAGTTTTGTTCCTGTCCTCTTCTCTATTTTCTAAGATGCATATTCATGAGGATGCTTAAAGTAATTTGCCCAGGCAATAGACCTCTAAATCTCTGAACCTTACCAGGCCTTCAATTACTTCAGATTACATTACAGGCTCAGGTTGTATCTTCATATACTCACATACTTCTTCTGATAAGACCTGTCCTGTTATAAGTCAGGTTTTCTTTTTATCTATGTTTATCTGGATATTCCGCTCTTTATTAGTTGCAGCACTGCGTGCCATTTGAGACTGCCTGCGCAATAGATAAAACCGAGATATAGCCACATCGGGAGCTATCTTCCAGAATATCCACTTTTTATTAGTGGTGACTCTTTTTCCTGGAAAAGGAAGAATAGACGGCAGTTTTATCAAACTCTTCTCAAGGTGGGTTTATTAAAATGTTACTCAGACGCCCGAAAGATACTGGTTTCTCAGAAGCTTGATTTTTAAGAAAAATAATAATAGATTCCTGGCCTCCATCATGTCCGGAGTCTCACGAATAAAAGGAAAAAAAGAGAAAGGGTTGTTAAAGCTGAACTGCTGTCAAACCTAAGGCAGTTGTTTATTCTTCGGCAGCTCCGACTGTGATGGAATACTCAAAGTTTTCTGTATTCTTGGGAAGGATTGAAAGTGTCCAATCTCCTGCAGCTCCCGGGACTGTATAGGTCTCTACAAAGGTTGTAATTCCACCCTGGTAGCTTCCCTGGTTATAGGTTTCCATCCCGCCTGCAATTTTTGCGGATACGTATGGAAGATAAGGCTGCGGGTATGCATTATTTATTATATTTATCGAGCCGCTTTGCTTTGTGCTCATGAGAGCAGGTATTACCTCTTTTCCCGAGGGATCTTTCAGGTTCATCTCAAAAGAAGGAGTAAGGTCCCGATTCTCTCCTGTGGCGTACAGTCCATATCCATACTGATAGGCGCTAACCTCTATGTTGATAGTACCGTTAGTCCCGGCTTTGAAGGTAGTTTCATAAGGTTCTTCGGGAACCGGAAGGATGCGGAAATTCAGGGAGACTTTACCTTCGTATTCTCTGATTCCAGGGTCATCGATGTTGAGGTCAAGGCTTCCGGTGTAGCTGCCTTTTGAGTCCGCCGGAACTTTTAGTGTCAGCTTTACGATAGCTGTCTGTCCTGCTTTTACTTTTTCCGGAGCTTCGACACTTATTGCGTCATTTCCGAAGGCATATGTTACTCCTCCGTAAGGGGAGATGCTATCGTAATATATGACGTTGCCTCCTTCTGTAAGTTCAGGGGAGATTGCAATATCCTTACTACCCGTGTTCCTCAGTTTTACCTCATAAGTATAGGTTTCTCCGGCTTCTACAAGGTCGTTGACATAAGGTGTAAGGATCTGGACTGTCGGTGGGACCCATACCTGCAGGTTTAGCTGCATTGTGCCCGGGAAACTCGGATAATAGCCTGCTACGTCTCCTTCAGGTACGTTTTCTGTAAAGGCTATGAGTACGGCGTAGTTCCCGAGGTCAGCATTCTCAGGGATATTTACCTCTACTTCAAACTCCTCTTTTTCTCCTGGCTTCAGGTCCTTTGCGGACGGGCTTATGCTGATCCAGCTTTCATTTATGAAGTTTTCAGTATAAGGGATAATTAAAAGCCTGGGGTTCAATACAATAGTTTTATTGTCTTTGTTTCCAACAGTAACAGTAAAGTTTTTACTATCTCCGGGTTTCAGTTCAAGGTACTGATAAGCCGGATCTACACTGATTTTTTCAAACTCGGGGTAATAATATCCAGCATCCATTCCAGATGAAGCGATAGAACTGGCTGCCACTTTCTTCTCCATTACTACAATCTCCGCAGGCTCAGCTTTATTGGCTGCCCCTGCACAGGCAATCGAAAGAACAGATAAGATAAGGAGCCCGCATATGATTAACTTCAATTTTTTAATATCAAGCATACTCATACTTTTCACCTCGCCTAATACTCACTAAGGCATGAGACTTATAAAAGAATTACTTAAACTACGAATCAATCTGCAGTTATTTTTAAAAAATAGAAGTTCTAAGCGTTTTTTTGTATCGGTAGGCTTTTTATATCCTTATTCGAGGGAAATGCAGGTTTCTATATTTTTAGGATTAATTTCTCTCTTAGTATTGTTTTTCGATACTACAGGGTCTCAATCTCATAACTGGATTACCTGTGTTCCGGAAAGATAGCTTCAGGTTAGCGGAACTTAAACAGAAAAAGATATTAAATCCCAGGATGAAACCTGTTTATGTTATTACGAACCATATATGTAACAAAGATGTAATGTGAAAAAAGTGACTGAAACTACCTCAGGCTATGAATATTTTTAGTAAAAATCGAATAGTTCTCATTTCTAAACAGTCATGGATGTGATTTTCTTGCTCAAAAACAAACAGGACATTTTCAGGAGATTCTCAAACTCTGGATGCAGGTTTGGGAGGAGCCCGGGACTCGGGAAGGATTCATTACGTGACTCTCTCATAGGGTCCTGCCCCGTAATTGATGCCAAATTTGTCGAGGTTAGCGAAGATCCTGCTTCTGAAGAAGCTTATTCTACCGAACTGGACTCCGAACTGCTGGAAAATCTCAGAGAATACCTTAGAACGAGGTCCAATGAGGAAATCACTGAAATTTTTGAAGAAATTCGTAAAACCCTTGAAGATAGAACTTCCAAAAGCGGATTTTCGGGAAATCGCTGGGAAGATGCCCCTGCTTACGAAAAGACGCGCATGAAAGATATTTCGGGAAAAGCTTTCAGGACATTTTCCAAAACCGCATGCTGCGGAAAGGATCAGATTCTTAAAATCTCAAAGACCGTCTCTTCGAAAGCCTCTGCAATAGCTTCCGAAGGCAGAGAGTCAGTAAAAGCCTCTTCCAAAATACTCAATGACAGGTGGAGTAATTTAAGCCCCAGGGACCGCAAGCTGATTTCTGAAACCATAATTACGGTGATAGAACTCGGTTTGCTCAAGAATTCTACCAGAGGTAAAAAGGCGGCATTTGTTGTTCTGTCAAGTATTTACAAACATCAAACGCCAGGTAGAAGAGATATGGAAGAGTTCATAGAAGAGGTGAGCAGGCGCCTTAAGCGCAGACGTTAATTGTTTGTATCCTGCTCTTTTTTATTTGTCTTGTTTTTATAATAAGCCCTGAGATTTTGAAAAATCCCTCTCTGTTTGGAAATTGTTCTCTCAATTTACCCAGTCAGTTAATATTCCCGTATCTCCTGATTAGAACATCCGCGCAGGCTTACTAACTGATTTTATAAACCTTGCAGGACTTTCCTCAATCTGCCAGTCTCCGGCATTATGGATAATATAAGTATGGTCTGAGACCTTGTCCAGACCTCCAGCATCATAATTTCCTATTATCAGGGAAAAGATGCGGGCTTTTCTTTCTACTTTTATTTCATTCCATTCACGGATAAGAGGTCTCTCTGACAGTTCTGAACTCCCGTCAGTAAGGAAAAGGAGATCTGCTCCCTGGAAGACTTTTTCCTCTTTTACTGCTTTTAGCCCTGCCCTGAGTGCCGTATTGAAATCTGTACCCCCGCCAAATGTATACTTGAGAAATTCAAGAAACTCCTTTCCCATACGCTTTTTGTCCGTAAGTTCAATCTCAACGGTCTGCCATTTTGATGAAAAAAGAATTACTTTGACATCTCTGCTTTCTCTTAACATCCTCCTTGCAATTGCCAGAACCACGGCTTTTGCAAGAAGCTCAGGAGCTCCCCGCATGGAAGCAGAGGTGTCGACAAGGGCAACAACAGGTCCCTTTCTCTTTTTTCCTGCAAGGTCCGAGTTCCAGTTTTCTCCTCTTAACTGGTATGTGAGGAGTTTTTCTTCAATCATGTCAGCATAGAACTTGCGCTTCAGCACGGGATTTTTAAGTTTTACGGTTTCTATCGGAAGCAGGGTCTGGATATCGCCTGAAAAGGTGACTGTGTGCACTTCGCTTTTACTGTGGGGCGATAATCGCAGTCTTTTTGAGCCGTACTCAAGTTCAATTCTGCCTACCTGCTCAAGAATTTCATGGAGGTCAGAACTTTTCCTGAAAAGGGATGCATACCTGTCAAGATTTTCGAAATATTCTCTGTGTAGGGCCTGTAAGGAATAGTCCCATGCTCTTCCTGGAAAAAGCATGGACAGTATCTCAAGCATCTCAAGGTGATCTTCAAGTAGAGAAATAAGCTCCTCAAGTTTTGTAGCTATCTTCTCCCCTGTGATCAGGTCAACAGCCTCGCCAGCCTTTTCGCTGAACATAAATTCCCTGGTCATTGAGGCTATTCTTTCCGATGCTTCCAGGTCTTCAGACTCCTGATCCTGATAATCCTCTGTCCTGTCTTCCAGCCTTTTAAGGAAACTTCCCTGGCTACTCTGGTTGCTCTCTTCCGCTCCTTTTCTTTCCTGGAATTCGTTCAAATTTCTCTGCCACTCGTAGTTTCTCAGGCTCTCATTCCTTTCCAGTCTATTTTTTTCCCACAAAGCCTGAGTTCCATTGATCAGCTCTTTCAGGGCTTTCAGAGCTTTTTCCAGTCCCTTCTGTGATTTCCTGAAGAGCTCTTTCTCCACTTTTCCATAATCTTCAAGGAGCGTAAAAAGTTCTTCGAGCAGAGTTCTCAGGATAAAAATCCCTGCCATACGGTTTGCTCCGGCGAGAATTTTTATTTCTTCCCAGACCTGCTGATTTCTCATGCTAAGAAATACAGGATAAAAAACTCCAAATTTTCCTATAAAACGCTTTTCATCCTTTATTTCGTAGCTTTTTCCTGAAAGAAGCTCATAAATGAGAACCTCTGCAATCTCTTCTCTGAGCCTGTGAGGTACTTTTCGGGGAGTTGCCAGAAATTCCCGCAGTTCTATATTCAATATAGTAGAAGGATTAAAGTCCCGATCAAAAGATGTCCTATCTAATTCGAATAGATTTTCGAAACCTTTTTTTGAGCTTTTCAGATTCTGCATACTCTTTGTTTCCTTTTTGAGCTTTCAGAAATTTTTCGGCTCAAGCAACTTCTGCTTCTTCGATTTCGACATCGAATATTTTCGGTTTTTCTAGAAGGGCCCGGATTTCATTCAGATGACTTGCTATCTCGTAAATATCCGTATTTTTGGAGTGATATTTCATCAGAATTTCTCTGCTGTCCTGTCCGGAAATCCAGATATTTTCTCTGAGGGTTTCTTCGAGAGCTTTTTCTTCTTCTTGCACCTGCTTTCTGAAGTAGTTCAATTTTTCCTCAAGGTTTTCATACTCTTTTTCGTAGAGTTTTTTGTCTCCGTAGTCCAGGCTCAGCTTGAACTCAAACCCGTACCTGCGACGGAACTGTTCTGCCACGGCTTCAAAACTCAGTGAACCATTGATATTTCCATAGTCAAGCCCGAGACTATAGGTATGAACAGGAAATTCCGTATGGTGTTTTAACAAATCAAGGGCATTACTGAAAGTGAGGCTCTTCGGAGCTTTCATTCCCGTAAATCTGGAGCTTTTCATACTCCCAGTTGCCTTTTTCTCCTCCTCAAAGCACTTATTGCAGGATACAGTGTCCGGAAGCTCCTGCTGCAGGCAAATATAGACAGAGTTTCTAAGGTCAAGCACATTCTGCTTTAGCTTTCCAGTATCAGTGCCTCCTGAGACAACCCTGTCAAGGATAAGTTTCCTGATAGTTTCTTTCTGTTCCGGCAGGTCCCAGAGCATATGCTGCAGCAGAACAATAGTCATCCTGTTTACGCTTGTGTGTCCGTTTACGGCTGAAGCTACTCTGAGTACATTTATGATCTTCTTCCAGCGCCTGTCTGAAACGAAAATGTTAGAGTTCTTAAGCTCTCTTCTCAACCCTCGAATAATTGTCCTGACTTCGGGATCTACAGGCATTTCCCTTGCTTTCTTCTGAATTTCTCTTATATTTTCAATCGAGAGCTTTGTTGAAGGCAGGAAATCTTCCGTATTTTCGAAAATGAGAGCTTCTAGATTTTCTTCGTGCTGGATATAGTCCACACTGTACCTGAAGAGGAACCTGTCATAAAGGGCTTCAAGGCTTTCATCTTCTTCAGGCAGTTCATTGGAAGCTCCGAAAACGGAAAAGAGAGGAACATCCATAACCTCCTTGCCGTTATGATATTTTCTCTCGTTCAGGACTGTCAGAAGACTGTTCAATATAGAACTGTTCGCCTTGAAAATCTCGTCAAGAAGGGCGATGTGTGCAGTTGGCAGGTAGCCCTCCACTCTCCGGCTGAATTCATCCCTTTCGAGTGCCTTTAAAGAAAGGGGCCCGAACACTTCTTCCGGAGTGGAAAAACGAGTAAGGAGATAATGAAAAAAGTTTCCTCCCTCGATGGTTTCGCAAATTTTGTTTGCAAGCAGGGTTTTTGCAGTTCCCGGAGGACCCAGCAAAAGTACGTGTTCTCCTGAAAGGAGAGCCAGAAGAGAACCGTTGATCTCAGAATCTCGCTCTTTAAAGTAGCCAGAGAATTCCTGTTTGATATTGAGGATAGTATTTTTTAAATCCAGAACTTTCATAAATTCCAAACCTTTATATATTTATATTTTCCAGCCCCTCATCCGTATCCCTTAAAAAGGTCTTTATAATGATGAGCAGTAGTACCCGATTCCAGTAATGTTAAAAATTATGTAACTATTTTTATGGGTCTTGCCTTAATTAATTTTTCCAAAAAAAAATTTTCTGCCTTTCAAGCTTTTAAACGCTTCTTGCCCCGAAAATGCACTTTCTCATAGATATATCTTCTCTTGTCTCTTTTTTATATCTTTTCATTATCTTTTTTATCCCCGTTTTACACCTTCTTCGTGTCTTCAGGTAAGTTCTTGCCCCCTATTGTTTGATATTTAACTTCTGCGAAGGTTTCCGTTCTATTTCAGCTCTCCGAAGATGTTATGCATAAAGAAGTCAATCTACTGAGAAAAGGGTACGGACCTCTATGAAATAGAGCACTATGGGGCTCTACAGATACTGGTACATCATAATTTAGCACTCCTGAACGAGTTACCATTCCTGGAAACCAGTATCCTGAACAGTTAACAGGGATCAGAATATTAAAAATCAGTTTAGAAAATAACTTACTTAATTTAAAAATTTCTTACTTTATTTATAAATAACTTACTTAATTTAGAAATTAATCACTCAATTTAGAAATAAGTTCCTTAATTTATAAATGAGTTACTTAAGAATCAACTCTTAAAAATCGGTGTTCTTGAACTCAGTATCCTTTAAATCAAATTTACTTAAATTAACATTCTGGAAGGGACCTATATGGATAATCTGGAACGAGAAAAGTATAGTCGGCAGATTCTTCTCTTTGGAGAAGAAGGTCAGGACAAACTGAAGGCTGCAAAAGTATTTGTTGCCGGTGCCGGAGGGCTCGGGTCCCCGGTATCCACATATCTTGCAATTGCTGGGATAGGAAAAATAATCCTTGCAGATTTTGACTTTGTGGATCCTACCAATCTGAACAGGCAGTTCCTTCACCACGAAAAAGACATTGGGAAGTTAAAGATCGAGTCCGCAAAGGAAAAACTTCTTTCAATGAACTCTTTAATTGAAGTTGAAACAATTAAAGAGATGCTTACCGAATCAAATATTGATTCATTGGTCCCCCAGTGCGATATTATAATTGATGCCCTGGATAACCTGGAAACAAGGCATATTCTTAACAGGCTTTCAATCAAGAGAGGTATTCCTTTAATTCATGGAGCAGTTACGGGTTATGACGGGCAGGTCACAACAATAATTCCCGGAAAAACTCCCTGCTTTTACTGTATTTTCCCACGCATTTCGAGAAAAGAGGTTTTCCCGGTTCTTGGAGCAACTCCTGGAGTTATCGGCTCCATTCAGGTAAGTGAGGCAATTAAGTTTCTGACTGGAAAAGGGAAACTTCTGGAGGGCCGACTTTTATTCTGGAACGGGCTTTCAGGGAGCTTCAGTGAAATTTCACTCGCAAAGCTGAACAACTGCCCTGTTTGCGGAAGTAGCCCCTAAAAATTTAACTAAGTCTTTTCCCTCCTTTCAGCAGGATACGCCTTATTTCAGCTTCACTGCCCGTGTTTAATTATATTTCCTGTTGATCAATTTTTATATATCCTCAGTGATAATATCCTATAGGGTATGTTGGAGGGAAGATGGCATGAAAAAAAAAACCCGACCAGTTGAACAAAAGGAAAACATCTCACAGGACTACTCAGGTTCCTGGTTTCTGGGCTTTTATGACCTGGACCCGTCTGCCCCCTGTTTCTCTTTCACTTCTGTCCCGTGTATTCCTTATCTTGATCTTAGCATTTATCGGGAATCCAGGGTGAAGTCAATCATCAAAGCACACAGCAAGGATATGTACCACCTGCTTGAAAATGTTCATTTTGACGGTAACTATTGCAGGGTAAAGTGCGTACGAAACGGAGAGTGGGAGTGCTGTTGGGATCTGGCAGTCAGGGTTCAGTTTTTTGGAAAAATGCAGGGTGTGGCTCTGTACCCGAAGCGTTCGGTTTCAGAAAAAGAGAAAAGGATCGTTTACAGGTCTTTGATTCTGGTTAATCCGTATCAACTCTGGGATGCGTCCCTTGTAAATAGGTTCTGGAATATTCAGGAGAGAGTCGAGTTCCTTATAGCCAGAATCCTTTTTCATGAGTGCATCCATGTTATGATTTCACTTGGTAAGACACTGCCTTCACCTTCCGGTAGTACGGATATCTTCCTTGAATTCAGGGAAATGCTGGATATTGCAAACTCCAGGAAGCTTGTTACCGAAATGCATGAAGTTCAGTTCCGTCTCTGGAACCTGGTTGTTTTCGGGGCATCGGGTTCTGAAAGTGAGCAAAAATTGCTCGAAAGGGTTCAGGAAATCTATGAATTTCTTATTAATGAAAAGTACAGCAACCAGAAAACAGGACAGGTCTTCCACTCTCCTTTACGCAACTCAAAGTTAGCACGGAAATATGCCTGGGTAGCAGCGGTTAAAGCCGGGGGGAACGGGCAGATCAGTAAAAGGGTATGGCAGGTTGAAGTCCGCAGACTGAGCATAGCATTGAGATCACTATATGATGGGATTGATGCTCTGTTACGGGAAAAAGCCTGAAATCAAGGGTTTCATTCTTCGATTAATGAGAGAATAAAACTATAGTGACCGAACCAGGATTCAGTTTAATCTTGATTAGTTGCGTCTGGGTTTAGTTAAATTTGCTATGCTAAACCCGAAATCTACCAAATTCGATCTTTATTGAACCGGAATAATTGGACTGAGGGATTATCTAAAAACGAATATTTACAATGAAGATATGGCAGAAATGCTACAGGATAAGTTGTTGCAGAAAAAGCTTCATTGCTTTTTTGTAACCGCAAATGTTATGCGAAACTCAGTTCCGCGCTCTTTTCTCAGTTCGAGTTTACCATTTAACTGATCTACAAGTGTGGTTACAAGTTGCAGACCCAAGGTTTCAGGGTTTGCGATGTTAAAGCTCTGAGGAATGCCTGTTCCGTTATCCGTAACTGACAGCATAAACCCTGTGTTTTTGCAACTTTCTTTTTGATTCTCTTCCCTGCAGTTTTTACGTTCCCAGGTTTTTTCTCTATAGAGTTTGATCTTAATTTCTCCTTTCACTCTCCCTGGAAATGCATGTTTAAAGGAATTTGAAACGAGTTCGTTAACAATTATTCCTAAAGGAACAGCGGTATCCATATCAAAGAAAACATTTTCTTCCACATCCATGTTCAGGCTGATATCTGAATTTCCAATCCTGTTTGTCTCGAAAAGATTTTCAGTGAGCTTTTGCAGGTACTTCGAAAAATTTAATGTATCTACCTGCCCGCCCTTGTGCAGTTCCTCATGGATAAGAGCCATGGATATAACCCGATTCTGGCTTTCCAGAAATGCTTCAAGGACTTCCGAGGTTTTAACAGCCCTTCTGTTCCTGAACCTTTCAGCCTGAAGGTCGAGCAGAGAGGAAATTACCTGCAGGTTGTTTTTGATCCTGTGGTGAATTTCTTTTTTGCGGGCAAGCTCAAGCGTTGCCAGCGACTCTTCTGCCTCTTTCCTTTCGGTTATGTCATACATTGTACCCTGGTACATATCAGGCTTCCCGCTATTGCCCGGAATCTTCTGATAAATTTCATGGACCCATTTTATTGTCCCCTTTCTGTGTATTATCCTGAAGTCAATTTCTCCATAGCCTGCACCTGGCGAATTTTGAATCCTTTTCTCTTCCTCATACATACGGGGCAGGTCTTCAGGATGAATTATGTTTTTCCAGGGCTGTTCGGACATGAGTTCTTCTTCACTGTATCCTGTAATCTCTTCGACAGTCCCGTGGAGGAACACAGGAACGAAGTTCTCATCTGCCTGAAAAGCAATTCCTTTAAAGTTTTTTATGAATGAACGGTATTTCTCCTCACTTTCCTGAAGTTCTCTCTGAGCCTTATTGCGTTCGGTAACATCGAGAACGGCACCTACAAGTCCGCTTATTTTACCGTCTTCATTAAAGCATGGAGCTTTGATAACGATAAATTCCTTTCCAAGGCAGTTTGGAAGGTATCGGCTTTTTAATTCACAGCAGTGCTCTATTCCGTCCCTGTATACCTGGACATCCGTTTCATCATATTTTTTAATCAAGTCTTCAGGTGCCTGATATGTAAGTTCACCATAGACTCTCCCCGTTATCTCTTCTTCAGGAAGGCCTATAATTTCCTTTGTAAAAAGCTTGTTACAGCCTGTATACCTGCCCTCAGTGTTTTTATAAAAAACAGGAACCGGAATTCCATCGAGCATTCTTTTCTTAAATTCCAGGTTTTCTCTCAGATCTTTCTCAGTCTGCTTGATTTCAGTAATATCCTGCATAACTGTAACAAGTCCGAAAATTTCTCCCTTTTCGTCACTGAAGGCTGATTTGTTTACCAGGAAAGACCTTTTTATCCCGTCGGCACAGGTTCCCTCACATTCGAGGGTAAAGCTTTCTCCGGATTTTAGAAGCTGCCTGTCTGTTTTATCCCATTCTTCAAAACAGCTGAGAATACTTTGCTGTTCGCTTTCTGGAAGTTTTCCTGGAAACTTTTCTAAGACGCTACCTGCCACTTCAGTCAGGGTGTGCCCGATTATCTTCTCTTCCGGGAGGCCTGCAATTTGTCTGGAAAAAGATTTGTTAGCACCAAGAATTACTCCGGTTCTGTCCGTATATAGGACAGGATTTAACATAGTATTTAGCATGCCTTTAATTACGGAAAAAGTAGCTTCAACTGCATGCTCTCCCCTTTCAAATCCGGGAATCTGGCAGCAAAAGTTTTGATTCGTAATATCCGGTTTTTTATCTTCATCAGCCAGCGTTTTACCCCCAAGATCTTCTCTCGTAGTCCTGCCCTTATTTTCAAATGCAGGTTCTACATACTCTATTTGCCGACTTTCAAAAGTCGATTAAGTCAGTTATAATTACCTGGTTATAACTATTTTTATTGTTTTATGTAACTTATAAAAAGTGATCATATATTATATGTGCCCTCTCAAGGGAACTGCAGTAAACCTACATTCGGCAGGTTAACGTAATTAGAGATAGATATTTTCATATTTCTCTCCCATGAGACCCAATATCTTCCAGTGAAGATCCTCCATATTCAGTATTTCTGAATTTACTTCACCTTCTTTCTGAGAAATAAGTTCTGTAATTCCCTGGAAATTGACAAATATCCATCTCATCGTAGGTCTTTTTGTTGGCTTTCCTTTTTGATCTGGAACCGTTTCATTTTCTTCCTCTAATTTTGTCCTTAATTTCCATTCTGCAATTGAATAAATCATTAAGCAGAGAACCATTGTCATAGCCAGTGCTTCAATTCTGCTTTTATTCTTTAGGTAGACTTTCGATATGCTAAATGTATCACTTTTCAAGAATCGGAATCCTTTTTCTACATTGTCCTGTCCTTTGTAATACTTCAGCATCTCTCCCGGAGAAAGAGTGATATCATTACTCGCAAGAATGAAAAGTCCCATTTTCTCCATTTCATTCAAAACAAAAGCATCATTAACCTTTATGCTTCCATCAATCCTGAAATAAGTCTTTAATTCCTCATCTTTAGAAGGTCTGCCTCTTTTACCTGATTCACGTTTTTTAATGGATTTCAAATCAACTTTTTCAAAAACAATAGAAGGGAATTCTTTAATCCATTTCTCTGCAGCTTTTGATGCATCCTCTTCGCAGAAGAAGTCCTCTCCTTTCAGCTTTTTAAAAGCCTTCTCTGCTTTTTCAACCTCTTTGTCAAGTTTCGTCCTGAGAGTTTTCTCTTTCTTCTCCTTCATCTTGTGAGAAAGCAGCAAAACCCACTTTTGTTTGACTCCGCCATATTCCACAAAGGTTTGATAAAAAGAGTACCTCTCATCACTTTTTAGCGTTTTCAGGTTCAGATTTGCAGTTAGCAGTTCCTTTGCCTCGGAAATTGTTGCAGGAACACGACTGATCCAGAATGATTTTCCGATATTCTGGATATTATTGTCTGTGTAAAAGGAACTATCAGCGACATAGTACACTTTGCTTTCAGGTCTTAAAACTGATTTGAGAGACGTTATTGCATCCAGAATTGTGTTTTTGTCGGAAGCATTTCCTGAATGTGTGTTCATGAAAAGAGGTATTCCATGCTGATTAACAATCAAGCTCAGTACAAATTGTTTGAGGTCCCATCTTCCGTTTTTGGGAATTCCAAAAGTAATATCAATAGACTCAGTTTCTTCGTCTTCATAATCACCATAAACGCTGACACTTGTAGTGTCAGAGTGTAAACAGTGACCAGGAATAGGTAGACGAGCCATAATGTGAAGGGTAATTTCCGTAAACAGTTTTGTAGGGCCATATTTTACGATTTTGTCAAGAGTCTCTCCGATAGCATATTGATTCAGGTCTTCTTTTGTTATACCGTCTCCAAAAAGCCTTTCAGTAGAAATGTTTTTGAAAAAATCAGGAAACAGGTACAGACGTTGCCCTATGAAACCTAGACCATTGAGTACCATGGCAAGGATGCAGACTGAGTGAGGAACATTATGATTCCGTTCTTTGGGAAGTTTCTCATCGATCAGTTTGTCAACTTCAAGTTCTCGGAAAACTCCAGCCATAAGACCTAGGTGACCTAAGAACCGTGTACGTTTTAAGGAGGATTCAACTCTTCTACTACTGTTTTTCTCTGCCATGGGATAACCAAGAAAGAGATATAAAATTAATGATATTAATTTATAGGTTTACCTGCCGAAAGCAGGGTAAATGTTTAAAAAAAGCATTTTGATTATGTGGCATCTTTTTATCCTGAAGCGCAGTTCTACACTGCATCGAGCATTATTTTGAATTCCGTTCCATGGCCTCGTTTAATCTCGATTTTTCCATCCAGCTGGTCAACAAGGGTGCTCACTAACTGCAGCCCGAGAGTTTCAAGATTTTCCAGCTCTATGTTTTCAGAAATTCCTTTTCCGTTATCCGAAACTGTCATAATGAAACGGGATCTATCGATTTCATTGTCCTTTTGTTCCCTGCAGAGCTTAATTCGAATTTCTCCTTCTCCTTCAGTAAATGCATGTTTGAGAGAATTCGATACTAGTTCATTAACAATTATTCCCAGCGGGACAGCAGTGTCCATATTAAAAAATGCATTTTCTTCCAGGTCTATGCACAGGCAAATATTCTCGTTTCCGAGACTATAAGTTTGGAAAAGGCTTTCGGCTAGCTTTCGAAGATATGCTGAAAAGTCCAGGGTGTCGGTTTCTTTACCTTTATAAAGTTCTTCATGAATAAGCGACATTGAGATTACCCGGTTCTGGCTTTCCCTGAAAGCTTCGAGAATCTCCTGAGTTTGGATGGATTCCTTTTCACTGAACTTTTCAACCTGCAGATCCAGCAGAGAAGAGATTACCTGCAAATTATTCTTAATTCTGTGATGAATCTCTTTTTTTCTGGCTTCTTCAGCTTTTGCCAGGGCTTCTTCAGTCTCTTTTCTCTCAGTAATATCATATATTGCGCCCTGATAAGTCATGGGGTTTCCATTCGTACCCGGAATCTTCTGATAAATTTCGTGCACCCACTTTATTTTCCCGTCTCTGCATCTTATTCTATAGTCAAGCTCCCCGTCACATACAGAAGGAGAGCTTTTTGCTTCTCTTTCTTTTTTAAGGAACAAAGGCAGGTCTTCCGGTTCAATAAGCTTTCTCCACAGCTTTTCAGATATAAATTCCTCTTCACTGTATCCGGTAATTTCTTTTACGTTTCCTTTCATATATTCCAGGTTAAAATCCTTATCTGCCTGAAAAGCAATCCCTTTAAAATTCTGTATGAAAGAACGGTACCTTTCTTTACTTAATTCAAGTGCTCTCTCAGTCTTTTTGCGCTCTGTAATGTCCTGAAGCGTGCCTCTTATCCGGACAGGAGTATTTTTCTCATAAAATATGACTTCTCCCTGTGCATGGACTACACGCTTTTCTCCATCAGCACGGATTATTCTATAATCAATGTCATAGGGCTCTCCGTTTAAAGCTCTTTTAACGGCACTATTTACATAGTCCCTATCGTCAGGATGTATATAGCTTAAAACTTCATCATAAAGTAAACCGGATTTTTGGATATCAAGTCCAAAAATGCGATACATTTCATCAGACCAGTATGATTTATTGGTCATAATATTCCAATCCCAGTTTCCTATATGAGCCATTTTTTGGGCTTCATAGAGTCTTCTTTCGTTTTCCATTAATGCTCTGTAAGCTTCTTCAAGTTCAGCTGTACGTTCTTTAACTCTCTCTTCCAGGTTGCCGTGTGCCTTTTTAAGAGCTTCTTCTGCCTTTTTGCGTTCCCTGATGTCGCGGGCAACGTGAACACTCCCAATGAGATTTCCTTTTGAATCATGAAGCGGCGAAACGCTTACTAAGAAATAACCGCCCAGGCAATCCTCGCAAACCTCTGTAGTGTTCTCGAGCCCATCCTCAAGCAACTGCCGCTGCGGGCAAAAAGAAGGAGGTTCTGTAGTCCCGTGCACAACGCGATAGCAGGTTAACCCTATACACTCTTCTGGTATCATCCTCAATCTTGCTGCCATGGCCCTGTTTGCACGGACAATCCTGTATTCTTTATCAATCACAGCTATCAGGTCTGGTACCGCATCAAAGGTTTGTTCCCAGTCTTTTGCAGCCTGAACAGCTGCTTCTTCTGCCCTCTTCCTTCCGGAATTTTCTATCCGTTCCCATTTTCCGTTCTTTTTGATCAAAGAAAATTGATGGTTAGAGATTACATCAATAATCTCGGCTGTGTTGCAAATGTTAAGATGATATGGGCATAAAGCTATCATGTGGTGTTTGTCGACAATAGCATCCACTTTTTTCTCATAATCAACAAAACCCTCCCAACCTTCTTTTTCCAGCCAGCGGTTGTCCCCTGTAGCTCTCAGTCCATCATAGCCCCTTGCCAGAGCCTGATTAATTTTTCCAACCCAATTATTTACGACTCTCTCTGGATCGAAAATACCCTCTTTTATATATCCCTGAGTGTAAGGGATAATTTCGATTTGCCCTTTTTCCAGATAAACATCAATATCAGGAACAGTTTTTTTCAGGGCCTGTTTTGCTTCTTCTACTCCCTGGGGATGCGGTGTGATCCATACGCAGAGTTCATTATTTTCCAGCCCTGCTTTGAAATAAGGGACAAGTATATCCATCAAATCTTCTTTTGTCCGGTAGAACTGGCAGAAATGTGTTCCCCAGGGCACATCTCCAATAACATCAATCCCGGAATTTCTAACATTTTCTTTCATTTCTTTTTTCTCCGGCTTTGAGAAGCAAATAATCCATTTCTCAGGTTCATTCACCGTCTATAAACAGTGTCTGGCACTGTACTGGGAATACTTTTGATAAAGAAAAGCTGATTTTCATGCCAACTTCTCTTTGTATCCAGAAGATTAGCTGGGAAGTGTCAACTTCATGTTCCCCAAATTCTTAATCCTTTTTCCAGCATATTCATTTTTTAGTGAAAGCAGATTCTAGCTGCTTTCTAAAAGGTAAAAGACTTACTTATTGCTTAAAATCTCATGAGCTATTTATATATTTCTTAATTTATCTTAATCATTGTTAATTACCAAATTCCCACCGGTAAATAACAGCTTCGTCAATATCCATTTGCGTATATAATGTATTCAAAAACATGGCTGTTGAAGTCTCAGAGATTGAGCTGTCACCTTTGTCAATCAATTGCTCCGGTCAGTAGCAGTAAGTCTGAAATTGGGACATCGGGCTCATAATGAGAGGTTCTTTACAGGAATAATCGTTAGGGAGAGTTTTCATAACAAGTAGGCTGTCCCTTTTTGAAGAGCGGAATTTTTTCCACAATTAACTTTTGCCTTGCCTTCAGGTCCGTGAGTGATTCCGGAGCAAAAATCCTCATCCTCTACAACTCAAAAAAGATTCTAAATTCAGATCAAACAATTCAAAAAACAAACAATTTAAATAAATTCGGAAGCCTCGTGCGTGATTCGAACACGCGACCTAGTGATTACAAGTCACTCGCTCTACCGGGCTGAGCCAACGAGGCGCAATGAAGCTGATTGCAGACTTATCTAATTACAATACTCACAGATAAACTTTATGGCAGAATTCTCACTCTCTTACATTTTACAAACTATTTTAACTGTGGTCTTCCAATCCGCTTTTGCAGTATTCTTCATTTGGGGCGGTGCATAAGCCTTATGGCATTCTTTCTCTATATCTCGGATAAGATGTGGCAGGAAATGGCAAAATATGGGCGCAAGCTGGTGGAACATGGGCTTGTGGAATCAAATTTCGGGAATATCAGCGTCACGGCCGGGGACAGGATGCTTATTACGCGGAGCGGAACTGCCCTTGACGAGATCACAGGCGATAATGTTGTTGAAGTTGACATTCAGGATACCTCGTCTCTGGATATAATTGCATCTTCCGAGACTGTAGTGCACAGGGAGATTTACAGAAAGACTTCCGCCCTTGCAATAATTCACGCTCACTGTCCCTATGCAGTGGTAGAGTCTCTGCTTGCCGGCCCGGGGAGGGTGATTGTTCCTGTGGATAGTGAAGGTCAGTATTTTCTCGGGAATATCCCGGTAGTAGGCGGCGGGATCGGAAGCCGGGAACTTGCCGGAAACCTTGCAGAGGCGCTTTTGGGACATAGGGGTGCTGTGGTTTTCAGCCATGGGACTTTTGCTATCGGAAGAACCCTGGCAGAGGCGTACATCGTGACCACACAGCTTGAACATTCCTGTAGAGTAAAGTACCTGTACGATCTTGCAGCCGTAAAAAAGTGAAAACAAGAAGTAAAAAGGGAAATAAGTAAGTATTATCTATGGAGTGCGCTGATAATTCAACATACAGCCTTAAGTATAAATATCAAAAGACAGGTAAACAAAGAAATAATATAAATAAGTAGATTCAAATCGGCATAAGAAGCAGGATAACCTGCCATTCTTTCAGGCCTGTCTTCTATAACGGATATACAATTAAAAGGAAGATCCCAAGTACCATGACATTTAATGCCCTGAGACCCGTTGCCTCGAGAGTTATTGACCCGCTGGCAGATTTTTTCATTAAATGCGAGGTCTCGCCTGATACGGTTTCAATAGTTTCCTTGATCTTTGCTTTCTTTGCGGGGCTCAGTTTTTATTATTCTCCCGAATATAAGGAACTCATCCTTCTCGCAGGCATCCTGGTGGTGTTTAACTCTCTTTTTGATGCCCTGGACGGGGTAATTGCACGCAAGTCCAATAGGGCAACCCCGAGGGGCGATTTCCTCGACCACGTGATCGACCGCTATTCTGATGTGTTCATTATCTGCAGTATCTTTTTTGCAGGTTATGTGTCCTGGCAGATAGGGGTTGCGGCAATCGTGGGTGTGCTTCTTACAAGTTATCTGGGGACCCAGGCTCAGGCCCTCAATCTCGGAAGGTATTACGGAGGGATCATGGGCAGGGCTGACCGTCTTGTGGTCATAATCCTTGCCGCTTTTGCCAATTCAGTTTATCCGGCTTCGATTGTAGGTTTTACCATCCTGGGCTGGGCTGTCATCCTGATCGCTGTAACCAGCCATATTACTGCAATCCAGCGGATTGTTTATATCTGGAAAAGGCTGGACTGATATTTTTCAGTACTTTTTGATTCCAGCTGTTTTCCGAGTTTAGCCGGCTAAGCCTCTTTTAAGTCTTTTTGATACCTGGAAACAGGCTTCTGACGCGGATAGGTTAATGTAAGACAAAATCCAATACTGCGCTATGCCGTCTCAAGGAAAAAAGTATGAGTATCTGGAACATACTGCAGATATAAAGTTCCTGGCTTATGGTAATACCCTGGAAGAGGTATTTGAAAATGCAGCTCTCGCCATGTTTAATGTTATTATTGATACCGGGAAAGTTTCAGGAGAGACGACAAGAGAAGTTTTCCTCACATCTCCTGATCCAGAGTCCCTGCTTGTAGACTGGCTTTCTGAACTTTTATATCTTTTTGAGGTCGATGAGATCGTTTTCTGGAAGTTCCGGGTAGAGGAAGTAAGCGAAGAAGCAGGGGAGTACTCAATAAAAGCCCTGGCATCAGGTGAAAAGTACTATCCTGAAAGCCATCCTTTTGAAACTGAGATTAAGGCTGTCACATATAATCAGCTGGAACTCGAAAAAACTGCCAGCGGCTGGAAAGCTCAGGTTGTTGTCGATATTTAAAAATCATAAGCTTTTGGGGTTTTTGGGAATTCTATACATTGCTTTTATGTATGGCTTTTATGTATGCTGTTATGTATGACTGTAGCGTCTGGCCTTTTATACAGTCTCAAACAGTGTTTTACTATATTTCAGAGTAATTTACGATCATTTAGGAAACATAAGGTACATGAATAATTTCAGAATTATATTGATATAGGGAATAATATTCAAAATCACATTTGCACTATATAAGGAGCAGGGAGGATCAGTTATGGTAGAGAGTGAAGATACCGCTATTGAGGAATTGGGTATGGAAGATGTACAGAGAGATATAAAAAGTATGGTCCGGAAGCTTTCCGATAACGAATGGGATATCCCGCAGGGGCATATCCCCAACATGAGAGTTCCAGGGCGCCTGTTTGTATCTGAAAATTTGCTTGGAGGCATTGATGCCGGCACTATTGACCAGATTGCAAACGTGGCAACTCTCCCTGGAATTCAGAAATATTCCATGGCAATGCCTGATGCCCACCTTGGCTATGGTTTTGCTATAGGGGGCGTTGCAGCTTTCGATGCCGAAGAAGGAATTATCAGCCCCGGAGGAGTGGGCTTTGATATTAACTGCGGTGTAAGACTCATCCGCACAAACCTTCGAAAAGAAGATGTCGTTCCTCACATAAAGAGGCTTACTGACGAGCTGTTTAATAATGTGCCTGCAGGTGTCGGCTCAAAAAGCCGGTTCAAAGCCTCTGATAAAGAACTGGACAGTGCATTCCTTGAGGGCGCGAAATGGGCAGTAGACGCCGGATACGGTGTGGAAGCCGATGTGGTACACTGTGAGGGGAGTGGTTACCTGGAAGGAGCAGACACTTCTCAGGTGAGCACAAAAGCAAGGAACCGCGGAAAACCTCAGTTAGGAACTCTCGGGAGCGGCAACCACTTCCTTGAAATCCAGTATGTGGACGAGATTTATGATCAGGAAGCGGCTTCAACATTCGGGCTTGAAAAAGGTCAGGTTACGGTAATGGTCCACTGTGGGTCAAGGGGTGCAGGGCATCAGATCTGCACGGACCATCTAAAAGAACTCTCTCAAGCTGTAAAGAAGTACGGAATTGAGATTCCGGACAAGCAGCTTGCCTGTGCCCCGGCTCAGTCGAGGGAAGCCCAGAATTATTTCAAGGCGATGCTCTGTGCTGCAAACTATGCCTGGGCAAACAGGCAGATGATTACTCACTGGACACGTGAGTCTTTCGAAAAGGTATTTGGCAGGGATGCCGATGATATGGGAATGAGCCTCCTGTATGATGTTGCCCACAATGTAGCAAAGCTTGAAGAACATAATATCGACGGCAGGAAAAAAGAGGTTTACGTACACAGAAAAGGGGCAACAAGGGCATTTCCCCCCGGACATCCGGAAGTTCCTTCCGCATATAGAGATGTAGGACAGCCCGTTCTAATTCCTGGAAGTATGGGAACTCCTTCTTTCATACTATGTGGTGCAGAAGGGGCCATGGATGTTTCTTTCGGCAGCGCCTGTCATGGAGCCGGGAGGATTATGAGCAGGGCGCATGCAAAGAGAGAGTTTCACGGGCAGAGCGTAAAAGAGAACCTTGAAGCCCACGGAATTACTGTAAGGGCAACTCACCCTTCCGTAATTGCTGAAGAAGCTCCTGGCGTGTATAAGTCCAGCAGCGAGGTAGTAAATGTTGTGCACGAGCTTGGTATTGCCCGCAAGGTTGCAAGAGTTATCCCTCTTGGGGTTACAAAAGGTTAAACAGATAGAAATTTAACCTTCTTTTTCTTTATTTCTTAATCCTCTTGAGCAACCAGTCTTTCTGAGGAATTTTATTCTTTAGAATAGAAATCTGATTCAGTGAATTCTTCAGCCCTGTATGAATCTAAGCTATCTGCAGGTTCATGTTCCTTATAGAACCTGAATACAATCATACTCGAATACGAAGAAGTTACAAAAGGCATGCCATTTTCTCTGAATATATTCGAAAAGTATTCGACAAGGGTATGGATAACTTCCTCATTTTTGAAATCATGAAAGATGGTTACGGATTCTTTTCCCGGTTCAAGACATATATCTATATTCTTTACGAGCTGGGTTGCCATGTACATCTTCCTAAAATACACAAGTAAATCTGGAAGAGTCATTTCGCTTACCGATTGTTTGCACAGGCGTTCCAGTATCTTTGTCGGGTTCGGGATATCTCCGGCTGCAAAAGTTTCGAACTGACTTCTATGCAGAGTTACAAGATTGTACCTTTCAACATTATATGTATACATTAACTGGGTCCAGAACTCCGTGTTGTCGTCGAGTTCTCTGCATACGATGTCAAGATAGCCAAAATGTTTCCTGATCCCTGGCATGGTCTCATTAAGAGAAACTGACAGATTCTTTTTGAATGATATCTGGGTCGAATTTGCCCGCCTGAAAATATGTTCGACATCCAGCTGTTTCCATCTTGCCAGAAAATGAGCAATAAGCTGGGCAAAGAATTCTCTACTATTTATGGTGGCATTGGAAAGGAGTATAAGGGCAGACTCGGGGTTGTGTATGTCCTCACACTTGATTGAAGTTCTGATCGTCCACTGATAGTTTCTGGAGACCCGGTTCAGGTAGTCCTCCAGTCCTTTCATATCACTGATCTCAAAAGGATTGATGAGTTCATTAACCAGCTCTTCGTCAGTGAGTCTTCCCTTGGTATACCTGAAAAGCCATTCGAGCATCGTTTTATTTATAATGATATTTTCCCCGTTTTTGATTGTATCGCTCAACTCTTCTTTTGCGGGGGTTTCTTTTAAAAATTTGATTGCTTCATCAATACTTTTATGATATGTAAGTGCTGTATCTGCAACTTCAATTGTGTCCCTGACTGCAGCGCTAAGATTCCCATCATTGGCATCCAGAAGAGGCTGCAATTTTTTAAGGTACTTATCATCAAGGGATATATTTTTTCTGATCAGCATATTTTCCCCCAAGGTGATCTGGTTTTCTGGTTTCTTATGCTTCGATCCATAATCTGTACCCCTGATACCAATGGTTTTTATCTCTTCATACTAAAAACTTAAAAAATTTGTTTTATCAAATGTAATATTATTCTGGCACCCAAAAAACTTTATCAGTAGTTTATATATTGGTAAGTGCTACCGAATATTAAATCTTTCTGTTTAGTGCCATTTTTTGAGAATTTTTGTCAATTTATATTATTCTTCTGTGAGATCAATTAATTTGCAGTTTCATAAATATCTCCTGTTTTTTATTTCTGACAACTTCCTCTAATCCACGGTTTTCTCTTCATATTCTACTGCCTGTCTCAGGTAGAACTTTCCCCCGATGTACTGAAGTGGGGAAGTGACAACGTGTCCAAAACAGGTAATATCGGTTCACAATTCTTTATATATATATGTAAGACAGTGTACGAGATGTAAATCAAATAAATTAGAATGTGAATGGGGCTAGAATAGCCTTGAGAATCAGGTTACTGATTTCCTGTATACTCACAGTTTGTATGTCTTTGTTGTCCTCTCTAGTTTCGGAAGACACGGGTTAACTCTCTGACAAATGGTGAGTCTGGAAATGGATTTGTATAACTCCTGACAGGTGGGGGTCCTGTATAAACACTCAGTCAGGCCTTTACACATCCTTAATCTGATATCTACAGGTATATTTGTTCCCCATTGAAAGCGAGTTGGGAGTGGATTCATCGTACCTGGCGGGCTCTTTATACTTCCTCGTCCGCCAGGTACTTTCCTTCCAAATATTCATAAGAATCAATAAGTTTCTTTAACGTCTTTTCTCTATTGTTTTTCGGTTGCTTTCTCTCTGATACTATTCCTCTGATACTATTCCTCTGATACTATTCCTGGGTGTTATTCTTCGATGTTATTTTATTCTGCTATTCTTCTGTAGTACAATTATTCAGTTGTTCTTTATTGTTTTTATCTCTATTTTAGTTACGTTATTTCCCCCTTAATTTTTTAACTATTCAAGGGAAAATAACTACAAGAGAGAAATGCCCCGGAGGATGTAACTTTACAGTCACCTCTATTAAGGACTCTTGGATATAACGATGAGAAAATTTTGAAATAAGCTACAAAATCGATAGTGAAACAAAAAAAGAAAAAGCAAAGGGAAAACTCCTCTTTGCTTCTGGGTCTTGCGATCCTTTCAATAATTTTTGAGCTTACGTAAGTTTGCTCACAGGGTGGTTTTCCAGATCTGAGATCTCGACGCCAAGTTCCTTTGCGGTTTCGCCAAGCATGATGTCCACCATGGCCACAGCAGGGAAGATCTGGCTCACGTTTTCGATCGGACCGTAGAGCAGGAAGTCAGAACCTGCAATTTGGGCAACAAGGTTGGTACCTATATCAGCAGGCATATAGATTGCCTTGGGGTCAGGCTGGGTCTTCTTGAACTTGCGGAGCCAGTCCCAGGCAGAAGCCATGTTGTGGTATCCGCCGCCTACAGGCAAGCCGAGCTTTCCTTTGATTGTTGGAATTGAGCGGATTGTTGCGCCAGAACCTGCGCCAAGGGGCATTGCAGCGACATCGATAAGTGGAATCTTGATCCCACAGTCCTTGGCGACCTGGAGCATACCTTTGGTCTGCCCGGAGCCACCGACTTCAAGAATGTCCATTTTTCCTTTTACGGTTGGGTCGGTTGCATTGAAAGCCAGAACTATTGCGGCTTCTACATCGCTCTCTGCGAGCACGTCCATTTCTGCCTGTTCAATACTTGCGTTGATGGAGTTGTGGATTGCCCTGTTTGCAACTCCGATTTCAGTACAGTACCTGGCTGCTTCTGCACGCACTTCTCCGGCTGAGGAGTCGATCAGGAAGGGGGTCCTGTTATCAATTCCAACGAACCAGTCGATGTAACGCCTGATTGCTTCGGGGGTTTCACCCACGATCTGGTTTACGTAGGGGTTTCCGGTGGCATCGCTCATTGACACCTGGGTGTTCCACAGAGTTTCTGCAGCGGCTTTGTCAAAGAGACCCTTGTCCTCGTCGGTCACGATTTTGTGCCTTGCGTAGAACATAGTACTGACTAACACGGTCGGGTTTTCGCCCGGTTGTCCGCCGAACTTAACTCCACCTATCTCGTAAACTTCCTGTTTCCTGTCAAACTTGAACATTTTGATCCCTCATTATATTGTGAACATTGATGATATCGTGGCATAGATCAGGAAGAGAAGCAGTCCTACCACTGCCCCGTACAGAATTCCTATGTCTCTTCCTACTTTCTTTCCGATTCTCTGTGCAACTTCACTGTTGACGAACTCAACCTTTTCATCGATCTTTTCGAGCCTTTTCATTACTTCGTTAAACTCAGCTGGATCTACAAATGCTGCTGGTGCTTTTCCATCCATTGTTTCACCTCTCAAGCTTAGAGACCGGCCATTAACGGGAGTATGATTACCATCAGCAGTGAAAAGAGGAAGCCTGCTGCAAAGCCAATCATTCCGGTAGCCATTACCCCGGAATCCAGCTTCTGGTTCCTCGCGATCAGCTGTGCTCTGTACCGAATGCTCTCAACAGTAGCGTCAATTGCGCCCATCTGGGGGTTGAGCACCATTGGGACTCCTTTTCCGTATTCTTCTGCCATTCTCATTACCTCCCGAGCAGTAACAACCCAAGCAGGGATATGGTTACTGTCAACCCGATCATGGCACCTTCAATCTTTCCTGCATGAATCCCTGAGTGGAACTTATTCAAGTTTCCTATATCAAGCATCCGGGCTTCGATGCCTTTCAGTCTGCTGCGAATGACTGCAATCTCACCGGAGACTGGTCTGATGACTCCAGCCTCTTCTTCTTCTTCTCCCTCGTCGCTGATTACTACGACCATTGGTTCTGCATCAAAGGCACCAGGGTCCTTTGCCACGAGTTCCCTTACCTTGGCTGTGATTGCACCCATGTCTTCTGTATCCAGCAGGTTTACGGTCTGGACCTGCTGCTGGAAGCGGGCAATTACCTCATCGTTCAGGTTTTCTACGTACGGAATAGCACCTACTGCACCTACAATTCTGTGATCTTTTACACCATTTTCATGGACCGCGAGCATTGCCTGTCCTGTAACGTGCCCTTTAACTTCAGCTCCTGTTACGATCAGGAATCTGATATTGGGGTTTGCAATTATGTCGGCAACGACCTTTTCTATACCCAGATTTTCGGTTTTACAGGATCCTGTAATTGCTGCTCCTGCATCGAGAATAGGCTTTCCAGGAAGGTGTGATGCGCAGGTAATGACTGCAACACAGCCCTTTACATCGCCTACTTCGTACTCTCCTTTCAGGATGGGCCATCCAGGTGCGGGTTCTCTTTTATTTACCATTTTACATACCTCCCTCGATCAGTCTCTGTATGAATATGATCAGGGCAAGCAGCCCGCTGAAGGCAAGACCTACAACGATTCCGTAGAACGCGTTTCCATAAATTCCTGCCATATAGGAGGTGTTCTCACGGCCAGGCCATGAGTTAAGGAGTGGTTTGCTGGGTGAAAGTGAGTTCAGCAGATCATCTGCAACCCCATCAAGTTTGTCCATTCTCTCAAAGACAGGTTCCATGGAATAAAGAACCGAGTCCGCCCTTTCTTCTGCTACAGTTGCAGTGTCAGGGTCCATGACCAGATGTACTTCGGGAGCTATGCGAATCATGCTCATTGCAATTCCTCCGCACTTGGCAACAGCCCAGTTCCAACGACCGAATGTGCATCTCTCTTGACAAACCCATAGTACTTCATAAAGGCAACAGCCCAGATAACAAGCCCTACAAGAATGTTTAGTCCTGCTGCCATCAATCCTTCATGGAGTGAAGACGCAAAACCTGTGATAACCAATGCAATGGCTGCCTTTTCAACAGCTACAGACAGTGTCCTGTCCTGCTTCTCGTCAGGGCCGAGATTTGCGTTGAAGGGGTGAAGGATTCCCATACCGCCTATGATAAAGATTAGTGCAATGTATCCGTTGGCGACTACGTTCTCAATAACTGCGCCATATGTGAATTCTCCTGCAATGACAACGCTTAATCCTATAATTGCAAGAGTACCTGCACCTGCGATTTCCACCATGGCCTGTTCCATAATAGGAATACCCATCCCGATTACTTTGTTTGCAAGGACACCGATAACAGCACCTATAATTGCTGCTGCAATGAAGGATACTATGGGTCCAGCAATGCCTCCCACGGAAAGCCCGAACAGGGCAGCGACGATTCCCATACCAAGGGCGATCATACCAATAGATGGGACACCTGTACCAAGTCCGTAGCTTGCAACACGGCGAACCGCATCAGCACCCCAGACAATAGCACAGATTGCTCCCAGGCCTCCGAAGAATGAAAACATTGGAGGCAAGAAGTGACCCAGGTAAATTCCTGCGAGACCGCCGACTGCACCTATAGCCATTATTGTTTGTGGAGGATACGCGGCTTTTGCTCCTCCTCCTGATCCACCTGCAGACATTTTAGATCACTCCAAGCTGTGAGATTGCGATTACTGCCACAACGGCACAGAGTATAGTTGCGACAAAGGAAGATATTACCGCCTTTGGCCACTTCTTCCATTTCGGGTCGTGGAACCCTTCGATTGTACCTCCGATGTTATAGGAGGGGATCACAGCGTTCACGAAGAAGATGCCTATTGCGAACATTGCAGCAATTCCTACAAGTTCATGCCCTGTAACAGAAGAGCTTGTGCCTGCGGTGAGGCCTGCCTTAAGTCCAACTTCTATAAGAGCGTAGTATACGAGGGCTCCACCTATTCCACCAAGTAAGCCACCAATAATGCCACTGACGAAAGAAACTGTTGGAAGCCCGTGCCCCTCAGTACCCTGGGACACATACAGGTCCTGTCTGTATTTTGTAATGGGGTCGACTTTTACCTTTGCTGAGGAAGGCACACAGCCCACACCATAAACGTAGACCCAGGTTCCGACAATCATGGTTACGCCGATCATGATCATTGCTCCCACTGCGCCCGATGCGAGAATCAGTGGAAGGTTATCTGTTACGTTCATCATGAATCCGGCACTTACAAGCCCTGTCAGGCCTGCTCCGGCTGCCAGCTGCACGGTACCTGTACCGATACCAGTTGCCTGAGCCATAGCTGCAGGTGCGCCACCTACAGGCACGAAGTGTACACTCCAGGAAATCAGGACGCCACCCAATATAATGTATATCATCGACACGATGTTATCCAAGAGAGCGTCGATCATGCTGAGGCCTCCTCGGTCTTGTCTTCTTTGTAAGGTCCGAAAGCGTTACGGGCTTTGACTTCAATTTTCCAGTTCCAGATAATTAAAATAAGGACAATGATGACACCTGCGACAACAGAGAACCAGCCTCTTGTAAGGCTTACTGCAGGATCAAAAACAGTTGTTACCCAGCTTCCAAGGAATACAGTCATACCAAAGGCAATACCTGTAACAGGGCCTCCGAATTTGGCACAGAACCAGGAGTTATCATACCCGTTCCTGACACCGGATTCTCCATATCTGACAATGTTTCCCGAGTTTGAAGCGTTGAGCCCGGAACCGAACTCGAACTGCTGGAATTCACGCTCTGCACCGTAGTGGACGTCACCTGTAGATGAACCAATTGCACCCACTGTAATACCCCAGATAAATGCGAGCATGGTTAATGGGAAGGGGTGTCCGAGAACGACGGTCATCAGATAAGACACGATAAGGATACAGAAAGTCGTTATGAAGGCGTATCCCATGATTACCGGGGTGTGACTTCTTATCATATCCAGATAAACTGGTTGCTTGAAACGCCTCTGGCTGGCTGCACGCCCCATTGTAGATGTGACGGCAAAAGTGCCGTGAACGCATGCTGCAACAAGAGCACCGATTACCAGTGCAAAGAGCGGAGATAATGTAAATTCACTTATTAATACTGTAGCTACGGCTGCACCGACCGAGCACATCAATGCATTTGAGGGTGGTTCCCCCGATACCGCTTTATTATATATTCTGTGCGGAAACATCATTTGGGGAGCTAACTGGACCTGTGAGTTGGGATTACTCTGGGATCCGACATCGGATTCTAGGTCTTCTGAGGCACCTGCAATGGTTGCAGCTACGCCAATAAGTGCCAGCACTCCCATGCCTATGAGTGGTTCCATTCATTTTCCTCCTTTATGTTATTAACATGTTAATAAGCTGGATTCAAAAACGTTATACATTTTTTTAGAATCGTCTGCCACATCATTGCAAATAAAAATGATGATGACGAGCGTTAAAATTTGGATTAGAGAGGATCATTCATAAACCTTTCGAAATAAGGGCGCTTTTAAAATATTATTATATGATTATATATTATACAATCAATTTTATAAGATGTATTGTACCCGTTAAAATAAGCAAAATCCTAAATATATATAAGAAAATAAATTATACTTCTTTCAGTATCATATAAAGATTCCGATTCTTACTAATGAATTTTTTTATTTATTTTTAAAAATATATTAACTATTTTTATAATAATTAGTTATCCTGATGTGGTTTTTATATTACTAAATTTTATATAATGTATATCTCATCAATTTTCTGATTTCTTCAGGGATAATATGGATATTTTTTTCTGGTTCAGGAATTCTAATTATTTTTTACTGCCTCTATTTTCAATGAAAATATATTGCTAAAGATAATTCTATACTTTTCTTAAGGAACTATTTATTAATTCTTTTAAAATGAAGGTCGGATAACAATTTATTATATATAAATATGTTGGCTATATTTCCATCTTTACAGGAACTTAACGCCTTCTGCCACGGATTAAATGTAAATCTCATTTTTTTCCCCTTTTTCACTCAAGCATTTTAATAAATATATACAGTTGGGTGTGTTCTGATTGTTATTGATGCCGCAAAAGGAATTTATATCTGGTCTCCTTGCTTAATGCGTGATTTTCGGAGCATCATCCTTTGCTGGTTCCCTTCAGGAGCTGAAGGAAAATGTAGGGTCTATAGAATTATATGTCCCTAAGCTGGGAATTTACAATGGTTCAGTACTTGAAAAGAAAGAACTTGAACGTATCCTTGATGAAATGTCAACATATTGTTTCACAGGCACTGTTCACGCCCCTTACTCTGCAGCAGACCCAAGGTACCCTGCAGCCCTGCAGGTGGATACTGCAAAAATGGGAGACCGGGAATTTACTCTCCTTGAAGAGTCCATGGCAATTGCAAACAGGATAGGAGCCAGTGTAGTGGTGCTCCACCCTGGCAGGATTGGACCAGATAGAGAAAAATCCTTTGCTTCTATGATCAATAACCTAGGATCCCTTGCCTCTCTTGCTGAGGACTATGGAGTTATGCTGGGGCTTGAAAATAAAGAAGGAACAGATCTTTCAAATTTTTGCTGTGAAGTAGAAGAACTTTCCCAGGCTATCGAAATTGTAGATTCAGAGCATCTTAAGGCTACTTTTGATATCGGGCACGCAAACCTTACCTGCGGGGGGAATTCCGAAAAGCTCAGGGTTTTTATCAGGACCCTGCAGAAACATATTATTCACCTTCATCTGCATGATAACAGTGGACAGTGGACAGAAAAATATGATGGGGACGAACATATGGTACCAGGAAAGGGATGTGTTGACTTCTCGGTTCTTAAACTGCTTTCCGACTACCGGGGTGTCTATAATCTGGAAGTTTTCTCCGTGGAAGATGTTCAGCTTGGAAAGCAAGTCATCGAGAAAGCTCTATATTAAAATTAAATCTTGGAGTTTGAATTTAACTCCAGAACTCGAATTTAACTTCATAACTAAGTCCAGAAAAAGAAATTAATGGCCGGATTCGTTCAGAATCTCAGCCTTTTTCAATACTTCTACCTTCTTAATTATCTTTTTAATAGAAATCCAGTTTAACTCCTTTCTGGCCAAGCACTTTTTTGAGTTCTTCATAAGCAGTAAAAAGCTCTTTCCTCTGCCTTCCCACGGTTTCAAGTTTTGGTTCGGCTTTGAGCCAGATATCTTTCTCTCCGCTTCCTCTTGTAACAGCAACGCATGCAAGCATATCACCATGGGTCAGCCGGTATACTGAATCAAGCCCTGTTGGAGTAACCCATGCCGGAGAACTGGTTTTCAGCCTGTCCACGAGTTCATGCCAGTTGAGAGCCCCCGAAGCCCGGAGGTTAAGCTGAAGGTGGGTGCGCTCCCCTGCGACTTTTTCATCAATATTTTTGAGGAAAGCACTGTATGAGGGATCTGTCTCGTTGATCTCACGTGCCTCGTAACGGGCAAGCTCTTCAGCTTCCTCTTCAAAAAAGGGCGCAAGGTTAACCCTATTTGAGGGCTTTGTCATAAGGGAAATCCCGAAGAAGGCAATGGCGCTCAGACCCATTCCCACAATAACACCGTGAGCCATCAGGGCCGGGTGGACTGCTTCAAGGTAGTAAGGTGCCAGGGGAGGAGTCTTTATAAGGTCCAGGGCTACAAGGGTTACCTGAACTGTAAATCCTACCAGCATCCCGGCAAACGCTCCTTCTTTCGTAGCTCTTCTCCAGTACAGACCTCCCATGAGAGGGAAGAAGTAGGAAGCGCTTGCAATAAAGGTTGCAATATGAATTGCATCGATAATATTGGGGATTACAAATGAGCCTGCGGTTGCAGCAAGTACAATGATGAGCACACTTATCCTGTTTACAACCATCATCTCCTTCATTGTAGCATCAGGCTTTATGTATCTCTGGTAAATGTCCCTTGAGATACAGGAAGCTCCTGAGGTTGCAAAGGTGTCTGCACATGACATGGAGGCTGCTGCAAGTCCGATTGCGCTGAGAGCTATTATCAGGGGAGTTGAGGCGAAACGTTCGCTGACAAAGGCAAGAAGCGCAGGTTCTGCCAGAGCCATTCCTGCAGGAAAACCCATTCCTGCGATCTCAGGGTAAATGGTGTTAAGGGCTATTGCAATTACAGCACATGCCGCGAAAACTACAGTTATCATAAGGGACCCTATGATCATCCCAAGCCGGGCTGATTTTGCATCCCTTGCAGCCCATACCTTTTGCCAGGGATCCTGTTCCGTAATCCAGCCCGGAACAATCGCCAGGACAAAGATAAGGACCATGGGAATACCAATTGAGAAGGGATTCCACCATACATCCGGTACGTTTCCGAAAAGCTCTGAGCTGCTTATTGCAGGAGTATTAAGGCCTCCGTCAGCTACTGCACCTACTGCGGCAAAAGCCATTGCTATTGTGAAGATTGCAAGGAAAGCAAACTGAATTACATCTGTCCAGACTACTGCCGAAAGCCCTCCCAGGGTTACGTAAAGGGAGACTGCAATCGCAACAATAGCTGCAGCATAAAGAGGATCGAGGCCGTAAAAGACCTGAAGTACCAGGGAGAGCCCTGTAACATCTGCTACCGCAAAAAGAATCATCACTACAGTAATGATCAGAGCGATCGGCCACCGAACTGCGCTGCCATAGCGCTGTTCCAGAAGTTCGGGTTGTGTGATTGCAGGCAGGTTCTTGATCTTCCCCACAAGCATCGCAATAATAAGGAGAGCGAGGATGTTCGGGGCAACAAAGGCCCATACAGAGCCCATTCCCTGCAGCATGTAATACCCTATAACCGCAAGGATTCCTCCGGCTGTCAGCCAGGAGGCAGCAGCTGAAAACCCAAGAGCTGAAGGTCCTATCCTGCGTCCTGCGAGCCAGAAGTCAGTAACGGATTTCTGTTTTTTATTGAAGTACCAGCCAATAGCCACAAGTACGGCTATGTAGACCGCAAGCAACACCAAGAAAATATTATAACCATCCATAAGGGCACCTTTAAAAGGATCAAATAATTTATATAAGTATTACCATTTTATAGAAATTTTCCTGAAATATTACAATCATTCAGGGATACTTTGCTTTTATATATTCTCATATTATTAAATCTGAATAAGTAAACTTTACTTTAATTCTACTATTTATTTATTCCTCAGATGCTTTACGAACTTCTTTTTACAAATAAATGCAAGTTAACTTGGGTTTATTCATTTTAATCTCCTTATTTTTATTCATGGATTCTTATTTTGATCCTTAGATTCTTATTTTGATCCCTAGATTCTTATTTTGATCCCTAGATTCTTATTTTGATCCCTAGATTCTTATTTTGATCCCTAGATTCTTACTTTGATTCTTGACTCCCAATTTCATTATTTTTACATAAACCGATTTTTCCCGGGGAAAACGCTATTTTAGGCTTCACTTCCTTCTTTTTTGTTCATCATAATTTACATCACGTGAAAATGCAGAGGTTTTACTCAAAAGATTTATATTTGTTATGTTTAAGACCACATAACTATGAAAGGTAAAATCAAAGTTTTCAAGGTAATCTCTGTTCTCTTAACCTTGATTACTATATTTGCCGGCCTTGGCTGTGTTGACAATCAGGCAGAGGACGAGAATATAGGAGCTATGGAAGACAGTTCTGAAAATATTACCACAAGCGAAGGCACTGTCCTTACGGTTTTTCACGCAGGAAGCCTGAGTGTACCCTTTGAAGAGCTTGAAGCTGAGTTCGAAGCTAAACATCCTGGAGTTGATGTTCAGAGAGAAGCTGCAGGGAGTGCACAAAGCGTGAGAAAGATCACAGAGCTTGGAAAAGAGGCAGATGTTCTGGCGTCTGCAGATTATGCCTTGATTCCGTCCATGATGATTCCGGAATATGCGGATTGGTATGCGGCTTTTGCAAGAAACCAGATCGTAATCGCTTACACTAATGAAAGCCTGTATAGTGATGAGATCAATGCAGGTAACTGGTATGAAATCCTCAGGCGCCCGGGGGTAAATTATGGCTTTTCCAACCCTAACGATGACCCATGCGGCTACAGGACCCAGATGGTTACCCAGCTTGCAGAGTTCTATTATAATGACAACCAGATTTATGATGACCTTATTCTGGATAAGACCGGTATGATTGCCACAAAAGAGGAAAACGGGACAGTTCTCGTGAGTGTTCCTGAATCTGAAGCCCTTTCCCCTGATACCAGTAAGATTATGCTCAGGAGTATGGAAGTCGAGCTTTCCTCTGCTCTGGAAATGGGAGAAATCGACTACTTTTATATCTACAGGAGTGTAGCTGAGCAGCATGGCTTTAAATATGTAGAGCTCCCGCCTGAAATTGATCTGAGTTCAATCGAATATGCTGACGATTACTCAAAGGTCCAGGTTGAAATGGCAAACGGAGAAGTAGTTACCGGCTCTCCTATCGTATATGGAGTGACAATCCCTAAAAATGCCGAAAATCCGGAACTTGCAGCGGAATTCGTAAAACTGCTCCTTGACGAGTCCGGCCAGCAGATTTTCATAGAGAACGGACAGCCCCCGATCGTTCCTGCCTTCTCTGAAGGAAAAGAAGCAATGCCTGAAGAATTACAGGCTTTTGTGGAATAAATTACAGGCTCTTATAGAATAAAGATGAGCTCTTTCCCTGGTCTTAAAACTACTTTAAACACCCTGGTATAACGAATTTCAGAAAGCAGGATTCAGGGAATTACTTAAAAACAAAAACGGCAGTAAAAAGGTATAAGAATGAATTCCACAATCCAAAAAATCCGCAGAATTGAGCCTCTGACTTTCATCTTTTCCCTTATACTGATCATTCTTTTCCTTTTTATTTTCCTGACCCTTTCAAACATGATCTTCGGGCAAATCCTGGAGGATTTTTCGGGCCTGATGAAAGCTGCAGGAAACCGTTCAGTGATGGGCGCTATTTTTCTCTCACTTTATGCGGGTTTTATTGCAACACTGCTTGCCCTTTTCCTCGGAGCTCCGGCGGGTTACATCCTAGCAAGGTTCGATTTTCCCGGTAAGAGGCTAGTTGAGAGCATAATTGATGTGCCTGTAGTGGTCCCGCATACGGTAGCAGGGATTGCCCTTCTTACTGTTTTCGGATCTCGAGGGCTTATTGGGGAACCTCTCGCATCTTATATCCAGTTCCGCGACGCTCTTCCGGGAATTGTAGTCGCAATGCTTTTCGTATCCCTTCCCTATCTGGCAAATTCTGCAAGGGAAGGCTTCAAAAGTGTGGACCCGAGGCTTGAAAATGCAGCCCGTTCTCTGGGAGCTCCTCTCTGGAAAGCATTTTTCTTTGTAACTCTCCCTCTTTCGGCAAGACATCTCTTAATAGGCGCGGTCATGACCTGGGCAAGGGCTATAAGTGAGTTCGGGGCTGTTGTGATTATCGCCTACTACCCCATGATAGGGCCCACACTTATCTATGACCGTTTTATCTCTTACGGGCTTTCGGCATCCAGACCCATAGCCGTACTTCTTATACTGGTCACTCTTTCTATATTCCTTGTAATAAGAATCCTTTCCGCAGGCTGGAGTATATATGATAGAGATTGAATCCCTTTCCCGGAAATGGAGAACTTTTGCCCTGGACGATCTTAGCCTTAAAGTTGAATCCGGCGAATACTTTGTGATCCTTGGACCCACAGGAGCCGGAAAAACCCTGCTTCTTGAACTGATTGCAGGTTTTCATGTCCCCGATTCCGGAAAGATTATGGTTGACGGAAAAGAAGTAACACACCTGCCTCCGGAAAAACACGACCTTGCTTTTGTCTACCAGAATTATTCTCTTTTTCCTCATATGAACGTGAAAAAGAATATCGAGTTCGGGATGCGGATGAAGAAAATAAAAGATCCAGAAAGGGTTCTGGAAACTGCCAGAGACCTGAAGATCACCCATCTTCTTGATCGCAATCCTCTTACGCTTTCCGGAGGAGAACAGCAAAGGGTCGCCCTTGCAAGAGCACTTGTTACCGACCCTAAAATATTGCTGCTGGATGAGCCTCTGAGCGCGCTTGATCCCCGTACTCAGGAAAGTGCCAGAGAACTGCTTTCAGCTCTCCATAAAAATAAAAAACTGACTGTGCTGCATATCACGCATGACCAGACTGAAGCCCGCATAATGGCTGACAGGATCGCAATCATAATGGACGGAAAGCTTGTGCAGGCAGGGACTCCTGAGGCTATTTTCGAAAAACCTGTTGATAGCCAGGTAGCCAGCTTTGTAGGGTTTGAGAATGTGCTGAAAGGCAGGGTTATCTCTGCTGACCGCGGACTTCTAAGGATCGAGGTCAGGGACGCGGTGATCGACGCCTCAGGGGATATGAAAACAGGAGATCAGGTATATGCCTTCCTGAGACCCGAAAACATAGCTTTAAGTAAAACTTCCACACAATCCAGCATCAGAAACTCTCTACAGGGCAGGGTTACGGAAGTCTGGATACTTGGAGCTCTTGTGCGGGTGAAGGTTGATTGTGGGATCCCCGTGAATGTCCTCATAACCCGGCAGTCGGCAGAAGAGATGAATATTTCTCCGGGTGTTCCTGTCTATGTCCAGTTTAAGGCAAGTTCTGTCCATGTTCTCCGATAAAAAGGTGAAAGTCTGTGAAAGCGAAAACAAAGCTCTGGTTTACTGAAGATGGAAAGACGGTAATGGGTGCTGGCAGAGCCGAGTTGTTGAAAACAATTGACGAAGAACGCTCCCTTCGAAAAGCCTGCCAGAAACTCGGAATCTCGTATAAGCATGCCTGGATGATGCTTAAAAAAATGAATGAAGCGCTAGGCGAACCTGCGGTAGTTACCGTGCGCGGGGGAAAAGACCAGGGCACCTTCCTGACCGATCTCGGAAGGAAACTGCTGGTTGAATACGATATGAACAAAAAAATGATTAATGAAGCCGTAGGGGATGAAACCTCCTGGGAAAACGTAAGTTTTAAGCTTTCAGCTCGAAATAAGCTTCCAGGAAGGGTACTTAAAGTCGAAAAAAGCGGGCTTGTTTCCAAGATCACTATTGAACTCGAACCTTCAGTCCTTACCTCTGTAGTTACGGAAGAAGCAGTGGAAAAGCTGGATATAAAACCTGGAGACCGGATTTATGCAGTCATAAAATCCACCGAGGTAATGGTCGCAAAAGCTGTCAGTAAAAAAGAATCTGTAAACCTCGATTTGAAAGAATCTGATATCTCAGGCTGAATATTACTTTTTTACGTAAGATATACTTTAAAGATTATCATGTTGAGATCTTCAAATTTAAGATCTTTAAATTTAAAATCTTTAAATTTAAGTAAATTTAAGATCTGTAAATGTAAAATCCATAAGTGTAAAATCTGTAAGTGTAAAATCCTTTATCAAAAAGGCTGGAATGCCTGTAAAACTTATCGTTCACAGGCATTTTTTTATTTACTTTCGATTATCTAATTTCTCAATTTTTCAATTCTTTAGCTTTTTTGTTCAGTCCTTCTGCTGCTTTTTCCTGAAAAGGACAAAGCAGGCTGCAAGAGCCACGAAAGCAATGCTTGTTCCGAACTGGTACCCCGGAAGGCTTTCTTTGGCAGGCAGAACCTCTACATTGACCTTTATGCTGTCCGAAATCTGGTCGTGCCCGTCAGCATCTTCATAGAGAATTTCGCTGTTAAGGGAATATAGTTTGGATGTTGCATCTCCATCTACATCCATATCGAAAATGGCAACAGCGGTTTTTCCCGGGTTCAGGGTTCCAAGGTAAGCCTGGTCATCGGTTGTGCTGAAGGGGTCACCTGCACTAACCCTGACTGTTGCATCCTTTGCAGGTTCTTCTCCTGAGTTCTTGTATGTAACATAAAGCAGTCCGCCTTCGTCAGGGTAAAGGTCGCCTGTTACATTTGTAACTTCAAAGTAAGGTTCTTTTTTGACTTTTACCTCTATGGTCTGGGTCTGGGTCTTGTTTTCGTACCAGATGCCTACTTCTTTGTTTGTTACAAGGCCTATAGCACTGTCAAATTCATCCCCGCCTACCTGCACATTATGCTGGTACATATACGAAAGCTCAAGGGTTAAGGGATAAGTTCCGGCGGGGGTATTCTTGTTAACCTCAATAGTGAATTTTGTTGGGCTTGAACTCTGTTTACCCTGTTTGAGGGTACCTGCTTCCTGAGGCCCGGATTTCACCTTTATATGCGGGTCGTCGGATTTGAGGGTTGCAAGGATACCTACTGCTGTTATGGCCTGGGCTTCGTACTGCATTTCAGCCTGCTGGAGCATCTCAGCCACATAGTCCCCCATATCTACCTCATTTTCGGACTTAAATCCGGTGATTGCACCTTTATTCATCATATTTATGTTCAGAGTTACCGTATCTCCCCTTGAATATTCATTGTTTCCGACAAGTGTCGCATTAAGGTCAGGCCCTCCGTATACGGTGTAATAATTCTTACTGATGTCGAAGTTCTTGGGTAAAGCTGCCTGTGCGGGCAGGGCAGCAGAGCAAAGGATCAGAAGGGTTGTAATAGTAGCAAAAAATCCATTTTTATTCATTTTCATCACCTGACGCGTTCTCATCATTCTCATTATTCTTCTTTCTTTTCCGGTGCATATTTACGATCTGGTAAAGGGCGATAAGGATAATCAGTATAATTGCTATGCCGGCTGGGCTGATTTTTTTCTCTGTGGCTTCAAGAGGCACATGTACTTTCAGGTTATCTGAAAAGGAGGTTTCTCCATCCTCATCAACATATTTTATCTCGCTATCGATTCCATAGCTTTTTACAGTAGCATCCTTACTTGCAGCGATTTCGAATCTGGCAGTCCTGTTCTCTCCAGGCCCTATATCTCCGAGTCTCACTGTGGACTTCTCCGCGCTAAGAGGGCTCATTATGATTATTCGGGCCATAGCATCCTGCGCAATGCTTTCTCTTGTGTTCGTATAGGTGATTTCAATGACTCTATTTTCTCCCTGTTTCAGGTTGCCTGAAATTTCAGTTACCTCTAACTTCGGTTTGCTTTTTATGGAAATAGGTATCCTGAGCGTCTCTTCTTTCGTCTTATATTCTCTGGTATAGTCCGTATCCGTAAGCCCCAGGTTTATTACTTCTCCGGTTGCGGTCCGGACATTCGCCTGGTAGTCATAGCTTACAGGCAGGAAGAGTTCATAATTTCCAGCAGGGGTGTCACTGTCGATCCTTATCGTATATCTTAGGTTTGCGGTATGCCCTGTTTCAAGCTCTTCCACATCCTGGATATTGGTCGCGGATTCGACCTCAATGTACTCTGTTCCGGAAACAAGGAAGGCGTTGATGTTTTTCGCTGTCGTGGACTCTTTTTCCTCTTCCATCTCAGCAACTGCAAGCATCTCTTCAGCAGAATCGCTTATCCCAGCCTGATTTACGTTCAGTCTCTGAAAACCTTCTATTACTCCTTTATTCACAATTTTTATCTGCAGGTCTGCAGTCTCTCCCCTGCTGAGCTCGGGATTTCCTGTGACTGATGCCTGCATGACCGGTTCACCGTAACTCCTGTAATAGTCTACGGTGTACCCATAGTCTGGAATAATGAAGTTTGTTTCATCATCGTCATCGTTTCCGAGGGCTGGAAATGCAGTCATTGATACTATTAACAGGATTAACGCAACTAAAGGAGCTCTTTTCATTATCTTTTGCCTTAATTTTTTTATGGGCACTCGTGTCATATCTCTGCCCCCTGAATTTGTTTTTTTGCCTCTTTTTCTGCCGCCGTGTTCCCTCTTTTCTTCTCTCGCCAGGTATCAAGGATTACTATAAGTGGCGGGAAGACTACAAAGGTTGCCAGGAGAGCCAGCAGGACATCAATAACCGTAACTTTTCCGAAATTGCTAATCATCGGGAATGGAGAAGCGACCAGGGCCAGGAATCCAAACACAGTAGTAGCTCCTGAAGCAATGATTGCAGTTCCTATTTTTGAACTGGTCATATGGATTGCTTCCATAGGAGTTGCGCCAGCCTCTTTTTCTTCAAAGTAGCGTTCCATCATAAGGATCGCATATTCAGAACCTACTCCAAGAATCAGAGCTCCCAGGGTTGCTGTCATGGGAGTGTATTCGATGTTAAGATAATACATGACTCCTCCTGACCAGCCGATTACTATTACCATCGGAATAATCGGGACTATTGCTTTCAGCCAGTCTCTGTAAACAGCAAAAAGCCCCATAAGCACAAGTCCAAGCCCAAGGAAAGTCATAGCTACTCTCCCACTGGTAAGGGCGGTAATAACTTCCGTAAAGACGACATTGTTCCCGGTAATCGTGACTGTTGTGCCCGGGGGAGCTGGCATCCACTGCATGTCCTGCTTGACAATATCCGTTAGTTCCTGGATACCTGTTACTTTGATATCTGCAACCGCGTTTCCGATATTGAAGTTCAGGAGAAGCATATTTTTCCCGTACATGTATCGCTCTTTCTGCCATTCAGGGATCTCAGCATAAATATTTTCTACTTCCTGGCTCGTGTCAGGAATTGTGCCCCCGTTCTTTTCCTTTACCAGGGATACGATGCTTGAAGCGCTGTATATATGCTTTCTTCCTTCTACTTCATGCTCGGAAAACTGATCCATCCATTTCAGGACATCCGGATTAGCTGTGTCTTCAACCTTGATGATAAGATTCAATTCATCAGTTCCCCCCATGATGTCTCCCATATGCTGGAGATCCATAAGGGCAGGCATATCCTGGGGCACGAAAGTTTGCACGTCAGTCTGAATCTCCACGGACTGATCTGCATAAAGACCACCAAGACATAGCAGGCTTGCTATTCCCAGGACAATAATATCGTATTTGATCGTTAGATCTGTAGCTTTCTGGAGGAGTTTCTCTGTTTTGTGTCCGCCTCCGTTCCGTTTTTCTGTTTTTTTCTTTTTCTCTAAACCTGCCGGTTTTCTCCGATTCGTAAATTTCTTTAAAGGATTTTTATCTGAATAACTATCAAATAGTGAAACTGTTACAATCCCTACAAATATGGACGATAGATAACACATGATAATGCCTATCAGGAGTAGTTTTCCAAAGTCCTGGATCATTGGTACTGAGGATGTAAAGAGAGACACAAAACCAAGAGCTGTCATTACAAGGGCTATTAAGACCGCAGGACCCGTGTTCTTTACGGTTTCTACAACTGCTCTTCCTTTACTCCCGTTTCTATGCAGTTCTTCTTCAAGCCTGTTATGGAACTGGATAGCATAATCAATCCCTACGCCTATGAGAATCGGGAACGCAGCCATCGAAACCATGGAAAGAGGAATCCCGATATAACCCATGGCTCCGAAGGTGTAAACGATCCCGAGAAGAACTACTGGGAGAGGAAGAAGGCCCCAACGGACATGCTTGAACACGAAAAAAAGTACAATAACCATGAAAATGCCGGAAAGCCCCAGAAGTGTACCCATGCTCGAATTCATTTCGTAGTTCATGGAGACGCTGAAAGCCGGATCACCTGTAACAATGATGCTGTAAGAAGGTGGAAATTCTGCAAATGAGACCGCATCTTCAGTAGCATGAAGGATATCTTCCTGCGCAGTTTCACTGGCTGAGCCGGCCATAACCACCGAAATTAACATGTGGGTATTGTCAGGAACTATCTGGCTAAAAATATCAGGATTTTCATCTATAATAACCCCAATTTCTTCATCGGTTTCGGGAATTGTGTACCTTCCTGTCGTCTGGTAATTAACCGATTTGATCAGGGAAGCAGGGCTTGTGGTTTCTATGACCCCCTCGGTAGCCTGGAGCTGGTGTTCGAGCCTGTCTACGGCTTTCATCAGGTCAGCGTTTTTCACCTCGTTGCCCTCTACCATCACCACAATTGACTGTGTCTGGAATATTCGTTGAAAAAGGTGGTCATAGTCCTGGTAGAGAGGGGAGTCTTTGCCTACAAAGGTCTCTGTTCCTGAAGCCATTTCTATTTTCTGCGCGCCCTGCATTGATATGACTATGAACAGGAAAGCTATCATGAGTACGGAAAAACGGTTGTTCTGAATAAAAAATCCCAGTTTTTCAAAAATATTTTTAATAGTGGATTCCCCTCATAATTTTAATATGAAGTACAATTTAGGGATTTTGATGCATATCTTCAACCTGCAGGTTTCCCTTTGGGTCGGAGTTTTACCATTCAAGACTTTACTTAGTAATATACATTTTTTCCCTTTTCTACTGTATGAATAGTTATTTAATGTTCGACATTTGTTTGGTATTATATGTGGAAAAGATTTAAATTTATTGTTACTTTAGGGGTAACAAATGTTTTCACAACTTAATCCTCAGTTAATTCGTAATCTGGAGAGGCTAGGGCTAACTGAAAACGAGGCTAAAGTATATGTCGGGGTCGTCAGTTTGAGAGAGGCTACAGCCAGGGAAGTCCATGAACTTACGAATGTACCAAGAGCCAAAATATACGAAGTCCTTAAAGTGCTGACAAAAAAAGGTTATCTGGAAGTCCGCCAGGGTTTTCCGACCTATTTCCGTGCAGTTGATCCCAAGCAGGTAATAGGCAAGATAAAAGACGAATTCATTAACTGCGCAATCGAAGCGCTTGACCAGCTCAATGAATTAAGTTATGAACTTCCAAAAACTTCTCCTGTCTGGTGTATTCAGAGTGAGTGGGGAATAAAAAACAGAATCCGTGAAATTCTTAGCGGGGTAAAGGAAGAATTGATTGTTTTCTCGTCAAGCCCCGAATTCTTGCAGGAGTTTGAGGCAGAACTGAAAAAATTGGAAAAAACCTGCCGCATAACCCTTATTGTGAATGAACTCGAGAGGTTCAAACTGCTGCCTTTTGAGTTTAGAGAGACTACAAAAGAGTTTACGGACTTCATAACTAATATTGTGATTGATGGAATCCGGTATGACGAAGAATTCTTTATAATTGCGGATGGAAAAGAATCAATAGGAGTTCACAGTGCAGGAAACAAAAGGGAAGCAGTCGTAATCAAACTGCCAGTTGTTTGTTACATGCAGAAAATGATTTATGATAGGGTGCTTGAGCCAAGTTTTATTAAAAAAGATCTTAAATCTGTCTAAGGGTCTAACAGGTCTGCTCTAAAGAAGGGCAGTGCTTCAGGATACTATTAATATGATCCAATATGATCTGAAAGTAGAGCTAATCTGAAAGTAGGCTAATGGTCTGAAAGTAGGCTAATGGTCTGAAAGTAGGCTAATGGTCTGAAAGTAGAGTTCTCTAACAGGACTCTTTTCGCAGATGCAGGAAACCGAGCTCAGCAGGTGTATAAATGAATGGCGTAAAAATTGAAGGCGTTAGTATTCAATGGTTGGGAAATTCTGGTTTTTTGCTTGAAGGGGATGGCAAAAAAATTTATATCGACCCGTATCAGATCGGTGAAGAACCGGCTTTTGATGACAAGGCAGATATCCTTCTTATTACACACGAGCACTTTGACCATTGCAGTCCTGAGGATATCCGGAAGGTCCGGAGGTCTGATTCTACAACCATTGTCCCTGAGAGCTGTTCCCTTGAATTCAGGGGAGATGCAAGAAGGGTTGCTGAGGGCGATATTCTGGCTGACGGACTTGAAATCAAAGGGGTTCGGATTGAAGTGGTTCCGGCCTATAACCTTGATAAGCCTAATCACCCCAGGGGACTTGGAGTAGGATATATTGTAGAACTTGGGGGATTGAGAATTTATCATGCAGGAGACACCGATTTTATTCCTGAGATGGAAACTATCAGTGCCGATGTAGCCTTTCTGCCTGTTGGGGGCACATATACCATGAATGAAGAGGAAGCTGCCAGAGCAGCAGCAGTAATCTCTCCGAATTCTGTCATTCCAATGCACTACGGTTCAGAAGGAATCGAGGGAGATCCCGAAAGGTTTAAAACCCTTGTACACAGCAAGAACCCAGATATTAATGTAATTATTCTTGACTCCTGATTTCATTTTTCGAGAGAAGGGCTAAACGGACCCCCATACTGAAACAGGATTCCCGTACCAGTGAAATATAGTAGAAATACCAGGGGATAGGTCTATCAATGCCTAAAGTAGCCAGGAAAAAGCAGAAAAACCTTATTCAGAATGTAGCAGCCCAGCGTATGTGGCGGCTTTTTGAGCTTGCGAAGGCTGAGTTTCCAGAAAATCCTGAGCGCAGCAGGCGTTACGTGCAGCTCATACGAAATATCTCTATGAGGAACCGGATGAGCATTCCAAGGGAAATTAAAGGCAGGATCTGCAAACACTGCTATGCGCTCCTTATGCCTGGACATAATGCCAGGTACAGATTGAAAGGAGGGTTTATTGTTGTATCCTGTGCACACTGCGGAAAAGAAATGAGATATCCTTATAAAAAGTTAAGGTAAAGCCTAATGATGTGCTACCTTATACTGGCGGATCAAATAAGCAGCGACGTTAAAGCTTCTTTTACAACGTAAGTAGTAACGAGGATCACTACCACGATCATCAGGTATGCAAAAACGTTTCTGTAAACCAAATCCCTGTCTGATCCTGCCTTCATTCCAAGGGCTCCGGGACAGTTTTCACAGGAAGCTGCTCCACATCCGCAACCGACATTTATTTCTTTGTATGGGTTCTGGATTATTTTTTTGGAACTACCTGATCCATTATTTATGACAGGTAGCGTTTTTTTGTTATTTTCGGACATATCTGCAGGTTTTGTTTTCAAATGATATAAACGTTCTTTTTAATTCTCAATACAGTTTCATTATCCATGGCCTCTAGCTAGAGTTTCAGTTGTTATCTCTAACCAGAGTCTTTTGTTTTATTATTATTCCAATCTAATATATATTAATTATTCTATATATTATATTCGGTTAGAATATTTTGTCTTTAAGAGTTGTACAGGTTTATTCAAAACAGATAATGCAAAATAGGATGCTCTTGACTCTTTTAAAGTCACTAGTGTGGTTCGAAAATAAGTTTGTGAGACTAATGTCTGTTCAGGAGCTCCTTTCTAAATGCCCTTTCTAAATGCCCTTTCTAAATGCCCTTTCTAAATGCCCTTTCTAAATGCCCTTTCTAAATGCCCTTTCTTCTTGACCAGAGATACTCATAATTCGGGTTCGTTATAATTTACATTCAACATAACTTACATTTATTATTAGTTTACATTTATTATTAGTTTACATTTATTATAATTCATGTTCGTGCAGGTGCTTCCTGCCCTCTCATTTTTTTTATTGCTAAAGCTATCTGCTTTGCAATAACGGATTTTGGACCCTTATCATCCACGAGCACTCTTCCGCTAACTTCCCACCATGTTTTAGGGTAAGCTTTCTCAGGCTCTACTTCAGGGTTAAGGCCCATCTGCTTTGCAGCTTCTTTGATTTCATTCAGATGCGGCTCTTTAATTGCATTTTTTCGGGAGATGATCCTTCCGCTGCTTCTAGATTTTGTCTGGTCAATATACGCAGGCCAGATTACAAGTTTTCCCTTATCTTTCATCATCATGCTATCTTCGTCCTAAATTGTTTTCATGGAATTTAAAACTGCCCGGCAATTTCCGCAGTTTCGGAGTTTCTTTTTATTAATTTAAAATTTCAGGTTTTTCTACAATCTCATAACCTGTAATTATTTATCTTTCCCTGATAATTTCTGCACGGTGCATTATATGATCCCGGTATTTTCAATTGATGAAAAAGTCAGGGCTTACATCAGAAAGAGCGGGCAGGACTTCAGGCTTTCCACTTCTCCGGATGGTCCTATCCTTCTTCCTCTTGGGGAGTCCTCCCCCAAGCCCTCTGATATGAAAATTCTTATTGGCAGCAATATTCTTTACGTTTCCAAACTTCAGGCAAAATATATCAAAAAAATTGACTGGCCTATGGTAGAAAGGTATTTGAGCTATTCAGGAGAATCAAAAACCTGAGCTTTCAGCACAGGGGATTGGGGAGGGGCAGTTCGCATTTTTTTCTTGCAGGTTATCCGTTTTGTTTATTAAGAAGAGAGAGCATAGGATAAAGCTGACCTGTTACAGATCCTGCAAGCTTCGCTCAAAATAGTAGGAAATTGCTGCAGCTGAAAAAAGATCTCTTCAAGCCCAAGGGAGAATTCTTCCGTGAAAATGAAAACAAAAGATATATTTATACTCCTTGCCCTGCTGGTGGTCTTCATGTCGGGCTGTATTGATCAAAAAAAGGAGATCATTCTGGATGAGCCTGGCAATATCTCTAATTATGAATTTGAGGTTTTTCTGGATGAGTGGGATAACGAAATTCCAGCAAATACTACCACATATTATATTCTGGAAGACAAGACAGAGTTGCAGGTCGTCCATATCATTATAAATAGCAGCAAGCTTGAAATCTTCCCTCCCGATTCCCTTGGTGGCAATTCCAATGAAGACCCTATTAGAAATTTCGTACTTCTGGTAGAGCCTGCAAATGAAACTGTAGCAAGTTCAAGAACTTTTATGAGGCTCTCAAACAGTAGCAACGTTTCGGACATCAATTATACTCTTACGCAGGAAATTACGCGGAACGTGAAGTTAATAAATCTTGAATTTGAAGAGCCTGTTACAGGTTTTATCGCATATACTCTTGATATGCCCGGAACTCAGAGTTTTACCTTTATGAAACCTGACTCCGAATTCATCCGCGTAGTTCTTCCGGAAGGCTATGCTACAGGCAATAGGGTATTCGGGATAGCAAGGCCTGAACCTTATGACATAAATTTCGATGAAAAAGGGAGGCAAACTCTTCTGTGGATTTCTTCTAAGATGGGGGAACGGGAAGAAGCTATTCAGGTTAAATACTATGCTGAATCTGCACCCATGTATTTCTTCGCCGCAATTGTAGCCTTACTTTTCGGGGTCGCTATGGTGCTTTCGCGTTATTCCCGAAGTAAAAAAGAACTGGAAAGCGTTAGGGAAATCTTCGAGCTCGAAAAGGAATATGAAGAGAAAGAACAACGAAAGAAAAAATAACCACAGGTAAAGTTTCCTCCCTACCACTTCTTTTTCCATTTCTTGAACAAGCTATCTATTTTTAGTCAAACAGGAATCTATTTATTCAAGCTTCACCTATTATCACCTTGGTGAAGGCGTTGGGAAGTCTCCGGCATAAATACCCTTATTCCTTAAAATCTGCATCTGAGGGTCTCTCTCCTGTTGTTGGCTCCCTTCTCCTTCTGCTAATTACGTTCGCACTTGTAGGTATAGTTGCTAGCAGCATCAGTCTCTCCGGCAGCAGAACTAATTTCCAACCACCTCTGGCAAAAATTACTCTTGAATCCTGTGAAGGGGGGATTTACGGAACTGGGAAGGTAAGCCAATGGGTCACGTTTAAGGAAAATCATATTGTCCTTATACATGAGGGAGGAGATTCTCTTTCATTAGACTCTATTTCGATAAGGATTTCCGGATATGGAAATTCTTTCCAGGGAAATATTTCTAATGGAACTGGAAAAAGAGCTGAAGGAAATGTAGAGGTTATTTACATGGACCTGAGCCAAAATGGAAAGAATCAAAAGTACTACGTTGTGAATAATAACGCCACTCTTGAAGACGGCTCATGGGATGTCGGGGAAAGGCTTGTGCTCTGCGGACAGGACAGTGCAGTAGGGACAAGAGAATCCAGCGTAAAAGTTAGTGTAAATGGGGACAATAAAACTTCCGACAATTACGGTTTTAAAGCAGGCACCGAAATAACTCTAAAGATCATTGACCGTAAAGGTAGGAATGTTATTGCTGAACGAAAGGCGGTTGTAAAGCTCGCTGACTGATTAAACAAAATCTATGTCGGTAGTTAAATGATTTAAGTAATAATGATGAAACCGACTCCTTTTTCATTTTCTGTTTAATTGTCGGACACCCATTGTGAAGCATTATGCCAGCTTCAGCTTTGTTCTTGTTCACTTTGTATCGGTTCATGTAAGGGTATTGGTCGGAAATTCTGCTTGTTTCTGATAACGATACTGTATCTATATTTGAAAATAAGGTTATTCTTTCTTTTTCAGGTCTGTTTTCGGATCAAATTTAATATTTACTCTTTAAGAAACGTCTTTTTCCTTAATCCAACTATTTAATCCTCTTTAATATAGAGTTTTTTAAATAAATTTATCCTAAAAAGCTTCATTGATCTTATTTTGAGTTTTTTTAAATCTGGCTCGTACGACAAGGATGAGAAATCAATAGCACTAATAATTACCTGTTGAATTAAGAGATTTGACCTGCAAAGTTGATTGTACTTGATTTTGCGCCTTAAGTAAGCAATTAATACTGAATTTAAGTTCTTGTCCTGAACTTTAAAATTTACTTTTTTAAACTCTAGCTCATTTTTCCTGTTCAAATACACGGCTCTTAAGGGTTCCGATAAGGGTTAATCATGTTATTTGAAATCATATCCTGGATTAAATGTTATATAAAGCTTCTTTTATAAATTCGCCGAATTAAAACCCGGCATTTTTATAAGTATGCTTTTATCTAAGCCCGCTAATTTCAGGAATGTCAGTCGGCGGATAGTCGACAGGACAATTAGAGAAGACGATTAGAGCAAAGCAGGACTTATGCTTTTGAGCTAAGAAAACAGTAGCATGAGACTCCAAAAAATCTAAATCATAGTATTTGTGACAGAATTGTCTATGCTATCTTTTTGACCTCATGGTATCTAGGTCCTAAGAGATAAAAATCGCTCTAAATTATATTGAACATAACAAAAATTAGGGGATTAGGACATATGGGTAAACTAATATTTGACAGACTAAAAAGGATCACGTGCATGTTTACACTGATTTTTTTTGTGATGTCATTTACAGCTACGTCAGTAAGCGCAGAGTCAAGTGATCAGAAATTACAGACATTAAACAATGAGAGAACGCAGCTGGATGTACAGAAGACTGATTTAGAAAAAGAAAGACTGAACCTGAATGCAGAGAAGAAGACATTAGAAGAAAAGAAGAAAAAATTGGGCAACAAAAAGAAAAATGACAAAGAATATCAGAACTGGCTTAATAATTACAACAGATGGCTAAGCAAATATCAGAAATGGGAAGCCAAGCACAGGAAATGGTCCACCAGAAATCAGGCATGGCAGGTAAACTATAATAACTGTATGAACAGCCGTTAAGAATCAACTGTATAATATTATCCAGTGCTATAACGTAAATGGTTTCCTGATAGGATTTACGCGCCTGAGAAACAAAAATAAAGCACGAAGATATGTCATACAATGTAATTTAGACTCATAGTGTAATTTAGAGTCTTTGACATTTCATGCTACCTGTTCTCATTTCAGGTGCGTAAGTCCTATTTAAATATAAACTCCTCTCCCTTTAATTCCGTTTGTTCAATTTTCACGGAGTTTTCCCTTTAGATTTATTTTTCTCCGCAGATCAAATGGTAATTGTAGTTGTAGGCTATCCGTTTCCGGAACGGCATCTTCTTTTTCTGAAGTCCCATGATGTCTTTCAGGTCCAGGTCTCTTATATTTTTTAATCCTGCTGCCCTGAAATATTCAAACATCTTTTCAGGCGGGACCCCGTGCCGGTTGGGAAGTTCACTGTCTATTTCTCTGGAGTAGTGCCCTTTTCTGGGATTCCTTCTTTCAACAAGCAAAATGCAGAACTCACTTACAAGCCTCCTTACCCTGGTTTCCAGCGAACCGTCATTCCAGACCCCATCAATGACAATAAGCACTCCTCCTTTTATGAGCACCTTTTTCCAGTTCTGGACTGCGGTATCAGGGTGCGGAAGGGTCCAGAGGAGGTGGCGGTTGACCACAACATCAAATGTATCCGCCTCAAAAGGAGGAGCTTCAGCATCTCCTTTTTTGAAAACACTGTCAAACCCTCTTCTGGAAGCTTTTTCCCGGGCTTTTGCAAGCATTTTTTCCGAAAGGTCAAGGCCTGTAACCTGGTGTCCCATTTCAGCAAACAGCAGCCCTATTTCACAGGTCCCGCAGCCGACATCAAGCACTTTCAGCTTTCCTGAGGGAAGCAGGCTTTTAAATACATTTTTCCAGGCTTCCCTCTCGGTTTCACTCTGGATCCCGTGCCCCTCATAGCTGTCATAGGTCTCAGATGAGATATCCCATACACGGGTAATAGTCTGTTTGATCTGGTTTTCCTGAGTTGTCATGTTTTAATTCCTCTGTTTATATTTTCAATTGAGGTAATGGTCCCGTTTTCAAGGTAAGCGATCCTGTGGCAGACTTTCCTTAACACCTCAAGGTCATGTGAGATTAGAAGGTAGGAAACGCCTGTTTCTCGCTGTAGCTTCTGCATAAGGCGCAGTATCTGGGCCTGGACTGAAACATCAAGCATGGAAGTGGGCTCGTCAGCTACTACAAAATCAGGAGATAACGCCATGATCCTTGCGAGCACTATCCTCTGGATCTCTCCTCCGCTGAGGTGACCCGGATAACGGGCAAGGTGTTCTGGAAGGAGGCCTGTGAGTTCTGCCAGTTCTTCTCCTCGCTTCAGGAGGGCATCCTTTCTGAGCCCGGAATGAAGTTTCAGGGGCTCTATAAGGTTTTCAAAGGCTTTCATGCGGGGGTCAAGGGAAGTTTCAGGGTGCTGGAAAATCATCTGGATCTTAGGGCGCAGTTTCCGAAACTCTTTTTTTCCCATACCCAGTATATCCACTCCCTGGACCCGGATTTCTCCCCCTGTGGGTCTTTCAAGCCCTACAATACATCTGCCTACAGTGGTTTTTCCTGACCCGCTTTTCCCGAAAAGCCCCAGGGTTTCTCCGCGAGCTACTGAGAAACTGACATTTTTGAGCACTTCCGAAGCCCCAAATCTCATTGCCAGCCCGTCTATTGCTATTACTGGAAGTGGCACCTTACCATGCCTCCTTTGTAGCTTTTCATTTCTGGATGCTTTCTGGAACACTCTACACCTGAGTACCTGCACCTCTCATGAAAAAGACAACCTTCAGGAAGCCTGATCCTGCTGGGTGTCTGCCCACTCAGGGAGACAAGTCCGTTTCTGGGCTGAGCCCGGACAAGCCCTTTTGTATATGGGTGAAATGGTGTGCTGAGGATTTTTGAAGCCTCGTCCAGTTCCACGATCTCTCCCGCATACATTACGGCTATGCGGTCACAGACCTCAAGAGCTAGGTCAAGGTCATGCGTAATCAGGAGCATTGTCTTTCCGTATTCTTTTTTTATTTTAGTGAAAAGGTCAACTGCGCCTGCCTTTGCCTCAGGGTCCAGCCCCTTTGTGGGCTCATCCGCAATCAGAAGCTCGGGATCAAAAGAAAGAGACATACAGGCAATTAGCCGCTGCTTCATGCCTCCTGATAGCTGGTGAGGATAGAGACTGCAAAGTTTTTCTGGATCTCTCAAAAAGAGCTGTTCCATGAGCTTAAGGGCTTTTTTCATTCCCTCTTTTTTTTCATTCCTGTTCCCCTCAAAAACCTCCTCCAGTTGAATCCCGTTTCTCAGGACAGGGTTAAGGGCTCTAGCCGGGTTCTGGGGCATTAAAGAAATTCTTTTTCCCCGGATTTTTCGGAGTTCTGAAGGTTTAAGGGAAAGAAGGTTCTGTCCATGAAAAAATATCTTCCCAGAAACATTTGCATTTGTCTGAAGAAGCCTTAGCACGGCAAGTCCTATTACGGATTTTCCTGATCCGCTTTCCCCGATTATCCCGAAGGTCTCTCCTTCTCTCACCTCAAAAGAGACATGAGATACTGCTTTTACAGTACTCTCTCCTGCAGGAAATTCGATAGAGAGGTCTCTTATTTCAAGCAGGCTCAATAGATTTCGCCCCCTTCGTGGTTCGGGTCAAGAATATCCCTCATGCCGTCTCCCAGGACGCTGAAGACGACCACAATGAGGGTTATAGCAAGCCCTGGAAAGATTGTTTGGTAAGGGGCCGTCCTCATGAATTCCTTTCCTGCGGAAAGCATTGCTCCCCATTCAGGCACATCTGCAGGCAGCCCTATTCCGAGAAAACTTAGCGTGGCAATTGAGAGAATCACATGTCCGAAGTCGATTGCGGCAAGCACGAGGAGAGTGGCTATGGCATTGGGCACGATATGCTTCCTGATTATGTAGAAGTCTCCGGCTCCGCCTGTTATAGCGGAAAGGATAAATTCCTGTTTTTTGATGGAAAGGACCTGTCCCCTCATCATCCTTGCGTACTTTGCCCAGTGAACGATCGAGAGGGCAAGCATCAGGTTGAAAACCCCGCTCCCAAGCACCCCCATAACGGTGAGGGCAAAGATGACTCCGGGAAAAGAAAGGAAGATATCAATTATTCTAGATATGCTTTCGTCCACAACTCCACCATAATATCCTGCTGCACAGCCCGCTGCAGTTCCCAGAAACAGGGAAATAAGCACCACCCCTGAGGCAATGGAAAGAGAAGTCCGGGCTCCTATCAGGATTCTGCTGAGCAGATCCCTTCCAAGGTAATCTGTACCCAGAAGGTGTTCTCCCGATGGGCTGAGGTTTTTGTTTTTCAGGTCAATGGCATTAGGTTCGTAAGGAGAAATAAGGGGAGCAAAAATGGCAATCCCGATAAAAAGTAGAAGGACTGCCAGAGCAAAAATCATGTCTTTTCTCTGGAAGACTCTTTTTGCAAATTCATTTCCGTAAGCTTCCGGCAGTAAGAAGCTTTTTTTTCTTAATCTGTCAGCAAATGCATTATCCATAGTATCAGCCGTACCTTATCCGCGGGTCCAGATGCGTATAGAGCATATCCACAAGGAAATGCACAAGTAGGAACATCGTAACAATCGCAAGCACACAGCCCTGGACCACAGGCAAATCCCTGGCCGAAATCGAGTCCACAAGCAGGCTTCCTATTCCAGGCCAGGCAAAGATCTTTTCAATCACAACAGCTCCTCCAAGCAGGCTTCCCATCTGAAAACCAATTACTGTGATGACAGGGAGCATTGCGTTTTTAAGAGCGTGCCTGCTTATGATTTTCCATAAAGGAAGCCCTTTGGCTTTTGCAAACCTGATGTACTCCTGCCCCAGGGTTTCAAGCATGCTTGTCCTGGTGACTCTCATAACCGAAGCAACGGAATGAAGGGAAAGGGCTGCGGCGGGCAAAAACAGGTTTTCGAGGCTTCCATACCCTGCTACAGGCACAAGTTTCAGCTTCAGGGAAAATATCAGGATAAGGAGCAGGGCTACCCAGAAACCTGGCATCGAAACCCCAAAAAGCGTTACAACCCTGATGATGTGGTCCGAAATCCGGTTTTCTCGGAGGGCAGAATAAATCCCAAGGCTTACTCCCACAACCACTGAAAGCGCCATACTTGCTCCTGCAAGCTGGACAGTTTCCGGAAGGCGCAGAGCCAGGAGGTAAAAGACCGGTTTTTTATAAACATAGGAGGTCCCTATGTCCCCTCTCAATACTGCTTCTTTTATCCACCTGAAAAACTGAAGGTAAAGAGGGTCATCCAGGTTATACTTGCTTGAGATCTGGCTGAGCTGTTCTTCGGTTGCGCTTTCCTCCAAGCCGACAAGGGTATGTTTGAGAATTAACTCAGCTGTGCCCCCCGGAATCACGTTCATAAGGAAAAAAGTCAGGGCACAGACCGCAAAAACCGTAAATGCCATGAAACCTGCCTTTTTCAAGAAATACTTCATGTTTCCTCCTCAAAACAGACAGAAGGCAAGAATGCCTATCTGTCCAGTGTTACTCTGGGTGAAAGGAAATTCAAAAGGAAATTAAAGGGCACAGGCATGAGCTCTGTACCTTCACGAGAATCCTGTTGTTTTCACTTTTCGAGGTACATTCCTGCATTTATGCGGTAGTCGTGGGCTGTCGGGTCGAACACATATCCTTTTACATAGTCTTTCTTCACGATTGCACAGCCGTAGTAAGCTACTATAATCATAGGTTGTTCGTCATTCACTATGGCTTCAACCTCATTGAACTTCTTATAACGTTCTTTCAGGTCCGTGACCTGCCTTGCTTCTTTTATCAGGGCATCTACTTCGGGACTGGAATAACCGGGCCCGTTATCAACCCCTTCTGTCGTGTACCAGTTCGTAAGAATATATTCGGGGTCCGGGACCATCGCAATGTTGTATGCGGCAAGGTACAGGTCCCAGCTGCCTTTTTCTTTCCTGTCATTGATTGACCCCATCTCCATTACTTCTGTTTCGACAGCTATACCTGCCTCCCTTAACTGGGCAGCCATAGCTTCAGCCATTGGTGGGAGGCCCGGCCTTGCGGAATAGGTCATCAGGTTGAGTTTGAGGGATTTTCCATCTTTGTCCCTTATCCCGTCTCCGTCAGTGTCCACCCAGCCTGCGGCTGTCAGGAGTTCATCGGCTTTTTCCAGGTCTCTGGTGTAAGGGCTCAGGCTCTTATTTGCCCAGACCATCGTGGGCAGGAAGGGACCTGCAGCAGCTTCTCCTACGTTGTAAAGTACATGCTCGGCAATTTCAGACCTGTCAATAGCATAGGACATAGCCTGCCTGACTCTTACATCTTCAAGAGGCTCATGTTTCAGGTTGACGTCGAGCTTGTAAACCCTTGGAGTCCTGTACTTCTCCACAGTAATGCCATCTATAGCGTCAATCCTTTCCGTTTCACTATAGGGCACATCAACTGTAAAGTCAACTTCACCATTTTCGATTGCCATTGCTCTTGTGTTCGGGTCAGGTATCCCTTTAAGGATCATTTTGTCAAGCCCGACTTCTCCTCCCCACCAGTTTTCGTTCTTAACAACTGTCAGAACCCTGGTTCTCTCGTCAAAAGACTCAAACTTATACGGCCCTGTCCCTACAGGCTTTACGAACTCTCCAGCTTCGTCAAAAGAAGAGGGGCTTATTATGGCAGTATCAGGGTAATGGAGAATTCCGGGCAGGATAGGGTTGATTTCCGTGGTTTTGATTTTGAGGGTATAGTCGTCGACTGCTTCTATAGTATCGACCTTGAGCATGGAAGCGACTTTCGTGTTTGCTTCAATGACGTTCTCCAGGGTGAACTTTACTTCCTCTGCAGTCATCCTGCTTCCGTCATGGAAAGTAACATTTTCTCTTAGCTTAAATTCCCAGATATTCTCATCAAGCTGTTTCCAGGAAGTTGCAAGCCCGGGCTTCAGGGAGAAATCTTCACTAGCGCCAACGAGGGTTTCGGTTACCGCAGCTTTTTCACAGATAAGCGTTCCACCGTCTCCATCAATGGTATTTATCGATTCAATATCCCACATTTCTGCAAGTATAAGTGTACTGGTTTCAGAGCCAGCTTCATAGCTTCCTTCCGCCTGGGAGGCGGCATCAGATCCCGATGCCATTTCAATCCCGGAGACTGCTTCTTCTTTTTCGCTTTCTTCTGTACTGCTGCACCCGGAAATCACCAGAAAGGAGCAGATCAGCAGGATAATTAACAACATAAACAGGGGGGAGCTTTTATTTTTCATTTCGGAACCTCCATCTTTTTTAATGTTTTTTACTTCCGGCCGCAGATAAGGTAATACTGGTAACTGCGTACAATCCGTTCGCCTAACGGCATGTTCTCTTTCTGGGCCTCTCTCACCTCTTTCAGGTCAAAAACCTGGATCTTTTCAAAACCCGTATTCGACAGGTACTCCTTTACTTTTTCAAGTGGAGCTCCTCCAGCGTGCGGGAGCTGGGCTTTAAGTTCGTCGGAATACCCGGCGTGTCCTTTTCTGGGATCTTTTCTCTCAAGAAAAAGGGTTAAAAGGGCGCCTGCACCTCTGCGGACTCTGGACTCCAGGGTCCCTCTGTCCCACACTCCATCGATAATTACAACCTTCCCATTTTTCCGTAGAACCCTGTTCCAGTTCTCTACAGCTGTTTTTGGGTTCGGAAGGGTCCATAAAAGATGGCGACTGAACACAATGTCAAAAGAAGACGGATCATAAGGAGGGTTTTCTGCGTCTCCCTCTCCAAAAGTTATATCAGCTTCACAGGTTTCAGCCTTTGATTTTGCTGTTTTCAGCATCTGTCTGGAAATATCAATTCCAGTAACCTTATGCCCCATCTCAGCAAATAGTAAACTTAACTCTCCTGTTCCACAGCCAACATCAAGAATTTTCAAACCTTTTTTCGGAAAAACTTCCTGAAAAGCACGTTTCCAGGCATCTCTTTCTTTCTTGCTCTGGATCCCGTGTCCTACATGGGTATCAAAAGTCTCGGATGCAAGGTCCCATTTATGGGCTACCATCTCTTTGATCTGAGTTTCTGAAGAAGACATCAACCAGTACTTGCCTATCTTATGATTAATAATTTTCTATTTTGTAATACGAATTATAATTAAACTAAAAATTAGTAACATTAAGTTTTAGTATACTTATTTTGATAAATACAATTAGAATAAGGATCTTTGCGTATGTCTTACCAGACGCCTCATAAAAAAGAGATTGTCTATTTCTAATGTCAGTTTCAAGAATTCGAAAGTTATTTCCTATTCAATTGCCTGGAATCCTGGAAATAAGACTGTGTCTCTAACGATTCCAGCCCGGTAGTAAAGAATGCTTTCCGGAAATTAAGGTAATAGTCATTATACTGCTCTCTTGTATGGGTGTCATTAAATACTGTCTGCTGGGAGTGAGGATAGGAATCGCTAATCCACTGTCCTGTCTGTGTGCTAAAGTCCTGGTCTCTGGTGCCGGACCAGACCATAACCTCACCCGTATAATTTGATCGATTCAGGTCAAAGTATGATGTGGAGATTGCACCTTCTGCATTTGCTTTCAAAAAATCGGCAATCACAACCCGGGTCCATTCGTACATCAGGTTTACTTCTTCGGGAGAGGTCGGATCATAATCAAGCAGGTCCGTACATGTCAGTTCATATATCCGCACTTTCACTTCTACTTCAGAGGGAATATTGATAATAAAACTGACAAAAGGAAAGTTGTTAGGTGGAAGGATCCATTTTTTAAAGTACAAATATTTGTTTCTGAAAGTAGCCCCTTCAACCTGGCTTTCAGCAACCCTTATCTGCGATTCTGTATCGCCCTGCAAGCCAAGTTTGAACATCATAAATGCCATGGAAGGTCTGGATTCATTCTGAGGCAGAGCAAAATATATGTTTGCAGCTTCAGGATTTGATTCGTATAAATTGCTGGCAAAAGTAGCGTTATTTTGTCGGGCAAGGTCGGGAGCTCCACTGAATTCGATCAGTGCGCGGGAAACATGTGGACCATATCTGTCCAGGTATTGCTGAACCAGAAATCCCCCGCCTGACCCCCCATAAAGCATTATTTTGCCTTCCGGGGATAGGAGCCCTTTACTCTGCATGTCCCGCCGCACAGCTTCTATATCTTCTATTTGCTGTGCCGAACCATATAACTTCACAGCCAGACTATGGTTAACCGATCCATCTTCATTATAGACTTCCGGAAATAGTGTTGGGTTTACTCCCCGGTTACCTATGAGTACATACGAAAGTCCCCCAAGCTTATTTTCAAAATACTCAAAGTCCTTGGGGGAAGTAATCATTCCCACCGCTTCCTGCTGGTTGTCAAACAACCAGAAAATCACGTTCTCACCTGGCTCGAAATTGGGACTAAGAATATAGAAGGCTGTAAAATTTCCTCTTGAAGGGTCGTTATGGTCAATGGGTAGCTGTAAATAATGGTGGTGGCTGTCTGGCGGCATTTCGAGATAATAGCTGCCTGCAGCAAGCCGTTCAGTGGGTACAGCTGTGAACTCCCTGTACTCATACCATCCGTATAGAAAACCTGCTACAAGAAAGGTAAGCGCCAGAAATTTGAGAAGCTTAATATTCCTTCCTCTACATCCTAACATGAAGAATTTCCTCTATTTTTTTAATTGTCAGCGTAGACTTAATTATGTTTTTATTTAATCACTTCAGTGAAATTTTGACTTCTTTTTTCTTTTCCTGGTTATCTCGAATGTTATTTTGTTTAAAGTCTGCTTTTCTGAACAGGGTTAAAGTTTCAGCCGGGTCGGAGTATAACTACCAGTAATTTTTTTTTGACCGTGTTAATACAACTAACTGAAAGGTTATAACCGATGTGGTTAAATGCACATATCGGAATAAACATTAAGAAGATCTTAATCGGGGGATAAAATGAATAGAAGAAGCATTGCAATTATTGGTATACTGGCTATATTGATTGTAGCTGGTGGTATTTATGCATATACAGCATCTACACAACCAGATACACGACTAATAGTTTCTACTACAACCAGTTTGGAGGATACAGGGCTTTTAGAAGAGATAGAGGCAGCATTTGAGGATAAATATCCTGGAGTAGACGTATTAGTTATATCCGGAGGTACAGGTATAGCTATACAATACGGTGAAAGAGGAGATGCTGATGTTCTTCTTACTCATGACAAAAGTCGAGAAGAACAATTTGTAAATAGTGGATTCGGTACAAATCGTACGGAAATAGCATATAATTATTTCTGGATTGTCGGACCTGAAAATGATCCCGCAGGAATAAAGAGCCTTACTGCTACAGAAGCATTTAGTAAGATAATGGAAGAGGGTCAAAATAATCCTGATCAGGTTAAATTTGCATCTCGTGGAGATGATTCAGGTACACATGCAAGGGAGAAAAAAATATGGGAAAGTACTGGAGTAAGTTATGATGAGGTTAATAGTTCGGGTGAATGGTACATTGAAAGTGGTAGAGGTATGGGAGAAACTCTTTTACTTGCCAATGAACAGAATGCCTATACTTTAACTGATTCTGGAACATTTCTTGCACATACAAACGACGGAAGAATCCAGATTGTACCAATAGTAACAACAGGCGATGAACTGCTTAATGTTTATGCAGCTATGCCAGTGAATCCAGAAAAACATCCAGATGTTAATTATGAAGGTGCTCAAAATTTCGTAGATTTCCTCATTTCTTCGGAAGGGCAGGAAATAATCGGAAACTTTGGTAGAGAACAATATGAGCAACCGCTTTTCACTCCAATCTCTGAAGGTTTACCATCCTGAGGATGGATTAAACTCTTAATTATTTTTTTAGCTAAAATAACTCGAAAGAACTGACATAATCGCATAAACTATAAGACCGGAGTTTATACTTTATGATTAAAAGTGATATCATTCGGCTTATTTTTCATAGGGTCTAACTAATTTTAATTATTTGTCACCAAATCTTACTCATATTACATAAAAAATAAAAATATCAATAGGATTATTTATGGCAAAATTAATAATAGAATAATTCAAAGAATTTATATGTATTTAGGGTCTAATAAATCCCATGCATTTCAAGATCAAAACTATAAAAGGCAATAAATATCTTTATGTCATCAAGAATGAACGGATCGATGGAAAAGTAGTTCAAACAATTCAAAAATATGTTGGAACCGCGGACCATGTTTATGAGCTCATAACAAAAAACACTGAAAAAAAGGTAGCTTCCTACTCTTTTGGTAAACCAGCTGCCTTACTCAAGGCAGCTGAAGACGTGGGGTTAATCAAAAGTCTGAACAAACACATTGATCGGAAAAACATAAAAGGTCTCACCCCAGCAGAATATCTTCTCCTAATCATCATTGGTAGATCCGAACATTCCTTAAGCAGAAACGTTCTTGATTACTATTTTAAAGAAAGTTCACTTCAATTTTTCATGAAGCCAAAGTACAAACTCTCAAGTCAGAACTTCCTGAATTACATGGAAAAATTGGATGAAGAAACAATCCGCAAAATCGAACTTGATATCTCTCAAACATTGATCAAAAAAGGAATAAGGCCAACGAAGCTAACATTTGATACAACTAACTTCAGTAGTTCGCTAAAATCTTTCCTCCACTTTTACTCTACCTTCATTTATCTCAAACACCACACTGTTGTCCTCACTCTTAACTTTCTTCTTATCCATTCCTTAATAATAAGTATAAATACTTCAAATCTGAACTTATCCTCATCTATGACCTGAGGTCCTCTTTTGACAATAGTAAAATGTTTATTCTGAATGTATAGCCATATATTTTTTAGTAGAAAGGATACCAATGCATAAAAGTACCTTATAGTTGCGTTTTTAGATGATGTCTTTGGTCTAACCACATTCCTCATCCTGTATGACGATTCAATAGCAAATCTTCTTCTGTAAACTGTACTGACCTTTCTTGGAGACCATTTAACTCCAAAAACAACAAAACCAAGGTTCTCACATCCCTTTTTACCTCTCTTTCCTTTCAGATACTTAACATCAATGATAATGTCTAAAAGAATCTTTTTCTTAGAATTCTTCATGACATATTGTGTACTCCGAGCCTTATTCCCATTCATAAGTTGCTTCATCTTCTCTCCTTTCTTGACAACAGGAACTATGTGAGGAACACCATTACTTTGCAAAAATTCAAACACATCTATAGAATAAAACTCTCTATCAAGGCAGAGAACCTTGATTTTAAAATTCAGTCTTTTGATGAGATAGAGAAAATAGGAGAGGTATTCAACCATTGGTTTTTTCTTTTCTACAGGAAGAACAGATACAGTAAACCTTTCGTTCTTGTTAGTGATGTAGAGGGAGATATATGAGTAAAAAGAGTTTGTTGACTTTTTAGCTTGGCTACGAATTACATATTTCTCGTTAGACGAATCTGTTTTCCCGTAATAAGGATCGTTGGTTAAATCAATGGCAAACTCATAGCTCTTACCTGTTTTGAGAGTTTTTAGGGGATTTTGAAGAAGAATCTTTTCATTGGATAGGATCAATTCGTCCATGTTTAGTTTCTTAAGATGGTAACGTAAAGATGTTTCACAAGCAACAGCAGAATACTGTTTTGAGACAGAATGGACTGAACTCTTATCGACTGCCAAACTCACAACAGTACGAATAATGTCTTCACTTGTAAGTGAACCATTGATCTTGAGGATTACATGAGATGTGAGAGGTTGTAATACAGAATCAATACAGTACTTTGACTTTAATTCGATTTTAAACCTATTTCTGAACTTATTTGTGAAAAAAGACATAGAGAGGCATTTTTCATTACATATAAAGGTATCGAGAAGCTTCCGTAATGAGGAAATCAAAATTAGCGAAGTACTGAACTTTTATACTCACATCGAGCATGGGGAGGATCTTCCAAAAAAAGGTTTTTCCAAAGATAAACGATATGATAAGAACCTCATCGGAGTTGGTTTGACAACTTCAAACGGAAACCTTCCTTTTCAGACAATTACGTATCCAGCAAACGTTCCTGATGTAACTCTGTTCTCCGATCTGATTGACAGTATCTGCAAACGTATAGAAGAGATAGGGATTCCTCTTAAGGAAATAACAATTGTTTTTGATAGAGGAATGAACTCTACAGATAACATAGAACATATTTTGGATAAAATGCACGTTGTTGGGGCTTTACCTTCTTCGATGTGCAAAGATTTATTCCATGTTCCTTTGTCCGATTTTGAAGAAAAATGGGAGAATGGAAAAAAGAATATCATCAAAGCTCATCGTGTAAACGGAAACTGGTATGATAAAGAGTTTACTGGAGTCATAAAATACACTGAAATTACTAGTCGAAAACAGATGCATGAGTGGGAAGTTAAAAAATTTGATATCCTGGAGAAGATTGGAGAAATAAGCTCAAAACTTAACCGTAAAGGAAAAGGCAGAAAAATGACATCAAAAGGTCTCATGAATCGTATTGTTGATACAATTCCAAAGCAATATAGAGGTCTCTTTGATTACAATGTCGTTGAAAAAGAGGGAGAGTTACAACTTTATTTCAGTTTAAATGATGATCAGGAAAAAGAGTTTCTTTTAGGGATGGGAAAGACTGTTGTGTTTACTGATAAGGATAATATTGCAACAAAAGAAATTGTGGACATGTACGATTCCCGAAACATGATTGAAGAGGATATAAAGTGGCTGAAAGACAAGTTACTGATACCGGTAAAGCCTGTGTATGTCAGAAAGGATATGAAGATCAGAGCCCATGTGTTTCTCTGTGTAATGGGGTTACTGCTACACAATTATTTGCTTCATTTGATCGATGACCAGGAGCTAACAATTCAAAAGCTGGCCGAGAATCTTGAAAAGATAAGAATGGGATTAGTATACAATGGAAAAGGAGGGGAAAACGCAGAGTTTGTCGTAGAGGAAATGAACAAAGAAACTGCGGAGATCTTTACAAAACTTCAACTTGGGGAGTATATCCCAAGTTGAAGTCGTCAACTTAATTAATTTTTTGTTAGACTGTGAATAATCATAGCCAAGAGCCTTTCTTTTTTAATATCTTAGAAACTCCGGTAAGATCACTAAATTACAAGGTGTATCAAGTTCAGGTGGTCGTTTGAATGAAATTATCCAGGCAATTTTTCAGGCAATAGAACTAATAGTAGAACTTGATCCAAAACTGATTCAAATAACGAAATTAAGCCTTTATATTTCGTTAACTGCAACACTGATAGGCTCATTAATATCGATTCCCCTCGGTGGAATGATCTACTACTATGAGTTTCGGGGAAAACGAACCATAATAAATCTCATTCAAACCCTTTACAGTGTTCCTACAGTCTTGGTAGGGCTTTTTCTTTTCCTGCTGATATCTCAACAGGGTCCTTTCGGATTTTTGAAAATTCTTTTTACTCCCACTGGAATGATAATAGGGCAGATATTACTAATATTGCCTATTCTCATCGGATTTACTATCACTGCTCTTGTTGGGGTTAGCACCCAAATAAAAGAATTAGCAGTATCTTTGGGGGCTAGTACATCTCAAACAATAATTACCATCATAAAGGAAGCTCGTTATGCTATAATGGGTACTGTAATACTTGGCTTTGGAAGGGCTATATCAGAAGTAGGAGTTGCCATACTTATTGGGGGTAATATCAGAGGTTTTACAAGAACTTTTACCACTGCCATATCTCTTGAAACTTCCAGAGGTAATCTGGTACTTTCAATAGCATTAGGATTTATACTTCTTTCTCTTTCTCTAATAATCAATTTATTATTGAATTATCTGCAGGGTAAAGATTAATTCGATAAACAGTTAGTTTAGGTTTAACAATGCACATAGTGGAATTGGAAGAAATTTACAAAAATTATGAAAATCTCCAGGTTCTCAAAAATATTAACCTGCAAATAAAAAAGGGAACCAGTACTGCTCTTGTTGGACCAACTGGATCTGGAAAAACTGTAATGCTCAGATTAATTGATTTATTGGAAAAGCCATCCTCTGGAACTGTATATTTTGAAGGTACTGATGCCAATGAATCTAATAATACTGGGCTGAATATAAGAAGGCAAATCGGAATGGTTTTTCAAAAGCCGCTTGCTTTTAAGGCCAGCGTTTATGATAATATTGTTTATGGTTTGAAAATCAGGGGACGAAAAGAGAATATGGAGGGGAGGATCAAAGAACTCCTTGAGTTGATTGGTCTTCAAGGTTACGAGAATAGAAATGCGCTTAAATTATCGGGTGGAGAAACTCAAAGGCTTGCACTTGCGCGGGCAATGATTACGGATCCCAAGTTACTATTGCTGGATGAACCAACTGCAAATCTTGACCCTATCTCTAAAAAGAAACTGGAGGAACTAATCCTAAAAATTAACCGTGAATCTGAAACAACCATTATAATGACTACTCATGACCTTTTACAGGGTCAAAAGCTTGCAGACAGGATGGTTATACTTTATAATGGCCAGATCCTGCAGTCTGGAACGCCTGATCAGATATTTAGAAAACCGAAAAATAGATTTGTGGCTGATTTTGTTGGTATTGAAAATATAATGAGTGGTAAAATTGAGGACCGTTCAAATGGTTTAGCAAAAATTAAAACAGATTCCATAACTTTATTTACTTTAACCGGAGTTTATACTTTATAGTATAAAGCCACATCAAGCGACATGATCTACTTAGGGTCTAACAAAAAATTAATTATGTTGGGTAACAATTCCAAGCATTTTAATATAAAACCGACAAATATAGAACCAATTAAATAAATCGGTGTGGCACAAAAATAGTTAATTTCCCACTATATGGGGTCTAACACAGGATCTCTGTAACAAGACGCCCTATTATGGTTTCTTTAGTATAATATGGTGAAAATCATATAAGTATCAATCGGTGAGCTAGTTCAATATGTGGTGACGCCAAAATTGAACGAAACGAGTTTGGAACTTAATTAATTTCTTGTTAGACCTACATAATATCCATAGCTGTACCACGATTTTTATGAGATCTTATAAACTCCGGTTTAACGGAAAAAGAAGGTAAAGTTCATTTTACTATAAGGCCTGATGAAATAACAATATCCAGGGAAAAGGTACAAACCAGTGCTAGAAATACAATTCAAGGTAAAGTTTATGAAATAATTGACACCGGGTCACTTATAAAACTATTAGTAGACACTGGTGAATTATTCACTGTTTTTATAACTCGCGAATCTCTCAATGAACTCAATATTTCTATAGGAACCAGTATTTGGTTATATTTTAAATCATCTGCTGTTCATGTATTTTAATCATAAATGATTAACTTGATTTTTTAGAATACTTCATCTTTTGAAAATATACTTTTTATAAAATAATGGCTAATCAGCCCTGCAATAAATCCAGTCGCCATATTTGTCAGAAACGAACCCTTACTGGCTGTTTTTTATTCGCTTAACTGTAACCAAGATCCCGAAAGATCGAGCTGGCAGCCCAAAGCATACTTCTCCTTTCAAATGGAAACTGTATTATAAGTTATACGTTTCCGGAATGGCATTTTCTTTGTTCTATTATTCTCCTGTTTTTTGAAGGAAAATCTCTTTTTGATCGATAATTTTATAAAATACCTATTTATATATTTTAAGCGCGAAAGCCCTGTCTTCCGTTTTTATAGATATGTTGAGCTTTACATATCTGGGAGCTATAGAGTTCTGGCTGGTGTTTTTTTCTGTGTCCGGCCAATTACGAGGGGTTCTGTCCCTTCCATTGAAATTTCGCCCCTGCACCATATTGCAAATTAATAAGTTCCTGTCAAAAAGTTACCTATAAATACAGTGTATCCTTCTGCGTTATGTTGAAATTTACATAATGTAATCCTCCCATTATCACGGTTGTCTGACATTTGATCATGTTTGCAACTGCATTTAATAGCATTATGTTTTATTAAACATAACGATGAAACCCATGGTGGTGAACACATTGCATAAAAATTCTGATCAAGAGAAACACAATCTGGAAACAATTCTGAAACAGGTAAAGGATCCTGAGTTGCTTTCACAGATTGAAAAGGTCGTCCCCTTTCACGGATTCCTTACCTCAGGGGCATTAATCGGCATCCAGATGCTCAATATTGCAAGAAGGGAGCTCGATGCCCGGGACGGGGAGCGCATATACGTGACCTGCGAAACGAAAAGCTGCATGCCTGACCCCTTCCAGATTCTTGCCGGAGCTACCATCGGAAACAACGGGTTGAAGATCAATAACCTGGGTAAGATGGCTGTCACGGTAAACAAACAGGCGCCCGAAGGAGTGCACAGCATAAAAGGTGTCCGGATTCTCCTCGACCCTGAGAAGACAAAAGACTATCCCAAACTCCACGCGTGGTACCTGAACACCGAAAAGCTTCCCCATGAAGAGGTTGTGCCCATCCTGCTGGCGGCAGGAGAAAAGGTGTATTCCTGGAAACCTGTGGACATGGAAGTTCCGGTTCGGAAGAAAAAGCGGATACAATGCTGTAAAAATTGCGGTGAAATGTTCATTCAACATGATAATGAGCTGCTGTGCGGCGGATGCACAGAATAACGTTGAGAGGTAAATAAAATGCAAGATGAGATGCGATTGTCTGTCTTTTCCGAAAAAAAAGATAGGCAGCTGGTCTATAAGCCTGAAAAATGCATTGGCTGTGGAACCTGCGTACAGGCATGCCCCAAAGGCACTCTTTCAGTGGGCGCCGTGGGAGCTGTAGCTAGAAGGCTCCTTGATGCTGATTTCCTGGAAATGAAAGAAAGTGAAAACTGCATTGTCTGCGGGATTTGTGCGAGAGTCTGTCCCACAGGGGCTCTTGAGTTGAGGCAGGAAGGAAAAACCCTCAACGACAAATCCTATATTTTCGAGGCCATGAAGCCAACAACAGTAAATGAAAACTGCGTCCACTGCGGGCTTTGTGAGGATATCTGTCCCAGAGGCTGTATTGAAGTCACCAGAGAGATTTCAACGGACGGAAGGCTGAAGCTTGTCGGAAAGACCCTCATTGATACTGAGTGCTGTATCCACTGCGGCTGGTGTGCTGCAGTCTGTCCTGTGAACGCTATTTCCGTGGAAAAACCCTTTGAAGGACGCTGGACTCGGGATGAGACTGTCTGTCAGACCTGCCATACATGTGTGGAAGTCTGTCCTGCAAATGCCATTTTCAATAAAAGGGCTAAACCCGGAGAAAGAGTCGAAAAGATCAGTCACCGTCCGGATGCCTGCATTTACTGCGGGGCCTGTGCTGTTTCCTGTCCTGTTAATGCCATTGATGTCAGAAAAACCTCAATTCTGCCGGATGTTGAGAAAAAGGGTCCTCTCGAGAAAAAGCTGCTCGAAGCCCCTGTCCCGGAGGTTCTGCTCCGTACCCGCCTGGAAACCGATGAAGCTGCTTGCCTGGGCTGTGGGAACTGTGTGATCGTCTGTCCGGTAAATGCTCTCAATAACCGTGAACTTGCTGCAGGATACCTGAACGACATGGACGAAAAAGCTCTCCTTGAGGTTAAGAACGGAAAAATTTCAGTCGTAAACCAGGACCTCTGCGGAGCAGACGGAGCTTGCGCCCTTATCTGCCCTGTTAATGCTATTCGGCTTGTGAAAAAAGAGGTGGAATAAAATGGCAGGAACAATTGCAATCAAGAACGGATACGTCTTTGACCCCCTCAATGAAATAAACGGGGAGATTATGGATGTCTTCATCAGGGACGGAAAAGTCGTAAAAGAGCTTTCTGCAGCCGAAATGAAAACATCAAAGGTTATTGACGCCTCAGGCATGACTGTTATGCCAGGAGGGGTTGACTCCCATTCTCACGTTGCAGGCGCAAAGGTTAACGCCGGCAGGTCAATGCGTCCCGAAGACCATTATAAATCAAATCTTAAGAAAACTTCACTCACCCATTCCGGTTCAGGATACACCGTCCCCTCGGTCTACAAACAGGGGTATGGTTACGCAGCAATGGGCTATACAACTGTTTTCGAAGCTGCGGTTCCTCCTCTTGAAGCCCGCCACACTCATGAAGAGATGCGTGCAACTCCCCTTCTGGATATGGGCGGGTACCTTGTGCTTGGAAACAACTTCTTTTTGATGCGCTACCTCAGGGACGGGGACATGGAAAAGGCTGCTGCTTATGTCGCCTGGATGATGAAGACCCACAAGACCTACGGGATCAAATGCGTCAATCCTGCTGGGGTCGAAAACTGGGCATGGGGCAAGAACATTAGTTCTCTTGACGAGACCAACATCCATTTCGAGATTACTCCAAGAGAGACTATCAAAGGGCTTACTGAGATCAACGAAACCCTCGGAATGCCAATGCCAGTCCACCTGCATGCAAACAACCTGGGCCACCCGGGCTGCTATACGATTACCAAGGACTCCCTCAAAATCCCTGATGGGGTAAAGACAAAGCAGAACATGAACGTGGAATGGGCAGAAACCAAAATGGACCCTTCAAGGGACCGTTCTGTATACCTTACCCATCTGATGTTCAACAGTTTTGCAGGCACAACCTGGGGGGACTGTGAATCCGGTGTTAAGGATATTGCAGACTACATTAACAACAGGGATCATGTGGTAATCGACAGTGGATGTACTCCCTTCGGAGAAGCAACAGTTATGACCGGAGACGGGCCTGCTATCCACGATCTTTACACTCTTACGGGAAACAAGTGGTCGAACACTGACGTTGAAATGGAATGCGGCTCAGGTGTCATTCCCTTTACCTATCTCAAGTCCAACCCCGTACATAGCCTGCAGTGGGCAATGGGGCTTGAATGTCTCCTGCTCATCAACGACCCCTGGAAAACCATAATGACCACAGATAGCCCCAACGGCGGACCGTTCACAAAATACCCTGAGGTTATGACCTGGCTCATGTCCGAAGCTTTCAGAAAGCAGACCTTCGGTGAGTGCCACAAGTGGGCAAATGACCGGAGCGAACTCGGAGGCGTAAACCGGGAGCTCTCCCTCTATGATCTTGCGATCCTGACAAGGGCCAACCCTGCAAAGACGATTGGCATGGTCCATAGAAAAGGTTCTTTTGGCGTGGGTGCAGACGGAGATGTTACAGTCTATAACATAAACCCGCAGCAGCTTGACGCAAACAATTACGAAGCTCTCCTCAGGACCTTCAGAAAGGCAGAATACACCGTGAAGGGCGGCGAAATCGTGGCTGTTAAAGGAGAGATTGTTTCCCTGCCCGAGAAACGGACTTACTATTCCGAAGTGCATGTCGAAAACGAGCGGGAAAAAGAGATGCTGGCTGACGTGAAGGAGTGGTTCAGGTACTACACCCTTGGCTTTGCCAACTATCCGACTCCAGAAAAATACCTGGCAAACCCGACTCCCATACAGGTTAACGGTGAGAGGTGAAGTGATGACAGAGGGAGTACTTACTCATAAAATGACAGATGCCGGAAAAAGTGCCGGAGAAATGGAAGAAGTGACGCTCATTCCTAAAAAAACGATTGACATTAAACTGGAAGCAGATGTTATAACTCCTGATTCCTTTGCAGGTAAAAGTGCCGAAGAAATAGGAAAGCTGTTCGTCTGGCAGGGCCCAAAGACCTATCCTCTTTCCGATTTCTTTGAAGTCGTAGGCAGTGCAGGCAGTTCTGCAGCTGAGACCCTGATCCGCATAAAAGGTGATGCAACGAGGGTTAAAAGGATCGGGGAAGGCATGAGTGCAGGAAAAATTGAAATTGAAGGTTCTGCAGGCATGCATGTCGGGACCGGAATGAAAGGAGGAGAGATCGTCGTTTACGGAGATGCCGATTCCTGGGCAGGCATGGAAATGACAGGTGGACTCCTGCACATTAAAGGCAATGCCGGAGACCACGTGGGTTGTGCTTACAGAGGAAAGTGGCACGGCATGAAAGGTGGTCGTATCGTTATCGAAGGTTCTGCAAGGCACCAGCTCGGAGGCGGCATGGACGGTGGGGAAATCCTTGTGGAAGGCAATGTTGAAGGTTTCTGCGGGATCCACCAGAACGGCGGGCTCATTGTTGTAAAAGGCAAAGCTCTCCGCGGAGTGGGTGCAGAAATGGCAGGTGGAACCATAATTATCGGGGGCAAAATTGAGCGTTTCTCTCCGGGGTTCGAATTTGTATCTATGGAAAATAGGGTCAGGTCTGGCGATATTGAACTAATTGGCGAATTCAAGAAATTCACAGGGGACTATGCGATTAGCAAGCGGGCAAAAGGAGCTCTCTATGTGGTTGCAGATGTAAACCCGGAGCTCTGAGGTGAAAAGCATGGAAGTAATACTCATTACCGGAAGTACGATCGATGAAGGCAGGCTTGCCAAAGGCGGGGATAAGTTCACTGAAGAGTACACTATGGAGTGTGCGTCCTGCTGGATTTCTCCTGCGGATTTCGCGTTACTCTGTTCTCCTGATAAAGTAAAAGTAACAAGCCGGAACGGAAAACATTCAATCATAGTTTATACGAAATGTACGGACTCAGTCCAGCCAGGGCAGGTGTTCATGCCTAGGGCTATCTGGTCGAATGTTATTATCGATCCTGATACCCTTTCTACGGGTTCTCCACTCTATAAAGGAGCTCCTGTAAACATTGAGCCCTCAGAAGAAGAGATTCTTAGCGCTGAAGATATAGTGCTGAAAGTTTATGTCGGGGGACAGTGAGTATGATTTACAAAAACATAGTCTGTCCGGTCTGTGGGGCAGCCTGTGATGACATTCAGGTTGAATTCGGGGACGGAAAGGTTGAAGCTAAAAATGCATGTAAAATGGGAAACGCCAAGTTCAAGGAGGTTGTAAGTTCCCACAGGCTCAGGCAGCCCCTTATAAAAGTCGAAGGAAAACTGACCCATGCAGCCTGGGACGAAGCTCTTGAAAAAGCTGCCGATATCCTTGTTTCGGCAAAACGCCCCCTCCTCTTTATGGGCAGCGAAACCTCCTGTGAAGCGCATGAAGTAGGGCTCAAGATAGGGGAATACCTTGGTGCTATTGTCGACTCCAATGCTACTATCTGCCACGGCCCGACAGCCATGGGAATCCAGGAGTCCGGAAAAGTCGGTGCAACCGAAGGTCAGAAGAAAAACAGAGGTGACCTCATAGTCTACTGGGGGACCAACCCTCTCGAATCCATGCCCAGGCAGATGTCCAGGTATGGAGTTTTCCCGAGGGGCTACTGGACCAAGCGCGGGCGTTTTGACAGGACAGTCATCACTGTAGACCCAAGAAAAACCCCTACCACCGAAGCTTCCGACCTGCACGTGCAGCTCAAGCCCGGCTCGGATTATGAACTGATAAGTGCACTTCTCACCCTTCTCCACGGTAAGACTCCCCACCCGTCGGTGGAAGAAATCACAGGAGTCCCTATCCAGGTCATGGAAGAGATGCTTGACATGATGAAGAACTGCAACTTCGGGGCCATCTCCGTTGGGCTCGGGCTCTCCTCATCCATTGGAAAGCACAGGAACGCTGAAATTGCCATGAACCTTGTGAAGGAGCTGAACAACTATGCCAAGTTCACTCTCGGAGCTCTTCGAGGTCACTGCAATGTAGCAGGCTTTAATCAGGTTGCTTCCTACATGTACGGCTATCCATTCGGGCTTGATTTCACACGCGGATACCCGCGTTATAACCCAGGAGAATATACAACCGTTGATGTGCTGAGAGAGAAAGATGTAGATGCAGCTTTTGTAATGTGTGCTGACCTTGTCTGCCACATCCCTGCAGACTGTGCTTCTTATCTTGCCGAAATCCCCATGGTCTGCCTGGATATTGCTCCCTGCCCGACCACAGCTGCTTCGGATATCGTGCTCCCGGGAGTCATTGACGCCATGGAATGCGACGGAACTTTCTACAGGCTCGACGACGTGGCTGTACACTTCGAACCTTTTACTACTTCACCCTTCGAGTTTACGAAGAGCAACGAAGATACACTGAAGCAGCTCTTTGAAAAGATTAAAGCAAGGAAATAAGTCAAGTCTGTTTCACAGATTCTCAGTCTAAGGATAGACAAAACAAACAGATGACGTGAGAGTGATATAAAGCTCTCACCTTTTTTATCTTTCAATCCTTCCTCTTTTTATCACTTTATGTATTTTTTCCTTCAATATTATGTGATGATCATAACTGCGACCGTAGTTGAAGTTTAAGCAATTCTTTAATATGTGCATGTACATTTATAACTTGTTAGAATTGACCGAATCACAATTAACAAAGCATTGGACAGGGAGTAGGTGAAAATGTCGCAGGAAAATAAAAACGATAAGTCTTATTACAGTATCATTGCGCTATCAATTGTTCTGGTGCTGATGTCAGCAACAATATACGCTATTTCACAGAATGGGTCCGAAAAGGATACGGAAAGTACTATTTCCATGAGTGGGTATGCTGAACAGAAGGTTGTCCCTGACACAGCAACATTGAGAATAGGTGTTGTAGTCCAGTCTGCAACTGCAAAGGAAGCGTCCGATGAAAATGCAGCCCTTATGAGTGCTGTAATAGCAGAACTCAAAGCAATAGGATTGCAGGACAGGGAAATGCAGACATCCTATGTTTCCGTGTACCCTGTATACAACTATGATAAAGAACAAACAATCACAGGTTATTCTGCATCCAATAGCGTGCAGATCACAACCACGAATCTCGACAAGCTGAGTGAGATCATTGACAGGTCCACAGCCGCCGGAGCTAATGAGATTGGAAGCATTTCCTTCTCAGTGTCCGATGATATGCAAAAGCAGCTTCGTGAAGACCTGATGAATGAAGCGGTCGCTGATGCATCATTAAAAGCCTCTACGCTTGCTAAGAGCCTGGGCGTTGAGATAACTGGCGTGCAAACCTCATCTATAAGTGAGAACAGTGGTCCCAGAGTATACTACGAATATGATATGGTAGCAGCAGAAGAGGCCTCAGGAGCAGTTTCCACTCCTATTCAGCCGGGAGAGTCTACTGTTTCAATGTCAGTACAGGTCACGTACTACATTGAATAAGAAATTTGGGCTAAGCAGTTTGAACGCTGAAGTATATAAGTGATCAGGAGTTGCAGATGATAAATGTTGTTTGCAACTTCTCAAACCAGTGTGTCTTCTATGAATCACCCATCGGTTAACGCCTATGGGCTTCTCTTTTTACTTTTTAAGGAAATTTCTTTCTCTATCAATAAGTTTCCTTATGAATGGTTTTGTATAAGGTTTTCGCGATTGAATATTTTTTGCTCTCCAGGGTCACACTGTAGTATGGAATTAGCTCAGGAGAAAAGCCCATAATAAAATCCACAAATGCAGGAATATTTGCTGCCATTACGTTCATGTATTTGAAGTCTCGAGACTTCAGGTCAAGAAATTCATTATAATACAGAAGAGCAATGGGGCCCAAACGACCAAAATCAGGGTTCAGGGCTGAGGTCCAGATTACAGCGCATTTTTTTCCATACAGATTTAAGTGAGCTGCAATAGCTTCACCCTCGGGAGTCTCTGAGACAAACATGTATCCAATGTTTTTTTCCTGAATCAGCTTAAATAGCCTTCCAAAGAACCCTCTGGGTAAAGGAGGCTCTAAATTTTGCTTTTCGTAGGCCAGTGAAAGCAAACGGTAATATGTTTCAGGATCATTCAATACTCTGGTTTTAAGTCCTGCCTCAGTTGCAGCTTTAAGTTCCATCCGCATTTCCCCTGAAAGGTTGCTGTCTATGTTTTCTTTCAGATTCAGATAATGGGTATAATGTACGGCAGAATCCCATCCATTCCACGTGAACGGTCTTATATCCTCAAAGCCTGGGGAGAACGTAAGATGAATGCTGTCAAATCCCTGCTTGCAGAGAAATTCCCTGAGGGGATTGAGGATTTCATGAGTTTCCTGTACCCGTTTACTTGCCTTAGAACTTGCTCCCTCTTTTATAAGAGGCCCACTGTAGCTGGTCATTCTACAGGTTGAAGTTGCCACTTTCAATATTCCCTTGATATTTTTTACAAAAAGGGGGCATCCTCCCACAAGTTCACCGTTTCTGAAACAACCGTATATTTTAAGCTCTTTTGACAGGATATCTCTGCAAATTTCAAGCCATTCACTGGTATGAAAAAGTGTGCCGGGTTGAGCTTTTTCTACAAGCAAATCCCATTCTTTGTATTCGGATGGCAATAATTCTCTGGCTTCAATTCCGTCCATTTTAATCCCCGTGAAAATAGATAGTTATTTTTCTATGATGAATAACTCAGCTCCAAAATTTATTATTAAACTGAATGTAACATCCCTGCATGAAATATATTTTTTATAATTATTTACTGACGTTAAGAGACAAACAATGGTAACTGTGAATCCTACTAAGGCTGTCTCAAAACTATGCTTGACCATATTTTCCCTGCCTCCATAGCAAGAAACCCTTCAGCTGAAGATCTATATCCTCCTCTTATCTGCAAAAACTCTTCCCGTATGTTTTTTGGTTTCAATACCTTCTTTTCATATTCCCCTGAAATGTTTATTTCATATCCCACCACCATATTTTTCTTAACCCCTAATTATTGCTTTTTTCTTAACCCCTAATTATTGCTTTTTTCTTAACCCCTAATTATTGCTTTTTTCTATACCTCTCGCTATGCAATCTGAAATTAGCTACATTATCTGGTTTGCTAAATTATGGGTTCTCTTAGTTATTTTTCCCCAAAAAATTCAAAACTGTATAAAATTATTAAAGAATTCTATTTTCATGTCTATATATAAATTTCACTGACGGCAGAAGCTTCTTCAAATTTGTTTTTTAATATACTACTTTCCGGTTCTATCTTTCTTTCCGTTCATAAATGTGAATCTCTTCCCGATTCATTCCAAATTTGAATCCATATGGTTTCTAAAAAAATTATGTAGCCTTTGAATCATGGTTACTTGTTTAAGCGAACAAGTATAAAATTAGAAAATTTAAAAAGTATTTTATGCTTTACCAGTGTCTTATGTAAGGAACTTGCGCAGTTTAGCTCTGGTGCCAGCAGCATAAAACTCTCAACTATCTAATTATGCTGTTTTGCACAAATGCGCAGATGCTTGGTTTTGTGATCAATTTAAAACAAAGTAAGATTTGGGGCTCTAAAATAACTAATACGGTCTGATTTAAATGCTCAAAAGAAGGAATATTGGCAGATGGCTGATGCTTACATTATTTATTTGTTTTTTGTTATCTGGTTCTGTAAGTGCGGATGATCTCGAATTAAATGATTCCGAATCTAATGAAATCTCTGATTTTATCAAAGAATTTGCAAATGATGCCTCTTTCATAGCCTACAGGGGAACAATACCCGAAACAATTGATCAGGACTGGGAAAATTCAATTTCAGATTGCTGGTTAAATCTTAACCGAATAGGGCCTTCATATTCCGAATTTGACATTTCTATAAAAAGTGTTGCTGCCAGTGATGTAATAATAATTGAACTGGGCTCTGCCTATAAAGGAGAAATAGATGACTCCAGAATTGATGAGATGTATCAGAAAATTGAGGAGTACTGTGAAAAGCAGGAAGGGATAAGTAAAATTCCTGTGGTCTTTATGTGGGCACAGGATGAAGACGATCTTCCATTACCTGATTATGGTCCTCAGATTTTCGAGGAAATTAAAAATGAGCCCGGGTTCATAGCCACTCGAGGAACAATGCCTGTAATTACAGACTCCAGTGAAAAAGTGGAATGGGGAGAGACAGCAGGGGATTGTATTCATAGTTTCAGAGATGAACTTCTTCCCTATATGAAATCATATGGTGGGCCAATGATTAGTTTTGGTTATGACTATAGGGGATATATATTTGTGGAATTTGATAAAGACTCGCTGGAAAGCGTTAATGAATCTAGAGACTTTTTATTATTTTCTGGTCTTCATATTTTCTCCATAAATCATGCAAAACAATAAAATTTTAATTATATTGAGATAAATTTTCTATTTATGGGAAAAGGAAATGTCTCAATAGATAAGTCAATGATAAAAACGGTAGTTGACGGTAAAATAATGATTCCTTTGCCAAAAGTTTTGGTTGGAAATCGATACTATCCTATGTTTTCCGTATTATCTCCTACTCATTGTGCTGATTGTGGCAATAAGTTACATGTGAACTCTCACTACACTCGTTTTATTTTATCAAGTCACGGCACTATAGCTCTCAATGTTACATACTGGTTTTGTCCTGTTTGTAAGAAACCTTTTCATGATCAGATTATTGGTGTTCCTGGTTCTGCAAATTACAGTTCTGAATATTATGATAAACAAATGAATGTTAGATATGATGGACGATGCAGTCTACACAATTCTCGGCAAATTGGAGAAACATATACAGAAGGCTTGACAGCCTTCTGTGGTAGAGCTCCTTGTGCAACTTCATTATGGTTATATGAACAGAAACATGCAGAACTTTCAAAGCAAGAACTTTTAGATCAAAAGATTGGCTTTGATGAAACATTGTATGTTGATGGGGATTGGATCAAAAAAGGCTGGAAAAAGAGACTTGAAGAGTTGATTGGAAGAAAGCTTACAGAAAAAGAATGGAAAAAAATGCGATATCAATCTGTTTACGTTATTGCTACTAAAGAAAAGGTAGTTTTGGATTTTGAGGTAACTGACAGATTACCAACGATTGAAGCTCTGATTCCTCTTTTCAGACGAATAAAAAACCGATTTCCTGAAGGCAAAATACAAAAAATTGTTTCTGATGAAGATAAAGCAATCATTGGAGCTGTAAAGAGTGTCTTCCCTGAAGTAGCTCACTCCTTTTGTGTGTTTCATCAATTAAAAAACGTTAGCAAGAGATACTATGAAGAATTCAACTCTGTTGAAGATATTCCAGATAATGATAAGGTTGTGTCCAATGAAATATATCAGTTGATACGTTCTGATACGGTCATCAGTGCTGTTGTATGTATTCAAAAGATACGAGAATTCTACTCTAATCTGGAACTTTCAAAAGCGTCTCAGAAAGCGATTTCTTATGCAGAAGAGATTTTCAAGAAAAATGTAAGCTTCTTGAAAAAAGGGTTTACACCTGAGACAGATAATACAATGGAACAGATATTTTCTTTGATAGGTGATATCGTAGACAAAGCAAGATCATTTAAAACCGATAGTGGCCTAACTAATTTTTGTTACAATTTATTTACTTATTTCAACAAACGGTGTTTCAGTACTGGTAAATGGAAAGGATTCTCACCCTTAATGAGGGCAAGATTCCAGTATGGATAAAAGTAAAGAGTAAATGGAAACTTTCAGTTTTAATCTGCAGCTTTACAGCGGTAGCTATCGAATAATTATGGCAAAAATAAGAAATTGATGTACAAAATCTAGATATTAGTGGAGCGACTTTTCCAAAATGAGGAAAAATGTTAAGGGATTTGGGTGAAATTCAATTGTTTTTTTAAAATTGGAGAAGAACCATAAAAAATTAAAAAGACTCTGAATCTATGATTGATGAAATATATCTAATAATTGAGAATCACTGTGAACAGGAAGGCGTAAGTGAACCACCAGTAGTTTTTGAGTGGGGAGAAATGCCAATAGAATGCGAAGAACTTTTACCAGTAAATGATGTACCAGATGTGAACGAAGCTAATGATGTTAGCTTATTAGGTAATGAAGAAGGGATTGCCAGTAATAAAACAACCAATCAAATGCCTGGCTTTACTTCAATAATGGTCGTTTTAGGGCTTTTATCGCTTTTTATTGTTAAGCGCTCATAATGTAAATGCATAAGATCGATGTTTTCCTTATTACATCGATCCTGCCCTTTTTCTTATTTAAAGTAAATTTATTCTCTTTTCAATTCGCTTCTTCTAAACGCAACCTTCTCCCCACAGTACTGGTGCAGCTTTTTTGTTCCTCCAGCTTCGCTGATCACCGTAAGCATTGTAAAGGGATCAATAATTCGGGTTCCCATTATTGCAGTAATTCCTCTCTCGAAAAACGGGGCCGGGTAGAGAGGTGCGCTTGGGCCGAGCAGGACAACTTCCCTTGCTGCACCCCGGAGAGAAAGGAGTTCATCAAAAGTCCTGTTGGCTAGAGTGCTTGCACTAAGAATAATCACATCCGAAGCAGGGAGGATTTCTTCGGCTCTTTCTGAGGACAGGGTTCTTGTTTGAGGGGATTCGATTTTACGCTTTTCGAGGACAGTGAGTTTATCGGTTACTTTCATGATTTTCGGGACGAGAGGACCGAAATAGCCAATCATTGCAACTCTATCCCCGGGTTTTATAAGGTCCAGGATGTCCGAGGATGAATGCTGGAAGTTTTCGGGTTCCAGATCTCGGAGCATGTGGGAAAGTGCATTTACGGTTGCAATCCCGACTGCTGCTTCAAGGAGGTTTTCTGACAGGGCAAGCTCAAGCATCTTATCCGCAGTTTTCCCTCTCAGGGTTTCCGTAAAACCCAGGGCAGGGCAGCAGGAAAATTCGTAAAGTGGGGTGCAGGCGACACCTCCATAGTTTTCGGAAAGCAGGACTCCGGTATAGGCGAGCCCTATTCTCATGTCTTCTACCTCAATTTCTTCAAGGGCAGGGCCCAGGTCTTTTTTAAGCGCACTTACGAGGGCGGGCAGGATTCCAGTTTCTTCTTCTCCTTCCTCTGTCATTCTTTCTATTCCTGTTATTCCTCCCTCCTTTTTTCCCTTTTTTTCTTCTTTTTCCGGGAATTTTACGTCTTTGAGATATTTTGTTTCCGGCATATTGCTACCTTTTTCTTCTTGTTCCTCATATCCTTTCAATCTTCGTTGTAAAGTCAAGGGGGTTTGCGTAATAGGGAGCGCTTATAACGATAATGTCAACAAGAGGGGCATATCCAGGGATCCTTTTTGCCTCGATCCCTCCTACTGCAAGTTCAAGCTTCGGGTTGAGCTTCTTAAGTTCGGGCCCGAGTTCCCGCAGTCCTTCGGGGGAAAGGTGGTCAAGGAGCATTATATCTGCCACTTCGGCATATTTGAATGCTTCTTCCCTCGATCTGGGTTCGATTTCTATCTTTTTCATAGCCCTGAGCTTTTCCAGGTTCCCGGCAACTTCTAGGTGGTTCTGGCTTAGCTGGATTGAGTCGCTGAGGGAATTTCTGTGGATGTCTCCTCCGCCTGCCCGGACTGCTTTAAGCTCAAACATGCGGGATCCGGGATGAGTCTTTCGGCTTGTTGCAATTATGATGTCCGGGTTTGCCTTTCGGCCCGCACTTACCATAGAGGCTGTTTTTGTGGCAATGGCACACATGAGGGAAAGAAAGGTCTGGGAGACCCTCCAGAGTTTGAACAGGAGTTTGAGGTCTCCTTCGGCTTCGAAAATTGTATCTCCTGGCTCGAAAGTCATGCCGTCTCCGAGGCAATTCAGGTTTTTCAGGCCTTTTCGTTCGTAATATTCCGCCAGCTCCCCGGCGCAGGCACAGGTCCCGTTTTCTCTTGAAATAATTCTCATTTTTCCTCTGCCTTCAAGTTTGAGCAGTTCCGCGCTTTCATCCTGATAGGGGCAATCTTCGTAAAAGTAAAGCTCAAAAAGGTCTATCATGCTTTGCCTCAAAAATTTCCTTTACATATCACTTATTTTATGTTTCTATTTCCTTTGCTGCCGGCTTTTCATATCATTTTTTTTCTCCCGGTCCATCTTCACTTCACTTCTGGTTCTGTTAATCTTATTCCCGATCTGCGTTAACTTTACTTCGGCTTCGAATTTACTTTATAAATTTACCTTATTATCCTGGCATTTGAAGCCTTGAACACGGCATAGATTTCTCTGCCTGGTTCAAGATCAAGCATTTCACATGAAGTAGGTGTGATTATTGCTTTAATTTCTGCACTTCCCATCTTCAGCTCGACCACGAAAAGGTGTTCCTTCTTGAAAACTCCTGAAACCCTTCCCCTCAAAGTATTCCGGGCCGAACTTTCCATAGCCCCTCTGGCAAGGATGACTTCTTCAGGGCGGATGGAGACCGTGACCTCTTCTCCTGGTTCGGCCGGGTCTGCTGAATAGATTTCCAGACCTTCGGCTTCGATCACCGTGAGTTTTCCTTCGAGCGCCTTTACCTTTCCTTTCAGCATATTGGTGCCCAGAAACTCAGCCACGAAATCCGGAGACGGGCGCCTGAAAACGGATTCCGGATCTCCTGCCTGCATAACTTCCCCTTTTCTTATCACTACAACCCGGTTTGCCAGGGTCCAGACATCTTCGAAATCGTGGGTCACGTGCATGACAGTGGTGCTGTAATCTGCAATTGCCTTTTTCAGCATCTCCCTGAGCTTTTCCCTTGTTCTTGCATCAAGGGCGCTGAAGGGCTCGTCCAGAAGGAGCAGCTTTGGTCTGGCAACCAGGCTCCTTGCAAGGGCTGCTCTCTGTTTCTCTCCTCCGCTCAGGGTTTCCGGTTTCCTGTGCAGCAGTTCGTTTATCCCGAGGACTCCGGCAATCTGCTTTACTTCGGTCTCTATCTGCTTTTTATCCCTGATCTTTTTCCGGAGGGCATACGCTATGTTTTCAAACACGTTCATGTGGGGAAAAAGCATGTGGTCCTGGTACACTATGCTGATCTGCCTCATATCGGGAGGAAGGTCGGTGATATCTTTTCCTTCCAGAATAATTCTGCCTTTCTCGGGCCCGTAAAATCCGATTACGGTTTCAAGAAGCAGGGACTTTCCGCTGCCTGAGGGGCCTATCAGCGCCAGGTAATCCCCTTTTTCGGCTTTAAGTCCCATATCGCTGAGCTGGAAATCTCCAGCGTCAAGGCAGAGACCCCTTACCTCAAGGAAACTCACAGCCTTCCTCCTTCGAACCTTTCGAAGCTGAGGATTACAAGAAAAGCAATTCCCATGAGTAAAATCCCGCTTGTCACTGCCATTTCCAGGTTTCCGTATGAGATGTTAAGGTAAAGGGTCACGGGCAGAACTTCAGTATTCATGTAAGAGCCTCCTGCAAGCACAAGCACGGCCCCAAAAGCTCCTATGCAGCGGGCAAAGGTAATTACGCTCGAAGCAAAGAGCCCACTTCTTGCCATCGGAAGAGTTACGTGCCTGAAGGTCTCGAACTCTCCATAACCGAAGCTCCTTGAGACCTGTTCGTATCGCGGGTTGACGTCTTCGAAGGTAGAGAAGATGACCCTTACAGCGTACGGAAAGGCGACAAAAAACTGGGCAACAACTATTCCAAGCTTGCTGAAGGTTACCTTTATCCCTGCCGCCTCAAGGTAAGGCCCAAGAAAACCGTGCCCGAAAAGGAGCAGGAGTGCAAGGCCCATTACCAGTTCAGGGAACGCCATCGGAAGCCCAAGTATTGCCTTTATGAGGTTTTTCCCCTGAAAAGAAAAACGTGAAAGGGCATAGGCTGTCGGGATTGAAAAGCACATGACAGAAAGTGTCGAAGCCGAAGAGGTCAGCATGGAAAGCTTCATGGAATAGAACATCTCTTCCGAAAGCAGGGCTGATAAAATTTCCGAGGGTTTAAGGACAAAGAGCAGAGCTCCTACAGCTATGAATAGCAAAAAAGTGAAGAAGAAGGTAACACCTACAGTTAGGTTTCTGAACCAAGAGTGGTTAATACTGGCGTATTTTAAGGGCTGCATGGCTCAAAGCCCCATTTTTCCCAGATCTCTTTTGCCTCTGCTCCTGCAATATAAGTGTTAAAAACCTCTGCCAGTTCAGGGTCTTTGGTGTATACGGAAACCGCTGTAGGTATGGTCTTTATTTTATTTTGTTCTTCAGGAATCTGGATAATTTTGAGTTTTCCGCTGGCTTCACCCCAGCTTGCCATGTCTTCCCAGATAATTGTCGCATCTACCTCTTCGGATACAACGTAAATGAGAAGCTGGTTTACGGTCGCAGTCCTGACAATTGTGTTATTATCGACTTCGGGAAGAATGCCTGCCTGTGTACAGATCGTTTCCGAGACCTTGCCTATTGCAGGCCCGTTAGGGTCTCCGAGAGCCAGTTTTACTCCGGGTTTCGCCAGCTCTTCGAGCTTGCTTATATTTTCGGGATTTCCCGCAGGAACTGCAATTACCGGAACATGCAGGGTCAGGTTTTCCACGCTTTCATTGAAAACATAATTCCTGTCCATAGCCTGTCCGGTGTAGTAGTAATCTCCGGGGATAAAAATGTCACACTCTTTTGAGGTCAGGATTCCGAAGATTTCGGCGCTCCCTCCGTAGCGGACCTCTACGTCTGCTCCGGTTTCGTTTTCAAAGCTCTCAATCAATTCGTTCATGGGTTTTATCAGCCCCGCTCCGGAACAAACCGTGAGATGTCTCCCCTCAAATGCTTTTTCCTGGTTTTTCAAAACAGGTGCAGATGCTCCTTTTTCAGTACACCCTGAACCTGCAAGAGCCACTGCCAGTACCATGATAATTATGAATGTGCAGACTTTTTTCATTCAAAAACCTCTTCAGATGGAAGTTCAATGATATGTCTGAACATACATAACGGTTAATAAAGTTTTTTACAAAAATATTCAATGCAGATTTTGTTTAAAAGTAGAATGAGATTCAGGCTGCTTTCCAGTCCTGAAATCTCAAAAAATAAAAACAGGCGTTTTCCTTTTTATTTAAAGTTCAAATATTCTCTTTCTATATTTCTCAAGTTCTTCAGCCCCTTTTTCCTTTGAAAGGCTGCTCACCTCGTAGATAATATGGGACGGCAGAACCTTCATCCCCATATACTCAAAGACGCAGTGAGTAACCGATTCAAGATGCCTGTTGAGGTCCCCATGTGCCCCTCCTTCGGAATACCATTCTTTTGAAGCTCCTGTAGTAGTGGCAAGCATTGCAGATTTTCCTTTCAGGAGCCCGGTTTCGTAGGCGCTGTTTGTGATAGGGTTGAAGCCAAAACCCGGAGCCAGGACCCTGTCTATCCAGCCTTTCATGATTGCAGGCATGGACGTGAAGTAAATAGGGAACTGAAAGACGAGGAGATCTGCCCACTTTACTTTTTCCATCTCCTCTTTTATGTCAGGCGCAAAAGCCCCGTTTTTGGAGGCCTGGATCGCTTCAAAGAAAGGCTTGAAAACATCCGGCTTTTTTCGTTCTGTGAAGTCTTCCGCATTGAGCACGGGATTGAAGTTCATCGCGTAAAGGTCTGACAGTCTTACTTCGTTGCCCTTTTCCTTCAGGGCAGCAAGAGCTGTGTCTTTCAGGGCAGCATTGAAGGATTTGGGCTCAGGGTGTGCATAAACATAAAGAATTTTCATTTTATTCCCCCTAATTCTATCCATGAAATTCGTTTCCCTTAATATATAAGTAAAGCTGCCTCTCTCGTTGAGACAAAAATATACATAAAATTATATTCATGGTTAAAAATTACGCTTCGAGCCAAAAATGCCTTCTCCCGTTGATGGTTAATATTATTATATCACGAATTCCAGCCCGGTTAATACTTTCTTTTTTGTCTACTGTATGCAGGCGGGATTGGGCGGCATATGGCGCATTAAAAAGAAAATTTGAAATGAGGTGTACAGTCTTTCGGATAACGTAAACCAGCTTTTCGGAGAACACTATTAATTAAATCTTAAACTAAATTTTATACCTTGAACTAAGAGTTATGCATTGATCTTTTTCAAAAGCCATGCCATGTTCTGGCCCAGGACCTGCATGGTCCGGATACCTTCTTCGTCTTTTTCAACGTCCCCCTCAGCAAGCCCTATTCCTACGTTCCAGTAACTGGACCCGGGAATTATCATCTGGGAAATCGTGAAGAAATGGTTAATGGAATCAAAGACATGGACTGATCCGGCTCTCCTTACTGCAACGACGGCAGCTCCAACTTTGTACCTGAACATTTCACTATTGGCTTTGGCAACAAACCCTGCCCTGTCTATAAGGGCTTTGAGCTCAGGCGTCAGGTCTGCGAAATATGTAGGCGAGGCAAGGATTATGCCGTCGGCTTCAAGCATTTTTTCAATGCATTCGTTGACGATGTCTTTGTCAATTACACACCTGTGGTCTCTGTTTTCAAAACATTTTGAGCAGGCAATACAGCCGTGGATACTCTTTCCCCCTATCTGCACGGTCTCGGTTTCGATCCCCTCTTTTTCAAGCTCTGCAAGGGCGTGTTTTATGAGAGAAGCCGTATTGCCTTCCTTCCGCGGGCTTCCGTTAAATGCAACGACTTTCATTGTTAATCTACCCCGATCAATCTTTAATTATTTATTCTCAGTTTATTCCTTCAGTTAATTAATCCTTTTCAGCTGGTTAATCCTTCTCGGCTGGTTAACCCTCTCCAGTTCCTTTTTTGTCAATCAGACTTTTACCTGTTTTCCAGGCTTCTCCCCCGTAATCCCCCACGGTCCAGTAGCTGTTATCCGGCATGGTAAGTAGCAGGGTTCCATCTTTTTGATATCCGGCTTCCCCTGAGTCAGATACTGCTCTTCCGAATAAGCGGCAATAATTTCTCCCACAAAGAAGTAGTTTGTTGGAAACTCCAGGGTTTCGATAAGCCTGCACTCAAGGTTCAGTGTGCAATCTTTGATCATGGGAGCGGTTTCGAGCTCCCCGTAGAATACTTTAAACAGGCCTGACTTGTCAATCTTTTCTCCGGAGACAAGTCCACAGTAGTCGGTTTTTTCCACCATTTCAGAATAAGGGAAATTTATGCTGAAGCTTCTGTTCTTCATGATATCCTCTGGCGTGTAATGGGATTTGTGGACTCCCACTCCAAGCATGGGTGGGTTTGCATTCACACGGCTTACCCAGCCCAGGGCCATGAAATTAGCTTTTCCTTTCACATTTGCCCCGAGGAGGGTAACAGGCATCGGATAGATGAATACGTTGTTATTTATCTTGATTTTCTCTGCCATGGCTACTTTCCCCCAGCCAGCTTATACATTCATGTCTCTATCTGGTTTGATGATACCGGGTTTGATAGGCCCCTTCAAAAACGAATGGGAGTAAATTTGTGGAGAAAATGATAAATTACAGCTTTTTTCTGTATATGTTAATCTCGGTTTCTCTCTCAAGACATTCTGAAAGCAAAGGAAATATTTCTCTAAAATGACTGGAGTTTAAATGTTCATCCAGGCTGCTTTCATCTTTCCACTCTTCTAGCATCGTCAGGATTCCTGAATTCTCCAATTCCTGATACACTCCATATTCTATGCAACCCTCTTCTTTTATTGATCCTTCAACAAGTTTTTCACACAAATCCATAAATTCTTGAATTTTTTCAGGTTTGACCTGATTTTTTGCAACAACTCTTATCGTCAATAAAATCACCAGCCTGTACAATGCTTGACTCTGCCAGTATAACAGTATTATTCTTTCTTCTGACCGTACCTGTTGTGATAAACTTTCTCTTTCCTGTACCGGTCCTGAGGTTCGGGTTGCTGGGCAGGGTAGCCAATAGGTACAAGCCCCAGAGGAAATATATGGTCCGGTAGTCCAAAAGTTTTCCGGAAGCCTTTGACCCTATCTGTCATGGGAAAAATCCCTGTCCAGACCGCCCCAAGCCCGAAATCGTGGGCTGCAAGTAGGAGGTTCTGAATGGCTGCCGAGCAGTCCTGAACCCAGTAACCAGGCGCTTTTTCCTGAGTCGTATCCCCGCAGATCAGAATTGCGAGAGGAGCTTCCCTGCACATGCCGGCATAAGGGCTGAATGTGGGAATCTCGTCCAGAATTTTTCTGTCATCAACTACAATGAAGACCCAGGGCTGAGCATTAACTGCAGATGGAGCACTCATTGCAGCCCTGAGCAGTTCGGTAACAAGCTCTCTCGGAACTGGTCTGTCAGTGTATTTTCGAACGCTTCGGCGAGTATGTATCGCTTCAAGAGTTTCCATATTCAGACTCCTCCAATTTATTCCTGAAAAGTCTGGGCGAGAAACCTCCCTCCAGGCTTCCCTAACCCTATTTTTATTTTCTTTCCCTTTTCTATTCTCTTTTCAGACTTTATTTTCTTTCCTTGCCTTATTTTTCTTTAATCTCTCTTTATTTGAAGAGGTTAAAGCCTGTGTTTTTTGCTTTTTCCATAAGCTCGATATCATCCTTAACTTCTCCCGGAGCGTGATATCCAACTCCTACTATCGTATCCTTCACATCCATGCGCATGAAGCTGGAAATTTGCCCTCCGAATTCTTCATAGACTCCTTTGAAAGCTGCTGCATCAGGCGCTCCCTGGGTCCCTATAATTACTGCTTTTTTCCCGGCAGGGAGGCGGGGAGAGAAGTCAGCGTTTATAAGGGAATAGCAGCGGTCAAGGAAGAGTCGCATCTGACCTGTAAACTGACCAAAGTAGATAGGAGAACCAAAGACAACACCATCGGCTACTGCAAGCTCATTGAATAATTCCATAAGGTCGTCTTCAAGCTTGCACTGATCATGGCTTTTGCAATAGTTACAGGCCTGGCAGCCTCTGTAATTCATCTCGTTGAGGATGAAGGTCCGGGTTTCGGCACCTTCTTCTGCTGCTCCTTCAAGGACCTGCTGGACAAGGATATTTGTATTTCCATTCTTTCGGGGACTTCCAACAATACCTATGACTTTCATCTTTTACACCTTTTATCTGTTGATTTGAGCCTCTTTTGGCTAAATAGAGTCTCTTCTGTTAGTAACGTAAGTTTATTGATATTTAATCTACAGCAACTATACTTATATACCATACATACAATCCGGATACTTAGTAACAAAAAGGATAGAATGGAAGATTATGGCAAGTGAGGCAAAAAACAGTAAACACTATCACTGTCCTGTTGAAACAACTCTGGACGTAATCGGCGGCAAATGGAAACCTCTGATTCTCTGGCAGTTGAGATCAGAAAAACTGCGTTTTTCAGGGCTACAGCAAAGCATGCAGGGTATTTCTCCTAAAATGCTCACAAAACAGCTCAGGGAACTTGAAGAAGCTGGGCTCGTCTTCAGAGAGAGTTTTCCTGAAATCCCGCCAAGGGTTGAATATTCTCTGACTGAGTTTGGAAAAACCGTGCTCCCTGTTCTGGATGCGCTCTGTGAATGGGGAAGTAAATATCTTGACCGAGAATGCTCTTTTGGTAAAAATTAGGACTTTAAAGCCGCCGACGGCCCCACTTTACAGTAACTATTTCTCGTAGCTACTTCTTGTAGTTATTTTGCAGTAACTACTTTTAGCAGCCGTTCAATCCCCGCGAGCGGGTAAATTCCCTGTAGCTGGGTCATTTCGCACGTTTTTTCCTTTTTCAGCAAGCGATCTGAACTCTCGAATAACCATAATTAGAGTTACCGTAAAAGCCAGAAAATCTGCAAGCGGGAAGGCTGCCCAGACACCTGGCAGATCCAGGTATTTTGGGAGAATCAGCACAAGCGGAATCAGGAAAAGCATCTGCCTGCACATGGACAGAAATAGAGAGGGCTTTGCTTTGCCGATAGCCTGGTAAAGAGCTGCTCCTACTACCTGGAAACCCACAAGCGGGGTTGCAAGCACGACTATTCTTACAGCACTCTTTCCTTCAACTATCAGCTGGTGGTCTCCACTGAAAATTCCGAAAAGCTGCTCCGGGAACAGATAAAGTATAAGGAAACCCGCAATGGACATAACTGTGGTAGTAAGAATGGCAAGCTTCACAGTATCCTTGACCCGTTCAAAGTTTTTTGCCCCGTAATTAAAGCCCACTATGGGTTGGAACCCCTGGATAATTCCGAACATGGGCATGAGCGTAAACATCAGGAGCCTGTTAATTATCCCGAATACGGCAATGGCTATATCCCCTCCGTAGAAAGCGAGAAGGTTATTCAAGATTATAATCATGAGGCTCCCTGAAACGTTTCTGGTAAAAGGAGACACCCCTATAGCAAGGGCTTCTGTTATTATTTTGCTGTCCGGTTTGAGGTCTGAAGGGCGGAACCTGAGTGTACTTTTTCCACTGAGGAAATAACGGATAACATAAAGTACTCCTATTGCCTGTGCCAGCACGGTAGCAATGGCAGCTCCTCTGATCCCCATCCCGAAGCTAAAAATAAAGATCGGATCAAGTATAACATTGAGGCCGCCGGAGATGAGCATGGAGTTCATGGCGACCTTCGCGTTTCCTTCCGAACGGATCACAGCGTTTGTCACCATTGCAAGGGAAAAAAGGACAGTACCGTAAAGAATCACTTCCAGATATTCAAGGGCATAAGGAAGAATAGTATCAGTTGCCCCGAATGTTTTCAGGAGTGGCACGATAAAGATAAGCCCTGCCCCTGTTATCAGTAAGCTCGAAAACAGGGAAAGAAAGATCAGATTTGCGAAAATTTTTTCGGCTTTTTTCTGTTCTCTTTCCCCTAGACGGCGAGATATGATGGACGCGCCTCCGATGCCGATAGCAAGACTTACAGCCATTCCGATCATCTGGATTGGGAATGCGACTGCAATGCCCCCGATTGCCTGAATACTCTCGGCTCCATAGGCCCTGCCTACGAATAATGTGTCCACAAGGTTATAGAAGGCCTGCACCAGCATTCCTATAATGGCGGGTACTGACAGCTTAAAAAGAAGTTTTCCGATATTTTCGTCTGCCAGCATCCGGCTTCTTTCGTCCATCCTTTAATTCCTCTAAATTGTGTTGACGTATTCATTTTAGTTGTTTTTATTTAGGGCGAATTAATTTTAATTGCTTTTATAACAGGGGAATTAATAATTAATTTTATATTAAGATATGAAACTTACAAGAACAGTTAATCGAATATAGTCTTATCGGCTTTATGGTTTATACCGTGAATTGGGAAGATAAAGCCGGAAAACTTTATCTGCTATGTTTCATCTGTGTTTAGTTTGTACTCATCACTTGGAATACAGTAGCATCCCATTCAACAAGTAAAATAAATCTTCTCCCTCTAAGTTTATATAGTACCAGGAATTCGTTTTTATCTGGCTTATCCGGTGAACAGTACAAATCATTTGATAATTTTCTGAAAATGGTTCTCAGAAAAATGATTCTCGGAAAAATGATCTCAGAGATATGGTTCTCGGAAAAATGATTCTCGGAAATAGTCCTTTGAAATATCCCAGAATGGGTCTCGAAATATTTAATTACTGTTGATTGGGAGAATTAATTAAGGTCACTAAAGATGGTAATGCCAGTTCTCAGAAAAATATTCAGAGGGACTGTATGTTTACTGGCATAAAAATAAATGAATAGAGTTCTATACACTTTTCAGGGTTCAGGAAACCGGAGAGATATCAGGATTAAGCGTATGATGCAGAACAACGGATACATGCGATATTTTACGAAAAAAAGCTGCTACCCAAATCAGGCAGAAGCTATGGAGAAGATTCACTCTTCCCTCCAGCATGAGAAAATAGTGCTTTTTGAGGGGGCATGTGGGACAGGCAAAACTCTGAGTTCACTTGCTCCTGCCCTTCACGTGGGGAAGAAACTCAACAAGGTCGTAATCATAGTCACGAATGTCCACCAGCAGATGGTCCAGTTTATCCATGAGACCAGGGATATCAACAGGGACAACAGCATAAAAACAATTGTTTTCAAGGGCAAGACCTCCATGTGTCCCGAGAACCTCGACTATGAAGAGTGCAAGCTAAAAGGGGAAAATACCTATGACCTCCTTGAGTTTGAGAGGGAAGTTTCTTCAAAGGAAAAAGAACTCAAAGATGCCTCCGAAAAACACAAAAGGACAAAAGACCCTGCCCTCTACGCCCTCAGGAACGAGCTTGAAAACGAAATCGAGGAAGCCCGAAAAAAGGCTCAATCCCTGAGAAATCACTCCTGCCCAAAGCTTTATGAGGTCCTCAAGTTTGAAGGAAATGAATTTTCTTCCTGGATCTTTTCTGATGTTAGAAGTCCGGAAGAAGTCATGGAATATGCTGAAGACCGGGGCATGTGCGGGTATGAGCTGCTTAAAAAGGAACTTAAAAATACGGAGCTCCTTATCTGCAACTTCCATCATGTGCTCAGTGCTGATATCTTCATGACCCTTCTTAAATGGCTTGAGAAAGATCCTGAAGACATAATTCTTATCTTTGACGAAGCTCACAACATTGAGGCTTCAGCCCGTTCCCATTCCTCCATAATGCTCTCAGAGCTGACCATTGAGAAAGCCCTTTCCGAGGTGGGGGAGATTCCAGAGCCTGACAACTCTCCTGTGTTCGGGGGAGGCTCCGGATCGAGTATCGGGCTCCCTCTTGACCAGGACTATGCTTCCAGGCTCTATGCTAAAAGGCTTTTTTCCTGTTTGCTGACCTCTATCAGAGATACTTACGACTCAAAGCTGAAGTTCGGAGAGAGAAACCGGCTTGGAAAACACTGGCAGGACATCCAGATCAGTGACCCTTATGAGCGCCTTGACATCCTGAAAGCTCGCTTTTTGCGGGACGCAAAGAAAGAAGGGTTTGCAGATGAAGAAAATGTGCTGATCCGGTTGCGGGAAATCGGGGAGTTCGGAGGCAGGCTGGAAGAGATTTATGCTGAAAACTACAAGAAAGGGCTTCTTTCCGTTCCCAAGCGTTCCCAGATCCGTTATGTTGCAGATTTCCTTTCTTCCTATCTTGTTCTTTCGGACAGGCAGAACTATTATCCGATCCTGAATATGCGCAGAGATTTTAAAAGCGACAGGGTGGTCGGCAGGCTTGAACTTTTCACCTGTATTCCCAAGAATGTGACCCAGCCTTTGTTTGATTCCGTTTATTCTGCAGTGCTGATGTCGGCTACTCTCCGGCCTTTCGAGATGGTAAAATCCACACTGGGCATTACCCGGGAAGTTGAAGAAATCACCTATGGGACCACTTTCCCACAGGAACGAAGGCTTACTCTTGCGGTTTCAGTTCCTCCCCTCTTTGCAAAAAACAGGGACAGTCCTGAGACCCTGGACAGTTTGAAAGAGGCGCTTCTCGCTGCTATTGCTGCATCACCAGGGAATGTAACCATTTACTTCCAGAGTTATGCAGAAGCCCTTCGCTATACAAAACTCCTTGAGCCTGAGCTTTCGGTTCCGATTCTCCTTGATGAGGTCGGGGTTTCAGCCCATGAGGTCAGGCAGGAATTTTTCAAAATAGGGGAGCAGGGAGGAAAAGCTGTGCTTATAACCTATCTGTGGGGAACATTGAGCGAAGGTGTAGATTTCAGAGATTCCCGGGGCAGGACCGTGATTGTCGTAGGTGTGGGATATCCTGCCCTGAATGACAGGATAAAAGCTGTAGAGTCGGCCTACGATACTGTTTTCAACTGCGGAGATGGCTGGGAGTTTGCAGTTCAGGTGCCGACTATCAGGAAAGTAAGGCAGGCTATGGGAAGGGTTGTTCGTTCTCCGGGAGATTTCGGAGTAAGGATTCTCCTTGATGCCCGCTACCAGGGCTCTCAGATGCGTAAACTTGGCAAATTTTCGGTCTTCGGATACTTCCCACCTGAAGAGAGTAAAGAGTTTCTTGATGTAGCTCCAAAGGATGTGGGAAGCCTGGTAAAAGAGTTTTTTGCAAATATAGTACCTTACACTCCTGAAAAAAATGAAGCTGAAATCAAAAAGACTGGAAAAGAGGATCAAGAATCTCCGGTTTCAGGTCGTCTGGAGTTCGGGAGCCTTGCAGAAAAGCTCTGAAAGAAAAGAGCTCCAGCACTCCAGCCCAACTCTTGAAATGAATTTTTATTAAACTCCTGGTCTTATCTTATTTTTTATTTTTCTTACTATCGCTTTTATTGTTCTTTTCTTCATTACTGACTTTCAAGGCGTGCTCAGGCCTTTGACACTACTATATAATTGTACTTTGTTGTCGTCGTGCTGCCTGCTGCATTGGTTACCGTCAGCTTTATCGTGTAACTACCTGCTGCCGAATATGTATGCTTTGGATTCTGGACTGTTGCGTACGTTCCGTCTCCAAAACTCCAGTTCCATGCAGTAGGCGATCCTGTAGAGTTGTCCTTAAAGGTTACAGTCAGGGGCGCAGTTCCTGACCTCGGAGTGCCCCAGCAGTTTATTACTGGTGTTTGTGCAGCTATTCCTGTCACTGTTATATAATTTGATTTTGTTACCGTATTGCTGCCTGCAGCACTGGTTACTGTAAGGGCTACCGTATAATTCCCTGCCGCAGAATAGGTGTGTGCAGGACTCTTGGCTGTTGAGGCTGTCCCGTCTCCGAAATTCCAGTTCCACGCGGTGGGGGTTCCTGTACTTGTATCAGTAAACAGGACATTAAACGGTGCACTTCCTGAGGTCGCATTGCTGCTGAAGCTTGCAACCGGCGTTTGTGCAGCCGTTCCTGTCACTGTTATGTAATTGTACTTTGTTGATGTAGTACTTCCTGCTGCATTGGTTGCTGTAAGGGCTATCGTGTAAGTTCCTGCCGTTGAATAAGTGTGCTTTGGATTCTGGACTGTTGAATATGTTCCGTCTCCGAAACTCCAGTTCCATGCTGTGGGGGAGCCCGAGGAATTATCCTTAAAAGTTACAGTCAGTGGTGCACTTCCCGATCTCGGAGTACCCCAATAGTTCATAACCGGTTTTTGTGCAGTTGTCCCTACATTTATATAACTGGATTTTGTTGCCGTATTGCTGCCTGCAGTATTGGTTACTGTAAGCGTTACGGTGTAGTTTCCTGCTGTTGAATATGTATGCGTTGGGTTCTTCTGAGTTGAATTGGTTCCATCACCAAAATTCCAGCTCCATGTTGCAGGTGAACCTGAGCTGCTGTCAGTGAAGGTCACATTCAGGGGTGCATTTCCTGAGGTTGGAGATACCGAGAACGCAGCAACCGGCTTTTGTGCAGTTGTTCCTGTCACTTTTATGTAGTTTGATTTTGTCACCGTATTGCTGCCTGCAGCATTGGTTACTGTAAGCGTCACTGTATGATTCCCTGCTGTAGAGTATGCATGTACCGGGCTCTGGACTGCTGAATTGTTTCCATCCCCAAAGTCCCATTTCCATGCAGTTGGCGTTCCTGTACTGCTGTCAGTGAAGATCACACTAAGTGGTGCATTCCCGGAAGTTGGAGATGCCGAAAATGAAGCAACCGGCATTTGCGCCGCATCCGTTCCTACGCTTATATAGTTCGTCTTTGTTACCGTAGTATTACCTGCAACATTACTTGCTGTAAGCATTACTGTGTAATTTCCTGCTGAGGAGTATGTATGTACAGGGTTCTGGACTGCTGAATATGTTCCATCTCCAAAGCTCCAGTTCCATGCAGTTGGAGTTCCTGTACTTGTATCAGTAAACAGGACATTTAGCGGGGCTTTTCCTGACGTGACATTACCACTGAAGCTCGCAACTGGCGTTTGTGCAGCCGTTCCTGTCACTGTTATGTAATTGTACTTTGTTGATGTAGTACTTCCTGCTGCATTGGTTGCTGTAAGGGCTATCGTGTAAGTTCCTGCCGCTGAATAAGTGTGCTTTGGACTCTGATCTGTTGAATATGTTCCATCTCCGAAACTCCAGTTCCATGCTGTGGGGGAGCCCGAGGAATTATCCTTAAAGGTTACAGTCAGTGGTGCATCTCCTGATCTTGGAGTGCCCCAGTAGCTTACAACTGGTTTTTGTGCGGTTGTTACCTTTATATAATTCTCTTTTGTTTTTGTGTCGTTACCAGCTGCATTGCCTGCTGTAAGTGTTACAGTGTAGTTACCTGCCGTTGGATAGGTATGTACCGGATTTTTCTGAGCTGAGTATGTCCCATCTCCAAAACTCCAGTTCCATGCAGTGGCCGTTCCTATGCTGGTATCGGTAAATAATATAGCAAGAGGCGCATTTCCTGAGGTAACATTGCTGCTGAAATCCGCATCAGGGGCTGCCGGGTTGGAAGGGGTTACAAGAGGCAAGTAGTCTGAGTATATGCTGCCTGATATACTGGTGTATGCGGAGTCGGAAATTCCGTTTCCGTCCTTGTCCACTGCGGTATCGGAAAAGCCTGAACCATCAGGTTTTCCCCAGAAGTTCCCGCCGATATAGGTCCCACTGATAATGTTTTTACCTGCGGTTTTTGTGGTGTTGTAGGCGTTCCCGGTCCCGTTTTTAATGGTCATATTGGTATTATTGAAGTAGTTATTATAAATGAGGTTCCTGTCACTGAGCCCGCAGACATACATGCCGTAAGCACTGTTCGAAGCGACGGTGTTACCTGAAACTTTATTGTCGTCAGAAGAACCCAGATGAATGCCGCGGGCATCATTAGAAGCCGTATTTCCGGAAATAGTATTGCCGCTGGAGCTCCCAAGCACAATTCCATAATACCCATTATTTGTAATTGTGTTTTTCGAGATAGTGCACCCTTTGGAACTCACGAGATAAATTCCACGCCCGTTGCTCAAAAGTTTGTTGTTTTCAATTACGCATTTATTGCATCCGGACAGATAAATCCCTGAATAACTGGATCCGCTTGCTCCAACAGCTCTGATCCCGCTAATCTTAACATTATCTGCCTGCACTGAAATCACATTGACTGTTGAGCTTTTAGCTTTTATTATTGTATTATCAGGGTTTCCTGACTCGGACCTGATTGTAAGATTACCTGTAGTTATTTTTACATTTTCGGTGTAAGTCCCGGGCTTTATAGTTATTATATCACCTGAGCTTGAACTGTTTATGGCAGCCTGTATTGAGTTTCCTGGCTGGACAATAATTTCAGCTGCTGCTCCAGTACCCGAAATTAATGCTAAAATGAGAACGATTCCTAATAAAATGACCAGCTTATTTCTAATTTCAATTCCTCCGTCCATTAAAGAAAGTTAGGGATGAAGTCTGTATCAGGGGTAAAAATTGTGTTATTAGTAATTCATAAAAACATATACTCAATGTCCAATGAATGTACAAATGTAAAGCTCTGAGTTTGCGCTGAATTTATCTAAAATCCAGAGTAAGATCCCTGCATGAGTCACTTTAACTAAGCGGGAATGTATATGAAGTAATATAAATATACTGATTTTAAATTAATACTTCTATAATAATAAAAAACAGCTTACAGATCGATAAAGTATAGTTTAATTGTAAGGCAATAATTCGTTTTTTAACTTCCTTAAAAATTACCTTTATCATTTCTATATTCCATTTAATGAGCTGTCAGCCTCTTTCAAAACAATCAATAATCTTCTCTTACCATTCCTATATCAAATAGATTGAACTATACCAACATCCAAAATTACGTCCTTATATCTCGAATTTGGACTAATTAATCGATCTTCTGATCAGGAAAATATTCCTGAAACTCTTATTGATGTAGAAATAAAATTGTTTTTGGGATGAGCTCATTAAGAAATTACATGGATTATAAAATCAAGAGAAAAAGCTAGAAAACTGAGTCTATATATAAATGATACGTGTAGAAAACAGAGACTTTTTATTATTTTCTGGTCTTCATATTTTCTCCATAAATCATGCAAAACAATAAAATTTTAATTATATTGAGATAAATTTTCTATTTATGGGAAAAGGAAATGTCGCAATAGATAAGTCAATGATAAAAACGGTAGTTGACGGTAAAATAATGATTCCTTTGCCAAAAGTTTTGGTTGGAAATCGATACTATCCTATGTTTTCCGTATTATCTCCTACTCATTGTGCTGATTGTGGCAATAAGTTACATGTGAACTCTCACTACACTCGTTTTATTTTATCAAGTCACGGCACTATAGCTCTCAATGTTACATACTGGTTTTGTCCTGTTTGTAAGAAACCTTTTCATGATCAGATTATTGGTGTTCCTGGTTCTGCAAATTACAGTTCTGAATATTATGATAAACAAATGAATGTTAGATATGATGGACGATGCAGTCTACACAATTCTCGGCAAATTGGAGAAACATATACAGAAGGCTTGACAGCCTTCTGTGGTAGAGCTCCTTGTGCAACTTCATTATGGTTATATGAACAGAAACATGCAGAACTTTCAAAGCAAGAACTTTTAGATCAAGAGATTGGCTTTGATGAAACATTGTATGTTGATGGGGATTGGATCAAAAAAGGCTGGAAAAAGAGACTTGAAGAGTTGATTGGAAGAAAGCTTACAGAAAAAGAATGGAAAAAAATGCGATATCAATCTGTTTACGTTATTGCTACTAAAGAAAAGGTAGTTTTGGATTTTGAGGTAACTGACAGATTACCAACGATTGAAGCTCTGATTCCTCTTTTCAGACGAATAAAAAACCGATTTCCTGAAGGCAAAATACAAAAAATTGTTTCTGATGAAGATAAAGCAATCATTGGAGCTGTAAAGAGTGTCTTCCCTGAAGTAGCTCACTCCTTTTGTGTGTTTCATCAATTAAAAAACGTTAGCAAGAGATACTATGAAGAATTCAACTCTGTTGAAGATATTCCAGATAATGATAAGGTTGTGTCCAATGAAATATATCAGTTGATACGTTCTGATACGGTCATCAGTGCTGTTGTATGTATTCAAAAGATACGAGAATTCTACTCTAATCTGGAACTTTCAAAAGCGTCTCAGAAAGCGATTTCTTATGCAGAAGAGATTTTCAAGAAAAATGTAAGCTTCTTGAAAAAAGGGTTTACACCTGAGACAGATAATACAATGGAACAGATATTTTCTTTGATAGGTGATATCGTAGACAAAGCAAGATCATTTAAAACCGATAGTGGCCTAACTAATTTTTGTTACAATTTATTTACTTATTTCAACAAACGGTGTTTCAGTACTGGTAAATGGAAAGGATTCTCACCCTTAATGAGGGCAAGATTCCAGTATGGATAAAAGTAAAGAGTAAATGGAAACTTTCAGTTTTAATCTGCAGCTTTACAGCGGTAGCTATCGAATAATTATGGCAAAAATAAGAAATTGATGTACAAAATCTAGATATTAGTGGAGCGACTTTTCCAAAATGAGGAAAAATGTTAAGGGATTTGGGTGAAATTCAATTGTTTTTTTAAAATTGGAGAAGAACCATAAAAAATTAAAAAGACTCAGAAAACAAGATGAAGGGATAAACCCCTCATCAGCCTTTTTTTATATCTAATTCTGTATTTAAACTTGATACCTGCTTTGATTTGATTGTCTTTCTTTTGATTCTTTTAGCTTTTCTATTTTCTTTTATACAGGAAAATGACAGACAGGCAGACTATCCCGTAGATTAGTTCAAACCCTGGGACCGTCGTATCTTCTCCCTGCTCATAGTTCTGTTCGACTTTAGACTCTATATTTTTCGTATCTTCTCTTTCAATAGATCGAATTTCCTGTTCAGGCTCAGGGTCTGTTATGCCTTCTCCTAAGATGTTTTCTGCCTTTCCTGTTATTGCAAAGGAAGAGAAGCCCGGGACTTCGGTTTCAAAGTACAGGAATTGATTGTCTTCCCCTGACAGGCTAACTGGTAGCTGCTCCCATGTTTTGTTGCTGTACCTGTTCAGGGCAACGGAGGCTCGGTCTATCTTTTTATCCTGTATCCAGGCCTTTTCAACCTTGAAGCAGACTACAGGATTTTCGATGTTCTTTGAGGTTGCATATCCGCTGTTTCCTACCCACACGTTAAAGGATTTGTATACCTCTCCGTCAGGCAGTTCTGAAACAAGTGCAGATTTATTCTTTAATTGTTCAACAATGGTTGTGGTCTTGCCTACATTCTTTATTGCATCAAAGCCCACATATACAACGCAGGTTGCATTCTTTGTAAAATCAAACTTTACAGCCTTGCCATTTGTAATGAAGACCTGGGAAAGTTCTTTCACTTCAACGTTTCTTGCAGGCTCAGGGGAACCACCGCCACCGCCGCTGCTGTGGCTGCTTCCTCCAGAACTTCTCTCTTCCAGCACGTTTATTTCGAGAGCTTTTGAAACCGTGCCATTTTCATTGGTTGCGAGAAGGTTTACAGTATAGGTTCCCGGAGATGTGTACACATAAACTACTGGACTGGAACCCACATCAGCTGCTCCATCATTGTTAAAATCCCAGCCTATCTCAGTTGCATTTTGCGAGTTGTCTGTAAACAGAACAGAGAGGGGAGCATAGCCGCTAGTAACGTTCGCATTGAAGTCTGCAACAGGAAGACCTGTATCCTTTTCTGCCTCCAGCACCTTTATTTCTAGAGTTTTTGAAGCCGTACCGTTTGCATTCCTTGCTGTCATGTTAACGGTATAAGTCCCTGTAGAAGTATACACATAAACCGGACTCTGGATCGTAGAGTCAGGCTGTCCGTTATTGTCAAAGTCCCAGCTCCATGAAACTGCATTTTGTGAAAGATCGGTAAACTGAATCACAAGAGGAGCAGGGCCCTGAGTAGCATTGGTTCCGAAATCTGCAGCAGGAAGTACCGGATCAGGGTAAGGCTCAGGGTTTTGAAGAACATTTATTGCACCTGTTTTTGAAGCCGTACCATTTGCATTGCTTACAGTCAGGTTAACAGTATAATCTCCTGCTGAAGGGTATGTGTGTACGGGGTTCTGGACTTCTGAATTAGTTCCGTCTCCGAAATTCCAGTTCCATGCAGTGGGAGCTCCTGTGCTTTTGTCAGCAAAACTTACATTCAGTGGTGCATCCCCTGAGGTAACATTGCTGCTGAAGTCCGCAACAGGAAGTACTGGTTCAATGATAGGTTCAGGTTTTTGAAACACAGTTATCTTACCGTCTTTTGAAGCTGCTCCGTCTGCATTGCTTACTGTAAACTTTACCGTGTAAGTCCCTGCTGAGGTGTATGTGTGTACAGGGCTCTGTTCTGTTGAAACATTTCCGTCTCCGAAATCCCAGTCCCATTCAGTGGGATCTCCTGTGCTTCTGTCTTTAAAGGTTACAGTCAGCGGTGCATTCCCTGAAGTAACATCGCTGCTGAAGTCCGCAACAGGGAGTACAGGCTCAGGAGAATTGGACGGGTATACAAGAGGCAGGTAATCTAAGTATGAGCTGCCCGGCAGACTGTATGCGGAGTCGGAAATTCCATCTCCATCCTTATCTACTGCTGTGTCGGAGAAGCCTGTTCTATCTGGTTTTCCCCAGTAGTTCCCTCCGATATAAGAGCCGCCAATGATATTTGTGCCTGGGGTTTTTGTAGTATTATAGGAATTTCCTGATCCGCTTTTAACGGATATCTCGGTGTTATTGAAGTAGTTATTATAAATCCGGTTTCGGTCACACAAACTACAACTATAGTACCCTAAAACATTGTTCAAAGTGACAGTATTGCCTGAAACGGTATTATCGTCAGAGTTGCCTATATAGATGCCACGTGCGGAATTGGTAACTGTATTTCCGGTAATGGTATTGTTTTTGGAACTTCCAAGCACAATTCCAAAATAACCGCAATTTATAACTGTATTACCTGAGACCGTGCACCCTGTAGAACTCACGAGATAAATTCCTTGCCCATTGCTCGTGAGCTTGTTATTCTCGACTATACAGTTATTGCATCCGGAAAGGCAGATCCCTGAAGCGCTGGACCCGGTTGCTGCAACAGCTTTAACGCCGCTAATTTTGACATTAGCCGCCTTCACTAAAATCGCGTTGTCTATTGTGTTTTTAGCTTTAATCATTGTATCATCAGGGTTTCCGGACGCCGACCTGATAGCGAGGCTATCTGTATATATTTTGACATTTTCGGTATAAGTTCCGGGCTTTATGATTATTGTATCCCCTGAACTTGCATTATTTACGGCATCCTGTATTGAATTCCCCGGCTCGACAGTAATCTCAGCCGCTGCTCCAATACCTGAAATTAATACTAAAATGAGAAAAATTCCTGGTAAAGTGATGGATTTATTTCTAATTTCCAATTCCTCCGTCCATTCAAGAAAGTAGGGGTAAAATCTGGATCACGGATGAAATTAATTTACCAATAATTAACTTTCATTTTTTTCCATACTCAAAAAAATATATAACTATAAGTATAAATATCTAATAAATGAATTTATTATCTCAGGTTTAATTATTTATAAAACTTATTTTAACTAGATTGGAGAAAATGTGAAACAATATAAATATACTGATTTAGATTAATACTTTTAAATAGATATAAAAAAGGACTAATGATTTCAAGTAATATATTCTAATTCATAATGTCGACCTGCCGAAAGATATTACTTCGTCGTTTCACTTCATTTTTTTAGCTGTTTCTTACTGTCTATGTTTAATAATAAAAAGAGCACCATATCTTCGAAAGAAATCCATTAAAAGTGATGCCGGTATTAATTAGAAACCAGGGGAGGAGATAGAGAGACAAATACTGACTCTAAGAGTTTATCCAAAAAAAGAAGTATAGCCCTAGTGTTGAGTCAATCACCAAGTATTGAATAGTAATGAATTACTGTAATCTATTTCATACGACATTACTTGGTTGGCAGGACACTAGTTCAAAGAACCATGTTTTGAATGGTGGGTGTTACGCCTGAAACTGTGAATACAGGATTACTCAAATATAATGAAGCTAATATTTAATAAAACAGGACTGGAAATATAGAAGAAGATAGATAACATTTATTATCCATATAAACAAATGATACCATACACATCGGGGGATAAAATAGATGGGTGTAGAAGAAACCATTAGACAAATTGCAAGCGAACTTGAAAAAATTGCAACTACAAAAACTGTTGTTGGAGAGCCTATTACAGCTGCCGGAAAAACAATTATTCCCGTTTCTAAACTTACAATGGGCTTTGGAGGCGGAGGCGGAGAAGGCAAAAAGGAACACGAGTCCGGATATGGTGGAGGTGGAGGTGCAGGTGCGAAGATCGAGCCTGTAGCTTTTATTATGATCTCCGAAGATGAAGCCAGAATCTTCCGGATCTCTGAAAAAGGCGATGTTGGATCAATCTTCAGTTCCATACAGGATGTCATGCCTGATGTTATAGATAAAATCAAAGGCATGAAAGGTAAACATAAAAAAGAAGAAAAACCGGAAGAAAAAGAGAGTAAAGAGCCGGAAATCCGCGAAACGGAAGTCAAAGAGCACACGGAAACCTACTCTGAGAAAGGGGGCTGTTTCCACTAAATTCCTTCGGGTTAAACCCGTTTAAGGGATTTTCCAGGAAGCGGAAATAAAAGGTCAGGGTCTTCAGGATAGTCAAGACTATCCTTTTTCCCTCAACTTGTTTAGCATGCTTGCCATATATCTAATCATTCTGATTTTTCTGCTTGTCTTATTCATACTTTTTACAGCTATAGTCCTCACCTTCAAGCTCAAGGTCCTGAGTGTAGAAGAAAAGAAAGAACTGGGGGGCATATTTACTGTAAAATGGCTGTTTTTTTCTCATACTTTTTTAATCGGCGAGCCGAATGAAAAAAAACCTATTCTTGAGGAATCAGCCAGAACAGAAAAGGAAAACGAAATTATAGTGGAAACAGGAGCTCAGCGGGACAGAAAAGGATCTGAGCAAACTGAAAACAGAGACTTGGACCTCCTAAAAGCAGAATCCGAAGCAGAATCCGAAGCAGAATCCGAAGCAGAATCCGAAGTAGAATCCGAAGTAGAATCCGAAGCAGAATACAAAGCAGAACAAAAAATGCAGGTAGAAGAATGCAGGAGACCCGAAGAACAGAGACCTGGAGAGGAAACAATAATTATTGAGGGTAAAGAGAGAATTGAGGTTAAAGAAAAATCTCAGGGTAAAAAGAAAAGAGGGATATTTGACTGGATAAGAGGAAAAAAAAGAGTTAGTACGGAAGAAAAAGTTAATACGGAAGGTGAGGTGGAGAGAAAGAAGGGAATGACCACCAGGGAAAAACTTCACTGGGGTCTGGAAGCTTATAAAGCCCTTCGAAAGCCTCTATTTCGTCTGTTTTCCGATATGCTTAATGCAATAAAAATCAAAAATCTGAAAGCTGACCTTACCTTCGGGCTTTCCGATCCTGCAGATACAGGGATGCTTTGCGGATTTATACATGCTATTCTGGGGATGGTTTACAGCCGCTGTCGGAGTTGCAGTTTTTCTGTATGTCCTGTGTTTATGGAATCACTGCTGGATTTCCGGGGGAGTGCGGAGATCCGTATAAAAATATATTCGCTGATTTTCCCATTCATTAAATTTATATTTAACGGGAAAACTTTATCTTTTACTTATTCGATTGTTAAGGAAAAACTTCGGGGTAGTTCGAAGGTTAACTCCTAAGCTTTATGAATAAGCAATGAGGATACAAATGAATATGATTAATGTAGTGTCTCCGTCCAGACTGCATCTCACCCTTATTGATCTCAATGCAGAGATCGGCAGGGTCGATGGGGGAGTAGGAATTACTCTCGAGTCACCCAGCCTGGAAATTTCGGCAGCGGAAGCGGATGCTGTCGAAGTGGTGGGGGATTCTCTTCTCGCAGGCAGAATGCGAAAAGCAGCAAAAGCTCTGCTTCCGGCAGGGAAAGGTATCAGGATTCATATTAAAAGGGACCTTCCTGACCATGTAGGGCTTGGCTCCGGAACCCAGGCCGCTCTTTCGGTTGCAGCAGCCGTAAATGAGATTTACGGGCTCGGAAAAAGTGTCCGGGAACTGGCAGTTGCCGTGGGTAGAGGAGGAACTTCCGGAATAGGAGTTGCTGCCTTTGAAAAAGGAGGCTTTATCCTGGATGGAGGGCACAGGTTCAGGGATAAAGGTGCATTTTCTCCTTCCGCAGCCAGCCATATGCCTCCGGGTCCTGTGCTTTTCAGGAAGGACTTCCCTGACTGGAATATTGTGCTTGCAATTCCCAATACCAAAGGTGTTCATGATGCAGAAGAAGTCGATATTTTCAAAAAAGTCTGTCCCATCCCTCTTAAGGAAGTTCAGGAAATATCTCATGTAATCCTTATGCAGATGCTCCCTGCGCTTATCGAAGAAGATTTGGAAAGTTTCGGCAGGGCAGTCAACCATTTTCAGACTGTAGGTTTCAAAAAGCGGGAAGTTGAACTTCAGCCCCAAGCTGTACTCGATGCCATGAAATATATGCAGGACAACGGAGCCAGCGGTTCAGGAGTCAGTTCTTTCGGGCCTGTTGTTTACGGGATTGTCGGAAGTCCGGAAGAAGGCAAAAAGCTCCAGAAAGAAGTCCAACGTATGCTTAACGAATCCCTTGGCGGAGAAGTACTGCTTACGAAGGCAAAGAATCGGGGCGCGGATATTTTCGGAGGCTCCTCTTGAAAATCAGTACCTGGTTTGGAGTCCTTGAGATAGGCGGTAAAGGAGAAGTCCTTGCCTCCGAGCTTTTTCCAAAAGATATAAGAGAGCTTGCACTCCATTCTCTTTCCCTGAGGGACAGCAGGCAAAATCTCCCTCCCGAAGGTTTTGACCTGAAAACTGCAGCTGTCGAGTGCAGGTTTGTAGATTCTCTTTCGGAATATTATTCTCTTTTACATGAAGTAACTCTAGATACTGTAAAAATTCAGATTTCGGGGTCTCTTACCCCTGACCAGCGCATCATTCAGGCAGTAGAAGCTCTTGATGACATCAATGAAACCACAAATTCTCTCTCAGAAAGACTTTTTGAGTGGTATGGGGGCTATTTTCCTGAAAGCGGGCTCAATGGTGAAGCTCTTGCACTTTTTATCGTAAAATACGGCTCCCGTGAAAATGTTACTCCTGATGATCTCCTTTACTTAAAATCCAGGGATTCTATGGGCGCAAAACTTGAAGCTGAAGATGAAATGCTTCTTAAATGTTTTGCAGAGAGCGTATGCAGTCTCTATGACCGGAGGAAGCAGATTGAAGCTTACATCGAAGGCAGCATGGAAGCCCTTGCTCCCAACCTTACCACGATAGCGGGACCCATGCTAGGGGCAAGGCTCATAAGCATTGCTGGAAGCCTCGAAAAACTCGCTGCTTTTCCTTCAAGTACCATTCAGGTAATTGGGGCAAGTAAAGCCCTCTTCAAACACCTGCGTTCCCGGGCTCCGTCCCCAAAGCATGGTGTAATCTTCAGTCATCCTCTTATCAACACTTCACCCTGGTGGGTGCGGGGAAAAGTCGCAAGAGCCCTCGCAGCAAAACTTTCTCTTGCTGCAAGAATTGACTTTTATTCTGCAAAAAAAGACATTTCCCTTGAAGGTGCACTGGAAGAAAAAATCCGGAAGATCAGGGCTGCAAACCCCAGACCTCCTCAAAAGCGTCAGGAAGGTGGGGCAAAGCCACAAAAGAAAAGGAGGAAGTAAATGGCTGAAATAAGGCTGCTTTCCGAAGGGATTTTCGAGATCACAAAAGATAAAAGGCAGCTTGCTACCCCTAACCTTGATCCCGGAAAGGTGGTTTACGGAGAAAAGCTTATCTCTGTTGAAGGGACGGAATACAGGACCTGGGACCCTCGCAGAAGCAAGCTTGGAGCCATGGTTCTCAAAAAATTCAATATCCCTTTGAGAAAGGATTCAAAGGTTCTCTATCTGGGCGCTGCTTCAGGTACAACGGTCAGCCACGTCTCTGATATCGTCTCTGAAGGGGCAGTATACTCTGTTGAATTTGCTCCAAGAAGCATGCGCGACTTTGTAGGGCTTGCTTCCAGGCGGAAAAACATTTTCCCTATTCTTGCTGACGCGGGAAAACCGGACAGTTACGCCCATATTGTTGAGCCTGTGGATCTCATTTTTCAGGACGTTGCCCAGCCCAACCAGGCAGAAATCGCTGCAAGAAATGCTATCCGGTTTTTGAAAAGAGATGGTTATCTCCTGCTTTCTATCAAAGCTCGCAGTATTGACACTGCGGCAAGCCCAAAAGAGATTTTCACCGAAGAAGTAAAAAAGCTTGAGAAGGCTTTCGAACCCGGATTCGAAATCCTGACTGCCAGGGACCTTGTGCCTTACCATGAAGACCACCTTGGAGTCCTGGCAAAGTTAAAGGAGTAAATCCTTCTCTTCAGGAAGCTGAATTTTTCGAGAATTCATTTGATCGGGATTCTCTGAATGATAGTATAAGTTACTTTCACAGAGGTTACTTTCATGAAGATTATTTTAGTAAAAGCTTTTCTGGTAACCTTTAGTAAAAGTTGCTCTGGTAACCTTTAGTAAAAGTTGCTCTGGTAAACTTGAGTTAAAGTTGCTCTGGTAAATTTTAGTTAAAGCTGCTCTGATAAGCTCTAGTAAAAGTTGCTCTGGTAAGAATTGCTTTATCTCTTTATATTCACAAACAACCTTTTTTTCGTGATCGGAATTAGCTTCTTCCACTCAACGATGGCATCTTCGTAAAATGTGTACTCTTCCACAGTCTTATCCGAGAATTTGCCGTCCACTTCATATACATAAAAGCCCTCTTCTCCGTCCGTAGAGACAACTTTTACCCTGTCTCCCATTTTCCTTACCTCGACAGCGGCTACACTTTTCAGGGCTTCAAGCAGACTAGTACCCTTCTCTACCTCAAGCTTCCTGTTTTCTGCAAAGCGGTCCAGAAAAGAATAGACATTGTTCATTTTTATGCCTATCATATGAGTATTTCCGAACTTTTTCCTCTCTATAAGCTCGGCTTTTTCCAGGACTTTCACATGTTTTGCAGCTACGGGCACGGATATTCCTATTTCTCTTGCAAGACCGGAGATATGCTTATCTCCTTCAGTCAGGCTTTCGAGAATAGAAAGGCGTGTGTCGCTTGAGATCGCCTTGAAGAGGTTTTCTCCGCCGCAATTCATTCCTTGATCCCTCTAATACTTACTACCATGGTGGTTCTCTATTTTACCTCCATTACTTATAATTATTGCCTTATCTAAAACAAGTAACATATATTATCCTGTCTTAGAGTTGCTCTTTTTATTTATTATTCTAACAAATTAACTTTACTTCTTGTTCATTGTTTCCTTTTTTTCAAAAATATTTCTTAGTTAACAGAGTGAATTATTGCATAATTTTTGTTAAATTCTGCTTTTTATTTGTTATTCAACCTGCGCAATCTTATTTTTAATTGGTTCTATATTAGCACACTTTCATGACTATTACTTCACTTCTATAATTATTTTCGCTGTACTCTTGTGACTGAGAGCCGGGAATTTTTTTCTTATTCCAAAAAATGTCATCAATAGGCTTGTTATCCTGAAAGATAACGATTATTACCCAAAAACCAGTTTTTATTTAATTCTACTATAGATGCTCAGAAGGTACTATGGACTCTTCGACATTAACTGTTATTGGAATTATGATAGGTATTCTTATCTTCGGGATTAAAACAGGATTAGGTTGTGGATTTTCAAATATTAATAAGCGAGAAATTCTTACAATTGCCGGCAGTTATTTTTTTCTTGCCATTTTATTCGGAAGTGTTGCTGACCACATGAGCCTGGAAGTCTTTGAGCGTCTTTCTTCGATGGGCATGGGAATTCATGTTCTTGTATCTATTTTGCTTATATGGGCAGGTATCTACACCCAGAAAAAATGGAATTCCGGAAAGGATGTTTCCAGACATACTTTCCTGGCTATATCCATGCCCTGTCCTGTCTGCCTTGGAGCTCTTGCGGTATCCTGTATGCTGCTTTCAGAAAGCCTCAACTTTTCCGGGATAACAATAGGGCTTCTTGTAGGGATTTCTTTTTTTACTGCAGTGGTAGCTTCTTCTTTTCTTTTCAGGTTTGGGAAGACCCGGTTGGGAAAGACCCCCGAAACTATGGGAAGTGCCATGATGCTTCTCGGGATTTATTATCTTTTAGGGGCTCTGCTCATTCCTGCATATATGAAAACAAAACAGATGAACCTGGCTCCTATGCAAACTGGAGAAACAGACATTTTTCCCCTTCTGGTTCTCGGGATTTTAGTCCTTGCAGGTTTTTTCCTTGGGCACGTGAGGTCTAATCAATGAGTAATATGGACCTTTTATCACAAACGATGTACGTCTTTTCATCGGCTTTGCTGTATCCGGTAATGATCCTTCTGACTCTTCTTGCCTTTCTATCACTTATTCAGTTAGGGGAATTCCTTTCCGAATATTCGAAAAGGAATAGGGACCTGCACAGCCTGGAAACGAATTGCAATAAAATTCGGCACAGTCTTCTGAATTCGACTTTTTCGGAAGCATCAGGGGCTCTTCAGAATATAAAACAGAATTATCTGGTCACATCTTTTGCAAAAGAAGCTGCAAAATACCTCGAGGAGCGAAATTTTCCTGCAATCGAGAAACTCTCTGAGGAATACGAGATAAAAATGGCAAAGCGGCTTGAGAATACAAAGATCAGTTCGACGGTCGCTCCCATGCTCGGACTTATGGGGACCCTTATCCCTCTCGGACCTGCACTGATAGGGCTTTCACAGGGAGACCTCGAAACCCTTGCACAGAACCTGATGATTGCTTTTGCAACTACTGTCGTAGGTCTCTTTTCTGCCGGAATAGCCTACGTATTAACCCAGGTCAGAAGGCGCTGGTACTGGGAGGATATGTCGGATATCGATTACATCCTGGATATAATCGAGGAGAAGAGCGGAAATTGACAGGAGGAATATTATGAGAAAACCTAGACGGTACAGGCGAACCGGACTTTTAAATGACCCTGATGAGCAAAACCCCATGACCGGGGTTGCCAATCTTTTTGACGTTGCAATGGTCTTTTCCGTGGCGCTACTTGTAGCCCTTGTGATGTCATACCATCTCCCCGAACTTTTGAGCTCGAACGAGGATATTACAATTGTAAAGAATCCCGGAGCCGAGGATATGAAGATAATCATCAAGGATCAGGGGAAGCCAATAGAGGTCCTGAACATGACCGACAATATCGGAGGAGGTACAGGAGAAGCTCTGGGTACGGCTTATAAGCTGGCTGACGGCAGGGTGATTTACGTGCCCGAAGGTTCTGAAGGAAATGATACATCCACATCAACTGATGCATCTGCTTCCGATTAATTTTTTAAACATTTTCATAAGTTTAATTGTTTCTTGTTTTTTCGAGTTGAGATATACATCGTCCTGAACTCAATAAAAACACTATAAAATTTCCTTTTTACCTGGATGGCTAATAACTGTGACTCAAAAACTTCATTTTATCTGTTTTATCCCCTAATGCTCCGAATATTAAATCTATTAAACAGAGTCAACGGCTCATTTATTTGAGGAAGTTCCTTGCCAGAATTAAATGTCAAAGTCGAGAGCTTCACTTCCAGTTTTAAAAAATGAAGGCCGTTTCTGTGCAAGTTCTGATATTAGGATAATTTAAAATTAGAATTATATTGTGAGCCCGATATCCTGGTTATTTTTTTTCCTTGGCTGTTCCCGGGTTCATTATATTGTCTAGGGATAAGATGCTTATGACACGAAGTAGGTTACTGGTTTTATGTGCAGTGGTTCTTTTACTGCTGGCACAAAATGCATTGGCTGCTGATGAAATTACGAGTGACATAAATTACACAAATACAAACTCTAGCAGTGACTCTTCTCTTGAGAATAATACTGATCCCGCTACCGAGTCTAACAGTACAAAAGCTGGCACGGGCAATATGTTTTTATTCATCCTGGGTACGGACTTTAATGAACCTGCCCTTAGCAATGCTGCATCGAACTCCGACATTTTATCGGAACTGGATCTAACTATTTTCGCAAAGAACAATTCGGTTCCTGAGGGGTTTGATTTCTCCGAATATTCAGTGATCTTTATCGAGTCTCAGGGAGAGTCCGCAATGGAAGGTTGGGGGACAAGCCTGGCTTCTGCCGAAGCAAACGGCTCCATGGTCATAGGCTACAACCTCTCGTCCAATTTCACCTTCTCCAATGTTGACCTGTATTCTGAGAACTACACAGAAATCGAAAGGTACTGGGTGCAGGGCGGCGAAACAAACATGGTGAACATGCTCAAATTCATGGGCCAGAAGTTCGCAGGTTTATGGACAACTGATACCTTTACACCAGAGATAGTGCAACCAAAGACGAATTTAACTTACATCATCAATTCAGACGTTGAAATATCTTTCATGGAAGATGTCCTTGCCGAAAGACAGGTGATAACAGACAGGTTCAATGTCAAAGTTATGACAGGCATGGGAGCCATAAACAATGATACTGACGTATCAAACGATGATGTAATAATACTCTACATGGTGGGGGCGAACGAACTTCCTGAACTGAAAGATAAACTTCTTGAAGCACAGGCAAACGGTGCACAGATAGGGATGTTCGGAATGCTGGCGGATGTGTACGGGATAGCAACGTTCGACATGGAAGCATCGCCATATGATGTGTTGAAAGAATATCGCGTAAACAGCGGGTACGCGAATATGGAGAACTGGATCAGGTGTACCGGTGCGATGCTTGAGGATGTTTATATACAATACGCTCCTGCACAGTCACCTGACGTTCCGAAGAACGGTATATACCACCCGGATGCCTTCCCAATGATATTTGAGAACTGTACGGAATACCTTGAATGGTATGCTGAGAATGGATATGATCCTTCTGCCATCACAATAGGTATTATCAGTAACGATTTTGGACAGACTAATATTTCTTTCACAGCTGAGAATGCGCTCATCCGGGAACTCGAGTCAAGAGGATGCAATGTCATTCACACGACAGATGATGTTTGCGCCGGAAATATGGATATTTTTACAAGAGACGGAGAAGTGCTGGTTGATGCAATCATTTCAATGAAAGGTTTCTACCTCAATTATGATGACCATGAGAAAGCAGTGGAATACCTGCAGGAAACGTACAATGTCCCTGTATTAAAAGCTATCACTGATTATTATCAATCTCCTGGAGAATACCTTGAGAATGTACAGGGACTTAGCTCCACTTCCATACCTTCCCAGGTCACACAACCGGAAATAGACGGACTAACAGACTACATATGGATAGCAGGAAGGACTCAAAACGATGAAGGAACATATTACTATGAACCTCTCATGTGTCAGGTCGAATGGATATGCGATAGAGCAATTTCCTGGGCAGAACTTGGAGAAATGGATAATTCTGATAAAAAAATCACTATCATTTACTACAATCATGAAGGCGGTAAGAATAACATCGGCGCCAGCTACCTTGACATAAGTTCAAGCTTCACTCTCCTGTTAGAGGATATGCAGGCAGCCGGGTATGACCTTGGAAATAACAGCATTCCAAATGGCAGCGAGTTTATTGACCTTTTCATAACAAGCAGAAACGTAGGAACATGGGCGCCCGGAGAACTTGAGAAAGTCGTAGAGTCGGGCTATGTAACCCTTCTCCCTGCAGAGGAATACCTTGAATGGTACAGCACGCTGCCTGAAAGTGTCCGCGCAGAAGTTGAGGAAACATGGGGAGAAGCGCCCGGGGACGTCATGACCTATGAGAACGAAAGCGGGCAATATTTTGTAATACCTACAATACAGCTTGGCAACATCAATTTCATTCCCCAGCCAACAAGGTCAAAACTTTCCGAGGAATCGCTCACCTATCATAATTCCTCGATACCTCCGACACACCAGTACCTTGCAGCTTACTTCTGGATCAACAACATATATGATGCAGACGCCATGATCCACTTCGGTACCCACGGTACACAGGAATGGTTACCGGGCAGTGAAGTAGGCCTGTGGAGATATGACTATCCTTCTATCATGGTAAATGAAACACCGGTTGTTTATCCATATATCATGGATAACGTCGGAGAAGGTACGCAGGCAAAACGCCGCGGGAATGCAGTTATAATCGACCACCTGACGCCGCCAATTGTTGAAGCCGGCCTCTATGGCGACCTTGCTACAATGCAGGAGAAGACTGGAAACTATCTTGATGCAAAAGCAGACAATGATACCGGAATGATGGCACTCTACCGCAACAGTACAATAGAGCTATATGAAAACCTCACCCTCGGAGAAGACCTAGACGTTTCAACCGCAGAATTGTCTGCCATGACAGACGATGAGTTTGAGAACTTCCTGGAGAGCGTGCTGGAAGAGTACCTTGATGAACTGAAATCAGAACTCATACCTTACGGCCTTCATGTATTTGGTGTTGCACCGGAAGACGAGAAACTTGTCTGCATGGTCAAATCCATGCTTGGTGGTGACTTCACAGACCATATCTATACTGTATTACCCGAAGATGAAGAAAAGCGGGAAAGCAAAGCTAACTCAGATGCTCTTTTACTTCTTAACGCTACTTTGCTCAACGGGACAAACGTGTCAGAAGCCCAGCTTGGAATTCTCGGCCTTACCAATGATACCATCACATCGGACCTTGAACTGGCAACAGTGTATGCCAATAATCTGGCCCAGACGACTAGGGAGATAGATCAGACCCTGAGAGCACTCAATTCGGAATACATTGAACCTGGAACCGGTAACGATCCGATACGTAATCCTGATGCGCTGCCCACAGGAAAGAACTTCTACAGCTTTGACCAGAGGACCATTCCGGATGAAGAGACCGAAGCCATGGGGCGTGCAGTTATCAACACATGGCTTGACTCATATTATGCAGAAAACGGCACCTATCCCAACAAGGTGGCCTTTGTCCTCTGGTCTGTTGAAACCATGCGCCATGAAGGACTGATGGAAGCACAGATTTACGAGCTACTGGGTGTGAAACTCAATAGAACCAGTGGAAGGATAACAGGATTTGAAGTTATTCCTGAGGAAGAGATGACACACCCGAGAATTGATGTGTTGCTTGTGCCGTCTGGCCTGTACCGCGACACCTTCCCGTACCAGCTCGAACTGATGGACACTGCGGTCCGCATGGTTGCCGACCTCAATGAGACGAATGAGACAAATTACGTCAGGATGAATTCCCTAAAAATTGAAGCTGCAATGCTGGAAAGCGGCTATGATGAAAATGTAACTCATAATATCTCAAGATCCAGAATCTTCAGTGAAGCCCCAGGCACTTACGGTACCGGAGTGACGGAAGCCGTAGAAGCAAGCGATACATGGGAAAATACCTCCAAGGTTGCTGACCTGTTCATTTCCAGGATGTCAAATGTTTATGGAGCGGATGTGTGGGGAGACAATTATGAGGATGTGTTCAAGCTCAACCTGGTGGACGTAAATGCAGCTATTCATAGTGATACATCTAATCTCTATGGTCTCATGGACAACGATGATTACTATCAGTATCTCGGCGGGCTCGGGCTTGCCGTAAAAACGCTGAGTGGTGTGTCCCCTTCAATGTTTGTTGCAGACTTTACAAGTGTTGATAACCCTGAGATAATCACCCTTGGAGAGGCCTTCAGTAAAGAACTGACAGCCAGATACCTCAATCCGAACTGGCTTAACGGAATGATGGAGTACGATTATGCCGGTGCCAGGGAAATGATGAAGGCTGTTGAGTATATGTGGGGCTGGGAAGCAACTACCCCTGACCTGGTAACGGATTCGGACTGGGATAAAATGTATGAGACCATGATACTGGACTCACAGGATGTTGGTGTGGACGAATTCCTTAAAGAAAATGCATACCAGTACCAGTCCATAACAGCGAGGATGATCGAAACCATAAGGAAAGAATCCTGGGATGCTTCAGATGGGGTGCTGCAGAACCTGGTCAAAGAGTATGTTGAATCTGTGGCCGAAAATGGTGTAACCTGCTGTCACCACACATGTGGAAATGCCCTTCTTAACGAGTACGTCCAGGGTGTAATATCTGTTCCGGGTGTTGTTGACCAGGAGACTGCAGACGAATATACGAAACTGATGCAGGAAGCTACGGAATCTTCTCAGCAGCAGTCCAGTGAGAGCAGCAGCCATAGAAGTAAAGGGCACCAGACAAGTGTTGAAGAAAAACTCAACCAGACTGCTACAAACACCGAAGAATCAGTCAGCAACCAGACTGTTCAGGATTCCGACGCAGGGTATGGCGTGGATTCTCCAGAACCTGCTCCAGAGGCCCGACAAGCTGCAGATTCCAATTACGTGGAAGGGTATGAGATGCAGAAAGAGCCTGTCGAGAAAAGTGAAAGTGGTGGCATGTCGTTCTCAGGCGCTGACATCCTGGGGACCCTATTCGTGTTAGTGGCAGCTGGTGGAATTTATATGGGGTTCCGGAAAAAAAAGTTTTAAGTTCCTGTGTGAAATACGGCGCAATATAAACGCCGTATTTTTTTTTGGGATAAGGCAAATTAATTCTTCATCTGCGCATATCTACAGAATATTGAGTCCTTGATCTTTTTTCTACGTATTTTAAATCTTATCCCGCATATTTTCTTTATTGGGGAAGCGGCATGGGGGATGTAACAATTGCTTTTTTCTTACAACATTTGCAGGAATTTCCACCGGGCTTGGCAGTCTTATAGCCTTTTTAGTTCCCAATCTGAAGTTTACGTGGCTGTCTCTGCTTCTTGGTTTTGCGGCAGGTGCCATGACATATCTATCGTTCGTGGAACTACTTGCTGAGTCTATTGAAGTTGTGGGTTTTTTCCAGGCAAATACCGTTTTTTTCCTGGGATGTTCGGGATGGGGCTTCTGGATTGCGCGGTTGAGCACATCCATATGGATACCCTTCCTGATGAAAGCTCTTTTTCACATGTGAAAACCGTAATCTTCAGAAAACCGGCCTGTTGACTGCGATAGGGATTGCAATGCATAATTTCCCAGAAGGAATGGCGGTTCTGGTTTCATCTCTCATTTCACCTTATCTAGGTTTTTCGATTGCAATAGCTATAGCAATCCATAACATTCCTGAAGGGATTGCGGTTTCGATCCCTATCTATTGTGCCAGTGGCAACAGAAAAAAAGCTTTTGTTTATTCCGTCTTTGTAGGGCTTACCAAACCTCTGGGTGCAGGGTTCGGATATTTTCTTCTTTTCCGCTTCCTGACCGGAGTTTATAAGATCTCATAAAAATCGTGGTACAGCTATGGATATTATGTAGGTCTAACAAGAAATTAATTAAGTTCCAAACTCGTTTCGTTCAATTTTGGCGTCACCACATATTGAACTAGCTCACCGATTGATACTTATATGATTTTCACCATATTATACTAAAGAAACCATAATAGGGCGTCTTGTTACAGAGATCCTGTGTTAGACCCCATATAGTGGGAAATTAACTATTTTTGTGCCACACCGATTTATTTAATTGGTTCTATATTTGTCGGTTTTATATTAAAATGCTTGGAATTGTTACCCAACATAATTAATTTTTTGTTAGACCCTAAGTAGATCATGTCGCTTGATGTGGCTTTATACTATAAAGTATAAACTCCGGCCTGAGTACTGAGACACTCTTTCTTATGCTCGCTTCGGTCGGCGGGGTCATGGTCTTTATATGTTTTGATGAGCTGCTGCCAATCTCCATAAAGTATGGAAACGAGCATCTCACTTTTCTGGGGGTGCTTTCGGGAATGGTTGTGATTGCCCTGAGCCTCTATCTTATCCATTGAGGTTTTTGAGACTTTTTATCCAAAAAGCTAATAATCATGAGCTAAAAACCTTATTTTATATATTTTCTCTCCTTATTCGGTGCTGAGCCATTTAAACAGCACCGGAAGCTCCTATATTTCAGGAGATTTCCGGTTTGAATTAAAAATTAGAATTGAGAACTTTTAATTCCACTGCTAGTCTTAAAAGTTATTTCTCTGTAATTTCCTAAAATTTGTAAATTTTTTGACTAAAACAGGCTGATGAGCCAGAATCCTGGGCACTTTTTCTCCTGGGTTCCAGGGTTCACGATGAACGATCCGGGGATAAAAATGCAAGAAAAATTTATAATGATAGTGGTTTTTGTTCTGTTCTTATTGACATCGTTATCGAACATCCTGTACTGGTGGAGGTTGCCTCGGATTCAGAACTAAGAATTTTAAAATTGTTTTTAAAAATAGGTACAAAACAATATACTTCATTTTTTGGTTAATGTGACTCTTTTTTAGAAAGAATACTTAATCTGGTTTTTCTGGAATTATATCCCATTTCATTTGTATTCGGTTAAGGATTTTGAGCTGCGGATCTCGATTTCGACGGAAAAACTCAAACCCAAATGTTTAGTGTTTAAATTGAAATCGATATCAGATTCCAGTTTTGCATTTGATGAATAATTTAACAAATTTTATGAAAATCAATGCAAGTGATAACGATTTTTCCTTAACCGATGACCAATGTATCCCATTTTTATTTCTTTCTTATCTAAAAATCTATTTTCTTTTCATTTTACCCGAATAGCTAACAATTGTGAGCCAAAAACCGTCTTTTATGTATTTTATTCCCTTATGCTCCGAATGTTGAAGGTATTAAACAGAATCGGCTGCTCATTTATTTGTGGAAGTTCTGAGGTTGAATTAAGAGTTATGATCGAGAGCTTCCAATCTCAGATTCAAAACTTGACGGCTGTTTTAATGTAAGTTCCGAAAATTCGCAAACTTTTAAAATAAAATAGTCTGATGAGCTGGGCATCCTGATTATTTTTCTCCCGGGGTGCCCCAGATTTCATGATAGATTGACTGGGGATAAGATGCGTACGGCACAAAGCAGGTTATTGGTTTTATGTGCGGTGGTTCTTCTACTGCTGGCACAGAATGTATCGGCTGATGAAAATCAGGTGAATCTCACTTTTATCTGTTATGATGGGAGCGCCCTTGCTGCGGCAGAGCAGTCCAATCCATACAATGCAAGTATAAATGTAACATATATTTCCGGGTATGCCAACTTCACTGACATCACCTTTGAAAACCAGGATGTAATATTTTCTTACATGCTCTGGTCGCAGTTCGAAGATATCGGGGATGACCTTGAAAGTGCTCATGAAAATGGGACTGCACTAATAGACATTACATCAATGATGGATCCGACATATATTAACACTTCAACTTATGATCAGATCTTTACCGGAACTAGCCCATATAATTCTACTGAAGAGAAATTCTTCTACAATATGGGTTCTAGGGGAGTCCTGAAGAAAAACGCTGAAAACTTCCTTATTTATCTCGCAAAAACTTACGGAGATAAACCCGAACTTACTGACAGCTGGGTTTATCAGGACCCTGTAGAATTCCCCGAAGCTGCGCTCTATCATCCGGATGCTCGTTCTTCTACAAACGAATCTCAGCCCGATTGGTTTGAAAATACCACCGATTACCTTGAATGGTACTCTAACACAACTGAGTCACGACATATTTACGACAAGAGTAAGCCCACTATAGGGATCTGGTTCCACGCTTCCGATTATACAGGTGATAACCTTGAAGTCATAGACGCCCTTATTCGTGATCTGGAAGGAAAGGGCTGCAATGTAATTGCAGGCTTTGATACCTTCAATGATATCCACAAGTTTTACTTTGACGAAAATGGAGAACCTCTTGTCCAGTGTGTAATTTCTCTTAAGAGCTTCCGTTTGAATTACGAAGATCCTGATAAAGGTGTACAGGAGCTTGAAGACCTTGACGTTCCTGTCCTCACGGGATTGGTTGTTTCAAACCCTGCTGATTCTACAGACATAGCTGACAACAACAGGGGTATTCCCAGCAGTGAAGTTGTGTATAAGACCCTGCTTCCGAGTATTGATGGGATTTTTGAATACATTGTAATAGGGTTTGATAATTACGACTCCGAAACCGGAGAAAGCAATTATGAGCCACTGCCTGTACAGGTCGACTGGATGGCAAATAGGTCGATCAACTGGGCAGAACTGAAGCTAAAAGAGAATGAAGACAAGAAAGTAGCTGTCATCTATTACAATTACCCTTCAGGAAAAGACAATATAGTGGCAAATTACCTCAACACCACCCAGAGCATGCTTGATCTTCTCAATTCAATGAATGAAAGCGGGTATGAGGTCTCCGGAATTCCTGATAATAGCAGTGCACTCATGGAAATGCTTCAGGCTCAGGGTATCAATATCGGTTCCTGGGCTCCGGGTGCTTTGAATGAAATGGTAGAAAATAAGACGGAGTGGGGAGTTCACCTCATACCCATGGAGACCTACAGAGGGTGGTTTGAGTCTGAAATTCCGGAAGACCTGAGAGCCAACGTAACAGCCGAATGGGGAGAACCCTGGTCTGAAGATCTGCCTCAGGATAAGAGTGTTATGGTCTATGAGAATGAAACCGGAAAGTACATTGTAATTCCTGCAGTGCGTTTCGGAGACGTCTGGCTCATGCCTCAGCCTGCCAGGGGGACAGGGCAAAACAATGACACCCTTTACCACAGCAGTGTTGTACCTCCAACACACCAGTACATAGCTTTCTACCTCTGGCTGAATCATGACTGGCAGCCTGATGCGCTTATTCATATGGGTACTCACGGTACGCATGAATGGCTTCCGGGTTCTACTTATGGTATGAATAGGACTTCTGACTGGTCTCCTCTGCTTCTTCAGGACCTTCCGAATATCTACCCCTATATAGTTGCCAACGTGGGAGAAGGAATAACTGCGGAGTACAGGGGCAATGCCCTGATCATTGATCACCTGACTCCAACTCTCGAACGCAGCGGGCTTTATGGAGGCTTGCTGAACCTCTCAATTGATGTCCAGCAGTACTACGATCCCAGCATTACTTCCCAGACGAGGGCAGGATACAGGCAGGCAATAATCGATGAGATAACGGCACTTAACCTTGGTGTCGATCTTGGAATGGAGAATGTAACCGCTCTCCAGAATTACAGTGAAGAGGAATTTGAAAATTTCGTCAAAAATGTCCTTCATGAGTATCTGGAAGATGTAGGAAATGAAAATATTCCATACGGGATGCACGTTCTCAGCCGTGTTCCCGGAACGAACATGACAGATCCTGAAAAAGATGAACTCTCTGCAATGGTAAGGGCTATGCTTGAAGGAAGCTTTGAGAATAATGTTACTGCCTTCTATCCGGAATCTGTTTATCCTCTCGGAATTCCGTTAAATGATACAAAAGTTACCAGACTTGTCTGGGAGGTCGTAACCAATAATACTGGCGTTTCCGCGGCGCAGCTTGAAGTTTACGGAGAAACAAACAGTTCGGTTACACTCGACCTTGAACTTGGACTGGAATACAGGGACCGGCTTCTTGACTGTGATGTGGAAATTGACAAAATTCTTTCAGCCTTAAACGGAGGCTTCATCTCTCCAGGTTCTGGACTGGACCCGATAATGAATCCGGATGCTGTGCCTACAGGGCGCAACTATTACAGCATAAATTCGAAGCTCTATCCTTCAAAAGCAACATGGGAGATCGGAAAATCTCTTGCAATCCAGATGCTTGAGGACTACTATAGCGAGCATGGGGAATATCCTGAAAAGGTTTCATTCTCAAGGTTCGGGGTGGAGTTTATTGCAGACCACGGAACTCTGGAAGCAGAAGTGCTTTACATGCTCGGAGTACAGCCTGTCTGGGACGAGTACGGGTATGTGACCGGAGTTGAAGCTATCCCTGAAGAAGAATTGCTGCCAAACTATGATACGTCAAAACCGGGGAGACCGCGTATTGATATTGTCTACACAACCGCAGGAATGAGGGATGCTTTCCCGGATAAGATTAAGATGGTAGATAGCGCTGTAAAACTTGCAAGTTCTCTTCCTGGCGAAAACTACTCCAACTACGTTAATCAGAGTTCCCTTACACTCTACGATACCCTTGTCTCCGCAGGGTATGACAGTGAAACTGCAGCAAAACTCTCTACAATGCGCTGCTTTGCGGTAATGGACGGTACTTATGATATCGGAGTCTCAGATGCGGTCAGTGCAAGCGGGACATGGGACGACGAAGAAGCTATTGCAAATGTATACCTGGACAAAATGGGATACGCTTACGGAGAGGATTTCTGGGGCATACAGTCCAGAGAACTCCTTGAAGGCAACCTGAAAAACGTTGAAGCTTCCGTGCATTCGTCCTCTTCAAATCTTTACGACTCCCTTGACAATGATGACCTTTTCCAGTATTTCGGCGGCATGAACCTGGCAACAAGGTATATTAGCGGCAACACTCCGGAGATGTATATCTCGGACACAAGTGACCTGGACGGGGCTCAGATGGTGGGAATGCAGGAGTACCTCAGCAAGGACCTGCGGGCCAGATATTTCAATGACAAATGGATCGAGGGGATGCAAAGCTCAGGATATTCAGGCGGCAGCATGATGTCAGAATTTGTGGACAACCTCTTTGGATGGGAAGTCAGTGATCCTGACCTTGTAGACGACACTGTCTGGCAGCAGGTGTACGAGACCTATGCCAGTGATGCTTCTATGAGAGAGTGGTTCAAACAGAATAATCCGGACGCTTACCAGTCAATCACTGCCAGGATGCTTGAAGCTGTCAGGCACGATTACTGGACACCTTCGGACGAGGTTATCGAGAGCCTTGCAACAGCATATGAAGAGTCCGTGGCTGAGAATGGGGCTTCATGCTGTCACCATACCTGCGGAAATCCCCTGCTTCATGAGTTCGTAAGCGGAATGGTATCTGTTCCGGGCTACTCTGAGCAAATAGAAGCTGCAACCCAGGTCGAAACTCAGAAAACAACTGAAGAGACTCAGAGCAGCAGCAGTAGCAGTAAAGGGCATCAGACGAGTGTTGACGAAAAACTGAACCAGACAGCCAGAGCAAATTCCGAATCCCAGGACAGCAATCAGACTGTTCAGGACTCTAACACGGGATACGGAACAGATTCTCCAGAACCTGCTCCTGAGGTCCGGCAGAGTTCTGAATCTGATTATGTGGAAGGCTATGAAATGCAGAAAGAATCCGTCGAAGAAGCCGAAACTGGAGGTATGTCCTTCTCGGGCTCTGATATTGTCGGAATTCTCTTCGTGATAGTGGCAGTTGGAGGTATCTATCTCGGGTTCCGTAAAAAGAAAATGTAAATACGGTGGAAGAAGGGAGCTTTTATTTCATGCTCTTTTCTTCTCATTTCCCTCCTTTTTGTTCTCTTCCTTTTTTGTTCTCTTCCTTTTTTTAACCTGTAGTTCAATTTTTTCTAATATTTGGATCGAATAATAAGGCACCTTATTCCGTCCTTTCTACTGCTCCCCTATTTTTGTTATCTTTATGGCTAATAACTATTATCAAAAATCGCAGGTTTTTATGTAAATAAAGTAAAATTGCGTTCGAATAATCTGGTATTGTTTATATTTTGAGGTGAAAGGCTGATGGTTTATTAAGGCTATAGCTATCTAAAACATCATTCAATAATTCATATCGAATGATGTTTTTTCTCTGCATTAATAAGTAAAGTTTACTTTTGTTATTGGTTCGCTGTGTAATTTTATTTTCTCTGTTGATTTGATTTGCCGTGTCTGCTGGTGGAACTTCAAAGTTGAAATTTCAGGAGTTTCCTGAAAGCAGCATACAGAAGCAAGATTAATATGCGGGGTTTTCACAGCGCTGAACTTAATAATTTTCTGGAGTAGGGATTATGAAAGAACAGTCGAATAAAGAAATAGACCCTTTGAATAAAAAAATTAAAGCTTCCGGATTGACAATTTTAATTCTTTTAATGCTGTTTTCTGCCTCCCCGGCGGCAGGAAGTGAAGCATTTCAGTATGAACTTGTTGCCAACACTACCAGTGATGCTGAAGGTAATTACCTGCTTTCCGGGATTCCGGACGGAAACTATACGCTTGTCGCTCTTTACAGCGAGGACAAATGGCGCCGCGCTGACGAACAAATCCAGGTCCAGGGGACGGACCTTTCGATTAATCTTGATACTTCAAGCAGAGATGTCGATGCAAATGGGTCCCAGGCTATTCTTGACCTTAAGGGCAGTGGAGTTGACGGCAGTGCTACAATCAGCGGGCTCACCCGCCAGAAACAGATGAACGGGGACCCTATATCTCTGGGATACACAGATGTTCTTTTGTTGAGGGAAGTGGTAACAGAAACTCCGGTGAATTCCAGCACCGGCCAGCATCTGGATATTGCTATTGTTACAGGATACCGGAGCCATGAGCTCCCCCTCAAAAACCTTGTACAGGATATCAACAGTAACAGTAGCCTGAACCTTACTCTCAGCTGTTTTATGGCTGACTACGTGATGGAAAATGACGTTGACCTGAGTGGGATGGACATTATTTACATCAACATGCTAAGCCCGTCAACTGTCCAGAAGCTCACACCCACGGTGGATGTGGCGATTGCTAATGGATGTGTGGTTATTGATGACGATACTCTGCTGAACGAGAGCATCCCGCTTTCTGAAGACCAGATAGAGAGCTACAGAGAAAAACTAAACAATTACTGGCTTAACGGGGCTTACGACCAGAGCAACCTGAAAAACCTTGTATTCTGCATCGCCAGCGACTGCTGCGACAGGTCTGACCTCCTGTACGAAGACCCTCATACGCTTCCAGAAAGGGCGATCTACCATACGAACATGACAGGTTACTTCACCGATTCCCTTGATGCCTACATTGCCTGGTACTCGAACAGAAGCGACGGAGGACACGTCTACGATCCGGCAAAGCCCACAGTTGCAATTACCATGTACCAGAGCTATTTCCCCTTTCAGATTGAGCCCATTGACGCTTTGATTTCGGAACTGGAAGCAAGGGACTACAATGTTATTGCCACTTACGGGTCGGATTCCCTTTCCTCTGGAGACTTTTTCAAGCAGGGAGACGAAGTCCTTGTGGACGCAATCATCTCTTTTACGTACTTTGGCAACAAGTTTGATGCCGAAGAGCTTGATGTGCCTATAATCAACGGCATTGTTAACAATTACATGAACAGGACCGAGTACGAAGCCAGCAGCAGACCGCTTCCTGCGGATAAGATGATGAAACTCGATTTGCAGGAACTCTGGGGGGCTATTGACCCGGTAATAATGGCTGCAACGGAAATAGATCCCGAAACTGAGACCGAGACTTCAGTTTCCATAGATTACCAGGTAGGCTGGCTCATTGACCGGGTCGAAAGCTGGGTGAATCTCGGGGAAATTCCTGAATCCGATAAAAAAATTGCTATAATTTATTATAACCACGGAGGGGGAAAGGACAACATAGGGGCTTCCTATCTTGATATCGTCCCCAGTCTGTCCAGCCTGCTTGACGCTATGGCTGTCGGCGGATATGCCCTGAATGAAAGCCAGGCCCCGAACGAGACCGAACTCCTTAACCTGATGCTTACTCAGGGCATCAATATAGGGACCTGGGCTCCGGGGGAACTCGAGAAGATGGTTGCTACAGGCAAGGTCATTCTCCTTCCTGAAAGTACCTATGAAGAATGGTTCCTTGGACTCCCTGAAGAGAGGCAGCAGGAGGTTACTGACCAGTGGGGCCCGGCTCCGGGGGAGATCATGGTCTGGGAAAACGAGAGTGGAAAATACCTCGTGATCCCCAGAATCGAGGTTGGGGAGAACGTGCTTCTGGCTCCGCAGCCTTCGAGAGGCTGGCTTGATGACAGTGAGGCTCTTTATCATGATTCAGAACTGCCTCCCCACCACCAGTATATTGCTTTCTATCTCTGGCTCCAGCATTCTGAAGAGGAAGGCGGGTTTGGCAGTGATGCTCTGGTCCATTTCGGCAGGCATGGGACTCAGGAATGGCTGCCTGGAAAAGAGTTCGGGCTTTCGAGGTACGACTGGCCTTCCCTGATGATCGGGGACCTGCCCGTGATTTACCCTTACGTTATGGACGGGCTTGGAGAAGGCAATGAGGCAAAACGCAGAGGTGGGGCAGTCATCGTCGACCACCTTGTCCCACCGATTATTTCAGCAGGAAGCTACGGGGACTATGCAAACCTGAGCGAAGCTATACAGAACTATGAACAGGCAGAGGTAGACGCTTCCCTTAAAGCGGCTCACAGGTCTGAAGTTTTAAACCTGACCCTGTCCCTTTCCCTGGATAAAGAATTCAACATGACAGAGGCGGAAAACAACGAGACTTACTTTAATACCGTTTTCCTGGAAGGGCTTGAAGAGCTTCTGGATGAATATAAGAGCCAGTCCATGCCTTACGGGCTGCACACCCTGGGCACAAGCCCGAAAGGAGAGCAGCTTGTGGGTATGGTAAATTCCATGCTAGGCGCTGACTTTGCCGATTCGGTTCATGAATTCAATGGAACCGAAGGTGCCCAGCTCTATCTGCTTGACCTGGTCCTGAACCAGGGAGGCAATTCCACGGAGGCTCAGACGCAGGTGCTCGGAGCAGGCAATGAAACTGTCAGTACCTTCCTTTCCAGTGCGGAAGAATACGCTGCAAACCTGGCTCTTGGGGAAGAGGAAATCCAGCAGGTCCTTAATGCCCTGGACGGCAGGTTCATCCCCGGAAACCCGGGAGGCGACCCTGTTAGAAATCCGGAAGCACTGCCTTCGGGAAGAAACTTCTACGCTTTTGACCAGCGGATAGTGCCAACAGAGGCTGCCTGGACTTTAGGGCAGGAGATGGCGGACCAGATGCTTGATGCCTATGTTGCCGAACATGGGACCTACCCGAGAAAGGTGGCTTATGTCCTCTGGGCAGGGGAAACCACAAGGCACGAAGGGGTTATGGAGGCAGAGATCCTCTACCTGCTCGGGGTCAAGCCTGTGTGGAACAGCGGCAGGGTAGTTGATGTGGAAGCTATCCCCATGGAGACCCTGGGCAGACCCAGAGTTGATGTTGTGGTCCAGATCTCAGGCCTTTACAGGGACATGTATCCTGACAAGGTGCGCCTGCTGGACAAAGCTGTAAAACTGGCTTACGCCCAGGAAGACTCTCCTAACTATGTGCGGGAAAATGCTGATGTCCTGAAAGCCTCTTTGATGAGTGAAGGTTCACTGAATGAAAGTGAGGCTCTGGACCTGGCCCTGCTCAGGATTTTCGGGTCTTCGGACGGAGCTTACGGGACAGGCCTTCCCAACGCGGTCTCTGCAAGTAATACCTGGGAGAGCAACGACGAGCTTGCAGAGCTTTACATCAGCAAGATGTGCAATGCCTACGGAGAATACGTCTGGGGCGAAAACCTGAGGGAGCTTTTCGAAAAGAACCTTGAAGGGGTTGAAGCCACAGTGCACAGCCGGAGCACAAACCTCTACGGGACTCTGGACAACGACGACTTCTTCCAGTACCTGGGAGGGCTGAATCTCGCAGTCAGCTCCGTTTCGGGAGGAGAATATCCGGATTCGTTTATAACGAACATGCTGACCGGAGGAGACGAGCAAGTCGAAACTCTGGCAGAGTTCCTAACAAGGGAAACTTATTCCCGCTATTTCAACCCCAGATGGATCGACGGTATGCAGGGGCATGGTTATGCAGGGGCCAGGGAAATGTCGGACTTCATTGAGAACCTCTGGGGCTGGGAAGCCACAAACCCGGATTTGATCAGTGATAAGATGTGGAATCAGGTATATCAGACCTATATGGCAGACCAGGAATTAAGCGCCTGGATAAAACAAAACAACCCCTATGCGTACCAGTCCATGACAGCCCGGATGCTGGAGACCTCCCGCAAGGGCAACTGGGACGCCTCGGACGAGGTACTTGAAAGCCTGGCTGCGGAATACGCAGAGTCCGTGGTCGAAGAAGGGGTCACCTGCTGCCATCACACCTGTGGGAATCCTCTCCTCAACAGCTACGTATCAGGCATGGTCTCAGTACCCGGTTTCACCGAAGCAATTGAAGAAGCTACGCAGGAATCTCTTGAGCAGAAGGAGCCTGAAAAGCACAGCAGCAGCAAAGGGCACCAGACGAGTGTTGCCGAAAAACTCAACCAGACTGCAAGCACCGGGGAATCAGCTAGCAACCAGACTGTCCAGAATTCAGATGCCGGTTATGGTGTGGATTCTCCGGAACCCGCTCCGGAGGTCCGACAAGCTGCAGATTCCAATTATGTAGAGGGCTATGAGATGCAGAAAGAGCCTGTCGAGGAAACCGAAAGTGGAGGCATGTCCTTCTCTGGCGCCGATATCTTAGGGACCCTCTTTGTGGTGGTCGCAGCCGGCGGAATTTATCTGGGAATGCGGAAGAAAAAGTTTTAACGATATATAATAGCTTGAATTCTTAAAAACAGCTTTAATGTCTGGAAAAAGGGGGGTTCCCTCTTTCCTTTCTTTTTTATACAGGTCAGGTCTTTTCCAGTCCTATGTTTTGCTCCTGAATACCTGATTTTTCTGGTTGTTAAGACCTTTTTTCAGTCCGTACTTTCTTCTTCCTTTTCTTCTATATCTTTCATATATGGCTTAATATCCAGCACAGGCGTCCCGTTGATGGCATCAAGGCCTTTTACATGGAGCACGTTGCCCTCTACTTTCAAGAGCTCTACAAGGGTGAGTCCTATCCCGTTAGGGCGGTACGGGCTCCTGCTTGCAAAAACTCCTGACATCTCCCCGTCATAGCGGCGGCGGTGGATTAGTTTGTATCCTTTTGATTTGCTGAAATAAAAGAGGATATACAGTTTTTCAAGCTCTTCTACTCTGTAAAGCCCGTCCATCAGGTCTTTTTTAATGATAATTTTTGAAACCTTTTCGTAGATCTCTTCATTATGCTTCGGCTCAAGGTAGTCATTCTCAACATAGCCTATAGGGGTAAACTCTACTTTTTTGGGGATTATCTCCGCATTTTCATTCATCTTTTGCCTCAAAACAGGAGATGCAGACGATTTCCCCCTTTTTCACTCTTCCCAGGGGTTCCATAAAGCCTTCTCCGCACTTGCTGCAGATGAGGGTAGGATAGATTATGGCTTTTTCCGGAGGCTCGATTTCCACTTCACTGATACTGAAGAGTTTCTCTTCTGGCATTTCCAGTACTCTCTGACTTTTTGCTTCATGCGAAGCCCGAAACTCTTTTGCTTCTTCGGGGTTTGCAGTGCCTGCCCTCAGTTTTGCGAAGAGCGCAGTGTGTTTTTCGTCCTGTGGGAGAACGTCAGGTTTCAGGGAAATTCTCAGGGCTTTTTTGTCCCCTCTCTTGAAAAATGTGTATACATGCTTCCCGTGTTCTTTAAATATGAGATTTCCTTTCCCGCAGGTGCAGCCGTTGATTGCCTGAATTGCATCTACTGCACATGATCTGTTTTCCACAACTGCAACAAGTTCTTCATCTTCGCTCCGGTCCCTGAAACGCTCGGCAGCCAGCATAGCCACTCTGTACCCTAAAGAAAGGCCGGGGCAGACGTGTCCGTGGAACTTTACAGCGGTATCGAAATTAGCATTATTGAAATCCAGGTTCTCAGCTCCTACTTCCAATACATTTCTGATATATCAGATTAATTTAATTACTCAGTTTCATATTCTTCGAATACTATTTATAAATTTTGTATTTAATTATTATTACAAAAAAAATCTGAAGTATTAACCACGGATCGACATCGGTATTATTTTAAAAAGCTGTAAAGTTATGATATTAATTTGTCTCTCTTATTCTTTTCTCCATATGCTGCAGATATCAGGTCATCAAACCTTCCCTCAATCTTTTTCTATCTAAATTAATATTTATATTATGATGCTCTACGGATAATCAGTTTTACCTTCAAAGTAAGTTCAGCCTTCAAAGTACAAACGAAGTGAAAACCAGATAGTAAACGACGTAAATCCTTTTACAGGCAGCTTGCCTGCTGCCTGTAATAATTATTCTCAGAAATCTAAACCATCTAAAAACCATCCAAAAACCGTCCAAAAACCAACATACAAAGACTCATTTGACCGGAGTTTATACTTTATGATTAAAAGTGATATCATTCGGCTTATTTTTCATAGGGTCTAACTAATTTTAATTATTTGTCACCAAATCTTACTCATATTACATAAAAAATAAAAATATCAATAGGATTATTTATGGCAAAATTAATAATAGAATAATTCAAAGAATTTATATGTATTTAGGGTCTAATAAATCTCATGCATTTCAAGATCAAAACTATAAAAGGCAATAAATATCTTTATGTCATCAAGAATGAATGGATCGATGGAAAAGTAGTTCAAACAATTCAAAAATATGTTGGAACCGCGGACCATGTTTATGAGCTCATAACAAAAAACACTGAAAAAAAGGTAGCTTCCTACTCTTTTGGTAAACCAGCTGCCTTACTCAAGGCAGCTGAAGACGTGGGGTTAATCAAAAGTCTGAACAAACACATTGATCGGAAAAACATAAAAGGTCTCACCCCAGCAGAATATATTCTCCTAATCATCATTGGTAGATCCGAACATTCCTTAAGCAGAAACGTTCTTGATGACTATTTTAAAGAAAGTTCACTTCAATTTTTCATGAAGCCAAAGTACAAACTCTCAAGTCAGAACTTCCTGAATTACATGGAAAAATTGGATGAAGAAACAATCCGCAAAATCGAACTTGATATCTCTCAAACATTGATCAAAAAAGGAATAAGGCCAACGAAGCTAACATTTGATACAACTAACTTTTATACTCACATCGAGCATGGGGAGGATCTTCCAAAAAAAGGTTTTTCCAAAGATAAACGATATGATAAGAACCTCATCGGAGTTGGTTTGACAACTTCAAACGGAAACCTTCCTTTTCAGACAATTACGTATCCAGCAAACGTTCCTGATGTAACTCTGTTCTCCGATCTGATTGACAGTATCTGCAAACGTATAGAAGAGATAGGGATTCCTCTTAAGGAAATAACAATTGTTTTTGATAGAGGAATGAACTCTACAGATAACATAGAACATATTTTGGATAAAATGCACGTTGTTGGGGCTTTACCTTCTTCGATGTGCAAAGATTTATTCCATGTTCCTTTGTCCGATTTTGAAGAAAAATGGGAGAATGGAAAAAAGAATATCATCAAAGCTCATCGTGTAAACGGAAACTGGTATGATAAAGAATTTACTGGAGTCATAAAATACACTGAAATTACTAGTCGAAAACAGATGCATGAGTGGGAAGTTAAAAAATTTGATATCCTGGAGAAGATTGGAGAAATAAGCTCAAAACTTAACCGTAAAGGAAAAGGCAGAAAAATGACATCAAAAGGTCTCATGAATCGTATTGTTGATACAATTCCAAAGCAATATAGAGGTCTCTTTGATTACAATGTCGTTGAAAAAGAGGGAGAGTTACAACTTTATTTCAGTTTAAATGATGATCAGGAAAAAGAGTTTCTTTTAGGGATGGGAAAGACTGTTGTGTTTACTGATAAGGATAATATTGCAACAAAAGAAATTGTGGACATGTACGATTCCCGAAACATGATTGAAGAGGATATAAAGTGGCTGAAAGACAAGTTACTGATACCGGTAAAGCCTGTGTATGTCAGAAAGGATATGAAGATCAGAGCCCATGTGTTTCTCTGTGTAATGGGGTTACTGCTACACAATTATTTGCTTCATTTGATCGATGACCAGGAGCTAACAATTCAAAAGCTGGCCGAGAATCTTGAAAAGATAAGAATAGGATTAGTATACAATGGAAAAGGAGGGGAAAACGCAGAGTTTGTCGTAGAGGAAATGAACAAAGAAACTGCGGAGATCTTTACAAAACTTCAACTTGGGGAGTATATCCCAAGTTGAAGTCGTCAACTTAATTAATTTTTTGTTAGACTGTGAATAATCATAGCCAAGAGCCTTTCTTTTTTAATATCTTAGAAACTCCGGTTTGAGAATCAGTTGACTATTTAAAACCAGCAGTTAAGAAATATTTTCCTTTTAGAAAAGAAAATTCAGGTTTTAAAAGAATCAGTCTTTAAAAGAAAACTCAGACTTTAAGAAAATTAGATTTTGAGAGAATCAGACTTTCAGAGAATTCAAGCTTTATGATTATTTTCTATAAGGATAATAGGGACCATATTTGTCCAGAGGTCCCTACTGATGATCCAACCCCATTGGACTGAGAGGAAACCCTTTACTCTCAATCTCTATCACTTTTTACGGTTTCTAATTATATAACATAAACGACATGAAATATTGGTTATGATTCAAATTATGGACGTTCTTATTTTTCTTATATGGCTTTGAAAAATTTGTTCACATTATATATTTCATCTACGTTAAAACTTTCAGAGAAGATCAAAAGATGCCTCATTTCTTCATTTCTTTTATCCTCCTGAAAATTTATTTCAGGATCTGAAAATCTACAATCAAGTTTTTTTCAATTCATGAAGTTCAAATCTGGTTTTTTGGCTTACAATTTTTTCAATCAGAGCCTTCCCAATTCATAACCTCTCCAATCTGGACGTCACTACCTAAAATTATTGGAATCAAACTAAACAATTTTTTAAAAGTTAGATGTCCGAATAATTCGGGATTAAATATTTTTTACGGATGAAAACTCTTCAAAAATACTGGTATTAGAATTGGGAGCCTTTTGCCACCTCTGATTTGGCTCCCAATTGTGTGATTCAACCCCTACGATTAAGAGAAAAACCCCTTAACTCTTAATCGTCAACTTCCTCTTTATGTTATAGAGGTATATAACCTATACGACCTTAAAATTTACTTCCCATTAAATTATTTAGCTGCCTCAAAATCAAGTTACTCTGACTTAAAAGCGATTTCTTACATTCTCAATTTCTATGATTTTTTACTCTGTAATATTTATTCAAATTTATACTTTTCCATCGGTGCAATGTGTTAAATTTTTTTCATACAGATTAATGGAAAATGTTAACTAATTGAATATTTTTGGAAGGAAAGATACTGAAAAATACGAAAGATACTTATCAAGTGCTTACGTATATCTCAAAAACATGAACAGCCAGCTTCTCGAATTAATTTTCCTCTCTGAGAAAAGAAAAGATCTTCTTTTATTTTTAAAGGAAGGGCCAAAAACTATCAACGAAATAAAAATACATTTAAATGCCAGTGCTGTAGCTGTCCTTCCTCAGTTAAAAAAGCTAAGGGATGACTCTCTGGTATTCAGGACTGAAGATGTTTACATCCTGTCTCCTCTTGGTATAGCTGTAGCTGGGAGAATGCAGGCAATGGTCAGTTTGTTAAACGTTTTTGGTAACTGCTATAAGTACTGGGCAAACCATTCAATTGAGTGCATACCTACCCTTTTGAGGAGCAGGATTGGAGATCTGAAAAACTGTACATTCTCCGAACCTCCTGACAGGACACGCCTTTTTGAACCTCACAGGGAATTTGTGGAAAACCTTGCGATATCAAGACGAATAAAAGGTACTGCCTCCATTTTCCATCCTCTTTACCCGTCTCTTTTTCTTTCTTTCGCAAAAAAAGGAGCTGACATCTCTCTTCTTGTAACCCGTCCGGTTTATGAGAGGATAAAAGAGGAATATCGAACTGAATTTAGAGAATTTCTGAATTTAGAGAATACATGTTTCTATGTATGTGACGAAAAAATAGAATTTTCTCATGTTGTTACTGACAGGTTCCTCTCTCTAAGCCTTCCTTTTTCTGACGGCATTTTTGACCATAAGCAGGACGTCATGTGTTTCGACCTGGGTGCCCTTCGGTGGGGAGAAGACCTTTTTGTTTACTACAGGGACAGATCCGAAGAAATAACTGAAATCTGAATTTAACTAAATTCAGTCTTTATCGCCTGAATTCGGGAACTTCCGGGGGCTGGCTATAAATCGGGGAAAGATAGCTATAAATCGAGCTCTGACTATCCTTTATATTATGGAAAAAGTTAAGGAAACCGCAGAAAAGATTCGAACGATGGAAATCCGGGGCGCAGGCAGGATTGCAAAAGCTGCTTCAGAAGCCATCAGAGATTATGCTGCAGGTCTGGAGGCAGCTTCAATGGAGGAATTTAGTGCCGGTATCCAGGAAGTTTCGAGTTTTCTTATCAGTACCCGCCCTACAGCTGTTTCCCTTCCGAATGCTGTAAAACTTGCTTCGAGGTATTCTTCAGGAAATGTAGAAGAAGCAAGACAGGAAGTTATCGAAAACGCAAATTCCTTTATCGAGAAAGCAGATAAGGCCCTTGGAAGAATAGGTAAAATAGGGTCAAGAAGAGTTCGGGACGGGGACGTAATAATGACTCACTGCAACTCCCACGCTGCCCTTTCCATCATTACAGCAGCTTTTGAAGAAGGAAAGGACATATCGGTTATTGCCACTGAGAGCCGGCCCCGGCGCCAGGGTTTGTTAACTGTCCGGCACCTTAACAGCTTTGGCATCCCTTCAACCCTGATTGTAGACTCTGCTGTACGCTACTACATGAAAGAAGTGGATAAGGTAATAGTCGGAGCTGATGCGATTGCAGCCAACGGAGCTCTTGTTAATAAGATCGGGACGTCTCAGCTTGCCCTTGCTGCCCATGAAGCCAGAAAGAGTTTTATGGTAGCCGCCGAGACCTTCAAGTTCAGCCCGAGCACGATTGTGGGAAACCCTATAGAAATCGAAGAAAGGAATACAGATGAAATAGTCGATCCTGCGATTATTGCAGACCTCTCTCATGTGCAGGTAAAAAATCCGGCTTTTGATTTTACCCCTGCTGAGTACATCGATATGATCGTAACAGATATCGGAATTATTCCGCCCGCCATGGCATATACCGTAATAAAAGAGCACCTTGGATGGGAGTTTGGGGAAATTTAAAGAACATACTTTCTGGTCTCTGTCCCCTGCTTTGTTTCTTTTGGCGGGTCCGGGTAAGCTGGTGCATATCTTATCGAATGTGAATGGAAAGCCGGCTTCCTGATCAAAATAAATCTTTCTCAGCCTGGATGCATCTGCTTATAATTCCTTCTTTTTAATTTTCCTGGTTGATAGTGTCTTTAATAATCTTTTATCATCCCGTCCGTGATCCTGAGTACCCTTGAACATTCTTTTGCAACCTCTGGGTCGTGGGTAACCACAAGAATTGTTTGTCCTTTTTCGCTCAATTCCTTGAATGTACGGACAATAGAGTCCCGGGTTTTACTGTCCACCTCGCCTGTTGGCTCATCTGCAAGAATCAGGGCAGGCCTGTTCGCAAGCGCCCTGGCAATAGAGACCCGCTGCTGCTCTCCCCCGGATAACTCCGTAGGTTTATGATTGAGGCGGTCTCCAAGGCCCAGGTCATCAAGCAGGGCTTTTGCTCTTTCTTTTCTCTCTTTTTTTGGCACCCCGGAAAAGCGCATAGCAAGTTCAACGTTCTCAAGAGCTGAAAGTGTAGGTATCAGGTTGTAGTGCTGGAAAATAAAACCTATTTTCTCTCTTCTAACTTCCGGAAGCAGCTTTTCGGGCACTGAGGTAAGGTCTGTCCCGTCGAGAATTATTTTGCCTTCCGTGGCTTTTTCAAGCGTGCCGATCAGGGCAAGCAGAGTTGATTTCCCTGAACCCGAAGGCCCCATTATCGCAAGAAGTTCCCCTTTTCTTACGGTTATGCAGGCGCAGCGAAGGGCATGAACTGGAATTTTACCCTGTATATAGGTCTTGGAAAGATTTTCAACCTGCATTATGACTTTCTGCCCTTCGTTTCCCAAATTGGGCTTATTTCCTTCTTTTTTCGGCTTTTCCGCAGTTTCAAGTCTTTTTTCTTCAATTCCCATTTCATGCATGCTTCAAAGCCTCCATAGGACTCATCTTCGAAGCCCTGTACGCAGGATAAAGCCCGGAAAGAGCGCCAATCAGCAGAGCAAAAACCATGGCAATTATAAGAAGCCTGGGAGTTATCAGGAAAAGGACGATCCTTGTCGTTGCAAGCCAAGCATTCATGATATAGACTGCCCCAACGCCAACCAGAATTCCGAGAATTCCACCTAATAAACCCATGAATGAAGCTTCCCCCAATGTCAGGAGCAGGATATCCCGTGTTTCTGCGCCTATTGCTTTCAAAATCCCAAACTCCCTTGTCCTCTCGGCAACGGACATGAGCATTGTATTCATCACACAAAGCCCGCCTATAATTGCTGCAAGGAGCCCGGAACTGATGGTTATTACACTGAAAATCATAAAGGACTGCCTTGCCTGCACCTCAAGTTCCCCTGGAGAAAGGGTGCTTGTGCCTTTTACGCTTAACTCTATACGCTTGGATAGCATCTCAGCATCCACCCTCTCATCAGGCACGGCAAAGATATAGGATATCGAATCCCCCACATTATACAGGCCCTGGGCAGTTTCAAGGGGAATAATTACGGCATTATCAAAGATGGAACCTGTATACTCAAGGATTCCGACAACGGTAAAATATTTGTCATGGATTTCAAATTTGCTGCCTACCTCAAGTCCATATTCTCTTTTGATATTGTTCCCGACGACAACGCTATAGGAATCTCCCGGATTGAGGAAGCGACCTGCTTTCAGCTCCACAGGGTTAAGGGCAACGCTGGACTTTTCAGGAGGGACACCAAGGATCTGTTTTCCTGTCATGCCCATCTTATCTTCATCAAAGGTAGTCATTAAAAGCCCGTAGGCATCTTTTACCCCGGCTACTCTCAAGACATCACTTACCTTATTATCTGTAAGCCCTCCTCCAAAAACCCCGCTTTCGGCAAAGACCCGGATCTTGTCACTGGTCACACTCATGGAACGTTCAAAAGTCTGGTGGAAATTCTCAGACATGGCGCCCATAACTATAACTGCAAAAATCCCGAGGGCTATTCCACAAATTGTCAGTGCGCTCCGGACTTTCCTGTTCGTTATGTTTCGGATGATCAGGTCAAACATAGTGATCCCACGTGCGAATGCGTCTAATCCCGGCTAACTTTAAATAGCTTTGAGGTTGTTGATTTTGAGGTTATTGTCTTTTAAGCTATCGGCTTAGGCTACTGGCGTGGAATATTGACTTTGAGCTTATTGAGACAATTAGCGCACTTCTTTTTTCTCTCTCTTTTTTCTCCCCTCAAAACCGCAAAACACAGGAAAATCCCAAGTGCTGCCTGAAAGCTAAAGGCTGGTGATTCCTCAGAGGGATTTATCTCGGCTACGGGCTCAAAAACTCGCAGAACCGTTTCATGGCTGTCAAGGACTTCATCTTCCAGGTTTACTGCATAAACCTTTACATTATAGTCCCCCCTGGGAACCCCCTGCCAGATAATTCCTACAGTGTCTTCCTTCCCTGCGGTCAGGATATCGGCAGTTTCTTCAAAAACCTGTACCTCTCCTTTCTCAGGAGTCAACACAACCCTGATAATTCCATTGAAAGGCACCTGGGATTTTCCAATGACTGTAACGCTTGCCCCGTATTCATCCACGTCGATGTCCGCATCAAGGATTTCTACTTTTTCTTCTGCTCTGAATTTCGATGTATAAGCTGTAGTAAGAGCAGGGGAATGGGAACGCACTTTCAGGAGAGCCGTATAATTTCTGTCTTTTTCGAGAAGGAAAGGCCAGTACATCGCTTTATAATAGGCATCCGTTACAGGGACATTTTCCATATTTTCGGAGTATATGATATCTGTGCCGGAAAGGAGCTTAAGGTCCATATCTGCCATTCCCGGCTCAGGTACCTGAACGAGTCTGAGGTTTGCGGAGCTCGTAAGGGTTATCAGAACGGAAGCTTTTTCGGAGTCTGCAGAGAAATCCACAACTTTGAGGTTTGAAAGATGCGGGTTTCGGTAAGAAAAAGAAAGTTTCCGGGACTCAATGGTCTGGCTGCCGTCCTTTACAAGAAGCTGTGCTGTATAAGAATCCCTATCTTTTCCAAAGTCCTCTTCAAGCCCCCAGAAAAGGATTTTTGCGATTTCCTGCCCTTCATTTACGGAGCCCAGATTAAAGGTTTCTGATTTCAAAATTTCTTTTCCCGAGCTCAGGGTAAAAACAAGAGAAACATTTTTAAAGGGCTGCTCAAACCTGACCGTTGCATCACTCAGGTCATGGTCTGAAAAAAAGTCAATAATAATTATACTTTTATTCTCTTCTCCGGCAGTTGTCCCGTTCATCGCCCCTGAAACAGGACTTGCCTGAACACATAAGAAAATCAGGAATAAAATTAAAGAAAATAAATGGAAGGTAAACTCTCTCTGCTTTAAACAGTTCTTTTTTTCTGGCAGGCTCAAGCCCGGTTCCTCCTTATTTCCAAAAACTGCCTGGAACCAGAGCTGGTAACCTGATCTGGCTCTCTGCAATATGAAGTATGTAGGAACCTCTATGTTTAAGTTTTTATGTTTTCTACATTTTTCAGTTTTAATATGCCGGAGAAAGGCTGTAACCCTGCTTCAGGTTTTTATTTTCTTTTTGTAATCCAGGTTCCGCAGGATACCGGAGATTTTTTGGCTGCCTCTCCGCCCAGAATTTCTCCAAGTAGGGAAGGGTCCCGGGCATCCATGACAAGGGCGTCTAGCTTGCAGCGTTCTATTATTTTTGCGGCTACAGGGTCCACCGGAGATTTCGAGCCTGCTTTCATCTCGATTGCCATAACTATGTTTATGAGTTTTTCAGGAGATATCGTGTCATATTTGATTGCGCTCGGGTCGCAGTTAGGGTCTGAGGAATAAACTCCGTCAATTGAGGTTGCAATTGTCAGCAGGTCTGCGCGCAGGTACTCGGCAAGGATTGCAGCTACGGCATCAGTTGTCTGGCCTGGTGTAACTCCTCCCATTACCACAACTTTTCCTGAGTTCATAGCCTTTGAAGCTTCAAGATAGTTTGAAGGAACCTCAGGGTACCCATCGGATCCGAGAGCCGCAATAAGCAATCTCGCATTCAGACGGGTAATCTCAATGCCTATGTAGTCGCAGGTTACTTCATCTGCTCCCATGGCCCGCGCAGCCTCTATGTAGTTCCGTGCTGCTTCTCCCCCGCCAGTTACTACAAGCAGTGTATGTTTTTTCGATATGTCTTGCAGGACTTTTGCGTATTTTAAAAAACGAGCCGAGTCAAGATCTTTTGCGAGAATTGAACCGCCTAATGAGAGTACTATGAGCATGATGATCTCTACACATTAACAATGCGGATTTTTAAATGTATCGCTGGTATTTTTTCCATAAGTTCCCAAAAATCCATTATGTATTACAATACCTGGCTGAGAGCCAAGAATAAAATGCCATAAAGTATTTATAATAACTTAATATTACAACATCACTGACTAATCAGTCAATAGTAGAGATAATGCATGAAAGAACAGGTCAAAGACAAAAAAACAGCCATTATGAAAGCAGCCCTGAAGCTCTTCACCGAAAAAGGCTTCCACGGCACCTCCACTGCACAAATCTCAAAAGATGCAGGTGTAGCCACAGGCACCCTTTTCAACTATTTTCCTACGAAAGAAGATCTTATCAATAGTCTGTATTTTGAGGTAAAAGGAAAGTTAAGCCGCAATATGGGAAAAGGGATTGAGACCGAAAACACTTTCCAGGACAAGTTGAAAAAACTCTGGTCAAATTTAATTAATTGGGGTGTGGAAGATCAGGAAGAATTCCTTTTTGTCGGGCAGTTCTGTTCATCCCCTTATATCACAAAATTTACTCGTGAAGAAGTGATGAAAGAGTATGTCTTCCTTCATAATCTAGTGGATGAAGGAATTAAAACGGGAGAAATCAGAGAACTTCCTGCGGAGCTGATCATTGCAATGTTTTATCAGGGTAGCAGGACGATAGTGAATTTTATCCTTGATTCAGATCCATCACAGGATATAAATCAGGTTTCAGAGGATGGATTCCAGATTATTTGGAGAGGTCTGGCTAAAGAATAATTTTTTTCACTCCGCACATGAGTGACCAGTCAATCAGATATTGAATTAAGAAATCTGCTATCTAAAAAATAAACAGGAAATCAAAGGCATCTTATTGGGCATTACTTGAAGGATTTATATTTATGAGCCAATCCCAAAACTCAAAATTTGCTTCTTTGAATCGCGTATTTTTTGTGGTCAATAAAGCATCTAATTATGAAACCAATCCTGAATAATTCTGAGAATTGAGATTAAAACTGAGTTTTGGGATGAGCTCAAATAATTAGCCGGGCTACCGATTTGGAAATAGTTCTGAAACTCTTACGAATTGAGAAATAAAAATTGGTTTTGGGATAGACTCATAAACTAAAAGATTTTAAATATTTATTATTCAGTTAAAGATACATGAAGAAAAGTAGAGAAGATTGGACTTATCCAGTCTTAATGGGAATATTGATAGTCTTTTTGCTTTCAACATATTCTCTTACATTTTCTAAATCTGCCGACCCTTCACTATATCTACTGAGTTCATTAGCTCAAAGTCAAGCAGCTGTTTTTGCTATAGTAATTGGATTGAACTCAATAGCATTACAACAAACAGCTACAAACTACTCTTCTAGGGTAACAAAGATTTTCACAGAAGACACTAAATTTTTATGGGGACTTTTTGGATTTTCAATATTTTATGATCTTATTCTATTAACTGTGCTGCCTAATTCTTTCGAAAGAATTCATTATGTTCCTGTGATGCTTGCAATAGTTTTTGCTATGTTTGCTTACAATTATATGGTCAAATATATTCAGGATAAAATCACTATTTTTTTAGACCCAATAACGCTTATAAGTAAATTAAGTGAGAGTCATAATGGTAAGGGTGAAAATGAAAATGATAATAATATAAATGTTGAAATTTTCGATTTTATTGTTGGTTCGTTAAACAGATATGATTATAATTCATATAAAAAAGGACTATCATTATATTATAATAATAAGTTAAACAATGATTATATTAACAAGAGAATAAATGAAGATAGTAACAATGAAATAAATAAAGAAACTTTTGAGGATGAATTTAATAATATAGTTTCAGAATTTATTCTAGTGGGAAATATTACTAGTTCAGCAAAAAATGACGTGGCCACTTTATATTTAGTAGATACTATTTTCGATATATTTCTAATTTTCCAAAATAAAAATAATGAAAGAAACTATTTCTTAAATACCTTAGACCAGACATCCGAGTTTATAGCTTATTGCACAAGAAATGAACTTGAAAGAACTACAATTTTAGGAATAACACGATTATACAACATTTTTTCGAACATAGAATCCAATATAGTAGATCAAACTAATATGCTAGGTGCATTAGCGAATATTGGAAAAATTTCTTCAGAGATGAAACTCGAAAAATCTACGAGCTATGCTATAACATTTATAGATGATATAATTAAAGATATAATAGCTAATAAAAACGAAATAAATATGAAGTTATTGACAAAAATAGGTGTTATAGGTCTAAATTGTGCTGAAAATAGGCTAGAAATCCCATGTGAAAAAACCTTAGCAGTTCTCTTTAGAATATTAATAGAAACAATGAACCAAAAAGAACACAATATAACAGATTTGACAATAGACATAATAGGAAAAATGGCTATCTTATGTTCGAGTAATGGATTTAAACACTGTGTAATAACGACACTTAAATCATATGATACTTTTGAAGAGATAATTAACAAAGAAGAAGAATCAAAATTAAACAAAAAAAAGATTATTCGAAAAGTGGAAGCATGGAAATGTTCTATAAAAAGTTCGCTCTAAAATTTAAAGTTTGATTCTTGAAAAGCAACTAAATTCTGAAAACTTTATTACTTTAGAACAATTCCCTTCTATAAGCAACAGAGATTCGAATGATTTAAATATGACATAGTTTAGTATATTGCAGTATAGAAGTTATACACGGGTATTTTCTATAAAAAAGAGATGTATCGTGGAACCCGTATTCTACACTTATCCAAAAATATAGCACTTTACTTATATATTTGTCAAACAACTTTATTAAAAGTGGACTGAGTTCAAGCTGATATCTTAAAGGAAAACTGTGAATTTTTGAACTTATGTTGATAATTTTATAAAATGTTAGTGAGTTGGTATTCATGCAACCTCAAGAAATTATATTAAATCAAGAAAATATACTATCTCAAGAAGAAAAAGTTGTCCTAGAGATCTATAAATATAACTATATTGAAAAAAAGCCAATCTACTTCTCTAAACTTGTAGGACAATTAGAAGGTAAAATTAGCCGTTCTACAGTTAGCAAAATTATAGATAAGTTATTTGATCTTGGGATGATTAACGCTCAATGGGAAAATCAAGATGGATGGATAAGATCACTTTATATCTCTGGAGAGTATAAAGAATTTTTTAAAAATTTATACGAAAATTTATATCAGACAGAATAAAGCGGGTTTGTAGAAACTTCTGAAATATAGTATGAGGTATTATTGCTTATCCAACTTTTTTCCTTGGCGTTGATTTAAATAGTTATCTATACGGCCTATAGATCTCTTTTTATATTTCTGTATTAATCTGAAGTCCACAAAATATCCATGGGAGCGAATCTAATTCATAAGCCATATTATTAGACATTAAGCTATTCCTTATATAATTCTTCAGAAATTCCGTTAAATTATATTGGAGACATACTAAACAGTTGGTTTGTTTATCTTGACTTTGATTACACCAAATCCGTTCAAAATTCTTAATACATTTTTCAAAATTTGGTCTTACTGGCTCAACAATATACTCTACATATATTTGAGTAATTGAATCTGACATATGAACAAAAAATCGGATTTTAGCTTGACCTATACTTTGTTCTGGGAGATCATAACGAGCGAGGAATTCTGAGAATAAAGTGCTTGAACTGTAAGGTTCATTAAATAAATCAAGTATTAATTTGAATCGATCTTTATATTGAAATAAAGATTCTTCTCTTTCTAAAATGAAGTAATTGGTACTAAATAATTCAATTATTTCTAGACAAGACAATTTTTTAAAGATAGTAATTTTCTCTACTATTAAGTCTTTTGTTGCTGGTAAACATATATAATCAAAATAAGGGCACATAAATTTTAAAAAATAATTCATATAATCATAGGAAATTTCGTAGGCTATAAATTTTATATTTTTATTAGTTTCAATGAGTTTCTGATAAGTATTTGCATTGACTAATATTGTAGCAACTGAGAGAGAATTGATATTGTAAGTTTTAATTTTATTTATCATGTTTTGAATTGTTTCAGTTGTATTTATAGAATCATCAAATAACAGGACATTTTTATCTTCAAAGTAACTTTTATATTCACTAACTTGATGATCTCCAATTACTAATAAATTTGTTGAGAATCTTGAATTTGAGGTTAAATCTTTAAAAACAAACCCCCCTTTTCGATGAATGGTTACTATTATATCCCAGCGATATGAACTTTCAAAAAGCTCTACAATTTCTTCATCAATAAAGTCTAATAGCTGAGCTCTAAATTCACGTAGCTGATCTATAGTTATTTGTTTTTTTAATCGAGTAAGGGGACTCATATATGCAATAAATAAAGCTTCATTTAAAGCTTTTTCCATTTAAGAAAATAAATATCGTATTTAACGACATGTTTCACAATATTATTCGATTTTTTTCGTAAATTTGCTTGCTCCCTGGGAGAGCTGAGGAGAAAAAATCATCTACAGAACTGCTGCCTAGAAATATTAAGGACATCAAAGGAAACAAGCATAAGAGATAGGAAAAGCAGTTTGATCAAAGGAGAAGAATCTTAGGCATGTTAGAAATGGTTTTCAATTTTTTTACATTCTGCCTTTCTTGGTATGGCTTAATTTTATATACATCAAATCTTATATGCTGACTGATCAGTCAATCATAAAAATTGATCGAGTATACAATTAAGAAAGAATATCGTGAAAATTTTGAAGGAAATAAAATCAGAGATACCATTATGAAAGTTATCGGTATTAACGACAGTCCACAGCTAGTAGACTTTTCAGTAAGAATATTAGACATTCAAGAAATTAGGTATCATGGAAAATTCTAAGGGAGCGCAAAATATGGACAAATCAAACAATTTAAGTAAAAGTGTTATTTTCCCGAAAGGTGAAAAACTTCCGGAACAAGTTCGTAAGTATTTTACAGGTAATGCATAGCTTAGTATGCTGGTGCCGAGGGATAATGAGTTTAATTGTCCAACAGGCAATGTTACATTTGAGCCAGGCTGTCGGAATAACTGGCATAGGCATCCTGGTGGACAGATTCTGTTAGTAACAGGTGGGCGTGGTTACTATCAAGAAGAAGGAAAGCCGGCACAGGAACTTAATCCAGGTGATGTAGTAAAAATTCATCCGAATGTGAAACACTGGCATGGAGCAGCATCTGACAGCTGGTTTGTATATCTTTCCGTTGAGACAAATGCTAACACAGGTCCGGCCGAATGGCTGGAACCCGTACGGATGAAGAATACCTTGCTTTGAAAAATAAGGTAGCAACAACTTATGAAAGGGAAGGGACAAGAAATGACGAATTTAAAAGAAAAGAAATGTCTGATAGCCTATTTTTCACGTGAGAGAGATAACTATGTCAGTGGAAAGATTGTGAATTTGCCAATCGGTAACACAAAAGTAATAGCTGACATGATCCGGGAAATAACAGGAGGCGATCTTTTCCGTATTGATACCGTAAAGTCTTATCCTGAGGAGTATACGGAAACCACCAACGTGGCAAAAAAAGAATTGAATGACAATTCCAGACCGGAGCTTTCCAGCCATGTGGAAAATATGGACTCTTATGATGTGATATTTCTGGGATATCCTAACTGGTGGGGAACGATGCCGACGCCGGTGTTTACATTTCTGGAAGAATATGATTTTTCCGGAAAAACTATTGTTCCGTTTTGTACACATGAAGGAAGCGGATTAGGCCGCAGTGAAAAAGACATTGCAAAACTTTGTCCGAAGGCAATACTTTTGAAAGGGCTCCCTATCCGTGGCTTTCATGTAAGTGCAGCGAAAAAAGATGTTGCAGATTGGTTGAACAAACTTGGCATGATTTCATAAGCTATTCGAGTAGCATTTTTTTAGCATCTTTGCTTGATAAATAAAGATGAATATAGTTATGAGGATTAGATAGGTGGATAGGCAATGTCCTCTTAGAGTGAAAGCAGGATGCTGGAAACAAAACAAATTATTTTGATAAATTCGCGTAACTCAAAATATGAGGATGATACAAGTGAGTAAAAAAGTATTGATACTTTCCGGCAGCCCGAGAAAAGGCGGAAACTCCGACCTGCTGTGCGATCAGTTTATGCTTGGAGCAAAAGAAGCCGGACATACCGTAGAGAAGATATTCTTGAGGGACAAGGAAATCAATTACTGTACAGGATGTGGAACCTGTAATAGCATGGGAAATAGCTGCCCTCAAGAAGATGATATGGCTGAAGTCTTAGAGAAAATGATTGCGGCAGATGCGATCGTAATGGCAACGCCGGTGTACTTCTACACGATGAATGGACAAATGAAGACTCTAATTGACCGCACCTGCTCCCGTTACACAGAAATCAACGATAAGGATTTTTATTTTATTGCAACGGCAGCCGACGATAGTAAGCAGGCTATGGAGAGAACATTTGAAGGATTCCGGGGATTTACTTCCTGCCTTGAGGGAGCAAAGGAAAAGGGTATTATTTATGGAACCGGTGCCTGGAACATTGGAGACATCAAAGGAAGCAAAGCAATAGAACAGGCATATGATATGGGAAAAGCGGTTTGATCGAGGGATAAGATGCAATGAGCAGAGCAGAATCATGCGAACAGGGATTTGAAGAATTATCTGGAGAGGTCTAACTAAAAACTAATTTTTTCACTCTTTTTGTGAGTGATTGGTCAATCATATTCCGTAGATAACTTATTGATCTCTCGCAAAAATAAGCAGCCAATGATAGATCAATCAAGAGCAAGTAAAACAATTCAAAAATTCAGGAGAAAGAAAAATGCTGTATAGAAAAATGCCTACGAAAGGAGACGAACTTTCGATACTTGGATTTGGGTGTATGCGCCTTCCCATAAAAGAATATGGTACTATAGATGAAGAGAGAGCTACCAGGCAGGTACGCTATGCAATTGATTACGGAGTAAACTATATTGATACGGCCTGGCCTTATCATATGGAGCAGAGCGAGCCTTTTTTAGGTCGTGCTCTTGCTGACGGGTATCGAGAAAAGGTTAAACTCGCTACGAAACTCCCATCCTGGCTTATAGAGAGCCGGGAGGATATGGATAAGTTTCTGAATGCTCAGCTGGAGAAACTCAATACAGACCATATCGACTATTATCTAATCCATGCTCTCGTTGGTGAACTGTGGGACAATGTTGAAAAGCTAGATGTAGCCGATTTCCTTGACAAAGCCAAAGCTGACGGCCGAATAATTAACGCAGGTTTTTCCTTCCACGGCTCGGGAGAGGATTTCAATCGGATAGTGGATGCCTATGACTGGGACTTTTGCCAGATCCAGTACAACTTCCTGGACGAAAAGAACCAGGCTTGTACCGAGGGTTTGGAATATGCAGCTTCAAAAGGCCTTGGAGTAATCATTATGGAGCCGCTCCGTGGAGGGAACCTCGCAAGCCCCGTGCCTCCTGCCGTGAAAGAGATCTGGGATGAGGCCCCGACGAAGAGGACCGCTGCAGAATGGGCTCTTCGCTGGGTATGGAACCACCCGGAGGTCACGGTCGTCCTTTCCGGCATGAATGAAGAAACACATATTGAGGAAAACCTTGCAGTAGCAAACAAAGCATACCCGGATTCTCTGACTGAAGCTGAACTACAGCTAATAAAGAAAGTAGAGCGGAAGTACCGTGAACTGATGAAAGTAGGCTGTACAGGCTGCAGATACTGTACGCCCTGTCCAGGAGGGGTGAATATTCCATTATGTTTCGAAACATACAATAACCTGTACATGTCCGGTAACGCAGACGAGACAAAGTTCATGTATGCTGCAAGGTTGGGGGGCATCTTATCCGGCGGAGAGCCTGAATTTGCATCCCTGTGCGTCCAGTGCGGACAGTGCCTTGAAAAATGTCCTCAGCACATTGATATACCAACGATGCTCGAATCCGTTGTAAAAGAACTGGAAGGACCCGACTTTGAGAAGAGAGTTGCCATGGCAAAACAGATATTTAAGCGGACTTAAAAGCTAGAACGATTCAAAGTGCTGAATATAACAGAGGCGAATTTAGTCGAGCTTGAGAAGAAGGCTGAAACTTAATTATTCCCTACTGATTAAGAGGTAAGGCTTCAAAAGATACTTGGCCCACTTCACAAGGTTTATTAGTAAACTGTTCATATATGTTAACGTTCTACTGAGAATGAAATCGAAATAAACGGAGGGTAGAACATGGGAACTGAACAGTACAACATGATGTTGTTTCAGACGGCGGATGATGCCTGGAATGCACAGGACCTAAAGATTTTTGCGAATCGGCATACGAAAGACGTCATCGTTCATGCTCCGCGCAGCCCGACCAGATCGGATTGGAGGCTCACACCGAGTTTGCGCTCAACTCCTTCAAGGCGTTCCCCGAATCTGGGGGTAAGAGTACATGGACAGAAAAAAGCTGATTAAACTATCGGGTCTGAATTTAGGCATTGCCGCCGCCAACATAATTACCTTCTCTCCAGGATTGATCGGACTAGAGTTTTTAGGGGCAAGTGCATTGGAAACAGCCCTTAGTATCACATTCATCTTCTTAAGCGGCGCCGGGTTAACCTACGGTAATTATGAGCTCCTTACCGGACCGAAGAAAGGGATTCAAACCAATAAAATCAGGACGGTGGAAGATTATATTGAAGCACTGAATATTTACAGGGAGCTCAAAACATTCAAAAAAACCGTTGACTTGCTGCTCGATCAGATTGAGCGGCTGCAGAAAAAGAATAAAACTATTCGGGATATCCTTCTGCAGATCTTCAGTGCCTCAGAGATGAGCTATAAGAAATTTGATACGGTCATCGCCGAGGTGGAGAAGATATTCTTCATTAATGTCCGCAGCATCCTCAATAAATTGGATGCATTCGATGAAGAAGACTATAATTTCGTTAGAAAGAAATACGAAGAAGGGGCCTTTTCACAGCAATTTATAGAAGAAAAGTTTAAAATTTTTAGTGAGTATATTAATTTTGTGAAAGCTGCCACTGAAGATAATGAGCAGATCCTGCTAAAGCTTGATAAGTTGCTGCTGGAGATCTCAGGCTTAAACAGTGTAGAGAGTGGCCAACTGGAGCAAATGTCCGGCATGATCGAGATCGATAATCTGATCAAACAGGCAAAATACTATAAGAATTGAAGAGGGGAGCATCGGCATGCTGAACGAAAGTAACAAAAAAGTAATAGAATTGAAGAGGGAAGTATCGGCATGCTGAACGAAAGCAACAAAAAAGTAATTTTGAAGATAATCGGAGCAGCAGTTGTAGTATTTATCCTAGTTTATCTGGGGATTAAGTTAACCACAGATTGGGATAAACCCCCAGGTGAGATTATCATTGAAAATGCGAATGAATCGCTGCAGTCCATCATCAAAGAAATCGATGTCAATACAGTCACGCATTCTAAGGTTCCGGTTGATATTACGCCCATGAACCCGGAAGATATCCTGCCCGATATCTCCAATTACCCGCCGCAGGTTGAGGAAAGCACATCCAGCTACATCGAAATATTTTCCTCAACGGAGAAAGCTGGCAGCGGTACTGATGGCTGGCTGACAGAAGTGGCCAGAGACTTCAATAACGAGGGCATAAAGATTGACGGCAAGCAGATCTCGGTAAGGCTCAGAGGAATCCCCTCCGGGGAAGGCGCCGATTACATTACTTCCGGGAAGTATTTGCCGGATGCCTATACGCCGTCCAATGAACTCTGGGGCGAGATGATCATCTCCCGAGGGGTTAAAGCCGATTTAGTGCAAAAAAGACTTGCCGGCAATGCGGCCGGAATCCTGCTCACTAAAGATAAGAAAGACGAGCTGGTAAACAAATACGGGGCAATCAATACCAAGACGATTACCGATGCTGTCGCGAACGACGAACTGGATATGGGCTACACCAATCCTTTTGCCAGTTCCACCGGGCTGAACTTCCTGATCTCAGCTTTATATACCTTTGACAGCAGCAACTTATTGAGCGACAAAGCAAAAGCAGGATTTGAGAGCTTCCAGGCCAATATTCCCGTGGTCGCCTATACTACTCTGCAAATGAGGGAATCTGCCAAATCAGGTGTTCTGGACGGTTTTGTCCTGGAATACCAGACCTATGTGAATACACCGGATATCAGATATTACGAATTTACTCCCTTTGGATCCAGACATGACAGTCCGATGTATGCGATCGGCGAACTATCTGCAGAGAAAGTGAAAATCCTGAACGAATTCGTTGAATTCTCCCAGCAGGAAAAGTACCAGATCCTGGCTACCGAATATGGTTTTAACGGCTTTAATGAATACCAATCCGAAGCTGGACCGGTCAGCGGCGATGTGATCATCCAGGCCCAAAAGCTCTGGAAAGAAAAGAAAAATGTCGGTATTTGCGCAGTATTTGTGGTTGATGTCTCCGGCAGCATGATGGGCGAGCCGCTGAACAATTTGAAAGATTCATTGCTCAAAGGTCAATACTACATCGGCGAGGACAATATGGTTGGCCTGGTATCATATTCCAGTAATGTCAATATCGATCTGCCGATTGCCAAATTCGATCTGGACCAGAGAGCTTCATTTGCCGGAGCGGTTAATGATTTGCAGGCCAACGGTGGCACAGCAACCTTTGATGGGATTGCTGTCGCTATGAAAATGATCCAGGATCAGCAGGCTACAGATCCCAATCTGAGACCGATTATCTTTGTTCTCAGCGATGGCGAGACCAATGAAGGCCATTCGCTGAACGATATTAAAGATATCGTGGAGGACCTTGGAATACCTATATACACAATTGGCTATAATGCGGATATCCCGGCCCTGCAGGCTATCTCCAGCATCAATGAGGCTGCCAGCATTAACGCCGATACTGATGACGTTGTTTATAAGCTGGGCAATCTGTTCAATGCTGAAATGTAAATACATGAGGGGCTAAGATGGCTTTTACTATGGAAGTGCCCGATGAAGCGGCGATCAAGAGTGAGGTAGAGGAGCAAGTAAAACCGGTATCGGAGGAAATAGCCCAGCTTCAGGCTGTAGCGGAGAGAAATGTTGCGGAAATTCTGACCCTGGATATCGATGAGTTTGCCAAAAAGAAGTATATCCTTCAGTCGATCGAGTCTTTTGGGGCTGCCTCGATGAAAAGCTCGGCAGCTAAAAATTCTTTGCTGCAGGTGACAGTCGGGAAACTGTCCAAAGATGGCGACGAAGGCGGTGTTGCGGCAGAAAGTTTAATCGATTTGAACAGGGAATTAAAAGACCTGGACCCCAGCCTGATTGATTTCACCAAGACCGGCATCTTAGGCAAGGTGTTCAACCCGGTCAGGGATTATTTTGCCAGATACCAGAAAGCAGATTCGGCGATTGCGGATATCATTATCTCTCTTGACAAAGGGAAAACAATTCTGAAAAACGATAATACTACTCTGGAGATCGAACAGCAGGCATTGCGCAATTTGACTAAAAAGCTGATGAAAGAGGTCCAGCTAGGTACCCTAATGGATGAATTGATTGAAACGCAAATCGAAGAGGCCAAAGCCAGGAACGAAGACCCGGAAAACGTTAAATTTGTCACTGAAGAAGTCCTATTTCCGCTGCGGCAGCGGATTATGGATATGCAGCAGATGATCGTTGTCAATCAGCAGGGCGTAATGGCGACAGAGCTTGTGATAAGAAATAATAAGGAACTGATGCGCGGGGTGGAAAGGGCCAAAAATGTAACTATTTCCGCTTTGAAGACCTCAGTGATGGTTGCTGGCGCTCTCTATAATCAGAAGATTGTCCTGAAGAAGATTCAAATGCTCAATGAGACCACGAATGATATCATCAGCAGCACCTCGAAAATGTTGAAGGAACAAGGGGCGGAAATCCAGGCGCAATCAATGGAAGCCAATATATCTGTCGAGACGCTAAAGACTGCCTTTGCCGATGTCATGGAAGCGCTGGATTCCATCAGCACCTATAAGCAGGAAGCTCTGCCCAAAATGCGGGATACTATCAATCAGTTCAAGGAATTGGCCGCCAAAAGCGAAGAACAGATTCAGCAGCTAGAGAAGGGTCGTAAACTGGAGATGTAACTGAAGAAAGCCGATGCATGCTGGGCTGCTCAGGCTTGAATGGGTGGGTAGATATGCAATATGTAAGCTCCTTGAGGCGAGTGAACAACTGTGAGAAAGCAAAATTTGGTACACGTGCTCTCTTGCTGGAGCAACAATCATGGGTGCTTAAGGTTGCCAGGTCAGTTTTTCCTCGGGATTAGTATCAACCGCCAAATAAACACTGACCGGAGTCATTCGCCTCATAATTATGGAAACGGATTAAGGCTAGATAGGCTTTGCCCATTTTCATTCTCATGGGCGACCTTAAGTCATGAAGGTTTCTCCGGGAAAACCATTTTACCGTTTTGTATACACTAGGGAAGCTGTCTGGGGCAAAGCGTTACGGATATGGCCAAGCTTTGCCCAAAGTCAACCATTCTGGATAGTCTTGCAGTCAGGGACAGAGACGTAAAAAATGCGCAGAATCAGGTACCCAGGTAGCTGTGTGAACTTGGGATTACAGAAGAAAAAGTTTGTATTGACAAAAAACACGATTAGTGCTAACTTTAAAATTTAATGATTTTAAGCGATAAACTGGTTTAAAGATGTAATTAATTGCGGAGTTGACAAAAAATTACAGAAATTTTGGTACACTGCCGCGAGAACGATTCGAAGCGCCAAAAAAGCAAAATGAAGATATTGTTTAGGCTGACTTTTATTGAAAGATTAAACAATATCTCATTTTCCGCTGCTTATCCTCAAATTCAGTTAATTACATTCATGCAGCTTTAAAATTTTGAATTTTCTCTCAATTGTAAAGCAATAACCCAAATAATTATAAATCAAATCTATATGAGTATGGCACGAAACTCTAAAGAGCCTCCAAACTAATAATTATTTCTCGGTAACCTTGTATTTAAGCCGTTTATTGATAAAGCATTCAATTCTTCTCGATTAAGGGTGGCGCATGGATCTTACTCATATATTAAAGGCTGTTAAAGAAGGAAAAATTGATCTTGAAACTGCAGAAAAGCAGGTATGCAGTCTGGGTTTTGTTTCCTATTCGAACATTGCAAAACTTGACTCCCACAGGAAAAGCAGAACTGGAGTAATCGAAGCTATTCTTGCTGACTGCAAGGAACCTGAAGATGTGGTGGAGATTGCAAGGACAATGGCAGGAGAAAGTAAAAGGGCTCTGATTACCCGTGTTTCTGCCTCACATCTTGAAGCCTTAAGGAAGGCTTTTGGTCCTGATAAACTCGAATGGAACAGCCGGGCACGTACGGTGGTTATCCACGACGGCACTCCTGCCCCAATTACAGGCGGGGTTGTTGGTGTCATATCGGCAGGTACGGCAGATATCCCTGCTGCAGAAGAAGCAAGGGTTATTGCTTCCGAAATGGGATGTGAAACCGTTGCCGTGTACGATGTTGGGGTTGCCGGCATCCACAGGCTGATCCCTGAACTCCATAAACTCAAACTCAGGAACCCCGGAGCAATCGTTGTTGCAGCCGGAAGAGAGGGGACGCTTCCAACCATAGTCTCCGGGCTTGTCGATGTGCCGGTAATAGGACTTCCCGTATCCACCGGTTACGGGGCAGGTGGCGGAGGAAAAGCCGCTCTATTGTCAATGCTTCAGTCCTGCTCGACCCTTGCTGTGGTAAATATTGATGCAGGATTTGTTGCAGGGGCTTATGCAGCCAGGATTGCCAATATGATTGCTGCAGCTGCTGGAACAAAGAAAAAAACTGAAGAGGTGGGGCCGGAAGAAGGACAGGAAACAGGACTGGAAGAAAAATAACTGTGGATAAGTTCAAAGCAGGAATCAGGGAGGAACTTTATGAAAACACTGGTTTTTAATCCATTTTCAGGGGCAGCTGGGGATATGATTATGGCATGTGCTCTCGATCTCGGAGCTGACAGAGAAGCGGTAAAGGAATTGATTGAAGCTTCGGCACCCGTGTCCGTGGATATCAGGGAAGTGATGAAAAAGGGAATAAGAGCCCTGGATGTTCGTATAAACGTGCCTGAAAAAGAGCATGTCCGAACATACTCTGAAATCGTGGACCTTGTGAAGGCTGCAAAATTGCCCTCTAAAGTGGAGGCAAGCACTCTTGATATCTTTTTGAAAGTGGCAGAAGCCGAAGCCGCAGTCCATGGTCAGCCCGATCTTGAAAAGCTTCATTTTCATGAAGTGGGGCAGAGCGATGCCCTTGCTGATGTCATAGGTTCTTCTGCAGCCATTAATTCCCTTCATTGTGATTCGATTTTCTGCACCCCTATCAGCGTGGGCAGCGGCACAATAGAATGTGCCCACGGTACCCTTCCTGTGCCTGCTCCTGCAACCCTTGAAATTCTCAGGAGGGGGAAACTCTATTTCAGGGGAGGAAATGTGAACAAGGAGCTGCTCACCCCTACCGGGGCTGCAATTCTCTCACATTTTGCAAAGCCTGTTGAGGCTTTTCCTCAGGGCAGGGCAATTGCTGTTGGATATGGGGCAGGAGATGCCGAACTTCAGGGTCCCAATGTGCTTCAGGGAGTGCTTCTTGAACCTGACGCCCACCTGATTTCGGATATAATCGAGGTGCTCGAGACCAATGCCGACGATGTAAGTGGGGAAGTCCTGGGCAACCTTTTTGAGGAACTGCTCTCGATGGGAGCCAGGGATGTTGCGATCATACCCGCAACCATGAAAAAAGGAAGGCCTGCCCATATTATCAAGGTCATTGCAAAGCCTGAAGACAGTGCAAAACTCGCCCGGAAAATCATTATTGAAACAGGGTCTCTTGGAGTTAGGGTTATGCCTGCGCGACACAGGCTCATGGCTGCCCGAAACATCGAAAGGATAAAAATAGAGATTGAAGGTCAGGAGTTTGAAACCGCGGTCAAGATTGCCAGGGACTCGGAAGGGGTTCTGCTCAATATCTCTGCGGAGTTTGAGGACTGCAAAAAGATTGCAAAATACAGCGGAGTTCCTGTAAGAGAGGTCATGCGCAGGGCAGAAGAGGTTGCAAGAAAACTGTTCTCCTGATAACTGCTGAAAATGATATTGCCTGAAAATTGCCTGAAAATTGCCTGAAAATTGTCTGAAAACATATGGCTTAAAAGCGGGAGTGCCTGAAAAAAATAGCTCTCCAGGCTAAAACGCAAAACAGCTCAGGAAAAAGAGATTCAAAACTCAAAATAAAATAACCTAAACTAAACTAAACTAAACTAAACTAAAACAAGGAGTTTTAAAGAAAAGTAAAAGTCCAGGTTTCAGACTTTTTACTTCTCATTCCTGTTCTTTACTATTTTTTACTGAGCTCCACACCTCTAATCTTGCTATTTATTTCTTGCTATTTATTATTGCTGAAGCGTTTATCTTAAACTCAGATCTTGCCTATAGAGTGCAGGAGTTCTGCATTCAGGACACTTGCACCTGCAGCTCCTCGGATTGTATTGTGCCCCATTGCAATGTAACGAATTCCTTCTCTGATTCTGCCCACGGAAACACTCATGCCTTTTCCCATATTACGGTCAAGGCGCGGCTGGGGCCTGTCAACTTCGTCCCGCACTATAAGGGCTTTACCCGGCTCTGATGGGAGTTCTCCAAGCTTAGGATCGAATTTGAGGAAAGCTTCCCTTACCTCTTCAGGCGTGGGTTTATTCCTCATGCCTGCCCAGATAGCTTCCGTGTGCCCATCAATCACAGGCACCCTGTGACAGGAAGCACTGACCTTTATATCCGCAGGCACAATTTCGGAGCCGTTAAATTCCCCTAGGAGTTTTAAGGTTTCAGTCTCCATCTTCTTTTCTTCGCTCCCTATGTAGGGGATTACATTATCGTAAATTGCCATGGCTGAAACTCCGGAAAATCCTGCTCCGGAAATCGCCTGCATTGTAGCTACCTGTATGGTTTCGAGCCCGAACCCCATGAGGGGCTTTAAGGTAATTGTCATGACAATTGTGGAGCAGTTAGGGTTTGTAATAATGTATCCGTCCCAGCCCCTGGTGTCCTGCTGGACCTCGATAAGTCCCAGGTGCTCGGGGTTGACTTCAGGGATTACCAGAGGTATATCCTTTTCCATCCTGTAGGACGATGCATTACTTGCAACTGCAAACCCGGCTTTTGCAAACTCGGGTTCCACTGTAAGGGCAAGATCTGCAGGAAGAGCCGAAAAGACCACATCCGCATCAACGGCTTTTGGGTCTACAGGGACAACCTCTATGTTTTCGACACTTTCCGGCATGGCTGTATCCAGCCTCCATCCTGCCGCTTCTCTATACGTTTTGCCGGCGCTTCTTTCGGACGCTGCAAGGGCTGTAATCTCAAACCAGGGATGGTTTGCAAGTGCTTCTACAAATCTCTGCCCTACAGCGCCTGTAGCGCCTAAAATACCCGCTTTAACTGCTGCCATCTAAAAAGCTACCTCCGGAGAGATAAGGAATAATTTTATAAAAGGGAAAAAGAAAAAATGGAATAAAAAATTATTCCATCTTGATCTCTGTTTTTACTCTTGTACTTTGATTGCCTGGTTCGGGCATGCTTCTTCACATGCACCGCACTCTACACATTCGTCCTGGTCGACAACTGCACAGCCCTTTTCTTCATCAAGGGTGATTGCTTCAGAAGGACATTCATCGACACAGCTTCCACATCCGGAACATTCATCTGCGTTAACTAATGCTGGCATATTTTTTCACACTCCTTTTGTTTGCTCGATATGTACCAGGAAATTATATCGGGGCGTTTTGAAACTTCCATAGAATATCGAAAAGTTTGGTCATAACGCCATTACTCAGATAAACATAAAAACTTATCGCTTTTTAGCAAATATCCATTTTATGAATCGGAAGGAGTCAAGGCTCAAATTCCTAAATTAATTTTTTGAATATATTCAAAAAGAAGTAGGAATATGAGAAAATATGATTTTTAACATACGGAATCATGCATTGCAATACCCTGGTCAGTAAGGCGGTACATCCCGTCTTCTAACTTGAGAAACCCTTCTTTGAGCAGGAAATCCATGTGAAACTTAAAGAAGAAATCGTTTAATCCTGACTCTTCCTTTAGCTGTTTTTCAGTTTTCCCGAAGATGCCGACTACTCTGAGAAGTTTCCTTCTCGCAGGGTTTATGGAAACCTTTTCCATCATCATATGTTCCAGCTTGACAGCTTCGCCTTCCGTAGTTTCTCCCTTCGAGGAGAAGTAGGCATCAAGTTCGTCAATTTCATCATGCATATTGAAACTCCGCTTCTTTATCCTTTAATATCTCAGTTTTCTAATATTTTGTTTTCTTTACTGACTGAAACCGGACTCTTATTTGTATTCATTTTTCCCACGTTTGTGCCAGTATTTATCTCCACACTTATTTCCTTTTCGTGATCCCGCTTATTTTTGTAAGCGTGTCTTGATGCTGCTGTTCTTTTTTCTCAAAAGAAGTATCTGTTCCCCTCAACTTCTCTTCAAGTGTACTCTCTACTATTCCTATAAGCCTATCTTTAGGGACCTTTGTAATTGCGGAAAGCAGTCTGAGTTCGAGCTTTTCATTTTTGCGGGGAATAAATTCCACCTGCGGAGCTTCTTCTGATGAAGTCACACTGCCCTTGACCATGAAGTCCGGGAGTTTCAGGGATAGTTTAACATGCCCTATAAAATCAGGGTTAATTCCCTTCATCTGGTCCCTTATGGTTTGAAGGCTCTCTTCTACAAGGAGCGCGCCTTTTTCAGGATTAAGGTTGCAGGACGCGAGGGTGTAGAGGACTGAGTGAGCTGAGACTTCAGAGATCTCAACAGAATTTTTCTTTTTCTGAGGAGGCTTCTCAATCCCTGGAACTGCAAGGTGGATGAGGAGGTTTTCGAACTGTTCATCTCCTAGCTTTGCTGAAAATTTCAGGATCCTGGCTTCAGGGTTCAGTTCAGCAAGCATCTGTTCTGTTGCCGTGACTATTCCTGCAGGCACTACATCCACCTTGTTTATGCCGAGGATTTCAGCTTCCTTCACCTGGGTCTCGATAAACCTTGGAATTTCTTTTGCCTCAGTGCCGAAGCGCCCGGGGTCTACAAGGGTCACAACCGGAGCAAAGGATAGCTCGGAAAGCCCCATCACTTCGATTTCTTCTCTTATCTGCCCGGGAAAAGCAATTCCTGTTGGCTCGATAATTACAATATCGGGCTTGAATTCTTCTTCAAGGGTCTGAAGCGTATACTGCATGCTGATTCTGAGTGTACAGCAGATACAGCCGCTTGTCAATTCTTCAGTTATGATTCCAGGGCTTTTGAGCGTCTCTCCGTCAAGCCCTATTTCCCCAATCTCGTTTACAATAATCGCAGTCCGTTTTCCGGCATCGCTAAGCTGCCTGCTGATCTTTTTAATGGCTGTTGTTTTCCCGCTTCCGAGAAAACCTCCTATGATCATGACTTTCATGTTTTTCCTGTCCTTATTGTCCTGAAAAAAAATTCTATGTCGGGCTGACAAATATAATATTTACTTGTATATATAAAATTGGCAAAGCCTTCTATCCGAAGCTTATTTTATGAATGCTTCTGCAAAGGACTTTTCCTCTTCCAGCCATGGGATTTGACAGGTCTGCTAGGGATCTGCATCAGGAGAATATTTCAGTTTTTTAACCCGCAGAATAGAGACTATTTGATAAGATTTCAAAACTGAATACCTCTGGAAATATGTGAATTTTCAGGAGATATTTTTTAAGGTAGGTTCTTTAGAGTTCCAAAATATAATTGTTTATGGCCTTTACGAAGAGATAAATAGGTTTAGCCCAAATATTATTGATTGAATATTATTAATTCTAATTGTGCGCCGCAAATAATAGCAGAAATTATAGCAGAAATTACAGCAGAAATTACAGCAGAAATTACAGCAGAAATTACAGCAGAAATTACAGCAGAAATTAACATAATTTCTATTTCGGACTAACCTATTTTTCCATTCCGCACAAAAATCTTTTAAAGCTTCGGAAGCACCTGAAGTCCGAGTTCTGTCAGTCTGTCTACATCTTTTTCGTCCAGGAGAAGAAAATCAGTGCTTATCAGAATTTCGGTATGGAATTTTAAAGCGACTTCGTCAAGGCCAGTTTCTTTAAGGAGCTCTTCTTTTCTTTTTCCGAGAAAGCAAACCGCTCGCATTATATCCCTGCGAATCTGGCTGGATGCTACATAGTAAATCCTCTCACATTTTTCCTGCAGCAGCTCTTTTTCGGTTTTTACCTGTGAATCCAGAAAAAGGTCAATTTCATCTTTCTCTTCTATCATTAACAACCTCCTTCGCCGTAAAAACTAATTTTTAAAAATTAGAAGGGTAAATATATAATTATTTTGATTTTGTTTTCCGGGCTCTGGGTTTAAGGATATCTTTTTTAAAATGTACGTATAATTGGTAATCCAGGCAATATTCTTTTGTCTATAAATTAATTTTTGTCCAGAAGCATGTATTTCTCTAAGCATGCGGTTGATATGCTGATACCATAGTTCCCGAGGCTACGCTTTCATTTTTTCTTTCAATATAGCAGGCAGGCTCAAGTGTCATGCGGGGCATGTAAAGAAATCACGAAAACAATATCCAATAATCCGGGAAAAATACCACTAATTACCAGATACAAGTAAATTACCAGAAAGTACCAAAAATTTCCTTTCCCTGAAAAAATCTTTTGAAAAATAGATTTGCGTTCCCATCCAAAAACCTGGAAGTTCCGAACGGCATTAAGAGATGCTTTTCTTTTTGTCTGGGAAGAGATATTGAGGTCACTGGACTCACGGGTTGCGAGTTTTAGCTTAATTTCTCTATTTTCTTCTTTATCCCTTTACTTGTGTGGAGTAGATCTTGTATTTGAGGGGTGTTGAAGGGATGAGAACGCAAATTATACTATGCATTTCATGTATATAACACTTTTGTAAATTTATGTAACACATAATGTTATTTTATTTGTGCATTATTATATCATTATTCTAACTTTAATCCACATAACTAACATAACAGAACCTGTATAATACCCCTGAAATACCTTCAGCAATCAGAACCGTGTTCCCTCTACACAACACTTCTCTTTAAATTTAGAAGTTGTCAGGTAAAGTTAGGTATAAGAAGGGTGGAGCTCTTGAAACACGTACCCAGGAACCGGGCAGGTGCAGAATAACTTATAGATACAGAATCTCAGAAAAAGAATCTCAGGAAAAGAATCTCAGGAAAAGAATCTCAGGAAAAGAATCTCAGAAAAAAAACGGAGCATGCTGGAAAACCCAGCAGAATTTATGGTCCCTTGCCTTATTTTAGGATCCCTGTCTTTATTTCATTGACCCTGAGAATATTCCATTACATTGCCTTCTTCATCAACGATTTTCATGTTTCCGTCTTTCATACTCATCTTGGAAACGATTTCTCCTGACATGTCATAAGCAGTCCAGAAATAGGTTTCTCCATTTTCGGACCACAAATATTCAATTTTAGAGAATTCCTCATCTTCAAGGTTTGTCTCATAAACAGCTTTGCACATCGGAACTCCATCAACTGTTTCGGTCCCCGTGATCTTCATTATGACCTCTTCGCCTGTCTGGGGGTTTGTTGATTTCCAGGATGAACCTACAGGGCACCAGTCACTGGAACTTCCGGTGGATACCATTTCCACTTTAACTTCCTCTTCTCCCGCACCCTCAGCAGAAATCTCTTCTTCGTCGACTTCAACTTGCTCTTCAGGGACATTCATGTCCTCTTCGCTGTTTTCACTGCAACCTGAAGAAGCAGCAGAAATAGCAAATATGAGTATTACAAGTATTGCAAACCATTTATTCAACATAACTCCTATTCCTCCTTGATTAATTTTAAACTTTAAATCGTATTTCTTTTATTTATATGTGCTTATTTTGGCTTTTTCGGGATGAAAAGGCTTTTTTTACGTTTTGAAAAAATAAATTAATGTGTAAAGAAAAAAACTTCCTTATTTCGAAGTCAGATTCGAACTGTTTAAATTATATTTTCAGAAGAATTTATATACTATCTGACGAAGATGAAAAAAGGCCGGAACTACAAGGAAATATTCTCTTTGAGGGACATTTAGATGCAAGACACACCAATCACGCCGGAATTAAAAGCTTTCCTTATCTCAATAGGTTCTGTTTCTGTGGACCCGTTACTTATTCCCAGGGCTAGAGGTTCTACTGCAGGTCCAGGGGCAGGTACCAGCTCCGTTTTTTTCAGGTCAGGGGAGAGGCGGGTCAGGCTCAGTGTAAGTAAGAACTCTCCCCTTTCCATTGAAGCAGCAGGAGAAGACAGGACAGTCACGCTTTTGCACGAAGGAAGGGAACTTGCCAGGGGAAAACTTGAGCCTGCCCCTGCCCACTGCCCTGAACAGGCTTTTATTACGCTCTGTGAGAGGTGCATTTTTGACTGCAAATACTGTCCTGTACCCAAACTTCAGGGTCATGTCAAGAATGAAGAGGAAGTCCTGAAGATAGTGGATGATGTCCTGCGGGCAGGAACTCTCAAAGCTATCTCCCTTACCTCAGGCGTCGAAGACTCAATCGAAGGAGAGGTGGAAAGAGTGCTCAAACTGCTCCCCATCCTCAAAAAGTATGATGTCCCCATAGGTGTTTCGGTATATCCGACAGAAGGCTGTTCCAGGAAATTCTATGATGCCGGGGTTGTCGAAGTCAAATATAACGTTGAAACCATGGACAGGGAGATTTTTCAGAAGGTCTGTGGGGATCTTTCCCTTGAATATATCCTGGACAGGCTTAAAGAAGCTGTGGAGATTTTTGGAAAAAACAGGGTCTTCAGCAACTTCATAATCGGGCTTGGTGAAAGCGATACTTCTGTCCGGGAAGGAGTTGAAACCCTTGCAAAGATAGGAGTAATTCCCGTCCTGCGCCCTGTAAACCCGCATCCCCTCAGGTCCGGAGACTGTTTTACCGAACGTCCGTCTCCTGAGCGACTTTTAAAACTCGCAAAAATGGAGGCAGAAATCCTCCGGAAGTATGGGCTTGACACTTCGCTTGCAATGACAATGTGCCTCAAATGCACAGGTTGTGACCTTGTGCCATTTGTGGACTTCTGATTAAGGCATGACCTCTCATGTAAAAGTATAATTTTTTATGCCGAATATGTTTCTGGTCAGAGGGCAGTCTTCCTTTAGTTCCAGAATCAGGTTATTAATTTTTGCGGTTTTGAAAATTCGTTTGCTTTTATAATTCTAAGAGTCCTTTTTTTGTGTTTTTCAATTCCTGCTGTTCTCTAAACAGGAACCCCTTCGTTTCCACTGGAAACATTTGTGGGGAAATTTTTTACTATTAATATTTCTTTTTAATTTATATCTTTTTATTTTTTCCTATATACTTTTAATCATTTTCTTGATTTTATCTCTATGAAATTGAACCCCCTTTTCTCTTTTTTTGTATTGATTTACGGTATTGAAGTTCTTCCTCACAGCCGTATTTCTAGGATATCCATGCTTTGTGCTAGTCTATTTTATTTTATTTTATTTTATTTATTTTTATTTATTTTATTTATTTTACTTTTTTACCGTAGCTTTGTACATTCCTTATTTAGTCAATTTTATTGCTTTGCCCAGTTAGCTGTCCTTTATTTACCCGCTTTATCTTATCCGGCTCTTTGCTATCCGGTATTAATTTTATTGTCCTGCTCATGCTTTTCAAATGGATTTGAAATTTATCTCTTCTCAATCCTCTCCATAGATGTCAATCTAATATTTTTTCTCTTGCTGGTACAAATCCACAAACACTTTTATTTCCACTGGAATCTATATGTAAACAGAGTTTTCTTTGACTGGTATATACAGGAATATATCTTCAATCTGCAATCTTTCAATGGATTGGGACTTTATTCTGGAAATAAGTTAAGACTTTTAGGGGACGATCATCTACCTATTTTGATTAGGCACAAGTATGGTTAATAAGTTCTCAATTTTATTTAAGAGTCTATCTAATATAATCTCGTATATGCATTTAGTACTACAATTCTAAAGTATGTTCGCAATCCTGGCTTTTGAATAGACTCATAGATCAATGAATTTCCCGCTAAACAAGATATTTGTTTTGATATCAATGCATTAGCATGATCCCGAAAATGCCTCCAATATAGTTCCATTTATTATTACTCAAGATTTATATTAAAGGAATAGAAAAATAAAGGAATAGAAAAATAAAGGAATAGAAAAATAAAGGAATAGAAAAATAAAAGAATAGAAAAGCAAAGGAATAGAAAAGCAAAGGAAAAGATAAGCAAAAAAGCATTGGAAACTACTATCAGGTTAGGGGCACCTGAATGTATTCTGAGCTTAAAATTAAAATTCTGCTTAAGTATTATTTTTTTCTAAAACTTAGTTGAAGTCAGACGTCAACCCCTAAGTTTTGTTCTTCATGTTTCTAAAGGATTATTTCTTCTAAAAATGGCTCCTTCTCCATTTCCAATGGAAAAGGTGATGGGAAATTTCCTGAAAAGTAAATTTCCCGCTCTGTCAGTCTGAAACTGAAGCCTTAATTAAGCCCATTATTTTTTTAAGTTATTATTTAGCCTTTAACTTAATTAGCTTATTCACCTAACTTATTTGCTTAACTTATTTACTTAACTTACTCTCTTTAAGTTTCCGGGTTTCAGGCATTTTTACCCAGTTTTGTCACTTCTTCGGCAGTCATACCTTCGTGGACGATTTTTGCAATTCTCCGCACAAGACCTGTAGGGTCTTCCGCCTGGAATACGTTTCTTCCTATCGCAACACCACGACCGCCTGATTCAAGGGAACCTTCAATCATTTCCAGCAGTTCTTTTTCCGAGCCCATCTTGGGGCCGCCTGCGATAATTACAGGTACAGGACATCCATTGACAACTTCTTTGAAAGTTTCCGGGTTTCCTGTATAGTTTGTTTTGACAATATCTGCCCCGAGCTCAGCTCCGATCCTTGCTGCATGCTTTACTACGTCTACATCGTATTCGGAACGGACCTTCTTTCCGCGCGGATACATCATTGCAAGGAGAGGAATTCCCCATTCATCGCATTTTCCTGCAACATATCCAAGCCCCTGCAGCATCTCAAATTCATCTTCAGCTCCTATGTTAATGTGAACAGATACAGCGTCAGCTCCTACTTTTATGGCTTCTTCCACAGTAGTTACAAGAACTTTATGGTTAGGATCAAGGGCAAGCGAGGTTGAGGCTGAAAGGTGGATTATCAGGCCCACATCATGCCCGTATCCTCTATGTCCGTGTTTGGCAAGCCCCATATGCCCCAGTACGGCATTTGCTCCACCCTCGGCAACTCTATTTACAGCGTCCTGAAGGTTTGTAAGCCCTGAGATGGGACCTGCACCTACTCCATGGTCCATGGGGATAATAATGGCATTACCTGTATTTCTGTTGAAAATACGCTCCATCCTAACGGATTTTCCTATAGTACTCATAGGCTGTGATATACGGATCAGGTAATATATACTTTATCTATATATTTTCAAAAGATACCTCTCTTCGGACTTCAAAATACATTCTTTTTTCCATAATTCACTTTGTATTTTCGTTCTGGTAGATTCCGGAATATCCTTTTTCTACTTCGCTGTTAAGGGTATAGAAAAGGAGTTGCATAATTCTGGCGTTTTTCTTCAACCTGAAACCCGCTGAATTATAGACTACAAGCATAGATTCGCTGCGTCCACTATAACCAGCATCCCATACTGCAGTCTCAAGGGTTGCCCCACAGCGAATAAGACTTGATCTGGGCTTTGCAATTGCAGCCAGGTTCCTGGGAATATTTACAATTTCATTAAATATTACTTTATAAATCCCCTGGGGAAGGTGAACCCAGTCGTCGCTCCCGAACTCAAGAAGCTCTGCATCAGGAACCTTTCTTTCTGAGTTGTCAAAGTCGACAGCTCCAACGCCTTCTATTGTTTTTATCTCTTTCAGAGTAAGCTCAAGCCCGTTTGGCTGGATCTGGGTTTCGATATCAACTGCGTTTTCAAGCAAAGGAGGGTTTGCCCGTATAAGTTTTTTCAGTTCATTGCTGGATAAAAGAGTCATTGGAAACTGTAATTGTAAAGAGTCTTTATTACAGTTTCGGACTCTCTACTTTCTCTACGTATACTTTTTATTTTTCTGTTTTTTAAAATAGCAATTTACTTACTTCTATAGCAATTTTCTTATTTCTTCAACAATTTTCTTATTTCTTTAAAATTTTCTCATTTCTTTAACAATTTTCTCCTCAATTTAACAATTTTTCTCACTTTTACAGTAATTTCTCATTACCACGTCTGCATTTTACTGGTGTACCAGCAATATTTTTTCAACTGAGAAATTGATCAGATTTTTTTGAACTTGAGGTCTTTTCTCTTTTCCTTCATTTTTATCCAAATTGCTATTATATTATAATTATTATTTTGAACATGTACTTATGAAAAGCTTTATTGTTTGTGGGTTAATAAGTAGGTAAAGTGAACTGTCCGCTAAATCTAAAGATTTGCGGTTTCCTGCTCCACAGATTACCCTCGGCATCTCTACAGGCTTGAAATCGGGCAGTCTCTGCCCTACTATGTCTTCGTTTTCATCTCGATTCGGCTTTACGTGGTTTCGAGCAAGAAAAAAACATATTCACGACCTCGTGAGCCTGAGGGTTGAATACACTTTACTGGCTTTCTGGTTTTCAAAACCAGCGACCAATAGAGTATTGAATCGAATGTATGTGATATTTAATATTAGCAAAAAATTGGGAGAAAGTTAGCATTAATACCTCTGGGCTAAAGATCTACAGGTTTCACACTTTTTCCTCTGAGTTATACCTATAATTTTGATAATGTCTGAATAATATTTTTTATCGTCTTTGATAAAAGAGCTTAAAAGAGGCTGCTAAAAATGAAAAAGAGACTGCTCACGTATGGGATTGTTTCTATTTTTTTCCTGGTTTTGATCACAGGCTTTGCTCTGGCTACAGCGAATGATCTAGGGGCTCTATCTACAATAAATGATACGGGAACCTATTCCCAGAAGATAGTAATTACTGAAAATTCCGGAAAAAATCTGACCGGCTATCAGGTTCCTATCAACCTGAATTATTCTAACTTTAATTTTTCACAGGCGAAAACAGATGGATCTGATCTTCGTTTCTTTTCCGGAGGAAAAATACTCAGTTACTGGATTGAGACCTGGGACGCAGAAGCTGAAGAAGCTCTTATCTGGGTCAGGATTCCTTTCCTGTCTGCAAACGGAAATAGTACGCTTCTTATGAAGTACGGAAATTCGACGGCTACGGCAGTGAGTAATGGAGGCAAGACCTTCGAATTTTTCGATGATTTTGAAGGAGATAAACTCCAGGGGCTTGTATGGAACTCCGAAAGCGCAGGTGGAGGTCTCGTTGAAGTCAAAAGCGGCATATGTAAAGTGTCAGCTCCTAAGGTTCATGCTTATGACTCTTCTCTGATCTACAGCAAAGATAGTTTTGACATTAATTCCATGTTCGTTGTCAAAAGAATGAAAGTTACCACAGGAACGGATGAGAGAGGTCCTCTGCTGAGGCAGGGTTTTATAGATCAGATAAGCAGCAGGAAAAATGAAATTAAGCACGAGACCGAATTTGCTAATGAGAGCCGTGTGCGCTGGGAGACATCTTACAGGAAGGAAAGGTATAATTCCTTTGACCTGACCAATGTCCGCGTTTCTGAAGGGGAATGGTATACGTCGGGAGTTGCCTGGTACGAAGAAAACGATACGCGTAAGGTGTCCTGGTTTAAGAATGGAATTCGGGATACAAAGATGGATTACGCTTCAAATGATTATATTACAACCCTCCCGATGCATGTTTACCTTTATGCAGCCTCTTATTCCGACGCCTCGAAGAACACAGGCTATATGGCTGTAGACTATGCTTTTGTCCGCAAATTTGTTGAATCCGAGCCAACTGTCAAGTTCATGTCGGATCAGATTAAAACTGAAATCTCTACAGAAAATTCCACTTCCGACTCTGATTCCATTTCCGATTCTGATTCCACTTCCGACTCTGAAGTCATTTCCGACTCTCAAGCCACTCCTGAGATTGAAACTCCTATCCCTGAGGTTTCAGTTACAGAGGAAACCCCTGAAATACCAGTACAGATACAGGAAAACCAGAGTGGAAATGAGATTAAAGCCCCGGAAATTCTGTTTCCCAGGTACAGTGTCAATGTTTCCGGAGTTAAGCTCTCTTCTCCATACAGATTCGATTTTCCTGTACTGGTAAAAGATCTTGAATCTTCAAGAATTGACACTATCTTCCTGAGCATGAATGGTGAAGATGTCTGGCAGTATGAACGCTTTGTAAAAATGGCTCATCAGGAAGGAATGACAGTGCATGCAGTACTTTTTGAAGATCTCAACTGCACAGCAGAAGGTGCTATGAACACCTCCCGTTCTTCCTTGAACACTATCATTGACTATAATGAAAAGTCACTTGCACCCTTTGATGGAATCAATATCTACGTGACAGCTTCTAATGATTCCTACTCCGAAAATGATTGCATGGACTATGTAACCCTTTTTGTGTCTTCCCGGGAAAAAGCCGGAGACAAATTGTCCATTTCGGCAAGTCTTCCACCCGGATATGCTGCATCAAATATTGAAAAAATTGCCCCTTCAGTAGACTTCTTTATTATCAGGGCTTATGACCGTGAAACTAAAAACCTTAACTCTGGATCGGTTATTGTTGACTCTGTTGCACTCGAGATGGGTGAAATAAGAGGTGTAAACTCAAAAGGAATTATAGAAATTTCCGTAGAAGAAGGCTTCGAAGACAAATATTCGATACAGGATCTCTTTGCTACCATGGCAGAATATTATGCTGAAGACTCAGCTTTTGTGGGAGTTTCAATTTCCAATTATGATACCTACAAAGACCTGCCTGTGAAGGCTGAGCCCAAAGAACAGAAAGCATTACCAGGATTTGAAACACTTTCCGTGCTGTTTGCAGGGCTTGGAGCATTTGCTTTTCTTAAGGCGAAGAAAAAGTGAAACAAAATCGGGAGATAGAAACCTGGTAAAAAATGATGTAAAAATAAAGAATAAAGCGAAAAAAGAGTAAGAGAAACAAGCGTAAAGAAATCTGTCCCCTTTTTTCCCTTTTTCTTTTTTCCTTTTTCTTCTTCCCTTTTTCTTCTTCCCTTTTTTAAATTTTTTCCTTTATACCTTTTTATATTAACCAGTATTTACGTCATTTAGATTCTTTCATTGCGCGACGTGTTTGATCATTTCAAATTTAAAACTGATGTACTGTTGTTAAAACAGGTATTTTAAAATTTTGATATTAAGACAGGGCTTTAAATATTCTGGATTAATCCGGTTGATATTGACTTTGACTTGAGACTGAGCTGATTATTATTCAATAATTAATATTTTTCAATATATTGATATATATAATATCTAATAATATTATATTTCAATAATTCTTGCCTTCTTACACTGCTGGGCAGGAAATATTTTCAAATCAAGTATTTGTTGGGTTTGTAGGTGGGAACATCCTGCCAAACAAAAGGGGACAAAAAATACCTGTAAACAAAACCATTTCTTAATAGAAAACTGCGGCTGTTGTAGCTATTGTCTGGACAGGGCAGGAATCCAATCTGAATAGTGGTTTTGTAAGTTTCACATTAACCTAAATGGAGTAGGGGGAATAGTTTTGACTAAGTATCGAAAGTTCGGAGTGCTTATTTTAAGCCTGATGATACTGTCTGTGTTTGCAGCGGTAAGTGTGACTGCTTTATCTGAAGAAAATGATTCGATTGGAGACGTGCCCGACCTGCCGCTCGTACTGCATGGCGGGCTGGACGTAAACGGAGAGCCTGTTTCTGAAGGCTCTGAGATTCTTGCATATTATGAAGGAGAGCTAATCGCAAAAAGCACCGTAGGAGAAGATGGTAAATATAACTTGAACCTGAATCTCACTCCTGAGAATTATTCTAATATTGAGAACATGGAGCTTTATATCAACGGCGATCAAGCCAGTTTTGAGATCCCTGCTTCTCAGATGGAGACAATTGGGGACAAAACGCCTGGCTCGATTGCTGAAGTTGACATAGCATCCTCTACTTCCTCCAGTGAGGGAGCCCCAAGTTCAGGTAGCAGTAATGATGCAAAAGGTGAAGCCAGGGTCGTGAAAAAAGGCACTGCCGGATCTGAAGCCCCTGAAGAGGCTGACGATTATTCTGATGCAGATGTTAATGATGAAGAGGAAGATGGAATTGTCCATGCACAAGGCCCTGTCTCTCAAGAAGATGATGAGGAAAGTGAAAATGTTGAGGATGCTGAAGGGGCAGAGGGTATTGAAGGTGCTGAAGGTGCTGAAGGTGCTGAAGATGCAGGTCATTCAACAGTCTTCACAGCATTGGTTTTTATTGCAGCTCTTTTTGGTGCATTCATGGTAGCTAGAAGGTGACCAGCAAGCCAGCTAACAGACTAACCGGTAAAACTAAATCAGCAGAATTATTTTTCTCTTTTTCTTTTTCTCTTTATTTACTTTTCCTGGCTATTCTATACAAACTGGCTTACTTTTTTCTATAAGAGAAACGTATTTATTCTGATCAGACGTTTATACCTTTGTGTAAAATGTTTTATATCGTGTATTTAAAATTTGAATGGGGGTTCTAACATTAAAGTTCTCGGATTGGTGGGTAGTCCTAAAGTTGATGGTAATACCTCAAAACTTGTAAATGCATTTCTTGAGGGAGCAGCGGAAAAAGGGGCAGAAACTGTAATCTATAACCTTGCTTCTCTTGACATCAAAGGCTGTGATGCCTGCGGCAGGTGCCATGAGCATGGCTGCTGCGTTATAGATGATGATATGCAAAAACTTTATCAAGAAATTCAGGAAGCAGATGCTGTTGTACTCGGATCTCCTGTATATATGTGGCAGATGACAGCCCAGACAAAACTACTTATTGACCGCATGACCGCTTTCTTAAGGCCGAATTTCTCGAGCAGGCTTGACCATAAAAAACTAATTCTTGTATTTACTCAGGGAGTTCCTGACAGAGATGCCTTTAAACCGTATTTCGAATACACAGCAGGTCTTCTTTACTATCTGGGCTTTGATGTCCTGGATACAATTGTTGCAGCAGGCACGGATAAACTTGAAGTTACATTCAGGCCACAGTTGTTGGAAAAAGCTAGGGATTTCGGGAACTTGATATCGGTTTCGCACCTTCCGGGCCCGGAGTATAGAAGAGCCGAATCAAGCCTGACACCGTCTCTCTAAGTTTTCCTGTTTCCTTTTTCTTCCATTTTTTTTCCTTTTTTAAATCTTCTTTCTTTTTTAAACGTCAAGGAACTCATCTGGATACTCCACAACCCCGCCGGCACCTTCGAGCGCTCCTTTCTTCAATTCCAGCGGCATGAAAGCCTCAGCCGGCGCGCCAAAAGGATCTTTTATTCTCCACTTTCCTGTCGGCTCAAATCCGAATTTCGGATAATATTCAGGATGCCCGAGGACTATGACCGAATCGTATCCTATTTTTCCGCAGGCTTTGAACCCTTCTCTTATAAGTTCGCCTCCGATGCCCTGTTTCTGAAACTCAGACATGACTGCGACCGGAGCAAGCGAGATGGTCTCTTTTTCTTTTCCTTCCGCAGATTTGATTTTTATCGGGAAAAACAGGATATGGCCCACAATTTTTCCGTCAGCTTCAGCTACAAGCGAAAGTTCGGGAACAAATTCCGGGTTTTTCCTGAGGTTTTCAACGAGTTTTCCTTCAGCAGGCTGCCCGAAGGCAAGGTCGTTTACTTCGGTTATTGCCGGGTAGTCGGAAGGGGTTTCAGGGTGAATTTTAAGGGGCATCTATAAATCTTCCTGTGTATTTTTATGGCGCTTAAAAGAGTGCAGATAATTATACTCTGAATAGTTACCTATATCAGTAATAAGCAATAAGGATATTTTTATGGTGGGGTTCTCGTATCATGTTTCTCATGAGCAGTTTAAGCCTCGTGAGCTTTTAAATTGGGTTCAATTAGCTGAAAAAGCCGGATTTACCGGAGCTTTATCTTCGGATCATTTTAAACCCTGGAGTTGTAAGCAGGCTGAACAGGGTGGAAATGGTTTTGCATGGTCCTGGCTGGGAGCAGCTATGCAAGCTACATCACTTGAATTTGGAGTTGTAAATGCTCCCGGACAAAGGTATCATCCTGCAATTATTGCACAGGCTGCAACAACTTTAGCTGAAATGTTTCCTGGGAGGTTCTGGATGGCGCTTGGAAGCGGTCAGGCTTTAAATGAGCGAATAACCGGAGATTTATATCCGATCAAATTTGAAAGAAATAAAAGGCTACAGGAATGCGTAGATGTAATTAGATCATTGTTTGCAGGAGAGGCAGTGACTTATTACGGGTCCTATATAACTGTAGAAGAAGCAAAGCTGTACGTTCAACCTGAAACTGTACCACAAATTTTTGGTGCGGCTCTCACTCCCGAGACTGCAAAATGGGTAGGTAGCTGGGCAGATGGAATGGTAACAGTATCCCAGCCTTATGAAAAACTTCGGAAAATGGTGGATGCTTTTCATGCAGGCGGTGGGGAAGGCAAACCCATGTATCTGCAGGTTCACCTTTCATATTCCAATACTGATGAAAGAGCTCGTAAAGGGGCTTATGAACAATGGAAAAACAATACTATTGAAAGTATTGTTGAAGAAGAGATCTATACTCCTGAACAGTTTGATGCAGCTGCAAAGTACATAAGACCCGATGACCTGGATGACCATATCAGGATTTCTTCCGAGCCGAAAAATCATATAGACTGGATTCGAAAAGATATCGAGCTTGGCTTCAGTAATATTATTCTGCATAATGCCAATGTTGAACAGGAGAGATTTATTAAGGATTTTGGAGAGAAAGTTCTTCCTGTACTTAAAAAAGAATTCAGCTCATAAAATATTTAGATTATTCTTGAGCAGATCCCAAAACTCAAAATTGCTTCTCTGAATCCAGTATTCCGAGTAATCAATCGAGTTTAAGATCATGGAAAGCAGTTCTGAAACTTTACTTATTTTTGAGAATAAAATTGTTTTTGGGATGAGCTCCTTATTTTTGCTTCGGTTTAGAGATCAGGTTAAATATTAAACGTTAAAAGGCAAGATAATAATTGCTTATATAAATTTGTTTATTATACCTGTCATTATTCAATTTTTTATACCGGCTAAATGATTTTACTATCTTTTATCGAAATTTAGGAATCCGTCATTGGGAATTCCGTCAGGATTTCTCCATAATGTTTTTCTTGAAAGTAATGAGTGGATTGCAGTTCGTAGAGGGGGGTAATAAGGAAAGTAAAAGTTTTAGATCTTCTGTAAGCCGGATAAAGATGACGAATGTCTGAAACTCAACAGCCAATAAAGGAAGAATTCCGGAAAAAGCCCGGAATGATAAAGTGAAAAGATTTGCTCAGGCTTATGATTCAGGTGACCCTGAGTGGTAAAACTCTTTTGCCGGAATTCCGCTTTGCTTTTCACTGCATATTGAACCATTAATAAAGATTAGGACTGTAAGGAGACAGAACTATGACCTATCAAACAAAATCTGAAATACGAATCGTCAACGGAGAAACATTCATTATCTCAGATGCTGTTGGGAATATACATCAGGAGAATACGGGTAATTTTGGTTTTTTCTTCAGAGACACACGATTTTTATCGGAGCTAATTTTGAAAATAAATGATCAGGATTTATCTATACTTAGCGCAAAAGAGATAAACTATTTCTGGTCAACCCATTATGCTACTCTCCCATTTGAATCTATATTTGAAGCTCATCCTATTACAATTATTAGAAAACGTGCAGCAGGTAACGGAGCCAGAGAAGAAATTGTAATACATAATTATAAAACTGAGTCTATAGATTTAACCTTATCAATACAGCTTGATGCTGATTTTGTAGATATAATTGAGTTAAAAAGAGCACAGGGCGCGGAAGGAAAACCTGTTATTGAGATTAATTCCGAAGAAAATCAGCATATTTTCGTATACCAGGTTAATGGAATGTGCAGGAAAACTATAATTCAATGTGAAGCCGGAGCACAAATAGAAAATAAAAAGGTAAGTTTTAAAATCAATATTCCTGCAAAAGATGTCTGGAAAACCTGCCTGACAATTCGGCCTGTTTGGGAAGATCAAGTTAAAGAGCCAGAATATTTATGTGAAGATCTTGATAAAAATAAACCAGTTATACATAAACCTCTGCAACAATGGAAAAATCAGGTCCCAAGGTTAACCGGACATTGCAGCATATTATCGAAAACATATGAACATAGTTTAATGGATTTAGCCGCACTCAGGTTTTACATAGACTCGGAAAATAAACCTGTAATTGCAGCAGGCATGCCTTGGTATATGGCTTTATTCGGCCGTGATAGTTTAATTACAGCTTATCAATGCTGTTTTATTGCTCCGGATATTGCGTTTACTACATTAAGGAATCTAGCAAGGCTTCAGGGAAAAGAATATAATGATTTTAGAGATGAAGAGCCCGGAAAAATCCTTCATGAACTGAGGTTTGGAGAGAAAACCCTATTGGGAGAAAAACCGTACAGCCCGTATTTCGGAACTGCTGATTCCTGCCAGTTATTCCTTATTCTGCTCCATGAAGCGTTTAAGTGGACGGATAACAGAGAATTAGTTAATGAGCTTAAGGAGCCAGCGTTAAAAGCCCTTGACTGGATTGACAATTACGGAGATATGGATGGGGACGGGTACATAGAATATCAAAAAAGATCAAAAGAAGGACTTGGTAATCACTGCTGGAAAGATTCAGGGACAAGTATGATCTTCAGTGATGCAAGTCTTGCCGAAGCCCCTATAGCTACGGTTGAGTTCCAGGGATATGTTTATGATGCAAAGCTAAGGCTTGCTGAACTGGCAGAAGAAGTCTGGAATGATCCCGCCCTTGCAGAAAAACTGAGGAATCAGGCTAAAGAGTTAAAACGGCACTTTAATAAGGATTTCTGGATTGAAGATAGAGGAGGCTATTTTGCTCTTGGACTGGATAAAAACAAGAAAAAAATTGATTCTATGACCTCAAATATGGGACATCTTCTCTGGAGCGGAATCGTAAATGATGATAAGGCTGATATTATTGTTAAACAATTAATGAGCAGTCACCTTTATAGTGGCTGGGGAATTCGCACATTATCTGTTCAGGATAGAGGATACAATCCTATAGAATATCACAATGGAACGGTATGGCCGCATGATAATAGTTTAATTGCAGAGGGACTCATAAAGTACGGATATAAAGATGAAGCAAATCAAATAATAATAAATCTGTTAGAAGCATCTCAATATTTCGATAACAGATTTCCTGAGGTATTTGCAGGTTACCAGAGAACCGAAGTTGATTTTCCCGTGCCCTATCCGACTTCATCCTCACCACAGGCATGGGCTGCCGGTGCAAGCGTATTATTTTTACGGATGATTTTAGGACTGGAACCCGACCATAAAAACCAGAATATAATAATAAATCCATATCTCCCTGCAGCGATTGAGGATATTTGCGTGGAAAACGTTAGGCTGTTCAATAAAAATTTTTCAATATATGTGCGAAAAGGCCATTCAGAAGTTGAATTATCAGACCAATAGTCGCGGATTAACCAGTTTTGATCCTGTTAATGTACAATTCCCAATAGACACATAGTTTCCGAGCAAGCATGTAATTCCTGAATAATCATTCAATTCCTGAATAATCATTCAATTCCTGAATAATCATTCAATTCCTGAATAATCATTCAATTCATGAATAAACATTCAATTCTTGAATAAGCCGTAAATTACAGTATCAGGGAACAGATTAACAAGAAGTGTGATTTCGAGAAGAACCGCTATAAGCCTTCCAATGCCATTGCAAAGTTCACCTTCATAATAGCTAATTCTGTTGTTAAGAATCCTGCAAGTACCATTAATGTTAATTGACAATAATATAGCCTCCAACCTCTTTAGAGATTACAGGTATAAGACAGTCGGCTTTATGGACACTTTCAGGGAATAAATTCAAAATTCTTTTCTTAAAATTCTCTTTATCAGAGTATATTCTTCCTTCTTCCTTAGCAGAATTTATATGCTTGATGTATTCATCTAAATAAAGTTTAAGCAAATGAGTTTTGATCTTTAATTCTTAGTTTTATCCGTACCGCTGAAATCCGGTTCAAAACGGAGTCCCCATTCATGATCCCCTTTTTCAATGCAGGAAAAATAGCTCTTGGAAGCATTAAAAGTGCAAAAATGCGTTCAACCCTTACAGTGCTTGGAATCGTTATCGGAGTTGCGGCTGTGATTGCAAATGTGTCCCTTGGGGCAAGTTTCAACCAGCATTTTACAAATGAGGTGTCCAACCTCGGCTCAAATTTCATTTATATTCAGGGGATGCAGCCAAAGCTCTTTTACGACAACCAGCTGAAGATAATTGAGAATACGCCTGGAATCTCGGGAGTTTCGCCTTTGAAGTCACAGACTGCTGAAGTTACGTATATGTCCGAGACCAAAAATGTCATGGTAAGCGGGGTGGGAAAAGCATATGATGAAGTTGCAAATACCCAGCTCCGGGAAGGCACCTTTATTAATGACAATGACGGGTATGTTGCAGTTATAGGACATGATATTGCAGATGAGAAGTTCGGCAGGAACATCTCGGCCCGAAACTCCATAGATATAACCTTCAGGATAGGGGAAGACGAGAAAATTACAAAGACTTTCAAGGTTAAGGGAATAATCGAGAACCCGGAAAATACCATGGTTCAGGCGTATGATGACAACGAAGCTGTCCTGATCCCTATCGACGTTATGAATGATGTTCTTGGTGAAAAGGACTACGGAGGGGCTTTTGCAATGGCTGATGACCCTGCAGCTATTCAGGATATCTCGGATGAGGTGGACAGGCGCCTTGCGCGAAGCTTCGGGATTTCAGAAAGGGATCTTGAGGACAAAGATTCAAGGCCCTACATGCTCATAAACCAGGCTGAGATTTTAGAGCAGACTGACATGATGGCAGCTGCACTCAGTTCTTTCCTGACAGCAGTTGCCCTGATTTCTCTTCTGGTAGGTTCAATAGGGATCATGAACATTATGCTCGTAAGCGTGACCGAAAGGACAAGGGAGATAGGGGTGCTCAAGTCCCTTGGGTTCACAGGCTTTGATATCCTTTTCCTTTTCATGATCGAGTCAATCATGCTTGGAGTTTTCGGAGGCATTCTCGGAAGTGCTGTTGGAATTGCAGGCGCATACAGTGTAGAAAGCCTCCTTAACCTGCCTGTGGTCTTCCCGATAAGCCTGATAGCTGCCGGATTTATCGTTGCGGTCGCTGTCGGTTTTGTTTCTGGCGTCTACCCTGCACGAAAAGCCGCAAAAATGAAACCCGTGGACTCATTAAGGTACGACTAAGACTGCTGGAACCCATTCCGAATGGAATTTCCGGATTATTAAAAAAAGAGCTTGAAAACTATCAGGATTAGAACAAAAAGCCCAAGTCCAAGCTGGAGAAGAACCTTTCCCCGTTCAAAAGGATCTCTCCGGGCTTTTACCACCCCGTAGCTCAGCTGTCCCAGTCCGGGTCCGACAGGGAATACAAGAGGCCAGGCGTAAGCCCAGCTTTCCCAGTTTCCAGTTCCATACTGGTAAAAAAGGAGCAGGCCAAACATGTTAAGAGTCCAGCCAAGGGAAGCAATCCATTCTCCAATACGACTTTCTGTTTCCAGGGAAGTAGCAAAAAGAAACATTCCTGAGACAACGATATAAAATGGGAGAGTAAACTTTCCCAGGTGGATCTGCATGGAAACTACCAGGGCAAATACCGCCGCAAGAAGAAGAAACACAAGGGCAGCTGTTATTATGCTGTGGTCTTTTCTTTTCTCCCAGTTTTCCTCCATGACGCCCTCAGAATAAAGAGTTCTTATTCTTACAATTTATTCCTGTTGAATATTATATATTCTTCTTTATAATTATTTGGCACGCAATGCTCTAATAGCACTCAATACTCCACCTTGAGGGAAAGTCAAAATTTACTCTGACCCGAAGGATAATAATATTTCCTGCATAATTCAATTATATACATAAAGGGGGTTTATATCTGGAACAGAATAAAATTGAGAAGTCCGAAGAAGAGTGGAAAAAGGTTCTCACTCCCGAGCAATATCAAGTCTTGAGACAGAAAGGCACGGAAAGGCCCTTTTCCGGCAACCTTTATTATAACAAAGAAAAAGGGGTCTATACCTGTGCTGCCTGCGGGCAGGAACTCTTTTCTTCCGATACCAAATTCGAGTCCGGCACCGGGTGGCCAAGTTTTTCTGATGTGATTTCCAGTGACAAAGTCAGGCTTCAGGAGGATACCAGCCATTTTATGAACAGGATCGAAGTGGTCTGTTCTCGCTGCGGAAGCCACCTTGGGCATGTTTTTGAAGACGGGCCCGGGCCAACTGGAAAACGTTACTGCATCAATTCCGTTTCTCTTGGTTTCAATAAGGACGAAAAAACAGGAGGGGAAAAAGAGTAAAAAAGTGAAATCCGAAAGCATATGGAGAAGATAAAGTTTGTCTAAAGGTTTTCTGATCAAGCTGTAAAACCCTAAAGCATACACAGAATCCGGAGTTCAGGGAAGTTTCAGATTAGTCCCGATCAGATTAGTCCCGATCAGATTAGTCCCAGATCAAGAAAAGGGTTAAATCAAGGAGGTCCTGGTAAGTTTGAACTTCACGAAAAAGCAGGCTGAAATCGGGGGATTTTTAGTTTTTCTGTTCCTCTATCTTATTTTTTTCAATCTTTTTTTCCGATTTGAAGGATCCGGATATCCTATTTACGCTCCCGGAACTCTTATATTTGCTTTTTTCGGGTACTGGCTGGGCGGATATTTCTATGATAAGTATCTGAGATGAAAATTTTGGTAGTGGTAAAAGGGAAGGGAGAAAAAAGGAAATAACTTTCTGAACTTTGTTAAAGTTTATTGAGGCCTGGACATCTCTCTATATAAATTTTAGTAAGTTCAATTTTTCATAATATTTATCATAAATCATAACAATCTATTGAATATATGTTAAAAGCAATCATTTTCGATGTGGATGGGGTTCTTGTGGACTCCATGCGTTTCCAGGCCGACGCATGGGCAAAAGCTTTTCAGGATGTCGGTATTACTATAAGCAGGGAAGATATCTACGAGCTCGAAGGTTCAAACGATAAAAGATTGATCAAATCGATTTTCGAAAAATCCGAAAAAGAGCCTGAGCCCGAGTACTTTGAGGAGCTGCCTGAAAGAAAGCGCGAGGCTCTGGAATTCGATAGCATAAAACCCTTTGAAGGCATTCCGGACTGCCTCGATGAGTTGAAACGGCATTTCAAGCTTGCCATGGTTTCAGGGTCAAACCGCAAGACAGTCGGAAAAATAGTAGACAAATTTTTTCCAGGCTATTTTGACGTCATTATTAACGGGAGTGATCTGGAGCGTGGGAAACCTGATCCTGACCCTTATCTCAAAGCGCTTGAGATGCTTGACCTGACAAAAAACGAATGCATTGTAATTGAAAATGCACCTCTCGGCATTACGGCTGCCAAAAGGGCGGGGCTTTACTGCGTTGCAGTTGCAAGCATGCTTGAACCGGATAAGGTGCAACACGCAGATCTCGTACTCGAAGACCATGCTGCCCTGCTCGACTACCTTAAAAGCCTCATATCTGAGGAATCGCAAGCGAAATAAGCTTCGGATTTTTCTGATAACCCTAGCCTGCATAACCTGCAGGAATTTTACAGTGGCACTCAAAAGGATACTGAAAGGACGCTGAAGAAGTTTTTCAGGGAGCCTTTTTTCCAATTTCTTTTTCCAGCATTTCTCTGATAGCTTTTGGGCCGTCCAGCTCAGTTGCAAGCCTCTGCAGCCTTTCTACTTTATTTCTATACTCTTCATCTTCAAGGACCTCACGTATGCATTCGAGGATGACCTCGGGTGGGGTGGAGTAACTGAGCATTCTTCCGTAGCCTTCCTCTTCAATTACTGCAGCATTATTCTCCTGCTCGTTGTGCCCTTCGTCCGGGAAAGAGAGGACAGGAACCCCGAAGCTTAAAGCTTCCATGATCGTGCTGTGCCCGCCAGGAGCTATCACGGCATCCGAACTCCTGATATACGGATAAGTATCTTCTACAAACCTGAGAAGCTGAACATTTTTCGGAGTGTCTCTGAACTTTGAAGGATCAAGGTTAGGGCCTGAAATGAGTGTATAGTTAATTCCGGGATCAAGCATAGCAGTTGTGAGCACATTCCTGAAAATTGGCTCCCTGTATCCGAAGCCTCCGATAAGGGAAGCGACATGAGGTTTTTCCAGAGGGATTCTGTCTACGTCTTCATATTTTTCCCTTAAAAGCGGGCCGCTATAAAACAGCTTTTCCCGGAGTTTGGGAGCAAAATCCAGATTTTTCTTGCAGACTGTGTAGGGCAGGGGATAATCCGGAATAATTATTTTATCGGTTTTTTCAAAGACCCCTTTGTAGAACTTTTTTGTCAGCCCTCCGAGAATCCTGATTGGAACTCCCCGGTCCTTGAAAAACTCTTCCATATTTGACTGGTTGATAATAAGATACACAGGAATCTTAAGGACCATAGCAGCAAGAGCCCCCAGGTAATAGCTGTCCGAAACCACCACATCCGGTCCAAAGTCCCTGATAAGCTTCAGGACCTTCGGGCCTCCGAGAAGCTGGGCGTTTTTGAAGGTTGCTTCGATTGATCCTGTCAAATCAAGGCCCCCAGCCTTCCCAACCAGTTTTATTTCCGAGGGTATTTCCTGTGCAGTATACCCAGTCTTTTCGACCAGGTCCTTCGAGTAACCGTAAGCCCCGAATTTAATCTCATGCCCTGTATTAAGAAGCTCTTTTCCCAGCGCAAGGCAGCGGCTGGTATGGCCAAGCCCTTCCCCGCATATAAAAATCATTATTTTCATCCTTTATCCCTCATTTTTAGGATGTGTTTACTTCTATTTGCTTTTTCTCCTTGACCTCGATTCTTCTTCCTTTGAGTTTTCTTCTCCATCATGTCTGCCTTCAATCTTTTCTTCAAGAAATTTTCTGACAGCTGCAGGCCCGTCCAGCACTTCGGCAAGTTCCATTAGCCTCCGGGTTTTTTTACTGTAATTCTCATCTTCCAGGACTTCCCGGATACAGGCAAGGATAACCTCTGGGGGCGTCAGGTAACTCATCCGCTTTCCGTATCCTGCCTCTTCGAGCACGGTGGCATTATTTTCCTGCTCTGTATGTTTTTCGTCCGGAAAGGAAAGCACAGGAAGCCCGAAGGCAAGGCTCTCCATAATAGTTCCGTGCCCTCCGGCAGTAATTACCAGGTCCGAGCCTCTGTAGTAAGGAAAGGGGTTATCGTAAAACCAGTAAACTCCACGTTGTCAAGGATTTCAGGAAACTGTTCGGGATCGATTTCGGGTCCTGAAATAAAAGTATAGTGAATGTCCTGGTCCAGTTTCGCAGCCTCAAGAACTTTTCGGAATATGGCTGCCCTGTACCCGAAGGCTCCGATTGTTGAAAGGACATTCGGGTGCTTGAAGGGTTTTGCCTTGACTTCCCGGTATCTGCACCGGATGAGGGGGCCGCTGAAAAAGATATTATTATTGATATTCCTTGAAATGGTAAAATTTTTCCGGTTTACTGAATAAGGGAGCGGATAATCGGGAACTATCATCCCGTCAACGCTGCTAAATATGTATTTGTAAAATCTTTTGACAAGCTTTCCTGCCGCTCCTACAAGAGAGCCCTTTTTCTGAAAAAACTCTTCCATATTGAATTGGTGCCCTATGAAGTAAACAGGGACTTTCTTTAACCGGGTAGCAAGGATGCCTGAGTAGTACCCGTCCGAAAGTACAACATCGGGCTTCAGGTCTTCAATCAGCTTAAGGAGCCGCCTGAACCCTGCGGGGGAGAGATTACTCAGGGATTCTTTGATGGATTTTCCGATGTCAAAGGTCCCGGTCTTTCCAATCAGCTTGATTTCCGGATGGGTCTCATATGCCGAATAGCCTGTTTTTTTCACCAGTTCCTTTGAGTAACCATAAGCTCCAAAGCTCACTTCATGTCCTGCAGCAAGCAGTTCTTTCCCCAGCGCAAGGCAGCGGCCTGTATGTCCAAGCCCTTCTCATATGAACAGTAAGATTTTCATATACCTATCGCTCTTCCCTGCCGTAATTTATAGGGATAAATATCTTTTTTAAGTTAAACACTTTCCTGCAGATTTATAAAAGCTTCAAAAATGAGTCTAAAAGCTTCAAAAACAATCTGTGTGAATTGAAAAATAAAAAGAAGAGATTTGAGGTAAAATCCGTTTAAAGGGAAGTAACATGGGAGGGAGACTTTGATAAACTTTTTACTGATGGCACGCTTTTTGGTCTGTTCGTATAATTTGGGTGTTCGTATATTCCAGTTGTTCTTTTTTGGTCCCACGCTACTAGTTAGTAGATACTCATCTCATGTATATATATTTTTTCTTTTTTCTATGTGTCAATTCTCTTAAGTATTGTTATTTGTTTTATATATCTATACTTCTGATTTTTCTCTGGTCCTTCCGCTTCGGTTATTTTTCAAAGTATTTTGCCCTTCAAAAAGATGATTTTTACAAAAGGAGGATTTATATGCTCTATATTTCTTTTCTTTTTATTTTGTTTATTTCATTCATACAAACTTAAAAATAATGCTTTAAGGGCTTATTTTTCCTCCCTTTTCTGATTTTTTCTTTTTAAGGGTCTTTTTTCCTATGAATTTCTTGTCTCTATTTTTTTCGAGCTAACTTTTTATTTGTCCAATAACATATGGATTTATTGTAAAAAAATAGTTTTTTAGCGAAATATCTTTATATTTCTGCCGACGTCCTTTTAACTGGATAAGAATTTCTCGAATATTTCGCACATAAAGAAATCAGAATAAAATGGTCGTGCTTGTTAATGCGAGAAAAACCCGAAAATAATCCTAAAGCAACGGTAAGTTCTGAGCTTGCAGAAACTCTGCTTCGGGAAGGATGGAAAAAGATGGACCTGCACGTTCACTCCTCCTGTTCCTATGACGTCCCTCCGGCAAAGGCGATGCATCCTGCAGTTCTTTTTGAAAAAACGAAGGCTAAAGGACTTGATTATGTGACCTTTACCGACCATGATACTGTCAAAGCATATGACCTTCTCGGCTGGGATAAAGAGGGGCTGGTTCCGGGGGTTGAGATTTCAATCAAAGACCTCGAAAATGCAGGGCATACCCTTCATGTTAATGTTTTTGAGCTTGACTCGGAAGAGTTCGGAGAACTTGAGTCTATAGCCAGCCAGGAACATGATTTCAAAAGTTTTATCCGTTACCTCAGGGTTCACGACCTCCCGCACATATACAACCATCCCTTCTGGTTTGCCATAGGAGACCGTCCCAATCTCTGGGCTGTGCCTGAGCTTATAAAGCAGTTTCCTGTTATTGAATATAACATGCAGGACTTAACGGAAAAGAACCTGATTACTTCTGCTCTTGCTCGAAAATATGGGAAAGGTCTTGCTGCCACTACGGACAGCCATACAGGAGGTATGGGTGCAGTATATACCCTTGCAAAAGGAGATTCTTTCAGAGAGTATTTTGATAATATCAAAAATGGCAGGTCCTATATGGTAATTGAAGGAGGAGCCCAGCGCCACCTTACAAAAGAGCTGAATGCCTGGGTAGAGCTGGTTTTTTCAATGGATCGGAATGCGAGGGAAGAAAGGGATTTTACCACAAATGTAAAGACTTTTGACAAGCTGATAGGTTTCTTTGCAAATGAGAGGATTAGAGAGTTTCCCAGAATTAATAGTCTGGCAATGAAGTTTTTCCAGAATTTTTCGAGATCGGGGTTTCCTGCTTATATGTATATTAGATCTGAAAAGTTACTGGTTTCCAGAATAGAAAAAGTAGTTAACCTGACGGCGTAAAGCTATTACCCAATATTCGAAAATAAGATGAGAAATCTAGACTTGCCTGGCTAAAGTCTGGCGCTGAAATCCTATACATCTCTCACTTCAAAAAGCTGGGAAATATAAGTGCCTTGGAAGGATAATATGCGACGGCTAATAAACAATTAGGCTTGTATCTTCTCCTTTTTAATATTTTAGTTCTTAATTATTCTTTTATATGTAGAATCCCCTTCTATATAGATATTATTGCACATACTATACATATTGAGATAATGTATATATAATTGAAGGTTAATTCTAGTATTAATGAAATATCTTATACATAAATAAAAATCTATGTAATTAATAGCTAAATAGGAGACTTCCCATGCTCCAAAATGGAAACATTAAAGGTTTAATCTTTGACTGTTATAAAACTCTCATTGATATTAAAACTGATGAGGGAAGCTGGGAAACAAATGAAAAGGTCAGCAAATGGTTACTCTATCAGGGAGTAAGGATCGAACCTGGTAGGCTAAGAGAAGAATATAAGTGGAAAGTAATAAGCAGACTGGGCAATTCGGGTCAGAAGTACCCTGATATCCGTATAGAAGAAATTTTTGCCGAGATCTGTGCAGAAAATGCTTTCAGGAAAATCGATCCATTCTGGCTTGGCATTGAAACCGCAAAGGTTTTTAGAACTGCATCTTTAAAGAAACTTGAGGCTTACCCTCAGAGCCTTCGCCTGCTTGAGAAATACAGAAATATTCCTAAGTGCATTGTTTCGAATGCCCAGAGAGTTTTTACTGAACAGGAACTCCGCTTCCTGGGCTTATATGATCGCTTCAATTTTGTTATAATGTCTTCAGACCACAGAATCAAAAAACCTGATACAAGGCTTTTCAAAATGGCTCTCGATGGTCTTGGACTTGAACCCTGGGAAGTGCTATCAATTGGAGACACCCCAGAAAATGATATATATGCCCCTCAAAGCCTTGGGATGAATGCAATGCATATCCGTGATGCTTGGAGATGTGTATAATCTTACTGCAGAGCTGATTTTTTTAAAATCTGAATGCCATAGGACTTACAAACCTGAAATATGAATAATAAATATCGACCTTGGAGCAGTAAACTGAATGATACTGACTTATAAAGTCAAACATAATAGAAACTTTTCAGAGGAGTTAAAAAAGGCACAAAAGGTTGCTGAGTTCTGTATTAAATCTCGGACTCAAAAACCTAGCTTTAATCCGCCTCCTGCACAAAAAACTGTTCCCTCTTATCCTCATTTCTCCATTTCTTCTCCTTTGTCTTCGCTATCACCCTCGTTTTCTACCTCTTTTGAGACCTTTCATGAATTCTCAACTGCTTACTCTGTTCCTCCTATTCGCGATTCTTTGCCCACAAATGATTCTTCTCATGCTTCTGGATCTCTTTCTCCTGAAGATGTCAAGCATATAGGTTTGAAATCAATTATTTCTAGTCAGATTCTCAAGAAATATTCTCAGAACCAGAACCTCAGATCCGCAAAAAGTATGAAATTAATCATACCTTCGAGAGCAATAATTGTCAATAGGGATGAAAGAACCCTTTTCATTTCCTGCTTGAAACTCCTGTTGAATTATAAGTTTTCTAACAACTTTAAAAAGGTCTCCCAGATTGAAATCGACAACATCTATGCTTACGTAGCGGTTGTCTTTCCAGACGAAGAGCCAGAAAGCACCGGACGCTATATAGGTGTCGATCGAAATACCAGGGGGCATATAGCAGTTGTAGCTGACCCAAATTCCGGTAAAATTTGGAAGTTGGGAAAAATGCGCTACCACACACATAAAAAATACGAGAATATAAAAAACCGGCTCAAGAATAGAGGCAAAAACAAACAACTAGAAGCTGTCAAACAAAGAGAAAAGAATATTGTAAAAGACTTGAACCATAAAATAAGCCGAAAGATTGTAGACATTGCTCTGTATAACGGATGTGGGATTAAACTCGAAAATCTAAAAGGAATTCGGAAACTCAATAGTAAGACCAATGGCTCAGGAAAATGTAAGCCAAATAAAAACAAAGACAAAAAACTTACTTGTTCAAATGAATACTCTTTGAACAACTGGTCTTTTCACCAGCTCCAGCAGTTTATCGAATATAAGGCCAGGTTGCGGGGAGTAGAGGTAGTCTATATTGATCCCTATGCGACAAGCAAGAAGTGCAGTCGCTGCGGACATACAGGCAACCGACACAGCAAGCGATTTGAGTGCCCAGATTGCGGGCACGTTGACCATGCCGATGCCAATGCTGCCTTTAACATAGCGTTGACGCCAAAAGACAGTGGTCAATTCTCTGTAGAAAGAGATGCAGGGAAAGGGTGCACTGATACCCCTCAAAAGATCCTGGCTCGTACTATCTTCAGTAAACGTGCAGTCAGAGAAAAAACTTCTCCACAGTTTGCATGGGAAGTATGTCAGTTTTTAACTTAAGACCTTACCTCTTGTAAATTGAAGCTTGCGAACCTCTTGAGCCTGTAAGGTTTCAAGTTGAAGAAATAAGCATATTAACCGAGATTCGAGAATTTCTTTTTCTTTCAGCGGAGATTCGCCTTCAAAGTTTTTAGGATATAGCAAAATTTCAACAATAGGTAGCTACTTAGTTAGAAGAAGAAAAAAGCCCGGTTTTCACCCGTTACTTATAAGAAGGGTACTATTTCAGGGCAGAGAATTCTAGATGGGTTTGTGGTGTGGTGAGGGCGTTAATGGGTTAAATTCTTCTTGCATAAAGGGATGGTTTTTTCTTGTATTTGTATATTGTCCAAATATCTATATATTTCCGTCATAGTACTGTGTACATCTAAATACTCAATCTATTTTATCGTAATATGAATTAAAGAAGTTTAAGGACAAATAATAAAGTTATATTGAAGTTAATCTTAGAGTAAGGATTTCATAAGCTGATCCAAAAAAGTCAAAAACTATTTCTTTAGATCTCGATTTATAACTAATCAATCGAGTTACTGGTCAGAAAAGCAGTTGTGAGACTCTTGTGGATATGAGAACATAAATGGGTTTGGGATAGTCTAATATTAAAGAATATTATAATGATCTTTTCATACTGCAACTAATCGTTATATTCTTTACACAGTAACTATATATTATACGGTTTGACTATATATGCCTATACTCATATGTGGTTCCAAATAGATTATGTTGATAATCTTTATATACGCTTTTTTTAATTGTGTATTGTACTGTATCAGTTAGGATGTAGATCATTGATTAGTTGCATTTTTTAAAGGAGTATGTGTGACATGGTAAATAATTTCAAAACATACGCGGTCCTCACGCTACTGGTGCTTGGACTTGTATTTCTGGGAATTGGATGTACTGGAAATGAAAATAGTGAAGGTTCTTCCCAGGTTGAGGAAACCTCCTCCGATGGAGCTCCTGCAGCCGAAGCCCCTGTAGCCGAATCGCAGAGTATTACTCTGAAAGGTTCAGATACGGTTCTCCCCCTTGCTCAGGCTGAAGCTGAAGAATTTATGCTTGAAAATTCTGATAAAAGTGTAACCGTTACCGGTGGCGAATCAGGTGTTGGGATTACAGCTCTCATTGACGGTGAGGTGGATATTGCTACGGCATCCAGAGAAATGAAAGCTGAAGAAATAGAAGCTGCTCAAGCTAACGGCATCAATCCGGTGGAGACTACTATTGCTTATGACGGCATTTCAGTTGTTGTAAACCCCGAAAACTCTGTTTCTGAACTTACATTTGATCAGCTGCGCGGCATCTATAACGGAAGCATCAGCAACTGGAAGGATGTTGGCGGTAAGGATTTAGAAATTGTAGTAATTTCCAGGGACAGCAGTTCCGGGACTTATGAATACTTCAAGGAAGAAGTTTTACAGGGGGACGAATATCGGCCTGATGCACTTACACAACCTGCAACGGGCGGAATTGTGGGGGAGGTTTCTCAAAATCCCAATGCAATCGGTTACATAGGTGTTGCATATCTTGATGAGAGTGTAAAAGCCTTAAGTCTGGATGCCGGAAACGGCTCTGAAGCTCCAAGCTCTGAAAACATTCTCAGCGGTGCATACCCGCTTTCGAGATCTCTCTACTTCTACACCAACGGGGAACCCGCAGGTCTCACAAAGGAATTCATAGACTTTGTACTCAGCGAAACAGGACAGAGTCTGGTCACTGAAGTCGGATACTTCCCGGTAGATCAGTAATAAAGGTAAATCAGTAGTGGCGGTAAAAGTTATTTCAAGGTAAAAACATGTTTAACAGGAACTATAAGGAAAAAACAATCGAATCGGTGCTTTTCTCAGTAAGCGCCCTTACGGTTGTCATCCTTTTCCTTATATGCCTATTTTTATTCAGGGATAGTTTACTTCTCTTTAAAGACACGTCCCTTCTGGACTTTCTCACAGGGAAATTCTGGTACCCAACATCCGTGAACAGACAGTTCGGGCTATTGCCTCTGTTTTTCGGTTCTCTTATTGTTACTGCCGGAGCAATTCTTTTTGCAGTACCTCTGGGGATTGCTTCTGCTATTTATATTTCTGAAATTGCACACCCGAAGGTTGCAGATGCCCTGAAACCCTTTATCGAGATCCTGGCAGGGATTCCCTCTGTTGTATTCGGGTTTTTCGGGCTTGTTATTCTGGTTCCGGTTGTGCAGAATACCTTTAACCTGCCTACCGGACAAACTGCTCTTACAGGTTCCATTATGCTTGGAATTATGGCGCTTCCCACGATAATTACGATTTCCGAGGATGCCATAAGTGCGGTTTCCAGCACTATCAAGCAGGGTTCACTTGCTCTGGGCGCCACAAGATGGCAAACTATATACAAGGTCATAGTCCCTGCAGCCCTTTCCGGAATTTCGGCCGCCGTAATGCTCGGCATAGGAAGGGCTATAGGGGAGACAATGACTCTCATGATGGTAACCGGAAATACTGCAGTAATTCCTTCTTTTCCCGGAGGCATTCTGGATCCTGTAAGGACAATGACTGCCACAATCGCACTTGAAATGGGAGAGGTCCCTCAGGGAAGTGCTCATTTTCATGCCCTCTTTGCAGTCGGAACCGTTCTTTTCATCATAACTTTTCTGATTAACCTGATTGCGGATATGATCAAAAAACGATACAGATTTAAGGTGGACTGAGCGTGGAACTAAGTTCAAAAGTAAATGAAAATGATCATAAATCTATTTGGATGCAGGGTGGACTTAGCATAGGATTGAGTGCAAAAACAGCTGAAAAAGTCGCCTTTGCACTGCTCACCCTTTCAGCAATGACTGTAGCCGGGTTTGTGGTCGTTATCCTCGCTTACATTATTTATAATGGGTACAGTGCAATTAGCGTTAAGTTTCTTACTGAAATGCCCCGTATGAGGATGACTCAGGGGAGGGATTTATCTGGCAATTGTAGGTACTGTTTTCCTCATCATAGGGTCAATGGGTGTAGCTCTTCCTACCGGGATTATGGCTGCCATCTATCTTAACGAGTACGCAGGAGAAACCCGCACCACCTGGCTTATAGAAATGGCAATCAATAACCTTGCAGGAACTCCTTCTGTAGTGTTCGGGCTTTTTGGGCTGGCTCTATTTGTTAAGTACTTTGGTTTTGGTTCTTCTTTACTGTCGGCTTGCCTCACCCTTTCCCTTCTAATTATCCCGGTAATTATCCGTTCTACCCAGGAAGCACTGATCGCAGTTCCAAATGAATATCGAGATTCTTCACTTGCACTTGGGATCAGCAAATGGCAGACTATAAGGCATGTGGTACTGCCTTCGGCTATCCTCGGAATTGTTACAGGTTCTATTCTGAGTATCGGAAGAGTTGCAGGTGAAACCGCTCCTATCCTTCTAACAGGTGCGGCCTACTTCCTGCCAAGACTACCTGACTCGATTTATTCTGAATTTATGGCTCTCCCTTACCACCTCTTCGTGCTGGCTACTTCTGGGACAAACATCACTCAAACCCGACATCTTCAGTATGGGACAGCTCTTGTTCTTTTGATGATTGTGCTGGGATTAAACATCATCGCGGTTTTGATCCGCAGGCATTACAGGCAAAAATTGAAAATCTGACTGACTTTTTACTAATCTTTCAATGCTTATGTGATAATTGAGGTCCATAAATGACTGAAATTGTTCAAAACGTAACTCAGCCTCATATAATAGTAGAAAATCTAAATCTGTGGTATGGGGAAAAACAGGCTCTTAATAATATCTCAATGCATATCCCCAAAAACAGCGTAACTGCTCTTATAGGTCCCTCTGGCTGCGGTAAATCCACCTTCATCCGGTGTTTAAACAGGATGAATGATCTTGTAAAAAACTGCAGGGTCGAAGGTAAAGTTTCAATTGAAGGTAAGAATCTCTACGGAAAAGACGTAGATGTAGTTAACCTTCGAAGACATGTGGGAATGGTTTTCCAGAAGCCAAATCCTTTCCCTATGTCCATTTATGATAATATTGCCTACGGACCGCGTCTCCATGGTGTGAGTAAAAAGGATATGGATGGGGTTGTTGAGGGTGCCCTTCGTTCGGCTGCTATCTGGAATGAAGTCTCAGATCGGCTCGAGTCTTCTGCTCTTTCCCTGAGCGGTGGGCAGCAGCAGAGACTTTGCATTGCCAGGACTCTGGCAGTAAAACCCGAAATCATTCTTTTTGATGAGCCCTGTAGCGCTCTTGACCCGATTTCCACTTCAAGGATTGAAGATCTTATCATGAACCTTAAAAATGACTATACAATAGTAATTGTAACTCATAATATGCAGCAGGCAGCAAGGATTTCGGACTATACGGGATTTTTCCTTATGGGAAAACTGATTGAGTTCGGTCAGACAAGGCAGATTTTTCAAAATCCCAGGGAAAAAAGTACTGAGGGTTACATTACTGGCAGGTTTGGGTGATTAAAATGGTTCAAGAACGATACCTTCAGCAACTGGGCCTTCTCAAAGGGTCCGTACTTTCTCTAGGGGAAATGTCTGAACTGATATTCAAAGACTCAATGGAAGCAGTTATAGACCTCAATGTTGTGCTTGCCAATAAGACTCTTGCCCTTGAACCTGGAGTGGACAAGCTTGAGGAGGGAATTGAGGCTTCAATTTTTGATCTTCTTGCGCTTCAGCAGCCTATGGCAAGTGATCTTCGGCTTGTCGTGTCTGCACTTAAGATTGAAGCAGATCTTAAAAGAATCGTAGGACTCTCAATCAATATTGCCAAAATACCCGGAAAGATTGAAGGTGGCCATATAAAGCCACTTATAGATACAAAAAGAATGGCTGATATTGCAGCATATATGATTGAAAACTCTATGAAAGCCTTCTTGACTCAGGATGCAGAACTTGCAAGAGCGACAGCAGCCCGAGATGATGAGGTCGACAAGCTCTTTTACGCAGTCTGGGTTGAGCTGATAGAAATGATGGCAAAAGATACAAACATTATTTCCAGAGCCACATATTTGCTTTTCCTGATTCGTTATATTGAGAGGATTGCAGATCATTGCTGTAATATCTGTGAAAGCGTTGTTTACCTTACAACGGCTGAGCATGTCAAACTTAACTAAACAGATTTTTTGATCACCTAGTGTCTCAGCAATTTAATTATTTTTAACATATTAATTACGGACAATCTCATATCCATGAAGAAAAGTCATTCTATGAAACATTCAATGAATATGAGGCAAAGTAGATTCTTAACAAGATAGAATTTCATCATGTGCGAAAACACTCAAGTTGGCTTAATGCCGTGCAAATAGAGATCAATATGATGGATCTCGAATACGATTAACCTTGATTTATTTCAGAGGAGTACCAGCTCGAAGGAAATGCAGGCAGTTTTGGAACAAGCTTATCACTAACTTATTTTTCTTTATGAATTTGTTTGAGAATTCGAAAATCTAAACAAGAACAGGACTTCTAGAGAGCTAACGTTTGAATCCAAGTTGCACATGATTATTTATAAATACATTTTCTATATATTTTATAGCGAAAAGCTATAAATAGCTGGCAGATAACTATAGTGTGTCGAAGAGAACAAACAGAAATAGAAATAATAACAAACTAAATACAGACTTTAAAAGAGGTGATAAAAAATGGAACAACTGAGAAGTTTGATTATTGAAAACGTAGCAATGTTTAATGCAGCCTTTCCCAATAGGTTCTGCCATAGCCCAGATGTCATTTCCGCGATCTCACATGACTACCAGTTCACTTACTGCCAGGTCGAAAATGAAATCGAGAAGATGGTCCACGAAGGAGTTCTTGATGCAGAACTTTCTGATTGGGATGGAATAAAGATCTTATAAGAATATTGCTGTTCAGCAAAAAAATAAACTGGAAATCACGAAACACTGCATAACGACATAAAGAATTAAATTGATACATCAAAAATTATTCAGAAATGCTGAATTTGACTGAGTGTTTAAGAATATAACCGAATGTTCAGTCCTTTGATTAAGTATCGGCCACTGAGCCGAGTGTTTAAACAGGATAAAGAGATACATTGCGAGAGTTTCATCTGAAATTTCGCCAGTAACCAACTTCTTTTTCCCTTAAAATCTTTTAATCCTGCAATTTCAAAAAATAAGTATTTTTCATAGATGTCCTTTTTTCTGATTATGTCTTTTGCTATCTTTCACAAGAACATAATACCCCCTGATACGTTCCAAATTTTAGATGAATTAACCCTAATTATCTGGCATTGAAACTTTGAAATCTCTTTTTTATTTGCCGCATTAAACATAATTTCCATATTTCTCTTCTTAAATGGAATAATAAGCCTTAACAACAACGTTTCATCTTGAAAGAACGTATTTTGTGGGATTTGTTCTTCCACTTTCATGGAGTTTGGTTAAAGCCAGCAGTTCTGGGATTATAAAAGGTTAATTATTGTCATGAACAGGACTGCAATAATCAAATATGGTTTTCAAGCCTGCTTTTGAAGGTTGCCCTTCTCCCTGATCAAAAATATAAGATGCTTGGGTTTTTGCTGGAGAATATTTAACAGCAAGTACTCTCATTATACCCAGTACGAGCAGTAAAGTCGCCAAACTTAAAACAAATTCATATTCAAACTCTTGGGAATAAAGGCCCACAGCGATCTCACGCAGGACTATTAAAATTGTAGCATCCGTTATATCCGTAAGCTTGATTCTGTCATGTTCGTGATAATCAACAAAAGCTTTGAAAAGGTCAATAACAATAAAGACCGTTAACACACTTGTTACCATGTGGTTGAAGCCGCTTTCAAGGGACTCAAAAATAATAAAGCGAATGTCGAGTAAGGTTTTTGCCATTCCTACAATTAACGCCAGCAGCAATATATAAAGAAAGATTGTACTAATTGTATCTGTGGCTTTTTTGAATAACTTTATGCTATCCATCTCTTCCTCCTAATATCGACTGCTCTATCTCTATTTTTTCAAAGCATATATAGTTTTTCGTATTAGTCTATATAGTATAACTCTAAGTACTGTATTTTATGTATAAATAACTTAATTCTTTGTTATTTGCTCAATGTGAAATTTGTTCTTACTGTTGTACAATTGCTACTTCAATAATTTATGAAATTATACTGTTCGGCAACATACCGAAAAAAATCTGAAACATAAATGATTCTTTATCCATTATCTTTTATTATAAAGCTTATCCCAAAACTCAAAATCGCCTCTCTAAATCCTGTTTTTCGGAATAATGAATTGAGTTTCTGATCATGAAAAACAGTTCTGAAAACTCTTACTCATTGAAAATGGATCAGTTTTGAGATCCGCTATATAAGTGAAATATATACGGTAAATATTTTGGCAAACTGCTGGTACCAAAAATAGTGTTATATAGTCATACTTTTTACATATTAAATATGCAGTGATACATATTTTATATGTGAAAAATTCATATAGTCTGGCTACCTCTTCAAAATTGAGATTAAAAATTGGAGTATGGTTTGATATTGGGCCTGCTCTTCAAAATCTGTTCTCAATTTGAGGTAGTTTTCATGGATACTAAAGAAACAAACGTTCTACTAACCCTCGTCGTAGGGCTTCTGCTGCTGGGAAATATTGGTTCTGCAGTAGCTGTGGAAGTTGATTTGAGTAATGAAGATTACTCAGGTAATTATACTGATTTCACTGATTCCGTAAACTGCAAATCTTGTCCAGGGTCGGAAGCTAAAATTAAAAACGTGATTATTCTAGTCCCTGATGGATGTTCTCAGAGTGTCCAGACCCTTGCCCGATGGTACAGTGGAAATCCTCTGATGCTTGACGAAATGGTAGCTGGACTGGTCTCTACTTACAGCACAGACTCGGTTATTACCGATTCTTCATCAGCTGCAACTGCTTTTGCCACCGGATATAAGACAACTAACGGCTTTGTAAGTGTCGGGCCAAGTAATGCTTCTGTTTTAAGTATACTAGAAAGCCCTTCTGAAGACTTGCAATACAGCCCGCTTGCAACCGTGCTTGAAGGGTCAAAACTTGAAGGCAAGGCTACAGGGCTTGTAGCAACTTCCCGAGTTACCCATGCCACACCTGCGGCTTTTGCTTCTCATGTAGATAATAGGGATAATGAAAACGAGATTATGGAACAGATGGTCTATGAAGATATTGATGTAGTCTTTGGAGGAGGTTCCCGCCATCTCGTGCCTGAAGCCGAAGGTGGAAAAAGGACTGATGGAGAAAACCTGACAGAAGTGCTTCTTGATAGGGGCTACCAGTATGTTGACAGCAGAGATGAAATGTTGAATCTGTCCTCGGGAAAAACATGGGGACTTTTTGCTAGCAGTCACATGGCACCGGATATCGACCGTGCCGAACTTGCACCTGAAGAACCTTCTCTTGCAGAGATGACCGGAAAAGCCATTGAACTGCTTTCTCAGGACAAAGATGGCTTCTTCCTCATGGTAGAAGGGAGCCAGGTAGATTGGGCAAATCATGCTAATGACCCTGCTTATGCTGTCACGGATTTCCTGGCTTTTGACGAAGCTGTTAAGGTTGCAGTCGAATTTGCAGAAAAAGATAGACATACCCTTGTCCTGACTTTCCCTGACCACAATACCGGCGGGATGACCATTGGCAGTGATTCTGATGCCAATTATACTTCTACAACCGTAGAAGACGTCATTGATCCTCTCAAAGGTATGAAGCTCAGCTCTGCAGGTGTTGCGGAAAAAATAGGAACAGATGTCTCCTCCGAAAACATTAAATCCCAGCTAAAAACCTGGTGGGGGATTGATGCAACTGATGATGATGTAACTGAAATTCTTGAGCTGTATAACAATGGAGAAGGTCTCTCCCTCGACTATGCAATCAGCGAAGTAATCAGTCGAAATCATACCGTTATTGGATGGACCACTCATGGGCATTGTGGGGAAGACGTTCCTCTGTGGGCTTATGGCCCTGATTATCCTGCAGGCCACATAGACAATACCGAGATTGCGGGGTATATCGCTGAAGAACTCGGATTTGACCTTAACGAGACCAATTCGTGTCTATTTGTAGAAGTAGGTGAGGTTTTCTCTATAGACAATAGAGACGATCAGCTGGACGAAAAAGAGTATTTACTGGACATGGCAGACTCCTCAAATCCTGTTCTGAAGATCGGAAGTGCCGAATTACCGGTGAGCAAGAACATTCTAATTAAAGACGGCATAACCCATAAACTTAAAGGAACAGTTATCTATGCTCCAGTAACCAATAAGGTCTATATTCCCTCTGAAGTGCTTTCACTTGTTAATGGGACAAAAGTAAATAGAACTAAGGAGGCAAAAGCTGCCTAAAATTTGAGTTAATTAAAAGGGATTATTTCCTTTTCTTATTTTTGGTGCTCCCTCATTAATTAGTCTTCATTTTTAGAAAAAACGTAATTTAACAAATCTGTTAATGTCCATTTATTCTTAGCAATTCCACATTCTTTTTCAGGTATTTTCTTTTTCAAACCTCAATTTTTTTGTTAATTCTCTAGAACTCACGAAAAAGTTAAGTTGAGTGCAGTAAAGCCTCATTTGATTATACAATTATTTAACTTTTTTGAAAAAAATTTATTGTCTTTCTTAGGTTCTGGTGTTATCCGGTCTAAAGTTAAGATCCTATCTCTCAAGTAAACTCATCCAGATCTTACTTTAATCTATTTAACCAAAGATGACTCTGTTTTCAACTTTCTGGAGCTTCCTTACTTGTCTATTGTTGATTACTTGAGCATATCTCAGTTTTTTGTTAGCCACTACATATGACGCTGTCTCGTGCAGCGAAACGACCAGTTACCAACTGTAGCTGGTTGAACTTCTAGTATTTCCACAATGGCTTATATTGACATTTCCTTGATAGCCATTTTTAAGCTAAGTGGATAATGAATTCATCTTTGAGATGATTAAAGAAAAGGTGTTGGTTCGATCATTGAACATTTTGCAGTATTTATAGCAGATATATTTTTGAACGCTCTTGCTTTTGATTTGATATTTATCTTTTCCTATGATATTTTTCTAGGAATACTATAAAATTTACACTCTTGATTAGAACAGAAAACATTAGTGAATTCTTGTGAGTTGCGGCCCTAAGGTCTGTTTGAAAGTAGTGAAAAACTCTAAGTAATAACTATATCGGCTAAGCAATAACTGGACAGGAACTGTTGGATTACTCTTATATCTTTTATATGGAATTAATTTAAACTATAATATATAAAAGTTAGTAGTCCTAGCCCAAAAGAAAAGTAAACAGTAGAACTTAAGATTGATAAGTTTTCATATATTCTACCGCACAGGTTATTGCAGGCATACCAAAAAGTTTTCCATAATCTTGAAACCTCAAACAAAAAGCTTGTGAAATAATTAGGGAATGTGGTAAAGCCTTGTGGTAATTTTCAGATATGAACCTCTCAAGATCGTCTAAAACGCGTTGTGGAATCGTTGGAACCATTGATTGAAACATAGTTACACTATCCGAATTCATATGCATAACCAAACTTGTCGCTTTTTTACTTTTATATCATTGTGATTTACTACCAATATTAGTAAGAATCTAAATGAATACGATCATTTATATAGTTTCTGCATATATTCTATATATTAAAGTTTTAAACTAACTGGTAGTAGATGAACATGGTCATGATCGTGTGCATGAATGTTATCCTATCCAGTATAACGAGAAGGAAAAGAGTATCAAAACAAATACCATAATAGTTTATTAGAGCGTAATAAGATGGTAATAGCATGATATCACAAGAAAAGAAGAAGGTTCTCTTTCTATGCACCCACAACTCAGCCAGGTCCCAGATGGCCGAAGGGCTTTTGAGGACTATTTACGGAGATCGATACGAGGCTTACAGCGCCGGCGTCAAAGCCACAACTGTTAACCCTTACGCTGTTCTGGTCATGAAGGAAATAGGTATCGATATCTCCGGTCAGCACTCCAAAACTCCCCAGGAATTTCAGGATACCATTTTTGATATGGCGGTCACAGTTTGCGATCGGGCTAAAGTGTCATGTCCTATCTGCAGCACGAATCTAGAGCTTCTTACCGAATCTCCCAGAGCAAGAGAAGTAATTCACAAAAGTTTTGAGGACCCTGCTGCAGCTGTGGGACCAGAGGAAGAACAGGTCAAGATCTTTCGACGGGTCAGAGATGAGATAAAAGATTGGATCTTGCAGATATTCGGGGAATAACTCTACTTTCAAGATGATATAAATGACAACTTTAAAGATTTAGGATTAAACCTCTTTTATTTGATCTTTTTCTTTATAGGACTTATGCAGTTGAAATGATAAATAATATCAAACCGTTCGCTGTCCATAATATGAATTTAAAACTATAATGTATGTTACACTTGTTTTTGTACTTTAAGTATGTAAGTCCTTGGCCTTAAGGAAATGGATAATTCCATAGGTTCGATGGTAGCCTAAAAAACTCTAAGCCCCGAAGGCTTATAAAATCTCTTAACTCTCTGCTTTTGCAATGTTAACGAATTTTATGCACAACTCCGAATATCATTGTGGCGTTTTCCCAATATAATTCTTATATAGCATAAAAATAACACTTTTTGACGTTTTTGACCTTAGTTGAGTCCAAATGCTAAGGCTTTTTATTTTCCAAACTCTTCGGAAACAACTTGCTATTTAACCTGCTGCGACCGAATGCTTATGCATTTCTTGTTTAGCTTTATCGCAATAAATATATCAAAGGTGAAACGCATATGGAATTTCCAATGGAAATGAAGGGGTTTTGAATTCGATATGTGTTTACTATATATTTTTAGTGCTCTATAGGTTTTTTATAGTATAAATATATTAAATTATTCTAAAAAACCTTTCTATTGTGCTCTTCTTTTTGAACTCGTCCCAATCTATCTTTATTGATCTTCCTATTTCGGAATCGATGCACCAGTTTCGAGGTAGGCTCTGTGTGAAAAAATGGTGTGGAAAGTAGGTTTAATCTTGTAATGGCCGATGGAAAAAATATTGTTTTTCCAGACTTTAGATTTTCTCTATTGACTCTAAACACTTTATGGCTTCCCTTAGAAGATAGTTCTTGTAACCTGGATCCCATTTCAATACTGCAATTCTCAAAAGGTCGTAAGCCATGTAAAATGGAAGAATCCGGGTAATTTCAAGGAACTCCTTTTCATCCCTGCAGTAACAGTAGAGGAAGTGACGGATGTAGGGCTCTGATTCCCAGTCTGCTCCTTCCCGTGCAAAATAATGTTTAAGCTCGGCGCAAAGTATCCCGAGGTCGCAAACTGGATTCCCATGGTAGGAAGCAAGCTCAAAATCAAGGGCAAAAGGCTTCCCCTTATGGAATATATAGTTTACGGGAGTAGCATCGTTGTGAATCATACAGCCGTGTTTTTTGTCCAGAAGGGAACTGTGCCACCATTTCTCAAGTAAGATTTTATACTCTTTTTTTCTTCGATGGCTGATCTTAACGTGATTTAAAACATAATAAAACTTTGAAAATTCATTCTCCCTATCATAATATGTCTGGGTATTTTTGTGAAGCTTTCTGAGCATTAAAGCCACGAGTTTCAACTTTTCATCCAGCTTCTCCCTGTGCTTAAAATACCAGAAAAGGGACTTTCCAGGTACGTACTCGGTACCAGGACATATTTAAAATCTTTATTTATCGCGATAGGTTCTGGGACATCAATTATCTTTCGAGCTTTTTTAAGATATTCATATTCCTTTTTCATCAAACTGTATCTATCGTATTTTTCGATCATTCCCGTGGGTATCCCGAAAAATTTAGCTATAACACTGAATCTTTCCCCTTTGAATTCATATCTGCAGACCCTATGCGATGCATGACTTAATTTAAATACACGAACTTTATAGTCCTTGTTCTGAATCCTATCCCCAAGTACCTCGACAAGCCAGTTACTGAAAGTATCACCTGGCTTTACTGTCCGAACATATTCAAAAGATGCTACAAATCCCCCTCCCGTGATTCTTGATAAAACTTAAATCCCCATAGGACTATACGCGCTCAAACTGATAAATCGACAGCATTAAACCCCCAACTGTATAAGACATTAATTTAATGAACTAAATCATAACGATTATGCACTTCAAATAAACCTATATGAATTATTTTCCAATATAACAAGCTAATCCCAAAATTTATTAGATCTTCTTTACATTCATATTGATTGAAACTTCTGCGATATCGGCGCTGTATTCGGCTACTCTTCGCAGGCTTTCAAGAACCATGCTGAGTTCGGTACTGTCTTCGTTTTCAACATCCTTTGACTCTAGGGAAATTCCAAACTGGGAAACTTTTTTGGCCTCCACAACAATTTTGTTGATCGCCTGCAGGTCTTCTTCTGCCATTGAGTATATTGAGCTTTCAAAAACTTTTCGAGAGAGTTCAGCCATCTTGAAAATGGGGTCATCAGCACTGACTCCATTGTCCATTTTCAGAACGTTTCTAGCTATCTTGACCGCGTGATCCCCTACGCGCTCGATACTCTTTGTAATAATCCTGTATCCCAGGCAATCTCGTGGACTCCTCATCCCTATCTTTTCAGAGATTTCGATATCCTCGATTGCGGCTTTGAGCTGGCGGACAGCAAGAAGGTAGAAGCGATCTACATCGTCATCTCTCTGGATAACGTCTTCGGCGATTTCCAGATTGTGGTCCTTAAGGGCGGTCATGGAGTCCTCAAGCATGGAGAGGACAAGTCCATACGTATTTTTTATTACTCTGTCAAGAGGAAGATCATCGTAATTAAGCAAGCACTGGAAGACCAGTTCATTCCTTGACTCTTCCACAAGTTCAAGACCTATCAATTTCTGACGTACAGAATCCTTGATAAACTTGCGGTCATAAGCACTGAAGCCCTCTTTAGCAGTCAGCCTGATTGAGTCACAACCCACAAGATAATAAGAAATAAGAATTCTGAGGTTGTTTTCTGCACTATCCGAATGGACATAATCTATTGTTGCCCTGGAAACAGAAGATTCCTTTGAAACCGAACTGGAAGAAATAAGCATGGTTTTGTTAGGCATGGGTGTGAGAGTAAGTGTATCTCCTGCTGCAAGCCCTATATCCCGGACCCATTTTATGGGAAGGGATACAATATAAGTAGAATTTCCTGTAAACTGAACTTTTCTTTTATCCTTGATAATAAATAACTCCCCTGAAAATGTTCTAATTTATTTTGAGCTATATATATAGAAGTAATATATACATATATCTTGTAGATATAAAGCTAACGAATGATATAATCTTTGATAATCTAGTTTAAATATAGTGTATAGAATCAGTCATTGAATCATATAGAAACATATAGTTATGTTAAAATGTAGAGGTCTCTTAGATATTTCGAATCCGTAATTTAAATCTATTTCTAATATGAGTAACATGCATAATATTTAAAAATATTTGTTGTTGAAAACCACATTCAAGTTCGATAATTTCAATGGATGGGCAGCTGTTTGACTAATAAATTATTTTCAATCTGGATTACTCCACAGATATAGTTGGCAGCTCTTGATCCATAACTGCACATTATGTAAGTCCTGGAAAAAAAGAATTATTGTAATTGTGTATTCGAATGTGAATATGGCTCTTCGTTGTTTTGTGTGGATATTCTCATAAAAACCAACGCGGGCTGGAAGTGAAAATCATCTTATCCATAGGGAATGACGAAGAGCCGATAATATCTTATATATAGTGTACAAGAATTTAGAACAAAAAACATTGGCTTCAGGCATACTCTTTTCAGCTACGCTGCTGCCAACAAAATTTATTATAATTCATTTGGATTCTGGGTCGTGTCCTTGAGTCATTAGTCAATTCTAACTAATGAGTGTACACATCATGTTTGAGTAAATGTAGAGAGATTCTAATTCTTGCATTTTTCGATAACTCATCTCCATTACCTAATTTTTTAGTTTTTTGTTTCAAGGTGCTTTTTGCATATAAAAATATAGATTATTTACTAATCATTTATTTAATCATATTTATATAGACTAAATCGAATAACTATATACGTTGCTTAATCCATCTTGATTCTGAGAAAAGTCAAAATAGCAAATTAGCAGGACGGAGGAATTAGATATTATAAAAATGGCACATTTTTCAGATATTCATTTCTCAGAAGAATATTACATGCCTGAGATTGCAGATTCAATGATTGAAAAAATAAATCAGGATAACCCGGATATTGTTGTAATTACAGGCGACTTTACAGAAAACGGGCTTGCAGCCGAGTATAACGGAGCAAAAAATTTCATCGACAGGATCGAATGTAAAAACAAGGTAGTAGTTCCGGGAAACCATGACTCCAGAAACGCAGGTTACCTTTTCTTTGAGGACATTTTCAAGGCCAGATCTTCCTTTGAGCACTTTGGTGAGGTTACTGTGGTAGGGCTTGATTCTTCCCAGCCGGAACTTGAAGAGGGGCACATCGGAAGGGAAAACTACGGCTGGATAGAGAGTACTTTCTCAGTAGGCAGTTTCAAGGTTTTTGCCCTGCACCACCACCTTATCCCAATACCAAAGACTGGTAGAGGAAATAATGTGCTTGTAGATGCAGGAGACGTTCTGGAACTTCTGGACCGCTCAGGTGTGAACCTTGTGCTCTGCGGGCACTGGCACATCCCTTGGGTGTGGAGATTAAACGATATGTTTATCGTCAGTGCGGGAACTGTTTGCTCTTCCAAAATTCGTGGAAAGATCTCTCAATGTTACAACTTGATTGAGCTTGACATGCCTGAGTCTGAATGTACGCGCTGGCACCTGCGAATCACTAGAATTTTCTCATCTGGAGGAAAAGAACTAGCTGTTGACAATATAATCTAAAGGATTGAGTCTAACGTATGCTCATTAATTTGGTTTCAATAACTCACGTCCATTACCTATAATTCTAAACTAAAAAAGTGAGGATAAAAGTGCAGTACGTGAAGTTAACGAAAAAATAAAAAGAGAACCGAGGGCTCAGAGGCCGTAGTTCTCCGGAAGGAAGACTTTAACTTCACTCTTGTACTTTGTGAGGCTGTCGTCCATGAATTTGTCCATGTCGTCCGTAAGGGAGTCCAGGGATGCCTTTGCGTCTGCGAGGGCTTTGGTTTCGAACCTGGAGAGCTCGAGCTTGCCTGCAGCACCTTCGCTGACGATGTCGCAGCATGCGATTGCAGCGTTCTTTGCTCTGAGGTAGATGTTGTTCCCGTCTTTAACAATTGCCTGGCCGACCTTGTATGCGTTGTCGTATGCAAGCACGTAGGACTGGGGGTCTCTGTACCTGTCGGAGAGCATGAAAAGGTCCCTGAGAACTTTTTCGTTCTTGGTTTCAAGAGCTGTGTTCATGAGGGCACAGTCGTATGCGAGGGTCTCGGACCAGCACTGAACTGTGGTACCACCGAATTCACCGTGGTATTCGACAGACTCGTTGGACCAGCAGTCACAGCACTGCATAATGAGGTTGCCCATTACGTCAGAGTGAGCGCAGGTGGAAGTCTTACCTTCCTGAGTCATCGGCTTGCCTGTGATGGCTTTGATGATGATGTTTTCATAGCCGCAGTCCTTACCCGGGCCCATTGCGCCGCATTCGTATGCAACGAGGGACCTGGGGGCGGAGATTGCCCTTGCGAGGATTGCGAGGGTGTGGGCTAGGTTTTTGTCAAGCAGACCGCCTGCAATGAACATTGCTGTGTTTGCCTGGGCGCAGTCGGTGTCACCAGCTGCTACAGTGCCGGTCTTCTTTGCAATTGCTGCAATGTCGGACCAGATCATTTCCATGTCCATTGAACCGAGGCAGCCGATTGCGTAGAGCATACCGGGGATGTCGTTCCTGAGAACTGCGTGGTCGAATACTTCCTTACCACCCATGCTCTCTACGGAAAGCAGGTCTGCACCGGACTTTGCACACTGCTCGAAGGCTTCGAGGAAGACGGAATACTTGTCGCCTCTGAGCTGGAGGAAGTCTCTGTTCTCACGGATGTCACCGATTGTGTGGCGGAGTGCGCACTTTATGCCGTATTCATCGTGGTATTCTTCCATGATGGTTTTCTGGGCGTGTGCAACTTCTGCTCCCCAGGAGGGGTTGTTGGACATCTGCTGAACGTGTTCTGTTTCAAGGATAACTGCCGGGAAACCGACCTGGACCATTCTTGACATAATGTCGGTTGTGATCCTCTCGTATTCCTTTACGAGTTTTTCCTTGGATGCACCTGCTTCAGGTCTCGGGGCATAGTTAACTTCAGGAATTGTGTAGCCAGCACCGATCTCAAGGCCAAGGCCTGCTTTTACGGGGTGCTTGGATACGCCGAAGCTCATTTCGTCTGCGCTTGCATATGCCATCTTAGTGAATCTTGTTGCTGCCATTTCACTCACCTCAGTGCTTGTGGAATTTGTTTCTTAATGCTGCAATATCTGTGGTACCTGCAATGATTGCGTCAGCAATCTTGGGTGCGTCAGCTGCTTCTTCACCGTACACACCGAGTGCATACTGGGACACGAAGTCCTGGTTAACTGCGCCGCCACCGCATGCGAATGGGATCTTTATTCCCTTCTCAAGGAGCTTGTCGTTAACTTCCTTGAATGCGTACATGGTGGTGGTCATGAGTGCAGTACCTGTGACCATGAGGGGCTTGTTTGCAACAACTGATGCAACAACTTCGTCAATAGGGACATCCCTTCCAAGGTCAACAACATCATAGCCGTTTGCCCTGAGGAGAGCGGTAACAATGTTCTTTCCGATGTCGTGAACGTCACCTTCTGCGACGTGGCAGACAACGGTTCCCTTTGTTACAGGGGCAGTTTCGGAGTTTTCCTTACAGAATTCGATACCATTGAGCATGGCGTCAGCAGACATCATGACATTGGGGAGGAAAATTATACCTTCATCGTAGAGCTTGGTGACAACGCCCATACCGACCATGAGGGCATCGTCGATGAGGGTGATCGGGTCCTTGCCTGCATCCATTGCTGCCTGGAGACCCTCGACTACGTCATCTTCTTCTCCTTCGAAGATGGCTTTTGCAATCGGGTAAATAAGTTCGTCTTTAGGATAGAGCTCTTCTGCGGCGTCTTCAGGCGTCATTGCCTTTTCCAGAGCCACATTGTATCTTGTTAATACCTTTTTCAGACTTGCCTCTGTAAAGTCCAACATATTTCTAAACCTCCATTTAGATTAGATAAAAAGGTCCTTGCCACTCCGGATCTGTAGTTTTCCGGATTTATAAGGCGTGGGGGAGGTTCCGGTTTTGCCTTTGTAAAGCTTTTTCTTTTTGTGGTAGTATTCTGAGATAAATCTGAAGTTTATTTAGTTTTGAAGGCATAAATTCAGATTTCTGCAATACATACCGGTAAAAGAATTTCTTTCTCCTGTTACCGGAACTTTTCCTTTTTTAGTGTATTTCATGCCTGCATGCTGACATGTCTTTACAGCTTAATTAGGGGAAATCATCACATATACCATAACCGACGGAAATTTTTTCCTGATTTTTACGGGGCAATATGGGGTCTAAATTTTTGAGGCTATTATTTGACTTTCTGGCTTCTGATTTTTTTAGTCCCTCTTTCCTGATAAAAGAGCTGCAAATTTTTGAGGCAAATATGGGGTATCCTCCTCAACATTTTTTACCACTTTTTTATTTTTGAACAGCCTTACTTTTTTTGAACAATGACATTATTTAGATAAAGCCTGTCAAAAATTTCAATGTTCATATTTCCTTTTTTAGCTTAACATATTATATTTATTCAGAAACTGGGAAAGTCGTTGCCTTGCTGGACTCTGGCTAATGGTATTGTTTTCCTCTTAAATTTTGCTCACTTCCTAACTTACAAAATCATATTACTGAGACCATCTTACGTTTTAAATTATTCATCCAAACCCTTTTATATAAATGTACATATCGGTTACCTCCAGTATATGGCGCAAGCTCTTCCTTTAATTAGGGTCTTACATGACCTGAACAGAACTCAAATTTTTATTCGCTCTTGTGCGAATCTGTTAGTACCGCGTAACGCAGATATCCTATATTTACAAAAAAAAGAGATAGAAGTGGTTTAATGCAACCTGAGTTAATAGATATAGTATTTCGTTCCCAGAAAAGAAGAGACCTTCTCTTACTCCTGGGAGAAGAACCCAGAACAATTGAAGACATTAAAATCCTCCTCGATGTTTCTCCCACAGCTATCTTACCCCAGATCAAAAGGCTTACAGACAGCAACCTGGTTATTCAAAAAAATGGCAGCTATGAACTGACAGATATGGGAGAGCAGGTATTCAAAAAAGTCAGGTCCCTTGTCGATGTTCTTACTCTTGTTGAAAAAAATGACTACTGGACCGAACACGACTTGGGCGGAATCCCGCAGTATCTTCTTGACAGGATAGGGGACCTTAAGGACTGCAATCGGGTCAAAGCCGATCCCAGCCAGATATTCGAACCCAGTACTGAGCTTTTGAAATTCTTTTCCTCTTCACGTTATCTCATGGTTTTTTCATCCTTCTACAGGCCTGAGTTCCTGCCCCTTTATTCAAAGCTCGGAAGACTTGAGTCAGAGGTCTCCCTTATTTTTACGGAATCGGTACTCGAGAAGTTCCTGTACAACTATGAACGGAAAATAAGGAAACTTTCAACAATGAAGAATACCGAACTGTCTGTCTGTAAGGATGGTGCAAAAATTGCCGAACTTATTGTTTCTGATCTCGGGATGATGGTCTCCCTCTTTGACAGCCAGGGCAGGTTCTATCATGAGTATATGTGCTGTTCCGAACCTCAAGCTATTTCCTGGGCAAGAGAGCTCTTTGATTTCTATAAATCAAGGGCATTAAAAGTTGAAGGCGAGAAGAGCATTGACAATTTTACATGCACGTCCGAAAACAGAGCTTTCTCAGAATCTCTACTGTTGAGCCTTCACTGATATACTAATATTTACTGATATACTGATATTTGCTGATACACCAACATTTACTGACATACTGATAATACTATGTATCAACAGATTTAAGATAGGTTTGAGGTTTAATCCGAAGTAACTGAAGCAATTAAGATTATCCGGAGTAGCTAAAATTGTTCGAGTAACTGAAGTTATTCTATTAGCTGGAAAATTGCTCTTCAATTCAAAATAACTCAGATAATCTTTATTAACGCCTTATTTAATCTCAAACTCTTTTCCGGAGGGAGGCTGAATCGAATGAGTATGGAACTGCAGTTAATAGATACTATTTTTTTTTCGGACAAAAGGAAAAATTTGCTTTTATTCCTGAAGAACGGACCAAAGACAATTGAAGAAATCAAGACCGAACTTGAAGTCAGTTCCAGTCCTATAATGGCTCAGATCCGCATTCTGCTTAAAGACGGTCTGCTAGTACAGAAAGATGACAGTTACGAACTTTCTGTAAAAGGTAAACTTATAGTTCCCAAAATGGAACCCCTCCTCTCCACATTCCGGGTCTTTGATGAAAACCATGATTACTGGGCAAGGCAGGACCTTCGCACCCTTCCTCCGCACCTGCTTGACCGGATCGGGGAGCTCGGCAAGTGCATGGAACTCGTGCCTGATAGAACTCATATTTTTGACTACCCTCCCGAAATAATGGATCCACTCTACAGGTCAAAAACTGTGATGGAAGTCTCTTCATTTTTCCGCCCCGGATATCCTGGACTCTATCTGGATCTTGCAAATAAGGGAATAGAAGTCTCTCTGGTTCTTGAAAGACCCATATACAGGAAGTTGATCACTGATTACAGGCAGGAAGTAGAAGAATTCATAAACATGGGAAATACACAGATATTTGTCTGCGACAATAAAATCGAACTTGCTTCCAGCCTTGTTACTGACCGCTTTATCTCGATATCCATGATATCTAAGGACGGAAGATACTACAACCATGAAATGGTAAGCTTTGAAAAAAGCGCCCTTGAATGGGGGCAGGAACTTTACACCTATTACAGGGACATGTCGGAAGAGATAACGGAAATCTAAGGAAAGTAAAGGAGATCTGAGAGAGGTAAAGGAAATTTTGTTTAGGGGAATCTGCCCTTACTCCTCAATGATCCGCTCTTTTCCCAGCATATCAAGGATTTCAAGCAGCTTTCTTTTGAGCTTATTCTTTTCCCGGATTTTCCTTAAATAAGACTCCCATCCGGCTTTTTGTCCCCGGGATTCCATAGCATTTCTGACCATCCTGAGATAGATGGAAGCCGATTCGTACGCATCTACCTTTGTCCTGGAGATGAGTTCCTCTGCAATCGTTTTCCATATATCGATCGCAATTTCCGGATATTTCTCCTGTACGGTGCGGGCAATTTTATCTCTCCTGGTAAAATACCTGTCTTCCCCCTTTTTTCCCCTTATTTTTAACTTGTTGTACCACCTGGCCACTTCATCGGGATTCTTTTCTTCAATGGCGATGTCGATCAAGAGTTCAAAGTCAAGTGCATCAATTTTTTTGAAAGAATCTCTGTCTGTCAGGCCTGTCTTTGGGAGGATCCCGGGCAGGCTCGAGGGTTCTTCGCCAAGCCTGGCCCTGTCCGCGGGAAGGTTCCCGCTTTCCAGGTACTCATGGACAGCTTCCCTTACTTCTTCCCAGACCCCAGCTTTTTTTGCCGATTCCCGCAGGTCCGTGTAAATTTGCAGCGAAGGGTGCCTGAAAAACTCTTCGGCTTGCAGGGCTGTTGCAAAAAGCCAGTTTCCTTCTTTTTCCTTGATTTCAAGGAGGATCCGGAAGAGTTCATAGGCAATTCCGGGGTATGAACTTCTGGTTTCTTTTATTTCCCGGTAGATATATTCTTCAGCTTTTTCTTTTTGCCCCGCGGCAAGCAACACTTTGACCAGCCGGATGTAGCTCCAATCAGCTCCAGCTTCTGCTTCCTCTTCGCAAAGAGAAATAGCTTCTTCATAATTACCGGCTTTTTCGAGCGACAGGGCAAGCCGTTCAACAAGATGTTCCCGGTCCCAGCTGGAATCTGAAGGAGTTTTCTCGCTATCGCTTGTATCCAGCTTGTCTTTAAGGATTTCGGAGAAGCGGCGCCATTCCTCAACAGGAAAATCCGAATTCCAGAAGGTTTCTTCGTCAAAAATCCCGTATTCGTCTTTTGATTCAAAGCCCAGGACCCTGAGCATCTTTTCGTGGGCCGGGCTTCCGGATTGCAGAAGGGCTTTGATCACAACCCCCATGCATTCGCCAACTTTCATGCCGATGTCTCCCTCTTCATCATAAGGGGCTATTTCTTCATACCCTTCCAGAATTCTCATCCCCAGGTCTGCAACCTCCCCCGCATGTCCTGCTTCAAGAAGGCTTTCCAGGCGGTTCTTTATATCCGAAAAATCAGGAGGTGTGGATTCATAATCCCTGTAATCATAGCTTCTGGCTTCCTCCCAGAGCTCTTCCAATTCTGAATATATGTCCGCGACCGTCCCCTTCGTATCTCCCGATGCAAGGTTCAGCATGTCCCAGAGGTGTCTGGAAAGCAGGGAGTCCCTATCTGACAAATTCATCAAAAGGTCGATAAGCTCCTCTTTTTTCATCAGTTCCAGGTACTCCCTCAGTTCTTTCCGGAAAACCTGATAAGAGTCCGGGGCCTCCTTTCCTTTCAGGGCAGGGCTTTGTCTGGCCATTATAAGGAGTATGTCCCCTTCGGTAGCAATGGGTACTTCTTTTCCCTGCTCTGCAAGTTCCAGATATTCAAGCACGACTGCAACTCCGTGTTTGCAGTCCCCTCCAACCGGACATGTGCAGGTGGAACTCAGTTTTCCGCTTTCCAGGGAAACTTCCGTGAGATATGGCTTTGTCCCCAGCACCCGGGCAACCAGCCCTCCTTCAGGAGTGCGTTTTATGTCCTTTACCCTTTCTTCGTCCTGGTACTTCATTCCCTTCGCGGTGGCTTTCTCTCCCGCCCAGGCCTGGAGGTCGCTCCACTTGAGGGCCCTGAACGGGTCGGCGTTTTTGCTTTTTGATGGCATAGAATAGTGTTTCGAGGAGGTGATATAAATAAGGGGGTCTGTCATCCCTCCATAATTCGGTCTTTTCCCAGCGTATCAAGGATTTCAATAAGTCTCTTTTTGCGTTTATTTTCCTCCCTGATCCCACGGAGATATATTTCCCATTCTCTTTTTTGTCCCACGGCTTCCATGGTCTCTTTGATCTTCCGGAGGTGTATGGCAGCCTCTCCGTAAGCATTCACATTTGTTTTTGAAATAAGCTCTTCAGCAAGCTTTTTCCATATTTCTATCGCAATATCGGGGTATTTCTCATGCACGGTGTTTGCGATTTTGTTTTCGTCGATATGATATGCGTAGCGTTTTGCTGCTTCCCCTCCCTTTTTTAGTTCTCCGTACCACCTGACAACCTCATCCGGAGCTTTTTCTTCGATAGATATTTTGATCAGCAGGTCAAGAACAGGAGGTTTAATCTCTCTGAAGTCGTCGGGATCAAGAAGCCCTGTTGCGGGAAGAGTCCCGGGGATGATTGAAATTTCGGCAAGGTTTTTGAGCCTGATTAAGGGCATTTCTCCATTTTCAAGGTATCTATGAGCTTTTTTCCTGACTTCCTGCCAGATCCCGGCTTTTTCGGCTGCTATCCACATGTCAAGATAGGAAGAAAGTTCCGGAGCTCTGAAAAAATCTTCCGCCTGAAGGGCCGCTACAAAATAGAGATCTCCTTCTTTTTCTTTGATTTCGAGAAGGGTCTGACGGAGTTGTCTGGCAATTCTGGGTTTTTCTTTCCGGGTTTCCCTGATTCCCCGGTAGATCCATTCTTTTGCCTTCTCTTTTTGTCCTGATTCGAGCAGCACTCCCACCAATCGGACATAGCTTCCCTTCTCTTCGGCTTCGCGTTCACAAAGAGGGATAATTTCTTCAAAAAGCTCTGCGTTTTGCAGGGCCTGAACCAGCCGGTCAATCACGTAGTCCCTATCCGATCTTGAATAGTCAGGGAAGTACCCTTCTTCAATTTCATGCAGGCGAGTTTTCAGGATCTCTGCAAAGCTTTTCCACTCTTCCGGGGAAAATTTCTCTTCCCAGAACTCATTCTCGCCAATGATGTCGTATTCGTCCTTTAATTCAAACTCTAAGGCTTCAAGCATCCTTTTGTGGGCCGGGCGAGAGGACGCGGAAAGGGCTTCGAATACAATGCTCATACAGTCGGAAATTTCCATTCCGATTTCCCCTTCCGAATCATACTCCACAATGTATTCATACCGGTCCATGATTTCTTTCCCGATACTTATCAGCTCATTGTAGTGCTCTGCATCAAGCAGGATTTCCATCCTGACCTGCACTTTTGAAAAATCAGGTCTTTTACTTTCATAACCCCATGGGTCGTACTCCTGCGCTTCTTCCCAGAGTACATCTAGTTCGGAAAGGATGCTTTCGAGAATTCCCCCTATGTTTTCCACTTCAAGGTCTTGCCTGTCCCGGAAGTAGCTGCCGAGAACGGGACTTTTTTCCGAAAACTCCATCAGGATATCTATCAATTCCCCTTTATTCAATCCTTCGAGCCATTCCCGCAGGGGCGGTCGGGGGCTTTTACCGGGTTTGAGGCTTTCAAAAGTTTCGGTTCCCTCCTGCATGCGCCTGACCCTCAGGAGGAACGGGTCTCCCTCGGAAAGGACAGGGACTTCTTTTCCCTGTTTCAGGAGCTCAAGATACTCCAGGACAACTGCAACCCCATGTTTACAGTCGCGGCCCACAGGACAGGTGCATATAGAGCTAAGTACCCCGTTTTCCAGAGTGACCTCTGTGAAATATTCCTTTCTTCCCTGCACCATTGCAAGCAGTTTTCTTTCCGGGGTACGTTTTATCTCCTTTACCCGCCCTGTTTGCTGGTAGTCCTTTCCCTTTGAAGTGGTCCTTGAGCCGGCCCATTTATCGAGTTCGCTCCATTTGAGGGCTCGGAACGAGTCGGCGTTTTCTCTCTCTGAAACCATGAATAACTATTGGGAGAATTATTATAAATAACAGCAGAAAAATCCCTAACTCTGAAAGATTTTTTTTCTCTGGCCTTCCCTCTATCTTGACTCTCTCTTCCAGAAACCCGTTTCAGCGAAAGGAGCTTTTGCTTTCCATAACTTGAAATAGCCTCAAACCCAGTTTCCTCCACATGATAAAGCGAGGTTTTCCTCCTGTTCTTGATGAAAATACTGAGATCCTTATTCTGGGCTCGCTTCCCGGCGACGAGTCAATAAGGAGGCAGCAGTACTACGGGCACCCTGGCAATGATTTCTGGAGGCTGGTCGGCCGCGCCATCGGAGAGAATCTTCAGGACACGGATTATGAAACGAGGCTTGAGACTTTGAAACGCAACCGAATCGGACTCTGGGATGTGTTTAAAGCCGGAAAAAGAGAAGGAAGCGAGGACTCAAAAATCAGGGAAGAAGAGGTAAACCAGTTTTCGATATTAAAAGAGATAGCTCCGGGGCTGAAGCTGGTCTGTTTTAACGGCAAAAAATCAGGAAAATATGAACCGCTTCTGAGAGCAATGGGCTATAAGACAAAAGTCCTGCCCTCTTCAAGTGGAATAAACCGAAGATCTGTAAAAATCAGGGAAGAGGAGTGGGAAGCCACTCTAAAGCAATAAAAGCTATCCTTTTCAGCCCTCTCACTCTTTCCCCTTTTCAAGTAGTAGTTTTCGTTTAAGAACGGACCTTAAGCTGTGAATTCCAGTTCCCCGGATCATTCGTTCTTTATTGCACCTATAGGACAGGCTTCTTCACAGGCTCCGCAGTCCACACATTCGTCTTCATCCACAACCGCACAACTTTCATCCTCATCAATAGTAATTGCTTCTACAGGGCACTCTTCTACGCAGGTCCCGCAGCCTGTACATTCTTCTTTGTTGATTTTAGGTGGCATTGGTTTCAACTCCCTATTTCATTTTTCTGTCTACCGTATTTGTATCCGTATTTTGAAGCGAAGTTAGAGCTCAGGATACAGGTATCTCACCAAACTCTATTTTTATTTATCTCTTTTTATATATAAAAATTTGTTTTTGTCTTTCCCAATTCTACTTTTCTTTCCCATTCTTCCTTTCCTTACGATCATTTTTCCTATTCTCTGATCTCTCACCCTAAATTTCTCACTCGCTGACGACCCATTCTCTCCTTACTCACTTATGATCCTGTCTTCTCCAAGCATGTCCAGAATCTCAAGCAGCCTTCTTTTGCGTCTATTTGCTTCCTTTATCCCTGATAAATAGGCTTCCCAGTTTTCTTTTTTCCCTCTGGTTTCGAGTGTTTCCTTTATCTTTCGGAGGTATGTAGACGCCTCTTCATATGAGCTTACTTTCGTTTCGGAAATCAACCTCTCTACAAGTTTTTTCCATATCTCAAGCGCAATTTCCGGATGTTTCTCTTTCACTGCGTTTGCAACTTCACTTTCAGAAATCGAATGCCAGTACCTTTCAGCTTCCTCTCCGCCTGTTTTAAGCTCTTTATACCAGTGAACCACTTCTTCTGGGTCTTCTTCCTGAATTGCTACTTTTATTAAAAGGTCAAGGGCAGGAGCCTTGATTTTCTGTATTGAGTCTGGCTCCAGAAGCCCTGTTTTCGGGAGAACACCGGGAAGAATTGAAATTTCTTCTTTACCTGAGATTTCTTCTTTATTTTTTACCTGGCCGGCTTTAGCCTGAACAGCTGGCAGCTCTCCTGTTTTCAGGTATCTGAGTGCAGCCTCCCGGACTTCCTGCCATTTTCCTGAATTTCTGGCTGCTTCCCGCATGCCAAGATAATGAGCCATATCAGGAGCCCTGAAGAACTCTTCTGCTTCAAGGGCAGCTGCAAAAAGCCAGTTTCCTTCTTCTTCTCTGGTCTCAAGCAGGATCTGCCAGAGCTCGCGGGCGATTCCGGGCTGGTATTCCCTTGTTTCTTTGATTCCCCTGTAAATCCATTCTTCTGCTTTCTTCTTTTGTCCGGAGTCAAGCAGCACATTGACAAGCCGGGCATAATTGCCTGTTTTTTCGGCTTCGCGTTCACAGATCGGGATTATCTCTTCAGAAAGCCCGGCTTTTAGAAGGGCATCAATCAGCCTGTCAACGGCGTAATCCCTCTGCCAGGAGGAGCTATAGAAGGTATCTTCTGCCCGATCAGTTTCCTGTAATTTAACTTTCAGGGCTTCTGCAAAACGTCTCCATTCTTCGGGAGTGAAATCTTCTTCCCAGAAAGTGGTTTCATCAAGAATATTGTAGTTATCTCTTAACTCGATTTCAAACATATAGAGCATTTTCTCATGAGCAGGGAGGGAAGATCGGGACAGAGCTTCAAACACCACATCCATGCAGAAGGATATTTTTGTTCCTATATCCCCTTCTTTATCGTATTCTGCTATTCCTTCGTATCTGTCCATGAGCTCTTTTCCGATATCAAGCAACTCATCAGGATGTCCCGCATCAAGCAGGCTTTCCAGCCTGACCTGCACGTCTAAAAAATCTGGTACATCATTTTCATAACCCGGATAGTCAGGGTGACCGGCTTCTTCCAGGAGCTCGTCAAGTTCGGAGTAAACTCCTTCGATAATTCCTTCCACGCTTTCTGCTGCAAGGTTCTGCCGGTCTCTGAGGTACCTGCCAAGCATGGTATCTTTCTCTGCAAACGCCACCAGTACCTCGATCAGTTCCGGTTTTGTCAGCTGTCCCAGGTATTCACGGAGAGCCCGGGTTGAGGATTCCTCACCTTTGCCAGCGCCTGCGGTTTCAGCTTCCGTATACCCCTGCCTGGCTCTCGCAATGAGTGTATCTCCCTCGGAAATAACGGGAATTTCCTCTCCCTGCTCTGTCAGTTCCAAATATTCGAGCACGGCTGCAACCCCATGCTTACAGTCGTGCCCTACAGGGCAGGTACAGATTGAGCTCAAGTTTCCGTTTTCCATCAAAATTTCTGTGAAATATTCTTTTGTTCCTTCTACCCGGGCTACGAGGCTGCCTTCCTGGGTTCGCTTAAGCTCTTTTACCCGCTCGTCTTCCTGGTACTTTATCCCCTTTGCAGTCGCCTTTCCTCCTGCCCAGTCCTGCAGGTCACTCCACTTTAATTCTTTAAAGGGATCAGAATTTTCACTTTTTAATTGCATAAACTATCATTTCGACTACGTAATATAAAAATAGGAATTACGAACCTTTTTTTATGTACGAATATGGTTTTCGTCCTGCCCCCTTACTTTCTTCTCAAGGAGCCCGTATACTGCAGGGCTCTGAATAACTTCTCCTCGAGCATTATAGCGGGAACCATGGCAGTGGCAGTCCCAGGTTTTCTCAGCATCATTCCAGGAGACAAAACAGCCCATATGCCTGCAGGCTGGATTGAGAGTATAGAGTACGCCCTGCTGATCCCTGTATACTGCTACCTTCTCTTCTTCCCCTTTCTCAATAATAGTCCCCTGCCCCGGTTCAATTCCGGATACATTTTCCATGGAAAACTGAGGTCCCTGTCCGGATCTTGAAGGGTCATATACTTCAGTCCATGGGTTATCCCTTCCAAGGATCGTATCCGTGAGAATCATTGCTGCGGCAGTGCCTGCAGTCATGCCCCATTTCTTAAAGCCGGTTGCCAGATACAGGTGCTCACTTTCCGGGGTAAGCCTGCCTATAAGCGGAATTTTATCTTCAGATATAACATCCTCGGTCAACCAGTGGTAGTCAATGGAGCGTACTTTATAGATTGACCTTACCCAGTCCTCAAGGTGCCTGTAGTGCTCATGCGTGGGGTTTCCGTTCCCGGTAGGATGCCCATCCCCAACTACCAGTACCATTTCGCCTCTTTCCGTGGGCTGCGAGCGCAGAGACCTCACAGGTTCCTCAGCGTTAATGAATATCCCCTCAGGGAATGGCTCTTCAATGTATGTTCCGAGCACGTATGACATCGATTGTTTCAGCTTTTTGAATAACTCTCCGGGCTTATCAATAATAGGGAAATTTGTTGCCTGGATTACGTTTTCTGTAATTACGGTTCCTTTGTCCGTTTTTACAACAGCGGGGTCCCCTCCTTCGATTCCGAGAGCCCTGGTCTTCTCAAAGATGTGGCAGCCATTTCCCGGAATCTCTTTTGCAAGGGCACATAGGTATTTTCTGGGATGAAACTGTGCCTGATGGCTGAACCGGACTGAACCGTAGGTTTTAAAAGGAAGTGGCAGATCTCCTTCAAATGAAGCTGGAAGGCCCAGGCTCCGGGCTGCTCGAACTTCGTCCAGGATCTTTTGTGCAGAATCCTCAGAGCCTGCATACACATAAGCGGGTTTGTGAGAAAAGTCGCAGTCAATGTCCCATGAACGGACTATATACTCAATCTTATCGATTGCTGCCTGATTGGAGTCAGCTTACTGTTTTGCCTGCCCTCTCCCAAATTCCGATATAAGACGGTCATAGATAAGGCTGTGCTGGGAGGTTATTTTTGCAGTCGTGTTCCCGGTTGTCCCTGTGATGATTCTGTCTGCTTCGATAACTGCAACAGACACTCCGGCTTCCTTTAAAAGAAAAGCTGAGGTAATTCCAGCTATTCCTCCTCCAATTATTGCCACATCAACCCTGATGTCTCCAGAAAGAGCAGGATAATTGGATTCCGGGGTGGTTGCCACCCAGTAAGATTTCGCCTTTCCAGGCAGGGCATAATCAGTTTTATTCTGATCTGGCATCACTATTCCCTCTTCATTTACTTTGCTTTTTTCCTTTACTTGTAGAATCATCACCAGCTACCAGCTCGGGATTCTTTTACCGGAACCCTTTCAACTGACTGTTCTCTGCCCCTGAACTCTCTATTTTTCGCGCAGGCTCTCATTTTTTAACTTTCTTTTCCGAAAGCCCGGAAACGGCAGGACTGTGAATGACCTCTCCTGTTGCGTTATAACGAGAACCGTGACAGGGACAATCCCATGTCCTTTCCGCATCGTTCCAAGAAACGATACATCCCATGTGCTTGCAGGAGGGGTCAAGAGTATGAAGCGCCCCATTCTGGTCTCTGTAGGCTGCCACTCTTTCGCCTTCTATTTTGACAATCGCACCTCCCCCCGGCGCAATATCTGATGCCTCTTTATGAGTGGGGAGTATACGGTCACCCACAAGACCTTTAGTAGCCTCAATGGCCTGTGAAACAAAAGTCTTTGCTGACTCTACCGGTTTGAATCGTGAAGGGTCATATACCTCCTCCCAGGGGTTTGACCTTCCGAGGATCATATCCGTAATGATCATTGCTGCAACCGTACCTGTGGTCATACCCCATTTTTTGAATCCCGTTGCAAGGAATATATTATCATTACCTGAAGTTAACCTGCCAATATAGGGGACGTGATCAACGCTTATAGTATCCTGGGTAGACCAGCGGTAATCGACGGAATTGACAGAATAGACTGACCTCACCCATTTCTCAAGGTTTTGATAACGAACAGTTTCGTTTTCTTCTTCACCTGTTCGGTGTCCCTCCCCGGTTACAAGGACAAGTTCTCCTCCATCTGTACGCTGCGAGCGCAGGGATCTGGCAGGCTCTTCGACATTTATGAACATCCCGTCAGGGAAAGGATCCCGAATTCGAATGCCAAGTACATATGAACGGGACTGGTAAAGGCGCTGGAAAAACATCCCGGGCTTGTCATGAATCGGATAATGCGTTGCCTGGATAACCTTCTGTGCTGTCACGGTTCCTTTATCCGTTGTTACGGTTGTGGGATTTTCCCCTTCTATCTTCAATGCCCTTGTCTTCTCAAATATATGGCATCCGTCCCCATGAATCTCCCCTGCCAGTGCATTGAGGTACTTTGTGGGATGGAATTGCGCCTGATTACTGAAACGGACTGCGCCATATGTTTCAAAGGGCAGGGGCAGTTTCTCTTCAAAAGAAGCCGGAAGCCCGAGTTGTCGGGCTGCCTGCACCTCGTTTCGAATTTTCCCGGTCGAATCTCCAGAGCCTGCATAAACATAGGCAGGCTTACGGACAAAGTCACAGTCTATCTGCCTTGAGTTTACTATAGAATCTATCTTCTCTATGGCTGCCTGATTGGATTCTGCGTACTGCTGTGCCTGCCTTTTTCCGAACTTTGAGATCAGGCGGTCATAGATCAGGTGGTGCTGGGATGTAACTTTGGCTGTAGTGTGCCCTGTAACACCTCTCAGGATACGACCTGCTTCAATAATTGCAATTGACGAAAACCCTGCTTCTTTTAACAGGTAAGCCGTAGTGAGCCCAACTATTCCCCCTCCAATTATCGCAATGTCAACGTGAATGTCTCCGTGAAGTGCAGGATAATTGGACTCAGGTGTAGTTGCCAGCCAGTATGATTCTGCCCTGCCGGGCAGGATATAATCGAATTCCTTCTGGTTTGCCATAGCTTTCACCAATATTAATTTTCAGGGTTCCCTCTTCCTTGAGCCTTTTCTTATTGACTAACTCTAAAGGCAAGTCTCCAGGAGCTCGCTCAAGTCAGTACGGCACCCCCACTCACAACTCTCCCCCGTACATATTCTCGAGCATGTCCTCGAGTAAATATTATAAATTTATCCAACTAAATATTATAAAAATCAATAGTAATATTAACTCAGGTATTCTTCGTTTAAGCAGAATTAACCAAAAAGATTGGAATTTCAGGATTATCTGTCTCTGGACAGGTTTGCTCAAGCCATGCCTGTTGATAGAGATTTACCATGCCTGTTGACAGAGATTATCATACCTGTTGATAGGGATTGAGCTATGTTTCAAAATTAGCTATGGGGCATCATATGAGGTATTTAGTATTTTTGAGAGGAATACCCGGATCCGGCAAATCAACTTTCGTTAAAGAAAACAGGCTCGAGCCCTATACAATTTCCTCAGACCAGGTCAGGCTTCTCTTAAAGCCTCCGGTACTCTCCGTTACCGGACAAACCACAATCTCCCAGAAAATCAACCGCAGAGTCTGGGGGCTTATTTACTCGCTTATTAAATGCCGTATGGAAGAGGGGGAATTCACAATCCTTGATGCGACCAATGCGGGAAATGCAGATCTAGCAAAGTACAGGCAGCTCGTCAAAGCTTACAGGTATAAAGCGTTCTGTGTTGATTTTTCGGATGTGCCTCTTGAGGTTGCAAAAGAAAGAAACATGAAAAGGCCTGTATACGAGGTTGTGCCGGAGGCTGTAATTGAAGATATGCACTGTATAATAAGCAGGCAGAGTGTGCCGTCATTTGTTTCGGTAATAAAGCCTTACGAATTCCATGAGAAACTGCAGTACAGAGTCACTGACTTTTCTTACTACAGAACAATTCATCACATCGGAGATATAAACGGCAGTTATACAGCGCTGATGAAATACCTGGCATGCGGACTGAACGACAGAGACCTGTATATTTTCCTTGGAGATTACGCAGGTAGCGGGGCTGAAAATGCCAGGGTCATTAAGTTCCTGATCTCAGTCATGTGCAGAGATAATGTGGTCCTGCTCGAAGGGGACAATGAAAAGTGCCTTTGCAATCCGACTGGTGAAGAACAAACCCATATCTCAGAGTTTGGAGATACCTTATACCTCATGCCAGAACTCGATCAGGCAGGAATTACAAAGAATGATATCCTTGAATTATACCGGAAAACGGTACCTTGCATTTATTATAAATTCCATACAGAACATGTGCTCGTAACGCACGGAGGGCTGAGCAGCCTTCCTGAAAACCTGGTATTCATAGGGACCGAACAAATGATTAAAGGTGTGGGTGAGCCTGAAGATGCATCTCTGATTGCTGAGAGTTTTAATAAAAACACGAGTGAGAATACATTTCAAATTCACAGCCACAGGAATCCTGAAAACCTCCCGGTTTAAAATGGCAGAACGTTCAATTTATGCGATGAAAACCAGAACGGAAAATCCCTTCGAGTCCTTACTCTGAATAATGAAGGGTTTCATGATCATTATATCCGGAAAGAAAGTTAGTCGAGTTACAGGTTCACTTAGTCTAGTTCAGGTTCCCTTAATCTAGTTCAGGTTCCCTTAATCTAGTTCAGGTTCACTTAGTCTAGTTACAGGCCCACATTCCGAAAGCTACAGGTCCAATATTCTGAGCCTGCTGGATTGAATAGTGTTTTCTCAAATTTATAAAGTAGCTTCAGTTCATCTAAGTAAAAAAATTCTAATGAGTTCAGTACCCTGTCCCGGCATCTTACTCAATATATTCAAACATTTTTATATCCCCTGCCAGGTAGGTCGAGAGTTTTAAGCCTTCTGATAATGTATCGAAGGCTTGAAGATTGCCCCGGCGGATTTCTTCATTCATGTATTTTCTTTAGCTGATTAAAAATAAGTATTATTAGTACCTTTAATAAATTATACCATTGAATCTTTCTTTAGGCTATCTGATTTAATAATCTTCAATTTATATAAAACGCGGAAATTTATAGCCTGTAGAGGCTTATGAAGTTTTCTTTAATCGCAGGTTTATATTATGACTATCAGGATAAGGTAGGCTATCCGAATATTAAACATGGGCATTAAACCTGGATATTAATTATCTTTTAAGTGTTTATGGTCGGTGGGAGATAGAGGAACAAAAATGAGTAAAGGCTGTCATGGATCCGGCAAGCAGGAGAATAAAAGCACTGTAAATATTAAAAGCACGCCTAAATTCTGCAGTCAGGTTTATGGAAATCACAGATTCGAGAATATACTGCAGGAAAATTTCTTTTTTAATAGAGTTCTCAATGTAATGGTAAATCCTGTTGTATGTAAGGATAAAAACGGCATGTACCTTTTCGTAAACAGGGCTTTTGAAAAACTTGTTGGGCTCCCGGCCAAAGAAATTATAGGATGTATCAGGCCTGAGATAGCCAAAAAGATTTATGAAAAAGCTCAGAAAATAACTGCTATAAAAGAAGGATATTTCGAAGGCTATTTCCAGCAAACCTTTGACGAATGGGACCGCATTGATACGGAATCCTTCGCTTCTGAAGGTGCCAGGATCTTTGAGCAGGAAATAGAATGTGCAGATGGAATAAAAAGGGTTTTTCTTGTAAACCTTTCTGCTTTCAATGATAAAAATGAGGAAATTCAAGGACTGGTTACTGTTCTGCAGGACATTACCGAACTCAGAGAATCGGAAAATGCCCTTGAAGAAGACGATGAAAAATATAGAATTGTTACAGAGCAGACCGGACAGCTCGTTTACGATTTTGATTTAACAACGGATGAGGGCAGCTGGGCTGGTGCCATAGAAAAAGTTACAGGGTATTGTAAAGAAGAATTCCAGAATATGGGCAGAGATGCCTGGGTCAAAAATATCCACCCTGCTGACAGGGACCCTGTGATAAAAGAATTTATGGAAACCAGGAAGAATGGGAAAAGCTACCGGGTAGAGTTCAGGGTCAGAAGAAAAGACGGATCATACATCTATCTGGAAAACAATGGTATTTACCTTACGGATAAATCAGGTAAGCCTGTCAGATCTCTCGGTGCAATGAAAGATATCACTGAAAGGAAAATCGCTGAAGAGAAGATCCAGGAAAGTGAGGATAAGTACCGTTCTTTTGTGCATAATCTTAAAGGAATCGCTTTCCAGTTTGACAGGGACTTTAAACTGAAATTCATGCATGGCGCTGTTGAGGAAATAACCGGATATAGCGAAGAGGAACTGGTCTCTTCAAGACTATGGACAAAACTTATCGAACCTGAAGATCTCCCTGTCTTTCTTGAAGAAGAGACTAAAGCAAAGCAATGTCCGGATATTAACTGCCAGGGAGAGATTAACTACAGGATCAGGTGTAGGGACGGGAAAATAAAATGGGTGCATGAGACTTATCGGAAAGTCCCGGCCAAAGACGGAAAGCAGGACGTATATAATGGTCTAATATACGACATCACTGAGAAAAAAGAAGCTGAAGAAACCCTTTCAAAGGTTGAGATGGCTCGAAAAAAAGAAGTTCACCACAGGATAAAAAACAACCTGCAGGTAATTTCATCTCTGCTTGACCTCCAGGCTGATAATCTGGACGATGAACAGGTAAAAGAAATCCTCAGGGAAAGCCAGAACCGAATAATGTCAATTGCTCTTATCCATAGAGAGCTTTACAGGGACAGGGGAACGAATAATGTGAATTTCTCGACCTACCTTCGGGAACTGGCTGAAAATCTTCTGGAAACTTACAAAATTGGTGATTCCAGAGTCATTCTGTACATAGATCTCGAAGAAAATGTTCTCCTTGATATCGACACTGCAGTCCCGCTGGGCATTATAATCAATGAGATCTTTTCCAACTCCTTGAAGTACGCTTTTCCGGATAGAAAACCCGGAGAGATTCGTATCAGCCTTGTAAGGAAAAATCCAGGAAAGTTTGAGAGTAATTCCCTGCATGAAAGAAAAAACAAAGGTCTGGAAGGAGGTACCAGGTTTATTCTTACTATCTCTGATAATGGAGTGGGTATTCCCGAAACTTTCAATATCGAAAAATCTGACAGCCTGGGGCTTCAACTCATACATGTCCTTATAGACCAGCTGGATGGAAAGGTCAAGCTTAACAGGGAAAATGGGACAGAGTTCATCATCGAATTTACTGCGCAGGACTGCAGTAAATTACTTTAAGATCCGGACTTTAAGAACCTGAAGTTTAAACAGTTTTATTATTTTTTCCCCCTTTATTTCTTCCCTCCTTGTTTTTCCCTCTCTATTTCTTTTCCCTTTTATTTTTCCCTCTCCTCATCTCTTTCTGCCTGATTTGTCTCTATCAGCTGTCCCCAGGATTACTTCCTTAATTTCAGGTTCATAATCGAATCTATCTGCCCATTTACCTTCTCTACATAATCAATTGTAATCTCCTCGGGGTTCACCAGCTTAATTGTAAAATCTTCCCGAAATTTTTTGCCGTCCTTGAGCCCGTCATATTCCCCTTTCAGCGTATTTTCGTCAGACCAGGCAGCCGTATGGTCATGTGTTTCTGCCATATTGGTGATGCTATAGATATGCAGTCTTCCAGTCTCCTTATCGAAGCCAAATAAGTTGTCCAGCTCATAGGTACCAAGTTCTTTCACTTCAAACTTATTTGATGACTTCAGGCCCCAGCCACCTGCAGCTGTGCCAAAATTCCATTCCCCTTTCAGTCTCATCACGCTGCCCCCGGTTTTAATAGTTCCTTCCACACTCCATTCCCCCAGAAACACATGGAGCTTCTTCATCTCAGCAGGAACAGGATACATTTCACTTATAGTAGGCATAAAATATACTTCCCCTATCTCCTACTATGCTTTCAGGTAATTATGTAATTTTTGTCCTGCTTGATACTGACGGATCAGTAATATTCAGGTCTCTCGGTTTTTCTCTTCAGTTCCGGGATTGATTTTTGTGCCAGAATTTATGATGAGATAGCTCAATCTTCTAAATTGCCAGGATTTCTTTGTAATCAGTATTTCTACTGGTTATCCAAGGGAATTTAAAGAATACTTGGGACCAGAGGAAAATAACTCAGTGAACTCTCTCAATTCCTGTACGTTTCGAATTTTGATTTTGCACTGTATACCTATCTGGTGATAGTAAATATTACTTATAAAAGAAATGTAATTGTCAAAAAAGTAATTAACTTCTTAGAAAAAGTAATACATTTGGCTGAATGCTTTTAACTGTTACTATAAGATCAGAATTATTATAAGAACAGTATTATACTAAAATCAGAATTATTATATGATCGGAATGAGCCTGTATACAATATACGTAATTAGAATAAGTATACAGATTGCTAATACCTTTTAGGGACCTGAAAAATTTTATGAAAAAAATAAGTGATATAAGTGTTTTATTCAATCAAATGACATTAAATTTAGTTCCCCTTTAAAAAATACAGCATATTTTTGTCTAAAATTCAATTTTACCTCGTTAAAAATCGTAAAATTTATTGAGGAGGGCGTATAATCCTCCTCTGGTGTTTGTTTGTGAAACCTCCGCTTATCCCAATAAACGAAGATTACAAATGGAAATTGCTTTCAGAGATATTAAACGTTTTTGATTTACGATCTACCAGGCAAATCCTTTCACAATATGGAATCTTACCTCTTGAGAAATCAATACCTGTTCTGAAAATCGTCATTCTAAGCATGTATTTTTGCCTTGAAATTTCCTATGTAGTCAGAGAACTGGAAGAAAAGAAAAAATTACGAAAATTTATGAGAATAAAGTCAGTACCTTCTGAAAATGAAGTATACAGTATTATGAGCAGCTTTGATCCGGAGCAGTTTATCAACTTCATTATCGTATTACTTAACAGCGTTTGTTCTCGGCGTAAAAGAGGTTTAAATCATATCATAATCGATAGCACAGACATCAATCTTGATCTTAATTGGTTTAAGAGAAAAATTAGCAAAAAGATGTTAGAAGATCGAGAATTTAAATGGGGACACTCTAAACATCGAGGTTATTTCATAGGGATGAAACTGAGTCTTGCCATGGAATATCCAAGCTTAAAACCGTTAGCTTTCGTCGTTAATGAAGCAAATGTTAGTGAATACACGGTTTATCCCCAGATTCTAGAAGAGCTAAAGAGAAGAAAGAAAATAAGACCAGGAGATGTACTTTATTTCGATAAAGGTTATTTTTCATATGAAAATTATGTAATAGGAATAGCAAAATACAAAATAGTTCCGATTATTTTTCCAAGGATAAATTGCAATTACAATAAACTTTTCGACATGCTAAGCTATCCTTTGAACATATTTGATTCAAAAAGAAATACGGAAGAGGAAAAGAAAATATATAAAAGACTTGTAGCAAAATTTAAATCTTTGATGGAAAATTGGGGAGCACTTAAGTCTATTAGATCTCTCATTGAGGACGTATTTAAATTAGCCAAAAAAGCATGCAATATGGAGAATTTACACAGATATACGATGCGTTCTGTAAAAAAGTACTGTTCTTTGGCTGTATTTTTGACAGGGGCAGTTACAGCTTTCTTTATTAGCGATAAAAAGGGATTACAACGCTTGGCTGAGAGTTAAGAAAAAAAAGCACCATAAATACCTTTGATTCGGTATCAAGTTGAAACATACTTAGAATAGGCTCTCTTTCTATAAATATTTACTCAGTCTACGTTCTTAATGGCGGGTTAAAGATTTCCTGTACTTCCCCTATACACTTAAATACTCCTTGCATTTATAATCATAGTCATTATATATCTAAATAGGGACTAGATTGCTTATGGCTTTAGTAGATTCCGATTTAAAACAGATGGAGTCGGTGGACTCCAGTAAAAAATTTGTTGAAGGTATAGGCCTAGCAGCAAAAGAGATAAGCTGGATAATAGATAATCTTCCAGTAACTGTTTTCAGAATCTCGAATGACTCTTCGTGGCCTATACGTTACATAAATAAAAATGTGGAAGAACTCACCGGTTATTCTACAACGGATTTTATTTCTCAAAGGTTATCCTGGTCAGATATTGTTTTTCCGGAGGACGTTCCTGTAATCGATAAGGTTATAGAGACAGCGGTAAGAAACAGAACCCCTTATCAGGTTGAATATAGAATCAAAAAATCCGATGGCGAGACAGTATTCATTCAGGAGCAGGCTAGCCTGGTGAACGATGATCACGGAAACATGGCTTATATTGACGGTACATTTCTGGATGTAACTCTGCAGGTTAAACGACGAGAAGAATCTCAAAGGGTAATTGTCAGCAGTATACCTGCTCCGTCACTTGCACTTTACGTAGATTCTTCTGGAAAAATAAAATACATTAATGATTACTTTGCGAAAGTCTGTAAGTTTAAAAATATGGACGAAGCAGTCGGAAAATCCCCTTCCGAATTACTGGAGACAAATTCCAAAAAAACGCTTGCTGAGAAAGTGATGGAAACCGGAGAAGGTGTTTACAATCTTGAAAAGTCATTCAAATTTAAGGCTTTAGACAAACCACTCTTCACAGTCCTCTCAGCTGTGCCAATAACAGATGAGAATGGCGTTATTGCTGGCAGCCTCACTGTTATAACTGACATGACCGAAATGAAAGATAGAGAAAAAGAAGTTGAGGATCTTTTAAATTATACTAATAGCTGTCTGGAGGAGCTTGGCGGAGGCATCAGGCAAATCAGTGAGGGGAAACTTGACGCTCATCTGGAAAAGATCAAGGACGATGATTTTGGTGACACCTTTGACGAGTTCAACAGGCTTGTTATTAACCTGAAATCAGTTATCGAGGACATCCTCGCAGACATGCTTACAACCCTTGAGGAAGCCCAGCAGTCCGAAGAAGCTGTCGGGCAGATGAATACCGGCATGCAGCAGATTTCAACCGCAGCAGAACAGATCGCAACCGGTTCAGAGAACCTTTCGAGGCATGCAGGCACAGCAGCTTCTGACATAAAAGCTTCCGAAGAAATTTTCAAAAAGCTCAGCGAATCTTCCACCAAATCTTCCAGCTATGCTTTCCAGGCAGGCAAAACAAGCGAAGAAGCCCAGGGTCTCAGTAATATGGCTCTGGAAGAAGTCGAGCAGCTTGTTGCAGAAATCTCCAAACTTGGAGACATAGTTCACTCTCTGGATGACGCTGTCAACAACATAGGTGCTGTTACAGGGAAAATCAAATCTATTGCTGACCAGACCAACCTTCTCGCATTGAATGCTGCCATTGAAGCTGCACGAGCAGGTGAATACGGCAGGGGATTTGCCGTTGTTGCCGATGAGGTCCGAAAACTTGCTGCCGATTCAAGGAAAAGTACTGATGAAATAAATGAGATTGTTACAAACGTTCAGAAAGAGACCAAGAAAGTGACCGAAGCCATCAATACCGCTGACAGTCAGGCTAAAAATGGCAGCAAGAGCATTAAACAGGCTTTGAATAAAGGCCATGAAATTGCCACTGCTGTTGCCACTATAAACTCCATGCTTGCCGAACTGGATAGGCTTGCAGAAGAAGGCCTGAACAAAATCGAAAACGTCGAAAGAAGCATCAGTGAAACCGCATCCACAGCTGAAGAAAACGCAGCAAGCAGTGAAGAAACCTCTGCCGCAATCGAAGAACAGACCGCCGCCATGCAGCAAGTAAGTAGTGCCGTACAGGACGTCAGCGAGCTTGCCCAGAAGACAGTCCACACCCTCTTCGAAAATTTCGAAATCTCAGGAGAAGAGAAAAACAATCAACCCTCTTCTGGAAAACCACAAAATTTCCACGGGAAAAAGAATCTTAAGAATTCTAAAATGCGTTGAATATTAAGTCCTGCGATATCAGGATATGATACTCCCTCCATCGTGTCCTGAAAATACTCTTTTTATTTAGTACGATGTAAATTATTAATAAGTTTCTTTAAGTCGTTTTTAGGTTACTTTAGTAAGGCTCTTCTAAAATTGAAAGATTAAAAACAAAATTATAAATGATGGATTGGAATATTATTAGCAGGTTGCGATAATTAAATTCAAGGTGCAGTGACTATGAAAAGATCTCTCTATTCTTTGTGAATCTCCAGTTTTTGTTACAATAAGAATGCAGCCTCGACATTCTAATCCAGGAACAGAAAGATGAAAATGAATTGTGGGTAAAAATAATGAGCAACAACCAGACCCCGGAGCAAAAAGCCAGAAATGGAATCGATGGAAAACTAAATGACTCTGGCTGGGTAGTTCAGGAAAAGAGCAGGATCGATTGGAGCGCTTCCAGGGGTATTGCAATTAAAGAATACCTGACTGATGTGGGGCCGGCTGATTATGTATTATTTGTTGATAAAAGACCCGTCGGGATTATTGAGGCGAAAAGGGACGAAGAAGGCCACCGGTTAACCGTTGTTGAAGAACAATCAGCCGAATACGCTGCAAGCAAGCTAAAGTACCTGAATAATGACCCGCTTCCTTTTGTATACGAGAGCACCGGCGCACTTACACGCTTTACAGACTTCCGTGACCCGAAGCCAAGGTCAAAACCTGTTTTTTCTTTTCTCCGACCTGAGACTTTTGAGGAATGGCTCAGAAAGAAACCTTTGAGGGAAAGGTTACTTAATATTCCGGAATTGCGGGCCGAAAGGCTGCGGGACTGCCAAATAATAGCGATTTCAAACCTTGAAAAATCGTTTAAGGAAAACCGCCCAAGGGCTCTGGTCCAGATGGCAACGGGCTCTGGAAAAACCTATACTGCCATAACCTTCATTTACCGCTTACTAAAATTTGCGGATGCTAAAAAAGTGCTGTTCCTTGTCGATACCAGAAACCTGGGCGAGCAGGCAGAGCAGGAATTCATGGCTTATGTGCCGAATGATGATAACCGCAAATTTACCGAGCTGTACAACGTGCAGCGCCTGCGTTCCAGTTACATCTCCTCGGATAGCCAGGTGTGCATTTCCACAATCCAGCGGCTTTACTCGATTTTGAAGGGCGAGGAGCTGGACGAAAAAATCGAGGAAGAAAACCCTGCTGAGAGGGGCTGGCAACCAAAGGAACCGCTTCCTGTTGTGTATAATGAGAAGATTCCCATTGAAGAGTTTGATTTTGTAGTCATAGACGAGTGCCACCGCTCCATATACAACCTGTGGCAGCAGGTACTGGACTATTTCGATGCATTTTTGATAGGTCTGACAGCGACACCTGATAAACGTACTTTCGGGTTTTTCAATGAAAATGTGGTGAGCGAGTACAGCCACGAAGAAGCAGTGGCAGATGGCGTGAATGTGGGTTATGACGTCTATACAATCGAGACTGAAATTAGCAAAAACGGGGCAAAAATAAATGCGCGGGAGTTCGTGGACAGAAGGGAGAAACTTACCCGCAAAAAACGCTGGGAACAGCTTGACGAAGATTTCACCTATACTTCCAAAAAGCTGGACAGGGATGTGGTCAATCCCAGCCAGATACGCCATGTGATACGGACATTCAAGGAAAAGCTGCCCGAGATTTTCCCCGGCAGAAGAGAAGTTCCAAAAACCCTGGTCTTTGCCAAGAATGACAGCCATGCAGATGATATTATCAATATACTGCGGGAAGAGTTTGGAGAAGGCAATGCTTTTTGCAAGAAAGTTACCTATAAAGCGGAAGAAGATCCAAAATCAGTGTTGTCAGCTTTTCGCAATGATTACAATCCCAGGATAGCAGTTACAGTGGATATGATTGCCACGGGAACGGACGTTAAGCCATTGGAATGCCTGCTGTTTATGAGGGACGTCAAGAGTCTGAACTATTTTGAGCAGATGAAGGGGCGAGGCACACGGACACTGGGCTATGATGACCTGAAAAAGGTGACTGAATCGGCTGTTTCGGCTAAGACACATTTTGTGATTGTGGATGCCGTGGGCGTTACAAAAACGATGAAAACCGACAGCCGGCCTCTGGAACGCAAGAAAAATACGCCGCTGAAAGACCTGCTGGCAGCAGTAACCTTTGGTGCTCAGGACGAAGACCTTTACATTTCCCTGGCTTCCCGACTGGCAAGGCTGAACCGGCAGATAAGTGAGGATGAAAGAGCCACTTTTGCTGAGAAGGCTAACGGAAAAACTATCAATCAGACCGTGAAGGATTTGCTCAGTGCATATAACCCAGATATCATTGATTCCGGGGCTTTTGAGCTTAAACAGAGCCAGCCGGAAATTCAGGAAGCCGATGCAAAGAAAAAGGCACAGGAGAACCTGCTTGATGTTGCCAGGTCCACTTTTTCCGGAGAGCTGAATGATTATATCGAAAATGTCCGCAGAGTCCATGAGCAGATAATTGATACCGTAAACACCGATGTCCTTCTCAGAGCCGAATGGGACAAAGACGCTGTTGTAAAGGCAGATGAGCTGGTCAACGACTTTAAAGCATATATGGAAGCTAACAAAGACGAGATCACAGCCCTGAGACTCTTCTACAACCAGCCCTACCAGCGCAGGGAAGTTACCTTTACGATGATAAAAGAAGTGCTGGATAAACTGAAACTGGAAAAGCCATATTTCGCACCCTTCAGGATATGGCAGGCTTACGAGCAGCTGGAAAAAGTGAACGGAAATTCTCCGAAAAACGAACTCACAGCCCTGGTTTCCTTGATACGCAGGATAACCGAAATCGACCCTGTGCTGACCTCCTACGACCAGACCGTAAACCGCAACTTCCAGGACTGGGTATTTAAAAAACAGGCAGGAACCCTGAAATTCAATGATGACCAGATGAACTGGCTCCGCATGATAAAAGATTATGTGGCTAACAGTTTCCACCTGGAAATAGATGACCTTGATTACACTCCCTTTGATGCTCTCGGCGGGCGCGGCAGGATGTACCAGCTTTTCGGGGACGAGATGAATGTGGTTCTCAGCGAATTAAACGAGGCGCTGGCGGCATGAAAATATAATGAGACGAATTGGCTTGGTGAAAATTTGGGTAGCGGTCGGATAAAAAGTTTGGTGAAATCTCTGGTGAAAAACTGGGTGAAATCACGAGTAAAAGCTCGAAATAAGGTTCGGAGAACAATTAAGAGGAATGTTCGGAGATAAGTTCGGAGAAAACGGTGGGAAACTGTGGGGAAATTGCGGGGAAATTGCGGGGAAATTGCGGGGAAAAGTATCTACATAGTATATGACTGATGATTTACAGGCAGACTTAGCAAAAAAACGAACTGTTTATATTACCCGGAGTAATATAACCACCAGTGTTTTATACAAGAACTTACATATTATATATTGTTCACAAGGAACTAAGCTGTAAAATGAAGCAAATTCAGGACAGAGTAAAACCTGATCCCGTAATGAACTTCATTGACGTACGAGCTTAAAATGAAGCAAATTCAAGACGGCTTGAGAACCGATCTCGAAATCTACTTCATTGACGTGTAAGCTTAAAATGGAGCAAATTCAGGACAGTTTGAAAGCTGATCCAATATACTTCATTGACGCGTAGCTATAAGGTGGAGCAAATTCAGGACGGCTTGAAAACCGATCCCGTAGTATCCTTCATTTATGGCGTGAACTGCGAGATGAAGCAAATTCAGGACAGTCCGAAAGCTGATCCCGTAATTACTTCATTGATGTACGAGCTTAAAATGAAGCAAATTCAGGACAGAGTAAATCTGATTCCGTGATACCTTCATTGATATATTAAGCTGTAAAATGAAGCAGATTCAGGAACGGGTGAAATCTGATCCCGCAATAAACTTCATTGTTGCAGGCCAAACCTTGTGAACCCTTTATTCGTTCTTTCAATCAAAGTTAAAGCGTATAGATATTGTTCTCTCTTCTTTTACTGCTTTTCTCCTCTTTTCATTTTATGTTTAACAAACTTTAGCTCTGCCCGGCTGTCAGGCTGACCCCAGCTGCTGTAGCATCCCAAATATGTCAATAAGCTCAAAGGTTTCTACCGCCTGATGGTCTTTAAAACGATTGATGCCCATCAAAGGAACTTTTATTTGCCTGCCGGTCGGAGCTATCCCCATGATTTCTCCTTTATGTGTTCCACGGCACATTACTCTGATAGCTACTTTATCCCCTTCGGCAATGATATCTTCGATGTCAGCATGTAAGTCGGGAAAAGCATTGAAATACATGGAAAACAACTGCTTGAGCTCTTCAGGCCCGTGCATCTCCTGACCTGCTGGCCCGTGATAGACCCAGTCAGGGGCTATAAATTCGTCCATCAGAGAAAGCTTCCTCCCATTGAAGACCTCTTCCCAGAAACGACGATCTGATGCTTTATTTTCTTCGGCTGACATACTATACCTCCTGATCCTATACTCTTTGATTCTATGCCTCTGAGTCTTTTTGATCTCCGATACGATGAAAAACAGCTCAAAATAGTCGCAATATTTTTTTAGCCACCGCTCAAAAATTTCCCCGATTCGATCAGAATAGTATCTAATTTTGAAGTATAAATTAATGTGCGTATCTTGATAATAGAATCCGCGACAACCCCATTGAAGCGCAGAAGAAAGGTATTGAGACGACATAAAGGGCTTTTCTGAAACAGCATCAACCAATTTATAGAAGATGATCCAGAAGAGCACAAGTAGACAATTATTTAATCCACTGACATCTTAAAAGTACTCCAAAGCTGATAATAAAAGGTTTGGAGAAAGTTAGGATAAATATTCAGAGAAAGTTTGAATACAAAATTAAATGAGCCACTGGCGGCGTGAATATGAATAAATGGATAGAGGAAATTATTGAAGCTGGAGAAGGGTATCACATAGAGTTTAAAGAATCTCTTGATAAATCATTTATCGAGGAGGTTTGTGCTTTTGCCAATTCCAGCGGAGGTAAGGTTATCCTCGGAGTCTCCGATAAAGGAATTATAAAGGGAATAAATACCGATAACAGTTTTAGATCAAGAGTTCAGGATTCCCTACGGCAATTGCAACCCTATATTGATGTTGGTATGGAAATCAAAGACAATCTTATCGTAGTTGACGTGCCGGATGGTAATGACAAACCTTACGCCTGTTCCAGAGGGTTCTTTATTCGAAACGGAGCAAACTCCCAGAAACTTACCCGCAATGAGATTATTAAGTTTTTCCAGAAAGAAGGTCGGGTTCGTTTTGATGAGCTGAAAAATGATAAAGCGATTTTTGAAAACGATTTTGATGAGAGGGCATTTGAGAATTTCCTGAATCTGGCAGGAATCACTCATTCTATTGACAAGATGTCTTTGCTGAGGAATTTAGATTGCATCACTGATGATAACAAGTTCACCAATGCCGGAGTTTTGTTCTTTGCCAGAGATATCGATTTCCTGTTAAACCATGCCATTGTTGTCTGTGTTTTGTATAAGGGAATAGAAAAAGTGAATATCCTTGACAAAAAGGATTTCAAGGGGAATATTGTTGAAAACATCAACAATGCCATTCTTTTCGTCAAACGGCACACAAACGTGCAGTACAAGATTGAGAAATTGCAGCGGGAAGAGATTCCCGATATTCCGGACGTAGCACTCAGGGAAGCTATTATAAATGCCGTTTGTCACCGCGATTATTTTGATAAGAGCGCAAATGTGCTTATTGAAGTTTTTGACGACAGGGTTGAAATATCCAATCCTGGCGGATTGCCCAGCGGCTTAAAACCTTCTGATTTCGGACGCAAGAGCGTTGCCCGCAATCCTCTTACTGCCTCCCTCTTAAATCGCATAAATTACATCGAAAAGGTCGGGACCGGAATAAACCGTATTAAACAAGCTGTGGCTGAAAGTGATAAATCCTCGGTGGAATTCTCATTTAATAGTGGCTTTTCCGTTATTTTCCGAAAACATGAAATAACTCCAGAAATGGGGTTGGGAGAAAAGTTGGGAGAAAATGAATTGGCAATTGTAAAAGAAATAAGTAACGATCCAAATGTAACAATTGCAGAGTTAAGTCAAATTGTAGGAATTAGCACTACTGCCATTGAAAACAACATAGCGAAACTAAAAGAAAAAGGTATTTTGAAGAGGATTGGGCCAGATAAAGGCGGATATTGGGAAGTTGATTAAGAACTTGCAACCGCCCTTAACAGAACTTAATTCCTGAGGGTAAGTTGGGAGAAAAGTTGGGAGAAAAGTTGGGAGAAAAGTTGGGGGAAATGTAAAAACATAAGCAGCATGCTGTTGAAAACTTGGTATAAATGAGGAAAACAGGTTGGGAGAAAAGTGGGGTGAAAAGTGGGGAGAAACACAATTGGAAATAATTAGAGAGATAATAAACGACCCGCAGATCTCAATTGTGGAACTAAGCCAAAGAATAGGACTCGGTACCACAGCTATTGAAAACAACATCGCAAAATTCAAAGAAAAAGGCATTTTGAAGCGTGTAGGTCCTGCTAAAGGCGGCCATTGGGAAATAATTAATGAGTCAATGAATTAAAATATTGACGACGCGTCGGAATTGTGAAGGTCGGAGAAAAGTTCGGAGAAAGATTGCGTGAAAGGTTGGGTGAAAATTAGTTACTTGATTTGGAAAGATACTTCAAATCGTTCTTCAGCACATTTTTCTTTGATTTAAAATATTCCAAGGACTTATCCGGTTCTTCAGTTGTGACTTGTGCAAGTTTATCAGCTTCAATACATTGCTGCTGCAAATTGACAATTTTTAGATATTTTTCTAACCTGCTCTCAGTAATGGTATTAAGCTCATCTATCGAGATTAAAGCATCAGCTGGATAAATGCTTTGCAAATTATCTTTCACTGAATCAAAACGATAGTATCCGTAATCATCCACATTCAGTAATCTCTTTGTGTTTCTTGAAATATCCTTCATAGCTTTGAGTTTTTCGTAAAATTCGGGGCTTCTTTTGGGACCGGAATGGATTCCTCCGAGACTATCCAGACCATAACCAAATCCTAAAATATCCCTTGCTGACATCACTTTCTGGTCATTAATCGATTTGCCATAACTAACATTTACAAAATGAAATAGATGATTCTCTTCGTATCCTCTTTTAGCAAGTTCTCTTTTCATTGCATTTAACATATCTATATGAGTTGTAATCATGTTGCCGTCAAAATCAACATAGTAAGCATTGATTCCTTTGTCAAGGTAATAATTTATGAGTTCCCTGCCGAACAGAGGGACGGTTGCAGGTATATATCCCATAATATTTTTCTTGTTTCTGATTTCTATGCTGTTGTAACATGAATCCAAATATTTTATAAAGGCATCAAAGTTTTCAACGTTCAAATTCCTGGCTACTTTAGGAACTGAAGGAACTGGAGTAATATCCGAATGTGAATATGCAACGTTAGTCAAGATGTCAATTTCTTTCTCTGTGGGGTATCTCCAATTTTCTCCCTTATTCTTAAATTCCAACAGACAAAAGTAAGGACAGCCATTAGCTTTTTCTTTCTCCCTTTTTAATTGCTTGTTTTTGTCTGATGAAAATTTTAAGTCCTGGTCTTTTTTTATTAGAGATCCTTCATCAAATTTCAAAAAAAGCTCCTGTAAGTCACAGAGTTCTTTTGGGAAAGAAGTATCTTTATAGAAACTGTTTGTTGCAATCGCTTTAGTTGGTGTTTTCAGTTCTTTGTTCCCTATTTGCACCTGTAAACTTCTTAGATCAGTATCATCTGCAATTGAACAAAGATGTATTTTAGTTTCTTTGGTCATCTTAACAGTTCCTTGAGGATATCTTCTTTTATCCAGAAAGAAGAACATTTTATGCTATTATATATTTCATTACAATCGGTACTTGTGAGTTCCTTAAGTTTTTCTTTTTGCCATAAAAGTAAGCCAATAGTCCCATTTACTTTTATGCCATACTTTGACTTCAACTGCCTTGCTCTTTCATCAATGATACAGCGATAATTGTCTCCGGATTGTTCTTTTTCTATGCCGGCACAGAGAACACTGATTTCCCCTTCATGCAACCAGGGATACCGTTTCGAAATTCTTGATAAACACTGCTCATCAACATTATCTATTACCGAAAAACCTTTGCAAGCCTTAAATGACTCGAATGTTTCAGGATTTTTTTCAAGCTCTTCATATACCTGTTTTGTGACGGATAAATCATAGCCATGTTTTTTGCAGATTTCAAAAGCTTTAGGAAAGTTAGCTTCCCGAAGCAAACAGACAATTGAGGAGGCATCAAATATTTTCAATCTTTTTACCTCCTCTGCAAATCAAGAAAAGTCTCTATATTTACACCTGCAAGAGAAGCAGCTTTTTCTAAACTGACGATGCCTTTTTTGTAGATGGAAATCGAGTTTTTAACCCTTGATTTCATTATTCTGCGATATTCAGTTGATTCAATAGTATATTCCGGATATGATGTATAGATAAAAAGAAGAATTTCGTCATTGGTAAGATTACTGATAAATTCTTTAAAGTCGGCAATTGATTCTTTTTCTTCTGAAGAGAAAATGTCCTGCTTTAGTCCCAATACCTTGATACCTGAAAAAGTAATTTTGTAAGTATTGCCCTCTTTTTTTTCAACAAGACCCATTGATACTAGGTTATCCATACTAACCTCTGAAGCTTCACTATATGGGCCGAGGGAATGAGGAATGAATTCCGCCCGTTCATCCACTTTATCAATGTAATTTGATATCAGAAACATCTCTTTTTGAAAAGCAACCTTTCCCTTTACAGGTTTCTCATCATTTACTTTCAATAATTCAAGTATAGCAACGCTTAAAGGAGAAAGGTCCTCTGCAATATTATCTAATGAAAATCTCAGTCTGTTTCCCCCTTAGCTTTTAATTCAATACTTGCTGCTATGTGGAATAATGTTCTTTTTTCAAAGGATATGCAACTATATTGTATAACACTTCTTATTATAATATCTCTCATAAACTCTTGAACGGAAACAAAATCAAATATTCTAGAATTATAAATTATTTGTTTTCCAAAAATTTTCGTAACAATTCAGGTGGCCTTTGAAAGGCTACAATTTTTCCTCTTTTCGAGGAAAAATTGCATATAAATTAAATCCTATTTTGTTTCGTTATTATGCTTACACGTGAAGAGATCCTCGTTATCTATGAAGCTGGTCCTGAAGCTGTAATTTCTGTAATCCAGAGACTTGAAACTATCATAGAAGAACAAGCTATTCGAATTGCTGAACTAGAAGAACGTGTAAGGATTTTAGAATCTCGCTTAAATCAAAATAGCAGAAACAGCAGTAAACCTCCTTCTACTGACTTTTTAGTCAAAGAAAAACCTAATCCCAAGAGTCTCCGGAAAAAGAGTGGGAAGAAACCTGGAGGTCAAGAAGGTCATCCAGGCACAACTCTTGATATGGTTAATGGTCCTGATTAGGTAATTGAACATTCTTTGACCTGCTGCAAAGAATGTGGACATACTCTTGAGGATGTTGAAGTTGAAGCTTATGAGAGAAGACAAATTTTTGATATTCCTCCTGTAAATCTAATTGTTACGGAACATCGAAGTCAGATTAAGACCTGTACTCACTGTGGAAAATCAAATAAAGCTTCTTTTCCAGAATCTGTGAAATATCCCGTCCAGTATGGTCCTAATATTTTAGCTTCAGCAATTTACTGTAAAAACTACCAGTTTATTCCCTATAAAAGGATTTTAGAGTTTTTTGATGACGTTATGGGGATAAAAATCTGTTCTGCTACGATAATCAGAGCAGAAAAAGAATGCTTCCGGAATTTAGAGGAGTTTGAAAATATGAGTAAGGAGAAGTTAATAACTTCTCCTGTTATCCATTGTGATGAAACTGGGATGAAAATTGAAGGAAAAAGGCATTGGCTTCATGTAGCTTCTAATGACAAATACACCTGTTATTTTGCTCACTCAAAAAGAGGATCAAAAGCAATTAATGCCATGGGAATTCTTCCAGAGTTTAAAGGAATAGCAGTTCATGACGGATGGAAACCCTATAACAGTTATGAATGTGATCATGCTCTTTGCAACGCTCATCTCCAGAGAGAACTTACTGGAATTGAGGAGAACTATAAACAGCAATGGGCTAAAGAGATGAATGAACTGTTAACAGAAATGAAAAAGTATACTGATGAATGCAAAGAGCAAGTCAAAGATCTGGATTTTGAACAAATTAAAGCGTTGGAAGAGAGGTTCAATGCTATCGTCATGAAAGGGATTGAAGAAAATCCACCTTCTCTAAACCCTGAAAAACATGGAAAACGTGGTAAAAATCCAAAAACAAAAGCAAGGAACCTACTTGACAGGTTTATAGAAAACAAAGAACAGATCCTGAGATTCCTCAATGATTTGAGAGTTCCATTTGAAAATAACCAGGCAGAAAGAGACATAAGGATGATGAAATTACAGCAGAAAATATCAGGAACTTTCAGAACTATACAAGGAGCGGAAGCTTTCTGCAGAATTAGAGCTTATATTTCGACCATTAAAAAGAACGATTTACCTGTTATAGAAGGTATTCTCGCGGCGCTCAGCGGAGCACCGCTAACTATACCCTGAGTAGTTACAAATTTTCTATTATTTCACTATGAATACTGATTTCACTCTACTTTCAAGATGTTTTTCATTTACGGTTCTAATACAGACATAATATTTCTTATCCAGTTTAAATTTTTTATTAAGTCTCTGAAAGGCACAAGTAGACAATTATTTAATCGAGCTCATCCCAAAACTCAAAGTTGCTTCTCTTGATCATGTAGTTCGAACAATTAATCGAGTTTCTGATCCTGAAACTGATTCTGAAACTCTTATTAATGCGAAAGTAAAATTGTTTTTGGGATGAGCTCGATCAACTGACAATCTTGAAACTACTCCCAAGTTGATAGTAAAACCATTGTTAGTTCAGTGAAATTTCCCAAAAGAGAACTGTTATATAAATTAAGTTCTTTTAAAAACTCACGGAGAACTCAGATGACTGATACTGAAAACCTACAGACGCCCCCTATGGGGTGGTGCTGGACAACCATTGGAGATATTAGTGAGGTAAAAGGTGGTAAACGTCTACCAAAAGGACATGACTATTCTGAAACTCCTACACTTTTTCCATATATAAGAGTTACAGATTTTGAAAATATTAGTATCAATCTGGAATCTCTAAAATTTTTGAATCCTTCTACCCAAAAGCATATCAGTAATTATACAATTTCAAAAAATGATATCTACATTTCCATTGCAGGATCAATTGGGAAAGTCGGGCTAATTCCTGAAAAATTAAATGGGTCAAATTTAACCGAAAATGCAGCCAAAATTACTGATATCGAAAGCATAGATAGGAAGTTTTTGTGTTATGTTCTCACTTCTTTAGCATCCCAAGAACAAATTACAAAATTCACTATTTCATCAAATCAACCCAAATTCAGTAGTTCGCTAAAATCTTTCCTCCACTTTTACTCTACCTTCATTTATCTCAAACACCACACTGTTGTCCTCACTCTTAACTTTCTTCTTATCCATTCCTTAATAATAAGTATAAATACTTCAAATCTGAACTTATCCTCATCTATGACCTGAGGTCCTCTTTTGACAATAGTAAAATGTTTATTCTGAATGTATAGCCATATATTTTTTAGTAGAAAGGATACCAATGCATAAAAGTACCTTATAGTTGCGTTTTTAGATGATGTCTTTGGTCTAACCACATTCCTCATCCTGTATGACGATTCAATAGCAAATCTTCTTCTGTAAACTGTACTGACCTTTCTTGGAGACCATTTAACTCCAAAAACAACAAAACCAAGGTTCTCACATCCCTTTTTACCTCTCTTTCCTTTCAGATACTTAACATCAATGATAATGTCTAAAAGAATCTTTTTCTTAGAATTCTTCATGACATATTGTGTACTCCGAGCCTTATTCCCATTCATAAGTTGCTTCATCTTCTCTCCTTTCTTGACAACAGGAACTATGTGAGGAACACCATTACTTTGCAAAAATTCAAACACATCTATAGAATAAAACTCTCTATCAAGGCAGAGAACCTTGATTTTAAAATTCAGTCTTTTGATGAGATAGAGAAAATAGGAGAGGTATTCAACCATTGGTTTTTTCTTTTCTACAGGAAGAACAGATACAGTAAACCTTTCGTTCTTGTTAGTGATGTAGAGGGAGATATATGAGTAAAAAGAGTTTGTTGACTTTTTAGCTTGGCTACGAATTACATATTTCTCGTTAGACGAATCTGTTTTCCCGTAATAAGGATCGTTGGTTAAATCAATGGCAAACTCATAGCTCTTACCTGTTTTGAGAGTTTTTAGGGGATTTTGAAGAAGAATCTTTTCATTGGATAGGATCAATTCGTCCATGTTTAGTTTCTTAAGATGGTAACGTAAAGATGTTTCACAAGCAACAGCAGAATACTGTTTTGAGACAGAATGGACTGAACTCTTATCGACTGCCAAACTCACAACAGTACGAATAATGTCTTCACTTGTAAGTGAACCATTGATCTTGAGGATTACATGAGATGTGAGAGGTTGTAATACAGAATCAATACAGTACTTTGACTTTAATTCGATTTTAAACCTATTTCTGAACTTATTTGTGAAAAAAGACATAGAGAGGCATTTTTCATTACATATAAAGGTATCGAGAAGCTTCCGTAATGAGGAAATCAAAATTAGCGAAGTACTGAAATTAGCTTTGTTTAGAATAAAGCAAATAAATATTCCATTCCCTCCTCTACCCGAACAACGTGCCATAGTCTCCAAAATCGAGCTTCTCTTCAGCGAACTGGACAACGGCATTGCCAATCTCAAACTGACACAGGAACAGCTCAAAGTTTACCGGCAGGCGGTGTTGAAGAAAGCATTTGAGGGAGAACTCACGAAAAAATGGCGGGAGCAGCAGATTGGTTTGCCGGATGCAGGGGATTTGCTGGAACAGATCCGGAAGGAAAGAGAAGAAACTGCAAAAACTGGTAAAAAACAGAAATCCATTAAGCCACTCACAGAAGCTGAATTGCTAAATTTACCTAAAGGATGGGGTTGGATTAGGTTGGGTAATTTAGTTGAAGAACCTAAATATGGAACTTCAAAAAAATGTGACTACAACGTAAATGGCATAGGAGTACTTCGTATACCAAATATTTCAAATGGTTTAGTTAATGATTCTGACCTGAAATATGCCCAATTTGATTCTACTGAAATTGAAAATTACCGATTGAAAACTGGGGACATTCTTACAATTCGGTCTAATGGAAGTGTTGATTTAGTTGGGAAATGTGCATTGGTTAGCACAAAAGATGAAAAGTATCTGTATGCAGGTTATTTAATTAAACTCAGACCCATCAGCTCATTAATTAATTCAAAGTACCTGTTAAATTGTCTTTCATGCGTCATCGGTTAAGCTTTAGAGAGCTACTCTTGTATGTGTTTTTATATTAATAATCTAAATATTAGTGCATCTATGTCTCCTCGTCCCCCACCTACTCTTGAAGACTCTCTTCGGGAAATGTTTCCCGAAGAGTGGTTAAGGCAAACTGCCAAAGAAACTGATCTAATAGTACGTGAGCGTAAAATTGACCCTGTCACAATCTTTTGGGTTTTAACTCTTGGTTTTGGTGTACGCTTACAGCGTACACTTGCCAGTTTGAAACGAGAATATGAAACCGAATCCAGTAAAACCATAAGTGATAGCAGCTGGTACTATAGATTCACTCCAGAACTTGTCGAGTTTCTTCATCGATGTGTAATTCACGGCATAGAAGAACTTGCAAAAGAACCTGGTAGAAAACTTAGCAAAAAACTCGAAAACTTCCAGGATGTTCTCATTCAAGACAGCACAATTGTTCGTCTTCACTCCTCTTTAGCAGACAAGTTTCCAGCAGCAAGAGCAAGAACAGTAGCTGCTGGCATAAAAGTGGGAGTTATGGTAAGTGCAGTTGCTAACGGACCTAAAACCGTTGCTTTATACTCTGAAAAAACAGCTGAGATCAAAACATTGAAAATCGGTCCCTGGATCAAAGACCGTATTCTTCTTGTTGATCTTGGTTTTTACAAAACTCAAATGTTTGCAAGGGTTGAGGAAAATGGAAGATATTTTGTTTCAAGAATAAGGAAGAATATGGATCCTGTTGTTGTTTCAATCGAGGAAGGAGTACCTATAACAAGTGCAAAGATTTCATAGAAAAACCTGTTAGTGAATGCATTAAGCAACTTTCTGGAAAAGATATTGATGCAGTTGTAAAAATATCATTCAAAAGAAGAGCATATAAAGGCAAACAAAAGCAGGATGAGATGCTTGTACGTCTTGTTGCGGTATATAATGATGAGGACGAAAAGCATCACATATATATCACAAATATTCCTAAAGATGTTTTGAATGCAAAAGATATTGCAAAATTATATGGTGCAAGATGGGACATAGAACTGTTGTTTAAGGAGTTAAAAAGCAAATACGCTCTTGACGTTCTTGAAACAAAGAATGTGCAGGTAATTGAGGCTCTAATATGGACAGCAATGTTAACACTAATCGTTAGCAGAAGAACTTATTCTCTTGTAAGAAACTCAATAGCTCATCCTGAAAAAATGGCTCAATATACGCAGTTACGTTGGAGCACAATATTTGCGGAGAATGCATCAGATTTATTGACAGTAATTCTTCAGAGATGTGGAATTCAAAGAACTTTTGAAACTATAATGAGTGTATACGAAAGTCAAGCATTGGACCCACATGTAAACAGAGAGAGGTTCAGGGAAGAATGGTTTGAATGAAAAAATAAAATGAAAAACACTATTGGTAGAGGGAAGTAAGTTCTTAACCGATGACCAATGAATTGTCTTTCCTCAATAGATTTACGTCATCAAATAGAGTCAAAAGCAAAATCAACAAGTGGAGTTAATAACATCAATTCAGGGGAATTACAATCTTTAATAATTCCTATTTGTTCCCCTCCTGAACAACAAGCCATCGTTCAGGAAATCGAGACCCGCCTTTCAGTCTGCGATAAGATAGAGCAGGATATAAAAGAGAATCTGGAAAAAGCCGAAGCACTGCGGCAGAGTATTTTGAAAAAGGCGTTTGAGGGGAAGTTGCTTAATGAAAGGGAGCTGGCAGAGGTTCGAAGGGCAGAGGATTGGGAACCAGCTGAGGTTTTGCTGGAAAGAATAAGGGCGGAAAGAGCAGAGAATGGGAAAAAGTGAAGAAACATGATCTCTGAACAATTGAAAAGCATCATCCGGGATGGTGAAGGGCTGACTGTGGAATTCAAGGAGTGCAGGGATCAGGTGAACAAGGATGTGTACGAGACTGTCTGCGCTTTCTTAAATCGCAGTGGAGGGCATATTGTCCTTGGGGTTGATGACAATGGAAATATTACAGGAATTGATGCGGATGCTCTGCTGCAAATCAAAAAGGACCTGGTCACTACACTGAATAACTCCCAAAAGATCAATCCGCCTTTGTACATCTTGCCGGAAACAATGATCATTGAAGGAAAAACCCTTCTTTATCTCAGCATTCCTGAAAGCTCTCAGGTTCACCGCTGTAATGGTAAGATATTTGACAGAAATGAAGATGGGGATCTCGATATAACCAACCATCCTGATGCTGTGGCTCATCTCTATATTCGAAAACAGAGCTCTTTTTCCGAGAGCCGCATTTACCCCTATGTCAGGCTTGAAGACCTCAGGGGCGACCTTATCCAGAGGGTACGGAAAATGGTCCGCGCCGAAAACCCCAACCACCCATGGGGAATAATGACCGATGAGGAATTCTTAAGTAGTGCCAGATTATATCAGCATGACTACCAGACCGGTAAAGAAGGGTATACTCTTGCTGCTGTTCTTTTGCTGGGCAAAGACGAAGTTATCCAGATCATACTGCCGCATTTCAAAACTGATGCCATCCTTCGCAGAATAAACCTTGACCGTTATGACGACAGGGACGACATCCGGACCAACCTGATAGAAAGCTATGACAGGTTGATGGCTTTTGTTGCAAAACATCTGCCAGATCCGTTCTATCTGGAAAAGGATCAGAGAATCAGCCTGAGAGATCATGTTTTCAGAGAAGTCGTTGCAAACATGCTCATCCACAGAGAGTATACAAACGGCTTTCCTGCAAAGTTCATAATAGGAAATAATCAGGTTCTTACAGAGAATGCGAACCGTCCACATGGACATGGCAGAATAAATCCTTCCAATTTCACACCGTATCCTAAGAATCCGGTGATTGCTCGATTTTTCAAAGAAATCGGGAGGGCGGATGAGTTAGGCTCAGGTGTCAGGAACCTCTACAACTACACAAGAATTTATTCCGGTGGAGCTGACCCGCAGCTTCTTGAAGGAGATATTTTTAAGATAATTGTTCCTGTTACCCCGCAAGCTACCCCGCAAGTTACCCCGCAAGCTACCCCGCAAGCCACCCCGCAAGCTACCCCGCAAGCTACCCCGCAAGCCACCCCGCAAGCCACCCCGCAAGCTACCTCGCAAGCTACTCCGGAAAATGAAACAAATAAAATCGCTGCACTCTTGGAATATTGCATTGAACCAAGAAGCAGAATTGAAATTCAAGAGTTTATGGGATTGAAAGACAGAGAATACTTCAGGCTGGAAATTCTGAATCCGCTCATTCAAGAAGGAAAACTCTTACTTACAATCCCTGAAAAACCAACAAGCCCGAATCAAAAATATTACTCTCATCTCAAGGATCCAAACCATGTCTGAAAACACCTCATCCATTGTTTCAAAAGTCTGGAGCTTCTGCAACGTCCTGAGGGATGGGGGCGTGAGCTATGGCGATTATCTGGAACAATTGACCTACCTTATATTCCTGAAAATGGCTGAAGAGTACAGGAAGCCGCCGTATAACAGAGATATCGGCATCCCGGAGGAATATACCTGGGATAGATTGAAACAGCAGCGTGGAGCAGAACTCGATATTCACTACAAGAAGCTGTTAGAAGAGCTCGGGAAAAAGCCGGGGATGCTCGGGCAGATCTTCCTCAAAGCTCAGAACAAGGTCAGCGACCCTGCCATGCTGTACAAGGTCATTGATATGATCGACAAAGAAAGCTGGGTCATGATGGGTGTGGATACGAAAGGAGAAATATACGAAGGGCTCCTGCAAAAGAATGCAGAGGACACAAAAAGCGGAGCCGGGCAGTACTTTACCCCAAGGCCGCTCATCAGGGCAATGGTGCAGTGCCTTCAGCCCGAACCCCTGAAGACAATCGGAGACCCCTGCTGCGGCACAGGCGGGTTCTTTTTAGCAGCTTATGATTTCCTTACATCACACCACAGGCTGGACCGGGAACAGAGCCGCTTCCTGAAAAACAAAACTTTTGGTGGGAATGAAATCGTCGCAGGGACCCGACGGCTTGCTTTGATGAACATGTTCCTGCACAACATCGGGGAAATAGACGGGGAACCCATGATCTCTAATTCCGATGCTCTCATAGCCGATCCGGGTTATCGTTACGATTACATCCTCACAAACCCGCCTTTTGGAAAAAAGAGCAGCATGACCTTCACCAACGAAGAAGGCGCGCAGGAAAAGAAGATCTTACCTACAACCGGCAGGACTTCTGGACAACCACAAGCAACAAGCAGCTCAATTTTGTGCAGCACATCCATACCATCCTCTAAACAGGTGGGCAGGCAGCAGTAGTTTTGCCGGATAATGTCCTGTTTGAAGGCGGGGCAGGAGAGACTATCCGCAAAAAGCTTCTTGAAACTACCGACCTGCACATAATTCTGCGCCTGCCGACAGGCATTTTCTATGCAAATGGTGTAAAGGCAAACGTGCTTTTCTTTGAAGCTAAATCCGCAGCTAAAGAACCCTGGACAAAAGAGGTATGGATCTATGACCGGAGTTTATAAGATCTCATAAAAATCGTGGTACAGCTATGGATATTATGTAGGTCTAACAAGAAATTAATTAAGTTCCAAACTCGTTTCGTTCAATTTTGGCGTCACCACATATTGAACTAGCTCACCGATTGATACTTATATGATTTTCACCATATTATACTAAAGAAACCATAATAGGGCGTCTTGTTACAGAGATCCTGTGTTAGACCCCATATAGTGGGAAATTAACTATTTTTGTGCCACACCGATTTATTTAATTGGTTCTATATTTGTCGGTTTTATATTAAAATGCTTGGAATTGTTACCCAACATAATTAATTTTTTGTTAGACCCTAAGTAGATCATGTCGCTTGATGTGGCTTTATACTATAAAGTATAAACTCCGGTATGACTACCGCACAAATGTGCACCACACATTGAAGAAAAACCCAATGAAATTTTCAGATCTGGAAGACTTCATCAAATGCTACAACCCCGAAAACCGCCACAGCCGCAAAGAAACATGGAGTGAAGAAACTCCCGAAGGCAGGTTCCGAAAATTCGGCTATGACGAAATTGTATCAAGGGATAAAACTAACCTGGATATCTTCTGGCTCAAAGACAAAAGCCTCGCTGACCTGGACAATCTGCCTGACCCTGATATTCTTGCAAATGAAATAATAGAAAATATGGAAGCTTCACTAGCGAGTTTTAAGGAGATTATGGTTACTATTAACGGTGAAAGTGAAGAGAATTAAAAAATAAATTCCGAATATGTCTGAAGATAAAAAGAAGTTCTGATATTCTTTTGTCTGCAGATTATAGAATATTCTAATATCCTTTTCTATCCTCGCCAAATCCAAAAATTCAGATGTTTTTCAGTAAAATGTTGTGGTGGATGTCCACCACTCACCTTACTGTGAGATTTTCGGGTTGTTCTGAAAAGTTGTATAAATAGATGTCATTGCTTTCCGAACCATCAACGTAGTTCTTATCCATTCCCCATACAACAGTGTTATTGTATATTTCTGGTGTCGTATAAACATCTTCAAGATAGCCATATATCAGTGTGCTTTGTCCTGTAGTTATGTTATATACATATACTCCAGGTTTGCCTTCATAATCATCAACAACTTTATTGTATACAATTTTATCATTTTGTATGGCAATATGTGTCCCTGTACTGGCGCCATATTCATTTCCATCTGGATCGGTGTCAAGTGGACGTGTGACGTCTATAGTTTCATTTGTTGACGTATCGTACATCACAACATATCCCAGATGATTATATACGTCAGACCAGATGACCTTGGTGTCCCATATACGCGGTATGTTTGGATCTCCATATGAACCGACAGTTATTCTTTCCCCGGTATTGATGTCATACATTCTGATAGTTATATCCGCTTCCGGGTCTTCTGAATATGAGTAATACACCACTTTTGTGTCATATATGTCAGGATTACTACCGTTTCCTATTTTTGTCTGTGTGGATGTAGACATGTTCATCAGATATACACTATCATTTGCACTCCAGACGATTCTGTCGCCGTAAATAGCAGGTTTACTATATTGGTCTACATCCTGCGTGATGTAACTTTTTGTGGCTGTAGGAATATCATACACAGCAAGCCTTGGTGCTCCGCTGCTTTCATCATGCCACACTAATTTGTTGTCGTAAATATCTGGACTGGATGCTCCAGAAGAGCTAACCTTAATGTCTGTCCCGTCGGTCAGGTTGTATAGATGAATAACAACCCCATTTGTCCATACTACCTCGTTACCATAAACAGCAGGATCGTATCCTGTGCCAATTTTCGTAACTTGAGCCGCTGAAGCTGCGGCTGAAATTAAAATCAAAAAAACAAAAACCAGAAATAATGAAGCTAAAGTTATTGAACATAGCTTCCCCTTATTTTTCATTTATTTTCCCCCAGGTAGCTTTATTTTTCAAAGTTAATGTACAGTTTATATGACTCGGATATTTTTCAGATTCTGTAATAATATCTGAATCATTTATTACTAAAGGCATATTAATCCAAATCTGGACTATTTACCCAATAAATTATGTGATATATTAGTAAAGAGACTAAGCAATTATATAATTTTGCGAATAAAATATTTTCCAACCTTTGTTACATATAAATTTTTGTTATTAAGTAAAATTGCAGACTTCAATTCGCAAACGGCGTAAAAGCAAATGTGATCTTCTTGGAAGCAAAATCTGCGGCTAAAGAACCCTGGACAAAAAAGTGTGGACCTACGACTACCTCACCAATGTGCACCATACATTGAAGAAAAATCCGATGAAGTTTTCAGACCTGGAAAACTTTATTGAAACAATTTCTGCCTATGAAGACACATTTTTATTTTTTTAAATATATCTTACTTTCTCTCAGTATTTTTTTCATATTTTTAGTCTCAAACAATACAAACAATATACACTTCATGGAAACCATGCGTAAATTATCTCTCCACAAAAAAGTTGACACTCATATTTTTATGCTGAATCCTACTACAGGGATATCAGCGACAAAATCAGATTCCAGCAATGACCGGGAACGTTAACACTCTTTTTTATTCCGGAAATCTTTAATCCGCTCACTATCCCCTGCAAATCGTCCTAAAATAGAGGACTTCTATAAAATCTGGATTCAAATGAAAACATTTAAAATTACCTGAAGTTCAGATATTACATTGTTAAGGGGAATAGTAAATGGAAAATAGGGAAGATCGGTACCTAATATTTTTAGCTTTAACAGCTCTGGTTTTTGTTTTGTTTATTTCCACTTTACCTGTGGCGCTAGCATTTTCTCTACACAGTAATCGGCTTACCATAAATGAGACTCAAATCACCACAAACATTTCGGATGAAGCCTGTCCTTCAATCTACGAGGACAGGGTAGTGTGGCAGGATTTGCGCAACGGGAAGAACTGGGACATCTACATGTACAATCTTTCGACTCAAGAGGAAACCCGGATTACAAATAGTAGTTTCGATCACAGGAACCCTGTTATTTACGGGAATCGAATAGTATGGGAGGATACATGCAATAGCTATCAAAATGCGGATATTTGCATGTATTATCTAACCACTTCCACTGAAACTCAAATTACAACAAACATGTCAGGTCAATATGCCCCCGACATTTATGAGGATAGGATAGTTTGGGAGGATACACGCAACGGAGGAGGTTGGGATAAAGAGGGTAACAGGGCTGGAAATTGGGATATCTACATGTATGACCTTTCCACCTCCACTGAATACCAGATTACCACCAATGAGTCAATGCAGGAATACCCTGCCATCTACGAGGACAGGATAGTGTGGCAGGATTCCCGCAATGGAAATCTGGATATTTACCTTTACGACCTCTCAACTTCCAGAGAGACTCAAATCACCACCGACCCTGCAGCACAGTACTCTCCTGCCATCTACGGGGACAGAATAATCTGGACTGATGCCCGCAACGGAAAAGCAGACATATACATGTATAATGTTTCCAACTCCGTCGAATCTCAAATAACCGCAAGCGGATCAGTGGATTATGGGCCTGCAGTCTACGGAGACAGGATAGTGTGGGTGGATTATCGCAAAGGGTGGGAAAACCTGGATATCTACATGTATGACCTTTTCACCTCCACTGAAACTCAGATAACAACCAACGAATCAAACCAATGGGGGAAGCTTGATATCTGGGGGAACAGGATCATGTGGCGGGACCACCGCAATGGAAACAATGACATCTATGTGTGTACTGTTTCAGGGAAGGATGCAAAGTCAGAAGTTGAACCCGAAATAAGGTCAGAAGTTAACCCGGCATCTGGATTAGAGGTTAACCCCGAGCCGGAGAGGGAAGAAAGCACAAGCAAAAATATCACAGGGTTTGAAATTATTTCTTATCATCGGTTTGCTTGGTGTGTCCTTGATAGGAGAAGGTAAAACAGATCGAAATATATTAAAAAACATATTTAAAAACACATTGAATAACACATTGAATAACATATTAAAAAACATATTAAAAAACACATTGAATAACAGATTGAAAAACAGATTAAAAAACAGATTGAATTATAATAAGTATTGGAGAGTTATTGATCAAATTCAGTGACTTCTCCACTACTATACTTATTTATGAAATGATTAAGCACGAAAAAACCGGAAAATAAAAAGCCGGAAAATAATGAACAAAGATTAAATAGAAAAGGGCTCGTTGAGACTTGAACTCCCGCCCTCCTCCATGTGAAGGTGGTTTTAAACCCCCGGATTCCGAAAGCAATCAGGTGCCGCGTTTCTATTTCTTCACACCTTCTCCTTCATACTTTCTGTTTTTTTGACCATTCTATCCGCCGCTCGCGAGCCATTTTCATCAGGAAGTCCTCTGCAGCTTCAGAAGAAATACAATATTCATGCCAGAGCCAGCCCCCCGGCTCTTCTGGTACCACAATGATTCCTTTTTTCTCTGCAACACCCTCAAGGATTATCCTCGCGGCTTCTTCTGCTGGAATTGCATCTTCAGGGGCTTCTACTTCTTCATGAACAGGGCCGAGTATCGGCTTTTTCCAGATGCGCGAAACGACAGCTGCAGGACATGCCACTGAGAAATGAATGCCCTCTTCTGCAAATTCGTACCTCATGCTTTCACTCATCCCGACCACTGCATATTTGGTGGCGCAATATAGAGCCTGGAACGGGAACGGTATCAGTCCTGCAATGGAAGCCGTATTAACGATATGTCCTCTGCCCTGGAGGAGCATAACTGGCAGCGCGGCGTTAATTCCGTAAATTACACTCCAGAGGTTGACATCAATGATAGACTGCCAGTGTTCAAGTGTGGCCTCGACAGTCGGCATCGTACCCCCGATCCCTGCATTATTAAATAAGAAGTCAATTCTGCCTTCCAGGGCAATCATGTCCTGAATAGCCTTATCCACTTCCGGCTGTTTTGTCACATCAACAAGTAGAATATGAATCTGTCCGGAATATGCATCAAGACTCTTAGCTGCTGATTCCAGGCTTTCTGCACTCCGGCCAGCCATGAAAACTATTGCTCCCTTCTCCAGCAGCGCTTCACTTATCGCATAACCGATTCCGGAGTTTGCACCGGTTACCAGACAGCGTTTATCCTTGAAATACTCTTCAGCCCCCATTTTCATTCCCCCTTATACTTTTTATCGGTTCCGTTTTAATTGATTCTTTCTGACTCTTTTTGATTTACTTTCTTTTATCTCTGGATTAAAATCCGAGCTGTTTAATTATCGCCAGCCGGGCGACGACATAGGCAACCGGCCCGGTATAAATTACCTTGAACAGTGCCAGGCTGTCCACCGAAAGCTCTTCAATGCCGAATAGCGAGAAAACAGAAACGGTTAAAGTCACCATGATCAATACCGCACAGATAAACAGTACAGTACCCAGTAATACCCCTCGTCTCGGCAACCGCGACAGTATTGGCCCTGGCTGGGGCAAATCTTCACCTTTGAAACGGCCGGCACGAAGCTGGCGATTTATATCAGCTGCCGAGAAGACTGTCACAAGCCAGGTCATTACGATTGAAGTGATTATTGTATCAACCAGAATCCCGGATAAAGCAACGCTGTCCACATTCCTGTTGATGAGAAATGCCAGGAGGGGGTTTACCACCATATTAATAAGGGCAGCTGTCAGGGCCTGTTTGTGAATATATGAATCAATCGAGCTCAGGCTTACCAGACCTCCGCTCCACTGCCAAAGTGGGCAGTGAAGACCTTGCCCGGGTCGTCTGTCTCCTGTACGTTCGGTATCCTGTATGCTTCCAGGTTCCCGTATCCTGCAGGAACATACAGTGTAAAATCGAGAGGTTTTGCACCCTCGGAGACGGCATGGAAATAATTTTTAATAGATGCGGGATTGCTTGCCATCTGGTCCGTGCTTCCGGTATACTTTCCTTCGTTTCGAGTTTTATCTGCGTACTGGAATGCTGCGCCGTATAGAGATGGGAAGTTGATACTCTCAGGTGACTGAGAACCATAGATCCCGTTAGTGAGCTGGATATAGGTAGCCAGCTGCCAGCTCGGCCACATGCCTTTGCCCCAGTTCATTCCCGGGACGAAAGGATCTTCACCTTCCTTTTCAGACCGTGACATGTCAAAAGCCTGAGTAGCTATCGTCACGAGCGCATACTCCTGCCCGAAATCATGCCCCTGAGGATTCCAATTTTTACGGGAAGGTTTGAGGCCGAAATCGGCAATGGAATAAAAAGTCCCTCTGAGCTGGCCGTACTCTTCGGTTAGCATAATGTCATAGGAACGATTCAGTATTCTGAAACCCGGGGTCCAGAATCCCTTCCGTCCGTTCTCGTCGTAATCTATTATCCCGTCATTGTTCTCGTCGAAGCCGTCCATAAATTCCTTTAAAATTGAGGAACCGGTCAGCTTATCGTGGGCTTCTGCATAGCTCAAGAGGGTCTTCTGCATGTCCCAGAGCATGCATGAAGGGTTATAATACATCGTTTTCGTCATCATCTCCAGGAATTTCCCATCCTCTATCCTGCCCAGATGACCTTCCAGGGAAGCCATTGGCGTTTCCGTCAGGGCGTCCCAGCCGATGACATGATATTTCTGCTGTCCCACACCTCTCGCTTCAGCATAACGGTACAGGTTATACCTGAAAAGAGGTGAATCGATGCCTTCTTCGGTTGTGATATTTGTCCCGTCAATTCTTGCCACAGGTACGTGGTGGACAAACTCTGTAGGCCAGCCTTTCTCTTCCTTGAGCTTCAATGCTTCATGCATAGGGACCGTCTTGAAACAGTATCTGGCACAGAGGAGGTCGAGTGCCACACAGTCCAGGGACGCCCAGACGTAGCCTTCAGGAACTCTGACAGCTCTGCCGTCCGGATTATGGCAGATATTGACCATATCGATTCCATCACTGACATGCACCATGAACACGTTCTGGTTCTGCACTGCCCTGATGATATCCGCCTGAGTCCCCGGCATTCCTGCTGTTTTTGTTGTGATGTACTCTCCGTTCTCATCTTTCAAAGGCAGGTTGGTATCGTCGTCCATCTTTGTAACCCACGGCATATGCGGCAATTCACCTTTGTAAGATGGGACTGATCTGGAAGGGCATGCATATTTCCATTTCATATCATCTCCGCTGCCCTTCTCCTCGCAGGGGGCCTGCGTGGGATAAAGGCCAATACCCAGGTTCTTGATAGCGTTTGTGATAAGGTCCTGAGCATGGATCTTCAGCTTGGGGACATTGACAAGGACGCAGCCGGGGTAGTCTTTCAGGTCTTCACTGTCGCCAGGGTCCCCACCGACTATCACTTTGTGCAATGTAATCTCTTTGTAGTTGGCTCCATCAGGAACTTCAACCGTTCTTCCTCTGGATACATCTTCGTCAAGTTTATTCAGGTCGTAGACCATCAACCTGTCTCCGGATTTGCCTGGAGGGAGGTACCTTCCGGCAACGCTGTCCTCGTACCCTTTCATGGGGTCATCTTCATGGGAGGGGAGATGACGTTCTGACAGGTACCTGCGGACGAAGAAAAAACCCCAGCCACCGTAGAAATCTTCACTCCGTCCTTCAAAAAGGGCTTCCGTGGTGATGTCTTTTCCAGAGGTTAACCTGAAAGAGACTGTCATCAGCAGGGCGGAAGTTGAAGCCTCCCCCAGAGCCATCTGATAATAGTGTACGTCAAGCCTGTCGTGGAACCACCTTATCAGAGCGGCCATCAGGGGCCATTCGGTACAGATAGAAGCACCCAGACCTTCACAATGAGTCCCTGCGTCAATGGCGACAGGGCCTACCAGGTTAGGTTTGAATAACAATTTCTTACCGGCTCGTATTTGTGATTTCACCTGGCTGGCAAACCCCGTCTCCCGGTCCAGCCCACCCAGAGAATAATCCAGCTTGGAGTAAATATAATCGATTTTTTCGACTATCTCTGTCCAGGCTGCGGTATCATTTTCATTAATTACTTTCTGGAGCAAACCTGGAACTCCGGAATATGCCTTTGAGACATCCATCCTGCTGCCAGCGACAGGCGATCCCTCTGAATCAATCTCCCTCTTCCCCAGATGTGAATCTACAACTGCACCGTTTGAGTAATCTTCATTTATGGCGCTCATCTTTTTCCCCCATTCATGCGAACCGGACAAGGCGGCATCAAAAATTCTTCAATAAAACGATAAACATTCCTCAATAAAAGCTCCTTAATAAAACGGTAGATTCCGTGCTTTCCGTGCCTGTTGTGATATTTTTAACCCTTTTTTTGACCTTTTTTTGACCTTTTTTGACCCTTTTTTGACCCTTTTTTGCTGTATACTCGCGATGCCCAATGTTCCTGGTTTTATATTATATTCTAAACTTTATTTAAATATCATATAATACAAACAATGTATCTTATATTTATTACCAATATCGTATATATTCTATTGTATCATATGTTATAATCCGAATATTGGGGGGTTTAACCATGTTCCGATTTGAAGAAAATAAATGTTATAGAATGCCGGCCCATTTTGGCGGTTTTGACTGTCCTGGCCCTGACGCAGCGCTGTATTATAGGGATGCAGTTTCTGTAACCTTTGCATATACTACGGATGAAAACCAGCTGGAAAGCTATGTTCCCGAAGGTTTTGAGCTGTTAAGACCTGAATTAAACATCTCCTACAATCAGTTTCGAGAAATCGACTGGATGGCGGGAGGGGCGTATAATCTCGTCCAGGTCAGTGTGCCAGCCCGTTTCAACGGCAAACGTGACCAGTTGGAAGGGCAGTTTATTCTGGTAGTCTGGGAGAATAAGACCTGGCCGATCCTTGGGGGAAGGGAAGAGACCGGTATCCCAAAAATCTATGCCGATATCGAGGACCTGCACACCATCCAACCAAACTACTATACCAACGCCAGCTACGAAGGAAGCACATTTTTGCGTCTGGAAATGCTCGGGGCAGAACCTGTGGACAGGCAGAGATTGGCGGAGATGCAGGCTTCTGCAGCCACAATCAATGCCCTTGGGTGGCGCTATATTCCAAAAGTCGGTGGTTCAGGAGCGGATTTGAGCCAGCCTATACTTTATCCCCAGGGTGCCGAGATCCACAGCGCCTGGGCAGGCAGTGGCACTGTCAAATGGACACAACTGAGCTGGGAACAGAACCCTGGACAGTGGCATATCATCAAGGCACTTGCTGAATTGCCCATGCTCGAGGTGGCTCCAGCCATAATGACGAAAGGGGTCGTTATTTTGAAACCCAGTAGCGGACGTGTTCTGGAGTAATTCAACGCCTGTCCTGCAGTCTGCAGGTTTTTTCATAATCTTTTTTTGTGGGATGATGTAGTCAAAGTCACACTCAGGTATTCAATGGCAATTCCAGGATCAGTTTTTTTTCAGGGTTTTCAAAATTTAGTTCCATGTCTTTGGTGTTTCTGACTTCTGACTGCCTACTTTTTTTAAGGTACGAGACATTAATTTAAGTTGATTCACAAAACCGTGTTTTCTGTCATATCTTATACTTGATCAGAAAACAATTCTGTGTTTAATATCATTCATCGAAAACACATACTACTTATTGTAATAGCTTTTAGATTATCAATTGCCTGAGAAAACTTATATGCAATTTTTATATAAAAACCTATTAATAATATATTGTGACAATCGCAGGCAGACACAATCTTCCTGGAAAATAGGAAAATATATGGTTGGATCTTCCTGCTTGACGCGACAGACAAGTTAACTCTTCCTGGTTGGAGAAGATATGAAATGAGAGAAAAACTGAATAATTCTGGCGTGGATAGAAAGCGAGTAGAGGAAGTTCTGAGCCAGAGTGAACAATGTTTCAGGCTGAAGTCGAAGAACAGTCTCTCTCCTGCCCGGACGATAGAGAACCTGGAGCTGGCCGAGATCCTTGATGTCGAGGCTATCCAGCCCCTGATGGATAATTTTTATAAACTTACTCACATCCCCATGGGCTTAAACGATCTCAAAGGCAATGTTCTGGTAGGCGTTGGATGGCAGGATATCTGCACCAGATTCCACAGGGTTCATCCCGAAACCTGCAAACATTGCGTAGAAAGCAACATAAAGCTCTCGGAGGGCATTTCTCCGGGAGAGTTCAAGCTGTACAGGTGCAGGAACAATATGTGGGACGTAGTAACCCCTATCATCGTGGGCGGGCGGCACGTCGGCTATGTCTTCGCAGGGCAATTCTTTTTTGAGGACGAGCCTCTTGACTATGAGCTTTTCCGGTCTCAGGCTAAACGATACGGTTTCAATGAAGAGGAATACATAGAAGCGCTTGAAAAAGTTCCTCGGTTAAGCAGGGAGGCTGTGGACACTGGCATGGGCTTCTTCATGACCTTTGCCAATATGCTCTCACAGCTAAGCTACAGCAACATCAAACTGGCCCAGGCGCTGACGGAACGCGACGCCCTTGTGAATGCGCTGGAAGAAAATAGGGAAGATTTCAATCGTGCCCAAGCTGTGGGAAATATCGGAAGCTGGCGTCTGGATGTGCGTAAAAATAAATTGACGTGGTCCGATGAAAATCATCTTATCTTCGGCATCCCAAAAGGTACCCCTTTGAACTATGAGACTTTTCTTTCAACGATTCATCCGGATGACAGGGAATATGTCGACAAGGAATGGAAGGCAGGGTTGGAGGGGGAACCATACGACATAGAGCACCGTATTATCGTGGACGGTAAGATCAAGTGGGTACGTGAAAAAGCATATCTTGAATTTGAAAAAGACGGAACGCTGATCGGTGGTTTTGGCATAACGCAGGACATCACCAAGCGCAAAAAAGCAGAAGAAGCTCTGAGAATATCAAATATTTATAACCGCAGTTTGATTGAAGCCAGTCCGGATCCCCTTGTAACCATCGGGCAGGACGGAAAAATAACCGATGTCAATAATTCTACTGAAACAGTTACCGGCTATTCCCGAGACGAACTCATAGGTACCGATTTCTCAGACTATTTTACTGAGCCTGAGAAAGCAAAAGAAGGTTATCGGCATGTATTCCAGGAAGGATTTGTACGGGATTATCCTCTCGAGATTCAGCATAAGGACGGACACATAACTCCTGTTTTGTATAATGCTTCGGTTTATAAGGGCGAATCCGGTGAGGTTATCGGAGTCTTTGCTGCTGCACGTGATATCACCAAACTTAAAAGGGCAGAAAAAGCTCTAAAAAAAGCACATGATAATTTAGAAAAATTAGTTGAAGAACGAACAAGACAGCTTGAATGCGCTTATAAATTATTGAAAGAAAACGAGAAAAGCCTCTCTGAAGCTCAAAAAATGGCACACATTGGAAACTGGGACTGGGACCTTATGACCGGTAAAGTGCACTGGTCTGACGAACTTTACAATATTTTCGGACGTGACCCTCAAGAGCCCGGTGCAAGTTATGACGAGCTTTTAAACTATGTGCACCCCGATGACCGAGATTATGTGATTAATATAATTAAGGGAAAATTAACAGGGGAGCGCCATGGTATTGATTATCGAATCGTCTTGGATAATGGGGAAGAACGCACAGTTCATGCGGAGAGAGAAATTATTTTTGATCAGAATAATATCCCTGTTCGAGCCAAGGGGATAATTCAGGATATTACTGAGCGCAAAAAAGCCGAAGAAGCTCTGGAAAAAATACAGGAAACCTACATAAAAGAAATACACCACCGGATTAAAAATAACCTGCAGGTAATCTCTTCCCTGCTTAGTCTTGAAGCTGATAAGTTTAGCGATGCAAAAATACTTGAAGCCTTCAGGGAAAGTCGGAACCGTGTAGCTTCGATGGCTCTTATCCACGAAGAGCTTTATAAGGGAAACGAAATCGATACCCTTGATTTTGCAGCTTATCTTCAGAAGCTGACTGCAGATCTTTTCGATTCATATAATCTTAGAAATAGTAGTATCAGCCTGAAGCTGGACCTTGAGAATATCCATCTTGATATGGATATTGCAATACCCCTTGGCATTATTGTAAACGAGCTGGTCTCAAATTCCCTGAAACATGCCTTCCCCTCTGGAAAAGCAGACGAAATTCACATAAGCTTCTTCAAAAAAGAAAGTTTTGCCGCAAACTCTGACACCCCAGGTCCGTGCACTTCTTGCATGGGAAAAAACGGTTTACATTACATACTCACTGTAGAGGATAACGGAAAAGGCATTCCCGAAGAAATTGAGTTTTCAAACACGGACTCCCTTGGACTTCAGCTTGTAAATCTTCTTGTTGAGCAAATAAATGGTTGTATAGAACTCAAAAAGAATCGTGGAACAAAATTCGCTATCCGGTTTGGAAATGTATAAACTTGAGTCATGTCTACTTGAATCGGAAGCGAACCAGAGCAATAAAATTGCTGTCGGGTTTAAAGGAACTTGTTTTTAGCTTCAAAGCGTGATATATACTCGAAGTGGCTATGTTAATTCGTTTGGTTTAACTCAAATAGACCAACTGCAGAGATGCAGTATTTGAGTGGAAAACCCTGATGGTAATATTTTCGATTCTTGAAATTGTGGAATCTTGAAATTGTGGAATTGTTTACCAATACTTCCATTATAGCTTTTTATTCTCTGTATTCTCCGGAAGCAGATTGATGCTTAACCTGCTGTTATCTTAGATCAACTTTTGAATATTGATCGTCGTAAGTTTCCAATCAAAAAAGAGAAATAAAGAAAATAAAGAGATTGAATATGATATTTGGAAACGGATGTAAGCTACCCATTAAAAACAGCAAAGAGCCTTTCTTTTTAATGTTTTTGACGTTCAAGCTTTAGATGCCAGCAACAACTTTAGATGTCAGCAATAACTTTAGATGTCAGCAATAACTGGAACGTTAACACTCTTTTCCTATTACGAATAGCTGGGTTTCGTACTGGTCCCTATTGAAAATAAAGTATAAAGTGGAGTAATCCCAGAACTCTTTCATCTATTCTGATCTATTCCATGGGTTTTCAAAATTACTCCATATTACCCTGTCTTTCTGGACAGTGATCTTTGTATGGAGTGGATGGAAACCGCCAGAGTCACACATTTACATCGCAGTGTAGGCACTTTTTCGCCTTTCAATAAGTATTTATTATCTGGTTCATTCAGGAAATGTTTGTTAGGAAAAAAATACATTTTTTGGCTCTAAATATTCATAACCCCCGGCAAGTTCAGGGTTTCCATCGCGTGTGATAAAGGGCAATTCAATTTCCCGGACAATACTCTAATGTCTCTCCCGCTGACATAAACATCCCAACTTCTTCATCTACTGGTGTATGTGGATCAAATTTTCATTTTTTCTGAAAGAAAATCATATTATGTCCATTTTCCGGACCATATTTAGTCTTATGATATATTTCCTTAAAAAAAGTACGTTGAAAAAGTACGTAATTATGGTCCCGCTAAGATTTGAACTCAGGACCTCCGACATGTGAAGGCCAATGTAATTGCAACAGCAATGCCATGAGAAATATCTCAGGCAGATCAGGAAAAAAACGACAATCCAACTCTTAATGACACCCGGTTACAGCGCATTGATTCATTTAAGGATTGGCTCTATTCTAAAAATATCTCTAAAAGTCGCGATTCGTGATTATTTTTGTGCACTGGTTAAATTTTTAAAATCAAATTCTAATTTGATGTCGTCTTCATTTCCTACTGGTAATTCAAATGTGAAACTGCTTCCCTGTCCAACTTCGCTTTCAATCCAGATCTTCCCACCGTGAAGTTCTACAAGTTTCTTCACGAGAACAAGCCCAAGCCCTGTCCCGCAGTACTGCCTGGCGGATGAGGAGTCGATCTGAGTAAATGATTGAAAAAGTTTTTTCTGGTCCTCAGAAGAAATACCTATTCCCGTATCCTTTACGGAAAAAAGAGCTCTGTTTCCGCTCTTTTCACAGTGGGCCGAGACCCTGCCTCCTTCCGGAGTAAACTTAATTGCATTGCTAACAAGATTATAAAGGATCTGGATAAGATAGTTTCTATCAGCCTGAATATCTCCAGAGCCCGGTTCTACTTTAAAGTCTATTTCAAGGGATTTGTCCTGGGCAAGGGGAAAGAGAGTGGAGTTCACCTCTTCGAAAACCGAGACAACAGAAAACTCACTGTAATGTATCTCCATTTTTCCAGCTTCCACTTTTGAGAGGTCAAGAATATCGTTTATAAGTCCCAGGAGGTGTCTTCCGCTTACAGATATATTCTTAATGTACTTCAGCTGTTTTTCGTTGAGTTCCCCAAAAATTCTCTCAATGAGAATATCCGAAAAACCGATGATGGAATTCAGAGGCGTCCGCAGTTCGTGACTCATATTAGCAAGGAACTCACTCTTTGTGCGGTTGGCAGTTTCTGCTTCTATCCTGGCATTGAGCATAGCTGCTTCTGCCTGTATACGGTCGGTTATATCTCTTATCACAGTCTGGATGGTATTATTTTGCGTCTGGAGTAGTGAAGCACTAATATCCGTAAAGATAAAAGATCCGTCTGATCGTATCATTCTGAATTCCTTACGTGTGGAACCTGTTGTCCTTACTTTTATCATTTCGGATCTGGCTTCTTCCCTTTCTTCTGGGGAAATCAGTTCTTTTATTGATTTTTGTTTTAATTCTTCTTCACTATAACCCAATATTTCACAGGTCATTTTGTTTGCTTCAAGTATCCGTCCGATAAAGTTATGGATTATTATGGCGTCATTCGACTTCTCAAAAACGCTCCTGTATTTAATTTCACTTCTGGCTATTTTTTCTTCTGCTTTCTTCTGCTCACTGACATTTCTCACCACGGCAAGGGCAAGGTTAGGGTGTCCCTCAAGCACCTTGGAACTGCCTTCTGCATCAAAGGTCTCACCATCTGCTTTTTCGTACACTGTATTGATATGAATAAACCTCTTTTTTCTTAATCTCTCCATTGCCAGAGTACCGGCATCTCTCTGGTCAGGAGGCAAGAGATCTACCACATTCATTGCCTGAAGTTCTTCCCCTGTATATCCAAACATCTCACATGTTTTCTTACTTACTTCCACTATCTGGCCGTCAAGCCGATTCAGGAATATGGCGTCATTTGATTGTTCGAAAAGTGCCCTGTATCTTTCCTCATTGCGCTTCAGTTCTTCCTGGGCTTCTCTACGCTCTGTTACATCCTGCAGTGTACCAACTAATTTTATAACTTTATCATCTTTTATTACCGGACTGACAATTGTCCTTACCCATTTATGTTTACCTTTTGCTGAAATGAATTCCAGTTCCTGATCAAATGATTTACCTTTTTTCACAGCATCATTAATTGCTTTTCCAAAGATTTCTCTTGAGCCGGAGGGAAAACTATACAACCTGTCCTCTGGATTAGCAGACTCGTCTCTTCCATGGAGCCTTGCAATTTCAGGTGTCCATATAATCACACCGGACACTATATCAAGCTCCCATCCTCCGATTTTGGCTATTCTGCCGACTTCACTCAGAAGAGCCTCACTTTCACGCAGTTTATTTTCTGTCTGCTTGCGATGTGTAATATCTCTGACAACCGCCTGGGCTATGCCATGATATCCTTCAAGGAGTCTGGCACTTATCTCTACATCTAGAATATCCCCATTTGCAGTGAGACATTTAGTATCACCCCGTACAGCCCTTTCAATTTCTAATCTTTTCATTACCTCCTGACCTTTCTTCAGATTTTCCGGGATCAACAGGTCATGAACATTCATTTTTTGTAATTCTTCCTTTGAATATCCGAGCATCTTAGAGGCGCTATCGTTCACTTCCAGTATCTGCCCTTCGAGAGTATTTATAAAAACAGCATCGTTTAATTGTTCTATTAGAAATCTGTATCGTTTCTCGCTACGAATGACTTCTTCCTCAACCATTTTCTTATCGGTAATGTTCACCGATGTTCCGTATGTAATATAGGTTCCATCATCAAGGCGGTGAGAAGATCCTATGGTGTTTATCCAGATGGGTCTGCCGTCGTTAGAGGCCATTCTGTAATCTATACTCAGAGGAGTATCAGGTTGCTTAAAAGACTGTTCAAGTGCTTCCATTACTTTCGCCATATCTTCCGGATCGATATGCGCAAAAAGCTTATCCCAGTCATCTTCTATGGTGCCATCCGGGAGTCTCAGTACTTTATTCACAGGTTTGGAAATATAGGTATTCAGTACATTTCCTTCTTTGTCAAAGGTAGCTTTCCAGATCGCTGCATCCAGGGAATTAACAATCTCTTCATATTCCTTTTCCCTTTTAAGTAGCATCGACTCTGTATTTTTGCGTTCGAGGATATTTGCTATCATACCCCCGGCAATCTTCATAACATTAAGTTCTTTATTATCCCAATTACACCTTTTACTTTTCGAACCGATTCCGATAAAGCCTTTAAAAGTGCCGTAGCGTGAAAGAGGAATCATTGCAACGGATTTAATATTCAGATCCTGTAGTATCTTCTGTAGATACTCTTTTTCTTTCGGAATTTTATCAATGTCAGGAATATTAATAATCTGAAAATTACTCAGTCGTTCAAATACAAGCTTTTTAGTATCCGATTTCTCGTTAAGTTGTATTTTGGAAATTGCACCATCTGCACACCACTCATGTGTTTTGATGATGTAGTCTATGTTTTCAGCAACATTGAACAGAAACGCTCGATCTGCACCTATGAAATCCGCCAGGTCTTTTAAAGTCTTATTGATGTCCCTGTCGATATTTTTAAAGTTACTATTTATAAAACGATCAGATATCTGTGATATCAGTTTGTCCTTGCGTGTACTTTGCTCAAGTTCAGCTCTTTCTCTTTTTTTAGTAGTAAGGTCTTCAATAATCGCATGACATCCGTAAACGAATCCTTTCTCATCTTTTCGGGGAAAGACCTTAAAACTTAGAAAAAGTTCCTTATTCCGGACCGATCTGTAAAGCGTTTCTATCGAAGAGTTCCTGCCTGTTGTAAATGTTTCTTCAATAGCAGCTGATATGCCACATTCAACCAGAGGTAGAAAAGTCAATAAGTTGAATTGCTTTGTGAAATCCGCGGAAGGGGACCCAAGTAGATTCAACAGAAAATCATTTAGTGCGGTAATATTTCCTTCTCTATCACATGAAAGTATTCCAAGGGGTAGGTCGTCAATGAGGTTCTCAAAACATTCGTGGTGTTTTGCCGACAGGTCTGAAGGCTCAGTGGTATGGTTGTGATACTCTTCGGTCATGTTTTTCAGTTAAATTCCAGTGATCAAAATACCATATATTGTGGATAGCTTTCATTATTATTTTAGTATAATGTAATATATATATTTTATTAAATTATTTTTGTTTCTGTTTTTTAGTTCATTAGATTTTGCCATAATTTCCTTCGTTTTAATTGCTGTCTCTCATAAGTTTTTGCTTTTGATTAACTGTGTTCCCCAGGCATTCTAATGAAATTCCGGATAACAGTAGTATTGTAAACGTATCTACAGGGCGGGATGACCTCACAAATACTATGCAAAGGCCACTCTATTAATATAATAAATTTTGAATTTAAACTGTTCTAAGGAACTGGAATGTGATCAATATGCAACACTCAGATTGATAATAACACAAATCTAGCACAGTTTGAAGAACCATCAACTTTGAATCAAGGCTTGAAGTTGTAGAACAGAACCTCTCTTTAACATTAAAATCGTAAAACAAGCATGATGGGTCCGCTGAGATTCGAACTCAGGACCTCCTCCGTTTGAAGGCGACGTTAAATTCATAGATTTCAAAAAAAGCCCGGTATCGGGTGAATATTATATTTTTAATTTCTCAAAATAGGTATTTCCTCAAAATTACTCTCGAGTAACCATGCCATTGTGCAGAAAACAGGTAGTTCTCACAGGGCATGGCACAGTTTTCCTCGCCACTTCTCTTTCTCCATATCTTCTGCCTTTTTTGCGGGGTGACCGCGCATAACTTGATTTTAGGAGTTAATTATGATATTTTAGACTGTCTTTTTTTTTGAATACGGGAACAAAGGAATACCTGAGAAAGTCGAATGTAGAGACTGAAATTAAGCTAGATTAAAAAATATGAAAAAATAGTAAAATAAGAGAAGAATAAGAGAAGAATAAGAGAAAAATAAGAGAAAAATAAGAAAAACAAAAGAAAAGCCGAGGCTTTTCAAAAAAAACTATAAATTATCAAACTTTTGAGAACCAACTCAGCTGTAAACAACCCAAGCAGTACCAAAAATAAAAGAATCAAAAGGTTGAGTATGACCGGGCCAATTCTTACTCGAACTCTTCCTAGTTCATACACTCCAATTACCATATATAATAATGATAGATCGATATATCTTACTTTTGGTCATCGATTTTGGGTTTTATCATCATTCCCTCTCTAATTCTTCAGTCTGCTTTGCCAGCCAGTTAAGCTGTTCTTGTTTTTCAGCCAGATCCTCTTTAAGATTCTTCAATTTTTCTTCTTTCCCTGTGCCCTTTTTATCCTCTTTATGTAATTCCAAACCCAAGAGAACAGTAACATCCTTTCCCACGTTCTTAGGCCCTATAGATGATAATCTCCCCTTCGAATCAGCCACACAAGTATAAACCGTATCATCTGCAAGCAATTCTATTTTGTGATCCTTTATCTCTTTATGCCCTAAAATCACTATACAATGTTTTCCTGCATTAGCGATACCTACATTTGTGGGTATTCCCCTCGCCATCACAGTTCGATGGAGCACTTCGTTAACTGATTCAAGAATAATGATAATCCGCCAGTGATTAACCGGCCATAAAACCGATTTTGATGGTTTGTTTGACGGTTTTTCACTCATTTTTTAACTCCATGTATCTATTCCCAGGTATCTATCAATCATTTCAATCAATCATTTCAATCAATCATTTCAATCAATCATTTCAACCAATCATTTCAATCTCTACGTATTCAAGCAGTCTCTTGAGATTAATCAGAACTTCAATTAATCATAATTTTGGTTACGTGAAAATCAGAAGTATTGACGAATCCTTCGCCAATCGCATGTACTATGTTGTAACATTTTCTGTGATCACAGGAGCACAATAGTCAGAGTTTCGAAAAAAATCCAAAGGATTATTTAGGGGATATTCTCTTATTTAGAGAGACATTCTGTTATTCAGGGGATATTCTTTTATTTAGGGAGGTATTCTTTTTGTACTCCCGTTTTGCTAGGTTTATTTGAAAGTTTTGAGCTCATGATTTCCTTACCCATTCCATACTTTCTTCATACAATTTGTGGTATTCATTTTCTACGGGGGTTCCGCCTTTTTTCAAAAGCAGCCGAATAATACTTGACACAATTTGAAGTATGACCCTACTGAATAAAAAAAAGAAAATAAAGTATCCAAAAAAAGATATATCTTCTATCATTTTCTTAATATCTCCTTGTATTACTCATATAACCAATACCTTTACCCATGATAACCGATACCCTTGCCCACAAACCGGTTAAATAAAAAATATGGGTCTCCCTCATCTTTAACAATAAAGTTTATTTGGTTCACTTTGATTCTTGCGAGTTCTTTTTTGTTTTAATATAATTACTATGTCTATCTGACCATCCAGACGTATACTATTTATAGTTTTCGTACTGTACGAATGATATTTAAAGTAAACATAATGGATTCAAAATACTACGAAGAGCCATAAAACACAGGGCAAAACCACATATCAAATACCCTTTTATAAGTTTACAGCAATCGGAAATTAATCTTGTCGGAGAAACTGCTTATGTTTTCAAAACAAAATATAATGGCAAGTCTTTGTCTGTGATTTCCCTTAATGAAGAATTTAATGGCGAACTTAAAGTTGTGCAAACCGGAAGCGAATCTTATCTTGAAACAAAAGTTAAAGCGTTCGAAAAGGAAGTATCGAAAGCCTTTAATTCCAAAAAAAACCTGAAAACTAGGAAATAGTACCATTTTAGGTAAAACGTTGCTGTTCTCAATGAGTTGAACACAGAAATTATTGATGGATAAAAAACTTAAATGTAGAGATTATTTTTACAATTAATCTTCCAGATTCATTTTTGGAAGAATAGATTATTGGCAAATTTTATTCCCATGTTATATGTCAATGAGATTACTACTATAGCTGTTATTGACGCTACAAAAAAAGGCACCACAAAAATACTCAGCATCTTTTTAGCAGTCAGTACCTTTTTAATTCTGTCAAATATTTTATTTCCCATCAGTCATTATCCTATTCAGTTGTTATCCTATTGTATCTTTAGTTCTAATTTTCGTTCAATTTGATCTAATTTTAAGAGTGTTTATTTAATTTTAAGAGTGTTTATTTTTATGCACTTTCTTAGCAGATTTACTGAGTGAAGATTGTATTGCCAATTAATTTTTCAGATTACTTTCTGGAAGAATATGTTATGGTAAGTTCTGCTCTCAAATTATCTGCTTCTAAAATTGATTTTGGAGATTTTATATTCTTTAGTTCTTTATACAATAGGAACTTCCCGAACTTATCAAAAATTGAAGGTTTAGTTTTTTAAACACGCCTCATAAATTCGAGATAAATAAAATCGAGATAATAGCGAGTATGACAAAGATTATGATGAGCCATTTTGCAATCTGCATAGAGAAACCGGCAATTCCTCTTGCGCCCAATATATATGCAATCAATGCTAATATTAAAAAGAATATTGCAAGTCCTATCAAGTCAATTATGTTTCATTCCCCCAGTGGTATTTAACCGATAATTTAGCGCCCGTATTAAAATTTAATTTGAGGATACAATTGGGATAGAATTTACGCATTTGAACCGAAAAATAGTCTCATTAAGCTGTCAAATGTCTGAAATGCAAATTTAAACCACAATGGTTAATGCATTTGATTTCATATATCGAGTGCGTAATTCCTATGAAATAAAATACTATCTTTAAGGGCGACATGTACCTGAATTTCGAAAAAAATTTACAGTACGATTTTTAAAGTTGATATTGTTCATTACCCAATTGTACGAATGACTTGAACTTTAAAACAGCTTCCTAAAGATATTTTCCTTTTTAATTAAGCGGTTGTGTGATCTCTGTCTGCTCTGGCAACTCTACCTGCCAGTAAGGTTTGTGGCCATAATAAATGTACATGCTGCCAAGCCACCCGCGGTCAATTACAGGCCAATGGTCTTTATCAAAACCCTCTGCCTTTTCCAGGATTTCTTTATCGACATTAAGGATGAAGGAGTGCTCATGCGGCTTCAGTGAAAGAGCCTTCCAGGGAATAGCGAATAGTTTGTTACCCATACCCAGGAATCCGCCAAAAGAGAGTACTGCATATGCTACTCTTCCATCTTCGAGATCGATCATTAACTCTTCAATCTTCCCGAGGTCCTCTCCGGCTCTATTGACTACCTTATCCCCTTTTATCGTGCTTGCTGACAAAAAATGCGAATTCTCTGTACTTTCCATATTTCCAGCTCCTATAATTTTTCTAACTCCTCAAATTTCAGGAGATATATTAAAGCCTGTGCTCTCAGCACAACTTCAAAATCTCCTTCCCCATTACTACCAGAATCTGGATCCAGATAAAATTCCAGATCAAAATAAGATAACAGCAATTTTCAGTTTTGTAGGATGACTACCCTGACTTTTATCAACGGCAATTACCAAAATCGGGTAGTGGGTGAGTTACTGAAAACCATGAACATAAGAATCTTTTTATATTCCCCAAACATGTAAATTGTGCCTGGTTTTCCAGATTTAATTAATAACTCACAGACAAGAATTATTATTTAGATATCTCTACTTTGACATCCGGATTTGATACTTTCTCGTCTTTTACTGCTTCTTTAATAACTTCTGGTGCAATAATTTTGTCTGTTTTACTCATGGTTTTTACCTCTTTATCTTTTTATGCGGATGAGTCATGAATTATTTAGGTGTTTTCATTTTGATTTCTGGATTTGGTACTTTCTCGTCTTTTAGCGCTGCATTAGTTTTGTCTGCAGCTTCCGGTGCAATAATTTTGTCTGTTTCACTCATGGCTTCACCTCTTTATATTTTTCAGACAGGTGATCTATAAATTTAGCTCTCCAAATATATTTCAGCTTTCTCCCATATTCCATATCACCTTTCATGCAGGTGAGTTATATACTTGTATTCCCCAAATATCCTGCATGACATAACAGTATTTAAACCTATAAATAGGCATGTATATTTCAAACTTATTTCATATGTATAAAACAATCAAAATTTAGTGGTTAAGATGTAATGAAAAAGGTGAAAGGCGTAGCAGAAAATGTGGCCCCGATCCGAACCTTTGGGACCCATTATAGGGTCAATGCAAAAAACTATATACCGTTATGGTGCCAAAAAAATCGTTATGATGCCAAAATACTGGCTTATTTTAAATATTAATATTAATATTCGGATAAATAAAAGCCGGCTCAATCCATAAATCATATCCTAAAAATAAGACCTTCTAGATATCACCAGATTCTCCACTGGGGCTTTTATTTTCCGTATTATCCGGAAGCAGCTTGCGTTTAACCTGCTATTTTCCTGAATCAGGGTTTAAATATGGGCAGCTTGCTTATGCATAAAAAGAGATGGGTAAAGCAGAGCCGGACAAAGAGGACCTTAGGACCATATATAATGGTTATTTTATGCAGGTTCAGACATTAATGAATCAAAAGGTTATAGAGACATCCAGAGGAAAAAAGAGATAGCTGAAGTTTTGTTAACTTCGCATACTCGACTTTTAATAATTCATTGATTCTATTCTTTTAATCAAGTTAGAAATATTAGCTCTTGGATTGTATGGCAGAATGCTTACAATCTCACCAAATCTGGAGATGTACATATCCAGGCCATGCGAGGTTTTCACTTTTCTAACCGTATATCCTTTTTCGAATATCATTTTGGACCTCCCATTACTAACATGGTTGTTGAAATATATACATATTTTTTTTAAGTATCAATCGTTACATATTCTATTTATTGATACTAGATCTATTCATTAACATGCCAGAGAAAGGAAGATCTCAAAATTAATCGGGAGCATTTGGAACAGTTATAACACTTTTAAGAAATAGCGTAAATACAGAAGAGGAGAAAAAGAAAAGATATATCGTAACAATTCAGGTGGCCTTTGAAAGGCTACAATTTTTCCTCTTTTCGAGGAAAAATTGCATATAAATTAAATCCTATTTTGTTTCGTTATTATGCTTACACGTGAAGAGATCCTCGTTATCTATGAAGCTGGTCCTGAAGCTGTAATTTCTGTAATCCAGAGACTTGAAACTATCATAGAAGAACAAGCTATTCGAATTGCTGAACTAGAAGAACGTGTAAGGATTTTAGAATCTCGCTTAAATCAAAATAGCAGAAACAGCAGTAAACCTCCTTCTACTGACTTTTTAGTCAAAGAAAAACCTAATCCCAAGAGTCTCCGGAAAAAGAGTGGGAAGAAACCTGGAGGTCAAGAAGGTCATCCAGGCACAACTCTTGATATGGTTAATGATCCTGATTAGGTAATTGAACATTCTTTGACCTGCTGCAAAGAATGTGGACATACTCTTGAGGATGTTGAAGTTGAAGCTTATGAGAGAAGACAAATTTTTGATATTCCTCCTGTAAATCTAATTGTTACGGAACATCGAAGTCAGATTAAGACCTGTACTCACTGTGGAAAATCAAATAAAGCTTCTTTTCCAGAATCTGTGAAATATCCCGTCCAGTATGGTCCTAATATTTTAGCTTCAGCAATTTACTGTAAAAACTACCAGTTTATTCCCTATAAAAGGATTTTAGAGTTTTTTGATGACGTTATGGGGATAAAAATCTGTTCTGCTACGATAATCAGAGCAGAAAAAGAATGCTTCCGGAATTTAGAGGAGTTTGAAAATATGAGTAAGGAGAAGTTAATAACTTCTCCTGTTATCCATTGTGATGAAACTGGGATGAAAATTGAAGGAAAAAGGCATTGGCTTCATGTAGCTTCTAATGACAAATACACCTGTTATTTTGCTCACTCAAAAAGAGGATCAAAAGCAATTAATGCCATGGGAATTCTTCCAGAGTTTAAAGGAATAGCAGTTCATGACGGATGGAAACCCTATAACAGTTATGAATGTGATCATGCTCTTTGCAACGCTCATCTCCAGAGAGAACTTACTGGAATTGAGGAGAACTATAAACAGCAATGGGCTAAAGAGATGAATGAACTGTTAACAGAAATGAAAAAGTATACTGATGAATGCAAAGAGCAAGTCAAAGATCTGGATTTTGAACAAATTAAAGCGTTGGAAGAGAGGTTCAATGCTATCGTCATGAAAGGGATTGAAGAAAATCCACCTTCTCTAAACCCTGAAAAACATGGAAAACGTGGTAAAAATCCAAAAACAAAAGCAAGGAACCTACTTGACAGGTTTATAGAAAACAAAGAACAGATCCTGAGATTCCTCAATGATTTGAGAGTTCCATTTGAAAATAACCAGGCAGAAAGAGACATAAGGATGATGAAATTACAGCAGAAAATATCAGGAACTTTCAGAACTATACAAGGAGCGGAAGCTTTCTGCAGAATTAGAGCTTATATTTCGACCATTAAAAAGAACGATTTACCTGTTATAGAAGGTATTCTCGCGGCGCTCAGCGGAGCACCGCTAACTATACCCTGAGTAGTTACGATATATCATATATTTTCATTCCTCCTGTGGATTAAATACTAGAAATATCCCATCTATTCTTTATGTTCCTCTCTTCATATATTTGATAATATAAATCCTGAATAATTAATAAGTTTTTTAAAAAAGTACTCTTTTAATTTTAATGTAATCTATACTCATGAATATTTTTAGTAAATGAAATTATATCCAGAATATCTCGTTCATCCTGAGCTCAGGTTGATTCCAAGTTTGATTGCATGCAAACCTCAAGATAATTGAGAATGAATAATAAACTAAATAGTGTTGCCATCAAGGAATAAAATCTTATCTCGAAATAAAATAAATAGCTGGAAAAGAGGCTCAATACATTCTTAAAATCAGAGTAAAAGACAAAAAAGAAAATTGGGTCCGCTGAGATTCGAACTCAGGACCTCCGCCGTGTGAAGGTTGGGGAATAAGGACACAAGCACCGTGTTTGATGAGCCAAGTATGATAGCACTTTCTTTCTCTTTGATCGAATGATTAAATCAACAGAACAATGATGAACAAAAGGGTAATGCTCTTAACAATATATGGGCTGAGCATAAAGACAAATTCAAAGAATGGACACTCCTAAAAGCCATAAAAAAATGTTAAGTTGGAGATCAGATAAAGGTGATTTGGAATCGATGAGTTGTGCAATCCAATCTCCAGTGTGGTCTCAAGATTCACACCTTTTTACTTGGAAACATATATTTACATTATTTTTCCAAAGATCATTGAGGTTATTTTTATCAGCACGTAAGCTATTGGCAATGATGCTAGAAACATGTACAGAAAAAATCCAAGCGAGCTCAGACCTCTCATCATCCGAACTTCAATGCTGTTTCCCCCGCGGATTACAGTACCATCATAACATATTGCGCTGTCAAACTGCCTGAAATATGTCTCATTCTGTTTCATATATTTCCCCTACTGTTTTTCCCCACTGTAAAGTTCTTTTTGATTGTACTTCTTTGATAGTAAGTACAAATACTTTCTATAAATAGTTATCTCATTGAACTAATATTAGTTAAACGGTATTTCTGAGATATTGGTGATATCATATTAGTCAGATGGGTATAAAAGCCGGAAAAATAAATGACGACAGCTCATTTATGTATTATTTTTTGGTCTTCGCTACAATGTCTAATGAATATTTTTTCAAAAATTATTTTTAATGTTTTAATTAATAACTTTGATCAGTTTCTTCATTTATCTTCAGCCTTTACTGAGGCTATTCCTTCAAGTTTAAGAGAAAAGGAATGCCTGTTTATGTAACCGTCTTTGATGAAAAGCTTAAATGTGAACTTAAAGTTACACAACCAGAAGCAAAATTTGACCTCGAAACAAGATTTGAAGCATTAGAAATGAATCTCTATGAACCTCTAAGTCCGAAAACAAAGAAACTAAAGACAAAAAAGAAGAGTGGGTTCGCTGAGATTCGAACTAGGGACCTTCTCCCTGCAGTTTGATGATATTGAGGTGGTTACTGTGTATGTTTCTGAGGCCTTGTAATTTTTGATAAGTCAGAGAATGTTTCTATTATAGAAGCGATTGAAAATAATCTAAAAATTTTCTAATCATATCGAAAAATACCGTTTTTATACTAAGAATTCTCTTTTTAGAAACACATTATATTATGTCACATTTTTAACTTTTTTCCATTAGAAGTACAAAAATTTCATTTACTGAGGTTTAAAATGAGAGAAATGAAACGTGACAAAACAAGAAGAGATTGTGCTTTCACTAGAGTTTTAGGAGTGGTGTTGCTGGTGCTTTTAACACTGGTGAGTATCGCAGGAGCGGAGCCATTTGCATATATTACAAACTCACGCACCAACGATGTTTCTGTAATTGACACCGTAACAGACACTGTTACAGCCACGGTGAAAGTAGGAGACACACCTGATGGAGTTGCGGTCACTCCTGATGGAACAAAGGCATATGTTGCTAATAGAGACAGTAATACTGTCTATGTGATCGACACAGCAACAAACACTGTGACAACCACGGTGAAAGTAGGAGCAAATCCTCGGGGAATTGCATTCATCTCTGATGGGGTAAAGGCGTATGTGGCGAACTACGGGGATAATACTATCTCTGTAATTGACACTGAAGCCAGTACTGTTGTAGCCACGATAAATGCAGGTGATGGACCCTTTGGGGTTGCAGTCACCCCTGATGGAACAAAGGTATATGTATCGAATGCTAACAGAAACACTATCTCTGTAATTGATACAGCAACAAACACTGTTATAGCCACAGTGAAAGTAGGACGTAGTCCTCGGGGTATTGCAGTTACTCCAGATGGGAAAAAGGTATATGTGGCGAACTTTGCGCGCACAACTGTCTCCGTAATTGACACAAACACAGATACCGTCATAACCACAATGGATGTAGTAGATCCTGTTGGGGTTACAGTCACTCCAGATGGGAAAAAGGCATATGTGACGAACTTTAACACTGTTTCTATAATTGACATAGCAACGGACACTGTTACAGCTATGATAGATGTAGGAATATGGCCCGAGGGTATTGCAGTCACTCCAGATGGAACAAAGGTATATGTAGCGAACTCTGCAAGCCATACTGTCTCTGTAATTGACACGGCTACAAACACTGTTACAGCCACTGTGGAAGTCGGAACCTGGCCTTGTGGATTTGGGCAGTTTATAGTTCCTGCCTCTCATAGCAAAGACAATAGTACAATCATTGTCAGCACTAATACAACCGGCAACTCAATGGATAAGAACACTGAAGTCGAGACTTCAATAAAGCCTGAAAATGGCACTCAGGATCTTGAACAAAAGAATGTAACTACCGTAGCAAACTTTGAACCGAAGCCTGAGAAAACTCAAAGTACAAATACACCTGGCTTTGAAGCGATTGGTGGGATAGTTAGCTTACTTGCCGTGTTTCTACGAAGAGAAAGTAGGAAAGGTAATTAAGACAACAAAATGAAAAATGAAACTATTAGGGAAGTCTAAAGTTATAAAACACAAAGTAAAACCAAATGCCAAATCTGATCTTGAAGCAGGAATTGAAGCATTAGAAAAGGAGATTATAAAGACTCGAATTTAGAAAAAAAGCTGAGAAATTAAGTGGGTTCGCTGAGATTCGAACTCAGGACCTCCGCCGTGTGAAGGCTGGAAAATGAGATATGCACCGTAAATGACGAGCCAACTTCGATCAGTCTTCCTTTTTATTGAATGAGCAATTTAATCAACAGAATACTGACGAACAAAAAGGTCAGGCTCTTAACAATTTATCGTAGCAGTGATAGCAAGCGCTCACAGACACATATACAAAAGTGCCAAAGCCAATCGGTTTATGTGATCTCTGCTTTTCAACCCGAAAAAGAAAGCTAAGACAAAAGTAAAAAACAGCCTGAAAAATATCTCAGCATAGTCTATAGGATGGATTATATTCTCACTCCATAAAGCCATAATTGGAATCATTTAAATACAACTACTTTTGAATAAAAACAGATTTAGGGACAGCAATGCCAGTCTATGAAAATACAAAGTTTATCCTTGAAAAGATCGGAAGCACAACACTGGTTTGCATTACAAAGACGATTGAACCTGAACGGATAAACGAAGCCATTCGGGCCGGAGCCACTATCATTGGAGAGAACCGGGTTCAGGAGTACGAGGATAAACGTGATGATATACTGCCCTGTGAGACACACTTTATAGGCCATCTACAGACAAATAAAATCAAAAAAGCCGCACATCTATTTGATGTTATTCAGTCAATTGACTCCCTGAAGTTGATAAGGAATATTGACAGGATAGCCAGGGATATTGGCAAAGTACAGAGGGTCTATCTTCAGGTTAACATCGGCAATGAGCCACAAAAATATGGATTCCGACCTGATGAGATAAAAAATGCAATAACAGAGATTCGCTCTTTAAGGAATGTCCGTGTGGAAGGTCTCATGTGCATCCCTCCTTTTGTACCCCCTGAACAAACCCGTTCCTATTTCAGGAAGATGAAGGCCCTTTTTGATGAAATGAAGCAGGAAAACCGGGACAACATCGATATCAGGACGCTATCCATGGGCATGTCCAGTGACTACAGGATTGCCATCGAGGAAGGTGCCACAACGATACGTGTGGGTTCTGCCATATTCGGGAAGAGAAAGTACTGAAAGTGCTGGTTTGTGGAAAAAACCCATCACTCAAAAAAAGGCGAAGAAGAAGAGTGAAATGTATGGTGGGCCCGCTGAGATTCGAACTCATGACCTCCGCCGTGTGAAGGCTGGAACATACGACGTATGCATCGTTATGACTAGTCAAATGCGGTAGACCTTTCTTTTTCATTAAACGAGGTCAAATCACCAGAACACTGTTCTATAAAATGAAAAATCCAGAATAAGGCGCAGATGATTAATGCGCCTTACGGGTTTTTGACAATATGAGTCCTGCAATAACTAAGATTAAAACACAGAAATAACTCATATTAGACCCTACATCCGGTACATTACTACCTGGAAATGATACATTAACAGTTTTACACACAGAACCATAAGTTTGAGACTGAGCAGTAATTCTGACAATGTATGTTTTTCCAGAATAATTAGTGACCATAAAAGAGTCAGTTACTACTCCTGTAGGGTTACTTATGTTGTCATTAGTACCTGAGATTCCAGAAGGTACAAACGTTTTTCCACCACTCATAGTCCCCAGGACAAAAGTTAGGTTGCTAGACTGTGATGAAGAATCATAATAGCTTGCATTAATATAAGTTGCTGTATTGTTTATCTGTTTATATGTACAATTTGCACTAATCACAGTCTGCATTGCAGGTATTGCAGATGTGTCACCTGCAGGTATTGTGATAGTATATTGATCCAGATTAGGTGTCAATGTGCTGGTGTACTTTTGTCCATCTAAAGTAATTGTTACAATTTTATATGTGACATCTTTAGTCAAATGGAAATTTGCTCTACCGTCGTTATTTGTCCAGGCACAAAAATTCGGTTTTTCATTACTTGGGTCATTATTTGGCGTATAAATCTGAACTTCGCACCCAGGTACCTTCTCGTTTGAATTAGTACAGACATATAACCGTACATAGTGCGGTTCTAAATAATCAGGTGCTTTTGCCATTTTCAAATTTATTTCTGTATTTATACCTGTCAAATTTACTGGTAATTCAGGACTGTTAAGATAGCCTATTGCTAAAGCAGTTAAACAGTACGTGCCTTTTCCACTGTCCATATTGAATTGATAAAGCCCATCAACATCGGTAATCTGAGTACTATCCCACGTATTATTTGATAATGTTATTACAGCACTCTGAACAGGTTGACCCGTAGTTGCATCTGTTAAATATCCAAATATACCAGAATTAACTGTAGCCGATTTTCTGCCATTTACTGTGAACGAACGTGCAGGACTGCTGTATACCCATAAATTATGAACGTCATCGCGTGCCCCGATTTTAATAGCAAACAACCCGTTGTGGTTTATCGGTACATTTGCAGATGTTTGTGAAGTGTTAAGACTATATATTAAGTGAAAAGAATCGAATTTCGATGTACTGTTATATACATTGATAGAATAACTGGTTGCATTTAAATAAGTCCAGCTTATGCTTACGTATCCGTTAACAGTTGAAATTGTACTGCCATTAGCTGGAAAAGTAACGGAAGGTACCTCAGAACCGTTGTAAACAGGTAAATTTCTTGTACCATTTTCTGCAACATATCCATAATCTTTTGTGCCCCTGGAGCTTGAATAGGAGCTGGTTACAATATTGCCAGTCGATGCAATATACATTCCATTAATTCCATTATATGCAGGGCTGTTATAGAATATGTTATTCGAAACAGTACCTCTGCCTGAACAGGCACCATCAGCCGGATCTTGGTAGACTGTATTTAATTGAAGTGCTGAAAATATATTATTATGAATATTAAGACCTGTTACATCTCCTCCCATTACTTCTACGCCAGCATTACCAGAACCAGCATCAGAGTAGAAAGTATTCCTGTAAATTTGAACGTTTTTCGTATTATGAATTTTAATGCAAGAATTTATGAAAGTGCCCCAGCAATTATTAAATATTGAAATTCCATTACCGGCAGACCACGCATCAAAACTGTCATGACCGGGTTTACAGACTGTATTATAAACCTGAACATTGCTGGTATTTTTTTTACAGAAAATAAAGTCACCCATACTGTACTGCATTTTTAAGTCGTGAATATCTACATTTGAGCAGCCAGACAAATAAACTCCTTTTTCATACTCCCGATACTTGTTGCTTGCCGCATGCATTTTACTTAAAGATTCCCAACCACCATCAATTAAGAAATTTGAAATTTCAATATCAGAAATACCTTCACAGAGAATAATATTTTGAGTTGCAAAATTAGAGCTCGGATTGTCACAATAGATAACAGTCGCACCAATCCCATTTCCATTAAGGGTTACCCCTGATTTCATGATTATTGGCGAACTTATGTGAAACATAGTCGGTGCAAGCTGTACAGTGTCACCTGAATTCGCTGATTGTATGGCAGCATTAATGACATTCTGGTCATTTGAGCCTGTAGGGTTAAAGGAAGTTCCTGGGCCTACATTGATAACCGCACCTGAACAATTTGCTGAAAAAAAACAGATAAATAAAATAAAAGAAATGAAAAGAGTTTTAGTATTCATATTTATCACTAAACTCTTTTACATTTATAATTTATTCTATTTTTTGTATCCACCCTTTTATTCTCAAAGTTAAAAGAAAGGTTTCAAAATTTCAATTTTAGCAATGTAAATAAAATATGAGCTCTTGAATTCTGTTCAAGGTTGTAGTAACCCAAAAAAATCTTACTCCAGAAAACATAAGTATCTATAAATATCAATTAGTTATTAATCAATAACTTTTTATTACGTAATCATTTATGAAATTCAAAACACTAAGAGCTGTTACAAATCTACTGGAGACGCAGAAATGACAGAAGCATTAAGTTCTGATAAAGCAAAGCCTTCCCCAACTCTTAATACTATTCTTATGGTCGAAGACACTCTGAAAAACAGCCCGAACAGTGTTGTAACAATTGCCGAACTCAAAAAAATGTTGCCAAGACAGGTAAATCATAATACTCTGATGGTTATTCTGGACTATCTGGAGCAGAGTAATAAAATTGCTGTCGGGCTTAAGGGAATAACCTGGATTCACAGCAGGAATGAAAACCTGAGAAAGGCAGTGGTTCAGGGACTTGAACTATGAAACATGTTCGAGTGATCTTATCACCGGAAGCCGCAGATACATATAATTCTCTCATGAATAAAGCACAACAATCAAAGCAGGAAGAGATAATCTTTAATGCTTTTCTTCAAAAAGTGGAACTGATAAAGGAAAATATCCACTATGGACAACCAATTGCCAAAAAACTGATTCCTGCGGAATACAAAACAAGGTACGGGATAGTGAATCTTTTTAGAGTTGAGCTTCCTAATTTTTGGAGAATGCTTTACACGCTTACAGCAGGAAGTTCAGGTATTGAGATTATCGTATTGGTGCTTGACATAATTGACCATAGAAAGTACGATAAAAAATTCGGTTATAAAAAGTAAGTTTTAGCTGTGATTTATAGGATTCTATAATCCGGTCTAATTTTTTCAAAAAGTCAGAAAAGATGCTCTATATACTCTAAAACCAAAAAATAAGACTAAAACAAAGTGGGCCCGCTGAGATTCGAACTCAGGACCTCCGCCGTGTGAAGGCTGTACAGAGGCAGAAAGGACAATATTCTGTATATTGCCATTGTCACAAATATAAAAGAAACAGAGTCTGAAATACACAAAAATAAGGATTAAAACTTCTTATCTTCATCGATAATCTCACGAATAACCCTGCAAGGATTCCCAACGGCGACAACGCCAGGCGGAATATCTTTTGTCACAACACTTCCAGCGCCGATAACAGTATTATCTCCGATAGTTATTCCAGGCAGTACAACAACATTGCCGCCTATCCATACATTGCTACCGACTTTAATGGGATAAGCATACTCCAGTCCTGCGTTACGACGTTCTGCATCAAGCGGATGTCCATCTGTATAGAAGCCACAGTGTGGAGCAATCATCACATTATCACCAAAAACAACCTTTGCTCCGTCAAGGATGATACAGTTGTGATTTGCAAAGAAATTGCTTCCTATTTCGATGTTGTAACCATAGTCGCATATAAATGGCGGCTCAATAAGAAAAGAACCCCTGGTTTTGCCAAAAAGTTTCTGAATTAAAGATGTCCTTTCCCCAATTTTTGCTGGATGAAGCTGATTATATTCGTAGCAAAGGGCTTTACAATAATCTCGTTCATCGTTCAGCTCTTTATCATAGATTGCATTATATAATAAACCCTGGGCTGCTTTTTCTTTTTCAGTCATTTCAGTCATTGTTGTTTTCCTCTTAGTAAAATAGTGAACCTGTTTATTTAATTGCTCTTGATCAAGAACTAATGCGAAATTTAAAGTTGTACAACAAGAAATGAAATCTGATCTTGAAGCAAGACTTGAAGCATTAGAAAAGAAGCTATCTACGCTCTTAGAATCCGAAATGAAATAAAATAAAGGGAGTGGGCCCGCTGAGATTCGAACTCAGGACCTCCGCCGTGTGAAGGCGATTTTAAGCCCGTATATTTCGAAAAAGAGCCTGTATAGAGCGAATATTATATTTTTAATCTCTCGAAACCGGTGATTTCTCAAAAATTTACTATCTTAATAACTATGTCAGTGTCAAGAAAACAGATCTTTCTATAGGGTATGGCACGGTTTTCCTCACCTCTTCTCTTCCTTCGTGTCTTCTTCCTTTTTGACCGCTCTATCAGTCTATCTTGAGCCTCGACCATTATGACTAAAGGTATCGTAATTTTGGAATCAAATAACGGACGTGTTCTCGAATGATTAAACACCTATCCGCTTGCAGGCCCTTCCATAACTTTTTTGCGGGATGTTGCATGTACAAAGAAATGAAAAAAATATGTAGCTTTGCTTAATGAATCTTAATAAAAATGTCTATAGATGTTGTTTTTCCCAGACTGGATAGTTAATGGTTTTTGCATTCCATCTATGTAATCAATGGAGTACTGTCTATTCCTACATGTTTGTAATGATTGAGTAAACAAATGGCTTTCATAATCTAATCAGAATAAGATTAAATTCATTGGCTTGACATGCCTTCAATTTCTGATCATTATTATCCAGTGGAAACTTATTAAAATAAAAATATGTCTTATACTAAATATATAAATAAAATAAAAAATATAATTGGAAAAACAGCATCATAAGAACCTATCAAATTTGTTTATTCAAAACTATACGTATTTTGCATCAAAATTCCTGCCTTTCTAAGGCTTTTTTTCTCCAATAACAGTCTTAAGTCTAAGAATAGTTTAAATGGGCTCTATTAGCTTCCCAATTCAAAAATAACTAAAGCTATATATTTATCTAAAGTTTTATAGTAAAACGCGTTCTGATATGCAGATTTTTGAAGAGCAATCTGATATAAATCAATTTTGAAATCCTTTTATATCTTCACTTCTATTCACAAAAATAAATTATGAAGGAAATGGTCGTGTTTGTTGACTGCAGAAGAAATTTACGAATTATTATGTATAACAAACGAGAAAAACATTGAATATAGGGTACATTTTGTAAAAAGACTTGAAACACGAGCAAGAATTAGTGATATTATACCTAATGATATAGCAGAATTCAAGAAAATACTCTTAAATAGATGTCCTGTATATGTAGATTATCAAGAGAACAATGAACTTAAAGATGAAAACGAATATAGAGTATTCTATAACATTACTGAAAAATATGATCTCGTTGTTGTTTTATCGTTGGTTTCCTGCAGCCCTATAAAAATTAAATTTATAACATTATATCAACAGAATGTGAATAGAAGGTTGAGTAGATGACAGAAGGAGTTAATTCTAGTCCAATTCCAATAGATTTTTATGACTACGATTTTGAGAACGATAGTCTTCTCTTTAATTGTAAGGGCTTACAATACGAATCTTCGATTGATTTGGGAAACATAATATTGGATATGGATGTAGACGGCAGACCTATGGGATTTGAACTGCTCCACGTTTCAAGAATGTTTGGTGTACCAAAATCCGCGATTAAGAATTTCGTAAAATTCGGTGCAGATATTTCTATTTCAGAAGAAGTTATTGAAATAAAATGTACTATCACTGTTCCTTTAAGAAATCGTAAGACGGAGAAGATAGCCGTTTCACAGGGAATCAATGATATAAACATTCCTTCTGCGCAGATAGCCATGGCTTATTAATTCTTTGAATTCATTTTATATTCTTACTTTTCTGTTTAGACATTACCAAAACTTTCACCATGGCTTTTCTATTTTCCGTATTTTCCGGAAGCAACTTAATATTTAACCTGCTATTTTTCTGAATCAAGGTTTGAATGTGGACAGCTTGTTTGTGTATGTTCTCGTTTAACTTCTCAATCTGGTCATCCTTTGCGTATAAATGATAATGTTTATTTTAGTTTACAATCGTTTAAGGACAATTTAATATTTCAAATAAAGGACATAGGTTATGGCACTAAGGGATGCATATGAAAAGGCAAGACAACATAAATTATTGATCTGGGTTACTATTGTTTTTGCTGTTTCTTTTGTACTTATTGCCTTATTCCTTAGTTATTTAGTATTCACATATCCTGTAAATCAAGTATCTCAATATGGAATAACTAATGCAACAGAAAAAGCTAATTTAATTAATCAATATCGTACAACTTCAATTCAATTCATTGCTACATTAGCCCAAATATTAGGTGGCATTGCTGTCGGGATTGGAATTTATTTCGCTTGGGGAAATCTCACAATTGCTAGAGAAGGCCAGATTACTGAACGTTTTACTAGAGCTATCGACCAGTTAGGAGCAATTGATCAATCAGGAAATCCAGCAACAGAGATTCGATTAGGTGGAATATATGCCCTTGAAAGAATTTCAAATGAATCTGAAAAAGATTACTGGCCGATTATGGAAATTTTAACGGCTTATGTTAGGAAAAACTCACGCATAGAAAATAGACATATAAAAATTCAAGAGATTAAAAACCTAAATGAAGAGTCTTTTGATAATAAATTTGCAGTGCTCCCCGATACGCAAGCTATTCTGACTATTATTGGAAGACGTAAATATTCCTTTAAATCTGGAGAACTAATTGGTTTAAAAATAAATGATACACATTTAAGAATGGTTAATTTTAAAGGGGCTCACTTGGAAGGAGCTTATCTACAAAATACTGACCTTATAGGAGCTGATCTCGAAAAAGCTAACCTTAAAGAAGCTCCCCTCGATGGGGCTTACCTTAATTGGGCTGATCTTAAAGGGGCTAACTTTGAAGGAGCAAACTTTGGGGGAGCTAATCTTGAAGGAGCTGACTTTTATGGGGCTAACCTTAAAGAAACTGAATGTCTAACAGTTAAACAGCTTTCCAAAGCTAAAACACTCCATGCTGCTAAATTAGATGAAGAACTAGAAGAAGAATTAAAAACTAAGTATCCTCACCTTTTTAAATTCCCTAGATATCCTATAACATTAGAAGACTTCATAGATGAAACTTGAATTTATCCCTCCTTAAAAAATGCTAACTTTACTAAAAGAGATGTGGATTCAGAGATACAAATATGGATTTGAGTTTAATAATAGGCATCATAAGTGTCATAGTAGCTGTTATCACTTTATATTATTCTCATAAACAAACTATTGTTTCGGTGAATCAAGCCTCTGCTGCTGAGAAAAGTGTAAGTATTGCACAGGAAGGACAGATTACTGAAAGTTATAGTCGGGCTATTGATCAGTTAGGAAGCGAGAAAATAGAGATTCGATTAGGTGCTATATCTTCACTTGCAAGAATTGCAGACAAATCTGAGAAAGACTACTGGCCAATAATGAAAATTCTAGCTGCGTATATTAGGGAAAAATCACCTGTTAAAAGGGAAAATACGGAAACTAAAGATTCTGAGAAGCAAGAGAAGGATAAGACACTCTCTACTGATATTCAAACCATTCTTGAAGTTATATGTAATCGCGAGCACTCCTTCAATGAGAAATTGGATCTACGAAACTCAAATATACGGAAAGCCCGACTTATTAGAGCTCACCTTGAGTGGGCTGATCTTAGTGGGGCTGACATTTGGGGAGCTGACCTTGTAGAGGCTCACCTTGAATCCACTCAATTATATAAGGCTCATCTTGAAGATGCCATCCTTATAAGGGCTCATCTTGAAAACGCTGACATGCTAGAAGCACATCTTGAAAGAGCTTCTCTTCAAGGAATTGATCTTAAAGATGCTACTCTTATAGATGCTCATCTTGAAGATGCCCATCTTGAAAATTCTGTTCTTGTAAGAGCATTCCTTGAAGAAACTCACCTTGATAGAGCCTACCTTGAAGGAGCTCACCTTGAATATTCTCACCTCAAAGGAGCTTACCTTAATGATGCTCACCTCAAAGGAATTCATCTTGAAATAGCTAATCTTGAAGGAATCCATCTTGAAGGAGCGGATCTAAGAGGTGCTAACCTTAAAGGAGCTAAGAACCTAACAATTGACCAGCTCTCTAAAGTGAAAACGCTTTATGAGGCACAATTAGACGAAGAACTTCTTATACCATTAAAAGAGAAGTATCCTGCCCTTTTTGAGAAACCTGATAAAGACGAGTGATCAGATATTACCAGAACTTCCACTATTGTTTCTTTGCTTCGGGTGCCTCTATAGATTTCTGATTAATGATAGCTGTATTAAAATCCGACCTTGAATAAGACTTGAAAAATTAGAAAAAGGAAGTTTCTAAATCTTCGAATTCAGAAAAAAGATTAATAGAAAGTGGGCCCGCTGAGATTCGAACTTAGGATCTTTGCCGCGTGAAGGCTTGGTTCAGTGCGTTAGTTAAACAGCGGGGAAGACGGACGCTATGCCTTTAATCAATATTTTTCAAATTAAAACTATTTACCGCCAAAGAGTTTTCTAAATAAATTACTGGTTGAGCTGATCCCAAAACTTAAAACTGCTTCTCTTGGTTATGCATTCCGAATAATCAATCGAATTTCTGATCCCAAAATGGTTCTGAAATCCTTATTTATGTGGAAGTAAAAATTGGTTTTCTGATGAGCTCGTTTATGAAATCTCGATACATTAAGCGGATTAAACAATCCATTGATTATAAATTTTCTTACGCCTATTGAAAGCTTCTTCTCCCCCTTCCATAATATCTACGATTTTCTTTTGTATTTGAACTTTGTCTATACTTCCAAATTCAGTTTCGATTTTATCTGTTTCATTTGCGAAAACGATAATTTTTTCACAGTCTCCAAGAACTGGAATATTTGGATTATGCGTTGCAAAAATTATCTGTCGTTTTCCTTTTAATTCAATGATTCTCTTAATCAAACCTTCATATATCGTTTGATTATCAAGATCGTCTTCTGGTTGATCCATTATCACTGGTATATTTTCCTGGGTGAGAAGTAGCATCAGTAATGCTGAAGCTCTCTGACCTAACGAGAGATTTTGTATGCACTTTTCTTTGTATTTAATTTCAATTAAGTCAGGAACCCTAAAAAGGCAAAATTCAGCTTCGGACTCAAAAATTTTCTCTTTGAATTTTGTCCATTCATTATCAGTAAAACCAACAGATTGGAATTTTTCGTTGTCTTCTAAAGAATTAAATAATTCGATGTTATCTTGAAATATCTGGGTTAACTTTTGAAGTTTTGATTTTAATCTACTTCCTTTGAAAAACTCTATCATGAATTCTTCATAACGCTTCTTTGATTGTTTATATTTAATATCAATATGAACTAATTCTTGTGAAGAGTTAATTTCTTCTTTCTTTTGTTCCCTTATACACCACTGTTGGTGCCATAAATCTTGCAGACTAGAGTAAAGAATTTTTTTTCTTTTGTTCAACGACTATAGTTTCTCTTTTATGCTGTTCAAGTTCTGAGATCTTTAATTTTGTTTCTTCAATTTCTTGAATATGCTTTCCATAATCATCGGGAGATACTTCAGTGACGTTAATTTCACGCTTAATTCTTGCTATTTCTTCTTCCACTTTATTTTTTTCTTCAATAAATTTGTTTTCGAACTGTTTTATTATTTCAGACGAATTCTCCTCAGCATTCTCTATATCTTGTATTTCATTTAACCAAGTAGCTTTTAATTCTTCTAGATTATCTTTTATCGAATTGAATATAATTGGATTTTCTTCAGAAGTTATCGAACTTATAAAGGAGAACTCATTTGTAATTTTGTCTTTGAATCCAGATACATGATTTTTTGAATTATTTAGTGATGAATTAATCTTCTGGAGTAAAACTTCATCTTTTTTGAAGTTTGCCTCTTTTTGAAGTTTTTCTGCTATCTTCATTTCTTCAAAGGTGCGTATTTTGTCATCTAAAGCCGCTTTTTTTGTTTTGTAATAATCTTCTCTATCTATTTGTCCTTGAAGCTCACTAGATTTTTTTAATATATTTTTAATTTCAGTTTCTTTTTCATCTATTTTTTCTTGGAGATGTCGTAATTCTTCTCCTATAAACTGATCTATTAATTCTATTTGAGTTCCCCTTTCCATTGATTGTTTTTGAATATCTTTCTGTCCATAATATATGACACGGAAGATTGAAGAGGGGAGAAGATCAGGCTTATATTCACCGTCTCGATATATTTTCGGTTTCTCATTAAAAATTCTCTCAATTCTGTAGCTCTGTGTAGAGGTTCGTACTTCCAGAACAATTTTCCCACCTGATCCTACGACATGACTCACAAGGTTTTCTTTATACTCTGAATCCTCTTTTGGGCTCAGTTCCAAAGCATACCTTATCGCTTCTATAAATGCTGATTTTCCTGAACCTCGTATTCCGATTAAATTAGTCATATCACTATTTAGATTGATGTCAATATTGGACATGGATAGTTTAGTCTCAACGAGAAGTCTAGCGATACGAGGATGGTTAAACTCTAAAAGTTCATTTCTTACACGTATCTCGTGATTTATAAGTGAAAACCTTATTGCATCAAAATCGAGATTTCCGATTTTCAGACAAGTATACTTATTTCCAACTTGATCAATACTTTTTGGATCTGATGCTGAAATAAAAGCTGGAATATAATTTTTTTCGGGCTTGCCCGTTTCTTTTGCAACCTTTTTTACCCAATTATTCAAAAAAGTGCTTTTCGTGCTTTCGTTTGCGTCTTGACAAGCTAATATTTGGTTCCTAAAAAAACCTTTTTTTAAGTAATCTGTAATTCTTCCTCCCTTGAATTCTTGGAAGAATCCACAGTTATTATCAACATGTGCAAGAATTATAAAGTGATGGCACTTTAAGTCTTGTAATTTTTCGATTGTTTCTTCTAAATTCAAGTTACATCTGGCTGGGTTTCCATCACTATCAAAACGAGAGTCGGTTCCAAAAGCTATATTGAGAAATACATCTATTTTCGACTGGTTAGACTCGGTATGTTCACAATCTTCAGATGAAAAAATTATTAATGCATGTAGTCCTCTTTTTCCATCTTGAATCGAGAGCTCTATTCCAGGCAATAAAAATATGTTTTCTTTAATTGCGGCTTCTTTAAGCAGTTTGAACTCGTCTCTATTGAATTTATTATGATTTGTTATTGCCCCTATCTTTATTCCCTTTTTTTTCAATTCATCAATATATTTCTCAATAAATTCATTTTCGTCTTTAATACTAGTCTTGAATTCTTTGTCTGATTTAGTATGCAAATGAAAATCCGCTTTTAAATATTCAGCTCCTATCTCAAAATTGTTAACTTCGGTCACTTCTCCTATAATAGTATTACTATGGATTTCTATTTCTTGCATTATTCCCACCAGCGAGAAACACTATTTAGAAACGTTCGATTTTTATTAATCAATAACTATCTTCCAAACCTACAATGACTTAAATTTTTTACATTTATTTTCTTAATTTAAATCCTTATAAGGTTGCCGAATATTTCCCATACTCTATAGTCTTCTTGATTTACACAACGATAATTATTCATGGTTTTTCCAAAATTTCAACAATAGTTCATTAAATAATGAAAAATTAAGGAAGTGGCAGTTATAAATGTTTTCTTTTGTATTTCGCTCTGTGAAGTAAGAGTGATCTAAAAACCTTTTTTATCGTTAGGAGCATATTTTCCATTGTGGTCAAAAAAATAGATTATTCACTAGGACTTACGCGGTTGAACTGAGAGTCAATAGCAATGAACCTTCATCGGTATAAATCAAGCCTTTGGTATCAACGTCTATTGTTCTTGATTTTGTACTTCAAGTGCGTAAGTCCTAATAATATAATGTCGACTGAATGGAAATGAGCTACCTTTACAACGCCGAAGAATTAAATACTTTTCAAATAAAACGGCTCGTGCACAGTTAAGCCAAATTGCCTGAAGGCATGCCAGATTAACTGCATACTCGCAGCATATTCCTTTGGAACACACCATCCCAGAAACACAACAGTATAATAAAATGCCCATAGATTGATAGCCAAATGCAAACTTATAAATTATGATGACAAAGAAAACAACACAAATCAAAATAACAACAATCACAGGGTTCGCAGGAGTATTACTCGGCATATTGGCAAATACAATAAGCACAATCAATATCGACAACCTTGCAATGGAAAATGGCCTAAAAAATGCCTTAAAAATCATGTTTTTAGTATCCACTCTCGGTATCACAACATGCGTCATATGCGGAACACTAGCATTTGCTAAAATACATCAAATAGGCATCGGGAACAATAACCCTGAAAAATTGCTAGAATTATCACATACATCGCTCATGATAGGAATAATGGCAATCTCATACAGTATTGTAATAATGATAACAAAAGATATTTACTGGACACTTCTAGGAATAATCATTCTTATAATCACAATCATTTATGTAAACACGATAACTAAGGAAAACAAAATAAGTCAACCACTTGAAGCAAAAGAAGAACGATCAACAAAAGCCTTCAATGGAAATTCAACAGTCCTAACCAAATAAGAATAACTTAGATAACCAGAGAAGCAGAAATCTAAGATCCTCCATAAATCACCAAAATTTCCACCAAGGTTTACTACTTTCCGTATTCTCTGAAAGCAGTTTGATGTTTAACCTGCTATTCTCGTGGATTAAGGTTTGAATGTGGACCGCCTGTTTATGCATATTCTCGTTTAGCTTCTCGACCAGGTTATCCTTTGAGTATAAATGATAATGTTTATTTTAGTTCAAATTTGATTAAGGACAGATAAACACTTCATGGTAAAGGAAAAAGTATATGGATTTAAGAGAAGCGATTGAAAAATATAAACAATCTAAGATTCCTTCTTTATCTATAATTTGTGAGAAGGCAGGTCAATACTCAAAAACGTGTCTGCTTATTGTTGTTATTTTTGTAGTGCTTTTGGCTTTAGCACTGCAATATATTCCCTACTTGCAAGTAGCTCATTTTGGAATAACGGATCCTAAGGACTTAGCTAATGCCGAAAATAGCTATCGTGCTACTCTTGCTCAAATACTGGGTGGGGTTGCTGTAGGGATTGGAATTTATTTTGCTTGGGGAAATCTCGTAACTGCTAGAGAAGGCCAGATTACCGAACGTTTTACTAGAGCTGTAGATCAATTAGGAGCTATTGATCAATCAGGAAATCCAGCAATAGAGATTAGATTAGGTGGAATATACGCCCTTGAAAGAATAGCAAATGAATCTGATAAAGACTACTGGCCCATTATGGAAATTTTAACAGCTTATGTTCGGAAAAACTCAAGTATCGAAGTCGGTGATAATAACAAAGTTACTCATATATCAATGGATATTCAAGCTAATGAGAGCACGAAATGCGAAGTTTCTAACGTAAGAACAGTATCATTAGACATTCAAGCAATTCTTGCAGTCCTCGGGAAACAAAAAAATCATTTTAAAAATGAAGAATCAAATTGTATTAATTTGCACGGAACACGTCTTGAAGGAGCTTACCTTAGGAAGGCTCATTTTGAAGATGCTGACCTTGCATATGTTCATCTCGAAATGGCTAACCTTATAGACGCTCATCTTGATAGAGCTAACCTTATGGAAGCTCACCTTGAATTGGCTCGCCTTGATAGATCTAAACTTCAAGAAGCGGTCCTTCTAGGGGCTTACTTTTCAGGAGCTTGCCTTGATGGAGCTAACCTCAAAAAGGCTTACCTTCATGGAGCTTACCTTGACGCTGACTTTGTGGAGGCTCATCTTGAAGGAGCTTATCTTTACATGGCTCATCTAGAGGATGCTGACCTTTCAGGAGCTTACCTTATGGAAGCTAATCTTGAAAATGCTATATTAATTAGAGCTAATATGGAAGGATCAGACCTTTCAGGTGCTAATCTTACAAAAGCAAATCTTGAAGAAGCTATCCTTATCGGAGCAAAGAACTTAACAGTTGATCAGCTTTCCAAAGCGGAAACACTTTACGAGGCAGAATTAGACCCAGAGCTAGAAGAAGAATTAAGAGCGAATAACTACTCTTACCTTTTGGATGAACCTAAACTAGACCCCGAGCTAGGAAAAGAATTAAGAGAAAAGTTTCCTGCCCTTTTTGAAGAACCAAAGGATAAACCATGATAAATTTCATTTGTCAATCCGTAAATTCATTACTTTATAAGAAAATGCTATCTTCGCTAACTTATTTTACCTTTTATATACTTTTGCTCTCCTTTGAGTAAAATGACAATGTTTATTTGTTTGCCAACTTTGAACTCAGTACTTCTGCTGTGAATTTAAAAAAGGAAATCATTTTCTAGGGTTCTTATTTTGGAATGTTTTCTTTGCAAGATTCATACGTTTTCTTAAAGTTAGTACACATTCAATGGGATTATTTTTGGAATCTTTTTCAGAATGGAATAAGTTCCAAATCTTTTTAAAAAGGGCATACTCATCTTTCGGATCCCAAGAGGGCAAATTAGGCCAACTTACCGCCCATCTAGTGATAATATATTCAAACAATTCTAAGTTTACGCTAGTTACAAGGCAAGTACAAATAAGTCCACACTCTTGAAGTTTTGGATAATCTATCGAGATTTCAATAGGTTTATCTTTTTTATTTTTTAACCCTAGTTTAATTGCATTCTTACCAGCCATAATCGAGCTTGAATGAACTATGCAATGCCTTAACTCACAAATTTTGTCAAACTCTTTGAAAATTGAATCTTCATTTTTTGCACATATAATGTCGTAACCAATATACTCTTTACAAGTTTTTGTTATTGCATTTGTACTAGCAAATGAGTAATCTTCAAAAGCTGCCCTTGCCATAGAATTTCTTCCGCACCAAAGAGCAGAAGCTATACTAACTTTTCTATCTGTAAAATTATCTTTTTCAACTGGACAAATGTGAATTAATCGAGAAAAAATCTCCCTAAAATAGTCTTCTGTTGCCGAAATAAATCCAACGAGAATTAAAGGTCCTATCAGAGGATTATTTTCTAAAAAATCGGGAGTTGATACCTTTAGTAATTCTTGGGTATTTGAATAAAACCTATCTATTGCGGAATAATTTTCAGGTAAATGAGAAGGTTGTATATACGAATAAAGATCCGAAATTCTTGCAGGTCCTAATTTTTGGTTAACGCAATCTTTCCAATTCATTCAATAAACTCCTTTGCGTAAGAAGTTATTGTCCCTGCCCAATACGGACCTATGCGAGGTACACTTCTCAGTTCACGGTTATCAGTATCCATTATAATATCTTTTATAGTTCTGATCTTCGAATATTTCTTTATACTTTTAACCCGATTCTCAGTCAGATTAAGTACGGAAATATCTGTATTTAATAAAGCCTCATAGATGGATCCACTCTGGAGTGCAGCACCACAGTTTGAACAAAACTTAGCATGTTCAGAAATTCGAGGAGCCGAACATTTTTTACAAGGAGGGAGAGATAAGGAAAATTTCCCTCGGATTTCTTCTGAGGGTATTAATCTATCTAATGAAACACGATTGTATTCATGAGCATTTCTTTTTTCAAAAGCTTCAACGTAATTAGCCGCGTTAACGCTTGTTGTCCCTAATAGTACATTTCGATTAATTAAAGCCGCATAGTGTACAACATATTGTTCAAAAACACCTTTTTCCCCTTTACTAATTTCTCCTTTTGGAAGCAAAAGACCACAATATTGGAAAAAACCTATTACTTTGGAGATCTCTGGGGCTAAAGGCTGTTTTATAGCTGTCATAACACTTTGATTACTAACTTGTTTATTTTTATTATACTCTTTTAGGCTCTCTATGATTTTGATAAAAATAGTATTTCCTTCAATTACGAAACGTTCGTAAAGAGGAAGTTTAACCTTTAGAGAAGTATAAATTTTCATTGTTTGTTCATAATTTCTGTTAATTGATCTTAACACTGAACTTCTTTTGACATCAACTGATCCATCTTTCTTTATTAGATCTCTAATCATATTTAGAAGGGCTCTTGGAATTCCAAATGCTGCAAAGCACATCAGTTTAAGCAGGTGTTCTTCAGAGCGGAGTTTGCGGTAATTTTCATCTGATAAACGCTTCTCTAACAAGCTGAACATAAATTCTATATATTTAGGCGAATCTGGCTTTATCCATACATCAATTTCTTCCGCATCGTGTCCAGCATGGAATGTTGAAGAATAAGTTGTTACTCCGGGATAAATCGCAGCCTTTGGCGAAATAGATCTACTTTTTATCTGCCTGAAAAAATCAAAAAAATCTCTTTGTTGCTCAGGTGAAAAAGAATGTGCGGCATCATCCAAAAGTAATACACACCTTTTTCTGTTAAGAGCTTTCAAAACTTTATTAACTTCATCTTCTAAGATAGAGATTGATAATAACTCGCCTTCTTCTACAGTCCTACTCATTTCTAATTGATCAGTGATTCTTTTTATGTATTCATAAGAGTAAATTAAATTAGTTGGAGGATCATTTATAATTTCATTTAACGTATCAAACAAACCGAGATAAATTTTAAGCAATAACCATTGTTTAAACCAAAAGACAGCATTCACATCTTTAACATAAAATGGCTCGAGTTTTAGAGATGATTTAAAGTTTACATATATTGGAAGTGTCTTAGAGCTCTTTGAAGAGCATAGCTTATGGTAAGTTTTAAGCATTAGTGTTGTTTTGCCACATCCTCGAGGTCCAATAATCAGTTTAGCTCCACCCTGAGACAATTTTTTGATTATTGCTTCTTCCTCTGGATGTTCTATACTCAACTTGTTAAATAAGTCGCTCTCTATATATTCTGCCTGTTCAACAAATTGATTATATTCTGCCTGTTCAACAAATAGATTATCATGATCCATGAACGACATCCCTAAAGTTAAGAAAAATAAATGAATTTGAACGTTAGAGTAAAGCTAATACTCTCTACAGAGAACGAAATTTAACAATCATTCATTGGGAACTTATAAGAAAATTGTCTTTTAATCTCTTACATAAATAATCTTTAGAAGTAAGTCCCTAACTTTGCCTTTTAATGCTGTTTACTTTCTATTCAGTGAAATCACTTGGGTCGCAATATTCAAAACAAGATTTTGTGAGATCGTAGAATAGAATTATTAGAAAAAACTCTATATACGTTTAGAATCAGAAAAATAAAGGTGGGCCCGCTGAGATTCGAACTCAGGACCTCCGCCGTGTGAAGGCGACGTCATAACCGTCTAGACCACGAGCCCATGGATTGCATTTGAAAATTAATAGGGTTAAGCAACCATAAAATAGAACTTCTTATGTATAAGCTTATCGCTTGCGGGCTGATTTTGGGCTTACCCGGACCTGTTATGTAATTGATTTTCGTGTTTTTGCCGCAGGACTTTCAGTTTTTTTGTATATTTTTGGGGTTTTGAAGGGGGGAGAGCCGCCAACCTGAATTTTTCAGTCCACGGCTGAAATTTCCAGTTTTATATCGAGAATTTTCATTCAGGCGATAAGGTAAAAAAGTAGAGAAGTAATAATGTAAATAACTATAGAAATAATTTAATTGCCTGGTTTGTATGATAGAAATCCTGAAAATCCTTTTCACCATGCCGTTTTTGCTCTATGCATGCTATACCGACCTGAAGGAACGTAGAGTCTCAAATAAGGTGTGGAAATACATGCTTGCATCGGGTTCGGTATTTGTAGCTTACGAAGTTTTTACCGGAGGGATTCCTTACCTTAAATCTCTTATTTTTTCCGGAGTTATTGTTTTCATCTCGATTTATATCCTTTTCCAGCTTGGGGCCTTCGGGGGCGGGGATGCAAAAGGGCTGATAGTGCTTTCCATTTTATTTCCTCTCTATCCGGTTTTTCTGTTCTCGGGAGAAGTCTATCCTCTGCTCGGGCTGCCTCCGATAGGGCTCTTTACTTTCACAGTGCTGGAAAACGCTCTCCTTGTAACTGTCCTTGTGCCTCTCGGGATGTTTTGCTACAACCTCCTGCATTACTCGCCTGAAATGCTCAAAAAACCCTTCTACATGTTTATCGGGTACAGGACTGAAGTTTCCTCCTTGAAAAATAAAGAACATCTCGGTCTGCTTGAAAAGTTCGAGCTTAACGAAAACGGAACGGTTATCAGGAAGTTTGCGCGGACAGGGCTCGATTTTGATGCGAACCTGAAGCCAGAACTTGAGGAATATGCAAAAAAAGGGTTAATTGAAAAAGAAGTCTGGGTTACTCCTGGCCTGCCTTTTATGCTCTCAATTACAGCAGGCTTTATAACCGCAGTCGTTTTCGGGGATTTGATCTTTTATGCCGTCTTTAGCTTTATCGGGGGCTAACCGAAAATTTACGGTTACGGAGTAAACCGAAAACCTCTGAAATAAACCGAAAGCCTGTAAGAATTTTCTCTTTTAACTTTTTTATCTTTTCTGCACGACAAGCAGCCCGTAGAGAATAGTTTCCGCAATCGGAGGGTTATCAGGTGTACCTTCTGCGATCCTTTCTTCCGGATAGCCGAGGTTTTCGCAGGTATAAAGCTTGGCTTCTACTCCGAGTTCTTTAAGAACTTCCGCAACTTCGCGGGAGCCAAATGTTTCTTCCGGCAGCAGGAATATATTTCTTCCGTTCTTCAACTCCTGGATCAGCTCGGCTTTTGCAGGCTCAAAGTCCCTTCCGTGGGCTGTTATTGCACAGAGGTTGGTCAGGTTTACCTTCGTGCGGGCACAGGCTGCCTGCATTGAGGAAATTCCGGGAATTACGGTATCTTTTTCCCCTGCAAATTTCCCGAGCCCCGAAAACATTGGGTCTCCTGTGGACAGGATAACAGCGTCTGCGGGCAGGAGGTGGAGAGACTTATAGTCCTTAATAGTCTTTGCTTCGCAGGTAATATGTTCCTGTGCGAGTTCAAGGGCTCGCTTTGCCCCGTAAACCACTGAAGCCTTCCTTATTGCCTTTATCCCTTCTTCCGTAAGCATTCCGGGTCCGACCCCGACTCCTACCACTATCATAGTTTTTCGTCCCCTTATACGGTTAAATCTCTTAAATTTCAATTTTAAATTTTACATTTTTGAATTTTTACATTTTTGATTTCAATACTTGAATTTCACTTTTGGTCCGTTTCTTCAGTTTAATCCACTTTTACTTCCCAGGTTTGCTGTCCATAAGGACAGACCCATCCCTATCAATTACAACGATTCTCGCACCCTTACCTTTTTCAACTGCCATCTCAAAGGCTTCTTTCAGGCGCTCGTGATCCGGAGCCTTTTCAAGCATTTCAACAACGGTTGCATACCCGCTGCCCTCAAGCATCTCAGGGTTTCCCCATTTCAGGACAAGGCCGGGAAGCCCACAGATAACTACATCGCCTGAAGCGTTATTAAGCCCTTCTGAAATCCTGCTCCCGACCATAACAACGGTGTAGTCAGGGAAGAGCATGTGGGAGTAGCGCATCCCTATTCTGCCTGTAGTCAGGACCACTTTATCCGTGCAGCGGATCAGGTCTCCTCTCATCTCTCCGAGGTGGTCGTTCCAGGGCTCGACAAAGCCTGTACTCCCGAGGACGGAAATTCCGCCTTCGACTCCTATCCTGCTGTTTAGAGTCTCTTTTCCTATCCTTTCACCTTCAGGGATTGATATTGTGACCTCGGCTCCCTGTAAGCCCAGTTCCTCAACAGCTTCCTGCACTGCAGCCCGGATCTGTTCCATGGGTTTTGGGTTGATGGCTGGATTGCCCTTCGAAACCTGAAGTCCGTCCCTTCTTACAACACCTATGCCCTTTCCTCCGAGAACACTGACTCCTTCGGCTTCCCTGGCTTCGCCAACAAATTCAAGCCCTCGCGTAATATCGGATTCATGGTCGTTAGGAATCTTCTTTACGACTGCACGCCCTGGAGAGGACTCGCTGACTTCAAGGTAGGCTCTTAGTCCGACCGGGGTAGGGACGGATACGCTGTCAACTGTTTTTTTAAGGGAAAGGACAGCGGCTTTTGCAGCGGCACTGGCTGTGGTTCCTGTAGTATATCCTCTCTTGAGTACGGACCCGTCGCTCAGGACCACGATCATCCCGGATGATACGTTTTTTTCAAGCTCTTCCCTGAGCAGCCCTGTCCGGGCAATCCATTCTTCAGGGATCTTGAAATTGTTAACAGGATCTATCATGGAAGAATACTCGGAGGTTTTTTATTATAAATGTATTGACCTGAAAACCGGAAAAGAATTAGAAAAACAAAGCCTCACCAAAACACCACCTATACTTACTCAGGACCCGTATACTCAGAACCTGTATAGCCGCCATAAGAATTAGGATAAACCAGGATAAATCAGGATAAACCATGGTAAAAGAACGGTTTCTGGAAAAGAGACTGCGGAGTTCTAACAGACTGCAAGGCTCCGGGAAAAAAGAGTGCTGGACTCCGGAAAGAAGGTTACTCAATCTAGAAAAGTCAGCGGGTAATAGTAAACAGTCAGTGCGCTGTGAACTACCCTCTCTTTCGCTTCCGCTCCGAGGAAGGAGTCCTCTCGACTTATCGAGATAGAAGCATCATTAAGCGGCGTAAAAATAACAGAACAATAATAGAAAAAGAACAATAATAGAAAAGAGTGGCATCATTCCAGGAGTGGGGATTTTTTCGTTTTTCTGGAAGTTGGGGTATTTCTCTTGGGGTTTGAATGGGGGGTTACCATTCTTTGTTGGGGTTTGGGGGTTGGTGTGTGAAAAATAGCCTTGTGGAATGATGCCTCTTAGATGTCAGTACTCGCCTGACACCTACTCTACATTTCAGTTATATTATATAAAACTATAGGAAACTAAAGGTGGATTTCTAATGGAAACCCTTTTTATTCCTTACTGAATAATAAATAGGTATTTTTTCTATTTATTCTCTTGACAGATCGCGGTTTTCATGAGGATTTCCACTGTCTTGAACAGCCTTTTTTTCCGGATTTTTTTCAGAATTTTCTTTTTTTAGTGAACACTGTTTACTGAGTCCTTGCAAACATGCGGTCCAGTTCGCCTTTCGTAAAGGTTATAATCGTTGGCCTTCCGTGCGGACAGGAGTAAGGGTTTTCAGCTGCTTTGAGCTGTTCTATCAGCTCTTCCATCTGCCTTGCGTTACAGGCTGCCCCTCCTTTGATTGCTGCCCTGCAGGCAAGGGTCTTGCTTACCTTTTCCGAGATCCCTGTATCTTTTTTGACCTTTCCTTCAGCAAGCAGGTCAGATATCACATCATGGATTACACTCGTATCCTCGAGCCGTCCGAAAACCTCGGGGACAAAGGTAACGACATAGGTGTTGTCCCCAAATTCCGAGATTCCGAAGCCGTACTCTTCCAGGCAGGGGATATATTCCTCCATAAGCACCTTTTCTTTGGGGGTAAGTTCTATCATTACAGGGGTAATCAATTCCTGCACCCTGGATTTTTTAGTTTTGAGAACCTGCTCGTAAAGAACACGCTCATGGGCTGCATGCTGGTCGATAATTATAAGGTCTTCTCCTTTTTCGGCAAGGATATACATTCTGGAAACCTGACCTATAATCCGCAAGTCTTCGAGAAGGTCAGTATTTGCTTTTTGCTTCGGCTTCTGGATTTGTGTTTCCTCTATGTTTATTCTTTCACTTGCCTTCTCAACTGTCTTTTTGCTTAGCAGCTCTCCTTCTCTCTTTTCCTCTTTCTCTCCCGCCTTTCTCTCTTCACTCTCTCCTGTCTTCTTCTCTTCACGTTCTCCTTTCTTCTCTTCTCTCTTTTTACTGTCCTGCCCTTTTTCCTGCAGGGTTTCCGGGGCTTCCACCGTTCCTGACTTTTCTTTAAAATCCAGGAGGCGCTCGGATTTCTTTAGCCTTCTCTCAGTATCCTTTATCGGGTAAGTGTAAGTTTCGGACTTATCTCTCAGGAATCTGACCCCGCTTTCCTGAACCCTCACTTCCGCTGGAACCTCTGCTTCGTTTCCAGTTTCTTTTCCGACTTCTTTTCCGGCTACTTTCCCAATTCCCTCTGCCACTCCCTTCTCAGGCAGTGCTCCCGGGATATCCGATACCTGAATTTTTCCTGATGATCCGGGTTCCTCAAAGGTTTTCTGAAACCTTTTTCCCTCTTTTTCCCTTATCTCGGGGGCAAGTCCGTGTTCCGAGAGAACCTTCTCAACTGCATGAACGACTGCATCCCCGACCTCCTTTTCCCGGCTGAAGCGGACTTCGGCTTTGCGGGGGTGTACATTTACATCCACTTCTCCCGGATCGAGGGCAAGAGCAAGAACTGCAACGGGATAGCGGCCCTTAGGCATTTTTGTGTAATACCCTTCCCGGATGGCTTTATTGATAGTGTTTGAAGTTACAGGACGGGTATTTACGAAAAGGAAGAGCTGGTCACTATCTCCTCTATTCAGTTCAGGTTTAGAGACATAGCCCAGGATCTGAAAATCTTCTGTCCGGTACTCAAGAGGAAGCATTGAACGCGCAGTATCAGGCCCGAGCAGGTTTACCATACTGTTAAATAGGTCATTTGAGCCCGTGTTTCTGAGAACTGGCTTTCCTTCGTTGAGCAGGGTAAAAGAAATTCCCGGATTTGCCAGAGCCAGTCTCATAATGGTGTCAGTGATATGGGCAAGTTCGGTACGGTCGGTTTTCAGGTACTTGCGCCTTGCAGGTGTGTTATAGAATAGTTCTTTTACATGCACTGATGTTCCCGGAGCCGTGCCTGCATCCGATGTCTCCTCTACTTTTCCTCCGTGAATTACAATTTTCGTGCCTGCAATTTCTTCCGGAGGGCGGGTAAGGATTTCTACCTTTGCAATAGCAGTTATGGAAGCAAGAGCTTCTCCCCTGAAGCCCATCGTAGAGATCGTATCCAGATCTTCTATCCGTGTAAGTTTGCTGGTTGCGTGTTTTTTATACGCAAGGAGAGCATCAGCTCTGCTCATTCCACTGCCGTTGTCGCGGATAAGGATCGAATGTTTTCCTCCTTTTTCAATTTCGATGCGGATTTCCGTTGCTCCGGCATCTATTGAGTTGTCCACAAGTTCCTTTACCACGGACGCAGGACGTTCTATTACTTCCCCGGCTGCGATCTTATTTATCGTGTCCCTGTCAAGGATCCGGATTTTATTTACCTGCTTTTCCATTTTCTCTTCCAGCTCTTCTTGCAGCTCTTCCAGTTCTTCTAGCTCTTCTTCCAACTTTTCTTCAGATTGCTTCTTCATCTTCTTTTCCAGTTCTTCTAGCTCTTCTTCCAACTTTTCTTCAGATCGCTTCTTCATCTGCTTTTCCAGCTTTTCTTCAACTAGCTCTTTCATCTGCCCTTCCATCTTCCTTTCTATCTGCTTTTTTACCCGACTTCCCGTCTCTTCTTCTATCCGTTTTTCTATCTGTTGCCTTTAACCAAGCAGCTTTTTCAGCTCATGGAGCTTGTTCATGGCTTCTATTGGCGTCATCTCGTCCACATCTATTTTTTTAAGGGCTACTTCCACAGGGCTCAACCCTTTTGCCCTCTCCGAATTCCCACTGCCATTCCCGGGATCGAAAAGCATCATCTGGGTGTAGCGTGCACTTACTTTGCTTTTCCTTTTTTTTCCGTTTTCGCTGTCTTCTGCTTCCTCAAGCACGTTTTCCCTTTCCAGTTCCTTGAGGATCTCGTTTGCCCTTTCTATAACCTTTTCCGGAACTCCTGCAAGCCTTGCAACCTGGATCCCGTAACTCCTGTCGGTTGCTCCCGGCACTATTTTCCGCAGGAAAATTAACTCGTGACCTTCTTCTTTTACTGCAATATGATAATTTTTTACCCTTTTTAATTTCTCTTCAAGGGCTGTGAGCTGGTGGTAATGAGTTGCAAAAAGAGCCCTTACACCGACCTTTCCCCTGTTATGCAGAAACTCAACAACAGCTTTTGCAATGCTGTATCCGTCATAAGTGCTGGTCCCCCTGCCGATTTCGTCGAGCAGTACAAGGCTTTTCGGACTTGCATTGTTCAGGATATTTGCAAGTTCTACCATCTCGACCATAAAAGTGCTCTGTCCGCTTGCAAGGTCATCAAAAGCCCCTATCCTTGTAAAGACCTGGTCAATAACGCCTATGGAGGCATAGGATGCCGGGACAAAGGAGCCTGCCTGAGCCATAATTGCAATGAGGGCAGTCTGGCGCATATAGGTGGACTTTCCTGCCATGTTCGGGCCTGTTACCAGTAAAAATTGGTCTTCCTTGCAGTCCATTTCAGTATCGTTTGGAACAAAGCCTCCTGATACAGTACTTTCAACTACCGGATGCCTTCCGTCCCTGACAAGGATGATGCAATCCTCCGTGAGCTGCGGACGTGTATAGTTGTTATTTTCTGCAACCTCGGCAAGGTCTGCCAGGACATCTAGGGTTCCTATTCTTTCTGCTGTTTCCTGGAGTTCCCTTGAATGCTCTGAAAGGGCCTGTGTAATTTCAGTGAAGATTTCATATTCCAGAGCCACAGCTTTATCATTTGCTGTCAGGATCAGGCTTTCTTTTTCTTTAAGTTCCGGCGTAAAGAAGCGCTCGGCATTTGTCATGGTCTGCTTTCTTATGTAATCTTCAGGCACCTGGCTGCTGTTTGCATTGGTAATCTCGATATAATATCCAAAGACCTTATTGTATCCGACTTTAAGGGACTTGATCCCGCTTCTCTCTTTTTCTTTTTGCTGAAAAGCCGCAATCCACTGCTTGCTGTTGCTTGCAATATCGCGGAGCTCGTCAAGTTCTGCACTGTATCCGGGCTTTATCATTCCCCCTTCCCGGACAGTTAAAGGAGGCTCTTCAACAATTGCCTTTTCAATTATTTCAGCCAGGTTTTCAAGTTCCGAAAAAGTTGCAAGTCCTTCCGCAATCTCTTTTAAAATCTCTGCCCCGGCCTTTTCCAGAAGACAGTCCCGAATAGAGGGTATGGCATCAAGGGATTTTTTCAGGGCTATGAGGTCCCTTGCATTTGCGTTTCCGTAAACTATCCTGCCTACCAGGCGTTCGATGTCCCTCACGTCTGAGAGCCAGTCCCGTATATCGTAGCGGAGCAGAGGTGTTTCTGCCAGCTCTTCTACTGCATTCAACCTCAGGTTGATTTTTTCTACGGAGAGGAGCGGTTTTAGGAGCCATTTTTTCAGGATCCGGCTCCCCATAGGTGTCCGTGTACAGTTCAGGGTCCTGTAAAGGGAATTTTGATCTCCTTCATCCCTCACGTTTTTCACGATTTCAAGGTTGCGCAGGGTAACAGAATCGAGAACCATAAATTCGGTGTTTGAGTAAGTCCTGAGGGTATTGATATGGTCAAGGTCTCTCATCTGGGTAGTCTTTGCATACTCAAGGGCAGTCCAGGCAGAGTAAACTGCAAACTCCAGTTTTTCGCAGCCCATACCCTCGAGAGTTGCGACTCCGAAATGGGATTTCAGTTTTTCCCCGGCTTCCTCGGTTCCGAAAATCTCAGGAGCAAATTCCTGCACAATTGTCTGGTCCTTTAATCTGTCCACCAGTTGCGAATTTCCATACAGGGACGGGGGCAGGATGCATTCTGCAGGGTGCATACGGGCAAGTTCGCTAAGGAGCTTTTCAAAGTTTTCAGAGTCCGTAAACTGGGTTGTTAGGAACTCTCCTGTCGAGATATCCAGGAAGGAAAGCCCGAACTCCATTTCCTTTTCCTTTTCCCCACTTTTTCCGGTCTTTCCTGTTTCCTTTCCTGCAACTGCCATAAGGTAATTGTTTGAGGCATCCGAAAACATGGATGAGTCTATTGCTGTTCCCGGGGTTACCACCCTGACAACTCCCCGTTTCACAACCCCTTTTGCCTGCTTCGGGTCTTCGAGTTGTTCGCAGATGGCTACCTTGTACCCCTTATTTATTAGCCTGGGCAGGTATGTGTCAATAGCATGGTAGGGAATTCCTGCAAGTGGCATTCTTTCCCCTGATTTGTCCTTTCCCCTGGCTGTCAGGGTAATTCCGAGTTCTTTTGCAATGGTTTTTGCGTCTTCTCCAAAGGATTCGTAAAAATCTCCCATCCGGAAGAAGATCAGGGTGTCAGGGTATGCCTGTTTGGCTTCGTAGTACTGGCGCATTGCAGGTGTCATCATTTCAGTCATTTTTTAACTCACTTTAAGCCTTAACTTTTTAATATCTGAATCTGGGTCGGGAGAGTGTGAATAAACGGCTTGTTGTTTCAACTGGCCAGTGATATTTCTTTCCGCGTGTCAGTTGTATATCAGTTTTAGTATCATTTTGCACAATTTGAATATCATTTTGTATACAGTTTGAATATCAGTCTGAATATCAGTCTGTATACTGTTTGAATATCCGTTTAAAATACTATGTCTTTATCTTGATTCATGCTTCTTATATATAATTTAATAATTCGGCATTGTAAGCCTTATCAAAGGAGGGAATTGCCTGAGTCGGGAAAAGTTAGTTGAAGTCTGTCCTGTCTGCGGGAATTCGGATATATACTATGAAGTTGGCGGGTACGCAGGCGCGGTCTACCACTGTAAAGAATGTGGGTATGTTGGAGCTTTTGTTATTGAAGCCAATGAAGAAATGATTGAGAAAATCAAGGAAAAATATAAGCGTGAAAGAGAGAAAGAAGAGCAATAAAGTTAATTGTATTTTGTATTTTATATATGCTTTAATTCTTTAAATTACTTTTGGGAACCTGTCTTATTTTTCCACAATTTTAGATCATCTGCTGCAGAAGTTTTACTATCTCCTACGTTGGAGGACTACCCGAATATTCACTTTTACCCGCCGTGTTTTCACATGATATCCGGGTATTTAATCTGCTATTTTTCTTTGATCAGATATCAGCCTTATTAATTTACGGTTCTTCTGAAGCGAGCTTTAAAACCTTCAAGTTTCGCAGAAGTTCTCTTTTTTCCAAGCAGGAAGGGAAAATAATTGTTGGTAAGGAAAATCACAGGTACCAGGAGCAGGAGGTTCAGCACCGTTAAGCTCAGAGCAAAAGCGGTATTGTAATAGAAATACTCAATCTCGACCCCGAAACTGAGAACTGCCAGTTTTGTCAGGATATCCTTGATAGGAAAGTGAAACGCAAGCACAATCAGGCTGTTTCTCCCGTAATATTCCAGGATCTTTGAACTTCCGATTTTTTTGAAAAGGTAAACAAAGGCAAAAGTCCCCGAGAAAGCAAAGAAGTAATACGAGAAGAAACCCCTATATTTCAGCACGTTCATATTGACCTTATCCAATGCAGGAAACTCCAGGAGGTAAACTAAATAAAGCAGGTTCAAAAGGATAAATACTCCAGGGAAAAATCTCTCAGCTCTGGCGAACCCTTCCCTGAACCTCGAACCCGGCTCCATAACCGAATCTACCTCCGGATTGAAACCTGATCCTGACTCTTTTTCCGGCTCTGTAAATTTTCTAAATAGATTTCCAGCTCCGTAAAATACCACCGCAGAGAGAGCCACATCAGCATTCCAGGGCAGCCTGAAAGGTATATATACCGAATAAAGATACCCGATCACTCCGGCTGCAGTAAGCCAGAATACAAGCTTACCCGATTTCCCGTAGTAGTTCTTCGCAAGTCCGTAAAAGAGAAGTTCTGTTACGAAAAGGCAGGTCAGGAACCAGAGAGGCGGATTATAGGAGACAAGGGGTCCTAATGCATACAGGATGGAATAAATGCCATAAAGAGCAGTAGCTTCGAAAAACTCGATATTTGTGACCCCTGGCTGAAATCCCGTATCCAGCAAAAAGTAGAACAGGCAGGTAAGCACTGCAAAAGCAAAGTAAGGCACGATAAGAGACCTGAACCTCCCTCTAACAAAATCTGCAGCTGATCCTGCATATTTCCCAAAGTCAAATAGAAATCCGGAAATGAAAAAGAAGAGTGGCATATGAAATGAAAATATGTAAGTGTCAAGCTCTACCGGCAAGCTGTGGTGTGCAAACACTACAAGAATAATCCCAATACCTTTTAAAGCGTCAATCCAGTGAAGCCTCATATTAACCCCAAATGTAAACAGTGTTTACATTATAAAATAGGTTTGGTACCTGCCTTCAGTTAATGTTATTTTTGGACGTTATCCGAACTTGTGCGCTGATTTCTTGCTTTCCAGTTTCTCCGTCAACAGCCGGATATTTAACCCTCTGTTCTCCTGAATAAAGATCTGAATCTGGCAATTGTTTATGCATGTTCTTCTTTAGCTTCCGTATATTCTCCGTCGTTGTGTTTGCTGGTCATAAATTGCCTGTATCCTGTTTCATTCTTATGTTCTGTTTTGGAAAGGCCGCCTGCTTCGTAGTCGTTGAGAGCCCGAAGACTAAAAAGCGAATTCAAAAATGTGACCCCAACTTTAAGTTATAAACTCAAAAAATGAAAGAGGCTGAAAAATGGAATTACGCAACAAAACAGACGTTTGCAAAATATGTAAAACACCTGATATTTCATGGTTAATCGATCTATTTTCCTGAGTAACCTGCTTGGCATCTTCGTGTCATTCCTGTAAACAGGAATTCTGAAATTCTTAATAGCAGACTGAGTATTTTGTAAATTATTATATGAGAAAGGACACATAGAAGAATACTACCATAATTGGGTTGTGTAAAAATAGAAGAAACAGGAAAAACAAGATATGGATTAGACTTAAACGATCTAATAGTCGGGGCAGTTATTACATTTTCACTTTACATAATTAGTCTTGAAAACCATCTTCTTTCTCATACACTTGCGGAGTTATTCAATGTTCTAATCGCATATATTGTCTTTCTTGTAATATGGAAATCAAAAAATTCTCTATTAAATAGATATTTGCTTTTAATAGGGACCTCCTATCTTTTTATAGGAAGCTTTGACCTCTTGCATACTCTATCATTCGAAGAATTCGGGCTATTCCCTGGATTTGATTCAAATCTCCCTATTCAATTCTGGATAATTGGAAGGTACATAGAAGGCTTTTCTTTTCTAATAGCCTCATTGTTCCTGGTTCAGGGTAGAAAAAATGAAAAGAATAGCTCAATACCCTTTGATAGTTATCGATTTGCCAGGAGAACATTCTTTATATATGCTCTAATTGCCGCATATCTTCTTACCTCAGTTCTGCACTTTAAAAATTTTCCCGCTTCTCATATCGAAGGTTCAGGTCCTACTTCTTTTAAATTAATAAGCGAGCAAGTTGTAACTTTAATCTTCATTCTCTCACTGGTTATTCTATATGCAAAAAGAGAAAGGTTCGACAAAGGCGTTTTCATTTTAATTGCAGTATCCATATTCCTGGCAATTCTCGAAGGACTGCCTTTTATGGTTTATAGTCATATGGATATTTTTCCAAGTTCTATGGGCCACCTGTTTAAAGTTCTGTCCTATTACTTTATTTATAGAGCAATTGTAGTGACCGGTTTTGAAGAGCCTTACAGCATTCTTTTCAGGGAACTTAAACAAAAAGAAAAAGCTTTAACAGAAGAAACAACTTTCCTTACGAGTGAACAGATGCTCATCTATACTATTCTTGGAGTAAATAAAAGCACTTTTAAAAAAAAGATTGTAATAGAAGATTTACAGAGAGAAAATGAAGAGTATCAGTCGCTTATAACACATTTTAGTGGAAGACTGTTTCAACTGGATAAAAACCTTTCACCAATTTTTACAGAGGGATCACAGGATATTACGGGTTATAACAGGGAGGACTTTCTTTCGGGAAATGTGAAATGGGAGGAGCTTATCGAACCTGAGGACTTTCCATATGTCTCTAAAAAGACGGCTGATTTCCTATCCGGTCGCAAATCGTCTATGGAGCTGGAATATCGTATAAGGAAGAAAGATGGAGAGGTAAGATGGGTAAGGGTGACAATTCCGAAAATTAACGAAAACTCCAGTAAAAGGGAAAAATTCCAGGGTTTGATTTATGATATTACTGAGCGCAAAATGATTGAAGAATCCGTGAAAAAGCATGAAGAGGCCCGGATAAAAGAGATTCATCATAGAATAAAAAATAATCTGCAGGTAATTTCATCCCTGCTTGACCTTCAGGCAGGAACATTCTCTGACCTCAAAGTATGTGACACCTCGAAAGTTATCGAAGCTTTCAGGGAAAGCCAGAACCGTGTAATTTCTATGGCTCTCATTCATGAAGAACTATACAAATCCAAAGATATGGCTACTTTAGATTTTGGCGCTTACCTCCAGAAACTAACTGCAGACATTGTCAATTCGTATACTGTGGACCAAGATAATATAAACCTGAAATTGAGCACCGAGCAGGTTTACTTTGGTGTGGATACCGCAATACCTTTGGGCATCATTGTAAACGAATTAATATCAAATTCTTTGAAACATGCCTTTCAGCCAGGACAGGAAGGAGAAATTCGCATAAGTCTCTACGAAAATGAAAACTACGACATAATGCACGAAAGTCCTGCAGAAACCGTAACAAGAAAAAGCGAAAGTAAAAAGCAGTTTAAGTACACTTTGATAGTAGCTGATAATGGTCCTGGAATTCCGAAAGAAATAGATCTCGAAAATACGGATTCTCTCGGGCTTCAACTTATAGATGTTCTTGTAAGCCAGATAGAAGGCTATCTGGAGCTTAAAAAAGAGAACGGGGCTGAATTCAAAATTAGCTTCAACAGCATACTAAGTTCAAATCCTTGATTCAGCTTCAAATATAATTTCACTTAAATATAATTGCTCTTTTTTTCCGTTTTTCAAACATTTATGCTGATACAAAAAGCTGACTATGAAGTACAATAAGAGGTGGATTCTGAAAAATGAAATTGCATAATAGGATAATAATTGCATAAAAGGAAAGGTAATTGTAAAATCTGGAGTAAAATATGTAATGGTGTCTAGAACAGAATATCTAAAATAGCGGAATGGAGTTTGGTGGGGCCGTTGAGATTCGAACTCAAGTCGCAAGACCCCCAGTCTTGCAGGATGGACCAAGCTACCCTACGGCCCCGCAGAGCAGATTATATTTCTTCGATGACAAAGGATTTTACCTTACTTGCCATCAACCAACTATTGTAATTAAACATGTAGTATAAATGAGTATCGGTAGAGAATAGCCAGCATTTTACTCTTGCTGTTTTTCCAATTATTAACCTGTGTTTTTTACACGAGCTCTTTCAGGGATTTTTCAGCTTATGGTTTCTGGATACCGGGTTCCAACGGCTTGCTCAATATGCTTTTTGCCCGCAGGACTCTCTGGATCATGGTGATGTGCGAGAATATCGCTATCATAAGAAGCGCCCAACCAAGAAATCCTGAAAGGGCGCCGAAAGCCAGGATGAGCATCCTTTCCGTGCGTTCGGCAATTCCGACAGACAGCTTCCTGCAGCCTGCGGATTCGGCACGGGCGCGAGTGTAGCTTACCAGAAAAGAACCTATGAGGGCATAACCTGACCAGAGCCATCCGTCAATTCCCATGATCTGGGGAAGTATAAGCCTCCCGTTTATCGCTCCTGCCATTATTCCGAGAAACATGAGCCCGTCTGAATAACGGTCGCATACCGAGTCAAGAACGCCTCCGAAAGGAGTGATCCTGCCTTTTGCTCTTGCGACTCCCCCGTCAAGGATGTCAAAAACTCCGCTGAAGAGGATCAGGAGCCCTCCTTCAAAAGGTTTTCCCAGGGCAAATGCAGCTCCGGCAGCTACGCTTACTGCAAAACCCAGCAGGGTAAGGGTGTTTGGAGAGAGTGGTATTGTACGGGCTAGAGGAATTACAATTTCTCTTGCACTGTTTTTTAAGTCGTCAAATATTTCAATCCCTTCCTTTTATCTGGCTATTGTTACTGCGCCTTTGGATATTAGTCTTATCTTCTTTTGAAAGATCTCTCGACTCCGGGTTCTAAGTTCAATTCCGGGGCTCTGAGTTCTATTGAGAGGTTCCTTTATGTTTTTCCAGGGCGGCTTTCAGGATTTAATGGTCTGCAGGGATGGAATTCTCCAGAAAGAGGTTTTAAGGATCGCTATAAGAATAAAGTCTCATGAGTTTAAAATGATATGGAGTTAAAATATGAATATAGTGGAAGAACACAGGGAAAAATGCACGCAATGCAGGCAGTGCTTTGAAGTCTGCCCTCGGTATGATGACTTCAGTTTGCTTGACCGACTTTACAGGTATCTGGACGGATCTTCAAATATCGATCCCGAATCTCTGCTGCGCTGCCTTACCTGTGGGCTCTGTGTTTCTGCCTGCCCTGAAGAACTGGGAATCAAGCCACTGATCTCTCCTGCCCGGCAGAAATGGGTAAGTGAAAATGGCCTTACGGACAGGCAGACTATAGTGGATCCTGAGGCTGAAAATAATATCTTCAAAAAAATTGCAGAAATGGATGAAATACCCGAACACAGGAGTGGTCCGGGCTCTGTTGTGTATTTCCCTGGTTGCGCAGGCACCTATATTAACAAATGCATGGCACAGGCTTCAGTTGCTCTTCTAGAAAAGGCAGGGATCAATTACACTGTCCTTAGCGGGCTTGAGTACTGCTGCGGGGCAGTATCTGCAGGCACAGGAGATTCGGGCCCTATCCGCAGGCACGGGCAGCAAAATATCGATGAGGTCAGGAGAAGAGGGGCGAAAATCCTTATCACTGCCTGTCCGGGATGTTTCAGGGCTTTTAAGGATATCTACCCCAGGATGTTTGGGGAACTGGACTTTGAGGTGCTGCAGGTCTCGCAGTACCTAGCACGTCTTTTAAAGGAGGGCAAACTTATTCCGGAAACTACTCTCAAACACAGAGCTTTTTACCATGATCCCTGTCACCTTACCAGGGGCATGGGGGTCTACAGGGAAGCAAGAAACGTTCTCGAGAATATCCCGGGCACTGAGCTTTCAAATAAAACCCCTGAAAATTCAGCCTGCTGCGGTTTTGGTGGAGGGGTAAGGGTAAATTATTCTTCCGAGTCCCTGTCAGTGGCTTCGGACCGCTACCGAGTTGCCGAGAAACTAGGGTGTGACGTGATCATAACTAACTGCGGGGGTTGCATGCAGAACCTTATCGAAGCCGGAAAGGATGGGAAAACAAAGGTCTTTGACCTTGCTGAATACCTTGCCCTTGCTTGCGGTGTAAAAATACGACGGGAAGATCAGAAAATGTCCGAGTTTGTAAATAGGGCTTACAGCTTATGTATTTCGGATTATAAAGAACCGGACTTTTCATAAGTCCTCTTTACTCTTTTCTTTCAAATTTTCCTCTTATTTTATACACCTGGGTTTCAAGTCATTATTTCTTCCATTCATTATTTCGTCTGTCTTCTACTTTTTATTGGTAAAGTATTCCTTTCTGGCATACCAGAGTTTTAGATCGTTCTTTTCTCCTATAGGCACGAATTGTAATCAAAATCTGGCTCAGTAAAATTTCTATTATATATTATTTTCTCTTTCTTCCTGTTCCCTTACCTCAATTGTGTTCAGACTCCGGGAAATAAAAAAACAATATTCAAAAAAAGAAATAATTAATCGCCAATCTAACATATTGTTTGAATTTCTTGTAGAAAACAATCTCAGTAGCCTTAATTTTTATCTTGTACATCGAAGAACGAAAATTATATTATGTTTGTAGTTTCTCTAATCTCTTACAATGATTTCCTTCATTTTCCTTCTTTCATATACCTTTAAAAGGCCATCTTTAATGTTTGATATTTATATTTTTCGTTTATTCTCTTAAATTCTTTCCCAAATACTCCTTTCAAAAAGTTAAAACCAAAAATTATATATAGAACCCTTGGTTTTGAGTTCTCTTTTTTAACAAAATATTTATACCAGTAAAGAGAAGTTTAATCTGGAGACATCTGTGAAGATGAGTTAAACAGACGGGATTTAAAATGGCACCAAAAATACTCCCTCTGCTAAAATACTCATGAACCCCAATCATGACAATCATGAATCCTTCATGATTTTGTAGTTTCGCTTGTGGTAATCCTGGTTTCCCACCCATGGTAATCATGAGTTACTTCTCGTGCATCTCATGACTCATATAGCGTGAGCTTGCAGTCCAAATGATCATGGTTATTCGTGATAGTTTTGGTCGAGAGGTCTCCATAGTTTAAAAACTAACACGGAGGATGCATTATTAGCAAAGAAGAATTGCTTCAGGAACTTGCAGGCGCTGTTATCACCTGTAAAAAGGATGCGGTACTCGCTGCCGTCGAAAAGGCAAAAGGAGAACTGGATCCCTCCGAAATAATTGAAAACGGACTTGCAGCAGGCATGAACCAGGTTGGGGTCCTCTTTGAAAGAGGCAAACTTTTCTTACCCCATGTGATGATGGCTGCCGATGCAATGACTGCCGGAGTTGCAGCCCTTAAGGATCTTATGCCTGAAAGCTCTGCCAGCTCAAAGATGGGCGTCATTGTGAACGGTACCGTAGAAGGCGATGTCCATGACATTGGCAAATCTATTGTGTCCACAATGCTCCAGTCTGCCGGTTTTGAAGTGCATGACATCGGCCGTGATGTCCCGATCAAGAACTTTGTCCAGAAGGCAAAAGAAGTCAATGCTAACATGATCGGACTTTCTGCCCTTATGACCACAACTCTTCCAGGTCAGAGAGGAGTTATTGAACTCCTCAAAGAAGAAGGTATGAGAGAAAAAGTAAAGGTCATGATCGGAGGCGCACCCGCAACCCAGGCATGGGCTGACAAGATCGGCGCAGATTGCTATGCAGAAAACGCAAGTGAAGCCGTTGCAAAGGCAAAAGAACTGCTCGTCTAAATTATTCTTATTCGGAGGTTACAAAAATGGCAAAATGTAATGCAGTTGCAGGATTTAACGCACTTAACGGTGTGGAATTAAATCTTTTTACTACTGACGAACTCAAAGCGATTCACTACGCCACAATGGAAGTTCTGATGGACCCCGGTATCCAGGTCTCTGACCCCGAGGCAAGGCAGATCTTCAAGGAAAATGGCTGTGAAGTAAACGAACAGACCAATATTGTAAAAATCCCTGAATATCTTGTAAGAAGAGCTCTTCAGCTCGCCCCCTCCAGGTTTGTCCTCTGGGGCCGCGACAAGAAGCACAATACCGTCCAGGAAGCCGGCGGTAAAGTGCACTGGACCTGTTTCGGTACTGGCGTTAAGATGTGCAAGTACGAAGACGGCAAATACGTAACTGTTGACTCCGTGGAACAGGATATTGCAGACATTGCAAAGCTCTGTGACTGGGCAGAAAATATCGACTACTTCTCTCTCCCGGTCTCTGCAAGAGATATTGCAGGTCAGGGTGCCCAGGATGTTCACGAGACCTTCACCTCTATCACCAACACTTCAAAACACTTCCACCACATTGACCCTGTCGGCGAAAATGTCGAATACTACCGGGACATCGTAAATGCCTATTACGGCGGCAATGAAGAAGAAGCAAGGAAAAAGCCAATCTTCTCCATGCTGGTCTGCCCGACAAGCCCCCTTGAGCTCAGCGTTAACGCATGCCAGGTCATTATCAAAGGCGCACGTTTCGGAATGCCTGTAAACGTCCTGAGTATGGCAATGTCAGGTGGTTCTTCTCCTGTATACCTTGCAGGAACCCTTGTTACCCACAACGCCGAAGTACTCTCAGGTATCACTCTCGCTCAGCTTACAGTACCCGGAACCAAAGTATGGTACGGAAGTTCCACTACCACCTTCGACCTGAAGAAGGGTACTGCTCCCGTTGGATCTCCCGAACTCGGTCTGATTAGCGCATCCGTCGCAAAGCTCGCCCAGTTCTATGGCCTCCCCGCATTCGTGGCAGGCACCTAGTCTGATGCAAAGGTCCCGGACAGCCAGGCTGGACACGAGAAGACTCTTACCTGCCTCCTTCCCGCCCTCGCAGGGGCAAACACCCTCTACGGCGCCGGGATGCTTGAGCTTGGTATGACTTTCTCCATGGAACAGCTCGTTATTGACAACGACATCATCAAGATGACCAAAAAAGTCCTTCAGGGAGTCCCTGTAAATGAGGAAACCCTTGCAGTCGAGTCTATCCAGAAAGTAGGCATCGGAAACAACTTCCTTGCACTCAAACAGACCAGGATGCTTGTGAACTATCCGTCTGACCCAATGCTCATAGACAGGCGCATGTTCGGGGACTGGGCAGCAGCCGGATCAAAGGACCTCGCAGCCGCTGCACATGACAAAGTAGTAGATGTTCTCAAGAACCATGTAGTCAAACCGGTTGATGCAGACACCCTCAAGAACATGAAGGCCGTCGTTGACAGAGCTGACAAAGCTTTCAGAGGCGAGTAATTATATCAGGATATCAGGAGATCTAAAAATGGCAAGCAAAGAAGACATTATTGCAAGAGCAAAAGACGCAATTACAGATTTTGATGATGAACTCGCAGCAGAAGTTGCAGAGGAAGCCCTTGTCGCAGGAATCGACCCCGTAGAGCTCATTGAAAAGGGCTTTACCGCAGGCATGCAGGAAGTAGGAGAGCAGTTCGAACAGGGAACCCTTTTCCTTCCTCACGTGCTCGCAGCCGCAGAAGCAATGAATGCAGGCATGGAAGTCATCAAGCCGGAAATGGAAAGGCGCAAATCCCAGACCAAGAGCCTCGGAACAGTTGTCATCGGGACCATCGAAGGTGACATCCACTCCATCGGAAAGGATATTGTTGCTTCCATGCTCAATATTGCAGGTTTCAAAGTAGTGGACCTCGGAAGAGACGTCCCAATAAAGACATTTGTCGAGAAGGCAAAGGAACTCAAACCACAGATAGTCGCATCCTCCGCCCTTATGACCACAACCATGGTCAACCAGATCCAGATCGAGGAACAGCTGAAAGAAGCAGGTATCCGCGGACAGATCAAGACCATGGTCGGAGGCGCACCCGTTACTCAGGACTGGGCTGACAAGATCGGCGCAGATCTCTATGGGGAAAGTGCCACTGATGTCGTCAGCAAGGTAAAAGCAGCCTTACTTTAAAAGGCTCAATAAGCAGAAATGCAAAAGATCAAATCTTTTGCATTTTCTGTCCATTTTATTTTGTACAGTTTTGCGAAACCGATAGCTGAGGATATAGGCAAAAAACTCTGCAAATCCGGTCATAACTCACGGGAATAAGCAATTATGAAAAGGCTGTGCAGTGAGCCTGTTAATTATTATATCAGGTAGATATGCTGATCTGCGGCAACAAACTGACGATTTTAAAGCTATTAACAATTGTTTAAAATGAAAGCTTAAAGCAATTGTCAAAATGCCTGAAAACTGCAGTTAAAACGGATAAAAAACGGAATAAAAAATGGCAAGCAAATACTGTAGTTAAATTTATATGCAGTAAGCCAGAGAGTATAGTTCCTAAATTAAATATTACAGTAAGTATAATTCCCTGAGATATAATATGCCCGTAAAGGGTTCGCAAACTGTGCTTTCAGGCTGTGGAATAGGGCTGAGACGGACTCCTGCCCTGAGGGAATTCTACAGCACTTTGAAAAATGGAGGGATTTTCCGTGGATTTAAAAGCCTTAAAAAAACAGGAAAATAAACGAAAGATCAGTAAAGGGTACATGTGGGCCTTTTTCTGTGCTTTATTCTGGGGTGTCTGGTATTTGCCAGGGACCGTTGTGTGGGTTCTTAACCCGTTCGATGAAATGTACAGTGCTATTGCCGCAACAAATGGGGACGGTGTATCCCTGGTTGTAACTGCTGTGCTGATTACTGCTTTCAATGCGCTTGCCGTTATGGTCGCTCTTATGCTCTGGAACGGAGTGCTTGGTAAATACGGGGAACTTGGCCGAACTCTCAAGGAATTCCACCCGTGTTCCAAATGGTTCTTCCTTGCCTCTATTTTCGGCGGTCCTCTGGCAATCCTCGGTTCTTTTATTGCCATGGGATTTATAGGTGGAGCATTTGCAGCTGTTGCCGGACTTCTTTACCCTGTCGTGGGCTCGATTCTTGCCTACTACTGGTATGGAGAAAAGATTTCAAAGAGGGCAGCAATCGGTATCGGGGTTATTGTCCTCGGAGGTATTTCTATCTACGGTGGCGGACTTCTTACAGAACTTTCGTCGGGCAACGTTCAGTGGATCGGATACCTCGGAGGTTTGATGGCCGCTGCTGGCTGGGGCATTGAAGGCGCTATCGCAGGCAAAGGGCTTGATATTGCAGAGCCTGATGCAGGATTGACTCTACGTTTCCTCGGAGAAAATGTCATCTGGTGGATCATTATTGTGCCTATCCTGGCACTTATTGGGTTCCCTATGTATTCCTTTGCATTCCAGGCTTTTGAACCTCTAACTCTGCTGGTCCTGGTCTTTGCAGGTATAACATTTGGTTTCTGTTATGTTACCTGGTACAAATCTTTCCCACTTATCGGGGTTGGAAGAGGTCAGGGTATAGGAAACCTTTACGGGTTCTGCGCGGTCATATTTATTTTCCTCTTCTTCGGGGATGTTCCGCAGTGGACTATTCTTGTCGGCGGCACGCTCTGTATTGCTGGCAGCTTCATTATGTTCACTGAAGATGCAAGTGAACTCGAAACTCTAAGAGGCGAATAAGATGAGTGGAAACCGACCTATTAAGTTCAGGATCCTGGAACTTTTGCTGGATGGAAAGGAACACTGGAACTATGAGATTGTCTCAAAGATCCAGGAAGAATACAATATGAAGAGTGCATATGGCAGGGACAGCATCAACTTCGATATTATTGAACTGGCATCCGGAGGGATGCTAAAAGATGTCGAGCAGAAAGTCGATGAGGCAGGGGTCTACAAAAAAGATTTCCTACTGCACAAATATATGATCACCGATTTTGGAAAAGCCCGTGGCTCTGACGCCTGCCTGAGGTATGTGTAATCAACGGAGGATAAAAAATGACACAAACAGCAGCAGCTCTTGAAGCTTACAACGCTTACTGGGCAAATTCCTTCATACCCGCCGGGCATGTCATGTGGATGGTCCTGATTCTGGTTCTGGCAGTAATTGCTCTATGGCAGGCAAGGACTTTCGTATCTAAGTTCTGAACCCCAACAGAATATAGCTATTCCAGATCTAATACTAATAAACAACATAAATGGTGAAGAAATGGCAACTGAATATGCTTTGAGAATGGGAGACGGGAAACGTATCTTCCTTACGAAAGAAAAGATCATTGAGGAACTTGAGGCAGGTGTGGCAAATGCCGCCGACCTTGGTGAGATCTCCGGTCTGAGTGCCGATGAAGTCGACAAGCTTGCAGAAATCCTTATGATGCCCGGAAAGGCAGTCAGTGTGGAACACGGCATGGAAGTGCCTGTAACTCACGATATCGGGACTCTGAGGCTTGACGGCGACCAGGGTAACAGTGGTGTAGGTATTCCCTCAAGCCGGCTTGTCGGCTGCATGATGCACGAGAGGGCTTTTGGTGCCGACACCATGGAACTCGGGCATATTGACTACAGCTACAAACCTGTAAAACCCGTGGTCTCAAACGAATGCCAGGCAATGGAAGTCTGCCAGCAGAACATGGTTATCCCTCTCTTCTACGGTGCAATGCCTAACATGGGGCTTTATTATACTCCTGACGGGCCTTTCGAAAACCCCGGTGACTTGATGAAGGCTTTCAAAATTCAGGAAGCCTGGGACTCCATGGAACATGCAGCCGAGCACCTTACAAGGGACACTGTCTGGGTTATGCAGAAGCTCTTTGCCTCGGGTGCGGATGGTATTAACTTTGACACAACAGCTGCAGCAGGCGACGCTGACATGTACGGGACCCTGCACGCAATCGAAGCTCTCAGGAAGGAATTCCCTGACATGTACATCGAAGCCGGTATGGCTGGAGAAATGGTGCTTGGGATGCACGGGAACCTGCAGTATGACGGCGTGACCCTTGCAGGGCTCTGGCCACACCAGCAGGCTCCACTTGTTGCAAAAGCAGGCGCAAATGTCTTTGGGCCTGTATGCAACACAAACACCAGCAAGACTTCTCCATGGAACCTGGCACGGGCAGTAACTTTCATGAAGGCAGCGGTTGAAGCCTCCACTATCCCCTGTCACGTTGATATGGGTATGGGTGTAGGCGGAATTCCGATGCTTGAGACTCCTCCAATCGATGCCGTTACAAGGGCAAGCAAGGCAATGGTCGAGATTGCCGGCGTAGACGGCATATAGGTCGGGGTCGGCGACCCTCTGGGTATGCCGATCTCCCACATAATGGCTTCAGGTATGACAGGTATGAGAGCAGCCGGAGACCTTGTAGCAAGGATGGAATTCTCAAAGAACATGAGGATAAAAGAAGCAAAAGAGTATGTGGCAAAGAAGCTCAGTGTTGACACAATGGATCTCTCAGATGAGCACGTTATGCGCGAACTCCGTGAAGAGCTCGATATTGGCGTGATCACCTCAGTCCCGGGTGCCGCAAAGGGCATTGCTGCAAAAATGAATATCGAGAAGGTTCTTGATGTCAAGATAAACTCCTGTAATCTTTTCAGAAGACAGATTGCTTAAGATGGACTGGTTCAGGCTCTGGCCTGTACCTTCGTCCATGAAATGGAAAAACGGCAGGAAGCAAAAAACGGGAACAGCCCTCGAAAATGCTTCCATATCTCCGGAAAACCGCTCTGGAAATTTCCTTCCCGATCCGTATTCCGGGGATGAATCTCTGCCGTTCTTTCCATTTTCTTTTTATTGAATGTCTTATTGGATTCTTTTCGCTTGTTTCTTTTGATCTCTGGTGACTTACTCCTGCCTGCTTCCTTCTGAAGCGAGGAAAGGGCTCCTGGTTCATGCCTTTTTCTTTTGAAAACAGGTCTTCATGTTCACATACTGCTTTCGACAGGTATCAGATAACAATTGATTTTTGATCTTGAAGTACAAATTTTGATTTAAATAGTAACACTTATGTTTCTAAAATTAAAAACTACTCTTTCTACGAAAACAAAATTATATCTCGAAGTATTTTAGTGAAAAAACACTATTTACGATATTAATGGTCAGTGTATTAGCAATAAGTGCTGCTGGTTGTGCGGCTACAGACGATACGACCCCGGCACTGCTGATGAAGTAATATTCCCTATAGTTTCTATAAACTCCTATATATATGAAAATATTAACAGTACGGGTAGTATGACTGCAGACAGCGCAAAGGAAATCGCTCCTGTTCATGCCGGACTTGCAGAAGCTAATGTCACTTTTTTCACGGTAAAACCTGACGCAGATGATGGCAGACCGGAGTATGAAATCGAGTTTTATGGTGTAACACTGAATATGATTACATTGGTCATCGGTTAAGGAAAAATCGTTATCACTTGCATTGATTTTCATAAAATTTGTTAAATTATTCATCAAATGCAAAACTGGAATCTGATATCGATTTCAATTTAAACACTAAACATTTGGGTTTGAGTTTTTCCGTCGAAATCGAGATCCGCAGCTCAAAATCCTTAACCGAATACAAATGAATATGATTATGATATTGATGCATCTACGGGAGAATTTTAAGCTACGACTATGATGCGGAAAACTATGCGGCATTCCAGTACACAGTCAGGTGATAACAATATGTATACTGGTCAAGAAAAGGCAAAATCCACAGCACTTGCAAAAGTTTATGGAGCAACTGAATCCAACGTTCGTCTTTATCTGGATTATGAAGATGGAATAGCAGTATATGAAGGGTCTATCATTTTTGACAATATGGAATATGAATTTGAAATTGATGCGGCTACTGGAACAATTGTTAGTTGGAATGCCGAATCCGTTTTTGATGATTGATTCTCAGGGGAAAAATATAACTTTTAATTGTAAATAAAGGATCTGGCAGGACGATTCATGCGCATAAACGGTTAATTGGGGCATTATGGGAGATTTACGCCTGTATATGTTCTTTTCTTTGAAAAAATGCTGTTTTTAGCCTTAAGTGCTGTTTTTTAGCCTTATTTTTTACAGGAACGGTTATCTTTCTGCATTAATGGTAAAATAGGTTTACACTGCTTAACTGAGAGTTAAAAAAGAAAGCACCACGATTTGATTGGTTTCAACAGAGTTTTTTTATAAAACTGTACTGAAGCCCGGGTTTTAGAAACTGCTATTTCAACGGATTATTATATTTCAAACCCATTTTATTTTTTTGCAGTCATTCTTCTTTGTTTTTCCAATTTGCAGTTTTTCTTTCAGGTCTGAACAGTTTTCATTTCGGATTTCCGTTTTAGTTGTTTTTAGTCTGGTTGTTCTGTAATTATCTTTTTTTTAAGGACGTAATCGACTAAATGCGATAAATTTATATATTTATACGTGCTTTTATTTATTGGTAAATCAAATTTACTTGATTTGCCTTGTAAAGCGCCATTTTAAATCTCCGTAATTCTGTAGACTCCTGAAACAATTTGCCTTTGAACCTCCATTACTTTTTTTCCTTTTTTTGTCTCCCTGAGTTGATTCTCTCTTCCTTTTTTCCCTGTTTCATCCTTTCCTTCTTTAATTTACCAGTCTCTACCTTTTTTCTGTTTTTCTGTCTTTCATTCTCTTTGGTTCCCTGTGTCTTGAAATGGAAAGAAATCAAGTACTTTCAGGGTTTTCATTGCCAGCCCAAAGTTTATCCGTTGATACGATAATTATGCAGGAAATCCAAACCTGTAGATATGCATGAAAAGATCCTGATTTCTTGTCTTCATACCTGATTCTACGGTTTATCTTATATTTTGGTGAGAACCATGGCTGATACAATTCACTGGGCAGACGTCATAGCCGAAGACGCGTTAAATAAGAGTGGCAAGCACCTTGTTGCCACTGGAATCACTCCCTCCGGACACATCCATATAGGCAATATGAGGGAGGTAGTGACTGCTGATGCTGCTTATCGTGCTCTCCTTGACAGGGGAGCAGATGCCCGTTTTATCTACATTGCCGATAATTATGACCCGCTGCGTAAGGTTTATCCTTTCCTTCCAGAAAGTTATGCCGAGCATGTGGGAAAACCCATTTCCGAGGTTCCCTGCCCATGCGGGGAATGTGCAAATTACGCTGAGCATTTCCTGAAGCCTTTCCTTGAAGCACTCAGACGCCTTGGCATCAACCCCGAGGTCTACAGGGCGGCCGAAATGTACAGGGCAGGAATGTATACCGGAGCGATAAAGTCCGCCCTTGTGAAAAGGGACGAAATTGCAAAAATCCTTGAAGAGGTTTCTGGAAAAACAGTCGCAGAAGAATGGAGCCCTTTTAACCCCCGCTGTAACGAGTGCGGGAAAATAACGACCACAAAAGTCACAGGGTTTGATCTGGAAGCCGAAACTGTGGACTACGTCTGTGCCTGCGGGCACTCAGGGACGGTGCCGATGACAGGAGGGGGAAAGCTTACCTGGAGAGTGGACTGGCCTGCCCGCTGGGCTGTTCTCGGGGTAACTGTTGAGCCTTTTGGAAAAGACCACGCCTCAAGAGGCGGCTCCTATGATACAGGAAAGAGAATAGTAAGGGAAATCTACGGACACGAACCTCCCTATCCTATAGTCTACGAGTGGATAATGCTTGGAAAGCAAGGGGCTATGTCTTCTTCTACGGGAGTGGTTGTCTCGATTTCTGATATGCTTGAGGTGGTGCCTCCCGAAGTCCTCCGTTACCTGATTATCCGTACAAAACCTGAAAAACATATCCAGTTCGACCCCGGGCAGCCTCTCCTTACAATGGTGGACGAATACGAGCGGCTCAGAGAGAAGTTCCGGGAAAATGACCCCTCCCTTGGAGACTTTGAAAAGAAGATTTACGAACTCTCCAGGGCAACTGGCATCTGCCATCCGGAAATTCCTTTCAAGCAGATGGTAACAATCTACCAGGTTGCCAGGGGGGATTTCGAGCAGGTGCTGAAGATCGTAAAACGTTCAGGCTTTTCAATTGAAGATGAAAAGTGTATCAGGGAACTTGTAGATAATGTCTCCAGATGGCTTGAACTCTATGCTCCGCCTTTTGCCAGGTTCAGTGTAAAAGAGAGAGTGTCTGTGCAGGCAGCTACCCTTTCGGAACTCCAGAAAGCCTTCCTTGGGGCTTTTGCAGACCTTATTGAAGCGAGAGGAGAGATCAGCGGAGAGGAATACCATATGCTGGTATATTCCGCAAAAGATGAAGGTTCTGAACTGAACGGGCTGATCACGGAAAAGTTAAATGAACCGGTCCCACAGGTAGACCCTAAAGACCTTTTCAAAGCGATCTATACCTCAATTCTCGGGCAGAGCTCGGGCCCAAAAGCAGGCTGGTTCTTATCTTCTTTTGAGAAGGACTTCCTTATAACCCGGTTCAGAGAAGCTTCAACATACATCCCTGAAAAACGCTCGTGAACTACCCCTCCCTAAAGCTCTGGCCTAATGGCTCAAGCTTTTGAGGAAGGTGCTTCCTGCTTCATTCTCCAGAGCAACCTCTGCGAGTCCACAGGCTCTACCTCTTGTCCCAGGAGTGCAAATTTTTTGATGTTAATAGCGGCATTAATGTCTCGATCGTGGTTAGTTCCGCAATCGGGACACTGCCACTCTCTTATTTCTTCAGTTAGATCTTGATATTTGTATCCACAAACGTTACAGGTCTTTGATGAAGGTTCCCATTGCCCTATCTTCAATATAGTTTTTCCTAACCATTCTGCTTTATACTGTAATTTCAGGACAAAACTATACCAACCTGCATCTCCGGTTGATTGAGCACGATTGTGGTTTTTCATCATTCCCTTGATATTCAATGTCTCAATAGCTATCGCTTGGTTGTTGCTTATGAGCTTTTTTGAGACATTGTGTTGGAAGTCATGTCTTTGAGTTGAGATTAGTTCGTGCAGTTTAGCAAGCTTATATACTGCCTTTCTTCTGTTTTTAGAACCGATTACTTTTCCCGAAACTCTCCTCTGCAAACACTTCAGCCTTTCAAGAGAATTCTTCAGGAATTTAGGATTATCAATTTTCTCTCCTGTTGATAGTGCAGCAAATGTTTTGAGTCCTACGTCTACTCCGATGAGAGTAGCATGAGAAAAAGGTTCGGGTTCTGGTAGTTCTATTCCATCATCCGTTAAGACGCTTATATAGTATTTTCCAGTAGGAGTTCTCGATACTGTTAATGTTTTCATCTTTCCTTGAAAAATGTCTCTGTGCATCTTAACTTTTATCCAACCGAATTTAGGCAACTTAATTTCTAACTTTTCTACATTAAGATCATAATGTTGTGGAAGCTGGAAAGAAAAATGATGATCCTTTTTGCTTTTTCTTTGAGGATAACCGAATCCGAAATTGAAAAAGTTTGTGAAAGCTTTATTTAGATTTCGGCTTGCTTGCTGAAGTGCCCCGGCGTTAATCTCTTTTAGCCAGGGATATATTTCTTTTAGAACTAACAAGTGATTATTAAGATCAAATTCAGAAATACTTATTCTACACTTTCTATATAATGTAGATTTAATATTTAGAAGTTTGTTATAGACGAACCGAGTACTACCGAAGTGTTTTTCCATAAGAACTTTTTGTTCTTTGTTAGGGTAAATCCTGTATCGGTTTCCTCGTTTCATTGGCATTATATATGTTTTGAAACTATGTTAAGATTAACAGATTTACTATCGATATAATATCTGGAAGTTGACGGCTTCCATCCCACATCTGTTCGATCCGGTAAACCGGATCTCCTGAGGAGGGGGTCTTCTCGCCTTACGAGATAAATAAAGTCAGATGGGTATGAAAAAAGAAAGGTAAACGTGGAAAAAGACAGGCAAATATGGAAATAGATGATGCAGAGATCATAAAAGATATGGGTATTACGGACACAGAGATGACCGGCACGGTAGATACAAAGGATACAGATGAACCAAATAATACAGATGAACCGGTGAAAAAGCCTGCAGGCTCTTCAAAAGAGCACTTCCTTGCATGGGATAAGGAATATGTCCACCTAAAATGGGGGGGCCCAGCATCTATCCGGAGTCTGCAGGCTTATCTTGCGCCAGAAGTGAGAGTCCTGGATGCAGGTTCGGGGAATGGAAGGTACCTTGGAGAGCTTTCGAGGCATTATACTGCGGTCGGGGCTGATATTTCCTTAACCGCTCTCGGAAGTTCCCGTACGCAGCTTGCAAGAAGCGGCAGGTTTGCAGAACATCTTGGAGCAAGTGTGCATGCTCTTCCTTTCAAATCCGGCTCATTTGACGGAATTCTCTGTTATGGTGTACTCCAACATCTTTTTAAAGGAGAGCGGCAAGCTGCTGTCAGGGAATTCTTGCGCCTTCTCTGCTGTGAAGGTTTCGTTTTTTTCGAGGCGTTCGGCTGTGAGGATATGCGCTGTGGAGGAGAGCCTTCAAGCCCATTTGAAGAAAAAACTTTTGTCCGTCAAAACGGGATAATTTACCATTATTTTACCGAAGAAGAGGTAAAGGAACTTTTCTGCGGGTTTGAAGTCCTTGAACTGGAAAATGTAATAAAAGAGAAAACTTTTAGAGGGAAATCTTATCAACGGCATATGGTCAGGGGAGTTTTCCGGAAACTTCGAACTTAACTCATACTTTCTCTGAATCTTTCTACTCATCTGTTTTTTGCCGTTCCAGACCCTCTATACAACTTTAAAAACAACCTGAATACTTTATTTTTATTTTCATATAAAAGCTAGCTTAAGGTAATTAAGCACAATTATTACAAGGGCTCCGAAGATACCTCCTATTGCGCAGACCAGGACTGCTACCCAGGTGATTGCGATTTCAAGTCCTAGCAAAAATTTTGCTACTATCAGGGCTAAGATCCCAAGCACTGCATTTATTGCAAGGCTGGTGGCAGTCTTGAGCATTTTGTACAGCACAAACGCTACTACAGCTGCCAGGATCAATACTGAGATTTCGGGAACTCCGACTACCATAGATTATACATAGTGTTCAAATTATTTATATTTATCACTGAGTTTTCTGAACCAGTTATGGCTTTTTGGGAATTTGTGCCAGACATACTTGAAAAGGCTACTGATCTTTTTTATTTGAGAGAGGTACACTATTTTACGGCATTTTTTCCTTCATAGAGCCCGGACAAATTTTATAATAATTTCATTAAGTACTGACTCGTTTGAATAAGCTCGTATATCCAGCGAAGGGTAAGGGTTCCCAAGCACCATTGCAGAGACTACAGCATCGGGCCTATGCAGGCAGAGCACAGGAATTTTCCGGTCAAGCGCCCTGCATATTTCATAGCCCACGCCCGTAGATGGTACTGTCACCTCTGCAATCAGAGCATCGCTTTTTGCAAGCAGCCCCATATCTCTATCATAAATGTCCTGTTCAGTCATTTTTGATTCGTTTTCTTCCAGATCGGGATCTGCAACATGCCAGCTAAGTACTTCTGCTCCTGCTTCCTCGAGGGCAGCGTACATAAACCGGTATGTCTCAAGAAGCTGTCTTCCTCCCCTGATCGAGCCTGACAGGAAAATTTTCGGGCTCTGCCGTTCTGCAACTTTCTTTTTTTCCATTATCCTACCACCCTTTTTATCTGCTATACCACACAGCTTTTTTGTCTGTTTTTCGGATTGTTTTTGTTTGTTTTTTATCTGTTTCAGTCCTCTTATTGCACGCCTCTGAAGTAATGTCCTGTGGTAAAACCTTTTCCGATATCCTCACATTTTTCCTTTGCCCTATCTCCGGTCTCACTAAATGCATCAATTGCTTTCCTGTATTTTCCTGTAATTCTCCTGATTTCTTCTGCATTATCCATTCCGAGAGTCTCAATTCTCAGGCTTGAGATTCCACTTTCTATAAATGCAGGGATATATTCAAGCATGCAGAGGGATCTTGAGTTCAGGAGATGGGTTCTGCACTGATAGTCCATGAGCAAGGGAAATTCGTAATTCTTCTCATCTACTAGCGTAAAATCTCCTGAGGTGCAGGGAGCACTGCAATGATTTCCTTCTTTCCCGAGCAGCCCGTCTGGGAGGCAGTGTTCGGATTCCATCAGTTCGAGACGGCCGTGGACAACACACTCTGCAGGTCCGTGAGGAGCCACTTCTTTGAGCTCTTCAAGCGTCAATTCTGGAGAAATCACAGCCATTTCTGCTCCTTTCTGCAAGAGAAGGGCAAAGGTATGACCGTTATAGATATTCAGGGGACTGTCTGCAATAAACGGGATCTTTTTTTCTTTTGCGAGGTTAAATGTACCCAGGTTTGAAACAAGGACACCGTCAGCTCCTAACTTTAAGACATTGGAAAGGGTTTCATCAACCTGCTTCATCTCGGAATCCTTCGCTATTTTAGGAGTATTGAAATAGATTTTTCTGCCTGCAGATTTGGCTTTCAGAACAGCACTTTCAAATCTGGAATCAAGGCATCTAAAGGAGGATTCCTCCACTTCGGAGTTTTTCTCTTTTCCTGTTGTTTGTGGCCTTCTAAAAAGCCCCTCTCCGAAGTAAACGCAGTCTGCTCCGCCTGCAAGAGCCCCTTCAAGCCCTTCGAGGGAATAAACGGAAACTGAGAGCAAAGGCTTTCCCGGAAGTTTTTGGGATTTTAATTCCTTTATTTCCTCTATTTCCTCTGTCTCCGTTGTTCCCTCTGTTTCCTTTGCCTTTCTTTCTCCAGGTGCAAGGAGCTGCAGATTTTCGAGAGGTTTCCGCTTCCACTTTGATACGCGCAGGTTTTCAAGCTGTAAAACCGCTTTCGTCCTCAGATCGTTCAGCTTCCCTACTGGAATAAAAATATCCTTATCCATATTCACATTAAGTTCTGATGCCTCAAAAATCGTATTTCCAAGTTTTGTAAGCTGTTTTTCTACCTGGGCTTTTGAGGTTGGCAGTTTCTCAGCCTTCTCGACCAGATATTCGGATTCAACTGTCACTGTATTTGAATCGCTGTCCTTTATCTCGAGCCTGGCAGGTTTTCCCGGGGAAAGGGTTACCGTGAGAGATAACGGAATCCTGGGCCTCAAAGATCCGGATTCGCTTTCTTTTTTAAGGGAATCCATAAGCTTCTTGTCATGGGTCCTGTAAACCATGCTTCCTGATGGCGCCCTCGAATCAAAGGGGATCTCTATGACTTCTCCTTTTCCTGCACTGTATACAGGGCCCTTTTCAGAATACATTGAGGATATTATTTTTCCTTTGTCTTCAGGCCTTGTCTCGGCATTTTCGACCATTATACCGTCTCCCAGTCGAAGGGAGTTCGAAAGTTTTACACGGATGCGTTCCGTACGCCTGTCATAGCTAATAACCGTGCCTGCAGGAATGCCGCGGTTATGTGGATTTTCCCGACTCATAAGTTTTCCGCGCGGGTTTCCAAAAAAATATCCTGAGGTAAAGCCGCGGTTAAAAAGCTGGGTAAGGGTTTCCTGCTCGTCTTCAGAAACCGAATAATCGGCAGGGTTTTTCAGATAACTGTCAATCAGGCGGCTGTAGATCCTGACAACACCTGCAACATATTCCGGCCTTTTCATCCTACCCTCTATTTTGAAGGACTCTATCCCGGCTTCTATAAGGGCTCCGAGGCCTGAGGTCGTGTTAAGGTCCTTAGGGCTTAAAAGATAACTGCCGGCTGTTTTTATCTGCTTTCCTGCACAGTACAGCCTGTACTTTTTGCGGCACGGCTGGGCACAGTATCCCCTGTTTCCGCTTCTTCCCCCTATAAGGCTGCTCAGGAGGCACTGCCCTGAATAGGAAATGCAGAGGGCTCCGTGTACGAAAACCTCTATCTCCACATCATTTTTTTCTTTTATCTTTCTTATGTCTTCAAGCGAAACTTCCCTTGAGAGCACAACCCTTTCGATTCCCAGCTCTTTTACAAACCCGATTCCTTCGCTATTGTGCAAAGTCATCTGTGTACTTGCGTGCAGGGGAAGGTCAGGCAGGTATTTTTGGGAAAGGGAAATAAGCCCAATGTCCTGAATGATAATCGCATCTGTCCCCATTTCTCTCAGACGGGAAAGCAATATAAGAGCACTTTCCATTTCACTTTCTTTGAGGAGGGTGTTTACAGTTACGTATATTTTCACGCCCCTTAGATGGGCATAATCAATGACTTTTTCAAGTTCTTCCTCTGAAAAATTGGATGCATATCCCCGGGCGCTAAAAGCCCTGGCTCCGAGATACACAGCATCGGCTCCGTTTTCTACGGCTGCCATAAGGGCTTCCATGCCGCCGGCTGGAGCCAGCAGTTCAGGTTTTGCAGGCTTCATCAGATGGGATTACAGAGTATGCTCTTAATTAATCTTTGGCATCCTTTCCTGCTGGAAGATTTAAGGTACTGAAATTAAAATTGGGAAGATAAAAAATGAAAAGGAAAAATAATAAAAGGAAAAAATAATAACAGGTGTAGATTAAAGAATTACCGGACAAGTCCGATATAACGTTTTTTCGAGTTATGCCTTTGGTCCTATTATCCAGGTCACAATCCTATCGCTCTTCTTATCTTTTGAGGTTTCGCAAAGTATTTTTCCATCGTGCATATGGGATTCACAGGAATAGCTGACTTTATCTTGCTTTCCAATGTACTTGAAGTGTATCTTGAAGAACCCTTCTGAGCACCCTATCCCGTATTTAATCCAGCCTTCGATATCCGCCCCACCCTCACAACTTCCTTCGCATGCAATGAGTTCAAAGATCTCTTCCTCATAAGATCCGACTTTTTCCGGAGCAAGGTGGCCTTTTTTGTATTTTCCCTTCTCAATTTTCTGAGCCTGAAGCACAAAGTTCTCACCGGTGTTGTTCAGGATCTTCAACTGCAACCCTTCAAGAGTTTCGATAGTTTCTGTTTCTGACATCTTCGATTACCCCGATAAATAAACAATCCAGATAAATTCCGAACAAGAGATTGCCTCTAATAAATAAAAAAGTATCTCAAAATATCTGAAAGTGAGCCTCTACCTGATAGAATACGTAACAGTTGAAATAATAGAGGCGCCGGATAAACTAAAGTTCTTAAAAATATATTTCCTGGATAATCAGGGACCTTGAAAGATTATAGTCATAGGAATTATCGGATTATTGCTCTTGACTGCAAGGTTCCAATTATCAGGATCTTCTGCTTGAACAAAATAAATGCTTGAAAATACCCCACTCTGCATTTATGCGTACTCAGTCAATGCAGACGCAGGGCTTTTGCCTGCAAGTAGGGCAGACACCGGGATACTTTTTAAGGAAGGCTTCTTCAAGATCGACTCCATAGAGGTTGGCAAGAGCCCCTATCCAGGCAAAGCAGTCCGCAAGTTCCTCCTCTATATTTTCAGGTTCTTCTCTGCGAATAGCTTCGGCAAGTTCTCCTACTTCCTCAACCAACCAGAGCATCGTAGCCTTTCCACCTCTCCTTTTGTCGTTATGGGCGTAGAGTTCATACATAAGCTTCTGAAACTCAGAAATTTCCATATTCTCTCTCCTGTTTCCTGCCTCTATTCTGTTAAAGCGAACCGACAACCTGAATAAAGTATCCTCTGAATAAAGTATCCTCTGAATAAAGTATCCTCTGAATAAAGTATCCTGCCGGATAAGTGTCCTGCTGTTTTTTTCTCCGAATTCAGAGCCTTACAGGGATTTCCCTCTCTTTCAAGTATTCTTTTACTTGATGTATTGAATATTCGCTGAAGTGGAATATGCTTGCTGCAAGGGCGGCATCTGCTTTTCCTTTTGAAAAACCTTCATAGATGTGCTGTGGGTTTCCAACTCCGCCAGAGGCGATGATTGGTACATCCAGCTCTTCAGAGAGCTTTCTTGTAATGGGGAGATCGTAGCCTGCACAGGTTCCATCTCTGTCCATACTTGTAAGCAGGATTTCTCCCGAGCCCAGTTCTTCTGCTCTTTTTGCCCACTGCACGGCATCAATCCCTGTAGCTTCCCTGCCTCCATAAATTACCACTTCATACCAGGCAGGGGTCCCGTCTTCCAGCTCCAGAACAGTTTTTCCGGGATTGTTCTTTATATCTGTATTTCGCCTGCAGTCAATAGCAGTAACAATACATTGGGCTCCAAATATGTCAGAAGACTCTTTGATAAAATCAGGGTTCTTTACTGCTGAAGTGTTGACCGAAACTTTATCCGCGCCTGCCCTGAGGATCTGGCGGATAGCATCAATCGAACCGATCCCGCCTCCCACTGTAAGAGGGATAAAGACCTCATCTGCAGTCCTTTCAATCACATCGATCATGGTTTCCCTGCCGTGAGCTGAAGCTGTGATGTCCAGGAAAACAAGTTCGTCTGCGCCGTCTTCATTATAGCGCTTGGCGAGCTCCACAGGGTCTCCGGCCTCTTTCAGGTCCACAAACTCCACGCCCTTGACAACACAGCCGCCTGCCCTGTCAAGGGTCACATCAAGGCATGGTATGATTCTTTTGGTGAGCATCTAAGGGATAATGAAGTTAACTGTTATTAAAAGCTTATTGAAATTGAACGGAAGAAGAGATTTCGTATTTCTCTTTCGCGCCGCTCGGGCTTGGGCCGACCTGCCAGCCAGATAAAAAGCGATCCAAAGGACGGCACCGTAATTAAAAGACGGATACTGGAGGAATATCTTCCGAACCAGGAGAATATTTTCCTTTACCCCGGAAACCGTTTTTAATTCAGGTAAACATCAGCACCTCCACCAGCTTGTCTGAAGAATCGAAAAAAGAAGAAAAACAGATTTGAAAGAGAGATTAGACCTAAATTTATGCCGATTTGATATGTTAAATTATCGTTCTTACACAAAAGTCCTCAGCAGTTTTTACTTTCCTGCTTTTATTTTCTTTATTCTCTTTATTTTCTTCTTTTTTTACCTTGGGGAAAGATCACTTTCCTGCGTCGAGCGTGATAGGAACAACACATGGTAGTGAATAATTGCACGTGTAAAAATATCTATAATTTAGTCCCTCTGAGCGAAGAGAAAAGTAACGTTACTCATCCATAAGTTAATCTTCTTGAACGAAACGAAGTGGGGCGAAAAGGACGGCGGGCTGTTGCACGTGCAGTGCAACTCCTAGAAAATCTCCGATTTCCTGCGATCCCGAAGCGAAACTCGGGAGATCTAACCGAAAATATTCATCACACGTGCGCCTTCAAGTCTGGACATCTCTATTTCGGAACATTCAAGCACTTTTTTTCTAATCCTTATTGGAGCTCCCACCCTGAGGGCGAGGGCAATGCAGTCGCTTGGTCTTGCATCGAACTGCATTATGTTATTGTCCTTTCTTACCAGGAGACGTGCATAATAAACCTTGTCCACCTTATCATCGATCATTACGCCCTCTACCTTTATTTCCAGGCGGTCGAAAATATTGACCATGAGGTCGTGGGCCATCGGGCGAGGAGGAGATATATTCTTAAGCACGTTTCCTATTGAAAGAGCCTCCAGATGTCCAATATATATGGGAAGCATCTCGCCTTTCAAATTCTCTAGAAGTACAACAGGGGTAGGGTCACTGAAAACATCGACTATATAGACATCCTTGACATGAATCTCTTCAAAATCCTCGTAGTTATCGATGTCCATATCCAGTAGTTAATTTCACATATATTAATACCTTATTTAATTCTTTAAAGATTATTAAAAGAGATGCTTATAGCCTTGCTTCAGACTTTTTCTAATATCAAATTTTTGCATTCTCAATTTTTTGGAAAGCCATGTTTACCGAGCATAGGCACGAAGATAACTTCACCTTTTCTTTTTTTATGTATATTGCCATTGCTGTCTTTTTTAACCCTTATAAGTTCCTGAGAATAGTTCCCTACAGGAATCACCATTATGCCCCCGGGCTTCAACTGTTCCAGCAGAGTCTCAGGGATAGATGGAGCTGCACACGTTACAGCTATCCTGTCATAAGGCGCATACCTGGGATAACCCATTAATCCATTCTTAAGTAATACTGTAACATTATCGTACCCTGTACCCTCCAGGTTCTTCCTTGCGAAATTTACAAGAGGTTCTATACGTTCCACGGTGTATACATGTCCGGTTTTTCCTACGAGCTCTGCCATCACTGCAGCATTATATCCGGAGCCTGCCCCAATTTCCAGGACTTTATGTCCTTCGGAAAGCTCCAGGATTTTACACATAATAGCAACCATATGAGGGGCAGATATTGTTTGCCCGTAGCCGATTTCCAGAGGTCTGTCCGTATAAGCTGCTCTTTGCTCATACTCCGGAACGAACCTGTGCCTGGGAACACGGAGCATAGCCTTGAGCACTTTTTCTTCCAATACGATATCCTTAAGCCTTTCTACAAGGAGTTTGCGAAGCTTTTCGAATTCTTTTTCTTCTTTTTTTCTTCTCTTGCTGTCCCTACCATAGTCCTTTTCAGAAATCGTATTGACCAGAACCATCCCCTTCTTTCTGGCAAAGATTCGTTTCACATATTTTGTAAGCACAATGTCGCCTTTTCTGGACCTCAGTACCCCACCCTAACTTTTATTTTATTAATTAAAAGGCATGTATTCCAATTTTTTCTGTCTGAACCATATCCTCGGTTTTTTAGAATCCGAATTTGCCTCTCAACGGTACGAAAACAACCCCGCCTCTTGTCTCTTTGTGTACATTGCCTTCGTTATCTTTTTTAATCCGTATAAGATCCTGAACATAATTCCCAACAGGAATTACCATTATCCCTCCGGGTTTCAACTGCTCAAGTAGAGGTTTGGGTATATCGGGAGCTGCGCATGTCACAGCTACCCTGTCGTAAGGGGCATATCCGGAATAGCCAATGGACCCGTCTTCGAGCAGTACGGTAACATTTTCGTAGCCTGCTTTATTCAGGTTTTCCCTTGCAAAATTAACAAGTGATTCTATTCGTTCAATAGTGTATACATGCCCACTCTTCCCTACAAGTTCCCCCATTACAGCTGCGTTATATCCCGATCCTGTCCCTATCTCCAGGACTTTATGTCCTTCCGAAAGTTCGAGGAGATCACACATGATGGCAACCATATGAGGGGCAGAAATAGTTTGTCCGAAACCGATATCCAGAGGCGTATCAATGTAAGCCCCCTTTTTCGCGTATTCAGGTACAAACATATGCCTTGGGACCCTGAGCATGGCTTTGAGGACTCTTTCGCTCGTTCCCTGGATCTCAAGCCCTCTTATGAGACGCTCGCGCATCTCTTCGAGTTTATGCAGTTCTTCCTTGTCTTCCTGTTTTTTTCTTCCCTTTTTTTCGATGTGGCTTTCTTTACCACGGTCCTCTTCTGATCCCACCCTGTATTGACCCTTCTCTTCTTCCCTTTCTGGCAAATATACGTTTTACATATTTTGCAAATACAACATCGCCTTTTCTTGACCTGAACAGTCCATCCCTTACCTTTATTTTGGTGATGAAAAGCCTGGTGTTTCCAACTTTCTCCTCTGCTCCCACTACAAACTCATAGTCTCCGGGAACACGTTTTTCTATTACTTCCGTTTTGTCAGTACCTTCCTGTGCGGAAAATTTTACAGTTACTTCATCAATTGCCCTGCCCCACACTGTTTCTATTCCTTCTGCCTTGCCTGCATTGACACGTTTTCCCCCTGCTTCAATGGAGGTGATCAGGATAGGGCATACCATTCCCGTTTCCTCGTCATCAACGACGAGCTCGTCATCCACATGAAGGACGGTCTCGGAGTCCAGATCGGTTTTGAAGGTATTTGAGACGTCCATCTTGCTAACAATGACCCTCAAGCTGACGTTTTTCGGGGTTTTCATCTTTGCAGGGTGCACCTGGCCGCACTTCATACAGCGGACAAGCGGGCTCTGTCCTTCTTTCAGAACTTCGTGCGCAACTTCCTCCCGCGGGGAACAGGAAGGGCACTCAATATCAATTTCTCTTGTCATGGTCTAATCAGTACATGGATTCAAGATACTAAATACTTAACTTCTCCGGTGACGTCTTCGCCTGCCATATCTTTACTTTCAGAATAAGTCCGGACAAAAAAGCCCCATTTAAAATAAATTCGAGATAAAAATAAAAGGCTCAGAAAAGAGTAAAAAAGCAAATGGTTCCTGCGATTGAGCCCGGAATCTGGACACTGTTATCCTACTATCATCCATTTATCATCCATTATCCTGGAAATCAACCATCTCCGGTTTTATGGTTAGTAGACTGAATTTAAGTTTTTCCAGCCCGGCTAATGATTTGTTTTTTTACTATATCCAGCAGACCCAAGATTCATTTGGCGTACGGGAAAGAAGGCGCTATACACCATTTACCGGTGTTTTGGACAACACCAACTAATTTTTTTTGTGGGCCTGCAAATCATGTTTCCTGAACTGCTTTGAAACCTTTTGAAGAAGCAGAAACTTCAATTGCGGGTTTCATATTCTCTGGGGATACAGGGTGTTTTTGTCTCATTTTCCTTTTCTTTCCGAAGGTGATTTCTTCAAGAGGCCTTGCCCGGATTGTATCAAGTTCCTCAGCAAAAGCAGAAGACACGCGTCTGACTCCTGCCTGCAGCAAGGTTATAATAAATGGATTTTCTTCACTGGTTTTTCGCGTATCCAGAACTATCTCCTCGTTTTCGTAAAGAAGCTCTCCTGTGTCCAGTTTTTCCCATTGGGTGAAAGGGTATTCTATCCTGTTTACAAAAACCCTTACGCTTATTTTGTTCGGGATTTTTATTCCTGAGACAACATAGACAAGCCCTCACTCAAGACAGTGCACTATAGGACTTTTCTCAAATTTTACCAGTTCATGCAAGACTTCTTCCTCAGGCGAACATGAGGGGCATTCGATATTGATATGCTGTGTTATGGCAGGTCCGTTTTCTAATTCTCTTTATTCTACTTAATTGTTTGGTAAAACCTTTTATAATATTATTAGGAAAACTTCTTCCGTTCTCCTCTGTCCCCGCCCGATATCAAAAGTTTTATTATAATGAAATGCGTAGTCTTACATCTCAATTATGAGATGCGTCTCAAAATTAAGGCAATACAGGTGCCGACAGTGCCGGACATTGAATATCTGAAGAAACTTGCCCTTATAGGGGCAGTGAATAAAACTGTTAAGGTCTCTTCTAGTGAGTTTCACAAGCATACGGGGGACAGCTCTAAAACCGCAGCACGAAAGCTAAAACAGCTTGAGGAAGAGCGGTTAATCGAAAGAAAGATAGTTCCCGGTGGCCAGTTGATAAAAATGACAGAAAAAGGGATTGAAATCCTAAAGAACGAATACGTTGAATACAGCAGGATCTTTTCCTCAGAACCCGATACTCTGGAACTCGAAGGAAATGTGCTTAAAGGCCTTGGCGAAGGTCAGTACTATATAAACATTCCAGGATACCGGAAACAATTTGAAGAAAAACTGCACTTTGTACCTTTCCCGGGTACACTGAATGTGCAGCTTTCGGAAAGTAGCTCGGCTCTTAGAAACCGGCTTCGAGAAATGCCTGCTGTCCGGATAGACGGTTTCAATGACGGGGAACGCACCTTCGGAGGCGGGAACTGTTATCCTATCAGAGTAGGGGGTATAGAAGCTGCTGTGATCGTCCCTGACAGGACACATTACCCCTTGGATTTAATTGAGATTATTGCACCGCTAAAACTCAGGGATGCCCTGAAATTGAAAGATGGAGATAGAATTGTGACACGGGTAAAAAAACAGGGTATGGAGGGACAGGAATGAGCGAGAGCATGGTATATGAATGCCTGAAGTATGGTAATGAGAACATCAACAGGGCACTGGAAGCCCTGCGTGCCGGAAAAATGATCCAGATCTATGACTCTGACTCCAGGGAAGGAGAAACAGATCTTGTGATCCCTGCAAAGGTTGTTACTTACACGGATGTTAAGTGGATGCGAAAAGATGCAGGCGGGCTTATCTGCGTGGCAGTAGATCCTGTGGCGTCAAAACAGCTCAGGCTGCCTTTTATGGCAGACCTTGTCCGGGAGGCCAGCAAAACCAGTGAGTCTCTCGGAGAAGTTGTTGAAAAGGACGGGGATCTTAAGTACGATTCACACTCATCTTTTTCCCTCTGGGTCAACCACAGGGATACAAGAACAGGCATCCCTGACCTTGAAAGAGCCCTTACAATCAGGAAAATCGGGGAAATCACGGAAAACTCCCTTTCCGGAAACGGAGTCCGTTTTGGAAACGAATTCAGGACTCCTGGTCATGTAGCTCTCCTCAGGGCTGCCGAAGGACTTCTCGAAGAGCGCATGGGCCAGACAGAGCTTTCAGTCGCACTTGCCCGCATGGCAGGAATCACCCCTGCAATGGTTGTCTGTGAAATGCTGGACGATGAGAGCGGGAAGGCCCTCTCAAAAGAAATGTCAAAAGAGTACGGCGAAGAACACGGGCTTATCTTTCTCGAAGGGCAGGAAATAGTTGAAGCCTACATGATCTGGACAGGCTCAGAGTGCTGAAATCCATCTTTCCTTTTTATTTCTCTTTTTGTCTTTTCTTTTTTGCTTTTGATTTCTTTTTCATTTTTCTTTTTCTTTTTCATTTTTCTTTTTCTTTTTCATTTTTCTTTTTCTTTTTCATTTTTCTTTTTCTTTTTCATTTTTCTTTTTCTTTTTCATTTTTCTTTTTCTCTTATTTGAACGCTGGCGGTCCATAGTTAGCTGGTTGATATTACTATAGGGCAGCCTGAATGGCATATTTCAACCTTTTTTTGTAAACGTCGAGCGCGGCTTGGCAGGTCGGCTTCAATCAAAATACGGATCCATTTTCAACCGCACTGGAAAAATAGAGTGACAAAGTATTACTTCTTGACCTTGGATAATCTGCATGTTAAAGACAGCAGAATATTATAATATCAAACAACGCAAGTTAGTATACAATAATAGCATTATTCTGACTTACATAGCCTTTGATTTTTTCATTTTCTGTCCTGATATTTCGCAGGTTGCAGTTAGGAGTGTCGTCCGGTGATACACAGGTTTAAAAAAGTCCAGCGAGTCCTTGTCCTTGTACTTTTCCTGAATCTCGCCGTAGCTTTTGCTAAAATCATTTACGGCACTTTTACCAATACCCTCAGTATGACCGCGGACGGCTACCACTCCTTATTTGACGGGGTCTCGAACATTGTGGGGCTTGTGGGAAGTTTTATTGCAGCGCGCCCTCCAGACAAAGAACACCCTTACGGCCATCAGAAGTATGAAACCGTAGCCTCTATTTTTATTGCCTTACTTCTACTTTATGTAGGTTTTGAGATTTTCCGGCATGCACTTGACCGTTTTCTTATCCGGAGCGTGCCTGAAGTTACAGCTATCAGTTTCCTCGTAATCCTGGGCACGATGTGCATTAACTATCTGGTCACTCACTATGAATACAGGCAGGGCATATCCCTGAGAAGCCAGGTTCTTATTGCAGACTCTCTGCACACGAAAAGCGATATTTATGTCTCTCTTTCGGTAATAGTAAGCCTGGTTGCTATAAAACTGGGTTTTCCTCTTCTGGACCCTTTAATCGCTCTTCTCATATCTTTTATTATCTTCAGAGCCGGGTTCAGGATTATGAAGGAGAATTCAAAGATTCTGCTCGATATGTCCCGGCTTGAAGAAGAGGAGATCTGCAACCTTGTTATAGGAGTTGAAGGAGTAATCGGCTGCCATAAGATCCGGACGCGCGGCGGCATGGGCGATATTCGGATAGATATGCACGTGCTTGTGCAGCCTGACTTGCCTCTTGAAGAAGCACACCTTATCGCTCACAGGGTAAGCAAAATGCTGAAGGCTGAATATAAAGACGTTACTGATGTGGTTGTGCACCTCGAGCCCGCCTTACCCCAAGGATCAAATAGCAAAAAAACCAGTTAAGATGCATGGCTGGAAACGTTTTCGGGCAGATGTTTCGTATCACGACATGGGGCGAGTCTCACGGCAGGGCTGTAGGTGTTGTTGTCGACGGATTGCCTGCAGGACTTCCTTTTTCTGAAGCCGATATCCAGAAAGAACTGGACAGGCGGCGCCCCGGACAGAGTGAAGTCTCCACACCTAGAAATGAAGCTGACAGGGTGGAGATACTTTCCGGAATTTTCGAAGGCATGAGTACAGGCACTCCCATTTCCATGCTGGTCTGGAATTCGGATGCCAAATCTTCTTCTTATGATGCCATTAAAAATAATCCCCGCCCCGGACACGCTGATTTTACGTACATGATCCGCTATGGAATAAGAGACCACCGCGGAGGAGGGAGATCCTCTGCGAGGGAGACAATAGGCAGGGTTGCAGGTGGAGCCCTGGCAAAGCTTTTGCTTTCTCACTCCGGAGTCCGGATAGCAGGGCATGTCCTGGAACTTGGCGGAATCCGGGCAAAACCTCTCTCTTTTGAAGAAATCCTTGAAAATGTTGAAAAAACCCCTGTTCGCTGCGCAGACACTGAAGCTGCAAAGAAAATGCTTGAAAAGGTTGCAAACCTGCGGCAGGAAGGGGACAGTGTCGGCGGAATTGTCGAGGTTATTGTGAAAGGCGCGCCTGCAGGCCTCGGAGAACCCGTATTTGACAGACTTGATGCAGACCTTGCAAAAGCTCTTATGAGTATCCCGGCAGTCAAAGGCTTTGAAATCGGAGCAGGGTTTGAGGCTGCCCGCATGCGCGGAAGTGAAATGAATGATTCCTTCCGCATTGAAGAAGGAGAAGTAACCTGTCCGAGCAATAATGCAGGCGGGGTCCTTGGAGGAATTTCAACAGGCCTGGATATTGTTTGCCGTGCAGCAGTAAAACCCACCCCTTCCATAGGGAAACTCCAGCAAACTGTCGACCTTATAACCCATGAAAATGCTGAAATCTCAATTAAAGGAAGGCATGACCCGACGATTCCCCCGCGTATGGTGCCGGTTGCCGAAGCCATGGTTGCCCTTGTGCTTGCAGACCATATGCTCAGGAGCGGCTTTATCAATCCCAGAACCCTGCTGAAATAAAGGAAATACAGCGAGTGCGGCTTCTCTCCCTGGAATCCATCCCAATCATAAATACTGCCGCCGCAAATCACTTTTTTTTAATTCTATTAAAGAGCGATCAGGTATGTAATCATCCGAATCCAGATGAACTGGCTTGAATTTCGATGTAGATACTTGTAGAGTGATAAGGTTCGTTTTTTTATATTGTGGAAAACAACTGTGGCAACTGTAGCCTTATAAGTTTTCTGTCCAGGGTATCAAACAATCAAAGGTCAGAGAATAATTGTATACTCCAAAAGAGTATGAAAGAATGTCAGTTTGATGATCTGGCTAGAAAACTTATATAGAGTCTATTCAAAGTCAATTATGGAGTTCAAATATACTTTCCAGACTCGCCTGAACTCCACGCTTCCGGGGCATGATTATGCCAGTTTTGAGGGTTCTTAGGCTTGCATAGTCCTGTCTCTGGAGTAAGAAAGATCAAAGGCGTGATAACAAAGAATAAACTTGGAATCGAGACGCTAATTTCGGCAATATTGCTAAAATATATTTGTGCCGTTTTTCGGGTGCTGAAATACTAACTGAAAAACAACCGTTATGGTAGTTACGAAGCCATGGATGATTACTGAAGCAGAGGGATTACCGGTGGAGGAAATTTTGTAAATTTGAATGGTCGCTATTTGAATAGTTGCTAGTCGTGCCTTTTTTCACTTTATAACATTACAATTTTTGAGGAATCTTGGTGATAATATGAGTAGAAAGCCAGTAAAGCTACTTATCTTTTTTTTGATTTTAGTCCTGCTTTCAGGAACCGTACTTGCAGATAGTTTCCATTTGCCTGACAAGAATGAAATTATAGAGAAAACGATTGGCTGGTCAGAGATACCCGTATATGATGTGCCATACTATGCCTGGCATAATAATCCGGAGGAAACAATCTCTCTGCTCTCAAAATTAAATGAAGAATCCCTTAAAAACTGTACAAATCCTGAAAGTCCTGTATATGACCCCAATGTACTAAAAGCGTATGGAAGTGTTCCGGCAGTTAAAAACGCTTCCCAGCTGTCTGAATTCAGTTCAACCCTGCAGGTTATAAGAGACAGTTCTATCCGTGATGTAAAGCCTTATCTTTATCCTGATGGCCCGATAGTTAACTACGGTGTCGGTCCTATGCCCGGGTACTTTTTGATCAAACTCTATGACTATGGAGGTAACAAAACTGTCTATTCCGAAACCGAGTTAAATGAAATCTACAGGGTTGTGGAAAAGAATGCAATTAAAGCTGGGGTTGATGAAATCCCGGTCATATTCTGTCTCTGGGATAAGACAGCAATGTTTTATTTTCCTGAAAATAAACCTCGATTCAACAAAGACGTTGTCCAGTTAGTAGATGTTGAATTCCCGACGTGTTTTTACTATATATCCAATTCGTCATCTTTACAAATTATAAAAAACGGTTCTCTCAATGAAATACAACCTTATCTCTATCCAGAAGGACCTATAATTAAATACGGTTCCGAAACTATGGAGCAAACTTTTTTGATAGAACTCTATTATCAAGAAAACGAAACAGTTTATTCCCTGAGCGAACTTGACGAAATCTGCAACATCGTGAAAGGATATGCGGATAAAGCCGGTCTTGGGGGCGTCTCGGTTCTGTTTTACAACCAGGAAGGTACAGTACGTTTTGATAATTATTATAACGAAACATATTTCCTGCCCAGTGGTCCGACATCAGGGAGTAATGGCAGAATAGAGAATTCTACATTAAACAGCTCTACTGAATTAAACAATACGGAAAGTACGACATTTCCAGTAGGACATACTATTTTTCCAATAGAAGATATTCATCATGTCGCAGCGATTGGGTTATGCGCAACATTATTGGTAATTTTTGGAATTATAATAGTAAAAAATTAAACCTTACATTCTCCGGTTGCCGTATACCTTAAATTTCTCAGTTCTTAAATTTTCTAATTTTTTATGAATTTACCTGCTAAAACCAAAATCAAAATGTGAGGGATTTGACTTGAAAATAAAGGCATTGATAGTAATCTGCTTGCTGGCAGTATCACTAATACCTGGATCAGGCTGTATTGATAGCAGCAGCGAACCAGTAAAAGAAGCTAAACTTGATGAAGTAACAGACAATCAGGACAGTTCACTCAATGCTACAGTAGAAATAGCTCCTGTAGAGAATTACTTCGAAAAGAGCAAAGATACCCTCGAACCTGAAAGACAAAGCTCTTTTTCCAAATATTATAGTAAAGAAAATCTACGGTTTGAAGCAAATGTTTCCCCTTATTCTTTACCTCTACAGGCCTCCGAAATTGCAAATTATGACAATTTCACCCAAAAAGTTCCCCTTACGAACGCAAGCAAGGATTTATTGTACAAAAATGGGTTTGTTGTGATTGAAAATGGAACTACTGAAAACCTATATACAGCAGGGCAGATACTGGTAAATTATACTTACAGGGATCTGAAAACAGCTGATGTTCCTATCTTCATTACATCCGATTCTCTTCTTCACCTTTACCATATCCAGTTTGATGAGACCTTGAAGCAGGTAGAGGAAAAGGAATTTTACGACGATCTCTGGAATCTTGACAAAGCTCTCCTTGAAGCCTCCATAGAAGATTATGACAGCGCCTCAGGGCAAGAAAAGGAAGCCGCAAGAAGAAATGTTGCATACTTTGCAGTGGCTTTGCGACTTCTTGAACCGGAACCTGATCAGATAGGGCAATCACGGGAAGATTTGGGGAAAATCATACTCTTTGATTCTCAGGAAGCAAAACAATACAGTGTCGAAGTCCCCTCTTTTGTAAAGACCGATGTAGATGCTGAACTACGTTTAATAGAAGCTCAGGAAGGAGGAATATCTCCAATTTTCAAGTACGGGGAAGATTACTCTCAGTACACTCCGAGGGGGCATTACACTCGATCAGAGAAACTTAAGAACTATTTTAAGGCCATGATGTGGCACGGCAGAATGAGCATGCTGCTCCAAATGGACCTGGTTTCTGCAGAAGCCCCGGAAAAGGAAGCACAAATTCAGACTATTCAGGCCTTTTTAATTTCCGACCATTTTGACAGGGATAAAGAGCTCCGGGCCAAATGGGACATAATTTATGAGGTGACGGCTTTTTACGTCGGTTATTCCGACGACCTCGGGCCTTATGAATATGCAAAAGCCCTGGATTCCGTCTTTGGGGATAAGAGATACGGAGTGAGTTTCGATAACGAAAGCCTGGCAGAACTGGAAACAGAGCTGGAAAGATATGAAAGTCCGAAAATCTACGGCGGAACAGGGGAAATAATTCCTGCAGGCTCTGAAACTGAAAGCAAAATCCTTGATGCCACAAAAGGTTTCAGGTTCATGGGTCAACGCTACACTCCTGACTCGTATATCCTCCAGCAGCTCAACCCTCCCGCCCTGAATATCATGGATCTTCTCGGCTCTGAAAGAGCCAAAGAACACCTGAAAAACCTGAACATTTCCGAAAATGAAGAATACAGAGAGCGTCACCTATCTCTGGAAAATGAATTTGGAGCTTTTGATGAAGAGGATTGGAATAAAAACCTTTATTGGGCACAGTTATACGCTCTAAAGCCTCTCCTTGTAAGCTATCCAGAGGGTTATCCTACCTTTATGCAGACCGAAGCCTGGGAAGATAAACAGCTTAACACGGCCCTTGCTTCCTGGACCGAGCTCAGACACGATACTATCCTCTATGCAAAGCAGACCTACTTCATGGGTGCTCCCCATATTCCGGAAGAAAAGCCTGTTCAGGGATATGTTGAGCCAGTACCTGAGTTCTATGCCAGAATGCTTGCCCTTACAAAAATGGCGCATAGCGGGCTGGCTGAAATGGAAGTTCTCGATGAACAATCAGATAGAGATTTTATAACTCTTGAAAATACCCTTGAAAAGGTGCTGAAAATCTCAATTAAAGAGCTTGAAAACAAAGAGCTGACAGATGAAGAGTATGAGTTCATCAGAAATTTCGGCCAGAACATATCTCCAATGCTTGAAAACGTGGATATAAAGTCCCAGAGCTCCATTCTGGTTGCGGATGTTTACACCTCTCCTGCTGGAGTGCTGGAAGAAGGGACCGGAAAACTGGACCTTCTAATTGTAGCCTACAAACAGCCTGATGGCAGGATCGTGCTAGGGGCAGGCCCTGTAATGAGTTATTACGAATTCTGGCAGCCCTCGGGGGAACGGTTAACGGATGAAGAATGGAGAGAAATGCTGACAAATGATCCTCCTGAAAGGCCGGAATGGGTTGAGTCTTTTAAGGTGTAAAAGATGCTATACTGGATAGCTTATCTTTTTCATCCATTTTTTTCTTGTTAAGAATACGCGTTGATAATACAAACAAAGCGAGGAATCTCTCCTGAAGTATGCAATTATGAAGCATAATTTTCAGAAGGAACGCCTTCGCACATATACCGAACAAAAATTGTTATTTTGCTACTTTACAAAGGAGTGATAAGGTGAATCTATTTAATAAAATAATGGCAGTAGTTTTAATTTTCTTTTTCTTTATGATGTTTCTTATTATAGCACCATTGGCGTTCACGACGATAGAACCACTTTATACAATCAAGAATTATGATGAACACCCACATAATGCAACTGTCAGAATTACTGGATATAATGGAGAGTATTTTGAAGAAACAGATTATCAGCTCAATTCAGGACAAACTGTAAGTGTAGAAAAACCAAAAAAGCTTTTACTAAAATGGTCAAACCCATTTAAAGATGGGTATTTGTATTACGCATCTGGGGATTATCATTACCATATTGTATCTGAAAATATGTCAGCAATCTATTATTCAACTCCACACCTTACAAACACTGTAATCTTTGAACTAATCAATGAAAGTGGAGAATTCAACGTGTCCATTACAGAAATTACGTAAAAGCAGGAAAAATAAAGAATAAAGATGGGGATAGACTTCAATTAAAAACTATTTTAAAGTAACTTTTCCTGTTTTCTTGCAGGCTATTTCTTTGCAAACTTTTTAGTAACTCCGAGGCTGACCTCCCCACCTATGCTTAGGTTCTTGCCAGTAATCTCGCTTTCCGGGGGCGCTGTCTAGGAAATTCTGTCCTGCTAGAGTTCGAATTATTGGGCTGGTGTAAGCTCTCCAAGCTTCTGATTAATTTTCGTGATAAATCGGATTAAAGGGCGGTAAAATACAAAGATTTTAGTGTTTTTCAGTGTGGAAAAAATACTGGCAGCATTTAGGAGCATATAATCTTTCTGTCCAGGGTATCAACTAATTCGTCATATTAAGTATTATTATTGAAAAACGAAATCATAAATTAAGCATGAATTGTTTGATGATGTGTCTAAAAACTTTATGGTTTATATAGGATGTGTTAGTAGTAATTTATGGAGTTCAAACGAACCCTCCAGAGTAGATTTGAACCCCATTGTGCCCGGAGGCATGAGTTAGTGTTAGCTTTGCGATTATTTAAGGCTTGCCTGATTCTACCTCTGGAGTAAAGTAAAGAGGTAAAAGAATGATTGCAAACAGAAAATTTGGGATTGGCGCGTTACTTGCTGCAATATTTATTGTGAGCATGGCGTTTGTGCCGGCTGTGAACGCTCAAACTGAAAAGAATTTTAATGAAGTTTCATTAGAAAACAGTATCACTTATACAGATGCAGAATTGCAAGATTTGTATATCAAATACAACATAAGTGAAAACGATATAAAATTTGCAAATGATGAACTTCCAAACTACTTAGAAGGAACTATTTTGCGTAGCGATAAAAGAGTTGTAGCGAGTGATACTGGCAGACCTCATGAGGTATGATAAAAGGTGAAAACTATGATCTTTTAATAACCACTGAGGAAATGTTTGATATCATAGACAATGCAAGGCAAAAATACATAGAATTATATGGCGTGGATCCAGGAAATCCTATATTAGAGAAAGTAAATGGGTATCTTATACCCAAAGAAGAAGTGAAAAAACTGGTTGAAAAAGGAATTTTGTCGTGTGGATCAGAAGGTGTAGCCGAGCTCAAGACATCTACACGTGTAACGACTAATCCTTACGCAATAAATGATGCTATAGATGTCCATATTTTTGTAGCAACAGACAGTGCCCATGAACCAACAGAATCATTTCAACAAGATACTGCTAATGCGTTATCCAGATTTGAAGATTTTGGAATCGATGTCTATACATGGTGGTACTGGAGCTCTTGGGATGCAAGTGATGTATCTCCATCCTGGGATGCATCAGCTGTTCTTACAGATCTTCGAGAAGATGAGAGCTGGGTTCGCTACTCGGCAAGTGATTTAGTATTAGGTTGGGCACATGAATTAAACCATAATGGCATAGCTCTAATGTATAAAATTGATGATGATACCTATCGGGGAGGGGCTTATGCGGTATGTGCTGACACTGTATATGCAAGTAGTGTCGAGTGGCCGCACGACAGTATTGTTCAACATGAAGTATCTCATAATTTTGATGCCCTCGATCAAAACTCTCCTGTTCACCCACAGTGTATTATGAATTATGCATGGGCTTATGCTGGAACAAATATATGGTGCAATTCGTGCTGGAATACAGTAAATAATGGCATATACAACTGAGTCTTCAGTTCTAAGTGAGCAAATCCCAAAACTCAATATTCAACTCAATGCGTCTTCGGTTAAGTGAGGAATCGTGATAAATTGCCTCCATTCTCACAACAGTTGCCAATAATTTTAATGTGTTGTGGGCTGGAACTGGGTATCGATTTCTGTAAAAAGGCCAAAATTTAAGGCAGCCTTTTGGTGTAAAATCGATAGCTTTCAGGCAAGAAAATTCCTTAACCGATGACCAATGTATTCAACTCAAAATATCTACTTTCAAATAATAATTTGAGTCCCTCTTGGAAATGGTTCTAAAATTCTTATTGGGATAGGAACAAAATTGGTTTTGGGATAACCTCGGTATAAAAATGTTGATTGATCGTATTCCAAAATTGCCGATCAATGGTATCCGAGAAATCAACAGGAATATATTCGCAGAGTAACAAGAATTATCCACAAAATGAATACTGGCTAAGAAGGAGATTTACTAATCTCTTTCTATTATAGAGGGATTTCAAATGCAAAATATCAGAAAAATACTTCTCTTCTTGATGATCATACCCATAGTTGCAATTGTGGGTTATTATGCATTGATATTTCTTCTAGGCGGTCCAGCCTTACCTAATTTTTTTGAAATCAGAAATAATGATGCAGGGACCCATGAAGTAACTGTAGAAATATTGGACTCACACAACAGTTCTATGCTCAAAGAATCATACAAGCTTTATCCGGGTGAAGGAGCTTCAGAAGCAAAACCGTCCGGTCTTCTATATTCTATTGGAATGAAAAAATATACGTTCAAGATTACACTGGATAACGGAATTGAAGAAAAAACCATTTCAGTATCCTTACATCGTTGGAGCACCGCTGTCATAGATATAAATTCGGAAAATGAGGATCCAATAATGATTATGATAGAAACGGTTTGAGAGGAAACTTATCCAGGTATTCTCTGACAGTTTTTACATCATTGGAATTATATTTTTGCGTGACAGGGAACTAGCTCTTCCAAAAATGTAGTTTTCTCAAACCCTACTGGTGACATAAACCTGAAGTCACAACTGTATATTTTTTCTTTTTAAGTATCCGCGTTGATAATACAAATAAAAGTGAGAAATCTCACTCCCGAATTCTTTATTTTTATGGTATGTTTGGAGAGAGTGTTATATGAACTCAAGAACAACAGCTTTAATGATTATTTCTTTTGCTGTTTTAGCATTACTTCTAGTGTTCTTTTTAGTGATTTACCAGTCTGGAGCTGGTATGTATATTAGAGCAGATAAACTTCAGCATCCGCCTGAGGAGTATATTGAATTTAGTTTAGCTGATCTTGAGAAATATTCTTATGTTAAAGAAGCAGTAATGAACCCTGGGAAAAATATTAAGGTTCCTTCCGATTATCATGAAAGTGTATCAGAATTTGGCGAAATAACATCCAATAACGGAACTAATTATATAAAAGTTAATAATGAATACTATGATATCCATTATGAATCTGCTGATTAATTGAATGATGGGAGTAACTAAAAACCATAAGTACAAGAATTCCTCTTCTTTTATCCAAACATGGAGAATGTGCTACTTTTAAGGTCCGATTAATGATTCTCCCATGAACCCAACTTGAGAGTGATAGCTATCCTTTATTTAGCCGTCCAAATTTCTATGGACTGGTAAGGGTGCCGATTCAAAGGATGGCAGGTCTCGTAGGCCTTTTTTATCCAAATAGTGGAAAATACATGCGGCAGGTATGGTTAATATAAACTTCCTATCCAAAGTCTCAAATAAAAGATCAGGGAATAACTGCGTACTCGAAATGAGTATGAAAAGCAATGCTCCTGAAAGGCCGGAATGGGTAGAGTCTTTTAAGGCGTAAAAGATGCTATCCTGGATAATTATCTTTTTCATCCACTTTTTCTTTTTATGAATCTGTTGATAATACAAACAAGAGTGAGGAGTTTCATTCCTGAAGTGCGTAATTATGATGTATAATTTTCAGGAGGAGTGCCATCTGTAAAGATTCTCAAATTTGAATCGATCTGCCAGATCCAGATGCACCGTTCAGGTTTCAGATTGGTTATTTGGGATTTCAAGGTAGAGGATTGTAAAGTCTCCAAACGCTTTTTTCTTTCTTAGAAAATACTGGCCGTAGCTATAGGTGCACTGTTCTTTCTGTCAGGATATCAAGCAATTCGTTATATGAAGTATTACTACTGAAAAAAATGATCACAAATTAAGCATGAATTGTTTGATGATGTGTCTAAAAACTTTACGGTTTATATAGGATATGCTAGAATACTTTATAGAGTTCAAACGAACCTTCCAGAGTAGATTTGAACCCCATTGTGCCCGGAGGCATGGTTAGTGTTAGCTTTGCGGTTATTTAAGGCTTGCCTGATTCTGTCTCCTGGGAAATGAACCGGAGAGAAATCGATGATAACAAAGAAATTTGGAATAGGAACGCTAATTTTGGCAATGCTGCTGGTGAGCATGGCGATTGTGTCGGCTGCGAGTGCACAGGAAGAATCATTAAATGGGACTGACACATTAAATGTAGTCAGCGTAAAACAAGCTGAGGAAGTTGCGTCTTTCTCTATAAAAGAGATTTCTGGATCTTTATCTAATTTTTCAGAATGGGGGATGCAACAGTGAATCTTTCTACTGTCTACTACGATCTTGATGGTAAAAAGTCAGCCTATTCATTTAATATTATGGAAAATAAGCAACAAATAGGTCATATTTTTATTTCAGCGACAAAGGATAATTGCCCAGTTCTGGAGTTTTCAAAAGGTAAGATACCTAATGAAATTCCAGAATTTACAACTCGTTCTGAATCACTGGTACAAGAACATGCTAACAAACTAATATCTGAAAATAATTCTAAAGAAGAGCTGACTATTGGAAAGATGAAACCTCTTTACTTAGGCCCAACATTTTACTATGCAGAGTATACCCTAACCGATACTAAAGGTAATATCAAAGAAAAAGTAATAGTGGATTTGCCATTTTCGACTATAGTAAACTTTAATGAATCAAATGTGAATGTTCCTGTAGGTGAAGACTACTTTTTTAACAACACATATTTACAACAGCAACAAGAAATGAGAATACAAAATGCAAATGCACAATGGACTGCCTTAGAAAAAGAAATGGTTGATTCCTCAAGTTATTCTGCCTCTTCCAGTGTAGAATACTCGATCAGTGGTGTGCCATATTATCCCTGGCGCGATGGCTGTTCTCCAACTGCGGCTGGAATGGTATTAGGATATTGGGATACTCATGGGTATTCTAATTTCCCATCAAGAGATTCTCTAATAGATGAATTAGCGGAAGCAATGGGTACAGATTGGCCAGGAAATGGAGCAACTTGGCCATGGAATATTGATGATGGCATAGAGACGGTTTGTGATACGTACAATTATCCCAGGTTTCAGGCAAGTAATGATTATTATGTCTCATGGAGCGAGGTAAAAACCGAAGTGAATGCAAATAGACCTTTCGTACTTAGCATGTTAAACGGCGGGACAGCTATTGGTTGCAGTCAGGACTATGGTGAGCATAGTGTTACTTGTATGGGATATTATGAGGGGAGTACTGATTACGTACTTTTACATGATACATGGAGTACAACCACTACACGCTACCTGGCTTTTGGAAGCTGGACCGGAGCTATGGCAACATGGGTCAAGTATGTGACTGGGTGAAGTGTGTGAGTTCATGAACTCACTAGATGCCGTTTGGGGGCTAGACTGGAAGATATGACAATAAGGGTGAGACCTTAATCGCCCATTATATTTTTTTGAATGGGGAATGTAAATGTTTTATAAGAAAGTGAATAAAAAGATAATATTTTTAATATTTTTGATAGTTGTTCTTATCGGAGTATGGCTTGTGCTTGACCTCATTAAAATAGGCCCAGGACTGCCCTCCTCAGAGGGCATGCCAGGATGGTACATCCCTGGAGCCTGGCAAGGAAATGTAGAGAACTGTACTTCATCTTTTCCGGAAATTTCACCTTATTGTAATGCAGGAAACTATTCTGGAGGAAAATTTATAAATGTTTGGTATTTTGATGATGAATCTGAATTTTTAAAAGGAGAAGATCTGCTTTATCGCCATCTGGAAGAAAACGGTAATATGTTCCATCGGGAACTGAATATTAGTACAGAACTTCAAGAAGAAACTGAAAGACGTGAAGTTGAAAATTTCCCTAATCTCACATCTTTTAACTCAACAGGGTATGAAAGCCCTGAAACATCTGGATACTTTCTAGTGTATGAGAGGCCCTTCCTTAAAGGTAGAGAAGACTATTTCATAGTTTATTACGGAATCATGGGTACAACAAATCTCACTGAAGAAGCACCTGCGCTGAAAAAATTGATTGCAAAATCCTATTATATGTCTAATGAAGAAGGAAAAGTTGACGGTTTAAAGATGGGGAATAAAAAAGGAACAGGCAATTCGTTACTTCCATGGTTTTAACAAAAAGGTTAGTCCTCACTTGCATTTTTTTCGATGAGCATATCCCAAAATTCAATATATGACTTCATTGGTCATCAGCTAAGGAATTTTCTTGCCCGAAAGCTATCGATTTTGTACCAGAAGTCTGCCTCAATTTTGCCCAATTTTTTCCTAAAATCGACCCCTGTTTCATCTCCTTATACGTTAAAATTTTGAACACCTGTTGTGGAAATGGATGCAATATATCACGATTCCTTACTTAACCGAAGACGCATGAGGATCAATTTTACGTTCACGTTTTATAAGGCCAGTTTCTTTGGCAGTTTGTCTTAACCACTCTTCGGGAAACATTTCCCGAAGAGAGTCTTCAAGAGTAGGTGGGGGACGAGGAGACATAGATGCACTAATATTTAGATTATTATTATCAAAACAAATACGAGAGTGATCCCCTGACGCTTAACCGATGACGTATGGAATCATTTTTAAATTATTTTGTGCAGGATTAAATCCTGTACTTTATTTTTATGGTATGTTTGGAGAGAGTGTTATATGAACTCAAGAACAACAGCTTTAATGATTATTTCTTTTGCCTTTTTAGCACTACTTCTCGTTTTCTTTTTAGTGATTTATCAGCCTGGAGCTGGTATGTACATTAGAGTAGATAAACTTCAAGAAACGCCAGAGAAATATGTGGAATTCAGTTTAGCAGATCTTGAGAAGTATCCTTATGTTAAAGAAGCAGTAATGAACCCTGGGGAAAATATTAAGGTTCCTTCCGATTATCGTGAAAGTGTATCGGAATTCGGCGAAATAACATCCAATAACGGAACTAATTATATAAAAGTTAATAATGAGTATTATGACATGCATTATGAATCTGCTGATTAATTGAATGGTGGAGAGTTGCTAAAATCGGGAAATCTCACTCCTTAACTACTTAAATATAAAGCATAATTTTCAGGATAAAAGTCGTCAGTAGATTTGAAATTTTCTCTGCTGCTTAATAAGATCTCATCAAAAATCTTCAATTTTCCGGCAAGACAAGCTTTACTTCCTCTTCTCTTTTTATAGGTTCTCGTTTGAAATGGCAGAATATTAATATTACTTTATTAATATGACCTGTCACATTTCAATTATACTAACTTTAAGTAATATTGGTTCTGACCTATACTCAGTTATCTGATAGTAGTGCAAATCCCTGAATCGTTAATTTATAAATCTCATAAACTCTGATTTCTATTAACAGAAACCCTTAATTTATGATTACCATGACAAATGCACCAAGGCTTATCGCATGGGAACTTACTGCGGGCTGCAACCTGAACTGCGTGCACTGCAGGGGGTCTTCCACTTCCTCGGTTCCCGAAGGGGAGCTTACAACCGAAGAAGCTAAGCATTTCATCGATGAGGTTGTAGAGCTTGGAAAGCCCATCCTCATCCTGAGCGGAGGCGAACCTCTCACCAGAGCGGATGTCTTCGAGATTGCCAGATATGGGACTGATGCCGGGCTCAGAGTTGTGCTCGCAACAAACGGCACTCTTCTAACCCCTGAGATTGTTGAAAAGCTGAAAGCTTCAGGAGTCCAGCGGCTTAGCATCAGCCTTGACGGAGCGGTTGCAAAGACTCACGATGAGTTCAGGGGCATGCCCGGGGCTTTTGAAAGGACGCTTGCAGGCATCGAAGTCCTCAGGAAAACAGATTTTCCCTTCCAGATCAACACAACGATTTCAAGGCGCAACCTTGAGGAAATCCCGAAGACCTTTGAGCTTGCAAAAGAGCTCGGGGCAGTTGCTTACCATGTCTTTTTCCTTGTACCCACAGGCAGGGGAGAAGAATCCGATGAGGTTTCCCCTGCAGACTACGAGCGTCTCCTTCACTGGTTCTACGATATGCAGAAAGAATCGGAAATCCAGCTGAAAGCGACCTGTGCTCCTCATTATTTCAGAATCATGCGCCAGCGGGCAAAAAAAGAAGGCATCGAGCTCTCCGTAAAGACCCACGGCTATGAAGCCATGACAAAGGGTTGCCTTGGGGGGACTGGTTTCTGCTTCGTATCAAGCGTTGGTGAGGTCTATCCATGCGGCTACCTTCCCATGCTTGCCGGAAATATAAGGGAACAGCCTTTTAAGGACGTCTGGGAAAACTCTGAGGTCTTCAGAAAGTTGAGAGATCCCGAAGAGCTTAAAGGTAAGTGCGGGATATGTGAATATAAAAAGGTCTGCGCAGGCTGCAGGGCAAGAGCCTATGCTGCTACAGGCGACTATCTCGGAGAAGAGCCTTACTGTATATACAGTCCCGGAAAAAAATGATAGTGATCGAGATGATTGGCATTGATAATTTAAAAGATCAGCTCCGGAAAGAGGCTGTCGATTTTTCCTGTGATATGGATCCTAATGACAGGGAAATTCCGGTAATAGAACTTGATGAGACCGACAAAAGAATCCTCAACCTTATCCAGCAGGAAGTCCCCCTTGATATCGAACCTTTTGCAAGGTTAGGCGAGATTCTCGGGCTTCCGGAAATTGAGGTAATTGAAAGGCTGCGTGAACTCAACAGGAAAGGGGCAGTAAGAAGGGTAGGCCCGGTCCTCAGCACGAGAAATATGGGGGGCGTAAGTACTCTTGTAGCCCTGAAAGTGCCCGAATCCCGCATAGAGGAAATTGCTATTTTTGTTAACGAGTATCCCGAAGTTTCCCATAATTATCTCAGAAGTGCTGCGCAATATAATCTCTGGTTCACGCTTTCTGCTCCAAGCAAAAATAGGCTTGAGGAGATTCTCAGCGAGATTAGAGAGAAAACAGGCTGTCCTCTTCTTGATCTTCCTACAAAGCACCTCTTTAAGATTCAGGTAAAGTTTGATATCAGGTGAAATTATGGACAAAACGGATGTAAAACTGCTAAAACTCGTGCAGGACGGAATTCCAATCACTCATTCTCCTTTCAAAGGGTTTGCTTCTGAGCTTGGAATTAGTGAACAGGAGGTTGTTGACAGGCTTAAAAACCTCCAGAAAGCTGGGAAGATCCGTCGCTTTGCGGCTTCAATCGGGCATAGGGCTATAGGCATAACAGCAAATGCAATGTGCGTTTGGAACGTTCCTGATGAGCAGATCGAAAAGATAGGGAATATCATGGCTGAATTTCCCGAAGTTACGCACTGTTATGAACGCCCCCGCTATCCTGACTGGCAGTATAACCTGTTTACAATGGTCCATTCCTATAACCCCGAAGACTGTGAAAGAGTGGCTGAAAGGATCTCGGAAGCTACCGGAGTTAAGGATTATACCCTTTTCTTCAGTGACAGAGAGTTCAAGAAAACAGGAGTTAGGCTTTAAGGATGCGATGGCTGTAAAAACTGCTTTTAAGGCATCTATTATCGTTTGTTATCAATCATTAATCGTCTATCAGGTATTTATTAGGCGTTTATCGCCCATTTATTAAGCGTTTATTTAAACTTTAATTTGCGAGGTCCCTGGAAATGACTGGAACTAATAACTTTCTCCCCCTCATGCTTGACCTTTCAGGCAGGAAAATCGTAATTTTCGGGGGTGGCTCTGTCGGGGAACGCAAGGCTGAACTTTTCTGCGGCTGCGCAGACACTGTTGTTGTCAGCCTCGGCTTTTCCGAAAGGCTGCAGGAACTTGAGGTCTCGGGACAGGTTCGGCTGCTTATGCTTGACCTCACGGCAGCAGCGGACTCCGAACTCAGGGAAATCATTTCAGGGGCTTTTCTTGTTATTCCTGCAACCAGCAGTTCCGAACTTAACCGGAAAATCACTGATATTGCAGGGGAAAGCGATATTTTGATTAATCAGGTGGATGCTTTAGGTAGTGTTGTAATCCCATCAGTCATCAAAAGAGGAGACCTGGTAATAGGGATCTCTACCCTTGGGCATAGCCCTGCGGTCTCGAAATACACTCGCAGGCGGATCGAAGGGGTGATAACTCCTGCATATTCCGATATGATCAGGCTTCAGGACGAATTGAGGAGTTACCTCAAGTTGCATGTGAAAGAACAGAGAAAAAGAAAAGCCCTTCTCTGGAAAGTCCTTGAAAGCGAAAGTGTCTGGAGTGGCTTTTCTGAATCGTATGAAAAGGCAACAGAAGAAGCATATGCAATAATTTCGGATAATCTAGGACAATTCGGATAATCTAGGACAATTTCGGGAACTTCCAACTGTAAAATCTGGCTGGAGGCTCAAAGGCCTATGCAGAGTAACATGCAGAGCATATTGAAAGGAAAATAATTAATCTATGAAAATAAACCTTCTGTGATAAAAATGTTTGTAATAATCCTCTTTAATAACTACCTTTTAATAATTACTCATTAATATCTTCCCTTGAATAATTAATCTTGAGTGATTAACCTTGAATAACTAACCATTAAATGGAAACCCTTTAGTGAAAAATGGCTGAGGATTTCTGGACAAAGTTTAATTTATAACTCCTTATATTATTCATTCTATTTCCTGTATTCATTCTATCCGGAGGCTCTCTGTGACAGAAATCTCAAGTATGGTTATATCCCATAAAAAAGCGAAGGTTGAGGAAATGGAGTCCGCCTGGCACGGAGATCTGGACGGGCTGCTCCATAACCTGTACAGCCGTGAGTATGTGTACGAGTGCGTTGTCTTAAAAACATGCAACCGTGTTGAAATCTACGTTGTTTCCCCCAAGAGCAGCAGTGTACTTTTCTCTTTTGCAAAGGAAATGGGAGCTTCCACCCATATCATTGACTTTTACGGGCACGATGAGTCCCTGGAGCACCTGCTCAGGCTTTCAGGTGGGCTTGAGTCCATGATTGTAGGAGAAGACCAGATCCTCGGGCAGATAAAAGACCTCTACGCCTATTCAAAGAAAGCCGGAACAACTGGCAAGATCCTTGATACGGCTTTTGAAAAGGCCATTCAGGTAGGCAAAAGGATCAGGAACGAGACCCGGATCAATAAGGGTTCGGTCTCCATAGGCTCTGCGGCTGTGGACCTCGCCGAAGATATTTTCGGGGGGCTCACAGGAAAATCCGTGCTTGTAATCGGAGCCGGAGAAATAGGAGTCCTGGTCGCAAAAGCTCTTGCCGAAAAGGATATCGAAGCTATTTACATTGCAAACCGCACTTTTAAGAAAGCCGAAGAAATCGCCTACGAGCTCGGAGGGCACGCGGTCAGGCTTGATGATATCAGGGGCTATCTACCGGGTGCGGATGTCGTGATCAGTGGCACTGGAGCTCCCCATTATATCCTTACACGAGAGATAGTTGAAGAAGCTATTCGGGGTAGAGATAGAAAGCTCCTTCTTATCGATATTGCAAATCCCAGGGATATCGAGGAATCTGTTGTGGAACTGGAAAGTGTCGAGCTCTGCAATATCGATAATCTCAGGGTCATAAGTGAAAGAACCCTTAAGATGCGAAAAGAAGAAGCAAAAAAAGCTGAAGCTATTATCCAGGAAGAAATCAGGCTCTTAAACCTCCAGTACAAGCGCCAGAAAGCTGACCGTTTGATTTCCGAGCTTTACCGGCAGGTCTACGATGTCCGCGTAAGGGAAAGGGAAAAAGCAGTCAACAGGCTCTGTGCCTATCATACTATCGGGGAGATCGAAACCGAGGTGCTTGACGATCTCACTCATTCAATCGTTAACAAGATCCTGGCAGAGCCTACCAAAGTTCTCCGCCAGGCTGCAGAACTCGGAAATGAAGAGTTTCTTGATGTGGTTTCAAGAGTCTTTTGTCTCGATAAAGACAGAGTAAGGGTTGAGAAAATAAAGCCCGGATGTAACAAAGAGCAGACTACCGTTAAAGAACAGACAACAGTTAAAGAACATTACGCTGTAAAAGATTAAGCTGAGGCGCACGGGAAAAAAGAAACAATTTACAGGCAGAAGAATTTCCAGATTAAATCAATTCACGGATAAATCAATTCACGGATAAATCAATTCACGGATAAATCTATTCACAAATAAAGCAGTTCATATTTCAAAAATAGTTTCTAATCAGGAGTGATCACATGTTTCCAGAAGTCAGGTTAAGAAGGTTGAGAAGGGGAAAGATCAGGGACCTTATGCGGGAGACCACTTTATCCGTGGATGACCTGGTCCAGCCTATTTTTGTGAACGAGAATATTGATTCCCCTGTTGAGATTTCTTCCATGCCGGGAATATATAATCTTCCTCTCTCAGAGGTTGTAAAAGAGGCAAGAGAGATTGCAGAGCTCGGGATTCCTGCAGTGATTCTTTTCGGAGTGCCAGCATTTAAAGATGCTGAGGGCAGCTCTTCCTGTGGGGAAACAGATGTCGTTCAGGAAGCTGTAAGGAGAATCAAAGCCGAACTCGGAGACAGGCTTGTAGTGATCACTGACATCTGCATGTGTGAATATACAAGCCACGGGCACTGTGGGATAATCGACTTTGAGACTAAGGAAGTCCTTAACGACCCTACTCTTGAAGTCCTGGGAAAAATTGCCATCAGCCATGCAAAAGCCGGAGCTGATATGGTGGCTCCTTCGGGAATGATGGACGGGATGGTAGACGCAATCCGACAGGCGCTTGATTTCAGCGGATTTGAAAACATTCCCATTATGTCCTATGCCGCAAAGTACCATTCCTGTTTCTACGGACCTTTCAGGGAAGCTGCCGAATCGGGGTATTCCTTCGGGGACCGCTCGACCTACCAGATGGACCCTGCAAACAGCGACGAAGCTCTCAGGGAAGTAACCCTTGATGTGGCAGAAGGGGCAGATATCCTTATGGTAAAGCCTGCCCTCCCCTACCTGGATATCATATACAGGGTCAAGAGTGAATTTGGAATGCCAACAGCAGCATACAATGTAAGCGGGGAGTATTCTATGATCAAGGCAGCTGCAGCTAATGGATGGATTGATGAGAATAAAGCTATTTACGAGTCCCTGATCTCGATCAAAAGGGCAGGGGCGGATTTCATTATTACCTACTTTGCGAAGGATGCTGCCCGAATGCTTAAGTAACTGCTTTCTTTCCAGGCACTTCTGCTTTTAAGGGGATTCAGTCAGGGCTTTCTTTCCCGCATCCCTTTCTTACCTTTTGTTTTTAAGCCTGTCTTTTGCCTGTATGCTATCTTCAATGGTTGTTTCCATCAATAACTGCTTAATAGGTGAAGGCTCTGTTATAAAGATAAATAAGAAGCACAGAAAAGAGCATTATCTTAATCCAGAAGCTCACTGGAAAACGAAAGCTTGCTTCACTTCAAGGTTTACATATTAACCCGGGAGTTCATGTCATTCATATATTAACATTAACAAATCTCCGTTTAATTCAATTTCCGGTTAAGTCAAAACCTGTTCCAATTTGCTTAATCAATTTAATTTACTAAAATCTAATCAATTTAATCTACTTACAGTCCTTTATCGAACATTTAAGTCCATCCGGTGAGATTCCCATGACGTTTGAGGTAACACTTGATAAGTCCAGACAGATGTATGAGAAAGCAAAGACCCTTATTCCGGGCGGGGTTAGCAGTCCGGTGAGAGCAATCAAACCCTATCCTTTCTATACCGCTTCTGCGGATGGTTCGAAGATAAGGGACCTTGACGGAAATGAATATATTGACTATTGTCTTGCCTACGGTCCTGCTATCCTCGGGCACAACCATCCTGTAATAAAGGAGGCAATCAAACAGCAGCTCGATAAAGGCTGGCTCTACGGAACTCCTACCGAGCTTGAGGTGACCCTTGCAGAAAAAATTGCAAGCTATTATCCCAGCATTGATATGCTCCGTTTCGTGTCCACAGGCACGGAAGCTACTATGAGCGCCCTCCGCCTCGCTCGCGGCTTTACACGCAAGAATAAATTCATCAAGATTGAAGGAGGGTTTCACGGCGCCCATGATGCTGTGCTCGTAAAGGCAGGTTCAGGAGCTACTACCCTTGGAGAGCCTGATTCCCTCGGCATCCCTGCAGATTTTACCAAACATACCCTGCAGGCCCCATATAACGATATGGAAACAATGGCCACGCTTGTGGAAAAGAACAGGGACGACCTTGCAGCAGTGATAATAGAGCCCGTACTCGGGAATATAGGTCCTGTTCTCCCGCTACCTGGATACCTTAAAGAGCTCAGAAAACTCACGGAAGAAAATGATGTACTTCTCATTTTCGACGAGGTTATTACCGGTTTCAGGCTTGCAATGGGTGGGGCGCAGGAATATTTCGGGGTAGTGCCTGACATGACCACCCTTGGAAAGATTGTGGGCGGAGGTCTACCTATAGGGGTCTTTGGCGGCCGCCGCGAAATTATGGAAATGATCTCACCTTCCGGAGCTGTTTATCAGGCAGGGACCTTCAGCGGGAGCCCATGTTCTGTGGCTGCGGGCATTGCCGTGCTTGATTACCTGAAAGAGGCAAATATTCACGCGAAGCTGAATTCAACCGGAGATTACATGAGGGCTGTACTCTCAGAAATCGTTGAGGACGAAGGGCTTGACTATAATGTATGCGGAATTGCTTCCATGTTCAAGATCTTCTTCGGGGCAGAGCCTCACAACTACCAGGAGGTCCTGAAGTGCGATAAGGAAGGTTACCTTGCTTTCTTCCACAGGATGCTTGCAAGCGGGGTCTTCCTGCCTCCGTCCCAGTTTGAGACCAACTTCATATCTGCAGCCCACAGCGAAGAGGACATTGAAAAGACCCTTGAAGCTTATATGGAAAATCTCTGAGGATTTTATCTTCTCTCAAGATTTATCTTTGAAAACGTTTGAGGATTCCACATGATCATAGGTACCCGGGGCAGCCAGCTTGCGCTTGCCCAGACCGAGAATGTCGCCCGCCTTCTTAAAGAGCAGGGCGTTGAAACCAGTATTAAGATAATAAAAACAAGCGGAGACCGGTTTACTGACCGCCCTCTGCATGCCGTATCCGGAGGAGTCGGGGCTTTTGTCCGGGAACTGGATGATGTCATGCTTGCAGGAGAAATCGACATCGCTGTCCATTCGATGAAGGATATGCCCACGATCCGCCCGCCAGTACTTCCTACTGTTGCAGTTCTGAAACGGGATACCCCTTTTGATATCCTGCTTACGTACGATGGGAGTACTCTTGACGAATTGCCCGACCAGGCCATTATAGGCACCAGTTCCCTGAGAAGGACTGCACAGATCAGGCGTTACAGGCCTGACCTTATCACCCAGGACCTCAGAGGCAATATCGATACCAGGCTCAGGAAGCTTAAAGAGGGACTGTATGATGGTATCCTGCTTGCAAAAGCAGGGCTTGAACGCATGGGCTGGGAGCTTGAAGGAGAAATTCTTTCCCCTGACTTTTTCTGCCCCTCCCCGAACCAGGGCACGGTTGCAGTTGTAACAAGAGCAGGTACTGAAGCTGAAGCCGCCGTTGCCAGGCTTGACCATACCGAGAGCCGGATTGTTACTGAAATTGAACGCATCCTTATTTCCGAACTAGGAGGGGGCTGTACAACTCCTATTGGTTCCTATGCAGAGCTTACACCTGATAGGAAAGAAATCCATGTCCGGGCTGAAGTCCTTTCCCTTGACGGCAGGGAAGATGTTCGGATTGATGAGTTTATCCCGATGAGGGGTGGTGTTGAAAAAGCCAGGGAACTCGGGCACAGGCTTGTGAAAATGGGCGGCAAGAGGCTGGCTGAAGAAGCGCTCCTTCAGATCTCCAGAGATGCGTGCGATTCCGGGGATTCTTACGATTATTGATACAAAACTGCCTGCGGGCAGGAAACGGAGTTATTCAATGTATACTCTCACCGGACTTAAATTAAAAAACTCGACCATTCTTGCAGCCGGGGTGCTCGGGACCACCGGCGCTTCCCTCTACAGAGTCGCGCGTGAAGGGGGAGCAGGCGCAGTTGTGACCAAATCCATAGGTCCTGCTCCCAAGACCGGACACCCCAACCCCAGCATGGTCAGGCTGGACTGCGGCTTTTTAAATGCAATGGGGCTTCCGAACCCTTCCTATCCCGGCTTCCTGCAGGAGCTCGAGTTTGCAAAAAAAAACTCTGAAGCGCCTGTAATTGCAAGCATTTTCGGCGGAAATCCCTCTGAGTTTGCTGAAGTTGCAGAGGGCCTGCTTCCTGCAAAGCCTGACGCTTTCGAGCTTAATGTGAGTTGCCCGCATGCCGAAGGGTATGGGGCTGCAATAGGTTCGAACCCCTGCCTGGTAGAGGCAGTTACAGCGGCGGTTAAGGATGTTGTTAATGTTCCTGTCTGGGTTAAGCTGACGCCCAATGTTGCAGATATCACATGCATCGGAAATGCAGCAGAATCCGGGGGCGCGGATGCTGTCGTTGCAATCAATACTTTAAAAGGAATGGCTATTGACATTGAATCAGGATACCCTGTTCTTGGAAACCGCTCAGGAGGGCTTTCCGGAAAAGCTGTCAAGCCAGTAGCTGTCAAATGCGTTTATGACCTCTACACCGCCCTCGAAATTCCGGTAATCGGAGTTGGAGGGATTTCTTCCTGGGAAGACGCTGTGGAAATGATGATGGCAGGAGCAGCAGCTGTTCAGGTCGGGTCTGCGGTATACAACAGGGTGGATGTATTCTCTGAAATCGGTGCAGGGATAGAAGCTTTCCTCGAGAGGAAAGGTTATTCGGATATAAAGAAAATTATAGGGCTTGCCCATGAGATGGTCTGATGCTTCCTCTTAATGCTACAATAACACAGATAACTGAAGAATCTCCTGCTGTCAGGACTTTTTTCTTTAACCACATGTTTGAGGACATGGAGCCAGGCCAGTTTGTGATGGTCTGGATCAGGGGCGTGGACGAAGTTCCCATGGGCCTCTCCAGAAATAACTCCATAACTGTCCAGAAGGTAGGGGAGGCAACCTTAAAGCTCTTTGAGTTAAAAGAAGGAGACTCTTTCGGGCTCAGGGGCCCATTCGGAAAGGGCTTTACCCTTCCTGCTAAAGGTGAAAAAGTACTTGTTATAGCTGGAGGGGTCGGAGCTGCTCCCCTGTCTCCCTATGCCGAGGCAGCCTGTGCTGCAGGTGCTGAAGTGAATACAATTCTTGGGGCACGGAGCGCCGGAGACCTGCTTTTTGAGGGTAGATTTGAAGCCCTTGGAAAGGTTTATGTCTCTACCGATGACGGCTCAAAAGGAGTTAAAGGATTTGTGACCGATGTCCTCAAAAACCTTGATGTCGCAGCCTATGACAGAATTGCAGTCTGTGGTCCTGAAATAATGATGTCTTCGGTTTTCAGGCTCCTGGAAGAGAGACAGGTTCTGGAAAAGTCAGAGTTCAGCCTCCACCGCTATTTTAAATGCGGCATCGGAGTCTGCGGGGCATGCTGCATAGACCAGTCCGGTCTTCGGGTTTGCAAGGACGGGCCTGTGTTTTCCGGGGTTCAACTCATTGGTTCTGAGCTCGGAAAATATTCACGGGATGCCAGTGGGCGAAGAGTTAAAATTTAAGTTTCGATATATCCTTTTAAAAAATGAAAGAGAGCAGGTAAAAAGCTCCTCGAAAATAGAATAAGGAAGGCAAAGCTATGATTGGAAGGTTCAGGTCGGGAGATAATATTTTTTATGGAGAAATCGAAGACGGGAAGGTGTATCCCAATGGAGGGATCTCTGCCGGGACATTTGAACTTTCGGAACTTCGCGTTCTACCGCCCTCTTTTCCCTCTAAAATCGTCTGTGTTGGCCTGAACTATAAGGACCATGCCGGGGAGCTTTACATGGAAGTTCCTGAAACCCCTATTCTCTTTTTAAAGCCTCCGTCTGCAGTTATAGGGCATGGAGATAAGATAATCTACCCTGCATCCAGTTCGAGGGTGGATTATGAAGCCGAACTCGCGGTCGTAATCGGAAAGCGCTGCAAGAATATTTCAGCTGAAAAGGCTGAGGACGTGATTGCAGGTTATACGTGCTTTAATGATGTGACTGCACGTGATATCCAGCAAAAGGACGGGCAGTGGACGAGGGCAAAGAGTTTTGATACCTTTGCGGCATTCGGGCCCTATATCGTCTCTGCAGAAGAGATTGATGTTAGCGATGCAAAGATCGTCTGTAGAGTAAACGGGGAAACCAGGCAGGAATCTAACACTTCAAACCTTATTTTTGACATTCCTCACCTTATTGAATTCATCACCGAGATTATGACCTTGGAAGTAGGAGATGTAATCGCTACCGGTACTCCCCCCGGAGTTGGAGAACTGCAAAGGGGAGATACCGTGGAAGTCGAGATCCAGGGAATCGGAACACTTAGAAACGAGGTTGTCTGATGCTTCTTGAGCATATTGGAACTGAACTTGACCTTACAGAGCGCCACCTGATTGTGCTCAAAAAGGTAATTGAAGAAGGTCCCATAGGAATCCTTAAACTTGCAGAGGTTACAGGGATGCAGAACCATAAGGTACGTTATTCCCTTAGAGTCCTTGAACAGGCAAATCTTATCAAGCCTTCAGCTCAGGGCGCCGTGCCAGGAGATGCTGTCCCTAAATTCCTGCAGGACTTTGAACGAGATCTGGGCAAAATCAATGAAAAAATAATTCTCATCCGGGAAATTGAAGCCTCCATTCCGAAGTAAAGGCTTTGCCCTTAAAAGCCTTTTACGGATGTGCTTTTTTGTTATCATATTTTTTTCTCGGTTCTTTCTGTGGAGTTCCGGGCTTCGGTGGCTTTTTATAACCCTATTTACATGTTTTTCCTGCAATCCTCGAATTCAGTGCAGCTCATGGAGCTGTCTACCTTACCGTAGGTTTATCCATACAGTCTGACTCGTGTAATATTCTCATCTTATCAATGGTGATTTAATCAAGGTTTACCTCTGGAGAAGCTTCTATGACCTTAGATCCTGAAGATATTAAAATAATCGAAAAATACGCCCTTCAAAACGCTGTAAAATACGGAAAAGCCCCTCAGCCCAAAGCTGTAATGGGCAAAGTAATGGGGGAATATCCCCAGCTAAGGGCTGACCCCAATGGAGTATCCATTGCCCTTGAAACTATTGTTTCCGAAATTACTAAAGGGAATCCAGAAGCCTGGGAAACCCGGCTGTCAGAAATTGCTCCCGAGCTTATAGAAGCCCTGAGTGTGAAGAAGGAACCTGACAAAGGTTTAAAACCCCTCGAAGGGGCAGAGACCGGTAAAGTCGTGATGCGCTTTGCCCCTAACCCTAACGGACCCGCAACTATAGGCAGCGCAAGGGGCATGGTAGTCAATTCCGAATATGTAAAAATATATAAAGGCAAGTTTATCCTGCGCTTTGACGATACCGATCCTGATATAAAGCGCCCTATGCTTGAAGCCTACGAATGGTACCTGGATGACTTCAAATGGCTCGGAGTTGTGCCTGATCAGGTTGTCTATGCCTCTGACCATTTCCCTATCTATTACGATTATGCAAAAAAGCTGATCGAGATGGGCAAAGCCTATGTCTGTTTCTGTAAAGGAGAGGACTTCAAGCAGTTAAAGGATGCCAAACAGTCCTGCCCGCACAGGGATGAAAGCCCGGAAGAAAACCTCAGGCACTGGGAAAAGATGCTTGCCGGGGAATATGAAGACCAGCAGGCTGTACTGCGTATAAAGACAGATATAGACCATAAAGACCCTGCTCTGAGGGACTGGGGGGCATTCAGGATTAGAAAAATGTCCCATCCCCGCTCTGAAATTGGAAATAAATACATTGTCTGGCCCCTCCTGGATTTTGCAGGCGCTATCGAAGACCACGAGCTCGGCATGACTCACATCATCCGGGGTAAAGATCTTATAGATAGTGAAAAGAGGCAGACATATATCTATAAGTATTTCGGTTGGACGTACCCGAAAACAACCCACTGGGGGAGGGTCAAGATCCACGAGTTCGGAAAGTTCAGCACAAGCACCCTGCGCAAATCCATTGAAGCCGGAGAATACAGCGGCTGGGATGACCCTCGCCTGCCAACAATCCGGGCAATCAGGCGCCGCGGAATAATGGCTGAAGCTCTCAGGAAGTTCATGATAGAGATGGGAGTCGGGATGACTGACGTAAGTATAAGCATGGAGTCCCTCTATGCAGAAAACCGCAAGATTGTAGATCCCATTGCAAACAGGTACTTCTTTGTCTGGGACCCGGTAGAATTAGAACTTATAGATGCCGAGCCTACAGTTGCTAAACTTTCTCTCCACCCTACTGACCATTCCAGAGGGGTTCGGGAAATTGCCGTAAGAAATAAGGTGCTTGTCTGTAAGGATGATATCGAAAAGCTGGAAGTTGGCTCCATCCTCCGCTTAAAAGATTTCTGCAACATTGAAATCACTTCCCTTTCTCCACTTCAGGCAAAACACTCTGATATTTCGCTTGAAGCCCTTAAAAAAGCAAAGGCAAAAATTATCCACTGGGCTCCTGTTGACGGTATATCTGTTAAGGTACGTGGTCCTGAAGGCGATATTGAAGGAATTGGAGAACACGGAATTGCAACTGAACTTGACAAAATAGTTCAGTTCGAACGTTTCGGCTTCTGCAGGATTGACGCCGTAGATGGAGAAAAAGTAGTGGCTTATTTTGCCCACAAATGATTCTCAGAAAGAAAAGGGTGGAGAACTGCCCTTTTTCTTTTATCTACTTTCGTTAGCTTTTTCGTTAGCTTTTTCGTTTTTTTCAGTTATTTACTTAAAACCTGTTATTTTTTAAACACATTTTAATATTAAGTACTATTTTTCTCAACGTTCTGTCTATTAATGCAAAATCTTTTATAATATAACCCTTATGAATCTTAGATGTCAACTCAGCAATTAAACAATGAATAGTAAATAGCGAAAATTCCTCACAAGAGTTGACCTGGCTAGACGCTATATTTAGTGAATAGACAGTATTGATCAGAAGGAGCAGCATCCTGTGATCAGCATCGAAGTTTGAATGCTTTAAGGCAAAATTTTATGTTCGACTCTACTCCAGTGACTGATCCCTATAAGTAATTGGAGAGTGGAAAATCCTCTGCACCGTGTTCGTCCCACAAAACGCAGAGAATAGAATTGGATAGATTCAAAAATATTACGCAGACGTAATTAGAATTTTTGAATTACCGTATAGATCCGACATAATTAGATATTTGGAATATACTCGGTCTAATTAGATAGTTCGGAAAAAACATTACGAGTACGACGTAATATGGAATTTTGAGAATATCCTGGAAGATTTACGATTTTCCTGGAGTTTTTGAGTTTACTCAAATTCTAAATCCAATCCAGAGGCGATACGATGCTTAAAACGAATTTAGGAACCCTATTCCTGACAGCATGTCTTATTATGACAACCGTATCAACTTTTGGAGAGCTATAACTGCCATAGTTTTTGAGTTTACCCAAAATTCTGAATCCAACCCAAAGGTGATACGATGCTAAAAGTCAAACAGGAAACCCTATTCCTGACCACATGTCTTAGTTTAACAGCTGTGTATGCTTTTGGGAAAAATAGACTCTAACTCTATGATTTTTTGAGTCTACTCAAGTTCCAATCCAACCCAAAGGTGATACGATGCTAAAAAGACAGATAGGAACCCTATTCCTAGCAGCATGCCTTATTTTAACAACCGTACCCGCGGCATTAGGCGCACAAAATACAATAACCGTAAGTCCGACATCTGGATCAGATGCCCAGACTGCAATTAACAATGCAATAAATTCTGCAGCATCAGGAGCAACAGCAAGTAACCCGGGAGTTGTTCTCCTTACTGCTGGCACTTATAAGATAAGTGCACCTATAATTTTGAAATCTAATGTAGTACTGAAAGGTGCAGGTGACGATACAATAATCTATGCTACCGGTTCAGTCTGCAACTCCGAGGGATCACCTGCATATATATTCGGGTCAGGTGTTTCTAACGTTGAAGTATCTCATCTTCAATTCCAAAGTACAGCAACCGGACCTAAAGATGGAGGTCACGGAGCATATCGAAACTGCATAAAATTCACATCCGTAACCAATAGTAAAGTACACGATATCTTACTAACTCGCTATCTGTATAGTGACGGTGTCAGAATCAGTAAAAGTTCCGGAATAGAGGTCTATAACTGCAGAATGCAGTCCTCAGGACATGATGGCGTGTCATTTTTGTCCGGCACTAAAGACTCCAGAATGTACAACTGTTATGTTGAGGTTCAGACCAACACAGGTGTCAGGGTGGACAACTGTGCAAATATTGAGGTTGACCATAACACCTTCACAGGCAGTGCAGGCTCTGGCTGGTGCTGTGTTGAGCTGGAAAATACACTGACGAACGTGGATGTCCATCACAACATTATGCATGATTACAAAGGATCAAGCAGCAGTGCAGGCATTGGTAACTGGAATGCAAAAGGGTCGATCAGTGTTCGTGATAACGTTATGTGGAACGTATCCCCTTACGTTGAGGTAGGCTCAGGCTCAAACACATTGGGACCGTCTGATCACAATGTTGAAAACTGGGTAGCGCAGGGCTATGGATATGGCTCTATTAGCAACTAATTCAAAAAGCGCGATGGAATACATTCAATATTAAAAAAACCAAATATAGTAAAATAAGTTCACGAGTAAAAAGAACGGCTCTAACTGGCCGTTCTTCTTATCTCTTTTTAATATTTAAGAGCTTTTTACTCCTTATTTTTCTCTTCTCTTCACTTTCTCCTCTTCAGTAAGTAAGCCGCTCCTGCTGCAAGAACCGTAAATCCGAGACCTGGTGCTGGAGCTCCGTTTTCTTCTTCAGGCTCAGTTTCGGGAGTTTCTTCTCCTTCAGTGGGTTCTGTTGCTTCTTCTGTTGCTTCTTCCAGAGGGGTTTCAGTCTCATTTCCTGCCTCTTCTCTGGCTGCCATGCCCTGTTCATAAGCTTCGGCATCTAATTTGTTATCGAGGGCTGTAATTGCACCCGGAACTCTCGGGAAAAGCGGGGAGTTATCGGACCCGCCTCCGGTTACGGAGTATGCGGAATCACATATCCCATTACTGTTTTCATCCACGCAGGTCTCGCTGTAACCTGTGCCTTCAAGGTCTGCCCAGAAATTCCCGCCTATAAAGGGACCGCGGACGAGGTTGATTTTTGTTGTGAGGGTGCTCTGCCAGGTGTTATCCGCGTTTACGGCGTTGTCTTCTACATTTTCGGCATTCTTGAAGTAATTGTTAAAGATAATGTTCCTGCTGCTTTCTTCAAGTGAGATCCCGGGTCCGTAATTATAAGCAACGAGATTGTCCTGGATTGTGTTTGAGTCTGAGCCTTCGAGCCTTATCCCGATTTCATTCAGGGTTATAATGTTGCCGTTTATGTTATTACTTCCCGCATCCTGCAGAAGAATCCCGTTTTCTGTGTTTCTGGCCCGGTTATTGTTGATATAACAGTAATTAGTTCCTGTCAGCAAAATCCCTGCTTTATCCGAATCTTCAACCCCAAATCCGCTGAAGGTTACCCGGGCAGCAGTTATTTCAACGGTACTTTCGGCAGGGTCGGCTGCCTTTACAATCGTATTCTCAGGGTTTCTCGAGTCAGACCAGATTCTCATCTCTCTGTCTATTTTGAGGTTTTCAACATAAGTTCCCTGGCTTACAAAAATAGTATCTCCGGCATTTGCGGCGTCTACTGCAGCCTGTATTGTGGTATAGCCTCCGTCTGCTGCAGGGTTCACCTGTAGATTTGCTGCAGAACCTGCAGAGCATGTGAATATGACTGCCAGCATAAATGTAGCTGTCGCTATTTTTAATACCTGTAAATCCCTTTCTTTTATACTTTCCATACTTAGTTCCCCTTTTACTCTTCTATTTCTTTCCGACTTTTTATTCGGTTCTATCTTTTTGGAAGCCGTTAATTTCTATTTTTCGGATTTTATCTGCTTTTCAGGAACGGATCTTATCTGTTTTTCTGGCACGAATCTTGTTTGTTTTTTCAAAGATAATTCTTTCAATATTTTGTCAGGGAAAAGATTTTGTCCTGAAGAGATATATCTTTGGGATCACAATTTCTGAACAATTGTCCTTTAAAAGTGATGTTTAAAAGATTAAATAATAGACTAAGATAAAAGAAAAGATTAACTGGGACGAAATTTGTTTAATCTAACCGTTAATGATTTTCTAATATCTTATTGCTATGAATCAAGTATCTGTCTATGTCAGGTACCGGAAATATAAAGTCCTGAACCCTGACTACCTATAAATGCCCGCAGTTGTAAATTACTGCAATCGTAAAGTAAACCTAAAACCCTTATATTTGAATTGTTTTATTATTGTCTCGAATGGAGGCTTAAAATGGATGAAAAAATTGCGCCCCATCTTGAAGAGCTAACCAGGGCGCTTGGAGATATTGAAAAGACTGGCATCCGTGCAGAATTCGACAAACTTCTTGCTTTTCGTGTCCCGCCGGAGGTTGCGAAGGAGAGCATACTCCGTAAGTTTGGTGGAAAAAGAAAAATTCTGAAGGTAAAAGACCTTTCAGCTGCCCTTAAGAATTTTGAAATAACAGGCAGAATCCTGGATATCGGGGAAAAGGCAATCCGCCCTCAGGAGGGAGTTAAGGAGGGCCCTTCAAAACTGTATACCGGGGTTCTTGCAGACGAAACGGGTTCAGTCGTGTTTTCTTCCTGGAAAGAACTGCCAGGCTCAGTTGGGGATGTAATCAATATCAGAAATGCCTATACTCGCCTCTGGCAGAACAGGATCAGGCTTTCCATAGGGGAACAATCTCTGGTATCTAAAGTTTCGGACTCTTCACTCCCCCAGCTTTCCGAGCTTTCCCAGAGCCCTGCAAAGAAACTGATTGGTGTAGGTGCTGCAGATTTCTCTATAGGCACCGTAGCCTGCATACTTCAACTCTCTCACAGGGAAGTCCTGGTCAGGGGCAGACAGTCAAAAGTGATTTCCGGCGTGCTTGGAGATGAGACTGCCAGATTGCCCTTTACTGCCTGGGTAGAACTTCCGGGCATTGATATAGGAAGCATAATCAGGATCGAAGGGGCTCAGATCCGCATGTTCAGAGGAATGCCTTCGATCAATATCCTCAGCAGTACTAAAGTCTCTTCAGTGGGGCCTGAAGAAGCTGAAAAGCTTGCTTTCACTTTCGAGTCCGTAGCAAAAGATCCTGCCCCCATGAAAATTGAAGAAATAGCCTCAAAAGACAGCATGTTCGATATAGCTGCCGCAGGCAATGTCGTTTCTGTCAGGCCGGGCTCAGGAATTATTTCCCGCTGTCCGGAGTGCAGCCGTGTGGTTCAGAAAGCTAACTGCAGGGTGCACGGCAAGGTGGAAGGAGTAAGAGACATGCGGATTAAGGCCGTACTGGATGACGGGACAGGGGCAATGTCAGTCATGTTTCCAAGGGAACTTGCAGAGACTATATATGGGAAAACTCTTGAGGAAGCCGAACAGCTCATGTTTTCCGATATTTCTAAAGATGCTGTCTATGAAGATCTGCGAAGGATCCTTACCGGCCGTTACCTGGCAGTACGCGGGAACTCTTCAAAAGGAGAATATGGGGTTTCTTTTGTTGCAGAAAGTGCCTGGGTGCCTGAAGATGACCTTGCTGTTAGAGTTGTCGAGTTGTTGCACAGGCTCGGGCCGGATGACGAGGATCACGTCTCAGAGGTCTCTGGAGGAGGAATAAATCTTGCTTAAAAGGGAAGTTGCAAAAAGGGTTTTTGCAAAGGAATTTGAAGCCTGCAGAGAGCTTGAGAAATCTACAAGGTCTGCATCCGAAGCAGCTGATTCGAAATCCCCAAATCTTCTTATCAGCCCTCTGGGGCTTATTCTCAACCGTGTCTTTATAGTTGGCGTGCTTACCGAACTCGACAGCATAGGTACGCAAAATGAAATGTGGAAAGCCCGGATAGTTGACCCTACGGGAGCCTTTACTGTATACGCAGGACAATTCCAGCCTGATGCTTCTATTTTCTTTTCAACGGTCCAGGTCCCTGCTTTCATAGCCCTTACCGGAAAGGCTAGAATTTACGAACCCGAACCAGGCTCGATTTTTATCTCTGTCCGGGCGGAAGAAGCAAACGTTGTAGATGAAGAAATCCGCAACAGATGGGTTGTGGATACTGCAGAACAGACCGTCGACAGGCTCGAGGCTTTTTCGGATGCCCTGGCAAGCGGGTACCGTGGAGAAACACTCAGGGAATACCTGCTTGAGAGGGGGGTTTCCGAAGAGCTTGCCGAAGGAGTTTCTATTGCCATTGAGAAGGAACGCGTTCCTCAGGTATTTGCAAAACAGCTCCGGGCCTCTATCAGGCAAGGGCTCAGAACTCTTAACTTTGAAGCCGAAGATACTACAGGTGCCAAAGCTGACCAGAAGGAATTCGTACTTGAACTGCTCAGGGAAATGAGTGGAGGCAAAGGAATTGATTACGCTGCTTTTGTAGATGCTGCAGTCTCAAGAGGTATTCCTGAAGAGGTCGTAGAAGAAGTCGTCCGTTCTCTCCTCGCAGGAGGGCAGTGTTACGAGCCTAGGATCGGGATTATAAGGCTTGTAGGTTAACGTGCGGAATGGGCTTTAACGATCAAAAATGGGGGAATTCGCCTCTAAAAACATGTGATAACGCTTAAGTGTGATTAAGTTGATTGGTATTCTTTGTTAAAATTTAGCATCTCACGTTTATCGTATTTATCTGGAGAAATTGACATGAAAGTATTGGTCAGCGACTCACTCTCCAATGAAGGTTTGGAGATTTTAAAAGAACATTTTAATGTTGACGTTTGCACCGGCCTCTCAGAAAACGAGCTGGTGGAAAAGATCGGGGCATACGATGCCCTTGTAATACGCAGTGGCACCCAGGTTACTCAGAGAGTTATCGAGGCTGCCGACAACCTGAAAATAATTGGAAGGGCAGGGGTCGGGGTCGACAATGTCGATGTGGATGCAGCCACAAAGAAAGGAATCATTGTGACCAACGCTCCTGAAGGAAATATGATTTCGGCAGCTGAGCACACAATTGCCATGATGATGTCGATGTCCAGGAATATCCCTCAGGCCAACGCTTCCCTGAAAGCCAGGGAATGGAAGCGCAACAAGTTCATGGGTATCGAGGTCAAAGGCAAGATCCTGGGAGTTATAGGACTTGGAAGAATAGGGTCTGAAGTCGCAAAGAGAGCCTCAGGGCTTGAAATGAACCTTATGGGCTATGATCCTTTCATCTCCGAGAAGCGGGCTATGGAACTCGGAGTCAAGCTGGCGACGGTTAACGAAATAGCAAAAGAGGCCGACTACATCACAGTGCACACCCCTCTTATCAAGGAGACCAGAAATATCCTTGATGATGAGCAGTTTGCCCTCATGAAACCTGGAGTCAAGATTCTTAACTGCGCACGCGGCGGCATTATCAGTGAAGAAGCCCTGATAAGAGCCCTTGAAAGCGGTAAGGTAGGAGGGGCAGCTCTGGACGTTTTTGTTGAAGAACCTCCTTTTGGCAGCCCTCTTCTTAACTTTGACAATGTTATCGTAACTCCTCACCTCGGTGCCTCCACGCAGGAAGCTCAGGTTAATGTTGCAATTGATATTGCCAAAGAAGTTGTTTCGGTCCTTACTGGCGGGCTTGCAAAGAACGCAATCAATATCCCATCCGTAAAGCCCGAAGCTATGGCAGTCCTTGCCCCTTACATCAGGCTCTCTGAAATCATGGGCAAAATTGCAGGTCAGCTTGTAGACGGCAACTACGAAAAGGTAGAGATCGCTTACAACGGGGAAATTTCCGGGAAAGATACAAGGCCTCTTACTGTCTCTGCTCTCAAAGGGCTGCTTGAGATGGCTGTCGGCTCCGGAGTAAATTACGTCAATGCTCCTATCCTTGCAAAGTCCAGAAAGATCGCAGTAGTGGAAAGCAAGTCCGAATCCGCAGAAGAGTATTCTTCAACTGTCAGTATCAGGCTAACCAGCGGAGAAATGGCTAAGCTGGTTGCCGGAACTGTTGTTGGAGACGAGCCTAAGATTGTTTCCGTTGATGATGATTGGGTAGATATCTTTCCTGCAGGCCGTATGATCTTTGCCAAGCACATTAACAAACCGAACGTTATCGGGCCATGTTGCATGGTTCTTGGTAAAAACAATATCAACATTTCAGGCATGCAGGTCGGAAGGTCAGAAGTCGGAGGTGTGACCATGATGATTCTTAATGTGGATACCGACGTCTCTGATGCAATCCTTGAAGAGGTCAGGCAAGTTCCCGGAATCATCAATGCAAAGCTTGTTACCCTCTGAATTCATTTCCAGTAAATTGCAGTAAAAGATATTCCAAAAATATTTCACTTCGGTACAGCTTAATCTGATTCTGTGCCGGAGATATTTACTTTTTCCAGGGATTTCTTGAAATGTGAAACTGCACCCGTGAAGGAAGCTTCACGCCTGTATGGATTATATGCTATACTGTCTTTCCCATTGCAGTTATTTTTCGAGGTTTGTGAATGGAAGAACTTAAACGTGTTGTTTCAGCTCCTTTTAAGAAAAATCTTACAGCTTCTCTTCCGGAAAAGGACTTTGAGTTTTCCCTTGCCTTTGACCTGAAATGGTTTTCCCCGAAGATTGCTTCTGAGGTAAAGGGCCGCGCCCTTGAAGCAGGCGTACTTTCCCTGAAAGATGGCGCACTTGTACTTGGTTTTGATGTTGAAAGTGTCCGGCTTCCCCACGCTTATAAGCCGCCAGAGGATTTTCTCGAATTCAAAGAGAAACCCGGAAAATCAGGGAACACAGGTCGCCACAAGGAAGAAATATCCTTTGAACAGATCCTTGACTTCGTTTCCGCGGATACGGGAATGAACAGGCAGAGGCTTGTTTCCGAAGTCAATTCCATGCAGGACCGGCTTTCTTATCTTGTGGACATCCGGATAGTGGCACTTATTGTGGCAAAGAAGTTCGGATGCAATATAGAAGGGGTACTTGGGAAGGTTTCCAGGGCTGTGCTTGGCTTCTCTTATTAACGGAATTACGCAGCTTTTCAAGTGGGATGGAAATAATAGTTGCGTTTGAGGTTGAATCGGATGTGACGCATCTTTATGAGACCGCAAGTGATGAATGGGATCGCAAGTGATGATCCGGATTATATCCGGCTTTATAACCCTTTCCGAAGCGGTTTAGATAAAAGTATGTCCGCAGGACACTTTCCGCAGGACACTTTGTTTGACAGGTTTCACAAATTGTTATGAATCGCCTCCATAATCGGGGGCGCCGATAACTCTGGAGAAACTATCTCTACATATGCGCCTGTTTTAGTATTATTCAGTTCTGTCATAATCTTATCCAGGTCGCCGCAGGTGATGGCCCTCCTCATTATCCAGCCATTACAGCCAAGTACCTCCGGTAATTTATGATATTGCCATTGTACCAGGTCGTTGTAATGATAATCTAACTTCTTGGATAGCATTCTTTCTATCAGGTAGCCTTGATTGTTCAGCACGAAAATAATAGGTTTTAGGCCATAGCGGTGAAACTGGGTGACCTCCTGAGCGGTCATCTGATGCGCCCCTTCTCCCGTTATAAGAATTACGCGCCGGTCCGGGGCAGCCAGTGCGGCACCAAAGGAAGCCGGAGTAGCCCAGCCTATCGCACCCCAGAGTGTCTGGTTATGGAACCTAGCTCCTTCAGGTAAGAATATTGGCAGTAAGCCGTAAAAGGATGTGCCTGAATCCACTAAGATGATATCGTCGGGCTTAAAAAATTTCGCGTAGCTCGCGTATAAATAATCAGCCATTATCGGGTTGCCAGCGCCTACCTCTGGCGATGTAGGAGATTTAGCCACAGGTCCCTTTACATCAGTACGCTTATGAAGTCTTTTAGCGAGTTCCTCCAGTACATCGAACATTTTTAGATTGGTGTAATCGGCATACCCTATATGGACATCAGAAGGTGTGATATTGATGATCCGGGATTTGTCAAGCTTTGCCGTGAACAAACCCATATTAACATCAAACAGGATAGTGCCTATGGCAAGTATGCAGTCGCAGGATTCCACGAATTCCCGAATTTCAGGATTTGCAAGCTGTCCGATATATAATCCCAGGTAGGAGGGGTTAGTCTCGTCGAGCACTGACTTATCCATCGCCATGGTCACATAAGGTAAGCCCGAAGCATTAACAACGGCAGTGGTCAAGTCCTTGAGTCCAAAACGGTCAACAAAGATACCTGGCATAATACAGGCTTTCTTTGCATTAGATAACTTGTTTATAATTGTCGAGATCACCTCTTCCAGTACCTCAGGATCGCTTTTGACGGGCGCGTTTACTGGCGCCGGGGAGGGTGAGATATTTTCATGCACATAGTTGTGAGGTATGGCGATGTACACAGGACGGCGATACTCCAGGGCTGCCGCGATAACACGCTCGACCTCGTGAATGCAGTTTTCCGGGGTAAGCATTGTTTTCGCACATACGACTGGTGTAGCCATTGTCATGAATGGGTCGAACTCTCCGTTTCCAAGCGTATGATGTACTATGGCATGTCTCTCCTGAATCGGCATATCCGGCATTCCTACAATGTGGAATACCAGATTGTGTTCCCCGTAAGAGCCTGCGATGCCGGATAGCGCGGATAGCTCACCTACCCCAAAGGTAGTAGACAGCGCTGACATGCCATTGATACGAGCATAACCATCGGCAGCATAAGAGGCGTTCAACTCATTGCAACAGCCGATCCAGCGCAGCTCCTTATCATCACAAATGGCATTATTGATAGGAAATGCATAGTCTCCTGGCACGCCGAAAATATCCCTGATGCCCAGCTGCTTTAATCGGTTTAGAAGATATTGAATAACTGTCTCAGGCATGATAATACCACCAAGTTCAGTTTGATTGTTTCATTTTTTTGGGCCATGCCCAGTATCCATCAATCCACAAAAATGTGATTATTGTGCGTATCAATACGAATTTTTGATATCTGCATTCAGAAACGTTTGCAGCAAACGAGCCTATGTCATTGGGCCCCTAAAAGTGATTGCTACACTCCAGGATGAGCAGCCCAGGCATCGCGCGGCCTTCTTTGCTTTGTGCCCCCACTAACCTTCAGCTTCCATTTTGGCATTTCCAAAGAAATCTAATATCCGTTTGGCGCCTGCTCACAGATCGAATACTAACTCGACTTGATATTGATAATTTCCCGAATATTGATAGTTCCCCGAGTATTATTATTATTATTATTATTATTATTATTATTATTATTATTATTATTATTATTCCTTTAATTATAAAAACAGGATTCCTCTTTCCTTTAATACATTCTCGGCTTTCTCAAATTGGTTTCAAAAGTCAGCTTTATCCGGTATGCCGTATGCCGCCCCTATAATCAGATGTGCCAGTGCAATTTTGATTCATGTAGCCTCTGAGATGTACAAGTTAATCGAGAATGAATAAACATTTTTAGGAACTATCAACGCACATAATCTTTATGTACTAGAAATGTTATTCACATCATACCAATCCGACTAATCGCTTGATCTTTAATTTGCTGCCTCGGGCTACTGAGCTAAGGCAGCTATGGCGATGTTCGAACGCGATAGGGAATTTTTTCCGCGTGAGTGAGATTTCCATAACAATCTTGCGGAGGAACATACATTGGGTAAAAAATCACTGGTAAAACTAACAAGAAAAACGAATCCAAGAATCGTTTCCCTGATTCTTACCCTGAAAGATAGGGCAAATGTAGATTCTGCCCCCATCTGGAAGGATATTGCGAAACGTCTTGAGGCGCCGTCCAGAAACTATGCGGCTGTGAATATAAGCAAGATCAACAGGCATACTGCTGAAGATGATGTCCTGCTTATCCCCGGAAAAGTACTGGGTGCAGGTCTCCTTGATCATCCTGTTACTGTTGCGGCTGTAACATTCAGCGAATCCGCAGTTGAAAGAATCACTGAAGCTGGCGGCAAGTGTCTGAGTCTCGAAGAGATCATGGAAGCAAATCCAAAAGGGTCCGGTATCCGGATTTTCCGCTGAGGTGACAAGATGACGGTTATCGATGCAAAAGGGCTTATTCTGGGGCGTCTTGCAAGTTCAGTTGCAAAACAGTTGCTTTCAGGAGACGAAAAGGTTTATATTATAAATGCCGAAAAAGCCATCATTTCTGGCTCAAAGGCAGCCACCCTTAGAGAGTACCGGGAGACCCGGGAAAGGGGTGCAACGGAATTCGGGCCTTACTTCCCGAAGCGTCCGGAACGCATCCTGAAGAGGACTATTCGTGGCATGCTGCCTTATAAAAGAGCAAGAGGTAGGGACGCAATGTCCAGGCTCAAAGTCTATGTAGGTGTCCCCTACGAACTTAAGGGCGCTGAAACAATCACTATCACAGATGCCGACAAGAGGCTTCTGAGTTCCAACAAGTACATGGAGCTTGGTGAAGTGAGCCAGAAAATGGGTTCAAAGTTCTAATGGGTGAGTCCTCATGGTCAAAGTAATTAATTCATCTGGAAAGCACAAGACTGCAACTGCACGCGCAACAGTCATGAAAGGTACCGGTAAGGTCAGGATCAACAAAATTCCGCTCGAGCTCTATACTCCTGAGCTTGCAATGATGAAAATCTCCGAGCCTCTGATGATTGCAGGAAACGATGTTGTTTCCGGGCTCGACATCAATGTTGATGTTCGGGGCGGCGGAATCGTTGGACAGGCTAACGCAGTAAGGACTGCAGTTGCCCGTGGTATTGTGGAATGGACAAATGACACAGCCATCAGAGACAACTTTGCAACCTACGACCGCAGTTTACTTGTAAGCGATTCCAGGCAGAAAGAATCCAAAAACTTTGGTGGGCCTGGAGCAAGGGCAAAATATCAGAAATCTTACAGGTAAGGACAGTTATGATCCCAGTCCGATGTTTCTCATGTGGAAAAGTAATCTCTAACTATTGGGATGAGTACAAAAGACGCGTCAATGACGGCGAAGACTCTGCTGCAGTACTGGATGATCTCGGGATCACCCGTTACTGCTGCCGCAGAATGTTCCTCAGTCATGTCGAACTTGTTGACGTGCTCTCACCGTACCAGTAAGGGACCGTAGGGTAGCTTGGTCCATCCTTCGGCGTTCGGGACGCCGGAACCTGAGTTCGAATCTCAGCGGTCCCATTTCCCTTTTTCAAGGGTACTGGTTGTCAGGTGTATGTACTAAATATATCAAATTTATCATGCTTCTCGATTATCGGAATTCATCGGAGCGTTTTTAAGTTTCAGGGTGATCTGTTGGTCAAGGAAAAGTATACCCGGTTCGAGCGTGCACGAATTATAGGTGCAAGAGCATTGCAGATAGCAATGGGGGCTCCTGTCCTGGTTGAAGATGACGGGCGGCTGGACCCCCTGGGTGTAGCCATTGAAGAGTTGAAGGCCGGAGTTATTCCTATAACGGTCAAACGTAAGAAAAGCTGAAAACGTAATGGGATACATTTCAGATGCTGAATGCGTTTTATTGTTGATTCTATATTTTATGAGGTGACTTTATGGAGGAAATTGAGCAGACAGGGCAGGAGGAAACCGGAGCACAGCCTTTGCCTGAAGAAAATATCGTGGCTGAAGCAAAACCTGCACCTGAAAAGGAAGCCGCAGTAAAGACCGAATCTGTACCTGTAGAATCGGAGGAAGAAGCAGCTTCTCCTAAAGAGGGATCCACATCCCTTGTGTCCATAGACGAATACCTGGCAGCAGGTGTTCACATAGGGACCCAGCAGAAGACTCAGGATATGATGCGTTTCGTATACAGAGTCAGAACTGACGGGTTATACGTACTTGATATCCAGTCAACAGACGAAAGGATCAGAGTTTCATCAAAACTGTTATCTCACTATGATCCTGCCAGAATTCTTGTAGTATCTTCCAGGCAGTACGGGCAGCACCCTGCAAGAATGTTCTCAAGGGCACTCGGCACAAGGGCAATGCTCGGAAGGTTTATTCCTGGTTCCCTTACAAACCCGCAGATACATGGTTTCTTCGAACCGGATGTTATAATTGTAACTGATCCGGCTGGAGATGCCCAGGTTCTTAAGGAAGCTTCAAGCATTGGAGTGCCTGTTGTAGCACTTTGTGACACTAACAACCTTACCTCAAATGTGGACCTCGTAATCCCAACCAACAACAAGGGTAGGAAAGCCCTTTCTCTTGTTTACTGGCTGCTTGCAAGGGAAGTATCCAGACTCAATGATACCCCCTTCAATTACGAGTTGCCCGATTTCGAAACTCCCCTCTGATTTCGAAATATCCGTCCTGCATACTGCAAGGGTTTATAAAAATTGCCCATATCTTATATTATGGGTGATTGGAAATGAGACAGCCAGCAGTTGCAGGGCAGTTCTATCCCCTGCGTTGTGAAAATCTGGAGAAAGAACTTAAACGATGTTTCGAAGGCCTGGAGATCAGGGAACGAGAAGTCCGGGGGGCTGTTTGCCCGCATGCCGGGTATATATATTCCGGGAAAGTGGCTGCACAAGCTTATGCAACCCTCCCTGAAGCCGATACCTATGTCCTTTTCGGTCCCAACCATACAGGCTATGGTTCGCCAGTATCAGTATCCAGGGAAACATGGAAAACTCCCCTGGGAAATATTGATGTTGATCTTGAACTTGCCGACGGATTTCTCGGGAGCATCGTTGATGCAGACGAACTCGGGCATAAATACGAGCACTCTATTGAAGTCCAGCTTCCTTTCCTTCAGTACCGCTTCGGACAGGGTTTTAAAATTCTTCCTATATGCATGGGTATGCAGGATGAAGAAACTGCAGTTGAGGTGGGAAACCTTGTTGCTAACCTTATTTCCGAAAGTGGAAAACGTGCGGTAATCATAGCATCCAGTGATTTTACTCACTATGAAACTGCAGAACACGCACAGGAAATAGATTCCGAAGTCATAGATGCTATTCTGAACTTCAATATTTCAGACATGTACGGTCGGCTCTATCAAAGAAATGCTTCAGTTTGCGGATACGGTCCCATTGCTGCAATGCTTTCGGCTTCTCAAAAAATCGGAGGATCCAAAGCCACTCTGCTCAAATACGCAAATAGTGGGGATGTTTCCGGAGATGTGAGTGCTGTTGTCGGATACGCTGCAATTATTGTAGAATAACATATTGTGAAGCAACAAATAAGTTTACGGAAAGTAAAGCAAATTTACGTAAAAGTAAAATACGTCTACGGAAAAATGAATAAATTTCTTTATGATTGTTCAGAAAACATCCGGGATAGAGTTCATGCAAGGATAGGTTTTTTTATACTATTTTTACTTTTACTCATAACCATCCTTCCGAGGATAAAGTTCATTACTTTACATGCTCAAATTCAACAAAAATTGGAAAACTTTTGAGGAATAATATGGTTTCATGTTCTGCGCCCGGGAAAATCTATCTTTTCGGAGAGCACGCGGTTGTTTATGGAGAAACTGCAATAGCATGTGCAGTAGAGTTGAGGACCCGGGTGCGGGTGGAGTTAAACGACTCCACAGTTATCCAATCGCAGATTGGCAGGACAGGGCTTGATTTTGAAAAACATCCCTATGTTTCTGCGGTTATAGAGAAAATGAGGGAATTTGTCCCCCTGAATGGCGTCTTTTTGACTGTCGATTCCGATATCCCTGTGGGCTCAGGGCTCGGGTCTTCCGCTGCGGTAACGATTGCAAGCATAGGCGCTCTCAACGAACTTTTTGGATGCGGTTTCTCCCTTGAAGAGATTGCAAAACTGGGGCACGATATTGAAATAAAGGTACAGGGCGCAGCAAGCCCTACGGATACATATGTTTCTACTTTCGGAGGTGTTGTCACTATCCCGGAGCGGAGAAAACTGAAGACTCCTGACTGTGGAATTGTGATCGGGGATACCGGAGTTTTTTCTTCTACAAAAGATCTTGTAGCAAATGTCAGGCAGCTTCGTCAGTGCTATCCTGAACTGATTGACCCCCTCATGGCTTCTATTGGCAAAATCTCCAGAATTGGGGAAACCCTTGTGCTCTCCGGAGATTATTCTTCGATTGGCAGGCTTATGAACGTAAACCAGGGTCTGCTTGATGCACTCGGAGTAAATATCCTTGAGCTTTCACAGCTGATCTATTCCGCAAGGGCAGCAGGAGCTTTCGGGGCAAAGATTACAGGAGCCGGAGGTGGCGGCTGTATGGTTGCACTCACAGCGCCGCAAAAATGCACTCAGGTAGCTGAAGCCATTGCAAGTGCAGGAGGCAAGGTTACAGTTACAAAACCCACGGAACAGGGGTTGAAAATTGACTGAGCCTTAAAGGATTTCGGAAAGTTTGCTTTTCTGCAAACAAAATCCCTGTACTGTAAACAGTCAAAAAGTTCCTGAATTTTTACGGATTTTTTCAAAAAAATGAGCCTGAAAACCTGATAGAGTATTTGATGATGACTATTTATTGCTAATAACTACTCACCAACAAGTACTCACCAACAACCACTCACCAACAATTACTCACCACCCACCATTAACTAGCTATCATTCCTGATTAACAACCATTAATGGTGTTAATATCTTCGCAAAATAATTCCTTAGACCGATTGAAAGTTATTTAATAAGGCGTCAAGTGATACGATGAATACTTCTACCGAACCTGTTATCCTTAAACTCGGAGGCAGCGCCATTACTGACAAAGGCGCATATGAAGGGATTGTAAAAGAGGCTGACCTTCTCAGGATTGCGCGGGAAGTTTCGGGCTTCAGGGGAAAAATGATTATTGTACATGGAGCCGGTTCTTTCGGGCATATCTACGCTAAAAAATACGGGCTTGACAGAACATTTGATCCTGAAGGGGCGATTGTAACCCATGAATCCGTAAAGAAACTTGCCTCAAAGGTAGTGGATGCCCTGAACAGTTTTGGAGTCCGGGCTATTGCTGTGCATCCTATGGGATGTACTGTTTGCAGAAACGGGAGGATAGAGAGCATGTACCTTGACAGCATAAAGCTCATGCTCGAAAAAGGTCTTGTCCCTGTACTGCACGGAGACGTTTCTATGGATATCGAACTCGGGACCTGTATCCTCTCGGGAGACCAGATCGTTCCCTATCTGGCAAAAGAACTCGGGATCACCAGACTCGGTCTGGGCTCTGCTGAAGATGGAGTGCTCGATAAGGACGGAAAGCCGATACCTGAGATTACTCCTGAAAACTTTGAGGAATTTCGGCACTTTATCGGAGGCTCCGGAAGTACCGACGTTACAGGTGGAATGCTCGGGAAGGTTCTGGAACTTCTGGAACTTAGCACAAATTCTAGTATCACTTCACATATATTCAATGCAGGAAAAGCGGATAACATTTACAGGTTCTTGAATGGGGAATCCATAGGGACCAGGATCAGTCCGGATAAAGGGTATGAAGCATGATCAATACTACCTCAAGGCGAAAGATAGAACATCTCAAGCTCTGCGCTGAAAGCCCGGTTGAAGCCAGAAGGGTCAGTGCGGGTTTTGGTGATGTGACCCTAATCCACAGGGCGCTTCCTGAATTAAACATGGACGAGATCGACCTTTCTGTGGACTTTCTTGGGAAAAGAATGCAAGCTCCATTTTTAATTGCGTCTATTACAGGAGGACACCCTGACACTATCCCTGTCAATGCTGCACTTGCAGCTGCAGCCGAAGAACTGGGGGTAGGAATCGGGGTCGGCAGCCAGAGGGCTGCTATTGATGACCCTGCTCAGGAAGACTCTTTCAGGATTGTCAGGGATGAGGCTCCGGATGCCTTTGTTTACGGAAATGTCGGTGCTGCCCAGATCCGCCAGTACGGGGTTGAAGGGGTAGAAAAACTCATTGAAATGATTGGTGCCGATGCCCTTGCCATCCATCTGAATTTCTTACAGGAAGCCATCCAGCCCGAAGGGGACAGGGATGCTACCGGCTGCCTGGATATGATCTCTGAAATCTGTTCTGCGGTCAAAACACCCGTGATTGTGAAAGAAACAGGGGCAGGCATCTCCAGGGAAGATGCTCTTCTTCTTCAAAAAGCCGGAGTCTCTGCAATTGATGTTGGGGGTGTGGGCGGTACAAGTTGGGCAGGAGTCGAGGTCTACAGGGCAAAAGAAAGCCGGGATTCAGTCTCCGAACGCCTCGGGGAGCTTTTCTGGGACTTCGGAATCCCTACTGTTGCCAGCTTAATTGAGTCAAGGGTTTCTCTCCCTCTTATTGCAACAGGTGGAATAAGGACCGGGCTTGATATTGCAAAATCCATTGCTATCGGAGCCAGTGTGGCAAGTGCAGCCCTACCTTTTGTGGGTCCCTCTCTTGAAGGAAAAGAATCAGTTGTCAGTGTTCTATCCCGTATGCTTGATGAGTTCAGAGCTGCAATGTTTCTTTGTGGCTGTGCAAACATCCAGGCTATGCATAACGCGCAGGTTGTTGTTACCGGATGGACACTTGAATATCTTGGGCAGCGCGGTTTTAATGTAAAAGACTATTCTTTACCCAAAAACGCACTCTAATTTAAGGAAGAGGGGTCGTAACTCTCCCATTCTTCCCTTCCATCCTTCACCTGCCTGACTAGCATATTACAGGTTGCGATTACGGATTTATCTCGTAAGGCGAGAAGACCCCCTCCTCAGGAGATCCGGTTTACCGGATCGAACAGGTGGGGGATGGAAGCCGTCAACTTCCAGATATTATATCGATAGTAAATCTGTTAATCTTAACATAGTTTCAAAACATATATAATGCCAATGAAACGAGGAAACCGATACAGGATTTACCCTAACAAAGAACAAAAAGTTCTTATGGAAAAACACTTCGGTAGTACTCGGTTCGTCTATAACAAACTTCTAAATATTAAATCTACATTATATAGAAAGTGTAGAATAAGTATTTCTGAATTTGATCTTAATAATCACTTGTTAGTTCTAAAAGAAATATATCCCTGGCTAAAAGAGATTAACGCCGGGGCACTTCAGCAAGCAAGCCGAAATCTAAATAAAGCTTTCACAAACTTTTTCAATTTCGGATTCGGTTATCCTCAAAGAAAAAGCAAAAAGGATCATCATTTTTCTTTCCAGCTTCCACAACATTATGATCTTAATGTAGAAAAGTTAGAAATTAAGTTGCCTAAATTCGGTTGGATAAAAGTTAAGATGCACAGAGACATTTTTCAAGGAAAGATGAAAACATTAACAGTATCGAGAACTCCTACTGGAAAATACTATATAAGCGTCTTAACGGATGATGGAATAGAACTACCAGAACCCGAACCTTTTTCTCATGCTACTCTCATCGGAGTAGACGTAGGACTCAAAACATTTGCTGCACTATCAACAGGAGAGAAAATTGATAATCCTAAATTCCTGAAGAATTCTCTTGAAAGGCTGAAGTGTTTGCAGAGGAGAGTTTCGGGAAAAGTAATCGGTTCTAAAAACAGAAGAAAGGCAGTATATAAGCTTGCTAAACTGCACGAACTAATCTCAACTCAAAGACATGACTTCCAACACAATGTCTCAAAAAAGCTCATAAGCAACAACCAAGCGATAGCTATTGAGACATTGAATATCAAGGGAATGATGAAAAACCACAATCGTGCTCAATCAACCGGAGATGCAGGTTGGTATAGTTTTGTCCTGAAATTACAGTATAAAGCAGAATGGTTAGGAAAAACTATATTGAAGATAGGGCAATGGGAACCTTCATCAAAGACCTGTAATGTTTGTGGATACAAATATCAAGATCTAACTGAAGAAATAAGAGAGTGGCAGTGTCCCGATTGCGGAACTAACCACGATCGAGACATTAATGCCGCTATTAACATCAAAAAATTTGCACTCCTGGGACAAGAGGTAGAGCCTGTGGACTCGCAGAGGTTGCTCTGGAGAATGAAGCAGGAAGCACCTTCCTCAAAAGCTTGAGCCATTAGGCCAGAGCTTTAGGGAGGGGTAGTTCACTTGATTCCAGATCTATTAGACTACGAATTTTTTCCATGACAATATTTATACGTAAAACGGAAGTAATGTCTCAAAAGAAAATAGTTAATGTTAGTTAATACTAATCTGAAAAATGTTGTATCTCTGAACTCTTAATCAGGGAAAAAGTAATTAGCTATGTTTCCCTTTAGGTGTACTGTAAGGGTAAAAGATACCGTTTATTAATAAACTGCATAGAATTCCAGAGTTATTATGAGTAGATCTGGAACGCTGGAAGCAGTTTAACCGGGTTTACAGAGCCGTAATACATGTCCTTTAACAGGACAACCTTCACAAAACAGCTTTCACAAAACAAATATCTTAAGTGACAAATTGGCAGAGAAACTATCAGTTTCTGGCTCTCAGCCTGCTGGCTATCAATCTTGCTGGTTATCAGTTCACTGTAACACCGTGAAATAGAGAGTTAATTTTTCCGGTAATTCAGATAAGTATAACTACCAGAATAGGATTTAGTAGAATAGAACTCGATATCTAATTATCTTTATAATCATAGAAGAAATTAGCAACTTAAGATCATTAATTCAGGAATCAATTCTTTGAATTACTCATGAAATTATCAGTTTAGAGATCAATTTCCTGGGATAAAGACAACCTATACGTTAATTGGAGTTAGTATCCCCTGGAATTCACTCTTTAAAATCTTCAATTCGGGAACAATCCCAGAGATTGGTTATTTAAAATCTTTATTTAAGATCAGTTTCTTTAAATCATTTATTTAAGTTATTTATGTGGTATTTAAGTCATTTATGTAATTGTTAAATTAAAAATTACTGATCAGGTTCATTAAATCAGGAATTGTTCATAAGATCAACTGGAATAAGGGACCAATCATAAATTATTCCGGTAAGTATTAAGGTAGGTTCCATGCTGAATCAGCTAGAACGGAAAACACTGGAATAAAGGAATAAGTCAAGGCATGGAGTATGAAGATAAATCATTAAAATATGGAAAAATAGGTTATTGGAATAGGAAATAGGTTAGAATAGTTTACTGAAATATATAGGAAACAGGTTAGAATAGTTTACTGAAATATAGGAAAGAGTTTAGTTAAGTCATTTAAAAGTAGAAGCTTACCCGAATTTAAAGTCTGTTTGGAAACAAGCTTTTTGAGAAATAGCTGTGACTAAGGAAGAATACTGAAAGTGTCTGTAGATCAAGCTCGGTTCCGGAATTCTCTAGATAGGTCGGAGAGCCCTTTGGAAATTTGTATTATATGAAAACAGGGTTAGAGTTAGTTTCCGGAAATTTCGGCAGGTCAAAATATTTGTATAATGAAACAAATATATATTTAAAGTTGTATTCTTCTTCCAGGAACTGCAGCCTGGTGCATTTCATCCAGGAGGGGACTTCTTTCAGGGTGTAAGAACTAGCTTTTAGAAGTGGCTTTTCTAAAGACGATCCTATAGTTCTCTATTATAGTTCCACATTCATGGTCATTGATTCAAGACCGTCACCTGATTCTTTTTGAGGTTTCGGTTTCACAAGGATAAAAAAGTAAAAAACTAAATAAGAGGTTAAAAAATATGACTGAAATAGGCATTGTTGCAGTCGGCGGATATAACGAAATGGGCCGCAATATGACTGCTGTTATTATAGGTGAAGATATTGTTATTCTGGATATGGGTCTCAGGCTTGACCGGGTTCAAATTCATGAAGATGTTGAAATTGATAAGATGCATTCTCTTGAACTGATCGAGATGGGTGCAATTCCTGATGATACTATTATGAAAGAAATCAACGGGACTGTCAGGGCAATTGTCTGTACTCACGGACACCTTGACCACATTGGTGCGATTCCAAAACTCGCCCACAGGTACAATGCTCCTATACTTGCCACTCCCTATACCGCAGCTATCATCAAACAGCAGATAGAGTCCGAGCGCAAGTTCGAGGTCTGCAACAGAGTTATTCCTTTGCAGGCAGGCGGGACCTACCAGGTTACTGAAGACATTTCTATAGAATTCATAAGGGTTCAGCACAGTATCATTGATTGTGTACTTGCAGCTGTGCACACTCCTGCAGGAGCGGTCCTCTATGCCTGTGATTTCAAGCTGGACAGGACTCCGACAATGGGTGAGGCTCCTGACTTTGAGCGCTTCAAATCCCTCGGAAAGGAAGGGGTCATTGCAATGATTACAGAAAGCACGAATTCAGGGCGCTCAGGAAAGACTCCTTCAGAACAGATCGCAAAGGATATGGTTAGGGATGTATTGCTCGGGACAGAAGAGTCCGATGTGGGCATGATCGTTACGACTTTTGCCTCTCACATTGCCAGGCTCAAAGCGATTATCGAGGCTGCCGAGGAAATGGGCAGAATTCCTGTGCTTCTGGGGCGGTCCATGGAACGTTACGTGACTGCAGCCAGGGATGTCGGTTATCTTGAACTGCCCTCCAATGTGGAGATTTATGGCATGAGAAAAGATGTCGACAGGGCATTCAAGCGCATAATGCAGGAAGGCAAGAATAAATATCTGCCTATTGTTACAGGGCACCAGGGAGAGCCAGGTTCCATTCTCGTGCGGATTGCAAATGGGGAAACTCCTTACGCAATTGAGCCCGGAGACAAGATCATTTTCTCAGCAAATGTGATCCCGAGCCCGTTAACTCAGGCAAACCGCTATGCCCTTGAGACCAAACTCAGGATGAAGGGCGGGAGGATCTATGACGATGTCCACGTATCAGGGCACGCGTACAGAGAAGATCACTGGGAACTTCTGCGCATGGTAAATCCCGAGCATGTAATTCCTGCCCATGGGAATATGGAAATGCACGGACATTACATAGAGATGGCGGAAGATGCGGGGTATGTACTCGGAGACACCGTACACCTTCTGAGAAACGGCGAAGTGTTATATATAGAAGAGTAACTCTATAATGAAAAACCCCATATTCTCGTGATGCTTATGACGCTTATTGATGAGATCAAAAAAAGAAGTTCCCATGTTGATGCTGCAATTGACGAACTGCTTCCAGTAACCCGCCCGGAGGAGCTGTACAAAGCTTCTCGTTATCTGGTGGACGCCGGTGGAAAGCGCCTTCGTCCGGCAGTCCTCATTCTGGCAGCAGAAGCTGTCGGCTCCGATCTCAAGTCCGTTTTGCCTGCAGCAGTGGCCGTGGAACTTGTACATAATTTTACCCTGATCCATGATGACATAATGGACAAAGATGATATCCGCAGAGGAATGCCTGCAGTCCATGTGAAATGGGGTGAAGCCGGAGCAATTCTTGCCGGCGACACTCTTTATTCTAAAGCCTTCGAAATTCTGTCAAAAGTCGAAAATGAGCCTGTCAGGATTTTAAAGTGTATGGATGTCCTCTCAAAGACCTGTACCGAAATTTGTGAAGGCCAGTGGCTTGACATGGACTTCGAAACAAGAGAAAGAGTTACGGAACTTGAGTATATCGAGATGGTGGAAAAAAAGACCTCTGTCCTTTATGCAGCCGCAGCCAAAATCGGAGCCCTTTTAGGAGGGGCATCTGACGAGACTGCCGAGGCTTTATCCGAGTATGGACGCCTTATAGGAATCGGTTTCCAGATGTACGATGACGTCCTTGACATGATCTCCCCCGAGGAAGTGCTCGGAAAAGTAAGGGGAAGCGACCTCATGGAAGGGAAGCATACCCTTATCGTCATTGACGCTTTCGGGAAAGGCGTGAAACTGGATATCTTCGGAAGAGGGGAAGCCACTCTCAAAGAAACTGAGGCTGCCGTCCTAACTCTTACAGAATGTGGGTCCCTTGATTACGTAAGGAACCTTGCAATCTCATACATCAATGAAGGCAAGGCAAAACTGGATGTCCTCAAAGACTGTCCCGAAAAGGACCTTCTTCTCCAGATTGCCGACTATATGATCGCAAGGGAATACTGAAGATGAGCTGATTCTGGCTCATCAAACTTTCCATTTCCAGATTTTTTGGTTTTTTTTTCCTGATGTTTTGTTTTTTCCTGTTTTTCTTTTGTCGGTGCATATACTTTTTGATTAATTCAAATACCTTTTAATGAGCATATGGTAAAAAAGTATCAGTACTTTCATTTTTGTTCCTGTAATTCTTAGAATATCGTGTTTGTTTTATGTGAAAATAAAACATTTTTCGGGTTTGGAAGATTGGAAACGGGTAGATTTTCTACGCTCTTGGGAGTAATTTTTCAAAAAAGAAGGTTGGAGGCAGGATGTGGTCCTGCCAGAATTCAAATTTCAGGTTCTTTTATTTTTTGCGTCTCTGATTTCCATTGTGCTCTGCGCAGCTACAAGCCTTGCGATAGGAACTCTGTAAGGGGAGCAACTTACATAATCGATGCCTATCTGATGCGCGAAGGTGATGGATTTCGGTTCGCCGCCATGTTCTCCGCAGATTCCTATCTTGAGCTCGGGTTTGACGGAGCGTCCTTTTCCGATTCCGATCTTCATCAGCTCGCCAACGCCTTCCTGGTCCAGGACTGCGAAGGGATCATGTTCAAGGATGCCTGCCTTCTGGTAGATGGGCACGAATTTGGATACGTCGTCCCTGCTGAACCCGAAGGTTGTCTGGGTAAGGTCGTTTGTCCCGAAGGAGAAAAAGTCAGCTTCCTTTGCAATTTGGTCTGCGACAATTGTGGCTCTGGGCAATTCGATCATTGTTCCTACTTTGTAGTCGATTTTCATGCCTTTTTCAGCCATTACTGTTTCTGCCGTCTTACAAACTTCCTCTTTAGAAAGGGAGAGTTCTTTTACGAGGCCCACAAGCGGGATCATGATTTCAGGGACAATTTCCATTCCTTCAGCTGTAAGCTCACAGGCTGCTTCCATTATTGCCCGCACCTGCATGTTGTAGATTTCAGGATAGGTAATACCGAGCCTGCAGCCCCTGTGCCCGAGCATGGGGTTGAGTTCCTTAAGGGAAACTACGCGCTGGATGACTTTTTTCACCTCATCGATCTTCCCGCAGTCCCCGGAGGTTTCGAGTTCCCTGAGTTTTTCGTCGAGCTCTTCTTTATCAGGAAGGAACTCGTGCAGAGGAGGGTCGAGGAGCCTGATGGTTACAGGAAGGCCTTCCATGCTGCGGAAGATTCCGATGAAGTCTTCTTTCTGCATGGGGAGCAACCTTTTGAGGGCTTTCTTCCTTGTCTTTTCATCTTCGGCCATGATCATTTCCCTTACTGCGGGGATCCTGTCTTCACCGAAGAACATGTGCTCTGTCCTGCAAAGCCCGATACCTTCTGCACCGAGTTCGCGGGCAAGGGCTGCATCAGCCGGGTTATCGGCGTTTGTCCTTACTCCGAGAGTCCTTATTTCGTCAGCCCAGATGAGAAGCTTTCTCAGGTCGTAATTTATCTCTGCATCAATCAAGTCTACTTTCCCGATAATGACGCTCCCGATGCTTCCATCAATCGTGATAAATTCATGCTCTTTAATGGTGAAGCCATTTACCATAAAATGGGCGTTCTTCATATCGATTGAGATTTCTCCGCAACCAACGACACAGGGTTTGCCCATGCCTCTTCCAACCACTGCAGCATGAGAGGTCATCCCTCCGCGCACGGTAAGGACTCCCTGTGCAGCTGCCATGCCTCCAATGTCTTCAGGTGAGGTCTCGGTACGGACAAGAATTGTCTTTTCGCCTATCTCTGCCATCTCTTCAGCAGCTTCGGCAGTAAAGACCACCTTTCCGACAGCGGCTCCGGGTGATGCCGGAAGCCCCTTTGCAATTACTTCAAGCTTTGCTTCCGGGTCAATCCTCGGGTGCAGGAGCAGGTCAATGTGTTCTGCTTTAACTCTGTTTACTGCAGTTTCTTTGTCTATGAGCCCTTCTGCCACCATATCGGTTGCGATCTTCACGGCTGCGGCAGCTGTGCGCTTTCCGGTCCTGGTCTGCAGCATGTAGAGTTTCCCTTCCTGAATGGTAAACTCTATATCCTGCATGTCTGTAAAGTGGGATTCAAGTCTCTGGCAGATGTCCACAAGCTGGGCATAGGCTTCCGGGATTTTGTCTCCGAGTGTATTAATAAAGTCCGGTGTCCTTATCCCGGCAACAACATCTTCGCCCTGTGCGTTGATGAGGTATTCCCCAAAGAACTTTTTTTCGCCTGTAGAAGGATTTCTTGTAAAAGCAACACCTGTACCTGAAGTGTTTCCTCTGTTCCCATAGACCATGGTCTGCACATTAACAGCTGTGCCCCAGCTGTCATCAATGCCGTTGAGCTTCCTGTAGGTAATGGCCCTCTGGTTATTCCATGAATCAAAAACAGCGTTAATTGCCATCTGAAGCTGAACTTTAGGGTCCTGAGGGAACTCAAATCCTTTTTCGAGTTTGATTACTCCTTTAAATCTTTCTGCCAATTCTTTCAATGCTTTTGAATCAAGGTCGGTGTCGGACTTAACCCCCAGTTCTTTCTTCTTGTCCTCGATTAAGGAATCGAATTTTCTGAATTCAATTCCAAGAACCACGTCCCCAAACATGGCGATAAATCTTCGGTAGCAGTCATAAGCGAACCTTTCATCATTGACTTTTTTTGCGAGTCCTATAACTGATTTGTCCGTAAGTCCAAGATTCAGAACTGTGTCCATCATCCCCGGCATGGACACTCTGGCTCCAGATCTTACAGAGACTAGCAACGGATCTTCGGGATCTCCCAGCCTTTTGCCATTTAAGGCTTCCAGCTTATCGATTGCTTCTTTTTCCTGCCTGAGTACTTCTTCTGGATATTTATTTTCCTTAAGATAAAGTACACAAACTTCGGTTGTTATTGTAAAGCCAGGTGGTACGGGAACTCCGAGATTTGCCATCTCGGCAAGGTTTGCACCCTTACCTCCAAGCAGGTCTTTCATACTACTCTTACCATCAGTTACATCCTTTCCAAAAAAATATACGAACTTAGACAATGATTCTCCTCCCTGGAACGAGATCATTAATCGGAGTTAGAGTCTGGATATTTTCCAGACCTATGATCTTCATTAATCGGAGTTAGAGTCTGGATATTTCCCAGACTTATAGTCTTCATTAATCGGAGTTAGAGTCTGGATATTTCCCAGACCTATAGTCTTCATTATTCGGAGTTAAAGTTCTGAATATTCCTAGACTTAGGGTCTGATTGTTGCCAACAATGTCTATTTAATATATAAGCTTGTGGTTCTCCCCTCCTGTATCTTATACTTTACTCTTTCAATTTAGTTGGGATCAATGTATAATATAGGTCTTGCGATATACTTATATATGATGAACGTAGACTACATATGCTTTTCAGTCTACAATATATATTCTTATTTGGGACTGACAGTTTAATCCACTCGAAGCCGGGGTATTTCTGCCCTGTGCATAGAGGAATAACTATTCGTGGCTGATATGAAACGACTCGGTACCGTGCTGCACAGGTCAGGTCTAAGAAACCTGATAATTAGAGGGGATGAAGTAAAACCCGATAACGTCTCAGGTAGTGTTCCAAAGCTGAATTCGGTTGTCGTTGATAAGGCTCTGAACCGGATTGGTACAATTGCCAGTGTCTTTGGACCTGTAAACCATCCATATTTTTTAGTGAAGGGCTTTAAGCAAATTCCTGGTTCGGAAACTCGGGCTCTCGTCAATGAAAGAGTCTATATTCGGTGAGATCTCTGACATTCGATGAAGGTTTTAATCCTTTATTATGGTTTAGCTTTAACCGGTTTATAATCTTTTTGCTAGTTATAGCCGCAAGTTTTCTTCTCCCTTCTTTTATATATATACTGTAATTTATAAGGTGCAGGTTTGAGATTCAGGAATAGACATAGGTCATATTAATTTGTAAGGTGATATAATATGGTAGAAGTCGAAAGGGTTCGCTATTCGGACACTCTTGAAAGAGAAAAAATACGTGCCATGATTAAAGCTCGCAAAGAAAAACAAAAGGAGCAAAGTTTTGAGAACGAAAAGGCCGTGTGTCCAGAATGCGGTAGCAGAAACCTAGTTCACGACTATGAGAGAGCAGAGCTCGTGTGTGGGGACTGCGGACTTGTCATTGACGCCGACTTTGTGGATGAAGGACCGGAATGGCGAGCTTTCGATCACGATCAACGCATGAAGCGTTCCCGTGTGGGTGCGCCAATGACGTATACAATCCACGACAAAGGGCTTTCCACAATGATTGACTGGAGGAACCGTGATTCTTACGGAAAGTCTATCTCTTCCAAAAACCGTGCTCAGCTCTACCGTTTAAGAAAATGGCAGCGTAGAATCCGTGTAAGCAACGCAACTGAAAGAAACCTGGCTTTTGCTCTTTCCGAACTGGATAGAATGGCTTCAGCTCTCGGTCTCCCGAGGACTGTCAGGGAAACAGCGGCAGTCGTCTACAGAAAAGCTGTGGACAAGAACCTTATCCGCGGCCGGAGCATTGAAGGCGTAGCCGCAGCAGCCCTGTATGCAGCCTGCCGCCAGTGCAGTGTCCCGAGGACACTTGATGAGATCGAAGAGGTTTCCAGGGTAAGCAGGAAAGAAATCGGAAGGACTTACCGTTTCATTTCCAGAGAACTTGCCTTAAAGCTCATGCCAACTTCCCCTATCGACTATGTCCCGAGGTTCTGCTCCGGGCTTAACCTGAAAGGAGAAGTCCAGTCAAAAAGTGTTGAGATCCTCAGGCAGGCCTCAGAAAAAGAACTCACAAGCGGAAGGGGCCCCACAGGAGTTGCTGCAGCTGCAATTTATATTGCATCCATTCTCTGCGGGGAGCGGAGGACTCAGCGGGAAGTTGCAGACGTTGCCGGGGTTACGGAAGTTACCATCAGGAACAGGTATAAGGAGCTTGCAGAAGAACTGGATATCGAGATCATTCTCTAAACTCCTCTTCTTTTTTACTCAGCCAGCCTGATTAAAGATTTTTCCGGGGAAGGTTTTTTCCAGGTGTGTGGAGGGTACGAATGTGCCCTTTTTTTCATTTCCTTTTCTTCAGAGCTGTCCTTTTTAGCTGTGCTCACATCTGCTTTCCGAAATCGTTTCCTTTTCAAAAGTATACATTTACTAAAATATCTATCTAATTTTTCTAAAAACTTCTAGATAAAATGCTGACAACTGATACTGCTGACAACTGATACTGCTGACAACCGATAATGCTGACAATTGAGATCTTCAGAGCCCTTCTCCTGGGCTTCACTGTCGGGCTTACAGGTGCCCTGGTCCCGGGACCGATGCTTTTTGCAACCATAGAGGTTTCTCTCAGAAAAGGCTGGCTTGCAGGCCCTGAAGTTGTGATCGGACATATTCTAGTTGAGCTTATGCTCTCTATTCTAATTACCTTTGGAGCTGCTTCACTTGTCGGCAGCGGTACAATCTCAGCTATCTCCGTTATTGGCGGGCTTGCACTTATGGTCTTCGGACTGCTTACGGTAAGAGATGCAAAAGCTGCTGCCTCTGCAAGAGCTTCTTGGGACGCTTCAGGCTTGAAATTTACTTCAAATCCTGTGACATTGGGCCTGATAACCTCCGTTTCCAATCCTTACTTCTGGATCTGGTGGCTAACTGCGGGTAGTGCGCTTGTGATTAAAGCACATGAACTGGGAATCCTTATCTCAGTAGCCTTTATCCTGGGTCACTGGGCGGCAGACCTTAGCTGGTTCACTGCAGTATCCGGGTCTTTCAGCCGGGGAAAAGCTCTGCTTTCTCAAAAAATGCACAGGTATATCCTCTACGCTTGCGGGATATTTCTGATAATTTTCGGGTTCTATTTCATGCTTAACTATAACAGCCCAGCTCAACTGTTCTGATAAGTATTTTTCCTGATAGTTTCTCTGATAATTTTCCTGATAGTTTCTCTGATAGTTTCTCTGATAATTTCTCTGATAGTTTCTCTGATAATTTCCCTGAAATTTACCTGATAAATATTCTTTACTTATATACATTCTTTAGAGCCATCGCTCGCTTATTCAGCGTTGAGAAAAGGTAGACTCCTCCGCTGAAAGTCAGCAAAAATAAACCTACAAGGATCCTCATATTTTTGACGGTTTTCCAGCTCCACCTGTTAGCTACGAACAGGGAACTAAGAGCCAGAGTGATAAGCCCGAAAGGGCTGTGAAGATATACGACTGCAGGAGCCTTTCTAGCAATTACGAGCTTGAATGCGGAGTATGCCATATACAGTAAAGATAAGGACCCCAGCATGTATCCTGCAGTATTTATCTTTCCATGTTTTGGAATTCCCTCTTTTTTTGAGCAGCTTCTTTTCAGTGCAATAATTCCGATTATATAAGTCAGCAGAGTTGAGACCTGCAATCCAAGCGAGATTTTCCTAATATGTTTAATACGCGGGCCCATTCCCAATTTTAACACCCCTTTTACCATGTTGCTTTCTGGTTTTAGTTAATGATCTTTGATTGAAGATAAGGCTCAGAATTAAAGATCTCTTTGGAAACAAAGTTACTGAAATATCTTCTCTGCTGGAAATCTTTTTCCAGAATCATGTGGACTGGAAAATTTGGGCTCGTTAATAATACTGGATAAATTGGGATAGCTTAATAACAAAAGGAGAACCTTAGGATTCCGAAAGGTCGATTTTCTATGAAAAGGCAGTGCATAAAAGTATCTAAAAAGAAAGGAGAACCTGCAAGAAGAGTCCTCCTTGGTCTTGAAATTCTTGATAATTCCTTGAAGATAGGTTCGGATGAAACTTTCCTTTATCTTCCCCTCACCAGGGAGCTCGTCCCTGAGGAGTTCGAGAGCCTACCGGAAGGCTCCGAACTTACGGATTTTGATTTCGAGCCCATAGAAAAAAAGCCTGTTCCTGAAGTCCTTCTAGGTTTCAGCCCTGCATACGAAGTCATAGGAGACATCGCCCTTCTGGAAGACGAGAATCTGGATGCGCAAACAGCCTTAAAGATCGCCGACGCCCTCCTCCGGACCCAGCCAAATATAAAATCCGTGGTCAAACCTCTTACTCCTGTCATAGGAGAATTCAGGATAAGAGAATTCGAGATAATAGCAGGCGAACCCAGAACCGAAACCATTCATAGAGAATACGGCTGCCGCTACAAAGTTGACCTTGCAAGAGCTTATTTTACCCCCCGCCTTTCTACGGAACGCTCAAGAATTCTCTCCTGGGTTAAGGAAGGCGATACTGTTGTCGATATGTTTGCCGGTGTCGGTCCTTACAGCATCCTGCTTGCAAAGAGCAAAAAACCTTCAAGGGTTATAGCAATCGACAAAAATCCTGATGCAGTGCACTACCTGAGAGAAAACATTTCCCTTAATTCCGCAAAAAACATCGAAGCAATCGAAGGCGATGCCAGGGAAGAGGCAAAAAGGTTTGCAGGAACTGCAGATCATGTGATTATGAACCTTCCTCACAATGCCTACGAATTCCTTGACTCTGCTGTCCTCCTCACAAAACCGGGCGGAATTATCCATTACTACGGAATGACTCCCGAAGATGACCTCTTCGAAAGTTCTGTCGAACTTATCAGAAAAGCTGCGGAAAAGGCAGGAAAGCAAGTCGAAATTCTGGAGAAAAGAGTAGTCCGTTCATATGCTCCTCATCAATATAACATATGTATCGAGGCAAAGGTAATTTGAGGCTTCTGTCTGCCGCAAGTTCCTGTGAAGTTTCGGAAATGGAAATCTCTCTGCCAGCTGACCTATACGGCAGCCAGGGTGTGCCAGTAAAAAACTCCTCTGCAGGCGAAGAGAGGGAATAATATGATCAAAAAATCAGAGACCTGCGTAAAAGAAAATGTTTAAACCGGAGTTTATACTTTATAGTATAAAGCCACATCAAGCGACATGATCTACATAGGGTCTAACAAAAAATTAATTATGTTGGGTAACAATTCCAAGCATTTTAATATAAAACCGACAAATATAGAACCAATTAAATAAATCGGTGTGGCACAAAAATAGTTAATTTCCCACTATATGGGGTCTAACACAGGATCTCTGTAACAAGACGCCCTATTATGGTTTCTTTAGTATAATATGGTGAAAATCATATAAGTATCAATCGGTGGGCTAGTTCAATATGTGGCGACGCCAAAATTGAACGAAACAAGTTTGGAACTTAATTAATTTCTTGTTAGACCTACATAATATCCATAGCTGCACCACGATTTTTATGAGATCTTATAAACTCCGGTTAAACATTTGCAGGTTAATTTCTGTAAAGGGCTGACGGTTGAAGTAATGCTCTTGAATTTACGATGTAGGAATTGTAATATTGGGGTTAAAAGAAGCTTAAAACTGCTTAATTACAGGTTATTAGTTATACTTTTGCAAGGAGCTGGTTTCAGATGTCCACACTTACCTATTTCATGATAGGCTTCTCAATTTTGATTGCTCTCATATTTATATGGTTCTACCTCAGATACTTTAAGAAAAGAGAGAAATAATAAGTTAAATAAAACTGAAGAGTAAGAAATTAACTGGCAGTTTATGCTTTCCTTTTCTTTTATCTCACGCTTTGCAGGAAAGAAACAGCCCTTACGAGCGAAATAGTTAAATTCTTAATCGCTCTTTTAAGTCTGCTTATCCCAATCCATGTGCCGTCGTGGCTTAGCGGTATAGCGGCTGATTCGTAATCAGCAGGTCGAGGGTTCAAGTCCCTCCGGCGGCTATCGGTTTTTTTGGTTCAAAGCCCATTTTCTGGAACTGTGAGGAAATGGAAATCTTCTTTTTAAACTTCTCTTTTGTAATAAATCTGGATATTTTTCACTGCTAGCCTGAGGGCTGATCTTTATTTTTTCAGGACCTCCATGATCTCTTCTATATCAGGAAGCTCGTGCCCCGGATATTTCTTGAAAAATATTACTTTCTGATTTTCATCAATGATTATATTCGCCCTTTCAGAGACGCCTTCCTTTTCCTTGAATATTCCGTATGTTCTGGCGACTTCCCCATGCGGCCAGAAATCCGAAAGGAATTTGATATGAGTAACCCCTAGTTCCCTTGCCCAGGCTTTCTTCGAAGGCATGGGATCTACACTTATACCAAGGGGTACCGTGTTTAGTTCGACAAAAAGCTCATGGTTTTCTTCAAGTGATTTCATCTGTGCTGCGCAGACCTGTGTCCAGGCAAGCGGGTGGAAGGACAGGAGTACCTTTTTTCCTTTCAGGTCATACAGGTGTAATTCTTCTCTCTTCTGGTCCCTTAACCGGAAGTCCTGGATTGTTTCTCCGATTCTCATCTCGTTTGTCATAAATTTCCCCAATTTAATATTTGTTTCTCTATTTAAGTTCTTAATTGCCTGTGCTTCTGAACTCCTAGCTCGTAAACCAGACTTTAGTACAGACTAAAAACATAAGGATGGAAAAATAAAATGGGTAAATGAACTATATCCGAAAATTCCGGGTACAGATGGAAAGCCCGATACATATCAGGGAGCAGTTCTGGATATTAACGAAATCAAGAGGACCTGTGACCTTTATTTGTTCTTTCGTATCCCGAATAATCTTTAGGGTCGGAACAGGGCTCTACGTGAATTGAGAAGTACCCGTTTTTGCCGCAGATTTCTTTTAATCTGTCTTCAACCTGCGTTGAAATTTCATGTGCATCTACGATGTTGAGGTTTCTGTCTACCTCAATATGGACATCTGCAGCCATAGCATTTCCTATCTTCCGGGTTTTTAATTCATGGAAACCCAGCACGCCATCTGTAGACATGAGAATCTCCTCAATACTTCTATAGGTTGCCGAATCCAGTGAGGCTTCCAGCAGTTCGTTCAGGTTTTTATATGAGATCTCGAATGCAACCTTGAAGATGAAGAAACTCAATATAACGGCAGCTATGGGGTCGAGTACTACCCACCTGCCGCCAAGCAGGATTGCGCCTCCAATCCCGATCATTGTCCCTACAGAAGAGAAAGCATCAGAACGGTGATGCCAGGCATTTGCAGTAAGAGCATCACTCTTAAGTTTTCGGGCATATATGATGGTGTAGCGGTATAGCCACTCTTTTAGCGCTATTGAGACGATTGCTGCAGCAAGAGCAATCCCGCCCGGAGCTGGCAGCACTTCCCCCTGAAAAAAAGCAATAACTTTCTGGAGACCACCCCAGAAAATCCCGAAAGCCACTGCAATAAGTACCAGTCCTATAAACGCAGCAGATAGGGTTTCGATTTTCCCGTGCCCGTAATTATGTGTGCTGTCTCCGGGTTTTCTGGCAACTTTCAAACCTGCTATTACTGCGATGTCGGTCATGAAGTCTGATGTGGAATGAGCGGCATCAGCAATCATTGCTGAACTGTTGCCCATTATCCCTGCAAAAAACTTAAAACCTGTCAGCAAAGCATTTGAAGCCATTGCAACTTTTGTTACATAAATCGCCTGGGAATACCGGGTATTTTCAGTCTTCTCAGAGCGAGAGAGAATTTCACTATCTGCACTATTAGTTACTTTCATGGTTTCTCAGAACAGCCAGATATATTTGAATAAGTCTTAAATTCATACCTGTAGTATATATCTTAAACGGGAACATATAGATAAGCGATCAACAGATATAAATATTCTCTCTCGCCTGCTCTGAATTTATTCGCGCCATTAGATGCCGTTTTTCTATCAAATTTTCACCATATGACCCTGAGTATATTTTTTTCTTATTTTTCCGAATGATTCCTCCTCAAAAATTTTCTTTAAGGATCATTTTAAGGTTTAATTCTCGGATTTGATTATCAGGTTTGATTTTTCAAGTCTATTACCGCAGGTCCGAGTCTTGATTTTTGTGTCTGCTGCCCTGTTTCAAAAGTTCTTTCAGGGCTTTTTTACTTACTCTGAAAGATATCTTTTAAACCATTCCCCGGCTAAACGAGCAACTTCTTCTAATGTTCCCGGTTCTTCAAAAAGATGTGTAGCACCCGGAACAATTTTAAGTTCCTTTTCCGTTATGACTATCCTGTCTAAAGCCCACTGGTTCATATCTATTACCTGAGTATCTCTTCCACCTACAATAAGCAGCGTTGGTGCTTTTACATACATCAGGGCAGTTTCAGCGAGGTCAGGTCGCCCTCCTCTCGAAACAACGGCTTTTACTGTGTCTGCATGTTCTTTTGCAGCCATGAGTGCGGCTGCAGCACCTGTACTGGCTCCAAAGTAGCCTATGTTGAGGTCTTTAGTATCCGGTCGATTTAAAAGCCATCTGGTCACATCGATAAGGCGTTTTGAAAGCAGGTCGATATCAAAACGGAGATGGCGCGTCATCATATCGACTCTCTCTTCCTCGACCGTCAGGAGATCAAATAAAAGGGTTCCAAGACCGTCTCTCTGCATTTCCTTTGCAACGTACTGGTTACGTGGGCTATGGCGGCTGCTTCCGCTTCCATGCACAAAAACAACAATTCCCCTGGCTCCTTCAGGAATATCCAGATTTCCTTCAAGATGAATTGAGTTAATTGGAATGTGGACTTCGATACTCTTTTTCCCCATACTCAACGATTCTTTCATACTGCCCCCCAAAAAGATTTGCTTTAGAATTTACAGGTATAAAGGTGCGTAAATAGCAAACTTACTTCTGAGTTAACATAAATAATAGATTTACCTGCCATTTGACTATGAGTTAGTAGTAGACTTGCCTTTAAGCAGATTTACCTTTTAGCAGATTTACCTTTGAGCTTTCCTTGATGGAAGATTCCTTGCTTGTTTCAGTAGTTCACATACTTCTTCATCCGTGGTCTGGCTAAAGTCCCCATACCAGGCCCCTACCGCATAAAAGGGCTCCGGCGTGGTAGCACAGATTATTTCATCTACTTTATCCTCAAAGAACCTGCACATGTCCGGGGAAGCCGTAGGGACTGCAACGACCAGTTTAGCCGGGTTTTTAGTTTTAATGGCTTCAACTGCTGCATGCATTGTTGCGCCGGTTGCAAGCCCGTCATCTATAAGGATTACAGTAATACCACTTATATCCGGCTTGGGATGGTCTCCACGATATTTGCGCTCCCGGCGTTCCAGTTCCCTAAATTCATTTGCAGCCACCGTAGCAATTACTCTGTCAGGTATCTGATAAGACCTTACAACGTCTTCGTTCAATACACGGATATCATCAGACGCAATTGCTCCCATTGCCAGTTCTTCATTGCCTGGAACTCCCAGCTTCCGTACTATGAAAACGTCCATTTTTACGTTCAGTTCTCTTGCAACTTCAAAAGCTACCGGGACTCCACCCCGCGGGAGAGCCAGTATTAGCACATCTGGACGGTTTGAATATTTTGAAAGTTCTTTTGCCAGCCTTTTCCCTGCATCTACTCTATCTTTAAAGATTGCCATCATTTCCTTCAACCCCCAGTTGAATCAGATTAATTCCTGAAACGCGTTACATTGCTTATAGTATCTATGTTTAAATCCTTAAATGTATAGATTATTATAAATTTAATTAAACCTCTTATAACTGTTACTTTAAAAACAATAGATGCCGGTAGAAAAATAACTGGTAAAAGTATAGCTGACGAAAGCAGAATGTTTGGAGTATCCTTTAATTTCGTATGCTATTTTATCTATGAAGAACTGGGCTTTAAATCAAGTTTGTTTTAAAAAATGATTGAATATAATTTTATATGAAGCTGATGTTGTTTTTTATATCTGATACATCATTTTAGATCTAACTGTAACAGGGGCGGGGCAAATAGCAGATTTTAAGGGAAAAAAGGTAGTAGTCGAGCCCTATGAAGTGATACTCTGGGCAGCTATAATCAGTGTACTCTACGTGATTAGCCTGAGTAACTTCCTGCTTTTCCATACTCTGGTAGAACTCTTCAGCGTGTATGTCGCATATGTGATATTTCTCGTAGTGTGGAAATCAAGAGAACATCTGGAAAGCCGATACCTTATGTTTATAGGGGTAGCTTACTTTTTTATCGGCGGTCTGGATCTATTATACACGCTTTCCTACGAAGGAATGGGTATATTCCCTGAACTTGGTCCAAATATGCATACTCAGTTCTGGATTGCTGCGAGGTATATGGAGAGTATCTCCCTTCTGCTGGCTCCTCTGTTTTTAACAGGTTACAGTACAGAGTACCTTAAAAAGAGTGACAGGTATATTGAAAGATCCAGGTTTGCCTGGGAAGCCTTTCTAGCGTACGCTGGAATTACTATCATTTGCCTGCTCTCTATTTTCGTTTTCAGGAACTTCCCGGATTCCTATATTGAAGGCTCAGGTTTCACTCCTTTTAAAATAATAAGTGAATATGTAATCTCTTCTATTCTTCTTTGTTCACTGATAGCCCTTTATGTAAAGAGGGATAGATTTGAGAACCACGTCTTCAGGTTACTCGCAGCGTCAATTATCCTGACAGCCCTGGGAGAGCTGAGTTTATCGATTTATGCGGGAGCAAATGGATTTTTTAACCTGACGGGACATTATCTCAAGATTTTTTCTTTCTACCTGATTTATAAAGCAATAGTTGAGACCGGATTTGAAGACCCTTTCAGCCTTCTTTTCAGGGAACTTAAGTATAGAGAAGAGGCTTTGAGGCAGGAAACAATTTTCCTCAAGGATGATCAGGGTTATCTTTACAGATTACTCGGTTTAAAGGAAAACCAGTTTGAGGAAAAGCTGTGTATGGAAAAGGTCCCTATAGATGAGAGAAACTACCGTTCATTTGTGCAAAATATAGAAGGACTTATCGGCGTTCGGCTTTATGAGAATCTTGAACCTGTACTCATGGACGGGTCTATTGAAGAGGTTACAGGGTACGGTAAGGAAGATTTCCTTTCTCATAAAGTCAAATGGACTGAACTGGTTATGCCCGAATGCCTGCCTCTGTTTTTTGATAATATGGAAAAAGCAATCTCTACCCCGGATCTTTCAAGGGAGTTGGAGTATAAAATACGCAGAAAAGATGGAGAAACTAGATGGGTCAGAGAAATTCTTCAGAAACTTCCGGAGCGCTCTGGAGCGCCAGGACAGATACAGGGTCTTGTCCGTGATATTACCAAACGTAAGATTGCAGAAGAAACTCTGACAAAAATACAGGAAGCCCGGATAAAGGAAATTCACCATCGAATTAAAAACAATTTACAGGTTATCTCTTCTCTTCTCAGTCTTGAGGCTGAAAAATTTGCTGATGAAAAAACGCTTGAAGCCTTCAGAGAAAGCCAGAACCGGGTTATCTCAATGGCTCTCATCCATGAGGAACTTTACGAAGGTAAAGGCATGGACACAATCGATTTTGCGGTTTACCTCAGGAAATTAACTCTTGACCTGTTCAGTTCATATCTCGTTGAAGTCGAAAAAATCAGCCTCAAACTGGACCTTGTGCAGGTTCATCTTGGTATGGACACTGCAATTCCTCTTGGAATTATTGTCAACGAGCTAGTTTCAAATTCTCTAAAACATGCTTTTCCTTCAGGCAGAGAAGGTGAAATCCGAATCCGCCTGAGCAGAGTGGAGGATTATACTTCAAAACCAGATGATTCAGGCAAAGACTGCAGCTGCCAGAATAGAAACGGTTTCCATTACATGCTTACAGTAGCAGATGACGGAACAGGCTTTCCTGATGAGATAGATTTCCGGAACCCTGAATCTCTTGGACTCCAGCTCGTAAATATTCTTGTTGAACAGATAGACGGCTGCATTGAACTTAAAAGGGACAACGGGACTGAATTCACGATCTGGTTTAATAATCCCGAAGACTAATGAGGTTTAAACTAATAAATTTGAATTAACAGGAGTTTGCAGGCATTTTTCAATCGGACTAAATCCACAATCCTTGTCTAATTTTATGCTCGCTTTGAAATTTTCCATATGAAATTATTTTTTAGTTGAAAAGAATTTTTTAGGTAATTAATTTAAAGTAGTTAATGATATAATGTTATATTCGTGGAGTTAGGAAGTTAGTGGGTATGAAAAATAAGTAAAGAACTGCCTGAAGGCCATTGATCCTGCTCCGGATCCAATATTCTTGGGGGAGTATATCTTCGGGGCTGCTGTATTGGGGAATCCAGTAAAAGGGGTGTAGCGCCTCCGGGCTTCTTCTTTCTCTGTTTTTACTGTCTTTTCTCTTTCCATTGTTTTATGTCCAATACATAAAATCAGGGGCTTCAAGCCCTCTGGTACTTAACAGGTATAATAACAGGTATAATTCAACGCAGATTTATAGAAGCTGATTAACGTTTCCAGATATATATTTTAAGGGCCAGATGGTATAGTTTTAGGGGGGCAACTGCATATATCATACATTCGGCGAAATAGATTTAAACCAGGGTTTTATGAGGCAGCGGTCTGGATAGCGATAATGGTCCTGCTCTACTTAATCAGCCTTGGTAATTACCTTCTCTTCCATACTGTGGTAGAACTGTTCAGTGTCTATGTTGCATACGTAGTATTTCTTATAGTGTGGAAGTCACGAGCTCGCCTGGAAAACAGGTATCTTATACTGATAGGGGTTGCTTTTTTTTTCATAGGAAGCGTTGATTTACTTCATACCCTTACATTCAAGGAAATGGGGATGTTCCCGGGTTTTGGAACTAACCTGACTGTCCAGCTCTGGATAGTTGCAAGATACCTGGAAAGCTTTTCCTTCCTGGTTGCCCCGCTGTTTTTGGTACACAACAGAGAGAATGAAAATAAAGAAATTGAGGGCAGATATAGAGAATCTCTTGATGATTCCACGTTTGCCTGGAAAGTTTTCCTTGTATATGCAGCAATTGCTACCTCTTGCCTGCTCTCTATCTTTTTTTTCAGAAATTTTCCGGTTGCTTATATTGAAGGTTCAGGGCTCACTCCTTTCAAAATTCTAAGCGAGTACATAATTTCTTTTGTTCTTTTTTGCTCTCTGATAACTCTTTATGCAAAAAGGGATAGATTCGAAAACAAAGTTTTCAAGCTGCTTGCAGCTTCAATAATTCTTACAGCCCTTGGGGAGCTATCTTTTACCCTGTACTCTCACGTAGACGAATCCCCAAACCTCATAGGTCATTATTTTAAACTGCTGTCTTTTTACCTTATTTACCAGGCGGTCGTAGATGTTGGATTTGAAGAGCCGTGCAGTCTTCTTTTCAGGGAACTCAAACACAGGGAAGAAGGCTTCAGGCAAAAAGCAATTTTTCTCGGGGATGAGTATAATCACATATGCAGAATGATAGGAGTAAACAGGGGTCTTGAGCAGAAATACAAAAGTGAAGATAAAGATCAGGAAGGTTACCGTTCGTTTTCAGAACATTTTCCAGGGATAGGATTTCAGCTTGACTGGGACTTCAAACCTGTATCTATCCAGGGGCCTGTTGAGGAAATGACAGGTTATAGAAAGGAAGACATCCTTTCAGGAAAAGTGGACTTGTTGGAAATAATTGTACCTGAAGACCAACCTTTAATTTTTGAAAATCGTCAGAAACTGAAATCAAACCCTAAACTTGTAATTGAGGATGAATTTAGAATCCGTAAAAAAAACGGAGAGACAAAATGGGTCAGGGAGATTACCCAGAGAATCCAGGGCGGGTCTGAAGGCTCAGGAAAATTCCAGGGTCTGGTTTATGATATCACTGAACGTAAAATGGCTGAAGAAGCCCTTGAAAAAATAGACAGGATTCGAGTAAAAGAGGTCCACCACAGAATAAAAAATAACCTCCAGGTTATCTCATCCCTGCTTAGTCTCCAGGCTGAAAAATTCGAAGATAGGGAAGTCATTGAAGCTTTCAGGGAAAGCCAGAACCGTGTCGCATCCATAGCTATGATCCATGAAGAGCTTCATGGAGGGGAAAGCCTGGATGCCCTTGATTTCGCAGACTATCTGCATAAACTGACTGCAGACCTTTTCAATTCATATCGTGTGGGTAAAGACGGCGTAAACCTTAAACTTGATCTTGAAAAGGTCTGGCTTGGCATGGATACTGCAATTCCCCTCGGAATTATTGTCAATGAACTGGTCTCAAATGCCCTGAAACATGCTTTTAAAGGTAAAAACGAGGGGGAAATCCGCATAAGCCTGCGAAATGCAAAAAGATCCGCTTCCATAGATGAGATTTCCGGTTCAGATCTGAATTCAGATCGGAATTCAGACCGGGAATGCTTTGAGAATAATGATTCACATTATATGTTGACCGTTGCAGATAATGGAAAAGGAATTCCTGAAGAAATAGATTTCCGAACCGCTGATTCTCTGGGGCTTCAGCTCATAACAATTCTTGTCGATCAGATAGATGGCTATATCGAACTTAACAGAGATCGGGGGACCGAGTTCACTATCCAGTTCAATAATGAAGGAAAGTAAGACTGGAAAAGCTCAGGAAATTAAAGCCGATATAGATCAGAGTACTGGGGACAAGACTTCCGAAGCCCACAATTTTCTTAAGTTCTCCTGAATTAATTAAAATGATTACTGTTTACAATTGAATGAAGATTATATAATTTGGAAAAATAAAAAGATAGCAATGGGAATGCATATAATAGAACGCGTTTAATACATTATCAAGGGTATGGAGATTAAGATGTCGCCTTCCATGGTAGGAATGAGTTTTCTGGTCCTGGGGATAATCCTTCTCCTTGGAAAATGGATAAGGGTAATTACCCCCGGTCTCCAGAAGCTCTTTATCCCCAGCTCTTTGATCGGCGGGTTTCTGGGCCTCGTTCTCGGGCCACAGGTCCTGGGCAACCTGATTGAATGGTCTGAATATGAGGACACTAAACTTGCCCTGCTTGCCGGCGGGATATTTCCTGAAGATATACTGACCATATGGGCTGCTCTTCCCGGGCTTTTTATAAACATTATTTTTGCCACACTTTTTCTCGGGAAAAAACTCCCCGGGATTCGAGAGATCTGGAACATAGCCGGGCCCCAGGTAGCCTTTGGACAGACCGTAGCCTGGGGCCAGTATGTTTTCGGAATATTGATAGCTATTCTTATACTGACTCCTTCCTTTGGCATTGATCCGATGGCAGGTGCACTTATTGAGATTGGATTTGAGGGAGGCCACGGGACTGCTGCAGGTCTGGCTTCTACCTTTCAAGAAGTCGGATTCCCTGAAGGGACAGACCTGTCACTAGGCCTTGCCACTATAGGTCTGCTCTTCAGTGTAATTTTCGGAATTATACTTTTAAACTATGGTGTAAGAACCGGGAAAACCACTGTTTTACAGTATCCTGGCGAAATCTCTCTTAAAAAAAATGATCAGGCAGGAATTGTTGATTTCGATGCAAGGGAGTCAGCAGGCAAAATTACAACGAAACCCGAATCTATCGAACCTCTCTCCCTTCATTTTGCTTATGTTGGAGTTGCTATAGGAATAGGCTATATTATTCTTCAGGCCCTCCAGCTGATAGAGGAACTTACATGGGGCAGGATAACAGGCGTATATCTTCTTGAACATATACCTCTTTTTCCGCTTGCAATGATAGGTGGAATTATTCTCGAGCTGTTCCTTGATAGATATGATAAGTATAAAACGCTTGATAGAAACCTGATGATGAGAATACAGGGCCTTTCCCTGGATATCCTGATAGTTAGCGCTATTGCAACTCTTTCTCTTGATGCCATAGGCGGCAATCTCGCTCCCTTTATTATCCTGAGTATTGTCGGTATTATCTGGAATGTAACAGCTTTTCTTTTGCTCGCGCCCAGAATGATCCCATCATACTGGTTTGAAAGAGGCATTGGAGATTTCGGGCAGTCAATGGGTATGACTGCAAGTGGACTCCTGCTGATGAAAATTGCAGACCCTGATAACAAATCTCCTGCTCTTGAGAGCTTTGGATATAAACAGCTCATGTTTGAACCCATTGTAGGAGGGGGCCTGTTTACAGCTATGTCAGTCCCCCTAATATTCAATTTTGGCCCGATTCCCGTGCTTATTCTGACAACTGTTGCTATGTTTTTCTGGGTAGGAATGGGACTTTTATATTTTGGCCGAAAATAACTGAACCTACTTACCCTTTTTAATAATCCTGTTACAACCTTCTTCTGGCAAACCCTGAAGACTGGAGAGTTGTAGTCCCAAGCGGAGTGCTGTCACATATGGGAAAGCATGGTTTCCTTATCCTGACCGAACCTGATGGCGAGCTGCCTGATGTTGCACGTTCTTACCTGCAGGTCATTCAACCTGAACCTATATATCCCAGCCAGCAGGTGTTCAACTTCGCATGGATTTTTGGCAGGGATGATAGTAATGAAACGGTTCGAGAGCTTGATGGGTTCCTTAAAGTGTCTTCCCCTGATAACGGGAACCGCAGCGGTTTAACAGCAGGAAATAACAGCAGTTTAATAAATACAGGCAACAATAGATAACAGAAGACGTGATTTCTTATTTTGGGATAACTGGGGCATCAATCCTGCTGGGATGAAAACTCAGATATGAAAAGCACCTTAAATAAAAATAAAAGGTGCTTTTTTCTTATTTCTTTCTATGAATTTTCTTCTCCGCTATTTTCTTCAAGCTAAGGGTTTATTTCCTTCCCTAAGGGCTTTAATCTCTACCTACTTATGTCCATCCGAGGTCTTTCATCTGTGCAGAATCACTTTCTTTTACCTTAGCGGTGTGAAAAAACTCGTCACTCCTTATGTCGAAGAACTCTATGCCGTACACGGTTCCATAATAAGCGGTTATCAGCTCTGACTGGGTTGGGGCTTTAATAAACTGGATGTTCCCTTCTTCATACCACCGATCCCAGGGAGTTTTATCTTCGGATATGCGGTATTTCATTTCTACAGTATTTCCTTCTGCTCCTGTGGTATTGCCGTTGTTCTCAGGCTCATTGTCAGTATTCTCAGACTCCTGTTCAACGGGCTGTTGAGAGACTTCGTCCCACTCTCCATCGATTACAGCAGACCTCACTTCTCCCTCAAAAACGGTAACTTCTATACTGTGAGGAGTAAGTGCTTGGGTTACGATCTGGTCTGTCCGGTTTCCATAGCCTCCGTGCCTGCTTGTAAATGTATAATTTAAAATATGCTGCTCCGGGAACGTCTCAAGCACCTCGTGACTTTCCAGCTCGAGGTCAAAGCCATCAAAACCGTATGTGGGTGCGGTTTCTATCCAGGCCCTGGCTATCCTTTCAGCTTCTTCCGGAGAGGTAGACAGGGCATAAGCCCTCAGTTCAACCAGTGCAGAATCGATTTCCTGGAGACCTTCAGGCATATATTCTGAATAGTAAGGGTCCACAGCTACGGTTTTTTCTTGGGTTTCCTCGATCAGGCTAATTTCGAGTGTTCCCACATCTGTAACAAGAGGCTGTCCTTCCTGCGGAACATACTGCTCTTCCATCTGAAGAAACTCGTTTTCTTCAAACAGGCTGATAAGATCTCTGAAAGCACTTTCGTTGAAAGGCTTTTCGTGTATTTTCATGAATCTTCCTTCATTATCCGAAGTTGTAAATACAACCGCTGTGCTGTTTACGGTTAACTCTTGCAACTGCATCTCCGGGAGTGTGAAGGCTCCGTATGTCATGTGGGTTATGGTTGCATTTTCTGAGATTTCTTCTGTTTGTTTTTCAGTACATCCGGCTACAAAAGTTAATAACAATATCAATAGTACAGAAATTGTTTTGTTAATCAAAATCTCCTCCTTACTTTCCCTCAAAGTTCTGCCTAAGGATACTTTTTAACTGACTTAAATATATTTTTAACTGAAAATTTTTCTTTAATTATAGTATAAAACCTTTCCTTTAATATTGTATTTTTTTTAAATATGTATTTTTGTTAAGATTTGAGCTAATTAATGATAATTTGTAATTAATTTATCCTCTTTTCTGGTTTAATTTCTTAATTTTTTGGATCCCCAAATTCAAGATAACATTTATATCTGTACACTAATGATTATATCAGTACTATAATTATTTGAAATCTTCATATTATTGCATTTCCTAAAAATGCTGATTTAAGTGAGAAGGCACAAACCAGATGAAACTGCAGCTTGTTAATCTTCTTTTATTTTCCGACAAAAGGAAAAATTTACTATTAGTGCTGTCAGAAGGGCCCAGAAACATTGATGAAATTCTTGATCTTCTTCAGGTCCCCAGAATTTCCATGCTTCCCCAGATCAAAAAATTAAAAGAAGAAGGTCTAATTGTTCAGAAAGAAAATGTATATCATCTTTCTATAATAGGCAATATATTAGTCAAAAAAGCCAGACCATTACTTGATGCGGCCAGTACATTTGAAGACAACGGTTATTTCTGGAGCCACAGGAAACTGGATTGTATTCCTTTTCATTTATTAAAACGGATCGGTGACCTTAAAGTAAGTCAGCTTACCGAACCTGGGCTTTCTTATGGATTTGATCTGTTTCCTGAGCTGATTAATCATCTTGCCGGATCCTCACAGGTTATGCTCCTTTTTTCTTATTTTCATCCTCAGATTCCTTCTTTTTCCCTTGAGCTCGTAAAAAAAGGTGTTAAGGTGCAGCTCATCCTTAGCAAAGATTCATTTGATAGGTTTTCAATGGATTTTCGTGATGTGGGAGAAAAGATCCTGGCGAAGGAAAATTCCTCTATTTTTATGCATGCAGGAACACCGCTTGAAATTCCTGCACTCATCGCTATTTCGGAAAAAGCGTTATTGTTAGGATTTTTTAATAAGAAAGGAAGGTTTGAAGGGCAGTATCTTCTTAGTTTTGAACCCCGCGCCCTGGTATGGGGCAGAGAACTCTTCAAATATTATATGAAAAGGTCAGAGAATGTATGTTCAATGGATTACCCGTATACCAGCTTTGATAGTCAGAAAACTTCCGATGACCTGCAGTAAAATCAGAATATGTGTATCCGAATATGTCTTTAAATTAGAACTTAAATTAGGAAGATGAGATCTCCGGTTTTAAGTATCTTTTATTGTGAAAAGTCCTACAGGTATCCTGATGAAACGCAACTCTAAGGAATGGAAAGAAAAAAGGGCTGAATTCATTGAAGGCAAGGCATGTGCCTGGTGCGGCTCTTCTGACTGCCTGTGTATCCACACTCCCGGAGCCTTTTCCTCGGCAGAGATCCGTTCCGGGATTTACAGTCTCGCTTATGCCAGGTTCAGGGAAGTATACAGACAGAAGTACCAGAAATTCGAGTACTTCCTGACCGGTAAACACCGCCATAAAAGCCATCCTGCCTGGCACAAAGCCTCGACAATACATAAAATCGAGCCTGACCATACTGGCCTTGAAGAACAGCGCATCGAGGAGCTTGTTGAAGACGCAGGAGAAGGAAACTTCAAAAGATTTTATCACGAATGGCTTGAAGAAAGTGGGATTGAAGAGCTGATTGAAGAAGAAACCAGAAAAGCAGAGGAAGAATATTCGTCTCTGGAGCATGCAATTGTGCTCTGCAAGCGCTGTCATTTTGCAAGCTTGAAAGGCATGGAACTCTGCCCTGTATGCAGAAAAAAGTATAAGCCTCCAAGATATGAGACCTGCTTTGACTGTCTGCCCGATATAAAAAAGAAAGAAGTTCTGGAAAGGCAAAAGGAAAAAGAGAATTTTCCGGGGAATTCAGAGCAATCTTTTGATAAATCAGTTACTGAAGAGCCATAGTTACTGAAGAGCCATAGTTTCATTTTCTGACTATATGAATATATGACCCGGAAAGTATAGTCCTTCTTAGAGAAGAGCCCAGCCACCCCCTCCACAGGCTCTGCAGGTTCCGTTTTCCAGATTTCCGGACCCGCTGCAAAGTGGACATGTTATTGCAGGCTGGGCAACGAGCACGTTCCCCTGTCCTCCACAGGCTTCACAGATTCCACCTTCAGCATGCCCGGTTCCGTTGCAAAGAGAACATTTTTCCGGAGCATACTCTGTATCTTTATAGGTATAAAGCATCCCATCACCTTCTTCATGTACGAGCACAGGGGTATTTTCCCAAGCAAAAGATTCTTTTAATACATATTCTAGGCGTTCTGGATTAAAAGATCTTGCAAAAAGATAAAAAAGAAAGTGTTATAATGTAATTGCCGGATTTTTTTATATTTATCATCCTTTTTTATGTATCTTTCTAAAGTGTTCTTGAGAATGTTTTAGAAATATGTAAAAGTTTAGTCCTTAAGCTTGATTAATAATTTTGCCCCTGGCTTTAACCTTTTAATTTGCTTGTTTGAGGGAAACATTAAACCAAAGGAGCTTATTTCCAACCTATATGAGGCCGCTTGCCAGCCAGATATTTCCGGAGCTCAAAGAAAACTCTTAAAGAAAAATCAGTCTTTTCTGTGATTTCTTACTAAAATTTATTCATAACTTTATCTCTTAGTAACATAAAATATTATTTTTAATGATTCCGGTAGTTTTAAGTAACATCAAAAAAATAATAATCATTGGGGGAGAGATTTTAAAGTTATGTCTTGGGGGACGCGGACTTTAAAATATATTTCTTTACCTCAGGGAGTTGGAATTATGGTACATAGAGATAATCCGGAATTTTTGTCAGCAAGCACTATAAAAGGAGATAAAGTCATCAATACAGCTGGAGAAGATCTTGGGAAGATTGAAGAATTAATGATTGACCTTCGTGATGGAAGAGTAGCATATGCAGTACTCTCTTTTGGTGGATTCCTGGGTTTAGGCAACAAGTTATTTGCTATTCCATGGAATGCCCTTTCGTTAAGAGTGCACGAACACGCCTTCGTACTTGATATTCCTAAAGAAACTCTCGAAAAAGCAGAAGGCTTTGATAAGGATAACTGGCCTGTAACCAGCCGTGAATGGCTTTCCTCTATGTACAGCTACTATGGATATCAGCCCTACTGGCAGACAGAAGTACTGGAAAACCGACCAGGTAACATTTAAGCCTTTGTAGCTGAGCAAGCAAATACAGATGTCAACCTTACTGGCACGTAGGGGGTTGGAATAAACTTAATCAGGAGGTTAATTTTGAAGTTGTGTCCTGGGGAACACGGACTTTAAGATATCTTCTTACTTTAGGGAGTTGGAACTATGGCACATAAAAATAATCCAGATTTTTTATCAGCAAGCACTATAAAAGGGGATAAGGTCGTCAATACAGCTGGGGAGGACCTTGGAAAGATTGAAGAATTAATGGTTGACGTCGATGACGGAAGAATAGCATATGCAGTACTGTCTTTTGGCGGATTCCTGGGTATGGGGGACAAACTATTTGCTATTCCCTGGCAGGCTTTCAGACTGAAACTGCATGATCATGCCTTCTTACTTGATGTTCCTAAAGAAACTCTTGAAAATGCAGAAGGCTTTGATAAGGATAACTGGCCTGTAACCAGCCGTGAATGGCTTTCCAGAAACTATACTTATTATGGATACCAGCCTTACTGGCAGACAGAAGTGGCGGGACAAACTGTAATACGGGGTGAGACAGAAGCAAAAAGAGTATCCCGGGCAAGCAGAGAAAATCCTGACTTTTTGTCAGCAGACACTATGAAAGGGGATAAAGTTGTCAATACATCTGGAGATGACGTTGGGAAAATTGACGAATTAATGATTGATCTCGAAAACGGAAAAGTAGCATATGCTGTACTTTCACATGGTGGGATACTGGGTATAGGTAGCAAATTGTTTGCTATTCCCTGGCAGGCTCTTACTTTGAGAGTGCATGATCACGCCTTCGTACTTAATATTCCTAAAGAAACTTTTGATAAGGCAGAAGGCTTTGATAAGGGCAACTGGCCTTTAACTCGTGAGGAACTCTCCAGAACCTACACTTACTATGGATACGAGCCTTACTGGCAGGCACTACCGGCGGCAGCGGCAGGAGTTTCGACAGGAATCATGGGTGAGACAGAAGCAGAAAGAATGGCCCGGCTGGAAAGAGAAAGATCAGGAATGGTAGAAACTGAAGAAGAGAGAAAGGCCCGGATGGAAAGAGAAAGGCTTGAAGGGCTAAGAGAAACACAGGAAGAAAAGGTATCCCATCTAGAAGAACAACGGATTCAGAGAGAGAGGCAGACCGAAACCGAGAGGGAGAGATTGGCCCGGCTGGAAAGAGAGCAGATGGAATTAGAGAAGCAGGCAGAAATCGAAAGAAGGAGGCTGGTAGGGTTAGAGAAAGAGCTTCAGGAGGCCATCAGACTAGAAGAGACCGAAAAAGTGTCCAGGCTCGAAAAAGAGATGAATGTAGTAAAGATGCAGGAAGAGGCCCGGAGAGAGAGACTGGCACAGCTGGAAAGTGAACGGGAAAGAGTAGGAAGGCAAGAAGATGTCGAGAAAGAGAAACTTTCCCGGCTTGAAAGAGAGCGTATGGAAGCTGAAAAACGGGAGGAATCCGAGAAAGAGAAGCTTGCCGGGCTTGGAAGAGAGCGTATGGAAGCTGAGAGGAAGGTAGAGACTGAACAGGAGAGGCTTTCCCGGCTGGAAAGAGAGCGTATGGAAGCTGAGAGGAAAGTAGAGACCGAGCAAGAAAGGCTTTCCCGGCTGGAAAGAGAGCGTATGGAAGCAGAAAAGTGGCAAGAGACGGAATCGGCAAGGATGGCCCGGATGGGAGGTATGGCAAGCAGAGAAAACCCAGATTTTCTGTCAGCAACCACGATAAAAGGGGACAAGGTTATCAATACAGCCGGAGAGGATCTTGGGAAGATTGAAGAATTAATGATTGACCTCCGTGATGGAAGAATAGCATATGCAGTACTGTCTTTTGGCGGATTCCTGGGTATAGGGGACAAACTATTTGCTATTCCCTGGCAGTCTCTTAGACTGAAACTTCATGATCATGCCTTCGTGCTTGATATTCCTAAAGAAACTCTTGAAAAAGCAGAGGGCTTTGATAAAGATAACTGGCCTGTAACTTCTCATGAGTGGCTTTCCAGAACCTACACTTACTATGGATACGAGCCTTACTGGCAGAGAGAAGTGACCGAAAGAACCGGATTGCCTGGAGAGATGGGATCAGAAAGAGTATCCGGAAGAGAAGGTCTGGCGAGCAGAGAAAGTCCTGACTTTTTGTCAGCAGGCACTATGAAAGGGGACAAAGTTATCAATACAGCTGGAGAGGATCTTGGGAAGATTGAAGAATTAATGATTGACCTTCATGATGGAAGAGTAGCATATGCTGTACTTTCCTTTGGCGGATTCCTGGGTATGAGCGATAAGCTGTTTGCTATTCCCTGGCAGTCCCTTTCATTGAGAGTACACGAACATGCTTTCGTCCTTAATACTCCCAAAGATGTCCTGGAAAACGCAGAAGGATTTGATAAGGGCAACTGGCCTTTAACCCGTGAAGAACTCTACAGGACCTACACTTACTATGGATATCAGCCCTACTGGCAGATAGTAGTCGTGGAGCAGGCAGAAATTTCGACAGGGGTGCAGGCTGAGACAGAACCAGAAAGAATGGCCCGGACAGAAAGAGAGAAACATGAACAGCTAAAAACTGCGGAAGAGAAAATGGCTCAGCAGGATAAAGAACGAATAGAAAGGATGGAGAGGACGGAGACAGATAAAGAGAAGCGGGAACGGCTAGAAAGAGAGCGCATGGTAGCAGAGAGGCGGGAACACAAATACCAGTAATTTTATTTAGCACATCAGGGAGGCATTATTCTGTCTCCCTTAACTATATTGTATTTCTGGTAACAGTGTAAGTTCTTATTTAAGCCGGCTTCAAACAGATAAGAAAGCACTCAAGTTCTTATTCTCAATTTTTAATTTACTTTCAATTATTTAATTTCCTTTTAATATTTATTTTCAACTTTTTTCAACTTTTTTCAACTTTTTTCAACTTTTTTCAATTTTTAAATATACTGGCCACGTTTTACGAACTAAATTACTTTTTTGCTGTCAGAAGAGTTGCCAGTAGCGATTTTTTAATTTCTACTGCGTTACTTGGGCAGAGTTCACGGCAGCAGTAGCATAAAATACATTTCTCCTGGTTGATCCTGAAACTCCCGTCTTCCAGCTGTTCTACAGCCTGCGGAGAACAATTATTGTAACAAGCTCCGCAGTGAGTGCATTTTCTTTGATTGACCCGGGGATATATTGTGTAATACTTGCCAAGACTGCGTGTAAGAAAAGGTGGGGCTGTGCTGACTCCGCCACTTGATGGTTTGAATTTCTTTTTGACCTCTTTTAACGGCGTTCCGACCACGACAGGGCACTGGTTTCCGAAACCTTTCTTGAGAGCGCCTGCTGTCGTGGGAATTTTCAAAGGATCAAAGCCTATCAGTTCTGCCGCAACAATATCCAGGGAAACACAGTCCCGGCTTGCCAGAATTACTCCTGAATTTACAGGTTTTCCGTGGGAAGGCCCGTTTCCTTCCATACCCACAACTCCGTCCATGACCGCAAAACCGGGCATGACAACAGAATATACATCGGCAACAGCTTCGCCAAAAAGGTTTCTTTTTCCAAGAAGGTGTATCTCTTTTCGGCACTTCAGAGGAAGGGCTCCAAAGAAGTTCTTGACCGCGCCTGTATAATATGTAAGCTCATGGGTTTTCAGTTTCGGAAGGGATATTATAACATCGGCTTCAAGGACAGGGTTTGCAATGTATAGTTTTCGGAACTGAAGGGGCTCAGGGACTTCTACCAGGGTAAAGCCTGCAGTTTCAAAGTTCACAACTCTTGCTCCGGCTTTTCGGGTAGCCTCTTCTATGCCTGAAGCCCTCAGGGCTGTTGCTGTAGCCCCAGGTCTTGAGATCCCGGCTCCGTCTCCAACGATTGGCTTTCCTCCAGCACTGAGCACGAATTCACACATTGCTGCTACCACAGAAGGATGGGTAGTTGTGGCAGTTTCCGGTGGGCTGGCTGAAAGGATGTTAGGCTTGAGAAGTACGCGGTCTCCCGGATTAATTATGCTCTCAAGGCCTCCCAGCAAGTCAAGAGCCCTGGCTATTGCTTCTTTTGTATCAGAATAATTAGAGCAGGGAACTATGGAGACTTTATTCATTGCTGAAAAAGAATGAAGGTAGTTATTGAATTCTTTTTCGGTTTCAGTTTGCTGTGTAAGCCTGTTATCAGTTTGCCATTTTTCTTATGTGTTTTCCATACTTTTTAAGTAATTTCACATTTTTTAACTACTTTCCTGCCTATTTTTTACCTGTTCTTGAGCCCCATTGTGGAATCAATTTCCTCAGCTATGCTTTCCAGCTCGTCAAGTATCCTTTCCGAGTCCTTCCGCATCTCCTTCACTGCAGCTTTCAGACTGCCTCCTCTCAGATAGATCAGGCGTTTTTTCCTGTAAAGGAGCCCGGAGTCATTGAGGTTTCGGAGGTGATGGTTGATTCTTGAGATCTTCATATCAAGGTCTTCAGCCAGAACTTCCGATGAACTTATCTCGTCATTTGAGAGTTTTTCAAGTAGACTGAAGACTATCCTGTTGGCTGTATTTTCTGTATCCCTTCCTGAAGAGAAGCCTAAGCTGTCACATAACCATAAAAGGTCTTCTTCAAGGCTCTTGATTCGGGGTTTTTCTAAATTTCTGAGGATAATCTGCTGAACCATCTGTGTACTATTTTAGAGATTCAGGTATATATATTTTATTTTAATTTGTAGACATCATTTCGATTTTTTTGCAATTATACTTATTTTACTAATAAATTCTTTCTGTTTTGCTGGTAATTTTTAAATATAAGTTTCGCATTATATGCAGATAGTTGAGCGTTTTACAGCTCAGTACATTCATTAATTCCATGCTGACCTTTAGCAACCAGTGAATGTTCAGCTAATATTGAGGTCACTTACATATAAAGGAGGAATAAAGAGTGATTATCAGACCTATTGGCGAACGAGTATTACTCAAGCACCAGAAGAAAGAAGAAGTAACTAAAGGCGGGATTTATATCCCGGATTCTGCACGGCAGGAGAAGAAAGAAGGAGTCGTTATAGCTGTGGGGACCTTTGAAGATGGGAAAGAACTTCCTCTTAAAAAGGGTGACCATGTAATTTACGGGGGGTACCAGGCTGATGAAATTGAAATAGATAATGAGAATTACATTTTTGTCGACTTCAAGGATATCCTGGCAACAGTTATTGAAGAATAAGTTGAATGAGGCCTCTTCTGAATATATTACATAAGGCATATGACAATGTCAGGTAAATCATGGCTTAGATAAATCATGACTTAACTCAATAAGAATATTTGATCCTAATTCAGGTGAATACAGATGGCTTCAAAGCAGATAATGTTTGATGAGAGTGCTAGAAAAGCACTTTTAAATGGTGTGGATAAAGTCGCAAATACTGTTAAGATCACCCTCGGACCGAAGGGCCGTTATGTCGTGCTGGATAAAAGTACAAAGCCCGTAGTCACAAATGACGGTGTCACCATTGCAAAAGAAATAGAGCTCCATGATAAGTTCGAAAATATGGGAGCCAAACTCGTCAAGGAAGTAGCTTCCAGAACTCAGGACAACACAGGAGACGGGACAACTACCGCAACCCTCCTTGCCCAGAGCATGATCCGGGAAGGTTTAAAAAACATTAGTGCAGGGGCAAATCCCATAGAGGTCAAAAAAGGGATTGAGATTGCTACAGAAAAGGTTGTAGGGTACCTCAAGAGCAAGAGTGTCGAGGTAAAGGGCAAGGACAAAATCATACAGGTAGCTACTATTTCCGCAAATAATGACGAAGAAATAGGCAACCTGATTGCCGATGCCATGGAAAGGGTCGGTTACAATGGGGTAATCACTGTCGAAGATTCAAAAACCATGGAAACCAGTCTTGATGTGGTTGAGGGTATGCAGTTTGACCGTGGATTTGTTTCTCCCTATATGGCACTTGATACTGAAAAAATGATCTGTGAATTTGAAGACCCCTATATATTGATTACGGACAAAAAAATCAACAGCATGAAGCAGATAGTGCCTGTACTTGAGAAAGTTGCTTCTGAAGGCCGGTCCCTCCTGATTATTGCTGAGGATGTCGATGGGGATGCCCAGGCAGCCCTGATTCTGAATATTATCCGCGGAGCCCTGCGGGTCTGCGCTGTAAAGTCTCCTGGTTTTGGAAACGAGAGAAAGGAGATGCTTGAAGACATTGCCGTCCTGACCGGCGGGCAGGTTATCAGCGAAGAAAAGGGCATGAAACTTGAGGAATTCAGCGACCACATGCTCGGAAGTGCCAGGAAAGTTACGGTTGACAACCATAAGACCATAATTGTAGAAGGCAGGGGCGACAAGGCAGAAATTGACGAAAGGGTCAGGATCATCGAAGCCCAGGTCAATATTGCTGAAGCCGACTACAGAAAGACCGAACTTAAAAAGCGCCAGGCAAAACTGGGAGGTGGCGTTGCGGTAATTAAAGTAGGTGCTGCAACCGAAACCGAACTTAAGGAAAAGAAGATGAGAATTGACGATGCCCTGAATGCTACAAAAGCCGCAGTTGAAGAAGGTGTGGTCACAGGAGGAGGAATTAGTCTCTTCCGTGCAGCTGCAACCCTGGATTCCTTGAACCTTGATGGCGACAGGCAGGTAGGTGTAAAGATCGTCCAGAGGTCCATAGAAGAGCCTGTCCGCCAGATCGCCACAAATGCAGGCAGGGAAGGCGCTGAAGTGGTGGCAACCATAAGGGCAGAATCCAGCGAACTCTTCGGGTACAATGCAAAGAGAGACGTGTTTGAAGATCTCTTCGAAGCAGGTGTAATCGACCCGACAAAAGTGGTAAGAAGCGGCCTTCAGAACGCTGCCTCAATCGCAGGCATGATGCTCACAACAGAAGCACTTGTAACAGACTTCGATGAAGAAAAGGATGACCGGACAGCTGCAATCATAATCTAATGCAGCTTTTTTCTTCCTCTTCTCATCTTTTTTTCTTTTTGCTATCTACTATTGAATGATCAGTATTTTCATGCTCTATTTCACGGTACTGCTGAGATTTACTTTAACTATCTCAAAAACCGCCGGCTCAAGCGGCGCCAGTATGCGGAGTAAAGTTAACTAAAAATACTTCATTCAGGCTACTCTATATTAATATTAACATCAATCGAACCGTAGACTCTCATTTTTTCTCTTCTCTTCTCTTCTCTTCTCTTCTCTTCTCTTCTCTTCTCTTCTCTTCTCTTCTCTTCTCTTCTCTTCTCTTCTCTTCTCTTCTCTTCTCTTCTCTTCTCTTCTCTTCTCTTCTCTTCTCTTCTCTTCTCTTCTCTTCTCTTCTCTTCTCTTCTCTTCTCTTCTCTTCTCTTCTCTTCTCTTCTCTTCTCTTCTCTTCTCTTCTCTTCTCTTCTCTTCTCTTCTCTTCTCTTCTCTTCTCTTCTCTTCTCTTCTCTTCTCTTCTCTTCTCTTCTCTTCTCTTCTCTTCTCTTCTCTTCTCTTCTCTTCTCTTCTCTTCTCTTCTCTTCTCTTCTCTTCTCTTCTCTTCTCTTCTCTTCTCTTCTCTTCTCTTCTCTTCTCTTCTCTTCTCTTCTCTTCTCTTCTCTTCTCTTCTCTTCTCTTCTCTTCTCTTCTCTTCTCTTCTCTTCTCTTCTCTTCTCTTCTCTTCTCTTCTCTTCTCTTCTCTTCTCTTCTCTTCTCTTCTCTTCTCTTCTCTTCTCTTCTCTTCTCTTCTCTTCTCTTCTCTTCTCTTCTCTTCTCTTCTCTTCTCTTCTCTTCTCTTCTCTTCTCTTCTCTTCTCTTCTCTTCTCTTCTCTTCTCTTCTCTTCTCTTCTCTTCTCTTCTCTTCTCTTCTCTTCTCTTCTCTTCTCTTCTCTTCTCTTCTCTTCTCTTCTCTCTTTATCATCCTATTTTTTCATGTTTTCTTCACTCCGGTAAAGGCTGAAAACCTTTTTCTCTCATGAATACATTATTTTTGTAAGAGCGTAATTATCGATATTTATAACTGTTAATCTATAGTCTATCTGTTATAATCCTCCTATTTTATTTTACTGCAGATTCCTCCTATCAGAAAGGTGAAAATAAAAATGCTTGAAGTCTACTGTGACTCGTCTTATAATGAAGGTGAAAATTCCTATATCGGCTGCGTGGTGCTCCGGAGCGGCAGGCAGGTCCACCAGTCAACAACTAAAGTCCCGGGCGATCCTCAAAATAATCTTGATTGCGAACTTGCAGCCCTTAATTTTGCTATCTCACTTGTCAGGATTTTTTCCAAAGGCGATAAGGAAATATTTATTTATAATGATTCTACTGAAGCCGTAAAAGCCTTTCAGGGAAGGGTTAAGGAAATCGAAGAGGAGTTATCAGGGTCCAGAGTTAACTTCGAGTATATCCCCCGCGAGAAGATGAACCAGGCAGCAGCAGACAGCCTGTCTAAAAAGTTTCCGGTTTTTTTCTCGAGTACATCTACGTGTGATGTAGAATCTTTCTCGAGAAGGGAAGACATTCTCTCTGATATTGCCCATAATGAAAGTAGCGTTTTTTATCTGGAAAAAGTTCCGGAAATGTCTTCAAATAAAAAAACCTGCTACAGGCTGATAGTCCGCACAATGAAAAAAACCCTTTCTGATGACCGTACTTATCCAGTAAAAAAGGGAGGTCCTGGCACTCAGGTAAAAGCTGCGGAAGAAATTAGAAAAGACCTCTCAAACCCCGAGATCATTTCTTCCCTTAAATCAAAGGGTGTCAGGCTTGAAAACTCCTACTTCCTGCTCACAGACGAGACATGGGGGCTTCGAGGTACGGACAGCCAGGCATACTCCATCCTGCCCTCTTCCATTCCCCATAAAGTCATATGTGATGAGGTGGACAGGTCACCTCAAAACCTCTTCAGAAGAGCAGAACGTTTCAAATAATTTTCTGCGCCTCGCAGCCCCCTGCATCCCGCAGCCCATACTTTACTTCCATCTTTTCGGAACTTGGCGACGGTATTGTAGAAATTAAAGTAGTCGGCATTGTGGAAATCAAGTTATTCCACTTATAATGTTATATTCAGCCCTTAAACTCAATTTAAAACCCTGAGAATCCATGAAACCCATAGATTATAAAATACAGCTTTTGCTAACAATTTTCGTTAGCTCCCTGCTCCTTGGGAATCTTCTAGGGAGCAAGCTAATTGATATTTTCGGCATTGTGACCTCGGTCGGTCTTTTCGGATATCCGCCTACCTTTCTTATTACTGATATAGTAGAAGAGGTGAGGGGGAGAGAAGTGACAAAGGTTTTCGTACATGCAGGTTTCCTTTCACTCTGTATTGCGGTAATTTTCGTGTTTGTAAGTACAGGGCTGCCCCCTTCATCCCTATACTTGCACAGTGAGGCTTATAATAGTGTTTTTTCAAACTCCATGCGACTTATCCTGGCAAGTATGATCGCTTTTATTATAAGCCAGTATCACGACCTCTGGGCTTTTAATTTCTGGAGGCAAAAAACAAATGGCAGGTATTTGTGGCTCAGAAATAACCTTTCTACAATTGTCTCTCAGCTGCTCGACTCTCTCGTTTTTATTTTTATTGCTTTCTATCACTCCACTCCTGAGATGAATGCAATTTCAGTATTTTATATGGTTTTACCGCTCTGGGCTCTTAAGGTAACTTTCGCTCTTCTTGATACTCCGTTTGTATATCTTGGAGTCAGGTGGCTTGCTTCTGAAAACATAGATAACGTCCCCTGTCATGGGGAAAGCAGGGAGGCGGGCTCAGTTAAAGGTTAAAGTGGTACAGTTCCTGAGTCATGTTTGGTTCAGGAGTTGCTCTGGATTATGCTCCGAAACTGAATACCAATGCTTATGGGCATCTCCGTCCTATATACATTAACGGGGGTGCTAATCATGGTAGAATATCCTGATGCCGAGATACTGCCTGTCAGGGCTGAAACACAGAAGAATGCGAAAAATTCTGAAAAAGCTTACGAAAAAGAGGCTGACGAGGGTAAGAGACAGGAAAAAGAAACTGGTACTCAATACACAGGAATTCTCTCAGAAGAATTCTGTACATCCTGCCTGAATATGCCTGAGGAACAGCGTAAGAGCATGATCCTGGAGATCCAGCAAATAGCTGAAAGAATTCTGAAAGCTCATGGTGTTATTAACGCGCCTGAAGAACTTTTAAAGGGAGAATGGTTTCTCAAACTTCAGAAACCGGAGTTCGAAAAGAAACTGGTCCTTGCAAAGTCCGGAGAAGAAGTCTTTATAGGTTTCTATATCTATCCGGAAGAAGCTCCTGTACCTGACCCTAACTTTGTTTTGCTTTCTCAATACGGGTTCTGGTACCCGCAGAGGATAGAGGAAAAATTTGAAGAAACAGTTGCCTCCTTCTTTACAGGAGCTTATGGAGACTACGATTTCCTCAATATTGTCCCTGAAAGCGTTGAAAAATTCCAGGCCTTTCAGCGTGATTTTGCACAAAAACTTGAAGATCAGGGCTGGGATGGGCCTGATGTGGAGGTAGTTGAAAAAATAATGCCTGAAGATTAAGTTGCTATGAAGGATTAAGTTTCTATAGATCTATCCAGTTGAGGGAGTTAGCTTTTTTCTTGTAAACTCATTCCGGAATTTTTTTCTTTATATTTCCTCAGTTCTGACTCTTTATTTTTCCCACAGAATATTTAAATATTGAAAGCATACGCAGTTTTAGGTACATACTTAGTGATATTACTTGCTTCTACCCGTGGTTTTTATAGTAATCGCTTTTCAGAAGGTCTTTTATGTTTTCAATGAATTCCGAATGCATCCTATCAAAAAAATCAGAAGATATCCCTCCTTTCTATGTGATGGAAGTACTGGAAAGTGCCAAGGCCCTGGAAGCTCAGGGCAGGCATATAATCCACCTCGAGGTCGGAGAGCCTGATTTTCCTACCGCCCCCCATATATGTGAGGCTGCCTGTGCTGCGATTGGCCAGGGGCTTACAAAGTACACTCACAGCCAGGGACTCCCTGCCCTAAGAGAAGCAATAGTTGAGTCTTATTACCGGAAGTTTGGAGTTGACCTGAATCCGAATCAGATTGTTGTCACTTCCGGAACAAGCCCTGGTCTCCTGATGGTTTTTATGGCTCTGCTTGAAAAGAGGGACGAAGTAATTATGTCTAACCCTCACTATGCCTGCTATCCGAATTTCGTAAAGTATCTGGGCGGGACCCCTGTTTTTGTCTATACGAGTGAGACAAACGGCTTTGCTCTTGAACCGGAAACAGTAAGGCAGTGTCTGAGCCCGAATACGAAAGCCATCCTTATTAACAGTCCTTCAAATCCCGGAGGACATGTTATGTCTCCTGAAAGTCTGCAGGGTCTTGCCGCAATAGCGGATGAAAGAGGCATTCCTGTTGTTTCGGACGAAATCTACCAGGGTTTAATCTATAGCGGAGAGGAACACAGTATTCTGGAATATACTAAAAATGCCTTTGTTCTGAATGGCTTTTCCAAACTATATGCAATGACCGGCTGGAGGCTCGGCTATATTATCTGTCCCCCTGAATGTGTACGCGCGATCCAGAAGATTCACCAGAACTTCTTTATCTGTGCTAACTCTTTTGTGCAGGAGGCAGGTATTGCAGCCCTGAAAGGTTCCCAGGAACACGTTGTCGAGATGGTTCAGACCTACAACATACGTCGCCAGTACATGCTTAAAAGGCTTCTTGGCATGGGGCTCGACGTTCGCAGAGAGCCAATGGGAGCTTTTTATGTCCTTGCTGATGCCCGCAAGTTCAGCAACGATTCTCTTGAACTGAGCCGCCGGATTCTCAACGAGGCAGGTGTGGCGGTAACTCCTGGCATAGACTTCGGAAACGGAGCAGAAGGCTATCTGCGTTTTTCCTATGCCAACAGCCTGGAAAATATTGAAGAAGGCATGGACCGCCTGGAAGCTTTTCTGGTAAAAGAACTTGATGGGTGAGGGCTTCCTGAACCACAAATCAGGCAGCCTATGATTATCAATCTTTCCAATTATTTTTTCTAACTAATTTTTTGGCAAGTTTCTAATCAACTTCCCCACTAATTATTTTTAATTAGTCTTTCTTTTTCTTTTTTAGTGTGTACTCTAAACTTGATTCCGAAAAGCTTTTCAGTTCTACCAGGTTATCAGGTACTGACGATTTCCCATGTAATTTATCATTTTCCCGAACTGGTTTTTTATCTACTTTTATGTCTGTTTCACTGATTGTTTCTTCTAATTTATCTTCGGCTCTCTTTTTTCTGATTTCTGTTTTACTCTTTTTTTCGCCAGCAAAAGAGGTTTCTCTCCTCACCATCAAATTTTCATCTTTTTCCCCTGATCCCCTCTGAAATTTTTCCAGTCTCCTGCCGCCTTCCGGAGTTTTTCTCGGGGATTTAAACTTTAGCTTTTCGGGGTTTCTTTTTATAACAATGCCTGAAGCCAGCAGAACCAGGCTTGCAACAAAGTAGGTAAAGAGACTGAGATGAAGTTTTTCCCCCAGCACAATTGCTGTCTCCCCGGAGGCATCGACCTCTTTTGAAACCACGCTGTATCCGGTCTTCTTTATAGTTAGTTTATGCTGCCCTTCGGCTGCGTGAAATACGACAGGAGTCACTCCTTTATACTTCCCGTCGAGGTAGACACTTGCTCCGGAGGGGCTCGAAGAAATGCTGTATACTCTCTCGTTTATACGGAGTTTTTTTGAGATTGAAGTTGTCTCCCCGGCTTTAACAAACACCCGCGCAAAAACATCATCATATCCCTCCTGCCTCAGCACCACCTCGTAAAAACCAGGCGGTACTCCTTCTATAAGGGCAGGTGTTTTTCCCACAGCCTTTTCATTTATGTAGATCTCAGAGCCGTTTGGAATTGTTATGATTTTGATTTTCCCGAAACTCCTTTTCTCCTCTGCAGCTGGGTTTTCAGTCTCTATACCTGCGGAATTGTCCTGTCCGGGACCTGCAGTTGATGTATTCGCAAATACGGGGCTGATAGCTAAGGTAAGTATCAGTAAGGAAAAAACTATGCAGATAGGGGCTTTTCTGAAGTCTTTCTGTTTAAGTCCTGGTTTAATATCAGGTTTACTTTTTATAGGGAATCCCTTCGTTTTAAATGTTGGGTCTTTGTTTCTAGCAACTGGTATTTATAACTCCTCACTCCCGTTTGCAGAATTGAGCAGAACCTTTTAATTTCTCTCAGTTTCCTTTCAGTTTCCTTTCAGTTTTTAAACTTCCTTTTAATTTTCTTTTTTATCTGTTTAATGCAGGTTGCTCTGTTTCCATTTCATTAACTGTTTTCTCCTGCTTAAAATCAAAGATTCTGCTCTGTCCTCCCTCTTTTTCAGGACAGAAAATCCCTGTAATCATCCAGGTTCCAGATATGAAATGGGTTCCCATTATAAAGTAAAGTTCTCTTTCTTTCAAACGTTCAAAGAGCTGTTCTTTTATTTTCTTTTCCACAGCTCCGGGTTTCCTTTCTTGTCTTACAATATTCCGTACGGTTTCATTGAGTTCCCAGTCGAGCAGGACAATTTTATGCCCCCTGCAAGCTTCTTCCCCCTCGCACCTGAAAGTGTACTTAACCTCTACAGGCATTCTGGATTTTTCCCCTTTTTCCAGAAAATCTCCCATTATGTTAAAGTACTGCTGCCGGTCATAGGTTTCGATGCTGTTTACTCTAACCTCAATATTCAGAAGCTCCGGCTTTATCACTCCCAGACTTACCCCTTCAATATTCAGCCTTTCTAAAGAGGTTACCAGTGGCAGGATAAGCTCTTTTATTCCCCTCTCTTTTGCGGGCTGTTTCAGGTTAACGTAATCAAGGACTTTCCTGCTTTCCAGCCTCGGGTCATTCTCAGGCTTCGTAACCGTAACCTCAAGCAGGTCATTCCTCCTGAAATCCACCAGCCCTTCGCCGTACCTGAACCTGAGAGGGTAAAGTCTGAGGAGTTCTCCATCTTTGTTGATGCCGGTTACTCCCACAGCATGCCCGTCCCCATCCCGTTTGCTTTTCTCCGGGGTAGCTCTGATAAGGATTGCAATTTTTTCTTTTTCTCGTCTCAAAGGAGAACCTCGGTCGTTTAAATAGATATAGCGAATATGGAAGATTGAATCTTAGAAGAAGATTATACTTCGAAGGTATTAACCATTGGGGGAGCTGGATGAAAGTGTTTACTTCCGAGACTACTGGTTTCTCTAAATATGTGACGGGTTAGGCCCGTAACAGTATAAACTCTGGAGATAAAAAGAGAATATCATTAAAAAAGGTAAATATCGAGACTTTAAGATGGAATTAGGGAATACTAGTGAACTACTCCTCCCTGAATTCTTCGCCTTCCGGCTCAGTTTCGAAGGATAAGCTTCCTACGAGTACATTATCTCATATGGCTTCGGATCTCAAAGATCCTTAATTCCTCAATAAGCCTGTTTATCTTAGATTTCCAGTAGCAAGCTACCGAAAACTCGTCCACAGAGCATTTTGCAATAGGTTTCACAACCTTTAATTGCGAGATACTCAGTCAAGCTTTACTGTTCACCGTTCAAACTTTTACCTTCGAAACTTCTTCGAAGAACCTTATAGTCTAAGTTCAGAAAGTTTGTACCTGACAGTTCCGGCTATTCCCTACTTTGTTACCACGAGGGCGAGGAAGAGCTACGGATAACATGCAATAGGAGTTGAAAGTATAAGAAAATTTACGGAATCAATATCAATAGAAGATGTGAAAGTTGACGGCTTTCATCCCCCACCTGCCATCTCGGATAAATCCGACCTGTCGAGGAAGGGGACTTCCCGCCTTAGAGTTAAATGTACTCATAAAAACTGAGAAAATCTTCCTGAAATCAAAATTAAAGAAAAGAAATAAATGTGGGGCTGGTGAGATTCGAACTCACGATCGACGGGTATCTCCGAACAACTGCTTTCACAGTTTTAGTTCTGGTGAGCATCTATCAGTGCTCCAACGGTTCCTCATTGTCCTGCCCCGTCGGGAAAGACTCGGTAGACCCGTTGTTCATCATTTATCCGCTGGAGCCCATCGCCATGCCGGGCTAGGCCACAGCCCCTTAATGAGGATTAACAAGGATACTGACATATCTTTTCTCTTTTAAATAGTTAACGGCAGGAAATAATGTTTTCGAAAAAAGATTTCTAAAAGGTTACTATTTCTTCCTCAGTACATGAGCAGGAAATAGATTACTCCTGCAAGGATTGCGATCACAAGTATTGCAAAGGAGATATAGCCAAGCAGGCGGACTGCAAAGTCATATGTGCTTACTTCGCCTGTCCATTTGCCTGTTCTCCGGCGGTCAAAGTATTTCATAATTTTTTTATCTAATTTCAAATAGTTCAGGGCTCCCTTTCCAATTTTCTTCTATTATCTGGCATTTCACAAATAAAGTTATTTATATGATTTCCAAAGGTTTCGGGAAGTACGATTACATAAAAGTCAAAGAATCAAAGAAACATAAGGATCAAATTCCTATTTGTTTGATACCCCTGTGAAAACGAAAGAAGGTCAGGAATGGCTTTAATCTTTTTTTAAGCCGAAAAAGTGGGTGTATGGTGGCAAAAAAGTAACTGGAGAGCTTTTTTCATATCTTTTAGCTCTCACAGTATTCCGCTGACTGTCAGAAAAGCTGTTGTTTTTATCGTAGTTTTATCGCGGTCTTCAGTCAATTTTGTTGAATTTGGATGCAGGTGCCCCACAAATTGGACATTTCCCCTCAGGTTCGCCTTCTATAGTATGTCCGCAGACACTGCATACATGGTAATCAACCTCTTTATTATTTCCAATTTCATTCAATGCTTTTTCATAAAGTCCGGCATGAATTCTTTCTACTTTATTTGCCACCTCAAAGCTCCAGAGAGCCCTGTTGTCCCCTTCTTTCTTTGCTTCCTCTATAAACTCGGGGTACATTGTCATAAACTCGTATGTTTCGCCTTCAATGGCATCTTTCAGGTTGTCCATTGTAGTTCCGATCCCGCCCATACGCTGAAGGTGGTTGAAAGCATGGACCGTTTCCGCAGCAGCAGCGGCTCTGAAAAGTTTGGCTATCTGATGATACCCTTCTTCATCTGCTTTTTTCGCAAAGGCCAGGTATGTCCTGTTTGCCATCGATTCGCCAGTAAATGCAGCTTTAAGGTTGTCCTTGGAATTCATATATATCTCCCCTTAATTTGAAATCTTTTTTTCACCCTATTTTACCGGATCATATATATTATTTTTACCACCCAAATGTCTGACCTTAAAATTATAAGGCTGCATGCTCTGAACGAGGCTGCACTTTTTGGAGAATCTGTACTTTGAAGGAGAGGAGCAGGCTTGCAGGTACGCGGTTGAAATGCCGGGGTGACTGATCCCCTCACAGAAAATGAGCCGGTGAGAACGTTTCTAAGCAACTTATGCCTTGCCAATAGAAAAGATAATTTAAGTTTTGACTCTTTTTTCTAAAAAATAGGGCCTAATAAACCTTTAACTAGAAATTTACGCCCAGGGCAGGATTCGAACCTGCGCTCTCCCAAAGAAGAAACGGTTTTCGAGACCGTCGCCCTACCGCTAGACTACCTGGGCATTTTGCTTTTAAGAACATTACTTTAAGTTAGTTTTGATGTTATTACTTTAATTGATGTTACTATTAATTAATTCAAACATTTTATGGACTTTAAGCGATGAGGAAGTTTCCGGGCAGTGCCCGGCGTTTTTGGTGCAGAGTTAAGTGAATACACTTTCTATCTTATATATTTTATTCTCAGTAGGCTCCGGGATTTTAAAAATCAAAAAGTGACTTCTGACCTGCAGGCTTTTCCGGACTCTCTTCCTCTGGTTTTTTTTTCCCTGCGACTGCTGTCTTTCCTTCATCAGTCTCTACTGTTTCCGCTGTTTCGATTGACTTTTTCCTTTTCAGGTCAGAAAAAGAAGCCTGAGTTCTGGTCTTTCCCTTCTCTGTTTTTGCTATTTTTGGGCCCTCTTTTCTTTCCTCGCCAGCTCTTCCTGCGGATTCGGACTTTTCTGCTTTCAGATGTTCGGGCAATTCGAGCCAGCCGTACTGTCCGCCTCCGCCAGGGTGGATTATAACATCGCCTTTCCTGAAGACGAGAATTGCGTTTACGACTCTGTCATCCACTATTTTCAGGGCTTCAGGTTCTGCATAGATAAGGGCTTCAACCTCGTTTCCGAAGTGTTCTATAAGAGTTTCCCATGCTGTCTTTACGCCTTTTGTCTGGACACTTGCGTGGCCAAGCGCCATCTGTATTATTTCTGCAAGAGGGATAAGGTGAAGGTAAGGAGGGCGGTGGTCAGGGTGCCTGGGCTCTTCAAAATCCGCAAGTTCGTTGATCCGGTCAGTTACTCCTTTTTTAATAATGCCTCCGCATTTCGGACAGCGCCATCTTCTGGCCTCGGCTTCCGGCAGAGGATATTGAGTAAAGCATTTAATGCATGCAGACCGGTTGTATTTTCCTTCTTCAGGAAAAAAACCGACATTCAGAGTAGACCCGTACCCCTGTTCCCTGAGAATGGCTTTTTTAAGACCCTCAAAGGTAATGTCAGGAATATTAAACTGGGTAAATTCTCTTGCCAGTTTGTTGGTAGAAGGGGAATGGGCGTCAGAGTTTGTAAGGAAGGTCAGACGGTGCAGTTCTTCAATCCTGTCAGCATAATTGCTATCTGCACTCAGGCCAAGCTCAATAAAAGAAACATAATCCGTCATACTCCCGTAGCAACTCTCCAGGCTGTCGTGATAGGCGTAGAGAGCGGTCCAGGGAGTAAAAGCGTGGCAGGGCCCGATAAGAGCTCCAAGGTCTTTTGCAATCTCTGCAATTTCACAGCCATCCAGCTTAACTGTGGGGCGCCCGTCTGCTTCAAGGTTTCCGAAAGGGGCAATTCTTTCTGCCAGCTCTTCGGCTTTTGAAATCGAAGGTAAAATAAGAAGGTGATGCACCCGGTCGATATCCTCTATTTCGGTAGTGGGGATAAAAACTATATTTCCTATCCGAATTTCTTCATCTGAAGTGGCTGCTTTTCTAATATCTTCCAGCCACTTAGGATGAGTACAGTCCCCTGTGCCGATAAGCTCCATCCCTTTTTTTGAGGCTTCACTCGCAATTGTGGGTAGTTCCATCTTCCCGGAACACGCCATCGAGTACTTCGAGTGGAGATGGAGGTCTGCATTGACTTTCATTTCCGAACCTATCGCCAGAATTTTTATTTTCAGGTTCTTTAGCTGTGAATTTCTCTATCCGGATTCCCGATCCGCGTATTCTCTACCCGGAACTTCCCGATCAGTGTATTTACCCTATATAACGCAGGTCTTCTTCCGTCGGTTTAACTTCGGGGTAGCTCTGCTGCTCTTCTTTTTCTTTCAACTTTTCGAGGATATTCTCCATTTCCTCGGCTTTTTTCTTAAGAGAGTCCGTGTTTACCTCGATCCCGAACATATTGCACAGTACCTTCAAAAGAGACTGAGCGCTTTTAGGATCCATCAAGTATCCGGGTGTCATTCCCATAAGGCAGGCGGCATCTATGCCCCTCATCCCGCTGAAAGCCACAAGCAGGCCGGATGCTCCTACGATTCCTCCGCTTGGCTCTGATTCCCTGAACTCTACCCCATATTTCTTGATCTCTTCGATCAGTTCCGTGCTGTTGGCAACTCCAAGGACTGTCTCTTCATAGGTAAGTTTGCCTGTCGGGTAGCCCCCGAGGGTGTATATCCTGGGCACTTTAAGTTCCACTGCAATATCCAGGTAAAGAGAGCAGAGTTCGTAATGCCCCTGTGAGGTGGTGCTCTGGTGGTCTCCTACAAGAAAAAGGAGATCGTTTTCCTTTGCTTTCCCGTGGTATATGGTGTTGCTTACCGGACGGACCGTGCAATCTTTATTAACAAGTACCTGAGGTGGAAAATGCGGAGAATAAACTTCCATAATCTTTTCAGCCTCAAGTTCGTCTACAAGATGTTCTGCCACCAGTTTGCCTACAAGCCCTACTCCCGGAAGTCCTACTATCAGTATAGGGTTTTTGAGCTCAAGATTTTCTTTCAGGCGGACAAGTGTACTTTGCTGCATAAAAAATCCCTTATCCTTTCTTTGCAAGTCTGCGGTACTTACCGTAAGGGTCCTGAGGAGAAAAGCGAGCCGGGATCGCGGGCAAGGTTTCTCCCCCGCAAACCGGGCATATTTCCCTTAAAGTGTACCTGCCGCAATTTTTGCATTTGCGGATTTTTTGTCCCAAAGGGCATCACGCCTTTGTCGATTCGATATGCCGTTTGAAGATCCCATGTCCGCCAAGTTTGGAAATAGTATCTACTGCCGTCTGGGCGGATTTCTTAAGGACTGATTCGGCTTTCTTATAGTCAGGAGCTATTACCTTGATTCTATATCTCGGAGCCCCTGTGTAACTTACTTCGAGCCTGACATCTTTTCCATCAACATCACTGATGGAATTTGCAGCGTTAAGAGACTGTTTTATGACCTCTATGCCGTTTGGAAGATTACAGGTCAAATCAACATACCCTGCGATATCCACGAAAGGCAGTTTGATATTTTCTCCTGCGATCTTGGCTATGCTCTTCAAGTATTTCTTGTTGACTTTGAGTCCTTTAAAGGCTTTTTCCCCTTCGATAGCTGCCTCTTCGAAGGCAGAATAGGCACTTCCAAACTCCTCTACAAGTTTCTCGTGCAGATCCTGCAGGCCGCCTTCATCGGTCTTGGTCTCTTCGGCCACGAACTGGAGCCACTTGGCGGCTTTCTGCTCATTCTTCCATTCCTGGATCTTGGCCCGCCGCTGGTGCTCGTTCACATCTTTCAATGAAAGGTCTATGTGGCCGCGGGAAGGGTCCACGTTCAGAACCTTGCAGACAATCTTTTGCCCTTCCCTTACGTAGTCCCTTACGTACTTGACCCAGCCTGCTTTAATTTCGGAGATATGGATGAAACCTTCCCTTCCTCCGAATTCCTCAAGCTCGACGTAGGCTCCGAAATCCGTTACATTCTTTACAGTACAGACAACAAATTCTCCGACTTCGGGCCAGTTATCGTTTCCCATTCGCACCACTTCTCAAATTTTGTCTTTTATTAATTTTCACTCTTATTCTGTAAAGTGCCTTTACCGATCCGGTTATTCAAGCACTTCCAGAATGTGAGTTGTAATTGTTGATTTTCCACCGGTTGGTTCGGCAAGGGTCCTTCCACAGACAACGCAGGTAATTTTACGGCTTGCGCTTCCGAATATAATCTGTTCGTTTTCGCAGTCGTTGCACTTTACGCGCAGGAACCTGCTTTTTGGCCTCTGGGTATAGTCTACCATTTTATCTTACTCCTTGAACTCGAACTTCTTTGCCCTGAAACAGGGTCTCTGGTGGGCTTTCTTACATACGGTACAGCGGTATCTGAGCCAGATGCGCTTTGTTGGCTTGTCGCCACCAGGCACCTTGGAGAATTTTCCGCTGTTTCCTATACCTTGCTGTCTTTTCTTCTGCCTTGCAATATGGGTCATGGAAGAAGCCTGGCCCTTTTTGACCCTTTCTGCTACGTGTTCGCTGTGGGTCTTGCAGAACGGGCAGTAAGTTCTGAACCGCTTTGGAATTTTCATTCTTTACACCTTTTTTGATGATTATTGGTATTGTAGTTCGCCTTCTCCGGCTTTTGCGGAAAGGCGTTGTTATATAGTTTGAATGTACGTATGGCGTTTACGTACGACGTTTTATTCCTGGGAAGCTCTTATTTGGGAAGCCTTTGATTAGATGAACTTGAAATTTTTCAAACCTCTTTTTGTCTCGATATCACGATTGGCAATCCTGTATCGACAACGAGGTTAGAGCATGCTAACAAGGTTAAGCTACACAGATATAGCTACACATATAAATACTAATACTATTGCCTGAAGTGCTTCTCCTTCATAAGTAATGAACCTGCTGCTTACAGGGTCTCTGACACGCCTGTACATAACTGTTTTTCTGGCTAAAATTAGCTGAATGTTTCAGGGAGTCAGTTCTTGGCGGAATCCTTTTCTCCGGAGCCTTTTTCTCCGGCAGTAATTAGTTTTGCTGCTTTTCTCTTTATCAACCCTGTTGCATTCAGTTGCGGCAAAACAACAACTTCTTCGGCATTGACCGTATAGTTTCGGCCGTCTGCACCTGTGAAGGTAGGCAGGTCCTTCAGTATTCGGACAATAACATATTCTTCGTTTATATTATTTTTGCCCGATACCGTTCCTGTTTCCTTTCCGTCTGCGGTCACAGTTATTTCCCTGCCTGTTTTTGCTTCTACAAGAATCGCGGTAGATGCATGCCTTGACTCCCCTATTCCGGGCCAGATTGGGACCTTCCCGGAATCAGGGTATAAAATGGGACCTAAAAGCTCTACTTTTGCAGCTTCTATGCCCTGAAGCACGAGGTCATATAGCAATTTTTCCACAGGAAGCAATTTTTCGATATCCTTTGAAATAGGTTTATCAGCGTGAGATTGAATCGTTGCCCTGGTAATTACCTTTCCTATCCTTTTCATAAAGATAGTCTCAAGGTCAGAAAGTGCCCTTTCATGCTCGTCGTTGAGCATCTTTGATTCCGGAGAACGAGGATTATTAGTCTTCCCAATCTCTTTCTCAAGCTCCCGAATGTATTTTTCAGCTTCCAGGTAAAAATCAGCCGGAATTGTTTTCAATGTCTGGTTTTTTTCTTTATACAGCGTTTGGCTGATTTCTTCTATGTCCATACTCCGCAACACCTCTACAAATCAGATATACGGCTGCATACTCCGGAACTTCCTGTTTGCCTTCCTCTATTCTTAAATCCTTGCCCTTTAGTTGTACTGAGAATGGTTTTGAAACGGTTATTTTTGTCGGTTTCTCGTTAAAAACAACTGCGTCGTTAAGCGGATCAAACCCTTCAAGCTCGGATAAAGCAAGTCTTTTAACCAGCATCCCGGACCCTCCGTGCAGGGACCCAGGCACACGAATAAGCCTTTTGATGTCGGCAGTTACAGGTTCGTCAACACTGGCTCCGAACCTGTGCAGGAAATCCTCAACTGATTCCTGCATAAAGTATGCAGCAATCTCCTTAAAATTCCTTACGTCGAAGTCCAGTCTTCCTCTCTCCAGAATATCTTTTAAGCCGTTTTCACTATTCGTAATATTAATCAGCTTTTTTATTGTGGTATCCCCTACCTTCTCATGCCTGCGAAGCTCGGGAAACATATCCTTTTTGTATTTCTTTCCACACTCTGTCTTCATATAGTCCGTAAGATAAAGCGCAACTCTCTTTCCCCACCCCGAATCATACCCCGCAAGCGTGCACTTCACAGGCACATTCTTAATCCCTTTAAATGCCTTTGAGCCTGTCCCGAAATCTCCATCCATTGAAACTTCTTTGAAAAAGTACTTGAAATCAACATCCCTACCACTCACGTAGTTCACGATCTCCCTTCTCTCGGAACTCCCGAGCTTCATGACTTTCGGGCTTATGACATGGAAATGATATCCTCTCCCTCCTGAAAACACCAGTTCCAGCTCTTGCTCTGAAAATCCAAAATCGTCTGTAAGAAAATCCATGAGCTTAAGAGACTCTTTCTTCACAAGCTCAAGCATATCAGCATAATTCTTCGGGGCATTTGGAAGGTGATCTGCATCAAGGTCAAAAATAAGCTCTGCCCCAAGCCAGTTTTTCTCATTCATTTTCCGCGCATCAGGGTATTCGTAATAAGCCGTGGAATTGTAAACATGGGCTGGAGCCATGCCATAAAGGTAATCAAGAGCTTCTCCCGGCGAGCCGAAAGATCTGTGCCTGTGCATCATTTTTTCCGGCATATCATCATAGAAGATAAAAGCCCACTCCCGGCTAGGGAGGTGGTCCGGTAGGCCTATCTCAGCGGTTTTATAATAGTTCTGAAAACAGGATTTCAAATAACGGGTCGTTCGATTGTCCATGGTTTTAGGGTTTTTGGATCTTTAAATTTAATGTTATTTTTGGGTTTAGTTAAGGTTTAGTTAGGGTTTAGTTAGGGTTTAGTTAGGGTTTAGTTAGGGTTCAAGGTTAAAGATTATTTCAGGGTTTTAATTAGGGAATTTCTATGATAGATTATTCTCATATTTTACTTTTGTTTATATGAGTTTTCTTAAAACAATTTTACCTTCAATCCGGATCTAAGTGAGAGACTTCAAAGATGATGGAAAACTGCCAGTGAAGGGCCAAAGCAAAAACATCGCTCTTGGGCATCATTCCTAAAAAGAAAGATCGAGGTTTTAACTCTGGAAGGGCGAAGTCACAGCGGAAGTCCCTTTCCTCACAAGGTATCAGCCCGACAGGTAGAGGTAGTTCACAGACAAGGTTGTAGTTGAAAGATTAGTTATAAGTTAAAAGGAGGAGGTTTATACAGAAAGAGACAAACAAAAAGAGTTCACGTGCAATAAAAATAAACTGGATAAAAAGACTGTAACCGAATTCCATTAATATATGACCCCTTTATATTTGTTCTTGTCAATGAGTATGAAAACCAGAGCAACTGTAGAATTGGTAAGAAATAAGAATTTTTAGGGGCAAATTCGTGAGAAGCAAAATTAGTATTATAAATCATATTAACACAGTCCGAAGCTATCTGAAAAAGAAAGAAATTGAAGACTCATGTGTTATAACAAAATTCGGAAGCTCAGAGATTACTGATGTCTTTACCAGCTCGTCTACAGGTATGGAATTTGTATTGATCCCAGCCGGTGAATTTCACATGAACACCGTTTCTAAAGATAAAGACAGATCAGATTATGAATCCCAAGCCCATAAAGTAACAATTAAAAACTCTTTTTATATGGGCAAATCTTCGGTTACACAAAAACAATGGAAGAACATAATGGGAACCAGCCCTTCACACTTCAAGGGTGAAACCCGACCTGTTGAGATGATTTCCTGGGAAGAAGTCCAGGAATTTGTTCAAAAACTGAATGCAATAGAAAATACTGATAAATACCGTTTACCTTCGGAAGCCGAATGGGAGTATGCTTGCAGAGCCGGTACACAAACAAGGTATTTTTTTGGCGACAATGAGTCAAAGCTTAATGAGTATGCATGGTGCGTTGAGAACTCAGGACGTAAAACTCACCCGGTTGGCCAGAAGGATCCGAATCCCTGGGGACTTTCTGATATGTACGGGAATGTATGGGAATGGGTCCAGGACAAATGGCATGATGACTATAACTTGGCTCCTTCAGATGGATGCGCATGGGAAGATGGAGATAACTTCTATCGTGTCTCTCGTGGGTGCAGCTGGTACTGCAACTCCGGGTCCTGCAGTTCGGTTGCCCGCATCAGCCGTGAGCCTGAGAGTCATTTCGCCAATCTTGGATTTCGCCTTTTGAGGGAACTGTAAGTTCATCTCTCTTTTCTTCCTTGCTAAAGAGCTACACTAGATGTGGTGGACAAGACAGGCTCAAGACAGAATTTCCGGTTTCTTTACCTTAAATCCCTTTTTCTTACCCGAGTCCCTTTCAAAATTTCTCCAATAACTGCCCGCCATCAGTAAGTCCTTTTGAGCGAAGCTCACTGCTAAAACTCATAAATTAGTCCTCTTGAGCGAAGCGAAAAGGATGCGTACTCCCGAGTCGCAATTCGGGCGAGTCGCAATTCGGGCAAGTCAATTCTGGAGGCACAACTAGGGTGGTGCAACTATACTGTAAAAAGAATTCTACAGTAACACTTATACATGAATCCTCTCTTATATCCACTTCATGAAACAGGATATGTCAAGTGCCGACGTTGCTGCAGTTGTTGCCGAACTGTCAGCGGGTCCGAAATCTATTATTGATGCGAAGATCGGGAAGATCTACCAGACATCAGGTGAGGAGATCCGCATCAACCTTTACGTTTTTCATCAGGGCAGGGACAACCTGGTTATTGAGGCTGGGAAGCGTATCCATTTAAGTAAGCACTTCAGGGCAAGCCCCACGCTTCCTCAGGCTTTCCCCATGCTCCTTCGAAAGTATCTTGCGGGGGGCAGGATCGTATCTGTAGAGCAGCACGATTTTGACAGGATCGTGAAGATCGGGATTGAGAGAGGAGGGATCAGAAATACTCTCATTGTGGAGCTGTTTGCTCGGGGAAACATCCTGATTGTGGATTCCGAAAACAAGATTATCCTGCCAATGAACCCTGTTACTCTAAAGGACCGCAGGCTGAGGAGTGGGGAGATTTACGAGCTTCCGGAGGCACAGCTGAGCCCTGTGGAGGCTAAGGTTTCGGACCTTATGGATTCGTTTTCGAAATCAACGGCTGATATCGTCCGTACTATTGCTACAAGATTCAATCTCGGGGGTGTCCTGGCAGAAGAAGCCTGTTCACGCGCAGGAATTGAGAAGTCTAAACTTGCAAAAGAAGCAACTGTAGAAGATGCTGAGAAGCTCCGCGATGCGCTGCAGGATCTCTTTTCTCCGTTGTTCAGGGGCAGGGTTGCAGGTAAAGACGAGATAAAGGCTGAGCCTGAAATCGGTGCTGAAACTGAAGTCGAAACTGGAGTTGAAAATGAATCAGATATTGAAATCGAATCCGGCAATGAAATAGAAGTTGAAGCAGAAGTTGAAGCTCAGGCGGGAAGCGAAGTCCAGATTCCGGGACTCATACCTCAGCATATAAAGAAGGAAATTAACGGGAAGGTCGAAACTTTCGATGTGGTGCCTTTTGACCTCACTCGCTATTCCGAATACGAAAAAGAATATTTTGATTCATTTAACACGGCGCTTGACGAGTTTTTCGGGAGAAAAGCGCTGGAACAGGTCGCAGAGGTAAAGGAAGCCGAGAAAAAAGAGAAAAACCTTGGCGTTTACGAAAGGCGGCTTCTCCAGCAGGAAGAGAGCCTTGCAAAGTTCGAAAAAGAAATCGAGAAAAATAACATTATTGCAGAAATAGTATATGCTAATTACCAGATCATCGACGAGCTTTTTTCCGTACTCAACGGCGCAAGGGCAAAGGGTTATTCCTGGGATGAAATCCGTTCTATTCTGAAACAGGCAAAAAAGTCCGTGCCTGCTGCCAAGATGATTACAAATATTGACCAGAAAACCGGGACTGTAACTGTAGATCTTGACGGGAAGAGCGTAAACCTTGACATCCGGAAGACTGTGCCTCAAAATGCCCAGGAATACTACGAGAAGGTCAAAAAGTTTACTAAAAAAAGGGATGGGGCTATCAGGGCTATTCAGGACACCAAGAAAGCTATGGAGAAAAAGGCTGCTGCAAAGGCTGCAAAGGCAGGGAGAAAACTACAAGCTTCCCGGAAAAAACACTGGTACGACCGTTTCAGGTGGTTTGTGTCTTCAGACGGCTTCATGGTTGTAGGAGGAAGGGATGTCGATACTAACGAGGAAGTTTTCAAAAAATACATGGAAAAGAGAGACATTGTCTTCCATACTCAGACCCCTGGTGCCCCTTTGACAGTTGTTAAAACCGGGGGAAAGGAGGTTCCGGAATCTACCTTACAGGAGGCTGCGCAGTTTGCAGTTTCTTATTCGAGCCTCTGGAAAGCCGGACAGTCAAGCGGCGACTGCTACTGGGTCAAAGCCGAACAGGTAACAAAGACTCCGGAATCAGGAGAGTACGTGAAAAAAGGGTCATTTGTTATTCGCGGAGAGCGCAATTACTTCAAAGACGTACCTCTTGGAGTTGCTGTCGGGCTTGAACTGAAAGGCGAGACAAGAGTCATAGGGGGACCTGTTGCTGCAGTCCGGAAGCATGCGGACTATATCCTTGAAATTACTCCGGGCAAATTTAACCAGAATGATATTTCGAAAAAAATCTATCGGATTTACGCAGATGAACTGAACGATCCTCGCTTTGTAAAGCAGATCGCATCCCCTGATCTGGTAGCTATGATGATCCCTGCAGGAGAATCAGATATCAGGAACCAGAAACCGGAACGAAAAGGTCAGGGAACAGGGCCTGAAGGAGAAGAGTACGGGACTTACGAACTGGAGGCTGAATCTGAAAGCAACGAGGAAGAAGATGAGGGGGAATTCGGAGACGAAATTAGAGAGGAACCTGGAGAAAATATTGAAGTGGAAATTGAAAACGAAGCCAGAGAGGGGAATGTAGAGGAAATTGAAGTACGTGGAGTGAAAAAAGCATGAGGGTCACAAACCGTTCTCTGAAAGGCAGGGAAGGGGAAATTGCCGTGACAGCCGAGACTCTTGACGACCTCTGGCACCTGAAATACGTAATTGAAAAAGGAGACCTGGTCTTTGCCCTGACCAAAAGGAAAGCCGATACAGCAAGCGATAAACTTCGTCCTGAAAAAGCCGAGAAAGTAAAGGTAAGGTTGGGGATCAGGGTCGAGGAGCTGGAGTTCCATAAATTCGCCAACAGGCTGCGAATACACGGGCCAATAGAGCAGGGGATGGACACCGGGTCCTATCACACTCTCAACGTTGAAATTGGGACTAACATTTCTATCGTCAAAGAACACTGGAAAAATGACCAGTTCCAGCGCATCCAGGATGCCGAAGAAGCCGGAAAACGCCCTAAAGTTGTTCTTGTAGCAGTCGAAGAGGGCGATGCGGATATTGGTTTTGTGCGCCACTACGGAATTGAGGTATATTCTCATATCCGGCAGTCATCCGGGAAGCGAGAGACAGGGCTCAGAAATGAGTTTTTCAGGGAAATCGTTGAACAACTCAGGCATGCGGTTCCCGAAGATGCCTCTATAGTGATTGCGGGCCCCGGTTTTACCAAAGAAGATTTCCTGAAATATTTCCATGATGTCGAGCCTGATATGGCTTCAAAGGCATTGACTGAAGACACGTCCATGATCGGGATGTCTGGATTTCAGGAAGTTCTCCGCAGAGGAGCTGTGGACCGAATTATGCAGGAGTCCCGAATAGCCCGGGAATCCTCTCTTATGGAAGACCTCATACGGGAAATCTCAATGGACGGTAAAGCCGCTTATGGTTTTGCGGATGTAAAAAATGCTCTTGGTTACGGGGCTGTCGAAACCCTGCTTGTTGCTGACGAAACTCTGAGGGAGGGGCGGGAAAAAGGGGAAAATATTGACAAACTCCTTATGGAGGTTGAACAGGCTCAGGGAAAGGTTGTTGTGTTCAGCACATCTTTTGAGCCCGGGGAAAAGCTTCACAAACTTGGAGGAATCGCAGCTCTGCTCCGCTTCAAAGTAAGGGGCTGAGACAGGCGTAGTGAATCTGTAATTTCAGTTCTTTAATCTTATATCTCTCTATCCTTTTACCTCATATCTCTCTTTTTACCAACATCTATCTATTTGTTTTTACTTTTGTTTGTTGCTGTTATTTCCTATTTATTAACACCTTCAGTATTCTGTTTTCTGAAAAGCTGAAACTATTTGTTTTATTTTTCTGTTTTTTATATTCTGTTTGAGATTATTTTTCTTTTCTTTCAGTTAAAACTAGTAAGATTTATTAACTAATTGTCTCTATTTGTTGTTACAATTTGTCTTATTTATAACAACATTTGTTTCTTGTTTCCCTCTGTGTACGCTTTAATTAATAAGTTTCAATAGAAATGAGCGGTGATATTATGAATTACAGTATCCAAAAAACTTTATCTTCACTTTTTATTGCATTTACAATCTGTTTGGTACTCCCGCCTCTTGGCCTCGCAGCTCCTGCCATATTCGGAGCTCCTTTTGACACCAATGCAACCTCATCAGATGGGTTTTGCTGGGATGCAACCACTTTTGGCGGCTTTAATTATCCTGTGAACAAACACAAAGATTTCGTTGCTTCTGAGAACTGGTGGGGAGAGCGCCTTCAGTACATTGAGAAAAATGGGCAGGACGAACTTGGAAAAGACAATCCCGGAAACAATGTTATAGGTGAAGAAGAACTTGTGTATTCTACAAAGCCGTTTTCCAACAAATACGAACTTGTTTCCGACCTCGAGCTCAATTCGGAGACAACTCCTGCAAAACTTGGTGGAATGTTTTACTACAAAATTCCATTGTTTGGAAAACCGTATGTCACCGTTGAAAATGATGCAAGGCAGCTTGCAAATATTGTAATCAGCCAGGGCAGCAGTGACAAAAAAATGCTTAAAGCCGGGGAGACATGGGAGCTCGGAAAAGGCTATTCGTTAACCGTAAACCAGGTTGATGTAGAGGGCAATAAGGTCTGGTTCTCTTTATCTAAAAATGGGGAAGAACTTGAGTCCGGAATCGTGGAAGCTGACGGGACCGTAGAAAATCAAACCTTTACCGCAACTACGGACTTCGGAGACGGAAAGGATCAGCTCTACTTCATTACTTATGTGGACTCTGTTTTCGTAAGTTCATTTTATTCTTTTGCCGTCTTCAAGTATACCTGGCTTATTGATAAAGAAGATATCACGGTAATTAAAACAGGAGATGAGTATCAGGGTTTTGAGGTAAAAGAAGCTTCAGAAGACGGGCTCGTTCTCAAAAACTCAAAGTCAATCTCCCTTAATCTGGATAAGGACAAAAAAACTTACTTTACCGACTCCTGGTATTTCCAGACCTCGGATAAGGGAAAGGGCAGTACATCTCCTGCTGGATATATTATTTTTCCTGCAAAAGAACTGAGCAGTCCTGGAAATTATACTCTGAGAGGTCTACCTCTTGACACAAATGAGACTTCATCCGATAGTTTTTGCTGGAATGCGACTACGTTTGGCGGCTTTGTCTATCCCATAAACAAGCACAAGGATTTTGTAGCGTCCGAAAACTGGTGGGGTGAACGCTTGCAGTACGTAGAAATAGATGGTCAGGACGAGCTTGGAAAAAGTAGCCCCGGAAACCACGTTATAGGTGAAGAAGAACTCGTGTATTCTACAAGGCGGTTTTCCAACAAATACGAACTTGTTTCCGACCTCGAGCTCAATTCGGAGACAACTCCTGCAAAACTTGGTGGAATGTTCTTCTACAAACTTGCATGGTTCGGTAAACAATACGTTACGATTGAAAACGATACAAGACAGCTTGCAAATCTTGTTGTCAGCCAGAGCGGCAATGATAAAAAGGAGCTTAAAGCCGGTGAGGACTGGGAGCTCGGTAAAGGCTATTCGTTAACCGTAAATCAGGTTGACGCAGAGGGCAATAAAGTCTGGTTCTCCCTCTCTAAAAATGGGGAAGAACTCGAGTCAGCGATTGTGGATGCCGACGGAACTGTTGAAAATCAGACCTTCACCGCAACTGCAAATTTTGGAGATGGAAAAGACCAGCTCTACTTCGTTACCTATGTAGATTCTGTTTTTGCGGGTGCTTTTGACTCTTTTGCAGTGTTCAAGTATACCTGGTTAATCGACAGGGATGACACTCTGATTATTAGTAATGGGGATGAATACCAGGGTTTTGAAGTAAAGGAAACTTCTAAAGATGGCATTGTCCTGGAAAATTCAAAGTCAATCATTCTGAATCTGGATAAGGATATAAAGAACTACTTTACTGACTCCTGGTATTTCCAGACCTCAGATGAGGGAAAAGGCAGTACCTCTTCGAGCGGATATATTATTTACCCTGCAACGGATGTTTTTATTGAAGACAAAAATGCCACTGACCCGGCAGATAATAACACTTTTACAGGAGAGAACAACGTGACAGATAAGGTATCGGGTTCAAATGAATCCGAAAACATCTCTCTTGATTACAGGGGAGCATCTCCTTCCGAAATAGCTTTCGCGGATTCTGAAGATAACAATAATCATCCTGAAGAAAAAACAGGAGAAAAATCTCCGGTAAAACTTCCGGGCTTCGGGATAATTTCCGGGATTATAGGGATTACAGTCTGCAGAGCTCTTAAAAGAAAGAGTCAATCCGTTATTCTCAGGTGAGGCATATAATAGAGTTTTGTTCTCTAAGAGGTTTATCTTCGTAGGGAATCATCTCTCGTGCTTCTTTTTTATCTCTTCTTTTTTCAGGTCATCAATCGTTACATTGTTGATAACTCGAATTAGGATTTGCCAGAATTTTGTCACGTTCGATGCAGGAGAGCAATCTTCATCCATAAAGATAAAAAGAAGATATCAGGCAAATAGCAATTTACGCCTGTTTTTCTTGCTTTTTCTGTTTTTGAAGCTTCTTTCTGCTTCTTTCTTTTTTGAAGGCCTTCCGGGAAAGCTGAAGAAGGCTTTTGTATTTACCTGAATTGAAAAACATCCGGAGTTAAGGAAAGTAATCTCTCAGGCCCGAAGAATTTTTTTTCAGTGATTATCTCTTAATTGCGGTGCTGATTACAGGTTTTTTTATCTGGCTTACAGGTGGGCCCAAGCTCATTACGCGAAGGGATAAAACTAGAGAAGTTTTTTCCTGGCTCCGTAATAAATCAAAATATTAATCAGAGACTGCCTTTTTTCAGATAAGGAGAAGGGCAATAAACCCGCTTAAAAAAATTCCATCAAAGGTTCCTGCCCCTCCAATGCTTGCAACAGGGGCTCCCAGGTTCTTAATTTTCCCCAGATTAAAAATGTCAGCTCCTATGAGGGTCCCAAGCACTCCTCCTGTATAAGCAATGATAACACGGCATGATTCAGCAGGACAATCAGGGATATGGACAACCGAAGTAAGAAGGACTGCAGTAAGAACAGCAGTCAGGGGTGGGATCAGAGCCGGAGTAGCAATGCCTACTCCTCTAATTGGCCTTGCTACAGAATAGGTTATAGCTGCAACAATTACCACACCGGCTCCTGCAAGAAGTAAAGAAGAAGGGAATTGTGTAAGAAGGTAAATGGAAATAAGGACAGGAATAACTGCTCCTCCAACATTGATAGCAAGTACCGTTTCGTTTTTGACCATCTGTCGGATAGGAATTCTGTAGGAAATCCCGAAGACCTTTATATAATTTTCTTTGACAACCGGAATGTCAGACTTCAGAGTTGTCAGTGGGATATTGATCCCGCTTCCAAGGAGAGACAGGAGCAGGATTAAGAGTGCATCTTCTGCTGAGAATCCTATTTTCATGAAGGCAGAAACAATAACTCCCAGAAACAGAGACCCAAGCCCGAAGACCATTATGAGAATTAACAAGAAAAGAAATCTAAGGCTAAAAGGCATGTAGAAAATCTGTCTACTCATCGAACCATCCTCTTTTCTCCGGCTTTCTGCATATTAAGAGGTATGTACATTCTCTTTATTAATGAGTATCCGTTTTCACTCGAATTTCCATATCTGCACCGGAAGACTCTAAAAAATAGGCAGTTAAAAGAAGGGAGTTAAAAGCAGGATGTTAAAAACAGGCAGTTAAAATATTTTCCTGCGTGCCAGGTTCAGATATATCTGGTTGCAGGCTGTAAGGATTCCATACAGATTGTTTCTTTTGCATCTTTGTATACTCTGAGGACTCCGCCCGACTCTGACACTGTTATTGAGATTGCTACCGTATCCCTGCTTATGGCGGCGGCTGAGACATGGCGCCCTCCCAGTCCTTTTTCAATATCAATATTTTTTCCGTCAACATCAAGATATCGTCCTGCTGCACGGATAAGGCCCATTTCATCTATCACAAAAACTCCGTCAAGCTGGGCAAATTCCTTTATGGACTCCCAGTTTTTCTTGTCAAGGATGTTCCTGTGAATTTCCTCATGACCTGCATACGGGTTAAGAATTATCTGGTGAGAACGTTTCAGGACTTCTTCGGAATCTCCTACGATAAAAGCAGCTCCTATTTTTTTTCCTTCCCTGCCTGTGAGGGCGATATCAAAAGCAATTTTCAGGACTGCACTCATGACTTCCGGCCTGACTCTCTCTTCACATTCTTTCATTGCTTTTACAAGGGGGTTTTCATCGAGGTTGTGGACTATAATAGAGCTGGAACCGCGAGTTTCGACAACACCTACAACAATCCCGCTTCTGGGGCTCCCAAGTGCGTACTCTATGGCTGCGGCATGCTGCAGGTGATCAACATTTCCCGAAGCTTCCCGGTTGAGTTGATCGCTGAGTTCTTTTGCAGGGCTTTTTCCTTCTTTGCTGGTTGCTACAAGGTGGTCTATTATGCTTTTCGGACGCATGGAAATGTAATATACCGGAACTCCTCCGGTCTCGATCCCCTCAAAGCTCATATCTCCGGAGACCATAATTGCGGCAGCACCAAGTTCCTGGGAAATGCGGGCCGCCGCTTCTGCAATTATACGTGTTCTGTCCATGTCGTCCACCTCTTTTTATTTTATTCAACCATGTTGCAGTCCTGCTGTTTCACTCTTAGTTCTTTTATATTCTGCTGTTTGATTTTGAAGTTAATTATTATTTCTTTGGGCTAATGTTATTTTCATAGGTTAACATTATTTCTCAGAGTTAACATTAATGGTAATTATACATATAATAATACTGTTAACAAGCCTGTTTGTTGTGTAGCAATATCTGATATAATAATTGCTCTGTGGTTGACCCTATTTCTCTCTTTTTCTTATCATTTTTTCTCAGCTCATTCTACTTATTCCCTTTTATTTTTTTAAATGCAGTCCTGATTAATACGGGTTTACAATTTTTTCTGGAAACAGTGTCATGAATCCGTTTTTTCCTGATATGCAGGCTGACAGAAACATTTTTCTGTTTTTCCCTTCTTATTTATACTGGTGAAAGCTTTGATCAGGACATTCATAGCAGTGGAACTGGACCCGAGTTTTGGTGAAAAAATTCGCCAGATTCAGGAACGATTTTCCGATTTTGACCTGAAGTTTGTTAACCCTGAAATCGTTCACATAACTTTGAAGTTTCTCGGTGATATTGAAGAATCAATAGTTAAACCTCTGGAAGAGGCCCTTGATTCCCTTATGTGTGAGCCTTTCGAAGCAAGAATTGAGGGTCTCGGTGTTTTTCCAAAACCTTCAAACCCTAAAGTCCTGTGGTTGGGAGCAACAGGAAACTTCGAAACTCTCCATGCTGATGTGGAAACAGTACTGAAGCCCTTTAAGTTCAAAGAGGATGACAGGGCATTTACTGCCCATGCTACTCTTGCCAGGGTAAAAACCCTGAGTAAAGACCAAAAAAGTGCTTTTGCAGATATTCTGAATGAATTAAAAGATACCAGACTGGGCAGCATGCAGGTAAATAAAGTGCTTCTGAAGAAAAGCACTCTAACTCCGTACGGTCCTATTTATGAGACCCTGCACACGGTATACCTGGACTGACAGGTCTTCTTGCGCTGGACTGCATCAGTCCTCCACAACCCTGATCAGTTTCTTTTGTGTATCCTTAAGACAACAAGACAACACTTCAAATAGATTTAATTTCAGCTGTACCCTTCGGCTTCATATTCCCTAAATCCACCCGAATATACAAGTCTGCGGTCTTCTGTTATTATGAGGCATTCAACACTTTCGAGATTTTCTATCATCTCAAGCCCTTCTTCTTCTCCCATCACAAAGGTCGCGGTTGCAAAAGCGTCGGCGTCAATAGCGTTTCTGGCAATTACCGTGCTGCTAATAATGCCTTGTGAAGGGTACCCTGTTCTCGGGTCCGAGATGTGCGATACTCTTACTGACTCATTAAAGTAACGTTCGTAATTTCCGCTTGTTGCTACTGCAATATCACGAGCTTCGATAGCCGTAACATATTGTTCGTTTCTGTCCGGGTTCTGAAGACCTACCATCCAGGGCGTACCGTCAGGCTTCTGACCTATGTATTTCCCGTCTCCCCCTGCATTAACGAAAGCGTTTTCAATCCCGTTTTTCTTTAAGGACTCGATTGCTTTATCTACCGCATAGCCCTTTGCGATTCCTCCCAGGGCTACTTTCATCCCCGGTTTCAGGCTTACGTTCCCATTCTCGGTACTTATTTCCGAGTAATTTACGAGTCTTAGAGTTTCGTTCAGTTCATCTGAAGTTGGGGGTTCCTGCGATCCTCCTGGAAGGAATTTACTTTTCCAGAGGTCAAGTACTGGCTGGATGGTGATATCAAAGGCTCCTCCGCTTTTCTCCGAATAATACTTTGACTGCTCTATTACGTAAGTAAAAGCAGGATCAGCATTTTCAACTTCTCCTCGGGTGTTCAAGATATTAAGTTGGCTATCTTCTTTTGAGGGGCTCATAAGAGCGTCAACTCTATATATCTCATTAAAGGCATCATCTATTGCCTTCGAAGCCTCGCTTTCATTTGAAGCATATATGGCTACCGTAACTGTAGTATCCATGATGCTTCTCGTCTGTTGAAACTCCTGAAGTTCTCCACTCTCTTCAGGCTCAGACTGCAAACAGCCTGATACTAGAATGGATAATACCAGTAAAAACGCAAATAGTATTTTGTATTTTGAATCCATGCTTTATCAATTTTGCCTGCTTGTTTTTTAAGCTTGGGTTATTTTTAATATCCGATCCAGATTTCTTTTCACCGGTAAAGAGGTAAAAATAAAATTGGAAGGAGATTCCGGTTTCGTTCTCTATTTGATCGTCTTTTTATTTACGGTGTTTTTCCTTTACCTTTTAATTCTTTCTTCCTATTCTATCTCTTTGTTTTTTCTGTGCTATATATTTTTATTTATATGAGATCTATTATGTCTTTTCAGACTCTTTCGGGCTCTTTCGGGCTCTCTCGGGCTCTTTCAAGCTCTTCCAGACTCTTTAGTTGTCTCTTTTGTTTGTCGTATCTGTCCTATTTTATATGCGAACGTTCTGTAATTATTCTTTTTTATTTACTGGTTAGCTCATGATTAATGATTAACAACTTATCAATTATTGATTACTTAAAAATTTAACAAATTTTATATAAATCTTATGTTATTATATCGTTATGGGGTTTTTCCTGTGTTCGGAGGTTTAATCTCTGGTTCTTTATCCCAGGTCATTTGTGTATATACCCCTCCTGATTTTAATGTATAATCATGTATATTTTCTTTAGAAAACTATATATATTAAAAAAGTGTAATTTTTAACTTATATTTCAGATATTTTATATATTTGATTAATATACGTCATGTACTATATATAAAGTATATATTTTTATTACTTTATAAAAGTCTATACAATTCCCTCAAACTTATTTCGAAAGAAATAAGTATTACCTCACGCAAACATTTTTCGTTGAAGAGGAATTTAGCTTTGTTTTTCGGAGTAAAATGGCTATCTAAAGCAAGGAAAGGAAAAAGCCGGTGATCAAAAAATCCTTCAGGAAAACCAATGATGCCAAAAAGAGCTAGGCTAGCCGTTCATGCCAGTTCCTTCTCGCTTCAGTTTTCCGTTTAATTGGTTTCCTTTCGGTCTCTGGTTGATGCCACTGGAGGTCTGGAAGGAATGGCAGTGTACACCCTCTGGCCGTGTACTCGATCCAGCCGTAAATATCCTTCAATCTCATTCATTACTCAATATAAGTTTCAAGTTGTTGAACTTTGAACTTTGTTTCTTTCCGAGCATGAACATAACAACGTGAACAAAAAAAGAGAATGTGGTCGTTATGAATAGGTTAAATCTGTTGGTGTCGGGAGTCGCTGTGCTGCTTCTCGTGGCTGCTGGTGCCTATTCTTCTCTTGGATATGCAGGGAATGATCAAATTGCATCCCACTACATGACCAAGGGAGAATGGTCCGATACGGTCTGTGGAGGCTGTCACTTCGATGTCTACGAAAATGTCAATCATTCTTATCATGTACAGGTAGATATGGATCGGTGGTCCCCCCTCACAAATTTTGATCTTGAAACATCCGGAGAAGAGGAATGGGTCAAAGAATTCGGGAAATACCATCCTGGTGGAGGTCCGCTTGCAGAATACGGCATTGGCGTTGACTGTATGATGTGCCATGAACAGTATGGTCTTTACGATTTCGAAGCCCGTGCCGAGAAGATCGAAAAGGGAGAGTACGATGATGCAAACAGGGCAGCCATGGTAAATTCCAGCCTTGCTGCAAGGACTAATTCTGTACAGTTTTTTGTCTATAATGCTAACCTGCTTACCCCCTACCCCCTGCTGATCGTTTTCCATGATGATGTAAATGGAGCTCCTTCACATACCTCCTGTGCTGAAAAGTGTCACATCCAGGACGTGGAAAAGAGAGCTGTAACCTGGGGCAGTGAGGAAACCTATGCAGAGTTCGATGCCCATGCAAAAGAAGGTGTTGAATGTGCTGAATGTCATCACACTGAAGGTTTCATCATAACCTCAGACCATCAGATCGGGCGCGGAAATGCTTCTGATACTCCAGACCTTCCTGAGAATCACTTTGATGATACGATGCGCAGCTGTGACGATGCAGCCTGCCATGCAGGTATCTCTCATGGGGCCTTTGCAGATTCTCACATGGAATTCCTTGCCTGTGAAGCCTGTCATATCCCAATGCTTCCTGGAGGAGAACTGCCCGGTGGTAAGCCTCTCAAGACTTTCAGCTGGCAGAATGGAGAACGTGAAGATACTTATTGGGAGGAAGATTTCCAGCCTGCTCTTGCCTGGTACAACGGAAACTTCGGAGATGTTCTGCCTGCCGTGGACACAAGGAATGACACCGATGTAAAGGTGACTCCTTTCAACAATATTACCGGAACATGGTGGGATGCAGGCACTGATTCTGAAGTGCTCGCAAACCCGAACACAAGCATCTCTACAGGAGACCCGATCCCGGTAAAGTATGTAAAGGCAGCAGATGCCGATGGAGACGGTGAGGTCACAGTGGGAGAAATGCAGGCTTATGATGCCGACGGAGACGGACAGGCTGACTATCCGAATGCGGTATTGAGAACTGTGGATCTCTATTATCAGGTCTCTCACAACATCGTGAGCAGTGACGTTGGAATCGCCTCTCCTCTTACCTGTAAGGACTGTCACGGAAGCCAGGCAGTAATCGACTGGGAGTCTCTCGGTTACGTGGAAGACCCTGGAGGGGAGTCGTCAGCAGTAAAGAGTATTGATATCAGCTATACCAGGCCAAGACCTGTAGAGGTTGAAAGGGAACCTGCATTCTAAGGAGGTGACAAACCTGAGTGACGTTGTTAGACTTGACAAACTGCCTGAAAAGGCGATTATACCCATGAGGCAGCACGATGGAATTGCATGTGCTCCTCTGGTCAAGAAAGGCGAAGCAGTTATTGTCGGCCAGAAGCTGGGGGAATGCGAGGGAAGTGACCTCGCCTTTGTCCACTCCCCCTTCTGCGGGACTGTAGACTCAATAGAACTGATGCCGAATCCCAGTGGAAAAAGAATCCTCAGTGTTGTGCTCACTCCTTCTGAGTGTGCACAATCGGTTGATTTCGTGCCTGAGAAGAACGCACCTCCTTCAAGGTTAATCCAGATAATCAAGGAAGCGGGAATTGTTGAGTATTATGAAAAGCCCACATACCTTGCCCTGAAGCCTGGAAAGAGGGTCGATACCCTGCTTATGAATGCAACCTTCCCCCTTATTACCCACGCTTATCTGAACTCTCTTGACAAAGTCCTTGAAGGGTTCAGGCTTATGCTTGAAGCAAGTGGGATTCCAAGAGGGGTAATTGTTGTAAGGGCAGATGATAAGGAATCCATTAAAGCCTTCAAGAGTGCAAAGCTTGATGGTAAACCGCTTACTGTTGCTCCTATCATCGGTAAGAGGCATGCTGACTATTACCTTGAGGACGTAGAAGACCAGATACTCGTTGTTGCTGCAGGCAGAATTACCTATACCCCAACAATGATGAACCTGCTTTCAGCCAATGTAATGGGTAGAAAGCTTCCTCTCGGAGGTGAGCCTGCAGATGCGCATACAGTAGTATGTGGAGTAAAGTCTGCCAAAGCGGTATACGACGCTATATGCGAGGGCAAACCTTACCTGGAGAACGTGGTGACAGTCAAAGGGGCTGTCAACAACCCGAAGAGTATAATAGTCAGGTTCGGAACTCCGCTAAAAGATGTTATCGAAGCCTGCGGAGGCTACAAAGGCGAACCCGGGAAAATCATTGTAAACGGGTCCATGGGCGGGATAGCTGTATACACGGATGAGGCTCCGATAGTCAAAAGCACTACTGGAATAGTGGTCCAGACCAAAGAACAGGTTCTGCGGGATGAGACATCCGTCTGCATTCACTGCGCTCGCTGCGTGGATATCTGCCCTGTAAACCTGCTTCCAACCCGGATCGCATCATATTCTGACCTTGGAAAATACGATGAATGTGATCATCTGTACGCTATGAACTGTATCGAATGTGGCTCATGCGCTATGGTGTGTCCCTCAAAGAGACATCTTGTACAGTTGATAAGATACTCAAAACTTCAGATCCAGAACATGTGTGCTGAAGCAAGAGGAGGCGACTAAATAAATGGCATTTACGGTATCTCCACCTCCTCATATAAAGGAGGGTGTATCGGTTAAGGCATTAATGTGGGGAAGATTTATTGTTCTTCTCCCGTTATGTTTAGCTTCGATTTACTTATTTGGATTCTCGGCTCTCGGAACTCTTATCTCCGGGGTGCTGGGTGCAGTTTTTATCGAACTGGCAATCCAGAAAACATTTCATCAGAAAGTAACAATTGGTGACGGAAACGCAGCATATATGGGCTTGATTATTGCACTGATAGTTCCACCCTCGGCCCCTATCTGGCTGCCTTTTATAGGGGCAGTCTTCGGGGTAGGGGTTGTAAAGCATGCTTTTGGGGGGCTTGGCTCTTATATGTTCCACCCCGCTCTGGCTACCTGGGTCTTTTTGAGCCTTTCATGGCCTACTCTGATGGTTCCTGCCTCAATTCCTCAGCTTGGCTCACTCTCGGACCTGGTCCTTGAAACAGGAGCAGGGTTCCTGGCAGATGCTTCACCTATTGCCATGATTGGTGTGCTGTTTTTGATTGCCAAAAAGTACGTTGACTGGAAAATCCCTCTAGCTTATCTCCTGACAACTGTCATACTGGTAGTTTTGCTTGGAGACCCGCTTTCTTACATCATCACAGGGACTTTCTTACTTGGAGTTTTCTTCATAGCAACGGAAACATCTACATCCCCTATAACCAGAAACGGAAGGTTTGTTTATGGGGTGGCTTGCGGGTTCCTGACAGTGGTTTACGGGTATTTTACCGGGGACTATATTTCAGGGACACTCTATGGTCTGCTTCTGTCAAACGCTATCTTCCCGCTGATTGAGCGCTCCACTATTCCAAAACCTTTTGCAGCCCCGGTGATCACACACTCCGCCGCTCCCAAAGTCGTTGGAGGTGAAGAAGAATGAAAAATACACCAGTAAACATTGTTCTTAAAATGGTTGTGCTCTCAGCTCTTGCAGCTGTACTGCTTGCAGTAACCTTCGTTCCTACTCAAGCGCAATTAAAAATACTGCAGGATGAGCAAGAGAAACAGGCGTTAAAGGCAGTTCTGCCTCAAGCTGCAGATTTCGAGCCCGTAACCGGAGACCAGCTGGATGCAGACGGTGAACCTGTTGTTCTGTATTTCCGCGGAGTTGACTCTTCCGGGAATATTGTAGGGTATGCCTTCAGGAATACTCAGCCAGGTGCACAGGGCCTTGTAGAAGTTCTCGGTGGAGTAAGCTCGGATCTCAGTACCATAACAGGAATGGAAGTCATGTCCCACTCTGAAACTCCAGGTCTTGGAGCAAAAATTATTGAGCCCGGGTTTAAATCTCAGTTCTTAGATCTCCCTGTTGCAGATCTGAGCCTGACCAAGAACGGTGGAAAAGTTGATGCCATTTCCGGTGCAACCATCTCTACTGTCACGGTAGTGAACGCTCTGCACTCTGGAATTGATAATGTAAGAGCTATGGAAGGGTGATTAATATGGCTGATAGGAGTGTAGCAAGCGAATTTATGCGAGGAATTACCAAGGACAACCCTATATTTGGCCTCGTTCTCGGGCTCTGCCCGACTCTAGCTGTCACCACTTCCGTTGCAAACGGGATTGGTATGGCTGCAGGCACTATTTTTGTCCTGGTCGGTTCAAACCTGCTGGTTTCTGTATTACGAAATGAAATTCCGGATACTGTAAGGATCCCTATAGAACTTATTGTCATAGCCACTTTCGTGTCGATTGTGGATATGGTTATGGAAGCTTTCACGCCTGAGATGTATGCATCTTTAGGTGTGTATATCCCTCTTATTGTCGTGAACTGTATCGTGATCGGCCGTGCCGAAGCATATGCCCTGAAAAATGGAGTATTCTACTCGCTGATCGATGGGTTAGGTGTAGGTACAGGTTTCCTGCTAATGCTTATGCTATTAGGAGGAATAAGGGAACTTTTGGGAACAGGTGGAATCAATCTCTTTGGAATGCAGTTAATTGACCTTGTCTCCACGCTCGGATTCAACCCGATAGGTGTTATGACTTTATCTCCTGGAGCTTTCCTGACCATTGCGGTTCTGATGACCATTGTCAATTACAAGAGAATCTTAAAGGCTATGAGAGGTGCTTAAAATGGCAGATGCATCTCTATTTTCTATATTTATGGATGGAGTGTTCCTGAAGAACTTCCTTATAGTCCAGTTCCTCGGGCTTTGCTCCTTCGTGGGTGTTACAAAGGATGTAAAAAGCGCATCAGGAATGTCAGGGGCGGTCATCTTCGTTATTACGATGGCTGCTTCAGTATCATACTTCCTGTATACGTACATTCTTGTACCTTTGAGGCTGGACTACCTTACTACGATCGCATTCATCATAGTGATCGCAGCGCTTGTGCAGCTGGTAGAGTTTGTTGTCCGGAAGTTTATGCCCCCTCTGTACAGGTCGCTTGGTATTTACCTGCCTCTGATCTCCACAAACTGCGCAGTGCTCGGAGCCGTACTGCTTAATGTGATGAATGAGTACACCTTCATCCAGAGTCTTACTTTCGGGATCGCTGCAGGGCTTGGGTATACTGTTGCAATGCTCATCATGTCTTCCATACGTGAATGGAGCAGTGTCGTGTCCGTCCCAAAAGCAGTCGGAAGAGGTGTCACATATGCTTTCTTCGTTGCACTGATCATGTCAATGTCGTTTGCTAATTACTTCAAGGTGATTCCGCTATGATCGTTGCAGCAGACGTTATGCCCGTAATCATAAACACCGTTTCGGTGCTTGTAGGGCTTTGTATAGCGGTAGGCGCCATGCTGGTAATCGCATCCAAGGTCTTTAAAGTAGAAACCAATCCTCTGGTCGATGAGGTTGCCTCCCTTCTTCCGGGAGCTAACTGCGGTGGGTGCGGATTTGCCGGATGCGCTGCCTGTGCCGAAGCTATCGTCTTACAGGGTGCAGCTATCAACAGCTGCCCTGTCGGAGGATATGACGTTGCAAAACTGATCGGGGCAGTCATGGGACAGGAAGTTACAGAGTCCGAGAAGGCCTTTCCGTTTGTCCGTTGCCAGGGCGGCAATGTGAACTGTACAACCCTTTACGACTATCATGGAGTAGAAAACTGTAAAACTGCCCTGATGCTATGCGACTCAAGGAAAGGCTGTACCTACGGTTGCCTTGGTCTGGGAACATGTGTTAAAGCCTGTCAGTTCGATGCTCTCTCGATGGGAGAAAACGGGTTCCCGGTTGTGAACAAAGCTCTCTGTACAAGTTGTGGAAACTGTATTGCATCCTGTCCGAATGGCGTGCTCACCTTTGCCAGGGACTCCGAGAAAGTGCACGTGCTCTGTCGCTCCCACGATAAAGGTAAGGATGTCAAAGCTGTCTGTGAGGTCGGATGTATCGGCTGTAAGAAATGTGAAAAAGAATGTCCTGCAGGAGCTATCAAGGTCACGGAATTCCTGGCTGAAATCGACCAGGAAAAATGTACAGGCTGCGGAGCCTGCGCTGGAGTTTGTCCGCAGAAAGCAATCGAGCTCCGGTAATCCGGGCTCGTTTTTTTCTGACCTTAAACTAAAAAAGAGGTGAAAAATATGCCGTACAAAACTTTCCTTGGCTTGCCTGAAAATATAGTGGCTGCTCTTTGCTACCCTGTGGGCTGGCTCTCAGGCCTGTTCTTCTTGCTCCTTGAGCGCAAGAACAAGTTTGTCCGCTTCCATGCCATGCAGTCGGTCCTGCTCTTCATGCCGCTCGCTCTCTTTATTTTCCTTGTGGCGTGGATTCCTGTACTTGGCTGGTTCATTGCAGACGGTGCAGGGATGACAGCGATGCTGCTTATCCTTATTCCTATGTACATGGCTTTCAGGGGCTCAAAGTTCAAAATCCCCATCATAGGACAGATTGCCTATAACTTTGCCTATGGAGAATAAACGTATTTAACTTGAAAAACCGAATTGTCCTGAAAAAGGGCAATTCAACCTTTTTTTATTGAATCTTTATCTAAACTTTACTTTTGTTATTTGTTTTTGTTATTTTTTCCTGCCCTCTTTAGTTAATTAATAATCATAACTTCTCTTTTGCACCAAAATCAATCGCAATCAGCTGATTCCGAGTAGGCTGAATAGTTGAATGGAGTTCAGGATTCTTTTTGGTAAATTATCCCTGGAAAATTACTCATCTGGAACTGACTCGTACAATTTTCTTCTTTCCTGGGGCATGGCTTTGAGATACTTTTTAGCCTCTTCCGGAGATACAGCTCTGCGGGTACCGTCGGGCTCCTGTATGACCACGCCGCTTTCTATAAGCGTCCTGTATCTGGCCTTTCGGACTTCTTTGTCAGGATGGCAGACGAAGTGGCAGTTGGAACAGGTATATTCCATTCTATTTCCTGGAATCAGGCAAATAAAAAACCCACCCTTTATCTTCGGCCTTTCGAGGTAAGCTTCTATGGTACCGGGCAGAGCAGCAATGAACTCTTCATCCTTTTCAGGGATTTTAAAGCGCGCAGGAGACCAGGTAGACCACTTTCCTGAGGATTTGAGGCCTGTGAGTCCTCCGCAGACAAGGAAGCAGCGGCTATTACTTCTCCGTTTTCCGTAGCTAAACTCCTTTCCTCCAAGGGTTACAGTGACCTTCTCAACCGGGTCCACGTATCCGGAGGAACAGACTGAAAGGCAGAGTTTGCATTCGTCACAGTAGTTTTCTTTCTCTGGCAGAGGGTCTGTAGGGACTAGCTCCGCGTCCGTAACGACCGATGCCAGGACAATTGCTGATCCGTATTCTTTTGTGATAATATTTCCTGAGTATCCTAAATACCCTATCCCGGAGCGGACAGCCAGATACCTGTGGGAAATAGGGGGGTGCATTTCCTGCAGCCAGTTTTCCGTATCCTGCCGGTAAACGAAATTTGCAGCCTGAGGGACAGCTTTATATCCGTACTGCTGCAGGAATCCTGCCATTTCAAGGGCGATCCCGTTGGCAAGGGTGGTGGTCCGGACTTTATTAGTTTCAAGAGATTCATGGTTCTCTTTTTTAAAGTATGGGTCGATAAGACTCTGGTCAAAAGCCAGGGCAAAACAGATTGCCGATTTTGCTTCAGGCAGCACATAGGTCAGGTCGGCAGAAGGAGGTCCTCCTGCAAGCGTTTCAGTTGTTGCTATTCCCACTTTGAAGGCTCCAAGGGTCAGAGCCATCTCTTTGAGAGATTCGGTCAGTTCGTTCATTTTAGATTCCCCAAGCAGATTTGACAGGTATATTAGATTTCAAAGTGTTTATGTAAGGTATCTGCTATATGTTAGATCGGCATTCAAATGTACCAGTTCGCCGAAAGTATAGTAGGGTGACCTTTTGTACATTAATTTCGTAAAGTTTTTCTAAATTTGGAAGCAAAGGGTCAAAAAAAGTATAAAATAATAACAAAGATGCACCAAAAATAACCATAAAATTAATAATTAAATAGGCACATTTAAGGTGTCGAGCGAGTGGAATAACAGTTTTCGTTATTTGCCGGCCTTTAAGACCGGTATCGTTATTTGACCTATGCTATTGTTTTATGCCTTGCTTTCTAAATGTTCGTCTGTTGGCTGTTACTTCTTCAGGACACCTGTTCTTTGAAAATCAGTCGGTATATAGCAAAAATCGTAAACATTCGAAAGTTTAAATATTATCTTCTCTAATTAAGGTGCAAGCACTAATGGAGGATTCTAAGATTAAAGAAGAGATCTGGATTGAAAAATACAGGCCTGTCAGGCTGAATCAGGTAGCAGGACAGGAGGACACAATCGAGCGCCTGATGTCTTATGTGGCAACTAAAAACCTTCCTCACCTCCTCTTTTCCGGGCCTCCTGGTGTCGGGAAAACAGCTTCTGCAGTCTCAATTGCAAGAGAGATCTTCGGGGAAGATTTATGGCGAGAAAATTTTACAGAACTCAATGCTTCCGATGAAAGAGGCATTGATGTAGTTAGAAATAAGATTAAAAACTTTGCAAAAACTGCCCCTATGGGTGGAGCTCCTTTCAAGATCATTTTTCTTGATGAAGCCGATGCCCTTACCTCGGATGCGCAGTCTGCACTCCGCAGGACTATGGAAAGATTCAGCAGCAACTGCCGTTTTATCCTTTCCTGTAATTACTCTTCCAAGATCATCGAGCCTATCCAGTCCAGATGTGCAGTCTACAGGTTCAGGCGGCTTTCCGATAAAGCGATCAGAGAACGCCTTGAATACATTGCTAAAGACCAGGGCCTGTCCATTACCGAAGGCGGGTATGAAGCTCTGGTTTATGTGGCTCAGGGAGATATGAGGAAAGCTGTAAATTCCCTTCAGGCTGCTGCTTTCATTGATATAGAAAAGCCTATCTCCAGGGAAACAATTTACAGGACTACAGCAACCGCAAATCCTGATGAAATAAAGGATCTGATCGAGACTGCTCTGCGTGGAAATTTCAGAGCTGCCAGAAAAGAGCTTAACAGGCTGCTCTATGAAGAAGGGCTTTCCGGAGAGGATATTGTGGGGCAGATCTACAGGGTAGTTTCCGAAATGGATAACCTGATGATTCTTGACCTCGGGCTTTCGGAACGGGATATTGTTGGACTTGTGGATATTATCGGGGAGACCGACTTCAGGCTAACCGAAGGAGCCAGCGAGAAAATCCAGCTGGAAGCTTTACTTGCACATTTTGCTCTTTCAAGAGAAGCCGAAGCTTCAGAGCTCTGACAAGCAGGTTTTACAAGCAGTTTTATATCCAGATACCGCAGTCTCTATTTCCAGATCTATGAAAAACAGGTGAAAAAGGAATGTCTGAAGCGAGCCTTTTTCTTTCAAAAGATTCTAGTTATCACTCCTGATCATTATGTCTGTTGAAAATTTACTGGTAGAAATGCTTGGGGCTGTGCCCCACTGGTTTGCAGTAATGGTTATAGGGGCTCTTCCGATCTCTGAACTGAGAGGAGCAATTCCCGTTGCCATGGGAATTTATGGAATGGGACCGCTTGAGGCTTATTTCCTTTCTGTATTTGGAAATCTTATTCCTGTAGTTCCCCTTTTGCTTTTCCTCGAGCCAGTCTCCGGATACCTGAGGCGTTACCATATCTTCGATGTCTTTTTTACGTGGCTCTTTTCACGGACCCGTAAAAACCACAGTAAGAACTTTGAGAAATATGGACTCCTTGCCCTGACCCTTTTCGTTGCAGTACCTCTGCCGGTTACAGGGGCATGGACAGGCTGTGCAGCGGCTTTTGTATTCGGAATAAAGTTCAAGCACTCGTTTCCGGCAATCGCTGCAGGAGTAATGATAGCAGGAATCATCGTAACTGCTGTTACTATGACAGGTATGGGCCTGGCTGACCTTATTTTCGGAGTTTGACCAGGGGTCAGGCTCTTCGAAATCTTCATATACCTTAAAAATATCAAATATATCATAGACAGAACAAATATAAATTTCTCTTTATATTTGCAGCCAGTCCTGCTTTTACAGCTTCTCACACTGTATATTCTCCGTTGTCTGGCAATTCTCTGTAGTTTTTTGAGGTGATGTTTAATGGCAAAGGCAGATAAGAAAAACAAAAAAATAGTTCAGTCCGAAAAGTGTATTGGGTGCGGCATCTGTTATTCCGTTTGCCCTGTGAACGCAAAAATAATGAAAAATGATGATTTTGATCCTGAAACTGCTGAACTTGCAATCCGGATCATTGACGGGATTGCAATCATCAGTGATGAAATCTGCATCCGCTGCGGAGCCTGCTCAAAGATTTGCCCTGTGGAATCTCTCACTATAGTTGAGGTTGAATCCGCAACTGCATAATAAGGATATGTAAAAATAGGAAAAATGCTGTTTTTCAGCATTTCTTTCTTTTTAGTCCAAACACATTTTTCAGTTCTTTTTATCCATTACAGCGGCATTTGTACGATTGTGCCGGTATTTCAAAGAGCTGGCAGTCCAGTTTCTTCCGGTCCAGTTTCTTCCGGTCCAGTTTCTTTAATACTTTTTGTAATATGCTCATTTAAGTTGATGCTAAAAGTGTTGACGCTGTATGCTTACACTATCAAAATCTGAGGTTGCTTGCCTGAGATATATCTTTTAATTTACAGCATTTCTTTTGCCAGTTTTATATCCTCAGCCTTTACGGTTTTTCTCCCGGCGTGTTCTGCGAGTTTTATAGCTTCTTTTGAAATCTGAAGCCCGTATTCTTCCAGGATTTCCGTAAGAGCCATTCCTGCGCTCTCGCTTACTCTGTGGGCACCTGCTGTCCTTATTAAACGCTCGATTGGTGCAAACGGTATAACTTTTGCTGCCATATTAATCCTCCAAGCTTCTTTTTCGTTATTATAAATTCCTTCTAATCTCTGATTTTGTAATCAGATTCTATAAATACCTTTGCTTATATCGGAGTTTTCTTCACTTCTTATTCAGCTTTTAATGCTCTTTTTCCCCTTTATTTACTTTGTAAAGCCTATTTACCTCTCTTTCGGATTTTAATTATTTTTATAAAGATTCTCTAATACCTGTAAACTCTTGCCCTGATTTTTTCAATTACTTTCAGTTCTTGAAAGTACAGGAGAATACTTTTTTTGCCTCTATTATGCATCAGACCCTTCATAAATCCTGTAAATCTTTTAAACCTTTTATTTGATGGACATTGTCAATTTTTATCGCTTCGTTTTGAATCTCTTTCGGATCTCTTTTGGATCTCTTTTGGATCTTTTTTTCGAAATCTTGATATCACATTATTCGAATCTAGTCAAACATGCTCTTACAGGAACTCCTTGGCATAAATGAAGAGATCTACCTTGTAGAAGAAAGTTACACCTCCCAGAGGACTCCTGAGCGTACGCTCCAATATCTTAACAGAGTCCGAAACTTCCCGGGTGCAGGGGATATTCGGCTTATAAGGGTCAGGGAGGCAGGGCATACACTGGGATTGCTGTTTTTCAATCCTGCAGATGAAAATGTTCCTGTAAATTTCTGGTCAGTGTTCACCGGAGCCCTTGCATCAATGCCCATGAAAACCAGATTTGAGGCCCTTGCAGACTCCTTTCTTCCCTTCATCCCTCCTGAGAAGGATATTGAGCTTTCTTCCGAAACCTGGCGGAACGCAATAAATGAATATTATTCCCTTATGCTTGTTAGCCGGAACCTTTGTCCGGGCTGCTCTGTCAAACCTGAGTCCTACAAAAGTGTTTTTTCAGAAAATCGCGTAAAGAGGGTCACAGAAATTTTTGAACTTCTCCGAAAAAAAGGCTGTTACCCTGAAGGTAGGCTCCTTGAGGTCTGCTGTGGGAACGGGATGTCAACGCTCGCACTCTACAGGCTCGGGCTGGATCCCCTTGCCATAGAAATCAATAAGTGTACTGTCTGTCAGGGTCTAGAGCAGCAGGTCCTGAACCCGCAAAGGTCTGTGGTTATGGATGCAACAGCCATTTCAAGATATTTCGAGCCCGGTAGTTTTGATGCAGTAATGGGCTTTATGCTGGGGCTTGTATATGAATTTAACAAAGAGCTCTGGACCGGCATAATGAGAGAAGCTGTCTCGGTTGCAGCTGACGGGGCTGTCCTGCTCTTTACCGTAAGCAGTAAGCCTGAGATTGAAATCCTTGCCGATACTCTCCTTAAGGTCGGAGTCGAGGGAGAGATTGTGGACAATACGGATTCTGAAGGTACTTATGACCAGTGGCTCTTTGTCGGGCGAAAGTAAAAAAGTGTATTTTCCGGAAAGTAAACTTCTTTTTTATTCTTTTATTTCTTTTTTGTTTTCACTTTTATCTCGACTGTATTATTTTACTTTCTCCATCAATCCTACTTTCTCTATCAGGTATCCCGCTTCTTTATCAAGCTCATACTTTTTACTGTATCCTGATCATTTTTTATCCGGAACTTTTTGAAAAGAATATCTTCTTATGTTAACGATGCGAAAGGTATTTAGCTGTTAACAATGGTATTATTAAAAAATATTCGTATCGACGCAAGACAAATTGAGTTTTGCGGCTGTATCTGTAATATTAATTTCTCCTGCCAGATTATGCGGTGCTGGAGATTCGGTTATGCTTAATCGGATTAATCTCCTCTCCAGGTAAATTGCAGATTGCTGCAATCAACCGCCATCAGGAGATTTCTATGCTTTGACAGAACCAGATCAGAAGACAAGCCCCCGATACTCAGGAAACTCTGGAATAATCTCTCTAGAGAAGGCACAGATGAGTATTTTCAATGAATTCTGTTTTTGGTTCGATTTAAGAGGCTCATCCATGCGCGTAAAAATTACTGAAACCGTCCTCCGGGATGCACACCAGTCCCTCCTGGCAACCAGGATGCGGACAAGGGACATGCTCGAAGTGGTTGAACAACTGGACCAGATTGGGTATTTTTCCCTGGAAATGTGGGGAGGTGCCACCTTTGACTCCTGTATTCGCTACCTTAACGAAGACCCCTGGCAGCGCCTCAGGGATCTCAAGAAAAAGATGAAGAATACAGATGCTCAGATGCTTCTCCGTGGCCAGAACCTTGTAGGGTACAGGCACTATTCGGACGATGTGGTTGAAAAGTTCGTCACCAAAGCCTATGAAAACGGCATTGACATCTTCCGGGTTTTTGATGCGGTCAATGACATCCGGAACATGGAACTATCTATTAAAGTGGCAAAAGGACTGGGAGCTCATGTACAGGGCACGGTCTGCTACACCATAAGTCCGGTACATACGGTAGAAAAATACGTAGAACTTGCAAAGCAGCTCGAAGAGCTGGAATGTGACTCTCTCTGCATAAAGGATATGGCAGGGCTTCTCTCTCCCAATGAGGCTACGAAGATAATCAGTGCCATGAAAAAAGAGATCTCCATCCCCATTTCTCTTCATTGCCACTGCACCTCGGGCATGGCTCCGATGAGCTATATGGCAGCCTGTAGTGTTGGGGTAGATGTTCTGGACACAGCTCTCTCTCCTCTGGCATGGGGGACCTCCCAGCCTCCTACCGAGACCGTTGTTGCAGCCCTTAAGGGAACACCATATGATACCGGGCTTGACCTTGGAGCTTTTGAAGAAGCTGTCAGGTATTTTAAAGACCTGAAGGACAAGTACCGCGGAATTCTTGACCCTATTTCCGAACAGATAGACACCAATGTCCTTATCTACCAGATACCCGGAGGCATGCTCTCCAATCTTGTTTCCCAGCTAAAAGAGCAGAATGCCCTTGACAAGTATGCAGCTGTGCTTGATGAGATGCCAAAAGTCCGAAAAGAGCTCGGGTATCCGCCTCTTGTTACTCCTACAAGTCAGATTGTAGGCACACAGGCTGTACTTAACGTGCTCATGGGAGAACGCTATAAGGTCATTCCTAAAGAGGTAAAAGACTATGTACGCGGGCTCTACGGGCGCTCTCCTGCGCCGATTAGCCCTGAGATCATCGGAAAGATCATAGGTGATGAAGAGCCGATTCACTGCCGCCCTGCCGACCTTCTCAAGCCTGAATACGAAAAGAGAAGAAAAGAAGCAGAGGAAATGGGCATTGCAAAATCCGAAGAAGATATCCTTACATACATCCTTTACCCGGCAATTGCTCCTAAGTTCCTGAAAGGAGAAATGGAAGAAGAATCCCTGGCAGTTATTGCCCCTGCCCCTGCAACTCCTCAGGATTATGCTATCCCGACTCATTTCAGGGTTGAGGTGGACGACGAGGTTTACGAAGTCAAGATCGAGCCTCTCGGCGGAGTTTCCATCTCCGAGGCATCCCCTAAAAAGCCAGGCCCCGAATCCATCAAAGGAGGAGTCACCTGTTCAATGCAGGGCATGATACTTTCCCTTAAGGTCAAGGTAGAAGATACCGTCAAAGAAGGGGACACGGTTGCTGTTATCGAAGCCATGAAAATGGAAAACGCGGTTCATGCTCCACATTCAGGAATCATTAAGGAAATTTTTGTTTCCGAAGGGGATACTGTCGCTCCTGGTGACATAATACTGTCAATCGAATGAATTGAGCAAGGTGGAAGGTATTATGTTCAAAAAAGTACTCGTTTCAAACCGTGGTGAAATAGCAATCAGAGTCATGCGTGCCTGTCGGGAGCTTGGAATTTCCACTGTAGCTGTCTGTTCGGAGGCTGACAAAAATGCCCTTTTTGCCAAGTATGCAGATGAAGCCTACCTGATAGGCCCTGCACCTTCCAGCCAGAGTTATCTGAACATGGAAGCCATCATCGCAGTTGCAAAGGATACCGGAGCCGATGCAATCCATCCTGGCTACGGATTTCTTTCCGAAAACCCTGTCTTTGCAAAACGCTGTGAGGAAGAGGGTATCATTTTCATAGGTCCTCCAAGCCACGTAATTGCCGAAATGGGAAGCAAAATCCGAGCTAGGCACCTGATGATGAAAGCCGGAGTGCCTGTCGTGCCCGGAACAAAGGACGCAGTTGAGGATGTGGGTGAAGCTCTGGAAGTTGCTGAAAAGATCGGTTATCCGGTCCTTATCAAGGCATCTGCAGGAGGCGGTGGAATAGGAATGAAAGTTGTTCATTGCAGGGAAGAATTTGCTACATCCCTGAGTTCCACGCGGCAGATGGCAGGTTCGGCTTTCGGGGACTCTTCCGTGTTTATTGAAAAGTATGTGGAAGAGCCAAGGCACATAGAGATCCAGATACTTGCCGACTCTTATGGTAATACGGTTTACCTCTCGGACAGGGAATGCTCTATCCAGAGGAGACACCAGAAGTTAATTGAAGAGGCTCCTTCCCCTATAATGACTCCCGAACTCCGGAAGCAAATGGGGGACGCTGCTGTAAAGGTCGCAAAAGCAATCGGTTATGTAAACGCAGGGACCGTTGAATTCCTTTACTCTAAAGGAAATTTCTATTTCCTTGAAGTCAATACCCGCCTGCAGGTGGAACATGGGATCACTGAAATGGTTACGGGTATTGATATCGTAAGAGAGCAACTCAGGGTTGCCTGGGGTGAAAAACTCGAGTTTGAGCAGGAAGATATAGTTATCGATGGGCACGCAATCGAATGCAGGATAAATGCTGAGGACCCCTTAAACGATTTTGCCCCTTCCCCGGGAAAGATTCGGAGATACCGTTCTGCCGGAGGACCCGGAGTAAGAGTGGACAGCGGTGTGCATACAGGTTATACAATCTCTCCCTATTACGACTCCATGATTTCCAAACTCTGCGTCTGGTCAAGAAAAAGAGAAGACGCTATTGCCAGGATGGAAAGAGCGCTTTATGAATATGTGGTCGTAGGAGTAAAAACCAACATTCCTTTCCATAAAGCTGTTATGCGGAACCCCGCGTTTCGCAGGGGTGACCTGACAACCGGTTTCATTGAAGAGCAGAATATCCTTGAGGCTGTGGAAGAGGTCGTTAAGGCTGATAGTGAAAAAGGAGCTACTCTGGCTTCTGCTCTCGAGGCAAAAGACAAGAAGGTTGCAGCGATCACAGCTGCTGTACATGCCTATGTTAACATGGCCCAGAAAACACAGCGGTGATCCCGTTCACTCTCCGGAAAACCGGAAAGAGAGATTCCGGCCTGTTTGATATGAATAATATGTTTGGACTAAGAGAATATATACGGTGGAACGTATACATTTGTATGGGGTGCACGGATGGGAGATAAACGATCTCGAATTATTAAAGCACTTAAAGATGCACAGAAAACCCCTGTTTCTGGGGAAGAACTGGGTCTCAAGCTTGGGATTTCCAGGACTATGGTATGGAAATATATCAAATCCCTCCAGGCCGATGGATATGAAATCGAATCTTCCCCGAAGAGGGGCTATGTCCTGAAATCTGTGCCTCAACTGCTGTACCCTGATGAGATCCAGATGGGTCTCAAAACGACTCTTCTGGGGCAGAAGATCCATTACTTCGAGGAAGTTAGCTCCACCAACAGTGTTGCTAAAGAAATTGCAGCTTCCGAAGAAGAAGGAGCTCTTGTTATTGCTGAGATACAGAAGGGAGGCAGGGGCCGCATGGGCAGGGAATGGGTCTCACCCCACGGCGGAATATGGATGTCTGTGATCCTGAAGCCCGGTATTCCTCTCAGGCACGCCTCAAGGCTAACCCTTGTTACCGGGCTTGCAGTTGCAAATGTAATCCGCGACCTCGGGCTTGACGCCCGCATCAAATGGCCAAATGATGTCCGTATAAATGGAAAGAAAGTATGCGGGATCCTTACCGAAGCAAAGGCTGAAGTGGACAGGGTGGATTACGTTGTTCTCGGAATAGGGATCAATGTAAATATGGATTTAAAGGATATCCCTGAGTCTTTTCGTGCAGGCTCAACCACTCTGAAAGTTGAGCTTGGAAAACATATAAGAAGAGTTTCGTTCCTGCAGGACTTTCTCTTTGAGCTTGAACAGCAATACATAAATTTCAAGACCCAGCCATTTTCCCAGATCCTCAATGACTGGCTTGCACTCTCGGATACAATTGGTAGGGAAGTAAAGGTCACCACACCCTCCAGGATTATAGAGGGCAAAGCTGTTGGAGTAACCCCGGACGGAGCACTTATAATCCGCAAGGCAGATGATACTAAGGAAGAAATTATTGCAGGTAGATGCATTTATGCGCGCCCCAAATAAACACGGAAAAAAAGACAGGGAAGGAATGAATTTTCTCCCTGCACTTTTTTTCTCTGCCACGATCTTTTTTTTCTTTTCAATTATTATCTCTTATGTAGTTTTTCCTGTCGCAGGTGCAAATAATGAGAAGCTCTCTATTATTTTAATTGATGGAGATGAGGTTTACGTGCGGTCAGGCAACTATTACACCTTCTTGCAGGATTATCAGATTTACGTAAAAGGTGCCAATTCTGAAGGTAGCAGGGTATGGATCGAACTGCGCAGAAACGATGTTTTTCTTGAAGACTCTATTGTCGGCGAGGGCGACACTTTTGTATATTCTAATAACTCCACAGAGATTCTGAACCTTACAGTGGACACTATATATGGTGGGGCCAATGGAGTGCTGGTAAAGTTCTCTCCAGTATATCAGCACCTTAATCCAAAACTTCCTATGCCTCAGACCCCGGTAATTCCTCCTTCCAGTAGCTCTGACAATAACTCTTCTATCCCTCCTGTATTTGAAAATCAGGCAGAAGGTTTTGATCTGCCCCTTTTTCTTCTGGGGCTTGGATCTGTTCTTCTGGTAACTGGATTTTTTGCGGGAAGACACAGGAAAAAATGATTTTAAATAAGTGATTTAACTCTAAGGCGGGAAGTCCCCTTCCTCGGAGGGCGTAGCCCGACAGGTGGGGGATAAAAGCCGTCAACTTCATTATAATAGGTTTAACGGAATTTATATATCTCTTTAAACCATATAATATAGTATGTTAAAAGCCTATAAATACCGAATCTACCCAAATAAAAATCAAGAAGAACTAATAACTCTTCATTTTGGTGCATGTAGATTTGTCTATAATTGGGCTTTAGAACAGAAAATTAAAACTTATCAACAAAATAATAAATCAATATCAAGGTTTGACTTACAAAGGATTTTAGTTCATGAAGTCAAACCTTCTAATGAATGGTTGAAAAAAGCTAATTCTCAGGCTCTACTTGTCTCTTTGGTAAATGTAGAATCAGCATTTACAAAATTCTTTAGAGAAAAATCTGGATTTCCCAATTTCAAATCTAAGAAAAATCCAGTACAGTCTTATCAAATACCACAACATTATACAGTAGATTTTGATAGAAATGTAATCAAGCTCCCTAAATTGGGTGAAGTTGAAGCAGTTCTTCATAGAAGATTTGAAGGGGAAATGAAAACTGCAACTATTTCAAGATCAAATACTGGAAAGTTCTTCATATCTATTCTTGTAGATGACGGAGAAGAACCCCCTGAAAAACAAGAAATATCAGAATCAAGTACCATAGGAATTGATGTAGGTATTAAGGATTTTGCAGTTCTTTCCAATGGAGAAAAAATAGAGAATCCGAAATACCTGAAAAACTCATTTCAAAGGCTTAAAGTTCTTCAAAAAAGAGTGTCAAGAAAACAGAAAGGCTCTAAAAATAGAAATAAAGCAAGACATCATCTTGCCAAAATTCATGAGATTATTACTAGCCAGAGAACTAATTTCCAACATCAACTCTCTTTTAGATTAATAAGCGAGAACCAAGCTATAGCGTTGGAAACTCTGAATGTAAAAGGAATGAAAAGAACCACTGTCTAGCTCAATCAATATCTGATGCTGGATGGTCAAGCTTTATTACAAAACTAATGTATAAAGCTGAGTGGTACGGAAAAATAGTTTTGAGGATAGGGACGTTTGAACCATCTAGTAAGATATGTAATGTTTGCGGTTATTATAATAAAGAATTAATTTTAGAAGTAAGAGAATGGGAATGTCCTGATTGTAAAACAAAACATGACAGGGATATAAACGCCGCTATCAATATCAAAAAATTCTCTCTTCAAGATCAAAATCTAATAGTTATCTGACACCTACGGAACGTAGAGGATGGGCTTGTGGACTTGTGAACAGTAGTTCGAGGAATGAAGCAAGAAGCCCCTTCCTCGCAAATCATCAGATTTGCAGGTGGGGGTAGTTCACAACAAATAATTTGAAATAATTGAATTAAAATAACTGAATTAAAATAACTGGATTAAATAAATGCTTTAGAACCCGAATTTGACAGAATTCACTAATTGATAAAGTATCTCCTTACAAAAAACGTGTCGTATCGACATATAATTTTTCGGGAATGTGAAAATAGCAAAAATCAGAGAACACTTCATAGAAACTTCAATTTTATGAAGGAAACAGGGGCATGAAACTCATTTATTCATTTTAATATTTATACTTCTGTCAAATTAGGGTTAGAAATAACTGAATAAAATTAAACGAATTAAAATAAATGCTTTAGAAATAGTAGTTTGTTGAGCTGTTTTTATGCCTTTTTTAAAAATAAGGATCAGACCTAAAAGTGAGGGCAGATCTGAAAACCAAACTATATCTTTAAAAAGGAAACATTTTTTCCAAGGTGGGAACTAAGTTTTTAAACGAGAGTTCCCCATGAAATAGATAAGTCTGAAATACCTAACACAGACTTCTTAAGTATCGGCTTTCTACCGTTGATTCTGTTTATTTTTTGCTCTTTTTTGCTTTTGCTCTTTTTGCTTTTGCTCTTTTTTGCTTTCTCAGTCGTTTGTAGAGAACTTTACATCTCCTTTCTCTATAAGGAGCTTAAGGTCTTCCAGGCTGAGGCGAGCATTCTTCTGCAGTTTTTCGCGGGCGTCACTGTGCTTCTGGCTTACTTTATGCTCATCTTTCGTTAGCTGAAGGTCCTTTAGCCTGTCAAGGTATAATGAGAGATCTTTTCGGCTGCCTGCGATGCCATTCTTGAGAGGGTCGATTTTTTCTTTGATAGAATTTATGTTTGCGATTTTATCCGTAAGCTGGGCATGATACATATTTGCTTCTTTTCGGATTTCATCTGCTGCCTTGAAGTTTTCGAGCATTTCCAGGTGGCACGCCTGAGATTCATCCGAAAGTGCCTGAATTTTCTCGTGAAATTCATCCCCTTCTTTATGAATTCCCTTGGATTCTTTATAACTCTCCTGGATCTGTGCATGTAATTCGTTTGCCTTCTTTGCAGCTCCAAGGCGTGTGCCCAGATCACTTAATTTCTGGACTATCTTTACTTCCACTGCAAGGGGAAGTTCTTTATTTAAAAGAGCGTCCAGTTCAGCCTCATACGCTCTTGAGAGAGATTCTACGCTTCCGTGAGATAGTTTATTACACTCATCACGCTGTTCCTTGAGGCCCGCAATTCCCGAAAAAAGTTCCTGAGTTTTGGAATTTACGTCGCTCCTTCTCCCCTTATACTCGCCAATTTGCTTATTAATCTCGTCACGTCGGTCTCTTAGTGACTGTGCTTTTGCAACCCTTTCCTTAACCTGATGGTTTAGAGAGTCTCTCTTTTCTTTCAATTCGTCGATATCGGTCCTGTTTATTTTCAGTTCCTTAAAAATCGAAGCCAATTGCCTTTCGCTTTTCTCTATCCTGCTCCTGAGCTCGTTCACTCTGCCCTTGAGCTCCCGTTCGTTAAGGTTTGAAAGGTCGGCCGTTGCAGTTTCTGCTGTTGAAACGTCGTTGTTCATGTCTTACACCCACGTGTTTTCCGAAAACTGTTATACTTTTTGTTTTTCCCAGTAACTCAGGGCTTCTTGATGGTCTTTTATTTTGCTGCTGAGCCATTTGTGCTGGGGTTTATCTTTGGATATTTCAATGTTTTTGCTTCCATCATCCTCTTCAAGTTGTTTTTCAGACTCTTTTATTTCCTTTAATTCCAGGTTTGAGTTTCTAGCTTCCTCCATTCTGGCTCTGGTTTGTAGTAGAAGGCTTTCTCCAACTCCTTTTTCCCTGGCGAGTTCGTGCAGGTTTTCCATAAAAGAGTCTTTAAGTCCCTGTTCCTCTTCGGGTTCGATCTGTCCTTTAAGTTTTTTAATATCTTCCTTTATTTTATCAGCAGTTAAAGGATCCAGTTTCGGGAAGAGCTCCTTTTCGAGCAGTCCTTCTGCCTGATGGTAATACTGCTGTCTCTTTTCCTTCAGGACTTCTTTTCGCTCCGCCATCCGGGCTCTGGAAATTCTAGCATTTTTTGTGTCTTCTTCAAACTGGTTCAGCCTGCTGTCCAGTTCTTCAAACTCTTTTTGGTATTCTTCCAGAAGCCTTTTGTGTTTTTCCACAACCCCGGAAATCAGTTCTCCTTCAGTCAGCATTCTGATCCCGGCTCCTTCGATATTTCCGCTCACAGTATCACGATTCTGTAATTTATTTTTATAGGTTTCATTTTTATCTGGCTCTATAGAGCCAGCCCGGAAAGTTGAACCGGTAATTGCCATATACCACTTTTAACCAGTTACACAACAGTGTGAAATGTAATGGTTTTTTCAAACTCTGAATACCTGAGCATGTGGTACGCAATCGATCATGATTACGGAGTCAGGATCGATAAATCCGCACTTTATGGCACATTTAATTGTTTTTTCCCCGAAGAGATTTGCAGTAGTAGCTCCTTCCAGAGCTTTCTGAAGTTCTTCCTCAGAGACAGGCTCTCCTCCATAGAAAGCTTTGCTTATCTCTACTACGGCATTACCGTGTTTCAGGGTTTTTCCGAGCACTTCCTTATCACAGGCTGCAACAAGCATGTGCCCTCCATTTTTATAAATCTTTAGATACATATTTTCCCTTTTTAAGTAATATTTCGCCCTTTTAGTATTTACAGCTTAACCATTATTATTTTGTTTATGGGTAGACCGCTCCTGCCTGCGGGCACTTCTGATGTGCAGCAACTTTTTTTCGGGTTATAAGACATTACTGCTTTTTGATTTAATTAATGAGCCTGATATGGGTCTGATCAGGAGAAAGGATATCGCCTCTCTGCTTCATTTTCTTGATATATTCCTCTGCATGCCCTCTGTCTATCCCGTGTTCGTTTTCAGCCTCTGCGTAAACTTCTTCCAGAGGGGCTTTGCCACCGGGATGTCTCTCACAGACCTTTTTTATTATATCTTTAAGGAGTTTTATTTTATTTCTCTGGCTCATGCTTGTGCCAGAAGCAAGTATGTCTGCATCGAGAGCTCCCGTTTCCGGATCAACACCCACGTTTTTAAGGCAATTCATGGTGATTCTTATAGTCCGTTTTGCATCTTCCAGAGTGACTATATTACTCAGGCGTATTCTTGCACTGGCTTCGGAGAGGCGAACAAGCGCCTCAAGTTGCCTTGCTGTCACGGGTACGGGCGTATTCTTGCCTTCTCCACTCTTCCTGAGGTCAGTATAGAAGTTAATAAGGTGTTTCCGTGCGTCTTCTTCCATTACCGGGTACACGTTTTTTCTTGCGTATGCAACGTACTTCCGCATAATTTCTGCTTCGATCACAGGCTCGATTACTTCCATTTCTGCATCAACAAAATCTTCTGTAATATGAGACCCTGGAAGCTTCTGCCGCTGTTCAAAAAGTTCTCCCGCGTAATGCGATTGAAGGATATGGTTTGCAATCCTGCTGTCAAGGGCGTGGTTTGGGGTATCGAGCAAAACGAAGATAAGGTCAAAACGGGAAAGAAGGGCTGGAGGCATGCTTATCTGCTCTGCAAGTCCTTCATACCTGTCAAAGCGGCCGTATTTCGGGTTTGCAGCTCCAAGAAGGGCACAGCGAGATTTCAAGGTTGCAATAATCCCTGCCTTAGCTATACTTATGGTCTGTTGTTCCATTGCCTCATGCAGAGCACTCTTGTCCTCTGTCTTCATCTTGTCCATTTCGTCAACTGCAGCAATCCCCATATCAGCCATGACAAGGGCTCCACCTTCTATTGTCCATCTGCCGTCATTCATATCATCTTTTACGGCAGCAGCAGTCAAACCGCTTGCAGATGCACTTCTCCCTGATGTAAAAACGCCCCTTGGCGAGAGTTTAACCACATAGCGCAGCAGCTGGCTTTTTGCAATTCCAGGATCTCCTACGAGCATGATATGGATATCGCCCCTTATTCTGGAACCGTCAGGAAGGTTTTTCACAACGCCTGAAAAAAGCTGGAGGGCAAGGGCTTCCTTTATGTCTTCATATCCATAAATTGAGGGCGCAATAGAGCTAATAATTTTGTCGTAGATTACAGGGTCACGGGAAAGTTCAAGGATCTCTTCTTCGTCTTCAGCAGTTATGTCCAGTTCGTCATAATCCTTATCCAGGCGTTCGATGGAATTTGCTTCCAGTACCAGGTCGTAGAAGGTGGATTTTCCATCTTTGAGGGTGCGCTGTCTTGATTTCAGGACTCCGTTAATGATGACGCGGTCTCCGGGGGTAACATTTCCTGTGAGGTCGTCTTCAGCGTCCACCTCAAGGCTCTGTGGCTGTGAACCTCCTCTGAGGTTTTCTGGAGATTCCTGGATCTGGACTTTCTGGGCATCAATAAATGTAGAATCTTCAATTGCAATCTTGAAAGGCCCTTTCTTTCCGCAGGTTTCATTTTCGCAGCCTGAAAAGGGCTCTTCAAACTTAAAGCTATTCTGTTCAACAATCGTAAGGTGCCCGCATCTCATGCACTGGAAGGCGGCTTTAGTAATCCTTGGCCTTACTTCTGTGGCCTTCCTTATCATGCCTTCGATTGCAATGAAGCGTGAGAGGTGTTTACTTCTCAGTTCCCTGATAGAAATCCGGTTCGGGATTTTTATTATCCTTACATGAGCCTGCTCAAGATTCTTTTCTACAGGAAGGTCAATTTCTTTCAGGGCAGCTTCAGCTGCACATACAAGTTCTCCGGGATGCTCAAGAAACTCTTTAGAAAGCTCCCTGTCAAACTTCTCGATATCTGTAAAATCCACTCCAAGGCTTCGCTGGTCTGGATACTCGTTTGCAAGCTGAAGGATTTCATTCCAGTAGTAGTCTTTAAAGAATCTTTTTAATTTCTCGTCCCACTTGCTTTCTATATCTGTCATGGCATTCTCAAAAATACTTGGCTTTTATCTAAAATTTCTATTTTTGATCAGGTTATCTCTTCTTAAAAATGATCCTAAAAAAAGTTAAAAAACGTACAATAGATTCTGATGTAAAACAGGTTTATTATCATATGAACTTTTCTATGCTTTCCGAATTTTCCGTTTTATGCAGGTCTTCGGTTTCTGCCGCAAGCCCCATTTTTCTCTCTGTTTTCTTTATTATACCCCTCAGAGTCTGGACTTCTCTCGGGGTTAGCCCGGCTCTTCCGAATATTCTCCTGAGCATGAGTGAGGTTTTATCTTTTTTGTGGGCCGGGTAATCTATTTCCTCAAGCAGTTCATCCAGATGCCCGTAAAGAAGCCTCAGGTCAAAGCCTTCGGCAAGCGGATTGTTCCCCCCTTCGAGTTCTGAAAGCTCGTAAAGAACGATTGCAACCGCATGAGAAAGGTTCATTATCGGATAAATCTCTGAAGTCGGAACCGTGATAAGCATATCAAAGCCTTTCAGTTCGTCATTTCTGAAGCCACTGTCTTCACGCCCGAAAAGGACTGCAATGGTGCCGCTATATTCTTTAATTTTTTCTTTGAATTCCCTGGCAGTATAAAGGGGAAGGCGGATATGCTCTCCTGTCTTCAGGCTTGAGGTCCCTGTGGTCCCTACGAGCAGATCTGCGCCTTTTACGGCTTCTTCAAGGGTTGAGGTAACTCTTGCCCCTTCCAGCACATCCCTTGCGTGAGAAGACATTGCTCTTGCCTGCCCCTCGAGCTCACAGGGATTTACCAGAACAAGATCAGAATACCCAAAGTTTTTCATCGCTCTTGCAACAGATCCAACGTTTCCCTGGTACATGGGTTCAACAAGCACTACCCGAATCTCAAGTGACAAATTTCTCAATCCTTACTGCGTTTTTTAAAATCAGTTATCGAGGGTAATTGCATCTGCCATACAGACAGTCACACACATTCTGCACCCCAGACAGTAAGAGGGGTCCTTCAGGACACAGACCTTTTTACCGTTTTTTTCTTCTATGGAATAAACCCTCGGGCCTTTAGGGCAGGCAGCCTTACATGCCCCGCATCCTGTACATTTCTCTTCATCAATATAAATTTTCATATTGACTGTTTTCCATCCGCTTTAATCTATTTTTTATTCTTATTTTTATCTACTGTAATCTTTTACCCTTTCTACTGTAATCTTTTATCCTTTAAGGTATGCAGAGGTCTTATTTATTCCCTTTATATATTGGATTAAGCTCTGAAAATTAACTATAAAAAGGTCAATTGAGGGAGTATGTACAAACTGGTCATAAAGCAGGATCCAGGGCTTTATGGAATAAAAAACAGCAGTAAAAACTACAAACGGATTTCCTGGTCCGTTTTTTCCCATTGTCTTGAAACCTTAATTGATTTTATTATTCACCTTATTCTTTTATATGTATTTCCGTCTTTGATAGTGAATTTACGTAAAGACTGTGTCATTTCATGTATTTGATCCGGATTTTAATTCATGATACAAACCGTTTTTTGTGTACACATACAATTTTATATTGTTTCAAGCAATATATTCTCTGATCTGGTACTCTCTTTTACGGGTCCAGAAGTTTAATTCCTCTAATCCGGAGGGTGCCGGGTTATCGAGGTTCTGTAGTTTTGTAAGGGGTCTAATTTCCTGGGGCTAAAACAGGTTTCCAGATTCGTTTATCTATAGATCAAAAAAATTTCTGAAACCTCAACCTGTTCATCAACTCAGTTTTTGCTTTGGTGTCTGAACATCGGGCTTAAACTAACTGATTGCTTAGGTTAATTGATCGCTTGGGCTAAATGATCGCTTGGGCTAAATGATCGCTTGGGCTAAGTGATTGTTCAGGTTAATTGGTTAGATCCTGAAACAAACTTGAAACTATTAAACTAGGAGAGTGTAGAATATGGTAAGCAAAGAGTATGTTAAGGGAGACCTTCCTGAAAAAGCTGCAATCCTGCAAAGAGATGGGGAAACTTATGCAATTGCTCCGCACATTCCCGGAGGGATCGTATATCCGGAAACCCTCAGAAAGATAGCAGACATCGCAGAGAAATATGGAGCTGCAGCTCTGAAAATTACTTCAGCCCAGAGAATTGCGGTTGTAGGGCTCAAGGAGGAAGACCTGGATGCAGCATGGGCTGAACTGGGTATGAAACCCGGAGCAGCCATCGGACTCTGTGTCAGGAGCGTCAAAATCTGCCCTGGAACTACATTCTGTAAGAGAGGCAAACAGGATGCTGTCGGGCTTGGCCTGAAACTTGATGAGAAATACCATGGTATGCAGCTTCCTTCTAAATTCAAAATGGCTGTTTCCGGCTGTCAGAATTCCTGCTCCGAACCGAGCATAAAAGATATAGGAATCATGGGCACAGCAAAAGGTTTTACCATGAGTGTCGGGGGAAGCGCGGGGCCCCGTCCAAGGCTCGGAAGTGTGGTGGCAAAAGACCTTTCCGAAGAACAGGTTCTGGATCTTGTTGACAGGATAATTAACTTTTATAAGGGATATGGAAAGCCAAGAAGGATCGGAGAAGTACTGGACGAGATGGGGATTGAGAAATTCAAAGAAGGAGTCGGACTCTAAGCAGCTCTTTTGAAATATGAGCCAATTTAGTTGAACCACGTTAAGATGAGCTGGTTTCAAGTGAGCTAAATTCAATAAGCTGGTTTCAAAAGTAATTTCAGAAGGAAAGCTGGATAGTTTGATTTCAGAGAAAAACCGTGCTTTTAAGTATCTGGCACGGGTTTAATCTGGATCTCCTTTTTTTCCAGCTTTTTCTAGCCTTTTATTTTGACTTTTGTGAGCGCGCCCTATTCTTTTTCCGTAATTTTTTTGATCTCTCCGCAGTCGGATGTTTTCATTTTCTGTCAAGAATAATTTCAATAAAGTAATTTATAATTTCTATATTATAATTTTACCACTATTTTTCAAGTTTTCTTTTTCTTTTCCTTTTAGATGGCTTTAATGCTACCCTGTTTTCGCGGCTCTTGTGAGCTTTTCGATGTATTGTGTGTTAAAGATAATGTTTAAATATAATAGATGCAAAGACTAACAGACTATTCAAACCTTATACAGACAGTCGCTACGGTTCCTGCTCTGTTTTTACTGTTATTGATATTCTGTAACATCAATGATATTTCTAAAAGCAGTATCAGTTCTCAGTTTTTGACCCATATATAGGAGGAATAAATTATTAGTGAGGAAATGCTTTACTTCTCTGGGCTCACGGATGCACTCAGAATTACGTTTGTCCAGATAATGATACTCAGCACAATCGCCATTGTGATTTTCTTATACGGAATGATTCTTAACTTTCAGAAGTGGGGAGCAGGAGTGACAGGTTACGCGCTTGAGCCTCAGGAAGGAAAGAAAGGAAGTGCAATCAGATTCTTAAAAACCTGGTGGGAACAGGTCATAGAAGAGTCTCATCACGGACATGGAAAACCCATCCTTGAGGTTCTTATCCTTGATATTCTCTTCCAGAGAAGAATTCTCAAAAGAAGCCCTCTTCGCTGGTTCATGCACTTTACGATTTTTGCAGGCTGGATGACTCTGTTTGCCCTGTCAGGGCTCATGTTTGCAGTCGAGATGATTGAAAAGTTCGGAATCGAGCTCCCGTTCACCCCCGCAGAGTTTAGAGAATTCCTCTCTCTCCCGAACTATATCTTCGGCTATGTCCTCCTTATCGGAGTCCTTATCGCAATAGTCAGGAGAATCGTTGTCTCGGATGTAAGGCAAGCTACCATCATGTATGACTGGATCCTTCTCGGAGGAGTTTTCATAGTCACTATCTCCGGTTTTATTGCCGATGGTATCAGGACCCAGTTTATCTGGGGCTTCGGGCTTGACCCTGCAACTGCACCCCCTGCAGCTCTCTTCCACTCCGTGATTTCTCTGCTATTCTGTATAGCATATATCCCATACAGCAAGTATATTCATGTAATCGCCACCCCCCTTGCAATCCTTGCAAATAAGGGAGGAGAATAAAAATGTCAAAAAAAACTCCATCAATTGACACCAAAAACCTTACAGCAGTCCAGCTCATGGAGCTCGACTCCTGCACCCGCTGCGGTGAATGTGTAAAATGGTGTCCAACTTATGCAGCTTCCGGCCAGAAGCCCGGGTTAGCACCCAGGGATAAAATCTTGCGCTGGAGGCAGTTCATGAACAAATCCTACGGGATCAAAGCAAGACTCTTCGGCCCGACAGAAATCCCCCAGTCCGAGCTTGAAGAATTCAAAGACGATGTGCACGGCTGTACCACCTGTGGTATCTGTGCAACTGTATGTGAATCAGGCATCAACACCGTGGAACTCTGGGAATCCCTGAGGACAAACCTTGTTAAGAAAGGAATCGGTCCTTACGGAAAGCAGAATATGTTCCCCAAGCTCATAGGACAGTACCACAACCCTTACCTGCTTGACCAGAAAGACAGGCTTGCCTGGGTGCCCCCCGATGTGAAGATTGCAGACAAAGCAAATATTGTCTACTTTACAGGCTGTACCGCAGGATACAAGCAGCTTGCCCTCGCCCTTGCAACCTCCCGTGTGCTTAACAAGCTGGGCATCGAATTTGCCATGCTCGGAGAAGAGGAATGGTGCTGCGGTTCTGCCCTTATCAGAACAGGTCAGGTCCATGTCAATGATGTGCCCCGTGAAACCGCAAGACACAATGTTGAAGCCATTAAGGCGAAGGGTGCCACAAAGGTTCTCTTTGCATGTGCAGGCTGTTTCCGTGCAGCAAAGGTTGACTGGCCGAGGCTTATCGGCGAAGAGCTTCCTTTTGAGGTTGTCCATATCACAGAGTTCCTCGAAGACCTGATCAAGAAAGACAAAATCAAATGGGAGAAATCTCTGGACAAAACCGTTACCTATCACGATCCCTGTCACCTGGGCCGCCACGTGGGTGTCTTTGATGCTCCGAGGTATGTGCTTTCCCATATTCCGGGCGTCAAGTTCGTTGAGATGGACAGAATAAAAGAATTCCAGCGCTGCTGTGGAGCTGGCGGTGGTGTAAAGGCAGGTATTCCGGACCTTGCAGTCGGTGTTGCAGAGTCCAGAGTCAAGGATGCCCTTGAAACCAATGCAGATATCCTCTCCAGTGCATGCCCCTTCTGTAAGAGGAATCTTATGGACGGTCGTGACTCTCTCAAAGCTGACCTCGAAGTCGAGGATGTCATTGTCCTGGTTGCACAGGCCCTTGGTCTCAGTGTAGAAGAACCCAAAAAAGCAGAACCCAAAAAAGCTTGAAGGCTGGTTTTTTCCCAGCTTTCTTTATTTCTATTTTTTTGATCCCGTGTCTTACTGCTTATAGTAAAACTTAAATACCGACACTTCCCTCCCCTTGAATATGTATATTCCTTACGAATTTCTAGGAAGAGTATTCATATACCTGATGCTTCTTGCTCTTGCAGGCACCGGGCTTGCCCTGCTTATAGGGGCGTATTCGTTTAAAAAGCACAGGATCATTTTTCCGGGGTTCGTATTATTTACGCTGTATCTCTTTTATTCTCCTGCAAAATGGATCTGCAGAGTTTTCCGGATAAGGGATACTCTTGTTGACGATATCCTTATTGATGTCAGGAACGCTGTTATGTACGATGGTTTCATTAATAACAAAGGGAGGAAAATTCTGCTTCTTCCGCAGTGTTTGCGCCACCCCAGCTGTAAAGCAAGGTGCGATCCTGTCTATGGTTATGAGTGCAGGCGGTGCGGGCTCTGTGATATATCAAAGCTCTGTGACGCTGCTGATAGGTGTGATTTTCGGGTTTTCGTCGTCCCAGGGGGCAGTTTTGTTAAAAAAATATTCAAAGAGTACAGGCCCGAATCCTGTCTCGGGGTTGCCTGTTATAATGAGCTATCCGAGAACATGCAGGCTGTTTCTTTTGTCCCTGTTCAGGGTGTTCTTCTTCTTAAGGACGGCTGCTTCAATACCGAAGCAAATGTTGAAGAAATAATTCAAAAAATGGAGATGTGCCATGTATAACATTATCGGGCAGGCTCTTTTTATCTCCGTCCTGATATCCTTTACCCTGTCAGGCGTGGCTCTGCTGGTCAGCCGGAGGAGCCTTACACGCAGTGTTTTTCTGGCAGGCTTTTATGCAGATGTACTTGACTTCTTTTATTTGCCTTTAAGACAAATTTTCCTTAAATTTTCAGACACCCGTGTCTTGGACAAATGGATGTCATCTCTGAAAAATAGAGCCCATGCTTCTGCCTTTGCAAAAACGAAAAAGAGGGTAATTCTCGCTCCTCACTGCATGCGCAGCCTTGACTGTCCTGCCCACTCTACACAGACAGGAATCCAGTGCAAGTTATGTGGAAAGTGTGTTTTTACCCAGTTAAAGAAAGACGCTGAAAAATACGGGTATAAGGTTTTCATCGTGACAGGTTCTTCGTTTGTAAAAAATATCCTTAAAATGGAAGCAGCAGAAGGTGTTCTTCTTATTGCCTGTGACTATGAGATTAACAAGGTCATGCGTGCTCTTAAAGGCAAAAAAGTAATCACCTACGGAATTACTATGGAAAACGATGGTTGTTTCGGGACAAAAGTGGATTACCAGAAGGTGCTTGGAGTTTTTGAAGATCTTAAAAGTTAATTTAAAAGAGTGCAAAAAGTGTCGTATTTCTTCTGATTTTCTCTTTTTTGCGCGTTTCCTATTTTTCTCTTTTTCATAACTCAATCGCAATCTTGAATTATATCAACACTTTAAATTAGGTCTTGGTTGAATAGATTGAAACTCATATAATTTCAGGATACTTTAGAGGATGTTACTTTCATGTATGATATAATCATCGTAGGTGGTGGCCCTTCCGGAGCCTCGGCCGGGAGAAGGGCGGGAAAACTTGGTCTCAATACGCTGCTACTTGAAAAGGAAGAATTCCCCAGGTACAAACCCTGTGGAGGAGGGCTCTCGAAACATGCGATTTCTTACCTTGATTTCGAGCTCCCTGAGGATGTTATTGAGTGGGAAATTACAGGGGCAAGGATCTTTTACAAAGACCAGTTAATCGAGGCACATAAAGATTACCGGTTGTCTGTTCTTGTCTCTCGGGACATGTTTGATAATTTCCTTCTTGAAAAGGCAAAGGAAACCGGAATTGAAGTCCATACAGGGGAAAAGGCGCTTTGTTGCAGGGAAATGCCCGAATATGTCGAAGTCGAGTCTAACAGGGGCACATATAGGGCAAAATTTGCAATCGTTTCCGAGGGGGCACAGGGACTCGTCAAAACGTGTGTAAGGCCTGCGGATACTAAAGAGGAGTATGGGATCTGTATGGTCGCCGAAGTCCCTGCAGAGGAAAAAGAAATTGAAGAAAGACTAGGAAGGGCAATTGAACTGCATTTCGGTGTTGTCGGAGGAGGGTACGGCTGGATCTTTCCCCACAAAACCTATTATTCTGTCGGAATTGGCGGAGTTGTAAAAGACCTTTCCCATCCAAAGGAAGCAATGCTTGAGTTCCTGAGGGTAAACGGCTTCAGAGGCGATTACAAACTGCACGGTCACAAGATCCCCTGGGGCGGAATTAAGCGAAAAGTTTCCGGTTCGAGAGTCCTCCTGAGTGGGGATGCTGCAGGTTTCGTTGATTCTTTCTCTGGGGAAGGGCTGGCTTATGCTATCAGTTCCGGGCAATTTGCTGCTGAAGTAATTGCCGAAATTTGCCTGCATAATGGTAAAACAAAAGACCTGAATAGGTATGAGTCTCTCTGTCAGGCGGAGTTTGGAACACATCTTAAGTATTCCCTTATGTTTTCCAGAATAATGCATCGCTTCCCTGAGAAGACATTTAAAATCTTCACATCAAGTGATGAAATGATTGATAAATACCTTGAAGTTGTGGATTTCAGCATTAATTATAAGGATTATCTTCGTTGGTCCCTTCTGAACGTTAAACTCAGGTAATTTCTGAATTTTAAATTCAATTAATAATAAGGAGTTTTTCAAAGGTATTCCTGGTTTATCAAAGATCCTCTCCCAACTCTCTTTTTCCTCTATCTTTTTATTGTTCCAGAATCAATCTACTTTATGGGGTAAACAATTCATTTGAGGCTGTCTGTTCACGCCATGCCTCATCCATTAGCAGGGGTCTTGAGTATGTATGATCTGATTATAGTGGGTGGAGGGCCTTCGGGAGCCTCTGCCGGAAGGGTAGCTGGAAAAGCAGGAATCTCAACCCTCCTGCTTGAAAAAGAAAATTTCCCGAGGTATAAGCCCTGTGGAGGGGCTTTATCCCCGTATGCTCTATCGTGCCTGGATTTCAAGCTCCCTGAGTCTTTAATAGAAAGGGATATTTCCAAAGTAAGGATCCATTTCAGAGATAGCTGTATTGAAAAGCAGGTTAATTACAGGTTAGCTTTGCTGATCTCCAGAAATGTTTTTGACAATTTCCTGCTTGATAAAGCCAGGGAGACAGGAATTGAAGTTCATTTCGGGGAAAAGGTTCTGGATTGTAAGGAAAGAGGAGAATGCGTTGAGATTAAGACTTCACAGAATACTTACCTGGCAAAGTTTGTCCTTATTGCGGAAGGCTCAGAAGGCATGCTTAAATATGCTGTCAGTCCTCAGAGAACCCGGAGAACAGAATATGATCTTGCCCTTGTTTCGGAAATCCCTGAAAATGACGAGGTGATAATGAATAGGTTTCCCGATGTTATAGATATTCATTTCGGGACTGCCCCCGGGGGGTACGGCTGGATTTTCCCTCATGCAGGGTATTATTCAGTGGGAGTAGTGGGAACAGCCGAACATCTAAAACACCCGAGGAAGGTAATGCAGGATTTTTTGCGGGCAAACGGCTTTTCAGGGGAATTTCAGTTCCACGCCCACATTATTCCTCAGGGGGGAATAAAGCGAAGAACTGTAAGTTCAAGGGTCCTTCTTAGTGGAGACGCCGCAGGTTTCGTGGACGCCTTCATAGGGGAAGGTATCGCGTATGCGATCCGGTCAGGACAGCTTGCAGCGGAGAAGGTGGCTGACCTTGTGCTTTATGATCGGAAATTGAGCGATCTTAAAGAGTATGAATCCAGGTGCAGGCAGGATTTCGGAAACTTCCTTGTCAGTTCCCTTAAACTGGAAAAAGTTATGTACCGTTTCCCTGAGATCTCTTTCAAGCTTGCTCTCAGCAGAAATGAAATATTGGATAAATATCTGGATGAAGTTGTGATAAACAGAAGCCACAAAGACTATGTCAGGTGGTTACTTCTTAATTTCAGTCTGGCTGAACCTGCACTTAAAATAAAGTCCATGACAGGGAAGAATCAGTAGTGTAAAAAGAATAATTAGAGCCAGAAGTATAAATTGAATTATTAGATGCGAGTGAGGCGTGTAAGCTCCCTTCTGTTCCTGCAAAGATTTCCGCCACTTATCAGTGTAAGAAATGGTCCTGAGACTCTTGCAGCGACGGCATTCGGCTAAGCGTTACCAAAACCAATCGGGACGATTCCGGACTGCTCGTTCTTCCCGATTTCCAACTTGCACCCACGAGGATTCGCCGTTTCATCCACCTTCCCTGCGACCTCAGCTTATGGCATCATCGCATTTGCAGGGTATGGTTCTCGTTTCTGTGCCAGGGCCCGGGCTCTCGCCCGACATCCTTTACAGATGTTCGTGTGTCCGGAGCGGTGGGGAGACTTTCCTCAGACCAGAAGGTCCGGCAGCCGTCCATCCTCTCTCGCATGTTGTTGATTGACTGGCTCTATATATTTTTTGATCGTATATATATTTATGGGCTGATATTTCTGCAAAAGGAAACCAGCTAAAAGAGGTTTCTTATCCTAATTTATCTTCAACAAATTTATCTTCAACAATCTTCTGGCAGATTTAAGTTTTTTCACGGCTCTAAATAAACAGGGGGATTCCTTCCGTGTACTCTATATAACTTTTGTGTGTTGAGGATATGCCCAAATATTAATATATATGTATTGTAATCGTGAAAATAAGATGGATTTTCCATTTTCATAAATTATCTGGAAAAAGATCCCCTTAGATTTAACGAGATTCGTTAGTTTAATATGTGACTATAACTATCATTTTTGTGTTCAGTTTTCAGGCTTATTTTTTAGAGGTAAAACATGAGTGATTATCTATTTGATTTGCATATTGGATATGTCCGTTTCAGAAATCCTATCGCGCTGGCGCCAATGGCAGGAATTGTCGACAGTGCTTTTGCCAACCAGTATGCAGGTGATGCCGGGCTCGTAGTGCTTGGAGCCTTCAATCTGGATGAAGGGTCGATTGCAGTTGCATCAGACCTTGTAGCCAGGGGTAGAAAAGAGTTCATTTCCAATGAACCTATGGAGCTTATAAAAAAGGAAATCCGGGCTGTAACCTCCGGTAGTGCTGTTGCGGTAAACGTGAGAAGCACTACTCTTGAGCCTTTAATTGAAGCTGCAAAAGTTGTAAAGGAAGAAGGGGCGATCCTTGAATTAAATGCTCACTGTAAGCAGCCTGAAATGCTCGAGGCAGGGATAGGAGAAGCCCTTCTGCGTGACCTTCCAAAGCTTTCTGCCTGGATAAAGGCAATAAAGGAAACAGGGGTCGTACTTTCCGTAAAGGTACGGGCAAATGTGGTGAATGATGTCGAACTTGCCAGGCTTATTGATAAGGCTGGGGCTGACATTATCCATGTAGATGCCATGCTCGAAGGTTTCGGAGCGGATCTCGATTCCATTACAAGTTACAGGGATGCTACAAGGCTCTTCCTCATAGGCAACAACTCGGTTACTGACTTTGCCGCTGCAAAGGACATGTTTTCCCGGGGGGCTGATATGGTTTCTGTTGCAAGGGGGGCCATGGAAAATCCTGAACTGATAAAGGAACTTGTAGAAAGTGTAAGTTCTTATCAGCAGTCGATAGGCTGGTACAATGCCCCCAAGCACGTTTGCAGTGAAGGGGACTTCAGGGCTCTGGCTTTTTGCTGTCTCCCGGTAAAGCCCTGCCCTGTGCATGAGAAATCCCGAAAGCTGGGATACACCGCAGAAGAGTTCGCCCGGACAAAAATGGAATTTGCCAGGGGCACGATGCTCGAGTTCGGAGAGGATACATGTTTCGGCAGCCTTGTCTGGTGCTGCAAGATTACAAAGCCCTGCTGGATCAGGGATGGTGTTCTGAACACGCTCGACCTTTCTGACGCGGAGTACATGAAGCTTAAGGAGCAGCTGGCAAAATATATCCTTGACCACGCCAGGATTCCAGTAAATGAATCCCACTAATACTGCTTTCTCCTGTCACATCCCTGAATGGGTGGATGAGTCTCCGGCCCCGAGTCTGATTGCACGCTATGCACAGCTTGCTATGCTGCTTGAGGTCTCAGCTTCTCCAAAGCCAGGGAACGTTGATAGGGAACATAATTACCCTGATACCTGTTTTGAGCATTTTGTCGCTTCTTCGGTTGCTGTCTATCCTGTCCTTGAGCTTGCTGCAAGGAGCAAAGGAAGGATAGGAGCCCTTCTCAGAAGTGCAGTTTACGAAAGCTCTGCCTGGCAGCAGGGAGGAAATACTCATTTTGGCGCCTTCTTACTCCTGATCCCTCTGGTAATGGCTGCAGGCGAAATTTCAAGAGAACAACCTCACTGCGGAAAAACAGGTTTCCGGCTTGATAGCGGGCAATTTGAGCACCTTGCTGCCTGTGCACACACTTTCGTCCGCGCAACGGACTGTGAAGATGCTGTTGAGTTCTACAGGGCTTTCGGGCATGCAGGAGTCAGGGTAAACAGTGTGAACGAATTTGACCTCGAAGATCCTGAAGCAACTGCCGATCTAAGGAAACAGAATATCACCCTTTACGCTCTTATGGAGATTGCCAAAGGGTATGACCTCATAGCAAATGAGTGGACCTCAGGTTTCGGGCGCTGCCTTGAGGGGGCAAAAAACATTCTTGATTTCATGCAAGCACGAAACTGCAGAGCAGAAGCTTTGACCGGAGGTTCTGTTTCCAGCTGTTCAGGCACGGGAATAAACGATGCTATAGTGTATACATTCCTGAAACTGCTTTCAAAGCATAGAGATACTTTTATCCAGACCAAGTTTGATACCGAAACTGCAGATTACGTATCTTACAGAGCAGGCGAGATTCTTTCAGGCTGGGAAACTTCAGGGAAAACAGCCAGTGGCTTTGCATCCATTCTTCCTGCAGTACAGGAGTTTGACTCCGAGCTTCTGGAAAAAAGGATTAATCCCGGCTCTACTGCAGATATTATTATTGCAGGGCTTTTTATTGCCCTTCTCGGAGGCTTGAGATTTTGACCGAGTTCTCTTCTGATTGCAGGGAGTTTGAAAAACCGTGTCATACTATCGACCTTCCTCAGTTCGGGATCCGGCAGGGAATCTCTGAAGTAGTAGTAAGCACCGGATTTGAGCACCCCAATGCCGCTCCTATAGGTATCATCACAAAGGGCGGGAGGCCTTTCGTTCGCCTTTTCAAAGGCAGCCACACGTGGGCAAATGTCCTTAAAGAGGGTTATCTCACTTCAAATGTGGTTTACGACCCCCTTCTTTTTGTGCGTTCCACCTTTTTCGACCTTGAACCTTCCGAGTTTGGATATGTATTTGCAGGCGGGCTTAAGTTCCCGGTCCTTAAAGAAGCCGTCTCCTGGGTTGTTTTCGAATGCATTAATGTTAAAAATACGGACCAGGCTCTTATTGCCGATCTTGTTCCTGTGGAGGCGGGCTTCAATGAACTTAATAGAAAAGAACTCCCCGTACCCAACAGGGGATTTAATGCCGTGCTTGAGGCTACCGTCCATGCGACCCGCTACCAGCTGTCAGAAGATGAAAAATACCTTGAATGGATCCGATATTATGAAACCCTTGCTTCCAAATGCGGAGGCAACAGTGAAAAGAAAGCCATGAAACTACTTTATGAAGTGCTCGGGATTTGAATTCTCTTTTGCATCCAGAATGTCTTTTTTAGAAAATTATATTATCTCCCTCAGGCATGACTTCTTTCCATGAGTTTTCAGAGAATTGCATGGGGTATTACAGGAGCAGGGCATTTCCTGAACCGCAGTTACCAGGTCTTTAAAGAACTCAAACTCAGAGACCCCGGACTTTCCGTAAATACGTACGTCTCAAGGGCAGCCGAAGAAGTGCTCAGGATGTACGGGCTTGAGCAGAAGCTTGTAAAAATCTCCGGAGGAGATTACCTTGAGGAGATTTTCCGGGAAAGCGAGCAGGGTTCAAGTTCCCCTAAAGTCGGGCGCTTTCTCCTTGATAGATATGATGCCCTCTTCATCACACCAGCAACCTCAAACACTGTTTCGAAGATTGCCTATGGTATTGCCGATTCCCTTGTAACCAATGCCGTTGCCCAGGCAGTAAAGGGAAGAGTCCCGGTATATATCGTGCCCGTGGACATTGAAGGCTCTATTGTATCGGAAATGCCCTACAACATTGACAGAAAACAGTGCAGGCACTGCGAAGAATGTTCTCCTAGAGAAAACTGCCCCCACGAAGCAATCACCGAGAAAAATGATGTCACAGACCAGATAGAACTCCTGAAATGCAAAGGCTGCGGGATCTGCAAGGAGCTGTGTCCTTATAATGCCATCAAGGGCGGACCTGTAGATGTACTGGTTCGGGACGTAGATAAGCGTAATGTTGATATTGTAAAAGGGCTGCAGGGAATCACTGTACTTGAAAGCCCTGAAGCCATTCTGGAGCTTTTTTAAATTTCAGGTTTTCAGCTCATTTTTCTTTCCTTTTTCCTTTTTTCTGCCGAAAAGGGCCTCTTGCTATCGCACTTGCAGTGCAACTCCCCGAAAAGTCTCCGGTTTCCTGTAATCCCGATGCGAAACCCGGGCAACCGAAAATCAAGGCTCTCTAGAGCCGTTAATCAATGAGCTTCAGCTGCCCATTTTCAAGCACTCCGCAGCTGTCAGACATAAAACGGACCACAGATTCATCATGGGAAATGAGGAGGTAACCTGTATCCCGCTCTGCCTGCACCTTTTTAAGCATGTGGAGGATCTGGGCCTGCACTGAGACGTCAAGGGCAGAAGTTGGCTCGTCAAGGATAATGTATTCCGGGTCGAGCAGGAGAATCCGGCCCAGGGCAAGGCGCTGTAGCTGGCCGCCTGAGAGCTGGGAAGGATAGCGTGAAAGCACTTCTTCCGGGAGGCCTGCGGTAATGAGCATCTCTTCTGTTTTTGAGGCATATTTGACTTTGGGGACCTTGAGGAGTGCCAGTACCTCAGAAACCGAATGTTCGATCTTTTTCCTCGGATTAAAAGCATCCGTGGGGTCCTGAAACATTATCTGGACTCTGCGGCGGAAGGCGGCATGTTCGGTTTTTTTCATCCCGGAAAGCGGGAGATCGTTATAATATACGAAGCCTGCCATGGGCTTCTCAAGCCCGGCAATAACTCTTCCGAGTGTGCTTTTCCCTTCTCCGGATGGTCCCATAAGCCCGAAGGTCTTGCCTGGCCTTATTTCCAGTGAGATCTCTCTGAAAACGTACTTTCCAGGACTCAGCAAGCCAGCTCCGTAAATTTTAGATAGGCTGTCTGCTCTCAGGGATATAAAAAACACCTCACAGATCTTTCGTCAATCTCTTTAAGCTCCGGGTGTCTATCAGTGCAGCTTTTTTTCCTGAGTGAACATCTTGGGTGAAATTTGCAGCCTGAAGGAGGGTCGCTGAGTGGAGGGGAAAAACCGGGTATGGGAACAAAGCCATTTTCGGGCAGGCTGTTCAGGAGTCCCTTTGAGTAAGGATGTAAGGGTCTCTCAAAAAAGATTGAAGATTCAGCAAGTTCAACAACCTCTCCGGCGTACATTACGGCGACCCGGTCTGCAAGCCTCTGCACGAAGCCAAGGTCATGGCTTATAAGAAGCATAGCAGTCTTTTTTTCCCCTTTCAATTTCTTAAGCTCGATTTCCAGCTCAGTGATGCATTTTCTGTCAAGCCCTTTGCCGGGCTCATCTGCTATAAGGAGGATCGGGTCAAGCATAGTTGAAGCCGCGATCAAAAAGCGCTGGTTCATCCCTCCTGAGCACCATGAGGGGTAATAGCTAATCCACTCAGCGACGTTTACAAAACCCATATTTTTCAGGACGGTTGCGGCTTTGGAAATCGCTTCTTTTTTCTTTTCCTTCCGGTGCACACGCAGGGGTTCTGCAAGCTGGTGCCCTATGGAATACACAGGGTTAAGGGCAAGGGACGGGTTCTGGAAAATGATCCCAATTTCTTTTCCCCTTGTCTTTGCAATCTCTTTTTCACTTAGTTCTAGCAGGGATTTTCCCACTAATTCCACAATCCCTTTTACTCTGGACTCAGGGGGCAGAAGGCGTACAATTGCGTGTGCGACCACGGATTTTCCACAGCCTGTTTCTCCCACGAGAGCCAGAGTTTCGCTTTCTCCAATCGAAAATGAAATGCCTGAAAGAGCGGTTATGGTTTTTATTCCCTTAAAAGAGACTTCGAGATCCCTTACTTCAAGCAATGTTTTCGTGAAGTGGGCTTTCATAACGTACTCGCACCCCCGCCTGTGTATTTCTCCCCTTTTGTCTCAAGCCCGAACCCTACCATTGCGATAGACATCACGCAGAGGGTAATGCAGATCCCGGGAGGCATGTACCACCACCACATATCCCTGATAAAACCTCCTCGGAAAAAGGCAAAAGAAAGCATACTTCCCCAGCTCCTCATACTTATATCGCTGAGTCCCAGGAAAGAAAGTGAGGCTTCCGAGATCATTGCTGAAGCTGTTGCCAGCATGAATTTAGGTAACAGGACATGTACGATATTGGGGAAAATGTCCGAGACCATAATATGCCAGGCGGAAAAGCCCATACATCTGGCGCTTTTAACGTAGCCTGCTTCTCTGAGCTGCAGAGTCTTTGAACGGGTAACTCTGGCGGTAGATTCCCAGGACAGGAGGCCAAGCACAGGGATCAAGATCCAGATACTAGGTTTCAAGAATGCTCCCAGGACTATGATAAGGGGAATTTTCGGAATAATAAGGACAACATCGGTAAATCCCATCAGAAGCTCATCAGTGGCTCCCCTGAAATAACCCGCACAGAGCCCGAGAATAGTCCCTAATATGGTTGAGAGAAGGGCCGCTGCAAAGCCTAAGGTCATTGAAATTCTTGCCCCGTACACAAGTTCGGAGAGGATGTCGTTTCCTATATCGTTTGTCCCGAGAAGATGTCCTTCCGAAGGAGCTCCATAAGGCATGAAACGCTCGTTTGGGGCATAGGGGGCAAAGAGAGCAGGGAACAGCGCCATGCACAGGAAAACGGCAAAGAGGAGAATGCCTCCCCAATTGAATTTTCCCGGAAAATCTTTCTGTCTCCGGAAACTCCTGAATGATATTCTTCCAGGAAAACTGAAGCTGGGAGTTTCCAGCTGTTTTTCAGGATGCCCTTCAGTACAGGTTTCTGTTATGCAGGTCTCTTCAATACGGGCAGCTTCCAGACTCATGCCGGCCTCCTTACTCTGGGATCGATTAAAACATAGAGCAGGTCAGCAAGCATATTCGCAAACAGGGCCGTAAGGGCAATTACCAGAAAAGCCCCCTGGAGAAGTGGATAATCCTTTCCCATTATTGCTCCATAAATAAGGGTGCCCATGCCGTTTAAGGAGAATATTATTTCTATAAATAGTGCCCCGCTGAAAAGAAACCCAAAGTCCATGGCAAGCAGGGTTATGGCCGGAAGTGAGGCATTTTTTATGATGTGCCTGAAGAGTATGCCGGTATCGTGCAGGCCTTTTGCCTTTGCATATAGCACGTAAAGCTGTTCCTTTTCCTGGATTACGCTTCCGCGCATAACCAGAAAATTCCTGGATGCTGAAAAGATAGACATTACACAGACAGGCAAAAAGAGGTGATGCAGCATATTCCCTATTTCCGGGGAATCATAAAATCCCTTTGAGGGAAAGAGCCCTAGCTTGAAAGAAAAGAGATAGAGGGAAAGGAGGGCAAGGAAATAAGGTGGTGTGCAGGAAAGTACAACAAAAGCAAAACCTGCAAAACGGCTCATTCTTCTTTCCGGCTTCCATCCGGCAAGAGCCCCTAGCAGGCTCCCTAGCAGGGCTCCAACAATCACTGATACTCCTACAAAAAGCAGGGTCCAGCTCATCCTGTCCAGCAGGATTTCTGCAACAGGAGCATGGAGGTGATAAGAATACCCAAGGTCAAGGTGCAAAAGGTCCGAAAGGAAGGACACAAACTGCTCATAAAGGGGCATGTCAAGCCCGAGTTCTACTCTCAGCTCTTTCATAACGCTTTCAGACACATAAACATCTTCTCCTATAAGGTTTTTTACAGGGTCTCCAGGCATGAACCTTGGGAGGGTGAAATTGATGACGGTTATAAGTACCAGTGAGGCAAGATATCTGGTTGCTTTTCTTGTTATCTCTGACATTGCTCTTATTTTTCCGGTTTCTATTTTTTACTATTTCTCTTTTCAATTTTCCTTTTTTACTGTTTCTTTTCCGATTTTTTTCCTGTCTTCTATGCCTCTATTTTCCTAACATTTACAAAGTTGTCCTGATTATAGATCCCGTACAGAGGGTCAGTGTACCATCCTTCGAAGTGCATATTATACGGGGTAACCACGCTGCTCCAGTAGAGGGGAATTGCAGGCAGGTTCTGTGCATAGTAGTCCTGAAGCTCGTATGCGTAATCCTGAATTTCTTGAGGGTCCGTGGTTGCGAGAATATCATCGCAGAGACTCAGGAACTCGGGGTCATTCAGGTTATGCAGAACCCCTTGGCCTGTCCGTCTGGAATCAAAATAGCCGCTCCCCCAGCTTGCGTGCATGAGCATGCCCCAGGGGGTAGAGCGGGTTACTGTAAGATCGTATTTGTAATTGTCCTTGAGAGCAACCCAGGTGTCCGCATCTGCAGTTCTCAGGTCTGCGGCAAGGCCCACCTCTTCCAGATATTCTTCAATAAGTTCACCTGTGCGGGCATACTCTGGCCGAATAAGGATTTCAAGCTTAACGTCTTTTCCGTCTTTTCCTTCCAGAATTCCATTTCCATTGTTGTCCGAATATCCTGCTTTTTTCAGAATTTCTCTGGCTTTTTCGGGGTTGTACTCAAGCTTTTCGGTTTCCTTGAAAGCTTCCATGGAAGGCGGCACAAAGCCGCGATTCGGAACTTCCCCGTACCCAAGAGTCTCAAGCCTCGCGATCTCTTCATAATTTATGGTATAGGCAAGGGCTTCTCTGAATTCCGGGTCTGAAAAAGGAGCTATCTTCAGGTTCGGGGCGAGGAAGACAAGCCCGATATCTGTTTTTTCCAGAAAGTCAAAATCTCCGGTTTTCTCGAGCTGCTCAATGCCGGAATAAGGGTATGATCCGGCATATTTGTAATAAGTATCAACATCTCCGTTTTTAAGGGCAAGGGTGGCAACATCCGCACTTGAGTAAAAATGGACCTCTACAGTTTCAGATTCCGGAGCTTTACCTTTCCAATAAGGGTTTTTCTCAAAAACAAGCTTTCCGGCGTTAAAGTCTATTAGCTTTAGATAGTAAGAACCGCAGCCAACATAAGGACCGTTATTTGTGTACTCCACCGGGTTTTCAATTGTTTCCCAGATATGGGCAGGGAGGATATTATAGGTCGCAAATTCCAGGTCAATACGGGTGTAAGGCTTGTTAAATTTGAAGGTCACGGAATTGTTTGTGTCCGAAACAGCCGAACTTTCTAGAGTATCATTTATCCATCTGGCGGAGGGTGTTTCTTTCCCGTAATAGCGAATTGAAAACTCGACATCTTCCGGAGTCACAGGTTCTCCATCGCTCCAGTAGAGGTTGTCTCTAAGGTAAAAGGTCCAGCAGGTGTTATTTTCCGAGACCTCATAGCTTTTGGCAAGCTGACCTTCAAGGTGCCCATCGGAGTCCATTTTCATGAGGGGCGGGTTTGAAAGATGAGCAAAAACTCCCAGATTTGAGTCTCCGAGAAATGATGCAGATTTTACTATGCTTGGAGTTGCAATTTTCAGGATTGATACTTCAGAATCTGCTGACTGCTGCATACCCGTGACTGCTGCTTCGGAAATTGCTTCAGGGCCCTGTAGTTTTTCTTCTTCTCCCAGCAGGCCTTTTATATACGTTATAATCCTGTCAAATATCCCGCCGTTTGAGGGCGTAAGATTTTCTCCAGAATCCTCAGGTTCTGCTGCTCCTGCTGGATATATGTTTGAGCAAAAAAGAATCATCAGTACTACAAAAATCAGCCATTGTTTCAACCCTTTGTTTAATCCTGACTCCGTGAAATCTTTCCCCTGTTTCATCCTGCTGCCTCGTCTTGTCCCAAGTTTTTTCTTCTTGATTTAATGAATAGCGCCAAAGGTTCCGGTTATTTTGAAAAAATCATTGTTCTCCCGCTTATTGTTATCCTGTTCTCCTCTAAACCACAAAGGCTGCGGGCGGTACTATGCGTGAATTATGAGTAAGAAAGATAGTGACAACCTTAATGTGCTTTTCTCTTTAGCTTTGTTTGCATTTTTTAACAACATTAATGATCCAGATAATTAAAAATCATACTAAATCGTTGTTTTTTATGTTAAATAAACTAAACAATTCGCGATATAAACCTTTTGATTTTTTTATATTTTTTTAAAAAACAGATTCATATGTGGACGGTTTTTCAGGTGCCGGATCTCAATCGAGCCGGAAAAAGAAAAAACTGGAAGAGAAAAAAATGTGCTTCAATTTCGATTTTTGATCTCAATTTTTTTTTCGATTTCTTTTGCAAAACTCTTTTCCGAATGAATATAGAATGAAGCCGGAAGCCCTGTGTTTGAGATCATATAGAACAGGTTCATAGCTGTCCGGTTAAGTTTTGGAGAATAGTTTAAAAGAGCGCTCCTCGAAATTTTTACCATTGCATCCAGGGACTTTATTCCTGTAAGGTAACTTTTTATATCCCGGTTCTTCTGGCTTTTTTCGAATATCAGATCTATCCAGGTATTCATCTCTTCGATCAGGAGCTTTCTTGTAAGGTCTTCGGGAACGATGTAATTTCTTCCCTTTTCTATATTCCTGAAATATTCCCTGAAGCTGTCTCCTTTTGCAAGGGTATATACCTGCCCCAGTTTTCCGGAATGAGTGTCCGTTGTCGCAACAATGCTTTTACCAAACCTCTCTGCAAGAGCTATCGTAAGTTCGTTTTTCTGCTTGAGCTCATGCATATTATATTCAAGTACAGGAAAGAGCTTTGCCAGTTTCGGCACTGCAGAAGGGTTTGGTTGCCGGTGGAACTCAAACCAGAAAGGGTGATTATAAACAAAAGGAAGTTTGTGCCGCTTGAGGTATCCTATAAAACTTTTGAGGTTGTGTTCTATTATTGCTATTTCTCTGAGTTCTGAAAATTCCTCCCGGTCAAGCTCGAAAACATTGACATGCAAAGTATGTCCTGCAAGTTCCGGGTCATATATGGTCATCTCAACTCCAGGGACAAGCTTTTCACGGTCCCATCCGAGAATTTCATATGCCTCCATTGTATCGTGGTCAGTAAATGTCACAAAATCCATGCCCATCTCAAGAGACTTTTTGTAGAGACTCTCGGGATTCAAATCATCTGCCGGAAGCACGTCAAAAGAACAGGTTGTGTGCACGTGCAGGTCTGCCCGTTTCCAGTCTTCTTCCATAAGCTCAGCTGCCCGTTCCGGTGCTATCAGCTTTTCCTCGTAATTCCTGTGCCTTCCCCCCATAGGCGTAGAATCCTGAGATTTTAATTTTTCCCTGATTATTTTAATTCAGTTTTATATTTCTCCTATTATAGTATAATCCTTTTTTTAAATTAAGGTTTCCCGAAAGACCAAAAAACAGTTCTTTAAACTCTTCAAATTACTTCGCGATGATGAATGCAAAATAATAGAAGGAAGAATGGATGGGAACGAGAATTTATTTCTCCTTAAATTATAATACCGGGAAATTCAATATTAATAAATGGCTCTTTTTGGGGGAAGAGCATGATAATTAAATCCATCAATCATTAACTGAAGAAGTAAACTTGACTTACAATTCATTTTCTATCAGGGACTGTAGAATACAGATCTAGAACTCGAGGACTGCTTTTTCGAATGAGGTTAATTGCCTGCTGAGGAAAGGGCAAAGCATTTCGATTTTATTTTATATGCCATTTATGCGGCAATATTTGACAATTTAAGGGGGAATTCATTGTCTGAATTAGATGAACAGAATATACTGTCTAGATTAACTAAGTTAGAACAGAAAATGAACAATCTGGATAATAACGCAAATGCTCTGATAGATGAATTAGAGAGTCTGCAAACTGTGGCTAGAGAGTTAAAGATGGAGGACTTTGTCGACAAATTCAATGAATATATCGAAGAGATAGAGGTTGTTAAGGAAGATTTAAGCTGTAAGTTATCTGATGAGATAGAAAACGAACAGATGAAAGAACTGGTAGAGTCAAGGATGAAGACTGTCCCGGTGGACATCGAGAAACTGAAAAATGAATATAGTTATGTTCGCGGTAAAGTAGCAGAGATAAGAGATGAAATAAATGAAAGTAAACCGACTAACGTGGGTTAAATATTAAACTGAGCATCGAGGGTTAATGCCGTAATAAGGGGCAATTGGGGGTGAAGACCGATGCATAATCAACTGGCGTATAACCAACCGGTGAATAAACTTCCGGCAAAAGACTAAAGCCCTCTGTTTGCCTGCCTCCTGCTTGCCCTCTTTATCTGACCCTTAATTTATGTACTATCTGATCTATTAATATATCAATCGGTCTATTAATACACTGCATGGTCTACGCTTTATATGCTTTACACTGCTTTAATTGCTATTTTTTCAACCGCGGGTCTGTTTGCTGCCAAAAATGTTGCTTTTAACTGTCCTGCCGTGTCTCTGAGTTCTATTTTTGCATCTGAGTAGTAGCCGATCTCGATATCTTCCGTGAATTCTCTTGTAGTCGAAAGACTGGCAGCGCCCATAACACCGGTAATGGGAAGAGACCAGAAATGGTGGTCTTTGTAAGTTGGGTTATAATTGACAGCAGAACTACCTGTCAGATGTGCCAGGTAAACAATCCTTACTTTCATTACACCTCTGCTTGCTGTCAGTACAGCTTCAACCGACTCTCCTGGATTTAACTGAACAGTAACTCCCGAACTTGAACCGACTGTAATGCTTTTGCTCTCAGAACCTCCCTGCCCCCAGGAATGGCTGTAAGACATTGATGTTTCTCCCCCTCCTCCGGCTCCCAGGAAGCTGACTTCATAAGTAATCGTCTGCCCTACTTCGATTGTGTCCGTCTCAGACCAGTTACTCTCCGTGGTATCGTTGACCTGGTCTGAAATGCTGGCATCGAAAATGGCTACCTTTGTGCTGCTGTTGACGAATTTCTTGGTTGCCACTATAACTGGTTCTGAGGTAATCCCGGTTACTATTGAACTCTTGACGTCCAGTATTGTCTGAACCTCAGCCCATCCATATGTTTTGTAAAGGTCATCCCAGGGGGTGGGGCTGTGAAGATATGCATCATTCGGGTTCTTTCCGAAATATTTTCCAACTGCATTCTTGAGACCTGCGTCTTCAATGCCGAATGTCTTTCTCTCTTTGTCTGTGATGATGTGCTGTACACTTCCCGAAGCGCTGACACTCGAAGTTGCTGCGTCTGCGCCTGCCTTTATGCTGATTTCAATTCCCATACTTTCCTGTATGAAAACCATCTGATATAAATTTTTTGAGAAAGTGATAAAATAGGTTTCCGCGTATTTCACTCAAATTGGAAGCAATGATGCAGATACATACAACCTACGTTCCGCATTTTTAGGTGCATAAAGGTCATCCGATGTTGGATTATGCACTTAAAAAATAAGCGCATGATTTTTCTGACTGGATTTCAAAATCGGCATCAATTGAGATCATATATTTGTAATAATGATTATATGCGCTTAAAATGTGGGAACTAAGGATACAACGGCACACAAGCCAGTCCGTAAACAGAGTGGGTCAAGCCCCTCGATAATGATTTACTTGTATCACAGGGATTAAGGGAACGAATAGAATACCTGAGAATGAATGAGCGACCAATTAAGCCGGAAAGATGCTATATAAGCCAGCTAAACGAAGTTACACAAAAACAGGCAGTACATATTCAGAGCTTAATTCAGGAAAACAGTAAATTGAATATGAAGCTATTACCTGAAAATACGAAAATAAATAAACCTTGGTGGAAAATTTGGTAAGGTTCAGATATGCTTGAGCTGATGTATTGACATGTATGCCAAAATGGATTGACTATTTTGGAGGAATTATGACTGATCTTAATATTGATAAACTTAAGGAAGCAATTATATCACTTTTTCCCAACGATGAATATAGAAAAATTTGCTTGCGCTTATTTCTCGAATCACTCAACAAAGCCAATTCATATGGTAATAACAAGTGGGGCGCATATTACTATAATGAAGGTGTTCGTCTCCTTGTTGGCAATCTTATTGTTCTCACAATTCATAAAAACGGTATATGGATGGCTCTTGATAAACAGTCATTAAATGAGATAAAGGATGCTCAGATATTAGAAGATAGTAGTCTATGGAAATGGGAAACTGGAGATTATTCTGAGTATAAAGCGGTTCCATCACATAATGGATATTACATACCTTCAAATGAGGATAAAGAGATTTGGCCTTTAATAAGAGAAATTCATTTTAGATATATTGAGAAAGTAGCAAATAAATATAAGTGGTTAAATTATAAAAGTCAATCAACACATTCAGATAAATTGTTGTATTATATAAAATACGAACTTGGATTACAAAGTATTCCTGTTCCAAATTATAGTAATACAGAATTAGAAATGGCAGAGGAGATTCCCCAAAAAGAAAGTGCTAATTTATTTGAAGGAGCAAAAAAACAAGTCATAGTGAATGCTTATGAACGAAATCCAACTGCCAGAAAAGAATGTCTTAATAACTATGGATTTAAATGTAGTGTTTGCGGGTTCGATTTTGAAGAAGTATATGGGGAAATAGGAACCGAATATATTCATGTACATCATTTAAAACCTTTAAATGAAATTAATGAAGAATATCGAGTGGATCCTATCAATGATTTAAGACCCGTATGCCCCAATTGTCATTCGATGTTGCATAAAGCCAAACTTTCAATTGAACAGTTGAGAGAAAAGTTGCGAATACATACTATCTGAATACACAAACAAGTTGTCCATATTCAGAGCTTGATCCAGGAGATTCTTACAGTTGATCCCCCGGCTTAATATTAATTTCTATTAACAGGATTGCGTGATCTGACATTGCTTCAGATTTCTTTCCTGCGAATACATAGCTACCTGACTCTATGATGTACTTTGCATCAAGAACGTCAAAATGCCTGCTGATGAAAGCATGGTCGAGTCGCCTTTCACTACCATTTTTAATGGCCCAGTAACTGGCACCTAATTTTGGCATTGCATGTTGCCAGCCTTCGTCCACTAGTTTGCTTAGCCGATCACCACACTTTGCTCGCGAGTCGCCAGGGTCAGTATTGAAATCCCCCATGATCACGAACGGGTGATCCCTATTATCTGCTGCGATCTTCAAAATCCAGTCCCAGCATTGGCGTTTGAATGTGGGGGTGATTATGGGTTGATTACTGAAATCGGGCACACGCATGCCAAGAATGTCGAAACCCTCCAAGGTAGAAGAATATGCAATGCATTGGAAGGAACTGATTTTTCAATATTCGTCGGCGCTAAGATTTTTCCGCATTCAAGTGTTGTATTCGCAGCGATGAAAACTTGATTTTCTTTGAGTACTCGCTTCGACATAACATGATGTGTGAATCCATATGAGTAAAGTTGTTCAATGAATCTTTGATGTGACGAGCCAGGGACATATTCTGTAAGCACAATGACATCAGGTGCCAGTGAGGCAATCGCCTTAGCCATGTGATATGGAGTCTTTCTATTGAATGTACGATGATTGATATTCCATGTGAGCAGTTTCATTGTTGTTTGATCCTCTTTAATTCAACGGAATATACTTTTACAGATATATTAGCTGAATATATTGAGAGCGCGTTTTATAGGAAAACTAAGAAAGGGTAAGTGAGAAAAAAGTTTTGAGGGTTATTTAAAACGGTTGTACTTCTTATGCGCCTGTTCAGCCGTTATTATATTAAAAACAAGAACCTCGCTTCGTTCAAAATCAATTTCGTATAAAATGCGAAAATCACCTGCACGAAGCCGATAGACCGTTTTGTGACTTCCTTTTACTTCTTTTTTGTTTCCCCCTGGCAAGGGGTCTTTTAGTTCTCGAAGGGCCTCTTTTATTTGATCCCTATGATCTACAGGAACCTTTTCGAAGACCTTGGGGTGGATCAGAACTTTAAAGGTCATCGATGCTCACGAACTCGTCACGATGTTCTTTTATGAGCCTATCGCCTTCGTCTATAAGTTTATTGCAGTTGTGTTCGTGGATCAATTTTCGTATAACTGTATTGTAGTCATCACCCATTTTTCCAATGGTTTTTAACTCGTCCCGGGTATCTTTTGATATCTGTATGGTTGTAGTTTCTGACATAATAATCACTATAGCGATTATATTATTTATATCCATGATGATTCAAAAAAATCATAAAGTTACCAATCGGTTTACTTTCTCAATTTTACAGGGTGCTTAAAGTGTGTGTTTGTGAACTAAGTTAGTCCAGATCGGCAGTGTACCGAAAGTTCTGTAAAATATGATTGACTCTGTATCCTTTTCCTTTCACCACAAAAAAAAGAGGATGCAGAGTCAATGGTTAATTTATTCCCACTCATAAAAGATTATCTTGTCGATCAGGAAGATGGAATTCGCCAGCTAATTACCTGGTTTTTAAACCTTGTAATGGAGGAGGAAGCCCTCCTCCAAGCTGGTGCACAACGTTATGAGAGGACAGATTCACGTAAAGCTAGTAGAAATGGCTACAAACCCCGAACTCTCCTGACCAAGCATGGGAAACTCGAATTATTAAAGCCTCAATTCCGTGAGTTTCCCTTTGAAACTCAGGTTTTTGAGAAATATTCAAGAGTTGAAAAGGCCATCTTAACCGCTGTAGCTGAATCTTACCTTCAAGGAGTTTCCACCCGAAGGGTGAAAAAGGTCATGACTGCATTAGGAGTAGGAGAAATTTCAGCCTCTTCTGTTTCCAGGATTACAAAAGAACTGGATGAGAAGGTTGAAGAATTTCTCTCAAAGCCAATAGAACATGAAATCCCTTACTTGCTTATCGATGCGACTTATTTCAAGGTAAGAGATGGGCTTCATTACGAAAACAAAGCTCTCTTTGTAGTTGCTGGGATCAGGGATGACGGTTACCGTGAAATTCTTGGAACAAGATTAGCAGACAGTGAAGCCTCTATGTTCTGGGAAGATCTATTCGATGATCTGAAAAAAAGAGGGTTAAGAGGTGTCAAGTTAATTATTTCTGATGGCCATAAAGGAATACAGAAAGCAGTAAGAGAATCCTTTATTGGATCAAGTTGGCAGATGTGCCATGTACATCTGGCAAGACAAGTTCTCAAGAAAGTGCCAAAAAAGAAGCAGAAAGAAGTGGCTGAGAAGATAAAAGAAGCATTAGTAGACCGTCAGAAGTTGAATGACCTGATTATGGAACTGGATAGTATGGGGTATGAAGGCGCAGCTGATACCCTTGAAAGTTTTCAGTATGATGTAATGAACTATATGCAGTTTCCAGAAAAACACTGGAAAAAAATAAGGACAACAAATATGATGGAGAGGACCAACAAGGAACTCAAAAGAAGAAGCAAGGTAGTTGGAGCATTTCCTAACCAAGACTCAGTATTGAGACTGGTAGTCTCAATACTAATTGATATAAATGAAGACTGGATCACAGGAAACAAGTATATAGTAATGGAACAGTAATCAAAAAAGAAGAGTAAGGGGTAGAGAGTAAATTTTACAGAAAATTAAGCACACTGCCTCCAGATCATATAGGAATAAGTTAGTTCTCGCAAAAAAGTGTACTACTTAACAACTTTTTATTCTTAGAGAAAACCCGCACATTTGAAAAAGACCCGATTGATATTGTTTTCCACTGCTATTGATTTATGCATTACTGTTCCAAAAATTATGTGGGAGTAAGCCAAAAAAACAAAACGTAGGTCGTCTATTTGTATTCCTTTGTTATTATTTCACAGTCATCGTAATAACATCTATCTTTATTTTTTTCCGTGAGTTTGGCTTTTGTAGAGCCATCGTGTTGCAAAGGCATCAAAACGCAATCAAAAGTCGCGTTTGGTATTCTATTCTGAAAACACCAATCCTGTATCAGTGGACGACCAAAGGACTGGTTTGTTTTTACTGTAACTGTAACAAAAAGATATATTTTTATAAGAACCCGTAACCAACTGTAACCAAGTTACGGACGATTATCAAAAAACCTTAGAGCCTATCCGAAAAGTCAGTAATGCATGTTCAAAAGTTACAGTACATCTATAATATCCGAGTATCCTTCCCGTTTGTGAATATTGCATATTGTGAAAGTTACGGTAGGTCACAACACTTTTCGGATAGGCTCTTAGCCGATTTCCATTATTATACGACAAGTGGGTACAAAGATTCTAAATAATCAAATTCTAAACAAACTGGATTTCAATCAAGATGAAACTTTGAAAATGAACGTAAAACCCAAACTTACGTCGAAAAGAGAGAATTAAGGGGTGTAGTGATTGAAGAAAAAATCAGGGATATGTAGAGGAATATCTGGTAGAAAATGGAGAGTAACCTGGATTTTATTAATTCTTGTTTTTTCAATAATTTCGGTATCAGCTACAGGAGCAGATAACAGCACAAAAAGCCATACAAGTGATGTAGTAGATATCTCCGAACAAAACACAAATGCAAGTAACGTAGTTGATGTAACCTACCAAAACACAAATTCAAGTGCCGGAGCAGATGACCCGAACCAAAACACAAATTCAAGTGACGTAGTAGATGATCCGGAACAAAAAACAAATTCAAGTGACGTAGTAGATGATCCGGAACAAAAAACAAATTCAAGTACCGGAGCAGATGACCCGAACCAAAACACAAATTCAAGTGACGTAGTAGATGATCCGGAACAAAAAACAAATTCAAGTGACGTAGTAGATGATCCGGAACAAAAAACAAATTCAAGTGACGTAGTAGATGACCCGAACCAAAACACAAATTCAAGTAACGTAGTAGATGTCCCCGAACAAAACACAAATTCAAGTGACGTAGTAGATGACCCGAACCAAAACACAAATTCAAGTAACGTAGTAGATGTCCCCGAACAAAACACAAATTCAAGTGACGTAGTAGATGATCAGGAACAAAAAACAAATTCAAGTAACGTAGTAGATGTCCCCGAACAAAAAACAAATTCAAGTGACGTAGTAGATGATCAGGAACAAAAAACAGATGAAAGTAATGTAGTAGATGTCCCCGAACAAAAAACAAATTCAAGTGACGTAGTAGATGATCAGGAACAAAAAACAGATGAAAGTAATGTAGTAGATGATCCGGAACAAAACACAGATGCAAGTAATGTAGTAGATGGCCAGAAACAAAAAACAGATGCCAGTACCGGAGTAGATTGTAAGGAAAGCTCCAAAGTTAACTCTGAACAAAAAACAGATGCATGTAATGAAAAAAGTACCGGAGCGAAAACTGAATCAAAAACCGAAGCATACAACGGCACAAAATCTCTGGAAAGTGGGGAAGTGAGCCCTGAAATAAAAGTATACAACTGGACATACAGCGCAGGAAACGAGTCGGTAATACCTGAGATAAAAGCAGAGGGCAGTAGCTGGAACAATCTGAAATTCATACAATCATATCCCTATTCTTTTCGTTCATTTTATACTGTAAACGAGAGCGTGAAGATAATCTATAGAGGGCCTGAAACTCTCGGACAGCAGAGCATTGACATATATCTTGTTAAGGAAAAAAGCCCGTTTCTTCCTGAAAATGGCATTTCAAACGGCATAAATGAAAGCACGATTACTCTTGAAGATGTCTTCAATAATAATACAGAATCTTACATCCAGATACCTGCGACTTTGAACAAATACGGAGACTTATCTCCCCTAACTGTTGGTCCTCTTCCTGCTGGCAGTTACTGGGTCCTTATAACCCTCGCAGGAAACGAAACCGAAAAGCCCGAATCGGAAAAAGATATTCTTTTAGCGAACTATTTCGAAGTTCTCAAATACGAACTGGAAGCCGGAGTTCCGTATACCCTCGAAGAAGGCGAAAGTTTTGAAGTCAATCTGAACCTGAAGAATGCACCTGCTCAGAAGAATTATACTTACTGGGCTGTACTGATAAGGGAAGATGCCTATACAACATATGAAGGCACAAATCCAGGCTCGATGAATACCGGAATCAGGCCTATCGTGAACGGGATCGATATTATCAGAAGTTTAGAAACCAGCTTGATAGAATCTGAGTCCGAAACCGGAAAAGGAGAACTTGAGAGCAATATCCAGGCCCTTATCGGAAAAGGCAACGGCATGATAAGTATAGGCGAAAAAAACCAGAGCACCCTTTCCCTAAAAAGCTTCGAACTTCCTCCCGGAGACTACCTCCTCCTTGCAGGTGCCTATGAAAATGACGAGGGCCTTGCAGGTATAGCCCAGAAAAAACTGAGAATCTCCGCCGAAAACTCATACGGGTCAGGCTTGAAATCCAGCTCAGGAAATCAGATATTCGGCAATATCTCTCCAAGAAAATACACCGTCTCTTCCTTGCTGGGAATTAACCCCCATCTCGAAACTCCAGACGTATTCATATCCAAAGATATCAAACCCTACATTCAGGCAAGAGCATCAGTAGAAGTCGTAAGAAATCCTCCAAAAATCCCCTCCTTCCTGATAGGTTTTTCAGGAACCCTCCTGATCGGGCTTGCTGTACTGAGGAAATATAGATAAAACCAAAAAATTAAATTGCGGGCGGCCACCTCACCCTAAACAGGCCGTCCGACAATTACTGATAGAGTTTTTTTCTTTTTCAGTGACGATTGAGAATTAAAGCTGGGAATCTTTTAAAAGTATTTCTTTTTGGGGGGACTGCGTACTAAAATAACCCTCTAATTGTAGTTAGCTTGTGATTTCTGTTTTCTATCTTCTTTCTCTATCATTTGAGAGGATTCTTCCTAAAAAACAGTTGTATTTCTTATTTCCAGCACCTGTTTTCCAGGAAATCTGCCGCCAATTCCGGCTTCCACTCAACAAATATATATCACTCCTTAAAGTATCTTTTATCCATGACCCTTGAGCCCGTGCATATGCATAAGATCTCGGAGCTTGCAGAGAGGATTGACCGTTCATTTGAGCTTGATGAGTCAAAAACGGCGGCTGATATTTATTTTCTGCTTGAGGAGTTGAAGATTGACGGGAAGGTAATCCTGAAGGCTGTGGACAGTCTCTTTCGGGGGATGGTCAGGCCCGAGCTGATGGCACAGGGCGAGGACCCGTATCCTGTTACTTATGCCTGTGACAGCGGGAGCACGAACCCGAAGACTTATGACAGCAGGTTGTCTCAAAACTACATTTGATTCTACAAATGGGTTAAAAAATTAGACTTTAAGGTAAATATATACCTGAATTTCAGAATAATTTCCGATCTTCATTTAAACCCAACAATGCCAATTATCCAATTGTAGAAATGAGTCGAGTTTTGAGACAGCCTGACAGCGGGCTTTTTGTGGATTTTTGCCACTGCGGGCTGGCTGCAACTCCTACCGATCTTGATGTCCAGAGGTGCAGGACAATTGTTTGTGCGGTTATTAAGTTTCATAAAAGAGTTGAACGGCAAGGATCGATCCGATAGGAACACGTATATTCTTGTTAGGAATTGTAGGGAATGCTTCTGTTTTGTGATGTTCATTGGATCGAATAACACAAAAATAGAGAGCACTTATTTCTATATAACTACCAAAGCCAGGTTTTAAACACTTTAATCTTAAAAACTGATTGTTTTGCAAAAAAGTAAGAAGTGTGATGGTTCGTTTGAACCTCACTTCATTAATACTCTATATTAAACTGCTGAAACAAATTCTTTGTATGGGACTTCCTTGCCGTTGCCTTTCGCAATACCTTCAAAAACATAAACTGGAATCACAGATTTCTGTTCATAAATGCGAGGCTGCATCAAGTATCCAATTGATATGTTATCTATGGTAATTTCGTCTATTTGCATCTCAAGTGCTGGAAGGTCGGTATTTCCTGCAACTAAATCATTATATGCTTCAGTTGGTGATTTGATACTTGTATTCCCAGTTTTAATAATTTCTCTTAGTGTTTTTGTAACACCAACAACTTCTCCTTTATCTCCTAAGTATACTGTGAATTCATCTCCATATACTGGAATCCCATCAATATCTCGGGAGTACGTGACTCCAAGTGTAACATCATATGATTCAACAGGTTCTTTTACACCTGCTTGTATTACCCCAAATCTTACACAAGATTTCACACTTTCAACTTTTACATGATCAGGAAGCAAATCTCTACTTAAAAGATATTCGTTTGCGATCTTTTTTGCTTCATCTTCAGAGGGTAAATCAGGCTGCGATTCTATAACGCCCCCATATTTTTTTTCAGGTATTTCATAAACGATTGAATTAGAATACTTATAGACTGAAACCTGTTCCCTTAAATTTTTTGTATTATCTGTTACCCTAATTTCTCCAGTTGATTCACTAACAGTTTCTGGGGTTCCAGATACCCCAAAAATTTCTGCAATTTCTGTTACGTAGTCCATTGTGATATCTGGTGTAACGACTGTATATATTGCATATGAATTTTCAATTTTTGGGAGTTCGGTGTTAAGTATGAATTTGGCCCCATTTGTTCCCTCTTCACGAGGTAAAAGACTTTCAGTATCTTGATTTATATACATTGCCACGCTTGAAGCGGATGCCATCAATATGATTGTAATGCCTAACATGAGTAATTGATTTCTTTTCATTTGTACCACCTACTTAAGTACAATCAAAATCCCAGTAGTAAGTTGTTCCATCAACTGTGGGATCTGATATAACAGAACCTTCTCCCCAAATGTGGTCATACCGACAGTTACTACTTTCACCAATCACACGAAGACTACGACCACTGCCATGCGTTTCATCAATCGCATGGAACCATGCATCTTTTACCGTTTCTCCATTAAGGAGTCTGTCTGCAAAATTTCCTCCGTCTTCGGCATAATTCAATGCGGTTGTGTAGAAACCACAGACCAGATGAACACCGTTGAATCCATACTCTGGTCCATTACCCTGTATAAAGTTCGACGGCTCTGCTGTAGAACTGCATGAGTGCAAAGCAATCCATTCTAGATCATAATCTCCCCATTTGATTTCGTTTTCATAGATGACACGTTTGGTGTAAGTAGCAAGATGAAGGGAATCATCTTCTCCATGTCCCTGATAAAATACAATATCTGCACCATCAACATAGCTGGAATCTACTCCATTTACTCCACTATGTTCAAAATGGGCGTCACTTGCATAACTATTACCCATATTAAATTTCTTAGTCCATCCGGCATTTCCCAAAGTGTTGTAAAAGTCTTCTGCTGAATTGTCACTGTTAGGAAGATCACTATATGGCCAACTATAATCTGTAACCCATTCAATGCCAACCTCTGGACTTGACGAATCACTGTCGTCTCCAGTTCCAGCGCTTGCATTTGAAACCAAACATATTGCAATTAATAATAATGTAATTGATTTCAGTTTATTCTTCATTCTTTCTTTACCTCATCCAATTTACTCCAGAGGCAAGATTACGCAAACCATAAGCATTATCAAAGCTAACCATAACCTTGCCTTCGGGCGTTCAGGGGTTCAAGCCGACTCTGGAAATTTAGTTTGAATCCCTCCTCACATTTTTGCAATGTGATATGGAACAATTGAAATTAATCTTATTAAGCTTTTATACCCAAATCATCAAAATATAACATAAGTTATATTACGATTTTACTAAAAATTAATACTATAAATTCGTATTTTAATTGAAAATATAGCTTTATGAGGCTGTTTTTACATTAGTTCGTTTAAGAGAGCGAAGCTACTTGAGAAAAAAGTAAGATAAAAAATAATAGAATAATAAAGGATCATTAATAAAAAAATAAAAGTACACACTAAAATTAGTTATTTATACTTATGTATTGAAACCAGACCCTTGGCAACAGCTATTGAAATTCTGGATATCAATACTGCAGTTAAGAGAACCATGAAAAGATTTTCCTGTTCAGCAAACTGAGACACAAAATAAAAGAGGATAACACTTAACGGCAACGCCGCGAATTTGCTGTAAATTCTGATTCAAATTTTTATGTATCGAGTGTAAGTAAGTTCTTCGGATATGGATTTTTCTACCCGTGAACTTCTTGAGATTCGTACTTTTACAGAAAAATCGGCACACTACACCTGTTTTTTCCAGGAAAGCGGCTGCTTTTTATTTTTCTCCACTCAACAATTATATATCACTCCTTAAAGTATCTTCTGTTTATGACCCTTGAGCCCGTGCATATGCATAAGATCTCGGAGCTTGCAGAGAGGATTGACCGTTCATTTGAGCTTGATGAGTCGAAAACGGCGGCTGACATCTATTCTTTGCTTGAGGAATTAAAGATTGACGGGAAGGTAATCCTTAAGGCTGTGGACAGGCTCTTTCGGGGGATGGTCAGGACTGAGCTGATGGCACAGGGAGATGACCCCTATCCCGTTACTTATGCCTGTGACAGCGGGAGCACGAACCCGAAGACTTATGACAGCGGGCTTTTTGTGGATTTTTGCCACTGCGGGCTGGCTGCAACGCCTACAGATCTTGATATCCAGAGGTGCAGGACTATTGTTTGTGCTGCTTATTCTTCTTCGCAGAGGATAGCAATGCGGGCAACATCAGGCTGGGAGACCTTTGATGAAGGGCTTGGAAGGGCAAAACTGGTCACAATTGCTCCGGATGAGCTGAAAAGAAAGGCTCCCGACATGGTGCACAGCTTTGCCATGTATCTGGCAGAATCCGAGCACATGCTTTTCATGAAGGACCTGTTAGAAACGAAGAGTTTTTTCATAATAGACGGGCCTATTTATCCTAAACAGCTTATGTACTGGATGGTGCTGGATGACGAGGAAGTGCAAATCCGGCAGAACGATAATGCCCGAAAAATCCTCCAGAATTACATTGATATTATGGATCATTTTCTGGAAAAGAGGAGTCCTGTGATAGGTTTTGTAAAAAATCCGACTGACAGGCAGATTATGGATGGTGTCCGAAAGAAAAGGGAAGGCTTTGACCTGCCCTGGATGCTTGACGCCCAGTTTTTCCGAAACCTTCTCTCCCCTTACAAAGTTGATAGCACACCAGAGCAGGGGCATGATGGAAGGAATTCGAAAATTAACGGGAAAGACGGCAAATATAACGGTTCCAGAAATACTTACATCACTTACACCAGCTGGTTTTTGCAACCCAACAGGTTTTACGAAAAGATGCTTAACGGGACTTCCCCACTTGCGGCCGCGGACACGTTCCAGCAAAAGCTCAGGCACAAGTTTTTGCCTGAGGATTATGCCCTCTGTTTCTTCATGCTTTACGTGCCTTCCACGGATGTGGTTTTTAAGGTTGAAGCTCCTTATGGGCTTATTAAGGATGATTTCCTGCGCATGCAGATTACCAAAAAAGTGCTCTTTGACCTTTCTTTGCATGGTTTTCCCCTTACTCTCACAAAGGCAGACCACCTCGCAAAAATCAGGAAAGTGGAGAGAGAAGAGATCGATAAATTCTTTGAAAATATGAGTCCTGATACCTCTTATAATGACACCCGGTGGGGTAAAATCAATGAAATATGAAGATGCCGATATTCTGGCTTTTATTTCCAATAAGCCAAAACTTACTTATGCTCCTGAAAAGGATACCGGATCAAACGAAAATGCAGGCCCAAATGAAAGTTCCGGGAATAAGGCGAAGGATCTGGAAAAGAAAAACCTGGAAAAGGATCTGCTTACGGAAGCCTCCGGTCCGGACTTGCTGCCAGCTTTTGAAGAATTCCCTGTTTCTTCATCTGAAGCTCTCAAGAATACTCTTCCAGCTGAAGCTCTCACGGATGCTCTTTCATCTGAAGCCCTTATGGAAGATAATTCCCATAACTCTCTAAATATTATCTCAAATACAGTCTCTCAGGCTCTTTCCAGTATTTCTAGGGTTGCTCCGGAACCAGTCTCCTCTTTTTTCCCTGATAGCTCTTCCGTTTCCAGGATTTCCGGAGAAGACGAACTTCCTTTTGAGGCATTTGATGAATATGATCTCGGAGCCTCCAGAGTTACTCCAGCTCTGGATGAAGCCTTCGGAATTGTCACAACAGGCATAGAGCCTCTGGAGATAACCCATTCAGGAGCTACGATTACAGGATATATCGCGTCTGCCCGCAGGAGCGAGATAAGACTCGGGACATATGTTGTCGTGCCTTACGAGGGCGGAGAAAAGCTCTTTGCAAGGGTAGGAAAACTTCAGTACAGGCAGGAGTTTGCAGTGGACGATGCAACTGAAATCCACTCAAGGCGCATGTTGAACGCCCGGGCAAGCCCTATAAACGAAGCAGACTACAAGTTCCTTGCCTGCCTTGACCCCCTCTGTATCCTGTACCGGAAAAAAGCAGACAGTGCACTCACACGCAGGATGGCAGACAGAATTCCCCGCCCGAACACTCCTATCCTGCCTGTTACGGATAGGCTTGAAGTCCAGACAGGGCTGAACATTCCGGAAGAAGGAGTTTTCCTTGGGCACCTCAGCGTTGGAGGCGAACTTGTAAAGACTCACTCAGAGCCCGAAACAGTCGCTTATTACCTCAGAAATGATTATTCTATGGGAGATCCCCTTATTTTCAGGCACATGCTGATCTGCGGGAGCACCGGAACTGGAAAAACTTTCCTCTCGAAAAACATCCTTCGCCAGTTCATGACTGAAAGCAACAGGTACAGGCTGCGGAACTCTCCTGATAAAGCCAGAAAAAATCCATGCCTGGTAATTATGGACCCTCAGGATGAGTATTCCCAGATTTTCGAGGACAACGAAACCCTTGCAGAAGAGGACAAATTCAGGTTTGAGTCCGAAAATGTCACTTACGGCAGGGTTCAGTCAACAAAGGCTTTTGTTGCAAAGGTTGAAGGGCAGAAATATCCCGGAGATAAGTCAAGGGCAGAACAGATCGAATTCACAATTCCTTTTTCCCTTGTGAAGCACAACTCCTGGTTGATATCGGCAGCCGGGATGTCAGAACTTCAGTACATAGGACTTGAAGTGCTTCTGGGGGATTTTTTCAAATCAAGCGTTCCACATACCTACCTGAACTTCATTAACCATATTGAAAATGAAGGTACACGTTCCTACTATGTTGACAGCGGAAAACTGCATGAATCTTCTTATGATGGAATTGTGAGGAGAGTAAGTAGTCGGTTTTTCCCGAAGGTCTTTGACCAGGACGCGACTCCAATCACCGACATCGTAGACAAAATCTTCAAGCCTGGGCAGATTTCGGTTTTCCCGACCGAGTACATAAGTTCTCCCAGAATCAGGGATCTCATAGTGCTCACAATTATGAGCCTGATTGTTGACAATAAACTCAATACCACAGGTATTGATGCCATCAAAGAAACTCCGATCATCTTGGCGCTTGATGAGGCCCATCGCTATCTTTCCAGTGCAAACGGGGAACATGCCCGCCTTATTATCTCACGTTTCGCAGATGCAGCCCGTCAGGGAAGAAAAGAAGCGTTAGGACTATTTTTGATCACGCAGGACCCTCAGGATATCGATGACACTGTTTTCAAACAGGTGAATACAAAACTGATCCTTAACCTCAACAATGATACTGCAATCTCATCTTTAAAAGTCCCTAAAGAGTACGAACGCAGGATTCCCTACCTTAAGAAAGGGCAGATGATAATCCACAGTCCTGATAACAGTGATATTGTAGAGATTCTCGGGCTTTCAAATTGCGTTGTAAGGCACCGCTAAAAAATATGAAACAAAAAGCAGGAGAATAAGTAAAGAAAATAATGAATAAGAAATAAAAATAGAAATAAAAACTGAAATAAAAACTGAAATAGTGAAACAAGCACGAGACCCGATCCGAATCGTGATCCGGATTCTGTTTTTTAAGGAAAAATTTCTTAGCACATGCCTGTCTGATAAAGCGCAGGCATATGCCTCTTCTTTTGTGCTTATTCTTCCTTCTTTTTATTCTTTTATTGGATTTCGTCCCTTCGTTTTTTCAGCTCAAAGCTGCTCAAAAAGTTGCATGTTATCGAGGACCGACTTCATCTTCCAGTATACATATCTCTTATATGCACCGGGATCAGGGATATCATAAATCACATTTGCATGAACGTTCCAGGCAACATGGTTGACGAGCTCGCTTTGCTGCAGTTCATCTACAAAATATTTGAGCTGGCTGAAGTCATCGATACTGTCTCTCCAGTCTCCAGCCCTCAGTTCGCTTCCCTTATCCTCTTCTGTCATCTCCATCTTCCGCAGGGCAAAAGCGTATATCTCGAGCAGGGTGATGTTTGCAGGCGAGACGTTCCTGACAATCGGGGCTCCTTCCCGCATACTTTCTTTCAGCCTATCCGTAAATGCAAAGATGTCGTCGGATGTCAGGGTATTTTCAGCTATCTTTTCTTTTAATGTTTCAAGAGTCTGTTTCATGATATTTTACCCCTACATAAAATGGCTCACATAGTATAATTTTAAATGGTGAGTTCCAGGGAGTACTTATTCACACCTAAAATAAGTAATCAGTTTCTGTATTAAAATGATTCTAAATCAGTCAGTTATGCGGAGTTATTCACTCACGCTTAAAATAAGATAGCGTGTTTTCTGTATTAAAATTATCCTTCATTTATAAAGATATTACACAATAATTATTATTTTTTAATTGTAATTATTTGAATTAATATCTTTTATTCTGTAAATCAAAGTAATAAAAAACTGTTAAGCAACCGTAAAAACCGTTAACTAAACCATAAAAACTATTAAACAATAGTAAAAAGTATTATTCAGTAATTTCCGGTGCAGGATTTACAAAAAAGATGATAAAGAAATGGGATAGCGCGGATTTGAACCGCGGTCCAAGCGTCCCAAACGCTCGAGGATGGACCAAGCTACCCTACTATCCCAAGGGGTACCTCCTCTCAAAGGAGATTATCCTTTATATAGCTTTCGTTAGAACATGCGCCTGTAATCTTAATTTACGGATTAAAACTTCCAGCTTTACCTACTTCGATTCTTGATTTACTTACTTAACTTCCCGGGTTTGTGCCGGGATTTCCCCCTGATCCTCAGCCCCTTTCTCACTCCCAGCGCTGATAAATGTCGTTTTCAATTCCTAAAAGGTCAAGCGCCCTGCCAGCCATGGTGTCTATGAGTTCGTCCAGGGTTTTCGGTCGGGAATAGAAGCCCGGACATGCCGGGAGGATGCTTGCGCCTGCCCGTTTAGCCTTCAGCATGTTCTCAAGATGGATAAGGTTCAGGGGGGTTTCCCTTGTCATAAGGATAAGTTTTCTCTCTTCTTTCAGGCAGACGTCTGCAGCCCGTGTTATCAGGGTGTCAGATATCCCGTTTGCAACTGCCCCGAGAGTCTTCATACTGCATGGAGCAATGACCATTCCTGCAGTTTTGTAAGAGCCGCTGGCTATGGGTGCTGAAAAGTCTTTCTGGGAATAATTCCAGGTTGCAAGTCTTTCCACTTCAATGGGTAAGTAATCAGTTTCGATCTCGATTATCTGTTTTGCAGCTTCGGTCAACACAAGATGGGTCTTAATTCCTTTTTGCGCCAGCACTTCAAGAAGGCGGATCCCATACTGTACCCCTGAAGCTCCGCTGATACCTACAGTTATTTCCATTATTAGCTTCTCCTTGCTGTCATATCATTTTTTTCACAGGAGGCAATGAAGTTTCCAACCATTTCCTCTGCGGCTGAGACTATTTCCCTTATCCCTTCGGGATTAATATTATCTACATGGATTCCGACAACAACTACCGATGTTTTTCCTGTTGCCTTACTCACTCGTCTTGCACTGTCCAGGGCAAGCTGTTCTTCCCTATGTCCTGGCAGCGTGAGCACGGAAGAACTGGCTCTCCTGCTGTTTTCATCAAAAAGCCCGACCGAAATTGCACCTGCATGCTCTTTCCCGCCGGTAAGGGTCAGCAGGTAGTCTTCCCCGAGCTTTTTAACTTCGAGTGTGATTTCGACTCTGCTGACTTTCCTTGTGATTTTAAACAAAATATTTACTCCTTATTCCTGTGCTTTAGTTTCCCTTACCCCTGCATTTTAGTTTTTTCCAGATCGCTCAGCTTAAATTGTTTTGTGGCTTTTTTTACGTTAAAATATTCCTTTGCAGCTTTTTCCACGGCTTCGCAGTGTTCCTTCGGGCAGTAGACTCCCATCCTCCAGTTATCCATGTGGGCTTCCTGCAGGATGGACACGAAATGCGAGGCTTCGTTAAGCGGGATCATCCTGTGATTTGTTTTTATCATTGCTTTCATTTCAAGCATTTCGGGAGTCTTTGGAATATCCACAAGTATGCATTGTGGGTCAACTCCTGCCAGTTCTGCAATCTCCTTCTCTGCCCTCTCAATTTTATCACGGTACTTGAGCACACCTTTTCCTGCATCCTCAAGCCCTGTATAGAGCGCCCGCTTATAGAGTCTGCGCGCATCCAGTCTCCTGGCAAGTTCTCCAGCATATCCGCTTGCGTTTCGCATGGCTGCTATCAGGTCTGTGTCATCCATCTGTCTGAGCCTGGACGGATCAAGTTCCCCGTTTTCAATCATATACTCTACGGCTTTTGAGCACATTGCTTCCGAGATCCTGGTCACGTGATGATAGTAAACCGAGGTATTCATCCAGAATCTGGAGACCAGAAGAGATTCGGCAGCTTTCAATCCCCCGTAGTCGACAACGAGTCTGTCTTCATGAAAACGCATCTGGTTGATCAGGCGGTTATAGTCCACAACCCCAAACGCAACACCTGTGTAATGAGCGTCCCGCACAAGGTAATCCATCCTGTCCACATCGATCTCACTGCTGAGGATCTGTCCCAAAGAAGTCTCGCCTTTGACATGTTTTGCAAGGTCTCCGGGGGAAATCCCGTGCTTTTTCAGTACTTCTTTTATTTCCCCTTTCCCTACAATTTCCTTTACATCATCATGCCTGCGCCGGGTATATTTATCGATAACGTTTTCGGTTACGTGAGAAAAAGGCCCATGTCCTACATCATGCAAAAGTGAGGCAGCTCTTATTTCCTTTTTTTTATCCTCTTCAATTGAGTCGAGGTTTTTCATCAGCATGGAGGCAAGGTGCATAGCTCCGAGGGAGTGTTCAAAACGGGTATGGTTCGCTCCCGGATATACTAGGTTTGAAAAGCCAAGCTGCCTGACTCTTCTGAGGCGCTGCATCTGGGGGGTAGCCAGAAGTTCCTGGACGATTTCATCCATTTCGATGTAACCGTGTACGGGATCAAGGACCACTTTCATTATTCTTTAGACAGATTTCATTATATATTGCTGTATCTATTACTTTGATGCTATTAATTTAATACTAATTGCAGAGCAGCTGCTACCCGAAGGCTGAACAAAATCCGGGAAAAGGTATTATCATGATTGTATTCTCAGGCGGCACCGGAACTCCCAAACTCCTTGACGGGCTCAAGGAAATCCTCCCACCGGAGGAACTGACTGTTGTTGTAAACACTGCCGAAGACATGTGGGTTTCTGGGAACCTGATCACTCCAGACCTTGACACAGTTCTCTATCTCTTCTCAGACCAGATTGACCGGAAGAAGTGGTGGGGCATAGAAAACGATACCTTCAGGACCTATGAGCGCATGCAGGAACTCGGGGTCGAAGAAAGTATGAAGCTCGGGGACAGGGATAGGGCAACCCATATTATCCGCTCGAACCTTATCAGGGGAGGGGCATCCCTTACGGATGCAACAGTGAAACTTGCATCTCTTTTCGGGATCGATGCAAACATTCTACCCATGTCCGATGATCCGGTTTCCACCTATATAGAGACCCTGAAAGGGGTTATGCATTTTCAGGATTTCTGGATCGGAAATCATGGAGAGCCCGATGTGCTTGGAGTTGACATAAGAGGAGTTTCCGAAGCTTCAATTGCTAAAAAGGTTCTGGAAGCCCTTGAGAAGGAAGATAGAGTCCTCATAGGTCCGAGCAACCCAATAACCAGCATAGGCCCTATTATTTCCCTTCCTGGAATGAGGGAACTGCTGATGCAGAAAAAAGTTGTTGCAGTCAGCCCGATTATAGGAAACGCTCCTGTCAGCGGGCCTGCCGGAAAACTGATGCAGGCATGCGGGCTCGAGGTCTCTTCTATGGGAGTTGCGGAATATTATCAGGACTTCCTTGATGTCTTTGTTTTCGATGAAAGAGACCTGGCAGATGAATTCGCGTTTGAGAGACTTGGATGCCGCGCTACCCGCGCCGATACCCTCATGACCTCTACCGAGAAGAGCAAAGAACTGGCAGAAATCGTAGTAGGGCTTTTCGATACTATTGTCTGTCCTTAATTTCCTTTTTTTATTTTTCCCTTATCTTCCTTTTTTTCTTTACCTTTTTCCTTTTTAACTTTTTTTTCTCTCTTCTCTTTCTCTCTTTCTTGTTTTTTTCTCTTTTCTTTCTTGTTTTTTAATCTTCTCTTTCTCCCTTCTCTTTCTCTTTTTCTTGTTTTTTTCTCTCTTCTTTCTTGTTTTTTTCTCTTTCCTTTTTCCTTTTTCTTTCCTATAAATTTCCTTATCGTTCTCGTTTTTACTGATAAGATCTTCAACATTAACAAAATTCGAAAGTTTTATGTATTATTTTTTTTATCTTTTGTAACACTAAAAAACATAAAATTGAAATTTTATCTTAAATATTACTACCGCTTTCTGACTAATACTATATTTTGTCAGATTAAATAAATGATTTGTGGACAGTAGAGGAAAAAGCATGATCGGAGAAAGTGTAATGACTAACAAGAAAATCAAGACAAAAATCACGGATTTTGTCTTTCTGACAATACTTATTTTTTCCCTCGGCTCTATTCCAGGGATGGCAGCTGAAGTTGATAACCAGGGGCTAATGGCTCAGGCCTTTGCTGCGGCCGAAGCAGATCTGGGGGTTATCGGACCTGAAAATACTCTTATAATCACCGACGTCGGTTCTCCTGCAGAGTCTTATGTTTTTCTGGACGATTTCTATTCGGAGTTTTATGGACGGGAGTTACTGTATACACAGAACCTGCTTGTAGTCCAGAACGCAAGGAACGCCCCTCTCTGGTTTGCTTTCTTTAACAAATCCAGCGGGAACTGCACTTTTATCGAAGTTTCATACGGAGACGAGAATGAGATCAGCTACCAGGTGGCTGAAAATATAGACTTTGATGAACTTTCAAAAAATAAGAAGTCCATAGAAGCCTGGAATGAAAAAGTGAATTCTACGATTTTTGATGGGCGTGAGTTTGCTATCCTTACAATTTCCAATGCCTGGGCTACAGGAAATCTCGATTATGAACTCATGCAGTGTCTGGAAATACACAACCATTTCTGTCCGGGGGTTTCCAGCGGCTTTGTGCTTGCAAACTGGCTGGAAGATAATTACCCGCTTGAGGAAGGGGTAAGTTACACTGTTTTCTCCTGCCCCAACTGGTGCAAAGAAGATGTCTTCGTTAAGCGCTGGGATGCAACTCCCGGAAAAGGAGGAATCTTTGTCTCTACGCTCACAGACGAGGAAATAGAAGCAATCGGGAACTCTCCTGCCGGAATCTTTGTGGTTACGGATAAGAATGCCGGAACCATACAGGCAGTGGTGCTTGGGTTTGACTTCGATGTTGTGAGTGCGAATTGCGGGGCAAAAAAGGATGATCCTGCATGGGTGTCGAAATACCTGATGGATCTCTGGCTTATGGGGCCGGATAACTGGGATGAAGAAGGACTTGTTACGAAAATCGCAGTCATTGACATCGATAAGGATACCCTGAACGAAATGAAACGGGCAGGGGTCAATCCCTATGAAGTTCTCGGGCTTCTCAACTCAACAGGAAATGTTAATCCGCCAGTTGATGATAAGGAACTGATGGATCAGGTCTTTTCCGCAGCCGAAGAAGAGCTGGGAGTTCTCGGGCCTGAAGACACTTTTATAATGACTGATATCGGCTCTCCTGCAGAGTCCGATTTCTTTTTGAATGATTTCTATTCAGAGTTTTATGGAAAGGAGCTGCAGTATACACAGAACCTGCTTGTAGTCCAGAACTCAAGAAATGCTCCTCTCTGGTTTGCTTTCTTTGACAAATCAAGCGGGAACTGTACTTATATTGAGGTTTCATACGGAGACGAGGATGAGATCAGCTATCAGGTAACAGAAAATATAGACTTTGATACACTTTCCAGAAGTCAGGAGTCTATAGCAGCCTGGAATGAAAAAGTGAATTCTACGGTTTTTAACGGGCGCGAATTTGCCATCCTTACAATTTCCAATGCCTGGGCTACCGGAAATCTTGATTATGAACTCATGCAGTGCCTGGAAATACACAACCATTTCTGTCCAGGAGTTTCCAGCGGCTTTGTGCTTGCAAACTGGCTGGAAGAAAACTATCCTCTTGAAGAGGGGGTAAGTTATACTGTTTTCTCCACCCCTCACTGGTGTAAGGATGATGTTTTCTTAAAGCGTTGGGATGCCAGCCCTGGAAAAGGAGGGATTTTTGTCTCTGAACTTACAGACGAAGAACTGGAAGCAATTGATAGTAACCTTGCTGGAATTTTCGTTGTCAGGGATAAAAATGCAGGAACTCTGAAAGCAGTTGTACTGGGATATAACTCTGATGTAGTGAGTGCGAATTGCGGGGCAAAAGAAGATGACCCTTCATGGGTTTCAAAATATCAGAAGGACCTCTGGCTTATGGATCAGGAAAACTGGGAAGGCCTTGTTACGGAAGTCGCAGTCATCGACATTGATGGGGATACCCTTAGCGAAATGAAACAGGCAGATGCAAATCCCTATGTAGTCCTTGGACTGCTTAATCAGGAGAGAAATGTCAGCACCCAGAATAAGGACTCCCCGGAGTCGATAACTGGATGAATAAGTCTAAAACAGGGCAGAATGCCCGGTACTGGCGATTGAAGGCATTTGACGGGTTTTTTTCACCCATTTTCTTTTTTACTCTGGGTTCTTTTTTATTTTTAGCGGTTTTTTACATATGTTTTTTACCTATATTGTCCTTAAATTTATTAACACTGAGATAACTATTTATTATAAATTTCCTGTATCTCGAATATAAACGAACTAGAACTTGAAAAACCAAAGCTATATCAAGTACTTCAATGTTTCCTGAAATCGATTTATCTTTCCCGGTAGAATGTCTGTATATCCGTATCTTCTCCGGGAGGCAGTATACTTGGGGTTGCAGGATATAATTTAAGGGTTTTTACTTCTCGGAATATTGAATAGCCAAAAAAAGGTTAAAACCATGCTTGAAAGACTTAGAGAGTCACTGATTAATTCCCCTGTGATCAAGCGGGGTGAATACAATTATTTTATCCATCCTATTTCTGATGGTGTACCTTCCATAGATCCCCATATGGTAGAAGAGATTTCCGATTACATAACAAAGATAGCAGACATGAATGTTGACACTATCCTGACTGTCGAAGCTATGGGAATTCCGGTTGCAAATGCCCTCTCCCTGAAAACCGGAATCTCTCTTACTATTGTTCGGAAAAGGCCCTACTTCCTTGAAGGAGAGGTGGAACTTTCCCAGAGCACAGGATATTCTAAGGGCGTCCTCTATATAAACGGGCTCAAAAAGGGAGACCGAATAATTATCGTTGATGACGTTATCAGTACAGGTGGGACGCTTCTTGCACTCGTAAGGGCGCTAAAAATTATGGGCGTTGAGGTAACGGATGTAATTTCCGTTATAGGACGCGGAGACGGCTATCTTAAGCTGAAGGAACTAGGGGTTGAACCCAAGATTCTCGTCACAATTGATGTGAGCGAGAAGGGTGTGGAGATTAAGAATGTCTTTGGGAATCAGTGAAGCATTCGATTTAAGGCCTGACTATATAATCAGCGTAATAAAGGATACGAAAGCAAAGCTTGTGGGCTTTCAGTTCCCCGAAGGGCTGAAGCGCAAAGGCCCTGGACTTGCGAAAACCGTTGAGGAGGCTACCGGAGCTGAAATTATCATCTCAGGAGACCCATGCTTTGGGGCGTGTGACCTGGACAGGACTCTTCTTGATCATGTTGACATTCTTTTCCACTTCGGGCATGCGGAACTTGAAGACGTTAAGCTTTCGGATAAAGTGTACTTTATTGAAACACGATCATCTATTGATGTCCGGCCTGTTGTTGAAAAGGCTGTCCCGGAACTTAAAGGAGAGAGAATAGGCCTGATAACCACTGTCCAGCATGCCCATAAGCTTCCTGATGCATGCAGTGTACTCGAGAAACGGGGAAAGATCTGCATTATCGGGCGTGGGGACTCAAGGATTGCCTATGCAGGACAGGTGCTCGGCTGCAATTTTTCGGCAGCGAGGGATGAAGATTGTGATGAGTACCTTTATATCGGAAGCGGTGACTTCCATCCCCTTGGGGTAGCTCTTTCCACAAAAAGGCGTGTCCTTGCAGCTGACCCGTTTTCCGGAGAGGTTCGTGAGGTTGACCCTTCAAGGGTTCTCCGCCAGCGCAGTGCGGTAATTGCAAAATCTCTGGATGCACAGGTTTTCGGGATCATTGTCTCAAGCAAAAACGGGCAGAAGAGGATGGGACTTGCCTCTTCCCTGAAAGAACTCGCAAAAAAGCATGGAAAAGAAGCACCCCTGATCCTTATCGATCTCGTAACCCCGGACCAGCTACTTCAGTTCAAGGTGGATGCTTTCGTAAACACTGCCTGTCCCAGGCTTGCTGTGGACGAAGTGGGGCGTTTTCCTTCCCCTATGCTGACGCCACAAGAATTTGAGATCGTGCTTGGAGAACGCGAATGGGAAAAACTTGTGCTGGACGAAATTACTGAAGAACCTGTATAACCTTTTACCAGGTATAAAACAGAGAAAGCGCAAAAGATGTGAAGCATAAAAAGCGCAAAAGTTGTGAAGCATAAAAGCTCAAAAGATTGAACATAGAAAATTCAAAAGATATGAAACAGAGAAAACTTGAAATACTGCTTGAAGAAATAGAAGGTTTTTCCAATCCCGAACTTGAGCTGGAGCAATACCAGACTCCTTCCCTTCTTGCTGCGGAAATACTCCATTTCGCTTACATGCAGGGAGACCTTGACGAATCAGTCCAGGACCTGGGCTGCGGTACAGGCATTCTTGCAATAGGGGCAAAAATTCTGGGGGCCAGGAAGGTTCTGGGATATGATGCGGACCCAAAGGCGCTTAAGGTTGCAAAAAAAAATGCCGAGAAGTTCGGAGTGGAGGTTGAGTTCGTTTGCTCCGATATTACGGAAGTCTCAGAACGCGTAAAAACCACTCTTATGAACCCTCCGTTCGGGGCAAGAGTTAAAGGCAGAGACAGACCCTTTCTTTCGTCAGCATTAAGAACAAGTGAGGTAATATATTCCATCCACAACCGCGGAAGCCTTGCTTTTATCCAAAAGTTCATTAAGCCTGCGGTCATTACACACTCTTATGTTGCGAAATTCCCTATAAAAAGGACTTTCGACTTTCATCAAAAAGAAAGAGAGATTATTGAAGTAGAGATTTACAGAATTGCTGTTCATGAATAAGGCCCGGGTTCACGAGTCATTTAGGCGTCATGTTTTACAGCTTTCACCTTCAGGTTCCTATTTAAAAGGCGGAATCCATAACTCATTGAATAGAGAACAGGTTATAACATAGCGAATAAATCCGTAACGTAGAGAATAAATACATAGCGTAAATAATCACATCGAGATACATAACCTTGGATAAATACTTTGAATGGATACTTACGATGGATACTTACGATAATTCCTTCTGTATGCACTGAACTGTACACACTGCCAGAAGGGAATAATAAATCTATGAAAATATGGGAATAGATGGTTCCTATTCCTTAAATGGGCAATCAAATGGGTTCAATTTCCGCCAAAAGCTCTATAACGATTACTGAAAAAAATAAGACCGTGGCTATTTATAACGACTATATATATTCACTAATAGCGATAATTAGAATGAGGGATCATGATTAGAATTAGAAAAAATAAGACTACCAGGAAAAAATTAACAAGCCCTGGTGAAGGAAAATCCGTTGCCGAAAAGCCGGTTCCAGCAACTGCAGAAAACAAGGATCAGTTTAAAGGCCAGCAAAGGGACCAATCCCGAGATCAGTTTAAAAGCCAGCCAAGAGACCAGTCTCGAGATCAGCCCAGAGATCAATTTAAGGGCCAGTCCAGGGACCAGTTTAAAAGTCGTCAACCCCGAGACCAGCCCAGAGATCAATCTCGAGATCAGCCCAGAGATCAATCTCGAGATCAGCCCAGAGATCAATCTCGAGATCAGCCCAGAGATCAATCTCGAGATCAGCCCAGAGATCAATCTCGAGATCAACCCAGAGATCAATCTCGAGATCAGCCCAGAGACCAGTTCAGGGGACACTCAAGAGACCAGTCAAAGGACCAGTTCAAAGGCGACCCTAACAAAAAGAGGAGATTTCCATACCCCAAGAAAGGTCCCAGAGATCGGAAGGAAATGCCGGGTTCCAGGCCGCCTGCCGGGGAAGCTGTGAAATCGGAAGAAGACCTTGAAAAAGGAGGTTTTGTTCTTCCGGGGGAACTTGTCGGAACTACAGAAGAATTCAAACCAGGCCCTGGAACAGCAACAATTGCTGGAGACATTTATTCTACTGCTACTGGCAATGTACTCATTGACAGAAAAGCCAGAGTAGTCTCGGTTAAGCCGAATACCCTTACTCCAAATATACTGAGAGTAGGGGACATAATTTACGGCAGGATCACTGACGTCCGCGAGTCCGGGGCAATGGTGGAAGTTGCAGGAATTGAAGGAAAAGAAAACAGGGAAATTGTCAACACAAGGTCCGGGGATATCCACGTTTCAAATGTAAGGGACTCCTATGTCAAGAGACTGTCAGATGAGTTCAGACCGTCTGATATCATAAAAGCCCGAGTCATTGATGTTGATAGATTGCGCCTCACTACAGCCGAAGATTCTCTTGGAGTTGTAAAAGCTTACTGCTCAAACTGCAGAGGAGAACTTGTGCTGGAAGGGAAAAAGCTTAAATGCCCTGTATGCAATATGACTGAAACCCGTAAAATCTCAACCGAGTACGGGAAAGGAATCCAGTAAATTTCTCTTTCCCATCTTACTTTATGCAGGTTTCGGTATTTTATGGCGGATTATGCCTTTATGGTAGCTGTTATAGCCGATTATTTTATTCACCATTTACAGGTGGTCACCAATGGAACTGAACATCATTACCAAAACAAATAACGAGCTCGAAGTTGAGCTCAGAGGCGAAACTCATACCCTTCTCAATCTTCTTAAGGACCTCCTGATTAAAGATGAAAGGGTTGAAGCAGCTTTTTACGACATGAAACATGTGAGCATCAGCGACCCTATCCTTTACCTCAAAACCGATGGATCAGACCCGATTCTGGTTTTAAAGGAAACGGCAGCAATCATTGTTGCTCAGTGTGACGAGTTTATCGATGTCTTCAGCAAGGCAGTAAATGCCTGAAGCCGATGACTGCAGGACGTCTTTTTAAGGCGTTTTGCTCCATCTTTCTTCTATCAGGGGCTTTCTTCTGCTTTGTACTTTAGTTAAAGGCCTCTTCAAGTAAAAGCTTCTGGATAGTGCTTTTCTTCCCATTTTATGCCTTCAGGTAAATGAAATTCAGCTCTCTCTTCTATGGCAGTCTCTACTCTGCAGCATTTTAGTGCTCTTTTTACAGGTTATTTCCGGCATACTTTTTTATGAATTCTTGGCATATCACTGATACATAGAGCTTGCAGGTTAAGTTATGTAAGAAACATTAAACTCAATCTACAGTAAATGTTTCCATAACGTTATAAACAGTAAACCAGAAACGTACCCTCGGATTCATAAATCTTGTAATTAGCAATAAGTCTATTTACCAGCTAACAGGAAGTCTTATAATCTAGACAGAACCGTAAGTTTAACCAGAAATCCTGAATTTACGTTTTAACTTATAGATTCACACCTTGAAATAATTTTACAATTTCGCTGAGGTATAAAGAATATGACACTTGACGATTCATCCTTACAGAAGTTTGGTTTCATAAAACGAGAAACTCTTGGCAGCATAAATATCGATCCTCTCCAGACCGGCGGGCTTTTGACCGAGGCTGCCAGACAGACTCTTGTTGAATGGGGAGACGGTTACTCTGTCTGCGACTTCTGTGGTGGGGTCCTGGACCAGATTAAAAAACCCCCTATCCATGATTTTGTACATCAGACACTGCCTGAATTTCTGGGTTGTGATGAAGCAAGAGTTACAAATGGGGCAAGAGAATCAAAATTTGCAATTATGCATTCAGTAGGAAAGCCCGGGGATTGGATCGTGCTTGATGGGCTTGCCCATTATTCCTCTTATGTTGCAGCCGAGAGAGCCGGTCTGAATATCAAAGTAGTGCCGCATGCAGGCAGCCCGGAATATTTCCTTGACCCTGAAGGATATGGAACCGCAATTGAAGAGGTCACAAAAGAAAGCGGAAAACCTCCAGCTCTGGCACTTGTTACTTATCCTGACGGAAGTTACGGAAACGTTCCAGATGCCAGAAGAATTGCATCCGTCTGCCACGAATATAACGTGCCCCTTCTTCTGAACGGAGCGTACTCCGTAGGAAGAATGCCGGTATCTGCAAAAGAAATCGGGGTTGACTTTGTAGTGGGTAGCGGACATAAGTCAATGGCAGCATCAGGCCCGGTCGGAGTGCTCGGGGTAAGCGAGGAATATGCTCCGGTCGTGTTCAGGAAATCCGTACACAGTAAAGTAAAGGAAGTCGAACTTTTGGGATGCACTGCAAGGGGAGCTACGGTTATGACCTTGATGGCTTCTTTCCCTGAGGTGGTAAAGCGCGTCCGGAACTGGGACCAGGAAGTTGAAAACGCCCGCTGGTTCTCTTCAAGGCTTGAGGGCATGGGTTTTATCCAGCGCGGGCAGAAGCCCCATTCTCATGACCTTATGTTCTTCGAAGCCCCGGGTTTCTATGAAATCTCCCAGAAAGTCAAGAACGGAAGGTACTTCTTGTACAGGGAACTCAAAGAACGCAATATACACGGCATCAAGTCCGGGCTTACAAAATTTTTCAAGCTCAGTACCTTCGGGCTCGGAAAAGAAAAACTCGGCACTGTTGCGGATGCTTTTGAAGATATCCTGAAGAAGTACGAGAGCGTTTAAAGTCCGCTAAAATTAGATCTTTTTGACGTCCGGGAAGAATCTGACAGTTCCTTACCCCGGGCATTATGAATACTTTTTTTGAATCTATCTTTTGAAACCGGAATTAGATTCCCATTATGAATGACGGGTTCCTCTGAAAAATGTCTCATACTGAGTGATAAGTCGTTTGAATGATTTTTTCACTGGCTGAACCCTTATTTTCGCTTCTGATTTTCAAGAAAAATTCGGATCTTGAGTTTTCTGCTATTGTCATGGCTAGAAAAATGCTTACAAAAAAAGGTTTTGGGTCTATGTATTTTGTTTTTATTGCTTATGGAGCTAAAAACGGAGTCCCTTTTCGGGCATCAGTCTGTTTTACTTCTTCAACTCCACATTTTCCACATACCCTTCTCCCCGTGGGGTCAGGACATAATATGCAGGTTCCTCGCTGTCCTCCTTTTCGATACAGAGGGTGCTTTCAAGCATATTCAGGTTGTAGCGTGCCTGGTAATCAGTGAGCTTGAACTCTGCTTTGATTTCTTCAAGGGACATCCTGCGCCCTTCAAGGGCTTTAAGGATTTTTCTCCGGGCAGGGTTCTGGAGCGCATTCAGGACGGTCTTATGGTCTTCGCTCATGTTCTCTTTCATTTTGCCTTCCTGCTTCATCTTTGCGACCCATTCTTTTTTTCTTTTTGCAGCTTCTTCGGGAGTCATGGTAGTCTTTAATATATCGACTTGAATATGTAAATAAGTTTGTGGGATAGACTCATCCCGGATTCACCTATTTATAGAATAGTTTCCAATTTCTCCGCATGAAACTAAACCCTGAACTCGAATCCATTGAAATGCTTGCAAAAATAATGCTCACCGCGGCCCGGACAGCTCCGAAGGGCAAAGGTATTGACGATATTGTGACCTGCCTCCTTTCCCCTGAAGAAAAATCAGAACTTGCCAGCAGGATGGAAGAGCTGAGTGAAATCAAAGACCTTAAGTTTCTAATCAGGGACGCAAAAAATGTAAGGGACGCGGACGCAATTGTCCTTATAGGTCTGAAAGCCTCAGGTGTAGGCAACCTTGACTGCGGAGCATGCGGTTTTGAAACCTGTAAAAAGATGCTTGAACACGAAAAAGTGCGGAAAGAGTTCCTCGGTCCCCAGTGCATGATCAAATACCTGGACCTCGGGATTGCTGTTGGCTCGGCTGCTGCAAAGGCAAAGGACCTCTGCGTTGACAACAGGATTATGTATTCTGCCGGGGCAGCTGCCTGTTATTTTGAGATGATCGATGCAGACGTAGCAATGGGAATTCCACTTAGCATTAAAGGGAAAAATATCTTTTTTGACAGAGAATCCACAAGAAAAGTCCAGAAGTAAACTACCACAAGTTGAAGACTCATGGGCTTTTCGGAGCCCTAGTTTACCAGACTACAGGTTGGAGTTAAGCAAAATCTGTTAACAATAGAAACAAATACATAGTTACCTTACGATGCCATCCCAGTTGTAAGCTTTAAGGTGCATTGTTAAACAGTTCTGAGAGGTAGGAACTGTGCGGTGCATTCAAAACTGTCTCATATAAAGTCGAGGGGAAGCCGGATTTCTGAATTGACTCCACAATCGGAATGCGCATAACCTTGACAACGGGAAAAATTACAAGTGTTTGTACTGAACATAGAAGGAAAGCCACTAATGCCAACAAATCCTCAAAGGCCAGGATATTATTGAAATCGGATAGGGCAAAGGTAGTGAGAAGAATACCATTTATAATAATCACTTCTTCATATAATGCGGCATTATTATATTTGAGATAACTATATTAGTTTAATTATAAGCTTGGATATGTTTATCACTTATGATATTGCCATGCTATCAGTCGTTCCTGCAAAAAAATAGGCAGATGAGACTTCAAGCGTTATTATTGGTTAAAAATGGCTTGAGCCCAGCTAAAGTTGCAGAAAATATTTCAGTTCGCTGGTTAACGGTTCATCGTTGGATGAAAAGAGTTGAAAAAGAAAGTCCGTTCAGCCCTAAATGCAAACGCGGTCGAGGAGTAAAGCCTTTTTAAGCAGTAGAATAGCTTTCTGAATTAAAGAGAGTACTTTCAAAGTCGATATCAACAGACTGTGGGTATTCTCGTGGTTGGTTACGTACTTATGGTGGCAATAATAACATTTTTTAAGGTTTGAAATGCAAAGAGTAAGAACTTGAATTACTTGGTTTGAAACAAAGTGGAGTATTACAGGAATGCTGTTAATCAGTATATAAGAAACCCGATGTATGCCTTAGCATAAAAAAATTCCAAAATTCAAAAGTTGCCTGAAATGCAGACAACCGCGTAAATCTCAATATGGTTTTATTTCTGCCCTTCTAGAGATTTCTGTCTCCTTACGAACCTGATTCCCATCTCAAAGGCTCTCTCACAGTCTTGAGGAAAAACTTCTTCTCGCCTTTTTGCCTTCTCTTCAGCGTAATAATTATCAGCGACATACTTAGAGTAATCATCGAACTGATAGGTATCAGTACTGCAAAGTGATTCAGAATATCCACAGATTCTTGATGCAAGCATGTCGTTCAATTCAATGAGCTTATTAATGCCAAAAACTTCGGAATGTTCCTCCTTGATATTCATAGTATAAATGTGACCGACAGGAATGTTCTTCGGATATAACGATTTTGGATCGGGAGAGTAGGCCATAAACGGAAACATATAACGCTCCATGAATGACCTCATTTCGCCTGTACAATTACTAAAATAGATAGGTGATCCAAGTATTACTGCATCAGCATCTTTCAGCTCCTCCAGCACAGATGTTAGCTCATCATTCATCGCACATTTTCCATAACTTTTTCCATCTACTACCTTACAGGCAAAACAACTTGTACAACCCTTAAAATTGAGATCATAAAGATGGATTATTTCTGTCTCTGCACCCTCTGAGGCTGCACCTTCAAGAGCTTTTTCAAGCATAGTTGCAGTATTCCACTTCCTTCTGGGACTTCCGTTTATTGCTATTACTTTCATAATTCACCTTCATCTCTTTTTTCAAAATTTGTCTATTATCACACATTAAAAGTAGAATGAGATTTTTTGAGCCACGGCCATATTGAGCTAATAGATTACATCTCTATGTACATCTGCAGAAAGTGAGTTGGAGCTTTATTTTTTCATTTCTACATTTTCCAGATAGCCTTCTCCTAGCAGGGTTGGGAAATAGAACATTTTTCCTTCCTCTTCCTTTTTTTCGATATAAAGGGCATCTTCCAGCATATTGAGGTGAAAATTTGCCATGTGGTCATTCAGGTTGAATTTCTCTTTTATTTCCTCAAAGGATTTTCTTTCATTCCCAAGGGAAACTAGGATTTCTCTTCTCACAGTATTCTGAAGTACCTTAAGCCCGAATTTGTGACTTTCGGTCGGATTTTTAGTCAGCTTACCTTCACGTTCCAGTTTCTCGAGCCAGTCTTTTTTTCTTCTTTCATTTTCATTTGAGTCCATATTCTGTCACTTTTCCAGGAGCATTCATTATTCCCGGCATTTGCCTGGCCAGAATACTCTTTAAACATATCGATTTATTCAATCACTAACTTGCTTAATGAAAAGTTAAGAATCAAACGATACAATGTATGTTTCATCCCCAAGTTTCCGTCCCTTCACCAGCTCACAATGTCTTAGTATTGCAAGCTGATTCATCGTTTCCTGCATGGTAAGTCCAAAAAGCTTTGATATTTTTTCAGGTGTAACCCCGCCTTCTTCCAGGATGAAATCACAGATTTCTTTTTGCAATTGTGTAAGTCCTTCTTTCCCTACAAGCCCACGCTGCTTTCTGAAGAGTTTCATTGATCGCACAGCCATGGGGTCTGCAAACTTAATTTTTTGATGTTCTTCCAGATAACAATCTTCACATATTGCTTGGCCGTTTTCTTTGACTAATTCGTTTCCCAGAATTTCTTTCCCGCATCCAGGACATATTATAAAATAGGGGACATTTTGATCCAGTTCTCTACTACCGGATTTATTCGTTTTTATCAGGCCATGGAACTCAAGGTAGCCCACTATTTCGTAAACTGTTGATCTGGATATCCCATACCCTGATTTCGCCTTTTTGATAACATCACGAATGTGGAACCCCCGGTCTACATGAGCTTCTTTTATGCATTCGAGGGTCCAAATCTCTTCTTCGTCCAGTACAAGTTTCATTGAAGTCACCAGGGAGTATGTACTTATGCAGAAGTAAAATTCCGAGTATGGAGCAGTTTCAAAACCCGGAGTTTTTTAATTTTACCAAACTGAGATTTCTGGAGCAATCCTTATTATAGGCTTGTCTCTCTATTTTATTCCTTTATAATATAAAAACATATCGTTATGCTTATATATAAAATTCTTCTTTAAACCAAATTCAATTCAGCTTTAGTGTAGAAGGATTCAGTGGCTTCTTCAGACGTAATTTTCTTAAATTTTAGAAAGAAGACCAGGAACAGGGATGCATACTGCTACTAAAAAGCCTGCAAATAGGTCCGAGGTATAAATTTCATGAGTAAGAGTGAGATCTTTTCTAGTGAATCATTCCAGACCCACAAGCTAAAGCAAGGCAGTTAGGCATCAATATCTAACGTAGATAATTCCCAGAATTTTTCACATTTTGTTCTCAGTTCTACAGCTATCGGAATATGGATCCGGAGGCAATGTTCGCATTACAGGGCTATCTCAATTCTACCATCATCAGTTCTTTCACTCCGGAGTCCAAAGTTCTATTCTTGAAGAGTCTGGATTGTGGAGCCTGCGGTTTTGATAGCTGCAATGAGATGTTTGAACATTAGATCGGGAATCTACAAAAAACCTTGAGTAAAAATTGAAATTCCAGGAAATTGGGATTCCGAAGTATTCTATTAAGTAAAATGAAATAAAGAAAAAGGCGGATTTTGAAAAATCGAGATTACTTCCGCATCTTGCTATTTTTTACTTCTCTTTATTTTTACTTATTATTTGCTGATGGGTCATTCACCCGAAACTTTTCAACCGCTCGAAATCCAGGGTTGCAAAGTAGTCTTCAATCGTCTCTGCCCTTCGGATCTGTATGACGCTTCCATCTTCTCTCAGCAGGAGTTCGGCAGAGCGAAGTTTTCCATTATAATTGAAACCCATCGCATGCCCGTGCGCGCCTGCATCGTGAATTGCCAGGATATCTTCTATTTCTACTTCAGGGAGCATCCTATCAATTGCAAATTTATCATTATTTTCGCAGAGAGAACCAGTAACATCATATTTGCGGACAGGGGCTTCCGTTTCTTTTCCGAGTACGGTTATGTGATGATAGGCTCCGTATATCCCGGGACGCATGAGGTTTGCCATGCAAGAGTCCAGACCCACGTAGTCTTTGTATGTACTTTTGAGGTGCCTGACCTGTGAGACGAGATAGCCATAGGGGCCTGTGATAACCCTGCCGCATTCAAGATAAACCTTGATAGGAGCAAGCCCGTTAGCTGTGATGGTGACATCGTAGGCTTCTTTTACGCCTTTTGCCACGGCATCTAAGGAGACTGGCTCCTGCTCGGGTCTGTAGGGGATGCCTATTCCTCCGCCGAGGTTTACGAACTCGAACCGGACACCGAGTTCCTTTGAGATTTCCACGATTAGTTCGAAAAGGATCTTTGCAGTTTCAACGAAATAATCCGGGTTGAGTTCGTTTGAGGCTACCATTGTGTGCAACCCGAAGCGCTTGACCCCCTTATCTCTGAGGACTCTGTACCCTTCAAAAAGCTGCTCTCTGGTGAAACCGTACTTTGCCTCTTCGGGTTTTCCTATTATAGCATTTCCTTCTTTCAGGGGGCCAGGATTATACCTGAAGCAAACGATTTCCGGGAGCCCTGCATGTTTTTCCAGGTAAGAGATATGGGTAATGTCATCAAGGTTGATAAAGCCGCCAAGTTCCTTTGCTTTTACAAATTCCTCAGTCGGCGTATCATTGGAACTAAACATAATATCATCGCCGGCCATTCCTGCTTTTTCAGCAAGGATCAGTTCCGGCAGGGAACTGCAGTCTGCCCCGAAACCTTCCTCTTTGAGGATCTTAAGGATAAAAGGGTTAGGAAGAGCTTTTACGGCAAAAAACTCCTTGAAGCCGGGAACATCTTTAAAGGCGGATTTCATTCTTCTGGCGTTTTCCCTAATGGCTTTCTCATCGTAAATATGAAATGGGGTGGAGTATTTCTCCATTATTTTTTGGATATCTTCTCTGGTGAAGGGGAGGTCCTTTGAAACCATTATCGTAACCTTTTGCCTTTTGTTTAATCGATTTTATATCAATTTGAACTTCTATTCCTTTATTAGTTTTTCCACTATCCGAGGCCTGGGATAAAAAATATTGATTACAGAAATAGAGCTTTGTTTTAAAAGATATCAAATCTCTGTTATTTAACGCCAGTTTCAGATAAGCCAGCTATTTTTGGATTATCCCTATCAATACAGGATTTTTTCAATCCCTGAGCTTTTTGAAAACTTCTTTAAGCCTCGAGTATGGGTAGGTATTCACAACGTCTTCTTTTTCAAGCCAGCCCCTTCTTGCCTGCCCGAGCCCGTAGCGCGTGGAAGAAAGATCCGGTATGGAATGGCTGTCCGTCGAAATACAGAATTTCAGGCCATGGTCTTTTGCCCTCAGGATAAGCTCATCGTTAAGGTCCAACCTTGGGGGTTGGCAGTTAATCTCCATAACTTTCCCGCCTGCCATTGCCGCCTCAAAAACCTTTCCGAAATTAACAGCATAAGCCGCCCTTTTCCCAAGTAGCCTGCCTGATGGGTGGGCAAGTATGTCAAGGTGCTTATTTTCCAGGGAAGCTACAATTCTTCCTGTCATTTCTCTTTCTGAAGCGGAAAAACCTGAGTGTACAGCTCCGACTACGATATCAAGCTCCTTAAGGATTTCATCAGGATAGTCAAGGCTTCCGTCTTTAAGGATCTCAACCTCTGAGCCTCTGAGGATTTTTATTCTGAAGCGCTTTGACAATTCTTTTATTTCTTTCCACTGTGTTTTCAGAGTTTCGATTTCCATCCCGTTTGCAATTCTCTGGGAGCGTGAATGGTCTGTGACAGCAATATACTCGTACCCCATAGCTTCGGCTTTTTCTATCATAACCTCAAGGCTTTCCCTCCCTTCACTGTAGTTTGTATGCATATGGAAATCTCCTCTGAGATCTCCCGCATCCACAAGTTTGGGAAGGGCATTTTTTGCCGCAGCTTTAATTTCCCCTCTGTTTTCCCGGAGCTCAGGCGCAATGTACTCAAGCCCAATCTTCCTGTAGATTTCTTCTTCACTTTTGCCTGCAACCTGTTCTCCCGAACCTTTTGAATATAGCCCGTATTCGGAAAGCTTGTAACCTTCTTTGAGGGCGATATTCCTGAGTTGTATGTTGTGTTCCTTTGAGCCCGTGAAATACTGTAGAGCTGCCCCATAACTTTCAGGAGGGACTACTCTCAGGTCAATGCCAAGGCCTTCTTTAAGAATCACGCTGCTTCTAGTCCTCCCTTTTGAGACAACCTGTCCTGTTGCAGGAAGAGAAACAAAAGCGTTCATTATCTTCCCTGCCTCTTCATCTTCCGCTTCTGCGAGGATATCAATATCTCCTATAGTCTCTTTCAGCCTGCGCAGAGAGCCTGTATAGATTATCTTCGAAAGGTCAATATTAGGAGTTCTAGTCTGGAGTTCGGTTCTCAGGGCAGATATGATTTCTTCGGCAAGTGGGAGTGCCTTTCCAAGTGCTATTCTGGAGTGGCTTTTTTCGTAATTTTCAATTGCTCGTGCGATATTTTCTTCGCTTTTTTCCCCGAAGCCTTCAAGCTTCCTGATCCTGTGCGCATTAACTGCATTTTTCAGGTCTGACATGGTTTTTATCTCAAGCGCATCAGCAAGCCTTTTCATCTTTTTTGCTCCAAGCCCTCTGATCTCCATCAGCTCGGCAGTGCCTGAAGGAGCTTTCACTTTCAGTTTTTCAAATTTTTCCACCTTTCCGGTTTCCAGGTATTCGGCTATATGGTCAGCAATAGATTCGCCTACTCCCGGAATCCCTGTCAGCCCCTCTTTCCCTTCTCTCTCATAGACCTTCTCAATATCCTCACCAAAGTTTTCTATATTCTGAGCTGCCCGCCTGTAGGCTCGCGGTTTCCATTCAATCTGCTGGAACTCCATAATATCAGCAGTTTCATATAACAATTCGGCAATCTCACGGTTTCGCAACGGCCCCCCAACTCCCTTTTCAGTGTTTTTTCCTTCCCTCTCGTCAAGATTTTTTGCTTATACTTTTTTCTCTTTTCTTGTACTTCATTTTTCTTTTTCTCCTCTTTCTCAACCTGTCCTGTTAACAGATTTCCTTTTCTCCTCCTTTCTCAGCCGGTTTTATTACCAACTTTTCTTTCTATTATCCTGCCAGCTTTCAAGTTCCGTCCTTCAAGTCCCTTATTTCCTTAACCGTCGTGGCATCATAGGGGCCTCTGTCATACCTTATGCGCAAAAAACGGGGAAAACGTAGCGCGAGTCCTGTTTCTTCTTTTCCTTCCCCTGCCGTATGCCCGGGACTGTTTGTGATCTCCGAGCCAAGGACTTCAATAACAATTGTCGGTTCTATGAAAATGTCAGGAAGCATCCCTTTTTTTATGGAGACATTCTTTGGAGCTTCACTCGCAATATGGGCTGAAAGCAAACTATTGATTTCTTCTGCATCCGCTTCAGTAAAACCAGTACCTACTTTTGTTAAAGTTTCGAACCGCTGTTCCTCTTTATTCAGGACCGCACAGAGAAGCGCCCCAAAGGACCCTCTTCTCCTCCCCCTTCCGTAATAGCTCCCTACAACCACGAGATCAAAGGTCTCTCTCATTCCTTCTGAGTATTCCTGTTTCCATTTGAACCAGAACCAGCTCCTTTTTCCGGCTTCGTAAACAGAGTTGCTACTCATGGATTTGACTACGATCCCTTCAAGTCCTTTCTCGACGGTTTCGTTAAAAAAGTCTTCAATTTCCTCAATGTTTTCTGTAATGGTTCTCCTGGCCAGATGAACTATTCCCTGAACAGCAACATGCATCTCAAGCAAAGCTCTTCTTTCAGGATAGGGTTTCTTTAGAAGGGACTCTCCGTTGAGGTAAAGGATATCAAAAAAGAAAACCGCAACAGGACATTTTTCCCTGTACTTTTCAATCTCGTATTTTCTGCGCCTCTGCATAAGCCTTTGAAACGGATAAAATTTTTCTATCCGATTACCGTCTTTCTCCAGTTCAGCGTATGCAACTATTTCCCCATCAAGCACAATTTTATCCACAGTGACACTTTTTTTAACTGCTTCGATAATATCCGGATACTGGGCAGTGATGTCCTCAAGCCTCCGGGAAAACGCTTTAATCCAGTCTCCATCTTTGTGGACCTGTATCCTTTCTCCGTCATATTTCTCTTCGGCTGCTTTTTTGCCCTGAACCCTTTTTTCAAGCTCTTCAAAGTTTTCAACACGCTGGGAAAGCATTGATTTTACAGGCCTTCCCGGCTTTATGGAAAAATTCCCTGGAGTCCTGGCTCCGTGCTCTGCAAGGGTTTTTGCCAGTTCCCCTATATCCGTACAGACACTGTAGCTTTCTTTTATTTTTCCTGCGTGTTTTTTATCTCCTGTGAAGGCGATGGAGAAAGCTTCGAGCAAAAATTGGTCTCCAAATCCGAGCCTGAGCCTCCCCAGTACGAGCCTCACAATATATTTCCCTTCTTCAGGCGTGGCTTTCTGCAAGATATCGGAAAGAAGCCCGGTCTTTTCCTCCTGGCTTCCTTTCCCTGAGGCTTCTTTTATCTGTCTCAGCCTTTCAAAAACATCTTCAATAGTCAGGGATGCTTCTCTTTTTGCGCTGAGCACAAAAGCCACATCTCCAAGGTCTCCTTCCCTTGCATACTTTCTTATGACCTCTTCTTCGGGAACTCCATAAGCCCCTGCGATGGCTCTTATGGCAAGCCTGTCCTTAATTCCTAATGTTGTGTTCTCAAAGGCAGGTCCTATGCTCCCAAGAAACAGATACGCACTATCCCTTACCTCATCTCCTTTGAGCCCCTCAAAAAAACCAGCAAGTTTCCTTACGATTTCCTTATGGGACGTGATCTTTTCAAGCTCCTCAAAAAGCTCTGCAAGCTCTTTAAACCGCGCCATTGACCCCTCTCCGAATAAGCGGTTTGAAATTTCTACAATAACTATTCCCTGCCCCGGTCTTTATCGCTTTGCACCCTCAAGTTTAAGAAATAGATATTCATTTCCAGTAAAGGATAAACCAGTACTCTTCGGCATCTCTCTCCTTTTACCGAAACATTTAATATCTAAAAGATGCATGAGAAGAGTACACAGCAGTTCTTTAAGACAGTCTGCGACTGTGGTTTAGTGGCTATGACCTGAGCTTCCCAAGCTTAGAACCCGGGTTCGAATCCCGGCAGTCGCATCCTGAGTTTTTAAAACTTTTACTGTATAAAAAATAACAATTTTAACTTTAATTGACATTTTTATTTTAGTAGTATTTTTTTGTTGCTTACAACAGAATTTCTGATTTCTGAAACTTAAACATCCGAAAAGTCAAGCGTAAACTTTTTTCTATAGACCATTCCCTGAAATATTGCCACGAGATCTCCTTCGTCGTCAGTGATATTCACAGTATATGTGGCGATTTTAGGGTTTATTGAAGTTTCCTTTGCTTCGGCTGTTAAAGTCCCTTTTGTTGCAGCTTTTACAAAAGAAATATTTGAATTGATCCCAACTGCAGCAATCCCGTATGCATTTGATGCTGCTGCAAAAGCAAGGTCTGCAAGAGTAAATAATGCCCCACCCTGCACTGCTTTTAACGCGTTCAGGTGTTTTTCTTCTATCTCCATCATGGCTTTTGCATATCCTGGGGAAACTTCCAGCAATTCTATTCCTGTATGTGCAGCGAATTTATCTTTTTTAAAAAAATTTTTGAGATCTTCCATAAAATTACTCCGGTAATTGTCAGTAAAATCACTTTCCATTTGCCATATTTTTAATTAAAGTTATTCCTTGAAGGCTGCATTCAGGAATATTTTCCTTTTCTTTTCTTTTCCGTTTGAAAGAAGGCTCCACTTTTTCTTTCAGTTATCTTTATATCTCTTTCAAATTCCTTTTTAAATCTCCTTTTTAAATCTCCTTTTTAAATCTCCTTTTTAAATCTCCTTTTTAAATCTCCTTTTTAATTTGATTATCAATATATGGCTTTAGAAATCGCTTTCTTATTTTGTTTTTTAAAGCCTGTTCCACAATCTGTTAATGAATAATTTAGTGCTATCCGTAAATGCCTAATAAGCCGGAGTTTTAGATAGGTTTATGGATGGGAAAAAGAGAACAGAATTCGGGGATGAAGTACTGGAAGCCAGTATTCTTGGTATAAATAAAGAGCCCGGAGATGGATTTGAACTCGTCACAATCGAAACAAGCCGTGGAAGGGTTGAATGCCGTTATTACACTGCTGAGGATACGAATAAGGCAGTAATTATGGTTGGAGGAATTGGAGGGGGCTTTGATACTCCTGCGGACGACCTGTATCCTCGTTTATGTATGGATTTGCTGGAGTCCGGAATAAGTTCGCTAAGAGTCAGTTTCAGGTATCCTACTGATCTGGCAGAAGCCACAATGGATGTGCTGGTAGGAATTGATTTCATAAAAGACGAAGGCGTTACTGAACTTGGCCTGATAGGACACTCATTTGGAGGGGCTGTCGTTGTTCAGGCTGCACATAATGAAAATGCGGTGAAAACAATAGTTACCCTTTCCACTCAGAGTTTAGGAGTTAGCCCGATCTCTAATCTTGCAGAAGGGGTTTCAGTACTCCTGATCCACGGAGATGAGGATAAAACACTGCCTTCAGGAAGCTCGGTATATGCATATTCTCTGGCACATGAACCAAAGAAGCTTACAATATACGAAGGGGCAGGGCACAGTTTAAGTGAAGTCTCGGATGAAGTCTATAAGGAAGTAAAGAGCTGGATTAAAGATTACTTAATATAAATTCTCTATTTTTCTTTTTAAGTTCTCTATGTCTCTTTTGGATTTCTATTTGTAAGAAGGTTGGTTTATCTAATTTCTTATTAAGCTCCTTATGTAAAACTTATGTCGTGAATAGTGCCATTGTTTAATAGTCAATGAAGCTTTCAGAACATTTCATAGCTCTTGAAACTGAATTAACCCTCGGTATACTTAAAAAGAGATTAAGTATTTATAAATTCCGCCTTTATTATTTAACTGGTTAATATTAAACCAACTTTTATTTAATTGGGTTTTATAAATATAGTCGGCCTGAAGGTCGAACTCGTATACGGGGGTAATGTATGAAAGTGAAATTGATAGTTTCTCTGCTAGCACTGTGCCTGACCTTGTCTATCGTATCCGTGCAAGCACAAACTAATATGCTCGGAAATATGGAAGACATAGATGTGATCATGAAAGGAAATATTACTGAAAATATCACATGTAATATAACCGGAAATGCAGTTATAGTCGAAGAAACGGATAACGCCACCGATGATATGAATAATGTCACCGATGATACGAATAACGTTACTGATGGCATGAATAACGTTACCGAGGACATGACGTCTGATGTGACCGGGAAAATAATTTTAATCAGAGACCTGGGCAATATGACCGAAAAAGCGGTTATGATCGGAAGTGCGGATGATATCCCCGGAAACGTGGTTATTTTCGGAAGAACGAATAACATAACCGAAGATATGAACGTTACCGAAGACATGAATAATGTCATCGAAAATATGATCATACTCAAGACTGGAAATATGACCGGAACGATCACATTCAACACGGTCGAAGACATGGATAATGCCACCGGCATGAATAACATGACTGAAGACATGGATAATATGACTGTGCTCATGACCGGAAATATGACCGGAACCGTAACAGGCGATATGACCCGAAAAATGGTTGTAATCAGAAATATGGGTGACATTGACGAAGTTGCTGAAGCACTGTCCAATATGACCGAAATGGACGAAGATACGGATAATATGACTGAACCCATGACATGCGATCTTACCGGAAAGATGGTTGTAATCAGAAATATGGATGATATGGCCGAAATGGAAGATGAAGACATAGATGATCTGATCGCGATGGACGGAAATACGGCTATTATCGGGACCATGGATAACATAACCGGAACGGATGAAGACATGGATGAAGGCATGGATAACGTAACCGGAAAAATAGTCATAGTCAGAAGCATAGATGATATGATTAGAATCGTGACCAAGAACGTTACCTGTGATATAACTCAAAGCACGACTATAATCGAAGAAATGGGTAACATGACAGAAGATATGGATACAATAACAGAAGATACGGATGATATGACCGAAGATACGGATGATATGACCGAAGATACGGATGATATGACCGAAGATACGGATGATATGACCGAAGATGCGGATAATATGACCGAAGATATAGTGTGATCATTGATCGGTAAAATGTTCGCGTAATAAAGTAGAAACAAAGGGATAAGTAATCAAAATGTTGATTACTGAGTCAGTTTAAAAGTAGAGACTGCAAGCTTGTAGTTTTACAGTTTGCTGTTCTTTACTCTTTTTTAACTATTCTTGCATCTTCTTCTCTTACTAATGTTTTCTTAATATCTAAAGTCAGTTTTTTAATCCAGCTTGATTCTACTATTACTGTAATACTGAAAGTTAAATACTGAAAGTTAAATGTAAATCTCCGATTTGAACAATTTTCTTGAAATATATTGTTTTAAGAAGTTTCTGGGCAAGCTATGAGTCATTCCTGTATGAACTTAATAAATTATAACAAATATTATTTTCAAAGTGCCTACTGATTCTGAAAAGATGATTAACCCTCAGCATAGTTAAATAGAGATTAAGTATTTATAAATTCCCTATTTATTATTAAATTGTTTTATATTAAAATAAATTTTATTTAATTGGGTATTATATAATGCAGTCGGCACAAGTGGCCGAATTTTTGCATACGGGGGGTATAGAATGAAAATGAAATTGATAGTTTCTCTGCTGGTTATGTGCCTGGCTTTTTCTCTTGGATCAACACAGGCCCAAACTGAAGAGAACAATGTATCTGAAGAGGGAGATTTGAGCACGGACGGAAACGTTAGTACGCTTACAAATAAAGAAGTTAATGTAAGACAGGAATCCGGTGGGGATGTCAAATGGATTTTACCAGGTCCGCGGAGGCTCGATCCGGTAATCTTTGGAACTCCGGAAATGCCACTGGGCTTTGAAGAAGAAATTGGTGTCCCTATCGAAAACAGGTCAGTAAATGATGATGAGACCGAGTTTAATTCAACAATAGAAGATACACCTTATTCCGATAATTTCTCGAGTATCAACGGTTCCTTCACTATGGATTTGACAGATCGGACTCCTGTGGATGTCAATGAATCCGAGGATACAGCTGAAGCTGAATTCAACTTTACTGATCCTTCGGGTGAAATCGAATACCGCGTAGTCCTGACAAATGTCACTAACGTTGGGCAGTTCCACCCGGTTCTTGGTGGTGTGGTAATTGACGGAATCGCTCACGGAAGGTCATCAATAGATACACGCCTGGAGCCAACCTCTTATGCATACGGAGCTGTCTGGGGTGTAGGAGAACTTTACATAAACGGCACTCTTGTCAGCGATGACAGGGTCATACACGCTATGGCAACCGAACGTGTCAGAAGCTCGGATGAAGAAGGTTACAGGCTGCTCTTTGATAACGAATTACCTCACCAGGGCATACAGGTACATCTCGTGATGCCTGAGAAGATCATGGCTGACAACGGGACAATGGTTGAAGAGCCAGTACCTACCAATTACACTCTTCCAGACGGTGAGGAACAGCCTTTCATTCATGTAGCGTTTGACGAACCTCAGCTAGAAGGTCTTGAAATCCTCAATTTCATGAACGTAACCGAGGACATGATGGACAACATGACCGGAAATGTGACCGATAACATGACTGGAAATATGACCGATAACATGACTGGAAATATGACCGATGACATGGTCGGTGACGACGAAGATGATGATACTGCCGGTGACGATGAAGATGTTGGTACCGTCGATGAAGGCGAAGATCTCGGTACCGTCGGTGATAACGGGGAGGATGATAACACCGGTGATAATAACAATATGTGAAACAGTACGATAATTGATTAGAAGTTTGCTCAGGAGATATATAAGCTGTAAACTTGTAATACTTACAGTCTATTATTTCCAAATTTCTTCATTTTTTCGAAATTAAATAAGTCAGTATACAAAGCTTTTTTGTTCCTAAATAGACACTTTTTTACTGAAATAGCTTTATTAAAGGACCTATAAATGCTTTGAGAAGACTTATTATATTTACCAATTCTTCTTACTCATAGGAGTATACTCACTCTAATACGATTATCATATTGATGAGAGTAAATATATGGATAAAGGTCGATTGAATGAAGAAAGAGTAGAGTTACTTAGCCAGATTAATTCACTTTTTGATTTTCCTTTGATTCTATTGTCAATCCTATGGTTGATCCTTATTATTCTCGATTTTGTCTACGGGCTTTCACCACTTTTGCAAACAGCAAGTAATGTTATATGGGGTATATTTATAGCTGATTTTTTCATTGAGCTGTATATTGCTCCTGATAAAAAGGTTTATTTAAAAGGAAACTGGCTTATTGCTCTGTCTCTATTTGTGCCTGCATTAAGGATTTTCAGTTTATTCCGTGGGTTCAGAGTAATTAAAGCTACAAGTTTTATCCGATCTTTTAATCTTGTCCGGGTTCTCTCTTCATTTAACAGAAGTATAAGGACTGTCAGGACTGCAATGAAACAGAGAGGCCTGGAGTATGTCCTTCTGCTTACTGCTTTAATAACTTCTATCGGGGCAGCAGGCATGTATAGTTTTGAGCGTCCTGGGCTTAGTTCTTACGGGGATGCTTTCTGGTGGACAGCCATGATTATGACAACAATAGGGAGCGATTACTGGCCAAAAACTGTTGAAGGAAGAGCATTAACTTTTTTATTATCTGTTTACGCTTTTGCAATCTTTGGATACATAACTGCAGCTCTTGCCAGTCTTCTTGTCGGAAAAGAAAAGGAAACATCCTCAAAAGAGATCACGGAGTTGCGTCAGGAAGTACAGCGACTTTCCAGTGAAATTAGCAGGCTTTCAGAAAGGGAAAAAAATAATTTTAAGTAAAATTCTCTGTAAATCCTGGTGTCTAGGAAATTTATTTATGAGCTATCATAATTAGTAAAAAAGACTACGTATGAGGGGTAATCTAAATGTTAATGCCCCATAATTATGTTGTCATGACACTAGCTGTTTCTTCTCACTTTACTCCTTTTTAATTTTCATCCGAGACTTTAAACAGCCTGACAAGCCCGATAAAGGCTACGAGCGCCCATGTCCCTTCAAGAACCACGAAAGGCACGTAGTCAATAAGTACCGAAGCATAGCACGATAGCCCTGCACCGACTATGTTTAGTATTGCATAGGTCTTTGTATCCTGCATCAAGATCTTGAAGAGATTAAGAAGAAATGCCAGTAGCAACAGGAGTACTCCTGTTGAGCCTACTGTAACTGAAAATTCAACCATGGGCGAAAAATATATTTTACTAATATATCTTTTTTCCGCACATAGTTCAGTAAAATACACGTTTTGTATTGGAAACTTAAATATTATCTTTATTCTTCCGAGGTTTCGTCTTCGTACCTGACCTCTTATGTATGAATACACCTATTACAGCAGCTGCCATCACAAGTGCAAGCATTCTCATAATATCTAATCTGAAGTCACTGCCTATCAGCAGGGCGTGTGCTGTGACAAGTAAAAAAGCCAGGTAATGGAGATAATGCACCTTCTTCCAGTTTCTATATTTTTTCCTGTATATGGCAATGCCGGCAGCCAGCAGGAAGAGATACAGCGCTGTCCTGCCTCCTAACGCAAGAAATACCTCCACCGGATAAAGTACAGGCAAAAAAATCCTGAAGTCCTGCGCTTCAATGGCAAGAGTTAGCGGATGAATGAGGATTAATAGAATCCCTATCCTCGCCAGATTATGGTGAGCTTTCAAAAAGGGCAACCCTAATATTTTTCTCATTTTAGCCATGTATTCAGAACTAAGTATTGCAATGAAAATTGTCAGATAACCGAATGTTGCTGTAAATCGGGCTACCATCCTTAGAGGTTCTCCAGGTTTCTGTAGAAGGATGTACGCTATAAAAATAACTATAACCAGAATAATAGCATAAATTAAGTAAAATTGTTTATTCGGCGCCTTTTTACCTGAAGTTTCTCTGCCTGAACTATGATTACGCATACTTTTTCCTGTGTCATTTCTACCCAAACTTGTCCCCCTTTAATTAATTAATTAATTAATTAGCTAATCATCTTATCCTGATAGCCATTCCACATAGAGTAATTTTCACCAGAAATTTATTATAAGCTCCTTATAATACTCTTAATTTTGGCGAAAATTGCCCCATATGATTGTACATGTTAATTACTTTAATCACATAAAGAGCTCATCCCAAAACCAGGTTTACTCTAAAATCAAAAGGATCTCAGAACTGTTTTCCGTGATCAAAAACACGATTAATTATTCAAAATTTGCAATTTAGAAGAGTAGTGTCATGGAAATTTAATTATTAATCACCTAATAAGCTATGAATCCCTTTATATCGATAACAAACTATCAAAATGTTATGTTTAATAATTAAATTGTCGCGACAGTAGTTATGAGTTTTGGGATCGGCTCAAAATTAAATTCAGTTAAAATATTCTTTTCATATCTATGTTCTTAAGCTATTCTTAAGCAAGTGTTTATATCACTTTTGCAGGATTATTTTTATCAAATTTAAGTAAGTTTTGTAATCAAAACTGCACCTTAGATTAAAAAATATTGTAAAAAAAATAACTTTTTGAGAGCCTGTTTATAAAAAGTATATCACATATTATATATCTTAAAATAATATAGATTCCTAATTTATATTTCTACATATATTATATCTTCCTGGTAATAATCTCTTGTTGGTACAATTCGTTGGCGTAATTTGGAATTACTTTCATTGGTACATAAGGCGAGGACAGGATTTACCAATTAATCACCAGATTTACTCTTCAAAGACTAATTGGTAAAATCGTATTATACACAGTGCATTTACCGACTGGAAGTAGGCCGAAAAACCAGCGACCCTAAATTGTACAAGAGAATAAAATTCTGGGAGTGTAAACAAATGGTAAAGCTAAGAATAAAAAAGACACTGACCATTTTGCTGGCAGTCTTTTTTGTAATGGCATCGACAGCTGCGTCAGTAAGTGCGTGTGATAGCAAAGATAAATGTGACTATAAGGACAAGTGCGACTATAAGGACAAGTGCGACTATAAGGACCAGTACGACTTCAAAGACAAATGTGACTATAAGGACAAGTACGACTTCAAAGACAAGTGCGACTATAAGGACAAGTGCGACTTTAAAGACAAATATGACTTTAAAGGTTACAAGTTTGATGACTGTTTTTCCTTTGATATCCTGTGGATGCTTTTCGGGGATATCTTTGATGATGGAAAATGCTTTTCTAAATACTAACCGAATGTAAAAATTAAATGAAAAGTCCAAAATAACTGGATACAAAGCTAACGACGACCCGTTCGTATGAACCTGCATCATTACAGGAGCAGTAAGGATCTAATCTCCAGTAAATAAACTGAGCCTTCTCCTGGTAGGACTTACACATTTGATGAGCGAAATCGAGTAGGGGCAATCTGTTATGAGTATTATAAGTAGACAGTTTGGAATTCCATACTGCTGGTTTTTCGGTTCAACTGTATAAGTCCTATATGATGCTGACCGCCAACCGTTAAAGTTGATCTACGAATTATCCTTTTTTTATATTTTTTATGAGTATTAGTTTGGTAATTACAGCAATTTTTGCATCCAGACAGTATCAAAGAATTTCCCATTCTTTTTCCCTGCTTCCCTGAATCTACCGCATTCTGAGAACCCGTGCTGGCTATGGAAACGGATGCTTCCTTCATTGAGGGAAGAAATGTTTGCCAGGATACAGTGCAGTCCTTTTTCCCTGGCGCCTGAAAGGAGATATTCCATCATCATGGAGCCTATTCCTTTTCCCGTATACTCGGGACTGATAAAGTACGAGATTTCTGCTGTTCCGGAAAAAGTGGGCATTGGCGAATGGGGACGGAGCATACAAAAACCCAGTAATGTTTTATTTTCGTCTTTTACAACAGCATTTGGATACCCTGAAATAGCCTGGAGGAAGAAGCCGAAGAATTCATACGGCACTTTATTTTCGGGATAAGCGGCAAAACTATGCTCAATATAGTAATTAAAAGTATCAATTACACCCTCCCGGTCTTCGGGAGAGATAGGAGCAAATTCAAATTCCATTTTACTCACCTGTTTTCCCTGCTTCAAAGGCCTTATTTGCCTTTTTAGAAGTTCTTTTTGTTTCCTTACTATACTTTTTTAAGTTCTTTTATTAATTCCATATGGTATAGCATGTATACTATTTATCCATAGACTTACTATTTTAATTTAGCTGCTAAACAAAACATTTTCTTTCAGGCTGAAGTTTCAAATTTCATCTATGAGGCTGAATTTGTTCTTTTTTCCTGTTTTTGGCCCTGAACTCCACTTATTCGTATCTCTCCATACACCGGTCAAACATCCCCTCAATATGCCCGTAGACTCTAAGAAATGCCTCTATCTCAGCATCGTTCATCCGCTCAAGCTCTTTCCTGATTCCTTTCTCCATTGACTCATGAAGGGATCTATGCCAATCGAAAGCTTCCCTGCCGAAATCTGTCAGTTCAAGCATAATGTCTTTTTTATTTGCAGGAGTGTGGACCTTTTTTACAAGTCCCTTTTTCTCGAGTTTTTTGACCATCTGGGAGATTGCCCCTTTTGTCACTCCAAGGTGGAAAGCTATAGAAGTCAGGTTTTCTGTCGGGTTCTTTCCAACAATTTCAATTACATGGAATTCCGAGGGGTAGAGAAGTACACCGTGTCCTATATCCACAGGTTTTTTCTCCAGTGCATACGCTTTATTCAGGATTCGGATTCCACTCCCTATCAGAGAGTCTACTTTTTCGTCCAGGCTCAATTTATTCACTTGCTGCATCCTCAGTAATGTTTTAATCTGCCTTTTATACCCCCAAAATGGAAGCGAGTCTCTTATGTTCTTTTTTACATTATAAGGCTCACTTTTCGTGTGGGCTTGCTGAAAGCTTCAGATCTATTTTGAGTGTTTTAGTTCATGTGAAAAAGTATTTACTAAGGATATATTAAAACGGGTTTACAAATACCCGCAAATAAGTATGTTGTTAAAGTTAAAGATGATAGAACAGGGCTAAGATTTTAGAATACTTCAGGAAACTTTGTGATACTCGGAATTGTTTTATATTCAAATAAGCTTGTATTCTCTGGCGACAGTTTAAGAGTTCCTAGCCTTCCCCAGGATCTCTTAGCTCTATATTAATTCAGTCCGGAGGTGCCCGAGTGAACAAACAAAAATTAGTATATGTTGCTTTTTTTCTCGTATTTTTTATAGTAATACTGAACTTTATGCCGCGGACTGAAAACGTCCCTGCAGAGGTTGAAAACATAAGTGTTGAAGAAGCAAAGAGAATGGTAGAAAGAGGAGATGTATTTGTGCTCGATGTCCGTACGCCTTCCGAGTTTAATTCATCGCATATCGAAGGTGCAACCCTGATTCCAGTGGCTAATGCTTCAGGATCGAATTTGAGTCCGGAAAGTCTGCTTGAAGCGCGGATAAATGAAGTTCCCAAAAATAAAAAAGTGCTTGTCTACTGTAGGTCAGGGCACAGAAGCACTTCAGCAAGTACAATCCTTGTAAACTCCGGATATTCGCAGGTATATAATATGGAAGGGGGCATTAATGCCTGGATAGGTGCAGGGTATCCGGTTCTAAGTTCGGAAGATCAGGAAGTTTAGAGCCTATAATGTCGGAAGCCTATGGTACGGGAATATACCTAATCCTTCCTAATCCTTCCTAACCATACCTAACCATAGCTGATCATACCTTTTCTTCATCCTTTCGAGCTTTAGGTTCTATTCTCACAGCTCCATCCGTCCCTTTTCTTTTTTAAATTCTGGATGATCCTCTTTCAGGATTTCTATTTCCTCTTTTGAGAACATTAATTCGATCATATTTGCTCTCGGATATTTTACGTAAAGGTAGCCTCCTGCGGAAACGACAAGTCCCCCTATAAATACGAAAATCAAATCTATCATTGTATCCGGGTGTGGTTGTTGCAATTCAAATCCGAAAAATGTATCAAGGATATATTCAATAATTTCCCAGATTCCCCCGGCAGCCATTGAAATGGCAAATGAGAAAGATGCAATCATGAATGGGCTTAGTTGAACATGGGCTTTTGCTTCCTTCAAGCGGAAAATAATCGAAAAACTGATTAAAGCTATGTTGATTCCCATCAATAAGTGCAGTAATATGTCCCACCACCAGATTTCCTCAAAGAACGATTTAAAGCTCCCAAGGTAAGTCCCAAGGAAAAGGTAAACCAGTATAAGAGTGTCAATGAGGCTTGGAAAATCTGCCCTGAAATCTTTCCGTATGAGTGCTGGAGAGAACATCAGAAGTAGAGCCAGTAAAGATAATGCAAAATCCAGCACATTGCTCACAAAATACGAGGCTGTTCCTATAACGACTATAAAAACAAAATATGACAGGTATATCCCCACTCGTACCTTATCCTCTCTTCTCATAATGTAATGTCAATTTTTATAAATATAAAACTTCTATTTCGCAGCTTTTTTCCAGGTATTTCTTTGATTTTTCCTCGATAAAACTGCTTAATTTCATGTTCATAAAGTCTTCCATAATGACTATTGTATATTTATTATGTAGCTGAAAAGACTTTTATGCCCTTAAACTAAAACCAGAAATGGAATACTAAGTTGAGTTCTAATCCGGGGGATAAATATGAATAAAAGCAGAAATTCTTCATCTGAAGGTACAAGCTCTATAACACCCGGGGAAAGGGGCACGGACTTTGAAGTCCCTTATGCACGGGAAAACATTAACAAATGCAGATGCCCACAGTGTCCGGTCCAGGCCGACAGCAAATGTGCACAGGATAAACTTGGAAGTTCAAAAAAAGCAATGGAGAACATGTCTGGAGAAAAAGTCCCGAACCCCGAGGATGTTCCGGGAATATACTGCTCGACCGGCAAAGCCACCTGTCAGGACCTTAACCCTGACCAGCAATGCATCTGTAATACCTGTGATGTCTGGAAAGAGTACGATCTCGGAGGAAGTAGCCCGTCTCAATACTTCTGCCAGAACGGCAAAGCAACCTGATTTCTTACTACTTTCTGCAGGGTGGCGGTACCTCTGTTTTTCATGTAAGGACTGCCATCTCGTCAATATTTCCTATCATCTCTTTCTGCTGTCTATTTTTTAAAGATCAAACTGTTTCCTGTTGGCTTTAGTCTCTTTATTCAGCCTTTTTGTTTTATTGGATTTACGTTCTTAAATTGAAACTGCTTATATCGTAAACCATTTATGATTTAGATCTTTTTTGAATTGAGTTCATTTATATATTTAAATAGTTTAATCTTACGCACAGTCTGTAAATATGATTCAAAAATGCATCTCTGACTTGCAATTTAGAAAATAGAAATTTGATTATAATTCTAAATACCTTTCTAACCATATATCTTAAAAGAATGAATTTGAAGAATAGTAGTTTTTTGGTAATACCGGTTTTTGCGAGGACAGTAGCTTTTTGGAAATAATAGCTTTTTGGGGTTAATGGGGAATGGAAGAGACGATTAACATAGTCCTTGTTATCATAGGCGGGCTGGTCTTCTTTCTGGGGCTTATTTCCGAAGTCATTAAAAGGTTAAATTTCTCAGAGCCTATTGCAGCCCTGGTCCTGGGGGTTTTATTGAGTCCGGCGGTCTCTGGGATTTTTGATCTGGATATCTGGAACCACAGGTTGCTCGAAGAGGTTGCCAGGCTAGCGGTTGCTGTTGGTGTAATGGGAGTGGCGCTTCGAGTCCCTTCCTCGTATACTAAAGAACACTGGCGGTCCGTAGTAATGATGCATGTAGTTACAATGCCTTTCAGATGGATTGCCAGCAGTTTGCTCACGTACTGGATTACAGGCTTTGGGTTTACCATATCCCTGCTTATAGGAGCTATTGTAACTCCAAGCGACCCCATACTTACTTTATCCGTAGTAAGCGGGAAGCTGGCAGAAAAAAACCTCCCTGGAAGATTAAGGCACTTTCTTTTGACAGAAGCAGGTTCCAACGAAGGTCTGGCTTACCTTTTTGTAGTTCTTCCTTATTCTATTGATGGCTCTCAGGCCTGCTGAGGCTTTAAACCGCTGGACAGTACACACCCTCCTCTGGGAAATGGGCTTTTCCATAGTCCTTGGATCTGTAGCAGGCTATATATCCGGCCGCATGCTGAGAATCGCCGAAAGTAAGGGCACCATTGACGCATCCTCTTATTACTCATATTGCCTGGCTCTTACGCTCCTGGTACTCGGGGGAGTAAAACTCCTTGAGGGTGAGGGAATACTTGCTGTTTTTGTTGCAGGGACTATTTTCAGTATGGTCTCAACCGAAAAAGAAAGGCATGAAGAGGAGCATGTTGTTGAAGGTGTAGACCGCTTTTTTATGGTCCCTATATTTACCCTTCTGGGCCTTGTTTTACCCTGGCAGGAGTGGGCAAAACTCGGGTGGGAGGGCTTATTGCTGGCTGGTTCGGCCCTGTCGGGATAGGAGCTTTCTACTATTCCCAGGTCTCAATGAGACAAACCGGAATAATGGAAATATGGCCTGTTGTCAGCCTCATAGTTTGCATGTCAATTGTACTTCACGGAATAACTGAAACTCCCTTCGCAAAACTCTATAGGAAGCTTTCCCCTGAAAAATCAGAACAAAATCACGAAAAATCAGAAAATCACAAACTTGAGCCTCAGAAAAAGGAATATTTGTATATAAAAAATTTCGGCAAGAAATTTTAAAAAGGGAACTTTCAGGAAAGGTACTCCTCTGCAGTCATAACAGTTGCAAACATGCCGTCCAGTGCAGCCATGAAGACAGCATGAACAGTACAGGCAGGCAGAAGCTTATTTTCTAATTTAAGATCACGGGTGACACAGGCATCGGCAATCAGGGTAGAAGTAAAACCAAGTTCTTTTGCAGCTCTGACGGTTGTGTCTATACACATGTGGCTCATCGCCCCGCAAACTACCAGATTTGTCACATCCGCTTCTTTCAGCCGCGAGAGGAGTTCGGTCTGGAAAAAGCTATTCGGGAAATGTTTTTCAATGACCGTCTCCTCAGGAAGGGGCTGGATGCTGGCATGGATGTCTGCCCCGAGAGTCCCGGGTATGAAAAAAGTGGCTCCAGGTCTGACAGACAGGTGCTTAATAAAGAAAATAGGCTTGCCCGTAATACGGAATGCTTTAATGAGGGAAACTACCTTTTTTGCCGCATCTTCCATGCCTGCAAGTTCCATCCTGCCGCCTGGAAAATAATCGCTCTGGATATCAATAAGAAGAAGGGCTTCTTTCATACCGCTGAATGAAGCTGTCAACAATGATATTTTTGACGGTTTTTTCACGACTTCCGGAAATGTGTCTAAACTTTAAAGCTTGACTTACCTTTTGTGTTTCATATGAGTTTATTGAGGCCGGAAAAGTAGAAAAACAATTACTTTAATTAAAATAGTAAATGGTTAAATTCGAAAATAGAACCGAAGATTGGATCAGCTGGAGTATAGGTATCTTCATGCTTTTGCTGGCAGCTGCAGCCTGGATGATTATGGGTGATACATGGAGCTCTTTAAACCATCTGCCAGTTTATGTTTATACAGGAGTCCTCGTATTCTACCTGCGGGCAGAAAAATTCGCATGTAAAGGCTCGGACATTACAGGAATACAATCAAATAAATGGACTCGCCATCTGCTTTTATTCTTCTGGTGGCTGCTTTTAATTGTTCCGGCACTTGAATACAGTCTTTTTTCAAGGTATTCTTTTGCCGTTACAGCCATAGGAGCAGTGCTGGTAGTGTCTGGAACAGTCCTCAGGGCCTGGGGCATATGGACACTGGGAGAATATTTCTCTGTCCATATAGAGATCAAGGATAACCACGAGCTGGTCGAAAATGGTCCTTACAGGTTCATAAGGCATCCGGCCTATGCAGGAAATCTATTACAAGCTGTCGGCATTCCGCTTATACTCAATGCGTTTTATTCCCTCAGCATTTCGGTAGTGCTGATTTTCCTGTTCTTATACAGGTTGAAACTGGAAGAAGAGACCTTAATCAGGGAAGTGAAAGGGTACAGGGAGTATACAAAGAGAACAGACAGACTGATCCCAAAGGTATGGTAATCAGTATCCGGGCACCAGAGTTCTTTCACAATCTAAGTCAAAGGCGTAAATCACGGAGAACACGGAAATAAACCTGATAACTGTACATACCCCCGCTTTACTCCATGTTTTTTCCTCTCCACATTTTTTCCTACCGAAAATACTATATCTCTTAATAAATATTTGTTCACTTACAGTAGATAATTTTTGATGGGCGGGAGAGCATAAATGTTCGATATACACTCCGTCCTATTGTGTTTCCTGTACTCAGATTTACTATATCTCCTAGAAATTCAAGAAACTTCACTTACTGGAAATTTTAAATACTTTGTTCTGATTCCCAGAGGCGTAAAACGAAATGGAATTCTCTGTACTGGCACATGTTGATGTAATTCTCGGCTTTGCTATTCTTATCCTTACAATATTCTATAAATTTGAAGTCCCTCCGGTACTTGGTTTTCTTGTTACCGGAATGCTGATAGGGCCTCATGGGCTTGGGATCCTGGATAGCGGGCAGAATATGGAGCTGAATGCCGAACTCGGCATCGTTTTCCTTCTCTTTACGATCGGAGTAGACCTTTCTTTAAAAGAACTTTGGAAGATGAAAAAGGCTGTGATGGCAGGAGGAATTCTCCAGATCCTCTTTACAACAACTCTTACCCTTATTGTCTGTTCATGGATTGGTTTTAGCCCTGCAACATCTGTTTTTATAGGGTTCCTGATATCACTTAGCAGTACTGCAATAGTTCTCAAAGTCCTTCAGGACAGAAATGAAGTCTATACTCCACATGGAAAAACCTCGCTTGCAATTCTGATATTTCAAGACCTCGCAATCGTACCCCTTATTTTGATCACTCCTATGCTTGCAGGAAGTTCTGTGAGTTTTGAGGGGGCACTTCCTAATATTTTCTTCAAAGGCTCGCTGATCATTCTGGTTTTTATCCTGAGTGCCAAATTTCTTTTTCCCTGGATATTTTATCACGTAGGTAAGACAGGCAGCAAACAACTGTTCTTCGTCAGTGTTGTTTTCATCTGTCTCTCAGCAGCTATTTTTACCTCCAGCATAGGGCTATCTCTAGCTCTTGGAGCCTTTTTAGCGGGGATTGTTATATCGGGATCTCAATACAGCCATCAGGCAATGAGTAATATCCTGCCTTTGAAAGACATGTTTATGAGCTTTTTTTTCGTGTCCGTAGGCATGCTTCTGGATGTCAGTTATCTGCTTGATAACCTTCCTCTTCTTATTCTTGCAACGGTGATTCTCATTGTCATAAAATTAATAGCCGGAGTGGGTGTAACTTTCCTTCTCGGGTCTCCTCTCCGTACAACTATACTGACAGGGCTTGCTCTATCTCAGGTAGGGGAATTTTCTTTTGTCCTTTCCAGGCTGGGGCTGGAATATTCTCTCCTCACAGAGGAAACCTATCAGGCTTTTCTGGCAGTCTCTATCATAACTATGGGGGTTACGCCTTTTGTGATCAATGCTTCTTACAGGCCTGCTGATTTCATTGTTAGGAAGGTTTCAAGCACGGCTTTTGGTATGAAACTGGTACAGGGCATTTATTCGGAGCCCCTTGATTATGAAGAAAAAACCGAGCCTCAGATGAAAGACCACCTTATATTGGTAGGATTTGGCTTTTCCGGAAAGACAGTCTCGAAGGCTGCAAAAGCCGCAGGTATTCCCTATACTATCATTGAAATGAACCCTGAAATTGTGCAACAGGAGAAATCAAATGGGGAAAAAATACAGTATGGAGACGCAACCTTTGGTGCTGTTCTGGAACATGCAGGAGTTAAGAGTGCAAGAGTCCTTATAACCGGGATGTCCGACGCTGCCGCCACAAGGAAAATAGTCAAGGCCGCAAAGGAACTGAACCCTAATATCTGCATTATTGCAAAGGTACATGACCTGCAGGAAATGAAACGGCTTAATGCCCTGGGCGCGGATGAAATAATCCCTGAAGAATACGAAACCTCAGTAGAGATTTTTGTCCGACTGCTTGAAAAGTATCTCGTCCCGAGGGAAGACATTGAAAAAATGGTAAATGATGTGCGAGCTCACGGTTACAGGAGACTGCGGAAACTGACCGTTGATACAGGTATTGACAGTGGTTTCAGCATAAAAGACGGGCTTCCGGGAATCGATATTCAGATCCTCAAAGTGGGCAGAGGCTCTGATTTTGACGGAAAAACCCTTGCAGACCTGGAGTTCAGGAAAGAGCATGGGGTAACCGTACTGTCAGTCCGCAGGCGCTCGAATTTTTTCTCCACTCCAGCCGGGGATTTCCTTCTTCAGGCTAATGATGCCTGTATCCTGCTGGGAAAACCTGAGGACCTGTACAATGTCAGAAAGTTCTTCGAAAGCGCCCGCGCATAAGCAAAAATTTACCACTTATTTACTTTTTATGCATACAAATATATCCTATCCATCCGGACTTTTTCCCATGCGCAGGATAATTCTCGCGTCTGCCTCCCCAAGGAGAAAAGAACTGCTTAGACAGCTGATTGGAGATCATTTTCTTGTTTATCCGAGTTCTTATGAAGAACCGCCTCAACCAGGACTGGACCCTGAGGAGCTCCTTATTAGGCATTCCGTAGAGAAAGCCAGGGATGTGGCAAAACACTTTAACTCAGGAATTCTCATTTCTGCTGATACGTCGGTCATCTTCGAGGGGGAAATTCTGGGAAAGCCGCACCTGCCTGATAAAGCTGAGAAGATGCTCGAAAAATTAAGTGGGAGAGAGATTCAGGTTATAACCGGACTCACGGTTCTGGACCTTGACAGTGAGCAGGAAATTAGCGAATACGAATCAACAAATGTCTGGATAGCTAAAATGAGCAAAGAACAGATCTCAGCATATGTCAGGACAGGGGAACCTCTTGACAAAGCCGGGGCTTTTGCAGCTCAGGGAAAAGGCGCAGTCATGGTAGAAAGGATAGAAGGAGATTTCTTTAATGCAGTTGGGCTCCCTCTTTTTCGGCTTGGAAAAATCCTGGAAAGGCTTGGAGTATCAGTATTTGAAGAAGATTTCTCCTGACCTTTACCCCAGGTTCCCGGTTTCAGGCTCTTTTATTAAGGAGTTTACAGGAGCTACAAAAGTAATAAAGCAATTGGGAGTAATAAAGCAGTTGTGACTAAATTAAAAGTAACAGGGCAGCTATGCTTAATTAGCTGAAATATAGAGCAGTTTAGCTGATTAACAGGCCAGAAATTGAAACAATTAATCTGGCTAATTAACAGAGAACAAATGCGTTGAACTGTATTTTTTGCTTTCTTCTATATGCTTTCAGGCATTTTCCAATAATCAGAGGCGTTCCGAATGCTGCAAGTCTACAATACCCTGACAAGAACAAAGGAAATATTCAAACCTGTAAAGGAAGGCGAGGTTTCGATTTATGCGTGTGGGCCCACGGTCTACAATATGCCCCATATAGGAAACTACCGAACTTTTCTAATGACTGACAATATCGTTAGAACCCTTGAGTATCTGGGGTATAAGGTAAAACTCGTGATGAATATTACGGATATCGATGACAAAACTATCAGGGACTCAAAAGAAGCCGGAATGTCTCTTAAGGACTTTACGGATAAATACACTGCAGAATTCTTTAAAGGCCTTGATATGCTGAACATAAAGCGGGCTTCAGCATATCCAAGAGCTACGGAAAATGTTGACGGGATGATCGAACTTGCACGGAAGCTGATCGAAAAAGGGCTGGCCTACGAAAAAGGCGGGTCTGTCTATTACAGGATTTCAGGGTTTCCGGATTACGGCAAGCTTTCAAAGCTCGATTTTGATAATATCATAATTGGCGCATCCGTAGATGTGGATGAATACGATAAAGACAATCCGAGGGACTTTGCTCTTCTGAAAGCCTCAACTCCTGAAGAGATTGAAAGGGGGATCTATTATGAAAGTCCCTGGGGGAAAATCCGCCCTGGATGGCACATCGAATGTTCGGTAATGGCAATGAACAGTTTTGGTCCGACTCTGGATATGCACATCGGAGGCGTAGACCTTATTTTTCCTCACCATGAAAATGAGATTGCCCAGTCAGAAGGCGCAACAGGAGAACCCTTCGTATGTAACTGGGTTCATGGAGAGCACCTTATAGTTGAAGGGGAGAAGATGAGCAAGTCCAGAGGAAACGTTTTCACCCTGCCCGAAATTGTTGAGAAATACGGGGGGGAGGTTGTACGCTTCATGTTCCTTTCAGTACACTATCGAAAAAAGCTGGATTATTCCGGAGCCTTTGCAGAAAATGCAAAAAATAATTATCTGAAGCTCAAAGAGACCCTTGATAACCTTGAATTTGCTCTGAAGAATGTAGAAGATGAATCAAATCCCGGAGACCTGGAAACCCTTAAATCCCTTCCTGAACTTGAAACTCAATTCAGAGAAGCATTAGAAGACGATTTTAATACTCCTAAAGCCATAACAGTTTTCAGGGAGCTTTCGCGCACATCTAACGTATACCTTGAAGCCGGAAGAAACAGGCAGGTTCTGGAGCAAATCCACTCCCTTTATAAGCAATTTTCAGATGCTTTTGGCATCTTCGCACAGGTAGGCAAAGAGGAAATCCCGGAGGAAGTTGCCAGCCTGGTGGAAGAACGTGAGGCAGCCCGGAAAAAGAAAGACTGGGCAAATTCCGATGTGATCCGGGAGAATATAAAATCTCTTGGTTATATCGTTCAGGACACAAAAGAGGGACCGAAAGTCAAAAAAGCCGAAGAAAGTTAAAAGGTAAAGTATTCTTCGAGTAAGCTCGGGTTAAAGAGTTAGATCCACTTTTCTTTCTCTATCCCAGCTCTTTCTATGCAGCATGGATAGAAAAAGTAAGATGAAGAGTATACTCATTCAGTCTCTTCATTCAGTCTCACCAGGACTTTTAACCTTTTTTTCCCTGGAAATCACAACATCTTCTCGTAATTCCTGTAATATTGCAGGATTTTATCTCATAAGGCGGGAAGCCCCCTTCCTCAGCACATCGGACTTTCGCCCGAATGGTACAGGGAGGGGATGAGAGCCGTCAACTTCCCAACATCATACCGGTAGTTATCCTGTTAATATTGATATAGTTTCCAAACGTATATAATGCCGATGAAGAGAGGAATCCGATACAGAATTTACCCTAATAAGGAACAAAAAGCCCTTATGGAAAAACACTTCGGCAGTACTCGATTTGTCTACAATAAACTTCTTGAAATAAAATCATTGATGTATAAAAAATTCAGAATAAGTATATCTGAATTTGAACTTAATAACCATATTCAAGTTCTTAAAGAAGCTTATCCTTTCTTGAAAGAAGTAAATTCTCAATCTCTGCAACAAACTAGCAAAAATCTTAATTCTGCATTCAACCATTTCTTTAAGGATGGGTTTAAATATCCACAAAAGAAAAGAAAAAGAGATAATTATTTCTCTTTCCAAATTCCACAACATTATATTATTAATTTTGCTACCTCTAAAATTAATTTACCAAAAATCGGTTGGATAAAAGTTAAGATACATAAGCAACTTTTTAAGGAAATGGAATTAGAAGGAAATATTATTAAAAGTAATTCTAATTCTGAATTTCTAAAAACAATAACGGTATCGAGAACCCCTACAGAAAAATACTATATCAGTATCTTAACTGATGATGGAGAGAAATGTCCTGAACCTGAATCATTTTCCCATGCTACAATGATTGGAGTTGATGTTGGACTTTTGACTTTTGCTACTCTTTCTACAGGAGAAAAAATAGATAATCCTAAATTCCTGAAAACTTCTCTTGAAAGATTGAAATTCTTGCAAAGAAGAGTTTCCAGGAAAGTCATAGGTTCAAAAAACCGTAGAAAGGCAGCATACAAACTTGCTAAGTTGCATGAGAAAATTGCTAATCAGAGACATGACTTTCAACATAAAGTTTCAAAAAAGCTAATCAGCGAAAACCAAGCAGTAGCAGTTGAAACTTTAAATATTAAAGGAATGAAAAAGAACCACAAATTAGCACAGGCTATTAGTGATTCAGCATGGTATTCTTTCGTGCAAAAATTAACATACAAAGCTGAATGGTCTGGTAAAACAGTTTTGAAGATAGGTCAATGGGAATCATCTTCAAAAACTTGTAACGTTTGTGGTTATAAGCATCCAAATTTGACAGAAGATATTAGAGAGTGGCTTTGTCCTTCCTGTAATGTTTTGCATGATAGGGACATTAATGCAGCTATCAATATAAAGAAATTCGCCGTAGGGACTACGGTTTGAGCCTGTGGACCAGGAAAAAACGGCAACCGCCTAGTATGAAGCAGGAAGCACCTTCCTCAAAAATCTGAGTTTACGAAGATTTTAGGTAGGTGTAGTTCACTCAAGAAATCCTGTAGAATTCTATCGAATCCTTTCTTTACATTTTTTAGCTTTACTCAAAAATACCTCTGTTCCTGTCTCTAAAGCCACTGATCAGGCCATTCTGATATATCAGTCCTTTTAAAGCACAGCAGGCATTTTGCATATTTTGCTTCCGATCATGTATATATCAATAGTAGATTGATTACTAATGGGCAACAGATGCCCATACCGGGTAAGAGGAGGTGAAATGGTATGGTAAAGTGCGGAATATGTGGAGGTGAGGCCCCGAGGCAGCCTTGCATTACTGAACAGGGGACCTGTAATATCTGCAATAAGAAAGTAAAACTTGCAGAAGGAGAATCCGAGGAAATGGAATAAAAGCATGAGGAAAATCGTGTCAACTATTCCTCACTCTGACAGGCGAAGTTTACATCAGTAAAAACTCTGCAAAGGCAGGGTAATCACTGCTCTTTCCAGAAAATATAGATTCAAGAATATAATGTCCAGAAAATGTAAAAAGTTCCAAGTCTGGGGAGTATAAAAAATTCCCATGCTTTCAATCTTTTTTCCTCAAATTTATTTTCCCTGCAATTTATCCTACTTTCCTTGTATTTTGGCTATTTTTACCTTATTTTTTCCTTGAACTTTAATTAATTTCTTTACGAGTTTCAACTTTAGTGCTACTTTCTTAGCCATAGTAGCTGAAATCTAAAATCCGAAATCTGATATGTCAACAATTATTTATTCAATTATATACTATTTTATATATCTTATTCACTCTTTCCGGGCCGTATCCTTTCTTTCTATCATACGTCCCTTTATTGCCTATGGGGGTAACAATGCGTGAACTTTAAAGGTATTATCAATAAAGGCTCGACCAATAATGAAGATAAAGATGAAGATAAAAATGAAAATAAAAAGCCCAATAAGGAACCTGTAAAAATAGGGCCGCTTTTAGCCGAACTGGGGCATGCTCCAGGTACAATAAAAATGACGCTCGTATCTCCGAAAGCTGTGGAAGAGAAATCCGTAGATTCGATTAATAATGCAATGCTTCTTATCAAGGAGCTTTCAAGAAAGGTTGGAGATACTGTGGAGGAAATACCTCTTGAACGCAGGCCTTCTCAGGTACAGCTAAGCTTTAACCTTCGCCTGACTACAGATGGTAGGGCAGTCATTACCAAATCAGATAAAGAAACAAACCTGAAAGTAACATTGATGTGGAGACACGACGGAAAAGACAGCGAAGAACTTATAGAGCAAGCCAAAGAGCAACATATAGATGAAAGTAGTGTAAAAAGAGGGCTATACTCCTGAAAGACCAGCCATAAGAGCCAAAAACAGGTTATGGACAACAACTGGTTATGGATAATCTTGCTGATAAGTCTTTGTTCAGCGAATATACCTGCTCAAAAATACGGGTTTCTTGAAGGGAGATACATTTCAATTTACTCGCTGAAAAGATAGTCAGTCCCATACATTATGCTGTCTGCTCCGACTCTGCTCTTTTCTGTAGTGTCTCCCTTTATCCGAAGGAAGAAATAAGTACCAGCCGGGACAAATTGATTCGTTATATGAAATCCAAGCTTCTTGCCTTTATTCTTGTCCTTTCGCTTGTTGCGAATGCTTACCTTCTTCTGTTCGAGCAGGCTCCGGTTGAGGGAGAGCAGATCCAGGAAATGCAGGCACAGATAAATTCCCTCGAAAGGGAAAATAAAAGACTCGAAACGCAAGTAACTCAAAATAACCAGTCTCTCCAGTCTTATGCTTCTCAGCTGGATTTCTACAGGGAAAGAGTTTTCGAACTCGAAAATAACCTTCAAGCCTGTCCTGCAGGCATGCAGGGTTTTGCCACTTTACAGGCTCCTGCTGTCTTTCAGAATGTTGAATTGGAAAAATCAGGTCCTTTTGTCCGGGAGGTAGTCTCTGAAGAGGGAGCTCTACTGAATATCTCGGTTGAAACCAGAGCCGGAAAGGGTCGGGTGCTTGTCCAGACTACTCCTCTTATGGGCGTGATCTTTCAGGATGCTGCAAATACTGCAGTTTTCGTTGCACAGCAGGAAACCGGAATTTCTCTTTCAGGCAGTGATGTTATCTTCAGCATTACTGCAGACCAGGAAATCCCTGGTGTCGATGGTTCGAGTGCAGGTGCTCTCATGACTCTTCTTACGATTTCCGCAATCAATGGAACCGAACTTAATGACAGTGTAACCCTTACCGGTACCATTGACGATGAAGGCAATATCGGCGCTATAGGCGGGGTTTTCGAAAAAGCCACTGCAGCAGAAGCAGGGGGGAAAACTCTCTTCCTTCTGCCCAGAGAAAACAGTGAGCTTGTTATTTACAACATCGTGGAAAGAAAGGTTGGCGGTTTTACTGTTGTTGAGAGGGTTCCGGAAGTTGTAGACGCTGAAGAATACATTGAGGAAGAAGTAGACATTGATATCCAGTATGTAGACACGATTGAGGATGTGCTGAGGTGGATGTAAGGCAAAGTGTTATCTCTGAGTGATGAAACTGAGATCGGGACTTGAGTTTATTTGAGTTTTGCTTCGGTCCTGAGATCGACTTTTTAATTTTTACTAACTGTGCCCAAAATTTATTATGTTTGCGAAACATCATCCTAATTAAAAACAGGTTATCGATATGTTTGATCAACTCATCCCTCGCCAGCGCAAGATGACCACAAGGCTGGGCGGTTTCCTCGTCCTCATGAGTGAAACCATGTTCCTTTTTTCAATTTTGAACTTCCTCATGATCAGCCGCTTGCAGTATTACAGTTCCGGAGATTCATATATCCGGGCTGTTTTCCCGCATTATCTGCTTTTTCTCGGAGCTATGGGACTCGTTGGAATAACCGCCATGTGGATCATTTACGTATATATCCTGCCGAGCAAGCAGCGTTTCGCTGAGGAACAGGCGGTTAAGGACAACCGGAGTCCGACATATGATAAAATTCTTCAGGTACAGGCTGAGCTTGCAGAGATGCGGAAAATGATGGAGGAGCTATCGGTGAAGATAGAAAAGCTTGCAGAGCAAAAAACAAAAGGTTCTTAACGATGGCTCTTAAAATTTGGGAGTAAGACTAATTCTAAAGCAGGGCAAAAAGGAAAAAGGGAAAAAAGGAATGAAGGGGAAAAGAAGGGAAAACCGGAAAACCGGAAAAAAGGGAAAAGCAAGCAAAGAGAGGTAAAAATAGGTAAAATAAGATAAAAACAGATAAAAGAAGATAATAGGTAAAAGAAGATAATAATAGGTAAAAAAAGATACTAATAGGTAAAAGAAGATAATAATAGGTAATAAAGGATAAAAAAAGGGAATTCCAGACCATTGTTTCCGGATCGGTTTTAACTAATCTCCAGATTTTTCACCATTTTGTAGTATCTTAAGTTTTGCCCGTTTCTTACCGGAATTATCTCTTTAGACTTTGTTTGATACCCAAGAGCCCTGTAAAATGGATAAGCTACAAGCGAAGCATCCAGATCCAGCATCCTGACTCCCTCTTCTACAGCTTTGTCTTCAAATCCGTGCATAATTCTCTTTCCGAACCCCACTTTCTGATATAAGGTCTTTATGAAGACCTTTCTGGCATTAGAGTCCAGGAGGGTGCCTGTCCCTATTATTTCCTTCCCGCAGGTAAGAATCAGGCAGTATCCTTTGAGTATGTCATTAAGGATATTCTCTGTATTATGGTACTCTTTAAAATAGTCAACAGCTTCGCAGGGATAAATGTCGGAATAGCACGCATCAATTGTCTCATATATTAGCCGTTTCAACGTCTTAATATCTTCAGGTTTTGCTGTTTCCATTTTTATTTCTTTGGATATTATTTCTACTTCTTTCGCTATTGTTTCTACTTATCTGGCTATTATTTCTCTAGATGCCCTATTTCCTTCCCGGGTATTTTATTTAACAAAAATACCTTTTGATTATTTCACATCAATTTAAATTTTTTAGATGTTTCTTTCTTGCCTTGATCGAGCGTTTTTAATCTCATCCGATTTTATAACATCTATTTTATTTATATATCATGACGTACATATTCTGTACCTGAACGCTGACCTGCCTGAGAACCACCAAAAACTTCTCTACTGAAATTTTTATCCTAGCATACTATCACATTTAAAAACCCTCTCTACTGATTCTTTATGCCGCCTGAAATCATACCTATTCTTGAAGAACCCGCACTTACAGCCACGAACACGGAAACTGCCCTGGTTATCGCCGATATCCACCTGGGGATCGAATGGGATCTCTACAGGAGCGGAATTAATCTGCCCAGCCGCATGAAGGATCGGCTGGACCGGATTCTGGGGTATATACAGACAGTTTCTCCTGACCGGGTGGTGCTCCTTGGAGATATAAAACACAACGTTCCTCAGGTGTCCTGGCAGGAAAAAGATGAGATTCCGCACTTTCTTGAAACGCTTGCAGAATACGCGCATGTGGATATTCTACCGGGAAACCATGATGGAGGAATCGAATTTCTCTTCAGCGGGCAAAAGGATATAAAAGTCCATTCGGCAAGGGGTGCTGTCCTTGATGGGATAGGGTACTTCCATGGGCATACCTGGCCTGCTCCTGAACTGTTGACTGCGTCCCACGTGATCGTTGCCCATAACCACCCTACAATCCGTTTTACCGATACATTCGGGTATTCTATAGTTGAATCTGCCTGGATCAGGACGAAGTTCAAAGCCGAAGCTTTTAAAGAACGCTTTGGAAACCTTGATTTTGAAAACGGGTACGACTGGGCTGACCCTGAAGTTTTTATCATGCCTGCCTTTAACGAACTTTGCGGAGGTGTTCCCTTTAACGAGTCAACGCAGGAAGATCTTCTGGGTCCGGTTTTCTCGTCCGGCGGGATAGAACTTGAAAATGCCGAGGTGTACCTGCTTGACGGGACAAGGCTCGGGCAGATCCGAAACATCCGCAAGCTGCAGCATACAAAGGTTAGAAGCAATATCGGGAGTATGAGGCGCAAAAACCCGGAAAAATCAGTATGAGCCAATGGTCAGACAGCCAGAGGATTTAACTTTAAGCGTCGGAGCAGGTTTGTTACATAAAAATAGCTTTCGGCTGTATCTTTTGAAAAAGATTTCAAGTTTCTGGCGAAAATAGCCCTGTTCTTTTTCTGACTTTTAAGTTCCTTATCTAAAATACCTCCTCTTATTTTTTTAGTCTAATTTTTCTTTTAAAACCCGTTCAACAAAACATTTATCAACATCTCCAAATTTCTTTATGAAATTAAAGATATATTACTGACTCAAATAATTACCGACATGAATTTTCAGATTATTTCGAGAGAAAAACCAAAGACAGAAAACAATTCAAATGTATCAGAAATAATAGCATGTAACTTATATTCCCTTATTACTTTCATATAATACTAAATTTGTCAGGCTTACTTACAGACAATAGAAGGTTGAAGAAGTGCAGCAGGATAACCGGGAAGATCCTGAATCCCGCATCACCGCAGATAGTGATATCAGGCGGGTGCGCGAAGAGGCGGATCTGGAACTTGATAACAATGGCACACTACCTGATGGTTTCTATATTACTTAGGATATTACCAGGGGCATGAGGGCGGAAGAAGCTAAACTGACAGGCAGACAGTGCCAGATTGAGGAACGCATCAGGCCTAAATTGGAAAGCATTCTTTCGCCTGTTCTGGGGATGGAGAATATGGAGCTTGCTGATATTATTGATGCCCAGGCAATCCAGTCCCTCATGGATGATTTCTATACGTTTGCTCACATAACCATGGCCCTGGTAGACCTCAAAGGCAACGTTTTGGTAAGTATCGGATGGCAGGATATCTGCACCGGATTCCACAGGGCTCACCCTGAAACCTGCAAGCACTGTATAGAAAGTGATACAAAGCTATCCGCGGGCGTTCTCCCTGGAGAGTTTAAGCTGTACAGGTGCAGGAACAATATGTGGGATATAGTGACCCCGATTATTGTGGGCGGTCAACACGTCGGCAATATTTTCTCAGGTCAGTTCTTTTTTGAGGATGAGTTTCCGGACTATGAGATCTTCCGATCCCATGCCAGAAAATACGGTTTCAATGAAGAAGAATACATGGCAGCGCTTGAAAAAGTTCCGCGGTTGAGCAGGGAGACTGTAGATACAGGCATGACCTTCTTAACGAAACTTGCTCACATGCTCTCACAGTTAAGCTACAGCAATATCACGATGTTCCAGGCGCTGGCGGAACGTGATGCCGTTGTTAATGCATTGCGGGAGAGTGAGAAGCGTGAGAGAGCTCGCTCGGATGAACTCGCAGTATTACTGGATGCAGTGCCCACTGCAGTATGGGTAGCCCACGACCCCCAGGCACTTCATATAACTGGCAACCGGCTCTATTATGAATGGCTCCGGATTCCTGAAGGCTCAAATGCTTCCAAATCCGCTACTGAAGGAGAGATACCGGAAACCTTCAGGGTATTCAAGGATGGAGTAGAGCTGTTGCCTGCAGAGATGCCGCTTCATATTTCGGCTGCAGGCACAGAGCTACTCGACTACGAATTTAACTTTGTCTATCCTGACGGCACGATGCGACACTTACTGGGTAACGCTAAACCCTTGCGCGATGAACAGGGCAACCCACATGGATCAATTTCTGCATTCATAGATATCACCGAGCGCAAACGGGTCGAGGAGACATTGGCTTTCGAGCGATCCCAGCTCCTGTCCATTTTCGATGGTATCGACGATGTGGTGTATGTGACTGATCCGCATACCTATGAGGTGCTGTACGCGAATAAGGCGATGAAGGAGAAGTTCGGCGGTGAACTAGTGGGAGGGATTTGCTATCGGGAGTTCCAGCAGAGAGACTCTCCCTGTGATTTCTGCAGCAGTCCTATTATTTTAAAGGAGAGGGACAAGCTCTACCATTGGGAGTATTACAACCCCACAGTGGACCGGCATTTCATGATCATGGACCGGATCATCAAGTGGCCGGACGGCCGGGATGTACGGTTCGAGATCGCCAAGGATATTACCGAACGCAAAAAAGCAGAAGTAGCTCTAAAAAAGGCATACGACGATTTAGAAGGAATAATTGAAGAACGAACAGCCCAGCTTGAAGGCGCTTATAAATCATTGAAAGAGAACGAGAAAGGCCTTGCTGAAGCTCAAAAAATGGCTCATATCGGGAACTGGGAATGGGATATTGCATCGGATAAAGCGTACTGGTCTGAGGAAATGTATCGTATTTTCGGACGAGATCCCAAAAAAGCAGCACCATCTTACAATGAATATTTATGTTACATCCATCCAGATGATCGAGACCACTATTGTAATGCCATTAAAAAAGCTGTAAAAGGAAAATCATCTGGTATTGATTACAGGATTGTCCTGGCTAACGGGGAAGAGCGTATAGTCCACCTGAAATCGGAATTTGTTTCGTATAATGTAACTGTCCCTGTTCGAATAAAAGGAATAGTTCAGGATATCACTGAACGTAAAAAGGCTGAAAAAGCTCTGGCAAATCTTGAGACTGCCCGCAAAAAAGAAATTCATCACAGGATCAAAAATAACCTGCAGGTTATCTCTTCCCTTCTCGATCTGCAGGCTGAAAAGTTCCGGGATAAAGATGTACTTAAAGCTTTCAGGGAAAGCCAGAATAGGGTACTTTCAATGTCCCTTATTCATGAAGAATTATATCAAGGGGAAGGAACCGATACTCTGAACTTCTCAGAGTATCTTCGAAAACTAGCTAAAAATCTCTTCCAGACTTATAGCCTTAGAAGTAAAAATCTGCATCTATTAATGGATCTGGAAGAAAACGCGTTCTTTAATATGGATACTGCTATTCCGCTAGGAATAATCGTCAATGAACTCGTTTCGAATTCTCTTAAACATGCATTTACTGAAGGTGAAGAAGGGGAAATTCGCATCCAGCTTTGCAGGGAAGAAAACAATGATAAAATACACGAATCTCTTTTCAGCCTGACAATTTCAGATAACGGAAAAGGAATCCCTAAAAATATAGAACTGGGGAGTATTGAATCGCTTGGATTGCAGTTAGTAAATATACTTATTGACCAGCTGGCCGGTAATATTGAGCTTAAAAAGGGACCAGGGACAGAGTTCATAATTTCATTTAAGGCCGAGGAAAGATTATAAATCCTGTGAATTAATTCACAGAATAATATGCAGTGTGAATTTCTGCAGCAAAGTCTGTGTGAAGAAGCTTCTCAGAGAAAAATAGTATTTTTCATTAATCTGTAGATTCTTTTCTCAATATTTTTATATAAAATGCATGGATGTATGGAAAAAAATAAATGTCAGGAATCAGGCTAATAGACAGTTATTATAATAGACAGTTGTTATTCTTATAATTCAGACCTTCAGTATTCAGCCACGAAGTGGATGTATAATTCCCAGTAATTCACAGGCTCCTGGCAGATCCTTTAAAACCCTCTTCTGCGTTGAGTTGGGCTGATTTATTGATTATTGATACATTTATAGTTTCTTTAAGCAGGTTACTGATTGATTGTTGATCGGTCTGCTAATTGACTATTAACCAATTTACTAATTTATTCACATTAACCTGAAGAGGATGTACTGATTAAATGACCATGGAAATTAACAACACGGACATCTCTGAAAAAATGCCCCTGCCTGATTATACCAGTTTATCGGGTTCCGGAGCTTTTGACGACTCAAAACTTGCAAAATTAAACGGTATAATAAGCCAGGGACTCAACCCATATCCCTATAAGTTCGAAAAGAACGGGGATATCTGCGATATCCTTAAAAAATTCGAAGACTTTGAAAAAAATGATGGCTTATCTGTCAGGACCGCAGGAAGGCTCTATAATATCAGAAAGCACGGTAAAATGATATTTGCCGACCTTGGTGACCAGACCGGCAGGATTCAGGTGCTTGTAAGGAAAGGAAACCTCCCGGATGAAGAGTTCGAGACTGTAAAGAACCTTGTGGACTCCGGAGATATCATAGGGGTTCAGGGCGAGATTTTCAGAACAAAGAGAGGAGAAGATTCCATTAGTGTGTCTGAATTTGTCCTGCTTTCCAAGTCCCTGTGTGCCCTCCCCGAAAAATTCCACGGCTTAAAAGACGTCGAGACCAGGTACAGAAAAAGGTACCTTGACCTTATAGTCAATGCCGAAAAGAGAGAAATTTTCGTTATGAGGAGCAAAATGATCTCCGAAATCAGAAGATTCCTTGCTGAAAGGGAATTTCTCGAGTTTGAGACCCCTGTGCTCCAGACCGTATACGGAGGCGCAAATGCAAGACCCTTTACAACTTTCCACAACTGCCTCGGCCAGAACCTGTTCCTCAGGATTGCCCCCGAACTTTACCTCAAAAGGCTTGTTGTTGGCGGATACGAGAAGGTCTTTGAGATTGCCAAAAACTTCAGGAATGAAGACATTGACACAACCCACAACCCTGAATTCACAATGATTGAGGTCTACGAGGCTTACAGAGACTATAATGATATGATGGACTTAACCGAAAGTCTGATCTCTGAACTCGTATTCAAGTTGACAGGCGGCTATGAAGTGCAGATGGGAGAAAAAACTATCAACCTCCGCTCTCCGTGGAAGAGGATTTCCATGGAAGATGCCTTAAAAGAATATGCTGAGCTTGATGTCTTTGCTCATTCTATTGAAGAGCTGAAGAAAATCGCCATCGAGAACAGGATTGAAGACTACGAAAAGGCAAAAAGCCACGGTGAGTTTCTTGCCTTGCTTTTTGAGGGTCTGGTAGAGGACAAACTCATAAACCCGACTTTCATATACGATTTCCCTGTAGAAAACTCCCCCCTCGCTAAAAACCACAGGGAAAAAGCAGGTTTTGTCGAGCGCTTCGAGCTTTTCCTTAATGGCTGGGAACTGGCAAACGGGTATTCCGAATTAAACGACCCGCTTGAACAGGAAAAGAGGTTCGAAGACCAGGATAAGAAAAGAAAGCTTGGAGACCTTGAAGCCCAAACAGTCGATTACGATTTCATAAACGCTCTCGGGTACGGACTGCCCCCAACCGGAGGCATGGGGCTCGGAATTGACCGCCTTACCATGATCCTTGCAGGCCTCGAATCCATCAAAGAAGTAATCCTTTTCCCGCAGATGAAAAGGGAAGACTGATTGATTGGTTGATTGATTGATTGATTGATTGATTGATTGATTGATCAATTCAGACTAATTCTGTTCCGCAGGTCCGAGTTTATACTGCTAAGCGGACAGGCCAGCCGGGGAGAAAATCCCCTTCTTTTTTATTCCAGACAAGCCTGAAAGGAACCTTCCGCTTGTTCTTTATTTGCAGCACCGCACGCCGCCCGTGTCCGCCTTCATCAGTACCGGAAAAAAATATTAACATTAACTGCGCGGGGTGGCTCGGATTTTACATACTGATATTTATACTCGTGCGTATTAACAAAATATTAGGTTATCCATTATTGAAATTAATTACAGGGAAAATGACATTCAATAATATCTTTAACTCTTTCCACCCGAAAATTCAGGGAGCCCTGGACACTCTGGGGTTTAAAAGACCTACAGAACCACAGGAAAGGGCATTTCCTCATATAATGGACGGAAAGCACACCCTTCTGATAGCTCCGACAGGGTCGGGAAAGACCGAATCTGCAGTGCTTCCCGTTTTTCACAGCATCCTGAAAAAGAAACCTGAAGCGCGAAGAGGCATTTCCGCCCTTTATATTACTCCCCTGCGCGCGCTTAACCGGGACATGCTTTCCCGAATTGAAGTCCTCGGGCAAATGCTTGACGTTAAAGTTCAGGTCAGGCATGGGGACACTCCTCAGAGTGAAAGGCAGCGCCAGTCGAGAAACCCGCCTGACGTGCTGATCACGACCCCTGAGACCCTGCAGGCAATGTTTACGGGCTCCCGTCTGCGGCAGAACCTTGAAACCGTAACCCATGTCGTGGTCGATGAAATCCATGAGCTTGCAGGCTCAAAACGCGGAGCTCAGTTAACTGTCGGGCTTGAGCGGCTTGTGGAAATCTCAGGGGAGTTCCAGAGAATAGGGCTTTCTGCAACAGTCGGGAACCCCTGGGAGATTGCAAAGTTTCTGGCAGGAACAAACCGGGATTTTACGGTTATTGAAGTTGCACTGCTGAAATTGCTGGAGTTCGATGTGGTCAGCCCTCACCTCTCTGGAGAGAGCCACAGTGGAAATACAGTCGGAGGTGCAGCCGAAGATGAATCCAGAGATAGATTAGGGAATAAAGTAGAGAATAAAGTAGGGAATAAAGTAGGGAATAAAGTTGGAGATAACGTAGAGGATAACGTAGAGGATAACGTAGGGGATATTATTGGAGATACAACCGGATATGCAGCCAGAGAAAAGGAAATCCTGGAAATTGCAAGAACAGTCGGTTGTGATCCTGAGTTCGCCTCTCACCTTCTCTGCATCAGGAAAATAGTTGAAGAAAGCCAGTCCACCCTTATTTTTGTGAACACGCGGCAGAGTGCAGAGGCTCTTGCAGCAGGTTTCCGTAAGCTTGGAGCCTCCATTGGAGTGCATCACGGTTCCCTATCCTTCGAAGCCCGTGTTGAAGCCGAAGAAGAGTTTAAGTCCGGAGCGCTCAGGGGCCTTATATGCACCTCATCAATGGAGCTAGGGATCGATATCGGAAATGTTGATCGGGTAGTCCAGTATGGCTCTCCTCGCCAGGTCTCAAGGCTGCTTCAGAGGGTAGGAAGAGCAGGGCACAGGTTGCACGAGGTCTCACGAGGTACAATCATTTCCATGGAAGCGGATGATACCGCAGAGAGCATGGCAATTACAAAAGCTGCACTCGAAGGCAGGGTCGAAGAGATTTCCCCGCACAGGAATTCCCTTGACGTTGTGGCAAACCAGATTGCAGGCATGGTCATGGACTTCGGGGAGATCGGGATAGACAGGATTTTCAGGATTCTCAGAAGGACCTATACCTTCAAGGAACTGCGGATTGAAGAGTTGCAGAGGGTCGTTGACCAGATAGGGGACTACAAACTGGTCTGGCGCGATAAAGACTCAAACCTGCTGAAGAGGCGCAAGAAAAGCCGGGAATACTATTACGACAACCTCTCCATGATCCCGGACGAAAAGAAGTACGAGATCTATGACATCGTGAGCGGAAAATCTATCGGAGTTCTGGACGAAGCCTTTGTAGTAAACTTTGCCGAGCCTGGAGCCGTTTTTATAACAAAAGGGGACATGTGGCGCGTTATTGAGATGCCTGACCGCGAACGGGAACCTGGCCGGGACAGGATCAAGGTCGAGCCGGTCGAAGGCATGGGCGAAGTCCCGAGCTGGTCCGGAGAAGAAATCCCCGTACCCTTTGAGGTAGCCCAGGCTGTGGGAAAGCTCAGATATGAAACCGCAGCCCTAATCCGCGAAGGGCTTGATGATGAGGCAGTTGCGGAAAAGCTGCAGCGCAAATATCCTGTGACAAGGGCAGCCGTACTTGAAGTCATCCGCCTCCTCCGGGACCATGTAGAAGGAAATTTCCCGCTTCCGGACGCAGACACAATCGTAATCGAAGACGAGGGAGACGCTGTAACCCTGAACGCCTGTTTTGGCCACAACACCAACGGAACCCTTGCCAGAGTCCTTACCTCCCTCCTTTCAGCCCGTTTTGGAGGCAGCGTAGCCCAGGAAGTGGACCCGTACAGGATCAGGCTGACTCTCCCGCGCAGGGTAGGACCTGTCCAGATCCGGGACATGCTCCTCTCTCTCCGCCCGGAACACGTTGAGCCAATCATCGAAATGACCCTGAAAAATACAACTCTCATGAAATGGAAAATGGTCCACGTAGCCCGCAAGTTCGGAGCCCTCTCCCGGGATATCGACTACGACAGGATCAGCATGAAAAAGCTCCTTGAAATCTATGAGGGCTCTTCCATGTACGATGAGGTGGTCCGCGAGATCTTCCACGACATGCTGGATGTCCCGAGGGCAAAAGAAGTCCTGACAAAACTCGCAGCCGGCGAAATTACAGTCGAGGTCTCAGGCCCGACCCCGATCGGCTCAGCCGGCTTTGCCATGAAAAGAGACCTTATAGCCCCGGAAAAAGCCGACCGTTCAATTGTCCTTGCCCTTAAGGAACGCATAATGAACGACAAAATCATCCTGTTCTGTACGAACTGCAAGAAATGGACTTCCCACCGCCAGGTCAAAAGTGTCCCCGAAGAAATCGTCTGCCCTGTATGTGAGTCCCAGATGATCGCAGCTCTCAAGCCCTGGGAAGAAGAGGAAATCAACCTTGTCAAAAAGCAGGGTAGAAATGTCAAAGTTTCTCCCGAAGAAAAGAAGCGGATACAGAGGGTTTACAGAAATGCAAGCATAGTCCGCTCGCAGGGGAAGAAGGCAGTTATTGCGCTTGCCAGCAGAGGGATAGGGCCTGAGACAGCGTCAAGGGTGATTGAAAAGATGAGGGTGGACGAAGAGGCTTTTTACAGGGATATTCTGATTGCGGAAAGGAATTATGTGAAGACGAAGAAGTTCTGGGAATGAAAGTTGGATATAATAAATTTTTTGAAGTTTAATATATATGGAATTTTTTGTTTTTTTGACATATCCTTTCCATAATTCTGTCCTAAATCATTTATTTTCCTCTATAATAGCGAATAAGAGGCGGATTATTGTCGTCATCAGGAGTCATATGGCGTTCATAGAAACTCGGTTGAAAGTCCTTTGGTGGAGGGCAAAGCTCCTTGTCAATTAGAATAAACTGAGTTCCATTTAGCTCGGAATTACATAGATCATAAAGCATCTCAAAAAAGCCTTCAAATTGTGCTCTATTCTCCCTTTCGCTGATATTTTTCATAGGGGAATCAATTATCAGAAGCGTTGGTAGCATTGCGCCAATCTCTGCAGCTAGACGATGCACAGCTATAGCAAAACAGCACTTGAACAATGTCTTCTTGCCTCCGCTGCCAAGATTTGTAAAGGATGTAACGGCTAGGTCACCACTGTCTGCAGAGGCAACCTCTGGAAGAAAGTTAGGAGATCTCATCTCAACAAAGTCGTTTGGAAAGAAGCCAGGAATCTTTGCACGTAAAAGGCAACCGAGAAATAACTTTTTCAATCGATCAAGGTTCTGAGTGTCTCTCTCAGCATGTACCCTAGCATCTTTGAGTTTGAGTCTAATTTGTTGCTCTTCGCTGGTAAGAGTTTGAACCCTCTGAGACAATATAGCTATTCGTCGTACGAGCACTTCAAGCTTGTTAAGGTCGAGCAGTTGCTGCTGAAGCGCAGAAAGGCGTTTCTCAGTTTCAAGCACTGTAGAGAGATACGCAGAATCGTAGTCTTTTGAGATACGGGTCAGTTCACTATCGACTATAGCCTTTTCGTCGATCATTTCTCTCAATTGTCTTTCATTTTTATGGAGTTGAGCTTCGTGAAAGGAGATTAGTTCTGTTAATTCGTGTACCCTTGAGTCTAAGTCCTGCTCCGCAGCCTGCTCGTCCAATGCTTCACTTGGTATGTCAGAGTATGGCTGACTGCAAACTAAACAAATCCCCGGTTCTCGGGGCTGTAGCGAATTGCCACAGCGTGGGCAATTCTCAAAATCGACTCCATTTAAAACTTCTCGTGCAGATTTAGAACGTCGAAAACGCGTAGCGAGCGAAAGAAGCTCATTCTTGTGGGTTTTGTCTCTTACAATGATGTCTCGGATCTCGCTGAATGCGTTCTTTAACTCCTCTATTTGTTGTGCAAAACCTCTTGCTCGATCTTGAAGACCCTCTATCGCATGTGAACGCAAAGTTCGGGTATTATCTCGGGCATTTGCAATATCAGCCTCAGCTTTCTGGATGTTTAACTCAATTTCGCGTCTTATTGTAGCAAGTTCTCCTTCTGTTGCTATCTCAGCGGAACTAAGTGCAGTATAAATTGCAGTCTCTCCGGCTTCACATTTCAGTCGTTCCGCTCTGACGAGTTCAAGTTGAGCTTCCAAGTCTGCCACATACTCTTGATGAAATCCGACTAAAAACCTGAGAACATCCCTGCTTTTTAGTCGTTTCCACAAATTGGCTTCGCTCTCTAAGTGAAAAAAGCTACTATCCATTGAATCTTGATCTAGGTAGCAATACCACAACAGATCCCGGATACTTAACCGCTCCAACTCTGAGTCTTCCTTGATTTTGCTTCGCCGGACTTTAGGAGGTATTCTTCCTGACAGATAAAAAATCAGGTCAGATAGTACTTCTACTCCGGTATCGGGTAGAACTTCTCCAGCGGCGGTACGAGCAGGAATTAAAATTTCGAATTGTTGCTCGGCAACAGACCATCGAGCTTTGACCTTAGTGGAATGCGTATCACGTTCTAATACAAGCGGTAATTCTGCAACTTTTAGTGAAAGACTTGCGGATATGAACTCAGTCTGAAGTGCAGGTGTCATTTCGGTCTCACCCAAGTCACCACCCAAGCAGAAATCAATGAGTCGGGCAATGGTGGACTTTCCTGCTCCCATCTGACCGTAGAAATAGTTGAAATCCTTGAAATCTATTTTTTCGTGAGCTTTTTTGAAAACGATTACTAGATCAATGAGTTGAATATTCATAATTCAATACACCTTCCCCACTGCATATCTACTATTTCGGGGAACACTTCATAGATAAAATCCTTTAGTTTCGTTGGAGGGTAACTACCGACAGCAGACACTACAATCTTGCTTCTATTTGCAATTGGATGGAATTCTCCTAAAGCAGACAATTGCTCAGCCACCTTTTTGCCTGCAGGAGTTAGCTTAACGTTTACAGTCCGGCCCTCTAAATAGGTGCAAGCCAGCCCTTTAGCCATAAGCAACCCTATCCAGCGACGATAGCGTTTATCCCAAGGTCCATAGCGGAAACGTATCATTCTTGCTTCAATAGTGTTCAGCTCGTCTTCCGGGATATTTTGTGCAATATCTTCTTTGCCAATCGCTTTAAGTACCCGACAGAGACAGTTTGGATAGCGAAGCAGGAAATCCATTTTAGCCAGTTTCATGATACCTTTCACGGGTTTATCACTGCGTCCCGCTGCAGCATTAAGCAGTAAAATTAAGCGAGCAATGTGAAAATCATCAGAACTCTCAATCTCTGCAGCAAGATGAACAATTTTCAGGCTCATGGATCCTCCTCTACATCAAATGTTTCACTCCACCAGACCTTACACTCAGATGTGAGCAAACCTGCGACCCCTACAAGAAGATCATAAGGTTGCCGATGCACCCGTATAGATTCCGTCTCAGAGATACGCTTCAGCCTATCTTGAACATCAATCAGCATCGTTGGTCCATAAAGTTCTCCTTTTTGGCTTGCCCGGAGGTTTGCGTCATCACATTCCACAAGCACTACGTTCTCGATTTGTGAGATTATCTGTTTTCCCTCGCTTGGGCGCGTTGCCAGATCGAGTAATTTTTGCTCGGCTGTTAAGGATCTGCGGCGCATCGTTTCGTAGTGAGTAGCCAAGCCTCCACGAGACATCTTTTTCCTCAATTTATTATCTAACTCGCTTCCAGTGTTCCCTAATTGGAGTGAGGCAAGATCAGGCAAAAAACAGAATGTAGGGTCACGAGCATTACGAATTGTAAGTACGATATCTTCACAGGTAATTCGCTTTGCCAAGAGATATGGGTCTTTGTCTAATTTGCAGGTAAGTCCTATCCAATCACGACTGGGGTCATTTGATACAAGCGAAGAAGCTTTAGCAATCATTACGATCAGCGCGTCGCATACTCGTGACAAAGATGACGCGCTTATAGATTTACATTCATCTAAATTAGCGATGTGCCGTAGAGCAAGCTCTTCCTCGAATGCGCGATCTGTCAGACTAAGGATAATATCCAAGCGATGAAGCACTGAGAAGAGGCTTACTGCCTCAACCTTAAGTTTGTTCTTGAGCCAGTTGAAGCCTTTTTTTATTTCATCAATTAAGTCCTCACTTCGGGTTGCCGATTTAATTCCAGTGAGGAGCTTACGTGGGCTTAGGTATTCGTAACCTTTCTTGGCAGATTCAGAGAAATGTGTATTGGAAACAAACAGAAAAGAACGAATTTTTCCAGGATATTTAAGATCCAGTTTAACGAAACGAGCGATACTCTTCCAAAAAGCTTCATCGTTTAATTTCCACTCACCAAGTTCTGACTTTTTAGTTTTGATCTGGTAAGCGTCATAAAGTCCTCCTGCAGTTTCTGCTAAGAAGTCCTCGTGTTGTTCACACCAGATCGCAATGTAGTCAAATTTACCTGTTACCATGCCAGCTGAAAGGACAACTCCATAGGCATGTTGATAACGGAACTTCCGCAGCACCTCATCTCCTGGATCTGACAAATCTCTACTATCTATTGGCGAGACTGTTGGTGAAACCACGATTTTTTTCTCCAGAAAGTAATTATGTGCTTCTTACATATGCGTAAATATTATTCAAACAGTTTTAGAGTGAATTTTTTTGAAATAACATCCAAAGAACATAGTCTATGATTATCATCTAAACAAGATTTTAATTATAGTCCATTCAAGTATCTGTGGAAAATGCGACATTTTTAAAAACTTATATTACTTTATATATATCTGCCGATTTTTTGTAATAAGTTTTAATTTTTTATGTGAGCTTTTTCAATTTGTTTCTGATAACGAGAGCTGTCTAAGAGTCGTTAATATTTTTAAAATACGAATTAACATGTTTCTTATATATTCTCACGAATTCGTACAAATCGGAAAAATAAGTCTGCCTTTCAATGATTATAACTAAAAATAAACATCAATCGCCGTGATATTTAATAATTATTCCTCTCATAGGTGACGCAATCGGAAAATTCCCCCTTGAAGGATTTGAGGGGGGCTGGGGTGGAAATATAATACAAAAGTGATATTGCTCCGGATTTTTACGGTTTTAAGTTAACTTTTACCTTAAATTTGGCGGTAACAACTTTAAACATTCACAGATTAAATGTTATTCTGGCAAAGATGGAAGGTAAGAGCTTTAATTATACTGTCCTGATCGATCAGGACGAAGACGGGACATCATTGCAAAAGTTCCTGACGCCGGGTTGTTATACTCAGGGAAAAACAGTTGAGCAAGCTATGGGGCGCATAAGAGAAGCGATACAGGTCTGTCTCGAGGCTGAATAACGTGAAAAGTACTTTTAATATTAGAGTCCCATTTCTTTCTTTATCTCTGAAAGGGATATCAAAGTTCCTTTTTTCTGGCTCTCATGACTTTCATCTACGAGCTTTCTCTCTTCATCAGTAAGTATGCAGTCTATGTCTACCATATGCTCTCTTATGTCATCTTCTGCAATAATAAAAATGGTTAATACGAATCTTATTTGCAGATATCTTTCTCTGATATCTATGTTTTCTTTCGTTCCTTGCATGGGTTATGAGGTTACAGAACCTTTTTTTCCGTGTAACCTGTAAAAGCCTCACTTCTGCGTAGAAAATACACACTGAGAATTCTTCCCTCTATCAAATGTATCCTCTACTTCCAGCGCTAATTTATCTAGACACTGCAAGTCCTGTCAAACTCTCTCTTTTTCCTGATCATGCATTAATTTTTAAAGATATCATTTTTGCGATCTTCCTAATTTTTTTATAATACACTGGCTAAAATTGCTTGATTTTAGTATGTATTTTCTAAAGGTACTATTATATATTTATTCTATAACTGAAAAGACTTTTATCTCCTAAAACCAAAGCTTGGTATCGAATACTAATGGAATACCAAATTGGGGGGAAAATATGAGCAATGGTAAAAATACATCAGCTGAAAAGGAAAACCAAACAACACCTAGAGACAGAAATGTATCTTTTCAAAGAGAAACAAATTTTGTAGTTCCTTATTCACGAGAAAATATCAATAGGTGCAGATGCCCACAATGTCCGGTTCAGGCTGATAGTAAATGTGTAAAAGACAAACTTGATAATTCGAAAAAGGCAATGGAGGAAATGCCTGAAGGAGAAGTTCCCAGTTCCGAAGACGTTCCGGGAATATATTGCTCGACAGGCAAAGCGGCCTGCCAGGACCTTAATCCTGATCAGCAGTGTATCTGTAACACCTGTGATGTCTGGAATGAGTACGTTCTTGAAGAAGCAACACCATCTCAGTACTTCTGTCAGAATGGCAGAGCAAAATGATTTATTTATAGGGCTCTAGCCCTTTGTTTATACATTATTACCATTTTTTTATTTGTTATTGACTATGCCGAAAGTATAGAGAAAGATGAGTATGGAGAATGATGATTTTCTATCCAGTAACTTTATTCCGGATAGGACAATCAAATATGGATAATTGGGCAAATTAAGACCACAGGCGAACAAATCGCTATCAATTACTCATTTTCCAGGCTCTATAGTTTTCCAGGTCATCTTTAATAAGGCTAGATGCAAAAGCAAGCACAGCAACATCATCTGCAAATCCGAGTAAAGGAATAATGTCTGGGAGGAAGTCAACCGGACTTATGAGATACAGGAGAGCAACTGTTATCACTAATACCGTTTTCTTCGGAACCGGGTATCTCTTATTGAAGGAATCTGCCAGCATAGAAAACAATAACCCTAAATAATCCCAAATTTTTCTAAGATCTGTTCGGCGTTGGTGAGCGCCTGTTGCTTCTTCAGGAGAAAACGTGCTGGTATCAGAAGTTTGATTTGAATTGACATCAAATTGGTCAATATTTGATCCAACTTTTTTCCTTCTGAAATTATTGATTTTATCCATAATAATCCTCCAATCTTAAATTGGATTGTATGCAGGGTCTCTTAAACTAACTATAAATTGAATATTTCTTCCTCTTCTTCGGATCAATTGAGGCAATTAATGGCTTTCTCAAATATTCAATATTATTTTGGCTCTTACAAATACTACTTCACTAATTATTGTAAAATAAATTTTAAATTAAGCGTTTCTTCCTGTTTTCGTGAATATTAAAGGACCACTAAAATAATCTATTGCAAATAAAAATTGTGGTAATAGGTATATTAAGTTTATTGAAGTTGGTTTGAAGGTTACTCAGTTTAACCTGACTGAACCTTTACGGGACCTCCACTTTAGTAATCATCAAAAAGGAATTATACTTAAAATTAATATTTTTTCAGGTCTTGTTTGAGGGATTCCTGGAACAGACTACTGCGGGATTACTGAATATTGTCGAATAATTAATAGGATAAGTAAAAAATGATTGCAGGCCTTGGCGAGATATCCGACTCTACTATTCTAAAAGGGTTGTATCAAGAATTTCTGTCTCAATAATCTCTTTTCCATTGACTGTCAGGAGGTTACTATAATGGAGAAAACAGTAAGACTATACAAATCCGAAGACTGCAAAGTGATAGTTAAGTTGTTTTATGATACTATCCATGCGGTTAATTTGAAGGATTATAATTCAGCACAACTTGACGTTTGGGCACCAGAAGAAATCGACATGGATATGTGGGATAAATCAATTTCTAATAACTATACGGTTGTAGTTGAAACTAATGGTCTTATTATTGGCTTTGGTGATCTGGATGATACCGGATATTTTAACCGGCTTTTTGTGCATAAAGATTTTCAAGGACAGGGAGTAGCAACCATAATCGCAAATGAATTAGAAAAATACGCGAAACAAAACGGTATTACGGTTGTTACTGCTGAAGCGTCAATCACAGCAAGACCGTTTTTTGAAAAGCGAGGTTATCGAGTAATAGAGATGCAAAGCATTAAGCGTAAAGGTCAAACTTTAACTAATTTTTTGATGAAAAAACACCTTGACAAATAAGCATTAGTCCTGTGACACGCTCTACTTGCCCACTTTCGAGGTAAACAGGATAATCTCTATATCTGGCAACTTTTACGTACTCTTAATAAGATTTAAAAGTAAAATGGACTTTCATTACTGTAAAAAGGGGAAGGTATTATCCGTCTTAGATGTAAATTTCCTCAAGTAAATTCTGAAAGGCACTCAGAACTGATCATAAGAACCTGGATACAGCTACGTGAGCCTAACAATTTCGTGTCCGCTATACTTGCAGCAATCCCATTAATGATCCTGAACACTCTGCTTTCTATAACGGTTCTTGGTATATTTTCGCCTTTCTCTTTAGCAGATGTCGGCATTAATCCTTCACAAACAATAACGCTAACTATACACTTACAAGACCTTGCATACCTGATCGGGCTGGTTTTTATCCATGAACTTATTCACCTTGTCTTTATTCCAGGTTTTTTAATGTCGGATAAAACATTTTTAGGAATTACTTATTTTGGCGGATTTGTTTATTCGGAAGAAGTAATCTCTAAATCAAGGTATACTCTTATTACACTGGCACCTTTTATCTTGCTCTCAATAATACTGCCTGGAATTCTGGGGGCTCTGGATCTATTAAATCCGTTAGCAAAGATCCTGATATTATTAAACGCTATGAGTTCTGGCGTTGACATGCTAGGCTTGATCCTTATAATGATCCAGGTGCCTGCAGGTGCTTACTTAACTTCCAACGGGATAGGGACTTACTGGAAAATGATAGATAAGAGCATTCCCGGAAGCAACTGAATATATATAATCTCAAGGTAGACAAGCGAATCCTTTTTTCAATAAGATGTTTCTCACGCCTTTCATGAATATAGATGTGAGATATAGATGTGAGATATAGATGTGAGCCTATAAGTGCAAACAACTTATGTGAGGACTGCAACTGTGCTGATAATGAGAATTTCAGTGCCATACTTTTCAAAATTTAATGAATATTTAAAGCGATTGGCGTAATCAGAAGATTTGAGGGGGCAGGACGGAAATATAATACTAAAGTTATGTTTTTCATATCGAGAGCTAAATAATATCTTCTTTTTTCTTCAAACCCATTATGGAAAAGTCGAGCCGCTGCGCGGGAAAAAATCCGTAAAGACAGATAATACAGTTGCTTTGAGTTTAGAGGCAAACGTGCAGTCTTGATTTTCAGGAGAGCAGGGGAAGCTGTTGAAGCGGAGAAGAAACGTACTATTCAGGGAATCAATACCTTTAGAAGAAAATTACAGAGCATTTTAATTATAAACATGCTTTTATAATCTTCAATCCATACTATTTAACCGGGGAACAGGAGATTTTCAATTCTCACGCAATATATTGAAATAAAAACTAATTTTGTTCCTAATTAGGGGGGTAATGAATGCAAATTAAACTGGTAATTAAACCGATACTTGCAGTAATCTTCGTGCTTTTAGCAACATCGAATGCAGCTCTTGCAAATGAGAGCAGCAATTATATTGACGAACTACTGGTAAGTGATGCTTTCCATCCGCCTGGGGAAGGGGATCCCGGAAATCTGTACAACGAATGGCACTACTTTAATATGATCGATGAAGAACAGAACCTGTCAGTGATATGCACTTTCAAATTAAACGGGGATACTAATTCCTCGGAGGTTCTTCTGGGCTATTACGTAAATGATACTTCGGCTTCTTTTTATGAGGCATATCCTCTCACTCCGGAGGTTGTAAATTATTCTTCTCAATCTCCTGATGTCAGGATAGCCAACAATACGGTAACCTTAACCGACGAAGGGTATCGTGTGTATATCGAATCCGGGGATGGTTCAGGAGTTTTTGATGCCCTGTTCAAACCGCAAACCAAACCTGCTCCTGTCTTTAATGCATCTAATTTATCTATTCCGGGGACGACTATCAACTGGCTGGTAGCTTCACCAAGAATGGAGGTTTTCGGAAACCTCTCTGTTGCTGGAGAAACTTATTCCCTGAATAACTCAAGAGCTTACCACGACCACAATTGGGGGTACTGGTCATGGGGAGATGATCTTGGGTGGGACTGGGGCCAGGTCTCCCAGGCAGGAAATTACTCAAACGAGACAACTGGGGAATATTCACTCAGTTTTGGAAATATCACCAATGCCAACCATTCACAATCAGTAAATTCAGTTCTTAATGTTTGGAAGGATGGAGAAATCATTGCCAATTTTAGCAGGGAAGAAATACAAATTGAACATTCTAATCTGAGTACAACAGATATTGGAATCCCCCCGGCAGAAATGTTTCCGGAATATATTCTACCCCAGGGTTCTTTCCCCTTCCCTCAAAGTACCCTTCTGAACGCCTCCTCGGGTTCTGATTCTCTTAATATAGAGTTCACCACTCAGCGCCCTGTCCCACTTCCAATAATTATTCCGGATAGAAATGAATCTGGAAATGAATCTGGAAATGAATCTGGAAATGAATCTGGAAGTGAATCTGGAAGTGGAACTAAATACAGGATAATCTGGGAAATGATCGGGACCTATCAGGTCAACGGGGTAATAGACGGAAAACCCATTTCATATACCGCAGACGGATTTCTGGAATACGTAGCAGGGATGCCTGTTGAGCCTGAGCCTTTTGTTCCCGCTCAACCGCAGTAAAAGTATCCGTAGGACGATGGCATAAATCCAGCGGTGTTCAGAATTCGTTGAAAAACGGTCTTTTTAATTTTTTAACCATTCAGGTTTCCTTTTTATCCTTAATTTTTCCGGATTTGATGGGGAATATATGAAAATGGTTATTTTTTATTTGCCATTTTTTATCCAGAAGTTCTAAATCCTTTTTAATTTTCAATGGTCGTTAGCTTCTCTCTTTTTTATTTTTTATATCTTCTTTCTATCAATTTCTTTCCCGATAAGTATGCGATCTATCCGGGTTTCTCATGTTTATCGTTATTTACTGATGTGGGATATTTATTTTTCTGGACAGTTTTACGGAAGGTCGGCAAATAGCAGGTCTTCCTATCTCTCCTTCCAGCTTTTCATCGGGAAAACTATGCTGAAGCACAGGAAAATAACCGGTCAAAGCACGGCTAATGAGGTTGCTCCGCTTTAGAATTTTATCGATCTGAATTTGCCGTTTTTCCTTCTATCAGACGAACCCAGATTTACATAGGGTCTTCTCCTACGAGCAAAACAATCTTCCCGCGCGTATGGCGGCTTTCGCTCATCTCATGTGCTTTTTGTGCATCTGAAAGAGGAAGTATGGTCGTTACAATTGGTTTGACTCGCATCTCATCAATGACCTCTGCTATCTGGGCAAGCTCTTTTCCATCAGATTTTGTCATGAGGGTTTGTGCACGCACACCGTGTTCTTCTGCGGCTCCTTCGGGAATGCTGGCTACGGTGCTTACCAGAAACCCGCCGGGCTTTAGAACTCCCCAGGATTTATCGAAAGTATCTCCTCCGACTGTATCCAATACGACGTCCATATTACAGGCAATATCCTCAAAGTTCTGGTTTGTATAGTTTATTACTACATCTGCGCCTATGCTTTTTAAGAACTCTATATTGGTACCTGAAGCTGTGGCTACAACAAACGCTCCTTTCCATTTGGCGAACTGGACTGCAAAAGTCCCGACTCCGCCTGCAGCGCCGTGAATGAGTACTGACTGTCCCTTTTCGAGTCCGGCAATATCAAAAAGACACTGCCAGGCAGCCAGTCCGGCTGTTGGGATGGCTGCACTTTCAACGAACCCTATACTTCTAGGTTTTCTTGCCGCCTGTGTAGAGTTGACAACTGTGTACTCGGCATAGCCGCCTTCACCTATCGAGACTTTAGCAAAGACTTCTTCTTCGGGCTGGAAGAAGACTCCTCCCTGTCCCAGAGCGTCCACAACGCCTGCAACATCCAGTCCCATAATCATTGGCAAAGGTAGTTCCCCCACCAGGCCTTTACGTATCTTCCAATCCATTGGATTGACTCCAGCTGCAATGATCCGGATCCGAATTTCACCTGGACCTGGCTGGGGCTCGGGGACATCTTCGTACTTCAGAACTTCCGGTCTGCCAAACTCATGAATCCTTACTGCTTTCATATTTTCACCTGAATATCAAATTTTTCTCCTGTGTACTGTATTCGTTGTATCTTTTCATTCTATCCAGTTGTCTGCATCTCTCTTCATCTGCTTTACTGCGAGTACCTGCGTCGAAGCACGGGGTTTCGGTATCTCAATTTTTCCGTAACCTTGGAACTCGTCCTCGCAGCACAACTGCTTTATTTTATTTTTGATGCATCTTCTCAAGGTCATTTCGCAGAGCATATTTATCCACTCCCTGTATTTACAGCAGCGCGGGTGCAATCTACTGGATATCCCGGGTTTGTGAAATAATCAAAATTATCAACTACCCCATCCCTGTATTTCCCGTCATAATTTCTGTTTATCTCTCCTTCTATCGGGTTAGTTAATAAATCTCCAGCTGTAGAATCGGAATTTCCTGCATACTTTATCCAATCTGTGTTTGCAGATGGAAGCGCAATAAATACAATGAATACCAATGGCAGCAAAGCTCTCCCCTTCAAATCAACTCCCCACCATTCATTTATATTTGGATTATTCTATTTTAATTTTCCCTATTTTTCTAAAAGAGCGTAAAAAAAACTTTATACTTATCACATTTTTTAGTTAAATTAGACCATTTAAAAGAAGGAACTAATGTGCAAAATTAACACAAAACCATTTCTCATTGATGAGAAAAAGGTGTATTCAAAGAGCAACTTTCCCACATCTGAGTTAATTTTATATAACTGTTACATTTTTTTACATATTAATTAAATTTCAAACCTTAGGTGTCCAAGCTTAAGACGTTGTTCTTATATTCTTGAGAGCAGCGAGGCAGCCTTATTAATTAATCGGATAACAGTATAATCGGGGAATTTTCAGTGAGTATTTGGTTTTCTTTCAGATCCTTATCACAAGACTCTTTCAAAGTCTGAAGTTCACAGGTGGATCAACTTCACAATCCTGACTGGACTGTTTTTCCAGCAGTTTCGACATCTTCTGTACGCTTCAGATAAATTTTCTCACCAGAATTTCTGTGTATCCGGTCGTTAATCAAATAATTATCATAAAAACAGGTCTCGTTACAGAATTTATAAATTTTGTTACGGAGTTTACCATGCATCAAACAAAAAGAAAAGGCATAATCGCTTTCATAGCGGTTCTCGCGTTCATTTTCGCGATTGCAGGAAATGCAGCAGCTATTGCAATTACAGTAAATAACAGTACAGGCCAGGCTGCGGATTTTACGTCCGTTCAGGCTGCGGTAAATGCTGCAAATCCGGGCGACGAAATACTTGTCAAACCAGGTATTTATGAGGAAAATGTTGAGATTACCAAACCTCTGACCATTTTTTCCGAATCCGGCAACTCTTCAGATACCATAATTCAGGCAGCTGACAGTTCTAAAGACGTTTTCGGCATATGGGCAAATGAAGTAAACATTAGGGGTTTTAGCATAAGAGGCTCGGATTCAGCTGCCGGAATTCACTTTTTTGGAGTTACCGGCTGCCGCATTGAGCACAATATGCTCTCGAATAATAGCTGTGGTGTCGATCTTTATATGTTCAGCTCAGGTAACACACTGGCTGATAATGATGTGTCAGACAGCTTGACCGGAATCAGCCTTGGTGACAGCCTGAACAATACCCTGAGAAACAATTCGATTTCTTACTGTAACAGTGGAGTTTCATTTTTTGATTCTCCTAACAATACACTGGAAAATAATACCATTTTGGAAAATAATGGGGGTATTTCTCTCACAGGTGAGTCAAATGGCAACCTCCTGGTCAGTAATATCATAAAATCCAATAAAAAAGTGGGCCTGCACATTTACGAAACTTCCGGCAACCTGATTTATAATAACTATTTCAATAACACTGCAAACGTGGAATCCGAGCTGGTTGCAGGGAATAATGTCTGGAACACAACAAAATCCGAAAGCACTAATATTATAGGGGGCTCTTACCTTGGCGGCAATTTCTGGGGAAAACCTGATGGGACTGTCTATCCGAGGGGTGTCAGGGATACTGACCTTGATGGCATCTTTGATTCTATGTATAATATTGAAGGCAGCGGCTTCATTGATTATCTGCCACTCAAAGAATCGAAGTCTATGACGATTACCGTAAGCAATGATGCGGACAAAGCTGCAGATTTCACCTCCATCCAGGCTGCGGTAAATAATGCATACCCGGGAGATACAATTCTTGTTTATCCGGGTGTTTATGTGGAAAACATAGTAATAGATGTGGAAGACCTGGTTATTGTTTCGGCATCCGACAGCCCTTCAGATACCACGGTTCAGGCAGCCAGCGGCTCGGAGGATATTTTCTCGGTCACAGCAGATGGAGTGGGTATTAACGGCTTCTGTATTACAGGAAGTATAAGCTCCTCAAATTCCGGAATTCACCTTTACGGGGTTGAAGACTGCCGCATTGAAAACAATGAACTATTTAACTCTCATGATACTGTCCAAAATTCTTCGGATGATTATACTCCGACTGCCGAAAACGTGCCTAACTTAAACCCTGGATTCGGCATCCGTCTTGATTTCTCAGGTAACAATACTCTTAGCAACAACATAGTATCATTTAGCAATGTCTGCATCCTTCTGCGTAACTCAAACGAAAATATGCTTTTTAATAACAGTGTTTCTAACAGCAATTATGGCATCTGGGTGGATTCTTCCATTGACAATGTACTGGACAACAATGCTGCATCAGATGATAAGATCGGAGTATATCTAAAAACTTCAAGCGGAAATACAGTTACTGGCAGTAAGGCGTTCAATAATTCCTGGTCCTGCATCAATCTCTGGAATTCCAACGAAAACATGTTATACAGTAATATGGCCTCAAACAGCAGTAATGTCTGTATTATTCTGCATAGTTCCAGCGGAAACAATCTCAGCAATAATACGGTATCCTACAGCAACTATGGAATCTGGCTGGACTCTTCAAGCAATAGCAATAATCTGAGTGAGAACAGTGCATTATATAACAAAGTGGGCATTTACCTGAAAGCTTCAAACGAAAACGTACTGGACAACAATACAGCACTAAACAACAGTAAGTATGGTATCAGTCTGTGGAACTCTACTGCAAACGAACTGGACAGCAACGCAGCTTCTTACAGTGATGTCTCTATCCTTCTGCATAATGCCAGCATGAATACGCTTGCCAGCAATACGGCATCTAACAGCAGTTATGGTTTATTTCTCGATTCTTTCAGCAATGACAATATACTGAGTGACAGCAGGGCACCAAACAATAGAATTGGCATATACCTGAAAGCCTCCAGCAAAAATGTTCTGGAAGGTAACAGTGCAAATTTGAATACAGTGCACGGTATCTGTCTCAATTCTTCCAGCAATAACATGTTTAACGGCAATATAGTGGATTCAAACTCCGGATACGGCATTTACATTCTGAACTCAAATAATAATACAATCTATAATAACTATCTGAATAACGCGAAAAATATGTATTCCGAAGGCAAAAGTTCAGGTAATGTCTGGAGTGTGGACAAAAGCCCGGGCACCAACATTATCGGGGGTTTCTTCCTGGGTGGGAATTTCTGGGCTTCACCTAAAGGGAACGGTTTCAGCCAGACACATTCAGACATCGATGATGATGGCATATGCGAGACAGCTTATGATATGGGTAAAGGAAACATTGACTACCTGCCTCTTGCAGGTCCTTTCTAATGCACTTTATCCAATTCTCTTTTTTTATTTCTGATCCTATCCAAGAAATCTCTTTTTTACTTATAGTCCTGCTCAAGGAACTTTTGCAGCCATATAATATCAAAATAGTTTTCAAACTTTGTTCCTACTTCTCTGAACCTCCCGCATTCAATAAAACCGTGTTTAATATGAAAGTTCAGGCTGGCTTCATTTTTTGAGGATAAATTTGATAGGAGACTTTTCATCTTTTTTTCCCTGGCTTCCGTACAGAGTTTTTCCAGCATCCTGGAGCCAAGACCCTTTCTTGTGTGTCCTGGCAGGATAAAGTAAGAAACCACACCTGTATGCCGGAAATTCGGGAAAGGGAAATATGGCCTGAGGGCTCCGATTCCTATTATTTTACCTTTTTCTTCGATCACGTAAAAAGGAAAATGTTCATTTTCACTCTGCTCTTTTCCGCTCGGAATAGCTTGAAAAAACTCGGGTCCTACCGGAGTTTCGATATAGGCCGCAAAACTGCTCTCAATGTAATAGTTAAAGACCCCAAGCATTCCGAAGATGTCTTGATTTTTGGCTTCTCTTATTATATAATTTTCAGAATTTTTGCTTCCTTGCATATATAATTAGTCTGGAAATTAATATTTAAATTTTTTTAATCAGTCTCTCTTTTTCTTAAGTATCAGAATCAGAGCTGAGATTTGAAAATTGAGCATTTGAGAGTTAAGTCTTTGAGAATTAAATCTAAGAATTGAATCTAAGAACTGAATTTAAGAACTGGATCTAAGAACTGGATTTGAGGACTGGATCTGAGAACTGGATCTAAGAACTGGATTTGAGGACTGGATCTGAGAACCGAGTCTTTGAATATAGAGTATTTAAATCTTAGAAGCAAGACCTGGAAGATAGGCTGCTCAGTGAAACTGTGGTACTGAACTTTTAAAATTTATATGCCTGAAACTTTACAACAAACAGAGATCTATTTCTTCACTTCTTTACTTTTTATTATAGTTATATCTACTCTTAATAGTATTCCTTTAAATTATACGGATCGATGCTTCACGTTTTTTGTATCAGTCTCTATTTACTTTGCCTATTTATCATGATTTATATTTATAATTAATTTTCAGTGAGAATATATTTATATACTTATGTTATTCTACTATTTCCTACAGGTAATTATTCAAACCCTATCCTGTATTTCAGGCCGAATTCTGATGATTTTAATGGGGCACCAGAATCCGGAATGCCGAAGTAAAATTATTTTTTAACAACCCAGGTAAGATCCATCCCTGAGAGTGAAAACAGAAGAAAAGAAATTTTCTCAATATACTTCTACAGAAGTGAAAAATAGATGTTCCTGAATGAAAACAGAATTATAGAAAAGATGTGTGAACTTCCGACTACACTTGGAGATATCTCTGAAAGCATTTTCGGAGGCATTAGTACAAAAAATGGTTTACTGCACAGGCTTGCTGTTCCCGAAGGAAGTGATTCTGATTCGATTTATCTTTGTGAGGGCCTCTGTAAACCCGTGATTTTAGAGTCTGAACTTATTTATCCCTATGTCTCAGGCTCATTTTCCGAAAAATTCGCATTCAACTCTTCACCTTACCGTTTTATGCTGGCGTATGATCTGTCAGACAAAGGTAACAGAAAGGAGTTCAGAATAATCCCTCCCGAAGAACTTAAAGTCAGGTTCCCTATGGCATACGGGAGAATCCTGGAATTCAAAAATCAGTTCAGCCACGATAATTCTCCTCTTGACTCTGCGGACTATTATAGTGTGAGGGGCAAGAAATTGATGGAGTACCTTAACACTCCAAAAATCATTGCTACCGAAGGTTACCGCTTGCAGGCAGCCTATGACGCTATCGGGAATCATGTCTTTGAAAACGGCTGCGGTATTGTCCTCAAGGAACCGGATAAATATCCTTATGTAACTGCAGTCCTTAACAGCCAGATTGCCAGGCTTTTTCCATCAGTTTGCGAGTCTGAGATGATGTACTCAAGCTCTATAACCCCTTCAGTAATGAAGCGATTCCCAATTGTGTTTCCTGAAGAACGGCTGACTGAAGACCTGGTCACCAATATTTCCGGCTACCTAATGTTCCTCAATAAGCAAAAATATGCATCTGGGAATAGTGTTTCGGGCTGGCTTGATGAGCTTGCAGGCTTTTATGAGCAGATTTCAGACCTTCTGATTATGGATGCTTACTTTGCTACTGGTATTGATCCCAAGCTTCTGGATGCCCTTGAGGAAAACATTCACCCTTATGCAGGAGATATGGAATCTGAAAGTGATGAGAGCCTTTTGAGTGTGCTCTATTATATCAAGCAGAGGATTCTGGAAAGCTCTAACTTTAAAAAGTATGCTTTTGAAACAGAATTCTCTGGAATTCTCAGTTTCCTTTAAAAAGCAAGAAGATCCGAATAACTCTTTATCTGAGTTTATTCAGAATTTTTAATTTTTCTTCTATAAGTATTTATAATATTTTACCTGCTCATTTTTAAGATTTGACTGTTATTTTTTAAGTTTTCATCTTTTAGTTTAATATTTTGAGTTTAATTACAGTTCTTCACATGTTGGATTCTTCGCATATTTGATTCTTCGCATATTTGATTCTTCGCATATTTGATTCTCCATATGTTTGATTTAGACTTTTGTTATTCAATCTCAAAAGTATTTCGTATTAATCATGTTAGCTGGAATCATTCTCTTTTATTAAACTTAATTATAAACTTAATGCTGAGGAGATCAAATGGATTACCACTAAAAAGTAGAAAAGAGTAAAGAATGGCATAAAGCTTTCTAAGAACCTATCCCAGAACTCAAAACTGCGTTCCAGAACCTCGAATTCGGAATATTCAATCGATTTTCTGATCATGGAGAAAATAGTTCTGAAACTCTTATCAATTTGAGGATAAAATTGATTTTGGGATGAGCTCTAACGGATTTGCTTCCAACTGAAGATATTTTTTTAATTATTTAATCCAGAAGAAACTTCGAAGACGACTATTTTAAAACTCTGTTTTCATATTCTGTTCATATTCTGTTTTCAGATCCTGGTTTAAACTGATCCATGACAGCGGCTGTGTAGTAACTGCAAAAGGAAACAGGAGAACTATTGTTATATTTGCAACTCTTTTTCAATTATTTCTTTTTCCGTAAAACAAAAGTTTTTATAGATGCCATTTGCTATATTAAATCGGGGTTTGACAAATATGGAAATTATTAAAAATAAATAATAACGACAATATATATTATGAAATAATAGTCTGTGTATATTTACACCCCATAAACAAATCTCAAACATCATCCAGAAGAGGGGGGCAAATGAAGAGGTCATACCATATAAAAGTATTTCTTTTCATATTGTTGACGTTAAACTACTCATGTGCCGGAGAACTCGGAGTTCCCCTGGACACAAGCAGTTCAAAAACGATTGACAATATTAATCAGGGTAATATTCTGCTTTTCGCGGGTAATTTTTCAGAAGATAACGGTGTTCCGGGAAATGCCTTTGTCGCAAAGCTCCAGAATAATGGGACTTCCGATATACTATACTCCACAATTTACGGGATCCATGAATCAAAAGTTATTTTTGATAATTCTTCGGCAGGGTTAAAATATACAACTACAAGAGACTGCTCTCCAGTTTCTTACTTCATACTTCCGGTTGTGGATCCCATCACGAATTTTGGAATAGATAAATATGTAGGATATTTCAGGGGGTCTTCAAAGACATACAGTTTCTGTAAATGCGCTTCCATTCCACTGCTACATTATCTTGAACAATCGAAACAGGTGGGGCCACTTTATATATGCGGTTTTACGCCGATGGCCAAATGTACATATCAAATTTCAATGGATATAAACGCGGACGACCCTGAAAGTTTCGTTGAACTCAATAGTCCGGGTTCAAGGTTGATAATTTCAGAAATAGATAACAAATCTGTCCTGAACAGCTATTACAAAAGTCCTTCCGGTGAACTTAAATGTGAAACTATATACCTGGGAAATGCCGGTGAAAAATATGATTTCGAAATAATGTTTGATGGATATAACAAAACAAATACTATTGTCGTAAATGATGGCACATGCATAGTAACTCCGTTTTATGACCTTGAAAGGCAGCAACTGCCTTATGTGGATTTTTCAAACGGGTATATCAAGTTCACGAGTTTTGTCATCAGAAGAGGAACGTACATTGATGTGAACATATATAGTATAGACCAGTACGCGGACAGAAAGTTTATAACAGCAATTGGAAACAACAGAATGCTTGCCTTCGGACTTGACGGGCCGCATCCCATGAATACAACGGAACAGGGTATTAATTATCTTATAAATAAAGGGGATAAAGGCACGATATGGTTCGATGTAGGACTTCTCAAGAAATGCAATGAAACGGAACTTGAGTACCTGCGTAGCCTGGTGGAAAATGATTCCTGGGATACAGGCATACATTATTCGAAAGAATTGACCCTCCTTTCCCTTGAAGAAGCATACGGATTGATGGATGAGGAGTATTCGTACGTTTATGAGACAATAGGGGAAAAGCCGACAAACTGGTGCTCTTTGAGAAATAGCGATAATATCACACATGCAATTTATGCATACGAGAACTTGGGAATGGTCTGGAGAAATGGAAACTCGGGGGTTCATGCGGAACAAAGTGTCGGAAACCTGGATGATGATACCTGGGGATGGTGGGAAACAGCATCATCGGCCGGGATGACATATCCGGTTTTTACCCACCAGACCGATAAAGATCCCTCTATAAAGTACTCTATAAGTTACTCCAAATTCCAGACATGGGCTGACAACTACGATTCAAATGATGTATCCATAGTGTCGTTTTACGAATATTATATGGTGAATAGCAACACATATGATGCATTTTTCGATTCCCTGGAGTATGGGGAAGATTATTTCACGTTCAAGGCAAACACAAATGGTGCCAGTGCACTCATAAATGTAAATTTAATTGCCGGGAACAATACGCAGGTTTACGACAATACCTCGGGTGAATCTCTAGGTTACAGGGTCGAAGAGGACGGATCAATCACATTCCAGGTTGAAAATAACCACACTTACAACATCTATCCGGAGGGCACGGAATAGTGATCACTTTCACTAAAAAGAAATACCAATGGGTGTTTGTTTTTTAAAACGTACTATTATGTTTTATTCCAAACTCATTTACTTTTTTTAATTTTTTTGTTACATTTGTTTATCTTACACGGTTGTATGTCGCATATGGTTGTATCTCGCAGACAGATAACCCTTTATTTTACTTCAACTTCGAATTTTCTTCGTTTAATAGATCATTTCGTAGTATCATGAAAGAATCGCAATTACCTTAACGCTTAACTTTTTACATCGCATGCTACTGTACTGGATTTAGCTCTCTGATTTTTAATCTACGAAATCATCTCTGGACCCATCAAATTTAGATTTTTATGAAACATTTATATATATTGACCTTTTCTAACGCACGGGGTAAAAGTGCTCTCAGGGCAGAGTGCCAAGTTTTCCAGTCGAAATTACTGAGACCTTTAAAGGTTCAGATTTTTGCTGTGCAGAAAGATTAATCCCCTGGCTCCTATGCTGCTGGAGCATGGATCAATCCTGCAGATTATTCACCTCCTTAATCTCTAAAGTCTTAACTAAAAACGACAGCCCTGAGAGAATTTTTAGCCTTCACAGGGTCGGATTAAAGGATTTGCTTACTAGAAGTTAGCACGTAAGGTCCAAATCTTTCCAGATTTTTTCTACGGAAACTGAATTTCCTTTTTCCTTTTGGTTTCTGGAATCAGCTCTGAATGAGTTAAACTGGCTGTAATGAATAGATCAGCTTATAGAATTAAAGTCAAGTCTACAATAATTTCAAGCTTATAAAGAAGTGAAACCAATCATGTTCTGGAGCAAAAACAGTATTATCGAAAAAATAAGTAAGATTTCGAATACGCTGGATGATATTTCAGCAGATATTTTTTGTGGGATTAATAATGACAGCGAATACCTGCACAAGTTGATCCTCCCGAAAGACGGATCCCCTGAAACTTCTTATAAATGCATGGGCATGAATAAAGAGATAAACCTTGAAAAAGAACTTGTATATCCGTTTATAGACAGTACCTTTTCTAACGAATATTCAGTCCACCCCTCTCCTTACTGTTTCATGCTGCCTTACGAGATTAAAACAGATGGCCTGAGAAAAGGATATCGCCTCCTTGAACCTGAAGAATTGAAGGTAAGGTACCCCCTGGCATATTCCAGGATTACGCAGTTCAAAAGTAATTTTAAGCATGACTCAACGCCTCTTTCTTCTGCGGATTACAGTATTGGGGGATGCAAGCTGCTGCAGTATATCAGTACCCCGAAAATTGTCGTTTCCGATCATTACAGCTTTCAGGCTTCTTTTGATACAGCAGGAAACCATGTTTTTGAAAAAGGCTGTGGAGTTGTACTTCAAGATTCCTCCAGATCTTTTTATGTACTTGCCGCACTTAACAGTTCTATTTCAAGAGTCTTTTCCCAGATCTGCCAGAGTAGCGGGCTTTACAATGGAAGCCTGACTCCAGGAATTTTAAAGCGTTTTCCTATTGTCTTTCCCGAAGAAAAAAACCTTGAATCTCTGATAAATACCCTCTCCAGCTATTTGACTTATATTCACGGCCAGATTTACTGCAGTGTTTCTTCTGATATTTCCGGAAGCGAAAACTATGAGCTTCTAAAGTTTTATGAGAGAATTGTAAATCTCCTTGTGCTGGACACTTATTTCACGAAAGATCTTGACCCCAGGTTCCTGGAGATTCTGGAGGAAAATGTTGTGCCTTTCGGAGAATATGGGCATGAAAGCTCTTCATTTTCCGGTTTTGAAAGTTCAGGATGTTTTATGAATGAGCTGCAGGTTGTAAAGCAGAAAATTCTGGATACGCCAGACTTTGGAAAGTGCAGGTTCAACAGTGAATTTACCAATATCCTTGCAACCCTTAAAAATAATGGTGTCTGGTAAGCACACCAATTGCCGTTAAATCTTCAGATTTGGCGAGCTTCCTGCTTTGCAGATGGCTTTTGGAATTCCACATAATATAAATTGGGCAATTCCTGCCCTATTTTTTTAAATTCACTTTCAGCAGAAACATCCCTGTCACTATTTGTCCCATTTTTCTCTGCTTTTACATCAATAATTATCAGGTCAATTCCCTTGAAGACGCATAATATAATAAGAATAAAGGTTATAAAGTATAGAGAATGAATCATATAATATTTAAGAAATGAAGAATTAATTATAATCAATGCCCGAGGGTAATAGAAAGTAAGGCAATTCTGGAAAACTCAAAGGGTCTTCAATATTCAATTGACCTTTCCGCTAACAAATAGTTTGAATGCATCCGGATGAGCTGACTGACTAATCCGAATAAATGGTCTGAAAACTCACCATTTTATGCGAATACCAGCTGAGCAAAAATATTATTTGCTTTTTACAGAGAGTATCTTACAGGTCTTTATCACTCATTCTCCGGGCATATTCCTTGAATACTATATCGGAAGATCATCTGCTTCTCGTGCTTGATACATAAATTTATATAGATAGTCTTTGTGTAACTATTAAAACGTCTGGTGTCTTTTTACTTCTATTTCCTGACTCTCCCAATTCGTCTAAAGTAATTGAAAAAAGGAAGGTCATCTTATCAGCCTGCAAATCCACACCGCTGCGTTTCCCTATATGGGGGCATTAATTTTTTCAGGGCTTATATCCACTTTGCTTGCAATTAGAGCATACAAAGCCTTTAATTACCGCAGTTTGCCTTTTGCAAAGAATTTTATATTAATCATGCTCTGCATGGCTCTCTGGTCAGTGAATTACGCTTTTGAAATAGGGTTCATAGATATTGAGTATAAGTATGTATTTGCCCATCTCCAGTACCTGGGGATTGCCTTTGCCCCTGTAGCGTGGTTTTTATTTGCAGCCGAATACTCCGGAGTATGCAGGCAGTTTGCACGAAAGTATGAAAAACTACTTTTTCTTTTTCCCTGCCTTACAATTTTGTTAATGCTCACAAACCGAATCCATGGACTGTATTTTGAAGGTTTCTATCTTGATGTCTCTGGAGGTTTTCCTCTCCTTGTACTTAAACATGGTCCATTTTTTTGGAGTTTTTATACCTATTCTTTTGTTTTGATCTTCTTAGGGATCTTTTTCTTTTTCAAGCAGTTTGTCCGCCTTACAGCACCTTACGGAACACAGGCAGCCATCGCACTTACTGCAGCCTGTGTTCCAGTACTTGGAAATTTACTTCATATCGCAAATATAGGGCCCTTTGAATTTTTTGATCCGACCCCCTTTTCCTTTGCAATAACCGGCCTGATTCTCTTCTGGGGCACAATCGAGCATGAGTTCCTTAACATTATTCCAGTTGCCAGAGAGAATGTGATAGAATCCATGAATGACGGATATATTGTTGTGGATATTACAAACTCTGTAGTGGACATTAATAAAGCAGCACTTGAACTCGCCGGAAAAGGAAGAAAAGAGGTCATAGGGAAAAACATAAATGATCTTTTCGGAGAAGACGTGGAAGTTTTGGGTGATCCGTCGGGGGGTGATTTCGCCAGGGAAATTTCACTCAAGAGCGGCCTGGAAACAAAATTCTTCACTGTCAGTGTCAGTCCCCTGATGACAAGGGATGATACAGAGGGCAGGCTGGTAATGCTCCACGATATCACTGAGATATATCGGTATCAGGAAGCTTTAAAACAGGCAAACAAAAAAATAAACCTAATGAGCAATATTACCCGGCACGATATTCTCAATCAGGTGAATGTACTTTCAGGGTATACCGAGCTGATCTCAGAAATGCTTCCTCCTGACGTAAAAGGAGATCTCAGAATCTCAAAATATCTCCGAAATCTTAACAAAGGAATTGAAACAATCCATAGCCAGATTATTTTCACAAAGGATTACCAGGAACTCGGGGTTGTTTCTCCTACCTGGCAGTCTATAAGCAGCATTGCAAAAGAGGTCGCTTTTGCCTTTTCTGGGCAGGGATTGAAGTTCTCCATAGAGGATAACGGACTTGAAGTATATGCAGATCCTCTGCTCAAAAAAGCTTTCTACAACCTGTTTGACAATGCAAGAGCTCACGGAGATCACGTTAGCGAAATTGATGTGAGCTCTCATATAGCCGGGGAAAGCGTTGTAATCAAAGTAAAGGACAACGGTATAGGAGTCTCTTCTTTTATGAAAGCACTTATTTTTGAAAAATCCGTAGGTCGAAATACCGGGCTTGGTCTTTTCCTGGTCAGAGGCATACTTTCCATTACAGGCATGGAAATTACTGAAACGGGAATCGAAGGGGAAGGTGCAAGGTTTGAAATTAGCGTACCACCGGGAAACTGGCGCAAAGCCTCTTCTCAATAACGTTATAAACCTTATATAAGAGCTTTTCAGCCTGAGCCTAAATCAAAAAAAGTTTTGCTTCAAATGTAAATATTTAGAAGGATAAATGTCGCAAACTTAAGCAGTACCTGAATAGGCCATAAATACAGTTGACAGGACCAGAATCAAAGTTGTAGCCACAACAGCGATTAGCAGCTTACTTTCCTTTCTGTTCATTTTTTCGGGTCTTGCCCTAACTTCAAGGAAAGCTCCTAAACTTACTCCAGCTCCAATTCCTATTGCAAGGCCTATAGCTGTCCCTTCCATAATACTATCCAGTGCAGGCCCGAGAATGAAAGCTCCATAAAGGCTTCCAAGGGCGGCACCTATTGCAAAGGCAAGTGCCATCCACTGTTTCTCTTGTTTGTGTTCATCCGGTTTTCCCATTTTTTCTCACCCGTCAATTTCTACCTAACTTCTGTGAGGTTTTTTAATTTATATTTTTTTATATGCGCTTCTTAGTATATGATAAATAACAAATTCCTTAGAGGCTTTGAGTTGACGGTTGATTCTCAACAACCATAATATCTCTACTTATCATCTCTAATTATATCTGGTGAAAAAATGAGTGGATTTACCCTGAATAAGAGATTTGAAAAAGCGCTGAAAGGCGAATCCCTTGATATGGTTCCTGTTTGTTCCGTAACCCAGACAGGCATTGTAGAACTTATGGAAATGACAGGAGCTTACTGGCCTCAGGCTAATTATGATGCCAGCAAAATGGCGGCACTTGCCCTGGGAGGATACGAGATCGCAGGATTTGAGAACGTGCGCTGTCCTTTCTGCACTACAGTACTTGCCGAAACTCTGGGCTGTACGGTAGCAGAAGGCAGTGTTGATATACAGCCTTATGTTATCGATTTCCCCTGCAAGAAAAAGAAAGATGTTAAGGATATCACAGTCCCGGATTCTCTGCTTGAAAGCAGGCGGACATCAGTAGTTCTGGACGCAGTTGAAATTCTCAAAGGACACGTAGGGGAAGATGTGCCTGTTGTTGCAGGGCTTGTGGGTCCTGCTGGACTTGCCTCCATGCTTGTGGGTATGAAAAATTATCTTATGTGGTTTGTAACAAATCCTGAAGTTGTTGAGGAACTGATGGGAGTTCTTACAGAAGCCTGTATAGAATACGCGAATGGTTTACTGGAAAGAGGAGCAGATGTCGTAACCCTTATAGACTCCGAAGCCGGGCCTGATATTATTGCCCCCCAGATGTTTGAAACATCTGTTCTTCCATTCCACAGGAAATTCTGCAGGGAGGTTAAAGGACTAAAAATCCTCCATATGTGTGGAGACGCCACAGCTGTGCTTGACTCCCTGGCAGACGTCGGATTTGAAGGGATCAGCATTGAAGAAAAGGTAGGTGTCAGTTTTGCAAAAGGAATTGTGGGCAATCGGGTACGTCTGATAGGAAATGTATCTCCCTCCGATACCCTGCTGGCAAAAGGACCTGAAGAGGTTATCATTGAAGCCAGGGCATGCCTTGAAGATGGGATTGATATCCTTGCTCCGGGCTGCGGGCTAGCTCCCCATACCTCGCTCGAGAACATAAAAGCACTTTTCAGGGCAAGGGATGAGTACTGCTCACCGTGAATCTCTCGGAGGGGTTGGAGGAGGAACCTGAGGGGGGAATTTTTTTAGAAAATGCCCGGAACCTCCTTCGCCTATTTTTTCTGGAAGCTTTTCGGAATCTTTAAGACTTATAATCAGTGCAGAGCCCATAATTAAGGCGCAACCTGCAAGAGTCTCTAAAGACAGCGCAATCCCGAGCACAGCTATATCAAAAAAAACTCCGCTGACAGGTTCTATCAGGGCAAGGAGGCTTCCTGTCTGGGCTTTAAGGTTGGCAAACCCGATAATTGTAAAAATTTCCCCAAAGCCTATAGATACTATCCCGAAAGCAGCGAGCACTTTCAGGTTACTGTACAGGACAGTTCGAGATACTTCAAATGCAAAGGGACTCAGCAGCGAAAGAGCTATCCCCATGGGCCAGAAGACAATTGCGAGTTCCGGATACTCTCCTTTTAAAACTTTTACGTTCAGGATCAAAGCCGCAAAGACAACTCCAGAAAGCAGTCCTGCTACCATGCCCAGCATATAAGTGCCGGTAAACTCAATTCCAGAAAGCCCACCCTCTGGTCTGACTATGAGAAATACTCCTGTAATCGCAATGAAAAGGGCAGCTATACTTTCCTTTCCTATCCTCTCTTTCAGGAGAAAAGGGGAAGCCAGCATTACATAAATCGGGGCTGTATACTGAAGTAAAATTGCTATGGATACGCAGGTAATCTTCAGGCAGGTAAAATAGAGCAGCATGCACGCCACCACGAGCACTCCCTGCAGGAGCAGGCTTCCTTTTTTTTTCTTTAACCTGAGATCTGAGGTTTTTCCTCTTGCAGCTATATATATAAAAAGAAACAGAATTCCGAAAAACAACCTGTAAAAGACTACTGGAGAAACAGCCATATCATGGATACGGGAAATAAAAAGCCCGTTCATGCTGTAAAATACGCAGCCGATAATAACTGCCAGATGTGCCTTTTTGCTCTCTAGAAACATTCTGCATGGATATACTAATAGCACTTATATATTTATTGGACATACCTGTTTAAAGAAATTCGGCAGCAGCTAATACCGGGCAAGGGTGGCAAATTCATGAAATCTTCCACAGAAAACGGTCGCAAAGCGGTCAGGGATAAAATTCCGGAAATTATCCGGAATTCAGGCAGAGGATGTGCAACTAAAGAACTTTCAGATCCCGGATTTCTCTTTGAGCTGGAAAACAAACTTGGAGAAGAACTGGCTGAGTACCTTCAGAGTAAAGAGCTTGAGGAACTTGCCGACCTCCTTGAAGTAATTTACAGGATCGCCGAACTTCGGGGGGCTTCAAAAGAGAGTCTTGAGGTGTTGAGACTGCAGAAAAAACTGGAAAAAGGAGGGTTTGAAAAGAACATGCTCCTGCTTAACGCACATGATGAAAAATGCCTTTCTCCTGAGTTTCCTGCTGATTCTGAAGAGCTTCCTCGTATAGTTTTCAGGCGTGAAAATGCAGAATTAATTGAGAAACACAGAGTCTGGATGAGGATCTATACCACGAAAGACGAATGCAAGAGTGCCGCTGTCCTGTACCAGGAAACAGAAGCAGGTCATGCAGAAGAGTTTGTCCACGAAAAAAGTGACTTTTTTTATTATATTCTTGAAGGATCCGGCATATGGATAGTTGAGGACAGAGAATTTGAAGTCAGGGCAGGGGATGTGGTAGTGGTGCCTGCGGGAAAGAGATTCTGGTTCCGCGGAAACCTCAAACAGATTTGCATAACAGCTCCTGCCTGGGAAGAAAAATATGAGCGGCATATACGGGACATTGAACTGTGACCCTTGTCCTGCGCTGTTTTTTCCCGCCTGTTTGTCTTCTTTGCTTATCCAAGTTCGAAACTCGTAACCCCATAAACCTTATCAAGCTCTATATCAGGTTCTTTTCGGTTGTACATGCGTATAGTCCTGAACATCACATTCATGTGATATTTTTTTACTATTTCCATTGCTTTTTCATTGGGTTCGGGGACATCAAAATAAATGGTTTCCTCAGGAACTGAAGCCCTAAGAGCTCTGAAAATTTTCTCTGCAGTATCCTGGTTATCCGCAAAAAGAGGGCCTATCTTATAACCTATCCTGCACTTCCTTATCACTCCATATCCTTTGAGATTCCCGTCTTCAAGGGTTGCAAAAGAATAAGAGTCAGGCTGATCAACCCATTTCTTCAAAAAACCAGGTCTTGGGGCAGGAAACATCCTCCTGTCATACTCAAGCAGTTTTTCAAAAGGAACTTTCGAGATTTTTACTAGTCCATCCGGAATTTCTCCTCCGCCCTTACCTTCAAAACGCAGGTTACTATAAGAGGATCTGAATTTCATAACTTTCTGGTATTTCTTTTCGTTTTCCACAACGCCATCAAGCCCGATATTTCTGTTCCTCAGGTGTTCCAGGCATTTTTCGGTCAGTTTCATTCCTATGCCTTTTTTCTGGAGTTCGGGTTTGACCACAAAGAGCCCGAGAAAACCGAAATCACTATCATATGCAACAGCAGAGGCACAGCCTACAGGCTCTCCTTCAAGTTCTGCAATAAAAAAGCCTTCTTGGTCAGCTTCGTAAAAAAGTTCTCCGTCATGGATACCGGGATTCCAGCCTTCGGCAGCTGCCATCTCAATTGCAAATTCGACTTCTTCCCGTTTCATTCTTCGGATTTTCAGGTTTTTAATTTGTTCCGAGTCCTTATCCATGACAGTAAATATTCTAACTTTCTATTTATTTCTTAAGTATATTTGTTTGACCTGTTTTTTGCCTGATGTCAGAGGCACAGAATTAAATTTTCCTTCTTCCGTTTTTCCCTGAAGTTATTATAAGATAAGCCGCTATAACCGCTGCTAATACAGGATACACTCCAAAGGGTGATTCTTTTGCCCCGTCTCCGGCTTCAGCTCCCATCTCTTCCCCGGCAGCTACACCGGTCTCGGAAATGTCTTCCGTGAACACAAAAACGTCCATTGTGCCTTTGCGTTTGTCCTGCCATACTATCCGATTACCTTCGATTGCAGGGTTGCTTTCATATTCAGATGATGTAGAAACGGTCTTTTCCTGCCCTGTGGTGATGTCGTATATAAATATATTTGTTCCTTTAATTCTCCCGTCAGCCCAGACTATTCTTCCGTCCGAGATTGCAGGGGTTTTTTGTGGGGATGGGTCAATGCAAACAGGTATTTCTTTCCCGCTGGAAATTTCGTACATATAAATATCAAGGTTTCCGGCGCGCCTGTCTTCCCAGACAATATAGTCGCCTTCCACAACAGGGTTTGTCTGCCCTGCAGAGTCCGTAACTACGGGACTTTCTTTCCCTGTGTTGATGTTATACATGTAAACATCTTCATTCCCGTTGCGCATATCTTTCCAGACTATGATATTCCCCCAGATCGCAGGTTGGCTCTGATCGGCTTTATCGGTTGTTATTCGTATTTCCTGTTTCGAGGTAATGTCATACATGTAAATGTCCGTGTTCTGGTTTCTGCGGTCCGTCCAGACAATTATGTCTCCTGAGATTGCGGGCTCTTTCTGGTCTGCCCTATCCGAAGTGATCTGAGTTTTTGCCCCAGAGGCAATATCGTGCATATAAATATCATAGTTGCCTCTTCTGTTGTCTGCGACAACCACACGGCTGCCTGAGATTGCGGGCTCCACTTCATCTTTTGAGTCCTTGAACAGGGCAGATTCGGTCCTTCCGACAGACATATCGTACATATAAATATCCCAATTTCCGTCCCGTTCGTCCTGCCAGACAATGTAGTCCCCTGAAATTACAGGGCTGATCTGGTTACTAAAAGCAGAATTAATCTCCTGCTCAGTTCCTTTCAAAGCTTCGCTGGCAGCCGAACCTGCACATGCGCCCAGTACAATGAGTAAAACAACTGAAATAAGTATAATTGAAAATTTGTTGTGCCTCAATATTACACTTCCAATATTCCCTCTGGAGCTTTAGTGTAGATTTTTTGAGTATAGATTCTTTCAACTTCAGATTAAATTTCGGTTTAACCTACCGATTTTTTTCCGTTAAAGTATTTGCAGCATAGAATATTTCCAATAGCTAGGTAACCTCTAAATAATGTATATCTTCCATAGTTTTTAGCGGTTTCCTACAATTTTAGCGTTTTCTTTTTTGAGGGAAAACTTTCGCGGAAGTTAATGCAAGACCAGGCCAAACTGCTCTAAATTAAGCATTTTCAAGCTCAACTTTATTCCCTGTCAGTTTTGCCAGTTTTTCACGAAACTCCTCTTCAAATTCCTTTTTTATGAAGAAAGCAAATTCAACGGCATCCGAGTACCTTTCCTGCTCGACTTTTCCGTATTTCTCTATGAGACTCTTTATCTTCTGAATCTCTGAGTATCCGAAGCGTACCGTGAACCTTACCTCTTCAAAGACTTCGATAATGCCTGCATTTTCGACGGCTGAAATTGCTGTTTCCCTGTAAGCCCTGGACAACCCTCCAAAACCTAGCTTTATTCCCCCAAAGTATCGGGTTACAACCACAGCCGAGTTATAGAGCCCCTTTGATTCGAGAACCTTAAAAACTGGTTTTCCGGAACTGCCCGCAGGTTCTCCGTCATCGTCGTATCTGAGGGCAAATGAACTCCCTTCTTTTACAAAATAGGCTGAGACATTATGATCTGCGTCTTTGTGCAGCTCTTTTATTTCTTTGATGAAAGCTTTTGTTTCGGCTTCATTTTTTACATGCCTGGCATATCCTATAAATATGGAATTTTTGAATTCTTTTTGAGCTATGCCAGAGCTTTTCAGGGTTTTATAATTATTCAGTGTTTTACCCTCATCATTTCTTTGTTAATTATTTTTATACTTGAGGCTTTAAAGTTTTACAGTCGCGCGCCAGGAGAACACTATAATATCTTTGAGCAATTTTATGCTGCCCTCTGACTCGCCGCTTCTCAAGCCTTGCGTCTGTATTTCCTATTCCGGTCATTTAAAGACCAAGATTCCACAAAATATACTCACTAGAATGCAAATACAAGTCTATAATTACATAATGATAAAAATGGCTATATGTTGGGGAAATTCGGAGCCCTTCGTCCTCTTATTTTTTTACCAAATCGAAAGGTTTTAATCTAATTGGCTGGTCATGCATAAATATCTCATATAAAGTCTCATGATTCTATATGAGATGGGTGTAAAAAAGGAAGAGAACTTTTAGAGGTAAAATTAATGAAAAAAATGTTAAAGATTATTGCAATGCTCCTCGTAATTACTACTGTCGTCTTTGCAGCCGGCTGTGCAGAAGATGCAGATGAAGGAGCTACTGAAGAAGCGATCGAAGAAACCCCAATAGCTGACGAAGAAACTGAGAACGTCGAAGAAGTCGCTGATGTAGAAGCTGACGACGACGCAGCTCTTGAAGAAATAGACTTGGAAGAAGAGGAAGTTGTCGAAGATGAAGAAGAAGCTGTCGACAACGAAACTGAAGAAGTAGTCGAAGACGAAGAAGAAGAAGTAGTCGACAACGAAACTGAAGAAGTAGTCGAAGAAGAAGAAGAAGAAGAAACTGTATAAGCAGTGTATTCTAACTAGCAATATGCGTAGCCTTTTCAGGCTACACATTTCTATTTTTGAAATATCGACTATAATCAGCTTATAGTCCTGTAAAACCTGAAATGAGGTTTTCTCTAAAATTTCCGGCCATAGCGTTTCTCCTGATTTTCCGTCACAAATCCGGTGAGAAATAAAGTAATCGGATAAAAATTGAAAATACACGAGAATTATTGAGCCAGCTGAAATTTTCCGGAGGTATTAGTTCTAACATAAATAATTTATTAATATAGAGCCTCGGGATAAAGCTGCAGAGACGTCAATATTTTTTTTCGTTATGTTTCAGGAGATCACTGTAAATTTTCTCTGAATCCATCGAAGTATGATTTTGGATTTTTTAGCTTATCCTGAATAAATAATGAATGTTTTTACTTTCCCAGGGATTGTGCGTGAAATCCCCTGGTTTGATTAGTTTCACACAGGGCTCTTCAATAACTTCAAAAATAAATAAAAACATATATTCGCAAATTTATTGAATCTGCCTGCCCTGCGAGATGTGCAAAAGAGATGTCAGTTTTTTACAGGGTATCGCATGTTGCCGCAATATTCAGCGGCTTAAGTATTGTACAGTGGTTTTGTATTGGCATGCCGATTAAGTAAGCGATGAAGATTGACCATGAATTCATTTTTCTTATGTAATAATGGTTGAGGTGGAGAAATCCGGTTGGTTCTTAGCTCAGTTTTATTAGTTCAGGCTTCCCTACTTAAGTTCTCTTTCTATTTTATAAGAGTTTGAGGCGGTCCATTAATTTATATTACTAAACTTTTCCCCTTCTTAGTAGCGATTTTTAATTTATACTCATAATTTTTATGGAATGATTTACTTTAATTCTCACAATTGTTATTGAGGCCAAAAACATGAAAGAAACCCTGAAAGCCTACATCGACCTCACTCGTGCTCACTTTCTTCCTGCCTGGCCCCTTATTTTCTGCTCCGGGCTGGTGATTGCTTTTGCAAACTACGGCGGTTTTTCCTGGCTGCTAATTCTCAAAGCTGCCCTGATAGGTCTGTTGGGGTTTGAAGCCGGCTTCGTGCTCAACGATTATGTGGATCGGAAAAGAGACCGGCTTGATGTGGAGAATACCCTCACAAAATACTGGAGGCCTTTTAAAGAGAGACCTCTTCCCTCAGGGAAGATTTCTTCAAAAAAGGCTTTCTGGCTGTTTATCCTGTTCGCAGGGATCACTTCTGCTCTGATTTTCACGCTTCCCTACCCAAACTCCATTTACGTTTTCGCAATAATGCTGTACTCTTATGGCATTGAAGTTTTTTATCAGGTGAAAAAAAGAGACCAGAAACTCCCTATCGCCCAGCTTCTCGGGAGGACTGACTTTACCCTCTTTCCGGCAGCAGGCTACCTCTGCTACGGGCAGCCGGACATGACAGTACTGCTTTATATGTTTTTCTTCTATCCCTGGACAATGGCGCACCTGGGATTGAACGACTTTATCGACCTGGAAAACGACCGGGCAAAAGGCATGAAATCGATAACTGTCCTTTACGGCTCAAAAGGGACCATGTACTGGATTACGGGCTTTACGCTCCTGCATTTCTTTGCAGCGATTTTCTTTCTCAAGGAGCTTGGGACTATTGCTCACTATGGCTTTCTTGCAGGCTTTGTACTCCTGGCAGGGGCAAACCTTTACCTCTGGAAAGAAAAGAACCCGAATGCAGGTTTGAAGATACTGCCTGTTTACCATGGAACCCTGGTAATTTATGCAGTTTCAATTATTCTTGACTTTATATATTGAGCCTGTGTATTGAACCGGATCGACGGAGTTGGAACAGCTGAAGGCAGGGCTGTTTGAAGACAGCTGCTTCTTTCTTCCTGTCTTTTCTCTATCCCTTTACTTATGCTCTTTTTTTGACTAACTCCCTTTTGAATAAGTAGTTTTTAGTCTCTCACTTTCTTGTTTGCAAAAACTATAAACATATAACTCTCTTTTATATTATCGGGGTTGAGGGAACGAATGTTGAAGGTACGAAAGAGACTATTAAAGCCTTGATAGACCTGACAAGGGCTCATTTCTTTCTTGTCTGGATTTTGCTTTTCTATTCAGGCCTTGCTCTTGCTTTTAGTAATTACGGAGAGTTTTCCTGGGAAATAACCTTCAAGGCGGTTTTGATCGGGCTTTTCGGATTTGAAGGTGGGCTTGTACTTAACGACTATGTTGATCTGAAAAGAGACAGGCTCGACGTTGAGGAATCCCTAACGGGTTACTGGAGACCTTTCAAAAGTCGTCCGCTTCCTTCAGGCAGGCTCTCTCCTGATTTTGCCCTGGCAGTATTTCTATTACTCTCTGCACTAACAGGAATCCTGATGCTGACTTTACCTTACCCTAACTCTCTGTATGTGTTTTTCACAATGCTTTCATCATGCGTTATCGAGTATTTTTATCAGGTAAAAAGAAAAAACCAGAGTTTTCCTATTGCCCAGCTTATAGGAAGAATGGACTTTGCCCTTTTTCCGGTTGCAGGCTACCTGTGTTACGGCCGGCCGGATACCTCTCTGTTTCTTTATCTGCTCTTTTTTTATCCCTGGACCCTTGCACATCTTGCGGTCAATGATTTCATTGACGCGAAAAATGATAGGGCAAGGGGAATAAAATCAATCCCTGTGCTTTACGGCATACAAGGGACATTGTTCTGGATTTCAGGCTTTACGCTTTTGCATTACCTTGCAGCGCTTCTTTTCCTGAAACAGCTTGGATCTATTGCATTTTATGGCTTTTTACTGGGGTTTTTAGTGATCGGATTTGCAAATTACAAACTTTTGAAAGAAAAAAGCCAGAAAGCAGGTCTTTCTGCACTTCTCTTTTATCACGTTTCACTTGTGCTCTATTCTGGCTCAATTATTCTTGACTCCTTCTTCTAGCCGCAAATTTTTCAGTTTTTCAGATTCCAAGTCCTGATTCCGGGCCTTTAGACTTTAGTTTTTCTTCTGCAGAGCCTCAGGGTGTGACAGCGCAGGCTTCCTCCTCCTGCAAGCATGGCTTCAGGGTGGAAAGGAATAACCTCAACGCCTTCCCCTACAAGATTTTTCCTGGTTTTCTGATCAAGTGCATTATCATAATGGAAAATAGTCCCGCTTTCAAGAGGGACAAATGAACAGGCTAGGCGGCTCTGCTCAGAGTCCGAAACGGGGATGATCTCCATGCCTTTCTCCTGCATGAATTCTTTAAAATCGATTTTCTCTCCAGAGCCTTCTGTGTACAGGCAGGTCTCTTCAAAGGCTGGTAGATAAGCAAGGGCAAGGTCTTCTCTTATCCTGTTGAAAACGGTATCGGGATGCATATAACGCCTGGCTTTTGGAATGCGGGCGTAAATAACTTCATCAAATTCGCTCAGGATATTCGAAATAAACTCTCGGATAAAAGGATATGTGTGCCTTTCCGTATCAGCAACAAAAACAGTATCTTTTGAGAGTAGAAGACAACCTTCGAAAAACCCTTCGCTTCCATTGAATTCGTTGAGTATCGGAATTCCCAGGTTTTTCAGGGCTTCCTTTACGACGGCTTCTTCATTTTCCCTTGCAGGCGGTCGCATTTTTGAAAGAATTGCGCCTTTTCTGGAAATGACCGCGGTATCATGCAGGAAGGTAATGTTTGGCATCCTGCTTATCAGGTCTATACTTTCGTCTACATGGTCTGCAAGCTCATAAACCCTGACCCCGTTCGATTCCAGCAATTCCTGATAACTCATATGCTCTTTTACGTATCCGGAAATCTCAGGGACCTTATCGTAAAGCCAGTGATTGTAATTTGACTCATTGACCAGAAGGAGTTCATCTCCCGGAGTATGCACAAGTACGCTTTTCAGCCTCCCAAGTTCGTCACACCCATAAGCAATACATGATCCGGTTTTTTCTGCCTCATTCATATTTTCTATCTGGCAACCCATGCCTGAATCCCCCATTTAAAAATCTTGATTCTAACTTGAAAAATCCCTGGTTTAATATGCTGCTACTATCAGGTACGTTTTTTCGTAAGGATCATCGCATTTTTCCTGTCTTTACTCAGGAAAGCCTTGAGAATATCAAACCCGCAGATATTCAGGAAAGCGATAACCTGGCCATATGTGTATTTGTATGTAAATCCCATGCGTATGACGTCTCCGTCCCTGAAACTTATGGTTTTGGCTCCTATCCTGATCTCGGTATCCTTCAGGATATTCAGGCTCTTTCGCGTCCTGTAAAGAGCTCCTATCCTTGAGTCCACATGTGCGAGCAATAATTCAAAATCGAAATCTTCCGGAGCCATTCCATACTGAAGCAGGGGATACATATTGAAGAGCGCATTCTCTCTTGAGGCATACGTGCCAAGGACAGACTTCCTTGCAGAATGCTCATTTTCCTCTGAGTCCGGATCAGGGAGAAGACTGGCATCAAAGAAAAAAAGATCTCCCTGTTCAAGGTTTTCGTAGACAAGCTGAAGAATGAATTCAGGCTCATAATTACAAAAGGTATTTCCCAGAATGCAGAACAATACAGGAAGACGCCAGTGCTTTTTAAGGAGCGGCATATCCTCGATAAATCCAACTATTCCTTTTTTCTCTACAGGCAGGTCTCTTACTTTTTCAAGGGCGATATCTACAAGCTGGCTGCTTATGTCAACAGGGTAATAACGTATTGGCACTTTTCCGAAAGCAGGTTTCTCAGCCAGGTTTTTCTTTATCAGCTCCTCGAGAAGAACTCGCTCCTTCTCTCCGCTCCCTACCCCTACGCTTACAAGGCTCATGCCTGCAGGAATGAACCTGACGATTGAACCAATGTTTTCCTCGAGCATGTCTTTGAGCTGCCTGGCTACCGGAAATGTTTCAGACCCATCCAGTTTCAGCCAGTTCTTTGCTCCTCCCATGCCTGTGTACAGGAGGTAATCAGGCAGCTCGTGACTTTTCAGGCTTTCGCAAAGCCTTTCTTCCATACTCTTCTCGCCAGAAATTATTATTTTTTCTTCGTTCTCCGAAGCCCGCCTCCAGCTCGCCTTTTCTGCACTTTCCAACTTTCCACCTTACCCTGAACTATACACAAAATCATATTTACCGCAGTAAGATTGCCTGAATAATTTTTCCACTCATTATTTTTCCTTTTTCATTCCATTTTATTCAATCATCCTTTCTTACTTGAAGCACTGCTGGCACTCCATCCTCAGTGCTTCGAGAGGATCAATCCCATTATTTATCCCTACGCTGTAGGCATATCCTCGGCAGCCGATGCATTCTTCCATGTGCTCACAGTTCCCACACCTGCCTTCAAGCACTTTGTCGATATTCCTGACATATGTAAAGAGCTCGGAGTTGTAGATCTCTTTCAGGCTCGTTTTGTTTATATTATAGGGGTATTCCCCATTAACCCTGAGTGCAGGATGTTCGTCCAGCTTAGTAGGCGCACAGGGCCTTACATCCCCTTCTATATTGATATACAGGCTGTAAAGGTGCTGAAGGCAACCACTTGCAGTAATCGGGGTATAGGGCAGCCAGTCGTACCCGTAATATTTTCGGTCTATTTCCAGCAGTTTTAATTTGTACTCTTTTATTTCGTCGGCTGTGAGCAGCTTATTCTCCAGTTCGTCATTTGCCCTGCCTGTCGGAGTGAGAATTTCCATATTAGGAAAGATGTTGTTCTGCCTGCAGAAGTGCCAGATATCCTCAATCTCTTTCAGGTTCATTTTATTGCTCACGAAAGAGATTCCCAGGCGGAGGTTTCCGGGCTCTGAAGGGTTTGAAAAGCCTGCTTTTATCAGATTTTCAAGCCCCGTTTTTATATCCTCGAAAGCTCCTTCTCTCCCTGCCAGGTAGTCCTGGACTTCAGGCTTGAGTGAATCGAGTTTTCCCATTACAGAGGCATTGTGTTCGTACAGGAATTCTGCAAGCTCCTCTGTCATCAAAACGGTATTTGAAAAAATCATCGGGACAATCCCAAGGGAATCAATATAGGTAATCAGTTCTCTAAAGTTCGGGTACAGAGTCGGCTCCCCTCCCCCTATGACAACTACAGACCTGATCCCGAGATCTTTTGCCTCAGATACTGTGCGCTTAAGGACATCGAAGTCAGCTATTTTTATTGAATCCTCTCCACTCTGCGCATAACAATAGCGACATCGGAGGTTACACGATGTGTTTGTTTCAAGTCGTATAGCTAAAAGCCTGTTTGAGTCTCTGGCTTCATGGGCTTCCTGTGCTCCATACATGTATCCTCTTAGCACCGGAGGCGGTGAAAACAGAGTTTTTATATCTGGATTAATACCCTCACTCCCTTATATTTGGAAATATTCACAAATTTTTAACTGATTTATTATCTTAAATAACAAATTTTGCCCTTAAAATACTAGAAAATATATATTTATCAATTTGTAAGAAACTAAGTGCCTTTTTGAATCGAACCTGCTTTTTTGATTTGAATATGCGTTTTGAGTCGAATATGCGTTTTCTGAATAATGTATGAATTTCTTAAATATGTAGCCTGCCTTTTCAGGTGCCTGACTGAATGTAGCACCGGAAAAAATACAATCAAATTTTAGGTCTGCAAGGTTCTTGCTGGGTCAGGTTCAGGTGCAGAATAACTTTTTTGTGGTAAAGGGAGATTTTACGACTCTTTTTCTCCAAACTATGGTCCTTATCTTTCAAACGCTCATCAGAACTGATGAAGACTGATGTATTGCAAGTTAATCCGGTTTCGTTTTTTAATTCCTTTATGGCAATGTAACTAATTCAGGATAATTTTGTCTGGTTTAATTTAGTAAGATTTAATTATCTCCCTCACATATCTGTTTTCAATCTTTAAGGGAGAAGGCCTGAAAATGAACAGAAAGATAATCATTTTTGGAGGACTTGTCTTATTTGTTCTCCTCTTGCTTATGCTGGGTCTCAGATACGTGGGAAATCAAAACGATGAAATGTATAATGACAGCCTTATGAGTCATTATGAATACGATATAATTATAGAAAGCAACAGCACCCTGCAAAATGTAATCCTGTATTTGCCTGTTCCGGTTTTTGAAAATGAATCCGGGGTCGGACTGGAAATGGTAAATGGAGATTATTATAATAAGCCTTCGAACTGGAATCTCAGCCTTGAGGATACCGAGTATGGGTTAATGCTCAAAATAGAAGCTGCCGAAATTCAGCCGGTTTATCATTCCCTTCCTGTGGCTGTGCCCGAGCCTGAGCCTGGATCCGGAGATCTCGAAAATGAAGTTCCGGAAGAGGCGCTGGTAGAAGAATCCCACGAATACTCGGAAGAAACCCCGGTCCTGGTCCCAATTGATTTCGGGACTCGCGTAGGAGCTGACCACCTGATCAATACCAGCTCACCTGTTGGCAACGAATCCGTGCTTTTGCCCAAATATAATCTTCGAGAATCCGAAGAAGGCCCGATAGTTCCTCTACCTGAGCATATCAATCCCGAATATTTTGATTATGAAAGCCTGGTCTATGCGCATTATGATGCATCTCCTGAAGCCGAGGTCCAGATTTTTGTCCAGCTGGAGGGCCTGAACGAGTGGTGGATCTACGGCTGGAAATATAACGAATATCGTGATGGGATCTCTATCCAACTTACAGGCCCGCAGGAAGGCTGGGTTCAGGCGGAAGGAAAACTTGTCACAGGAGATGGAATTTACAGAGAGTAATTACAAAGAGTAATCGCTCCCTTTCTGTTTTTTGAAAATAAGTTTCATGTTGCAAAGGCTGTTTTTGTCAAGTTTCTTTTTTTGTCAAGTTTCTTATAGCTTTTAATCTTATCTTATTCCGGATGTTTGAGGAAATTCAGGTCAAAAAAGCTCTCAATAAAATAAAGGAAACAAACAGGCTCACACTGCCATATCGCTGGGACCTGAACATTTATAGAGGATGCGGGCACGGCTGCAATTATTGTTATGCAATTTATTCTCATAGCTATCTGGACAAAGAAGACAAAAAATGCTCCTCCTCTGAAGGGGAAAAAGGCTCTGATTTTTTTCAGAGGATCTATGTAAAGACAAATATTGCAGAAGCCCTTGAAAAACAGCTTGGAGCCCGGTCATGGAAAAGAGAGGTAATCAACATAGGCGGGGTATGTGATAGTTACCAGCCTGCCGAGGCAAAGTATGGCTTGATGCGTAAAGTCCTGGCGCTGATGATTGAATATAAAAACCCGGTTACTATATCCACGAAATCCGATCTTATCCTCAGAGACTATGACCTGCTTGAAGAGCTTGCTGAACTGACACACGTAAACGTCGCGGTCACGGTCACAACTATGGATGAAAAGTTAAGCTCTCTGCTTGAACCCCTGGCTTCTTCTCCGGAAAAGCGTTTTTCAGTCCTGCAGGCGTTCAAAGATACAGCCGCTACTAGCGGGCTTCATATGATGCCTGTTCTTCCTTTCCTTACGGACAGCCCTGAGAACCTTGAGCAAATTCTCTCCCGCGCAGCCGAATGTGAAGTAGATTATGCTCTTCCAAGCCTTCTTTACCTCAGGGGCGAAACCAGAAAGCATTTTTTCAATTTCCTTAGATGCAACTTTCCCGAACTTCTGGATCCTTATTGCAAATTGTATGCAAAGGGCGGGGTTGACAGAGCTTATAAAGCTGAACTTTACGTGACGCTCGGGAATCTTATGGAGAAATACCATCTTTCAGCCGATTACATGAAACCCATGAAAACAAAATTATCTCAACCCAGGCAGCTCATGTTGACGGATTTTACAGGAGACAGCCTTTGAACTCTTATTGAGAACCTGAAAAAAGGAAAACAAAAATTTGAATTTTCATACTCCATATTTTACTCGATTAATTCGGAATATGCGAACAGAGGATAAGTCCTAAAACTCTAATTTTTGGCTTCCGGTTTAATGTAAATTCGAAAAACCGTATCTATGGATCTTTCTTTTCTATAATTTTTATTTTTCATCGCCTGCACAGCTGCAGGAAATATTTCCTTTCAGGATTTCTTTCCAGTCTCCAATTACGTCATGAGTCCAGCAGTCATCGGCACCTGCAGCTTCCCTCATAACCAGGGCAAAGATATATGATAGTTCCTTGACTGTAGCTCCTGCTTCGAGGGCACCCTTAAAATGCTTCAGGACGCAGGGCTTTGACCTGCCTTTGATGGAGAGGGCAAAACAGATAAACTGGTAGGTCTTTTCGTCGATCATCCGTTTTTCGGCATAGAGCTGGTCAATCTCGTCCAGCTTCTGGGTGAATTCAGGGAAAAATTCTTCCAGCATTTTCACTTCGATGGCTCCTTTTTTACCTGCAAATTTACAGGTTCACGGTGTTAAGTAAATACGTATATTATGATATTTTTTATATTTAAGCATTAGTTCAAAATCTTTTGAAACCATTTTCTCTGATCATTTCTCTCTAATTATTTCTCTTTGATCACTCGTTTTAATCACTTTTTTATATTCACTCTCTGATGAGCTTTCTTGCTCTGAGCTATTATTTTGGTATTTTCCATTAATGACACTCTTATAGACCCCACAGGTCTGTTCATAAATCCTGTCCCAATCGTAATCTGGAAGCCCTTCAGCAGCCTTTTGAGAAAACTCAGTTCTCAGGGCTGGATTTTCTATCAGGGCCTGAAGGCAGGAGGAGAAATCCATGAGGTTGTCTGCAAGATAGCCGTTTACGCCGTGCTCGATGATATCCGAGACCCCGCTGTGGTTCATTGCTACAACAGGGACCCTTTTTGAGATCGCTTCAAGAATTGAAATCCCGAATCCTTCGTCACTGGACGGGTGAGCAAAGATATCTGCCTGTTCCAGATAATCCAGTACTGCCCTGCGGGGAATTTCCCCTGTAAAATAGAAATTTCCAGATAATCCGGATTTTTTTACTTTCTTTTCCAGCTTTTTTGTAAGGGGACCATTCCCGATCATAATAAATATAAGGTTTTCATTTCTTTCTAGCAGGGAAGGAGCAAGCCTTACAAGGTGCTGGACTCCTTTCTTTTTTGTCATGCGGGCTACACTGGCAATTATAAGTTTTCCTTCCCTGTCAACTGGCAGGAGAGTTTTGAAGTCATTTTCTTCACAATCGATGCCGTTAAATATTCTGTAAACGGGCTTTTTTGTCATTAATTTCGAATCCTTTTCAACTGCTGAACTGACAGCGATTACGGCATCTGCGTTTTTGACAAGCAATTTGCCAGCCAGATACAGAAAAGAACTGAGCGGCGTATGCCCTACAAGGGAGTGATTGGTAACAACAGAAGGAATCCCGAGCTTTCTGGATGCAATAAGTGCAGCCATGCTGAGCGGAGAGTCCAGCCCATGAGAGTGAATAAGATCATAATTTCCTGATTTCAAGAGGGCATAGAGTTCTTTATAAGCTTCTGGCGCCAGAAAACGTTGCTGTCCGGGCAAGGGGCTGCTTTTGACCCTTATTATTGTTACTCTGTCCCTTATGCTATACTGAGGAACACCCGGATAACTCCTTGTAATAATGTGCACTTTATGACCTTCCTTAATCAGGGTTTTTGCAAGAGAATGCATGCAATATTCAATCCCCCCTACCTTTGGAAAATACCAGTCACTGATCAATGCGATTTTGTGTCTTTCCAGATCTTAAACCCCCCATAATAAAACAAATATAGAAAACCTATCAGACTGCTGAGCCCGTAGGAAACAAACCGCTCGAGAAACACGAAACTGCCTGCTGAAGCAAGGGGTAATCCGAAATACAGGAGCAGGGAGACCAGGCCTCCTTCTACTATTCCCAGCCCTCCAGGAGTGATTGGCAGGCAGCCGAGTATGAGGTAAAGAACTGAAAATGTTATTATCAAGTCCAGAGACAGGGGGAGGGAAAGAGCGGAAGCTACAAGTTTGAGACGTATCACATCAAGTCCCCAGACTCCGCAGGACAGGAGAAGCACAGGGGCAAAAGATCTGTTCAACCGCTTCCAGTCCTGATACAACTTTTTCATGAAGAAAGAAAATTTACGGAGGAGAAACCACGCTCCTATCCCTGTACCGATCAAGGTTAAAGTTAATAAAAGGGAAGAGTTTAACGGCAGAATATCTCTCTGGAGCAGAAACAACTTCTCAAAGGAGGGGGATATATATAAAACATAAAGAAAGAGCAGGGCAACAGGAATTGCTTCAACCAGCCTTTCGAAAAGGATAGTTATGAGAGCATGAGTGTAGCTGATCCCAAAACTTCTGTTAGCCCAGATTATCCGGAGAGACTCTCCTCCTGTCCTGCTTGCAGGAGTGATATTATTTACAAACGCTGCTCCGAACATAATAGGAAGCAGGTTTACGGCTTTAAGATTATAGCCAATAGAAGAGAGTACCTGCTGCCAGCGAACTGCAAAGACATATACACTCAGCAGGTATGCCGAGGAAGCCAGAATGACATAAATAATCCTGGTTTCGCTGAGTATTCTTCGGCTTCCTTCCAGTACAGGTACAATCTCTATCCAGTGCGTACGGACCAGAAATATTGCCATAAGCAGCAAGAGGGCCGCAGCGGCTTTCTTTAAGGTTCTCAGGTTCAACAGCACACCTTCACAACCGGGTTCAGAGCAGGATTTACCATAAATGTGCTTTTTTCTATAATCGAGCTACTTCGAGTCCGGGTTTTTTCATCAATTAATAATATTTGCATTATAGGCTGACAGTTCTTCAGCAGTTCTCCAGATCGAAAAAGCATACCCCGGGTTTTAATGCCTTAATTAGTCTCTATACCCAGGCTCCATGTTCGCTAAAAATATGATTTCGCATTTTTTACCCAATCCCCATTCTAAATTTAGGCTCTTTTTATATAATATCTGTCATCATTGTGTTTTCTTATATTCCAAGTCCACAGGTATGCTTTTCTCAGGCACTTTTCTGATCAGGCATTCCTAGACCTTAAGACAGCTTTCTTGATGCAGGTGCTTTCCTTTCTACTCGAGTTCTTGTTTGCTCTCATGTGCCTTGCGTCTACACAAAGCGTTATCTGCTATCCTGACAAAAGAGTAATAAGGGATTTATTGTGGATTTTCCTTATTTATATTGGGGGGCAAAAATATATGTTATACAGAAGACTTGGCAAGACGGACGAAAATGTTTCAATACTGGGTTTCGGTACTATGCGGCTTCCTACAATTGGGGGGGATGATACCCGGGTTGATGAGGAAAAAGCCGTACAGATGATCCGTTATGCCATTGATTCCGGTGTCAATTACATTGATACGGCCTATCCTTACCATGGGGGTATGAGCGAATCCGTTCTCGGGAAGGCACTTGAGGGTGGCTACCGGGAAAAGATATATCTTGCAACCAAACTCCCAAGCTGGCTTATTACGAGCAGAGAGGATATGGACCAATTTTTAAATGAACAGCTTGAAAGGCTTAAAACCGATTACATTGATTTCTATCTTATTCACGCCCTGAACAGGGATTTCTGGGACCTGGTTAAAAAACACGGCATTTTTGATTTCCTTGATTCTGGCCTTAAGGAGGGGAAAATAAAATACACGGGCTTTTCTTTCCACGATAATCTCAGCACATTTAAAGAAATAATTGATTCCTATCCATGGGATCTGTGTCAGATCCAGTACAATTTCATGGATGAAAATTTCCAGGCAGGGAAGGAGGGTCTACTGTATGCAGCTTCAAAGGGACTTGGGGTCGTTATTATGGAACCTATGCGTGGGGGATATCTCGTCTCAAAAGTCCCACCTGAAGTCCAGGAGATCTGGGATTCTGCCGGGACACAACGAAGCCCTGTAGAGTGGAGCCTGCGATATCTATGGGACTGTCCCGAAATAAGTGTGGTTCTCAGCGGGATGTCAGATATGAAACATGTAAAAGATAATGTAAAATTGGCATCTGAAGGTTTTCCTGAGTCCCTGACAGAAGAAGAAAGAAAACTCATTTCCCGGGTAAAGGAAGTATACAGGGCAAAAACAAAGGTAAACTGCACTGGTTGCCAGTACTGCATGCCCTGCCCATCAGGAGTAAATATCCCTGAGAATTTCAAGTACCTCAACAATGCCGAAATGTTTGATAATGCCGAAGGGGAAAAGGCTCTATACAGTGGCCTGGAAGGTCAGGCATCAAATTGTACGGAATGCGGGCAGTGCGAAGAAAAGTGCCCTCAGAAAACTCCTATCAGGGAAATGTTAAAAGAAGTTGTAAAACTATTTGGAAAATGACTTTATTTGGAAAAACGGTTTTATCTGGAAAAATAGTTTCGAATTTACCCGGTTTTTTCTTTTCTCGGCTTTTTTCTTTTATATTTATGGAGCTTCATGTTTTACATGAAGATATTTAGAGGACTGGTTATCCGACCCTCTTAAAAACCATAATGTATTAGCTGTAAGGTTTACCTCAGAGCTTCTGGAAGCACATTGATGGCCAGGTTTTTTCATCAATAGTATCTCCTTTGGAGGGAGTATTATTGCTTCTTAACGCTCCTGAAGAAAACCACAGCGTATCTACCACATCTTAATATTCACCCAATCGAAACGACAGTAGAATGGTGGTTCTATCTATCGAATTTATATAATCCCTATTCATATATAGCCAAAACGATGAAGATTATTACTTTGCGATTAGAATATTCCAATGGCATTGGATATGGCAACTCCCGTTGGAACCTGTCCATTTTGTTATGAGTTTCGAATAATAAGATATTTGCCCTGAATTTCTTGAGAACCTTTCAGTGAACTTATAACCTGTAGTTATGATCTTTTAATTGAGACAAAGACATGAGCCCTGTTTCTGGTACCAGTTCTTCGTTGCTTGACGCAATCTTCCTTTCTGAAAAAAGAAAGAACCTTCTTCTACTGTTAAAAGAGGAGGGCCCTAAAAGCAATGACGAAATCAAAAATGCATTTGATTTCCCCTGGAAGTCAATGATTCCTCAGATCAAAAAACTGGTTGATCTGGGTTTGGTAGTTCATGCCGATGGGTTGTATTCTCTCTCTGAAATGGGGACGGTGATAGCTACAAACGTACAGTTTTTGATAAACACTTTGAAAATATATGAAGAAAATAGAGATTTCTGGTCCGAACATGATTTGAGCTCAATTCCTTTCCATCTTCTTACAAGAATCGGGGAATTGGGCCAATGTAAGGTACTGAAACCAGATTTGTCTCATATATTTAAAGTTCAGGAAGATGTTGTAAAATGTATGCTGGCTTCTTCCCGCATTATGGTATTTGTTTCAGCTATCCATCCAGCTTATCATCTGGCCTGTCTGGAGTTTATTGAAAAGAATATTGATGTTACAATTATCCTGACAGAATCGGTTTTTGAGAGTATCCAGGCCGAGTGCCTCCTGAAATCAGATGCAGTTTTCAGTGATAGTTCCGTTCTTAAACTGGATCTTCCTGAGTATAAAAAAGAAGTTCAGCTTTTTTTGAACTGCGAGAACTCACATTTTTTCGTGTCTGATGGTGAGGAGACAAAACCAATGATGCTGATAGTGACCGACAAGATCTTTGCACTTTCACTACTTGATAAACATAGCAGGATTGACCGCCATTATATTGTAAGCTTTGATCCTGGGGCTCTAAAATGGGGAGAAGAACTTTTTGCATATTACAAAAAGAATTCCAGACCGATCTTTTCGTTTTAAGTTTCTCAATGTCTAAAATTTCACTACTCTAAAACTTCACTACTCTAAAGTTTCACTATTTTAAAGCTTCACTACTCTAAAGTTTCACTATTTTAAAGCTTCACACTCTAAAGCTTCACTACTCTAAAATTTCACTGCTCTAAGGCTTCAATCTAAGATTTCTCAATTTGCTTTCTTCAGGTTGGAATTTTTTGAAACTTTATTTTTCTTTTGTTCCCCAGCCTTTAAAAAAGGTATAACAGAAAGTCCCTCCGGGTCCGGCAGTCTCATGAAGCTCTTTTATCCCTTTTTTCCACGCCTCTTCTTTTATCATTTGCATTTCCAGAGCCTGCTCTTTTACACCTTCTACCATGGGAATAATGGTTTTCAGGATAAAGCCGTCCACAAGTTCAGGTTTGCTTGAATCTACGTAGATCATTCTGGGATCTACTTTTACTTGCCTGAACCCTGATTCCTGCAGAATAGGATAAAGCCGTCGCCCGATTAATGAATCTCCTTTCATGTGCGCCTGCACCCGGATGAGACAGTGCCAGGCTTCAACAGCTTCTTTTCCTTCTGGATAGAAGTAACATGACCCATGATCACCTTCGATTACAGTAACTGTACCTCCGGGTTTCAGAGCTTTCTTCAGGTTTTTCAGGGCTTCTTCCGGGTTCTGCAGGTGTTCGAGCACGAAACAGACAAAAATGTGGTCAAAACTCCCATCTTCGAATGGAAGGGAAAAAATATTTGCCTGCAGGAATTTAACATTTTTAATTCCATTTTTTTCTACATTTTCCCTGGCTTTATCAAGTGATTCAGGAGATATGTCTACTGAAGTAATTTCTGCATCTGGATTGTTTTTTGCAAGAATCACAGTCTGGGCACCTATCCCGCAGCCAGCTTCAAGCACCTTTGCTCCGGGCGGATATATCGTATCATGATGGAGAAGTTTTTCAAGCGTGTCTGCCTGTTCTGAAAGGCGGAGAGCCTCTCTTTCGGAATAACCATGTACATATTCGGTCATGAGTGCTTTCGCTCCCTGTTTTTTATCTTTCAGTCCTTTATTAACTGTTATCAATCAATATATCTTTATCTTCAAACTGCTGTTATTTTCAGATAACGGCGAAAGTACTGCTGGATACCGTCTGAAACAGCTAGATGAATACTTTTTTACCATATTCTCTTTTACCAGATCTGGGTTACTGCCCTTAATCCTGACTGCAGAATTTATTCTCTTTTCAAAAAAAATCAATTCATTTTATAAAAAAACTCATATAATAACAGAACCTTTTAGAAATGGGGAGTTAGGTATACGGACATACACTCAACTGTAAGTTGTAAACAGAGTTTTAAGTTTGGGTACTCAGGTCTGGAGTTTATGTTCTAATCAGATCCTGAATTCTACCTGCCGGGTCTCAAATCTCATTATCTTGAGACAGCTTCTGCTTACTTTGAGCTCTATGTTATTACTAGCCTGCGCTTCCATCAGAATCTGTGTACCAATGGTACTGGATGGTCCATGCTTATTGGAATTTTTTAACAATAGCACTTATGGGCTTAACAATAGCACTATGGATTTCAGCATTCAAGAATAGACTGAACTTGAAGAATGGGGAAGGTGACTATACTATGGATAAAAAGAGAATGGTTGACGAAAAAAGCAAAGATGAGCAATTAGAAATGGTTCGGGAAGACCCTGAACGTGAATTTCTGACAACGAATCAGGGTGTTAGGGTCAGTAATACCGATATCTCACTCAAGGCAGGGGAAAGAGGACCAACCCTGCTTGAGGATTTTCACTTCAGAGAAAAATTAACTCATTTTGATCATGAAAGAATTCCAGAAAGGGTTGTCCATGCCCGTGGGTCGGGAGCATATGGGTTCTTCCAGGTTTATGAGCCTATGACGGAATACACGAGTGCAAAATTTTTGCAGAACCCAAACAGTAAAACGCCAGTTTTCGTCAGGTTCTCCACCGTAGTAGGGTTCAGAGGCTCGGCAGATACTGTCAGGGACGTCCGGGGTTTTGCAGTAAAATTTTATACCGAAGACGGCAACTACGACCTGGTTGGCAACAACATTCCTGTCTTCTTTATTCAGGACGCAATAAAGTTCCCTGACCTTGTCCATGCAATTAAACCTGAACAGGATGACCAGATGCCTCAGGCTTCAGCAGCACATGATACATTCTGGGACTTTGTAGCGTGCCACCCGGAAAATGCACATATGATTATGTGGGTACTTTCGGACCGTGCACTTCCCAGAAGTTACAGGATGATGCAGGGTTTTGGGGTTAATACTTACCGTTTCGTTAATTCTGAAGGCAAAGGCAGATTTATAAAGTTCCACTGGAAACCTCTGCTAGGAATCCACTCCCTTGTCTGGGATGAAACTCAGAAGATAGCAGGAAAAGATCCAGACTTCAACCGTCGTGACCTCTGGGAAGCAATTGAGATGGGAGACTATCCTGAATATGAGTTCGGAATCCAGATCCTTGAGGAAGAGGACGAGTTTAAATTTGACTTTGATATCCTCGACCCTACAAAGATCTGGCCGGAAGAGGATGTGCCTGTTAAATGGATAGGTAAAATGACCCTCAATCGCAATCCGGAAAATTTCTTTGCTGAGACCGAACAAGTTGCATTCTGTCCGGCAAATGTGGTTCCTGGAATTGATTTCTCTAATGATCCACTCCTTCAGGGACGCCTTTTCTCATACCTCGACACACAGCTAATCCGCCTTGGGGGCCCTAATTTCCAGGAAATCCCAATTAATCGGCCACTTGCACCAATAGCCAATAATCAGAGGGAAGGTTATCACCGCACTACAATAAACAAAGGCAAAAGCAGCTATTTCCCCAATACCGTAGGGGAAAACCTTCCACGTCCAGCTTCTGTAGAAGAAGGCGGATATGTCCATTATATGGAGAAAGTTGAAGGCAAGAAAATCCGTTCCCGCAGTGAGAAGTTCAAAGACTTTTTCAGCCAGGCGAAATTATTCTGGAACAGCATGTCGAAACCTGAAAAAGAGCATATTATAGAGGCATTCCATTTTGAAATAGGAAAAGTCAAAGACAAACAAATCAGACAGGCAATTGTCGATATGTTCAACAATGTTGACGGTGACCTTGCAATAGAGATCGCAAAAGGGGTAGGAGTCTCTGCTCCGGCACAAAAAGGAGGGTCTCCGGTAGCTAAAGAGTCTCCGAACGTCAGCCAGGAACGCACCGAACACACGGTGAAAAACACAATCAAATCCAGAAAGATTGCCATTCTTGTTGCGGATGGGTATGATCAAAAGGATCTGAGCCAGGTGATGCAGGCTTTAAAGGCTGGTGGAGCAAATGCCCATATTATTTCGAAGTATCAGGGCATGTTAAAGAGCTCAAACGGCGAAGAAATCGAAGTTGATAAAAATTATCGCACTACTGCATCAGTACTGTATGATGCGGTATACATTCCTGGTGGGAAAAAGAACGTAGACACTCTGAAAATGCATGGCGATGCGATTCACTTCATCAATGAAGCATTCAGGCACTGCAAACCGCTGGGCGCAAGCGGAGAGGGAGTTGAACTACTCAAGGCAGCAAAGCTTCCCGATATAAAACTTGCAGGGCAGGAATCCGCTGACCAGGTAGTATCCGATAAAGGTATTGTTACCACCAGAAAAGAGGGAGGTAACAGCTCTTTTAACGAATCCTTTACTGCTGCAATTGCAAAGCACAGACATTGGGATAGGGAAAAGAAGGAACAGGTTCCAGCCTGAACTTATTTGAGAGGAAAGTACTCCTCTCTTTAATCCCATACTTTCTTTACTTTTATAATTACACTTTTTTATTTTTCTCTTTTTCTTTTTGCCTTCATTTTCTCATGGTCACCATATACAGTTTTCTTGGGAGATCCCCTTCCTCGAATTCTTCCACTTCTAAACGCCCATATCCTTTTGCAAGGTGCTCAACTTTTTCTCTGCTGAAGAAGTGCACTATAAAGCCGCCCGTAATTTCATACATATCCTCTCCTCTGTGGACCCCTGTCCCGTAATGGGCATCCCCTGTGTGTCTGGCTGTATAGATATTTAACCCGCCTGGTTTGAGCACTCTTCTAACCTCACTGCAGAGAAATTCCAGTTCATTTGTGGTCAGAGCCATGCAGTAAAGCATGTGAGAATAGCAAGCATCAAAAGCTTCATTTTCAAAGGGCAGCGGATTTCTTACATCGTGCCTGAGGGCTTTAACGTGTTTCCCTAATCCTGCTTGTTCGGCTTTTTCTTTTATCGCCTTTGGCCCGCTTTCAGTATAATCGAGCGAATAGACTGAAAAATCCCTGCTGGCAAAATAGCAGGTGTCTCTCCCCTGCCCCCCTCCAAGCTCCAGGATTTTCTTTTTTCCTTCTTTTTTAAAAAGATCTGCGGCTTTTCTGGCAGGATAACTTGGCTCATCCCCGAACCTCGAGCAGGCGTTTAAAAATACTTTTTCCCAGTGAGGCTGCTGCTCATTAAGAATCTCTTTTTCCATGCCGTATTCTACTTTTTCACTACCTGTATCTTCCATATTCATCTCATGCACTTCCTTTCTGTTAGCTTCCCTTCTTAACCCGTATTGGTATTATTTTATCATCAGTGCAATTTTATACTCCTAACTTTAATATAACTGTTTATCTAGATAATGCGAGAGAACTCCTTCCTCGCCAGATCGGATTTATCCGATCTGGCAGGTGAAAGCCCTCAACTTCTAAACGAAATACATTCCTAACAAAATTATATAACCTTCTAGAATATACTCTCGATATATGCTAAAAGCCTACAAATTTATACTAAATCCTACGGCAGATCAGAAAATTCTGATCGGAAAACATATTGATAGCTGTAGATATGTGTTTAATTGGGCTCTGGCATAAAAGATAAAAACATATGAAGAAACAGCTGAATCAGTTTCACAGTTTGATCTGAATAGACAACTTACTCAGCTTAAAAAAGAACAACTTTTCCTTAAAGAAGTAAATGCATAGTCTTACAAGGAATGACAAAGCAGGTTGAATCGGCATTTACAAAATTCTTCAGGGAAAAGAAAGGTTTTCCAAACTTTAAGTCTAAGAAAAACCCAATACAATCATTTCCAATACTACAATCATATTACGTGGATTTTGAAAATGACATTATTAAATTATCGAATAAAGGATAATATGGAGGTTTGCCCGAGAGAATGGCACTCTCGAGCGATTTTTTTATTGGATCTTGAAAACTGGGTTGTTTTTTTTAAGTTTTTTAAGGATGAAAACTTTCACTCCTCATCTATGGCACTCACATACCTGGGAAATAAGAGTATATAATTTTCCTGGTAAGATTTCCCATCTTTGCTGATATTAAGATTCCACATGATCTCCGGTTCTTTAGCTATTACTTTAGCCTTGATCATCTTATTCCTCCCTGTTTCACCTCTCGATTTTAATAATTTGTTCTTTTTCTATCCTGCTGGATACTTCCGGGGTTGCACAATTCCCGGGATAAGCGCCAGCTGACTGCATATCTGTTCGCTTTGCAGGATAGAGGGCTAATTTCTATCCATTCTAATTAAAACTCGAAAACTACGTAAGGGTACGGATTTGGGTAACAGGCGTTAGTTATGAGGATAATAAGCTTAATCCGCCTTATTTTTAGTGTAGTCGGGAAGAACTGAACTCCTCGTCGAAACCGGATCTGCCCGGAAGTAGCTTCTCCCTCTCTTTCTAATGTGCCTTTATTTCTCCTTTTTCAAATTCTCTTTTTTCTTATTTGTTCATATCATGGAACAAATCCATAATTTCTTGTTTCTCATTTTCAAAACTATTTTTTGAAGAATTAATATTTATTTGTTTATATGTAGCAACCTATAATGCTAAAAATATGAATCCTATTAACAAAATCAAACATAGGCTCAAAGGTAAATAGCTAAAAATTCGGAAAAGCTCCTGCCTACAGAAATTTGAATCGAGACCGGTTATCTATCTTTAATTCCAGCCTGGTTTTCTCTTTGAGTAACAAATATTTAATTTTTTATTATCCTGTGATGATTTGAAAGTAAGCGGCATAAATCAAAAAGCTCCTTTTTATGCTATTTCTTCAAAAAAAGGTGTGATGGGAAGCATAATAATTTATTTTTAAAAGATAAATACCTATTTATAAATCTATTGTCAAGTTTAATATTGAGAACTGAATCAAAACGAGGGGAAGCAAAATGTCCAGACAGAATTCCAGCACTCGCCTGCACGACAAAGAGAGCATCAATGAAAAGCCTCATGAGCAAAGTCATAAACACGATGGGTTTTTCAATTCTCGTCTTTCCCCCAATTCCCTCTCTCACAAGCTTTCTCACAAACTTTCTCGTAAACTCTCCAATACTTACTCGCATGAGCATCCTCACGAACATTCCCATACGCACAACCACACGCATGGGAGGGTGGATCCTTCCATAATTGCGACCAGCAAAGGGCTCTGGGCTGTGAAATGGTCATTTATAGGGCTGATGGTAACAGCGATTCTGCAGATTTTCATTGTTTATATATCGGGTAGTGTTGCCCTTCTTGCCGATACCATTCACAACTTCGGGGACGCATCAACAGCAATACCCCTCGCAATCGCCTTTTCCCTCGCAAGAAAAAAGCCGAGCAAACGCTTTTCCTATGGGTACGGAAGAGCAGAAGATCTTGCAGGTGTAATTATTGTCCTGCTTATTCTTTTCAGCGCGGCAGTTGCGGGCTATGAGTCCGTAGTACGTTTCTTCGACCCTCAGCCTGTAGGCCATTTGCAGGCTGTAGCCGTTGCCGCAATCATAGGTTGTATCGGAAACGAGGTCGTGGCACAGTTTCGCATGAAGGTTGGAAAGGAAATCGGGAGTGCAGCCCTTATTGCTGATGGGTACCATGCGCGGGTGGACGGTTTTACCAGCCTTGCTGTACTTGTAGGGGCAGTTGGAGTCTGGTCCGGGTATCCGATCATTGACCCCCTTATTGGCATGTTAATAACAATTGCTATCCTCAAAATAGTCCTTGACTCAAGCAAACTTGTATTTACCCGCCTTCTTGATGGCATTGAGCCTGAGGTCCTCGATAAGGTCAAAGATATCTCTGAGAGTGTCGAGGGTGTTTGTGAGGTTACGGACATCAGGGTTCGCTGGATCGGTCACAGACTCCATGCGGAGATTAACGCTTCCGTTGACCCTTCCCTTTCTGTTGAAGAGGGGCATGAAATTGCCAACGCTGTAAGAGAGAAGCTTCTGAAGAATTTTTCCTATCTCTCCGGGACCACTATCCATGTAGATCCCCTTACAGCTTCAGGGGAGTGTTGCCATTGTGTGCCTGAAAGCCCTGAAAAGAGAAATGGAAAACCAAAGCGTGTTTCAAACGTTTATCCCGGTTAAATCCTGGAAGATTTTCAGACTTCTTCCTGAACCCTTCTGAAGAGGCAAGGCTATTCTCTATTTATCTTCGCATGATTCTCCGAAGGTGCCGATTCATGGATTTGCCTCGCTATCCTGTCCAAGATAGTATCCCGCAAAAAAGATTATGAGAAGAAGAGTTCCCGTTATTATTACTATTATTAATTGCGTTCCCTTCTTCACAGCAATGATTTTACCTTAGAGTCATTCCTTCAAGGGCGACTGTATATTCTTTACTCTTTTCGTCATATCTTATAGAATAGCTTGTAGGGTAATAGGCATTTGTCGGATAGCTTTCCGGCAGCTTAAGAGGACTTGTTAATTCAGGCTTCGTTTCAAGGAAATCTATGGTAACCATCGGTTCGACAAACACCATCTCTCCATCATAAAAGCCATAGATAAAGGTCTCTCCGAAAGGCTGTCCGCTGAATTCGGGAGAAGTCGGATCAATCCAGTGTGCCCCCATCCTGGGAACCCCTCCAGGGGTTGAGACATACCCTTCCGGAATAAATTCTGGTTCCGGCTCTTTCTCCAGGTTTGCCATATCCTCTTCAGTTGCCGTTATTCTGTCCCGCTCCTTTTGCCCTATCATGTAAAAGTGGACATCAAAGTGCGCACTGTCATAGATTCCCTGAGGTTCATGCCCTTCCGGGTTCCAGTCAATCCCTATATGGTCATAAGCAGTAGCTGAAGCTTCTTCGGGGAGGGGAAGTATATATTCCACAATCTCTCCTTCAGGCAGGCCTGAGAGGGCAAGTTCCGTGAAATTTATCCCTATTGCAGAAGGGTTCCCTTCAGCATCAAGAGTAACCCATGAATAAACTATTCCGTCCCCAATGGACTTGCTTTCCCCTTTAAATGTTTCAGTCAGGGATTGAGTTTCTTCTGCTTGAGCTTTAACCTCTACCTGAGAATTTTCTTCGGCACATCCTGAAAATACAAGCGTTGTTAACATAAGCATACATAAATAAAACACAGTTCTGCTCTTCTTCATATTACCCCCCGTGAAGAATGTATTCAGGCTGTAAATACTACGTCCACTCTTTCCACATCCCACAAAGACCCCAGTTTTTCCATTATATCCTCTTTTATTGAAGGAGCAAATTGGTGGTCTGCAGGCAGGTCAATAACTACCCTGACAACTCCAGCTTCAACACTCGTTTTAAGGATAAGGTTCGTGCGGATAACATCAAGACCGGTTAATGGGTTCATAACGTGCTTGAGCCTCTGCTGGATAACTTCTTCTGTTGTAGTTTCTTTCTCGGTTACAAGCCCATGTTTTTCTTCGTAATCACGGATAGCAGCACGCAGGCCCTCAACTGCAAGCACGGAGCAATGGGCTTTGATCGGAGGAAGTCCACCCAGTTCTTCAGAAGCCTGCTTCCAGGTTATTTTCTTTGCTTCATCCAGGGTTTTTCCCCGAGCAAGGTCCGTGATTACGGATCCTGTGGCAATATTAGATGCACAGCCGTAAGATTCGAATTTGATATCCTCAATAACCTTTGTCTCGGGCTCAACCTTAATATATACGGCAACCATATCCCCGCATGCCGGACTTCCTTCCAGGCCTTTTCCGTCAGGATTTTCTATCTTCCCTACATTATGCGGGTTCCTGAAATGTTCTAGCACTTTTTCGCTATAAGGAAACTTCATCTCACTTTTCTTTTCTACTTTCATATTTTGCTCTCTCCTCTCTTTCCTGTTCCTTCTTTTGCCCTTTCTCTGTGCTCTCTTTTCCTTCTTTTTTGGCTCATTTCCTTGCAAGCGGGCTTATTTCCCTGAGCCTTGCCACAATTTCACTCATAGCATCAATTGCCGCATCTGCATCTTCCATGCGGTTATAACGCCCGAAAGTAAAGCGTACTGAGCCGTGGGCTCTTTCATGATCTCCTCCAATTCCCCTTATAACATGACTGGCTTCAAGGGAGCGGCTAAAACAGGCCGAACCCGTGCTCACTGCAAATCCTCTCATGTCCATGTGCAGGGTTACGGATTCTCCTTCCACGTAATGGAAAGTCAGGTTTGCGTTCTGAGGCAGACGTTTTTCCCGGCTCCCGTTAAGAGCGACATCCGAAATCTCGGAAAGAGCTCTTTCAATTACTCTATCTCTCATGGCCTCGAGCTGCCGGGTCTCGTCTTCGGTTACAAGTTCTACTGCTGTTGCAAAACCTACGGCTCCCGGAATATTTTCCACTCCTGCTCTCATATTAAATTCCTGAAAGCCTCCGTCCATGAATTTAGTTATGGGCGTATCTTTCCGGACATAGAGTGCGCCTATCCCCCTGGGACCGTGAATCGTATGGGCAGCTAATGTCACGAGATCAACAGGTAGTTCCTTCATATTAAGGGGAAGCCGGGTAAAGCTATGGGTAGCATCGGTATGCAGGAGCACATCTTTTTCTTCACAGATCTCAGAAATAGCCCTCAGGTCTTGGGCAGTCCCTATCTCCTGATTGGCGTACTGGATAGAGACGAGGGCGGTTTCTTTTGTAATTGCACTTTTGAGCCCTTCAAGGTCTACAAACCCTTCTGCATCCACATCCAGATAAGTAACTTCAAATCCCTGTTTCTGGAGGGCTTTTGCCGTATTTAATACAGGGAAATCTTCTATTTTTGAGACGATAATATGCCTGCCTTTCTTTTCCTTAAGAGCCCAGGCTGCTCCTTTTAGTGCCATATTGCTTGATTCCGTATCCCCTGAAGTAAAGATTATTTCTTCGGAACTCGCACCAAGCCTTGAGGCTATACTTTCCCTGGAGCTTTCGAGCCCTTCTTTTGCATCGATGCCCATAGAATAGCCAAACTCGGATGTTGCTACCGCATAAGTATCAAAAAAGTAAGGCTTCATTGCCTCGAGCACTCTCTCATCCAGCCGTGTGCATGCAGCATTGTCAAGATAGATCATATTTTCAAATATTTCTTTCCCCTCCTCAGATCATACGATAAAATCAATTTCCGTAGCCAGATTTTTACCAGCTTTAATTAAATTTCTGGCCTCCTTTAGTAAAATTATACTGGTCTTCTATAAAATCTAATGTTTTAATAAAATTTTAAATGCCTCCAGCTGAACTTCGGGCTCTTTTAGATTGAATTCTATATTTTCAACTAAATTCTAACACGATGGGTTTATAACCGGAAAAATGTAGTAAGGCTCAGAGTGAAAGCGAAACCCTGAAGGAAATCAGAAACATTGCGACAATTTTAATTTCAAACTCTCGCAGAATTAGATAAAGAGGGTTATGTTCGCGTCCCTTGCTTCATGGATGTACGTACCAACAGCTCCCCATTCATCCACCCATTCCGTTCTAATCTCCTCCTTCGAGATACCCATTATCTCCATGGTCATTTCGCAGGCTATTATCTTTCCTCCAAGTTCTTTGAAATCACTCATTAGCTTTTCAAGTGAGACGACATGGGCTTTGCTCATCCTCTGCTTGACCATATACCTGCCAGCGCCCATCATGTTCATTTTGGAAAGCGGCCCCTTTTCCAGCTCTCCTTTTTTAAGCCGCATGAGACCCCAGAAAGTGAAGTATATGGAGGCTTCCATACCCATTGCCAGGGCTCCGTTTGCAATTATAAGCGCACTGTATACCTTGTCCATATCCCCACTATGCAGGATAATAACTGCCTTTTCCCCCATTTCCCCTCCTCTCCGGTCTTACCTCCGGATCTTTATCTCCCACTCTTTTCCTCCCTCTTTGTCTTCAATCTCCAGCACCTTGAGCCCCATCGACTCACATGCCATGGGAATCTCTTTTTTTGATGCCGGATGCGTACCTTTTACTATCACAAGGTCTCCTGGAGAAGCTCTTTTGAACGCTTTTCTGCACTCTACCAGTGGAACCGGGCAGGTCTGCCCTCTAACATCTACTTCCATTTCTGCCATTATTCTTACCCCCTAAATAAGAGAATGGAAGGTCTTTGAAGATGATTGTATCTTCTTCACCTAAGTTCACTATATTCCAAAAAATATATTATCGTTTCGTACTTAAAATATTACCCGGGAGATATCTTTTCCTATCAGGTTATTTGCCCATTTCTTGCCAGGGAATTCACTTGAAGCTTTTAATTTTTCCCTTACAGAGCTTTTCGTATTTTTTCCGCAACTTCCTCCAGATTGGTTCTATCGGGTTCGGTCCATACAATTGATTTTATTCCTCTTCCCCCATCCCCCTTCTTTCTGGGAATTACGTGTACATGCACATGAGGGACTTCCTGTCCTGCTACTTCCCCGTTATTAATGCCGATGTTCGATCCTTCTGCTGAAAACGCTTTCTCAACCGCAGCCGTAACTTTTCTTGCAGCTTCAAAAAGCCGGGCAACATCTTCTGCATCCATTTCCACAAAGCGGCTGAAATGTTTTTTAGGAGCCACAAGCGTATGCCCCTCACTTGCCGGGTGTATATCCAGAAATGCATAAACCGCATCATCTTCATATATCCTGTTTGAAGGGATTTCCCCTGAGATTATCTTGCAAAAAAGGCAGTTTTCTGTCATATGGTATCCCCATAAAGGTTTAGGAGAGTACACTTATATCAGGGTTCTGTTTCTTTAACTTTAAGGGGAAGTCTACTTCCTCGATGCGAATAAGCAGGAATGAGCAGTTTACTAAGTTTTATTACTATCCTGGTATTAACTCTCTCTGTACTATTATACTGTAGTCTGAAATTTATTTTTCTTAGCGTCGAATAAGAATCCGGGAGAGTACCATTAGTATGATCGGTTACATTGCAGGTGCCCTGACAACTATAGCCTTTGCCCCTCAGCTTATAAAAGCCCTGACTACGAAATCCACAAAGGATGTATCTCTTCTAATGCTGCTTTGCTCGACTTCTGGCATGGCTCTCTGGCTGTTCCATGGAATTCATGTAAACGATTCCGCAATAATTGCTGCAAACAGCGTTTCCGTTATACTGGCTGCTTCTCTTCTCGGGCTCAAGCTTAAAAATGACTGTGCAGGTTTAATTTTCGCGTTCAGCGAAAAGATGTGGGAGTCTGAAAATAAAAGTGCTTCTATCCGGAAGTGAATTATGATGGCTCAACTATATATTAAATCAATCGTTAAATCAAATTTATGTTAGTTTCCGGTTCGACTTGCTTTAACATGGGGGTATAAACAATGGGTAGAACCATAAGTGGTGCCTTAATAGGTATGGTCTGTACTTTAATTTTTTACTTTATTCCTGTCGTAAATGCAATAGCTCCTCTTCTGGGAGGTTTACTGGCTGGTTATTATGCAGACGGAGGCTTTGAAGGAGGACTTAAGTCCGGAGTCCTTATGACGGTTTTCATGATAATCCCTGGCTTTCTTCTTGGGGGAATCCTTGGGACCGTGCTACGTGAATCTCCTGTTCTAGGAGGGTTTGTAGCAGCTTCTGCTTTAATAATCACAATGGTTATTGTAGCTCATACCGCGATAACAGGCATAATTGGCTCTATAATCGGGGCTCTTCTCGCTGGAAGAAAAGTTATCTGAGAGGATTGATCTATCCTAAAGTTAAAAATCTGTATATTGATAAAGCAGGCTATGTGGTAAAAGGATATTTCAAAAGATAAAAGCCACCAGCAAATGGCTTTTTTGTTCTGCCTTTTTAAGGCAGAATATTTTAAAAAAGATCGATTATGAAAGCTCCTGTTTGCCTAAAGATGTTTCTGATTTTTAATCCTCTACAAATGTTGCTTTTTTGATGTTCTGTTTACCTTATAAAATTAAGTATAGCACATAAGGGTAAAGATTCCCACAGGCAAAAATTTCTACGGGCAAAGATTTCTAGTTTTTCATTCTTTTACGAGAAAAATAAAGAATGAAGAAAAAAAATCTTCTTCAGATCTTTTTCTTCAGAATAAAGTATTCTACAAGGATCATGAACAGAGGCAGGGAGACAGCAAGAAGTATTTTGGCCACTCCCATAGGCTTCTTTTCCATGCCGCCTTCTTTTTCTGCACTGCTGTTCAGGATTGCCTTCCCTGTGCCTTCCCAGCTTCTCAGGGTTTCCTGTATCCCTTCCCCTGCTTCTACAGTTCCTTCTTCTCCCGTATATTCACTTATTGCAAAGCAAGAGTAAGCAGTTGTTTTTGCCCTGAAATAAACGTAATCTTTGTCTTCACCTATTTTTTCGGTGCTTAGAGGCTTCCATTTGCTGTCGTACCATAGAAGGATTACATTGGATTCATTAACACTATTATTTTCTATCCATTCCTTCTCGACTTTAAACCCTGTATAGGCATTCTTAAGGGAATCCTCACGTCCTGCTCCTTTATTCCCCAACCAGATATTTAATTGTTTATATACCCTTCCAGGTGGCTGCTTCTGGACAAAAATGGATTTTCCCTTGAGAACCTCTACGGTTGCTGTCGTTTTCTTAAAAGTCTTCACCGGGTCAAATTCGACATATGTGATACATGTGACATTTTTCGCGAAATCATATTTGACATGGTAGCCGCTCATGATGTTCCTTGTATCAAGCTCTTTGACCTCTACATTCTTGGCTGGCTCTTTGGAAACACCACTCCCCATGCTGCTACTTTTGCTACTGCTACTACCGGGACTGGGGCCGGAGCTCCCTCCTGTAATGGAACTGGCTTGTTTGGAGATACTTACAGTTTCAGTTCGTTCATTGTTTGTCTCCTCTTCTTCACGTATGGTATTTCCGGAATCTGCTATTAGCCTCACATTTAATTTTCCTTCTTCTTCAGGAACCCAGTTAAAAGTACCTTCTGCAGTTCCCCCTGCGGCAATTGCCGGTACCGACACTTTAGCGTTCTGAGTTGTATTGGTCCCGTTGATATAATATTCCAGTTCGCTGTTTGCTGAGTCTCTGAGCCCGCTGTTCTTTATTGATGCTATAAAAGTAATGTTATCCCCGATCTTCGGTGCTTCAGGGTTTAAAGAAAGTGACTCTATTATAAGGTCCGGAAGTATGGTTTTTACGTCTATAATTTTTGTAAATTGATTATTACTTCTATTACTATCAGGAATAACTTTTCCGGAACCAATAGACACTCTTACTTCCATCTGTCCTTCTCTGTCCGGTATTAGAGAGAATATAATATCTGTTCCTTTATTTTCTGAAAGAGCTGGAATCTGAATATCTTCCTGTAAGGGGGCGGTTCCGTTAATATAGTATATTGCCTGAACTGCCTCAGAGGGAGCTGTGCCCTGGTTCTTTACTTTCAAGGTGATGTTCAGGTTTTTTCCTTCTTCAGCCTCAGTCGATTCGGGCACAAGGTCTTCAATTATCAAATCCGGAAGGAATTCTTCCGCGACTGTTACAGTGGCTGTTTTCTCGTTGTTTCCTTCATTGCTCTCAGCCACCAGACCGTCCCCATCAACAACCGCTCTTATCTGTGCAGATCCTTCCGATAATGGAGTCCATGCAGATGAGAAATGGGTGCTTTCTCCCTCCGATAAAGCTGGTACCTGCCAGTCATCATAAGGACTTCCGTTAACATAGAGCACAAGCTTCGTTACTTCTGAGGTTTCTGTTCCCTGGTTCTTCACACTTATGTATATATCCTGAAACTTTCCTGGTCTGGGATTTACAGTGTATTCAAGACTGCTTATTATCAGGTCCGGAAGTTTTGTTTTTTTGAAAGTTATATATCCTGCGGCTATTCCATTGTTATCCTCATTTGTTTCTTCCACTGATTTTTCTTCGTCTACCTTTGCACTTATTTCCACTTGACTCTCAGTTTCCGGTGTCCATGAATATGATATTTTTTCACTGTCTCCGGCTTCTATTTCAGGGACTGAGCTTTCTCCTATATTATCTCCATTGCTATAAAAAGCCAGATTTGTTACTCCGGAAGCTGTATCTCCTTGGTTTCTTACTGTTGCCGTGATAGTTACCTGTTCCCCAGTTTCTGGAGTTACAGGGCTCCACGAAAGATCATCAATTACCAAGTCAGGCAGTAAAAGAGTCGAATTTCCGTCATCTTCGGAAGGGCTGTCCTCATCTGCAGCAACCATAGCAGGCATAATTCCAGGAACTAACAGCGTTATTATCAATACACAAACCAAAGAATGAAAAAAACCTACTTTCATTTTTATTAGCCTCCGCCCCCACATGCCTATGAATAGAAAATATCTGATACATCAATAACTTATTAACAAGTAGCTATATAATTCATCGAAATTAAGCTTCTGATTTTTATCTCGGAATAAATTTTCCTGTAAACTCTCGGTTCAAAACATTTACACACTGCACCAGGAGTACTTTGTACAATACATTACTTCTTCTGCTTCGTATTTAAGGCTCTACACTCTCAATTCTTTTTTCCCTAAAATTTTTTTAACAGAGGGAAGATTGTTCCAAACGCTTTTTTCTGAAGGTTCGCTTTTCCCATTATCCCTACGATATTAGATTATCTCTATCATATTAAGTGGAAAATACCTCTCATACTGTATGCATGTCAGCCTGCTATTAAAGAAGTTAGAGCATCTACTTTCTCAAGCCTTTATTCTCACATTTCTGCAGGTTCAAACCTTCCATAATATAAATTTATCTATATCTGTTTATTTATTCTCATAAACCTATCCCGGAAGATTTTTTCCTTGAGTTGATCTCGAAACTCATAACTACCTCTCTTAATTGCGAATTTTGAATAATCAATAGAGTTTTTGACCATGGAAAACAGTTCTTAGATTATTATTGATCTTAGAGTAAACCTGGTTTTGGGATGAGCTCCTTGAATATCTGTTATGGCTGCTCAGATGTCTTGAATTTCCATAGCAGCTACCCTTACGTCTTTCCTCTTCCCAGATATTTCAGCTCATGAGTTGTACTATAAATCTGCGGGGAATAGAGGAATTGGAAAAATGGGAGTTGTTAGTGAGTAAAAGTGAGGTGGCTTTTGGAATAAGCTCTATACAAGAGAAATACAGGACGGAAGTATAATAAAAAAACGTGATAAAGAAACGTAGTAAAGAAATATGGGAAAAAGCCCCATAGAAAATATAAAAATTAAATAATTGATTTGGTAAGGGAATATTATATCATATAATATAAAATAATAAGTAAACTATGAAAAGTAATGTTCTGAAAGGTTTAAAACGAATCAGACAATCAGGTATTTACTGTCCTTAATCTGAGCCCTGCTGTCTACACCAAGGATTTCGGCAATCTCAACCCCTTCACTTCCTACATCGGAAAGACGGGTGTACATTTCAGCTTTTGAGATATATTTCTCGGTTCTGGTTCCGTCTGCCTCTTCCATTTTAATGGTAATCTCTTCTTTATTATGCCCTTTTGCCAAGCACTCGTGGACGATCACGCCGTACTGCTCGGCAATCACTTTCAGGCAGTCGAAGATCTGGTTTGTAGAGACTGCGTCCTCTTCATCAAGCAGAACTTTTGAAAGGGTATAGGTCCGGATATTTTCTCTGAGGTAATTCTGGATTTTTTCCGGGATTTTGACCAGAGTTGTCATGTCGACAAAAGCTCCAAGATCTTTGTCGGCAGTAATTTCTCTTTCATCTTCGTATACGAAGTAATTGGATCCTCCCCCTTCTATCCTGAACTTCCGGTTTGCTTTTTTATTTTCAAGAATAAGCCGGACGTTTTTCTCGCTGTCATATTCAAGGGAACTTACGAGAAACTCTGAAAGATCCTGCATTTTTATTTTCTCTTCTTTCCGCAGGATTCCTGTTCGTGTCCATCCTGGAAGGCTCAGGCTGCCAATAAGCCTCTCCACTGTTAGAGGCTCCTCTGTAAACCAGAGTCTATAATAGTACTGCATGCCTGAGACCGAACCTTCCATTACCCCTGATACTCCGTTTATACTGCCGGAAAGCTCAAATCTCTTTTCTGCTCCATATATTCCTGAGATCAAAAACGGAGTGAGAACCTCAAGAACCTTGCTCTCAATTTTTTGATATTCCTGAGCAGCCCCACTCTCAATTTTTCTGGACTCAATTGCGAGAATTTCACGCTTTCGCCCGAGATTTTCACTGCAGGTTATCAGGATTGCGTCAGTACAGGATATTAAATCCTCAGTACCTATATCTTTCAATAATTTATTTACCAGTGAGCTGAGTTTCTCCTCAAAAATATCCATCCCAGTAATCCTGTTATTCAATTCATGGAGCGCTTCTTTATTTTCGCACTTGAGTTCTATTATTGAATTCTCCAGAGGAATTACTCGGGCAGTTATGTCTATGAGTGATTTTAGATCCTCGATGAAATCTCTCTGCACAGGCAGTTCCGTAGAGTCCTGGTAAATATATTTCATAAAAAGCACCCTGGATATCTGAACTAACTCTCCAAATATTCTATGCTTTATAGCTATATAACATTTTATCCAGGATTTTCTAGCACTTTTTATTAATTTCTCCCATCCCCTTCAAGAATGTGCTTTTTCCCGGAATCTTCTAAATTTTTTTGGAAGGGTAACGCCCTTCCGGAATTCAGAGAAGAACTTTTCGGACAGGGTCCAGAATCTCATTTATATATTTTGCAGCTGCATTTTTAAGATCCATTGGATGGACTTTTTCTTCAATAAAAGCGCTTTCCATCTCAGAATAACTGTGGTATGCTAGGTTTCCACCGAATTTCTCAGGCCTTTCAATAGCAACGGTTTCGTATCTTGGGAAAATATGATAGCGGAAAAGAGCAAGGATCGGGTTTTCTTCTACATCTCCTATCTTGCAGAAAGCTTTCTTAAACTTCCTGTGAATCTCTTCCTCCGTATCATCTACCGAAATAAAATTATCCTTCGAAGAAGCCATCTTGGTTCCGTCAAGCCCAAGGAGAATAGGGGTGTGAATACAGACCGGAGTCTCAAATCCAAGGCTCTTTAAGTTTTCGCGGGCAAGCATGTGGATTTTCCTCTGGTCAATTCCTCCTACTGCTACATCTACTTCAAGCATGGCAATGTCAATGGCCTGCATAAGGGGATATACCATCTGGGAAACCGTAGGGTCATCCATTGCACGCCCTACTTCATCCATACTTCTCTTCGCCCTGTTAAGGGTGACTGTTCTTGAAAGCTTGAGCACGTTTAACATGTACTCGGCTCCCAGCTGGAAGTCTGAACCGTAAACGAAATCAGTCTGCTCTTCGTCAAGCCCGAGAGCAATAAAGCAGCGCCTGTTGTAGTCTGCAATCTTCCTGACCTCTTCCAGAGTGCCTTTCCTGTTCAGATAAGCGTGTACATCTGCAAGCAGGACAGTGATCTTGAAACCTGCTTTTTGCAAATCTATTAATTTATTTACGGTGAGGACATGCCCCATGTGGATTTTTCCGCTCGGCTCGTATCCTACATAAGCACGGGGAGCTTCTTTATTGTTAAGTAGCCCTACCAGTTCTTCTTCGGTTACAATTTCCTGAACATTTCTTCTTATAAGCTCAAGTCTGTCCATTGCATCTACATTCCTTTTCTTTTCTTACTCTGAAAAACTCAATTTCTATTAATAAGTTTCTCTAAAAACGGTATCCCTTTTTCTGATTTGAATTTCGGGATTTCCCAATTCTGAATTACTTTTCTTCTCAGAGATTTTTCCTCTTTGCCAGATACCGGGTTAAAGCCTGAGATTTCACGTACTTCTTTAGAAACAATAATTCCTCTCCTCTGCCAGGCAGGAAGTGCCGCGAGGTTTATTCCTCTTTCAAAAAGCATCTCGTGGATTTCCCATTCCTTTTTTCCTTTCAGACGCTTTGCAGCTTCATCCTTTTCCACACCTTCGTTCCTCAGGGCGTAATACCCCCAGGATGCCACAAAGTTGCGCCAGGCTTCCAGTTGCCTCCAGTGAAAATACTCAGGAATTTCCTCTCTCTGAAGAGCCACCAGTCTGGAATCAAAAGCTATGGGTAACTCAAGACACAGATTTATTGTAAGGGCGCTTCCAAGAAAGCTTGCCACAACAGAATCGATTTTTTCCACCCTGGCGTCAAAAGGAAGGTCTGTGAATAGAAAACTGATTTCATCTGAAAAAGTATAGGCAAAAAGAGGGCTTAAACCGCTTTTTTTAATGAATAGTTCAGCAGTATCCGCCATAGCTCTGGCGAAGGTTTCATCATATGGTTTTTCAAAGCCCAGGCCTGAAAGTGTATCTTTGAAATTCCTGCCGTCAGCGCGCAAGACCACTGGCGGGATACAGCGCATTTCAGCATAGATTTCCCGGTTTTTCATATGCTTTTTCGAAAGACCACTCAGTCTTCTTTCCTCTTTTTGTAGCTCTGGATAACGTCTCTGATTATAATAATGTCTGCTGCTGTTATAACCCACCGGTAGGGAATGATGATACCTCTGCTGCTAAGGTCAAAAAGTTCCCTGTTAATGTCAGAAACAGCAAGCCCTGTTACTTTCTGTTCCTCTACATCAATTACAAGGTCCTGCAACTTCCCTACATAAACACCATTGTTTGTGTATATGTTTAGGCCAAAGAGTGATGTGAGTTCTGCGCGCATTATATCCCTGCTCTATTAATTAATTTAAGTATCTATGCATCCTAAATTTATTTAAATATCTTCCTCTACCTTATATGAAAAACATACTTATATATCTTACAGTTTTACCGAGTTTTTTCTTCTATTAATTATATAGCTTCGGATTTACAGTTTTACTTGATCCGGATATTTACGATTAACGAATTATTTAATATCTTTTCTCAGGGAAAAAATTTCCAGTCCCTTTTATACAGCAATGCCGCGTGTTTAGGTTATCCTGAGACGAAGGCGTTTTTCTCTATTAAATTCTTTTCTGAACTATACATGGGAGATCAAAACTTTAGAGTTATTAACTACTTTATACAAATTGACCAAGAAGAAGTAAGACAGTTCTTTACTTTTTATTTTTATCATAGGTAGGTTAAAACTGGACAGAACAGGAAATTAGACAGGTTTCTGATATTTATTACAATCTAACGGAAATATTTCTGGTTTTCCGTCAACAGAAACCTGTTTCATGCTGAGGCCATTCTGTCTTCTTATGATTTATTTTTATATCTTCAGCTGTGAGATTCCCCTTCTTATTGTTTCCGAAGATTTTCTGAGTATCTCACATTGGCTTTCTTCAAGTTTAAGTTCCAGAATTTTTTCTATTCCTTTTGCTCCCAGTTTTACTGGCACTCCGAAATAAATTCCTTCCTGCCCATACTGCCCTTCAAGATATGCAGACGCCGGAAGTATGCGCTTCGAGTCCTTAAGCACGGCTTCTGCCATGCGCACAATAGCTGCGGAAGGGGCATAAAAAGCACTTCCCTGTTTAAGAAGTTCTATTATTTCGGCTCCCCCATTAACTGTCCTTTCTACAAGCCTGACAATTGTCTCATCCGGAATCAGTTCAGGAAGCGGAACTCCCGAGACTGTGGTATACTGCGGGAGGGGAACCATAAGGTCTCCGTGACCTCCTATGACCATTGCCTCGACGTCCTTTTTCGAGCAGTTCAGTTCCTCTGCTACAAAGCTTGCAAAACGACCTGCATCAAGGACCCCGCTCATTCCAAATACCTTTTTTGGCTCAAAGCCCGTTGCCTTCATAGCTACATATGTTATAATGTCAAGCGGGTTTGTGACGTTCATAACAATAGAGTCAGGAGCATACTTTGCGATATTACTTGCAACGTCTCCTATTATTTTCGAATTGGTTTTAATGAGGTCTTCCCTGCTCATTCCGGGTTTTCTGGCAATGCCTGCTGTAATGATCACAAGGTTAGAGCCTGCAATATCTGCATAATCGTTAGTACCTGTTACCTGAGTATCATAGCCATTAATTGCCCCTGCCTGCATGAGGTCGAGGGCTTTTCCCTGGGGTAGTCCTTCTACAATATCTGTCATGACAATTTCGTCAGGTTCCAGTTCGGCTAGCCGCTGAACTGTGGTCGCACCTACATTTCCTGCACCAATTACGGAAATTTTAGCCATTACTTGCACACCTGTATCAAAGATTTATTTGCAGGAGGCTTCTTAACCCCTGCCTTTAAAAACCAATCATGAATTTCTTATTTTTCTGATGGTAACTATATCTTGGTATTTATTTTTTTGGCTTTCTAGAAGTCCGAAACTCGCTTTTTACCCTAACTTTATTAAGTAGGACTCTATAATCCCTCTTTATATTTCGCCCCCGCAAGAAATAAAGAGTACTTCATATTATTACTGAGTAAGTATATTAACTTTGTTGATGCGAATCTTTGATAGTTATTACGTCAAGGTTGATCATTAGAAACATGTCCGAATTGATTAGCTCGGATAATTAGCTCATACAATTGGTTCCAAAATTAGCTCATACAATTGGTTCCAAAATTAACTCAAAAAATTGGCCCATATAATAGCCCAGAAACTGCTGTTTAGCGACCAATTTCTCTGTTCTGAGCCCTAATATAGGATTTATAGCTATTAAAATTCTAATTTTGTATTTTGTATCACTTTCAACCTTCATGCAGTATTTTTATTAAAGATCGCTTCCTATGGTCCAGGGGAACAATGCTGAAGAACACATATATTCATATTCCGGGCGTAGGAAAAGCGCTTGAGCAGAAAATCTGGGCTTCAGGTATACATACCTGGGACGAGTTTCTCGAAATGACAGACAATATCTCAATTCCTTCATCCAGGAAAACCAGAATATGTGACGAAATAAAGTTATCTTCCAGGCATCTGGCTGCAAGAGATTGCTCCTTTTTTTCGCAGCGTCTGCCTTCTGCAGAACACTGGAGAGCATATTCTCTGTTTTCTGACTCTGCCGCTTTCTTTGACATCGAAACCACAGGACTTTCCCCCACCAGGGACAGGATAACTATTGTTGGAATCTACAATGGGAGTGAGTCTAAAACGTATGTAAGGGGAATCAACCTTGATGACATGGTGGAGGAATTTTCAAAATACAGGCTCCTTGTATCCTTTAACGGAGCCCGCTTTGATATCCCTTTCATAAAATCCGAATTTCCCGAAATAGAATTCAAGCAGCTCCATATAGACCTGATGTATCCTCTCAGGCGTATAGGGTACGGAGGAGGCCTCAAAAAAATTGAGAAGCTGCTCGGGATCTGTAGAAGTGAGGAGACCGATGGTATGGATGGATTTGATGCGGTCCGGCTCTGGAGGCAGTATGAGAAGGGCGATAAGGAAGCTCTGAACCTGCTTGTTAAATATAATAGGGAAGATATAGTTAATCTGAAAACTATTATTGAACTTACTTACCCTAAAATGGTTGAAAAGGCTCTGAAAACATGAAACAATGCAGTTTTCTTATCAGGGCGTCGCCAAAAAGTAGAAATGTCAGAAACAGGTATATATTGTCAGCTAATAACTTATATACTCATATTACTGTTCTGGATTTTGGCCTTACTGATCCACTGCTAGCTTTTACGGCAAAATCTTGTATGTGATTGGACAGGTTCACTGTGGTATTGAACGTTATCTATATGCTCTGAAATAAAGGGGAATTCAATGGCAGTAACACTGAAGTTCGGGGATAAAGTCACTGTGGCGGATGTAAGAAAACTCCATGATATGGAAGATGTGGTGTTTGACAGAGAATGGTTTGAAAGGATAGATGAAAGAAATGCGGATATGTATTATATGTTCAGGGATCTTGCCAAAAGTGACGCTGATCTTGAGACTATTAAATCCCACCACCTCAGGTATGACATTACAAGGATCCCTCCCGGAATGCTTGGGTCGGAATACATTAAAACCGTAGGTCATTACCACCCGCAGGTTCCAGGAACAGATGTATCATATCCTGAAATTTACCAGGTGCTTGAAGGTTCTGCTACCTATCTGCTTCAAAAGGTAGAGCCTGGAGAGGAGGATATCGTTCTGGATGCGGCAGTCATCAAAGCAGAAAAAGGAGATCTGGTGCTTGTCCCTCCCGGGTACGGACATGTAACTATAAATGCCTCGGAAAAGATTCTTGAGATGGCAAACTGGGTTTGTCGGGACTTTTCTTCGGTCTATGAGCCTATAAAAAGGCTTTCTGGAGCTGCCTATTTCCTTCTTAAAGATGGCTTTGCCAAAAACCCCCTTTACAAGGATATCCCGTCAATCCGTTATACTGCACCTCTTAGCTTTGATGAATTCGGGCTTGACTCCGGAGAAAACATGTACGATCTCATATCTAATGCGGGTAGGTTAAGATTCTTAACGGCCCCGCAGGACTTTATGGGCTTCTTGACGGGAGTGCTCTGAAAAAGCATTCCTATCTTTTATGATCTACAGGATCTCGTACTCTAGTAACTCTCTTCCTGAAGACTCCCCTGAGAAGCCGCATCTTTACCTTTCCTTTTGTAGCCTTTGAAGATAGGGGCTTACAGGCAGAGAATTAATGCTAATCAGGAGGATTTTTTTTCTCCATACTGATACACAACTTATAATAGGTATAAATACTTTCAATTACTGGAGGGTTGAAATGCAAAAAAATGGATACCGTATTCAGTTTACATCATCCAGAATTAGAGATTTAATGTACAGGACTACATTTGATCCGAAGAAAATGGATGGAGACGTTATACTTAATCTCTCGCTTATCGATAAAAAAGACCTGGACGATGTGCTCGGGATCTTCAAAATGGTTATCTCAAGCGGGCTTTCCGTAACCCCATACGTAAAAGTTATTTCCGAAGGGGAATCACTGGGAAACCTGACCATTGAAAAAGGAAAGGTAGGAATCGGGACTGTCTGCAGTATAACCATTGATGGCGTACTGTTAAAAGCAGGAATTCCTGTAAACCCGAAACTTGGAGGCGTTGTCCAGATTCGAAACGGAATTCCTGTACGCTTCACGGATGTGCTGACATATGTAAGCACAACTGTAGATCCCCTGGAAGTCCTGATGTCTCAGGGAATTACTTCCGTATCTGAAATGCTCAGGACAGGTTCAGGCAAGGTTCTCGCAAATCTGAGGGAAGCTCCCATGGTTGCAAGAGATGCGATTGAAAGCAGCCTTTCCGATCTTCTGGATGCAGGCTTCAGTGGAATTCTGGAGGTAGGAGAGCCAAATACAAGAGTTCTGGATGTCCCTATTGAGAGAGACCATCTCGGAATAGTTGTCATTGGGGGAACAAACCCGATGGCTGTTGTGCAGGAGTATGGGATTCCCATAGATACAAGTGCAATGTCAAGGTTAATTTCTTTTAAGGAAATGAGCCGGATTGAGGATCTGGTCTGAAATCGGCTTATAATTCCTTTTTCGGTATAGCCCTGTTCCAGAAACTTTTTTCCTTCATTCACCGAACCTTGAATATGTTTTTTGCGGAACCTGGCTTTCCGGAATAGTTTCCTGAAGGCTCCCCATTACCTTGAATTTGCTTTCCGTCGAAGCTGTTCTCCTATGAAAAGGTCAAGTTTTCGGGCAAACTCTTCTTTTACATTTTCAGGAATAGTTGCCCCTGCAGCAATATCATGCCCACCGCCTGCACCTCCTACTTCTGCCGAAACAGTTGACATTGCTTCAGATAGGTTTACCCCTCTGCGGATCAGGTCCTGTGTCCCTCTTGCTGAAACCTTAATTCCACCCTCTGTTTTTGCAAAGGCAATAATCGGGAGATTCCTGTTTTCAACTATTGTGGAACTCATGCCTGCAATTATTCCTACAATGGTTTCCTTTATTTGTGAACCCGCATCAAAGTACTGGATATTTTCGAGCTGGGTAACCCCATTCTCTTTTACGTATATAAGCCCGTTAACAAGGTTTTGCCTGTGTTCAGCAAGCAATTTTCTGGCGTCTTCGTAGGCGTTTTCCCTGTCTCCCATGCAGACTGCAAGCCCTATATCAGCATGGTCGTACCTGGCAGTAGCATTAAGAAGAGTGGAAAACTCTGAGGCATCTCTCATTTCCGTGCCTTCTCTTTCATTCAGGAGGACATACACCTCACCTATCAGGCGCTCGATTCTGTAGGACGGTATCCCTGATTTAAGGCAGTACTGGAACAGCCCTGAGACTATTTTTTGTTTTTCCGAAACCTCAAGGTCTATCCAGCGCCTCCAGCGCTCGTCCTGGCTGTAGCGAATATTCAGAGAGTGAAGAAATTCTATACAGGCTTCTTCATTTCCTGTAAGTCCTGGGAGGTAAGGATCAGAAGAGTATTGCAGAAGTTTGTAAATCGGTCGGGTCTGCTTTCCGAATAGGGTCAGGTCTTTCTTAAACTCTAGATTTCCTCCTTTTACTCCTTCCTCCAGAATTTCCCTGTTAATCCCTACAAGTTGCCCCATTTTCAGATGCTGCATGTCCCCTACGGCCCCTACTATGGCAAGCGAGGAAAGGTCTCTGTTCTTTCCAAGGGCTGAAGCCAGAAGGTAAGTGGTTCCCGAGCCGCTCAGTTCGTAAGAACCGTTTGCCCCAAAAAGATGGGGGTTGAGATGAAGTTCCAGAGTACCCTGAGGCTGGTGGTGGTCTGAGATGACAGCATTGATCCCGCGGGACTTTATATGTTCGCACATCCCGCTTCCAAGATCCGTAAAAATTACAATTTCGTGGTTCTCGTCTGCGATAATGTTAAGGGCTTTTTCATCGAGCTGCTTTACAAAACGCGCAGTATATTCGAAATTTCCCCGTTCAAGAGCTGTGCAGATTATCCCTGCAGAAGTCAACCCGTCTGCATCAATATGAGATACAACATGTACTGACCTGTGTTTTTTAATTTCTTCGGCACACCTGCCTGCTTCTTTTCTAAATGCTTCCTTAATTTCAGTCATTACTTTCTCCGAGATTCTCTGCTAGCCTCAGTTTAACTGTCTTTTTCCCAGCGATTTTTTCTTACCCATTCTTGAGGGTTTATCGTATAATCTTTTCCATCCCTTCTTATTTCAGGAAAATTTCGGATTTCCTGTACTGTGAGTTTGAGCTTTTCTGTATGATAGCTCTTCTCCAGCTCTCCCCAGGGTACCATATATGCTTCCCTGCCATGGCCTGTCCCGAGGCGAAGTTCCACTGCAAGGAACCCCTTTCTTCCAGATCTGTTCAGATAGTCTGAAATTCTGTCTATCTGGTGGACACCTCTTTTATCCACAGTAAAATGCTGGGAGAAGTAAAGTGCGCTTGCCCCTTTATCCACGGAGATACTTTTACATTCTATTCCCAGGTACAGATCCGGGTCCAGGGAGTCTACAAGCACGTCAAGGAACTGAGAGGTAAACCTGTGCTGTTTAAGCCTGTAGGAGATGGCTCTTATGCCTTTTTCTTCAATGTATGCGTTAAATGAGTTCACAAGCACATGTTCGAATTCGGTCATAAAATCCGTTCTCCTGCTTTTCTCTATTTTATTCAAGTTTCTTAATTAAAATATAGGGGCCGTAGCCGGGTATTTATGTCATATTTACTTTCAGGTTACAAAGATTTATGCATCAGGTGATAAGAGTGATGCAAGCGTCAGCACTGGTAAGAGTAAGGTCTGATGGATTATACTACCTGATAAGAGCAAGGTAAGTAAACCCCAGTAATATTTTGATAACATCTCACTGGTGTACAGGTAAATAAGGCTCCTGCAGAAGGTTTGACAAAAGCAACATCTGACTGTTATTTGACAAATACAGTACTTATGTTATTTGACAAAAACAACACTTATGTTATTTGGCAAACACAATACCTAATTGTTACTTTTAAAAGAAACCTTTATCCAGCAAGTTAGTTTCTTTTTTAATCCTGTTGGGAACTGGGACTCTTGAATTACCCAGTTTCTAGAGATATCTTTCCTAATAAATATTTCTAAATCAAATATAATGCTATGAGGTTTATTTCAGAATGTGTCTCTAGAATTTAAAAGAAATTCAATCAGAAAATTCTACAGAAAAACAAATGCCGATCAGAATCCTGATCGGCTTATTTAGAACTTTATTCAATTTGATATGATAAAGGTTACAAAGTCCGGACTAAGCCTTGTTTCCCTTACAAGCCTTTCTATAGTATCTTCATCAGAAAGGCCTTCTTCTTTCAGTTCTTTTATACGGTCAAATACATGCTCGGAAACTTCTGAATATTCATTGATATCTTTTCTATGACCCCACACATCGCCCTCAAGCAAAGCAATATTTTGCATAGAAAGATACATTTGTGCCGAACTGGAAATTGTTCTCTTGTACGAGCTCGGGATGTGGATCGCTTTCACCTCTGGACACTTTAGAATAAGCTTGAAAATGTCCTTATTGGATGGTCTGAATGCAAGATGGACAATTTCCTCATTGAGTTTTAAAGTGTCGATTTCTTCTTTTGAGCTTACAACTCTAATTTTCATTTTTATCACCGTTCTTTCCAGGGTTTCTTAGAGTCTATTTTAGGGTTTAATTCAAGGTTTATTTTGGGCTTCTTGGAGTTTATTTTAGGGTATAATTCAAGGTTTATTTTGGGTTTCTTGGAGTTTATCAGGTTAATTCAGGTTTAATTAGGGATTTACTGTTTACTTAATATTTTTTAATTTACTCAGGTTTAATTTAGAGACTTATTCAGGGTTTAATCAAGAATCTGTTTTTATTTTTGGAATTCAGAGCCTGAATAAGCTTCTCTGATCTGATATATTATATTTTTTATTATGTTAAGGTCTCATAATATTTATTTTTTTATGAATGTTTTTTAATTTTTATTTTAAACAAAAATTTGTTAGGAACTAAATTTCTTAATAGCTGTATTTTGTATTTTTTCCTCTATCTGGTTTCAAAATTAACATCTTACAGCTTTATCTCTAAGTAACCAGAGCCCTTTTTCCGGATCTTAAAGAGTATCTTTTCCTAAACTAAAATTTAGTATTTTTGTCTTTTCACATAGGGTGTAAATGTTTTTTACAATTAGTGAAGACGGGTATACGATATCATACCATACTATTTAACATTTTTCTGCAAATATCCCTGCTAATATGCCAATTTAGATGCGCTTGACAGGGATTTCAGCTAAATAGGTATTTGTTATAGTCTATCTCCCCCCCATTTTTAGATCCAACGGACAGACTATCCTTCTTCTCTATTAAATTTTTTATTCAATATGTGCCCAAAATAATTTTTTCAAATTAATTCCTAAACTGAATTTTTTTCATTAACAGTTCTCACATTTCTGATATTTTTTACTGGACTAACACAGAAATTTTGACTTACGCTCTAATATGGTTATTCAGTTTACTCACTTTATTTACACAGTACTATTTATATTTTTACATTAATTATATTTGATAGATCTTATACCTTTAAAATATAAGTGGTTAGTTAAAGGAAAAATTATAATAACTAATTTTTAAATTTTCTCTTTATTGCCCTATTTTTTGAGGCTTTAGCCATCTTTTCCCCTACATTTTTTAGATCCATATCGAATCCTTTGAACTATTCTACAAAAATCCCCAAGTACTATTTTTATATTAATAAAATTTATTAATCTGTTTTTAGCAATTAAATTTTATATTTTTAGGTCATCTTCCTCTGGTCCTGGATCCTAAATCTGAAACAAATTATCAGTAACAAGTTTTCAGGCAATTATAATTTTTTCAGGAAGCTGGTTTTTAAGATAAACTAGAACGCAAAGAGAGCTGAAAAATAGTTTATGAGAAGCAGATTCTTAAACATATGCTGTGGAGGATATTGAAGGTGCTTGAAATTGTGTGTTTCTGGAAGTATAATGATACTGGAAAAGCAAATATAATGCCAGAAAGTCCCTTTTAGAGGTACTTCACGAAGGATTCTATTTGCTTTTCCATAGGGTCATATCAACCCGGGGTGAGTTATATCAATCCGGGGTAGGTTTCGGAGCCCGAAAAGTTGTGTTAAGTCGGCTGAAAAATCAGTTTAAAGTGTCACATGAAAGAGGGCTATTCTTAACCCTTCAAAGTTTTTGACATATAAACTCCTTCAAGAGTGTACCCGAGTTTTCGGTAGTATTCCCTGGCACCTATTCCGCTGATTATCGCAAGTTTTTCATAGCCGGATTCAAATGCAGTTTTTTCGGCGTATTCAATAAGTTCTTTTCCATATCCCCGGTGCTGCCATTCCTTTTGTTTTGCCCCCTTTCCTACAGGTACCATGGAACCGTAAACGTGCAGTTCTCTTATAAGGGCAGAGTCCTGCAGTTCCTGGCGGTGAGGGGCAGCCGGGAAGCGTAAACGCGTAAAACCAATAAGGACATCTGCCGAAAGGTCCTCAAAAGCAATGAAATGTTCAGTTCCGTTACAAGCTTCGTAAATTTCCATAGTAAGCTCGATGTCTTCCTCGTTTATTTTTCTCCCTTTCAGGCTGTTGTGCCCAACTTCCCTGCAGCGTATACAGCGACACTTGCCTCCTTTCTCCCGTAGCTTTTCCTCTGCAAGTTGCCTGAGATTACTCTTCCTGACACCTGCAAAGATCTGGTTTGCGGGGATGTCACGCTGGATGCGCTGGAGCCTTACCCATTTAGGCAGGACAGCTTTTATGTCTGCAACAAGCTCTGCAGCCTCTTCGTCTGAAAGTGCCTGATATTCTCCAGCTTCCCACATCCTGTGCAGAGCCGTGCCTTCAGTCACGAGGGTTGGATAAATTTTGAGGTAATCCGGCATGAAGCGCGGATCTTCAAAGAGTTTTTTAAACCCTTTCAGATCTAGCTCTGAATCTGCTCCGGGGAGATGGGGCATCATGTGAAAACCTACCTTAAATGCGCTGTCTCTTAATACCCGGTTAGCTCTTACAATTTCTGCAACTCCATGTCCCCTCTGCATTCTGGTCAAGACAAAGTCATAAACACTCTGGACTCCAAGCTCAACCTTTGTCCCTCCAAGCCTGAGGAATTCGTCCACATGTTCTTCTCTTGTCCAGTCAGGACGTGTCTCAAACGTTATTCCCACATTACGGATATCGGCTGTTTCGTTAGCTTTCTGAACTTCTTCAAGCGGGATGTAAGGTGGGTATTTTCCGATCCTCCAGGCATTTTCTCTCCATTCGGTACCTGTAAAATCGTTCATTGCCTCGAGGCAGCGTTTGCTAAACCATTCCTGATAGTCGAGGCTGCGTGCTGAAAATGTACCTCCCATAACTATCAGTTCTACCTTCTCCACATCATGGCCGATCTCCTTTAGTTGAGATAGTCTGGACTGAACCTGTTTGTAAGGATCGAACTCGTGTTGAATGGCTCTCATTGCTGCAGGTTCTCTTCCCATGTAGCTCTGAGGGGACTTAAAAGATGAGTTAGGACCTCCCGGGCAGGGCAGGCAAACTCCATGGGGGCATGGGGCAGGGGAAGTCATCACAGCAATTACTGCAACTCCGGAAATTGTTCTTACGGGTTTTCGCCTGAGGAATTCTTTTATTATTGTTTGTTCTTCAGGTGTACCCTGCATAATAATATCTCCATTCCTGGGCAGGCTGGAAAGATGGTACAGTTTACTTACATCTTTTTTTGCTTTGTTCAGCTGACCTTCATCTTTTATTTCACCGGCAAGTACCCTGTCAAGGATTATCCTGCAGGCTTTTTTATATTCCTCTTTCTTCATTTCAAATTCCGTCTTTCCGGGTAATTTATTCCCGGCTATTTTTTTTCGGCATCAGGTTTAGTTGGAAAATTGTCTTTGAGATTAATTATTAAGCTACAGAACTTTTAATTCATACACTTTAAGTTCTTTTTTTGATGCCTTCAATAAGCTAGCTTTGTTTCATAAACCTGCTAACTAAAAAAGATAATCCCGGTCTTTTGTATTGAAGACCGTTTGTTTTGTCTGTGTGTTCTATCAGGTTGCTGTATCAAAAGTATAAAAAGTATAGACTAAACTATAGTCAAATTAACCTGTACCGCAAATGCGCTATACGATACAGGTTTTTCCGTTATCCGGCGAGTTTATGTAACTTTCTTTTCCTATTTTGATCAGCAGATGTTGAACCCGACAATAAAAGTTCCCTGGCCTATCGACGGTTTGAGGCCCATTACAGACCTGAGGTACTCGTCTGAAGGAGTGGAAGGTGATGCAAGCACGGTATCAGCCACATTACTTGCACATTCGACTTCCTTACAACTCTGGGGAGGGAGAACAACAGTAATCGGCTCTTTTTTTGCATCCTTTGGCTTTGGTACTGAACTTCTGTAAATCACGAAATTTCCCATTACCATCATATCTTTGCACTTTTTACACTCTTCGAGTTTTTCGGGGTCATAAACATCCTCGCCTACTTTTTCCCCAAACTGCATGAGAATTACATTTGGTCCTTCAGGCCAGACGTAGTCCATGTTGGTTGTAAAGGCTATAATTACCTGGCGTTTGAGAACTTCTTTGATCCCCCGGTTATCTCCTACTCCCATGCCCATCAAAACTGCGCCTTCGGCTTTTTTCTCGAGTTCAAATATTTTCTCCTTATCTTCTTCATTCAAAACGTACGTGTCTTCCACGCCTTTGGTGGCTTTTATCCTGCAGATGACGTCCTGGATAATATCTTGACATTCCAAAACTGATACCCCGTGTTGTTTTTAATTCTATGTTGCATTGTTCAGATATAAAATATGATCTCATTTGTTTATCTATATGAATATCAGGCGCCTTATTTTCGGTGCATCCTTTCCTCAGGATACTTTCTACTCTTTTCTCTTATATATTTTTCTTATTTTATATTTCTCTTATTATATCGTCAATTTCTAATATCCTGTATGTTATACTGTAATCCTTACGAAATAGACAATCTTAGACTTTCATTATTATAAAATTAATGAAAGTCCGTGCAAAAAATACTTGAATTATTTCAAAAGTTTATCTCTAATTTTACTCACAATTATTATATTTGCCAGCCTTTACCAGACCAACTTCTTAGTTGATACTTTTACTGCGGTCTGGTACTCTCGGTAATAGAATACATGTAAAAGAAAGCCATTATAAAGTATTCAAGCACGGTTTCTTTTTTGAATACGCCTGTAAGCGTATGATAAACCTGTATGCAGGTTGTCAGAATAATCAAACTCTACATGGCTATGAGGTTAAAAAAAGGCTGAAATGTGCAAAACGCTGAGTATTTTTCTGATTAAATGAAGTTTTCGGAAACTGGTAAGTATTGAATAATTGATCTTTTTACATAATGGCTTTTTAAAATTAGTATTGTTTCAAATTATTTAGCTACATATCTCAAACACATTACCTTTTTTCCATAGTGTTTTATAAGTATTTCGACTTTATCTTCTATGTTAACCTCTGACGAATATTCTGCCCTGGTTCTTTCGACATTTACCGTCATTTGTATCGTTGTTTTGCGCTTTTCCTTTCTAATTCTGCTGAAATAGACCACAAAAGATTTAATAATGCAATTATTTTATAGAACACTTGTAATCCAATTTAGAGGGATAAGGAGGGAATGAAATCCTCTTCGGCAATCGACGAAATGGACAAGTCTGATTTGGTGAAGAATGGTGAAACCCTTTAAGTGTTTGATCCCGACACTTCTTCTTACATACGATATATCTTAACAAACATGGAGGAAACAATAAAATGAAGAGATTTGCAGCAGTATCACTGGCTGCTCTCATGCTTCTTACTGTATTTGCATCCGCCGCAAGTGCAGCAGACGTAATTGAGATCCGCGGTCCAGTATACAATGGCTCTGATATTGACGACATTATCGCAAGATATGGCGTCGATGGCACCATTACAATTGATGCTACTAAATTTGCAGCATTTTACTATGACATTGACGATGACGTGACAACCGAAACAATTTCCATTAAAGATGTTGCAGGCACTAGCGGCAACGTCATCGGGGAAGGCGGTCTCGTTTATACAACAACTATCCAGCAGGTTGCTTATGAATATGAAAAGCCATCTATCGGCTGGAGCAACTACAGCCTGATCGGTTTCTTCGCAGAGAAGTACATCCCGATCAACCCTGACAAAGCTGACAAGCTTGCAAAGCTCGTCCTTGACAGCGATGACAAGTACACCATCAGAACCGGCGAAATCCTCGACCTCGGCGAAGGTTATGCTATCGAAGCCAAGCAGGTCGATGTTGACGGTGAGAAAGTCTGGCTCGAATTCACCAAGGACGGAGAATTCGTAGACGATGAAATCATCTCAGTCGTTAGCAACTCAAACAACACCTGGGAAGTCGAACTTGATGATGTCCAGGACGAAGACGATGTCGTTGTCCTCAGAGTACACGTCAACCAGGTCTTCCAGGGCGCAGTCGACAGCATTGCCCAGATCGAAGGTCTCTGGCTCATTGACTACGCAAACGCAATGACCATCGAGTCTGACGATGAATTCGGTGAGCTCGACAACGTCAGAATCCAGGGCGCTACCCTTAATATCACCAACGAAGACACCTTCACTCTGACCAGAGATGACGAAGAAGAAGTCGCTGAGGGCATTTTCTTTAAGACCGCTGATGATACCAGTGCGCTCAGGTTCTACGCAATGAAGCAGATCACAGAGCCCGGCACCTATGAAATCAGAGGTGAAGTTGCAACAGGTAACTTCGAATGGAATGCAACTAACTTCGCAGGCTTCTTCTATGACGTCAACGACGATGTCGCTACAGAAAAACTCACTGTCTCCAATCTTAACGGAAACGTGATTCCTGAAGGCGGACTTGCTTACGAAACAACCATCGAAATGGTTGATTACGAGTACTCCAGGCCTTCCGTTGGCTGGGACCAGTACCCTGTTATGGGCTTCTTTGCAGAAGAATTCACCCCAATCAACCCTGACAAAGCTGACAAGCTTGCAAAGCTCGTCCTTGACAGCGATGACAAGTACACCATCAGAACCGGCGAACAGCTCGATCTCGGCGAAGGTTATGCTATCGAAGCCAAGCAGGTCGATGTTGACGGTGAGAAAGTCTGGCTCGAATTCACCAAGGACGGAGAATTCGTAGACGATGAAATCATCTCAGTCGTTAGCAACTCAAACAACACCTGGGAAGTCGAACTTGATGATGTCCAGGACGAAGACGATGTCGTTGTCCTCAGAGTACACGTCAACCAGGTCTTCCAGGGCGCAGTCGACAGCATTGCCCAGATCGAAGGCCTCTGGCTCATTGACTACGCAAACGCAATGACCATCGAGTCTGACGATGAATTCGGCGATCTCGACAACGTAAGGATCAGCGGTAAGACCCTCAGGATTACCAATGAAGACACCTTCACTCTGACCAGAGACTCCGAAGAGGAAATCGGCGAGGGCATGTACTTCAAGATTGCTGACTCCAGCGCTCTCAGGTACTACCCATACGTTGAGAAGACCATCGGAGACGAAGGCCCCGATGATACTCCAACCGAGGAAGTAACTACACCTGAAAACAATGATACCGAGGAAGTAACCCCAACCGAGGGACCAACCGAGGAAGGAGTAACCCCAACCGAGGGACCAACTACTGAAGAGACTGAGCCAACCGAAGAACCAACTCCTGGATTTGGATTCGTCTTTGGCCTTGTAGGACTTCTTGCAGTTGTCTACCTCGTCAGGAGGAACAACTAAATTTTCTGAGTGAAGGGTTTTCCTTACCCTTCTCTCTTTCAAATTCTTTTTTGATTTCTTCTTGCAGATAGCTTTTTATTTGCAGATTTCTTAGTTCTGACGATTCTTTTAATTCTGAAATCCTGATTCTATAAACCACCTGGTTTTTCAGGGTATTACAGATCAAGGTGAAGTTTTATGAAAAAAAGTATAGCACTAATATCTGTGTTTGCGGTTTTGATGATCGCGTTTTCAGGCTGTGTGGATAACAACCCCCCTGCAGTTAACGGTACAGATTCGGACAATCCGGAACCAAACGCAATTTCTGATGAAGATACGGCTGGAATAAGCACACTTGAAACCCTTCCTGCAGGCTTTGAATATATTGACACCATTCAGCTCTCCCCAGATGAGGTTAAAAGTACTTACAAAGCTGAAAATGTCTCAGGAGTTCTTAATGTCTCCGAAGGGATCTACAAAGACTCTAACGAAACTAACTACTACATAGACGTGATCGAACTTGAAGACGAGGAAGTTGCGAATAATTTCATCAGTGCATACAAGGCTTCCTTCAAGCCCTTAAGCAGTGGCTCTCGTTTTACCGATGAGTCCTTTAACGGGCACTCCGCTGTGAAAATTCTTAACTACATAACGGTCGGAGGAAAATCTGTTTCCAGATACACCTACATCTGGAACAATGAAAACTATGTGATAGTGGTCTTTGGAAACACTGCTGAAGAAGCTCCCATCAGACAGCTAGCAGAAGCAACAAGATACTGATCTGCTTTCAAAAGCTAAAGCCTTCAACTTTTTTCCTTTCTTTCTTTTTTTATTCCCTTTTCCTTACCCAATCCTGTAATTAGCCCTTCCTGAGCGGAATTGTATCAGAATCTCTGAATTAGTTCTCCTTAACGCAGCTCCCTGCTATCTCTATAAATTAGTCCTCATAAGAGAAGTTTCACTGCTATCTCTATAAATTAGTCCTCTTGAGCGAAGAGGAGCGAAGCGAAAAGGATCTCGTGATGTTGCATTTGCAGTTCAACTCCCTGGAAATCTCTGATTTCCTGTGATCCCTACGCAAAACTCGGGCGAGGCACAATTCGCGAGCAAAAAGGCAGGAATAGGAAATTAAAAATCAAAAATAATCAAAAATAATCAAAAACAATCAAAAAGAATAGTAAAGCGGGTAAGAACGAAACTCTGTACCTGTTTACTTAGATCTTCTTATCCGCCAGACTTTTGTTTATTTATCCGGACCTTTCTGAGTCTATCCGAAAGATCCGTTTACATCAGTTTTCGCTTACTTTAATTTTCTTTTCGTTAATTTTCGTTCACTTTAAGTCGTTTACTTTATCAGCAAAACGCCTTTTCCGCCGACATTAACGTCACCTGTGAACTTGCGGTATGTAACGCCTTCGACTTCTTCTGTCCCTTCTTCTTTGTATGAGGGGAGCAGGTCGAATACCTCACCTTTGATGATGACTGTGCCGTTCTTCATCTCACTTGCAGGCATGGTTGCGCTGCCTTCAATGACTATCTTTCCGCCATTGTTTGAGATCGCAGGAAGGAGCCCTGCATCGCCTTTCACGAGGATCTCCCCTCCACACATGTGCTCTCCGAGGTAGTCCTTAGTATTGCCGTTGACAGTAATCTTTCCTCCACGCATGCCGCAGGACTCTCCGCGGTAACCTGAACCCACGTAATAGGAAGCATTTCCGTTGAGAATAATTTCCCCGCCTGCCATCTCACAGCCGAGCCAGCTGTCAGCATCTCCATTGATTACAACCTTTCCGCCCTTCATACCAAAGCCGCAGTGCATGTCCACGTTGCCGTTGATTTCGATTTCTCCTGCACTCATGTTCTGCCCTATGCGCTTCACTCTGGAGACGTCTCCTTCGAAAACGATTTTTGTGTTTTCTACGGAGCCGTTGCCTTCAACTTCTACATTGAAGAGGTCCCCGAGGGGATACTGCCCGTTTCCGTACCAGACAGGAATCGCCCCTATCTCTTCTGCGGTCTTGCCTGCAAAATTGTCAGGGTTTGCATTATCGGCTTCGATGGGGATTTTATTTGCTTTTTTGAGGGAAAGTTTTACAACCTGCATTTAGAACACCCCTTCCGTACCGATTTCAACAGGCTTCTGGAGGTACATATCCTCAACCATGTAATTGGCTTTGCTCACAGTGTAGTATTTCCTGAATTTGCGGTCTATATCTTTCTGCATCGCAGCATCGATGTTTTCCGGAACTTTCGCGTTTACCCAGTAAGTTTTTCCTTTCGGGGTTTCTTCGATTTCTCCATCCTTTACAACGATTTCTCCGTTCTTGAAAGTATATGCCGCACCTGAGAAAGCTTTCTTGACCTTCGTATACTCTGTCGAGGGGTCAACATGGCCCGGGAGAATGTCGTAGATTGCAATGTCAGCATCAGAGCCCACCTTAAGGTTTCCTTTCTCTGGCATACTGTACATCTTTGACTGAGTGCTCCTTGTCATGACAGCGAGCTCGTAAAAGTCCAGTTCCCTGTCGATTCCAGGCAATACCATCCTGTCAAGAGCCATCTTGGAAAAGCCTGAGATTACCTCTGCTCTCCTTTTTTCACTCATCAGATAGGTAAAGGCTTCAGGATAGTTCACGAAAGAACCGCCATTAGGGCTGTCGGTCGTGAACATGACTTTCCAGGGGTCCTTTACAAGCAGGGCGAGCTCAAGCCCGATTGCCCACTGGACTGCGTTTACGAAACTTTTTGGTGAATAAAACAGGGGCACGACACCGGAAGCATCTTCCAGTTCGATATCCTGATTGCTCCATTTTTCATGCAGCATTCTCGCGTTTGCGTACTCAACAGGTCCGTCTGCAGTCATGGTCATAGCAGGTCCAAAGATAACCTGCCCAAGGTCGAAAGTCATATGGTCCGCACCGTTCACGTAGTCTGCGACCATTGGGGCTCCTGTCTCAAAGTCCCTCCACGAAGTTCCCGCATAGGCATTAAACTGTACATGAGTGACGTGGAGAGACTGCCTGTCCCGGCTTGGCTTAACTTTCTCAAAGAGCTTCATGGTCTCTATGGTAGTTGCATAGTTCCCTGGCTTTCCGAGGTTATTGCAGTGCACATGCACGGAGTGGGGAAGCTGCAGGCGTTCGTTAGCTTCTGCAAGCCCCATCAGAATCTCTGCAGGGGTTACGTCGAAGTTAGGGACAGGGTCGTAGAGTCCGCTTACGTTCTTTCCCCAGCCCCATGCTTCTCCGCCCCCTGGGTTTACAATCTTTACTCCGTAGCCTCTTGAGGCTTTCAGGCCCCAGGCAATATAAGCTGCAAGTTTTTCAGGCTCCTTGTCCCGGATATACTCCATAACCTGCCAGTTGCTTCCGAAGAGAGAAAGTCCCATTTTGTCGAGGATAGGGATTTCATTAAATTCCTCATGGGTGTGCCTTGCAGCAAGAAGGGGGATTGCAGCTTCACAGATAGTTGTATACCCTAGTTTTGCGTATCTGTACCCGATTGCGTAAGTGTTGGGGGTGTTGTATCCTACCTGTGCTCTCGTCTTCTCAGTGCGCGCAACCTGACCTGAAAGCCCGGGTACAAGGTTTTTCTTTGCATCGTTGGGGTTCATGAAGCGGCCCACATTAATTTTGCCTGCACTGTGGGTATGCCCGTCAAACCCCCCTGCCATAGTAAGTTTGCCTTCTGCATCGATAACTTTCGCGTTTCCAGAGACGCTGTCTACTATCTTGCCGTCTCTGATGCAGATGTCCATAGTCTCGCAGTTAATGCCCTGTGCCGGATCACAGACGCTGGCATTTTTAATCAGGATTTCCGACATCTTATGCACCTCTCTTCAGTTCCCTGACTTTTTCAGTCAGGTCTTTTACGATTTCTTCGTCGGTCTTGAATTTTGAATCAATCAGTTTCTTCATGCGGAGGGAGATTGCATCCATACGGTAAGCCGTACCCTCTGCTTCTATGCCCACAACAGCCGCAGGGATTACCACATCTGCAATTTCGGTTGTTGGGTTGGCATACGGGTCGATCTGGATTACGGGGATTCTCGCAAGGTGCCTGACAGCTTTTTGCGGGAAGTGTGCCCCTGCATCAGCTGCAGCTATAATCGCAGCATCCGGCTCTTCACGCACAAGCAGGTCGTTTGCTCCGGTTTCTCCCGGGTTGTAATAAGGATATCCTCTTGCAAAGTCGATCGCCATCGGGAATCCGGTCTCCCAGGTTGCTACCTGCCCGAAACCGGTAACATTATAGTGCCCACGCATTCCGATCATTACTGCTTTTGTGTGCTGGTTGAGGTCTGAAATGAGAGAAGACATGGCGTCTCCGTTCTTATACTTTGAACGGGACTGGGTTACTCCCATACCGAAGAAAATGCAGACAAACTTTGCGTTCTTCAGGGTTTCTGCAAGCTCAACAACTTCAGCCTTAGGAACTCCTGCGACTCTTTCCGGAATAACGTCTTCGTGTCCGTTTACAATTGAACGAAGGGCAGTAACGAGGAGCAGATCTGATCCCTGTTCAATTTCTACGTACCTGTCAGCCAATTTTGCAGTGTCGGTTTTTCTGACATCAACAACTATCATTGTTCTGCCTTTCCGTCCCTTCTCTGTAAAGAGGCCTTTTGAAAAGCTAGAGTAGCGGACCATATGCCTGGGATGAGCATGTACAGGATTGCAGCCCCAGAAAATGATAACATCTGCCCTGTTCTTTATCTCTCCAAGAGTGGCTGAAGGAGATCCTTTCTCCTGGGCAGCAAGGGCTGACGGTCCATGGCACACGTTTGCCGTAGAATCTATAATTGAACCTGTTTCTTCGGCAAGCTGAATTGCTCCACTGACTGCTTCACAGGAAGTAGAACACCAGCCGTAGGAAAGCGTCCTCTTGGAATTTACCAGGATTTTTGCGGCAGCTTCGATTGCCTCCTCGTAAGGGACAGGGACAAGTTCCCCATCTTTTCTGATCATAGGGGTTTCTATCCTGTCATGCTCGAACATGCCGACAAACTTGCTGTGCCCGAGAATGCAAGCATTTTCTATTTTTGTAATCTTATTATTTTCAACAGTGACCGTGATATCGTCGCAGAGGGACCCGCATAGGGAACATACTGCGTCTTTAATTACTGGCATATTTTTTCCTCCGAATTTTTTAAGTTTCTCCGTACCTAATGAAAAATATGAGTTTTTCGCATTAGAGGAACCCGGAGTCAGTCTTCCATATACTTCTTCATCAGGGCTTTCATTTCCAGGGGCTTTTCATCAGTGACCTCAATTTCCGCGGGGACGCCTTTGAAGCCCGGCATTCCACAGCCGTGTGTGTCAGGGCTTAGCACTGCGTTTGCCCAGGGGCCCATAGGGATAAAGGCAAGTCCTTCAGGGTTTCCTTCATTTGCCTTTGCAAATACCACCACTTCCCCAAACTCGGTGGTGACCTTCAGGTTATCTCCCTCGGAGGCGCCCAGCCTCTGAAGGTCTGCGGAGTTCAGTTCGCAGTAAGTACAGGCATCAAAATAACCTTTATGTGTTTTTGCTTCCAGATGTGCGCCCTGGTCGGCGGTCCTTCCGGATATGAGATTTGCTTTTATTTTCATGGAAATTCCTCATCTGGGTTTAATCCAGGTATCTCAGTAAGCTGAATAACAAATCAATTTTTTAAGTATCAATCCCAAGTCCTCTGTTTTCAATGGCATTTTTGACCTGATGATTCCAGTGTCTTCTAAGAACTGATGATTAATCTGAGGCCAGGGCTTTCTCGGGATATTTTAGTCTTTAGATTAATGGGGGAATTGAATACTTCAGCTTGGGAATTAATTGCTCTTGATAACGATTTAGTAAATTGCACTTTTATAGCTAACCTGTTAAAGTATAATTTATTGAAGGTGTAACCGAAATCAATTCCTATGCTGGCGTTTTAAGTCTTGAAGATATGTGCCGGTATGAAAAATGTAACCTTCCGGACAGTTCCTTTGACTGAGGATCTATTTCGATCATTCATTATAATTATATGGTTTATATATATTTATCCAGATTTACATCTATTGACAGCCTACACGTTTGGATATAACCAGTTAAGTCTCTGCCGGACTAACTTTCCTGCTTTCCCTGTTTTTAAAAATCGACCTGAAAGCTTATCTTATATCACTTCTTAATTATATATTTATTTGTTATATAGGCTATATCCCAATAATTTCCTTTTATTATATATTACCCTATTATGTTACCTCTAACATAACGTGTTTACTGATGCCCTTCATGTGTCCTGAAAGTTCAAAGGATTATTTTTCCTATCTTACAGAGTTCTCTTTTCCATTATTGAGTCATATTCCCCGTATCAAACATAACAAAAATGCCCTTTTTACTCTCTTCCGATCGTTACCCTTTAATATATGTTAATACATTTGTGTGTTGCAAGCCCGGATAGCCTAGTCGGTTGGGGCGCCAGACTCATAGGGACCTTATATGAGGCGTCTTTAATCTCCTGAGATATCTGGAGGTCGCGTGTTCGAGTCACGCTCCGGGCACCTAAATTTTATTTATTTTCATTTATTTCTTTTAGAGCTTTGATTTCTTTAAAAATTTGTCTTTTTTCTGTTTATTTCCTGTAAATTCACTTTATTAATGACGTTTTTTTGATTAATCCCTGTTAAATTAGGTACTTACTGCAGTTTTCTGGATTAAGGTTATTTCTCTCCATTTTATTCTGTAGTGTTATCTATAAACTGAAAGTATATGGGTTATTTTCCTATTTTTTTGTTTAAGTCGTTACAGTTTCGGTATATGTTTATGTTTTCAGTTGCATATTTCAAAGAAATATAGCTAGTGGAGGAATAATTCTAATGGTAGCCAGGATGACATCATCAGAACGTATGGCGGCTGTTATGTCAGGGCAAAAACCTGACCGCATACCGGTAATTCCATTTGTAGAGGGATATTCTGCAAAAATTACAGGTATATCCCTTGGAGATTTTTATGCAGATGGGGATAAATGCTTTGAGGCGCAGTTTGCGTCCATGAGGCTTCACGGTTATGAGCAAATTCCAATGTATGGATATGCATCGTGCGGAGCATGGGAATTTGGAGGGGAGATAGCTTTTCCTTATGGAAAAGGGCAGGGCGCACCCTATATAAAAAAGCACCCTGTGAATACCATAGAAGATATTGAAAAGCTTGAAGTCCCGGATTTTGAAAGAGAATTGCCTGGTGCATATAAAATTGCAGATAGGGTTGCAGCCAGATGTTTTGAACTCGGAATGCCGGTTACTATACAAATCGGCAGTAATTTTACTGCAGCCTCGGTCGTTGCGGATACATCTGAGTTCTTAACATGGCTTATCATGGACCCGAAAGCTGTTCATCTCTTACTTGGTAAGGTAAGTGATATGTTTATTAACGCTTTAGATTATTTTGCAGATAAATACGGCTCAGAAAGCCTGCTTCCATTTGACGGAGGGCCATCCGAATCAAATAATATGATTCCTCCGCAAATGTTTGAGGAATTTGCGTATCCATATATGAAAAAGGTTCACAGCCGTGTAAAAGAATTAGGAATACATGCTGTGCTTATGCACCCATGTGCCGATCAGAACCTGAATCTTCCATACTATGCAAAGTTAAGAGAAGAACTAAACTGGTCTGGAAAATACTTCTGGCTCTTCGGACCGGAGACACCTATCAAGGATCAGATCAAAATGTTTGGAAACCACGATGTTATCTGTGGTAATATCAATCCTCCACTCTTCCTGACCAGTTCATATGAAGAAGTTATGGAACTTTGCAGGCAAAATATCGAAGAAGGCATTAATTCTCCTTCTGGATTTATTCTCTCCCCAGGTTGCGAATTTCCGGTCAATGCAGCGCCTATAAAAATCATGGCAATGATGGATGCAGCAGAAAAATATGGCAGATCTGAATGAGAAAGGTATGAATTTAGAATTCTGCAGAAAATTCAGATTATCAGGAGCCTATCCCGAAACTATAAATTGATTCTCAGAATTCCGTGTCTCGAATAATAGATCGAGTTTCTGATCATGAAAAATTGTTCTGAATATTACTGATTTAAGAATAAAATTGGGTTCGGGATGAGCTCCAGATCTAATTCAGATTACCAGCTTTTTATAGGGAGGGTTTGAATAAATCCTCTTTCTTTTCTGCCATAAAAAACTGAGAGGTTTTGGATATTTTGAATTCTATATAAACAGCGAAATCTCTAGCAGGTTAAGGCTCCGGGCACTTTACGTTTTTTTCTAATTCTAATTTTAAGAGAAAGCCCTATCTTTTTTGATACTATTCTTTGTCTTTGATTCTCAGTTTTTATATAAATTTAATTCTCTCAATAAGCCTTCTCATGTCCCTTTTCTCTACATTATCTCGCCTTTCTTGTGTTTAATTTCTTTTTTATCCTTTTCAGGAAACCGAACCTGAAAGGTTTTATGCTCTTAGAAAGGGACTGAATAATATAGTAAATGAGCCGATTGAGGTTTTCGAACTAACAAGGATTTTTATAGCTTCTGTTCCCTGGCTTTTTTAGCTGAAGTGATTCTCAGGTCAGCTTTCATGTTTATTTTTGCACTAATTATCATGCGCTTATTAGGCAGGAGAGCAGTTGACCAGCTTACATCCTTTGATCTTTTGATTATTATTGCTCTTGGATCGGCTATGGGAGATCCTATGTTTTATCCGGACGTTGCTCTCCTGTGGTCAGTCTTTGCAATCGGGACCATTACGGTATGTTACAGGATACAGACATTGCTTGTGAATAGATTTCCCCGGTATGAGGATTTGACTGAGGGTATGCCCGTAAAAATTATAAGTAACGGAGTTCTGAACTCACAATCAATAAGAAAGCATACACCTACTCAGGACGAGATTTTCCTTTTATCTCATAAGGCGGGAAGCCTCCTTCCTCAGCACATCGGACTTTCGCCCGAATGGTACAGGGAGGGGATGAGAGCCGTCAACTTCCCAACATCATACCGGTAGTTATCCTGTTAATATTGATATAGTTTCCAAACGTATATAATGCCGATGAAGAGAGGAATCCGATACAGAATTTACCCTAATAAGGAACAAAAAGCCCTTATGGAAAAACACTTCGGCAGTACTCGATTTGTCTACAATAAACTTCTTGAAATAAAATCATTGATGTATAAAAAATTCAGAATAAGTATATCTGAATTTGAACTTAATAACCATATTCAAGTTCTTAAAGAAGCTTATCCTTTCTTGAAAGAAGTAAATTCTCAATCTCTGCAACAAACTAGCAAAAATCTTAATTCTGCATTCAACCATTTCTTTAAGGATGGGTTTAAATATCCACAAAAGAAAAGAAAAAGAGATAATTATTTCTCTTTCCAAATTCCACAACATTATATTATTAATTTTGCTACCTCTAAAATTAATTTACCAAAAATCGGTTGGATAAAAGTTAAGATACATAAGCAACTTTTTAAGAAAATGGAATTAGAAGGAAATATTATTAAAAGTAATTCCATTGGTCATCGGTTAAGGAAAAATCGTTATCACTTGCATTGATTTTCATAAAATTTGTTAAATTATTCATCAAATGCAAAACTGGAATCTGATATCGATTTCAATTTAAACACTAAACATTTGGGTTTGAGTTTTTCCGTCGAAATCGAGATCCGCAGCTCAAAATCCTTAACCGAATACAAATGAAAGTAATTCTAATTCTGAATTTCTAAAAACAATAACGGTATCGAGAACCCCTACAGAAAAATACTATATCAGTATCTTAACTGATGATGGAGAGAAATGTCCTGAACCTGAATCATTTTCCCATGCTACAATGATTGGAGTTGATGTTGGACTTTTGACTTTTGCTACTCTTTCTACAGGAGAAAAAATAGATAATCCTAAATTCCTGAAAACTTCTCTTGAAAGATTGAAATTCTTGCAAAGAAGAGTTTCCAGGAAAGTCATAGGTTCAAAAAACCGTAGAAAGGCAGCATACAAACTTGCTAAGTTGCATGAGAAAATTGCTAATCAGAGACATGACTTTCAACATAAAGTTTCAAAAAAGCTAATCAGCGAAAACCAAGCAGTAGCAGTTGAAACTTTAAATATTAAAGGAATGAAAAAGAACCACAAATTAGCACAGGCTATTAGTGATTCAGCATGGTATTCTTTCGTGCAAAAATTAACATACAAAGCTGAATGGTCTGGTAAAACAGTTTTGAAGATAGGTCAATGGGAATCATCTTCAAAAACTTGTAACGTTTGTGGTTATAAGCATCCAAATTTGACAGAAGATATTAGAGAGTGGCTTTGTCCTTCCTGTAATGTTTTGCATGATAGGGACATTAATGCAGCTATCAATATAAAGAAATTCGCCGTAGGGACTACGGTTTGAGCCTGTGGACCAGGAAAAAACGGCAACCGCCTAGTATGAAGCAGGAAGCACCTTCCTCAAAAATCTGAGTTTACGAAGATTTTAGGTAGGTGTAGTTCACTGAGAAACAAGGGTATCAGAACTCTAGGGGAAATCGAGACTGCTTATCTTGAAAGAGACGGTAGTGTGAGTGTTTTTAAATTTCCGGCTGAAAAACAGAGGCCTGGCCTGCCCACAATCTCTGAAGATATGATTAAGGAATTAAACCCTCACAAAGCAGGTACTAAGGTCGAAAGCTCAGGTTATTACTCTTGCTATAAAACAGGTGATACTAACTGGCTGGAAAAAGGGAGTTCATTTCCGGATTGTGAGGGAGATGTATGGATACATTCAGAGCACACGTGAATATTTTTATTCCCATTGTTTTCATCTTACTTCATGATATTTTGTTTTTATTTTTATACTAATATCTATAAAAAGAAATTAAGTAGATTCCTTTTACCATTACTGTTTTTATTAATTGGGAGTACCGGTTACTTATTTATATGCTTGACCGAATAACCTTTGTTATACCTCAAATCAGAGGGGGGGAATCATGGAAACAATTTATGACATACTGATAAGAGAACATAAAATGGTATCTGACCTTTTTCAACAGGCTATGCGTGATAACTCAAGAGAAACTCTGCTTAAAATAAAAGCTGAAACTGATCCTCATATGGCAGGGGAAGAAAAACTCTTCTATCCAGAGCTTGAGAAGAAAGAGGAATTACGTGATCTTGTCAACCATGCTTACGAAGAGCACGATGAAGCAAGATCCCTGATGTCTGAACTCGAAAATATGAAAGAGGGGGACAAAAACTGGGCATCTAAACTCAAAGAGCTGAAAGAAAGCATAGAGCATCACGTGGAAGAAGAAGAGAGTAATGTATTTAAGGAAGCGCGAAATGTCATCAGCCAGAAGAATGCAGAAGAGATGGCTAAGCAGTACCTTGAATTTAAACAGACATTTAAAGAACAGATGCCGGCCAGTATGTCCTGAGCATTAAAGGAAAAGCAAAGGGAAAGTAAGAAATGGGAAAGTAGGAAATTACCGGATTCTAAAAGCAATTTTCCCATTTCTTTTTTCCTTTGCTCTTTACCATCAATTTTGTAATTACTGGTAAAACAAGCTTTTTTAGAAAGGGGAATAAAAAGTCAAACTGCTTTTTTAGTTTCAGTTACAAAACTGAATCAGATCTAAAATTAAATAAGAAGCGAGGGCTGGCTGTGTAGAAAGGCCCTGCTCAGAAGTTACTCATAATCTGAAGCGGTACACTTACTGACTTCAAGAAAAGGCGTTTTTAAAAGCCTTACTTCTGCCAGCTCTTTTTCTATACTGAAAACATCGAACACCGCAGAAGGAATAAGACAGTGCATGGTACAGTCCAGGGCACATTCTTTAGTGCATTCGAAGGAACAGTTCATTTGCCTTTCCATTTCACTTATGAGATTTTTTTCAATATCGGATAATTCCTGAACCGGGATTTCAAGGCAAGCGAATTCTCTGAACTTTTCACAGGGAGTGTCAATCTCTATGATGATTCTGCCTCCTTCAACTCTCCCCTTTATTGTGTGGTCTGTACCACAGACGCGAGAAGATATGCTTATTTGTGTCATTTTGAAGCCCTTCCAGTTGTATGTTTTTAAAATTTTCCGTCAATATACTCCGCCGGTCATACCACTTCTCTGAGGTCCGTTTACACTTAGAGCTGCAATATTTTTGAAGTCTATTGCTTTTATCGGGCATGCCCTTACGCAGCGTCTGCAGCTTGTTCCAAGACAGTCCTGGGTCCTGCAACTTGCAAAGAAACTTCCGTTTTTCTCTATGGTCACAAGGGCGTTTTCCGGGCATTCTTCGTTACAGCGACTGCACTGGAGGCAGCCTTCTACAGGAACCACTATAGTGATCCCCACATCTTCTACTATCTCTACAGGAACATTTCCTGTTTCTTCTATGTCTCTGGTAACCTTTTTTTCCATCTCTGCATTCTCTGCGGGTTCAGGGAGAGGGGGGTATTTGTACATTTTGAAAAACTTTTTGTATAGCTTCATACTCATGCCTTCGGTCCAGTAAGAAAGTTCGCACGTATAGATATTCTTGAAGGTCTCACTGGTAGCCATCATCAGGTGATCGGCTTTTATCGTCCCTGCAAGGGCAATTACTTCCCCGAGCCTGGATTCGTCGAGGATAATTTCACGTGCAAGGGCTATGGAAGTGTTTCCGAATTGAACGGTCTTTTTTGAGAAATCCGGGCAGGAGCCTATTTTTCTGGCTTTCCTGCAGTCCACATATGTCCCTGAGGCTCCTGACATGTAGACGTTTTCCAGTTCCTCAAAAGGTATTCCGGCTTCAAGCAGGAGGGTTAACTGAGCTGCCCTTATTGCTCCGATGGCTTTTCCGGCTTCAGCGATATCTCCGTCTGTAATTTCTATACCGTTTCCAAGGATCAGCCTTCCATTTGGCAGTTTAGGAGGCTGTTCCATAAGCCCTGTTTCCATTGCAATGGCAATAACTGCAATTACACCTGTTCCGGTAATTCCCACGGCTTCGATTTCCCCTTTTTCCATAATCTCACCGGTAACAGGGTTTATCAGAGCCCCGGGTCTTCCTTCCATCTTTTCGTTCAAGACTGTAAGTCGCCAGTAGTCCTTTTCGTTGCCTTCCTTTTCAATATTTACATCAGAAATCGCACCCGGGCTCGCAATCATTCCGCAGCTGATACCCTGCCCTTCGATTGCAGGTCCTGCAGCTGCACTGCCTGTGATAATCCGGTCCCCGGCTTTTATTGCCATTTCAGCATTCGTGCCATAGTCGGTGACAATGGAAACCTCTTTCCGGTTCAGGAAATCTGTTTCGATCATCATGGCAAGGGCGTCAGCTCCTATCTCGTGGGCGATAGCCGGAGGCACAGTTATTTCGCAATTCGGCAGCTCCAGAACACCCCTGAAAAGTTCGGATGCCGGAAAGACCCTGGCACTCCTGTCCACATTCTCGACTCCAAGCCTTTTCTGCATATTCTTCCCTGCAAAGGCGAGGTCCCTGATTTCCGAGTTCTGGAAGAGTGAAAGCTGTATTGGGTTCCCGCATACTACCAGTTTCTGAATGCAGGCTGGGTCTACCTCAAATGTCTCAATAATCTTACTGACCGCATCCAGTATGATATTGTTTGCAATGTCTTCTCCTACTTCCAGTGCAAAGTCCAGATGGTCAATTACATTGCCCCCAGGAAGGGGGTGCCTCATTGTCATGGCGGTTCTTGTGACTTTTTTTGTTTCCAGGTCTATAAGCTGCGCTCTAAAGCCGCTGGTTCCCAGGTCAAGTGCGATCCCGTACATTTTTATACTCCACTTGCAGCAGTCGTTGATATTATGAAAAAAATAACCTTCATATCCTGTCCACATCAGGATACGTATACCTAATGACGCTGTATACAATCAATTTCAGGCAGTGAAATGAGCTGCGCAGCTTTTCACTATTATTCAGTCCTTTTTTAACTAAATTTTAGGCTTAAATCTATATAACATAATTCGGGACTTATCGTAAAGGGTCCTGATTTCAGTAAGGTCATTGATTTTTGAAGGGGCATTGATTTTTTAGGGGTATCGATTTACAGAAGCTATATGTTATTGAGGGAGCCAGGCACGGTGAAAATATTAATTACTTTCCGAAAAATAGTCTCTTCTTCCCGAAAGACGATCTTTAATCCAGCAAATCCAGGATGCATTCGGTTTGAGATGACCAACTTTGAAAGGGCTGACCCTGATGGATATTAAAATTTAGGAACTTTCTAGCTTTGTGTGGCAAAACACTTTCTAATGCAAAATTAGACGAAGAGCTTCGTAGATCATTTGGGGGGGACACCCACAGAAATACCGGATCCTCATTAAAAAACCTGATTAAAATGAATTAATGGATGTTACCAGAATTTCCATCATGTTTTTTAGCTTCGTATTCTTCGGAAGCAGTTTGATGTTTAGCCTTCTATTCTATTGGATCAATGTTTGAATATTTTGGCTATTTGGTCTTTTTCTCTTTTTTCTTCTATTTTGTCTACGAGACCGCTCTCCTTCGTTGAGCGTGACAAGAATGGTCATTACAGTGAATAAGGTTGTACGGGCTAGAAATATCAGCAATTTAGTCCTCTTGGGATGAGCGAAACGTAGCGGAAGGGACGCTCATTCCCGAGGCGCAGTTCGCGTTAGACATAATACTCGTCTCTCGCTTCAACAAGCGCCTTTATATTTTTTGTCGGGGTTTTTGGGGCAATTCCGCAACCGGGAGCAAGTATGTCAATTCCTTCTCTAAGGCATTTCTGTGCTTCTTCTTTTATCTCTTCACAGGTTCCATTAAGCATGATTCCTGAAGAGGAAAGGTTTCCTATCAGGTTTATTTTTCCCCCGACAAGTTTTTTTGCAGCCCGCAGGTCGGTTACTTTCTCTTCGATGCTTATTCCCTGAAAGCCGCATTCTGAAAGAGTTTTAAGGATAGGGGTTGAGTTCCCGCAAACATGTACGAGTTTTATTCCTTTTCCTGATCTGCAGAACCCTTCATACTCTGGTTTTATGAGGGCATCAAAATGCCTGGGATCAAGCATATCCGGTCCTGCTATCCCATCTACTATACAGACTGCATCTGTCCCGACTTCGGACAGGATTTCTGCGTATTCGGAACAGATCGCTCCTGTGACTTTAAGGCATTCTCTTACAGTCTCGGGCCTTCTGATTATCCATGTGAGAAAATTGTAGGTGCCAAGCAGCCTTGAGGCAAGGGATGCCGGGCCTTCCATACCCGCTATCAGGGGAATTTCGTCGCCTGCCTTTTCCCTCAGGATGGAAGTTACATCAGCAATAAGGGGAATTCTTCCTCTTTCAGCAAAATCTGAGGGAAGCTCCATCTCTTCCGGTTCCTTTGCAAAAGGATGAGAACCTGGAGATGGCTGAATGTCCTATCTTCCAGGGTTAATCCTGCAGCCCAGAGCTTCAGATAGGACGGTGAGGCAAAAAGGATAGCGAACGGCTTCAAGGCCTGCAAAAGTATGGGCTGAAAGGGCAAGGTCTGCCATTTTTCCAGCGTCAAAGTGAGCATCAGGCCAGGCTGCTCCGCTCTTTTTCATGAGCTCAACGGTTCCTGTCTGAGTTACCGAAAGAACAGGCACTTTATCCACAGTTTTTCCATTCAGTGCGTTCAGGAAACGGTCTCTTAGGTTTGGGTCTGCCATTAAAATCTGCCATTAAAGTTCTTTTTATTGCGTTAAGCTTTTGTAGCTTTTTTCTTTTGAGAACTAATACGAGCAGGATTACTTTTATATTTTTCATCTAAAATATCTGTAAATTAGTTATATAAATTAATCCTCATATGCGGTATTTTAAATATATGACTTTTTAACGAATTGTCTGCAGATTTGTTTATTTTGATTTACGGTCTTCCCCTGATCAATTGGTCCATACCATTTCAGAAACCTTAAATGGTATTTTCTACTTTTCTCCTGCACCTCGCATGGTTACAGCTAGTCGCCAGCCTGAAAAATACTCACTTTGCCCAGGAACCACTTAATTCAGATTATAAGTTATTCCCCCCAGCTTGTCGGCGGTTCTTCGCAAAAAGAAAAGAAGCATTATTTTCGAGTTTTCTTTTCTTCTGAGTTCCCTTTTCTTCTGGTTTTTCGTTTTTCTTCTCTCTTCTTCTTTATTCCACAAGACGGACTGACATTCGCGGATAAGAATGATGCTGCAGATAAATGATATAAAATACCATATATGTTGTAACGGACCAAACTAAGGATTTCAAGCTTTACTTCTTCGGGACTATCTCGTCTATCCTGAGCACATTTCTTGATGTTTCCGTAGCTGCTATAATTGCCAGTTTCTTTACCGTTGCTGAATCGTATACTTTCGGCCCTTTATCAGTTACCTTTCGTGAGAGGTCTATTCTTGCTTCTATTCCTCTTGCATATGAATTCTTCATCTGCGCCATTGCATCTATTTCATTCATTCCCATATTTCTGGCAAGAATAGTCGGGATCTTTTCGAGGGCTTCTGCATACGCCTGAACTGCAAGCTGTCTCTTTCCGGTCTGTGTTGTCGCAAACAGCCTGACCATGTGCGCCAGTTCAAACTCTATTGCTCCTCCTCCATTCACGATTTCTCTGTTTTTTAGAAGGAATGCCGCATTATTCAGGGCATCGTCAACTGCTTCTTCTACCTTGTCAAGCCCGTACTTTACAGGTTCCCATATTAAAATAGTGGCTACTGCTTTATCTTTCACGGCGATGAAAACAAAGTTTTCCCCGTTTTTCTTTTCAAGCCTTATGCTATCTGCTTTTCCAAGGTCGTAGGGATGAATCTCGTCCTGCTGACTCATCAGGGTTGTACCTGTTGCTTCCGCAAGCTTTTCAAGATCTTTCATCTTCAGTTTCTTAAACGCCAGTATATTACTATCCCTGAGTAAAGTTTCAATATAGGGGTCAATATCTCCTTCGGAAAAGAGTACATTTGCACCTGAATCAATAATTTTTCTAGCAATTCCCCCGCACATCTGCTTTTTCCTCTCTTCAAAAAGGAGTGCAGTCTGCACTGAGTCCATTTTGAGATTATGCTGGGGGTTTAAGTATCCGCTTTTTATTTTAAGGTCATAATTCGTAATCAGGACCGCAGGATTTTCAAACTCATCTGGCATATCTCCCCTTGCCGGATTTTCGTCCATAATCATGCCTTCAAGGGCAACGATCTCAGGTCCGCCTTTCTTTTTGAGGATTTTGATGTTTCTGTTAAGGTCCAGCCTTCCAGCCTGTTTTTCGTTAAGGTGCTTTATAACCTGAAGGACGATATCCGTAACAGCTTCTGCCTGATGCTTTTCGATTCCTTTTCCTGTTGCCGAGCACATTATAGTTGTGCGTACGTCCTCTTCCGATGCCTGCTTTATGCTGTACTGCAGCATCTCATACGTTTTTTGCATGGCAAGCTCGTAACCTTCTATAATGATTGTCGGGTGTACTCCTGCCCTTATTAGTCTGACAGCGTTTTTAATGAGGTTGCTTGCAAAAATAACGGCTGTTTTTGTGCCGTCTCCGCAGGCTTTATCCATGGATTCGGCAAGCTTTTTAAAGGAAGTTACAACCGGGTGAAGTACATCCATCTCTTTTAAGATAACTTTCCCGTCGCTCGTAACGAAAATATCCCCCACGGGGTTTACTATTATCTTGTTCATCCCTTTCGGCCCCAGGGATGAACCAAGCAGCTCGTCAATCTCTATGGCTGCCCTTTCAAGCAGGTCTATGAGCCCTTCTTCTTTTACCGGCTCGTCGATCTGGATCTTGTCTCTTATCGTCCGTGCCAGTTTTGCCATTCCGTCCTGGCTTTCCAGGGTCGTGTTGCCTGATGTTTTTAGTTCGCTTGCCATGTTCTTCCCCTTTTGCTGCGGTTCCTGCCGTTTAAACCTCTTGCTTTTTAGACATGCTGAACGTTGCCGTTTCTACACGTTATTTATGCCAGTTTTCCGGTCGTCCCTACACCGACTCCGACCAGGCGGGTTTCCATAGGGTTTTTTCCCCTGCTTCCCACATCATTTTGTTTGAGGTCGAATTCTACATTTTCCATCTCAAGCCCGTACCCATCCATGTATTCCATAATCAATCTGTGGCTGAGTTTAAGCCCATAGTCCAGGGCTTCTCCATAATCTTCAAAGACCTCTTTTCCAAGTCTGGAGAATACAGAATATTCTGCTTTCCCTGCTGCTGAAGGGCGGATAAGGACCTCTGTCCTGTGGATTACTTTCCCTACAAGGGCGCCCACGGCATTTCCGACTTCATGGAAAGCAGGAATCCTTATGTCTGCATCCACAGCCTCATTCAGTTCTTTCAGATATGCTCTTACAGGTGCACCTACCAGGACTACAGGGACCTTTATGCGGAACTTCAGGAAACTTTCTTTTACCAGAAGCTTTTCAATATCCTCTTTTTTCAGGTCCTCCGCAAAGAAGGAAATCAGTTCGAGAGTAAGTTTTCTTACGACTTCAGCCTTAACCTGGGCTGAAAAATCCTCTGCCCCTTTTTTGAGGGTCTTTCCAAGAACTTTTGCTCCTATAAAGGAAGCCCTTCCGTCCCATCTTGCGTATTCTCCAAGCACGTGGAGGGCATCGGTTGGTGTAAACCCTATCTGACTGACGTGCCTTTTTCGGATGAGGCTTTTCAGAGTCCCTGCAAACATAAGCGGGTGTTTGCCTGTCCTCTCAGAGAGCTCCGATATCGAGAGGGGTTCTGTTCCCAGATGTTCGATAATTGCTCTCTCATCTTCTTCGAGATCCCCACTGAGAAGTTCAGGAGAGTTTATCCCGCTCCTCATGAAAAATGAGGTTGGCTGTATGATTTCATCCATTATGCGTTCGTTTGGGGCATCATTTTTCTCCAATTTCTTTGGAAGACCCGGGAACTCTGATGCTGCAAGACAGAGTGGAATAACCCTTGATGGCCCCAGATATGTTTTTCTTCTGATCCAGACCAGGCTATCTCCTCCAAGAGCTGAGGTCTCCATCCTGATCGCTTTTACCATGGTTTTCCAGCCCCCAACTCGTGCTCCCGAATCACTTATATCCGGTATGCCTCCGGAAATCATGGCAATATCAGTACTTGTGCCTCCAACATCCACAGTTGCACAGGTATCCAGACATGTGAGGTGTGCGGCTCCCACAAGGCTTGCTGCAGGTCCGGAAAATATTGATTCTACAGGTTTTTGCAGGGCTTCTTCAATGCGGACCAGAGACCCGTCACACTTCATCATCATCAGGGTTGCCTTTATCTCTTTTTCTTCCATTACTGTCTGGACGGATTTAATAAACTGTTTGCTTACAGGAATCAGTTCAGCGTTCAGGAGAGCTGTCACAGCCCTTTCGTAAGCCCCCAGGCTCATGGAAAGCTCGTGCCCGCAGACAACCGGCATGTCCGTTATTTCCTGAATTACTTCCTTTACCTTAAGCTCATGTTCCGGGTTCCTGACTCCGAAATAACCGGAGACTGCAAAAGCAGCCACTTTATTCTTTACCTGTCTGACAAACTCCCTGATTGCTTCCAGGTCTTCAAGGGGGGCAATTTCGTTCCCATCCGAATCATGCCCTCCTCCGATTGATATTACATAGCGACTGGCAAGTTTTTTGGGGATTGTGTGTCCTATGAGGATTAGCCCTGCAGGATAGCCTTTGCCCTCAAGCGTAGTATTGGTAGCAAGGGTTGTAGAAACAGAAACGAATTTTATCCTTTTCAGATATCCCGGGTCCAGCCCTTCAATGGAATTCTTTATTCCCCTTATTAGGTCAGGATAAGTTGTAAGCGCTTTATTTGACTCGATTATGTCTCCATTTGACATATCCATGACAGCGGCATCAGTATATGTCCCTCCCGTATCAATTCCCAATCCCAGATACATTCAATTCCTCCTTTGCAGTTTCTATGGCTGGCCTTCTTTCGCCTGCTTCAGTTCCTGTCCCTAACATTCTATAGCCCGCCTTACTTCTGCCCACTTTACCTCTGCTTTCTCCCAATTCTGAGAGCCCAACATTCTTTCAAAGGCAAAACCCTTTTTCAAAAAAGATCTTATAATTTTTACTTTGCGGCTTTTATAATGGAGAGGGGCGGAGAAGACAAAGTCATATTAATCCGCCCTTCCGGCTCTCTTTTTTTGCTGCCTTTATGGTTAGTCCATCTCTTTTTTGTCCCACTTTCTATTTTCAGTCTCATTTTTCATCTTTATGGATCACATGCTGCTTTTAGTTTTTATAAATGGAGATTTCCCGCTTTTTCTTCACATGTAACTTATACGGTTTTCTGCTGATACTCTGGAGCTCAGGAGTTAGATCAACTCCTGTGTGGAGGTTAAAATACGGTGAAAATGGTTTTTAGTTGTCTGTGGGCGTTTTTCTGTTTTCCGAATTTTTAAAGGCCTTATGGAGATTTTTCTTATTTGGGGCTGAATAATATTATTAAGTATTTGATCTTGATTTTAAACCGAAATGGGGAGAGGTTATTCGCCCCATTAAGGAGAATTTACCCCATTATCTTTTTCTGGAGTTCTGGACCGAACTCTTTTACTGTATTTACCATTGCCTGCACGGTGGTCAGCGGACCTCCGGGTGGGACTTCACAGCCAGTAGACAGAATATACTTGGACTGCAAGCCGTTCTCTTTGAGCACAGGTATCGCGTTTTCCAGCAGGGTTTTTGTGTCGTCCCTGACCTTCTGCACACCTGCTGCAGAGCCGTCCATAAATTCAACAGGGTTTACTTCTCCCATCATGCAGCACATATCTCCGTATTTGGGGATGAGGTCTGCATAGTTCTGGGACCCCTTATCTCTGGACTTCTCATAATAGGCGTAGCTGTAAAGAGAAGTGCCAAACTTCTTGATCTGGGTCTCAAAGTGCACAGCATCAGCACAGTTGTGGATGATATACGGCTGATTATACTGCTTGAATAGCGGGACGTGCTGGTCATAGACAAACTTCCCATCGAATTTCCAGTAGTCCTGCTCGCTCATAATAACGTTGTTTGACCAGAGGTTGTCAATACAGAGAGCATCACAGGCACCTTCGCTGAAAAAGAGTTCGGTGAGCTGGCAGATGTAATCAGTACACTTCTGGACAGCTTCAAGGACAACATCAGGCTGGGTCTTCATGTCCATCAGGATGCGGTCTGCCCCCATCAGCTGGGTAAGGGTGAGCAGGGGACCTTCGTGGAAGCCGATAAAAGGAGTGTTGAGCTCTTTGTTGATTTTTTCCTTTGCCATCTTTGAAGCCATAACCAGTTCATAGCCACGGGTTCCTTTCTTGAGCTCAGGGACTTCAATCTTCTCATAGTCCTTGATGTGCCCTTCGGAGGACGGGGTATCGTCTTCAGGATATTTGATCTTACATCCGAAGTCCGCAGATGTGGCTGAAAGGTCGGCAAGGCCCACAAACATGTCAAGGTCAAGGTACTTGCAACCGAGGAAAGAGCTCTCTGTGAAAGCTTCTGCTTTTGTGGCATAGTCCCTGTAGTTAACCCCTGCAAATTTTCTGAGGACACCACAGGCAAGAGGATAGACAGGCAGGCGGTCGACCTTCTTGTCGGACATGGCGGATACCGTCCTGTCAATGTGGGTCATTTCCTCCTTACTTTTCACACCAATACTTTCGAATTCTTCTTTGATCCTGCTGGCAGTTTCAAGTCCTATATCCACTTTGTCGGAAACTGTCTTCTTCGCAAGGATCTCTCTGTACTTAATCTTCCCGAGGTTAATCTTCTCTTCACTCCACCTTGCAGCTTTGGGATCGAGCTCCTTCACGGCTTCAGATGCCCAGGCGCTTGCGTGCATTGCATCAGGGTGGGTTGAATCAGCCCCAATTCCGGAGGCATATTCTTCGGAAACAGGAGCTCCCCCAATCATGATTTTTATGGAGTCACGTATGCCTTCTTCCTGAAGGATTTCAATGACTTTTTCCATATTGGTCATGGTTGTGGTCATCAGTGCGCTCATGGAAATAAGGTCAGCTTCGTGCTCTTTTGCGGTTTCAACAAACTTCTCTATAGGCACATCTGCACCAAGGTCGATCATCTTAAACCCGCCTGCACTGAGCATGGTCTTTACCAGGTTCTTGCCAATGTCGTGTACATCTCCTTCAATGGTCCCTATGACTCCGACAGCCTGCAGGGCTCCCTCTTCCTTTGTCATTTCAGGGGAGAGGATATCCATGCCTGCGTACATTGCGCCTGAAGCCAGGAGCAGGTGAGGTACAAAGGCTTCACCTTTCTCATACTGGTCACTGACAATTGCCATCCCTCTTGCCAGCCCGTTAACGATTGCGTCGTAGGGGTCAACGCCCTCGTCAAGTGCCTTTTGTGCCAGTTCTTCTGCAAGGTCGTCGTCTCCGTCGACGACAGCTTCCGCTAATTGGTTTAAAATATCTGCTGCCATAAAAAACGCTTCCTCCATTTTTACAGGTATTTCCTGGTTAACAGTTAGTAGCTCAATTAAGGCTCATTGCTCAGTAAGCCTCTGTATGACTGTTAACTTCCGATAATACATTAATTGCAAAACATATAACATAAACGCAGAGATTTGATTAACGCAGTTAACATCTCTTCTGATGCTTAATTCTGCTTATTCTACTGATTTTATAAATTCCCCTGATCCAGTAATATTTACTGATATTGTTAACCCTCATGATCTCGTTGTTTAGTCCAATCTTACGAATCGGCCTGATTTTACAGGATACTTCTATTCTATCAGAGGGTTTAATCTGATCAAAGCCTTTGATCACACAGGGACTGATCAGCCGGGATATATGGGAAAGCAGTGAACTTTCTCAAGATGTGAGCTGCCTGGGAGCTGCCAGAATGATCCAGAATGATAATAAACTAAAAAAGTAAAAATAGTGGGACACCTTTCTATTGAGAGTCGAATTCAGATCTCAGGAGGAGTTTTTTTGAATAAATACATAAAAGTAGCCTTATTTCTGATTTTCATATGCTGGGTTCTAAGTTCTGTTAGTGGTTGTGCAGTTCCTGATGAAAGCAAACGCTCCTCTGTCTCTGTTGAAGATATCAACGTGAAGTCTTCATTTGAAGGAAATTCGAAATCTAGCGAAACATCGGAGAAAGTCCTGAATGTGACCGCCTGCATTATAAATGCAGACAAGGCGGATAGTTCAGCTCTTCGGATTCGGTTTAAGTTAGAGGAGACCGACTCAATTGAGCCGCCCTCCTACCACGAGGTGGCAACAGAGAATGTAGAACTTGACTGCATAAAAGGCAGGTCCATGCTTTATCAGTCAGTACAGATAGCCGTTTCCGGTCCGGGAACATATGACGTTGAAGTCTCCGTTTCCGAAGAAGGAAAATCCTCTTCGCCTAGTCTTGGTATGGTCTTTTTCGTTGGAGAAGAAGGGGAAGTTGGAACGTTCTGAAATGGGGAGTGAGTCGATGATTAAAAATCAGAAAACACTACTGATTCTTACCTTCGTTGTGCTGGCTCCGTTCTTATTATTTGGGGGCTTTATTTTCATATTAACCTATTACGACCAGGCATTTTACTATTCAAACGGGGTTAACATCGGCTCCCCTGTATATTACACTCATGCTATTTCCAGTGCAAAAGGAGCCGGATACGATTACAGTGTGAATGTCGGACCCGGAGGAGTGCAACCCGGAGTTATTGAAGGGCTTGACCCGAGACTTGGTTCGGATTATCGAGTAAACTCGATGGATCTTTACTATTCAAATTCTTCTTGGTTTTCGATCTCTTTTTCGAATAACGGAGATTCAACCTTTTCTTTCTGGAACCAGGATTCCCTTGCAAAGTACAGGCCAGAAGATCTTCCGGAGAGAGAATGGGTAGTCAACAAATTCAAAATAATGTATTGGATGAATGAAAAAGAAACTGAAGCATATCTCCCGGCAGAGGACTGGGCGATTAACGACATCTTTTTCGAGCAGGTAACCATAACAAAATATCCAGATATCGCAGCAATCCGCAGGCATCTTTTAGAGGAGTCCACCATTTCAACTTTTGATGCGGAAAATTCAGCAGGGGAAGGTGGAAGTACAGAAACATTTTATAACGGCAGCGAAAAAATAGGGTCCATAAGCTACTTTGTTCCAGCTGCAGAAATAAGTTTTAAAGACGGATCGAGCACTTACACGGTTCATATTGACAGGCTGGGGGGTGTTCGTCTCTATATATCTCTCAGATCAAACAGTTCAGAAATGACAATTCCTGAAAGGGATTATAGAGCCGTATTTAAAAGAATGTTCGCAGATCTGGGGCTCCCTCCTGAAAAAGTCGATGAGGTTGAGTTCGAGTATGGCGAAGGTTTCTGGTGACAGGTATCTGCAGTTCTTTTTTTTGTTTTTTCTAAGCACATAAAGGCTTAAACCATCTCACCAGCCATACAAGAAAAATACCAGCAGGTAGATTCCTATTGTTCTAAGAAAAGCTAAGTACAGAAGTATATTCCTTTTCCAAAGAATACTTTTCCTTATTTTGGAAACCGCAGCTTAATTTTATAATTATAGGGCATCTCCACCAGCTTGTCTGGCGACCCTTCCCAAAAAGCAAAAATAAGTCAAAAGAAGAAGCCTGAATATGCTGTAATAGTGTTAAAAGCAAGCGGAAGTTTTTATTTGCTCATTTTACTTTTCTTCTTTTTATTTGTTTGCAAGACCGTTCTCCTTCGTTGAGCGTGACAAGAAGGGTTTGTTATAGTGAATAAGGTTGTACAGGTCATAAGTATGAGGTTTAACCTTTCTTATCGAGGCTTTTTAGAATTCGTCGATAGTGGGCTCCAGAATCGCAACTAGGGGAGCGGTTCAGGGATCGAAAAAGAAGAGGCTGGAGATTCTCAATTCCGATCCTTCTGCGTCAAGTTCTGGAGTGAAGTGTGTATCTCCCGAGCCCTGTAGAACTTGATTTTCTTATATTTTTTCCGATGAAGCTTTCAACTCTTCCTCATTCGATTTCCTTTATTTCCTTTGAGTTTTTCATGTAATGCAAAAAGAGGTCTTCTCCCCATTTCAGGGCTGTTTTTTCCATGCTCAGCATTGCATGATTGTGGTATATCCCGTTTCTATAAAAGAGGGAGAGAGCTAGAAAATGGTCCGTTACTACACTTGATGCCACCTTTACAGGGCAGTCGCAGACAAAGATTTTCGCATTATCTCTGTCCAGATATTCCCTGAGGGATACGCTATATTCTTTTTTCAGTCTTTCAAATACTGGCTTTGTGATTATCAGAGATACGTCAGTTCCTTTTTTCACGAGCTCAACATAGGTTGACGGGTAGGCAGGGTTAAAATAAGAGGAAACTTCCATAACATGGGTTGACCTGCTCAGTTTTTCTTCTATTTTCTGGGGGATTTCATACATCCGATCAAGGTCGGGCTCAATGAACTCACAGTGCCCGAGGTCATCTATTCGGTCCAGAAGGTTGACAGGAATTGCACTGATATTATGGTTCTCCCAGTAGTCCATATTCTCTGAAAACACTCCAAGAGTGTTAAGAAGAGGCCTCATTTTCTTGACTACTACCTTCCCGATATCCGAGAGTTTGTAAAGGTCATCCTCATGAGTAATAAGCCCCTGGCTGATGAGGATTTTGATCTGGGTCATGATCGCACTTGAAGTCACATTCAGTATGTTTTTTATCTCGTCAATGTTTCGGGGCTCTTCCATCAGCAGTAAAAGAAGGTCTTTCCTTTTGTCCGAGAGAAAAAGAGTGCCCAGTAGTTCCAGTTTCATCGTAAATCTCCAGCCACTTCACTTAAACATTTTTCAATTTTAGTTCTTAGCTCTTTTAATCCACATTTCCGATTCAAGAATTCTTTTTTGGAAGCCTTACATGCATCGTGGTTCCCGAACCTTCCTCGCTTTCTACCCAGATTTCCCCTTCATGAGCGTTGACAATGTTTTTACAAATATAGAACCCTGATTCAAGTCCCTGGTACCTGCGGGTCATGGAATCGTCAACCTGGTAGATTCTGTGGAAAAGGTGAGGGATCAGCCTTTTATGGATGCCTGTCCCGCTGTCTTTTACGGTTATGTGGATATTGCCTTCTTCCTCTGCAGCTTTTACTTCCAGTGTCCCGCCGTGAGGCGTAAACTTGATTGCATTGCCCATGAGAGTAGTGAACAGATCTGTCAGTTTCTGTTTATCACCCGGGATTGGTTGCAGGTTTGCAGGCAGTTCCTTTTCGACTTTCAGTTCTTTTTCATCTATCAGGAGTATCAGGTTAAGGTACACATCCGAAAGTATCTTTTTTATCTCGACTTCGGCAAAAGAGTATTCGATCTTTCCTGCCTGTTCAAGGCTCAGATAGAGCAGGGAATCTACCATTTGTTTCAGCCTCTCCGAACTGTTAATTACTGCATCTATAGCTTTCTGCTGCTGGTCTTCGATGGTTTCCAGGGTCTCGAAATTCATAAGGTCACTGTAATTTACTTTTATCTGAGGCAGGCTTTCAGCCATAAATTCCGCTTTTATCCGGTTAAGGGACCTGAGCTCATCATTAGTTTTAGAGACGTCTTCAGAGTGAGCTTTAAGAGCATCTTCAAGCTGTTTTCTCTGGATGAGCTGCCACATACCCTGCATGAGAAGGGTCAGCTGGCGTAAGTCCGATTCGTCATAAGGCTCGTCCTTATTTCCCACACCTGCAACTGCAACTATCCTATCTCCGTCAAATACAGGCACGTTTACATGGCGGGTAAGGTGAACATGGTCTTTTGGATACCCTTTTTTCAGGGAACTGGGAGCCGTATAATCGTTCGTGATAATGGGTTTACGCTGCCGGATTGCCTCTCCCCAGAGCCCTGTTGTTTTCACGGGATAAATAAAGCGCTTGTCTTCGATTGCACATTCTTCCATTGCGCTCTTTGACCAGGAATGCATGATCAGGGAGGTCTCATAGGCGTCCATAAACGCAAGGTACCCGAGTTTGCTGCCTGTAAGTCTGACCGCCTCTTCCCGGGCAAAGTCTGTTATTTCTTTTAAAGAGGCTCCTGTCATCCGGTTTAGCTTTACAAGGGCTTCGAGCCGGGCTTCATTAAGTTTCTGTGCTGCTTCGGCTTTCTTGCGCTCAGTAATGTCTCTGGCAACCGAAAGGATCGTTTTCTTCCCTTCGTAATTAATGATCCTGGCACTGACTTCAAGGGGAACAACTGTGCCGTCCTTGCAGATTGCTCCTGCTGCGTAAACCCTTGATCCCTCACTCTGAATCTTTTTAAGGTTCTCGCGGACAGAGTCCCAGTATTCAGCAGGGATAATCTCTTCGGCTTCCATTTTCAGGATCTCTTCTTTATCATATCCCAGCCGGTTTTCAACTGCCTGGTTTACATCCATGTAGCTTTTTCCTTCAGGTTCGCGGATATACAGCTGGTCATTGATATTATTGAAAATTGTCCTGAACTTATGCTCGGACTCCCGCAGGGTCTCTTCTGCCAGTTTATGTTCTACCGCTATCGCTGCCAGCTGGGCATTTGTTCTCATAAAATCCAGATCCTCTTTCTCTGGCCTGTGCGCCTCGCCGTAGTACATGGAAATAACCCCAAGGACTTCTCCGGAGGATGAAATTATGGGCTCTGACCAGCAGGCTTTTAGCCCTGCCTCAGCTGCAAGTTCCCTGTATTCTGTCCAGTAAGGGTGTTCCATTACATTATCCACGGTCACCCTTTTTTTCAAGAAGGCTGCGGTTCCGAACGAAGTCGCTCCAAAGCCTACCTCGATCCCGTCAGTCTTCTGCCTGTAAAACTCCGGAAACCCTGGAGCAACGCAGTAAAAGAGATGTTTTTTCTCCCGGTCAAGCAGCATTACCGAGCATATGGAACCTGGTCTGATCTTTTCCATATTCCGAATAAGAAGGAGAAATACTTCTTCCAATGGAGCTCCGGAAGCTAGTTGACCGAGTACCATATTCTGTCCTTTAACCATTTCTTCAGCCAGTTTGCGCTCGGTTATATCCACGATTATGCCCTGGTAGTAAGTGATTTCTCCTTCTTTGTTCCTTCTGATAAGGGTCCTGTCATCGATATATCTTATCTTCCCTGACTTCGTAAGGACCCGATATTCCTAGGTACATTCAGTATATCCGTTTCTGGAAAACTTTTCAACTTCAGTGCGAATTCTTTCCCTGTCCCCGGGATGGATAAGATCTGTGTACAGCATTCTCCTTGAGGTAAAATCTTCCGGAGTATAGCCAAGCTTTGTAATGTTTTCAGAAACGAATTCAACAGGCCAGCCCTCTTCAGGCCTGCATAAAAATACGAACACAGGGCTGCTGTTTATAACATTTTTCAATTCATTTTTCTTTTTCAGAGCTTTTTGCATCGATTCCTCAGCTTTTTTACGCTGCGTAGCGTCGCAGAGAGTGCCCTGATAATGGCTAACTTTTCCATCCTCGTCTCTTCTGACAAGAACTTTCACTTCCCCCCATCGTGTTTCTCCTGAAGCTGTCAGTATTCTGTACTCCTGTGTCAGCTCAGTGCACCCCTTCTCCGAGAATTCGGCAATCTCCGATTTTACTCTTTCAACATCCTCAGGATGGACAATATCGAGATACCGGATATTTCCTGAGATGAAGTCTTCAACTGCATATCCGAACTGCCAGATATTTTCCGTGATAAGTTCCACAGGCCAGCTCTCAGTTGATTTGCACAAAAAAATGACTATAGGGCTGCTGTTTATAAGTGATTCCAGATTTATATCGAATTGTTTCATCGTCCAATACCTTTGTTTTAATTATATGGGTTGCCCATTTCCATGAACAATATGCTTGAGCTGCTTATTATGTTCAGGGTACAGGGAACAAATTTCTATATAATCAACTGGTTTTGAGCTACTGTAACGTTGAGAAACGGGCTATACGCAAAAATGCTTTAAGGCGATTTTTTACTTCCATATCTAGTGCCATGAGGATTTTCGGTTTAAGGACTTAGAAGCTAACTATATGTAAAAAGCTGAATTCTTTTCAAATAAAATAGAATTACTGGCTTATTTATTTTTTTATTTTTTTATTTTTTATTTATCTTTTTATCAATTTATATTGCAAAAGTGTAAAGATGGACAACCTGGTTTTCTTTCCAGCAGTTTTACTTCGTGTGAGGATATCTTAACAGCCTCTACTTTTCGAGATAAGGCTTTTTCAGTCACCAGTAAAGAAAGTTTATAAAAAGAGGTATTTCTTTATAAACTTCGTTTTATATACAATTTGTATGTAATATCTTAAGTAATTCTATGTTTTTCTATGATTCATTCTCACCCCTATATACTATACTTAGACGACAAACTCATGGATTATTTCTTATTTTGATCTTCAACTTTCAAGATACCTTTATATATCAATATCGTCTATATAGATCTTTTACTATTCATTAGTATCTCCTCAGGGGGCTTATTTATTACCAAGGATAAAAGAAAAGTCCAGTTTACCGGAAATTCTACCTATATCGTGTCTCTTCCCATAAAATGGGTCAGGGATATAGGGCTTGAGGCCGGGGACACACTTACTCTTACTCCCATGCCTAACAAAACGCTGCTTGTCTCCTCCGGTGCGGTTTCGAAAGATCATTCTGCCCTTAAAGCAACTATAGATTATCTTCACTCCGACAGTGCGGAAAACAACTTAAGAATCCTTATTTCTCATTATCTTGTAGGTTATGATGTAATCAGGCTGACTACCAAAAAAGGTTTCAGTGCCTATGACCGCAAGTTTATAAAAGATTCTGTGCGCCAGAAACTTATAGGTCTGGAACTTGTGGAAGAATCGCGTAATGAACTTGTTTTCCAGTGCCTCCTGAACTATAACGACTTGCCTCTCGGCCGTGTAATCAAAAACATGTATGGGCTCGTCCTCTCAATGCTTGAAGATTCTATGACTGCCCTTAGGGACCATAATGTGGAAATCGCCGAGGATGTCATCCAGAGGGATGATGACGTGGACCGTTTCTACCTTCTTGCAGTCCGTCAGCTCAAGGCCTCAATTGAGGATATCGAACTCTCAGAAAAGATAGGAATCAGGCATCCACGGGAATGTCTCGGGTACAGGCTTATTACCAAGAGTATTGAGCGCGTAGGAGACCATGCAGTAAGGATCGCCAGGAACGTCCTTAAAATGGACTCCGGAATCAGTACTGATGACCCGATTTTCAAGATGGCTGAACTCTCTCAGAAAGTTTTCGAGAGTTCAATATATTCAATGCAGGAAGAGGACCTGCAGGCTATAAACAAAATTGTTGTCGAAGCCAAAAAGGTTTCCCAGTTCGGAGTTTCTCTTGAAACAAAGGGTGGAGACGACTCTGGCAACATCGAGCTTAGCATGATCCTTGAGAGCCTGCGAAGAGTTTCGGAATACAGCGCCGATATCGCAGAAGTTGCCCTCAACATGAACATAAAGCAGGTCTGAACCGAAAGGTTTCTATCCTGTTCCCTTTCATTTTTTATACTCTATATTTGCCTGATTTTTCCCTATTTTTTAATTTTCGTGCTTCCACAATATCCGGTTGATATTATTGGACTTACGCATAAACTAAAAAATCATAGTATTAACTCTTCTACTATCTAAAAAAGGTATTTAGTCCCTCTAAAAGGCTATGGTTAACGTTTATTTGGAAAGAGGAACTTGACCATACAAATCCCTATAATCAGGACTAGCAAAACTAAAGAGAGCCTGCATAAGTGCCTGGTACTTTGGATGGAAAAGGGCAATTATCGCCTCCTGCATATTGAAGAAAAAAGAAAACAATGCGATGAAAATAAGAGCCAAAAGAACAATCAGCACAGCTGCATTTACAAGTTTTTTGAATGACATCTCATTATTTTCCGGTGTATGATCTGTCTCGGGCATTCGGCCCTCCACAGAATTACGATCCTTATTTTTTTCCTCGATGTAGGGACTATCTTCTTTTCCGACCATTTAATCCCTCTTTTCCATCCTTTTTACTCTCAAGGCCCCCTTTTTTCATTATAATAACTGCAGCCAGCAAGAGAACCACACACATGACCAAACCCTCAAAACCGGGAGTCGGATCCTCGGAACTGGAAGTTCCTTCTTCGATCGGGGATTCAACAGGAGTGCCTTCTTCCACAAGTGGGTAATTTTTGGTAACACTCCGCTCTATCTTATCCATTTTTACTGTCTCAGTGACTTCGGAAGTGATAATTTCCCTCCCATTTTCTTCCACAGTAACCGAAAATGTATATTCCGCTCTTCTTGGGAGTACAAAGCGCACATGCCCTCTAAGCTGGCTTGAACCTTTGACAATCCCGAGTTCGTCACTTTCAGTATATGCGGTGTACGCATCTGGTTTTGCAGTGACTACCATGGTCAGAGCTTTGGAATCTCCTCCCTGGTTATAAACCCCGGGAGATATATCCACCACAACCTTTGTGTCCCTATCAGTGAACTGGGTAATTACAAGGTTCATATTGGTGAGCAGGATATCAGCCGGCTGGTCAGCGGAGGAGTTCGCTTTTATGGTGACAGACCTGCTCCAGGAATCAAGGAGCTGACCCTCCTCAAAAAGCTGGGTCTCCACTTCATAATTCCCTGGGTTTATAACCTCCAGCGACAAACTATTGTAAGCAAGAGATTGGGCTTTGACGTAACCCATATCCATATCTCTTTCTGCAACAATCAGCTGGGTCTCCTGATCAATGATCTTTACTTTAATAGAAAGCATAGAACTGTCAGTGTTCTGGTCATTGCGGATATAAGGGGTGGTTGTCAGAAGGGTGCCCTGGCCCTGGGGAGTGGACATTACATCCACATTCTGGATAAAAACTTCATCATATTCCCTGAAAATGTCTCCTGACCTTTCAGAGCATCCAGAAGTGAGGATCAAAACCAGTGAAATGCTGATTAGAAATCCACTGAAAAATAAAAGAGGAGATTTGTTAGGTTTTATATGAAACCCGAATCTCATGAAAACCAGATCCTGATTATAGTTTTACTTTAAGTACAAGGGTCTGGGAATCAAGAAGATAATCCCCTTTCATCAGATTTACATACACATCAGTTTCCCCATTGGGAGCATCTTTTAGAATAGGAAGCGTCACACCCCGTGTATAGGAAGTTCCTCCCTTTGCCATAGCCTCGGTAATATTAACGCTCGCATTGTTCCCAATTAGCTTGTTTTCGATGTCTACCAGCACGTACATTGATCCGTTGGATATGGTCGTCTGTCCGCTGTTTTTTACAGAAAATTTTACTGTGACATTTCCGCCCTTCTCAGTTTCCCATGTAGAAACAGGGGGAGATGCACGCAGCTTGTCCATGCTTTCGGCAAAGCCGACGAACTGAAGTTTCGCATCAGGCAAGACAATGGTCTGTACAGGCATAACCTTCGTCTTGATTATGGTTTTTTCTTCTTTATCGATACCCGAAGCATATGATAAGGTCAACATTGAGGTATCTTCAACCCCATCAAACGAAGGAGCCATAACCCTGAAACTTACAGTGGCCTTGTTGCCAGAAGGAATATTCACCTGTGAACTTGGCTCTACAATTGTAAATAGATCAAATGAACTTACAGACACCGAGTCAATTGCCTGGGTGCTGTTATTATTTAATACATTCACGGAAATATCCTGCTCAGTAAACTCCTTGATTACCAGGGGTTCCATGCTCACAGCTAGCTCTTCCGGACTGACTGGTGAGCTTGTCTTTATCGTCGATGCACAGCCAGATATAAAGCTGAAATAAGTAGCATCAAAGCCAGTAACTTCTTCATATTAGTACCCTCCCCGAATTTCAAATCTGAGTATTGTTCTGTAACCACTGGGCAAAAGTGTAAAGAGTTTAATAATCTATCACCCAAAAATAAAATTACCTGAACGTACACAGTAAATCGAAGATTCGGTTCGCAATCTTTCTATCTATAAAATCCACGTATGTGAATATAATCTTTACTATCTGTAGTCGACAATGAATTCATTTGCATATATGCGCATAAAAACTTTCATTATTCTATTTATATACTAAAATACTTCTATGGATATATAAAAATTATATTATTTTTTCGCATGACTCTTTGTTTTGAGAATGTATTCTCCACATTTATTTCCCTTGACTAATAAATTTCATGATTATAAAATGAAAATCTAAGGGATATAGTTCTGAAAGTAAGATCTTCTAAGAACGTTGACTATAATTTCTAAGAAAAAGAGTAAGTGTTGCACGAGCTATTGGGCATGTAAAGACACAATTTTCAGATGTGTTGGAGGTTAATAATGGTGTAATAAAACCATTAAAGTAGTTACAATGTATTTCCTCAGAGATATTTATCTTACCAAAATACAGGTTGATTAGATCTGGTCATATCTAAAAATCACAATCTGGCTAAACACATTCTTGATGCTGCCTGGAGTAAACTTGTAACTTATACTTCCTACAAAGCTGAAAACGCTGGTAGAAAAGTAGTTTTTTGTAAATCCTAAGAATACCTTTAAGATATGTTCAAATTGTGGTATGCTGGTAGAAAAAGACCTGTTAGAAAATACTCAGAATTGTCCTTTCTGGTCTATTTATCAATCGTGATCTTAATGCTTCTATTAACATTCTCAGACTGGGATTGCAGTCTGTTCGTAAAACCGATAAATGCCCCTCATTTTAATGAAAGGAGCAGTCACTATGACTTAATGTCCTTCTATGCTTCAATAAGTTATCTTATATAGCGTACTTAGACAAAGTTGTCAGCTTTTGTTTCTAGCTTTAGCGTCCTACTTTCTAGTTACCCTGGCATCTCTTTTGTCTATATAGATTTTATGAGATTCATTAGCATCTCCTCAGGGATTTATTTATTACCAGGGATAAAAGAAAAGTCCAGTTTATCGGAAATTCTACCTCTATCTTGTTCCTTCCCATGAAATGAGTTAGGGATAAGGGCTTGAGAATCCCATAACTGCCCTTCAGGATCACTCCACTTTGTTTCGCGCGGGAGGACCATCTTTTGTGCAAAAATAACTTTTATCCTTTTTTATTCTATTCAAGAGCTTACTATGACATTTGTTCTCTTTCAAGGTTATGTTATAGTGTGTATTTCTCGCTTCGCTCAATAAGACTATTTAAATAAAGGGCTTCCAGACAGGCTGGCTGGGGCACTTAGTGACAGTGAACTAGAACCTTTTTTGAATTAAATAACTCATTTCTCGGATCAGGTGGAGTATTTTTTTCCTATATTCGGTTTCTTTCACACAACCGCTTTCCGGAATTGATATGTCCCGAGGATGACCATGATTCCGGCTCCGGCTGCAAGTCCAAGGATTCCATATACAGGGACTGTCCCTTCAAATAGCAGTCTTGTACTGTCTATCGCATAGCTGACCGGGTTAAGACTTGCGAGCGTCCTCAACCAGACGGGCATGACATCATAAGGCATAAGAGCACTGCTTGTGAAAAACAGAGGCATACTGATCATACTGTTTACAGCTGAATAGCTGTCATGGTCGCTTAAGTACAGCCCTATCATGGTTGAGAGGGCAGAGAAAAATACCGAAAATAGGAACAGGGTCAGATATATCAGAACTATATTCATCGGGTTCAATAACCTTACTCCAAGAAGGGTAGCCATCAGGAGGATCACGGTTGCCTGCAGCAGGCCCCTTACGCTGATAAACAGGATTTTTCCGTACAGCATACTTTCTCGCGGGGAAGGCATGGCGAGAAACTTATTTAAAAAACCCAGTATTTTATCAAAAATCATAAGAGACCCGCCCTGCAGGGAGGAAAAGAGAGTTGTCATGACAAGGATGCCAGGGGTGATAAACTCAAGATAATTATCAGTAAACTTTGTGGGCAGGGCAAGCCCGACAAATATCAGCCAGGCTGCAGGCATGACAAGTGAGGAAATGACGGTTACTTTTCCTCTCAGCCATTTTACAAGGTCCCTTTCAAAATAGTAGAATACGGCTTTCATTATCTACGCCTCAAAAGGTTTCTAAACTGGGTTGAATTAAACCCTGCCTGCTCTTCAGGAGTCTTGACTTTCTCAAGGAAAACATCATTAAGGGACGCATTTCCTCCTATGGAACTTATCAGGTTTTCCGGGGAGCCGACAGCTGCGATTCTGCCTTTATCAATAATCGCAACCCTGTTGCAGTACTTTTCTGCCTCCTCGAGGTAATGCGTGGTCATGAAGATCGTCATCCCTTCGGCTTTCAATATCCTGATATGCTCCCATATCTTCCTTCTGCCGCTTATGTCCAGGCCGAGGGTGGGTTCGTCCAGGAAAAGGACTTCAGGCTCATGAACAAGCGCCTGAGCAAGTTCAAGGCGCCTTCTCATTCCTCCGGAGTATGTTGCGACAAGATCGCCGGCACGGTCCGAGAGGGACATCATTTCAATCACTTCATCAACTTTTGAGTTTCGGTTCGGAATCCCATAGAGCTTTGCAAAAAGCAGTACGTTTTCTCTGCCTGTAAGTTTTCGGTCCACTGCCATGTCCTGCGGGACATAGCTTATCTTTGACCTTACCTTTTTTGAATCCCTTACCACATCATATCCGCAGACCTTTGCGGTGCCGCTGCTTGGTTTTAGGAGGGTTGTAAGCATCATTACCGTTGTGCTTTTGCCTGCCCCGTTGGGGCCCAGGAGGCCAAAAATCTCGTTTCCGACATCAAGGTCGAGGTTATCAACAGCAAGCAGGTTCCCGAAGGATCTGGATAATTTTCTTATTTCTATCACAGGTATCCCCTGGCAATTGCATAAACAGGCCTTAAATCTGAAGTATAATAAATTCCACTTGTGTACATATTGTAAAGAAGCTTTATGATCACAATACTTATGGCAACAAAAATACAGGCCGTGACCATTGCCTTATCAAGTTCCGAAAACTTCAGTTTTTTGAGATATGTCCTGTCCGGATTTGCCCGAAAAGCCCGGCTCTGGATCGAAACTGCAAGAATGCCGGTCCTCCTTACGCAGTTTGATAGAGTAGGGGTTAAAATATTAAGTGATGTTTTGATAATCCCTGACCCAAACCTTTTCGGATTAAAACCCCGGAGTCTCTGGACTGTTATCACGGTAGCTACTTCCGTTATTATTATTGGTAGGAACCGGACTGCTGTGACTACCATAAAGGCAACACTGTAAGGGACCCTGAGCCCTACCAGGCCGTTTAGCATATCCCTCGAATCCGTGGTCCAGCACATCAACAGTCCCAGGGACAGGATTGAAGCTGACCTTAAACCCTGAATTGCACCGTGATGGAGACCTTCCTCATATACGAACAGCCCCCCGTTTGTCAGCCAGCCCAGAACTGGAAAATCAGGCTGGATTATGGTAAAAATCACAGTCCTTGGAAGCTGGGAATAAAAAAGAGCCTGAGAGTAGATAGTCCCCCAGACCAAAAGTATGAGCAGGAAAGCAAGGGTTTTGAGCTTTATTGCCGGCATCCTTGCAAATGCAAATCCGGAAAGTACGGTCAGAAACAGCAGAAGCATTGTTTCGGGATTGTCAAGGGTTACTGCTATAAAAGCAGCGGAAATAAGGATCAGGATCTTTGCCCGCGGGTCCATCCTGTGAATAAGTGTGTCTTTAATCGTCGGTTCTGCAATTGATCTGGCACCTATCATATTATCACTTCAGCGGTTCTACGGTTCATCACTTCAAGGTTTCTACAGGTCAGCATCTTATCCCTTCATATTTTACCCCTTCAGAATTTATCCCTTCAGAATTTATCCCTTCAGAATTTATCTCTTCAGAACTTCTGCGGGTCAGCATTTCCACAAGTCCTGTGACCGAAAAGGCGTCCACTCCCAAATAGTTGGCAATCTCAACAACCGGGGGCTGGGTAAGGGAGGCTTTCCTGAGGATCTCAATGTTCTTTATAACCTCTCTGCCCTTTCCATCTGCTATAATCCGACCCTCGTTCATAACAAGGATTCTTGTAGCATAGAGCATTGCAATCTCAATATCATGGGTACAGAAAACCAGTGTGGAACAGTTATTTTTGAAATAATCCATCATCTGTTCTATATTCACTCTATCCTGTCCTGTTGTAGGTTCGTCAAGGAGAATGATTTCAGGATTTATAGAAAGTACCGAGGCAACGGCTGTCCTGAGCCTCTGCCCTCGGCTCAGAGACTGTGGAAGGTCATGCTTGAGGTTTTGAATTGACATGGCTTCAAGAGAGGCACTTGCCCTTTCCTCGATATTCTTATACTTTAGCTGGACCGGTCCAAACCTTGCTTCCTCCTCAGCTGAATCACAGAAGAGCATAAGGTCAGGGTTCTGAAATACGAACCCGACTCTGCCTGCAAAGGAATATGGGTTTTTTGACCTGGTATCCTCCCCAAAAACTTTTATATTTCCTTTATATGGTTTAAGCATGGCTGCAAGGTTCAAAAGCAGGGTTGATTTGCCCGAGCCGTTTGTACCCATGACCGCAACCCTTTCTCCTTTATGTATTTCCAGATTTATGCCTTTAAGTACCATCTGGCTTTTGTCATATCCAGACCACAGATCCCGGATATAAATTATAGAGTCATTATTTATAGAATTGTTATTTACAGAATCATTATTTCCGGCAGGGATAGCTAGTGCACCACCATCTGCACCAGTATCTTCTTCCGGTTTCGGAAAGAACCGGGGAGTTTTCATATTATCTTTAAAGTTTTTCCTGTTCAGCACTACGAGAGCTTCCCTGACACTGAGGGGACTTGCCCTTATTCCCAGAGCGTGGCAGAGTTCAACGGGTTCAGGAACCCGAAGCCCCAGCCTGTGAAATACCTCAAGATAATCAAAAGCTTTTGAAGCAGGCTGGTCAAAGATTATTTTTCCGCAGTCCATGATGACAATCCTGTCTGCAAAAGGTGCAAGCTCGTGCAGCCTGTGCTCTACCAGTAGAACGGTTATCTTCAGTTTCCTGTTAAGTTCCCTCACAGTATTCAGGACCTCCTGAGTGCCCGCAGGGTCCATCTGGCTTACAGGTTCGTCCATTGCAAGGATTTCAGGCATCATCGCAAGCATGCTTGCAATGCAGATCCTCTGTTTTTGTCCTCCTGAGAGCGAATTCGTGGAGTCCAGCCTGTGTCCGGACATCCCGACCATCTGGAGGGCCTCTTCTACCTTTTTATCAATCTCTTCCCTCTCAAAGCAGAGGTTTTCGGGCCCAAAGGCTACTTCGTCCTCAACGGTTGTGGAAAAGATCTGGTCATCGGGGTTCTGAAAAACCAGGCCGACCCCTCTTGAAAGCTCCATCTGGTTTGAGTCTCTGGTCTCGGTCCCGTTAATCCGGATGCTACCTGAAAATATTCCTCCGGATTCATGGGGAATTATGCCGTTAAATGTCTTCAGTAAAGTGCTCTTTCCACAGCCCGTAGGGCCCGTCAGGAGGACGAATTCCCCTTTTTTTACTTTCAGATTAATCCCTTTTAAAGTCGGTTCCGTTCTTCCGGGATACGTATACCACAGGTCTTTGATCTCTATCATTGTACCACCTTTATTCTGCTACTGTACCACTTTATTCTGCCTACTGTACAACCTTATTCTGCTGCTATCTTTATTCTGCAACTTTTTTCAACCTGTTTCCCAGGCTTATTCCAAACCAAGCTCCTATGAAAGTGTAGAGGAAGCCATCGATCAGGATATTTGCCATAATATACCAGTCGCTGTAGAACAGCCTGTAGAGAACCATCCAGACGCTGAAGGATGCATACCCACTGACCATATCTGCGATTCCGCAGACAACTCCCATCCTGAACCTGTTTTCCGGGTCAGGGTTTTTACCGGTTATGCCTGCAGCATACATCATGACCTCCAGAACTACCGCGCTCAGGGACAATGTTATGAAAGTGATCGGAGTGAAACTCCCGGTTATAAAGCCTCCAAGCAGGAACCTGACCATCATAAAAAGGCTTACAACTCCGGGTTTTGGAATCAGGACGACAAGTGAGGCAACGAGCATGTAGAGAAGAATCTCATAAAAGAGCCCTGTAAACAGGAAACTGAAAGGCCCGAATACGGCATGGGACAGCTCCCACAGGATGGTCATGGGCAGGTTTATGGCTGCAAAAGAAACGGTCCCAAAAAGGGCGATCAGCACAAGGTTGCGGGTCTTAAACCTGTCCATTATTTCCTTTGATTTTGAAAAGAAGAGGCTTACGGCAGTCAGTCCAAGTAAAGTGGAGACAATAGTAATTATTATGGGTCCCCATTTCCTCGAGATTGCAGTTATTTTCTGGTCCCTTGTTACTGCAACCCAATCGCTGCCTGTGAGCTTTACCTTAATCCTCAGCAGGTACTCTCCTCCCATCGCATCCTCAGACATATACAAGGGGAGGCTTACCAGCGAACTTGAACCCGGGGGAAGGGTTAAAGTGGCATAGCACAGGGTATCTGCGTTCATTCCCATAATGGAGGGCTTAAAGGCTTTTACTGTTTCTCCGGTCTTAATGTCAAGGATATCATAGGTGATTATAACCGGGACCGTGCTGTCTCCTTTATTGGTAAGCTCCACTCCTATGAAGGTTGAAGTAAGTTCCTCCCTATCGATCCGGAGGTCTGTAACCTTCAGCAGCTTTTTGAGAACAGGAGATGTTTCCCGGATTACCAGGCTGTTGGAAGGATGGCTCGGGTCTCCGTATCCGTCTTCGTCTGATGGTATTATGAGCCCGGATACTTCGATCTCATCTGCGATTTCCTCTTTCGAAGCGACTTTGAGCCGGGTTCTGCGCACGATGGTATGCTCGTTTCCTTCAACCTCAACAACTGCAGTTGCAGTTATGTTATATATGCAGGGGGGGAGGTCAGCAGGCACATAAAAATCAATGAGCCTGTACCAGTCCTCATACTCGGTCTGAAGCGAAAAAGAATGAACAGGGGTATCCTGAAGTATAAAACCCTCAGGTAAATCAAGTTCCATTGTCACATTCATGTTTCCGTAATAATAACTCTCAAAAAAAACATATGCCGAGAGGTTGCTGCCTCCGACTGCAAGACCGCTTTCCTCCACTCCATGCGGGACCTGAACCGTGAATGTGGTCATATCTTCAGGTTCAAATTCCTCCTGCACCTGTGCTGCTGCAGGCTGTACGGCAAGTACCAGTACAAGGAAGAAAAAAACTATATTTTTCATTCCGCGACCTTTTTCCTTATTTGAGGATTTTCCGGATTTCCTGCATTTTCTTATCCCAGTCAGGAACGTCTTCAAAGCTCATGATTTCCACAGCCCCTCCCTGAAACTCTCCTTCGCCCGCCAGCTCTTCCATCCAGCTCTCAATTTCAAGGTAAGAGTTTTTCAGGTCTTCAAGCACCTGCGGGTCCGGGTTCCAGAGCCCTCTTGACTGCGCTTCAAGAAGCCTGCGGGACATTTCTTCAAGCGCGTAGGGATTATTCTTTTCAAAGAACCTGCGCATTTCTTCATCGAGCACGAACGCCTTTGTGATATCATCAAAGATCCAGTCGTCCACTTCCTGTGTGGACGCTTCCCAGCCGTAGACCCTTCCGACCCTCTTAGAAATATCCTGTGCACCCTTGTATCCGTGCTGTTTCATGCCTTCGATCCATTTGGGGTTTAAAAGCCTGGTTCTAACCACCCTGCGCAGTTCATCAGCCATATCCCGGACCTCAACATGCTGCGGTTCTCTTGTATCCCCGAAATAGACCTTCACTTCCCTGCCCGAAGCCTGCTTGGCGGCAGCCGTGAGCCCTCCGTGAACCCCAAAATAACAGCAGCAGCCCAGGAGGTCGTATTCATCGCTGACTACTTTGTTAAAGGTAGCATCAACAGTCTTGAGACTTGAAGCAAGCTGGGTATGAGCCACCTTGCCTTTTACACCTTTTCCATATGCATAACCGTTCCAGTAAAGGAAGATATCTGCCAGGTCCTTTTCATCTTTCCAGGCACTTGCATAGACCGCAAGCTGTACTCCTGCCGAATAGGTCCCGGGTTTGCTTGAAAAGATTCTCAACGTAGCTTCTCTCGAATCCGATCCTTCTTCAAGCATCCGATGGCTGTGTTTTCCTGGATAGTTCATCTCCTCAGGTTCATCAAGAGAAGCCACAGCCTGGATTGCCTCGTCTATTACCTCCAGGCAGTTCGGGAAGTTGTCCCTGAGGATTCCGGAGATCCTGATAGTAACATCAATCCTGGGCCTACCCAGCTCTTCAAGGGGGATTACTGCGAATCCTTTAAGGCGCCCGTTGCCAAGCCAGCGCGGTTCAACCCCGAGCAGGCTCATAATCTGGGCTATGCCCTCTCCATCAGCCCACATGATGTCGTTTGCCATCCAGTAAAATGCCACGTTTTCAGGATAACGGCCTTCTTCTCTTAGGTGTTTATCAATCAAAACCCCTGAAAGCTGCTGTCCCACTCTCCATGCAGCTTTTGTCGGGACCCGCCTCGGGTCAAGTGAATAGAAATTCCTGCCAGTTGGCAGTACGTCATCTCTTCCGCGCATGATAAGTCCCGAGGGGCCCGCAGGGATGTACCCCCCTTCAAAGCCGTGCAGAAGAGCTTCAATCTCCAGAGAGGCGTCTATTCTGGACTCAAGGTCAAGGATTCTTTCACAGATTGCAGCAGCGATCCGGGAAGAGGTCGGGTTTATGATCTTTCCTGTAAAACTCTGTTCTTTGAATGCCGGTTCTGTAATAATAGGCTCTATAAAACTTTTTTCTGCAGCACTTTGTCCTGTAAAATCCTGCTCTGTTAAAATCTGCTCTGTTAAAATCTGCTCTATCAAAACCTGTTCTGTAATATTCTGCTCTGCGAAATTCTGTCCTGTAAAAATCTCTTTGATTACCTGTTCAGGATCTTTTTCCGGGTTACTTATGAATGTCCTGATGAAATCTTTTGAGAGCGAATCAATTTCCTCAAGCCTCTGCCCATTTGACTTTCCATCTGCTGAAATCCGGCTCTGGTCAGAGATCAGTTCGTCAAGCTCAAGCCCCAGAAGTCCTGCAATCATCCTTCGGATCGAAACACTGTTCTCTGCATTTTCCTGGTCATCGTACCTTAAAATCGAGTTTATGAACTCCACCTTCTTCTCGCCTTCGGGGAGCTGTCCGAAGATATGCATCCCGTTATGGATCTGGGTGTTCCTGATCTTTCCGAGGACTTCATGTGCTTTCCTTATAATTTCCTCAAAAGAAGTTTGGTGGTCAGCTTTTATTTCAGAATCCATGTTCGATTTTTTAATCTCATCAAGGATCAGGTGTTTCAGGGCATGTGCCCGTCCCTTATCATGTTTTACCTGTTCGTATTCCCCGAGCAGCCTGTCAAGTTCTTCGAGGCTTTCATAAAGCCCTCCTGAGGTCATGACGGTCTGCATATGGTCAACAAGGCAGGCAAGGCTCCGGCGTTTGGCAATGGTGCCTTCCGGAGGGTTGTCGGAATTATAAATGTAGAGGTGGGGAATAGTCCCGATTCCGATATCAGGATAACAGTCCCCTGAAAGCCCCACCCCTTTTCCGGGCAAGAACTCAAGGTTTCCGTGTGTCCCTACATGTACGAGCACATCAGCTCCAAAAGTATTTTCCAGGTACCTGTAGGTAGCAAGATACTGATGGGTTGGCGGAACATCAGGGTCGTGCAGGATCTTGCAGACCTTTCCGTCACACCTGGCACCTGCACACCCGCGCTTCGGCTGCACACAGACGACAGCGTTTCCATACTGTATCCCGGTAACAACGATTTTGTTTTCATAGACCATTGCAGCAGGAATGCCGTTGACTTCTTCTCCAGGCGGGTTTCCCCATCCCTCGATTACCCTCTGTCTTACATTCGGGCTCAGGGTATTGAAAAATTGTTCATACTCTTCTTTTTCCACAAAAGCCAGAACCCCTCCGTTTTTTACGATTTCATTAATCGGGGTCCATCTGAACTCGGAAATTGCTTTTTTCTTGAGAATGGTTTCAATAAGCTCCCTGCCGTCCAGGGGAGGGTTGACAGCATAGCCTGCTTTCTGCATCCGATTTAAAATTCTTGCCACACTTTCAAGGGAATCAAGGTTAGCAGCATCCCCTACCGAGCCTTCAACTCCTGTGCAGGGCCTGTTGTGCAGGATAAGGGCAACTTTTCTCTGGTCTCCCGGTTTTTTCCGGAGGTTTATCCATTTAAGGACCCTGGATGCAAGTTTTGAGCATCGTTCCTGGATAGGGGCGCGCCCTATGTAATTTCCTTCATTTTTGCCTGCCCCTATTATGATGGGCTCGATTACACCCTCAAACTCAGGCAGAGCTACACCCCACCCGATCTCAGTGCTTAAACCCTGGGACTCCTGCCACTGCTCTTGTGTAACGTAGTGGGAAATAATCGGCTGGAAAACAGGTACGTCAAGGTTCTGTAGCAGTTCTACTCCTTTCTCGGCACATGAGCTTTCATCTTCTTTATTTTTGTTGCTCATTATAAAAAATGGAGAGAGTTTCACAAGAGCGTCTATGACGGGTTTGCCGTTTTCTATGAAGTAATCTTCAATGACCTCATTTATGCCCCTGCTTCCAAGTTCTTTATCTTTTAACGAATACGCAAAAACAGGAATCACAGAAAGTCCAAGGTTTTCGAAATCTCTTATGAGAGCCTTCTCAATTTCAAGGTCATTGTTTACCCAGGAAGTCCTGGAAATGAGCAGCCCCACGGTTTTGTCCTTCAGGGGCCCGTGCCAGTTCCTGTACTCCCGGAGGCTTGAGAATATTTCCCCGGCATCCGGGTGATAGAGCCCGTCCCATGGAATTTTTACCGGGGGCTTTACTTCAATCTCAGCCCCAAAGACCTCTTTTAAGAGGTAGCACAGCATATTCCCAAAGTTTTCTTTTCCTCCATATATTATGTAAGAAAAACATGTAGCGGCAACCTCAAGTTTAACGGAAGAAAGGATGAAACTGGATGGGGTGCTTCCAACACAGATTACAGGTATCCTTGTTTTTAAGGGTTCAAGCCTTTCATAGAATTCTTCCCAGAAAGGATTGGCTATATGGTAAATAAAGACGGCATCAGCATGCTCACATGCCGAGAGCACCCTCTCAGCTTCTTCAGGGTTTTCTTCCAGGATTTTTGAGTAGTAGGCCTCAAGCTCTATTCCAAGTTCTTCTGCTGCTTCAAGAAGAGTGGGAATGTATGAATTCCAGGTTACTGAAACAATTTTCATTTTTCCCCCTCATGTAAGGATATGCACTCTATATTTCCCGAGAACAGTGCCGTCATCAAGCCTTGCAGGGGCTTCTAAGGCTGCAATATACCTGCCGTCAGAAGAGATATCAGCAGATACCGTAATCCCTTCGGTTCCGTAAATCTGGCTGAGCCTGGAACTTGCACTTCCGCTTTTAGATACATCAAAGACATAGATACCGTGAACACCTCTGTCCTCGGTTACCAGGTTCTGGGCAAGAGGGATCACAAGGTAGCGGTCATTCCTTGCACACTCCCCCGCATAACCGTCCACCCTCCATTTCCACAGCAGATTGCCTTCATAATCATAGGCAAACAGGCTGTTTCCGCTGGGGTGTTCAAAAGGAGCATCCTTATTCTTATCTTTGGAGAAAGTACTCCCAATTGAAAAGATCAGGGTGTCGTTGACAATGTAAGCATAATTCGCACTGCCGTAGATAGGGACTCCACTCACGACTATCGGAGTTGAGATATTTTGCTGCCAGGTAATCTCCGGGGCTCCGGTTTCAATGACGTGGGAGTTATTAAATAAAAAAGCCCGGCCGTCGCTTGTCATTGTAATTAGCTGTTCCCCGTCAGGAGTGATCTGTGTGCTGTACCAGATTGCGGAATAGTCAAAGAACGGTTCAACTGGGGGGATCTGGTAACTCCAGTGCTCTTCTCCCGTGTTTCCGTCCAGGACATGCACAGTCCCGTCTTTCCAGTTATCTGCCTTTGTAAAACAGGTGGTTCCAAACACTGCGTATTCCCCGTCAGGGGTGGCATCAATCCATGTAACTCCTGAGTCCATAAGTTCGGATTCGGGGAATTTCCAGCGCAGGTTGCCTTCAGGGTCAAAGGAATAAACCCTTCCCAGGTACTTGTATTTCTCACCTATATACCCACAGGCCCTGCTGGCAGCAACATAAATATTACCATTTGAATCAAGTTTTATCTTTTTCATTGCAGGCATGTACTTGAGATCTGAACCCAACTCCTTCCCTGCCCCAAATTTCCAGATCTCGGTGCCTTTGAGGTCAAAACAATGAATAAAAGCATCAGGACTTTCTTCTCCTACAAAAAGACTCTTTCCATCTTCTGAAAACTCTATATCCGCGATTCTTGCATCTGATATTCCTGTAACAAGCTGCTTTTCCCATACCTTTTCTCCTGTTGCAAGCTCTATGAGTTTCAGAGAGCCTCCGTGAGTCCCTATGACAAGATAACTGTTGTCAGGAGAGAATTTCGTCACACCTTTGATATTGGTTGAGGTTTTTTCGATGAGCCCGGGAGTTACATCCTCAAGCTCTATGGTATACTCCTCTTTCAAAGCCGGTTTTTCTGGAGCATATACCTCCAGATCGCTGGATGTCCCTGAACCTGTTATCACCTCAAACCTGTACAGGGTTTCAGGGTTCCAGTCTAAAGATAAAAATGCCTGATCTTCAGTTTTTTCAACATCCAGAGAAGCTACCTGGTTGTTATCTGAAGAAATCCTTATTTCTGAGATATCTGCCTCACTTTTTAGAGTTAACAATACTCCGGTCCTTGAGAAGACTACCGAGTCTATAGGTACCCCGGCTTCGGAATTACTTATTTCCTGCGCATCCTGCATACCTGCCTGCACACTCTGTGTCCCTGATTCCAAATCCTGAACCGACTCGCTGCTGGCTGACACCTGGCTTTTTTCAGCACATCCTGCAGTCATTAAAATCATAACAAGCAGGGCTATCAAAAATTTCCATTTCATACTCTCACCTGAAAATTATTAACCTGTGTTTTCCAGTTACATCCCCGTTTTTGAGTTGCAGAGGAACTTCAACTGCGGCTACGGTACAGTCAGAAGAAATCACAGCATCCACAACGACCCCTTCAGTATTGAAGGTCCAGAGCAGCTTTGAATTTCCATTTCCGGATTTCTGATCATCAAAGGCATGAATCCCATGAGCCTGAGTATCGCCTGCGGACATATCTTTTCCGACTGGCAGGACAAAGAACCTCATATCCGGAGAGAAGAAAATACCTGCACAGCGTCCTCCCAGGTTATAGATCCAGGAAATTTCTCCTGTTTCTACATCGCATGATATGAGAGAATTTTCAAGGGGGTGTGCCATCGGGACCTTACCGGGATAGTATGCGGGAAGTGTAGATCCCGTAAGGTAGAGTACCTCATTTTCAGCAGCGATTTTTGCATTTTCGCCGTAACTGTATATGACACTTCCTTCAAGCTCCTCCGGAGCTGTCACATTGGACTTCCATTTATCGGAGTACCACTCAGATTCGCCATCCCCTGGCTTTTTCATCTTAAAGTCATTAAAAAGATATTTTCTCCCGTCTCCTGTATAGGCAGTTACAATAGACCCATCATCTGAAACATCAAGCCCGTGCCAGATGGCTGCAGAAACAAAATAAGGTATGAGAGGTGGAATTTCATATTTCCAGCGGAGATTTCCATCATCATTTACAGAGTAAACGACTGCATTTACTTCAAGGGAATTTGTCCAGTCCCCTGTTGAAAAAACTACATTTTTTCCGTCCTTGCTTGAATCAATCCAGTTCACACTTCGGGCGTAATTTTCTCCCGTCGGGAGTTTCCAGGAAAGATTGCCATCGGGGCTGAACCTGTACACCCTGGAAGCCAGCTCATATCCGGAATCTTTCCAGTACCTGCCTGCTGCAATGTACACAGCATTATCAGCAGTCGTTATTCTGTATATGCAGGGTTGATTTCTGGGGTTCGTGCCGGTTCCCAGGTCACCTGCAGTCCTATAGCTGCGGATCTCTTCTCCTGTGCTGGCGTTCATGAAATGTATATAGCCGTCAATACTTCTCTCTCCAGCAAGCAGGTATTTTCCGTCTTCCGAGAATGTGAGGTCTGAAATGTTTCCCTTGAGGGCTTTTTCCCATAACACATTTTTGCCTGCTACGTCGATAACTGTAAGGTTTGAGCCTGTTCCGACAGCCACATATCTTCCATCCTGTGCATAACTTACGCAGTCCTGAACGCTTGATCGCCCCTCACTTATGTTTTCCGGAGCTACATATCCAAGCTCGTACTCCCAATAAATATAGGGTGAAGACCTTTCATAAGATGTCGTGTTTCCTTGATTCAACCCAATGCTCGGACTCTCTTCTCCGTTTTCATTCTCTTCATCCGAAGAGATACTATCGGAAGATTCGCTATCATGGGACATTACTCCGGAAGATACACATCCCGAACATACTACGAAAATAAGTGTAAATATGAGTATCAGTGTAACATTGCTCTTTTTCATTTTCTGGCTCCTCTGGTTTTCAGGCTTTTTTGATTGATTTTATGATTGGCTGTATATTTTCAGGTCTGATATTCTCAAAATGTTCATATGCTCGGTGCTGCTGTCCCCCAAACCTGCACTCACTTTCACAATCCTGACATTTTCAGCAGGACCGCAATATCTGGTATAATCCGAAACGAGATCTCTTTCAACCTGACTCATCGGGATTCCGGAGATTACAATAGAAGGAGAAAAACGCCGTCTATTTTCCCTGTCCCGGTAAAACTCGTCTTCAGACTGCGGATTCCTGCTCCCGGCTGCAACATAGTAAATGGATTTATGATCATTGAATGTGACCTTTAACCAGAGGCTGAAATTATCCGTATCCTGCCCATCCCACCTCCAGGAAATTTTTCCCGGGGATAGGCTTACATTTTTATTCCATACTCCTCCCCCTGTCTGTGCAGAGTTTTTAGTGTCCAGATACAGTGTGCCATCTTCACACCTGAGGAAATCTCCTTCAATCCCTGAGTTATCCTCAAAATTCTCCTCATAAACTATCTCTTCAGCAGACGTCGTTTGAAAATACAATATTGCCAGAACTGCAAAAAACAGGAACATAAATCCTAGCACAGTATTTTTTCCTGACGACATAAAAAACAGTCATTGTCTAAGAGTTAATAAATATTTCGAAATAATCTTAAATTTTACAAATATAGTTATACTTTCTTTAATAACATGGCTACTAATTACGACTAATTTTAAAAATTATATCTGCAAAAAATGAATTTAAGTTTTAATATAGCTTAAATCACACTAATTTTCTGGTTTGTAATTCTACTTTTCGATATCTATAGATACATCAAATATCTCCCTATCAAAAAGGAAAGAAATGTACACTAAAAGTAGGATTTTCATTTGTAGCTTTTTCCTAATGGAGGACTCTTATTTTATGTATCTAAAAAACAAAAAGATTATTTAGTAATACTAATGTTGACATTATTATGGTTTTTATTGGCAATACTCATGTTATTTTACAACTTAGGCATGTAATTTTTTTCATATCAATGGTTTTATTTATTACCATTCCTGTGGAAGGTGCTATTGAACAGAGAGGACAACTCATTAGTATCGCAAAAGGAGATCATTACAGTCTCAATGGAGAAAACTGTCCCGGGTTTTATTATTCAACTACTTCTGGAACATACTATGAATCACTGGAAATTTTTTTTTCAGAGGACGGGTTTATTGACACGGGAGATGCAATCTATACCTCAAAAATCAGTTCAGGTTCAACTGCCTTTTTCGGGAAAAAGTACAAGATCCTTGGGGACGGGCTACTCAGCGAAAGCCTGGTGAGTTCCGGAAGCCGTGACCTTCAAAGGGGAAATGATTTTGATCTCGGAAACGGCTGTAAACTGGTGCTCCAGGGTATTAACGGGGACTACGCCCTGCTTGAGTTTCAAAAAAATTCCATCCCCGTTACTACAAAATCCGTTGAAGAAGGATCAAAATTTAACTTCACGACAGAAGTCGAAAGCACAGAATATGTAATCCTGGAAGGAACTCTTGAAAAGGTTCTTGATAGTGCGGATCCTATTGTGCGCCTTAAAAGTGTAAACCAGTATTCAGATACGCCTCTTAAGGTCGAATCAGGAGACAGGTACGGTAAGTTCGAAGTCACTGCAGTTACAAACAAAAGCATCGTGTTGAAAAATAGAGTGCCTATCAAGATGCAGTTAGGCGATTACGTAACTATCCTTGACAACCTGATCGACTTCAGGGTTGCTGAAGATGTTTACCGAGCATGCTCTTACAACATGACACAGAATACTATCAAATCGTATAAGATCAGGGGCACATCCTTAACTGTAAACCGTTCGGATTCCTCCCCGGACTCCTGTGTCTGGACCGCCGATTCTTTTGGTATGCTTTTTTACGACCCGGAGTACGATCTCAGTACAGAAAGCCTTGAACTTTCCCTTGATTCCGGAAATGATTGGATCCCGAAAGGGGGCCTGGTTTATGAATCCCTGCCTGTCAGGATGCCGTATAAAAACCCCGAGATGATGAGTTACGGGGAAGACTGGTTTAACCAGGGATATTCAGTGCTCGGCTGGAACGGCGGGAAATATGCACATCTCGGAAGTGACCGGGGAATTGTAAATATCCTTCTGGATGAGGATAAGAAACTCCTCCACCCGGGTGAAGAATATGACCTGAAAGAAGGGTATACCCTGAAAGTCACCGATCTGGATTCGGATAATGCCTGCCTGACGGTTTTCAGGAACCGCCTCCCGGTTTATTCAAGCATAATCTCTCCCGGAAGATCGGCGGACCTGGGTACACATACTTTACTCTACACAAAGAAATTAAATGGTGTTGAAGTGCCCCTTTTTTCTGCATATGTTGATAGTATCATGCAGGGAGAAGAACTCTCTGCTGTTAACCTGAAATATCTTCTGCATTTCTCTGACAGCCCGGTTGAACTGGATTATGGGAAGAAGTTCGGAGAGCTTACTGTTGTTGAGACCTATCCGAAACTGAGGTTGGAAAACAGGCACGTGGTCTGGTCTGGTTCGGATATCAATGTGACGGAAGAAATCTGGATTGGCCGGTTTGAAAAGAAGACATCAGGGAATTTGTATGTTATCTTTTACCCTTACATGAACAGGGTGGAATGTGTGGAATCCATTCTCCCCTCCACAACTCCCGTATCCATACCCGCAATGAGTGTTGAAGAATATCTGGTTGGAATCTGAAATAAATCCTTGAGGCAAAACCATGAAGAACCACAATCTTACTACCTACCCTTTTTCCGCTATAGTCGGGCAGGAAAAAATGAAAAAAGCACTGATCTTGAATCTCATCAACCCTAAAATCGGAGGAGTCCTTATCAGGGGTGAAAAAGGTACTGCCAAATCAACTGCAGTCCGGGCTCTTGCTAATCTCCTGCCTGAAATCGAGGTTGTTGAAGGTTGCAAGTTCAAATGCAGCCCTGATAATGAAAGCGGACTGTGTGAGGAGTGCCTTGAAAAACTAAAGACAGGAAGCCTGAGAGTTTCCCCTGTAAAAATGAAAGTTGTGGACCTGCCCGTAAGTGCCACTGAAGACCGGGTTATCGGGACCCTTGATATAGAACATGCCATCAGGAAAGGGGAAAAACGTTTTGAGCCCGGAGTGCTTGCAATGGCTCACAGGGGCATCCTGTACGTAGACGAGATAAACCTTCTCGATGACCATCTTGTAGACGTGCTTCTGGACTCTGCGGCAATGGGGATAAACACTATTGAAAGAGAGGGGATTTCCTATACCCATCCTGCGAACTTTGTGCTTGTAGGCACCATGAACCCGGAAGAAGGGGAACTGCGGCCTCAGTTACTGGACCGGTTTGGTTTATGTGTGGATATAAAAGGAATCGGGGATGTGGTCCGGAGAGTTGAACTCATAAAATACAGGCTCAGTTATGAGGCCGACTCTGAAGCTTTTGCAGCAAACTGGCAGAGTGCCGAAACCGAACTTTGCGGGCAGATCCTTCTGGCGCAGAAACTGCTTCCCAAGGTCAGGATTTCAGATGACATGCTTGAAATGATCAGCCAGATCTGTATTGACATGGGGGTGGACGGGCACAGGGCAGACCTCACCATGATGAAGACCTCAATTACGCTTGCAGCTTTTTATGGAAGAGCCGAAGTGACCGAGGAAGATGTCCGGGAGGCTGCAGGGCTTACCCTTTCTCACCGCATGCGCAGAAAGCCTTTTGATAATCAGCCCGAAAAACAGGATAAACTGGAAGACAGCATAGAGAAACATAAGGAAAGGCAGAAGGAAAAACAGAAAGAAAAACCTCAAAACCAGGAAGATAAACAGAAAAACGAGGAAGAGAAAGAAAAAGAGAAACATGAGCAGCAGAAAAAAGAACAACACGAAAGCCCGGATCAGCAACACAAACAGGCTGAAGGGCATCCTCCGGAAGAGTCCGGAGCCCAAAATGGGGAGCAACCGAATGCTTTTTCGGAAACTACTTTTGAAATCGGGGAACACTATCAGGTAAAACAATTGTCTCCTGAATTTCGCAGAGATCAGCGGAGCGGATCAGGCAGGCGCAGCAAGACCCTGACTCGATCTAAAAAAGGCAGATATATAAAAAGTTCAATTCCTCATGAAAAAACCACAGACCTTGCTTTTGATGCCACCCTGAGGGCTGCTGCTCCCTTCCAGCTTACGCGGGAAAAGAATAGCAATTCCGTAGCAATTCATGAATCCGATTTCAGGGAAAAAATCCGGGGGAAAAAGATCGGTAATCTTGTACTCTTTGTGGTTGATGCCAGCGGTTCTATGGGAGCCCGGCAGCGCATGGTTGCTTCCAAAGGTGCGGTCCTTTCAATGCTTATGGACGCCTATCAGAAACGTGACAAAGTGGGGCTTATCGCTTTTAAAGGGGATAGTGCGGAACTGCTGCTGCCTCCAACATCCAGTATAGAACTGGCTCAAAAGTATTTGCAGGAAATGCCTACGGGTGGAAAGACGCCTCTTTCCCGAGGACTTGTCAAAGGGTATGAGGTCATAAAAACTGAACTCCAGCGTGATCCTGACACCTGTCCTTTTATGGTTCTGATCTCTGACGGCAGGGCCAATGTCAGTATGAATGGAGAATCTCCTCTTCAGGAAACGAAAACAGTAGCTTCCCGGTTAAGAGAGGAAGGCATACAATCTGCCGTAATTGACACCGAAAACAGCATGATAAAATTCGGGCTTGCACAGCAGATTTCTACAGCACTTGGGGCCACATACCTGACCCTTGAAAGTTTAAAAGCAGATTCTATAGTCAGTGCCGTTCGAGCTTCGGCCCCGTTTGAGGTCCGGCCACCTTCAGGCGGTTTTTCAGTTTGAGTCTTTTTAGATTGCCTATTTTTTCGGATCTGGGAAGCCTTTTTCAAAAAAGGGCTTTATTTCTCAAAAATACAACAAAAGCTATATGTCTATCTAAAGCCGTAAACCATGCCTATGGATTTTCAGATCTTGGATGCTGATTACGAAATCGTTGACAGCAGTCCTGTCATCCGCCTCTTTGGCAGGGGAGCGGACGGTAAAAGTGTATGCTGCTTTGTCCCGAATTTTGAGCCTTACTTTTATCTCAAGGCCTCCGGAGACCTGCACGTTGTAGCGAGGCTTATAAAAGACACTTTCGAGCAGGTCGAAAAGGTTGAGATTGTCGAAAAGTTCGAGCCTGTGGGATACCAGAAAACAAAGAAAGAAATGCTCAGGATCACAACCAGCCTGCCAAGGGATGTACCTGAGATCAGGGATGAGATTCTGAAGATCCGGGATGTTTTGAGAGCAGAAGGCGACTGGCAGGTTTATGAAAGTGATATTCTTTTCAGAAACCGTTTTTTAATTGACAGGGATCTCGGAGGCATGGTCTGGGTTTCTGCAGAAGGACAGTCAGTTGACCCTTCCAGGTACTTAAGGGCAGGTTCTGCAGGCAGCTCCCGCTGTGAAAACTTTGCATGTGATGCCTCATTCCTCGCTTCCAAATTAAAAAGAGTTGAAAACCTGACTATTGCTCCTCTAAAGTATCTTTCTTTTGATATTGAGTGCCTACCCTTTGAGGGGGGGATGCCTTCTCCGGATGTCTCGCCCATAGTCATGATCAGTTTTTCTTTCGAGCCCGAATATAAAAGACATAAGACCCTTATTCTGCTGGCAAAACCTGCTGCCGATATGGACGGAGATGTCCTTCCCTGCAAAGACGAAACCGAGATGTTGAACCGCTTTTTCGAGATTCTTTGCGAATATGATCCTGATATTATTGCTGGGTACAACCACCAGGACTTCGATATTCCTTATATCACTGACAGAGTTAAAACCCTGACTGGAAAAGGGGAAATTATCAATCCGGTTGCTGGCAGGGATGGCAGCCAAATAGGTTATAGGAGGTTCGGTCTTCTTACCCGGACTGAACTGAAAGGAAGGGTGGTTGTGGATGCCCTTCCTCTTGTAAGGAGAGCTTTCAGCCTGAAACAGTATACCCTGCGAGCCGTTTCAAAAGAGCTTCTTAACCGTGAGAAACTTGATGTTCCTCCGCTGGAAATGGAAGAGCATTGGAATGACTCAGGGGAGAAATTCCGGAAATTCGTTGATTATGCACGCAGGGACTCCGAACTTGCCCTTGAGCTTGTCCTTAAGCTGAGGCTTCTTGACAAATACATAGCCCTTGCCCAGGTAAGCGGGAGCCTGCTCCAGGAGATTGTTGATGGGGGCCAGACTTCCATGGTTGAGACTCTTCTCCTAAGGGAATTCGGGCTAAGGGACAGGGTTATTCTTCCTAAGCCAGGGGACGAACTTTCGGCAGAAAGGTTTGATATGAGTTCGGACCTGAAAGGCGGAGAGGTGCTGGAACCGAAAAAGGGCCTTCTGGAAAACGTTCTGATTCTTGACTACAAGTCTCTTTATCCGACCATTATGATGGCTCACAACCTGTGTTACACAACTGTTGTGACTCGGGACCAAGACCGGCCTGAAGGAAAAACTATTAAACCCCCTTCAGGGGGAGAATTCGTGCCTCCTGAGGTCTATAGAGGGATTGTACCTTCCATTCTTGAAGACCTGCTTAACCAGAGAGGAGAGACAAAGAAGAGAATGAAGCGGGCTTCGGATGAAAACGAGTATCGAGTACTTGATGCCACCCAGCTCGCTATAAAAATCCTGCTGAACAGTTTTTACGGCTATTCGGGGTATGCCCGGGCAAGGCTCTACAGCCTACCGCTTGCAAATGCCGTAACCAGTTTTGGGAGAAGCAATATCCTCAACACCCGGGACCTTATCAATAATGATATAGGAAAAATAATTCTCAGGGACTCGGCAGCTTTACTTCTCGAAGAAGCAGGGGAACTCTCCTCTCAGGACAGAATAGTCGAAATTTCAGTTGCTTACGGGGATACGGACAGTGTTTTTGTGCAATGCAGGTCAGGAGGAAACCTTTCTCTTGAAGAGGTCAGCCTTGTGGGGAACCGACTCGCAAGGATTGTTTCGGCTTCTCTTCCCGACCCGATGGAGCTTGAGTTTGAGGCTATTGCGGAACGAGCACTCCTCATTGCAAAGAAGCGTTATGCGCTCTGGCTTTTTGAGCCCCGAAACTCAGGCTGGGAAAGCAAAATAAAGGTCAAAGGCATGGAAACCGTTCGCAGGGACTGGTGCGAACTAACCTCGATCACCCTCAACAAGGTTCTTGAGCTTGTGCTTATAGAGGGTGATGTTGACCAGGCTGTAGAATATGTCCGTAAGGTGGTCAGTGATGTCAGAAATCTTGACCCCAGGAAAGATGCCGAGCTTATTGAAAAGCTTGTCCTGACCCGGACCCTTACTCGAAAAACAGAAAGTTATAAAAATAAGCAGCCTCACCTGACAGTCGCGGAAAATCTGAAAAAAAGGACCGGGGTTATGCCTTCAATAGGGACAAGGATTCCTTTTGTCATCACTGCAGGAAAAGGCCTCTTTGTAGACCGCGCCGAAGACCCTGACTATGTCCGAGAACATAATGTGTCTATAGACGTCGATTATTATGTTAAGAAACAGATCCTGCCTCCTGTAGAACGTATTCTGGAAGTCTTCGGGGTCAAAATGTCATCTCTTGACTTTGATGCAAAGCAGAAAGGTCTCTTTGACTTTGAAGTGAAGAACTCTGAAGTGAAGAACTCTGAAGTGAAGAACTCTGAAGTGAAAAAGCAGGAAAAAGTATTCTCTCAAAGGGAGAATGAAGGAATATTGCAGGAAGAGAAAACCCAGTGTATGGAGAATGGGCGTGCAGAGCAGCGTTCCCTGTTCGATTTTTGAATTTTCTGAATTTCGCTTCCCTCCCCGAATTGCGCCTCGGGAGTACGCGGTCCTTTTCGCTACGCTTAAGAGGACTAAATTAAAAATTTCGATAAAGAGGCTCGATGAAGGAGAGCGGTCTTTTCTGTAAAAAGAAGAAGTAAACTATGGTAAAGCCAGTAAGTAGCCAGTAAGTAAGAATTGCCAATTAAGAACTAACATGGGCGACTGTAAATCACTCCTAAATAAAAGAATTTCAATTTCCTTTTTTACTTTTCTTTTTGTTTCTTTCGACGGACCGCCAGACAGGCTGGCGAGTGCGTCCTACATTTACCTGTGAATTAAAACCGGTTTCCGGGTCAAGAGAGGCATTTTCCAGCAAGGGATGTATTTCTTTATTTAGTTTCTTTTGATCCAGCACGAATCCACTTTTTATTATTTCTTGCGGGGCTGGCTAACGGTTTCAGTCTCAGGACACAGAAGAAAAAACTAAAGGTTCCATTCCTGGATATTCTGAGTACTATTAACCGATTAATCAGGGATTCTCAGGTTATTGGCAGTGATTTATATGTATGTTATATGTTATCTATATAGTTAATCAGTTGTGTTGGGGTTTATTATCTGTATATACTTCCATATACTTTATATTGCGAATCCTTATATATTTCTCTCGTTTTATAGTGAATTGTACTGGAAATGTCTCAGATAGATATAGATTGTGAACTTATTATTATTTATTTCTTGGAGTATGTGTAACATGCCAAATAATTTAAAAACATACACGGTCCTCACTTTACTGGTGGTTGGACTCGTATTTATGGGAATTGGATGTACCGGAAATGAGAATAGTGAGGGTCCCTCCGAGGGAGCCCCTGCAGACGAATCACAGAGTATTTTTCTTAAAGGTTCAGACACAGTTCTTCCCCTTGCTCAGGCTGAAGCTGAAGAATTCATGATTGAAAACTCTGATAAAAGTGTAACTGTTACCGGGGGTGGATCAGGTGTTGGGCTTACAGCTCTCATTGACGGTGAGGTAGACATTGCTACTGCGTCCAGAGAAATTAAAACTGAAGAAATAGAAGCTGCTAAAGCAAATGGCATCAATCCGGTGGAGACTACTATTGCCTATGACGGTATTTCAGTTGTTGTAAACCCTGAAAACCCTGTTAATGAACTTACTTTTGACCAGCTGCGCGGCATTTACAACGGAAGCATCAGCAACTGGGGGGATGTTGGCGGAGAGGACAGGGAGATTGTGGTGATTTCCAGGGATAGTAGTTCCGGGACTTACGAATACTTCAAAGAGGAAGTTTTACAGGGAGACGAATATCGGCCTGATGCCCTTACCCAGCCTGCTACAGGGGGAATAGTAGGTGAAGTTTCTCAGAACCCCAATGCAATCGGTTATATCGGCGTTGCTTATCTTGATGGCAGTGTAAAAGCCTTAAGCCTGGATGCCGGGGACGGCTCTGAAGCTCCAAGCTCTGAAAACATCCTCAGTGGTGCATACCCGCTTTCGAGAGCTCTCTACTTCTACACTGACGGGGAACCCTCAGGCCTCACAAAGGAATTCGTTGACTATGTGCTGAGCGAGACAGGGCAGAGTCTGGTGACTGAAGTCGGATACTTCCCGATAGAACAGTAATAACGGTAAATTAGTACAGACAGTAAAAGTTATTTCAAGGGAAAAAATATGTTTAACAGGAATTATAAGGAAAAAACAATCGAATCGGTGCTGTTCTCAGTAAGCGCCCTTACGGTCGTTATCCTTCTCCTTATATGCCTCTTTTTATTCAGGGACAGCTTACTTCTCTTCAAAGAGACCTCCCTTCTCGACTTTCTCACAGGGAAATTCTGGTACCCGACATCCGTGAACAGGCAGTTCGGGCTATTGCCTCTCTTTTTCGGCTCCCTTATTGTTACTGCCGGAGCAATCCTTTTTGCAGTACCTCTGGGAATTGCTTCTGCTATTTATATTTCTGAGATCGCACACCCGAGGGTTGCAGATGCCCTGAAACCCTTTATTGAGATCCTTGCAGGGATCCCTTCTGTTGTATTCGGGTTCTTCGGGCTTGTTATACTGGTCCCGGCTGTGCAGAATACATTTAACCTGCCTACTGGACAAACTGCCCTTACAGGTTCCATTATGCTTGGGATCATGGCACTTCCCACAATAATTACTATTTCGGAGGACGCCATAAGTTCGGTCCCTAGCACTATCAAGCAGGGTTCTCTGGCTCTGGGTGCCACAAGATGGCAAACCATATACAAGGTCATAGTCCCTGCAGCCCTGTCCGGAATTTCAGCCGCCGTAATGTTAGGAATGGGGAGAGCTATAGGGGAGACAATGACTCTCATGATGGTAACAGGAAATACTGCAGTAATTCCTTCTTTTCCAGGAGGCATTTTCGATCCAGTTAGGACGATGACTGCCACAATCGCACTTGAAATGGGTGAAGTCCCCCAGGGAAGTGCTCACTTCCATGCCCTTTTCGCAGTTGGAACTGTGCTTTTCATCATAACTTTCCTTATCAACCTGATTGCGGATTTGATCAAAAAACGATACAGGTTTAAGGTGGACTGAAAGTGGAATTAAGCTCAAAAGTAAATGAAAACGATCATAAACCTATTCTGGTGCAGGATAGACTGAGCATGAGATTAAATGCAAAAACAAGCGAAAAAATCGCCTTTGCACTGCTCACCCTTTCAGCAATGACGGTAGCCGGATTTGTGGTGATTATTCTCGCCTATATTATTTACAATGGGTACAGTGCAATCAGCATTGAGTTCCTTACCGAGATGCCACGCATGAGAATGACTCAGGGCGGGATCTATCCGGCAATTGTAGGTACCGTTCTCCTTATCATAGGATCAATGGGTGTAGCTCTTCCCACGGGGATTATGGCTGCCATCTATCTTAACGAATATGCAGGAGAAACCCGCACTACCTGGCTTATAGAAATGGCGATCAACAACCTTGCAGGCACTCCTTCTGTAGTGTTCGGGCTTTTCGGGCTGGCACTGTTTGTTAAGTACGTTGGTTTCGGTTCTTCTCTACTGTCGTCTTGCCTTACTCTCTCTCTTCTGATTATCCCGGTAATTATCCGTTCTACCCAGGAAGCCCTGATTGCAGTTCCTAATGAGTATCGGGACTCCTCACTTGCACTTGGGATCAGTAAATGGCAGACTATAAGACATGTGGTACTGCCGGCTGCCATTCCGGGAATTATTACCGGTTCGATTCTGAGTATTGGGAGGGTTGCAGGGGAAACGGCTCCTATTCTTCTAACAGGTGCTGCTTACTTTCTGCCAAGGCTGCCTGACTCGATATACTCCCAGTTTATGGCTCTTCCTTACCATCTTTTCGTGCTGGCTACCTCCGGGACAAACATTACTCAGAATCGGCCCATTCAGTACGGTACGGCTCTGGTTTTATTGAGTATAGTACTGGGCCTGAACATCATTGCGGTTTTGATCCGCAGGCATTATAGGCAAAAATTGCAAATTTGATTAAATTCTGATTTGATTAAATTCTGTGTAATATTTGATTGAATTCTGAGACGTAAAATATAAGTTTGACATAAGTTTAGATTCTTAATAAATTCTCAGGTTTATATATAATTGGGGTCGGTAAATGACTGAAGTTGTTCAAAACGTAGCTCAGCCTCATATGGCTCAGCCTCATCTAATTGTAGAAAATCTTAATCTGTGGTACGGGGAAAAGCAAGCTCTTAAGAACATATCCATGCACATCCCCAAAAACAGTGTAACTGCTCTTATAGGTCCTTCCGGCTGCGGCAAGTCTACTTTTATCCGCTGCTTAAACAGGATGAATGATCTTGTTAAAAACTGCAGGATTGAAGGCAAGGTTTTAATCGAAAATAAGGATATCTATGGAGCAGATGTTGATGTTGTTGAGCTCCGGAAACAGGTAGGTATGGTTTTCCAGAAACCCAATCCCTTTCCCATGTCTATTTATGACAATGTTGCATACGGGCCGCGTATTCATGGTGTAAATAAGAAGAATATCAACGGAGTTGTAGAGGGTGCTCTTCATTCTGCTGCTCTCTGGGATGAAACTTCAGACCGACTCAAATCTCCTGCTCTTTCTCTGAGTGGCGGGCAGCAGCAAAGACTGTGTATTGCCCGGACTCTGGCAGTGAAGCCCGAAATCATTCTTTTCGATGAACCTACCAGCGCTCTTGACCCGATTTCTACTTCAAGGATTGAAGATCTGATCATGAACCTTAAAAAAGATTATACAATAGTAATCGTAACTCATAATATGCAACAGGCAGCCAGGATATCGGATTATACCGGTTTTTTCCTTATGGGCGAATTGATTGAGTTCGGTCAGACAAGACAGATCTTTCACAGTCCAAAGGAAAAGAGCACTGAGGATTACATTACTGGCAGGTTCGGGTGATTAAAATGGTTCGAGAACGATATCTTCAGCAATTGGACCTGCTTAAAAAGTCCGTACTTTCTTTAGGGAAAATGTCCGAGCTGATCTTTCGCGATTCTATGGAAGCGGTTATAGACCTCAACGTCGAGCTTGCCAGAATGACTCTTGCCCATGAGTCTGAAGTGGATAAACTTGAGAAAGGAATTGAAGCCTCTGTTTTCGACCTGCTTGCGCTTCAGCAACCTATGGCAAGTGACCTCCGGCTTGTCGTATCAGCACTTAAGATCTCAGCAGACCTTAGAAGAATTGTAGGCCTTTCAATTAATATTGCCAAAATCCCTGGAAAAATCGAAGGCGGACATATAAAGCCGCTGATAGATACAAAGAGAATGGCAGATATTGCAGCATATATGCTTGAAAACTCTATGAAAGCCTTTTTGACTCAGGATGCGGGACTTGCAAGAGCGACAGCAGCCCGGGATGAAGAGGTCGACAAGCTCTTTTACTCAGTATGGGTTGAGTTGATAGAAATGATGGCTAAAGATACCAGTATTATTTCTAAAGCCACATATTTGCTTTTCCTGATCCGTTATATTGAAAGGATTGCGGATCACTGCTGTAATATTTGTGAAAGTGTTGTCTATCTTACTACAGCTGAACATGTCAAACTCAACTAATCTTTTCTTGGCATGAAAGTACATGAGGATATCTTCCTCACGTACTCTCTCTGTCTTCTTTTCCCATAATTGCGAATATTCCACTAATTATTTTGATCCGTTCATCAACCGAAAATATTTCAGTTTCAACAATCTTTCTCTTTTGAACTTCTCCCTTTTCATACCCTGTCTCATCTTCATACATCTCATCACTTGTGATAAGATGCCATATTATAGTTGCAATTTTTCTTGCAAGGGCAATAATCGCCTTTGCATATCCAATTGACTTCTTTTTTCTGTTAAAAAACTCTTTTAACTTGTTATTTTCTTTCTTGCTGCTGCCTGAGCAATCTGTGTCAGAATCCACCTTGCTACTTTTGATCCTCTCTTTGTGATTCTTCCATTATGGTATTTATCTGCAGATTGATACACATTCGGAACTATCCCAAGCCAGGAAGCAAGTTTATCCCCTGAAGAAAAGTCTTTGAAGTTTCCTATCTCAGCAATTAAAGTTGCCGCACTCAGTTCTCCAATCCCAGGAACTGACATTTAAATTTCCATTTCATGTTTATGATTTCTATAAACGTAATTGAAAATTTCTCCCTCCAGAATTTCGATTTCTTCATCCAGATGTTTTATAATGTTCAGGCACATCTGAAGCCTTATTGCAGCACTCTGAGAGATTTTTCTGTCCAGAATCTCTCTTATCTGACCAGCTTTCTTCTGAACATTTGGAGAAAGTGATTCTATAATCTGATCAATATTTTTCCTGAAGAAATTCCTGATAGAATTGCTCTTCCATTTTTTTTCCGAAAATGTCTGTTAGCACATCACCTAGATGTAACATTTCAGAAGAAAGAATAGCATGAGCTTCATTTTTTATATCTGTCCTTTTTCTTACAAGAGTTAACCTGAGCCTGACATACGACCTGAATTCCCTGTGCCTTTTAGGAAAAACTCTTGATGGTTGAATCATTTTATTCAATGCAAGTTGTGCAATGACTTCCGAATCTATCTTATCTGTCTTTTTATGTGTAAATGCTTTCATATCTCGCGCATTTCCAACTATAATAGGGCAGTGTACCGAAAGTTCTGTAAAATATGATTGACTCTGTATCCTTTTCCTTTCACCACAAAAAAAAGAGGATGCAGAGTCAATGGTTAATTTATTCCCACTCATAAAAGATTATCTTGTCGATCAGGAAGATGGAATTCGCCAGCTAATTACCTGGTTTTTAAACCTTGTAATGGAGGAGGAAGCCCTCCTCCAAGCTGGTGCACAACGTTATGAGAGGACAGATTCACGTAAAGCTAGTAGAAATGGCTACAAACCCCGAACTCTCCTGACCAAGCATGGGAAACTCGAATTATTAAAGCCTCAATTCCGTGAGTTTCCCTTTGAAACTCAGGTTTTTGAGAAATATTCAAGAGTTGAAAAGGCCATCTTAACCGCTGTAGCTGAATCTTACCTTCAAGGAGTTTCCACCCGAAGGGTGAAAAAGGTCATGACTGCATTAGGAGTAGGAGAAATTTCAGCCTCTTCTGTTTCCAGGATTACAAAAGAACTGGATGAGAAGGTTGAAGAATTTCTCTCAAAGCCAATAGAACATGAAATCCCTTACTTGCTTATCGATGCGACTTATTTCAAGGTAAGAGATGGGCTTCATTACGAAAACAAAGCTCTCTTTGTAGTTGCTGGGATCAGGGATGACGGTTACCGTGAAATTCTTGGAACAAGATTAGCAGACAGTGAAGCCTCTATGTTCTGGGAAGATCTATTCGATGATCTGAAAAAAAGAGGGTTAAGAGGTGTCAAGTTAATTATTTCTGATGGCCATAAAGGAATACAGAAAGCAGTAAGAGAATCCTTTATTGGATCAAGTTGGCAGATGTGCCATGTACATCTGGCAAGACAAGTTCTCAAGAAAGTGCCAAAAAAGAAGCAGAAAGAAGTGGCTGAGAAGATAAAAGAAGCATTAGTAGACCGTCAGAAGTTGAATGACCTGATTATGGAACTGGATAGTATGGGGTATGAAGGCGCAGCTGATACCCTTGAAAGTTTTCAGTATGATGTAATGAACTATATGCAGTTTCCAGAAAAACACTGGAAAAAAATAAGGACAACAAATATGATGGAGAGGACCAACAAGGAACTCAAAAGAAGAAGCAAGGTAGTTGGAGCATTTCCTAACCAAGACTCAGTATTGAGACTGGTAGTCTCAATACTAATTGATATAAATGAAGACTGGATCACAGGAAACAAGTATATAGTAATGGAACAGTAATCAAAAAAGAAGAGTAAGGGGTAGAGAGTAAATTTTACAGAAAACGCACATGATATTCTTTGAATAACATGCACAACTAAATGAAAGTACTTTACCCCACTTTTTTGGCTATTGAATTCCTTATTACTTTGGGCAGTAAGGTTGTCCTAATTTTGGTTTTTCAAAACCGTCAGAAAACTAATCAGTGAATTGCCATCGAAGGCTCAAGTGTGACTTTGATCACGGATGCTAAATTCAGTACTTCGCTAATTTTGATTTCCTCATTACGGAAGCTTCTCGATACCTTTATATGTAATGAAAAATGCCTCTCTATGTCTTTTTTCACAAATAAGTTCAGAAATAGGTTTAAAATCGAATTAAAGTCAAAGTACTGTATTGATTCTGTATTACAACCTCTCACATCTCATGTAATCCTCAAGATCAATGGTTCACTTACAAGTGAAGACATTATTCGTACTGTTGTGAGTTTGGCAGTCGATAAGAGTTCAGTCCATTCTGTCTCAAAACAGTATTCTGCTGTTGCTTGTGAAACATCTTTACGTTACCATCTTAAGAAACTAAACATGGACGAATTGATCCTATCCAATGAAAAGATTCTTCTTCAAAATCCCCTAAAAACTCTCAAAACAGGTAAGAGCTATGAGTTTGCCATTGATTTAACCAACGATCCTTATTACGGGAAAACAGATTCGTCTAACGAGAAATATGTAATTCGTAGCCAAGCTAAAAAGTCAACAAACTCTTTTTACTCATATATCTCCCTCTACATCACTAACAAGAACGAAAGGTTTACTGTATCTGTTCTTCCTGTAGAAAAGAAAAAACCAATGGTTGAATACCTCTCCTATTTTCTCTATCTCATCAAAAGACTGAATTTTAAAATCAAGGTTCTCTGCCTTGATAGAGAGTTTTATTCTATAGATGTGTTTGAATTTTTGCAAAGTAATGGTGTTCCTCACATAGTTCCTGTTGTCAAGAAAGGAGAGAAGATGAAGCAACTTATGAATGGGAATAAGGCTCGAAGTACACAATATGTCATGAAGAATTCTAAGAAAAAGATTCTTTTAGACATTATCATTGATGTTAAGTATCTGAAAGGAAAGAGAGGTAAAAAGGGATGTGAGAACCTTGGTTTTGTTGTTTTTGGAGTTAAATGGTCTCCAAGAAAGGTCAGTACAGTTTACAGAAGAAGATTTGCTATTGAATCGTCATACAGGATGAGGAATGTGGTTAGACCAAAGACATCATCTAAAAACGCAACTATAAGGTACTTTTATGCATTGGTATCCTTTCTACTAAAAAATATATGGCTATACATTCAGAATAAACATTTTACTATTGTCAAAAGAGGACCTCAGGTCATAGATGAGGATAAGTTCAGATTTGAAGTATTTATACTTATTATTAAGGAATGGATAAGAAGAAAGTTAAGAGTGAGGACAACAGTGTGGTGTTTGAGATAAATGAAGGTAGAGTAAAAGTGGAGGAAAGATTTTAGCGAACTACTGAAATTGGCCTTTGAGGCAATTCCACTGCCCAAATAAATTGGGTGATATTATTTGATGATTGAAGTCATAAACAAAGCTTGTGGTTTAGACATTCACAAACTCTTTTTCATTGCTACAATTCTCAGTAGATCTGGTGAAAAACAACAGCAGCGTTTCGACAGAGATGATGAGGGAATTTTAGCCCTTAAAAATTGGGTAATATCAGAAAAATGTAATGTTGTTGCATGTGAATCAACAAGTGACTTTTGGGTTCCTGTCCATGATTCTTTGATAAAGCATCTACCGGTGATAGTTGGAAATGCGCGAGATATGAAGGTATTTACACATAAAAAAACAGATAAGATTGATTCAGAAGTCATTGCACAACTTGCACTTAATAATATGATTCAGCCATCAAGAGTTTTTCCAAAGGATCATAGAGATTTTAGATCATATGTTCGACTTCGGTTAACACTTGTACAAAAAAGAACAGATCTAAAAAATAAAGCTCACTCAATTCTTGCATCTGAAATGTTAAACCTGAAGAATGTGCTGACAGACATTTTCGGCAAGAATGGCAGAATGATCTTATCAGGAATCTCTTCAGGTAAGACTGTTGACCAGATTATCGCAAGTCTTTCTCCAAATGTTCGTAAAAAAAGTGATCAAATCAGAGAAATTCTTGAGCGAGAAATCTCTCAAAGTGCTGCATTCAGACTTCAGATCTGTCTAAAACTCATAAAAAGTCTTGATGATGAGATCGAAGCTTTAGAAAAAGAAATTTTCAATTATGCTTATAGAAATCATAAGCGAGAAATGGAGATTTTAATGTCAGTTCCAGGTATAGGAGAACTTGGTGCGGCAATTCTACTTGCTGAAATAGGCAATTTCAAGGATTTTTCTTCTGGAGATAAGCTTGCTTCTTGGCTTGGTCTGGTTCCTAATGTGTATCAATCTGCAGATAAATACCACAACGGAAGAATCACAAAGAGAGGATCAAAGAGAGCAAGATGGATTCTGACGCAGATTGCTCAAGCAGCGGCAAGAAAGAATAACAGTAAGTTAAAAGAGTTTTTTAACAGGAAAAAGAAGTCAATTGGACATGCAAAGGCAATTATTGCCTTGGCAAGGAAAATTGCAACGATAATATGGCATCTTATTACGAATGATGAGATGTACGAAGATGAAACTGGATATAAAAAAAGGGAAATTCAAAAGAGAAAGATTGTTGAGACCGAGATATTCTCAGTTGATGAACGAATAAAAATAATTAGTGAAATATTTGCAATAACGCGAAAAGAGGATGAAGAGAGCATGTGAGGAAGATATCCTCATGTACTTTCATGCTAAATTAAGCACACTGCCTATAATAGGCAAATGATCTATCAATGCCTCGTAAATCGGAACCCAGAAATCACTTGTTGATTCACGGGCAACAACATCACATTTTTCTGATGTTACCCAATTTTTAAGGTTTAAAATTCCATCATCATCTCTATCAAAATGTTGTAGCTGTTTTTCACCGGATCTGCTGAGAATAGTAGCAATGACAAAACGTTTGTGAATGTCTAAACCACAAGATTTGTTTATTTCTCCTTCCAATTTACATTACTCCATCATTTCTAGGACAGTGGAATTGCCTCAAAGGCAATTTGGCATCCGTGATCAAAGTCACATCTGGGCCTTCGATGGCAATTCGCTGATTAGTTTTTTGACGGTTTCGCACAACCAAAGAAAAGACAACCTTACTGTCCTAAGGTAATGATGGAGTTAATAAACAAAAAAGGTAGGTATAAAGGACTTTCATCTTTTTGGGCATGTTATTCGAAGAATATCATGTGCGTTTTTTATTTTTCTACTTTTTTATTTTTTTATTTTTTTATTTTTTCTCTCCAAAAGGCTTTTCCTTTATGTTCATTCTACTTCTTTTTCATGCCCGGTTCTCAGTTTCCGCTGATGTACATGTTTTAAGTATGTTTTAAGCGTATAGACGCCCATGCCTGATATTCATATCAAAAATACGAGAATTTATTACAATAATTCTCTTCAGCCTGCAGAAATCATTATTGAGAATGGCAGAATTACAAAAATCGGAAAGGATTTCAGGGTCTCAAGTTCGGATATGGTAATAGATGCAGAAGGTGCACTTACTCTGCCTGCCGGAATTGACGTGCATGTCCACTTCAGGGAACCGGGCATGACCCTGAAAGAAAACTGGTATACAGGATCATGCTCTGCAGCCGCCGGAGGGATTACCACTGTTATCGACCAGCCAAACACCATCCCTCCTACAACGGACAGGCGTTCTTTTGAACAGAAACTTGAACTTGCCCGGAAGAAATCTATTGTTGATTTCGGGATCAATGGCGGGGTAACAGGAAATATCGAAAAGCTCAAAGAGCTCTGGAGGCTGGGTGTTATGGCTTTCGGGGAGATTTTCATGGCTGAGTCTACAGGCGGGCTGAATATCAATGAGGAGACATTTGAAGAAGCCCTGGCTGAGATCAAAAATCTCGGAGCCCTTGCTACAATCCATGCCGAGGACGAAAAAATGCGCCTTGAATTGGAACAGCTGTTAAAAGATGACGTTTCTTATGATTACCATTCAAGGGTACGCCCAAACGCCTGCGAGTCATCGGCTGTCCAGGGTGCTCTAGAGCTTGTTTCCAGACTCCAGGTAAGGGCACATTTCTGCCATCTGAGTACGCTTGAAGCTGTGGGGATGATCCGAAAAGAAAGATATCTTGCAAAAAGGGAAAACAAAACACCAGTTTTTACATGTGAAGTCACTCCCCATCACCTGTTTCTTTCTATAAAAGACTGGGAGAGGCTCAAGGCTTTTGGCAAGATGAACCCTCCTTTGCGAGGGAGCCACAGCATAAAAGCGCTTGTAAACGGGCTGAATGACGGGACTATCGACATGGTAGCGTCAGACCATGCTCCGCACCTTGAGTCTGAAAAGGATCTTGATATCAGGTTTGCTCCTTCCGGGGTGCCCGGAGTTGAGACTCTCATGCCTCTTATGCTTGCGGCAGTCAGGAAAAATATCCTGCCTCTTTCACAGATGATAATGGTCACAAGCTGGAACCCGGCAAAGGCTTTCGGGCTGGACAGCAAGGGCAAAGGCAGGCTTGAGGTAGGTTTTGATGCAGACCTTATGATTGTAGATCCGCGCAACCTTCAACCCATAAGGGCTGAGATGCTGCACAGTAAAGCTGGCTGGACACCTTTTGAAGGAATGGATGCAGTCTTCCCGGAGTATACGTTATCCAGAGGTGAAATTATCTGGATGGAAGAGTCCATTAATGCAAAGCCTGGCAGGGGCAACTTCCTTGAGGGCGGTGGAAAAAGATCAAAAGAAGATGAGGAAGACGAAGAAAACTCTGAAGAGACCGGATAAGATTGAGGTTCCGGAACTCTCCTTTTTTAAATACTTTTTCAGTAAAAGTCGATCGAGTCCAGCTGCGAGTGCAGCAGTTCCTGATGCTTCTTTTCAAGGAACTTGTAGACTGCGCCGTGAGTAGCTCCGTCAAGCAGCATTTTTATGGCTGTCCGTATTATGGTATTCTGCTCAGGATACCCGAGTATGGATACGGTTTTCCCGTATACGGAAATCTTGACATTTATCAGGCTTTCTGCAAGTTCTCTGGTTCGACCATTTCTCCCTATAATCCTGCCTTTTACTCGCTGGAGTTCTTTTGGAGTGGTGGCAACGTCGGAAAGGTCAATTACCTCAAGCATCAGCATGTCGTCTTCAAGGATTTCGAGGGCTTTTTCTGGACTGAAGCCTCTTCCTATGGCTTTGAGGGTTTCAAGAATCCTGAATTCTTTTAATGGATCTTCCTCGCAGGTAACATCGATTTTTCCGCTTTCGCTGTCTATGTCAAGTTGACAAGCGGTTTTATCCTCGATAAATTTCTTTGTTTCTCCTTTCGGACCAATAATTGCTCCGATTCTCTCTTTGGGAATTTTGAGGTACTGGGTCATGTAGTTTCCGCCTGTATTTTTGAAAGTAGTTCTTCAGGTTTGTCCTTGATTCCGTATCGGCCGAAGAACCTGAGTATGTTTTGAATGTCTCTATAGAGAAACTCTCTGGCATTAGGATGTTCCAGAGTCACAGACTGTCCCATATCGATGAAAACAGGGGTCGTATCTGTCGGATCAATGAGGATATTGTACTCACTCAGGTCAGCGTGCACGAGATTAGCTTCTTTATAGAGCAGACGCATATATTCAACGACTCTGTCATAAACAAGCTTTGCCTCATCATTTTCCAGGTGCGTATTCTTTAACAGGGGATAGGGTATCTTTTCTTTTCCCATGAACTCCATGATAAGAATATTTTTCTCAGCAACCACTGGCTCAGGCACTCGTACTCCTGCGCTCTTTGCACGCTTAAGGTTCTGGGATTCCTTGCGTGTCCATGCAAAAATTATATCTCGCCTGTTATTTCGAATGTTTGTAAAGCGAGGGTCTTTCATAATATAGGGATTCATCGCCTTGAAAGTACTGTTGGCAATTCTGTATATCTTTACTACCAGTTCTCTTTTTTCCTCGCCTTCTGCATAGAATACATTCGCTTCCTTTCCAGTACTGATGGATCCCCCCAATGCCTTTATTATACCTTTATTGGAAAGAGTATAAAGGATCTTTAGAGTGGGAACATCAAATACGTTCTCTTCCACTTTCAGCCGCTCGGAGTCTTTCTCCCTGGCACGCGACTTATCCTTGGCGGTATCAATGCGCCTTATTTTCTCGTCCTGGTCCATTCCTGTATTATCCTTTCAGGTACCCTTTTCTCTCGAGCCAGTCTACCTGTGGTCTTGTATATTTCCATATCACGTCTGCCTTTTCGTTCTGAAACTCCCATGGCACAACAATGACGACATCTCCCTCTCTAATCCAGGTTTTCTTCTTCATCGAACCCGGAATTCTCCCCATACGGACGACCCCATCTATGCAACGGAGCCTGAGACGATTTGCACCAAGGAGACTTTCAACGGTTGCCAGAATCTCATTATTTTCCCTGCGCGGAGTGCGTACTCTTGTAATTGGCTCTTCCGTACTGGGATTGGCTTTTGATGCAGGTTTCTTTAAGTCTGCCAGTGTGATACCTCATTATATGTAGTTTGTAATTATTATTTTATTTATTATTTTTATACCCTTAAATATCCTTATATCTCTTTTTTCGGGCTTTAAGGTTATTCGTCATGCAGCTTTCAACTTTCTGTTGTTATTTTAATGCTGCGCTTTTCGGTTCTATTTTCTATGTCTCTTTTTATTGTTTTTTTCCACGTAATGCGCTGGGCGACAGGTATATATATCGGATGTGTGTTTGTATGTCTCATGCGCAAAACAAGCGTGCGCCGCTCTCGAATTATTAATTCCAGGGTGGAATTCAGGAACTGAAAAAACAAAATTCCATTATATGTTATGTTTGTTTTTCTTTATAATGTTTCCTGAATGAAAAGCTTTATATACAAAAACTAATGTATATATGTTTCCCGTTCCAGCATGAATATGATTGTGCTGGTTGGTTTTCTCATAGTCTCATTGGTTCATATCTCTCCTTTTTAAGAGGGAAATAGGTACCTTTAAATACTATGGATACATACATATGTATTCCTGATCTAGTGTGGTTCTAATAACATGCTAGAGGGTTTTTCTCATAGTGATCTGGTTGAAGATCCTTCCTGTCAAAAGGAGAATTCGATACCTTTAAATACTATGAGTGAGTAACTATAACTTCCTGCATCATAAATGCAGCAATTACTATTCATTAAAAATGGAGACAGAAGTTGTTTTCTGTCTGACGAGGATTTGTCGGTTCGGTTAATTCTGGGTGATAGGTGTTTTCACATCTATCGCGAAATGAACTAACTGAATTTGATGTTGTTAGTGCAAGTTTCTGCGACCAAGACCTTTAATTTCAACAAGTGTGCTATAACAATTCTGGTTGATCCTGCCAGAGGTTACTGCTATCGGTGTTCGCCTAAGCCATGCGAGTCATATGTTCTTCGTGAACATGGCGTACTGCTCAGTAACACGTGGATAACCTGCCCTTGGGTCCGGCATAACCCCGGGAAACTGGGGATAATTCCGGATACCGCATATCTGCTGGAATGCTTTATGCGTAAAATGGATTCGTCTGCCCAAGGATGGGTCTGCGGCCTATCAGGTAGTAGTGGGTGTAACGTACCTACTAGCCAACGACGGGTACGGGTTGTGAGAGCAAGAGCCCGGAGATGGATTCTGAGACATGAATCCAGGCCCTACGGGGCGCAGCAGGCGCGAAAACTTTACAATGCGGGAAACCGTGATAAGGGGACACCGAGTGCCAGCATCATATGCTGGCTGTCCGGGTGTGTAAAATACACCTGTTAGCAAGGGCCGGGCAAGACCGGTGCCAGCCGCCGCGGTAACACCGGCGGCCCGAGTGGTGATCGTGATTATTGGGTCTAAAGGGTCCGTAGCCGGTTTGGTCAGTCCTCCGGGAAATCTGACGGCTTAACCGTTAGGCTTTCGGGGGATACTGCCAGGCTTGGAACCGGGAGAGGTAAGAGGTACTACAGGGGTAGGAGTGAAATCTTGTAATCCCTGTGGGACCACCTGTGGCGAAGGCGTCTTACCAGAACGGGTTCGACGGTGAGGGACGAAAGCTGGGGGCACGAACCGGATTAGATACCCGGGTAGTCCCAGCCGTAAACGATGCTCGCTAGGTGTCAGGCATGGCGCGACCGTGTCTGGTGCCGCAGGGAAGCCGTGAAGCGAGCCACCTGGGAAGTACGGCCGCAAGGCTGAAACTTAAAGGAATTGGCGGGGGAGCACAACAACGGGTGGAGCCTGCGGTTTAATTGGACTCAACGCCGGACAACTCACCGGGGGCGACAGCAATATGTAGGCCAAGCTGAAGACTTTGCCTGAATCGCTGAGAGGAGGTGCATGGCCGTCGCCAGTTCGTACTGTGAAGCATCCTGTTAAGTCAGGCAACGAGCGAGACCCGTGCCCACTGTTACCAGCATGTCCTCCGGGACGATGGGTACTCTGTGGGGACCGCCGGTGTTAAATCGGAGGAAGGTGCGGGCCACGGTAGGTCAGTATGCCCCGAATCTCCCGGGCTACACGCGGGCTACAATGGATGGGACAATGGGTCCCTACCCCGAAAGGGGTTGGTAATCTCACAAACCCATTCGTAGTTCGGATCGAGGGCTGTAACTCGCCCTCGTGAAGCTGGAATCCGTAGTAATCGCGTTTCAATATAGCGCGGTGAATACGTCCCTGCTCCTTGCACACACCGCCCGTCAAACCACCCGAGTGAGGTATGGGTGAGGGCACGGACTCTGTGCCGTGTTCGAACCTGAATTTTGCAAGGGGGGTTAAGTCGTAACAAGGTAGCCGTAGGGGAATCTGCGGCTGGATCACCTCCTAAGCCAAAAAACACTATCACCCAGATGCCGATAAACCGAACAAATCCTCAAACCAGAGATCCAATGGATTCCATCTGGATCTCTCCATTAATAACAAACCAATTTGTTATTCAAAATAACAAATTATTCCATTATCATCAAGTGCACCCGGTAAGTAGCTTATCGGGGAAGGATGGATAGCCTGCGCGGAACCGCGGGCACATGAAGTCGTGTATAGGTGCTGTATATTGAACGCTAACTGGACCTGGTTAGGTGTAACAGGAGTTATGCTATCAGGTGGATGGCTCGGCTCAAGAGCTGATGAAGGACGTGCCAAGCTGCGATAAGCCCGGGGTAGGTGCATGGAGCCAATGAACCCGGGATCTCCGAATGGGACCTCTCCATAGTGATCAGTAATGATCGGGAACGCTCCGAATTGAAACATCTCAGTAGGAGCTGGAAAAGAAATCAAACGAGATGCCGCTAGTAACGGCGAGTGAAAACGGCACAGTTCAAACCGAATCCCTTCGGGGAAATGTGGTGTTGTAGGGCTGTTCAAACGTCTCGCGGCAAAACCGAACTTGCCTGGAACGGCAGACCATAGAGTGTGACAGTCACTTAGGTGTAAGCCAGAAGACCGGAACATGTCCCTGAGTACCGTGCGTCGGATATCGTGCGGGAATCCGGGGGGCACCAACCTCCAAAACTAAATACTACTTGAGACCGATAGCGAAATAGTAGGGTGACCGAACGCTGAAAAGTACCCCGAGAAGGGAGGTGCAAAGTGCCTGAAACCTGATAGTGATGGAACGATACGGCATGAAAGGATCTTTGATACGAAGGAACCACCCGCGAGGGTGTTGTACGAGTATCACTGCCAGTGTCGTATCTTACGTTTTGAAGAACGGGCCAGGGAGTGTATCTTGGTGGCGATGGCTAACCTTTTATCTGGGCAGCCGAAGCGAAAGCAACATGTGCGCAACCCTCACGGGTGAGGCACGACGTATACAAGTGCGTGGAGTCACCGGGGTACGACCCGAAGCCGGGTGATCTAGGCGTGGGCAGGTTGAAGCGTGGCGAAAGCTACGTGGAGGACCGCAAGCGGTATTGATCTGCAAATCATTCGTGTGACCTGCGTCTCGTAGTGAAATGCTAATCTAACCCGGCATCCGCTGGTTCCTTCCGAAACATGTCGCAGCATGACCTGACCGGAGATTGTCGGTGGAGTAGAGCACTGATTGGCGGTTCCGGGGGGAAACCCCTCGCCCGCCTGTCAAACTCCAAACCCACTGTCATCGAAGAAAGTCGGAGTCCGGACTACTGGGGTAAGCTTGTAGTCCGTAAGGGAGACAACCCAGCCCGTGGTTAAGGTCCCCAAGTGTCGACTAAGTGTTAACACTAAAGGGCGTCCCAAGCCCAAGACAGCTGGAAGGTTAGCTTAGAAGCAGCTACCCTTCAAAGAGTGCGTAACAGCTCACCAGTCGAGGTTTGGGGCCCCGAAAATTGACGGGGCTCAAGTCGACCACCGATACCACGGAGTACCGAAAGGTAATCTCGTAGGAAGGCGTTGTGTTCGGGCTGAAGCAGGGCTGTGAAGTCCTGTGGACCGTTCACAAACGAAAATCCTGGTAATAGTAGCAGCATAGCAGGGTGAGAATCCCTGCCGCCGAAGGGGCCAGGTTTCCTCGGCAATGATCGTCAGCCGAGGGTTAGTCGGTCCTAAGACGTACCGTAATTCGAGTACGCCAAAAGGGAAACAGGTTAATATTCCTGTACCATTTAGCACTGAGCTCTGACGTTTCAGGGCAGGCCGAGCGGCGTCGTCGCGCCGTCTAAGCAGCGAATCCCGTGGAGAGCCGTAATGGCGAGAAGCGGGCGAATCTGTTATGGCTAAAGTCGGCTGCACCCAGGAACCCGTGAAAAGGACAGCTAAATGTCCGTACCGAGAACTGACACTGGTGCCCCTAGCTGAAAAGGCTAAGGCGTGTCGGAGTAATTCAGTTAAGGGAATTCGGCAAATTAGCTCCGTAACTTCGGGAGAAGGAGTGCCTGCTGTGTAGACAGCAGGTCGCAGTGACCAGGGGGCTCTAACTGTCTAATACCAACATAGGAGATTGCAAACCCGTAAGGGCTAGTACAATCTCTGAATCCTGCTCAGTGCAGGTACCTGAAACCCCGGTTCAACGGGAAGAAGGGCCTGTAAACAGCGGGGGTAACTATGACCCTCTTAAGGTAGCGTAGTACCTTGTCGCTTAATTGGCGACTTGCATGAATGGATCAATGAGAGCCCTACTGTCCCTAACTGGAGTCCGGTGAAGCTTACATTCTAGTGCACAGTCTAGAGACCTCTAGGGGGAAGTGAAGACCCCGTGGAGCTTTACTGCAGCCTGTCGTTGGGTTGTGGTTCTGGATGTACAGTGTAGGTAGGAGACGTCGAAGCGGGTGCGCCAGCATCCGTGGAGTCGCAATTGGGACACTACCCTTCCGGGACTACGACCCTAACTCTGCGAAGAGGACCCCGATAGGTGGGCAGTTTGCCTGGGGCGGGACGCCCTTGAAAAGATATCAAGGGCGCGCAATGGTTGACTCAAGTGGGTCGGAAACTCACTGAAGAGTGCAAGAGCATAAGTCAGCCTGACGTTATTCAGCACAGCAGTGGATGACGAGACGAAAGTCGGTTCTAGCGAACTTTTGTGCCTCCTTGGTGGGGGCCAAAAATGACAGAAAAGTTACCCCGGGGATAATTGAGTCGTTGCCGGCAAGAGTACATATCGACCCGGCAGCTTGCTACCTCGATGTCGGTTCTTTCCATCCTGGCCGTGCAGCAGCGGCCAAGGGTGAGGTTGTTCGCCTATTAAAGGAGATCGTGAGCTGGGTTTAGACCGTCGTGAGACAGGTCGGTTACTATCTACTAGAGGTGCCAGAGGTCTGCAGGTAAGCTGCTTTTAGTACGAGAGGAACCAAGCAGCGGCGCCACTGGTGTACCGGTTGTCTGACAAGGCATCGCCGGGCAGCTACGCGCTAAGGAATAAGAGCTGAATGCATCTAAGCTCGAAATCTGACCTAAAAAGAGACCTCTTTAAGGATTCCGGTAAAAGACCGGTTTGATAGAAACGGGATGTAAGCACCAAGGCAACGAGGTGTTCAGTCCGCGTTCACTAACTATCCGTTCCTTTCACCTAATTCAGGTCCAGGCGAAATTCAGTATGCAGCACACCTATACATGACTTCATCTTTCCATATCCCATTTATAGGTAGAGTCTGGCGGCCATAGCGGCAGGGAAACTCCTGTACCCATCCCGAACACAGAAGATAAGCCTGTCCACGTTCCTTACTGTACTGAAGTGTGCGAGCCTTCGGGAACTCTGGATCGCTGCCAAACTCACCCTATACTACTTTCAAATCTATTCTAAAACTGTTTTTTACTTACTTTGGTATTGTTTTTCTGATACTGATTTTTTTCTGAAAATTTTGTTTTCTGATGCTACTTTTTGAAACTGCTTTTTGATAATGTTTTTTGATATCTTTTCTTGACATCATTTTTTGACACTGTTTTTGTTATTACTATTGTTTTGATTATTACTGTTGTTTTTACTTCTTTGAAACTGCTTTTTCGATTTAATCTACTTTTTTGTCTGCTAGAGCGAAGCACAGCATAGCGAAACAGACATCGTGCTCCCGAAGTACAATTTCAAACATATTCTTGAAAGTTCCAGCATAATGGAGAGGATTAAAAATAGCTCTAAAGAAGAATTAAGATAGATAATGAATCTAATAAAGTTTAAGATGAGACTGACACTCTTTTAATATTTGTTATTATAAACGAAGTGAGATCAAAGGAAAATAAGTTATATTGTATTAGCAATTAAAGAAAAATCAAAAATGAATTCAAAACTCATAAATGTAAGGAATACAAGATGAATATAGGAGTCACTGAAATAGTATTTATGCTCGTTATGCTGTCGTTTTTTGTATTTATAATATTATTTCTTAAAATAATTTCTAAACAAAAAGAACGATAATCTTAACATAATCATTCGTCTGTACTCATATTCTTTGAGCTCATCCCAAAACTCAAAGTTACTTCTCTGAATTTCGTATTCCGAATTACCAATCAAGTTTCTGATCCTGGAAAATAGTTCTGAAACTTTCATGATTAAGAACAATGGGTTTAAGTATAATGGGTTTTGGAATAAACTATAAAATTAATTAGTAAATCACCTTCGCTTGATGCCATCTTACCCTAGGGTTTTCATCAGTTGCAGTGAATCCAAAGTCAGCCACTGAAGCAGGTGACATATAAGCCTCAGAACTTGATTTTGTATTAATATAGAGCGATGCAATAAAAACAATTCTCGTCTAAATATGTTGAAAAACTTTCACTGGCATTATGTGGGCCACTTAATAAAGTAAGGCCGGTTAAGCTAACAATGTCGTCGTCACCAGCTTTAACCCACTGCAATTCCGTTCCTACTTGTACCAGTTTCCACAAAACAAAGTGTATGGTACATTCATCAGGAAAAGTACAGGCTCCAGTCCAATCAAAATCAACACTTACAATTGCATTACCTACTCTTCGAGATGTAAAAATAACTGAACATATCCGCATCTGCATGGATATTAACTAAAGCCTCGCTCCGAGCTGCAATCCTCACATATTGGTCGGGGTCAGGTGGAGTTGCTTCATGTATTGTGGCTTCATTATGGCCAATCCCAATCCACCTTTATTTGTTGTCATATAGCTTAGTGGGTATGTATAGGTAGTGCTTAAAAGATTTACAGGGGTTAGTGTATTTTTGGAAAGCGAACCTGTACCATTAAGGATCTCATCAGGTATCCGGGGACTTCTATTGCGTAGTGAAAATTCGTGTTCTCTCTCAACAATCTCTTTTTTCAATTTAACCTGGTTATATTGTGGATTATCTATAAGAGATGCCACCGTTTCATTAGCAGCCTCCTGAGTGATTCTCCCATGCTCAATATTATCTTTGAATTTGGTGATTTCCACTATCATATCCTGCAGCTGCGTATTATATTCGGTCTCATTGAACTTGCTTTTATCGCGTAGCAAAATTTCATGATCTCTCTTATCGAGCTGCTTTTTCAATTTAACTTGGTTATATCGTGGATTATCTATAAGAGAAGCCCTCGTTTTATTAGCAGTCTCCTGAGTGATTTTCCCTTGCTCAACATCATCATAGAGTTTATTGATTTCTACAATCATGTCCCGCAACTGCATATTATATTCGGTATCATTGAACTCGTTTTCCAAATCCAATGATTTTGCCATACACGTAGGAGTCATCACCAAACTCAATATCACAGATACAACCAAAATGTATCCCCAGAGATTCAAAAAACGAATTCTATTAATCTTACTCATCTCCTAATTTTAGCATGAAAGTACATGAGGATATCTTCCTCACATGCTCTCTTCATCCTCTTTTCGCGTTATTGCAAATATTTCACTAATTATTTTTATTCGTTCATCAACTGAGAATATCTCGGTCTCAACAATCTTTCTCTTTTGAATTTCCCTTTTTTTATATCCAGTTTCATCTTCGTACATCTCATCATTCGTAATAAGATGCCATATTATCGTTGCAATTTTCCTTGCCAAGGCAATAATTGCCTTTGCATGTCCAATTGACTTCTTTTTCCTGTTAAAAAACTCTTTTAACTTACTGTTATTCTTTCTTGCCGCTGCTTGAGCAATCTGCGTCAGAATCCATCTTGCTCTCTTTGATCCTCTCTTTGTGATTCTTCCGTTGTGGTATTTATCTGCAGATTGATACACATTAGGAACCAGACCAAGCCAAGAAGCAAGCTTATCTCCAGAAGAAAAATCCTTGAAATTGCCTATTTCAGCAAGTAGAATTGCCGCACCAAGTTCTCCTATACCTGGAACTGACATTAAAATCTCCATTTCTCGCTTATGATTTCTATAAGCATAATTGAAAATTTCTTTTTCTAAAGCTTCGATCTCATCATCAAGACTTTTTATGAGTTTTAGACAGATCTGAAGTCTGAATGCAGCACTTTGAGAGATTTCTCGCTCAAGAATTTCTCTGATTTGATCACTTTTTTTACGAACATTTGGAGAAAGACTTGCGATAATCTGGTCAACAGTCTTACCTGAAGAGATTCCTGATAAGATCATTCTGCCATTCTTGCCGAAAATGTCTGTCAGCACATTCTTCAGGTTTAACATTTCAGATGCAAGAATTGAGTGAGCTTTATTTTTTAGATCTGTTCTTTTTTGTACAAGTGTTAACCGAAGTCGAACATATGATCTAAAATCTCTATGATCCTTTGGAAAAACTCTTGATGGCTGAATCATATTATTAAGTGCAAGTTGTGCAATGACTTCTGAATCAATCTTATCTGTTTTTTTATGTGTAAATACCTTCATATCTCGCGCATTTCCAACTATCACCGGTAGATGCTTTATCAAAGAATCATGGACAGGAACCCAAAAGTCACTTGTTGATTCACATGCAACAACATTACATTTTTCTGATATTACCCAATTTTTAAGGGCTAAAATTCCCTCATCATCTCTGTCGAAACGCTGCTGTTGTTTTTCACCAGATCTACTGAGAATTGTAGCAATGAAAAAGAGTTTGTGAATGTCTAAACCACAAGCTTTGTTTATGACTTCAATCATCAAATAATATCACCCAATTTATTTGGGCAGTGGAATTGCCTCAAAGGCCAATTTAGCATCCGTGATCAAAGTCACACTTGAGCCTTCGATGGCAATTCACTGATTAGTTTTCTGACGGTTTTGAAAAACCAAAATTAGGACAACCTTACTGCCCAAAGTAATAAGGAATTCAATAGCCAAAAAAGTGGGGTAAAGTACTTTCATTTAGTTGTGCATGTTATTCAAAGAATATCATGTGCGTTTTCTTAATAAGATAGTGACCCAAAAGAAATCTGAATAAATGGATTCTAAAATCAAATATTCTTATAGAGTCTCTTAAAAAACTGTCAAACTTCCATATATAATGATGGGTATTTTTAGCATTGATGGAATAATAAAAAAGGAACACCAATTCAAAAATGAACATTGGATAAATAAACAACTTCTCATATTATTAATACTTATTATGGAATTAATTAAGGAACGTTTTATTATTTCTTGGAAATTTATATGTAAATTCAGATATGACTGAATCATCTTTCCACAAAATGAGTAAAGGAGTTATGAATTTGAATGAAATTACAGTATTTAAAAATTGGAGAATAACCAGAAAAAAATTAAAATGACTCAGTCGCCATTATTTTTATTTAAAAAATATTAACTATCTAATGGGAATAATCAAAAGCTGACAAATTGATAAAATGAAGAAAAGGAATCAGGCAGAAAGTGCCATAATGGCTTCTGCCAGATCTCCGTTTGAGTTCTTCAGGGCTTTCCTGGCTTCTTCTTCGGAGACGCCGGTCTGCTCCATCACGAGTTTGATGTCTTCGGCAGGGATTTCCAGAGATTTTGGGACTTCCTTTGCATCGCCTACAATCTGATATGTTTCCGAACCCTGGACTGTCATTATAGAGACATTTGCGTTCTCAATAATTATGTTTGAGTCTGCAGTCTTTATAATAACTTCTTCAACATCCTTAAGTTCCTTAACATCAATCCCCATCTGCTTCATCATCTGCTTCATTTTAGCCGGATTCATTCCCCGGCCTCCCACGCCTCCCATTCCTGGAAACATAGATTCCCTTCTCCTTTGTTTTTATTTTCTTATTTGCTTCTTCAGGTTCGGGTATTTTTCATGCCCTAGCGCGGTTTTGCTCTATTTAATGGCAGCCGCCACAGGTACCGCATCCGCCGCCGGCACTGGGATTGCGGATAAGGAAGCCTTTTCCGTTTTCGTCTTCGACGTAATCGATGCTGCCTTCGGAGAAACTCCTCTCGATATCTTTTGCCATTACAAGCTTTATTCCGTTGCTTTCCAGTGTCACGTCGTCTTCTTTTACTTCATCATCGAGGGCCAGTCCGTACTGCACTCCACTGCAGGCTACTCCAGCAACGAAGATTCTAAGCGCAAGGTCAGGCTTGCCTTCCTGTTCCAGCAGTGTTTTCAGCTCTGTTGCAGCTTTTTCTGTTACTTCAATCATTTATATGCACCTCTTTTTATTTTTGATAATTTTAAAACACTGAAGACCTTAATCTTCTATAAAATGTCATCCGGTACAGCTTATAGATAACTCCTCAGCGTTATATAATCTTGCATCTAACACATATAACGCTTATGTGAGGTAGCATCTCTTTTCCCTGAAAAAGCCTTGTCAAAGGAGTCTTGAAGGGCAGATTGAAGATTCCTTCTTCTGGAAGTCCGTTTTTTTCTCAATACGTAAATATATTTTCTATTTTATATATTTTTCTTCTAATATTCTTTTCCAGATTCCCTTTACAGAAATTCGGCATCTTCATCTATAGGTTCTTCAAGTACGCCGGCATTATAAGCATTGATCTCAAGGGAGTTCCGTTTACCCTTTACTTCCCAAACAGGAATATACACAAGCTCCATGTCGAGTTCTATTTCATCGGCTTTTGGGCTAATACTCTTTTGTTCATAAATAATTGCCTGCCCTTCCAGATTGTTAAAGCGCATCTCCCGTGTATTTTCCTGTATAATTAAATCCAGAAGGACTTTCTCTGCCTGCTTTTTATCTACATTCGGCCGCTTTACCTCGTACTGCACTGCCGGAATCCTGGTAGGCGTCCCGAGACCTTCTATTTCCATATTTTCTTTTGACTTGTTAAGAGCATTAAGAAAGCCCTTCCCTTCTCCAGTAATGCTCATCACTTTTGACCTGAAACGCTTTTCTGCTTCAACATTATAAGAATACTTCCAGAAAGGTACAAATTTCAAAATTGCATCTTTAGGGCTGCTGATATAGGGTTTTGCTATGATAATTGCCTGATCTTTAGAAATCCTGGGTTCTACAGATTGTATGTTCAGTACTTCACACGGCTCAACTCTGGAAAGCTCACTATCCTCCAGCCTCTTTAAGGGTTTTCTCTCCTCAACTGGCTTTGACAGGGCTCTGGATTCAAAAGAGGCCCTTTCTGTCTCTCTCGACATGTCTTGAAGCGGTATAAGTCCCTCCCCGGAGCCGGGCCCCTGTCTGAAGTTTTCATTTTTCCAGTTTTCTCCGGCGAGTTTAGAGGCAGACATTGCCTGTTCCTGATATTCCTTTGAAGGTATTTCGGATTCTGTCTGATAAGCACCTGACTTTCTTTCCATATTTGCCAGAACCGCCCTTCCAATCTGAAGTGCCAGTTCGTCCCTGTCCCAGATATATATGCCGAGTTCGGCTGCATAATCGTTCAGCTCTCCCAAAACTTTCTGGGTCATCACATAGATTCCGGTACAACCTCTTATCTTTTCAGAGAAATATTTTATTTCCTCATAATCTGGTTTCAGGGCACACATGACATAAGCCTGATGCCCATTTTTCTCCACAAGGATGTCACACTGACTGGATATTATGACATTGTATCCGGATGATTTGAAGATGTCAACAAGGAGTTCTAAAAGGTCTTGCTTCATGATTCTCACTTTCTTATGTCCTGCACAACTGAAATAGTTTATGTTTACAATTGAAATATAATTATCCTTAAACTTATTATACTGTATGCTTCATCTCTGTTTAAATCCCCTTTCCAAACGTACAACTATATAAGAAACCAAATCCTAATCAGGTATATATGAGTGGGATCAGGCTTGGAACAGATTCATTTTCTACTTATGAAGAAGGTATAAAAAGAGAATGGATTATAGGGAACGGAATCGGAGGATATGCTTCATCTACAATCATTGGGGCTGGGGCAAGGACTTACCATGGGCTCCTTGTTGCGGCTCCTAAGAATTCCCCTGGACGAGTTTTACTGCTTTCCTCCCTGGATGAAGAGATTTCTCTTAATGAAGAGGTTTATAAGCTTGCAACCCACAAATATCCGGGTACAGTCTATCCCGGAGGATTTGCTTATCTTTCCAAGTTTATTCTAGCGCCTTTCCCTCTATGGGTTTACCAGCCCGGGGACTTTACCGTGAAAAAAAAGATTTTCATGGTGCATAATAGTAATATGGTCTGTATCTTCTATGAGGTCAGGTGCCGCAGGGAAGGGGCTCTGCTGAGAATCTCTCCTCTGGTGAATGCAAGAAGTTTTCATGGAACCACGCATTCTAAAGACATTTCTTTTTCTCAAAAAACTGAAACTGAAGTAGTGAAACTGGAAAGCTCGAATGGGTTTACTTTCTGGCTTGCCTCCAATCTCCAGTACCATGCCGAACCAAAATGGTACTATAACTTCGAGTATGATATCGAGAAAGAGCGAGGGCTCGCATTCCAGGAAGACAACTTTAACCCCGGTTATTTCGAAAGCAAACTTAAACTTGGAACATCTCATTTTTTTATTGCCGCGTCAACTGAAGATATTTCCTCTCTTACTCTTGAAAAAGCTGAAGAACTCTATACCAGAGAGGTTTATCGACAGAATCTCCTTGCTTTCAATTCAAGGCTTACCGAACCTTTCGCACTCAAACTTCTCAGGGCAACGGATTCTTTTATCGTAAAACACCCTTCTACAGGTGAAAAGACAGTAATTGCCGGTTATCCCTGGTTCTCAGATTGGGGGCGGGATGCTATGATTTCTCTGCCTGGTCTGGTTTTGATTCCCCGTCGTTTTGAGGATGCTAAATCCATCCTTAGAAACTTTGCCAGTAACTGTAGAAAAGGTCTGATTCCCAACAACTTCCCGGCTTTCGGGGGAGAACCTTCCTATAATACAGTCGATGCATCTCTCTGGTTTATTCATGCCCTGAGCCGTTATTTTGCATATACAGAGGACCTGCTGTTTCTTTCGGATATGTGGGGAACTGTGGAAGATATACTGGATAATTACAGTAAAGGCACGGATTTCGGGATTGGGATGGATTCGGATTACCTTCTCCGTCAGGGATCTCAACTGACATGGATGGATGCTAAAGTCAATAATAATCCGGTGACTCCGAGAGCAGGTAAAGCCTGTGAGATCAATGCACTGTGGTATAACGCTCTTGAAACTGCTTCCAGACTTGGAGGCCTCCTGGGCAAAGAAACTTCTTCGTATGAAACTCTTGCAGCCGGGATAGCATCCAATTTTGAAAGAGTTTTCTGGAATCCGGAAACTAACTGTCTCTTTGACCTGGTATACCAGGATGAGGCGGGAAATGAGATTAAAGATCCTTCAATCCGTCCTAACCAGATTCTCGCAGTTGCGCTTCCTTACACAGTGCTCTCTCCTGAAAAAGAAAAGGCTATTGTGGACAGGGTGAAGAATGATCTGCTCACACCTTTCGGGCTCAGGACACTCTCAATGGATAATTCTTCTTATATAGGGCTCTATCAGGGAGGACCTGAAAACAGAGATTTAGCCTATCATAGCGGGACTGTCTGGCCCTGGCTCCTTGGACCCTATGTTAAAGCCTACAGGAAAGTACATAACTATTCAAAAGAGAGCCTTGAGGATATGCGTACTCTCCTGAAAGGCTTTGATCCCCATCTCGAAACAGCAGGTATAGGTACCATTTCCGAAGTTTTTGATGGTAACTACCCTTATTCTCCGGGTGGTTGCATTGCCCAGGCCTGGAGCGTTGCGGAGATTTTAAGAGCATATGTTGAGGATGTTCTTGGGATTAAACCGTGAGAACAGAGCTTCTGGTTTTTCAAAGGTCTTTCAGAGGTTCTTTTTTAAAAAGGAAATATTTTGTCCCTTCTCAGGGACATAAATTTTAATTTATTTTCTTTTTTTAACCTATTTTTTTAACTTATTTTTTAACTTTCTTTTTTCGGACTCATTTTCTGGGTTTAGTAACTTTCACAATAGCCGTGTCAGTTCTCACAGCACTTTTATCATCTGTTACCTTGAGGGTGGCCGTATATGTTCCTACAGTGGAGTATATGTGTTTTAGAACCGCACCTGAATCTGTGCTTCCGTCCCCGAAGTTCCATTCATATGAAACGATACTTCCGTCAGAATCATACGAAGCTGAACCATCAAATGTTACTGCAGTTCCTGTGACTCCGCTATATGGGCCTCCTGCTTCAGCTACCGGAGGATTATTTACAATTGGCTGACCTTGAATATAGTTAAGGGCAGCTGCTGCATTCACGAGTCCGTATCCGTAATACTTGTCCCAGCCAGAAATGCCCTGATCTGTTGCCGTATTTTGCATTGCAGCCCTTACTTCATCGGGTGTGGCATCGGGTTTTGAGGATATCAACAGCGCTGCAACACCTGATACGTGGGGAGTCGCCATTGATGTGCCCTGGAAGAACCAGTAACCGAAGTCTGCTGGGTCTTTAGTTGTGGAATTGAATGTATTCTGAAGGATTCCGTCTCCGTACCCGTCCCCGCTCTGGTCTACTCTGATGTCTCCACCTGGTGCTACAATATCAAGGGCATCACCATAATTTGAATAATAAGCGCGGCCTCCATCATATCTTGTGGCTCCAACTGCGATGCACTTTTCATAAGCTGCCGGATAGCTGACAAAGCGCGTATTGTCATTTCCTGCAGCAGCAACAATGGTGACTCCATTGCTGTAAGCGGTGTCAAGAGCAGCTTTGAGAACTGGATCTACCCGGAGAGCATGATATCCAAGACTCATGCTTATAATATCTGCGCCATGCTCAGTTGCATAGTAAATTCCATCTGCTATTTGCGCAAGAGTTCCGCTGCCTTCCGCATTAAGAACTTTCACAGGCATTATAGAACAGTCGTATGCTACACCTGCGACCCCTATGCCGTTATTGGTGCTCTGGGCTATAGTTCCTGTTACATGGGTTCCATGCCCATTATCATCATTTGGATAGGCATCGTTATTGACAAAGTCGTAACCTTGAACAAAATTGGTATTCACAAGGTCCGGTGCTTTTTTGTATAGGGAGTAGTTTTCGCATGCAACTCCTGTATCAAGTACTGCAACGGTTACTCCATCTCCTGTAGATGTATCCCATGCAGGTTCAAGGTTAATCCCTCCTCCTACTCCTGTTTCGAAAGCCTTGAAATTCCACTGTAAATCGTAATATTGATCATTGGGCACCATAAATGCGTACATTATGGCATTGGGTACTGCATATTCTACATTGGGATTTTTACTGTAGATTTCTGCCATCTCTTCAACAGTTTTTGTCTTTGGGATTTTCAATATCTTGAATCCTGCATAGGGACTGGTGTAAGTCACCTGCGTCCCGTGCCCGGCATTGATGTTTTTTATCTTTTCTTCGGAGACACCAGGATTGAACTTCACAAGGATTTCCTCAGGTACATACTTCTGGTCGCTGGCTACGTCGATTGTCAGCTTTTCAAATATATCATAAGGTTCGCTGTCCACTGTATTCAGTGCAGAAACTGGAATAGTTGACCCTATTAGCAATCCATATACTACCAGTAGGGACGCAACCTTGTTTCTAAGTTTGAAACTCATCCTTCTCACCCACAAGTCTCAATAAATTATTTTTATGGATTCTTTTTTGTTCGAAAATAAAGTGCTAAACTCTGTTTTCTTCCAGAACATTTTAAGTAGAATACAATATATATCTTTGTAAATTTTATGACTTATTTTACATAATTGGATTATTATCACTCTTTGTCAGGACTGAGCATTTATTCCCCGCCTCGACTTCAGGTTCCCAACTTTTGAAGACGGGTAGAGAATCTTACTGAAATCAGTCTGTAAATTAACTTCGCTCTCTGTTTTTCAAAAAAAATCAGGTTCTTTTTTCGGGTTACGAAGAATGTAGCAGAAACGTAAATGTATCCTACTTCAATTTTGTAGTTCTTCATTTGCTTCTATTTTTATTGAGTATTTCTTCTATGCGTATCTGTCAAGGTCTTCTATGCGTACCTGTTAAGGTTTTTATCCTATTAAATTAATTTTTGTTCTCTAAAATCTCTTCATTCTTAGTAAATATTTTATTAAACTTCCTTTTTTATACTAGTTTGGCAATTTCTCTCACATGATTGACTTTGATACCCTGAAATATGAAAATGGTCTGATTCTTGCCATAGTTCAGGACCGAATCAGCAAGGAAGTCCTGATGTGCGCTTATATGAACAGAGAGGCCCTTGAAAAGACTGTTGAAACAGGAATCGCCCATTTCTGGAGTCGTAGCCGGCAAAAACTATGGAAAAAAGGTGAAACTTCCGGGAATTTGCAAAAAGTTAAGGAAATCAGGATTGATTGCGATATGGACTCTATTCTTCTGCTGGTGGAACAGATTGGAGGAGCCTGTCATATGGGATACAGATCCTGTTTTTACCGAAATCTTGAAGGAGAAATTGTAGGAGAAAAGGTCTTTGAGCCTGAGGACGTTTACTGAGCCTCAATTATATTTGTCTCGATATTTTCTTAATTGTCTCAATATTGCTTCGATCATGCTTACCAAATTCTAGTATATAGTTTCCTTCCATTTCTTTACATTTTTAACTTATTTTAAGCTGTACTTTTTATATCTTTTTAATCCTTACTTTTTAGAACCATTTTAAGCTTTATTTCTCACCAGTCCTGTTTTTTAACTTCGTTCATCTGAAAAAAAGCAGCAGAAGTTTTATTATATACTTTCTGGCTCTATATCCATTTATATGGCTGATGAGAAGCGGATATGGAGAATCGTTCCGGATACCAGTGTGATTATTGATGGGAGACTCTCGTCCCGCGTAAGAAGTGGTGAGTTCAGGGGCGCTGAGATTGTCATTCCCGAAGCTGTGGTCTCGGAACTTGAAGCCCAGGCAAACAGGGGTAGAGAAATAGGTTTTAAAGGTCTTGAAGAGCTTTCGGAACTTCGTAAGCTATCAGATAGAGGGGAGATTCATCTTCAGTTCAGTGGGGTTCAGCCCACTCTTGAGGAAATTAAGCTTTCCAGGGAGGGAAGGGTGGATGCCCTTATCCGGCGTACGGCTCTTGAGGTAGGCGGGCTGTTCGTTAGTGAAGACCGTGTACAGTCTCTGATAGCTAAGGCAAAAGGACTTGAAGTTGAATACATTCATCCCAAAGTTCTGGACCCCTCAGAGTTCGGCCCTCTCAAAATAGAACATTTCTTTACTGATGACACAATGTCTGTACATCTCAAAAATGCGGTTACTCCAATGGCCAAGAAAGGGCCTGTTGGAAATGTGCGTTATGTGCGGATCCGGGAAGAGCCTGCAACTTCCCAGGAGCTTTCCAGCATTTCAAAAGAACTTATTGAGAGAGCCAGGCTTGACCCTGAGTCCTTCATTGAGATGTCTTCGAATGGGGCTTCGGTCCTGCAGATCAGAAATATGAGGGTTGCAATTGCAAACCCTCCTTTCTCCGATGATATAGAGATAACTGTTGTCAGGCCCACAGTTGTAGTTGACCTTGAACACTACCGCTTGAGCGATAAGCTGAAAGAGCGGATTGTAAGCCAGCGTGGGATCCTTATTGCAGGGCCTCCCGGAGCCGGGAAGTCCACTTTTGCTGCCGGAGTTGCTCGTTATTTGAATGACCATGGGCAGGTAGTCAAGACAATGGAATCTCCAAGGGATCTGCAGGTGCCTCCTGAGATCACTCAGTATTCTCCCCTTAACGGGAGAATGGAGGATACCGCTGATCTCCTGCTCCTTGTCAGGCCGGACTACACTATTTATGACGAAGTACGGAAGACCGGGGATTTTCTGATCTTTGCGGATATGCGCCTCGCAGGAGTCGGGATGATCGGAGTCGTGCATGCAACCAGGGCAGTAGATGCTATTCAGCGCCTTATAGGAAGAGTTGAACTGGGTGTAATCCCACAGGTAGTGGATACTGTAATTTTCATCGATAAAGGAGAGGTTGCAAAGGTCCTGGTGCTCGCCTTTACAGTTAAAGTTCCTTATGGAATGACAGAGCAGGACCTCGCAAGGCCGGTAATCACCATTGCAGATTTCGAAACCGGCAAGGTCGATTATGAGATCTATACCTATGGAGAACAGGTTGTGGTCATGCCAATCGGTTCTTCCCGGGAAAGCCGGAAACCTGCCTGGAAGCTTGCTGAGGAAGAGATAAGGAATGTCATCAGCAGGTATGCAACTGGTCCTGTTGAAGTGGAAGTGACCTCAGACGACAGTGCAATCGTAAAGGTTCATAACGAGGATATGAGGAAGGTTATTGGTAAAGGCGGTAACGTCATTGACAGGATCGAAAATATCCTTGGGCTACATATCGATGTCAGGGAGATGGAAGCCGAAGCTCCGGAAAGCACAAAAGGCCTGAAGCGCGGGGGCGAGCGCAAAACTTTCCCGGGAAAGACCAGGGAACCTTTACCTGAAAAAAGTACTCCTGCATTCCCGGTTCATCCTATCATCGAAAGGACAAAGAAACACCTTATCCTTGGGGCCATTGAACTTGCAGGAAAGGATGTGGAAATTTTCATCGAAGATGAATATCTCTTCAGTGCAACTGTTAGCCGGCATGGAGATGTAAAACTCAGGATAAACTCGGATCTTGCATCGGAAATCATGGGAGCTCAGGACAGCGGAGATATTGTTGAGATCAGACCTATCTGATCTTCTTATTTTCCTTTCATTACTTACTTTTCGCTTACTTTCTTTTTTTCTTTTTTCATCCTCCCCTTTTTCGGAAGAGGCACATTCCTCATTTTTTACCAGTCAATAAAAAAATTTATATACTGTTTGGGTATGATTTCATATGATAAATTTTATGGGGGTTATGGTTCAATTGAGCAAATCATATCAGGCAGAGCCCGAAATCAGAAACGATTTGCAGGGGAGAATCGAGGTTTTTGACCAGAACATTAGAAGTTTTGAAAAGCGGTTGAGAGCAGTTGAGCGTCGTTTATCCCTTGAAGTGCCTCAGACTTTACAGGCTGGAAAAGCTTTTTCAGGGATGTCTTCAGATTCTTTTCAGGAGCTGAACTCTGCAAATCTTGCTGCAGGCTCTTCAGTCCATTCTCAGGGACCTTCTGTCTCTCCTGAAGCTTCTTTTCTCCTTCCCAAAAATTCTTTACTTTCAGATTCTATTCCATCGCTTACGGGAGAGGATATTTCGAATTTTGCCTTCAATGCTGCATTCCCTTCTTCAGAAGGTTCAAACGCTCCTACGATTTTTCTTGATAGCTCTTCGGAGGTTTCAGGAGTTAGTTACAGGGTAAGGGATATTAGTGCTCTTTTTTCCAGTCTTTCGGAAAATCTCCGTTCTCTACAGGCTGCTATATCCGAACTTTCTGATTTTGTGCACAGCAACCTTAAGCCAGAGATCGAAAGATTGGAGAGTGAAGTCAGGGACATTCAAAGCCAGGAAAACTTGTCAGAAGAATATATGAGGAAATTTGAATCCCATATTGAAGCCATTGAAAATCGAGACCGTTTTACCCTTGGTTCTGTAAAAGTCCCGGTAGAAATCTCGGGAATTACCGGGTCTTCTGTCCTTTTTCTTACAGGATTTCTCGTGTGGTCTGGACGCTGGGATATAATAAGATCTCCTTACTTCTCAACCGGACTTGCCGTAATTATGGCAGGAGCTGTACTTTTAAAATTTTACATGGTTAACCGGAAACAAAAATCGTTAACTAATTGATGACTGAAAAGACGAGCAGGCAATGAATGAGTAACCAGCAGTAAATGGACAGTCAGCAGTAGATAAGAGTCAGCAGTAGATAAGAGTCAGCAGTAGATAAGAGTCAGCAGTAGATAAGAGTCAGCAGTAAGTTTGTATAACAGGTGATGAAGTAATTGGCAGTTAGAAGCGGACAATTTACAGTAAGCACTCACTAATAAATAGTTACTAACAAATAATATCTGTCAGATATTCTCTTTAATCATCAATCAGTAATAGTATACGAAAATTCTAAGTATGTGAAATTTAAGAAATAAACCGGCTGTTGTAAGCCAGAATACTTTCTTCCTGACTGATGCCATAAACGATATTCCTTATCAGTCTCAAAACATTTTTATATAATTACTTCCTAGATTTATATAGTCAGATATTTTCCGGGGTGGCATCATAATCGAATTAACTAAAGATCTTATTCTTGGCTTTACAGTAGGCATATCTGCAGCTGTTATCCCGGGACCTATGATGTTTGCAACAATCGGGGCATCTTTTCATAAAGGCTGGCGAGCAGGACCTTCGGTATTCATAGGTCACGCGCTTGTAGAACTCGCCTTTTTCGTGCTTATTCTGGTAGGTGCATCATCTTTCCTTGGAAAATCAGTAGTATCGTATCTGGCTATAATAGGAGGCTTAATGATGGTGGTTTTCGGGCTTGCGATGATCAAAAAAGCAAAAGAAGCCTCCACAATGGACATCTCTATTTCAGCCAGCAGCCTGAATCTCTCATCTGGTCCCATATCTTCAGGAATTATGACTTCGGCATTGAACCCTTTCTCAGGCACGGTGTCCGCAGGAATTATAACCTCAGCACTAAATCCTTTTTTTGTTGCATGGTGGTTGACAGCAGGCAGTGCGATCCTCCTTCAGGAGTATCTTGCAGGCATCTTTGCAGTAACTGCATTTATTGTCGGGCACTGGATAGCAGATCTTGGATTTCTTGTAGCTGTGTCTTCGTCCTTTTCCAGAGGAACAGAAGTAATTTCACAGTCCACACATAAAAAACTGGTATACCTCTGCGGAGGTTTTATGGCATTCTTTGGGCTGTGGTTCATGATTAATAACAATAACATTTTACGATGATTCTCTTTTGACGGAAATGTCGGATATGCATAAATTAAAGCATATTAAGAATGTGTATTATAAATTCTTAATAAATCTCTACTATTTAATGAAAACTAAATGCATGAAGATTTAAAAAAGAAGAGCTGCTTTTGAAGTCTTAACTTTTTGAGGAATTAAATTTTTTAAGGACTGATCCTTTAAAAACTTACTGATACTGAACCCATCAAGAAGGTTTAACGCCTCTTTACCTTTATGAAATACTCTTCATCAAAGTCTCTATATCCGGTTCTCATTACTTTTATTGCAACATACCCTTCGGATTTTCCGGCAGGCAGCCCGGGATTTAAGACTGCTATAGTAGCGTTTCCATTAGAGTTCGTGATGCCTGAATACGCTTTCTTTCTGTCCGGGCTCCAGACAATTACGTTTGCTTCTCCGACCCTGCAGTTATTCCTGTCAAGCACACTTATTTGCAGGCTAAAGTTGGATTCCTCTCCTTCGGAGTTGAGTGAAAATGAGCTTATATTTGCAAATGCATACATCGGTTCAGGAGGAGTAGGAGCGCTGCCGATGGCTGAGAGTATTGCATAAAATCCTATGAAGCCGACAATAGAAAGAACTACGATCCTTATAGGAAGCCCGACAGTTCCTGCTTCATTTTCTTTGAATTTTCCCGGCAGCATATGCGGCTCCTTTTTCCAGGTTTACTCGCGATAATATGCAATTAGCGAGTTTTGATAATCATAACTGCATCCTTTCTCTCATAGTCATAGAAACCGTCTGCCAGGATTTTCAGGTCCATTGTCCCTTCGTTCTGGTTCGGGTCAAGCTTTACCATTGCATTTGCCGGCGTTGTCAGCACAGTAATCCCGTTAATGTCAGTCGTGTTCGAGGCTGCACCTCCGAGTCCCTTAAGGATGACGTTTGCACCTCGTACCGGGCTTCCGTCTTTATCTGTTACTTTTATTACTGCTGATACGGCAAACGGGTTCTCTGCAACAGTAGCACCTACTATTATCGAGTTTCCTTGCTGAAGACTTCCTACCCCGAGTCCTGTCTTTTCAACAAAGACTGACATTTCCTTTGTAGGAGTCGGTATTATCGTGATAAGTGTTGCAAGAGCAACCATCCCAACAACGAGCATCACAACTATATTTATTGGCAGTTCCATTGCTTTTTCGTCTTGTCTGAACAACTTAAGTCCTTTCATATTTCCCCCTCGTTTTAACCCCGTAAGTTAATATCTTAACTGTACAACATTCTATCAATATTCAGCCATTCTATTTATAACTTTTCAGTATTTTATCAAACTCGACTTTTAATAAGTAAACTTGGGTTTCTCTGCGCAGTGCATATAGAATAATGCGGAAACGGTTTCGGGGGGCTTCTTCTACCTGTTTCCGTTGGTCTGGATTATCGTAAGGATCCTGCTGGTTCACTTGACAAGCTCAAAAGTTTAGGTGCAAATATCGATGGGTCTACACGGAAGTTAAAAGGTCGTGTTTCCGATACATGTAACAAGTTCACTACTGGTGCTTCGATTCCAAAATAAATTCCTTATTTAATGGGAAAATTGGTGACCATTAGATATATTCAAACTTCAACTTTTGTGAACATACTTCGGAATCGCAATACTAGCATTGAATGTTTCTCTATAGGAATGAACACGCTTTCTACCTCGAAGTTTTTGGATTTGGGAAATGAGGCTTAATTAATTCCCATTCTTGATCGGATAAATCACTGGGATAAGGAAGACGTATAGATCGTTTTGACATTAACGAACAATCAGAGTATAGGAATTATTTAATTTTAAGACAGCCTCTAAGAAAATACAAGCATTAATTCGTGTAATATTCTGCGTCAGGGACTATAGTTTAATAACTTTATACAGCTGTGACTATTTCAGTTATCACGGAAGTATCTCCCTGAAGTTCGTTCTCAGCGTCAGGGTCGAATAGCATCGTGAAATTAATGTAAGCAACTTCACCAGGAGATAACACATTCTCACCATTGACTTTTATTTGACCAACTTGGTTAAGGTCATCGAGATCAATATAGTCGTTTCCGTTGAGATCAGCGTAAAGGTTAATGATGTTGACATCGTTATATCTCATTTTAGTTACTTGAATCCACTTACTAATATCAGTCTCCCCTCTATTAGTCCCAGCTTCATTAGTTATTCCAAGCAAAATTTCAGCATCTCGCTCAGCGTCTGTGTCGTCACTCGTCTCCTGGTCAATAACATCAACTTCCAAATAGACAATTTTTGCTTCGCTTGATCTAACGCTATTATTGATAATTATTGATTCTTTTTTGGACATGCCTGGGGGAACATTATTAAAATGAAAACTATGACTAATATTAATATCCAGAATTCTTGTAGTAAGTGTATTATTTTCACTTGTTTCTGTATCGCTGAAATATGCTTTTGTTCCAACACCTGCCAAAAGTATAGCTACGCTGACTATGAATATACTCAAAATCACTTCTTTGCCTTCCATTTTAATGCCTCTCTTGCGCATATGATTTTTATATACGGTAATCGATTTCTTATCTACAGAGATCAAATTTGATGTTTCAATTTATATATTAAAAAAGTAATGTATCTAACCGGGCATAATTCAATCATTCGTCAATCCTTTATTTCTCAAATTTCATTTTCTTCAGAATATGGATCAAAGAAAATATACAGTGTATTACTATGAATTATAAAATATGCGCCAGATTCTGTATCATTGATCACGCGCGCATTCATATCAACAGCAGCGTCCACAAGGTTATGGAGTGAAAAAATCTCAATCTGCATAAGGGAATCCCTGTTTTCAGGAAGTTTGCCTTTGCTGATAAATTCTTTAAAGGATGAATATCTGTTTTTGTTTTCCAGTTTTTTGATATAAGTCGGATCGACTTTACTCATTTTCATACATGGTAGCAGCATTCCTACCAAAATTGTGCTGAGTAGGAATAAGGAAAAAGGTAATTTAATTACTGATAATGAGGGGTCCTTTTTAATCCTAAGCTTTTTATACGTATCGGTATTTTCGCTAAATTCCAGTACTTCAGGCATCTGATAATATGCAGAATTGATGATTAGAGGTATAGCAAAATTTTTTGTATTATTAATTTCTTCTCCGTTTATTTCTCCTTCGTAATTGACACGAGTGACAACTTCTATCGTTGTATTCGGAGAATATTTTAGCTGGTCCTGTACTTCTGTTACCATTGACTGGATCTCCGGCACATCAAGGGAAAATTCATGGGTAAGTACATCTTTATCCTTAACGCCAAGAAATTCCATCTCTTCCACGGGAAACTCCTTCTGCCAGACTACTTTTTGATCCTCCCCGGATCCCTCCTTACTAGTTGCAATAATCATTGTCTCACACTCTACGCTAAGGTTAGCGGAATCTGTAGCATTAAGGCTGTATGCAAATGAAACATCGAGAGTAGGAGATACAGCAAGAAAATACACTGTTTTTCCCATTTCGAGTCTGATTCCTTTAGGATAGAGGGGATTTGTTTCCGTGACAGGGGCTGTATATGTATATTTTCCATACTGCGCATAGGAAGAAACCAGCTCTTCTCTATCTTCATATGCTGCTTTTGCGTATGCATCATAAGTCCAGACACTGGAAAAGATTATCACAACTCCTAATACCAAAATGAACATTTTAGACCTATCGATTAAATTATTTTTCAATTTAAGGATAGATATTTCTAGCATTTTACTCATCCTACTCTCTTTTATAAAGTTTTTACTATGTTATGCCGGTCAACATATTTAAAGTTTTCACACAGTCCCACGTGCCTTTTATATTCTGCCAATTTTTATAAATTGCAGAGTTAAATAAATGCAAAGTTGAATTTTGTCTGGATAAACTTTTTCGTAAATTCATTCCAAATGGAGCATCTTCTTCCACTGTAAAAATAGGCGATGAAATTTGATTTTCTTAACATTTCTTCCGATTACAATTTTCCGATACCATAAAGGAAAGATAAATAACGTAAAAACAAAGGTATAAAGCACAATCTCGGCAACCACAGGCAGATAGGGATTTATTTCTGCCAGCGAAATTACCCAGAAAACAGGCAGGATATAAGGTACCGAGCTTATTGTTGCAGACGTGTTTTCTGGAGAAGTAATCTGAATCCCATTATTTGGGGGAATTACTGCATACCATGGCTCAATGGCAAGCCTCTGCTCGAAATCTTCCGGCAGAAGAACACATACAGAAGGAACGAAACCCATATTTTCTACCTTATTTTCTTCCTGAAGAATTACAGGTCCGTTCTCTCCCAAATTGCCCATTACAATCCCTGTGAAAATGAACCCGCCTACCAAAATAATTACAACAAGCCGTTTTCCTTTTATCTTATACGAGACATACCTGGAAATTTTTTTCTTCTCTCGTTCAATTTTGCGAGCACGAGTCGGATTGGAATACTTTGTAATTGTCCTGATTTCATCAAGTATTAAAAAAGAAGCCGGAAGTATTACTGTGAAAAAGAAAAACATCTGATTTTTTGAAGCCTGAGGAAAGTATCCTGCAAAGGGAATGACAAAAACCAGTTTTCCAACCAGATCCGACGCCGGAACTTTAAATATATCTTCTTCCTCGTTTGCATCCCCTTTCGTCCTGAAAATTCGTTCCTGGCCCTCCTCTATATTGATAATTCTATGCGTTACACATGTGTCTTTGCCTCCAGGATCCCGGAAAGCTATGACATCTCCAGCAGTAAGTTCATCCGGGCTGACGGATTCAATAACTATAATATCTCCGGGCAGCATCAGCGGTGTCATGCTTCCACTCAGTACAATTAGAGTCTTTTCTGATCCTGTCAAGAATGGAACCAGGGCATTGATCAGAAATATCGCAATTAGAATTACAATTGCTGTCTGAATTATTCCTTTTTTCATATCCCAATCTCCATATCAAAATTTATTCGCTGAGGCTTCCGGAACATCCGAACGTTATTTTGGATCCGTTACGAGACTCTTTACAGACCCATCCCCCATAGTTATGTTAATAGTAAATGGAATAATGTCCGAAATGTTACTATCAAAATAGAGTTCTAACTTTGCAAAAGAGTCTGTCTCCAGCAAATAGTCCGGCCCGTCAATTATTTCCCCTGCCGATTTACTGCCGCTGAAGAATTCTCTCTCTTGTATCGTTATCTCTGTTATATAGCTGGTATTACCCTGGGAGACATTCCACCATACCTGAATTTTGTCAATAGTTACATTCTGGGTTCCGCTGACATTGAAAGTAATTCCGTGAGGTTTTTCGCTGTCTTCCATGTTTTCCATGAGTTTGCTATCAGATACTGTGATAAAGTCAGCTTCACTGCCAACGGGAGCTTCGGTGGGAGTTTCGGCTGGAGCTTCAGTGGAGGCTTCGGCTGGGGCTTTATCGTCGGGGAGAGCTTCATTGCTGTTAGTAAAGGCGGCTCTGCTCTCCCATACGCCTGCAGTAAGCGTGTTTCCGGTACTATGTTCCACATCGGAAAAATATGCGAATGTATCGGTGGTACTGGTCCATATACTATTTAGTGATAAAAATGAAGTAAACAACAAGCAAAAAAGTATGAATTTATTTATGATCTTCATCTTTATTTCTCCCCGTTTTCATTAAATTCTTTATTTCTTGAATTATCAGAATAAGAGCTGGCGTAATGACAAGTGTGAGAAGCCCTGTTAAAGTACTGGCAAAACGTACAAGAGCACCCAGATAAGGAATTTTGAAGCGCATAACCCCTATTACGTCTTCAGGTGCCACCACATAACTGTCCGCGTTCGCGCACGCGTCTCCTTTGGTTCTATAACCTTCAGGTGTAAATCCTATTACTCTGTGTGTGATTGTGAATGGTGAGGGATTATCCTCAAATTGATAATAGTAGGAAATGATGGTCCCCAATTCAATGAAAGTCTCCCTGGAATCAACCACAATAATATCATTTGAGGTTATTGCAGGTTCCATACTGGTACCCGTTACAGTCATAAAATGAAGCGGGCCCGTTGGAATCATAGTGCAAATGATGGGAGCTATCCCAATGATTAGTAATATTACAGCAAATGCATTTTTTTTGTTCATATTATTGGTAATTCAATAGTTTTGTACCGCAGATAGGTATTGAGCGCTTCAATTAGCACTCTAAATCGCATATTTCCACTTATTTTTGCATACTGGATGTACCTTTGGTAGGACAGATTCTCTAAAATACAATTAGTATAATCATAACGTCACAATATACAATTTACTACAGAGTGTTTCAAATTTAAATAGTGGGGATTAGCCCACTATTTGTTTTAGTTCACATTACGGGTTGTCTACATCAGCCTGTTCAAGAGTGAACGTAATGTCTAAGCTAATGCTGTCTCCCTGAATCGTGTTATCAACTATGGCTCCAAATGGAATCTCCCACCGGATAACGAGATCATATTCATCGTCAGGACTCATGGCTGCTACAAGAGCATCCCAGGTTTCTCCACCATACGAATCTATTGTGTCGTAGTAATAGTCGCCAGCGTTGTTATCTGTGGCTCTGGTTCCGTCGGATTTCAGTGAGATGTCAGTACCTCCATCAAATACTCCATCTGCATCCAAGTCAAGCCATAATGCCATCTTTGCTACTCCTCCGAGTTCTCCATCACCCTGGGGAGCCTCTTCAAAGTCTAAGGGTGTACCTTCTGTATTTGTGATAGCGCTAACCGCAATATCCAGTTCTCCAGCAAGAGACCCGATGTTTTGGATTGTCTGAGTTTCGGTGCCAGAGTCCCCAGGTTCTTTGTTTTCAAGTGTAAATGGAGCTGTAAGTGGATCTAAATAAAGGTCAAGCGTTCCCGCAGTAAGAGTATTGTCTTCACTTACTTCCGTATCCTGGAAGTATGCCCATGTCGCGGATCCTGCCAGAACACCGACCACGCCGATGATGAGCACGCTTAAAAGCATTTTCTTGTTGAACATTATTATACCTCTTTTTGATTGTCAATGTGGCCGATCATCGGAAGGTCAGAGGGGAAAAAGAAGATTCCTTATGGATATTTGAGGATTCTTCTACCCCTAGATTTCGATCCCATTTATGGATTGGATCTTCCACCCCACTCCCGCTGATCTGAGCTATCACCTTCTATGGATCGTTTGAAGATAGTTATTGGCGGGTTAGCGGAGATTCTGGGCAGTTAATGAGAAATTAACGCTATCAAAAGGCTTTGTAATTCAAGGCAGTAGTAACAGGGAATTATTGTCGGACTGCTTCAAAAAGAGGTACATTACCGGGTTCGTTGAAGGTTACTATATGCTTTTTCATATAAAGATAGGATATCTTTATATAGAATTTTGTGTGCGAGGTGTGCCTTGAGAGTAGAGGTCTGGTCTGGATATGCCTTCACGTTCCGGAAGGAATAGGGTGGAGTCCGGAAAAGATAGCGGATAAAAGAGATTTTGCCCCGATAATGGCGGATTACCATTATCGGGAAATCTTTTGTTTATGTGTGAAAAAAGCAGGTTATGTATGACATTAAGAAAGGATTATTCTTCAAATCTATGGATGTGGCGTAGATGGGCTATTGAGGAGGCTAAAAACATCAAGCTTACAAAAAACATCCACTGGGAACTCGATATCCATTCGATGAACCCTGCAAAGATCGTGAGGCTACCGACAATGGCGAGAATGCTCACTCCTAAGTAGTACTGGCTCCAGGGGATGTCTCCTTTTTTGACGGTTTCCATGTAGACGTCAAAATTGCGGGATGCGGGGAGGAGTTCCACGCTATCCTTTTCTCTATCATAGATGACTACTCCCAGACTTTCCATTTTGGGAATATGGGTCTGGATCAGGGACACATATATGCTTTTTCTGATGCTGCTTTTTGGTTCTTCGGTTCCTGCTTCCAGACGTGCTATTTCTTCAGAAAGGGAGCGCACGCTCTGGCTTCCATTGTTGTGGAGAAGTTCGAGAACACACCTTCTTCGGTCATTTTGAAGAATTCCAAAAATATCGCTTTTCGATAATTGCACCTGTCGGAAATTCGTTTGGGTATCTGTCACATTGCTAACTCTTCCACTCATAAATATTCCTCAAAAGAACGTAAATGTAACTTTCAAAAGTAAAGGTTTTATTTTTAAATTTTTTATAAATATTTCTCTTTTTATACTACAATCCAGATATTCTTAAGATTTTATTTTTCATTGACTGTATGAAAAATTTTTATTAGATGAATGACGTTCCATTATATAAAACGTATCTATTTACCCAAATAGTCCAAAACAATTTAGATCTTTATTTTTTCTTTTTAATATTTTTCCTATTTGTACATAGGTTCCAAAATATATTCATCCAAATATAAAGCTCAGACTAGTACCATGAAAACTTAATTATGGATCATCAACTTAGATCAAAACAATATCAGCTGATAGTAGTCATCAAAATATATGTTCAACATTTGGGTTTTCACGGTACTAGTGTCGCATCAGCTTTAAAATGTCATAATAAATATATTTCATAGTGTTTATAAAAAATCCCTGGATTTTTTATGAATAGATACATTGTGACACTTACCAAAAAAGACCGTGAAGCTCTTTGTGGACTTACCTCAAAAGGTAAACATAACTCACAAAAAACTCTCTATGCTTTGATCTTAGTTAATTATGATAAAGGTGAGTAGATGTTAATCATTCAACCAATGAAGAAATCTCACGCATCTTAAATATTAGCACGAGAGGCTGTCTTAAAATTCAAACCATTTCTACAATTGGATGATGGGCAATGTTAACTTCAAATTCAAATCGTAAATCCGAAATTAAGGTATGCATTGACATTAAGGATAGTACTTTTCCCATATTACTTACGTACTCGAGATAAATCAAGTACAGTAAACATTATAGTTTAAATTTACATTTTACTCACTTTCCGCAGATGTCCTTTAATTTTCACAAATTTTCCTGCTATCGTTTTTTCTGAAAACCGTCCTGGTTACTCAAACATGTGTTTTTGAAATTTTCCAAAATTTTCGGCTTTTTGCCTTCATTGAAAACTTCCAGCACCTATTTCCCGAAGCTTCAGTTGAGATGATTACTGCAAATTTTCGAACAATTCTCCAAAAACGATAGCAAGAAACTTGCTATTTTTTTGAAGACATCTGCGGAAGGTCGGATTTTAGATGTTTAATGACTTAATGCTGCTGTTTTTCAGTTCAAGCGCATAAAGTTCTATCTCAATTATAGAACCAAATTTAATCTTAAAACACTCTCTAGTGTCGCGTCAATCCTCAAGGATTGAACGATTCTGAATAGTTGTAATCGATCTTATACGACACTTTACTGTGGACTCGACACTAGGGTTTCTGGGCACAAGATTACCATAAATTAGATACGCTGAAATAATTTTAAATGTTACTGTTGTAGTAGTAACTTTAATATCCCAGTTATATTTATTGGCAATTCCATTACTTTCTCATCATGTCTGAATAATTGAAGTCCCCTCATGTTTCCCCCTCATTTTGGCTTGTAAGTTAAGATCTTAACTATATAACATTCTATCAATATTCAGTCATCCTATTTACCAATTTTCGATACTTAGGCCAGAAGGTAATTTAATTGACCAATATTTTTGTATTTATTCTGAAAAACTATATGTTTATATAGCTCTTTTGTGCATAATTCCTTTATTATCGTACAACATCCTTACTGACTATGAACGAGGGGAAACAGGTTTTTGACTCAAGAATGTTCTGATGAGCCAGATGAATCGGACCATAGACAAAATTTTTTGTGTCTTTTCGGACTGCACGACTGGAAACGAAAAAGCGGAGCGCTCTGCTGTCGGCCAACAGTACTCGAAAAACGTTACGAATGTGTTCGCTGTGGCAGGTACAAGGTGATTTTTGAACAGGAGAAAATGCCCTGTAATCTTTCTGCAGACAGATACTGACCTGAAATTTTTATTTTTATACTTTTCAGGTGTATTTTTCTTAATCATTCTATTTCTTCATTTCTTCTCTACTTTTCAAATCCTTTGCTCGTAAGCTTAATCTATTTTAACTTTGTTTGTTAGAGCTATGAAAAGAATCGTGATTATCGATTACGGGCTTGGAAATCTCAGGAGTGTTCAAAAAGGGCTTGAACATGTTGGAGCAAGTCCCGCAATCTCCGGGAACCCTGAAGAGATCCTGGCAGCAGATGGCATTATTCTTCCTGGTGTTGGAGCTTTTATAGATGCAATGAAGTGTCTGATCCCTCTCAAAGGAATTATCGCGGAATTTGCAGACTCGGGGAAACCAATGCTCGGGATCTGTCTCGGACAGCAGGTTTTGATGAGTTCCTCCGAGGAAGGCAGGCTGACTAATGGTCTCGATCTCATTCAGGGCAGAGTACTTCGTTTTCCGAAATCTGAACTGAAAGTGCCCCACATGGGCTGGAACAATATCAGGATCAAACAGGATCACCCTCTGTTTAAAGGCATTCCTGACGGTTCTTTCGTGTACTTCGTACATTCTTATTATGTGGACACAGCTGAGGAAAATACCCTTGTGTCATGTGAATATGGGCTGGATTTTTCAGCCTCCGTAGTGAACTCGGAAGGCAATGTTATGGGCACCCAATTCCACCCTGAGAAAAGTGGAGCTACAGGGTTGAAGATTTTGAAAAACTTTGTTGAAATGTGTTGAAATTATGTATCTAATAAGTGTACTTCGGTTTTTCACTAAACTTTTATTTCTCGTTTTTTCTGTGGTTAAGTTTGAACTCCGGGGTATTCTTTATTAAAATTCAGTCCAGAAATTATGCTTGAATTCTAAAACTATCTGTCCTGTATCTTTCAAAGCAGTGGCAGAATATGCGAGAGGATGGTTACTATGGATATAGAAGGTTACGCAAAACGGGCTCTCAGGAAAGACCCTTCGAATGAAGTCGGACTTGAGACACAGCTTGCCTCAAGAATTCTTGAAATAAAGAACATCAACCCCGAAAGGGCTCATGAGATTGCTGCTGCGGTCATTTGTGAAGCAAAAGCGACTCTCTACACGGAAGGGGATGTATTAAACTCGACTCTTTCAGGAGTTTCCATGGGAGAGTTCGGAGTAGGTTCAAGGGGCACAGGGGACTTTTACGTTCATTCCAAGCTTGGGGAGGTCATAGGCAAGACCGGTGCGGTAGTTGACAGTTCCCAGCTTGACGACTCCGGAGTTGTAAAAATAGGGAATGAATACCTGGTGGTTACGATTGATGGCATACATTCCCGCCTCAGCGATTTTCCGTTCCTTTCGGGTTTTCATGTCGCAAGGGCAGCTCTACGTGATGTCTATTCAATGGGTTCCCGCCCTCTTGCAATGCTTTCAGACATCCATGTCGCAGACGATGGAGATGTGGCAAAAATATTCGATCACATTGCAGGAATCACCACAGTTTCAGAGCTTACCGGAATCCCCCTTATTACCGGAAGTACTCTTCGGATAGGCGGGGACATGGTTATAGGTGAACGAATGACAGGAGGCGTCGGCGCTGTTGGTGTTACGTCTTCCCTTACCTCACGCAACCGGACAAAGGCAGGAGACCTTATCCTTATGACTGAAGGTGCAGGCGGAGGCACGGTTTCTACAACTGCACTTTATTACGGGATGCATGACGTTGTGGAAGAGACTATTAACATACGTTTTCTTGAAGCCTGCGAAGCTCTCCTGCAGTCCGGGTTGTACAGGAAAGTCCATTCCATGACCGATGTTACCAATGGCGGAATACGCGGGGACGCACGTGAAATCTCAAAGACTGCATGTGTAAAAATGGTCTTTGAAGAGGAAAAAATGAGAGCCCTTGTAAACTCAAAGGTACTCTCCATGCTTGAGCTTCTTAAAATCGATTACCTCGGTGTATCTCTTGATGCCCTGTTGGTTATTGTCCCCCCTGAATATGCCGATGAGATCCTTGAAACAGTTCGGGCTGCCGGTGTCGAGATTGACATTATAGGTCGTGTAGAAGAAGGAAGCGGGGCTAAAATTATCGTCAATGGAGAGGTCAGGGACTTTTCACCCAGGTTCAGAGAATCTGCCTATACACCTGTCAAAAAGGTTCATGGAGAAGAGAACCCTCGAGATTTCGAGGAGATGAGAAATGCAATTGATAGAGCAGCCGAGGAAGCTATTGATAAAAAGCAGAGGGTCCTTGAAAAAATAAAGGGCAAAAAGAAAAATTAAACTCGGAAACCGAAATCTGGAGAAAACTCCGGAACAGAAACTTGGAAAAGAGCTTCGGAACAGAAACTCGGAAAAATTTCCTGAAAAAACCCGATAAAGAACCAATTAAGCCTAATAGTATCTTAAAGTGAGAAATTAAAGTGAGGAAAAAGGAAAAGAAGAACAGAAAGGAGGCTTATATCTTTCTTTTTACTACGAGCACTTCCATTTCTTTTCCAATAATTTCGACTTCTTCTTCAGCTCCTATTTCCTCTTCGGATCTGGCTTTCCAGTACTCTCCTCTATAGCGGACAAATCCACGTTTTTCAGGTTTTATCGGATCTATGGTTCGAGCAATATCCCCTATAATGGCTCCAATAACAGGTTTCTTTTTCCTCGTTTCGGCGACTTTATATATCGCAAAGACAAGGAAAAGCCCTAAAATGATGGTAGGTGTAACAATTGTCAGGAGTAACATTCTCCTAAATTCCGGGGTGTAAATATTCTCAGCTCCCAGCGGTACAAGAAAGACACTCCCTATTATCAGACTGATAAGTCCGGCGAGCCCGAATATGCCAAATCCGGGGGATTCAAGTTCAAGGATAAGAAGCCCTACTCCTACCATGATGAGGAAAAATGCTGCTATGTTAATGTTGAACCCTGTGCCTATCAAGCCGAGAACAATTGCAATAATCCCGAATATTTCTGCTCCAGCTCCCGGGTTCGCAATCCCGAAGATGATCCCGTAAAGCCCTATTGTCAGGAGAAGGGAGGAAAGGACCGGGTTTGAAATAAGCTTCAGGAAGGAAAGTGGAAGTGGAGGTGAGTAGATCTCTATTTCTGCATTTGCGGTTTGCAGTCTTCTGTCCTTTACTCTCTCTCCATCAACCTGAGCCAGCAGGTCCGGAATGGAAGAGGCCCTATACTCGATTACTCCTTCTTCCAGGGCTTCTTCGTCGTTCAGATTTCTGTTTTTGGTAATTACCTCTTCAGCAAAGGTTTCATTTCTCCCGTGTTTTCTTGCAGTTTCAACCGAAAATTTAACGAGGGCATTTATAATTTTCTCATCCTCTACGGGTTTTGTCCCTTCTGCAGACATCTGGACCGGTTGGGCTGATCCTATGACTGTAAAGGGAGCCATTCCAGCAATATCAGTCCCCATAAGGATGAGGGTTCCTGCAGACCAGGCTTTTCCGCTTTCAGGCACATACCCGATCACAGGGATGGTTGCGTTCTCAATTGCCTTTATAATTATTTGAGTCTCTTCCAGCCCTCCACCGGGAGTATCCAGGCTAATCACGAGAGCTTCAAAGTTCCCATTTTCAGCTCTTTCTATTGCATCAGCTATTAAATTGTCGGAAGCTGGAGTAATAGCTTCGGCTATTTCGAGTACAAGCACTCTATCTTCGGGTGCTGCTCCTGCAGGAGGCGTAAGAGCAGCTGTGAGAGTGATACAGAGAAAAAAAATAAAGAGGGAACAAAAAGCCCTTCTGGTTTGCATAATCACTGACCCTTTCTCGCCTTTACGTTCTTTTCGGCTTTTATCTGTCCTTATTGTTCTTTCTTTCCGGATATAGCCTGAGAGAGGGCAGCCACGTTTCCGGCTTCAATAGGCTGAGACTGTGTAACTATGATAAGGTTTCTTTCCCTGGCAATCTCGGCAAGAGTCTGAAGCTCCCTTAGCTTGATAGCAATAGGAAGTCCCTGGTAAAGATTGGCAGCATCTTTCATCCTTTCACCGGCCTGATACTCTCCTTCAGCAAGAATGATCCTGGCACGTTTCTCCCTTTCGGCTTCAGCCTGTTTTGCGATTGCCCTTTTCATAGTTTCAGGCAGGGCTACATCTCGTATAGTCACTCCTGTAACTTTGATCCCCCAGGGATCAGTATAGGCATCCAGCAATTCCTGAATTTGCTTGTTGATGTTCTCTCTTTCCGAAAGCAGTTCATCAAGTTCCATCTGGCCCAGCACGTCCCTAAGTGTAGTCTGGGAAAGGGTTGAAGTTGCAAACATATAGTTTTCAACCTGTGTAATTGCAGCCCCTGGCTCCACTACCTTGTAGTAAACAACGGCATCCACTTCAACTGTGACATTGTCCTTTGTAATGACTGCCTGCTTCGGGACATCAATTGCAACAACTCTCAGGTCGATTTTTGTGGCTTTATCAATAAAGGGAATGATTAGAAATATCCCCGGCCCTTTTACTCCACTAAGGCGACCAAGTCTGAAAATAACTACACGTTCGTATTCATTAACCATTTTTATAGATTGTGAGAGTATTAATATTACAACTATTAATACAGGAAGCAATAATTCACTGATGAAATCAACCATAATTTTATGCCCTCCTATCAATTAATCTTAAAATTGGGCTTAATAATAATTAAGTGTTCTTTATTCAGGAATTGTAATGAAAAATTCCTGCAAAGTAAACAGTCCTAATTTAAAAGTTTTGTATTCTGTCGTCTATATAAAGTATCTGTGAATCTATATAAGTCCTCACTCCGGTTTTTCATAGACCGCAGTTTCCCTGTCTTTCTCTGTCTTTAAGATTTATAATCTTAAAGTCGCAGATATCATCTTAAAGCCTGAAGGTTCCGGGACCTGCAGACGCTATGTAAAATAGCATGCTGACAATACTTATATCTTGCATACGGAAGATATTGAACTGAAAGATAGGATCTGCAAGCAGATAACTAATCAGGTAATCGCCGATTTTCCGGGCCGGGTGAAGGTCATACAGTCACTATTATACTGAAAGGCCGACACAGAAAATAATAAATATATGAAGTTCAAAGCGAGATTTTGAACTCCAAAAACTTTGAGAGTAAGAAAACGCAGGTTCGGAAGAACCACTGGTGTTGATATTAATGAGTAAGGAATGTCCAGACTGCCACGGGCGTGGCTATGAGGTTATTTCAACTGAGGTCTGCCCTTTGTGTAAGGGAAAAGGCAAGTCAAAGTCAGTTGATTTCATGAAAATTTCAGAGAAAGAAATTGACAGTTTCTTGAAAAATGGCGCAGCATGTGAGAAATGCAAAGGTAAGGGGAGTATCGAAGTTACCAGATCCTGTGAGGCCTGCGAGGGACTCGGAAAGATCTATACCTGCAAGGTTTGTGGGGCAAGAATTCATGAGTTACAGGATGGAGAAGAAGAGATTTGCAATTCCTGTTCACGTTCCCAGCATGTTTATGCTCTGGACGAATCCTGCGATCTCAAGGATGTGGAAGCAGGAAAACTTTATCACGGCATAGTGAGCAGTATCGCCTCTTTTGGAGTCTTTGTAGACCTGAATCCCCATGTAAGGGGACTTATGCATTCCAGCAATGTTGGGACCCAGCCGGGAGTTAGGGATGCTGTGATTGTCCTGGTCAAGAGTATTAAAGCCGGAGGAAAACTGGATCTTATCCCGCAAACTCTTACAAAGTACGAAACCATTGAACTTGAAAAAGAGCTCCCACTTAAGAATTCATCCGATATAGATACCAGCATGAAAGGCAGGCTCGTCCGGATCGAAGGAGAAGTTATCCAGGTAAAACAGACCAGCGGGCCTACTATCTTTACCATTGGTGATGAAGGGGGCTTTATCCCCTGTGCGGCTTTTGAGAGTGCCGGGAAGCGGTCCTATCCTCACGTTGATGTAGGAATGATTGTATCGATTACCGGGGAAGTGACTCCACGGGATGAGCAGGTCCAGATTGAAGTCATGAGCATGAAACTGCTTACCGGAGAAAAGGAAGCTGCTGTCAAGTCCAGGGTCGAGATGGTAATTGATGAAAAATCCACTCCTGCTGATATTCCTTTCCTGATCGAAAGCGACATTATGGAAAAACTCAAACCCAGAATGCTTCATGTTGCCAAAGAGATCAAAAAGGCAATTTTCCATTCAACACCCATCATCTTAAGGCACCATGCAGATGCCGATGGAATTACTTCCGCAATTGCCATTGAGAGGGCAATCCTTCCCCTAATTACGGAAATCGGTGGGGCGGATGCGGAGTACTATTTTTATAAGCGGGCTCCTTCAAAGGCTCCTTTCTATGAGCTTGCCGACGTTACGAGAGATATTTCCTTTGCACTTGAAGACTATGCAAGGCACGGGCAAAAAATGCCTCTTGTGATCCTTGTGGATAATGGATCAACCGAAGAAGATGTGCCTTCAATGCGGCAGGCCCAGGTCTATGGCATTAATATGCTTGTCGTTGACCATCACCATCCGGATGACATCGTTGACCAATATCTTATAGGACATGCAAACCCTGCTCATGTAGGGGGAGATTTCGGGGTTACTGCGGGAATGCTCTGTGCTGAAATCGCCCGCATGATCAATCCCAGCATCAGTGATACGATAAAGCATCTACCTGCTGTTTCGGCAGTAGGAGACCGTTCGGAGGCTCCTGAAGCTGGAAGGTATATCTCCCTTGTTTCGGACCGCTATACTCTTGAAGAATTAAAAGAGATGGCGCTGGCTCTGGATTATGAGCAGTTCTGGCTTAAATTCAGCAGTGGAAAAGGCATTATTGACGATATTCTGGACCTGGGCAACCACACTGTCCATAAAAATCTGGTATCCTTGCTTTGCGAGCAGGCAAACACCATGATAAAAGAACAGCTTGAGACCTGTCTCTTTAATGTCAAGTCCCAGAAATTGGCTAACGGAACTATCATGAATGTGCTGGATGTCGAAAACTATGCCCAGAAGTTCACTTTTCCGCCACCGGGCAAGACTTCCGGAGAGGTGCATGATGTACTCACCAAAAGAAACCCGGGAAAACCTGTGGTCACCCTGGGCTACGGCCCGGACTTTGCTGTCATCCGCTCAAAAGGTGTGCTCATGAACATTCCCAGGATTGTAAGAGAACTCAGGGAAGAGATGAAAGGTGCCGGAGTCAGTGGCGGTGGACACCTTGTTGTAGGAAGCATTAAGTTTGTAGAAGGAATGAGGACCGAAGTGTTATCAAGGCTTGCCGAAAAGATAGCATCTACGGAAGTTGAGTATTAAACAGGCTTTAATAAGCCTTTTTTTCTCTCTCTTTCTGAATTTCTTTCCGGCTCTTACTATTTCTTTTTATGGAATCCTCTGTATGCCGGTTAAAATTTACAGTCCTAGTCTTCGAGGTTGGATGCAGAATTGATAAAATTGGGAAGTAAATAGTCACCTTATGTCACATCCCGGATCGCGTTCATATCATACCCGATGTCTATAGAAAGAGTGTCATACTTTATTCCGTAAGTTCAAATTCTCCCAGTTGCATTCCCGGCGCCTCTTCTGGACGGATTAAAAAACCCTGTTTTTCATAGAAACGAGCCTTTTCGGGAGCTGCAAACAACCATACTCTCCTGATATTTGATTCCTGGCATTTTTTAACTAACCGTGTTAAGATCTCAGTTCCGATTCCCATTCTCTGGCGGTCCGGCAATACTATTATGTCACAAATCAATGCATACAGGATGCCATCTGAAAGCAAACGCCCAACACCTGCAATGTTCTCATCTTGATATGCTGTTGTCCAGTACCAGGTATTCTCAAAGACTCTCTTCAGGTCATTCTCGGAGATTTTCAGAGTTTGCATCCAGCCTGTGCTTGAGAATAATCGGGAATACTCTTGCCAAGTAGGAGGGCTTTCTTTGTATACTGTATCTCTCATCCATTATCCCTGCAGTGTTTTATCCCGTGATTGTATCAAGTAGTGGACCCGGGAGTTATGAATTCGGGAGTTATGAATTCGGGAGTTATGAATCTTCACAATCACTTAGAATACGGCTTAACTGGTTTAAACTCAGGTTTGAATAATGATGCCAATTATATATTTGTTAACGGCCCAGAGATCATTGACTCTGGATCTTTAAAAAAGAGGTTTTTGGGAAAGCCTTATTTTAGAAAAGCTTTCCGTACAGGTAAATTGTTTTCACTTTTTGTCTTCGTTTATCCTATCAATCCACGCGAACTATTCTTACCAGGGACTGGATCGGGACATTGGCGATTGTATCTGCGCCTTTTTTGTCCACAAGAACAACTACGACTCTGGGTTTTGCGTCCATTTCCCGCAGTTGCTCAATTACTTCCATGGTTGTCGAGCCTGTCGTGATAACGTCGTCCACAATTACACAGTTCTTGCCTGCAACGCTTCCAAAATTTCTGCTAATGGTCCCTTTCTGGCCTGGCTGGACAACATCCTGTCCTTTACGGGAATGATATAGGGCAAAGTCTGCTCCAAGCTCGTTTGCCATCATGCTTGCCAGGGGAATGCCGCTGGCTGCAACACCAACTACCACGTCCACCTCAGCATTTGTTTTTTCCAGGGTCTCAAGCACCATGTCGCAAAGTGCAAGCGAGATGTAGTGAAGCCGTGTAGCGCTCTTTCCTATGCTGCTCCAGTTTACAGAGATATCTTTTGGAGCGGGGGCTGCGACGTCTTTTTTTGAACGGGTTAAAAGCCATGTAACCGTTTCTCTTGAAACGTTAAGTTCATCGGCAATCTGGCCGGTTACAAGCCCGTTGTTCTGCAGTTCTACAGCTTTCTGAATCAGATCTTCTATATTCTTCATGCCTCCATTCCCACCTGAAATTTTTTGTCTGGCGGTATTTCCGGCCGATTTTTGCAGCACTTCTTACGGATACTGCCTGGAATTACTGCCTGAAAATTATAATTCAAGTATATCTTTTCTCAGTTAAAGACATTATTACACTATCAAGCGTTATATCTTTTTCTTCAGCTTTTCTGAGACCTTTTTCCTTCAAGCCTTTTTTTTCTCATTTTCTTCATGGGTGAACCACAAATAGGACATTCATCCCCTTTCTCAAAGGTTTTTTTACAGCCTGTACATTGCTTTTGCCAGATAATAACATCTCTTATTTTTTTCTGGGCTATTGGTTTAACCTTAATTCCGAGCTGCACGGCAACATTCTGGACTGCATAATCATCTGTGAGCAGTATTGCTCTCTCCCTGTGCTCAAGGGCTTTTGCAAGAATTTCCAGGTCTGTTTTTGAAAGCTCTTCTGAGTCCCGGGTCTGTTCAGCTTTTTCTCGAACCTCTTTTACCATTTCCGGTTCTGGCCATTCAACCCTGAGCCCTCCCTCTTTTGCAAGGTCAAAACGGAGCACGGAGTCCTTGCTTTTTAATTCGTCCACAACTGAAGGGACAGTGATGAGCAGTGAACTATTCACGCTGCAGTTCCCCATTATAAAGACTGCTGAATCTGCTATGTAAGAGGTCATTTTCCTTCTCTTTTCTTTGTTAGTATATAATTCATTGTTTCCCGAGTTACATAATCCATAGTTTTCTTGGTCGCACCTCGGGATTACAGGAAATCGGAGATTTTCTGGAAAAACAGGAAAATTCGTTGATTATATGTAAAACCTATATTTTTTCATTTTATTCTGCTGTTTTCTGACGTTAGCCGATATTTTTACCGTTATTTTGCAGTTATTCCTGAAAAACATACTACATACTGCATAATTAAAAACATCTATAATGAATCAGAAAGCTTGGAATGTCATCTTCGACTGGTCGAAAAAGACCCCAGGAGCTTAAAATGAGAGATAAAGAAAATGCTAGCAGGAACACTATATATAGCCTTTGGGGAGGAACTGCTGGCAGAACGTCATGCTGCAAAGGAATTTATTTTTGAATTTAATGCTTTCGTTGGCGATAACACTGTAATTGGTTCTGGAAGTGTAGTGACAACGGATATTCCGGCCAATGTAGTAGTTGTTGGCAATCCGTGCAGAGTAAAATACAAAATACTGAAAAAGATAAAAGTAATTTCCTGGAGATGCTACGATGAATAAAAAATACTGATACTTACTGGTAGTCCACGAAAGAGCGGAAATAGCGACATGCTGGCAAATGCCTTTATGAAAGGAGCACAGGAAATCGGACATACAGTAAATAAAATTGAAGTGTCAAAACTCAATATTAGTGGATGTAAGGCCTGTGAAACGTGCTGGACAAACGATGGAGCCTGCGTTCAGTGTGACGATATGGCAGAAATTGAGCCACTGCTCGAAAGTGCAGATGTGCTTGTACTGGTTTCCCCCTCTATACTTTTATGGAATTTCGGCACAGTTAAAAACTGTAATAGACAGACTGTGTGCCTACTGTGTGGGCAACTGTATAAAACCGCTTAGAGTAAAGGAATCTGCTTTGATTATGTGCGGGGGGTGCGATGAAAAACGATTTTTCAGCGGTGCCATAGATACTTACAAGCATACGGCAGATTATATGAAATGGGAAGACAGGGGCACCTTAATAGCTACTAACGTATTAGCAATTGGAGATATTTTACAGGGAGATTGGTTAACTAAAGCGCAAACCTTTGGCGCTAGCATTTAAAGAGCTTATTCTTTTTCACACCCGCCTCTTGCGTGGTCAGGTGTGATGTTTATTTTTTGAACTAAAACAGAGTGGTTCGATCCACAGAATAATCGGTTGTGAAGTCAGTATTGAGGGAAGTTAGAGGAAAAAATAGTTCTCAAATATGATATAATAAACAGGTTATGTCTATCATATCATATTTGATCAATTTCACCCAATAACGGGCTTGAACATGGAGGAGTTTATATCTTAAGTAAAGATGAAAATTCTGTATTTAATTAGGACAGATTTCCTTGAGTCCGGCTGCGACATCAGAAAGAAGCTCTACAGGTATTCCCATAGTCATCTCTTCATCTGCTATCTCGGTGTAAACCCTGCTGCCGCTGCAACCTACTGTAACTCCTATTTTTCCTTCTTTAGCCTGCACCACTCCATCGGAACAGAGGCTCTGTTTGCCCGCGAAACTAACTTCAAGCCTGCCGCCGGTTTTGTACATATAAGCCTGGGTGAGTAGCATTATTTGCTTCGGGTTGCAAATGACCAGTACGACATCCGGCATGAATGTGGTCTTTTCAAGGGGTGCATAGAGGACAGCTTCTGTAGAGTCAGGGCTAAGGGTCGGTACCATTTCAATGGTACGCTTTGCAGCATCCTGGGTACTGAACTGCTTCAAGCCTTTATAATAGAATTCTCCGCTGGCTACTTTTGGGGGCAGCGCTCCAAGGCCCATGACACCTGCTCCGCCTTTGCACATCTGGTCCTCCCCCAAAGTGTAAAATTCTTCTCCGGTTCTTCTCACCCGGTCAACAAACTGGCAGTGCCTTATAGCTTCATTCACTTTTTTGATTCCTTCAGGGATTTCCTCTCCCTTTGGGACAAGTTTTACTGCAACTGGAGAAGTCTCGAGTTTAAGGCATTCAACCATTTCCTGTCCGTAGTTGTTGATTTCTTTTAAGTCCATTTTCATCACTCCGGGTATAATATTTATAAAGCCAAGTTGAAAGAAATAGATACGTATTATCTACTATATATTATGTTTGTTAAGTTTTGACTAAATTATACACAACCATATTCAATATAAATATTGTTAAGTTTTGATTCTTAAAGGAACTTTCTCGCAGTACTCGTAATTTTTTGGCGAGTTGTGTTATTCTCATTTTCTGCTTCATACAGAAAAAAGAATTTAATTAAGGAGGGTTAATTTAAGGAATCTTCATTCAAGTTTATCAAAAATTATTTCCATTTTCCCCATTCCTCGAGCAAGATTTTTAGAAATCATGCCGTTTTCAAGCCAGCATGCATTCATTACTGCAGCCGGGACGAAGCAGGTGGGAGTGAGAGGGGCTTCAGCCATTTTCTGGGCAAGCATAGTTTCAGGGCCTCCCATAAGGTCTTTCATGCCCATATCAAAATGTGTGCCCCATTTCCTCAGTTTTTCGCAGGTGGTTTTGATATGTATATGGGTGTTTTTACCTTCTTTTGTAGCAATAATTTTTGTTGTATGTCCGCATATGGTATTGAGTGAAATTTCAGTAACCATTGTTTCTCTCCTGTAATCTGCATTGTCGTCTGCAGTCTGAGGGTTCCCAATGAACTATTAAGTATGAGATTTCCCTTTTGGCCTGTACCTTAATATTTTCTCCTTTTCTTTTTTATTTAATTCAACATATATATTTTTCTGTGCAGGCTCTTCGCGCCTTTTTTTATTCCGGTAACTTTATAATCCTGCGATGCTATTTTTTCAGCTACAGTTACCTGTATGCAGACACTGTCCAGAAGTTAAAGTTTTTGTGGCGGCATGATCGCAAAGTTCTTATACGATTCTATTCGTATTGCTAAGTCCATAGCAAATATGCTAATTAAAGTATTCCTGTTAATACATTAATATATTAGCAGAGCAATTAAGCTACTTACGGGTACGCTTATGCCCTGAAAAGGATCACGAGATCAGGATTACAGGATATTTACTATTTGGGCCGTTTAAGGTCCCATTAAAAACCAGCTTAAGTAGCACTAAAAATAGCACTAAATACAAATCTTGACTTATATTTCAATACAATAATGAGGTTTTAACAATGAGATGGCAAGGCACCTCCAGAAGAAAAGTTACAGGCGGAAAAGTTATTGCTGCCCGCGGAAAGCGCAAGTTTGAAATGGGCCGCGAATCTGCGGATACCCGCATCAGCGAAGTAAAAAGAAAGAACGTTCATACTATGGGCGGCAACAGGAAAATAAGGCTTCTCCAGTCTAACGTTGCAAACGTGACCAATCCTAAAGACGGAAAGACAGTTACGGCACCAATTGAAACCGTAATTGACAATACTGCCAACAAGCACTATGTCAGGCGTAATATTCTGACAAAAGGTTCCGTTATTAGAACCCCCATGGGCACTGCCAAAGTTACAAGCAGACCCGGGCAGGATGGAGTTGTAAACGCTGTATTAATTGAATAATCGAAGAGAGCCCTGACCCCCCACCAGGGGTTTTGTGCCAACTTCCCTAAACTTTGTGCCGGTGGTCAACATGGACGAAATGATTCGACATATACTGGAAATTCTTGAAAACGATGCCCGAGCAAGTCCGGAAGAAATTGCAGCCCTTACAGGAATGTCTGCACATGAAGTTTCCCAGACGATCGCAAAGCTTGAAGAAACAGGAGTTATCCGGCACTATAAAACCATAGTGGACTGGGACCTGGTTGGGGAAAACTATGTTTACGCCGTAATTGAGTTGAAGGTCACTCTTGAGCGTAACCAGGGCTATCAGGCAATTGCAGAAAGGATCTATAAATTCCCGGAAGTCAGGTCTGTCAGGCTTCTGTCCGGGAACTACGACATCTCCCTTACCGTCCGGGGGAAGTCAATGAAGGATGTGGCTTTTTTTGTGGCAGAAAAAATCGCTACCCTTGATCAGGTCCAGAGTACGTCTACTCATTTCGTGCTAAAGACCTATAAAGAAGACGGGGTAATTCTCCATGAACCGGAGTCAATTAAGAGGCTCCCTGTCTCGTTTTAATGCTAAATGCTTAAAACCTGATCCCCTTATCCCGCTTTACATTCTATCCAACTCATACATTTTTTTATAGAGGTGTTTGCTTGAGACCTCCATGCGATCCTTCAAAATTCGTTGCGGAAGCTGTAAAAAGTATCCCTCCATCAGGAATACGCCGTTTTTTTGATCTGGTTTCTGGACTTGAGGATATAATCTCCCTTGGTGTAGGAGAGCCTGATTTCATCACTCCCTGGCACATCCGTGAGATGTGTATTCATTCTCTCGAAAAAGGGCAGACTTCATATACCTCAAACTACGGACTTCCGGAACTCAGAGACGAACTTACAAGAACCTACTACAGGCGCTATGGTCTGGACTATAACCCTGCATCTGAAATACTGATTACTACAGGAGTAAGCGAAGGTCTTGATTTAGCCATCAGGGCAGTGGTCAATCCCGGAGATGAGGTAATTGTGGTTCAGCCCTCCTATGTGGCATATGTCCCTTCAGTAATTCTGGCAGGAGGCAAGCCTGTTATTGTTTCCACTCACAGGGACGATGATTTCAGCCTTACTGCAGAAGCCCTGAAACCTGCAATTACCAGCAAGACAAAGGCAATTGTCCTCAATTTCCCTAATAACCCTACAGGCGCAATTATGGAACAGGAAGGGATGGAGGACATTGCGGACCTTGTTGTCGAGAACGATTTATTTGTGATCTCAGATGAGGTTTATGAATGTTTGACTTATGGAGGCAGTCACGTCCCGTTCTCGTCTCTTGAAGGCATGAGGGATCGGACTGTCATGCTGAACGGATTTTCCAAAGCTTATGCGATGACAGGGTTAAGACTCGGTTTTGCCATGGGAGCTCCGGATATTATCCATTCAATGATGATGATCCACCAGTACTCCATGCTCTGTGCTCCCATAACTGCTCAGGTAGGGGCAATTGAAGCCCTTCGCAATGGTAAAGGGGAAATGGAGCGTATGGTCCGGGAATATGACCGACGCAGGCACTTTATCGTAAAAGGCTTTAATAGCATAGGGCTTGAATGCTGCAACCCTAAAGGCGCTTTTTATGCTTTTCCCTATATTGGAAACACGGGCCTTTCATCTTCTGATTTTGCAGAACGTCTCCTGAATGAAAAGAAGGTTGTTACAATACCCGGAGACGTTTTTGGGGAAGCAGGTGAAGGTTTCCTCCGGTGCGCTTATGCAGCTTCTCTCGATGACCTTAGAAAAGCAGTTGAAAGAATGGGAGATTTTGTAGACGGATTAAAACAGTAAATTTGGCCGAATTTTTATCCGGTCTACTCTTATTTTCTCATTTTGTTTTTTATGATTTTTACTTCAATATTTTCTTACTTCTCTTCTCTTGCTTTAGTAGTTTGCCTTAATATTTTGCCCTAGTATTTGCTCTAATATTTAGCCCTAACTTTTTATTTTTATTTTCTATATTCAACTTTCTTCATCGTCCATTCGCATGACAAGGACGTTTACTTTATCATCCATTTTTTCGATCAGTTCGTTCATCTGATCATACCATTCGTCAACGTTCTTTTTAACCATCTGTTTCATTTCCTGAGGTTCGATGGCTACATATTCGTAATAATACCCTCCACTATCGATGGATCTTGTTTCTCTGTAAACAATTCCACAGGCTATAAGGTTCTGCAGAGAACGATATGCAGTGCTTCTTTCCCTGTTAAGGATCTCTCCTAGTTTTTCTGCTGTCAGGGGACCATGCATAAGCAGAGCCTTGTATGTGTCGATGTCAAGAGACTTAAGGCCGAGTACACATTTTACCATGTCCTCGCATCTGAAGCTTGCTCTGATCATCTCATGAATAGAATTCGCCATAAAATCACTATTTTGAGGACGTTTTGCCCTATTGTTTTAAAATTTATTTTTAGTTCTTTGAGAATGCAGGCCAGCGTTTTCAGGCATTGTATAAAGGTGAATTGAGTTTGCTCATGAAATCAAAAACCTGGCTTCAGTTTTCAAATTTGCTTTTAAAAGAATACTCCCCAATTGTGTTAAGTACCGTTATGTGTTATTTAGCTAGCAATATTGGTGAATATATTTATAAACTTATTTATCTCTTTCAAACTCTATTATTTTTATTAGATAATATATGTTAAATGTTCCGTTTTATCTGCCGAATATTTTTTACTATACTTTTTCTGACAGCTCTTAAAAAAACAATAACTCTAAAGGGATCAGGTTAGTTAATTATATATATAATTTCCTGACTCAATAAGCTTTGAGGTCTTATGAAGCCCATTATCCCTGAAGATGAACGTTCCGAAGAGCCTCTTGACACCGAGAGAATAATTTACCACCCTGATATGATAAAAGCAAATGACTGGGTTCTCAATGAGTATGAAGCTCCTTTCAGGGAAGTATGTATCTTTGTTCCCTGCGCCAAGAGAAAACCTTACCATGAAAGCCCATCCCATAAAAAATTTGACCGGATTATTTTCGGGATTTTAAATCCGAAGGATGTACACATAGTGACTTTCGGAACCTGCGGGATTGCTCCTAGGGAACTTGATACTCAGTACCCTTTTATGAACTATACTTTCATGATGGGCAAATGCAATGTGACAAAAATCAAAAGAGACTTCATAAAGATAGAGAGCGAAAGGATTGCTGCTTATCTTGAAAAGACCAGGGAGAATTACAGGCACAGGATAGCCTACTGTATCGGGGACTTTCGGACTGCAATGGAAAAAGCCCTGGAAATGGTCAATATAAATGTGGATGTTGTCCCGAAGGAAGATACAATTCAAAAGATGATTCAGCCCGATAAACCTTTCATTTACAACAGTCTCTCATCCAAAGAATACCTTCAGGACCTTTCCGATGCAATTACCGACGCCTTCGGGCTTCCCAGACGGGAAGTCGGCTTAAAAGAAGACCTCTCGGTGGACGATACTGACTGGTATATTTTGTGATATCTAGAGATACATTTATCATATAAACACTACCTCTATATCTTTAATAAGATATGCCAGAGAGGTAATCTTAGGATGGATTTAAAAACGTTATTCTAAGGCTCGATGGTAATAGAATAGATAGCCTAAATAGCAAGAATACAGTTTCATCTTTTTTGTAAATATTGCGTCAATTCTCGGAATATAGGGAAGTCCCTGACAGCGTTAATCGAGGAAGTGGATAAAGAGGAACACAATCCGAAGACCCTTAAAGGGAGGATTTAATCATATTTTGAAGGGAACTGTCAAATGAAGTGACAGAAGACACTCGCGAATTTTTTACTAAGGCTGAGAGCCCCCAACTTTACGAAGAATAAGGCTGGCTGATTTTCAACTCTATGTTCTCCCAGATTTTGACGAAGTAATGGTTTTTGGTGAAAATGACCCCAGACTAAGGGAGTTCGAGCAAAATTTTCCGAATTTCTGAATTTACAAAGTAACAATGTGATGAAGTATGGGCGAGTTTTGGGTAAGTCCTGCAAACTTTGTAAACTGGAGTAATTTACAGGCTCGCTGGGGAAAGTGGGATGTAATTTACCACCCTTCGGGAGATCTCGCAGCCTTGGGACTGTAAATATCCAAGAATATTATAAATCATGCATTTATTCACCAGTATGTTAAGATTAAGGAATTCATGGATCTAGATTTAACACTATTTAATTTAAACATGAATTAAAAGACTTTATATCATATTACTCTAGTTTTTATAAAATTTATTGAATACGGATGAGGAAAGTATATATATTTATAGTTTCTCGCCAGATCATCAAACAATCAACGGTCAAGAAACAATTTCAGATTCAAAACAAGTGTGAAAAAGAGATTGTTTGATGGTCTGGACAGAAAACTTATAAAGAATTAGGTAAAAGGAGTTTATAGAGTTTGGAAGTAGTTTTCCTCAGTTACCCCGAACTCTATAAACATGCCCTAAGAGGCAGTAATTATGTTAGCTGTGCTTTTATTTAAGACTTAGCTTGCCTGATTCTGCCTCCTGGGTGCTAAACAGGAGAAAAAATATGATTAAGAAAATTAAAATAAGTGCAATGTTTATGGCAGTACTTCTTTTGAGTATTGCTTTTGTGCCGGCTGTGACGGCACAGGCTGATGAACTTTCTTCGGTATCTTCTGACCAGAAAGGAAAAAAGATTATTGAGGAAACACCTGAACTCAAAGTGATTGAAATCACCGATACCACTAATATAGTACAAGTCGGAGATATGCTCATATCTTTTGAGTCTAACTCTGAATATACTGAAGCAAAAATGGAATTGAAGAATCTAACGAATAATGAAAAATCGAGTTTCGAGTATAAAGTTTTACAAGAAGCTGGAAAATTCAAGACTGACGTATACAACGAAGGGAAATTAGTTAACACAGTGACTTCAGAGTACAACCCTATTAAACCAGGCGAAACTAGCAAAGTACTAGAAAAATCCTCTAGTCAGACCAATACTGTAAAGGGGACAACAACACTGTATAATTGGGATGGCATAACATTCATCAAGGGATCTGGTATAAAATATAAGCACCCAGATTATACTACATATGATGCATATGATTATGAGTCCTTTTATCTAGCTGGCAATGCACTTACCCATCACCATATTAATAAATATGATTCAGCTGCGATAGCTGCTTTAGCCCCAACTGTTGCTGGAGCGACAATTGGTTATCTTGTTGGAAATATGGTTGGTGCAGTTGCTGGAGGAGTTTTGGGACTTTTTTTGACTTCACAAACTAGTCAAGCACTTCTTGATGAACAGGACTGCATTTGGTACTGGGAGTCTTATACATGGGCTCCCGTTTACCTTGGTGGGATGTGGCGAACAGTGCCTCTATACTTTAGAGTTGCTTCTTACACTTTATGGAACAGCTTAGGTATGTCAAACCCATAAACATACGCCACGAATGATACAGCACGAGGACGAAATTTAAACAAGTTCGTCCTTTTATATTTTTTAATTATGTTCTCTCGCTCTTCAAATCTAAGATAATAGGGCTCACGATTTAAACTACAAAACAACAGTAGTAAACTAGTGCATCGATTCCAAATTATGGGAATAAAATTGGACTTTAAAATCAACACAGGTCAATGGATTTCCCATAAAAGAACCACAGATGGACACAGATAAACACGAATTGAAATCATCTGTGTTCATCTGTGTTTATCCGTGGTTTATTGAGGATATATGGAATCGATGTACTAGTAACTTTCAAAACTTAAATTTCAACTATGATGTCTACTGTATTTGATCTGGCATCATAAGTGAGTAAGTCCTAGTTTGATGATTACAAAAATTAAATTTAAATGTGATATTTATGAAAATACAAAAACTCAAACCTGAAGAGATTTTGGGACTCCTGTCAGGCATTGTACTTAGTTATATTATGTTTATTTTGTCTATGTTGATGAGCGACGTATTACTTTTTTCTAATCAAATAGTTGTTTGGGTTAATATTGGTCTTGTCGTTTTCTTCTTAATACTGGGACATTATATAGTCTCAAGAAAAGTAATTGACGAAAAAAAGAGAACTGAAGACATAATAGGTCTTAAAAGTAATCTACTGGGTTTTTTCCTATGGCTCATTGTAATAATAATTGCGACCTTATTGAATATAGAAATTAATCCGACTGCGATTAGAACGGGAGGTTATCTTACAATACTTTTAATCACTTTAATCCTTTTATACATGAATAAGAAAGGGATTAACTGAAGAATAGTCCCAAGTAGGAATTGGATTCACAGATAGATGAAAAATATTAATTCCGGCAATTTAGCCATGACCGATTTCCTTTCTTTTCTTTTTTTGAATTATTTAGAGCCTCTACAGGCTTTCAGGGGTAACCCCTTAATTCCTGTCTATTTTTCAAGCCTTGAGCCTGCAAAGCAGCCCAATGTACCCATATGCAGGCGCACGTATAATATAGATCCTTTTTTAGTCTCTTGGTTCTATTGATTGACTAGTCAGTTAACTATAAATAGGTGGAGGGATATCGGGTCAAATATGGCAAAACTCCAACAAAATCTTACAAACGGAAGCTGCTAGTTAGTGATTCCGGCAGCGATAATTCGAAGTAAAGGCTGGCGCAAGGGAGGCGAGTTTTTGGTATCAGACATGCCGGACGGCATAAAATTCACACGCGGAGAAATTCAAACACCGCGCAAACTCGCACCTGCAATCACAAAAGACGAGTTCTATGCTGATGTTTTTGGTGATGAGAAATGATGGAAACTCTGAGTGGAATAAAACTAAAACCAACATTTAATCCTCAGCTTATTGCGGACTTCGAAACAGTGTGGAATGAAATTTTTCACTATCAGTGGCAGCCGATATACAAAAAAGACCTGAGATTGCAGGATAATTACGACTTTTTTAGGACTGTTGTGAACAGAGTCCAGCGGTATAACGAAAGTTACGATATGACTATCGTAGGAGACCGAGGATTAGGTAGTCGGCTTTTGGCTTAGGGGCTGCAATAATTATCAACAGGTACTTTCATAGCGCTGACGCTCAGTTTTCGCTGGATTACGCCTGTTTCGATGTCGATTCTTGGATCATGTTGATCATAATTATTTTAATCATAAAAGCATATTAATTGATTGAAGTGGGTATTTTAATTCGCTGAATCCGCCCAAATAGGCCAACTGCATAGCAGGATTTGGGCGGAAAACTTTAACAGTGATATTCTTTTTTTCAATTTCCCCGTATGATTGATTTCTCTTTTTCATGGGATAGCTAATTATATCCATTTGCTCAGAACTGCGAGATAAAGATCCTTGCCTGCCAGAGGGCAATAACTGCAAGGACAAGGATGAGTACCATCCACATTATGTCGGCTCCCGGAATGAAGGAATTAGCCCAGTATTCATTGTAGGCTTCTATAGCAGCCTCGGATTGTACCATATTTTTTTCCTCCTTAACAATGTTCTCCTCTTTACATGTTCTCCTTACACGTACCTTATGCAGGCATCTGATCCGCGGACTTTTCCGAAGTCCGTAATCACATATTTGTGCAGCAGGAATCCTTTTTTATAGATCCCTTCTTCATCGACTCTCTGTTCCGAATCCTTTAGCATCCCTCCTGAAGCCAGTTCAATGATATCAAAATTGATGCTGTCCCTGCCGTACGCACTGTTCATATCGTACTCTTTCTGGATCTTTGAAACTATTTCATAGTTCCAGTGTTCTTTTCCATCAAGGAACAGCTCCAGGATCCTGAATTTAATAGGCCGGTTCTTGCCCATTTCACTCACCTCTCAGAGTTTCGATCTCTGTAGCTTCTTCCGTGAACATCACGAAACTCCCTATGATACAGAGCGTTCCTCCTACCAGAATTGTCCACTGGGGGATATCCCCGAAGAACAGGAAAATGAATATAACTGCAAAAAAACCATAGAGGTTCCCTATTCCCTGGCCCCTTCCAACTCCTATCAAAGGGAAGGACTTATACCAGCACACATAACAGAATCCGAATGTGATTCCTGCAAAGATCAGAACCAGAAGCGTAAGCGGTTCGAAGGCTTGAATTGCATAAGAATACATCGGGAAACCGACGATTGCCAGAATCGGCACAATAATTATCCACCAGATTATATTTTCTCCGAGGAAGCGCAGGGTCAGGCCAACATCCGGTTCGGAGATATCAAGCCCTTTGCCTGCGATAGCTCCTTCTATTCCCCAGCCAACTGCAGCCATAAGACCGCCCAGATAACCTATCCAGGGAACTTCACCTGCCGCAAGCTCGGTAGCCAGTCCGCCTCCGAAAATCGTGATTCCTCCAAAAATAATGACAACAATCCCTATCGCTGCCCTTCGTGTGATTTTTTCTCCGTACCAGTAATAAGCAAGTACGGACCCTATAACCGGATAAAGAAGAGCTGCAACAGCTGCAAATGCTCCTCCTATAAATCCCATAGCCATAAAAGATCCAAGAATTGCTATTGGTCCCCCAAAGATCGAGGCAAGGAAAAACCATTTGGAGCAGGGATTGAATTCCTTGAGTGTTCGGGAAAGTTCCCCGAATTTTTGCAGCACTCCGTTCCAGAGCATAAGTGCAAGCATAACAGTGAGTGCATTAAAAGCGGTTATCAAAGCTGCAGTAACTACGAGAGAAACTCCATCTCCATTTGTTTCTGCAATTGCTCCGAACATTTCATCAAAAGGATTCAGCACCCATATTACAGTCCCTGGCAGATACCAGATTCCCCAGAATACAGCACAGAAAAGAGCCCACATATACCCTTTGCTGACTCTTCTCCTGCTTTCCTGCTCTTTCAAAGCTTTCAGGTCCAGGTTAACTCCTCCTTTTTATTTAATTTCCAGGAAGGATGATCAGGGGAGCCAGGTTCATTCTTAAAAAATCCGTTTTAATTTATCCCTCTCTCCCCTGCCTTTCTTTATTTTAGCGTTTAATGGCTGCTTTTACCTTGTTTACAGCGTCGGTCGCATTTTCCCCATAGACATCTGCCCCTATTTTGTCAGCCCAGTCCTGCGTAACAGGTGCGCCCCCTACCATGGTTTTGACCTGGTCGCGCATCCCTGCTTCTTTCAGCTGTTCCTCAATCTGTATCTGGTTGACCATAGTTGTGGTCATGAGGGCGGAAGTGGCAACTATATCAGGCTTAAGTTCCTTTGCCTTTTCAATGAAGGTTTTGATAGCCACATCCCTTCCCAGGTCCACAACTTCAAAACCTGCAATATTGAGCATTGAGGCAACAATATCCTTCCCTATGGAGTGTATATCACCCTCAATTGTCCCTATGACAACTGTTCCGAGCCTTGTGGTTTTGGATTTGCGCCTTTCCATTTCCGGCTGCAGAACTTCGATTCCTGCTTTCATCGCTTCTGCAGCTGCAAGCACATGAGGCAGGAAAAGAGTCCCCTGCTCGAACTGGTCTCCCACGTACTGCATACCTGCCGTGTATCCGTGTTCGATGATTTCCACTGGGTCAACTCCTGCTGCAAGGGATTCGTTTGCAGCTTCCTGTGCCATTTCTTCATCAAATTCAGTAATTGAATTTTTTGCTTTTGCAATAATTTCTTCTTTGCTCGCCATTTTTTACCTCCCTTTCTGTTTAACTCTCCTTAAAGGCCCTGTCAGCCCTGTCCACAATCGCCTGCATGTCCTTGAGAATATCCACATCTATTGGCGGAACCTCATGGTGCTTCAGAATGTCTGTGACCTTTTCGTTCGCCACGGCTGCAAGATCTTTAGAGCCGGATGCAGCCCAGTCCCCATACATCCTTCTGTCAATAATCATGGGATCGGACGGATAATTCACAAGCAGTCTGGTCTGTTTGAGGGCAAGGAAATTATTTCCTATCCCTATCTTCTGGATGGAATCTACTGCAAGAGTTTCAGTCGAAACCGGTATTCCCTGCATTGCTTTCTTTACCATTTTGATAATGTCGTTGTCAATTACCAGCTGTTCCATTGAGAAAGTCATTCCAAGCTCAAGCATCCCGGCGCCATAAATCGTGTTTGCCCCTGAAAGGGCTGGCAGGAGGCAGGTCATTGTTTTCTCGTGTCCTGCCTGATCATCCGGGATCTTGGCGTCAGCCTAGGTGCCTGCCACATAGGAAGGAAGGCCGTAGAACTGGGCAAGTTTGGCAACTGCAGCACTGATAAGGCCAAGTTCTGGAGATCCTACAGGAGCAGTCCCTTTCTTGAGGTCAAAGGTCGTGGTAGAACTCCCGTACCAGACTTTGGCTCCGGGAACTGTGAGTTGGGCAAGCACAATTCCGGAAAGGACTTCTGCATTGTGGGTCACAAGGGTTCCTGCAAGGTAGACAGGTGAGGACCCACCTGACATTGCCATGCTCAGGACGTTTACAGGCATTCCGAAACGTGCGCCTTTGATGATGACCTGGCAGGCGTTGACACTGAGCTCAAGCGGGCTTGTCGGGCAGAGCAGCATCGAGAAAATCGGCTTTTTCCGGGCTTCTTCTTCATCGCCGCCATAGTAGGCTTTTACAATGTCCCTGTAGTATTCGACGTGCTCGCCTACGGGATCGATGTGGTGAAAATGCTTGGCAGTGCTTGAAAGCGGGGTAAGGGTCTCGTGGACATCCTGCGCGCCCTTTCCGGCCCAATCCCTGGCAGAGACCGGGAGAGAGAAGTAGTCGATGTTTTCTGCCCAGTCGCAGAGCTTTGCGATGTCTGCAATGTCCTGTTCCACGGAGTCAACGGTTACGTACTTTCCGTCCTGGTACTTGCACATCTTAACGCCAGTACCGAAACAGGTCCAGTGCACTTTACCGCCGGATTCCTGGACGGTATTGTGCTTCTTGTCGCGGCCCCAGAGGACAAATCTGGAAGGGGCGAGCTGAAGGGCTCTTCTTACGAGATATTCGGGGATCTTTACAACATTAGTCTGTTCGTTTACTTCACAGCCATTTTCCTTGAAGATCTGCCTTGCCTCGGGATCAGAGACCTGGATACCGGGGTCCATCAGAACTTCCATGGTTGCATAATGGATTGCTTTGAGCTCATCTCGCGTGAAAAGGCTCAATTCCACTCCCTGAAGGGAACTAAATCCTGAAACTGCATTATTTTGCGCCATTATCTATCTCCTTTTTCCTGAATATTTTCCGGTTTATTTTACTTCTCACCTTATTCGGGGAAAACCGTTTTATTTTCAGTTCAGGATGCAGAGACTATGAAGAAAGGGGTATTCTTTACATGGAAACTGGAATCATTTCCATGGAAATGGAAACAAAATCAATTGCCAATGGCTTTCAGATTTCTATTTTTTTCCTCTGGTTATACAGGCAGTTATGCCAGTAAAATCTGAAAAAATAAAATCCAGTATTTTCTCCCCACTTCCCTAGAGCTTATACGTTTTCCCGTTTTTTATTTTAAGACCAATTATCGATTAACGCCTCTGCTATCGTTTTCACTGAGACTCCGTATAAGTGCCAACCGTTTTTTGATTTCCGAAAAAGTTTTTTGCTTTTTATTGGTAAGCATTACCTTTTTCTGGATATTTCCCCCTTAGGTTGACTTTTTTATAGCATATTTTATACTATTCTGCTTATTTTATTTTGAATATTTTTCTATATATATTTTCCCGAGAATCCTCTTTGAATTCTCTCTTTTCTTTTCACACTTTTCTCTGCTTCTCTTGCAACCTTTTCTCTGCTCTTTCAGTTCTTTTTGATCCCTGGTCATCTTCCTGTTTGTCTTCTGAATAGATTGCAGGAGTTTATCTTGACATCGAGAACCTTCTCGATATTCATTTTTGCAGCAATGCCCTTTGCGGCACCCGGGACTGAGGTGATCACGCCAATATCGAGCTCTTCACGGAGTTCGCGCATAACGTGCTCATCTGAGAGATCCATTGTGTCAACACTGAGCTTCTTTGCCACATACTCTTTTGCTTCTTTTATCCTCATGTTCTTTGAGAATTCCATCCTTGCTACAAGGTCTCCGGCTGCTCTCATACCTGTCATACCTGAAGCCATTATGTGGGAGATCGGCATACCCAGAGGGTCGCCGACCCCGACCTATATGCCGTCTACACCGGCAATCTCGACCATTGCCTTGCTTGCCCTTGTAACGGCATCGATTGGGGGAGTCTCAAGCATCGGAATTCCGCCCACACCCATACCCATATCAACGTGACAGGGAAGGGTTGAGACTTTTACGGCTTCTTTTATGAAAGTTACTGCCCGTGCCAGGTTCCATGGAGAAGTCTTGCTGGTGTTTGTGTTGCATACAGGCCCGAAAACATTTGCTCCTGCTTTTGCGACAAGTGGAGCCTGCTGGTGTGGCCAGAGCCCTGCAAGAGTCACGCTGTCATACTGCAGGTTCCCGTGCATCCCAAGCACCATTTCTCCTGCCATTCCTACTTCGATGTACATGTCAGGGAACTCTTTTCTAAGGGCTTCAACCGCATGCAGGGTCCCGTACATATCAGCGTCGCCTGCTGCAGCTGTTGTATCAAAGTTAATACCATCCGCACCCGAGGCAAAGAGCTTCTGCATAACCCAGACAGTGTCCCTTGTAAGGTGCTCGGCTGCATGCTCCATGGAGTCCCAGGCTTCCTGAATTTTGAAAGCCTTCATCAAGTCACCAGGGTTTTCGAAAGGTCCGTCAGGAGTATAATAAAGCCCCATGTTAGGCATTGCACCGTAGAAGAGTGGGATAACCATGTTCTGCTGGCAGACTTCCATTGCCTGGCATTCGTTTGAGACCACGGGTTTTACAGGTTTGTAGCTGTAGTCAATATGCCCGAGTTCCATGGTGTCGGCACCAAAAGCCCTCTCGTGCATCATGCAGCCGACAAGCCGGCTTGAGGGAATACCTACACCACTGTTACCCTGGTCGCCGTCAAGCCTCAGAGTCCCGATATCGTGAGTTACGGGCACTTCCATGCCGTGTTCCACACTGACTGACTTTCCGGGCATCATAAGGATTTCTGCAAGCTTGTCGACTTCATCGGCACTCAGACCGGAGATCTCACCGAGGTCGGCGGCATTTGCCACACCTGCCTCAAGTTCCTCCATGATCTTTTCTTTCGTAAGGAAGATACGTTTCCCGTCTCCCATTCTCAAAGCATATTCAGTTGCCATATCTTTTCACTTCCCCAGGAGCAGTTCTTTTGCTTTTGCTACAGCTTCACTTGCATTTTCAGCGTAACAGTCAGCTCCGATTTTGTCAGCCCAGGCCTGGGTTGCAGGGGCACCCCCTACCATAACCTTTACTCTCTCCCTCATTCCTTCTTCTTTGAGAAGTTCAATAACTTCTCTCTGCCCCTGCATTGTGGTGGTCATGAGAGCTGAAAGTCCGATCATGTTAGCATTGACTTCTTTTGCCTTATCAACAAAGTTCTTTATAGGAACATCTCTGCCTATGTCGTGGACTTCAAAACCAGCTGACTGAAGCATGGTTGAGACGATAGACTTGCCAATATCGTGCACATCCCCTTCAACGGTCCCGTTTACGATAACCCCAAGTTTCTTTGTCTCAGCCCCTGCAGGCAGATCAGCTTCAAGGATCTTGACTCCGGCAGTCATTGCATCGGCAGCCATCATTACATGCGGCAGGAAAAGTTTTCCTCTTTCAAAAAGAGTCCCTACCTGATTCATGCCGGCAGCAAGCCCTTTATCAATAATCTCTGCAGGCTCCATCACTTCTTTTGCCTTTTCTACGGCTGCAATCACTCTGTCCTTTTTACAGGAAATTATTGCATCCGAAAGTTCCTGTATCAGTTCTTCTTTGCTTGCCATTCTCAACCCCCATTTTCAAAGTCGTGTAAGAGAACCGGAAAAATACTTCAAACTGAAAGAAATCCCTGTCTCTACTTTTTAAAAAGTAAAAACCTTTTTTAGGGAAAATGAATTTTAGGAAAAATTCAACTTGCTTCTCACTGCAGAAATTCCCGCGGAGAGCTGTGAGGTGTTTGTTTTCCGGGTTGACTCACCCTATTCAATATATTTTAAATAAATATATTAATATCATTCGAAAATTATTAAAATCGGTTTATTTTTTCTAATAATCAAAATTTTCCCATATCGTGGTAACGGGACTAACAGAAAGTTCAGGATATAAAAAAGATATAAAAAAGAAAGTGTTTTTTCCTTAATTTTCAGCCCTGGTTACAGGAAGACACTTCTTCTAGTAGAAAGTAAAAAATCGGGAGTTTAGATAAAACATACCAGTTCTGGATAGAAATGAATTCTGAAAAGCGTCTACTTCTACTGCATACATGATAGCGTGAGCAGCACGAAGACTGTAATAATTATTAAAGGAATATGATTTGCCTCCAGATAGCTTAGTCGTCCTCAAGCCCCGAGTTCTCTTCGACTGAGAGCATAAGTTCCCCGTAGAGCAGCTTCTCAAGGGTTTCGGCTACGTATTTTCTCTGCTGATATCTCTGGATGTCTTCATGCATCCTTATATCCGAATCTACCTGGACTCTGAGCAGGGCAAAATGAAAAGCTTTTTCATTCTTTATCTGCGCAGTATGAAAGGTTTCCAGCAGGTAAGGAAGTTTTCTGGGATCTTCAATTACTTCACTTAAAAGCAACATTTCTTCGGGGATATCAATAGTATGCGAACGTATATCCTTTTTTCCGGTAATTAGCTGCAGGTTTCTTTCCGAATACTTTTTATCAAGGATGATTATTTCACCACTCATACCTTCCACCTCCATCTATGTTGTGATCTCTAAGTTTTCCTGATAAACTGCTGTTGATTGGCTGAAAACTCCAGTTTACAGGATGCCGGATTCAGATAAATAAGGGATAAAGGCAAATTTAAGCCAGCATTCCTTTTACTATGATGTCTATTGCATCGTCTTCTTCAAGACCGCGGGCCATAAGGGTTTCGACTTCCTTTTTGTCCACGCAGCCGATTGCAGCTTCATGTGTAACCTTGGCAAGAGGGTTGTCTACACGGACAATAGGCACGGCTTCAGCTTTTGCGTTACCCTGGATAACTTCCATACAGTCAACATGTCCGCGCGCTCTCGGGGCGTGACCTTCGGTGATTCCTCTGAACACGGATTCTGCGTTATCGGTTATTGCAAGCCGGCTTTTAATTACACTGCGGGCATTTTCTCCGTTAAGAGAGATCCTTTCGAGAATTTTTATTTTATCGTCCGCTTTTCCGTAGACCTTGGTGACCATCTCGCAGATCGAATCTTTTTCGGCATCAACACTGTAATCGAATTCCAGATACCCAACTCTCCCGGAAATGAGAGAAAAGTTTGTGTAGTAGCTACCTCCTTCTTCTATCTTTATATGGGCTTTCGGGAGCACCTGAATTCCGCCATATGGGCCGTGGAAATGAGTCTCTGTGTATTTCAGAGACGCGTTCTTTCCGATAACCATCTCAGCATCCATTTTATGGATAACTTTTTCAGCGTTCGGGAAAGTACAGTGGGCGATAAGTTCTACAGCTGAGTCTTCTTCGGCTACGAAGTCCATTTTGATTTCCTGGATTCCGTCTTTAGGGACAAGCCCGAAGCAAAGGTGGACAGGCAGGGGGATCTTATAACCTTTTTTGATGGTCATTTTGATGTCCACGCCGTATTCGGTCTCTTTCTTCTCAAGCACTATGCCTTCGGTCCCATTTGCGCTGAGAACTTTGTTCCCGCTTACCACAAGGCTTGCGAGCCCATGGTTATGCAGGACTGCAGCATCTCCTCCGGCTGCTGTGTAAGCTGCAGTTATGTCTTCCGTTTCTCTGGAAAGTGCATTTAATGTAATCTGAGCCATTTTTCAGACCACCTTTGGGGGGGATACCCGGTTGTCACAGGGTATGCATCTGTTTTTGAAAAATTCGCTTATCTCCAGGGGGTCTCCGCTCCTGAGGATTACCCCTTCGCACATCAGGGACGCTTTATCCGAGGCAGCTGCAATTTCTTCCCTGTGCGTAATAACAAGCACTGACGAGCCGTTTTCTTTGAGCGTCCGGATCAGGGAGACAATTTCTTTTAAGGAAACCACGTCAATTCCGGAGTCCGGCTCATCAAGGATTGCAAGTTTCGGCTTCATGGTAATGATGGAGGCAAGCTCAATCCGCTTCCTTTCGCCCCCGCTCAATGCCTCGCCTACTTCTCTGGAAAGGTATTTTTCAGGCTTCAGGTCGACTTTTCGGAGGGCTTCCTTTATCTCTTCTTCCGTGATGCCTCCATTGCCTCTTGCCCCGATTGCGAGGTAGTCCCTTACCTTCAGCCCCTCAAAGCGGGCGGGTTCCTGCCAGGCAAGAGTTATGCCTTTTTTTGCACGTTCGGTTATCGAAAGTACTGCAACATCTTCCCCGTTAAAAATGATGCTGCCCTCTTCATGTTCATAACCCTGGAGCCCCATCAGGGTATATGCAAGTGTACTTTTTCCTGCACCGTTTGCGCCGATGATACTGTGGATTTCACGGTCCCCTACCTCAAGGTTGATTCCACGCAGAATTTTCTTCCCATCACGGCTCAATATCAGGTTTTTTAAGGATAGAATATATGACACCTCTAGCAAATTTTAGTTTGAACACTGCAGCAAATCCTTGCAGCGCTGCAGGTCTTTAACGGTATTTACGTTTATTGCTAGTCTGGGATTATCGAGTATCAGATTAAAGTCTTCCTGTTCGTTTCGAATCTGAGAACTGTCAAGGATATTTACTCCCGCGGGCACGATAAGCTTCCCATCCTTGTTAAATACGGTATCCGGCCTGGTTCCCGCTCCCTTGCATACATTGATCGGGACATACACGGAAAGTGCCGGTTTTCCTTCTTCCCTGTATTTCCTTATCACTGACTCAATAAGCTCAGAATCTATTAGGGGCAGGTCTGACATTATAATCATTACCGGACCTGTCGTTTCTGCAGTTTCCACTGCATGTATCATGTCCCCTACATAGTTTCCTCCAAAGGTCCTGATTACCTGAACCTCGCCTTTATAGCGTTCCTGGATCATGATTTCGGTCTTCGGGGTAACAGGCGAGACCGCTACGAAAACTCTGTCTATATCTTTCGTTGATCTGAGGGTATCTATTACATAGGTAATGAGTGGCTTTCCGAGCAGTTCTACGCAGGGTTTTTCCCCCATTCCAAGTCTCTGCCCGAATCCTCCTGCCATTACAATAGCGTCCATTCTAAACCTCCCAGGTATCCATTTAATGAAAGTTTGAGGGTAACTGCAATGACAATCAGGGCAGTTATCCTTCCAATCTCGTTGGCTGTACCTATTCCGTCGCCGTTTAAGCCTCCAAAGTGGGCATAGCTCCTGTTAAGGAGCACCAGAGCCGAAATGCATGCTGCCAGATACGGAAGCAGTCCTATTAGCCCAAAGGGCAGGAAGCACACAACCGCTCCGAAAATAAATCCTATCAGGAAGTTTTTCCGGGTTGCTCCGTTTATTGTCATTTCCCCCAGGCCAGGATAAGCCTGTTTTTCCGGGCGTGGGAGCGGTTTTCCAAAAGCTGCAATTGTTAACATTGACTGCTTGGCACTGACTTCTGCTATAAACATGGATGCAAATATAAGCAACGGAAGGTTCGAACCGACGACAGTAAAGCCTTCATCCTGTACCGCTCTTATGGAACCGTAAAGGGTGAGCAGTACAAGCATGCCAAAAGCAACTCCTCCTGTCCCGAGGGTTGTGTCTTTTAAGGCTTTAATTTTTTTCTCACGGGACCCATGGGCCATAAAGCCATCTCCCATGTCCGTAACTCCATCGAGGTGGTTGAAGCCTGTAAAGTAATATACAGACCCCATGATAAGGGCTGCAAGGACAGGGCCCGGAAATATCAACTGCCCTACGTATGCAATTGCCCCTATGAGAAGCCCGAGTACGGCTCCAATGACAGGGTAAAAGTATATCTTTTTCATGAGTTCGTCGATCCCTTCCATACTGATCCCTACAGGAATCGTGGACAGGAAGCCAAAACCCGACTTAAATGCAAGTAAGTATGAATTCATTATGTATCGCCTGTTTTTCAGTCTTTTCTTTCAAACTCTGCCATACCTCTTGAATACATATTGGAGGATACCCCTCCTATAAGGCCCCCTATGACATCGTCCATGAAAGGCCCCAGATTTGCAAGGATTCCGGGTTTTAGTTTGTCATACCTGACAAACTCGAATGTCCCTTTAGAGCCGCTGATATAGTTTGCGATGCTGTTGCCCAGAACTTCGTCAGCAATTATGAAACTAAGGTCTTTTTCATAAGAACTTTTGCTGAGGTTCGGAAGGCTTCCGGCTCTACCTTCTCTTTCCAGCAGGACCCCGGAGTAAATCAAAAGGCAGAGATTTGGGTCAGAAAGAGCGAATTTAAGTTCTCTTTTAAACAGGGATTCGGCTTTTTCCCTTGTTTCAAGTCCGGGATGAGGGACGTACATTTCCAGAGCCGTGTCCGCAAGGTCCTGGACGCTTATGCCTTCTTCTGCCAGGACATCGAGGATATCGATGGTAGCTTTTCCCTCTATTTTTTCAGGCTGCCCTTTTTTCAGGTCCCTTTCCTCAATATCGGATAACTTCATACTGATCACTCCGGGGTTGTTGAAATTATTATGTTAGATTTCCTGAGGTTCTTGGAGTTGTTGGTCTTGAAACTAGATCCTTAAATCAGGAACTTGTTTTAAGCTTTGTTTTAAGCTTTTATACCGGTTAACATTCTGGATTTTACGGTGAGTTTTACTGCTTCCAGCATTACCTGCCAGGTATATTCCGGTTTCTCGGAGTCTCGGCTTCCGCACAAAAGTCCGGATTGTGAACCTGACAAGGATCCTGTAAGTCAATGAGCTCAAATTAATAGGGGAATTGATGAATGTACATCTACAGATTACGGGTAATAAAGGTAGATTCCCGCCATCTGGATAACTGCCACAAAAGCAACAAGTGAAAAGCCTGAAGCAATTGCTATTAATTGGGATACCCGTTTTATATCTTTTACTTCGGTAGGGGGGTACGAGATTCCCAGAACATAAGTATCAGGTTTTTCAAGTTTGACTCCCAGGGCTCCCGCAGTAGCAGCCATCGGATAGCCGGAATTGGGGGACGGGGTCTTCATCCCGTCTTCGAGCGCAGTCTTTATGCTGTCAAGGGGATTGGTTTTTCTTCCTTTTTTAGGGAATAAGGATATTGTAAAGGCTGCAGCAAGGATAAAAATAACTGAAATCCGGGCAGGAATCCAGTTTAATACATCATCTGACTTTGCTGAAAAATATCCCAGTTCTCTGTAAGGCTCGGTTTTATACCCTACCATCGAGTCAAGGGTACTTATGGCTTTAAATGCGTATGCAGCCACAAGCCCTAATTCCCCGAAAAGTGCGTAATAGAAAATAGGGCTCAGGATACCGTCTACGTAATTTTCGGAGACGGATTCAATAACTGCTGAAGACATCTGAGTTTTTGTCAGTTTGGAGGTGTTCCGGCTGACGTAGATAGGGAGCAGTTCCCTTACTTTTTCCAGCTGATTTTCTTCAAGGTGTTTGTAAATCTTTCTGGCAGGGCTCAGCAGGCAGTTGATTGCAAAGGTGGCTTTCAGGAAGTAGGCTTCGATTAAGAGTGCTAAAATGTACGGAATTCCCGGAAGGGTTGCGATGTAGAGGACGGAATACCCCAGTAAAGATGCAAAGAAAACACAACAAAGAGCCATTGCAGTGCCGTAGAGTTTCCTGTGGGTTTTTGGGGCTGCGTTTTTCAAAAAACTGATTAATTTTCCTATCCAGACAACGGGGTGAACAGCAGCAGGAGGTTCTCCAAGAACGATGTCTATAAATGCAGCAAGCAGAAGTACCAGAGCGAGGTGCCCGCTGTCCGGAATAATCATAAAATGGGCTCCATCACTTTTTTCCAGGCTACTTTCACAAGTTTGTCCGTATCTCCTTCCTGCATCAGGCAGTCAAGGATTTGCTGGGCTATTTCTTTCTTATGGACAAGGTGGCAGTCAACACAGCTCCATACCCTGCCGCCTCTTGAACTCTGAATCCATTTTCCTCCTGTTTTCTCATTTTCACAGGGGTAAAACGGGCAGAAACAGAAAGTGCAGTTCTGACCTTCAAAATGGCATGGGTAGTATTCGCAGGTCTTTCTGCCCCCTATGCCTTCTTCACTCGCTTTTTCTATTACGTGCTGCAGTTCGTTCTTTGCCTGTTCTCTGCCCCACTCGGTGATAACTTCTCCGATCGCAGCAATGAGCCTGTCGTTTTCTTCTGCGGTCCTCACTGCAACCCTTATGTAGTCTTTTCCAAGGCCATGAAAAGAGATACAGTCCCGAATAAGGACTCCGCGGGCTGCAAGGCGTGTAGCCAGTTCACTTGAGTTGAGTATGAATTTGCTTATATCGACGAAGATAAAGTTTACATTCACTTCTCCGGCTTCAAAACCTCTTATCCTGTTAAGTTTAGATTTGAGATTTTCCCCTTCTTCCATTATCATTTCCCTTGCTTTTTGCAGGTAAGGGCTGTCAATCCCGCCCTGTATGTTAAGAAGCGCTATTCCGGTAGCGTTTGCAATAGCTCCGAGGTTCCAGGACAGCCTGGCTGTGTTCAGGATATCAGCCATAACCGGAGAAGCTATCCCGAATCCCATCCTGATTCCGGGGATTGCAAAATCTTTTGTAAGGGAACGCATTACAAAAATATAATCGTTATTTGCAGGAAGATCTGCAACACTCTGCGAAGGATCGGAGAGCTCTATGAAAGCTTCATCTACATAAAGAAGAGTCTGATGTTTCCTGCAGCGCTCTGCAAGGTTTTTAAGTTCTTCTCTACTGCGGAGTTTTCCTGTAGGGTTGTTAGGGTTGCAGATAAAAAGGATCTTTGCTTCTTCCAGTATCTCATCAGAAAGAGTGTTCACCTCGTCCTGTGTGGGGTATGCCGGTTCTGCTCCCATGACCCGGCACTGCATTTCATATTCTCCGAAAGTGGGCCAGGGTAAAAGGACTTTATCTCCTTTTTCTATCACAGATTCGACCACAAGCCGGACTATTTCCGTTGATCCGTTACCAGGGATAATATTCTTAGGTATTACTCCAGGTCCTACGAATCTTGCAGCAGCTTCCCTGAACTCCAGATACCTGTTGTCGGGGTATTCCAGGAGTTTTCCGAAGCTCTCCTCAATAATTTTGGTAAAGTTAAGTCCGCTTCCCGGGTAATCAAAAGGGCTTCCCAGCGGGTTAAAGTTTGCACTGAAGTCGAGGATTTCGTTTTCGGGGATCCCGTACATCTCCGAAGTTTCCTGGATTAGCCCTCCATGTCTGCAGGGCTTCAGGGATAGCAGATGCTCCCTTAAAGGTACACTTCTTTGCTCTGACACGTTGATCACAAATATTTAGCGTAAATCATGTATATTAAGTTGTTTATTATATTAGCCGGTGTAAACTTGCCTTTATTTGATTTATGGTTATTTGATTGCGAAAACTCTGCTTTCTGGAATCCATTCTACTTTATTTTACAAGAAAAATATATTATATCTGTTTTTTCTCCTTTTATAGAACCTATTTTTCGGGCTCCTTCTACACAGGTATTTTTAGTCTGTAGAGCGTAAATAACGAAAAAGTAAAATAGCTTGTTTTTAACTACCATCCAGAAAGCTGAAGAGAAGTAGAATAAATCCCGTACAATTTTAGAAATACTGACTCTTTACATGATCCTTATATTCTGTTTATGGAATGTATAGAGTTATTTATCCTAACAGGCGGTTATGTCTTCAGCATAAATCCTCTAAATTCAATATACCAGGTGCATTAAAAAATGACAGTCAACAGGCCAAGAGGGACCCGGGACTTTTTACCCGCAGATACTGCCCGGAGAAGGTACGTGGAGAGCGTTATGCGAAATGTTGTCCGCAACTGGGGCTACAGTGAAATCATTACGCCCACGTTTGAACATCTGGACCTTTTTACCCTTAAGTCCGGAGAAGGAATTATAGGGGAGCTCTATAACTTCACGGACAAAGGAGGAAGGAACATGACCCTCAGGCCGGAACTTACGGCTCCTGTCATGCGGATGTATGTAAATGAACTCCAGCCCTTCCCAAAGCCTTTGAAATTGTTCTACTTTGAAAATTGTTTCCGCTACGAACGCCCCCAGAAAGGCCGCTTCAGGGAGTTCTGGCAGTTCGGAGTCGAACTTATAGGGAGTGGAAAATCCGATTCTGATGCCGAGGTTATTGCCCTTGCCGATGCCCTGTTAAAAGCTGTGGGCATACAGGGCGACATGAAGCTTGGAAACCTTGCAGTAATCCGTACGCTTTTAAAGGGGCTTGAACCTGAAATCGTGAGCAAGGTCATGAGGCTTGTGGACAAAAAAGAGTATGCAGGCCTTGAAGCTCTGCTTGAAGAGATAGGGGCAGAAGAGCAGTTGAAGGCTGATCTCTTTCGTCTGATCAAACTGGAAGGCAGGTATACCCTCCCGCAGGCAAAAGAAATAGTCGGGGACATCCCTGAGCTTGTAAGCTTTGAAAAGACCCTTAAACTCCTTGATGCATACGGTGTCAATTACTCTCTTGATTTCGGGATTGCACGCGGGCTCGATTATTATACGGGCATGGTTTTTGAGATCTACGCCGAAGGCCTGGGAGCTCAGAAACAGGTATGTGGAGGAGGCTCTTACCAGCTTATCCAGCTTTTCGGGGGCGGAGACGTGCCTTCAACAGGTTTCGGAATAGGTTTTGACAGGATAATGGAAATCTGTCCTCTCTTACCTCCGGAGCTCAAAAGCCTTGTACTGGTTTCAAAACCCGAAACTCATCTGGAAGCCGTAAAGATTGCAACTGAATTACGAAAGTATTTACCAGTACAGATAGACCTAATGGAGCGCAACTTCAAAGCCCAGCTCTCGTATGCCAATACTGTCAATGCCGCTTATGTAGTCATTGTAGGAGAAAAAGAGCTCGAGGCGGGGAAATTAACTCTCAGGGATATGGTGTCCGGAGAACAGGAACTTTTAACGCTGGAAGAAGTGATAGGAAAAATTACAGAACAGTAAACCGAAAGGTTTTCTTCTTTCATCCTTTTTTTTCTTTCCCTCTTTCTGTTTTTTCCTTTCTCTTTTCTGTTTCTCCTTTTCTCTTTTTCTGTTTCCTTTTTCCAATTTTACGTGCAATTTACCTTCTGTCTGCTTTCTTTTTCTTTTCCTCTTTCTTTCCTCTTTCTTTCCTCTTCTATTTTTTACTTGCTCTTCCGTTACCCCATTTTTTTCTCTCTTTTTTCTCTTTTCTTTTTAATTTTTTATTTCTGTTTCAATTTTTTTTCTTTTCTCCAATTTTTACTCCAATTTTTGCTTTATCCTTTCCATCTCGGCTATTATTTTATCGATCGCAACCGCCTCTTTTTCATTTGTCTTCAAATGCTTCAATTAAAACAAAAGATAATCTATTTATAATCAGACTGCCTAACTTTTATTGTCTCCAATTCATAACTTTTTTCTGGATCTGGAGTTAAGGGGGTAAATTTACGGCTAGTAAGGCTCAGGTTTTAGCCTGTAAGCTTGGAACTGATGAGTCTGCAGTATGCGGGCTTCCTTTCAGGCTTACATTTACAGGTACTTTTTTCGCTGTACTTGTGCTGATCTCTTCAGTCTCTCTTTCCGGTTTTCTGGACGGGGTAAAAGAGCAGGAAACTCTGGATGAGGTTGCAAAACTAACAGCTGCTGGCGAACAGCTTTCCATACGCGGAGAAGGGAGTGAGATTATCCTTGAGATAGATTTGCCTCGTGGGGCATATGCAGACTTCGGGACTTTGCCGGGCCGGGAGAAGAACTGGCCTGAGAATGCGGATAATTATTGCATCACTATTGGAGGAAAATCGAAATTTTATCCCGCATATGCTTCCTTCTCGAATCCGGAGCTTAACGGGCCCGCGTCCCTTGGTCCGGGTAGGCATAGATTATTTCTTTCAACAAAGATCGACCAAGGATCAGGCAGGCTGTTTGTTCTCATCTCAGAAATCGGAGCTGACCGAAGAACGTGAAGTCAGGAAAGACCTGTATGGTAAAGGAGTTTTCAGGAAACGAGTCTGCATGGGCTGACTTTCTAATATCTAAAGCTGCATTGGTTCTTGCCAGTGTGGTCCTTTTTGCAGCCCTTTTTCAACTGGCTGCCGGTTTTAAAGTCATCGAGGCGCAGGAACAGCTTGACCTTCTTGCCAGGAATTTTAAAACCGCGGTAGATGAAGCTGGAACAGGGCGTTTTCAGGGGGAGGCTCAGGAAGAGCTCTCCTTTCGTTTTGATGAAAAGGATGCCTTTCTGGCTTCTCTATTCGGGGAAAATATAGAGGTCTGCGTTTCAGGAGAGTATATCCATTTAAAAGCCAGGTATGATGAAAAAAATTTCAGTGCTGTAAGGCCTTTTACCTTCAGGGTTCTGCCTTTCAACGAGTCTACACTCAGGGAAAAGCTGCGTACGGAGTTCGGAGCTGATGGTAGTGAAGAATCTCCCCTTATAGCTAACCTTCAGGAAGTTAATGATTTTCTCCAGGTATCCGGGACTGAAGAAGTAGTTTTAATCGCAGATGAAAATATCTCAATAAAGAAAGAATTTGTTTATATAAATGATAGTGAGGGGGTTTCTGCTTTTGGTTATGTCCTTGTTTATCAATAATTTACTGGCAGCTGTGAGAAAACTTAGAAACAAATCAGGTTCTTCAATCCTCAGAGATGAAAGAGGAGCACTTGAGCCACACTCCGACCTTGTCGCTACTGCTCTTGCAGTCATAGGTTTTGTTGTATTTGCAGCCCTCCTGTCCAGGGCATATATGGGATATGAGGACCGCTCTTTTGCCCTTGAAAATTATGAAAGCGCCTCCCTTCTTGCGGGAACTATAGCGGAAGCACCTGATCTTAGGGCCGAAAACCCTGGTAAACTTTCTGCACCAGCTCTTGATAAGCTTTCAGACCCCTATAGCCGTGATGAGAGAATCACATTTTTTGCATCTTTTTCCGGAAACTATCCGTTTCTGGTCGAAATCAGGACCGGAGATGGACGATGGCAGTGGCTAATCGAGCCTGATCTTGTTGAACCTGGCTATCTTATGGGGAAACAGGAGAAAGTTGCAGCTTCAGTGCCGGTTGTAATCGAGTTAAACGCCGCAGAATCGGTTCCCGGAACCCTTACTGTGGTACTTTATAATACACCATGGGTGTAAAACATGATCAATCTGGAGTAAATATCGAAACAGGAGTTAACCGGTCCTGGACAGGTGGACAGGATATCTAATTCACGGTAGGAATGGATAGAGGATGGAAATTGATCAAATGACAGAAATTAGGTGAATAGATGAAGGCTTTTAGAACTTCTCATAGATCTGGAGAGATACAAAAAGTAAATAATACAAAAATAAAAAGTATAATCGTAAAAAGTATAATCGTAAAAAGTATAATCATAAAAAGTATAATCATAAAAAGTATAATCATAAAAAGTATAATCATAAAAAGTATAATTATAAAAAGTACAGTCGTAAAATATAGAAAATTAAAGATCTGGGCTGTTAGAGAATCTTCAGGTTACTCTACAGTTTTTGATGCTCTCTTTTTACTTGTGTTAATTTCACTCTCCGGTGTCATTCTTATGCCCTCCCTGCAGGCTGATGAACAATATCTCGCAGCCGGATATGTGTCTTCCTCAGAACTGGATACTTCTCTGCTCGAATCCCTTCTCTCATGTAAACTTGAGAACTTCGAATATGAAATCTCTCCTCTTTCAGTACTTAACGTTTCAGTCCCCGAAAACTCAATTGTGGAAAGTCCTGCTCACACCCTTTTCGGAAAGGAACAGAAACACAGGACATTTGCTGACCTGACAGCCGAATACCTGGCTATCTCCCTTACACTGCCAGTAAACGGCTCGGTTGTTTCCCTCAATCCTCTTGCTGAGGATTATTCCGATCAGGCTTCTGAAACTGTTGCTGTTTATCTGGACCGGAAAATTGCAGGAAGGTTTTCTTATCGTTTTGAAGCCTGCTGGCATCCTGTGGGAGTTTTCCCTATGGAAAGTGAACTTATAATCGGAGAAGAACCTCCTGCAGATGCTATCCGACAGAGTACAAAACTTTCCATGCCTCTTTATGCATGTGCACCTTCCAAGGACGTCCTTTTTGCTTGTGTGAATGATTCCATGCTTGAAGCTTCACTTAATGCTTCTGACGAAGAGGCTTCAATGACACTTTTCCAGGCTTTTAATGCTTCTCTTGATGCAGCAGCTCTTGAGGGAGCAGAGACGGTTGTTGAGCTTCTGTTCCCGTCAGATTATTCTGGATCGGTTCTGGGAGAGGAAGCAGATGAGTCCTTTGAGATCCTGCTTTACGGGGTTTCTGAAAATGCGAGTGAGGAAAATTCCTCCTCAACGGAAGACGAATTTAATGCTTATCTTTCAAACCTGCTTGCAACAGGGTTTGTACTCGACCCCGAAACTTATTCTGAAACTGCATCCAGTGCAGAACTCTCTCTGCTTGAAGACCTGCTGGCGGACCATATAAGAGAAGAAATTCGGGCAGAACTTGAAGCTGAATTTTCAGGTGAGATTAACGAAACTGTTTGTGCTATACTTGAGGCTGAAGACCTCTCTGAGGCTCAGGCTTTGAGAGATGGAAGGATAGAATCAATTTACAGGCAGATCAATCCCGGAGGGGCACGAATAGTCCTCTACATTTGGAAATCATTTTAAAACCACTTTATATAGTCAAATTCCAGAATTCGACACAAAGTATATATCATATGGTGCGTTTTCTAGTGATGTTTTTACCGAAAAACTTACGCTTTTGCAGGAGTTCCTGGAAAAAGCCACGCAGCAGTTGCTGTGGCGGATTAAAAATCTCCCGATCGATGTGTTGGTCCGTTATAATCGGTAAAGATATAACCTCAACCCGAAGAGCTTTTCTTTCGGGTATCGATCAATTGATATCAGGAGAATCATATATGGCAAAAATGCATACCAAGAGAAAAGGCAAGTCCGCCTCCACCAGGCCTAACAGAACCGAGGCACCTGAGTGGTGCAAGATTGGAGCAGAAGAAGTTACTTCAATTACACTGGACCTCTGGAAACAGGGTGTCTCCACAGCCGAAATCGGAATGGTTTTAAGAGACCGTTATGGAGTCCCTGACGCCAAGCTCATCACAGGCAAGAAGATCACAACAATTCTCAAGGAAAACAACGTTGCTCCTAACATTCCCGAAGACCTTACCAACCTCATTGTTAAGGCTCTGGGACTGAGGAAACACCTTTCTGTTAACAAGAAAGATGTCCACAACAAACGTTCCCTCAACCTTACAGAATCCAAGATCAGAAGGCTTGTTAAATACTACAAGCAGGAAAAGGTACTTCCGAGAGATTGGTTCTACAAGCCTGAAACTGCAGAAATGATGATTACCAGATAAGCTGAAAATCTTTTATGGTCGGTTTTGCCTAGTCTGCAAACCGTACCTCAGACTATTTTTTTGAAAAATTGCTGTTTTATTCTTTCCTTCTCAATTAGATTATTCACTATCTCTGTAAATCTGGTAACGTGCTGGATATAGTGCTTAAAAGTATAATTGATCCGTGAGTTTACCACCTGCATTCTTCTTACATTTGGCAGCAGGTACCACTCATCATATTTAGATTTTGATTAAAGCTTTTTAATGAAAACTGTGAATGAGAACTCTGAATGAGAACTCTGAATGAGAACTCTGAATGAGAACTCTGAATGAGAATGCTGAAATTAATCTGGTGCGGGCCAAATTTTTAAAATTATTTGTTATTCTCTTATTGATAATAAATCTAAATTTCCGAGAAGCCTGTCTATATTTAGAAAATTCCAGAGTACAGTATAAGCAAGATATGCAGTGTGTTCCCGAATTTCATTGTTTTTCAATTGAACTGCAAATTTTTTCCATTCAGCTTCATTCTGATCCCGAAGTTCACGATAGTAACCGGTGGATATTCCGACCATAGCACAAACATTTGATTGAGACATTCCCATTTCTGTTATATAATAATAGCAGAATGCTCCCTTAATTTCCGCATCTTCATTTTTTAGGTAGTCATATAAGCTCAATAAGATATCCTCGCCCACGGACCTGTATATCTTCAGAACATTGGACTTGAAATCTGGATTTTTAACAAGCTCATTAATTTCATCATCAAACTCAAAGTCGAATTCAGCCTTAACTTTGGCAAGTGTATTAACCCCATTGTTAAAGGGTTTTAGGTTTGAAGGATCAAAACTCATATTCTTTCATTTCCTATGTTCTCTTCTCGGGAATCTTCATGTTTCTCATTTTAGTTCCACTGCGAATTCTGACTAATCCGATTGGTATTCCCCCTTGACTTCTCAGTATGCACCCCACAGCAGGGTCATTGATTGTTGATTCCCCTATGGTTCTATTTTTTCCATATCTTATATTTATAATTTTGGATTAATAGCAAATTATTAACATTAAACTTGGTATACTACCAACATTTTAGCCATGTCTGTGGGTTCTTGATGATATTTTTTAGTTTTACATTATTTGACAGTTAAATGTCTTTGAGGATTCAGGATCAATGTTAATCGTTTTTTGAACTCCATGGATAGCTATATTCGTGATCTATTAGTGTATCCGAAGATCCGATCTGTTACTCTATTTTTGGAATCGCACTATTTGCTTTAAAATTTGGCATATAACCAATTTATTTGGTATTATACCAAATATTAGTACAATCCTGGCAATAATCAAAACCGATCACGGTTACAATAAGGTTGCTCCTTCATCAATTAATGAGCCGATCCAAAAACTCAAAATGCTTTTTGAATTTCACCTTTTGAGTAGTTAAATAAGCTTCTGGCCGTGAAAAAAAGTCTTAAGAAACCCTGGTTGACTGATATTTAGTTGGCTCTTCGCTATTTCGAGTGGGTAACTTGCATTTCTCTCCTAAATATTGAAGTAGCATATCTAAAATTTAGAAACATTCGTTGTTGAAAATCACATTCAAACTTGATGTTTCTCTTTTTGGCCGGGCTACTTTCCAACTAAGCAATAGTTTTCAACCCACACAAAACAGCGAAGGTCCAAATAGATGTTGGGATCAGCTCTAGAATTCACAATCCTGATTGGACAGAAAAAATTCTGATTGGACAGAAAATGTCAGCGAATTTTCTGTATAAGCCCTGTTTTTTTATAAAACCATACTTCTTTTATACAGGTCTCGCTTTTTCCAGCTGGTTATGTGTACAATCCCATGAAGGGCTTCCGGGAACTACACACCGCATACCTGAAATCTCTCCTATGACAACTGGCAGGCCGTATACCTCTTCGATTACTTGAGGGGTAATTACCTCCACTCCTCCATGGGCGTGGACTCTCCCGCCCTTTAAGAGGATAAACCGGTCTGCATACCTGAGAGCCTGGTTGAGGTCATGCATTGTCATCACAGCTGCAATCCTGTGCTGAAGGACTATCTGCCTGATAGTTGCCAGGATTTCAACCTGGTTTTTCAGGTCAAGGCTGCTTGTCGGCTCGTCAAGGAGAAGGACTTTTGGTTCCTGGACAAGGGAACGTGCTATTGCTACCTTCTGGAGTTCGCCTCCGCTCATCTCATCGATATAGGACAGGCGCAGGCTTTCCATCGAGAGTAATCTGAAGACCGAATCAACGATCTTGAGGTCATTTTCTGTAATATCCCATTTGATATGGGGACGCCGCCCCAGCAGGACCGCATCAAAAGCAGTCAGTCTTCCGGTTTCAACACGCTGCGGGACATAGCCTATACGGCGTGCAATCTCCATAGTCCCGAGGCTGGACAGATTTTCCCCGTCTATATGAACCGCTCCCCCTTTAGGATGGAGGATCCTGTTCAGGCATTTTAACAGGGTAGTCTTGCCAACTCCGTTGGGACCCAGGATTGCAACAACTTCTCCTTCATCGATCGAAAAGGCGATCTCATGCAGGATCTTACGGTTACGATATAAAAACTGGAGTTCTTCTACAGAAAGAATCATCGTTTATACCCCCTAAGAAGCAGGTAAATGAAAGTTGGTGCCCCCATGAAAGCTGTAAGAACAGAGACAGGAAGTACATATGGCGCCACTATAAGCCTGGCTGCGGTATCCGATATCAGAAGGAGGATTGCTCCAAGGAGGGTTGAGCCAGGTATCAGATATCTCTGGTCATCTCCTATTATCCGTCTTACCATGTGCGGACAGATCAGACCTACAAACCCGATCACTCCAAGGAATGAAACTATTACAGCTGAGACGAGGGCTGCAATAATCATGCCGACGGTCCTGATTCTCTCCACATTGACACCCAGGCTTTTTGCGGTCTCATCCCCTGCATCGATTGCATTATAGTTCCAGCGGTTGGCAATGAAGAATATGACCGCAAACAGGACAACTCCTGCCATAATTTCCAGTTCCAGCCAGTTCTTCACTCTTCCGACATCTCCAAAGGTCCAGAAGACAACTGCTGCAAGCTGGGTATCGTCAGCAAAGTACTGCAGGAACATCGTCCCTGCGGTAAAGAGGGACGATAATGCAACGCCTGCAAGCACCATTACCTCGGGCGAGGATCCGCGGACCCGGGAGATGAGCAGGATTATTCCGGTAGCAAGAAGGCAAAAGATGAAGGCTACCATCGTGGTCAGGTAAGGGTTGTTAATGATGACAGCATTTGCAACAGTCGATTGCATCCTTCCTGTCCCGAGAACGATTACCGAGAAGGCAGCCCCGAAAGCTCCGGCGTTTGAGATGCCGAGCGTAAACGGAGACCCGAGTGGGTTACGCAGTATTGACTGCATAACCACTCCCGCAACTGAAAGCCCGGCTCCTGCTACTATCGCAGCCAGGGCTTGAGGAAGGCGGATGTTCCAGATAATACTCGATACAGTTTCATCCCATTTGGTAGTGACTTCTTGACCTGATAGTATCTGTATCACCTTATACAGAGGGATTTCTACCGCTCCTACCGAGATCGAGTAGATAAGCATAAAAAATAGGAACAGGAGCCCCCCCATAATCCAGAAGTATTTTCTTCGCACGTACACGAGGTAATCTTCGGGAACTGCTCCATCGGCAAAATGCACTTATTTATACCCTCCGTCTTATTGTGGGATCTGCTTGAATCCCAGGTTATTGTACTGTCCGTTCAGGTCGGAGAACACAGGCTTGCCAACGAAGAAGGTGTAAATCTCGTCGGCTTTGGCTTCAGGGTCTATATCCTCAAACCTGTCCGGATAGAGTACCTTTCCTACAAAGTAAGCGTTTGCAAGCACTGACTCATAGTTGGTGTTATAGAAGTTGTAGGGAATCACTCCGTAAACTTTTCCATCCTTTACAGCTGAAAGCCCTTTGAGTGACGGATCGGTTTTGAGTTCTCCAATGGCTCCTTCGTTGCCCAGCTGGATAGTTCCTATGTCGACAAAGATATATTCGGGATCCCAGTCCACAAACGCCTCTTTGGCAATGTCCGCATGGTCTGTGCCCATTCCGGCTGCAACGTTATTTGCATTTACCCAGAGGAATGGCGGATAAGCCGGTTCTGTGGAAATTATTCCATGAGCCCCTGCACTGCTCACCCCTCCAACATAAACAGCCTTTCTTTCGGATTCCGGAATGTCTGCAGTCCTGCTTTCGAGGTCATCCATCGTAGCTTCGATATAGGCAATTATCTCTTCTGCCCTTTCCTGTTTACCAGCGACATCTCCCATTATCCGGAGTGAGCTGTACATTTCGGCTTTCTGCTCCTCGTTCTTCAAAGACCCGGCAGGGAATGAAACAACCGGTATGCCGGTTTTCTGTTGAAGAGTGCTGGCTTCAGTGGCACTTGCTGCCGGGGGCTGGCCAGTTGTGCCGGCTTTCAGGACAACCTGAGGGCTGATACCAATAATTTTTTCGGGGTCATCTTTGCCCCTGAACTCCCCTATCAGGGGGTAATTCTTAAGCTGCGGGTTTGCAAGGGCATAAGGCCTGCCTTCAATTTCCGCTTCCTTCTTTTCCAGGCTATCAACTCCAACTATGAGGTCCTGGGCCTGCAGGTATACGAGGTAACGCAGGGATCCTGCCCCTGAGCAGACGACACTTTCAATATCCTCAGGTATGGAAACACTTCTACCGAACCCATCAGTGATTGTGATTCCGGCAGACTCGGTTAACTCATCGGTTCCTGTGGTGGTTCCAGCAGCCTCCGCCGGGGACGCACCTTCTTCGTCCTCAACAGGGGTGGGTTCTCCTGTGCACCCTGAGGTTGCAATCAGGGCAATAATGAGTATTCCTATAAAAATTATTTTTTTTAATTTAACACTGAAGATTGCTTTCATGTTACTTTCCTCTAATTTACTAGAGAAAGAGTATTACATAAAGTTAACTAATTTTTCCGGTTAATTCTTATATGTCGGTAATTTTTCCAAAAATTGGTGTGATTTATTGTCATTATCCATTTGATCGGTAATAATTATCACAATGTGTACGAACATGTTATGAATCACTACCTCTCAGTTATGGTACTATGGTGTACCTTTAAGCATTGACTTTTGACAGACTTCATTCTGTCCTGCTGCAGATGAGACATTTTTCACATAACTGTTAGTAAACAGTTAATTTCGGAATGATGAACCTCTCGATATAGAAGTTATAAGAGTAGAATAAGGGTAGAACATAGAAAAACTCAGGTCAAAACGATTACAGTAGAAAAGTCAAAACGATTACAATAGAAATCCAGACTAAAAAAGGACCTGAAGGAAAATACCTGAATTTCAGTATTCAGGCTCCAGCCCTTCAATCTGAGAAAAGCTTTTTCCATCTCTACTCCTTCTTCCACACGCTGCTTTTTTGCCTTTTCGTAATGGATTGCCTGAAATGCCACATTATAGAGTTTTTCCAGTTCATGGGCTGATTCCAGGGTAAGGAGTGAAAGGATCTGCGGGTACGGATGATGGTGTGAAATCCTACACCCTTATTGAGTATAAATCCTGAAACAATGGACTTTCAGAAGCTGGATTTAGCAGTCCCTTTTATCTGGGGACTCCATTTATTTTAGTTCCATTTTTATATTCTTATTTCATATCTTTGTAATTTTTATTTACCTCTTCCGATATATCTTTTCGGTGTTTTTTAAACTTTTGGCAGAAAAATGAAACCTATTATAAATATAATTGTACTCACAAGTGTAAAAAACTTTTAATATTAACTATTCAAGATGAAAAAATTTTAATTAAAAAAAGGAAGAGAGTAATGTTTACTTATAATAAAATCTCAAAACTTCTTGAAGATTTCTTAATAAATCTTAAACAAAGATATTAACCCAATAAGGTGCAGAAACCACGAAATAACGGGCACTTCCGTGGTTATAAAGCACCCGGTGAGTTAAATGTAAGCATTTACGTCCTAAACTATAGTTTCAGTTATCGGAGTTGACTATTTCCAGGCTAATATCTATCCATCTTGATTTATGGATAAGGGAGCCCATTGATATTATATCCACTTCTGTTTTTGCATAATCTTCAAGGTTTGCGGGGGAAATCCCTCCCGATGCTTCCACAAGGACTGATTTCCTGAGCTCTTTTTCTTCAAGTATATAGAGAGCCTCTTTGATTGCTTCAGGCTGCATATTGTCAAGCATGATAATGTCGGCTCCCAGTTCTGCAGCGAAGACCGCGTCTTTTGCAGACTCGACTTCAACCTCTATTTTCCGAGTAAAACTGGTTTTTTTGGCTGCTTTGATTGCAGCTTCTATTCCCATAAGTTTTACATGGTTATCTTTAATCATAACCGCATCCGATAGGTTAAATCTGTGAGTATCTCCCCCCCCTGCAGCAACAGCCAGCTTTTCGAACTTCCTCATTCCTGGGATGGTCTTCCTTGTACACGCTATCCTTGTGCTTTCGGAGTGTTCTCTTACGATATCCACACAGCCCCTGGTCAGGGTTGCAATCCCGCTAAGGTGCCCGAGAAAGTTAAGGCTAAGGCGCTCTGCCCTGAGAATGGATACGGCTCCTCCCCTGAGTCTGAAAATTATATCTCCTCTGCTGAGACGGTCTCCATCTTTAAAATCGGTTTCTGCGTGAATCCCAAAGTAATAAAAGATTGATGCTGCTTCATCTATCCCGGCAATTGTACAATCTTCTTTTGTAAAAATAATAGCTTCAGCGGGCCTGTCCGGAACAATAGTACATGAAACGTCATCGTACCCCAGGTCTTCTTCTATGAAGCTTTCAATTTCTCTGATAAACATATTTTTACCCCTTTAATATATGTCTCATGGATTTATAAGGAGCACGGACATTTTGGGGTTTTCGATCTCTTTACAGCTATATAATAAGAATAATGACCTAGTTTTAAATTGTGGAAATCTGATTACGTTAAATATGTCGCACAGGCATTTTCCGATTCCCACGCTGTGACGCTGGTAACCTTTACTTCTGGATCTTTGAGCATTGTTTGAAGGGAATTTGCGATATATAATGCAATATTTTCCGAAGAATGTGGAGTGTTGTCATCAAAGTGATCAAGTTCATTCAAAACATTGTGATCCAACTTTTTCATGATTTCGGATACATCCTGCTTTAGTTCTCCAAAGTCCACCAGTATTCCGGCATCATTGAGTTTTTCTCCAGCTACACAAACTTCTATCTTCCAGTTGTGCCCGTGAAGGTTTTCACATTTTTGGCCACTATTAAGCTGATAGGCTGCTGCAAAATAGATAACAATTTTTAACTCAAACATAACTACTCAGCCTTTTTTGTGAATTTCAAGGCACTGTTTCTTGATAAATAGCTTCCCAAATTAAGCGGCAAATATTTTTATAAAAACGAATTATTTTTTTATGCTCGCCGTGAACTTCTGAGAAGTCCACAGGTTTAAATTAGAATATAAGATAAAGAGGCTGTTGAGGTTGAAAAATCTGGAAGCATTTGAAACAGAATTGAAAATTGTATGAATATTTTCTCTTATTATGAAATTAGTTTCATAGAAGGCTTAAAAGAAAATGAAATGAACACACCCCTGCTCCTGAGATTATAAAACTAGATGCTAAGTCTAAAGACCAATATTGATTAGTTCTCACAAGTCTGGAAAATTATTATAGTTGCATTGCACATCAGGTCTGATGATTTAGAAAGTGTAATGCAACTTTAATGACAAAATTAATAAGGCCAGCTAGAGAGACTTTTTAATAATTCTGAAATTAATAAATTCCCCACTCCTCTTCAGGTTTGAGTTTTTTAAACTTTTCCTATCTAAGTTTTCACTTCTTTTTCACTATAATGTATTTACGTATCTTTTTAGTATCTTCGCCGACTGCATTTTCTACTGTTAAGCTGACAGTGTATTTTCCAGCTTTCTTGTATGTATGTACAGGGTTTTGATCTGTTGAAATGCATTTGTCACCAAAATTCCAGTACCAGCAAATAGGTGATCCTGTACTCTGATCAGTAAAGTTTACTGTCAGAGGTGCATATCCTGAAGTTGGAGATGCAGAAAAATTAGCAACTGGATTGGTGCCTGGCATCGCCACTGTCCATAGAACGGCATGATGATCACTGTCTCCCACTATCTGCCCATTGTCATTGATTTCATAGGCACAGCTGTAGTCTCCTCCTAGTGTTCCAAGATCAGTCATCATACCATTTTGCCAAAGGAAAGCATGACTTTCACCAGTTTCCGTTCTGCTTTCGCCAACTACCTGTCCCTTGTTATTGATTCCATAAGCACGGCTGCTGCGTCCACCAAGTGTTCCAAGATCAGTCATCACACCATTTTCCCACAGGAAAGCACGCATGTCACCAGTTCCCGTATAGCTCCAGCCAACTATCTGCCCTTTGTCATTGATTCCTTCTGCCCAGCCATCATATCCTCCAGGTGTTTCAATCTCAGTCATCACACCATTTTGCCATAGGAAGGGGCGTCCTACAGGCATGGGATCATCTCCAACACCACTATAGCCCACTACCTGCCCATTTTCATTAATTCCCGTGGCCGCAGCTATGATATCGTATTCCCGGAGTTTTCCAAGATCAGTCGTCACACCATCTTCCCACAGGAAAGCATCGCTGGCATCTCTGCCGCGTTCTTCAATATAATAACCGCTAGAACCCACTACCTGACCTTTTTCATTGATTCCTTCGGCAGAACTTCCGAATTGGCTTGATGCAATATCAGTCATCACACCGTTTTGCCACAGGAAAGCGTGAGTGCCGTCATTAGTTTCCGTGTAACTGCTGCCGACTATCTGCCCATTATCATTGATTCCGTAGGCATTGCTGTAGACCCCTCCAGATAGTGTTCCCAGGTCAGTCATCTCACCATTTTGCCAGAGGAAAGCATGAGAATAACCAGTTTCCGTTCTGCTTTCGCCAACTACCTGTCCATTGTTATTGATTTCATAGGCACAGCTGTAGTCTCCTTCTAGTGTTCCGAGGTCTGTTATTGTTACCCCATAATAGAAAACAAGACCTCCCAGGTTAGATTCATTTGTCCCATTGGTAATTTCTTTAAGTGTGCAACCTCCGAATTGGTCCCCAATTTGGAGAGCCGTAGTGTTTTCGAAGTCAATGAGCCAGATTCCATCAATCTGGACAGTAGCTTCATTACCTACTTGAGAAACATGATTAACATGGACTTTCAAAACAAGAACATTGTTTACGTTCTGTATGTTGTTAAGTGTACAATTCCAGGTACTGTCATAACTACTGCCTGCTGAGATAATCTGATCATCTATATGTTGTCCACCTTTGTCGAACTCTATCCAGACTCTCTTACCTTCCACATCTATCTGCTTGACCTGAAGACTGTATCCCTGACCAATCTCAAGTCTTTCACCTGTCATTAGATTATAAGTGCTTTCATTATCAATAACGAGTCTGGAAAGCTTGTCAACGTGAGATTGCCAGGTCTGGTTGTTTTCTTTAAGTAAAGGAACATATTGTTCACCAAATAAATCAATTAAAGGATACTGTTCACCAGACCAGTACTGATAGTTGGTGCCTTTAACACTGCAAGTTGTTGTAGCTGCTGATGCCGTAGACGAAAAAATAATTAAAAACAATATCAGAGCTGCTAATGCTAAAGATAGCGAATTCAGCTTTTTATTATTTATCATACTCCTACTCCTTCATATCTCTTTACTCTGACATTTTTAGTGTCTGTCGAGTTTTTCAAATCCGGTATGATTTGAGGACAGTTGATAAAAAAGATCACTTTGCACGAGAAACAAGAGTTCAAAAATTCGCCAAAAATACACCAATTGTCCTTATATCTAGTATTCCAAACACTTTCTTATATCTTTGGACGCAGTGTTTAATGTTTAAAATTCGAGCAATGGAATTTTGTTTGTATGAGCCGGTCCTTTAACTCTAAACATTTCCCGAAGTCTCTTTTTGCAGGTAAACAATCGAGTCTCTGCATTTCAGATTCCAATCTTATATCCACATTCGGTTGAATTCTAAGCTTAAAACTTCTAAATATCCTTATAAGTTGTATCACGAAAGTCTCTAACAATTAACATTTTTCTCAATTTCAACAATGATTGAAGGTTAAAATTAAGCGGTATGCTAGAAAAGTCACATTTTGGAATTGTAATGTCACGGGCAGTACAAATTAAGTCAGATTTTGGGATGAGCCCAAAGTAAGGCACTCAGGGCACGCAAAGAAAAAATATATTGCAACTTTAAAACAGAATTTGAGAATGCCAGCTAGAGAGACTTTTAATAATTCTGAAGTTAATAAATTCCCCACTCCTCTTCAGGTTTGAATTATTGGCTCTGTAGAAAACTTATCTAATCAGTTGCAGGGCTGAAAATTAATCCATAAAAACAGATCAGTCCATACAGTTCAAATTAATGGAGATTTTCTTATATCCAGGGATTTCTACAGAGCCGAATTATTGTTTTTCGAGTCTTAGTTTTCACTTCTTTTTTACTATAATATATTTACATATCTTTTTTGTATCCTTACCGGCTTCATTTTCTACTGTTAAGCTAACAGTGTATTTCCCTTGCTTACTGTATATGTGTACAGGGTTCTGATCTATGGAAGTACTTTTATCGCCAAAGTCCCAGTACCAAGACGTAGGCGACCCGGTACTTTGATCTGTAAATGTAACTGTCAACGGCGCTTTTCCTATAAGTGGAGATGCTGAGAAATTTGCAACAGGGACTTGTGGCTCTGGTGTCAATACCGGACATATAAACTGCCCGAAAGCAGAAGGCCCTTCTCCTACATCTACGGTAGCTATAACAGTATTTGTAACCGCGTCAATTACGGATACATTGCTACTGAAGCAGTTCGCCACATAGATTTTTGTTCCATCCGGAGTGAGTGAAATCCCCAGAGGACCACTTCCAACGTTTACCGTTGCTATTACGGTGTTTGTAGCTGCATCAATTACAGATACATTATTGCTGCCACCGTTCGCAACATAAATTTTTGTTCCATCGGGACTAACTGCAATTCCTTCGTTTCCTACGGGTATAGTGGTTGTAACAGTATTTGTGGCTGTATCAATTACAGAGGTAGTACAGTCGTGAATGTCTGTCACATATACTTTTAATCCATCAGGAGAGACTGCAACTCCACGAGGACCATTTCCTACAGGTATAGTGGCTGTAACAGTGTTTGTTACGGTGTTAATTACGGAGATATTATGACTGTTTAAGTTCGCCACATATACCTTTGTTTCGTCTGGAGAGACTGCAATTCCATTAGGACCATTTCCTACAGGTATGGTGGCTGTAACAGTGTTTGTTGCGGTGTCAATTGCAGAGACCGTGCCAAAACCATAACTTGCCGTATATATTTTTGTTCCAGTTGGAGTCACCACAACTCCCGTAGGATATGAATCTACATTCACCGAATCTATAACACTGTTTGTATCTGTATCGATTACAATAATCTTGTCTTCCATAACTGATACGTATGCCCTCGTTCCCGCCGGATTGACCGCGACTCCAAAAGGAAGGCTATCTAAATCAATAGAGGCTGTAACCGTGTTAGTTGCAGTATCAATTACAGAGATATTACTGGCATAGTTATTCGTAATATATGCGAATGGTGCCGCGCCTGCGATACTTATCAGCATAAAAAGCGTCAGCGTCACTACTCCTAAATTTCTAATAAGAGTATAACCTCTTCTTATTTCATCATGTTTCTTTTCCTTCATTATTAATTCTCCAACATATCCGATCCCGTTTTCAAACTGACTTACCACTGACGTCCGCAAAACTGTTATCTTGAATCTCTTTGTTTGAGAAACAAGTGTTACAATATTTGCTAAAATACTACTATACGCGTCCGGTTATAAAATACTTGGTGCCACGTTTATCCCCTCTATGTCCACTTAATAAATAAAATATTCAACTGTGCGCATAATTGTAATATTTTTTTCCTAGGATAATTGAGGTTTAATAGATGCTTATTCTCTTTCACCTGTATGCACTAATCCAGAATACTAAACGTGCTTAAAAGAAGTTATAAAACTAAACTTAGAAACTTATTGAAAAACATACTAAAATATAATTGGAGTTCTAATCTGAAACATTAACTGTGTGTAAATAAAAGGCCATTGAAGCACCAGAGACTAAGAACACTGTAGTGTTTTTAATTGTTAAGCTAACAGTATATCTCCTGGTCTTCTTGTATCCGTGTCCCGGATTTTGAATATATAACTTATACAATTATGTAAAAAACAGAAGGTTTTTCCGAAAAACATTATTAGGAAATTTATATTTCTTGTTCACCTGAGTTTCGGATAACCTTCTTAAAATATACTTGATCCTTTAGCTAATGCCAGTTGGAGCTTCGTTACCTTATTTTGATCTCCAAAGGCGTTGCTGTAGAATGCAGTATAATTGTCGCTTTCTGTGCGGGCTTTTATAAGGAATCCCATATTTTCATGTTTTCCACTGGTATATTCTTTTACAAGATCAATTACATCCAGCTTGTAATACTTATTGTCAGGAATACTGCTTCCCTTGATAGTTATTGTAGCATACGTAGTGTTTCCCTGCAAAACACTATTTTTATCGTACCAGTCTCCTGGATTAGTCCACACAACGCCGTTATCCCTTTTGTTCCAGCTGACATAGTCTGAGTTCCAGGCAGAAGCAGGTCTGTAAATCTCAATTATGGTGTCTTCAGGTCTTGTTTTCCCTGCTGGATAATACCAGTAGAGGGAAAGAACAGCACTAGTAATTTGTGAGTCACTGCTGTATTCGCTCAGGTCAGATTGCACTACATCCCTGTATCTGACATTATTCATTCCACCTACATCAATAAAGGATGAACTCTTGTAGACGGTATCAGGAGAAGCTTCACGCAAACGGTTGTCAGATACCTCTATTTCGGAAACTATATCCTCAAAGTCTTCGGAAGATGTTACACTAATAGCCCTGTCACGGTACTGCTGCCTGCTGCATTGCTCGCAGTAAGCGTCGCTGTATAATTTCCTGCTGTTGAATAGGTATGAGTCGGGTTCTGAACTGTCGAATTTATTGAACCGTTTCCAAAGTTCCAGTTCCAGGAAGTAGGTGACCCTGTACTCTGATCTGTAAAGTTTACTGTTAGAGGTGCATATCCTGAAGTTGGAGATGCAGAAAATTAGCAATTGGCTTGGTATTGATGTAGGCAATGTCCATAGAATGGCATTTGAATCACCGGTTTTTGTATAGCTTTCACCCACTACCTGTCCATTGTAGTTGATTTCATAGGCACTGCTGCAGGCTCCACCAAGTGTTCCAAGATCAGTCATCGTACCATTTTGCCACAGGAAAGCGTGTTCTGCACCAGTTTCCATTTCAATTTGGCCCACTATCTGCCCCCTTTTCATTAATTCCAAACACTTTCTTATATCTTTGGATGCGGTGTTTAATGTTTAAAATTCGAGCAATGGAATTTTGTTTGTATGGGCTGGTCCTTTAACTCTAAACATTCCCGAAGTCTCTTTTTGCAGGTAAACAATCGAGTCTCTGCATTTCAGATTCCAATCTTATATCCACATTCGGTTGAATTCTAAGCTTAAAACTTCTAAATATCCTTATAAGTTGTATCACGTAAGTCTCTAACAATTACACTTTCCTCAACTTCAATAAAAATTTAAAATTGAAATTAAGCAGTGTACTGGAAGATTCATGTTTTGAGGTTATAATGCCAGAAAAATACAATTAAGTCAAGTTCTAGAATGAGCTCAAAGTAAGTGCTGGGAAAACATAAAGAAAAAAGTCAATATTAAACGGATTTTAAGAAAACATCTAAAGTCAGGTAACAGAAGGTTTAAAAAGAGAGAAAAGAGTACAGTACTCTCATTCTCGAAACTCATCTATGTTGAGTATATTAACAATTATAATATAATCGATTATAGTTGATTGAAAAGATCAACTAACATAATAATTAAATCGAATTCATTGATTATTATCAGGAGCCTGGAATACTGAAAATAGGAATTATTGGTTGCGGATTTATTGGCGGACAGATTTGCAGGGCAATTGATAACGGGGAGATTAATGCAGAGCTGTATTCTCTCTGTGACTCTTCGGAGAGCAAGGTTCTTGAACTTGCAGCTTCCCTGAAAACATGCAGTCCTGCGTATATGAAGATTGAAGAACTCATACGCAGTGTAGACCTTGTCATAGAAAGCGCCTCCCAGAATGCTGTCAGGTTTATTGTACCCCAGGCCCTTCAGGCAGGATGTGATGTGATGGTCCTGAGTGTTGGCGCTCTTGCAGATAAGGAGCTGAGGGAAACTCTTTTCGGACTTGCAAAGCAGCACAATTGCAAACTTTACTTTCCTTCGGGCGCAGTTGTCGGCATCGATGGATTAAATTCAGCACATGCAGCCGGGATTTCTTCTGTCACCCTGACTACCAGGAAACCTCCTTCAGGACTCGTGGGAGCTCCTTATGTTGTGAAACATGGCATAGAACTTGAAAAACTCGAAAGAGCAACCGTACTTTTTGAAGGACCTGCCTCGGAAGCCGTAAAAGCTTTTCCTGCAAATGTTAATGTGGCAGCCACTATAAGCCTTGCAGGCATAGGTTTTGAGCGGACGGCGGTAAGAGTTATAGCTGACCCCTCTCTTTCCAGAAATGTGCATGAAATCACTGTAGAAGGAGAGTTCGGAAAGTTCTACACAAAAGTGGAAAACCTCCCTTCTCCTGAGAACCCTAAAACAAGTTATCTTGCAGCCCTTTCTGCAGTTTCTACTCTGAAAAAAATTCTCAATCCTGTCCAGGTCGGGACCTGAATTCTTCCAGGTCGGACCTTGAGGACTGAACCTGAATTTTCAGTATTCGGATATTTGAATTTAGATTTCCTGATTGAAAGCAGGCCGGGTTCACAAACATTATATAGTCCGAAGGAGTTAAGCACGTAAATCCTATGGAGAAGGTGACATGTATGCGAAAAAGCGCCTTATGGATATAATTTTTCCTTATTGCACTCCTTTCTGTGCCTAACATGTCCTTTTGCCAGATTGCCCTTAATTAAGAACTCAGCCAGACCAGATAACTTTAGCCTTACTTTATATTCCATATTCGTATTTTTCTCTCAAATATTTTTGGTGGTCCCATGCAACAAGCAGACCTTATAAAAAGGATCCAAGAATTGAAGTTAAAACGAAACGCAGTAATTCTCTCTCACTACTACTCCCGTCCCGAAATCCAGGACATTGCGGATTTTGTAGGGGATTCCCTTGCCCTGAGTCAGGAAGCTGTCTGCCAGAGCGCGGATGTTATCGTATTTTGCGGCGTCCATTTTATGGGGGAGAGCGCTGCAATTCTTTCTCCGACAAAGTCGGTCCTGTTGCCGGAAATCGATGCCACCTGCCCTATGGCAGATATGGTGGATGTGGAAGGCCTTAAACAACTGAAAGAAAAGCACCCCGATGCTCCGGTTATCTCCTATGTAAACAGTTCGGCTGCGATCAAGGCAGAATCTTATATCTGTTGTACCTCTGCCAATGCTGTAGAAGTAGTAAACTCTCTGGATGCCAAAAAAGTTATCTTTGTGCCTGACAAGAACCTGGCTGCATACGTTGCTGCCCGGACCGATAAAGAAATCATCCCCTGGGAAGGGCACTGTCCCACACACCACCTGGTCTTGAAGGAAGATGTCCTGAAAATGAAGGAAAAGCATCCTCAGGCTAAATTCATAGCTCATCCTGAATGCCGCCCTGAGGTCCTGGAACTTGCAGATCATGTGGCAAGCACGCGGGGCATGATCGTGTACGCGAAAAACTCGCCTGCACAGGAATTTATTATCGGTACCGAATGTGGGCTTATCCACGGGCTCCTTAAGGCAGCTCCTGAAAAAACATATTACTGCATATCTGAATTTGCCTGCTGCCCAAGCATGAAGATGGTCAACCTTGAAAAGGTCTTGGCTTCCCTTGAAAAGATGCAGTATGTGGTGACTGTCCCTGAAGACATGCGTGTCAGGGCAAAAGAAGCCCTTGACCGGATGCTTGCGGTAAAAGTAAAATAAGCTTTTACCTGCACACTTTTACCTGCATGTTTTACCCGTTTGCTGTTTGCCGCGTCTTCTGATCCTGGAGATATTTTGCTTTACTTCCAGTTTTTTCCTTGAGAGAAATTTGGGGAAAAACAATGTGAAGAGGTGAGGCAAAAAGCCTCACATATTTTCATGCTAAAAGTAAATCTTTTTAGATCTTTTTCTTTAATACACAGTATCCTGCAAGAATCATAAATAATGGTAGAGCGACTGCCATAAACGTTTTAGCCGCTTTCATAGGCTTTTCGTCTATGCCGTTTTGTCCTGTCAGGCTTCTCAGAGTTTTCTCTAATTGAGTTTCCTCTTTGTTTTTATTATCCTCTGCAGTATATTCCGTTATTGCAAAGAAGGAAAACCCAGGCGTTTTCGATTTAAAATAAACGTAATTCTCGTCTTCTCCAACTTTTTCGGTGTCAAGAGGCTTCCAGCCCCTATTGTACCATTGAAGGGTTATATTGGATTCACTGATGTTCTCATCTTCAATCCATGCTTTTTCAACTTTGAATTCTATAACCCCATTTTTAAGGGAAGTAGGAAGTCCTGCTGCATTATTTCCGACCCAGATATTCACATATTTATATATCTTACCGAGAGGGATTTTTGGGATGAGTGTAGATTTGCTTTTAAGTACTTCTACAGTCGCCGTTGTCTTTCTGAACGTCTTTTTTGCGTCATATTCAATATATGTTATGCATGTAACATTTTTCGGGAACTCATATTTAATATGATATCCACTTATCACGTTTCTGGTAGCAAGCTCCTTGATTTCTATATTGCTGGCCGGCTCTGCGGAAACCCCACTTCCTATGTTGCTGGAACCGGAACTCCTGCCTTCTTCGCTGTCTTGAATCTCTGTTGGCGTTGGATCTGGAGTTTCTGTTGGCGTTGGATCTGGCGTCTCTGTTGGTGCCGGATCTGGAGTTTCTGTTGGTGCCGGATCTGGCGTCTCTGTTGGCGTTGGATCTGGAGTTTCTGTTGGCGTTGGATCCGGAGTCTCCGTTGGCGTTGGATCTGGAGTTTCTGTTGGCGTTGGATCCGGAGTCTCCGTTGGCGTTGGATCTGGAGTTTCTGTTGGCGTTGGATCCGGAGTCTCCGTTGGCGTTGGATCCGGAGTCTCCGTTGGCGTTGGATCTGGAGTTTCTGTTGGCGTTGGATCCGGAGTCTCCGTTGGCGTTGGATCTGGAGTTTCTGTTGGCGTTGGATCCGGAGTCTCCGTTGGCGTTGGATCTGGAGTTTCTGTTGGTGCCGGGTCTGGAGTTTCTGTTGGTGCCGGATCTGGCGTCTCTGTTGGTGTTGGATCTGGGGTCTCTGTAGTTCCTGTATCGTTTGCAGCAGATACCATTCCAGGAATCATTCCAGGAATTATTATCATTATCAATAATAAGTAAATTAAAGATCTAAAAAAATCGGCTTTCATTTTTACTGGCCTCCGCCCGCACGTCCGTAAATAGAAATCTCTACTGTACACCGTAAGTCCTTAACAATTTATTATATTATTCATATAAACAAAATTTAAGACCTTCTTTTGAGTAGATTTCTCTTATAAACTGCAGGCATAAAACGCCTTCTTTTTTTCTCCAGGGTATAGAGTAGCTTTGAGCCCCCTTAGAAAAGGGTTAGGCAGTAAATTTGTTCTTATGCAATACTACAATCTGGCAACCAGTTAAACCCTTAAATTTCCCTGTACAGCCAGAGATTTTTCGTATAAAAGCTCGAATCTTATTTTGATTGCATCTCCTTTCCGTGAAGTTCTGCCCCACTGTAGCTTTCGCATGGATAGGGAAAAGCCTGATCTCAACAGCAAAAAATCGATGAATAAAGAGCTGCATCAGTCCATATCTCACTTCTTCGTCTCTGATGGAGAATTAGAGTTACTCCAGAAAAGGGCTTCCTGTGGTTTGCATAAAATCAGCAGATGATGTTTACATAATTGTTAGATACATTTCTGGAAAAATTTTAATACTTTATAATGCTGCTTTCTTCTGATGTCTACCGGAATACGCACATATCTGGAGCTTATGAGGTACGGAAACTGCCTGATGGCAGGTTTTGCAGCTATAATCGGAACCTTGATAGCCTTTAATATCCTGACCTCCGATCCTTTAAGTTCAAACATTGCAGGACCTTTGCCTTTTCTTGATACAGGTCTGGTGTTTCTGGCAGTATTCCTGGTTTCAGGTGCAGGAAATGCTATTAATGATTATTTTGACATAAGGATAGATTCTATCAACCGGCCTGAAAGGCCTATCCCATCCGGGCGGGTAAAGGCAAAAGAAGCTCTTTATTTTTCTTACCTCCTGTTTGCCCTTGGTACCCTGCTGGCTTTCTCTATAAATCCGGTATGCGGGTCAATTGCCCTTTTTAATTCCCTGCTGTTGATCCTGTATGCAAAGACCCTTAAAGGTACGCCCCTTTTAGGAAACCTGAGCATAGGTTACCTTACCGGCTCTGTCTTTTTGTTCGGAGCTTCGATTTTCGGGCTTGGGGGCATTGAAGTCCTATCCGTACTTTTCCTGCTTGCAGCTCTTGCCATCACAGCCCGGGAAATCGTAAAGGATATTGAGGATATGGAAGGAGACAGGATGGAAGGGGCAGACACCCTGCCCCTCAGGATCGGGGCGAAGAACGCAGGGAATCTTGCAGTGCTTATAGGGTTCTTTGCCGTACTTTTAAGCCCTCTCCCTTATTTCCTGTCCATTCTCGGACTTCGCTACCTTTACCTTGTTTCTCTGGCAGACCTCGGGTTTATTGCAGCCATTCACCAGCTGCTTGTGCAGAATAACCCTACAAAGTCCTCTAAAATGTTTAAAATAGCCATGATTTTTGCCCTGATAGCTTTCATTGCAGGAGTGTAAACTTTATATAAATTTAAAAAACCTGCCCGAACCTGCTGCCTGTTCACAGCAGTAATTAAGGGTTATAATCCTGATTTTGCCGGTTGTTTCCCAGAGGGATCTGCAGAGTCTCGACTCTCAGGTTATTTTTATTGTCGGGCAGCTGGCAGATCGGTCTTCTCAGGACTGAGAACCTTAGCAAGGATTGCAGCCTAAGTAAATAGATTAGCAGATAAGTTTCTTTCCTGCTACAAGTTCCATTGAGAAGGAATGAATGTTTTCAAGTTCTTTTTCTATAACTTCCGCAGCCTCTTTTTCTACATCTCCTGCTGCACCTTTCTGCATAATCAGCTGGGCAGTTGCAATCTGAGGCTGGTCAATCGGGGTCCCGATTTCGCTCAGGAGCCAGACATATACCTCGGAGACATCGGGAACCTGCCTGTAAATCTCTGCTGCGATCCTGTGGGAAAGGAGATTGTATATCTTCCCTATGTGGCTTACAGGGTTCTTCCCTGCTGCAGCTTCACTGCTGACAGGGCGGTTTAAGGGGATTATCCCGTTTACACGATTTCCGCGCCCCACCTCTCCGCAGTCGGCGTCTTCTGCAGATGTGCCTGTAACCGTTGTGTAAATTCCATCCATTCCCCTTCCAGGCATGTCCAGGGTGTTAAGGGAGGCAGTGGGTTTTGCACAAATGCAGGCCTCAAACTCAGCTCTTTCTTCTTCTGCAAACCCGGCGGTAAACTCTTCGATCCGGTCATGCAATTCTATCTTCTTTCTAAAATAGTCCTCTTCGGATTCGACAAACATATCCACTAGAGGTGCAGCAACCGTGAGATGGATGTCTTCTTTATGCCTGAGTCCCATGACCTTTATATCTTCTCCGGACTCCGGACATTCTTTTTTGAACCCCTTTGAATTAAGATAGCGTTCAGTCTCGAGCACCAGTCTTTCGGTAGGGCTCAGAGGCGCATATCCGACTGCTGCGGATGTATCGTTTGCCCCGAGTACCTTTCCTCCTCTGTTAAAGATATCCGTAAGTTCCGCAGAGCCTCTTTTGAGTTCCACCTGGTAAATCACGCTTTCAGAGTCCACAAAACGAAGTTTCTCCGAAAACCATTCTTTTGCCGTATCAACTGCAAGACCGGAAACATCGATTTCAACTCCCTCGTATTCGAAGGTTGCCCTATCTCCAATTATCAACCGCATAGGGCTTACAACCCTTCCTCCTTCAAACTTCCCTTCTACCTGTCCTGCAACAAGCATACCCTTGTCTATATTATGGTGTAAAATTGTCCCGAAGGTCTCAAGGTATTTCTGGCTGAGGTTTACGGAAATCTGTTCCATAATTGCGTCGCAGATATAATCCGGGTGCCCGAGCCCTTTTCTTTCAACAACCTCTACCTTCTGGCGGTAAACTTCCGAAGCTTTCAACTCTTCTATGACAATATTTCTCAAACTCTTTCCCCCCAGATTGCCCTTAAGGGCGTGACAGATACAGCATTGATATGATACAATTGTCTTATAAAGCATATCTGATAAATTATTGATCTGATAAAGTATTGATTAGATACAGCAGTGATATGATAAGGTACTGATATTATGAATGCAAGTGAAGAACGATCATATGTTTGTCAATAAATGCATCCCGGCGAAACGGTCGGTGAATATTCAATGGAGACGTGTAATGAGCTCAGGAATAAAGGAAGGCAATCAACAGGATTCTTCTTCCCAAGCAGACATAGCAGGGAAATTCCAGATCATTATCCTTGCCATTAAATCCATCAGTTCTGTTTCATTGAGTCTTTCCCAGCCTGTTAAATGAACTCTACTTCCTCTGAATCCCCTTTTTCCTTTTTATCTCCGTTACCCTTTTCTTTTTCTCCTTCCGGAGAATGCTTTAGATATTCTTTGAGCATCATCGGGAAGGTGTTTGCAGGTACAAAACGAACTCCAAGTTGCTCTGCCCATTTTTCAATTCCATAGTCACTTGCAATGACAGCTGCATCAAGTTCTTTGGCAAGGATGAGGACATCAATGTCAGGTGCACTGTCAAGGATCCCATATCTGAGAGCTGCTCTGTACTTGTTCCTGAATTTGCCGATTATCCCGCCAATAACTTCTCTTTCAACCTCTTCTCTGTACTCTTTTTTCTTATTTTGTGGGTTCTCCATAAAGAGGCATTCGGTTGCTGCCTCCCATATCGAATCTTCTGCAACCCCCATCCCCCGGTTAATCCTTTCCCTCATGTAAGACACATATTCGTGGAATATCTGTGAGGTTACATCAACTCTATAGCGGTCAGGAGATTTTTTCACAAGCCAGGTATCTATTTTTGCTATAACCTCCCTGTCGCAGCCGTTGCGGCTTGCAAATTCGTACATCTCCTTGTACACTGATGGATAGGGAACATAACAACTGATCCCGAACTGCAGGCGGGCATCGGCTATAAGGTCAAGTATTGCTTTCATTCCCTCACAGAGGGATGTATAACCCATAACCTCCCGGGTCTGCAGGTCCGTTAGTGCTGTAGTATCCAGCACGAATCTCTGCTTAAGCATTTTTTTCGAGTCCTTTTATACTTCTTTTCCCTTCTTATGTATTGATCAAAGAACAATAAAATTCTTTGTTTTATTTCCCTATCCTACCCCTGCGTATCTAATTTTCCTTATTAACCTATTTTTTGTTCCTGTCCTATCTTTTATTTACCTTTTATTTTGTTTCTGCCCTATCTTTTATTTACCTTTTATTTTGTTTCTGCCCTATCTTTTATTTACCTTTTATTTTGTTCCTGCTCTGTACTTTTATTTACCTTTCCCAAGCCTGTTTTTGTTCTCTCTCCCTGCCGATTATATGGTGTATATCTCTCTTTTTCATTCTTTGATTGTGGTCTTTTCTGGAGAATCATACTTATGTTTATAAATCCTTCATCTATTCTTAACTAATATTTGTGTTATTATTCATTAAATCCTGATCAAAATGAATAACTGTATATACTTTTAAAACCTATATTTACATAGGGAAGTTTGAACCATAAGCTAAAAAGCGGTTTGAAACATAATTTGTATATTGTTTTCTCGGATTGTTCTTGCTTGAGTGCGTAAAGTATTTCCGGGAATACATTGTAATAAAATTATATATGTTTTCTTCCTTATCGCTTTTCCTTAGTTTGGGACAGGACTTCTCTGGCTGAATTGCCGGCAGCTTATATATCCGGCAGGGTGAAAATTTATTATAAAGGTGTGAAAGATACTGAGCCGGAGTAGAAATACTGAAAAATTGACCGGTTCTGTATGATATGGATAAATAGGCTAAAAATGGGGAATTAAATGAGTGCAAACACGGAAAGTTTAAAACCTTTTGTAGGCTCAGCACAGGGTTTTGTGAGGAATCCTCTGAAGAAGGGAGGCGACACAATGAAAGAATACTGTAATATCTGTGGTCGGGAACTGCTGGAAGATGTGCTAGTTGTGGACACCAGTCTCGATATGAAACCAATCAAGTTCAGGGATATTCACGGGGAAAAATCCGATCTGATATGCATTGAATGTGCAATTGATTCGGTTGAGAACCCCCCCTTTGTATGTACAAGGTGCGGACAGCCAATAGAGTTTAACGAAAAATTCTATGTATTTAAGGAAGCAACTACAAAACCTGGTGGTCCCAGTGTAGATTTCAAAGAAACATGCCTCGATGACAAGTATATCTGCAGCACCTGCTTCGATGAGACTATGAACCCTGATTATGAAGAAAAAGAGGTTTGAATAAAAAGCAGTGTCTGCTGAATTCTGTCTTCTAACCCGCCCTGAAGCTTTTAACGATATGTAAAAAGCGGGGACAGCTGCCAGAAGAATCAGGGAATCCAAAAAAGACAGAACTGATCTTACAGTTCTGTTCACTAGCTTTTTCTCAGGCTTATCTCTATTTTTATATCTAGAGAACTTTGTTTTTAACCTTATCTAAGCTACTGAAATTTTTCTTGTTATTTACAAAACTTCTGTTTCCACTCTTAATTACTCTTTATTACTTTTAAGCACTTTTATTTACTATCCGTTTTCTGGAATCGTGAGATTGCAAATGGCAGATCTCATAAACCTGAATCCGCAAATGCATGAACTTTAATTCCATAAAGACATAAATATTGCATTAATTAAAATTAAAAGAATAAAGTATCTTTATTGTAAAAACCACATATTCTATTAATCTTAAGAGCAAGTTAAAGAACATAATTCATCTATCTCATAATTTCTTTTAAGGGGGTAATCGATTGAACGGAAGTAATATTATTGAAATTGAAGATGCGACCTGGGGACAGCAGGTGGAAAGTTCCGGAAAGCCGGTTGTTGTAATGTTTTACAGTCCTGCCTGCCCGTATTGTAAAGCTATGGAACCATATTTTGAGGAATATGCTAGGGAATACAAAGCTTCGGCAGTTTTTGCCAGAATAGATATATCAGCAAACCCCTGGACTGCAGAAAGATACGGAGTTCAGGGCACTCCGACGTTCAAGTTTTTCTGCCATGGAAGGCCTGTGTGGGAGCAGGTAGGCCAGATTTATCCTTCAATATTGAAAAATGCGGTCAGGGATATGGTCCAGTATGGTGAGGAATGCATAAGAAAAAGCACTCCGATAGGACAGGACATCACAGGGTATGTGTAAGCTTTAAGATCAGGTCCGATGTGTCTTTTTCTCCTTTTCTCCTTTCCTTTTTCCTTTTCCCCTGTCTTTTTCTCTGTATATTTCCTTTTTTACCAGCCCATACTCGTCAAAAGTAGTATATATAGTGCTGAGGATGCTAAAGGTAGTACTCATAGCTGTGGACACATAAAGGGCAACCATAATTGAAATCTGGTACTTGATTGCAAGGGTAGGGCTTGCACCTCCGAGGATCTGCCCTGTCATCATTCCGGGAAGGAAAACAACCCCTGCAGTTGCAATATTAGCAAGAGTAGGTCTGAGCGCAGAACGAAGGCATTTTCGAATATAAGGTATCAGGGCTTCATACTTGCTTGCTCCGAGAGAGAGACTGTAAAGGTACCTGTTTTCATTTCTGCGGATGTCCTCATAAAATTCTCCCATGCCCACAATGTTGCCCCTGAGTGAGTTCCCAAGAACCATGCCTCCTATGGGGATCAGGTAACGGGCTTCGAGAAGGTTTCCAAGGTCGAGCACGAATTCGTTGAAGTACAGCAACACGCTTAAATTCGCTACAGTAAAGGAGAGTATAACCGGCAGAAATAGTTTTTCCATTTTGAGTTCGACATTGCGGATGGTTGTGTAGCTTGCAATTGCAACCATTCCCAGAACCCATGCCAGGTTCAAAGCCCCATTGTTCAGGTCAAAGACATAGGTTAAAAACACGCCTACCATTCCCAGCTGGACTGTCATGCGGGCAACCGCGTCTAAAGTTGTCCGGGAGATACGGAGTTTTATCCTGTAACTGATTACCAGGGGAATCACAAGTAGTAGAAAGCAGAGTATCAGGGAAGGTATTGATATATCAGGGCTTGCCATCTGAAAATCCCTCTCTTTATTTTCATGCAGCGCTTTTTATTCAACTATTTATCCACACCTTTACCATTTCTTTTCAAGATTTGACCTGTTTCTATTCTTACAGAAGGATGCTACACTTCCGGCAATACCTTTCAGTCAGAGCCATTTTTTCCTATATCCACAATTTTCACTCCATCCCTTTCCCACTCTCTATCATGTGAAACTACAAAGAGGGTCCAGTCCTTATGTTTAAGAAAATAGTCAACAACCCTTTTTTTAAGCTCGGAGTCAAGAGCTGAGGTTGCTTCGTCAAGCAGGAAAATCTCTCTTTCAAGCAACAGGGATATCAGGATTCCTATCCTTTGTTTTTCTCCTCCTGAAAGATTTTCAAAGTTTTTATCAAGCATGTCTTTTTCAAGCTCGAGCTCCTTCATAAGAATGTGAAGTTTTTCAGGATTGACTCTTTCCCTGTTAGAGTGGTAAGAACGGACTTCATCAAGCAGGTCTCTTACAGGTCCTTCACCGAGGTCCATGTCCTGAGAAACATACGCTACATCTTTTCGAACCTGCCAGGCTACATGAGGGCTTAAGGGCCTGCCCATGTAATACACCGAGCCTTCGGAAAGCTTTCCAAATCCGAGAATTATTTTTAGTAGAGTGGATTTGCCGGTTCCTGATTTTCCTTTCATCAGGATCTTTTTTCCTTTCGGGATACAAAGAGAAAAATTAGAAAGAACTTTTTTGCTCCCGAAATGTATGCCAGCATTTTCATATCTTATTACTTCATCCTGCATTCTGTTTCATCCTGCATCTTTGCCCATTACCTTCCCACTCTATTCCCACTCTATTCCCACTCTATTAATTTATTTTTCTAATTTATATATTTCTGACCTTTTTCTACAGATTTCCATTTACCTTTTCTTTTCAGGCTTTTTACAGAACAGGTTTCTTTTTTGCAGTCCCGGAAGATTTCCTGCAGTTTCCGGAAGAGAAAGTTTATCTATACCGAGGTGTTCACATAAATCAGTTCCATATAGTTACTTGCGTGAAAATAATAACTATTATCTAAAATCAAAAACGATGATTATCCGAGAAATTATAGATTCTCAGGTTATTTTGAGATTATATTACTTTGAAATATAGATTTGTCTGCAGGAGAATTAAACTTCAATCCGCTTAAGCTGGCATATCCTCATCCCGGGTTTACTACCAGTACTACCAGCGATTAAAGTGACTGCAGGTGGCAGGTTGCATATATATTCGATATCCTACGTAATATTTGATATCCTGTATTACAGTCTGCATACTTATTTCAGCATGCATTCTTTTGCTACACGCTAAGGAATAACACAATTATGTTTTAATAATGTTAATCTCTGAGGAATAAAAATGGACTTTGAAGCTTCTGCTAAAAATCTTACAACTCCGGTCAAAGGGGCTAAGATAGTCCCTAACATGACTGTAGACGAGCTTGTGAGGGAATACAGCGGCTGTGCCTTTGGTGCAGGCAGGCTGGCTGAAGCCGTGGACATCTATTATGAGATGCTGGCTTCCGAGAAAACTACGAAATTTTTCGGGCTTGCGGGGGCAATGACACCGGCAGGCATGAGGAATATTGTTGCGGACCTTATCCGGGATGGGTACATAGATGTGCTTGTCACAACCGGAGCTAATATGGTGCATGACACGGTTGAAGCCCTTGGTCTCCACCATTATAAAGGGTCGGATTGTGCAAATGATATCCAGCTCAGGCATGAATGTATCGACAGGATCTACGATGTCTACCTCCCTGACCAGCACTTTACGGATCTTGAAGAATTTCTACAGGGGGTTTATGCAGGGCTTCCACAGGAAAAACTATCTATCCGTCAGGTCCTTACCGAGATCGGAAAAAACCTGGACGACAATTCCTCAATCCTGAAAACCGCAGCAGAAATGGGTGTGCCGGTCTACTGCCCTGCTCTTCAGGACTCTGTGATAGGGCTTCAGGCCTGGCTGTACAAAGAAAACAACCCTTTGAATGTGGACGCTTTTGCGGATATGCATGAGTTTATGGAAATTTGCTATGAGGCTGAAAGTGCAGGCGCTATGCTGCTTGGAGGAGGCGTCCCCAAGAACTATATCCTGCAATCCATGCTTGTGACTCCCAGGTCCTTTGATTATGCAATCCAGCTAACAATGGACCACCCTGAAACCGGAGGCCTGAGCGGGGCAACGCTTGACGAAGCCCAGTCCTGGGGAAAGGTCGGGGAAGATGCAAAATCAGTGACCGTGTACGCAGATGCGACCATTACTCTCCCACTTATAGTGTCGGCTGTGCGGACACGTCTTTCAAAAAGGTGATTTGATGGAAAGGAACACCTGTATGATCCTTGCCCTGGACGTAACTGACAGGGAAGAAGCGCTGAAGATTGCAGAAGATGTCTGGGAATTCGTGGACGCAATAAAAGTAGGTTATCCCCTCATTCTTGCCACAGGGCTTGGGATAATCAGGGAGCTTGCCGAATTTGCCCCGGTTATAGCTGATTTTAAGGTTGCCGATATCCCGAACACAAACCGCCTTATCTGTGACCAGGTCTTTGAAGCAGGCGCTGATGCGGTTATTGTGCAGGGCTTTACAGGCAGGGATAGCCTTAACGCCTGCATTGAAATTGCTTCCGAATACAGAAAGGACGTGTTCGTTGTAAGCGAAATGAGCCATCCCGGCGGAGCCGAGTTTATGCAGCCAGCAGCAGAAGCGATTGCAAAAATGGCACTTGAAGCAGGAGCTTTCGGGCTTGTTGCTCCAGCCACGCGGCCCGAAAGGGTGAAGAAAATCAGGAGAGTTATCGGAGATAAACTTACCATTATTTCTCCCGGCGTAGGCGCTCAGGGAGGAAAAGCCTCTGACGTGATTGCTGCAGGGGCAGACTGGGTGATTGTAGGCAGAAGCATCTATAAAGCAGAATCTCCTAAAGAAGCTGCCCGTGAGATCGCTGAGGAAATTCAGGCTGAGCTCAGGGGCGAAAGCTGAAGAATTTTTAATCTGGAAGAGAATATTTCTCTAAGAAAGTATTTCTAAGAAAATACACTCTATGAAAATATTCTCTAATTATTCTTTAATCTCAATTACGTGCCTGTGATGAAAAATCTAGCTGATTTCATGATGAGCCCTATGAGTTCTGAGGCACGAAAATTACCCATTTCTGATATAATTTTAACTTTGAGGCGGGAAGTCCCCTTCCTCGGAGGCATCAGCCGACAGGTGGGGGATGAAAGCCGTCAACTTCATTATAGGAAGTTTAACAAACCCTATATATATCTTTAAAACTTATAATCTATAGTATGTTAAAAGCCTACAAGTGCCGAATCTACCCAGATAAAGACCAAGAATTATTCATAAAAGTAAATTTTGGTGCATGTAGATTTGTCTATAATTGGGCTTTAGAACAGAAAATAAAAACTTATCAGCAAAATAACAAATCGATATCAAGGTTTGATTTACAAAGGATTTTAGTTCATGAAGTAAAACCTTCTAACGAATGGTTGAAAAAAGCTAATTCTCAGGCTCTACTTGCTTCTTTAGTAAACGTAGAATCAGCATTTACGAAATTCTTTAGAGAGAAATCTGGTTTCCCTAACTTCAAATCTAAGAAAAACCCAGTTCAATCTTATCAAATGCCACAACATTATTCGGTAGATTTTGAAAGAAACCTTATCAAACTACCTAAGATTGGGGAAGTCGAAGCAGTTCTTCATAGAAAGTTTGAAGGCGATATGAAAACTGCAACCATTTCAATATCGAGTACAGGAAAATACTTCATATCTATTCTTGTGGATGACGGAGAAGAACTTCCTGCTAAACAGGGGATATCAGAATCGAGTACCATAGGAATTGATGTAGGCATCAAAGATTTTGCAATCCTTTCTAATGGGGTAAAAGTTGAGAATCCCAAATACCTGAAAAACTCTCTAAAAAGAATGAAATGTTTGCAGAAAAGAGTGAGTAAGAAGGTTGAAGGTTCCAATAACCGTAACAAAGCAAGACACCATCTTTCAAAAATCCATGAAACTATTAGCAATCAGAGAAATAATTTCCAACACCAACTCTCTTCTAAACTTATCTGCGAGAACCAAGCTATATCGTTGGAAACTCTGAATGTTAAAGGCATGGTAAAGAATCATTGTCTGGCTCAATCCATTTCTGATGCTGGATGGAGTAGTTTCGTAACCAAACTTGAGTATAAAGCTGAATGGTTGGGAAAAACCATCTTACGTATAGGAAGATTTGAGCCATCTTCAAAGATTTGCAATGTATGTGGTTATTATAATGGTAATCTGACCTTGAAAACCAGAGAATGGGTATGTCCTGATTGTAAAACCACGCACGACAGAGACATAAATGCTGCAATCAATATCAAAAAATTCTCTCTTCAAGATCAAAATCTTATAGTTATCTGACACCTACGGAACGTAGGGGATGGGCTTGTGGACTTGCGAACAGTCGTTCGAGGGATGAAGCAAGAAGCCCCTTCCTCGCCATCAGGCAGGAAGGGGTAGTTCACTAACTTAGAGATGCACAGAAAAATAAAGATTAAATTGAAGATTAGACGCTCGAATTCCTATAAAAAAATCAAAACATACTTAATTATATACTAAAAGTTCATAATTATTTATTGGGGATCTTGCTCACCCCCATTACATCCTATGTGCCAACACGGAGAGGTTTGACGAGATCGTTTTGCCTCCCACGACCACCTGTTAATCTCCATTTAAAAACGGAATTTTCTCTAACTATTTGATGTCTATTTCTTGACTTTTTATCCTATTATTTGTGGCTTATATTCTCGTATATTATTCCTGTATTTTCCTGAAGTTAATTTATTTCTTCTGCTTTACTTTTCTCATTCATCTTTTCCTCCTTTATCTTTCTGGACATTCCGGATGGACATTCCGGGCGGGAAAATGCTTAAAGGAAAATGTTTAAAGGAAAGCGCTTAAAGGAAGTGCTTTTAACTCAGCAGGATAAATTACTGGGATAGGTGAACTTTGTATGAGAATAGCAGTGTGCGGGAAGGGGGGAAGCGGAAAAAGTACGGTTTCTGCTCTCCTGGCAAAGCAGATGGCAAAAACAAAAAATGTGCTTGTACTTGACATAGATGAGTCCAATTACGGGCTGCATAGCCAGCTGGGAATGGCAGCTCCGCGGGACCTTATGGAATATTTTGGGGGAAAAAAGAGTTTTAAGGAAAAGCAGAAGTCATCTCCCAAGAAGACTCAGTTCTGGGGGCTTGCAGCTGAAAATAATGCAGGGCAGCAAAAGCAACAGCAGTCCCGATTTTTTGAGAAAAGATGGAGTTTCTCTGATATCCCGCCTGAATTTGTGGAAGAAAAAGGGAATCTCAGGTTGATGGCTGTTGGAAAGATTCACGATTACGGAGAGGGCTGCGCCTGCCCTATGGGAGTCCTGACAAGGGAGTTTCTTGAAAATCTTGACCTTGGGAAAGACGATATTGTAATTGTGGATACCGAAGCCGGAACCGAACATTTCGGGCGTGGAGTTGATAAGGACTTTGACCTGATTCTTGTGGTTGTTGACCCTTCTTACGAGTCCCTCAAGCTGTCAAAGAAGTTTGATGAGTTTGGTAGCCAGTGCGGGTGCAGGGTCTATTTTGTGCTTAACAAGGTCGAACCGGATATAAGAGAAGAGATGCTAGGTTCTGTGAATTGCGTGAATGTCGTGGCTGAGATCCCTGCAAAAAGAGAACTTTTCAAAGCGTCCCTGAAAGGCGAAGAACTCGACGTTGAGCTTGAAGAGATTGCAAAGCTTGCAGAGCTTCTGGGAAAAGCCAGTTCATTGACTCATTGACCTATTCATTAACTCAAGGGTTCCGGGCATCTGACTGTATTTTCGATCTCCCCTCTGTTTCTTCTTTTCGAAGCCTCCAGTTAGCCGTAGCTGTGGTTTTAGCCCCCTGTTGTCTGAACTCAGTGCCTGGATTAGCACTGCATCTGGCAACTCTAATCTACTTTTTCCCTGATTATCTCAAGCAAACGGACATATCCATTTTTCAGGATTTTGCTTTCGGGTTGTATGTCTGTGCGTTGCCTGATCATGCAGGAGAAAATTCTCTGGCAATTATCCGAAAGTATATTATTGATCGTGTTATTTGGATAATGCAAAAGTTTTACTTGGTTTGCAGACAGCAGGTTTTGTTTGCCGGAGCTGTCTTCTCCAAACTCCTTATCTATTGGCATTGATTTACAGAGAACTGCATTTAAACTGTTATTAAAGTTGCATTTTATTGTTTAACACGGTGGAGACTTAATTATGACAATGCGTGAGTACATGCTTGGAAACGTGGCTATTGCCCGGGGGCTTCTCGAAGGCGGCGTGCAGGTTATTGCAGGCTATCCCGGGACTCCTTCTTCGGAGATTATAGACACGCTTGCTTCCCGCGAAGACCGGGACTACTATATAGAATGGTCTGTTAACGAAAAGGTTGCAATGGAAGTTGCAGTCGGAGCCGCCTGGGCAGGGGTCAGGTCTGTCGTAACAATGAAGCACGTAGGATTAAATGTTGCAGCCGACCCTTTCATGACCCTTGCTTATGCAGGCACAAAAGGCGGGCTGATCGCAATCGTAGCTGATGACCCTTCCTGCCATTCGTCCCAGAATGAGCAAGATACACGGCGCTATGCCCAGTTTGCTCTTGTGCCCTGTTTTGATCCTTCAACTCCCCAGGAAGCCAAAGATATGCTTCCCTATGCTTTTGAGTTTTCGGAAAAATTCGAAATTCCTGTAATCTTCAGGCCCACAACCCGGATCTCACATGGAAAATCGGATATAGAGCTCGGGGAAATCCCTGTAGATAAACCGGCTCCCCATTTTGAAATACTTCTCGACCGCTGGGTAATGCTGCCAAAGAATGCCCGCCCCCGCCATACCCATCTCCTTTCTATCCAGCAGCCAATGGAGGATGAGCTTGCAAAATCCCCATGGAACACCCTTGAACTCAAATCCGATGCACGGCTGGGAGTAATAGGTGCAGGCATTGCATCCGTTTATGCAAAAGAAGCCATGCAGGAACTCGGGCTTGAAGCTTCTTTCCTGAAGATTGGGACCTATCCTATTCCGAAAAAGCTTGTCCTGAAGTTGCTTGATACGGTTGACACCGTTCTTATCTTTGAAGAGCTTGAGCCGATTGTCGAAGAGCAGGTAAGGATCCTTGCCCAGGAAGCCGGGCTTGAGGTCTCAATTCTCGGGAAAGAAGGAGGGTTTGTACAGAGAGAAGGAGAACTGGATATAAGCGCCTTCCTTGAAACCCTGAAAAAAGTTTTTGGCCTGGACATTGAACACGAGTCAGGAAAGGTTTCTCTTGAACTCGCCCCGCGCCCGCCTGCTCTCTGTGCAGGCTGCTCTCACAGGGCAACCTTCTATTCCATGAGAAAGGTCTTTGGAAAGGACGCTATCTATCCGAGCGATATCGGCTGTTATACCCTCGGAATCCAGAGTGGGACTGTTGAGACAACTCTCTGTATGGGTTCAAGCATAAGCATTGCTTCCGGGCTATATCATGCAGGAGAAAAGCGCCCTATCTGCTGTTCTATAGGGGATTCAACCTTTTTCCATACGGGTATGAATTCTCTTCTGAATGCGGTCTTCAATAAAGCCAATATAACGGTTACCATTCTCGACAACCGAATCACGGCTATGACCGGGCACCAGCCAAACCCAGGAGTCGGCTTTACGGTTACCGGAGAGCCCACAGTCGAAGTATCGCTTGCCAAGCTCTGCAGGGCTATGGGAGCTGGCTCCGTAGCTGTTGTTGACCCCTACAACCTTGAAGAGATCCAGGAAGCTTTCAAAGCCGCAAAGGACTTTGAAGGCACAGCCGTAGTTATTGCAAAACAGCCCTGCGTGATCTCAGGAAAGAGGGCAGGGATCAGGCGGGTCCCGTATATCGTTGACCCTGAAAAGTGCGAAGGCTGCAAACAGTGCGTCAAGTTCGGCTGCCCGGCAATCGAATTCGACGAGGAAAATGAATGTACTGTAATTACTGCCCTGTGCAGCGGGTGTGGAGTCTGTGCGCAGATCTGCAAGTTTGAAGCTATCCGGGAGGTGAAGAGATGAGCCACGTTGAAGGAGATAGAAAACTCGACCTCCTTATCACAGGAGTCGGCGGGCAGGGGGCAATCCTTGCTTCGGATATCATAGGAAAAGCCGCAGTTATTTCAGGGCTTCCCATCAGGGCAGCAGAGACTCACGGCATGGCACAGCGCGGAGGTTCGGTTGTAAACCACATAAGGCTGGGGATCGATCTCGGGTCAATGATCCCTAAGAAAGGCGCAGATATCATGCTCGCCCTTGAGCCCATGGAAGCAGTCCGGTATCTCGATTTCCTTAAGGACGGCGGGGTGGTCATAGTAAACACACAGCCAATCATCCCTGTAACCGTTACCTCAGGCCTTGCAAAATACCCCGAGGTCCAGGAGATCCTTGACACTCTTTCTGAAAAATACATAGTCAAAGCCTTTAATGCAGACGAACTGGCTTATGAAGCCGGGAGCAGGCTTGCAATGAACGTGGCAATGGTCGGGGCAGTCTCCGTCTACCTGCCAATTCCAAAAGAGACACTGATTGAGAGTGTTAAAGCCCTCGTGCCACAGAAGACAGTTGAGATCAATGTCAGGGCTTTCGAGATGGGAAGGAGAAAAGTCGAGGAAAGCTAACAAAAATTGAGAAGGAAAATAGAGGAAAGACAAACCTTTCCTTTTTATTTTTTCAGGTATTGTTTTTATAGGTTTTAAGTTATCGGGCTTTGACTCTTTTTTGGCTTCAGTACTTTTAATTCTTTAAACTTTTAATCCTAAAAATTTTTAATTTTTGAACTTTTACGAAAAAAGAAGGCAGAATGCCCGTTACTTTAGTGGCGGGATGAATGCTGTCAACTTCCGTATATTTAACCCTTTTCGATAAGTATTGACTTAATATAAGTTCAAAACCTATATATACTTGATTAGTATGAGAAAAGGAAGTTTATATAGGATTTATCCTGAACAGGGCCAAAAGCAAGTGCTTGAGCAGCATTTTGGCGGTGTCCGTTTTCTCTATAATAAACTTCTTCATACTAAATCTATATTATATAGTCAGTGTGGATGTAATATCCCAAGATCAGAACTCGATAAACACATTCTTGTCTTAAAAGATATTTATCCGTGGTTGAAAAATGTTAATTCTCAATCTTTACAACAGGCAAACAAAAACTTAGATACTGCTTATCAACGTTTTTTTAAAGGATTGGGGGATTATCCAGCTGAAAAATTAAAGAAAAAGCAACATTTCTCTTTCCAGATACCTCAACATTATAAAATTAACTTAACTACTTCTGAGATATTTCTACCTATTATTGGCTGGATTAAAATCAATATCCATAGACCACTTTTTAAACCTGAATTCTTTGAAACTCACATCAAAACAACTACCATTAATGATAAAATCATAGTTGAGAAGGATCTTAATTCAGAATTCTTAAGAACTGCTACCGTTTCCAGAACATCAGCCGGAAGATACCACATTAGCATCTTGACCGAGGATCTGAATAAATATCCGGTAACTCAACAATATTCCGAATCAACTCTGGTAGGTGTTGATGTTGGAATCAAGACATTTGCAACCATATCTACAGGTGAGAAAATTGAGAACCCCAAGTTTCTTAAAAAATCTATAAAGAAACTTAAAATGCTACAAAAAAGAGTCAGTAGAAAGGTTAAAGGTTCTAAAAACCGGAAGAAAGCTGTTAAGAAACTTGCAAAACAACATCAATTAGTTTCAAACCAGAGAACTAATTTTCAGCATAAAGTTTCATTGTCACTAATAAGCGAAAACCAAGCAGTTGCAATTGAAACTTTAAATATAAAAGGTATGATTAAGAATCACAAATTAGCTCAAGTTGTGGCTGATTCTGCATGGAGCAGTTTTGTAACAAAGTTGGAGTATAAGGCTCAATGGTTTGGCAAGACAATTTTGAAGATTGGAATGTTTGAACCATCTTCTAAAAATTGTCATGTTTGTGGATACCATAATTCTGAATTAACTTTAAAGGATAGAGAATGGCTTTGTCCTTCTTGTAATACAAACCATGACAGAGATATTAATGCAGCCATCAACATTAAACAATTTGCAATTAATAATCTAATCACCTCTGGAACAGAGGGTAGAGCCTGCGGAGTTATTCTCAAAAGAGAGAGCCGTGAAGCAGGATGCCCGTCATTTCAATGATGGGTAGTTCACTGAGCACTCAGCTCTTTTTTCTTCACTTTAAAAATTGCCTTCAGCATAAGTGCAAACAGAATTACAAAAATCTGTGCAAGCACAAGCCCTATCAAGTTTGAGAAGGCATCTGCTACGCTCGCAACGTGATACGGCAGGAACACTGGAATATTTCGTTCAGTATGCCGTAAGCAGTCCCGATGCATACTGCGCAGATTGCCGAATATCTTACAGTGACTGGTTTTTCGAACTTAAAAACACAAAATAAAGTAAAATCCCGAGCCCAAAGTAAATTCCTACGTGCCCTGAGTCTATTGATGCTTCTTGAACCGCTTGCAGTGAAGCAAGTAAAATATCCATTGCCGAAGACAGGTTATTAGTAAGGAGAACATTTCTGAAAGGGTATCCCATGCTCATTTTCAGGATGTGTTTGAGATCTCCTATGCCGGCACTGGCTGATAGGTGAAAGACCATGACTGCATATAAAATAGTAATTAAAATAAAAAAACGGGATTTTTCGAGTTTTAACATTTTATCTCTAAGAGCGTATCTTAAAATTATTTTCCCTCTCTTCAATTCTTGATTTTGGCGATTCTTTTAATCATTATTCTGGTCATAGCAGCATAGATTAATGCTTGACTTGATTCTGTCAAACCTTCGTAATCTTTACTTAACCTTCGATATCTTCCCAGCCATCCAAATGTCCGCTCTACCACCCATCTGTGATGAAGTACTTTAAAGCCTTTGACATCATCGCTACGCTTGACTATTTCCAGCACCCAACCACACATTAGATTGACCCAATCAACCAGTTTACCCGAGTAACCAGCATTAGCCCAAATAAGTTTCAATCGAGAAAATTTCCCCTAAACTTGTTCCAGAACAAGTTTAGCGCCATCTCTATCCTGTATATTTGCTGCATGAACTACAACTATTAACATTAGCCCTGTTGTATCTACTATAATAACGTTTTCTCCCTTTTACTTTCTTGCCAGCATCATACCCACGTACTCTTGGCGTTTCTGCGGTTTTAACTAACTGGCTATCTAAAATCGCTGCACTTGGCTCTGATTCTCTGCCGCATAAAATCCTCAGTTCAATTCTCAGGGCAATATTAATATTTTCCCAAACTCCTTTAAGTCGTCAATACCGGAAATAATGGTAAACAGTTTTCTAGGGTGGAAATTCGTGCGGTAACATTCGCCAGGCACAACCAGAAAGCAACAAATAGAATATCGTATTTAATATTTCTCGATCAGAATGAACGCGTTTTCGACCGCGATTACTTCGGAAAGTAGGAATATGAGGCTTAATTACTTCCCATCCTTTATCGGATAAATCACTGGGATAAGAAGATAGTCCAGATCGTTTTGACATTAACAAAAAAGCAGGGTACAGGGAGTATTTAATTTTAAGACAGCCTCTAAGGTTTATGGCATATACGGGATTTAAAGTTTTGTTTTAATACACAATTCTCGATAGAAATAAGTATAATTTGATATGTATCTAGAATTTTCGCTTTCATTTTTCCTTTATCCTGCTTTCGGCAGGTAAACCTATAAATTAATATCATTAATTTTATATCTCTTTCTTGGTTATCCCATGGCAGAGAAAAACAGTAGTAGAAGAGTTGAATCCTCCTTAAAACGTACACGGTTCTTAGGTCACCTAGGTCTTATGGCTGGAGTTTTCCGAGAACTTGAAGTTGACAAACTGATCGATGAGAAACTTCCCAAAGAACGGAATCATAATGTTCCTCACTCAGTCTGCATCCTTGCCATGGTACTCAATGGTCTAGGTTTCATAGGGCAACGTCTGTACCTGTTTCCTGATTTTTTCAAAAACATTTCTACTGAAAGGCTTTTTGGAGACGGTATAACAAAAGAAGACCTGAATCAATATGCTATCGGAGAGACTCTTGACAAAATCGTAAAATATGGCCCTACAAAACTGTTTACGGAAATTACCCTTCACATTATGGCTCGTCTACCTATTCCTGTTCACTGTTTACACTCTGACACTACAAGTGTCAGCGTTTATGGTGATTATGAAGACGAAGAAACTGAGTCTATTGATATTACTTTTGGAATTCCCAAAAACGGAAGATGGGACCTCAAACAATTTGTACTGAGCTTGATTGTTAATCAGCATGGAATACCTCTTTTCATGAACACACATTCAGGAAATGCTTCCGACAAAAACACAATTCTGGATGCAATAACGTCTCTCAAATCAGTTTTAAGACCTGAAAGCAAAGTGTACTATGTCGCTGATAGTTCCTTTTACACAGACAATAATATCCAGAATATCGGAAAATCATTCTGGATCAGTCGTGTTCCTGCAACAATTTCCGAGGCAAAGGAACTGCTAACTGCAAATCTGAACCTGAAAACGCTAAAAAGTGATGAGAGGTACTCTTTTTATCAAACCTTTGTGGAATATGGCGGAGTCAAACAAAAGTGGGTTTTGCTGCTTTCTCACAAGATGAAGGAGAAGAAAGAGAAAACTCTCAGGACGAAACTTGACAAAGAGGTTGAAAAAGCAGAGAAGGCTTTTAAAAAGCTGAAAGGAGAGGACTTCTTCTGCGAAGAGGATGCATCAAAAGCTGCAGAGAAATGGATTAAAGAATTCCCTTCTATTGTTTTTGAAAAAGTTGATTTGAAATCCATTAAAAAACGTGAATCAGGTAAAAGAGGCAGACCTTCTAAAGATGAGGAATTAAAGACTTATTTCAGGATTGATGGAAGCATAAAGGTTAATGATGCTTTTGTTTTGAATGAAATGGAGAAAATGGGACTTTTCATTCTTGCGAGTAATGATATCACTCTTTCTCCGGGAGAGATGCTGAAGTATTACAAAGGACAGGACAATGTAGAAAAAGGATTCCGATTCTTGAAAAGTGATACATTTAGCATATCGAAAGTCTACCTAAAGAATAAAAGCAGAATTGAAGCACTGGCTATGACAATGGTTCTCTGCTTAATGATTTATTCAATTGCAGAATGGAAATTAAGGACAAAATTAGAGGAAGAAAATGAAACGGTTCCAGATCAAAAAGGAAAGCCAACAAAAAGACCTACGATGAGATGGATATTTGTCAATTTCCAGGGAATTACAGAACTTATTTCTCAGAAAGAAGGTGAAGTAAATTCAGAAATACTGAATATGGAGGATCTTCACTGGAAGATATTGGGTCTCATGGGAGAGAAATATGAAAATATCTATCTCTAATTACGTTAACCTGCCGAATGTAGGCTTTATATATGCACGGATTCTCTGTCAAGGTTTAAATTCTTTAGTTGCGACACACCAGAGTTTGGGAGACATCTGATAATATTCCGGATATGTGTTTTCTTTATCTTTTATGCTTTTTTATTTCAGTAGAATACCCACCAGGGTTTTAGCAGCTTAATTATGGTGCACAATGCTTGGAAATTTTCTCATCAGCAACTTCTTTGTAAATTTCCATTCAATTTTCGTTTCTTGCTTGTTCCTTCTCTTCGTCCATGCATCCACTTCCTGAGTAAGTTTTTCCATGTCACCGATTCTTCTGTTAGTACATTCAATATCCATCACATTGATCTCTATTTCTGCAGCATTAAGCCAACTTACATGTTTTGGCGTGTAATTTAACTCTATCTTGTCCGAATCTTTTCTGCTTCCTCTTCACTGAATGCTTCGTAGAATGACTTTTCTTTATGGATATTGAGATTATCCGTAACCAGTCGGATGACTTCAGCCTCAGGATATTTTTCAGTAACGAGAATTTTCACGAATTGTGCAAAATCCTTCATCGTTCTTCTTTTTGTTACCTGAGTCACCCTTTTTCCTGCTTTGAACTCTACAGCCATGAATATGTTTGCTGTTCCATTCCTTACATATTCGTAATCATATTTTTCTGGACTTCCTGGCTTAATCGGAATGCTTATTCTCTTATCTCCAAGAAGTTGTTTTGGTTTCTCATCAAGGCATATGATAGGGTTTTTCGGGTCATATTTTTTTCATAGAGATTGAGAATGTTGTACATTCTTTCTCTATATTCAGAATCAATAGTCTGAATGCACTACATCCGTCTTAACCAAGGTTTATTTTTGCTTTTTTCAGAATAAGCCTTATACTCTCTTTGCCTATCGTTTCAAATCCTTCTTTTTTCCTCAGTTCTTCGGTAAGCAGGGATAGAGACCATCTCTTGCTCCCATCGGGAGAACTGCTGCAAGCTAACGCAATTACTTCTGCAACATGTTTTTCGGTGTATTTTACAGGTTGACCGGACCTTGGTTTGTCTGAAAGAGCATGAAGGAGACCTTCTTCCACGTATCTCTTTTTTACAAGCAAAACAGTGCTCCTACAAACACCTAAAGTTTTAGCAATCTCTATGCATCCTTTTTGCTGGTTAGCCAGAAGGAGGATACGTGCTCTGGTTAGCTCTCTTGCACTTTTATGTCCTTTTCTCACAAAGTCAAGAAGGAAATTTACCTCATGATCATCGAGTTTAATATTTAGCATATAGAGATAAAAGAGATTCAAACATAATATACATGGCTGAATATTAAATGGTTGGGACACTAGCTTTACTCTTCCGACAATAACTACACCTTCTGGTTCGTATCTATATGATGGTGCAATCATAAGGGTGGTTATGAATGGAGCACCAGAAGGTGCAACTTATAAAGTTAATATTGGGTCTACTCGTCAGGTTGGAACTGGTGAGATAAGTAAAGAATTTGTTCTTACTTCTGCATCCACAACTATTAGCAATATCCCTGAATTCCCAACTGTTGCTCTTCCAGTAGCAGCCATTCTAGGACTTGTTTTCATATTCGGGCGTAAGAAAGACGGGCTGTGATTTTCCTCCAACTCTTCTTTTCTTTAACCTTTTTTAATTTTTTATTTCTTATTTATCCACTAATTTTTTTCTTGAGCTCATTTTTGAAAACTCTACAGTTTCTCCAAAAACAGCCACTTCTTAAGTACCAGTTTTCAGAAACTATGTTTCCTAAAGTTATTTACTCATCTACCGTCTAGCTATGTACAATCGCATCTTACGATTAAATAGTGGGTCGGAGTATAATTAAGGGAAAGAATAAATAAGGTGGCATATATTCAGATTCGATAAATGCAATTAGGTAATAATATTCCTCTACGTCTCTAATTCATTATATGGGAATAAAATACGTAGTTACCGCCTGTTAAAAAACCTAATTGAAAACTGAAGTTAAAACGAGTGGGTGATATTTAATGGAGTACGTAAAAAAAATCTGTCCGATTTGTGGGAATGAGTTTGTAGTCCTGAAAAAGGTCGAGGAAAAGGCAATCTACTGTAAACTTGAGTGCCTTTCAGCATCTCAGGGGAAGATGAAGAGAGAGAAAACTTCCTCTTTAGTATATCTTTAAATTTATACTGTACCATTGTAAACAGTAGAATTTATTCTCTTTCAACTCTTCACATTTTTTAATTAACTTTCTTCCTTTTTTATTAATAAAGTTTTCTCCTTTGGATTCTATCATGTGTTTTCTTCTTCAAAGTTCAGAGGGCGTTAAGGGTAGTACTTTGTAAATATTTTTATGTACGTTTGTTATCTTTTTGACAAAGTGTTTTATATAATAAGTGTATTAACTTTTTTATTCAGTATTGCTCAATTTAGGGGATAAATAATATGGTAAGTGTCGGTCAGGAACTATTGAACGTTCCCTTTGGGGACATGATTCGGGAAATGGCCCTTGCGATTGCGGAGGGGCAGATGGCTCTGGACATGAATTCGGTGCAGGTTGCCCAGACTCTTGCAGCAACCAAACTTGATGCCGGAAGCGTTGTGATGTATATCGAAGAGACCACGGATGCTGATGGGAATGTTACTGCAAGCAATGTGGTCACCAATGACAAGCCTATGTCCCTTCTTACTTATGGGCTTGAGCCCCGGTTCTACGAATTTACGGAATCGATTATCGAAGTTAAGATGACAATCACCATGATGAGGGAGTCTTCAACAGAACTTACTTACGGCAGTGAATTCAAGTTAAATAACCAATCAAAGATCAGCGGCAGTATGGAGTCCGGCGGGCTTGCAAAACTCCTTTTCGGAAAAAGCAAGGGGAGCTTTGAAAATACAACTACCGTTGCCTATACCTCCACGTTTAATGCAAAATACAGTTCTAAATATTCCTTTAAGGAAGAAGGCACAAGCCTGCTGAGGACAACCCTCAGGCCTGTCCCTGCCCCTGAGAGGACAATTCCCAAGGTAACGGTTAAGGTTGCTGCGGCAGCCAGCCCTAACTAAGCCTCCAATAAAATATTTCTTACTACCGAAAGGCTCCTTTGAAATAATGGGGAACCTGACTGTAGTTGCGGCAGGTATGGCTCTGAAATACCCTTTTTACAGGCTGGCTGTGCTGCCGTGTTTTTTTATATCCTTTTCAGGACTTATTTCAAGGATTTATTCAAGGATTTATTCAAAGATTTATTCAAAGATTTATTCAAGGATTATTCAAGGATTTATTCAAAGATTTATTCAAGGATTTATTCAAAGATTTATTCAAGGACTTATTTCCATAACTTATTTCCAGGACTACTTCAAGGAGTTGTTATTGTGGTTAATGACGGGGAAGAAATCGGAGAAGTGCTTATTACCCCTCTTTCCAGGCTTCTGGGGGAAGTCGGGCGTTCCGTTGCTGAGACTCAGCAGGCTCTTGACCGAAATTCCATAAAGACCCAGATAGAAATTGATGAAGAAAAAGCCCTCAGCGGGTATGATATTCAAGCTGCATGGTATCACATTCCCGAGGTAGACCTTGAGCTCAAGATGTCGCTTACTGTGAAGCTTGAAGAAGAAAGAGACTCTAAAAACCGGATAAGGGGCTACAGGCCTGTCCTCAATGCTTCTCCCCTTAATGCCTCGTACAACTCCCTTTACAGTTACGATGTGCAGGGCTCAAGCTGTATCAAAGCGAAAATAGTGTCTATTCCGGCATCTTCAAGGGTGAGGGAGGAATAATGCCCCTGTCAGGAAATTCTCTTTCTGGAGGAACTGAATGACAAATATAAGTGATCTCAGAAGCAGCCTGGAAGTATTCAGGAAAGCAGGGACAATAGATTCGAGCAGTTATTCAAGCCTTGTGGCTAAACTGAATAGCACGGAAGTCGAGTTTCAATCCATTCAAAAGGAAGCCCTCGCCTATAAAGAAAGTTCGGAAAAGCTGCTTCTGGAAAAACTCTTCCTTGAACAGGAAAAAAGCAGCCTTGCAGCGCAGGTGACAAGGCTCTCAAATGAGAAAGCAGAACTTGAGTCCCGGATTTCTATTTTGCAGAAAAGCAGGCCTGTAATCTCTTCTTCAAACCTTGTCAGTTCTTTTGCCTCCTCACTTGCAGAAATGGACAGAGGGCTCAAGAAAGTGCAGTCCGGCCCAAAGTACCTTGTCAGCAGCATGAATGTGACCCTGAAAACCAATATTGCTCTCGAAGGGGAGGAACTGAGGTTCCAGATGCCAAAAGCCGATGACATCATCAGCCCTGAAAACCTCAGCACAATAGAGTTCTCTCTAAAGGCGGTTCCCGAAAAATCGGGTATTGGTTCTTATAAAGAGGTTCCCGCTCTTGTGGGGCTCTCAAAAGAAGAAGCTGAAAACAAACTATTTGAAGCAGGCTTTAAGGCAGGAGATATCCTTGAGAAGGAAAGCAGCATACCCCAGGGTACGGTTATAACCCAGCTCCCTTCGGAAGGCTCCCTTGCAGAACCGGGGGCGTATGTAGACCTTACAGTATCAAAAATTTCGTCTGTAAAAGTCCCGGACCTTGCAGGGCTCGGGCTTGAGGCTGCAAAAGCCCTCATTGAAAAATCGAGGCTCCGACTTGAAGGGGTCAAAGAAAAGCCTTCGGACAGCACACCCGGTACAGTCCTTGCCCAGAGCCTCACTCCGGGTTCGGAAACCGAAGTTAATTCTGCAATTGTCCTTACGGTTTCTGTAAAGGTCTTCAAAGTTCCAAACCTGCTCGGGCTTGAGCTTGAAAGCGCAAAGCAGGTCATAGAAAAGTCCGGGCTCCAGCTGGGTGGAGTAAGAGAGCAGCTCTCGCGCGGGAACCCGGGAATTGTGCTTGCACAGAACCCCAAACCAGGACTTGAAGTTGAAGCAAACTCAAAAGTTGACCTTATCGTCTCAGCAGGAGAAAAGGAAATAGTACTTGAAAAACCAGTTCAGTCTTTTCCCGGAACCGTTGTAAAAGAACCGGCAAATATAGTCCCTGCCGAGCCCCTCCCGAAGCCGCAGCCCGAAATCATATCTAAGGTATCCGGCGACAATTCTGCTGGTGTACCTTTAGCCAGTGTATCTTCAGCCAATGTGCCTGCAGAATCTCTGATAAAGATCTCAGCAGAAACTCCGGTAAAGACCTCCTCAGAAACTCAAGTGCAGACCCGGGCCGAAACCTCAGTTAAATTTCCGGCCCAGGTTGAGAATTCGGTAGAGAGTTCGGTAGAGAGTTTAGTAAAACCTCTCAATAAGGGAGCTCTTTCCGGAGAAACCACTCCAGCAGGAACTACTCTCAATACTGCTACTCAAAATACTGCTGCTCAAAATACTGCTGCTCAAAATACTGCTGCTCAAAATACTGCTGCTCAAAATACTGCTGCCTTGGATACTGCTATTCCAAATACTGCCCCCCTAAATACTGCCCCCCTAAATACTGCCCCCCTAAATACTGCCCCCCTAAATACTGCCCCCCTAAATACTGCCGCCTCCCTGAAAGTACAAACTGCAGTACCTCCTGAACTGAAGCCTGAATTGGTTCCGGACATCATCGGCATGCCTTTTGAAAAGGCGGTTTCTTTACTCGGAGCTCAAGGGATAAAGGTCGGAACGGTTTCGGAAGCCATCTCGACTGTTGCTGCCGGTACGGTTATAAGCCAGAACCCGGGGGCAGGCTCTGCGGTTAACCTGTCTGTCCCGGTCAGCCTTGCAGTCTCAATACCGGCGCCTGTAACTCAATTGCGCACCAGTACCTTTTCCAGGCTTAAACTTTAATCTGCAGGTTTTTCGATGCCAATAGAAACATATCTTATAAAGGTTGCAGAAAATGCTACTGCTCTTCAGGTCCAGGGAATCCTTAAAGCAGTCCTGGGGTCAGGAGGGAGAATCGAAATGGTGGCAGGAAGAACAATTATTGCCAGCCTTGACAGCAGCTCTGCCGAATTAGTCCGGAAAACACAGGGTGTGGCACTTGCAGGCGGAATCAACTTCAGGGGCAGGAAGGTCCCTAAAATTGTAAAAAATGTTTCTGATGAAAAACAGGCAGGTTCCTGAGATTTAGCCGGACTCTGTACCCATCCGGAAGTCTTCGGATACCTTTTTTTTCAGAAATTTTGCTTCGAGGTCCATCCAGGATGCTGGTAAATAGTGAAGATCTGTCAGCCTCAATGTATTATATAGTGTTCTATATAATGTTCTACATGTCTGTGTAATTCCTGCAGCTTTTAACTTTTAATTTATCATCTTTTTTCTCCCCTGCCATTGATTCCTCTTTCTTATTTTTCCCCTCCATCTGCAAAGGCTTTATATATTAGATGTGCTATTTAAAGGCAAAGTACATCAGAGATGTGAAGTTTCAGGTATTTTCGTACTTGAAACATTTAATCAGATCAATGTGATGCTTAATGCTAAACTCCCGGAAATCTCCGGAAGTAAGGGCTTTCTGCCGTTGCGGTAGAATTCCTGCATTGAATATAAACCAGTGAGAAAAGTCGGATTAACATGAGTGTCAAAGGGCCAATGCTTTGAAACGCCCGCTTTTGACGCCTTCGGGGCGTCTAAAATCGCACGAAACTGTTTCAGGTTTTCGATGAATTGCGGTTGCAGTTGCTGAATACTGAAGTTTCAAATCAGGTTAACTGAGTTAGAGATCAGGTTACTGAATACTGAAGTTTCAAAATCAGATTGCTATATGTTTCAAATCAGGGCCGAGTGCCTGGATTTGGGTCTGCCAGGATCGTAAGGTCGGTCCTTTAATCTATGTTTCCTGCCGAAGCAGGAACATAAGGGAACCGAATATCTGCAGATGCCTGAAGGAATGTAGGGTACCAGGAGCATAGAGCTCCGGTCTGCTCGAGGCTTTCCGCCGGCAGGTCTGAACGACATCCCTCCCCCACCTGGTAGCGTTCGGGGAATCCAGCGCATTTCTCTTTTGTCACTCATATTGCTCCGACCGGAGGGGCTGGTATTTCAATTGAAGTTTACGGAGTAGAAATATGGCAAGCATACACCGACCAAAACGAGGTTCCCTCGCATTCAGTCCGCGCAAGAGGGCCAAGAGCCACATTCCAAGGTTCAGGGCCTGGCCGGAAGCTACGGGCGAGCCAAAGCTGCAGAGTTTTGCAGGTTATAAGGTGGGTATGACCCACGTGATCATGGTTGATGATATAAAGAACAGCCTTACCCAGGGTATGGAGATCTCCGTACCTGTGACTGTAATCGAAACTCCTGCAATAAGAGTTGCAGCCGTCCGGGCTTACGCAGAAGACAGCACCGGGGAAAAGGCAATCGCTGAGGTATGGGCAGCAGACCTTGATCCTGAACTCAAACGCAGGATTCCCATTCCGGCAGCAGAGAACCAGGCTGAAGCTCTTGAATCTATCGGAAAACTGATCGAAGAAGGCAGAGTAAGCGATATCAAGGCAGTTGTCTACACTCTTCCAAAGAGCCTTACCGGTGTACCTAAAAAGGTGCCGGACATTATGGAATCCGGGATCAGTGCAAGGGACCTCAGCACCAAATTCGAATACGCAAAGTCAATCCTCGGAACCCTTGTTGGCGTCACCGACGTTTTCAAGAACGGAACCCTTGTTGACACAGCTGCAATTACCATAGGTAAAGGTACCCAGGGCCCTGTAAAGCGCTGGGGTATTCAGCTTATGAAGGGCAAGCACTCCAGGCAGGGAAGTCTCAGGCAGATCGGTACCCTTGGTCCGTGGCACCCGGCTCACGTTTCCTGGAGAGTCCCGCAGATGGGTCAGATGGGATACCACCAGAGGACTGAGTTTAACAAGCGCATCCTCAAGATCGGGTCCGACGGAACAGAAGTTACTCCGGATGGCGGGTTCATTAACTACGGCCTTATCCGCGGAGACTACGTGCTGATTAAAGGCAGTGTTCCTGGTCCATCAAAGAGGCTTATAAGGCTCAGAGACCCGATAAGGGCAAAGAAAGCCGACCTTGGCGAACCCAACATCCTGCACATAAGCACGGAATCCAAGCAGGGGTGATCTAAGATGGCTACAGCAAAAACCATAGACCTTACAGGAAAAGCTATCGGGGAAATCGAACTCCCTGCAGTGTTTGATGTAGATTACCGCCCTGACCTCATTAAAAAGGCAGTACTCGCAGCACAGGCAAACAGGCTTCAGCCCTACGGTCCTCGCCTCTATGCAGGTATGGACACTTCGGCAAGAGGCTGGGGCTCCGGAAGGGGCGTATCCCAGGTCCCAAGGCTCGTAAACAGCAGCAGAGCTGCAAGAGTCCCGCACGCAAAGGGAGGTCGGAGAGCTCACCCGCCAAAGCCGGAAGCTGACAGGAGTGAGAAAGTTAACACAAAAGAGCGCCGCTATGCAATTCGCTCTGCAATCGCAGCAACCATAGACCCTACTCTCGTAAGCCTGAGAGGTCACATCTTTGAAGCTGAACTTCCGATTGTTGTGGAAAACGCTCTTGAAAGCCTCGAAAGGACAAAGCAGGTCATAGAATTCCTTGAAGCTGCTGGCCTGTATGAGGATGTACTCAGGGCAAAGTACGGAAGGCATATCAGAGCCGGCCGTGGAAAGCTCAGAGGCAGGAAATACAAGCATAAAAAGAGTGTCCTGATTGTCGCAGGAGAAAACTCTCCTATCCAGAAGGCTGCAAGAAACCTTTCCGGAGTAGACGTCGTAACAGTTGACTCACTGAATGCCGAATTGCTCGCACCGGGCACTCACGCAGGTCGCCTTACTGTCTGGACAGAATCTGCAATTGGAAAACTGGAGGGCGCATTCCAATGAGTTCTATCAATTATCCTTTTGTTACTGAAAAAGCGATGATGCTGCTTGATGAAAACAAGCTTCAGTTTATCGTTGATACCAGGTCAAACAAAAAGCAGATCGTAGAAGATGTTGAGAAGATGTACGGATTCAAAGTAAGATCCGTGCGGACCATGACCACAATGAAGGGTATGAAGAAAGCAGTCCTTGCATTTGAAGAGCCTGAAGCGGCACATGAGATTGCAACCCGAATAGGACTTATGTGAGGTGTGATCCATGGGTAAAAGACTGATATCACAGAACAGGGGTAGAGGCACTCCGACCTACAGAGCTCCTTCTCACAAGTTCAAGGCCGACCTCAGACACCCCCGTGTGGATGAAAATACTTCCCTTCAGGGAGAAGTCATAAACATTGAGCACGACCCTGCCCGTTCAGCTCCTATCGCAAAAGTTGCCTTTGAAAACGGAGAGGAACTTTTCCTTTTAGCTTCCGAAGGCGTTGCAGTAGGGAACATAATCGAATGCGGAGACGATGCCGAAGTCAAACCGGGGAACATTGTGCCTATTGGAAATGTGCCTGAAGGTTTCTTCATCTGCAACATCGAATCAAAGCCAAACGACGGCGGCAAATTTGTCCGTTCCTCCGGAGTATATGCAACCGTTGTAACCCACGAGCCAAACAGAACTGCAGTGTCTATGCCCTCTGGCAACATCAAATGGCTTAACCCTAAATGCAGGGCAGTTGTCGGTATTGTTGCCGGCGGAGGCAGAGTGGACAGACCGTGGCTCAAAGCCGGGAAAAAATATCACAAACTAAAAACAAGGGCTGCAAAGTATCCGAGGGTTTCAGGTGTTGCTATGAACCCACGTGACCACCCGTTCGGTGGAGGCGCCTGGAAACACCCTGGAAAGCCAACTACTGTTAGTAGAAACGCCCCGCCCGGAAGAAAGGTCGGACTGATCGCAGCAAGAAGGACCGGAATGAAGCGCTGATGAGGGGTATTCATTATGGCAAAGAAAATATCATCAAGGTTACCGAAGAGAAAGGGTGAGTATACCTACCGCGGGAAGACCGTCTCAGAACTTCAGGAACTGAGCCTTGAAGAGTTTGCAGAACTTCTGCCTTCAAGAGAGCGCAGGAGCATCAAACGCGGGTTTACCGACGGGCAGAAGAAAGTCCTTCACGAGTTCAAGGAAGGAAAGACGGTCAGGACCCACCACAGGGACATGATCATCCTCCCAGAAATGATCGGAACAGCTATTGAAATCCACAACGGGAAACAGTTTGTAAGTGTAGAGCTCCAGCCTGAAATGATAGGGCACCGCTTCGGAGAATTCGCACCCACAAGATCAAAAGTTAACCACGGCAGTGCCGGTGTGGGAGCAACCCGTTCAAGCAAGTTCGTACCGCTGAAATGAGGTGAAAGGGAATGGCAAAAATCAACTATTCAATTAATGGAGACCCTGAAACCACCTCTAAAGCAATGGGTTCCGAACTCCACATTTCACCGAAGAAGTCCCGTGAAGTCTGCTGTAAAATTAAGGGCATGAAAGTCTCTGAAGCAAGGAAGTTTCTTGAAGACGTAATTGTCTTGAAACAGGCAGTTCCTTTCAAAAGACACCATGAAGGGACCGGCCACAGGAAAGGTCCCATGGCTGCAGGAAGGTACCCGGTCAGTGCTTCAAAAGAGATCTTAAAAGTCCTCAAAAATGCAGAAAGCAATGCCGAATACAAAGGTCTCGAGCCCGCAAACATGTACATTACCCACGCTGCAATCCAGCGCGGAAGAGTAATTCACGGGTTCATGCCAAGGGCCAGAGGAAGGGCAACGCCTAAAGACACGGAAACTGTAAACATCGAGATGATCCTCTCCGAGGTGCGCTAAATGGCAATAGAGAGAAAGTTCGTCAATGACGGGTATGTCAAGGCCTCCATGGACGAGTATTTTGCAGAACAGCTGAGCAGAGCTGGATACGGCGGCATGGAGCTTAACAGGACCCCCATGGGCACCCAGATTATTATCTACTCCGAAAAGCCGGGAATGGTAATCGGGAAAGCCGGGAAGGTCATCAGAAAACTTACCCGCGACGTTGCAACCAAATACAACCTCGAAAACCCGCAGATTGACGCTCAGGAAGTCAAGAGGCCTGAACTTAATGCCCAGATGATGGCGTCCAGGCTTGCAGCTTCCATTGAGAGAGGCTGGTATTTCAGGAAAGCCGGACACAACACCATTCGGGCAGTCATGAGTGCAGGCGCACTGGGCTGTGAAGTTGTAATCTCCGGAAAACTTACAGGTGCAAGGTCAAGAGTTGAAAAATTCATTGACGGGTACATAAAGCACTCCGGAAACCCTGTACAAGAAGTCGTAGATGAAGGGTTTGCAGTAGCTGTCAAAAAGCTCGGAACCCTTGGCTGCAAAGTCAGGATTATTCAACCTGGCGTTGTCCTGCCCGACTCATTCAGAGTTAAGGAATTAGCTGAAGTTATTGAGCCTGTTGAAAAGCCTGCCGAGAAACCGGCTGAGAAACCAGCCGAAGCTCCCAGAAAGGAAAGCGCAAAGGCAAAAACTTCTGCTCCTGCAGCTCCCGCAGCTCCTGTAACTCCTGCAACTCCTGTACAGGCACCCGTAGAAGAAGCTGAAATTGCAGAGCCTGAAGAAGCAGAAGAATCCCAGGCTGAATCATCCGAGGATTTCGAAGAAGCTGAACTTATCTATGTCGAAGGTTCGGAGGAAGTCCGCAGGCAGGTCAATGGCGTCTGGCAGCATAAGCATGAGAGCTATGACTACTGGCATCCAATGGCAAGGGTCCACAAGGAGGCTAAGGAATAATGGCAATTCTCAGGACCAACGAAATCCGGACCATGACAATTGAAGAACGGGCCGACGAACTCGAAAACCTGAGTAACGAACTGGTCAGGGAAAGAGCTCTCACCTCTGCAGGTGGGGCTCCGGAAAACCCTGGCAGGATCGGAGAAATCAGGAGAACGATTGCCCGGATAAAGACAATTCAGCACGAGCTAAATGATATCTAAAGTGGAAATTCTGCCTTCGACTCTTATCTTTCATGAACTGATAGGGCTCGAGACTAAGGTGATTTGTTCCACTAATCCATCATTGATAGGAATCCGGGGCAGGGTAATCAACGAGACGAAAAATATGCTTGTGATAGAAAACTCCCGGTCCCGGGAACTGAAGATTCCCAAGGCGGATTCGGAATTTATCTTCCGGATCCCTGCCGAGCTCTCAGAAAAAGGCCGCAGATCCGATACATTCGTTAAAATTCAGGGAAACCTGCTGCTCTCACAACCCGAAAATCGGATCAAGAACATTAAAAAGCTACGTAAATGGGGCTAAATTCATGGCAAGAGATATTGGATTAAATATACCGGCGCCATCAGAGGAATGCGACGATTCATACTGTCCTTTCCACGGAACACTTCCGGTAAGAGGTCAGCTCCTTGTGGGTACCGTGGTCAGCAGCAAAATGGACAATACGGTAGTCATTGAAAGGCAATACATGAAAATGGTGTCGAAATATCAAAGATATGAAAAGAGACGCTCGAAGATTCATGCACATAATCCGGCATGCATCTCCGCAAAAGTCGGTGACATTGTCACGATTGCGGAATGCAGGCCTATAAGCAAAACCAAATCCTACGTTGTCGTCAAAGCAGAGGTGCCTAAATGAAAGGCATACGCTCAAGCATTCCGCGAGCACTCAATGCAGGTGCCAAGATCGCCTGCGTGGACAACACAGGGGCTAAAGTAGTTGAGATTATCTCTGTCAAGAAGTACAGAGGTGTCAAAAACAGAATGCCCTGCGCAGGAATTGGGGATATGTGTGTAGTGTCCGTAAAGAAAGGCACACCCGAAATGAGGAAACAGGTTCTCCTTGCAGTCGTGGTTCGCCAGAAGCAGGAGTTCCGCCGTCCGGATGGACTGCATGTCTCATTTGAAGATAATGCAATGGTAATTACGGACGAAGACGGAATCCCCAAAGGCACGGACATAAAAGGCCCTGTTGCCAGGGAAGTGGCTGAAAGGTTCCCGAAAATCGGAACTACAGCATCCATTATTGTCTGAGGCGATTGCAATGGTATCCAAACAGCCCAGAAAACAAAGAAAGGCAAGATACACTGCACCTCTCCACATCAGGCAGAAATATATGGGTGCAAGGCTCAGTGAGGCACTTTCCAAGCAGTACGGCACAAGAAGTGCTGCAGTTATCACTGGCGACACAGTAAAGGTCATGCGCGGAGACTTCAAGGGCACTGAAGGAAAAGTTCAGTCCGTATCCCTTATGGACGGCACGATTACAGTGGACGGAGTCATCTCCACAAAAGTGGACGGCACCGAAGTCCCAAGGCCCGTTAACCCCTCCAATGTCATGATCACAAAACTGGAAACGAAGGACGGGCGCAGAGCGTCAAGCATTAAGAAGTGAGGCAGGTGATTTTGTGACACACCAGAAAAGATTATCAGTTCCAAAGAGCTGGAAGGTCGGGAGAAAAGGTAATAAGTGGATCTCCACTACCCGCCCGGGGCCTCACAGCCAGGCACGCAGTCTTCCGCTCGGAATCATAATCCGGGACGTTCTCAAGCTTGTTGATAACAGCAGGGAAGGTAAAAGGATCCTCTCCGAAGGAAAAGTCCTTGTTGACGGAATTCCCAGGAAAGATCTCAGGTTCCCGGTAGGACTCTTTGATGTAATTACACTCCCTCTCGTAAATGAAGCATACAGGATGCTCCAGGATGATAAGGGACGTTTGACCCTCCACAAGCTTAACGAAACTAACGTAAACAAGCTGTGCAGGATCGACAACAAGACAACCATCAAAGGAGGAAAAGTACAGCTTAACCTCAATGATGGAACCAACATCATTGGCTCTAACGAGTATGGGACAAAGGACTCCCTGATTCTTTCCATTCCTGACAAGCAGGTAGTAAAACACCTGAAGTTTGAAGTCGGCAACCTTGCAATGATTATAGGTGGCCAGCACTCTGGAGAAACCGGAAAGATTATGGATATCAAGGAAGTTAAGAGTTCAAGACACAACACAGTAATGATTTCCGGGGAAACCGATTTCGAAACAATCGAAGACTACGTAATCGTTATTGGCAAGGACAAACCCGAAATCCGGCTTGGTGGTGAGCTAAGTGAGTAATCCTATGCGCACACCTGTTGTCGAAAAGGTAATTGTCCACATGGGTGTTGGAGAAAGTGGCCAGCACCTGGTAAACGCCGAAGAAATCCTCCGGACTATCACAGGGCAGGGAGTCATAAGGTGCTTTGCCAAAAGGACTCTCCCTGCTTTCGCGATCAAAAAGAATGAACCCATAGGCTGTAAGGTAACCCTCAGGGGCCAGAAAGCCCAGGAGTTCCTTGAGACCTCTCTCGGGATCATCGAAAAGACCCTGAGCAGGTCACAGTTCGATTCCCTCGGAAACGTCTCTTTCGGAATTGAAGAACACACCGACTTTCCGGGTATGAGATACGACCCTAATATCGGGGTTTTCGGAATGGACGTAACTGTTGTACTCAAGCGCCCGGGAGAAAGGATCTGCAAGAGGAGAATTGCAACCAGAAAGATCCCTGCTGACCACAGGGTTACGGTGGACGATGCGATCACCTTCCTTAACGAAAGTTACGGCGTGGAGGTCATGTAAATGACAGATACAATAAACAAGTCCGGAAGAGGAGTAAACGAATGCAAACGGTGTGGAAGAAAACAGGGGCTTGTCCGCAAATACGACATCTACCTCTGCAGGCACTGTTTCAGGGAGATTGCCCACGAGATGGGCTTTGAGAAATACTCGTAAGGTGATTTAAATGGTATTACTTGATCCTCTTGCAAACGCCCTTTCCACAATCAAAAATGCGGAAGCCATTGGAAAGAGCTCCTGTATTGTCAGGCCTGCTTCTAAGAATATCGGCAACGTCCTGAAGGTTATGCAGGATCTTGGCTACATTGGAGATTTCGAGTTTATCGACGATGGAAAAGCCGGAATCTACAGCGTTACCCTTGTGGGAAGAATCAATAAGTGCGGTGCAATCAAGCCGCGGTACTCCGTAGGAACTGGCAGCTTTGAACGCTGGGAAAAGCAGTTTCTGCCAGCAAAGAACTTTGGTGCCCTTATAGTAACCACTTCAAGCGGGGTCATGTCTCAATACGAGGCCCGCGATAAGAAGATTGGTGGGCAGCTTCTTGCTTATGTGTACTGAGGAGGGAACAGGAAATGGTTAAGGAAATTGCAAGAAAAATAGAGATTCCTGAAGGAGTTTCCGTCTCTCTCTCTCAGGATGTCCTTACAGCCAGGGGCCCTAAGGGAACTGTCGAAAGAACGTTCTGGTACCCCGGAATCAAGATAGAATTAAGGGAAGGCGAAGTACTCGTGGATGCCGAATCCTCAAGGAAAGAGCAGAAAGCCATGGTAGGAACCTTTGCTTCCCATATCAAGAACCTGATCATAGGCGTAAGTGAAGGCTTTGAGTGCAAGATGTCCATTGTCTACGCTCACTTCCCCATGCAGGTAAAAGTTGAAGGCAAAACCCTGTTTATCGGGAACTTCCTTGGAGAAAAGAAGCCAAGAATTGCAAAAATCCTTGGCGAGACAAAGGTTAAGGTAAGCGGGAACGAGGTCACCGTCACCGGAATCAACAAGGAAGACGTCGGGCAGACTGCCGCAAACATAGAACAGAAGACCAAGATTAAGAGGTTCGATCCGAGGATCTTCCAGGATGGAATCTACATAGTGCAGAAGGCCTGAAGGTGGTTATGATGGCAGAAGAAGTCAAAGAAATTGAAAGTACCTCAGTTCCCGCCCTTGATATGGATCCCGAATCCAAACGATTATTCAATGTGAGAAAGATCCAGAAGGGGAAGAAACCCCAGTTCAAGAGAACCTGCAGCCACAAGTTTAAAAGGCTTGACACCAATTGGAGGCGCCCGAGAGGTTCCCAGGGTAAGCAGCGCAGAAAGTATGCTGCAAAAGGTGCTCTTGCCCAGGTAGGATACGGAAGCCCTGCTGCAGTCAAAGGCCTGCACCCTTCGGGTTATTCTGATGTTCTTATTTCCAGCATTGCGGAGCTTGAGCTTGTTGACCCGTCTTTCGAGGCTATCAGAATAGCAAGGACAATAGGTGCACAAAAGAAAGCCCTCATTCTTGCAAAAGCTGAAGAATCGGGGATTAAAGTACTGAACCCTGGAAGGAGTGAATAAAATGTCAGACCTGTTGAACCAGAGGAAGCTGGCTTCCAAAGTTCTTGAGTGCGGGCTTGACAGGGTATGGCTTAACCCCGAAGCATCCGAAGAAATTGCCTCCGCAATCACAAGAGAAGATATCCGCGGGCTCATTGAGAAAGGCACCATTAAGGCAAAGCCTGTAAAAGGAGTCAGCAGAGGCAGAGCCAGAGCTCTTGCTGCCAAGCGTAAATACGGGCACTGCAAGGGGCATGGTTCCAGAAAGGGTAAGAAAGGAGCCCGTACTCCCAAGAAGGAACAGTGGATCAAAAAGATCCGGGCTCTTAGAAACAGACTCAAGGAGCTGCGTGCAGACGGAGCACTTGACAAGTCAGTGTACTGCAGACTCTACAGAAAGGCAAAAGGCGGAGAATACAGAAGCGTTTCCCACCTTAACTCGCACCTTGAGTCCGAAAAAATGTTAAAGAAAGAATAACCTGGAGGAGCTGAAGATGGCAACAGGACCAAGATATAAGGTTCCTTTTAGAAGAAGAAGAGAAGGACGCACCAATTACCACCTCCGCCTTAAATTACTACTCTCAAGGCAGGACCGTGTGGTTGTCAGAAAGAGTGCAAGAAACGTTCAGATCCAGTTAATAGCTCCAACCCTTGAAGGGGACATAACTTATTCATCAGCCGTTTCGAGTGAACTTGCAAAGTACGGTTACACAGGAGCTACCGGAAACACAACGGCTGCATATCTTACAGGGCTCTTATTCGGGCTGAAAAGTTTACAGAAGGGATATGAAGGAGGCATCATGGATATAGGACTCCAGGCTTCCTCTGCCGGTTCAAGAGTCTATGCCGCCCTTAAAGGGATTGTAGACTCTGGCTTTGAAATCCCCTGCAGCCCGGAAGTGTTCCCATCGGACGAGAGGATCCGCGGAGAGCACATAGCCGAATACAGAGAAGAGAGCTCAGACCTGCCAGAGCAGTTTGAAGCAACCAAAGAGAAAATCTTTGCTGAGTTTAGTTAAGGTGATTAAATGGCATTCGATCAAGATTGGGTTCCGAAAACCAGGCTTGGAAAATTAGTTGTTGAAGGACAGGTTGCTTCTATGGATGAAGCAATCAGGTCAGGCCTGCCTATCAGGGAACCCCAGATAATTGATATGCTGCTTCCTGACCTGGAAGATGAGGTGCTCGATATCAACATGGTCCAGAGGATGACTGACTCCGGACGCCGTGTAAAGTTCAGAGCAACCGTAATCGTAGGAAACAGAAACGGCTATGTAGGGCTCGGACAGGCAAAGGACGTTCAGGTCGGGCCTGCAATCCGCAAGGCAATCGACGCTGCAAAACTCAACATTGCCTATATCCGCAGAGGCTGCGGTTCCTGGGAATGTGCCTGCGGGCTGCAGCATACCGTACCTTACGAGGTTACAGGGAAGGCAGGCAGTGTAAGTGTAACCCTCATTCCTGCTCCAAGGGGACTCGGAATTGCCGCAGGGAGCACTGCAACCAAGGTGCTCGAAAAAGCTGGCATTAAAGACGTGTGGACCAAGACTTTCGGAACCACCAGGTCAACCCTCAACTTCGCAAAGGCTACCTACGATGCCCTTAACCAGGTCAACGTTATAAGGCTGCCTCTGTACTACGGTAAGGAGGAAGTCTGAGATGTATGCAGTTGTGAGACTGAGAGGTCAGGTCAACGTGCGCTATACCATTGAGGACACCATGAAGATGCTTCGCCTGCACAGAGTTAACCATTGTGTGTTTGTGCCGGAAAATCCTCACTACAAGGGTATGGTTCATAAGGTAAAGGACTATGTTGCATACGGAAAGATTGATGCAGGTATCCTTGCAGAAGTCCTCGAAAACCGCGGAAGGCTTGAAGGCGACAACCGCCTTACGGAAGAATACATCCGTGAAAACACGGACTATGATTCCATACAGGCCTTTGCCGAAGCTGTTGTAGAGGGTAAAGCCTCCCTTAAGGATGTCCCCAAACTGAAGCCTGTTTTCAGGCTTCACCCGCCCAGAAAAGGGCATGCCGGGATTAAAAGGACAGTCCAGCAGGGTGGCGTACTCGGAAACCACGATGAAAATATCAACGTGCTTCTGCACAAGATGAGATAAGGTGGTTTAAATGGATATTAAAAAGTTCAGAGGGTCCAGGACCTGCGGAGGCGGGACCCATAAAAATAGGCGTGGAGCCGGAAACCGCGGAGGCCGTGGGAAAGCCGGTGGCTGTAAACACCACTTCGTAAGAGCTATGATGCGTGGGTACAGTTACGGAAAGCACGGTTTCAAGCGCCCTGCTGAAGTGTCCAGAGACGTTTCCATAGTAAATGTTGGTGAGCTCGACGAACTCGCTTCCTATCTTGTTGAAGAAGGGTTTGCTGAAGTTAAGGACGGGGCATACCACATTAACCTTGAAAATCTCGGAATCGAGAAGGTGCTTGGAAGCGGACGTGTCACGAAGAACCTTGTGATCACTTCAGAGGAGTTTTCCGCCTCTGCCCGCGAAAAAATTGAAAACGCTGGTGGAAGCTGCATCGATGCCGAATAAGTGGTGTCATTCTGACACTACTTATTTCATTCTTTTAGTACCTTTTTATATTAGATGTGATATATACCATTATCTTAAGGTAAAACATAATCTAATATTTAAATCAGTATAAATAAAGTATATTTTGAATGGTGTAATCGATGACTCTCAGGGATACCTTAGAACCGTTTTTTAACAAGTTACCCGCAGTAGCAAGTCCGGAAAAACACGTCCACTTTAAGGATAAACTCTGGTGGACTCTGGGAGTTCTGGTGTTGTACTTTGCTCTTGCAAATGTACCGCTCTTCGGGATGTCTCAGGATTCTGTTGACCTTTTTGAATCTTACCGTGCCTTCTTTGCCGGGGCTTCGGGATCTTTAGTCCTTCTTGGTATAGGGCCAATTGTCACGGCTTCTATTGTCCTGCAGCTTCTTGTTGGGGCAGACATTATCAAAATGGACCTTTCGAACCCCAAAGATCAGGCATTCTTTCAGGGAGCCCAGAAGTTCCTTGTTTTTGTCATGATCATTCTGGAGGCTCTACCGCAGCTTCTTGGTGGATATATCCAGCCGGATCCGGGGCTTGCTTCTGCTCTTGGTGTGGGCCTGGGAGTGATCACTTTACTGCTTCTTGTCCAGATCTTTATCGGAGGCACGCTGATCCTTTTCATGGATGAAGTGGTTTCCAAATGGGGTATCGGGTCAGGAGTCGGGCTTTTCATAGTTGCGGGAATTTCCCAGCAGATCGTTACAGGGATATTTAACTGGCAACTCGAGAACGGGCTTCCTGTTGGACTCATTCCCAAATGGATCTACATCGCCCAAAATACCGGTGCAGACTTCCTTTTATCCGGTGAAGGCCTGATGTTCCTGCTGATCAGAGGAGGAATTCTGGCTCTCCTGAGCACGGTTATTATCTTCCTGCTCGTAGTATATGTGGAAAGTACAAGAATCGAGATTCCTCTCGCCCACAGTGCGGTTAGGGGGGCCAGGGGCCGTTTCCCTGTCAAGCTCATATATGCATCAGTCCTGCCAATGATCCTTGTCAGGGCTCTTCAGGCTAACATCCAGATGGTCGGGATCATCCTTTCGGGCCGTGGAATTACATTCCTCGGAGAATTCAGCGGCTCAACGCCACTGAACGGAATTATGTATTACCTGGCTCCCATAAACAGCCCTTATGACTGGATTCCATCCCTTGTGCGGGAATCCTTTGCAGCTTATGGGGCAGCGGCTCCGGCTACCTGGCAGATCGTGCTTCACGTCTTTGCAGATGCTGTGATGCTTATCGGAGGCGGGATTATTTTCGCCCTCTTCTGGATAGAAACCACAGGCATGGGAGCAAAGCCCACAGCTCAGAAGATATTCAATTCAGGAATGCAGATCCCTGGTTTCAGGCGAAACATCGGTAGTATTGAAAAAGTTATGCAGCGCTATATTCCAAAGGTAACTGTAATAGGTGGAGCTTTCATTGGGGTTCTTACCCTGGTTGCAAGCCTGCTCGGTACTATTGGATCTGCCGGAGGTACAGGGCTGCTGCTGACTGTAAGCATTGTGTACCGTCTGTACGAGGATATCGCTTCCGAGCAGATGATGGAGATGCACCCGATGATCCGTTCCTTCTTCGGGGAGCAGTAAGGCCGGAAACCTCTGATTGCAGAGATAACTGGAAAAGATAGATCAGAAAAGATCGGAAAGGAAAACAATCAAATAAAAGGACACAAAAAGGGGATCTTCGAATGAACATAATACTCTTCGGGCCCCCGGGTGCCGGCAAAGGTACCCAGGCCAAAAAACTGGTTGATTTCTATGGAATTCCGCAGATTTCCACAGGGGATATCCTGCGGGCAAATGTTAGAGAAGGAACAGAACTGGGACTTGCAGCCAAGTCATATATGGACAAGGGAGAACTTGTCCCTGATCAGGTGCTTATCGGCATAATTAAAAATCGCCTTAAAGAAGATGACTGCAAAAAAGGCTTCATTCTTGACGGATACCCAAGGACTGTCCCCCAGGCTGATGCCCTCGAAGCAATCCTTGACGAAATTGACAAACCCATCGATATCGTCCTCAACCTCGAGGTGCCTGATGAAGTTCTTGTAGGAAGAATAAGCGGTCGCCTTATGTGCAAATGCGGGGCAAGCTACCACACTATCTCCAATCCGCCAAAGAAAGATAACATCTGTGATATCTGCGGCGGGGAGGTCTTCCAGCGTGTTGACGATACTGCAGATGCTGTCCAGAACCGCCTGGATGTCTACAAAAAGCAGACCCAGCCGCTTATCAACTACTATAAAGAAAAAGGCATCCTTGTCATCCTTGACGGCACAAAGGATATAGAAGTGGTTTTTGAGGATATTAAGGCAATTCTGGCAAAGTTTGCCTGAATTCCCTTTTTTTTCTTTATTTTGTTTTCACTTTTCTTTACTTTCTCTATCTTTCTGTATTCTGTTTTTTTATTTTTCTGTTTTTTGACTGCCTGCTAAACGGTTGATTTTTCAGATTGAATTTTTAAGAGCGGCAATTGTTTTAGTTTTTAACCTGTTTTATGCGGGCGGGCTAAAAAGAGGTGCAAAGCGGTAGAGTATAATCAGGCAATACTAATCGCGTCTCGCCTGAGTTTTGCTTCCCTAGTTTCGCTTCGGGATCACAGGAAATCGGAGATTTTCGGGAAGTTGCACTGCAAGTGCAACAGCAGGAGATCCTTTTCGCCAAGCTCAAGAGAACTAACACAGGTATCTCTGATCCGTACAACTATATTCCCTTTACAGGACCGTTTTCGTCACGCTCGACGAAGGAGGGCGGTCTTTTTCAAAAAAAAGATAGAACGAACTGATAACAAAATTTAGAGAATACTATTTTTGGATAGTGTTTTGTTCTTTTTATCTGAATCATTAAAGGCGCTAAGCCATGGAGGTTTTTTCAGTGGTTTTTACCTATTGTTTTTCTTTTTCTTTGTATTTGATCTTCTTTTTCCTTAGTCTTTCTTTCGAAGAGCCGTTAGATAAGCTGGCGAGGGAATTTTAGGATTTCAGAATTGGAACATCGCTCCGAAGTAAAAAGAATTAACTCTCTGGATGGTAGTCCGGCTATGCAGCTGTGTGATTCAGGGGATTTTTTCTTTTTTATTTCCAGGGAATATTCGGGAGGTAAAAATTTAAATAATTTATCATATATTATCATACATTCTCATATCTATGAATACGGAGTAATCCATGACTGACGTCGTAATAATACTTGGCAGCAAATCGGACAAAGAAATCGCAAGAAAAGCAACCGAAATCTTTGATCGGTTTGGCATTGAATATACAATTACAGTCGCATCTGCTCACAGGACTCCGGCAAGGCTTGCCGAAATAATCGAAAGTGCTCATAAAAACAATGTTAAAGCCTTTATTGCTATTGCCGGGCTCTCTGCTCATCTGCCCGGAGTTGTGGCTTCGAGCACCATAAAACCTGTTATCGGGGTTCCTGTTAACTCAGCCCTTGATGGGATCGATGCCCTCCTGTCGATTGCACAGATGCCTACAGGGATCCCAGTTGCCTGTGTGGGAATCGGAAGAGGGGACAACGCCGCAATTCTGGCTGTCCAGCTGATGGCAGTGGAAAATGTGGAGCTTGCAGAAAAGCTTACAAATCATAGGAGAGAGCTTATTGAGATGATTGAAAAAGATGCAGAAAGTTTGCTGGACGAGCTTGTCACGGCCCGCAGAGCAGCAAGCGATAATTTGTTGTAGAGGTTGAATTAATAAGTTGAACTAAGCCTGGGCTATTTTTGTTTTCTTTCAGCAGCCCCTGGAGTTTTATTTTTCCAGCCTCTTACTTCTCCAACTCTTCAACTTTTTAACCTGGGGCCAACTCTTTCAGGTTAGGTGTTATCCATATATTACTTCCTCTCTTTGATTGTCATCTGCCTCTCTTTGGCTTCTTTAAGCGCTTGAATGGGCGTACCAGAAATTTCTTACACGACAGAGTGATTAAATTTTAAATATTATGCGACTGCTTATCTCAGTAGGAAGCTTTTACTGGAGAACCTGCTTAACATGACTGAAAACTCAATAGATGAACTGATGAAATGGGTCATCAGCGTTGACCGTCGCCTGATACTTATGGAGTCTATGAAAACGCATACTGCAGTGAGGGCTTCGGATATTGCCCATGAAGCAAGCAGGTCTACACAAAATATCAGCCGCGCTTTAAAAGAGCTTGAAGATAGGGGTTTAATCGAATGCCTGACTCCTGAGAAAACGACCTGGAAAAAATACATGCTTACGGATAAAGGAAAAGAGGTTCTGGAAAAGCTGGAGGGAAAATACCTTTAATTTCGGTCAGAGTTTTTCGATCGGAATCACTTTTTCCTTTCTCCATGATATTTCCGAATATCTCCGGATATATTTGAATATCTCTAGATATTTTTGAATATCTCTAGATATTTTTGAATATCTCTGGATATCTCTAGATATTTTACGATCTCTCTGGATATTTTTGAATATTTCCGGACAGGTAAAGCATCTTTACCTTCAACCCTCTTCTCCAAGCTTTATATAACCTTCAACAAGGTCAATATTGGCTCTGACCACTGATTTTTTAAACTCGGTAAGGTCTTTTGTGATCTCTTCAAGGGCATCAGCACGATCCTGGCTGGTGATCACGGTACCATCAGGTGCCATCCTGCCTGAAGATATATTTACTCCACGGACAATGGATTTATGGAGGACAAGCGTATCTTTCCCGATATTGCAGTCAAATACAACTGCTCCGAACCCTATGAAGCAGCTTTCTCCTATCCTGCACGGGCCGTGTACAATACACCCGTGAGCAAGCGAAGTATTTTTGCCTATCAGCACTTCGGAATGTGAGAGGGAATGGACAACAACATTGTCCTGCACGTTGCAGCCTCTGTGAACTGTTATGGATGACCCTGGCTCGTCTGCCCTGAGGACTGCATTGGGCCCTACGAATACGTCATCTGCAATGCTTACATTTCCGATTATTACTGCGGTTTCGGATATCCATGCCTTTTTGCTGACTGTCGGGTGCTGTTTATGGGGGTTTGGAAGATTCATTTTTAACCTCTTTCATGCCTGCAGGTACTTTACCGGACCTTCTTTCGAAGTTTCTATCCCGAACCTGGCTCTCTCTTTTCAGGCTTCGAAGCTTTTTTATGATAATTTATGAGAAATTATTTAAAACTATGTTTTGATTCAGCACTTTCAAAAAAGATGCTTCAACACTTTTCCTCAACGACTCGTTCACATCGGACAAGCGAAAACAAGAAATTGCTTACCTTTGAGGTATGGGTCCTGCCGGAAGTGATCTCTAAGAGCCTCTCCGTTTATTTTTCTCCATCTCAGTGAACCAAAACTTTAAAGTAAGCCTCTTTATTTTCGGAAATATGATTCCTCGAAATCTTAACAGCCACCGAAGCTGCCAAAAAGGATCGTGCTAACGAAGTGCAACCCGGCTGGAAAATGATATCTTTGCTTCATTCTCTGCCAGTTGCTTTCCGATGGAAAACCAGCAGAAATTTTTGATTAATTGATGACTACAATTATATTTTGTCGGGACAGGCAAATTATTACGAAGGATCCGAATTTAGATGGATTTCGGGGATTAAAGTTATTGAGTATTGAGATAGACTTCTTTCATACTGCATCTTTCTGTTTCCAGATTGAAAAATGCCGCTATCAAACTTCGAGTGAATAGTAGAACTTATATATACATCGAAACTTATTATCCTGAAAACCCTGTGTAAACAATTTTAATACGGCTCTCCTTAGAGTTTGTTTATTTGTGCTTTATGTTTTATCAGGCTTCATTCTCTCTGATTCATTCTTCGTTTGAAGGAATCATAAGATCATAACCAAAATTTCAGAATTATATTTATTGAACCTTAAATGGTGAGGACAACTTGGTTTCAGAGGTATTAAAAAAGCAAATAGACCGGTTCCTGCTGGCTTTCGGTTTTTCTCTTATGTTCGGGATAATGATCCTTGGACAGGACTTCAGGCAGGCAGTAGGTGAAGCAGTAGGCGTTTTAATGGACCCTGTGCTCATGCTGGTCGGACAGAACAACTTCCACCTGGTCCTTTTAGTTATGGCTGCCATCACTGCCCTATACGCGTCTCTTATCCAGAAGTACACTATTGACTGGGATCTCATGAGAAATACTCAGGAGCGCATGAAGGTTTTTCAGAAGGAGTTCCGGGAGGCACAGCTTTCCCAGAATACCTATATGCTGAAAAAACTTGAAGACCAGCGTAAAGAGATGATGGAAGACCAGATGAAGATGTCTAAGCAGCAGTTTAAGCCCATGGCTTATATCAGTATCATCTCCCTTCCTCTCTTCATGTGGGCTTATTATTACATTAGCGGGCACGGAGCTGCAACCATGGTCTTTCCCTTCTGGGGCGAGCAGCTGCTTACTTCGAAAGCTTTTGGTCCCTTCCAGCACTGGATCTACTGGTACTTTATCTCCTCTCTCGGGGTCAGCCAGCTTATCAGGAAGGCACTTAACATCGGTGGGGTCTAATGCAGATCACAGTGAGCGGGCTCCCCGGAAGCGGGACAACAACCCTCTCAAGGCTCCTGGCCGAATATTATGAGCTTGAGCTGGTCTCTTCTGGTGAAATCTTCAGAAAGATGGCGAAGGAGAGAGGAATGAGCCTGGCTGAATTCGGAGCCTTGGCTGAAAGGAATCCCTCTATTGACCTTGACATCGATAAGAACCAGAAATCCATTATCCATACCCAGGACAATATCATTCTCGAAAGCCGGCTTGCAGGCCATATGGCTCAAGGGGTACCGCATGTGCTTAAAATCTGGATTAAAGCCCCATTGCTGACAAGGGTCAGGCGTATCCAGAGGCGCGAAAAATCAATCTCCTTTGATGGAGAACTGGAAAAAACGGTTGAAAGGGAAAAGTCAGAAGCCCTCCGTTATAAGAACTATTACGAGATTGATATTACGGATTTATCAATTTACGATATTGTTATCGATTCTGAAAAATGGAACCAGTACCAGACTCTTGACATCCTCAGGGTTGCTATTGATTCTTTGATGGGGCCGGAGTGATTTTCGTCATCCCGCCGATTTTCCCCGATATTTCCCGGGCAGGTCCTTAAATTAGCACAGGGTTTTATCTGCCGGGTCCTTATATAGTATGTCTATACAGGATCTATGATTCTTGCCGGACATCTGCTCGATATCTGTAAATGTTATCTCTCTGCAACCGTTGGCATGACGGTTGCCCTACTGTGTTGCCTGAACAGGGCGTAACTATCTTTGCTGAAAATTATTTACTGGAAATTGCCTGTACTTTTCTGAGACTTCAGGTTTATTACAGGTATTTTTGATTTATTTGAATACTTTAAATACGAGTGTTTCAGATCTAAAGAAATTCGTATCTAAAGAGTATTTATATCTGTACGCATTACCCACTTGAATCCATAAACATAACCCAGGAGTTTTGAAAAACCATGTCATCCGCCGGCAAACTGCCTGCCGAAGTTGAAAGAACCCTTGTCCGGAAGTCTGGCGCCTGGACAAATCCATCCTATGGCTGTCCTCCGGAAAAGCGCCCCATTCTTGAATACATCGAAAAAGGAGTGGTGAATGTTGACAAGCCCAAAGGACCTACAAGCCACGAAGTTGCAGCCTGGGTAAAAGCTATACTTGACGTAAACACGGCAGGACATGCTGGCTCTCTTGACCCTAAGGTCACAGGGCTTCTGCCCACGCTGCTGGGAAAAGCTACAAAAGCCGTACCTGCTCTGCGCCTTTCAGGAAAAGAGTATATCTGCCATCTGAAGCTTCACAGGGCTATGCCTCCGAAGATGGTCCGCCAGATATGCGAGGAATTTACAGGTCCTATCTACCAGATGCCTCCTATCAAATCAGCTGTTAAACGTGTCATAAGGGTAAGGACAATCTATTACATTGAGGTGCTTGAAATTGAGGGCACGTCCGTTCTTATCCGCGTTGGGTGTGAGGCAGGAACTTATATCAGGAAACTCTGTCATGACATCGGGCTTGCTCTGGGCTGCGGCGGGCATATGCAGGGACTTCGCAGGACTAAAGCAGGGCCGTTTACGGAAAGAACCCTTGTCACTCTTCATGAACTCAAAGACGCATATGTGTTCTGGAAGGAAGACGGAGATGAGTCCGAACTGAGAAGGGTGATAAGACCAATGGAATCGGCTGTATCCCACCTCCCTAAAATTATCCTCAGGGACAGTGCGGTAGATGCAGTTTGTTCGGGCGCTTCCCTGGCAGTCCCTGGAATTACAAGCCTGGACGCCAATCTGACTAAAGGGGAACTTACAGGTCTCTTTACCTTAAAAGGTGAGCTTGTGGCTCTTGCAAAGTCTGAAATGAACACCCAGGAGATCCTCAAGGCTTCTGCAGGTATTGCAGCCTCTCCTATTCGGGTACTTATGGAAGCAGGAACTTATCCAAAAGGTTGGGCTAAAAAAGAAGAGAGTGTTCAGCTCTAACCTTTAAAATTCTTCCTTCTTTACGCATTCCTAGAATAAGATTTATATATCACTATTCCGTTATGGTATAAGTCGTGCCATAAGTTCTGTGCCGAGGTAGTCTAGTGGTAGGGCGCAAGCCTGGAAAGCTTGTGGGGCTTAGCCCCTCGGGAGTTCGAATCTCCCCCTCGGCGTCAGGTTTTTCTTATTCTGATGTGTACAAATTTTTGGATATTTCTTCACATATTTCTTGTATTACTTCCACTGCGATCTGCTTCTACTTTTGCTATTCCTTTACCTATCCTTGATTATTCTATACTTTTCATCTCATCCCTGCACACTCCATATTATTCTATACTTTTCATCTCATTCCTGTACACTCCATACTATTCCTGTACATTCCATACTATTCCTGTATACCTTATACTATCCCTACACTTCTACTATTTTCTCTATGCTGTTTTTCTATACTATTTTCACATTTTCTCCTTATTCAAAAATCTCCGTTAGCATCTTTCAGCCCCTCCAAATATTCACTTTCAGTGGGGGGCGAGCGTAGATATCCTTATATACTGGCAGCTGCATGTAAAAGAACTCATCAGTATATGCTGTAAAGAAGCTCCTTTTGAGAGCTGCTCCTGAGTTTTCGTGTATTCTTTCAGGGTATTCGATCAGGGGCTACAGGATGCTGTATGCACTCCAATGGAGGAAATACATGGCAGAAGAAAACAATAAAGAAGAACTAAGGCATCTTGTTCGGATTATGAATACCGACCTGCAGGGGGCAAAGCCCGTACAGTATGCTCTTACAGGTCTTCCCGGAATCGGGAGGCGTACTGCAATACTCATTGCAAAGAGCGCAGGTGTTAACCCTGCTGCTACACTTGGATACCTTCCGGATGAGGAAGTAGCCAAACTCGACACTACAATCGGAAGATTTGAGGATATCGTCCCTACCTGGATGCTTAACAGGCAAAAAGACCTGGTCACCGGACAGGACAAGCACCTGCTCGGAACGGATATCGTACTGACTTTCAGGGAAGACATTAACAACCTGAAGAAGGTTCGTGCCTACAGAGGTCTCAGGCACGAGAGAGGCCTTAAGGTCAGAGGACAGAGGACAAAATCCACAGGCCGCCGCGGATCAACTGTTGGTGTGAGCAGGAAGAAGTAATTTTTCGTTTAAGGTGATTTGAAATGGCATATCCAGGTAAAAAAAGTAAAAGTTACGAGACTCCCAAGCATCCCTGGCAGGAAGCCAGGATGGCAGCTGAAGTCCAGCTCGTGAAGGCATACGGCCTCAGAAACAAAAGGGAAGTCTGGAAAGCAGCAAGTATGCTCAGGATGTACAGATCCGAAGCCAGAAAACTTCTTGCACACGTTGCTGGCGGGCAGGGAATGGAGCTTGAAGGACACTACAGGACCCAGTCCGAAGAAATTCTTTCCAAACTCATCCGCTACGGCATTATAAAATCTGATTCCAATATTGACGATATTCTATCTTTAAAGACTGAAAATATCCTTGAAAGAAGGCTTCAGACCCAGGTTCTCCGTCTCGGGCTTGCCAGGACCGTTATCCAGGCACGCCAGTTCATCACTCACGGCCACATTGCAATTAACGGAAGAAAGGCTACAATTCCGGGAATGCTGGTCTCAAAGGATGATGAGATGCACATCGGGTACTATGGAAACTCTCCTCTTGTGAGTGAAGCTCATCCTGAAAGGCCTGTCCAGGTCGCATCCTTCCTTGCAGACAGTGCAACAACCCTTAAGGCTGCTGCCGAGGCAAAGCAGGCAAGAGAAAAGCCCCCTGAGAGAGGCGGCGGCAGGAAGAAGAGAGGCGGGAGGAGATAAACATGGCAGATATGAAATGGGCTGTAGCTCACATTAAGTCCTCATTTAATAACACAATTATCACAGTAACTGATATCACCGGGGCTGAAACCATTGCAAAGTCCTCTGGTGGTATGGTCGTAAAGGCTGCAAGGGACGAAAGTTCTCCTTACACTGCCATGCAGATGGCAGGCCAGCTTGCTGACCAGCTCAGGGACAAGGGCATCAATGGCATTCACATCCGGGTAAGAGCTCCTGGAGGAAACAAGCAGAGAAGCCCCGGACCCGGTGCACAGGCTGCAATCAGGGCTTTTGCGAGAGCAGGAATCCGCATTGGCAGGATCGAAGATGTTACTCCTGTCCCGCACGACGGCACCCGTCCGAAAGGCGGAAGGCGTGTATAAAGAGAATTATTCAGAGAATTCTTCAAAATTCTCTTTTTTTAATGTATTCAAAATGAAGGGGAATTAAGGTATATGACGATGGAAGTAGACATTCTGGAGTTATCGGATAGATCCGCAAAGTTTGTGCTGTCAAAGGCAACCACGGCTTTTGCTAACGGCATCCGGCGTGCCATGATCGCCGATGTACCCACTCTTGCAATTGAGTATGTAAACCTTTATGACAACACCTCCGTGCTCTATGATGAACAGCTGGCTCTCCGTCTCTCCTTAATCCCGCTTGTAACGGATATAGAGACGTATATGCCTCAGGCTGAGTGCGAAATCTGCGGAGGAGAAGGCTGCCCTGCCTGCGAGGTCTCCCTGACCCTCAGTGCAGAAGGGCCCGGGATTGTTCATTCGCGGGACCTCATCTCTTCTGACCCTAAAATCCAGCCAGCAGATCCCAATGTACCGATTGTTGAGCTGAAGAAAGGACAGAAGCTTGTGCTCGAGGCTATCGCCCATATGGGTTACGGCAGAGACAGCGTAAAATGGCAGGCAGGCGTTGCTTGCGGCTACAAAAACGTGCCTATTATAACCATTGAAAACTGCGATGCCTGCGGGCACTGTGCAGCAGAGTGTCCTAAGAGCATTATCAGGGTTGAAGAGGCCGGAGCAAGGGTTGCTGAGGACGACGTCATAAGGTGTTCCCTCTGCAGGCTCTGTGAGCAGGTATGTGACATTAACGCTATAAAAGTGGACTTCAACGAAAGCGCTTTTGTTTTTACCATGGAGTCCGATGGTTCATATACAGCTAAAGACCTTGTTCTTAACGCCGCAAACGTGGTTAAGGGCAAAGCCGAAGGTCTTCTGGCAATTCTGAACCAGCTCTGAACCCAGCTTCATCTGTGGTTCAAACCAATTTTTCCGGAGCCAAATTTATTCCTTTCTGGCCCCGGAAAGAGCTCTATGTCCGGAGAGTTTCCTCTACCCGCACACCTCGGGAATTACTCCGTTTACTGCGGGATATTCTATCAATTATTACCAGCGTTCCTCATGACTCGAAACGTTTATATATTATCCATGATATTGTGAGGAAGTGCAAGGCGCAAGGCGCGCCGGAATTTAAAAGAAAAACAGGATGCGAGGGTTGCCCAGCCAGGTCAAAGGCGCTAGGTTGAGGGCCTAGTCTTGTAGGAGTTCGTGGGTTCGAATCCCATCCCTCGCACCAGATTTCTTAACATTGAATTAATATTGGTACTTTAAATTCAATATGTTTTTATAGAAAATTTTATACTAAGTCCTTAAAACCAATTCATTTATTACGTCGAAAATTACATCGAAATGCGAGGGTTGCCCAGCCAGGTCAAAGGCGCTAGGTTGAGGGCCTAGTCTTGTAGGAGTTCGTGGGTTCGAATCCCATCCCTCGCACTAAATTCCTTAATATATTAGCTTCAAATTTAATGCTTTTTTGCAGAAATACTTTTTTCAGAATAAGTTTATAATAAAGTTTCTACTAAGTTCTTAATGTTTATTCATTTGCTACCTCGAGATGAGGGGGTTTCACAAGCCAAGTCAAAACGTCAGGTTGATGGCCTATTCTCTTAGGGGTTTTTGGGTTCAAATTCCATCCCCTGTATAATTACGGCTTAGCCCGGTTTTTTATTTTGTTCCCGGCAATAATGAACTCGTTGAGAATAAGAGAAGCAGCGCATTGGCGAGTCTCTATTTCGTGCATATTCATAATTTATTCTTTCATAATATCAGATCGTCTCACGGGTTCGACAGGCGATGCATGGGTCCAGGTTTGTAATAACTTTGCCCATATCCAATACCTCGGGGAAATATCAAGACCCGATTCTGTTTGCCTTCTCAAGCGATTCTGCCAGGAATGAAGGTTTTACAATGTCCAGCCAACTAGCCTCTTTCAAAAGCTCAAAAGGTGAAGCTGAGTATGTATCAGCTTATGATGCTGTCCTGAAACTTTGGTCAGTACCTTTTGAAGAATATGATATAATGACCCGCTTCGGAACTACTCATATTATCGCGAGCGGATCCAAAGGGTCGCCATCACTGCTTGTGCTGCATGCCACCGGCACAGGTTCCACGATGTGGTTCCCAAACATCGGCGCTTTAAGCAGCGTCTGTCGCGTTTATGCTATCGACATCATTGGTGAGCCCGGAAAAAGCCTACAGTCCCGGTTACTCAGAGATAGGGAGGATTGTGCTAACTGGATGGGTGAGGTAATGCAGGGTTTGGGTTTAAAGCGAACGAGTATTGCCGGATCATCTTATGGGGGATGGCATACGCTCAATTTTTCTTTATTTTTCCCGGATAGAGTTAACAAAATTGTCGCTCTTGCACCTGTAGCTTCAATTCTGCCGTACAGCTGGTCTGTGCTCTTATTGCTCCGCTTTCTCCATTATTTGCCCATTAAACCTAACCCATTAAGGAGTTTCTTTAACAAGGGTTTTCACCCAAATGAATTGTTTGCCAGGCAATTCGCGAGTGGTGTAAAACATTTTCGCTACGCTAACCCTAAAAAAAGCATTTTCCCTAACGTGTTCAGTGATATTGAGCTAAGCAGAATCAATATTCCAACACTTTTTATTGTCGGCGAAAATGAGTTTATTTATGATGCCTTCGATGCTGTCGAAAAAGTCAATCTGTTGATGCCAATCATAGAAACAAAACTGATCCCTAATGCAGGCCATCTGGTCTCTATGGAACAGCCTGCTCTGGTAAATAAGCATATCTTGGAGTTTCTAGGATAACAAGATCTTTTATTTCTCGCTTAGAGATGTTGCCTAACTGGTAGAAAGAGTAAATCAGTTTAATGAAATTCCATGAAGAGATTCTTCCCGGACAAAGACTATCAACCTGAATAATAGTCCAATATCTTCATTAAACCTGCTTTCGGCAGGTAAACCTATAAATTAATATCATTAATTTTATATCTCTTTCTTGGTTATCCCATGGCAGAGAAAAACAGTAGTAGAAGAGTTGAATCCTCCTTAAAACGTACACGGTTCTTAGGTCACCTAGGTCTTATGGCTGGAGTTTTCCGAGAACTTGAAGTTGACAAACTGATCGATGAGAAACTTCCCAAAGAACGGAATCATAATGTTCCTCACTCAGTCTGCATCCTTGCCATGGTACTCAATGGTCTAGGTTTCATAGGGCAACGTCTGTACCTGTTTCCTGATTTTTTCAAAAACATTTCTACTGAAAGGCTTTTTGGAGACGGTATAACAAAAGAAGACCTGAATCAATATGCTATCGGAGAGACTCTTGACAAAATCGTAAAATATGGCCCTACAAAACTGTTTACGGAAATTACCCTTCACATTATGGCTCGTCTACCTATTCCTGTTCACTGTTTACACTCTGACACTACAAGTGTCAGCGTTTATGGTGATTATGAAGACGAAGAAACTGAGTCTATTGATATTACTTTTGGAATTCCCAAAAACGGAAGATGGGACCTCAAACAATTTGTACTGAGCTTGATTGTTAATCAGCATGGAATACCTCTTTTCATGAACACACATTCAGGAAATGCTTCCGACAAAAACACAATTCTGGATGCAATAACGTCTCTCAAATCAGTTTTAAGACCTGAAAGCAAAGTGTACTATGTCGCTGATAGTTCCTTTTACACAGACAATAATATCCAGAATATCGGAAAATCATTCTGGATCAGTCGTGTTCCTGCAACAATTTTCGAGGCAAAGGAACTGCTAACTGCAAATCTGAACCTGAAAACGCTAAAAAGTGATGAGAGGTACTCTTTTTATCAAACCTTTGTGGAATATGGCGGAGTCAAACAAAAGTGGGTTTTGCTGCTTTCTCACAAGATGAAGGAGAAGAAAGAGAAAACTCTCAGGACGAAACTTGACAAAGAGGTTGAAAAAGCAGAGAAGGCTTTTAAAAAGCTGAAAGGAGAGGACTTCTTCTGCGAAGAGGATGCATCAAAAGCTGCAGAGAAATGGATTAAAGAATTCCCTTCTATTGTTTTTGAAAAAGTTGATTTGAAATCCATTAAAAAACGTGAATCAGGTAAAAGAGGCAGACCTTCTAAAGATGAGGAATTAAAGACTTATTTCAGGATTGATGGAAGCATAAAGGTTAATGATGCTTTTGTTTTGAATGAAATGGAGAAAATGGGACTTTTCATTCTTGCGAGTAATGATATCACTCTTTCTCCGGGAGAGATGCTGAAGTATTACAAAGGACAGGACAATGTAGAAAAAGGATTCCGATTCTTGAAAAGTGATACATTTAGCATATCGAAAGTCTACCTAAAGAATAAAAGCAGAATTGAAGCACTGGCTATGACAATGGTTCTCTGCTTAATGATTTATTCAATTGCAGAATGGAAATTAAGGACAAAATTAGAGGAAGAAAATGAAACGGTTCCAGATCAAAAAGGAAAGCCAACAAAAAGACCTACGATGAGATGGATATTTGTCAATTTCCAGGGAATTACAGAACTTATTTCTCAGAAAGAAGGTGAAGTAAATTCAGAAATACTGAATATGGAGGATCTTCACTGGAAGATATTGGGTCTCATGGGAGAGAAATATGAAAATATCTATCTCTAATTACGTTAACCTGCCGAATGTAGGATTAAATACCTTGTTTTTTATTATTACCTTCCTGAGTTTACCCCCATCTTTTTGTAATATGCGTTCGGATATTTTTTGAAAAACCTTACGCCATTAATACGACAAAGTTGAATACTTGGTTTCGTAGGAATTCGTGCGTTCGAACCACACCCTCATACTCTCTTTTTATAAACTATTGTTAAAACTTTCTTTTTGATCCTGGATCTATTGGAACACTTTAAATCTACCCTTTACGGAGTTTTTTATTGCTTATAGTCCCTTTTGATTATTTTTACAATCAAGGTTATTAAGGAAACATCTGAAGGCATCGAAAGTTACCTTTCCACCACCTCGGCAGCACTTTCCTGATGGTTGACGAGAATGGTCTTGAGGTCGAATGCGCCGATTACTTCCCCAAGGCAAGGTTCAGGTATGCGGTCTGAAGAAATAAGGGTTTACAGGGCAGGAAAATGATGGTGATACAGGCTAATATACTACGGTGGCTGATGTACTACGGTGCAAGGTATTATTCTCCTGAGTACATGATGTTTGTATGCATCCCTGTACCAAACTCAACAAAACTAGTGCAAGGTATTATTTTCCTGAGTACATGATGTTTGTCCAGCCCTGCACCATATCCCTATATAAGTGGAACCTGATAGTTCAATACCAACGACTTTGTGGGTTAAGGGAGTGATTAACGTGAAGTTTTCAGAAATGGATGTTGTAAGAGTAAAGAAAGACATTCCTGAGGAATGTATTAAAAAAGGAGATGTCGGTTCCATAGTGGTTGCATTTCGTGAGCCAGATGAAACCTATGAAGTTGAATTTGTGGATAAAAATAATAATTCTAAACAGCTGGTGCTTTTGCCGGATGAAATCGAAAAAGCAGAAGAAGCGTAAATAAGCATCAAGCAGGAAAATGATAGCTGTGCCACAATTTCCGCTTATCGATACACTAATCCCATTCCTGCTCCTGTTGTTTATGTTACAACAACCTCTACTATGGCACAAATGAAAACTTGCCGACAATAAGATTTAATTATTTTTCAACAATGTCAATCAGTTGAGTGAGACTCAATATTTCAGCTCTCATTCACGTTCCGGTGGCTATGTTTGAGGATCTGCAAGCCATGATTTTTCATATACATAATAGCTCCTGTAAAGATAATCTGTTTTGATAGAAAGTTATTTATAATATAACATAGGAAATAGGTTACCTCATTCCTATAATAGAAGATAAATGTAAGCTTTATTTAAGGAACTTTAATTGCTATAACTTTAAAACGGAGGTATAAAATGGAATACGAACTTGAAGAAGTCGAAAGAGATTACATAGAATTCAGAAAGGAGATCGGTGAAGAGTAATAAACAATGATGAAATATCGAACAATGAAGAATAATGAGGATAAAATATTTAAGAACCCGGTCAGAGTCTGTTAGTATAATTGCTGACCAGATCTGAAAAAACAGGTATATTGGCCATGTTTCATCATCAAATAGAAAAAGAGAAGCTGATTTCGAACCTGTCAAATATGGGTATTATAAAATATGCGTATCAAATCACGCAGAAATCCCTTTTCTTCTCTTTTCAATTCCACGATTCTGCTTTTTAACCATCTTATATGCATCTGATATTGCAAATATCCATGTAGCGAAGACTGTGAAAAACCCGATAATGAGAGCTATCAAACAGAGGCTGACTACCAGTGCGGCAAACAGTGCAAATCCTCTATACAGATCTCCTGCATTTTTTGAGAAAAAGAAGAGATTTGGGAATAATGGCAAAGATTTAGATATGGGAATATATGGGATTATCTCTTATACGCCATCCGAACTGATTCACGACTTTTCCCACCACAACCAAGCTGTATACGATTTTTCCTTCATTCTGATGCTTCCATTCTCGCAGGAAAATGCTTCGGATATATACTTTTGTAGTATTGCATCGTGTTCGGCTGTGGTCGCGTTGACAATCCGTCTGTAATGAGTAACTGCTGCTTCCATTCCCGGGTAGACCAGTTCCCAGTAATCAGGGTATACGGTGACATTTGGGTATATCCCCATGTCGTAGAGCACTTTATATATGCAGTCGATCTGCGGGTGGATGTTATACGAAGTGCCGTGGACCCTCTGCCAGGCTTCAGCATACGTCTTTTCCCAGGATGGCATACCTGCGAACCAGTTCAGGTAGACGTATTTCGAGGACACGTCGTTCATTTTAATTACCGCCTCTCTGATATCCGGCATGGCCAGGGAAAATGAGGCGACGACCACATCGTACGGAGCGTTCAGGTCTTTGAGATCGACATCTTCCCACTTCTTCTGGACCCAGGAAACGTTATTCAGCCCTATAGCTTTGATGTTCTCTTTCAGGCAGTATAACATGCCATCTGAAGGCTCGACAGCAGTGACGTGCTTAACCATGCCTGCGAGCGGTATGGTCAGTGTACCGGGACCAGATCCGATATCCAGGATTTTTGAATCTGGAGTGAAATCAATCCGTTTGATCAGGTTTCTGGAAAAACTCCAGTTGTCCATCTTGATCTGCGTGTCATATTTAACCGCCTCTTCCGTTGTCCAGAACCTGTCGCTTTCAAAGTTCGTCTTTTTGCTCTCGGTCATCATCGTTTTCCAGATTTCTCCGTAGTCGATCGTATTATTCATCATAACAATTCTCCTCAAAAATTCTCCTCAAAAGTCCTCTTCTTCCATCCAGTCTAGCCATTGCGCTGACCTGAGACCTCTGGCAGTTTCGTCATCGACATGATAGACGTGCTTATAGAAGTCCAGTACCCATTCGTGGACTTTGATATCCTGGAACCTGTCCGGGTAAGCTGCTTTTGCAGTTATCATCAGGTCGATAGGGTATTCCAGGCGCCGAGCGCAGTTCGAGGGTGTCCACGGCATCGAATACACTTTCTTATTCTTGACCGCACTCAGCTCATTCAAGTTCTGGTAGTACGGCGCTTCGTAAAGTTCCCGGGCCGGATGGTATCCCCATGAAGTAGCCAGTAATATGATATCAGGGTCCATGGCCAGAACCTGCTCGGCATTCAGTATCTTTGCGGTACCGGTATCTCTGTAGGCGTTCTTTGCATGTACTATACCCTCTATAGTGTACGACTCAGGTGTATCGATGCCCCATGAGTGGCCTGCGCCACCGGCTTTCCTGGCATTTGGCGAAAGGCCGAAGTATAATACCGCAGGCTTGCTTGCCTCAGGCATATCGCTGGTCCTGTCCGATATCATCTTCTCAGTGCTCTGAATGTAGTTGACCAGCTCAAGAGCATCCTTCTCTTTACCGAAAATTTGTCCAATAATTTCTATCTCGTTTCTCATAGTAGAGAGGTCCGAGTTCGAGTAGTATGTAGGGGAATACAGGACTATCACAGGGATTCCAAGCGATTCCATCGTTTCGATCGTTTTATTCATCATATCACGGTTGTCCCACCCGACCGTACAGTCTCCTACCCTGAGAATAATTATGTCAGGATTTGAACTTGCAAGCGTTTCGTAGCTGATGACGTTGTACTGCTGGGGTGTCAACCTGACAGTCTCGTTTAACAAAGGGTCTAAGTAAAGCATCGTGTTTTTACCATTCTCATACGTAAAATTTTCTCCCTTGACGCTCGGGAATATATATGTATAATCGGAGGTGATCGTGGTACCAACGGCCACGATAGTGTCCTGAACACCCAGGCTGATCATCGTACATTCTACGAAACCGTCGCTGATCACAGCTACCCTTGTAATGTCTTTCGGCACTTTCACCTGGATGCCTCTCATATCTGTGATATTATTGGATTCATCATTTATCGATGAAGCTGTCGCTGGCAAAGTGTTTTTTTCTGATATGCATCCGGCAAACGGCAGGCTAATGAGTATAATTAGAAACATATAAACTATCAATTTAGTCATAAAAACCTCAACCTCGATCGTTTATTAATTAACCATTATTTGCAGCCTTTTGTACTCGGTTAAGGCACAAAAACATCTGAAAACGCTACTTTTTATGTTAAATATCTAACATTCAAATCGGGAAATCGCTATGTGCAGTATTCAAAGTTATATCTAAAAAAATATTAACAATAACAAAGATTTGTAGCACGTTAACTGCTCCAACCATTAATAAAGTTGCCTATTTTAAAGTATGTGTGTTACTAGGTGTTATAAATTGTTAAAAAAGAGGTCTAAAAAATGAAGTTTTATCCTTTCATGAAATTATTTATTGGCAGACCTTCATTGTTAAAATTTTGTTGTATTGATCGCTTCAACTTTGTATGTTTATATAATGTCAAATGCCAGCACTGTAGCCAGAATAAAAAGAGTGATCCCAGTTGCAATGTTCAGAACGGCCCGGTACCGTGTCCTGATCGCATCTAACCGACGGGCAGAAAACCCTGTGGAGAGCAACACTCCGAGCACCAGTACAGGCAACACAACGCCGATATCATAAGCCAGCAGGTAATATAATCCCTGAAATGAGTTGCTCTGGTCGGCCATCATGCCAAGTATCGCGAGATATGGCCCGCCAGCGCAGGGCATTTTTATCAGGCCGAATCCCAGCCCAATGGCAAAGCTGCAGCCAGCCATACTTATTTTGCCATACGGCCGCAGCAGAGAAACGAATTTTTTGAACCCGGCATCCGACAGGCTGTGCTCATAACGGAATAATGTCCTGAGTATCATGGAAAAGCCGATGACGAGCATTGAAACAATGATCGCATATCTTGCTATGTTATACATGGACGGCATGGTTATACTGATCCTGTAAAAGCAAATGCCGATCAGTGAATACATGAAGAGCAGCCCTGCCGAAAACGCCGTTACATTAAGAAGCAGCAAGTACCGTCTCTCGCCAGAGGCTGCCAGTGTGGTCATATATGCCATGATTGCGAGGATACACGGGGAAAAGGCAGCTACGATTCCAGATGCAAATGCAATGGGAATTGAGAGCACCGACATTGTGCTGACGGGCACATAACTGTCTGTGATAATGTGACTGCCGCAGTCATCTTCGTAATATACGGCAGAAGGGGATACATAAGAGGTATTGCCTCCCGATAGCAAATATGTGACCTTTTCCTCAGCACCCGGCTGTAATAGGCCGCTCCAGTAAAATTGTCCTGAAGCTAATCGAGAGCCCTCTGTCAGCCCTCCCGAGAGACTGACATTAATAGCCTTGTTGCCCTGGTTGGAGATATATACTGTTACCGTGACGTTACTGTCGCTTTCACTCTTTTTTACCGCCGTCGTATGCACAATTACTGGTGAAGCATACCCGTAAGAAGAAACTATTGTATCCTTAATATTCCTCAGGACCGCTCCGTACTCTTCCTCCAGGTTTGCGGGGCCGATGACCGTATGGTTATCGATGATCAGATTCGGGATATCTATTAGACTATATCGGTCGATATAAGACGCGCCTTTTCTTGAATTAGCTCTTATTTCCTGATAATCTATCGATAAGCCTTCTTCACGGGCTTCTTCAATGGCCTGCCTGACTGCTGGCATTGCTTCGATACACTGGTGACAGCCTTCATCATAGAGGTATACTACAGTGATTTGCTTCATATCGTCCGCATAAGCGATTAAAGGCAGCGCAGTAAGAAGTAAAAAAATAATGATTAAAAATATGGGCAGTTCATACACTGCCTCATCCATGTGATTCCCGGAAAACCAATGATCGATAGATCTTGCCATTTTTAACCCTTTATACTAAACTTCTCTATCATGCCTCTGCATGTTATATATAATTTTTAGCAATAATTGTTATCTTTTCATATAATAATAACTATAAAAACTAATTCGATAACATTATGTAGTAAAATGTAATACTAAGAAATAAATTATTGCTACAGGAATTGTATATGAACGATAGGCCTAACAATAGTAATCGAATAAGCAAGCCTTCGAGTTATTTTAATTTTAAAAAGGGCTTTGTGCTGTGTGTACTTGTAACACTCCTTATAGTATCGGTAGAAGGGTGTATGGAACAGACAGGCCAGGTTACAACAACTGCCGCAGACTCGCCGACGACATTAACCTCGCCTGATGAACAATACAGGTACGTAACGGATATGCGGGGCGTACAGGTGAAAGTGCCGAAGGATGTCCAGCGTATCGCTACGATTGACGACGGGTTCGTTGAAGGCGTCCTGACGAATCTTAGCGAAGTTGATAAAGTAGTTTCCGTCGGCTCTGTTGGGCTAGGTTCCAGTTCATTTTATCAGTCAAATATTACCCTGAACTCCGGTACAAACTATACTTTTAGCGGCGGGTCAAATACGATGTGCCTCGTTAATCCCTGGTTAGTAAATGTATCCTGTACGGAGTCTTCGTCAGGCATGACCATCATTAATTACGAAAAACTGGCAAGTGCGAACCCTGACGTACTCATAATAAGGGTCGGTGACTGTACGATGAGCGCCACCAGTACCGAAGATAACGACAAAAAAATCTCGACGATCGAGTCGCTGGGCATACCCGTAATCGTGCTCTATTCCCCGAACAATTACAAGAATTCCGACCTGAACACCATGCATGATGAAATAAGTGTAATCGGACAGCTGTTCGATAAAGAGGAGGAGGCAATGGTCCTGGCAGACTATCTGGATAATACGGAAAAGATGATCCTGGACAGGACTAAGGATATCCCTGAGGATGAAAAGGTCACAGCACTGTATCTCGGGCTCTCTTCCAAGGCCAGACAAAGTGGCGGTGCTGGGTATGTAAGTGGCACTGATACTCCGGAATCGTACATCCTTGAGACTGTTGCCAATGGCAAGAATGCTTACCGGGATCTCGGCTCGGGCAAGCTGCTCAATGCCGAACAGGTACTGGCATTAAACCCTGATGTGATTTTTTTACCCACATATTCCGGATACCATCCACCTATCGAACTTCAGGACGCGATATATTACCAGAACATGCAGGAACTCCAGGCCGTGAAAAACAAGCGTATCTATTCCATGCCTTACACGCCGAGAAATTGTGACCGTCGTGTCGAGTATCCGCTTGACCTGCTGATTGTCGCGAAGGGGTGCTATCCTGATCTTTTCCAGGATATCAAGGTCCATGAGTTTGCATTGAAACTGTACCAGGACGTGTACGGGGTGGACCGTGCAACAGCAGAAAAAATCAGGTCGGCTCAGTACCTTGACTGGACGGTAGAGTTCGATTTCTAAAAACACGGCGGGTCAATAATGAGAAAGAGTATGGGGATAAAACCAGGCAAGAGCTGTGTATTCTCCCTTGATAAGTATGTTGCGATATCCTTTATCATCATCATGCTGATTGCCTCTCTGGCAGGCTGTATTGGTTGGACAGGCGATTCAGGTGCTGATGTTACGCCAGGACCTGTACGGGCAAGCTCGGATGACTACGGGTACAGATACATCACGGACATGCGTGGCGTGCAGGTAAAAGTGCCAGAGGATATCAAACGTGTCGCTACTATTGACGATGGGTTCGTTGAAGGCGTCCTGACCAATCTCAGCGAGATCGATAAAATCGTAGCTATCGGCTCATGGTCTCTCAAGAAAGACTACTCATATACGTATCCGACGATAAATGGCACGAACTATTCGTACACACATGGGTGGAATACAATGAAATACCTGCATCCCTGGCTGAATGAAACCCCATGTATCAACTCTCCCCAGGGAAACATTGTCAGCTATGAGACACTGGCAGATGTGAGCCCCGATGTTGTCATCATGCGGGTGGGGGACTGTACTGTTGGTGCCAGTGATGAGGAAACGATCACGAAGACGATATCAACGATCGAGTCGCTGGGAATACCGATACTGGTACTGTATTCACCTTCATATTATCAGAATTCTGACCTGAGCACGATGAGAGATGAAATGCGCGTGATCGGCCAGTTGTTCGGAAAAGAACAGAAGGCGATGGCTCTGGCTGATTACCTGGAAAGCACTGAGAAGATGATCCGGGAGCGTACCAGAGACATACCGGACAATAAAAAGAGCACTGTACTCTATATCGGGCTGTCCCCCAATGCCAGAAGTTCTGGCGGAGCAGGGACTGTAACTGGTACTGACACACCCGAATCCTACATCATTGAAAATATCTCTAATGGTAGAAATGTGTACCGTGACACAGGCTCCGGCAAACTTTTAAATGCTGAGCAGGTGCTGGCTTTAGACCCTGATGTCATACTTTTGCCTACGTCAAACGGGTTCCATCCGCCGCGCGAGCTGTACGAAGCGCCATATTATCAGAATCTGCAGAACATGCGAGCGATCCTGAACAAGCGAGTGTATGCTATGCCGTGGACGCCTATGAACTGCGCCCGACGGACAGAATACCCGATTGACATAATGATCATCGCCAAGGCCTGTTATCCTGACCTGTTCAGCGATATCAAAGTTCACGAGTTCGTCCTTGATTTCTATCAGGACGTATACGGTGTGAACAGGACAACCGCACAGGATCTTCGTTCAAACCAGTGGCTGGACTGGACGGTGGAGTCTGATTTTTAGGTGTTTATCATGGAAGAAGTATCGACTGACGTGAAAAAATCGGCCCTCACAGCCCTCGATTTTTTTGAGGCGAGGAAGCTGTGTATCATGCTCTTTCTCGCTGTTGTTATGGTGGCAGGCGGGATGGTCACGATCTGTTTGGGGACCTATCAGATTTCTATATCGGAAGTATACTCTATCATCGCCACTCATCTGTTTTCACCGGACAACGCGGATTCCCTGAATAAACTGAAAAACACGATCATCTGGAACATCCGCTTCCCGAGGGTCATTATGGCTATAACCGTCGGCATCGGTCTTTCTGTGGCCGGGGCGGTTTATCAGGGATGTTTCCGCAACCCTCTTGTGGAGCCATACATCCTTGGAGTGTCTTCGGGAGCGGCGTTCGGCGCGGCGCTTGGGATTGTCTACCCTCATATCTTTATTTCTATACAGCTAGGTGCTTTCGTTTTTGCTTCGCTCTCCGTATTCCTGGCGTACACGCTGGCAAGGAGCAGTGGACAGACGCCAGTGGTCACGCTGGTACTTGCCGGTATCATCATAGGCTCGATATTTTCCGCTTGTGTTTCCATCATGAAATACCTCTCAAATGATACACAACTGAGAGAGATTGTCTTCTGGATGATGGGCGGCTTCTACTACACCACGTGGAATGACGTATATCTGACTGTGCCTGTTGTGTTAATATCCGTAGCTATCATGTGGTTCTTTGGGTGGAAGCTGAACGTCCTTTCCATGGGCGACGAGGAATCCCGGGCGCTGGGTGTGAACCCGGAAGTTTTTAAGTTTATTTTCATCGTGCTGGCAACGCTGGTGACTGCCATCTGCGTATCTTCGGTCGGGATTATCGCATGGGTAGGTCTGATGATGCCCCACGCAGCCCGCCTTATCCAGGGGCCGGATAACCGTTTTGTCATTCCCACAGCAGCGCTGATGGGCGGTGTTTACATTATCTTTTGTGATACGATTGCGCGTACTCTGACCTCGGCAGAAATTCCTATCGGGATCATCACAGCCATCGTAGGTGCGCCTTACCTCGTGTATCTGCTGCGTAGCAAAGAAAAGGAGATCTTCGGGTGATTATATGTTAAAAGTAGATAACCTGAGCTTCGGGTACAACAGCGTACCCGTATTCAAAGACGTTTCATTCAGGGTAAAGAAAGGTTCCTTATGCGGGCTTTTCGGGCCAAATGGTTCAGGGAAGACAACCCTGTTCAAGTGCTGCATGAGCTTTCTTAAGTACAATAGCGGCGGCGTATCCATTGACGGGTGCGACGTCAAGAAGAAAAAGATCGGGGCGCTGGCAAAACTTGTCGCCTACGTGCCCCAGGAACATAAGCCGCCTTTTCCGTATCTAGTCAAGGAAGTCGTGCTGATGGGCAGGACTCCTCACATGGGGGGTATCTTCGGCATTTCTGAGGGTGATAGGAATAAGGTCAGGGAAGCCATGGAAATGCTCGAGATCTCCCATCTCGCCGATAAGCCCTATAACCAGCTTAGCGGCGGCCAACGCCAGCTGGTGCTCATTGCAAGGGCTCTGGCACAGGAAACGCCGCTGATGCTGCTGGATGAGCCCACGTCCGCCCTGGACTTCTGCAACCAGATACGGATCTGGAATATTCTGAAGAAGATATCCGCGAAAGGGACGACCATACTGGCCTGCAGCCATGACCCCAACCACATCTCATGGTTCTGTGACGATGTTGTTGTCATGTACCGGGGAGGCCTGGTCGCAAAGGGGAATCCAAAAAGCGTGGTATCCGAGCAATTACTGAGCACTATATTTAACGATATTTGCAGTGTCGGCTACATGGACCGCCTGATGATGGTGTATCCGAAAAATATTCAGACCGAATGTCCAGTAGCTACGATAACCAATTGTTCGCCATAAAGATTATAAACAGACAGGTATAGTGCCAATATAATTGTTTTTAAGCTAAACGCCGCCGACAATAACTTATTAACCGTGCTCGCAATAGTAGCAGGAGCAATTTCAGTAATCTGGATTTACTTCTGCCATTTCTTCCCTGTTTACTTCCTGTTCAGGTCATTGAGTTTGATGCTGCGAAGGCGTATTTCTTCATCTCTTCTCTATACTCTCCGGCCATCTCTACATACTCCGCTGCATTTTCTTTTATAGCCTCAACCTCTGCCTCGTTTGTCTCCCTTTTTATCGTCCCCGGGACTCCGATAATAAGGCTGTTAGCCGGAAACTTCTTCCCCTGAGGCACAAGCGCATTTGCTCCCACGATGGAGTTTTCCCCTATCTCTGCCCCGTTCAGCACGGTTGAGTTCATGCCAATAAGTACATTATCTGCTATTTTGCACCCGTGAAGCACAGCCCCGTGCCCTACTGACACATTATCGCCAACCTGGACCCTATTTTCAGGGTCCGCATGAATCACCACGCCGTCCTGAATGCTTGTCCTGTTTCCTATCTCTATTTTGTTCTGATCTCCCCGGAGCACGGCATTAAACCATATGCTTGAAAAACTCCCTACCTCAACATCTCCGATTAAGTTTGCAGAATCCGCAACGAAAGCCGTTTCAGCAATCTTCGGGCTCTTCCCTTTAAAATGTATTATCATCTTATCACCCTACTTTTCCATGCTTTATTTTTCTCTTTATTTACTCTTTCTCGCCTGACATTATTTATATCGTTTCTCGATTTTAGCTCCATGCATGGAATCTTCTTTCTACAGCCTTAAAAATAGTTCTCACTTCAGATTGCATAATAATAAACGAGGTATGCAATGACCGTTATCGCCAAAAGTGCCTTGCCCCGAATTTCGCCTCGCCCTAATTGTACCTCGCCCTAATTGTACCTCGCCCGAATTGCGCCTCGGGAGTACGCGTCCTTTTCGCTCCACTCCGTTTCGCTCAAGAGGACTAATTTATAAGTTTTAGTAATGAACTTTGCTCGAGCTACTTTTCAAATATTTATAACCAGTACAACCTTATTCATCATACTGGGTCGTTTCTGTCACGTTCGATACAGGAGAGTGGCTTTCCTAAGAATACAGTAAAGAAGATAAAAAGAAGATATAGGACATAAAAAAAGAGAAAAGCCTAAGTAAAAACGATCGAGAAGGCCTGTAAGAAACCAAGAGGGAACAATAGAAACCCGCAAATAAAAATAACCGAAACTCAGTATGATAGCAAATAAAAAAGAATTAGATGCCTGAAAAAATGCTCTATTTAGGTCTCTTTCTCTTTCTTTTTTTGAAGGGCCGCCAGACAAGCTGGCGGAGACGCGTATTGCCTGTGAATTAAAAAGTGGTTTCCAGGGTTAAGGTAAGTATTTCTCTGAAAAGGTAAAGGAGGAATCTTGATTGCACCTTTCTGAGATAACCAGGCGGCTGTCTGATCTATCAGCAGCCTTCCCTCTTAACATACTCTGGGAATCGGATCTCCAGCCGGGACATCCACATAACGCATGCCGCCGAAGCGGTTCCTGAGGATTACTTCTCCTTTGTTTTCTGCAGTAACCTCTCCGATAAGAGCTGCGTCCCTGCCGTAGGGGTGTTGCTTCAAGATCGAAAGAATCTCTTCTTCAAAGCCGGATTTGACTCCGATGATGGCTTTTCCTTCATTTGCCACTTCAAGGGGATCAAGGCCCAGCATTTCACAGGCTGCAGTGACTGCGGGCTTGAAGGGGATCAGGTCTTCTTCAAGCATGACTCCAACCCCGGATTTTGATGCCATCTCGTTGAGGGCGTTTGCAAGCCCGCCCCGAGTCGGGTCTTTCATAGCTGTAACTACCGGTTTTCCTTCCGGTGTTTTTATTTTCAGGATTGGCTCTATAAGTTTCCAGAGGGGTGCGGAGTCCGAGACAAGATCAGTATCGAAGTCAAAGCCTTCCCTGTGAGCCATAAGAGAGATCCCATGGTCGCCTATAGTGCCAGTGACAAGGAGCCGGTCTCCTGGCTTCAGGCCTGAGTCCCTTACAGGGCTGTCCGTTATGCCGAGGCCAGTTGTATTCAGGATGATTGAGTCAAGGGCGGTTTTTTCCATGGTCTTGGTATCGCCTGTAATTATGGGCGCTCCAGCCTCAGTAGCGGTTTTATCCATTGTTTTGATTATCTCTTCAAACTCATGGATTGGAAAGCCCTCAGGGATTATGACTGAGCAGGTAAGGGCAAGGGGCTTTGCTCCCATTACAGTGAGGTCATTAATGGTGCCTGAAACCGCCAGGCGTCCTATATTTGTGTCCGGGAAGAAAGCAGGGGTTATCACATGGCTGTCTGTTGTCAGCACAAGTTCGGAGGCAGGGTTAAAGTTTTCAAGTCTGACCGTAGACCCGTCATCAAGGCTGTCAAGCCCTATCGAGCCTGCGCTTTTGTTATGGAAATTCTTAAGGATAATCTCCCCTATGAGCGCCTGCATCACTTCTCCGCCTGCCCCGTGCTCCAGGGAAATAGTATTGGCTTTCATGTCCGGTCTCCTTTTCCTTTTATCAGCGTTTGAATCGCTTTGAATCGGCTTAATTTCTCTGAGCTTCCTGTGCTCTTCTGAGCCCGAGTTCAATAAAGCTTATCCAGGTCTCAAGGCTCTCCCAGTCGTGTTTTGATGTTAGGATAACCGGCACGTCAGGGTTTAAGGAGAGAATGTCGTCCCTCATTTTTTCGGAGTCAACATCAACTGCATGGGCAATGTCGACCTTGTTTATGACTGCAAGTTCTGCAGTTTTGAAAATCATGGGGTGTTTCAGGATGATGTCATCTCCTTCAGTGACGCTCACCACAACTGCTCTGAGATGTTCTCCAAGCTTGAAGTCCACAGGACAGATCAGATTGCCTACATTTTCAATGATAAGAAGGTCCGTATTTTCAAGATCGATCTCATCGAGGGCTTTTTCCACCAGCTTTGCATCCAGGTGGCATTCCTTTCCCGTATTTACAGGGATTGTCGGCACCCCGAGTTTTCTAAAGCGTGAGGCATCCATCTCTGCGATAACATCACCTGCGATTACCGCTGTTCTGTACTTTTCTTTGAGGTGCCTGACAGCCTCTTCGATTAGAGTGGTCTTTCCTGACCCGATGGCTCCCATAACGTTGACTGAGAAGACTCCATGTTTGTCAAGAGCCTTCCTGTTTTTTTCGGCGATTTTGTCATTTGCCTTGAACACATCGTGTCCCATGTGGATTACATGCATTAACATAAACATCACTCGGGGTTACTGGTTATCTTGATGGAAAATCACTCATTGCTATTGAATTCAACTTTGTGGAGCAGGAAATATGTCCAGGTATGTATGTTTGAATGAAGTTTTTTAGTTGAATTTTTAGTTGAATTTCGAGTTGAATTTATAGTGAATCTATTGTGAATTTTAGTGGGTATTTAAGTGGATTTTTTGTAAGTATATTTTATAAACCTGCTACCTTTTACCACATTTATATATTTGCCTGCTTTGAAGTTTATTTTTCTACTTCTGTCTCAATATCAATACTTTTTATAATCAGCTCTCTACCACCTGTGATGCGAGCATTTCTTCCGCATACCGGGCATTCAAGCGCTGCTATGTATTCCAGAAGTTCGCTTCGGAGTTCGCCATCTTTTCCGATCTGTGTTTCGTCCACAGTGCCTGTGTATCCGCACTCACATTCCAGGGAAGGTGGTATCATCTCTACGACAAACTCCGCATTTTCGGCAATGCTCCCCTCTGCAATTGCCTTAAAACAGAAGTTCAACTGATCCGGATTTGTATGAGCAAGCCTCCCCACTTCCAGGATTATATGCCTGACTTCCAGGGCTTCGTGAGCTTCTGCAGTTGCTATTACCTGCTCAAAGATCTCACAGGCTATGGAATACTCATGCAAACCTGCTTCCCCCTTCCCGCGAGTATCTAAACCAGTTATAGCACATACCTTCCTGGCTGACCATACAGGGGCCTGTCGGATTTTTAGGGGTGCAGTCTTTCCCAAAGCTCGGGCACTGGGAGGGTTTTGCTTTCCCTGTGAGGATAGCTGCACAGATACAGCGCTTCTTATCCTTTTTGTCCGATTTAGCTCTAATCTCTGCAAGGGAAACGGCGTAAAGGTCTTCGTGCTTTTTTGAGGCGTCTTTCTCCTCATACTCTTTCCTGAGAACAAGCCCCGAACCCTCTATGTTGCCAATGCCTCTCCATTCGGACTCCGAGGTTTCGAATATCTCATTCATCAGTTTCAGCGCTATTTTGTTCCCCTCTGCCTTTACAACCCTCGGATATCCATTGTCAACTCTTGAGACTCCTTTTTCTGCCTGCTCCAGGAGCAGATTTATTCCTAGCAGGATGTCTCTTGCCTCAAACCCGCTTACAACAACAGGAAAGCCTTTTTCTGCAAGAGGTTCGAAGGGCTTTGTCCCTATAATGGTTGCTACATGCCCTGGAGCGATAAAAGCATCAACTTCGGCATCTCTGGCAAGAAGCTCTACTGCAGGAGGAGTTTGCTTCTGGGAGGCAAGTAGGCTGAAGTTTTCAGGTGTATTCCTTAGGAGGGCAGCTGCATTTGCAGGGACTGTGGTCTCAAAGCCTATCCCAAAAAAAACAACATCAAGCTCAGGCTTTTTATTTGCAAGGGATACAGCATCATCAATGCTGTAGACCATCCTTACGTCTGCTCCTTCAGACTTTGCATCCAGCAGGCTTTCTGCCGAGCCCGGGACCCTCATCATATCCCCAAAAGTGACTACAGCTACTCCACTCTTTGCAAGGGCAATTGCAATGTCAATGTCTTTTTCGGGGGTAACGCATACCGGGCATCCGGGACCGCTTATGACTTCCATATTCTGCGGAAGCACACTTCTGATCCCGTATTTTGATATGGTCCTTTCGTGAGTGCCGCAGACATGCATTATGCGGAGTGAAGTTTCAGAAGCGTAAATCCTTTCCAGAAGCTTTTTTTCAAGATCAGGCAGAGCGGGCTTTAAAGAAGAGTCCTTGTTTTCCATTTCATTCAGCGTCCGTTTCTTCGGAGAACCTCGTTTCAAAGATATCTGAATCTTCAAGGCCTGATATCTGCCTGAGCAGGCGCATGGTTTCTTCACTCTCTTCTTTCGAGATTTCAGATATTGCGTACCCAACGTGGACAAGGACATATTTCCCGAGCAGAGATTCACTGGCACCTCCGAGCAGGTCCATGTTTACATCTCTGCATATCCCGCCCATATCAATCGTGGCAGTGTTTTCGTTGACGATGCCCTTAATTTTTCCAGGAATAGCTATACACATATTACCTCTACTGTTTTTCTTTCCTGCTTTTCTCTTCTTTTTCTTTTCAAAATCTGGTAATACGAAATCTATTTTCAGTTAAAACAGTCCAATAAGAACAATCTTTTAAGAGGACTGTTTTTTAAGAGGACTGGTTTGAATGCAATTACTCTTCATTTGAATTGATACTTAAAAATTCTATTTGAATAATACTTGAACGACGCTTTAATTGATTTTGAATAATGCTTTAATTGATTTTGAATAGTGCTTTAATTAACACTTGAATTGATACTTGAAGTTATGCTCGAATTCTATTTGAATGATGCTTGAATTGATATTTAACTGATATCTGAATTAATATTTTGAGAATTAGTATTTGGTTCAGTTTAATGATCTCTTTTGAGAAGACTTTTACCAAGGTTATAATTCTGAGGTTAATGATTGATGAGGAACTTACCTTCCCTAACCGCTCTTATTTTTCGTCTGCCCTTACTTCTTATGACTAAACGAATGCAGCTAATATACAGGGTTTATGGCATACTAAAAATATAGTATGAAAATATAGTATGAAAATATAGTATGAAAATATAGTATGAAAATATAGTACACTAATGTGGTATACGGGGATATACGGGAACTAAATCACTGGATTTTATAAAAATAAGTATATTAATAATTTTATTTTGCACAATTGTATAGTTCTCTTTTATATCCTTTTTGTTTTTTAATTTCGCCTTCAAAATTTATACATGTTTTTTGCTCTTATTTTAGAGCAGGCCAGGAAACTCTGATAATAATACTCTAAAATCTGTTCTGACTATTTTATGGGTGTTTTTATCCAATATTTGTATCAAATTATTAATATTTTAAGCCCTTTCTTAACGTTTTCATATAAAAAAAGCTATTTTTTTCAAAACGTTTCTTTACTTTAAAAACTTCCTTATGCACTTTTTTCAAAAATGAGGGTGCTAATAAATTGTCATTTGGATGGTTGACAATAATGCAGAAATGAGCACGGTTCTGCGTACACTGCTGATTAAGGCTCCATGTGTGGATTTACATAACTCAAAAAACGATCGATAGGGAAGCATTAATCAGTACGAAAGTAGAGGTTAATCAACTGAGGATACAGGTATCTTGATACTGCATCTGAGAATAGATAAGAACACAAGTATAAGCCGCTGATTATCAAGTACATAAGGCTTAAAGTACGAGTTCAAGGCTTTGTACATCTACAGGCTGAGAGTATAGTTACGGGTTGATGAGTTATTAATATGTAGGTTAACAATAAATAGAGGGATTCCTCAGGGAATAACTGTGAAAATAAGAGGTTCAGTTTTTTCTGGAACCTGACAGGGGACAAGTCATACATTATGCTTGTCGTGAGTTTACTCCTGTTATTAAATTTCCTTCCCGTATTGTAAATGGTTTTTGTTTTCTCTGGAGGCTTATTAATTTTGTATTGATTCTTCATATTTTGTGTTACAAATCTCCGGTTTCAAGTCATATTTTTACATTTCATCTTGAATTTCTGGATAGAGAATTCCTCTAAAGAGGGAATTATTTTTTTTCTTTAAGGCTAGCTGGTCCTGCTAAAGTGTCTTTTACCGGTTTATCATGTATGTTAAGATGGATTATTTATTTAAACAAACTATTATATTTTTATGTTTATTAAAAAAATTCCATCTACCGTATTAATATATTTATCACATCGTGTAAAAAACCTTAAATACTATTCCCTCATTGAAAACATTATCGGTATATTTATATACTCATTTATATAATTTCAGTGGAAATTAAAATCAAGATTTTCTTTCGTACATATAATTTGGGTAAAAAACAAGATGTGGTAGAGATGAGTACTGGAATGAAGAATCTTATCCGTACACTGGATAGTTTAGACTTTTTAAAACTAGACCGGCGTACTTTCATGAAGGCTGTAGGCGTGCTTGGTGCAACTACATTCCTCGGCACCTATAAAACAGAGATTGTAAGTGCGCTTGAGTTTGCAGAGACAAAGATTATCTGGCTTCATGGTGCTGAGTGCACCGGCTGTTCCGAATCCATTCTAAACGGGGGCAATCCTGATATTGTCCAGGCAATCAGCAAGCTCAATGTTAACATTGCTTACCATGAGACTCTCCTTGCCCAGCAGGGGCTATTTGTCGACGGCAAGCCTGTAAACACTTCTGAATTGAACTCGGAGCTTTTAGTTGACGAACTTATCGAAGAAGGCAACTATATCCTTGTTGTGGAAGGTGCAATTGCAAACGGTCCGGACGGCTCGGGGCGTTACTGCGTTATCGGGAACAGGACTTTTAAAGAACTCTTTGAAAAAGCTGCAACACGTGCAAATGCTATCCTTGCAGTTGGAACCTGTGCCACTTATGGAGGAATTACCTGTGCAAGCAGCGCTGTTTCCGATGTTCTGGATTACAGGGGAGTAGCTTTTACAAAGGAAGAAAGTTCAAAAGGCATGCTCACAGAGCTTGGCATTCACAAACCTGTAATTAACATCCCTGGATGTCCTGCACACCCTGACTGGATTCTCCTTACCCTGGGTGCGGTAATCCTTAACAAGATTAAGATTCCTGACGACCTGGATACCGTCCTTGATAAGTATGGAAGACCCACTGTTTTTTTCCCTACTGACCACACAGTGCATGAAAACTGCCCCCGCCGCGGTTACTATGACCGTGGAGAGTTCGACGAGCAGATTGGCGGAGAAAAATGCCTCTGGAAATTAGGCTGTAAAGCTCCTTACTCTCACGCAGACTGTGCCATTCGCCGCTGGAATGGTTCCGTAAGCATGTGTACTCAGGCAGGCTCTCCCTGTATTGCCTGTGTTGAACCCGGCTTCCCGGACTCGGCAAGACCTTTCTATGTTGAAGCTGAAGACAAGGGCGTGCTTCTTGGGGCAAATATTGACACATTATCCAAAGCTGCAGTCGGTGCTGCTACCGTAGTTGCAGGGGTACATGCTGTTCGGAGAATGAAAGGAGAGTGAATAAAAAATGGTAAACGTTACAGTCGACCCCTTAACCAGGATTGAAGGTCACCTTCGCCTGTCCACTGAAGTAAATGCTGAGGGCATTATAACCGATGCCCAGAGCTCCTGCCTCATGTTTAGAGGCTTTGAACGAATGCTGCAGAACCAGGACCCGAGAGACGCAGCCCTTCTTGTCCAGAGGATCTGCGGTGTCTGTCCGACTTCCCATTCCCTCACAGCTGCCAACGCCCTTGACCAGCTCTTCGGCGTGGCTGACACCGTTCCGAAAGATGCACTTGTAGCCAGAAACATCAATCAGGCTCTGAACTTTATTGCAAGCCATGCTACCCATATCTATATTCTCTGGGGCCCTGACCTTGCAAACCCTGCGTACCGTGATGTCCTCACTCCTCTCGGAGAGACCGGAAACGCAGTCTGGAAAGAAATGGTTGGCAGGTTTGCCCCGATCAGCTACAAGATCGATGGGGAAGCTATACCTGCAGGCTCTTCCTACCTTGCAGCAATTCCTGAAAAGAAACGTCTTCAGGAAGCCATTGCAGTCATCGGCGGAAAAATGCCTCATCAGGTAACTTCCTATCCGGGCGGATATACTTACAAGCCGAATGTGGCAGATATTGGCAAGCTTTCTTCTTACTACCTTCAGGTCATGGACTTTGTTTCGAATTACACTCTGAAAGTTCCATTCGATACCTGGATTGAAAACACCTATAAGGCAAGCTCCCCTCAGAAAGCTGTAAATTTCGTGGTTGAAAACCTCAAAGGCCTTGTTGACAAATCCGTAGACTCAAACGACTTCAGTAGAGAAGCCGGCTGGGGAGATGCGGAATTCTATGCTGCCTTCGGTTCCGAACTTGTTGGAGAGACCCTTCTTGACCTTCCTGCAAGCCTCAAACATGACAAAATCGGCGGATACAGCGACCCTTCCAAGATCGCCTTCCTTTCATATGGTGGGTTCTACAACCCTGATAATGGGGACGGATATGACCCGAACAGCCCTGCAGGAGACCGCTTCCTGACTTCAGGCGTAGTAACCGGAAGCCTCGAATATCAGAATTTTGATGCAAGCAAGATTACCGAGAGTGTTGCTCACGCCTTCTATGAAGACACAACTGATGTCCATCCTTCAAAAGGTGAGACCAATCCGTTTACCGATCCTGAAGCAATCCGCTTCGATCAGGGTTCCGAGAGCAGGTACACCTGGAATAAGGCTCCGAGATATGACGGAGTTCCCTGTGAAGTCGGACCTCTTGCACGTATGCTTGCAGCTAAAGAGCCTCTTGTGACCGGACTTGCTCTGGCCTTTAACGAGAACGGTTACTCTGCGGCTAACGTTTACACAAGAATGATGGCCCGCATCCAGGAAACAGCCATTATCGCAAATGAGCTCCTTAAGTGGGTAACTGTCGATTATGACCCTAACGGCAAGATCGCTGTTGACACCGACCTTTCAATGGCAAAGAATTCCGAAGGTATGGGCCTCTGGGAAGCTCCACGCGGCGCTCTCGGGCACTGGGTCTCTACCGACAGCAACTCTAAGGTTATTACCTATCAGCCAGTTGTTCCGAGCACCTGGAACCTCTCCCCGAGAGACGGTGCAGGTGTACCCGGTCCTCTAGAGCAGTCCCTTATAGGGGCAAATATCAATGCCGTAGACAACGCTCTTGGTGTCGATTACACCAATCCGGTTAACATCCTTCATATCGGCAGGTCCTATGATCCCTGCGTTTCATGCGCAGTACACACCATTGACCTTACCGGGAAAAACGCTCCACGTACTTTAAGAATAGTATAAGGAGGCGACCTATAGATGAAATCCAAAGACAACCCGATGGTTGTTGAGCGCTATACCGTCCTTGACAGGACGGCCCACACCATCCATGCTGTGGCAATGCTGGTGCTCATCATTACCGGGTTAAAAATCTACGCAGGCTGGGACTTTATGAGTTTCCACAACGCCCGCGCCCTTCATATGATCATGGTTCCTGCTTTGCTTGCAGTGAACTGGATCCTTATTCCGTACAACATCTTCTCTTCAAGCGAAGGTGGAGTTCAGGAGAAACTGGCACATTTCATGGATCATTATGTCTTCGGTCCTGAAGATGCAAAACGCCTGAAAGCGATAATCCTCAATTTCTTCGGAAAGGGTGAGTATCCCGCATTCACCATTTATGATGAAGTGTCGGGACACTACAAAACCAAACTTCATCCCGTAATGAAGATCCTTATTGTGCTTGAGGGCACCGCCATCTTTGCAATTGCCGTTTCAGGCGTTGTACTTTACAGGCTTGACTGGGCACTTTTCGGGCTCCCTATAGGTTCATGGGTCCTGTCTGCAGGAGACCTGATTGCACCTTCATTCGGGATGAGTTCCCTGCAGTTCCTCAGGGCCTCTCATCTGCTCTTGACGTACTGGTTTATCTTTGAACTGGTTGTCCACGTGGGCATCCTTGAGTTTGACCCGCACGTCTGGAAGTATCACAAAGCAATCTTCTGGTCCGGAAAAGAGGACCTGTCAGATGCTCACTATGTGGAAATTGTTAAGCCCAATCCAAAACACCTTCCTGACAGGGAACTCTGGCACGATTCGTCCGATACGCCTTCTGAAGTCGTAAAAGATTAACGTTCAGAGAATTCCGGAGCCCGGGAAGAATGCAAGGAATGTAATATAGGCATATAGGTTTGCATGGATCCAAAGTTGCTAGAAAAATACGATAGCTAGAAAAATACGATAGCTAAAAAAGAATAATAAACACATAATCAACTCTTTAAAGTGATAATATGTCTATATTACATGCTCCTGTCCGAATCCTGGGCTGCGGAAGCCCTCTAATGGGCAATGATGGCGTCGGCCTGAAAGTTATCGAAGCCCTTAAAAAAACGGAACTCGAAGGACGCGAAGGCCTTGATATAGCGGATGCAGGTGTCTGTGGGCTTGATCTCCTTAACTTGCTTGACGGTGCGAAAAAAGTCATAATAGTCGATGCAGTTCTGACAGGCAGTCGGAAAGGTTCGATACATCGTATCGAAGGCAGGGACCTGATAAAAGGTGCTGAACCGCACACCCTTGTCTCTGTGCACGACCTTACAATTACCGATGTTTTGAGAATTGGAGAGCAGGTACAGTCGCTTCCGGAAATTGTGGTAATAGGGATAGAAATCGGAGAATTAGCTACTGAAATTTCCTGTGATATCAGTCCTGAAGTCCTCGAGGCTGTGGATGAAACTATAGTGCTTATCAGGGACGAGCTTTCTTACACTCCTTAATCTATTTTTTGTAATTTTTGGTTTTTCTTTTTGGTTTTTCTTTTTGACTTTTGTTTTGACTTTTGTTTTGACTTTTGCTTTAATTTTTGCTTTGATTTTTGCTTTGGCTTTTTTCTGTTTTACCTCAAAACCCTTTCTCATTGATTTATTGGCAGAATTTCTTTATTTTTGATATACTATACAAAAATCAATGGAAGATCAATATAAAGATACAAAACATATATTAACAGATTCTTTTTAATTTAATATATTTATTTGATAAATTAACAGATTTTTTTAATCTAATATATTTATTTGATAATTTTATAAACGAGGGGGAAAACAATGTCAAAATCTACTATCAAATTAATGATAGGAATGCTTTTTTTCCTATTAGTTCTCCATGTAGTAAGGCTTGTCTCTGTAAATACATCTGTTACTCATAAAGATATTCAGGCTGAAGCAGTCATTAACGCATCTGCTTCCAGGGTGTGGCAGGTGTTACTCGATTTCAAGGCATATCCTCAGTGGAATCCCTCTATTCAGAATATGACCGGAACTCCAAGTCCAGGTGAAAAGCTGACAGCTAAGATGCGTGCGGGAAATCTCATTATGACATTGCATCCAACCGTTCTTGTCGCGAGGCCTGAAAGACAATTATGCTGGTTGGGACGTCTTTTTATCCCCTGGATATTTGACGGCGAGCACAGCTTTGTCATCGAACCACTGAATGAGAATCAGGTGCGTTTCATTCAACATGAGGAATTTAACGGGATACTGATCCCATTTTCTACTAAATTGCTTAAAGATACGAAAAGTAGCTTTAACGAGATGAACCGGGCGCTTAAAGAACGTGCTGAGCAGGCAAATTAAAAAAAGGAAAGATTTTTTCTTTCCGCTCAAAAATTATCTGGATCTCCTGGTACCCAGGTACTGTAGAGATACCACTCAAGTAAAGCTGTATCATCACTATCCGTTTCAATCTCAAATCTCCAGTTAAAAGGCTCTTTGCCAACCATGGAGAATTCGAAAGTGGCAGTTGTTTGAGACAAAATCATAGCTTCTTGAGCTTCTCCAGTATTGGCTTTTATCCGGATAGTTGATGCAAGAGCATGGATATTTTTCACCTCAAAGTGCATTGATTGGCCACCCTGGACTTCAAAGTAACTATCCCCACTCCATATCCCTGACGAATGGAATTTTCTGCCCTGGCTGTCAGCCTGCGGGGGCAACGGAGTTACAGGTGAAGTTACAGGTGCAGTTGAAGGCGGTGTTGTTTTTAAACGCCTGGCTGCACTCTCCGGTTGAGCTGATACCTCCGGTACAGGCGGAACAGGTGGTGCCTTTACCGGTTCGATCACAGGCGCACTTACTCGCTCTACAACAGGAGCCTGTACTGGCGGAACCTGAGGCTCCTCTACTATTGGGACCGGAGGCGCTCTTACAGGTTCCGGATAGTCCCCGGATAGTCTAACCGCAGATGCCCTGGGTGGTTTAACCGGAGGCTCCGGTACCAATGGAGTTGGAACCTCAGAAACATATGGTTCTGTTGCTGGTGAAACTGAAGGTTCTTGTACTACCCTGGGGAATTCCGCGTCCAGACTTTCTATAGTATCCTGCCCTATTACCCCATCAACCTTCAAGCCGCGTGCCTCCTGGTAGCTCCTGACAGCCAGTTCAGTTTCGTCGCCAAAGATACCATTGGCTCCAACTTTGGGCACAGGAATGTCCAGAATTATCAGAGCTTCCTGAACTTTTTTTACTGCTGAGCCGCTATCGCCTCTGCGAAGAACCCTTTCTTTGTCATAGCAAGCCTCTAAAACCTCGTCGCCTGCAAACCTCGACGATTTTAAATCGTGACCGTCCCCAATAGTCATATTCTATTCCCCACATTATCCATAATTCTACTCCCTATAGTATGCAGCGCGTATTGTTTTTTCCATATTACACTGCAGATACTAGATTTAAAATTTCAATATATAAACTGGTCATTAAAATATATAAATCTTTAGAAAAAACCATATTTATTTTGAATGTAATTAGACTGTTTTAATAAATTGAAGAATAGCCATGACAGGCGGTGGTTATACAGTTTGGATGACCGTGTTCAAGGGCGTAATAGTCTTTTAATACAATAGGGTTTATGTTTTATTATATTTCTATATAAAAATTATTTATTTTCTTCGGGGGAAGTAGAACGAGTGGAGAATCTTTACTTGAAAAATTTAAAAATCTTGATTTCATGATGATGGACCGCCGAACCTTTATAAAGGCGGTTGGGGTACTGGGAGCCTCGCTGTTTTTACAAACATATAAAAGCGACATGGCAAAAGCCCTTAATGAACTCCCTGAAACTAAAATAGTATGGCTCCATGGGGTAGAATGTACTGGTTGCAGCATATCAATGTTGGACGGAGAATCCCCTGATATTGTAGAATTACTCCAGATTTTTAATCTAAATCTGCTTTATCAGGAAGTTCTCATGATGCAGCAGGGAATTTTCGTGGATGGAAAGCCAGCAAATAACAGTGAACTGAATTCTGAAATCTTGCTGGATGAGATTCTTGAACACGAAAGAGGCTATATTCTTATTTCTGAGGGTGGAGTCCCGAATGGGCCTGACGGCTCAGGGAAATATCTGATCCTTGGAGGCAGGCCCTATAAAGAGGTTTACGAGAGAGCTGCAAGAAATGCCTCGGTAATTGTTGCAATAGGGCAGTGTGCGACCCATAGTGGAGTAAATGCTGCTGAGAGCGACGTGAATGAGCTTCTGGATCACCGCGGGATTGCTTTTACTCTTGAAGACCCGTCAAAGGGTATTGTCGATCTACTTAGTATCAATACTCCGGTAATCAATATCAATGGTTGTCCTGCTCATCCGGACTGGGTTTTTCTGACGATAGGGGCACTTGCCCTGGGGAAGATCAGGGTGCCTGAAGATTTACCTGAGGTGCTGGATAGATGGAAACGTCCTAAAGTTTTCTACCCTCCTGACCATACAGTGCACGATAACTGCCCACGCCGCGGATTCTATGACCGTGGAGAGTTTGACCTTACTGTTGGGGGAGAAAAATGTCTCTGGAAACTGGGGTGCAAGGGCCCCTATTCCCATGCCGACTGTGCCACTCGCCACTGGAACGGACACCGCAATTTCTGTCCGCAGGCAGGCTCTCCCTGTATCGGCTGCGTGCAGGCAGGTTTTCCTGACAGCACCAGACCTTTTTACGTGGAGATTGAAGATACCGGAATTGTCGGTACTGATCTCGATACTATAGCAGGCGTGGCAATAGGAGGGGCGCTTCTTGCTGCAGGTGCTCACGCCATAAGGAGGACTGTTTTGAAAAAGCCTGAGGAAAAAAAGGATATTTCTGAAGAATATGCTCCAGAAAAAACCGGAGATGAAAAATAATGGTTCAGGTAACCGTAGACCCGGTTTCAAGAATTGAAGGGCATTACAGAATCAACACCGAGGTTGACGGAGACGGCGTAATTACCGATGCCCAGAGCAATGCTTTGCTCTTTAGAGGTTTTGAGAGGCTTCTTCAGAAGCATGACCCCAGGGATGCAGCACTTATGACCGAAAGGATTTGCGGGGTCTGTCCTGTATGCCACAGCATAGCTGCAGCAAATGCTCTGGATGACCTTTTCGGGGTTGCTGACCAGGTCCCCAAAGATGCCCTTGTTATGCGGAATATTCACCAGGGAATGAATCTGATTGCAAGCCATGCTGCCCATATCTATGTGCTCTGGGGTCCGGACCTTGCAAACCCTGCTTATCATGATATCCTGATACAGCACGGAGATATGGGGAGCGCAGTATGGGGGGAATTATCCGGGCGTTTTGCGCCTCTGGTTAATCAGTACAATGGTATCCGTCATCCTGCTGGCTCTTCTTACCTTGGTGCTATAGGCGAACTTCGTCGTCTGCATGAAGCAATTTCCCTTTTCGGCGGCAAGATGCCCCATTCTGTCCTGCAGCATGTAGGAGGAGTGGTTTACTCTCCACACATAGGAGATATCGGAGAACTTGCAGCTTATGTCTCGAAGACTGCGGAGTTTGTTGAAACATTTACTCTCGGAGTTTCTCCCGATACCTGGATTGAAAATACTTACAGGGCTTCTTCTCCGCAAAACGCTGTCGATTTCCTCCTGGAACGCCTGCAGGAACTTCTGGGGAATTCCCTTTCCAGCAATGATTTTTCACACTCCTCCGGCTGGGGAGACGTCCCTCTTTTTGCGGCTTTCGGCTCGGAACTGATAGGGGAACAGCTTCTTGACCTGCCTATCAGTATGAAAATGGATAGGGCAGGAGGTTACAGTGACCCTGATAAAATCGGTTTTCTCTCTTATGGACTCTTCTTCAAGCCTGAGAAAGGGGATGGGTATGACCCTGCAAGCCCTGCGGATGACAGGGTCATTCCTTCAGGTCATATGAACGGGCATCTGGAACTTGAAGAATTCGATTACAGGAAGATTTCGGAGAATATTACCCATTCATTTTATGTTGATGAGGAAGAAGATCGAGCCCCCTGGAATGGGATTACAGTCCCCGAAGGAGATCCCGATAAAATCAATTACACGGGAGGGTCGGAAAGCCGTTACTCCTGGTCAAAGGCTCCCCATTACAATGGTATTCCCTGTGAGGTTGGACCTCTTGCCCGTCTTCTGATTATGGGGGAACCTCTCACTACAGGACTGGTGAGAGCCTTTGAGGAAAACGGCTACTCTCCTGCAAATAACTATACCCGGATGATTGCAAGAATGCAGGAGATCCTTGTAGTTATCCCTGAACTTATGGAATGGATTTTGCAGGATCTGGAGCCAGATACAAAGGTTGCAGTGCATACCGACCTTTCCATGGCAAAGGACTCGGAAGGGATGGGCTTATGGGAAGCTCCGCGTGGAGCTCTCGGGCACTGGATTGCTACAGGTCCGGACTCCATGACCACTCTATACCAGGCTGTGGTTCCGAGTACCTGGAACCTTGCTCCAAGGAACGCGCAGGGAATTCCGAGCCCTGTTGAGCAGGCTCTCATAGGAACTAAAATCTCAGCTGCTGAAAATGCCCTCGGGGTAGACTATGCAAACCCTCTTGGTATCCTGCATACCGCCCGCTCCTATGACCCCTGTCTCGCATGTGCGGTCCATACAATTGATCGAACCGGAAAACATCCGGATCAGATAATCAGGGTGCTTTAAGGAGGCTTGATATGGTACGGTCTGCTGAGAAACCTGCTTCCAGAAGGATGGTCGTTGAACGGTATACCTGGCTTGAGAGGGTTACTCATCTGGTTCATTTACTTGCTATGTTTACCCTTCTTATCACAGGGTTCAAGATTTATTTTGGCTGGGATTTCATGGAGTTTCATACAGCTCGGACTCTACACATGATTGCAGTTCCTTTTTTCCTGGTCGCAAACTGGCTTCTGGTCCCCTATAATGTCTTTTCCTGCGAAGGGCAGAGGTTGTGTTTTAGGGATAGAATAAGGCATTTCAGGGAATCCTACATGTTCGGAGAGGATGATGCAGAACGTCTGTTCGGTATTGTCAGGAATTTTTTCGGGAAAGGCAAATACCCTGCTTTTACGGTTTATGATGAACGCAAGGGACATTATGTTACTAAACTTCATCCCCTGCTCAAGCTGCTTATTATTTTAGAAAGCACTGCAATTGCTGTTATTGCCATAACGGGAATAGTGCTTTACAATATTGCCTGGGCTCCTTTAGGGATCCCTATCTCCGGATGGATTCTCTCTGCAGCCTGGTATATTGCGCCTTTGTTTAACATTGATGCTCTGGGACTGATCCGTTTAGGGCATCTGCTTGCAGGTTACTGGTTTGTCTTTGAACTTGTTGTCCATGTAGGCATTCTTGAGTTTGACCCTGATGTATGGAAATACCATAAAGCAATTTTCTGGTCCGGAAAAGAAGATTTATCAGACAGGCATTTTGTCAAGGTAATTGAAGAAAAGGATCAAAAAGGAGTAATGGAAGAGCATTAATAATAAAATGTAACAAAAGGCTGATCAGCAGAAGATAATTGCAGCGAAGAGCAGGTCGCTAAAAAAGCAATTGCCTGAAACTTCTTTGTTAACCTGAATTTTCAAGCTCAACTATTCAGGTAAGTATGGGGATTTCCAAATGGTTATATACCGTCCATTTCATATTTATATATGGGAATCCAGATGTATGAACTGGCGTCGGTCAGGACAAAAGTCGGCCAGATCATCCTCAACCTTTTTATTCTTTTTTTAATGGTGGTGCTTGGGTTACTTGTGGTTGAGTTTGTTCTCAAATGTTTGATAGTTCAGGGCCCATACTGAAACTTCGGCTTTTCTTTTATTTTCTTTATTATTTTTTTCTAACTTTAATTCTTATCCCATAATATTACTTTCCTCAAACTAACCTTAATTTTATTTCTTCTTTAACTCTCAGGTTACCTTTAATTTTATTTCTTCTCTAACTCTTTCCTCTTCCTTTTCAATTTCAGGGTTATACAAGACCTGTAAGTAATTCGTAGCATTTTTTTCCTGGATTTTGTTTTCAGGTCTTTTCGGAATTCTGAAGATGAAGGTACTGCCTTTTCCGGGACTTGCTTTTACCCATACTTTACCTCCATGGAGTTCGACAAACCTTTTGACGAGTGCGAGTCCAAGCCCCACCCCTCCGTGTTTTCTGGATATGGACTCATCAATCTGTACGAATGGCTGGAAAACCTTTTCGTAGTCAACCTCATGTATGCCGAGACCTTCGTCCTTTACACTGATCTCAACCATATCTTCCCGAAGCTCTGCAACGATATTTACTTTCCCGCCTTCGGAAGAGAACTTAATTGCATTGTTCAAAATATTGTAAAGGATCTGTTTGAGCTTTACCCTATCAGCAATTATGGTTTTCAATCCCTGCCCAATATTAGTTTCTATACTGATATTTTTCTCAACTGAGAGGGGAGAGAGCACTCTCTGAACCTCTTCAATTATTCCGGGTACGTCCACTATTTCATAATAAAGCTCAATATTTCCCAGCTCAAGCCTTGAGATATCCAGTACATCATTGATTACGTCAAGAAGATGGCTACCGCTGTTCGAAATATTTTCAGTATACCTCTTTTGTTTCTCGTTAAGAGGACCAAAAGTTTCACTTAAGAGGAGGTCTGAGAAACCTATAACCGCGTTCAGGGGAGTTCTCAGTTCGTGGCTCATGTTGACAATAAAAGTGGTTTTTGCTTTGTTTGCAGCTTCAGCAGCCATTTTTGCCTGAAACATTTTCTCTTCAGCCTGCTTGCGTTCGGTTATGTCAATTATAATACCGAGAAGCACCGAGTCTTCTTCTGTCACGCCACTAAATACGAACTTGTTGAACATTACCTGGTGTACAGAACCATCAGGAAACTTTAAAGAGGTTTCATAGACCCGGGTTGTTTTATGTTTTACCAGTTCTATATCCATTATATGGTACTTTTCAGCAAATTTAGGAGAGGTAAAACTACGAAGAGAGTTCCCCAGGATTTCCTTTTTTTGCATCCTCATAAGAGTTTCAAAAGCCCTGTTACAGGCAATATATATTCCATTCCTGTCTTTACAAAAGGCGGGTACAGGTATTGAATCCACTAGCTTTCGAAGAGACTCGATCTGCTGAAGCCTTACAATTTCCAGCCTCTTTACCTCAGTGAGGTCCTCTACGAGTACAATGCCTCCGGCAAATCCTGAGTTTTCAGACATTAGAGGCTTGTATGTTATCGCAACAGGTATCCTTTCATTCCTTCCATTTTTATTGCCAGATATATACTTCATATCATAGTGTATAGGAACTTCGGGGAGGTGTGTGGCACTTTTTTCTTCAGGATTTTTTTCTTCAGGATTTTTTTCTTCTAAAAGGTTAAGTAAATTTAAGCTGATTTTTTCCTTTTCATGGTTTCCGACAAGATTCACAAAGCTTTCATTGCATAGAGTAATAACTCCCTCTGTATCGAACTGGGCTATTCCTCCGGGGAACTCTTCAAAAAGCATCCGGTATTTTCTTTCCGAATCCCTCAGGGCTTCTTCGGTATGCTTCCTTTCACTTATGTCCCTTCCGATGGATATTACGGCTGCCTCTCCTTCGTATTCAATTAGCCTGTTGTTGATTTCTTGAGGAATAACCGTGCCGTCTCTCCTCAGGGAGTCCATTTCAAAAATAAAATATCCGGTTTGTTTTAGCTTCTCTATCTGCTGTCCGAACTCGGTAAGGTGGATATTGGTCCGTAAATCTTTAATGTGCTTTCCGAGCATTTTGCTACGTGTATATCCGAAGATTTCACAGGCTACATGGTTTGCTTCCAGAACCCTGCCTTTCATGTCATGTATGAGAATGGAGTCCCCTGAACTCTCAAGTAATGTCTTAAACTTTTTGTCCGGACTTTCTTGCTTTATTCTGAGAAATTTCCATTTTCCATTTCTTCTTGTCAGCAATTTTTCCCCGGCTTCTATAAGGTCGAAAACCTCCCCTGGGGAAAGATCTTCCTCTTTAATCATAAAGAGTGGCCTGATTTTCTTTTCAGGTATATTTTCAGCAAGGATACGTCTTAATTCTTTAAGGGAGCCGGTAATTGATTTTCCAAACGTTTTAACTTCCAGGTTGATGCGCAGGTACCGCCAGTTTCCTGTATGGATAAACTTAATAATCTCTTTTTGCGGAGCCCCTGCTTTCCAATCAAAATATATCTCTGAAACCTCAGGCTGCTTGACAGAAACGGCTGCCGCTTCCTGCAGGGGGATTATCTTGAGCCTTGCTGTTTTTATGCAGTTTTCGACATCCAGCTCCGAGTTTGCAAGCAAATCTTTTGCTAACTCTGCACTTTCAGGGTTCGGGACAAGCCAGATGCAGCGCTCGTTTTGTTGCAGCCCTGCCTTAATATAAGCTGCTGTAAGCTCTGTCCTTTCTTCCGCTTCCTTATAGACTGCAGTAAGGCCATTGGATGGAATAATCGAACAGAAACATAACTCTGACTTGATCCTATCATTTTTTATGTTTAACACCTTCCCGGAGACATATGGACTTAGCTCTCCGAACTGTTTAAGTGCAAAATATATTAGGGACTTTTATAATATATATATAACTACTCTATTAATTTTATTAGTCATTAAGTATATACATCGGAAGAATAAAAACCTTTATATCAGGTCCAGATTGCCTGCTTGCTTTATTACACATTTTCCTCAACCGAAACCCTTATTGTAGAGTCCGGGATATGGCAGGAGTATGGAAATGCAAAGGGAAATCCAGGTTATTTGCGGAGCGGTGGGAATCCCGAACCTTCCCGTTTTTCTAAAAACAATAAACACAACAGCTTCCGAAAACAAAGTAACAATCCAGGGTCTGAATGCCGACCTTATCGCGGGCGAAAGACACCTTCATTTTGCAGTAGGGAAGGCTCTCAGAGCTGTCGCAGCAGGCAGGAACGTTGCAAAAGACCCGGGCATCGAGATCATGCGTTATGCAGCCGGAGAGAGGCAGATTGAAAGGAGTTTTTCTATAGGCCTGCATGAAGGAGAAAATAATGCGGTTTTCGTGCTGCTTGGAAAAATGGATAATTTGCTTCCTGCTTTCTCCGAACTTCAGAATCTTATCGAAGAAAAACCGTGTTCTGAACTGCTTGCTTATTCCAGTGCGAAAAGGAAAGGGATCCTTTCTCTCTTCAAAATTACAGATGCAGAAATAGAAGCCTCAGGAGAAGAACATATCCCGGAACTCGTGATCGAAAGAGTGGCTCTTGCAGACTTCTTAAAATAAGCAGAAATTAAATTGAACAGAACTTAAATCAATGCCTGGATTCAACTTAAACCCAGGCCTACCTGATTTTTAAACACCGGATTATCTTTTTAAGCTCCTATTTCATATTATGACCTTTTCGCCTCTACTTCAATTTTCACACTTTTTCTCAAACCAGTCCATCAGGGAAAAAGCAATATTTCGGGAGCCTCCAAGAAAATGTTCATGCCTGAATATTTCCTCTTTAGACTGGATGAATTTTCCTTCAACAAGCTCGTGCCCCGAATCCTCTATAAGGTTCCCTATCCACTGCCTGTCAGCTTCAGGGTGAAACTGCAGCCCGAGAATGTTTCCTCTATAAATAAAACCCTGATTCAGGCAGGCTTCGCTTTCGAAAAGTCTTACTGCGCCTGCGGGGATTTCAAAAGTGTCTCCGTGCCACATGAAAGCAGTAAATTCAGGAAATAAGCCTGGAGGAAACTCTGAGCTTATCCCTTTCTCATTGTTCGGGTCTTTTCCTGGTAAAAATTTCACCCTGTGCCAGCCTATTTCCTTGAACCTACTTCTGGTAACTTTTCCTCCGAGAACCTCTGCAATCATCTGTGCTCCAAAGCAGCTTCCAAGCACAGGTTTGCCTGTATCTATTACCTTTTTTACAAACTCTTTTTCAGGCTTGAGCCATGGGAACTCCTTTTCCTGATAAACACTCATTGTACCGCCCATTATCAGGAGCAAATCAAAGTCCTCAGGCTCAGGAAAGACAGGTTTTTCATAAAGCAGGGTTTTTGTCAGGCTGTGCCCTCTCAGGGACACCCAGGTCCCTATATTTCCAAGAGTCTCATTTTTAAGGTGCTGGAGGCAGTGGACTTTCATGGTTTTTTCACTTCGGTTGTGAGTGTAATAAAAAGTTTCCGTGTTTAATATTTCCGTATTTATAATTGATTCGGGTCAACCTTGTACTGTCTTATTGATATTTTTATCTGGTTTTCTTCGATAGATATTTCATGAGATAAATATCTGTCTTCGGACCTTGCTAATAGATTCCTTAATATAGTATTGTGCCAACAGATCACATAAACAGACAAAGGGAATAGTTAGAAAAGGATTTTTATTTCAGGATATTATCAGGAAGCAGGAAATAAGAGTCGATTATCATGCCTCATCCAAAGACTGTAGAAGAGATGTTCGAGTGTGCCGGGCCTATTGAATACAACTTACTGCCAAGGCTCATTCATGTAACCGAAGCTGCGGCAATTGCAGCAGCATATCAGATGGGACGCGGGGACAAGCACTTTGCCGACCAGGTAGCAGTTGCCTCCATGCGAAGGATGTTGAACAAGCTTGACATGAAAGGCATAATTAAGATAGGGGAAGGAGAGAGGGACGAAGCCCCTATGCTTTATATCGGAGAAGAGGTCGGGACAGGGAAAGGTAACCTTGAGATTGATATTGCAGTCGATCCTCTGGAAGGCACAAACCTCACAGCAGATGGCTGCCCGGGTTCGGTTGCAGTCATGGCTATGGCTGAAAGGGGAGGTATCTTCCACGGTCCGGATATCTATATGGACAAGATAGTTGTCGGTCCGGATGTCGTTCGTTATGAAATGGACCACCCTGATGAAAGGATCGATCTGGACGCCCCTGTCAGGTACAACCTTCAAATTGTTGCAAAAGCGCTCGGGAGAAGCATTGAAGAACTTGTGGTAGTGATTCTTGACCGTCCCAGACACGTCCAAAAAATAACCGAAATCCGGGAAGCTGGAGCCCGCGTAAGGCTGGTCACCGACGGAGACCTTATGCCTGGCGTTGCAACTGCTGTCCGCGGCTCAGGGATCCATATGGTTATGGGAGCAGGTGGTTCGGGAGAGGCTGTCCTGACAGCCGCTGCAATCAAGATCCTGGGTGGAAAAATCCTTGCAAGGCTTGTCCTGCCAACCGTTGCAAACGGAAAGACGAAAGACAAAATCGAGGAAGAAATAGAAGAAAAAATGCCCAGGCTCGAAAAGATGGGAATCACCCTTGAGAATCTTAATGACATCCTTGATACCGATAGACTTGTTCCAGGAAAAGATGTAATTTTTTCCGCAACAGCTGTAACTCCGGGTCACTTCCTGCGTGAAGCCAACCTCTTTGGTGGCGGAGATGCCAGAGTACACACAGTCTCCATGGGTGCATCCGGAGCTGTCAGGTTCACAGACAGTATTTATATCAAGGATAAGCGGGAGACTCCACTCTACCTGTAAATCCTTTTTTCATCTTTTTATTTCCACCACTTTTTGAAACACGGACCGGTGTGGGTCAGGTATCTTCTCAGGTATCTTCTGGTATAATCAGTGAATATGGATTATGGACATCGTTATAAATATCAGGGCAAACTGTAAAATCTTGAGCCGAAGTATCAATTCGAAGTGTCAAGTCAAAATATCAAGCCACAGTACGAAGTCAAAATGTCAAATCAAAATGTCAGATCAAAAAACCAAATCAAAATGTCAGATCAAAAAATAAAATTAAAAAATAAAATTAAAAAATGTCACGTCAAAGTGTCAAATCAAATTGTGAAGGCAGAGTATGAAAGTCTATCTTGAGAGTTTTGGCTGTTCTGCAAGCCAGGCATCAGCAGAGATCATGAAGGCAAGTGTGGAAAGGCTCGGGCATGAGTTATTGAGCCCTGGCGCTGCCAGTCAGGCAGAGATTTATATATGCAACTCCTGCACGGTCAAGTATACAACAGAACAAAAAATCCTCTATAAGATCCGCATTATGGGCGAGAAAGGCATCCAGGTAATTGTTTCCGGCTGCATGCCCGAAGTCCAGCTTGAAGATATCCTGCATGCAAACCCTGAAGCCCATATTCTTGGGGTAAATGCAATTTCTCGTCTGGGTGATCTTCTCTCCTCTATCGAAAAGAGGGAAAAGTCAGGGATTTCCGGAGGACAGCACCTGGAATTGCGGACTTCGGAGCCCCTGGGTTTCCTTAATGTTCCACGTGAGCGCTCCAATCCCAATATTCATATCTGCCAGATCTCCCAGGGTTGCAACTTCGCCTGCTCCTATTGTATAGTAAAGCATGCAAGGGGTAAGCTTCGCTCTTTCCCACTTGAAGAAATCGTAAAGGATATTCGCTCAGCAGTTGCAGACGGCTGCCGGGAGATCTGGCTCACCTCCCAGGACGACAGCCAGTACGGTATGGATACAGGCGTCAAACTACCTGAGCTCCTGCGCATGATCTCGGAAATTCCCGGCGATTTCAAGGTAAGGGTCGGTATGATGAACCCATTTTCCGTTCTTCCTATCCTGGACGATCTGGTAGATGCCTTCGACTCCGATAAAGTTTTCAAGCTCCTCCATCTTCCGATTCAGTCTGCCTCTTACTCTGTACTGAAAAAAATGAACCGCCTGCATAAAATGGACGCTGTGGATAAAATCATTATGAAATTCCGTTCTCGCTTCGAAGATCTCTCCTTTTTTACCGACATAATTGTTGGCTTCTGCGAGGAAACTGATGAGGATTTCGAAGAAACCGTAGAATGGGTAAAAAAATACCGCCCGGAAAAGATCAATATTTCCAGATACTCCCCGCGTCCGCACACTAAAGCCTTTTCTTTCCGGAACCTCGATTCCAGGATTTCCGTGCAGCGCTCCCACACTCTACATAAAGTCTGTGAGCAGATAAAGATCGAGTCCAAGCACGAGATAATTGGCTGGAAAGGCAGGGTTTTTGTCTCGAAGTATACGGAGATGGGGGATGTTCTTACACGTACGGACTCTTATCGTCCGGTTGTGATTAGCGGCTCCAACCTCGCGCCCGGTGAATATGCTAACGTGGAAATTACGAGCGCGAAGCCCGGCTATTTCCTGGGAAAGATTGTCAGTTAAGGATGAAATGTGTCAGCAAATAACAGTCAGCAAATAACAGTATCAACAAATAACAGTATCAGCAAATAAAATAAATTATTTTTTCCATTTTTTTGATTTGCTTTTTACTTGTTTTTTATTTATCTATCTTTTATTTTTATTTATATGCTTTTCCAATATAAAGGAAACTATTTATGTATAAAACTATCTAATATTTTTTACTCTAATTCTTCAATTCTTTACAATATTTATTTTGCGGGTGAGGCGTATAGCTGGGAAACAATTTATTAAACGCTCTTTTTTCAAATGTTCCTGGTTTTTCCAGGATACCAGCGCCTATATTCCTTATGCCGTAATAGGGATTTTCATTGTCCTTGCTGCAACCTTTACTTCTGTCTACCTTCTGAAAATGGACAGCGAAGTTGCCGAAACAATCTATACTACTGAGAAAAGCGATCCCAGGCAGACGGCTATCAATCTCGCCGTATCTGATCTTTCCCGCTGTCTTAACTATGCCGGGATGGAAGCCCTGGAGTGGCAGGGAGAACACCCTGTGATTTTGCCCGAAGGCTCTCCTGTTGAGAGGTTCTCCGAAGACAATTTTATGGCAGTTCCACAAAACCAGAACCTTGAGAAAGGAGACACCCTTCAAATCTCCATAAGCCTGCCCTCCGATGTCTGGGGTAGAATCGAATCACTCTGGAAAAACAGGGACGTTGTCCTGGTCGTAAAAGATTCTGCAGGGAAGCAACTCAAACGTGTAAATTATGGTAAAGCTACCGGTTTTCTTCAAAGAGTTTCCTTTGATGAACATGTGGAAGTTCCGGAAATTGCAGAAGCAGGATATGCATCCATTGAACTCTACTATGGAGACGAACTCAAAGCCTCGGACTGGTTCCAGATTGAAGCAAGTCCTATAAAGGATATCACGGCAGAATCTTTCAACAGGCTGCTTTCGGCAAACTACCAGGGCAACAGCCATACCTTCAGGGAATATGCCATTAATGTGGAACCTGATATAGAACCCGAGCAAATAAAGGTAAGAAAAGTTGAAGGAACCCTTCAGCGGGAGATTTCCCCTGCGGGCAAAAGCTATACGATTTACTATATTTTTGAAATTCCTGTTTTGAACTATACCCTTATAGACCTTGAATCCGGAGAAACGTTCAATATGAGCATGAACCTCTCCACCCTTATCACCTCAAGGGAACCCCTGCTCGAAGAGCTTGTCAGGGAATATGAAACCGCACTCGGAACATCTTCAGGCCTGGACTCAACTTCCAATATCGTGCTCGGGGCAACAAACCTGAGGACTTTTATTTACGGCCCCTGGCAACATTATGCAAACGGCCCTTTGAACATCCTGACAAATCCTGCCCTTGCAAGTTCTGTCAATGGAGCCATACTTTACACTCAGAAAAAAATCTTTGACTCGGTTGACCCTCTGGCTCTTACATACACCACTTACTATAATGGAAAGGTCCTGTATGAAGACGTCCGCGCTTCCAGCAGTGCAAAGACCAGCCCGAACCTGCTGAACTCAACCACTTCGAATGTCTCTGTGATTCCCTATGATTATGAAACGGATGAAAGAGTGAATCTCACGACTACATATTCTTCCTTTGCGCAGAACAAATCCTTTTCCCTGGAAGTGGAAAAAGGTATAGAGAAATCCCTTTTGGGATCAAACACTTCCTACGACGAGCTTTCCGAGTATGCGGAAATAAATGTCTCAGCTTCAGACTACACAGAAGGAGTCCTTGACGGCTGGGTCTTCAATGACCATGTGTGGGCAAAGGAGAATCCTGACCTTATTCACACGGTTACAAACAGCGTCTACACTGCTCCTGTCCAGGGACAGATTTTAAGGGACGGCTTTAATTCCCCTGACCCTCTGGCTTCAACAATCACAGCGGATTTTGACCGGGATTCGGTTTCATACAGTGGGCACACTATCAGCTGGGATTCTGATTATCTTGCATCAGGTACGCATGCAGGGTCACGTGTGCCCTCTTATCCCTGGAGTGACTCTGTTACAAACTTCTATTCGGAGACTCTGGATCCTGAAATTGATCCTCCAAGAGGGAAGCTAAAAAGCTGGCAGATTATAGGTGCCTCTGTCAGCTTGAGGTCCGTAGAGATAGCTGACGTAAGAGTTGAACCTCACTACGAGTACAGAGCTAATGATCTGCTTGTTGCCGAAAACAGAACAGGTGACGGCTATCTCAGCAGAGAAAACCACATTTTTGATTGGGGCGTCCGCTATGATATCTATTATAGAATCAGGACAACGTGGAGAATTAATTATGATTATACATACACATACGTCTGGCACACGGTCAACCATCACGCGGACGGCACCACATCCATAGAAGCAAATTATGCCTCATCCAGCGGCTCTGATTCAGAGACTATAAGCAAGGCCGATTCCGAATCTCTTTTCCACACAGAAACCGAATCCGAAAACCTTACAGTAATTTATCACCAGCGTCCTCCGACAGGCGGCTACAAGGGCATATCTACCTATACCGATCCTGTAGAAAGGGAATACAGGGAAACAACCCTGTACGCAGCCGGTGCAGAAAGGTTTGACCCCTGTTGTTCCGACGCTGCAGATAAATACAGAACTGCTTACGTGGACCTCCGAACAATCCAAAGCGCTTTCTGGGCTTACCCTGACAGGAAGTATCTTGCACAGCGTGCTGTCAACTGTGATATCCCACCCTGGCTGCACAGGGTGATGGCCGAAGAAGTGCTGGCAATGCTTGATGCTGTTGAAAAGGACAACCCCACTTTCAACTATTCTCTCCTTGAATCCCCTGGCCAGGACCCTACAGACCTTCAGGTGAAAACTGCCGAAAAACTTGTTCTTGACCTCAAAGCAAGCCGGGAAGCCTATGTAAACAAAAAGCAGCACCTCACCCATGCCGGGAAGATGTACACCTCAAGCGATTCTGCCCGATACATTGCAAGAAACGAAGCCTACAACAGGCTGCTTAAAGACATCGAACAAAAAAACAAAAAACTGGATACCAACCTGAACTCTTACATCCTCAAAGCCCTTGAGAAAAAAGGCCTCAGTACCGGCGCGTTTGATAGTGTGACCTCAGGTCCCATGACCCTTTTCGACAACCCTGCAATAGATAGGGCTGCCTCTGCTCTTGGAAAGGATATGGGCATTATCTCCACAATGACAGTAACAGGCCAGCCCGAAAGCAAATACAACTGGACTGAAAACCTGACCCTCATAGTTGACCAGAAGCCGAACTACCTCTATCACGACCCGGACTTCGATCTCAGAGGGGAATACGAATGGGCTGACTCTATGGGAGGGAAAACAATCTACCCACTCGGTGTCCGGAACACCTGCATTTTCACAACCAATATTTCTGAAGAAATTGCAGACGCCATATCCTCAAGTGGCGAATACGTAAAGACCAAAACCTCCAGGCAGATCAGCCAGAGCATTTCCACCCTGAACACAGAAGTTAACCTGCTGGAGCAGAACCTCAGCGAACAGGGAGTTTCTTTAGACACAGCCCGCCTTAATACGGAAGTCCACAACCTGAAACTGGTCTATGCACGGGAAATGAGGCTTCAGATTACTGAAGAAGTAGCTGCCGAAGTAAGCTCAAACCCTGTTATTTCCGGCTGGATCAAAAAAGACCGTGTCCGTGCAGTCACAACTGGTTATCTTAACAGCCTCTCCGATGAAGAATTAATTGAAAAATCTACTACAGACCAGCTCGCAACCGAACTTGCATCTATTGTAAAAACAGAAATCCGGAATTCAAACCCTTCGGTTGGATCTGATGAACTTGAAGCAACTCTGAACAGGGTAGATACGGATGTTAGAATGGGTGTTGCAAACGGCATCTGTGCAGTCACAGCAAGTAAGGGTGAGGCTCTTGATATTCTTTTTGGGAATATTGACGGTGAGCTGAAAAACCTGGCAGACGAGACCGTTGATAGGTATTCGGGGGAGGTGGCAGATAAGGTCACAAAAAGGCTGGATAGGACGATGGCAGCTGTTCCCTGCGGGTTACCTGTATTACCTCCGCATTGGATTTTTACGGTAAATGTGTGGACGTACGAGGTGAAAGGAGAATATGAGGCTTTTACTGTTGTCGATAATGATAATGAGGTGATTCCTAAACCCTATTTCGGGCATAAAGGTCAAAAATATGTTAGAAAATATTCCGAAATCTACGATCCTATAAAAACTGATGAACAAGGATATAGTCTGAAATTAGGGACCAATGCTCCGATTAATTTCAAATTTTCAGGATATGCTGTCACAGTTGTTGGTCCTGGTCCAAAGGGGGTAGGGGATAAAGACGGTGGAACCTTTGAGCAATCAGTTGGATACGAAAACCTAACGTAAAGTAAGGAGAATTATTATGAGAATAAGATCTATAGCTTTTGGAATTATTATTAGTCTTCTATTTTTTCAAAATAGTGCCGCTGCACTAAGTGAACATGGAAAAATTGACGTATACTTTAACGATCAATTTTTGCCAGGAGAAACGGTTGCAACACCTACATTAAAGGTTGGAGAGCCTTTTAACGTAAAAGTAAATGTTACAGTCTATCAAGAGTATAAAGTATCTGGGCAAATATCAGAGATCGGAAGTGGTGATTTTGAAGTTGTTGAAGGCCCTTCCCAAATGAATAGATATTCTAGTGTTAATTTAAAACCAAATGAATCTCACATTTTTGAATGGACTATTAAACCAACTGATGAATGGGCAGGTGGTTCGGTTCCTATCAACTTCCGTTATTCTCTTCTAGAAAAAGGAAATTCTGAGCCAGTTCTGAATAGCGGTTTCACAGTCGCCTACTGTACTATTTCTAATGAATACTACGAAGGCAAAATTCCCACTTCTGAAGAGCAGCCAGCTTCAGAAACCGAGCCTCCGTCCACATCTGCATCCGCGCCAGCCTTTACACTTGTCGGTGTGCTTTCGGTTCTTGCATTGGCTTTTGCCCTTTTCCGCAGGTGAAAATCCTGCTTGGACACTTATTTTTGGGCTTATCCTATATATTCTAAAAATACGAAATTCAAAAAAGTAAGTTTTGAGTTATAAGATAAGCTCGCCTTTTAGAAATTATCTAAACGCAGTAAACTTCTCTTTTACTGCACCACATACTGGACATCTATCGGGTGCCTCTCCTTCTAGAGTATATCCGCATACCTCGCAGATCTGGACAGGGCCGAGTTCAACATCTTTTCCTGCATTAACCGACTCGAATGCTTTTTCAAAAAGCTGTTTATGCAGTTTTTCAGTAGCATATGACCATTCAAAACTTCTCTGCGCGATCTTTTCTCCCTGGAATTTTGCTACTTCTATGTATACGGGGTACATTTCTTCAATTTCAAATGTCTCGCCGTCAATTGCCAGTTGAAGGTTTTTAATTGTGTCCCCTGGACCAAAAGCAGCCATGCTGTTTGCGACAAATCCCCCATTGAGGTGTTTCAATGCTTTGTAATGGTCGCCTGCATGTACGTATTCGGCATGAGAGATTGCGCGGAACAGGCGGGCTACGTTGGTGAATTTCTCTTTCTCTGCCTGATTTCCAAAGTGCAAATATCTCATATGTGCCTGGCTTTCCCCACCAAATGCATTGATAAGATGTTGTTCTGTCATCTTTTTCATTTAAAAAAACCCCTTCAATAAAATTCGATAATTCAATAGCTTTAGGCTTACGCATTCATCCTGTTATTTTTTAGTTCAACTGTGTAAGTCCGAGTTTGTCTCTTATTTGAGTTTCGGAGAATAAAAGTCTTTTTGGTTCAGAGAGTGTCTGGATGTGCCAGTCAGATTCTTATTTTTTGAGGTTGTACTTGAAAAAGCCAGGGAGTTTACTCGAATTCTGCCATTAATGGCATGTGATCACTTAAAGCGATCCAGTCCTCATATTTACCAATAGAAAATTCTTTAGTGCAATTTATGATGTCCGTTGATGCAAATATATAATCAATATGATAAGGAGTTTTTCTGTTTTTCCTGAAGTATAAGGTTGGTTCTTTCTCATGACCAAAACTTATATTTGCAGATTTATGGTACGCGCTATGTATCTCAAGTTGTTTTAAAAAGTGAATTACATTGATGAGTGTTCCGTAAAGAGGATAGTCAGGTTTTCTGTCCCAGATAACGCTCCAGTTGAAGTCTCCTGCAATAATTACTGCAAATTTGAGCATATCTTTATAATAATTCAACGATTTCCAAACCTCTCCTATATACCTTCTTTTAGGATCTTCTTTATTATTCTGTGGCCATATTGCGATAAGGTTTGTAGCTTTTGGATTGGTCATTTTAATCGGGAGAACATATCTATATTCTTCACAATAGGATTCATGTAAAGAAATTTCTATGTCGTTGAAACTGAAAACCCCTAAGCCTTTGTTTTTATTATCCCCTATCCACAAAACATTCGAATAAAAGTCATCAGTAAATTTGTCCGGATGTTCGCATTCCGGAACAATCAGTAAATCTGGATTGTATGGAAGAATTTTCTCATACTTTTTCCTGAATGCCATATTACAATTCCAGGTTACAATTCTCATTTTGACACCATTAAAATGATGATATCTAACGTTGATACGTTTTCAACTTGGTGATTCTTCAGTGCATGCTCATTTTTCAGAGTTTGTGATATTTTTTGATTAATACTATTAAAAAGTAGATGATTTTTCTTCTATTTTTTCCGGTATGGTTGATTATTTTTCTCTGATTTCTCAAAGAACATCGGTTTCAGCCGTTAGTTCAAGGTTGATGCAATTCTCCTCGGGGACTACCACAAGTACGAAAAAATAAAAGTAGGCGAAACCTGGGTTACATACTCGGGCAGTACCGAACGCAACAGTGCGTCCGAAATCGAGGCCCGTTCCTACAGTATCATCACTCTTTCCGGGGAAGGGCTGGAAATCAGCAGGAGGACTATTCATACGGCAGTGTACCGAAAGTTCTGTAAAATATGATTGACTCTGTATCCTTTTCCTTTCACCACAAAAAAAAGAGGATGCAGAGTCAATGGTTAATTTATTCCCACTCATAAAAGATTATCTTGTCGATCAGGAAGATGGAATTCGCCAGCTAATTACCTGGTTTTTAAACCTTGTAATGGAGGAGGAAGCCCTCCTCCAAGCTGGTGCACAACGTTATGAGAGGACAGATTCACGTAAAGCTAGTAGAAATGGCTACAAACCCCGAACTCTCCTGACCAAGCATGGGAAACTCGAATTATTAAAGCCTCAATTCCGTGAGTTTCCCTTTGAAACTCAGGTTTTTGAGAAATATTCAAGAGTTGAAAAGGCCATCTTAACCGCTGTAGCTGAATCTTACCTTCAAGGAGTTTCCACCCGAAGGGTGAAAAAGGTCATGACTGCATTAGGAGTAGGAGAAATTTCAGCCTCTTCTGTTTCCAGGATTACAAAAGAACTGGATGAGAAGGTTGAAGAATTTCTCTCAAAGCCAATAGAACATGAAATCCCTTACTTGCTTATCGATGCGACTTATTTCAAGGTAAGAGATGGGCTTCATTACGAAAACAAAGCTCTCTTTGTAGTTGCTGGGATCAGGGATGACGGTTACCGTGAAATTCTTGGAACAAGATTAGCAGACAGTGAAGCCTCTATGTTCTGGGAAGATCTATTCGATGATCTGAAAAAAAGAGGGTTAAGAGGTGTCAAGTTAATTATTTCTGATGGCCATAAAGGAATACAGAAAGCAGTAAGAGAATCCTTTATTGGATCAAGTTGGCAGATGTGCCATGTACATCTGGCAAGACAAGTTCTCAAGAAAGTGCCAAAAAAGAAGCAGAAAGAAGTGGCTGAGAAGATAAAAGAAGCATTAGTAGACCGTCAGAAGTTGAATGACCTGATTATGGAACTGGATAGTATGGGGTATGAAGGCGCAGCTGATACCCTTGAAAGTTTTCAGTATGATGTAATGAACTATATGCAGTTTCCAGAAAAACACTGGAAAAAAATAAGGACAACAAATATGATGGAGAGGACCAACAAGGAACTCAAAAGAAGAAGCAAGGTAGTTGGAGCATTTCCTAACCAAGACTCAGTATTGAGACTGGTAGTCTCAATACTAATTGATATAAATGAAGACTGGATCACAGGAAACAAGTATATAGTAATGGAACAGTAATCAAAAAAGAAGAGTAAGGGGTAGAGAGTAAATTTTACAGAAAACGCACATGATATTCTTTGAATAACATGCACAACTAAATGAAAGTACTTTACCCCACTTTTTTGGCTATTGAATTCCTTATTACTTTGGGCAGTAAGGTTGTCCTAATTTTGGTTTTTCAAAACCGTCAGAAAACTAATCAGTGAATTGCCATCGAAGGCTCAAGTGTGACTTTGATCACGGATGCTAAATTGGCCTTTGAGGCAATTCCACTGCCCAAATAAATTGGGTGATATTATTTGATGATTGAAGTCATAAACAAAGCTTGTGGTTTAGACATTCACAAACTCTTTTTCATTGCTACAATTCTCAGTAGATCTGGTGAAAAACAACAGCAGCGTTTCGACAGAGATGATGAGGGAATTTTAGCCCTTAAAAATTGGGTAATATCAGAAAAATGTAATGTTGTTGCATGTGAATCAACAAGTGACTTTTGGGTTCCTGTCCATGATTCTTTGATAAAGCATCTACCGGTGATAGTTGGAAATGCGCGAGATATGAAGGTATTTACACATAAAAAAACAGATAAGATTGATTCAGAAGTCATTGCACAACTTGCACTTAATAATATGATTCAGCCATCAAGAGTTTTTCCAAAGGATCATAGAGATTTTAGATCATATGTTCGACTTCGGTTAACACTTGTACAAAAAAGAACAGATCTAAAAAATAAAGCTCACTCAATTCTTGCATCTGAAATGTTAAACCTGAAGAATGTGCTGACAGACATTTTCGGCAAGAATGGCAGAATGATCTTATCAGGAATCTCTTCAGGTAAGACTGTTGACCAGATTATCGCAAGTCTTTCTCCAAATGTTCGTAAAAAAAGTGATCAAATCAGAGAAATTCTTGAGCGAGAAATCTCTCAAAGTGCTGCATTCAGACTTCAGATCTGTCTAAAACTCATAAAAAGTCTTGATGATGAGATCGAAGCTTTAGAAAAAGAAATTTTCAATTATGCTTATAGAAATCATAAGCGAGAAATGGAGATTTTAATGTCAGTTCCAGGTATAGGAGAACTTGGTGCGGCAATTCTACTTGCTGAAATAGGCAATTTCAAGGATTTTTCTTCTGGAGATAAGCTTGCTTCTTGGCTTGGTCTGGTTCCTAATGTGTATCAATCTGCAGATAAATACCACAACGGAAGAATCACAAAGAGAGGATCAAAGAGAGCAAGATGGATTCTGACGCAGATTGCTCAAGCAGCGGCAAGAAAGAATAACAGTAAGTTAAAAGAGTTTTTTAACAGGAAAAAGAAGTCAATTGGACATGCAAAGGCAATTATTGCCTTGGCAAGGAAAATTGCAACGATAATATGGCATCTTATTACGAATGATGAGATGTACGAAGATGAAATTGGATATAAAAAAAGGGAAATTCAAAAGAGAAAGATTGTTGAGACCGAGATATTCTCAGTTGATGAACGAATAAAAATAATTAGTGAAATATTTGCAATAACGCGAAAAGAGGATGAAGAGAGCATGTGAGGAAGATATCCTCATGTACTTTCATGCTAAATTAAGCACACTGCCTCATACGGCAGTGTGCCTAATTTTCTGTATTCTGTTAAAAAGGTGACAAATTATAATCGTAATTTATATTCTTTCTGACATATATGCCTTTTTATTTGAATTTGTGATCTTTTATAAAAAGAGTAGATTTAAATCATGAGTAACCACTCCAACGCGTTAGTCGAAATGATTAAGAATAATGTTCAGGCTTCGCTGGATTAACATGAACTCTTAGCCACGAGTCTGTGGAAATGAGTTAAATACTAATATACAAATCCTTATAGCGTTAAAACCAGAGACTGATATTCATGGTTCAGGAAACAAGGATACTCCACACAGCAGACACGCACCTGGGATACCGGCAGTACCACAGCGAGGTACGGAGGCAGGATTTTTTTAAGGCTTTTGAGGTAGTCATTCAGGATGCGGTTGACATGCAGGTTGATGCTGTCGTGCATGCGGGGGACCTTTTTGATTCAAGGAACCCGACCCTTGAAGACCTCCTTGAGACAATGAACATCCTGTCCCGGTTGAAGGCTGCAAACATACCTTTTTTTGGAATTGTCGGGAACCACGAGAGCAAGCAAAATATCCAGTGGCTGGACCTCTTTGAGGAAATGGGGCTTGCGGCAAGGCTCGGGAAAACACCGCAGCTGGTAGGGGGAGGAGGCACGGCAATTTACGGGATTGACAGCGTCCCTAAGTCAAAGATTCCTCTTTACGATTATTCAGGGTTTGAAGTTCCGGAATCCCTGCCGGAAAACTGCAGGAAACTGCTTGTAATGCATCAAATAATGCCGCCTTCTCCGTATCCTGACTGGGACTGTGCTGACGTGGTTGAAAACATGCCTTTTAAGATTGATGCAATCCTCCTCGGGGACTACCACAAATATGAAAAGATAAAGGTAGGGGAGACCTGGGCTACATACTCGGGCAGCACAGAGCGTAATAGTGCATCTGAAAGCGAGCCCCGTTCTTACAATATTATCACTCTTTCCGGAGAAGGGCTGGAAATAAGCAGAAGGACTATCCCTACCCGAAATTTCCTGTTCATTACGGCAAAACTTGACGGGGAAGAAAAGCCTTACGAACTGATCTTTTCTACCGTAAACGAGCACCTCGAAGAGCTTCCGGGATCTGTGGTGTTCCTGGATATTTCAGGAGATTCAGGTCCAGTCCTCTCATTCAGCGAGATCGAAGAATACCTGTTAAACAAAGGAGCCCTCGTGGCAAAGGTTAACGACCTCAGGGTAAAAGAGGGACTCCTCTCCGAGGAAGTTATTAAAGTTGCATTTTCTGACCCCGACCATGCAGTTGCCGAAGAGATCCGCAGGATGAGTTTGAACGACGGCGGGCTGATAGTCGATGAGATTATCCGGAGCCCGGACGTGTCAAGGTCAAGGGTGGACGAAGAAACAGAGAACCGGCTCTCGGGATTGATTGAAGCACTGGATTTCAAAGACCCGGATTTCAGGATAGAGATCCCTGTCAGTCCTATTGTTCCTATCGTTCCTATTGTTCCTACCTTTACTGTCAGTCCTGACAACTCTGCCAGCCCTTCCGGTCCCATCGAGATTGGGGAGCCTGACGAATTCAAACCTGAAAGTGTTGCTGGACAGGTTGAAAATCTCGAACTTGCAGGAAGGGCTGACTTTGTGACAATTGCCGGAAAATCTGAGATCTTGAGGGCTTTTGCAAGAATTGAAAGCTCTGAATCTCTCAATAATAGTTTTGAAGACTCTGACGAAATTTCTGAAATTTCTGCTAAGGTTCATGAAACTCCCGCTAAAATCCCTGAATCTTTTATTGAAAACCTTGAATCTCCTCATGTACCCGTAACATACGAAAGTACCGAATCCTCTGAAACTGTCGGGTTATATGAAAATGCTGGATCCGCAGAGGCATATGCAGAAACCGAAATTCCCGAAGTTGTTCCTGGTCCAGGAGTTGATTCTGGAGTTACTATTAGTCCCTTGGTCAGTTTCCAGGATGAAGAACCCTCTTCATCTGAAACTCTGGAGGAGACTCCCGGAACCCTTACAGAAATTCCTGGAGAAACTCCTGGAGAAGATAAAGAAGAAAGAACCGAGTTCGGGACAGACGCCGGAAATAAAATAGAGATAGAGGCTGGGAAGCTATCCGGGTTCGGAATAGAAATCAGTCCCGAAAAAGACGGAAGGGACAAAATCGAAAAGCTTCCGGATGAAGAACCTGTGGATGAAAAGTCTTTGGATGAAATACCCCCAAGCGAAAAACCATCACAGGTTCCGGATAGAATCGTAAAACCGGTAAAGCAGAGCCAGAAAAAAGGAAAAGAAAAGCCTGCTGTGCCCAGACAGTATAACCTTGGTGATTACCTTTGAAGCTGAAAAATCTGTACATAGAAAATATCCGGAGCTACAAAAAGCTGGACTTTGCTTTTGAAGATGGAGTGACAGTTATTTCCGGGGTAAACGGGAGCGGGAAATCAAGCCTGCTCGAAGCCTGCTTCATGGGGCTTTTCGGGAGCAAGATCCTTTCAAAGGACTTTGTACTTGCGGATATGATTTTCAAAGGGGCTGAGAGTGCAAAAATCAACCTGGGCTTTGAACATCTCGGGAAGGAGTATCTCCTTGAACAGGCTTTCAGGTACTCTGCGAAAAGTGAAAATGCTTCAAGTTCAAGGTGCGTGCTCTATGCGGACGGGGAGAATATTGTTGACCAGGCAACCCGCACCTATGAAGAGGTCTGTGCCCTCCTGAACATGGATGAAGAGGCGTACAGGAACTGCGCGTATATCCGGCAGGGGGAAATTGATGTTCTTATCAATGCGAAGCCAAAGGACAGGCAGCGCATGATTGATGATCTGCTGCAGCTCGGAAAGCTTGAGGAGTACCGCGAAAGAGCAGGCTATGCGAAGACGGCTGTCCGAAGGCTTGAGAGGGATGCAAAAAACAGCCTTTCGGGCGTGAAAGCCGAAATCGAAGGAATTGAAAGCACTGAACCCTTTGCCTCACTTAACAGGCTCAGGCAAAAGGTAAAAGACGCTGACGTTGCCTTGGATAGTCTTAATGACAAAAAAGAATTTGCAGCTGCTCGTAAAGGAGAACTCGACCTCAGAATTGCAGACTACAGGGAACGCCTGCAGGAAATTGAGGCTTTGAAACAGGCTATCTTTAAGTCTCAGGAAGATAAGGCAGGCTGTTTTAAGGAAAAGGAAATCTTTTCAGGGGAAGCCCAGGGTCACAGGCGTGTTTTGCTTGAACTCGGGGAAGAAAACACCGGCTTGAGAGATGAGTGCTGTTTTGGAAACCTCGAAATTGAACCTCTGCTTTTGCGCCAGGAAAAAGAGGAGTCCTTTTCAAGGGAAAAGGTAAACTCTGCATCAAAAGAACTTGCCCTTCTCCTGAAAGAAGAAGAAACCAGCGTACATGCTTTAAGCGAGCTTGAAAAAGAGAGGGTTGAAGCTGAGCATACTCTGCTTGAGTGCAGGGCCAGTATCGGAGCTGCAAATAAGGAAATTGAAGGGTACAGGGAAAATATAAGGAAGCTCGAAGAGGAAAATAAAGGACTGAAAGAAAAAGCGGGCTTTAAAACAGGCTTAAGTGAAGATCCTGGGGCTACTGATGAAATCGCTTCGGTTATAAAAGGGCTTGAAGAAAAAGAAAGTTTTCTCAGGGACCGGAAAAACGAGATTTCGGCAAAGCTTGGTCTCTCCCTTCAGGAAAAAGAAACCGGAGACTCAAATCTGCTTGAGCTTGAAAAGGAACTGCAAAACTGCAGGGCTGCATTCCGGAAAGGAAGTACAGAAATCGAGATTCTTGAAAATGAACTCAGAGACAACTCAAAATCAGTACTGGATATCCGGGAGCAAAAGTCCAAGGTTTTCTCCGGACTGAAAGGGCTTGGCTTTACCGAAGGCCAGCTCGATAATCTGGAAGATTTCAGCGAGATTCTGCTGGAAAACAAAAACAGGTTGCATGGGCGGGAAAAAGAGCTTGAGGCTACTTTAAGGGAAATTGAAAACAGCCTCCGGAAAAACAGGGAATTGCTTGCCGAAGGGAAATGCCCTACCTGCGGGCAGGAACTTAAAGGGTCAGAAATCGCGTGCACGGCAGAAGAATGCGAAGAGAAAAAAAGAAAGCTTACTTCGGAACTTGCGGAAATAAAGCTTCAACATGCTGAACTTGAGAAAAAACTCACTCGACTCAAGGATGCAAAGAAGCTGGAAAAGCAGATTTCGGATTATGACATTGAAATTGAAAAGCTCACGGAGAAGGCAAAAGCTTCCGGGAAACTGATAGAGACCCATAGAGCCCGGATAGAGGAGGACTCCCTGAAGCTTGAGAGCCTTAATAGACGGAAACAGGAAATTGAAGCCTCACTTAGTCAGCTTCTTTCGGACACTAAAGCCCTGCAGGACCAGGAAAGGGCGGCTCAAAACGCTCACAGTGGAAGTGAAAAGGCTCTCCATGAGGCAAAAGCTTTTGAAAGAAAGCTTGCCGAAAATGTCTCTGAAATCGAAGTCCTGAACGGAAGAATCCGGACTTCCCTTGCTCTGATCGAAAATTACGGGCAAAGGCTTGGAGAGCTCAATCAAAAATTAAAAGTGTTTGCAGAAAAGGAAACTTTGTCAACAGAAAAACTTGAAGCTCTCGAACTTGGTCTCGAGGCCGTGCGGAAAAAAGAAAATGAGGCAAAAAAAACTCATGTCGAAAGTGAAAGGCTTCTCGGGCAGGCAAAAAAACTTCAGGCTAACCTGCTTCTCATGGAAAATACCAGACATAAAATCTCCGAGCTTGAGACTGCGATACGAAATCTGGCAGAAAAGGTAGGTTTCTTTGACCGCGATATCCTTGAACGCAGTGAGAGGATAAAGCAGCTGGAAGGTAAACTGGAAGGAAACAGGCTTGCAGAACTCCAGCAGAAGCGCTCTCAGTTTGAACAGGCTCAGGTAAAAATTGCAGAGAATATCCGGGATATCACTGTCGAAAAAGATGCTTTACTTAAAGAAATCGGCATGACTGAAAACAGCTTAAAGCGCCTCAGAGAACTCAAAGAAGAGCTGAGGGCTCTTGAAAACAAACGGCTGTATCTTGAAGCCGTGTACGGAAATGCCGAAGAGCTTGAAAATACTTATCTGCGCGTCCGGGCTGATATGCGGGCAAGGAACATAGGTGCCCTTTCCGTCCTCTTAAATGAGATGTTCGGCTTCATGTATACAAACAACGCTTATTCACATATCGAGCTTGATCCGGAATACAACCTGACTGTTTACAGAAAAGACGGCACCCCTCTCGAGCCCAAACTCCTGAGCGGAGGCGAGCGTGCAATCTTCAACCTTGTCCTGCGCTGTGCAATTTACAGGCTCCTCGCACTTGGTTTTGGCGGAGACAGGGCAGAAGGGCTTCCTCCAATGATCCTTGATGAACCCACAGTTTTTCTGGACCGCGGGCATATCAGGCAGCTTTTGAAACTCATAGATATGATGCGAAGCATTGGAGTCGGTCAGATCATAGTGGTTTCTCACGATGACTCTCTTATCGATTCTGCAGACCATGTTTTCCAGGTAGAAAAAGACCCTCTTACCAATATGTCTTCAATTACAAGGCTTTAAAAAAAACTTTCCCGCACGGTAAAGAAAAGTCCTGCAAGATAAAGAAAATAGTAGAAAGCAAATTAAAAGTAAAGTAAAATTAAAATTAAAATTCATGCGTCATCGGTTAAGCGTTAGATAGTTACTCTTGTATGTGTTTTTATATTAATAATCTAAATATTAGTGCATCTATGTCTCCTCGTCCCCCACCTACTCTTGAAGACTCTCTTCGGGAAATGTTTCCCGAAGAATGGTTAAGGCAGACTGCTAAAGAAACTGATCTAATAGTACGTGAGCGTAAAATTGACCCTGTCATCATTTTTTGGGTTTTAACTCTTGGTTTTGGTGTACGCTTACAGCGTACACTTGCCAGTTTGAAAAGAGACTATGAAAAAGAATCAAATAAGACCCTAAGCGATAGCAGCTGGTACTATCGATTCACTCCTGAACTTGTTGAGTTTCTTCATCAGTGTGTAATTCACGGCATAGAAGAGCTTGCAAAAGAACCTGGTAGAAAACTTAGCAAAAAACTCGAAAACTTCCAGGATGTTCTCATTCAGGACAGCACAATTGTTCGTCTTCACTCTTCCTTAGCCGATAAGTTTCCGGCAGCAAGAGCAAGAACAGTAGCTGCTGGGGTAAAAGTGGGAGTTATGGTAAGTGCAGTTGCTAACGGACCCAAAACCGTTGCTCTGTACTCTGAGAAAACAGCTGAGATCAAAACATTGAAAATCGGTCCCTGGATCAAAGACCGTATTCTTCTTGTTGATCTTGGTTTTTACAAAACTCAAATGTTTGCAAGAGTTGAGGAAAACGGAGGATATTTTGTTTCAAGAATAAGGAAGAATATGGATCCTGTTCTTGTTTCTGTTGAAGAAGGACTTTCTAAGACAAAAAGCAAAGAGTTCGCTGGAAAACCTGTTAGTGAGTGTATTAAACAACTTTCTGGAAAAGATCTTGATGCAGTTGTAAAAATAGCATTCAAAAGAAGAGCATATAAATGCAAACAAAAACAGGATGAGATGAAAGTACGTCTTGTTGCGGTATATAATGATGAGGACGAAAAGCATCACATATATATCACAAATATTCAGAAAGATGTTTTGAATGCAAAAGACATTGCAAAATTATATGGAGCAAGGTGGGACATAGAACTACTTTTCAAGGAGTTAAAAAGCAAATACGCTCTTGACGTTCTTGAAACAAAGAATGAACAGGTAATTGAAGCTCTAATCTGGACAGCAATGTTAACATTAATCGTTAGCAGAAGGATTTATTCTCTTGTAAAGAACAATACTGCTCATCCTGAAAAAATGGCTCAATATACACAGTTACGTTGGAGCACAATATTTGCAGAGAATGCATCAGATTTGTTGACAGTAATTCTGAATAGATGTGGAATTCAAAGAACTTTTGAAACGATAATGAGTGTATATGAAAGTCAAGCATTGGATCCACATGTAAATAGAGAAAGGTTCAGAGAAAAATGGTTTTAATGAAAAAGGTGAAATAGAAAACACTATTGGGAGACGGGAATAAGTTCTTAACCGATGACCAATGAATTAAAATTAAATAACAGAAAAAAATAAAGTTTAACGGGAATATTTATCCCATTTTCTTTAAAGCAGGTAAAACGTCTTTTCCATAACCCTCGATAAAAGCTATCTGGTCCTGCGCTGCCGAGTGAAAGTATAGATGTGTAAAACCTGCATCAATATACTGTTTTGCAAATTCTATGTGCTTTTCCGGGTCATCTGATATGAGGACTGATTTCTGAATAATATCCTTACCAACTACTTTGCCGTTCTGTGCAGACATGGCAGGAGTATAGATTTTATTCAGGAAAAGGGCGGGTATTAAAGCTCCTGCCCAGTATTTTTTGAAGTTCTCAACCGCTTTCTCGAGATCGCCGGTATAATCTACAAAAAGTTCTACAGCTTTTGGCATCTTTTCAAAGTCTTTGCCGGCATCAGTGGCCCCTCTTCTGACCTCCGAAAGCATCCGTTCATATTCCGGCATCTCCAGAGCTCCTCCTACGGTCATAAGCCCGTCCCCGTAATATCCGGCAAGGTAGGCGCTTTCCGGAACAAGGGACGAAATGTATATGGGAATCTCATTTTTGGGCAGGGTATACAGTTTAGCCTGCTTCATGCGGTAATAGCACCCTTCGAAATCTATCTTTTCTCCGGTCCAGAGGCTGCGGATAAGTTGTATGGCTTCAATCATCATTGCCTGGCGCTCTCTAAAAGTCGGCCATTCGTAGGTCACCGGGTATTCATTGAGCGCTTCCCCGGTCCCTACTCCTAGATAGGTTCTGCCTCCAGCCAGAGAAGAGACAGTTGCCGCTGCCTGCGCAATGATAGCCGGATTATAGCGCAAAATTGGGCATGTGACCCCCGGACCCAGTTCAATGGTCTCTGTCCTTGCAGCTGCGGCTCCAAGCCAGCTCCAGGTAAAACATGCCTGTCCCTCCTCGCTCCAGGGATGGAAATGGTCACTAACATCTATACTTTCAAACCCATTTTTCTCGGCTGCGATCACCTGTTCCAGCATCTCTAAAGGTGGAAACTGTTCAGGTCCAATTTTACATCCTATCTTAAGCATATTTGCCCCCCGTATTCCAGTTATATATTGGATAATTATATTTTCGTGTTAATACAATATGGTCTTGACGCTCTTTACGATATATCTAATAAAAACAGTATTGGATGAAGCAAAAATGAATCATGTATGATATACCAAGATAATTGTATTTATAATCTCGAAGTTAAAAAGCGAAAAGAAATAGAGATACAGGTCGGGAAAAATTTGAAAAAACATAAGATAACAAAAATAAAAAAGGAACTTGAAAGGAGTACTTTTAATACATTATTTTACTCTGTTATTTGTACCGTTAAATACTTTTGACTCCTTGGAGTTTTTAGCTGCTTTTACTTATCGATTTATTTCTGCTTTAATTTTTCGCATCTTGCTGGCCTTTCTCTTTTTTGTCTAAAAGACCGCTCTACTGAGTCGAGCGTGATAAAAACCGTTTGGTATAGTAAATGACGTTACAAAGAGTAGAGATAGCTTAATTCAGTTTTCTTGAGGAAAGTTCACTGCTATAAGCCATAAATTAGTCCTCTTGAGCGAAGCCAAAAGGACCGCGGGCTGTTGCACTGGCAGTGCAACTCCCAGAAAATCTTCGATTTCCTGTGATCCCGAAGCGCAACTCGGGTGGCGCAACTCGGGTAGCACAACTCGGGCGGGGCAACTCACCAGTATACCAGATAGTTGAACAATTCATCAGTCTGCTCTTTATATTCTCCAAAAAAGCTGTGGTCTTTTATCAGATAGCCCTCACCTTCGGACGGGAGGTCTTCCAGGTAACCATACCAGTAGACTACCATGCCTTCTCCGAAAATATCGGCATATTCCCTGAATTGTTTCTTTGCGTAATGTTTGTGCTCAAAATCGTCCCCGAAGAGAGCTTTGCTCTCAATCCACCTGACCATATGGTCCTCTATGGGGATCGGGTCTGAAAGGACAAAATCCGGAGTCTTGCCGTCTCCCTGGGCCCTAATTTCAGCTTCAGTGCAGTAAGAAATGCTCCTGTCATCCAGCCATTTGCGGATAATCTCTTCTCCCATTTCGCCTTTTTTGCACTGCATCTCATGGGCACGTGGCGAAAAGAAATAGTCCGCGTCAAGGGCTTTTCTAACCTCTTTTCTCAGGCGGCGGCTTTCGATGCAATCGAGGTGCTTGAACAGCCAGTTTATGCTTTTTCGGGACAGTTCACAGTTCTTGAGGATCAGTGAAGCCATGAGTGTCGGAGGAAAAAGTGTATACTCCGCAAGTTCAAGAATAGATCGCCCCTGCTTCCACCTCAAAAAGAGTTCCTTTTCTCTGGAATAAACCTTCCTGTGCTTGAACCTGGTCATTTTCACGATCTTCTGGTTAAGAATGGTAGCAATCATGCCTGCAGGTCTGGTGTATTCCTCTGAGAGGCGGAAAACGTCTCCAAAGTTATGCAGTGAACTGTACATCTTCTGGTATGTCTGGCGGTCCATCCTTAATCATTGCATCCCTATTCTTGCTTTAACATAGAAAATAAAATTGAATAACACGAACGAAAACTTAACGTTTCCAATATGCAGGAGCTTTATTTATTACACATTTTTATTCATCTTCTTCTATATAAATCTCTAATTATAACTCACATACCCTGCTTTAAGAAGCAAAATCTTAGAAGCATAATGCCCGGAATCAATCCACGAGCCAGGAAAGGTTTCATCAAGCAGGTCCTGCAGGCCTGTTGGAAACTCAGAAAATGAAAAAAACATTTTCTTCTTTTTTGGGCTCTAAACGGTTTTTTTTTCAAAACTCCGACCTGTTGTTCTATTCTAAGTTAATTCGATCAATTCCAGGTTAATTTGAGTAATTTTGAACAATTCCGGGTAATGCTAGTTTTCTCTAAATCAATTCTAGGTTAATTCTAGGTTAATTCTAGGTTAATTCTAGGTTAATTCTAGGTTAATTCTAAGTTAATTTTAAGTTAATTTTAAGTTAATTCTAGGTTAATTTTAAGTTAATTCTAAGTTAATTCTAAGTTAATTTCTAATTATTCAGTCAACTTTAGTGGTTTTATTAACTTTAGCTGGCTCTGTTAACCCTAAGTTAACTTGAGGTTAACCCTAAATTAATTTTACCTTCACAAATTAATTTTGAGCAACCTGATTATTTATTTTTCAGGATTGGAAATTTTTTAACTCCAGAACTCCTCTTCGTAATTATCTGGAAGATCTATTTCCATTACTTCGTCAAACTTTTTTCGCTTTTCCCCGTTTTCAGTAGTTTTTCTTGGTTTTTCTTCCCTGCCGGAAGGATAAATATTTTTCTTTTCTTCTCCGTCACAGGATGCAAAGATTGTTGCATGCTTATCTCTGGAAATTATTTTTTCCTGGACTTTTGGTTTTTCCTGAGTCTTTAGTTGCGGCTTTGCATATATAATCGAGTCTTCTTCGACAGGCTCTTTTTTCAGCCTGGCTTCCAGTCTAATGGAAGCTCTCTCAGCTTCGCTGGAAGCCTGTCTCCCGTGCGGCTTTTTTTCTAAATCTTCTTCAGGGCTTCTTTCAGGTTTTGTATCCATGGCTGCTTCGCGGCATCCGAAGAAATATTTCTGGGGGTCTCTTTCCACAGCATGAGAAGGTTTCTCTTCTTTTTTCTCAACAGGCCTGTCTGAGGGTCTTTCTAAATGTCTTTCAGGAGGTCTTTCTAAACGTCTTTCGTGAGGCCTTTCTGCCGGTCTGGTAGGTGTCCAGTCTCCTTTTTCAGAGACATTTTTCCATCTGTGCACGGGCTGCCCCTCTAGCTTGCGAAAGGTGTCTTCTGCATAAGTGTCTTTTTTACGGCCGTCCTTGCCGGACCTGACTTTACTTGTTGTATTGTAGCCTATAAGGCAGGTAGGTTCCCTTGTTCTCCATTCCAGGCAGAAAAGGTGGCAATCCCGCCCTTTGCATGTCTGGTTTTCATCAAGTGGACAAACTTCTGGAAGGGTCATAATACTAAGAATACGCAGAATATAAAAAATAGTTAACGGTGATAAAATGGAATAAAACGATTAAAGCCAGGATATGGCATGAATCTTTAAGTTTCTACTTATCCCGGCTAAATGGCAGACAAGCGGGTTTTTCCGGAGGTCTTCAAGGCTGAGGGTTTCAGGGACAGACGCGGGACTGGAAAGGAAAGCGCGGCAAGTTCTGCGCTCACATCCTTATCTCCCGCCGTTCATCTTCCAGGCAAAAAAAGCAATTATATAGAATTGTCCAGCCCAGGGCAAGCCATAACCTTGCATGCCGTATGAGAAGATGAAGTCCTTTTTACATTATTTTTTTCATAGTATGCGTTTGTCTGCTCGATGTTTATATCGATAATTTAACCATTTAGCATTGTTAATGGCATCCAAATTCATCCTCATAAGCAGGATACTCCTTTCTCGACAGCCACAGGCTGGCAGGTAGGGGTGGTTGATCGTCTACTGCTTTTACTGTATTATTCAGCGCATAGCATACCTGTTTAATGCCTGCGGATTATACGGATCAGTAAGCAGTGTATCCAGCTGAACAAAAATCCTGTACTCAGGCGAAATACCTTGCACCGTAGTACATCAGCCACTGTAGTACATCAGGCAGGTTTTAGCATTATTTTCCTGAGCTGTGAAACCGTATTTCTCCAGACTACATACCTGACTTGGCCGTATGAGAAGTACTCAGTGCATTCAACCTCAAGAACATTCTCATCAACCATCAGGAAGTGCTGCCAAGGTGGTCGAAAAGGTACCACTCAATGCCTTCAGCTGTTTGTCTGGCTATGCATTCATCATCACGGAAGAAGTAGCTGGTGGATATATCGTTTTCGATTTAGAGACTATCCGAAAAGTCCTACTGCTCTGAACATTGTTATGCAGAAATGAGCACAGAAGCATAATCCTTATTTTTTCTTATCACATTCTTGCAGTTGTGTCCGACTTTTCGTTTTGTTTTTACAGCACATTAGCTTGTGTTGCGATTATTCTACTTTTCGGATAGGTTCTTAGTATAACTTGTTGATGTAATAGCTGAATCTCTACTTTTTTACGGCGTTATAATAGCTTGCTGTGGGACTTATTGAGAGGATTCGGCTTATTTGATATGTATTGTCTGGGCAGGAAGAGGCTTTGTTTTGTGAATTCTGAAGAGTTTGGGGAGTTATGAGATAAAAAGGGTAAACTGCTTGTTGCAGCAACTGTGCTCTGCCAGTAAAAAAGAGAATTTGTAACTACTCAGGGTATAGTTAGCGGTGCTCCGCTGAGCGCCGCGAGAATACCTTCTATAACAGGTAAATCGTTCTTTTTAATGGTCGAAATATAAGCTCTAATTCTGCAGAAAGCTTCCGCTCCTTGTATAGTTCTGAAAGTTCCTGATATTTTCTGCTGTAATTTCATCATCCTTATGTCTCTTTCTGCCTGGTTATTTTCAAATGGAACTCTCAAATCATTGAGGAATCTCAGGATCTGTTCTTTGTTTTCTATAAACCTGTCAAGTAGGTTCCTTGCTTTTGTTTTTGGATTTTTACCACGTTTTCCATGTTTTTCAGGGTTTAGAGAAGGTGGATTTTCTTCAATCCCTTTCATGACGATAGCATTGAACCTCTCTTCCAACGCTTTAATTTGTTCAAAATCCAGATCTTTGACTTGCTCTTTGCATTCATCAGTATACTTTTTCATTTCTGTTAACAGTTCATTCATCTCTTTAGCCCATTGCTGTTTATAGTTCTCCTCAATTCCAGTAAGTTCTCTCTGGAGATGAGCGTTGCAAAGAGCATGATCACATTCATAACTGTTATAGGGTTTCCATCCGTCATGAACTGCTATTCCTTTAAACTCTGGAAGAATTCCCATGGCATTAATTGCTTTTGATCCTCTTTTTGAGTGAGCAAAATAACAGGTGTATTTGTCATTAGAAGCTACATGAAGCCAATGCCTTTTTCCTTCAATTTTCATCCCAGTTTCATCACAATGGATAACAGGAGAAGTTATTAACTTCTCCTTACTCATATTTTCAAACTCCTCTAAATTCCGGAAGCATTCTTTTTCTGCTCTGATTATCGTAGCAGAACAGATTTTTATCCCCATAACGTCATCAAAAAACTCTAAAATCCTTTTATAGGGAATAAACTGGTAGTTTTTACAGTAAATTGCTGAAGCTAAAATATTAGGACCATACTGGACGGGATATTTCACAGATTCTGGAAAAGAAGCTTTATTTGATTTTCCACAGTGAGTACAGGTCTTAATCTGACTTCGATGTTCCGTAACAATTAGATTTACAGGAGGAATATCAAAAATTTGTCTTCTCTCATAAGCTTCAACTTCAACATCCTCAAGAGTATGTCCACATTCTTTGCAGCAGGTCAAAGAATGTTCAATTACCTAATCAGGATCATTAACCATATCAAGAGTTGTGCCTGGATGACCTTCTTGACCTCCAGGTTTCTTCCCACTCTTTTTCCGGAGACTCTTGGGATTAGGTTTTTCTTTGACTAAAAAGTCAGTAGAAGGAGGTTTACTGCTGTTTCTGCTATTTTGATTTAAGCGAGATTCTAAAATCCTTACACGTTCTTCTAGTTCAGCAATTCGAATAGCTTGTTCTTCTATGATAGTTTCAAGTCTCTGGATTACAGAAATTACAGCTTCAGGACCAGCTTCATAGATAACGAGGATCTCTTCACGTGTAAGCATAATAACGAAACAAAATAGGATTTAATTTATATGCAATTTTTCCTCGAAAAGAGGAAAAATTGTAGCCTTTCAAAGGCCACCTGAATTGTTACGAGAATTTAAGTAATTCGGTTTTTTTTAAATGGGTTTTAATAGTCTTTTAACTCAAAGTTGAATTACCTGAAAGTGCTTCTGCAACAAGAGGGGCAACACTCAGTTTACTCTGAGCTTTCTCGAGAGTGTCGGTTGCGATTATATCTTTTACTCCTGCATTGAACAGCCTTAAAGCTGCATTTCTTGTAAGGACAGGGTGCACACAGGCAAGGTGGACATCAATTGCTCCCTGTGCTTTAAGCATTCGGATTGACTCGGCCATTGTTCCGCCGGTTGCAATCATATCATCCACAAGGACAACATGCCTGCCGGTTACATCAAGGTTTTTTGTCTTGATCACAACGGTATCTCCACTTAGCCTTGTTTTCTGAAGATGATCATGGTCAAAACCATATCCGGAAGCCACATTCTTTACAAGAACCCGAGCCCCTTCGTCGGGAGCAACCAGCATGGGATTTTCGAGGCCGAAACTTGCAATGTATGTGCCCATCAGGTTTGCCGCGTCAAGATTCCTGGCAGGGCAGGGGAAGTGTTCAAGTACACTCTTTTCGTGAATATTTATTGTGAAGACCCTGTCAGCGTTAATGCAGCGGGCAATAGCGCGGGCACTTATGGGCTCTCCTGGTTTGAATTTCTTGTCCTGCCTCGCGTAGCCCATGTAAGGAATTACAACATTGATTTCAGCTGCCTCCTCACAGGCATCGATAAGCTGGAGCAGAGCAACAAAGTCAGAATCTGTTGGCGTGCTCTGGATGAGAGTTACTTTTTCGTTTTTTATTTCATCTGCGATTCTAAGGTAAAGTTCCCCGTCAGGGAAGCGGTTAAACTCGCTGAGTACAGGCTCTGTCCCTAGAGCCCTGGCCGTGCGGCTGGCAAGTAATTGTGATGCTGGTCCACCTATAATCTTCAAGATACATACCTCAGTTTGCCGTCTTGATATATCCCATCCTTTAAAAAGCTTATTTTAAATGGACCTTTCTTTTTTCGGCTTTTGTCTCTTCGAAACTTTGCCCTTTGAGCTTTTCAAGTACCCTGATGTTTCTTATCTGTGTATGCGGGTAATTTCCGCTTTCATCTTTTTCGGCAGATTTTACCATATCCCAGACAGTAAGCAGCGCAACCGAAACCCCTGTCAGAGCTTCCATTTCAACTCCGGTTTTCCCTACAGTACGGACCTCCACAACTGCAGAAACCGCATCATCCCCTACCTCTAAATCCACATCTATCCCTGTTATCGGAATCTGATGACACAATGGAATTGTCTCCGGGGTCTTCTTAACAGCAAGCACGGCTGCAACTCTTGCAGTTGAAAATACATTTCCTTTCTCAACGGTTCCTGCCCTTATTTTCTCTATGGTTTCTGCGGAAAGTACGATTTCTCCTGCAGCCCTTGCCAGCCTGGGAACATTATTTTTTTCGCTTATATCGACCATTTTTGCCCTACCGGCTTCAATATGAGTAAACGACCTCTCCACAAAATCACCGCGTTTTTCGTATCTGTCTGGAATTTATATAATTTTTAAGCTCTATATAACTTTTAATTTTGTTTGTGACTTCCGGTCTTTTATTGGTTTTTTTGCCCTGAATTGGTTTTTTTGCCCTGAATTTCCGGTTTTTTAATTTTTTCCTGTTCAGTCAATCCTGATTTGTTTGCGCTGCGAGTAGTCCTCAATCGTCTGTTGCAGTTTTTCTGCAAGTTCCTCGGCTTCTTCCAGATTGAGTTTTATAACTTCTTCATCTTCCCCATGAAAAACCGTAATTCTTATTCTTGTCCTTTCGATTTCCACATCTATTTTTCTCTCAAAATCATGTACCATATTTCTTTCCCTCACATTCCGGCATTGAGTGGTTGTTATTCGAATATGGTATGGTTATGTTTGAGTATTATTTGAGTATTGTCTGAACATTGTTTCATATGAATATTTTTTTCTTGTCAGATTGCGCTTTTTAGAGCAGCTTTCTATACTCTAATTTTTTACCCTATTCCTGCCTCTTTGATTATTTCAGGAATTTTTTCAATTACATCAGTTGCAAGCAGCGCATTCCCTGATTTCTCGAAAGCCAGGTCTCCGGCTGCCCCATTGATGAAGGTTGCACAGGCTGCGGCAAGGAACGTTGGGTTTCTAGAAAAAAGAGACCCTGTAATGCCTGCCAGAACGTCTCCAGTGCCTCCTACGGTCATGCCAGGGTTTCCTGTCCTGTTCAGAATAGTCTGTTTCCCGTCAGAAATAATGTCTATCTTCCCCTTCAGGATTGTCACCACACCCTTTTCCTCCGAAAAATCTCTTACAGCTCTTTCGCGAGCTTCATGGGTTTCGGGAATTTCCATATCCCTTAAGCGCGAAAATTCTCCTGCATGTGGGGTCACTATTATTTCACAATTTCCTGCAAGGGTCTCGAAGAGGGTGCCTGAAAGAGCTGAAAGGGCATCGGCATCGACGACTGCTTTTCTGCAAAAGGGCAGTATCTTTCTTACAGCTTCAAGGGTCTCTGCCGCTCTCCCAAGTCCCATTCCAATTACAACCACATCGTGGGAATTGATTAGATCAGGCAGGATAGACAGGTCTTCAGGGCAGAGTATATTTGAAGAGAGTTTCCGGACAATAATGTCAGGGGAATAGGATGCTATTATTCCGGCTACAGATTCAGGCACTGCTGTTGTTACCAGGTCTGCCCCTGCCCTCAGGGCTGCAAGGGCTGCAAGTGCAGGCGCTCCGGAGTAAGGGCCTCCCCCTATTATAAGGATCCTTCCAGCATTTCCTTTGTGCGCTTCAGGCTTCCTCTTCTGCAGCATCTGCAGGTCACCGGGACCCACATAACGCTCCGCATCCGCGCAGACCCCAATTTCTGCAATCCTTACCGTACCTGTATACTCTTTAGCCTGCTCTCCCAGGAGCCCTGCTTTCATGCGGTGGAAGGTTACCGTAAGATCTGCATATACAGCTTTTTCAAAATCTTCTCCATCAGGGTCAAGCCCGGACGGGATATCCACGGCAATTATGGTTTTTCCGGCTTTTCCTTCCCTGTTTATAAGGTCAATTGCAGTTGATTCGGGCTCTTTTATTTTTCCTTTGACACCTGTGCCGAAAATAGCATCCACAAGCAGGTCGGCTTCTGAAAACCATTCACAAGCTGCAAGCTGGCTTGAATCTCTTACTTCAAATGTCTGCACCTTGCTGAACCTCAACAGAGAGAAGTTATGAAAAGCTTCTTCAGTCCCTATATCCCGGGCTTTTCCAAGCAGGATCACTTTTACAATGTATCCGGGGATGCCTGTAAGGTGCCTGGCAGCAACAAAAGCATCGCCTCCGTTATTTCCCCTGCCTGCCACAAACAGTACCTTCCCGCTCCCAAGCTTTTCCTTTATACTCTGTGCAATAGACGCGCCCGCATTTTCCATTAGCTGGAGCGGGGCCAGTCCCAGATATGCACAGTTTGTATCTATCGCCTTCATTCGAAAAGAACTGATATATTTCATGCTGTTGCCTGCAGGTCTTTTTATCTATTCCTTTACATAGTTTTGATTGTAAGTTTGAATCCTCAGTATACCGAAAACTGGAATGCCTTCCAGATATCTTTCCGGCTGTTTTTCTCATATATTTTTCTCATACATTTTTTTCAGGTATTATGGCCTGAGCTTACTTGCCGTTTTTATACTGAAGCAACTCATACTGAGGAAAACTTATCTGTTCTCAATTTATTCTTATTACTACAATCTATTCTTATTACTATATACGCTGCATTCTAATATAGCATGTATACCGCTGAAAAGCAGATAATTCTTCAAAACCAGGTTATGAGTAGAGACGGACTTATACTCAGGAATATAAGACCAGTTCGTTCGCTACCCGTGAAGTTTATTTCCATAGCAGGTAACTTCAGCAGTAGTAACAAATGTATAGTAAGAGTAACTAATAACTAAGGTTAGCAGAGAAAAACAGGTAAATTCAGCACTCAAGTTATGAATACGAAAAAACGAAAGTGAATCTAAAATTAAATTATATTATAAAACTAAATTATTTTATTTATCGAATTTAGTATTGAAATAATTTTAAATAGCCTTATGTCTAACAATGTAATGTTTTTACCTTATTCCTTTATTGTGATATGAATAGAGAGAAAAGTAAAAAATTGTAAGCAGGCAGGAATCTGATCAAATGTTTGCTTTCCTTTGCACATGTCTGGACTTACATGAGAGCAGGAGGACGATTTTTGTCTAGTTCTTCAAAAGATGCGGATAGCAACCTTAAAAGCACAGTTAAACCCAGGTACCTTATTCTGGGCAGCGGTAGTATTGGTTTTGCACTTGCAAAAGAGCTCAGGGAAAGCAATAAGCTTGTAATCATAGTGGATAAAGACGAGGCCAAGGTGGAGACTCTCAGAGAAGAAGGCTTTGAAACTATTCTCGGAGATATCTCTGATCCCGAACTCATTAATAATGTTGACCTTAAAAACGTCGTTGCAATACTCTTCCTGAGTTCCAATAATGAGGCTAACAGGAAAGGAATTGAAAACTTTAAAAAAGCAGTAAACCCGGATATCCAGATCTTTTCCCGCGCTTCTGATATTATCAGTAAAGAAAAAATGGAAGATCTGGGAACAGATTACGTCTTTATGCCCTCGAAGCTCGTTGCAAGTTCCCTTTCCCGCTCCCTTGAGAGGGCTGAATCAGTTCACAGAGGCAACAGGCTTGCCAGATGGCTGAAAGGGATAAGGGATAAAAAACTTGCTATTGTAATCCATGACAACCCTGACCCGGATGCAATATCCAGCGGGCTTGCTTTAAAAGAGATTGCAAAAAGCCTTGGAGTTGAAGCAAATATCCTCTATCACGGAAGGATCGGACATCAGGAGAACAAAGCTTTCGTAAATCTTCTCGGAATAGATCTCAGCAAGATGGAAGAGCATGACCCTAATGACTTTGATGAAATTGCCCTGATAGACTGTTCAATCCCCGGCGTTAACAATATGGTTCCTCTTAACTCATATGTGGGCATTGTGATAGACCACCACCCACCCGGAGAAACCGAGATAAAGGCTGAATATATAGACATCCGGCCCAACTTCGGGGCAACAGCCACTATCATGACAAAGTACCTGCAGCAGCTAAATATCAACATATCGAAGACTCTCGCTACGGCTCTGCTCTATGGGATCAGGACTGACACGCAGGACTTCAAGCGGAAAACCGATCCCGCAGATCTCTCAGCTGCTTCCTACCTCTATCCCCTTTCAAATCATGGGATCCTGGACCAGCTAGAGCAACCTGCAATGGCTATTGAGACCCTCGAAGTGCTCGGAGAAGCCATCCGAAACCGGCAGGTACTCGGGAGTTACCTCCTCTCAAATGTCGGGAACATCCGCGATAGAGATACTCTTCCTCAGGCTGCGGATTACCTCCTGAGTCTTGAAGGGATCTCCACAACCGTTGTCTTCGGGGTCACCGAGGACCGAATCTATATCTCCGGCCGTAGCACTGATATAAGGGTAAACCTGGGAGAGATCATGCGTCAGGCTTTCGGAGAAGATGCAGGAGGGCATGCAAACGCAGCAGGTGCCCAGATACCCCTTGGAGTTTTCAGCGCTACAAAAGACAGGCAGACACTCTTAAGGCTTGTTAACGAAGCAGTTGTCAAGAGGTTCCTCAGTGCCGTCGGAGTGGAAAGTACAGGAGAATAAAAGAGAAATACCTGGAAGTATAGGAGACTAATCTTCGCAGGTAAACCTTCGGAAAAAGCAGACCTTTTCGGTAGAAACGCCATTATTAAACTTTCTATGAGAGAAAGAAAGAAGGATTTTCTCTTTCCCCACCTTTTCAGATTTCTTTTTTTGAATTCTTTTTTTGAATTCCTTTTTGAATTCCTTTGTTCAGATTCCTTTTTATTCTCTACTTATTTTTACTGTACCCCAATTAATTGGTTAATCTATTCCGAGGCCTCCCATTAGGGAATTTTTCTATTTTTCTCCCCCTGCGCCGCACAGGATTATAGCCGCCTGCCAGCCAGACTTTTAATAGTCCTCTTGAGCGCAGCAGCAGCGTAGCGAAAAGGACGCGTACTCCCGAGGCGCAATTCGGGCGAGGCGCAATTCGGGCGAGGCGCAATTCGGGCGAGGCGCAATTCGGGCGAGGCGCAATTCGGGCAGCACAACTCGGGTGGAGCGGAAAGCTTTATTATACATTTTCTGCTTCAGTCAGGGATTGCTCGTTTCAATTCTATTCCCGTTTAAAATGTCGTTTTCAGCCACCTGAATTCCTGAAACGGTTGAGTTTTCTCCCGTGGTCAGCGAATAGGTGGATATTGCATGTACTCCGCCTGTGTCTTCCGTCGAATAGGGAACGGTTATTTCAAATGAACCTTTCTCATCTGCCACGCTCCCTTTCTGATATGTGAATGTCCTGCCTGTATTTGAGTTGAGCTCAAGTGTTGCCATCACGGTCTCGTTAGGACTTGCAGTGCCTGAAAGAGTGGCTCCCTTGACGTATTCGAATATCTTTACAGTGTTTCCGCTGCTATTCCCATCTGTGGTATTTATAGTACTTTCATGAACCAGCCTGAAATTCCCCAGGGATGTCCCGTCGAGTTTGTAAAGCTTATATATCTGAGTCTGCAGAAGAGTCTGTTTGGGAGTTGCAACGGTTTTGAGACCTGTATTTTCTTGCACGGTTTTGACTTCGTAATAGTCACCGATCTCTTTTCCTGATATTTTGGCAATAGCTCCGAATTTACCTTCTGTCATCAGTGTGTCGGTTATTACATATCTTATATTGAGCTTTTCTATTATTGTTTTTGCTTCCTTTTCGGAATCTGTTAGAAAGAAGCGTGCAGAATCTTCTACGCCTGTCTGGAAGTTATTTGAAACCGCAGGCCGCTTTCCCACGTATACTATCCAGTTTCCGTAGTCCCACCAGCTAAGGACTCCATATTCAGGGATTTCTGAAGGCTCAAGATAATAGGAGGTTGCAGGTGTGGAAGTCTCAAGCCATTCGAGGGAGTCTTTCCATTCAGGGTCAATTGAGACTGCATCCTTTGCAAAAGCAGCACCCAACCATAAGGAGGGTACAAAGACAAGTCCTATCAGTGCCATACCTGAAACAAGCTTAAAATAGTCCGGTTCGGCAACCTTAATCTTTGATTCCGTCCCGTGTCTGGTTTTTGGTTTTGATTTAGTTTTTAATGGCGTTTTCTTTCCTGTTTGAAGGGCAGGTCGCGGGCCTTTTTCCATTCCTTTTCCGGATTTTACCAGTTTTTTCACTTCTGTTTCGAAATCAAGCGAGTCCAGCAGAACCCAGAGGAGATAGGCAGTAAGAATTGAGATATTAACTGAAAAAAGATAAGTAAAACGTCTCTGGGAAAGGGCAAGGTACGCATAAAAAAGTGTCCATACAATGAAGAATACCACTTCTGGTTTTGATTTTTCGCTTTTTAACTCAAGGATAAGCAGGAAAAATCCTGCAAGTGCAGCCAGGAAAGAAAGCCCGAAACTTCCCAGTACTGCCGAGAAGGTAAGTTTTCCCTGTGCGGTCAGAAGCAGGGGGACTGCTTCGGAAATTGTGCTTATGTATTCGCCTTTACCCGAAAAGAACCTAAGTCCTTCGATAATGAAAGCGTAGTATTCGACGGAAAATATCCGCAGGAAAAGAAACCCCGAAACGGAAATGAGTATTAATACGCCAGGATAGTACTTCCAGTCCATTCCTTTCTTTGAGACATATGCCGAAAAACTCCATAGAAGAAATATTCCTGCGAGCAGGATCAGCACATAGATCACCTGGAACCAGGAAAGATACATTGCACTCATTTCAAACCCCTGACGGGCTGCTCCTGCTGAGAGAGGGATAGTAAACAGAAGTGTTGCAAACAGGGCTACAGACGAACAGATGAAGAGGTAATCTGACTTTTTCCCTGCTTTAAGATCGAGTGTTGCCTGAACCAATGCATAAAGGATAACAAAGCCGATAAGGGCAGGAGCTCCTACCCATGTGAAGATAAGGAGCGAAAAAAAGAGCCCTGAACCCGCTGCAAGAAGCAGAGGATTTACGAGTTTCCTGTCTGAAGATATATTTTTGAGCGAACTTAACGAAATACTTCTCTCTCCTGCCAGCTTTAAGGCAAGTATGAAAAATGCATAGGCTATTGTTGAAAGGAATACTTCAGCTACGTGGTGATCTACTGCCCCAAAGCGGGATACGTATACATGGGCAGGCAGAACCGCAAAAGCAAAAGCTCCAACAAGCCCTGTTTTTCTGTCAAAAACTGAAGCCGCTATCAAATATACCGGAATTATTGTCAGGACTCCGAGCAGTACGGGCAAAAGAGCTCCGGCAAATTCAACAATATGCGTATCAGGCCGCGCCCCTCCCATAATTATTGCAAGCAGGGCACCTAACAGGTCAAAGAATGGCGGCCAGCCGATCTCAAAACCATAGGGATAGTTGAGATAGGTATCAAAGTTAAGAGAATGGGGAAAATTAGAGGCTGTATAAAGAATGCGCCGCATATGATAAAATTCATCATATCCCGTGAAGGTTATGCCTCCGTCTGCAGTAAGTGAAGCATAGGAGAGCATGCGCATGATGAAGCCGGCTAAGAGAGCAGCTCCAAGCACGAAAATATTTTTTGAAATTTTTTTTCGTGCGTTTTCGTTTTGACAGGATTTTTCTGACTTCTCCATATCACTCACGTTCAATTTTTAAGTAATTATAAATTTTAGTCCCAATCTTAGAAATCAAGCTTTTTTAGTAAAAAGGATTTTCTACCCCACTCCAGGGGTAGTTATCTCATATCACTTTTTACCATCATTCTTACCAGTTCTTCAAAACTGACCTTTGTTTTCCAGCCAAGTCTTTCCCTGGCTTTGGAAGGGTCCCCTATTAAGAGGTCCACTTCAGTCGGTCTGTAAAACATCGGATCAACTTCCACAATTACTTTTCCGCTGTCAGCATCCCTGCCTATCTCGTTAATTCCCTCTCCTTCCCATTTTATGTCGATACCTGCTTCTCTGAATGCAAGTTCAGTAAATTCTCTAACGGAGTGAGTTTCCCCCGTTGCTACAACGTAATCCTCGGGTTTATCCTGCTGCAGCATGAGCCACATAGCTTCAACATAGTCTCCTGCAAATCCCCAGTCACGTTTGGCATTGAGGTTTCCAAGATAGAGTTTATCCTGAAGGCCTTTTTTAATCTTTGACACAGCTATTGTAATCTTCCTGGTGACGAAAGTTTCTCCTCTCAAAGGAGATTCATGATTAAACAGGATGCCGTTACAGGCAAACATACCATAAGCTTCACGATAATTTATGGCAATCCAGTAAGCATACAGTTTAGCTATTGAATAGGGACTTCGCGGGTAGAAGGGAGTAGTTTCTTTTTGGGGAACTTCACGTACTTTCCCGAATAATTCGCTGGTTGATGCCTGATAGAACTTAGATTTGTCTTCCAGCCCAAGAATTCTTATTGCCTCCAAGATACGAAGGGCTCCAATTCCATCCGAATTTGCAGTGTATTCCGGGATCTCAAAAGAAACCTGGACATGACTTTGGGCGCCAAGGTTGTAAATTTCATCAGGTTCTATGTCCTTAATAAGTTTGATAACATTTGCTGAATCGGTCAGGTCTCCGTAATGCATAAAAAATTTGGAGCCTTTTTGATGCGGATCTTGCAGGAGATGATCTATACGTCCTGTATTGCTTAGAGACGATCTTCTATGCATTCCATGCACAGTATATCCTTTGTTTAACAGAAGTTCGGCAAGGTATGCTCCATCCTGCCCGGTTACACCTGTAAGTAATGCGACCTTAGACATTTTTACCACGCAATTTCAAACAAATATTTTAACTTTCTACAAATTTCAGGTCGTTTTTGACCATCATTTTAACCAGTTCTTCAAAATTTACTACTGGCATCCATCCAAGTTTTTCTCTGGCTTTTGAAGGGTTTCCAACTAATAAGCTTGATTCAAGAGGCCTATAGAACTGGGGGTCCACTTCTATCAGGATCTCACCTGTTGCAGCGTTTCTCCCTTTTTTCTCAAGCCCTTCTCCTTCCCATTCGATCTCAAGCCCAACCTCTCTGAATGCAAATTCCACCATATCCTGTACTGAATGTGTTTCACCTGTTGCAATTACATAATCATCCGGTTCATCCTGTTGTAACATGAGCCACATAGCTTCAACGTAATCCCCTGCAAACCCCCAGTCTCTTTTTGCATTCAGATTTCCAAGGTACAGTTTCTCTTGAAGTCCTTTTTTTATTCTAACTGCAGCCTTGGTAATTTTTCTCGTAACAAAATTTTCGGGTCTTATTGGGGATTCATGGTTAAACAGGATACCATTGCAGACAAACATATCATAAGCTTCACGATAGTTTATTGCAATCCAGTAAGCATACAATTTGGACACTGCATAAGGGTTTCGCGGGTAGAAAGGAGTACTTTCATTTTGCGGGATTTCCAGTGAATTTCCGAATAAATCCCCCGTGGAAGCCTGAAAAAACCTTGTTTTCTTTTCCAGTCCAAGGGTGCGTATGGCTTCAAGGAGGCGCAGGGTGCCGAGTGCGTTAATTTCTGCTGTATATTCTGGTCGGTCAAAAGAGACCTGTACATTGCTTTGAGCCGCCAGATTATATATTTCATCCGGGCGGACCTCTTTGATAATTCTTATAAGCTTTGAGTAATCGGTTATGTCGCAGAAATGAAAGTGAAGATTTATGTTTTTCTGCGCACCACCTTTATCTTCTGTTCTGGCAGTAGAAGATTCTCTCTTTATCCCATGCACTACATATCCCTTATCTAATAAAAGTTTTGAAATATACGTGCCATCCTGGCCTGTTATGCCTGTGATCAGTGCGACCTTTGTCAAGGAATCACCTTATTTTGCTCCCAATTCTTATCCTGCAGGAAATAGGACATTCATTATTCTTAAAAACGTAGCTCTATTTGCAAAAAGCATAACTTCTTAATATATAAACTAATTGTATACCATGTTTTTGCTAGCTTCCTATTTTTGCTAGCTTTCTGTTAAATTGTTTCTACTGCGTGAAATTAAAACGAATGTATTCAGCTTTTTATTGTTAGATCCTTTATTCAGGCTATAACTGATGATCTGATATGGTAAAAAAAGTTCGTTTAGGGGAAACAAGTATCAAGCTTGAATATATGCTGCAGCAGATAACTGAATTTTTATTCAAATTAAAAATCGCTTCGAAACACATATAAATCACAATTTAAATCTAACGTGAAATAATTTAAAAAAATGAGAATAAACATGAAAACAGCTATCTTTCACGACTACTTCGGAGCTATTGGCGGTGGAGAAAAACTGGTTTTGATGCTCGCAAAATATTTTAATGCCGATGTTATCACTACGGACTTAAATATTGAATCCATAAAAAAGATGGGCTATTCCGATATACACATCATAAGTCTTGGTAAGACTTCAAAGGTGCCTCCTTTGAAGCAGATTTCAGCATCTTTCCTCTTTGCAACGTGTGATTTCTCAAAAAAGTATGATTTCTTTATTTTTTCCGGGAACTGGGCGTATTTCGCTGCAAAAAAACATAAACCAAATTTGTATTACTGCCATACTCCTACGAGGGCCTTCTACGATCTTTACGATACCTTTCTGATGAGGCAGTCATTTTTTGTTTCCGTTTTCTTCAGAATATGGGTCAGACTTCACAGACCGGTTTCCGAATATTACCTTTCCCACGTCTGTAAGATTGCAACTAACTCGAAGAATACGTTACAGAGGATCAAAAAATATCTCCACAGGAACGCTGAGGTTATCTATCCTCCGGTTGAGACTGCAAAATTCACCTGTAAAGAATATGGAGATTTTTGGCTTTCGGTAAATCGCCTCTATCCTGAAAAAAGAGTTGAGCTCCAGATAGAAGCCTTCAGGGAAATGCCCGAAGAAAAACTTCTTATTGTAGGAGGATACTCAAAAGGAGACCATGCAAAAAGTTATGCAAAAAATGTCATTAACAATCTGCCGGATAATGTAAAAGTACTTGGGGAAGTCTCTGAGATAGAGCTGCTTGACCTCTACTCTCGCTGTAAAGGTTTTATCTGCACTGCTATGGACGAGGACTTCGGGATGACGCCTGTGGAAGCCATGGCAAGTGGAAAACCTGTTGTGGCTGTGAATGAGGGCGGATTTAAAGAGACAGTAACCGAAAAAACGGGTCTTCTTATAAATGCAGACGTTCCCAGCGTTATAGAAGCTGTCAAATTCATATCCTGTGAACCCGAAAATTATAGGGATGCCTGTCTTGAGCAGGCAAAACGCTTTGATCTTTCGATTTTTAGTGAAAAGATAAAAAATGTGGTAAATAATGATCGTTAAGCACATTAAAGAGATGTATGACTACCGGAATCTTATCTGGCAACTGGCATGGAGCGAGTTTAAATTGAGATATAAAAATTCTATACTGGGTTATTTCTGGTCACTTCTGGAGCCCATGCTTATGCTCATAGTTCTGTATGTTATTTTCTCAAATTTAATGAGGGTTCAGGTGGAGCACTACCAGCTATTCTTGCTTCTTGGAATTATTTTATGGGGTTTTTTGAGCAGAGCTACCACTATCGGAATGTTTTCCATAGTAGGAAGAGCGAGTATCGTTAAGAAAATTTACTTTCCGCGTGATATTTTTGTTGTTTCCTCATGCATTACAGCTTTGCTTATGAGCATCTTCGAGTCTTTGATATTCATAATATTTATGGTATTTTTCAGAGTACCAATTTCCATTAACCTGGTATACGTGCCATTTATTCTGTTTTTCCTTTTTATTATTTCATTTGGTCTCTCCCTGGCTCTTTCCGCATTGAATGTATTTTACAGGGATGTACAGTTTATCTGGCAGGTTCTTTTGCAGGTTGGATATTTTGCAACTCCTATACTATACACACTTGACGTATTTCCTAAAAATCTACAGGGATTTATCTTATTGAATCCAATTGCACGGATTATTATTTCTGCAAGAGATACTATTATCTATTCGTCTCCAGCGAAAATAGAGGATCTTTTATTTATGTTTCTTTCATCAATAGTTTTCCTTCTTGTTGGATACATTATTTTTTCCAGATTAGAACCCAGATTTGCGGAGGAAATCTGATGACTGCAATTAAGGTTGAACACTTGCATAAAACATTTCGCATACCCCATCAAAAAAGAACCACTATATTTGAAACTTTAACTGGGGTTTTCAAGCCTCCTACATACGAAACGTTCCATGCACTTAGAGACATTAATTTTACAGTTGAAGAGGGGGAAGCTCTTGGGATTATTGGAGAGAACGGAAGTGGAAAGAGCACTCTATTAAAAATTATTGCAAATATCTTACGTCCGTCATTAGGGAGTGTTACTGCCCTAAAAAAACTCACTCCCTTCCTCGAACTTGGAGTTGGCTTCCAGCCGGACCTCACGGCTTCAGAGAACATAAAAATCTATGCGACTATAATGGGCATGCAAAAAAGAGAAATCAATGATAAACTGGATGATATTCTTGAGTTCGCAGGACTTAAGAATTTCAGGGATACGAAACTCAAAAATTTTTCATCGGGCATGCAGGTAAGGCTTGCCTTTTCAACAGCAATTCAAACCAATCCGGAAATTCTCTTGATGGACGAAGTACTGGCTGTAGGAGATATGGAGTTCCAGCAGAAGTGCCTGGATGTCTTGAATGAGTACCGGAAAAAAGGAATTACAATAATCTTTGTTTCCCACGATCTTGGGGCGGTAAGAAGGTTTTGTGATAAGGTTTTACTCTTAAATAAAGGAAGGCAGGTTGCAATAGGAGATCCAACTGAAGTGATAGATAGATATGTTTATTCAAAAGTGGAAACTTCTCCTTCGGATAGTAACGAACCTGAATCAAACGAAAACAAATTACAAGATGGTAAAGATGGGCTTACTTGCCGCCAGATTTCTGGAAAAATAGCAGAGATCGTTGATGTAAGTTTTTATGATAAATTTGACCATGCAAATACTAACTTTAATTCCCTTGACCCAATGAAAGTACGTATTTTTTACAATTCAAAGGAGCTTGTAGAGGACCCTGTATTTGGTATTGCGCTGTATTCCGAAAGAGGTAAGCATCTTTTTGGAACAAATACCTACCTTAAAAACTATCCGATTAATAGTATTCTGGGAAGTGGCTATATAGATCTGCTAATTGAAAAAATACCTCTACAAACAGGGAAGTTTTTAATGACAGTAGACTTGGTACAATCCAAAGACTACGTTCCATTAGATCATAAGGATAAGCAATATTCATTCTCCGTAATTCCAACTGGATATGAGGAGGGTATATTGGGTCTTTCATGCTCCTGGCTATTAAATTCAGAGAGGGCGATCTGATATGAATACTTTTGAAGTTCATGATGATGAAATTAATGCAAAAGAAATTTTGGAAAAGATAAGAGATAATATTCAGAGCAGAAAAAAAGCTGGTGCTTACTCAGAATCGATCCCAAACTTTGTTATAAAAAACCCTGAAAAAAGTTTTCTTCCTATGGTGGATGGAATGGCAGCCAAAGATCTTGAATATTTAACTTCAAATTATGATGTTCAAAACAGAAGCTATGTGATTAGTTCACATCGCCCTTTTATAGGGTCTTTTTTGGTAAAAGCGCGCAATCTGGTAAACGGGGAAGTTAAACGATATGTAGACCCAATTTTTTCTCAACAAAGTGAATTAAATGCGTGCATTTGTAGGATCTGTACGGAGCTTCTGGGAAAGAATAAGGAACTTCTTGGGAAATATGAAGGGATTCTTGGAAAGAATGAAGGCCTCATGCGAAAATATGAAGAGCTTCTAATTAAAAATGAGGAATCAAATTCACAAGCCAGTGCGTTGGACGCTAAAGTTGTTGAGCTTGAACAAAAAGTGAAAGTTATGAATTCTAATTCCTTAACTTCTTCAGGAAACGCAGTACCATCTTCTTCATGGGGAGAATATTATAGTGAAGATATTTCCGAAGCAGACCTGCTAGGAAATATAAACCATCATAAACATTTTATTTCACTAATAGAAGAATATGCACACAAGGCTTCGGAAAAAAGGGTGCCTAAACTGGTTGAGGTTGGCATAGGTACTGCTACGATGTCAATTTATTTCTCCAGACAAAAATATCAAGTTCTGGGATTAGATAATGATATAAATGTAATCTTCAATGCAATAAACACTAACAAGAGATTAGGTGGACATGCTAATTTCGTCATGCTTGATGCAAACTCTCTAAACCTTTTTAAAAATAAATATTTTGATGTAGCTTTTTCACAGGGCACACTGGAACACTTTGATAATGAAGGCCTTATAAAAATACTTTCAAAGCAACTTGAAACGGCAAAATATGTTGTATTCTCTGTTCCTTCAATACATTACCCGAAACGTGAGTTTGGGAATGAGAGAAAAATGACTACTGAAGAATGGGAAGTAATCCTCAATGATGGTGGATTCAACATTGAAAAATTGGAATATTATCGTGAAGATACACAAATAGTATGCATAGTTACTGAAGAAAAAGAGTAAGCTGCCAAAAATAGTAAGTGGTGTTATTTATGAGAAGATTCCAAATTCATCAAATCCATCCTTCAGTAAGTTATGGGGATGCGATTGGAAATGAAATGATCGAAATAAGAAAGATTCTAAACGAGTTTGGTTACGAATCTGATATTTATGCTAAGTTTATCCATCCCAAATTAAAAAACATCAAAAATTATGCTGAATATAAAAAAGTTAGTTCCCCTCAAAATATTCTCATAGTGCATTACTCTATAGGATATGGCTCTGAACTTTTAGATTTTATTAGTTCACTGCCTGATAAGAAAATATTACTATATCACAATATAACTCCACCTGTATTTTTCCAGAATTTCAGCTCTGAATACGAGCATGCAACAAAAATTGGGATTTATGAACTAAAAAATCAAATCAGAAATATTGTTGACGTAGCACTAGCAGATTCTGAATTTAATAGACAAGACTTGATTAGTATAGGATTTATTAAAACGGGTGTTCTCCCATATTTAGTCAACTTAAATAAATTTGACATCACTCCGAATAATCAGGTAATTAAAAAGTACGATGATGAATTTGTCAATATATTAGTTGTTGGTAGAATAAGTCCAAATAAGAAAGTAGATGATGCGATAAAGTGTTTTTACAATTATAACAAATATATAAATCCTAAATCCAGATTGTTTTTAGTAGGTTCTTATAACGGGATGGATTCGTATTATAACTATTTGAACGATATAATCCTAAAATTAGATCTGAAAAATGTATATTTTACAGGGCACACTAATTTAGATGAGTTGGTATCTTATTATAAAGTAAGTGATATTTTTTTGACTATGAGCGAGCACGAGGGTTTCTGTGTTCCATTACTTGAAAGCATGTATTTTGAAGTTCCAATTATCGCATATAATTCTACTGCAATTCCTGATACACTTGGTGGCGCCGGGATCATAATTAATGATAAAAATTACATAGAGATTGCTGAACTAATTAACTTGTTAGTTAAAGATAAGGTATTGAGAAATCGAATTATTAAAAAGCAGTCTGAAAGACTGGAGTTTTTCAGCAGAGAGAGAATTGCAGGAATTTTAAAAGATTATATAGATACCGACTTTAAAGATACTTATTCTAAATCGACAATAAGAATAGAGGGTACATTTGAAGATTCTTATAGTTTGTCTATCGTAAATCGAAATTTAGCAATAACATTAGACAAACTGGGCTATAATGTTTCGCTCTTTGCGACAACAGGAGCTGGAGACTATGTGCCAAAAAAAGGTAGTATAACAGACAATAAAGTTAAAACACTGTGGGAAAATCAAATTAGATATCCAACTTTTGCTATTAGGAATATATATCCCCCGAGAATAAAAGATATGCAGGGTAGATATAATCTCATATACTTCGCTTGGGAAGAGTCTTCTGTTCCATGGGAATGGATAAATGACTTCAACAGTTTGGATGGCATACTCGTTCCATCTAATTTTGTGAAGAAGGTGTTGATCAAATCCGGTGTAAAGAGTCGAATTGAAGTCATACCTAATGGTGTTGAAGTAGATGTTTTTCAAAAAGATATCTTGCCCATGAAGCTAAACACAAATAAAAAGTTCTTGTTCTTTAATGTAGGTTCGGGTTTCCCGAGAAAAGGGATAGACGTACTTTTGAGAGCTTATGCTAAAGAGTTCAGTAAAGAGGACGATGTCTGCCTGGTTTTGAAGACTTTCCCAAATCCTCATAACCATACTCCTGAACAAATAAAAAATATTGTAGGACCTGACGGTCCCGAAATAATTCATATTGATAAAGATATTACCCAAAATGATTTGGTATCTTTATATATAAAATGTGACTGCTATGTGTCTCCCTCCAGGGGTGAAGGATTTGGTTTGACCATTGCTGAAGCGATGCTTTATGAAATTCCAGTCATAGCTACGAGATATGGTGGACAATTGGATTTTTGCGATGACGAAAATTCATATTTAATTGATTTTGAACTGAAGCCCTCTAAAACTCATCTAATGGAAGAATATTCAATGGAAGGTTCATTATGGGCAGAACCTGATATAGACCATTTATCCAGTTTGATGAGGCATGTGTATGAAAATAAAAATAGTAGCGAAGTAAAAACAAAAATAGAAGCGGCGCACACAAATATCAAAAATAATTTCAACTGGGAAGTTTCAGCTAAAAAAGCAATCGAATTTTTGAGGAGTGTTCAGTTTAAACCAAAATTAGGTGTCGTCTCTACCTGGAATACGAAATGTGGTATTTCCGAGTATACAAAATATTTAGTTAACAATTTAAGCAATTTTAAAGAAATTATAATTTTTGCAAACAAAGTTAGCTCTAAAGAACTTGTAGCAAGTGATGAAAATAACGTAATCCGTTGTTGGGAACCATATTTCGATGACTTGAGCACTCTTAGCAATAAAATACTGGAAAGTAATCTGGACATCGTTCATGTTCAATTCAATTTTGGACTTTTTGAACTGAATGCTCTGGCTGATATGGTCAAAAAACTAAAAGGCAAGGGTGTAAAATTGATAATCACTTTCCATTCCATAGATGATACTGAATTTATGAATAAGCCCATTAAATTAGACACTATCACGGAAGAGCTAAAACTTGTAGACAAGATCTGGGTTCACACTACAAATGATGTCAAAAAGTTATCCGAGAAGGGAATTTCTGATAATGTCATAAAAATTCCTCAAGGAAATGTAATTTTTGATGATTATGAAAAAGAAAAAATTAGATCAGGAATTTTTAATAATTCCAAAATAATCTCTACTTTTGGTTTTCTCTTGCCACACAAAGGTGTATTAGAAACAATAAAGGCATTACCTTCAATAATCAACGAATATCCTGATGTACTTTTTTTGGTTGTAAGCTCCATTTTTCCAGATGAAACTTCAGAAAAATATTACGAAGAATGCAGGAAAGAGGTTAACAAGTTAAGGCTAAGCAATCATGTTATATTCTTTACAGATTTCCTGGAAGAGCAGGAAATAATTTACTTATTGCAGGTATCAGATGTTGTTGTTATGCCTTATAAAAAGACCAAAGAAGCTTCCAGTGCGGCTATAAGATTTGCTTTGGCATCTCATAGGCCTGTAATCGTAACAGATATTCCAATATTTAGTGAGTTCAATGAGGAAGTGTACAAGATTTCAAGTTGTTCTCCAGATAAAATAGCTGAAGGATTAATAAAAATCTATTCAAATGATGAATTTCGTAAAAAAACCATCGATCTGGCAAAGAAAAAAATTGAAGAAAATAGTTGGCCAAATATAGCAAATAAATTTGAAAGCTTATTATATGATGATTTATATTTTATGAAAATGGATCTCGAATGATTGATCTTCTGACTATAAAGAAGATGGGAAAAGTTAGTCGAAGCATACACGAGTCTAATATGCTCTTCTATCGAACAATGAATCAGAAATATCCGGAGATTATAGATTGTGTTATCAAAAGCTAATCATGTGTTTAAAGCTTTAAACTCAAGTCTTGAAGCACACTTTAATCCAAAAAAGGTGATCCATAACCTTAAAGGATTATTTGTAAGATACGATACTTTTGATGCTCTAGTTCTATTTCTATTTTTTTCTAACTTCCTCTTCTATACTTTTTTGCTTAATTCAACTTATCAATATATGTGTCCTTTTAATCCTTTTGACAAAGGAATAATGTATCAACTTTTTCATAATACTGTTGTCCATGATCATTTCTTTTATTCATCAATAAATGGGGAAATTATAGATTTTGTTGGCCATCAGAGGTATATTTTTTTATTACTTCTACCTTTTTTTTATATTTATCCTCATCCGATTACTTTTTCGATTATCAGTTCCTTTCTATTATCTTTAGGTGCGTTTCCCGTCTACTGGTTAGCTAATGAAGTGTCTAAATCCAAAAAGATATCATTAGTTTCAGTCATGATGTATTTCTTACACCCAACTGTAAGCTGGCTATTTTTAGAAAGTGTTAAAGAAGAGATATTTGCACTACCTTTTCTTTTGTTTTCTTTTTATTACATGTATATTAAATCATTTAATAAATTTTTATTTTTCTTGTTTCTTGCATGCATTTGTAAAGAGAACATACCTCTAGTAGCTATAATGTTTGGGGTGTATGCTTTTATAGAAAAGTACGATAAAAAATGGGTTTATACTCCTTTATTATTAGGTATTGGGATCTTTTCTTTTGAATTATTTTATTTAAAGCCCTATTTCGCAGATTTATCTAATCAGCTTTATGGGTATATTCTAACACCTCAATCTGGAATGTTAGCTGGCAGATATTCTTATTTAGGCACATCAATCACTGATGTAATGTACAGTCTCTTAACAAATCCCCAACTGCTTTGCGAATACCTGTTCACTCAAGAAAGTTTAAATTATTTGCTAACTTTATTTTTACCTGTAGGTTATATTAGCTTTTTTAGTCCCACAATCCTACTAATTGCATCCCCAGTATTTTTACAGAATCTTTTAGCAAATTCTCCAGCCCAACGTATGATTAATTTTCATTATACATCGGTAATAGTCTTCGTCATTATTTGTTCTGCTATTTTCTCCCTTTCAGCTATTAAGCAAAAAATTAGCACCAGAAAATTCAATTTGGTTTTAATTATTCTAATATCTCTAAGTCTTTATTCGTTTTTTGTCTATGGGGGAGTTAGTGGAGCAATTTCAGATATTAATTCAGCTCAGAAAGATGAAGCTCATGAATTTTTTGAAAATATCAGCCTCATTCCTAGTGATGATAGTATTCTTTGTTCAGGGGATTTAGGTTGTTATTTTTATAGAAACCTTAACGTTACATATACAGGTTATAATGAAAGAGATAATCCAGATTACTATGATTATATAATTATAAAAAAGACTTCATTAGCGAGTTATAGTCTATATCAAAGCATCACTTCTTATTTAAAAAATCATGAGCTTTATTATTCGGACAGTTGTTGTTTTATCCTAGAAAAAAACAATCAAACTCTTGAGTCCAGCAGTCTAGGTGATGACAATTTTGTCTACAACAATCTGTTTTTCCGTAGCCAAAAAACTACAGGTTCGCTCATATATGATCAACAAATAGGAAAATATGCTTTTTATAGTGATAAAACTTTTAATGAGTCTGGTCATTTAGTCTATGGTCCATACATAACATTGCCTGAAGGAAAATACACTATAGAGTACATCTTGAAAGCAGAAAATATTACTAACGCTTCTTCTAATATTGCAAGTATAGACATCTCATATATCAAAAACGGGGAGCAAAGAGTTGATTCAACGAAAGATATATATGCAAACGATTTAATTGAGGGAAAATACTGTTCTCAGAATTTGACCTTAAGTGTTAAAGAGCACGAAGATTCTGTATTTGAATTCCGTGTATTTCAGCCGCTTTCCAGTGATTTGTATGTGGAAAGAATTAATATACACAAATGCATGTAATATTATAACTGTTCAGCATTATAAAAATCAGTAACTTAATTTCACTAAAACGTCTTTATTTCCGAATTAAAGCTTCCGAAAACCTTTTATTTCCTTTACAATCTGAGGTAAAAACCCTACAATTATAAAACTGAATGAGTATACATTAAGCGTAATATTTATATGGAGTACTGTCATTGCTGACCGTTGCCGTGATGCAATAAATAGATCTTTGATTAGTGCGAAAATGGAAATTACTTATGAAATTTATTACTAGAAAAAAGTTTATACCTGTGCTTGTAACTTTTTTGCTTCTTGGAATAATATTATCTCAGATCAGAATAGAGGACCTTATAACAACGATTAAGAATATTAATAAAATTTATTTAATCCTAGGTTTTTTTTTGTATATTTTGAGTTATGTCTTTAGGGGACTAAGATTCCATATTCTTTTAGACAAAAAAATATCCTTCCCCGATCTTTTTCACATTGTATGCGTTCACAATATGGTAAATAGTATTCTTCCAGCAAGATCTGGTGAACTCTCTTATATTTATATTTTAAAAAAATATCATGATAAGTCTACCGGAGAAGGCGTTGCAACATTGATGGTTGCAAGGGTGCTAGATTTCATTACAATTTCATTACTGTTTTTTGTTTCTTCGCTGTTTGTAAGGGATTTACCTGAAATGTTTTCTAGCGTTATCTGGTTAGTTGCTTTATTTACGGTCTTGCTGGCTATTTTTTTAGTGATCTTGCTATACGCAGGTGAAGTCTTTTTGAGGTTTGCTAATACGATTTTCGTAATTCTCAAACTAGATAATAATTTTTTAGTTAATATGTTCCTAAAAAAAGCGAAAGATATAGTTAACAGTTTTAAGAATATAAAGAATAACGGTAGAATGATAGAATTATGTATCATTTCATTTATCATTTGGCTTACTTTATATTTTTTAAATTATACTTTAATTAAATCTTTAGATATAAATATCGGCTTTTTTGAGGTTTTGTTAGCCTCTACTTTTGTAGTTTTTATGTCCGTTCTTCCTATTCAAGGCCTGGGAGGGTTCGGAACTTATGAAGTTGGGTGGGCAATAGGTTTTATTGGAATAGGACTGACTAAAGAACTTGCAATCAATTCGGGGATAGTTATTCATATCATCGGAATCGTTTATTATGTGCTGCTAGGATTATATGGGTACCAATATTTATGTAAAAAATAATTTTTGAATCGGGATCATTTCATTATTATTAGTTCATTATTATTTCTCATCCCAATATCCCCAGATATTCTTTACATATCCTTTTATCTTCGAATTTCTTAATTTCTTCTTTATTATACTCTGAAAAATTAACTTTGAGCTGGTCATCTTGCTCAAATTTACTTATCATACTGGCCAGAGCTTCAGCGTCTCCAAAACGAACAAGATATCCATTCTTTCCTTCTTTTATAAAATCAACCTGACCACCGTTATCAGTTGAGATTATTGGAAGGCCCACCTGCATAGCCTCCTGTAAAACGATCCCAAACCCTTCATGTACTGAAGAAAGCACGTAAACATCAGAGTTTTGAAGATATTGAAACTTCTCAATTTTTGAAATAAACCCTAAAAAATGAATCCTGTCTGAAATATTCAATTCTTTAGCTAAATTTACTAAATTGTCTTTTTCAGGGCCTTCTCCAATAACCAACGCATGAACGTTATCAGGAGTGTTTTTAATAGCTTTAATCAAAAATTCAAAGCCTTTTCGTTTCACCAATCTTCCAATACTTATAGTATAAAATATATTCCTGTCCAAACCCAAACTTTCGCGGTTGGTTTTTCCAAATATAACAGGCTCGTAAGCTAAAGGAATAATGTTTATGTCTTTTTCAATATTATAGTGTTTTAATGCATTATCTTTGATATTCGATGATTCGGCAACAACATATCTTGAATTACTTAACACCCATTTTACTACTTTCTTTAAGTACCATTTTTTGTGAGGAGAATAACTTTTAGAAGGATCATAGATATCTCCTCCATATATGGATAAAATGTTCTGCAGGTTAAATTTACGAGATATCCAGATCCCCAGGGGTCCGGTCGGAATAGCAAAGTGAGTGTTAATAAATGAATACTGATTTATTTTGCACAATTCACAAGCTTTTGCGTAAGCTAAAAAAGGGAAACTGATCATAGATGGGATTGTAGCAGTAGATAGTTCTTTTCGCCCGATGACACTAACTCTATAAACATTAATTCCATCAACATCTTCGTAATTTTTTAAGTCATTAAACCCGGTTGTGACATAATCGACCTGATAACCGAGCTTAATAAAGCCTTCTGCAAGTTTTTTGGCAGCTACTCCTCCTCCTCCACCCAGTGGAGGAAACTCATAATTCAACATCAAAACTCTCACTCGATAATCCTCTCAACCAAATAATTCTTCCGGCCGTTCTGGCCATAATATATTTTTACCAAAATATCTGCAAGAATGCCAATGGTAAAAAATTGTGTGCCTATAACCAGAGACATAATACCAACGGTAAATAATGGTCTATCTGTAATCCCAATTCCATAAAATAATCTTAAAATAACAAGATATGCGGAAACGATTCCCCCTATAAAACTTAAAACAATCCCCATGCTTCCGAAAATATGGATTGGTCTCATGGAATATTTCTGCCAGAAAGTTACAACCAAAAGGTCAAGGAAACCTTTAACAATCCTTTTCCAGTTATATTTTGTTTTCCCGTACTTTCGTTCTCTGTGGTTCGTTTTTATTTCTCCTATTCTATACCCTTTCCAGGAAAGCATAGCTGGAATATATCTGTGCAGTTCTCCGTATAGTTCAAGGCTTTCGGTGCTTTCTTTTACATAAGTTCGTAGAGTACAACCGGAATCATGAATAGTTTCTCCTGTAAATCTCTTCCTTATCCGATTTGCGAACTTTGAAAAAAGTTTTTTTGAAAAGGAATCTTTTCGGTCAAATCTCCACCCACAGACAACATCAAGATCTTCTTTTTCGAGTTTTTCCAGTAATTTAGGTATATCTTTCGGGTCATTTTGAAGATCTGCATCCATAGTAACAATAGTTCTGCCAGCGGCGTGATCAAGACCGGCTCTTAAGGCTGCACTTTGCCCAAAGTTCTTCCTTAACTTAACCACTTTCAGCTTCTCATTATTTTTACTGAGGTCACTAAGTTTTTTAAAAGTAAGATCCGTAGAACCGTCGTCCACAAAAATTATTTCGTAATTAATCCCAAGAGGCTCAAGAGCAGTTTTAACTTCCTGGCAGCAGGGTTCGATATTTTCTTCCTCATTATAAGCGGGAATCACAACTGAAAGTTCGAGATCCATCTTGCGTACCTCTCAAGCCCATCTTCTATTGTTACTTTAGGTTTCCATCCAATTTCCTTCCATGCTTTTTTAGAACTTGACAGAGTGTGTTCTGCATCCCCTTTCATAGAATTCGTGTGAACAATTTCCGATTCACTTTCGTTAATCTCAATAACTTTTGACGCAAGCTCATTGATAGTGATAGAATGCCCGCTACCAATATTATAAACGCCGCTGCCTTTTTTCATACAGATCAGGTTCGCCTGCACGATGTCATCGATGCAGGTGAAATCCCTGGTTTTTTCTCCATCTCCGAAAATGAGGATTGTTTCATTCTTCAGGGCAGCTTTCGTAAAAATGCTGATTGCAAGATCTGGTCTCATTCTTGGTCCGTAAACTGTAAAATAGCGCAGGGATACACTTTTTAAGCCATAGAGATCCTCAAAAACCCTGCAGTAGTGTTCAGCCATCAGTTTCGAAACTCCATAAGGCGATACTGGGCTATTGGGGTGATTTTCATCAAAAGGGAGATATTCTACTTTTCCGTAAACTGAGGATGAAGAGGCATTAATAATTTTCTTAACACCGGAATCGACAGCTGCCTCCAGCAGATTTAGGGTGCCTGTTGTGTTAATTTCATGAGGTTTCATGGGATCTTTAACTGAGATTCTTATACCTGCCTGGGCAGCTTCATGAAAAACGTAGTCAGTTGACCTAAAGATATCTCTCAAAAGAGCTTTATCTCTAATATCCCCTTCGATGAGCTGGAAGTTCTCATTTTCTAAAAAAGGTTCTATATTTTTTCTTTTTATTTGAGGGTCATAGTAATCATTGAAATTATCCAAACATGTGACCTCGTTACCTGCGTTAAGCAACTTCTCTATTAGATGGGAACCAATAAAACCTGCCCCACCAGTTACCAAGATATTTATGATTGATACCCCTGTTTAGATAATTTCTTTTTTATAATTTAACAATTTCTTTTTTATATTTTGAATTCTCATCCGTATATATGTGAAAAATCCAGAATTTTCGAACGAAGAATTCTACGGACAGGTTTTTTCTGTTTGTTGAAAGGCAATACTATATATAAAGCTTTTTTTATTTTATACATGGTACTAAATATATAACCCCTCATCTACCTATTTGATCTATGGGCTATTACTACAAATACTCTTGCAATTAAACACGCTGTCGTAACTATTTAATAAAGAATGGATATTTTCAGCCAAAGTAACACTTTATACGAAAATCATATCTTTTCATTTTGATCATTTTCAGCCAAAATAACACTTTATAAGAAAACCATAGCTTCTTGTTTTGATCCTTAATAGCATCGCTCTTTTATAACCTACTTCTTGATGTAACCAGAATTACTTTTTCGGTAAATACAGTTTTGTCAAACATTTTTGCTCTTTCTAAATAAGTGTCCTTTTGTCTTCTAGAGTTCTTTGAAATTGCCTTTAGTACTTCAATTATACTGTCAAAGTCCGGTTCTACAAAATTTTGGTTTCACTGTCAATTACACCTTCACAATATCCTTTTTCATTCCTAGTTGCTACATTTTTACCTAAAGTCGTAGCTTCCACGGCAATTGTTCATATGTAATTGTGAAAATTGCTGTTTTTTATAACAGTTTTAGATAAATTGAGAGAAGTTCTGTGGATAGCGTGTCCCAGTCAGAACTTCTAGCTTTTTTGGTATATTTTGTCATTTCCGTATAATTATCAGCTTGAAGAATTTTATTTACACTCTCAGCAATTTCCTTCTCATCCAGCCTCACGACAAACCCGTCGACTCCATCTTCAACCAGCCCCTGTGCCGCGTTATGTTTCTCTCTAACTGTCACTACAGGCACCCCACAGGCAAAAGCTTCGATTACAACCATCCCGAATCCTTCCCTTGAAGAAGGCAGCACAAGGACTCTTGAAGCTTTGATTTTTCCGATTAATGCCCTGTACTCCTGAAACCCTTCAAATTTTACATTTTTCTGCACATCAAGCTCAATAGTAAGTTTCTCCAGAAATTTCCTTTCCGGTCCGTCTCCAACGACACAGCAGCAGATTTCAGGAAAATCTTTTTTTAACAGGGATACAGCTTTTATCAAAACATCAACGTTTTTTTCTTTTATGAGCCTGCCTGCAAAGATAATATCATAAATTCTGCCTCCTGAGCTTCCCGATAAATCCTGACCGGCAGGTTTGATTTCAGAAATTAACTTCAGGTCGACCCCGTTGGGCAGGAGTGCAATCCCACTGCTTGGCACCCCCAGGGTTTCAAGCCTGCTCTTTGTCCAGTCCGAGACCGCAATGTTGTTCTTTGAGATTCTTGCAACTGCGATCTCTATTACGAGCCCCAAAAACCCCTGCTTTTTTCCAAGGTATTCGTACCAGTAATCCCTCCATACTTCATGCCATGTAAATACTGCAGGGGTTTTTTTCAGGACTGAAACTGCTTTTACTGTAAAACAGGAAAAATAGGGGAATACGCTTACATCGATAAGGTCGAATCTTTCTTTCAGGAGAGCTGGAAACAGCTTTATAGCAAACACAAGCGCTTCGGGAATTGAACGCCTGTCGTTTACATAAAGGTTCCGAGCTTTACAGACGCCGTGCAGGGTCATACCTGCGTGCTGAATTACGTCTACGCCTTCCCACCATTTGATCCCGAACAGGTGCACATCGTGCCCCTGTGAAGAAAGCCGCCTCCCAAGTTCGTGAATGCGCATTTCTGCGCCCCCTTTGACCCAGGGATAGACAGCGTCGTATACGAAGGCAATTTTCATTAAATCACTTTACCAATCAGTATCAACTTCGAGGAGCATTATGCTTACAAAGATTGCAGAAAAGATCAGCTGGAGCCCTACTGCTGCAAGGACCATTGAAATAACTGCAGATTCCACTTCTTCAAGAGAGCCATATCCTGAACTGGCCCATGTATAGGCGACTTTCAGCCCGAGAATAAAGCCTGATCCCAGGATAAGGGAACCTCCGAGCAGTTCTTTTTCAAGGGAATGATAATTAAGCAACTTCCTGCCTGTTGTGCTGTCCCGGTACATGCCGTGGATGATTCCGTATGTCTTCATATATCCGCCAGTTGCCAGGATCTGCCCGCCAATGATCAGGAGCATGCTGCCCAAAATAAATGAGTGCAGCCGGTTATATGCAGCATTGTCCGTGAGAAGAAGGGAAGCGGTTATGAGAAAACCCAGGATAAACACAAAAGCTCCGGGCAGATAAAGGAAAGGGACTGGCCTATATAACATCATAAACCTCACATGTCGCCAGCCATCCTGAAAAGAGCGCAGCTTGGAGGGGGCCTTGCGTGAATAATAGGTTATGGGAACTTCTTTAATCCTCAGCTCGCATCTTGCCGCTTCAATTATCATCTCGGACGCAAGTTCCATTCCATGCGTTTTAAGGTTCATCTTCTCAAGGGCCTCTTTAGTAAAAGCCCTCATCCCGCAATGTGCGTCCGAGATTTTTGTTTTGAACAGGAAATTGAGCATTCCGGTCAGGATGGGGTTGCCTATGTACTGGTGCAGCCAGGGCATAGCTCCTTTTTTGATTTCACCCTTAAGCCGTGTGCCCATTATAAAATCAGCTTCTCCTGATATAAGGGGGTCCAGAAATTTGTCAAGCTCAAGGAGATCATAAGTGTTATCTGCATCTGCAATAGCAATATAGTCACCCTTTGCTTCGGCCAGCCCTTTGAGATAGGCGTTCCCGTACCCTTTTATCGGGCCTATAACTTTTGCACCCATGGATGCTGCGATCTCTGCGGTTTTATCCGAAGAGTTATCAGCAACGATTATTTCCCCCTCTATACCATATTTTTTGAATATAGTCTGAGCTTTCTGTATGCAAATACGGATAGTTTCTTCTTCATTCATAGAAGGCATTACGATAGAAAGAGAGGGCATGTCCAGCTTATACATCATATTTCTTAATAACTATTTTGATACCTCCGGAAAATCGAAAAGAAATAGTTCTGATGAAATAACTCCAATAAAGTAACTTCGATAAAGAAGCTCTGAGTTTTACTAACAAGCTATATAACGTATCAGAAATTACCTTTAGGGAGGGATTCTGGAGTTTTAGGGGGCTTACATCAGTTTATTTTATTTTCGGAACCCGAACAGCATCTAAGTACAATTTTAGCCGCTTTTAAAGAGGGATTGGATGGTTAAGGTAAATGTAATATTTCACAGTGTTCACGCGCACATTTATAAGATGGCAGAAGCTGTCGCTGCAGGAGCAAGGGAAGTTGAGGGAGCAGAGGTTGAAATCTATCAGGTGCCTGAGACATTAACGGATGAAATTCTCGAAAAAATGGGGGCAATAGAAACTAAAAAACTCTTTGCCCATATTCCCGTCCTGACCCGGGACATGTATGGAGAGGTTCTGGCTGGTGCGGATGCATTGATATTCGGGACTCCTACACGCTACGGAATGATGACTGCCCAGATGCGTGCAGTCCTTGACGGTGTCGGATATCTGTGGAGCCAGGATGCTTTTGTAGGAAAGGTGGGAAGCGCTTTTACCTCCAGTAATACACAGCATGGGGGACAGGAATCCACAATCCTCTCATTTCATGTTACCCTGCTTCATCTCGGAATGGTCATTGTCGGGCTTCCTTATGCAGAAAAGAGGCAGACTAGAATGGATGAAATTACAGGCGGCAGCCCATATGGGGCTTCAACGATTGCCGGAGAAGACGTAAGCCGCCAGCCGTCCGAAAATGAACTTGAAATGGCACGTTACCAGGGCAGGCACGTAGCCAGGATCGCAAAAAAAATTGCTGGAAAATAAAAACTTCAAAAATAAAAAAGGACGGAAAACGTTCCCTTTTCCCGGGTGTTTTCCCTTTTACTTTTTGAGTTCTTTTGCCTGAAATAAGAATGCTTAGCTAAAGCCTGGTAAGGCCCGGCCTCTGCGTTCGAACTTATCCTGAGCTGTTGCCAGGCACGCCAGAGTACAGTATATCGCCTTTTCCTCGGCATTCTTGAGGACAAAGAATTCTTTCCCACAAACGGGGCATATTTTTTTTACGTAAACCATAGTAGACACGCACATTTTTGTATGTGGATACTTTTTTTAGAGAATTCGTTTTATAATTCATATTAACAATAACTCAACTAAATATAAACTTTCGTATGAAATTTATATATATCTTTAGCAAGAAATTAAATTAATTTCAACGGGCTGATCGCTCTGTACTTCTGAAAATCGCATGCGCTAAGAGTGTACTTTTCCTTCCCGGATTTCCAATTTATGAATTATTTTAATATGTATCTCCTGAAGATCACAGTTTTTAAATCTAAAGTTGTCATTTTTTACATGGTTTTCTTCCCCTTAAATATTTTAGGCGAGATGTTAAATTGTTATAAGAACTTAAATTTAAAATAAATTTGATTTTTCTGGTCGCCTGTGACACGTACTGTACTCTTCGAACTTAATCCTGGGGGATGTTCAGCACACTCGAGAGTAGGGTTCAAAAACGGTTCAACCTTTATTGACAAGCTGTAATACAGATTGGCTTTAATAACCAGCTTTAACAATCAGCTTTAACAATTGGCTTTAACAATCAGCTTTAACAATCGGCTTTAACAATCAGCTTTAACAATCGGCTTTAATAATTCTGATTTTAGAGTGTGATGCATGCTTTTAATTTATAAGTCAGGATTAAAAAAATATTAAGATCTAAAAGTGAGATATAGTAAAACCACAACCCTATCAGGTTTGTGCTGATTTCTCACGATAGAACACGGTCAAGAAAAATACAGAATAGAGCTAAATAATAGAAAATGGAGTTGGAGGTGTCTGGAATTAGGCCGCTGATTTTCGGAAATGGAAAAATCCTGATTTGTGAAGATGAGAGAGGTACTATAAGGGATGTTTATTTCCCTTATGTGGGGCTTGAGAATCACGGGAACTTGATAAGGGTCGGTGTATGTGACCTCGATTCCCTTTATTGCAGCTGGCTCGAAAACTGGACTGTCCGGCAGCGATATAAGTCGGAGTTTGAGACAGAGTTCTGCAACAGGATCCTTGAAATCTCAGGGGCTCCTGAAGAAAAAAATGCAAAAAATACAGCAGAGAAAAAGACAGGAAAAGGAACCGGGAATGAAAAAGGTAGTGAAAGAGTACCTGAAGCCTGCAGAGAAGTTACCTCAAACATAGGGGAAACAGTTTTTGAAAACCTGGAATTGGGGCTCAAAGTTACCGTATGGGAGGCAGTCCACCCGTCTACAAATATCTTTTACAGGACATTCGAGGTCAGGAATGTTTCCAATTCCTCAAGGCGCCTCCGCCTTTTTTCCAACCAAAATTACAGGATTCTTGAGACCAAGATCGGAGAAACCGCTGTAATTGATAAACATGTCCTTATCCATTACAAGCGCGATCGCTATTTCCTGCACGCCAGTGAACCTGCATTTGACCAGTACGCTGTAGGAACTGCCGAATGGAAAGGGCTTGAAGGTACCTGGAAAGATATGGAAAGCGATGCAAACCTGAGTGGAAATCCGGTAGCTCACGGCTCGGTAGACTCCACACTGGGGTGGACCCTTCCTGAGCTGAAACCGGGAGAAGCAACAAGGGTGCACTTCTGGATTGTCCTCGGAAAGAATTATTGTAATGTACTCAAAGTCCATAAAAGGGTAAAAGAAGCCGGAAAAAGTGACCTCTTCCACCATAATTTCAATTTCTGGAATTCATTTACCGAACGTGTATCTGTCCTTCCTGAGTATGCCTGGATGCCGCAACTCCCTGAAAAAGTTATCAAAAGCTTCTACAGAAGTCTTCTTGCGGCCGTGGCGCATATGGATATTACGGGTTCTGTGATCGCGTCCTGTGATTCGGATATCAGGCAGTTTGGGGCAGACCTTTATACTTACTGCTGGCCAAGAGATGCTGCCTGGGTCTGCCTTGCCCTTGACAGGGCACGGTATCACCACCTGAGTGCTGAGACCTTTGAGTTTTTTTCAAAAACCATTACCACCAGGGGCAATTTTCTTCACAAATACACGCCTGCAGGAGATTTCGGGAGCACCTGGCATCCAGTGCCCATGATTCAGATTGATGAGACAGGGCTTCCCCTCTATGCTCTTTACAATAACTGGGAGATTGCGAGGAGCGTATGGACAACAGGCAGGTATTACAGAGGTCTTGTGATTCCCGCAGCTAACTATCTCACAAGATCAATTGATAAGGAAACGGATCTTCCAATCTCAAGTTTTGACCTCTGGGAAGAGAGAAAAGGTGTACATACCTACAGTGCCTGCACAGTCTATGCAGGGCTCAGAGGTGCCTGTGAACTCGCCCGCTCACTCGGAGATTACTCTAATGCAGATATCTGGAAAGCGGCTGCAGACCGGGTAAAAGAGGCAATTATTGAGAGGCTTTATGATGGTAAACTCAAACGTTTCCGGCGCTCTCTCGAAGAATCAACCCTTGATTCCTCGGTCTTTGCAGTCTGGTATTTCGGAATCCTACCTCCCGATGACCCGAGAGTTGTCCGGACAATGGAAGCAATCGAACACGAACTTTTGCGTCCCTCAGGCGGGATTGCCAGGTATCTCCATGACAGCTACTACGGTTATATGAACAGCTGGATTATCTGCACTCTCTGGCTTTCCCAGTGGCATTCGGCAATGGGGGACCTGGAAAGGGCTCTTGAGCTTCTTGTCTGGTGTGCTGCCCACGCTCATCCTTCAGGTCTTATGCCCGAGCAGATAGACGATAGAGGCAGACCCCTTTCTGTCCTTCCGCTCGCCTGGTCTCATTCGGCTTTCGTGCTTGCCGTTCTTGAGTATCTCCAGGCTCTTGCAAAAAGAGAAGGTGGGTCCTGTAGCTTACCGGAAAAATAATATTGAATTTGAAAATCAAATGAAAATTTGCAGGAGCTAAATGAAAAAGTAAGAAATAAAATGAAAACATCATAAAGATAAAGTATCTGTACTTGCTGGTGAAACCGTTTATTCCAGATCTTTTTCTGCGAAACGGTTTCAACAACGTAGCCTATAACGGTTTATATGAAACAACTTCTATTAAAACCGTTTCTCATAGTACAGGTATCCTTCTTCTTCATTTACGAATGTAAAGCCGTGCTTGAGATACATTCCTATCGCGTTTTTGAGTGTTGAATCGGTTTTAAGAATGGCGCTCGAACAGTTTTTCTCGGCAAAACCCAGAGCAGCCAGAAAAAGCTTTTCTCCATTACCTTTTCCCCTGAAGCCTTTTTTAAGATAAATGCGCCTGATTTCGCAGAGGTTTCCATCAAGTTTGCGGACTCCTGCAGTGCCCACTACCCTGTTATCTGCAAGTCCTACAAAAAAGGTGCCTCCTCTTGCGAAATAGTAGCCATAAATGTCTTTCAGGTCGGCATCTTTAAGTCTGTGATACTCAAAGCCGTGTTCAAGCAGGACTTCCAGGACGACATCGCGAACTTCTTCTTGTCTGGAATCATCATACCTCTGGATTATCATATTTTCTCTCCTTACATTGAAATGAACAGCGTCCTTTATTTACTCTGCTCCTTCTACCTGCCCCTTCTTACCTGCCCTTATTACTCGCTTCTTCCGGTTTTCAGACTTTCCCAATCAAGCTTTTTCAAGATACTCCTGAAGGCCATTATACTTTTGAAAGTTGAGATATTTTTCAGGATGCTTCAGAAAATCCAGAGAAATGGTGTAGAAAATTTCGGTTCCTGTGAGCAGGATATCTTCATCAATATCGAATGTGCATGAGTGATTAATCTCAACGATTCCTTTTTCCTGGTTCCGGGTGCCAAGTGAAATAAAAATGCCTGGCACCATCTGGAGATAGCTTGCGAAATCTTCGGCAGCAAAGGTCTTTTCTATTTCAGGATAGACTGTGAGCTTGGGAAAATTTTCCTGAAGTTTTAAGTTAACCGCATTTGTGAAAACAGGGTTATTTACCAGGACCGGATAACCATGCAGGATATCAAGTTCATATTCCGGAAGTCCTGAGAACTCTTCGCCCGGTTTTGCGTATCTTCCCTTTACTTTCTCAAGGCACTCTTTTATCGTAGAGTCGATAATGTCTGTAGTTTCGCTGTCAAATGTCCGGTAGCTCCCAAGGATCCCTACATTATCAGGAGTCCTGTTGAACTGGGCTCCTCCCTGGATTCTTCCTATTCCAAGGATATACTTATCCGGTTCAAGCCGCTTTTCGAGGGCAGGGTAGAGGCTGGTTATAAAATCCGTTGCCATTCTTACAGGGTCAATGCAGCTTTCAGGTTTTGAAATATGACCTCCCTTTCCTTTAAAAGTGGCTTCGAAACGGTTTGTGCTTGCCATAAAAGGCCCCGGACGAAAACCCACGCTTCCTGATTCGTGGTTAGTAAAGATATGCATGCCCATAACCGCATCCACACCTTCAAGCCCGCCTTCGGCAATTATTCTCTCCGAACCGCCGGGTGGGATCTCTTCTGCGGGCTGGAAGATCAGGCGGACTTCTCCCGGAAAATCCCTGTTTTCTAAAAAGAGCCTTGCAGCCCCAAAGAGCATTGCCATATGCCCATCGTGCCCGCAGGCATGCATTATTCCATCGTTTTTGGAAATATAGTCCCTGTTTCTTTCCGTGTGTTTTTCCTGGACCTGCAACCCATCCGTATCTGTTCTCAGGGCAATGCAGGGGCCAGGCATTGTACCCCGGATGCTTGCAAGCACGCCGGTATTAGCAATCTTCCTGGCTTCGACTCCCAGTTCTTCAAGGATTTCCAGAATTCTTTTTTGGGTCTCGTATTCTTCGAAACTGAGTTCGGGATACTGGTGAAATTCTCTCCTCAGTCGGATAATCCAGGCTTCAAGCGCCTCTGCAATTTGATCATTTCTCAAAAATATTCCCTCGGATCTTCTGCGCACGCAGGTTATTCCGTTTATTTTCTCGATAATGTTCAGTATTCTTTATTTTACTTCTTGAGTATATAACTCCAGGTATATATTACTCCATTTTCTTACCTGTACTTAAGAATTAAAATACTGACAGTTAAATACATGAATAATACAATAGAATCTTATCTTGCTGTTTATTTTGAAACAACGGCAGTTAAGATGTTATTAATCTGTCGTTTTTAGAGTAGTTATTAAGCTCCGCGATCAGGTCACTACAGATAGGTCACTAGAGGTCACGATTGAGATCATTATCAGGTCCTATAGGTCATTAGAAGGTTATTCTTGTCTGAAAGGGATCGCGGTAGTTAAGTACAGTTAAAATCAAGTATTCTTTATAGGTTTCAGGGATGGTACAAATGCTTAAAACACGCCTGAGGGATTTTCTTCTTACAAAAGATGACTGGGTCTTTGCGGTTTCTGACTACTTCCGTAATGATGGAATAAGAGCCACACTCCGCTACGTTCCGGATGAAAATGGGGAAAGGGAATTAAACGGGAAGCAGTACAAAAAATACGATTTCGGTCCTGCTTTCGAATTCATGAAAAAAAACAGGCCTGACTGGGTGCAGGACGTTCACGTTGTCCCGGAGTCCGAGGTGAAGCAGGTGCTGCGTCCCTCTGACTGCATCCCGGAGCTTGTGAACTCTGACAGCCGTGTAAGGGCAATCGTAAAGGTGCTTGACATGGCAGAAATTCCCAGAACAAGTATGGGAGTTACGGGTTCAATGCTTGCAGGACTGCAGAATGAGAGTTCTGATGTTGATTTTGTTGTTTACGGTCCTATGTGGTTCAGGGCAAGGGATGCCATAGCCATTGCAAAACAGCAGGAGGGGCCTATCGAAGAGCTTGACGAGGACATGTGGCAGAGGATCTACAGGAAAAGGATACCTGAGATCTCTTTTGACGAGTTCATGCTGCACGAGTCCAGGAAAGGTAATCGCGGCATGGTTGAGGGCACATATTTCGACCTTCTCTTCGTAAGGGAATGGGATCAGATTAAAGAGCCCCTGCTGCGGGGAAAAGATACAGTCAAAATGAAAATCGAAGCCGAAGTCAAAAACGCTGACTTTGCTTTCGACAGCCCTTCATACTACAAAGTGGAGCATGATGAAATTGACCATGTGCTCTCCTATACCCACACTTACGCGGGTCAGGCGCTTCCCGGTGAAATCATAGAAGCCCGCGGTGTGGTCGAAGAAGTTGGGGATATGAAGCGGCTTGTAGTCGGTACTTCAAGGGAGCCAAAAGGGGAATGGATAAGGTCCCTTACCTGGCTTGAGCAGTGCGGGTATAAGTGATAAACGGTAGAAACTCTCCACCGGCCTTAGAAATAGTTTTCCTGACCACGGAAATTACCCAATGAGACGATCCCAAAACTCAAAATTGCTTCTCTGAATCCCGTATTCCGAATAATCAATATAGTTTCTGATCATGAAAATAGTTATGAAACTTTACTGATTTGAGAATAAAACTGGTTTTGTGATGAGCTCAATACATAAACTTGTAGCTGTGAAACGCTGGACAAAGGGAAGCAGCGTAAAATAAAAAAGGAAAAAGCAATACAGAGTTGAGAAGAAAAAAGCAATGTGAAAATAGAAAGGAAGGCTTGTATGAACCTTCCCCGGTCTTGAGAGGTTTACTTCATTTTCCTATTTTTCAGGATTGCATACGATGCCAGAAGCCCGGCTGCTACAAATGAAACTCCAGCTCCCGGCGAATCTTCATCGTCTTTTTCCTTATCCGAAGCCAGATTGTTTTCATTTTCTCCTTCGGATATCTCTCCCGCGCTCATTAGATTACTTTCTTCATCTCTGGCAGGATTGATTTCAGTTAATCTAGTATTTTTTTCCGGGCTTGCAATCGCAAAAGGCGAAAATCCCGGGGTTTCTGCTGTAAAGTAGAAGTAATCTTCATCTTCTCCGCTCAGGTTTGTGGGCAGAGCGTTCCAGGTGTTATCGCTATATCTGTAAAGGGTTATCGTGCTTTCACGTATGCCTTTTTCGGAAAGCCAGGTCCGGTTTACCCTGAAGCTTATTCGGGCGTTTTCAAGGTTTTCTGAGCTTGAAAAGCCGCTGTTCCCGACCCAGATATTCAGGTTCCTGTATACGGTTCCGGGAGCAGGCTCTTTCACTATTGAGGAAGTGTTTTTCAGAATCTCCACAATTGTGGTTGTTTTTCCAAAATTCTTTTTGGGGTCAAACTCAACAGTAACTATCTCGTTTGTCTCTCCCTGGAAGGTGTAACAGGTGTGGACTCCCTTGAAAACCTGCTCATTTGAAATCTCCTTGAGCTCTATGTTTCTGCTTGACTCCGGAGATCCTCCTCCACCTCCTCCACCTCCTCCTCCGCTACTCCCACTGCTTCCACTGCTTCCTCCGGAATATGAGTTTTTCTCCGTAACTGTAATATAACCTGTTTTTGTCCTTGTATCGTTTCCGTAGGTAGTGTTAGCTGCCCTCAAGGTGACAGTATAGGTACCCGGGGTTTCATAGGTCCATATCGGATTTCTCTCTGAAGAGTCAATGCTCCCGTTCCCATCAAAGTCCCATTCCCAGGAATCCGGTCTGCCTGTACACAAATCCGTGAAATTAACTTTCAGAGGCGCAGTGCCGGATATAGGGCTTGCGGAAAAATTAGCTACAGGAGGCGGGTATGTGACTATTATTTCCGAAGTTCCTGTTACAGGAACAGCGGAGACGGAATATGCGGAAACATTACCTGAGATTGTGAGATTCCCGGGTTTGATTGTTGAAGGCACTGTAACATTATACACAACAGTTTTTTCCCCTCCTGCCTGAAGGCTCTCGACCCAGATCCATTCCAGGGTAGACTCTTTGAAAGTCTCGACATTCTGGAACGCAGCCCCGTCATTTTTAATTCTGCTTATATTCCATTCCTGAGAAAGGTTTTCATCAAGGGTTGGGGCTTCAATATACTGGTCTGTCAGTATGTGTACGGTTACTGTGAAAGTTCCGCCTGCATAAACCGTTCCTGCAGAGATCTCCCTGTTCGCCTCGATTCCAGAGGCTGAAACTGGAATTATAGCCACTACAAAAAATAGAACAAGTATAAGACCGGAGATAAATTTAGAGATTTTGATCCGGTTTTTTACTTTAAGGGTTTCAATAGTTTTCATGAAAAACGAATCCTTTAGTTTTTTCGGGCTTTCTGGCATCTATCTTAAATTCTATATTCTGTCTTGGTGTATATTATTATAACTGTGCCCGGGTCGATTTTTATTTAATCTGAAGGGATAATCTGATTTTCAGCGTCATAAGGCTTTGAAATTTCGGGAAATCAGAGAAATAACTTCAAGCGAATCCGCAGTTAAAGTCACATATAAATAAAACAGTACTCTATTCTCTGTTATGATAACAAGGAAAAGTTATGTATGGCTTGCTCTGGTTTTTATCGGAATTGCAGCCACAACAGCAGTGTTTGTTTACTCTGGCTCTACTGAAAACACGGTACAGACAGATGAGCGCGAAATCGCTTTTAATGGAAAAGAAACAGCTGCCAATGGGATTGAGTCTTCTTCCAGTATAATAACAAAGGTAAAACCTTCAAATCCTCTGGAGTTTCTTACTGCCAGAGCCGCCGTGGCTGATTCAGCCATCGAGGTTACGGTATACAACTATAACCTTGCTCTTGTGAAAGAACGCAGGGAACTAGACCTGGATACCGGAGTCAACAGGGTCGAGTACACTGATGTTGCTGCACTTATCGATCCTACCTCAGTCATGTTTGAGGATACAAAGAACAAAAATACTGCCGTGCTTGAACAGAACTATGAGTACGATCTGGTAAGCAGTTACAAGCTTCTTGACAAATTTCTGGGCAAAGAAATAACTGCGACTGAAAAGGAGGGGGAAACATATACAGGAACTCTGCTCAGCCACGACGGGGGAGTTGTACTCAGGCTGAGCGACGGAAAGGTTGTAAGTCTCACAGAAGTCTCTAAATTTGAGTTCCCTGACTCTGCAGGGCTGCTTACAAAACCCACCCTGGTCTGGCAGGTTTATTCTCCTGTAGCAGGCAGTCGGGATGTCCTCACTTCTTATCTTACGGGAGGCATGAGCTGGAGAGCAGACTACATTGTAAAGACGAATGCGGATGATACAAGGGCTGATATCCAGGGCTGGGTCAGTGTAGACAACGGGGCAGGTACCACTTATGAGAATGCCAAACTGAAGCTCGTTGCAGGAGAAGTCCACCGTATATTTGTACCCCAGCCGAGATATTATGATGAGGTTATAGCAGAAGAAGAAGCAGCGTACGATGGAGCAAAGGGAGGCTTTGCTGAGGAATCCCTTTTTGAATACCATCTCTATACCCTTGAAAGGCCGGCTACCCTGAAGAACAACCAGGTTAAGCAGCTTTCCCTGCTCTCTGCAGACTCCGTGCCCGTGGAAAAGGAGCTTATCTTCGATGTTTCAAAAAGCGATAAGGTACAGGTAGTCCTGAACCTCGAAAATTCAAAGGAAAAAGGCCTTGGAATGCCATTACCTGCCGGAGTTCTGAGGGTATACAAAGCTGATTCCGAAGGACGGCTCCAGTTCCTCGGGGAAGACAGTATAGACCACACCCCAAAAAATGAGGAGGTCGAAGTTGTTGTCGGAAACGCTTTTGATATAACCGGCACCAGAACTCAGACCGATTACAAGAAGGTAAGCACTGATGTCTGGCGGGAAAGCTATGAAATCGAACTGAAGAACCACAAGTCTCAGGCCCAGAAAGTCAGGATTGTAGAACATTTCTATGGAGACTGGGAGATTACCACCAGTTCCGATACCCACAAAAAAGCGGATGCTTACACTGCCGAATGGGAAGTAACAGCGCCTGCGGACGGTTCAAAAAAGGTCTCTTTCACAGTGGAACGCAGATATTAAGTCCTTTGATCTAACAGGTTGCCTCTGGATTATATGACCAGTATATTCAAAGAGGTTTACCTGTTTCAAAAGTTACTCTAATTTTTTACAATTGGGAGCGGTCAATCTCCCTGTTGTTTTTCCTTGAGATTTCCCGTCCGAAATCAAGTTTTAGGGAGCAAAATTTACATTTAAATCTCATTTTCTCTGGCCAGGCTTCTGAATACTCTGGCTTCCACTACAAAGATTTCATTACAGAACTCTGCAGTATACGAGGTTTTCAGTATAAGAGACTTTATACGATTAACTCATATAATTAACTGTTTTGGTTCTTTATTTTCTGTTACTTGTTTCTTGACTCAGTACCAAAATCTAGTGATGAACGTAAAATTGAAAACCACTAGATTTTATATATTGACTATATTACTTTGAATACATTCTCTTGATTGAAGTCTTTAGATACCGAATATCTATTTTGATTGAGAAACGAACTCTTCCTTCAAACTCAGTATTTTCAATCAAAAAACGCAAAAATCACTAGATTTTGGACCAGAGTCTGTTTCTTTAGCTTTTTATTTTAAGCTGGACAGGTCATTGACAGTTTATTGTCTGTGGGTGGTGAAGATGAAAGTAAAGTTGAAGATGAAATGTTTAGATCTATCTGTATTTTGTATCCTTTTAATTGTAATCCTGGGAGCATCTCCTGCCCTTGCCCAAATGGGACAGGGTGGAGGGCTCGCTGGTAGCATGGGACCTGGCGGAAGGCCAGTTGACGGTATGGGTCAGGGAATGGGCCAGGGCATGATGAATGGCTACGGGTTTGACCAGTACGACAACAGGTTTGCAGGTTTTGGATCAATAACTTTCGAAGAAGCCTGCAATAATTTCGGAATTCCGGTTGGAACCGCACTCTCCGACCTCGGGCTCCCGGAGGATATGGACATAAAGCTTACAGTTCTGGAGGTTGAAAAACAGTACGGAGTTACAGGGCAGGAAATTGCGAGTTACATGGTCACGAACATGCAGCAGATGCCTACCTCTCTTAATGCCCGGCAGCATCTCCTGATGCGCCAACAGGCCGTGCAGGCTGTAAGGGGTATGGGCATGGGGCGGGGAATGTATTTCATGCGTCAGGGCCGGTTTGCATACGGGAATTACACTACCTTCGGTTTTGATGCCGATGCAGGAGAAGTCAGCAACTTTGCGGTTGGCGGGGACCTGATTTTTGATTCAGCCACGGTTTCCGATTTTGCTTTTGAGGAAGAACAGGTTACAGGGGCAGTTGCTGTCTACGATGGCGCTGACAGCCAGATCTTCCTTCACGACAACCCTATGGGAATCCTTCAGGTCCGGGCTTTTGCCAATAAAACCGTTGTTTTTGACCTCGCAGAAGAAGTGGAAGCAAGTGTGGATACCGAACTTCCAGATGATCTTGAAAGTGCAATCATCGTAAATATTACCAAAAATAATTTTAAGGGACATCTTATCATCTTCAAGAATTACCTTGCTACCGTTACTGGTGACGAACCTCTGGAAGGGCTTGATATTGAGGTTTCGGATAACAGGGTTACAGTAACTCTTGTAAATAACAGTGTAGTCATGTTCCGCGCAAGTCCTATGGACCCTGCTCTCATGCAGACCGGGTACAGTTACAGCTCCCGCGTTGCATACATGCACCAGGTGCTCAACAGAGAAATTGCCCGTGGCAGAGTCGGAGCCGAAATAGCACTCCGTGCAGGCGGGGATAATGCATCAGTTGTGAACTACATTTCTATGGGCTTGCACATCAGGGAGAGAGACAGGGACCGCATAGTGCTCGATGTAGACTCGAACCTTTCCGAAGGCAGGGTAATCACTGTAAACTTGGACAACGACACCATCAACCTTTCTAATCCTGACCGCCTCAGGCTTCGCTTTAATGGGGAGGTAATTGAGAAAGTCGAAAGTATAGATGAACTCTTTACCGGCAGAAACCGCCCGCTCTGCTATCTCGTGCAGGAAAATGAAACCGCCACCATTGCCGTGTATATCCCTGAATTTTCTAAGCATGAAATTGTAATTGACCTGGAGCCTGAAACAGGGAAAGAAGAGGCTGGAGAGGAATCCGGAGAAGAGGGAGCTACTGAAAGTGAAGGTGAATCCAAACCCACGCCAGCTTTCGAGTTCGGACTCGGAGCTACAGTACTGGCTTCTGCATATGGGATGAGGCGCAGGAGGTAAAAGTTTTGCTCGGTTTCTAAATCTAGTATCAGTGGAAAGATTTGATGCAGAGGTAGCAGAATTCAAAATTCTGCTTTATAATTTTTCTCATTTTCAGGCTTTCTATTTTTTCTAAAATCGGGAAGCCTCTGATTAATCGGTTTATATGTTCTGGTGCCCGGGAAAAATTTTTAGTTTTTCTCTCTGCGCACCAGGCAGATCCGGGCGACCTGTCAGTCAAATAAATACTTTCCTTTTTCCCTGAGACCTTTTTTTGAGTTCAAGTAAATCTATAAATCCTTGCCAGCTTGTCTGGCGGCCCTTCCCAAAATAAAAAAGGAGAAATTTGAATATTAGCAAAATAATAAAACAAATGTGAGAAAAAAGTATTTTGCAAATATAGTTTAATTATATTCCTTTTGGGTCTTTTCAAGTTCTTTGCCGTTTTTAAGTCTAATTTCTAGAGAATTTCCGGTCTATTGTTGTTTACAATTATTGTTCTCCGTCTTTGATTTTTGTTTTTAATTTTTTGCACTTTTTTCTCTTCTTTTTGGGATTGGCCGCTCTCCTTCGTAGAGCGGGACAAGAATGACTCGGTAAAGCTAGTACCGTTGTGTGGGTCAGATATATTACAATTTTCTATAAAACTATGTTTATATAAATCTAAACTCCAATTATTATGCTATGGGAGTGAAGAAATACTTTTTATGGATTATTACAGGGCTTATCGGGTTTTCATTACTTTTTTCAGCTTATATGCCTCCGAACCCTGAAGGCGTCGCTCAGGCAAACGTTTCCGGTAGTGAAATGAACCAGGCAGGGTCAGATTCGGGAGTTTCCGCGGAAATTCAAGCTGCAAACCCTCTGGGAATTCTGGCTTCAGGGGCAGTTGAAGCCGTAGGGAACCCTGAGCTCACCATTTACGAACAAGGGCTTGCCCTCGTAAAGGAAAGGCGGGAGGTCGAGCTTGAAAGCGGGGAAAATCTTGTGGAATATACGGACATTGCTTCCGGAATTATCCCTTCGTCGGTTATGGTAGAAGATCCTGAAAATGACGAGGTAACTATCCTTGAACAGAATTACGAGTATGACCTCCTGAGCAGTTCCAGTTTGCTTGAAAAATATCTTGGCAGGGAGATAACGGTAGTGAGCGTAAATGGTGAGACTTTTACAGGCAGGCTGCTGAGCCATGAAGAGGGAAGGCTTGTCCTCGAGACCGAAACAGGTGAAGCCGTAGTGCTTCAGGAGGTCGCAAAGATAGAGCTGCAGAACGCCTCAGAACTTTCAACAAAGCCGACTATTGTCTGGCAGATTTATTCTCCTGCGTCCGGGACGCGTGAACTCCTCACTTCCTATCTGACAGAAGACATAGGCTGGGAAGCAAATTATGTTCTGAAAAGCAATGAAGACGACACACAGGCTGATATAAGGGGCTGGGTGAATGTTGACAACAGGGCAGGGATAACCTATGAAAATGCTTCCCTGAAACTCGTTTCCGGGGAGATAAACCGCGCATCTCCGCCGGTGCAGCCTTTGCCCGAACGTGCTGAAGAAGCAGTAGCTGACGAACAGGGTGTATCCTCCTTTACCGAAGAAGCCCTTTCCGAGTACCATCTTTATACTCTTGAGAGGCCTGCAACCCTGAGAAACAATCAGGAAAAGCAGATTTCACTTTTCTCTGCAGATTCCGTGCCTGTAGAAAAGGAACTCATCTATGACAGTTCTCTGAGTGAGAGAGTCAGGAATTTTCTTACTCTTGAGAACTCTAATGAAACAGGGATTGGAATGCCTCTTCCGGCAGGCATTGTAAGAGTTTATAAAACCGACTCTGCAGGAGAACTGCAGTTCCTGGGTGAAGATAGCATAGAACATACCCCGCAGGGTGAAGAACTTAAAGTGTCTGTCGGTTCAGCCTTCGACCTTACAGTCACACGAAACCAGACTGATTATCAGCGTATAAGTGATAATGTAGAAAGGGTCAGTTATGAGATCGAAATTAACAACAGCAAATCCGAACCGCAGGATTTGACCGTCGTGGAACATCTCTATGGTGAATGGGAGATTCTGGAGAACTCAGACGAATATGAAAAAACTGATGCTTTTACAATCGAGTTCAGAGTGACGGTTCCTGCAAACGGCACAAAAACTATTACCTACACCGCAGAGAATCGATTTTAACCGGAGTCCGGCAAAAGGAATTGGAATGTAAAAGTCTGAAATTAAATCCGAAGTACAGTTAAAGTGAAAGGTAAAGTTTAAAGTGAAAACTGAGGTTTAAAAGTCTGAAGTAAAAATTCAGAAGGAAATAAAGAACAGATTTGCAGAGGGAAAGGCAGAACAAATTTGCAGAACATTCCGGCGGGCCGAGGATTTCTTGAGCTGGTAGCCGCCGGCAATTTCTTAAAAAGTAGATAAGCAAATATTCAGGAATAGCAAAGTGAAAAGGAATTTGCAAGACCGGGTACAGAGTGTTTCTGTAGCCTGGCGTTTTTTGCATTTATCCTTCGAGTACAATCTCGATGTTTATGTCTTTGGGGACCTGGATTCTCATGAGCTGGCGGAGTGCTCTTTCATCGGCTGCTATGTCGATGAGCCTCTTGTGTACGCGCATTTCCCAGTGGTCCCAGGTTGCAGTCCCGTCACCACTTGGACTTTTCCTTGTGGGAACGACCAGCTTCTTTGTTGGAAGCGGAACAGGTCCTGAGATGCTTACTCCTGTCCTTTCCGCAATTGACTTTACCTGGTTGCAGACTCCATCCAGATCTTTAGGACTGATGCCTGACAATCTTATTCTAGCTTTTTGCATAACCTTTTTTCTCCTTAAAAAATGAAAAAAGGAGAGTGTTATTTCTGCTTAACACTCATACACATGCCTGCGGCAATGGTCATACCCATATCACGGATAGCAAACCTGCCGAGCTGTGGAATTTCCTTTACGGGTTCGATTACCATCGGCTTTGTCGGTTTGATGGTAACAATTGCTGCGTCTCCTGCCTTAAGGAAAGTCGGGTTTTCTTCCTTAACCTGACCAGTCTTCGGGTCCAGCTTCCTGTTAAGAGCGATCAGCTGGCATGCGGTCTGGGAGGTGTGGGCGTGGAACACAGGAGTGTATCCTGCAGTGATTGCAGAGGGGTGCTGAAGGACCACAATCTGTCCTACAAACTCGTCAGCAACCTTTGGTGGGTTGTCAACAGGGCCACAAACGTCTCCTCTGCGGATGTCGTTCTTGCCGATACCGCGGACGTTCCACCCGATGTTATCTCCAGGGAATGCCTGTGGGATTTCTTCGTGGTGCATCTCAATGGACTTAACTTCACCAGATACTCCTCCGGGCATGAAAACGACCTTGTCACCCTTTTTCATTACACCGGTTTCGACTCTGCCTACAGGCACAGTTCCGATACCTGAGATGGTGTATGCATCTTCTACAGGGATCCTGAGTGGGAGAGTGGATGGTTTTTCAGGCTCTTTGAGGTTATTGAGGGCGTCCATGATGGATGGGCCCTTGTACCAGGAAGTCTTGTCACTGAGTTTGACGATGTTGTCGCCGTAGAATGCAGAGGTTGGAATGAAGGGGATTTCGCTTGGCTTGAATCCGATCATCTTAAGGATACCGGATACCTGCTCAACTACTTCTTTATACCTGGCTTCGCTGTATTCTACTGCGTCCATCTTGTTGATTGCGACAATCAGCTGGTTGATGCCGAGGGTCCTGGAAAGGAAAATGTGTTCCTTGGTCTGGGCCATGACACCATCAGGGGCTGCAACGACAAGGACAGCAGCGTCAGCCTGGGAAGCGCCTGTGATCATGTTCTTTACGAAGTCACGGTGGCCAGGGCAGTCTACAACTGTGAAATAAAACTTGTCTGTGTCGAATCTCTTGTGAGCGATATCAATTGTAATACCTCTTTCGCGCTCTTCCTTAAGAGAGTCCATAACCCATGCGAAGGCAAAGGATTCCTTACCCTTCTGCTTTGCTTCTTCTCTAAACTTATCGATGATGTGTGGAGCTACAGCCCCTGCATCGTACATTAAGCGTCCTACGAATGTTGACTTTCCGTGGTCAATGTGACCAATCACTGCTAAATTCAGGTGCGGTTTGTCTGCTGCCATTTATTATTCTCCTTTAAATTCTGGATGAGTTTCATTGCTATATCTAATTATAGTATATTAATATTAGGGCAAATCTCGTAATGATTAGACCTTCTCTGGTCTTCTTTCAACCATTACATATAATTTCCCGGTTTGAACATTTATCGGGTCAGCGTAATTTGAATTTCCAGCGGCCTGGACTGTTTTCCCCATTATAGGCATATCTTGTTTTAAATCTTTCCCATCGACTTTACTCTCTCAGAATTTCGAGAATCCTTTCTTTTAAATTCGCAGGGAGTTTTTTGACTTAACAGGTTTATACCTTAAATAGGATAAGCGGAAAAAAATTCCGCTTACATTGAAAGGTAGTCAGCAGGTTTGGGCAGGTCTTTCTTCAGGCCTTTCCTCTCTCTGATCTGACCTACTACTTCAGTCTGGATACTGGTTGGCACAATATCAAAGCCTCCGAATTCAGTGCTCCACATAGCACGTCCTTCGGTCGCAGACCTGATTTCACCTGCAAATCCGAACATCTCGGCCACAGGTACTCTTGCTTCAATAATTGCCAGGTCTCCTTCCGTGGTCATGTTAAGGATAACTCCACGGCGGCCCTGAAGTTCTTTTGTTGCACCACCCATTGTGAGCTGGGGAACCTGGACAAAAACCTTCTGATAAGGTTCAAGAAGGCCGTCTTCTGCGAGAAGCATCCCTGCCTGAATTGCCTGTCTTGCTGCAGGAATGACCTGAGCCGGACCTCTGTGGATAGCGTCTTCGTGAAGCTTTGCATCTACGAGTACGCACTTTATGTTTGCCACAGGCTCTCTGGTTAACGGGCCAGCACGCATAACTTCTTCGAACCCATCGAGGACCAGTTCCATTGTCTCATTCAGGTACTGGATACCCTTGGTCATGTCTATGAAAATATTGGAATTGTGAATGCCCGCAATGCCTTTTGCTTCTTCTTTTCCCATGCCAAGTTCGATGAGTTTTTGTCTGCGCTCAAGCTCAGGCATGTTCATACTGATATCGCCTGACTTGATCAGATCGACAATTGCAGTGTCAAGAGGTTCTACATAAATATAGAACCTGTTGTGCCTGTTCGGAGACTTTCCTTCTACAGGCTCGATCTTTTTCTTAATGGTTTCCCTGTAAACTACAATTGGCTTGCTCGTGGTGATTTCCACATTCTTATCTCTCTGGATCCTGTGGGCGATAACTTCCAGATGAAGTTCTCCCATACCTGCCATGAGGTGTTCCCCGGTTTCCTCGTCCAGGGTAATCTGGAGTGTCGGGTCTTCCTTTGCGACCTGCCTTAGGACTTCGACGAGTTTGGGTAAGTCTTTGGTGTGCTTGGCTTCTACAGCTACAGTCACCACAGGTTCGCTTACGTGCCTGATGCTTTCGAACGGTGTCATACCATCAAGGGTTGTAACTGTGGACCCTACGATTGCATCTTTTAAGCCAGTAACCGCAGCGATATTTCCTGCAGGGATCTTCTCCACTTCGAGCCTTTCGGGGCCCATGAAAATACCTACCTGCTGAACCCTGCTCTTTTTTGCAGTCCCGGATGTGTAAACTTCCATTCCACGGGTAAGAGATCCGCTGAACAGCCTTCCGGTTGCGACTTCTCCTGCATGAGGGTCTACGGAAATGTCCGTTACCATGAAAGCAAGGTCACCGGCTGCATTTGCTTCGGCCATGGATTTGCCAATTTCAGTGTTAGCATCTCCGTGCCAGATAGCAGGCACCCTTCCCTTCTGGGCTACAAGAGGGTCTGGCAGGTACCTGATGACCATATCAAGGACAGTTGCGTGCAGAGGGCACTTGTCTGCAAGAGACTTCATGTCCTCTGCCTTACAATAATCATATACGTCTTTAAAGGAGATCCCGGTCTTCTGCATCATAGGCACACTAATTGCCCAGTTATAAAGGGCAGAGCCAAATGCTACAGTTCCGGCTGCTGCATCTACTTTCCAGCCTGCCTTAAACTTCTCCGGGTTCATGTTCTTGATGAGCTTGTTCACGTGGTCAATTACTTTGCCAAGGCGAACCTGCATTTCCTGAGAGTCAACCTGCAATTCATTGATCAGCCGGTCTACCTTGTTAACAAAGAGCACAGGCCTGACATGCTCTCTAAGGGCCTGCCTGAGTACGGTCTCGGTCTGGGGCATAGTGCCTTCGACTGCGTCCACGACCACGACTGCACCATCTACTGCCCTCATGGCACGGGTAACGTCTCCACCAAAGTCAACGTGCCCGGGTGTGTCGATCAGATTGATCAGGTAGTCTTCATTATTGTAAGTGTGAACCATGGAAACGTTAGAGGCATCGATTGTAATACCTCTCGCCTGTTCCTCTTCATCGGAATCCATGAATAATTGTCTTCCGGCAAGCTCTTTTGAAATCATGCCGGCGCCTGCTAGCAGGTTATCCGATAATGTGGTTTTTCCGTGGTCAATGTGCGCAACGATACCGATATTTCGGATTTTCTTTGGTTCATTCATGAGCGTCGTTACGCGCTCGACCATTTTCTTCCTTCGTCCCATGCTGATACCTTTTAAACGAATATAATTTAGTTATATAATTTAATTATAATATCTCTTTTTAAATCGGGCAACCCGCAAATTGATTAACGTGCTGCCTTTGCAACTCTTTCCTTAGCATCCTTTCTGTTAATAGAGAAGGATTTCGTATCGCGGTTTGCAGCGCCTATGAGTTCGGTTGCAAGGCATTCTGCGACAGAGCGCTTGGATTTAAAAGCTGCGGCATTTGTACCCATACTGATGTAGCGCAGAGCAGTGTCCACACGCCTCTGGGGTGCAGTGTCAACTGCTTTTGGAACAGAGATTCCACCGTATTTCAGCCTGACCACTTCTTCTCTGGGGCCTGCATTGGAAATGGCGTCCACGAGAATCTGGATAGGGTTCTGCTGGGTCTTTCTGTTCATAATATCGAAAGCTTCCTCAACTGCGCGGAGGGTTACCTGCTTCTTTCCGCTGTTGACTTCAGTCCTCATCAGGTTGTTTGCAAGGCGTTCAACAATAGAAATTTCGGATTTGTTAAACTGCTGCCTGGCATGCTTTCCGCTGCTGTGAGGAACGATTACAGGAGCAAGACTGACATAACGCTTAATTCCAAGGTCTCTGACTTCAACTTCCGTTGGGTCCCATTTGCCGAAAATTTTGTACACAAAAATCATCTCCTCGGCTTTTCCAATCTGCCAATTACCAGCTGGTTCAGTGACACGTTGTTTACGGCAATCACTTTGAAGCGTACACCGGGAATATCACCCATAGCACCACCCATGCGGCCTCCGATCTTCTCCACGGTCACTTCATCGTGTTCGTCAATGAAGTTTACTGCACCGTCTCCTGGACAGAATGCGGTTACCTGACGCCCGTTTTTAATGAGCTGGACTCTTACACATTTGCGGATTGCGGAGTTTGGCTGCTTGGCTTCAACTCCTACCTTTTCTAATACTATACCCCGACCCTGAGGTGCACCACCAAGTGGGTCGGCTTTCACGTTCAGCCCAAGAACCCGCCTGCCGTAGTATGTATCTTTCCAGCGGGCATCTTTCCTGGTTTGTTTGAGAATATTAGCTGCAAATTTTCCTTTAGCCATAGTAAATTTCTCCAGTTATAATTGATCACAGTTTCCTAATGTGGCATTAATGCCAGAATTATCCTTCAACACCGGATTAATGGATCAAAGTGAATTAAGAGGATATCACTGCAGGATCACGTCTTCTATAGTGTGGTGACGACGGGCAAGCATCTTCACTTTCTCTATATTCTTGCCGTTACGACCGATGGCAAGCCCCTTCTCTTTATTGGGTACCTCTACATAAGCTAATCGCTTGCCATTTTTGCTTGTAAGGTTTACTGAACTTACGGATACCGGTCCGAAGGCATTCTTTATAAAGGTTACAGGATCCTCTGAATACTCCACAAGCTCAATGGGTTTGTCCAGGGCTTTTTTAACACGGTTTATGTTCTCTCCGTTTTTGCCTATTGCAAGCCCCATATCGCCCTGTTTTACAACATACACGAGCCTTTCCTCTTCCGGAATACAGTCAAGAATTTTGGCCCGGGTCATGTTTTCAAACAATGCAATGTACTGGATGCTTTCTGCAGTAAGTCTTATTTCACCCAAGACGTTGCAACTCCTTTTTATCAAGCTGTAGCTGCCAGGATATCCGATTCTCCTGCATCGAGGATTGCCATGGCTGCAATCGTGAAGGGCTTTCCGCATACGGGTCCGAGTTCTACACTTGTACCTTCGTATTCCAGAACCGGGACATTCGTTGCCTGCACTTTCTTTTTAATGTCTTCGGGGCAGTTTGATGCCAGGACCACCATCTTTGCTGAGCCGTTTGCTGCTGCATCCACGGTCCGGTTGGCTCCAACTATTACTTTTCCTGTTTTCACAGCCTTGATAAGAGATTTATCAACATTGATCTTCATTTTCATCAACTCTGTCTCAAATTAACTCGTCTACTCTATCTCTTTATAATTAAAGATTCCAAGCTCGGTGAGTATATGGTACTCTAAATACCTGATGCCTTATATCAATTTTCTGGTTATGAGCCTTCGCGGACTCAAGTTTCTGCAGCAGGATTTGATGAAGTCTGTTAAGGTAATATATACCTGATTTGGACTCGTCCTGTATCAGGTTATACATTTAAATAATTATAGGTTAGGTCCGGGTTTTTTTACACCCGAGCCTTCACTCCTCTTCTGCTTCAATTTCTTCTGCGACGATTTCCGGTGTTACTTCCACTCTCTCTGCTTTTCTGCTTATCAGGTGCACATCTCCTGTGCCCATGCGGATAGGCTGACCGACAATGATATTTTCCGTAACACCCTCCAGCTTGTCCACATATCCGCGCATGCCTGCATCGAGCAAATGGTTAACAGTAACTTCGAAAGCTGCACGGGCAAATACACTGGCTTTTTCGCCTGAAATCCCGTGCCTACCAATCTGTTTTACTTCTCCGTCCGAGGTCATCAGATCCGCAACAAGCATAATGTGCCTGATATCCACGGTAAGGCCCTGTTCACGCAGGGTATCTGTGGCTTCCTTGATTATTGCATTTCTTGCAGCTTCGACTCCCAGTACTTCATAAATTTCATTAATGTTGTTTGTACTGGTTCTGGACTTATCCACACCTTCGAATTGAAGTACTTCGCGTAGAGCTGACCCTTCTGTATAAAGGGTGTACTCTTCGCCCTCCTTTCGGACCACAACTCTCTTGATCCCTTCTATACCCTTGAGAGTAACATTGTGGATACTTTTTGCAAGCTGGAGCAGCTCCCTGTAGGAAGGCTCTCCAGGGGTGATAATGATCTGGTTATCCATCTCAGGAGAGATGCTGACCATCACGTTCAGCTCTTCATTGAATTTCTCTTTTACCTGATCTATTGTAATGTTCCTGCCTTCCATTGCCTTTTCGTGCAGGTCTATTATAAGCTTCATCTGGGAAAGGTCAGTGGTCACGTCGGCGATATGGTCGATTTTGGTCGCTTCAATCTCCCACGCAAGGGCTCTTGTCTTTTCCCTGTCGTAAGCATAGTCTTCAGGATTATTTTTTGAAAGGGCAATTGTCATCATAGGAGTGCTCGGAATCTTCCTTGCATCCACGATTTCAATAAGGCGGGGAAGACCGAGAGTAACGTTAATCTCAGCCACACCAGCATAGTGGAAGGTACGCATCGTCATCTGAGTGCCCGGCTCCCCTATTGACTGGGCTGCAATAACACCGGCAGCATCACAGGGTTCAATGCATGAGAGGTCATATTCTTCCAGCATCTTTTCTATGATCTCTTCCATTTCCTTCTTGCTTACCCCGGCTTTGAGGACATCTTCCCTCAGGGTGTTTAAAATGTTGGAAGGAAACGGAAGATCCTTTATCATGCTGTCTATAGTAGCTTCGCTAATACTCATCATGCCACCTCCTTGTTTACCACGGAACGGACAATCCTGTGGATGGTATCGGGTTTGCTGAAGTCACTCTTTGTGGGATTAATTCCATCTTCCCCGTACTTGAACTGAACAAGCACACCTCTGGTGTCCCTGACTGTGAGGTCGTACTGGACTTCGAGGTCCTGAAGGGCGTTGACAAGCCTTCTCTGCAGGTACCCTGATTGGGATGTCCTGACTGCAGTGTCCACAAGACCTTCTCTACCACCAATTGCGTGGAAGAAGTATTCAGTCGGGTTTAATCCGCTCTTGTAACTTGCCTTGACGAACCCGTGAGCATCCGACCCCAGGTCTCCTTCCTGGAAGTGAGGCAGGGTCCTGCCTGAGTATCCTCTGCGAATGCGTTCTCCACGCACTGCCTGCTGCCCTACACAGGCTGCCATCTGGGTAAGGTTCAGAATGGAACCTCTTGCTCCGGAACGTGCCATGATAACTGCCGAGTTTTCAAGTCCCATGTGGCTGTCTGCAATTCCACCGGTCTCGTCTCTGGCCTTTCCGAGCTTCTGCATGATGCTCATTTCAATTGTTTCATCAAGAGTTCTTCCGGGGAGGGGTTCAAGCTCTTTATTTATATAAGATTTGATAAGGTTCTGCACTGCGTCTTCAGCTTTACCGAGAACCTCATTGATCTGGATCCGCGCTTCTTTCGGAATATCTTCATCGGCTATTCCGAAACTCAGGCCTGTCCTCATAATTGCCCGGATTGCAAGCTTGGTCATATCATCTATAAACTTGGCCCCGGCTTCGGGACCGATTTCCTTGATAATGCGGTCCTGAACTTTTCCTTTGAATGCCCCGATAGCTGCTTCGTCTATCGTGCCCATAAGGAGTACACCATTCCGGATTACCACATAGGCATCGTTAGGGCATTCTCCTTTCTTACAGGTATCACAATGTGCGCAGACCTGAGCTGTGAACTCCGTACTAAGGTCTTCAGGCAGGATCTGGCTGAAGATCTGTTTTCCTGTCCAGTAAGGCTTTCCGTCTTCGTCATGGCCTGCAGGTTCGGGCAGGTTGCGTGCGCGGCTCTTCCTCAGAAGGTCGTAAGCCTCATAACTGGTAATATGGTTCTCAAAACGGGTCAGAAGGAAAAGCCCTGAAATGTGGTCGTGAATCCCTCCGATAATGGGACCTCCGAAACGTGGGGAAAGAATATTTTCCTGAACCTGCATGAGGATCTTTGCCTCAGCCCTTGATTCTTCTGTCTGAAGGGCATGCATGTTCATTTCGTCTCCGTCGAAGTCAGCGTTATATGGAGGGCAGACCGCCGGGTTCAACCTGAAAGTTTTGTTAGGCAGAACCTTTACAGAATGGGCCATGATACTCATCTTGTGCAGTGACGGCTGCCTGTTGAAGAGTACGGTATCGCCATCTTTTAACTGTCGTTCCACAACCCAGCCGAACTCCAGTTTCTCGGCAAGGTCGTCCTTGTTCATATTGGTTACTTTTATGCGCCTGCCGTCGGACCTGAGCACATAGTTTGCTCCGGGATGGATATCTTCACCATTCCTTACAAAGACCTTGAGCTGTTCGATGTTCCTTGGGGTAACCATGGAAGGCATTGTCAGAATCCGTGCAATGGGCATGGGGACGCCGACTTCATTTATGCTAAGGTTCGGGTCAGGAGAGATGACGGTACGGGCAGAGAAGTTAACACGTTTACCTGACAGGCTTCCCCTGAACCTTCCTTCTTTACCTTTTAAGCGCTGAGAAAGGGTCTTAAGAGGTCTGCCTGACCTGTGTCTTGCAGGGGGTATTCCTGAAACCGAGTTGTCAAAGAATGTAGTAACGTGATACTGGAGAAGCTCCCATAGGTCCTCAATAATAAGCTGTGGAGCTCCTGCTTCCCTGTTTTCCTGGAACCTCTGGTTGATCCTTATGATGTCTACCAGCTTGTGTGTCAGGTCGTCTTCACTGCGCTGCCCGGATTCCAGAGTGATTGAAGGACGCACTGTAACAGGAGGCACGGGCAGGACTGTAAGGATCATCCATTCAGGTCTTGCATTCTTCGGGTCCATCCCTATGACCACGATATCTTCGTCCGGGATGTTTTCGAAGCGGTCCCTTATCTCTGTAGGGGTCAGCTTCTCTCCGTTTTCCAGGTATTCACTGGGCTTTTCGAATTTGATGTCGAGCTGTTCTTCATTACAATAAGGACAGCTCTTTACCTTGCTGGCTTCTTTATATACCTCATTAATGAGGTCGTCAGGGAGATGTCCGATTTCTTCAACTGCAAGGAGTTGATCCAAAAATTGTTGTTTCTGGGCCGGTTCCAGCAGAAGCCTGCTGCACTTTCTGCAGGTTGCTCTGAGGAGTTTCCTGATTACCTTGTTAAAACCAACGTGGACAACAGGGGCAACAAGTTCAATGTGCCCGAAGTGTCCCGGACACTCACCTGCTCTGCCTGAGCAGGTCTTGCAGCGAAGCCCGGGGTCGATAACCCCGAGTTTTGTGTCCATAAGCCCCATATCAATTGGAAATCCGTCGTCATCATAAGTATCAGCCGTGATAATAGGGGTTGAACTCATCTTACGGATTTCTTTTGGGGACATTAAACCGAATTTGATAGAAGAAATTCTTTTCGGAATTGGAGGTACGTTTGCCATATGTCCACCTCACTTTATACAGCATCTTCAAGGTTAAGTCTGGGGGCAACCCCGAGGGACTTAATCTCGTCCAGTAACAGCTTGAACGCGTAACTCATTTCCACGGGGTATATATCCGTATCAGCACCGCAAGCTGAACAGAAAGAGACGTTCCTCTGCTTATCATACGTTGCGATCATTCCACAGTGCGAGCAGACGAGTTCTACTACTTTGTCAGATTCGTCCAGCAATCTTTCTTTTAAGGACATGGCAGCTCCGTGCCCTACAAGCACGTCACGCTCCATTTCACCGAACCTGAGACCACCCTCCCTTGCTCGACCTTCGGTTGGCTGGCGGGTGAGCACCTGTACAGGCCCGCGGGACCTGGCATGCATCTTGGAGGTGACCATGTGGTGCAGTTTCTGGTAAAGGATCACACCAACAAAGACATCTGCAGGGATCATCCTGCCTGTTGCTCCATCGTAGAAAACCTCTTTTCCTGTGTGGGCAAAGCCGTGCTTTTTCAGGTCTTCTCTAAGGTCGTCTTCGTTTTCTCCGGAGAAGGCTGTTGCATTTACTCTTCTGCCTTCCATGGAACCCACTTTCCCACCAATCATTTCCAGGACGTGCCCTACAGTCATACGTGAAGGGATTGCATGCGGGTTAATCATCAGGTCCGGAGTCAGGCCTGATTCCGTAAACGGCATGTCGGCAATAGGGACTTTTAAACCAATAACACCTTTTTGCCCGTGCCTGGAAGCGAACTTGTCTCCTATGTCCGGGATCCTTTCATCCCTTACCTTTACCTTTGCAAGGCGGGTTCCGTTTATGGATTCTGTAAGAATGACAGTGTCCACAATTCCTGTTTCGTTCGACCGCATGGTAACAGAGCTTTCTCTCCTCTGTTCAACTGCAATCCCGAAGTCTGAAGGCTCTTCCAGGAATCTCGGAGGACTGGTCTTTCCTATAAGTACATCGTTGGGACCGACGACGGTTTCAGGGTTTACAAGCCCGTCTATGTCAAGATTCGCATATGCATCAGCACTGCGTGCTCCACGGTATTCGGAGTCCGGAATCTCGAACTTGTCTTCCTGCCCACCAGGATATCTCCTTTCTTCCCCTTCAAAAGTCCTGAGGAAATGGCTTCTTCCGAGCCCTCTCTCGATTGAACCCTTATTGAAGATCAGAGCGTCTTCAATGTTATATCCTTCGTATGACAAAATTGCAACCACAAAGTTCTGGCCTGCAGGCCTGTCATCAAAACCAATTGCTTCGGATGTCCTTGTCCTTGTAAGCGCTTTCTGTGGGTAGTGGAGGACATGGGCACGGGTATCAGGTCTTAGTTTCTGGTTTGCTGTGGAGACTCCGATACACTGTTTAATCATAGCTGCACCCATGGTGTTACGCGGAGATGCATTGTGTTCAGGATATGGGACCATCCCGGTACAGATGCCGAGCATAAGTTCGGGGTCTATCTCCATATGGGTGTGCTTGGTGGTAATATCAGCCTCATAGAGTGCAATATAAGCGTTTTCTTCTTCTTCTGCGTCCAGATACTCCACACAGCCTTCTTTCACGAGGTCGTCATAGACGATTTCTTTGTTCTTCAGTTTCTGTATATGCTCTTCAGTTACCTTCAGGGCTCCATTTTCTACAACTACGAGAGGCCTTCTTGCCCTTCCCATATCGGAGTTTATAATTACTTCCCTGGTGTTATCGTTAAGAGCTATGTTGACCTGCCTGGATATGAATCCCTGCCGCCTCATTTTTCGGAGCTCTCCTACAAGTTCCGCAGGGTTGTCATGGGTCCCGACGAGCTCTCCGTTTACGAATACTTTTGCTTTAGTCATCTGACATCAACCCCTCAGTCACCGAACGATCCGGAGTCGTCCATATCTGAATAATCGTAGAAGTCATCATCTTTGTATTTGGTTTCTACTTCCGGAGTTTCTTCAAACTCTTCAACTATCTCTTCACCGAATTCATCGAGCAAGATTTCCTTTATCCTTGCCGGTATCTCGGGCACCTTTACAACTACTTTTTCGACATTAACGTCGTATAGTATTTTCTTTATGCTCTCTATTTCCTCTATCCCGGTTGAGAGTTCTACCATCTCGGCAAAGTTTTTCACGAGACCACAATTGGGACCTTCAGGAGTCTCGGAAGGACAGAGCCGTCCCCATTGAGTTGCGTGCAGGTCACGGGCTTCAAAGTGAGGCTGGGCACGAGAAAGCGGTGAAATTACGCGGCGCAGGTGGGAAAGGGTTGAGATGTAGTCGTTCCGGTCAAGAAGCTGGGAAACACCGGTCCTTCCTCCAACCCAGTTTCCTGTTGCCAGAGGGTGCTGAAGGCGGTCAGTCAGGACATCTGCTCTTACGATTGTGGCAACATTAAGTTCTCTGTTTCTCATGTTTGCACGTTCGAGCTGGTACTTTATGTCCCTTGCCAGCCGGTTGAAGGATACCCTGAAGAGGTCTTCCATCAGGTCACCTGCGAGTTTCAGCCTCTTGTTTGCATAGTGGTCTTTGTCGTCCTCGGTACGCTTTCCAAGTGCAAGCTCAAAACAGGATTCAGCCATTCGTGCCAGGAAATGGGCTTTTGAGATTCTGTCTTTAATGTCGTTTCCGAGGTGAGGGAAAAGATACCTGTCAATAACGTAGTTTGCTCTTTTTATCTGGTATTCCTTGGCCTGCCCTGCAGCAACCCTTGCTCCAATCTTCTCGATCGCTTCTTCCTGGGTTTCTACTTCGGCTTCTTCAAGGTTTTCCAGCATGAATTTGATAATTTCGGGATCACTTGAGACTGCATTTACGATATCTTCGTCAGTTACTATCCCGAGAGCCCTCATAAGTGTAATAAAGAACACTCTACCGGATATTGAAGGGAAAGACACCTCAAGCAGGGACTTTCTTCCTCTTTCTACAATTACAAGTGCCCTGTATCCTCTTTTCTGGGAGAATACCTTTGCAACCTCTATAGAATCACCGTAACGTTCTCCGTACTCAACAAGGATTTTGTTAGGCGCAAGGTCTTCAAGGGTCATGACTACCCTTTCAGTGCCTCCGATAATGAAATATCCCCCGGGATCCAGAGGGTCTTCTCCATAGCGAACTTTCTCGGTCTCGCTAAGCCCTAAAAGGTTACAGATTTTGGATTTGACCATAACCGGAAGCTGCCCGATCTTTGCTTCCATTACTTCGGACTCTATCCCTTCTTTTACGACACTCATCTCCAGGTAGAGGGGGCCTGAGTACGAAAGGTTTCTGAGCCTCCCTTCGTTGGGGTAAAGTTTTTCAATTGCCCCGTCTGCCTCCTTTACCACTGGATGCTCTACCCGGATCTTGCCGAGTTTGAGATAGGTATCCTCAATGTCGGTTTCTATTATTCTCTGTTCGTCTATGATCTTTTGCAGCCCATAATCTATAAACTTGTTAAACGAGTCTATATGGTGCTGCACTATCTTGTCCCGTGTAAAATAAGCCTGCGACAGTATACTGCTTTCTAACGCGATGATAGCACCCTCTTTGCTTTGTTAAAATGAAAATCAATAAACTATGATCCTAAGATCTTTATGCAGTCGTTGAATCTTTCCGTACGATGGTGCATGGGATTCAAAAAGATGTTCAGTGAAAAAAAATGTGATCATGCAAGCGGTTTTATCTCCCCCCCGCTTACTCAATCACAAGTCTGTAATAGTCTGCCTCCCCTGCAGTTTGACTTTTTCTTGTGATTTTCACAACATCTCCGACGACAGCTCCTATTTCTTTACTAACAGGATCCTGTACTTTAATTTTCGGAAGCTGTTCCTTTTCAATTGAATATTTGCTTAAAACAGACTTTAATTCGCCCTCTGCAATTATTTCATGTTTAGGGACTGAATCATGGTCGAGCAGGCTGAACTTTGTCAAATCCTTTCCTCCAAAAATAAAGCATCTCAAAAAACTTGCTGGACATTTCCTGCGGATGGCCTATCCGCCGGTTGTAGTTGTAATAAGAATATGGCGGGCCCGTAGGGATTTGAACCCTAGGCCGACTGGTTAAAAGCCAGTCGCTCTGCCTGACTGAGCTACGGGCCCAGTTTGTTTATTTCTCCACCTCTGTATTTTGCACCACTGAAGGCTAATTTTTTAGCATGCCACCCTGCTGCCCCGCTGCATCAGGGAGCACCTCTTTCACCGGTGCAACCCTCTAATTATAGCTATACTATTTATAACTTATGGTGAGTTTACTTTTTTTGCTCATGCCCCTTAAATACTAACCTAAATTTATTTATTGTGTGTTGAATTAATTCAAATATCTTTCTGATTTTGCCAGAAAGTTATATGTACGAGAATTTTCATTTTTTTAAAAGTAAGGCCAAAAACTGAATTATTCCTCCATATATTCGGGTAAAAGGAGAATTTTGCCCCGATTTTAAATAACTTGCCGCTTTCCCGACAGTCCCCTCCAGAAAGGAAGCACTTAATACTATTTGATATCATTTATCAATCACACTATTGTAAATCAGCTATTTAATTAGATCTAGGTTAAGATTCCCTGAAACTTAAGTAATTGCTGGAATGAAACTTAAGTAATTGCTGGACATTATAGCTGAAATGGCATCAGTATAAAAAATGACAAACGTAGGATAAAAGACCCGTGTAAAAACGACAACTAAATGAATTTTCCGAAAGACAGATTCTTACTGCTTTTCTTCTACTTCAATTTTATGATGAATTCAGTTCCACAATCCTTTTTCAATTCAAGTTCACCACCTAATTGATCTACCAGAAGAGCTACCAGCTGTATTCCGAGTGTGTCGGAGTTTTCTAGATTAACACTTTCAGGCACACCCACTCCGTTATCTGAAATTGTCAAAACGAAACTGGTGCTCTTATTATCCTTTATTGTATTCTCTACTCTGTTAATTTTGCATTCTCCGTTTTCTTCCCGGTAAAGTTTTATTTTAACGATCCCTTTCTCTCTATCTGGAAATGCGTGCTTAAGGGAATTTGAAACGAGCTCATTGACAATCATCCCTAACGGGACAGCAGTATCCATGTCAAGGAAAGTTTTTTCTTCCATTTTCAGGAGCAAATGGGCTTCTGAATCTCCAATATTGTAACACCTGAAGATGTACTTTACCAGTTTTTGCAGGTATGCCACAAAATTAAGGGAGCCAATTTCCCCTGATTCATATAGCTCTTCATGGATTAAAGCCATGGAAATTACCCTGTTCTGGCTTTCTCTGAATGCTTCTTTGACTTTTTCATCGTCAAAATGTTCAGCCTGAAGGTCAAGTAATGAAGAAATTACCTGTAAGTTATTCTTTATCCTGTGATGAATTTCCTTTTTGCGGATTTTCTCTATTTTATTCAGGGATTCTTCTGCCATTTTCCTGTCAGTTATGTCATACATCAGGCCCTGGTAAAGCTCTTTATTGCTTGATTCGGAAACATTCTGGGCAATTCCATGGATCCACCGGACTTCTCCATCTTTTTTCCTTATCCGGTATTCATGCCTGACAGTCAAATTAGGGGTATTTTTCATTTTTTGCGCTTTTTCCTGCAGTCCTGGTCGGTCTTCAGGCTCTACGATCTCATGCCAGCGTATTTTTCCTGAAAGGAAATCTTCTTTCGTATATCCTGTGAGTTCCTCAACAGCCCCGTGCAGAAATATCGGAACAAAATTTCCATTCAGCTGAGTGCCTATGCCCCTGAAGTTCTGCAGATATGACTGGATGCGCTCTTCACTTATTTTTAATTTTTTTGCCGCCAGTTTTTTCTCCGTTATATCTTTTATCACTCCAAGAGCCCTGTAAGGCAAGCCTGCTTCATCAACAAGATAAACTCCACTATCCTCCGCATGGAAATAAGTTCCGTCTTTTTTCCTGAACCTGAATTCTGCCCCATAATTTCCTCCATTTTTCCGGATTTCACTCATTTTCTTTAATACACATTCCCGGTCTTCAGGATGAATGTTGTCGATCCAGGCTTCAGAGCTGAGTTCCTTAAATTCTTGAGGGGGATATCCTGTAACTTTTTCGATATTGCCAGCCCAGTTACCCGTGTCGGTTCTTAGATCGTAATCATATAGAAGTTGTCCTGTCTGCTCTGTGACAATCCTGTACCTTTCCTCACTTTTCTGAAGCTCTTCTTCTGCTTTTTTTCTTTCAGTTATATCTCTGGCAATAATTGAAATACCAGTCAGCTTTTCATAATCATCAAAGACCGGAGAAAGAGTTATTGAGACATTTATTATTATGCCGTTCTTTCTTAACCGTGAAGTCTCATAATGACGGATTTTATCTCCATGTTTAATCCTTTCAACTAATTTTTTTGTCTCTCCTACCAAAAAGGGCGGTGCAAGGATGGATATGTGCTTTCCGAGAATTTCTTCAGCCGAATAACCATAAATTTGCTCTGCACCTTTATTCCAGCTGGTAATAATGCCATCAAGAGACTCGGTCATAATACCATCATTTGATGATTCCACAATATTCGCTAAGTTTTGAACTTTCTCTTCTGCTTTTTTACGCTCAATGGAGTACCGGATAGAACGTTTTAATAACCTGCCGTCTACCTGTCCCTTGACCAAATAGTCCTGGGCGCCTTTTTTTACAGCATCAATTCCAATTTTTTCATCATTTATGCCTGTTAAGATTATTATGGGAGTTCGTGAATTTTTTACATGAATATCAAGAAAGGTGTCGATACCATCGCTATCTGGCAATCCCAGATCTGATAGTATAACATCAAACGGACGCTCTTTAAGAAGGTTCAGACCCTCATTAAGGGTTTCGACATTTTCAAGTTCAAATGTGAAATCGGCGAAATCCTCTAGTAACTCTTTTATTAGATTGGCATCCCCGGGATTATCCTCGAAAAGCAGTATTTCAACCTTTTTATTCATACCAAATCGTCCTATCTGGGTTGCATCGATCTTATTTCGATGGTAGTTTCACAACTTCAAGCCAGAAGTCTTCTATGGATTTAATTACCTTTATGAATTGGTCAAAGTCAACAGGTTTAGTGATATAAGCATTAGCATGAAGATTGTAAGATTTAAGTATGTCTTCTTCAGCTTTGGAGGTCGTTAAAACCACTACTGGTATATTTTTAAGGTCATCGTCTTCCTTTATTTCTTCAAGAACCTCGCGTCCATCTTTTTTCGGTAAATTCAAATCGAGAAGAATTATATCCGGGCGTGGGGCACCTGAAAACTGCCCTTCGCCACGTAAAAAGAGTATTGCATCTTCTCCGTCGTCTACAACATGCAGATTATTCCGAATTTTTGCATCTTCAAAAACTTCTTCGATTAATCCGACATCTCCTTCACTATCTTCTACTAAAAGAATTTCTATTGGTTTAGCCGTTATTTGTGTTCTCATTTCTAAGACCTTCTTAACTGGTAAGGTAAAAATAAAGCTGTTGAAGTTTTAACTTTTGGAGTTTTTAACGTTTTAGAACATGTTTGGTAACAATCCAGCCTATCAAAACATGTCGATTGATATTGATTTTAGTGAAACCAAGGAGTTTGATAAATAACTGATGAATAATGAAAAAACGCAATCATTCGCCAACAATCAAAGAAAATAAATTCATAGAAAATTGTCTATTGAATCTTAATTAAGATGGCTATTGATGTTGTTTTATCCAGGCTGAATAGTTACAATATTTGTTTAAAACCGGATCAAATCTTCAAGATCAGGATTTTGACCGTAAAACTATACTTTGTATGGTTTCATTCTTACATTTTTCAGAGATAGAATACAGTAATATTCGCTAAAGAAATAATTTTTCAAATTTTACTGGAGATTCTAAGTAATAACAACGTAGTAATAACGTTATATATTTTAGAAAAACCTTACCATTTAACTCGGATAATATTGTAGGTTTTGCTTTATAAGTGATTACGTTTATTTTAGAAGCACCAATTTTATTATAAATGCAGCTCATGGCCACTATTAGATGAATCTGTACTTAGATATAGGATTTTATTTATAAAGTAAAGGGAGCATATAACGTGAAAAGGTGTGAAAAAATATGAAAAATAATTTATAATGAATGAGGAAATATAAAAAATATTGAATATAATATGAAATAATTATTTCATATTTTTTCACATATCTAATAAACCCTTACCAAAAAAATCAGTAATGGGAGATATAGGGTCCTCCTAAATCAGTGTGTAAACTGAGGATCTATAATGCTTATTTTTGGTGATAGGCATATATTTAGAGTTCTTCCAACAAATGTGCACTCGAATAATAAATTTTTTAGAGAAATAAATAATATTAATATTTAAAATTGACAACTGAGTGAAATAACAGCTTTATTTTTACAATTTATATCTATTTAAAATTATGGCATCTGATCCCATTTTCCATCATATTAAATTTAATGTTAAAAATAAGGGGCAAAAAGCTTTTAATTTGAAAATTGAGGGGAAAAATTCTGTTAAATTATAAATAAGTTATTTAAAACATGTACCTTTATTGGCGGAGCGCCGGCACTACATTAAATCTGGTAAATAAGACTCAATAATTCTTAAAAAATGGATCATTTTTTGGGACCCTAAGGAGATCGAATTAATTTGCTCCCTTCGGTCAAAAATACATATGATATCAATTATTTGATAGCTTAAAACTTTTTATGCAAACTATTTTCAAGCAAGTAGATGGTTTGCATTTGTGCATCATTACTTCTAAAAATTAACTTCTTTAAATGTCAGAAGTTAGTGTGAAACCTATATTCGGCAGGTCGACATTAAATCCCACTTTCCGCAGTAAAATTTCTTAATTTTATATTTTTGAATTCTTCCAATACTTTTTATAAAATCTCTTCCCATTTTACCTTGATGACTCTCTCTCCCAGCTCTGAATCCACAACTCACCTTGGTCATTATGGCCTTATTGCTGGCGTCTTTGACGAACTTGATATTTCAGATTTTATTGATGATCTCCTCCCCAAGAAAAGTGGCCACAACATTCCTCATTCTACTGTTCTCAAGGCAATGTGTATCAACGGTTTAGGGTTTACTGAACGTCGTCTTTACCTGTTTCCTGCTTTTTTTGAAAACTTACCCACTGAAAGGTTACTGGGAGAAGGTGTTCTCCCAGAACACCTTAATGATGACGTTTTTGGTAGAACTTTGGATAAAATTCAGGAATACGGAGCAACCGAACTCTTCAACCACATTATTTTGCAAGCTATGAAACACGTTCCTATTAATCCCCATTTTTGCCATACAGATACTACAAATTTTAGTGTTTACGGTGACTATGAAAATGATAATAGCAAAACTATCAACGTTACTTACGGTCATCCTAAAGACAAAAGAGTCGACTTACTTCGTTTTACCATTTCCATGGTTACTGATCAGAAAGGAATTCCTCTTTTCGTAAGAGCATTAGACGGAAATAGTTCCGATAAAAAAGTTCTCATCAAAACAATCAAGGAACTAACACAAAACCTGAACCTTGACGAAAGAGTCTACCATATTGCTGACAGTGCATTTTATACTGAAGATAATGTAAAAGAGATAGGAACAAACGCTTTTTTCATATCGAGAGTACCTGCAACCATCAATGAAGCAAAGGAACTCTTGACGGCAGACTTAATTCTGGAAACATGCTCTGATGAGCGTTATTCTTGTTATGCTGTAAAATCCTCTTATGGTGAAGTAAAACAGTTATGGGTTATATTCTGCTCAGAGGAAATGAAAAATAAGGAAGAGAAGACATTTAATGAAAAGATTCTTAAGGAGCTGGAAGCAGCAGAAAAGTCCCTTAAAAAGCTTTCTAATCGTGAATTTGCCTGTGAAGCCGACGCAAGAATGGCTGCTGAACAATGGTTGAAAGAGAATGAATCATATGAGTTCACGAAACTTGAAATAATATCTAAGGCTCGCAGGCTTGAAAACAAGAAAGGAAGACCAAGGAAAAATGAAGAGGTACAGACTTTCTACCTGATAGAAGCAGAGATTAAACCCGATCAAGGGAAGGTACAGGAAAGAAGAGCAAAGTTAGGAAGGTTCATTCTTACAACTAATGATCTGGAGTTGACTCCAGATCAACTCCTGGAATACTATAAAGAACAGGGAACAGTTGAAAGAGGGTTCAGGTTCCTTAAAGATAAGAGTTTCAGAGTCTCTGAGGTATACCTGAAAAAAGAAGCCAGAATAGAAGCGCTTGCAATGGTTATGGTCCTGTGCTTATTGTTGTATTCGATAGCTGAGTGGAAACTGAGAACCAGATTGGAAGAAACAAAAGAAGCTATTAGAAACCAGGTTAAGAAGAAAACACAGACTCCAACTATGAAGTGGGTATTCTTCCTGTTCAGGAGAATAACAGAATTAGTGATCGAAATTGAGGGAAAAAGGATAAAGAAGGTATTAAATCTGGATGAGGAAACCATTAAAATGCTGAAACTGATGGGAGAAAAGTACGAAAAATATTATGTGTGAAAAAAATAGTGCGGAAAGTGGGTTAAATTATAAGGATTTTTACTGATAGTGTTTTTCGAACATTATATAAATATGTGATGTGTTTGAAACTGGTTAACATCGAACCAAAATCTCACGACATATATAAACAATGAACCATTTTTGCAATAATGTTTTGTATCAGAGATAATGTGTTTCCCAGCAAAAACGTTATCAGTAAAAATGTTACGAAAAAAACAAGTTACCTGCCGAAAGCAGGGTAAAAAGTATTTCAGATGGCTAAATCTCCTGAAAGGAAATTTCTTGCTATTTTTCTGCTACTGTGAATTTTATATTAAATTCCGTTCCATTGATCCTTTTCAGTTCAAGTTCGCCTTCTAACTGGTCTACAAGGGTGGTTACCAGCTGCATGCCAAGAGTGTCGGAATTTTCTAAATCAAGGCTTTCAGGAATACCCACTCCGTTATCTGAAACTGTCAGAATAAAGCTGGTGCCTTTTTCGGCTTCGCTTGTGCTCCCTACTCTGTTGTTTTTACATTCTCCGTTTTCTTCCCTATAAAGTTTAATTTGAATTTTTCCTTTCTCTCTATCTTGAAATGCATGTTTGAGAGAATTCGAAACGAGTTCATTAACAATTATCCCTAATGGAACCACCGTATCCATTTCGAGGAAAGTTTTTTCCTCTATTTCCAGAACCAAATGGGTTCCTGAATCTTCGATATTGTAACACCTGAAGAGTTCCTTTGTCAGTTTCTTCAGGTATGCCGCAAAATTAAGAGTATTGTTGTCTCTGGATTCGTATAGTTCTTCATGGATTAAGGCCATGGAAATAACCCGATTCTGGCTGTCCCTGAAAGCTTTGAGAACCTTCGAAGTGTTACATATTTCATAGTCAGCGAATTTTTCAGCCTGAAGGTCGAGAAGAGATGAGACCACCTGCAGATTGTTCTTAATCCTGTGGTGAATCTCTTTTTTACGAACCTCTTCAATTTTTGTCAGGGCGTCCTCTGCTTCTTTTTTCTCGGTAATATCAGTTATTACTCCGAGGATTCTGTAAGGCTTTCCGCTTTTATCTGCAAAGCAGATTCCACGCTCTTCGATATAGATATAGTTTCCATCTTTTTTTCGGAATCTGAACTGCTGATTAAGCTTTTCTCCTTTCTTCAGAAAAGTATCAACTCTTTCTATTGTTCGATTCAGATCTTCAGGATGAATCCTTTCCAGCCAGGCAGTATCATGTATAGATTTGAACTCTTCAGCCGCATATCCGGTAATTTCCTCGATAGCACCTGCCCAGTTGACTTTATCCTCCTTGATATTAAAGTCATATACGAGCTGACCTATCTGCTCTGTGACAATCCTATACCTTTCTTCGCTTTTTAGAAGTTCTTCTTCTGCTCTTTTGCTTTCAGTTATATCCCTGGCGATAATTGAGATAGCTGTGAGCTCTCCGGAGATATCAAAAACCGAAGAAAGAGTTATTGAGACGTCTATTATTGTACCGTCCTTTCTTAACCGTAAAGTTTCATAATGGTGGATTTTCTCTCCCTTTTTAATCATTTCAATTAATTTCTTTGTTTCTTTGTCTAATAGAAATGGCGTTAGAATTGTTATGGGCCTTCCCAGGATTTCTTCAGCCGAATAACCATAAATTTGTTCTGCCCCTTTATTCCAGCTGGTAATAATACCATCAAGAGACTTGGTTATAATAGCATCATTTGATGATTCCACTATATTTGCTAAATTCCGAATTTTCTCTTCTGTTTTTTTACGCTCAATAGAATACCTGATAGAACGTCCTAATAGTCTGCCATCTATTTGCCCTTTGACTAAATAGTCCTGGGCACCTTTCTTTACAGCGTCAATTCCAATTTTTTCATCATTCATGCCGGTTAGAATTATTATGGGAATTCGTGGATTTACTGCATGAATATCAAGAAAAGTGTCGATACCGTCGCTATCTGGCAATCCCAGGTCTGACAGTATAACATCAAATGGACGCTCTTTAAGAAGGTTCAAGCCCTCATCCAGAGTTTCGACATTTTTAAACTCATATGGGAAACTGGCAAATTCTTCGAGCATCTCTTCAATCAGACCCGCATCCCCGGGGTTATCCTCGAAAAGCAAGATTTCGACTTTTTTATCCATAACTGAACCGTCCTATCCGGGCATGTTGATCTTATTTTGGCGGTAATTTCACAACTTCAAGCCAGAAGTCTTCTATGGATTTAATTACCTTTATGAATTGGTCAAAGTCAACAGGTTTAGTGATATAGGCATTAGAATGAAGATTGTAAGATTTAAGTATGTCTTCTTCAGCTTTGGAGGTCGTTAAAACCACTACTGGTATATTTTTAAGGTCATCGTCTTCCTTTACTTCTTCAAGAACCTCGCGTCCATCTTTTTTCGGTAAATTCAAATCGAGAAGAATTATATCCGGGCGCGGGACATCTGAAAACTGCCCTTCGCCACGTAAAAAGAGTATTGCATCTTCTCCGTCGTCTACAACATGCAGATTATTCCGAATTTTTGCATCTTCAAAAACTTCTTCGATTAATCCGACATCTCCTTCACTATCTTCTACTAAAAGAATTTCTACTGGTCTAGCTGCTATTTGTGTTCTCATTTTTTAAGACCTTCTTAACTGGTAAGGTAAAATAAAAGGTAAAATAAAAGGTAAAATAAAGGTTTTGAATCTTCTTAACCTTTAGAAAAGGTTGGTCAAAATTTGAACTAACTTTCAGAATCAAGATCTTGACTATGAAACTATGTTTCACACGGACTTTTGAAAGTCAATTTGTAGCGTGAAATTCAAGACTCAATTTGTAGCGTGAAATAAAAGGTTGAGCCTTTACCCACTTCAGATTCTACCCATATATGCCCTCCATGTCTTTCTACAATTTTTTTACAAATTGAAAGCCCTATTCCTGTTCCCGGGTATTCTTCCTTTTTATGCAACCTTTTAAAAACTTCAAAGATTCTTTCTGAATATTTGGGATCAATTCCAATTCCATTATCCTGCACTGAAAATAACCATTTTTTGCCTTTTTTCTCTGCAGAAATATGAATTTCCGGTACCTCTTTACTGCGGAATTTTATTGCATTGCTGATTAAATTCTGAAATACCTGGGCCAACTGAGTAGAATCTGCCATTACCTTATTAGGTAAACGACCATGGGATACGATAGCTTCATTTTCTTTTATAGATGCTTCCAAATTAGATAATACTTGATTCAACATGGATTCACAATCTGTAAGTTCAAATTCCCTGGCCTTTGTAGTTACTCGAGAGAATTCCAGAAGATCTTCTATCAAGCTTTGCATACGGGAAGCCCCATCCACAGCAAAGTGAATGTATTTATCAGCTTTATCGTCAAGCTGTCCTTGATATTTCCTTTGCAAAAGCTGTAAATAACTTGCTACCATTCTTAAGGGTTCTTGTAAGTCGTGAGATGCTACGTAAGCGAATTGTTCTAATTCTGCATTTGAACGGGCAAGTTCTTCCAATTTCAGTTTTAACATTTCTTCTGCTTTTTTTCGCTCGGTAATGTCACGTGCTGCGGCAAAAACACCAATAACCTCACCAGACTCATCTTGATAAACTGAAGCATTATACAAAACTGGTGTCAAGCGCCCTCTTCTGTTCTGGATCTCAAGCTCATAATCAAACACCAATCCTTCCCTGAATACCTGTTTATATCCTTCTTTGGCTTTATCAGGCTCAGTAAAATAGTCCGAAAAATCAGTTCCAATCAACTCTTCACGAGAATAACCGGTGACAAGTTCTGTAGCTTTATTTACATCGGTTATCTTTCCATCAGGACCAATAGTAACCAGAGGATCCAAACTGGCTTCAATCAGGCTACGGTTATACTTGCTTACCAGTTTAAGCTCTTCTGCTTTCTTGCGTTCTGAAAAAAGAGTAGCATTCTCTAAAGAAATGGCTGCCTGCGATACTAATAATTCCATCATATCTGTTTTTCCCGGTGTAAATACCGAATCGGATAGACGGTTTTCCAGGTACAGTACGCCTATCATCTTTGATTGTTTGATCACCGGCAGACAAAGGACAGAGCGTAATTGCATATCCTGGACTTTCGGATTGTCTTTAAATATGCCTTCCTGTGCGGCGTTATTCAGCATCAATCGTTCTCCGGTCCGGTGAACATAATGGACGATCGATTCGCAGATCTCTTCCGTATCTTCAAGTTTTTTGTGGAACGTCTTTACCACTTCTTTGTCTGTGGCATGACTTTCGGCGCGAATAAGCAAGTTGCCTTCCTCTTCGATTAACAAATACCCGTGCTGTGCCCCCGAACTCTCGATAACCACGTTCATAATTTTTTTCAACAAAGCTTCCTGCTCGATCTCAGCGGAAATGGCAAGAGATGACTTCATGAGGTATTCGATATCTAGGTCAGGAAGGGTATGGGAAGGAGACTCAACCGTTGGGTACGGATAAGAAATCTTTTCTTCCTCAAAATAATCCGGGTATTTTTCGATAAGATTGATTTCTTTTCGTTCTGCATGACATCTCTTGTACAAACCTGCAGCTTCGGCAAAATATATCCCTTCGGAACATCTGCCAGCCTGCAGAAGAAGTTCCCCGAGGGATTCGTTGAGATGCCCTTCTAGAAGCGTATAATTTTGTTTATGTGCCGACTCTATAGCATCAAGGTAAAGACTCCTGGCTTCCTTAAATTCGCCAGTGACTCTTTCCAATTCGGCATATATAAAAGCAAGATAGGGCTTCAATAAAGGTCCCAAACCGGCCCATGTCTCGATCTTTTTAATGATGGGCTGGATTTCAGTCAGCAATTCCTGTTCACTCTTAAAGCCCATACCTCCCTCATACAGCTTAAGAGAGTTCAACACTCTGAAAACATGCCATTGCCTCTTCAGCACATTGTCAGTAAGACCCGATAAATACTTCTCGACTCCGACAAGGTACTTTTCGGCCTCTTCATACTCTCCGAAATAGTAATGAGTAAGAGCCATGTGTACATAATAACATCCTGCAGAAGCAATGTGGTTATCCTGCTCCCACTTACTCAGCTTTTCCTCCATAGGCGTAGGCGAATATCCCGTCTTCATAGGCTCAATCCAGCCCGCCTGCATCGCGTCTGCAAGGCCTACGGAAAATGATAGATGATATCTGTTGGAGAACTGAAGGCATTCTCTGGCATAATCTTCAATAATAGACAGGTCTGCTCCCTGAACCTGAAGGTTCCACATCAGAGGACCATATGAAAGACCGGCATTATATAGGTCGCCACAGTTCTTTCCGCATTGAATCGACTTGAGACAATAATCTACAATCTCGCCTGGGTGGCTTCTTGAGTGCATGTTGCACCATACGATCCCATTCATGCCGCGCGTAGCACCGAAAGTATTTGGGTATTTTGCCGATAAGTCACGGGCAAGGTCTTCATATCTGAATGCAGACTCGAACTCTTCCTGTTCTCCGAGCTGAAGTCCCATAATGCTGAAAGAATAGATTACGGATTCATCCATGCCACCAGAAAGACAATGCTGTGTCGACTGCGCAGCTGAGAGATAAAGCTGTGGAACAAGGCCGGACATATACAGGTCGGGAATAAGCTCGCTATAAAATGCAAGCTCGATCTTGCTTCTCCTGTCCGTAGTGAAAGGCATGCTTAGAATAGTTCCCCATACATCGATATCTTTTGAAGCAATTTCAGCCATTATCTTCTGTCGTTTTCTGTTCGCATCTCCGGGATCGTCAGGAATAACCTTGCCAAAATAGGCAAGCCCTCGGCTTGCAGTCTCGATGGCTTTGATAAAATTGCCTATGGACGACATCGAGGTCGTTTGTTCCGCCAGGCATTCCGCCTTGTCCAGATCGGTTTTAGCATGGTCGAGCAAATAATTGAGCAACCTTTCGGAATCCCCATAATTCCCACACATAAGTTCCGTCTTCGCCGCCTTCTGGAATATCCTGAAAGTACGCTCATAGTGATTGTCCTCCCAGCAGTCATCCGGTAATAATTCCCTGCTGAGATTGAAATATTCATTTGCCACTTCTGTGGCAAGAGAGTTCAGTGCCTTGTTTCCAGCGTGGTAGTTGATATCGGACAAAAGATACGCCGTTTCTGAGCCAAGATTGTTCTCTCTTCCGAGGTTAAGATGTGAAACAATGGTAAACAGGTTGTCGAGTTTTTCAAGGTCAGCATTCTCCGGAACAGCGGAAAAGAGGTGGTTTCCCACTTGCCAGTGAATTTGGCGGCGTCTTTTTACTGGGATGGAAAATAAGGCTGCTTCCTGGACCTTGTCGTGGATGAACTGCAACTGATTTTTATTTTCTATCAACAGTCCCTGTCCTAGAGCCGGTTTCAGAATCTCAAAGGTTTCCAGCAAGGTCATTTCCCTGATTAATGATAGTTCAGCAGGCGAAAAGGTATTTCCCATGCAGGCACAATATTCGATCAGTTCTATAAGGTTCGGCGGAAGCTTCTGTATCTTTGAGCTGAAAAGAGAGACCACTGTGGTCGGCATGCTTGACTGCCTGATCTTGTCGAGGTCCCAACGCCATTGCCTCTCACTGTCAAGATAGAGAAGATCTTCATTGTGCAGATATGACAGGCTTTCACTGACAAAGAGCGGGTTGCCTTCAGTCAGTGTGCTTATGAAATCTGATAACGCCTTGGTCGGCGGAAGTGGAGAATCAAGAATGTATGAGACCATTTCATGGCAATGCTCAGGTTTCAATGGTCCCAGCCTGACCTCCTTCAATGGCTGGCCACCCTTCCTGATATTCAGGATAAGCTTGCAAAGAGGATGGCTTGAGTCCACCTCGTTATGGCGGTATGCTCCCAATAAAAAAAGGTAAGGATGGTTCCTGTAATTGGCGAATACATTTTCCAGAAAGTCAAAGGATGCTACATCACACCATTGAAGGTCATCGATGAATAAGGTAAGAGGATTCTCCTCGCTCGCCAGGCAACCTAAAAATTGATCAAAGAGGTTACGGAATCTGTTCAACGATTCAACCGGAGGAAGCTGTTTAACCTCGGGTTGTGGCCCGATCAGGATTTCCAGTTCCGGAATGACATCTGTCAAAACTTTTCCATTTTGGTCTACTGCCTTCAATATCTTATCCTTCCACACTGCCACCCGCTCATTACTTTCGGTAAGAAGTGTCCGCATCAAATTTCTGAGCGCCTGGATAAGGGAGCTGTAGGGGATATTTTTCTGATATACGTCGAATTTTCCCGATGTGAAATAACCCCTGTGTTTCACAATCGGCTTTTGCAGTTCCTGTATCAGGCGAGTCTTTCCGATACCTGACAGCCCGGAGATTAACAACGATCTAAAATCTCCCCTGGTGACCCGTTCGTATTCTTTAAGGATTATTTTAGCCTCGTTGTCGCGGCCAACCATTTTGGATATAAAAGTAGCCCTGTGAGTGTAAACGCAGCTTTCCAGAGGGAATTCGCAAATTGTTCCTGTGGCAGAATATTCGTCCCGGCACATTATGAGGTCAGCTAAAAGCCCGCTTGCGCTTTGGTAACGTTTTTCAGGTTCCTTAAGCATCATTTTGGCCACGATTTTACTCAGGGTTACAGGAATATCCGGGTTTAATTCATGAATACAAGAAGCCTCTTCAGCGAGGTGAGAATGTATCAATTCAAGCGGGTCGTCGAGTGAAAAAGGGAGACGAACGGTCAGCATCTCATAACACACGATTCCCAGCGAGTACAAATCTGAAGAAAAAACTATCCTGTGACTGATGCGTCCGGTTTGCTCTGGAGAAGTATACGCCAGGGTTTCCCTGATAAAAGAGCGGTCATAAATAAAATGGCTGACGTCCCTAACGTCAAGGGTGCTAATGAAGTCTATCAACCGAATGGTAAGCGTGCTGGAGTCAACAAGTATGTTGTGAGGTTTGATGCCGCCGTGAATAATTCCAGCTTCATGGACTTTTTCCAGGGCGGAAGCAAGCCCGATAGCTATTGTAAAAAAATCGTTCAAAGAAATCCTGGAGTGCACGTCCATTAACTTATCGAGGGTGATTCCTTCAAGATATTCCTGAGTTATGAAGCAGATCTCTTCTTTGTCGCTGAAGGAGATGGGTGTAATCACCAAAGGACTGTTTAAAACCTTGAGGTGTTCAATTTTCTGCATGACCTGGGATTTTTTATAACCGGACAAAAAGTTCGCTTTCATAACCTTGAGCACAAGCAACTGGTTAGGATTTCTTTTGAGATATGCCTTGTAGATAGCCGCTTGAGGACTTTCGGCTATTTTTTCAATTATTTCATAATTGGGAATTATCATTTCAATTCAACCTCATAATGACATGTTGTTGAGCAATATGTTCAAATGGATATGATCCGGTATTTGCCGATTAATTCATACCTTTTTCATAAGTAATGAAATCAACCCAGTCATCTTTCTCAAGCCAGAAAGTGCTCTCTGTCAACTTCAAACCGTAATAGCCACTCGCGAAGGACTGATTGAGTTTTCCAACTGAGCTATTAAGATTTTCTCCGAATCGAAAAGACTCTCTTTTAGTCCCGAATACATAAATCTCATTTTGGTGGTAACTTCACAATTTCAAGCCAGAAGTTTTCTATGGATTTAATTACCTTTATGAACTGGTCAAAGTCAACAGGTTTAGTGATATAGGCATTAGCATAGAGATTGTAAGATTTAAGTATGTCTTCTTCAGCTTTGGAGGTGGTTAAAATTACTACTGGTATATTTTTAAGGTCATCATCTTTCTTTATTTCTTCAAGAACCTCGCGTCCGTCTTTTTTTGGTAGATTCAAATCCAGAAGTATTATATCCGGGCGCGGGACATCTGAAAACTGCCCTTCGCCACGTAAAAAGAGCATTGCATCTTCTCCATCCTCTACAACATGAAGATTATTCTGAATTTTTGCATCTTCAAAAACTTCTTCGACTAATCCAATATCTCCTTCGCTATCTTCTACTAAAAGAATCTCTACCGGTTTAGCTAGTGCCGTTATTGACATTCGTGAGATCTCCTTAATTCGTAAGTTACATAAAATATTCAAATCTACTGAATCGGAGTAAGAAATAAGATTCTGCTTTATGTATTAAAAGCTGGTTTTTTGAATTCTCTTGGGTTGATTGGCAGCGTGAAGTAAAAGGTTGAGCCTTTGCCTACTTCGGATTCTACCCATATATGTCCTCCATGTCTTTCCACAATTTTTTTACAAATTGAAAGCCCTATTCCTGTTCCTGGGTATTCTTCCCTTTTATGCAACTTTTTAAAGACTTCAAAGATTCTTTCTGAATATTTGGAATCAATTCCAATTCCATTATCCTGCACTGAAAATAACCATTTGTCACTTTTTTTCTCTGCAGAAACATAAATTTCCGGTATCTCTTCACTGCGGAATTTTATTGCATTGCTGATCAGATTCTGAAATACCTGGGTCAGCTGGATGTAATCTGCTATTACCTTATTAGGCAAGGGACCATTGGATACGGTAGCCTCATTTTCTTTTATAGATATTTCTAAATCAGATAATGCCTGATTTAAAATAGATTCACAATCTGTGGGCTCAAATTCCCTGGCCTTTGTAGTTACTCGAGAGAATTCCAGAAGATCATTTATCAAGCTTTGCATACGGGAAGCCCCGTTCACAGCAAAGTTTATGTATTTATCAGCTTTATCATCAAGCTGTCCTTGATATTTCCTTTGCAAAAGCTGTAAATAACTTGCTATTATTCTTAAAGGCTCTTGTAAATCATGAGATGCTACGTAAGCGAATTGTTCTAATTCTGCATTTGAACGGGCAAGTTCTTCCAATTTCAATTTTAACATTTCTTCTGCTTTTTTAAGTTCAGTAATATCACGCGCACCTGCAAAAATCCCAATGACCTCGCCATCTTCGTCCCTATAGACAGATGCGTTATACAATACTGGTGTAATGTCAGTAGTTCGCTAAAATCTTTCCTCCACTTTTACTCTACCTTCATTTATCTCAAACACCACACTGTTGTCCTCACTCTTAACTTTCTTCTTATCCATTCCTTAATAATAAGTATAAATACTTCAAATCTGAACTTATCCTCATCTATGACCTGAGGTCCTCTTTTGACAATAGTAAAATGTTTATTCTGAATGTATAGCCATATATTTTTTAGTAGAAAGGATACCAATGCATAAAAGTACCTTATAGTTGCGTTTTTAGATGATGTCTTTGGTCTAACCACATTCCTCATCCTGTATGACGATTCAATAGCAAATCTTCTTCTGTAAACTGTACTGACCTTTCTTGGAGACCATTTAACTCCAAAAACAACAAAACCAAGGTTCTCACATCCCTTTTTACCTCTCTTTCCTTTCAGATACTTAACATCAATGATAATGTCTAAAAGAATCTTTTTCTTAGAATTCTTCATGACATATTGTGTACTTCGAGCCTTATTCCCATTCATAAGTTGCTTCATCTTCTCTCCTTTCTTGACAACAGGAACTATGTGAGGAACACCATTACTTTGCAAAAATTCAAACACATCTATAGAATAAAACTCTCTATCAAGGCAGAGAACCTTGATTTTAAAATTCAGTCTTTTGATGAGATAGAGAAAATAGGAGAGGTATTCAACCATTGGTTTTTTCTTTTCTACAGGAAGAACAGATACAGTAAACCTTTCGTTCTTGTTAGTGATGTAGAGGGAGATATATGAGTAAAAAGAGTTTGTTGACTTTTTAGCTTGGCTACGAATTACATATTTCTCGTTAGACGAATCTGTTTTCCCGTAATAAGGATCGTTGGTTAAATCAATGGCAAACTCATAGCTCTTACCTGTTTTGAGAGTTTTTAGGGGATTTTGAAGAAGAATCTTTTCATTGGATAGGATCAATTCGTCCATGTTTAGTTTCTTAAGATGGTAACGTAAAGATGTTTCACAAGCAACAGCAGAATACTGTTTTGAGACAGAATGGACTGAACTCTTATCGACTGCCAAACTCACAACAGTACGAATAATGTCTTCACTTGTAAGTGAACCATTGATCTTGAGGATTACATGAGATGTGAGAGGTTGTAATACAGAATCAATACAGTACTTTGACTTTAATTCGATTTTAAACCTATTTCTGAACTTATTTGTGAAAAAAGACATAGAGAGGCATTTTTCATTACATATAAAGGTATCGAGAAGCTTCCGTAATGAGGAAATCAAAATTAGCGAAGTACTGAATGTGTCCGTTTCTGTGCTGGATTTCCAGAGCGTAATCCCGCACCAGTCCTTCCCTGAATACCTGTTTATATCCTTCTTTAGCTTTTTCAGGTTCGGTAAAATAACTCGAAAAGTCGGTGCCAATAAGTTCTTTCCGAGAATATCCGGTGACAGACTCCGTAGCTTCATTTACATCCGTAATTCTACCATCAGGGCCAATAGTAACCAGAGGATCCAGGCTTGCTTCTATCAGACTGCGGTTGTACTTGCTGGCTAGTTCAAGTTCTTTTTGCGCTTTTTTAAGTTCAGCGATATCACGTGCTGCAGCAAAAATCCCGATAACTCCTCCATCTTCATCCCGATAAACAGAGGCATTATACAGAACAGGAGTCGTTTTTCTACTCCTGTGCTGGATTTCCAGAGCATAATCAAGAACTGACCCTTCTTGGAATACATGTTTGTATCCTTCCCTGGCTTTTTCAGGTTCCGTAAAGTAATCCGAGAAATCGGTTCCTATCAATTCGCTCCTGTTATAACCTGTAACCAGTTCGGTAGCCTCATTTACATCGGTTATCTTGCCGTCAGGACCTATAGTAACCAGTGGGTCCAGACTGGCTTCAATCAGGCTACGGTTATATGCGTTAGCGAACTCCAGCGCTTTTTCAGCTTTTTTCCTCTCGGTAATATCCTGAACTATTCCCATCATCCGGACAGGGACATTTTCCTTATCGAAAATAACTTCACCCTGTTCATGGACTATGCGTTCTTCTCCATTGGCTAAGATAGTCCGATGATCAATGCTGTAAGGTTTCCCATCTAAAGCTTCTATGACAGCATTATTCACATAGTCCCGGTCATCTGGATGTACATAACTTAAAAATGCATCGTAAGTCGCGCCGAATTCTTGAGGATTGCGTCCAAAAATCCGATAAATTTCATCAGACCAGTATAACCCGTTAGTTACAATATTCCAATCCCAATTCCCAAGGTGTGCCATTTTTTGGGCTTCAGCAAGCCCTTTTTCACTTTCTTTCAAGGATTTATAAGCCTTTTCAAGCTCTGCTGTACGTTCTTCAACCAGCTCTTCTAAATTGTCGAGTGTCTCTTTCAACTTAGTTTCTGCTATTTTTATATCCGTAATATCACGGGAAATAGCAAGAACAGAAGCAACTTCACCGTCAACAAACTCAGGTACTATTCGTGTATTAAAGTAGTATTTTTTTCCCTGAAGCGATATATGTTCAAACTCCATTGTTTCGGGCTTTCCTATGGTAAAGACCTTCTCATGGTGTTCTTCCCAGAACCTTACTTTCGCAGGGTCCATACCCAGTTCGCTGTGAGTTTTCCCAATGATTTCTTCCGGAGACCAGCCGTAAGGTACTCTGGCTGCTGGATTAGCATACAGGTGGCGATTCTGCCTGTCAAACCGGGCGATAACATCAGGAGAATTTTCAGCCAATGTACGAAAACGTTCTTCTCTTTCGGCAAGCTCTGAAGTCTGCTCTCTGACCAGCTCCTCCAGATGCTCTCTGTGCTTCTTTATTTCCATCTCATTGTTTTTTCGCTCGGTAATGTCTATGCCCACTTCCATAATGAATGCGGAACCGTCTGAGTCCTTGAACGGATAGTCGTAGATATCGTAGTTACGGTTATCCGGACCGAGCCACTCCCAATGATGAGGCGCGCCCGTTTTGAACACTTTATAGGTTTCACAGTTCTCACAGGGTTCAGTGCGCTGGAAGAGGTACTCATAGCAACGCCGACCCTCAGACTTGCCAAAGCGCTCCTTGAAAAAACGGTTCGCAAACGGCACATGGTAATCCTCTGAGAGCAGTATCACGTAAGCCGGCAGCATGTCCAGCACGCTGTTGAATCGCTCCCGTTCGGCTTGCACGGCCTCGGCAACCTTACGATGCGCTTCGCTCTCGTGCAGTGCCTCCTCCATCCGTTTGCTTTCTGTAATATCCCGGATGATGGCGACTACCCGGGGTTCCCCCCTGCTATCTGTGAAATAAGCTGTGGTTACATCTCCGAGGAATGTAGTCCCGTCTCTGCGCCTGTAAGTGAGCTCGACTCTTGCCGGTCCAGAGTATACACGTTCCTTTAATAAGGTGGACAGCGCAGGATCTTCCAGGTCAAGCGTCACACTGAATTTCTTACCGATCAGTTCTTCCTCCGCCCATCCCAGTATTCTGCAGGCTGCTGGATTAACCGACAGGATTTTTCCACCATCTTCCAGGTCACTCAGGATTATGGCATCCACACTGTGGTCAAAGAGCATGCGGTACCGTTCTTCGCTTTCCCTCAGAGCTTCATTTGTTTCCTTGAGTTCCTCGGACTGAGCATACAACTCCTCCGATTGTCCCTGGATATCTTCGTAAGCCTTAAGCAGTGCTTCTTCAGCCTGCTTGCGTTCGTTGATATCGCGGGCAACATGAACGCTCCCAATGAGCTTTCCTTCCGAATCGTGAAGCGGTGAGACGCTCACCAGGCAATAGCCTCCTAGACAGTCCTCGCAAACTTCTGCAGTGTGTTCCCGCCCGTCCTTAAGCAACTGCCTTTGTGGACAAAAGGAGGGAGGTTCGCCTGTCCTATGGACAGCACTAAAGCAAGTCAATCCTTCACACTCTTCTGGTGTTACATCCAGTTTTGCTGCCATAGCTTTATTTGCCCGAACAATTCGATACTCTGTGTCCAGTATGGCAATCAAATCAGGCATAGAATCAAAGGTATGTTCCCAGTGCCGTGTAGCCTTAACAGCTGCCTCTTCTGCTTTTTTGCTCCTGGAACTTTCTATTTGCTCCCATTTTCCTTTCTTTTTGATCAAAGCAAATTGATGGTTGATCACTACATCTATTATCTCAGTTGAGTTACACCTCTCCAGACAATAGGTGCAGAGAGCTATCATCTGGTAATTGCCGAGAACTCTATCTATTTTTTTCTCGTATTCGACGAAATCATTCCAGTCTTCTTTTTCTAGCCAGAATGTGTTCCCGCTCAACCTTAACCCATCATAACCATTGGCATGTGCATTGTTGATTTTTTCAACCCAGCCGCTTAAAACTTTCTCTGAGTCAAATATACCTTCTTTTACATACCAGTGAGTGTAGGGAATAATTTCAATCTGCCCTTTCTGTATATAAAAATCAAAATCAGGAATTCCCTTTCTAAGGGCTTCTTTTGCCTCTTCTACACCCAGTGGCTGTGATGTGACCCACATGCAAAATTCGTTATTTTCCAGTCCTGCTCTGAAGTAAGGGACAAGCACGTCCGTTAAATCTTCTTTTGTCTGATAGAACTGGCAGAAGTGCGTTCCCCAGGGAAGATCCCCAATAATATCAATACCGGATGTTCTCATTTTTCTTTCCCCAGTTTTTCTCATTTTTTCTTCCATTCCACATTTCTCTATACATCAAGAGTGACTTAAAAAATAATATTTAGGAAGCTGCTGCTGATTTATCTTCTCTAAATCAGAATTTTTTTCAGCTCTTTGCCGTATTATGCATGATATTTATACTTATTTTTTCAGGAAACACAAAACCAGACTGGCAAAAGTTCACAATGTCAGTTCTGTTCCGCCACTATGCATATAAATAAAGGTGCAAACCTTCGAGAGCACGGAAAATACGGACGGTGCGGAAAATTGTAGCTCTGCGTATCAATTCTCTCGAGTTCGGCGAGAGAGGTAGCGTGATGTTGTGAATGTGCAGTGGGGCTAAAAGAAAAATCTATGATTTTTCTGGTCCCGAGATGCAATTAGGGCTGCAGAGCCTCAAACCTCTTATTCTCTATTCAAGTTCCACAGCGCTTTACGGCAGGTTCTCAGGAATATATTACGATTTCCTATAATGTATTTCTATAGTTGTTTCTATATTTGTTATTTTGAGCAAGTTCACTTTCAAGAAAAGTGAATTTTAATATTTCTAAATCTATAGTTGTTTCTATATTTGTTATTTTGAGCAAGTTCACTTTCAAGAAAAGTGAATTTTAATATTTCTAAAAAATAAGAAATCTATTTCTTATTTAAGTGTTTGTAAAAGAAATCATATCTCAGTTATGCTCTTTAGCATGAATAACTAGCATATAAATTACTTATTATAATAATTATAAGCGTTTAGCTTTCATCCAAAACCATTAAAAATTAGGTGCAGCAAATATTCTTACTTCCTCAAAAACGGAAGGCAATTCCATATTCACTGCAGTTATATAGGGTCGAAAGTTTCAGCTTACTGAAAAATTGTCATTTTTGTTTCTTTTCTGATCACGTCCTCACTCCCACCACTCATATAGCATCCCTGTCTGGATGTGAGTTCTGAAGTTTTTTCCTTTCTGGACTCCGCGTATGAAACTATAAAAAGAATAAAACCCCTGGAAGGGCTTTTTGCCTGAAAATTTCCCTTATTTTTCCTCTGGTACGGCGAACCTTATGATGAATTCAGCTCCAGAATCTTTTTTTAATTCAAGTTCGCCATCTAGCTGGTCTACAAGAGCGGCTACCAGTTGTATGCCAAGTGTACTTGAGGTTTCCAGACTGAAACTTTCAGGTATACCGGCTCCATTGTCCGAAACCGTTAAGATAAAACTCTTATTCTCATGTCTCTCTTCTTTGCTTCCATCTCTGCAGCCTACAGGTTCTCTGTTTTTTCCCCTGCTCAGTTTTATTTGAATAACTCCTTTATCTCTGCCCCGGAATGCGTACTTGAGGGAGTTTGAAACAAGTTCATTCACAATTAGTCCCAGTGGGACGGCAGTATCCATATCAAAGAAAGTATCCTCTTCCAGATCGATTTTTAAACTAATATCGGCATTTCCGATAGTATAAGTCTGGAAAAGGTTTTCCACAAGTCTCTGGAGGTATGGCGAAAAATTCAATGTGTCGGTTCTTCCACCTTCATGCAGCTCTTCATGGATCAGGGCAATGGATATTACTCTGTCCTGACTTTCTCTGAAAGCATTGAGGACTTCCGAATCCCCAACGTATTTCCTGCCTCTGAACTTATCAGCCTGGAGGTCAAGCAGGGAAGAAATTACCTGCAGATTATTTTTGATCCTGTGATGAATTTCCTTTTTACGGGCAATCTCAAAGTTTTCCAGGGCTTTTTCAGCTTTTTTACGCTCGGTAATATCCTGAACTACCCCCTTTATTCGAACAGGGATATTTTTATTCTCCAGAACTAATTCAGATGTTAGATGGACTATACGCTCTTCTCCGCTAGCCAGGACAATCCTGTAGTCGACACCAAATGGTTTTCCTTTTACAGCTTTTTTAATGGCATCACAATAGTAGTCTAGATCATCGGGATGTATGTAAGACAAGTATTCATTGTAAGAGGGCGCTGCTTTTTTGGAATCTCTTCCGAAAATACGATACATTTCCTCAGACCAGTATGTTTTATCAGATGCAATATCCCATTCCCAGTTCCCGATATGAGCCATTTTTTGAGCTTCAGCAAGACCTTTCTCGTTCTCTTTCAATGATTTATAAGCTTTCTCAAGTTCTGCTGTGCGCTCTTTAACAAGATCTTCCAGGTTATCCAGAGTATCTTTCAACCGGGATTCTGCTTCTTTTATATCCGTGATATCGTGGGAAATAGCAAGAACAGAAGTCACTTCACAATCAACAAACTCAGGTACTATTCGCGTATTAAAATAGTATTCTTTTCTTTCAGGCGATTTATAATGAAATTCCATTGTTTCGGGTTTTCCTGTAGCAAAAACATTTTCATAGTGTTCCTCCCAGAATTTCACCTGTTGAGGGTCCATTCCCAGATCGCTATTCGTTTTCCCTATGATTTCTTCTGGAGACCTGCCATAAGGTTCCACAGCTGCAGGATTAGCATATGTGTGGCGCTTTTGCCTGTCAAATCGGCTGATTATATCAGGGGAATTCTCAGCCAGCGTACGGAATTTGTTCTCACTTTCCCTCAATGCATACACCAGGGTGTCTCGTTCCGCCAGCGAATGGGCCAGTTTGATATTGCTATAGCTTAGTTGCGAGAGTATGTTTGCAAACCCCATCAAGAAATCCATTCCTTTGTCCACAGTCTTCCTGTTCAGCCTCGGAACTTTCTCAAGCGCTGTTATATAATCGTCCTCATTGAAACCATATTTTCTTGCCTGAGATCGGAATATCTTATAGTCCAGAGTTTCGTTCTCAAAAAAAAACTGCCCTGAAAAAATGCTTCCAACTTGCTGACCTGCAACCATAATCGGGGTCGCTATGTCCCACATATTATTCCTGCACCTGTAGAGCTTGAACTCTCCCGGAGAAACACCCGTTGATAGTTCTGTATCGCTTTCTATACAGTGACTGCTGGTTTCGGGGTGGACCCTGTGAAATCTGGTGCAGATATCCTGCCATCCTGCACATGCCAGAACATTACCTTTAAGATCGTTCAAACCCACAGGAACATGAGTAAGCTCATAAAAATCATTTATGAGGGACTGAATCGCCGGGATATCGACAGCCTCGGCAAGTTCGAAGGTATCCGTCTCATTGACAGGTGAGAGAATTTTTTCCAACTTTAGCCTGACGCGCTGTTCATTCTGACGGAGTGTATCTTCAGCCTGCTTCCGCTCGGTGATATCACGGTCCACGTGTATACTCCCAATAAGCTGTCCCTTTGAATCGTGCAGCGGTGAGACGCTTACAAGGAAATAACCGCCCAGACAATCCTCGTACACCTCAGTACTGTGCTCAAGCCCGTCCTTAAGCAGCTGCCTGTGAGGGCAAAAAGACGGAGGTTCGTCTGTCCCGTGGATAACACGATAGCAGGTTAAACCTGTACATTCTTCCGGTATCACTCCCAGTCTTGCCGCCATTGCCCTGTTTGCGCGGACAATCCTGTATTCAGTATCAATTATGGCTATAAGGTCCGGAACAGCATCAAATGTATACTCCCAGTTTTTTGCAGCCTGAACAGCTGCTTCTTCCGCTTTTCTGCGTTTTGGGCTCTCTATCTGCTCCCATTTCCCTTCTTTTTTAATTAGAGTAAATTGATGGTTGGTAACAACATCAATTATTTCAGTTGCATTGCATTTATCAAGAGGATAAGCACACATCGCTATTAGCCTGAAGTTACCAATAGCACTATCTACTTTTTCTTCATAACCAGTGAATTTGTCCCAGTCTGTTTTTTTCAGCCAGGACATATTTCCGCTCGTTCTTAAGCCATAGTACCCGCATGCTATAGCATGATTGAGCTTTTCAACTCCTGTATTTAAGACCCTCTCCGGGTCGAAACTCCCTTCTTTTAAATAAAAACGAGTCTCAGGAATAATCTCGATCTGTCCTTTCTCCAGATAATTATCAAGGTCATGAACAACTTTTCTCAGGGATTCTTTTGCTTCTTCTGCTTTCAGGGGTTCTGAAATGGCCCACAGGCATAACTCGTTATTTTCCAGCCCTGCTTTAAAGTAAGGAATAAGGATTTCCATTAAATCTTCTTTTGTCTGGTAAAACTGGCAGAAATGAGTTCCCCATGGCACATCCCCAATAATGTCAATCCCAGATTTTCTCAGTTGTCCTTTCATCCCATACCCCTTCCTGGGATTATTCCAGTATTATCCTATTTCATACCCTCAATTCAGCATTCATAGCTGGATTTAAAATTTGCACCGGATTCTTATGATAGCTTTACACAAATTCCCTTTCAGTAAAAGAAGTTTAGATATTTTCAAAAAATAAGGTAATTTTATCTTCAATTTGGATATTTTGTGAACTAAAACAGTACTACAAATGTTCTCTCAATTGAATTATCGGTTTAAGTGTTCTCTTAACAAGATTGCAATTTGTAAAAATGATGCTATAGGGTATATTTGTAACTAATTATTTTTTGCTTTTATTTTGTAATTTAAGTGGGTAAATATTTTCACTTTTCCATGAATGGAAATAGAGTCATATTTACCGCACTAAGAGTATCTGAAGCATACAGTGTTTGATCTTGCTGAAAATATTCTCTGCTATTTCTTCTCTAAATTATGTCCCGCACTCCCATCCGCTCATGTAGCATTCCTGCTTGGAAGTGAGCTCGTCTGTGCTTATTCCCATCGATTCGAGTTTCAGTTTTGCCACGTAGGTATCAAGTTCCCTGGGGACCCCGTGGACTCCGTTCAAAAGTTTGTTTTCAGCAATATAGCGCACACAGAGGGCCTGGTTTGCAAAACTCATATCCATGACCTCGGCAGGGTGCCCGTCACCGGCAGCGAGGTTTACAAGCCTGCCTTCGGCGATTACGTTAATGCGCCTGTTTCCGATATCATATTCTTTGATATTGTGTCTTACAGTTTTGACTGATTTTGCAAGGGAGGCAAGGGCTTCCATGTCGATTTCCACATTGAAATGTCCTGAGTTTGCAAGGATTGCCCCGTCCTGCATGACCTTGAAGTGATCGGCTGTAAGGATATCACGGTTTCCTGTGGCAGTCACGAAGATCTCTCCTATTTTCGCAGCATCTGCCATTTTCATAACCCTGTATCCGTCCATCCTGGCTTCAAGGGCTCGTATGGGGTCTATTTCAGTGACGATTACATTTGCTCCAAGGCCTGCAGCCCGCATTGCAACCCCGCGCCCGCACCAGCCGTAGCCTGCAACAACAACATTTTTGCCTGCCACAAGGAGGTTTGTGGTCCTGTTTATCCCGTCCCAGGCTGACTGGCCTGTCCCGTAGCGGTTGTCAAAAAGGTACTTGGTCATGGCATCATTTACGGCTATCACAGGCATCTTAAGCGCGCCGTCTTTTTCCATGGCATGAAGCCTGTGCACTCCTGTGGTGGTTTCCTCGCAGCCTCCGAGAATCTTCGGAAGCATATGTGGCCTTTCTTTGTGAAGCTTGAATATAAGGTCTGCTCCGTCATCGATTGTGATGTCAGGCTCAATGTCAAGGACTTTATCTATTGCTTCGTAATACTCGCTCGTACAGCACCCGTATCTTGCAAAACAGCTTATATTCTTCCGGGTATCGAGAGCCATTGCCACATCGTCCTGTGTACTCAGGGGGTTGCAGCCTGAAATTGCAACCTGTGCGCCGCCTGCAGCCAGGGTTTCAACAAGAACTGCTGTTTTTGCTTCTACATGCAGGGCCATCCCTACTTTCAGCCCTTTCAAGGGTTTTTCTTCCTCAAATTTCTCCCTAATGATCGCAAGCACGGGCATGTGGCTTCTTGCCCATTCCATTTTCATGTTTCCGGATTCTATGAGTTCTTTTTCAGTCATGGTAATCCCGTCATATCAGACTAATGATTGAATAGGATGATTAAATAAAATGCTTTAATAGAATAATTGAATGGAATTATTGAATGGAATTATTGAATGGAATTATTGAATCTAATAATTGAATGAAACGATTGAATATTGATGGTACTTTGATTATTTGAAATGTTTCTATGAGTCCACCCAAATTTGATTATTTGAAATGTTTCTATGAGTTCACCCAAACTGTAACTCCGGTTGCCAACAGTCAAAGCGGACCGGTGTTAAGTTCAATTTTCAAGTATTTATTATTCCTGTATGATAATATTTCACGCGTTTACTTCATACGCCGCGATGCTTTTCAGGCTTTTACCCTTGCTACAAGCTCTTCTGCGGCTATTTTGGCTTCTTCCATCACTTTTTCCTCATCCAGCACGAGAACTCTGTAATTATCCATCAGGATTTTTCCGTTTACAATTGTTGTCCTGACATCGCTTCCTCTTGCAGAGTATACCAGGTGGGAAGGGATATCAAAGCAGGGAGTAAGGTGCGGTTTTTTCATATCCACTATGATTATATCCGCCTTCTTTCCTGCTCTCAACATTCCGGTTTCCGTGCCAAGGGCTTTTGCTCCATTAACGGTTGCCATCTTCAGCACCTGGCGAGCCGGAAGGGCAGTAGGGTTGCCTGTGCTCACTTTGTGCAGAAGGGCAGCGGTTTTCATTTCTTCAAATAGGTCAAGGTTGTTGTTTGAGGCACAGCCGTCCGTCCCAAGGCTGACATTCACTCCTCTTTCCAGCATTTTGTGCACAGGTGCAATCCCGGATGCAAGTTTCATATTGCTTATGGGGTTATGAGATACATTTACTCCCCTTTCCTTTAAAACTTCTATATCGCCATCCGAAAGCCATACACAGTGGGCTGCAAGCACATCAGGTCCGAAAAACCCTATGTCATCGAGCAGATGAACCGAACACTTCCCGTATCTTTCTTTCATTGCCAGCAGTTCGGCTTCGGTCTCCAGGACATGGATATGGATGCCCGCTCCGTCCTTTCTGGCTTCCTCCTTTACCTTTGTAAGAAACTCGTCCGAGCATGTATTCGGGGCATGGGGTCCGTACATGGTTTTTATTCTGCCCCCTGCTGCTCCCTGCCAGGCTCTGACAAAGCGTCTGCCTTCTTTAAGGTCAGCTTCCCCTTTTTCTTTGTTCCAGAGTTCAATCAGGCCGTGGGAAAGCGAAGCCCGGAGCCCTGATGCCTCAACCGCTTTTGCGGTCTCGTCCATAAAGAAATACATATCTGCAAAGGATGTCGTGCCGGATTTGATCATTTCCAGGCATGCAAGCAGGCTTCCTTTGTACACATCTTCTGCCTTCAGCTGGGCTTCGGCAGGCCAGATATGTCCCTGAAGCCACTCCGCAAGCTGAAGGTCATCGGCATAACCCCGGAAAAGGGTCATTGCTGCATGGGTGTGCGTGTTCACAAGCCCTGGCATCACTACCGAACCTTTAGCATCAATCACGGTTTCGGCACTTTCTTTTGTTTTTTCCCCAATTTCCGTGATCTTTCCGTCTTCAATAACGACGGTCCCATTTTTAAGGTCTCCAGCATCAGGATCCATTGTTAAAACGTAAGCATTTTTTATGATTATGTCAGCCATATGATCATATCCATCAGTTTAAACTGCAAGTTTATTGACTGCAAATTTATTGAACTTCAACCTGTTAGATGATGAACACGAGTTTACGAGGTTATCCTAAAAAAAGTTGTCCTGAGAATTGTCCTGGATTCTCCTGTAATCCCCATAAAGTACAGGTCTTTATATGATCTTTAAACATGTTTCAGGCTGGTAAAGCATGAAACTTTCAGATTTCTGAAGAAAGTCCGGTTTTCAGAGTGCTGGGATTTTTTTCCCAGATCCTAATCGAGGTTTTTTTGCTCCGAATCCTTAAAATTAAAATTAGCTATCTTCTCGAACCTCTATCCTCTGACTATGGTTTCCAGCTTTGGTTTCAAGGTTCAAAGCCTCAAGGTAGAGGCGCATTATTTTCAGCCTTTCTTCTGCGATCCTCTTTGCTGCACCGGTATTCAACTTATCAGGAATTGTAAAAGGCTTGTAGTGCATGTATTCGTTAAAACCTTCAACAGGGTCCTGGACATAGACAGTCTTTTTTGAGGTTCCCTTATCCAGTCCTGTTGTGTGCTTCAACATCCTTAGAGCCCCCATTGAAAGGATGGACCTGAAAATTCCAATTGCTCCCAGGGCATCAAGCCTGTCGGCATCCTGCAAAATCCTGGCTTCAATAGTATCGGGACTTTTCCCTCCGCTGAACCTGTGGGTCAGGATGCAATATGCAACAGCCTCAACAGTCCTTTTTTCAACACCTGCCTTCCCCAGGAATTCGGAAGCTATCTCCACACTGTAAAGGGCATGGTCTCCTCCCTCCTCATGTTCTTTGATAACTCCTACGTCATGCAGAAGAGCTGCGAGCCGGAGAGTGAAAAGGTCTCCTCCTTCTTCTTTCTGGATTTCCCTGCAAAGGGCTTCTACGCGGGTTATATGGGACATATCATGGGAACTGGGTTCCCCGTCATGAAAAGTAGCCGCAAATTCTCTCGTTTTTTCTATCAGGTCCATGTAAATATTCTACCTTTGATATTCTACCTTTGATATTCTACCTTTGATATTCTACCTTTAATATTTTACCTTTGATATCCTACTTTGATATTCTACCTTTAATATTCCGCTTCTGCAACCATGGTCTTGAGATGTTCCTGAATTTCGGAAATCGCTCCGGAGAGGGCTTTTTTGTTATCATAAGTCGTGATCAATGCCACAAGTTCTTCTTTCTTTTCCTTTTTCATTTCTTGTGCAAGTTTTGCCATATTTCCGAGAGCCCTTGTAAGATTATCTACAATTGATATTGTGGCGGTTCTCGAGGTCCGTGAAAGAGGGTTCAAGTCAATTGTTATGACAGTCTTTCCCATTTCTACAAGTTTTTCACAGCGGTCCCCATCCTCGAGGGGGACAAGCACAACATCCGCAGTATAGATCCCTTTACTGCTCACAAGCCTCCTATCGTGAGAGAGCTCAAGGCTTGAGTCCGGATTCTTTCCAAGCACCTCAGAAGCTCCGTTTGCCTTCAGGTGTTCTATAATGAGGTGTACCCGCGTGTCGGTCCTGTGAAAGAGGTTTACTTCGATTCTGGCTCCGGTAATATCTGCCAGGGAAATGACCTTTTCAGGAGCCAGGGCTGCGACATTACCGTTTACAGAAATAACCGGGTTTTCTGCTAGAAGTAGTGCAGCAACTGCAGCTCTTTCCGCATACAGGGCAGATTCGGTACTTCGCTCGCCTATAAGGTAATCAAAGCTCTCTCCTCTTCCCTGGGCAATAAGTCCCTGGATACTTGTAATTCCCATTTTTACCCCGGCTGCAACCTTTTCACGGGCGAGCAGGGATTCATACCTCGGGTGGTCTTGGGGTATATCAGTCATAGATGTCGCTTACCTTTTTGCTTGTCAGATTAATCTCGTATTACATTCTTATTTGGAACTCTAAGGTCTCTGCCCTGAGATGCGGGCAATTTGTGCGGCTCAGTACCTTTTTTTATTCCGATACTATTTAAGTTGTGGGTGCTTTCTCCGCAGAGAGCCTCCTTCCGCTCTTTTTGTTTAATAATTGTTTTCGGATGCTTTTCTGACCCCAAGCTGCAGAAGACTTTGTAACAAGGCAAGAGCCTGATAAGCATCGGTGCATGACGTAAATGCGTGATATAATATATTATACAGGAATTGTACAAAATATTCAAAAAATAAAAGCTAAAAAACAAAGAGCTTCACCTGAAGCTCAGTCATAAAGTAATCTCGGTACGCAGGTACTGATGCCATATTCCAGCACCTGCCCGAATTCCTGAAGTGCTTCATAGAGTGGGAACTCCTGGCTGTAGGGGGCGATTGCAAAAACCGTATCTCCAAGCATTGCCTGAGAAGCAAGTCCTCCGCTCGCATTTGCAACCTCAATTACATCCCTTGCCGTACTACTCATTAGACCCGTACTGCTAGCAAAGTCTTTTGCCTGCTGCATAAAGTTTTCGAGAGTGGGTTTTTTAAGCAATTCGGACATTGCGGCTTTTCCTGCAGAATTAATCTTTCCTACTGCAGCTCCATCTGTCAGGATAGAATCTGTAGAAATTTCCCCGAGTGCAATGCAGAAAACTCTTGCTTCAGGAGCAGGAATTCTGTCTATACTTCCGAATTCGGGCCCTCCGGGCTGCAGCCTGATCACCACTCCGCCATTGGACTGGGCTGCAATGTCCCCGAGCCCGCTGCGGTTAATGACTTCAGCTACATGAGCATATTCGGTCAGGCTTTTTACTGTTTTATTCAAGGAAAGCACCCTGTTCAGAGCGTAAGCTGTACCGAGAGCTCCTGCTCCCGAAGCTCCGAATCCGCATCCTACCGGGATTTCTGCCCAGCTCTTTACTCTTACAGGCACATCGGCCATCATATCTACCACCGTACGGGTGGTTTTGCCTTCAACCTTCTTTCCATTGAGGAAAATCTCGGTCTTTTCCACGGATTTTCCAGCCTTTATCTCGGTCGTAACTCCTGCGTTAAGGACAATTCCGCAGCCGGTAGATCCTTTATGGTGAGGGTCGTTATGCTCATGGATCTGAAAAAAACCTGTAATATGACCTGGAGCATATGCTTTTGCTAGAAAGTCTGCCCCTTCACTCTCGTATGTATACATAGAAAACGCCTTTTTTGTTGTTTAAGCTATTTTTCAAAGTTCATTTTCGTTTTGTGAAATTCCGTTTGTAGAAATTTCTGTTTTGTAAAAATTGTGCAGGACAATTTGCAGAATCAGCCGATACAGCAGATCAGGTACTGTGCCGGCTCCGGTTAGTTGGTCTTCAATTTCCAGAAATCGATCAGGTTTGTCAGAGAACCTGTCGTGAGTTTAAAATCCCGGTTACCTCCTCAAGGATACAGGCTGCAAGTTTACGCTTGTTTCCGGTGACATGCCTGGTTTCGGCTTTTCTCCGCCCAAGCAGGTAAAGTTCATTTTCTTCAGTGCCCATCCCACCTTTTCCGACATCATTTGCTGCAATCATATCGAGTTTTGTCCCTTCAAGGGTTGCAGCTGCCCTTTTAAGGAGCTCTTCTTTTCCAACGCCTGTTTCGGCTTTAAAGCCTATGATCACCAGGTCAGGGTATTTCTCCCTGCATTCTTTTATTAGTTTTCGAGTGGGTTTCAGTTTGAGCACAAACTCTCCTCCTGATTTGATTTTATCTGGAGAAGGTTCGGCTGTATAGTCTGCAATTGCTGCAGAACTGATCAGGACATCATACTCATTTTGCAATTCAGAGAGTACGGCTTCGGTCATTTCTGCGGCGCTTTCGGCAAAGATCTCCCTGATCCCTGCAATCTCGAGCCTGTCTCTGTGCACCAGGGTTACATCAGCTCCGCTGCGGTAAGCTTCAAGGGCAAGTTCCCTGCCCGTCTTTCCGGAAGCCCGGTTTGTGAGGATGCGGATAGGGTCAAGGCTTTCGGCAGTGGAGCCGCCTGTAATAATTACCTTCCGGTTTTCCAGGCTCCGGTTTCCAAGAACCCTTTCTACCTCGAGCACTATTTCTTCATTTGAGGCGATTTTTGCAACTCCCTCTTCGAACTTCGGGCCCACCATGGAGATCCCCCAGCTTTTCAATTTCGCCACATTTTCAGTTACAGCCGGGTGCCTGTACATGGACTCGTGCATTGCCGGGACAACCATAACACGAACGCCGGAGCCAAGAGCAGTTGTTGCAAAAGAGGTAACCGTGGTATCGTCTATTCCGTGCGCGATTTTTCCTATGGTATTTGCTGTTGCCGGTGCTATCAGGAGAAGGTCTGCTCTGCCTTTAAACCCGCAGAACTCAACGTGCTCTACCCTGCCTCCGAGTTCCGTAATAACAGGGTTCCCGGTGGCGTAGTGCAGGGCGTCAGGGTGCAGGATATGCATTGCAGCCTCAGTCATGACTGCATGGACTTCTGCCCCATTCCGTATCAGTTCCCTTGCGAGTTCAACTACCCTGACCGCTCCTATACTCCCGGTAACTCCGAGGGCAATGGTTTTTCCGGCAAGGGAAGAACTCTTCTGTCCCTGTATCCATAGGGTAGGGTGGGTTTTTTCAGCCTTATTCCGAGCGGGGTTTCGCCTGTCCATCCAGTCCTCTAATTTTACTGCATCAGATTCATTTTGATCTGAATTGTTTTGACCTGAGTTTTCAGGTTCCAGTGCGGAAGCGTCTGGATTTTGCCGGTCAGGATTCATTTGATCCTTCTTATTTTGAGACTCTTTCAATGGTTTTTTCATTCAGGCACCGAAGTAATCGATAAGAATTAAGTATGGAAATGAGCTCATTTTTTGAAAAAAATCCTGAAATCACAGTGACATTAAATATGATATTCTTAAAACTTTCGAAATATGAGGAACGGTTAAATTTGATAGAGGCTGCATTTTATTTGTAAGTATCGCAGGAAATATAGATTCTATTATCAGGTACATCCGGGAGTTTAATGATTATTCTGTGTCATAAATACGGTATTAATTATATAATATTTTCAGTACTGTTTCCAGTGGCCTATAACTGGCTTGTGAACTACTCCTCCCTGTCGCTTACGCTCCGAGGAAGGAGCTTCTTGTTTCATTCCCTGAACCACTGTTCATGAGTCCACAAGCTCAACCCTGCGTTCCACAGGTGAATTATATCGTAATTAAGTTTTGATCTATGAGTGCAAATTTCTTGATGTTAATTGCGGCGTTTACATCCCTATCGTGAAATGTGTTACATTCAGGACAAAACCATTCTCTAACTTTGAGAGTCAAATCCCGATTGTAATATCCGCAATTGTTACATAATTTGCTTGATGGTTGGAATCTACCTATCCTTAATATGGTTTTTCCACTCCATTCAGCCTTATACTGTAATTTTATTACAAAGCTACTCCATGATGCATCACTAATTGATTGTGCTAGATGATGATTCTTAATCATACCATCAACGTTTAATGTTTCCAGAGCTATTGCTTGGTTTTCGCAGATTAGTCTAAAAGAGAGTTTATTCTGGAAATCATTACGCTGATTAGTGATTTTTTCATGTAGCTTCGTTAATTTCTTGATAGCTTTTCTTCTATTATTTGAGCCTTTGACTTTACGGCTGACTTGTCTCTGTAGTGCTTTCAGCTTCTTGAGTGATGTTTTCAGATACTTCGGATTTTCAATCTTTTCGCCGTTTGACAGAACGATAAAATCCTTAATCCCAATATCAATGCCTATTGTTGTTTCGGTGGTAAACTCTTGTTTTTTAGGTAATGATTTTTCATCATCAACAAGAATACTTATGAAATATTTTCCTGTAGGGGTTCTTGACACCGTTGCCGTTTTTAAGTTTCCTTCAAATCTTCTGTGCAATACAGCTTTTACATTTCCAAGTTTTGGTAATTTTATGATATTATTATCAAAATCTACACTATATGATTGTGGTATCTGGAAAGCCTGCAATGGGTTTTTCTTTGATTTAAAATTCGGAAAGCCTTTCTTTTCCCTGAAGAATTTTGTAAATGCCGATTCAACCTGCTTTGTCATTCCTTGTAAAGACTGTGCATTTACTTCTTTAAGGAAAAGCTGCTCTTTTTTAAGCTGAGTAAGTTGTCTATTTAGATCAAACTGTGAAATTGATTTAGCTGTTTCTTCATATGTTTTTATTTTTTGTGCCAAAGCCCAATTAAACACATATCTACAGCTACCAATGTGTTTTTCGATCAGAATTTTCTGATCTGCTGTAGGCTTGAGCCTAAATTTGTAGGCTTTTAGCATATAAGGATAATATATTCTATAAGGTTATATAGTTTTCTTTAGAAATGTATTTCGTTTAGAAGTTGACGGCTCTCACTTCCCACCTGCCAGATCGGATTATCCGATCTGTCGAGGAAGGAGTCCTCTCGCCTTATCGAGATAGACTGGCTTATATTGTCGGTACTGTAACTCGCACAATTAATAAGGTATTACTAATATTATACAGTCCAGTTGCTTCTGGGAGTTTCCCGGATTTGATAATATATTATGAGAAAGGGCAGGAAGGCAGATGACCGATAAAAAAGCTGCGCAAAGAGAAGTTACTGCAGATGGGAAAAAAGGTCTGGGCACCATTATAGGAAAAATCTCCGGAAAAGACCGGCTGGAACTTGAGGTTGACCGGCTCAACTCCAGGATAGTCGAACTCGAAATTGACCTTCAGAGTACAAAAATCCAGCTTGAAAAAAGAGAAGTCCTTGCAAGGCAGGCAGTTGCGGACAGGCAGGAAGCCGAATCTCGTTTGAATCAGGAGCTTGTACGGACCCACACCCTTTCCCACGAACTTGAAACAATCCGGGTTGAATCCCAGGACAAGCTCGAGTTCCGCGGGATTGAAACCCTGAGCCCTGCCGCTGTCCAGGCTTACCTTTCCAAGCTCAAGTCCCTTTACTCTCCTGCAAACGACCTTTTAACCGTCTATCTGCCCCCCGGAACTTGCCTTTCCGCCGTAATTCACGAAAAAACTCTTGGTCTTGTTGAAGAAGAGACTCGCTTCCTTCTTGATAGGCTCGATACTGAAACAGGGCTTGTCTTTTTTTACGACTTGCACCGCATGATTTCCGAAGCCATAGTTCCCCCTTTCCCTGTTGCCTCTTCTGCCTGGTATCTCCAGGACAAGTATGAGACTGCTCCACTTGAGGAAAACCTCAGTTCCAGCTGCCGCTTGCTCATTCTTGTCCTGCATGCAGGAGAGTCTTTTATAGGTTTTGCTCCTGATACCTACATCTTTGATGCGGAAGAATTAGTCAAAAGCAGCGTTAAAGAAAAACACAGCAAGGGAGGTTTCTCCCAGCGCCGTTTCGAGCGCCTGAGAGAAGAAGATATTGCTCATCACATGGACAAGGTTTTTGAAACCTTGGATAAAGTTCTCGAAGAAAACTCCCCTATTGACTGCATTATTATGAATGGAGATACTTCGCTTATAAGGGAAGCTGAGAAGCGCCTTCCCCTGAACATTGAGGTTATTGAGAAACCGGCTGATATTAAGGTTGAGAAAACCGGCGGTGAGGAAATTCTCAGAACAGTTTTAAGCTCCAGAAGATATCTGCTCTGAAGCATCAGAAATCTCAAGAGTAGCCATTAAGTACCTTAAGAAATTCCTCCACAATATAAGAAGAGTTTTATTTAATGTATGAAAAGTTCTAATAATAAGGAGGCAAGCGCTCACAAGGATATCTTTGCAAAATTTGCAGCTAAAAAGGCGCATATATCAGTTGCTTCGGAGAGAAATATGCAATACATATAGAAAACACAAAGAAGTAATATCACTTTAATTTCTTTTTTGAGCTTATCACCGAATATTCGATTAGAGAATATATCCATTTAAATTTGGTATTTGCTTATTTACATATCGGCTAACCTAACTTTAAAATTTTATAATTGCTTTTTTATATCTCTCTTTGTATCTGAGTTGGGGCATATACTCAAATAAAATATTTTTGGCCAAATCATCAAACAATCAAAGATTCTGAAACAATTAATGACCCGAAAAAAAGTATGAAAAATTGATAGTTCAATGATCTGGCGAAAAAGTTGATGGTTTATATAGAAAGTATTAGTAATAATTTATGGAGTTTGGAAGTAGTTTTCCGATTCCACCCGAACTCCATAAAATATGCCCTAAGAGGCACAATCAAGTTAGCTGTGCGAATATTTAAGCTTGCCTGATTTGCCTCCTAGGTTAATAAGGAGGATAAATATGAAACGTAATAAAAGTGGAATAAGTATACTTGTTTTAGCAGCTCTGCTGGTTGGTATGGTGTTGATGCCAGCCGTAAGTGCACAAGAAGAATCAACAGCAAGCGAAAAGCCTTCTGAATGGGAACAAGGTCTAATAGATACTCTCAACTCTAATACAAAAAGCTTGTCAACAGACGATGTAGTTTTGAATTATTGCGAAGCAAACAAAGACAAAGTTTCAATACTTAAGAACAATACTGCTTCAGATAAAAGTAATTTAAGAACATATGAACTAAAAGATGGATCAGATATAACTTTCACCAATGAAAATTTCTTTTTTGTTACTAGCATGAAGGAAGAACCAAATAATAAATTGATAACTCAAAGTACTACAACAAGAACTGCTGGTCTTGATTATACTGATACGATAACAGCATCACAGAGTTTCTATAACATTATGGGAGGGAGACTGTTTACTATCTATTCAAAAGGATATTATGGGTACAGTATATCCCCTGCTGTTGTGGAAGCTCATTATATAGATGCATGGTACACATTAGGTACTCCAACTATTTTTCAGGTGAGTAACTGGCAGGAAGGAGCGAGTGATAATACTGTCACTCATAAATCTGAAATCTATGGCAGTGGACATTTCCATTGGGGATTTGAAATCGCTGGTGCTGGTTTAGTTCTCTATGATAAAAATATCAAAGTTTACTCAACATGTGATCAATTTGGAAATGTCCATCGTACCTATGAAATGACATAATGAAATAACTTAAAAATGCACTATAAGATGTAAAATGTCGAGTTGTGAAATAAGTATGAGAATTTTAAGCACGAAGTCCTCAATACTTATTTCCAATAATGAGGGACAACTTTTGTCCAAAAATCTGTCGAGTTTCAGACCATGATAAATGGTTCTGGAACTTTTATTATAGAGGACAACTAAAATTTAGGCTGAAACTAAAATGGGAGAAATTGTAAACTAAGAAATTAATTAAGTCAACCAAAAATTTATCAGTATGGATGGATTTTATAATGAAAAAACCAAGTTATGGAATATTATTTATTGCTTGCTTCGCCTTTTTTTTAATTTTTAACTCTTTTTTCGTGATTGTACCTGCTGATTTATCAACTATTATAAGCGTAATTGTTGGAACTTTTATCGAATCTCTCATCGTGTATTTAATCATAATCATGATCATATATATCGTAAATCGTTACAGCAGATCGTCTCGGAGACGGCTTTGAAATTCAAGCTATTTATATAATTCACTACAGATGCAAAGCAAGGCAGACAGCCACTTCAGTCTGCTTGAGCCTACTTAAGTTTTGGGAGTTACAATGAACAAAAACTTAGGTAACATGATACGATGTGTGTTATCATTAATAGCCGTAGTTATGGCGTTATATAATGTGTACCTTTCATGGTTTGAAGATAAATTTAGTTCAAATTTGTTATCTCTTACGTTGATGCTTGTGGTATTATCAGTAATTGTTAACAAAATATTCAGAAAAGCAATATAATTAAAAGAGAAAGTCTCAAATTAATTCTTAATTGTAGATGGATATACCCTTGAAGAGGTAGAAGATAAACCTGCAACTGAAACCGACCTTGTGTTTGGTCAATGTATGAGATGAAAATGGAGAATGGAGTAGAAGAGAATTTAAAAGAATGGGAGAAAAGTGATGAACTCACTAAATCTATCGAAAAAGCAGCAGCTGAGAAGGGAGTTAATATCAGTGTGCCAATTACTGAGGAAAAGGCGCAAAAACTGATTGATGACTCAGCAACAACATTAGCAGTCACAGGTAAAACACTTAATGTTACCTTATATGGACAAGAACAAAGTGATTACTGTGCTGCAGCAAGTGGCAAAATGATTGCTAAATATTATGGAGTAACTCACACCCAGACGCACATCTATCAAATGATGGATGAAGGGGGTGTTGTTGACGACCAGATATATTATTATACAACAAGCAGATCTGAAGGAGGGTTAGGGAAGACTGGTTCATTTGAAAATTGGACTCCAATTTTTAGCCAACTCACCTCCGAAATAAATAATAATAGACCCGTAGTTAGTCTGATTCCAAGGCATGTTCGAGTATGTAGAGGATACTCAGATACTGGTGTTGGACTACACTATTTGAAGATTAATGATCCACTGCCTGTTGGATTGGGGCACCAATTTATAGAAACTTGGGGAGCCGAAACTTGTCATATATATGTGAAGTGAAGAGCTAAAACTCTTCACTTTTTATGGGTGATTGGTATGAGTAGAATTAACAGGGAAGTTGCTTTTTTTATTGTTTTTCTGATTCTAGTAATAATCGCAGGGTTATTTATAAAAACACCAGTGGATACGGAAACGCAAGTTAACGATGAACTGAAGGTAGCTGGTATGAAAATCCGATTCGAAGACGGAATTACTGAGCCAGAGGTTAAAACTATTCTTGAAAACTATAATATGACTATGAACTATAACATCGATTACAATGTTGATTCTATGGTGAATAAATACTATATAATGTTAGATAAAAACAATTGGAATATAAGACGCGAACTGAATAAAGGGATGAAGGAAGAGAAAAAAGATTGGATTGAATCTTCTCCTGCTCAAGTTATTAGGAAAGGAGACGACTATATACTTACAGTATCTGAACAAGCTACTCACGATGAAAACTTTCTTGCGATACTAGATAAATATGATATTCCGGTGAAAAAGTTCATTTGGTGCGATATTCGTTTTGAAAAGTCGGATGGATCTAAGTATTGGATTCCAGAGGAAGATGCAATCAAAATAAAAAATGAGCTCGAACGAAATGAAAGTATTTTTACTGTACAGTTTTATTATCTTTATCCTCCAGATGACTCCACGACATAAGAGGCTGTCTTAGAGTCTATCCGAAAATTGGTCACTTGCTATAACTTTTACAATATTCAATATACAAAACCGGAAACGAATACTCCAATATTATAGACCTTATATCTTCCATAGTTTTTTGATAATAACGTTGGCACGAAAGACAAACATCACCTGGGGATAATAGATGAAAAGTAAAACCATCCCAATTGACACTTTTTCTATTTCACTTCCATCTGCAGCAATGTCTAATAAAGCACGCAGAGAAGATACACTCATAAGAACTTTTGGGACAACTGCATTTGCAATTTTAATATTAATTGGTGTAGCAGGTGCAGGTCCATTTGCCTACATTACTAACTGCGACAGCAATAATATCTCTGTAATTGATACAGCCACAAACAAGGTCACAGCCACAGTAAATGTAGGAGAACATCCTGCTGGAGTTACAGTCAGTCCAGATGGGAAACAGGTATACGTTGTTAACTCATATGATGACACGGTTTCTATAATTAACACTACCACAAAAAACAAAGTTATAGCCACAGTGAAAGTAGGAACCTATCCTCAAGAAATTGCAGTCAGTCCAGACGGGACAAAGGCATATGTGACGAGTTTCAGCAGCAACACTGTTTCTGTAATTGACACTTCTACGAACAAAGTTACAGCCACAGTAGATGTAGGAAACTTTCCTTTTGGGATTGCAGTTAGCCCGGATGGAAAAAAGGTATATGTGTCGAATTCCGGCGGTGACTCAACTAACTTTACAGGCACAGTCTCTGTAATTGACACAGCCACAAACGCTGTTGTAACCACGATACCTACAGGAAACAATTCACTTGGGATTGCAGTCAGTCAGGATGGGTCAAAGGCATATGTGATGACCTCTAATCATCATGACTATAAAGCTACTATTTCTGTAATTGACACAAGTACAAACGAAGTTACAGACACAGTGAACGTAGGAGACACTCCTCGCGGAATTGCGGTTAGCCCGGATGGGAAAAAGGTATATGTAGCGCATTATCTCAGCAATTCACTTACAGATGCTCTTAATATAATTGATACAGCCACAAACAAGGTCACAGCCACTGTGCCTGTAGGAAAGGCACCTTGTGGAATTGAAGTCACCCCAGATGGAACAAAGGTATATGTGGCAAATTATGCGAGTCACACTGTCTCTGTAATTGACACAACCACAAACACGGTTATAGACACAGTAACAGTAGGAAAATATCCTACAGGAGTTGCTATTGGGCCCTCTGTAGATTCCAATATAACTAATCAAAGCGCAAAGGCAACCTCTAACGCAACTGAAGGTACAGAAGTTAAAGAAACTAACTTATCATTCTCAGAAGAAAAAAACGCTAGCGTACTTAACAATTTAAACAATAGTTACAATGATACTAATAATTCTGAATCTGATAATGGTGATGGCTCAGATGGAAACGAATCGAGCAAAAATAACTTTGCTCCAGGCTTTGGATTATTGGGGAGCTTGGCCTGCCTTTATGGAGGGTGGAAGTTAAGGAAAAAGTAATGGGACTTAGATTGCCAGACCGCTGATGAATGGTGATCTGTTAAATGGTGATCTGTTAAATAATGATCTGTTAAATAATGCCCTGTTATCTACTATGTCTGGAACATGAAGTACAGAAACCTGATGTATCGAAGCATTGCAATATGTGAAGAACTAAACTCTTCATCTTTTTTGTTGGCATGAGCAAAATCTCTAAAAGGCTGCCTTAAAATTAAATTTGATTTTTTCGATTTTCGCGCTTTTGGAAAAGCCTACCAAATTTTGGCTTGATTTTTGGCTCTCTGCGAGAGCAGGGATAAACTCCTGAGCTTTTTGTGATCTTACAGTCTTGGGTTATGAACAATTCAAGAATATTACAATCGATGCATTTATTCACCAATGTGTCATGATTGAGGAATATCTGAATATAACTTAATATAGCTCAATTTATATTTGATTAAATGACTTTAAATTGAATTAACTTCTTTTTTATAAAAATTACTGAATACACATGAGAAAAGTCTATATATTTATAGTTTCTCTCCAGACCATCAAACAATCAACGGTCAGGAATCAATTTCAGGTTCCAAACAAGTGTGAAAAACAGATAGTTTGATGGAATGGACAGAAAACTTATAAGGAGTTAGGTAAGAGGAATTTATGGAGTTCAAAAGTATTTTCCATGTCACCCGAACTCCATAAAGTGTGCCTATGAGGCATGGATTATGTTAGCTTTGCTTTTATTTAAGCTTGCCTGATTCTGCCTCCTTGGTGCTAAACAGGAGTGAAATAAATGACAATGATGAGATTAATTTTTTATTCTGCTGTTATTGGAAGATTCTGCTGTTATTTGGAAGATTCTACTTAATTGCAGAACGCCTCCTTATAAAAAATCCATTATATTTTGTGGATCTAATACAGAGATGAGCGGGGCTGTCTCTAAAATTTATAACAAAGATGCATGATGATGTATAAGTTTAAAGTGGATAAGATTGAAAAAATAGCAAAAGCCATAATTTTGATATCACTTATTATAACAGTGTCTTTTTTTATATTTGTATTTTACTCCGAATTTACCGGAAAACATCTATCTATTGGTGGTAATTATCTTATTATTTCTCTTCTCGTTAATATTGGATTTTTCATGTTAATATTTGTAAGCGTACATGAATTAATTAAAAATTATCGAGAAGTTGCTAAAAAACAAAAATAATAATCATTAAGCAAAAAAGGTTTAGATGGACAGCTTGAATAAGAAGTAAGGGATTAGATCCAAAAAGAGCATTGGAAGACGGAATAATCATTTAACCGGTAATCAATGGAAAATTCTATAATCTCAGAACCAATTTTTAAACATGATGGCTAATGGTAGTGTTTCTCAAATTTCTCAAAGCTGAATAGTTACAGTTTATCAAATACAATAAAAAGTATGGGGTCAATCGATGATAGGCGAAGCTGAACTTATAATAATATTTGGAGTATTTGTTTTCGTGATTCTTTTAATTGTGCTAGCATATACATTAATCAAACATCTTATAAATCGGAGCAAGACGTAGCTGTAACATACTGCCAAATTCTGGAAAATAGCTACGTTATAATATTTCATAGCTGTGAACTTGTTCGTGAAAAATGGATTCGTGAATGGGAATTTTGAGAAAATAAAAATTATGGGAAGAAAAGAGTTTAGTATATCGTTTTCTGATCACACAAAACAATTCGGTATTATTATTGAATATAATTGAATGAAATTCAGCCTTATATTTTGCCAGATTTTGAGAAAGTAGTTGATTCTGGGTTGAAATCGAGAAAACCATTCAGTTAGGAGATTTTTGTTCGATGTCCCGAAAAGAAAAAGTCCTGAAGTCCTGAAGTGTGAACGATACTTAGATGACTATTAACTAACAGACAGTTGATTTTTTGGAAAAACCTGCCAAGTTCTAGCTTGATTTTGAGGCCCTCTATGAGAGCAGGGATAAACTCCTGAGCTTTTTGTGATCTTGCAGTCTTAGAGGCGGTCTTAAAATTAAATAATACCTATAGCGTTTTTTGAAAGGCCGCCAGACAAGCTGGCGGAGGCTTCGATACAATTTGAATTTAAAAGCCCTTCTCGAATTCGTTTTTAGAATAACAATAATTATATATTTATTTTCCCAATTTATCTTACTTTAATTTAAGTTTCTTCTTCCTTTTGATCGGCACATTTAAGATCCAGAAATAAGACTTCTGCGCAAGCTATATGAGCTTTCAGTGCAGGGAAGGTAGCAATGGCAAGAGATAGAAGAGATTATTATTATCACCAGGCAAAAGAGGATGGATACCGGTCCAGGGCTTCCTTCAAGCTCAAACAGATCAATGAGAAACATAAAATTATCAATCGGGGGGACTCGGTTGTTGATTTGGGTGCGGCTCCGGGCGGGTGGCTTCAGGTTGCAAAAGAGCTTTCCGGAGGGAAGGTTCTTGGTGTGGACCTGCAGAGAATAGACCCTATTGAAGGAGTCGAGACGATTCAGGGCGACATAAACGCTGATTCGACAATACAGAAGATTATCAAGATTGTAGGGGCTAAAGGCGCTGATGTGGTGCTCTGTGATGCAGCTCCCAACCTGTCAGGTAACTGGTCTTACGACCACGCGCGGTCAATAGAGCTTGCCACTTCAGCACTGGAGTGTGCAAAGAAGATACTCAAGCCAAATGGAAAGTTCGTGGTCAAAGTCTTTCAGGGAGACATGTTCAACGATTATCTGAGCACGGTCAGAGATAACTTTGTCCACGTTAAGGCTTATTCCCCGCAAGCATCCAGATCCCAGAGCGCAGAGATTTACGTTATTGGAAAGAAATTCCTTACAGCTCCCCTCAGGAAAGGAGATAAATTCGTTGTGGATATCGAAAAGCTCGGCTCAAGCGGGGATGGGGCAGTGCTTATTGAAGGCTTTGTGGTGTTCGTGAAGGAAGTTGAGATCGGAGAAAAGGTAAAGATCAGTATAACTGATGTCAAGCCGAATTTTGCTTTTGCAGATGTCGTGGAAAGGCTTGGAAAATCCGAGAAGCCAGAATAATTTTATTAGGAATTTCAGTTAATAAGTGAATTAAGTGAACTATAATAACTCAGCAGTCAAAAAAGTCAAGCAGTAAACTATAAAACGAGTTTCAAACATGGTGATCCCAGTTGATTGATCTTCACACTCACACCATTTTCAGTGACGGGGAACTGCTTCCCAGTGAACTTGTCCGGCGGGCTGTTATCCACGGCTACGAGGCTATTGCTATTACCGACCATGCAGACTATACCAATCTCGAATATCTTCTTAATGCTGCAAAGAAAGCAAAATACCTGGAGAATGAATGGGATATTCGCGTCCTGCCCGGAGTCGAGCTGACGCATATCCCTCCAAGAAAGATTGCTCCCATGGCAAAAAAGGCAAAAGAGCTGGGCGCAGAAATCGTGGTAGTGCATGGAGAAACCATATCCGAGCCTGTTGCCCCCGGAACAAACGCAGCGTCAGTTGCCTGTGAGTATGTGGATATTCTGGCCCACCCCGGCCTAGTTTCCGAAGAAGATGTCCGGACTGCGGCAAAGAATAATGTATTTCTTGAGATCACTGCAAGGAACGGGCACAACAGGACTAACGGGCATGTTGCAAGGCTTGCCCTCGAAATCGGTGCAACTCTTGTGGTGAATACCGATACCCATGCACCTGAGAACCTGATCACAGATGAGACCGCCCTTAAAATCGCAATGGGAGCCGGCCTTACCGAGTCAAGGGCAATTGAAGCGTTTAAAGCTTCTAAAAAGAAGGTATCAGAGATAGTCTGAGCTGCACTTCGTGTGCTTTCTTCTCTGTTCATCTCATGCTTTCTTAATTTTCCTGTTCTAGATTTCTTCCTCTTTTTCGGTTCTTCCTTTTTTATTCAGCTTCTTTCCCATATTTCTAACTTTATTTTTTTACATTTTTACACATCTCTTTCTTCGACCACTCTAGTTTTGAATCAAAGTTGGTAAGTAGCAAAAGTCAGAAGGAATTTACTTACAGAATTATTATTGAGGACATGTCTGGTTATTTATAGGATGTGTAATTAATCATATATCATTTACATTTAAAGAAATGTAAATATATTAATTCAAAGTAATTTAATAGTGTGGGTCGAATAATATCGATAGTACAGGATGTACTATTTTAGCTTTGAAAGGTAAAATCTATGTGGGGGAGATAAAGTGAAGGGTAAAACTCTATTTATAGTTTTTACTTTGGTATTCCTGATGGGAGTGCCATCCACAGTATCGGCAAGAGATATTATAGTGGGCAGCGGAAGTGGACAAATTTCTACAATACAGGAAGCTGTAGATGGTGCAGAAGCTGGAGATGTAATTATAATAAAACCTGGAACTTATGTTGAAAACATAAATGTTTCAAAAGCAAGGCTAACAATTAAACCAGAAACAAATAACGTGTTTATTGAACCAGCAGACAGCACTGTGGCAACTATCATTCTAAGCAATGTTGGTATAACACTAACCGGCTTTAATATAGATGGTCCTGTTACGGTTGTCAATTTAATGTTAGGCAATGATCAATATTACAGGAATAATATGTGCCATATAACAAACAACATTATTGAAAATGGGGGTGTTGTTGTAACATCTGAAAGTTCTGGTATTGTTATATCTGAAAACAGGGTTTCAGGTGGTGCTAACAGGATTTCAGGTGGTACTCCTGGCTATGGTATAGATGTAGCCTGTTGTGGTGATTACAATGAAATAACAAATAATGAAGTTTCTAATTGCTCAACAGGAATCTATGTTTACGATGAAAGAAATGTACCACCCATTAGTGGTAACAAAATAAGCAACTGTGAAGTCGGAATACATGTTTCTGGCTTATCTTATGATATCGAAAACAACGAAATTACAAATTGTGGTGTAGGGGTATTGGCCGGAGAAACTGGCGGTGCAAATTTAATTGGAAATAAAATAACCTACTGCTCAGACTGTGGGCTTAAAGTGACTGGTTTTTTAGAATCTAAAGGAGCCTATAACAATTATTTCAACAACACAGTGAATGTGAAGTTTGGAGACTATGAAGACACATATGTCTGGAACAGCTCACTCACTGAAGGTACAAACATAATTGGTGGACCATATATTGGAGGTAATTACTGGGCAAAGCCGGATGGAACCGGGTTCTCTCAGACTGCTATTGATGCAAATGGAGACGGTATTGCAGATTCAGCTTATGCAATATCTGAAAAGAACTACGACTATCTACCACTAACAGCTAAGTACAACTCGGTATTACCTGTTTCTGACTTCACAGCCAACGTAACTTCAGGAGCTGCACCCCTGGTTGCGTTATTTACCTATACCGGCACTGGTGGAACTCCTACTTCATGGTTCTGGGACTTCGGGGATGGCATCAATTCCAAACATGCCATGAATGCAACTCATACATTTACGAGTCCGGGAACATATAATGTTACTTTAACGGTAACAAATTCCGCCGGCAACAATTCCGTAACCAGACCCGGGTATATCACAGTTACATCACCCTCAGAAACGGTTTTTCCCGTTGCCGATTTTTATTCTCCGGAAGCTGAGCGAGTGCTGAATGGAATTAATGATCAGGGAATTTTTGAAAATGAAGTTATTTCATTTTTTGACAACAGTACAGGCTCGCCGATTTCCTGGTTCTGGGACTTTGGGGACGGAAACACATCAACACAGAAGAATCCCACTCATGCATACGGAAAAATAGGCGGGTATACCGTTAACTTAACCGTGAAAAATGCTAATGGCAGCCATACAATAAGCAAATATGGTTATGTGCTCATGGGAATAAAGGATGAAGCCGCAACTCCTGCATATTTCTCATCCGATGTAACATCAGGAAAGGCACCATTAACAGTAACATTTCTGGATGATCTGGATGCACAACTTCCAAATTATCCTATCTGGCGTGAATGGGATTTTGGTGACGGGACAGTTCAGACTTATGTAGTGGATGCTAACGATTCTGCAACACCGTATGCAACACACACATATGAAAAACCAGGTAAATACACAGTAACATTATCTATGGATAACCGCGGCGGCAAATCTATAATAACAAAATACAATTATATCACGGTCAAAGATCCGACTGTCCCAGATTTTGACCTCCTGGTTGTAAACTTCAACATGAATGTTACCGAAGGTTACGCTCCCCTTTCTGTGCAGTTTAGTGACCTTTCCGAGAATGCAGTATCAAGGATATGGGACTTTAATAATGATGGGAAGCCTGAGTCCAGCGATCTAAATCCTGTTTATACATATACAGTTCCGGGAACGTATTTCGTTAATCTGACAATAACCAATGCAAATGGCATCTCTTATAAAGTTACTACAATAAATGTACTGAAAGGCAGCTCGAGCGGTGACATTAACTCAAACAGTGGAGGAAGCAGCAGCAAGAGCAGCGGTAGCAGTGGCGGAAGCGGTGGTGGCGGTGGTTCTCCCGAGCCTGCAAAAAACGTTGAGGTGAAAGAGCTTTGCCAGGTCTTCATTACCAACGGAAAAGAGACGAGATTTGATTTCAAAAAGAATGCAACCTGTGTTGTATATGCAAGCTTTGATGCAAAGAGGACTATGGGTAAAACCACAGCAATTGCCGAGATGCTGAAAGAAAAATCCTCCATAGTTTCAGAACTGCCCTCCGGAGAAGTCTACAAATCATTTAATATATGGGTTGGAAATGGCGGAATTGCAACTTCAAAGAACATTGAAAATTCTGAAGTCTGTTTCAGGATTGAAAAGTCATGGATGCAGGAAAAAGATATAGATCAGACCTCTATCACCCTGAACCAGTACAGTGATAAAAAATGGGAGCAATTATCAGCCGATAAATCAGGAGAAGATGATAAGTTCCTGTACTTTACAGCCAAAACTCCGGGATTTGCTTCATTTGTTATCACAGGAGAAACAAAAAGCTCTTCAGAAGAGAATAAAACGGGAGTAAAATTCGAATCCGAAACAAGGGCTGTCGATGAAAGTAATACAGGGGACAGAGGGCTTGAATCTGAATCAGGAGCCATTCCAAAGGAAAGTATGAGTGCACCTGACTTTGGAATTATTTATGGGTTAGCCGGCGTGTTTGCGGTGTTCCTGTATAGAAGGAAGTAAGAAGAGGGGAAAGTAAAAAGCAAAATCCCAAAACTCAATATAAAAGACAGGGGATGAGAGGATTTACCTCTTATCTATTTCTTCCTATTTCTCATCTGCTTTCCGACTCCTTTTTATTTTTGGCTCATTTCATGTTAACTCTGTCTCAGTCTAAGAGAAAATTAAGGATGGATTCATGAGAAAATTGGGAAAACTGATCACCTTTGGGGGAACTATAATTTTCTGATACTGATCTTTTTTCTGAGCTTTCCATATCTGTAAGCTCTAAGTATATCCGTGAAGTCGTGACCTGAAGATTAAATAAAAGGTCGAAAGATTTCTTCAATGCAGGAATAATCTACAAAAAGTTTGGTGGCAGAGAACCACCAGAAAATATACTTATTTTACTGTTATGTAATGGGCTGTCGTACTAGTTCCTGAAGTATTTTTTATTGTCAGAGTAGCTTTGTATGTTCCGGCTTTAAGATATATGTGATATGGGTTCCAGCATGTCTGGCAAGTAGCTCCATCACCATATCTCCATATGTGTGATATTACTCCTGCTGTACTACCACCGGTGTACGTAAATGTTACTTTCAGTGGGGCATAACCAGATGTTACACTTGTTTTGAAGCTTGAATTCGGTACAGCTGCAAGTGCTGTTGAGGGCATTACAAGTGCGAAAATGAGACCTAGAGCTATTATATTTTTTATCTTCACCAGATTCACCTGTTCATTTCAATCTTGGGTAGAATTCATGCAGTTTATATGAAAAAACGTTTCAAGCCCATCCTGAACATAATATTTGGACATTTGATGTTCTATGATGCTGGTTCTCTCAGGTCAACTGCATAAGTCTTATTTTTATTCATTTTATCCTGTTGCAATTGAGCTCGTTTCAAAACTTCTCCTGTAGCTTTTCCCAATAAATAAAGAATGTTGCTAATATCACTAATGCCCTGAATATTCTGTCCAATCTTTCATACCTTAGGATAATTCTTCTGAATCCTGTTCTTATCCTTGAGAAAAACCTTTCTACTGCTGACCTTTTCGCATACGATTTTTTACTAAATCTTCTAGGTCTTCCTCTTTTTCTTTTCTTTCTGTTTCTTTTGTTTTCAGGAATAGAAGCTTTGATTCTTCTCCTGCGCAGGTACTCTCGTACCTGCGTATCATCGTAAATTGAATCTGCTACTATTTCTTCTGGTCTTGTTATTGGTCTGTATCCAGTCCTTACCTTTATTGCTCCAATAGTCTCTTCAAATCTGTAAGGATCATATTCCGCTCCTGAACCAATAACAATGCTTATTGGAAGATCTTCTGAGGTTACGGCTGCATGAATCTTTATTCCTTTTCTCTTTTTGAATCCATTATACTCGACACTTTCCCCCCTTTTTTTGCTTCTACAAAACTGCTATCTATTGCAACAATTTCAAGGGAGAGTTGTCCATTCTGATAAGAATCATCTATGAGAGAATCAAAGATTTTATCCCAAACACTTTCTTCAGACCATCTTTTTAGTCGTCTCCAAGCAGTTACGTAAGATCCGTATTGTTTGGGCATATCTCGCCATTGACAACCTGTAACAAGAACATAAAGAATTCCGTTAATGATCTGACGATCATTTACTCTCTTCCTCCCAACCTTCGGTTGGGGAGGAAGGTGTGAGTGAATATGAGCCCATTGAGCATCAGTAAGTTCTTCGAAGTGTATACTAATCCCCTATATAATATAAAATCAAATAATATATAATTTTGAAACAGGCTCGTTACTTACCTATTTAGGACGAGATTAGTTAAAAATAAAAAATTTATATTCCAAGCTTCAAGAGTATGCTTAAAAGAGTTCTCGAAAAGGATTTGAATTGAGAGGAAAGGTGGTTTTCCTCTTAATTTCAGAGATTGGTTGGGTAACAGGGGTTTAAATCCAACTAGCTCTTATGTTCATTCTGTTTTTCGAGCCATGAATATTTATTACATAATATTTAATTTAGAAATATATAACTTGTGGAAAAGTTCTGAACTGATAGTATAATTTCTCCTAAAGATAAGAATATTTCATAATGTGTATGTGTTTTATAAAAAAATGGTATTCACCCAGTTTTTAATTTTTTTAAAACTCTTTTCAATTTTAAAAAAACATATATGTATTAAAGCAAAGGTTTACCAGGGGAGAACTAACTACAGAAACTATGATTGAGATCCATTGTTTCTTCCGTTTGTGCTTAAATACATAGAAAAACTAAGTTCTCCTCCACATCTTAACGTAAAACACATATTTACAAGCTAGGTTTTTAATTTACTAAAAAAGTTTTTTAATAAAGCGAGTGTTCTATTATATCGGCCAGTTTCAAAGATGAATACTCTCTGCCTTCTTGAAACATCTTTCGCCTTCTTTTAGTGAAACTGGTCTTCATCCTTAATAACTCTCGATTATTTTCACCCTGCTTAACTATATTATATATAATTTTTTATACTCTTATATTTAGGGTGGGTTAAAATGTATGTCAAATCAAAATGCCCTATTTACGGAAATATGTCCGGGAGCTGCAAAATTCTGAAAAAGCATTAAGTGTTGCAGCTGTATAATACTGGGATCTGGTGGCCAGATTGAAAATTAAGATGGGTGTGTACTGCCCGGATCACAGGCATATGTGTTATGTCTATCCTTCAGCCTCTCAATGAGAACGGAGTAAGAAATAGTTTTATATTCAAAGGGACTAGGAAGAATAAAAAATATTTCAAAAAGTTATTGGGCAACAGGATTCCTGAAGAAGAGAACCCGAAGAAGAACCGCCGTGGAGCAACTTTAGGCTGTCTGTCTCTGACAGACCTCTTTGTTTTTTCTTTGACTCTCAAACGCATAAGTCTCATAGTTATTGATGTACTTTAAAGCATCAAAACTCTTTATCTCATAACTCTCTACGAATTCTTTCATAACTAATATGGTACTGTTTAGCTGCTCGTTTATTATTTCGGGTAGGGATGATAGATTTTCTTCCATACTTTTTGCGTTAACCTTCTCGAAATCGCTGAATTTGATAAGCTTTCTTTCAAGAGCTAATGAAATTACCGGACTGCTGTAATCTCTTTCAATTATCTCCTTTTTCCACGTATTTACTGCATTATTCAGCATTGCCACAATGTCCGCCATTTTAAAAAGGGCTATCGCTTTTCCAAGCTCTGAGGCATCAAAGCTTTCAGAAGCCATCAAATCAAGTATGGAAAGAACCTCAACCATTGTGGAAGGGCCCTTGTTCCGGACAACAAGATAGTAAGGGTATGCAATCTTATTCCTGTTCACCAGATATGAAAACTCCATTGATCCGGCAACATTACGCATTGCCAGGAAAAACTCACCTCTGAAATCATTGTATCTTGGAAGGGATACTACATGAGTTCCAAGCAAATCAGAAAAAATGTCAAGAGTTGTTCTTGCGTAAATATTGTTACCTATTGCGGGTCGTAACGGCATATAATCTCCAGATGCAACTCTATCCGCGTTGTAGAGCATACTCAACATCTCATAGCTGAACTTATCCCCTCCATTCTCCTCTATTAGAGATGCGTTATCACATGCATCATCAACAGCGGTATCTACCAGAGCTAAGCATGCCTTTAAGTCAGCAAGCATATAAACATCAGATGGACTTACACTGGAAAGATACAGGCGTTTGTAACTATCATATAGCCATTTAAAAAGACTAGGCTTTCTATGAGGACTTGCAACCTTTATGTAGCTTGAAAAGTAGTTTTCCCACAAAGTATTATGTTCAGATATGTTCATAACTATCCCCACTTTTATAGTCAGATTGTATATTAATCATCATATGTACAGTAAGACAACAGGTCTCCAAATCTTAGGTTGATATCTGATTCTTAGTATCGTAATTTACATCAGCTAGCTTCACTTTCATCTAGTTTCCAGAACTCATAAACCGGATCTCAAATTTCGTTCCTGATCCTTTTTTAAGTGCGATATCACCTCCAATTTGATCAACAAGAGTATTTACCAGCTGTAAACCTAATGAACTAGTATTCTTAAAGTCAATAGAATCTGGAAAACCAATTCCGTTGTCTTCAACAATTAGTGAAAAATACCTGCAGCAGAAGTTATTTTGCATATCATTGTCAGCAATTCTACTGATTAAAGCTTTATTTTGTTCATTAACTTCTTGGCGAATTTTTATGCTAATTTCACCACTCATTCCATCTGGAAATGCATATTTTAAAGAATTAGAAACAAGTTCGTTGATGATAATACCTAAAGGGATGGCAGTGTCCATTTCAAAAAAGAAATCACCTGCATCTAGGCGCAAGCTTATATCGGAGTTTCCCACCTTATATGAATTGAAAAGATCAGTTGTTAATTTCTGAAGATAAGAGGTAAAATTAATTGTTTCCATATCCTTGGAGTTATATAATTCTTCATGGATGATAGACATCGATATGATTCGATTATGACTTTCTTGGAATGCCTCAGTAATTTTTTTATGATCAGGAGTATCAGACAGTAATTTATCGCATTCCAAGTCCAGAAGGCTCGATATTATCTGCAGGTTATTTTTGATTCTGTGATGGATCTCTTTTTTTCGGATCTTTTCGGCTCTTTTAATGGTTTCCATTGAAACTTTTTTCTCAGTGATATCCTGAATAAATCCCTGATAAAGTCTTTTTGCCGGATTTACATTTTTTATGATCTGAATTGATTCAAAAAGCCAAACTATGTTCCCATTCCTGTTCTGGATCCTGTATTCCTGTTCAACTAGAGATGTAGATGTAGTGCTCAGTTTTCTTCTATTTTCATGGAAAAGACTTTTATCTTCAGGCCTCACCAGCTGAAACAACCTAATTTTTCCTGAATGAAATTCTTCGCTTTTGTAACCTGTAATTTCCTCTGTGGCTCCGTGCAGCAACACCAAATCAAAATTGTTATCCAGCTGAAACCCAATTCCTCGAAAATTTTGTAAATATTTTATAATTTGTTCTTCGTTTATTTTGAGTTGTTCTTCACTTATCTCGAGTTTTTCCCGAGTTTGCTTGTTTTCTGTGACGTTTTTAAACAGGCCAATGCCTCTATATACGCGATTATTTTCATCTTTCAGGAAAACCGAGGTATCTTCCACATAAATATAACTTCCATCTTTTCTCTTAAACCTGAATTTTTCCCCGAACTTTTCCCCGGTCTTTAGAGAATTTTTCAGTGCACTCCATACTCTCTCTCGCTCTTCGGGGTGTATGAGTTCTCTGCACGCCTCCAGATCGACCTTACTAAATTCTTCTTTAGTGTAACCGGTAAACTCCTCAATAGCTCCTGACCACTCAATTTTACCTGTCACTGCATTACCGTCGAAGATTAATTGTCCTGTCTGCTCGGCTATGAAAAAGAATTTTTCTGCAATTTTCTCAAGATTTTCCCTATACCAATTCTTTTCCATGTGTTACCTCCTAATAAGATCAAATACAGCCATAGGATATAAATGATCTATTTCTCACCCAAGGGTTTACATATATCGCCTTATAATCACTTTATTTAATAAAGTTACTATTATTAATAGTAAAGTATTTGTTTTTTTAAATATCGTTGAATAATTAAAAAATATAGTTTTTTCAATTCCAACTGAACTATCACTCGGCTAAACTAAATTTAAACTTCAATCAGTTGGTACGTGTTCTGCAACACATCTGAAAAATATCCACGTCAGAAAGAGGTATTATCGATTGATTTGGCAGAACACTTTGTTCGTGAGGAACAACGAGAAAAAGAAAAAAGATGGCCGAACTTTGCAGAATTCTGAAAAAGTATAATTCTGAAAAAGTATTATAGTGTTGCAGCTGTATACTACTGGGATCTGGTGGCCAGATTGAAAATTAAGATGGGTATGTACTGCCCGGATCACAGACATTTGTACTATGTCTATCCTTCTCTTCCGCAGTGAGGAGGGGATAAAAAATAGTTTTATATTCTAATAAATTAATTTTCTGTTTGTAATCCTGCCTTAGTTTTCTAATTTTTGTAATAACTTCGGAAAGGGCAAGGGTAATTCCTGCAATAAGGGGCGCAAAAATTGCAGCAGTAGAACGCATTGTTGATGTAACGTCATAGAGGGAACGCCTGATGCGCTCTTCTACGGCACTGAGTTCTTTTAAGTGGTCTGCAAGCTTAACAATTGAAGCTCCAGCAGCTTCGTGGTTTTTATGGACACTTTCCGTAAAGAGGAGCATTGTGTTCCTTATCCTCTCCGAATATACATGCCTGAAAGCTCCGAATTCTTCGTCAAAAATAGCATCTTTGAGATTCGTCCTCATGCTGAGCAGGTTCATGGAAATCTCCTCGAAGGCTTCCCCTATTTTTGAGCCTTCCATAGTTCTGGCAGTATGGGCAAAGGCTTCTTCAGGGGCTTTTCCTTCAGAAGTGTAATAGAGAACGAAGCTTTTTACAATGCTCTAGATCCGAAAAGTAACAATTTAGGTCTTAAAATCGATTTATTAACGTACTACCCTTGAGTATAAAATTATAACTTTTAAAAAGATTATGTAACAATAATGTTGGTACTTAATAGTATCGGTTTTATACAATCTTTTTTTAATGACAAATTATGAGCCATTCTAAGCTCTTTTCTCAATTGCCCTTAAGAAAACCCGTGCACCAAAGAAAGAATTGATTTCTAGTTTGAATCAATTTAAATGAAAAACGAAAAACTAATATTAGCTTTATTTACTTTATTATTATGCTCTTAAGTAAGTAAGGATAGGGTAGATATGAATCTGTTTGTTTATTACTATTTTTATAGCATATGGCAGAGATTTTATGGAAAATAATACTGATTATAAATTAGAAAACAAAGAAGAAATACTCGATGTCTTGAGAGAGTATCATGAACAAGCTGTAGAAGACTGTCGAATTATTGGAAATCAAAAGTACAATATTCTTATATCACTCAGTATCGCGCTAGGTAGTTTCATTTTTGCACTTACACAAGTCTATAATTCAGTAAAAATTCAAAACTCTAGTGAAACGTGTCTAGTGACTTTTAATACATTATCTGGTCACCTCCAAAATTTTTTATCATCCTGTGACAATGTATTTCACTTTTCATTAGACTTTTTATCGGGATCAGAACATGTTATCGATTTCTCCCCAAATTTAGCAGCCGTGAATGCCCTAATTATATCTCTTTTGTTGTTTATTATTGTTTTTTTTATGGCAATTCATGGTTTTTTCTTCCTCTGGTTACATTTACCTAAAATGGACAATTTAGCAGTACAAATTGAAGAGTTACAAAGAGATATAATATTCAAAAAAATGGGCGACCTCGAACTTTTTAGTTGGAAGAAAATTTGTGTAAATGAAAGTGATAAATTCAAAGATTATATTAAGCAAAAACTGGTTAGAAAAAATTTATTTATTCTAGAAGATATATACACAGTCAGTACAGATCAAAATGATAATGAAATACAAATCTACAAAACCATAAAATATATTCCTAAAAAATATATTCGAGAAATAGGAAAGAAGATTGGTACTTTATCCATAGATGAAGATAAAAAAACTGCAATTATAACAGTAGATGGTATTGTATTAGATCATTTGAATGTGAAAAAAACGAAAGACAGTTATATACTTTATGAATCAGAGCTGAAATATAGATTCGGGAATCTAATGCCCCATACAAATGTACTAAAACCATCATATATATTAAATTTAAAAATCTTGATTGTGACTTTAGCAGTCTTTTCAGTGGCTATAGGTTATATACTCTAGTCACCCTTCTTCATGGAAAATTTAAGTGTATTTCATTGGTCATCGGTTAAGAACTTATTTCCGTCTCCCAATAGTGTTTTCTATTTCACCTTTTTCATTAAAACCATTTTTCTCTGAACCTTTCTCTATTTACATGTGGATCAAATGCTTGACTTTCATATACACTCATTATCGTTTCAAAAGTTCTTTGAATTCCACATCTATTCAGAATTACTGTCAACAAATCTGATGCATTCTCTGCAAATATTGTGCTCCAACGTAACTGTGTATATTGAGCCATTTTTTCAGGATGAGCAGTATTGTTCTTTACAAGAGAATAAATCCTTCTACTAACGATTAATGTTAACATTGCTGTCCAGATTAGAGCTTCAATTACCTGTTCATTCTTTGTTTCAAGAACGTCAAGAGCGTATTTGCTTTTTAACTCCTTGAAAAGTAGTTCTATGTCCCACCTTGCTCCATATAATTTTGCAATGTCTTTTGCATTCAAAACATCTTTCTGAATATTTGTGATATATATGTGATGCTTTTCGTCCTCATCATTATATACCGCAACAAGACGTACTTTCATCTCATCCTGTTTTTGTTTGCATTTATATGCTCTTCTTTTGAATGCTATTTTTACAACAGCATCAAGATCTTTTCCAGAAAGTTGTTTAATACACTCACTAACAGGTTTTCCAGCGAACTCTTTGCTTTTTGTCTTAGAAAGTCCTTCTTCAACAGAAACAAGAACAGGATCCATATTCTTCCTTATTCTTGAAACAAAATATCCTCCGTTTTCCTCAACTCTTGCAAACATTTGAGTTTTGTAAAAACCAAGATCAACAAGAAGAATACGGTCTTTAATCCAGGGACCTATTTTCAATGTTTTTATTTCAGCTGTTTTTTCAGAGTACAGAGCAACGGTTTTAGGTCCGTTAGCAACTGCACTTACCATAACTCCTACTTTTACTCCAGCAGCTACATTTCTTGCTCTTGCTGCTGGAAACTTGTCTGATAAAGAGGAGTGAAGACGAACAATTGTGCTGTCCTGAATAAGAACATCCTGGAAGTCTTCGAGTTTTTTGCTAAGTTTTCTTCCAGGATCTTTTGCAAGTTCTTCTATACCGTGAATTACACACTGATGGAGGAACTCAACAAGTTCTGGAGTGAATCGATAGTACCAACTGCTGTCGCTAAGGGTTTTATTTGATTCTTTTTCATAGTCTCTTTTCAAACTGGCAAGTGTACGCTGTAAGCGTACACCAAAACCAAGAGTTAAAACCCAAAAAATGATGACAGGGTCAATTTTACGCTCACGTACTATTAGATCAGTTTCTTTAGCAGTCTGCCTTAACCATTCTTCGGGAAACATTTCCCGAAGAGAGTCTTCAAGAGTAGGTGGGGGACGAGGAGACATAGATGCACTAATATTTAGATTATTAATATAAAAACACATACAAGAGTAACTATCTAACGCTTAACCGATGACGCATGAAAATAATATCAATATTGTTGACATCAGCAATATTGAATATGAAGTTTCATTAGTTTTCATAATACCTCTTTATTATTTTATAATGCTAAAACCTTACAACAAATTTAAGTTTTTTTATTACTTCGGGAGCGCGGAGGGTCACGAATACCCCGTCCTTTAGGTCGGGGATGAAGTGAACCCTCGCCTCTTTCTGTTTTCGCTTAAACCTCTTAATCATCACTTCTTTGTAAAATGAGTTTGTTTTTTGGCACCATGGCCATGGTGGTGCCACCCACCTATGGCCGGGATGTGATAAACGTTGGAATTAAACAGTTTTAGCCATGGCTACGGTCATATCACTTACCATATCGTGTTGGTGCCAAAGTATCGATACAAGTTATTCTACAATAAGCAAATTAAAAAGGATTTCGAGTCTATCTTCAACAATATTTGTACTGAACAAGGATACAAAATTCATGCAATGGAAGTAGTAGAGGATCATGTTCACCTATTCTTGGAATTTCAGCCGAACAACTCTCTTTCAGAGGTAGTTCAATACTTGAAGGGAGGTAGTTCTTACAGAATTTTTAAACTTCACCCTGAACTTAAAAAGCGATATTGGGGTGGAAGTCTATGGTCAAGTGGTAAGTTCTATCGATCCGTCGGGAATGTAACTGCCGACACAATTAAGCACTATATTAAAGAATCACAGGGGAAACCGAAAGTAGAATTTCAATCGTGTATATCAACTAAATCTGGTCAAAGAAAACTCGACGATTTCTGAATGCCCAATAAACCGAGCGTGCGGCCCATCAGCATACCCCATCCTTTACAGGCTGTCCGACAATTACTGTTAGTAATGAAATAAAATCGTCTGCTAGTAGATTGGAACTTTTTATGAGATTTGTTTTCTATTCATCTTGCTAAAATATTAGAGTGAAAGTTCCATTTATTTCTATTTTCCCTTCCAATGATCTTGTTTTTATTAGAGTAAATCCAGATTTTCCTTAAATTAACTGAGGTACAAACTAAATTAAATTCGTTCCTGACTGATTTCAATCCTCTGGTTAGAAATTCTCTAAACCCTAAATTCTCTTTATAATTTCCAATTACAGGTTCTACTACCTGCTTTCTTTGCCCATATATTTTTCTGAATTCTTCTGTTTCCATTTTGTCGGCTAATTGCTTTCTTTCTTTTGAAAATTCAGCTACTTTTAAGTGCCTGATTCCATCCATCCTTTTTGTACAATTTTTGCTAAATTCACATTTTTTGCATTCAGTTCCTTTATAAAGTCTGTATTTTCTCTTCCTTTTTTTCTCATAACCCTCATACAAAAACTTCAATCTTTGATTTTCAGGGCATATAAACTCATCATTTTCTTCATTATACTCAAAATTACCAATATCGAATCTGTTGTCTTCAACGTTTTCTGTTCTTTGTTTATCTACTTCTTTTTGCTCTGGAATATATACATCCAATTTTTTATCGTTCAAATAATGAATGTTATTTCCGCTATAGTATCCACTGTCTGCACATATCTTAGTACCTTCTTTTAAGAAACCACAATTTTCTTCAACAAGTTCGATCTGTGGTTTCAATTGATAAGTATCAGTTCTATCTTGACAGATATTATTTGCAACAATAAACCCCAGTCTATGGTCCACTGTTATTTGACCGGAGTTTATAAGATCTCATAAAAATCGTGGTACAGCTATGGATATTATGTAGGTCTAACAAGAAATTAATTAAGTTCCAAACTCGTTTCGTTCAATTTTGGCGTCACCACATATTGAACTAGCTCACCGATTGATACTTATATGATTTTCACCATATTATACTAAAGAAACCATAATAGGGCGTCTTGTTACAGAGATCCTGTGTTAGACCCCATATAGTGGGAAATTAACTATTTTTGTGCCACACCGATTTATTTAATTGGTTCTATATTTGTCGGTTTTATATTAAAATGCTTGGAATTGTTACCCAACATAATTAATTTTTTGTTAGACCCTAAGTAGATCATGTCGCTTGATGTGGCTTTATACTATAAAGTATAAACTCCGGTTTGAGCATTATATGCCAGTTCAAATACTCCCTTTTTGTTTTTCATAAAACGAGATTCTTTATCAGTCAAGCTTACTTTCTCAATACTGTCCTTTTCAAACTCATTAAGTGCTTCCTTAACGATATCTTTAATCTCTTTTTTTCGGTCGTTAGAATTATCCTTATTTACTTGCTTTATGTACTTCGCAACTACAGCTTTTACCTTGTATCTTCCACTTTCATTTAATTGATCATACCCACGGCAGTTACCAAAATGTTCATCCTCAAGTTTGTCTACTTCAATACCTTTTTTTAATTCATTGTTGACATATTCTCCAACAACTCTCAAGACCTCTTCCAAAACCACATTATTTTTTGACGCAGAAGCTTTTACCATGGATCCGTCGGTGCTTAACTGCTCGAGACCTATTACTCCTAGATCTTTAGCTGCCTTAACTGTGTTTTTGAACAATTTAGTAATCAGTTTCTCATTTTCTTTTCTGAAGTCACTGATTGTTCTGAAATCAGGTTGTAGATTTTCAGCCAAATACATGTAAACTACATTTTCTCGAACATTGCGAGCTATCGCTCGCGATGATCGAACTCTATCAAGCATCGATTGAATCAAAATTTTACACATTATGCATGGATGATAAGCTGGGTGTCCAGAACCATCATACCTTGTTTCAAATTCACTGAAATCTATTTCATCTATAAAAGACTCAATCAAGTAGCAGATATGATCTGAAGGAATAAGATCTCGAATATCTGGAGGTAAAATCCAAATTTGATTCTTTGATGATTTGATAAACGCCATAAATCAAAATATTCTTTTGAGAATTATATAATTAGAATCATATTCTATATTGTGGACACTAATTACCCAAGGTAATTGTCGGACAGCCTGTTTAGGGTGGGGTGGCCGCACGCAATTTGATTTATATTCTAAATTTATAATATCTATAAAGAAAAGATGATTTATTACCGGTAATAGTAGTATAGAGACGAAATTGATTAAAACAAACATATTTAGTCCAAAAATTTAGCATCAGGTTTAAAGCCTCCTCTCAGGCTTCGTACAAATCCTCTAATTTATAACTCGCCAAATACTTTGATTGAATTCATAATTAAAAGCAGTATGTCAATTTTTTTCCATAAAATTACGAATTTAAGAAGTATTTAAAAAGTTATCGAATAGAAAATCCGATATCATTGGCTGATTTAGTATGCCATGTACAGAAACTTGATTTCAAATTTACAATAAATTCGGGACGCTGCCGCCATTTACTTTCGGCTTATTCTGTCTGTTTTTTATACCAGCTCCCGAAAATAACCCTTGAAGCGGCAGCTGAGACCGCAAAGATCAAAATTGTAATCGGGAGCATGCAGGAAAGGTCATACTTCAGTTTCGTGATGTGACTTCTGTTATTATCTCAACTGAAGCTTCGGGAAATGGGTGCTGGAAGTTTTCAATGAAGTCAAAAGATAGAAAATTGTAGGATATTTCAAGAACACATGTTTGAGTAAACAGGAAAGTTTTCAGACAAAACGATAACATGAACAATTATAATAATTGAAAGGAATCTGCGAAAAGTGAGATTTCGGTCAAATGTCCAATTGGAAACAATGTCATTTTTTCTTTTTGCTATAATAATAGAAAATAAAGACAATTACTATTAAGAAAATTATGAATGTTGCAATAATTAATTCTCCAGGTATTATTTGGGTAGTATGACTTGTACTAGAACCAGAACTTGAAAAACCATTGTTCATGCTCTGAATCTGTTAATAAATATTAAATGCTTTTCTAGATTTGTATATTTCCGATATTTTAAGAGATTTTCAGAATGACTGCCCTAAATGTCATGAATGCGATTCTAGCAGCGCTCAATGGAACGCCGCTATTATCATAAGAATTGCAGCATTTTGCTGAAAAAAATACTTTTTTATCAGTGGCTGAATAATTACCTTATTTGTTATTTTTTCAGTTGCTTACTGACTCTTCCAGCTTTTTTTCAGTCATTTTCCAGCAATTATTCAATCTCTATACCAACCCGCTGAAAATAATCCTTGAAGCAGCAGCTGAGACCGCAAAGATCAAAATTGTGATCGGGAGCATACATGCTAAGTCGTATTTCAGCTGCTCCCGTTCCCCTCCATATTCTATGGCTCCTGCGAAGCGCGTAAGGATTGCACTGATAAGGACGACATAGACTCCTATTGCAAGCAGGAACTGGTCCGGGGGAATGGATTGTGAGAAAGTTTCAGGTTGTATTTCTACGGGCATTCCGGAAAGGTCTGCGGGTACCCTGCTTACCCTTTCTGCTACCTGGCTAAGGATTTTTGTAATAACTTCGGAAAGGGCAAGGGTAATTCCTGCAATAAGAGGGGCAAAAATTGCAGCAGTAGAACGCATTGTTGAGGTGACATCATAGAGTGAACGCCTGATGCGCTCTTCTACGGCACTGAGCTCTTTCAAGTGGTCTGCAAGCTTAACGATTGAAGCTCCTGCAGCTTCGTGATTTTTATGGACGCTTTCCGTAAAGAGTAACATTGTGTTCCTTATTCTCTCAGAGTATATGTGCCTGAAAGCCCCGAATTCTTCGTCAAAAATCGCATCCTTGAGGTTTGTCCTCATGCTGAGAAGATTCATGGAAATTTCCTCGTAGGCTTCCCCGATTTTCGAGCCTTCCATAGTCCTGGCAGTATGGGCAAAGGCTTCTTCAGGGGCTTTTCCTTCAGAAATCCTTCTGCCGAGCACAAAAAGGGAATCTGCAAATTCCTGTTCCATCTGTTTTATCCTGTCTCTTATCTTCTTATAGGGAATAGATGAGAAATAAAGGTAGATTGAGACCCCTGCAGTGCCACCTACAACTAAAGGAAGGGCTGGAAGGAGATATCCTCCGAGAGGAGTTGTAGACACTATTCCGCCGGGGTTTCCCGAAGCCAGAAGAAGATAGCCAAGAGGAGCTGTCAGGACGCAGACCAGGGCTCCGGATAGTATGGCAAACCGCTTTTTCTGCCTTATGTCTGCAAGGTCAGGGTGTGAGTCGGGAATCTGCCTCGGAATAAAGGCAACAGGCCTCTGCATCAGGATATACTCTGAGTAGACTGCTGCAAGGACGGGAAAAACAAGGTCATAGAGGAGGACAAGGTCTATAATCTTGGGTTTCATCCCTACAACCGTGACCGCAGGCAGGAGAGCGACCAGGGCAAGTGGGATCAGGATAAAGATCGAATAAAGTACATAGCTTGGGGTTTTTAGCTTTTCGGCAAAAGACTCCATCAGGCTTTCAGTGCCTTCAAGACTGATATCGAGAGCCCTGTTTAGAGTAATTACCCTCTGGGCTTCATCGGGTTCGGCTGTGGAGCTCTTGATCAGGTGCAGGGAACGTTTGAAGTATTCGCTATTTCTGCCCCACAGGTCGGCAAAAGAGAGAAGGGCATCGTCCATGCTGCTGTAGAGCCTCAGATTCAGGTCCCATGTCAGTTTTTTCAAATCAGTTGCAAGCGGCTTCTCCGAGTTTCGGGCTGCAAACAGCACGGCATGCTCGAGGTTTGGGACCAGCTTCATTGACATGATGATATAACTTAAGATTTCAGGGATGTCTCCAAGGGAGGATATTTTCATAAATCCTGCCTTTATTTTCACATATTCGCTCAGGTAGCAGAGAACGGCCAGCGGAATGATCAGAGTCAGGATTCCCATAATGGAAAGAGTCCTTGGATCGAAACTCCTGGAGAAGAGCAGGAAAAGGTCTATCCCGAGCAGCAAAATTAAGGTTACAAATGTCCCCACATAAGAAAATAGCACCGTCTCATAAGCTTCCAGGTCAAAACCTGTAAACCTGAGGGCATCTCTGTACTCAGGACTTACACTTTTTTCACATTGCTTGCTAAAAGTTCGGGGATCGGGAACAGTCCATCCCCACCGCTTTGATGTGGTTTTGCAGGCTTTTACGTACCAGCTGCTTTCTTCCATTTTTCTGCCCTCACACAGTTGTATTTATTTCTGGCAGCTGTTTTTCCTCTGATAGTTGTTTTTTCTCTGATAGTTGTTTTTCCTTTGATAGTTGTTTTTCTTCCGAAGGTTGTCTATTCTCCAATTGTCGTTTTTCTTCCGATAGCCGTTTTCCTGCTCCATCCCGTTCTTTTACAAAATTTCCAAACCAGGTTTCCCAATGCCTGTACAGCTCTTCAAGATTGGCTCCTGAGCTGGGTTCCGGATTATCCGAGTCGATTCCAAAGCCAGACCTGTTGCTTGCTTTAGTCTTATTAATTATTTTGTTACTGTTACCTGCTTTAGTATTGTTCTCTGCCTGAGTCCTTTTATCTGGTTTGATGGAATCCGAAAGCAGCCAGAACATATTGTTTGCTTCACTTACGGCTTCGGCTTCAAGCAGGAATGGTCTGTGAACCCCTTCAGCTGCAATTTTTTCTTTTATTCTCGTCCTGAGTTCGATATTCTTAAGGGCACTGTCAATGGTAATTCCCCATTTTCGGGCAATTTTTCCTATAAGTTCGGACTGCCCCTGTTCGAGAACCTCTCCTGTAAGCAGGCAGTCCTGAGAAGCATCGTAATACATGATATCGGTGAAGATTTCGGAAGGTTCGGGATCTTCCATAACTGCGCTGGTCACTTCTGCAATCCTGCTCACCCGCTTTAACTTTTTCATGCTTCCTCCGAGCCTGATGCCTGAACAGATTATTACCGCATCTGTCGCCTTAAAAGAAGCAGGAGGAACCCCAAGAGTATGTACGATTCTCTCATAAACATTTTCAACGGATGAGCCGTGGATAGTCCCGATTACTGAATTTCCAGCATTTCCTACCTGCATAGCTTCATAGAGCACTTTTACTTCCGGTCCCCTTACTTCCCCCAGCACCAGAGACGAGCTCCCAAGCCGCAGGGCAGCCCGAAGCGCGGTTTCGGGGCTCATTTCCGCCCCTGACTTGAGGACAGAAGAATGAGAACTCATTCCTTGCACTTTCCAGCCCAGGTCCTGGAGCTCTTCTGTAGGGAGCTCATGCGTATCTTCGATTGTAAGGATCCTGTACTTCTGCGGGATTTCAAGCAGCATTGCCGATAGGAGAGATGTTTTTCCGGCTCCCACTTCTCCTGCGACAAGGACCGAAGCCTGCCCGTCCATAAGAAAACTTAAAAATCCGGCTGCAAAAGGAGAAATCGAGCCTGTGTTGATCAGTTTCGGCAGGGTCCAGGGCGTTAGGGAGTGTTTTCGGAAGGCATACGCAAGCCCGTTTGCACTGAGAGGGTCTCCTATTACGGATACTCTTACCCCGAAGGCCTCAAGGTTAAGCTCAAGCACAGGGACAGCCTCTCCAAAGGGCCTGCCGCTGATAGTTCTGAACCTTGAGACAAGGGCATCAAGGTCGTCCTGAGAGAGAAAAACATTGCTTGTACATTCCTCTCCCTCCATCACAACGTGCACAGGGTTAGTGTCAGCAGGGGCATTGATGTACACGTCCGTTATCCTGAGATCCGAAAGAAGATCTTCCACGATCCCGAGCCCGTTCGTATACCTTGCAAGAAGGTCGGCATAGCTTTCAAGTTTATCCGGGCTGCAGGCTTTCCCGCTTTCCAGAAGTTCTTCAGCCAGAAGGGCTTTTGCCATGCGTTTGAAATACTCCCTGGCTCCTGTCGGGTCTGCAAAGGCAAGGTCCTTTGGTCTGTGCAGGATCATTCTTCTCCTGACTTTTTCAAGCAATCTCAGTTCTTCCTGACGCATATTATATTCGGGAGGCCGGATCATGTAAAGCTTTTCAGGCCTGTCGGTATAGCGGTAAATGGAGACTTCAAGATTTCTTCCTTCCCTGCCGTTTATGTCATAACATTCGAGAAATTCTGTATTTTCAGGAGCTTCAGTGTAAATCCTCGAACTGGAAAAAGGTGGTCTTACATGGGATTTGATCCTGCTTTCGTAGTCAAAAAAATTATCTGTGAAATATGTGGATTTTGAGAGATTATTTGCAAATCTGTCCTTCTTCTCCTTTTTCTTCTTATCTGTAAATGGAGTTGCATGCGGAATTAACCAGGATAGAGACGCAGGAGTTGCTTCTCCTGAAACGTTTTCTATCAGGCTTCCTGTTTTCTTTCCCTCTTTCCCTCCTATCTTTCCCTTTGCCTTTTTCCATAATTTTTCTTCAGAGCGTTCTATCTTTTTTTCGGCACGGTTTTCCTTTTCTTTCACACTCTCTAATTCTCCTGACCAGCCCGTTGCCAGACAATAACCGGACTTTTTAAGAACAGAGACTTCGGGAAAGCAGGAAATTTTCTCTTCGATTTCATCCAGGATATGGTAGAAACCTTCAGAGCATGCAAGGCAGACAGGAGTTGCATGAGGAACTCTTCCGGATATTTCCCCCTCAATGACCTCCCTTAATTCCAGCCGGGCTTTTAAAGGGTCAGTTTCCACGGTTTCTGCAAGAGAAGCAATTATTTCTTTTCTCTCCAGCTCACACTTTTTCTTCTCCTGCCGGGCACATGTATCAGGAACAATTTCCGTGCTCCTGTATGCTACAATGGTTCCCTTGAATCCTGCAAGAGCATAAAGTAAAGACAGGGATTTCCCTTCATAGTCCCTTTCATAAAGCCTTGAGAGTACAAGACAGTCAGCATGAATTTCCTTTTGCAGGATTTCAAAGATATTCTTTCTGCAGTGTGAATCGTTAAGAGAAGACCCGGCTTCACATTCTCTGCAGTTGACAATTATTGTTTTTCGATTTTTAGTCTGTTTTATCCTGTGTGGGCAGGTTTCCTCTTCCTCTTTCTTTTTGCCCTGAAGCAGGCCTGAATTGAAGTTTTTAACAGTGTCCTGCAAGCTGCTGGCAGCGTCCTGAAGTTTTAGCATTATGTCCAGAAGTTAAACCCCCATTTCCCCGAATCACTTTGGAATTTATGTTTAAATGTATTAAATCCTTTCGATTAATAAACTTAAATGTATTTTTAGATTGAACTTTGTTAATAGAGTTAAAACTTGCCTCCAGTTAACCCTGACTCATATTCTACTACTGGTATTCAAGAAAAGTGAGAAGATAAAAAGCAGACATTCAATCCTCTAAATGCCTGAGAGGTACTTTCCTTATTCACGGAAACAACATTTTAATCCGCAATTATAGTCTCCATATGAATTATATACATTAAGCTGATCCTAAAACTCAGGATTAAGCCCCTAAATCTCTAATCTGGAATAATCAATCAATCAATCAATCAATCAATCAATCAATCAATCAATCAATCAATCAATCAATCAATCAATCAATCAATCAATCAATCAATCAATCAATCAATCAATCAATCAATCAATCAATCAATCGATCGATCGATCGATCGATCGATCGATCGATCGATCGATCGATCGATCGATCGATCGATCGATCGATCGATCGATCGATCGATCGATCGATCGATCGATCGATCGATCGATCGATCGATCGATCGATCGATCGATCGATCGATCGATCGATCGATCGATCGATCGATCGATCGATCGATCGATCGATCGATCAATCAATCAATCAATCAATCAATCAATCAATCAATCAATCAATCAATCAATCAATCAATCAATCAATCAATCAATCAATCAATCAATCAATCAATCTTTTAATTGGGAAAATAGCTCTGAAAGTCTTATTGATGTCGGAATAAAATTATTTTAGGATGAGCTCATTAAGTAATAAAAAGAGTTTAATTTTTTATAGGGTGTTGTCCTGATTAGAAAAAGTCTTTACTTATTGATTATAGCCAGACATCCAGCTGATCCGGGCAGAGCCGGAGGCCAGTTTACAGGACAAAAAGGAAAGAAAAAAGAAATTACTGTTTAATTTTTCACAATTAAACCCTTTTTCCACATCGAACACAAATCAATTCAACTGATTTATCATTTGCAAAACCTTGAAATGTTTTATAGTTATGTCCTATCAGATTACATAAGAACACAAACGGGATGCTACCAGATGTGGTAATTTTCACTTTACGTTTGAATATCTTCTTCATCAGTCAATTCCCTAAATCTTTTATAATAAAGTCACAGGAAGGAGAAGGACAGTAAAGCCCTATCCGCTTCCATAGTATCCCATGTCTCCTGCCTGCAATCTTAAGTACTCTTTTCCGCATTTCGGGTAGATTGCTTTCAGGGTTACTTCTTATTTTTGTCCTTTCCTTCTCTTTTTCAGTTATTTTTTAACACTTCTTATAAAATTCTCCATCTCGTAATATCCCAGATAATTATTACTTTCGTCATAGATAGGAAAACAAAAATCTGAAATAAATCTCCAGTCGGGCCTGGATGGTTCGTTTTTCTCTTCGGATACGGGTATCAGATCATTATCCAACTCCCCGTTTCTAACATCGAACACTTTAATAGATTTATCAATTATAAAAGATTCTTTTCCTTCTCTTGCATCGATTATTTGATTATATTCAGTCGCGTTCTCCGGAAGTCTGTTAATCTTTACTATTCCGTAGTTTCCAATTGTGACACTAAACATTTTCTTTTCACCTTTATCTATCATTCAGGAGCACAACATAATACATTTTCGGAAAAACAAGAATTTGGAATTTTGAGATATAATCGTTTTTGTTATCTCTCAAAATTTGCAACCGTCCTGTGGACTGCGCTCCGTCCAATCCATTTGTAGCTAACACATAATTTGTACGCTTTTAAACGGTATACCCCTAAAATACAGATGAGTAAGGAAAAATTCAATCAAAACACTATAACCACGGAAACAGGGAAACAGGGAAACAGGGAAACAGGGAAACAGGGAAACAGGGAAACACAGAAACATGGAAAGACACGGAAATATGGAAAGACATGGAAATATGGAAAGACATGGAAATATGGAAAACACGGAAATACATCTGCCCGTATTTCCTTTCTTCCCTGTTTTCCATATTTTCAGTGGATTATATTTTCATTTGAACTTTCCAGGGATATTACTTAAGACTATAGTTTTTGTTTGTGCAAATATTTCTGCGTTGACTATAATAGGACGGTTCCTCCAGCCTTTCTGAAGATCCTTTTTAAAAAGGTAAAAAGAAAATTTAAAATGTTTGCAGCGGGAATTTGAAAAGATATTTTGAAACAAAATTCCAGGGAAATTGTATCAATAAATCCAGTTTTCATGGCTGACCGGTAACTGATTCAGTTTGTCTCTGCAGAATTGCCATTTTGGCATGAACTGGTCCATTAGCGTGATAAAGCGAGAATTGTGCGTCGGCTCCAGCAGATGTGCCATTTCATGTACGACGGTGTATTCGAGACATTCTTTTGGTTTTTTGGCAAGTTCGGTATTGAGTCTAATATTGCGTGCTTTGTGGTTACAGCTCCCCCATTTTGTTTTCATCCGCTGCACAAAGAACCGCTCTACCTTCACGCCCAGCAGTGGTTCCCACCTGGCAATTAACGGTGGCACAGCTTTCTTGAGCTGCTCGCGATACCATGCGTCAATAATAGCCTGCTTCTTTTTATCATCTGTTCCTGGACGCACCCGCAGGATCATCTTGCTGTGTTTTAATTCAACCGAAGGTGCTTCATTGACCTCGATTACCTTGAGCAAATAGCGCTTCCCCCATACGTAATGACTTTCAAGGTCCAGATACTCACGAGGAGTTTCACGCTCCTGTTCCTGGAATTTTTTCTGCTGCTGCTTGATCCAGCCCAGTCTGGAGATGGCGAAAATGCGAATAGTATCTATATCTGTCCGCAAAGGAGCGGATATTTTGACTCTGCCATTAGGCGGATACACACTCAGGTGAATGTTTTTGATATCCTTGAGCACCACGTCTACTGTGATATCCCCGAGCTCGATCTGCGTGGTCATCAGTATTCCTTTTGTGCCTTGATGATTATGAAGATACGCTCTACCTCGGATACATCATTCAGGATGTCGTACATGGCTTTCTTAATCACCCGCTCGCGAGGTTCAACACCGCGCCAGTCATCGGATCTGACTCTCTTTACTGTTTCATCGAGCCTCAGTGCCAGGTCAAGAACCTGATCGCCGGGGACTATGTATTCGCCACTTTCTTCTACCTGGCTCTCATACCTTTTCCCGTCGTTTTGCAGGTTGTTGTAAAGCGCCCTCAGTGCAGGGCTTGTCTTCAGCACTTCGAGGATATCGTCCTCATGTCCGGCTTCCACCTGCTTTACCAGATCGGCGATCATTTTTAAATACTCTTCATACTCGATGGCTCTGGCCTTCCTGGCAGCTATTATTTCATCCAGCAGGGCTGACATCCTCTCGTAATAGGCAGGGTCGTTCAGGTGCTCCTTGATTATTTTGCTGCGGACATTGTTCTCTATAGTCTCTGCAACAGCGTTCCTGTTGCCCTTCAATCCGCCGAGCTGGGTTGCGATGGCTTTGTCAATACCTGTCTTTACGATCAGGTCCAGCAGTGGCATATCTTCAAAGGATGATACCTTCCTGGGCTCAGCTGCCTCGATGTAAGTGTCGATAAGGTGGCGCATGTCCGCTTCGTAGGCTTTCAGGTCGAGGCTTTCCCCACTGGCTTTACGGATGATTTCGCGGATGTTCAGATAATGTTCCAGCTGCTGCTTGATACGGGCGATGCCTGAGCTGCTGTATCCGGCGGATTCCAGTTCATCGGCAATATTTGCGTAGGTGCGAACCAGCGAAGCAGTGGCTTTGTAGAGAGCGGCACGTTGCGTTTCATGTTTCTGGAGGTCAGTTGGGATCTCCGTATTGCCACAAAAGTAGTGAATGTGTTCCAGCTCTCCCTTTGGTGGTTCAACAGGTTCACACAGCAGAGCCAGAGTCTCCAGAGCATTGTCAAGGCGTTCCTTGCCTTTTTTCAGGCGGTCCTGCATTAAAACCTCAGGGGTGGCACCGCCAGCACTGTAGTCAAGCTCGGAAGAATAAACCTGAAGCGCTCCGGTCCCCTTGTCGTTGACCAGATTTTTAAACAGATCTTTGTAGTCCACGATATAACCAAAGTCCTTGTCCTCGCCGTCCAGCCGGTTAGTGCGGCAGATAGCCTGGAACAGACCGTGATCCTGCATTGACTTGTCTATATAGAGATAGGTACAGGGAGGGGCATCAAAGCCGGTGAGAAGTTTGTCCACAATGATGAGCAGCTTCATGTTAGCCGGTTCTCTGGTGAAAAGGGCTTTAGCCTGCTCTTCGTAGGTCTCCGTTTTTGTCATGCCTGGATTGGTTTCGATGTCTTTGAGCAGTTCCGTGTAGGTGTTGTAAATGAACTCTTTATCTGTCTCGGTGTTTGCACCGGTGTCCTCTTTTGTTACGTCCTGGGACTGCGGGTTATAGGAGGTCACAACGGCGCATTTGCTTTTGAAAGGTGTTTTTTGGAATAGAGCGAAGTACTTGCAGGCTTCGTGAATGCTTGATGCCACCAGAATGGCGTTACCGCGTTCGTTTGAGATGCGTGGCTTAACACTGAAGTCGAAGATGATGTCGCTTACTACCCTTTCCATGCGAGAGCGTGAGCTGAGCACCTTCTGCATGGTGCCCCAGTGCTTTTTAAGTTCATCTTTCTGCCAGTCGTTGAGTCCTCTGGTCTTAGCATCAAACCACGCATCGATCTTTGCCTCGGAACCGAGACTCTGGTCGATGTCCCGGGCCTCATAGACGAGGTCGAGCACTACGTTGTCCTCTACTGCCTCGCTGAATTTGTAGGTGTGGATGTAACCGCCGAAGACTTCCAGGCTGGTCTTCTTATCTTTCTTGAGTAGCGGCGTGCCGGTAAAACCGATGAAGACCGCATCTGGCATGATTGCCTCCATCGTCTGGTTCAGTTTGCCGCTCTGGGTGCGGTGGCATTCGTCCACGAAGACGAAAATCTCGCCCACGGTCTTTCCAGGCTGGGATTTCAGGTCCCTGATGAACGCATCGAAGTCTTCCACACCTTTACGTCCGAACTTGTGGACCAGGGAACAGAGCAGGCGTGGCCTGGCCTGGCTGAGCTGGCTCATCAGGTCGCTGCCGCTGGTGGTGCGTTTGATAGCCTCGCCAGCTTCGGTAAAGACCCCTTCTATCTGTTTGTCCAGCTCATCGCGGTCGGTGACGATAACCACCCGGGCGTTGGGATTGTTCTCCAGTATCCACTTGGCAAGCAGCACCATAACGATGCTTTTTCCGCTACCCTGTGTGTGCCAGATAATGCCGCCTTTGTGCTGGCGAACATGTCTCTGTGCTGCCTTGATAGCGAAATACTGGTGAACCCGTGGCAGCTTCTTAATACCGCCGTCGAAGAGCACGAAGTCGTACATCAGCTCGATGAGCCGCTTTTTGTTGCACATCTTGAGCAAGTATTTGTCGAGCTTGAAGCGGCTGTCATCTTTTTCGTCTTCCTTCCACTTCAGGAAATACTTCTCGAGCGTGCCGATGGTGCCGTATTTTAAGCCTTCGGAATCGTTGCCTGCGAAGATGAACTGCACGGTGCTGAAGAACCACCTGTTGAACTCAGGCTGCTGGTTGGACAGGTTCTGGCGGATGCCGTCGCCAATGCTCACACGACTGTTCTTCAGTTCCAGCACTCCGATTGCGATGCCGTTCACATAGAGCACGATATCGGGCCTACGCTCGCGGTTCCCCCTGAGGGTTACTTCCTCGGCAATGGCGAAATCGTTTTTCTCCGGCTCCTGCCAGTTTATGAGGTTGACACTCTCTGTGACTTTGCCTGCCTCGGTCTTCACAGGGACGCCATAGCGCAGCAAGCTATAGACTGCCTGGTTGTTGCCGTAGAGGCTCCGGTTGTGGTTGTTCGCCTCAATTTTCAGCAGGTAGAGTGCCACGCCGATCTGTTTTGGGGTATAACCGTTCCCTGTCAGGTAGGCAGTCAGTAGCCCTTCCTCTATGTTGCTGTTATTTTCCCGGTCAATCCAGTTGCCTACGTAGCAATAGCCAAGCTCATCGCGGAACAGAGAGATGATCCGGTCCTGTGTTTCACGTTCGGGTTTGCCGATAGTGCTCATATCAATCGAACCCTCCCTGTGAGCAGTTCCTGCATCATACCCTGCTTGAGCTGGCGGGCCTTGGCAAGCTTTTCTTCCAGTGCGGTAATTTCTGAGTCCATGTCGGAAAGGATGGTGGCGATGGCTTCTTGTTCGGGTAATGGGGGTAAACGAAGTTGGAACGATTGAACCATTCTTTTGTTCAAATTTGCTTGTGTACCTTGTTGTCCCATTGACTTCACGTCATTCTTGAGTGAAATCAGGTAATAATAAAGGAACTCGTTGTTAAGTTTCTCCTTGGGCCGGATGCCTAGAATTGCCTGACTTGAGCAAAGTGAGATACCTGCTATACTGCATTCTCCAAGGGATGCATACATTGCATAAAGCACTGTACAACTCGGAAACATCTGTGCTGCACTGTTATCAAATCCTTCTCGGGACAAGTTGCGATCTGTGCAGAGAATCACTTTCCCTCCTTTTGTCATATCGGAAATAGAAACCCAGGGAATATCCCCCTCGTAATATCTAGGAACAGACGAAGGCGGGGTTCCTCCACTTCCCATGTCTGCTATATCCCCCAACTTCTTCGCCTCCCACTCTCCACTATACCCCGGCAGCCTTCTCTTCCCAGTCAGTAATTCCTGCATGGCGCCCTGTTTGATCTGGCGTTTCTTGACGATGAGCTGCTCCAGGGATTCGATGAGGGCATCCGCATCGGAGAGCGCCTCGGCGATGGCTTCTTGCTCAGCGAGAGTAGGAGGGAGGGGAAATCTGATGGAACGAATCTGGCCAAAGTTAAGTCCTTCACGATTACCTCCGGCTTGAAAACTGTCTATCTGCCGTTGTCCTTGAGCCGAAAGTAAGATGAAGTTGAGAAAGCGAGAGTCAACTTTTGTGGTTTCTGTTCTAATAATACAGACGTGCTGATTTACATTTCCTCCAGCCAAACGTGCTTCAGCTATTGCGCTGCGACCAATTGAAGCGCCAGTGATATTCAAGAGGACATCCCCCTGCCGCAGTTCGGTTGAGGGGAAACTTTTGTGCGTATCGTCGTCTATGTAGACTAAATCAGTAAGTAGAAGTATTCCCCAACCAACGTTCTGACTTCGGACGAATGGCCTGCCGTATTCTTTGTAGTTACTATTCCCTCCTCTAGGTGTGATGCCACTACCAACTTTGATGGCGATATCACCAATCGTCAAAGGATGCCAATCCTCCGGGATCACCCCCACCTCAGTCTGTTTGTAGTCGGGTGGAATATTCCCGGCGCTGCATTCCGCGCTCATAACCTTTCCTCCTGTTCCGGTTCGAGATTACACAGCTCTGTCTGCATTTTAAACCCGTCGAATTCGACGGGGTTGATATGTGATATGGATAATTGGTCAGCAGATTGCTGACTGATCTTATCCTCGGTGAGCCTAGGATAGTAAGCATAGGCTTGAGAATCAAAAGCAGCTTTGGATTCATTGAGGCGTTTCGGTGGAAAAGTTTCGCTGCCAATCCCGGATTCCGCAGACGATGTTTGCGGAATTTGCTTCTGCGTCGTGTAGAACCTGTAGCCTTGTTCAAGAGGCTGGGCCGAAAAACCGTAATTGTTCCTGGCGCTCATAATTTGAACCCCATTCTCTCCAGATGCCGGTTCACTTTCTCTTCCAGTTCAGCCACACGGTCGGTCATCTGTGGCATCGGGGTTTCGTAGCGTTCGGCGAGCTCCTTAACGCGCTGGGTAAGAGACTGGCTGATCCGGTCCATCTCACCGTGGATGGCAGAATCCAGTGTAGAGAGCCATTTGTCGTCCACGACCAGCGTCTTGATGTCATCCTCGGTGAGCCTGGGGTAGTAAGCGCATGCTTTTGAATCGAGCGCTGCCTCGGCTTCCTTGAAGCGTTTCTTGAGGTCGGCTTCCTCATTGGCGAGTTTCAGCCAGTCGTTGAGCACAGCGGCTTCTTCCTTTGCTTCCCTGTCACCTTTTATATCCTTCAGGCGGGAGCTTACGTTAGCCCTGTTCACCTTGTCAAGTTCGGAGAAAGCTCCTTCCTCGCCTCCCTGTTCCTCTTCCAGCTCGGTCATGCGGGCGGCGATGCTTTCCAGCTCAGCAGAGAGCTTATCGATGGCTTCCTGCTCTTTGGCAAAGTAGCGGGAAACGATAAGCGGCTTTGGCACAAGGTCGCAGATCCAGCCCTTGTCCTTCTCCTTTCCCTTCTTGTCTTTCTCGATAATGCGGGAGGTCTCAGCTTTCCATCCCTCATCAGCGATAAGGTAGCAGTCGTCCTGCATCGTTTCAGCCCAGTAGTCCATCAAATGCTGATAAACATCATATTGGCTGATGAGCGGCTTGTCTGCGTAGTGAGCGAGCAGGTCTTCGGATAGCTCAGCTATGATTTCCTTCGGGTGGCAGTCGGCCTGCAACTGCCGAAGCATAGCGGATGACTTCGTACGCCAGGTAGCGAAATGTGTATTCATGCCGGTAATGAAGTCAGCGAACTCAGGATGTTCGTAAATGGTGGATTTGATGGCTGCCTTGTCCACTGCAAGGTCCAGATAACCAGGGCTTTTCTCTTTAAACAGTGTCTGCTGAAGCTGAGGACAGATAGCCCGGTAACGCTGGAGTGCATCGACATCGACACAGGGAATGCCTCCATGCAGATGGCCTTCGATATCCTGAAGATCCTCTGCCTGCTGGCTGTCAATATAGCGTGGAAGGTTGAGGTTGAACTCATTCTTCTCGATTTCCTCCAGGCTGACCATCCGCGAGTATTTTGGAACCTCCGCCTGCCGGGTGAAAACATCTACTATCTTGTGGATGTCCTGGGCACGGAGGCGGTTCTTGGGACCATCCTTCATAAAACCCGCACTGGCATCGATCATAAAAATTCCCTTGCGGGTTTGAGCTTCTTCCTTATCGATAACAATAATACACGCCGGGATGCCGGTGCCGTAGAAAAGGTTAGCTGGCAGGCCGATGATTCCCTTGATGTAGCCCTTGCGCACCAGAGAACGGCGGATATCAGCCTCGGCATTCCCTCGGAACAGCACACCGTGTGGCAGGATGCATGCCCCTTTGCCCGTACTTTTGAGCGAACGAACAATATGCAGCAGATAAGCGTAATCTCCCTGCTTGGCAGGCGGAACCCCAAAGGGCTTGAAACGCTCGTAAAAATCGTGAAGTGGATCGAGGCCGGTGCTCCAGCGCTTGTCGCTGAATGGGGGATTGGCAACGACGTAATCAAAGGTCTTGAGCGTCTCTCCATCCTTAAACTTGGGATCTGTGAGAGTGTTACCCTGCACGATAAGCGCCTCGGGGTTGTTGTGCAGGATCATGTTCATGCGGGCGAGGCCGGATGTAGCAGCGTCTTTTTCCTGGCCGTACATGGTTATCTTGGTTCTTGCCTCGTCTGCTACCTTCAAAAGCAGCGAACCGGAACCACAGGTAGGGTCATAGGCGGTGGTGGCGCTTGTGGTATTAGCCTGGCGGATGCCGAGAATCTGTGCTATTATACGGCTGACCTCGGCGGGAGTATAGAACTGGCCTTTGCTCTTTCCGCTCTCCGTTGCGAAGTGACGCATCAGGTATTCGTAGGCGTCGCCAAGGATATCGTCACCTTCGGCTCGGTTCTTCGAAAAATCAAGGGCAGGATTCTCGAAAATGGCGATGAGGTTGGTAAGCCTGTCCACCTGTTCCTTACCGCTGCCAAGCTTGGTAGCATCGTGGAAGTCCGGCATGTCAGACAGCTTGTTTGCATTGACCAGCGGACCGATTATTTTCTTGTTGATCTGATCGCCAATATCCGGTTTTCCTTTGAGTGCAACCATGTCCTGAAAGCTCGCACCCTCCGGGACAGTGATAGGGGCAAAGGGCACACCGGCGTATTTGTCGCTGACATATTTGATAAACAGCAGGACGAGCACGTAGTCCTTGTACTGGCTGGCATCCATTCCACCGCGCAGTTCGTCGCAGCTGGACCAGAGAGAAGAGTAAAGTTCGGATTTTTTAAGAGCCATTTCATACCACCAATGAATGTTTACTCTGGGATGATAGGCTGAATATGAAATCGAAATTTTTCAGGTTGAAAATGTTGTTAACGAATTCAAAGTACTTCAGGACAACGTTGATGTTATATTCCTCGTTTCCTGAGTCCCATATGCAGGCCGAAATGTGTTTTCCGTTTTGGTTCATGCATTTTCATCTTCTTATATCGTAAATACCCAACGATGACAGTTAAAAGTAATAAATGTGTTCATTTTAAAGAATAGTTGTGATTTAAAGATAATTTTGCTGCTTATTCTAATTTTTCAGGCATACTTCCTCTTATTTTTGAAGCCTCATTTTAACCTAAAATGAATGGGACGCTTTCGCCAGCCTGTAATATAAAGTTTTTAATTAACTAAAGGAAAAATTTATATAAGTATGGGCTAAATCTTCTAAAAATAAGATTAATAGTGGGGGCTTTTCATTCGTGGTTCAGCAGTGTCCTAACTGTGGAGTATTAGTAGGAAAATTACACATGAGATGTGTATTGTGTGGCCTGTATTTCTGTGAAGATTGCATCAAACCTGGTAAACACTACTGCTCCGCTTATAAACAGGGATTAAATGATGCGGAGCATTCAACAAAGAAACATACTACTGTTTATTCCACTGAATTTTATGAAAAATTTGTTGCCCCTGACTTTCTAGAAGAAGAATTACCGGAATTGTCAGAAAGCGAAAGAGAAGAAAAGAATAGAATACATATAATAAAACAAAATGTTCTCTACCAACAGCGGTTGAAATCTATTATTTTAGAGCATGAGAAAGAGGAAACTGAGCAGAAAGAAGAGGAAGCGAGGTATAGACAAGGGAAAATTGAGTATAAGAAAGAAGAAGTTAAAACAAGTACACTCAGTCAACCTTTGTGTCCGAATTGTGAGAAAATAATTGAAAAATTCGATGTAAGATGCGTTTGGTGTGGTTCACATTTCTGTGATGCTTGTACTCCACCTGAAAGCCACAATTGCTCGATATATAAAGAAGAATTGGAATATTATTTAAAGTCTCTCAAACCAGTTGAAGAAATTGGAAAATCAGTGGAAATAAATGAGCAGGAATCAGTAGTTGATACTTCAAATAACAGAACTATATCTATTACAAATGAGCAATTGAAACCATATTTAGAGTTTCCATATAAAAATCTTGAGAATGAAGGTCCAAAAGTAGAAACGAAGGAAATTAAAACAGAAAAAGCAGAGACAAACGTCCCATTTTGGCGTAAGCTTCTTTCTACATTTGGCTTCGGTAATAAAATCTAAGGTTAAGTTGTTCGCCAAACAACAATAAAACATAGCAGTAGAAAATTGGAACTTGAAAGATCCATAAAGTTAGCACCACTTTCTATCCTACGACAAATTGATAGAGCCTTAAAAATAAACCTTAAATAGTTTTTATCTAGTTTTCCAAAATTAATTCATATTATAAAATAAATATTAAGTTCCATTTTTTAAATTCATATAACCGTTTCATTATGTAAAATACAGCCAGATACTTTGTTCTTCCTTTTCTAATGCTCAAAATGTAAATATTAAGTTCCATTTTTTAAATTCATATAACCGTTTCATTATGTAAAATACAGCCAGATACTTTGTTCTTCCTTTTCTAATGCTCAAAATGTCCTAAAAATGGGACAAATGGGTACACACCAGATAATCAGGTAGAGCTTGCCAGAGTGACAAAAATTAAAACATTTATCTCTATTATTAGACGGCTTTTTCTTTATTTATACACTTAATTGATATATAAAGTCCCCAAACATCAGTATATAATACCGTTTGCTCAATATAATATGATGGGGGTGAAAAAAACGAAAGTCGAAGAAAAACTAACCGAAAAATTACAGAGCATACTTCTGCTAATAATTATGGCATGTGTTTTACGTTACATTTACACATCCCTTTACCTCTGACTAATAGGGTATTAAACCTATTACTTTTTTATTTTTCAGTTCAATAGACACATTTTATTCAAGGCAAATAAACAAGTTTTTAAGATGTCTACTCAATGTATGAAATGTGAGCCAGAATAAAGACAATAATTACAGGACGTACAATAAGTACTTCATTTTTTTAGTCTTAATCGCTATAGCTATTTTCTTTTTGAGTTCAGACAAAGTTGGCTCGGCTCTAACCGTCCTTGCGATACTAATAGCGGTGTTAACAGCAAAAACGGCAACTGATACTCTTAAACTGACAGATGAATCTTTAGAACTAACAAGAAATTCTTTTGAACTAACAAAAAAAGCGCTTGAGCGGGCAAAAATAGAACAAGAAATAAGAGATCTCGAAAAAAGTCTCAATTATTTCTACTATCCGATATCAAACTATTTCTACATTAAAACAAAAAAAGCAGTTAAAGGGGGTGTATCAAATGAAGATACAAGGGATCGCATTCATGCAGAGTCATTCAGGTACTTAGCAGAGGAAAGAACTAGAGAACAAGTTGAAGTGTGGCGAAAAGAAGGATACACCAACGGAGATGAGGAAGATAAATTAAAGGAGTATATCGATGGCAAAGTAAATATAAATGGCAAAGTTGAAGAAAGTGGCGACATTCGAGAATATGAAAATAAATTGAAAAAATTAAAAAATAGATTAGAAAACCTAAAATAGTCCTAAGTCTCGATTGATCATTCTCCTAGATTGGCAGTGTGCTTGGCTTTCTATAAAATTATAATCTAAAAAATTTATTATGGAGGTAATCCTACATCAGGAGAACCAAATTTAGTACAGTGTGCCAAAATTAGGCTATGAAATTACAGAGAATTCGTGACATCACGGGCAGTAATCTTTTAAGATACAATGTTGCTATTCTCTGGTTTTCTTTTTTTCGCGGGAAAGCCCGCTCTCCTGCGTCGAGCGTGACAAGAATGACATGATACGGCGAATGATGCTGTATGGGTCGAGAGATCTATAAATTAGTCTTCTTGAGCGAACGGAGCGAGTGAAACGGATCGCGTACTCCCGACGTGCAATTCGGGTGGGGCAACTAAAGTTCTGTTTTTGGGTCTACGTTAGGGGAAAGAGAAACCAGAAAGCGACATTGACTTCCTGGTTGAGTTTGCCGAACGGAAAAGCCTGCTCAGTCTGGTGAATATAGAACTGGAACTTTCTAACTACCCGGGCATAAAAGTCGACTTGCTTACTGAGAAATCGATAAGTTCTTACCTGATTGATGGAATTAAAAAAGAAGCTAGAGTGATCCCTAAATGAAAAAGAGCCACCTGTTGCTTTCTTATTCGTTTATTCTCAATATTCAAAAACAGCTTCAATCAACGATTCTGCCAGTTTCAGAACATCTTCTTTAAAGGTGAACAGATTCTCAAAAACAGCTGAATTTTGACCCTTCAAGAGTTCCTGCTTTACCCTCTCACCCACGATATCATCGCTTCCTGGCACAAGCCTGAGAATAACCGATCCCGGAAAGGTTTTTGGTTCGCAGGTAACATTATCGCAGTCTCCGTCAGTGATTCCAATAATCGGGATCCCAAACCTGTAGAGGATATCTCCTGCAATAGCTGTGGTGTCATCTCCGACTGTAACCGCAAGTTCAGCCCCGGAAACCAGTTCATAGGTATTTTCGGCGGTGTGGTCTATAAGCACAACTTTTCCTGGCACAACTCTTTCTGTCCCGGCTCTGGAAGTGGAACCTGATTTTCGGGCAACAGCGTTTTGTTTTTTGGCATCCGGGAGTGAAGAGTCGTTTCTTCGAATATCCCCGCTTTTTATCCAGGCTCCGACGAGGTCAACAGGATTCCTTTTTTCGTAATTATGGAGTTTTTCAAGCCCGTGGTCCTTTATTTCTCCGCCTTCGATTGCGGTAATGAAGCCGTTTTCGGAGATTATTTTTATTTCTGAGGACAGGGCTTTTCCGATTACAATTCCGTTTACAAAGATATTCTCCCCGGGAAGAACTCCTGAGATTTCGCGGTTGATTCGGGTTTTTCCGGTATTCGAGCAGGTTTCTATGGAAATCGGATTGTAAAAAGGCAGGGGTTTTTCGACAGGGATCTCAAGGACTTCAGAGAGTTTTTCAATGCAGCTGCCGGCTTTTTTGTTCAGGGGAATGAGTTTTCCGGAAGGGAAGCCAGGGCTTTCGATATGGACCAGTGGCTTCTTGTCAGGTTCTTTCAGGCGGGAAGCGACCTTTGACCCGAAAACCCTGCCGGTTTCGAAAGTTTTTCCTCTGTTAAGCAGGCAAACAAGGTTTGAAGTTTCAAAAAAGAATTCAATGCAGGCGCTCGGCTTCAGGTGCCGGCTTATATCTATAACATTTTCAAGTCCTGCATCTAGAATAGCTGTCTTTCCCATGGTCCCGCAAAGTTCTGCTTTTACTTTGCCAAGGCTGGAAAGCTTTTCCAGAACTATTTCCGCTTCTCCCGAATCGATTACTTCGGGCCCGTGGATTACCAGGCTGATCTTCATTTCTTACTTGCTTTTAATTGAGAGGTACATATTAATGTGACCCTTTACTACACAGGTATGCTTCGGAGTTACTCCTTTTAAAGTCCTCCTCTTCGGATTTACTCTTTTTATTATACCTTTCTTAGCTGGTATCTATGTTACTCCCTGATCATTATCGAAAATTACATTACGCATTGTTACGTTTTGAAAAAAACATAAGTGGACACGAGGTAAAAAGATGGCTGATGTAAAAATTACCTGGCTTGGGCATGCTGCTTTTTTGCTCGAAGCCGAAAAGAAATTGCTGATTGACCCTTTTATTTCCGGAAACCCTAAAGCTTTATGCAGCCCTGAAGATCTTGACCCGGATATAATAGCCGTAACGCATGGGCATCGCGATCACCTGGGAGATACTATCGCGATAGGCACCCGGACAGGCTGCAGGATCATTTCGATCCATGAGGTTGCAAACTACATCAAATCAAAAGGAGTCTTTGCCGAAGGCATGAATAAGGGAGGCACAATGGAAGTTGAAGGTGTGACCCTTACAATGACTCATGCACTTCACTCTTCCTCAATCGATGCTTCAGGCTTCAGTTTCGACGGAGGCAGTCCGGCAGGGTTTGTGATAGGTATTGGCGGACATTCTATTTATCATGCCGGGGATACGGGTGTTTTCGGGGATATGCAGCTTATCGGAGAACTCTATAAACCCGAAATCGCCCTGCTGCCCATAGGAAGCAGATTTACCATGGGCATAAAGGAAGCCGTAAAAGCCGTAGAGTTAATAGAACCCGAGGTTGTCGTGCCAATGCACTATAATACCTTTGATGTTATCAGGCAGGACCCTGAAGAGTTCAGAAAAGCTGTGGAAGCAAAAGTTGACACGAAGGTAATTATCATGAAACCCGGGGAATCGATCGAGCTCTGATTTGGTCGGGCTTTGATTTTCAGGGATTTTTTTCTCAATAAAAATGAAGTGGAAAAAAGTAGAAATCCGGGGTTTCAGATCCCCAGTTTCGTTCTCTTTTCCATTATGTGCTGTTCTATCCCGTCAACTGCCTTTACGGTGTCTGTTTCCACATTCAGGACTCCACCTGTAACTTTCCGGCAGTCTTCTGTCAGCAGTTTGATCAGGTTCGGTGCCCCGGTAATGGTCGGGACAGGGTTCACATAAGTGTAGAGCCCGAGAGCCAGGGCAAAGATAGCATCTATTGTGGCTTTCTGCTCCATGTATTCGGGAGCTGCTGCAGCTACCGGCAGGTCAGGAACAGGAGCGCCCAGGACTGCGGAAATAGCTCCGAGAAGGTCGGCAAGCCTGCCAGTATCCGTACATGTCCCGTAGCTGAGCACAGGTGGGACTCCAAGGACTTCACAAACTGCCTTCAGGCTGTCTCCTGCATACTCCCTGGCTTCGGGACTGCAGAGGCCTGCCACCTGCATAGCTCCGTTCCCGCAACCCATGGACAGGACAAGGATATTCCTTTTGATCAGTTCTTTTACCATGGCAACGCTATGCACGTCCTGCCCGTAGTCCCTTAATGTTGTGCAGGAGACCATCCCGACCACACCTTTGATTGCACCGCTTTTTATGGCGTCGAGCAGGGGGTCCAGGGTGCCTCCGAGGGCATCAAGGATGCTTTCGGTTGAAAAGCCGACGACTGCTTCTTTTACCGGCATATTGGGCACAGGTTCCCCTGAACTTTCTCGGTTTTTGAAGTTTTCAATTGCCATATTCAGGAGTTTTGCTGCTTGCTTATCGGCTTCTACCGGGTTGTAGTTCAGGCGCTCGTTGATGCCTTCAAAGGCCACGAGTTCGCTTACGGGCATGAGTTTGAACCCGTATTTTTCGGCGTAGAGAGGGGCTACCGGGAGCGAGCAGTTCATGTCTGCAGCAAAAAGGTCCACACTTCCGCTTGCGAGCACCGCTTCCTGGGAAATCCAGTTGCCGGTAAAACCATAGAAGACATCGTCCTCCTCCCACCTCTGGATCATTTCCTGCCCGGTTTCGATGCTGGCAATGACCCTCAGTCCTTTTGCCCCGGATGCTTTTGCTTTTTCCTGCCACTCGGATTTTCTGGCGAGCTGGACCATGGAAAAGCCAAGGAAAGGCTCATGCCCGTTCGGGAGCACATTTATGTATTCAGGGTCCAGCACCCCCAGGTCTACCCTCATATTGTGGGGCTTTGGAATTCCGAAAAGGATGTCCTGGCAGTACTCATTTACAATCTGGCTCTGGTATGCCATTGCAATTCCAAGGCGCATCGCTTTCAGAGCAAGGCTTATGTAATACCCGTCTACATTTGTCAGGCAGGAACTTGTGGAGAGCATCATTTCCCCGTATATCCCGCCCGGGAATATTCCCAATTCTTCCCACCTTTTCTTTCTTTCCGGAGGGGCAAGAACCTCGACAATCCTGCTTGGCTCGTATGCGGGCCTGTTAAAGTCCTTTTCCACAAAATCACAGAGGCGAAGAGCAATTTCGGAATCATTTCCAAGGGCCTCTATCCCAAGCCTGCCTGCAAATGTCCTCAGTTTCTCAGGTTCCCTTATGCTGTAGGGGGTTTTGCGCTTTGCGGTTTCCCTCAAAGTCCGGATGGTCTGGTCTGTATGGTAGTGATAGGTCGAAGCCCCCATTACGTTCCTGAGCAGCATCATCCTCATTGCCATCCCGTCGGCAGTGATCCCGCATACTCCCCTCTTGTCCTTTTCAGCGTCCGAACGACAGGGACCATTTGAACACAGGTCACAACGAGCTCCTGCCATACAGAAAGTGCACCTCCTGTCCGGGACTCCCCCTATTCCCTGAGCCTCATAACGGTCCCATACATTTGTTATATTATCTTTCTTTATCCGCTCATACATCTTTTGAACGGACTCGTGATAGGAAATCCTTTCTTTGTCCATAGTTATTACTCCCGGGTTAACTGCAATTCCTTTCTTCTTATCTCACAGATAAGTAGGTCCCCTCCAGGCATTACATTTATAAACATTTTCTTATGAAGCAGATATTCATCAGTAAGCCTGTTTGCAGTTATCAGTATATAAGCGCAGGAATTATTTACAATTAATTAAAAGCAGGATGGCTGCCAGGGCTGAAAGTGTGCTGACTGTTAGAATTAGAAGTGTGTTGACTGTTATACTGCATTATACCGAATCTGAGAAGAGGTAATGAAAAATAAGCTAACCCCGGAAGATACAGAAAAAAAGACTAACCTTGGAAGGACAGAAAATAAGCTAATAACGAAAGGCACAATAAGAACGGACTAGGCTGTGCCCGCGTTCATTTTTTGTGCCTTCCATGGTTGTGGAACTTATGCCTTACTCAAAGTTCTACCTTACTCAATATTGTTTATATATACCTTATAATTGTGGCCGTCTTCAACCCGGAAAGTAATTGATTTGTCCTGTTCCGTTTCATAGTCGAGGAACACGTCGAGTGTAGTATCGTAGACCTGTGTACTGTTTCCTGCGGTTATATTTACGTTTACAAGAGCGGGAGCACCATTTGTATGTGAGTCGAATGCAAGCAGTTCCTCGCTGTATTGCAGGTTTTCAAAACTTGCATCATATGTATTGCGGCTTATCTGGTTGTATTCGTAAAACGACACTATGGTCATGTTGTTTGCGTAGTAGTTATCTACCCAGTCCCGGAACATTGAGCGGCTTATTGAGTATTTTATTGCAGGTTCGATGTCAAGTTGATGGGTGAATACCGGATAGGACATGCCTGCTTTTGATGCAGGCTCCCACCATTCCCATGTATCATCGTACAGGTTTCCTACATCCCTTTCCGCATGAATTGTTGCGTCCCCGTTTCTCCAGGTCATTCCCAGGTTCTCATATGCATAAATCGCATGCGTAAGGTTATCGCGGTTTCTCAGACAGCACCAGCTTGTTGGTTTTTGGCCGATTTTTTCATACACATATAAGTATTCTTCATCCATCACTCTGTATGCTTCTTCAAGTGGAAGGCTGTTTAATTCCTTTGTGTAGTGTATGCCAACTTCCCAGGAATCGTTAGCTACAAGGCCGCGCAGATACTCGACGTATGTTTCGTTTGATTTTTCAAACATTCCCTTATCAAACCACATTGTACCTCTATACCCTTTATCATTCAGGTAGTCAATTCCTTCCCCTGTTGTATTCATTGGTAGAGGTCCGTCAAGTCCGAACGGGATCATCTTACTATTCCCGACTGCAGTTATGAGTTTTCTGTCCGCTGTCTGGTTTATATTGTATATATCAACATTAAGGCAGGTACCTTCTCCAATGATGAAAGATGTGAACTTGATATATCCACTTGAAAAATCGATGTACGGCAGCTGCTGCCTGTCAAGGTTATAGAATGGAGTAATTATGGAACTGCCATCCTGTGCGTAAATTATGTTTGTTTTATTGCAACCGTCAAATACTATTTTGAAATTTACTTTTTCCGACGCGTTACCGAGAATAACTTTTTCGTATTTGGTTTCTCCAGAAGAGTCTCTATAATAACTCTTAAGTGTAGTCTGATCCTCGATTTCCTGAATTATCAGTCTTGAGCCCGGACTATCCAGTTCAATAAAGCTCTGAGAGTCATCCGCATTTATGTCCATCGAGATTTCATAGGCACACTTAACCATTGGTGTGAGGTTACATATGTACAGAGCCCCTGCCTGCCTTGGTTCCTCAAGATAGTGAATTATCGGGACAGAGGTACATTTACAAAAAGTAAAAATATCCAGGTTGCTTCTAAAGCGTCCCAGGTATTCATTGATTCCAAAACAAGATATAACATCCATACCTGGAAGCAAACTGCATGGGATTAGAGGAGAGTCTCTTACATTCGTATACTTCAACCCGTCTGAAGTGCTATTAAAACATACTTCTGATTCTTGCGTTGCATATATACTTGAATATAATTTATCATAAATTTCTTCTCTGTGAACCTTCGCGATAAAAACATTGGCTGGAAGATCGTCTGCTTCGGAATAGTTCTGCGAAAACAGGATGATACTACCCTGATTAATATTCTCAATTATTTTTGAGCTATCTGCGTCCGGGGATGCATACGCTCCTCCGATCCACAGGTAATTTAACATAATCAGTATGAAAATAGACACTTTTAGATGACTGAAGCTCCTCACTAAATCACCAGAATTAATTTATAATTATATCTACACTCACCATGAACTTTTATAGCTTTTGACTCAACAGCCTTCTAAAAGATCTCCTGAAAGTTCTTCGCTTAACTATTTCAGGAATCGCTCCGTATACTCGAATCTTTCTGAGGCATGTAAATTCTTTTATTATCCAGAATTCTTATTTTCCAGTAAAAATTTCGTTCTATTTACTATCACCTATAAATGAATGTTTTCTTTTCGTATCAGATCCTTGAAAGCCTTTGTTTTACTGCTTAAAACTATAGGAATTACTTCCGAATTTAACAACATGCTTAAAAAAATAGTATGGATTAAATTTGGACTCTTAGAATATTTCTACTTTTTATAGTTAACATTATTTTATTACTCAGGGGCATCCTTTTGTTATAGAGTTTCAATTAACTTCATATTATAGAGGAAGATTTTTTTAATAAATATTTCAGGAACGTCTCAGGATTCTTTTTTAAGCTCATTGATTTTTCCATAATAGATGTTTCTACTCTTAGAGAAAAAAATAAGGAGAATCATAGGGTTATTGGGGCAGCTAATGAAAGCTAAGGATAATATTTTCTAAATTTCTCAATAACGGTCTGAATCCGGGTTTAAAGCGCATATTTAAATTGCATTTAAAGCATACCTTTATTGTTTACCTATAACATTTTATATTACCAATACGAAATCACCGGCATGAACATGATGATAAATATAAAAAAGATTCCACTCGCTTTCGGAAATGGGACTTCTGAGCTGAATATCCCTGAGAAGAATATTTCCAGCCTGATCCTGCCTTCCGAACCTGAAAAAAAGGAGGATGGAGCCAGCTTAGTCCGGAAAGCGCTCGAAAACCCTGTGAAAAGCAAGAGACTCTCCGAGATTGTGAACCCTGAGATCAGGATTGCGATTATCGTAAGTGATGTTACCAGGCCCACCCCTACAGCAAAGGTTCTCCCTCCTTTACTCGAAGAGCTTTACCTTGGGGGGGCAAAGGATGAGAATATCACTATTGTCTTTGCTCTCGGACTTCACCGCCAGCAGACTGAAGAGGAGTGTAGAAAGCTCCTGGGTGAGAATATTTCCAAAAGTATCAGATTTGTCCAGCACGATAAAGACAGGTGCAGGCACATAGGGGAAACGAGTTTTGGGACTCCGATTGAAATCTTTGAAGAAGTTCTGGATGCAGACCTGATTATCAGCACAGGGACAATAGAATTCCATTATTATGCAGGTTATGGCGGAGGAGGAAAGTCCATCCTCCCAGGGGTCAGTTCGGAAAAAGCCGTACTCTCATTCCACAGTCATTATAGCAAACTCTTCGAAGGCGAACCTCTTTCGGGTAAAGTCGATAGCCCTGCAAGGAAAGATATTGAAGAAGCTGCAGGAACTGCAGGCCTTGGTTTTATCCTGAACGTGGTGATCAATAGCAAAAAAGAAATTATTGCCGCCGTTGCCGGGGATTTTATCCTGGCTCACAGGAAAGGGACAGAATATGTAGATACAATGTATAAGGTGTCCATAGAGCCTGCTGATGCAGTAATTGTTTCCTGTGGGGGCTATCCCAAGGATATCAACCTCTACCAGGCAACAAAAGCCCTGGAAAATGCTGTCCCTGCCGTAAAAACAGGAGGCTCGATTGTACTTGTAGCTGAGTGTGCAGAAGGGATAGGAAACCAGGTCTACGAATGCTGGAATAGGGAATGCAGAAGCCCGGATGATGCTATAGAACGCTTCAAGCAGTTCTTCGAGTTTGGAGGACATAAAAGCGCAATCGTTGCAAAAGCCGCAAAACAGTTCAAGCTCTATATTGTTTCGAAACTTTCCGAGGAGGAAAGCAGAAAAGCTTTCTTCATTCCTTCAAAAAGCGTACAGGAAGCCTTTGAAAATATTCTTGCAGAAAATCCCGGGGCAAAAGTTCACATAATACCCGATGGAGGGTGGACTCTGCCTGTCCGAAAATGAAAGAAAAGGTCAGTAGTAAAGCCGCAAAAATAAATAGATCGCAAAAATCGAACTGTTTGTTCGACTGAAGTTAAAAGTGTAATTTTAATCCTGAATATTGTTTACCTATATAGTTTTATATAATCAATACGAAACCATCGACATGAACATGACGACAAATATGAAAAAGATTCCACTTGCTTTCGGAAATGGGACTTCTGAGCTGAATATCCCTGAGAAGAATATTTCCAGCCTCATCCTTCCTTCGGAGCCTGAAAATAAAGAAGATGAGGCTCTTTTAATCAGGAAAGCGCTCGAGAATCCTATCAAGAGCAGGAGACTCTCGGAGATTGTAAACCCTGATATCAGGATTGCGATTATCGTAAGCGATGTTACCAGGCCTACTCCTACGGCAAAGATCCTTCCTCCTTTACTCGAAGAGCTTTATCTTGGGGGGGCAAAGGATGAGAATATCACAATTGTCTTTGCTCTCGGGCTTCACCGCCAGCAGACTGAAGAGGAATCAAAACAACTGGTTGGAAACGATATCTACAAAAAAATCCGGTGCATCCAGCACAACACTTCCAGGTGCAGAAGGATCGGGGTAACCAGCCGCGGGACTCCTATTGATGTCTTTGAAGAAGTGCTCGGTGCTGATTTTGTTATTGGGACTGGAGGAATTGAGTTCCATTACTACGCAGGGTACAGTGGTGGGGCAAAGTCCGTACTTCCCGGTGTAAGCTCGGAAGAGTCAGTGCTTACTAACCACAAAATGATGATAGAGGAAAATGCGGTTTCCGGAAGAGTAGACAGCCCTGTCAGGCAGGACATGGAAGAAGCTGCAAAAATCTTTGGTCTTAAGTTTATTCTTAATGTTGTGCTTGATAGCAAAAAAGGGATAGTTGCTGCCGTTGCAGGTGATTTTATCGAAGCCCATAGGAAAGGGGTCGAGATTGTGGACGCCATGTATAAAGTGCCAGTGGAACCTGCAGATGCTGTGGTCGTTTCCTGTGGGGGTTATCCTAAAGATATCAATCTCTATCAGGCAAATAAAGCTCTGGACAACGCGACCCAGGCTGTAAAGGATGGCGGCTCTATCATCCTTGTAGCGGAATGTGCCGAAGGGATAGGAAACCAGGTATACGAATGCTGGAACAGGGAGTGTAAAACTCCAGAGGATGCAATAGAGCGCTTTAAGCACTGCTTCGAGTTTGGAGGACACAAGAGTGCGATCGTTGCAAAAGCTTCAAAGAAATTCAAGCTCTACCTTGTCTCGAAGCTCCCGGAAGAAAAAGCCAGAAGTGCGTTTTTTACTCCAATGGCAAGTATGCAGGACGCCCTGTATGCAGTTATCTCGGAAAATCCCGACGCAAAAGTTCACCTGATGCCTCACGGGGGGCAGACCCTGCCTGTCAGAAAAGAAAATTGAAAGCTTCTGCAAAATCTGAAGTAAATAGATCCATCAAAAAGATCCATCAAAACAGGATCTTTTTATTTTCCTATTTTTCTGTCTCTTCTTCATTATCATCTTCTTTTCATTTCTTCACTTTCCTTCATTTTTTTCATTTTTTTCATTTTTTTCATTTTTTTCATTTTTTTCATTTCTTCGCTTTCTCTTTTTCTTCACTTCGCTTCTTGTTTTCTGAATAAATTTCTATTATTCCTGATAACTCGTATGCCACTTCATCCCGCCTTCCCTTAATGAGTATAAAGATACATCAGTTACTCCGAAAACTTTAATCCACAATATAAATCATATAGTAAGTATACCTGCTTTTGTTTATTGCGAAAACAAGGTAAAATGGAAAAATAGATAGCGCATAAAAATGCGCCTGTTTTTTAAAAGGAGCAGGCTTAAACGCCTGTTGATTCGACTGCCTTGTTTGATGCTGGCTCCAACATTTCCTCTTCCTCATCTTCAAACCTGAGCCTGAAAGCCTTCTTCAGGAATTCGGGTGAAAATTGGGGTGTCATAAGGCTTATCACAATAAGGGCAAGGAGAGAAAGGGGAGTTGCGATCAGAATCGGGTCTACAACGGTCCAGGTGCCTGAAAGTAAAGTTGCCTTTCCGAAAATTGCCTGGCAGATCCCGAGAGGAACTGCTTCTTTTGCATGGACAAAAGTCAACCAGAAGAGGCTACTTAAAGACCCGATTATAAGGCTTGCAGTTGCTCCGGCTTTTGTTGTACGCTTCCAGAAAAGTGCTCCAATAAACAAGGGCAGGAAAGCAGCCGTACACAGGCCCATGAACATGGCAGTAGCTCTGGCAATAATACTTATGGGCAGGATATATGCCAGAACGACTGCGACAAGGATGGTAAAGGCAATACCTAATCTTGTAACGTGAACTGTCGCTGTGGACTTGCCTTTCATAATGCTCTGCTGGTAGACATCATACCCTATGGCTGTACCCATCGTATGGAACTGGGCAGCTGCGGTAGACATTGCAGCTGAGAGCAGGCTGAGCATGAAGAGCGCTACAAACATTTCAGGCATGGCATGGTTCAGAAATGTAGGCATTATAAGATCGGTGTTTCCATCCTTCACGACCTGAAGGGCAATCATGCCTGTAGTCTTGAAGAAATATACATTGGAGAGAGCTCCTACAAGATAAGCGACTCCTGCCATCATCAGGATGAAAGGGCCTCCAATAGCGACTGCTCTTTTCAGGGAACGGTCATCTTTTACAGTCATGAACCTGACTGCAAGTTGCGGTTGTGCAAGTACTCCTATTCCCACACCCATTATGATTGTGGAAAACATTGTCCACCATATAGGAGAGCCAAGTGCAGGCATCGAAGTCCAGCCCCTGTGTCCCTGGTCTACAAGAGCCTGAGGAACAAGGTTTGCCATACTGGTAAGAGCCTGATGGGCTTCAACAACTCCTCCAAGCTTACTGTAAGTAAAGACAAGCAGAAAACCCATTCCCAGCAGCATCAGGACAGCTTGCATGGCATCAACATACATTACTGAGAGAAGGCCGCCCTTAAGCACATAAGAAGCGATTATGATGGTGAAGATTATAAGAGCAATATTGTAGTTGACCCCGAGAGTTGTCTCAAGGAATCTTCCGGCTCCTATGATAACGCTTGCAGCGTAAAGAGGCATGAAAACGCCTATCAGGAGCCCGGAAAAACCCTGAATAAACTTTGATTGGAAGCGTTTTCCTATAAATTCAGGGTAAGTTATGGCTCCCAGATTTAGCCCCATACGCCGTGTAGGGGGACCAAAAATAACGAAAGCAATGAATATCCCAAAAAATATATTCATAAACACAAGCCACAGAAGCCCCATTCCTAAAGAAGCGGCTACTCCTCCGAATCCTATTATTGCAGAAGTGCTGATAAACGCAGCTCCGTAGGAAAGAGCCATAATTGCAGGATGGACACCTCTACCTGCGAGCATATACCCTTCGGTCTGGGAATTCTTCTTGTATCCCAGGTAGGCAACATAGAAAGTGGCTGTAAGATAAATAATTACAAACAGGATAAGAGTTGAAGTACTGACTGCCATAAAAATCATTCCAGAATAGTATTAACTGCTGTTTTGCACAGGCGTGTTTAAAAATCGCCCTAAATAAGAGTCAAACTTAACCCAGAATCGGTTTTACTGATCCTGAACTGTTGTTCTCTGAGCCCCACTCTTAACTGCCTGTTCTTCTTCCCCGCCTTTCCAGTTCAATACCCCATAAACCATGCATCCGAGTGCACTTAATACGCAAAATACATATGCAAGCCAGATCTGTGGGTCCTCAATTCCTAACACTAACATTTACTACACACCTGCCTAAAATTTTCCTGCTATTGGCTAACATGACACCTGTTAGCACAGTACATTATAGCTTTTTGTTATTTAAATATGTTGAGCGGGGTAAATTTCGCATTGAAGTGAACTTAAAATACGAGAGGTTAGTTTCGGAAACTCCTGATTTCTTTCTCTTCCTGCAGCCGGACTTGATCCATGACTTATCTCCTGCCTCTTATGAACTGTATTCGACATGCTGGCAGGAAATAACAACAGATGAGCTTACTATAGTATTAAAAGAATCATAAGAACCGGACTAATAAAAGAATACTCCCTGGCTCGGGAAGTAATTCATTTTACTCCGGAGATATCTTTTTAGATCCTCAAAATGTAAAATATCTCAGCGAGCCTGTCAAGCAGCCTGTCAAAAATAAAAAAAGTAAAAAAGATTTCTGCTTTTTTTGACTTACACAGATTTTCAGGTTATTTTTCAGTTTATTTTTCAGCTTATTTTTCAGCTTATTTTTCAGCTTATTTTTCAGCTTATTTTTCAGTTTATTTTTCGGCTTATTTTACTACAGTTTCTCAGAGTTTTTATTTATGCGTACACTCAGTAATTTCCCCACTGAGGTCTTCCCTGAGCATACTGATAGCTTTTTCAAAATCCTCTGTCTGGCCGAGCACCCACATCAATTTGACGAGGGACGTTTCAGGCAGAGTATCTTCTCCTTCGATTGCACCAGCCTTCAGCATATCACGGCCCGTATCATAAACACGGTCGCAGATCCTGCCGTTAAGGCACTGCGATGTGACTATTACAGGCATTTTTGCGTCCCCAGCCTTCTGGAGAAGGGGAATCCATTTTGTGGAAACATGACCGAGACCTGTACCCTCAATAACAAGCCCTCTATAGCCATTACTTATATAATAGTCAAGGACTGTCGGATCTGCTCCCGGAGTGAACTTTACAATGGCACACTTTGGTTCCATACCCGGCTTAAATTTCAGGGCTTTTTCTCCGCGTCTGGTATAGTCAATAAAAGCCTTTATTTCTCCTGTACTGTAGTCTACAGTCCCTATCGGAAGGGAGTTTACGGACTTGAAAGCATCCCTGCGGGAGGTGTGCATTTTCCTGACTTTCGTCCCCCGGTGGATCTCACAGAAATCGTCAGAGGTTGTGCCGTGCATAACCACCACGACTTCGGCAATATCGCTTATAGCAACTCTGGCTGCGCAGATTGCGTTCATTGCATTGTCGCTACTCGGGCGGTCTGCGCTTCTCTGGGAACCTACGAATACGATAGGTACGGGAGTTTCGATCATAAAGGAGAGGGCTGCGGCAGAGTACATCATTGTGTCTGTCCCGTGAGTAACAATTATTCCCTCAGCTCCGGCTTCGATTTCTTCTACAACGGCTTTTGCGAGGTTTTGCCAGGAGTCGGAGTCCATATTTTCGGAGAGGATACTTGAGATTACCCTGCCTTTAAAGTCCGCAATTTCTTTCAGTTCCGGGATTGCGGTGAGAATATCGTCAGCAGTAAACTGGGATGAGACTGCGCCTGTACGGTAATCGATCTTGCTGGCAATTGTCCCGCCCGTAGAGAGGATTGCAATTTTAGGGAGTCCGGGCTTTGAAACTTTTTCCGTTGCTTTTTTAGACTCTTTTACGCCGTTTCTGCCTCCATTGCTTCCGTTTGCAATTTCCCCGTTATTTTCCAGAAGAGTTATCCTGACCTTATCAATAGAAAAACCGGCGTTATACCCGCTTTTCATTTTTATTGTGATATACCCTTCCATGGAAGGCATTACTTTGCCTTCATAGACAGTACCGTTCTTTTCAATACGTACCCAATCGCCCTGTTTGAATTCCATGAATGATCCCTTTCTGCTGAATTTTTAAAGTGCTATAATTCTGTATAAGTGCTGTAATGCAGATAGATATTGCAGATAGATATTGCAGATAGATATTGCAGATAGACGTTGCAGTAGATGTAATGCAGTATAATCTGTACGATACTAAGAATGTGTGATACTAAGAGGTCTAAATAATATTAAAATTAAACGTGTTTTCTCGTGCTTAAAACCGCCGAATTCAGCTTTTCCTGTACTCTTCAACTACTGCGAGCAGGTTTTCAAAAGCCGAGTCTATTATATCTTTCAGGGTTGCAATTTCCTGTTCGTTCAGTTCAAGCTCAGCCAGCCTCTTTGATAGATAATGCCACATTTCTTCCGGAGCAGGACCTCCTGCAACTTTCCTTCTTTTGATATTCGAGACCGGGTTGAGAGCTTCTTTTACCATCTTTTCTGTCAGCCCCAGGCTTGAAAGCGATTCTCCGAGCACGACTTCGGTTACGGAATCGATCTTCTCCATAGTGGGCTTTTCCCTGTCCCGGGCAAGCATCCCGACGATCTGGTGGGCAGTTCTGAAGGGAATTCCTGCCTCCCTGACAAAAGTATCCGCAAGCTCGGTAGCTGTCGTAAAACCGGTGACCGACTGAGCTGCAAGTACTTCGGAGTGGATTTTCATAGTCCTTACCATCCCTTCCATTATCCTGACCGAAGCCCTTACGGTTTCAACTGAACGCCAGATATTGGGGGTTGCTTCCTGCAGGTCGCGGTTATAACTCAGGGGCAAGCCTTTGCAGATTGTAAGAAGGGACATCAGAGCACCCACAGCCACTCCGGTTTTCCCGCGCATTAATTCTGCAGTATCCGGGTTTTTCTTCTGGGGCATAATCGAAGAAGTGGAGGCGTATGTGTCATCCAGTTCGATAAAGTTGAACTCGGACGAAGACCAGACTACCAGTTCCTCAGCCATCCGGCTCAGGTTTATCATGAGATTTGAAAAAACAGAAGCACATTCAATCAGGAAATCCCTGCTGCTAACTGCATCCATTGAATTTTCCAGCAGGCCTTCAAATCCCAGGAGTTCCTGCGTACGTTTCCTGTTCAGGTTAAAGCCTGTAGAAGCAAATGCAGCAGCCCCGAGCGGGCAGAGGTTTACCCTGGAAAACGCATCCTGTACCCGGTCAAAATCCCTGCCGAGAGCAGATTCGTGGGCACAGAGGTGATGGGCAAGGGTGGTCGGCTGGGCATGCTGAAGGTGAGTAAAACCGGGCATGAGAGTTTCAGTATGTTTTCCTGCAAGGGCGACAAGAGTTTTTCTGAGAGCAAAGATTTCTTCGAGCAGGCCGAGAAGTTCTTCTCTGAGGGTCAGTCTGATACAGGTTGCAACCTCATCATTTCTGGAACGCCCCGAATGCATCCTGCCTCCGACATCTTCTCCTACAATGTCGATGAGCCTGGATTCAAGCGAGATGTGTATGTCCTCGTAGCTGAAGTCGAGCTTTTCCATGCCTTCTTCCCTTATCTTCAAAAGCCCGGTGAGGATTTTGCTGCAGTCTTCTTCTTTTATAATCCCCTGCTCTTTCAGCATTACCGTATGGGCAAGGTCCACCACTATGTCAGCATTGAAAATCCACCTGTCAGCCTCCATAGAGGAGGTGTAACGTAAAATTTCCTCATCCTGGGCAGCTTCAAGCCTGCCTCTGCGTAAAATATTGCTCATCGGGTTTCCTCTGTATAATTGTGAAATAGATCTGTATTGTGGGAGTCTTTATGTAATAATGATCCTTGTGAGATAAATGATATTGTGAGCTTTCCTGGAATCTCTGCTATTTCCTGGGATTTCTACCATCCTTAATTTACAGGCATTCAGGGAGTATGAAATCCGCAGCGTGGTATTATTCCAAACACTTAAATACGAATCGGTTTTCAGGGAGTTTCCCTCTAGAGTAACATTAAGACGTATCAGTGGTTTCTTGCTTTTTTCCACAAGAGACTGGAACTCCGCAAAGGTTGGAGACCTTTCTGACTTATTCAGTTTTCTGGTATTTCCTGAAAAAACTAATCCTTAATAAGAGCATAAGTTCATTCAATGTCCGTAGTCTCAAAGTACAACCGAATCGCAGCCGTCTACGACCTGATGGAATTACCGATAGAGATTTTCTTATACGGAACGTGGAGAGAGGAAGCGCTTTCAAACCTCAAAGGCAGAGTTCTGGAAGTAGGAGTAGGGACTGGAAGAAATTTGAAATACTATCCTTCGGGTTCTCTGGTGACAGGAATTGACAATAGTGAAGGGATGCTTGAGAAAGCCCGGGAGAAAGCCGGGGGCATGCAAAATATCACCCTTTCCCTTATGGATGCCGAGCACATGGAGTTTCCGGACAATACCTTCGATTATGTTGTCACAACCTTTGTCCTCTGTTCAGTTCCTGATCCTGTGAAGGCTTTAAAGGAAATGAGACGTGTCCTTAAACCTTCAGGGGAGCTGGTAGCCCTTGAACACATGCGCAGCAAAAATCCTCTTATCGCCCGGATTGAGGATTTGATCAACCCAATTATGTTTTTCTTTATCGGGGATGACATGACCCGGAATACAGTGGGGAACATCAAAAAGGCTGGATTCACTATCACAGAAGACAAAAATCTGGCTTTTAAGGATGTTTTCAAAAAGATACGGGCAAAACCGTAAAAGATTTTATTCAGAGCACTTTGATTGTAGTATCATACTCAAGTACTTTGATTATTGAGTCCATATCCAAAGATGTCTGCAATTTCCTCGATCTCAAAATATAACCGAATCGCACCCATTTATGAACTGATAGATCTCCCGCTGGAACTACTCTTTTTCCAGAAATGGAGAAAAGAGGCTCTTTCAGGCCTCAGTGGAAAAGTTCTGGAAGTCGGAGTGGGAAGCGGAAGAAATCTGAAATACTACCCTTCAAATGCTCAGGTTACAGGAATTGACAACAGTGAAGGGATGCTCGAAGAAGCTAGAAAAAAGCCAGGGAAATGAAAAATATCAATCTTTTCCTTATGGACGCAGAGCATCTTGAATTTCCGAATAAAGCTTTGATTATGTGGTTACTACTTTTGTCCTCTGCACAATCCCTGATCCCATGAGAGCTTTCAAAGAAATTAGGCGGGTTCTGAAACTCTCAGGTGAGTTGATAGCCCTTGAGCACGTACGCAGCAGCAACCCTCTTATTTTCAGGTTTGAGGAATTAATTGATCCTTTTCTATTTTTTCTGCTTGGAGATCATACGACCCGACATACCCTGAAGAATATCGAAGAAGCCGGATTCAGGATTCTGGAAACAAAAAAACTGGCTTTTAAGGATGTTTTCAGGAAGATTCGGGCAAAGCCGTAAAAAGTTTTTATGATTTTACTGGCTATCGAGTTGTACGACTTACTTCACGAGATGTAAATACAGCATTTTTCACTGGGGTTATGGCAAAAATATGTTATGAGAAATAATTCCTTCAGAATCTATACAACATTTGGTTTTGAGAATATCAGGGGTTTTTGTGGTTTGGTTTTGGAATAGTAAATCCCAGCTGAGATATAAAAGTAAAAAGAAGATTGAAGTGGTTGTCCTGTTGTAGATGAAAGTATGGAATTAAGATTTCTGGCGTTTTTGGTCACAATGTTTGGAGATGAATAAGGGCAACCACTAGCTAAAAGCCTATTTATCACATATGGACACGATCATCTATGTTTTTTGGAGTCGTTAATGACTCTGAACTCCTGTTTTTATATCTTCAAAAAGGATTTATCAAGCACAATGTAAAATTTCTAATATTTTTGGGGCACTGTTACTTAAAGGAAATAACCATAGTTATGAATTACTCAAAATTGTTGCAGAGAAAAGGTAGAAATAATTTCAATTCTTGTTTTAATGATCTTAATCGTTAATGTCGAGTTCATACCTGCTTTTCTCTACAGTCAAATTTCAATACATTTTCTAGTGAATCTTACTCGTAAATTATCAACTTAGAGTCTTGGATAAACTTACTCAGAAACAGTTCGCGTATAGATGGTGTTGGAAAAAATTAATTATTGTGTAATTTGGGTATATACCAAAATTCCTCATATATAGTTGTGGTTTACCCAAAAAATATATATCTACCTCATAGAGATTAATTAATCCTAGAAATTAGGAGAAGAAATAATGCGAAAAAAAGTACTTTTGAGTTTAGATGAAGTTGTTTTCTGGAGGTAAATATGTTAGATATTGCCACCTAAGCCTCATGCTCCCAGACAGATAAGAAAAAAATAATTTTCTTATTCGTTGCTTTGACTGTTGTTAGACAGAATTTTGATTAAACATTATCGATTATATATGAATAATTCACAGGCTTCTGGTCATATCCCTGATTTTGACCTCATTACCCATTATAGCGAGAACTGTCACTCGTTTCTCTCTAGAGCCAGTCCCTGGACAAAACTACTCGGGCTCATTGCCATCATTATAATCCTAACCATTGCTCAAAGTGTTGAACTACTGGTGGCACTGTATTCGCTTCTACTCCTTTTATATTGGAAGTCTGGACTTCCAATAAGAAAACTATTTGACTGGTGTCTTTTACCTGTTTTGTTTGTTTTATCTTTAGTTGTTCTATTGATATGGAATGAACCTGGCGTACCATTGTTTTCTCTAAGATTCGCTTGGGTTTCCTTGACTTTGACGGATAATGGATTACTGCTATTGATGCGGCTTTTGCTAAAAGCCCTTATATCAATGACTTCCTCCCTTCTGCTACTCATGACTACTAAATATGCTCACCTTTCAGCCATTATTTACAGAATCTTTCCGTCTCCTCTTAATCAGATATTTTTGATGTCTTACAGATTTCTCTTTGTAACACTGGATATGGTTGATTCTATGGTAAGGGCCTTTAAATCTAGAGGAGGGGGCCTTATCAGGAGTATGAGGAGGCAGGGCCAGACCTTTGCGGAAATCTTTGCACTTGTTTTTATCAGATCTTATGATCAGGCAGAAAGGATAAGCAAAGCCATGGAGTCAAGAGGATATGATGGAACATACACTGCAGCAACGGAAGTTCAACAAATGAGGCCTGTAGAATACATCATTCTGCTGACGCTTTTCTTTGCAGCAGCTTATCTGATACTATTTCATGGTTCACCAATTTAGAGGTGAGTTTTCAATTTATGAAAAAATATCTTGATTTATTACAGGATCATGATTTTCCTGAGCCACATGAGCTGATACACATAGATTGTGCAAGTCATGTCTATCCTGATGGCAGCATTGGCATTCATGAGCTGTGCTTCAGGGTTAAAGAGAGTGAGATCGTTGCCCTCTGTGGGGCAAATGGCTCGGGCAAATCGACTCTCCTGGAGCATTTGAATGGCCTGCTTCTGCCGTCAAAAGGTAACATCCACGTCATGGGCGAAAAGATAGATACCACAACAAAAAAAGATCTGTGGAAGAATGTAGGGATAGTGTTTCAGAGATCGGATGATCAGCTTTTTGCGCCCACTGTCCTAGATGATGTGATGTTCGGTCCACTCAATTTAGGCATGAATAAAGGAGAAGCCTGGGATGCAGCAATGAAAGCTTTAAGGGCTGTAGGAGCTGAGGAATTTATAAACAAGATTCCGAATTATCTGAGTGGCGGACAGAAAAGGCTGGTCTCGATAGCTGGTGTCCTTGCCATGAAGCCAAAAATAATTGCTCTTGATGAACCAACTTCCGACCTTGACCCAAAGCATGCTGAAATCGTTGAAAACATTATCTGTGAATTAAAAGAGGAGCACGGTATAAGCATTGTTTTGGCAACACACGACCTTGACCTTGCTGCACGCATAGCGGATAGAATATGCATTGTAAAGGGAGGGGCTGTAATTGCAGAGGGCAGGCCCGCAGAGATCTTTTACAATATCGATTTACTTGAAGATGCCGGGCTAAAAGAACCTAAGATTGTACAGGTATACAAAGCCCTCTGCGAATTCAGGGGGGTGGAAGTGGAAAAGAAGCCTCTGACTGTAGAGGAACTGGTAAAATCTCTCTAACCCGCGAATAGGTAAGCTGTATCAATCTATATCGAAAAAGCTGTACGAACTGACTTGAATTCTATCTTTTTCAATTTAATTCATTCCTCTCTGGCTAACTTGCAGATTTAAAGTTTGGTGTCATGCCAAACAATCTGGTATCATACCAATTATTAAGTAGTTTGGTTTCAATGAAACATAGTTTAAAATCTGCATATATAAAAAACAAAATATATTAGGAAGTTCCGTAATGGCTCACATACATTTAGAAGATGGTGCTTTCTCCCTGCAATGGGTCTCCGTGTGGTGGATTCTCTCGATAATTTTGGTCTGCCTTTGTATGTACTGGATGAGAAAAGTGAATAAAAGCAATAACAGTAAAGTGTTAACTATAGCCGGGATGTGCACTGCTGCTTCATTTGCGATCTTTCAGGTGAATATCCCTCTGTTTGGGGGCGTTCACATGAATCTAACGCCTCTTATAGGTATCCTGGGAGGCCCTGCAGTTGGAGGGATAATCGTGTTCATAGTGAACATATTATCTGCCGCAATAGGACATGGTGGGTGGGGAATGATTGGAGCGAATACTCTGGTCAATATAACTGAAGTTTTGGTTGCCTACTTTACATACCGTGGACTTGCCAAAGCTAAATTGAGCTCATTCTCAAGAGCCGGTATTGCTACCCTGGCAGGACTTTTTCTTGGCAATGTAACTATGATAGTCATAATATTGGTCTCGGGAATTCAGGGAGTAACCCAGAATAGCACGGATATTCTCTATGGGCTTTCCCTTCTGGCAGGAATCAATATGGGGGTTGCTGCAATAGAGGCTGTACTTACGGGATATGTAGTAGCGTATATACAAAAAGTCAGACCAGACATGCTTCAGGAGGCTGAACCACTTGTATGAGATGGACCGAAAGAAAAGTATGATTCTGTTTGGAGTTTTAAGCCTGATTGTTGTGGGATTAAGCCTGGTTGCCTACAACATCTCAGGCCATATGGGGATAGAAGAGAGATTTAGTAGTGCAGTTGGAATTAGCGCGGAACCGGAAGAGGAAGAGTCCTCAGGCATATTTGGATTTAATATTGAGGGCAATCCATTATATTATGCAATTATCCTTGCTGCCCTGATAATACTGTGTCTGATCATTTATATTAAGGAGTAGAAATACTACCGCCTGCGTCTAATACATGAAGCCATTCAGGACTACATGTTATCTTCAAGCAAGCAAATTAGGCAAGATAATTGATAAGTTCTGCTTAGAGATCTCCATAATTCTGATTGATGCCGGATATTTCTGACATATATCTTCTACAGAAGCCCAGAAGAAATGCATCCGGCATCAATCAATGGTTCGGAAATTTTAAGGAATAGCTACAATCGATTCTCAGAAACCACCTGCAAGATCTGATATTAACAATTCTATTAAACAAAAACAGAAAATTCCAGCACAGTTGATGGACGACACCAAAAATTAGTCTTTTCTTAAATTTATTACTAACATAATACGGAAAATTATAAACCTTATCGAAAATAAGCAAAAGAGAAGTTACTCAGCTTTTACTAACGCCATAAAGCGCAGCTCCAAGTGCTCCCGTAATCTGCGGTTCAGGAGGCACATAAAGCGAAACACCCAGTTCTTTTTCCAGAAATACCTTGATGCCTGCATTTTTTGCCACGCCGCCCACGAAAACCACGTTTTGTTTTAACCCGATCTGTCGGACCATAACCGCAACCCTTCTGGCGATACTTTCAATGAGTCCCGCCGCGATATCCTCTTTTTTAAAGCCTCTCGCTCGGAGAGATATAACCTCTGACTCGGCAAATACGGTACACATGCTTGTTATGCTGGCGGGTTCTTTTGAAGCAAGAGCCAGACTCCCCAGTTCTTCTATCGGCACTTCAAGCGCCTTTGCTGTGTACTCTAAAAATTTACCTGTGCCAGCCGCACATTTATCGTTCATTAAGAAATCGGTTACCCTGCCGTCATTTACTGAAATAATTTTGCTGTCCTGGCCTCCAATGTCAATAATCCCTTTGACAGCCGGGTAAAGGTAATAAACACCCATTGTGTGAGCTGTGATCTCACTTACTGCTCTATCGGCAAACTTTATGCTATTCCTGCCGTATCCGGTTGCGTATATGCCGGTCACATCTTTTTTATCAATTCCGGCATTAGAGAGTACATCTTCACACACGCTTTTTGCAGCTGATAAAAAATCGAACCCTGTTGGACGTATGTTGCGAGTGATCATCTGACCGTCAATTACCAGGACGGCTTTTGTAGTGGCCGAGCCCGAATCTATCCCGACTGAGATCATGAAAGCATCTCCATGAAAGCATCCACTCGAAGTCCGATCTGCTCAACGTCCGAATCGCTATAATCCGTCTCTATCGAAAGCACAGGTATCCCGGCATTCCTCAGTGCCTGTTGCACCTTATACCGCTCGATGTTATAGCCGTGGCAGAATTGCAGGGTATAATTCACCACACCATCGACTTTAAACTCTCTTGCAAGTTCCAGAATGTTGTCAATACGCCTGTCGTTCGGAGTCATGCAGGAACAGGGTATTTTGATATAACGTTCTGCCAGTGCAGTCATAGGATCTTTGCTCTCGTCGACAAGGTCCCAGAATGACCTTGTGCCAGTACAGCTTTCCTCCACGACGATGATACCACCCCTATTCTCTATGATCTCAGGTACTTTGGTGTTCCCGCCAGGCATCGGGCAGCCTGAGATCATTATTCTGGGCTTACGAGTAAAATCAGCCTTAAAATCAGCCTTAGCCTGCTCAGCTTCGTCAATGAGAGTGCGAAGGGCTTTTTTAAAATCTTCAGCCGATAAAACATACTGCTTTTGCATGACCTTTATCACATCCACACCGCTGATTGGCGGAGAGTCCGTTTTTCTCAGGTCATAGAGCCTGTGAAGTAGCTTTCTCGTCTCGTTCGATGAGACTATTTCTTTCTTTAATTGTTCGACTGTGACCTTATTGCCAGTCAGCTGTTCCATAACGCCTTTAAATTTGTTAAGCTCCTCCAGATAATACATAACGGCAGCAGAGCTATCGGGTTTCTGCGGAAGATCAAGCACATAGGTCGGGACATAGTCCCCCAGTAATTCATACATCTTTTTTTTACTATCGCAGGTATTTTCGGCTACGACCATATCTACCAGGCCAAAGTGAGAGCAGGATTTTACACCAGAACGGCCGTTATTAACGACCGAGCCAAAGGAAGACTTGACAAGCGGACAGATATTCCTGGGTAAATACTGCTCAGCTATGGATATAGTATCATTTTTACCCCCACACAGTATAACACGATCAGCATCTGCCGCAAAGATGATTTCGTCAGGCACGAAAAGGCATAAAGTGCCAACTATTTTCTTTCCGGCTTTCTTTTCCTCTGTTAGCTGGCAAATCCGCGAACTATATGAGTTTTTAATATACTCAAGAGTTTTAAAGTGTATCATTCTCTCCACAAAATGCTTTGTGATGAAATATATTAAATCGTTTTCTATTCCTGCAACACAGTTTCGATTTTTTGTAGTTACGAATACCTGCTCCCGGCCGTTTTCTATTTTTCTTCAATAGTCCCCGGAAAATATCAAGAAAGCCATGAAATCTTAGATAATAATTAGGACTTACGCACTTGAGGTGCAAAATCGAGCACAAAGAAATTGTGACCTGAACATCTATTTTATACTTCCATAGATTTGATGCTATTGACTTTTCAGTTCAGCTGCGTAAGTCCTAATAATAACATCCTGACCTGTGCACTACTATATTCAGCCAGATTCAAGCTTTCAGTCAGATTCAAGCTTTCAGTCAGATTCAAGCTTGCTTCTTTTTGATATCTTTGCAGGCTGCAGGGTTAAGAGATATACAAAAATACTCTCATAAAGAAACACACTCAGAAGAAACATTCCCGTATTGAAAACAATAACTTTTGCTTTCTCCATTTTGCAGGTTCTAGGGAAGGTTTGTTAAATAATAGTTCTACCTCTCAAAAAATTAGCGCTAGAGTTAAATTTAATTTTATTTATCGTAAAGAAACTTATTAAACAATAAAGCCTAATCCATAGTGGATGCTGGGGAAAACAAAGCGCTATCTTGAGGTTACACGAGTCCTTTTTAAGTACAATTTAATTCCGGAACTCTACCACGATCTGCGTACCAATTATATCTCAAATCCTGATTGTACCTGTGCTTTTGATGTTGAGAACAGGGAGACAGCGGTAAAACTCAGGAAGGCTTTCGAAGAGCTAGGACCTACTTTTATCAAGATGGGGCAGACCATGAGCAAGCGGCCTGACCTTGTTCCCCAGCCCTATGTCATTGAAATGGCGAATTTGCAGGATAAGGTTAAGCCTGTGCCTTTTGAAGAAATGGCTGAGTCCCTTGACCTTGCATGCGTATGTGAGTATCAGACACGTGAAGAAAGGAACAGAAAAAAGAGTGAAGAAGAACTGAAAGCTGCAAGGGAAAGGAAAGCTAAAGCCTTCATTAATATTTTTGACAGCTTTGACCCTGATCCGATTGCTTGCGGCTCAATTGCTCAGGTCTATGAGGGTATCCTTGACGGCAAACCCGTAGCTGTAAAAATCCTTCGCCCGAACCTTATTGACATTATAAATATTGATCTTTCGATCCTGGATGATTTCAAGCCTGTAGTGAAGAGAGCCTTGGGAGTAGGAAGGAATTTTGATATTGATGCTTTTTTACTTGAGATCCGGGAGATGCTTACTCGTGAAGTTGACCTCAGGATTGAAGCCGTAAGTATCCGCCGCTTCGAAGATAATTTCAAGAATGTGAAAAATGTTGCTGTGCCTAAAATTTATTCGGATTATTCTTCTGCGAACGTCCTTACAATGGAATTTATTCAGGGAACCCAGGTCAAAGATATAATTGACATGCCTGTGCCGCAAAGCAAAAAATCCGAATACACACGTACGATCACCAAGAGCTACCTGAAACAGGTCTATATCGACGGTTTTTACCATGCAGACCCACACGGTGGAAATATGCTGGTCCAGGAGAACGATACCATTGCTTTCATTGATTTCGGGGCTGTCGGCAGTATAGATGATGAGCTCAAGAAGAACATGCTGGAGTTCTATTATGCTATCAATAACAGGGATGTCGAAGGGGCAACCCAGGGTTTCCTGAAAATCGGGGGCGCGGATGCAAGAGATGTAGATATCCGCAGGCTCAGAAAGGATATGGATGAGCTGATTGCAAATCAGAACTACGGGCTTGAAGGCAGGCAGAGCGATAACTACGCAAAACTCGGCATGAAGTACGATATCCGGCTTCCAGGGGAATTTTCAACCCTGCAAAGAGCGATCCTGCTTATAGAAGGAGTTTGCCTTGAACTTGACCCGAGGTACAATATTAAAAGCATTGCAATTCCTGTCCTTATGGATGCCTATAAAAAACTCAATGCTCCAAAGGGGGCTGCCCTTCATATCGAGTTTTCCGCCGAGCCAGTTGACGAGAAAGCCGAGATGAGGGCTGCAATCAGGGAGGTTGCCGACAAAATGCAATACATGGGGGACAGACTCCTTGAAGTGAGGCAAAAAGATAATAAACACAGTCTTTTTTCAAAGGAATTTTTCCTTGCTGTCCTGCTCGTTGTCTCAGCCTTTATATTGCTAAACGGAAATGCTTTTTCCTGGGTCGGGTTGGTCGGGTTTGCAGGAGCGATCCTCATAGTCGTTATTACTTCACTTCATGGAGAGTGAAGAAGAGTATTAAGAATATTAAGAATATTAGAAGAGTATTGAAGACTATTGAAAAGTATTGAATCTTCAATACAAAAGCTCTAATAAATCGGAATCTAAAATAATAATGTACAGAATAATCTCAGAATAATATTTGTAATACCATTCTGCTTTATAAGAATTGGCAAAATCGGGTGAATCAAAACCCGGAATCTGTTAGTAGGGAAGGGGGCGATTTCTCTGGTACAGAAGATCATAAGGATTGAAGGTTTGGAATGCAACCACTGTGTTGTTAGAGTAGGAAGAGCTATTGCTTCCGTGAAAGGGGTAGTAGAGGTGGATGTAAACCTGGAGAACAGGGAAGCAGTTGTGAACTTTGAAGAAGCCAGGACAGACCTTGGGAAAATAAAGGACGCAATCCGGGAAGCCGGATACAAGCCAATATAATTCAGATTTTTCGTGATGTTTTCCTGTCCCATTAAGATAGTTCTAAACCTGAAGGTCTCATTTGCTCCTAAATTTTACTTTTATTTCTCAAGCTCTCAGCTTTGGCACCAAATGTAGTACTTCTAATGTATTTCCGATAGTCTTTTCCGAATTGCTCTATCATCATTCTTTCTTCGTCATATATCCTGACCAAATACATGCAGATTACAGGTAGCATATAACATAGGGCTACTATCCAGTTGGAAGAAAGAAGTGTGATCCCTATTCCTATTATAAAAATAGCTGCATACATGGGATGTCTGACGAATCTGTAAGGACCATTGGTTACAAGGGTATGTTCTTTTCTGATTTCAAGGATGGGTGACCAGTTACTGCCTAAAGCTCTATGAGACCAGATAAACAGAAAATTGCCCGCAAAAACTATGCCCGCTCCTAACCAGCGGACCCGGGCAGGGAAGGGCAGGCGAAAAATGTCTATCCTGGAGGTAAGCAAATAGTAGAAGATGGGAATAATACCCATTCCAACCAGGTAATAGAAGAATTTCTCTCTTTTTTCGTGTTTTACTGCTACTTTTTCGAACTTTCTGCGGCCCTTCTGGTAGTATAACCTGACGCTCACGTCTACCGGAGGCAGGATTATCAAAGCTATCTTAAACTGATTTTCACGTACAGAATTTAATTTATCACAAAACTATTTAATAGGTATCAGATTTCATCAGGAAAAGTTGCATACTTCTTTTAGCATTTATAATTCCAGAACGCTACGAAGTCCAGTTTTCTCTTCATCACTTGGTTTTAGCTATCCTTTCGTTATTAACCCTGCCCAGAGGCAAAAAGCGCATGAAGAATGCACACGAAACGTAGAGCAAAGGATACCCCTGGTTATGGGAATATTATCAGTTTCATTCCAAATAAGAATATGAAAACTGCCGCGAAGTTTCTGAATTTTTCATGGGGTACTTTTCAATTCCTTTTCTCCCGATCATTGCCCCCAACTAAAGCATAGGTATTCCTTCTTTAGTTGGGGGTAAATAAGTTCATAATTTAAGATTTCCGCAACGTGGGTTTTCACACTTATTATGGCTTTGATTTTTGAGTAGCGAATATATAAAAAAGGTAAAAAAGGATGAAACAGGGTCGTGCCTCTGAGTTATTGATCAGATCTATGAAATGAGTACATCGGAAACACGGTGCTGAGCTGGGATTTCTGATCGGGATTGCTGCAAATAGTACTCTGTTTTATCGCTGGATTTTAGTTCAAATTCTCTGAATACTTCATTGCGTATTGCTAAAAAATCGTGGCTTGTTCTATCCCTTTTTCTGGCTAAAGGCACATCAATGATTCTTTTCACTCTTCCGGGACCAGCTGTCATAACAACAATCTTATCCGCTAAAAATACTGCTTCTTCAATATCATGCGTAACAAATATGATTGTTTTTTTCTTTTCTTGCCAGATTCTTTCAATCTCATCCTGCATGGTCATTCTTGTCATTGCATCCAGAGCGCCGAAAGGCTCGTCCATAAAGAGGATTTTCGGGTCAACTGCCAGAGCCCTTGCGATAGCAGTTCTCTGCTGCATACCTCCGGAAAGCTGGTTGGGGTGATGATTTTTGTAATTCGACAATCCTACCAGTTCGATATATTCTTCCGCAATTTCTCGACGCTTTTTCTCATCAAATCCTTTTGACTCCAGCCCCAGCTCCACGTTTTTAATTACTGTTCTCCATGGCAGCAGACCAAAATTCTGGAATATGGAAATCCTATCAATTGAAGGCTGGTTAACATCATCTCCGTTAATTTTGATAGCTCCGGTGGAAGGCTTATCAAAACCTGCCATTATGTTCAAGAGCGTTGTTTTTCCACATCCACTCGGACCAAGCAGGCAGATGAATTTTCCTTCTTCAATCGATAAATCGACTTTTTCCAGAGCAACGGAGTTACTTTTGTCCTTCAGCTCGTATACTTTTGATACTCCTTCAACAGAAATAAACATATTAACTCACCCTTTCCAAGGACATTCCCCATTGCTTTTGTACCCGGTTTTCCAGAAGCCTGATTGTCTTATCGAGTAAAAGACCTGTTACTCCTATGCAGATAATACCGGCAAGTACAAGGTCTGATCGAATAGAATTTCTTGCGTCAATTATCAGATACCCCAGTCCTGATTGAGCTCCAACCATTTCTCCGGCAACCAGAAATACCCAGGCTGACCCCAATGCCATATACAGTCCGTTTGTAATCATCGGAAAAGCTGCTGGGAAGATAATTTTTGGTAATAAATACGGTTGTTTGATGCCGAAATTCTGAGCTACTTTCAGGTATACCGGATCTACCTTTTTAACTCCGGAAATCGTTGATAGAAGAACCGGATAAAATGCCGCTATAAAAATGATCACGACCGCGGGCAAATCCCCAATACCAAACCAGAGCACTATAAACGGGAACCATGCAATGGGCGAAACAGGCCTTAGAACCTGCACTACAGGATCGATAAAAGCCCACACTTTCCCGTAAGATCCAAGAATCAGGCCTAAAACAATCCCTGCAACTGATGCCGCCAAATATCCGGTCAGGAACCTCATCAAACTGACCTGGAAATGAGTCGCGAGGGTTCCATCCTTAATTAGTTCGTCTATACCTTCCAGAACCTTGAAGGGAGAAGGAAGGAGGGATGGTTCATACCTTCCGGTAAGGACCACTATTTGCCAGATTAAAACCAATAAAGTGAGGCTTACAATGATAGTGCCTGCTTTTTTTATTTTTTCCATTGTTCTCACTTTACCGCTTCAATAAATGAATTGTCCACAAATTCCGAGTATTTGGGAGGATTTTTCAATTGCCCCATTTCCACAAGGTATTGAGACAGTTCATTGTAATCTTTCTCTTCCAGTTTCAGGTTATCGTAGGAAATCCATTGGAGTGACAGGTCGAGTACTTCAGGTTCGACTTTCATGTACCTGGCCGCAGTATCTAATACTTCGGGGTCTTTAGATTCGGTTCTTTCACCCGCCCTGACATACTCATTTACAAATTCTGCTGCAATTGTCGGATTTTTTTCAATGAAGTCGTTTCTAAGCACAAGGCCACAGCATACGGAATTATTCCATAAATCCTGTGATTCAAATAATACCTTCCCATTGTCGCTTGCTACAGATATTGCTCCAAAAGGCTCGGCGACTATGTAACCGGAAATCCTTCCTTCGGAAAGAGCAGCTGGCATTTCGGGTGGTGGGAGCTCTACAATGTTCACGTCATTAACTGTAAGGCCATTTTCCTTTAGCATCTTGTATAAGAGAACATTGTGAGTTGAGAGCCTGTGAGGGATTGCGAAAGTTTTTCCTTTCAAATCAGCAACCTGCGTAATATCCTTGGATACTACCACCACATTACCATCTCTATGTCCCAGGGCGACAGTCTTAAGGTCAATCCCCTGCTCCTTAGATTTCATAGCAAGCTCGATTAACATAGAAGCACCGTCAACCTGACCGGTATTTACTGCATCACTGAGCTCGGTCCAGGAACCAAATTTCACCAGCTCCACTTTGAAATTCCTGGAATCATTTCCTGAAAGATCATTTTCAACAAATAACGGAAGAGCATGAGTTAATGGAAGATAGCCGATTTTCACAGTTTTGACTTCATCTTGCGCAGTATTTTCTTCTTTATTATTGCCCCATCCGGTCAGGCTGAACAGCAAGGACGCTATTATGACCGCCGACACAACTATAACAATTGCTTTTTTCATCCTACTTACTCCGATTAAATTTTATTCGTTTTATATATCCAATATAGTCCTTACTTCCATCCGAGAGCCTTTCTTTTCTCCTGAATATCCAACAGGATCCTGTCGGCAAGATTCGAAGGATCTAACTCCACCACCATTACTGAACCCAGTGTCTCTCTGGTATCTTCATACAGATATCTCATGACATTTTCTGAGCCCTGTACAGGAGGATGCACACAGTGGTACGAATTTATGCCCATTAGTCTGAAACCAAGGGCAGCACCCAGGCCTTTTTCGTTTGACCATTCCGGGCTTGCAAGCGCGAAAGGCATATCTTTGATATCTTTACCCGAAGCGTCAGAAAGAGCTCTGAATAATGCAGAAGCCCTGGAATTATCAATGCATTCTCCCATATGCCATACCGGGGGAAGGTCAGGCTCTAAAAACTCTCTCAACTCTCTTCCGGTTTTGTCAAGAGCCGCCTGGCTGCAGAAACCCAGTTTCATTAAGGGGAAAGAAGCACAGCCGTTGGTGAGAACCAGAATGTTATTTTCGATTAGTTTAGCGGCTACATCAGCAACCGCTTTTTCATAAATAACTCTTGTATTGCTGCATCCGACCAGATTTACTACACCGGCGACCTTGCCTTCTTTCAACGCATCTGCGATAACATTTATGCTTCCAAAATGGCTGACAGCGTATTCCAGTGAAAAGCCTATTTCTGCGTTAACTTCATAATTGGGAATGTAAACCGGGACATCCCTTCTTGCTGCAAAACTTTCAATTGCCTTCCGAATTATTTTTTTCGCCAAATTTTCCGTTTCGTTTAAGTTTGAATGTGTATGGTCATAGCCGTAATGTTCTGCCCCTGGCAGCCTTGCTGAATCACTGGTCGTAACTACCGTTGTTTTAAAGCATTTAGCCACATCCATGATTGTCGGGAAGATATCCTGAACATCGGCCACCCAGAGGTCAAGCGCACCGGTTCCGAGTATAAGCTCAGCTCCAATGGCATTTGATAAAGGTATTACCCCGCCATAACGGTACATGGCAGAAAGTCCCGAGCAGCATATACCATAAAACTGAATTCCCTCTGCACCATTTTCTTTTGCAAGATGTACAGATTCCTCACTTCTCCCCTGTTTTATAATCTCACTTACGAGGAGGGGGGAGTGCCCGTGAATTGCGATATTTACATAGCCTTCCTTTAAAGCTCCTACATTTGTTCTAACCGTGCTTCTTTCCGGCAGGCCGAAAAGACTGTCCATGGCGATTGAAGATCCAAGGGCACTGGTCCAGGCAAAGGCAAGACCGCATCGCAGGAACTGCTGCATAACGTTTTTCCAATCCCCATCGGTTCCTGTGGTTGTTCGATGAAGGGCTTCAAACACTTCGTGATAAGCGCCAACCGGGAGAATGTCCAAATTTTTCCATACCTCTATTCGCTCCGGCGTCGCAAAAGCGTTTAATGTTTTATGTTTATCGGGCACTGTTCTGGATAAATCCTCAAGGAGAGCATCGGCAACCTTTAAAGCGACTGCTTCTGTTGTTTTTCCTTCAATATCGATGCCTAATTGAGCAGCTGATTTTCTTAATTTTTCCTCGCCTGCAATCGGTAGTTTCAGAGTACCCTCAGCGGAAGCTTTTAAGGCAAGCATAATTTCCCTCCCTCTGGCACCATGGGCAGCCACTCCTGCAGCAACCCACCTTAACAGGTTTCTAGAGACAATGAGGTCTGCATCCGCTCCACATACTCCTCTGGGGCTTTTCCTGGTGATCCTGCATGGTCCGTTATTACAATTGCGGCAGCATACCCCTGCCATGCCGAAGTTACAATGTGGCTTCTGTTGATCAAAACGATCAAAAGGAGTTTCACAGCCGATCTTCTGCATCTGCAACAGCATTCCTTTAACCGCTGGATCAGGGGTGTGCTCTAACACCTCTGTCTTAGTTGGAAAACTTTTTTTGTATTCAGACACAGCTTCCATATAATCTGTGAAGTCTCCTCCACCATGATGATGACTGTGGTGACCGTGCTCATCATCTCTATGAGAATGATCACTATGAGAATGATCACTATGAGAATGATCACTATGAGAATGATCACTATGAGAATGATCATCACTATGATGGGGAATCTCAGGCGACTTCATTGTTCAAAGACCTCTATTTGTAATTTTACCGAATTCAATGGCGGATACCTTCATTTCCGGGCCGTTTTCTACCGAATATCTAAGACGGCTAAAAATTTCCTGGCTTACATAAAAATTTTCTAGCTTACATCTGCCTCATGTAATAGCTTTATATTTAAGTTCACAATTGTGAACTGGTATAACGCCAAACTCACTGCTAATACTTAAACGTTGATTTCGAGGCAAGAATTTCCTGAAAAACTCGATATAAAGCACAAAGGTTACAAAGAATAGACCGAAAGTTAATGCAGGAATCCAACGGTCAAGAAAAAATGTATAAAAGTTATAGGGCAAAAACTTCCATTAAATTATGGGAATAGCAACAGTTTTATCCCGAATAAAAATATGAAAACTGCCACGAAGTTTCTGAATTTTTCCTGGGGTATCTTTTCAATTCCTTTTCTCCCGATCATTGCTCCGATTAAAGATACGGGTATGAAAACTAAAAAGCCTGATAAAATGGCAGGGTCCAGCTTTACGCCTCCTTCGATATAGGTCGCTATCCTTGTAGAATCAATCAGAAATGATATGGCACCTGCAGTTGCGATATAAACGGCTTTATCGAGGTTGAAAGCGCTCAGGGCTACTGCATTTATCTCCCCTCCGATGCCGAAAATACCTGCAAAAAATCCTGTCAGGGCTCCACCGGATACTGCCACCGATAACCTTTCGCTAAGCTTGAATGTTCGGTTGAAGGTGATGAAAATAACATAGGCTATGAGGAACATTCCTAAAGCTTTTGAGAGGAACTCCTGGGAGATTCTCAAGGATAAAGATGATCCTATGAAACTTGTGAAGATACCAGGAATGCCGAAGGCAAGAAAAAGTTTCCAACTTATGCCCTTCCGGAATAAGAGCATTTTCCAGATATCGTTAAACCAGTGAATTATGCCCACAAGAAGCAGGGTCTGAGGCAGAGGAAATACCATCAGGAGAATTGGTACCATAACTGTGGATATTCTAAATCCGGCCAGAGTCCCGATTATACTTGCCAGAAGCGTGAGCAAAGTTATAAGAATAATTTCCTCATACACGAGCATATTTCTACTATATTGACTTCATTATGGCATTATAATTATGCCAAATAGACCAAATAGAAATAGATTCCTTTACGCAAAAAGAAATTTTCGAACATTTCAGTATATTATAGCTTATTATTTATCCCTTTCAATATTCTTCCTTCCAATATTCTTCCTTCCAATATTCTTCCTTCCAATATTCTTCCTTTCAATATTCTTCCAGCTCCATGTAATACAGTATCTTTTTCTATTATCTCAATTCTATTTTTGTTAAGTAGTGCTTCAAAGTCGGATTTAATAAAATTTTTATAATATTCGGCTTCAAAAAGAGCAATAAAATGATAAATTAAAAATTTACCAATCCTATTTTTGGGTAAATCATAATCAGCAATTATTATGATTCCTTCCTGTCTGGTTACCCTGACCATTTCTTTCAATACTTTTTCTCTTATACTCAAAGGCATATCATGTAAAGCAAACGATATCGTGGATATGTCAAAACTATTGTCCTCAAATGGTAAGTTTGTTGCATCAGCGACTTCAAATTTCGCATTCCTAAATTTATTTTTCTTTCTGGCCACATCAATCATAGCTTCAGAGAGGTCAATCCCGATAACTTCATAATCTTTTTTCGCAAATGCAAAAGCCTGTTGTCCCGTACCCGTAGCAACATCTAATATTTTGGAACCTTTTTGAGAACTTGTAAAGTTCACCACTCTATCCCTCACGCCGGAAAAAGGTGCAACAACAGTATCATAAAAAGGAGCCAATATAGTAAACGCCTTTCGTACGAGTAAGTAGTATTCCTTTTCTTCCTCAGTTAATTTTTCCACCACGATTTTTACCTCGATATAAACTAATGCTCTCATGAATAATAGAACAAATCTAAATAAAAGCATTAATTTTGCCGCTATGAATAAAGTTTAATAATTGTATTTTTATAATTATTGGAAAAAATAATTTTTGGGTTGTAGGGCAAAAGAGACTTTGAGCGAGTTATTGATCATAATAAAATGAGTATAACTCTAGTTTCCAGAAAATCGTCAAAAAACTCTCCTGTATACGGTTCTCATTAAACGACTATCCTTACAACTGAAAAAAGGAGAAACTCCAAATGGATGGAGCAAGTTGCAAATCAAGAAATAATTTCATCGTAAAAGCAATAGTGCTTTTTGGTTTAGCCACTATTGCGTTCTATGTCCTGACAGAGCATAAAGCTCATCTTCTGGCATATTCCAGCTACATATTCTTCCTTGGTTATATCCTGCTTCATTTTTTCATGTGCGGAAGACATGGAAAACATGGGAGACACGGAGGACAAGCAGGACATTGTGGGCACGGCGGAGAAAAACATAAGCATAAAGGAGAAGATAAAACGATCCAACAGAGTACTGGCGGGTATGAGGATATAGGTCAGCACGAGTACAGTCAAAATGAGCATAGCAAGGAGAGGTCTCTATGAGCAATATTCAAGCATACGGTCTCTGGCCTCTGGTTATAATTAACTCCTTGATTTTCACTGTCTTCGCCTTGAGCTTCACACAACCTAGAACATCGAGTGACTGGCGCTCCCTTGGAGGATTTGCAGCATTCATAGTTGCACTTTTTACTGAGATGTACGGTTTCCCTCTTACTATTTACCTGCTCTCAGGCTGGCTGACAGACCGCTATCCGGGACTGGATATCTACTCTCATAATTCCGGACATCTCTGGAGCGACCTTCTGGGTACTACAGGGGATCCTCACTTCAGTCTGATTCATATTTTCAGCTATATTCTGATCCTGGGAGGGCTGTATCTTCTCTCTTCATCCTGGAGTGTACTCTATAAGGCACAGAAGAGCCAAGAACTGGCAACTAGCGGGCCATATGCCTACGTGCGCCACCCTCAATACGTTGCTTTTGTGCTTGTCATGATAGGATTTTTGATCCAATGGCCCACAATATTGACTCTAATTATGTTCCCAATCCTAGTATGGGTGTATAAAAAGTTGGCAAGACGGGAGGAACGGGATACATTGGTAGAATTTGGCGAAGAATATTCCCGGTATATGGCAAAAATTCCGGGATTTATACCACATTTTGGGTAATTTGCAAAATTAAAATCGTATGGTTTAAGCATCGGCTGATAAATAGAACTAATTTGATGTATATTTAATTATTGGGATATTATATTATTGGGGTATTACGGAGGTCATTGATTCTGTCTATACAGGGATATTTCAATATGCATTCCATAACAACATAAACCCTTAAGACAACATGCTCAATGATTTTTAAAAAGGGGAGAGATACATGGGATTATTTGCAAGAATGAAAACTGTATTCAAATCAAAGATGAATAAATTGCTTAACAGGATGGAAGACCCAAGAGAAACGCTCGATTACTCTTATGAAAAGCAACTGGAGCTGCTGCAGAATGTAAAGAAGGGTGTTGCAGAGGTGACAACTTCTAAAAAACGCCTCCAGCTCCAGAGGGCAAAACTAATCCAGAGCAATGAGAAACTTGAGAAACAGGCAAGAGATGCGGTTGCAGCTGACCGCGAAGACCTTGCAAGGCTTGCCCTTGAGAGAAAGTCTGCCCTCCAGCAGCAGGTGGATGGGATTGACAGGGAGATTATTGAACTCGAAAAGCAGGAAGAAAAGCTCATTGCCTCGGAAAAGCGCCTTTCTACAAAGGTTGAGATCTTCAGGACAAAGAAGGAGTCCATTAAAGCCCAGTATTCTGCGGCTGAAGCCCAGGTGAAGATAAACGAGTCCGTCACAGGGATCAGTGAGGAAATGGCAGATGTGGGACTTGCACTTGAAAGGGCTGAAAACAAAACCGAGGAAATGAAAGCTCGCGCCTCGGCAATTGACGAGCTTATGGAAGCAGGCACACTCGAGGATCTTACAGGTGGCAGGGACGACATAGATAGGGAACTTGCAAAAATCAGCACCCGGACAAGCGTAGAATCCGAACTTGCCAGGCTTAAAGCTGAAACTGGGAAGAGGTCTGCAAAAACAGACACCGGGAAAGAAAGTATAGGTGCAGAGGAAGAAAAGGAGGTCTTAAAATAATAATCAGGATCATGGGCGGAGGCCAATATAGGGCACCTGAAACCCTCTGCGATGAATTAAACCAGATAGATAACAGGATTGTTACCCTGGTTACGGAAGAAAAGGCCGACGAGTTTAGAAAGGAACTTGCTAAACTGATTTTCGAAATAAAGGAAAAAGGAGAAGCAATTGAAGCCGAAGAGATAATGGAGTCCGACATCATTGTGCCCCCTGAAGACCTGAGTTTTGAGGAAGCAAAAGCCATATTTAAAGGACCCGGAATTTTTGAGGATTAAAAAGTGCCTGATCTCAGAGGGAAAAGTGAGTGTTAAACCAATTCCTCCAGTATCGTACTATTGATCCTTATCGGCATATTTTTGGGGACTTTATATTGTATAATTGAGGTAATCATGGCAGACAACAAAAATATCATAATTGGCCTGTTAGTACTGGCAGTAATAATACTCCTTGCCTTTCTAGCCTTCAGGCCAATGATGTGTAATAGTTCAACCTATAACCCAGGTGGTTATCAGCCAGGGCAGATGGGACCTGGAATGATGAACAATCCAGGCTACAACTAGAGCTCTGAATCTGGAATGATGGGCAGTATGATGACGAGCAATATGATGATGGGCAATATAATGGCGCTATACTATCCAGAGTCCAAACCTATAACTGAGGATGAAGCTTTGAGAAGCATGCAAAATTTTTCCCGACAATACGGCTCGAACATGGAAGTCGAAGATTTCATGATATTCAGCGGCAATTATTATGCGGTTTTAAAGGACCAAAACAGCAGTCATTATACAGCTGAGGTACTGGTGGATCGTTATTCCGGATCGGCCTACGCTGAGCCAGGACCAAATATGATGTGGAACACACGCTTTGGCGCTGGAAGGGTGAATGCTGAGGACGCAGACTACGACATGACCGGGGCGGAGAGGCTGGCAAATGATTTCCTTACTGGCTATTTGCCAGGAGCGCAAATCCTGGAATCCAAAGCGATGCCTGGTTACTATACCTTTGACTTTGGAAGACAGGAAATAGAGGGCATGCTAAGCGTAAATGCCCATACTGGTCAGATCTGGGTACATACTTGGCATAGGTCTTATCTGGGTGGGATGAACGTAACAAGCTAAACCTTATTTTGAAGCTTAAGTGTGGCAGATCTCACTGAAGTTTAAAAAATAAAGTAAACACTCAGCCGGAGTAAAAAGTATCAGTAGCCGTCTTTATTAAAGATCTAACTAGTAATTTTATATAAACTGAGTTTTTCAATTGTTGGCTACATATTTCATTTTTCGATTTCATCAGTTGATAATCAAGCAAAGCCTATAATTTACTAATCAATCCTGAAAAAAAAGTACATTACCTTTTTCTGAGAAAAGTTTAAAGGTATTTTGTGTTTATAGTTTCAGTAACTCATCCTCACGACCCAAGATTTTAATTTTCTTCTTTTAATTTGATATTATTATATAATAATAGATCAATAGTTTTCCATTCCTTTATGCAAAAATTAAGTTTAAAGGAACTATCAAACCTGCTGAAATAATTTTATGCACAGGAAATGAGGAGCCTATGGTTTATACGAGCGATCAGAGAGACGAAGCAAACTTTCTGCTAATCTTACAATTTAGCAAGTAATTCGCAAATGTGCCGTTAATTGGGAGGTTAGTATATGGATACAAAAGAGTGCGATTTATCGCTAGATGAGCTTTTGAAATTTGACGGAGTAATGGCAGCTGGGATTTTTAGCCCAGAAGGAAAGCTTGTGGACTACAAATCCAACACAGATATGCCCAAAGAAATGGCCGAGATGACAGCCAAGTTCTGCGGAGCCGTCAATATGATGTTTAATGCTCTGGCAAGTGCTTATACGGAACTCTACAGGATGAAATGGATACCTCAGCACTATTGGGTTTACAGCGGGGGTGAATGGACCGTTATTATATCCGGAACAAGAGGAGTTTTCGTTGAGAGCGCTAAAGCAGATTTTGACAAGCTACTTAAAGGGGTAGCAGTGTGTTTTACTCCCTTAAGCAAACCTGAATAATCGTTCTGGTTTCTAACTTTTTTCAGGCATGTCTATCCTTAAGATCACAAAGAATTTCAAATGCTGAAAAAGAGAGATTTGGGAAGTGGTTACAATGACTGGGTATATGGGCAATTACGGTTATGGTATGATGGGGTATGGAGGTATGTTTTTTATGCTCCTTTTCTGGATTCTCGTTATCGTGGTAGCTTATCTGTTAATAAAAAAGCTTCTTGAGCAGAACAAAACCCATGGTGGTGAGGAGAAATCTGCACTGGATATTGCAAAGGAAAGATATGCAAAAGGCGAAATTACTGAAGAAGAATTTGAGGAAATAAAAAAGCGTTTAATATGAAAGGCTTCTACCTGCTGAGCAGTAGGTAGGGATAGGTTCTATTCTGAAAAAAGGCATTCTCTACCTGCCTTTTAACTTCCGTTTTTAATCTAAATAGCTCTAACTAGCCTGCTCATGTAAATGTAAAGTTATAAGGAAAAGATTGCATTATTTTTAAGTCATAAATTAAACTTTTGGAGCTGAATAATTTTAATTAGGACTTACGCGGTTGAACTGAGAAATAAATTACATTAAACCTTCAACTGCATAAAAAAACATTTAGCCTCTATATCTATTGTGCTTGATTCTGTACCTCAAGTGCATAAGTTCTGTAATACTTCTGTAATACAAGACTCAAAGAAACAAATTTTAAGTTTTTGAAATGATCTCCAAATTATCCTTTTTTTGGATCAATCAATTTCCTCCTGTTTTCTTCAAACCATCTGCAGTATTCGTCAGAGCACTGGTCCTCAGAACACCCATGAATATACTCAAGAATATCACTTATTTTTGCGCTGGCTAATGATATAGATGTGTCCGCACTTCCATAATAAATACGGAGTTCATCGTCCACTAACACCCATCCACAAGGGATAACAGCATCACTAAAGTCTCCACTACGTTCATACATTTCACGAGGCCCGAAAACCCATCCTTCTGACCTTCTGAGCACTTTTCTGGGATCTTCAAGATCAAGAAGGGCCAAACCAACCCGATAATTTATTTTAAGTGTTGTCTGACGTATCCCATGGTACATTATTAACCATCCGTCAGGTACGCGGATTGGTTGCGGGCACGTACCTATATTGCTGGCATCCCACCATCCGCCTTCCCGGGCATACAGAAGAACTTCATGTTCTCCCCAGTATTTCATATCAGGGGAAAAGGATATCCAGATATTTGCTTTCGCACTCACCATACTAGATACTTGTCTGTGCAGTATTGCCCATCTGCCATTAAATCTCACAGGAAAAACAGAAGCATCTGTACTTTCAGGCGGTAATATTGCTCCTACCCGTTCAAAATTGTGGAAATCCTCTGTAAAGGTAAGAGATATTAAAGGACCGGAATCCGAAAGAGCCGTGTATGCCACAGCCCATTTTCTCATCTCATCAACGTAAGTTATACGCGGGTCTTCAATGCCGTATATTTCTTCAGGATAGTTTACCGAATCCGGAAAAAGTGTCGGTTCGCTGTCAATCTCCCAGCTATCAATTCCGTTTTTGCTCCTGGCGACTGTAAGATGAGAAAACCCCCTGTGATCTTCGACACGCACCAGTAGCAGAGTTGCACCATCAACCATAGTTACTGCAGGGTTAAACACTGAGTGGGCCTTATACGGCCAATCTTCAACAGTAAGTATAGGATTTTTCTCATACCTTACAAATAATTCACCATGATCTTTCCAGTCCATACTATTCCTCAGGATCTAGTTCTCAGAATTATATTGGGTTATTACCTTATGTTTTGAGACAAAATTCCAAGTTTTAAATCTAATGAATATATTATAGACTCTGGTCCAAAATCCAGTGATTTTTGCATTTTTTGATTGAAACACTGAATTTGCCGGAAGAATTCAGACTTCGACTAAACTCAATATTCGGGATCTTCAGGCATCAATCAATAGGGGATGTTCAAAGGATTGTGACCATTTTCAAAATCTAGTGATTTTTAATTTTGAGTTCATCACTAGATTTTGGCATTGTGTCATATTATATCGAATAATATAATTAAATAAAGGGGAAAATTCGTGAAGCTAGATGTAAAAGCATTTACTCTGGCCAGTGGCACTGCATCGGGTATAAGCAGCCTGGTAGTAGTTCTCTTCGCAGTATTGACTGGGCGGGGCTTCAATTCTTGGAGATAATTGCGGCCTTCCATCCCGGATATACGCCTACTGTATTGGGTGCGTTAATCAGCGCCATTTGAATGCTGATTTACGGTTTGATTGTGGGCGCATTCTTTGCTTAGCCAACGAGTCTCTGATCTTTTCCTTTACTCTCGCTGTTACGGTAGTAGTAATAAATAGCCTGTCCCGATGCTCTTGTTGGCCACGCCTATGGCTATCCAGGTAGCCACTACAATGACTGCACAGCGAGGTGTCCTCTTCAAGAGTGTCGCAGCTTTGGAAGATTCTGCCCGGCTACAAGCCGTCATCTTTGATAAAACAGGAACGCTCACTAAAGGTGAACCTGAGGTAACAGATGTGGTGTTTGTTCCTGACGTGACCGAATTTGAACTGATAACCATGGCAGCTTCGGTGGAACAAGGTTCGGAGCATCCTATTGCCAGGCGGTGCTTCAGAGAGCTAAGGAATGATTGAAAAATAACTTCAAGTTTTAACTTCTGGAATAGCTGTATAATTCCATTTTCCCAAATAATCATCAAAGACAATTTTCATTTTTTCCTTAAAGTTTTCACTTACTTTTCTTCCCGTAGCATAAACTTTATTTTTGATGGTTGAAAACACATTCAATCCTGTGCATGTATACGTCCTATCAACAAGGCTTTTAACAACATCAATAGTGCTGAAAACAGTACCTTTGCAGGCACTTGTAACATGACAGAATAACCTGTGTTCTATTGGATTGTATTTCGAAGTATATGGTGGATAGTGAGCCATTCTGATTTCAATCCCAATTTCATTTACCAGCTTTTGCAGATCTTCCTTGAAAATATAATGCCTGCTTGAGTTGCTTCCACCACCATCTGCTAAGGTTAAAATGCTATTTGCCTTAGGATAGTTTTCCTTACCGTATTTTTCCCACCAGTATTTAATGCAGTCACAACAAAACTCACTTGTATCTTTACTGGTTCCTAAAGTGATGTATCCTTCGTTACGTTTCAGGTCATAAATACCATGTGGAATTACAAAACCATCTGAAAATGTATTGAAATCGTGGTCATATACCTTTACTGTCTGGGTACAGTAGATTTTACCGTCACGGTAGAAATTACCGATGACTTCTTTTTTTTACGTCTATACTGATTATCGGATTCTCGCTTTTTACGTACTCTTCTTTGAGCTTGTTAATCTTCTCAAACTGCTCATTTCTGCCTTTACAGTCTTTCATAGTGACAGATTTTTGCATTTTTCTCTTTACAAAACCATGTTTCTTTAAGAGCTGCTTTACTACATGTGGACTTATGTTCATGCCTTTTGCTTCAAAAGCCTTTGAAATGCCCTTGAGACTCAGATTCGTCCATTTTATTTCTTTATCCGTAGGGCTTCCAGCCGTATGATGTTTTAGAATGTCAAAGAAAACTTCATCAATATTCTCAAATGTATCGATGATTTTCTTTTTTCCTCCGCCAGACTTTCGAATCCTGTTACCTGGTTTTTCTATACCATTAGTGATTTCATTAATTCCAGCCATAACAGTTTGAAAATGACAGCCTAGAACACTACTTATGTAGTTTTGTCCCCCATGTCCTAATTTCATTGCTTCTATGGCTGCATATCTTCTTCGATCTTTCTCATTTAAAGTGTTATAAAACGCTTTCATCTGTTTTTCAATTTTTTCAGAATATTTTGTGTGCAGCATTAAAGTAAATTCCTTGTCATTTCTAACAGATTTTAATCAATATTATATGACAATAAAAATACTTTAAATTATATATTTGTTATTCCTAAAGGAATGGTTCTTCAAATGGCGAGCCGCTTTGAGGCAATAACCGGCCAGGGCGTGACAGCCCAAGTCGAAGACAGAAGTATTCTCATGGGCAACTTCAGTCTGATGAAAGATCAGAAAATAGATATAGAGAAGATGAAATCCAGGGCTGAGGGAATAGGGAGCGAGGGCAAGACCGTTATTTATATCGCCAGGGATAGCAGGCTGGTGGGGTTAATCGCCGTAGCTGACGCCCTAAGGTCCACCTCTAGGGAAACTGTCCAGCGACTTAAAGTTCTTGGTGTTGAAAGTGTTATGTTGACAGGTGATAACTGGGCTACGGCAAGACGTATTACTGCAGATTTAGGAATAGAAAAAGTCTTTGCCGAGGTTCGGCCAGACCAGAAAGTGGAGAAAGTGAAAGAGATCCAGCAGGAGGGCAAATTGGTGGCATGGTGGGGGATGGCATTAATAATGCTCTGGCGCTGGTACAAGCTGATGTAGGTATTGCTATTGGAGCAGGAACGGATGTAGCTCTTGAGTCCGCAGATGTCGTGCTTATGCGCAGCGATCCTCTGGAAGTAATAAAGGTGATAGCTATAAGTAAAGCCACTAGACGGAAGATGATTGAAAACCTCTGGTATGCGGCAGGTTACAATATAACTGCTTCCCGATAGCTGCCGGAGTTCTGTACCCCTCCACAGGATTACTGTTAAGGCCGGAAATTGCAGCCTTTACTATTGCTGGAAGTACGGTACTGGTGACGATCAACGCCTTGATGCTCAGCAGGACAAAGCTTGATTAAGAGTTTCAATTTTGCCGCTAGGAATACTTTTAATAACGATTTTTATCTAAAATCAAAAAGAGGAGAATCTTCGAATGAATGGGGCAAACCGCAGTTCAAGAGATAATTTCATCGTGAGAACAGTCATACTCTTTAGCCTGGCTACCATTGCATTCTATCTGCTAACTGAGCACAGGGCTCACCTTCTGGCATATTCGAACTACATAATTTTCCTTGTCTTTGTTTTGATGCACGTTTTCATGCATCTAGGGCATGGAGGACATGGAGGGCATGATCAGGGGAAGCATAAGCACAAGGCTGCGGAACGAAAAGAGATTCAGAATGCTGGAGGGTACGAAGATGCAGGCCAGTATAAGAGCAGTCAGGAGAAGTCCAAATGAGCGATATACCGGCATACGGTCTCTGGCCTTTGGTCATCATCAACTCGCTGATCATTATCATTTTCGCCTTTAGTTTCACGCATCCTAAAACATCTCGTGACTGGCGCTCCTTTGGTGGTTTTGCGGCATTCATAATTGCGCTATTCACAGAAATGTACGGCTTTCCCCTTACCATTTATCTGCTCTCAGGCTGGCTGGCAAGTCGTTACCCAGAAATCGACCTGCTATCTCACGATGCAGGGCATCTCTCTTACACGCTCCTTGGCCTGAGTGGAGATCCTCATCTTGGCCTCCTTCATCTAGTCAGCAGCATTTTCATCCTCGGAGGTCTCTTTTTACTCACCACTTCTTGGAAAGCACTCTATACTGCCCAAAAGAACCATGCGCTAGCGACCACAGGCCCATACGCTTATGTTCGTCATCCTCAATATGACGCGTTCACCTTGATTATGATAGGGTTTTTGATTCAATGGCCCACAATATTGACTCTAATAATGTTTCCAATACTTGTATGGATGTACAAAAGGCTGGCAAGAAGCGAGGAAAAAGAGGTTCTGGCAGAGTTTCCCGAAGAATACTCTAGCTACATGGCAAAAGTTCCGGGATTTATTCCACGCCTAAGATAATCAAGAAAAGTATAAGACGTATATAATTAACAGTAGTTCACAATGCATATTCTAATAAATCATTTATTTTTCCCTCATAGTCTACGGACTATCTTAAGATTTAAATTTGCTTTGTAAATCTATTTTACTCCTCAACACCTCAGTTTTGGAATCAAACGGCCCGTATTCCGCATATATTCTTTGTATTCGTTTCCAAACTGTTCTGCCATCATCTTCTCTTCATCGGATATCCGGACCAGGTACATGTTTGTCATTGGAAGCATATAAGATAAGGCAACTATCCAGTTCGCAGAAAGAAGCGATACTCCAATTCCTATTAGAAAAATGGCTGCGTACATGGGGTGCCTGATAAATCTGTAAGGACCTTCGGTTATAAGGGTGTGTCCTCTCCGGATTTCCAGAAGGGGCGACCAGTTCCTGCCTAAAGCTCTATGAGACCAGATGAAGAGAAGATTTCCCGCAAAAATTAGCCCTGCTCCAAGCCATCGGACCCGAGCAGGAAGAGAAAAGCTGAAGGGCTTAAGCCGTGAGGTAAGCAGGTAAAATATGATAGGAATAAGCCCTAAACCGAATAACGCGATGAGATATTTTTCTCTCCTTTTGTGTTTTATTACTGCTGTTTTGAACCCTCTACGGTTCCTCTGGTAATATAGCCTGATGTCTGTACTCATTAAAAGCAATACTGCCAGAATGAGCTTGAATTGAATTTCATGCATTAAATTCCTCTCAAACTTATAAGCTTATATTATGTGAAATATAGAAATAGCTTAACGAATCTTTGATCATTGGGGGTATCATTATAGTGGTAATCGATCCTGTCTGCAAGATGGAGCTGGATGAAAAGAAAGTGAGATTCAAGAGTGAATACAAAGGAAAAATGTATTACTTCTGCGCCCTTTCTGACAAAAAGAAGTTTGATGAGGATCCGGAAAAATACATTGAGACCTGAGGTTTTTGGGGTGGCTTATGAAAATAGTAGTAGCAGACCCTATATTCCTGACGGAAGAATACAAAAAGCAACTTGAAGCACTGGGTGAACTTGAAATTTACAAAAATGTGCCTTTCTCTCATGATGAATTCATTGAGAGAATAAAGGATGCTGAAGTTGTAATAGTAGGAAGATACGGAGTTGACGCCAAGGCAATAAGCTCTGCGCCCAAGCTAAAGCTTATCTCTCTATGGCAGACGGGCTTCGATAATGTGGATCTAAAGGCAGCGACAGAACATGGAGTAATCGTATCAAACGTTCCCAATTATGCCTTTGACTCGGTGGCAGAGTTTGTCTTTGCCTTATCCCTGAACCTTCTCAGAAAAGTCCATCTGGCGGACATGAATCTGCGAGAAGGATTATTCGATTGGAGGTACTATGTGGGTAACCAGCTCATGAGCAAAACTATAGGCGTGCTGGGAATGGGCGAAATAGGTAAAAGAGTGATACAGATTGCACAAGGATTCAACATGCATGTGCTCTCCGTAACGGCTCACCCCAGTCCTGAGAAAGCAAAAGCAATGGGAATAAAATTTGTAGATCTAGATACCCTGCTCTCAGAGAGCGACATAGTTACACTGCATGTACCGCTGACACCTGAAACAGAACATATGATAGGTGCGAGAGAACTGGCAAAGATGAAACCTACTGCTATATTGATTAACACTGCCAGGGGGAAAGTGATTGATGAAGCTGCTCTTATAGAAGCTCTTAGAGAGAAAAAGATCGCCGGAGCAGGGCTGGATGTCTTCGAAAAAGAGCCTCTGCCAATGAATAGTCCACTTCTAGTGATGGATAGTGCAGTGTTGACTCCGCACATTGCCTTTTTGTCTGAAGAATCTCTGGATGAGTGTACCTATATCAGTATTGAGAATGTGGAGATGTTTATGCAGGGTAAACCTCAGAATGTGGTTAATCCTTCACTATTAAAGGGCTATGAAGAAAAGGGCTATGGAGAGAAGACTAAGAAGGAATAGGCAGATAGCTAAATTCTCGAGCCTCATGATTCTGAATGTTGACCTCATGAGTCAATATGATCCAATTTTTTATAATTCAGGCAGAAAATTTGCGCTGTTATTGTCTTCTATCCTGTATCTTACTTTGTATTAAAATGAAAAGGGATGGCTTCCTGATGAATGGAACAAACATTTGTTTAAGAAATAAATTTATCTTAAGGGCAGCCTTGCTTTTCATTCTAGCCACTGTTGCATTTTATATATTGACAGAGCACAGAGCTCATCTTCTCGCATATTCAAGTTACATATTTTTCTTCGCTTACATTTTGCTTCATTTCTTCATGTGTGGAAGGCACGGAAAGCACGGAGGGCATGGGGAACAGGGAGGACATTGCGGGCATGGTGATGGAAAGCATAAACATGGAGAAGCAGAGAAAAGGATTGAGCAGGGCACTGAAGGCTGTGAGGATGAAATCCAGCGTGACCAGGTCAGAAAGATTACATGAACTGTATCTCGCTTTTTATTTTAGACTTGGCTGTTGGATCTGATTATTTCAATTTCCGATGTGATTCTTTTTCCCATGCCTTTCTTTTAGTTTTTGGTTTCCAGGGCTCAGAATACCTCCGACCGGGAACTCTAAGGTTTTCTACATTTAGATTGCTCACTTTCCGGATATTTTTTCCTATTATTAAAATATGAAGCTATTTTCATTTCATAATGAAGGATTTCATAATCTTCAGTATCTTTTTTGAATTTGCCTCCGTTTTAGAGCCTTTTTAGCCGTAAAAGAGTTTCTAAACATAGTTTTTATTATAATAAGATTTTTATGTTACTGAATTAAATAAATACAAGCCGAATATTAAACTTACTAACTCGGTGATTAACGGGGGGAATAAAATGATCAGAACTGGAACAATAAAGTCAGTATTTTTGCTGGCATTGGGAATTATAACAATTGCACTGGTAGGACCCGCTGCAGGCGATACTATGTGTAAGTGTCCTGACAATCAAACATGTATGATGATGCAGTTAGACATGGGAGACCACCAGGATAACGAGACCATGATGCACTGCATGATGGGCGAGCATATGGCAAATGAAAGCTGCTGCATGCTTATGGATCAAAATATAAGTACAGTTCAGGCCCGGCTGAAATGTGCTGACCTCTGGCTCGAGAAGGCAATAGAGTTGCACGAGCTTCACATGGAAGATCCCAGCACGGCAACCAACGAGTCTCAGATGGAGCTAATGGACTACATGATGCATGCCCACGAATGCATTATAGGTAAAAACGTGACCATGGAAATGATGGATAACAAGACAGAATGTAATGCATCAGCAGACTCTGTTTGTGAAGCCCATGCGAGGCTGAAATGTGCTGACTTCTGGCTGGAGCAGGCTATACAGCTACATGAAATACATCTCAAGAATCCCAGCTCGGCGACCGACGAGTCTCAGATGGAAATGATGGAACATATGATGCAGGCACATAAATGTGTTGTAGGAGAGCACGCAGCTATGGATATGACAGACAAAGCCAAAATGGACTGTGCGATGGTCTGGATGAAGAAAGCCATGGAAATGCATGAGCTCCACATGAAAGAACACGGAATGGAAACCAATGAGTCTCAGATGGAAATGATGGAACAAATGATGGACCATATGATGCATGCATATGAATGCATGGCCGGGGAAAATATGACAATGGGGATGATGAACAACACAACAAAAGTACAGTTCTCGGGAGAATATGAACACGGGTGTTAAACCTGACAGGATAATTTTCAATAAAAATCAGTGGGGACGTGTTCCCCTATTAATTTTTCCAGGTTATGACTTTCTATTTAGTTCCCTATGAACGAGCCATTCTGTTATAATAGCTCCGAAAATCGCTTTAACAGGATTTCTAAGGGATTATTCTGGAGATCATTTTTATAATCTGGAGATCACTCTTATAAAGTTGATTAGACAAGTTATTCCGGAGTATCATTCTGGATTATCATTCTTAAAATTGAAAGAATTATTCAGAAATATAAAGGCTGAAGGGCATCTCGCGGGCACTGTGTAATAAGAGTCAAAAAGGCAATTGAAGGTATGCAGGGTATAAAGAGAATAAATGTAAGCCATGGGAACAAACAGACTGTTTTTGAATTCGACGAGGGAAAGACCGACGTAGAAAAAATCAGGCTGCGATAAAGGAAACCTGGTATGAGCCACTTTAAAAATAGGCTTTTGTTTTTCACTCCTACTTTTTTCATTTGCTAAGGCTTACATGAAAGGGTGACTTCTTCCTGCCTATCCGGCTCGAGGGTAAAAAGGATTATGCAGCAGATCGGACATACATCTGTTTAATCATGCAGTAATCCATAAACTTATTATGCTAAATCGGTCAGTAAAATTAGTGGAGGTTGAAACAATTACTCAGGAAACCATAAAAGTTGAAGGTATGTCCTGCGGGCACTGCGTTATGAGGGTTAAAAAAGCAATTGAAGGTCTGGAAGGCGTAAAAAAAGTAGATGTGAATCTTGAGAACAAACAGGCTGTTGTTGAGTTTGATGAAGGAAAGACAGATGTAGAAAAAATAAAGGCTGCAGTACGGGAAACAGGGTATGAGCCAGTCTGAGCCGGAATAATGTATTTACTGAGCCTCAAAATAATTTGTCTCAGAAGACTTTGTTTATTGGTCTAGACTTCATTTATTGGATCGAGGAATTCATTATATAGTAAAAGTACAGATTTTTATAATATAGGTGAAGCGCCTGTTTAAAAAGCAGCTGATGATCCGGGGGTGAAGATATCGGGGAGACAACACTTATAGTAGATGATATGATTTGCAGGTATTGCAAAGACGCGGTTACCAGGCTTATTACCTCTATTAACGGGGTTTCCCGTGTAAACGTAAACGTTCCTGAAAGAACAGTAAATGTGACTTATGACAGCCGGATAACTGATGCACATGTTATAAGGATGACCCTGCTAGAAGCCGGTTATAAAAATATAAAAGAGCCTGTAAACGCTTTTTAAGTAGTCGGGAAGTCTGAATAATCTGAAAGGCGGCATACCGATGGAAATCACGATAGAAGTTTATGGCATGACCTGTGGTCACTGCCAGAAAAGAGTAGCGGATGCTATTTCTTCTCTTGGGGGTGTGGAATCTGTAGATGTCAATCTTGAAGCCGAGCGTGCAACTGTTAATTTTAATCCTGTAGGACTTACGCAGTTGAACTGAAAAAAACGAGCAGAAAAAACTTAGGAATGACACAAATATAACTTCTAAGTTTCAGTTTGGGGAATTGATCTATAATTCTATTTCCCCCAATAACCATTTTTGGTAAGAAAACCCCTTGATACTATATTTCAATTATCCCTTAACTGTATAAACCCAAATCCTGTTGACAAGTCTGCATGTGCCTGATTTTATATTTCAAGTGTGTAAAGTATGTAAGTCCTATGTCAATCAATTACGGTTTCCTTTATTGTACAGTTCATTTAGGAGTATTATTTGTACTCTGGCATTTGTACTCTGCCAGGTGGAATGACATGTTTTTCTGATGCAGATCATCCCGTTTTTCTGCCCATTTTATTAAAGGAATAATTGCTTCGCAAAGCTGTTTTCCATCATTTGTCAAAAAGTACTCAACCCGCGGAGGCATCTCGGGAAATGCTTCTCGTTGGATCAGGCCCTCTTTTTGGAGCTCTTTTAACAGGTCTGTAAGTGATTTGGGACTGATGCCTTCAAGAGTGTTCATTAGGTCATGGAAACGCAACCTATTATGATGTCCAAGAGCACTGATTATGAGCATGGCCCATTTTTTGGATATCGTGGAAATAATTCCTTTAAGTGGACACAAACAAATTCCGTTACTATTCTTTTTCATAGTCACTTTATCACTATAAACTTGATATTATTAATACTATAGAAAGTATTGTATTGTTAGCATAATATGATATTATTCAATAATCTTTTAAGATTAATTATCCTGAAGAAGAGGTAAAATTATGAAAGTTCTTGTGTGTGGAAAAGGTGGTAGCGGCAAGAGCACGATTACTGCTTTGCTTGCAAAATCCATGGTTAAGAGAAATTACAATGTACTTGTAGTGGATAGTGACGAGTCAAATTTTGGGCTTCATAAACAGCTAGGTCTTGAAATGCCTGAAGATTTTATGAATTACCTTGGAGGGAAAAAAATTCTGGGAGAAAAACTAATGCAGGCATATCAAAAAGGAGACACTATCAGTATTTTTGAAAACAAATGGAAAATTTCCGATATTCCTGAAGCTTATATCATAGAAAAAGGAAAAATCAAAATAATGACCATAGGCAAAATCCATGACTTTGGAGAAGGTTGTGCCTGCCCGATGGGAGCTCTTGCGAGGAATTTGCTGAATAACATGGAAACTACATCTGAAGATGTTATATTTGTAGATACTGAAGCTGGCATAGAGCATTTCGGAAGAGGAATTGAAGAAGGATGTAACCTTATATTAATGGTACTTGATCCATCTTATGAATCTTCAAGGCTTTCTGAAAAAATTAAAGAACTTTCGGAAAAAGCCGGAAAACCCTGCTATTTTATTCTTAATCGTACAGATGAGATCATGGCTCAGTCAATGATGAATACTGTAGATATAACTCATATTCTGACTTCAATTCCATCAAATTTGGAAGTTTTCCGAGCTGGATTTACCGGAGAAGAACTGAACGTAGAACTTTCTGAAATCGAGTCAATAGCTGATTTTCTAGTTTCAAGAACCAATTTCTGAATAAGATTTATAATAGTGTGTATGGTCAACTGATTTCTTCAAAGTATGGACTTATGTAACTAAACTGAAAACTAATGGCATTAAGCTTTTAATTACTACAGATTGTTAACTTACTATGCTTAAGGCACGTGTTTTTTGCTTCAAGTACATAAGCCCTATTTATATACTTGTGAAAAATTCAACCAGCTATTTTTTATTAATTTTACAAATTTGACACAATTTTTTAATTTTAAGATCTTATCAGTATGCCTGGATGGGATAACATTTCGAGCAATACTAAAATTAGTTTTACGATCCTACAGTTGTAAAAACATATGTTTTTTGTGATAAAATATTAACAAGTGTATATAATTTATAAAAAAATGTTACTAAAAGATAAAAAAGTAATATTTAAATAGCTTAAAATTTAAAGGATAGTTGGAGGTACATATGATACTAGAAAACTTCAAAAGAGAATCACTGATACCTGTGCCTGTTGCGTTTATCTCCACAGTCAGTGAAGATGGAATCAGAAACATAGCGCCCTATTCTTGCGTTATGCCTGTTTTACGCCCACTCGACTTAATTTGTGTAGCTTCAGCGAAAATGAGAGACACATTTGATAATATCAAAAACACAGAGGAATTTGTTCTTAACATGCCTGGTGTTGATATGGTGGATAAAGTGATACCCACTGCGTCTCATGTCCCTTCTACTGTTAATGAATTTGAATTGGCAGGTTTAAAGGAAAAACCTTCACAGAAGGTCAAAGCACCAGGAATTGAAGGATGCTATGCATGGATGGAATGCAAATTGCATAGCATATATGAAGACAAATATGGCGGCTTTCCTTACCTACTGATTCTAGGCAAGGTAGTGCATCTTGAGGTGGTAGATGAAATATACAACAAGAAAGACGGTTCGTGGGACGTAGAAAAGGCTAAACCATTGATGATGACAGAATCAGATTCTGGTATGCATTTCTGTACTGTCAGCAATATTGGTAAATTTGAGTCTTATGGAACTATGTTTGAAAGTGGTAAAGATCCATTATCATGGATGTATGAAAAAAAAGAGGTGTAAGAATGCAAGCAGAATGTATGATAAAAGTACAAAGTATAGAAGATTTTAATAAACTAGAAAAACCACGAGTTCAAAGTATTCCTGGATTTTATGGTGAAAAACTCATAGAAGGAGTTTTCATAAAGGATATGAAGTTGTTCAGCGATGAGAGAGGATTTTTGACCGAGCTTATACGTTTAGACGATGAGGAACTGAAAGCACAGAACATCAAGCAAATAATTGCCTCATATTCTTATCCTGGAATGATCAAAGGTTGGCATCTTCATTCTAAACAGGAAGATCACCTATTTTGTGTTACTGGGATGGTAAAAGTTGCATTATATGATTACAGAAAAGACTCACCTACTTATAAAGTTCTTAATGAAATATTTATGGGTGAAAGATATCCTCGCGCAGTTTATATTCCACCAGGAATTTTTCACGGCACAAAAAATGTAGGCAACGATGTATCTGTGGTGATAGGAATGCCTTCCTTATTCTATGATCCTGAAAATGTAGATGAAAGGCGGGTTAATCCTATTTGCAACAATATAATTCCTTACGATTGGAATTGTAAAATGGAATAAAACAGAGAATTCGGAACAGTCATATCCTGGTAAAAATGAAGGTAGAAACTATGAATCCAGAAACCATAAAGGTTGAAGGTATGTCCTGTGGGCACTGCGTTATGAGGGTTAAAAAAGCAATCGAAGGTGTACAGGGCGTAAAGAAAGTAGATGTGAGCCTTGAGAACAAACAGGCTGTTATTGAATTCGATGAAGGAAAAACCGATGTAGAGAAAATAAAGGCTGCAGTACGGGAAACCGGATATGAGCCAGCCTGAACTGGAATGATTTGTCTGATCAGGATTCAATCAGTCTTTAGATACTTCATTTGTCGGGCTTAAGGAATTCATTATATAGTAAAAAGTACAGATTTTTATAATACGGGTGAAACGTCTGTTTAAAAAGCAGCTGAAGATCCGGGGGTGAAGATATCGGGGAGACAACATTTGTAGTAGATGATATGATTTGCAGGTACTGCAAAGATACAGTTCAAACTCATTGCCTCTATTAACGGGGTTTCCCGTGTAAATGTAAATGTCCTTGACAGGACGGTATACGTGACCTATGACAGCCGGATAACTGATGCACATGTCATAAGGATGACCCTGCTCGAAGCGGGTTATAAAAGTGTAAGAGAGCCAATGAACGCCTTTTGAGCGGTCAGGCATTCTGAAAAAACTGGGTAGGCGGCATATCCGATGGAAGTTTCGATAGGAGTTTACGGCATGACCTGCGGTCACTGCCAGAAAAGCGTAGCTGATGCTATTTCTTCTCTTGAAGGCGTGGAATCTGTAGACGTCAATCTTGAAGCCGAACGTGCAACTGTTAATTTTGATCCTGAAAAAACAAGCATCGAGGATATAAAAGGAGCTATTCAAAAGGCAGGATATTCTACAGAACCTGAAGGTGAGATTGAAGAGGATCACAAAGAAGCCCATTCAGAAAGCTCCGAACCTTCCTGGGAAGAAGAGAGGAAAGGTCAGGTTTTGGAATCTGCTGATAGGGCTCCGGAAGAAGCTGAGGGAAGGGTACCGGAAGGTTCTCAGGCATGCCCACTTACTGAAGCATGCATAACTGCAGAAGAGGCAGCCTCCAAAATCCCAGAGCAGAATACAGGCTTGAAAGAAATTACTCTCGGAGTTTCCGGGATGACATGCTCGGCATGTACTGCGAATATCGAGAGAGTATTGAAGAAAAAAGAAGGGGTAGACTCAGTAGCTGTCAATCTGGAACTTGGAAGGGCAAAAGTTGGTTTTGATCCCTCTCTTATCTCTCCTAAGGAAATTGAAGATACCATCGAATCTATCGGCTATAAGGTAGAAAAGGATACGGTAACTCTCAACCTTGAGGGCATGAGCTGTGCCTCCTGTGCTGCAAATATCGAGAAGATCCTCAATAAAACCGAAGGCGTAATCTCAGCATCCGTAAACTTTCCGCTTGAAAAAGCAGTTGTAGAATTCGATTCAGCTCGTATCTCTGTCAGGGAAATCATCGCTGCAGTTAAGGGTATCGGCTACGGGGCATCAGTTAAAGCTGAAACTGTGGAATATGAAGACAGAGAACAGATGTCCAGAGATGCTGAAATTCGCAGGCAGAGAAATAACCTGATAATTGCTGCGCTGCTTGGAATCCCAATATTTATCGGAAATATGAGCATGCTTTTCCCTTCGGTCTCTCATTTTGTGCCCGCTTTCCTCATGGATCCTATAGTACTTTTTGTAATGTCTACTCTGGTGCTTCTTTTCCCGGGGAGGCAGTTTTTTGTCGGAACTTTTAAAGGCTTCAAGCATGGCGTAACCGATATGGATTTGCTGATCGCCGGAGGGACGGGATCTGCATACCTTATCAGTGTAGCAGCGACATTTTTTGATCTGGGCCCTGGATATGACACCCTTTACTACGATACAGTAGGTCTTCTAATACTCTTCATTGTTCTTGGCAGATATCTAGAAGTAAGGGCGAGAGGTAAGACTTCAGAAGCCATCCGGAAATTGATGGGGCTCAGGGCAAAAACCTCCAGAATTCTTGTAGACGGCATCGAGAAAGAGGTTCCTGTAGAAGAAGTAGTAGTTGGCGATGTTGTTATTGTCCGTCCAGGAGAGAAAATTCCGGTTGACGGAGTTGTTGTAGAAGGTAATTCGGCAGTGGACGAGTCAATGCTCACCGGTGAGAGCATCCCAGTAGAGAAAGGTCCCGGAAGTACGGTTATCGGGGCTACTTTAAATAAAACAGGATCTTTTAATTTTCGGGCTACAAAGGTAGGTGCCGATACCGCTCTTGCTCAGATTGTGAGGCTTGTTGAAACTGCCCAGACCACTAAAGCCCCCATCCAGAGGGTTGCAGATGTATTTGCCGGTAATTTCATAGTAGCCGTCCATATTCTTACCCTTTTTGCCTTTTTCTTCTGGTTTCTCATAGGTTACTGGCGCTATGGAGTAGGGGAATCAGTAGCTATGGGGGGAATCAGTCCATTCCTTTTCTCCCTGCTTATTGGCATTACTATCCTTGTAATTTCGTGCCCGTGTGCTGTCGGGCTTGCAACTCCTGCAGCCATCATGGTGGGTACAGGCAGAGGTGCGGAAAACGGAGTTCTTATAAAAGGTGGGGAGGCCCTTGAAAGGGCGCATAAACTTGATACTATAGTTTTTGACAAAACAGGAACCCTTACAGAAGGGACTCCAAAACTCACAGATCTGTTTGCAGCTCATGGTCACGAAGAAAAGGAGGTGCTATTTATTGCTGCAACGGCTGAAAAGGGATCCGAACATCCTCTCGGGGAAGCTATCGTAAGAGGGGCTGAGGAAAGGGGTATTAGCCTCGAAAAGGCAGGAAATTTCCGTTCCATCCCGGGAAAAGGAGTGGAAGCTTACCTTGGAGAAAAAAGAATTTTACTCGGCACTCGCAAGCTTATGGACGAAAACGGGATTCCCTTCGAGGATCTTGAGCCCAGAATGCGCACGTTTGAGGAAAATGGGAAAACTGCAATGCTTGCAGCTTTTGAAAACGAAATCATAGGTCTTGTTGCAGTTGCCGATACCCTGAAGGAAAACTCCAAGGAAGCAGTTGAGACACTGATAAAAATGGGAATCGAAGTGGTTATGATTACCGGAGACAATGCTATTACATCCGGTGCAATTGCAAAAGAAGTAGGCATCCCCAGAGTGCTTGCCGAGGTGCTGCCCGAAGATAAAGCAAATGAAATTAAGAAGCTTCAAGAAGAGGGCAAACTTGTCGGAATGGTGGGTGACGGCATTAATGACGCTCCTGCATTGATTCAGTCCGATGTAGGAATTGCAATGGGGGCAGGCACTGACGTGGCAATGGAATCCGCAGAAATTGTACTTATAAAGAATGATCCCCGGGATGTGGTTATAGCTCTTAAGTTGAGTCGGCTTACTATCAACAAAATCAAACAGAACCTTTTCTGGGCTTTTGGATACAATACAATAGGTATCCCAATTGCAGCAGGAATTCTTTACCCGGTTTTTCACCGAATTCTGATCACGCCGGAACTGGCTGCTGCTTTCATGGCATTGAGTTCGGTTTCTGTAACAACGAATTCCCTGCTAATGAAAAGAAGCAGGATTAAATAAGTTCAGAGCAGATACTTTTAAAGCTTCTATGTCAAGGTATACGTGAAAACTCGAAAACCGCATGCTTTGGAAGGCTGCTAGCAGAACTTTCCTGCATGCGGGCTTCAAAGGCTCTCTGGCTGAACCTTTTAAAGGTTAAGTTAGGGAATTCTGAACACCCAGTCATTCTTAACATTTAGTCACTCTGAACATCTGGTTATTGATGGTGAATCATATGGTAAAATTTGGATCCAAAGACAAAAGGACCAGAGTTGTGCTTCTCTCAAGTATTGCCACCTCAATAGTATTAATGAACCTCTTCCTGCTTGGGACTCTATTAACCAACATGTACCGGGGAGAAGCATCCTACACTCTGGTAGATCTCGCAGCAGGTTCTATTTTCGTTTTTGTGATTACCATGATTATCTCATTGTCCCTGTGGCCCAGGGTAATGGACTGGCTTGAAAACAAAGAAAAAAACAAGTAATGGACATAATCAATAATATCAATCTTTTATGAATGTCAATTTTTTAAATAGATATCATTTTTTTAAAAACGTACTGATTTATATAACAATGAATTTACCTTCTGCCATGAACAACGGCAGTGTCAGAGCAAATATCAAAGAAGGATTAAAAGTAGGAATTGTTTTAAAGCAGGACCAGCGAACAGGGAAAATAACCCAGGGCGTTGTAAAGCGCATTTTAACCAATTCTTCAACTCACCCTCATGGGATCAAAGTCCAGTTGACGGATGGGCAGGTTGGAAGGGTTAAGGAAATTTATTCGTAAGCTGAAGAGTAAGCCGTGTTGTGTTTGAAAGAAGAGTTTCTCTTTCTCAAGCTCTACTCAGCTCATCCCCTCTTTATCTTCGACATAACATTTTGCTTTATCAGTTGCTCGTACTTTCGCCAGCTGTCTTCATCAACTTCTGGCATGGATACGATTTGAGCTTCAATTCTTTTCGGGCCGGTACAGGAATCGATTACTTTCTGGATAGCAACAGGGTCTTTGTTTCCGATAAGGTCTACAACTTTTACTTCCCTGAGGAATCGGGAGATTGCAGTCATCGGTATCTCATTTAAGTAAGGCAGAGAGGCGTTTGAGCCGGCTATTTTTCTAGAGCCTGCCATGGTAGAAACTCCATTTTCGGCTAGTGCGATCAAAGATTGGCCCGCCAGGTGGCCGCTGTCTTCTCCGCAGACAATCAGGCAGTGTATGTTCTGGTTTGCAAGCACATTCACAATTATTTTTTCAATCCCGAAGTTCTCACTAAAACAGGTCCCACAAATTGCATAATTCTTAAGTTCCCATGCAGTGTAGTCAGAGGCAAGAGTTACTACAGCTACGCTTGAATTCGTATCTCCTATTATATAGTCTCCGGAAGTTACAGGCCATTCCATACTGTTTCTCTCCTACTGCTCGCTGATTGTTCAAAAGAAACTATTTTTCAACTTCGACTATTTTATGCAGTTTATTCGTAGTTTCTCGTTGAAAATAATTTCTTTTTTAATTCTATTAATTTGAATTCTTTCTAAAGCCAAGTTGTGAATATGTGTTGGAATTGATTTACTGGATATCCTAAATTAATCTTCTGCATGTTCAGAATTAATTATTGAATCTTTCCCCTGGAGTTTCCTGGAAAACTGTGGTCAGGAATGCGTTATGAATCCTTGAATCCTTATAGACCTTTGAATCCCGATGAACTCTTCAATTCCTTATATTAAATAATTAGAAAGTTTCTGAGTACCAAGCACTTTTCTCCTCGACAAGCGTATGGAACTCTAGAATTGGCCAAATTCCCGTCGGCATGAGATTAAATTAGAGCCTGAACCCAAGAAAATTCCAGTTATTCAGCCACCAGACAAACGCCAGCAGAGCCAGGACCACAAGACTGTAATGAATTCTTGCAGAAAGATCCCAGTATCTATTTTTCCATGCAAGGGCTGCGAATGCAACAGAGCCAAGTGCTAGAATTGCAGCTATCAGGGCGATTGCCATGAGGACTATTAAGAAGGTAGTGATAGAGTATAGGAATTCTGCATCTGCTGGCTTAGCCAAAAAAAGGGATATTAACCCCATCAGGAACAGAAAGTTAATCATGCTGGCTCCGCCTGCAAACAATCTGGCAATTGTGGCAGGCTTTTTTAGCTTCCAAGGGGAGCGCTTGATAATCAAGCTCATCGGCCAGATGAGCGTCGACAAGAATAGGAGAATGCAACCACCCAACAGGGAAAGATTAATATTGATATCATCGTGCCAGGGCACTTTCTCATAGGCAGTCTTGGGACTCAGTTTCATGAAGAGATAATTGATATGACCCTGTCTATCTTTGCCGAAGACCAGCCCGTCCCGGGAAGGCAGACCATCAGCCGGAATGAAAGTCAGTGGTTTTACCTCTATCCATTTTTTTGACCCCTGGAATAGCTGAGAAGTTATCAGAGTATCATTCGGGCCTGGAGATGCCCGTACCTCCTGGAAGAGAGAGGCTAATTTTTCGAAATTGGTGTAGGCGCTCCTTGTTGGGCGGTAGCTTCCAGCAAAGAGGCTTGCATTCTGTTCAAAGCTAGAGATGGGTTCATGTACTGGGGAAAGAGGCGGTGGATAGTAATAATCCATAAAAACCTGCCGTAGCTCGTTGACTGCTGATTCGCTAGCTTGTTCGTTACAGGAAATAAACAGTCCAAGTTGGCTTTCGGGTATCAGCACCAGCTGGGTATGGAACAGGATAGTGTCGCCCCCATGCCCTATAACTCTCGGGTTGTCCGGATTAATCTCCAAGAACCCGTATGCCATGCCGCTAACTCCGGGATCATTTTTGAAGAGACTGCTGTGCATTTGCTGTGCAGTATCCTCCTGCAGTATACGGCTATTGCCATACTTTCCGTTTTGAAGATGGGCAATCATGAATTTTGCCATATCCTCGGAGGTGGAACTCATAGAGCCTGCCGGCCAGACCTGCAAGTATTCAAAAGGCTTTGCTATGTAAGCGTTATCCTCATAAACATATCCATTGGACATGTTCGAAGCCAGCCTGGATGGTAGGGGCTGGTCGAATGTTGTATTGTTCATGTCCAGCGGAAGCAGGATATTCTGTTCCACATACTTATCAAATGGCATTCCCGATACCTGCTCAACAATATATGCAGCCAGGTCAGAGCCATAGTTCGAGTAGGCGGTTAGTTCTCCAGGAGGGCGCACTCGAGCAGGCATTTCTTTTTTCAGGTACTCGTCCAGCGGCATGATATCAGTTGAGCTACGCACAAAAACACGTCCGCCAATGGCTAAATCCTCGAAGCCCGCTGTATGGGACATGAGATTCTTGAGGGTAATAGGCCTGGAATAGGTAGAAGGTATCTGAAAGTCCTTGAGATATATGTTAACATCGGCATCAAGATCCAGCTTTCCCTGTTCAGCAAGCTGCATTACTGCCGTCCATATGAAGAGTTTGCTGACAGAGCCTACACGGAAGAGAGTTTGATTTCCAGCTACTTGCTTGCGTTCATCGATATCGGCATAACCATAGCCCTTGGCAAAAATGACCTGTCCATCTTTGACCACAGCTACGGTTGCTCCGGGAATATGATGAGCCTTGAGCTGTGTATTTACAGCCCCATCAATAAAGACCTCCAGCTCTCCTGAATCAGTAGGACTGCTAAAGTTTGAAGCAACAACTGAATTTATAGGAAAAGCAGACGCCGAATTGACGGTCAGGAAAATAATTACTAGACCAAGGATAAGGATGTATGCATTTCTTCCCGGCTTAATTGCCGACGAGTACCCCGGTGAATGAGTAATCAAATTTATGCCGTAACTGTGGTAATTCCAATGCTTTATCATCCACACCATTTGTTAATTTGGTAAGCCAATATAATATTTATATGAATAAGTAATAATCGGTATTTTTTTAGATGGTATATTATAGAAGAAAGGAAGCACGGGTGAAGAGGTTTCCGTCCCGAATTGTGCCCTGGGATCACAGGAAATCGAAGATTTTCTGGGAGTTACGATATAACTGCAGGAGTATTCTGTCCTTTTCGCTGTGCTCAAAAAGACTAAGCTGCAATATTACCTTTTTTCCTTGTTTTCCGTGATTATGTATTCTGGATTGACTTCTGTATTCTGGACTGAGTTTTTGTGCCTGTTTTATAAGCTCAACTGTTTCTGGTGACCTTGACTGAAATTTCCTCAACTGTCAGCTTTTAACTGAAATTTCCTCAATTGTCAGCTCTGCAACTCTCTCTTTTTCAATTCTTATGAGTCTGAACGAGAGGAAGACGACTACATATATAATCGCGGCTGCTATCAGGAAGGAAATCACTCCTAGCTGCGTATAAAGCAAGCCCCCTGCAAGAAGCCCGATTATGCTTGCAAGGCTGCTTGCACTCATTGCAAAACCCTGGACCGAGCCCTGGTATTTTTTCCCTGCGAATTTCGAGAGGATTGAAAGAATAGAGGGCCACATAATCCCGTTCCCAAAAGCAAAGAAGACAGCCGCTAAGTATAAGAGGAAGAAGTTTCCAGGAACTATCAGGATGAACTGCAGACCCAAAATGAAGCCGCCGGCGATGACAAGGATTGACTCTCGATATCTCTTGGCAAGTTTTGCGAGGACCGGACCCTGTACGAGAGCCATAAGTGCGCTGATGACGGAAAAATAAATGCCCAGTTCGGCAGGACTCCACTCAAGAGCGACAGCGGCAAAGACCGGAAATGCAGTATAATATATATTGAATCCCAGGAAGATAAGGAAGTAAACAATTAGCATAAAAGGGATGTATTTAAGCCTGAAAACTTCGCTAAAGGTTATTTTACTTCCTGCTTCTACCTGATAGCACTCTTTTTGCTCCTGTCCGAGCACTTTTCTGATGCCTGTGGACTCCGGGTATTCCTTAATTGCGCAGGGCTTTGAGTCCGGAAGCAGAAAGAGCACGATAAAAGTCCCTATGACTGAGATCACTAGGGCTACAGATACAGGGATAAGTTCGCCGTAGACTGTCGTCCCAAGGACTCCGGCAAGGGCGGGGCCAAAGACATATCCCAGATTTGAGGCGACAGACATCCTGCCATAGTTTTTATTCCTTTCTTCTTCGGAGGTGAGGTCAGCGAGATATGCATTGGCAACTGATACATTCCCTCCTGTAATACCGTCAAGGGCCCTTGCAAAAAAGAGTGCAAATAGGGGAAGAGTAACTGTAAAAACGCCCAGCAGGTCAGACCTAACCTCTATCAACGGGATTACGGGAAAGAATAGGGCGACAAGAAAAATGACCCATGCAAGTAGAGTCCCTATCTGGCTCAGCAACAAAATCTTCTTCCTTCCGTAAAGGTCGGACCACCGCCCCAGAACAGGAGCTCCGATAAGCTGGAAAGCAGGATATGTGGATGCGAGCATGCCATAGACAAGGGCATTGCCCCCATAATCTGTTACAAGAAATACGAGAAAAGTAAGTATGATACCGAACCCTAGGGTTCCGATGAATGTTATAGCATACAGAGGAAAAAGTGCCTTACCATCTGTAGAGGAAGTTCCCGAATCCGTCTCCATCACAGGATAATATGCCGATTCTGTGCCTTATAGTATTTCTCTTCCAGAATTTCGAGAAAATTGACATTGATTTATTCCAGATATGCTGCAGTAAGGCGGGCTCAACCACTAAGAAAAAGTCATATTCTTCTTCCCGCCCAGGCTCGTATATTATTATCATAAAGTCTTCCTGCGGTTATTCGGCCTAAAGCAGCTTGTCAGTCTCTTTTGGGATTTTAAAGCCTGAAATGAGTATTTAAAACATTTTAAAATGTTTAAAACACCTTCCTTGTTCTTACAGCTCGTTTTAATTCTTTAACAGTAAATCAAAGGGCGATAAGGGATTAAAAAATTGGCTTCTTTTTCAAGGCAGCCCTTGTATATCTAATAAAGAGAGTTATATACGTTATTTCTCTAAGATAAATGGTGCAGATCTTTTATCAAGGAAAATAAAGCGTTATCAAGCTTTAAAAGCATCTATTCAATCAGGTAACAGAACTACTGCAAAAAGTATACTTATATTCTAATTTTACAATATGAAATTCTAGTCCCAAATTGTTTTCAAGCAAAAACGAAACTAAAAGTTTTGAAACAATCCATGGGAATTAAAAGATCTTTATAAAAGTGAAGGAAATAAAGATCTCAAAAAAACACGAAGGAATAAAGGTCTCAAAAACAGAACGGAACTAATCTCCAAAAAGTAAGTACTCCAAAAAATATTGAGAAAAACCTGAATGTTAAGGGCATTTCCATCCTGAAGCAGTGGCACCTGTTGCATCCACATTGATGTCAACGATCCGATTCCTTCCGGAAATTGCAGCAGAAGCCACTGTGTTATCCCGCGAAGATAAGTATCTTGCGACCTTGGCGGTAATGTCATAGGGCTGTTGCGGGATTAAATACCCTGTATGAAACGGTACTGAGGCGGTGTCAAAGTCCGTCTTAACGGGGTTAACCCTTAACAATAAGCATATTTTTCAGGCAACGCCTGTAGGGCGGATTCAGGAGTTGCCTGAAATATCTTTATTGTTTCATTCACTTCCAAATGATTATCTACCCTTTTTATTTTTTCACCTTTTTGTTCCCTACCATCTTTTTCTCTCCTGATTCTTTGCTTTATCCTTCCAACCCTCCCTCTGGCTCTTCGTCCAGCTTTTTTGTCTACCATTCCTCTCATTTCCGGTTCCTTTTTCTTCCTGTTTACTGCCAGTGCCGAGTTCTTCTCTACATGAAAAAAATGGTCTTTGCCCCCAAAAACCGCTTTTCAGTTCATCCTCATATGAATGCCTGCTCCAAGCTATCTGGTGTTCAGCCGAAATTAAGTAGAAATAAAGAGAAACAAAAAATAAAGAGAAACAAAAAATAAACTGAAACAAAAAATAAACTGAAACAAAAAATGGAAGATAGATTCGAAAAAGAGCATTTTGAGGTAGAATTTATTCTGTTTTATTTCCCTTCTACCTATTTTTATGTATATTTACTTACAGGTTTTTCTCCTGATTTCGTTTCTGGCTTTTCTCTTCTTCGCAGTACACCCCTGCCTTTCCTTTACTTTTCCATTTACCCTAAGCTAACAACTCAGAGCATTTTATGGGTTTAGGAATATTCTTTATTCTTTACCTGTATCTGGTTCTTTATGTCTAAATCATACTGGGAAACTGTGCCTGGAAAGAATATACCCTCAAGCCTTGAGCTTTACCCCATAATTTACAATTATCTGCAGGATGGTGATAATGTTCTCGACATCGGATGCGGGTTTGGGAAAATTAGTCTTGAACTTGCTTCCCTTGGATACCTAGTAACAGGGATAGATATAAATCCAGAAGCTGTAAAGCTTTCAAAAGCTGCTGCAAATAACCTGGAACTGGATCGAAAGATTGAAGGGAGGGCTGAATTTCAAGTTGGAAATGCTTCTTTCCTTCCTTTTCACAGGTCAAGTTTCAATTTTGTAGTCATGCAGGCTTTTCTGACCTCTGTACCTGACCCACAGGAAAGAGCCAGGATAATTCAGGAAGCTTTCAGAGTACTGAAACCTGAAGGTTACCTTTATCTTGTTGAATTCAGCCAGAACTGGCACCTCAAGCTTTATAGAAAGCGCTATCTTCAGGACTTTCCGGTTACAAAAGAAGAAGGTTCTTTCTTTGCCCTTAACCCTGAAACAGGAAAGGATGAATTTATTGCACACCATTTTTCCGAGAAAGAGCTCGTGTTCCTGCTTGTAGATTGCGAGTTTGAGATTGATTATTTCAGAGTTGAAGAGCTCAAAACCAGGACAGGCAACAAAATTAACGGGTTTGTAATTGTGGCTAAAAAACTTTAAAACCCGGACAGCAGAAATTCTTTCTGCCATGAACCGGAAAACTTCAAAGCCCTGGCTCCTGTTTACACAAACTTATTTCAATCAGGTTAATCTGGTCATCCATGTCGATTATGTGGCTCTATTGCTGAGGTGAAGCCCGATAACTCCTGTAATTACAACGACAAGGGAAATAATTTTTAGGGCGGTGGCAGGTTCCTTGAACTAGAAAATTCCGACTGACGTGATAAGAGCAATTCCGAGTCCGACCCGTATCGCATATGCAATGCTAACATCTATTCCTTTAAGGGCAGGGTAAAGAAGAAAAAACTGATTGCATAAAATACGAAGATCAAAACTGATGGAGCCAATTTTGAAAAACCATCGGATAATTTCATACAGGTGGTTCCGCATACTTCAAATGCTATTGCGAGTAATAGCAGGAAATAATAGTTCATCAATGATTATTTTACTCTAATTTATTAATCAGTTTCCTATTTTATCATTAATCAGTTTCCTATTTTATCATTAATCAGTTCCGGTTTCGTTATATCATCCGTCTATTTCCCTTCTAGAGTCTGTCAGTTTATTATTTTATTCATTTTACTTATTTACTATTTTACTTATTTACTATTTTACTTATTTACTATTTTACTTATTTTGTTTATTTTATTTATCAAATATCCAGGTTCATTCTTTTAAAGTTCACTGAGATATCAAAACATCAGAAGTTTGATGTGTAAATAAGAAAAATCAGGCACAAACCGAGAAATTTGAAGTCAAGCTTCTTCCTTTTGAAAAAAGATCATATTTAAGGCGGAATAGGGCTTTAAAGGTTCATAAAGCTCTTTTCTCATACCTCTTCTCACTTGAGATAGTTTTATATATCATAATGTCTTGGGACGTATTTGCAGTAAAAATAAAGAATCGTATAATCTGTTATTAAAAACCTCATTTCTGTTTTTAATAAAAGAATTGTATAGAATCTTATTTTTATAGCAGCCTAGAGGGTATCCGCTGTAAGCGGAGGTGAAACAAGAGTGAGTTTTAATGACAGAGGGAATTCCTTCCGGGGGAGAGACAGCAACCGGGGTGGCAGAGACAGCAACCGGGGAGGTTTCAGAGGAGGCAATAGTGGTTCTCGAGAAATGCACCCTGCAGTTTGTTCAGACTGTGGTGTTGAGACCCAGGTCCCGTTTAAGCCGACTGAAGGAAGACCTGTTTACTGCAGGGACTGCCTTCCAAACCACAGGAAGTTCTAACTCTCATCGAATCTAATATTTTCTATTTCAAGCTTTATCCTGGAAGCCTGCGATAACAGGATTTTCCAACTTTACTCATTTATTTTCGGGCCAGGTTTTTTCATTTCACCTCACCTCTCTTAAGGGAGGTACCTCCCTGTTTTCTCAGATTCCATAGATTAACTTTATATAGCATAAAAAGATTGTAGAATTAGTAAAAATAATGAGAAATATAATCTGTTATTAAAAACTCCGCTTTTGTTTTTAAATAATAAATTATATCCAATCATATTTTTATGAGCATGTGTATCCGCTGAAAGCGGAGGTGAAATAAAAATGGGTTTTAATGACAGAGGAAGCTCCTTCAGGGGAAGAGACAGCGGCCGCGGTGGCAGCAGAGATGGTAACCGTGGTGGTGGCGGTGGTTTCAGAGGTGGCAACAGCGGCCCCAGAGAAATGCACAAGGTTATTTGTTCTGACTGCGGTGTTGAAACTGAAGTCCCCTTCAAGCCAACTGAAGGCCGGCCAGTTTACTGCAGGGACTGCCTCCCAAACCACAGGAAATTCTAAATTTTAAATTTCTCAATACAAGTGTTGTCCTGTAAGATATTACAGCAACACTACTACACTTTTTAATCTGTGTTTTTTGCCTCATACTCAGGTGAAGGGCATCGGAATCCTAAATTATTACGAACCGGTTCATTGAGTGTCGAATTACTTATAACTGTCGCTCAGATTTCAATCAAAGGTTATATATCAGTAAAAATTTATTAATACTTATAGTTTGGATAGTTTCAAACCTCTCTGATCAGGAGATTACAAATTGGGTCATGGGATCTCTAAAGAGCAGTTTTATGAGGTTTCAGATTTATGGTAATTTTCAAGCCCTTTATATTTTTTATAGGTTTTTAACTTCCTATCCATTTATGAACCATTAGACCAAAGTACGTAAGGAATCGACAAACGTAGAGGGTTTCAATATATAATAAGAAAGTTGTAGAAGAAATTAAAGTAGCTAGCTATAACCATAATTCAATACAGATATTTAAAATCAAAAATTCAAAATCAAAAATTTAAAATCAAAAATTCGAAATCAAAATAAACGAGGAATCAACCTGGCTAACTATAGAAGTAATATGAGGAAGAGAAGAGAAGGATCAGCAAGCTCTGCACCCAGTACTCAGGAAGTTACAAGGGTACGTACTCCACGTAAGGAGAACCATGAAGTACTGGCAACAGTAGGAAGCCTTCTGGGCTCAAAGAGGGTCAATTTACAGTGCATGGACGGCGTTGTCCGAATGGGGCGAATTCCGGGGTCAAAGAATAAAAAAATGTGGATCCGTGAAGGAGATGTTGTAATCGCGACTCCGTGGGAAGTTCAGGATACTAAAGCCGATGTTATATGGAAATATACAAGGCCTCAGATAGAATGGCTCGAGCGCAAAGGTTACCTGAAATAACTCATGGTAAATTATAAGACTCAGTTCACAAAAATACTTTCTTAACACTTATTGGTTTTAACCAGTGCCACGGTTAAACCTTTTATTCCTCTTTTCAATAATAGTTCTCTTAAGAGCCATCTTAACAAATCTCTGCTCTTTTCATCACCTCAGCTATATCTTTCCTCAGGTTGCGCTAGACCTATTTAACCGGTTATTCAGATCGGTTTAACCGGTTGTGCAGATTATACTTACCTGTAGAGTCCACTCTTTGTAGAGTTTATTCTTCGTGCACTGCATTCCTGCTTATGGATTGATTATACCAGCTGCTTAAATATTATCCACTTCTGACTATGGTATGGTTTTCTACAAGCTCAATTTAATATCATCAAGATTCGTTGAAAAGCATTAAACCCAGGAGGGATTACGTCAAAAATTTGAATATAAATGCGCCCCTATCCTTAAAATGGGAAGGGGACAGACAGAAGATCTCAACAGATATGGTGCTGATGGCTAGGAACTGGTTTGTGTATGGGCTTTCTGGCATTACTTGAAAAGAGAAATTGAGACTTAATAAGTTAGATTTTGTTGTTTCCTGAAAAATGGCCTGATTACAGGCAGTTAAGTTTAAGATTTAATCATCAGATCTCAAGAGACAATTCATAAGAGACGAATCATAAGAGACGAATCTGGAAAATTAGACTTAAATGCATGCGACTTCAGATGAAAAATATTTTTAAGATTCTTTTTAATTTTTATGAGTAAAATTTATATAATTTGACTGTATAGTAGAAGCGTTAAAAATAAAGAGAAGTATAATCTGTTATTAAAAACTAATTTCTGTTTTTAATCAAAGAGTTCTATACAATCTTATTTTTAAGCAAATGACTATCCGCTGTAAGCGGAGGTGAAAAGAAAATGGCTTTTAATGACAGAAATTCCTTCCGGGGAAGAGACAGCAACCGGGGAGGTTTTGGAGCCCCTAGGGAAATGCATAACGCAACCTGTTCTGATTGCGGCGCTGAAACTCAGGTTCCTTTCAAACCTGATCCCGACAGACCGGTCTACTGCAGAGACTGCCTTCCAAACCACAGGAAGCCCAGAGAGAACCGCTATTAATCCGAAATTCACTTCGGAATTCTTACTTTTATAGAGTGTGTCCGTTCTGCCTGATTTAAAAGGCAGACGGAGATTCTTTTTCTACAAAGTTCCTGTAAGATTTTTGTTAAGTTCCAATATTTTAGGTTTACTTCCAATTTTACTCTAATTATAAGTTTGAGCCGAGTAGTTTTGCCCTTAAAATATCAAAGTTTTCATCTCTATAGATTGACTTTTCCATGGGAACGTTTATATAATTTGGATGTCTTTTTGGAGTTGAAAATAAAGAGAAGTATAATCTGTTATTAAAAACCAATTTTTGTTTTTAATCAAAGAGCTCTATACCATCTTATTTTTAAACTATCGAATATCCGCTATAAGCGGAGGTGAAACAAAAATGGGTTTTAATGACAGAGGAAATTCCGGAGGTTTCCGCGGTAACAGAGATGGTAACCGTGGTGGCGGCGGTGGCTTCAGAGGCGGCAACAGCGGCCCCAGAGAAATGACCAAAGTAACCTGTTCTGACTGCGGTGTTGAGACCGAAGTTCCGTTCAAGCCAACAGAAGGACGTCCGGTTTACTGCAGAGATTGCCTTCCTAACCACAGGAAGTTCTAATAATAATGACAATAATTTGCGTTGAGTGTTAATTTTTGCAACTTATATTGCGTAATACTCAATTCATTTTTCACTTTTTGTTTTGTCTCCTTGTTTTCGCTTCATTTTCTGCGAACCTGCTTGGAATCGAGTACATCTCATTCAGTTAGAGTAATATAACGGGGATCTCTTTTTCCAGTAGTTCTGAAAGGAAAAAGCAGCCAGGGATTGAATGATAAATATCCGTGACAGTAAACATTGAGATAATATGTATATAAATAAAGCTTCTAAAAATAGAGCTTGAAAAACAAAAGTGAAAAAGGCTAAAATGGGGTCAATAAGCCATCAAAGAATTACAGAATAAAGTCAACAAAGGAGGAATTAGTCTGGCTAATTATAGAAGTGTTGTTAGAAAAAGACAATCAGGATCAAACAAGCCCGTATACTCGGGTGATAACCCAGAAATAACAAGAGTCCGTACTCCCCGTAAGGATAGAAATGAAGTCCTTGCAACGGTAGCAAGTTTACTTGGTTCAAAAAGAGTTACACTGCAGTGTATGGACGGTACTGTCCGTATGGGCAGAATTCCTGGCTCCAAAAATAAGAAAATGTGGATCCGTGAAGGTGATGTTGTAATCGCAAACCCCTGGGAAGTTCAGGATTCAAAAGCTGATGTCATCTGGAAATATACCAGACCGCAGGTAGATTGGCTTGAGAGAAAAGGGTACCTTAATTAAGGGTCACCTCAAAAAAACCTTTTACTTTCATATCTCACTAACTTTACATATCCCACTTAACTTTAACCAACTTAACTTTAACCAACTTAACTTTAACCAACTTAACTTTAACCAACTTAACTTTAACCAACTTAATTTAATATCCCACTTATTTAATCCGTATATCGCACTTTAACCTTTAATCTTGAAGAGTTTTTAGATTATTGGCTCTTCGCTGTTTTGTGTGGGTAACTTACATTCGTTTCCTAAATGTTGAAGTAGCAGATCTAAAATTTAGAAACATGTATTGTTGAAAATCACATTCAAGCCTGATGTCTCTCTTTTTAGCCTGGCTACTTTCTAATTAAGCAATAATCTTCAACCCACACAAAACAGCGAAGAGCCAGATTATTATATAGAGTATTTTATGTAAAACTCGTAAATAATAGATTATCAATCTGGGAAAACTTCTCGCTATTAGCTTTCTTTTTATCAGTTATTCCTTTACCTTATTATTTTTTATGTTTTCCGGCAAATATCTGTACAGCCTGTAATACGTTGTGTAGTCTATTGAAGTCTGTCTGGAATTTATTCTGGAATTTATTCTGGAATCTCTAGAATCTACTCTGGATACTCCTAAATCAAGTCTTTTTTAATAGCCTTTCATTTTTTAGCTTCTCAGCCTCTTTTTTGCTCAACATCCATTTTTATTATTGCAATTTCCTTAACATATAATTTTTATCCATGGCTTCATTTGCTATTTTCGCAGACTTAAGATACTCTATTTTTGGAGTAAGGAAAGTTGCCAAGACAGGGTTAAGTTCGAGATAGGCTCAGCACCTGCCTTCATGAACTTCGATTCTTTCTGCACAACGCTTCAGAAAGATCGGCAGGTAATTAGGCTAGCAGGCCAACGGACTCAAAGATATTGGAGGTTTACAGGTGTCACAAGATTGAGGTCCGATTGCCCTGCCCGGGCAGCAAGCGTGACTGTAGTATCATTTTCAACAATCTGGAAACTATCATATCCAGACACTCAGTCACTACAGGGTTGTATTTCCCTGGCAGCATGGACGCCCCAGGGGCTGTACAGGTGGGAAAGCTCAATTTTCGGAAATTCCGGCAGTAGGGCCCGCCTTGAGGAGACTGAGATGTTTGCCATCCGTATAAGTTCAATTGCAACTTTCTTAAGAATGCCCGAAAAAGCAGAAAGTCGAGACCTGCTCTTCAGGAAATCCCTTTCAATTCGGGTTTTCAGAATAATAGATTCGTCTCAGAAATACAGGAATTTTATTATCAGAATTTACATACAAGATTTCCGAGCTCGACCGAGAAAGTTTCATAGTTTACAGAGTAATCGATAGGGCACTCAATAACCACTACTTTATTCAGGGAGAAGGCTTTTTCGAGAACTTCTGTAAGGTCATCGGTTTCTTTAACCTTCAAACCTGCTGCCCCGAAAGTTTCGGCAAAGAGGACAAAGTCAGGGTTTCCGTAGTCCAGGGCAAAATCTTCAAAGTGCATCTTCTTCTGCTTCCATTTGATGAAGCCAAAGGCATTGTCGTTCAGGATAAGGACAACGAGAGGAATCCTGTAGCGGACTGCAGTCTCAAGCTCCTGGCAGTTCATCATAAAACCGCCGTCCCCACAAATGGCAAGTACGCGGCGTTCCGGGTGAAGAAGTTTTGCGGTGAGCCCTGCAGAGAATCCTGCACCCATCGTAGCAAAGGCATTATCCAGCAGCACGGTATTGGGAGCGTAGGTCTTATAGAGCCGGGAGAACCAGAGCTTGTATATTCCGTTATCAAGAGCGATGATGTCTTGACGGCCAAGTACTCTTCTCACACTCTGTACAACTGCCTGCGGGAGGGGAGGATAGCTTTTCCTGGCAGGAGAATTGATTTTTTCTTCAATGAAGGTTCTTGTGTTTTCAAATACAGGAAATTTCCTCTTTCCCGGAAGTCTTGAAGCAAGCTGCCGGATAGAAGAGGCAATATCTCCTATCACCTCTACTGTCGGGTTAAAGTACCTGTCAGGTACTGACTCCACAAAATCGATATTTATTATCTTTTTATCCAGCAGCCCGTTCCAGAGGTAAGGGGGGTATTCCACTATATCGTAGCCCACAGTTATTATCAGGTCTGCTCCGTCAATTCCGCAGTTTACATAATCCCTTGCATGAATTCCTGTAGCAAAAAGGCTGTAAGGGCAGTCATCAGGGACAACACCTTTTCCCATCTGTGTATGGACAAGGTAGATGCCTGTCCTGTTTGCAAAATCCTCAAGCTCTTCAGCGACCGCCTTCCGGTTAGCCCCGGAAGAGACTATGATAAGGGGATTTTTAGCTTCGTAAATCATGCTTGCTGCCATTTCTACAGCTTCAGGGTCAGGACAGGGAATTTTGATCTTGCTCCTCTTTTGTATAGCTGCATCTGTCTCTTCTCCTGCTACATCTTCAGGTAGCTCAATGTGTACAGCTCCAGGTCTTTCGGCTTCAGCATGTTTGAAGGCGTTTCGAAGCACTGTAGGGATCATCCCGGGATCGGTAATGGATACGGCTTTTTTGCAGAGCGGTTCCATCATCCTGACAACGTCTACAAGCTGGAAACGGCCCTGCCAGTTGTCAATCAGGGCCTTTTGTCCCGATATGGAGATTAAAGGAGCCCCTATAAGCTGTGCCTGGGCAACCCCTGTGACAAGATTAGTAGCACCTGGCCCAAGAGTTGAAAAACAAACTCCTGGTTTTCCTGTCAGCCTTCCATAAGCTGCAGCCATAAATGCCGCAGCCTGTTCATGTCTTGTTATGATCAGTTTAATCTCTGAGTTTCGCAAAGATTCGAGAAGGTCAAGGTTTTCTTCTCCAGGGAGGCCGAAAATATATTCCACACCTTCCTCTTTAAGCTGGGCGACAAAAAGGTCCGAAGCTTTCATAAAGGACTCCAGGTATTATCATATCCTAAGTATTACTCGATCTTTAGTTTCAACTTTTATTCTTTTTAATGCTTTTTCTTTAAAGAGATTTTTCTCTAAAGGGATTTTTTGTTAGCTTTCAATGATGTTTCTTAACCTGGATTTTGTCAGGGTCTCGACTACCTGTTTTCCTGACTGTTTGTTTTTATTTGTTGACCACGACAGTCTTTATGTTTACAAATTCCTTAAGTCCGTAATGAGAAAGCTCCCTTCCGATTCCTGATTTTTTTACCCCTCCAAAAGGCAGTCTTGGATCGGACTTGACCCTTCCATTGATAGCCACAAAACCTGACCTGATTCTTTTTGCCAGCCGCTCGGCTCTCTCTAGGTCTGCAGACCAGACCTCGGCTCCAAGCCCGAAATCCGTGGAGTTTGCAATTTCCACTGCTTCATCTTCATCCTTTACCATAATTACTGGCGCAATAGGCCCGAAGACTTCTACGTTGAAGGCCTTCATGTCAGTACTGGCTGCAGGGATAAGGGTCGGCCTGAAGAAAAAGCCTTTCTCATGCGCTTCCCCGTAGACGTGAGGTTCTGCTCCCTTCTTTTTTGCATCCTTCAAAATTTTCTCAAGGCTGTCAACAAATTCTTTTTTTGCAACTGGTCCGATGTCAGTTTCCTTGTCCATAGGATCTCCGATTTTCAATTCCTGCATATGGAGTTCGAATGCCTCGATAAAATCCACAACAACGTCTTCGATCACAATGAACCTCTTGGCAGCAATACAGCTCTGTCCGGTATTCAGGAAACGGGATCTTACCGCGACCTGTGCAGCCCGATCTATGTCCGCATCTTCAAGAACGATAAAAGGGTCAGAACCCCCAAGTTCCAGCACTAAAGGCTTAATCATCCTTCCGGCAAGCTCTCCGATCTCAGACCCGGCTTCCACGCTTCCGGTGAGCGAAACCCCGTCCACTAGGTCCTCATCAATAATTTCCATGGCAGTTTTAGAGTCTATCAGCAGGGTCTTAAACACGTCTTCAGGCAACCCGGCTTCAGTAAAGACCTTTTCGATCTCAAGAGCTGACCCAGGTACATTGGATGCATGTTTTAGCAGGCATACGTTTCCTGCAGTCAGTGTGGGCACTGCAAACCTGAAAGCCTGCCAGAAAGGGAAATTCCAGGGCATGATTCCGAGAATAATTCCCAGAGGCTCAAAGGTGACATAACTCTTTTCAGCTTCTGTTTCCACAACTTCGTCTTTCAGAAACTCTGCCGCACTTCCTGCATAATGGTCACAAAGCCATGCGCATTTTTCAATCTCTGCAAGTGACTGCCTGATCGGCTTTCCCATTTCTTTTGTAATAATCTCGGCATAAATTTGCTTGTTCCGCCTGAGTACCTCAGCTGTCCGCGCAATATATCTCGTTCTTTCCTCAACCGAAAGAGAGCTCCATCCTGAAAAAGCAGCCTTGGATTTTTCAATCTGGTCCTCGCAGTTTCCGAAAGATAACGCATCGTAAGTCCAGTTTACTTCTTCAGTATAAGGATTAATAGATTTGATTTTCATGACCTCCCCCCGAAAAAGAGTCCTTTAGTAATATTAGAATTCCAGGTATTATAATTTAAGGACAGGTAAAACCCTAAAAAGGAAAAAAATGCTTTGAATCGCTTTCAGATACCTGTTCCCTGGATGAATTCAGATTTCATCCGATAGATTGAAAGTTAACTAGATAACTGAGATATGTTCAGAAACTGGCAGTAATAGTTATAATACCAGAATATTAATTATAAAGCACTCAATTGATAAAAAATGAACTAAATAACGGAACTGTGTTCAGAAACTGGTAGTAATAATTATAAAACCAGAATATTAATTATAAAGCACTCAATTTTACATGGGGGGAAAATATGAGAAAAGCATTGCTTATTTTAATAGTTCTGTTCGGCGTGTTCCTAGCAATAGGATGTGCTGAGGATGGTGCTGAAGAACCAGCTGAAGAAGGAGAACCAGTTGAGGAAGTAACTGAAGTTGAAGTAGTAACCGGAGTTGAAGCCGTAACTCCAGTTCAGGAAGTAGTAGAAGTAACTGAAGTGATAGAGGAAACTCCAGTTGAAGCCGTAACTCCGGCTGAAGCATTTACTCCAGCTGAGGACGAGACTCCAATGGAAGACGAGACACCATTTGAGGACGAGACTCCAATGGAAGACGAGACTCCAATGGAAGACGAGACTCCGGCAGGTAACGTTACAGAAAGAGAAGGAGTAATCAGAGTAACTCCTACCCAGTGATGAATTATTTAAGTAATAGTTTAGGACTCTACCTGGACTCTACCTGATTCATAATCCTCTACGCTGTACTTTGGTAGTACTATGTGAACTTCAAATCCATAACTACAGTTATGATCCTGAATCTTACAGTCAGGAAAGACATACGAGTTCACATTAACGGAAAAGGAACTCCATTGCCCAGACTCGGTTCATCCGACATGGTAATAGGAATACAATAGTGGGGGAGTAATATCGATACGAAAATGAACGGTAATCTCGATATCTGAAATACCGGAATTGCTCGGAAATCTCATTTCAACGAGAATGCCTTTAAAAACGATCTTATTTTTTTTAGGTCCAATTTTGTCCTGTTTATTCTTTCCTGTTTATTCTGTCCCTTTATTCTTTCCTGTTTATTCTATCCTGTTAGCCTTGTCTGTTTATTTTGTCCTGTTAACCCTGTCTTTCTATATTTCTCCAATAACTCTACTTTGAATATTTATTTACCGTTGTTTAGAACGGTAAGAACTGAGTAACTAACTGAGTAACTAACTGAGTATGCAAATACCTAAATTGAAGCTATATTTCAAGTTTTAAAATACCTGCTCAGGTTCTAAACTGTAGGAGGAACCATATTCAGAATTAGATAGGAACTATTATAAAATCAAAATGTTAATTATAAAGCATCTGATTTTGCATGGGGGGAAATTATGAGAAGAGAATTGGTTATTTTGCTAGTCTTATGTAGTGTATTCCTGGCGATAGGTTGCGCTGATAATGGTACTGAAGAACCAGGTGATGCTGTAACTCCAGTTGAAGAACCTGTAGAACCAGTTAGAGAAGAGGCAGCTCCAGAAGAAACACCAATACTTCCAGTTCAAGGTGAAATACCTGGCATTTCCGATGATGAGTCCGAAGCTGTTGATGTGTCAATTGTTAATTCATCCTTTAGCCCGGACACAATAACAATATCTACCGGTCAAACCGTAAGATGGACTAACATGGACCCTGAAGCCCATACGGTTAAAGGTACAGGTACCAGTTTCGGTTCCCCATCCCTTGCACAGGGAGGTTCTTATGAGTTCCTGTTTACTGATCCAGGCGCCTATGAGTACTATTGCTCGATTCATCCTTCTATGAGAGGAACTGTAGTAGTGGTGGAGGAATGAGGGTTTAGTCCTGCTGGAGTGCTGAGATTCAAAAATCCAGTTTTCCGGAGGTTTTCATTCAAAGAATGCAGTCTTTTAAAAAACAGTCTTTTTCTTTTTAGATATAATCCGCTTTTTTGAATGAGGGAAAGCAATGAGAAGAGAATCTGTTATTTTCATAATCCTGCTCGGGATATTCCTGTCCGCAGGCTGTGCAGAAAACGGCACTGAAGAACCTGAACCTGTATCTCCAGTAGAAACACCTGTAAATCCGGCCGAAGTGCCTCAACCTCCAGCTGAAATAGTTGAATCTCCAGAAAATACTCCTGACCCAACTCCCATTGAAAACCTGACACTCACCGAACCGGAAACTTCGCCCGAAACCCCGGCTGAAACGCCTGACACTCAAGCAGATGCCAGAGTGGTTGAAGTTAGAATTGAAAACTTTACCTTTAACCCTGATCCGGTTACGATATCTTCCGGCGAGCATAAACGGCCACCGGGGCTGAAAGTAAGGTAATTTCTTTGCGTAAAACAAAAAAGTTAATCTCCTTATTTTTCTCTCACTTTTTCTCTCACAAAATCATAAATCATCCCTGCAACATTAATCCCGCAGCACTCTTCTAGCCCTTCGAAGCCTGGGGAAGAATTAGCCTCGCAGACTTTGAAGTGGTCGCCGTCGAAGAGGAGGTCGATGCCGGCTATGTCGAGTCCGAAGGTGCGGGCGGTTTCGGTTGCAAGCTGCTCTATTTCGGGAGTCATATCGAATTTGCGGACTTCTCCGCCTCTGGAATAGTTGGACTTGAAACTTCCGGCTGGGGCTATTCGTTCCATGCAGGCAACTGCACGGCCTCCGATTACCAGGACGCGGAGATCTCTTCCAAGGCTGGATTTTATAAATTCCTGGAGGATAATGTTTGCGTTAGGGTTGGTTATGTGGATCAGTTCCATGAGGTCGCGGAAGTTGTCGTGGGTTTCCGAAAGGAAGATTCCTTTACCCATGGAGCCGGAGAGGGCTTTTACTATGAGGGGGAAGCCCAGATATTTTTCAACCAGGTTTATGTTGACAGGGTTTTTGGCAAACATTGTATTGGGATAGGAAATTCCTCTTTCTGCCAGGATTTGCTGAGAGTAAAGCTTGTCCTTTACGGTGTCAATACTCTGAGAGGAGTTAATAACACGGACCCCGAGGCGTTCAAGGTGGCGGATAACCGCAAGCGCGAAGTAGGTTGTGCCTGCCCCCATTCTAGGCAGGAGAAAGTCAGGTAGGGGAACCACTTCTCCGTCGAGGAGTATGCTTTTTCTGTCGTCCCTTGTTACAATCAGGTCGAACTGGTCGGGTTTTACAACCCTGAGCTCTATTCCCTTCTCACCCGCAACCTCGATGAAGCGGTGAATTTCGTACAGGTCGGGCCTTAATTCGGCAGCAATACTCTTGTAAAGAATCCATCCTTTCATTATTTCATCCGCTCTATCCTGTAGGGGAGTGCTTCTATATTTAAAGGAAGATATACATCTATTTGAAGAGTGTTTCCGATATATAGAGATATGCTTTTCGCTTCGGAATCCTGTTTTTGGCCAGACCTTTCCTTTTACTATTTCTGGACTTTTCGGTTTTGTCGGGCACTCAAGAAGTCAGGAAATGAGTCTGAAAAAGAGTTACAGGATAAGATCAGTGTAAATTACAGGTAATAAGCAACTGCAGGTGACAAGTAATTGCAGATGAATAGTGACTGCAGGTGACAAGTAACTGCAGATGAAAAGTGACTACAGGTGAAAAGTGAAACATAATCAAATAAATAAGACGTTTCGGCAGCAAATACTGGCATCAATCCGGGGAGAAGGTCCAGGTCCTGTCAGAATTAACTATAGTTCCTCAATCATGATCCTGAGGACGCTCTTTCAGGCTCATAAATTCTTCAAGCTGGGACTCTACAATCTCTATCCTCTCAAAACGGGCTATATGGAAAAGGGCATCCCCTTCATTTACCAGTGGAAGGTTGTTTTTTCCGATTACGATGCCGTCATCTTCAGTCTTTACCGGTGTTCCTCCCGGGCCGCCAAAGGGATCTACAATGAGCCCTATGATTTCCCCTTCCTTTACCTTATCTCCTAACTTCTTAAGAGGGTGGACAATTCCGCTTTTAGGGGCGCGGGTCCATATACTTGAATGCGCAATGACAGGTAGGATGCTCTTCCTTTTTGGCTGGTGAGGTGCGTGAAGCATTCCCAGCGACTCCATAACACGTCTTATGCCACGAACTCCCATTCTTGCAGCGAGCTCATTAAACCGGAGGGCTTCTCCGCCTTCATAGACCAGGACAGGGATTCCAAGACTGCTTGCAGCTTCTCTCAGGGACCCGTCCCGAAGTCTTGAATCAAGGACCACAGGCACATTGAAAGCTTTTCCAAGGTTCTCCGAGCCTTCTGCATTCAGGTTTACTCGGACCTGGGGCAGGTTTGGGCGGTGGACAGCGCCAGTATGCAGATCGATTCCGCAATCGCATTTAGTTACAATTTCATTCATAAGGATGTGCGCCAGGCGGGAAGCAAGAGAACCTTTAGGGCTTCCCGGAAAAGAACGGTTAAGGTCTCTTCTGTCCGGAAGGTAGCGGGAAAGCGAAATGAACCCGTAAACATTTACCACGGGTACGGTAATGAGAGTTCCGTGAATGTGCCTGACTGCAGGTAATTCAAGTAGTCTCCGGATAATCTCAACCCCATTGATCTCATCTCCGTGAATTGCAGCCGTAACAAAAATACAGGGACCCGGCTTTGTGCCCCGGATAACACGAACCTGAATATTCATAGGGGTTTGCGTGTAAAGTTGAGCTGCAGGAAGTTCTATGCATTTTCTTTCTCCGGGCCTGATCTCAATACCTGCGATTTTAAAAGGTTCAGTCATACATTATCCCCTTCTCCTGGATCGAATCTGGCAGTTCTGTGCATATTTCCCAGGTACTCAATAATCATGCTACAAGTCCTCTACCTCTAACACTACACAGATGAGGGCAAAACCTACCTGCAGGTAAATATCGGATTACAGTAAGCGGAACTAACGCGCAGTAATATTATTTTATTTTTGTATTATTTCATCCTGCTTGTACCGGAGTTTATACTTTATAGTATAAAGCCACATCAAGCGACATGATCTACATAGGGTCTAACAAAAAATTAATTATGTTGGGTAACAATTCCAAGCATTTCAATATAAAACCGACAAATATAGAACCAATTAAATAAATCGGTGTGGCACAAAAATAGTTAATTTCCCACTATATGGGGTCTAACACAGGATCTCTGTAACAAGACGCCCTATTATGGTTTCTTTAGTATAATATGGTGAAAATCATATAAGTATCAATCGGTGGGCTAGTTCAATATGTGGCGACGCCAAAATTGAACGAAACAAGTTTGGAACTTAATTAATTTCTTGTTAGACCTACATAATATCCATAGCTGCACCACGATTTTTATGAGATCTTATAAACTCCGGTTGTAGATAAGATATCAGGGGAGAATGCAAAAAGGAAAAATGAAATAATTATAGTGAGAAAAAAATGAAGATGAACTACATGAAGATGAATTGAAGGGATAAAGAATATAGAAGAAATAAGGATAAAAAAGGAGAGAAATTAAAATTCGGTGAGGAAAGATTTTACCGAATTTACTGAACATTCCCTCCGATCTCAGCATATCTGGGGTCAATTTCCACAGCTTTCAGGTACGCATCCTCAGCTTCGTCTTCACGCCCGAGGAAACTCAGGCAGACAGCTTTTCCAAACCAGGAGTCGGCAGCATCCGGATCAAGCTTAAGTGCCTTATCGTAGGTTTCCAGGGCTTCTTCAAAGCGTTTGAGCTGAGCCAGAACAAAACCGAGGCTCGAGTAGGCTTCCAGATATTCGGGGTCAAGCTGTGTGGCTTTTCTGTAAGCTTCAACAGCTTCTTCAAACCTCTGCACCTGACTGAGGGTAAAGCCTTTGTTATACCAGACATCGGAGTTTTCGGCATTGATTTCGATTGCTTTTCCAAAAGCATTAATTGCTTCTTCATACCTCTCCAGGTTTTCCAGATCTATCCCCATATTATTCCAGGCGTCATCATTTTTAGGATCAATTTCCACAGCTTTTTCATAGGCTTTCAGAGCTTGCTTGTAACTGCCAAGGCTATCAAGGTCCACTCCTTTATAATACCAGGCCTCAAGAAAACCGGGGTCAATCTCGAGTGCTTTATCGTATGCAATTATTGCTTCGTCGTAATTTCCCATCTGTCCGAGAGCTATACCTTTTCCTGCCCATGCTTCTTTATAATCCGGATCTTCCTTCAGGACTTTCTCATAAGCCTCAACAGCCTCTTCGTATTTTCCTGCCTGGCTGAGGTTCAGGGCTTTTCCATACCATGCATTAGGATAGTCCGGTTTGAGCTCAAGAGCCTTACCATAGGCTTCGACTGCCTTTTCGTATTCTCCTACCTGGGAGTAAGAAAAAGCCATATTATTCCAGAGGTCCGCATCCTCAGAACTGATCTCAATAGCTTCCTGATAGAGTTTGAGAGCTTCTTCAAACTTTCCAAGGCTTTCAAGAGCCGCAGCCTTATTATTTAAAAGGTAAATATTCCTCGGGTCTTTTTCAATTGCTTTGTCAAAGGCAACTACTGCCTCGTTAAACTTACCAAGCCTGAGAAGATCAAGACCACATTCATTAAGTTCGGCTGCAAGAATTTCGTTGCTGACTTCCTCCTTTGCCACACTCTCCGAGTCGTCCAGCACGTACATATCCCCGGAAACCGGTCCCTCTCCGGTTTCAGTTTTCTCTCCTTTTCCTTCTCCTGTGAAGGATTCGTCCTTTGGTTCTCCAGAATTCATGTCAAAATTTCCTTTAATGTCTTTTACAATTAAGACCCACAATTTTTCGAGTATTCGTGTTCGTTATCTACTTAAGTTTATTGTTCTTTATGACCTATACATCTGTGCTTTATGGCTTTTATAGCCTCTCCCCAAAAAGTAGTCTAAAAAGTCTGGAAAAAGAGAATAAAATAAGAAGAAGATCAGAAAGATCCGAAAAATGTAAAATAGATCCGAAAAAATGAAACTAATCAGGGAAACCATGGAAAATGTCCGGAAGAACGTACAGCAAAATCATCATACTCTGAAAGCGGTACTCTTTGATATGGATAATACTCTTTTTGATTTCGTAGCCGTAAAACTCATAGCGTGCAGGGAAATCCTTACCTATCTCGGAGAAGGAGATGGGGACCTTAAGAAGGAGCCTGCAGAACTTTTCAGTTATTTCCTCAGGGGAACATATGGGTTTGAAGACTATGAAAACATAAGGGACTACATGCAGGAGAGAAGGCTTTTCACAGAGCAGAGATACAGATACTGTTGTGAGATCTATGACAGGGAAAAACTGCAAAACCTCGAACTATATCCTGGGGTAAGGGATACCCTTGAAGGACTGAAAAAACTTGGTCTCAGGCTTGCAGTAATAACAGATGCTGACAGGTATCACGCCCATGCGAGGCTTACGAGAGTAGGGCTTCTTGATTCCTTTGAATTCCTTGTGTCTGCAGATATGACAGGTACGAAAAAGCCTGATCCTGCCCATTTTCTCTTTGCTCTTGATTCCCTTGGACTAAAACCAGAAGAAAGCCTGGTCGTGGGGGATAGCATCAAAAGGGATATGGTTCCTGCTCGCAGGTTAGGCTTAAAAACTGCATATGCTTCCTATGGAGACTGGAGGTCAACCGCGGAAACAGAACAGTGCTTTGACTTTCAGCTCAATGCATTTCAGGATTTGATTGGATATATCGGCATGTTGAATGGAACTTATATCCAGGCAGATTCCCGAAGTCAAAAGGTAGATTCTTAAAACTAATATTTAACTTTAAGGCGAGAAGTCTCCTTCCTCGCTTTCGAAGAAAGCAGGGCGGGGTAGTTCACTTAATCAGTATGCGAAAGTCAGGATACGAGAAGGTAAGAGAAGGTAAGAGAAGGTAAGAGAAAATAAGAGAGAAAAAGAGAAGGTAAGACCGGAGTTTATACTTTATAGTATAAAGCCACATCAAGCGACATGATCTACATAGGGTCTAACAAAAAATTAATTATGTTGGGTAACAATTCCAAGCATTTTAATATAAAACCGACAAATATAGAACCAATTAAATAAATCGGTGTGGCACAAAAATAGTTAATTTCCCACTATATGGGGTCTAACACAGGATCTCTGTAACAAGACGCCCTATTATGGTTTCTTTAGTATAATATGGTGAAAATCATATAAGTATCAATCGGTGGGCTAGTTCAATATGTGGCGACGCCAAAATTGAACGAAACAAGTTTGGAACTTAATTAATTTCTTGTTAGACCTACATAATATCCATAGCTGCACCACGATTTTTATGAGATCTTATAAACTCCGGTAAGAGAAAATAAGAGAAAATAAAGGAAAATAAAAGAAAAAGATTATTTTAGCCGCTATGCCGTCAATTCCTGAATGAATTTTAATGGCGAACGGCTTTTTCTGTTTTCTTATCTGCAGTTTCTCTGGAAAGATGCTCTAATTAAGGCGATTAAATAAGATCCGAGTATATAGGGTTTATATCGACTGCTCTTTCGTATGCTTCCATTGCTTTCTGGTGTTTTTTAACCCTGTCGTATACTATTCCTTTGCCAATCCAGGCTTTTGTGAAGCTTGGGTTGATGTCTATAGCCTTCTCGAAAGCTTCAAGCGCTTCTTTGTATTTCTCAAGGTCCCTCAGGGCAATTCCTTTGTTGTACCAGAACCTTGCGTTTTCGGGATTTGCTTTGATTTTGTTGTCAAAAATCTCCACGGCTTTCTCAATGTATAATTTTGCTTCATCATTTTTCCCGAGCCAGCGCAGAGCAACCCCTTTATTGTAAAGGGATTTTCCGTTAGTCGGGTTTAACTCAAGTGCCCTGTTAAAAGCATCAAGAGCTTCCTGGTAACTCTTTATTTTGCAGAGCCCCATTCCTTTCTTGCACCATTCGCTTGCGCTCATAGCGCTCATATCGTAATTCTTTGAATATAGCCGGATAGCTTTCTCAAGGTCATCCATTGCATCTTCATATGCTCTCATCTCCCTGAGAGCCATTCCCCGCCTGTACCAGACTTCCGGGTCTTCAGGCGCTAAGGATATAGCCCGGTAGAATGCATCCAGAGCTTCCTCGTACTGCATCAGACCCAGGAGAAGTTCAGCTTTGAAGCACCAGGTTTTAGCGTCAGCAGGGTTTATCTCAAGAGACCTGTCAAAAGCATCAAGAGCCTCCTCGTACTTCATGAGGCTTTTGAGGACAATCCCTTTGCTAAACAGGATTTTCGCATTATCAGGGCTTATTTCCAGAGCCTTATTGTATGCATCCAGAGCTTCTGTAAACCTTTTTAGTTCATGGAGTGCAACGCCTTTGTTATACCATTCATTCGAAGTCATAACTTTACCACACCTTTTTTGGACTACGTTTTTCCACTGCTTTACCACATCTACCTTGAACAACAATATTATATGCTTTCAGAACATTAAATCGATTTTGTACTTTAGTTCCTTATCCTGAATAAGGGCAGATAAACAGTTACGCATAATAATTTACGTTTTATTCTTTTTTAAACATTTTGAAATATTCATAAACATTATTATTTTAAAAATAGAGTTTTCTAAGCATATTTATGAACCGAGCCGATATTTAACAAGCATATGATATAGAAGGAAACCAACGTATAAGTTTAATATTATTTGAATAAAATATAATTATTAAAGATCATTCATTTTCTCTTTCTCCCATCGATAGTAACGGTGTCCTGCTTTCGCCAAAGTCTCATTTTTTAAGAGTCAATAGTTAAAAACCGGGCAGATATCTTCTGAATAAAAATAATCCGGATCTTACGCGCAACCCGTATGAGGTCATTACCTGTTACTCAAATGTCGAAGTCGCGGCAAAGTCCTCAGGAAACTTCCAGCAAAGTATGTGATTTTGCTGGGAAATTTGATTTTAACAGATAAATTTGATTCAAATGGGGGATGTAATTTTTAAAGGATCTTTAATTTTAATGAAGAAACTCATTTTAAGAGGTGATATAGAGGGACTTGTAAAAAGTAATCTTTATTAAAATAATTAAAAACTAAACCGAATATATCTGGAGAACTACACAACTAAATTCATCCAGATGGATTTCAAGCGATTTTTGAAAAAAACAATAAACAGAATTGATAAGCATATTAATAGGATATAGGTAAAGAGGGCGTCTTAAGAAGTGAGTAAATAAAAATCTTAAGATGCCTCAAAGAAATTTGATGGATTTCAAACCCGGACTAGTTTCTTAGATATTCGGATACTGAAAAGGAAAACAAAAAGGAAATTTTGCCTTTTAATACGTCTGCTTTCCTTAAGAGAGTATTGTTGCTGATCACAAAGACCGCTTATCAGAAAGTAAATCTCTTCCTCGAGTCAAATACGGTTACGTCTCAGAACCATTCCGACCCTTGCTTTCAATTCAAGAGGATTAAAAGGTGCAGCAACGTAATCATCAGCTCCTGATTTAAAGGCCTTAAAACTGTCTTCTGCTTTATTCTTTTCACTCAGCATCATTACAGGAACTCCCCAGCTCCTTGGGTTAGCTTTAAGCTGTCTGCAAATTTCAAAACCATCTTTACTCAGAAAAGCTGTATCAAGGAGTACCAGATCCGGTCTTTCCGCATTTACTGTCTCAAGGACTGATAAGCTTTCCGAGACGTTAACAACATTGTAGTTTTCAGCTTCAAGAGCCTTCTTAAGGTTATGGTGGGCATTGTGCTCATTACCCATAATCAGGATTTTTTCCCTGATATCATGAAGATTTGCAATTCGAACTTTTACTGACTCTTCCGAAATCGAAAGAGTGTGGGCAATGTCTCTTTCACTTATGTCAGGCTGTTCTTCTATAAGCTTTAAAATTTCACGGTCAAGATTAATGTTATGCATTTCCCTCCACCTCATACAGTATATATTTTCTTAGGTATTAAACATTTCTCAAATATTAAAACGAAGAGAATAGCTAAAAATGTACACAGTGAATCGGGAGGGCGCGGAGTTCCCCAAATATTTAGAAGATTTTGTATGAATCGCCTGACTAACCAATAATGAGATAAGTTTATAACCGTAAATAGCAAGTTAATATTGGAAATAAGAATCACTTACGGAGAACAGCCACCTCTGAGATGATAACAATGGATCCACTTGAAAAAATCTTTGGAAAAACCGCACAGATGACCGTACTTAAAAATCTGATCGAGCACCAGAACGAATCAACCTACCTATCAGGGATAGCAGAAGAAACAGGTCTGTCTCATTCCAGCGTATCAAGAGTTATTACCCCACTAATAGAGTCGGGTATTGTTATAGAAAAACCTCTTGGAAAGCAGATCCGGACCTTCCAGTTGAATATGGAAAGCGACGCTACAAAATTGATTATAGATTTTTACAATAAAATAAACCAGATGCTGGAATAAGCCTTAAAGCGAATTCCGAAATGTATATTCGGGGACAAAGGAACCTTATTGTCCCGTTTTTAATTTTCGCATAACTAGTTTTTACTATGAACCTTTCTTACTTTCTGGCTTTGAAAGAACCATAACTGGAAAAGCTATTACCTGAATAACCATATTTCAGTTTAAGGTTATTCAGGTCAAAATCCTGAAATCAAAGCTCCGGATATTTTTTCAATTGCTCTTTCAATTGCTTCTTAAATGGATTCCCAGCCCGGCTTCTAGTTCGAGCCCTTCCATGGCATTTTTTATTTAAGGGTTTCGATATATTCGTTTGCAGCTGTGGCTGCGATTGCCCCGTCTCTTACCGCTGCTACAAGCTGCCAGATGAGGGTATCGCTGCAATCTCCTGCGGCATAAATTCCTTTCTCGGAGGTTTCCATCCAGCGGTCGGTCTTGATAAAGCCTTCACTATTTTTTTCCACATTAATGAATTCGGTATTCGGGTGGATTCCTACATAGATAAAAATTCCGTTAGTATAAAGTTCACGAATTTCTTTACTGTTGAGGTCTTGCAGGATAATTTTTTCAACTTTTTTGATTCCTTCCTTACTCCCGGCTATTTCCAGGACAAGAGTATTGAGGATGAGCTCAATATTTGGAGTTGCAGACACCCGTTCCTGAAGGATTTTTGCAGCTCTTAAACGGTCCCGTCTGTGGATAAGGTATACCTTCTGAGCAATTTTTGATAGAAAAAGAGCATCTGTAACTGCCGAATTGCCGCCTCCTACGACAACTACTGTCTTGTTTTTGAAAAAAGGCCCGTCGCAGATCGCACAGTAGGAGACTCCCTTACTGATAAATTCCTTCTCCCCGGGAACGCCCAGATACTTTGGATTTGCGCCTGTAGCAATAATCAAGGCTTTTGCTTCAAGGTCCCCACTATCCGTTGAGACGATTTTTTTTGCACCTTCAGTCCGGACCGAAATAACTTCAGTAATTCTGGTCTTAACCCCAGCTTCCTGGGCATGTGTCCTGTATTTTTCCATCAGCTCAACTCCCGTAATGGATGGAAAGCCAGGATAGTTTTCTACGATATCTGCCATCGAGATCTGGCCACTTATCTCGCTCCTCTCCAGAATAAGGGTGTCAAGCCCGGAACGCACGGCATAAATTCCCGCTGCAAGTCCCGCAGGTCCCCCTCCTATTATAATCAGGTCGTACATACTTACCTCCCAGAAATAGAGAATGAGCTCAAAAAATAAAGTTTTAGCGCATCTTCACTTAATGCGGGCTATAGCATCGGCTTTTTTAGGAAGACCTGTAAAAGCAGGCTCTCCATCGATAAGAGTTGTAGGGACACCAACTATTCCATGCTTCTCAGTAAGTACCTGCCCCTCCGGGCTCTCTACATCAATTTCCTCATACTCGAAATCGTATTCCGATTTAAGGTCTTTCCATAACCTGCGTGTTGCCGGGCATGCAGTACACCAGTTGGCGTGAATAAGCGTAACTTTAACCGTAAAAAACACCTCCAAAAATTGAGATTGTAAGCCTCATTCCTATTATTAATTTCTAGATATAAATACGTTGAGCGTATCCGTAAACCTGAAAATAAAGCCACAGATTCCCTGAATGAGCCTGCGGCGCCAAAAGCTTTAAACCAATAAGCTCCTAAAGCGGGATATGCTCACATTTATAGGGCTGGGCCTTTTCGATGAATATGATATTTCCTTAAAAGGACTTGAGGCTGTCAGGGAAGCTGACCTGGTGTACGCTGAGTTCTATACTTCCTGCCTGATGGGAACAAACCCTGAAAAAATGGAAAAACTCTATGGAAAGAAAGTCCGTTTACTCACAAGGGAAGATGTAGAACAGCAGCCTGACTGGTTGGAGGAAGCAAAAGACAAAAAAGTTGCTTTTCTCACAGGTGGGGATACAATGGTTTCCACAACCCACGTTGACCTGCGCCTCAGGGCTGAGAAGCTCGGGATAGAAACCCGTCTGGTTCACGGGGCATCAATTGCCTCAGCCGTTTCAGGGCTCACAGGGTTGCAGAACTATCGTTTCGGCAAATCTGCAAGTATTCCTTACCCTTACGAAAGCAGGCGAGGTACTAGGGTCATTTCAGAAACCCCTTACGATATCATAAAGCAAAACTCTGGACTTGGCCTTCATACTCTTGTTTTTCTGGACATTGATAAAGAAAAAGGATATATGACCGTTAACCTTGCTCTTGAACTTCTTCTTGAAGTTGAAATAAAAAGAGGAGAAGGAGTAATGGACAGAACTGTTGCTGTGGGGATAGCAAGGGCAGGTTCGGAAAAGCCAGTAGTAAAAGCTGACTACGCAGAAAACCTGAAGGGTTTTGATTTTGGAAAACCTCTTCATATCCTCCTAGTTCCAGGAAAACTGCATTTTCTTGAAGCCGAAGCCCTTGTGAAACTTGCAGCCGGTCCTGAAGGAATTATGGAAGAAACAGAATAATCTGGAAGAAAGAGCGAGATCAAATAAAAACCAGTTGAATCAATAAACGCTAAATGACTCTATGGTGGTCAAAATGCCTGCCGATTTGAATGAAAAGGTTAACCGATACGAGGATATGTTGAAAAGAGCACTGCAGAAAGCAAAGTATGCTCCAATCCCGAACTCCCATATGCATGCGGTAGCAGAGGATTACTATACAATGGCAGAAGCCTATTATAAAGACGGAACCTATTTTCTTGAAAACGGAGACCCTGTAAACGCCCTTGCTTCCTTTAGCTATGGGCATGCCTGGCTTGATGCCGGAGCGAAACTCGGGGTTTTTGCAGTGGACGACGAGACCCTTTTTACGATATAAGGGATTGAAGAAAAGATTGGATAAATCATCATATAAATGATTATAAAGACCTCGGAAGTATGGCAACCCTTACATAGATACAGGAATAGAAGGTAAGGAATCCTGAAAAAGGATCAGATAGGTTGAAAAGCCAATAATTAGAAAATACGATAAAGCCAAAAATTGAAGACTAAAATCTAAACTGAAATTTAAACTAAAATCTAAACTGAAATTTAAACTAAAATCTAAACTAAAACTAAAATAAAAACTTATATTAAAAGTCGAAATTAAAAACTTAGAACTAAAAGCTGAAAAATTAGAAAAAAATAAAATAAGAAGCTAAAACTTATAAACTAAAATTGAGAATCTAAAAGCTTAAACTGAAAAACCATATAATACGTAAAACTTATAAATATAAACATTCATTCGAAGCGGAAACAATTAATATACTTTACTTATTCTTTAGGTCTCAATAACTTTTCCCTATCCGGGAATATTCTTAAAAACGTATACTAATATCTACGGTGGATAATTATGAAGAACTTTCATGTGGTACTTGAAGCAGCTTGGTTGGTTAGAGATGTAAAAACGGCTGATGATGCAATAGGGGTTGCGATTTCTGAGGCTGGAAAACGCCTGAACCCCAAACTCGATTTTGTAGAGGTTGATGTGGGAACAACTTCCTGTCCGGCATGCGGTGAGCCTTTCAGCAGTGTTTTCATAGCGGCAAATACAGCTCTCGTAGGGCTTATTTTTGAGATGAAGGTCTTTGATGCCGAATCTGCGGAACACGCAGAAAGGATTGCAAAATCCGTCATAGGAAAATCTCTGCGTGATATTCCGTTGACAGTTGTCGAGGTCACGGAATTCGAAAGGACAGGTGAAAAAGGCGAACAGCAGCAGCAGAAAGGCAAGACAAATAAATAAACAGGTTTCTTTCCTTAACTGTGTTAAGAATGCCGGATCAGAGAAAGGCTTACCTGTACGATTTCTTATTACGGACAGTTTCATATAGCCAGGGTTAAAAGAATCTCTGGCTAAAAAAGAACATATAGGGAGCATCTGGCACGGCAGAATGGACACAATCGGTAATTTTACCTTAATCAGTAATTTTACCTTAATCAGTAATTTTATCTTTTCTTGAGTCTTTTATTTTATTCAACTTTTAAGAATGTATGTGATCCCAAAAACTTCCGGGTTTCTTCCAGACCCGCAAAAAAGAGGAAACTGCATGGACAGAATGATCTCCGTAGTGGGGCATATTGCCCTTGATTACATCGTAGATGTTGAAAAAATAGCAGGAAAAAACGAGTCTTCCCCTGTAATTGACTATGAAGAATATCCTGGCGGAGGGGCTGCAAATATTGCAGTTGCCATTGCAAAGCTGGGGGGAAAAAGTCAGCTGATATCTCCGGCTGGTACGGATTTTTCAAGCTCAGGATATGAGAAGCTCCTTAAAGAAGCGTGTGTTGACCTCTCCCACCTTTATAGTATTGAAGACCTGAAGCTTTCAAAGGCTTTTATTTTCACTGATAGGGAAGACAACCAGACTACCTATTTTTACTGGGGTTCCTCTTCAAAATTCAAAGAACTGGAACCCGAACCTGTGGACTTTGTCCATCTCGCAACAGCAGACTGCGTTTACAATGCAAAGATATCTCAAGTTGCCGGTTTTGTCTCCTTTGATCCCGGACAGGACCTGGTCACTTATTCAAAAGAAAATCTCGAGATAATTCTTGCCCACGCCGATATTCTCTTTGCAAACAGGCATGAAATCAGTCGGGTTTCAGAGATGACCGGGAAGAGCTTTACCGAACTTAAGGCTATGATTGATGTTATTGTCGTTACCTATGATGCGGAAGGCAGCAGGATCTATACAGGCAATGAAGAATGGGCAATTCCCGTTGTTTCCGTAAAAGCTGTAGACCCCACCGGAGCAGGAGATGCTTACAGAGCAGGTTTTCTGCTGGCGTACACTAGAGGGTATTCTCTTCCCACCTGCGGGAAGATAGGATCAACAGTAGCTTCCTTTGTCGTACAGACCAGAGGCTGCCAGACCAGTCTTCCAACCTGGGATGAAATGAAGTTCCGCTACGAGGTCAATTTTGGAATTCTGGAAGCAGAGAACTGAGGTCATAAAGGTCCGTAGCAAGCGGGATGCTGAAAAGGGAAAAAAATGTAAAATGTTATTTAGTGGTCCGCGAACTATAATCTGCAAATTCTAATCATAAAGTACCAAAAATAATCAGGGATTATGAAAAACAATCCGGAAGTACGGAAAAATAGCGTTAAAGAAGAGGATGCAAATGAAACTCGCAGCACTGATTTCTGGCGGCAAGGACTCGGTCTTTGCCATTCACAAAGCCCTTGAAGAGGGGCATGAGGTCACCCACCTCATAAATATTATCCCTGCAAGGGATGACTCCTATATGTATCACTCAATCAATCTCCATATGGTAGAATTGATTTCTGCTGCCAGTGAAATCCCGCTGATTCAGCAGCAGTCCAGCGGAATCAAGGAACTTGAACTGGACGACCTTACTCTCGCTTTGAAGAAAGTAGATGTGGACGGGGTATCCGTAGGCGCTATTGAATCGCAGTATCAGGCAAGCAGAGTGCAGAAGATCTGTGATTCCCTCGGACTTAAAATGTATGCTCCTCTCTGGCACAGGGACCCTGAAGAACTCCTGAATGAGATGGCAAAAGTCCTCGATATAAGGATTGTCAAAGTTGCAGCCGATGGCCTGGATCAATCCTGGCTTGGCCGCCCTATTAATGTGAACTCAATAGAAAACCTCAAAGCCCTGAACCGCAGGTACATGGTCCATATGGCAGGAGAAGGCGGAGAATACGAAACAGTGGTCCTCGATGCTCCTTTCTTCAAAAAGCGCATAGAGGTCGTAAAAAGCGAAGTCGAATGGGAAGGTGACATTGGCTCTTTAAAGATTCTGGATGCAAGATTGGTCGAAAAGACCTGATTTCTCACAAGCAATTATTTTCTCATGACTGGCATAGTCCCGAAGCAGACGCACTCCTCATTCGGGTCTCCTGATCTCATCTAACCTGTGCAGGCAGAGTCCTATGAAACCCTCTGAACATGCATACCAATAAGCATGCTTTTCTGGTACGTGCTTTTCCGTCCGGATTGAAAGGTTGCTGTAAGAAATATCTGGAGAAGGGATTATTTTTTAACTTCTTTAGCCTGATTTGGTGTGTCCATACTTTTAAGAATACTGTAGTTTACACATATGTCATTACTTTTATATGTAAGAGCTTATATTATTAGATTGGCGTCTGAAAAACTGTGTTCTACAGGAAGATCCCTTCTCCAGATATTTCCCAAATCAGATTTCCCAACTCAGATGCCTGTTCATGCCACATTTTTTTATTTTTTTCATCTTTTTATTCTTGCTAATTTCCGTTATCTCTCTGTTACTCATTATTATCTTTTCCTTAGTTTTGGATATGATTTTTGTCTCCATTTTGCTTCTATTCTGGCATTTAGCTCGGGCACTTTACTTTCCAGTGACTAATTACTCTACTCACTAAAAATTTCACAGGGGACACTTAAATAAATTCGAGATATCCTCTGAATTCGAGATACGCCTGTGATAACTTATTAGAATAATAAGAGTAGAATAATAAGAGTACTTCAAAAAAGTCCTGAAATCTATCAGTATATCATCAATTTTATATATAATCAGCTATATTTGTAGAATCGGGCATCTGAGAACACATATCTTTTCTTATTGCAAACCTCAGCCAATTCTTTTACCTCCCAATTCCCACACCCCCAACACTCGGATGCCCTATCCCCAATACAATTGCAGATTCTCCCATACCTTTTCCGCTCTATTTTCTCTATTCATATTCACCTTTTCTTCATCAAGCTTGCCTGTGACTCTTCCAGAAAACAAATAAAAGAGTATAAAATTATTCCTTGAAGAAACAAAACAGAGGTTGAAAAGGAGTTTTTCAGATAACACCTAATTCTGTCTCTGTCTTGTCGTATCCTTATGGACTTGTTCGATTACTTTACTTGTTTTCTTTCGTTGATCTCTTACGGCTCCCCTGTCACTTCTACCTGTTAATTTCTTATCGGTATCGTCATTCTTTTTAGCGGCTATTTTTTTTCTCTTTCTTCGCGGTAAAGACTGTTTATGGGCGAGTGCGGCAAGAAAGGCTTAAAACAGCGAATGGCGTTTTACAGGTCAAAATATTTATGATTTAATCCTTTTTTAGTCCTCCTGAGCAAAGCTCTCTCCTATTTCGCAAAATTAGTCCTCTTGAGCGAAACGAAGTGGAGCGAAAAGGACCGCGTACTCCCGAGGCACAATTCGGGCGAGGCTCAATTCGGGCGAGGCGCAATTCGGGTGCCGAAGAATATGAGAAAAAATGTAAAAATATGAAAAATAAGTTCCGTGAATTTAACTTCCATAGAGAACAAATTAAAATCAGAATTCTTAAAAATATCACGGATTTTCGATTAAGTCCAGAATTCTCAGGGCAAGGTATGCGCCGTTTGCCCCATTGTCAATTCCTACACTCCCTACAGGTACACCTGGGGGCATCTGGGCTATGGAGAGAAGGGCATCAAGCCCGCCGAGTTTTGCGCTTACAGGTACGCCGATTACAGGTTTTTTCGTCCTGGAAGCGACAACCCCAGGAAGGGCTGCCGATAAACCTGCTATTGTGATAAAGACCTTTGCATCTGTACTCGCGACATAGCTGTCAAGCTCGTCAGGGTTTCTGTGGGCAGAGATAACCATTACTTCGTAAGTGTATTTGCTCTTTTCAAGTACAGAAACTGCGCGGTTGGCAATTGATCTGTCGGACTCAGAGCCCATAATTAGTGAGATATCTACCATTTTTCGCTCCTTTGAGGCAGGTCAGGGCAGGTTTCCCTTTCCGCTTAATTCGTTCTGGCGTTCGATGCTCATTCTGATAAGAATTTCAAAAATTTCCTTTACCGATCCTATATCAAGGTTGAGCTCGGTTGCAGTATTTAATGCCCTGTTAATTACAACCTCGTTTTGCTTACGGTCATTTATGGAAGTTCCATTTATTCTTTTTGATTCAAGCACTTTCTCAGCAAGGTTAACCCTTCTGTCAATGAGGGAAAGGATTTCCCTGTCAATCTCTTCGATTTCTTTACGGACAGATTCAAGTTCACTCAAGAGGACCCCTCCCTGTTAAAGGATATCGCATCTCTGTTATTTATACTGGTCTCTATAACCTTTCCTTCCATGCCGCAGCTTTCCCAGGCGGATTTAAGTTCTTTTACCTGCTCAGCCTTCACCAGGGCTGCGTAAGCAGGTCCGGTTCCGGAAAGGCTGACTCCTTTTACCCCACATTCCAGAGCCCTTAGCATGTACTCCGTATCAAATCCAAGGGCTCCGCAGTAGAGAAAGCCATTAAGCGTCATTGCGCGTTCATATTCTCCTTTGAGGGCAAGCTCATATGCCATTTCCACATATGGGGCGATCAGCCGTGAACGTTTAACATTCGTGTCCGCACTGAAAGCCTTTTTTGCCGGGGCAAATATCAGGACTTTTGAATCGGCTTCTTCGCGCCTGACAAGTTCCATTTTCCGGTTATCGGTGACAACAATTCCACCTAAAAAGGAGGCACATGCATCGTCAAAAGCTCCTGTTACCGTAACTCCCACCTCTTTTGCAGCCCTTACACCCAGTTTTACGATCTCCAGGGGGGGCAGAGTTTCGTTGACCGCACGGAGGGTTGCAAGGACTGAAGCGTTTGCCGCGGCACTACTGCTCTTGAGTCCTCCTGCAAGAGGGATTTCACTTCCTGTCTTTATTGTACCTCCGAGTTCAAGCCCGAATCTTTCCAGGACAAGTTCTACGCAGCGTTCTATAAGGTGAGTGTCTCCTTCAGGCATCTCTTCAATTGAGCCCATAATACCCGAATTACCCTCTGAGAGTTCCACCTCTGCAAAGGTTTTTAAGTCTATCCCGAATGCTGCACCTTTCCAGGTAGCTATGGCGTTTATTATGGTTCCAGCCCCGAAAGCGCAGGCGTGCCCTTCAAATGTCATCACGTCCTGAATGCTCTGCTCTTTAATATTTTTTACCTCTCTTCAGAGCAGAAAGCGAGGTAAACTTAAATACAGGACTCCGGAATTTATTCCCAAAAAGGAAGAAGTCTCAGAATATAAATAGTAAAGCCAAATTGTATATATATTAAGTAGTTATCTAAACACTGATCAATATTATACATATGGAGTAAGTATCATCTAACTTCCAGGCCTGGCCTGAGCGACTAAAAACGGGGAATTAACATAGAAACCAGAAAAGTACAGCAGACAGGCGGATCCACTTACATTATTTCTCTCCCGAAACAGTGGGCCGAAAAAGTAGGAATCAAAACCGGGACAAGAGTATCCATTCAGGCTCAGCCAGACGGAAAACTTTTAATTGACCCTATTCTCGAGGGGCGCACGATAAAAACGAAGAGGATTGATGTGGCAGGTTATGAGGCAAAAGCTCTGGAAAGAGACATCATTGCTGCATATCTCTATGGCTATGACAGAATGGAGTTTACCGCAAAAAGAATACTTGCAGAGCAAAAACAGGTTATCCGAAAGGTCTGTTACAAACTCATAGGTCCTGAAATTATTGAGGAAAGCTCAAACTGCGTGGTCATTCAGGATCTTCTTAATCCCAATGAACTCCATATTAAAAAAGGCATACACAGAATGTTCCTTATTACAGGTTCCATGCAAAAGGATGCCATACGAGCTCTCAAAACTGGTGACCACGACCTTGCTCTCGATGTAAGTCAGAGGGATGACGAGGTCGACAGGTTATGTCTCATGATTTCTAAACAATTTCGTTCCATTCTCTGCGGGGGAAGGATGCCTGATTCCTCAGAAACAAGTATTGAAGAATACCATGATTTCAGAATGGCAGCAGGTCCTATTGAGAGAATTGCAGACCATTCACAGAGGATTGCAAACGTTACCTCAAAAATGCAGGAACCAGTCAGGGAAGATGTGATGCAGGTCATAGAGGATCTCAGTAATACTTACATGGAACTTGTTCAGCAGGCAGTAGATGCCCTGTATAACTCCGACACTTCTCTTGCAAACCAGGTAATAGACAGTATAGACAACATGCGTACACGTGTGACGGAACTACATGCATCCATTCTCAAACTCGAGTCACATGAAACCATGATATATCTAGGGATGGTAGTAGATAGCCTCTCAAGAATAGGAGACCTTGGCTCTAACATAGCCGAGATAGCCATAAATTCCGCGATAAGAGATAAATGAATATTCTGTGGAAAAGTCATGAAGCTCCTGACAAATTGGTTGATGTTATTCAGGTATCAAAAGTGAGATTTTCAGACCTTCTCCCCTGTCACAGGGAGCTTTAGCCGGCCTGTCAGACAGATGAGAAAAACGACACGCGGCTGCATTCAGAGAAACCGGTACGGTGGATAAAGTACCTATGGGTTGAGAAAGAATTTTCTTTTCCCGGGAAACCTGATTTTTGTCTGCAGTTTATAAGACATCTCTATCAGCTTGCCTGGCAGTGCCTGCCAAAAAGAAATAAAAAAGAAAGAAATGAATAGAGTACAAAAAGAAACGTTACTAATAGAAAGTAAATAAGTTCCTCTTTTTAACGAAAAACATCTCTCTTTTTGTCCTGAGGAATAGTAACTAATCTTTGTTTCAGCATCAGATGACTGAATATATCTATTTTTTTAACAAAATAACTCTAATTGGATAAGGGAACTATTGTCCTGACAAATTAATTATGGGGCATTAATATTTAGATTACCCCTCATATGTAGTCTTTTTTCGTAATTATGATAGCTCATAAATAAATTTCCTGGACACTAGCTGCATGTTTTCTTTGAAATCAGGGAAAACAGCCAGCTTTTGATTCTCTTGCTCATCAAAAGGGTCATAAGACTGGATAGAGGGACACATGGAGGGACTTTACCTGAAGTAGTTTCAGGGAGGTTAAATAGAAAATGTTCAGAGTAGCAAAAAGCAGTCAGTGATGAATGCGGTGAGGTAAGTAAGGAGATTAAGGTCCAGCAGTTCAGGCTTTTCGGAGTATGACGGCAAAAGAGACTGGAAAAAATAAAAGGAATGACAGCCTGCGAAGTACTTAAGAGGATAAGAACCATTTATATTTTTAAGATATGATGAATAAAAATAGGAAAAAATATAAAGGAAAGTACAGAACATCAGTACAAACATAAAAATTTAATGGAAAATGAAAAGAGTTACAGATGGACTGAAAATTTTCATTATAAAAAAGTTTTTTATTAAACATATCCGGGAATCAGGCGATAAGAAGTAATTTATTTATATTCTGGTGTTATTTCACGGAGGCACTTTCTATTTTCACATGGAAAGAATGCAATATTTGCTATTTATTCCAGGGTATTGAAAAGGAGAAGACAGTATCTCCATTTTCTCTGATTCCCACAGCTTGACAAATGGAAATTATTTATATGCAAGGATCAATTAAATAAAAAGGTCACGAAAACACCAGTAAACCCATAAAGGAAAGCAATCCGAGAAATCCTTTGGTGTTATGCTTTTCCCAATGGAGGGAAGCCATGAATATGATAAAACGATTTAAGGTAAGCTTTTCAAAAATGTTCAATAAACTGTTCAAGAAAAAAGGAGCATGCATAGGTATCTACGGACCCCCCAATGCCGGCAAGACAACCCTTAGCAATCGCATCCTTAGAGACTGGGTCGGAAACGAGGAAACAATGGGCTCTGTTTCACATATTGCCCATGAAACCAGGCATGCAAAAAGAAGGAATGCAGTCACTATCGAGACTAATGGGCATACTATCAGCCTTGATATTGTGGACACTCCCGGGCTTGCAACAAAGATCGACTTCCATGACTTCATGGAACAGGGAATGAGTGACGTTGAATCGAAGAAAAGGTCCAAAGAAGCAACAGAGGGCGTAATTGAGGCTGTCAAATGGCTGGATGACCTTGACGGAGTCATACTGGTTATGGATTCCACCGAAAATCCCTATACTCAAGTTAACGTAACTGTGATAGGAAATATGGAAGCCAGAAACCTTCCGCTTCTCATTGTAGCAAATAAAGTGGACCTTCCTGATGCCGACCCCGGAGTCATAAAGGAAGCCTTCCCTCAGCACCCTATGGTACCTGTCTCGGCTCTTGAAGGAGTGGGAATGGACTCATTCTACGAAGCTCTGGCCAAACAGTTCGGGTGATCAAAATGCAGGGAATCCAACTTGATCTTATATCCGAAGCCAAAATCTCTCAAATGGCTTCTATGGAAAAAGTCCGGTACATAATCGATGAGGTACGGAAAGGCAAAATCCTTGTGCTTGAAAAGGGTCTCAACCCTATGGAGGAAGCAAAACTCATTGAGATGACAATGTCAGCGATTCAGCCTGACGTGTTTTCAGGAATAGAGATGCAAAGCTACCCTGCAAACGCGGACGCTTCCTTGCTGGGAAAGTTTTTTAAAAAACAGAGCAGCAAGAGACTTACGGTTATAGGGCCCGCAAACCAGCTCAAAACCCTTAAAAAAGACAGGAATCTGATCAGTGCACTTGTCTCTGCAAGTAAGTAAACGAAGTGGAAACAATGTGTGCCCAGAAGACCCAAGACCTGGAAGCAAAAATATCCCCTCCCCAGTCCCTCGGCTCCTTTGAGATGGGCAGGAACGACGTTAACGTAGTCTGTACCTACGGGAAAATTGCAGTATGGTTCGGACGAAAGGTTCCTGATTATATTATAGCGCAGGTACTCATAGGAATCTCAAAGGTAGACCAGTCTACAGTTCACGAATTTGAGATTATCTGCGACTTTGATGAGATTACGGAGTATGAAAGCAAAGGGTATATACTGGTGTCCTATGGTAAAACAGCCGGCGGTTATCGTGTAAATTACAGTATTCCGTTTTCCAATAAAAAAGCCCTCTTCCATCTATCCAGATTTGTCCTTGAAGAGCTTCAGAAAGGAGAGGTACGCAAGGACTTCTACTGGAACGGGAGTGACTGCGATATCCAGCGGCTCTACAAGGAATTCAGAAACAATATCGATAGCTGGGAATTAAAAGCTATTAATTATAAGACTGAGCCGCAAACAAGCCGATAATGGTCTCCGGCACAGCAGCGGGATAAAAAGAAGCTTCCAGAAATTTGTCCTGAGATCCTCACCAATAAGTTTAAAAAATTGAAAAAAGGTTATCTGGAAGGGATTTCAGGAGTTTTTATTTCAATATTTACATTTAATATTTACATTTAATACTTCCAGTTATTATTTATAGTCGATATTCATAGTCAGTGTTTATAGTCAGTGTTTATAGTCAATATTTACAGTCAATAGTCTCAGGAGCTCTGCCCGTATTTTGGGACTGTAATCCTTATTTGGTAGAAGTAAGTAAAAGGTCAATTGATTGTTTATTGAGAATTTAACTCAATGCTTTTTGGAGAACTTATATGAAAAAAGATCAGGTAAAAGACTGCGAAGATGTAGTATTATCAATGGAACTTATAGTGGAAAACCTCAACGAGGTGGTTAAGATGCTTGACCGCGAAGCCATAAAACACATGCTTCAGAATATACTGGAAGGGGAAAGGGTCTTCGTAATGGGGGCAGGGCGGTCCGGGCTTGTTGCCAAAGCCTTTGCAATGAGACTGATGCATCTCGGGTTTACTGTGTATGTCGTGGGAGAAACTACCACCCCTGCTGTTCATCCACAGGACGTCGTGATTGCCATTTCAGGGTCAGGAGAAACCCGTTCCATAGCAGATCTCGGCAGAATAGTAAAGGACATCGGTTCAACCCTCATAACTGTCACCTCCAAAAGGGAGTCAACACTCGGCAGAATTTCTGATATAACTATGGTTCTTCCGAGCAAGACCAAAAATGATCATGATGCAGGCGGCTACCTTGAAAAAAACATGCGAGGAGATTATAAGAACTTACCTCCCCTGGGCACGGCTTTCGAAATCACCTCACTGGTCTTCCTTGACTCGGTAATTGCCCAGCTGATAACACTTACAGGTGCTTCGGAAGCAGAACTCAAGTCCAGGCATACAAATATCGAATAACGGATTGAACACTCAATAATGGGTTCAAAATAACTTTTAAAGTTAACCGTTAAAATAATATGGATCGGAACAGTGGGTAACTCAGAAATTCAGGATTTAAAGGATACAATTTTGAGGGATATAAGGAGGGCTCAATTTGAAGGAAATTCAGTTTTCAGAAAGTGTATCCCGGATAGATACATCCGGAATCAGAAAGATTTTCGAAGCTGCAGGCTCAAATGCCATCAACCTCGGGCTCGGACAGCCTGACTTCGATACTCCTGAACATATAAAAGCTGCAGCAATCAAAGCAATAAATGAAGGCTTTACAGGCTATACCGTAGGTCCCGGAATCCCTGAACTGAGGGAAGCCCTGAGCCATAAATTCCAGGAGGAAAATGGGTTTTCAGTCTCTCCTCAGGAAATAATCGTAACGTCAGGAGCATCTGAAGCCCTCACCATTGCCCTCGCAGCCCTCCTCAATACGGGAGACGAGGTTCTTATCTCAAACCCCGGATTTGTATCCTACAACGCCCTGACTGAAATCCTTAACGGAAAGGTAGTAAGTGTCCCCCTTGCAGAAGACCTTACCATGAAGCCGGACTCCGTGCTTGAGAGGATTACCCCGAAAACAAAAGCCATTATCCTTAACTCTCCGTCCAACCCCACTGGTGCTGTCTCAAGCAGGGCAGACATCAAAGCTCTTGCCGAGATTGCAGACGACCATAACATAACCATTATTTCTGACGAGGTCTACGAGTACTTCATTTACGAAGGCGAGCATGTGAGCCCTGCGAGTTATTCGGATAATGTAGTCACTGTAAATGCAACCTCTAAAAGTTATGCTATGACAGGATGGAGGCTCGGGTACCTGGCAGCTAGAAAAGAGTATATAGCCCAGATGCTCAAAGTGCACCAGTATATACAGGCATGTGCAAACTCAGTCGCCCAGAAAGCTGCCTATGCTGCAGTAACCGGACCGAAAGACTCTGTCAATATAATGCGTGAAGAGTTCCGGAAACGCAGGGACGTGCTTGTAAAAGGTCTTAATGACCTAGGGATGGAGTGTGCTCTTCCGAAAGGGGCTTTCTATGCCTTCCCGAAAGTCTCAAACTCCGCAGAGATCGCCTCAAAAATGATCTCAAATGGCGTTGTTGTTGTCCCAGGAACAGCCTTCGGAAGCGATGGGGACGGCCACATAAGAATTTCTTACGCAGCTTCGATGAAAGATCTTGAAAAAGCCCTGAGCATCATGGAAAAATTGCTCTGAGCCTTTTTACAGAGAAGGATCTTTCCCTTCTCTTCCTTTTTTCAATTTTTTCTCCTTTTTAACTTTTACTTCTCTGTATTCCTTTATTTTTCTATTCGATTAACCTGTTTTCTGAAAAATGCCGTTAACTTTGGGAGAATTTATATTGAGGCATCCAGATACCTTGACATACCGAAAAAGAGCTTTTTGCAATTGTTCCGATGCTTACTAATCCATATTATCTTGCAATGAGCTTTTTTTAACCAGTAATATTTTTTCCAGAAGCAGTCCTGTTCATTGAAAGTATACACTGAAGTACACTGAAAACTGTCCGTATCAAAAATATGCATCACCGATTTAAGGGGAATTTCTGGATGTTTCCACAAATATAGCTTCGGAAAAGAGATATGAAAAAGCGATTCGTAAAACCACGGTTTGTAACTAAAGGAACACTTGTGTTCATATCTATTTTTTTGTTGCTGAGCCCTGCTTCCGGTTCGGTCATTCTGGCAGGAAACAGATCAAACGGTTATTTTTACGGAAGCGCAAATACAATAGAGATTCTTCTGCTGGGAACTTTCGAAACTTCGGCTTTGCTTTTTACCCCGGAATCTTCATACCTTCTAACAGGAAGCAGAGAAGGGAAAAATAAACATCTCGAGAGAGTGAGCCCCTTTTTAATCCTGGCTATAGGTATCCTTGCCGGTTTTAATCCCTGCCTGCTTGCAGTAATGGCTTTCCTGGCTTCTATCACCCTTGCTCAGCAGGGAGGGCGAAAAGAGATGCTTAAAATCACCCTGGGATTTTCTGCAGGAATCTTCACGATGTATATGTTTGCAGCGATAACCATTTTGAGTACTGTCAGTTTGCTGCCTGAAGTCCGGAGACATTTTACCGCAATTACGATCCTGCTGACTGCACTGCTTGGTCTCTGGCACATTTATGATGCCTACTGGCTGAAAACTCATGCAAAGTCAACCTTCAGGACCCCTAAATCTTTGAAGGATTTTATGAGTAGGATGGGTGAAAAAAACCTTCTGCTTCTGTCTTTCCTTGCAGGGGGCATGTTCTCTCTGGTCAAAGCTCCCTGTGTCGGGGCAATCTATCTCTCAATCCTGAGTGTGCTGGCAATAAGAACCAATATAGTAAAAGGAATAGCATACATGGGAATATACAATCTTGGACTTCTATTGCCTGTAGTGTGCCTTGGGCTTTTATTGGCCTTCGGATTGAGCCCGAAAAAAGTCACTGAGTTCAGAGAAAAGAGAAGAGTGGAGATAAGGCTGACAACAGGGCTGATACTTATTGCCCTTGCCCTGCTGATGCAGTTCAGGATACTCTGAGCAGCCAGGTATCTGAAAATCGGAACTAAAAATCGGAACTAAAAATCGGAACTAAAAACCGGAACTAAAAACCGGATAACTAAAAATCTGATCTCTTAAAATCGGATACTAAAAAATCAGATTCTAACTAAAAGTCTGGATTCTAATTAAAACCAGACTCTGGTCAAAACAAATCCTGCAGGCACAGAGTTCTGGCTAAAACAGGTTCTGAAGCTAAATATAGTCAGATAAGGAATTAGAAAGTGAATTCCTCATCCGGTTCTTCCGAAGCTGCTTCTTCTAAAGACTTAAGGCGCTTTTCTTCAATCATCTCAAGAAGTCTTTCCATTACCTCTTCGATTCCTTCTTCGGTAATTGTGGATATGTTCAGATCTACTCCGTCCATTTTCCTGAACTCAGGCCTGTCAGCTTTGTTAGCAACCACGAGCAGGGGAAGGTTAAAATTTTCCCTGATTTCAGTAAGAAGGCGTTTCTGATCCTCAATCTCGTATCCGCAGCTTTCACTGGGGTCAATCATGAACATTACAACTGCATCCAGGTAATGGATTGCTGTAATTGCCTGCCGTTCAATATTGTTTCTCTCAGCCATGGGACGGTCAAGGAGACCCGGGGTGTCCATAACCTGATAACGGACTCCTTTCCGTGTGAAGTGGCCAATGGTTACTCCTTTTGTCGTGAAAGGATAAGGGGCAATTTCAGGGGTTGCACCGGTAATTTTTGTAACAAAACTTGACTTTCCTACATTGGGATAGCCAGCGATTACAACTGTAGGCTCATCCTGGACATCAGGGAGTTTCCTGAGGATGTTTCTGGCTTCATTCAGAAAGAGAAGGTCCTTATTGATGGACTTGACAATGGATGCAAGCCTTCCGAAAGCTTCTTTTCTGACAGGTTCTGGGAGGTCCGAATCCCGGATTTTTCCTACGTAGCTCCTTGCAACTTCATGGATCTTCCTGCTCGCCCAGTCCACGGATGCAAGGGACATCTTAAGTTTCTCTACACCTACCAGGATGTCAGTCAATTCATAATAGAATCTGGGTAACTGCTCAAAGCTCGGAAAACGCCTGACTATATTAGCAAGGTTATCCGTGAAAATGTTTGCAGCTGTCAGTACCATGGACTCATTGGCTCTGAGCCGGCTGTCTCTCCCCTCAATAGTTTTCCCGGACATAGCTCTTGCTGCCCGTTTAAAAGCTTTATTAGTTAACTCGTCGGAAGTAGGGACGGTGTGAATTTTTTCAAAGATCATAATTTTCTAACCCTCTGGGGGCTCTTTTCATCTATATAAAGGTTTTTCTGAGTAAAGAAGTTTAACAGAAAAATCTAAAGTCCGCAAGCAAAAGTTTCGCAAAAGTTCCTGAGCGGAGTTTCTTTGCTTTTCTTGTCTGGATTTTCTGAACAGCTTCTGTCCAATTTTTTCTGCCCAAAACTCACAATGCCGGAAAGATTGCCCGGAAAAATAATTAAGCCCTGGTTTTACACTGCCGCAATATCCAAAACTTATATGTTTGAGATATTCCGATTTACTTCTCTTAAAATCGATCTGGAGCAATATTATGGTACTATATAATTAACGTTTAATTTACTTTTATCAATTACATGATCAGTAGTTAATTTATAATCTGGTTCTATCAGAGTTTTAATGTAAATTATTATAATTACCTAAATACAGGCATAAAAACAGCTGTATTTCTTCAAAGAACCGGACTTTATTTATATTTGTAATTATAATTTGTATTAGGAATTTATAATCATTAATTATGGTAAATTAAAGGATGCACTATTCTCGATGTATAGATATTATACATCATCCTGATACAAGGTATATGAAATTGATGGTGGTAGTATGGAACTCACTCCGATTCAAAAAGACATTATCATTGCATTAATCAACCTTCAGCGGCAAAAAGACAGGGCAATTAAAGGGGAAGAAATTGCCGAAGTTATCCAGCGAAACCCTGGAACAGTCCGCAACCAGATGCAGTTATTAAAGGCTCTTGGACTGGTTGAAGGGGTACCCGGACCAAAGGGGGGATATAAACCAACAGGGGCAGCATATGATTCGTTACGCATTCAGCAGTTGAAAAACGAATCCGTAGTCCCTCTCTACAGGAATAACGTGATAGTTAACGGGGCAACAGCTGCAGAAATCAGCTTTACAACCGTCCGCAATCCCGATGCCTGCAACGGGGTAATCAGGGTAATAGGAAATATCAAGGACTTTGTAATGGACGATAAGCTTCAGGTAGGTCCGACACCTGTAAACCGCCTCATAGTCCGTGGTGAAGTTACAGGAAGGGACGATACCAATAATGCAATTCTTTTTAATATCACAGAGATGATCTCTCTGCCTAAAAAACATGTCAAACATTACATGAAGTATCCACCACTGCTTGTGAACTTTAATGCGAGCATCCAGGAAGCAACAAGGCTCTTTATCCGGAATAACGTACACGGAGCCCCTGTGGAAGATAAAGGAAAAATTGTAGGGATAATTACCTATACTGATATCGCGCATGCCATTGCCCAGGGAAAACCCAATGTAAAAGTTAAGGACATAATGACAAAAGAGCTGATAACTGTTGATGGAGACATGCAGCTCTATGACGTGGTAAAACTCTTCCATAAATATAACGTGGGGAGACTTATTGTAACAATTAATGGAGTTCCGAAAGGAACCCTTTCTAAAACCGACGTGCTCAATGAACTTGCAGTGTATTAAAATGTAATTTGGTTAAGAGAATGCCGGACCGGAGGACTGAAGTTACGGATCTTCAACTCCCTTTGCTCTTTTAAAACTTCCTCCTGATCTCTTCAGGTTCCTTCCGGTCGCTATCCAGCTTTTGTCGCCTTTAGGTCTCTTTATTCAGTTTTTTAGATCTCTTTATTCAGTTTCTTTTTTAGATCCTTTTATTCCAGTTTCATTTTTTAAATCTCTTTATTTAGTTTCTCTTCATTTTTTCGTGTCTGGCACTTAGCTCAGCTGCGATTTCATCAAGAGTGACGTTGTTTGCTGCAAGCAGTACCAGTAGATGGAAAATAAGGTCCGAGCTCTCCGAGACTATCTCTTTATGGTCTTCGTTCCTTACTGCAAGTATAGTTTCAATGGATTCCTCTCCCACTTTCTCAAGGATTTTATTTATGCCCTTGCGGTGGTTCAAAAGTTTGCAGACATATGAATTTTCATCATAGTTCTCTTTCCGATCCAGGATGATCTCGTACACCCTGTTTAAAATGGATAAGTCAGCCTCCGGCATTCTAACACCTGTTCAAGATAAATAATAGGTAATGAAAAAATTAAAAAGAAGTAAAAACAGGAGGGTTTTTCAAACCTTCCTGGGATCAGTGATCTCTCCTGTGAGAGCGGACGCTCCTGCTGTTGCAGGGGAGGAAAGGTACACAAATGATTCTGCACTTCCTTCTCTACCCTTGAAATTGCGGTTGGAGGTCGCAAGTCCGACTTCTCCGGGGCCGAGGAGGCCGAAAGAGCCGCCCATGCATGGTCCGCAGCAGGGGGATTCTACAATTGCGCCGGCGTTCATGAGTTTTTCAATATATCCGGCTTTTAACAGTTTCATATATTCTGTCCTTGAAGCAGGCACTACCAGGAGGCGTACACCTTTTGCAACAGGTTCGTCACCCATGATATCTGCCATGAGCTTGATATCTTCAAACCTGCCGTTAGTGCATGAGCCCATAAAGATCTGGTCAATTTTCGTGCCTTCGACTTCCGTTACCGGCTTTACGTTATCTACATTGTGAGGGCAGGCTACCTGGGGTTCAAGATCAGATACATCGTAATGCCTGACATCCAGGTATTTAGCATCTTCATCGGATTTCCAGTAAGGATCAAGTTTGTAGCCTGGAATACGCTCTTTAAGGTATGCTTCGGTAACCTCATCGGCTTCAATAATTCCTGCTTTTCCTCCCATCTCGATTGCCATGTTGGACATAGTCATGCGCTCTGGGACGGAAAGGGAGCGGATTGTCGAACCAGCGTACTCAGCTGCCATATACCTGGCACCCTCTACTCCGACATCCCCTATAAGGTGCAGGATAAGATCTTTTGAGTAAACTCGCCTCGGCAGTTTTCCTTCGACTTCAAAACGGAAGGTCTCAGGGACTCTGAACCAGAGTTTGCCTGTAGCAAAAACTGCAGCCATGTCAGTAGACCCTATGCCGGTAGAAAATGCTCCTAAAGACCCGTATGCACAGGTATGGGAGTCAGAACCCACAATAAGGTCTCCGGGCAGCACATGCCCTTTTTCGGGCAGGACCTGGTGGCAGACTCCTTCATACACATCATAATTTAAAATGCCCTGCTCTTTTGCAAACTTCCTGAGCATGATATGGTTTTGTGCAGCATTAATTGAGTCTGCAGGGACCTGGTGATCGAATATAATTACGATTTTGCTGGGGTCCCAGACTTTCTTTTCTTCTTCATCTCTCATAATTTCGTAAAAGCCCTGGACTGCCAGCGGACCTGTGATGTCGTGGGTCATTGCCAGGTCTATGTTTGCCAGTACAAAATCCCCGGCTTTCACGGGAGTTCCGGAGGCCTTCGAAAAGATCTTCTCCGAAACGGTCATCGGGCGATTGTCACTACCAGACATTCCGGTCATGGGGAATAACTGGCGCTTTCTAATAAATAAATTTAATTGATGATCCAGAAAAAAAATGAAGTTCAGGTCGAATAAAATATATTTTCAAATAAGTTTTTTCGCTCGAATTGCGCCTCGCCCGAGTTGCGCCTCGGGAGTACGCGGTCCTTTTCGCTCCGCTGCGCTTCGCTCAAGAGGACTGATTTAGGAGTTTTAGCAGTAATCTGAGTTCAAGCGGACTATGCAATATTTCTAACCCGTGCAACTTCATTCACTGTCCCGTGTCGTTTTTTATTACGCTCGATGAAGGAAAGTGGTCTTTCAAACAAAAATGAGAAAAAAGAGGAGGAAGAAAGAGAAGATCAACTCTTTTTTACTTTCCTTTTGTTTCTTTCGGCCGGCTGCCAGACAAACTGGTGGGGACACACTATGCTTAGCTGTGAATTCGAAATCGGTTTTCAGGGAAAAAGTAAGTATTACCTTAGTCTAGGGGATGTTTCTTCGATATACCGTTTCCCTCAACCGTGGCATTGATTTAACTGTTGTTTTTTCTGGCTTACAGGCAGGTCCCGGCCCCGTGCGGCATTGGGAGAGAAAATTAAAAATTTCTTCCAGGATCCCGGAAAGTATCAATCAGTCATTCAGGAAATATCAGTGTCTCCTGAAATCCACAACTCACTCAATAATTTTTGTAATTCCTTTGCTGTCATGGATTATATAAATACAGATGCCGTTTTCAAAATTATTCTTAGCAATTTCCGGGCCTCTTTCCTCTCTTTTAAAATCATCGTATTTTTCGTACATGGCAAGCGTATCCTCAAGCTCCAGGATATATCTGGAAAGCAGAGCCTCTGCAAGTTTTCGGCTTTCTTCCGCAGAAATGTGATATCCAAGTCCTTCACATTCGCAGGTGTACAGTTTAAGCCCTTCAATGTAAAAAGGATAGGTGCTGCAGAGCATCGGGCGTACAGGATATGTCCTGCACCGGTTTGTGTCTTTCTCAAGGAAAACGCAGTCTCCATTTTTTTTACGCCTGAGCATCCAGCCAAAGGCATGAATATTTCCTTCCGAATCAATATCTTCCTTCAGAAGCTCAAACAGCCCGGAGAGTTCTGAAAACGGCTCTTCATTTGGTCCTTCGTTTTTTTCTGATGACCTGAAAGAACCTTCTGTATCCCTGCATTCATCATCCTCTCCGATTTCTTCAGGCTGGCAGGCTTCAGGGATAAGAGGTCCTGCAACCTCCAGTTTTGAAAGTCCTGTATACTCCCTGACTTTCTCAATCTCATGAGGAGTCAAAACTACCCTGTTATCCCCAAAAGCCCGTCTGCAGCATTTCCCGCAGTGCTGGCAGGAAAAACCTGTTTTTTCTATTTCGGCTGCAAGCTTTTCAGGGTCAAGCCTGCGAGCGATCTCTATTTCCTTTTTGAGGGCGGCAATAAGAATTAGCTGGTATTCTGTTTCTCGGGATTTTTCATTACTGCCTGATGCTGGAATTTCCATGTACAGGTTCCTGTCCTGCAGGTACATCAAATTAACGCAGACAATTGTCAAATTTTAAAAAATTTGTAAAGCTCAAAAAAGTCGGTGAAAAATTCTTCTCTTGACTATCTTTTAGGTTCGGGTTCGCAACAATCAGTAAACTATATATCAGGGGACTCATTTTAAACTTAGGTTTATATGTGGCAGACACTACTCAAAAAGTTTGAAAAATACCCTGCGCAGGCAAAAGTGCTTAAACTAATTTTTGAACGTGGGTTCCAGGTTAATGAGGAAGGAAAAGTAACTTCCGGATCCATCGAGATAGCACATACTCAGCTTGCAAAGGAAGCCGGTGTGGACCGGCGGGTGGTTGACGCAACCACAAAAACCATTATTTCGGACGAACTTCTAAGTACTATTTTTAAGAATGTCCATTCTATACCTTTCCTCAGGGACGTTGCTCCTTCCCTTGGTTTGGGAGTGATCATTATTATTCCTGAGGATGCTGCTCATGTTGGAATCCTTGCAGAGGTAGCAGGCCTGATTTCCAGAAACAATGTGAGTATCCGCCAGGCAGTCTCAGATGATCCATACCTTACTGATAACCCCAGGCTCACCATTATCACTGACCGCAAGGTGCCCGGAAACCTTGTGGACGAAATCCTGAACCTGCCTTCGGTAAAAGGAGTAAGCATTTACTAAAAATATTTTTATGGGCCTCATTAACAGACCCTTAAAAATAAATTAAAATAAGTATTTTTAGCTATTCAAGGTTTTTTTGTTTTCACATTAATTCAAAATGTGTTACTTTTTTAATTATCGGGACAGTGTTGCCGATCCGTCGTTATAGGCTTTATAGTAATTACTATAGCACATATTGTCCAGCCAGGATACCCCATATGCGGTTCCGAAAAATCCGGCAATTTTAGTTTCTGAGTTTTCATATCCATCTACCTGATGTCCCGGGATAATGAGAACTTGTCATCATGATGGGCATTTGAAACTACGTTCCCACCTGGAAGTTCCCAGAGCCTCAAATGGTACCCTCCGGAAAGCCTGTACTTGCTGTCAGCCATTCCGTCTCCAGCAACCCAGGTTCCGTCAGGATACGGAATATAATGGGTGTATTCACAGGGTTATCAACCCATTTTTGATTCAGGATTACGCTTTTAATCACCTTCAAACTTTTCTGTTCCCAGATAAGATTTACGGGGTCCTCCATTTTGTAATAAGTCTTGGAGAGTGAGGTAACCTTTGAGAAAGTCCACTGGGGATAGGTGGGAGAAGTTGAAGAAAAAGTTGGAGAAGCAGTTGAGAAAGTAGTCCACCACATATAAGGGTCATTTTCGGTAGTAATCACTATGGATTCCTGGGTCATGAACTCTTTCTTATCTCCGGGCTTTAGTTTCAAGCTTCCGCTTTCAGCACTAACAGCAACTTCTTCTCTGTTAGAGACAGAAAAAGCCTGTGACCTTGTGAGTTTATCTACCTTAAATTTGCCTTTAAGCTTCTCTCCAGAATAAGTTTCCGTAATTTTGAGTGTTCCGTCTTTTTTGTAATCATAAACCGTTGTCATTTCAACTTCTACAGTATGGGCCTGTTTCCATTCATTCCATTTTGAAGCTTCAACAGACTTCGGTTCATTCCCTTCTTTCTCGGTGGCTATTTTTTCCGGAGTGGCACTTGTCGCCGGAACAAGCACTATCCCAAAAAACAAGGTAATTATAAGCAAAACAATAAACTTTGATCTTCTTCTCTTATTCATTTGATCTACTCCAATTAATTTCATAGAGGTGGCGTGAATATAGAGCTAGTCACTTATAGAAAAATACGGTAGTGTATATAACTTTGCTAATTTATCATTTCATATATATTTACGAAATTCTATTGAAAGACTTTTAATTTTTTTAAAGAACTTTTTCTTATGTATCATACGAATTTCCTGTATAACTTCGAAAGAATCCGTAACTAAAGTCAAATATAAATAAAACAGTTGCACATCTTTATACATATCAGTAATAAGTAATTTGCTGAATTATTCCTGAATTCTTGCACCAAAAAGTCAAAAATTTTCTGAAAATCGGATCAACTAAAGGGGGATTTTGTATAAGGAAAGTTCTTGTTATTTGCCTTATTTTGCTGGCATCAATCCAGATTGGGGCAGCCAGCCCTGTTGCATAATACCTGACGCTCAGTACATACGTAAACAATGGGTATGCCATTACCTCTGTTGAAGAAAAACTCAGCAACCTGGCTGATACTGCAGTTGAAGACCAGTTCAGTTTTATCTCTTAAGGCGAGATGACCCCCTCCTCAGGAGATCCGGTTTACCGGATCGAACAGGTGGGGGATGGAAGCCGTCAACTTCCCGACATTCTACCGGCAGTAAATCTGTTAATCTTAACATAGTTTCAAAACATATATAATGCCAATGAAACGAGGAAACCGATACAGGATTTACCCTAACAAAGAACAAAAAGTTCTTATGGAAAAACACTTCGGGAGTACTCGGTTCGTCTACAACAAACTTCTAAATATTAAATCTACATTATATAGAAATTGTAGAATAAGTATTTCTGAATTTGATCTTAATAATCACTTGTTAGTTCTAAAAGAAATATATCCCTGGCTAAAAGAGATTAACGCCGGGGCACTTCAGCAAGCAGGCCGAAATCTTAATAAAGCTTTCACAAACTTTTTCAATTTCGGATTCGGTTATCCTCAAAGAAAAAGCAAAAAGGATCATCATTTTTCTTTCCAGCTTCCACAACATTATGATCTTAATGTAGAAAAGTTAGAAATTAAGTTGCCTAAATTCGGTTGGATAAAAGTTAAGATGCACAGAGACATTTTTCAAGGAAAGATGAAAACATTAACAGTATCGAGAACTCCTACTGGAAAATACTATATAAGCGTCTTAACGGATGATGGAATAGAACTACCGGAACCCGAACCTTTTTCTCATGCTACTCTCATCGGAGTAGACGTAGGACTCAAAACATTTGCTGCACTATCAACAGGAGAGAAAATTGATAATCCTAAATTCCTGAAGAATTCTCTTGAAAGGCTGAAGTGTTTGCAGAGGAGAGTTTCGGGAAAAGTAATCGGCTCTAAAAACAGAAGAAAGGCAGTACATAAGCTTGCAAAACTGCACGAACTAATCTCAACTCAAAGACATGACTTCCAACACAATTTTTCAAAAAAGCTCATAAGCGATAACCAAGCAATAGCTATTGAGACATTGAATATCAAGGGAATAATGAAAAACCACAATCGTGCTCAATCAACCGTAGATGCAGGTTGGTATAGTTTTGTCCTGAAATTACAGTATAAAGCAGAATGGTTAGGAAAAACTATATTGAAGATAGGACAATGGGAACCTTCATCAAAGACCTGTAATGTTTGTGGATACAAATATCAAGATCTAACTGAAGAAATAAGAGAGTGGCAGTGTCCCGATTGCGGAACTAACCACGATAGAGACATTAATGCCGCTATTAACATCAAAAAATTTGCACTCTTGGGACAAGAGGTAGAGCCTGTGGACTCGCAGAGGTTGCTCTGGAGAATGAAGCAGGAAGCACCTCCCTCAAAAGCTTGAGCCATTAGGCCAGAGCTTTAGGGAGGGGTAGTTCACGATCCCTGAAGAGGCTTTCATTTCGGGCTTTTCCTTGATTATTGATGGAAAAGAATACAGGGCTGATGTACTTCCAAATGAAGAGGCTTCCGAAAAATTCGAGTCTGCCGCATCTGAAGGAAGGACAGCAGGTCTCCTCGAAACAAAGGATGAAAATCTTTTCGCCTATGCCCTGAGCTTTGAGCCCGAGCAGAGCATCATCGTGAAGCTGACCTATGAACAGGCTCTCAAGAAAACCCTCGGGGAATACGAACTTATACAGTTCCTGGAAAGTGGAAAGGCAGCAGATAACCTCTCGGTAACTATAAACATCAATTCGGAAAATCAGCTTACCCGCCTGGAAGTTCCGGATTTCCCGGCAGCTGAGGTTGAGTACCATTCAGCAAACAGCGGACAGGTGAGGTATGAAACGAATTCTCACCCTACTTCGGAAATCAGGGTCATGTTCGAGACTGAAAACCCTCCCCTGAACGGAAACATGCTGTTTTACGAAAATGGGGGTGAAGGATACTTTATGCACGTCTTTTCCCCGGAGGAAGCAGATCTCGGGACTTCAGCGATGGACAAGGAAGTCGTTTTCGTGCTCGATAAATCTGGCTCTATGGAAGGGTACAAAATCGAGCAGGTAAAGGAAGTTTTCGGAAAAATCATTGAAGATCTCCCGTCAGGGGACTATTTTAACTTAATTTTTTTTGATTCCACGGTGCAGAGCTATTCCGAAACCCTTTTGAAAGCCGACCCGGAAGAAAAGGAAGGGGCCCTGGATTTCGTAAACAGCCTTGAAGCAGACGGGGGTACAAATATCAACGAAGCCCTGCTGACAGCTCTAGGTATGTTCAGCCCGGAGAGTCAAAGGGTTCCGATCATAGTCTTTTTAACCGATGGGGAACCCACCATAGGCGTTGTTTCCCCATACGCAATCCGCCAGAACATTAAAGATGCCAACACCGCACAGGTATCTATCTTCTCGAGTGCCTTCGGGATCGAGAACGAAAGCAACTACCACTTCCTCAGAGCTATGAGCCTGGAAAACTACGGGATTGCGGAGAGTTTCTATCTGAAAAACAATGCTTCTGAGGAAATAGGAAGCTTCTATGAAACGATTTCAACCCCCCTGGTCACGGACATGGACTTCTCCTATAGCGGTGGGGTCACCGAACTTGTAAACACCGGGGAAAAGAACCTCTTTGCAGGCTCAGATGCTATTGTCCTTGGAAAATACAGCCCATAAATCGGCAGAATCAAGGCGGATATTTCGACCAGTACCAGGACAGGGGCTAGAATTTTTTCAAAAGAATCTGTTGTGAGCCCGAAAGCGGACAATTACTTCATCCCCCGCCTCTGGGCGTACACCACAATCGAATCCTTGCTGGACAGGATTGAAGTAGAAGGAGAACACGAACATCTCGTGTCTGCAGTAACGAACCTAGCTTTTGAATTCGAGTTTGTGACCCCCTACACCTCTCTTTTTGTGGAAGTCCCTGAATTTACCAATCCGGAATCAGCCGACGGGGAAGAAACGTTTTCTGAAATACCTGCGGAAGAGCCACCTATAAAAGGCGAAATAGCTGCTTTTTCAGGTAGTCAGACACAATCTTCCCAGGCTTCACTTTCTGAGAGCGATATGGTATACGAAGAGGCATCATATGATGAGCCAGTGACAGGAATGGAAGACGAAAGTACACCTGGATTCGGAACTCTTTTAGTTTTTGAAGGACTCTTATGCATTGCTTTTTTACTTCGGAGAAGGAATAGCTAAAAAGCGAACTGAAAGAAAAGGACTTTCATTCTTAAAATGAGGGGACCAAAGTTCCCTTCCGTTTTAAGTTTTCTTGGAAATAAGGAAAACCATTAATTATAAACCTGAATTTTTCCATGTCTCTTGTGATTCAGGCTTTTGTAAGTCAGACATTATTAACCAGGAGCTAAGGTTTATTATCCGGATAATCAGGTTAAAATAAATTAATTGTGTTTTGTTTATGGTGCTTCCGCCTAATATTCCACAAATGGATGTCTCCCCTTATCTCTTCTTTTTCAGGCGGAAGCAAGACTCTTAATTCTCACGTTCGAAAAGGATGCTTGTTTTCCCGCAACAAAAGGGGACAAGAATCCTTTCCTTTTAATATATTATGAAAAACAGAAAGGTAAACCGGAATGAACGCTATAAAAAACAGAAGGACAGACACAGAATAAAGTCTACAAAATAAACATTAAGTGCCCCTGCCGGATGAATAGAGTTTCATGTGATCGAGGTATCAGAAAGTCGGCAGAGCACAGACAATAATAAAAACTCAGATTAACTATTTAATTCAGATTATCCGGCTAACAATTTTTAACTTCTGGGTTATCTCTGCCGGTTCCTGACCGTCTTTTATATTATTCAAAAGTATCCAGAGATTTTAACTTCCGGCTTTTTACTTTTTAGCTGCACATTTTTATAGCCATCTGCCAGCCAAATATAAAAACAACAGCCACAGAGGGTTCGTGGAAGAACAGGAGAAAAGGAAGAAGGGAGTAAAGTTCAGGCCTCTTGTTCTTTTTTGACTATTTTGCCCAGACACCTGATTGTCCGATCCGTACTTTTATGCAGGATAGCTGTCCCTCCTGCTTCTTCCCATTCGCGGATATTATCTGAATTATCGTCGATCAGGACTCTGGAGGTTCCGGACTGCAGGGCTTTTTCCGGGCGGAAACATAGAATTGCATTATTTGCGTATGGAGTCCCGAGTTCCTTTTTTAGCCATTCTATTTTTCCTCTTCTGGCATTGGCCATAGCAGTTTTTCTATCCGGGCTGGGAAGCGCAGAAAGAATCGTGGGATGTAAGCCGGAATTCATAAGAAAGCCATGAAGTTCCCTTCCTCCAGCCATCCAGGGCATATCTGACCAGAAGCCAGCTCCTGCCGCTGTAATATATTTCCAGAAACGCTCTTTATCTGCCGTGTACCAGAACATCATATGTTCGCTTAAGCTCTCGCATGCGCCTGTAAAATCAGTAAGTACTCCATCCATATCCAGAAAAACCTTCAGCCTTGGATCCTGCCCGGAAAATAAAGAGACAGGGGAATTGTCTGGAAAGGAATTGTGGAGACTCAAGGGTTTGCTTTGGACCGGGCTGCTTTGGACCGGGATGCTCTGGGCAGAATAATCCTGAAACAAACCACGCTGGACTGAGCTACTCTGGACTGAGCTACTCTGGACATAATAATCTAGAGTTGAACTGCTTTTAACGGAAATTTTCTTTATAAACCTGCGCTGATCAACATAAATGGACATGACAACCGTTCCTTTCTTCTTCTGGCGGCAAATAATTTCCTGTTTATTATGGGAGGGATAATAAAAGTATTTAATCATTCTAAATAATATAATTAACTGATACAGCGCAAAAATCCAATTATTGCAAGACAAAATTGAACGGAAAGATCAGGTCGAAGAAAGAGAAACAGAAAAAAGCAAGAGAAAAACAAAAAAGATAACAGGAAGAAAGAGCGAAAGAGAAGAAAGAGCGAGAGAGAAGAAAGAAAGAAAGAAAGAAATAAATAAAGAAAAAAGCCTGAAAACAGGAATTAATCCTCTCTAACAAGAACCAGAGTTTTTGCTATTTTATCATGCAGACCTTGCTTGTTTTCAGTGAAAAGAACTGGCAAAAACCCTGCGAAGAAAGGAAGGGAAGCCAGAATTTTTCCCACAAAACGCTTCGTTGCACGTTCAAATGAAATCCGGTTTCCTTTAAGGTCAGTTACGATAATGTTCATTGCTTGTTTGCCAACTGTCCCCTGTCTGACTGAACTTTCCTGGTAGGCAAAATAGTTCCAGGAAAGCAGGATCAATAAAATATAAAAAAAAGCTCCGCTCATTGTTCCTGAGATGAACTGGATGAATGCCACAAGAAGGATAATTATGAAAGAATCAATTATCGAGGCTATTAACCTCCTGAGAAAACCCGAGTAAGCCTGCATATTTTTTCCCTCTAAGAGATTTTATACATTAGGCAGGACTGAATTATAAAATTACCCATTATGAACAAAACGTCTTGTTTAAATATGGGAAGTTAAGAAAAGGGCGAAAAGAGTGGATTTCATTTTGTATTTTTATTTCAGGTTTTATTTGTGTGTGTTATGTACTTATTAGACTGATTATTCAATTTATTTATTTAACGTATTTATTAAAAGGATTTTTTGAAAAGATTCTCCATTAAAATAATTGTTTCATTAAGGGATTATATTTATAACTGTTACAAAGCTAATTCAGGTTAATGACAGGAAGGATGAAAAAATACCTGAAAATTATCATCTATACCATGTTAACTCTATCTATACTTATTTTTATATCAGGTATTCTGGTTTTTTCTCACCCTTTTTTTCTGAATACACACGTCAATTTACTTGTTAAGCACAGCGGGACCGATCCTCATGAGTTTAAGTTTCAGACTTACACAAAAGAAGAATTCGCGCTGGAATATTTCAATGTCTCATTAAGCCAGGAAGATGACTTTATAGAACTTTTCGAGAGCCACTACGGGATTTCCAATAAGAAAAACGAGTTCTTGATAATTACTTATGATATTCAGGACCCGGAAGACAATTTCACTTATACGCTTTACGGAATAAACAAGTATACCGATCTTGTCTATGTAAGTACTAGAAAAGTACACAGGGCCTCTGAAAATAAAGGTGAAGCGTTTCATAAGGATATGAAACCACCGGCAGATCCGGGCAGGAAGTGAGCGATCAGAAATGAACCCGAAAAAGCTCGTTTTTTATTTCTGGATGCTCCTGATAACAGGAGGGATAATAGCATACTTCCTCTTTCCGGACGAAATAAATATCTTTTTCCTGGAAGAACTCTCCGAAGAGTACCATTACATAGCCCTGAGTATTTATTTCCTGCTCCTGTCAGTCAGAGGGCTGACCATGATCCCTTCAACTCCCCTCCTCCTGGCAGGAGTATTAATCTTTGACCCTATGGAGCTTTTCGCCGTAAACATGGCAGGTATATTGAGTTCCTCTATCATTGTATACTACTTTTCAAAGTACATGGGCTTTGACTCATATTTTGAAACAAAATACGGAAAATATGTCCGAAAAATAAGGAGCAGCATTACAGACAAAGAACTCCCGGTAATTGTTGGCTGGAGTTTTTTCCCTCTTGTACCTACAGATCTGATCGTGTATATAGGCTCAAGTCTTAGAATTCCCGTGATTAAGTGCCTGGTGGGAGTTTTTTTAGGAGAATCCGTACTTAATGCATTTTATATAATCTCAACAACATTGATCCTGAAGCTTTGAAATTCCTTTTATTTTTTGAAACTCCTTTTATTTCACAGGTATAAACCGATAAACGCCTGGAAGGTTAAAAACGGGAACAAACTTCAAGCAATTCTTAAATACTTTCATTTTGTACTTCTTTTAAAAACAAGCCCGAAGAAAAGGACGAATTTATGTGAAAGTCCGGTTTACCTTCTTCCTTACTCTGATATTTTTCTGTATTTTTTCTGCCATATCCGGCTGTACCGAGAGCAACGACAGAAATAGCGGTGGATTGAATGAATCCTTAAAAGAAGAAAGCCAGCAGATAGCCGGGAATTATGTAAGAGACCTTGACTCTTATAAAACCTATAATCTGACAGAACCGGTTCTTGTTGAGAGCACAAATCTCAACTGCTCTTCATGCTGGCAGTTCGTCTACAAGTTTGATCTTATTTCTGAAAAAGACCATACTATGGTCGATACAGCCACAGTGACTGTTACGATCATCGAAGGCGAAGTTGTTGATTCTATCTGTACCCAGGGGAACAAGTATTAAGTAAAACCAAGTAAAACCAAGTAAAACCAAGTAAAATCCAAACCAGTCTCTTCAGCACAACAATCCCGTCAAGCCAGAGAAGAAAAGATAAAATGATGAAAGAGAAGACTTCTATCTTCTCATCGGCTATCTCATCTGCTTTTATTTTTTTCTTTTAAATATCCTTATTTTATCCATTGGTTTTTGGTCATCCCCTGTTACCTGGTTGATGTTTTAGAGCACTAAGAAAATAACGACAGCTCAAAATCATGGCAGCTCTAAATCATGAATCCTTAATTTTGACCCTTACACAATATTAGCTATATGGTGTCGTTTTTATTTGTTTTTGTATTTTTCTACTTTTTTTCCAGACCATCAGAAAAGCTGGCGGAATCGTTTATGTCTGCCTTAATTAAAAAACGGTTTAGGGTTAAGGAAAATACTTATCTGGCTGACAAGCTTACTCCAGTCTCTTACGGCTCAGGGAGTAAAATCTGAAAAATTTCCTCCTGAATTCCGGAATAGATCAATCAATCAATCAATCAATCAATCAATCAATCAAAAACTATCTTTTTTTAATATCTGCTTACACCTTACATCCAAAACAATTTTATACCTAAATGATTGACATTAATTGTCGTTTTTGCAATTTTCAGCATATTCCAAGCTGACGCTTAAAACCTGTCATGACGAAAAATGGTTTTTAAATAGATTTTATGACGCTACAGGCTTATAAAGTATAAATTAAAATAGTATGCTTGTAAAGAGTAAGGCAACTTAACTAATTAAATGAGTTTATTGAAAACTCCGTCAAGGATCATATAAAAGCTGAATCAATATCGTATCCAGCAAAGATTCGCTCTCCGGGACAGGACAACTCAATAAAAATAATAGAGGAGACATGCAGACCTTAGTTATATGCATAGACAGGGATAACGACCTCGGTGAAAAAGCAAAAATGGGAACTCCCATTGTAGGAAGGGAGGCAAACGTTCAGGCAGCAGTTGCACTCGGGATTGCTGACCCTGAGGATTCGGACACAAATACCATTTTTGGAGGGATCCGGATCCTTGATGAGCTTCGGGCAAAAGGAGTTGACGCGGAGATAGTTTCTTTTGCAGGAGACAAGAATGTCGGAGTGATCTCAGACCAGAAGATCGCCGAACAGCTTGAGCTTTATCTTCAGATGAACGACGTGCAGAGAGCTGTCTTTGTTTCGGATGGGGCAGAAGATGAGACTCTTGTCCCTATTGTGCAGTCCAGGATGAAAATCGACTCCGTAAAACGGATTGTTGTTATGCAGAGTGAAAACCTGGAAAGTACGTACTATATCCTCAAGCATGCTTTCAGTGACCCCAAGATTTCTCAGACATTTTTTGTACCTCTGGGGCTTGCTTTTCTCATATATGCGATTTTCCTGCTTGCCCGTTATCCCGAAGGGGCAGTTGTGGGAATTCTTGCAGCTGTAGGGCTTTACATGCTGTACAGGGGCTTCGGTCTCGACGACATTGTTGCCCTTGAGAAAGAAAAGCTCTGGGATGCTTTCCTTGAGCAGAGAATGGTTTTCATCAGTTATACTGCTGCTCTGCTTACCAGTCTTGTAGCCACTGTATACGGAGCTATGGAGGTATGGAAACTCTATTCTGCAGAAGGGGTCTGGTATCACGGAACTCTGACACTTATCTCGGTCTTCATCAATGTCTCTATCTGGTGGTACGCAGCAGCCGTTCTGCTCGCAGACCTGGGAAAGATTTTCGATCTCAAGACGGATGGCAGGCCCATATATAGAAATGTCTCTATTTCCCTATTCGTGATCGCAACAGGCCTTCTTTTCTGGGGGGCAAGCACATATATCCTGGCAGTGGCTGCCATATCTGACGGGTCTCTGAGTGATCCTACCCTTGCTCTGCAGTACTTCGTATATTCTATCACAGTTGCAGTCCTCATTGCCCTTGCAGGGATAAAGTATTCTCTATCTAACCAGACTCCGGAAAACGAGAAGCGAGTGAGAGGTCGGAGAAATAAAAAAATCGCATGAACTCCAGAGCAACCAATCACCAGAGCAACCAATCACCAGAGCAACCAATCACCAGAGCAACCAATCACCAGAGCAACCAATCACCAGAGAAACCAATCAGTTGAAAACCAATAAGCTCAGTATTAAAAACGCCGAAAAGGAGACTTAAAAATGGATAAGGCATCTGAAATTGCAGAAATTGCAGTGCTTGGGGGTGTGGGTTTCAGTTCATACGGAGAATGCGAAAGCCAGCCGGTAAAGACTCCCTATGGGGGAGTTACGGCATATATTGCCAGTATAAAAGGAAAAAGCGTCGCAATAATCCCCAGGCACGCCGAAGAAATCCATATCCCGCCACATAGAGTTAATTACAGAGCAAATGTGTGGGCTGTCCATTCCCTGGGTGCAAAACGTGTAATCTCCACAAACTCTGTCGGGTCAATGCGTGGGCATCCTGTTGGCAGTTTTGTCGTGCTTGACGATTTCATTGATTTTACCTGTAGCAGGCCTTCAACTTTTTATGACGATAAAACTGTCCACGTTGACGTTACTGAGCCCTACTGTCCTGAAATAAAGGCAGCTCTTAAATATGCTCTGGGAAAACAGGGACTTTCCTATACAGAAGGAATTTATGCCTGTACTGAAGGTCCCCGCTTTGAGACAAGGGCTGAAATCCGCATGATGAGCCAGTTTGCAGACGTTGTTGGCATGACAGGTGTGCCGGAAGTAGTCCTTGCTAAGGAACTTAGTCTATGTTACGCTTCCCTCGCCATTGTTACAAACCAGGCATGTGGGATGACCACACAGAAATTAACCGCAGATGAAGTCACAGAAGTTGTCGGGAAAGCTCAGGACTCAATCTTCGAAATCCTCTCGGATGTGATAGGAAACATTCCGGAAACCCAGAAATGCATGTGCAGGTTTGCAAAGGAAGGAGCCTGCCTTTAACATTTTTAAAGAGTAGATGGAGAAAGTATTCGCTAAATATCAGTCTCAGCTGAGATTTCGGTATCAACTGGAAATATCGGTATAAACTGAAATGTACCAACTGAAAATATCGGTATAAACTGAAATCTCAAACTTTCTCTTCAGCCTGATTTCTTTATTCAACCTGCATACTGCTCAATTTAACTTCTCTGTTTAACCATTTCTCTTTATCCAGCTTAATCCCCTGGTCAGATGAACCTGTCTGCTCTCAACCAAGGATTGTCTGTGGAACGCAGGGTTGAGCTTGTGGACTCATGAACAGTGCAGGGAATGAAACAAGAAGCTCCTTCCTCGGAGCGTAAGCGACAGGGAGGAGTAGTTCACGTTCTGAAAAATCAGAACATTTGTTGCCAGAAACAGACAAGTACGATTATTATATAATAATCAAGTGATAAAATATAAATACAATAGATCCTATATACGTAGATACTATGGAGATACCCTGAAGAAGTGCTCAGGAAAGCATTAACTACCAGGAAAATCAGGTTTTGTCTCCTGGAAAACCTGTCCGTTTTAGAAGAGTTACTGAAAATCATTGCGTATTTCCTTTTAAATTTACATTCACATCTTAATTTTCACAGGCAATGCTGCAGTATTAAGACATCAAGACAGAGGCGTCTTCAAGGCGGAGATGTCGTCAAGATGATAGAATACCATCGTTTTTCAAACTTCGAAAGGAAGCTTACTTATATTATTCACATATCAGGATAAACAATGACGCTCTGGGTCCTCAGTTACGCTGAAAAATCAAAAATTATAGTAATGACAATAAAGGACCGGATGAAGCAGCCTCTTTCCGTGGCCGAGCTCCATATAAAGGACAGTTACAAAGGTCCGCGCCCTCACAAAATCAGGCTTCTTGCCGGCAAAAAAAATGAAGAATTTATTCCTCCCCAGCAGTTCATAGAGCTTTTGCGCAGTGCAAATAGGATCATGCTGGCAGAAGGAGGGGACCCTGCAAATGAAGAGGCTTTTCTTGAAATGCTTAAAGGGTTTCAGCTCAATGCAGATAAGGTGAAAATTTGCAAACACTGCTGGATTAATAAGCGTTTTAATTTTGTAAACAGCAAGTCGATCAAGTACCACGATGAGCTTATCTGTGCAGACTGTGCAAAAGAAGAACTCCTGCGAGCAATCCGTTCCGCTGGCGTACAGTATGGGGAAAGGTCCGTTGATTTCTTTGAGCAGGTTCTCTCCAAAACAAGAGACCTTGACAGGACAATCCGTATGTTAAGCCCTGAGAGGCTGGACCCCGAATTCACACGTTATGACACTATCAGGACAAAACCCTCCGAAGCCACGGTCAGGATAAAGAACCTCCCCCTTGCAAAAAAGTTCAAAGAAATGCTTCTTCAGAAATCCGAAACCCTGCTTCCCGTGCAGGCGTTGTCTGTAGAAGCCGGGCTTCTTGAAGGAAAAAACCAGTTTGTGGTTTCTGCAACCGCAACCGGAAAAACTCTGATTGGGGAAATGGCAGGGGTTCAGAACCTGCTGGAAAAAAAAGGGAAAATGCTCTACCTGGTTCCTCTTGTAGCCCTTGCAAACCAGAAATATGACCAGTTCACGGAACGCTATTCAAAACTCGGGCTTACAACCTCCATTAAGATTGGCGCAATTCTCATAAAGACCTCTCAGCGCATGAAAATGCACACAAGCCCGAATGCAGATATCATTGTGGGGACCTATGAAGGCGTAGACCACATGCTCCGCTCAGGGAATGCCGATTTTCTTGGCAAGATAGGAACTGTTGTTATAGATGAAGTCCATATGCTCGAAGACCAGGAAAGGGGTCACAGGCTTGACGGGCTTATAGGAAGGCTTCGCTATATTGCGCCTGAAGCCCAGTTCATCTATCTCTCCGCAACCGTTGTAAACCCTGCAGCCTATGCAAAGAAACTCGAAGCCCGGCTTGTCCGATATGAACACAGACCGGTTCCAATAGACAGGCATCTCCTTTTCTGCCAGGAAAATGAGAAGGCAAACCTGATTTCCCAGCTTGCAAAAGAAGAATATTCGATGCTCTCTTCGAAAAATCACAGGGGACAGACAATAGTCTTTACGAATTCAAGGAGAAATTGCCATAAGCTTGCAGGAGCTCTTTCAATCCAGGCTTCCCCTTACCATGCAGGGCTTTCACAGTATGAACGAAAAAAAGTAGAAACCCTTTTTGCAAAAGGAGAGCTTCCGGTAATCGTGACTACTGCTGCCCTTGCAGCTGGAGTGGATTTTCCAGCCTCTCAAGTTATATTCGAATCACTTGCAATGGGTATAGACTGGATTTCGGTCCAAGAATTTATGCAGATGAGCGGAAGGGCAGGCAGACCTGATTATCACGATCGAGGCATTGTCGTGCTCATGCCCGTGCCAGGGAAATCATATTCAAGCGCACAATCTGATACTGAAGAGGAGGTTGCAATCAAGTTGCTGCAGGGGGAGATGCTTTCTGCAGGAGTAGAATATGGGGAAGCCGAACAGCTTGAAGAGGTTCTTGCATCAGTTGCTGTCACTTCTTCGATCCAGGATTTAAGGAATATACATGCCCTTATGTTCGGAGGCTTTGACCTGGATAAACAGATTTCCCGTCTCCAGAGCTACAGATTCCTTGAGAAAAAGGGAAATAAAGTAGCACTTACCCGCTTTGGGAAAATTATTGCAGCCCATTTTCTTCCGGTCTCCAAAGCTTTCCTGATTCGAGATGCTGTGCTTGCGGAAAACAGTTCCCTGAAAATTGTAACTAACCTGGAATTTTTTGATGCTGCATACTTCAAGTATGCAAACCAGATCGGAAGTTCTCTACATGTGAATATGCCTTCAAGGGTTTTTCAGGGAGCAGCCCTTGATATTGTCTTTGACGGAGAGTCTCTATCACACCTTGATATAAAAATAAGGGAACTTATGCTGAGCTTTGCCTCGGATTTTTTAACCTGCACGTGCAGAGACTCACCTTACTGCGGCTGTGCAGAACAAAAGTTTTCGGAGAAGATTATCCGGCTGCGTATGGAAGGCATGGATCCTTCACAGATAATTAAGAGGCTTGAGGATAAGTATGGCATTTCAGCATACCAGGGCGATGTTTTCGGGTATCTGGACGGTGCAGTACGCAATCTTGATGCTGTCGAGCTGATCGCAAGAGTCCATTCGAAAAAGGAAGTCGCAGAAGAAGCAAAGAAGCTCAAGAAGAAAGTCCAGGGTTGAGATAATTTACAAAAGTTTTAGCAGACCAGTGATTTATAAGTGATGAAGAGGTAAATATTCCTGTTTATACCGGGAAAAATAGCTTGCAAGGAATAACCTGCCAGTTTATGGATAACTGGTAAAAACCAGAGCCCGGATACCGGGGTTCTCACGAGATCAAAGCACAGAGGTAATTTTTATGGCCGAAGACGTTGAATCCAGGGAAAATATTGAAAGCGCAGCTTCCAAAAAAGGGAAAAAGAGTATCACAATAGAGTTTGTAAAGCCTGAAGACTTCCGGCAGATATATGCAATAGGAGCTGCAGGCGGGCACAGCCCTTACGATTTCAGAATTGGTTTTTACAATGATACTCCGAAGATGTTCGGGGACGCCTCAGAATCCAGGGTTATCGAAAGGCGCGTTGAAGCCGAAGTAATACTCTCTCCGGTTGCAGCTCTTGAACTGAACCGCTGGCTGACTCAGCACATAAACGAGTACGAATCAGTTTTCGGGCCTATTGCACGAGCGATCCCAAGAATGCCCAGAAAAGAGCCCGTAAAATCTGTTGATGAAAGCACTGATATTCAGGGTTATATCTAAGTTCGGATAATTGTTGAACTCAGATAATTGTTGAACTCAGATAATTGTTGAGTCGGGTTACTATTGGAGTTAAGGATCAGGTGGTTAATACCTCAAGAAAACCTGATCGGAAAGTTTGAGTTTTAGAGAGTTAAGATTGTAAAACCTTGAAAACTGACTCAAAATAGGGCAGCAGCGCTTAACCTATTTTAACTTACTTTCTTTCTGGTGCATGTTTAACTCCGTTTTAACCACCCTTATCTGATTTAAGATTTAAAGGCTCACAATGATCTTCTAATACTCTCTGACATCGATGGTTATATATCTCTGAAAAGGGTATGTAATTTCAGTTTTCTTAAGAGCCGGTGGAGTGACGATTCGGAATGGTTTTTCAGTTGCTGGCAGGAAGCATCTGATGAAGGCAGCAGGCTTATTGTAAATGCTTATATGGCCCTGACACAATTTGCCCTGTGCCGGCTTTGGAATAAGAGAAGAAGGAACCCGGGAGTACGGGGGACCGAAAATCCAGAATAAATCAGCGAGGGTTTAATTTTGTTCCCAAATAAAAAAGTTCAGAAAATTGTTGGATCAAGGATCCAGGTAGAAATGAAAGGCGACCTTAATTTGCTTGAAGGCACTCTGAAGAGTGTGGACGACTATATGAATCTTCATCTTGTCGATACTATGGAGATCGTAAGAGGGGAAAAAGTCCGCTCCCTTGGTTCTGTAGTGCTTCGGGGCAATAACATCATACTGATCACTCCTGTCGAAGACTGAAACGTCTGAAGAAGGAACCTCGTTAGTGTGGAAACAGGCATGGATCTTGAAGACGAAGCATACAATATAATAAGAAGACATAAAGACGGCGTTTTCCAGAACGTTATCTGGAAAGAGCTGGATATCGACAGCAGGAAGTGTTCCAGGATCATAAAAAAGCTTCTGGACAAAGACCTTATTATCCGTGAGGTAGGAGTTTCAAACGGAGCAAGGACATACCTCCTGAAAGCAAAAGAGGAGGTTAAAGAGAAATATGACCTTCTGCTCTCAAGAGACATGTTTTCATCCTGCACTGGCTGTACCGGGGATTGCGAGCCCGAGTACTGCGGAAGACTCAGCGAATGGATCGGAAACCTTATGGTGGAAGAAGCTGAGAAACCTGAAGAAGCCGGAGAAGACATGGATATTGAAGCCGAAGATGAGGAAGAATTTGAAGAAGAGATCTGAAAGAATAGTTAAGAGAAAGAATGAATAGTTAAAGTAAAAATTCATAAAATCCGAAGGGACTGAAAGGTCAAAAGAATCTTAAAAAATCTTGAATGACCTTAATTAATCGTCCTCATAAACTCTCTTAACCGATACCTATTTATATGAGAGGCCCTTATTGAAGAACCCCCTTCAATAAGGGAAAAAAATTTACTTAAACATAATCAAACTGCTCCGGTAGTGTAGTCCGGCCAATCATTCCGGCCTTTCGAGCCGAAGACTCGGGTTCGAATCCCGGCCGGAGCACCAAACTTCTTTTGATTGCTCTGTTCTTTTGATTGCTCTGTTCTTTTGATTGCTCTGTTCTTTTGATTGCTCTGTTCTTTTGATTGCTCTAAGACCTCTTATCTTTATATTACTTTACTATTATTTTCTATTCTTCTATTATCAATTCTATTACCGTTTTTTATCTTCATCATACTTTACTTCTCCTCATCATATTTTTCCCCTTTACAATTTTTTACCTTCTCCGTTACACTTTCTATCATCTTTTTGTTGAATCCTTTACCTGTCACCTTTCTCTTCCCTGTTGCTTTCCCCTTTTTACTTTCATTTAACGGTTATCGTATCTCTATTATTCGATTTTGATCCCCGTATCCTCGTTACTCAATTTTAGTTGCCATATCCATGTACTTGATTTTGGTTTGCCACTTTCTCTCTGTCACCGCGCTTCCCTAAGTTTCTGAGCCATGGAGGGTGTTTTCTGACTAAATATTTTTCCACCAGTAATATGATACCTGGGAAAAAATTGAAGCCATTGCCCGAAATTTCGGACCATACAGGCTGGTTTGTTCGACAAACTGAACCAGAAGCTGATGAAGAAGGGACAGATTTATATATTACAAGGGATATTGTTGGTTTCGCTGTGAGATGCAATGTGCTCCGGTAGTGTAGTCCGGCCAATCATTCCGGCCTTTCGAGCCGAAGACTCGGGTTCGAATCCCGGCCGGAGCACCAAATACCAATTCTCTTTTCTAATATGTTTTATAATGTGAAAAACAGATTTTTGAATACTTTCATTGTATTATATCTTAAAAATAATTTCTTCTGTGGCTGAGCTGTGAAGTTGAAACTATGCCCGAAAGTTACTCTAACGTCCATTTGAAAAATCCGGAACTTCAATATGATTTTTTTACAACTTGCACTATTTGCAGTTAACTCCTTCTGAGAATACGCTGATGAAACTCCTTTATTTCCTGGATTTTTTCCAGATTCTGCTCTTCATCAGGAATTCCTGCTGTACTCAGAGATTCCAGTTCCCGCTTCCCTGCAGTTCCGGCAGCTTCCATGTCATATTCCAGCGCAAGGACCCGAAGAGTTTCCAGAGCCCATACCGTCTGGACAAGTGCACTTTTAGAGCCCTTCTGAGAAAGTGACTCCCCCAACTTTCCAAGTGTCTGGATTACACCTTTTACCTGAGGTTCTTTTCGTTTCCTTGCAGCAGCAGCACCCAGTTCTTCAAGGAGGATTGCAGCCCCGACTGCACAGTTCTCCATTGCCTGTTCAGCTGAAGAAGCTCCTATTTCTCCGAGGAGTTTTACGGCAGCATCCCAGGTCTCGGAGGTCTTTTCTTCCATGGCTTTCATGGACAACTGCATAATGTAGACCTCGGAAAGGCCTGCCAGAACTTCCATTTCTTTCCTTGAAGAGGCTTTCCCGAAATTTCCCAGGGACTCGGCTGCGCTTTTTGCCGCGGAGTACATGCCCCCCCTTACGAACTCAAGGGCAAGGTTCCCAAGTACAGATAGTGCTTTTAGTGCAAGAAGCTCTTTTTCCTGGTCCGCAGCCTCAATAGCTACTTCCCCAAGAGCACGAGCCGAGGCTATGGATGAAATCTCCATTCCTTTTTCGGCAGTCACTTTGCCTATATCCCCCATAGCAATTATCAGAGCTTTTGCATCAATCTCGTATTCTGCAGTAGTGTCCAGATGTATTAGTTGTACTGCGAAATCCCTCAGGCTGCTAAAAGTATCTACCACCCCTTCAGCATCCCCCTCGTAGGCTTTTCTAAACCCTTCTTCAATCATCCTTACTTCAGCCAGCTCACGTTCATCTACCGAAGACATGCAACACCCCAACTAGTCTTTGTTACTCTTATGTCCTGTCTCATGATCAGTTTTCCTATGAGAGCTATTTTTCTGTCGGAATCTCTTCGCATGTGTAAGAAATTCCTTTTGACTATATCGAAAATCGGGGTATCTTTATAGATAGATACTTACAGACGCTGAAAAAAGAGTAAAAATAGGTTGATAAAGCGTAAAGTACATATACTAATGTACATTATTATGCTCTGTTGTACTACAATGTAGAATTGGCTTATTCCCTTTAACCAATTATCGAATTTAATTGATTTATGATGTTTAATTGATTCATGATGTTTAATTGATTCATGATGTTTAATTGATTCATGATGTTTAATTGATTTTGTGTTTGATTGGTTTATGTCTAACTGGTTGCTGTGTTTAACTGATTTATGATATTTTATTGATATGTGGTATTTATAAATTCAGGATTATTCTCCTGAAAATTGATGCAGGAAGATGGTTTTAATGAAATCTCAGGATATTGCAATTGTTGGAATTTTACTCGCAATCGGTGCGATAGTTCGCTATTTATCACTCGTTATTCCGGGACCAATCGTCTCAAATCTCGTAATAGCCTTTTATTGTCTTGCCATTATCCTTGTTATACCAACATTCACCGAGGTAATAGGGATAGGAATTGTAGCAGGAATAGTCTGCGCCCTATTAAGCCACTCTATTTTTCCGCCTGCAAATCTCATCAGCGAGCCGGTTGGTGCAGTAGCCTGCCTTACTACATATAAGATCCTTATGGGCAGACTTTCTATCTCCCCTGCCATCTCAACTCTGCTCGGAACTCTTGCCAGCGGGACAACCTTCGTAGTTGTTGCGATGCTTCTTGTTGCTCCTACAATCGTATCAAAGTTTGAGACCATGGGGGCTTTTGCAGGTGCTGTAATCCCAATCGTCGTGTTAACCGCGATTGCTAACGCAGCCATTGTCCAGATCCTCTATGTCCCTGCTTCAAAGGTACTTGCCCGGGGGAAAGCGTAAAACATGATTGAACTCAGAAACTTCTCGTATACTTACGGAACAGCGGAAAACCCTGCCTTAAAAAACATAAATCTGGAAGTCCGAAAAGGGGAATTGCTCCTTGTTACAGGGCACAGTGCAGCCGGAAAAACCACTCTTGCCCTTGCAATGGCAGGTATCCTTCACCACGAAATCGGAGGCAAAATTGAAGGAAGCCTCAGTTTCAAAAACAGGGATATAAAGGACTTTGACGGCATGAAGGAGTTGAGCCGGTATACAGGGATGGTTTTTGACGATGCGGAATCCCAGCTGATTTTTACAACTGTTGAAGAAGAAATCCGTTCTGGACTTGAGAACCGTGGTCACCCGGAAAAAGAGACTGTACGCAGGCTTGAAGAGGCAATGGAGTTCTGTGAACTCAGCCATCTGAAGCACAGGGCTCCTCACACTCTGTCCGGAGGACAAAAGCAGAAAGCTGCCCTTGCTGCAACCCTTGCCCTGGATACGGAAGTCATTATCCTTGACGAAGCTACCGCTGAACTTGATACACAGGCAGTACGAAGGGTATTTTCTGTCCTGAAGAGGCTGAAAGAAGCAGGAAAGACGATTATAATTGTGGACCACAATGTGGAGGACTTCCTTGAAATAGGGGACAGGGTCGTGCTTCTTGAGAAAGGAGAAATAAAAGCAGTAAAAAGTCCTGCCGATTTTGCAACTTTTCCTGAAGAAGTTGCTCTTGAGATTGAGAAAGGTAAGCAGGACTATTCTCGTCCTGAAAAAGAAGGACAGCCTGTTATTTCCGTAAAAAAGCTAACCCAGCGCTACGGAGAATTTACTGCTCTTGACAATGTCGACCTTGAGATATACTCGGGAGAACTTGTTGCAGTCCTCGGGAAAAATGGTTCAGGTAAGACAACGCTTGTCAAACATTTCAATGGGCTCCTGCGCCCTTACTCCGGGGGCGTGATCGTAAAAGGGCTCGATACCTCCAGAGTGCCTATTAACGAGCTGGTGAAACATACGGGTCTGGTTTTCCAGAATCCTGACAATATGCTTTTTGAAGATACGGTTGAAGCCGAGGTCTCTTTCGGGTTAAATAATATCGGGATAACTGGCTCTCAGGCAGCTGAGGCGATTGATCGTTCTCTTGAACTTGTGAATCTGAAAGGTAAAGAGAAAGTATTTCCTCGCCACCTTAGCCGTGGAGAGAGACAGAGACTTGCCGTTGCCTGTGTAATTGCAATGCGGCCCGAGCTGATAGTGCTTGACGAGCCCACTACAGGTCTGGACGCCGAAGAGTCAGACCGGATGATGCAGCTTATGAAAAGGCTCCAGCAGGAAGGCCACACTATTGTAATGGTGACCCATAATATGCAGATTGTAAAGGATCATGCTGAAAGGGTCATTCGGATGGAATCCGGAAAAATTGTTGGAGATTCGGCAAATGGAATCCTTGGTTCTGTCAAAAAAGAAATCAAAAGCACCGAAGGGAAATCTGCCGAAGGGGAGTAATAGTATGAAAGAAATTATGCAATACATTAATAGGGACACTTTTTTGCACAGCATGAACCCGCTTTCGAAAATTGCTGCCGTTACAGGTATTATCGCCTTGAGCGTCTTTACTACAGATTCTGCAGTCCTCGGACTGATGGTCCTGGGGATTTCTCTGGCTTCCCTTAAAGCAGGGCTCCAGCAGGAACTTCTGAGGCAGCTCAAACTTCTTGTGTTTTTAAGCCTGACTCTTATCCTGCTCACTGTCTTCACCCTGAAAAGCGGGGAAACTATCGGATACCTGATCCCTGCAGGTACGCTTGCGGCCGGAGGGCTTGTTCCGATTACAACCGGAGCCCTGGATTTTGGGACCGTCCTTTCTCTCCGTTTCTTTGCAATGCTTTTTGCCTTTCAGCTCCTGGTGGTAACCACAAAGCCAAGTGACCTCATGAAAGCCCTCCTGGCAATCCACATCCCTGTTGACTACGTGCTCATGTTCGTGATAGCTCTCCGCTTTATCCCGAGCCTGCAGGTAGAAGGCCAGCGCATCCACGAAGCCCAGCTAGCAAGGGGCTACAACCCCGGAAAAGGAATACGTGGAAAAATTATGAGTGTAAAGCCGATCCTCGTACCCCTGGTCGCAAACTCCCTGGGAAGGACCCAGGTGCTCGGTCTTACCATGGACATGCGGGGATATAGAAGCAGGCAGAGCGTCGGGAAAAGTAAGCTTACCTGGAATAAAACTGATGTAGCAGCTGTAGGCTGCGTAGCTGTCATGGGTCTGGGAGTGGTTCTTGGCGGGTTTATGTAAGCTCGTTCTGGCTTCTCCATCTGAAACTCGGAAGAACCTGCAAAATCCGAACGAAATCACGGAAAAGAAGAAAATTATCATATCCAAAAATAAAGTAAAATAATCAAAAAAGAGAAAAATAGGAAGTAAGCCTAAATGGGAAGTAAGCCTTAAATTCGCTTCCTTGAAGCTACATAGCCAGCCAGAATTACCGTAACAAGCATAACCACTGGCAGCAATACTTTTTTCAGGCTTCCGGAAATTCCGGGATTATTCTCTTCAACTTCAGAATCAGTAACATCGGATTCTTTCTCTTCTGAGTTTTCGGAAACTGCCCTGAAATCCTTATCCTCGACAGAACTCCCCAGGGACAAGGATGTGCTTTCTGGATCTTCTTCTGGATAAAGGATCATTATTGAAAAAGCCGAGAACCCGGGAGTATCTGCCTCATAATAGGCATAGTCACCATCTTCACCGGTCTGGGTGGTAGGGAGTTCTCTCCATTTTTCGTCCTCAAACCTCCAGAGTCTGACTGAAGACGAATCCACTCCGTTTGAGTTTATCCAGGTCTTTTCAACTTTGAAGCCGACAACTGCGTTTTCAATGTTCTCCGAGCTTGCAGTTCCTTCGTTTCCGACCCAGATATTCGTGTTTTCGTAAACTTTCCCTGAGGGCAGTTCCGTCACAAGGGTGGATTTTTCCTTAAGCGTCTCTACAATGGTTGTAGTCTTTCCGATAGTCTTTTTGGGATCGAATTCAATGTATGCTATTGAGGTTACATTTTTTGTGAATACAAATTTAGCATGGTTGCCATTACTGACAAACTGCTGGGCGAGTTCTTTTATCTCAATATTGTTGGCAGGTTCGGGAGAGCCACCTGTCCCTCCACTTCCGGAACTAAAAGACGAACCTGAAGAGGATGAAGGAGAGGATGGAGATGTTGTAGAAGATATCACTGTAAATATCCCTGCTTTTTCATTATTCATTTTATTAAACTCAAAAAACTGGTTTTCTGAATCTATAACCACCTTCAAGTCCATGCTTCCTGAACTGGTTGGAACCCAGTTAAATGTAAAAGAAGTTTTCGAACCCGCTTCAAGCCCGGAAACCGGGGAAAAAGAGATTTCATTTCCGTTCAGGTAGCATTTTACATTGCAATTTCCAGATGATGCAAGCCCCACATTCTTTAGCATAACTTTAAATGTCACATTTTCGTTTTCACGGGGATTTGCAGGTTCCCAGGAAATGTCCTCGATTATCATATCTGGATAGCCGGATACGCCAATCGAATTCTTATAAACGTACCAGCCCTGCTGGTCAACATCACTCGAAATTCCGGGATACCTCTCATAATCCCCGGTTGCATCATTCTTCAATGCCACCCTGACCAGGAATACAACTTCTTCGGAACCCTTATTCGGCTTGACCTTCAGGTTGAGAGTTTCATTTTTTCCGGTTTCCCACCCGGACTTTGCCAGGTCGACAAAAGGATATTCTGATAAGTCAGTTTTTGTCCCGTCTTTGGTCTCAATTGAACTTCCTTTCGGATAGAGTTCCACACTGTCCCCACTTCCTTCCATGCTCAAGATTTCCTCATTGTTCGGAAACGAGACAATAATATGACCATCACTCGATTTTTCTCCGTTGTTTTTTGTTGTTATGGAGATCGTAGCGTATTCATTATTGTAAATTTCTTCTTCTATGTAGACAGCTGCACCTATGGTTTCGGAAACCAGGGAGTCTGCAGGGTTTGCCCCGGAAAGGTCGCTATTTATTCCAACAGGTGCGGCATCTGAATTTATTCCAGATGCTGTGGCATTAAATGGCGTAAACAATAAGAAAAACACCAGCAAGAGACACGATAATTTCAGATATCCTTTCATAATTTCTTCCCCCCAAATGCATTACCAAAAGATCTGATATTAAGAAGATTTGCAATGTTTCAGTAGCAAATAATATTCAAACACCCATATAATTAATAGAAATGTAATTTCTAACAAAAATTATGAAATTAAAGTTATCTAACTAAAAAAATTATAATAATACAATTTTAAAAAATCGAAGAGCTGCTAGTTAGGGCTCTGTCTGCTGGTCAGAACTTTATTATTTTCTACTTAGTCACTTGATACAAGCTTCTCATGCTTTTTTCTCTTCTTTCCTTTTTTCTACAGCTTTTCCGGTTTCACAGAAGTACAGGTTCTGTAATCCCTGTTTTTTATAAATGGCATGCAGGGCAGTTACAGCTCTTTTTCATAACTTTTTCCGAAGAACATCTCGTACACAAAAAACGCACATGATATTCTTCGAATAACATGCCCAAAAAGATGAAAGTCCTTTTATACCTAACTTTTTTGTTTATTAACTCCATCATTACCTTAGGACAGTAAGGTTGTCTTTTCTTTGGTTCTGTGAAACCGTCAAAAAACTAATCAGCGAATTGCCATCGAAGGCCCAGATGTGACTTTGATCACGGATGCCAAATTGCCTTTGAGGCAATTCCACTGTCCTTGAAATGATGGAGTAATGTAAATTGGAAGGAGAAATAAACAAATCTTGTGGTTTAGACATTCACAAACATTTTGTCATTGCTACTATTCTCAGCAGATCCGGTGAAAAACAGCTACAACGTTTTGATAGAGATGATGATGGAATTTTAAACCTTAAAAATTGGGTGACATCAGAAGAATGTGATGTTGTTGCCTGTGAATCAACAAGTGACTTCTGGGTTCCGATTTATGAGTCATTGATAGATCATTTGCCTGTTATAGTTGGAAATGCGCGAGATATGAAAGCATTTACACATAAAAAGACCGATAAGATAGATTCGGAAGTCATTGCACAACTTGCATTGAATAAAATGATTCAACCGTCAAGAGTTTTTCCTAAAAAGCACAGGGAATTCAGGTCGTATGTCAGGCTCAGGTTAACTCTTGTAAGAAAAAGGACAGATATAAAAAATGAAGCTCATGCTATTCTTTCTTCTGAAATGTTACATCTAGGTGATGTGCTAACAGACATTTTCGGAAAAAATGGAAGAGCAATTCTATCAGGAATTTCTTCAGGAAAAAATATTGATCAGATTATAGAATCACTTTCTCCAAATGTTCGGAAGAAAGCTGGTCAGATAAGAGAGATTCTGAACAGAGAAATATCTCAGAGTGCTGCAATAAGGCTTCAGATGTGCCTGAACATTATAAAACATCTGGATGAAGAAATCGAAATTCTGGAAAGAGAAATTTTCAATTACGCTTATAGAAATCATAAACATGAAATGGAAATTTTAATGTCAGTTCCTGGGATTGGAGAACTGAGTGCGGCAACTTTAATTGCTGAGATAGGAAACTTCAAAGACTTTTCTTCAGGGGATAAACTTGCTTCATGGCTTGGGATAGTTCCGAATGTGTATCAATCTGCAGATAAATACCATAATGGAAGAATCACAAAGAGAGGATCAAAAGTAGCAAGGTGGATTCTGACACAGATTGCTCAAGCAGCAGCAAGAAAGAAGAATAGCAGGTTAAAAGAGTTTTTTAACAGAAAAAAGAAGTCAATTGGATATGCAAAGGCGATTATTGCCCTGGCAAGGAAAATTGCAACGATAATATGGCATCTTATCACAAGTGATGAGATGTATGAAGATGAGACAGGGTATGAAAAGGGAGAAGTTCAAAAGAGAAAGATTGTTGAAACTGAAATATTTTCGGCTGATGAACGGATCAAAATAATTAGTGGAATATTCGCAATTATGGGAAAAGAAGACAGAGAGAGTACGTGAGGAAGATATCCTCATGTACTTTCATGCCAAGAAAGTGAATATTCAGAATTTTTTGATAAAATCCTCAAAGCTCTGCATAGATATTTTGAGTAAGAAAGTATCAATGTGCTCAAAGTTTCTTTTGAGACAATGCTTGAAAGATAAAAAAGAAGCACGATTTTTGCAGCCGGGTTGAACCTGAGAGCTCGGAAAATCCGGTAAAAAATAATAGATTAAGGGCAAAATGAAGAAGAAGAAAAAACTATAGAGAGTGCTCAACAAGCTTTTCTTAGAAAAGAAAGTGGGTTCTGAAAATTCTGCCATTTGTAATTTGATAGTCAATCATACAGAACAGGAATCCAAAAACCAACCTGTTTCCAGAAACCTTTTCCAGAATTTAGTGACAACGGAATATTATCATCTTTGCAATCCATAGCAGCTTTCAATTCAGGATTTAATTCCAGTGCTCTCTGCCTGGCTTTGATAGAATCATCAACTTTGTCAATGGAAACAAAAGCAACACTTTTGTTATACCAGGCTTCGGCATAATCAGGTTTTAACTTTATTGCCTGCTCATAAGTTTTATTGCCTCATCTTTTTCCCCGATTTCGCAGAGTACATTGCCCTTATTGACCCATTCGGCAGAGTTTTCAGGCTGCAAAGAGATAAAATTATTTATTGTCTTTTTTTTCCAGGCTGAATTCTGAGTCATCATAAATCCGCCCACCAGAATAAGTCCAAAAGATGCCAGAGGCCAGGAGGTGCCAAAGATATCGACAATAATAAACTGATACCCAAATAAAGGCAATATGAAGGAAAAAAATCACTATGCCAATAAGTGTTTTACCTGTATTCCTCATTTAAACCACCTTTTTTCGCAAATAGCGGCGTATTTGTTCACATTCGAGGGTCTGGAGAATCCTTTTTTAGTTATTGTAACTATAGTAGAATTAGCCAGAACTTGATATAAATTTTTACATCGATGGAAAAAGGTATTTATTCAAATGCAAATTTGAAAATACATAAAATAAAATGAAGAAAAAGTTTAACTTAAAGTGATTACTGGAAGCTTGCATCTACTTGAAAAAGCGACATATAAAAAAAGGAAAGTGAATAATTATTAGTAAAGCGTTAATGTAACTCAGTTACACGGATAACCTTAATAGCGGTTCTCTCTGGGAGTCCTGTGGTTAGGAAGGCAGTCTCTGCAGTAGACCGGTCTTTCGGGGTCAGGTTTGAAAGGTACCTGAGTCTCGACGTTACAGTCAGAACAAACTGCGGTGTGCATTTCCCTGGGACCGCTGTTACCGCGGAAACCTCCGGAATTTCCTCTGAAATTTCTGTCATTAAAAGCCATTTTCGTTTCACCTCCGCTTATAGCGGATAGTCAATAGTTTAAAAATAAGATTGTATAGAGCTCTTTGATTAAAAACAAAAGTGAGTTTTTAATAACAGATTATACGTCTCTTTATTTTTAATAGATCTACCAGACAAATATAGTATATAAAGGTATCTGTAAAATATGGAAAAAATACATGAAAATCTACTCCTCTCAGAGTTATCAGCTATAAACACTTTTACTATTAATTCTTTTATAAGATACCAGATCAGTCAACAGATCAGTCAACAGATCAGTCAACAGATCAGTCCAGCTAAAAGTTGTATATAATCAGAAATTATTGAACCTTGTTTACTGAACCAAACAGTACTGAAGTAGCATTTATAGACAGATATCATAGACAGATACTACAGACAGATATCATAGACAGATACTACAGACAGATATTATAGACAGATTTTATAGATGGCATCCATCCAAAATCAACACAATTAATCTAGAATTCGAAGCGAATATACACGATTCAGAAGATAATATGAACAAGAGGTTGTTAAAAAACAGATTGCCGAAATTCAGGCTACCAAAATAAAGCCAGAATAACGGCTACTTTAATTTAAAAGGTTTATATCAGGGTTTCCATTAATTTCATATAGCTTTTTTTCGATCATGCCATGGGTTAATTTCCGGACTGAAAATGTGGTCACCGGAAGCCTCAACTGACCTTTCAACGGATTTTTCAACCGACAACTGAAAGGATCTTTCTACCGTATTTTCAACCGGACCTTCACTTGGGCTTGCGGTTGAATTGTCTGTCTGGACAGTGGGAGTCCCAAGTATTTTCTTTGTCCTGAAGACTGCAAGCAAAAACCCGTATGTAAGAGGACCTATGATGACGCCGATAGGGCCGAGAACAAAGACGGGAGCCGCAAAAGCTATAAGAGTAATTGCCGGATGAATTGCTCCCCGGCTTCTTGCGAGCTTTGGTCTTATAACAAAGTCCGGGACAAGATTCAGTAAGATAATCCCCAGGAAAAACAGGGCACCTGCCGTAAAAAAGTCCTGTATGAGAATATAGTAAAGAGCAAGGAGGCCGTAGACCGTGCCTGCTCCTACAACCGGCAGGAGAGCCATTATGAAGGTTATAACTCCCCAGATCAGAGGATATGGTATCCCAAGGACCCAGTAAAGTACTCCTCCGATTACGCCGGTCACGAGACAGGTCAGGAAGTAGACTATGAAGAGGCTCTGGTAAATGTAATTGAGCTCCCCGAGAAATACAACTCCCAATTTTCTGTCCGGAAAGAGATTTGGGAGTTCGGTTGCTATAGTTTCGCTTTCTACAAGGAGATAATAAGTCAGGACAATAATTACGACCAGCTCTATAATCAGGATCGAAAGGTCAGTTGAGATCTGGAAGATATTATTCTGGATTTCGGGGACATAATCAGTGACCAGGGAATTTAAGTATGCACCGATGCTTGCAGTCAGTTTCCCGGGATGAGTCTGGATAAAAGGCTCAAAAACTCCTACTATCCGCCTGAGATCCATATTTGCAAACCCATTAATTGTATTGGGAATCTCTAACAGTTTTGAAATCTCATTCATTAAAGCCTTCACTATCATAATACCGGAAGATACCGTAATAAGAAGGATTGCGCCAAGCGGTATCAGGGCGCAAATCTGCTTGCTCTTAATGAATCTGAGACAAAAAAAGTATACAGGATGAATAACGTATGCAAAAAGGGCGCTGAGAACAAGAACACAAAAAAAAGCAGATGTTATGTATAAAGCATATAAAGAAACCAGTATGATTATAGCAATGTATATAGCCTTAACAGGGTCATAATTTTTCATATATGTAAAATACTGAGGAAGTAGATAAATAACTTACTACCAATATAAAAGAACTCATCACTCTACATGTATTATTATGTTTCTAATTGTATTTTTAAAAAGCATAACCTTATTGTATTGAAGAAAATCAAATAATTTACAAATAATTATAATAAAAGTATAGCTAAAAAGAGAAAGAGAGAATATATTAAGAGTAGTTAAAGAACATTCCGAAAACATTTAGGAACATTCAGAGGCTACTTAAAGGATATTTAAATAAATTATAAAGTATTCAGAGATTATTTGAGAACGTTTAAAGAACATTTAGTTATAGTGATAAAATCTCTTTCTTCTCCCGTTTGAAAACTGCAGTTACTGTTCCTCCATCATCAATGTCATCCTTGATCAGAACCAGTTCCCATCCTTCATTTCCAATTCTTTCAAGGTCACTCATTTGCTGCGGCATGTGCACACCATGAATCCTGCGAGAATCGTACTCCCATAGTTTCATTATTTAATACCCCTCCTGTTACCGATAAAGAGAAACTTTGCATTTAATATTGTGATGAAACTATAAATAACCCGGACAAAAGAAAAAAGTGACTGGATGTTTATTTTCGTTTCCGTCCCTTAGACTCACCACTTGCTGCTGAAAAGTAAACAGATAGTTTACTGCCCGTAATTTACTGCTCATTAGAGTCGGACAGCCCCGGAACTGAAGACCGAAAAAGCACCCCTTTTTCGCATTTTATCCTGCGGATTCTTTCACGTGCCATAAAATCAAAAACCAGTTCAATATCCTCAGGGTAGCTGGAATCGGGATATAATGGATTAAGAGCCTGGGAGTTTTGCCTTGAGACATAGAACCTGTTTTCACCGAAATAGGCGATATACTCCAGCTGATACTTTTCGAATACGAGGCGAATGAATTTTTTTGAAAGAGGGGGCTTTGCAAATTCAAAGTCCTCATCTGTCACTTCAATGCCTGCTCCATACATAACAAAGAGATTGGCAGGATCGGATATAAATTTCGGGGTAAAGGAAACTTATTTGCCTGAAGCTTTTTGCATCCTGACACCGGGGATCAGGCCTATGAATCTGCCAACGCGCCTGTAGCGCTCCAGCATGTCCTGTTCCTGCCTGATGTCTTCAAGTTTCTCAAAAATGTACAGGTTTTCAGGAACATTGGGAATCTGAGCTCTGAGGATATTGAGCAGAGAATCAAGCTGTCTGTCAAGTTCTTTTCTGTCCTTTTCAAGATCCTGGAAGATCCATTCCCTCACCTTCTGGCTTACAGTGCACGTGATTTTTTCCGTGGGAGTGCCTTTTGCCTGCAGGCAAGCTGTCCTTGCTTTGTACCGTATCCCTGAAAGTGTCTCTTTTAGTTTCTGTTCCAGAACTACCTTTCCAATTCTTGGATACTCTCTTTTCACGGTTTTTTGCGCAAGGATAATATCTTCTTCCATAGCTTCCAGAAGACCTGAAACCCTGTCAAAAGCTTCAATGCAGGTCTCAAGCAGTTTCTTCTGGGCAGGCAAATCCCCGGCAGTCACATTCCCAGCTGCCCGAAGAAGCCCTGTGAACTCTTCTAGAATTTCAAGAAGCCTCTGATTATCTTCCAGATCCTTTACCTCATGGGCTACCTTTGAGATGTACCTCTCACTTTCGAGCCTGGCAGTTCTTCCAGGGCTGTCGCTAAAAAGTATTTGTAGAAGAGTTTCGTAAAATGGGTAATAGAACTCAGGGATGGAGGCGTCGATAGAGGTTTCAGCCGCTTCTTTAAAGTATTTGACAGCCTCCTTAAGTCCAAAAAGGTAAGCAGCCTCGTTTTCTGCTCTCAGTGCCCTCCATAGGGAAGCTCTTCCAAGGGAGCGAAGTGCATACCTGCGGACATAGATATATGGATTATCAATAAGAACCTGCAGGTCTCTCCAGGCCCGTGTTTTATCAGGCACATAAAAAAAGGCAGACCCAAGAGCTCGCGTTGCGGCTCGTTGCACAAAACTGTCGCTGTGGGTCGAAAGCCTTATAAGATCACTCCAAGCTTTCCCTTTATCCGGGATACCCGTATATCCAGCTGCAAGAGCAAGCACCGCCCCTTTCCGGACTTCTCTGTCCTCAACGGATGTGAGCCTCAAAAGGTCGTTCCACGCTCTCTGCTTGTTATCGGAATATGTAAATGCAACGGCGAGAAGTTCTGCAGCTCTTTTCCTTAGCTGGGCGTCCTGGCTTTCAGTAAGCCTGACAAGATCAAAAAGAATTCCGGATTTTTCCTCGACCGCTGGAAAGACATACGAAAGCAGCCCTGCAGCCCCCTTTCTGACGCCAATGTCCCCGTCTCCGGATACTTTAAGAAGTTCGCTCCAGATATCCTGCATTTTACCTGATTTTCGCGAATAAACTGCCAGCAAAGACTCAATTGCACCTCTCCGCATCTGCGGGTCCGGATCAAGGATCAAGCCTAGCAATTCTTCTATAACTTCTTTTTTATCCGACAGGTAGGGGTATGCTGTGGCAAAGGATTCTGTTGCATCTTTTCTTACATAATTGTCCCTATCACCTGTCAACCTCAGGAGGTCAAAAGCGGGTTTTCGGTTTTCTGTTCCTCCAGCCTGCTCACTTTCTATATTACTTTTACCCTTTACTTCTCTTTCGCCCTTCACTCTTCTTTCACCCTTCAGTTCCCCTTCAACCTTCACTCCTTTTTCATCCTGTACTCCTCTTTCTTTCCTTTCTCCCTCTTCAGAGAGAGTAGACCCTATAGAATGTGCTGCATCCCTCCTCACGAAAGCAGCTTTTTCCGATGCCAGTTTGTAAAAGCCAGAAGGTTTACTTTTTTCGTTTTCCCACCATTCCTCTTTCTCTTTATTTTCTCCTGCTTCCATCTCCACTTCATTTATCTCGAACTCATCACATAATTGAGGGCAGACAGAAGCAAGAGTCTTTACGACTCTTCTGAGCACATAACTGTCCTTCTTTTCAGCCAGACTCACCAGATCCGAATATGCCTGGTTTTTATCGGATACGTGTGGAAAAACCTTACTGAGAGTATCAGCTGCGGTCCTCCGAACATATTCGTCCTCATCCCCTGTGAGTTCGATAAGTTCCTCCCATACAGAGTCTTTATCTTCCATGCCTGGAAAGACACTCACAAAGGCATCTGCAGCAATGTCCCTGACGTACCCGCCCCTTGACCTGGTGAGCCTCAGGAAATCAGCCCAGACCATGGTTCTGTCTGGCATATCAGGAAATATGGAAATAAGGGCATCTATTGCCTGCTTTCGTACAGGCCCGCTCTCATCTCCCGTAAGCCGGAAAATGTCATTCCATGCCTTTTTGTTATCAGGTACAGACGAAAATACCGAAGGCAGAGCAAGCAGAATTTCCTTCTGCACAACCTGATTCATGGATTTCCCTGCCAGTTCCAGCATCTCTTCCCACGCCTCGTTTTTCTTTTCGTCAGGCAAAGAGGAAAAAACCTCTCCAAGGGCCCTTGCAGCCCGTTCTCTGACCTTTAGATCCCCGGATTCGTCTGCCAGTTTCATTAATTCTTCCCATGCATCGTTTTTCCTTTCACCCGGAAGCTCGGGAAAAATCATATTTAAAAAAGAAGCAGCCTTTTCCCGCACATAAGGGTCATTCGAAAAAGTCATTTCAAGCAGGTCTTTCCAGGCCTGTTTCTTATCCGGAAATTCAGAAATTACATTTGGAAGCGCACGGATAATTCCCCTGCTTATATCCTCAAGGCTTGATTTTGAATTTACCAGTCCGACAAGACCTTTCCATGCCCTGCCTTTATCAGGCATAAGTGGAAAAACAGCAATCAGAGCATTTACTGCTTTTTTCATCACCCTTTCTGACGGATAAGCCGTAAGGTTTACAAACCTTTCCCAGACCAGTTCCCTGTCCGGTACATTAGGAGAAACCATCTTAAGGGAACTGATAGCTTCCTCCCTTACCTCACTGTCCCTGTCAGAACAAAGCCTTAAGAGGTCTTCAAACGCCTGTTTCCTGTCAGGAAAGGCCTCAAATAGAACTCCCAGCTGCTTTGCAGCTTTTATCCGCTCATCCGATACCTGACTGAAAGTCCTATCATGTATCCCGGGCTGATCGCTCAAGAATTCCCACCAACTGCTGCTCTATTAGGTTCTTGCTGTATTATATTCCAGTTTGACAGGTTTATTCTTATAAGTATTGATTTTGAATTTTAGCTGGCAGTAAAAAGAGTATTGAGGGTATTAGATGTCTCCATGAAAATAAAAATGTAGCTTGATCAATTTTTGATAGCTTATCTTCCAGATTTGAAACATTTCCAGAGTTATGAATAAAACATAAATTTTCTTACTCAATTCAAATATAAGGGATATTATAACTCAGAATATTGAACGGGATCACAAATAGACTTTAAAATGCAGAAAATACTCCCAAAAAGTGGAGAATTGCATGGAAACTTTCTATATTGATGTGGTTTTATTTTCTGAGAAAAGAAAGAAGATCCTTCTGTTATTGAGGAAGGGCCAAAAAGCCTCGACAAAATAAAAGTTTCCCTCAATGCCAGTCTGACTTCGGTTGGATGTTCCAATTCAGCAAAGAATTGAAAACCAAGCTTACTGGGCACATTGTTTGATGTGTTTTCTTCAGGAAAGAGCTGCGCTGCAATTGTCATTTCCGGTACTGCCTCAAATGCGATCTGCACAAGTGCCTGAGCCATGCGCGTAGCTACGCCTCTCCCCTCGAACTCCGAAAAAGTTAAATACGCAATTTCCACGCAGTTGTTCTCAGGGGGTGACTTGAATGAACATGTGCCTGCACATTTATTTTCTTCGATCGCCAGATAATCAATCCAGGGCGGCATATATCCCACACTCATATATAACTCAGCAGTTGAGGTCATGACCTCTTTAATCGTGTCTGTAAGATAGTTAATCGGCTTTGCAGCCGTGCCGTTTTCGGTTATCTCAACAATATATCTCATACTCATATATGTTCCATCATGATCACTCGCTTTAGCACAACAAATGTAACGTCCTGTCTGGAAAAGGACCCAGCATTTACCAGATCAGAATGCATTTCTCAGTTCTTTTTTGCTATACGTTCAATCAGTATTGCTATAATTTTCAATCAATAGATGACAATTAGTCATTCCGTTCCGTAATGTCTAGCCAGGTTACAGGGATCACGAGAATAGTGAAAAAAGAACCAGGAATAGAGATGTTTTATTATTTATCTAGTTTTTGAAGCCAATATTATTGAATTATATTACCAAAAATCGTTAATATAAAAATGCCAGCAATATTTTGTATAAAGATAGAGAGCTATATACTGATATTTTAGAATTTATGTCTAATAAGTATACCATCGTAGGCATGTATATATAGTGTGAGCCATATATATAGATGGCAATCAAAGAGTATAACGTTTTTAAGATTTCTGGGTTTTTGATTGATTGCAGTACAGAATACTGAAAAATGAAGATATGATCTAAGGAGTATTTTATGGAGTTAAATGATTCTACAATAAATTTTAGGCAAAAAAATCTCGTAATAAAATCTCTTCGTTATATGGAAAGACATAAAAAAATTAGTCAATATTGCGATGAATACAAAAAGAGTTGGCCTGAATTATCTTATGACGAGGCAAGTGACTTAATCAGGATTCTTGATAAGATGTCCTGGCAGTAACTATTTTTAGCTTCTTATCCACTTTTTTTATCTAGTTCCAAATTTGTTTTTGCTCTATACGGTTGCTTTAGACAGTTTGAGACAGGGATATACAGATTGGCTCCGGAATGACGAGGCATGTTGGTGAATGAGTTTAGATACCGGCATTGTTAATTTTTCCAAATGAAAAAATGAAGAGTTTTGAAATCTCAAGCCATAGCAAACCTTTATTTTAGCTATTTCTTTTCTACTGCTTCTTTTTTGTTGTCACTCTAAAGATCTTCAGTTTCTTCATACTCAGGGTATCCAACTTTTCCCATGAAAAAGATACAGTTTGTCCTTCTGTCTTCTGTGAAGAACACGAACGGAGGGTCGTCTTTGAATTCTTTTGGTTCAGAATCCATAAATGCTCACGCCCATCTTCACTCCCTCCTTTGTCGCTGCAGCAGCTTCCGTACCTTCTTCATGCACATCTATAAAGTTTGGTGAATTACACTGGATATTTTAATGGACTGCCACTAATCTCTGAAAAATCTGCAGGATGAAAGCACGCACAAAGCTCAGTTTAATTTCTGACTGAATATGACATTTCGAAAGAAGGGATATCAGTAGCCACTGAATGCACGGTAAATACACAGTCAGCCTGTGCTTCTGGTTGATTACTGTAATTTCCTGTAACTTTTAGATTATAGTCAAACCATACTGGAGCTTTCTAAAGCTTCCAACGAAGTATTTATCTGTAATTATATTTATTCAAGTACAGGTTTTGAATTTACTGATATCACTTTATCGTGTAATTTAATCAAAGAGAGAAGAACAGAATGTTTTGTAAATGAAGGATGAAATAATGCAGCAACAGGATGTAATAATCAGTCAACTGGCAATCGGGCAATTAACAACAAAGCAACTGGCACAAACAGTTACAGATTTTCTTGAGCCTGTAATTCCGTATCTGGTCATAGGATCCAGAAAGGCGGATGTAGAAGCCGGCAAAAAAGCAGGGCTCGAGGCATGGGCGATTAAGAAAAAACTGTGGGAAAAATTATGTTCCAGAACACTGCCTGAAGTAAAAGAAGCAGCAGGAGATATGGTTATTGCACCCTCCGATCCAGAAGTAAAACAGGTTCTGGTTCAGGAGGTTATAAAATCGTTTGAAAAGAACCCTGCTTTAGCTAAAGAAATTTCATCCATTCTTAAAGACGGGACTGTACACAGGGTGACACTTAAAAGCTGTTCAGCTGGTACTGCAGTTCAAGACTCAGGCGATAGAACTAGAGTGCTTGAAGAATTTAACGAGCTGCTTGAAAAATTTACAGCAAAAACCAGTACAGTTGTCATCACTACTACCACTACCCAGAATTTGAAGCAACTAGAAGTGGGGCAGGAAAAAGAAGAACTTATGAAAAAAGCTCTTGATTTTGCCTGCCAGATTCAATACGGAGACATCAGATCACAGGCCCTTTCCCTGATTGTTCCTTATATGGAGGGACCAAAAAAGGAAGAGTACATAAAAAAAACCCTTTATTTTACCTCCAATATTCAGGACGGAGCCGAAAGAGCCACAGTCCTTTCTTCACTTGTCCCTCACCTGAAGGGACCAGGAAAAGAAGAACTCATTGAAGAGATCTTTAACTTTGCCCCTCACATTCAATACGGAGATGCAAAGTTCCAAATCTTTTCTTTGATAGTTCCTTATCTCGATGAGCCCCTGAATAAAGAGCTTATAGAGAAAGCCTTTGATATGGTATCCGGAATTCAATCTGAATATCTGAGGGTGCAGGCTCTTTCTTTGCTCGCCCCGCGCATGCATAGGCAAGGCAAAGAAGAAATCATAGAAGAAGCCATTCAGTTAGCTTCTAACCTTAAAGATAAAGACATGAAGTCTGAAGCCTTCTCATTTATTATTCCAAATCTGGATGAAGCAAGAAAAAAAGAAATTTTGGAAAAAGCCCTTGGGATGGCATCCGAGATTAAATCCGAATATCGAAGGGCACAGGCATTTTCTTTGCTTGTTCCTTATCTTAATGAGGCAGAAAAAGAAAAAATTAGGGAAAAATTCCTGGTTTCGGAACTGTCAGGCGCAGGCGTGTAATACGCCACTCCTTATTTATCAAACACTTTCTTGATTTGGCCTACCTTTTCTTGCGCCTTGCCTTCTCTTTTTTCAGCTTCACCTTCAGCTTCCAGATCTCGATCACCGGTCAGTTCCCCTACGGTCTCCTTGATCTCTCCTTTTGCCCTGTGGTACTTACCTTCAACTTTATCGTCTGTGCTTGATTTCATGATACTCCCCCGTTTCAAGGTTTCTTTTTAATCTTGGGGAGTGTCACAGCTCAGTTACCTTTCAATAGATGTAAGCCGAAAAACTCCTGAGAATTGACGGCATTACTGGCCGTGATACCCCACTTGATAGTACTATTATAATAATGAGATAATACTTCTAAAAGCTTCGCTTAATAAAGTTTTTAAGAAAAGGTATCTGGACGCCTGGGTGTTTTATATATAAACTAAATTGATATGTTTTTAAATATCTATTCAATGCCTTAAAATGTTTTTAGTTTTAATTTTGATACTAAAGTTATTACCGGCTACTTTACAGCCAACCTTTCTCGGGAAATGAAAAAAGAAGTAGGAGAGGAAGAAAAAGACTGCTTCTCAAAAAAGCACCCGCCGTATCTTTTTTCTATTTTTTCCTTCTTTTTCTTTGTCTCCTTAAGCAAATATAAGTTATTTAATAATCCCCTACCTTCCCTTCTGGCTGTTCAACCACTACGGCACAAGCTCCCGTAAAAATCCTTTAACAAGCATCTGAAATTAAATTAAATTAAATTAAATTAATTAAGAGCCTATCCCAAAACCTCATTTAATCTAATTATTGCTGCTACCATTACAACTCCTAAATATGATTTCTCTTTAATTTCATATCTTGGAAATACTTTCTTGCATGACTCTATCCAGCTAAAGAATCTTTCTACTATGCTTTGCTTTTTGTATTCTTCCGGATCTATCTTTATTGGTCTCCCTCTCCTCTTTTTCTTCCGATTTCTTTTATTTACTGGTATATTGGACTTTATTCCTCTTCTCCTGTTATATTTTCTAATTTTAGCTGTATCATACATTCCATCAGCTGTTACTTTTGAAGGCCTGTTAACAGGCCTTCCTACAGGTCTCCTTATATTGAAATTTTTAAGTGTAGGTATATAAAGCGTTGAGTCATTCTTATTTGCAGGAACAACGATAATAGAGAGAGGTAGACCCTGCAAGTCTACTAAAACGCTTAATTTTATTCCTTTTACTTTTTTGTGTCCATCGTAGCCGATATTCCCCCTTTTTTAGCCGGAATATCCTTTGTATCAGTAAAGCAGTGAGAGAGATCTATTTTCTTCAAGTCATAACCTTTGTTTAAAAGTTCATTGAAAATCTTCTGATAGGTACCATGTTCACACAGGTAAAGATGAAATCTATGAACCGTTGACTTAGATCCATAGTGACGAGGAACGTCTTTCCACGTACAACCTGTCATAACGACGTACAAAATACCGTTCATTAACATCCTCATATTTACACGTGGCCTTCCTGTATGTGGTTTCTGAGGAGGAAGATAAGGCTCTATTGATTTCCATAGAACGTCATCGATTTCACGAAATGACATATAACTATGAGCTCACCCCAAAACCGATTTTATTTTCATATCAACAAGAATTTCAGGATCATTTTCCTAATCAGAAGATCGATTGATTATTCAAGATTTAAGATTTAGGGACTTAATCCTGAGTTTTGGGATCAGCTCTATATTTATAATTTCAACATAATATTACTTTTGGGATAGGCTCATAATTTTATCAATTTTCTTACGGAACTAAAAATACAGGGAAAAAGATCGGCAAACTTTGCAAATCAAAGGGATAGAGACTCAGCGTATCGTTTAAGGGAGGGAATGATTGAATCTTCCACAAATTGACAGAGAAAAAAGAAAAGTTTATGTTTTTCATATCCTCACTACTACGCAAACGCATAAAAAGTACAGATACCTGTGAGAATGAGGAATTTTTTCCCAAAATAGATATTTTGTGTCAACTATTTTGATGTTGCTGAATTTTGGATTGATTCATTAGCACCTTAAAGTGCTTTTATATTTAACTTTGGATTCCTTAATCCTCCAGGGCTTTCTTAACCTTACCTTTCTTTTCCTGTACCTCCCCCTTTCTTTTTTCAACAGTCCCTTCAGCTTCTGTCTCGGGATTATTGGTCAGGTCTCCCACTGTCTCCTTGATCTCACCCTTCGCCTTGTGAATCTTGCCTTTAGCTTCTTCCTTAGTACCTTCGTTCATAGTATTCCCCCTTCTTCTTATTTTATAAATTCTCTTTTTAATCCAGGAGAATGATCACAGCTATAGTGCCCTTAAAAAGATGTAAGCCGAAGAATTTAGAAAACTATCGGCATTATAGGACTTTACCTGCCGTGATATCCCCATTTACGATCTATTGCATATTATAATAATGAACTAATCCTCCTAATACCTTCGCCTACCGATTCAGGTTTTTAAGGAAGGGAGCTTTGCCAGTAAGTGCAAGTATACCTAAAAGTAAAGGTTTTTTCCCCCATCATTTCTCATCTTGACGACGAGGGTAATTGATGAGTTTTTGATAAACCTAAAACTTAATTCTACCGTACAGATCTATAATTATGCTGGAACCATATTTAATAAAGAAAAGACTTTACAAATTATAGTATAGAGACTCGCAGGCCCTGCTAAACTTTGTACTTCAGACTGGAGCTCATACTTAACAGAGATTAGCTATATATAAGCCAGCCGTAATATTACTTAAATAATATAAAATTAATATATTTAATTTTGTGTATAATTTTGTGTACTAATTTATTATCTTTATTTTTTATCAATTAATTCTGTACATTCAGTCTAATAGAATGGTCGAATTCTCAATGGGGGTTAAAGAATGAGAATAGAATTGATAGCAGCTTCTCTGATAGTAATCTGCTTAGTTTTTTCTCCTGGATTAGCTCAGGCACAGAATGAAGAGAACAGTTGTAAGCCTATAACATTTATTAACGTTACACCTGACGCGTTTGAGTGCATGAAGAACAAGCTTCAGGATTACGGCGTCGATGTCCCGCCTGGAAATGAAGGAGAAATTTCAGAAAAGGGGGTTACCGGGAGCTTCGAATGGGATGGAAAGTCTACTCTGACCATCACAATTAAGGAAAAACCTTTTTGGGTCAGCTGTGAGACCGCAGATGAGAGAGTAATACTATTCGTAGACGAATGCAAAGGTCCTTGAAGGAAAAATATGTAAAAGGTAGAAGTCAGTCTATGCTTTGTCCTTCGTATCAATTCAGGTTCAAAGAATTAGATGGAAAGGCTTATATCCTTTTTTCGAACAAATAAAATTGGGGGTATGTTCTGAATGAAATACATACGAGTATATACTGACTCTGAAGGTCTGTCACACTTTGAGGACAGAGATATCGAATTTGCAGAAGTAGATTTTGCCCCGCCGGCTCCTTCAGTCTTCCTTTCGACTTTCCACCGGGCGTCCAGGTACGTATTTTTCCTGATTCCTCCTGGCTGGTTTGGAGACTGGCACCCGGCCCCACATAAGCAGATATTCTTCTTCCTTTCCGGGAAAACAGAGATTAAAGTAAGCGATGGGGAAATCCGCCTCTTCGGTCCCGGAAGCGTAATGCAGCTTGAAGATACCGAAGGACAGGGACATGTCACAAGGGTAATCGGGGACGAGGAGGTACTGGCAGCAATTGTGCAACTGCCGGACTGAAAAGCATGATCATGAACAAGTGGCATTATTGAATAAATAGCATCATTGAGTAAGTGACATTGAAATGTCATCTTTAAACAAGCGACGTGGAAGAAGATTTCAATTTTGAAACCTTCACCTCTACACCCTTTTATTCCTTACTTCTCAGTTTCTTCTTCTTTTCTTTTTTTGCTGGAAGCTCCCTGCTCCTTTCCTGCTGTGCCAGAAGCCTTCCATCTCGCATACGGTGCCTTTTTTGCTGCAAGCCTGTAAAGCTCTTCAACCGGGTTTTCTGCATCGTAAATCTCGGGATAATCGTCCCGTAGTAACTTTACAGCCCGCCTAACTATATAGCCCATTTGTCCCATGGTCAGGTTTTCGACGTCTTGCATGGCTTTTTTTCGATCAGGGAGCTGATGGAAGATCCGTGCCATGATATCTCCAGCTCTGTCCTGCACATGGCTGTCTCCGCTCCCCGCAGGTTCAAGCAGACTTTCCCAGACCTGTTCCCTGTCTTCAAGGTAAGGGTATATCAAAATAAAGGCATCCGAGACGAGTTCACGGATTTCTCCGTACTCGCTCCCTGCAAGGGCTATAAAATCAGCCCAGACCTTTTCCCTGTTCGGCATGGAAGGAAAAAGCAGGATCAGGGCTTCTACTGCGTGTTCCCTGACATGCCTGTTCTCATCTTCAGCCAGCCGGAGAAGGCAGTTCCATGGTTTACTTTTTTCCGGTACATAGCCGAATGCAAAAATAAGGAACACTACCACGGCTTTCCAGACCTCCGGGTCTTCAGTCCCTATAAGTTCAAGCAGGCTGTTCCAGCCTTTTTCTTTTTCTTCATCCGAAAGTTCCGGGAAAACTGTTCCAAGGGCATTTATTGCTTTTACTCTGAGAGTTTTATCTTCATCGGAACAGAGCCTGAGCATGTCCTCCAGAGCTTGCTGCCTGTCCGAAAAGGATCCAAAAAAGGTTATAAGCTGCTGCAAGGCATCAGTTCTTTCATTTAAACTCGGGCTGAAGGTTTTTTCATGTACATCTGACTGATCGACCAAGAATCCCCACCAACAATAACACAAGTTCTTATAAGATTAAATATTTTACAAGATTTTACTTTGGTTAGCATCCTGTTTGTTGAAAAGTTTAGGGAAATTATGATTATTGTTCCAATCATTTGCAATAGGTATTAATTTCCTCTCAATCTCTCTTATCGCTTCTAGATCTCTTCGGAATGATAAGCCTGCAACCATATGCCGTCAATACCCCTTCTTGCAAATTCTTCTGCATGTATGAGACGCACATCGCTATTATTGTAGTTTTCATGATCCCAATCCAAAATCTATTTTGGAAGCAATTTATGTCTGTTGTATCCTGAAATAATTTCGCAGACTCAAAGCCATTTGAAAGTTCATTACACGATACAACAGCAAGCGAAGTAAAAGGTTAAACATTGAATGAATTCCATTACATTTCGGTATTGTGGAATGATCATGTAAAATGAAACGAATTCGAAATTGAAGTAAAATAGTAGGTCATCTGTATACGATAGATAACTGTAATAAAAGAAATTTAAAAAGCGAAATAATTTCAGGATAAAACAGGCAATTTACTTCGATAATTAGAAAATATAGCCATCAACTTTCCCGCAGCTTTTATCATCTATTTTGATATTATTTACGTCCAAAAGTCTTTTAGGTTAAACGGTCGAGGATTTCTTTTATCGTTGTTGCATCTAGGTTAAGGTTGACCTTATTCAGGGTGATGCAGATCAGTTTTGCAGATCACCTTAGCTCTTCGTCGGAATGGTATTTCGAGGCGTGGTCGTATAATGCTGCCAGGCAATAAGAAATAGTGTTCAGAGAGCACATATTATGATGGCAATAAGAGCATTCTAAGGTTTGAAATCCAAAGAATAACAACTGGGATTATATGGTTTGAAACGAAGTGTAGCATTACGAGAAATACTATTAATCAATTCATAAGAGATCCAATGTATGCTTTAGTTTAAAAATCAAAAAGACTCAAAAGTTGCCTGCAAAGCAGGTAACTGCATAAGTCCTGAGAAAGAAAAAAATACTGTAGAAAAGGTTTTATTTTTTCGAAATCTTGAACTTGTATGTGAAATCTCCACCGGCTTCTCCATCTTTATCTCCATCAAAAGAAACACCTTTCACGTCTTTGATAACTCCTGATCCCGTGTCAGTCCCTATCAAAGTAACAGATATTTTAGTCTCATCTTCTCCCAGAGGATACTCTTCATAAGGCCTGAACATCAGCGTTCTGGTACCAGCATCAAGAATTCCTTCTATAGGATTTTCAGAAGCTGAACTCTTGACTATAACTGTATCCTTCGTGACAGTAGAACTGTCAATAGATGCATCGAATTCGACCCAGATAGGAGATTTCGGGTCCTTGGAAAATGTTTGTCTATCCGGATAAACAGACTTCACTGTAGCAGGATATGGGCGTTTAAGTATCTTCTTTGGAACTAAATGGAGTTTTTTGTATACCCTTTTCTCTTTAATATATTTATCATAAGTATATTTCGCAGTAACACCTGCAACAAAGCCTACCACAGCTCCGGCGGCTGTCCCTACTGTTGTCCCTACTAATAGACCACCAAGTAGATGGTCTTTCTTTTCAAACACATATTTCTTTTTCAGTTCTTTACCCCCCACATATTTTTATCCTTTATTATTTACTCAACCTTAATCTTACTCAACTTTGTAAATTATCTCCAGATACATGTCCGAACTCAAGTTTGTAACTAACTTAAATAATATGCTTTTTTCAGAATGAAGGACATAAATTATCAGTCAGTTTTGAGTTTGACTACGTGTTTCCTGGATATATATTCGATAATATTATTGGCATATATAATATTCGTTTAATAAATGATTATAGTAGTCCGTTTGCCTCTTTGACCAGCTATTATATTTATAAAGATAGGAATAAATTCAAAAATTAAAGAAAGAAAAGAAAAATATGTGATATAGATCGAAAAATCTTTTTTATGAATCTCATCTTAAAATCAACTTTATTCCAAAATCAGTATATACTATTCATTGAAGGAAAAGAATAACACTATTTGAGATTATCGCTCGGTATAAATCTTATTAAATTGCTATTCAATAGGAAGAGACAGAGACTTTGAACAGGCCGGTATACCTGTGTTCTAATTTGATGAATAATGGATTTCTATACAGACGGAGGAAACTGTCGACATGTTATACCTCGAATTTGTCTGACATGGAAACAAAAGAATGCGAGGTGAAATGCCTGCTGGCCAGGATGAAAAACCTCAAGATGAAAAGAGGGATTATCATCACATCAGATAATTTTGCATTAAATCCCTCTACCACTCAGGATTACAACTAAAATTAAGCTTTGAAGAAAGAGTTAAAACCAGAAGCATGGAAAGGTTACTCTTTTACTATACTAACGAGATCGAATGTAATTTTATAAATTCATCGCCCATATACGACAAAATAAGAGAATTTTATCGACTATGCTCGATGAGTATATAAACAAGAAAGCCTGATTATTCTTTGTGGATACGAGAGAGAAACTGAAAAGTGCCATTGTTGAGTGGCAGGGAAGAGTTTTACCACCATTGCAGAAGCGCAGGTCTGAAGTGAACATCGATACTCCGCATGTAAATGACATCGTAGGTGTGAGGAGATGCGGCAAAACATGCTATATGTATCAACTGATATCGGAACTGCTTAAGCGAGGTGTGCCGAAGAGCAATATATTGTACCTGAACCTTGATGATGACCGCTTGCAACCTCTAAACGGGGATGAACTGCAGCTGTTGATAGAAACTTTCAGGGAAATGCAGGAGATATCAGAAGGAAACCGTTTGTATCTTTTCCTTGATGAAATCCAGAACTTTCCTTCATGGGAACGATGGATTAAGGGCATCTACGATAGAAAACAGAACGTGAAGATGGTAATAAGCGGCTCAAACGCATCTCTGCTTTCACAGGAGATATCCACCCTATTGACAGGCAGGCATCTTAGCACCAGGATGTTCCCTTTCAGTTTTGCGGAATTCCTGGATTATCATTCCATCTCTTTTGATATGAAAACGCTCCCTTACTCGGAAGACAGGCCAGTTGTCAAACGCAGATTCAACGAATACCTGGAAAAAGGAGGATTCCCCGAGACCATAGTCTATCCGTCAGTGAAGCATCGGGAAACATTGCAGTCATACTTTGACGACATCATCTACCGTGACATCATTTCAAGGTATGGCATACGTAATCCTCTTATATTCAGGGACCTGACCCTTTTTTGCGTATCAAACATCGCAAAACAACATACTTACAACTCCCTCCGAAGGCTGTTTGCCAGTTATTCCTCCCTCAGCACGGATGCGATAATCAATTATATTGCATACCTTGAGGATGCATTCCTGCTCTTCAGCGTCAGCCATTACAATGAATCTCTAAAGCAACAAATGAACAAACCCAGAAAATTATATTGTATCGACACAGGCATGATCAATGCCGTTTCCTTCAAACTATCCTCCGATACCGGAAGATTATACGAGAACCTTGTATTCATCCGGCTCTTACACTCTGGAAACGAGATCTACTACTGGCAGGATCAGAAAGGCCTTGAGGTCGATTTTGTAACAAAGGAAGGACTTGAACCCACCCGATTGATACAGGTCTGCTCAGATTTATCCGACCCGAAAACAAAAGAACGCGAAGTGAACGGCCTGCTGGCCGGGATGAAAAACTTCAGGATGAAAGAAGGGACAATCATCACATCGGACATCTTTGACGAGGAGGTTGCTGATGGGAAGAGGATAAGGTATGTGCCTTTGTGGTACTGGCTTCTTGAGGGAGATGGCCATTAAGTATTGATGTTTGAATAAATATTTGGAGAATTGGTATAACTCGGCTTTTTATTTAAGGTATTGTTGCGGGTATTGTTACTGAGTTTTTTCTTCTTGCATTTCAAGTACCGGTATTCTTAGCGACCATGCGCTCAGCGGAACGGATAGTTTTCTCGAAAAAATAGAGAACATTTGTCCGTCATTCAATATGATGAATGATTATTCGATATAATGAATGATATGGACATTAGATCCTGTTGAAAATTCTAAAATTTAATACCAATGTAAAGATTTATAGTTCCAGTAGAATCCGATTTAATAAATAAAGTAATTTTAAATTCGTCCTATCAAAAACCGTAAAGATATGCTAATATAAAAATCATATAAAAGCGCTAAATGGAATATTTTGAAATAAACACACTTGATAGATGGTAGTTTAATGAAAAACCTGAACCACAAACAAAGAGCTCTCCTTAACACTATAGGCAAACTCCATGAAATGAACCTGTCTTCCAGATTCATGATAATGAAGAGTCTCTTTTTGTTATCCCATGTGGAAAAAATTGACAAGTCAATTAAATTCTATAACTTTTTTCCTTACAGTTACGGGCCTTTTTCCAACGTATGTTATAACAATCTTTCCAGCCTGAAAAAAGAAGGCTATATTATCGAAGAGGAAAAACGGTTTGAATTAACCGAAAAAGGGAAAGCAGCTTTAAAAGGCATGGACCCGAAAGTAACTCTGAAAATAAATAGAGTTGCCGGGAAGTTTGATTCTGACAAAGAAATTATGGCATACATATACCGAAAGTTTCCAGCTTATATGATAAAAAGTAAACTTCTTCCCCCTCAAGAAGAGACAAAACAAGCTTCTAGTCGAGAGCCAGGCCTTTTTACCATCGGATACGAAGGAAGAGACATTGACCTTTTTCTTAACGTCTTAATCCAGAATGCCATAGATGTTCTTATTGATGTCAGGAAAAATCCTTTCAGCATGAAATTCGATTTCACAAAAAATAGCCTTAAAAATTATCTTGAAAACTCAGAGATTCGATATCTTCACATCCCTGAACTCGGTATAGAAGGAGAAAAAAGAAAAGAGCTTCTCACACTAAAAGATTACGAAAAACTCTTTGAGGACTACGAGAAAACGACAATAAAAGAAAATCCCGAGCTATTAGATAAAATTGTGGAATTAAGCCGAAGCCACCGTGTTGCACTAATGTGTTTTGAAGCAGATGTAAACATGTGCCACCGTGGAGTTATTGCAAGAAATATAACTCAGAAAGAAAATGTGGAAGTATTAAATATCTGAAACACATAAAGGTCACGTAAAACTATTGTTCTGTTTTTTAGAGGCTTTTCCTGATTAAGTATCTGGAAAAAATAATTTCAATATCACAATTTACGAATTTCATCTATTACCATTTGTGCAGACTTTATTGAAGAAATAGTAATCCCTTTTTTAATTTGAGCATCCAGATTATAGTCTGCATTGTTTCTTCTGTCCCTAAGATTGAAAAGAAGATTACTTATAAAAGAGTTTTTACCTTTCATATAGTCAATTACTTTTTTGTACACGTTAGAATCAGGAGGAAAATTGTAACCTGCAGATTCCAGATAGCTTCTTGCAACTAAAAAAGCTGCATAATAAGCTCTACTAAGAGCCTATCCGAAAAGTCGATAATGCATGTTGAAAAGTTACAATCGGTCTATAATGTGAGAGTATCCGTTCCGGTTTTGCATATTGCATATCGTAAAAGTTATAGCAGGTAACCACTTTTCGGATAGGCTCTAAGTCAGAAATTTATAAGGCAGCCTGAAAGGCTACATTATATACTATATACAGACTTGCAGAAAGTGAGACAAGGTCTTGAAAAGCCGTAAATCTTCTCATTCTGTTCCTGCCGGTGGTCACTGTCCTGTATATGGGAATGGGAAGCCCGGGGATAAGAGGGACTCTTCTTTTAGAAGCTCCAAATAACATAGCTCCGATGATCAGAAGTACTAGCGAAATGATCAGGATCTTGAAATATAGAGGCTGTTCAGACGGGTGTGTCATTCCTGAGACTAGCTTGATATCCGTATTAAAATCTGCATTACTTATTTTTATCTGGTGAATTCCTGATGATTTCGGGGTAAACACAGTAAAATCATCTACAAATATCCCTGATTGATTGTGCCCACCAAAACCTTTTTGCCAGGAATATTCTATGTTTTGCGGGTCAACAATAGTGATGTTTAAAAGTTCTGTTCTGATTTGTTCCCTTGTTGAAAAAATAAAAGTTACCGGTTCGTTTTCTGTAAACATGACACTTTCGTCAATACCTCTTAATGGTTCTATTGAAGCACTTAAAACCTCTTCTCCTGTGATAGATCCTGCTACCAGGACAGAAAGGATCAAAAATGCGAAATTGAACATCGCAACCATGAGAACAATATTAATAATCGAATTGATGGATTTTCCAATTACTGACGTTTATTTCGTCACCTGAACATTTAAAGACAAATAGGAATTGTCTCTGTGAAAGATAGATTATTCATATTTAAAAATGTTTCACTGTAACAAGTATTTTTCTCCCTGAAAATATCCTATCCTAGGTTTAAAGTATGAATAACCGAATCCAATAGTTCCTGGATTTTAAGATATGAATAACTGAGCCCAATAATGATACTTAGTTATTTTCCACTTCATAGAAAAGGCTAATATTGCGAAGGAATGCTTGTCCGGATTGGAATAAAATAGTTTCGGAAACATACTTTAAAATATTAGATAGTTGTATATATGGTGCAATAAAATTTTGTCGGGATGGCATGTTGCACGTGCTATAACTATTGATTTTTGTTTTTTAATATATGCAACACTGCAGAAAAATTGAATAAAAATTAGAAAGATGTTTCTGCAAAAACATAACTCTCAAAATACTGATAGGCCGGGCTCCATAATAAGCGGTCTCCAGAAGAAGTTTTGGAAAAATACCTTGAAATGAAATAAATCCGAGGGGAAAATCATAGTGACTGAAAACCAGGTTATTCAAGACATTTTGGTTAAGAAGGATATGCCTGAACACATAATATATTTTGTTCAAGTAGAATATGAATTCGATTACAATAACGCAGCAAGAGTGGTCATATCCACAGCTCTCGGGGAAATTCCGGGAGTAGGGTTTGCACTTGGCGCTCTCGTAGAGATTTTTTGGCCTGATTCGCAACAGGATGTGTGGTCAGAAATCAAGGATGAAGTAGAACAGCTCGTAGATGAAAAAATCAGCGAACTGGTTTACCAGCAGGTTCAGGAAGACCTGGAAGGATTGGAGAATAATCTGAATGAATACCTGTGGGCTGTACAGAACTCCCAGAGCCAGACATACATATCTGAGAAATACAATGTTGCATTAGGGGATTTTCTCCAGCAGCTCCCTCACTTCCAGTCCAAAGGTTACGAGCTACCTTTGTTGCCGCTTTTCACGCAATTTGCTAATATGCACCTGAGCCTTCTTCGAGACGGTGCTTTATATGGCACCAGCTGGGGGTGGACGGAGGAAATACAGCAGCATACCAGGGAGCAAATCGTAGAAACAATCAGTTCTTATGTAGAATATACTCAAAAGATTTATAATGACGGCTTACAGAGCACACAGAAAAACGCTCCCAGCAATAAACATTACACTGAACCCTTTAATACGGTAAACAGATACATACGGGAAATGACTCTCGACGTTCTGGATTTCAAGGATATGTGGCAGTATTTCGATCCTGTAAAGTATCCTACACCCACCAGTGTATATCTCTCTAGGGAGATTTACTCTGATGCAGTAGGAACGGCTGACAACAGCGGTACGATTAAACTTCCCTCAGCGCCCCAACAACCAATCTCAAAAGTAGAAGTCTGGGCCTGGGACCGGATTGATGCCTGCCAGGTTACTTACCCGAATGGAGGAGGTCCCGGAGGGGTTACTCAGACATCCCGCATGGGTGATAAGAGCGGAGGTAGTTCAAATCCTCCTCATGGCGGAGTTTTCAACCTTTCTAGAGAAAATCCGATAGTGAAGGTTACAGCTCGAACCGGAGATATCCTGAATACCTGGTGGTTTACCTTTAAGGACGGTGCTGTCAGTAACCAGCTTGGGGGAAACTATTCTGGCGGCAGTGATCATGTTTTTACCTATCCCGATGAAATTCTTTCAAGCATTAAAATTATGGGGATCAGCAGTTATTATGGGAGTGCGGATTGCGCTGTTTTTGGTTTCAAGTTCGACAGGGAGTCAACATTACCGGACCAGGCTGTTCTGCAAAAAATGTATATTGCCTCCCCTTCTGAACTTAAACCGGAAGAACTTGCAAGCTATGTCGGGTTTAAAAATTCAGAAGAGGCAAGTGAAAGGATTCGAACCTGGATAAAGGATAACAATTGGGATGAAATCCGCGAACGTCGGTGGGCCAATGTTCGTGAAAGCATTATAGCAAGAAGAACTTGAGTAGCAAGAAGAAACTGATACCAGATTCAGATTGCAGGTTCTCTCTGATCTGCACTCACCCAGGCCAAAGAAATCAAGAGCATAAAAACCTGTTTTTCCAGGTAACTATTCAGCTGCCCAATAATCAACATTAAGAGCCTTAATCCACATCTTAATTTGAGAAAATTGAGGATTGAAAACGATACCAATTGGCTCATTTTATGGTAACTGAATAGTTACTTTTCCATATAAGGAGTATGAAGGCTACGTTTTACCAGCCTGAAAAACTAACCTTCATAATCATATGCGAAATCCGGAATATGATATTTTACGAAAATTCAGGCATGATCTTATCCTCTAATTCATAACGGGCCTATCCTGAAACCCATTCCGTTCTCAAGCGAACCGGAAAATTACCAGAGAATTGTAAAGAGTTTTTAACTTAAAGGTACTTTTTAGCCAATAGTATTTTTAGTGTATCATCAGTTTAATACACTATCAGTTTTTAACACATTACTACCTTTTAATACATTATCAGTTTTCAATATATCATATCATATCAAATTGATTATTTCCAAATTAACAGTTTAGGATGCGTGTTTTATATATGAAAGAATCTGTTCGAAAACTCGGGCTAATAGGGGCCGGCCTGTGGGCTATGACTGAAGAAAGAGTAAATGATCTTGTAAAAGACCTGGTCGACAAAGGGGATATCAGCAGAGAAGAAGGCAAAAAAGCTGTCCAGGACCTGGTTGAAGAAAGCAAAAAACAAAGGGTTGACCTTGAAAAGAAAATATCTGACAAGATTCAGGATGCTATCTCAAAGGCAGACGTCTTTACCAGAAAAGATATGCATGAACTCGAGTCAAGGTTAGAGACTCTGGAAGAAGAGATCCAGAAGATGAAAAATAAAGAAAAGATGTTCTTCAAATGAGAGCATCCTTTCTTCTTACAGCACTTTCTTCTTACAGCTCTTTCTTCTTACAGCTCTTTCTTCTTACGATTTTTTTTCTTACGGCTTTTCTTTTTACAGATCTTTGTTTTCATAATTCTTTATACTATTACAGCTCTTCAACAACTATTTCTTCCTCAAGGCTTGAATTCTCGAGCAGGGCCTCAAGATCTGTAATTTTTTCTTCAAACTCCTGAATTTCTGCTTCGGTAAGTCCCTGTTCTGCGGAGGTATCATCTTCTATTCCTGGAATGTTTGGGACTATACCTGCCTCTTCAACTTCAGAGTTGTCGTCTCCGATACAACCGGACCCTGCAAGCCAAAAAGTTAAAATTGACAGTACGAACATATATGTGAACTTTACCATTTTTTTTGCCCCCTCAATTCACCAACCCGTCCTCAGAGAAGTTTTCGGATTTGTTCCCTGAGCTGGTATTTGTTTCTCCTTCAGGAGAGAGTTCAGTTCCATTCACAGAAATGCCGCCAACAGATGAACTGTTGTCTGTGTTAGTATTTGTGTTATTTGTGTTTCCGATGTCATTTAATTCGGTTCCCGGAACATCTCTGATCCTGGTTTTACTGGCATTTTCAGTTCTGTACTGTTCCAGTTCCCCGAAGATTTCTTTAAGGTCCTGGTTTGCCTCTTTTATTTCATTGAGAGCGCTTTGCAGGTGGTTGTCTGCTTTTAGCAGTTCTTCCTGAGTAGCATTTTCTTTATTGTAGATCTTTTTTGCTGCCTCATTATTTTCCCTGGCTGAGTCCATCAGGGCATTGTAACTGGCGAGCTTTGCCTCGAGTTCAGTTGTATTTACACCGGTTTCATTCAGGCTTCCGATTTCTTTCTCAAGTTTATTAGAAATGGCCCCGGACTTGTTAGCGAAATCATCTATCTTCTCGCCGGCAGTCTGTCCTGTCTCCACTGCTGTGCTATTTCTTACATTGTTCCAGACTCCGCGCACCGATTCGGTTGCATTTGCGAAATCTTCAAGGTCTTCGGCTTTTTCAATAACTTTCTTTTCTTCCTGCAGCTGGCTGATCCTGGCTTCAATAGCAGCAATCCTGGTATCCTTACCGTTGCCATTTGACTGCTCAAGGTTGTACTGAACTTTTTCAAGGTGAGCTATCATATAGTCGATGCTCGAGTTCAGATATACTCTTGTAATTTCCAGTTCTTTTTCACCATAATTTCCTGACCTGAGCTGTTTTCGGATTGCAAGGAAGTTTTTCCTCGAGCTTTGATAGTTACTTTTCTGGATCTTGAGCTGTTCTTTTATCTGTGTCCTTTCCTGAGTTCCTTCTCGCAGCTGTACCTGTTCCAGAGTTCCATTCTGTGTTTGATTTCTGTCCTGAAACTTTTGCGTAATCAATTCCTTTTTCTGGATAGTTTCAAGCGTATTTCCATTCTTGGCATCATTACCTTCTCCAGTCCCGTTTCCGGCAAGAGCTGCTGTCGATAAGATACTAGTGATAATAAGTAGGATAGTTAAACATGAAACGTAGCGTATTACATTCCCTAATTTTCCCATATGACTCCCTTCCTTTAAATTATTCAATTGTTACATTATTGAGATGGGGAAATATATAAGCATACTTTCCTTAAAAGTAAGAGTTAATAGATAAATATGAAATTTAGAGCTTTATATGTATTTGATTCCCCCTATAGGGCTTTATAACCCATTATATTCTATAAATTATTAAAAATAGAAGTAAAACATTTATACTAAAATTTAATTTCTGCATTGAATTTTTATAAAAAAATTAAGTGAGAGGGGATATTTTTATATTTTTCTCTTTTATTTAGAAAATGAATTTTAGATATCAAGTACCGAATCGGATATTAACGCAATATAAGCTTGTCCCCTATATTTAGAAGATAAATTATAAAGTCCTGAGGCAGGGCATATATGGCTCTCGGAAAAGGTTTGTAGAAAGATGGCCAGTAAGCGGAATAAAAAACCTGAATAAAAAACCTGAATAAAAAACCTGAATAAAAAACCTGAATAAAAAACCTGAATAAAAAACCTGAATAAAAGACAGAAAAAAGATGAGTAAACAGGATGAAATTTCAAAGAAAAATTGCATAAACAAAGCTAAAAGAATGGAATGAATGAAAGGAATTGCATCAGTTATTAATTCCTGAAAAGACGGATTTAAGAAAACAGGAGTAAGAAAAGATTTCTTCAGGTGAAGACCATCTTTCAATACCTAATTTTATTTTACTTCATATTCTATTTTTCCCGTCTCACTATTTTCAGCTACTTTCACCTTGCTACTTTCACCTTTCTGCACTTACAATCACAGTTTCAATTTCTATTTCGTCCTCAAGGCTTGCATTTGCGAGCAGGTTCTCGAGCTCGGCCATATCAGAATCAAGTTCCTGAATCTCAGCCTGGGTAAGTCCTGTCTCTGAGTCATCTGGTACTCCATTCCCTGCTCCGTCAATACCTGGGGCTATTCCTGCTTCCTCCACTTCAGATGCATCGTTTCCGACACAACCGGACCCTGCAAGCCAGACAATTAAAGCTGACAGCATAAGCAGATGAGCGAGTTTGACCATTTTATATCTCCTTGGTTCTCCAATCTGTCCTCAGAGAAGTTTTCAGTCCTTTTCCCTGAGTTGTTATTTATTTCTCCTTCTGGAGAGATTTCGTCCGTTTACAGAAGTGCCGCTTATACAGATAAATTATTATTAGTATTGTTTATACTTATTGTATTATTAAGTTCGGTTTCTATACTGTTTTTAACTCCAATTTCGTTAACTTCTTCGAGATTATACTTTTTCAGTTCGTCGAAAATCACTCTGAGTATCTGGTTTGCCTTATTGACGTTATTAAGAGATTCACGCAGGTAATTGTTTGCCACTTTCAGGTTTTCCCGGGTAGAGCTCTCGTCTTCATAAATAGAATCTGCCGCTTCTTTTTTCTCATGAGCAGCTTTTAGATATAAATTATAACTGGCAAGCCTCGTAGCGAGCTGAGCTGTGTTAACACCAGTCTCATTCAGACTCTCAATGTCAGCCTCGAGTTTTTCTGATAGCTTCCCGGATTTATCGAGGAATTCTCCTATTTTCTGGCTAACTGTCTGTCCTGCACTTGTCAGACTGATCTTCTGCGCGTTATCCCATACACCACGTACTGACCTGACCGCAACTGCAAATTCTTGCTGGCTGGAAGCACTTGCAACTTCTGCCTGTTCAGCCTCAAGCAGTTTAATATTTTCGTCTATGGCAGCAATTCTTTCCTCTGTGCCATTGCCGTTTGAGTACTGCATATCCATTTTTACGTTTTCCAGGTGGAGTACCATATAACTAATACTTGAGTTAAGGTAGAGCCTCGTTGCATTTACAGCTTCTTCGGAATTGGGATCAAGCTTTCCTGCCTTAATTTGATTTCTTACCTTAAGGAAATCACCTTTTGCTTCCCGGTATTCTTCCTTCTGCGACTGGAGTTTTTCCTGTATCTGTTTTCTTTCAAGCTTATACGCAGAAATCCTATCTCGGTCTTTTGTCAGGATTCCGTCTTGATCCTGCATATTTTCAGAATAGGAATTTTCAGTGCCGTTAGCGCCCTCTACATTATTTTTGTTGTAATTTTTCGGATCTTTTTCTGAACCCATATTTGTTACTGAATCTGTAATATTCTCGCCTGCATACTGAACCCCGTTTCCATGCCCTGACGAGTCTCTGGTAGCGAGTGATCCTCCAGGCAGTACGCAAAATAATATTAATATAAATGTAACATAAGCCAGATATCGAACAATTCTTGATTTTTTCATCTGACTGCCTCCTTTTGGCAAGTTGAGATACTGTCCATATTATGATAGGGGAATATAAGCATACTTTTCGGAATAAGGCTGGTTAATGACAATATACGGACTTCCAAGCTTGATAAGATCTTCGATTTCTTGATAAAACTTTAATTTGCCTTCAGCACTTTTGAACCTCTGGCAAGGAAAAGGAAAAGATTTATGCTAAAAACCCCTTTAAAGCTGCGTGAATTTTAGACAGCTCTGCAAGATCACCTGTGTAGTCTTTTTCCTAGTGTGCGTTCAGGGGAACGCACTTGCGGCGACGATTCACGGGACCGTGTATGAGTGGTACAGCTTCAAACCCCTAGAAAACTCAATAATTGAGATCAACTCTACTCCGGAACAGTCCCTTGTTGCAACGGATGCTGAATACTCTTTTAACCTTACTCCGGGAACCTACCTTATAACTGCCAATTATTTTGAAGATAATACGCTGGTTTATACGGCTGAAGAAAAAGTTATAGTTTCCGAAGAAGGGGAATACGTTCATGACCTTTTACTTTTCCCTACATATCAGGAAGAGCTTCTCGATCAGGGGAACGATTTAGAAACTGTTGACCTGGATCTTGAGGAGGCAGAGCCCCAATCACAGGAACGCTCGCAAAATACGGTTTTAATCTTTGCATTATTAGCGCTCTGTATACTTCTACTGGCTGGTTATTTCGTGAAAAAAGGAAAAAGAGACTCTCCTGAAAAGGCAACAGGTTTTCCGGGAGAAATGGAAAATCTAAATTCGCCCGGGCCAGATACACTAGGGTCTGAAAATATCACAATCGTGTCAAAGATATCTGGATATACAGAACCCGGCGAAGTTGGTTCGATTGAAGAAGTCTCAAAAACAAATTATGAGCCTCCTGCACCCCTTACAGTCGAACAGCGGACTGGAGATATTTTCGAGACAGAGATGTCTGTACAGCAAAATGTAAAGCTGCCAGAAGAATCAGAGATATCTATAAGTCCCTCATCTGAAAATCCCTCACCTGAAAATCCCTCACCTGAAAATCCCTCACCTGAAAATCCCTTATCTGAAGAGGAATTTAATTTGTTAAGTCCTGTCGGTCTGGAAAGCCCTGAAGCAAGTCTCCCTGAAGATCTTAAAGAGATTATGGACCTGATTCGAGCTAACGGAAACCGAATTACTCAGAGAGAACTCCGTAAAAAGTCTCCTTACTCGGAATCCAAAGTAAGCCTTATGCTTTCGGATCTTGAAGAACGCGGATTGGTTGAAAAGTTCAAAAGGGGCAGAGGAAACATTATCCGTATTCCCGATGGAGAGGCCATCAAGCAGACGGAATCCCAGAGCAGAAAGGAGTAGTCGGGAGAAAACGGCACTTCACAATAATTTAATAATAAAATGATGCTTTACTTTACATTTTTGAAAAACCGCAAATAGCAAACACCGCAGATAGCAAACTATATAACTGAATTCATCTACTAAGCAACAGGAAAGATTAATAAAAGTTTGAAAGGTCCAGCCCATAATACTCCTTGGTGTACTTTAATCGAGCCAGTGTCCATACGCTGATATATTAGTATAACCTTGACAGTAAGCTGATTGGATAAGACTACTGGATATTAATTTGATACACTTATTAATTTGATATGTTTATTAATTTGATATGATTATTAATTTGATATGTCTATTAAATTAATACATTTATTAAATTGAGACATTATTACCAAGACTTCATATCTTACTTAGAGTTCATATTTAGATTTCATATCGAATTATTATAAATTGCATGAGGGACAGTATGCGAGTTTCCATGGACATTGAATTAAAAGATGTGCCCGGGCAGATGCTTTTAGCCCTCCAGCCTCTTTCGGAATTCAAAGCTAACCTGATAACTGTTTTACACCACCACCAGAAACGGACTCCAAGAAAAACAGTGCCTGTACAGCTTGTACTCGAGACAAAACCCGAGAACATAGTAGCAATAAAAGCAAAGCTTGAGGAAAACGGGATAAGGGTTGTAAGGGTTGGAGAACAGCGTTTCAGAGAGAGCATAAATGTGGTTCTTATAGGGCACGTGGTTCACACAGGGATTCAGGATACGATTGATGAGATTGACAAGACCGGGTTTGCGGAAGTAGTCGACCTTTCGCTATGCATGCCAGGTATTAATCTTCTTTCTTCAGCTCTGATCAGAATCGATGCTGTGGGTAAAGAGGATCTGCAAAAGGCGCTTGATATCCTGAAAGAAGTCTCGGTAAGAAAAGACCTGCTTATGGTCCTTCCAATAGACATCCACGCCTGAAAAAACATAGGAGATTTGAAAACATGAAAACAGTGCGCTGTTCTATTTTAGGATTTGGTGCAATCGGACAGGGTGTAGCCGAGGTACTTCTTATGAAAAAAGAGTACCTGAAAAGTATCGGGCTGGAAGTTCTAGTAGTTGCAGTTGTGGATTCTAAAGGGGCTACTATTAATCCTGAAGGAGTGGACCTGGCTGACTGTCTTGCCCGCAAGAGGACAGGAGGCACGGTTGCCATAGAAAAACTCACAGGCGTTGAGGTTATCCGGTCCGTAGACCATGAACTGGTAATAGAAACCACTCCTACAAATATCGTAACGGGAGGAGCAGGGCTTCAGAATATGTTCGCAGCCTTCGAAACCGGCAAAGATGTTGTTACCTCCAATAAAGGACCTCTTACCCTGAAGTACGGAGAACTGATGGAAGCTGCAAAAACAGCCGGATCGAACTTCAGGTTTGAAGCTACTGTCGGCGGCTCCATGCCCATTATTAACCTGGCAAATGAAGTCCTTGCAGGAAATAATCTCAGAAGCATTAAAGGGATTCTTAACGGGACATGTAACTATATCCTCACCAGAATGCTCGAGGAAAGGGCAAGTTATAAGGATATTCTTGCCGAGTCTATGGAACTCGGAATTGCCGAAACCGACCCTACGTATGATGTAGAAGGAATTGATACAGCATGTAAACTGGTGATTCTTGCCAATGCAATTTTCGGGCTTGATGCAACATATAAGGATGTTGAAGTTACGGGAATTACAAAAATCACGCCTGAAGCTCTGGAAATGGCTTATGAAAGAGGGCATGTGATCAAGCTTATAGGAGAAGTCAGCAGGGAAAGAATACATGTTGCTCCAAGGCTTGTACCTATCAACCATCCCCTTGCTGTAAGAGGTACTCTTAATGTAGCTTCCATAGACACCGAGCTTGCGGGAGAAATCACGGTCACAGGCAAGGGCGCAGGCCCGATAGAAACCGCAAGTGCAATTCTTAGCGATATGGTTGCAATTTACGGAAATTGATAAGTACAGGAAAAATCGGCTTCATAGATCAGAATCCGAAAAAACAAAAAACTAAAAAAACCGCGTGGACCATGACAAGCTTCAGGGAATTTGCAGAAACCTGCCAGGCAATTGAAAAAACATCGAGCACCATAGAAACTACAAATAAGGTTGCTGACCTTCTCAAAAAAGTTGACGTTGAAGAGCTGCCTCTTGCCACTCATTTTATAATGAGCGAAGTTTTTCCTACCTGGAGTGGAGAGCAGCTCGGTATTGGCACAAGCCTGCTTTATGTTTCACTCTCTAAAGCCTCAGGAATGTCCATACAAAGTATAGAATCTCTTATCCGAACCACTGGAGATATAGGGGATACAGCACTCCTTATCCTGAAGGAAAAAAGAAAAAACCAGGTGACATTTTCTTCTTTCCTCGAAGAGCAGCCTGAGCTCTCAATAACAGAGATTTATAACCGTTTCAAGATCGCATCCGAAGCTTCCGGAAAAGGCTCACAGGAAGTTAAGATCAAAAATCTTCAGTTTCTCTTTACCTCTTCAACTCCGAGGGAAGCAAAATACATTTCCAGGCTTGCACTTGAAGAACTCCGAATAGGTGTAGGGGAAGGAGTTGTCAGGGATGCCATTGCAAAAGCCTTTTCTGTACCTGTAGAGATTGTGGAACACTCTTTCATGGTTACAAACGACCTCGGCATAGTGGCTGCTGCTGCCAAGAAAGACGGAGTAAAGGGCCTCGAAAACCTCGGGATCGAGATCAACCGCCCAATTCGGATGATGCTTTCGCAGATCAGCCCTGACATAGATGCCGATATCAGGGAAATGAAAGAGGTTGCAATTGAATGGAAATTCGACGGGGCAAGAGTCCAGATACACAAGAATGGAAACTCAGTTACTCTTTTTTCACGAAAGCTTGAAAACGTCACAAATTCCCTGCCTGACCTTGTTGACATAGTCCGGAAACATGTAAGAGCTGAGTCAGCAATCCTTGATGGAGAAGCTGTAGCTGTAGACGAGAATGGAAAACCCAGAGCTTTTCAGGAAATCCTTAAGCGTTTCAGGCGCAAGTACAATGTCGAGGAAAAGGTACTCGGGATTCCTATCCAGCTCAACTTCTTTGACATCATGTACCTGAACGGCAGAACTTTGATTGACCTTCCTCTTCTTGAGCGGCGAAAAGTGCTTGAGTCCTGCGTGGAGAGTTCTGTTGAGGACTCGAAATCCATCTGTGTAGCCAGTCAGGTGATAACCGGTGATCTCGAGGTTGTGGAAAAGATTTACAGGGAAGCCTTAAAAGCCGGACACGAAGGTGTTATGGTTAAAAACCCGGTTTCTGTTTATTCTCCTGGCAAGCGTGGCAAAAACTGGCTGAAGAAAAAACCCCTCATGGAGACTCTTGACCTTGTGATTGTGGGGGCAGAATGGGGTTTCGGGCGCAGAGCAAACCTGATCGGCTCTTATACTGTTGCCTGCTATGACCCCGAGACTCCCCGCTTCCTGCAAGTTGGCAAGGTTGGTACAGGCCTTACCGATGAGCAACTAAAAGAACTTACAGAGATTCTCTCAGGATTAATGGAAGGCGGAGAAGCCGGAGGGGTATTTGCAATCAGACCGAAAGTCGTCCTGGAAATCGCCTTTGAGGAAATCCAGAAAAGCCCCAACTACGACTCGGGCTTTGCCCTGCGTTTTCCTCGCTTCATCCGCATTCGGGACGATAAAGACCCGGAAGAAGCGGACACAATCCAGCGGATGGGGCGCGTATACAGCCAGCAGCTGAAAAGGCTCTAAAAGGCTTATCTCAAATATTATTTCTAAAAATGAGTAGAGTAAGCAAAAATAATTGAGTTAAAAAAGAACTGGTAAAAAACGATGTGACCTGTTTAAGGACAGATCAAACATACTTGAACAGGTCGTCTCTTTTCATTTCGTGCAGCCTATCACGGAGAAGTCCCTTTAAGGCTTTCAAATCTAATTTTTTGACACTTATCGGTGCGATGATATGCTTCCAGTCCTGCCATGGAGGTTCAAGTCCGAGGCGAACTGAAACCTCGTCAAGGAGAGAGTCGTATTCGTCTGCTTTTACTTTGTCCATCTTGTTTGCAGCAACAATAGTGTCAATCCCGATTTCCCTCATGAAATCAAACATTTCAACGTCGATAGGAATCTGGTCCCTGGAATCCCAGCGGTCGACTACCTCAGGAAAAGTAGGTCCGTCTATTACAAGGACCCCGATTTTTATTCTTTCGGCATTTTTTTCGAGATAGCGTATTGTCTGGTCTTTTACAATATCTTGCTTTCGGTCTTTCACTCCGCTCATGAAGCCGAAGCCCGGCATATCCGTGATAAGAAGGTCCGATTCCTGGGCATGTCTTGGGCGCAGGGTAACGCCCGGGCGTCTTCCAACCCTTACTTTTGCCCCGAAAATCTCCCTGAGAAGGGAAGACTTGCCCACATTTGAGCGCCCTACAAAGATAATCTCAATATTTATGCCGCTTTCAGCTGCAGTCTTGCTGGTTTCCATTTTGTTTTACCTCATTTACTTCCCCGAGTCTGGCATCGAAAGCCCGGAGGAAAACCTCCAGCGAACCTTCGGGGATGCGTGCTCCTGCTGCAACAGGGTGCCCGCCGCCGCTTCCTCCAAGCTCAGGTGCAACCGAACGAAGGATACGATTTATGTCCACATTTCCACGGGAACGTATGCTAAGGTCATATACGCCTTTTCTCTCGTGGTATTCAGCTACGATTCCAACTTCTCTATATCCGTAAGACAGTTAAAACCTACATCTTAACACGTACCATGAATAGAAGTAGATTATCAATAGGGAGGCCTAAAGATGATTTTTTGATGATAAATACGTATATCCTATATAAATTCCTTTATTTCTTAGTGTTAGACTTCCCTCTAATGTCGCGTCATCGGTAAAATATCGCATCTAATCGATTACAACTATTCAGAATCATTTAATCCTTGAGAATTGACGCGACACTAGACTAATCCTCAGGCTTTATGAAAATATTTAAAAATTCAAAGGATTTTAGGGAGAAGTATTATCTGAAAGCCTCATATAAAGATGGAGAATAGTTGTTCCTCTTTAGACTGTTTTAAACATCGTGAATCCCACCGAGCTATCATGAGCTACTTAAAAAGTATTGAACGAACTTTATCGAAAAAAATTAATGGGATAAAGGAAACAAGAAAAAGCGATTTACTAGTAGACAAGAACTGTATAATATAAACAAATTTATTGTGACGAAGATGTTTTAAACACGCTTGTATAATAAATAACCAAATACTTCTATTTCGCTTACCAAAAATTTAAAGTAAATTACGTATTATGCATTAGACAGAAATCTCTGTAATGTTTACATAGGGGATGACAAAAGTGGAGACAATTACATGCACACATTATAATGAAGAAATAGAAGTAAGAGTTAATACTCCACCGCGTCTTTTAAAAAAGCAGGGTGAAAATAAGTTTCAATTTTACCAATTAATATATATTAGTAAGTCAATATATACTGAAGTTAGAACTGAATTGCTAAAAAACGACATTCATTTGGAAGATATTTCATCTAATGACAAAATATTTTGTTTAATAGAAGCTCCAAATAAGTTAGCAAAGACACTACGGAATTATAAAGACTATGAATTATTTGAATTCCCTGATGATAAGTTTTTTAATTTAGCTACCTTTATGGTTGAAAATAATTATTCAATCGAAGACGCCGAATTTTTAGGAGAAAATTATTTTGAAGATGCGCTTTTGGAGCAAATAGAAAAAGTATTTTATGATGGAAACTCTCAAAATATACTTAAACTTATAACAAACAACAAATTGAGACTCAACAAATTAAAAGTTACAAATAAAAACATTACTGTTGTTTTTTACATCTCTGGAATGATATACTCTGATGCTGACTTACAGTATCTTTCATTTTCCATTAGATCTTTCTTTATGGTGTGATTATGTCTGTGATGAGCATCATAAATACGCTTCTTCCTTTTATAAAAAAAGTTGATGTTTATGATTTAGGCTGTATTGTATTACTTTTTAGTTTGGGTATTGCTGGGAAAGTAAATGGTCTTGCAGCTACATATCCAGTATCTTTTAGTATTATAGGTGGATTTATTTTATTCGTTGGTAGGACTCGAAAAGTCTCCTCACTTGATTTGACTCATTTGACTCGTGTTGGTAATCCTATTGAAAAAGAGTCGCCTTATTTAAAAATATATCGTGTATCTGAATTAAAAACAGGTTCGAATTCTCAAATATCTTTGGAAATCATATTGTCAAACTCTTTTATGTGGAAAGCAAGTTTCATAAAATATTTAGTTAATCAGATCAATTTTTATTTAGTATTAGAATATTTTCCTGATCAAGTAACGATTAGAAGTGATTTTGAATCTAGTGATTCTAAAACTAATATAAATGCAATAAAGAAAATATCAATTACTGATCATATGGGCAAAGAAATAATTCAATGTCCACTAACAGTAATTATTAAAAATTACAACGAAAATAAAAAAATATTAATTCGTTTCATTTCAGAACCAAGAAATAAATCTAAAATAACTAGTACTATAGCATATATATGCTCTAGAACCTGGTTTTTCGCAGGAAAAAAAGAATTACTAATTAAAGCATATTAAAATTATCTCATACCACATTTATTCCGCTTAATTTAATCGATTATACATTTTATGAATATTTGATCTTAAATCAAAACGTACTATCATAAACACATAAATTTTTATAGGTTATATCATTCTTATTTATGGTGATATCACTTGTCCCAAATTACTGGCAATGGAAACGTTTTTTATACTTACAAAATGAGTTTAAAACAAGATGCTGTTTTAAGCAAAGAAAATAAATTTAAATATATAACAGATATTCTGGATAAAAATAAAGTCAGTAATTTGATTGATGTGGGCAGTGGATTTATGCCTTATCAATTTGAGAGTAATACAAATCTTGATTCAGATTTTGACGTTGACAGTGAAAAATTAAATGGGACTTTGGTTGCACAACACTACAAAAAAGAGTTAAAGAGAGGCAAAGAATTTCTGAGTCTTTTTAATTTTTTATGGTTCTTCTCCAATTTTAAAAAAACAATTGAATTTCACCCAAATCCCTTAACATTTTTCCTCATTTTGGAAAAGTCGCTCCACTAATATCTAGATTTTGTACATCAATTTCTTATTTTTGCCATAATTATTCGATAGCTACCGCTGTAAAGCTGCAGATTAAAACTGAAAGTTTCCATTTACTCTTTACTTTTATCCATACTGGAATCTTGCCCTCATTAAGGGTGAGAATCCTTTCCATTTACCAGTACTGAAACACCGTTTGTTGAAATAAGTAAATAAATTGTAACAAAAATTAGTTAGGCCACTATCGGTTTTAAATGATCTTGCTTTGTCTACGATATCACCTATCAAAGAAAATATCTGTTCCATTGTATTATCTGTCTCAGGTGTAAACCCTTTTTTCAAGAAGCTTACATTTTTCTTGAAAATCTCTTCTGCATAAGAAATCGCTTTCTGAGACGCTTTTGAAAGTTCCAGATTAGAGTAGAATTCTCGTATCTTTTGAATACATACAACAGCACTGATGACCGTATCAGAACGTATCAACTGATATATTTCATTGGACACAACCTTATCATTATCTGGAATATCTTCAACAGAGTTGAATTCTTCATAGTATCTCTTGCTAACGTTTTTTAATTGATGAAACACACAAAAGGAGTGAGCTACTTCAGGGAAGACACTCTTTACAGCTCCAATGATTGCTTTATCTTCATCAGAAACAATTTTTTGTATTTTGCCTTCAGGAAATCGGTTTTTTATTCGTCTGAAAAGAGGAATCAGAGCTTCAATCGTTGGTAATCTGTCAGTTACCTCAAAATCCAAAACTACCTTTTCTTTAGTAGCAATAACGTAAACAGATTGATATCGCATTTTTTTCCATTCTTTTTCTGTAAGCTTTCTTCCAATCAACTCTTCAAGTCTCTTTTTCCAGCCTTTTTTGATCCAATCCCCATCAACATACAATGTTTCATCAAAGCCAATCTTTTGATCTAAAAGTTCTTGCTTTGAAAGTTCTGCATGTTTCTGTTCATATAACCATAATGAAGTTGCACAAGGAGCTCTACCACAGAAGGCTGTCAAGCCTTCTGTATATGTTTCTCCAATTTGCCGAGAATTGTGTAGACTGCATCGTCCATCATATCTAACATTCATTTGTTTATCATAATATTCAGAACTGTAATTTGCAGAACCAGGAACACCAATAATCTGATCATGAAAAGGTTTCTTACAAACAGGACAAAACCAGTATGTAACATTGAGAGCTATAGTGCCGTGACTTGATAAAATAAAACGAGTGTAGTGAGAGTTCACATGTAACTTATTGCCACAATCAGCACAATGAGTAGGAGATAATACGGAAAACATAGGATAGTATCGATTTCCAACCAAAACTTTTGGCAAAGGAATCATTATTTTACCGTCAACTACCGTTTTTATCATTGACTTATCTATTGAGACATTTCCTTTTCCCATAAATAGAAAATTTATCTCAATATAATTAAAATTTTATTGTTTTGCATGATTTATGGAGAAAATATGAAGACCAGAAAATAATAAAAAGTCTCTAAAATTGAGATCCTCTGAATGCGATTTTTGGATGATCAATGAGAAGAGGCAGAGTTTTCCATTTGTCCATGTACCGGATGCCATCGCAGAAAATGCCTCTGGATGCGGTCAAAGATGTTCATGACCCCTATAACAACCAATATCATCAGGATCATGCCTGCAATCACTTTATCATAATTTGCAAACTGGTGATAGTACTGGATATACCAGCCAAGGCCGGATGTTGCTGCGATCATTTCAGCCACGGTCAGCGTGATAAATGAGAGTATCAGCCCTATCATTGCACCCGAAAATATAGACGGTAGCGCAGCAGGCAGGAGAATTTTCCTTATCATCTGGTAGTCCGAAAGACCGAGTGTGCGGGCAGAGTTGATAAGGCGGGGATCTGCTGAGAATACTCCATTGACACAACCAACAAGGATGGGCCAGAATGCTCCTATGAAAATTAAGAAGATCGAAGATGCCCTGAAGGTCGGCAAAAGCACAATGGAATACGGCAGATATACGGTCGCCGGGATAGGAGACACTGTTTTTGCAATGGGATAAGCCACATCAAACAGCCTTTTTTTCCAGCCGGCATAAAGCCCTATGGGAATTGCAAGGGCAAGAGCAAGAGAGTACCCTGCAAAAAGGATGCCCAGAGAACTGATCACCCCATCTACCATCTGTTCAGTATCGGTCTGGAAGACCATGAAAACCTTTGCAGGACCGGGGAAGATGAACGAATCGAGCAGCGCAAATTTACCCAGAAGCAGTTCCCAGAGAAACAGCCCCGACGATATGATGAGGAATATATCGGTGGTTGTAACAATCTTATCATAGTTAAGGTATATTTTTACCCAGTATACAACCATGAGCAGAAGAATAACGGCAACGAATACACTATTGTCCTTTGCCGCCTGTTCGGGGGAATCGGGAAATGCAACTGTCAGGACAAGGGTGGCAAGCAGGACGGCAAAAACAATACCTGCTCGGAGGCTATTTCTGGAAATTGTACTAAACCTTCCGGTTACAGTGCCAGACACGAATTTATTTTCGGACGTCATCAAATACCTCCAGTTCTTTTTCCTCTTTTTCTATCTCTTCTACCATCTCACCATATAATATCGAAAGCAGATGGGACTTCAGGGCAAGGTAATTGGGATCAATACTGAGATCCTTACGGAGCCTTGGCCGGGAAAAAGGGACTTCAATTATCTCTTTTATACGCCCCGGAGAAGGTGTCATGATAGCAACTCTGTCTGAAAGTAAAAGTGCCTCGTCCACGTCATGAGTAACGAAAAGGACAGTCTTACGTTGCTCTCCTTCGGACCAGAGGTGCAGAAGAAGGTCCTGCATATATATCCTGTTGAGGGAATCGAGAGCTCCGAAGGGCTCATCCATAAGGAAGACTTTAGGGTCCATGGAGAACATCCTGGCGATTGAAGCCCTCTGTCTCATTCCACCTGAGAGTGTGCCAGGATATGCATCCTTGAATTTTCCAAGCCCTACAAGCTCGATAAATTTCTGTGCCGTTTTCTCTATATCTCTGCGTTCCCCGGTTTTTTTTGCATGCTCAATCGCAAAGCAGACATTTTCAAATGTGGTCATCCAGGGAAAGAGAGAATAATCCTGAAATACGGTGCCGCGGTCAGTTCCAGGTCCCTTTACACGGGCACCGTCTATGAGGACAGAGCCTTCTGACGGAGGGCGCAGTCCAGAGACCACATCAATTATCGTACTTTTTCCGCAGCCTGAAGGGCCAATAAGGGAAATAAACTCCCCATTATCTACGCTCAGGTTAACATCTGAGAGGGCTTTATGGCCTGTGCCGTTATTTCCATAGGACAATGAGAGATTCTTAAGATCAATTGTTGCCGTTTTTATCCCTCCATAAAAATTTAAATCCGGAAGGGAAGGATATATTATGTGAGCTTTTTTCCAGATATAGGTTTGATTTGTAATTCATATAATACACCGTATAACACCTGATACACCATATAACGCCTCAGATCGTAGATTAAAAGATAATCGTGGTCGAGGTGTCGCTTTTGCATTTCAGTTGATTATTTATTTTTGCTTATGGTATATGCACGAAAACAAGGGATTTATAGGCTGAGAATCGAGCAATTATTGGTAAAGAAATTCCGTTTTTGAATTTTTTGCGGCAAAAGAGGCTTCGGTAACGAACAAAAATCGAAAAAATGAGGAAATTTTACCTCAATTAAACGGCTTATGTGTAATTGAAGGACATTTTTACTTGAATATCGATATATAAATCCCTTATTATCCTATGGACACCTCAGTTAACGGTTTTTTGGCATCAGCCAGAAGAACCTCAATGGAGGTACTTATGGATAAAAAACATATATTAGGGATATTTATTGCTTTAATTTTGCTTGCAGGCGTCAGTATAATCCTGCTGGACCAGGGAGGATCTTCCGATCCGGGTGATTCACAGAAAACAAATACTTCAACCCCTGCCGAACAGAGTGTTAATACATCAACTTCTGGAGGTACTTCGACTTCCGGGGTTAAGACTGTAAGGCACGGATACCTGCCTTCAAACGGAGATGCACTCATCTTTGTGGCAAAGGAAGAAGGCTTCTGGGACGAAGAAGGCTTAAATGTCGAGCTTTATCAGTTCACAAAAGGTACAGAGGGTTATAATGCACTGTTTGGGAACAAGCTCGATACAGTGGGAGCCGGTACATCGGACCCTGCCACTTATATTGCGCAAGGGGCGGACATTACAATTATTGGCGGTTTGATGAGTGAAGGCCAGTTTCTAGTAGCTGCTCCCGAAGATGCAGAGGATCTGGCAGACCTTAACAACTGGAAGGGTAAACAAATTGCTACAATTGCAATGTCCAATGGAGACCTGATCTATAAAGCTGCACTGAAGAAAGCAGGCATAGACTGGAAGAAGGATGTGACTTTCCTCGAGTTAGGTTCACCCAATGCGGTACTGGAGGCGGTCAAGACTGGTAAAGCCGATGGCGGTATAATATGGATTCCGTATGAGATACTTGCTCAGCAGCAGGGGCTTTCCGTAGCGTCATACTCATATCAGTACTATGATAACCACCCATGCTGCCGGATTGCTCTGAAGACCGAAACCCTGAATGAAGACCGGGATACTTATGTGAAATTTGAAAAGGGCCTGATAAGGGCGTATAAGTTCTTCAGTGAGAACCAGAATGAGTCGGTCGACGACATCCAGAAATATGTCAATGTTGATAAAGAAGCTATCCGCCAGTCAACCTGGAGCGATTATTTCTATGCTTCGCCTGATCCCAATACAAATGGTGTAAAGGAGTATTATCAGATGATGAAAGACAGTGGGTACATCGATACGGAAGTCAAGATTGAGGACCATATCGACAACACGGTATACAAAGAGGCACTTGATGAGTTGATTTCGGAAAACCCGGATGACCAGTTCTACCAGAACCTGTTATCGGAATATAAAGAAATGAATACTTAACCGCGGTCACTGCTAACTCCATAACATTGGATCGCCTGTAAGAAGAATCATTAAGCAGGGAAGTTAAAGTCGTAAACAATGAAGAGTATAATACTCTTCATATTTACAGACATGCGATTTTTGTTATGTAAAGCTTAGAGTGACTGGATTTTAAATGTGGGTCTGCTAGCAGGTGTCTCCACTTTTATTGATTTTTATAATTAACTCCTGCAAGAACGCGGAAATGAGCCTGTTTTTTCGAATTGGATTCAAAGTTGCGGATTCAAATTAGCAGAGTTTCCGTCACGTTTTCGAGAAACCGGTGTGCAGGAAAACGAGTCTTTTTTAATTTTTTCTGGTTTGGTTCCATTTTCAAGAAAATCCTCAAATTTTAATGAACTTTGGTCAATTTTATCTTTTTGTCTTCAATAAAAGTATATCTTTTTTATATCTCGTCGTTTTTTTTGATAGTTTTTGATAGCTATCGCTACAAGATTGTAGCCATCATAAAGGGTTGCTTCTCTTATATTATCCGTACTGTAATCTTGCCCTTATTAAGGGTGAAAAACCTCTCCATTTTCCAGTACAAAAAGATCTTTTATTGAAATACGTAAAAAGGTTGTAACAAAAATTGGCTAATCCACTACTGCTTTTAAATGACCTTGTAACGTTTATTATGTCACATATCAAGGAAAAAATTTGCTCCATTGTATTATCCGTTTCAGGGATAAAACCCTCTTTAAGCAAATCTTTATTCTTCGAGAATATCTCTTTTGCATAGGATATGGCGTTCTTGGAAGCTTCAGAAAGTTTCAGATTACTTTGTAAATTCACGATATTTCGATAATGTATGACAGCATCGATAACCGTATCTGAGCGTATCAATTGGCATATCTCATCATATACGACTTTTTCATCATCAGGAATATTTTCAATTCTTTTGAACTCATCAGAATATCTTTTTATAACATTTTTCAACTGATGAAATATACAGAAACCATGAACAACTTCGGGAAAAACAGCTTTTATAGCCTTTGTGATTGCCTTATCTTCATCAGAGACAATCTTTTGTATTGTACTTTCTGGAAATCTATTTCTTATACGAATAAGGAGAGGAAGTAAGTCTTCAGATTTGGGTAAATTTTTTGTAATTTCGAAATCCAGGATGACTTTCTCCTTTGTAGCAACAACGTAAACAGATTTATAACGTATCTTATTCCATTCCTTTTTTGAAAGTTCTTTTCCTAACAGATCTTCAAGTTTCTTTTTCCCACATCTTTTAATCCATTTTCCATCGATATAAAGTGTACCGTCAAAACCTATGTTTTGAGACAATAGTTCTTGTTTTGAAAGTTCTGCTTGTTTTTGTTCATATAACCAGGTTGAAGTTGCACAAGGAGCTCTTCCACAGAAGGCTGTCAAGCCTTCTGTATATGTTTCACCAATTCGTTGAGAATTGTTTAGACTGCAACGACCATTGTATCTTACAGACATTTGTTTTTCATAGAACTCAGAACTGTAATTTGCAGAACCAGGAACACCAATAATCTGATCATGGAAATGTTTCTTACAAACAGGACAAGTCCAGTATGTGATGTTGAGTGCTATAGTGCCGTAACTTGATAAAATAAGACGAGTGTGATGAGAGTTCACATGTAAGTTAGTGTCACAAGCATCACAATGGGTGGGAGACAAGATGGAGAACATAGGATAGTATCGATTTCCAAACAAAACGTTTGGCAAAGGAATAATTATTTTGCCGCTAACTACAGTTTTTATCATTGAACGGTCTATTGTGATATTTCCTTTTCCCATTAAGAATTATTTTTCTCAATATAATTAAAATTTTATTGTTTTGTATGATTTGCAGAGAAAATTTGAAGACCAGAAAATAATAAAGAGTCTCAGGAAAACTAAACCAGATTGGGATGATTTTGCCGAAATAAAACGGTTTATGTGTAGATAAAGGCAATTTTTACTTAAAAATGGATGTATAAATCCTTTATTACTGTTATTAAGCCTCCAATGGTAATTTTCGGTGCTTGTTGAAACCATCAATGGAGGTACTTATGGATAAAAAATATGTATTTACCGGGATAATTATTGCTTTAATTTTGCTTGCGGGTTTCAGTGTAATTCTGCTGAACCAGAGAGGCTCTTCGGATTCGCGAGGGTCACAGGAAGTAAATACCTCGGCCTCTGCCGGACAAAATGTTAATACCTCAACTTCGGGAGGCACTTCTACTTCCGGAATCAAGATTGTAAGGCACGGATATTTGCCTTCAAACGGGGACGTGCTGATCTTTGTGGCAAAGGAAGAGGGTTTCTGGACTGAAGAAGGCTTAAATGTGGAACTGTACCAGTTCACAAAAGGTCCGGAAGCCTATAATTCATTGTTTGGTAATAAGCTCGATACTGTAGGAGCTGGTACGGGTGCTCCTGCCACTTTTATTGCAAAAGGAGCAGATATCACTATAATTGGTGGTCTGATGAGTGAGGGCCAGCTTGTAGTGGCAAAACCTGAGAACTCAGAAGAACTTTCAGACCTTAATAACTGGAAAGGTAAACAAATTGCGACAATTGCTATGTCCAGCGGAGATACTGTCTATCGGGCTGCACTGGCAAAGGCAGGTGTAGACTGGAAAAATGATGTGACATTTCTCGAGTTAAGTTCACCTGATGCAATACTGGAGGCAGTTAAGAGTGGTAAAGCCGATGGCGGAATAGTCTGGATTCCATTTGAGATACTCGCACAAAAACAGGGACTGGCTATAGCTTCATATTCATATCAATACTATGATAACCACCCATGCTGCCGGATTGTGCTGAAGACCGAAACCCTGAATGAAGACCGGGATACTTACGTGAAATTTGAAAAGGGACTTATTAGGGCGTATAAGTTTTTCAGCGAAAACCAGAACGAGTCCGTAGATAACATCCAGAAATATGTCAATGTCGACAAAGAAACGATCCGACAGTCAACATGGAATAATTATTTCTATGCATCCCCTGACCCTAATAAAAACGGTGTGGTTGAGTATTATCAACAAATGAAGGACAGCGGGTACATTGATACGGAAGTCAAGGTAGAAGACCATATAGACAGTACAGTATACAGGCAGGCACTTGAAGAGTTGATCAAGGAAAATCCTGATGATCAGTTTTATCAGAATCTGCTATCGGAATATAAAGAAATGAACGAGTGATCGTAATCATAAGGTAAATTCAAAGGAAGCATTGTTTACAAAAAACATTAAAAAATGAATTAATCTATAGTCGTAATCATGAAGAGTATTAATACTCTTCAGTTTACTGACAATACTCTTCAGTTTAACTGATGCCGATTTTTCGCTTAATCTTAAAATAAATGTTTATTTTGTTTTGATTATACCACCCAGGAATATCACTGAGGAACCTATGGACAAGAAACATCTGCTTATCGGGTGTCTGTGTGTTATTTTTGTGCTTGCAGGCATCTTTTCAATGCTACTAAAAGATAGTTCCGCCGATTCGAGGAGCTTGCAGGATTTTTATACTCCACCTATTGTTGACTGCTGCAGTGGTTTTGATGGTTTTGATAATATTTCCATGAATATTTCGGATGATACGAATGATTCTACATATGATGTCAAAACTGTCAGGAACGTTACTGGCTCTCGAAAGGTGACTTGATAATCCGGAATGAGGAAGGAGGTTCTTAAGAGGGATTATTGGTAATGTGAAAAAGTAACGCTGTTTTGTGATATTTTTGCGCAGCCATTATTAAGAAGTTGTCTTAGATAAAATAATATCTATTACTTTTATAATCCGCCGAATATAGAAAGTTAGATTTTTGATATCATTCTTATATTTATGCAAAAGATAAAAAGAAAGTAAATTTATATCTTTCTTAAAATTCTAGATAATTTGAGATTACGCGTTATGCGAGCAAATTAAATACATACATGTCAAAGGTGCTACAAAGTCATATAAACAACGAAATATTATTATATTGTAAACACTGTTAACTGTATAGGTTAATATGAGACTTCACTGGATTGATGCCTTAAAAGGAATTGGGATCATGCTTGTGGTGTTTGCACACCATAGCCTACCTGTAGCTCTTGATACTTACATATTTTCGTTTCATATGCCGTTATTCTTTTTCATTTCCGGATTTCTGTTTAACTTCGGAAAATATGCAGAATCAGCTGCAAATTTTGTAAAGGGAAGATTTGAATCTCTTATGGTTCCTTACTTCTTTTTTGCATTAATTACCTGCCTGTTTTATTTTTTGCTGGATATGGCATTCCAGCCAGGAGTCACAAATATTGACTTTTTTGGAAACAGTGCTCTTTATGGAATCTATTCAATTCTGTACGCATTGGGTCCTCTGGTTTCTTATAATCCGCCTCTCTGGTTCCTGAGTTGTCTTTTCGTAACTGAGCTTCTCTTTTATGGGCTTGCAAAGAAATTCTATGCAGAACCAAAAAAACTTGTATTGTGGCTTACTGTTGCAGGTGTGATCGGGTATCTTTATTCGATCTATGTGCCTTTAAGGATACCGTGGAATGCTGATGTGGCACTCTCTGCTGTAGTCTTTTACGGTGCTGGAAATCTATTTAGAAAAATCACAGAACCAGAAATGCCAGAAAAATTTTCCATTAAAAAATGTTTTCCTGTAATTTTTATCCTGCTCAACATACTTTATCTTGGATACCTGCTGGAATTTCCGACTGCAGATAAGATCAACATGAACGTGCTTAAATATGGAAACTTCTTTTCGTTTTACCTCTTGGCTTTCTCAGGAATATTTGCTTTTGTTTACATTTTCAAAAAAATTGGGAGCTCAAAAATATTAGAATATTACGGGAGAAACAGCTTAACCGTACTTGCACTTCACTTTCCTATTAAGGATGTCCTGACAAAGCTTTCAGTTCTCTTTTTTGGGATAGAGCTTGAGTGTTTCTATTGCAAAACCGCTTTTGCATTGAGCTTAACCGCGCTTAATCTTCTTCTCTTAGTGCCTGCAATTTATATCATAAACGATTATTTGCCGTTCATATTGGGAAAAAGTGTTCGTATTCGGGTTTGAAGGCGTGAAAGCTCATTTCAAAAAATCCTTTGAGTGATTGTGTGTATAGTATAGAAATAGTGGTATGTAAGCAGCAAATAAATTGTCACCTCTGTACACTGAAAGAGATAATAACATCTACGGTAAAGATGTGATGTATTTGAGGACGGGAAATGGGCGAAAAAATACAAATTAGCAAATGGGGAACTCAAAGAGAAATAATAATTATCAGCTTCTTCCTTATTTTTTTGATTGCAGTTATAATCTTCTCGGTATCGGAACCTTCTGGTAAGGTTGTGTATGTAACTACCAATGAGAGTGGAAATTTTGTATGTGATGGTATTGAAGATCAGGTTGAGATTAATAAGGCTCTTACTTACGTGGCAGAAAATCCTGAGTACACAACCGTTCATTTAGAAGGAAACACTACGTATGTAATCTCTGACAGCATTCTTATTGGAAGCAATACAATTCTCGAAGGAGATTCCACAGCTGTAATTAAACTTGAAGATAAAGCAGGTTGGCCAGTAGAAAAGGCTTTAATTACACAGATGGACAAAACTGGAAACAGTAATATTATTATAAGGGGGTTTGAAATTGACGGAAATCATGACGGCAATGCAGAAAAGAAGAGAGGAGCAGGATATTATAATCTGATTCATTTCACCGATTCCGAAAATATAAAGGTGTATGGTCTGTACATGCACGACAGTCACGGAGACGGGTTGAAGGTTACAGGCTGTTCAAACATTCAATTTTACATTAACAGGGTGTATAAGTTAGGCCATGATGGTCTCTACGTAATTTATTCTTCAAACATAGAAGCCTGGAATAACAAAATAACATGCAGGACAAATAGTGGCCTGAGAGTTTATGAATCAAATCATGTAAAATTTTACAACAATACCATTAACTCCGAAAGAGAGGGAGGAGCAGGTATTGAAATTCAAAAAGATGGATCTTCAATGGCCATGGATGATATAGAAATATATAATAATCTGTTTTATGAAACCAATGCAGCAGGTATCTGGATTACGGGTTATGGGTCTGAGTATTCTAAAGGTTCTGCAAAAGATATATACATTCATCATAATAAATTTTATAAAACAGGCACCAATCAGGGCGCGGATTGGGCAGGAGGTATTGTGCTCAACGGCTTCCAGAACACTCTTATAGAGAATAACTTTTTTGATGGATGCTATGGTGCAGCTATTGCCCACAAACAGGTTATGGATGAATTTTTGGCTCCTGGTTCAGGATACACAACTCTTGTAAAAAATAATATAATAATTAACACTCAGACCAGCCATACGGCCGGAAAAGGTTATGCCATCTTTAATAAGTTAAACAATACACACTCTTTCATCGTGGAAAACAACTGCCTCTCAAACAATGCCGGTGGAAGCTACATATACGCAAACTCCACATCCGATATCAACGTTGAGAAGGGATATGTGGATCAGGTGAGTAAGAATGAATCAATGAAAAAAGATTTTCCATGGCTTGAGGCATTATCTGCAGGACCTCAGTGACATTATTTCAGTCATTCCGTCTCAACAAAGGCTCTAAATTCTCGTGGAAAGTATAAGGTCAATATCGAGTCAGTATTTTTCTTGAGGATAAATTCAGGCACTTTTTGCCGTAAAAAAGAGGTTTTAATAATAACAAAGAGTATCGTATATTGGCAGTTCAGGTCTCAAATATTTTCAAGGATGATGGCTGAAGGAAATTCAGGGGGCATTCAAGTCCACGGCAGGACAATGCCTGTATTCAGAACCATGATAATGCACAACAGTTATATTTCTTTTAATTTACAGTTGATAGAAAACAAGCAAGAATTCGTGGAACAGGAAAGTGTTATGGAATGTTTACTACTAAATTTACTACTAAAAAATCTAACCTTAACAAAGGTTATCTTGAAGGAGCTAACCTTGAAAGAACTGAGTTAAAAGCTATGGAAAGCGAAATACTCAGGCATCTATATGAAATTGGAATGCTTGGCATAAACGAAGGGTGGGAAAAACAATCAAAACTGGATAAAAATGCAGTCGATAATTTATATCATGCTAAACTTGTGGACAAAAATATTTCGAAAGGGCTTGTACGCCTGTCAGAACATGGTGTGGGTGCAGTGTTATTTGGGTTTCGGAATGCAGACAAAATTTCTAATATGCTATGAGAAGAGTTGATAGTATGAAAAGTAAGGCTTTGTACTCCTTACGACTTTCTGTAAAGCCCATAAATAAATCACTTAATTTTATAGTGTTTTTTGATTCTGATATATCTTGAAGTTACGCATAATTTCCGGAAATTTCATTTGATTTAAGTAGTGATATATTTGACAGATGAGATTGATGAAATTATGGAGACTTATCAATACCAGATGGACCATGTCAGGATAAGTAAAGAAGAAATTAAGAAAAGATTAATCAGGGCAAAGGAAGTAGAAGCAAAAGAAAATGCAGAAGTTGAAAAAAGCATTTAACCTTGACTTCAAAATAATAAAAAACGCTTTATGAAAATAAAGCTTTATTCCTGTTCTTTATGGTTTTATTATTTATCTGACTTTATGGAAGAGTTTATTTCGAAACCAATTCCATTTCCCGGATAAGCAAGTGTTTTAGAATTTTACTTTTTGACCAGAAGTTCTACAGGCTATTCCGAATTCAAGATTAAGAAAAGAAGTGTTAATTTTCGGGATAAGTTCTATATCAAAAAAGTAGAGTTAATCCTGCGAACAGGATCCACGTTGTTTTTCAAGTTCTATTACAAGCAATCTTTCGAAATCTGCGGAATCAAGATAATCCGCACCGTAAATAGATTCAATTTTTCTCATACAAATACATAATAATTCGTAAATGATATAAATCTCGGCTTAGCCGCAAATTTTGCCGTTTTTTACCGTTATCTCAAGAATTGATAAGGAGTAACAGGTATCTCAAAAAGTGTACTCTTTTGTACGAGTTACACACAACAGTCTTTTTTCAAAAGTCTCCCTCACAAAATCATTTTTTTCGTATCACAGAATCGAGATGTTTAGAGCACATATATTAGAGGACCTTCGAGGCATTTTTTGCCGTAAAATGTGAGTATTTATATCTGCAACGAATATTTTTAACTGTCGCAATGCGCAAATAACTAACTTTTACAAAATATTGAAAAAGGTACAAACATGGATATAATTAACATTGAAGAACTGTATATGAAAGGTAAAAAGCAATCCGGTTTAACTGGTGTAGTGCCCGAAGAAGTAGATAAACTGGTGCTTAAGCTTTTTGATGATGCATATTATCAGGGTCTTCAAGGTTTATCTCTTGAAGAAACATAGGTGCGCTTATTATTGCAGGTATTTGTGTTACAGTACCAGAAGAACAGTGGAAATATACAATACCTGTAGTTAATGAGTTTGTATATAATAATTTGTAACCTCTGCTTTTCTTCGATTAGAAAATATGCTTCCTTTAAGATTTTTGCGGTTTTGGCAGTGCGCCAATTTTTCTGTAAAATTAAAAATTTTAGGAAGCTTTTGAGTAAAAGAATTCAAGAGCAGTAGAGTAGTTTTCACACAGTATCCAAAAACTGACTTTAAATTTATAGCAAATTCTCGACACTGCCTGATATTGACTTGTCCGTCTAAATATTCCTTTAAATCTTTTACGACTAATTCTTGCGTTTTTCCTGAGTTTCAACCCTGAATGTGTTATATTGTATTATATTAACACCGTTAACAATATAAATTTGTAAAGCAATTTAATTGTAAGACAGGAACTAAAGTAAATAAAGAGAAAATATACAAACTGATCACATTAAACCTTCCACATAAACCTTCCTGCCGTGAGAGCCCACTAAAAATATTTGAAGATGTAAGGAAGCTGGTAAAAAACGAGTCCTACAAGTGAGACGGGGAACTGAAGTTATAGGTCCTTAATGGGGGATACAGGATATGGATGAGACGACAGTAAATGCAGCAAAAAAAAGATTTGATAACAGTAACAAGAAAAGCTTTGCTTTCGATGTGCTGACACTTACAGGTGGGACAACCCTTGCTCAAATTCTTACCATTCTATCATTTCCTGTTTTAGCCCGCTTATACCAGCCTGAAAATTTTGGGGTATGGGCTCTATACAGTTCTATTACCGGTATTATCAGCGTTATAATATGCATGCGATATGAGTACGCCATAATGTTGCCTGAATCGGACGAGGACGCCGTAAATCTCTTAGGAGTAAGTTTTCTTGCAATAGGGGTTGTAACCGGCTTGACCCTGGCAATAATATGGTTCTTCAGAGAGTTTATAGTTAATATTTTGAATTCTCCTCAAATAGGAAATTATCTCTGGCTTGTACCCCCATTTGTTCTTGTAAATGGGATATTTCTTGCCCTGAATGGCTGGAATTCAAGGACTAAACTTTTCAAGAGACTATCCTTTTCAAGAATATCGAGTTCTTTTTCGACCATTGCAACACAGATAATTATAGGAATAGTTGACAAAAAGAGCCCAACTGGCCTTATAACCGGTAATCTTACCGGGCAGTCTGTCGCAACATTTATGCTTGCGGGACAAATCTGGAGAGATGATATAAAACTGATCAGAAAAAGCCTCAACTGGAAGAAAATGTGTGAGGTACTTAAAAGATACCGTAAATTTCCACTGGTAGACTCATTTTCCGCCCTTATGAATTCGATCTCCTGGCAACTTCCAGCTTTCCTTCTTGCAGCCTTTTTTTCTCCTGCAGTCGTCGGTTTTTATTCCATTGGATTTAGACTTCTTCAGATGCCAATGAGTTTGATTGGTAGTTCGATTTCACAGGTATTTTTCCAGAGGGCATCAAGAGCTGCATCCAGTGGAAACCTTTCTGTACTTGCAGAAAATGTATTCAAAATCCTTGTAATAATAGGTATGTTTCCTATATTAGTCCTTACAATTGTAGGGAGTGATGTTTTTACTGTGATTTTCGGGAAAGCCTGGGCAGAAGCAGGGGTTTATACCCAGATCCTTGGGTTCTGGGCTTTTGTCTGGTTCATCTCATCTCCACTAACTGGAATATATCTTGTAGTTGAAGAGTATGATTTTGGTTTTCGTTACAATTTTATTAACCTGGCTACACGTTTTCTTTCACTTATTATAGGCGGTTTTTTAGGAAGCGCACGTATAGCACTTATTCTTTTTTCGATATCTGGAATTGTGGTATATGGCTACCTTTGCTTGAAGATGATGTCTTATTCCGGAGTAAAGATTTCAAGAGCCATGAGAATCGTATTCTCAAATTTTATTCTTTTTGTTCCTGCAGGAATTATCCTTGTTGCCCTGAAAATCGGAGGAGCAAACCCTATTCTGATTGTTGCCTTTTCCGGTGTGCTTATCTGCTTTTATTATCTGTATATTTTAAAAACCGATACAAATTTGAAAAAAATAATTGGAGAATTCGGTCTTGAGGGAAAATCACTGAAAATCTCAACCTTAGGGAAGGTTCCCAAATCTTGATAATGGTGACAGTTGTGCCTTTTTTCCAGGATTAATCAATAACTCATGATTTTTAAGAGGTAAATATAAACTTTTTTAATTTAATTATTGGTAGTCTTTAAGGCCTTTTCAAAGATAACTATGCTTTACCTTTATAGAGTAGTTGTCCTTGATTGCTGTTTCAGTGTGGTATTTTCTTTTAAATTACTTTTAAGATATTTGATTTACCGAAACTAAAATCTAATGTTTTTTGGGTTAAAGCTTTCGGGATCAAAATTTTTCCCGGTCATTCCATGGCGTCTTCATTTTCCCAATGTTCAGGTTTTTTAGGCGATTTTTGCCATAATATGCAGTATTTAATATTTACAATGAGTATTATAAACTGTTAATTCACAGTTGTGAATTAACGTTTGTAGAATAATAGAAAGCTACACAGTTGTAGACCAATTTCGCTCTACGACTCGAATATTTGAGATGCAGTTCAAGGGTCTGAGGATTCAAAAAAATGAATCCCGGAGATATAAACAGAAAAGGAGGTGATATTTACCTTTGAAAAGAGGTTCAAAGCCTCAATATTCTAAATTCAGTGATAAATACAAAATTAAGATGAACTAAAATCATATTGGGGAAAATCATGTTGGGGAGATGGTCCAAATGAGTTACAATAATATCTGGCTCAAATTAAATAACTCCAGGGATACGATGTTAGAGGCTTCTCATCAGTCTGGAAAAGGATACGTCCCGACAGATATAAAAGCCAAAAACCATTACCTTACGGAGTTGCATTCATGAAAGTACTGCTTGTCGATGATGATCCCTCTTTTTTGGAGCTATCAAAAACTTTCCTGGAAGTTTTCCACGATATAGCCTCTGATACTGTGGATTCTGCCGGGGAAGCGCTCCAGAAACTGGAGAAGGACTCTTATGATGTCGTAATTTCAGATTATGATATGCCTTTGATAAACGGAATTACTTTCCTGAAGACTATCCGCAATAAAAATATTAAAACCCCTTTTATCCTGTTTAAGGGAGCAGATAAAGATAAAATCATATGCAAGGCAATAGAAAACGGTGTAAGTTCTTATATCCGTAAAAGTGGAGATCCTAGAGCCCTATATTCTGAATTATCAACTCAAATATGGCAGATTACTAATAGCTGTGCAAGTCACTAAAGTGCTCAGTTCCAGGGTTCAAAATATAATTTTTAATTGGTGATTCAAGAAATTAAGAATTTTTGTAACTCAAAAAACACACCTGAAATTTCCAAACAGAAGGCACAAAAAAATGAAAGTACTTGAAGGTACTTTCATGCCAAATAAAAAATTACGGTTACGTGCCAGAGATAAGCATTGTGCTCAGTTCTTCTGCCAGCGTAACTGCACCTCTATATCCAGAATAACCTTTAGAAAGTACTACTTGGTCATATAGCGGGAACGTAAGAGGAAACGTTGATATTCCATATTTTTTGCCTTCGATCTTATCGTTTGTGCTCCCGAAAACCACATTGGGTTTATTTTCCTTGATATTCTCCCAGATCCTGTAATTGTCAGACTCGAACAATACAGTCGGCTCCAGGTCATAATCAAGCTTTGAAATGTTCTCTCTTATAGGCTCTCTTAGATCCTCCTCAGGCTGGTCCGTGACGGCTATCAAGCCAGGAGACAGGCTTAAGTCATTTGCAAGAAACTTTGTTATCCCCACGGCATATCCTGAGTCAGCTATTACTGCAAATTCCTTATTGGATAATGCGAAAACGTGCGCCTCGGTGAATTTAAGAAGGTACTTCCAGAATGTATTTTCCTCTTCTTCAATGACCTTTTCTACTTTTTCCGGATCCAGATGCAATACTCTTGCTACCTCTCTCAGGAAACTGCTTGTTTCGGAACCGATAGGTAGTGGATATACAAGGTAAGGAACACCGAACTTCTGCTTAAAGTGCTCAGCAACGGCAATGCCGGTGTTTGGAGACAGCACAATATTTAGCTCCACCTTTGAGGCATTCTTTATTTTATCCACAGTGTCGTAGTTTCCGGATAAATTTACCTTAAGACCGATTCTTTGCAGCAGGCGGACTATCTCGTTAATATTACCCTGCCAGAAAGCATCCATAAGAGGCACAATGCCCAGGAGGTTAACAACTCCCTTTGTCCTTTTTTTCGATCGGACCGTAAGCTGATCGACCATCGATTTATAAGCTATCTCATATCCCCTGTAAGTATCACCTTTAAACCCTGAGGTCTCTGCAAATATCACAGGCTTCTCGCTCCCTGAAAACTCATTAACGACTGCCCTTATGTCGTCGCCTATAAGTCCGACCGTACAGCCCGATATTACGAAATAGATGTCAGCATCGATGATCTCAAGTGTAGTCTTAATCTGTTCCCGTAAGCGGTCTTCCCCTCCGAAGACTACCTGCTTTTCAAGCGTGTTGGTCGAAGGCATTGCGTAGCCGCACGCGTAACCCTCATACTGATAACCATGACCCAGGTTGCCTGTAAATAATGCCATCCCACACCCCGGACCGGCATGTATGATGGGGGCTGCTCTGTGAATGGAATTTACCAGATCCAGAGCCCCGCCGAGAGCGCAGGTCACCCTTGGTGCATCAATGTAGCTCATTTGTTATCACCTATATATTTAAAGGGACTTTGCGAATACCAGCTTTCACGGTACGGCAGGTTTACTCTTGCCGAAATCTTTCTGGCATAAGCCGGATTTCTTAAAGACCTTACAAGTTCCTTGCCAAAGCTTATCGCGCCTTCATATCCAACATAGAGTGTGCCTGGGAGCACCGGAGCAACCGGAATTCCCTGCCGTATGCCAGTACTGCAGTACTCTATACCGCCCACCAGAACATCTGGCTTTTCTTTTGCCAGAAGGTTAACCCACTCAAAATGCTGGAAATTGCCTATCTGTAAAGTGAATTCTTTTTTGCTGCGGCGGTTAAGGTTCTCAAGGGGTTCGAGACCATAAACATCGCTGTATTCCAGGCCTGTACTGACAGCAGTTTCCATTCCAAACTCCTCAATCAGGCTCTGGATAGCCAGAGTTCTTGCTAAATTGAAGCCGACAAAAGCCCTTTTGCCCTCAAGCTTTGACCTTATTTCCCTGAGTATCGGTGCAGTTCTGGCTTCTTCTTCCTCGATCACTTTTTCAATCTCTTTTTCTTTGCCGAACAGCTTTGCAGTTTCCCTCAGCCACCAGTTCGTAAACTCAATTCCAACAGGCATTGGGGGCTCAACATAAGGTATTCCATATTTCTTCTCCATGTTTATCAGGAAAAGATTGCTCATCAGATTACAGAGGGTACTCGCGCCTGTAACTTCGGATGCACTCTTAATGTTAGCCACGTCTGTAAATAAGGGGAAATACTGTACCTTAATCCCGGCTTTAGCCAGGAGGCGTTCGATTTCAAGCTCATTAACATGGGATATCGTAAGAGGATTAACTACAAGCAGCGTATCTTTTTTCTTTTCCTTTGGAGGCTCTATGGCTCGCATAAGCGCTACAAGGAATGTGTCGTATCCTGTAGCAACAGCTCCGGACCTGAACCCTTCGCACTGCATTGGTATGACGACTCCTTTAACCTGTGGCTGTACTCTATTAATGACGGCTTCGATGTCGTCACCTATTATTCCGGCGGCGCAGGACGATATCACTGTGATTATTTTCGGATGATATCTGTTCTCAGCTTCCAGAATAGCTTTCTCGAGCTCGTCAACTCCACCATAAACAACTTCATGCTCCCCAAAATTAGTTGATATGGTTTTGACAGTATCCGACGACTGCCCTCGAATTGCTCTTTCCGTTTTATGTATGAGCAGCACTCCAGGTATCATAGATGAACAGCCTACCGGCGAGTGCGCTATGACAACGTTATCATTAATCATAGCCGCATTTAAAAGGGGCATCATTTCATCGCAGGCTGATGCCTGTGAAAAGCTCCTGTCTCTGTTCTTCAGGCAGCCTTTTCTCGAGCACCGCGCCAGATCTTTTCCACTTCCTCCAAATGCGCATACCGTGCCGAGACGCTCTTCGCGAGTTGGGACAAGGAGTTCTGATTTAGTTTTGATCATTTATTTTTCTCCTTAATTCTCGCTGGAGATCTCCGCTTCCTGTGCCAGATAGTTAAGCCTACAGCCCGGAGAGATCTCGTCCTTCTGTCCCAACAAACTGTCAGACCACCTTTCGGCCCATTCCTTTAATTGTTCAGGCTCCATAGGTGAGGGCACGTACTTTTTCCTGTTATTGATGATGGTTTTTGCCAGTTTTCGATACACAGTAGCCTGCTCTGAATCCGGATCAGCCTCTATGACGGTCTTCCCCAATAACTCGGCCCTGGTCACAGATAGTGATCTTGGAACGAACTGTGATATTGTTGTCCCGGTATTATTGCTGAAGTCTTTCACAATGTCTTTCTGGATAGTTTGATTGATCGAATTGGCGATTATTCCGCTAAATAGAGCGCCGCCGCTCGTTGCGTACTTCTTGATTCCCTTGAAAAGATTGTTAGCAGCATAGATGGCCATAAAATCAGACGATGAAACAGTATACACCTGCTCAGCGATACCTTCACGGATAGGCATAGCGAAACCCCCACAGACCACGTCCCCCAGCACGTCATAGATAACAACATCCGGTTTATAGTCCTCGAAGACGTTCCGGGATGCGAGCAATTCAATAGCAGTGATGATACCTCTTCCCGCGCACCCCACTCCGGGCTCCGGACCTCCTGCCTCGACACAGAGTATATCGTTAAATCCGCTGTGAACTATTTCATCAATCTCCACCTTTCGGTTTGTGCGCAGTGTATCGAGTATTGTCGGGATAAACGTTCCTCCGCGCAGCGTATTCGTGGAATCGCTTTTCGGGTCGCACCCGATCTGCATGACATGATATCCCTGTTCGGAAAGGGCAGCACTGATATTTGATGATGTGGTCGATTTACCAATGCCGCCTTTACCGTAAATGGCAATATTCCTGGTTTTGGTCATATTATCACCCGGTTAATCAATAATATATGCTATCGACCCATCAGAAAAGAACAGAGCATTAAATGACTTCCTTGATTCGGGAAGCTCATGAATATTACGTATACAGGGCAGTTGCTCTTACTGGTGAGGATCGATACGCTTTTACCAGATATCTAAAGCGTGAATTGTTAAATATGATCGGAAATGAGCAAAAACGACCATATTATTCAGATAATTCAAAAAAACAGGCAATAATTGCTTGAACAATACAGATTTCCAACACTGTAAAATATAAGTCTCAATTCCTTAACTAACCTGTATAATAAAATTTTTATTTGGGATTATTTTACCTTAATCTGCACTTATATATACTGCGATAACAATACGCCGGAAAAAGAATTTTACCGGGCAGCCCGGGGAGAAAATATCGTTTTCTATGGTAATAAGCCTTAAAATCCGGATTATCGCCTTCATAACGGCATGTATCTTGATTTTCGGAACAGGAGCAGGATATGCATTCCTGCACTCAGATGGGACATCTAAAAGCCTGCCCCTTTTGAATATGGCAGGACAGGAGATTACTATCAACGAGTACAGGGATGCCGCAGACCCTGACTTTGATACCCTTATCATGTTTCTGTCGGAAGATGCCACAGAGAATAAGGACTATGTTTATCCAGTCTACACATGCGGGGATTTTGCTTCACGCCTCCATGACAGTGCTGAAAAACGCGGCATAAGGTGTGGTATTGTCGGGGTAAAGTTCAAAACCGTTTATGAAGAGAACAGATCGGAAATATTAAACAATGGTTCCCATTATCCGCCTGCCTACTCCAGCTATGATGCCTGCAGAGGGCATGCTTTCAATGCCTTTAACACGACCGATAGGGGGATAATTTATGTGGATTCTACAGGCATCACAGTTGAAGAAAAAGAGATGGGAAATAAACCCTGTGACATGATAGTCTATGCCAGAGAAGGTGAGGAACTCGGGGAGATGCGGATCGAGCAGGCGGAAAATCTCGAATATTCTTATTATAAACTCAAAGAAAAACAATACCTCAGCTATCTGGATAAAGTTGATAAATATAATTCTGAAGCTGAGACCTTAAACCGTGAGATAGAGGAAAATACCATCAACTATAGCGAAGCGTTAAGTAAAAAGCGAGAACTTGAATCTGTAAGGTCAAATCTGGAACAATGTAATGAATCCAGATGGGTTATTGTGGGGCAAATGGGTATCGTTGATAAGATTCGGGTTTTCTGGTAATCCAGAGATATCTTTTTGTTTGCCGGGGCTGTTACATGGAACTCATCCGGAGAGTTTAGTTTTAAATAAAAAAATGAACGCGCTGGGAGATATAATTGATCATACGCGTTGAAATTGATTACACGCGTTGAAGATTAAAGTTTAATTATTTATCGACAGCAGATGAATGGATATTCAGGCATAACAGATAAATGAGATAACTTAAGCATCAAGAGGTGCTGACTGCCTGAATGTGCAGATACTCCTGCTTTCTGCTTTATATAGACCGGCGATTATCAGGACACTTCCGAGAAGCGTATACGCTGTAAAGGACTCTCCAAGCAGTACAGCCCCAAGAAAAACACCTGATAGTGGAGTAATATAGATCGTCATAGCTACTGTTGAAGCCGATAATTTATCCAGGCTGAAATTATACACCAGGAAGGCGATCAAGGAACAGCATATTGTCAGAAATCCCAGGGACACCCAGGTAAGCAGCGTAAATTCAAACATGGGAGTATGAGGAGATGTCAGGTAGAAAGGCAGGAACTCTATGGATGCGAACAGAAAAACGTAGCTCAATACTGTAAGGACGGAATATTTTTCGCTGATCTTCTTACCCATGACAGTGTATAATGCCCAAAAAAAAGCCGATGTCAGAGCAATAATATCACCTTTCAACTGCGCGGATAGCTCAAATCTACCGCTTGTAGTTATCAGTGCCAATCCTGCAAATGCAATGACAGCACCGATTATTTTGTCCTTCGAGGGCTTTTCTCCTATAATCACAAGTGATAGCAACATTACCGCGAAAGTGGACAGGCTGGATATCATAGTGAAATTGGTAACCGTTGTATGTTCCAGCGACCACGCCTGAAGGAAAAGTGACGCTGAGATGCCGATCGTGGCAAGAAATGCCATATATGGCACGTCTTTTAAATCAATAGAAAGCCCCTGTTTACCCTTCAACAATAAAGTTGCTGCGATTATCATTGGTGTTGACAGGACGAACCTGAGCGTTACAATATCCAGGGTACCCAGCTGGGCATATGCTCCCTTAACAGCAACACCGGAAGCTCCCCAGAAGATATTTATGATTATCAGGCCGGCAATGAGCCATGAAAGGCTCTTGCCCTTAACATTCATCTGTTTTTCAAACATAGTATCAAAAAAATAATTGATGGTAGAAGAGAAGAGCCATCATTTGAAACTATTCTTACCAGGAATCCTGAAACTCTTTTGTGTACAGGTCGCCTGGCTTGATCTGTCCTGGCTGAAGGGCGCCGTCGTCCACAAGCTGGTCTATCCAGACCTGCAACTGCGTTTCATTAACAGCACCGTTACTGCTGTAATAGTGTGCAGCTGCTTCGTCCAGACCGATCGCTTTTGCAGTTATAATGGCAGCTTCATCGCGATTATTGTTGGACCAGACTTCAGTGGTCTTATAGCCCTTAATGAATTTTCTTACTGTCTCAGGATGCTCCTTAATGAAATCTTCGGTAAAGCAAAGCAGAGTGTTACCGCCTGCGCTGCCGAAAGCTTCCTGGCTTGTGGTCAAAACCCTGACACCACCGTGTTTTTCCGCCGCAAAGTAGAACGGGGGGTGTAGCACTGCAACATCAATCAGGCCCTGCCTCAATGCCTGTTCCTGCTGTGGGTCGGGTATCACGACATACTCAAAGTCATCTTTAGAGAGCCCATTGTCCTTGAACCACTTATTGTTCTGCGTATCAGCGCAAATACCCAGTGCCGTTACGGCTATCTTGGGCTTATGGCCCAGCTTTTCCTTTGTCAGGTCCGAAATACTCTTGATACTGCTGTTTTCCATAACCAGCCAGTGCATGTGGGTCTTGCTCAGGTTGCCATCAGGTGGTTCATCCCCACTCTGAGCAACTGCAATCACAGGTACTCCGGCAAGCCTCAGGTTGATCAGATCCTGCGGATCGGCGTCAAGCACATCTATCTGCCCGCTTACGAAGGCATTGTTTCTCTGAGTAGATGCAATCTCGCCTACATCAACAAATTTCACGCCGGATTCGTTGAAGAAACCTTTCTGTACACCTACGACCCACGGAGTTATGGTACAATCCTTATTGACACTGGCCTTTAACTTATATTCCTCATTGTCCACCTGTTTATTTCCGCTATTTAAAAATATGAAACCTGCAGCCACAATAATGATTATTGCCAGGACGGCAACTGCCGCTAATACCGGCTTATTTTTAGGTTTTTTATGATTAACATCACCCATTTTATACCTCCAGAAGTTTTTAAGATATTGATCATCACTACCATCAAGATTAGATTACAATAGACTCCTTCCACTTCACTGAGCGTTTTTCCAGCTCCAGCATAACATAGTTTATAACGATACCAAGCAGAGCGACCGTGACTATGCCGGCATACATCTTAGGGATCTGGAAGGTGCCCTGTGCCTTGATTATCATGAACCCAAGCCCGGAATGTGCACCGATCATCTCCGAGCCAATGAGCATGAAAAATGCGAATCCGGCACCCATACGTATGCCTGTGAAAACTGTCGGCAACGATGCCGGAAGCAGTACCTTCCAGAACATTTCAAGTTTACTCAGCCCTGCTGTCCTTGCCATTTTTATTAATACCGGATCAACATTCTTAATGCCGGTAACAGTGTTGAAAAGTATTGGCCACTGGCATACCCAGTAGATGATGGCTATTTTGGATATCTCGCCAATGCCCAGAAGTGCCATAAAGACCGGGAACAGTGTAAATGGATTAGCCTGGCCAAGAACCTGCAGTAACGGATTGACCGATGTTTCGAATTCCTTAAACCATCCTCCAAGAAGAAATCCCAGTGGTAATGCTATCAGGAGGGCTAGCCCGAAACCCGTAAACACCCTTATCAGGCTTGCTATGGTATGTGTTGTCAATTCTCCAGACAAAATCAGATCCACCATTGAGGAGAAAATCACTGACGGTGGGGATATGAACAATATGTTTACCAATCCGACCCTGGGAGCTATTTCCCATATCAGCAGGAATATGATGATAGCTATTGATCGCTGAAAATATGACTTAAGGAGGTCAACAATATCGAAGGCTGAGGACCTGTGGGCAGTCTCTGAGCTGGCATTGCTTTCCATTGGATCACTTTGACCTTGCGTCTAAAGGTATCGACAGGACAGGAGCTTTTTTAATGCTTCTTGAATCTGAAGGAGTGCAGTCCTCAATCGAGCATTTACCGTATTTCTGTGCCTTTACCACTTCTTCTTTTAAAAGTTCCCATAGTTTATGCCTGGTCTCAATGAATTCCCGGGTTATCCTTATGTCATTCGATAACCGGCTTTTTCGAGGAATTGGGATATCAATAATAGTTTTAATGATCCCGGGCCTGGCAGTCATAACTGCGACTCTGTCAGCAAGAAATACTGCTTCGTCAATACTGTGAGTTATGAAAAGTACGGTCTTTTGCGTCTGATCCCTTATCTTTAAAAGATCTATCTGCATGATCTCCCTGGTCTGGGCATCAAGAGCTGCGAACGGCTCGTCCATCAAAAGAATCTCTGGGTTTATGGCAAGCGCCCTCGCAATTGCAACCCGCTGTTTCATGCCTCCGCTAAGCTCATACGGAAATCTGTCCTCAAAACCTGTTAATCCGACCAGAGAGAGGTATTTTCTTGCTATTTCTTCCCTTGCGCTTTTTTCGACTTTTTTTGCCTCAAGCAGAAAAGAAACATTATTCAGGGTGGTTCTCCAGGGAAAGAGTGCAGGCTGTTGAAAAACAATAGCTCTGTCAAGGCCAGGGCCTTCAACCGGCTTACCATCAATCAGTATTTTCCCGTCATCAGGTTCTGTGAGCCCGCCGATAAGGTCAAGAAATGTGGATTTCCCACATCCGCTTGGCCCGAGAATAACAAAAAACTCTCCAGCTTGAATGTTAAGATTCACACCGTCCAGCGCATAAAATTTTGATGCGGAAGCATCCCTTTTATTGGATGTTATTGCATTCCGGATTTTGAATGTTTTTTTAACATTTATTGCTTCAATATTACTCATTATATCAACTACCGACGTGTCTTTGATCAGGGATTAGGTGTCGGTAATATATGAGAATAGATTTCTGAGCAATAATGGTCTCAATCGTTTGTTTTTCAGGTGAATTGAGGCAAAGTTAATCAGATTTTATACCGTTTTAAAATCAAGATTTGATTTTTGAAAAACAATTTATTATAAAATCCAAATTTTTGTTTAAATCATTGAAAATAAGTATTTATTTTTTATAATCCAGTAGCAAAGCCTTCAAACTTATTTTATTCCTTTGCCGTTGAAAATATTTCTTCTCTAAAAAAACATATTGACAGCAATTAAATAATCAGAAAAAGAAAATAGGAGGTGAAGTTAAATGAGCTCAATCAACAACAGTAGGAGAATAATGGTTCGATGATATGCGAAACCCACGAATGGGACGATATACAATGCTTTAACCCTCTTATCATGTTTATACCTGCTTCAATTCACTTTTTCTTCTGTTTTACATCTCTTCTGTTAGGCAACTTATAATAACACTTACTAATACTTGAATCTATTTTTTGAGGTAAAATCTGCCTGAATAAATTTCCTTTGCTTGTTTATAATCCACAAAATGATGATATTTAATGGAAATTACATTCCACGTCTCCTGTCTCGAAAAACCACTAACGTGGTGAATAACTACTAAAGTGGCGAATACCTTGAGACAAAAATATTCGTTGTAGTACCTCTTCAATACTGCTCTTCTTCATTTTTGCTGGTTTTTGGTATAATCAGGGTTCTCAGAGTAGCGATGGATTGAGCATGCCAAAGATCATTGCAATATGGGCAACGACAAGGAATCCGATAAGTAGCAGGAAGTGCAGTTTCATTTTTGAATCCTGTTCCTTATTCTTCGCGATCACACCCAGTTCAAGGAGTGCAATTCCGAAGAGAAAGATTACGCCGCTCAGATAGGACCCTACAGCAAGAATGTCGCTGTAACCTCTCCATTCAATATTTGGCACCACCATCGTCATGAGGTATGTAAAGATGCCGAGGAAATAGAATCCTAAAGCAATGCCAACGATTTTGTTGAACTGGCGAAGGGGGCCGTCATAAAGACGTCCGAAAGTTACAAAGAATTCCGTTGCAGTCAGCGTTTCGGCAAGGATTACTGGAATTGCCATAAATATCAGCAAATTCCACGGCTGATTGGTCGCGAGCAGTTCCATATAATGGGTCATGTTCATATTCATAGCAGTTGTTGCTGTCTGAGTAATCATTTCCTGCATTTTTGTATCTCCACCGGAGACTATTGTTCCTTTCTCCGGTTACAAGAGGGATAATTTTGCAGTTTAAACCTGTTCTCACCAATCTATCTATTAATGTACAACTCGACAGTGAAAAATGATGAATCTTTATGACATTGGATGAATATTAAGAGATTTAACGGACACTCAGTAAATTCTCCCTCGCAGGTCATTGCCGATAAGCTAATTGATATATACTTAATTTTCAGAGTACTAACATATGGCCTGGATCAGGAAGATTACATGTGCTATTATAGCACTTGTTCTTACAATTGCGGCTTCACCATTTTCGGTTCTTGCAGTACCGGCAGGTTCGTCTATGTTTTCGATGCATACTGGTCCTGAACGCTGTGAAGCCGGGATGAATTGTATGGTTAACTGCCCGATGCTGGCTCAGGTAAATTCCAGATCCACACGGGAATCCTTTCCGCGGTCATCTTCAGGTCAGTCTTCTCCATGCCCGTGCAATAATGCCTCCCAACCGCAAGCGCAAAAAATTAGTGTCCAGGGAATGATCGGACTGAATGGCAGTTTTTCTGGAATTAGGAAGATCTATCCGAAGAACGTTCTTGATCACCCGCAGCGAAAGGAAGTGTATGATATCATCGTGGCAAAACCGGGCATTGATCTGGGGAGGATTGGAAAGGCTCTTGACCTTAACCGGGAAACACTCCGATACCACATTGACTTACTGGTATCGTCAAATAAAATCGTTGTGATGAAGGATCATGGTATCATAAGGTATTATGAAAACCACGGGAGATATGGTATCCTGGAAAGGCGTGTTCTGGCCCACCTTTGGAACCCGACGGCTGAACTAATTCTTTCAATAGTTCTCTCGAACCCGGGGATAACGCAGGGAGATATTGCCGGAAGGCTTGCAGTGGCATCCCCAACAGTTCACTGGTATATGCAAAGATTCGCTGCCGATGAAATTGTCACGATCCGGCGTACGGGTCGGCTCACCAATTATTACATTACTCTGGAAGCCCTGCATTTATTGACCGATCCTCCTAACATCCTACAAAATCTGAAATTTGAAGCTTATGCTCAATGATTCTCTTTTTATTAATCTTCACTTTGATTAATTTTCACTCACCTTGTTATACAAATATACAGAACCTGTAAAGCGTAAGCCTGAGCCCATTAATCCGAGATCTGCTTATCGGTAAGTATCAAGCACTCTATCATAAATGTCTTCTATTGCCCTGAGCCCACCCGTATATCCTGCATATCCGCAGTTAAGCACAAGCCTGTAAAATACAGGCACGCTGATAATAAGCAGATCGGCTCCTGTTTCCTTTGCAATATCCCTTTCCCAGCCGCTGCCCAGAATCAATGCCCTGTTTTTATGTTCATTCTTTCTGATTTCCTCATGGATTTTTCCGCCGTCAATAATGAACTCGACCTCTGCAGACCTGAATTCGGAGATCTCAGCAAAGTGCTTTCGGATTGATTCACGGAATTCCTCTGGAGTATTATCGACAATAAACTGTTTTGCCGGAAGAATTCCAAGCTCATTCAAAAGAAATTTGGAGAAGCCAATGGCATAGGTCGCATCCAGTAAAGTGTAGAATCTTCTGGGAATACCATATCTAAATTCAAGCATGAAATTCGCAGTTCTTTCAATATGTGAGTAGAACTTTTCTTCTTCCTTTTTAATGAATCCCTCAACTCGAGCTTCTTCAAGGGACGCGAATTCACCCACCTGACGCAGGAATTTTGAAGTTTCATTGCCCCCGATTGGAAGATAAGGGAAATGCAGATATGGTGTGCCGTATTTATTTTTAAGATTTTCAGCAATGCCAAGTCCTGCCCATGCACTGATAACCAGGTTGAATTCCGCTTCAGGTATTGTTTTCCATTCTTCGATACCCCTGGAATCCTGCCCAAAGAGGATATTGGCTTCAAGCCCTATTCCCTCCAGAATTCTCTTCAATTCCTGAAGGTTACCATTCCAGTAAGGGTCCTGATATGGAATAACTGAAAAGACATTGACAAGCCCTTTTTTAGTAGTTCTTTTGCTTCCGAACTTATCGACGTACTGGTCAACAATTGCATTAACAACTTTTTCATGGCTAACATAATTGTTGCTTTTAAAGCCGCCGGTTTCTGCAAATACGGTCGACTTGCCCATGCTCTGAAAATCTGCTGTTACTCTACCCACATCATCTCCGACTATATCCGATGTACAGCCTGTAAGCACAACATAAAGATCAGCATCTATAACTCTAAAGGAACCTTCAATTACTTCCTTTAAGCGGTGTTCTCCACCGTAGACAATTTCGGATTCACTGACATTTGTACATGGTATTGTATTCCCACCTGCATACCCTTCACCCTGCCCAATGAGGTTGTTAATCTTGCTGCTGCACCCAGGGCCCGCATGAAGGATGGGGACAGCTCTTTTTATTGCCACTACTGACTGCTGTGCACCAAGAGCACAGGAATATCTCGGCTGCTCAATAAAACTCGACACGTTCATTAACTCCAAGGAAGGAAAATGGGTCCTGTTCAAGCCACCATTTTGTGTATGGCATTGTACTATGTTTCGCAAGATTCGTAACAAATTCTTTGTTATCAAGAGTTTCCAGTATTCTTTCAGCATAGTTCAGAATACCCTGATAGCCAAAGCTGAACTGCTCATCGCCCACAAGCAGGGTAGGAATCCCGAATTTTGCCCCCCATAAAGTAATCCCTCCATGCCTGGCAATCAAAATGTCCGGCTTTACCCTGTTCAGGATATTGACTAGTTCATATGCCTGCTTGCTGCATACAGTATAATTTTCTACATCCCCGTATGTATCAACACTATGGGCCAGAACATCCGAAGTAATATCTCCGTTGTCATAAATGGGGTCATGATGAAAAATAGCAGCTCCCCGGACTTCAAGACCCAGGTCCTTAAGAAGTGAGATCAACGCGTGACCATGAGCAGCACCTGCAGTAATATAAGCTGTTTTGCCTTTTAGCTTTGAACGATATTTTTCTATTTGCGGCAGTACTCTCTCATGCTCCTTTTTTATTATATCTTCAATCTCCACTCCTCTGTTAAGAACTCTGCCAAGTTCCCTCATCCATTTGTCAGTTCCTGCAAGCCCGTATGCAGGAGGTGATTTTATTTCCGGCACGCCGTAAACCTGTTCAAGTGCGGCACCAAGATATGTTCCCAGAGTTGGGCAGATTTCAATAGTAGCAGCTGCTTCCGAAATATGCCCGAGCTGGTCAACTGTAGAAAAAGGAACTATATATTCAGTTTCATAGCCTAGCTTTTCAAGCAGTTCATCAAAAACATGGCTGCCCCAGAAATTAATGATGTTTACTCTATTGCTTTTTTTCTGCGGGGGTTTCACTATTTTCCGAACTATGGAATGATAAGCAGAATCAAACCCTGTTGTCCATATCTTTGACCTGAATCCTTCGCAGAAACATGCAACTACCGGTATTCCAAGCTCCTGAGATAAATGGTTTGCAACTGCTTCAACATCATCGCCTATTATTCCAGAAGCACATGATGTTGTTATGAAAATCGCTTTTGGTCTTATCCTGCAAAAAACCTCCCGGATTGTCTCCTCAAGTTTTTGTGTTGCACCAAAAATTGTGTCTTTTTCTTCAATATTTGTATTAAAATATCTCCCCATTGCAGGCGGCAGATTTCTTTCCATCTGCCCAACGCGGTAAACGAAATTAAAAGTAAAAAAATCTCCGGAACAGCCAACAGGTGCGTGATTAATGACTGCTGCGTCAGTTATCATTGAGAGCTGGCAAAAAGCATTAAGAGAACTGCAACCCATGCATTGGCTAAAGCTTCTTACACTATCGTTCAGTTTTCCTGAACGGGAGCATTGTACCAGTTTGCAAGCAGTTCCTTCAAATCCGGTAATTGAGCCAAGCCGGACTTCACGTATAACTACCTTCGGTTCTTTAAGATTTACTTTACTCATTCAAAAACTCCTGAATGCCTGAAATAAAAAGCTGTGATATCGGAGATTTGAAAGAATAGGAAGGAGTAACCTACTCCAAATTTTCATGCATCAATTACCGATATGTATCACAATCAGGGATTGGCGTCGGAATATATTAAAGTAGATAAACCAGCATTTATTGTATCGATCACCCTTTTTTCGGAAAAATCAAGGCAAAATTTGCTTTTGAGGGACAAAATTACCATGCATTTTTGAACCGGTCTGTGTACAGGTCCGATACGTTGTACTCTCCAGGACTAATAAGGCCCTGCATAGCCATTTCATCAAGCCAGATCTGCAGCTGAGTCTCATTTACATCTCCTTCATCGCTATAATAATGAGACACCGCCCCTCCTTCACAGAGTCCAAGCCTCTCAGCAGTGATATTTCCGGCTTCTTTACGATTATCATTGCACCAGCGCTCCGATTCTTTATATCCTTTAATGAACTTCTCCACTGTTTCAGGATGCGTCTCTATAAAATCTTCCCTGCATATAAGAAGGGTCATTCCTCCTGCCTCACCAAGAGCATCAGAGCTGCTTGCCAGGGACCTTGCATTTAAACGAAGTCGAGCACACCCGTGATATGCAGTCTGCAGGACTGCGATATCTATAATGCCTTCTCTAAGGGCTTGCTGCTGGTTCTGTTCAGGTATTACAATATATTCTATTTTGCTTACTGGTATTCCGTATTTTCTTAAAAGCGCGTTCGTCTGCAGGTCGGAACTGCACCCGAGAGCCCCTACTCCGATCTTTATGGTCCTGTTACTGTTATTGATAGATTCAAATGATGTAAGATCGCTGTCTCTGCGTACATCCCAGTGAAGGTATTCCGTGTTTTTGTTTCCATCCTCAGGGGATATCCCACTCTGGGCAACAGCTTTTACTTTTACACCCGATTTGAGCAGATTGACAAGTGTTAAAGGATCAGCATCAAGGACATCGATCTGTCCCAGCGCAAGAGCATAAGACCTCTGTGTAGCTACAGTCTGGCCAACGTCAATATAATCGAGGCCCTGTTCTTTGAAAAAACCTTGCTGGCTTCCGACAAACCAGGGGGTGCCTGTACAATCGTTTGTCACACTGGCTTTTAATGTGTATTTGTTTTTCTCGCCAATTTGACCGAATGCGTAAAACCCACAGACAATAATGCTCACCAGAATAAGAGCTGCAACTACTGAATACGTCCACTTAGAAAACTTTTTTTCAGTCATTCTTATTAATCCAACCCTTTGGTAAATATGCCAAAATTCCTGATGCGGTCCATGACAGATATGTTAACTTTTACATCTTCGTCCATTGTGCTATTGGTAAAATGAATGATCTCGATTCTTGAACTATTATTATACCAGATGTCTCCGGGATTGAGGACCAGAGACTCACCGTTGTAATCCAGGTATACTGTACCTTTTTTGTCAACGCTCTTTATGGTGATATTGTCTTTTTTGTACGGCAGTTCATACGCCCCATAAAGATACATTTCTCCCCCGTGGCAGCCCTCTTTTCCTATTCCTTTTCCATCCCCTAACATGGCCTTAAGGCTTTCATTGAGAGGCGGAAACCATGTTGCTTTCAGGAGGTTCTGGCTGGTAGTAGAATTGTAGGTAGGATAACCCATGTACACGTACGCGTTGATTTCAGGGTTGCCGGCAAGAAAGCCTTGGATCTCTACATAATGCTCCATAAACACATATTCGTTGGAGCCGATTGTTTTTGGGTTTAACATGGCGTAACAACCGGCTATCAGAACGACTGTGCCAATTACTACCAGAGTGACTAGCAGTGCCTTTTTTTCCATATGACCTTATCCGACAGACTAATGAATTACAATTATGAACTAGAATTTTCTTCTTTCATATTCATTTCACTCATATTCATTTCCATTTCATTGCCTTTATCAGGATTTGTCGAGGATATCTCTATTTTTACTGGCAAGGTCACCCAGTGGCACTGTTTGCCGTCTACATAAACAAGGTGTACCGGACTGTCTTTGAGATCTGCAGTTAAAGTTTTTTCATTGTCTATGAAAGCCAGGATCGTATTATTTGCCTGATCTCTTGTATATACCACATTATATCCATCAGGAGAGTATACTTTGAAATAAGCTTCTGTGGTTGGATCTTCTCCTTTTTCAAGAATGTTATTCCATTCTATTCCAATGAAATCGCTGACAGTTTTGTCGCCCGTACTGTCATAATACGTCACATTTGATCTCTTTACGAAATCCATGGCTTTCAGGTCGGAATATGTTAATGTTATGTTCCCTTTCGTTCCACCGAATATGTTTATAGTATAATTTAGGTTTTCAGGAAGGCCTGATTTCAGATCTTCTTCTAATTTTTTATCTGCCGCTTTTCCGGAAAGATCCAACTCAGGATCTTCTTTTAATGTACTGTCTGCTACATTTTCATAAATGTCTGACTTAGGTGCTTCCTGTTCTACGGAATCTGATGCATATCCGGATATTAGCAAGAATGCTAATGATATTGAAAATATAAGTGTAATAGCTAAAATTGCTCTCTTTTTCATTTTGCTCACCCATAAAAAAAGAGAATAAAATCAGATAAGCTATAGTATTGAGGCAAAAATTGCTTGATTTGTGCTCTTTACGGATTTAAAAGATCATTTGTTTCTAAAGTAAGCGAACTTCACAACCTTATTTTCAGGCACATTTTGCCCAAAAAAATGAGTTTAAGTATTAGCAAATATAATTATGTATTGTAAGTTCACAATTGTGAATTGACTGAAGCCCGCGGACAATGAACTCACAACCAGCTCAATCCGCTTCAGATAGTAAATTCATAATTTGGACAAAGCAACTGCTGAAAAAGCAAAATGGCTACTCGGAGACTGAAGGCACGCTTAGCCCGATCAGATCCCAGATTACCGCTTTGAAGTAAAAAAATATGAGGGATAATTTCCCCCAAAAGGAGGTCAAAATAAAGGTGAGCATTAATAGCAAATCGTAACTTGACATATGTGAATCTTGCGTTGCCCAATTGCCATTTGATTTCCCTCACATGGCATGGGATTTCAGTCATAAACGAACAGACAGTATTTCATACAACCCACAACAATTTCGCGACCCATGATCCGTAGAAGTATACAAAGATGTCGCCTTTTATCTTGTACAATAATTTCAGGATGCCATTTAAATAAAATATCGGTAAACTGGCGAAATCATGTAATTGTATACATCTATGGAATTTTGGGAAAAAATCAGCGGCTCCAAATTGTAGAATAATACTGGCAAATGGGCAGTGTGCCTAATTTGCTGTAAATTTGAAGCAAATTTTTGTGTAGTATGAAAAAATTGATCTCCCGATATGGAATTTTCTACCAAATAACTTCTTGAGATTTGTGATTTTACAGAACTTATGTTACACTGTCGACAAAATGCTGAGATAAGGAAGGACTACGTAGTGGAGTGTAAATCCATTCATCCTGAGTTCGATCAGGGTCTTAGCCTGGAGGCTTCTCTATGTCTTTACAAAACATTTATCATATAAACTCCTTGAAAATTCGGTCAAAATTTATCAGGTCGGTACATTCACTAGTATACGTTTTGTTTAAGTAAATCAAGCTGCTTATGGTTACACGATGCCTCAATACGCTTGTGAAATATTCTAAGATTGTTTGAATTTGAACTGGAAGAGACAGTTAAAGGTCTAATGCTATCGATTTCTCAGTTCAACTGTTTCGGTACTTTAGTATTAAGGGGGTTTATTTATGAAAAGTCTAAAAATATGTCCAAAATGCCATGCTAAGCTAAAAGTAAGCTCAGAAAGCAAAACTCAGTACTGTACCACATGTGATTACTGGACAGAAGTAGGTACTGCAAGACTTGATTCGATCATGATTTATGCATAAGGAGTCTGCATATGAAGCATATGTATACTCCTTAGTAACCTGTACTAAAATTAGGGATGATTATCAAAGCCGGAACGAAAGAATTGCTTAAGTCTTTGTATGTGGCTTCTAGCCAGCAACTACATTACGGATGAAGTTTGACTTCATGTCTGTCCTAGAGTTTTCCTGTTCTTATCTTTTACGTTTATTTTAACGCTCGACTTCTTAACTTCTTTAACTGACATTTTCATCAATAGTAGATAGAATGAAGCAGGAAGTTTCTTCCTCGGCAGCCAGAGGCTGGCAGGAGGATGAGTACGCTTTGTTGTTCGTTTCCTGATCTTTCGTGTTACGCTTAAATCGTATTATGGATTTTCCTGCTCAAAATAGTTAGTTTGGTTCAGCAATTTTTCTTATTACATCCAGCATTTCATCAGGTCCAAAAGGTTTTACTATAAAACCCATAGCTCCTATTTTTTTCGATTCCGTTATCAAGGCTTGCTGCCCAAGAGAGGAACACATTATCATTTTTGCATCCGGGTCCATTAAAAGAAATTTTTTCAATTGATTTTCCTCATTAATATCTGATGTAATTACGTCTATAGCAGGTGTGATTATATCCATCAAAACAACGTCAGGTTTTGTTTCCAGGTATTTTTGAATTGCTTCTTCCCCGTCAGCCATTTCAGCAACGACTTCATGTCCGTGTTTCATAAGAGTTTCCTTGACCACCATTCGCATAAATTCAGCATCGTCTACGATCATAACTCTTGCCATTTACTTTCCCTTCATTTACATTTTGTTCATTATTTTGATAAGTTTCCGTGCTTTCATATTTATGAAATCCCCCTAAGCTAAGATCCGGATTCTAATTCATGAATGGATCTGCAGCCCGGTGATATTCTTTCCGTTATTCTATCGTTCGATTCACAATTGTGACTTAAGATAATTATACCGTTCATATATACTAAAATCTGCTTTTTTGGGCAAAATGTGCCTGAAAAATCTCTCCTGATCATCTGGTAAGGAATTACCTTACCCGCGGATGATCAACAAAAAACAATAGAACAGCGACGCAAGAAAAAGTAACAGATGAATTCATGCTGGTATTAAGAAAAACAGGATACTGCAAGAAAAAACTCTCTGGCCCGATAAATGCTCCTCTTGCTCCCGAAAACAACACAGGAGAGCGAATGACACCATACGGGTCAGAAAATTGGATTGTTTCTCAGAGTTTAAGGATTTTTGCGGCTTTTAAAGCATTTGAAACCATGATTTCGCTGTCCAGTTTTTGTTCTTCGAGCATTATAAGGTCATAATTTGACTTTACTTCGGGACGCTCCGGAACGGCACCACAGCTTCCTGCTTGCCTACTGGAAATATCATAGGTTCCGATTTTGCGGGCTATATCCATGATTTCCGTTTTATCAAGAGCAATCAAAGGGTGATAAATAGGGATAGACAGCTGATAAATTTCGGCATGCATATTGGCAGCAGTCTGGGAGGCTACCTGCCCGAGGGAAGAGCCGGTGATAATTCCGCTTGCCCCTTCTTTTTTCATAACCTCATAGGCTTCCCTGTACATCATGCGCTTGCAGAGGAGACAGGTGTTTTTTCGATTGCATGTTTCTATGAAAGACCTGAGGTTGGGACCATGGGGAATCTCGTAGGTAGTAAACTGATACCCTGGAGCCCACCTCTGAAGCTGCCGGATGCAGTCAAAAGCACGCTCTCTTGCCGCATCCTCCGCATAAGGAGAGTTGTTGCAGTAAACAGGAGTGATCATCAAGCCCCGTTTCATCATGAGCCAGGCTGCAACAGGAGAATCGAGACCTCCAGATATCAGCACTACCATGCTGCCCTGCGTGCCGAGGGGAAGCCCTCCAACTCCTTTAACCGTTTCCAGGTAAACGTAAGCCAAGTCCTGCCTCATCTCTACAAAAATTTCATTATCAGGAGAGCTAAGGTCAACCCTGGGATGTTTTCCTTCGTTTTCAAGTGCATTCCAGACAGCATCTCCGCAGGTTTTACCTATATCAGCTGAAGAGAAAGGATGGTTTCCACTTCTTCTTGCCCGGATAGCAAAAGATTCACCTTCCCGAATAAGGTCCGTTCCAAGAATGGCACAGGTTTCGGCTGCACTCTCAAGGTTCGGTTCTGTCATTAATGCAGGTGAGGTTGATACTACCCCAAAAACGTCTGCAGACGCCTGAGCCGCGCGAGGATCTTTAGTCTCAACAAATATCCTTCCCCATTCTCTCCGCATAAGAGAGTATGGAATATTTTTTGAGTCCAGCATTGCGGCAATGTTCTTCATGAGAATTTTCTCATACCAGTTCCGAACACCTGAGCTTTTAAGAGCAAGCTCTCCATAGCGGACTATAACAACTTCTGTCTGAACCCTGTATTCGGAGTGAAAGGATTTGGAATTCGAGCAATCCTGCTTTTCAGCATCACTTTTTCGGATACCTTTGCTTTCCCGACGAGTACAAATGTCAGATTCAATTTTTTCTATTACCATGAAAAATACCAGCTGTGTATCAATGAATGGACAAAAATCCAGAATTTCAAAAAATGAAATGATTTTTCCGGTTATGCGTGCTGGTATCACATCGACCCAGAAGTTCCTGATAGAACTATCAGTGATTATTGGAGTGTCCAGTAATTTGAACTATTTATGCAGCTATTTTCTGCAATATTTGTGGCTGATGTGATACCGGTACTGAGGTTACAGAGTAATTTCATAAATCTGGAATTCGTTAGAGAGGTTCCAGCATCTTCGTAGGCACGAACTCCTGATTCAGGATACTGTTTTTAAGGATCATACAGAGCCTTTCTGCCCTTGCCCTGTCTGACTGCCTCAATGATACGGGTATAATCCCTTCAGCCAGTTCTATGGAACCAAGCCTTGCATGGAACACTCCTTCGGAACACTGGAGGGTACAGGTCCCGCAGTTAATGCAAAGGTCTCTGTTGATAACGCAATTATTTGAGATCGCTTCCGTGGGGCAGGTGCGCATTGCAGCACAGTCCGGATGGTGCAGGCACTTTTCTTTTTCGACGCGGATGACTTTATCAGTGCCTCCCCATATGTGCCCGTAGTTTACTTTTGCATGTGCAGTGCGTCCGTTTACGTCTGATACGGGTAATGGGACATTCTGGTCCAGGATTTTTAATCCCGAAAGGATCTCTTCGTCAAGGACAGGGATAGGAACTGCAAGCGAGGTCAGGCATTCAGGCCCGTGTGCGGTTTTCATCCCACCCATCATTTTCGGGTCCATTCCTTTCATGTCTGCATAAGCTGACACGTTCGGCTTATCAGGGCTGGCCCTGGTTCCTTTCCCCATGATATACCCAGGTGCGCCATTTAAAAGGACCCTTGTTCCCACGCCTATTGACCTGTGGGAAGGGTCATTTTGCAGAGGATTTATTTCTCCACATCCTGATACCGTTGTTTCCGTAAAAGGACCTGTCAGGCCTGTCACAGAGAAAATGGTGCTGATTGTGGAAGATGTGGGATTTATCAATGCATGATAATTTTTAAACGCAAGCCTTGTGGTAATTATCCTGGCAAAGTCGATATCCTCAAGCGTAACCTGATTTTCATATCTTCTGCCATGCGCTTCCACAAGTACCTCAATCTCATTTCCTTCTACAAGGTCCCGGAAAAGATGCCCACCTCCGTACCTGGCATTTGCATGAGCTGTCCCGTTTATTACAAGATCCACAACCCCGAGTTTTTCATTCGGGCAGGGCCCGGGCTGGGCAGGCACCCCGTTCAGCCAGATTGCGTCCGCCCTCTCGAAACTGCATTTTCCAGCAACAGGCACCATCATAACTGCCATCGTGCCGGACATTACGCCAAAGGTCCCGGTCGTGACCACATCCACATCATCAATAGTCACCTCTTTTCCGTCACGTACCATGGACTTGAGTTCGGCAGCAGTTAGAATTATCGCTTCTTTATTGGCGATCTTCTCATTTATCTCTTCAATAGTTTTCATATTATCCCATTTTCATGATATAGCGATTATTCAATAGCCGTTATAATATCCGAATATCCTCAAGCCGAACATGAGTTCCAGAAGGCTTCTTAAAAACCATGTTCACAAGAGCGGTGTGTGCAAGATCAATCATGCAGTTGCCGGGCAGGAAATATTGCCTGGTTCCAAGGACAGGAGGCTTCTTTATAACGCTGACAATCCCTTCGAAAGCATGGACGTGGTATGCCTGGACATCGTGGGCATCTTCTTTTCTTGCAGCCATTGGGCCTACCGTATGGCACTCAAGTACACCCGTGATAGGGTTTGCGCTGAGAACTCTTAAAGCATGATAAAGAGGGCATCCCGGCCCCGCCGGCCTGCCGGTTACGAGGTCTCCTTTTTTAATGTTCCATTTTTCCACAAGGTCTGCCCTGAAAGGCACTATGAATTTGCGTGCTGAAGGCTCTCCAGGGAACGGAAGGAGAACAAAGTCATATTCTTTTCCGGCAACATCAACGCCTGAGTAAGCAGCGTTTCTTACCTGAAGCTCAATACTTCCTCTGCTTGCAATTTTTTCCGGGCGCAGGGTATTTTCCATATTGTAAAACGGACACAGGTCTACTTCTGCTGACCCGGCTTCAATCCTGGAAACAAAGTCTGAACAGGTCTGGGAACCGCAAGCCCCACAGTTTTTACCCGGAGGGTTCCAGTTAATCACCATCAGTCACCTCTATATAGGGGCTCCGGCATATCCAGGGGTCGGATGACTCCAAAGTGGTTCTTCCACCCGATCTCTTTTTTCCCGATACACACCGTACAGACGCCGAGAGGAGGGTTGCCTCTGAGCACTATGGGGTCCGGCCCGATTTCTGGCTGATTGACAATTCTTCGCATGAGGTACCTGAGGCCTGTACCCTGAATTGCATTTGTCTCAACAATGTCAATATCAGGGACGACTTTTCTGATGCTTTCCCTGAAGACCTCTTTTTCTGCTTGTGAAACAAGGTCGGTTTTCGTAACGACTGCTACATCTGCAAGAGCGAGCAGAGGTGCCATTTTGAAAGGCGAATTTGTTCCTGAGATCGAGCTGACAACTGCGATTCCAAGGGAGTATTTTGTGTAAGGAGTACACCTGAGACATAGCCCTGCACTTTCAATAATCAGGATATTCCTTGAGAGGCTCTCAGCCCAGCGCAGTGCGTCGTCAAGGACAAGGATTCCCATATGGTCAGGGCATACATCTCCTGAATATACCTTTTTGACAGGAATGCCGAATTCTTCTGCAAGTTCCTTATCTTCTGTTGCATGCACGACGTCAATCTTGAGAAAGGCGGGGAGTGAGCCGTCAGGCAAATTCTTAATTATCTGGCGAATTACAGCAGTTTTTCCTCCGCTTGGAGGACCTGCGATTATAAGGAGTTTCATTTTAAATCACACCCTGTTAACTGCAGCCATTAAAACTTCTGAAGAACCGGACGAAGAACCTGAGGAAAAAGAAGCTCCAAGTCTGAGTCTTTCTCTAAGCTGATGGAGTCTGTCTTCGATTAAAGTAAGGTCTTCAATAAGTTCCTGCTCCTGTCCTGTTGGTTCGATCACAGAGGAAACTCCTCCCTGCCTCATAACTATCCGCCTGCCGGCTGTAAGAGCCAGATAAGGGTCGTGTGTTACAAGGATAACAGCCTTGTTTCCTCCCTGAAGAGACTGGATGACGCGGTCTTTGAAGATCCCTGCGTTCTCAATCTCGTCAAGGAGAAGTATAGGAGTGTCGCCGATCACAAGTGCGTCTGCAATCATAAGAGACCGTGTCTGTCCTCCGGATAGACCGCTCATCCGGCTTTTAAGGCTGATCTCTTCGCCGGTAAATGTGTTTGCAAGGTTTATTGTTTCATCGAGCAGATCTTCCCTGCCTGGTCTCCGTGCCCTTATATGCATGAGCAGGAATTCTTCGACAGAAAGGTCTGCCAGACAGCGTGTATTCTGAGTTATCAGGGAAATGGGTTTGAAAGCAGGCTCACGTACGAAGGCCTCGGGAGGTTCCTCCCCGTTAATGAGGATCCTTCTACCTGTTATGGTATCTCCCTGAGCAAGAGTTTCGATATCATTGATTAAAGCAGATTTTCCCGAACCTGTCGGACCAACTATTGACAGGGTGTCTCCGGGCCTGATCTCTATACTGTCAAATCCTTCCTGTTCTCCAAGTCTGTTCTTTCCAGATTCAATGGTGAGAGTAAATTGCTGTGTCATGTATTCAAAGGATTAGATCTGGCTTTTATAAGCTTTTCCATAAATTCTAAAATATTATCCTTTAAAGCTAAAAAATCAATAATATATTTCCTAATTGGGTTAAAAAATGAAATAAATTGGAAGGAATGGACTAATTCGAAACTATGATACTCCTCAAGGATTGCCCGAAGAGTTGTCATCACATGAGTACACGCAAAAATAGGACCAAGACCTCAAAAGCTATGGGTCGGAACTAATCAATATCGAATTAGGAGTTAATCATGATTTCCAAGTTGATTGCAAGTCAAATCAATTACGATTTCAGCTGATATAATTTCAAATATCTCTATGAGGTGTCAGGTCGCAGCCAGTACAGAGAAGGCACATTGTTTTCGATTTTTCTACACAGAGGGACTGACAGTCGAGCATCTCTTTGAGCATACTTCCCAGTTTTAGAAGCCGTGCAGCATCCGGTCGATGAATGTTTATCGTATCTTTCCTTAGAGGGTGTGGAGATATAGGTCTGATAATTGGAATTATACACAGGTCAGTAAGGCGTTTGATGCCTTTTCGGACAGTCTCGTCACTTTCTCCAAGGCCAATTATAAAGTTTGAAGATACCCGATTTCTGCCGAAAACATTCACTGCAGTGTCGAGAGCATCAAGAACTGTGTAGAGCGAGAGGTCCGGACAAACACGACGGAAAAGCTCGGGGTCCATAGTCTCAACATTGTATTTTATCTCGCATGCGCCTGCAGAATAAAGTTCTGCTGATGAACTTGCTGTGGGATAGACAGAGACACCTATCGGGAGATCGTACTCACGTGTGAGCTGTTTTACGATATCCACCATCCTCTTAACCTCTTTTTCTGGAGATACAGCTACCCCGCTTGTGAGGGAAATTGCCTTCAGTTCACCTGTTGCATAAGCTTCCGCAACCATCTGGTGTACCTTTTTGCTGTCCTTTATCCCGCCCTGCATTTTCGGCACGGGACAAAACTGGCAATCGTATATGCATTTCTCGGACAGTGTAATGTATGCCTGTTCAGGACAGTGGCAGAGAGGGCGTTCAAGCATGCCTCTGGCAATTACATCATCACCTTTCATGAGGACTACGTTTCCATCTTCTGGCACTGCACGCAAAGGAGAAAGATCATTAATCGTAAGGCGTACCCGTCGATCTCCTGACCTCAAAAAGATAGAAGATCCACCTGCTCCGGGCCCGGCTGTAGCCACACTCTTGAGCTGCGCAGGAAAAAGTGCCGGATCTACTCGAACACTTCCTATGCTCAGCAGGTCTGCCTTGACAGTTGCACTCAGTTCGGTATCCATATTTATACACTCGATAAAATTCGAAGCCACAATATGAGCCCGGCAAACTTTCAACAAGCATTACTACTTTCAATTTTTAACCAGGTAAATTAACAATTGTGAACTTAGCTATAGATAACAATTGTGAACTTAAATAGATTGCGATGCTCCCTACATAATATGAAAAAGTAAGAACATTCCAAATTCTGAGTTATTCTTGATCATTCTTGAAAGCCGATTTTTAATTATCATAATACAGGACATCTTCATCAGTTTGTCATGTGGCTCTGCCCAAAAAGAAGAAAGAAAAAGAGTTAAAGAGAGAAAAGAATAATTAAAAAATCTGAGTTTTAGTTCAGTTTTGCCCTTGCTGATTTTACTGCACTTTCGCTAACAACTTTTCCAGCAAAAGCGTCAGCAAGAAGTTCAAGTTCATCTTCTGAATGGTTTTTCGTAAAAGTCATGAAAGATAATTGTCTCAATAAAGGAGTCCTGTTATTATACCTGATATGCCATACTTCATGGGCAATTACAGCCTTTAATTCCTTTTCGTCCATCAGCTCAAGCATCCCGATTGATAAAAAAATAACTTTTCCCGAAGCAAAAGCTGCGGGCACTGCTGAATCGTAATAATACACTTTTGCTCCTTCGATTAAATCATTTACAAATGCTTGAGGCCAGTCCACTATTTCAGTAATTGGCTGAGCACTGTATTTTCGGATCAGGATTTTATAATATACTTTTGGCAGGAGCATGACAATTGCGGTTGAAAGAACCGCGTAGGCTGTGTAGATCTCGATTGTCAGCATTTGACTGCACTGCATAGCCGAAATAACCGTACCTATAAGCAGTACCATGAATAGCTGTCCAGCAATGAACGAAGCAAGCCTGAAGGCCGGTTTTCCAGCTTTGAGATAAAACGTGAAAAATATTAGAGCTAGGAATGCTTCTATTCCTATTACCGGCAAAAGGTCGGAACCGGTGATGCATGTAATATAACAGTCAATTTCCTGCGTAATAGAGAACATGTCCACTGCTCAAAGTCACTCAAAAACCATATTTCTGGGGCTCACTTATTATTTTTATAAGTATGGAAATTTTCAACAGCTAATTTGCCGAAGGTATCTACAAGACTGTCCAGTACTTTTTTTGTGATGGTGTTTGCTGTATTGTCCATGGACTCGGTTGCAGAGTAAAGATACCTGACTCTGTGGCCGCTTTTATCCACCGTTCTTTTTGCATAACCGGCTTTTACAAGCCTGTCAAGTGTCCCTGCAACGCTTGATAACGGAATTCCTGTTTTTTCAGTAATTTCCGGCGTTGTAGACTCCTGATCTGTCCACAAAACCTCCATGATCTGGGCTTCAATGGGGCTGAAAAATTTTGTCAAACCCTCATTGGAAAGATTTATCCGGTCTAACTTAACCATATGCTTTACAACTGCTGTAAACGAATATAAGCCTTGTGATGAGTTTCAAGATACTGGTTTTCAATCGGGACCTGTTAAGTCCAAGAAAATTTGTCCTTTTAGTCTCAGCTGGTTTACATCTGGCGTAAAGTTAAAGTACATTTACACTCAATGTAAAGTCAGATCTTTACATCAGGTGTATAGTAAATTCCATTCAACATGATATTCGATTCAACATGGTATCCGATTAAATTTAGTTTCGATTCAATGTGAAAATTGAAAGGTAAGCCATTGAAAGAGAATCGGGAGCAGTATTGAGGATTTAAAATGCGTTTACATACGTTGGTCTTAAAAGACATATCCCGCAGAAAAACAAAACTTGGTCTGGCAGTGCTGAGTGTAGTAGTGGCTGCTGCAGCAATAGTAGCTGTGGTCACCACATTCTCCGCAGCAACTGACGGTCTCTATGAGGAATCAAATAAGTTTGGTGCAAACATCATAGTCAGGCCCGAAGTAACAAACATTCCGCTCGTGGCGGGTTCAACCTCTATTGGTTCTCTGTCTACGGGAGAGAACTATATTGAGGAATCGGAAATTCCTAAAATTCATACTATCCAGAATAACAGTAACCTTGCAGTTGTAGCCCCGAGATTGTATGGGGTTGCAGAACTTGGCGATTCTTCCGTAGTTGTAATGGGTGTGGATCCTGAAAAGGAAAAAACACTCAAGCCCTGGTGGAAAATCCAGGGGCACTGGATGGCTGCAAATACCTCTGAGGACTCTGAGAAAACCGAAGTAATGGTTGGCTCGGATATAGCCGGTCCCCTTGGACTTAAAGAAGGCTCCCAGATAACTCTCAGCCAGGGTGATATTTCCATTGACGCTCAGGTTGCCGGTGTAATAGAAAGTACAGGCGGCAATGAAGATGGATATGTCATTCTTCCTCTTGCAGCATCCCAACAACTGCTTTCAAAAGAAGGAAAAGTCAGCAGCCTGGAGGTAAGGGCACTGTGTAATGACTGTCCTGTTGAAGAAATAAGCAGGCAGATAGAGGAAGTGTTTCCCGGACTTGAAGCTAGATCCATGAGCCAGATTGTAGAAACTGAAATGGCGGTGGTAGAGCATACCGAGTCTTCGGCAATGGCAGTATCAATAATTACCCTTCTCGTAAGCACGTTAACTGTCGCATCCACGATGCTCGCATCAGTAAATGAAAAGCTAAAAGAAATAGGAATTATGCGCGCAGTCGGAGCAAGCAACAGACAGGTAGTTTCTATGCTTCTCTTTGAAGGAGCGATTATAGGAATAATCGGTGGAACTATCGGTTTTGCCATTGGAACGGCAGCCTCAGCAATTGCTGCACCCATGCTGGTCTCAGTATCGCCTTCTCCAATGTGGGAGATCCTGCCTGGTGTTGCCGGAATTTGTATAGTTACTGGAATGGTAGCTTCTATTATTCCTGCAAAAAGAGCTCTCGGAGTTGACCCTGCGGAGGTGTTGAGAAGTGTCTGATTATCCTGAAATTTCTGAAATATCCCGTAATCCTGAAAGACTGTCAGATAACCTGATTGAAAAAATGACTGAAAACCTGATTCAGGTCAAAGATGTGACAAAAAAATACAGGCTTGGCCATAACGAGGTAGAAGTTCTGCACGGAATTAACCTCGAAATCAAAGAAGGAGAGTTCGTGTCCGTTATGGGACAGTCAGGCTCCGGAAAAACCACTTTGATGAACATTATAGGGATGCTTGACAGACCGACTGGTGGAAGCATCCTCATCAAAGATACCGATATCACAAAAAAGTCCCAGCAAGAACTTGTCGATTTCAGGCGCAGAACCGTTGGGTTCGTATTCCAGCAATTCCACCTTATTCCTTCCCTTACAGCCTATGAAAATGTTTCTCTGCCGCTTGTATTTGCAGGTGACAAAGACGATGGTGCTGTAAAAAGCGCTCTTGAAAGAGTAGGGCTGGCTCACAGGATGCATCATAAACCGGTAGAGCTGAGCGGAGGAGAACAGCAGAGGGTTGCAATTGCCAGAGCTGTTGTTATGAACCCGAAAATTCTGCTCGCAGACGAGCCCACAGGGGCGCTTGATGCAAACACAGGCTCAATGATAATCTCTTTACTGAAATCCCTCGCAGGAGAGATGACCGTCATAATGGTCACTCACAACAGGGAACTTGCAGCTTATTCTGATCGTATTGTATATTTAAAAGATGGGAACATAGCGGAGTGAAAAAATGAACATAAAATTAACCGGTATGGTTTTGTTAGCAATTGCAGTGTCCCTCGTGGCAGCAGGATGTACGGATGTCGGATCTTCGGGTAAAGCTAATGCAAGCCCTGTAAAAGCTACCTGGATTACAGCTGAAACCAGTGCAGACCATGTATCCATTCCACTCAGTTCTGTAGAAGAAAACACAAATGTTCATTTCAAAGTAAATACTGACAGCGGGGAAATCGCGGTTATGGCATACAAATTTAATGATGAGATATTTGTCAGGTCCAATGTATGCCCTCCATGCAATTCAATAGGATTTAGCCTTGATAAGGATACTCTTGTATGTGACTCATGTGGCACCGTTTTTGACGCTTCAGAAGGAACGGGTATCGGAGGAGGCTGTGTGTCATTCCCCAAGGAAAGTATCCCTTACACGGTTTCTGATGGGAATATTGTGATGAAACTGGATGATATGGTAACTGCTCACGAAAAAACCGTGGGGATCAATTAAGAGCCGTGAAATTTTTCACGCTAAGTCTTACGCAGCTGAGTTCAAAACAGGTACATCTCACTGTGTAAGTACCGTATTCGTTGCAGATAAAGAACAATCACCTATTTTATGCTGGGCTTGAAATGAATGAAATTGAAGTTAGAGAATTAGCGCCATCCGAATTCAGAGAATGGGATACGCTTGTAGAAAGGAACCAGCCAGGTACGCCTTTCCACACAAGCGACTGGCTGCAGATCTACAGGGATGTCCTTTTAAGAGATGTCAGGATTTATGGTTGTTTCAGAAATGATGAGCTTGTGGGAGGATGCCCCGTTTTTGTTAAGAACCTCAAAGGAATTCTCAAAGTGGCATCTTCGATATCCAGTATGACTGACTACTGCGGGCCTCTTATAAATGAAAGTTCAAGCTCTAAAACAAGCAGACGAGTTCAGGAAAACCACGAAATTCTTAACTCCCTTAGAGAATTCCTCTGCTCGCAGGGCTTTGACAGTATTCACCTAAAATTCTCTCCAGGATTTGAGGATATCAGACCATTTACATGGAATGGGTGGGATTCAAAGGTTCACTATACCCATTACCTGGATCTTAAAGAAGACGTGAATGACAATATTTCAAGGACGGTCCGGAGAGATCTTAAATCCGCAACCGGAGCAGGACTCGAGACAAGAAAATGGAGCAATCCTGAAACATATTATGGGCTGCTTTCCAAAGTATACGAGAGACAGAACCTGAAAATACCATTACCCAGGAAGTTTTTCGAAAAGGTATTCGAGCTGTTCAGGAAAAAGGACATTGGTTATATGTTTGTTTCCGAAACTCCTGAAGGAGAAACAGTTGCAGCACATCTGACTCTTTACGGAAAGAATAGCACAATTGGCTGGTCCTCTGCCCGGGATCCGGCTTTTAGCCTGAGAGGAACAAATGCCCTTCTCTATTACAATGAATTTCTTGACCTTCAGTCCAGAAATTTTGAATACATGAATGTAATGGCAGGAAATATTCCAAGGTTTGCAGAGTTTATCATGGCTTTTTCCCCCAAACTGGTACCCTACTATAGCGTAACTCTGGAGAATAAAAAGTATTCAAGCTTGAAGGCTTTATATAAAATAGCGACTAATGCAAAAATTGGGATTGTCCCCTCTAATTTTTACTAATCTCTCATTTCTTTTCCAGCTATCTTACTGATGCATATAAACCAACAAATTAATAAAAAAACAAGTCTTTGCTAAATATTTAATAAGGACTAAATGGAAATTAATAAGGACAAATGGAGATTAAAGATGAAAGTCGCTGTTGTTTCAAGTGACGGTAAGGTTGTCAATCAGCATTTTGGAAAAGCATCTCGTTTCTATATATTTGAGGTTGATGGTGAAAATATACAATTCCTGGAAGTACGGGAGACTATACCTGTGTGCGGCTCGGCGGATGAGGGGCATGCAGATGATGTCCTGGGCAGGGCAATTTCTTTGATCTCTGACTGTAAGGTTTTGCTTTGCTCCAGAATTGGCAGCAGGCCGCAGGAAGAATTAAGAAAAAAAGGCATCAAGGCGATAGAAGCTCCATACTTTATTGATGAAGCTTTAAAGAATATATCTGCCAGTGAATAATTGGGATTCGGCAGTTCCGAATCCTCTTAGTTCCTGTTCTGATTTTGAATTCATGTTGAAGTGGCAGAAAATGCTCAAATATTTTTTGTAAGCAGGCAATTTCTATCCTTAATCGCCGGGTACAGATAATTTTCAGGTACTTTTTGCCTTAAGAAATATATTAAAATATTAAAGGTGAGTATGATCTGTTGCAGGTTCACGATTGTGAATTGGTAGTGCCAGGGTGGCGGAAAGGCTACGCAGTGGACTGCAGACCCATTCATCCCGGTTCGAGTCCGGGTCCTGGCTTGGAGGATTCCATGTATTCAGAGGACAGATAACACTTTGAGTGTTTTTGTCTCTGCATCCGGAAGTCCTCTTAAACCTTAAAGAAACAGGAGTTTAGCAGAACAGACAAAAAAACAGGTGAAAATGAGAATTTAAAGAAGGCAAAAATATGAATTTAAAAAGGTCAAAGTATGAAAGGAGACATCGTTGACGGATCAAAGGACTATATCCTCGATCTGGGAAGCCCTCGATGACGGGCTTACAGTCGAAATAATATGGGAGGCTCTTAATCTAATCGAACTGTATTTCACTTTGCGTATAACTGGACATGTACTTCTTGCAGTGGAGTACATGCTTGATAAAGCTAGAACTCACCCTCAGGAACCGATTGAACGGGAATTTGTTCAACTCAAGAAAGTAACAGGTGATTTCTTTGAAAAAGGAAAATCCCGGCTATGGAAAGTATTCGATATGGATCGCATTTCAGGAACAGGGGTCAATATGTGCGGACAGCTAACAATGGATTCTAAAAGGGATACAGGGTCATATGGGAACTTCATTATGGTGTCTGGTCGCACATCACCCCTTCCTCTGATTCCGCATCTAACTGAAGCCTCAAAATCATCCTACTGTTGTTGATTGAGCTCATTTGTAAAGCTCTAACCTCCTTTTCTTTTTTATTGCAGAATAAATAACTGCCAGCAGGTAATTTTGAGGAAAAAACTTCTCTTTTTAAAGGTGAATATATTTCAGTGGCTGGATATTCATGGTGGCAGTATAGTCCTGCTTCACAGCAAATCATACTGAGAATCTATTAACAGTATATGTGCATTTGAACCTCCTAATATCAATCAGCAGAAATATTTGAATCTCTTTTTGCCTTAAAACATAAATTTAAATATTAATACTGTATAGTAAGATCTTGGCAGTTCACGATTGTGAATGATTGTGCCAGGGTGGCGGAAAGGCTACGCAATGGACTGCAGATCCATTAATCCCGGTTCGATTCCGGGCTCTGGCTTAAAAGTTTCCTTTACACACAAAGAAAACTTTTAGGTATGAAAACTTCAGGGTCTAATTGTTAAAAATGACACATTTTGGACACAATGCCAAAATCTAGTGATGAACGTAAAATTAAAAATCACTAGTACTGCGATTCCGAAGTCGGTTCATAAAACTTGATTTTTGAATAGATCCGAAGATCACGAATTTTTCCATTAAATAAGGAATTTATTTTGGAATCGATGCACTAGATTTTGATAATAGCTATAATCCTTTGAATGTGGCCGATTGATTGATGCCGGAGATCCCGAATATTGAGTTTGATTGAAGACTGAATTCTTCTTGGAAATTCTAGACTTCAATCAAAAAATGAAAAGATCACTAGATTTTGGAACTGAGTCACATTTTGCCTTAAAAAATAGTTTTAAATACCAAAAATGAGTATGATCTGTTGCCAATTCACAATTGTGATTAGTTAGTGCCAGGGTGGCGGAAAGGCTACGCAATGGACTGCAGATCCATTAATCCTGGTTCGATTCCAGGCTCTGGCTTAAAAGTTTTCATTACACACCAAGAAAACTTTTAGATGTATCGAAACACAAGTCGTAGACGAACAGACAACATTACATAACCCGCTTTCTGCAGAGGCTAACGAAAAACACCGTTCTTCTCAATACAGCTTCTCAGGCAGATTCTGAAACCTAACTCGCCAGAATGGCTGTATCGGGCAAATAGGAATAGACCCACAATTGTGAATATCTGCGGTATGCGGGCACAAAAACAGCAATTCTAATTCTATGAATGCTGAGATGGCGGAATGGCTACGCGGTGGACTGCAAATCCATTACATCCCGGTTCGATTCCGGGTTTCAGCTTAGAGGTAATCTCATGGATATAAGAACACAAAAAACATTTGAGGCACTTTTTGCCCTTGAGGATGTTCGGGAGACCCTCCGACAAACCCTTCCAAATATCACAACCCCTGAAGAAGAACATTCCATTAAAGAAGGAGTGAACAAAGTCCGAAAAATTCTGGACGATATAGAAAACAGTACCGGAACCCCGGAAGTCCGGAAAATAGCTGATAATATTGATATCCGGTCAAGAGAAGAAACACACATTAATATACAGCCGATCCAGGCAGCTGGAAGGCTTACACCGGAAGCACGAAAAGCCCTCATAGCATATGGGGACGGCTACTCTACCTGTGATGCCTGCCGCAAACCTTTCAGGCTGGACAAAATCACCAACCCGCCTATTGCCCCGTTTCATGAACAGCTAGCCAGCTTTGTTAACATGGACGTAGCTCGCGTAGTGCCCGGTGCAAGGCGTGGTTTTCAGGCAGTGGCATCTACCCTGGTAAACAAAGGGGATTCTGTCCTGGTTTCGGCCCTGGCTCACTATACCGAGTTTCTCGCTGTCGAAGAAGCAGGCGGAATAGTAAGGGAAGTGCCCTTAAACGAGAAAAAGATCGTAACGGCAGATGCTACAGCTGAGAAGATTGAAGCCGTCAAGCAGGAAACAGGCAAACTGCCAGTACTGGTGATGATTGACCATTTCGACTATCAATATGCCAATGAACATGATGTAAAAGGCATTGCAAAAGTTGCACACCAGTATGATATTCCCCTCCTGTATAACGGCGCATATACCGTGGGGGTCAGGCCAGTAGATGGAAAGGATATCGGTGCGGATTTTGTCGTGGGTTCGGGCCACAAAAGCATGGCATCACCTGCACCGTCAGGAGTGCTGGCAACAACTGAAGAGTGGGCTCCGAAGATATTCCGTACAACCCAGATGACTGGAGACCTCACCAAACGAAAATTTGGTGTAAAAGAAGTAGAGATGCTCGGCTGCACACTTATGGGATCGACGCTGCTGGGTATGATGGCTTCTTTCCCTGCTGTAAGGGAGAGAGTAAAGAACTGGGAAGATGAGCTGAAAAAGTCGAACTATCTGATTGATGGTTTACTTGCTATCGAAGGCAGCAAAGTTGTTTCAGAGTACCCGAGAAAACACACCCTTTCAAAAGTTGATACCACTAGCAACTTCGATGTAATAGCGCAGAACCATAAGCGCAGAGGTTTCTTCCTTTCAGACGAACTCTCAGGCAAGGGCATTGTAGGAGAATTTGCAGGAGCTACACGCATCTGGAAACTGAACACATATGGGCTTTCCTGGGAGAAAGTTCGCTATGTAGTGGATACATTTCAGGATATCGCGAATAAATACGAGCTTCAGGTAAAAAAGTAATTTCAAACAAAAAGAAACTTCAGATTAAAAAATTCAGATAAAAAGGGGACTATTCTAATGGCCACAAATAACTATAAACTGGGAACACTTGCCCTTCATGCTGGACAGAGTCCTGATCCAGCCACAGGATCACGTACAGTACCAATATACCAGACAACGTCATATGTTTTCCGGGACACAGACCACGCAGCTAATCTTTTTGGTCTCAAAGAGCTTGGCAATATCTATACCCGTATAATGAATCCTACCACTGATGTGTTCGAACAGCGCATAGCTGCCATTGAAGGCGGGACCGGAGCCCTTGGAGTTGCATCCGGTTCGGCAGCAATAACCTATGCCCTGTTGGCGATTACCCGTGTAGGGGATGAAATCGTATCCGGCAATAACCTCTATGGTGGGACCTATGAGCTTTTCAATTATACTTTTCCCAAATTTGGAAGGAAAGTTATGTTCGTAGATTCGACTGATCTGGAGGCATACCGCCAGGCTATCACGGATAAAACCCGGGCTGTTTATATCGAGTCAGTAGGGAATCCGAAACTTGATGTTCCGGATTTTGAGGCGATTGCAAAGATTGCCCACGAAGCAGGAGTCCCGCTTGTTGTGGATAATACAAGTGCTGTCGGGCTTGTCCGTCCCATTGACTACGGAGCTGATATAGTTGTGCATTCTGCAACCAAGTTCATAGGAGGGCACGGAAATTCAATTGGCGGCTCGATAGTCGATTCAGGAAAGTTCGCATGGAACAACGGCAAGTTTCCGGAACTAACGGATCCTGATCCAAGTTACCACGGCCTGAAATACTGGGATACTTTTTCAAATTTCCCGGGACTTGGAAATGTAGCCCTCGTTTTTAAAATAAGGCTTCAACTCCTCAGGGACACAGGTGCTGCTATCTCACCTTTCAATTCATTCCTGCTGCTTCAGGGACTTGAGACTCTGCACCTGAGAATAGAGAGGCACTCTGAAAACGCCTTTAAGGTGGCAAAATACCTGTCAAAACATCCCAAGGTTTCATGGGTTAATTATCCCGGTTTGCCGGACCATCCAAGCCATGAGCTTGCAACCAGATACCTCAAAGGCGGTTATGGTGCACTGCTGGGTTTTGGCGTGAAAGGCGGTGCAGAAGCAGGAAAACAGTTTATTAACTCTTTGAAGCTCTTTTCCCATGTTGCTAATATTGGTGATTCAAAGAGCCTTGTCATCCATCCGGCGACCACAACCCACCAGCAGCTGACCCCAGAGGAACAGGAAGCAACAGGCGTCAAGCCGGATTACATACGCCTATCCGTGGGCATTGAGGATATAGAGGATATAATCTCAGACCTTAAGCAGGCTCTTGAGAATGTGTAACCTGCACAGATTTCAGAACAGAAAAATCGAAAGAAGAAACCTTTTTTTATTTTTTGATGAGATATTGCTCATCGCAAATTCGTTTTAATTTTTTCAAACAAAGAGGATGACATTCATGGAATTTGAAAAATTGAGACATGGGACCGAACTTATCAAGCGAGGCTTTGCACGTATGCAAAAGGGAGGTGTGATCATGGACGTGACTACTCCCGAACAGGCCAGGATCGCAGAAGAAGCCGGAGCAGTTGCTGTTATGGCTCTTCAGGCTGTCCCTGCAGATATCAGAAAGGCAGGCGGGGTTGCCCGTATGGCGGATCCCGAAATAGTACAGCAGATCATTGATACGGTTACTATCCCTGTTATGGCAAAAGCAAGGATCGGGCACTTTGTCGAAGCCGAAATTCTTGAGGCACTCGGCGTTGATATGGTAGACGAATCCGAAGTCCTTACTCCTGCCGATCCCTTCTATCACATAGACAAAACACAGTTTACCGTGCCTTTTGTCTGCGGAGCAAGGAACCTTGGAGAAGCCCTCCGCAGGATCAATGAAGGCGCAGCCATGATCCGGACAAAAGGAGAAGCCGGTACAGGCGACGTCAGCCAGGCAGTAAAGCATATGAAGCAGATTCAGGGCGAAATCCGCGCCCTTGCAGGCAAGACCAAAGAAGAACTTATAATGGTCGCAAGGGAAATAGAAGCCCCGATCGAACTTGTAGTTGAAACCTCTAAAATGCAGCGCCTGCCTGTGGTGAACTTTGCAGCCGGTGGAGTTGCAACCCCTGCTGATGCAGCTCTTATGATGCGTCTTGGAGCTGACGGGGTCTTCGTAGGTTCAGGCATTTTCAAAGCCGAAAACCCGGAAAAGATGGCAAAAGCAATTGTTGAAGCAGTAAATAACTACGACAACCCTGCAAAACTTGCCGAGATCTCAAAAGGCGTGGGTGCAGGGATGAAAGGCATCAGTGCAGATATGATTCCTGCGCAGGAAGCCCTTCAGGAACGCGGCTGGTAAGATCTACCAGGTAATTTTGAGTCTTCTTTAAGTTTAGAGGTATAACATGCCACATATAATGGAATTAATGGGGAAAACAAGAGTAGTAGTAAAGGATGGGAAGGTTGTCGAAGTTGGAGAACCTGAAGTCCAGTGGTGTCCTATATTTGCCAAGGTGCGCGGAATACAGAAGATAACTCCGGAAGAAGTCAAGAAAAACATGGAGTTCAGAATCAGTGATTTTGGAATATTTACTGATAAACGCCGGCTGGAACTCGAGGATTTTGTAGGGTTTGGAGCTACCGAAGTTATGATGACCGGGCTTCGCAGGGGGCTGCTTGACACAACAGTGACCGCCTGTGACGGTGCAGGAACTGTCATAACCAGCAACCCTGCCCTTGTCCAGGGTATGGGAGGCAGGATGTCCGGGCTCGTTGAAACCGAACCAATTGAAGGCATAATAAAAGGGATTACCGAACGTGGGGGAATTGTGCTTGACTCCTTAACTGCAAAACTTGATTCTGTTGCAGGCGTGAAAGAGGCAGCCGAACTCGGGTACAAAAGAATCGCAGTTACCGTTCCTTTCGCTGAAACAGCAAAAGACTTGAGGAAGCTTGAAGCTGAACTGGGACTTGATCTGATAGTAATTGGCGTGCATGTAACAGGTATCAGCCGGGAAGAAGCTCAGACACTTCTGGAAAATGTCGATATCACAACCAGCTGCGCTTCAAAGTTTATGAGAGATCTTGCAGAACCTCTCGCTCAGGTAGGGACTGCAGTTCCGCTTTTCGCCCTTACCCAGAAAGGAAAAGAACTTGTGGCCGAAAGGGCAAAAGAGGTCGAAAGCCCTATCCTGATCAATACCATGCCCCTGCCGGAGCTGCCTGAAAACAAACAGCCCAGAGAACTGAAATAATATAAAACTAAAGTGCTTTAGAGCTTTATTTCTCTTAGCTCTGGTTTTACTTATGGCACTGCTTCTTCTTTTTTGCGTGACAAGCTGCTCTCCGTTGTCGAGCGTGACAATACAGAAAAACGAGTGGTAAACCTCATAATGCATTTTCACATATATATTATGTCAGTAGTTATTGAAAATCATAACACAGGAATTTTTCTTAATTTAAAAGGGGATATAATTAACCATGGCAAATGAAATTGAAGAAAAACCAAAAATTCCGGAAAACTCCATGAAGATTACTGTGAGCAGGAATGGCCCATATATCGTGACAGGTAGAGTTCCACTTATTGTTTCAGAGATTTGCAATGATGAAGAAGGCTACTGCAGAGACTGGCGGGAAATCAAAAGATACCCTTTGAAGGAACGGTATACTCTATGCCGTTGCGGTCATTCAGAACACAAACCTTTCTGTGACGGGACACACACAAAGATTCACTTTGACGGAACAGAAGCAGGAGACAATGAATCCTTTAGCGAAGGTGCGGATGTTATCCCTGGCCCTGTGCTAACTCTGACCGATAATAAACACCTCTGTGTCCACGCTGGATTCTGTGTACGGGCAGGAGGAACATGGAACCTTGTCCAACAATCCGATAATCCTGAGGCAAGGGATACAGCCATTGAAGAAACTTGCAACTGCCCTTCCGGGAGACTGGTGATCATCGACAACGCTACTGGAAAGGCAATTGAGCCTGAATTTGAGAAGTCAATTGTTATTGTTGAGTCTCCCCCGCGCCACGAACAAGGCCCTCTCTGGGTACGCGGCGGCATTCCTATAGAATCCGCAGATGGCAAACTGTACGAAATTCGGAACCGTGTAACTCTTTGCAGGTGCGGAAAATCGGAGAACAAGCCTTTCTGTGACGGTAGCCATATTGAGAGATAAGAATCAATTCAGAGATAAGAATCAATTCAGAGATAAGGATGAATAATGAGAAAAATGGGAATGATGAATGCGAGCTTAAGCCCTTGCTATTAAATATTGAGGTTAAGAAATGCCCGAAATTATGCCAGTTATTTTCCTGGGACACGGCAATCCCATGAATGCGCTACAGGATAATGATTATACTAAAGCGTGGGCTCGCATAGGAGCCGAGATCCCGCGGCCTGAAGCTATCCTGTCTATTTCTGCTCACTGGTACATCCCGCAAACTTCCGTAACTGCGATGCCTGCACCCAGAACAATCCATGATTTTGCCGGATTTCCAGAGGATCTTTATCAGGTTACCTACCCTGCTCCCGGAGACCCGATCCTTGCAAACCGTATCCTGGCCTTACTTTCTCCGAATTTAGTAAGCCTTGATAATCAATGGGGACTGGATCATGGAACCTGGTCAGTTCTCTGCCATATCTATCCTGATGCTGATATTCCTGTCGTGCAACTCAGCATTGATTGGACAAAACCTCCAGAGTTTCATTATAAGATTGGCAAAATGCTTGCGTCTTTGCGAGAGGAGGGTATTCTCATTATCGGGAGTGGTAACCTGGTGCATAATTTGCACGCTTACAGCTGGAGCCAGCGCCCTGTTGAGCCCTTTGACTGGGCTGTTCGGTTTGAAAAAATAGTGAAAGAATCGCTTCTGGATGCAAACGATGATCCTCTCATCAACTATATGGCCCTCGGAAAGGATGCAGTTCTTTCCATTCCTACTCCGGATCATTATTTACCTTTACTCTATGTTGCAGGTTGCCGAAAGGGGGATGAGAAGGTCAGTTTTCCAGTTAAAGGATTTGATGGCGGTTCGGTTTCAATGCTTTCGGTCCAATTTGGCTGAGAAAAATAACTGTTTATTTGTATCTAACTATTTTATTAAGACCTGAATTTGAGCCAGCAGATTTTGTTGCAAAGCAAAAAAAGGTCACAGAATCCGGATCATTTACAATAAATGAAAATTATTCACTTCATCGGATTTAATCGGATTTGACTGAAATTAATAATTAGCTTTGAGCTTTTATCTTAAATTACTATAAACCTGCTTTCGGCAGGTCGACATAAAAATCCATTCAATTTTTCTATTGAGATCGTTTTTTTCAGAACTTTTAAAATTCAATTTAAATCAAAAATTACTAAATGTTAACCATAACATCATTAATATATATTTCCAACAAATGAGAGAAATGACAAATCGGATTTGATGTATAGTCCTTATGATACTGATTTTTTATTAAGCCTTCAAAAAATAACAATCAAGGATATTTAGATGTTAGGATGTGCTTGCTGCCGAATGTAGGATAAATTCAAAAACATTCCAGTTTTAAAAAAATAAATAAAATAAGTGAATTTGATAATAGATTTTATTTTGAGTACCAATTATTACTCAGTTTTAAAGTGGAGCTACAAATTCACTTAAGGCGTCTTCTATAAGGCTTATTGCGCCTCTGTATCCAGCATACCCCCTATCAATCACGATTCTATCCGTAAAAGGAAAAGATATACTTAGTTTTGTTGCGCCAAGCTTTGCTGCAAGATCTTTATCAAGCGAACTACCAAATATGAAATTCGGGGCTTCTTTTTCAATAGCTTCCCAGATTTTTCCGGAATCCGATTCAAATATGACTTCTGGGGACAGATTATTCTTGAAACTGAGTTCTTTTTTAATATAATCTATATAATCTTCCGGCACATCGTCCGTTATAAGGGCAAGTGAAGGAATCCATCCGAACTCATTTACAAGAAACTTATTGAGAGCTATTGCATAATTTGAGTCCGTAATAGTTGCAAATCGGAGCTGTACATCAAAATCCACGATAAAATCTGCAACTTTATCAATAGATTTGTAGGTTTTTTCCTCTTCCTTTGCCGTGAAATCGCTAATATCTATTTTTAATGCAGCACCAACCTTTTCCAGGAACAAATTTGTTTCAGTAACTCCTATAGGAAGCGGATTAGCAATATAAGGAGTCCCAAATCGATCCTTCAGTTTTTCAGCTGCTTTGATACCTGTCCAGGGAGATAAAACAATATTTAGAGCAGCAGACGACAAATCTTCAATTTTCTTTCCATTAAAGAGCGTATTAACCTCCAGACCAATGCCATTTAGTATCCGTTCTACCTCGGCAAGGTTTCCTTCCCAGAACACATCCTGAGAAGGCACTATTCCAAATATATTGACAAGCTTTTCTTCTCTGGGCTTTTCTTCCACTAGCTGATCTATGAATGCGTCCAGCAGAATTTCATAACCCACATAGCTTGAACCCTTGAAACCTGCAGTCTGAGCGTAGATAATTGACTTATTTCTAAATTCACGTAATACAGAGTTTACATCATCCCCAATAAGTTCCGCAGTACAACCGGTAAGTACCACATACTTATCTCCTTCAATAAGCTCGATTGTTTTCTCAATTTGCTCTTTTAGCCGTTTTTCTCCTCCAAACACAACCTCTTTTTCATAGGTGTTTGTACTTGGGACGCTCACTCCCCCAATCCACCCGGATCCTCTAAAACCTCCGGAAAAGCTCTGTCCGTAAAATAACTGAACACCGCATCCCGGTCCGGCATGAATAATCGGAACAAGGCCTTCTATAGCTGTAATAGTGCTTAAAGCACCTCCAAGAGCACATGAAAACCGTGGTGCTTCAATAATATTGCTCATTTTAATTCTCCTCTTTCTGGTACTTGAATGGATTTTCATTTAACCAGCTTTCACGATAAATCGGCTTTGAATGTTCGGCAAGCTTTTTACTAAATGAGGGATTGTTGAGCAAGTTAAGAATTCTACTTCCGAACGATATTACGCCATTATAACCAGCAAAGATGACTGATAAATTGTAAATCATAGCTGTAGGGAATCCCTGCTTTGCAGCCCAGATTGATTCCCCAACGTGACCGAAATAGAAATCAGGCTGTTCTTTATTTAGTATATTTGTTTGCTCAAACGGCTGTACATTTGCAATATTGATACAGAAGTTTCCACATCTCTTCTCTAAATCTGCAAAACTTTCGAAGATTACTTCGTCATAGTGATATGCGGTGACTCCCACAATATCCATCCCAAGATCTGCAAGAAGGTTTGGAATTCCTACTGCCCTTGATTGTCCTGCACTTACGAATGCTCTTTTTCCCGCAAGCTTTTCTTTAAGTTCTTCGATCTCTGGCTCTACTCTTTCTCTTTCCGCTTTTATGACCGTTTCCACTTCATCTTCTTTCCCAAGTAATTTCCCTATCTCTCTAAGCCACCGATCTGTATTATCAAGGCCAACTGGCATTATTTTTTGAGTATAAGGTACCTGGAAGCGTTCTTCTAATGATTTTGCAAAGTACTCGCTGAACGTTGGGCACATACTTGTAGTGAGAGCTGCTTCTGATGACTTTCCAATAACTTCCGTAGTGGTGAAGTTCGGGATGAAATTTGCTTTAAGTTTTAATTTGGCCAGAAGTCGTTCGATTTCAACTTCATCAAGTCTTCCGACTGTAAGCGGATTTATCACATTGATTAAATCATTCCTTCTCTTTTTAGGCTTCTTGACAAGATGATTCAAAGCTCCCTGGAATGACCCATCGTATCCGGACGCCCATACCTTTGATTTAAATCCGTCACAGTATACGGGGATTACTGTTGCAGATACCTCTCCCTGAACTCGTTTTATTATAGCGTCAATGTCCTCCCCGATGATCCCTGAAACACATGAAGAGAATACAAAAATAGCATTCGGATTGTGTCTTTTATCTACCTCCAAGATTGCTTCCTTAAGTTTGTCCTCTCCTCCATGAATGGCTTCTACATGGGCAAGGTTTGTAGAAATCCATTTTACATTTAATGGGGTTTCTCCCCTCAGAATTTGTCCGAAGCGGCTGAATATATTAATGAAAGGCAGTGAGCTGGTACATCCTACAGGCGCATGAGTAATTACAACTGCATCTTTTATGGTTGCCAGTGTGAATATTGCGAGCCATTCCTGACAGAAAGTTGTCTGGGAGAATGCCCGGTCTTTTGCCTTCAAACACTTCCGTGTTGTTAAATTCACAAGTTCACTGGCAGTTCCACCATAGGTGATTGTGGTGTTCAACCGATCATCTCTCACAGGAACTGTGCTTTTGTAAATACTTTTGTAGATACTTTTTGCCATTTGAGTCACTCCTTTACATTTTATTGTAAAAATTGAGATATATCACTGAGATTGCACAATAAATAGCCAGTATTCAGATATTTAGAGCCGATAACTATCAAAAAATATTCTTTACTTGTAGCTGCCTTGAGATTCAGGGAAGAGTAATGGTTGGGCAGATTAGTTCAGTAATGACAGAAAGAAAAAAAGGAGGATGGTGGAGACGAGTTAAATCAACAACAATAGCTGGAGGATAAAGATTCTATTGCATTCAAAACATGAAGATTAGCTGATTTGCGAGACTTTAACTCTTTTATGTTCATACTTTTACCTGCTATTTCACATCTTTATCTATTTTAAAATCCTCTGTAGTTTGACAATTACAATAACACTTGTAAATATTTAAACCCACATTTTACGGCAAAATGTGCCTGCTTTTCTCTGTTTAAATACCTTGGAGACATTTTTTATCCCATAATTTAAGATACCACTTATTCCAAAAAAAATTGTATTTTTATCTCTGAAACGTTTTTTTGGTGTAAAGTGCTGGCAATGATGCTGAGTAGTCTCATAAATACCAGTAGCTATATTTGGCAACGCCCCGATCGAACAGATATTATTATTTAGTAGATTAACCGTGGAGCAAATACAATGGAAGAAGTATATAACAAAACATTCGATACAGATTCGGAGATTCATCCGGAGGCAGGAATACGCTCTGGATGCAGCATAGAAAAAATCAGAGGCAAAAGAAAAAGTCCTTTGCTTGCCGCTTTATTATCTCTCATAATTCCGGGACTCGGCCATGTCTATGCAGGTGATCTACTTAGAGGATTTGCATTACTTGCGGGGCTGGGGATTAGCTTATGTTTGATGGCTCTCATTATTGGATTTCTCACATTTCCCGCTATCTGGATATTTGCAGTAATAGACGCATACAAAATGGTAAAAAAACAGAATGATAAAATCGAGTCGTACCCATAAGATTTTGATTTCAATTCATGAGTGCACTATAAATTTGATAAAACAGTAGATTTTCCATTTATGAGGTGCACTACACCATAAATGGTGTCAATAATACTGGGTGGTTCAGGTGAACGACGAAATTTTTGAACAAATCCACAAAAGTTTAACTGTGGAACAAATAATGACCCCAAAAGAGGAATTTTATTTCCATCCTCAAGATTCAAAATTTCATAAAGAAATAACTATCTTTCCCATTAAAAATGAAGATGGCTCAATCCTTAGATATTACGATAGTAAGGGTTCAAGAGAGTACTATATACTGCCAAATAAGATGGTTTCAAAAAACCTGGATATAATGTCTTTAATCAAAATGCTGGACAAAAACTCCTTTTTCTTTGTAACCCATGCTGAGATTGTAGGGATAGTTACTGTTGCAGACTTAAGGAAAGGGGCTGTGAGGATGTTCTTCTATCTACTGCTCTACAGGCTGGAGAACCAGATGAAGATATTTTTCAAGGAAAGAATGTCCGAAGACGAATTTATAGAACTTGCAAAACCTAAATGCAGATCACAAAATAAGATGTACGAACTCTCTGTTTTTGAAGAATGCAGCTTTTACGATTACCTTGTAGCCCTGAAAAATTATGATGTTTTTAAGAAAAAACACAGTTTGTCAATAAGAGATGTTGAGCAGTTCGGAGGACTTGATAAATTCAGAAACTGGATCATGCACCCTTCAAGGGAAGAAGTCAGAGTAAAGATAGACTCAGACCTGGAGTATAACCGTTATCTGTTCAAGCAACTCGATAGAATTCAAAAGCTCGAAATATTATTGCAGGAATCCTGACAATTTTTGTCTCATTTTAGAGTTATATTGATTTCCATACCTTTGCCAGCGACTCTCCCTTCACGTGGATTTTAAACTCGAATAGATATCCAAATGGTGTCATCGAAGTTTCAAATCCCTTTGCATTTAGCCTGTCCCTGATTGTTCTAATTGCATCTTCAGCAAATTCAATACTCGACTTACTCTCAGACAGGTGTCCGAAAGAATGGAGGACCACCTTATTTCTGCCTGTTTTTTTGGCCAGCCAACTGATATTATTTACAGCTTTTTTAACAACCCTGTCTTTCTGATCCTCATCTTCTTTCTCAACGTTAATAAAAATGACAAGAGAATCAGTTGTGGATTTTTCAACGTCATATGTTTCAGCAGAGTCCACGGTTTTGCTGAACGTTTTATACCAGAACTCATCAGTATCGAACATCAATAGTTTCATCTTGATCACAAAGAAGTACTCGCTTTTCCAATATCTCAGGCTCTGGGAAGACAGGCTCAATAGACATATAAATCCATTAGGGCCTGCCTTGTGGGCTTATCATTGTTCGTACCCGAGCATATTATTGCCATCTTTAAAAAAGGAGTGTGAGAATCTTAATTCGAAAATGAGTGGAAAAAGGAAGCTAGATCCACTCATAGAGAAATTACTCATGGAGGTAATATTCATAGAGGCAGTATTTACAGCAATAATCACAGAGGCCCTGCATATTTACTCATAATGTCTTCCAGTAAAGTAAGCCCTCCGCTGAATCCTGCGTAACTGTGCTCAAGCACAACGCGGTCGTATGACGGGAATGAAACCGTCAGATGTATGGCATTGAATTCAGGGCCGGCGATATTACTTTCGAGAGAACTCGCAAGCAGGAATAAGAAATTCCTATCTTTCAAATTTTGCCGAATCCTGTATGCGTCAACTTCGTAAATTATCTCGGGCCACGCAGGAGTTTCAAGGCCAGTTGTCAGCTCCTCATTTATTAATTCACGGGCCTCCGCAGGTGGATTATCCGTTATCTGGACAATGTCAGGCAGATATCCCACCTCATTTGCAAGGTATTTTGTGATGCTTACAGCCGAATTACTATCGGCAACAACCGCAAGATACGGATGTGGTCTGACGATCAAAAGTATGTCGCCAATATATTCTGCAAATCTGTACGCTCGCCTTTCATCTCTGGCAATCAGATCTTCAATAATGTCAGATGGAACATCTAGCCTTTCTCCTATAATTCTCAGAAACTCTGAGGTTTGCTTTGGTCCTACAGGGACTCCGGGGAAAGAAATATAGGGGGTGTCGAATTTTTCCTCCAGTTTCTTTGCCGTTTTATGCCCGATCCAACTTGAGAGGACAATATTATATTCGGCAGCCGGAATTTTTTTCAGGTTCTCAAGAGCATCAAACTCTCCTACGATCAGATTTGCCTTCAAGCCTATTTTTTCAAGAAGCGTTTTTATCTCTCTCGCTTCCCCCTTCCAGAATATATGCTGGGAAGGGACTATACCGAATACATTTACCAGTCCTTTTTCTTTCGGAATCTTTTCGAGGAGCTGGTCGATTACAGCATCAAAGAAGTACTCGTAGCCATCATATGATGTTCCTGCAAACCCTGAGGTATTCACATGTATGATCGGAACGTCAGGGTTCTTTTCTTTATACCTCCTGATAACCGATCCAACATCATCTCCTATAAGTGAGGGAACACAGCCGGAAATGACTGCAAACAGCTCTCCATTTACAAGTTCTACCGTTGTCTCGATAAGATTTGCAAGTTTTTTCTCGCCGCCGAAAATAACATGCTCTTCAACTAAAGAGGAACAGGGAGTGCTTGTCCCTCCGTAAGGGCCTCCGGCGTTCTGGCCTCCTCCGTAAAATTGGCCGAAGAGCTGTCCAATTCCACATCCTGCCCCTGAATGAAGTATAGGAACAACTCCAAATATGCCTACTGCGGTTGAATATGCTCCTCCGAGTGCACAGGAGTAGCGAGGTGCTTCGATAGCACCTAATATGTGATTATTTGACTCTAAAGATTCACTTATTACCATAATTACACCTGATTCATTCCTTATTCAGTCCTCTGCTTGAAGATAATACAATGAGTTAGGCTGTTTGTACCACCAGTCTTTGTATGTGCTCTGTGTTTTTTCTTTCATTGTTCTCTGATACGAATGGCTTTTCAATGACTGCAAAAGGAAGTTTCCAAATGCAATCGCTCCCGTATAGCCGCTCTGGGCACTCCATGGATGTGGATCAGACCTCAAGGCATGTACCCTGGTCACACCTTTATCACGCTTAAATGCACCTCCCTGGAACGGGCAGGTCATTGCGATGTCTGGATCCCGCTGATTTGTTATGTGCGTCTGTTCTGCAGCCTGGAATGTATTTACCAGGATGTCAAAGTCTCCCATCTGAGTGAGCAATTTTTCAAGGTCCTTGAGGATGAGGTTGTCAAAGTCCTGGCACATTGCAGCTGAAGATTTAAGACCAAGTTCTTCAAAGTACGGGACCTGAGCCAGCAGTCTTCCCTGCCCGAGTGCGCCCAGCACTTCTATTTTCTCTCCATTGCCTTTGAAATTTTCAAATTCGTGTCTGATCGCTTTCAGTTTTGGAAGCCACTTTTCGTGTTCTTCTTTGATCAGGGCTTCTACTTCCTTTTCTTTTCCTGTATGTCTTGCAATTTCCCTGAGCCATTCATCTGTATGGGCAACTCCCATCGGAGATGGGTAAAGGAAATAAGGAATTCCGTATTCCTGTTCAAGCCCGCGGGCGAGATAGTCGGTATAGGTCGGGCACAATGGTGCTGTAACCGCAGCTTCGGAAAGCTGTTCAAACTGCTCTACAGATGCAAATTCAGGGACGAAATTGACCCTGAGACCTACCTTTCCAAGCAGGCGCTTTATTTCCAGCCTGTCCTGCCATGTGTAGGACAGCATGCTTGCTACGTTTACCAGATCTTTCTGCTTCTTTTCCGGCTTTTTGACAAGGTATTTCAGGACTGCGTGCCAGAAGGCATCGTAGCCTGTCTGGACAAGCTTTGAGCGTGAGCCTTCACAATGGATGGGGACTATTGTTGCTTTTACCTGCGGCTGGAATTTTGCAACAACGCCTTCTATGTCCTCTCCGATTATTCCTGAGGTACAGGATGTAAGTATGAAGATTGCTTTCGGATTGTACCGCTTTTCAGCCTCGAGTATTGCTGCGCCCAACTTTTCGCCTGCACCGTAAACCACATCTTTTTCCCCGATGTTTGTCGTAATCCAGTGAAGATCGTAATTGGCAGGGCGGCCAAGTTCAACAGGCACATGCCTGTAGAGTTCACGGTATCCAAGAGCTGAAGATGAGCAACCTACAGGTGCATGGTATATAGCTACAGCATCACGGACTGTTCCGATCCTTACTGAAAGGTAGAAGTTCAGAACACAACCACTGGACTGCTGGAAATTCCTCTCTCTCTGCCTCAGGCAGCCTGAACGGGCTTCTTTTGCAAGGTCGCTTGCTTTTCCATACCAGACATTTATGCCGTTTGCCCTCTGTTCTCTGTTGGGACATGTGGCCCGTGATAGGTCGATTCTTTCCTCGATAAGTTCATTTTCAGTAAGTTCTGTTCCTGACATTAATATTACTCCGCAGGAGACCTTTTTTTCTTAATGAATTCGTCTCCTTTATGTTCTGCTTCTGGCATCACTACGTCTAATTGAGATCGGTGGATATATAAATCGGGAATTAAGCAAAAATGTGATCTAGTTTCTCATTATCCGAATTTTTGCGGCAAAAAAAGAAGTTTTGAAGACTTCAACAAATCAATAGTTAAGGATGTTTAGTATAGGCTGTGATCTCAATTCTGAGAGCTTTCTATAAGGCTCTGTTATTTAAGTTAACTTTTAGAAGAATGGCTATGGCATGTGATTAGAATGAAAAAAATGACATGAGCGGTTGAATAGTGAAATTGGGGAGGGCTGAAAAGAAAATCAAAGGAAAGATAATCGGAATATGGGCAATATACAGATTTTTCTGTAAATTACAAATCTCAAGAGTTATGGGTAGAAGATTATGGGGCCTCCATAGGAGGCAAACCCATTTATGCCGTGGCAGGCTCTGCCAGTTCCGAACTTTGATTCAACCCCGAGCTTTGATCTGCTGGCCATTTGGCAAGGACGATATCCCAGGTATAGAGCCAGGAGACAAAGATCCAAACTATACTTCCAGCAGTGCCCGGATCAATCCCCAAAATCTTCAAGATTACTACATATGATAGGCCTGTCAAAACCAGGGATATGATAAGACCAATAATCCCTTTTACTGGTTGAGCAACCTTCTGTGCAGGCCATGTTTCCAGATTCCATGAGAACATGACGAGCCACCATACAAAAAGAACAAAGAACAATCCTCCTTCAGGCTTAAAGAAACTCGTGCCTGCTATGCTGTAGGCTTGCCAGAAAATAAGACTCAGGAATCCTAAAACGGTGAAAGCCAGAATTCCCTTCACTGGCTGGGTTACCTGCTGCAATGGCCATTTCTCTACCCAGAAGAAGTAATAAACAAACATCGCAAACCAGATAGATGGAACAAAGCCTAATCCTACCATGAGGATTATGGCGAAAACATAACAGAAAAGAGCGTTGAAAAAAACAGATTTAGGTTGAGAAAAACCATTAACAAAAGGATTATCAAAGGCAATAATGATTCCAATTCCAAGGAAGAGGTTAGAGATCAGTGACCAATAGGTTTCAGGTCCATATCCAAGCCATGAAATAACCAGTGGATGCAATACTCCGACCACCAGGCAGATAACCAGATAAGTAATTCCCCTTAGAGGTTGTCTTACATTCTCCAGTGGCCAGTTTCCAGCAAGCGAAACGAGAAATGCAGTCCAAACGAAGAATAAGGCATATACGCTGAGCATATCCGGATTAATGCCAAAAGTTTCCTGACCGATTCCAATAAAGATTATTGAAGAGATGATAACACAAAGGACTGGAATGATTCCACGAACAGGTTGATTATTTAGACTCATGCTTTACCTCCTCCGTTAAATCGTCTATCCACGGGCTCAAAACTGACTCGTTCTCTATTTCCTTCGCTAAATTTCTTGCCCACTGGTTCAAAGTTTTCATATTTTCCGTTGCAATTTCCGGAGGATTGGGAGCTTTTGCTGCCTGTTCAGCCGGATTTTTGCCGAATAATAGATCAAGTAGATGGACACATTTTTTTCCCTGACCGGAGAATATATCTCGGCAGGTTGCACAATAGGTAACCAGATCGTGGGAAGATTCTCGAATTGTCCGTTCTGTTTTTGCTGCACCGACATCTGCATTCGCTAGAAATACCATTCCACCCATTCCGCAGCAATGGGTATTATCCCGGGTGTGGACATGTTCTTGAACCATGTACCCTGCTTTAGAAATCAAAGAACGCACTGCATCCTGAATTTCGGGATGACCGCGTGCAGAGCATGGATCATGAATAGTGTAAGTATTGTTTCCCTTTTCTGGAAATTTAGCACCAGTTTCAGAAAGCACATTATAAAGAGAGACTGGCTTGACATCAGTCAATTGTTCAGAAAAACGTTTGTAACAATATGGGCAAGCTACAATAATTTTGGAAGCTCCCAGACGTTTTATATCTTGCTCAAGTTGCTCTGTTATCTGGTTAGCATAGTCAGTTTTTCCAATCAACACTGATGGTCCCCCACAGCAGCCCAGTGCTATCCCAAGATTGGCATATTGTGTAGTAAGATGTGAGTATGCTGCTTTGACAAGATCCGGCGAATATGCAGAAAGCGCGCATCCTGGAAAGAAAACTGCATCGCAGGATTCTGTCCCCTTACCTGCAGAGATGATCCTGAAGCTTTCTGATAAGTAAAATTCCTGCCCATCTATTGCAGGCCTGTGACCGGGAAGTGGTCCAGTTCCCTTTGAGACGAGTTTCCCGCGGGCTTCCATTATCATAAGTCCAAGATTCAGATTCTCAGGGCAAAGTTTCTGACAGTATCCACAGATATTGCACGAATAAGGCAGGATAGGATTATTGGAAAAACCCGTATTCAATGCTTCATCAGCCAGCTCTTTTGGTGTTTTTCCATATGCGATTAGAAAATCACATTCATCAATACACTGACCACATTCGATGCACTTTGCCGCAACAGTTTCAGCATAACTTGTCATTAATATTCCTCTACTAGAAAATTATCCAAATTCCACATCAGTTCACAATTGTGAAGATTTTAAGGCAAATTCTCAATTGTGAAGTCAGCATGAGCTATAAAATGCGAGATATTTATACTCTTAAGTTCCGGCAAAATTTGCCTTAATTTGAGTATTGATTTTATCTTTCGGATTTTGATCAAACAGATTGATACTTCATATTCGCTAGATACTTCGTATCCACTAAGAACTAAAGGCTGTTCTATCGGTTCTGAAAAAATCGTCATTAACCATAACCTGAATAGTTAGAAGAAAACATAGGTAAGAGTATACCAAAACGGAAGGTTTCATATGCAGTCCTATAATCTCAATGGATGCAAGATCAAAAAAGAAGTAAACATTCCCGTTATCGCAGTCAAAGAAATCCGCACGGAAGAACAGGTTCGGTTCTTAAATGAAAATGATTATGTGGATTTTGCTGCTATTGGCAGAGGCAAGTTAGCTGACCCTGAGTTTGCCAATCATGTGATAAACAGTGAGCCTGTAAACACGTGCTCAGGATGCAAGAATTGTTTATGGTTTACTGACCATAACCTGTGCCCGGCAAGATAAGACAAGTAAAATGTAGGTGTGAACTTTTACAAAAGTAAGAAAGCAACTATAGAATTGAACTGAAAATTGTGGAAAGAAGTTAAGGCATGAAACAATATACTGAGCTCATACCAAAACCAAATTTTACCTTCAGATCAAAAAATCTCGGAACCATTTTCAGGATCGAGAACTCTACTGTTCATTCAGAATTTGAGATTTCAGAGACTCATTTGAGTTTAGGGATCAGTTCGTAAAGATACCAACCGATTACTAGAGAACGACCAAATTCGTATTCAACTGCAATTATTTATTACTCTGATGCAGACATTTTTTTCATTACTTTTCACTACAGGATATTTTCTCTGTACTTCCACTGCAGCAAGATCCAGTCTCTCCTCCACAGCCACATTCGCCACTATCCATATCTCTTCCTCTAATTGCTGCACCAATCATTGCCCATGCGCAGCCAACTCCACTCTGCACTTCTATAGCCTGGACAGGGCAATTCAGAGCACATGCTCCGCATTCCATACATGCAGATGGCTGTACGAGTTCAACGTGTTCTTCTCCTTCGGCAAAGACTCCGTGAGGACAGACCTGCATACAACGCCTGCAGTTGATACACTGGTCCAGATGATACTTGAGTGTGTTCTCAAGATACGAATTAAACATTCAGATCACCTTCATTAACGCGATTACTCCCAGAAGAATTGAGAGTATAATTCCAGAGCCTGCCATAAACGCCATTACAGGCACATATCGGAAAATTTCTTTTTTAACGCCAGTCCTTGAAGTAAAAGTTGTACATCCTGTAAAGTTAAGTGCTAAGTACGCTACTAAAGCTGGCATAATCAGAAGTACTGCCAAAGATATCAGAGCATTCTCCCATAAGGGAAATGCAGAATTTGCCATAAAGGAAACAACTGCAAAAGGAATAGCGACAATCTCCCCCAGAATGAGCCCTTTTGTACTGAAATCGTGTGTGGGGATAAACGGAAGCAGAGCTGGGAAGAGTAAAGTTCCCACAAGAACTGTTGTGATTACAGCGAAGGCTGTAAGAGGGCCTGCAAGGAAATAAAGAATAATACTGGCAATAATTGTCGGCAGTGCTGCATGGATAAACTCTATAGGGGTAAGTACCAGTCGATCTTTTAATGGGAATTGAACCCTGCGCATTTCAGGCGTTGCCTTCCGCGTTTTGAGGTATTCGGGAAGGTCGCTGGCACGAACGGGACCATATTCCACCGTAAATCCGGATCTGCGTTTCACTTCGTATGCAGATATTCCCGGAGCTGACAGCTGAGGAAGGATGAGGGTTCGGTGCTTGACAACGTCGGTAAGCCCTGTAGATGATATACGCCGCACAAGTTCATCTGTCCCGAATGTACCTTTACCCGCAGCACACCAGACATTTATTCCCTTTGTGTCCAGGACAAGAATATAACAGTCAGTGCCTGCAAGTGCGAAACGGACGGCGTCAAAACTCAGCGTGTAATTTGCAGAGACAAAAACAGGTGAATCCGGTGTCGGATTTCCTAGCCGGTAAAGGCCGGGCTTTACAATACGTCCCATCCGGTTAACTCCCCACCGGGCAAGGAAGTGATCGAGCCGATTGGCGAATGTGATTGTGCTTGTGGTATTGAGAATCTCAGAAACCGGTAGATTTTCAGTCAAACGATTTAATGGCTTTATCTCCAATCTCTGTGTGCATGAGCATGATGAACCAGCAGTCTTTTTATTGTCCATGTGATCCCAACTCCTCTTTTCAATCGTTATCTTGCATCAAAGGGTCTAACACACCTTTTACCATTCCGCTAAGGGACTCGACCTTTATGAGAGCGAGGCAGCAAATACTACCTTCCTTTTCCCAGCTGATCAAAGCAAGTTTATTCCCTGGATTGATGCCAGCTTTTTCCCGTACGTCTTTTGGAAGTACCATCTGTCCTCTTTCATCCACACTAAGAACTGCCTCGACCTTGCATCCCGAACCCTGATTACATCCGCATGACGATCCGTTAGAATTACAACATTCATCAATTGTTTTCTTATTGGCCATTAGAATCCTCATGATAATGAGGTTTTCCATAAATTTATACTTTTCTGATTTTTCTGATTTATCAGAAAAATTATCAAATTAATCTTTTCATTAGCCAGATAAGAAGTAGAAATTCAATAAAAAGAGGGGATTTTTGCCGCAAAATCAAGAAAAACAGAATTTAAAAGTCAATTATTGCTGAAGTCTAAGATTATAAATTGTATCTGTTTGTTTCTCCGTATGGTGATGAAATGACAAAAGCACGAAACATCGCAATCTACGGAAAAGGAGGTATCGGAAAATCGACTACCTCATCAAATCTTTCAGCAGCTCTTTCGGACCTGGGCCTTACAGTAATGCAGATCGGCTGTGATCCAAAGAGCGACTCCACAAATAACCTGAGGGGCGGGAAATCGATTCCTTCGGTTCTTGATGCTTTAAGGAGTGGGAAAAGAATAGAAACAAGCGATATTGTCTACGAGGGCTTTAATGGCATTCTCTGTGTCGAGGCAGGAGGTCCGGAGCCTGGAGTGGGATGCGCTGGCAGGGGTATTATTACTGCAATTGAACTCCTGAGGCAAAAAAATGTCTTTGAGGAATTCAAACCTGATGTAGTAATATATGACGTCCTTGGAGACGTTGTCTGTGGAGGATTTTCAATACCTATCCGTGAAGGTGTTGCAGAACAGGTATACACTGTCGCATCCTCGGATTTCATGGCAATATATGCAGCCAACAATCTTTTCAAAGGAATAAGAAAATATGCAAACAATGGCGGTGCGCTGTTCAGCGGCATAATTGCAAACTCAATGAACCAGCAGATTCAAAAGGAGATAATAAACGACTTTGCAAGTCAGACAAAGACAACGATTGCAGGATATGTGCCCCGTTCGCTTGATGTTACAAGGAGTGAACTCAGAGGGCAGACTGTGGTCGAACATGCACCTGACTCAGAGCAGGCTGAGCTTTACAGAGAACTTGCAAGGGGCATTTTGCATAATGATAAGAAATATGTTCCTGCCCCACTTGAATCTGAAGAACTCAAAGTATGGGCTGAAAGCTGGTCAGATATACTCCTCAGGGAGCGTGAACATGTACAACAGGGAGAAGGGAAAAGAAGCAGTATTGAAGGGAAAAGAAGCGGTATTGAAGGAAGAACGCTGGTAAGCTCGGAAGCATGAAACTCTTAAGTTTCGGCCTTTAAACTTCTGTTGTAAACCCTTTCTGCAACAGGAGCTTTCGAACTTCAAGGTAACTCTGTGAACTCATACTTTTATCTGTGCATGGAGGCATTTCATCCACTTCTTTGCAAATGATAGTTGTTTTATTCCAGAATTTCTTTTTGGAATCTCTTTTTTTCAGTAATTTTTTATTCAGTTCTGTGATCACAATGTTTTTATAACTTAAGAAAATAGTGTATTCACAATTGTGAATTCAACGTTAAAAAAGTTCACAATTGTGAACCTATATTTGCACATAAAAATATAGAAAAATCATACATGCGGTAAGATAATGGGTTTAAATGAGCAGAATATAAAGCAAAACAAGAGTTATAGAACTATGATTGATTCGGAGGGAGCGGGGCATATCAGAATAATCAGACGTATCAACCTTAAGACTCTAATAGAGATCTTTAAAGAATTATATCTAGAACTTAAAAAAGACCCTGAAAAAAAACCGCATATAACCATATATGTTTCTCATTCAATTTACGAAGAGATGTCAGATAACATGAAGCACTTCCATGAATTTGCGGTCTCGTGTATGGATGGTACATTTGACCTAATAGTTATTAGCTAACTGATTCGTTTCAGTACTTCTAATTAAGAAAGAAAAAGCTCTGAAGTTATTTTTCGGGCATTTCTCCATCTGGGATACTTTAAAGTACAATTATGTTAATTTGCCTTTGTTTTTCATATTTATCTCTCCTTAAAGTCTAATAAACTAATCCTTTTGTATCTGTTTTTAAAATTTGGACCAAACGGCTTAAATATAAAGAGCTCTTTTATGAGGATGGTGACTCACTATGAGGGATCGTTTTTGTTGAAAATGAATCTATAAACGACAATTCGAATGAAATTAGCTACGAAAAACTTGAGAAACTGCCTCCGTCTGCAAAGCTGGTGTTTAAAACGCTTGAAGCAAACGGACAGATGACACAAAAAGATCTAATTCGTGAAACAATTCTTCCTTCACGCACAGTCCGATATGCATTGAACAGACTAAAGGAAGAAAAAATCTTAATGGAACGTTTTTATTTCCTTGACTCACGCCAGAGCCTTTACGAAATAAAGAGGCAGGTGAGTAATGCTATTGTAGTCTGAAGTAATATGAAGCAATAAATGCTCTTTTGTGCAAGCATGTTTGTAAAACATGCCTTTGTACAACCACTTAAACTGCAATATAAATCTGAATCTTGAGGTTTTTACCTCAATCTTTTTCTTAACTCTTATTTCCTCCACTGCATATGAACAAGTTTAAAAAGGGTATGTCTGAGTTTTCCAAACTCTACTCCACAAACATAGAGAAAGAGTAGGTGGCGGTACGATAACTTCGGACACGTCAGGACCCGCACTTTCAGCCTATGGAAAAAAAACAAAGAAGAGCGTAAAGAAAAATTCTGAAACCAGTCATTTAAAAATGAAAAAATGAAATAAGACCTATAGATTTGAAGATATTAAAGCTAAAATACCCTGTTTCAATAATGGAGCATTTCATCCATATTTAATAACAGAATATTTGCTTCAACATCAAGAATCTTCGAGCTTCTCATAAATTCAATGAGTACCTGTAGACATCAAATCCCTGCTGGTCTTTTTCTGTAGAGGTTAAAGGGTCTCTCCTGTAAGTTTCCGTGCGGTTGTCTTTCAGACCTCCCCGTACAAAAAACACAAACTCCTCAGTCTCGTTATTCGGTATTATGGTCACATTCAGGGTTTCTTCCTGCCCTGTATTCCATTCATATTCTATAAATTCAACAAGTGGATATTGAACAGTTATTTCTCCGTCTTTTCCCTGAACAGAACTACCTTCTGAAAAGATATTGGCAATGCTGCCTGTTCCTTCTACACCTTCGATTTTGTCTTTACCGGGGAAGGAAACTAAGATATTCCCTTCACTTGCGTTTCCTCCCTCATTCGTTACTGTTATGGAAATTGTGACATTTCCTTCCTGAGAAAGTCCTTCGGAAGGATCGACTTTAATGCCGGTAATTTTTGGAGAAGGTGGATTATAAGGTTCAAATAAGAGATTGATAACAATAATATCCGAACCATTAATTGCGGCCCTATCCGAACTATTCATCTGATCAATGCCTGAATCGTTTATCGTACTGATATTTGAGTCATTTATCGCGTTAATATCCGAGCTATTAATCAAATTAAAGTTCGAACCATTTATATTTGAACCGTTTATCGTGTCGGTATCTGTGATATTAACAGTAGAATTATTCCCCGTGTCGTATCCTGTGAAAACAATTTTTGACCCGTCAGGACTCCACTTGGGAACAGAATCAGGGCTTCCAGTATTGTTTGTAAGCTTGGCTCTGTAACTTCCTTCAATATCCTTGATCCAGATATCAGGGCTCCCTCCTTCATCCGAGACATATGCTATCCATTTTCCATCAGGACTAAAAGAGGGATTCCACTCGTTGTACGATGTATTCGTTAACTGCGCCTGATTTGTACCATAAAAGTCTATTACCCACAGGTCATATTTGTCTTTCAAGTCTTTTGCACTATAAATGATTCTTAATCCAAGAGGACACCAGTCCTTTCCAATTCCTACATTTTCTGATGCCCCTAGCCTTGTTTTGTTGCTTCCGTCCCGATCAACTATCCATAACTGAGACGGCATATCCTCAGGTTCCTGCGTATATGCTATTTTTCTCCCAAGGCGGCACCATACACCCCAGCCTTCAGAGACCTGCGGGTCGTTGGTAACAGAGAATACTGTTCCGTTTTCCAGGTTTGCCAGATAAAGATCATATTGAGAATCAATCGATTTAGTCAAAATCAGTTCTGTTCCGATAGGGTTTATATCACTAAAGCCGGTAAGATTTCCTTCTCCAGTGCCCGTTCGTTCTATCTCGCTGCCATTTGCTCTCATTCTATATGATTCAAGACTATCCGAGTCATTTCTTTTAACAGTGTACAAAATGTAATTTCCATCCGGAGTCCAGACCGGAGAGAGTTCAGATTCGGGACTATCAGTTAGAAAAGTAATTTCTTCTACAACATCATCTGCAGAAATAATTTCTCCATTGTCTGTAGTCTTTCCTGCGGCAATACAGATTAAGCCGGAACCTGAGTCAAAATAATTTCTAGAAGCATTTTCTGTTATATTCAATCCAGATCCTTCTGTAAAGTTACCATACCCGGATAGTTCATTGGTCACTGCCTCTACAGGCAGGACAAGAATTACAATGAACATTAACAAACACAAAGCTTTTAGTATTTCTTTCATATGTAATCACCGTTAACTTAGAAAAATTAATCTTATCATTATATATGATTAATTATAAAACATATCGAAATTTTAGTCCATATTATACATCGTTAACTAAATTCAGAAAATATATGGACATAGATAGAAAGCATTGATAAGTTCTGGATAATCCGCCGACATTGTCTCGTAAGAATAGAAATAGAATTTTTCGATTTTCTCTTATTTTTCATCGGTATTGATATCTCGAATATTACTAGTGTCTCGTCAATCCTAAAGGATCGAATGATTCCGGATGGTTGCAGCCAATTTTATACGACATTTGATCGTTGACGCAACACTAGTACTGCGATTCCAAAGTAAATTCATAAACCTTGGTTTTTGAATAGATTCGAAGACCACGGATTTTCCCGATAAATAAGGAATTGATTTTGGAATCGAAGCACTAGAAGATATAGACTAAATTTTAGTTAAACAAGTTTTCTATCAATTTTCTCGGCAGTGTGCAAATTTTTCTGTAAATTAATCCACCAAATTCCAGCACGAACAATCAAACTGACTAATATCTGTTTTTCAGGGTGCGTTTTTTTGCTAGAAGTATTTTTCGATCAATACACTATCTTTCTTCAATCTGTTTCAGATATGGTTTTCTTGTTCTTTCAATTTCAAATTCTAAGCATCTAATTTTCTCTTCCCGTTTTTTGATGAGATTTTATAATTCTCAATTGTCCAAAGATGACAGATTTATCATTTTTTATTTCTGATTTTCAATATGCTTGTTGTAGCATACAGAGAGAGCGGAATGAACGATTCCGATTTGATCCGTTAGTGTATAGTTGTGAAATGGAAAGGACAGAGAAAAAGTAGAACTCCGGCTGACGGTCTGACTTATATTAGGAAAGAAGCCAATATTAAAGATCAGACTTTGGATGTTATCAAGCCTCAGGTTTTCATTAATGAAGAAGAGATTAAACAGAAAATCTGGCTTAAATTCCAAAAGAAGCTAAGGAACTAGGGATAAAATACAGGAGCACTTTAAAAAAGATAAAGGATAAAATTTTAAAAGATGGAAAAGTGAATATAAAAACCAATGAAGTAAAAAAGCTATTAATGCATTTTCTATGATTTTATGCCATATAATTGCTTAAAATAATGGTTGAGCTGATCCCAAAACTCAGGATTTGCTTCTCGAATCCTGTATCCTGAATTCTTGAGAGGGTTCTTGATCTTGAAAATGATCATAAAAAATTGTTAATAAATGGAAGTAATGGCTTTTGGGATAAGCTCATTATAAGATTTATGGAATTAAGATTTCCTTGACTCCGTTTGTAATTTTTGTACTTGGAGCGCACGGAATAGGGTGATTATAGCTCCCGAACCCTAAGCATTATCTTTTTAGTATCCATCTTACTGTGCACACAATACCCCCTCCAGAAATAATAAATGGACTTTAACAGATTTGTTAAGTTACAGGAATATCAAAATATCAACTATAGTTCCTAACTCAACAAATTACACTTTTTATTTGTAGCTTGAATGTTCCATCCATTTTTTGCAAATGATAATGATTTTTCCATTTTCATAAATTCGTTTCTAATGATGTTTCTTAAATGTTCTTTTGATTGAATAAATGTGGCAGATACTTCTCTCTTAATCGTTTTCCACATAAATTCTACAGGATTTAGATCTGGAGAATAAGGAGGAAGGAACACAAGTGTTATTTTTAAATCTCTTGCTTTCCTTACCGTTTTATCAGCATGATGTGATTTTGAATTATCCAGAACAAGAATTCTTCTCTTCTTTTGATTATATTTCTATTATTATATTAAAAACAATATTATTTTAATGTGATCTATAGAAAACAAATCAACCGCGTAAGTCCTATATATAATAATATCCAAAAGGGCTTCAGGAGAATGAAAAAAGAGAAAGGGATTAAAAGGACAAAGCCTTCGTTTTCCCAGACTTTAGCGGGTTGTTTTCTCCCGCTTTTGGTAAAAAAAGAAAGGGAATTAAATTCAAACGAATTTAAAAAATAGTGAGAGGAATTAATAGGGATTTCTCTTAAATTCATCAATATCTTTCTGAAAAAATGCTTTTATTCTTTGAATTTGCATCTTTAACTTTTTATTTTCCTCTCTTAATGTTTTCTGTTGCTCTTTTTCTAAATCACCGGTTTCAATGATGTAACCATTATCCATTGCTATAATTCCTTTCAGGGATCCAAGCCTTTCAATTTCTTCATTATTTTTCTCAATTTCAAACTCATAGGGTTTTATTGCTGAATCTCTTTCCATTTCCATCATACGAATATGTGTTTCAATTCTATAATTTTTAAAGTCTGATTCAAGCCTCTGGTGCTCAAATGCTTCAAGTTTGTTTGTTTCTGATTCTGCTTTCAGTTTCGTAATTTCTGCTTTCATATCCTCAAAAGTTTCTTCAGTGAATGCAGCGCCTTTTTCAATGGTCAGGTACGGCATATACAAAAGATATCTTCGTTTCAACTCTTCAGGATTAACTTTCAGGTATGCGCTATCCACATCATCGGCTTTGTGCCCTAACATATGCTCACAGAATGCATAATCTAGCCCTGCGTGCCGTAACGTATTGTTAAAAAATTTACGAAGTTGATGGCTTCTCACAAGGTTCCAACCATTTGGGTTTATTTTTTGCGCCCTTTCTGCAAGCCTTGCGTACATTCTTGTAAAGGCAACCTCTGTAAATTTACGGTATTCTTCTGTTTTTGGGTCTTCGGGATTATATTGTTTTGAAATTCTATGCTGAATAAACAAGTATCCATCATCATTTACCACATGTTGCCGAGGTGCAGAGGGTCTGCTTCTGTATTCAATATATGAATCAATTGCTGTGCAGCATTCGGAAGAAATGAAACAGGTAAATTTAACCCCTGTTTTAATACGTGTGAGATTTAATACACAAATATTATTTTCCTTGTCACGCCCTTCTTTGTACTGCCGGAGCGTTAAATTAATTATATCGGACATGCCCAAACCTGATGAAGCACCGGTTAAAACTACCGCTTTTTCCAATGGGTCTGTTATGGTCAATACATCGTGAATATCCGCTTTTTCAATAATCCCTGCGTTCTCTTCCTTTGGGCTTGGTCGTTTATTCCCTTTAAGCTTTGGCGGGTTAAGTGAGAATGTGGAATAGAAGCTTGTCACGGCATTCATTGCGCTCTGAATAGAGTTCGGGGATAGTGTTGTCTTTTGCAAATAATTTCTAAAGGCATATCTCCGGTTTAGGATGGCTCTATCGTCCCCGTCAACGTTTTCACGAATTTCACGCTTTGCTTCCTGTAAAAGTTCAGTTGGTGACATTTTTGTGAATTCAACATATTTTTGGAAGCCAAGGAGATAAGCTTTCTCTGTTTTTGGTCTTCTGTTAATTCTCTCAAGCCACTTGATAATTGTTATTTCATCTCTTAAATCGTCATATGCTGCCATCTATTTTTGAACCATCCCAAATATAATTAGGGATTAATATATTAAAAACCTTCTGAAGTTCGGAAATAGTGAGTCAAAAATAAAAGCGTAATTATTTATAGCCAGCCAAATAAATTCACTGTAGAAGTTTAATTCAGGAGGTTTTTGGACATGGAAATAGATGCCGTAGACAAGCTGGTTTTTCATGTAATCGAAAAGGTTGCAGAAGATGAATGTGATCTCGATGAGGTCGTTGAGTTTGTCATTTCTTTTTCACGTGAGCACTCGCTTTCGCCAGAGACCCTGCTGAAACTCTCCTTTATTTTCGGCAACGATAAGATGTACAGGGAAAAATATGTGTTTTCCAGGGCATGTGCCTCACTATTCTCAGGGAAAATGCGAGAAAATGCCCATATGGAGGCCGGGAAAACAGCTTCTTTACTGGGACTTGAAGGTCTTGCTGCAAGAGAATTTGAAGAAGCGCTTGAGGAGAACCCGGAAAATATAGAAGCTCTCTGCGGATACGGAGATATGCTTGCCGAGCTCGGAAAACTTGATGCTTCAAGAGTCCAGTATGAAAAAGCCCTTGAGCTTCACCCTTTCCATATTGATACGCTCTGCAATTACGGCTGCCTGCTTTACAGGCTCAGGGATATGGACGGCGCCGAAGAAGCGTACAAAAAAACTCTTCTCCTTGACCCGAGGCATGTGGGAGCACACTGCGGGTATGGAATTTTACTTTACAAGCGAGGGCAAAAAACCGAGGCTAACTACCATTATATACGGGCGCTTGAACTTGATCCCGGACATGTAGAGTCCAATTTCCGCTACGCCAGTCTCCTTAAAGAAAAAGGGGAGTCTCTTGAAGCTGAAGCACATTATATAAAGGCTCTCAAAGTAGATCCGGAAAACTCCAAACTTCACATTTTTTATGCCCGCCTGCTTGCAGAGCATGGAATTGTCCATGGCGCAAGGGTACACTTCAGGTACGCGCTTAAAACTAACCCTGGTAATGTGGAAGCTCACTGCGAATATGCAAGGCTGCTTGCCAGGTTCGGACACAGGCACGAAGCCGAAGTCCAGTATAAAAAAGCCCTTGAACTTGATCCCGGGCATTTCGGAAGCCTGTGCGGATATGGGGATTTGCTGAAAGAAAAAGGACAGTATGAGGAAGCTGAAGAGGTCTACAGGCAGGCAGAATATTCCAGACGAGTCCCTGGTAATTAATTACTAATATATCGAGCCTGATAATCCTGATCTGTTTAATGAGTTTGGTCTACCCAGTCAGGCACATTCTTAGTTTAGAATATCCGGTTAGTATATTCTCAGTTAGTATATTCTCAGTTAGTATATTCTCAGTTAGTATATTCTCAGTTAGTATATTCTCAGTTAGTATATTCTCAGTTAGTATATTCTCAGTTAGTATGTCCGGTTAGTGTATCCGGTTAATACATTCTCAGTTAGTATATCTGGTTAATGTATCCGGTTAGTACATTCTCAGGTTGGTAGAGCCCTGATTCAGTACAGCCTTATCGGCTCAATTTCCATTTTTTCCATCAGGCAGGCAGGGATATCGAGTACCTGAGTGACCGAATCGATTACGATCCCGTCGGAGGTTGCTACAATAAGGTTTTTTTCGGGATTTCCGCCTTCGGTTTTCAGGTCCAAATCTGCAGTTTTTGAGGTCCGGGCTTCTCCCTGAATCCTGTATTCTTCAAGTTTGTAGCGGATGAAACCGGCAAGTTCTCCGCTCCGGCTGATCTGGGAATCAAGCAGGAAGGTTGCTGACTTAGAGCGGGCTTCGGAGAGAAATTCAAGGACTAAGTCCAGGGCTTCCTCAATATCTTCAGCCTGATTCGTTTTGCTGAAGTAATAACGGGTGTCCCTGATATACCCGTCGTCACAGAACCACATGAGCTCATTTTTCAACAGGCTGTCCACGCTCAGCAGGACGTTATAACCGTCAAGAATAATGTCCCTATTTCTTATGTCATCACATGCCATTTTTTTCCTGATTCTGGAAACTACCTTTTCCGGAGGCATAATTACCCTTGTAAGGATATGCCGCTCTTCGACACTGAGCCGGGAATGATCAGCCACAAAACGAATGGTTGCAAATTTAGGGTATCCCCAGCGCAGGATACTTCGGATATCTCTGGCAGGCTTCAGCAATTTTTCTTTCAGGTAGGTTCCGGGAAAAGCAGCAGAACTCTCTTGCATAATTTCTCCTTTCAGGAAGGAAGTTCTTTAAATGAGTGAAGATATATGTTATATATACATATTTGCGCGAATAAAATGGCAATTTATGCTACCCGGCAGTCAATGTGCCTGTGTGTCTGCCGGTTTTTATTCCGGTTTTATTCAATTTAAGCATGGCTTTCAGCGGGAAGTCGGCTTACGTTCAGGATGTGAGGATGGTCTATGGCTCCGGTGGAGGGTTACGTTATGGAAGTATTGTGGCTGGCTCAGGAAGAAGTAAAAAGTGTTATGGATATGCATTCCGATATGCTGGTAGTGGAAAGAGCTTTCAGGCAGCACGGGCTTGGCAAGGTTCAGATGCCTCCTAAATCCTATCTTTACTACACCGCTTACAACGGCGACCTGCGGACAATGCCTGCATATCTTGAAGAAGAGGATATCACAGGTGTAAAGATTGTAAATGTCCATCCTGGAAATCCCATGCGCGACCTTCCTACAGTAATGGCGCTGATCATCCTTATTTCCCCTGAAACCGGAGCTCCGGTTGCAATTATGGACGGGACTTACCTGACCGATATCCGGACAGGGGCAGCCGGAGGGATTGCCGCGAAATACCTTGCAAGGAAAGATTCGAAAGTTATCGGGCTGGTAGGCGCAGGGAACCAGGCAAGGACCCAGCTTGAGGCCCTCTGCGAAGTTTTCGAACCCGAAATTGTAAAGATCAATTCAAGGACAAAAGAAAGCTGTGAGAAGTTTATCCGGGAAATGTCAGAATTTGTGTCCTGTGAAATCCATTACGAAGAGAGCATTGAAAAGGTCTGCGACTGTGACATCCTTGTTACCACAACTCCTACTAGAAAACCAGTTGTAAAAGCCAGCTGGATTAAAGAAGGGACTCATATAAACGCAATAGGGGCAGATGCCGTAGGAAAAGAAGAACTTGACCCCGAACTTCTCCTCCGCTCCAAAATTGTCGTTGACGATATGGTACAGGCGCTCCATTCCGGGGAAGTGAACGTTCCCCTTTCCAAGCACTATATCTCTGAGAATGATATCCATGCCCAGCTTGGAGAAGTTATAGTCGGTCTCAAACCCGGCAGGACCAGTGAAGAGGAGATTACGATCTTCGATTCCACAGGGCTTGCAATTCAGGATGTTGCAACTGCACACATGGTCTACGAAAGAGCTGTTCGGGAGGGGCTTGGCAGACAGGTCCGCATGTTCTGAAATCTGTTTCCTATTTTCCACTTCTACTTTTTCTGTATCGATTTTTTTGCAATTTTCTAGCTCTGTTTCCACTCTTTTTTTCCTTTCCTATTTTTCGGCGGTTCCTGATTAACTGGTTTATCTATTACGGAATACAGATAGGGAATACCTCAATTTTCTCTCCTTGCGCTACGTGGGGTCGAAGCCTGCCTGTCTGCCAACCGGATTATAAAATAAATTTTGAACCAGTACTGCAATTAAGAGAAACAATATCCTGAAGAAAATCTCCTAGTGTCTAGGAAATTTATTTATGAGCCATCATAATTACGAAAAAAGACTACTTATGAGGGGTAATCTAAATATTAATGCCCTCCTAATTAAGTTGCCATGACACTAGCCCAGGAGAAGAATATTTCCCTTAACTCCGGAAACCGATTTTCAACTATTCTGCCAAGTTCATATTCTTCTAAGTTGTCAAGAGTATCGGTGTATAAATAAAAAAGAGATTACAGACTCAACTTCGATTGAAATCGAGCCTGTTCAAATTTATACTCATTAATCAGTTGCAAACCCGATATTGAGAGCTCCTTCCCCTTTGAAAACCATTCAATTTCCGGAGATAGAGCCTATCCCAAAACTAGGTTTCTTCTTAAATTAATAAAAGTTTCAGAACTATTTTCCATGATCATAAACTCGATTGATAGTTCAAAATTTGAGATTCAGAGACTCAATTTTAAGTTTTGGGATCAGCTCATAAATAAAAATACAAATTGTGTCCTGATTCTACTGCATCCTCAGCAACTTCCAGCACGATTCTCGTTTTTCTTTTATCCACTCAGTCACATCATCCCTTGCAAGTAGCTTTTTACATTCCTTAACAAGGAGTTCAGGTTCTAGATAACTTCCAGTAACATAAGTTTCCATAAGCGAAGAAAGATTAGGATAGTCACCCAGCTTCCTGACTTCGCCACAATACTTCTCAATCTCGCTATTGATACCCAAGAAATTTTCTGCTCCACCCTCTAGACTGGTAATTACAATAGTGTCCGGCTCTTCGTCATCTAACAGAAACTCCACTGTTTTTTCGGGGAGAGGCTTCTTCTGTGTTTTAACGAATTCGCTCGAGTTTTAGGTCCAAATTTATCCGTGATTTGCTGCCAGCGCTGAGGGCTTTTGATATGAGTCCACCCCCATGAACTCGCCCCTTCCTCCAACCACCTTACATTGTTCTCATCTTTAGCAATACCAGTAGTTTTCGCCAGATTACCGTTCTTTTCGGCAACCGTTATCAAATCAGCTATAATTGCTTCACCATATTTATTTATCAGTTTCGTAGCTGCATTGTCAAATAAAATATCTGGAATGACCTTTTTAGCCTGGTTGAGTGGCACGTACTTAATAAGAGGGACCACTACTTTCTGGATTTCGTTGAGCTTTGAAGGATACTTCACAAGGAAAAGGGTGACGGTTGCCCCTGTTTTTCCTTCATCTACTATACCTGAGAAAGCACCTGTAGCATTCAGGGCAGCTCCCAGTTCGTCACCATTTATTAGAGCTTAAACTGCATCCCTTGCATCAGCTACACCTCCAGCAACCGGAACAAGTGAGAAGCGATCCAGCCCACGAGATAGTAAGGAGAAGAAGCAATTTTACTGTCAACAAACCCAGTAAGACTCCCGCCTTCAATGCCGCATTCCCCAAAGACTGCACCAGGAACGATTGCATGACCTATCTCAAGGGTGCTGGGGTCAGGGTCTATACTGGACGGGGAGAGAGGATATTCATCGCCAAGTCAGAAATTCCATCTCGCGATCGGGGTCTAAGGAGAGAGTAAATGGTAAATATAAGCTTCTCAGCCGGCTTATCTGGAGGCTATTCGTTATTGTCTTCATCTATCGTTTTCACTTTCTGGCTTTTACTTTCAGCTATTCTCTTTTTTCTTCTTTTTTTGTCTGAAAGACCTCTCTCCTTTGTCGAGCGTGACAAGAATGGTTCAGTAAAACGAATAAGGTTGTAAGGAGCAAAATTCGTAAATTTGTCCTTTTCTATCTCTCTTGAGTGAAGCTGATTGCTATAGCCCATAAATTATTCTCTTGAGTTCAGTGAAAAGAACCACTCTTATTCCAATCTCTACTCTCTATATTTCTTTTATCTTCACTCAGCCTTTGATTTTTTTAGTTTTCATTTTTGTAAAATGAGCCTGAGCATGCTGGTATTTCTTTTTTTAAATATTTTTGTTTGCTATATTTATAATTAATTATCATGATAAATGTGCGAAACTTTTAAGTATATTATTATATTATTACCCCGCGAGCATCCTGAGCTTATTCCTGAACAGGAGCTTGTTTAACCTTCCTTTTCGGGTAATGAAGGTTCATGTATGCAATTCAAGATTGCAGAAGAGTCTTCTCGAGAAAGGGCAGAAATTTGAGGAATTATTCAAAATTTGAAAAATTATCTAAAACCTAAAATTGTCTATTCGCCTCAAAAACTAAGAGATGTATCAGGGATGAATCTATGAAACACCCTATAAAAACCTCAGAATCCGATCCTGCTTTTTTCGAAGAAATCAAAGAAGAAGCCGGAGCAGAAAAAATTCTGATGTGTTTTAACTGTAAGGGCTGCTCTACAGGCTGCCCGGTTACCGATGTTGTACCGCAATACAACATAAAAAAACTTCTGCGCATGTCTGCAATGGGGCTGCGGGACCGCGTGCTCAGCAGTGAGCACCTCTGGTACTGCACTACCTGCTTCAGGTGTCAAGAACGATGCCCAGAAGGAGTAAAAACCGTGGACACCATGCTTAAGCTTCGAAGTATTGCCGTAAAAAATGGCTTCATGCTTCCAGCTCATAAAAAAATCGCTGAGTCCGTGATGCGTACCGGGCATGGTGTTCCGATTGATGAGCAGAACAGGAAAAAGCGGAAAGAGCTTGAACTGGACGAACTGCCCGGAACCGTGCATTCCTTCCCGGAAGCCCTTGAAGAAGTAAGGCAGCTCGTTAAAGCCTGCGGGTTTGACAGGCTTGCAGGATTTGACCAGTCTTCTCCGGCCTGAAACACGAATTTGCGATAAGAAGCTGAAAAACATGACGAGAAACAGTACAGATAATTCAAAACGTAACCTTTCTCTCTTTTTAGGTTGTATCGCCCCAAACCGTTATCCCGGTATTGAAAGCGCCACCCGGAAAGTAATGGGACGGCTTGGAATTTCCATTAAGGAACTTGAAGGAGCTTCATGCTGTCCTGCTCCAGGGGTCTTTCAGTCGTTTGACAAAAAGACCTGGCTCACCCTTGCAAGCCGAAACCTGTGTCTTTCGGAAGCCCTTAATGCAGATCTCCTTACAGTGTGCAACGGCTGTTATGCCACACTTGCGGACACCAACCGGATCCTGAGAGAAGATGACGAGGCAAAAGCCGGTGTCAACGAAAAGCTTTCGGAAATCGGAAAAGGATTTTCCGGGAAGATTGAGGTCAGGCATATAGTAGAATATCTTTTCAGGGAAGTAAGCCCCGAAAAAATCCGGGACGTAGTCACGCAACCTCTTGACCTCAGGGTTGCAGTGCACTATGGCTGCCACCTGATAAAACCGTCCCATGAAAGAAAACTCGGAAGCGTGGAAAACCCTTCTTTTTTTGACGAGCTGGTAGAAGCTACGGGAGCCCAAAGTATAGAATACGAGGACAAAACAGCCTGTTGCGGGGCAGGGGGAGGAGCCCGTTCAGCTATGCAGGACGTGGCCCTCAGACTTACAGAAAAAAAGCTCGAACACATGCAAAAAGCAGATGTGGACTGCATCGTGGACGCCTGTCCTTTCTGCCACCTTCAGTTTGATCAGGGGCAGTTTGAGCTTGCAGACCTCCAGGGCAAAGAGTTCAGCATCCCGGTGCTGCATTATTCCCAGCTCCTCGGGCTCGCTTTCGGGTATTCCCCTGAAGAACTGGGCATTCACTTGAACCGCATCCAGAATACCGAATTTTATACAAAGCTCGGGGAAAGGGCCGAAAATAAGTTTCCGGGTAAAAAACTCGGTACAGGTACAGATTTTGGAAAGGGCGGAGTGCCCACATAAGTTTCAGGATGTTTTGAAGTGAAAGCTGAAAAAAGCTGACAAATACTAAAGAGCACTGACAAACACTGACAAACACTGACAAACACTGTGCTAAAGCAGAATTATCTGAAAAATATCTGTAGGAGCTGAAAGCATGAAAACGGAAATAACCGGAGCAGTAGCTGTCGTCGGGGGAGGGATTGCCGGGGTGCAGGCTTCCCTTGACCTTGCTAACAGCGGGTATAAAGTTTACCTTATAGAATCCGGGCCGACCATAGGCGGAAAAATGGCCCAGCTTGACAAAACTTTCCCTACTTCGGACTGTGCAGCCTGCATCCTCTCTCCCAAACTCGTGGAAGCCAGCAGGCACCCGAATATAGAACTACTCACATACAGCGAAGTCCTTGCCATTGACGGGGTTGCCGGAGATTTTACTGTAAAAATCAAGAAAAAATCCAGATACGTGGACGAGACAAAATGTACTGGCTGTGGGGACTGCATTGAAAAATGCCCTAAAAAAGTCTCGGATAGGTTCAATGAAGGGCTCGCCCCGAGGAAAGCTATTTACCTATCCTTTCCGCAGGCTGTTCCCAGAATCATGACAATTGACCCTGAAAACTGCATCTACCTGAGCAAAGGCAAATGCGGGAACTGTGCAAAGGTCTGCAAAAGGGGAGCTATTGACTACGCTCAGAAAGATCAGAAGCTCTCTCTCAGGGCCGGAGCCGTAATCCTTGCCGCGGGTTTTGAGGCTTTTAACCCGAAAGGGCTTGAAGCATACAGGCCCGAACATCCTGATGTTGTAACCTCACTTCAGTTTGAGAGGCTTCTGAATGCATCCGGACCCTATCACGGGCATCTCCAGACCTCAAAAGGAACAGAACCCAAAAAGATCGCTTTTATTCAGTGTGTGGGGTCGAGAAACCAGAAGTTGTCGAAAAAGTACTGCTCCTCGGTCTGCTGCATGTATGCGGTAAAGCAGGCAGTGATCGCAAAAGAGCACGACCCGGAGATCGAATGTGCAATCTTCAATATTGATATAAGAGCCTTCGGAAAAGGCTTTGAAGAGTTCTACCAGCGCGCAAGAAATGAGAAAAAAGTCCGTTTTATCCGTTCTCGCCCTTCCTGCGTTGAAGCCAATCCATTGAAAGGAGAATTGAGAATTCCTTATGAAAACGAGGATGGCAGCATAGCCCATGAAGAATTCGATATGGTGGTCCTTTCAATAGGTATAGGGGCTTCCGAATCAGGCAAAGAACTTGCCAGGCTTGCTGGGGTAGGGCTTACGGGAGCCGGATTTATAAACACTTCAATAGAGAATCCCATGAGCACGAACAGGCCCGGAATTTTCGCTGCAGGAGCTGTTCAGGGTCCAAAAGATATCCCTGATACAGTAGCTCAGGCAAGTGGAGCTGCCGCAAAAGCCGGGGCTCTGCTCTCTCCTGCCCGCGGGACTCTGGAGAGCAAAAAAGAGTTTCCACCGGAAAAGGCGGTTGAAGGCGAACCGAAGGTCGGCGTGGTTGTCTGCCAATGCGGCACGAACATAGGAGGCTTTGTTAATGTCCCTGAAGTGGTTAGCTATGCAAACACGCTTAAAAATGTGGCTGTTGCAAGAGAAGAAATGTACGCCTGTTCCGAAGATGCCCAGGAACGGATTAAAGAAATGATTGCCGAACACGGGCTGAACAGGGTAGTTGTAGCCTCCTGCACCCCGCGAACGCACGAGCCTCTTTTCCAGGAGAGCTGCAGGGCTGCAGGGCTGAATCCCTATCTTTTTGAGCTCGTGAACATAAGGGAACACTGCTCTTGGATTCATCAGCAGGAGCATGAGAAAGCCACTGAGAAAGCAAAGGATATCGTAAGGATGGGGGTTTCCAGGGTCAGGTGCCTTGCTCCTCTTTATAAACAGGAACTATCTCTCGGGCACAATGCACTCGTGTTAGGAGGGGGGATTTCAGGTCTTCATGCAGCTCTCGAGATCGCAGAAAATGGGTTTGAAGTTTTGCTTGTGGAAAAAGAACCCGAACTCGGAGGGCTCCTCAGGGACATAACAGCTCTTCAGGACGGCAGAAAAACCGGAAAAATCCTTCTTCCCCTTCTCGAGAAGGTCAGGGCTCATCCTCTAATCACGGTTATGACCGGTTCAGAACTGATTGAAGTCAACGGATCGGTTGGAAATTTCAAAGGCCGGGTAAGGGACAGAGAAGACAGAGAACAGGAAGTTTCGTTTGCAGTCGCAGTCCTTGCAACAGGAGCCGAAGAGCTTTCGCCCGCAGGATACTTCAGCTATGGTGAATTCCCGAATATTATCACTCAGTCAGAGCTTGAAGCAGAGCTCGAAGGCGACTTCAAGGCAAAACATGTGGTAATGGTCCAGTGTGCAGGGAGCAGAAATAAAGAACGCCCCTATTGTTCCAGGGTCTGCTGTATAACTGCAGTTAAGAATGCCCTCCGCATCAAGGAAAGGGACCCTTCGGTTATCGTACACGTGCTGTATCGGGAAATGCGCACCTACGGGGCATGGGAAGAACTCTACTCAAGGGCAAGGGCTGCAGGCGTCCGCTTTATAGCCTATTCCGATACTCGGCTGCCCTGGATAGGGGAAAATGAGGTCAGAGTATACGACGAGATTACGGGCTTTGATCTGGAAATCGAGGCTGACCTTATAGTCCTGAGTGCACCGCTTGTGGCTCCTGCTTCAAACAGACAGATTGCTCCTATGTTTAAAGTCCCTCTGGACTCAAACGGCTTTTTCCTGGAAGTCCATATAAAGTTGAGACCTGTGGACTTTGCAACCGAAGGGGTCTTTCTCTGCGGGACAGCCCAGGCTCCCAAACTTGTGGACGAAAGTATTGCCCAGGCTGCAGCTGCAGCTTCGCGGGCATGTACTATTCTCTCAAGAAAGTCCCTGGAATCGAGTGCTGTTATCTCAAAAGTCGATACAGAACTCTGTGTCGGGTGTGGAGCCTGTGAGAAGGTCTGCCCTTACGGGGCAATCAGCTTAACAGAAGTTTTGCTTCAAAAGCAGGGCGTTTTTTATAAAGCAAAGAAATCCGGGGTCAACCCGGCTCTCTGCAAGGGCTGCGGAGCCTGTGCTATGAGCTGCCCTACAGGGGCACTCGACCAGCAGCATTTCAAAAATGATCAGCTCCTTGCCCAGGTAAAAGATGTCTTTACTTATTCTGAGGAGGTCCGCTAATGGAACCTGAGAAAACTGAAATCTCTAAATCATGGGAACCCAGGATTGTAATGTTCTGCTGCAACTGGTGTTCCTATGCAGGCGCAGACGGAGCCGGGATCGGGCGTTTCCAGCAGCCTGCAAGCATGCGCATCATCCGTGTAATGTGTTCAAGCAGGGTGGACCCTGTGCATGTATTTTCCGCTTTTCTTGAAGGAGCCGATGCCGTGCTAATTACGGGATGCCACCTTGGAGACTGCCATTACATAAATGGAAACGAAAAAACGCTTGTAAAATTCAATTTTATGCGCTCGATGTTGAAAGAGCTCGGCCTTGAAGAAGAAAGGCTGCAGCTTAACTGGATCTCGGCATCGGAAGGTGAAAAGTTTGCTGAGGTTGTCCGCATGGTTACGGAACAGGTCAGGCAGCTTGGTCCGAGTGTCTTAAAACCCGAAGGGGTGGCCTGAAAATGTCAGAACTGAAAGTTGCTGCCGACATTAAGGTCGGGGATAAATTGCTCGGCTGGGCTGCATCCGAAGATGTGAGATCGCGCGGAGCCTCCGGAGGGCTTGTGACTGCAGTGCTCGCAGCTGCCCTTGAAACCGGGCTTGTGGACAGGGTGCTTGTCCTGAAAAAGGTCAGCGAATTCGAAGCTTATCCTGTATTTACTTCGGACGTTCAGGAGGTTCTGGAATCAGCAGGTTCCATGCATTCAGTGCCCGTAAACCTTGCCAGGTACTTGAAGCCAGAGACCTGCTCTGGAAAAACAGCCTTGCCAGCAAAGCCCTGCGATGCAAGGGCAGTCGTTGAGAGGGTGAAAAGGAATGCCATGTCCTCTAAGGATACTTATGTAATAGGCCTGAACTGTGGGGGAACAATGCACCCAGAAAAAGTCCGGAAGATGCTTGAAACTATCTATAGGCTCGATCCTGAAGAAATTGCGGGAGAAGAAATCGTAAAAGGCAAGCTCGTTTTCTTCACAAAAGACGGTAAAGAGCACGCGATCCCTATTGATGACCTTGAAGCCAAAGATCTCGGAAGAAGAGACTCCTGCCGCTACTGTCAGGTAAAGATCCCGACGAGCGCTGACCTGGCCTGCGGGAACTGGGGGGTCCCGGGTGACCTTGCAGGAAAGGGCACCTTTGTGGAAGTTATGACTGAGAAAGGGGTAGAACTCCTGAGAAATGCTGTTAGTGCAGGCTTTGCCGGAGTTATGCAGGCTGATGGAAAAAGTATTTCTGCCCGGGAAAAAGTCAACAAAGTAATGCTCGGGATGAGCGAGAAAAGGAAAACTGAAGTTTTTGCCCCTATTGAAAATGGAAAAGAACGCTTCGAGTATTTCCGGAAGGAGCTTGAAAACTGCATCCACTGTGGAGCCTGCAAAGTAGTCTGTCCTGTTTGCACCTGCGGGGAGGACTCAAAATGCACTGCTTACTTTTCCCTTGCGGACAGCCACAAAATGTCCCTTTTCCACATGGTGCGTTTCCTGCACCTTTCGGATTCCTGCATAGGCTGCGGGCAGTGTGAAGATGTCTGCCCTGCGGAAATTCCGCTCACTCGCCTTTACCAGCGTTTTGCGGTGCCTGTCCAGAAAGAATACAGGTACCTCCCGGGCATGTCAGACAGGACTCCGCCCTTTTTTGCCCTGAAACCTGAAGATAATGAAGATAAAGAAGGAGGTGGCTGCACATGCAGGTAAATAACAGGGAGAATGTGTATGCAAGCATATGTCCAGGCTGCGGGCTTGCTTGCGGACTTTATTTAAGGGAAACCGTTTCCGAAACCGGAGAGGCTTTGGTATCAGTGGATTTCCGGAAAAGTGCGCAGGTAAATGCAGGCAAACTCTGCAGGTTCGGGCTGAAACTTCCTCTATATTGTGCTGAACCTCAGACCTCAATGGTGAAGGGACAGAAGTCCGAACTCGAAGCCGCTATCTCAACATCGATTGAGGCTCTGAAAACCGCACCTGTAAAAAGTCTGGTTTTCTTTTCGGTGGGGAACGCAACAAATGAAGAACAGAAGGCTTTCTCAGTCCTTGCAGGTGCGTTCGACAAAGATGTGGAGACCGGGATGGGCGTTTATTCTTCTCTTCCGGTTAGTATGCACGCTGCACTCAACCGGAATATGTCCCTGGAGGAAGTCGAAAAAGCAAAACAGGTTTTTCTCTTTGTTGACCCCTATTCTCAGTATCCCCTGCTCCTCCGTAGGGTTCTCAGGGCGAAAGAGAACGGAGCGAAAATTGTCTGCATAGGTCCCAGACATTTGCCTGTTGCTGACGAGCAGTTCTGCCTGAAACCAGGAGAATACGGGAAATTCCTGTTTCCTTCACAGGATTCCGTGCTTGTAGCCGATATTCATCCTTACTCGAACCCTGAGCGCATAAAAGCAGTCCTGGAACTTGCAGAGGTTTCCGGTTCAAAAACCCTCTTCCTCAAGCCCTTTGCAAATTCTGCAGGTGCAGGGCTGCTTACAGCGAACACAAAGCAGCGTACACTGGAAAAGCTGCTTGAGGACATCGATTCCGGAAAAATAAAGACCCTCTTCTGCCTGGAATCCGATTTTCTCGAACTTACTCCTGACCGGGAGGCTGCAGTAAGGGCTCTCTCGAAACTGGATTCCCTGATAGTCCAGACTTCAAGTCGGGGGGAGCTTTCCAGGTTTGCTGACATAGTGATCGCATCCGAACCATTTTACCGCAAACAGGGTACAGTACTCAATGCGGAAGGAAGGCTACTTTCAACAGGTGGAGACTCTACTCTAAGTTTCGATGCCCTTTCCAGCCTGACGGCAGCTTTCGGAAAACAGCTCGATTTCGAATCGGCCCGGAAAGAGGTGTTTGAAGACTTCGGATTGAAGAAAGCAGGTGAGTTTGCCTTCCGGGCTCCTGCTGAACCCTGCTCCGGGCCGACTGAAACTGAAGCTCCATATTCAAAATACGAACCCGGTCAGAAATCCTGCTCCATATTCCTTTCTGAATCCCTCCAAGAATATTCTTCAGCTTCGCTCTCAGCTTCGCTCGTTTATTCTCTTTCCCCTTTCATGTGGCACGGGCTTGAAGATGAGAACGATTTTGTCGAACTGAACCTGCGTATGATCAGGAGGCTGGGGCTTGTAAAGGGAGGCACTGTAAAAATCAGGTCTCAAGGAAAAATCGTTGATATAAAGTTCAGATTATCAAGCATTGAAGATGGCCATTTGCTTTCTTCTCAAAGGCTCCCGATTACAGGTTTCCCAGGAGTTGAAGTGAAGTTTTCAGTCAGGTAAAAGAAAAAAGGCTCTGGACAGGTATCAATATTAATTTGATATGGCTGTTAATTTAACTGTTAATTTAAACTGATGCAGGAAGTAAAAGATAGCTCCATGGAAGTAAAAGATACTTCCACGGGATCAGATATTTTTATTGAGCTGCATACTCTTTTTTCTTTTTCATCCTGTTTTTCACTTATGCGTTAAGCATTACTAAGCAATCATCAGGAAAGTTAACCTTAAAGCCCTTTTACCTTCTTTTTTACTTTAAGTTCTTTTTCTTGAAGCTCTTTTCCTTTTTCTGGATTAAGGGTAAACTCTTTTGCAATGCCTCCTACAGTTATTGTGTAATCGCCCGCAGGAAGTGAGTCTGTATCATAGCTGCAAATGAAATTTCCCTTTAAGTCCGCTTTTGCAGCTTCGTAAGAAGTTTCGAATGTAAGTTTTACCTGCCCATTGTTTGAATCACTTTTGTCCTTGTTTTTTTCAGATGCTTCTTTTTTGGAGACAACGTCTCCGTCAATTTTTACAAAATAACTCATCCAAGACGGGACATTTGATTGAGAAATTGTAGCAGTGCCATCTTTGGCATTAGTGTGCCTGGAAATCCACTTAAATTTCTTAACTCTTATATGCATGTCCTTGACTACAATACCGTTTTCACCAGTGGCACTGACTTCGAAGAAATTCTTATCGCCGGATACGGACTCTGGAATTGTCAGTTTGTTTATTTGATAAATGTAATTTTTTCCTGATACAGGAACCATTTCTTCATGCAAAATCGATACATCTATAATATCATTCTTTTCTGCAGTCCCGGAAATCGTAACCTTGTCTCCTATACTGGGAGAAGCCGGAGATAATTGCCATTCTTTCACATTTGCAGATACAGGATTCATTAAAATTCCTGCGGCTGCACAAAACAGGATTATCATAAAAAGGAACTTCCTCTGAAATGAATATCTCAATTTAAATCCTCCAGTTATGTGTGCCTGGCTTTCCATGCATACATTATCGCTAAATATTTGATAAGTTGTAATATTTTCACTTAATTTTCTTTGAATATCGTTTTTATTGATAGATCAAACTTTATTAGTTTTAAAATTTTTCCCTACACTGTATTGTCCGTAATACTCATGAGTATATATTTCCTTTTGTTTTGGCGTTACATTTATGCAGAAAGGAAATCAGGGGAGATTCCGGAAGCTTTTTATGAATCCTGGGGTCAGGTAAATCATATATGTCCTGATATATAGCACTTTTACAGGTCTGGCATCAGTCAAAAATAAAACACACCTGTTCTGAAACAGGATATAAATGAACGATTGAAAAAAATCTTGAGTTCCGCAGGTTTTAATGATATCGAATTTTTAAAAATCGCTCCTCATTTTTCAGGATTTCACCTCACACTATGTCGAAATTTTGCAGTATTTATATGATTTGAGGCTTGAATTTAGTAACCTTAAATAAGTAAGATAAATCCATAAGACATAAATACTTAGCAGCAAAATTATATTTGTTGAGCGGCTAACTTTCTGGGTTTTATTCACCCTTTACGAGCAAACATACCAGCCCCCCAAATGGTATCAATTTTTATCCCCAAAATACTCCCCATATTCCCTCTAACCGCTCAACAACCTTTTTTCAGGCAAAGCTTTTAGAAAAGCATACATAATGCTTCTTTTTCTGCCTGTATTACTCTTAGATTCTTCTGTCTTATTACTCGCGATATATGAAAGCCCATCAAACCGATACCAGCCACCACAAATCACTATAATAATTCGGCGTAGCTTTGCGTCAATCGACTTCCTGACTCGTTTTTCTGGCTTTTTTGGGATATTAGGTAGAAGAAAAATAAGATTTGAGCTTATGCCAAAATCATTTAAAATGCTTTAAATCCCAAATAAAAGCACTCAATTCTATATTTTCCGGAAAAATTTCCTTAAATAGCTTAAAAATGCAACCTTCTAAAAGCAGTTGGTGCCCTTATCAAATCTTTTCTTCCAACTTTAAAAGCCGTTAATGCCGTAAGTAAAGCGGCAATGTTGCCTATAGAGACAAACATTTTAGCCCATTCAATTCTTCTTGTAGGTGTTTTCGAGCGATTGTATCCCACTACTTCATTTGAGTTCTTTCTTTCAACAGTGGTTCTAAGATTGTATATTTTACCAAGGAGTCTATGAAATTTCCTTGGTATATATATTCCTCTGAAGTGGGTTCCTGTTTCTGTTTTAAGAATAGTTCCTGCACTGTTAGCTCTGGCTGCTATAATTGGAATAACTCCATGATCAATAACCACCTGGTTAGAAGGATGACTATCAGGTCCAGCATCTGCAATCATAAAAAGTGGTTTATGAGTTTCCGATTTCATGCACTGAATGATAGTTTCTTGAAATATAGTGTTGTCATTTTTACTTGCGTTTACTGCATCCCAATAAACTGGTAAACCCCACCAACTATCAACAACACATGTATCAGTATACCCCGCTCCAGATAGGACACTATACTTTCCGGTTTTTTTAACATAATGTCCTGCATCAGGATCTGAGAGCATACCAGTTTCTTTATTTTTTAATCCACTGCAGTTGCACTCAAAGAACCTTCTATCCCATATCCAGATTTTATCTCCTATAAGATTTAGATTTCTACATTCTTGTATCAGTAATTGAGCATATTCCACGAAATATGGATAAATACATTTCAGATTTCTACGATATGATGAAAGAGTGATTCGATCACGATTTTCAATATTTAATTCCTTTCTTAGAGCTTTATTCTGGTTAAATTCTCTAATGAATGATTCAAAATTTGAATACCCCATCTTACATCTTGCAATTTCTAACTTGAGAATGTTGTTGAAATTTAACGATTCATGCTGAGGATGGTACTCCATTGAAGCCTGTAATTCAATGAAAAAGTTATCCAGCGAAGGATTTAATGCAAACATGTCTCCTATATACCCATGAAACGTTTTGAAGTGTTGAAAGGCAAGTACTTGATTCCAGGGCAATACACTTTCCATATAATCTTTGCTATGTACAACTAGAAGATTAATTTTATAAGGAATGCAAATTTTCCTTTTGAGAAAAGTAAATCCTTCACCAAAAAAGTCTGAAAGCACTTTTTGAAAAATAGGGAGCACATTACGTACTTTACAATGTCTTTTGTTTTTAGTAATTTTCTCAATGAAAAGGATCTTTAAGTTAGAATATTCACTCAACATCGGATCGAAAATAGAGTATATAGACATCGATTTTTCAAAAAGATTGCTTATAAAATCTGTGAGTCTTGACTGTTTTAGAGATATGATACGGATTTTAATATTTGTCTTTTGATCGTCCAATTTTCGACCAAAAAGCTGTTCGTATTCTTTTCTGCCTTTAATACTCTTAAGACTTATAACAATGGTACGTGCAGACCCTAAAAAATCGTCGATTTGAGTCAATAAGTACTTATATCCTTTTGTAATAATCTTTATCATGGATTATACCTTTTTAAAGCCCAATTATTTGTTTGGCGACATAATATTGGTTTAATTAGGTATAATCCTTTCTATTTACCTTTAAATTGAAATTAAAGTGTTTTAGTCTAATTTTTTAAAAAAATAGATCTTTTTAACATCCATTATTCCAAAATAAGGGCTATTAACTAAAATGGCATAAGCTCATTTGAAACAAAATGTCAGAAATAATAAACTTTTACATTTATGAAAGCCTCTAATTTCTGAATATTCAAATACAGGCACGTTACGAGCAGTTGCACACTAAGGATAACCAGATAGAGATAAAACCAGATATAAATGTTAAATGAAAATATGCATAAACAAGCAGTCCATATTCAGAGCTTAATTCAGGAAAATAGTAAATTGAACATGAAGCTATTGCCTGAAATTACCACGAATAAAAACAATGGCGGAAGTTTTGGTAAGTTTTAGAAAGCCAACAGTATTGCTTTATCACTCGTACAAAACAAAACGTTCATACAACTCGCAGTTCGGAGGACAAGAGTCTGCTAAAAATTTTCCCCTTCGGCAAGCTGGTTGTTCTGTATTATCCTGAACCTCTTGACTTCCAGGTTCGTAGTCAGGCTTTAGAATAATCATATAATGGATACAGTCTTTTTTCATGCTCATAATATAACCTCAATAATATTTATTTAAGACATTATTCCATTGACCTCAACTTTCCAGGTTTTCTTTAATGAGATAAATTCGTAGAGGATAAGTGGACATTTGTCTTGTCTACAAAATTACAGTAACCATAAATAACAGTTTCTATTCTTCCATTGAAACTCAGAAGAACCCATCTTTTAATAAGTCTCCAGTTTTTCCATGAGAATACGAGGTTAAAGGAATCAGTGGCCAAGGAAATAGTTAATGAGTTTTCTAACTGATGGGACCGTGGGTTATGGGGAGATACAGACTTCTTGGGGGCCTACCCTTCTCTTAAAGGTTAGGGGGTTAGCTCATTGGCAGGGAAAACAAAAGAACTGGAACTTGGGGTTCTGGATAAGGTTTAAAGGGTTTTATTCTAAGTTTAAAGGGCTTATTCTAAGGTTAGAGGATTAAAGGAAGAAGGGGAAAATTCATGGGTTGGGTATTGAAGAAAATATTAGATCCTAAAAATACAAAAAAAGTATTTTTTTGACCTTATAATGGAACAGTACAATTGAGAAAACCAATAATTCCTGTGGATGTGAGTTAAACAACAACCAGGTTAAATAATATTTAAACACTGATCTAGGAAGAATGTTAGGTTAAACATTAAGCTCTCAGAAACTACCGAAAATAATAAACCCTTCTGGTTTTGGTGATAAATGTTAATTTTGATCGAGGCTCGATAGTTACTTTTAAATGGGTTTTTTGTTTAAGAGCAGCAGGATAATGCCTAGCAAAGCAACAACAATACTATTTATGACGATTATTTTTCGCAGAACACTTTCGTTAAATGTCTTTTTCCATACAGAAACATATTCGTTAGAAAAATAATTTTCGGCAGGATATTCTTGAAAAAGCTTATCTAATACTGATTTTTCTGAGCCATCCGTTGTATAGATGAAGATTTCGTTTGCGTATTCCGGATAAAGACAATCATTAGTAATCTTATAATCGATATTTCGGCTTACAAATTCATCAAAAGAGTCTACCTCATATTGATAGAATCCATAGTTTCTTTTTGCGTCAAAAGAGATGTAACAAATATCATAGCTGTTTATGCCTACGATGGTATAGGTATCATTGTCATAGTTTACCTTGCTGCCGATTGCCTGGGTCAGCATTTCATCGGTATGTGTAAAGTGTTTTTCCAGCAATGCCTCTGAAATTGTAATTTCATGGGCGTTATCCAAAGGAAGTCTGCCTTCTTCCATATATTCTGTGCCGTAGGGTACACCAATCAAATGAGTATAATTTTGTGCTATAGATTCAGGCATCGCAATTAGATTCAATTTTTCAGATAATCTATTTTCGCTCGCTGCCGTAAAAATAGCGTCAAAATAACTGTTATCGTAGAGTATTACATTTTCAACCTTATCTATTGAAACAATATCAGGGATGTCTTCGTAGAATATCATCCGGTCATAGTTGTCGGAATCGACATCTAATCCGGCACCTTTGGCATAAACTGCATTAAGGTCACCATATGTGTAATCTGCCTGATAGATAGCAATGATATTGCCTGGAGGTATGGTATCCGTACAATAACCATTGATAAACTGAAAATGTGTAAACAAGATTAAGCCTATAATGACAATCAGCGTTAGTAAAACTGACAAAAAATTGATTCTCTTATTTATTATGCTCATTTTTAGTCTTCCACCTGCGGTGAATAAAGCAGTGTGTCTTATTTCCTGTAAGACTTATTCTATATCCCTCGCTCTTCTCTTGCGATTACTGTTCCGTTATTATATACTTATTTCCTGTGATCCAATCTCAATTAATGTCAATATATTGAAAAGATCAGTCTCAATACCGAGTCTTGACCAGGAAATACCACGACTTTATCATGACTGAGAATTACATCCTCAGGCTAAAACCTTCAGGAGCCAGGAAGATTGTTAATGGGTTTTCCAATATGCTGAATAAGAAGGTAAGTTACCAGGGAAAAGAAAGCACATGGAGTTACATTATCTTCCTGAAGGTAAGAGAATTAGCCCATTATCTCACAACCAAAAAAGAAAACTTGGATTTTCTTAAGCCTGAATATGAAATTGAGAGAATTGATTCTTATGAGATAAGGCAAAAGATTCTCAATATTTCTTATGTTGATTGGAAGAAACTAGGTTTTTCTAAAGGTACATTGCATTATATGAAACAGAACTCTAAGAGCGATAAGCCATTCACTCTTAATGCTCACGTTCTGGAAAGGGTAAATAAATGGGAAGCATTGGTTTCAAGTCAAAGGTAAAATTTGTATGTTTTTACTGTAAAATGTAAAAATGTAAATTTACATGTAAAATTGTAAAACAATATCAGAAGAAATTGTAAATTTACAGTAAAGTAGTAAAAAGGTATCAAGAGGAACTTATAATACAGACATCTGCTGTACACAGATGTAGAATTTACTCACCAATTTACCAAATATTATTCCTTAATATAGAAAGTATATCAAAAAAATAACAATTTTGAACAGAAATATTTTCAAAATCCTACTATAATTATACAAAAGTTTTGATTTTTCTCTTAATGTTTATGTAAAGGTGAAACAAATGACTAAACTAAGGGCTCGTTACGAAATAACCAAGGTAATGCATAATTATGTTGGGATTTAATCGGTGGGCTTGCTTGTGAAAATGGTGGAGTACAGTCTAAAAAGTTGCCTATGTTATTTCGCGGTGAGCCCTAAGAAGTTCTTAAGACACAGCCAGTTTACTGGCTCTGCCTGCACCAAAAATGGAGTCGTTTTTTGGTTCAATAAACGACTCCATGATCCATAGCTTTTTTAAATAAACTTTGATTCGTAAGTGATTTAATTACTAAAAAATTACTCTTGTTGTTCTCTTTTATCAGGCAGTTTTTCAGGAATCTCTTCAGCAAGTGCTTTTTGGAACCTCTTCATAGTATTCTGGTAATCTTCTTCTGTTTTAATTAAAATGTTTCCATATACAGGAATGAAGGTATATCCTCTTTCGTCGTTTCCTTTAGTACAAAAGAAATAGGTTTCCCCTGGCTGTAGGAGTTCATCTCCCTCTGTAAGAAGCAGAAATGTGTCATCGTTGATGGTTTGGAAGCCACCTTTTTGATTTACAATAACTTTTCCTGAAACATCACCTTTTATTGTTTCTAAGACCTCAACGCTGAAATGTGTACGGACATATGGCTCGGTGGAGTTACCAACTTGCTCAATGACTTTACCAATGAATGCATCAGTTGAAGCCCCAATTAGTTCTCGGTCATCAGAAACATTGATAGCATAGAGAGCAGTACCATAGGAGATTTGTATATCATCACCCGTTTCATTTGGTTGAGCGATATAAACAATGGTGCTTAGAATGGCTGCAAGTACGAAGACTGCGAATAGCTTATTAAATTTATTTTCCATTATTTTCACTCCTTTAGAATTAATATAGATAATTATAAGAGTCTATATCGTCTACTCCTAGTGTGGTTCTGCTTGTTGCATATGAACACATTATATTGTTTTGATTACTGTGGTCAAGTCCCAATGCATGTCCTAATTCGTGTGAAGCAGCCATTTTTCTGTAACTAGATGTGTAGCTGTCGAAATAGTATTCGTTGAATCTGATTAAATCTGTGTATGGTGTTAAAGGTTGGTAGTATCCAACCGCTCCATCATCTTCGTCGTAATAGTCACCATATTGGACATCTTCATATGTCCAAATGGTATCTGGTAAAATATCGACTTCACCGAGATCATTCCATAAGTCGAATGAGTACTCTTGAGCCGTAGTGTATTGTGTACTTCCTCCGTAGCGGATTTCCCCCTCATCGACAGCACTGACGCCTAAGAGGTAGACATTGGCTGAGGCCACGCTAATAGAACTAATGATCAACATTGTGATCAATATCGATAAAACTTTGATTCTGTGTTCCTTCATTTTATTTCACCTCTTATTTAAAGGCAGGATTACGCAAACCTTAACATCGCCAAAGCCAACCATAACCTTGCCTTAGGATGTTCCGAGATTCAAGCAGACTCTATAAAGTTAGTTTGAACAGAACCCACATTATTATAATGTGTCATTGTAACATTCTTTACCAACATATTTAAGAACTAGAGTCATAAATCAAACAATATTGCTATATAATATTACCTTTTTTTAAAAAAATAACATAATATTTAATAAACTGTTTTATTAAAAAAACATAGATCTAGGTATTCGACGCCAAATATCTGTAGAAAAGCAGAAGCCAATTATAGCCAAAAACACATGAAGCCTTATTATTCTCATCTTTATGAATGATATACTGATCCTTACAAGGACAAACAAACGGTCATTCAACAACTTCTTTAGAAATTGGAAGTGACTTTATCCTTAATACTCTTTTTCAAACGGCTTACACAAGACAGAATTTAAAAAAGCCTTTTGGGTTAAGTAGACACAAACTTATGCACGGAGAAAATACAACATATGGAAGAAAAGACCATCTTTTTAGACATTCCTTGTTTTAGACTTTTTATACGGTTTGGAAAATATTGACTGTAAATAATTGAAACTAAAAGTTTTATTGTTTACAAAAAACTCTATCTTTATTAATCTGACTTTATACAAATGAGAAAATTTTTTGTAGGGCAACTTTTGAAAAAGAGGTTGTGCATTACCTTCACATTAGCGTTGCGTTTTTTTGACTTACCTATATCCCCGAATTTTAGTGCGAAGGGTAGAATTCGAACTTCTAATTCCTCCAATCAAGCTGCGATATAATGCAGTGCCCTCTAATAATTCTTCTACAATTCAGGCAGAATCGATCATTACCTCAACTAGGTTTGAAACTAGCCAATTTTCTAGGAAATGAAGTAGAAGTGAGTGACTACCTACACTAATAAAAACAGGGGAGTTCGACTACAAATCGACCTTATTTAAAATAAGTAGAATTAATTCACAATGAATAAATAGTTAGAGATGAAAATATTAAACGTTGAGCAGATTCTGGGGATCAGTATGCCTCCGCGAGCATTGTACTTACCCCAATAGTACCATTTCTTTAGTTCCAGTATTCTCCATATGCTCTCTAGAATTCGCTCAATACCTGTTCTATATTTCTCTCAGCGCCAACCGGTTTCGTAGTCTGCTCCATGCAGGCATATTGTAGTATTTTATAACAGCTTCAGCAGATACTACAGGATAGCAGCACCTGCTGAGCGCGTTTTCAGTACTTTATTTCTCTTTGCGGACCCGGGTATTTCAGATCTCTGCAATCTCGTAGAGCTTTTCCATGTCAATGTTTTGCTCAAACACGTTTGCAAGTTCTTCATAGGCATCATTTTCGCTCACGATCTCTTCAGGCGTGTATTCCAGCCCTTTCTTCTCACAGAGGTACTGGACAAGGGCATTTCTTATATTCCTGTTATCAAAGAGCCCGTGAAGATATGTGCCGATTACGAGGCCTTTTTCATCAATGGCTCCATCGTCTCCGAAAACGGTACGGTTCGAGTCGGTAACTCCCATGTGGATTTCATAACCTTTTATCTCTTCCCCGTCTATGAGTTTCAGGATAGGGCCATATCCATTAATTTTCTTTGTTACCTGGACTGTCCTCTTTTTATACGCCCCGAATCTGGTCCCTATGTCCAGAAGCCCGAGACCTTCAAACTCAGCTTCGACTCCGTTTTCTACTCCGGAGTCAAAGATAGTCCTGCCAAGCATCTGGTAGCCGCCGCAGATTCCGAAGATAGGGATTTTTCCTTTGAAAGCCTGGATTTTTCTGTCCATCCCGCTTGCCCTGAGGTCAAGGAGGTCATTGACCGTGTTCTTCGTGCCTGGGATCATGATTGCATCAGGGTTTCCGAGTTCTTCGTCAATGTCTACGTAGCGGACTTTTACGAGCCCCTCAAGGGGTTCGAAATCAGTAAAGTTTGAGATTCTGGGCAGGCGGATTACTGCGATTTCAATTTCTCTTTCTGTCTTTGAACCTTCTTTATCCCCGAGGGAGACCGAATCCTCGGAGGGGATGCGGAGCTTGAAATGAGGAAGGACTCCAAGCACCGGGATCCCGGTTATTTCCTCAAGCTGCTTGAGTCCAGGTTTCAGGATTTCAGGGTCACCCCTGAATTTATTGATAATAAACCCTTTAACGTTCTTCTTTACATCTTCAGGCAGAAGGGCAACCGTGCCGTAAAGGCTTGCAAATACGCCTCCCCTTTCAATATCCCCTACAAGAATTATGGGAGCCTGAGTGAGCCTGGCAGTACCTACATTTACGATATCTCTTTCATAAAGGTTGATCTCTGCAGCCCCTCCGGCTCCTTCCATAACAATGACGTCGTGTTCTTTCCAGAGCCTTTCCAGAGCCCCTTTAAGGACTGCATGCATCTCTTCAATGGAATCGTAATACTGGCCTGCACTCTTGTCAGCATAGGGTTCCCCGAGCAGGATTACCTGGGAAACACAATCTCCTTTGGGTTTCAGGAGGACAGGGTTCATGTCTGCAGTGGGTTCGGTGCCTGCGGCTTTTGCCTGGATTGCCTGTGCAATCCCTATTTCCTTTCCGTCTTTTGTGATCCAGGAATTCAGGCTCATGTTCTGGGCTTTGAAGGGGGCAACCCTGTAGCTTCTGGACAGGATCCTGCATATTGCAGTCACAACTGAACTTTTACCAACATGAGAGGCGGTTCCAAGGATTAAGAGGCTTTTCTTCTCCATTTTTACCATACCTTCTGCTTGAACACGTATTTTTTATATAATTCCAGTATAGGATGATTTACTAACGATTCTATTAAATTTAATAACGATTTTATTAAATAACGATCTCAGTAAAATCAACAATGGGATTTTGTGGTCTCGTAGCTGCAAATCAAGTAAACTTGTTTAGATTTAATAATTGTCTTCATATACTTCAACTAAAGAATAAATACTTTCGGATTCACTGCAGGTTTTGTTTAGTTAATTTGAAAAACTTTTTAATTTTCTGCTCTTTTGTCTTCTCAACCTTTGTTTTCTCGACTTCTGTTTTCTTATTTTTGTCTTTCTTTTTTCGACTTTCTTTTTTCGACTTTCTGTTTTTGATTTTCTACTTCATTTTTTTTTGCTTATCTCCATTTTTCTCTCTGTTTATCCTGCTGCTTTCCATGAAAATAAGTGTATTTATCCGGCTACATTTCTTTTAAATAAGATCAAAACAATCTTTTTGTTATCAAACGGGGAAAAAAGACCATGAAAGCCGCGCTTTTTGTACTTGCTTTATTTCTTATATCTGTTCTTCCGGCCTCTGCAGCAAATACCTCTCAGGTCGGCGGAACAAGTCAGGCCCGCATAGCTGAACTTTTCAGTGATATCGAGTCTTTTGATGTGACACTTTACTCAATCCAGCCGGAAGAGAACCTGACACTTGAGGTTTCTCTGGTCAGGCCAGGAAGGGGGTCTGGAGAGGTCATTACTAAACAGAAGTTCTCAACTGGCAGTTTTCCTGCAAATACGAGAGTCACGAAAGTCGGCTTCTGGGATGTCAGGAATGCCGAACGTGGAGCTTATACTATAAAAGCAAGACTTCTGGAAAATGGGCAGGCACTTTCAGAATCGGAATATGGTTTTGTTTACGGCAGCAACTCTGCTGCCAGGCTTCAGGTCGATGACCTTGTCCCTAACTCCGAAGGGATCACTGTTGTTCTCTCCCCCAATCAGGCCTCACTTTTTGATATCGAGTATATGCTTGTAGACGGGCAAGATGTCATTTACAGGGCAACAACCGAAAAGGCATCCCTGACCAGCGTCCCGGAAGCCTTTTCTGCGTCATGGGGTTCTCTCCTCGAGAATAATAAAGAGTATGCAGGAAGAGTGAAGGTCCAGGTTTATTCCCCAAACAGAGGGTTCATAGCTTCAACAGAGCGTTTCACTGCCAGAGACGATGCAGATATTACTGACATTTATCAGGATGAGACCGGAGCAAGTGCAACTGTTTTAGGGCGTTCCCAGGTGCCTTTTGAAGGAAGCCTGGTTTTTTCCGTATATGAACTTCAGGCAATATCAGATGATGACAGTTCCGTGTTTGTTGAATCTGTTAGGGAAAGAGTCCCCGTACTATTGAATGATGATGATGAGACCGTTGAAGTCGCCTGGAATGAAAGGCTCACGGAAGGGGTCTACAGGCTTGAGATAGAACTTTTCGGCAACGATGGTGATGTTATCGAACGCAGGGAAACCATTATTGAGTCTGATCTTTCTCCCTCGAATGCAAGCGAAGTAAACCCTGGTACAGGAAACGAAACCTCAGATGAAGACGATGGGGATGGCATCCCTGGATTTTCAGTTGCTTTCGGCGTTGCAGGGCTTATTATGGTTTTTGCCCTTCTTAAAAAGCAGCACTAAAATCCGTTTGCATTAAATTTGTTTGCATAAAAATCGGTTTGCATAAAAACACAGATGTACCGATCAGGAAAAATTCGACTAAAGCTTAATAAAATTCAAAAAAGCCGTGAATCCCATGCGCTATGAACTTTTTATTGCTTTCAGGCAGATCAGGGCAAGAAAATTCCAGACTCTCCTGTCGGTAGGAGCAATAGCCCTTGCCGTGATGGTACTTACGGTTTCTCAAGCCCTTATGGTGGGTTTTACAGGGGAGCTTTACAACACTACCGTGAATAAACTCCCTCATGTATCGGTTTCCCCACAGGAAGGTGAGGATTACATCTATCTTTACAGGACTCTTACGGAAAGGATTAGTTCAATCGAAGGAGTTTCCACAGTTTCTCCTTTCCTTACAGGGCAGGCTTCTTTCAGGTTCAAGGACAATTCCCTCAACTCCGAGCTTAAAGGCATCATCCCTTCACAGGAAAATGAGATCAGCTCTATTGAAGAAGATATGGTTGAAGGCAATTTCCGGGAACTTGAGTTTTCAAGAAATACAGTGGTTATAGGCTCAAGGCTGGCAGATAAACTTGAAGTTAATCTTGGCGACTCCGTAAGTGTATCTTTTCCAAATGCAAATCCTCTTTCCCTTAGAGTTGTAGGGATCTTTCACACGGGGTCTCCTCTGGACGAGTCCCTGACCTATACCTCCCTGGATACTGCTCAGGAATTTTATGACGTCACGGATGTGGTTAATGGCATTTCAGTCCGGCTAAGGGATTTTGATCAGGATCGGGAAGTCGCAGCCGAGATCGAAGAAACCGGTTATAGGGCAAGAGGCTGGACAGAAACAAACCCTGCAATTCTGCGCACCATTGCTATAGAAAGCACTTCAAACAACGTCATATACGGACTTATTATTGTCATAGCTTCTTTCGGAGTGGTCAGTACCCTGAACCTTTCGGTTATCGGAGCAACAGGCCAGATCGGTATGCTCCGCGCTATGGGTGCCTCTGTTTCAAGCATCCAGAAGATCTTCATTCTCCAGAGCGGAATCCTCGGCCTGATGGGCGCTCTCGCCGGTACTTTTGCAGGAGTCCTTATAGCACTGGCAATAGGCCAGTATGAAGTCCCGGCAGCTTCTTCCGATGTCTACGGTGGTATTACTTTTATCCCGATTGTTGTACGCCCTCAGGATATCGTGGTCATTATTGTTGCTGTATTTCTGCTGAACCTGATTACAGGGATCTATCCTGCGCGGCAGGCAGCAAAGCTGGACCCTGTAAAAGCAATAAGCACAAGATGATTCCGAAGATTTGATTTGTACAGTTAAAATGGAATATGCCTGGAAGGAAATAAAATTTAAAAAATGCAAAACTCAGGTAAAGTAAGGAAAAGAGATAAGTAAATAAATGCATAAAAGTAAATAAATGCGTAAGTACAGTTGAATATATATTCTCTAAGTAAAAAGATGCATAAATGAAAAGACATTTGTAATCATAATTCTTTCCCGCCTCTCTTCTTTTCATTCCAAATAATTTATGAAGGCAAAAAAATTAACGATGCTCTTAAAATTATTGCTGGCTTTAAACATTTCAACGCGGTCCAATATGCCACCAGGATTGAAATTTCAATCCCGGTAATTATATATCTTTTTTGACTAATGATTACTTACTTCGTAAGCATAGCGAACAATAGCGAACAAAACCTTGTGCAGGAATTCTCATCAACTGATCATTGCATGGGAATTCTCCTTTCCTATTTTTACACTCTATAACCTGAAATCACTTTTTTACATATGTCCTCATATCTTTTTCGTACTTGTTGTAGCCTTATTCAGGAGCTCATCGGGATGGCTTCAGGAAACATTTTCCATAATTTTAGGTTTTTCAAAAGAATTTCGGAAACTATATTTACACTTGTATTGTATTTTTGAGCGCTAACTTGTAGCACAGAGCGAACATTTGAGTGGGGGATTGCTGGCAGCTGATCACTGCATAAAGGGAATCCCTTTTATTTTATTCTATTCAGCAATCTGTTTTTTTGATTACGCTAATATCTTTTTCAGAAGTACCTTTAATTTTTTTGATTTATCTCAAGTTCTTAAAGTTTATTACCCAGATTCTTTGTCGAAAAGCCCTAAAATTGTCCTATCAGCTGGGAATCAGCTGTAATCCATGAAAATCTCTTGAAAACCTTACGGATATCGGCGCTTTTGACACCTGATACAAATATTTATATTCTTTGGTAGATAATTTTAGTGTAATGGATGATAGTAAAGAATACCAGCTTTATCTTGAGATTCTTGACGACGAGAGATCTGCATGGGCGAGAAGGACGGCTGTAAAAAGGCTCAGTGAATGCAAAACTGAAGAGTCCCTTTACTACCTGAATGAGCTTATTGTTGACAGGTACTGCCTGGTTCCAGACTGGCTAAAAAGAATTACAAGGGAATATTACGTATCTCTGTGCCTTGAGTTTCTCTGAAGCCTTAATTTTCTAATCGGTGGATTCCTCGATACCTTCACCTTTCAAATAGTCTTACCTATTTTCGATAGGCTTTTTTGATAGGCGTATTTCCCTTCCATACAGGACTGGACCGCCCTGCTAGCCAGAAAAATAATTTCCTTAAATCTATCGTTTTTTAATTTTCACGTCAAAAGCGTCCCCGACAGCTTGCCTGACGGCTCTTTAAAAGGAGAACGAAATAATGAGGAAACAAAAAAAGCACGAAAAACATACATTCAAAAGAGAGAAAAGAGTGCTGTTAATGCGTATTTAATCACTTTTTGTTCGTATCTGTGCCGGTTTTTCTATCGTTTTTAGTATTTGTTCTTTTTATTTCATTTTTACTTTCTGGTTTATAATTTTGGTCCTTTTTTCTTTTTTGTCTGAGATACCTTTCTTCTCTATCTGGCGTGATAAGGGCAGTTTTCAGAGTCTAGAGCAGATTATTGTTTTATTTTTGCTCAAAAGCATCAGCCATTTAAAGACGGATGATCAGCAATTTCTTATTTCAGAAATATGTTCTCAAGGGCATCATCTGATTTTCAAAATCAAAAACTATAAATTTATTTAGAACTTAGAAGGCTGTCATACCTGAAAAATTACTCCAATAATTCCGATTCTTTTATAAAATTCTGAGAATCGGTATGCTTAAAGCTATAGATTCCCTTTACTAATGCATTCTTATCTCTGATTGCTGTAATTAATTAAAATCACTTCTTTCCGTTAAAAAATGTAATTCTACTCAATTTTGTTGCATTCAGGTTTCTGGAAACATTAAAATCCTTAAAAAGGATAACTTGAAAAGAATAATTTGAAATGTTAATTTGCTTGTGAATTATCTCAGGAGGGCTGTATTTATGCGCAAGGATACTGAAAAAATTATGGGAGGGCCGGCAGCAATTTTGCTGTTTGTCGGAGTAGCGTTGAGTGTTATTCTCTTCTATTTTATGTTCCAATTTGCTGAGCAAGAAAATCTTTTCATGGTTCTCTTAACTGCAGTATTGATATCCATAATTTCAATAGCTATTGCCAGAGGTCTGGTTTCCATATATAAGTACAAATAACTGAATTCCAGTGCGTACTTATTTTTTATTGATGGAGTTCTTTTCCTCTCCTTTTTTATATCCATACTTTTCTTCGGCCCGCTTTTCGCTTCGGGATCACAGGAAATCGAAGATTTTCTGGGAGTTGCACTGCAAGTGCAACAGCACGAAGTCTGTTTCACTCGCTTCGCTCGCTCAAGCAGACTCGTATAAAGGATAATTGCAGCTTTTTTTATAGCTGCATTTTCATAAAAACGATACGTAGGCTGGGAGGGTAGTTTTGCAGACTTACGGCTTTGTCCGGCTATCTTAGACTACCACCCTCACTCCTACGGCTCTCCGGCAATTTAACATGTTACAGCTCTGTGTTCACAGAGTCTGGCGATTTTCCACGAGCTTACGGTCTGTAGAGAGCAGAGGGATATTTGGTTCCCAGCCTATAAAATAGAAAAAGGATTGAAAAAAGGTAGCTGTGGCTATAGATTTTTATCGGTCTATGCGAAAAGGGAAGGAAGAGTTTTGGGCTTTAGGGGGGACAAAACAACCTTATTAGGCATATTCACGGAAATTTACCGCGCTATCAGCGCGGCTTTTTCATAATAATTAATCTTAATGAAAAAATGAAATATAAAAAATCATTTATAACATGTCTAATTTATAAAAATAACAGATTTTACTTCCCGAGTTTCGCTTCACTCAAGAGGACTGATTTATACGTCATACAGTGAGATGAGTTCAAGAGAAATGACGTAAAAACAGTTTCAATAAGCTATATTGTCAATTAATTCTTATTTTTTGCTATTAATTTTTTATATGGCAGTTTTACCAATGTTATTATTTTTTAAATAGCAGATATATGCAAAAAACGAAGTCAAAGAAGATTTCATTTCTCCTTCTTTTTTCGATTTACGAGTCGTTATTCAAATCATGTTCTGATTGTCAGTTGAATGATTCAGTAACAAATTCCACTGAACGAAGATTTCAAATGGATATAGGTATACTAAACTGAAGGTCTGGAGAAGGGGGGTTAAGGAATGCAAAAACGGGCATATTTACTAATTATTACAAGTGGTATCCTGTGGGGTACGATAGGGATTTTTGTTCGAGGACTTTATGGGTTAGGATTCTCTTCGCTTCAGGTCGTAACCCTGAGGGTTTTCTTAGCATCTGTTATCATGTTGATGTATCTTCTATTTACCAGGCCGGAACTGCTGAAAATCAGATTTCGCGATTTTCCTTATTTTGTCGGAACAGGTATCTTCAGCCTTGCTTTCTTTAACCTTTGCTATTTTATTACCATCAGGGAAACTTCAATTGCTATTGCCGTTACTCTGCTCTACACAGCCCCTGCATTTGTCGTGGTTCTCTCCAGGATTTTTTTCAGGGAAAGCCTGGGAGCAAAGAAACTTTTTTCTCTGGGTCTTACCCTTGCAGGGTGTGCTTTTGTAACCGGTTACCTTCCGGAACTCGGAAATTCTCCTTCTCTCTCCCTGCCATGGCTTCTTACCGGGTTAGGGGCAGGTTTCGGATATGCCCTTTACAGCATATTTGGAAAGGCTGCCCTTAAAAAGTACGATACACTGACAATTACAGCTTATACTTTCATTTTTGCGAGCCTTGCTCTTTTGCCTTTTAGCAACTTTAAAAATTCTGGAGAAGCTTTCTCTATGGAAAGTTTCTGGATCTACCTTGCAGGCATGGGCTTTTTTCCCAGTGTGCTTGCCTACCTGCTGTACACCAAAGGGCTTGAAGAAGTCGAATCGAGCAGGGCATCCATAGTAGCAACAATAGAGCCTGTTGTAGGTACCCTTGTAGGTTTTTTCTTTTTCAGGGAAGTGCTATCAGGCTGGCAGTTAGCAGGGGTTCTGCTCATACTTGCAGCAGTTGTACTGATACAGGAGCGAAAATAAGTTTGTTAATTTGAACCTTTTTTCTTTAATTTGGGTCTTTTTTCTTTCTGAGGTTTCTTTCTGAGGTTTTCTTTCTGGGGTTTTCTTTCTGATATTTTCTTTCTGAGGTTTTTCATCCTGAAGCATTTTTTCCTGAGATCCTCTTTTGATCCTCAGAAGGTTTTTACGGAATTACTTAAAATAACATAAAGGTTAATATGTTAGCTCGGTTTAGTATTTAGTCTGTAGTCCTGGTATTTTACCTGTATCTACTATATTTGCTTACTATGTCTGTTCTTTAAATCCTGTATTTTTTCGTACTCTCTGTGTTTTCCGGGGTTGGGAAACCAGCAGTGGATCTAATTCAGGCGAAATAAATTACAATGACAAAATCACAATTATATTGAGAATGAAAAGGATGGTGTTTATTCAATGCAGTTGAAGCTGGAACATTTTAAGATAAAAATAGGGCAGCATAAAGTGCTGTTCAATATTGCCGATGCGAAGGAACTGGGAGTTAATCCCGGAGATCGGGTCCGAATCCGTGGGCATCGAAGCCTTTCTGCTATTGTGGACACAACTGATGATATGGTTCCTCCGGGCACTCTGGGTGTTTTTTCTGAAGTTTACGAGCACTTCGAAGACTGGGATAAGCCGGTCGAAGTTGTCCCGGCATTCCGCTCAAAATCTTCGAGCGTTATCAAGAAGATGCTGGACAAAAAACCTGTTGTCCAGGACGAGATCAAATTGCTCGTAACCGATATTGTGGAGGAAAACCTCAGTGATATCGAACTTTCGGCTTTTATAACAGCTTCTTATATCCATGGAATGACTGATGACGAGGTCGAATGGCTGACAAGGGCTATGATCGATACCGGAGACACGATTGAGTTTGACACCCATCCTATTATGGACAAGCACTCGATAGGAGGAGTACCTGGAAACAAGATTTCTCTCCTTGTTGTCCCTATCATTGCTGCAAACGGGCTGCTTATCCCGAAGACAAGCTCCAGAGCAATCACAGGTGCAGGTGGAACCGCAGATCTCATGGAAGTGCTCTGTCCTGTTGAGTTCAGTTCTCAGGAAGTTAAGGAGATAACCGAGAAAGTAGGAGGTGCGCTTGTCTGGGGAGGAGCTACCAATATTGCGCCTGCGGATGACAAACTCATTAGAGTTGAGTACCCCTTATCCATTGATCCTTATTACCAGATGCTTGCCTCAATTATGGCAAAAAAGGGAGCTATAGGAGCCGATAATGTGGTTATGGATATCCCTGTAGGGCCAAGCACAAAGGTTCCCACCGTCCAGGAAGGGCAGAAACTGGCAAGAGACCTGATCAATCTCGGGCACAGGCTTGGGATGAATGTTGAGTGTGCCATTACCTACGGTTCGTCTCCCATAGGGAGAAAAGTAGGACCAGCGCTGGAAGTAAGGGAAGCCCTGAAAGTTCTGGAAAGCATGGAAGGTCCAAACAGCCTCATTGAAAAGAGTGCTGCCCTTGCCGGAATTCTTCTTGAGATGGGAGGGGCGGCTCCAAGGGACCGCGGAAAAGAAATTGCGCTGGAAACACTCCGGAGCGGAAAAGCCCTTGAAAAGATGAGGCAGATCATTGAAGCCCAGGGCGGAGACCCGAACATTAAATCCGATGATATCCAGGTAGGGCAATACACTGCTGACATCTTTGCTTCTGCAGATGGGTATGTCATCGAGTTTGACAACAGGTGGATAATTGAGATCGCCAGGCTTGCAGGGGCTCCGAATGATAAAGGAGCCGGAGTTGCTATCCATAAGAAAATGGGAGAGCAAGTTAAAAAAGGAGACGCTATCCTTACTATCTATGCTGAAAAAGAGTTCAAGCTCGATACCGCGTTGACAACGGCCCAGAGAACAAACCCGATAATAGTAGAAGGTATGCTTCTCAGGAGAATCCCGGGAACTTATGGGTTCCAGTGATACCCATATTTTCTTTTTCCCCATTTTTTCAGTGAAACCGAGTGAAACTTAAGTGAAACTTCAATGAAACTTCAATGAAACTTAAGTGAAAATTAAGTGAAAATTAAGTGAAAATTAAGTGAAACCCTTTAATACCTTGTAAGGGTTTTAGCCGAGCATGAAGAGGATCGTATTACTGCGCCTGGGGCATCGCCCTGAGAGGGATAAGAGAATTACCACACATGTTGGCTTAACTGCCAGGATGCTTGGAGCTGAAGGCATGCTTCTTGCTTCTGATGACCCAGGGATTGTGCAGACCCTTGAAGATGTGGTCGAGCGCTGGGGTGGAAACTTTTACATTAAAAATAACGTTAACTTTAAGCAGGAAATCAGGGGCTGGAAAGAAGAAGGCGGAAAAGTCTGCCACCTTTCCATGTACGGGGTCAACCTGCCAGATGTTACCGACGAACTCAAAAAGTGCGACAGGCTCATGATCGTTGTAGGTGCAGAAAAAGTCCCACCAGAAATTTACCAGCTCGCTGACTGGAACGTGGCCGTAGGCAGCCAACCCCATTCCGAAGTTGCGGCAGTTGCAATCACAATGGACAGGATTGCTGAGAAGGAGCCGCTTGAAAAAGAGTTTTCAGGTGCTGAGCTGAAAATCATCCCGGCTGAAAGGGGCAAACACGTAATCGAAAACATCAGGGAATAAGCAGACTTTAACGTCAGGCTTAACTTTTCACTTTTATCTTTTTTAAAGGGCCTATTTCTCAGACTTTCAGGTCTTTAATTAGACATGTTTTATATGTTAATACGAATTTTTAGAAAAGTGTTAAATATAAGCTCTACATAGGATAAAATGTCTATGTGCAGACCATTCCTCCTGCTAACAGCAGGGTCCGGATTGTCCGTTTTCGTTCCCGCCAGAAGGGGCTGACAGGTATGACTCGTTAACGGCTCCGGAAAATTAAGGTAAGGTCCGGTTAAGGGGTGCAGGCAGACAAATTTTTTCGGTCAGACACTTTATTTGTCGGGCATCCCTTCCGTTTTTCTTTACTCTCTTCTGAAAAACCTTCCCCAGAGCGAGCTTTAAGCGGGAAACTACAAACTTAAATCTGTTTTCAGCAAATGCCTGATTGATCTGAATTGAAAAACGGGCCTTGAAATAAATAACTAACTAAATAAATAAATAAATAAATAAATAAATTCAAATAATAACGAAAAGTAAGGGTTAATGAACCATATGGATTTAATAGAGCAGAAAATAAATTTATTAGCAGGATCTGCGTTTCTTTTTATAGTTCTGGCTCTGTTTTTTCACTTTTATAAATTCAAGCTTCTCTCACACTCCCTGAAACTTTGTAACTGGATCTGCGGGCTGGCTATCAGTTCGGACAGTCCCTGGGTCAAAATGCTCGTGTTCCATCTAATCTTTTTATCCGGCTTCTCATGTATCTTTCAATTGTTTCTCTCGAACAGGTTGATAAGCTGACGATCCTGAGTCTTTTCAGACATTATGTACGCGGCAGCAGTTTTGTCCTTCTGGAGTATATGTCTACTTTTATGTGCTCCTCTAAAGAGGTTGAAAAATATATCTGCAGCCTGATCTCTCAGCCAGTAAACAGAAATGAACAACGTATCAGAAAAGAACGGCATATCAGAAAATAATTTCTCAGACTTAATAATAGCTTCTTATATTCGATTATTTCTTTAAATCTTTTTCCTGTAATTATAAAACGAGATAAGGTTTTTTTCATTGAAGTAATATATGAGGAAATAGCTGGTAAATTATAAACTTATAGGAGTTTATATGCTATCTCTAAATGATCGTAACGGCTGCCTGAAAAACTCCTGATATGTCTGAAAAACTACGGACATGTGTTATAAATTTTCTTTTTCTTTAAAATACTCACGTTGCACATTTTATATAGCAGAAGATTCTATTTTGTCCTGATAACTTATAGACTGCAAGCCTTTTACCTAGGGGGATTTTCGTCAGTAAATTCCTTGATTTTCGCAGGCAGGAAGCGTGGGCAATGAACATAACATTAATTGGCATGGCAGGAGCGGGGAAGAGTACTATAGGAAAGGCACTTGCAAGACGCCTGAATTATACTTTTATTGATGTCGATGGCCTGATAACAGAGAAGGCTGGAATGCCCCTTCAGGCTCTTATTGATAAACAGGGTGATTCTGCTCTTATCAGATTTGAAGAAGAGGCTATTCTGGGGCTTGAACAGGTGGATAATTGTATTATATCTCCAGGGGGGAGTGTTGTTTATTCTAAAAAAGCCATGGAGCACTTAAAAAAAGTCTCTAAGATAGTCTTCCTGGACGCTCCTTTCAGAAGCATTGTAAAAAGGACCCCTAACGCAAGAAAGAGGGGTATAGTAGGGCTCAGAGACAGAAGCCTTAAGGAGCTTTTTGAAGAGAGACTGGTTCTATATCGTAAGTATGCTGACTTTTCAATAAGACTTAAAGGTAGGGAGAATATTCAGAGAGTCGCGGGAAGGATAATCCAGCTCTGTTTTGAAACGGAGGCCTGATCTGAGAATCAACTGCTTATTAATCATCCCTTCATTAATCAGCCTTCTATTTCAGCCTTCTACTATTCAGCCTTCTACTATTCAGCCTTCGATAATCAACTTTCGATTAATCAACCTTTCATAAATGATAAATTAACCCGGCTTATAAATTATTTTATTTTCATAACTTTTTTTCTTTATAACCCCTCCAATATCTTTAGTTTTAATGGGGTCCGCGCGTCTACTTGAGGGTTAGAAGTGTTCACTTCGGGACTGGAGCAGTTTACTTTAAGCAGTTTACTTTATTATCTATCAGGTCTTCAATCTGAACAAAATTTTCTTGTCTACAGTTTTCATGTATTAACCTGCAAAAAAAACAGGATCAACAGGAGATATTTCATGACATCAAGTCGTTTCATTATCACAGTTATTGGCAGCGACAGGGTAGGGATTGTTGCGAGGGTCACCACGGTGATGGCCAGTTACAACGTAAATATTGTTGATATCACCCAGACTATCATGCAGGGCATCTTTACAATGATCATGCTCGCAGAAGCCCCAAAGGAAAACTTTAACCTTTCGGCTTTTCAGCAGGCTATGGATGCCGAAGGAAAGAGCCTTGGAGTTGAGATCAAGGTGCAGCATGAAGATGCTTTCCGTTTCATGCACAGGATATGATCTGCAAGGAAGCAGGAGGATTTTTCATGCTTATAAACCCGAAAGAAATCTTGGAAACAATCCAGATGGTCAGGATGGAACACCTTGATATCAGGACCGTCACCATGGGGATCAGCCTCAGAGATTGCAGCCACCCGGATATTGAGGTCTTCAACGAAAATATCTACGAAAAAATAACTTCCAGGGCAAAGGAGCTTGTCAGGACGACAAATGAAATCCAGAGCCTTTACGGGATTCCCATTATCAACCGGCGGATTTCCGTTACTCCCATAGCCATAGTAGCCGAAAGCTGCAAGTCTCAGGACTTCGTTTCCGTTGCAAAGACAATGGATGAAGCTGCTAAGGAAGCAGGCGTCGATTTTATAGGAGGGTTCAGCGCCCTTGTCCATAAAGGACAAACCAGAGGAGACCTCAAACTGATAAATTCCATTCCTGAAGCCCTTGCGACTACCGAGAAAGTCTGCTCGTCCGTAAACGTTGCAACTACAAAAGCAGGCATTAACATGGATGCAGTCCGCCTGATGGGAGAAGAGATCAAAAAGACTGCGGAACTGACTTCTGACAGGGACGGGATAGGCTGTGCCAAACTCGTTGTTTTTGCAAATGCCCCTGAAGACAACCCTTTTATGGCAGGAGCTTTTCACGGGATAGGTGAGCCCGAGTGTGTTATCCACGTGGGTGTAAGCGGGCCTGGCGTGGTTAATGCAGCTGTTTGCGAGCTTGAAAATCCTAACCTCACTGAAATTTCCGAGACGATCAAAAAGACAGCCTTTAAAATCACACGCATGGGGGAGATGGTGGGAAGGGAAGTTTCGAGAAGGCTTGGTGTGGAATTCGGGATTCTTGACCTTTCTCTTGCCCCAACTCCGGCAATCGGGGACAGTGTTGCCGCTATTCTGGAAGCTATGGGACTTGAACGCTGTGGAGCCCACGGAACGACTGCAGCCCTCGCGCTTCTTAACGATGCGGTAAAAAAAGGCGGAGCAATGGCTTCTTCTTCCGTAGGGGGTCTCAGCGGGGCTTTCATTCCGGTAAGTGAGGACGCAGGCATGATCGAAGCAGTTAAAGTCGGGGCTCTCTCTCTCGAAAAACTCGAAGCCATGACAAGCGTCTGTTCCGTCGGCCTTGATATGATAGCAGTCCCGGGAGATACTCCTGCTACTACCCTTTCTGCAATAATTGCAGACGAGATGGCAATAGGAGTAATAAATAAAAAGACAACTGCAGTCAGGATCATTCCCGCACCAGGAAAAAGGGTTGGAGATACAGTGGAATTCGGCGGGCTGCTCGGAAGCGCACCTGTTATGCCAGTAAGTAATTTCAGTTCAGAGACCTTTATAAAGCGGGGAGGAAGAATTCCAGCTCCTATCCAGTCGCTGACAAATTAAGGATATTTCCTGGGCTTTTCTTCCGAGGCTTTTCTGAGGCTTTTCCGGAATTGTTTTCCGGAATTCTTTTTTCCGATATTTTTTGGATTGCTTTTTCTGGACTGTTTTTTTACCATTTTTCACTTTCATTATCTTTCTCGCCTTTTTTACTTCGATTTACTTCGAATCTGCCCACAAAGCTCTCATCATTTTCCTTATTTCTTCTATTTTTCTTATTCTGGTTTCGTCGTTTATTATATCAAGTTCATTGAAGGATTCAAGGGCGATCTTTGCCGCAATCGAGGTCTCGTGCAGGTATCTGTTTCCTGCATTACTCATGATCGTCTGGAGGGCAGAAGTCGCCTGAAAAACTGCGCTTTCCATATCTTCCTGTTCAGCGCTTTTCCCGACCTCCTCAATAGAAGATGTAATATTTCTTACTTCACTTTGAAGGTTTTCTTGCATGGCTGCTGCAGCTATCTCTTCGAGCATTATCTCTACTCCTACTGCAGCCTCTTCAAGGCTTTTCTGAGCTGCCAGTTTTCCGGTATCCCCAAGGCAGGAAACGCATATTGCGGTATTTTCAGAGGCATCGGAGAATTTCATCCTTGCAACCGCTTTTCCAATCTCTCCAAGCCCGATTGCTACTGCAATTGTTTCTCTTTCCCTGTTCAGAAAAGCTGCCGTATTTCCGCTTCTCCCAAGAACTGACGCAGCAAGTTTGGCTACAGTTTCCAGCTGCTGCTCGGCAGCTGTCTTCCCTATGGTTCCAAAAGAAAGCAGAACCCTGACAGTCGTGCCCTCCATATTCTGTTCCATTGAGTACTGGAGCATCCTTTCGAGAGACCTGATAGCATTGACTGCTGCATTCTCCATTCCCTGAAGGGCAGCAGCCTTTCCTATTTCTTTTATGGAAGCTACCGTACTCTGAGCCTCCACTTCTTTTTTTTCACTGAGGTAAACTGTGCCTATTTCTGTCAGGGAAGCAAGAGCCTGCCCAACTCCTTCGTCAAACTCTTCCTCAACGGAAGCCAGCCCCTGGTGCGTTACTTGATCTTTTTCTCTTGATAGCATAGCTTGAGGCTCCTTTTCATCAATTATGCCTGTTATGAAATGCTCCTGTTACTTTTTATTGTAACTTCTAAGATGTCCTTTGCTGCTTTAGTAGATTGTCTCTTTATGATTTTTTGTTTCATTTGTTTTTAATCTATGGCTCCTCCAGAGAAATGGTATATGTAGTAAAGAATCAGAAAAACAAGAATTGCAAGAGCAGCTTTAAAATCGATTTTCTTTAAAAAGTCCCTTATTATTGTCAATCCTCCTAATCCCTATTTCTTTCCCAGATTTATCTTATATTTATTGTGTCCCTGGTTCAAATATTTTCAGGTAATAAGATAAGTTTTCAGATGATATTATAATATTTACAAAATCGGTATATAATATCTATAAAATTATAACTAAAATATAGAGTCAAATAAAAGAAACTTCACAAAATAAACTTGATATCAAGCATGGTCAAGTAAAGTAGAAATTAAAGTACAATTGAATAAAATAGAAGTACCAAATAAATTTTAGAATTGTAAATTCCAACTATTGTTTCGGCAGGAAATATATTGAAGTAAAAAGTGTATGTAGCTCAGTAGATACTAAAAGATAAATTCAAAGGTTGACTGGAGAATTTTCATATAACACGAATTTTAGAACAAGATTAAAATATTTTTTAAGTCGGGGTAGAAATATCCTTGAATCAACATAACTCTTGATCTGCAGAAACCCTTATCCTAATTTAATAAGTTTTCTACATAATCTCAACTGTCTTTATCATTATTCAAATTTTAAGAATTGCTTTTTAAGAATTGCTTTTTAAGAATTGCTTTTTTATGGAATTCCGGTATTGCTTTTCTCTTTTTCAAGCTATGGCTCCGTTTGAATAATGATATATATAGTAAAGTACAGCAAAGACTAGTATCGCAAGAATCGCTTTAAAATCCATAAGCTTTATACTCCTTTTTCGACAGTATTTCTCAGGCTATAGCGCCGGATGAGAAATGATAGATAAAGTAGAGGGTGAAGAATACAAGTATTGCAAGGATTGCTTTGAAGTCCATTATTATTATCCTCCTTTTAAAAACTATCAATAAAAATCCGTTTTGTGGGTAAAATTAGTAGTGAGACGCAGGTATATAAAAATGCCGTTTTTTACCGCTTTAGGAAACGATTTCTGTTTTTTCAACGACTTATGTTTTTATTTTAATCCTGGATGCTTATTTTGATATTTAAAGTTTCAGGATCTTGAATAAGTTAGTGTAAAGGCCGTTTAGAATTAATAAATGTGAAGATATTCTTTATTCTTTACAAAAACAACCTTATATATTTTCCAGTAAAATTATAATTGGGTATCAAAATGGGGCATCAAAATCGGCAAGTGTTTTTCGAATATTCTTTCTCTTACTTCTTGCCTTTTTTCAACTGATACTGGTAAGATAAATCTAGAGCAGGGAGCTACAGTTAAAATCCAGGCATACAGGGTTATCAAGTATGGTTATCAAGTTATTGTAAGGGGGTTGTTTAATGAGAGGTATGATTCATTTTTTCTCTATACTTTTTTGCATATCACTGGTGTTTGCAGCAGGCTGCACCGAAAACGGGCAGGTCGAGCCGCTCACAGATAATGAAACGCCTGAAATTGCAGAGTCACCTGAAGTTGCGGAGTCACCTTCAGGTACAGAAGCTGAAGAAATATCTATTGAAATTACTGAGGCGCCGGAAAGCGTTCGGGGTGGAGATGCTTTTAATATCCGATGGAGGGTATCAGGCGGGTCTCCGGGTAATATCAGTGACACCCGTGTCCTAAGCAGTTCTACACATGCAGGTCCGAACATTGATGCATATCCTTCAAGAAGTCTTTCACAGAATGGAATAAGTCCTCAGGAGTTCGAAGGTAGTATAGTAGCACCTGCTGCAGGTAACCTCTATTTCAGAGTCTATGCCGTGGTAGATGGTACTGAAGTAATTTCAAGGGAAGAGGTGATTGAAATACGTACCTCATATCAGTATTGAGGGTGCACTATTTGCTCATTTGGAGATCGTTTGCAAGTACAGTAGCTTCCCTCTGGTTCATATCCGGAAGAGGAGCCTGAAAGACATGCATGAAGAAGGCGGTTTATCTGAACACAGTAAATAGAAAAGAAGCCCGACAGCAAGGGTGCTCTCCGGCAGAAAAGGGATCTTTCAGGTGCGAGCTCATAAGCTTTGGAGAGGTTTCTCGCCTTTCCAGGCTTCTTGCCCGGAAAATTAAAGCTTCAGGCTACCAGCCCGACCTGATCATTGCTATAGGAAGGGGAGGCTATGTTCCAGGGAGGCTGGTTTCGGACTTTTTGCTTTTTAAAGAGCTTACCTCAATGAAAATTGAACACTATATGTGGGGGGCGGACATGCAGGCGGGAGCCAGAATCAAATTTCCTGTTTCCGGGGACATAAGCGGGAAAAAGGTGTTGATTGCAGACGACATAACCGATACTGGAGATACCCTGCAGCTTGCTGTGGATTATGTACGGAGCCTGAGACCTGCAGAGATAAGAACCGCAGTCCTCCAGCACAAGACCTGTTCTTCTTTCGTTCCGGATTTTTATGGTCAGAAGGTTGTCAGATGGCGCTGGATTATTTACCCCTGGGCTCGGTATGAAGATCTGGCAGGCTTTACTGAAAAAATTCTTGGGCATAATGTCCTTGATACTTCTCAGATTATAGCTGAGTTTAAGGACAGGTACGATCTCGAGATCAGGGAAAAAGAGATTCTTGAAATTCTGCAGGACCTGGCTGAGAGAAATGAGATTGAGAAAATTAAAACGGATAAACTGGTAGGGTGGCAGATCAAGAAGGAGTAAGTAGCAAAATAATTGACCTGTAGCTTTCCCTGCAAAGCAATTATTTTGTAAATATCTCGGTAAGTTTTCCTCGGCTTCCCGGATTTTCTGTGGCTTAAGATAGTCACTCCTCTATAGAATAAGGGATATGTCAGCAGTAAAGGTCAGCAGTAAAGGTCAGCAGTAAAGACCTTATTTGTGTGAATCGAACTCTTTTCGGTAGGGAAGCTGCCTTCTTCGAAGTCAGGATTCGTAAGAAGAACGGCATACTCGTCATTTCTTACAGCACTTGTAATCTGGCAGAGGATTAGGTCTTCTCCTTTCAGATCTGCGATCACGACCGCCTGCCTCTTTTTTGAGGCGGTAAAGTCTGAAAGGAAAAGGAATGATGACAACGTCCCCTTTCTTAATAATCAAAAATAAAAAAGAGGAAAACCAGTAAAGGAAAACCAGGAGATCTGATGCTCCCTTACATTACGGTTTCTGTAATCAGCTCCAAGTTCCCCTGCGGGAAAACCCTGGAAATCCGGACCTTCCAGTTATTTTTATCTGAATTTTCGTTTTCAGCCTGAATCAGGTTAAAACACTGCGTGGTTTTACCTCTGGTCTTGGAGGAACAGAAGGTGCCTGCATTTACAACGAGCATATTGTTCAGGTTCCAGACATGAGGAATATGGCAGTGCCCGCAAAGTACGAGGTTTACCTTGCAGCGGTTCAGGAGATCAAGGACATCGCCTGCATCGACAAGGACGGTGTTTTCTCTGCCCGCAAGAGGGACCGGGACAAGGTGGTGGTGCAGGGCAAATACCTTGAAATTCTCCCCGGAGAAGGCTTCTTTGATCCAGCCGTAGTTTTCCCTTCCGAGATGCCCTTCATCAAGATCAGGCTGTGAGGAATCAGCCCCTACAACAGTTACGCCTCCGAGATTCTTGGTTGAGAACCTGTTTTCGAAAAGGTCTTCAAAGTGCAGGTACCCGGCATTTTTGGAGTCGTGGTTTCCAGGGACAAGGACTCTGTCTTTACACTCGATCCTGTCAATAAACTTCTTTACTCCATCATATTCGGCTGAAAAACCATTTTCTGTCAGGTCACCGGTAATTACTACTATATCCGGATCCAGCTGATTTATGCTCTGCAGCATGGATTCTGCGATTTCCGGGACAAAGTATGCTTCTGAAAAATGAATATCTGAAAGATGTACGATCTGTATAATTTTTTACTCCCTCTTTTCTCTGAAATTTTATAATAATATTTATGTTCAGATCATTGAATTCCAGTTCCATTATATATAGGTATCCAAGAAAAATACATATTTTTGTAAATCTAATTATAATTAGTTATAAAAGCTGGAGTTTAACCTCAATTCTTTTTGAACTTTATAAGTATTTATTTAATTTTTATTCGTGTAGAATATCATTAAAAAATACATAGAATAAGATTTTTGTGCATATTCAGTCCTGTTTTTTGTGTAGTTCCCGGGCGCGCGTCTATAAGGGCTTGGGAAAGAAATTTTTTCAAAAAAATATCTCTGGATTTCGAATAAAGTCAAATTTAATTCTTTTTTTTCAGGCTCTGAGCTTATAAAAAAGTCTGTAAGTAAAATGTCTACAAAGGTTCATATCCATATTACTCTCCAGCGCACCCTATCCGACATATCAAAACCTTGTTTCCAGAGTGCCGAAAATTGAGGACTTATTCATCAAGTTCACCTTAAAGGTGGAACATTGTCTTCATGTAGAAAGAATTTTCACAATACATGACTCTATATCAAAAGGATGAGTTAGATAAAGAAATATCAAACTGTTTTCAAAAAAGTAAAAAAATATAACTCAACTCGGAATATTCCTGGATTTGACTGTATTTTTGGTATATTCGTTTCCCTTACACCAGATTTTTTAGAGGCTCTAAAGAGCCTTAATCATTAGGATACAGACAAACATAATGTTTAGTTATCTCACCATTTTTCTTTTCCTCGTACTGGAGGGTATAAAGCCATCCTTTCCAGACGATTTCGTCTCCAAAAATGAGATCTGGTTTCCAGTCCTTTGGTACTATCCCGGTTGCTACAAAGGAATCAATATTATGAAGTATTTTTGTTACTCCACCATCTTTCATCGTCTTAGTTGGTGCACTTCTACACGCTGGATCGATTTCACTAATATCTGTTTCACCCATTGTCAGTCCCACTCCTTTATTTTAGGGTTATTTACAGCCCTATAAAAGCTTTACATTCTATCCATATATAAGCCTCTTAGAGCCGTCAAACAAGCTTAAAAAGTAGAAAAGTGAAACTTCACGAGGATGTTTCTGGATGTACCTTAAATTGATTTTACTGAGCCTATTTTAAGAGCTACTTCGTTATTCAGACCTCTGCAATTACCTCTCCTTCCATCCAGGGGTGGAGTGTACAGATATACTGGTAAGTCCCTACCTCTTCAAAAGTATATGTAAATGTCTCCCCTTTTTGAAGGTATTCGGATTCGATACCCGAACCCACAACGTCATGAAGAACAGTATCATTATTAGTCCACTTGACCGTCTGTCCTACCTTAACGGTGAGATTCTGGGGTATATATTTGTAGTCCCGGATCTCAATATCAATAATCTCAGATTCCGCTCCTGTAACGGTCTCTTCGGTTCCTGCAGCTTCTCCGTTATCTACTTCCTCAGCAGGTGTGGAAGGCGAAGGCTCATCCGAATTCCCATTTTCAGCACAACCAGCAGCAAAAAGCACACCCAAAATTATCAGAAAAATTATTATTTCCTTTTTCACGTTATTTTCTCCTCTAAACTTCAGTTTTTACACTTGTATTTCATTTTTACCCTTTATTTAACTCTCTATCTGATTTTTATTTCTTTTAAACCCACATGGAAACCAAGATCTCATTGTTTACAAATCAGCCCTCTCAAACACAAAAGATAACCTTTGGATCACAGGTCATAGCTTCAAAACCAGATCGAAACTTCAATAACTCTTTTTAGTTAAAGCAGAAGCAATGCTAGATCCATAAATTAGTCCTCTTGAGCATAGCGAAAAGGACGCGTACTCCCTAGGCGCAATTCGGGCGAGGCGCAATTCGTGAGGTAAAAGCTGTGATTTTTATAAATAGTCTGCTTGAGCGAGCGAAGCGAGTGAAACGGACCTCGTGCTCCCGACGCGAAACTCGGGAAGCGAAACTCGGGTGCTGCAACAAATACATTAATAATGAGTTATGACTATTCACCTACGTTTCAGCTTCATTCTTATATTTACGTTTAATTTATCCCCTAATTAAGGTGAATTTATGTCTTTAGCAAATCTCAGAACACATTATACAACCGATGTCAAGCCCGAAAAAGTTGATAACGGTCAGAAAATAACCCTCGCAGGCTGGGTCCACGAGGTCAGAGACCTCGGAGGAATCTGTTTCGTTGTTCTAAGGGACAGGGAAGGAAAGGCTCAGGTCACACTTGTAAAGAAAAAGATTGACAAAGAGCTCTTTGATGCAGCAAGAAGGCTCGTTCGCGAGTCCGTAATTTCCGTAACTGGCTCCGTCAAGTTTGAAGAGAAAGCTCCGAATGGTTATGAACTGCTCCCTGAAGAAATCAATGTCCTGAACGTCGCAGCTTCCCCTCTTCCCATGGACACTACAGGAAAGGTGGAAGCCGAACTGGACACAAGACTTGACTCCCGCTTTATTGATCTGAGAAGAGCCGAGACAACTGCGGTTTTCAAAATCAGGCATGAATCTCTCCAGGCTATCAGGGAATATTTTGTAAAACACAACTTTATTGAAACAGCAACCCCAAAAGTAGTCGCTACCGCAACCGAAGGTGGGACTGCTCTTTTCCCGATCACCTATTTTGACAGGGAAGCCTTTCTCAACCAGAGTCCCCAGCTCTTTAAACAGATCCTCATGAGCGGCGGGTTTGACAGGGTTTTTGAAATTGGCCCTATTTTCAGGGCAGAAGAGCACGATACCCGCAGGCACTTAAACGAAGCCACTTCTATTGATGTCGAAGTCAGCTTTGCCGACCACTTTGATGTAATGGAGATCCTGGAAAACCTGGTCGCTTACGTCTACGCCCGTGTAATTGAGAACTGCAAAGGCTCCCTTGAAGCACTCGGGGTTGAGTTGAAGGTCCCGAAGACTCCTTTCCTGAAGCTTACCTATGATGAGGTAATAGAGATCATAAACAGCCGCTCGGAAGAGAAAATGCACTGGGGAGATGACCTGGGCACTCTTGGAGAACACACAGTCGGAGATTATGTCTACGAAACTACAGGTGAGTCCCACTATTTTGTTATCGACTGGCCTACGGAAATCAAACCTTTCTATGCCATGCCTTATGAGGACAGGCCTGAATTCAGCAAGTCCTTTGATATGATGCACCGTACAATGGAGCTCTCTTCCGGAGCCCAGCGTATTCACATTCCTGACCTGCTTAAGAGCCGGATCGAGTCCCAGGGCTTAAACCCTGACGGCTTTGAGTTCTACCTTAAAGCCTTCGAATACGGAATGCCCCCGCATGCCGGATGGGGACTGGGTTGTGAGCGTTTTGTCATGACCATGCTCGGGACTGACAATATCAGGGATACCGTACTCTTCCCGAGGGACAGGAGAAGACTTTCTCCCTGAAACCCTCTTATTTTTTCTTTTAAACTTGAAAGGACTTCCTGTTTTTGAGAAATATTTATTAACTTTTTTAAAGCTGAAAGGCGGAACATAAAATGACGGAAAGAAATACTTCTACTGATTCTCCAGAAAAACGGGCAGCAGGAATTGCTGCAGCAGGGCTTGTCAGCTCCGGGATGGTTGTCGGGCTCGGCACAGGTTCAACAGTTGCATACACCATAAAGGAACTTGGACGCCGGGTTCGGGAAGAAGGGCTCGATATCCTGGGGGTTGTTACCTCTTACCAATCCGAGATGCTCGCTATAGATGCCGGAATCAGGCTGACAACCCTTTCCCAGCACCCCGAACTGGACCTTGCAATTGACGGAGCTGACCAGATAGACTCCGAACTCCGTGCCATTAAAGGAGGAGGAGCGGCTCATACGAGGGAAAAGATAGTTTCTGTTTCAGCAAAACGGTTTGTGGTTGTGGCTGACGAGTCGAAAACAGGCACACAGCTTGATAAAATCGTGCCCGTGGAAGTCCTGCCCTTTGCAAAAGAACTTGTCGTAAAGAAAATCCGGGAACTGGGTGGAAAGACAAGTCTCAGGTCTGCTGTAAAAAAAGACGGGCCTGTAATCACGGATAACGGGAACTTTATCCTTGATGCAGAATTTGGTGTCATAAAAGACCCTGAAGCTCTTGCTCTTCAATTGTCTGCAATCCCGGGAGTGGTTGAGCACGGGGTTTTTTGTAATGTTGATGAGCTTTATATCGGAGAAAAAGACGGGTCTGTGAAGGTTATAACCAGGCAAAAGTAAACAGGATAGAAAACGAATTAAACAGGATCACAAACGAATTAAACAGGATCACAAACGAATTAAACAGGATCACAAACAAATTCACCGAAAAAGAGCACAAAAGCCGGATATTTCACATAAAAGAATGAAACTATTAAGATATTCTTTTAAGTGATAAAAGTTAACGGCAGAAGCGCTTCCTGTAAACATTTTTCCTTCAGATCCCTGTAGCAAGCAGAAAAGGGTTCTCCCTTTTCGTCTTTACAGGATAACAGGAGCTGCAGGATAACAGGATGCGGAAACAGCGTTCTTTTTGTAAATCCGCAGGTCTTACCGGTATATTTTTATAGAAGTATTATCAGTAATTTCTTGATCAATTACTATCTGCAAGTCAGACAAATTGCGTAAAATATAGTTCTCAGGTTCGAGACCTTAGAAAAAGCAATCGTAAGCCGGAAAACAACTTCAAATTATCAACTATTTATTCTTCAATTCATACTATGTATTTTCAGGAGGTTTTGTTCAGATGGATAAAGGTGGCCAGCCAATCTACATAATAGATCCGAGAAAAGAACAAACAAAGGGAAAAGATGTACTGAGCATGAATATTGCAGCTGCAAAAGCAGTGGCAAATATAGTTAAGAGTACGCTCGGACCCCGGGGAATGGACAAGATGCTTGTTAACCCTCTGGGGGATATCACCATCACAAATGACGGTGCTACTATCTTACACGATATGTCCATTGAGCATCCGACAGCCAAAATGATTGTGGAGGTTGCCCAGTCTCTGGAAAGCTCTGCAGGTGACGGAACTACAAGCGCTGTTGTGTTCACAGGCGCTCTGCTGGAAAAAGCAGAAGGCCTTATTGAAAGAGGAGTCCACCCGTCAGTTGTTGTCAAAGGATACAGGCTTGCAGCAGATAAAGCTATTGAGGCTTTTGAGAACCTGGCAGTTACTGTAGGTGAGGACGACAGAGAACTGCTTATAAAAACTGCCCGGACCTCTATCACTGGCAAGGCTTCTGAAAAATACAATCGTTTGATTGCAGAACTTTGCGTGAATGCGGTTCTTTCCATTCAAGAGGAAGGAAAAGCTGACCTTAAAAACGTTATCCTTACAAAAGATATCGGTGGGCTTGTTGAGAAGACGGAATTTGTGGAAGGAGTCGTACTCGATAAGGTTGCACTCGATAAAAATTTCCCTCTCAAAATTGTAAATCCCAATATCGCACTCATTGATGCTCCTATGGAGACCGGAAAGACTGCAAACAAGTCAAAGCTCCAGATCAGCAATGTAAGTGATATCGAGAATTTCGTAAAGCAGGAGGATGCATCCCTCTTTGAGATGGCAGATTATATTATCAGGGCAGGCGCAAACGCTGTCTTCTGCTCCAAAGGCATGGACGACAAGATTGCAGCCTACCTCCAGAGCAGGGGAATCTACGCAACCCGCAGGGTGAAGAATGATGATATGCAGCACCTTGCTGACGCTACAGGGGGCAGACCTGTAAGAAATATCAAGGAACTTACTGAAAAAGAACTCGGGCACGCAGGGCTCCTTGAGCAGGACAGGGACGACGATCAGGGTAAAACCTACCTCAGGGACTGCAAGGGTGCAAAATCAGTATCAATTGTTCTCCGCGGCGGAACCGAGCATGTTGTAGACAACCTGGAACGTGCAATTGATGACGCCCTCAGAGTTGTGAAATGTGTGGTTGAAGATGGAAAGGTTGTTGCCGGAGGCGGGGCTTCGGAAATGGAAGTTGCACTCTCACTCCGTTCTTATGCTTCCGGTATAGGCGGGCGTGAACAGATGGCAATCACAGCTTTTGCTGAAGCTCTTGAGGAAATTCCCAGGACAATTGCAAGAAACGCAGGTCTGGATACCATCAATACCATCCTGAACCTCCGTGCAAAGCATACAGAAAACAAGAATGCCGGTTTAAACATCCATACAGGTGCTGCTGAAGATATGCTTGAAAAAGGCGTTGTTGACCCTCTCAGGGTAAAGGTCAACTCCATCAAAGCAGGTTCCGAAGCTGCAGCAATGGTGCTCCGTGTGGACAGCATGCTTCGTGCTCAGAGTTCTTCAATGCAGGACGTCAGACCCGAGCATATGGCAAGTACCTACGACGGTATGTCAGCACCTGCACTTAACATGCGCAGATAAAACCCGAATCTTTTCAGTTTGACAATTGAAGAGGAAGTAATTTATTTATTACAGAAAAGGCTGCAGATGTTTTTCTGCAGCTCCCTTTTTTGGAAGAAGTGCTATATTTCAGGCTTTTCTTTTTCTCTTTTTATATCTTTAGACCATCTGTTTTATTTTTTATCTCTCATACTCATTTTTTCCGTTTCATAATTATTCTTTATCTTTCACATTTATTTTTTTATTTTTTATTTTATTATTCCACTAATTTTTACTATTAAACTATTATTAAACTGACTCAATTATATATGTAAGTTATTTTTATATTCGAATGAATATTCTTGAGAGATTTAGGTCCAGCCTTTGGCTAAATAGAAACTAATTTACGTGATACTTTTCAGGCTGCATGTGTCTGGTCTGAGGGAAATGGTGGGTAAATCAATTGGATTGATCAACCGAGCTTCAGTGGACTGAATCCTGACTAAGTAAACCTACAACTTGTCCGAATAAATTGTTTCTGAACGGACTTAATGAAAAAAAAGTTTGAACTGTGGTTAATAAACTTAATTTTTCATTTAACAGGTCCTGAGATCTTAAGCTTCTTAAAATTATAGATAATTCCCGATGAAGATAATTCCCTGATGAGGTAGTGGAAAGTGTACTGCAATAACTGCGGATTAATAGTAGATCAGGAAGATTTTTTTTGTTCAGGTTGCGGAAAGAGAATTAAAAACAAACCCGATATAGAAAGTTCCGAGCATGAGGTAAAGGAGTTTGAGTCCGAAACTTCTACTTCCCGGGAAATTCATTTTACAAAATCAGTATTTTTCTCTTTTAATAACCGCAAAATACCCACCTACAGATGCATTTTTAAAAGTATCTGGATTGTGGTTTTAATTTGTGTTTTAGGAACCTTATTGACTGCGTACTCAACTTTTGCCCTTGGCTCTAATGAGTCTCCTGCTGTAAACAGCCCGATACCTCAGGGTCGGATACAGACTGATAAGAATATCCGGTTGTGCGAGCAAATAGCGACAGAATACTCCAGTAGCCATACATATTCAAAAGATGATGTCTATGACTGCGATAACATGGCCCAGGATATCTGGAATATGTTAAAGGCAAAAGGAATTAACGCAAGAATCTCAGTAGGAAATTTTGAATCCGCAGGCGGTAACAGGATCGCAAATGCGAAAACTGTCCATAAAAGCCCTGACTCCGGGAATCTTGGTGAGATTGAAGTCCCTAGCCGTACTTACAGTAATATGAATGTGTCGAACTCGAGCACTATTGACGGCTTCAATCATGCATGGGTCCTGGCTGAAGTTTCTCCGGGTTCATGGCTAGCTATAGAATGTACTGCTGGTTACATTGTATATAGCGATGAAAATGAAAAGTACTACCAGGGACTGACCTTCAGTAATCCGAAAAACTACAGGAGTTTCATTTCTCTATACCGGGACTGGAAAATAAAGGCCCTTGATTATGAGAAAGAGAGGTTGTACTATAACGAACTGATAGCGCTATATAACAATGCAAGTTACTCCGAACAGATCGTTATGAAAAGCGGGATTGAAATCGCTCAACGCACACTTCAAGAAAAAGAGAAGGCATTCCTTAAAACAGACTCGGAACTGAACGCTTTACTGCGGTACGGATAAAAACCTGGTTTTCCAGAAGTACAATTTCACTATATGCCGCATTTAATATTTTGTTGCATTTAATATTTTCTTCTCGGCATCTTTCAATATTTTCCTTTTGAAAATCTTTCAGTGCTACCTTCTGAGGAGTAAAGTGCCCTTTCCTGCTATACATCTCAGAAGACAATCTCTCAAATTATCAGAAGGCAATCTCTCAAATTATCAGAAGACAATCTCTCAAATTATCAGAAGACAATCTCTCAAATTATCAGAAGACAATCTCTCAGATTTCCCCGTAAAAATGCCGGTAATCCTCTATAGCTTTTCTTGCCTGTTCAGGAAATTCTTTTTTCAGGTATTCAACGAATTCATCCCTTGATCCGGTTTCTTTAAGGACTTCAAGCATGCTGGCAGCAAACTCTCTTGACCCGGGATTTCCTTTCTGGATCTCAAAAGAAAGGCAAAGGGCTTCTTTTGGAAAATACTTCCTCCGGATCCAGGGAGAAACCGAACCCAGTAATACTCCTGCTTTCAGGATGCTGTAGGCAGGCACTCCGATCCTTTCCAGCCTGTCCCTCCCTGCAAGTTTTTCAAGATTTTCTCTGGAATAAGAATGGAGCTCAATATAAACTTCAGGGTTCAGGCTTTCAATGGCTTCGAGTATACTTATTCCCATTACCGGATAGTAAGCAGGATCAAGAGTTGAAGTATATTCTCCTTTCCTGACGAGAGGGATCAATGCAAGGGTGCCTTTTTCAGGAGGCTCGATTTTCATCAGGATTTCCGTTGTGTCTCTCCACTCATCTCCGTGCAACCCTGCAACAAAGAGGCGAACAGGTTTTCCATGCCCATAGACCCTCAGTCCGGTTTCTTTAACGCAGGTATCCCTGGTGCAGGTATCCCTGGTGCATGTATCCTTAGTGCATGTATCCTTAGTGCACATATCCTTAGCGCATGTATTCTTACTGCATATATCCTTACAACTGTACTTATCCGAAGAGGAACCAGATTTTTCCTCAGCTTTCATCCGTTTGAATTCCTTTTGATTCTCTTTCTTCAGGCAGAGGTTTTTTTGCAACTACGTAAATCTCCTGCTTTTCGGAACTGATGACCTGCAGGATCTCAAGCCCCAGGTTCTCAATCCTGCTCAGAATCGGCTTCGGGTTTTTCTTTTTTGGAGTTTTTATTACCTGGAGCAGCCTTCCCCCTTCTTTCAGGAGAGGAAGCATTCTGGCAAGGGCTTTAATCGAGTCTTCCGGCTCAAGGGTCATGTCTGAGAGAATAACGTCCACGGGCTTCTCAGAGAGATCTTTAAGAGGTATGGTAAATACATCCCCGAATATTACCTCAACATTTTCCCGCTCATATGCGATTTTACCAAGCTCGCTCCTGAAATCCCGGCTGAATTCTATGCCTTTTACATTGCCTGCAATCTCAGACGCAAAAAGGAGAAAACCGCCTGCACTCGATCCCAGGTCAAGAACTGTGTCCCCCTGTTTAAGAATCCCGCTTTCCTCCTGAACAAGCCTGAGTTTGAAGTAGCCCTGTGGCTGGTCCAGGCCCTCGACAACTTCTATTATATCATCAATTGAGACGTCTCTGGAGACTTTTGTTACTACAGTGCCGTTGACTTTAACATTTCCATCACCAATGGCAGTCTTGGCTCGTCCCCTGGACTTAAAATGTCCCATCTCTACAAGGTATGAATCCAGTCTCATGGGGGATTGTATCGGCAGAGCCTGTATATATAAGTAGCAAGTGACGTCCGAGAAATTCTGAGTACCCTGAGCATTTAATCGGATGAAAGTTAATAACAGGATGAAAACTAATAACAGGATAAAAACTAATAACAAGATGAAAACTAATGACTGGATAAAAGCTAATAATGGGATAAAATTTAACCGATAGCAGTTGAATTAAATAAAGCTTCCATTTTCCAGGCCTGCCAAAAATATCATTAGAACAAACATTCATTTGATATTGGTAGTGTGTCGATTTTTCTGTAAAACCACAAATTTCAAAAAGTTATTGGGAGGGAATCCCGCTTCAAGAGAACCAGAGTTCGTACAATATGCAAAAATTCTACTTTTTCATGTTGCCTTATGCGGCTTTATACTACAAAATGTAAACTCCGGTATAATAGATATTATGTATCGTTGCTACTATTTCTAAATTAATTACAGCTTTATTATTTATCGAGAATAAATAGGTATATATTTAAATAACAATCTCAGTTTATTTAATGACTCAGGTGTCTATCTGAAGAGATGGTGTACAGAAAATGTTTCAAAAATTCACAAAATTATTTCCCCTATGGGCGGTACTCCTATCTGCAGTGGCATACGTATATCCGGAATATTTTGCCCCACACAGTAATCTCATTGTACCATTTTTAAGCCTGATCATGCTCGGAATGGGAGTTACACTTTCAGTGGACAGTTTCCTTGCAGTCCTGAAAAGGCCTTTTGTGGTCTTTCTGGGCACTCTGATGCAGTACACCCTTATGCCTCTGGCTGCGTGGATAGTTTGCCTGGCTTTAAATCTTCCTGCAGACCTTACGGCGGGTGTAATCCTGCTTGGCTGCTGCCCTGGTGGCACGGCTTCGAATGTGATCTGCTACCTTGCAAAAGGGGATGTTGCACTCTCTATAGTACTCACATCTGTTTCCACGATGATTGCCTTTATCGTAACTCCGTTCCTTACCTGGCTGTTTATAGGGCAAACAGTGGACGTTGACGTTACAGGTATGCTTGTAAGTGTTGTAAATATCGTAATTGTGCCTGTAGTTCTCGGGCTTTTAATAAACTACTTCTTTGAAAAAAGAATAAAAACAGTCAGGGACATCTTTCCGGCAATTTCAGCCGCTGCTATAGTGATAATAGTTGCCATAATCATAGGGACGAACAGCGAAAACCTTGAACAAAGCGGCCCCCTGGTCCTGCTTGCAGTAATCCTGCACAACGGGTTTGGGCTTGCAGGCGGCTATGGAGTCGCAAAAGCATTCAGGCTTAGCGAAAAAGAAGCAAGGACCCTGGCAATCGAGGTCGGAATGCAGAACTCAGGCCTCAGTGTTGCTCTTGCGATAAAACATTTCACTGCTGCGGCAGCGCTTCCGGGTGCAATCTTCAGCATCTGGCACAACCTGTCCGGAGCTTTCCTTGCAGGGCACTGGTCAAAAAAAACAGTGCCTGATAACGATAAAAGTGAGAGACCCATAAAAAATGGGCACATGCATTAAGAAATTGGGGTAAAACCTCAACGGGTTTTGCAAAAAGTAAGAACGAACAAGGGTTGGATATCAAGGAAAAGATTCCAGGATCTGACATAGTTTTCCTGAAATCTTTTCCCACCTCACTTTTCCTATTCCATTTCTCCTACTTACTTTTCTTATTTCATTTCCCCTACTTACTTCTTTTATTTCATTTCTCCTATTTCGCTTCTCCGACTTTGCTTCTCCGACTTCACTTCTCCGACCTCACTTCTCCGACTTCACATTTCCTTTTTATTTCTTGCAGATTACATTCTCATTCACTGGTCATCGGTTAAAGATTTATTTTCTTCTCCTCGCGCTCTTTTTTTGGATCCAACCCTTTTATTTCTTATTCAAACTATTCATCTCTAAATCTTTCTTCATTATTCACTCATTGGGTAAAGATAATGATAGAGATCTTCTCCTTAAAAAGGTGGCAAACAAGCCACAAGCGGCGGCGGTACTTTTAAAGGTCTCTGGTCCAGACTCATAGCATCAGCTATGGTAGATGTGCACTCCTGAATGCTGTATCTCCGGATGTGATGGATCAGGCAATAACTCCCAGGATAGCGAGAATTCCTCCTGCAGGTCCCAGCGAACCCAATGATACATTCTTTACCACCAGGGCAGCACCTCCCAGTGATTGTTTTATTCAGACCGCCTACTCCTTCCGGACAGAAAGACATTGCAGCAGCCCGGATAAGGGCGATAGTTTCCTTTGCTATCATGGCTCCGTAGAAAATACGCCTTCCATATTTTTCATTAATAAGACATCGGGCCATTATCGGAGACTGGGTCGAGTGGAACCCGCTAACAGCTCCACAGGTGATGGTTATAAAGCATAGGCCACAAAAATGAAGGCTTTCAGGATGAATACTCCTGAAGGTTATTTCAGGTATCTCGTATCCTTTGATGAGAAGCATGGAGCCGATGCTTACTGCCATTATCAACAGGGCAGCTCCGAATAAGGGGTAGATACTTCTTGTGATCTATCTCTGAAATGCTCTTTCCCTCATGGCGGATACTTAACATATCTTAAAAATAATCCTGCACTCCGCCTGCAAAAATACTGCCCAGGACGATCCACTGGAAAGCAGCGGGACCGTATAAAGCTCCCGAAATAGCGTCATATATAGGGCCCAAGCCAGCAATATTGGGAAACTTGATGAGGAATATACTGGGCTAACTCAGGGGGACAAAACCAACCCCATCTTCCCGGGTGTATGCAGGTGTTCTCCGTGAGGAATCAGCTCCAAATACACTTCAACAACCACACTATAAGAAAAATAACCTGGCACAAGAACGGCTAGAGAAAGCAGGAAACTGATTATGTAAATTTATAATTAGGCTTTTTATTATTTGCCGTTTTCCCTTTACAATTAGAGGCTCTGAGTGAGTTGCAGGATACTATACCCAGAGGGATTTGCTTCTGAAATGCTGCAATTTCATTGAAGAGATTGGATTTTTAAATTGATTCAAAGGAATTCATGGGTTCGAATCTAATCTCCCGTACTAAGGAATAGGGTAATAAGGAGCTCGAATTTTTTGTACGCTTTCACTTAAACAATTCAATATTTGATTTTATGAAGTTGTTTGAAAAATTTATCTAAATGATTAATCTAAATAAACTCAACTATTTACAAATTTATATTTACACGTACGTATAATTGTACAAAAAAAAGCATTTTGAGGAATGATACATTAGCAAAAAGATTATATAAAAAATATTTACGACTTTCTATATTTTAGATAGAAGTTACCATGTCTTAAATATTTTGATTTAAGAGTCATTCAAAAGATAGGAGGAGAGAACGACAATGAACATTTCTATCAGATTAGAAGAAGAAAAGGATTTCCAAAGTGTAGAATACATGACAAGAGAAGCATTCTGGGATTTATACAAACCAGGATGTGATGAACATCTTGTAGTGCATAAAATAAGAAAAGTACCTGCATTTGTAAAAGAATTGGATTTTATTGCATGTGATAAGGATACAATCGTCGGCAATATTATCTATTCAAGAGCTAAGGTCCTGAATAAGGAAAATAAAGAATTCGAAGTTTTATGTATGGGTCCATTTGCAGTATTGCCATCATATCAAAAACAGGGGATTGGTTCTTTATTAATGAATCATTCTATCGAAAAAGCAAGGCAGTTGGGATATAAGGGTATTATCATTTTCGGAAATCCCGACTATTATCATCGTTTTGGTTTCGTCAATGCTAAAGAATATAATATCCAGACATCCTGGGGTGATGATTTTGATGCATTTATGGCATTGGAACTCTACGATGGTAGCCTGAGGGGCATTTCAGGAAAATTTAATGAGGACGAGGTTTTTAAAATAGAAAATGAGGAACTGGAGGATTTTGAAAAGCAATTTCCTTACAAAGAGAAGCATGTTACGGACACTCAATTAAAGCTATAAATAAAAGAGGACTTTGCCTTACATGTCGCAGTTTGATTGAAGGATAAGGAATTCAGAATCTCACCCTCGCACTTAAATTTTGTGTCGTCTATCTTATAATTTTTTAGTGCGTCTTCTTCTTAGGGGTCACGGTACCCAGGCTGGTTCCTGGCATAGCTATGCTGTCCCAAAGCCAGTCTGCTTCTAACCTGTCTTCTTCGGTTAAGGGGGGCGCTTGACTGAAGATTACACCCTTGCTGGTCGCTATAAACCGCCGCTTGTGGTCGTCTGTGTGCAGGTCTATGCCTTCCCCGTCCGGCTCTTCCATTGTGGGCCACATCTTATCCATTGCAGCCTGATATCCTTCGTAAGTCATGCCTCCGGGTCTACCCATTCGGGGTCGAACCTTTGGAAGAACAATGAATGCTGAGTAAATCACATCATCAAAATAGGCAAAAGTATAAAGGGAGAGTTCACCGTTATAAGCAATTATTAACTTTTAAGCAGTAAATTAATCTTAACTTTTCTAAAGTTGTGCTTATAGCTCTTAATTGTTTTTAATATATCTTAAGTATACAAATATGAACAAGCTACTTAATTGCTTTTTCAGACAAATCACGGAAAGTATAACTATGAATAATTTTAAAAAACTAGGTCTCAGTAATGCTGTTTTGAAATCAATAAATGATCATGGCTTTGAAAGCCCTACAGCAGTACAGGAAAAATCAATTCCCCTAATACTTGCTGGGGAAGATGTTATAGCCGGAGCCGCAACAGGTTCCGGAAAAACACTCGCATTTGCTTCCGGCATATTACAAAATTCCGAAAAAGGAAAAGGAATTCAGGCTTTGATCCTGACCCCTACAAGAGAACTGGCGGAGCAGGTGGCAAATTCTTTCAGGAAATTCTCAAAATACGACCCGTTAAATATCGCAACTATCTATGGCGGTGTAGGGATCAATCCACAAATTAAAGAATTAAAAAATGCCGAGGTTGTTGTGGGAACACCCGGTAGGCTACTCGATCATATCAGCAGAAATACCATCAAATTCAGTAATGTGAAAACCCTTGTCCTTGATGAGGCAGACCAGATGTTTGATATGGGATTCAAAGTGGATGTAGAGAAAATTATCAAGGAATGTCCTCAAAACAGGCAGACCCTTTTGTTCTCTGCGACCATTACAAAAGATATTGTCCGGCTTTCCCGCAAGTACATGGAAAACCCGGTTCGAGTATCAGCAGAGTCTTATATCGACCCGCAAAAATTGAATCAGGTCGTTTATAAAGTACAGGATGAAATGAAATTATCTCTGCTCGTGTACCTTCTACAAAATGAGAAGTCAAACCTCGGGATGGTTTTCTGCAACACAAAAAGAAACACTGACAAAGTCGCAAAAAACCTTAGAAAATCAAGTATCAATGCCGTGGCAATTCATGGCGGATTGACACAGAACGAACGAACTCGCATAATGGAAAAATTCCATTCCGGGAACATAGGTGTCCTTGTATGCACAGATGTAGCCGGAAGAGGACTTGATATACAGGGTGTTTCCCATGTTTACAATTATGATATTCCCAGGGAGAGTAAACAGTATATTCACAGGATCGGAAGAACTGCACGAGCAGGAACAGAAGGAAAAGCGATAAATATCCTTTCCAAAAATGACCATGCTAATTTCATGAGTGTGCTAAAAGACAATGATGTAGATATTAAGGAACAGGCACTACCTGCTCTGAAGAAGATTGTAATTGAAAGACCGGAAATTAGGTTGCCAAAGCCGGTAAATAGGATGAACAACCCCTCCAGAAAAGGTCATAAACCCAGGCACAAAAACTATTAAACACCATTCATCTGTGCATTGCATTATAAGTGGCCATTGATCGATTGGCATCGGCAGGAGCAATGGACTGCTCTTGCAAAAACCCAGGCACGAGAATAAGAACGACGGCCAGTTCGTGCCACTACGATGTCAAAATGCACCCTTCTGATGCCTTCGGACCAATGGGCAGAGGTCGTTGACTGCGGGGTGGGAATTTATGCTAAAATCAAATTACGTACGGCCACCCCAACCTGAATAGGCTGCCCGATAATTACCTCCAGTAATAACTGAACTCTTTCTTCTCCAATTTAAAAGCCCTAAATGCCTTTTTTACTATCTTTTTATCCTGAAATTGAATTGTCGGACAGCCTGTAAAGGACGGGGTATTCGTGACCTTCTGCGCTCCCGGTGTAATAAAAAAATCGATTTAATTCATTACGGGGCATTTCGTACTCTCAGGAAGTAACTGAAAAAATGATTGATTAATACTTTCAGTCCGAGATATAACTATATTAATAAAAAATTCAGATATTACCCTAATTTATTTATTAAATCTATTTTAAAGTGTTATCGATTTTGACCTGACTTCCTCTAAAACAGGGGAGTTTCCAATATAGTTAAGACCGTGAACCTAAAAACAGGGGTTGTTGAATGGTCTCGAAAGGTAGTGGGAACATTTTTTGGGTTAGAGATATTTTTGGACTTCAAAAACTATATCATGAAGCCAGAAAGCCGGACTTTGGCTTTAAGGCTCTAAATTATCTTTATCTAATTTAGCGCAACTCAGTGATACTACAAATTTCATCTAAATTTACATACATTTCCCTTATATCGGCCAAAAGTTCATCAAGTTGGTTTACAAGACTAGAAGGATATTTCCTGCTCCATACGGCAACATCAACAATATTAGATCGACCTACCATAACACGCATTCGTGACACGAACTCCAATAATTTATCAGACACAGATTTGGGTAGATCGCTTATTTCATTTGAGACAAGATTAAATTGATCTAAATGATACTCAAGTCGATGGTTCATGCATATGAATGCAATATATTCTGGATCTTCATTTGAATAAAGTTCTTTACTATTTGAGTATGATTTCCAATCATTACAAAATTCTAAGAGAACCTTTTTTACTTTACTTTTTTCGTTTAAAACAAGTTTTTCATGAGTAACAAAATCTTGATTTTTTTTATTATGGTCTTTTCTAGTATAATATGCAGAAATATAAGCGGGAATACCAAAAATAGCGGTTACTATGATACTTATGATAATTAATTTTGTAGCAAAATCCATAATTTCCTCATTGGTGGTATTATTGCCAAAATTTCCACCACACTTCAACATTATTTTCTGAATTTTCTTCTACTCGGTAATTCCAAAATAAAAAATTAAAGACCTTGGATTAAGGTCTTTACAATTTTCTAAACACTAGGCAAATTTCTATTATCCTAGCTATAATTTCTACAAGGTTTGCTATTATCCCAGTTATTAAGTCGATGTCCATTAATTCCAAGTTTTGCATAGCTATCGCTATAATCATTAGTTCAACTAGCATGTCTGCTCCTTTTTTTGCGCAGTTTAAACTAATTAAGTCCTCAAAAATCATCCAAAACTAGACTGCCACATTGATGTTTGCTCAAATGGCATAAATATATATACGGTATGTATGTACTATTGTACATACACAGTTGAATTTATTATCTAGGTTTGTCGTTGGAAACCGTACCAGGGTTTCTGGCGATTCTTTTCTTTTAAGCTATTGTTTTTAATTTGTGAATCAGTCACTCCTTTTTAGAACTTCCAAATGTTAAATTACACTTCTAGTATAATACTTTTGTTTTACCTGGACACTCAAAATTCTTTATCCAAACTCCACATGAACGTCCTTCCATTTAAGCCTTTAGATCAGCCGCATAAAAATCCTTCTTTTCCTAAACAAAGTGCTCAAAATACTGGAATACTGAAATACTGGAATACTGAAATACTGAAATACTGGAATACTGCAATGCTGCAATACTGAAATATAGCACCCAATAACGAAAACAAAAGGCTCGTATGCAGGTGTACTAACCGCATTTGCATTTTGCACTCTAAACTTGTGATAATTGATTGTAAAGATCAGTGGTATACAGAGTACTCGCCGCATTTGCAGACAAAATCCTTTTTGCATTCTAAACTTGATAGACAGTGTTGAATCTGTTTTGAATCGCTCATAAAGTTGAGTTAAGCACTAAATTGCTCGTCTTTGGCTTTCCATAAATTACCAAAACTTCCAAAAAGGCGTTTCCGCTTGTTTGATTAAGAGATATGATAAACGGGAATTAAGCTGCGATAAATGATTCATAATCTCCATTCATGCCCTCCACAACTTCTCAAAATATAAACAAAAACGAAAGAGTTAATAACACTAGTTCTTACAAACTAATTGGTAAAAATAAAGGAGACTTAAAAATTCAGGACGATTTCGGATTTTCAGATTTTATACCCACTGACCTAATTTCATATCTTTTATTCGGTTTCACTATTGCGTTTCTTGATATATTTGCTATTCCTTATTTATTGCAGAGAATTTCAAGTAGTTATGCTTCTTTCCGTGAAAAAGCTGGTTTCTCTGTTTTAATAATTGTTTTGGTTATGGTTCCTCTCTATTCTTTTTACCTTGGATATTGTGGAACCCTGCTTTATGAGATATGGCCAGTTAATTTCCTTAATTTTTTAATTGGAGGATTTATACTGACTATTTGCGCGGTACTTTTTTCTCTTTTTCAAACAGTTGGGTCAAGATAGGCAAAGGAAGTTCAAAAATATGGATATTAACCTATCAAGCACTGATTTGATGCAACAAACATTCAAACAAGAAAATGGAAACCGCAAAACAAGTGAAATCAATAAACCAAATGAAATGATAGTTTTACTCGCAAACCTTTTGCTAGAAATACGTAAAGATTTAGAACGCAATAATACGAAGTTAACCAAAAAAGATATGCTCCGGCATATGATAACAGATATAGATGATTTTGAATTCTAAAATAAAAAGGTTCACGAGCTCATCCTTTTTGTGATGGAAGAAAAAGATTCGTTTTTGAAAACATCTGCAGAAAGTTGGTTTAATCCCAACCATATTTCAAATAATCATAAAGGCAGACTAATTTTTTGTAATTAGCTGATTGATTACCATTTAGCAGATTCAAGTTTTCTTTTAAAAATGTCTCTAATATTTCAAGGTTCATTGAAGACCAATCGGTAAATGGAGTGTATATTAGGACCTTATCAGGAAGGAATTCGCTGATAATTTCTTCTAAAGTTTTACCTGTTGCGTTCTTTTCAAACTGTTTCTTTAAACCATTACCTCCCTTAAATTTATCTGGTTTAATATCTATTCTAGTTTTCAAACTGTACTTAGAAGCTTCGTAATCAGATCTTGAGCTTATTCCTTGGTCATGCAAAAATTTATACACAGGTAGGTAACAAGTTCTTGAGAGTAATGCAGGTAATGTACTTTCCAATATCGAATCCGTTTCGTATTTCGCTATATCGAAGAAAAATGAGAATAAATCCTCGTAAGACAAGAGTGAATATCCTTTTTTAGAAACAAATTGAGATATTACTCCTACTCCAACTACAAATTCGACATCTTTCATATCTTCTATTTTTTCATAGTCCACTGCACAAAGTTTTTTTTCCGGATTTTTATCTTTGATAATTTCATAGAGTTGCTGTTTGCAGTGCCTTAGAATTTTGACTGGGATTTTTCTTTTAGTTTCTGCAATAGCCTCATATATTGGTGCAAAATTATTTGTTGTAACAACTTTTATAGGAATTGAAGTATCATCGACATGAACAAAACTATTACTTATTTCTTCGACTGAATTTGTTTTGTTCCTTCTTACAAATATTAAGTTATCCTTTATTTTTTCTACATCATTAGATTTTAAACATTTAACAATTGAGGTAAGGATGTTTTGGATATTTTCATCTCTTATTGAATAACCAATGAACACTATTGGATGTTCAACAAAAATAGTAATCAATTTTGCAGCCAAGTAAGCATTTTTAGAATTAAAATCTCTATAATCGCTATCTGTAAGGATCATACTGTTTGGGTTTGAGCAACAGCCATGTATTTTGTAAATCTCACCTATTGATAAAGGATTCGAAAAAAATAACTCTCTCTGTCCAATATATACTTTATAACTTGGGAATATTTTTTCTAAATATTGATCCCAATTTGTTGTGATTATTCCATCCACATCCAACTTTGACAGTGCTTCTATTTCTTCTACATACGACTCATCAATACACTCTTGACATGATAGTTTTTTTATATATGACGCAATGGCTGTTTTAAGAGCAGAGGTATGCGTAACCGCAAAATCTTTATACTCTTCTCGATCTTCACTATATTTGTCGTTTGTCCACCAACATTCACAAAAATCATCTGACATCAGTTCTGCTACTTTTGCTAAGTTTCCATCCGCTTTTGACAGATAATACTCATAGGGTTTTATGTCTACACAAAAATTTTTCAAAATTCCGGCCCAGTCATCGAGCCCTAGGTAACGTCGTGAAAATCCAGAGCCTATAAACAAGAATGGAAAAGACGGAGTACTATTAAAATGTTCGATCAAATTCTGTTTTATGTTTATGGACAAAATTAGCCACCCCTAATGATAAATACTATTCATTGGTCATCGGTTAAGGAAAAATCGTTATCACTTGCATTGATTTTCATAAAATTTGTTAAATTATTCATCAAATGCAAAACTGGAATCTGATATCGATTTCAATTTAAACACTAAACATTTGGGTTTGAGTTTTTCCGTCGAAATCGAGATCCGCAGCTCAAAATCCTTAACCGAATACAAATGAAATACTATTTATTAGATAAGGCTCAGAATTCTTCACTTCTTCACTACATTTCTATAAATGTATTGGTTATAATCTTTTTGAATTACTCTTCTCTAGATCGACATTTACAAGTTTATAATGAGAGCTCGTTTTATAGCTATATTTCGTCTTCGATTTATCACTATAAAGCCAGAAATCCCACTCCATAATTCGATTGACGCAGAGCCGCGCCGGGAAGTCTGATCCTGGAATATCAACCATGTAACTGGATTCCACATTTATGAAGAATTACTGTCAACAAAAAAAGAATCCATGAGTGCTTATCTAACGCTTGACCGATGACGCATGAAGGTGCTTTAAAAATGCCTCTGAAATAATTCTATCCATGTCCTGAACGTTCAACAGAGAGCCCAGGAACTAACCTGTACTTTGTTCTGAGAATTTTATTTTGAGAACTTCCAAAGAGAAAACTCGGGTACGTTTTCTAATAAGGATGACTGATTACAGTAAAACAGCCGTTTGATATCGAAAAATTGGCTATATATGCAAAAATCTAAATTCGAATAGAAAGGTTTAAATTTTCTAATACTGTTATCATTACTAATTTTTCTCAGTATTTTTATATTTATGGTGTTTATTTTTGATAATACCAGTAAATTAAAGAACAGAGGACATATGAATGAATACTAAGAAGAAACAAGGTTCAATAGTTTTAGCTTCAATAACACTTTTTTTATTTTTAATTCTCGTGTTGTCTACGGTATCGGCAGCTCCGGTACAAAATTCTGCGGCCAGGGGGCAATATGTATCTATTTCGAACGAAAACAGCAACACTGCCTCCGTAATAATAGAAAAGCCATATACTGCCGCTTTTCCCATAAACGATAACGTTGGGGCTCGTAGTCCTGTATATGAAGGCTCTAATATCGACGATATTATCGATACATACGGAGACGGTACCACCCTTACAATCGATGCAACTCAGTTTGCAGCATTCTACTATAACATTGACGATAACGTGAAAACCGAATCGTTTTCCATAAGAGATGTTACAGGCACTGCAGGCAATGTTATTGGAGAAGGCGGCATTGTCTATCAGACAACCATTCAGGCTACTAATTACAAGTTTGAAGACTGGGGCATGTATCCTGTTATCGGCTTCTTTGCAGAACAATACATACCGATCAACCCTGACAAAGCCGACAAGCTCACAAAGCTTGTTCTTGACAGTGACGATAAGTACAGCATCAGAACCGGTGAGTTCCTCGACCTTGGCAAAGGTTATGCTATCGAAGTCAAGCAAATCGATGTCGCTGGCAATAAAATATGGCTTGAATTCACCAGGGATGGAGAATATGTAGATGACGAGATTATTTCGGTTGTTGATAACGGCACCAACACCTGGGAAGTTGAGCTTGATGGTATCCAGGGCGAGTATGGTGTCGTTGTCCTCAGGGTGCATGTCAACCAGATACTCAAGGACGCAGTTGGCAGCATTGCCCAGATCCAGGGTATCTGGCTCATTGACTATGCAAACGCAATGACTATAGAGTCTGACGATGAATTCGGAAAGCTCGACGACGTGAGAATCAACGGTGATACCCTCAGGATCAGCAATGAAGACACCTTCACTCTGACCAGAAACTCTGATCAGGAACTCGCTGAAGGTATGTACTTCAAGACAGCTGACACCAGCTCCAATGTGCTCAGGTTCTATATCTTTAAGAAGATCACATATCCCGGAACTTATGAAATCAGGGGACAGGTTGCATCCGGAGCAGGTGAATTCGCCTGGGATGCAACCAACTTCGCAGGTTTCTACTACGACCTTAACGACAATGTTTTCACAGAATCCCTCAAAGTCTCCGGCATGAGTGGAAACGTGATTCCTGAAGGCGGTCTAGTTTACAGTACCACTATAAAGACCGTTGATTACGAGTACTCCAACACAGCTACAGGCTGGGATATGTACCCTGTCATCAGCTTCTTTGGAGAGCAATACATACCAATCAACCCTTACAGAGCTGACAAATTCGCAAAGCTCGTCCTTGACAGTGATGACAAATACACCATCAGAAAGGGCGAACTTCTTGACCTTGGTCAGGGTTATGCTATCGAAGTCAAGCAGGTCGATATTGACGGTGAGAGAGTCTGGTTCGAATTCACCAAGGACGGAGAATACATAGATGATGAAATCATCTCGATCGTTAGCGGTTCAAACAACACCTGGAAAGTTGAGCTTGATGGTATCCAGGGCGAAAACGATGTTGTTGTCCTGAGAATCCACGCCAACCAGGTCTTCCATGGTGAGGTTGACAACATTGCCCAGATCGAAGGTCTCTGGCTCATTGACTACATAAACGCCACAACCATAAATTCTGACGATGAATTCGGCGTACTTAATGATGTTTCCATAAACAGCGATACTCTCAGGATCAGCAATGAAAACATCTTCACTCTGGCCAGAAACTCTGATCAGGAAATCGGCCAGGGCATGTTCTTCAAGGTTGCTGATACCCCTGTAAGTGAACTCAGGTACTATCCATTCGTTGAAAAGATCATCGGGGAGAACAACAGCAAATTACTTCCTGTAGCAGACTTCAGTACAAATGTCACCAGCGGCTGTGCTCCCCTTTCAGTCCTCTTTACTGACCTTTCACAAAATGCAATATCGAGGAGCTGGGATGTTAACAATGACGGAATTGAGGACTCAAACGAGGCAAGCTTTGTTTATGTATACACTTCTACAGGGACTTACACAGCTAAACTGACTGCGATCAACGCAAATGGCCCGGCTACAAAAACTACTCTGATAACTGTAGAGAGAACTCCTATAAACGATAACGTTGAGATCCGTAGTCCTGTATTTGATGGCTCTGATATCGATGACGTTATCACAAAATATGGCGTAGGTGATATCCTTACAATCGATGCAACTCAGTTTGCAGCATTCTACTATGCCATTGATGATAACATGAAAACTGAGTCCCTTTCCATTGTAGATGTTGCAGGCACTGAAGGCAATATAATTGGAGAAAACGGCATCGTTTACCAGACAACCATCCAGCAGGTTGCTTACGAGTACGAAAATACACCTGCCGGCTGGGACGTGTACCCCGTTATCTGTCTCTTTGGAGAGCAATACATACCGATTAATCCTGACAAAGCTGACAAGCTTGCAAAGCTCGTCCTTGACAGTGATGACAAGTACACCATCAGAACCGGCGAAATCCTCGACCTCGGCGAAGGTTATGCTATCGAAGCCAAGCAGGTCGATGTTGACGGTGAGAAAGTCTGGCTCGAATTCACCAAGGACGGAGAATTCGTAGACGATGAAATCATCTCTGTTTCAACTGCCATCGGTTCAGCCAATACCTGGGAAGTTGAGCTTGATGGCATCCAGGACGAAGACGATGTCGCTGTCCTCAGAGTGCATGTCAACCAGATACTCAAGGACGCAATTGGCAGCATTGCTCAGATCGAAGGTGTCTGGCTCATTGATTACGTAAATGCAATGACCATTACGCCTGATGATGAATTCGGCAAGCTCGATAATGTTAGAATCAACGGTGATACCCTCAGGATCAGCAATGAAGACACCTTCACTCTGACCAGAAACTCTGATCAGGAACTTGCTGAAGAGATGTACTTCAGGGTAGCTGACACCAGCTCCAATGTGCTCAGGTTCTATGTCTTTAAGAAGATTACAGATCCCGGAACCTATGAAATCAGGGGACAGGTTGCATCCGGAACAGGTAACTTCGAATGGGATGCAAACAACTTCGCAGGTTTCTACTACGACCTCAACGACGATGTCTCCACAGAATTCCTCAAAGTTTCCGGCATGAGCGGAGACTTAATTCCTGAAAGTGGCCTTGTCTATGAAACAACCATCGAAATGGTTAATTACGAGTACTTCAAGCCTTCCGTTAGCTGGGACCAGTACCCTGTTATGTGCTTATTTGGAGAACAATACATACCGATCAACCCTGACAAAGCTGACAAGTTCACAAAGCTCGTCCTTGACAGCAACGACAAGTACACCATCAGAACGGGCGAACTCCTCGACCTCGGCCATGGCTATGCTATCGAAGCCAAGCAGATTGATATCTATGGTCAGAAAGTCTGGCTCGAATTCACCAGGAACGGAGAATTCGTTGACGACGAGATCTTCTCAGTCGATAGCAATTCAAACAGCACCTGGGAAGTTGAGCTTGATGGTATCCAGGGCGAAAACGATGTTGTTGTCCTGAGAATCCACGCCAACCAGGTTTTCCAGAGTGAAGCTGACAATATTGTCCAGATCCAAGGTATCTGGCTCATTGACTACGGAAACGCAATGACCATCGAGTCTGACGATGAATTCGGCGATCTCGACAATGTAAGGATCAGCGGTAACACCCTCAGGATCAGCAATGAAAACATCTTCACTCTGACCAGAGGCTCCAAAGAGGAAATCGGCCAGGGCATGTTCTTCAAGATTGCTGATACCCCTGTAAGTGAACTCAGGTACTATCCATTCGTTGAAAAGGTCATCGGAGAGAACAATAGCAAATTACTTCCTGTAGCAGACTTCAGTACAAATGTCACCAGTGGCTGTGCTCCCCTTTCAGTCCTCTTTACTGATCTTTCACAAAATGCAATATCGAGAAGCTGGAACTTTGGAGATAGATGTACTTCAACTGAGCAGAATCCAACACACACTTACTCGGCAGCAGGGACCTATACAGTTACCCTGACAGTGGATAACGCAGACAGGACTGCCTACAAAACTGCTACAATAACTGTACTGCAAGAAAGCAGCTCAAATGGCGGCAGTAGTGGTGGAAGCAGTCACAGCAGTGGCGGTGGCGGTGGCTCTCCTGAACCTGCAAGAAATGTCGAAGTTAAGGAACTTTCCCAGGTTTTCATTACTAACGGAAAAGCTATACAGTTTGACTTTACAAAGAACGCAACCTGCGTTGTGTATGTGGGCTTTGATGCAAAAAGGACTGCAGGTAAAACCACAGCGATTGTTGAGCAGTTAAAAAATAAATCTACCCTTGTTTCAGGGCTGCCTTCGGATGAAGTTTATAAGTTCTTTAACATATGGGTTGGAAACAGCGGGTTTGCAACCTCAAAGAATATCGAAAACCCTGTAATCGGTTTCAGGGTTGAAAAATCCTGGTTGCAGGATAAAAAGATAGATCAGTCTTCCATTGCTCTGAACAGATATAGCAACAAAATATGGGAACAGCTGCCAGCAACCCTTTTCGATGAAGACGATATTTACATGTACTTCACAGCCGAAACCCCGGGCTTTTCTCCCTTTGCAATAACAGGGGAGGCAATTGCCTCTGAAAAAACTGCAATTGAAGTCCAGCCTGGAGATGAGTCTGGCAACTCTGAAGAGAACACGAAGAATCCAGGATCGGAAGCTGATCAAAAATCCGGACAGGAGGAAAGTACAGGCATGCCGGGTTTTGAAATCATTTATGGCATAGTTAGCCTGCTCAGCGTATTCCTTTACATAAGAAAGTAAAAAGGAGAAGCAGGGTATATATGAAAAATAACGGATGAAAGGTCAATCCTTTCATCTTTTTTTGTACATTTTGTGTTCAATAAAGCGGTCTTTCAAAAGACAGCATAATTCCAGGAACTTTTCTTTTAGGTTTTAAGCTGAGATTGTAATTTTCAGTTCTTATGAAATCCTTAGTTTCTATAATTCTACCTTCAATAGGCTGATAACTGCCAGATTCACAGGGCCTGAAAGGCTCCTGAAAAGCTCCTGAAAGGCTCCTGAAGGTTAGGCTAAATTGTTTTACCTTGATATTTTACTTTCTTATTCATCCAGTTCAATTCTGATATCGTCCACATTTCTCTCAAATTTAAGTAACTTAGATTATTTCAAATATTATGGAAAAAATAACTCTAAAAATACAATTTAATAATATTGATGAATATATCGCAATATTTCCAAAATGGCCAGGATATTTTAGAAGAACCGAGAAAAGTTATCAGAGAGTCGGTACCTGAAGCCGAAGAAACGATAAGTTACGGAATGTCCACATTCAAGCTCAATGGTAACCTGGTGCATTTTGCGCATACAAAAATCAGATCGGATTTTATCCAACCCCTTCAGCAATCACTGCTTTCAAAAAGGAACTGACTCCTTATAAGCAAGTAAAATGGTCTGTTCAATTTCCAATTTATAAACCGATACTTTTTGATATTTTGAAGAAAATTGTAGAATTTAATGTAAAAGAAAATGAAGTAAGAATTAAAAATAAAAAATATCAGCAACTAAGGCAAAATGAACTTTAACAAGGCCGCGATATCCGGTACCTGATTTTATTGAGAAGGCATTAATAATGAATCAAATATTGGAACAGTTATTTCCTTTGAAAATAAATATGCCGGTTAGTTACTGCCTTAAACCGCACCAGTATTCTCACACTTCTTGTTAAATTAAAAAACACCGGAGTGATCGGAACGCGTAATTGATTTTCCAAACTAGAGGTTCAGGAACATAATTCTGAGTTTTGGGATCAGCTCTCCTTTATATCTCGGTACTAAAATATAATAAACTGGATAATTATTTATACCATAAACATGATGTACGTATCGTTGTATTACATCGATTATAGTCAGCTTTTTATTGTATTCTTACGGGGCTTTTCCTCAGAACCCTCTTTTTTGAAATATTTTCCGGGCTTCAGAGAGAACCTCAACTGCTAGAATATAATAGTATCAGATTTTATTAAAGTGGAGTTACTATTAAAATAAATCTACAGAGCTAATGTTTCGGGTATCTGAAAATGAAAGTATTCAAGAGATCAGGTTAAAAAACAGCAAGTAAAAGAAACAATAAATTCGACAATGGGAAGTTGAGTCTTCAGGAATCTCGCAAACAAACCATTGTTTAATACTTTCAGCCCGCTATATAACTTTATTAATAAAAAGTCTGCGTTCTGTTACATGTGTTGAAAAATTGAGACAATTAACTAAAATAAATAAATAAATAAATAAATAAATAAATAAATAAATAAATTCTTGTTGCTGGTGGGAATAGGTGAAGAAAATGAATGTCGGTAGATAAACCAGTCCAATCAACTGGATCTGTTATTGGATTTACTATTTATTATGATTTGGAATTATCAGTTTGACTAACTGTGCTACTAAAACAGAATATATTCCTTTAAAGATGTATTAGTCTTAAAACATGTGTCTGATCAACACGTATCTGATCTTTAACACGTATCTGGTCTTTAAACACATATCTGATTACAGATTAGTTCCAGAATATTTATTTTTATCTTTAGTCTTAATTCAAACTTTTCAAATCTTTATTTTATCCATCCAATTAATACGAAAAACCTGAGAGAAAGAAAATGAAAAATATCATCGTTAAAGGGGCGCGGGAACACAACCTGAAAGACATTACCGTAGAACTTCCGCGGGACAAATTCATTGTTATCACAGGTGTTTCAGGCTCCGGGAAATCCACCCTGGCTTTTGACACGATTTATGCCGAAGGACAGAGGCGTTACGTGGAGTCTCTCTCAGCCTATGCGCGGCAGTTCCTCGGGCTTATGAGCAAGCCGGATGTGGACAGCATTGAAGGGCTGTCTCCGGCAATATCCATAGAGCAAAAAACTACCTCTAAAAACCCCCGCAGTACGGTGGGGACTGTAACTGAAATCTATGACTACCTCAGGCTGCTCTTTGCAAGAGTAGGGACACCTTACTGCCCTATCCATGATATCAAAATAGAGTCTCAGTCTCCGGAAAGGATTGCTGACAGCCTCAGCAGGGAGTGTGAAGGAATGGTTACAATCCTCGCACCCATAGTCCGCCAGAAAAAAGGGACTTACCAGCAGCTTTTCAGGGATCTGAACAGCGAAGGCTTCACGCGGGTAAGGGTAAACGGGGAAATCCACAGGACAGATGACGAAATCTCCCTTGACCGCTACAAAAAGCATGATATTGAAGTGGTAATTGACCGCCTGGACCCTGCCGAAGACCGGTCAAGGCTTGTCGAAGCCTGCGAAAGTGCCCTCAAAAAAGCCGAAGGGCTCCTGATCGCTGTGGATTCGGAAGGAAAAGACCACCTGTATTCTTCGAATATGGCCTGTCCTGTTTGTGGGATGGCTTTTGAGGAACTTCAGCCCAGGATGTTCTCTTTCAATAGCCCCTTCGGAGCATGTGAAGCCTGTAACGGGCTCGGGTTTAAGATGGAACTCGATCCTGACCTCATAATTCCGGACAAAAGCCTGTGCATTGCCGACGGAGCCGTTGCTCTTTACAGGAACTACCTTGACGGCTACCGAAGCCAGCACCTGGCAGCTGTTGCAAAGCATTTCGGTTTTGACATCTTTACTCCTGTTGAAGCTCTTTCAGAAAAGCAATACAATGCCCTCATATATGGCTCAGATGAACGCATCCACTTTAACATGAGCATGAAAAACGGGGACGCCCAATGGTCCCACAAGGGCGCATGGGAAGGGCTCCTCCCTCAGTCTGAGAGGCTTTATAACCAGACAAAATCCGAGTACCGGCGAAAAGAGCTGGAGAAATTCATGCAGGTCCGCCCCTGTCCTAAATGTGAGGGCAGGCGCCTGAAAGAAAAAGTTCTCGCAGTCAAGCTCTCCGGAAAGTCAATTGTTGAGACAACAGGCCTTTCTATTATCCAGTGCATCCAGTTTTTCGAAAACATGGCGCTTTCGGAAAAAGAGCGAGAAATCGCAAAACAGGTCTTGAAAGAAATTCGTTCCAGGCTTGGATTCCTTGAGCATGTGGGGCTTGGTTACCTGACCCTTTCCCGCAGTGCAGGTACACTATCGGGTGGAGAAGCCCAGAGGATCAGGCTAGCAACTCAGATCGGCTCAAATCTCATGGGAGTACTCTATGTTCTGGACGAACCTTCGATAGGGCTGCACCAGAGGGATAACGAACGGCTTATCCAGACTCTGCAGACCCTACGGGACCTGGGGAACACTCTTATCGTGGTAGAGCATGACGAGGACACTATCCGGGCTGCGGATTATGTGCTCGATATAGGCCCGGGTGCAGGGATACATGGAGGGTATGTGGTAGCTGAAGGGACACCCGCAGAAATCGAGAGAAATCCGGAGTCTCTGACAGGCAAGTATCTCTCAGGAGAAAAGCAAATAAAACCTCCTGCTCTCCGCCGACAGAGCGACGCATTCATCCGGCTGAAAGGCTGCAGGGCAAATAACCTGAAGGACGTCGACGTGAATGTTCCCATAGGGCTTTTCACAGTAATCACAGGGGTTTCGGGTTCCGGAAAGTCTACCCTTATCTACGATACTCTTTACAAAGCCCTGATGAAGAAGATCAACAAATCAAATGTAACACCCGGGGAATATGACGAGCTGGTTTTTGATTCCGAGCTCGATAAGGTAATTGTTATCGACCAGAGCCCCATAGGCAGGACCCCCCGCTCGAACCCTGTGACCTATACCAAGGTCTTTGATGCAATCAGACAGGTTTTTGCCGAAACAAAGGAAGCCAAAATCCGGGGTTACAAAACCGGGCGCTTTTCTTTCAATGTAAAAGGAGGACGCTGTGAAGCCTGCCAGGGAGATGGGCTGATCAAGATCGAAATGAATTTCCTGCCTGATGTTTACATTGAATGTGAAGAGTGTAAAGGCACACGCTATAACCGGGAAACCCTCGAGGTAAAGTACAGGGGAAAATCGATTTCCGAAGTTCTGGACATGACAGTTGAAGAAGCTGCAGAGCATTTTGAAAACGTCCCTGCAATCAAAGGCAAGCTTGATACCCTCACGCGAGTAGGGCTGGGATACATCAAACTCGGGCAGAGTTCAACTACCCTTTCCGGGGGAGAAGCCCAGAGAATAAAGCTGACCCGCGAACTCTCTAAAAAGGGCACTGGAAAGACTATTTATCTTCTCGACGAACCCACAACAGGGCTGCATTTCCATGACGTTAAAAAATTGATTTCGGTTCTCAATGGTCTTGTCGCAAAAGGAAACACCGTGGTTGTCATCGAACACAACCTGGATGTCATCAAGTCAGCAGATCATGTAATTGACCTCGGCCCCGAAGGCGGGAACGCAGGAGGGGAGATTGTTGCCACAGGTACGCCAGAAGAAATTGCCCTGGTTCCGGAAAGCTATACCGGGCACTTCCTTGCTCCCAGACTATCGGGAGGAAGGAACTCATATCTTGACTCGGGGGCACAGCTTGTTGAGGCGATTTTTGAGGACGGGGAAGATTTTGAAGCCGATTTTGAAACCGATTTTGAAAATTTCGAAGAAGACTCGAGTGAAGGCCTCGAAGGAGAGCCAGAAGAATTTGAAGACGGAGCAGACGAAATATTTGAAGGACAGGTACTTTAAAAGATTCTTCCAAAGATTCTCCCAATAATAAAACCTGAAAACCAAATTTGAATAAACCAGATTTGAATATACCGGATTTGAATACAATGAGGCTCAAAAATGATTGACCTGGATGCTCTTCCGCATCTGCCCGGCTGCTACCTTTACAGGGACGAGGAAGGGGTTGTGCTCTATGTGGGAAAGGCAAAGGACCTTAAAAAAAGGGTGAGCAGTTATTTCCAGAAAAGGGATCACGACCCTAAAACAGCGAGCCTTGTGCAGGCTGCCAGGGGCCTTGACTTCATTGTCACAAATACTGAGGTGGAAGCCCTGCTCCTTGAGAACACTCTGATCAAGAAGCACTGGCCCAGGTATAATATCCTCCTCAAGGACTCAAAGCGATATGCCTGCATCCACCTGACCGGGGAAAAATTTCCCAGGATCAGGATTGCCCGGAAAAATACCGGAGAAGGAGAGTTCTTCGGGCCTTTCGTTTCTGCAAAAGAAAGGGACTACATCTTTGAGGTCGTAAGAAAAACCTTCCAGCTCAGGACCTGTAAAAAAATGCCTGCTCGTGCCTGCCTGCGCTATCATATAGGAGCATGCAGCGGGCCATGTATTGGGAGTATTTCTATAGAGGAATATGGAGAGAAGGTAAAAAGGGCGACTTCTATCCTGAAAGGCAATATAAGGGAGTTCATCGAGTCCATGGAAATAGAGATGAAAGAGATGGCAGCCAGGCAACAGTTTGAGCAGGCTATGGAACTTAGAGACGAGATCGCAGCCCTTGAAAGCCTCCAGGAAAAGCAAAATATGGAGAGGCAGAAGAAATATGATGAGGATATCCTGAACTATATTGTCAGGGACGATACCGTCTATCTCATGCTCTTCAAAGTTTACAAAGGGACTCTGGAAGACAAGCAGGATTATGTCTTTGCCTTCGGGCAAGAGTTTCTGGAAGAATTCCTGGTGCAATACTATTCCGAGAATGATCCGCCTGAGGAACTGATAGTTCCCGAACCTCTTGAAGAGTCCATGGTTGAGTTCCTGACGCATGTGAAGGGGAAGAAAGTGAAAGCAACGGTTCCGAAGCAGGGAGAAAAAAAAGAGCTTCTTGATCTTGTCCTGAAAAATGTTGAAATAGGATTTTTCGGGGACAGAAAAAAGCTCGAAGCCCTGCAGAGTAAACTCTCCCTTCCAAAGCTCCCGAACGTTATCGAGTGCTTCGATATTTCCCACCTCTCGGGCACGGCTACGGTCGGTTCAATGGTGCAATTCAGGGGAGGCAGACCTGATAAACATAATTACCGCCGCTTCAAAATAGAAAGTGTAGAAGGGATTGATGATTTCGCTTCCATTGCCGAGGTTGTACGCAGGCGCTATTCCCGCCTGATTGAGGACAAACACGAGATGCCTGACCTGATAGTTATTGACGGGGGGAAAGGACAGCTTTCTTCAGCCTTTCAGGAACTCCGGAAACTCAAGCTCAGGATTCCGATTATTTCCATTGCCAAACGTGAAGAAGAAATCTATGTTCCGGGGCTTAAGTCTCCTCTTCCTATCAAAAAAGATGAAAAAGCTTCTCTCTTTGTTCAGGAAATCAGGGACGAAGCCCACAGGTTTGCAATTAACTATAATCGCCTGCTCAGGCAGAAGTCATTGATCCCGTAAATTTCAATATCCGTTAATACCCGTTAAACTGTAATTATGGGAAAGTGCCGCCTACAGTGAATTGCAGTCTACAGGAAATTGCAGTCTACAGTGAATTGTCGTCCTCTGGCCTGTAATCATCTACCCTGTAGTCCTTGCCGTATCCTTTGCCCTTGACACTCCTCAGTTGATGATGTCAGTTAGTTTCAATAATATCAATAATTCTCATTTACTTAAGAAGGTCTTGATTCCTATGAAAGTTTCCAGCCAGACGCCCGAGGCGTTATCCGGAGAAAAATTCGAAACAATACATGATGCACGGTACCGGGACAGCCCTCAGTTTAAACTGGTTTCCGATTTTGAGCCCAGGGGATCTCAGCCGCAGGCAATAGAAAAACTTGTGGAGGGGCTGAATAAAGGGGAGCGGTTCCAGACCCTTCTAGGAGTGACAGGGTCCGGAAAAACATATACTGTTGCAAATGTTCTTAACCAGGTGAAGAAGCCTACCCTTGTTATTGCTCATAATAAGACCCTGGCTGCCCAGCTATATAATGAGTTCAGGGACTTTTTCCCTGAAAATCGCGTTGAATACTTTGTCTCATATTATGACTATTACCAGCCCGAGTCCTACCTTCCTGCCAAAGACCAGTACATTGAAAAAGATGCGCAGATAAACCCGAAAATTGAACAGATGCGCCTTGCAGCCACAGCTTCCCTTATGTCGCGCCAGGATGTGATTGTGGTGGCTTCCGTGTCCTGTATTTACGGGCTCGGCAACCCTGAGAACTTCCAGAAAATGGGGTTTGAACTGAAGGTTGGAGATAAGGTCCAGAGAAAGGAAATCCTTGAGAAACTTATAGATATCCAGTTTGAAAGGAACGACCTTGAACTAATGCCCGGGCGCTTTCGCGTAAAAGGGGATACCATTGATATCATTCCTGGTTACTTCGATGACATCATCCGGGTTGAACTCTTCGGGGACGAGGTAGACCGGATCTCAGAGATAGACAAGCAGACAGGGGAGAGAAAGGAAGAAATGGACTACTTCTTCGTTTATCCTGCCAGGCACTATGTCATCCCTGAAGAAGAACAGAAAAGCGCAATCCAGTCCATCCTTGAAGAGCTTGAAGAGCGCTTGCCCGAACTCGGGCTGCTCGAGTCTCACAGGCTGAAGCAGCGCACGCTCTATGACATGGAGATGATTCAGGAGACTGGCAGCTGTAAGGGTATTGAGAACTACTCAAGGCATTTTGATCACAGGCAGCCAGGAGAACAGCCTTTCTGTCTGCTTGACTATTTCCCTGACGACTTCCTCCTGGTCATTGACGAAAGCCACCAGACCATCCCGCAGCTGCACGGCATGTATAACGGAGATCGCTCTCGGAAAAAGAGCCTTATCGATTATGGCTTCAGGCTTCCCAGTGCATTTGACAACAGGCCCCTGAAGTTTGATGAATTTGAAAAGTACATGAAAAATGTGATCTTTGTTTCGGCAACCCCTGCAGACTATGAGCGGGAGCAGTCCGCCCGGATAGTGGAACAGATTATTCGCCCTACAGGCCTTGTTGACCCTGAAGTTGAGATACGTCCCCTCGAGGGTCAGGTCAGGGACGTTATGCAGGAAATCCGGAAAATAGTGGAAAGGGGAGATCGTGCCCTCGTGACCACTCTTACCAAAAAGCTCGCAGAAGAACTGACCGAATTCCTTGCCAGAAATGAGATTAAAGCTCGCTACCTGCACTCGGATATCAAGACCATCGAAAGGACAGAAATCATTCGCGAACTGCGCCTTGGCAAATTCGATGTCCTTGTAGGGATCAACCTGCTCAGGGAAGGTCTCGATATCCCCGAAGTTGGCTTCATCGGTATTCTTGATGCAGACAAGGAAGGCTTCCTCAGGGATTCTAAGAGCCTAATCCAGATCATAGGACGTGCAGCCCGAAACTCCAGTTCAAAGGTTGTCCTTTATGCTGACAAAATGACCGACTCAATTAAAAAAGCTGTAAGTGAGACCGAACGCCGCCGTACAATGCAGATCGGCTACAACAAAGAACACGGCATTGTCCCGACAACCATCCGAAAACCCATACGAGAAAAAGTAGTGGATATTACAGATACCAAGCATATCCCGAAGACAGACATCCCCAATGTAATCATCGAACTGGATACCGAGATGAGAGAAGCTGCGGATAGGCTTGATTTCGAACGTGCAATTCAGCTCAGAGAGATTATAAAGAAACTGGAAAAAGAAGTAAAGACTGTGTGAAGCAGGTATGTGAGACTGGAGTAGTCTGAGATCTAGCTGAGCCTTAAATAAGGCTAGCTATCTCCTCTTCTCACAAGAAACTGAGTTTTTGCCTTTGAATGTTTATCTCAGAATATCTTGGTTAGAAAGTTTTAATCAAAATGTCAGGAAGTCAAGGCATCTGGCTTAAAGTCTCTTTTCCTCACAAAAACATTTCGGAGTAGTCTGCCGATTTACCGGTATCTCTGGGACAGGTAAAAGTAAGACCTTTTGGTCCTAGAATACAGGACAGGGGTTTTGCTTTCTCAAAATCCATCCCGCCTTCCTCATCAAAAAAGTTCTCATCAACTTCCAGGTTTACGACTTTTCCTATGATAAGGGAGAACTTTTCTCTCAGGACCTCTTCCACAAGGGTGCATTCCGCCCAGGCAAGACATCCTTCAATACCAGGAGCCCTTATTTCTTCAGAGATATGAGACTTTAGCCCGGCCATTTCGAATTCGTCTACTTTTGGTGGATAATTTCGGGAACAGACCATGACAGCTTCTGCCATATCTATGGAAGGAATGTTTATAACAAACTCTCCTGTTTCACGAATGTTTGTAAGAGTGTCGCGCTTTAGCCAGGAAGCAAGCACCACTTCTTTGAGGGGGCGAAGGATTGGAGTTATATTAGACCAGGGGGCAGCATTTCTGATTCCTTCCTTTGAGACAGTGGAAATAAGGGCAACAGGCAGGGGAAAAATTTGCTCTCTTTTACTCGGTTTTAATTTCATGAGCTTACCTCAGAACTTCTGAACTCAAAATAGTAGTGTCTCTAATGCAATTAATATTTTATGTTACTAATTATGAATAAATTGTTACAATAATCAACATGCTTTGAAAACAAATGATTCATGTCCTGTCCCGATGAGTTATAAAATCCGGGTGCCGACATCAGATTCAGGCATCCTTTCAGATTCATAAAAGAAAAACTCATGCATACAAACAAACACTATGTGGCTCTGAGAACCATATCCTGGATATCATCCTGTAATTTGGTAAGGATCTGAGTAAAGCTGTCAATAGGCTGGATTTCGAGGGTTTAATCTGGATAAGGAAGCTCATAAAGAAACAGAAAAAAGAGATATAACAGCGCGCAGGTAGGAGTAACCTGAAAGGTAAAGATCGTTTCCGTCAGTTTTTTACTTTTTCATAGTTCTTTTCCCGTTGTCCCGCCTTAAATATGCATGTATATTAATTTTTTCATATGTATATATACTTAATCTTATTTTTTGTTATGTATTCTCGTTTAAAGAGCAAGCTTTCCAAAATTCGATACGGATTTTAGAACAGATTAACAGTTTGGTTCTATCTTATCCGTCTTTATAATTATATATATCTTGTTATATTATTCAAGTCTTAAGAATTTCTGTAATTTCTCTTCGGTTCAAATCTCTACCAGTGCCGAATATACTGATTTTTCCTTAATATACGGTTTAAAGTATATTTAACTAAATAAGTTTATCTCTTTATAGATTGATAAAAAAACAGTCGCTTATTTCTCTAAAGGAGGTTTGCTGGTGAAATTAAAATACATTATGGGAATTCTTATACTTTTGCTACTTACAGCTGGCACGGCAAGTGCACAAACATTTTACTTGACCGAGACGACTAATGATTATAATTATGGGTATCTATAAAAGTCCAAGTAGATTATAATCCTACGGACAATACTATGACATTAAAGGTCATCGAACCTGAAAATAAAGCATATGAGGGTTACACTATTTCAAACCTAGATCTTAAGAATATCTGGATCAAAACCACACCTGATAAAGTTAGCGTCATAGCACCTACCAGCACATGGAATGCTCCTACTGCTGACAGTGGTAATGTAGGTAATTTTGGACCCTTTGCAACCCAGATTACGAAAGACCAAAAGATTAAATCGCCAGGTCCTGTTACCATCAAATTAGCCAATGATCTTACTCTAGACAATCTTATAGCAAATTCAGGGGACGGTTATGTCGTAGCTGCACATGTTGCATTTGACAAATCTACTGGAGAACATGTAACTATAGACTGTAGTGGTAAGGTTAGAGGCCATACAGAAATTCCCGAATTCCCCACAGTTGCCCTGCCTGTTGCAGCAATATTGGGTTTAATGTTTATTTTCGGGCGCAGAAAACAAGAATAAACGATTAGTTTTTTAGAGCGTTAACCCCCTAGACATTAACCTCCTGGAGCGTTAACCCCCCTAAAATTAAAACTTTCTTTTTTTCAATATTTTTTAGGAATTCATCCTGACTTTTATTCTCCATCATCGTCAGAGTCACAGTCTTCATATTCTCTTTCATCTCTTTCTGAGTATCCTGTTTCTTCTATCCTTCTTGCTTCTTCTGTTTCCTTTTCTACTTTCATGAGCTCCCTTTCGACTTCAGCCACCCTCCCCATTTCTAGAGATTTTTTTTTGCTATACTTTGTATAGACGAACATGGCTATCAACGCTATAATTGAAGCAAGTAAAAAAATGAGCATTATATTGAGCATAGAACCATAAGCACCCAATGAAGTTTCAGGACCAAAAGTCAAATACATTTCCTCTCCTGTTTTTTAGGTATTATATATGCACTCTTATATAATTTAAATATCAATATTTTTCATAATTTAATTTAATTTAATTTAATACTCGATGGCTATAGCGGCTGATAATTTACTCTTTTGAAACTATACTGTTCAAAGTATATTTAACTAAATAAGCTTATCTATTTATAATTATATTAAAAAACATTTCCGCAGTTTCTTTAAACGGGGTTTGAAAAAATGAAAGCAGTACATATTATAGGAATAATGGTGTTTTTGTTATTTACGGTAGGTTCTGCGAGTGCAGCAACATTTTATTTGACTGATGTAAATGATAATAAATACGATGGTTTGATTAAAATTAAAGTGACTTATGATGGAAATACAATAACTGTTCAGGATGTTAGCTCCGCTCTTGACAGTACCTCAAATGTAGATGTAAGCGATCGGGATTGTTAATTCTCCTGACAATTCTGTCGTACAGGTGACTGACAATAGCGGTAAAGGCAGTATCTGGACAATTGCAGAGGGTGACTTCAACAAAGCCGGATTCGGAGATTTCTCAACGATGTGTACAAAAAAAAATAACGTGAAAACAAGAGGGCCTATTGTACTTCAGCTAGAAAATTCATTCAGTAATCTTCAAAAAAATGCTGACGGAAATAGCATTATTGTTCATATCTCATTTGGTGAAGAAGGGAAAGACCTTTTGGTGGGCAGTACATGGACTGCAGGAAGTACATAAATTCCCGAATTCCCCACAATTGCCCTGCCTGTTGCAGCAGTACTTGGAATAATGTTCGTTCTGGGCAACAAAAGAAAGGAATAAGGAGTTAGAAAAAATACCTAAATTAGTTTCATTGGTCATCGGTTAAGGAAAAATCGTTATCACTTGCATTGATTTTCATAAAATTTGTTAAATTATTCATCAAATGCAAAACTGGAATCTGATATCGATTTCAATTTAAACACTAAACATTTGGGTTTGAGTTTTTCCGTCGAAATCGAGATCCGCAGCTCAAAATCCTTAACCGAATACAAATGAAATTAGTTTTAGTCTTTAATATTGAATGCCCTTTTCACAGGATAAAGGGCTTTTCTCCATTTTTAAATTTTCCTTCCTAGAGTGTGCTCTGTTTCTTCTTCTTCTTCCATTAGCTCTTTAAGTCTTTTTTTCTCGGCAATCTGTCGGGCAATTCTGTCAGCTTCTGCTTTCTCTTTTTCTTCACGCATTTTTTTTGTGACTTTCTTTGTATAAATAAACATTAACAGCAGGGCAACAAATGCAATCAGCAAAAAAATGAATACCATATTCAGTGTGGGTTCGATGTTCATTCCCGGTCACCGTTTAAGTTAGTGAGAGTTATATTTGTCAGTTTCTGAAAAATGGAAGAAAATCTTCTTCCTGAAAGCTCATTTTAATTCTTTTAGTAATATCCGCTGTGCCTCTCATTAATTTCCCTGGCAGTATTATAAGCATCATAGAGGTTGTAGATCCAGAACAAAGGATAAAGGATGTAACCAATTAAAACCACTGTCAAGAATCCGAAAATCGAGGCAAGAATAATAAAAATAATCCCTTTCATGATCTGCCCGTTATAGATCTGCCCGAGGCCAGGGATGAAAAATGACAGTACTGCAGCGATACCTGGATTTTTCCTGGGTTGAGGCATTTTTTCAAGCTCCTTACGGTTTTCTGTTTTTGGTTAATTCTTTTAATGGGAGATATCTTTACCGATTTCAGGTTAAATATATTAAACTAAACATAACAAGTTAATGTAATAATCTGAATGTAATAATCTAAATGTAATAATCTAAATGTAATAATCTAAATGTAATAATCTAAATGTAATAATCTAAATGTAATAAGTTAAACATTATAAGCTACATAGAAGCGATAAGCGACCTTAATTTCGTCCATTTCCCTTGGCTCCGGTTTAAAATCCGACTGGTCTGTTTTATAAACTTTTTCGCCGAAGTTTTTGAAGGTGACTTCGCATTTTATGTTTTCGGGCAGCTGAGCCTCAAAGCTCCCGCATTTCCCGCAGATTTTGCGAATAAGAGTTTCTATTTCTTCGAGACTGAAATTTTTTTTGTTTTCAGACCTGTAGTTTACCTCAACCGTCAGTTCTTCTTTGCTCAAAAGATCCGCCCAGAAGCCGGAAAGCTCTGCACCTTCGATCTTGTAGTCCTGAAGTTCGAAACTCCTTGTTATCGTGTTCTTGATCTTGCCCTCTTCCATATATTTAGTTTAGAAAGTGAATATATATAAACTATTTCAATAAACAATAGAGATACCTTAAGAAAATGAATATATACAAAAGGTCGCTGACAAATGGGATTCTTCAAATTTGGTTTTTATCTCATGAGGCTGAAATTTCCAGTTGAATTTTTTGTTTCGGGACCCTGGGACTACCGTTCTTGAAAACTAAGCCGTGGTGTGGGGCTTAAAAGCTGAAAATAGCTCTGAAATTCCGGATAACTTAAAAAAAGGGCCTTTCGGCTAGAATTATAAAAAATCGAACCTGAGAGGTGAGTTCAGTTAAACTCAACTCTAACCTGACTCATTTTTAAATTCTCTTAAACATGAGGTACAGAACGTTGATTCTTAAAATCTGTATATGTATATAGAAAGTTAAGAAAAAGTTACTAGTGTCCTGCCAACCAAGTAATGTCGTATGAAATAGATTACAGTAATTCATTACTATTCAATACTTGGTGATTGACTCAACACTAGTATCTAGAAAATTTATTTATGAGCCATTATAATTACGAAAAAGACTACTTGTAAGGAGTAATCCATTTGTATTCGGTTAAGGATTTTGAGCTGCGGATCTCGATTTCGACGGAAAAACTCAAACCCAAATGTTTAGTGTTTAAATTGAAATCGATATCAGATTCCAGTTTTGCATTTGATGAATAATTTAACAAATTTTATGAAAATCAATGCAAGTGATAACGATTTTTCCTTAACCGATGACCAATGAGGAGTAATCTAAATATTAACGCCCCATAATTAAGTTGCCATGACACTAAGAACCTGGATTAAGGTCTGTACTGCTATTCACAACCTGCAAGATTCGTTTTGACAACTCTGAATACTGAGTTTTTGGGTCACCCGTTTTCTGGAGGAAAGAATTTGCACCATTTTCTATTGCCTGGTGCATAAGTTCTTCTCCGACTCCCGTAAATAGAATGAAAGGAATGTTGATCCTCTTATCACGGATAGTCCTCAGGAACGTGATACCATTCATAACAGGCATATTATAATCCGAGACTATCACATCATAGGAGTCTTTCTCTAACATACTGAGAGCTTCTCTTGCAGAGTCCACGGTATCGGAGGGTATATCGTGGAATACTTCTAAGAATGTCTTTGATAGCTCTAAAAACAAGGGGTTATCGTCTACAATCAATACTTTCATGGGGGGATTCTCCATCCTGTTAAAACTCAATATTCGATGTTTACCGACATTAATTCATAGATTATGTTCAAAAGTATGTAGTTGATTCTGAAATTCAATACTTTTTCTAATTTATATTAAATTACTTACGTGAAAAATTGTCTCAAAGCAAAAAAAGTGTTCAGATCAAAAATTTCAAAACTAGTATAGGGTTGTATGTCTATCCATTTTGTCGGAGCGACACTTAAAACTCTATTTTTAATTATTCGTGTAAAAAACTATACTCAAAATTGAGAGGGTCTGCTCAAGATTATTTACATTATATTTTGGATTTTTTCTAGAAACTAGGTCTAGATATCTATGACCAATCTATAAATGAATGTTAGAACAAAGATGAGCAAATTATATTTGACCAACCTCTTTATTGCATTGATATAGCTGTCTACTAAAGTTCTCAGACAAACCCTACCAACCCAACTACAAGCGACTTAAGAATAGACTCGAATCTGATATACAAAGAATTCAAGCTTAAAGAAAACCCGGCCTCGATAATGATTAGTGGCTTAATTCTATTCTCCTTTTGACCTTCACTCTACATTATGATAATCAGAGAACTATTCATTGGTCATCGGTTAAGGATTTTGAGCTGCGGATCTCGATTTCGACGGAAAAACTCAAACCCAAATGTTTAGTGTTTAAATTGAAATCGATATCAGATTCCAGTTTTGCATTTGATGAATAATTTAACAAATTTTATGAAAATCAATGCAAGTGATAACGATTTTTCCTTAACCGATGACCAATGGAGAACTATTTAATAAAAAGATATGCTGTACTTGCATACCAAATAGGAAATTATCTCACCTACTAAAATTGGTTTTGGATTAAGCTGAAGAAATATTAAGCTGAAGAAATGAAGGATTGATTAAATATCCTCTTTATATATTCTTCACGTTTCGTTTTTCGGTTTCCCCATTTTTTCGGTTTCCCTATTTTTTTTCTTTTCTGTTACTTTTCGAACATCTGATAATTTTTTCTTCCTATCTTTGAGTACTTGTATTCCCTTATCAGCTTCTTCATTTTTTTTCTTTTCTGTCAATTTCTGAATATTCATTAGTCTTTTCTTCCTGTCTTTGAGTACTTGTATTCCCTTCTCGAACTCTTTTAACAAATCCTTTCTTTCAACCTCAGTAGCTATATTATTCAATGATTCTATTTTCCTATTTTCAAGAAATTCTATCGCTCTGTCTAAATTATATTCTGGTTCTTTCATTTCATTATTCATTAAGTTTTTAACCCCCATAAGTCGTCTTAAATATGAAATATTATTTGAAAATCATTTAACAGTCTAACATTGTGAACTACCTGAAGCTATAACCTGAAGCTAAAAATTTCGTGGCTTTCTATTACTGCAATTCCAAAGTATGTTCATAAAACCCTGGTAAGGCAGAAATGAAGCTTTAAAATAAACTCAATGAAAGAAAAGTAAAAAGCGATGTAAGAAGAAGCCCAGAGGAGCTGTTCTACCGTATCCCCCAATACAGTCTCTTCGAATATTATGCTCCCCCAAGCACATTGATTCGAAGAAGGATCAGCGACCTCCAGGAAATTCTTTTATTTTGATGATACCCCTTTACTTCCCAACTCCAGCATATAGTAATAGCATAAATTATATTAAATAAATTATACAAAAAATTGTTTTCAAGCAAAAAATTGTTTGACGTAAAAAATTTCAAGCTCATTATAGCTCTTTTCTTATGCAACCTTATACACTTGATGATCAAGTTAAGCACACGAGAAATCAGATTCCTGGCTGCGTTTTTGTGATATCTGAAGAGAAAGCTGCGGGTGATCAAAACATCTTTTGCATGTGCTTAAAATAAGATCATGTTTAATCGAATGATCTTTTGAAAGGACTTTATATTCATATTTGCCTAATTTATTTTTAATATAACTTGTTAATATCTGAAAGTTCTGACCGTGGAAGAGTACGATCATTTCATTCAATATCTCCCCGAAGCATTGGGAATCATTTTTGAATTGAACTGCATGACAGGAATGAGATATGTAGAACTACAGAGACTATACGATAATCCGCAGTGGTACTACAGAGAAAGAAATCAAATCATTCTGCCAAAAGAAGCTCAATTAAAAGTTAAACAAAAAACTCCAAAAAGGACTAATGATAGCTTCCTTCTACATTCAAACATGTTTTTAAACGATTCTTAGACGGAAAAAGACCTCCCGAAAGAAGTTCTTGGAATAGAGATATGAAATGAGAGATATTAAGATGCGATTGACAGAATGGGGTATATTGAGTTCATAAGAACTTGAAAATTAAGACATGTGATTATCAAGAAAATAGATTCGACCCTTTGTAGGGCTTTTTGAGGGCTTTCTGCACAGAAGTAAGAGAGAATCAATGAGAATAGCTAGTAGTTCATAGAATTGTAGAGAGGGCAGGAGTTAAAAACGCAGATGGTTTTAAAGTTGACATATTTGGTTTTCTGAGAGCTGAAACTGAAAAAAGCATGATTCAAGGTGACCAGATAAGCCAACTAAACGAGGTCACACAGAAACAGGCTGTTCATATACAGAGCTTAATTCAAGAAAACAGCAAGTTAAATACCAAGCTTTTGCCTGAAGTCACAGAAAAAAGCCGTAGTGGAAAATTTGGTAAATGCCTGACTTTTTTGTTTTATTTATAATATTCTATATTGGTACATTTCGAAAAGTTAATTTGCTTTTGGTTGTTTGTATTTTAAATAGTAGCTGGATGCCCAATGGAAAATGATACTAACAGTTTAGATGATGAGTTTAAACAATAGGTTATTCTTTTACTTGAAGACCACGAAGAAAAATTCATAACTAAATGGAGTGAAAACGAAGCTGAACTTGACCAGGTAGGCAAGTCGACTCAATTAAAAATCAATCAATATCTGAATAAGTACCTGAATCGTGCTAAAAAAGACATCGGTACTTTTACAGATTGGTTTGGTGATCAGGTAGGGTGGTTTAGTCAGCAATTGCTCATCGTTGTTGGAGGAATAAGCTTTGTATTTTTCACAGCCATAACTGTTTTGGGATATGATTGGGGACTTGCGGATGAATCTCCTTTATATTATAAAATTTCTCTAATGTTTTTTGTTTATCTTATTCAAATAGGTTTAATTCATATCGCGTTATTGAAGCCGAAGTCTAAGCTCAATACGAAAATTGAACAATTTTTTGATGAAAAAAATGTACAAAAAAATGATGCTGATATAAAAGAGTTAAATGATGATAAATGTTCAATAAACTCTGATATTGAAACAATAGGTGGTTTTTTTGAGGAATTTAAACGTTCACTTCAAGAAACAGGCGCAGTAGTTCGCAGTATGAGTTCTACTTGCGAAAAAATAGATGACATGGCTAAATTCAGAGAAAAATGGTATTTGGAATGTTATAAAGTTAAAATGGTGACAGATTATTTCGGTTTGAACAAAGAGGACAATAAACTGGATAATGAAATTGTGGATTTAGCAAAAAAACCTATAATTAAACACAAAGGGGAAAATGATTCCGAAATTAGAAAAGCTATCATTATTAATATTTGTAGAAAATGTCCTATCAATGAGACATTAATGGATCTTTTTGTATCGTGTTATTATGAAGATAGTTTGAAGACTGAATCTTTCTGGACGCGGGTTCAGAATGATAACAAACAATTGTATCAGTTGGCAATAATATTACTTGACGTAAAAGAACTCGATTATGCTAAAAAAGCCGAATTAAAAAACGAAACATTACAAAAAATATTATTAAAGACTCAAAAATTTGAGTTAAATTTGATAAAAAATAATGTTTCGTTATATCTTCGTTTATGTAGCATTCTCCAAAATTATTTTGAAAAACTTCAGAAAGAAAACATTCCTTTGAAAAATCAATTAAATTGTGAAGAAACAATTGATAATATCGATTTTGAAAAATCTTTCAGCGAAAATTTTGTGAGTGTTTTTGAAGAAGAACTAGATAAGTTATTAGATGTGAAAAAAGTGAGTAAATCATTAGGTATAGATGTAGATGTGGATACCAAAAAGGCTTATGTAGTCGCATTAATAGCAATTATTTTAAATCCGGATATTAATTTTAGGAATGAGGTGTGTAAAAAAGCATCAGAAAACCGTAAATCCATACATGTCTTGATGGCTTATCATAATCTACGTGAACATAAAGCCGGTAATAATGAACGTTTTTCCCTGTCAGATATATTTTTTGATGAAAACGTAGAAACCCCGTCTGATATTGAAAAGAAAATTAAAAATGATAAATTTGCTAAAGAGACCTGTGTATATATGGAACGCTCATTGTCTAGCGGGGAATGGCATGAATCGAGTAAAATAATAATGCAAAAAATGATCGAAGATTTGTCTAAAACAATAAAGAATAAAGAAAAATTTGATGCGTTTAAGAAAGCGTTTTCTAATATTTTCAAGAAGATAAATCTAAATACTTTGGATAGAGCTGTAGATGCTGGTCTTTTTTCGGTATATTTCATTCTTACAAATTCATCACATGGGGAATTAATTGACAAAGTAGTGGGGCGTCTGTTAATTAGTAGTTTCAAAAACGATGAAGAGATTAAAGATTTTGAAACAAAAAACCATATTTCTTTGCATTATATTTTAGAAGACGGTTCATGTATTGCAAAGTATAACTTTGATAAATACTCTTCTTCTACTAGAATTGGTATTTTACATAAAGATATTGAGTTTTCAACTTTCGTTAAAGATATTACTTCTGATGTTGAAACTTTATTAAGGGAAGAGACTAAAGATCTAACTGATGAAAAGAAATGGAAAAATATAGGCTTTATTGTAGTGAGAATCAGTCCATCAAAATATAGCTTTGGAATTCTAGATACAGAAATTGAAAAGACTTGTCAGCTTGAGTTAATTAATCTAAACATCACGGAAAAAATTGCATCTTTGGCTTCTGATTATCTTAAAGACGAACAAAAATTAGCTGTTTCTGCTCTTGATAACACTATAAATATTTTAGACATTGTTGACCAATTAAACGTTCTTGAATATTTGTCAACAGATACACAAGAAGATCTTTCTTTTAAAGAACGTAAGTTTCTAGAATCTCCAGAATTAAAAGTGTCTATTAAGGAATGGTTAAAATTAAATGAAATAAATTCTCTTAAACATTTAAGTCGCATACTTAATAACAGTTCAGATAAAGACAAAGAGGATCTTAAGAATTCTTTATATTCTGTATTTGCTGTAAAAAATATAAAAACAAACAAACCATTACTTAGAATAAATAACCAAAAAATATGTGTAAACGAATTCTCGGATTTACTTGAATCATTAGATGATTTTTGGAAAACTTGAGTCACTTTTTTATTTTTTTGTTTGCATCACTTTCTTATTATTTTACTTACCCCTTTACTATCTTTTCTGAACTCAGATTTACATATACCATAGGAATACACAATATTTGACCGATTACCGGTTTATTTAGAGCAAAATCATTTTGAGGAACATATATCCAGTCTAAAAATAAGCCTTTTGATTACTGTTTTACTGCTTGTATTTTGCTTCCACTTACTCGAAATCTTAAAAAAAACATTCAAGCTTATTATCTGGTTATATAGGGAAAAGAAGCTAATAATATTGAGGATCAGCCTTTGGATGTTACTGGGGCTCAAGTTTTCATTACTAAGGAAGAGATTAAACAGGAGATTCTGGCTTTAACTGCTGAAGAAGCCAGAAAAATAGGGATTAAACATAGAAGTGAACTAAAGTATCTGAGGGAGAAAGCAAGGCAGTGTCACGAATTTGCTGTAAATTCAAAGTAAAGTTATTGTGTACTGTGGGGAAAATGGATCTTTTGATATGGAATTTTTGACTCAAAAACTTATTAAAATTTGTGATTTTACAGAAAAATCGGCACACTGCCTAAGTATAATACACAACCGTGCTTTTAGAAAGTTTTCCTCCCAAAAAACAATGTTTCTCTTTTCAAAGGTCGCCCTATGAAAATGAATAAATCTCTTTTTTTAGAAGCTGGCTTTTTCAAACCAAATTTCTGAGCACTGTATTATATTTGGTTTAGCGACTATTTGAGGTTTACAATTTTACAGAACTTTTTAATACTTAAAATTTTGCTAATATTGGACAATATTGTGAAAAAGTTCATTATAGGATACCTATGTGATAATTAAATCTACAATATTATGGCTCTGTAGAAATCCTCTAAATTCTGTTTTTACCCAAAAATTTATAAAAATTAAATTGTAAAATTGCTCCTTATTTTTTGTCCCCACAAAAAACGAAGGAGCAATCCCTATTGTCATCAAATAAGTATATTAAATTTGTTGATCTTAGTCTTGAGACGGTTCAGTCTTCTAGACTGAACCTTTACTCCTGCAAATATTCCAAACACGTTTATACTCAACATCAGCTTCTTGTTCTGGTTTTGTTGAAGGAGTATATAAGCACAGACTATCGTGATTTTGTAGAACTTATCGAGCTCATGAACGGTATAAAGGAAAAACTTGACCTTGATAAGATTCCTCATTACACTACTCTTCAAAAGTTTGTATCCCGAATTCCTTCTTTACTGTTTAATCTCATTTTGTCAAAAGTACTAAAGTTATTTTACTTACACGGAGAAAGTGTCTCTATCACTGCAATTGATGCAACTGGGTTTACGAGTTCTTATGCAAGTTATTATTACTCTCGAAGAACAGGAAAGCTCCGAAGGAGCTTCCTGAAAACTTCAATAGCAGTAGACACAGATAAAAAAGTGATATTAGGATGGAAAATCAGTCAAAAAACAGATCATGATGTCAAACATGCAAATGCTCTGATAAGACAATCAAATAGGACAAGAAAATCAGAATGTTATGTGATGGATAAAGGATATGATTCTGAAAAAATTCATGCTCTAGTTAGAGAAGAAATCAAAGCAGACTCAATTATACCTTTAAGAGAAAGAAAGAGGAAGAAAGTAAAGGGAAAATACAGAAAAAAGCTGCATTTAAGCTTTGACAAAATCAAATACAATAAACGGAATATAGTGGAAACAACGTTCTCTGTTGTCAAAAGGAGGTTTGGAGAAGTGCTCAGGGCAAGAAAGTACTTCAACCAAGTAAAAGAAATAAAACTTAAACTGTTAGTCTACAATATAAACAAAAAAGTTGTAGAAATAATTTGCATCAAATTAAGGATTTCTACAGAGCCAATATTATATTTTAATTATAATATTGGTTAATGTATATTTATCATATATAAGTTCTGATTAATGGTTCTTTATATTATATATTTAATACCAATAATAATCTAGTGATCCTGGAAATCGTTTAATAATTATATATATTTGGATACAACTTTGGGATGTGGAAAGATGGGAATGCAATTTAGCAGAGTAAAAAAGACACTGAGTATTTTACTGGCAGTTTGTTTTTTACTGTCAGTGGCAGCAGTGGCAGTAAGTGCTAAAGAGATGACCAATGTAACTGGAAAGACAACAGAGAATAAAGCGAAAGGATTTTCTATTAATATCGAAAAGGCAACTTTGGAAAATAACAATTTCCGCAAGGTACTCTATACTTCAAAGTACAGCCAACTGGTAATTATGAGTCTCAAGCCTTGTGAAGAAATAGGAATGGAAGTTCACGAGGAAAATGACCAATTTTTCCGTTTTGAAGAAGGGCAGGGTAAGTGCATAGTTAACGGTAACGAGTATGAAGTAGGTAATGGATCTGTTGTGATGGTGCCGGCAGGTGCCCAGCACAATGTCATCAATACTTTGAAAACGGGTTCTTTAAAACTCTATACGATCTATTCGCCGCCTGTTCACAAGGATGGCATCGTGCGCGCCACAAAGGAGGAAGCCGAAGCCAATGAAGCGAAATTTGACGGTGTAACTACGGAATAAGACCATAAGAAGCAGGAATAACGCTTTATTTTCATAAAGCGCTTTTTTTTTGACACAATTCCATAATTTAGTGATTTCTCATTTTTTCCTTCCTTAAAACTTCATTTTTCTCTGCGAACTGACCAAATAAACTGTAATAATCCTTGAGAAATAATTTCTTTGGCATGAATGCCAAAGAAATTATTTTACTCCTGTAATTTTTCACTGTATTTTTAGACTAAAATCAATACGCTCCGCTATTTAATCCTTAACTCATCTCTCAAAATTATATCTTACTAAATCTTAAATGGAGTAAATAATCTGAACAATTCCAGAAATGACTTTTGTGGTTTCTTGAGCAAATTTAATCCTCTCATTTGAGTAAGTTTAATCTGATTCTCAATTCCTTTATCAGTCCTGAACTGCTTCTTGTTATCAGTTTTTATACTTTTTGAATAATAGCTTTCGATAGGGTTATTTGTCGCTGGCGCTCCTGGGAGATAATGGAACAAAGTAAGATTTAACCAATGTTTATTGATCATCAACAATCGTTTTTGAACCGTTTCATCATATGTTCTTATATTTTCCATTAATTTATTGAAGTTATATTTTGCTTTTTCAAGACTATTAAGTGGAAGATTTTCCTTTTTTCGTCTTCTTTCAAGCTTTAATTTATGCCTAAATTGGTTAAATTCCTTTTTTGCTTTTTTACTCCATTCTTGATGTTTTTCCTCATTATTAATTACGTTGAGTTCTTCAGATAGAAGTTCCTCCAGAAATTTAATCTCATTCTCTCGATTGTAAAATATATTCAATAACCTGTATTTCAATAGTTCCTGTTCAATCGTTGTATTCTTTGGGAAATCACTAACTATAAGCTTGTTTAAGTGCATCAAACAATATTGATGGACTAACTTATCCCCAAAAATTTCCTTTAATATATCAGGATATCTCTTATCAAAATCCTTAACGATAAACACAGGCTCTGATGCATCAAGATTTTTCCGTAGAAATTCCTTGATGGTTTCTGAACTCTTATTTTCAAAAAGTTCATCTGCTACCGTTCTTTGAGTTTTTGCATCCAGTAAAGTTAAACGGTATTTCTGACACCGTCCTTCTTTTGGATGCTGTTCGTCATAATGTACTATACGTATGTTTTCTGAAAATGGAACAGTTTCCTGTTCCATTTCTTTGTAGAATGCTCTTAAAATAGTGCTTCTTGATCTTGGATGGATGAAATCCATTATATCAGAAATTCCATCGTATGAAACGTTATGGTATCTGAGTAACTGGAAGAAATCATTGAATGAATCAAAAAGTAAAGTCTTCAGATCTTTCCAAAAATTATGATTTTCTTCGTATGTACTACCACAATTTGAGCATTTATACCGACCAATGTTGATTTCTCCAAGACCCTGTTTGATATGTGGATTATAGCCATTATGAATCATTGGAGTGCTACAAATAGAACAGACTGGAGGAATTTTTCTACGAAAAATTCCTCGTGTGGTATATTCATAATCGTTTCCAAAACGACCAAAAACATCTAAGAGAGCAGGAAGCTCCGAAAAGTTATTAGGAGTAAGGTTTATAGTTACCATTGTTTGTGCCGTAACATCATTACATAATTATAGAATTATAATTTTGTGTAGTGATGTTACACTGACTTTTACCACTAGATTTTGGAACTGAGTCTTCTTTTTTATATTTTGAAGTTAAAGATTTAATACTATTAATTTCTCATTTTAACTGCGAAAGTCCTATATTTTAAAATTTTCTCATAACTAGTGTATTAAAATTTAACTTTCCTTCTCGTGCTTTTTCCTTTAGATACTTTAATTCACTCCTATGCTTAATCCCTATTTTTCGAGCTTCTTCAGGAGTTAAAGTCAGAATCTTTTTTATGATCTCTTCCTAATTAATAAAAACCTGTGTTTTTGTCACATCTAAAGGTTGATCCTCAATGTTGTTGGCTTCCTTTCCAATGTAAACTAGTATCGTGACAATATAGTTATGAGTCAGTTATATATTTTGAATTCTATATTATATCTTATGTTAAATATTAATCTTAAAGATAGTGAAGTTATATTCCTTACAAACTTTATAAGAAAAGGAAAGAAAAATGCTAGATCTCTTACCAGAGCACGTATTCTATTACTGGCAAATCAGGGAAAAGGAGACACTGAGGTCGCTAAAATATTAGGTGTTGGGAGAAGCACTGCTTTAAGGATAAGGAGAAGATATCTTGAAGAAGGTCTACAAAGTGCTTTGGTAGATAAATCAAGATCAGGTCAACCTGAAAAATATATTGAAAGGCACGTTGCCGAAATAATAGCTCAAGCATGTACAAAACCTCCTGAAGGAAGAAAGAGATGGTCACTTTCACTACTCTGTGAGGAATTAAGAAAAAAAGAAGGCTTTGAAACAATAAACAAAGAAAGTATCAGACTTATTTTGAAAAAAAGCAAAATTAAGCCCTGACTGAAAAAGATGTGGTGCATTAAGACAATTGATTCCGAATACAGAAAGAGAATGTACGATGTTCTTGACCTATATGAAGAAGATTACGACCCGAAAAGACCTATTGTCTGTCTCGATGAGAAACCAAAACAACTTATCGAAGATAAGCGAAAGCCCATTCCCATGAAGCCTGGAAGTCTAGAGAAGTATGATTATGAATATATCAGGAAAGGAACAGCAAACATATTTATGGCTGTGGAATTCAAAGTGGGAGAAAGGATAACTCAAGTTACTGAAAGAAGAACAATGATAGATTTTGCACAATTTATGAAAGATCTTGTTATCGAAGAATATTCAAAAGCTGAAGTCATCAGACTGGTTACGGATAATCTAAATATCCACAAAGAAAAATCATTTTACGAGACATTTAGCGAAGAAGAAGCAAAAAAGATACTGGAAAAAATAGAGTTCCATTACACACCAAAGCATGCAAGTTGGCTAAATGCTGCAGAAATAGAGATTAATGTGATGGATACACAATGTACAAAAAGGCGAATACCTGACATAAAAACACTTAGCAAAGAAGTAGATGCATGGATGCACAGAAGGAATAAGAATAAAAAGAAAATAAACTGGAAGTTTACGAAGAAGAATGCTGATGAGAAGCTGTCAAAACATTATGTGTCATAATTAAATTTTCACGATACTAGGCCATTAGCTTGAATCTGTTTTCTCCCTAAAACTCCTATATCTCCTTTAAACTTATTTTCCATATGCTCAACGTACTGCAAAATAGTTCTACTCAATGGTTTGAAATATTGAGATCCTTCCTTAGTTTCTCCAGTTTCATAATCAATAAACGGCTCATAAACTATCTTCTGATAATCCTTTGTAAAAGGAGCCAGAGGCTTAACCGCCTTATCATTTTCTTCAATTGCCTGAAATCCTACAAGGAAGAAGTTAAAAGGTTTTATCTGCTCTCTCCAAGACCTCCCTTCATTCAGTTTTTTAAACCTATTCAATACATTGGAAGTGCTAACAGTAAGCCTGGAAATCGCATAGAAGATATAATCCTAAAATTATTAATATCAACTAAAAAATAATACTTTTTAATTTTTTCAAATCTTGCCACATTATAACTACCTTAATAGTTATACATGTCGTAATAAAGTAATTTTTTGTTAGGACAACTTCCTAAAAAATGCGGTTTTGCATGATCCTTACACAAATGCGTACAAAAATTTAGAGATACCTATATCCCTCGATAAAAGTGTGAGGGGTGCGATTCGAACCCAATTACACTAAAACACCTCTTATTAAGAGAAACCCTCTAAAAAAGTTTATTAATCATCAGAGTATATCTATTTATGAGCCAGTTATTATGTTTCCCTCCGTCTTAGTCACCTGATTATCAAACTGGCTCAAATTTAATTCCCTCAAAATGTGCTGTGGATATTTTACAGTTACTACGCGTTGATATTTTCGCTATGCATTGACTTATCAATACTCATTTTTACGTTTACTTACAAATAAGAGCACTTATGCTGTCGCTTGTAACAATGCCTATTACACGGTTCTCAGAGTCGATAACCGGAAGTGCGGAGATTGAATAATCTTCCATTATTGAGGATGCGCTTTCAATTCTTTCCCCTTCGTATACGTACTTTACATCCCGTGTGATTATTTCATCCAGCTCATTGATTTTGCAGGCTACTGCTTTTGTAATGTCCCAGGAAGTGACTATGCCTTCAAGCTTTCCGTCCTCGGATATGACAGGCAGGTGGCTTATACGTTCTTTTACCATCAGCTTTGATGCATGCTCGATTGTTTCGTCTCTCGAAACCGTGTAAAAGTTCCGGTTCATGACATCACTTACAAGAATCTGCGAGAGGAAGCTCCTCAGCAGGTAGCTCAACTGTCCCTCCTCAAGCAGGAAAGCGTCGTGTCCGTATTGAGACCTGATTTCTTCGTACCTGGCATCGACTCCGTTTGCAGTAAGAGCCGATACAATCTCCTGAGATTGGTAAGGGGGATAGAGCCAGTCTGATGAGATGGAAATTACTAGGTACTTTGCAGTGACCCCGGAAAAACCCTCTATAAGGGAGCCGTTCTTTGCAAGGTCAAAATAATCCACGGCTTTTGTAATGTACAGGTATGAATTGGCATCAAAGCGTTTTGTGAAGTTGTCTCCCTGGTAGTTCAGGTAGCTCTCGACCTGGAAGTTCGGGGTAAAATCATGGGAGAGCTCAGGAGAGAGTTCAGACAAATTCGTGCCTGTCGTGCCTGTCACGCCTGCTGCATCCGCATCTCGCTCGAGCCTTCCGAACTTCTTTTGCATGGAAGCGTCGCTCAGGTATGTAATATGCCCTATCATGCGGGCAAGTGAGAGTCCCTGGGAAGGTATCTTTTTCCCGTAATAATCCCCTCCGTTCCACTTAGGGTCATCCGTTATGGCTTTCCTGCCGATTGCTCCGAATGCGATCTGCTGCGGGGTTGTGGATGCTGTGGTCGCTATTGCAATTGCTTTTTTTACCATATCGGGGTAGCTGACTGTCCACTGGAGCACCTGCATTCCACCCATGGAGCCGCCTGCAACCGCAAAAAGCTGTTTTATTCCAAGGTGCTCGACCAGTTTTTTCTGGGCATTTACCATGTCCCCTATAGTAATTACGGGAAATGAGATGCCGTAAATTTTTCCGGTTTCAGGATCTATGGAGGAAGGGCCTGTAGAGCCTTTACAGCCTCCGAGTATGTTTGAGCAGATTACACAGTATTTTTCGGTGTCAAATGCCTTATTGGGACCAATTACAATGTCCCACCAGCCGGGTTTTTTGTCACCTTCATAGAACCCCGCAGCGTGGGCGTCGCCTGTCAGGGCGTGGCAGATCAGGATAACATTGCTCTTATCGGCATTCATTTTCCCGTACACTTCGTATTCTAGCCTGACGCCGTAAAGGGCTTTTCCATTCTCAAGCCTGAAGGCTCCGGGGATTTTATAGTTCATTGAACGGACTATTCCGACACTCTGACCTTTTTTTCCCGAAAAAAGATTTTTAAAAGAGGAGCTTCCGGAAGAAATTGCCATGATTAAACCTCTCGCTTAAACCTTTCAGACCTTTCAAACTTTTCAAACTTTTCAATCCTTTCAAACCTCTGCAAGCGCCTGCTCCAGATCAAAAATAAGATCTTTTTCATCCTCGATTCCTATGGAAAGCCTGATAAAATCCTCAGTTACTCCGCATGCGTTCTTTTCTTCCTCTGACAGCTGTTCGTGCGTTGTTGATGCGGGGTGGATTACGAGGCTTTTGGCATCTCCTATATTTGCAAGGTGAGAAAAGAGCTCAAGGCTTTCAATGAACTTCTTGGACTCCCGGGTTTCGCCTTTGATCCCGAACCCGATTATTGCGCCGTAGCCGGATTTCAGGTATTTCTTTGCAAGTTCATGGCTCCTGTGAGACTCGAGTCCGGGATAGGAGACCCAGGAGACTTTTTGGTGGTCCTGCAAGAATTTTGCAACTGCAAGGGCGTTATCACAGTGTTTTTTCATTCTCAGGGGAAGCGTCTCAAGCCCAAGGGTGAAAAGGAACGAGTTAAAAGGTGAGATGCAGGCTCCGGTGTCCCTCATGAACTGCACCCTTGCTTTTGCAATAAAAGCTGCCTTCCCGAAGGCTTCCTTATATTTCAAGCCGTGGTATCCGGGGTCAGGGTCGCAGATTTCAGGGAATTTCTCAGGACTCCAGTCAAAGTTTCCGGAATCCACGATTACTCCTCCTATGGAAGTCCCGTGCCCTCCTATGTATTTCGTTGCAGAGTATACTACTATATCCACGCCGTGCTCTATTGGCCTCAATATCACGGGAGCTACCGTATTGTCCACTACAAGAGGGATTCCTGCTTCATGGGCAATTTCTGCAAGCTTTTCAAAATCAGGGACATCAAGTTTTGGGTTTCCGATTGATTCCACATACAGGGCTTTTGTGTTCCCGGAGATTGCATTTTTAAATTCTTCGGGGCTACCCGAATCTACGAATTTGACGGTCCTTCCGAGTTTGGGGAATGTATAATTGAAAAGCTCGTAGGTTCCCCCATAGAGCTTGTCCCCTGAAACGATCTCGTCTCCGGGTCTTGTAAAAGTAAGAAGAGCTGTTGTAATCGCAGCCATTCCGGAAGCTGTTGCAAGGGCTCCTATGCCTCCATCAAGGGCAGTGATTCTTTTTTCAAAGACATCGGTTGTGGGGTTCATCAGGCGCGTATAAATATTGCCTTCTTTTCGAAGCCCGAAAAGGTCAGCTGCATGTTCGGTATCATTAAATACATACGCTGCTGTCTGATAAATCGGAACTGATCTTGCTCCTGTTGCAGGGTCAGGCTTTGCACCAGCATGTACCGCAAGGGTAGAAATGCCCGGATTTTCAAGGGCTTTTTCCCTCAACCCTTTTTCCTTATTCCCGTTTTCGTTGGTCATTTCGTCTTATCTCCAGAACTCGTCATTTATCTCCGGAACACGTTTCCCTTTTTCCTTTCTCTTTTCAGCTGTTTTGAAGTCAGAAGTGAGAATTGAACTCACATAATTCCGGGTTGCAGCCGGAAGCATAACCACTCTGCCATTCTGACAAATCCGTGTTTTATATATGTTCACAATTGTGATTGCATCTTCACAATTGTGATATAAATATAAATAATTATCGCTGAAATAAATAAGTATCTGTTTACTGGAAAAAGATATCACGCCCGAAAAGTAGTTCCTTGTTGATCGATTGATATCGTTTTCTGTTAGCAGAAAAAGGTGCCCTATGGTTATATTCTAATTAAATCTTAGACTGTAACAGGTCTGCCAGCCAGGAATAAATACCTACAAATACCTACCAGACCAGCCACTTTTAAATCTCGATATTATAAAATCCCCCGCCAGGCAAGCTGGCAGCCAGTCGAAAAATGAAAGAAAAAAGAAAAAAGAAAAAAGAAAAAAAGGAAAAGAAAAAAAGGAAAAGAAAAAAATTAGAAATTTAGAAAATGTCCCCTGAAGAAATAAGATCGTTTGTAAGTAAGGGGGATTCCCATCCTTTCTTTAATAACTTCCGCTGATCTCAACCATCCTGTCAAGCGCTTTTTTTGCTTTCACCCTTACATGTTCAGGGACATGGATTTCATATTCCATATTCTCAAGGCTGTTCAGAATAGATTCGAGGGTGATTTTTTTCATATTATAGCAACGAGCCTTCTCAGAAGGTGGATAGAATTTTTTATCCGGATGCTTTCTTTTTAATTTTTCAAAAAGCTCTTTCTCAGTGCCGATTATAAATTCTCCGGAGTCTGATTTTTCCACCTGCTTTACTATTCCGGTGGTGCTGAGAATCTGGTCTGCAAGGAGAAGGACTTCGGGCCTGCACTCAGGGTGTGCAAGAAATTCTGCATCAGGATGAGCATTTTTTAATTTCTGGATGTCATCCTCGCTGATGTTGTCATGAACATGGCAAAACCCGGGCCAGAGGTGGATTTTTTTGTCAGTATGAAGGGACACAAATGCACCAAGGTTTTTGTCCGGGACAAAAATGACTTCCCGGTTCTCAATTGAATTTACGACATTTACTGCATTTGCAGATGTGCAGCAAATATCCGATTCCGCTTTTACGGCAGCTGAACTGTTTACGTAGCAGACAACTGCTGCGTCAGGGTGTTTTTCTTTTTCTTCTCTAAGAGCCTTTACAGTGACCATATCTGCCATAGGGCAGCCTGCATCCGGGACGGGCAAAATAACTGATTTTTCAGGAGAAAGGATCGATGCGGACTCTGCCATAAAATGGACGCCTGCAAAAACTATAATATCGGCTTTTGAATTCACAGCTGCCCTGCAGAGGGAAAGAGAATCACCTACAAAATCCGCAACCTCCTGTACTTCTCTGCGTGTATAGAAATGGGAGAGAATTATCGCATTTCTTTCTTCTTTAAGTTTTTTTATTTTTTCTGCAATTAACTGATCTTCCATAGTAATTCCGTTTTCCTTAATAGTTCCTTTTTTAAAAAGATTTCATTTCAAAGCGACTTTAGTTTATAGATAGCTTCTTATTCAAATTGACTATTTTTCAAACATGCTGCAGCTTATTCTGTCCACGGTTCAAGTCCTTTTTTCCGTAGATAATCGTTAATTGCCTCATGGATTGCCTCTTCTGCAAGCATCGAACAGTGCATCTTTATAGGAGGGAGCCCGTCAAGCGCCTCTGCAACTGCTTTATTTGAGAGTTCCCAGGCTTCTTTCAGTGTTTTTCCTTTAATAAGTTCGGTTGCCATACTGCTTGATGCAATTGCAGCCCCGCACCCGAAGGTCTGGAACTTCACATCGACAATCCGGTCTTCCTCTACTTTAAGGAAGATCTTCATTATGTCTCCGCACTTTGCATTCCCAACCTCTCCTACTCCGTCGCTGTTCTCGATGCTTCCCATGTTTCTGGGGTTCGAAAAATGGTCTATCACTTTAACGCTATAATCCATGAATTGCCCTCCTGCACTGTTTTTCTATTCTCAAATCTCTAAAACGGCCTACCTGATCGGGTCTTTTTTGCTCAAATAGCTGAAGTTTTTTGCTCAAATAGCTGAATTTTTCTTTATTCGAGTCATCATGAACTTTTATCCAGATTAATCCAGGTATTTCTCAAAAAGTCCTGTATTCCTGAGGGGTCAATGGTGACATATTCCTGAGCTTCTGAACAATTTCAGGCAAAACTTCAAGCACCCTGTCCACATCCTCATGCGTATTCATCCTCCCAAGGCTCAACCTGAGGGAACCGTGAACGATTTCATGCGGAACTCCGCAGGCTGTAAGCACATGTGAGGGCTCAAGGGATGTGGAGTTGCATGCGCTTCCTGTGGATGCAAAGATCCCTTTTGCGTTCAATAGCAGCAGGAGAGACTCCCCTTCTATGTATTCGAATGTGACATTTACATTGTTTGCAAGTCTCTGCGTAGGATGCCCGTTGAGGTGGGTTTTAGGGATCTTCAGAAGCCCTTCAACCAGGCGCTCTCTCATCTCCAGAAGAGTTTTATTCGTTTCTTCAATTTCGCCTGTTGCAAGCTCTATAGCTTTCCCAAGGCCCGTAATGGAAGGGACGTTCTCCGTGCCTGCCCTGCGCTTTCTTTCCTGAGCTCCGCCGTGGAGGAGGGCTTCAATCTTTGTCCCTTTTCTTATGTAAAGCGCCCCGCACCCCTTAGGCCCTCCGAACTTATGCCCTGAAAGGGACAGGAGGTCGAGATTCATTTTTTTGACATCTATAGGAACGTGACCTATTGCCTGCACCGCGTCCGTGTGGAAATATATCTTTTTCTCCCTTGCGATTTTTCCGATTTCCTCGACAGGCTGAATCGTCCCGATCTCATTGTTTGCAAGCATTACGGTAATTAGTATGGTGTCGTCTCTGATGGCGTTTTCCAGCTCCTCAGGCGATACCATTCCATATCTGTCGACCGGAAGGTAAGTAACTTCAAATCCCTGTCCTTCGAGCCATGAACAGGCGTGCAAGATAGCATGATGTTCTATAGAGCTTGTGACTATGTGCTTTCCTTTGTGCCTGTTTGCAAAGGCTATCCCCTTTACTGCCCAGTTATCGGATTCCGTGCCCCCGGATGTAAAATAAATCTCGTTCTCTTCAGCCCCGATAACATCTGCGACCTTCTTTCTTGCTTTTTCTATTGCATGTTTTGAGACTTTTCCCGGATCATAAATAGAAGAAGGGTTTCCGAAGTTTTCTGTCAGGTAGGGAAGCATCTCTTCAACAACTTCTTTTCTTACAGGAGTTGTAGCTGAATTATCCATGTAAATGGTCCTGTTTTCAACTGTCACACTGACACCTTCACAATTGTGAATGCTTATAACAATTGTGACTATTTAAATTTTATCCTGGAAAATATCCTGATAAAAAAGGTCAGATAAAAACGGTGAAATCTCAGAAATTGGAAAGTTTACTCGAATTATTACTTCGCGCCTCAATCTTATTATTATTTTTCACAATGATAATAAATATATATGTATATAAGATATATTCGTTCTCAATTGTAAAATCTAAAAAAATGATGGTGATTATGGAAACTCCGTGTCAGAAAATTGTGTGGGATCTGGTCCCAGCAATAAGGTCCAGTCTTGCAATCGAACTTGTAAATAAAGGACAGTCACAGGCGGCTTCCGCAAAGCTGCTGGGGATTGCCCCGTCGGCAGTTTCCCAGTATATTTCGGGAAAAAGAGGATACAGGATTGAGTTCCAGGGCGAGACAAAAGAATTGATCGAAAAACTTGCTCAGGACCTGATTGACAATACGGTCGACGACTTTGTAGTAAGGATCTGTAAGATTTGCGTAAGTGCAAGAGGAATTGAGAGTAACTGCAAAAGCACCTGTGGTCCTAAAGAATAAATAGCAACAAAATAGATCGGAATAGAACCAGAAAGAACCAGAAGGAACCTGGTACAAATGCCTGTGAAAGTCTCTTTTTAATGGCTCAGGTATCGTTTTCAGACCTATTTTCAAGTCTTTAATTATGGAAACTTCTCGATAACTATATATCCAGGCTAACATAAGATAAACTAAATTCACAATTGTGAATTTTCGTGTAAATTATTGTATGTTACAAGGTTGGTGGAGCAGGCTTTCAAACTTTCTACAGATTGAAGCACTTAAGGCAAATTATCACGGAATCCAGGGTGATCAAATCCCTGATGATCGAATCCCTGATAATGAGTCTGCATGAAAAAACATACACTATTGACCGTTTAAATATGGGCTCGAACGAATTGAAATATAGGAAATCCGGAAAGAAGCAAACTGCAAGAAGAAGGTGAATGGTATGGGGCGAATATATTCCGATATAACCCGGACAATTGGCAATACGCCGCTTGTCCGGCTGAACCACATAACAAAAGGTCTGCATGCGGATGTGCTGGTTAAAGTGGAGTCCTTTAACCCGATGGGGAGTGTAAAGGACAGGATCGGACTGGCAATGATCGAAGAAGCCGAACGTGAGGGGAGAATCAAAGAGGGTACCACAATTATTGAAGCTACAAGCGGCAACACAGGCATTGCACTTGCAGGCGTATGCGCTGCCCGCGGCTATAAGCTCATCCTTGTAATGCCTGAGACAATGACTGTAGAACGAAGAAAACTGCTGAAAGCTCTGGGAGCAGACCTCGTCCTTACCCCCGGCCCTGGAGGGATGAAAGGGGCAGTCAATAAAGCAGAACAAATGGCTGCAGAAGATCCTTCTCTTTACTATATACCCCAGCAATTTCAGAACCCTGCAAACCCTGAAGTCCACCGCAGGACAACTGCTGAAGAACTGTGGAAAGATACGGATGGCAAAGCAGATGCGATCGTAGCAGGTGTGGGAACAGGAGGCACAATTACAGGTGTCGCCAGCATTTTCAAAAAGAGGAAGCCTGATTTCAAAGCGATTGCAGTTGAACCTTCAGAGTCTCCTGTCCTTAGCGGTGGAAAGCCAGGCCCGCACAGGATCCAGGGAATAGGTGCAGGCTTCGTTCCTGATGTGCTCGAGCTCGACCTTGTTGATGAAATAATCAAAGTAAATGCAGATGATGCCATTGCCACAGCCAGAAGGCTGGCAAAGGAAGAAGGTATCCTGGCGGGAATATCCTCAGGTGCGGCTGCATATGCTGCACTTCAGGTGGCTTCCAGAGAAGAGATGAGCGGAAAGATGATTGTCGTTATCTTACCGGATACGGGAGAGCGTTATTTGAGCACAGATTTATTTGACTGATCTGTTTGACTCGTCTATTTGACTCGTCTATTTGACTGATCAACTTGACAACTGGTACCGGAAGATTCAAATGGGAATCAGGGAAGATATCAGGACAGTTTTTGAAAAAGATCCGGCAGCAAGGTCCAGACTTGAAGTACTCTGCTGCTATCCGGGTCTGCACGCTATCTGGATGCACCGGGTAGCGCATTCTCTCTGGAATAAACATTTCTTTTTCCTTGCCCGTTTGATATCCCATATCTCAAGGGCGTTCACAGGCATTGAAATCCATCCAGGAGCAAAGCTAGGAAAACGGGTATTTATTGACCATGGGTCCGGAGTGGTGATCGGAGAAACTGCCGAGGTAGGCGATGACGTCCTCATATACATGGGAGTTGTACTGGGAGGCACAGCCCTTGAGAGGAAAAAGCGCCATCCGACTGTTGAAAATGACGTGGTTCTCGGCTCAGGCGCAATCGTGCTCGGCCCAATTACGCTAGGAAGAGGTGCTAAAATAGGTGCTGGCTCGGTTGTGATCCGGTCAGTCCCACCCGAAGCTACCGTAGTCGGAGTCCCTGCCAGGATTGCAGGCCCGCAGCCAGCTTCATCTGGGCAACTGGATCACGATAGGTTACCGGATCCCGCGCTTACTGTAATAAGCCAGATGCTTGATCGGTTGAGCAGGTTAGAAGATCGGCTTCAGGCTCATGAAGAATCCTCACCTATATCCGCGCCCATGTCAACCCCTATATCCGTAATAACCTCGCAAAAAAACGTGCTCAAAGGAAATGAGCAAATTTATTCCCTGCTAAAAGACGTGATCGATCCTGCAGTTGGAGTAGATATCGTCAACCTGGGGTTTGTCAAAGAAATCATCGTGGACGGGGCAAATGTAGACGTAAACCTTGTATTGACAACAAGTGCCTGTCCCATGATCGAATATTTTAAAACTCAGGTAAAGAGAAAGGTCCTGAGTATTAACGGTGTAGAAAATGTTACTGTCAATATCCTTGACGAGCCCTGGAAATGGGATAGTGTCAGCAGACAGGCATTCCAGAGATAAGTGCTAATCCCAAATTGCATACTCAGTAGCCCGAGTTTCGCCTCCCGAGTTTCGCTTCGGGATCACAGGAAATCAGAGATTTCCTGGGAGTTGCACTGCAAGTGCAACAGCATGAGGTCCTTTTCGCTACGCTTTGCTTCGCTCAAGAGGACTAATTTATGGTTTTAAGTCACAAATACTCCTGGCCCATACAACATTATTCGCTATCATAGCTTTTTTGTCACGCTCGACGGAGGAGAGCGGCCTTTCCCAAAAAGAAGAGAAAAATTAGTAAGTTAAAACACACTAAAAACCCTAATTTGCTAAACTAAGTAGAATTAAATTATATCTGAAAGTCATTCCCAAATATTCTTTAGGTCTTTTTTTCGTAGTTGAGCTTATGCCATTTTAGTTAATAGCCCTTATTTTGGAATAATGGATGTTAAAAAGATCTATTTTTTTAAAAAATTAGACTAAAACACTTTAATTTCAATTTAAAGGTAAATAGAAAGGATTATACCTAATTAAACCAATATTATGTCGCCAAACAAATAATTGGGCTTTAAAAAGGTATAATCCATGATAAAGATTATTACAAAAGGATATAAGTACTTATTGACTCAAATCGACGATTTTTTAGGGTCTGCACGTACCATTGTTATAAGTCTTAAGAGTATTAAAGGCAGAAAAGAATACGAACAGCTTTTTGGTCGAAAATTGGACGATCAAAAGACAAATATTAAAATCCGTATCATATCTCTAAAACAGTCAAGACTCACAGATTTTATAAGCAATCTTTTTGAAAAATCGATGTCTATATACTCTATTTTCGATCCGATGTTGAGTGAATATTCTAACTTAAAGATCCTTTTCATTGAGAAAATTACTAAAAACAAAAGACATTGTAAAGTACGTAATGTGCTCCCTATTTTTCAAAAAGTGCTTTCAGACTTTTTTGGTGAAGGATTTACTTTTCTCAAAAGGAAAATTTGCATTCCTTATAAAATTAATCTTCTAGTTGTACATAGCAAAGATTATATGGAAAGTGTATTGCCCTGGAATCAAGTACTTGCCTTTCAACACTTCAAAACGTTTCATGGGTATATAGGAGACATGTTTGCATTAAATCCTTCGCTGGATAACTTTTTCATTGAATTACAGGCTTCAATGGAGTACCATCCTCAGCATGAATCGTTAAATTTCAACAACATTCTCAAGTTAGAAATTGCAAGATGTAAGATGGGGTATTCAAATTTTGAATCATTCATTAGAGAATTTAACCAGAATAAAGCTCTAAGAAAGGAATTAAATATTGAAAATCGTGATCGAATCACTCTTTCATCATATCGTAGAAATCTGAAATGTATTTATCCATATTTCGTGGAATATGCTCAATTACTGATACAAGAATGTAGAAATCTAAATCTTATAGGAGATAAAATCTGGATATGGGATAGAAGGTTCTTTGAGTGCAACTGCAGTGGATTAAAAAATAAAGAAACTGGTATGCTCTCAGATCCTGATGCAGGACATTATGTTAAAAAAACCGGAAAGTATAGTGTCCTATCTGGAACGGGGTATACTGATACATGTGTTGTTGATAGTTGGTGGGGTTTACCAGTTTATTGGGATGCAGTAAACGCAAGTAAAAATGACAACACTATATTTCAAGAAACTATCATTCAGTGCATGAAATCGGAAACTCATAAACCACTTTTTATGATTGCAGATGCTGGACCTGATAGTCATCCTTCTAACCAGGTGGTTATTGATCATGGAGTTATTCCAATTATAGCAGCCAGAGCTAACAGTGCAGGAACTATTCTTAAAACAGAAACAGGAACCCACTTCAGAGGAATATATATACCAAGGAAATTTCATAGACTCCTTGGTAAAATATACAATCTTAGAACCACTGTTGAAAGAAAGAACTCAAATGAAGTAGTGGGATACAATCGCTCGAAAACACCTACAAGAAGAATTGAATGGGCTAAAATGTTTGTCTCTATAGGCAACATTGCCGCTTTACTTACGGCATTAACGGCTTTTAAAGTTGGAAGAAAAGATTTGATAAGGGCACCAACTGCTTTTAGAAGGTTGCATTTTTAAGCTATTTAAGGAAATTTTTCCGGAAAATATAGAATTGAGTGCTTTTATTTGGGATTTAAAGCATTTTAAATGATTTTGGCATAAGCTCAGGTAAGATGATTTTTGAATTATGTGTATACGAAACTGTAGACATATATGAAACTGTAGACTTATACGAGACTGTAAACAGCGGCGGGAAGTATGACAGGACGGAAAAAGCTATATCTTTGGGATTTAGAAAAGATACTTTCCGCACCCTTCCTCGAAAATTTTTATTATGCCTGCCCTCAGGGAAGGAGTGTAGTTATGAGGTTCGGTCTTAACAGCCCTGTGCAGTTCTTCAAGTTCTATCCACTCAATGGAAACGGCTTCTTCTGGGTCATACCGGATAAGGCTTGCAGTTTCTTCCGAACATCTGCCTGAAAATACGGTGTGGTAAGCTCCTTTATTTTCAAGGATACAGGGGATTTTGAATAATTTCCTGAAAGGGACTGAGATTCCGATTTCCTCGAGCATTTCCCGCGCAATGCAGGTTTCGTAGGACTCGTCTGCAACGGTGCCGCTTACGGAATATGTATAACGGTCAGGAAACCAGTATTTTCCAGGCGACCTCTTCTGCAGGAGCATTCTGTTTTCCGGGTCCAGAAGGATGAGCTGAGAAGCCCTGTGGATATGATTTCCCGAGTAAAATTCCTCTCTGGGGCGCAGGCCAAGAAGATTGTCATCTCTGTCAACTTCACTGATCAACTCTGTCACAGGGAACCTCCTGATAGCTTTTGATTATCTCTATATGTGTACTGCAGAATTAGAACCACAATAAAAAATTTAAAGGGGAATAAATTTACTAAAATAGTATAAAAGAGAATACCTGCTGTTAAAGCTTTTTCAGGGTTCAGAAACCTCTTTTGGCTTTTCTGCGGACTTCTGGATTTCTTCAAGCAGCTGGTCGTCAGTTTTACCTCTTATGTCAAGCCCGAGCTTTACAGCAGTTTCCTGTACCTTGGTCTTTGGAGCTATGGGTTCCTTTAAGGATTTCTCAAAGTCCTTCAGGTTTTGTTCGGATTCTTTCTGGGCTTTTTTGAATTCTCCCACGGAACTTCCCATGGAGCGGGCAAGTTCAGGGAGTTTGCTTGCCCCAAACAGGAGCATAACTATTGCTAATATGAAAATCAGTTCTGTGGGACCTACCCCGCCAAACATATCTATACCTCGACTTCTTTACCTTTTTTGGTGTTTTTAAGTTTTGAGTAGTTTTGAGTAGATTATTTATTAGTGGATAATAATAGTTTTAGCAGAACAAAAATTATTCTGAACAACTGCCATTTAGTAGAGAATGAGGATTTACTTCTACTATATAAGCCTTTTATTATTTACTTATTATTTGTTTTATTTTTATATATTCATTTATATGCAGTTTTTATAGCTTCTAAGAAAATGATACCACCTTACATTTATAGTCAGCTACAGAAGCTGGTTCAGTAACTGAAGCTTTGAATCCGGTAACAGAGATTTCGGACCGGTAACAGAAGCTTTGTTCTGAGCTTTTTTGAAGACCTGTGTACAGTGAATTTAATTTCCTGTTAACTTAATTTTCCTGAATTTTTCCATTGTTATCGAAAACTTCGGGATTTTCATCCTCTGAAATGGAAGGTCGAGCTTCCAGTGAATTTTTAAGGCTCAGGTTCGCCCTGGTTTTAGTGTTCAGTTCTTCGGTTTCTTTTTCCTTTTCGTCCTCTTTTACCCCGGCAGTGGTCCCATATCCGGTTTTGCGGGTATATGAATCGAAGGTCGTAAGCTCCAGTTCAGCGGCTCTCTGTGCTTTCTTGAATTCTCCTACTGCACTTCCAAGAGACCGTGCAAGTTCAGGGAGCTTCCTGGGCCCGAAGAGGAACAGTGCAGCTATAAGGATTGCAATCAATTCCGTGGAACCTATCATTGTCGGCTATTATCGACGATCAAATATAAAAATTCTTGCAAAAAGCAGGGCAGGCAGGTTTTAAGTGGAGACTACTGCCTGGGGATTATCTGGATGATGATTTTTTTGATATCGCAGGTGCCTTTAAATCTCCGGATTTGCCTCAAAAAAGCCTGACCAGAAGCAGGCTGAACTCAAAAAGCACTACAAGGAGAAGCGCGACCAGTATCTGGGCGATGAAAGTCGGGTCAGGCGAAAGGAACAGTGATAGAGTTACAATTGCGCTGTAGACCAGTATTCTCTGCCTCTTGAGAGTCTGATACTTTACAAGCCCCATTTTCACGGCAAATATCACAAGGAGAGGAGCCTGGAATACGATCCCGAAGCCTGCAAGTATTGTGGTCACGGCTGAGAAGGTGTTTTGAACGGAAAGCTGAGCTGATGCCACGTCCCCTGAGTAGAAGATAACATACCTGAACATCACAGGCAGGACAATGAAATAGCCCAGAGCGGCTCCCAGGACAAATAGCAGGAAAGAGGCAGGAATGACCTTCAGGAAAAATCGCTTCTCATGCGGATAAAGCCCCTTGCCCGCAAACCTGTAGAGCTGGTAGAAGAATTGCGGTATTGATACTGCAAGTGCAAAGACCAGGCAGAGCTTGAGACGGGCAAAGATCCATTCAAGAGGCGAATATACTGCCATATCCAGCTCCGGGCTTATGAATGATTTCCAGACAAGCAGCATCCCTTTTTCAGAGAAGGGATATGCAGCCAGCATAGCCAGAAAGAGCCAGACAAAAACTACAGCAAGTCGGTTCCTGAGCTCATACAGGTGAGCCATAAGGGGTTCTTCGACATCCCCTGGAACCCCGGAAGAATAAGTGTTTCCATTAACTTTGTTTCCGGCGTCAGGGATCTGATTTCCGGTATTGTGGGAATGCATAGTTTTTATCTTTTTGTTTTTAATCTGATATTTATCTAATTCTCTGTCCGGTCTGCGATCTCATTTTCTATCAGGGTTTTCCACCTGGTTTCTCTGTCTTACACTGCATTTAAATAAATATATTAATATCGGAACATCTATTACACTACATCCCATGCCGTGCTGATGCACGCACTCAGGATGTGCAGAATGCTCAGGAGATTCTGAATCAGGAATACTCTAAAACCATATATCCATAATATATATTTACCGTCCTTAATACTTACAATATTAAGAGAATTACAGTTACAGTTACAGTTACGGCAGCCATATAATTAGATATTACAGTTACGGCAGCCATATAATTAGATATTACAGTTACGGCAGCCATATAGTTAGATATTACAGTGCCGAAAACAAAAAGCTTGAAATACAATGCTTTGATCTGGAACCTTAAATTTGCTATCCCAGTATAATAAACATATAACGGAATAATCAAGAGAAGTAATCAAACGAAGTAATCAAACGAAGTAGTCAAAAGGAATACGGATAATTAAAAGAAATAATCAAACGGAATAACCATTTCCTGAAGGATAATCGGTTCCTTCTATTTGCCGGATAGGTACTCCATATGTCTGAAGCAATTGAAAACTTAAGTGTAATCCTGCTGACCCTGCGAAAGAAATTGCTTGTAGTTGCTGCAGTCCTTTTTGCAGGCGTTGCTCTTTCTTTTCAGTTTACGGGTCCGCTGATTGAGAGGATGAAAGATGACCTACTGCCTGAGGGTGCAAAGCTGGTGTACGTATCCCCTCTTGAAGTAATGATGTTGAAGCTCAAGCTCTCAGTTATAATAGGGCTGCTCTTTGCCCTGCCTTTTATTGCATTCTATGCTTACCGGGCTGTATCGAGGCGTTTTTCGTTAAGAAGTCCGGTACAGGTCGGAAAGAGCCAGTTTATACTCCTTAGTGCGGGAGCTCTCGTAATGTTTGCCCTCGGGGCGTCGTATGCTTACTTCTTCATGCTGCCTCTCTTTCTGGACTACCTCTACCTGAACGCAGCAGGCTCAGGGGTAACTGCCACCTATTCGGTCTTCAAGTTCATTTCGTTTGCAGCTGCAGGCACAGCTCTTTTCGGGCTGATCTTTGAACTTCCCATAGTACTCACCTTCCTGACCCGGAACGGTTTTATACAGTACATCACGCTTGTAACCTACCGCAAGCACATTTATATCGTCTTTCTAGTAGTAGGAGCTATCATCACCCCTCCGGATGTCCTCAGCCAGGTTATGGTTGCAGTGCCAATGATCATCTTTTTTGAGATCAGCATGGTTGTCGTGAGAGTGCTTGGAGTAAAGAATAAGACATCTCAGCCTGATTCCTCTCCCATACCCAGGGCTTCGGGAAGAAGTTAAGCATACGGAAAGAAAAGACAAAGATAATTGGAAACAGGAAAGAAGCAGGCCAGAAAAGAATAAACATCACTGAATTGCTGTGCTGACCGGATATATACGGATTGAAGGGGATAGGCATGCTTGGGGTTGATGTGATAATAGTTAGAAGTTAACCCAAACACGCCCCCGCAAATCCTTTTCCACACTCGCCTATCTGTTATTATTATTATTATTATTATTATTATGTAACTATTCAGGTATCTTGTTAAGGTTACACAATTTTTCCTCGAAACGAGGAAAAATTGGATATAAAATGAATCATTTTTCTCCTTGATGAAACGTGAAGAGATCCTTGCTCTGTGTGCTTCAAATCCTGAAGTTATTGCTTACATTTTGAGTCTTGAATCTCAGATTAAAGAACTTACTGAAAGATTGATAGTCTTAGAAGCTCGGTTAAATCAAAACAGCAGAAACAGCAGTAAACCTCCTTCTACTGATTTTGTTAAAGAGAAACCTAATCCCAGGAGTCGCCGTGAAAAGAGTGACAGGAAACCCGGAGGTCAAGAAGGTCATCCAGGCACAACTCTTGATATGGTTAATGATCCTGATTAGGTAATTGAACATTTTTTGACCTGCTGCGAAGATTGTGGACATACTCTCGAGAATGTTAAAGTTGAAACTTATGAGAGAAGACAGATTTTTGACATTCCTCCTGTAAATCTAATTGTTACAGAACATCGAAGTCAAATAAAGAGCTGCCCCCACTGCAGAAAATTGAATAAAGCTGTTTTTCCAGAATCAGTAAAGTATCCAGTCCAGTATGGTCCTAATATCTTAGCTTCAGCTGTTTACTATAAAAACTACCAGTTTATACCTTATGAAAGGATTTGTGAGTTTTTTAATGACGTTATGGGGATAAAAATCTGTCCTGCTACTATAATTAAAGCAGAAAGAGAATGTTTCCAGAATTTAGAGGAATTTGAGAACGTTATTAGAGAGAAGTTACTAGCTTCTCCTGTTATCCATTGTGATGAAACTGGGATGAAAATTGAAGGAAAAAGACATTGGCTTCATGTAGCTTCTAATGACAAATACACCTGTTATTTTGCTCACTCAAAAAGGGGATCAGAAGCAATAAATGATATGGGAATTCTTCCAGAATTTAAAGGAATAGCAGTTCATGATGGATGGAAACCCTATAACGGTTATGAATGTGATCATGCTCTTTGCAACGCTCATCTCCAGAGAGAACTTACTGGAATTGAGGATAACTATAAACAGCATTGGGCTAAAGAGATGAATGAACTGTTAACAGAAATGAAAAAATATACTGATGAGTGTAGAGAGCAAGTCAAATATCTGGATTTTGAGCAAATTAAAGCATTGGAAGAAAGGTTCAATGCTATCATCATTAAAGGGATTGAAGAAAATCCACCTTCTCAAAATCCTGAGAAACAGGGAAAACGTGGTAAAAACCCAAAAACCAAAGCAAGGAACTTACTTGACAGGTTTATAGGAAACAAAGAACAGATCCTGAGATTCCTCACTGATTTGGGAGTTCCATTTGAGAATAACCAGGCAGAAAGAGACATCAGAATGATGAAATTACAGCAGAAAATATCAGGAACTTTCAGAACCATACAAGGAGCGCAAGCTTTCTGCAGAATTAGAGCTTACATTTCTACAATTAAAAAGAATGGTTTCAATGTTATAGATGCTATTCTTGCGGCGCTCAACAGAGCGCCGCTATTATCCTGAGAATTACAGCATTTTGCTGAAAAAATATACTTTTTTTATCAGTGGCTGAATAGTTACGTTTATTTTAGAATAGAATCACTGGAAGCTGTGAGTAACTTTTTCCAGAATTGCCACTTTCTTACTGTCTCATACACTTATATTTAAAATGAGATGAGTGCATTATTATAAAGTGTTTAGAGTTCATACATTTGAGCCTACATTTTTTTAGAACCGGGAAAGAAGTTGTAGACCATGGTGGATGTTTAGTTCTTTACACTTATATTACACTGTAATTTTTCATGGAAGTTTAATGCAAATCAAAATGTGTGATGGAGGGCAATATATGTCGAGTAATTTATACCGGAATATTGTGATTGCAACAGACGGATCTGCGAACTCCCGGAGAGCTGTTTCTTGCGGTATTGAGATTGCAAAGCTTAGCGGAGCCACTGTCCACGTCCTTTACGTAGTGGATACACCTTCTGTAATTTCTGAAAATTGGACTGCCTGCAAAGAAACGATCCACGAAGTAATAATGAACGATGGAAAGAAAATATTGTCTAAAGTTAAAAAAATCGTAGAGGACTCAGGAGTGGCGGTAAGAGAGGTTCTTTTAGATGGTCACCCTGGTGATGAAATTATCAATTTTGCAGAAAATAATAACATGGATCTGATAGTAATGGGTACACTCGGAAAAACCGGATTCGAAAAGTTTCTGATGGGAAGTGTTGCAGAAAAAGTAATAAGAGGTTCAAAAGTCCCTGTCATGGTCATCCGAAACGGGAGTTCGGAGAACTTAGGTGTATAAATTAAATGCCAAAAAACGACCTTGCAGAAATTGTCTTAGCTGAGATTTATCCTTCAGTCCTGTATTTTTAAAGTCTTTTCATGAAATCAGGGTGCTACCAGTCATCCAGCACATGCAGAACACATATGAAATTTGCTATATTAAGTTGCATCATGATATAATATGTATTCATTGGTCATCGGTTAAGAACTTATTTCCGTCTCCCAATAGTGTTTTCTATTTCACCTTTTTCATTAAAACCATTTTTCTCTGAACCTTTCTCTATTTACATGTGGATCCAATGCTTGACTTTCATATACACTCATTATCGTTTCAAAAGTTCTTTGAATTCCACATCTATTCAGAATTACTGTCAACAAATCTGATGCATTCTCTGCAAATATTGTGCTCCAACGTAACTGTGTATATTGAGCCATTTTTTCAGGATGAGCAGTATTGTTCTTTACAAGAGAATAAATCCTTCTGCTAACGATTAATGTTAACATTGCTGTCCAGATTAGAGCTTCAATTACCTGTTCATTCTTTGTTTCAAGAACGTCAAGAGCGTATTTGCTTTTTAACTCCTTGAAAAGTAGTTCTATGTCCCACCTTGCTCCATATAATTTTGCAATGTCTTTTGCATTCAAAACATCTTTCTGAATATTTGTGATATATATGTGATGCTTTTCGTCCTCATCATTATATACCGCAACAAGACGTACTTTCATCTCATCCTGTTTTTGTTTGCATTTATATGCTCTTCTTTTGAATGCTATTTTTACAACTGCATCAAGATCTTTTCCAGAAAGTTGTTTAATACACTCACTAACAGGTTTTCCAGCGAACTCTTTGCTTTTTGTCTTAGAAAGTCCTTCTTCAACAGAAACAAGAACAGGATCCATATTCTTCCTTATTCTTGAAACAAAATATCCTCCGTTTTCCTCAACTCTTGCAAACATTTGAGTTTTGTAAAAACCAAGATCAACAAGAAGAATACGGTCTTTAATCCAGGGACCTATTTTCAATGTTTTTATTTCAGCTGTTTTTTCAGAGTACAGAGCAACGGTTTTAGGTCCGTTAGCAACTACACTTACCATAACTCCTACTTTTACTCCAGCAGCTACATTTCTTGCTCTTGCTGCTGGAAACTTGTCTGATAAAGAGGAGTGAAGACGAATAATTGTGCTGTCCTGAATAAGAACATCCTGGAAGTCTTCGAGTTTTTTGCTAAGTTTTCTTCCAGGATCTTTTGCAAGTTCTTCTATACCGTGAATTACACACTGATGGAGGAACTCAACAAGTTCTGGAGTGAATCGATAGTACCAACTGCTGTCGCTAAGGGTTTTATTTGATTCTTTTTCATAGTCTCTTTTCAAACTGGCAAGTGTACGCTGTAAGCGTACACCAAAACCAAGAGTTAAAACCCAAAAAATGATGACAGGGTCAATTTTACGCTCACGTACTATTAGATCAGTTTCTTTAGCAGTCTGCCTTAACCATTCTTCGGGAAACATTTCCCGAAGAGAGTCTTCAAGAGTAGGTGGGGGACGAGGAGACATAGATGCACTAATATTTAGATTATTAATATAAAAACACATACAAGAGTAACTATCTAACGCTTAACCGATGACGCATGAATATGTATTATAAGATTAATAAGCTTATACAAAATTGAATAAAAAAATTTATTTTCATTACCACATAATTCAAGTCCACTTATTAAATATATTAAGTATCTTCTTAGTCACTAAAATTGATTAGTAAATAACAAGTACACCTGTTTTGAGGACTGACAAAACCCTCTTGTATTCAGGGTAAAATTGATTTTTGAGCAACTGGAAAATGTGCGACCTTAAAGAGGTAAGAGAATACAGAACATTAACAATACAGGTTGATGCGTAGCTTAGCTGCAAAAATGAGCCCGAAGTTCTTCAGGAAAATTATCTGAACTGGTTTTAATTAATAGACTATTAACTTTGTTGTTTTACTATTTTAGAGTATAAATATAACTTTTTACTAATATTAGTATAATTCAATATATTTATATTGTTGGTCTCTTAATTCCTATCTTATTATTGGAAGTATTGATATAAAATTTATATAAGTGTGGGGAGAAATTAAATGCACAAATTAGCCACCTTACTGGTGGGTACGCTAATATTGATGGCATGTTCGAGTATCGTGACAGCTGCTGAGATTATTGTCCAGCCAGGAGGCTCTATTCAGTCTGCGGTAAGCAGCGCAAGCTCGGGAGATGTAATTATCGTAAAGTCCGGAACCTATACTGAAAATATCAGAATCACCACAACACCGAATCTGGTAATCAGGTCAGAATCAGGGAGGCCTGAAGACACAATAATTACGGCTAAGAGTTCGGTTACAAGTGTATTTTACTCTGAAGTAAATAATACAACAATTAGCGGGTTTAAAATTACGGGTGTGGAATCTTCCAGTGCAGCTGGAACCTACCTGGTTAGATGCAGTAACTGCACAATAACCAATAACGACCTTTCGGACAATTCTCTTGGGGTATATTTGAGATACTCGGACTACAACAGGATCCTCAATAATGCTGTCCTCGGAAAGAGCAAGGGGATTTATTTACAGGACTCAAACTACAACACCTTATCCGGTAACAGGGCGAATTCGAGTACCCCGTATGGAATTCATCTTTCGCGTTCTCAGAGGAATACACTTTCAAACAATATTGCAAATTCAAACAATTACGGTATTGTGCTGGAGAACGCAAATTACAACAACCTGACCGGAAACACTGTAAATTCGAACAGTGGATATGGCTTATATCTGACAAACTCCAGTAACTGTGGGCTTACCGGCAACACCGCAAGCGGCAACGAGAGAGGTATTTACCTGATAAGGTCAAACTCAACCACAATTTCGGATAATACGGTCCTGGAAAATACTAAATATGGAATTTTGCTCTCTTATTCAAACTATAATACGATCTCCGGGAATACGGCTAATAAAACCACAGGGGGCATTTTCCTGGATTCAGCCGTCGGAAACACAGTCTCAGGTAATACTGTTGCTTCAAACAGCGTTTCCGGCTTATTTATGTGTCCCGGAAGTAGAAGTAACCGTGTTTTCAACAATTATCTAAACAATACCTATAATGCAGATATTCGCAACACAGCAAGTACCTGGAATACAACTAAAACCACAGGTACAAACATTGTCGGAGGGTCCTATATCGGAGGCAACTTCTGGGCAAATCCTTCGGGCACGGGTTTTTCCCAGATAGCTCAGGACGCAAACGAAGACGGCATTGCAGATTCTGTGTATATCGGAAGGAACTTTACCGACTATTTGTCTCTCGTATCCAGGCCTGGAATGCAGCAGCCAGTACTTCCTGTCGCAAACTTTATTACCAACACTACCAGCGGGAATGCACCTCTTGCCGTCCAGTTTACAGACACCTCTCAATACGCAACCGGATGGAAGTGGGATTTTGAAAATGACGGTACAGTAGATTCCAGCATTCAGAACCCGGTCCATACATATGCGGCTGCGGGAACCTATACCGTTAATCTGACTGCAACCAATTCAAACGGCACAGCTTCAAAAACTGCTACAATAACAGTTTCAGAGCAGCCTAAAAAGGTAATTCCTGTAGCAAACTTCACAGCCAATATCACGCAAGGATATACTCCTCTTGCCATCCATTTTACAGACACTTCTCAATACGCAACCGCAATAGGCTGGGACTTCGACAATGATGGACTTACTGACGTGAGCTCTGGAACCGTGGTCTATATGTACACAGCCCCTGGGGCCTATGTGGTTAACCTGACTGCGATTAATGCAAACGGTACGAATTCGAAAGCTATGACGATAACCGTTTACGATCCAGTACAGCCAGTGCCTCCAATTGCAGATTTCACTACTAATACTACCAGTGGCTATGCTCCTCTCGCAGTCCAGTTTACAGATATTTCACAAAATACAGTTTCATGGAGCTGGGACTTTGACAGTGACGGAAGTTCTGACTCAGATATTCAAAACCCTGTTCATGTGTACGAAATCCCAGGAAACTATACAATTAACCTGACCGCAAGCAATCAGAATGGGATAAGTTCAAAAACTGCCGCAATAGCTGTGCTGGAAACAGAGGGAGAAGGAAACGAAGAAAATAAAAATGGAAACGAAAACGAAAATGTAAATAAAAGGCTTCCTGCTGCAGACTTCAGCATGAATGTCTCAGAAGGCTTTTCTCCCCTTTCTGTCCTGTTCATTGATCTTTCACAGAACGCAACCGGAATAAGCTGGGACTTTAACAATGACGGGAAGGTTGAAGTGGACTCTGGGGCCGTGGTCTACGTGTATACAACTCCAGGAGAGTATACAGTTATCCTGACCGCTACTAACGAAAACGGCGCTTCTTCAAAAGCCGCTACAATAACTGTGCTGAAAGAAAGCAGTTCTGGAGGAAGCAGTGGAGGAAGCAGTGGAGGAAGCAGTGGAGGAAGCAGTGGAGGAAGCAGCAGCGGTGGCGGTGGATCTCCGGAACCTGCAAAAAACGTCGATGCTAAAGAACTCTCACAGGTCTTTATCACAAACGGAAATGCTGTTAAATTTGATTTCAAAAAGAACGCAACCTGCATTGCATATGTGAGTTTTGATGCAAAGAAGACCATCGGTAAGACCACAACCATAGTCGAGCAGTTAAAAGGAAAATCCGCTCTGGTTTTCGAACTTCCTTCGGATGAGGTCTATAAGTCCTTTAATGTGTGGGTCGGAAACAGCGGGTTTGCAAGCTCAGAGAACATAGAAAATTCTGTTATCTGCTTCAAGGTTGAAAAAGACTGGATACAGGATAGAAAGATTGACCAGTCTTCCATTGCCCTCAACGTGTACAGCAACAAAGAATGGGAGCAGCTGCCAGTCAGCCTTTCAGGTGAAGATGATAAGTATCTGTACTTTACAGCCGAAGTCCCTGGCTTCTCTTCTTTTGCAATAACAGGAAAGATAGAAACCCTTCTTGAAGAAGGAGTTACCGAAATCGAACCTGAGCAGGAAACTAGTTCCATTGAAAAAGGCGGAAAAAGTACAGGAGCTGATGTTGAAAAAGGAACTGAGCAGGGCGAGAAAATAAAGGTTCCAGGGTTTGGAATGTCTTTTGGAGTAGCTTGCCTGCTTGCAGTATTCATGTATATAAGGAAGTAAACAGCTAACCGAAGCAAAAGTAAAACCGAAAAATCTGGATATTGAAGAAAACTGGTGGAGGAATAAATCTTCACCTTATTTTTATCCCTACCCAATCAGATGCCATCCGAAACTGCGTGGACATCAGACTTACTAAAGATAGTTATTATACTTGGTTAAATATTTATAACCCTGCATATTTAGGTTGCTTGTGCGGATTTCCGCCTAACTGAAGAAGTATCATCCATAATTATCTCTGATGGAGGAGTTAGAATAAATAGACTAATCGTTTTGCTTGCAGCTTTTCTTTTATTTGCATCAATCACGGGTATCGGAACTGCGGCTGAGACCTTCGTCCAGTCAGATGATTCAATACAGGAAGCAGTGAACAGTGCACGTCCGGGGGATATAATAATTGTAAAACCTGGGACTTATGCCGAAAATATTGTTGTAAGAAGGAATAATCTGGTAATCAGGTCAGAATCCGGGAATCCCGGGGACACTGTAATTGAGCCTTACGATCCGGATACGGATGTACTCACAATACAGGCAGATAACATAACAGTTAAAGGTTTCATGATTACCGGGGCAGGAGCCAATTGTTCAGGCGTCTACCTGTATAATTCCAATAACTGCCTTATCGAGAACAACAAACTTTTCAATAACCCTCAGGGAATACACCTCGAATCCTCCGCGAAGAACAGGGTTTTTAATAACGTAATCTCTAAAGGCGGTAAAGGAATTATCATTGAGAAATCCGACTATAATTCAGTCGCACGTAATAAAGTTTCTAAATGCAGGTACGGGATTTATCTCCTGAGCTCCAAAGGAAACAGGATTTTTAAAAATACGGTTCTGGAAAACAGAGAATACGGCATTGTACTTTCGGGTTCCAATGACAATACCTTTTCCGGAAACACAGCTTCTGACAACAGCAGGGGCATCCATATTGGGAACTCTGACGGCAACACGCTCTCAGAAAACTCTATTTTCTCAAACGAAGCCAACGGGCTTTTTGTCTGCCCGAGAAGCGATAAAAATCTTGTTTTCAATAACTACTTCAATAACACTCTCAATGTAGAGGCAAATAACGGGACATCAAATGCTTATAATAAGCCAAAGACCGAAGGCACGAATATTGCAGGCGGGCCTTACATCGGAGGAAATTACTGGGCAATGCCTAACGGAACAGGCTTTTCGGAAACCGCAACTGATGCAAACGGAGATGGAATTGCTGATGAAAGATACAGGTTTGAAACCAGCTATTACATTGATCATCTGCCTCTTGTGGCTTACAAACCTCCAGAACCGGTCCTTCCCGTAGCAAACCTGAGCGTCAATACTCTGGAGGATTATGCCCCTCTCTCCGTGCAGTTTACTGATCTTTCGGAAAACGCAACGTCAAGGAACTGGGACTTTGAAAATGACGGGACCATTGATTCCTCAGATGAGATCCCTGTTTATACATACATAGTTCCCGGAACCTATACCGTTAATCTGACCGCAGCCAACGAAAACGGCACGGATTCAAAACTTATCTCAATAAATGTCGGGGAAGAGAACTTAATGGAGATACAGCCCGGATCAGAGTCTGACGTGCCTGGCGAGGAGAACATGGGCACTACCGGCTCACAGGCTGAGCAAATTTCAGGGCAGGAAGGACTCAGCAGCATGCCTGGCTTTGAAATGATTTACGGAGTCTTCTGTCTGCTTGCCATGTACATATTTAAAGGAACCAGAAAATAACAGGAAGTGAAAAACGAAGTTTCATAGGGAAATAACCTCCTCATAAGAAGAAGCAAACATCACGAAGGAAACAAACATCACGAAGGAAGCAAACATCATGAAGGAAGCAAGCATCCAAAAGTTGATTCTTCATATGGAGGGACCTTGATAAAACCCTGGGAGGCCTTTGAAAAGTATGCAGAAGAATACGATGCCTGGTATGAGAAATATAAACCTGCATACGAATCCGAACTTCTTGCCCTGAGAACATTCCTCCCGAATAATCCGGGAAACCTTAAAACCCTTGAAATAGGAGCTGGAACAGGCAGATTTGCAGCTCCTCTCGGTTTCAGGTACGGACTTGAACCTGCAAGGGCAATGGCAGGGATTGCAGAAAAACGAGGAATTCAAACGGTGCTTGGAGTTGCCGAGTATCTGCCCTTCAAAAAACAGAGTTTTGATCTTATTTTGATTGTAGCTGCACTTTCTCTTTTCACGGACCCGGCACAGGCTCTCCGTGAAGTTTCAGTAGTCCTTAAGCCGGGTGGGAAAATTATCACAGGGATACTTGACAGAAATAGTCTTCACGGAGATTTTTATGAGTCAGGGAAAAAAGAAGGCAAGTTTTCTTATGAGGCACGATTTCTTTCAACTGCTGAAGTATCAGGCTGGCTTATAGATCTCGGATTCGAAGAAATTAAAGTCTGTCAGACACTGTATATGCAGCCTGAGAAAATAGAGCATACAGAACTTCCACAAAAGGGGTCAGGAACAGGAAGTTTTGCTGTGATCTCAGCCAGAAAACCAGTTGAATAACCGACCCAGTTAAATAATTTAACGACTACTCTGCCTGGCCCGAGAAAATCTTCACTTAAACTCGGAGCTTGTTTTAATTCATCTATTACAGGATGCACCCGCAATCTTGTCTGGTGGTCCGTCAAAGAAAAGAAAGGATTAAAAAGAAGAAAGTGAAGCTGGAAAAAGCAGTAAAAATCAATAAATTTACTTGTCAGCTTCTTCTTGATTTTTGTTGATTTCTTATTCGGTTCCCCGGTCACTTATATCTGTTAGTTTATTGCAGGTATCCTCAGTCGTTTTTACTTTATGGCATTTATTTTTTTTCTTTGGCATGAAAGTACATGAGGATATCTTCCTCACGTACTCTCTCTGTCTTCTTTTCCCATAATTGCGAATATTCCACTAATTATTGTTATCCGCTCATCAACCGAAAATATTCAGCCTCAACAATCTTTCTCTTTTGAACTTCTCCCTTTTCATACCCTGTTTCATTTTCGTACATTTCATCATTTATGATAAGATGCCATATTATAGTTGCAATTTTTCTTGCAAGGGCAATAATCGCCTTTGCATATCCAATCGACTTCTTTATTCTGTTAAAAAACTCTTTTAACTTGTTATTTTCTTTCTTGCTGCTGCCTGAGCAATCTGTGTCAGAATCCACCTTGCTACTTTTGATCCTCTCTTTGTAATTCTTCCATTATGGTACTTATCTGCAGATTGATACACATTCGGAACTATCCCAAGCCAGGAAGCAAGTTTATCCCCTGAAGAAAAGTCTTTGAAGTTTCCTATTTCAGCAGTTAGAGTTGCCGCACTCAGTTCTCCAATCCCAGGAACTGACATTTAAATTTCCATTTCATGTTTATGATTTCTATAAACGTAATTGAAAATTTCTCCCTCCAGAATTTCGATTTCTTCATCCAGATGTTTTATAATGTTCAGGCACATCTGAAGCCTTATTGCAGCACTCTGAGAGATTTTTCTGTCCAGAATCTCTCTTATCTGACCAGCTTTCTTCTGAACATTTGGAGAAAGTGATTCTATAATCTGATCAATATTTTTCCTGAAGAAATTCCTGATAGAATTGCTCTTCCATTTTTTTTCCGAAAATGTCTGTTAGCACATCACCTAGATGTAACATTTCAGAAGAAAGAATAGCATGAGCTTCATTTTTTATATCTGTCCTTTTTCTTACAAGAGTTAACCTGAGCCTGACATACGACCTGAATTCCCTGTGCCTTTTAGGAAAAACTCTTGATGGTTGAATCATTTTATTCAATGCAAGTTGTGCAATGACTCCCGAATCTATCTTATCTGTCTTTTTATGTGTAAATGCTTTCATATCTCGCGCATTTCCAACTATAATAGGCAAATGATCTATCAATGCCTCGTAAATCGGAACCCAGAAATCACTTGTTGATTCACGGGCAACAACATCACATTTTTCTGATGTTACCCAATTTTTAAGGTTTAAAATTCCATCATCATCTCTATCAAAATGTTGTAGCTGTTTTTCACCGGATCTGCTGAGAATAGTAGCAATGACAAAACGTTTGTGAATGTCTAAACCACAAGATTTGTTTATTTCTCCTTCCAATTTACATTACTCCATCATTTCTAGGACAGTGGAATTGCCTCAAAGGCAATTTGGCATCCGTGATCAAAGTCACATCTGGGCCTTCGATGGCAATTCGCTGATTAGTTTTTTGACGGTTTCGCACAACCAAAGAAAAGACAACCTTACTGTCCTAAGGTAATGATGGAGTTAATAAACAAAAAAGGTAGGTATAAAGGACTTTCATCTTTTTGGGCATGTTATTCGAAGAATATCATGTGCGTTTTTTGGGAAAGACTGCTCTCCTTCATAGAGCGTGAAAAAACTGTTTATTACAGTGAATGACGTTTTATGGGTCTGAATTTTGGCGAAATATGTCAAATATCCATTTTAGCCTGTATTTCGCTTAGCCTTTTCTTCCCGAGCTCAATAATGTTTATCAGTTCCACGTACTCATTTTCCGGGATAACACTGCCTGGAGACAGATATTTTATAGCATTCCCGTTAGAGTACAGCAAAATTCCGTTCCAGGCTGCAAAATGAGAACCTGACAGGTATTCGCAGGGCAGTTCCCATCTAGATTTTACGTTTTCAAAGCCGTCAAAACGGTAAAAAGCGAAATCTTTTTCCAAGATTCGGGTAAATTTCAGGAGTGAATCAGCCACATTCTCATCCGGTTTTTTGTTAAAGAAAATATTAGAAAGAAGAAAAAATAATCATAGAAAAATAATCATAGAAAAAAAGAAATTTTTTGTTTTTCAGGCTTTTTTTCAGGCTTTTTTTAAACTGTCTTTAAAATTTATTATGAGCCTGTCAAAAGGCAATTAAAACTTGGATAGTTAAAGATCGAGTTCAGTTACTTTTTGTCCTTTAGCGCTGATAACGGTCACGGAGATATCTTTGAATTTCGGGACTCCTGTACCGCCGGTTTCATCCGAGACCAGCATGTTGGACCATGCACTGTTAGGCATATACGCAATGCCCCTATGAGGGGTCTCGTATCCGGATTCTTCAGCTTTGACCACAACGGTTCCGAAAGAGTTTTTCAGGGTTACTGTGTCGCCTTTTTTCACGCTCAACTGCTTGAAGTCGGCAGTGTCCAGTTTTATGACTGCAGAGCGGTCCCTGTATTCTTCCCCAAAACGGTTTTCAATCATTGCCTTGTCCTGAAAGATATCCCTGTATGTTACAACTTTTATCTTTATTTCAGGGGCTTTAAGAAAAGATCCGAAGTCCATCAGAGAGCCTCCATTATCTTTTTGAGAACTGCTTCATCCGAAAGGCGGGTTGTCTTAACAACAGGCTTAAAGTTTACCTTTACCCCGTCCATACGCGTGGCACTCCCTCCTGACTCTACCCCACTGATTGCAGTGTTAATATAGACTTTTGCGTTTCTGGAAGTCAGGGTTTCGCAGGGGTCCATCGAGATGACGGGAATTTCAAGCAGGTTCTTTGAAACAGACCTGGGGAGGCTTGAAAGCGGATCAGAACCTATGATAAGGGCTGCATCTACAGTTTTTGCTTTAAGAGATTCGACAATTGAATATTCGGGCCCGTGCTTCACAGTACCATCCTTAAACTTTACACTGTTCACATACCCTGTTTCCTCAAAAAGGGTTTCATTAAAGCCCCGCATGTTGTAATGCCCTACCATTGGTATCATGTGGAAATTTGCTTTTCCGTTCAGGGCGTCCATGAGCCGGACAAGAGGTTCAATGTTTTCCAGGGAGTAGATCAGGCCAAGCCCTACAAAAACTACGCCGAATTTTGCCCCTTTAAGGATATTTGCCAGTTCAAGAATTCTTTTAGGGGGAAAGTTGTAGGATGTTTTCGGGAGCTTTCCGGCAAGCGCTGCGATCAGGGCATCGATAAACTCGGCATCTCCCCCTGGCGGGATCTGGAAGAAATGATTCCCACAGATCTTTGCGGTGTGGGACTTCCGGACATCTATCGCAATTGCAGTCCTCTCTTCTTCCCAGCCCCGTTGTTTTTCAGTTCCCCTGGGGAAGTAGGAGTGTTTCGAAAGATGGCGCGGGTGAGAGTCCGAGGGGTCTGCCCCCCAGAAAATAGTAACATCGGCTTTATTCCTTACATCGTCAAGAGTGCAAACCTTAAACCTATTATGAAGGAGAGCTTCAACCACACGCCCCAGGCAAAATGAAGAAGTGTCATCTAGAGTTGCACTGGCTTTTTTTGCAAGCTCGATTGCCAGTTTCTGGGTTTCATTGGTAGAAGTCCCAAGCCCGAAAATCAAGGGGTTTTTTGCATTCTTCAGGATAGCTGCAGCCTCACTGATTGCAGTTGCTTCATCTACAGGCTTATTGTCGATCCTGAAAGCCGCACTTTCCTTGCCTTCTTTCATGTGGGCTACCCCCACCCTGCAGGCGGTATAGACCTTGTTTACGATGTTCTTTTCAAACTCGACCTCGATATCGTCGCAGAGCATCCCACAGCCTGTGCATACGTAATAATTTTTCTCCATCCTCTCGCCTCACACAAACTCGATTGCCTCTACAGGGCAGGTTACTATACAGCCATTGCAGAGGATCTTGTTCTTCCCGAATCTGCGGCACTCCCCCAGGTTCTGGGCTTTGACAATTCCGTCTTCTATGACCAGGACCAGCTTATTAACATTCGTGGGGGCATTTCCCGAGCCTACTCCATAGGGATCGTTTGCTACATTAGGAGGGCAGGCAACCACACAGTTTCCGCAGCCAAAACAGAGGTCTTCATGTACTATAAGTCCGGTTTCGGTCGCCCCTTCCGACTGTTTGAAGAGACCGCTGATCTTTTCGTAGCTTTCTTTGTATTTAGATTCCTCTTTCAGGGGCGGGCAGTCTTCAGCTGTCAGCTCGCGAGCCATAAGGGCAACTGCAAACGCCATACAGGAGGTTTTTCCACATTTTTTGCAGTTAGTCTTTGGAAGCATCTGATAGAGTTCCATTGCATTTGTCATACTAGGTCACCCTTGAGTCAAATTTATCCTAGAGTTAGTTAAAGAGATGGCAGGTTAATACCATATCAGGTCAGTAGTGTCTGTACAGACCAGATCTTTTAAACCGAAAATATCTTATTGAAGAATATCCAGTTTGAAGGAAACGCTGTCAGAGAATATTGAGTGTCTAAGAGCATTGAAATATCGTGTGTCTAAGGGTATGAAATATAATGTAAATAGATTCATTTAAAGAGATGAATGTAATCTACCTTAAACTATTGCTTTTTAATTCTCAATGTTAATTTTAAATTACAGTGTGAACAGCCTTTAGAGGTTTTAAGTTCTCAAATAAGGCAGCTCCCAGAGATTTCAGCTCTAAATAAGGTTTCGTCTTAAGATCTTTGCCTCTACAGGCTGAGAGATAAACATTTTAATTTGAGTGAAAAGATTGGAGTGGATGGAAGCGGACAAAAAGTATTTATATAGATTGTCCCCTCCCGCCTTCGTCAATAATATTCGTAACCCCTTGTCGGGGCAGATCTGGCAGGACAAAGTCAGATCAGGAAGGCTTAAAGAAAAGCTCACAGTGACAGTTTCCGTCTTTTTCAATTTCATCCTTATGATAAATACAGGGACAAACTATCTTTTTGTCCTCATTCTCGTCCCCGGTTACTATCCTGCAAGGACAATAACGCCTCCCGAATCTTTCAACTCTTGAAGCAAGCCCATCAAGAACATAATCAAGAGCTTCTTTATCCGGATTAAGTCTGTAGCCTGCTTTGCTTGCGTATTTTTCTGTCCATTCATACATCTTATCTTTTACTTCATCATGTCCACTCATGTAGAGCTCCCTCCTGTTTTGTAAAGAGTGATACTTATTATTCGTGAGAATGCTATATGCGAAATATTATTAGGAAGTCTGGAACATTCCTGTGCGTGAACAATTCCATAGTATGTAACTTTTTAAGCTTCCTTAAGAACTAATTTAGGCTCCTGCTCACAGGAAATTCCCGCATACATAATGAATTATTGAATAACAATTCGGCATTGACTGATCGATTACGAATTAAGTTCTCAAACTATAAATCAATTGGTGAGCATCATAATCCTCGGTCAGCCAGTCTGAGCTTACCTGATTAAATTAATCAGATTCTTTCCCGGGAGCTTAAACATAGGCTCTAACAGGAATCCGAAAGTTGATATATATATATAAATATTATATAGTAATATAAATATTAAACATAATATACAAATACTCTTATAAATATATATTCAAAATAAAGAATCAAACAGATTGTACACAGGTTAAATAGCTCATCATACAGTATTAAATGATATAGTGTAAAACGATTCTGCTTATCCGGAAGCAGGACCAGAATTACCGTATGATAAGAGATTGCAACTACTTTGAATATTTCTGCTCTTGCCTGCAATAATGTTGAAGGAAGGTAACTCAGAAATCTATGGAAGAAAAATACTAAAATGGCTACTGCTTATGAATTATTTATTATAAAGTTGCAGGTAAAGGCTAAGAAAACTTTTACAAAATAAAGGTTTTGGTTTTGTACAAAACGACTACATTTTTATCCTGTTTGAGGGAAAATTTATATTGAGATTTATAAAACACAAAGTCCACAGGTGCCCAGAAAGGTTAAAGAAAAGCCTTCCCGGATCCGTGCAAAAATTTACTGAACCAGGGATATACAGAACCTTACTTTTTCTGCATGGGCCTGAATATTGTGCAGAAAAGTATTCCAGCATCATGATCCTGAGATTTTAACTTATAAATTATATATTTTAATATATCAACAGACATATTAGAATTCAACCTCTAAAGATATTCATAGATATAAGGAGTCAACAAGCATGCGAATCGGAGTCTACATTTGCCATTGCGGGCTGAATATTGCGGGAGTAATTGACGTTTCAGCTCTTGAGGAAATGGCGAGTGAACTGGAAGATGTGGTGCTTGCCCGGGAAGTACAGTTTCTATGTTCCGATTCCGGACAGGAAGGCATCATCAAGGATATAAAGGACAACAAAATCGATAGGGTCGTAGTAGCTGCCTGTTCCCCGAGGCTTCACGAAAAAACCTTCAGGCACGTCATGGAAAAAGCCGACCTCAACCCTTACCTTATGGAAATGGTAAACATAAGGGAGCAGTGCTCCTGGGTGCATGCGGATGATCCGCAGATGGCGACCCAGAAAGCTTTTGACCTGATCCGGATGGGGGTTGCAAAAGCCAGATTCCTCAAGGAACTGAGTGCAACAAGCTCAAAAGCCAGCAGAAACGTCCTTATCATAGGTGGAGGGGTTGCAGGAATCGAAGCAGCCTTAAACCTTGCAGAATCCGGTTTTCCCGTGACAATGGTGGAAAGGGAGTCTACAATCGGGGGCAAAATGGCCCTCATGAATGAGGTATTTCCAACAAATGACTGCTCTATCTGTGTGCTTGCCCCTAAAATGACGGAAGTCCAGAACCACCCGAACATTACTCTTTATACATATTCCGAGGTTACCGATATCTCCGGATCGGTCGGAAAATTCCATGTTAAAGTCAAACGCAAACCAAGATTCATTATTGAAGACAAATGTAAAGGCTGTGTTGATCTCTGTGCCGGGGTCTGCCCCGTAGAAATCGATAACCCCATGAATTATGGGATTGGAAAGAGCCGGGCTATCTATATGCCAATTCCCCAGTCCGTCCCGCAGGTAGTACTCATTGACCCTGATCACTGCGTGGGCTGCGGGCTCTGCCAGCAGGCATGTCCTGCAGAAGCTGTAGACTACGAACAGAAGCCTGAAGAAATTGAATTAGAAGCAGGAGCCGTGATCGTTTCAACCGGCTACCAGCTCTTTGACGCTTCCAGGAAAAAGGAGTACGGGTTTGGAAAATACCCTGATGTCATAACGAATATGCAGCTTGAACGGATGCTGAACTCAGCAGGACCCACAGGTGGAAGAGTCCTTGTACCTTCCACAGGCGAGCCCCCAAAGAGTGTTGCATTTATCCAGTGTGTCGGGTCACGGGACAAAACCGTAGGCAACGAACACTGTTCAAGGGTCTGCTGCATGGCAGCCCTTAAAAATTCCCAGATGGTCAAGGAACGCTATCCTGATACCGATATTACAATTCACTATATAGATATCCGGGCTGCAGGGGAGATGTACGAAGAATATTACGCAAGGACGCAGGGGATGGGCGTTGACTTCATCCGCGGAAAAGTTGCCGAGGTCTATGCCGGCGAAGACGGAAGGCCTGTTGTCCGTTACGAAAATACTCTTGAGTCCAGTGTTGAAGAAGAAGCTCATGACCTTGTTGTGCTTTCCACAGGCTACGAGCCCAGCAAGGCTGCAGAGGGGATAGGCAGGATGCTTAACCTTTCTCGGCGTCCGGACCGCTTCTTTGCAAGTGCCCACCCGAAAATGCGCCCTGTCGATGCGCCGGTAAGCGGGGTTTTCCTTGCAGGCTGCGCCTCGGGTCCCAAAGAAATCCAGGTCTCTATAGCCCAGGGCAGTGCCTGTGCAGCCAAAGTTATGCAGCTCCTCGGGACGGGAGAACTTGAAGCCGACCCCATGGGCGCCCATGTTGATACAGAAAAATGCATAGGCTGCAAGACATGTGTGGAAGTCTGCAAGTTCGGAAAGATAAGCATTGTTGACAAAAAAGCGGTTGTAGACGAGGTTTCCTGTTACGGCTGCGGGGATTGCAGTGCAGCATGCCCTGTTGGTGCAATCCAGATGCGGAACTTTGAAAACGAGCAGGTCCTTGCGCAGGTCAGAGCTGCGACAGCCCATAAGTCCCAGAGCCCCTTTATTGTGGCTTTCCTCTGCAACTGGTGCAGTTATGCCTGTGCAGACCTGACAGGGATGTCAAGGATACATTACCCGACAAACATCAGGGTCATCCGTACCATGTGCTCTGCAAGGGTAAACCCGGAATTCGTGCTTGAAGCCTTAAAAGGCGGAGCTGACGGTGTGCTTGTTGCAGGCTGCAGGATGGATGAATGCCACTATATTCACGGAAACTTTGATGCGAATAAGCGCATGGATGTCTTAAAAGAAATCATAAAGGATATAGGGCTTAACCCGAAAAGGCTCAGGACTCTCTGGATCTCGGCTGCCGAAGGAGAACGTTTCTCGAACACTATTACCGAGTTTGTAAAGGAACTCGAAGAAATAGGGCCTATAGGAACCGAGTTCAAGCAGGGATGTGCCGGAACCGGACTCGAGGAGGTGGCACAGTGAGCGAGAAATATCCCGAAGAGTGTTCAGAACAGGAAACTCACGTATGTGGCGAGTGCTGCTGCGGAGCCAGAGAAAATGAAGAGCCCGAAAAAGGAGAAAACAAAGCAGGAGAACTTGAATATGAAGAGTTCGAGTTTGAGGAACCGGCAGAAGCAGAGTCTGAAAGTGGAGAGGGTGAAAACCAGGAAAAAATCACGGTTACAACCAGCATGGACCTGCAGGGAACCCATTTTCTCTATACACAGGCAACCGAAAAGTCTCTGAAGACCCTGGATTACGATTACAAGCGCTGCAACGGCTGCGGGATCTGCGTGGAAATTTGCCCCACAAAAGCCCTAGAACTAGGACCCATGCATGAGATTGCAACCGGGCTTGATGCCCCTCCTGTGATGATGGATCTTGAGAAGTGTACCTTCTGCAGGATGTGCTCAAACCTCTGCCCTGTGCACGCCATCTCTTTTGAGGCCGTGGGCGAGGTTCCTGACGAAAAGCAGTACCCAAAATATGATACGTATGTAAATATAAACGAAAAATGCCTTCCCTGTGCCCTCTGTGAGGGAGCTTGCCCGCAGGACGCAATAGAAGTTGAGTTCACCTTCCCGAAAAAAGAGGAGATTGCTCCCTTTAAGGAAGGCGTGGAAGGTGAAATCGAAATCGATACTGAAAAATGCAACTTCTGTGGGATCTGCGCCCGGTTTTGTGACGCGTTTATCCTGCTTGAACGCGAACCTACCCCTGAGAACCCTGTGCCTTTTGAGCAAATCCTTGTTGATACGGACAAATGTGACTACTGTGTACTCTGCCAGGACATCTGCCCTGAAGAAGCAATAAAGGTTAAAGGAGAGCGCCCGTGCGAAGCTCCGAAAGTGGAAGGCAAAGTAAGGGTCGATGAGCTCAAATGCACGCAGTGTGCCCGCTGCCAGGCTGTTTGTCCCTACGAAGCTGTTGACCTGCAAAAGCCCATGGAAGGGAAACTGAGCCTTATTGATGTCAACCTGAAAGAATGCGACCCCCAGGGCTGCCGCGGCTGCTTCAATGTCTGCCCTTCGGAACTCTGGTACGTGCCGACAGACTCCGAAGACCCGCGAAAGATCGCTTTTGTCGAAGACTTCTGCATGTACTGCGGTGCCTGTGTGAAAGCCTGCCACCTTGGAGCTATAAAAGTAGAAAGAACTGATGTCCACCATACAGAAATTCCGGATACCCCCTGGGCTACCCAGTGGAAGGACGCAATCGAGTCCCTGAAAACCGGTGTCCGAAAAGGAGTTGACCGCGCTGTCTTCAGAGAGACGGAAACCCTCAAAGCCCAGAAATTCATGGGTATAGAGCCCCCATGTGCCGATGAAGAGATACTTGCAGCCGTGCAGGCAAAAATCGATTCTCTCATGCCTGCTCTTAAAAGTGCAAAGATCAGGAAGCTCTGGGAAACCGACTCGCCGGAAAACGCTGCCGCAGCCGTGAAAAAGAAAATTGAAAGCTGAAAATTGAATGGAATCAGGAACAGGTCAGGTTCAAAACAATTCTACCGGCTGAGAAAATACTTTCTTAACCGGACCCCGCTTTTAAATCCACATATTATATAAGCGACCCCGTCAGCTTGTCTGGCGGGCATCTCAAAAAAGAACTACGAGGACGAACCGATATAGCTAATAATGTTATAAGGGTCGGAGATATTGTAATTTAGAATCCATAAATTAGTCCTCTTGAGCGGAGCGAAAAGGACCTGTCTGCGGTCTATCTATCAACCGTGATCTTAATGCTTCTATTAACATTCTCAGACTGGGATTGCAGTCTGTTCGTAAAACCGATAGATGCCCCTCATTTTAATGAAGAGAGCAGTCACCCGGTATTCATTTATAGATATTCAGGTTCCAGCTCAGGATCTGCATTTTCCTTCTATAACCATAACAGGTACCTTTGAGTTCCTGACCACATTTTCCGCAACACTGCCTAAAAGCAGTCTATCAAGTCCTGTCTTTCCAAGAGTTCCCATGACAATGATATCCATCTTTTCCTCTTCGGCGTACCGGACAAGCTCATTCGCAGGATGCCCTTCAAGCAGGACAGGCTCTACAACTACTCCTTCCAGCTCACCCACCCCTTTTATGTAATTTACAGCCTGATTCCCTTCTTTTCTCAAAGCTTCGCGCATCCTTTCCCAGTCCATATCTACTGCCATTGAAGAAAAGTAGTCCGTAGATACCACATAGATTGCGTAAACCGTCCCTCCACTTAAACGGGCAAGTTCTATCCCGTTATTTGCAGCAAGTCTCGAGCAGATTGAGCCGTCTGTTGCAACCATTATTTTCTTAAAGCTGACAGTTCCCACACAGAATCCTCAATTACTTTATGCACCTGCAAGAAATATAATGTAATCGGATCCAGAGTAATGAAAAGTCAGGAAATATCGGTTCTGGAAGTGAAAATTTCAAGGATGATTTCGATTTCTTTTGGAAGAAAGATCAGGAACAGCTTCGTTTTTTGGAGTGAAAGGTCAGAGAAATGGACAAAGGTCATCCCAATGCAGCATATTATTATCTTACCCCGGCTTATATGATGATATATGAAAATAAACGACGAAAATTACAGACGCCTTGAGGAGAAGGCAAAAGAACTTGGTGCAAAAAGTATCAGGCTCTTTCCCGCAGAAAATATCGTGGTCGAAGACCGGACAATATTAAAGTGCATATTCGGCTGTAACGGCTACGGTAGCCGGGTCTGTCCTCCTTTTGTCCCCACAGTAGACGAATTCCGGAAAATGCTTGCTGATTACGATTGGGCCCTGCTCGTAGAATGGAAGTCTGAAAATGTATTTACAAAGGAAGTTAGCGAAAATTTCGTAAAATTCAGCACCTCCCCTCCTGAAGACGAAACTGTAAAACAACAGTTCTATGATAATCTAAAAACAATAATGAAAGACCGCAAGGAAACAATCCAGCCCGGAGTCCTTGAACTCGAAAAACTTGCCTGGACCCTCGGCTATAACACCGCCCTTGCCACTTTTCCCGGAATGTGTACCTGGTGTGCAACAAAGGACTATTCCGGCGTAAACTGTGCGGGCGCAAGCGGACCCTGCCATCACCCTACCCTTCGCAGGCCATGCCTTATGGGGCTTGGCGTAAGGATGGACAAAACACTGGAAAAAATAGGCAGCCAGCTTCAGAAGTTTCCGATGGATGATTTGGCACCTGTGCCATATACGTTGATTTTGTTGGACTGAAGGGCAAGAAGCGCAAGACAGGTCATGAAATAATACTTCCAAAAAGGATTTGAGGATATCCTGTTTACCTGTTTACTATTCCCTACTTATTGTTCCTTGCTTGATGGGCATCTCCATTTAGTGCATATCCTGTATATTTTACGTTATTTTCAAAAATCGCTTTATAACGAAAGACATCTTTCAGGTAGTACATGCCCGGATTGAAAAGAGATAGAAAGTGGTGAAACCTGGGAATACCACCACTTTCCATTTAAATCGACGCTGCCTGTTATCTTATGAACTCTTCAGGAATTCCTTATGAGACTAATAATTCTCTGCACCTCACCGACTATATATTCAGCTTCTTTATCTTCAACCCTGCCCTTTTCCTGTATGAAATAAACACACCGAATAAAACTCTCAAGTTCTTTCAGCGCGTTATCTTCATCTCCTCTTTCGAGATAACAGATTGCATTCTTGAGTTTTGCATCAAAGGTATTCTCCACAGACGGATACAGATTGAGAGAAAACAAGTACTTTTTAAGCTCTTTTATTCCCTCAACTGGATCATTTCCGAGAGTAACGAAAGCAAATACATAGATATCCGGATTCCCATTGCGATAATCAGTGAAAACTATTCTGTTACCGTAAATAGCGGGATTTTCCTGATTAGATTCATCTGTGGTTACCTGAATTTCTCTGGAAGTAGAAAGATTATACATATAAATATCGTAGTTTCTATTGCGGAAATCATCCCACACGATCCTATCTCCGTAGATATCAGGTCTCTGCTGGTCAGATTCGTCTGTGGTTATCCGGGTTTCTGTGGAAGTTGAGATGTCGTACATGTATATATCCGGGTTTCCATTGCGCCAATCTTCCCAAATGACTTTATCTTCATAAATGGCAGGCCACCGTTGGTCCGATTCATCGGTCACAATCGGAGTTTTTGTGGAAATGGAAAGGTCGTACATATAGATATCGGAACTTCCATTATCCCATTCCTCCCATACTATTCTATCACCATAAATATCACAAAGGCCGCCCCGTTCATTTATGAGAAGACGGATTTCCGTTAAAGTGGAGAGATTGTACATATAAATGCCATCTCTGCCATCCAGCCAGGTCATTCTCTCTTCATATATAGCCGGGTAACCCTGATAAGATTCGTCGGTTGTTACCTGGCTCTCCGTGGAGCTGGACAGGTTATACATGTAAACATTTCCATCATCTCTTCGCCGGTCTTCCCATGCAATGATATCTCCGTAAATAGCAGGGTCCCATTGAGCTGATTCATTGGTTGTAATTTGGATTTCTGTGGAATTGAAAAGGTCATACATATAAATATCCCAGTTCCCATTGCGTTCGTCCTGCCATACTATCCTGTCACTGTAGATGGCAGGACTGCTCTGACTCGATTCATTTACGGTTATTTGAATTTCTGTTCCCTGTGCTATCTCTGCAGCCGCAGTTCTGTACATAGCAGAAATAAAAATAATATACAACAAATAATGATTTGCTTTATCCCCATAACATCCCTCATAATGAAGTAAAAACATATCTGGAAGCCACATTCCAATTAATATAATAATTAGATGAATATATTAAAGAATACGAAATATATATAAGAATTCAATAAATTATTTAAATAAAAGTAAATATTTGTTCCAAATCGTAGATTTTTAGATTAATTTGCCTGTTCTTTTATGTAGAATTAGTGCGTAAAATAGTGAATTTGCGGAATTATGTCCATACGGATGAAAAATGTACGTCCGTGTAGATGAGAACCTGAACCTTATAGGCTCTCAAAAGTTTAATAATGACCTTGATAAGTTGCCAGGCATATCTTGTTAGAATCACAAAAGTCGGTTCTGGAAAGGTTGGGCAGATAACTCAAGAAAATAAAACTGAAAAATAAAAGGAAGAAATAAATATTTTTTACTCCCTGAAGAGAACATTTAATCAAAAAATTGACTTTGATCGGGGAAAGAAAAATGCCCCTGCACTATCAGCCATCTATCCCCGCGCTTCTCAAGAACCATTGTAATCCTTGACTGAAATTTAAGGTTTTGCCCATCTACCTTTGCCTTGAGAACTGCATCCATAGCTACCCAGGCTACGTTACCGGCTGCTGAAATTGAAATCCAGTTGTACTCGAGACCCGGATCTTCGATTTGAGCCCAATCGCGCTCAAACTGAGTTTTAATTGCTTCCTGGCCTACACGCTTCTCATCTGCACCAGTGCCATAGATAACGACATCATCGTCCGGAGCAATAAGAGACATTGCGCTTTTTAGGTCGCGTCTGGCATAACTCTCTGCGAATTTATCCAGAGCAGCCTTAACTGCTTTTTCGGTTACACTATCTACTTTCATTAGATCTTCCTCAAAATAATTAGACAATGCAGAATAACAGTAGAAGGATTTAAGGATTACCCTTCCTCGATTTATAGCATATGTTTTATAAATGGCTTTTAAAAAGTTGGATCTTTTGCGTATGAGCCTATCCCAAAACTTAAAATTGCCTCTTTGAATTTTGCCTTTTGAGTACTAAGCGAGTTTTTGATCGTGAAAATAATCTTGAAAAATCCTAGTGAACAAGAACAAAAATAAGTTTTGGGATGAGCTCTATATAAAAACAGGCATAGACATGTATGCTGTGTTTTACCAGAAGGCACTCATCTCCAGAATGTAATTAACTTTTTATATTTTATTTATTTAAAAGATATGAGCAATTTCTAAAATTTAATGGAGTAAGCCATAGTGTCACGTAGATCAAATTACAGATCCAGGAAAAGGAGCCACTACAGATCTTACAAAAAACAAAAATCGAATGAAGCTATGGCTGCGTTAGCAGGTTTATTCTTGATTTTGGGTGGCATTGTATGGATTTTAGGAGTTATTGTGCAGATTATTATTACTTACTATTATATTCTCATAATATTTGCTTTAATAAGTTTTGTCGTCTATTTTGCATATTATAATAACAAAAAATCAAAATCTTCTCGATTTAAGTACCCTTCTGGAAATGCGGGCACTATAAACATAGAATATAATGATCCAAAAATATCATTCCATGAAACGCACAATCCTTCCAAAGAACATTTATCAACGGGAGATTATGAGGGTGAATCTTTAAGACAACTAGAAAATCTCAAAACTTATGGGTTAAACCCTAAAGAACATCACAAGAGCTATTTTGAGTCAAATTTACAATCCGAATATGTTGAAAAGGGAGACAAATTCGAAAAATATGTTGTTGATAGATTTGATGATAGATTTTTTTCCATTGTAGAATGGACTACGGATATGAGTAGAAAGCACAATCGTTTTGTGGAATCAGACTGCAACCCGGATCTGGTGATTAGAGATCGAAAGACAAATGAGATTTTTTGTATTGAGTGCAAATATCGATCTCATCTGATAAACGGATATTTTAACTGGTCATACCCCGAACAGATGAACAGATACTTTTCTTATGCTCATGAAAGAAAAATTCCCTTTCATGTAGTATTGGGCTTTGGAGGTAGTCCAGATTCTCCATCAGATGTATTTTGCGTACCCCTTGAGGAAGCTAAAGACCCACAAATTCACATAAGTAAACTCTGCAAATATCATCACAATCCGACAGAGGCTCTTGTCTGGGAAAAAGGAACTTTGAGATGACTCCTATTTCAGGCAATCTTTACTAAAAGCAATACCGTTTTTCTAATTTATTTTATAATGTAAAAAGAGCCACTAATTATTTACTCTTATTATACAGAGATACCTTTATACATTCTACCGCACCTTTTACATTCAGTTTCTTATTGACAATAACCGATACTGCCAGCGCGGCGCCTAAAAGAACTAAGACAGGAATGAAGCGCAGAAGAGGGTTTAAAAAAGAAGAGGAAAGAATAACGAGCCGATGGACTTAAAAGTAAAGGGAGAGCAAAAAGAGCTAGATTTGAAGGAAAAATTAAAGGAAAGATAAAAGAAAGCTAAAAGAAAACTAAAAGAAAACTAAAAGAAAACTAAAAGAAAACTAAAAGAAAACTAAGGGAAAACTAGAGGAAAAATTCGGAGAATTAAGAAGGATTAAGGCGCTTCCTGCTTAGATTCGGGTGAAAATATGGAAAAATACGATTACAGTGAACTTGGGCTGAAAGCCGGGCTTGAAATTCACCAGCAGCTGGATTCGAAGGAGAAGCTTTTCTGCAGGTGTCCGACCCTGATCAGGGATATTGGAGATTCGAACTGTGAGTTCTTCAGGTATCTCAGGGCTACGGAAAGCGAGATGGGAGAAAAGGATAGAGCTGCGGTGGAGCAGACCAAAATCAGAAGAAAGTACATCTACAAAGCTTATGATACGACCTGTCTTATAGAAAATGACGAGGAGCCTCCAAGAGAACTCAATAAGGAAGCCCTGGACATTTCTCTCGGGGTTGCAAAACTTTTCCGCATGAAGCCTGTAGACCAGATGCATGTAATGAGAAAAATAGTCGTTGACGGGTCAAACACTAGCGGTTTTCAGAGGACTGCGTTCCTTGCAAGTGACGGGTACATTGAAACTTCTGAAGGATACTGCGGGATTGACAGCCTCTGTGTTGAAGAGGAAGCTGCCCAGAAAATCGAAGAAATAGGGGATTCAATCGTCTATTCCCTGGACAGGCTTGGGATCCCGCTTGTTGAAATTGCAACCGCACCTGATATCAAATCCCCGAAACAAGCCCGTGAGGTTGCGGAGTACATAGGGATGCTCCTCAGGTCTACAGGGAAGGTAAAGAGAGGGCTTGGCACGATCAGGCAGGACGTCAATATCTCAATTGCCAGAGGTGCGAGAGTCGAAATCAAAGGAGTACAGGCCCTTGACCTCATTGAAGACATCGTTCGCAGGGAAGTTGAACGGCAGTTGAACCTGCTTTTTATCAGGCAGGAACTGCTTGAAAGAAAAGCCTTTGTTTGCGAAGAAATCTACGACGTAACAGGGCTTTTCATGGACACGAAGTCCAAAGTTCTTCAAAAAGGAGTAAAGAAAGGCGCAATCCTTGCTGCCCTCCTTAGAAAATTCAACGGGCTTGTTGGCAGGGAAGTCCAGCCAGGCCGAAGGCTCGGGACAGAGTTTTCGGACAGGGCAAAGACTGCAGGTGTTGGAGGAATTTTCCACACTGATGAACTTCCTAACTATGGGATAACTGAAAAGGAAGTCCAGGCTGTCAGGGACGCTATTGGTGCAAACCCCGGAGATGCCGTTATCCTGGTTGCAGATGAGCCCGAAAAATCCAGGCTTGCAATTGAGGCAGTAATTAATAGAGCAAAAGAAGCTATTGAGGGAATTCCTGAAGAGACACGAAAAGCCCTTCCGGACGGGAATACTTCTTATATGCGCCCTCTTCCAGGTGCGGCAAGAATGTACCCTGAAACCGATGTTCCCCAGATAGAAATTTCACAGGAATATTTTGATTCCATAGAGCTCCCGGAACTCCTTACAGAAAGAGCAAAGAGGTTCGCTTCCGAAAGTGGCCTGAATAGAGAGCTTGCCGAAAAGGTGGCTTATTCGAAGTATCTTCCTCTTTTCGAGACTCTGCTGGAGATTTACAGGAAGGATTCAAACGTTAACTCAACCCTGATTGCGAGAACCCTGGTAGGAATTGTCCCTGAGATCAGGAGAAACGCCGTTGAGACAGACAATCTTACAGACGAACATTTCACAGGGCTTTTTGCAGCTATATCAAACCAGGAAATCGCAAAAGAAGCTATTCAGGACCTTTTGACCGAACTTGCAAAAGAGCCCGAACTGACAACTCAGCAGGCGATTTCAAAGCTCGGCCTGAGCACCTTCGATCCTGAAGAAATTGAAAACTTCATTAAAAAGATGGTCAGGGAAAAAGGAGACTTCATCAAAGATAAAGGTCCTGCTGCTCTCGGTCCTCTCATGGGCATTGTCATGAAAGAGTATAGAGGCACCGTTGACGGAAAGATCCTTAGCCATATGCTGAAAAAAGAGATAGATAATTTTATCAATCAGGGGTAAAACCCTGACATCTTTTTATGTATCTGCTTTTCTGTTATTCAATTTTCTGTTGTCTTTTTTCCTTAAATTTCTTCTCCAGTTACTTTTCTCCAGTTACTTTTCTCCAGTTATTTTTCTCCAGTTATTCTTATTCCTCTGATTTCTTTCCCAGCTATTTTTACCTTTAGGTATTTCACCGAAATTATTTCCTTTTACCCATATTCTGGTCCTACTCTTTCCATTATTTTTCGCTTCTTTTACACTTTTCGCTTTCTCCACTACTTTTCAGCATACCTTTTTGTTCTGCTTTCCCAGTTGAATTTTTCCTGTTTTTTTGTTCCGACTTATTACATCTTATTTTTTTCGCATCTTTCTTAACTTTTTCAAAACCAAAAAAATATTCTTTGTATAAAATAGACGGGAATGCAATAAAATTTCAGAAGCTTATGGGAGAGATTATTTACGTAAGTTAACTTTTTATATTAACTGAAAGATCTTCTTACTTAGAACATAAAAGTTTAGCTGATAAGTATGCTCTAATGTTATTCTAAAAGCCATACAATATCAGAAGACTTAATTCCTGTCTGCCGGAGTTAAGTTCTTAAAAGGGGGATATGAGTATGACATTATACATTAGATTAGCATAGCTCAGCTTCACATAGAAACTACCAAAAATATAATTAAATAATAAAATTTCTTGTCAAAGCATACAGAACGAAAAGTTCCTTAATTAATACTGTAGAATAATAACTTTACGGAGAAAACCCCCCATGAAAGTACTGCTTGTAGACGACGACCCAGTATTCCTGGAGCTATCAAAGACATTCTTAGAAGTGTTCCACGACATAAACTCCGATACAGTGGAATCTGCAGGAAAGGCTCTTGAGAAGTTGGATGAACTTTCCTATGATGTTGTGGTCTCGGATTATGATATGCCTTATATGGACGGCATTTCGTTTCTGAAAACTATCCGTGATAAGAGTATTGATATACCTTTCATCCTGTTTACGGGAGTGGGCAAAGAAGAAGTTATGAGCTTGGCAATCGAAAACGGAGCGGATTCCTTTATTCAAAAAAGAGGAGATCCTAAAGCCCAGTATTCCGAACTTTCACAGCGGATCTGGCAGATTGTTAGAAGTAAATCAGGTTACTGAAGATTAATAATGAAAAATTTGAATCTCTCAGGAAGCAGCTTTAGACTTTATCGGATATACGTGTAGCCTCCACATTTGATTAATCACTTTTATTTAACCATTTTTTTAATTAACTGTTTTTAAATAACCGTTTTTATTAACTGTTTTTAAATGCTACAATTCGAACACATCTTAGAAGTATTCTTAGGATTTGCCATTACCACATATTACCCTAAATACAAGTACTACACATCTACCATCATTTCAGCTTTGTAGTTGCATAGGTTACAGGTTTATCCCAGGCTGCATCCGGAATGTTTCGCTGTTTTGTGGTTCTTAGAGCCTATCCGAAAAATAGATTACTTGCTATTTAGGTAATATGTGGTAATGGCAAAACGGAAATCGTGCATAACTATGAGATCTCTGATAACTTCTGGCTAAAACTAAAACCATTGCTACCACTACCGAAGCCAAAAAAGAAGCCTGGAAGACCTAGGAAAGACGATAAGAGAATAATGAGTGGCATTTTTATCTTTTTCTTACTGGCTGCCAATGGAAATCACTGCCAAGATTTTATGGAGCTTCAAGCACTGTCCATGATCGCTTTCAGGAATGGCAATTTAGCAGTAGTTTTAACTTGGGAATATCTTTTAGAGCATCAATATTACAATTCTAAGTAATCGCGAGTAAAGACTGTAGAAGAAACAATTTTTCAAGGCGCTGTGCTGTCCATTATAGATATATCATAAGGGCCGACAGCGTATTTTATAAAAGGGTATCATCTACCAGTGTTCTTGCAATCAAAAATACCCTGTTTAAACAAAACAGAAGGCAAATCTGCAAAGGAATAAAAATCTGTGCTTTTTTGAGAGGTGGATGGCAGTGTCTCAGGAAATTAGAGAGCAAATCGATGGTTTGATCTCCGAATCCGATGTCATGCTATCTTTACGTGAATTCTTTCATTCGGTTCCTATCCAGTGCGATCCTTATCGTGGTATTGGGGTCTGTGGCGTAGCTGACCTGCCTAAAATGTGGGAGTACGATCCGGATATGAAAATCGATCCTCTGGAAGATCCGGCTCTTCATTACAGGTGGTTTAAACTTACTCAAGACCAGTTTCTTGTGCAGGATGAACTATTTAGAAGACATATAAAGCGGGCTTCATCTGTTAGGGACTTCATCGAGAAACTTCTTCCTGAAAAACTGGATGATTTTGATGAAGAGTCAAAGACCGTCAGGAACTGGATCGAAATAAGCGAAAGTATCCCGTCAGATGATAATGCAGAAATGTTTTTGCAATTCAAAAAACATTTCATATGCCAGCAAAACATTGTTTCCACTTTACTGAAGCTAATCGAGTAATAAATATTTTTTGAACCAGAATATGAAAGAGCTTTTTAGTATCAGAATGAAAGAAAGTTTTTTATTCTTTATTTAATTCAATTTTAATAATTTCCGCTAGCTGCCTGCCTCAACCTTTTCTAAATCCTCTATTGATATTGGAGATTATCTCATTTGAGGAAGTACCCCACTTGTATAGATACATTTATATATATTAAGTGAGATGTATGTGTGTTGAAAATAAAGAGAAGTATAATATCTGTTGTTAAAAACCAATTTCTGTTTTTATCAAAGAGCTCTATACAATCCTATTTTTAAACAATTATCTAAAAACTAAAACAAGGTGAAACAATATGGCTTTTAATGACAGAAACATGTTTAGAGGAAATTCCAATTCTAACTTCGGCGCTCCCAGAGAAATGCACAAGACAACCTGTTCAGACTGCAAAACTGAGACAGAAGTGCCTTTCAAACCTGACCCGGAAAGACCGGTCTACTGCAGGGACTGTCTTCCTAACCACAGGGCACCCAGAGAAAACAGATATTAAGTGTTATCTGTGTAACTGAGTTACATCAACACTTTACTAACAATTATTCACTTCCCTTTTTTTGGTTACATAAAGCTTTTTATGTTTCTTCCAGTTTAATTTTATTACTTGAACCCAGCAGCTCTAGGTTCGTTTCGCTTCGCTCGGTAGAAATTTACCTTTGATTTTTTAAATACACGATAGATCCGGAATATACTTTTCTCTTTACCTGTGACTTTTGGCAGATTAAAAGGGAACTCTTCTCAGGGCCGATCAGTTTTGCTTTATCACGTTTCCTCTCCGGGCTGTTTTTAACCAGAGTGGAAATTTTTCAAGCAATATTACTTTCAGAAACTATCAATAAAAGGGTATTACTTTTCCCATAAACCATTCTAAAAAGACTCCTTCACTAAAAGAGTAAAATTACATTTGTATAGATAGAGTTATATAATTTGACCCTATAGTGTAGGTATTGATAATGAAGAGACGTATAATCTGTTATTAAAAACCAATTTTGTTTTTAATCTAAAGGTGTATACAATCTTGTTTTTTAATTATTGACTATCCGCTAAAGCGGAGGTGAAACGAAAATGGCTTTTAATGACAGAAATTTCAGGGGAAATTCCGGAGGTTTCCGCGGTAACAGTGGACCTAAGGAAATGACAAAAGTGACCTGTTCTGACTGTGGTGTTGAGACTGAAGTACCGTTCAAACCCACCGAAGGCAGACCAGTATACTGCAGAGAATGTCTTCCTAACCACAGGAAGTTCTAAAGATAATTTACATCTAGCGTAATTTTGTAATTGAGTTTACATTAACGCTGGATTCATTGTTTCTTTTTTGGTTTATTCTTTTGGTTCTTTACTTATTTACATTTCATTCAGCAGGAAAAAGTAAGAACAAAACGGCATAAAGAGTAAGAGCCGGCATGAATTCGACATGAACTCATAAAAATCAATATTTAACTCATAAAAAATAATTGAAAGCTTAGTAAGGAGGAATTAATCTGGCTAATTACAGAAGCACTATTAGAAAAAGAAGATTAGGATCTACAACACCGGTAAACTCAGGAGATAACCCTGAAGTATCCAGGGTACGAATCCCTCGCAAGGACAGAAATGAAGTCCTGGCAACTGTTTCGAGCTTACTTGGTTCGAAAAGGGTAACGCTTCAGTGTATGGATGGAATTGTCCGTATGGGCAGGATCCCGGGCTCTAAAAAGAAGAGAATGTGGATACGCGAAGGCGACGTTGTAATAGCCAATCCATGGGAAGTCCAGGACTGCAAAGCCGAAGTAACCTGGAAATACACAAGACCCCAGGTCGAATGGCTTGAACGTAAAGGCTACATTAAGTACTAATTAAGGTATCAGAATAAAGGCCTGATAAAGGTATCTAAAATAAAGGTGTCTAAAAAAGACGCCTGAAATACATATTTTACTTTTGTGCAGGAGCGCGTCTATGTTGCTACGAGCAAGGTTCTATAGACGACAACTTACCCACATATTTGATGCGATGGTTTTTATAATTCTTGAAGAATAAATATCTTATTTTCTATTACTTCTCTTATTTTTATTACTTCTCTTATTTCTATTATTTCTATTATTTCTATTATTTCTATTATTTCTCTTGTTTCTCTTCTTTCTCTTCTTTCTCTTTCTATTTTAATATGTTTTTCCTGCAAACAATCTCGTCAATTTTGATAATTCTAAATCAATATCTGTAGACTGATTTCAGATACGTTGAATAGTTACGGAGGAATTAAAATAATACCTATGACAATAAAAGAGACCATAGCTATCGAAAAGACGAAGAGCAAAATTCGATAAGCGGTCGTACATATAAGCGGCTGTACATTATGCTTTTGACAGGGGACAAAACGCCAGTTATCTGTATCAGGATATAGCTGAAAGAAGGAAAAGAGAGGGAGAGAACATGGAAAGTGTAGAAAGATATGTGGACGGGTTTTTAATTCCTATCGCTAAAGACAAAGTAAGCAAATACAGAGAAATTGCTCAAAAATCAGGTGAGATATGGAAAGAGCTTGGTGCTTTAGAGTATTACGAATGTGTTGGGGATGACCTGGATATTGAAGAAATGGTTTCTTTCAAAAAGGCAGCCAGTACATCTGAAGAAGAGACCGTAATTTTTTCATGGATTGTTTATGAGTCAAAAGAGCATAGAGACAGAGTAAATGAAGCAGTTATGAATGATCCGCGGATGAAAGAAATGATGGAGTCAGGCGACTCGGATCTGTTTGATTACAGACGCATGGCTTACGGTGGATTCAAAACATTAGTAAATCTTTAACCTGACATCTTGCTACAGCCAACCGCAAATAATGCGGTGGCTCTTTTGTTAATTTAAAGTAATTGAACTCTGTATTCTTATGTAGATTTAAAAGGAGCACTTTGCGGGTTGATCTTTAGATCAAGTGGTTCTTTCCTGCTGGAGGGCTATTTTTGAATTAAAAAGAAGCATCTTAAAGGAATTCCGGTTTCATAAAAAGCTCAAGGGGCGTTCTGGAAAATTTTTGAAACGGTTAGACGTAGTATTGCCCGAACTGAAGAGAAAGGTTAGTGGTATATAAAAGTATAAAAGTCAGAGGAAATTAGAATTATTTAATGACGCCCCCCCTGATTGGGGGTTATCCTATGAACCCGTTTCCGGTACTCCCTGTACTCATTACCAAACTGTACCACCAGCCTGTTTTTCCAGTGCAGGGACCCGAGATACAGGTATATTGTGGTCAAAAGGTATATGACAAGCAGGTTGGCGGTCATAAAGGGAGTCAGCCAGATTATGACCATCCCCGAGAGCAGAAAGGGGTCCCTTATCCACCGGTAAATGCCTCGAATATTCAGAATCCCCATATTTTATCTGAATAACTTGTACATAATATTTTGATGGGGTTGTCAAATCTTTTGGTATCAATCAATTATCTCAATGTTTCCGCACCAGTATCTAAAAATCTTACTTTAAATCTTGCTTTAAATCTTACTTTAAATCTTACTTTATGGGTGCTTCCTCCTGTAAAGTTGTTGACATGTTTGCTTAAACGTCCTGGCTGTTGGCGATTTCTGGGAAGCAGGCAATTAAAAACTGTTCTAAGGCTGGCTGGCTCCTGCACCAGCAGGTTTGAAGCAACATGAGGTGTGAAGTAACATTGTCCTGAGAAACGAAGGTTCAAAAGTTATGTTGACTATCCTTAAGCAAAAATAACTGAAATCGGAAATTTTAAAAAATTTGATAAAGCTCCAGGCCTTAAGACAAGAGTATATATCATAACTATAGATACATTTATATATCCCAAGTGCCATGTGTGTGTGTTGATAAATAAAGATACGTATAATGATCTGTTATTAAAAACCAATTTTTGTTTTTAATCAAAGAGTCCTATACAATCTTATTTTAAAACAATTATCTAACAACTAAAACCAAGGTGAAACAATATGGCTTTTAATGACAGAAACTTCAGAGGAAATTCCAATTCTAACTTCGGCGCTCCCAGAGAAATGCACAAGACAACCTGTTCAGACTGTAAAGCTGAGACAGAAGTACCTTTCAAACCTGACCCTGAAAGACCGGTTTACTGCAGGGACTGTCTTCCTAACCACAGGACACCCAGAGAAAACCGCAGATATTAAGTGTCATTTGTGTAACTGAGTTACATCAACACTTATTTCTTTTACACTTTTTTAAATATACCTAAACCCGAAAGATATTTTTTCTTAACCTGTAATCCTGTGATCTTTTGCGTTTGAGATGAATCACTCTGAGAACATTTTTAGAGTATTACTATCTCTTTTGATTGATAGCCGGTTTCAAATAAAGTGAACACCTGTTAGCTGAATCCCATTTTCATGGGAGCTATTCGAAACTGGACCGCTGAATACAAAAAAAGATTTTTTCCTTCTGTTCAATTGAATTGAAATATATTTTTCCTGCCAGCGGTCTGCCTGAACTTTCTCCGAACTATTTTGTAAAACATTAAGGAAAGAGTATCTCTTTTATTAACAAATGTTATCAATTTTTTGCAATAAACGTTGGTTAAGAAGCATTTTATGTATTTAAATCAATAAATATGTGGTGAAAATTCACAGGTGAAAACCACATGACTCGCGATGATTATATGCTAATTATGGGATTAAACGTGTACGTGGACCCGGTATACACAGTGTCATACGAGGATAAAAATACCGGAGACAGGACGCACCTGTTTACTCTGGAAAACTGCGATGGCGATCTGATTCTGACAACAGAGATCCGAGATGAGGATTCAAAACTCATAGCAAAAATCGACAGAAGTAAGCTTACTCAAATTAACGAAAAATTTGATGTGCAGGGGGAAATAGATAAAGGAAACGGTCTTACGCTGACAAGAAGAGGAGATGGTGGCGCTATTTTCAATGCTAGAGTTACAGAAGATCGATATGTGGCAGTGAGCGGAATTTTTTATGTAGGGGGCAAGAAAATTCAGATAACTGATCGTAAAGTGGGAATAAACGACATGCCCCGACAAACTATAAACGGCGTGGATGTGCATGACACTATTTTTGTTGGATCCTGCAATATCGTATTAACCGATGATGGGTTAAAGATTTAAGACCAGGTTTAAAAGCAAGGTTAATTGATTTTTAGAACTCGGACAGAACTCGGACAGAACTCGGACTTGAACGGCTGTTCTGTCTTTCTTGCGTAATCCAGGGAGGGTAACAACCATAAGACATGGTGAAGATAATCTTTCGCCAAGCGTTAAACGGCATATAAATAGGTGCATCTTGAAGGCTGAATCCATTAACCTTCAATTCAGTTGAAATATATGTTTCATGGCGACGATCTGCCTGAATATTTTCCCGAATGTTTTTCCCGAATAGGTTTGTTAAGAAAAGTGAAATAAGTCATGTGATTTTGCCGATTTAAAAGGGGAACTTTGCAGAGTCTATAATTTTTTTATCGGATAATCAGCCGGAATTGGAATTTCAGGCATTTTATCTGCTCCATAAACCCTGATCACAAAATTTTCTTTCATTTAAAAGAATTATTTTTACTATTATGGAAACCGTTATATATTTCAAATGCAATGTATGTATATTGAAAATAAAGAGATGTATAACAATCTGTTGTTAAAAACCAATTTTTGTTTTTAACCAAAGAGTCGTATACAATCTTATTTTTCAGCAATAATCAACAACTAAAACCAGGGTGAAACAAAATGGCCTTTAATGACAGAGGAAGTAGGGGAAGAGACAGCAACCGCGGAGGCTTCGGAGCTCCAAAGGAAATGCACAAGACAAAGTGTTCTGATTGTGGTGTTGAAACCGAAGTACCTTTCAAACCTGATCCGGAAAGACCGGTCTACTGCAGAGAGTGTCTTCCTAAACATAGGAAACCCAGAGAAGACAGATACTAAATGTTATTTGTTTAACTGAGTTTACCAACACTTATTTCTTTTTTCACTTTTTAAAATAAATCTAACTCGGAATATATTTGTTCTTAGTTTGCGACTTTTTTCAGATTTAGAAGGATCACTTTGCGGAGCCTTTTTGATCGAAGTGATCTTTTCCTTTGGAGAGCTGTTTTAAATTGAAAACCTGTTAATCGAACTCCGTTTTCAGAAGCTATAAGAAAAGTAGGTTATTATACCTTCTGCAAACTATATACGAAAATTATTCTCTCCTTTAAGAGTATGATTTTTCCGTTTTTATAGAAACGCTTATATATTTTAAGTGCCATGTATGTGTGTTGATAAATAAAGATACGTATAATATCTGTTATTAAAAACCAATTTTTGTTTTTAATCAAAGAGTTCTATACAATCTTATTTTCAAACTACTAACAAAAACTAAAACCAAAGGTGAAACAAATATGGCTTTTAATGACAGAAACTTCAGAGGAAATTCCAATTCTAACTTCGGCGCTCCCAGAGAAATGCACAAGACAACCTGTTCAGACTGTAAAGTTGAGACAGAAGTACCTTTCAAACCTGACCCTGAAAGACCGGTTTACTGCAGGGACTGTCTTCCTAACCACAGGACACCCAGAGAAAACAGATATTAAGTGTTATCTGTGTAACTGAGTTACATCAACACTTATTTCTTTTACACTTTTTAAATATACCTAAACCCGAAAGATACTTTTTTTCTTAATCCAGAGCTTTTACAGATTGAGAATTGACCTTTTACAGGTTAATCAGTTTTATTTTTGTTGATAGATTTCCTCAGGGCTTTTCAAGAGTTATCAATATCTTTTTTAATCAGGATGATTGTTTTCGAATTAAAATAACATTTTAAGTGAATTTTTCCAGTGAATTATGGGTTAAAGAAAGTCACTAAAGAAAGTTATTATAGAAAGTTATTATATAAAGTTATTATAGAAAGTTATTATAGAAAGTTATTATATAAAGTTATTATAGAAAGTTATTATAGAAAGTTATTATATAAAGTTATTATATAAAGTTATTAAAGAAAATCATTAAAGAAAATCATTAAAGAAAATCATTAAAGAAAATCATTAAAGAAAATCATCAAAAAATGAGTACTGAATTGGAAATGAAAGTTTCTCTTATAATTTTCAAATTAATTAAAATATTGTTTCCGCTCGGTGGTCTGCGTCAGGAACTTGAACTTTCAATTATTTGATTTCCAGAACCCATTTCCATAGAGGGACATAGCTGATCTCCTCTTCTTCTTTTTCGAGATTCTTCGAAGCATTATTAACCTGGAAACCTTCTCTCCTAAATGCTCTTTGAATCCCAGAAGAGCATTAATTTCTTCTTCCTTTACGCGGTCCGTACAGGTACAGTTTATACCTTTAAGCGTTCCATCCTACTTTGATGACAAATCCATTTCTTTTTTTTCTTTCCAGTAAGAGAATTCTACTTTTCTTCGCTTCAACTCTACAAAGGTCAGGTTCTCTGCAACCTTAGTTCCCATATTTTAAGCGCATAATTCAACATCAGGGAACCTTTATGCGCCTAAAAATGCGGAATGTAGGCTGCAAGCTTCCCTTCATAAGCAGGAAAGGGGAATGCCGTTAAATTTCGGAACCCATTGTCTATGAAGTAAATCTTTTAGGCAAACCCATGATTTTTATAGATTTAAAAGGAGCACCTTACAGAGTCAATTGGTTTTACCTTATCGGTATAATACTTCAGTCAATCCTGTCGATTTTATGAAGAGAAACATATTTGATACTGGCATTAAATGCTAACGGTTTGCGTAATTCATATTTCGATCTCCTGTCAATATAGGATAATAATCTCCAGATATTGGCAATTTTACTAATATGAGGTAATCAAAATGGCGTCTCTGTATCGTGAATTTGTACAAATATGTCAGAATTCGAAATGTAAGTTGTAATGTAACATAGTCAAGATATACTTTTTTAAAGATATATCTTTTTAAAGATATACCTTTTTGACCATAATTTTTAAAATAATTAATCCCCTTAAAATTGCAGAACATGATCAAAAAGCTTATTAAGTTCGACCCATTTTATGTAGTATCGACTTTTTAATTTAGACTTTAGGCTAGGGTTCTTATGGTAGAAATAGAAAAAGAATTAGAACTGCTGCGTCAAAATCTATTGGACCTTTCTTACAGAAATAATTTAATCAATTATAAACCTTCAAAAGGGCGAACTATACCAATAATAGATGAGTATCCCCGCGAAATATACAATATATTTGTCCTTCAAGAAAAGTCTATGAAATTTTTACCGAAAGATATTGATAGTCCTGAAAATTTGAAGTCTGATTCTGAAAAGGTTAATAACTCAGATCTTAAATGGGCTCCCATCATCAATGAGGCCGAAGAACCTGATCATTATTTTGATGATTATCTTAACACTCCTTATGGACCTGAAGACCTTGGGAAAAAGCTATTCTACGTATATAATCAGGCAAAATCTGTATTTGAAGAACAGGGTTATCCAGTTCTATACCTTGCTCTTGGCTTTCTAAAGTGGACTGAGGATAAAAATTCTCTAAAGGTATGTAAAGCCCCACTTATTCTTGTTCCTGTTGAGCTTGAACGTTCAGGAGTGAGCCGTAAATTTATTTTAAAGTGGACCGGAGACGATATTTTTACATCGATCACCTTACAGGCAAAGCTTGCTGAACAGGGTGTTGAACTTCCGGAATTTGAGATGCCTGATGAAAAATCTGGTATTGACTTATATTTTCAGTCTGTTTTGAATGCTATATCCGATAAGAAAGATTGGAGCGTTCTAAGTGAAATTTATCTCGATTTTTTCAATTTTAAAAAATTCGTTATGTACAGAGACCTGGATCTTGAAACCTGGCCTGAAAATTTATCTCCTACTAACCACTCCCTTATTCAAAAAATATTCAATCCTTCAGAAGATTCCGTAAATCAACAGAGTTTTTCTGAAAAAGATGTTGACTTGAAGCTTTCTGCAAAAAATACATATCATATTCTGGATGCAGATTCTTCACAAATTGCAGCTATCGAAGATGTAAAAACTGGAATAAACCTTGTTGTGGAAGGACCCCCAGGCACTGGAAAATCTCAGACGATCACTAATATAATTGCAGAGTTATTGAAACAGGGAAAAAGTGTATTATTTGTTAGTGAAAAGATGGCAGCATTGGAGGTCGTAAAAAGCCGTCTGGATAACACAGGGCTGGGAGATTTATGCCTGGAGCTCCATAGCCGTAAAGCAAAGAAAAAAGAAGTACTTGCGGAACTCGAGCGCACTTTAAACAGACCGGCTCCAAAATCAATAAATTTTGATCACGAAATCAATAATCTGGATCAGATGAAATCAGAACTCAATGAATATGTAACGGTACTTAATCAATCAGTGGGAAAACTTAACTTTTCTTTATATGAAATGTACGGCTTAAAAGAAAAAGTTCGCCGTTATTTTATGAAAAACAACAGGCCAATGCTAAGGGTAGAATTTTCCGATCCAGATAAATGGGATTACGAGCAATGGACCGAGGCAATTTCAACACTTGAAAAACTAACCGAACTCCTACCTATCATAAAAACAGTATTAAACAATCCCTGGAAGAGCTGTGAACCTGAGGACATTTTACCATCTGACCTCGAAGAAATTGACAGTTGCATTGATGATTATTATACCTCAATCACGGATCTTGAACATTTAATCAAAAATCTGGCAGATCTTACTGGCGGCTACATTCCTTTATCAGAAGATAAACTCATTCCTTTTGTTGATGCTGCGAAAGTTGTTGCTTCTTCCTATCAAGTAGATGAAGAAGTTCTGAGAAATCCGAAATGGGACTCACAAAATAAAGAAGCAGAAGGACTTATATCTAAATTAAAAAGAGATCATGATTTAGATTCTTTTGTAAAGGAGTCTTTTAACGCTTCAGTACTCGAAATTGATGTTTATTCTTTATTAAATGAGTTTAAGTACCTGGTTGAAAAGAAAAGCGAAACTTCAGACTTTTATATTTCACAGGTTTCTCATGAAGAAAGTGATATTGTCTCTGATCTTGAATGTATCCGTGAATGGAAGCAAATTAAGAATTATATTGAGAGTAAGCAGGTAAGCGGGCTACAGATATTTGGAAATCTGTGGAATGGTGAAAAAACAGATATACGGAAATTGGAAGAATTTAGTAAATGGATGGATTCTTTCAAAAAACAATTGGTGGTGGAAAAGCTTTCTGTAAAAGCATCTATAATTCTAAATAACGGAATTAGCAAGGATCTGTTACAAAATTCAAAATGGGAAGAAGTCAGTAATGAAACTGAGGCTTTTAGATCAAAACTAAAAAAATACAAAGAGCTTAACTCTTTAGTACAGAAAAAATTTGAGAATTCTATTATTGATAAAGACATTGTTTCATTTAAGTCATCGTCTGCAGGATTACTAAAATTTTTGAAACCAGGGTACCGAAAGTTAAAGAGTGAAATATTAGGTTGTTATAAGTCACAACCTCCATCTAACGATGCTAAAATTCTACAGGATCTCCAATATGTATTTGAATTGAAGCTGGTACTGGAGGATTTTAGAAACATACAATCAAGAGGGCAAGACCTTTTTGGGACTTCTTGGCAAAATGAGCTAACTGATGCTGACATTTTAGGTGAATTTGTCAAATTGATTTCTTTATTTAAGAAACAGTTTTCACAGGGTGTACTCTCACAAAATATGGTTGAGCTTCTGAGAGCAGGCATAGACCAGAATGTATTAAATAATTATGAATGGGATTCTCCAAACAATGAAGTTGAAGCAATTATTTCAAGACTGAGGAGATATCATTATCTAAATTCATATTTAGAAAACACGTTTAATGATTCCATTTTCGAACAAGATACTAATGGGTTAATTCGTCAAATAAAAATGTTATATGAAAAGAAACAGGAAGTTTCAGGTTTCTATAAAACCGGGTTAGTATCAAATGATGAAGGCATTATCTCAGATCTAAAACTTGTCTTTGAATTTGAAACAAATAGAAAAGAACTAACTAATATGCAGAATAGGGGGTGGATTCTCTTTGGGACTTACTGGGAAAATGAAAAAGCGGATCCTCAAATCCTGGAAGATTTTAGTAAATGGATCACTTACTTTAGAAAATATGTGGTCCAAGGCATACTCTCAGAAAAAAGTATTGAGATTGTAAGTAAAGGTGTTAAGAAAGATGATTTAAATTCAATCATCAGTAGCACAATAAAGAAAATAGATAACCTAAAAACTCAGAATAATTCGTTGTTTAAGCTGCTCAATACAGAAGTTGTAACAATTTTTGGAAAAAATATCGAGGGAGTTCCCTTTGACGAGTTAAAAAATAAATTAGAGTTATGGAAATCGGAATTGTCGTCACTTATATCCTGGAGTCAATTTGTAAATTATAGAAAACAATGTTTGAATACAGTTGCAGCACCTTTTATTCATATTATAGATAACGATGAAATCCTTGCTGATGACCTTGTGCCTGGTTTTAAAGGTAACTATGCAGACAATTTATTGAAAATTACATTTAGAGAAAAAAAGATCCTGCCAGCATTTGTTAAAGAACTTCAGGACAATAAGATCAAAAAATTCAAGGAACTTGACAGCAAAATTATTTTGCTAAATCGCCAAAGTATCGCACATGAAGCGTATAGCAATAAACCTAATGTATGTTCCGGAGCTTCCCGTGGGTCTGAGGCCGGTTTTCTCTTAAACGAATTTAATCGAAAACGTGGGCATATGCCAATTAGGAAACTCATGACTCTCTCCGGGGGATTAATCCAAAAAATCAAACCTTGTTTTATGATGAGTCCTCTTTCAATTGCTCAATACCTCGACCCAAGAACAACAAAATTTGATGTAATAGTTTTTGATGAAGCCAGTCAGGTGAAGCCTGAAGACGCAATTGGAGCTCTATTGCGTGGGAATCAGGTTGTTGTGATGGGTGACTCTCGCCAGCTTCCCCCAACAAGCTTCTTTGACCACGTTGCTGATACCTCAGACACTGACCTTGATGACGACGCAATTTATAGTGATATGGAAAGTATTCTCAATGTTTGCAAAAGGAGCTTCCCTTCAAAAACACTTCGCTGGCATTACCGGAGCAGGCATGAGACGTTAATTGCAGTATCTAACCAGGAATTTTATGATAACCGGCTTTATGTCTATCCGTCACCAATGCACGATGATGATAAATTGGGATTGAAATTCGTGTACCTTCCGGATACCATATATGACAGAGGGGGAAGTAGTGGTAACCGGGGAGAAGCACGCACAGTTGCAAAAGCAGTACTGGAACACTATAAACATTTTCCCTCTAAAAGTATTGGTGTGGGGACTTTCAATGCAAAACAACAGGAAGCAATACAAGAAGAAATAGAGGAACTTTTACGCCATGATCCTGGAATGGAAAAATGCTTCACAAATGAAAAAGGGGAGAATTTTTTTGTCAAAAATATTGAAACGATTCAGGGAGATGAAAGGGATATTATATTTATAAGTATTGGATTTGGTTTTGACATAAATCACAAGTTAAACAAAAATTTTGGTCCTCTTAACAAGGAAGGGGGCGAAAGGAGATTAAACGTCCTGATCACCCGTGCACGCGAAAAATGTATTGTATACTCTAATTTCACTTCCAGGGATTTGAGGATTGATGAGAAGGACCCTTTCGGTTTGCGGGCTTTGAAGATTTTCCTGGAATATGCTGAAACAAAAAATCTTGTCGCAATTGAAGGAGTAAAAGAAGATACTGAGTCTCCTTTTGAAGATTCTGTGTATGAATTCCTTAGGGACAATGGATATGAAGTTCACAAACAGGTTGGTTGTGCAGGTTATAGAATAGATCTTGCAATTATTGACTCTAGTAACCCGGGGCACTATTTTATTGGTATCGAATGTGATGGTGCTACTTACCACTCATCTCCGGTTGCAAGAGACCGTGATAGATTACGTCAGCAGATTCTTGAAGGATTGGGTTGGAGTCTTTATCGTATATGGTCAACAGATTGGTACCGACATCCGATGGAAAGTGGATATAAGTTATTAGAGACAATCGAAAATGCGAAAAAATGCCTGATAATTAATGAAAAAGAGGAAAGAAGCATTTATGAAAGCTCTACTTTTGAAATCGAGTATGATGAAAAAGTAGTTCTAAACAATCAATTTACTTCACAGGTTGAATCATTGGATAATCTTGAAGAGAAAGTTCAAGAATATAAAATTTACCCATTAGCAGGTGTATCTACGAGTGATTTTTCTGACATCTCCATATCTCAGTTAAAACAATTAATCATAGACATCGTGGAATATGAGGGACCCATACACTCAGATGAACTAATTCAACGTATTAAGTTGCATTTTGGAATTGCACGTATTGGGGGCAATATGAAGAGTAGAATTTGCAGTGTAATCAAATATGCAGAAGAATCGAAACAGATCCTGGTTAAAAATGATTTTCTCGGGCCAAATTCCGAACACAAAAGTATATTGAGAAGACGCTGTGGGGACAAATCAGTAAAAATCGAATGGATTTGTGATGAGGAAATCATTCAAGCTATTTGTTTTGTCCTTACAAATCAGTATTCTACTGCACAGGAGGACCTCATAGTTCAGACTTCGCGTGTTCTTGGAATAAAAGTTGTACGCCAGAACGCTAAAAATAGAATCGAAAACATAATCGGGTCCTTAATCAGAGAAGATTACCTTGTAAAATTGCCAAATGAAATGATATATTTCAGAGAAACTGGAAAGTGTTCTCTTCTTTAAGAGTTTTGCATTCATTTTTATAGAAACATTTATATATTTTAACTGCCATGTATGTGTGTTGAAGATAAAGAGACGTATAATCTGTTATTAAAAACCAATTTTTGTTTTTAATCTAAGGGTGTATACAATCTTGTTTTTAATTATTGACTATCCGCTAAAGCGGAGGTGAAACGAAAATGGCTTTTAATGACAGAAATTTCAGGGGAAATTCCGGAGGTTTCCGCGGTAACAGCGGACCTAGGGAAATGACAAAAGTGACCTGTTCTGACTGTGGTGTTGAGACTGAAGTACCGTTCAAACCCACCGAAGGCAGGCCAGTATACTGCAGAGAATGTCTTCCTAACCACAGGAAGTTCTAAAAATAATCTGCATCAGGTGTTAATTTTGTAATTGAATTTACATTAACACCTGGTCTATCTTTTCTTTTTGTTTTTGGTTCATTCTTTTTGTTTCTTTACTTATTCCATTTCATTCAGCAGGAAAAAGTAAGAACAAAACGGCATAAAGAGTAAGAGCCGGCATGAGTTCGACATGAACTCATAAAAATCAATATTTAACTCATAAAAAATAATTGAAAGCTTAGTAAGGAGGAATTAATCTGGCTAATTACAGAAGCACTATTAGAAAAAGAAGATTAGGATCTACAACACCGGTAAACTCAGGAGATAACCCTGAAGTATCCAGGGTACGAATCCCTCGCAAGGACAGAAATGAAGTCCTGGCAACTGTTTCGAGCTTACTTGGTTCGAAAAGGGTAACGCTTCAGTGTATGGATGGAATTGTCCGTATGGGCAGGATCCCGGGCTCTAAAAAGAAGAGAATGTGGATACGCGAAGGCGACGTTGTAATAGCCAATCCATGGGAAGTCCAGGACTGCAAAGCCGAAGTAGCCTGGAAATACACAAGACCACAGGTCGAATGGCTTGAGCGCAAAGGCTACATTAAGTACTAATTTTAAGATATCAGAATAAAGATGCCTGTAAAGGTATCTAAAATAAAGGTGTCTGAAAAAGACGCCTGAAATCCATATTTTACTTTTCTGCAGGAGCGCGTTTATGTTGCTACGAGCAAGGTTCTATAGACGACAAATTTGATATATCTCACATTTTAGCATTTATAATTGCTATAGAAAAATGCTGAAATTTCTTTCATCCTCTCTATTTCTATTTTAATATATTTTTCCTGGCGGCGGTCTGTCTTAAAAGCCGAAAATTTGTAAATTTTGCAACTTCAGGAGAGTACTTCGAAGAGCCGGTCAATTTCACAATCTATCTATTTTTTAGAAAATACTTTCTTGATCTAATTAACCTCTTGTAGCCGATAAAAGGTAGGCTTTTCTGCTACTCGGATTGAGCAGCGAATCGAAAACTGAGTCTTTTATATAGATTATATTGAATAGAGGCGAAAAAGTACTCTCCATTTCAGCCTTTGAGACTCTTCTGGGCAGCTCGTATTCTCCCGGCTCTTTATCAGAGAAACACAGCATGAAATATTTGCCTCCTTCCTTGAGCACCCTGTGTACCTGCCGTGCAAAAACCGGTCTCTCTTCATCCGTCATTACGTGAAACAGGCCGGAATCAATAACGACATCGAACTCGCCTTCCTCGAAAAGTCGATCCATCTGCAGTACATTTCCTACGGCAAAATTTACCTTAACATGACGCTCTATGGCTTTTGCCTTTGCATCGGAGATGGCATTTTCAGCAAGATCCATACCCACGGCGTCACAGCCATTCATCGCCAGCATTATCGCATTCTCACCCCGACCACACCCTATGTCCAGAGCTCGTCCTGGCTTGATTTCTCCATTTTGTATAACAGCCTGAAAAGCGGGCTGGGGGTGACCTACGTCCCACGGCGGCGTGCCTTTATATACTTCATCCCAGAACAAATTTCTCCTCCTCGAAGCTAAAAATATTAAATTACAATTTGATATGCGGTTAATGATAAACCCTAATCTTAATAACTTTTCTGGGCGACCTTTATTCTGGAGGTCCAGGTAGTTTTGACAACAACTGTGAAACACCGTCTGTTTTTTAAACAAAAACCGGGTTAATGCATGTTAAATAAGCTGTTTTTCCCCAGTCTGCGATTCTTTGTAGATTTAGAAGGAGCACTTCGCAGGGCTTATCTTTTAGACCAGAGTGATTCTTTTCTGTTGAAGAAAATTTTAGAATTATGGTGAAATGTCAAAACTGGACCGATGAATAATAAAGAAAATCTACCCCTACCAACTTCAGGAAAAATATGTTTTTCCTGCCGGCGGTCTGCTGAAATCTTCCCTGAATAGGTGTGTTAAAGAAAACAGAAGAAAAACAGAAGAAAAACAGAAATTAAAAACCCGATTTTTTGCAGCTTTGGAAGGGACACTTTACAGGAGATACCGTTAAAGAAACTATTGAAAACATTAAAGAAGCGATTCAAGCCTGTCTGGAATTCCTTGAAGAAGATGAGTCGGAGAACCCTTTTTGAAGTTAAAATTTTGTGGGCTTAGCTTTTCAGGATCAAAAAATCTCTTCTTACAGTACAGGGCAAATCCATTTGGATTTGGTTAAGGTACAAAACTTCAAAAGTGTTATTTTTTATGTTATACATCTGAGATAATGTTGGAAAATCATTATATACGGATTCAAAGATGTGCATAAAATTCGTTAACTGAGTCCAATGAAGATTATTTATAGCATTCTAAGCAAAGATATAGGGGGGTAATTCTCTGGAGATATCAAAATTTAAAAGATTGCCAGGACATATTGCTATAATACCGGATGGTAACAGAAGATGGGCTCTATCTAAAGGCTTAGAAAAACATGAAGGATATGGCAATGGAATAATTCCAGGCTTGGAATTATATGATACATGCGTAAAAGTTGGAATAAAAGAAGTTACTTTTTTTGGATTTACTCAGGATAACACAAAAAGGCCTCAAGTTCAAAGAAAAGCATTTGTAGATGCTTGTATAAAATCAGTTCGAGAAATTTCTAAACGTGATGCTGAACTACTTGTAGTAGGCAATACTAATTCGGATATGTTTCCTAAAGAGTTACTTGCATATACAAAGAGAACTAAATTTGGGAAAGGTATAATAAGGATAAATTTTTTGGTAAATTATGGCTGGTATTGGGATTTAACGTATGCATTTGATAACTCTTCAGATAGTAAAAAAATAGTAGAAAACATTGCATCAGCAGAGATTCCAAGAATAGATTTACTTATTCGCTGGGGAGGAAGACATAGACTCAGTGGAATGCTTCCAGTTCAAACGGTATATTCAGACATGTATGTAGTCGATGAAATGTGGCCGGACTTTAAGCCAGAACACCTATTCAATGCACTAGAATTCTATCAAGAGCAGGATATCACATTAGGCGGGTAAAAATAGGTAGTCCTATATTATTTGATTAGTGCTATCTCAAAACACCCCTCCTAAATACTACATTTTTTTATTATTTACTTTTACAGTTATAGTAGACCTTTTTATACATGAAAACACAGCCATTCCTGCTCTAGAGACTTAGAGCCTATACGAAAAGTGTTGCAGTCTGCTGTAACTTTTACAATAGCTAAGATTTACAACCGGAACGTACACTTGATAGTATGGATTATAAATCTTGTAACTTTTACAACATGCCATGATTGGCTTTCACCGATCTTTTAAAATTGATTTTTTTCTTTTTGAGGATGTTTTTGAAATAAAATCTTTAACGATTATCTCCCCACCATCAAAGCCCATTTCCTTAATTTCACGAAAGTATCCTATCTGATCAATCGTTTATCCCATAAGACGGGAATACCCCTTCCTCAAACTCTGATCTTTGCGAAAAGTTTAGGGAGGGGTAGTTGACTCGCTTATTCATCCAAAAGAACAACAGGTTTGATCAGATCTCTTGGTTTTTCTTTCATAAGCATGAGAGCCTCTTCCATTTTGTCGAATCCTTCGAATACGTGGGTGACCATTTTTTCTGGTTTTATTCTTCCATAGGTACACAGGTCTGCCATTCTTTCCATTCTTAGACGACCTCCGGTTGTCAGGCCGCCACGTATGTCTTTGTGAGCCATACCCGATCCCCATTCAATACGTGGAATAGGAAGCGTGTCTCCGGTTCCGTAGTAGTTGACGTTTGATACCGTTCCTCCAGGTTTTACAATTTTGACTGCGTCTGAAATTGTGTTTTCATTTCCTCCTGCTATGATTACAGAGTCCACACCTTTTCCATTCGTCTTTTCAAGAATCTGTTCAACAAGTCCGCCGCCTCTGTAATCAATAATTTCAGATGCTCCGTATTCCAGAGCAAGATCAACACTGACTTTCCGGCTTCCTACTGCAATGAGCCTACCTGCACCAAGAATAGATGCACCTGCTACTGCCATCAGACCAACAGGACCAATTCCTATGACTGCAACTGTAGAGCCCGTTTTAATATTTGCCATTTCTGCACCCTGTATTCCAGTAGTTGCCATATCTGATAGCATGACAGCCTGTTCCAGGGGCATTCCTTTTGGAAGTAAAGCTAAATTCATGTCTGCATCATTTACATGGAAATATTCTGCAAAGACTCCACTTTTGAAGTTTGAAAACTTCCATCCGGAAAGCATTCCATTTGAGTGCATAGGCATTCCATCCTGCACCTCTATGGACCGCCAGTCGGGTGTAATTGCAGGGACAATTACTTTATCGCCTGGCTTGAAATCTTTGACTTCTGATCCGATTTCTTCTATAATACCTACAGCTTCATGTCCTAGAATCAAGTTTTTACGGTCTCCAAGCGCACCTTCCCAGACAGTATGAATATCTGATGTACATGGCGCGACCGCAATAGGTCTCACGATTGCATCATATGGTCCTGCCGAAGGCCTTTCAGCATCAATCCAGCCCACTTTTCCAATTTCAAGCATTGCAAATCCTTTCATATTATCACACCAGCCTTTTCAAAATAATTATTTTCCAATACTTTTACAGTAGCCCGCATTTTACAGCAACTACATTTTAACATATAGAAATTTTATTATTAGAGGGTTTCTATCTACCTCCGATTTTTCTCTTCGCGGGAATTTCAGGTTCACTCCAAAGTAGGTGTGAACCAACTTGTCCCGTATCCATGCCAGATCTTTCCACACAAATCAAAAGGGAATACTTTTTTACGTATTTCAGGTAGCTTCAGCTTCATTCAGGATATGTTTGCCTGTTTGGCTTCAGCGCATATTTCATAACCAGATCTACTTTGACACCCAGAGCATCCGAAAGAGAGTGTACAAAGTTTACAAATTCAAAAATAGTAGGGGTCTTGCTGAATTCAACGAGTATGTCCAGATCGCTTCCCGGCTCCTGCTCTCCCCTTACGTAGACCCAAAAATCCCAGATAACTGACATGATATTTTTCTTTAAGCTCAGGGAGCATTTCATGGAGTTTCAGGACATAGATTTCAGCTTCTTTTCGGTTTTCCGGCATTTTTTCAGGCTCTGTTCGGTTCCTTCGTGATTTATCCCGACTATGAAAGAAACCTCTTGTCAGATAATAGATGTAAATGCATGAAATTGTTATTAGTCAGAAAAGTATCGGTATCGGCAGTATTTTATGCAAGCCTATATCACAGGTTTTCTTTTATTCGTTCAATTCATTAGAAATATATTTTTCCTTCTGGCGGTCTGCTTAAATCTCCCCGAATACGTTTGTTAAGAAAAGAGAAATTGAGAATTCGTGATTTTCGTATCTTTAGAAGAAATGCTTTGCAAAACCAATCAGTTTTACTTTTCATTAATATATTTTCTTCAAGATTATTTTTGTATAAATTCAGAGGGAATATTAATCACACTTTTCATGGTATTTGGTTTTATTTCATCGCAAAGCTCTTTGAGTTTCAGAAAGGCGACTTTAAATTCTGGTCGCTGACGCCATGCTTGTAAACTTTCCAAATTCTTCCATGGACCAAAAGAAATGAACTGATTCTTTTGCTCCAAATCCTGTAACATTACAACACTAAGACTGCCCTTTTGATTATTAAGAGTCCAATTAGCAAAATCCGTCCAGGTTTTTAGAAAAGCTTCCTCTTTACCGGTTTTGACAGTCCACAATCCAACTGAGTAAACTATTCCTTCATCCATTATAATTTCTCCCCATCTCAAGTTATTTTTATTCATTTTATTTAATGTTTTGTCTTTTATAGAAAAAATTACTTTAAATCAGAATCAAGAGGCTGAAAACAAATAAATAAAATAATTATTAGTTATTCAGTTCAAATTAATGGGATCTTTTATTACTATGGGAGTGCAGAGGGTCACGAATACCCTGACCTTTAGGTCGGGGATGAAGTGAACCCTCGCTGGCTTTTTTGTATTCGCTTAAACTGTATCAATCATCGCTTCTTTGTAAAATGAGGTTTTTTGACACCATAGCCACAGGTGGTTCCAGCCACCTATGGCTAGGATGTGATAAGCGTTGGAACTACGCAGTTTTAGCCATGGCTATGGTCAGATTACCTACCACATCGTGTTGGTGCCTAAGTATCGATACAAGATATTCTACAATAAGCGAGTTAAAAAGGATTGCGAGTCTATATTCCACAATATTTGCACAGAGAAAGGCTACAAAATCCATGCTCTGGAAGTTGTAGATAATCATGTTCACCTGTTCTTGGAATTCCACCCAAGCACCTCTCTATCAGAGGTGGTTCAATACTTGAAAGGAGGCAGTTCTTACAGACTGTTCAAGCTTCATCCTGAACTGAGAACGCGATATTGGGGTGGAAGTCTATGGTCAAGTGGCAAATTCTATCGATCCGTTGGGAATGTAACTGCTGACACAATCAAGCATTATATTAAGGAGTCACAGGGAAAACCGAAAACAGAGGTTCAATCACATATATTAAAGTCTAGACAACGGAGAATTAACGAGTTCTAAGTACCAGAATAACCGGGCGTGCGGCCCATCAGCATACCCCATCTTTTACAGGCTGTCCGACAATTACTGTTAGTAATGAAATAAAATCGTCTGCTAGTAGATTGGAACTTTTTATGAGATTTGTTTTCTATTCATCTTGCTAAAATATTAGAGTGAAAGTTCCATTTATTTCTATTTTCCCTTCCAATGATCTTGTTTTTATTAGAGTAAATCCAGATTTTCCTTAAATTAACTGAGGTACAAACTAAATTAAATTCGTTCCTGACTGATTTCAATCCTCTGGTTAGAAATTCTCTAAACCCTAAATTCTCTTTATAATTTCCAATTACAGGTTCTACTACCTGCTTTCTTTGCCCATATATTTTTCTGAATTCTTCTGTTTCCATTTTGTCGGCTAATTGCTTTCTTTCTTTTGAAAATTCAGCTACTTTTAAGTGCCTGATTCCATCCATCCTTTTTGTACAATTTTTGCTAAATTCACATTTTTTGCATTCAGTTCCTTTATAAAGTCTGTATTTTCTCTTCCTTTTTTTCTCATAACCCTCATACAAAAACTTCAATCTTTGATTTTCAGGGCATATAAACTCATCATTTTCTTCATTATACTCAAAATTACCAATATCGAATCTGTTGTCTTCAACGTTTTCTGTTCTTTGTTTATCTACTTCTTTTTGCTCTGGAATATATACATCCAATTTTTTATCGTTCAAATAATGAATGTTATTTCCGCTATAGTATCCACTGTCTGCACATATCTTAGTACCTTCTTTTAAGAAACCACAATTTTCTTCAACAAGTTCGATCTGTGGTTTCAATTGATAAGTATCAGTTCTATCTTGACAGATATTATTTGCAACAATAAACCCCAGTCTATGGTCCACTGTTATTTGAGCATTATATGCCAGTTCAAATACTCCCTTTTTGTTTTTCATAAAACGAGATTCTTTATCAGTCAAGCTTACTTTCTCAATACTGTCCTTTTCAAACTCATTAAGTGCTTCCTTAACGATATCTTTAATCTCTTTTTTTCGGTCGTTAGAATTATCCTTATTTACTTGCTTTATGTACTTCGCAACTACAGCTTTTACCTTGTATCTTCCACTTTCATTTAATTGATCATACCCACGGCAGTTACCAAAATGTTCATCCTCAAGTTTGTCTACTTCAATACCTTTTTTTAATTCATTGTTGACATATTCTCCAACAACTCTCAAGACCTCTTCCAAAACCACATTATTTTTTGACGCAGAAGCTTTTACCATGGATCCGTCGGTGCTTAACTGCTCGAGACCTATTACTCCTAGATCTTTAGCTGCCTTAACTGTGTTTTTGAACAATTTAGTAATCAGTTTCTCATTTTCTTTTCTGAAGTCACTGATTGTTCTGAAATCAGGTTGTAGATTTTCAGCCAAATACATGTAAACTACATTTTCTCGAACATTGCGAGCTATCGCTCGCGATGATCGAACTCTATCAAGCATCGATTGAATCAAAATTTTACACATTATGCATGGATGATAAGCTGGGTGTCCAGAACCATCATACCTTGTTTCAAATTCACTGAAATCTATTTCATCTATAAAAGACTCAATCAAGTAGCAGATATGATCTGAAGGAATAAGATCTCGAATATCTGGAGGTAAAATCCAAATTTGATTCTTTGATGATTTGATAAACGCCATAAATCAAAATATTCTTTTGAGAATTATATAATTAGAATCATATTCTATATTGTGGACACTAATTACCCAAGGTAATTGTCGGACAGCCTGTTTAGGGTGGGGTGGCCGCACGCAATTTGATTTTAGAGGATTTTTGCAGAGCTTAAAAATTGACACTATACCTATCTTTTTCAGTTCATTTGAAATATATTTTTTCCTGCCGACGGTTTGCTTAAATCTACCCCGAATACGTTTGTTAAGATAAAGTTAAGAAAAGCGAAATTGAAAAACCCGTAATTTTGCAGCTTTATAAGGGGTACTTTACAGGGCCCCTTTAGATTGAGTGATTCTTTTTCTCTGGGAAGGGGTTGTTCTGATTCAAACGACATTTTTCAAGTGAGTTATGCATCAAAAAGCCGCCAGAAACTAAACAGCCGAATACGATATGAAAATCTTCTCTCATCACCAATTCGATTTAAGAGCTGACCCCAAAAATAAAAATTATTTATCAAATATCAAATTATAGACAATCAATCGAGCTTCGGATCATGAAGTGAGTCTGAAAACTCATTCCGGTGTAGTGGTAAAATTGATCTTGGGTAAACTCGATTACAAAAGAGGGCATTTATATAATAAAGTAAATAAATACTATATACAAATTGCCAATTTATAGTCGTACATAAATTGGCAATTTATATCTGGAAATTGGGGGTATAGATATGATAGAAATAACAAGCAGAGCTGCTGCGGAGCTTAAATCTTTGTTAGATACAGAAGGGATCTCGCAACCAGCGATACGGATATATATAACTGGATCAAGTGCGGATGTTCAATATGGATTAGCAGTTGCTGATGATACAAATGAGTATGATGTAATCACGGAGAATAATGGTATTAAAATTGTCATGTCACCAGACGTGGCGGCTGGCTTTTCTGATGGTAGCATTGATTTCGTGGCTGACAAAAAAGGTAAAAATTTCATAATACAAAATGCTGACTCTGGCACCTGTGACAATTGCGAAGAATGTAACATATGCGATGCAGAGTAACATTTTGAACAAGTTTCAATCAACACCCCGCAGCTTGCTGCGGGGATGAATAACTATCCGATAACTTTTGTTAACTCATCGCTTTACGTTTTTAGCTACACTCATATAGTTTATCCTAAACTCGAACAGTACCTCTTAACTTTCAAATCCTGAATAATCAATCAAGTTTCCTATTATGAACATGGTTCTGAAATTTTATTGATCTGAAGATTAAAACAGGTTTTGGGAAAAACTCTAAATATATTTTCCTTGCTGGCGACCTGCCTCAAGCTTACCATGTGAAAAAATATCCTGGAATCTGAGAGCCGTCTAATAACAAAGCTTTCATCAGGGTTGACAACACATTTTTACATAATAAATACATTCTACAAACCGCTCTTACAATCAAAATAACCTGATGCAAAAAGATAGGCAAATCCACACAAAAGAATAAGAGTTACTGCTTTTTCCGGAGATGTAAGGTAGTGTCTGAGGAAATTAAAAAGCAAATTGAAACCTTGATTTCTGAGTCCGATGAACTTATGGAATCTTTACGTAAGTTCTTCTATTCCGTACCAATTCAATACGACCCTTTCCTTGACATTGGGCCTTTTAGCGTATCCGACCTGCCTAAAATGTGGGATTACGACCTTGATATCTATACCAACCCCTATGAGGGAGAGCCAGCCCCTCTCCATTATAGATGGTTTAAATTGACTCACGATCAGTTTCTTGAACAGGAAGAAATATTTAGAAGATATATAAAATGGGAGTTATCTGTCAGAAACTTTATTGAGAGATTTTTGCCTGAAAAACTGACTGCTTTTGATGAAAAGTCTGAAATCATCCGAAAATGGATAGAAATGAACGAAAGGTTACCGTCAGATGACATTGCAGAAATGTTTTTTAGATTCAGAAAGCACTTCTTAAGCCAGCAAAATATTCTCTTCGGTTTACTTGAGCAAATTGAATAAAAAAACGTTTTATGAACCCGAATATGAGGGAGCTTTTCTAACATCGATGAATGTGAAAGGAAAGTTTTTTCTCCTTCATCGAATTCACTTTAAATATATTTTTCCTGCCGGCGGTTTGCTTAAACCTCTCCCAAACACACCTGGATAATTAAGAAATCGAAAACACGGCAACGTACAGTTGAAGAAGTAGCAGTTTCCAGCCGCTCATTTTTTCCTTTATCTGTTTAGAATGAAAGTAGAGTGACTTGAAAAGTACCTTCATTTCTTTTCGCCTTTAATTTTAATAATTTCATGTTTGTGTTTTAAAATATCACTATATTCTTATATTTTACTTGAGATTTTAGTATGGTGAATCTATCCAGAAACTAATATTGTGTTGAAATTATAGTATAGACTTATGTCATTCCATGAAATCGACGATATTCTATGAGAATCAATAGAACCCCTTGTTCCCCCCAAAAACCACATACCTGAAGACCTCATGCCGATCTAAGGAAGTTAATGAACAGAATTTTGTAGGCCAGGTCGAGAGTTCCTCAAAAGATTTTGAATTCATATCTTTGTAGCTATGATTGAAACCAGATTAAAGTAATTTCCACCCTCAGCTTCCATCATTCCTATATCTCTACGAGCAAAGTCATTATCACACATAAGCCAGTCTTTCCATGCTTCTTCAAAACAATTTAACTCTTTACACTCCTGAATAGTTACCAGATCGGAAGTTTTCCATAAATTATACCACCAGTCGCAGGAGTAAAGATTTATATCATCGACCCAGTACGGCTGCAATTCTGCCGGAACTCCATTCGTAAAATCCTTTTTCAATCCGGGAACTGCAACTGCAATTTGTCCTCCTTTTTTTACAAGCGGAGCAAAGTGGTTTGTCAGATAATCTTTTTCAGCCCCGAAAAAGTTATAGGCGTCTATACAGATAGCAACATCAAAAAATTCATTTGCAAACGGCAAATCGTGGGCTTCTGCGTGTATTGGTATTATTTTATCTTCCAGTCCCATTGACTTAATTCTCTCATAGTTATCTGTTGCACTTATCCAGAGATCAGTTGCAAAAACTGTGGCATCATATTCTTTTGCCAGGAAGATTGAGGTCAGCCCTCTCCCACAGCCAAGATCAAGTATTCTCATGCCTTTCTCAAGCTTCAAAGATTCGGACACTTCCTCAAGAATCTTCATTGAGCTTGGTCCCATCATATTTTCTTTAACAAAATCAAAATCATACTTGTTACTTTTTGTAAACATCATCTTGACCACTTTTCATTAATATATTCCATGCTTAGTTAATTTATTCCATATTATTTCATGAAGTTTGTTACTTATTATTCTTCTATAGATCGCGAGGCAACTTTGTCACATATCGTCCTTTTATTTGAACTAATATATTCGGTCAGTATAGCCTTTAACTTAACAACTTCACTTTCATATGCTTGAACAGTAGTCTTAATATCGTTCAGAAAGATAACCGTTTTACTCTACAATAAACTGAAAAGTAGTGAAAAGGTCAACTACCCCTTCCTGCCCGCTTATGCGGTCAAGGAAGGGGCTTGAAAAAGAGCCCTTGTTGACCAGATCGCTGATTGGAGATTAAGAAAATCGGTAACCGATGTGGAAAAATATATAGTTACCTTCAAATGTCGCCTCAGTTTGAAGCTCTAAGGATGCCGGCTAAAAGTCCTAAAGGGTTATGGACGGTGCTTGCATTTCAAAACTTTCCAACATCAGATCGAGAGGAAGTTGGATTCTGGTTTTGACTCCACAAAATCAGACACACATAACTCTTCGGAGGAAAACTATATGTTAGTTTTCGTAATCAATAAAGAAAATCGACCACTAATGCCTTGTAAACCTTCAAAAGCAAGAAAATTGTTGAAAGAAGGGAAAGCAAAGGTAATTAGAACAATACCATTCACGATTAAGCTACTTTTTGGTAGCAGTGGCTACACTCAACCTATAATTGCAGGAATGGATACAGGTTCTAAAGTAGTAGGTTGCTCTGCCATAGCTAATGGAAAAGTGTTGTATCAATCTGAAGTTTATCTTAGAGAAGATATATCAAAAAAGATGCAACAAAGAGCAATGTATAGGAGAACAAGAAGGAGTAGAAAGACAAGATACCGACCTGCAAGATTTGATAACAGAAGCAATTCTAGAAAGGAAGGAAGATTAGCTCCATCCTTACGGAGTAAGTTAGAATCACATTTCAGAGAGAAAAGGTTTGTAGAATCTATTCTTCCTATTTCTGAATGGAAAGTAGAACTTGCTTCTTTTGATATTCATAAAATAACTGATCCATGTGTTTTTGGTACTGGTTATCAAAATGGAAATCAAAAAGGGTTCTACAATGTTAAAGCATATGTATTATTCAGAGATGGATATACTTGCCAGCATTGTAAGGGTAAGTCAAAAGACCCTAAATTACACTGTCACCATATTGTATTCCGATCAGAAAAAGGTACAGATTCTCCTGATAATCTTATTTGTCTCTGCAATACCTGTCACGATGCTTTGCATCGAGGAAAATTTAAACTTTCTAACCGAAGATCAAAAACAAAACATCCTACTGAAGTTGGAATTATCAAATCTCAAATTAAGAAATCAGATTGGAATTTCATAGAAACTTTTGGATACGAAACGAAATTCAAAAGAGAACAAATCTTAGAGCTTCCAAAAACACATTATTTTGATGCTGTTTCAATATGCTGTAACGATCAAAAAGTGGAACTTGAAGATATTTTCTATCTTAAAAAACATGTTAGTAAAGGAGATTATCAGCAGAGAACAGGGAAAAGATCAGAAAAAATAATTCCTACTGGTAAATTGTTTGGGTTGAGAAAACTCGATCTTATTAAAACTGAACATGGAGCTGGTATTGTAAAGGGTAAAAGATCTACTGGTTATTTTGCTATAACTGATGTTATGGGAAACAAAATACATGATAGTGTTAATGTAAAACGAAATTGTGAACGATTGAGGGCTAGGACAACTACTCTAATTGAACAGAAAGTAGTTCCAGTAGAGTTGACGCATTCCTCTCCCACCTGTCGGGCTTCGCCCTCCGAGGAAGGGGTCTCCTGCTTATGAAGATGAATGAAAAATTACTTGCAAAAATTGGATTGAACAGGTATGAGAGTTCAGTTTACCTGACACTTCTAAAACAGGATTCTATGGAAGCAAGCAAATTATCACATGCATCGAAAGTCCCTATAGGAAAGATCTACGAGATTCTCAAAGCCCTCAAAAACTATGAGCTTGTCGAAATCCAGCCGTCACGCCCACAGAGATACCGGGCGGTTGATCCTAAAAGCGCATTTAAACTCATGTACAAAAGAAAAGAGGAAGAAACACTCAATGAGCTCAAAATGCTCAAGGAAGCATTTGATGAAATCGAAAGGGAACTTTGCAACGACAATTCACCACAAAATGTTGAAACTGTCTTCTGGCCTGACAGGTTTCGTAATAATGAACTAAATGAAATGGTGGATTCATTTTTTGAGAAGATCGAGCATGAAATATGTGTTGTAATTCATACTAAGTACAAGCCTGGAGGATCGGAGCTATATGATGCCTCGGTATCCACCTTTAGCAAAGCTTATTTGAGTTTAGTACAGCGTGGCATAAAAGTTAAAATTTTAGATCCTGGATCACAATTACTTCCATCATTAAAAGAGCTTATTGATTCAATAGAAGATATGTCATTTAAACGCTATATTAAGGATCTGATGGAAGTAAGAATTTTAGAAACCGAATACAATTTTACAATCATTGATTCTAAGATAACTCTGATCGATATTGAAGACCAGTTCAATATGAGTAGAAACTTCGGTATGACAGGAATATATGATGAATCATATGCAAAGCGATTCAAGACAAAATTTGATGAACTTTGGGCAAAGGGTGAATTGTTTCTCTAACTTGACTTGCAAAGATATCAGTAAATTTTAATTTTTCTATTAGTCTTCGCCTCTTTTTCCTGAAAATGAAAGTAAATTACTTGAAATTGAATGAAAGTTCGTCTTCTCTATTCAGTTAAGTTTATATATTTTTCCTGTCGGCGGTCTGCTTAAATCTCTCCCGAATACGTTTGTTAAGAAAAGGCTCAAAAAGTGAAATTGAAAACTCGTGATTTTTTCAGCTTTAGAAGGGGCACTTTGCAGGGCTTTTTTAGATTAAGCGATTCTTTTCTTCTGGAGAAGGTTTTCTGATTCAAGCGATATTTTTCAAATGTTATAATTTCATGAAATATCCGAATATCAGATCCTTTCACCCATACAAATATTAAGCAAAAAGCCTTATAATCGGTCTATGCGGTTCAAAATTATCCTTGAGGAAGACGAAGAAGTTGGGGGATTTATTGCCAGCTGCCCCGGTTTGTCAGGTTGTTTTTCACAGGGAGATACTGTAGAAGAAACTATTGAAAACATTAAGGAAGCAATTCAGGCCTGCCTGGAATCCCTCGAAGGAGATGAACTGCATAATTCCTTTGAAGCAAATTTTCTGTAAATTCAGCTTTGCGGAATCAAATCAATCTTTTCTGACATTAGTAAAGCAACCCTAAAGACTGTTTTCGTTAATTTCTCCGTAATCTCTTTCCTGTTTTGAGAGGAAAATAGAGAACAGAGGGAAATAAAGAAGTATCGAATTAACAGATATATTTAAGATAGGACAAACAAAATGATAACCAGGTGGTACTCTTGGGAGATGCTATTGAGTATGTAAAAGTCCCCAGAAAAGTCTTTGAGCCTATCAGTGACATGGTAAAAGCAGGCCTGTATAAAGACGAACATGAGGCCTTGAAGAGGCTTGTTCACGACCAGGCTGAACAAAAGATAGATTACTACGGCAAAAAAATAGCTGAAATGGAACAGAAGTATGGAATGGACTTTTCTGCTTTTGAAAAAAGAATTCATTTGAGAGAAGGGGAAGAAGATTTTGAGGAATGGGATGATTTCATTCTCTGGGAAAGCTATGTCACAGCGTCAAGGTACTGGGAACAGTTTTTATGACAATAAGCAAAACTGTTTCTGCTCTTTCTTCCAGCGAGATTGTTCTGGAATTAAAAGTTATCAAAGCAATCTTTGAACCGCCTGTCCAGGCCCTGAAAGCTACAGTGACTCTCAAAGGTGGTTATACATTGCAGATTAATGAAAGCTCGGGACCAGACTTTAGACGATACTCCTACCACCTTCAAAAAAGGGATGAAATGGTAAAACGCTGGGATAATTCTCCTCACTGGAAAGATCTTAAAACGTTTCCTTACCATGTCCATCAGGGAAATGATATGGAGCCAAAAGAGTCTTCCGAAATCTTTATAGAAGACATCCTTCGTGAAGTGGAAAAATTGCTGAGTTCAGGCATGTGAAGCAACTGATTTTCATCTTTCCAAGTAAACCAAAATTAAAAATTGAGAGCTAATCATGCACCGTTTCCTCGTTGTAATCGAAAAAACAAACAAGAACTATTCAGCATATTCACCTGATCTTCCGGGCTGTGTGGCTACAGGTTCCACGCGAGAGGAAGTAGAGAAAAATATCTATGAAGCCATTGAAATGCACGTACAGGGACTGCTTGAGGACAATTTACCTATTCCAGAATCAGAATCCTTTGCCGAGTATGTGGCTATTGCTGAAAAACCCTCTACCGGTTCTGAAATTGTGTAAATTGTACAAAATTCGGTACTAATCACTTTTTAATTCATTCGAAATATATTTTTCCTACCGGCAGTCTGCCTAAATGTTCTCCGAATACGTTTGTTAAGAAAAAATTGGGAAAAGAGAACAAAAACCCGTGATTTTTGCAGCTTTATAGGGGGCACTTTACAGGGCTTCTTTAGATTAAGCGCTGCTTTCCTCTGGGAGGGATTTTTCGGATTCACATTTCATCCAGTATGCGTTTGATATCAGGTTTTGCTTCTGGAATACCTTCTTTAACGGATAACCAGACTACCTTCAGATTTACTCCAAAATAAGCGTGAACCAACTTGTCCCGTATGCCTGCAAGGTCTTTCCAGGGTACGGATGGATATTTTTCGCGCACTTCATAAGAGATATTCTTTGTAGCTTCTCCAATAATTTCCAGAGCCCTTATTACTGCAAACTGGGTTTTACGGTCGGCAGCAAAATCTTCGTATGTCCAGCCACTAACAAATTCTTCTGCTGCTTCCATTGCATCACAGATATCCTGGACATAGTCTTTTGCTTCGCGAATTTCAATCCCTCTTCAGACAGCTTCAACTTCGTTCAGGATATGTTTGCCTATATTCGGCTTCAACGCATCTTTCATAACCAGATCTACCTTAACGCCCAGAGCCTCCGAAAGGTAGTTTTCAAGGTTGACAAATTTAAAAATAGTAGGGGTTCTGGAAAACTCAACAAGTACGTCCAGGTCACTTTCGGGTTTCTGTTCTCCCCTTACGTAGGACCCAAAAACTCCCAGGTAACTAACGTGGTATTTTTCTTTAAGCTGCGGGAACATTTCATGGAGTTTCCGGATATAGATTTCAGCTTCTTTTCGGTTTTCCAGCATTTTTTCAGGCTCTATCTGATCCTTTTGATATGTTATAGTATTCTGCGGTTGTAGTATTTATAATTACTAAAAAGGAAGGGCGAAATTTCCTGTCCTGTTGTTTGATTCATTTGAAATATATTTTTCCTGTAGGCGGTCTGCTAAAATCACCCCCGAACACGTTTGTTAAGATAATATTAAGAAAAACGAAATTAAAAACCAGTGATTTTTGCATTTTTAGAAAGAGACTTTTTCTTCTTCAGTCAACAACAGTAAACCAAAACTTAATCATTCGATCCACAGAATATATATAAGATTTAAACAGCATAAAACTAAATATACCACATTCGGAAAGGTGTAATCATGCTTATCCAGTACATCCACGCGGCTCTTGAAAGGGCAAAATATGAAATAATCGATGACGAAGAACCTTATTATGGAGAAGTCCCCGAACTTGAGGGTGTATGGGCTACGGGAAAGAATCTTGAAGAATGTCGCAGAAAACTGGAAGAAGTTATCGATGAATGGATCGCTTTCAGGTTAAGAAATGGATTTCACCTCCCTGGATTTCGCAAGTTTTTGAATTAAATTTAAATATCCATGAAGGTAGGGTGACAATTGCAGGTCATAGTGGAGATGATCTTGCTCTAGGAACATTGAACAGCATATTAAAACAAGCTCAATTAAAAAGAGAGGACTAAATCATGCACCGTTTCCTCGTTGTAATCGAAAAAGCAAATAATAACTATTCGGCATATTCGCCTGACCTTCCAGGCTGTGTGGCTACCGGTTCCACCCGAGAGGAGGCAGAGAAAAATATCTATGAAGCCATTGAAATGCACGTTCAGGGGTTGCTGGAGGACAATTTACCTATTCCGGAATCAGAATCCTTTGCCGAGTATGTGGCGATTGCTGAAAAACCCTCTACCAGTTCTGAAGTTGTGTAAATTGCATAAAATGGATATCAATTATGTTTTAATTCATTTGAAATATATTTTTTCCTGCCGGCGGTCTGCTTAAATCCACCCCGAGTAGGTTTGTTAAGATAAAGTTAAGAAAAGAGAACCAAAAACCCTTGATTTTTGCAGCTTTAGAAGGGGCACTTTGCAGGGCTTCTTTAGATTAAGCGATTATTTTTCCTCGCGGGGGATTTTTCTTATTCAAGCGACATTTTTCAGAGGAATATGATTTAAGAAATCATCAGAAAACTGGACCGCCGAATAAGAAATGAAAAATCTTGCGTATAATTTTTGGTTTTATGGTTTTATTGTACTACTTACTTTCTACCATTGCTTTTCCATTTCTCTAGTTCTTCTCTTGCCCTTGCTTTAGAGCCGTATTTTTGTAGAAATCTATAATACTGCGTTTTATCTGTCGCTTGTTTTTTAAATTTGTTTAATTCTTCCTGTTCTCTCTGTTGCTTCAGTTCATCGATTATAGATAGTGATTTAGGTTGAGACCCCATTGATCGATTCGTAAATTTTTCTTGTTGCCTAATTTGCCTCGCCTTTGCTATATGATCCAAATAACCTTTGTTTTCACCACATTCTGTACGATCAATTCCAATAACTGATGAATGAATGTTAGCAAAATAATATTCGTTATATTTCCGGAGATCAACGAATGAACAATTTCCTGTTTCTGGAGTGCCTTTTGATGATTTTATTATTGTAGGTGTTTTACAATGACAGAAAGGACAATAAAAATCTCCAGCCAAATACGTACTTCCATAATTCCACCAACACATTATTGTTTTAACATCAAAATCTGGCTTTTCTTTTCCGCAAATATCACATATCAATATTCTATCTGACATCGTAATACACCAACGAACTTGATTTTGTATATTTTGCGCTCCTAATCTGCCACCCTATAAATACACCGGATGTCAATATTAAAATTATTTGTATTGCCTGATCAGTTGAAACTAAACTCATGTGAATATTCATCTAAGGTTTGAAAACTTATTTTTAAAGATCTGAGGTTTTACCAAAATTGATAATAATGCTTTAAATGCAAAAAAATGGCCTTCAATTGCTTATTTGGTCAAAAAATTACGTTTAGTGCCTTTAAAATAGCACAGTTAAATGCTGCTGAATACAGAATCCAGTAATGAGAACCTAATTAATGTTATATATGCTTAAAAAATTAGCATTTAATATAATCTTTTTCTACAAATCGCATACAATTATAAATATTAATTATGTATTGAAAATTCAAATAGGGCTTTTTTTCTCTATTATATGATTAAAAATCTCTCTAATTAAAATTACTGATATAATATTACATTAAATTGATTTTAAACCGCTTTAAATAAATTTTTTTACAAAATAGACATTATAATCAAATATTATTGAAAAATAAGGAATTTTATGGAAAATAGTAAAACCTCATCTAAGTTTTGTTAAGACTTTTAAGGTATTGACATAAAGAATAAGTTTGTGATATGCAGGAGCAAGATTAACTGTTTAACTTTTTATGTCTTAAATATCAGATCTTTTTGAAGACTTCTCATTATCAAAATCAAAAAGTTTCTGACACAAGGAAAGTTTATCACCAGTATCATTTAGTTTTGTTTGCATCTTAGAATACGCTTGATATAATTTTATGACATCTAAAGGCTTAAGGATAGTATTACCACTAGCATCTACTTCAGTTTCAAAAAGATTTTTAGAATCAAGTATAATATATTGATTTTTAGAATTTAGCATCGTAAAATTTCTTACGATTTCTAATATTTCGATTAAAAGATCTTTTTCATTTCTTTCGGATTTTGATATATGTTCATCGTCGACAGAAGGTAGATTGCTTAATTTTTCTTCTAGTTTAGGCCACCAAAGATTAAATGTTTCATCTAAAAAATGTTTGTCCAAAGGAGTTTCTTTAACAGCTCTATTAATAGATTCAACAATTTTCAGTGTTCCTTCTTTATTTGCTTTCACCAGTTGAAATCTGCTAAGGAATAACAAATATATAATTTAAAGTATTTTTATTGTCATATAATATTGATTAAAATCTGTTAGAAATGACAAGGAATTTACTTTAATGCTGCACACAAAATATTCTGAAAAAATTGAAAAACAGATGAAAGCGTTTTATAACACTTTAAATGAGAAAGATCGAAGAAGATATGCAGCCATAGAAGCAATGAAATTAGGACATGGGGGACAAAACTACATAAGTAGTGTTCTAGGCTGTCATTTTCAAACTGTTATGGCTGGAATTAATGAAATCACTAATGGTATAGAAAAACCAGGTAACAGGATTCGAAAGTCTGGCGGAGGAAAAAAGAAAATCATCGATACATTTGAGAATATTGATGAAGTTTTCTTTGACATTCTAAAACATCATACGGCTGGAAGCCCTACGGATAAAGAAATAAAATGGACGAATCTGAGTCTCAAGGGCATTTCAAAGGCTTTTGAAGCAAAAGGCATGAACATAAGTCCACATGTAGTAAAGCAGCTCTTAAAGAAACATGGTTTTGTAAAGAGAAAAATGCAAAAATCTGTCACTATGAAAGACTGTAAAGGCAGAAATGAGCAGTTTGAGAAGATTAACAAGCTCAAAGAAGAGTACGTAAAAAGCGAGAATCCGATAATCAGTATAGACGTAAAAAAAGAAGTCATCGGTAATTTCTACCGTGACGGTAAAATCTACTGTACCCAGACAGTAAAGGTATATGACCACGATTTCAATACATTTTCAGATGGTTTTGTAATTCCACATGGTATTTATGACCTGAAACGTAACGAAGGATACATCACTTTAGGAACCAGTAAAGATACAAGTGAGTTTTGTTGTGACTGCATTAAATACTGGTGGGAAAAATACGGTAAGGAAAACTATCCTAAGGCAAATAGCATTTTAACCTTAGCAGATGGTGGTGGAAGCAACTCAAGCAGGCATTATATTTTCAAGGAAGATCTGCAAAAGCTGGTAAATGAAATTGGGATTGAAATCAGAATGGCTCACTATCCACCATATACTTCGAAATACAATCCAATAGAACACAGGTTATTCTGTCATGTTACAAGTGCCTGCAAAGGTACTGTTTTCAGCACTATTGATGTTGTTAAAAGCCTTGTTGATAGGACGTATACATGCACAGGATTGAATGTGTTTTCAACCATCAAAAATAAAGTTTATGCTACGGGAAGAAAAGTAAGTGAAAACTTTAAGGAAAAAATGAAAATTGTCTTTGATGATTATTTGGGAAAATGGAATTATACAGCTATTCCAGAAGTTAAAACTTGAAGTTATTTTTCAATCATTCCTAAGAGGAGGAGCGACGTCTTTTGGTTCGAGGTCAATTAGATAAGGACAAACTAAAGTTTTATCTTTGATCTTACAAGACAATGCTCCAGCTTCAAAGTTTATCCATGGAGCCTGTAAATTTTCGGGAGTTAAGCAAATGATTCCAAAGTTTAATTCCCCTAATTTTTCATTGATTTCTTTATCCCAATCTTCTCCTGCAAAAATATCTGTTGTAGAAATCCAAGGTCTAGCTGACTGAATTACATAAGGTATCCATTCTCTGAGTGCTTCTGCTACAAATTTACTTCTTTCACCAGACCAACTTATGAAAATACGCATGATTCTTTCCCACCAATGTGATTGAACTCAAGTTTCAGAATTGAATTTGTTGTTAATTTTGAAAGAGATGTGAATTTAAATAGTTTATTATTTTAGGAGATATCTACGACTCTATACTAATTGTGAAACAATCAAAGCCCTCGTAAAAGCCGCAGCAACAACAGCCACATACTGCTACTAATCATAATTTTTTGGGAAACAGGTTCCAAATTCTAAGGCTGAGTAAGCATATGTTTTTATGCAGTCATTATGGAAAGGCCGGTCTCCTTCGTCGACCGGTGAGTGCCCCGGCTACTAGAATAACGCATTCACTAACATCTTCGGAATTTATCTAAAAAACCTAAATATAGATCAAAAAAGAAGGAAATAGAAAATAGGACTGGGCATTAATAACGATGGAATTATTATCACAAAAAATCAGCTGCAATAAATTCTGATGTGAGCTGTACATTCATTTATGTTTTTATTAAATCTATCAGTTGGTTGTAAAGAAATAGTTGGTTGTAAAGAAATTTCTTCGTAGTTACAATCTGTAGTACTTTTATCTCCTGCGTTCCACATTACGCCAGAGGGCCATCTCTTGGGTACTTCACGTCCAAAGAAAACAGCTGCACCAAATACAGGACAAGCCCATTTTTTTGATGCACCTCCAAAACCATATCTGGCGTAATAACTATCTCCTGAAGAAACTCCGCTTTTTCCTTCTTCATACTTCATATCTTTTCTGTTTGGACAAAAACAGTGTATAAGGTTTAAAATGACATCCACGTCTTTGTTTTCGTTTCCATTTTCATTTAACCCAAAAATGTCATAACAAACACTTAAATAATATCTTACGCCGTTTAGTTCAAAGACACGTGAATAACCATCTTCACCAACTAAATAACTCTCTGCTAAAGTAACGTGCCCTTTTTCTTTTTCTGTTGGATAAAATTTTCTACCTCTGGCTTGAATACCATTTTCATCTATTGCCAGAGCAATCTGATCTCCATAAAATCCATCCTTCTGGTTTCCATCTATACCAATACAGACAAAAACATTTCTTTTTTCCTTTTTAAGTAGAGGAGTTATATGTCTCACAATTTCCTTGTATGCTTTTCCTCTATCCTTACCTGCATTTATCAAACCCGCTGGAAACAGTATTATTCCATCGCCTTCAACTTTACTTAGAATATGGCATACAACATTAGATAATATTTGAAAATTAATCTCTTTTGAAATCTCTTCAGAATAACAATGTCCTCTATCTAGCTTTAAAATAACCGTTGAAATCCAATTTGAATTGTTAGTTCCTCGAGAAACTGTCTCTTCATTAGTTTCACTCAAAATATTGACCTTCCGCTTCCTCTTTGAGTAGTATTTCTAATTTCCAATAACTGTATATTATTAATAGATATTCATTTTATTTTTTCAGTAGCCTCAATAATAGCCACAACTGGGGAAAAAATTTAAGACAAATATTCCGATAGCTCCGGTAAATATCCAGCACTCACTTAGAACCTATCCGAAAAGTAGTTACCTGCTATAACTTTTACAATATACAATATGCTATACCGGAACGGATACTCTGATAGTATAGACCCGTTGTGACTTTTCAACATGCATTACTGACTTTTCGGATAGGCTCTTAGTTGGGAACCTTGAAACAAAAAAACAATAAAAACAGTGAAAATATTCATTAAATGAAAAAAGTCATCCTGCCCTCCATTAAACCAAAAGGGCAGGTAAAATTAAAAACTCAAACAATTTTATTTATCCATTACTTTCCTGTACATCCTCGCCTGGAACCCATGATATTTCGCAAACCCTTCCGCATCCTTCTGGTCAATGGTCTGGCTGTCAAACGAGACCAGGTCTTCGGAATACAGGGCATTTGGCGAGCTGCGGGCAAGGATAGTAAGTGCGCCTTTGTAGAGCTTCACTTTCACTGTGCCTGTGACCCTTTCCTGGGACTTGTCGATAATTCATTTAAAATATATTTTTCCTGCCGACGGTCTGCTTAAATCTGCCCCGAATACGTTTGTAAAGAAAAAGTTAGAAAAGCGAAATTGAAAAAACCGTGATTTTTGCATATTTAGAGAGAGTCCTTTGCAGGGTTGATCAATTTTTTAGAAATGAAAAATTGTCTTTAAAAAGACCCCATGAAATTTAGGAAAATATCACGATGTATATTACTTTTGTGTAATAGAGGCATTAAAATTCGCCAAATTTTTTGAGTTTTATTTCGACAATATTATCACTATGAGTATCTAATCTATTTGAATTAACGATGTTTCGATTATATTATTTCCTTTACCAAACATACGAAAATTGATATCAAGTTCTTCACTTTGTGGTTATATGAACTCTAAAACGAAAGAAGGTAAACTTTTCTATAAATATCAGCCAATAAATGAGCATTTGCTTGAAAATTTAGAGAACAACCAACTATATTTTAGAGACCCTCGGGATTTTAATGATCCACTTGATAGTGTAATTGATGGTTATTACGAAGGAACTAATTACGAGTGGATCAAATCTCCTAATGTTGATGACATTAGCGAAATTGAAGTGGGTATTAAAATTAGTTTTCTAAAAAGAAATGGTGAAAATATTCGATATGACATCCCAAAAATTGGTGAACACTTCGTAATTTCATATATACCCTTAACTTGTAGCTTTTCGGAAAAAAAAGATAACATTCTCATGTGGAGTCACTATGCAAATGATCACAAGGGTGTTTGTCTATGTTTTAAGTCAAAGTATAAACCATCTCCACCGAAACAAAAACCCGAATACGAATATGTACTAACTATAAATTTAGAAGATACGCCGTTATATAAAATAAGATACCAAAATGTAGCACCTAAAAAGTTAAATTTCTTAGATAAATCTTATCCTAAACGAGTACATGAGTTCATTCTAACCAAATCACTAAATTGGGAGTATGAAAAAGAATACCGAATAATATTACCAGAAGAATGGACACCAAACAAAAGTAATTTCAGAAAAGAAGAACTTGAAGGTATTATTTTCGGGTTAAATCGGACTTATAAAGGCGCCTACAAGGATGTCTGTGAAGTTTACAAAATAATAAAAGAGAATTACTTATCGAAGGGAATACACGTAGATTTCTATAGAACTGAACGCATAGTCGGTAAATACAAAGGTACATATAAAATTAGAATTGTCCAGATAGACAACATTAATAGATATTTGCAATTAGTAAAAGACGCTGAATTAAATATGCATGTGCAAATATGGAAACCAAGAAACACGACAGCTTTTATCTATGAGCGATGCCTCGATAAATATATAAAACCAACAGATAGAGAGTTATTTGAATATTTTCAAACTTGGATACCTCTTAATCCTCGGCAGATATAATAATTTGTTTTCTTTAAATGTAGATAAATTAAAAACTTACTTCTTAAATATTGTTAAATCAATATATGACTCTTGTCGTGTACTTGACAAAGGAGGCCAAGTCTTCGGAATAGAGGGCTCTCCTCCGAATACATTTGTTAAAAATAAGAAGTAACTATCAGAAATGAATCGCTGAACACGAAATGAATATCCTCCCTCATAACCAATTCAGTTTAAATATCTTTTTCCTGCCGGCGGTCTGCTTAAATCTACCCCGAATACGTTTGTTAAGATAAAGTTAAGAAAAGAGAACCAAAAACCCTTGATTTTTGCAGCTTTAGAAGGGGCATTTTGCAGGACTTTTTTAGATTAAGCAATTCCTTTTCCTCTGGGGGATTCTGATTTTACTGAAACCTGTCAACAGAATCACTTTTTCAGTGGATCTTCCCAAAACTGGACCGCCGAATACGAAATGAAAATCTTCCTTCAACGCAATTCATTTTAAATATATTTTTCCTGTCGGCGGTCTGCTCAAATCTCCCCCGAATACATTTGTGAAGATAAAGTTAAGAAAAATGAAATTAAAAAATCCGTGATTTTTGCAGCTTTAGAAGGGGCACTTTGCAGGACTTTTTTAGATTAAGCGATTCTTTTCTTCTGAAGGAGGTTTTCTAATTCAAGGACATTTTCAGATGAGTTATGGATCAAGGGAACTATAAGGAATTGGACTGCCGAATTCAAAATGAAAATCTCCCTATTCTCCCAAATCAGTTAAAATGTATTTATTCTGTCTACATTATGCCCAAATCTTTTCCTGATAGATGTATAAAGAATAAAGAAATCAAACATCCTTTTTCCCATGCTCGGATATGTAATTCTCAACAGCACGTCTTGAGCTGTGCCATGTTTTCCCTATTTTTACCGCATCCAGGCGCCCCTGCCTGGCCCGCAGGCTGAGATATTCCTGAGAATAAGGAGTTCCCACGGCAAGTTCTTTTAGAGGCAGCAGTTCATCATTTCCTCCTGAGATGGAGAGATAGAGGGTTAAGTTTTCATCTACGGCTTTTGCAATGAAATTGGCAAATAGTCTAAGGTTTCCAGCATCTGCAGCTCTAAGGGATTTGTAGTATTTTCCTCTGTCCTCTTTTTTGAGCACGACAGGAGGATAATCCCTTGAGATCAAATACAGGTTTGTGAGGAGCCGGGCTACCCGTCCGTTTCCATCGCTGAACGGATGAATTTCTACGAACCTGTGATGCAGGAAGGAAGCTGTTTCAATGGGATGTGCTTTACTCTCAGCTATTTTTCCGATAAGTTCATCCATCAGTTTTACTATCTTCGACCAATCAGGTGGAGATTTTACTGCGCCGGTTATCCTCACGTTTCTGGTACGGTATCTTCCGGCATCATCAAGTATACTTCTGGTTACAATTTCATGGATTTCCTGAATTGTAATGTGGTCTATTGCACGTTTTTTCGTTGCTAACTCTTCCATCCGGTCAAAAGCTTTTGCGTTATTGCTCGCTTCAAGGTGCTCTCGGAGAGATTTTCCGCCAATCGTCAGCCCTTCTTCCAGGACAAGTTTTGTTTCCTGAAGTGTTAGCGTATTCCCTTCTATCGCGTTCGAGTGGTAGGTGTGCACTAACCTTATCTCTTCATGGAGCCTGCCTAAAGCATCTGCCGGAATGGGCCGCATGGAGTTTAGCTGCTTCATTTTTTCATTTATTCGTGCAAGAAGTTCTTCTTGAATCAGAGAAGTATCGGTATTGGCCATAATTTAACATATCCGATATGTGCCCCCTGATATATATCGGTATCGGCAAATTTTAGAGTTATCCGATATTTCGAATTTTTTAAAATTAAATTCAATTAAAATATATTTTTCCTGCCGGCGGTCTGCTGAAATCTCCCCCGAATACGTTTGTTAAGATAAGGTTTAAAAAAGTGAAATTGAAAGACCCGTGATTTTCAGCTTTATAAGGGGCACTTTGCAGGGCTGAAAATCTTCCTCCTTACCAATTCATTTAGGAATGGCTGAAATATGACTTCAAGTTTTCACTTTGGTAATGGCTCTATAATTGCACTTAACAATATCATTAATGACAATATAGGGCATAAATGCTTGAAATTAAATTTTCATCATTCCTTAATATTTTTCCTGCCGACGGTCTGCTAAAATCTACCCCGAATATGTTTGTTAAGAAAAGTGAAATTAAAAGACTCGTGAGCTTTGCAACTTCAAAAGAGAGTACTTTCTTTATCTGTCAGTACCAGTAAATCATTATGAATCTTAGTTAAAGTAGAGAGTTATTTATCAAATTTGGCAAGAAAATTCATTTGTCTTGTTTTCTCAGGTTTAGAAATATTTCATTTGCTTTCCTGATTCCAGTTCAACTATAAGAATCTCGAGAAATAACGATTTTTTTCTTTTTCCATATATAGAGGCTTTAAAGGTTTCAATTATGAAAGTGTATGGAACTTCTTCAATTCGCCTGTTCGCCTTTGTCTGTTGACGCTTTACGAACTCAGCATTAATTTTGTTTTGGAAAGCATTTTTTTAAAAATGACAAAAGAACTATCAGAGGACAATTTTTTAATAAATATATTTATGGTCATTTTATTCTTTTCGTTTTAATCTCTGGGGACTAATGAGAAATAATGACACTATCAAGACTTAAGTGTTAAAGATTAGATAAATCATATTGGGGGAATAAATGACGAATAAAGAAAAGTTATGTTCAATGGTTTTAACTTCAACAATTTTGGTTTTCTTTTTCTTAACTTCAATATCAGCTGCAGCATCTGATGTGCAGGAAACTCGGCTCACTCAAAATGGCTCACAAGCATCCACTCCTTCTATTTATGGTGATAATGTTGTATGGTCAGACTACGTTAATGATTCAGGAATAATCCACCTGTACAACTTAACAACTTCAGAAGATGTCCAGATTAATTCATTCCATGGGAGTTGGCCCGCTATTTATGGCAACAAAGTTGTGTGGGTAGATCATCAAAGTTGTGGAAATAATGAGAATTACAACCTTTCTGTTTACGATATTTCAACAGCTGAGAAATTTCAGATTACCAAAAATGTATCTGAACATACTGTTCCTGCTATTTACGAAGATAAGATTGTATGGCATAATTCTCGAAATGGAGTCTCTGATATCTACATGTATAATCTGTCCACATCTATCGAATATCAGATCACATACAATAAAGTAGCTCTTTATCCCGCTATTTACGCTGATAGAATAGTATGGACAGAATATCAAAATGGAAACTCCAATATTTACATGTATAACTTATCTACTTCAAAAGAGATCCAGATTACCGACAGTGAACTTCCGCAGTTAGATCCCTCGATATACGGTGACAATATTGTATGGGCAGGTGATCGAGGTGGACAGCGTTACAGTCTACATCCAGATATTTACATGTACAATATCTCTACTTCCAAAATAACTCAAATTACAGATAGTGAATCAGCATCTTGGCCTAAAATATACAAGGATAACATAGTTTGGAAGGATGGTCGCAATAATAAAGGAGTTTCGTCGAATATTTACATGTACAATATTTCTATGCAAGAAGAAATTCAGATTACAACCAATGAATCAGGTCAAATGTGGCCTGCTATTTATGATGATAGGATTATATGGCAGGATTATCGCAATGGAGATAATAGAAGTGACATCTACATTTGCATTGTTCCGACAATAATAAAGTCTCCTGTCGCAAAATTTTCTGCAACTCCAGACGCAGGGTTTTCTCCGCTCTCTGTACAGTTTACAGACCTTTCAAAAAATGCGATATCAAGATCATGGGACTTTAATAATGATGGGATACCCGAATCTACAGAAAAAAACCCTGTTCATACATACACCGATCCTGGAAACTATACCGTTAATCTGACAGTAAGCGATGCAAATACTACTGACTCAAAATTATCTACAGTCTTAGTATTTCCTGAGCATCTCTTAGATAACCAACTCGTCCTAACAGAGACCCAAATTAGCACAGGTGGGGAGGCTACGTATGGTTTTTCTCCTGCAATTTACGGGGACAAAATAGTTTGGCAGGATTCTCGCAATCATTTTGACAATCAAGATACGGATGATATCTATATGTACAATCTCTCCAGTAAAAAAGAGACCCGAGTAACCACTCCGACTGACGGATTAACAGGTATACCTGATATTTATGGTGACAGGATAGTGTGGTTAGATTGGCGCAATGGAAGGAATATATACATTTACAATATCTCCACTTCTAATAGATCTCAAATCTCCGTCGATGAATCAGCAAGTATTCCTTCAATTTATGACGACAAAATTGTATGGGCAGATGCTCGTAATGGAAAACGTCATATATACGTTTATAATGTCTCCAATTCCAAAGAAACCTGGATTACTACTAATGAATCAGTCCCGGGAGGTTTTGATATCTACGACGACAAGATAATTTGGCAGGATTTCCGCAATGGAACAAACTATGAAAGTAGCGATATCTACATGTATAATTTCTCTACTTCCAAAGAAACTCAAATTACTACCGGCAGATCAGTGTACAATCCTAAAATCTACGGTGATAGGATAATTTGGCAAGATTATCGCGAGGAGGACCGCCCTACTCACGTATACGATACTTCCAATTCTACAGAAATCCAGATAAGCTTCCCGATTAGAGGATCAACGGCTGAACCTGACATCTATGAAGATAGGATAGTGTATGCAGATTGGCGTAATGGAAATTCTGATATTTTCATGTATAACCTTTCCACTCAGAAAGAAATTCAGATTACCACTAATAAATCAGATCAGAATTATCCTGCAATATACGGGAACAGAATAGTGTGGCGGAATTATGGCAAATATGATACCGATGTTTACATGTGTACCATTTCATTAAAAGAACCGAGAATACCTGATGCAAATTTCAGCGCCAATGTTACAAGTGGCTGTTATCCTCTTTCTGTACAATTTACAGATTTATCAGAAAATGCAACAGAATGGAAATGGGATTTTGGAGACAATACATACTCAGCAGACAGCAATCCTGTACATACATACAATAAAGCCGGAGGCTATACCGTCAGTTTAGTAGTCAAAAATGAAAACGGAACAGATACGGAAGAAAGATCTAAATATATCTCGGTATCCAGCCCGAATGATAAAAACGATTAAAACAAGAAGGCAGGTAACTGGTCAAATCTGGCTAAATAAATCGAATATATCCACTTGCCAGATTTGAAATTTACATTTTTGTTTACTGTTTTTCGGCGAGAAGTGTCCTGAATCGATCCTTCACTTTTATAACATCATTTGGGTTTCTCATGATAATTTTTTCATATATTGTCTCAAATCCCCTACCTCGAATACATTTATAAGAAAAAGGTTAAGAAAAGAAAACCAAAAACTCGTGATTTTTGTAATTTTAGAAGGGCACTCTGCAGGGCTTCTTTAGATTAAGCGATTCTTTTCCTCTGAGGAGAGTTTTTTGATTCAAGTGATGTTTTTCAAGTGAATTATGGATCAAGGAAAGCCGTCAGAAAACTGGACCGCCAAATACGAAATGAAAATCTTCCCCCATCCCCAATCAGTTGAAATATATTTTTCCTGCCGGCGGTCTGCTTAAATCTTCCCCGAAAACGTTTGTTAAGGTAAAGTTAAAAAAGAGAACCAAAAACCCGTGATTTTTACAGCTTTAGAAGGGGCACTTTGCAGGGCTTCTTTAGATTAAGCGATTCTTTACCTCTCGGGGAGATTTTTTGATTTAAGGGACTTTTTCAAGTTGATTATAGACTAAAGAAAGTAGCCAGAAAATGGATCGCTTAATAAGAGGTGAAAATTTCTCCTTATCCTTTCCAGGTAACTCAAAATTGATTCGAAAAAGGTAAGTTGGAGTCATCCATCTACATGTCTTTTATATGATTCTGAAATATCTGTTATTATGGTTGACACGCCCGAAAATTTACCCGGTTGGGTAATTTGGCTTATTATTATATTTGCTATTCTCACAATTTTGGTAAAATGGGTATTACCTGTTATAAACTCCTAATTCTGAGACAGATACATGGCAATTTAAAATTCAGATAAATAAGCATGAACTCATTAGAAACTAAAATTTAGTGTCTTCCTTCTAATATTTTTTAAACATTTCTTCAATTTTAAGTATTCAGAAGTATCCGAAAATGGACCGCTGAATATGGAATGAAAACTCTTCTTATAATTCCAATTCTTGGGAAATATATTTTTCCTGCCGGCGGTCTGCTTAAATCTCCCCCGAATACGTTTGTAAGATAATGTTAAGAAAAGAGAACAAAAAAACCGTGATTTTCGCAGCTTTAGAAGGGGCACTTTTCAGGGCTTCTTTAGATTAATCGATTCGTTTTCCTGGGGGAGGTATTTCTCATTCAAGCGACGTTTTTCAGAGGAATTATGGATTAAGGAAAGCTGTCAGAAACAGGACAGCTGAACAAGAAATGAAAAATCTTTCCCGAGCACTTTTATATGTCAAGGGAGAGACCCATGATTTTTATATACTATATGAAAAATTTACGTGATAGACAGTTCTTGATTTCAATCATATCTACGAATCGATAAAAGATTTTAGATATTTCAATGTCCTTATTGCCTACATTTTTATAGAATGTAAGTATAAATATTCAGGTCGTATTTATTCGGTGATTTATCTTTTAAGGTACTAGAAGGCATTAGGATGGTTTTAGGCAATAGAAATGAAAACTTTCCAGATTTTAAAAAAGGTAAGCTAAGGTCATTTATTTTATCAATTATCTCTTCAATTACACGTTCATTTAAAAGAATTTATGAAATATGCACAACTGAAATTATGGAAGTCCGAAATAAAATTTTAAAAATTGAAAAAGGAACCATAAGTGAAGAAGTAATAGGAAATATTGAAAAAGATATATCTGAATTGTATTTAAAGCATGAACAATACAATACAAGAAAGGAGACTTATCTGACTTATCATGAACGGAAGGACTTAATTTATACTTGCGAAAAATGCCTAACTACCTGTTATTCTTTTAAAAATCGAAGTAAACTTTTCGATGAGACATCAAATTATTTTGTTAAAAAATCAATAAAAGAATTATCCTATTTGTCGAGCGAGTTTGAGGGATATAATAATGAAGAGTTAATACAACAAAGAATCAAGATGTATGATTACTTATTCCAGAAATCTTCTTTTCCTCTAGATAACTCACAAAAAAGAGCGATCGTGACTGATGATACACATAATCTGGTTGTAGCAGGTGCTGGTTCTGGAAAAACTGAAGTCTTAATCACAAGAACTGCTTATCTGACGGAAAGAACACCAGATAAGGTTGATGCGAAAAAGATACTCATTCTTGCCTATCAGAATAAAGCTGCTGAAGAGGTTAAAAAAAGACTTAAAGAAAGGTTTGGTATTGAAGAGACAGAAGTCAGAACTTTTCATTCATTGGGAAAGAAAGTCTTGGAAGAAGGGAAAAAACTTTCTGGAAAAGAAATTCCCAAATTAAAGTTTTCAGGTTTTAATTTTGACAAAGAATTTTCAAATTACACTGATCATTTATTCAACCTTAGAAAGACAAATGAAGATTTCCAGAGGAAAATTGTAGACTATATGAGATTATACAATGACAATGAGATAATAAAGAGCCATGAGGACTTTGAAAAAAAGGAAGAGTTTTACAAATACATGGCGAATTTAACATATACAGCTCTTGACGGAACTGAGGTCAGAAGTGAGGCTGAAAGAGCTATATTGAACTTTTTTATAAGTCACAACCTGAATGGAGAAAGAATAAAAATACTTTATGAAGATCCCGCTAAATGGATGGCATATAACGATTCTAACGGTAAAAAGAAGACTCCAAAGCCCGATTTTTTCTTTCCAGATTATGATATTTACCTTGAGCTTTGGGCAATAGACAAAAACGGAAAAGTGCCAGACTGGTTTGAAGGTAAAAATGCATCAGAAGAATACAAACTCGGAATGAAGAGAAAAAAAGAGAAGTTTGCACAGCAGGATAAATATTCTCTTGTCGAAATCGCAAGTTATGAATTAAAAGGGGAGAAATTTGAGGAAATTTTAATTGAAAGAATGACAACGGCATTAAAAATAAAGTATCCTAATAAAGATTTTGAATTCACCCCTGTTCCTTATGATCAACTTATCAGTAGAGTGAATTACGGATGTAAAGAGTCTTTAAGAGGTCTTTCTTTCAACGTCAGCCGATTCATAACAATTGCTAAAACGTACAATCTGCCTCCAGAGAATATCAAGCAAAGGTTACGAAGTGAAAGATGGTCTGCAAAACAAGAGTCTTTTGCTAGGATTGCGTTAGATGTCTATGAGCTTTATGAAAACGAATTGAGAGATGAAAACAAGATTGACTTTGCTGATATGATCAATCTTGCTGTAAAAGAACTGAAAGAGAATCAGGAATTATATAGAAATTCTTTTGCCCAAATTTTAATTGACGAATATCAGGACATAAGCGCTCAGAGATATGAGCTTATACGCGAACTTATGAACAAAAATAATGGGTGTAAATTGTTCTGCGTGGGCGATGATTGGCAGAGCATTATGGGTTTTTCAGGTTCTGACCTTGATTTTTTTGTCAACTTCCATGAATACTTCGATCATCCAGCCAGAACCGATCTTTCCATAAATTACAGAAGCTGTAAGTCCATAGTGGATACAGGTGCTGAAATTATAAAATATAATAGAGGCTCACAGATCGAGAAAGATACTTTTGCTAAGAATACTGCTGATAATCCCATAAGAATATATGTCTCAAAATATAGTCGAAGATCAACAAATCTGTACTATTCTCAAATTGCTAGTCATTGCGTTTATTCAATAAAGCATTATCTTGATGATGGTTATGAGGCAAAAGATATTTTACTTCTATCAAGAATTGGAAAAAATCTTAAGATGAAGAATATGTTAATGGAATATGCTAAAACTCAAGATGTCCCTCTTTCTTTTGATGGAAGTAAAAACCCCAATAAAATACCTTTTATGACAGTGCATAAAAGCAAAGGTTTACAGGCAAAAGTTGTTTTCCTGCTGGATGTGGTGGAAGACTTATACGGTTTTCCCTGCGAAATAGAAAATCCCGATATTTTCGAACCAGCAATTCTTTCACGTAAAAGAGATAGATACGAGGAGGAAAGGAGACTCTTTTACGTTGCTGTGACGAGGGCTATGAATGACCTGATAATTTATACTCGAAAAGATTCGGTAAGCAAATTTATACACGAAATTGAAAACAAGGTTACTTTTTATGAACTTGGGGACTAAATTAAAGTTATCAGAACTTTTTAATTCTCAGGATTCATTACAACTATTCAATTCAATAAAAATATATTTTTCCTGCCGGCGGTCTGCTTAAATCTCACCCAAACACGTTTGTAAGATAAAGTTAAGAAAAGAGAACTTGAAAACCCGTGATTTTTGCAGATTTAGAAGGAGAACTTTGCAAGATTGATAAGTTTTACTTTATCGATATAGTTTTACGTAGGGCAGTTTTAGAGTCGCCAATTTTTTCTTGCTTAAGAACGGGTATCCTAATTATAAAACGGACTTTCCGCAGATTTCTTCAAAAAAATAACATTTTTCTTGCTATCGTTTTTGGAGAATTATTTGAAAATCTGCAGTTATTATCTCAACTGAAGCTTCGGGGATGTGAACTGAAAGTATTTCAATGAAGGCAAAAGGTCGAAAATTGTGGGATATTTCAAAAACACATGTTTGAATAACCAGGGCAATTTTCAGAAAAAACGATAGCAGGAAAAAATTGTGAAAATTGGACAAACATCTGCGGAAAGTGGGATAAAATAATTCATTCACCTTTTTCTGATCTATACGCATCAAGTGTACTCTGAGAACTTTCTGACCATTTTTTCAATTCTAAGGAGATGGATTCCATTGTAGCATGATGTTTTTTGAATTTTTCGGTCTTTCTATATTTTCCATCATTATATTCAAGATAGTCTTTTAGATGTTTATCAATTAAAAGATTCATTTGATTTTCTACTTTATTCATCAATGACTTTTTTTGCGTAACGCTGGTTACGTTTGCCAATCTTTCTAATCCTTCGTCCACTATTTGAATAAGAGTCATTCCTTCACATGACGGATCAAATAATTTCATTACAATATCAATTAATCCTCTTCTAATTTCACCACTCTTTGAAGCCATCTCAGGAACTAAAGTTATTGGTATTTGAGGAAGTTTTGATAAATCAGTCCCTTCTGCTTTGTTAAGATAATTAGCGAGGGTTGTATTTTTTAAACAATGTGAATTTTCTATTTGTAATACATCTTTGATTATCAGCTTACATACATGGCCATCTGGCACAGATTCTAACCTGCCTGATAAGATATCTGGTTCAGTATCATGAACGATGAGACCATGTTGATTTAGGTATCGTGGATCTGCTCTCCTATATTTTTCGAAATTGTGTTCTTTAGAATTCGGACTTGTTGTTAACTCTAAAATTACCCATCCATCATTTCCACTAGATATAATATCTGGAGAAATATCTTCACCAGCGTTTGTTAAGAATGGTTGTTCGACAACGTATTTATCAAAACCTGCAGACTTGAATGGCCCTGCAAAATTCTTATATTTGTGGAATAACTGAATCCCATTCCTCCACAATACAATCCTATCATCTGATTTAGACAAAAATCTCTACCCCATCATGATATATTGAAGTCCTACCAGCACTGTTTTCTCCCTGGATGGTAGCAATCCGGGGTGCGGCATTCACGCAACCTTTTCCAGGAACGGTGAGATAAGCGAAATCCAGTCCTACGTCAAGTAAAACACGATCCCATGTATGCAGATCTAGACCTTTAAATCGCTTAAAATCATCTCCACTTTCAATTTCAACTAACCATAATTTCATCTCACCTGTTCCTTTCAAAACCTTCTGTGAAAAAGCATTCAAATTAATTTCTTGACTAAAATTAATTTCAAAAGCACCCATTGATGCATCACGAAGTTTTGTGGCGGCTACTAAAGAATCAAAATATTTATTCGCCATTTCAGAAATTGTCAACAATGTCTCATCAATATCATTTGCTCTGTTTATAGTAACTTTTCCATTACTATACCATTCAGCTGACATTGTTAGGTGTCCTTCTGTTCTTTTATCCCATCTTGAACTATGGATCGCAAAATTTTGTTTAGCGCTTTTGATTATATTGTCTAAGCCTAGGATAGATCTATTTGGCCTATACCATGCTTTTAAACTAAAATTACCTGCCTCTTCTTTCGGATGAAGACTATCTGAGAATTTAAATCCATAACCTCTGGGCATCCAAGATTCCTTTTTTTCCCAATAAAGAAGATGCTTTCGAGATAACCAGCAATTATCAAGGCCTTTTTTGCTTTCAATCCACTTAGTTATGATGTGGTCTGAAGTTTTGGCATCCAATAGACTGTAAATTATCCAAACCCTTTCCAAACCTGAATTCAAAAATAATTTGTTCGGATATTTACCTGCTGTATTTACGTACCAATTAGAAACATCTAGACTTTTCCAACGTCCATCAGGAGCTTCAATCTCTCCTATTTCAAAATTACTTTCTATTAAATATGCTTTCAGCTGCTTGAAAGCAGATTGTCCTTCTTCCTCCATTGATTCTACATTTTTATCAAACCCATCCTGAACTAATTTTTTGAATTCTTCAAGTGTAAATATAGTTGCAATGGTCCTATCCCCTTTAATGCATTCAATTTTAGTACACAATTATATATGATCTAGATAGAAAGAAGCCCTTTAATTAATTCAGATTATAGTTTTGATATCTCTCATACTGATTTATGGTTTCTGTATGTTCAAATTCATTTATGTCTTTTACTATTTTTCAGTTAAATATGCTTTTATCCAGCCCAAATAAAACCCAAGTAAGTTATTTTTAACGATTAATCTTATGAAAGACCATCGATTTTTAGGATAACAGATATTTTTGATTATTCCTTCAATTCCTTTGCGACTATTGCTAAAATTTCTGTAATATGAGACGGCATCGGAACCCCAAAAACAGCCAAAAACATCATTGGTATAACAAAATCTATAATTCCTTTAGCGGCATAACCAACAACTATCTCTTTAGTTACATCTTTCCCAAATGCCTTTGTGGGATTTTTTACTTTCTCTAGTAGTGATCTGAGTTTAGATATACTTCTTTTCGACTCTTCCTTTTCATTTTCAGGTGCAGAAGAGCTGTCTGTTTCTTTGATTAATGCAGTTTCATCTTTGAGTAATTCTTCAAGGAAACGTTCTATAGCTTTAGAATCTCCTTTTTTAGTCAGTTCAAGAAGTTTTTCTGAAAAGCTCCTTATTTGTTCCCCTTCTCTTCCTCCAATCTCAGTAGAAAGCTCGTCCAGCTTTTCAAAGCCTATATTTAGTTCTTCTTGAATTTTATCTAACTTATTTAGAATTGTAGTTGAATTTTCGTCAATTTTTTTACCTACTGAAGCAATATCTTGCCTAATTCCATCAATTCCTCTCTCTACAACTCCCTCTGAAACCACTTTTATTGTTGGAATTTCTCCAATAATGAAACTTAAAAGTTGGAATTTCTTAGTAAGATCTGTTTCATTCCTCATTAACCCAATTTTATGGAGAAGATATTCATTTTCAGGATGACTTTGAACTTTTCCTCTAAGAGAATAAGAAATATCTTCTATGTATTCTGCCATGTCTGTAGGATTACTTACTTCCCATTTCTGAACTTCCCGACTGACAGCACATGCAATTTCTTCTGTATCAGTACCTTGAGATTCTCGGCACGCTGTCTTTGCTTTTTCTTGAATTTCTTCGAGAAGATCTTTAAAATTAGCACCGTTACAGTACAGCCTGAACCCACATTCCATACAGAGTTCAGGGTCATCTGTTTCCTTAAACCCATGCTCATAATCATGGGCAATATTTCGTGCAGTTTGGACCATTGCACTGATTGCTCCACTGTCAAGGGGACTTACCCTGCCTTCAGTACTCCTGTACTCCCCGTCTTCCTGCAACTCAAAACTCCTGGGTTTTTCCATGGCCAGCATGTCAAGTGTGAGCCTCTTCACCTGGTATTCCGGATGCATGTGCTTAAAACCTTTAGTATATAGCAAAAGCTGCCTTGAACGGTCTTCGGGGCTCACATCGTATTTACCAGTTTTATAATCGATTATTTCAACCTCTTTCCTGGAAGAGTCAAGTAAATCAACTCTGTCAATTTTTCCTTTGAAAACGAAATCTTCTATAGGAACCGTAAACCATTTTTCAACCATAAGATTATTTGAAATCCGGTCTTTATTGCGGAGCCAGAAAACTTCAAAAAGAGGGAAAGTTGATTCCAGATCTACATACATCCAATCAGTCTTATTATGAAGAGTTTCAGCTATCTCGTAAAGTGCCTGCTTTTCCGAAACTTTTTCTTTAACTGCAATCTCAAGCACCTCATGCACGAAACTTCCCTTTGCCATGACTCCTGTTAAATCTTCGTTCTTCCGGCTTGGCATTCGCAAGATTTCCTGCAATTCATACTGCTTAGGACAATTTTCATATGCCTTCAAAGCAGAAAAGCTGAAACTGAGTTCTTCCGGATTGAACTTCAAGATGTTGCTTCCGGTCTTTATTTTTGTGAAAATCTTTTCCGCTTTTTCAGCCGGATCTATCAGGCTCCAATTTTGCTGGATTTCTTCAAGATAGTTCTTACATCCGCCATCTTTTAGAGCTCTGTATAACATCAGGTAGTGTACAGATTCCTTAAGATCCTTATCAAGGGCTCCAATAAGCAGTTGGATACACCTATTTTTCTCCCTTTCAAGTTCGTTGTCTCTTACAAGTCCTGTAGTTTTGATCTCAAGGTCTCTCCGGTAGGACAGGTCGAGAGCATCAAAAGGTGTCTCCATTTCTATGTTAGTGCCTGCTTCCCTGTCCAGAGGAGTTTCAAGATCCCGCCAGTGGTCATATCCAATTTCCATCAAAAACTCGGAAGGCTCCCGCTCCTTGCCGCCGTATTCAAGAGAAAGCGAAATTATCAGGTCTTCTTTTGCTCTTGTAAATGCCACGTAACAGAGCCTGCGCTCTTCTTCAAATCTTATTTCTTTTTTCCGTTCCTTAATCGCCTTCTCAAGCTCTGTTTCACTTAACTGCGCTGAGAAAAGGTCACGGTACTGTTCCATCATTTCCAACGGAATCAGAAAATCTGGCCCACCCCTTAATAGAGGGAATTTGTCTTTTGCCATGCTAGTCACAAAAACGACCCTGAATTCAAGCCCTCTTGCTGCATGGATGTTCATCAGGCTTACAGCATCATCTTCCCTGATCTTTGCAGATGCGGGGTTGCCACCCATTTCGTCTAGAATCTCAAGGTAATCGATGAAGCCAAAAAACTCTTTGTTATGAAATTGCTCAAAATTCTTCGCAATTTCATGCAGATTTCGGAGGTTTAGGAGAGCCTCCTTAGCTCTCAGAGTATCCAGCCTGTTAAGGTATCTAACAAGTTCACTGAGGTCGTAAATTTCAAGTAAAAGGTCGGAAGCGTCCAGTAATTTTTTCTCGTTAAGAATCCTGATTATTTCCTTCACTTTTTCAACAGTAGCGCATCCTTTTTCACTTAATTCTATCTCATCGAGATGGTTGTAGATGGCTTCCTGAAAAGAAATTTTATTTTTCTTAATGTATTCCCTTATCATGCCAGAATCGCTTTTATCGAGGCTATTATTGTAGCGAAAGATCCGCCACCACGCCTCCGTCCATCTGGGAGTAAGATCCATAAGGTTATTTAGTATATAAAAATAGGAAAGTACAATCTTTATTTCAGGCTGCCTCAAATAATCGGCTTCGTTTTTCACAATTATAGGGATTTCATGCTTTTGGAGAGCCTGCTTTATCAGCCTTCCCTGATTATGGGTGCGGTAAAGCACTGTAATTTCTCTTAGGGGGATACCTTTTTCGATATAAGATCCGATCTGTTCGACTATTTTTCGTGCTTCCTCCACATCATTTTTTGTTTCTTGGATGACTACATTTTTGCCCTCGTGATCATTGCAGTTTTTGAAAAGCAGACACTCACTTTTTCTATCCTCGGGATAGTTATGTGAAATCAGCCTGTGAACGACCTTTAAGATCTTATTTGTCGACCTGAAACTCGTATCAAGGAATACAATATCTTTTTCTGATATCCCAAACTGTTTTTTAAACTCTTCAATATTGTTTGAATATGCCCCCCGAAAGGCATAAATGCTCTGGTTTGCATCTGCAACCACTGTGATATTTTGCTCCCTTGCAGTAAGGTGTTTGATAAGTTCGAACTGCATGTAATTGGTGTCCTGAAACTCATCTACAATGATATGGGTATAGGTATCATTCAACTCTGCTGTGCCATATGTATTAAGGAAATCAAGGGTAATCCTGTTAAGATCCCCGTAATCAAGGCAATTTAGGGTTTTCTTCCTCTCTTCATAGTTTTCCCAGGCATAGATGAAATCAGCATATCTCTGGTATCCATCATAAAGTCCGATAAATTCCTGCCAGTTTTTCTTCACATCTTTCAGGGCTTTTTGCTGATCTTTGCCTTTTAAATGAAATGTGTTCAAGTTTACCTTGCATTCGGTATAAAACTGCTCCAACATACTTTCTTCAGTAAAATAAAGCAGGAACTCCTTCTTCGCTTCAAGATAATCTTTAAAATTACTAATCGAAATGTTGAAATCCTTTGCCTTTGCGATTGTGCCGGAATATAAAGCTGCATTTCTCAAAGTTGTGCCCAATCCCTTATAAAACAGAATAGCTGCATCAATATCTTCAAAGATAGTGAATTTTTCCGAGACCCCACACTTTTCAGAATTATCTCTTATCAATTCGGCGCAGAAAGCATGAAAGGTACTCACCTTCACATACGCTTCCTGCCCCAAGAGTTCATAGATTTTCTTTTCCATATTTCTGACAGTTTCCCTTGAAAAAGTAAGGGCAAGAATCTTTTTCGGCTTAATCCCCTGTTTTTTGATCATGCAGGCAATTTTGCCAGTAATGGTTGTGGTCTTGCCTGTGCCTGCCCCTGCAAGAATTAATAAAGGACCTGAAGCGTGTTCAACTGCTTCTTTTTGCCTGAGAGTTAGGGTTTTGAGAAATTCTTCGAACATGAAGATGCCATGAAAAAGTTATTTTTATTTTTATGTTAAAGAAGTGAAGTCTATAAAAATATTTGTATATTCAATTCTATAAAGTCTATGGTTAATAAATATTATTTTTAGAATTAAGATAGTCATTAAAAATAAACGCACTCAGTCACTGTTTTATTGGAGAAAAATAACGATTTATCTAATCTTGGGTCGTGTCCTTGAGTTATTGAGTAAGAACTATGCACGTTAGTAATTCTTTTAAACTCCGCATTTGGTTAGTTATTCTTTCCGCCATTAACGGAGTTCTTTGGAACTATTTTTTATTTTCAAATTCAATTCTTCACTTCAGAAAATCACGAGGTTTAATAAAGTTATACCATACTGGAAAAAATCCAAAGCTTTCGGATACATTTTCATGGTTTATATTCTTTATTTTTGCCAAAAGTTACCCATAATTAAAAGGTTAAACAAAAAAAGAAATAGACTCTTCTTCAACAGGAAAAAATCTGGGTAAAATATAAAGAGTGCAAGAGGCACCCTTTATCTAGTGCATCGATTCCAAATTTCATTCACAAATCTTGAGGTTTGAATCTATGCTTCGATACACGAATTTCGTACTAAATAATGGACTTATTTGGGAATCTCAGTGCTAGTTTATCTACACAATACCCTTATTTCTTATCCATTACTTTCCTGTACATCCTCGCCTGGAACCCGTGATACTTCGCAAACCCTTCTGCATCCTTCTGGTCAATGGTCTGGCTGTCAAACGAGACCAGGTCTTCGGAATACAGGGCATTTGGCGAGCTGCGGGCAAGGATAATAAGTGCGCCTTTGTAGAGCTTCACTTTCACTGTGCCTGTGACCCTTTCCTGGGACTTGTCGATAAAGGCGTTAAGGTCGGCAAAGAGGGGGTCGTCCACAAGGCCGCCGTATGCCATTTCGGACCACTGCTCTTCAACAATCTTCTTGAACTTCAGTTCCCCGCGGGTCAGGACGAGTTTTTCGAGGTCTGCATGGGCTGCGAGGAGGACGGTTGCAGCCGGGTGCTCGTAGTTCTCGCGGGCTTTTAAGCCAAGCACACGGTCTTCGATCATGTCTGTCCTGCCGACGCCGTGGGTGCCTGCGATTCCGTTCAGCTTCTTGATAAGGGCGTAGCCGCCGAGCTTTTCGCCGTCAAGGGAAACCGGGACTCCTGCTTCAAAGGCAATGTCAAGGATCGTGGGCTGGTCAGGGACATTTTCCGGGGATTTTGTCCACTCGTAGATCTCTTCCGGCGGGACAAAAGAGGGGTCTTCAAGCCTGCCGCCTTCTATGCTGCGGCTCCAGATGTTTTCGTCAACGCTCCAGGGCTTGGATTTCGTGGCTTCGACCGGGATGCCGTGTTCTTTTGCGTAATTGATTTCCCATTCGCGGGTCAGGTTCATCTCACGCATAGGGGCGATAACGTCCATATCGGTCTGGCGGAAAACGGCTTCGAAGCGGAGCTGGTCATTGCCTTTCCCGGTACAGCCGTGGGCAAGGGCAACTGCGCCTTCTTTTATGGCTGCTTCGACCACTTTTTTGGCGATCAGCGGGCGGGCTACCGATGTGCCCATAACGTAGCCTTCGTAGTTTCCGTTGGCTTTGATCAGGGGGAAGATATAGTCTTTTACGAACTCTTCTTTTGCATCGATCGTATAGTGCTTGTTGCTGATCTTATGGGCTTTTGCATCAGCTTTCCTGATCTCTTCTTCGGGCTGGCCGACGTCTACCGAGATCGTAATTACTTCATCGTACCCGTACTTTTCCTTGAGGATGGGGATACACACAGAGGTGTCAAGCCCACCGGAATATGCAAGTGCAACTTTCTTTACCATGCTTTTACTACCCCTTATTTAGCGGATTGTGATAAGAACGATAATAATTGGCGTGTTAATGGGTTTAACAGTCAATATTAATGTGTTAATGGATTAGCCTGTTAAAGGTTAATCTGTTAGCAGACTACGTGTAAACAATTAACATGCTGCTGAATAATAAGTTTAATAAATCTAATAAGTTTAATAATTTTGGTAACAATATGCTGAATCCTGATAAGTTTGACAGCTAACGGGCTGGCAAATTTAAAAACTGATTATCTTTTGCCGGAGGATGGAAAACCACCCTACCGGCAGTGATTTATACTTAAATTTTCCGCTGGCACAACGGTTTATTTAAGCAGTATTTTTAGCAATTGCTTTGCTGACAGGCTTTTTCTTTACTTTACCTTACTGCTCCATCTCTTTATGATACTCATTGATGGATTTAATCGTAAGGTCCTGCCCTTTCTTCATGGTCTCGATGGCATCAGCCGCTGCAACTGCTGCCTGGATTGTTGTGATGTACGGGACTTTGAAGTCAACGGCTGCACGCCTGATCCTGTAGCCGTCCTTGCGGGACTGCTTGCTTGTGGGGGTGTTAATAATCAGGTCGACTTCGTCCCTGCGCATCATATCGATAACGTTCGGGCTTCCGTCGTGCACTTTCTTTACGGTATCCATGAAGATTCCGTGCTGTGCAAGGTAGTTCACAGTACCGCGTGTGCCCATGAGTTCAAGGCCTGCTGCCTGCAGTTTTCGGGCGGCTTCCACAAGTTCGGGTTTGTCTGCTTCCCTGATAGAGAGGAAGACCTTTCCTGTAAGAGGAAGAAGGTTGTCAGCTGCAAGTTCTGCCTTATAGTATGCCCTTCCGAAGTCGTAGTCAATACCCATGACTTCTCCCGTGCTCTTCATTTCGGGTCCGAGGACAGGGTCTGCTCCTGGCAGTTTGTCAAAGGGCAGGAGGACTTCTTTAATGGAGACATGTTTCGGCTTTGGCTCGTCAGTGTAACCCAGGTCCTTCAGGCTGTGTCCTGCAATTACCTTGGCTGCAATCTTTGCAAGCGGGAGGCCGACAGCTTTTGAGACGAAAGGAATTGTCCTGCTTGAACGCGGGTTTGCTTCGAGCACAAAGACCTTTCCGCCTTTTTCTGCCATCTGAATATTTATCAACCCTTTGACCCTAAGGCCGAGAGCAATCTTGCGGGTGTAGTCCCTTACCTGGTCGAGAACTTCCGGAGAGAGAGACTGGGGAGGGATTACACAGGCTGAATCTCCTGAGTGGACACCTGCTTCTTCGATGTGCTCCATAATTGCGCCGATAAGCACATCTTTCCGGTCGCAGACGGCATCCACATCGATTTCGCAGGCTGCTTCCAGGAAGTCATCTATAAGGATGGGGTGTTCCGGAGAGACCCTGACTGCTTCTTTCATGTAGCGTTCGAGGTCGATTTCGTCATAGACAATTTCCATTGCCCTGCCGCCGAGCACATAGGAGGGGCGCACAAGTACCGGGAAACCGATCCTCTGTGCAGCCTCGATTGCTTCCTGCTGCGAAGTTGCATATCCTCCTTCAGGCTGCGGGATGCCAAGCTTCTGCATAAGGAGGTAGAACTTTTCCCTGTCTTCGGCAAGGTCCATGTCTTCAGGGTCCGTGCCCATGATCACGGTATCGAGGTCTGTCCTGCGCTTTAACTCCTTTTTAAGGGGGAGTGCAAGGTTAACCGAGGTCTGTCCCCCGAACTGCACAAGGACACCGTCTGGCCTCTCACGTTCGATTACGTTCATTACGTATTCCATTGTGAGGGGTTCAAAAAAGAGCTTGTCTGAGGTGTCAAAGTCGGTTGACACGGTTTCAGGGTTATTGTTAATGATGTGGGTCTCTATACCCTCTTCCCTGAGAGCGGTTACTGCATGGACGGTACAGTAGTCGAACTCTATTCCCTGCCCTATCCTGATCGGGCCTGCGCCCAGGATAAGGATCTTCTTCCTGTCTGTGGGATTTGTCTCACAGGTATCTTCGTAAGTGGAATAGTAATAGGGAGTTGCTGCCTGGAATTCGGCTGCACAGGTATCCACCATCTTGAAGGTGGCAAGAATTCCTGCTGCGTGCCTGAGGTCGCTTATTTCCTCCCTTTTCTTGCCAGTCAACTCGGCAAGGCGGCTGTCAGGGAAGCCCATCTTCTTTACTTCGCGCAGGAAATCAGGAGTCAGTTCTTCTGTCCTGATGCGCTTTTCCATGTCAACTATCCTTTTGATCTTTGTGATGAAGAAGGGGTTGATGTTTGAAAGTTCGGCAATTTCCTTTACCGACATTCCCCTCTCAAGGGCATGGAAGATAACAAAAAGGCGTTCACTTGTAGGGGTCTTGAGAAGAGTTTTGATTTCGGGTTCTTCCCAGCGTTTTATCCCGAGCTGGGAGTCGATATCAAGAGATTTGAAAGCCTTCAGGAGGGACTCTTCAATTGTCCTGCCTATTGCCATTATTTCTCCCGTACTCTTCATGGCTGTAGTCAGGGTCTTGTCTGCGGTGGTAAACTTGTCAAAAGGCCACCTCGGGATCTTTGTAATCACATAGTCCAGAGCAGGTTCAAAAGAGGCGGGAGTGCTCATGGTAACGTTATTTATTATCTCGTCGAGCGTCATGCCGATTGCAATCTTTGCGGTTACACGTGCAATCGGGTAGCCGGTTGCTTTGGACGCAAGGGCTGATGACCTGGATACCCTCGGGTTTACCTCGACAATGCGGTAGTCGCCTTCCTTTAAGGCGTACTGGATATTGCACCCTCCTTCGATCTTGAGGGCACGAATGATCTTAATAGAGGCACTCCTGAGCATCTGGTGCTCTTCGTCGGTCAGGGTCTGGGACGGGGCAACGACTGCAGATTCTCCGGTATGAACACCCATGGGGTCGATGTTTTCCATGTTACAGATAACGATACAGGTATCGTTTGCGTCCCTCATGACCTCATACTCGACTTCAGCCCACCCGAGCACGCTTTCTTCGATTAGCACCTGGTTGATGCGGCTGCGCCTGAGCCCGCGTTCCGTAATCTCAAGGAGCTCTTCTTTTGTGCGGGCAATTCCGCCGCCAGCGCCGCCAAGGGTATAAGCCGGACGGATAATAAGGGGCAGGCCGAGTTCCTCAACAACCTCTTCGGCTTCCTTTAAGGAATGGACTGCCTTACTCAAGGGGACCTTTTCCCCTATCCTGAGCATGGTCTCTTTGAAAAGTTCCCTGTCTTCCGTGTTTTTAATAGCTTCAACAGGGGTTCCCAGTATCTGAACGCCATATTTTTCAAAAACGCCCATTTCTGCAAGTTCACTGGTAATATTAAGGCCGGTCTGCCCTCCAATGCCTGCAATTATCCCATCAGGGCGTTCTTTTTCAATGATTTTTTCTATAATTCTGGCATCAAGGGGCTCGATATAGACCGAATCAGCCATTTCGGGATCGGTCATAATGGTTGCAGGGTTTGAATTTACAAGCACAACCTGCACGCCTTCTTCTTTTAAAGACCTGCAGGCCTGGCTTCCTGAGAAGTCAAACTCTGCAGCCTGTCCGATTGTGATTGGCCCTGAACCTATAAGCAAAACTTTCTTTATGTCTTCGCGTTTTGGCATCAGAGATCCCCTCCGAGGATCTTTACTACCTTGCCGAAGAATGTCTCCTCGGTATCCATGGGCCCTGCCTGTGCTTCAGGGTGGAACTGCACACTGAAGATATCCAGGTCTTTATGGGAGACTCCTTCAACGGTTTTGTCGTTTGCGTTCAGGTACTTCACATATAGCCCTGTCCCTTCAAGGGAATCCGCATCCACGGCGTACCCGTGGTTCTGGGAACTTATGAAAATCCTGTTTTCAACAAGATCCTTTACCGGCTGGTTTCCTCCCCTGTGCCCGAACTTAAGCTTGTAAGTTCTGGCTCCCATTGCAAGGGAGATAATCTGGTGCCCGAAACAGATCCCTGCGACCGGAATCGTGCCTGCAAAAGCCTTTACGGCATTAATTGCATCCGTTGCTTTTTCAGGATCTCCTGGCCCGTTTGAAACAAAAAGGAGGTCAGGCTCGTAGCCTGCAATTTCCTTTGGTTTTGTGGTTGCAGGGACCAATGTAAGGTCAATTCCCCTTTTATGCAGGTTGTTTATGATATTGCGTTTTATGCCAAGGTCAACTACAACCGCATGTTTGGGTTTACCGCTGCCCTTCCAGGCGCCTTCTGCTCCCGGAATGAAGCGGGGTTCTTTACATGTAACAAGTGCGATAAGCTCTTCATCCGTTATCTGTGGAAAATTCCTTGCCACATCTACGGCCTCTTCCCCATCGTCACTGCCAGTGATCAGGGCTGCACGCATGGTCCCGTGCTCTCTTGCCCCTATGGTGAGCATACGGGTGTCCACACCTTCGATTCCTGGTTTTCCTTCATCCTCTAAAAATTTGTGGATAGAACGGGCGGATTTGTAGTGATAGGGTTTTTTGCAGGCTTCCCTGACAACAAGCCCTTCAGCATGGATATTGTCAGACTGAAACCGCTCTCCGCTGACACCGTAATTCCCTATCAAAGGGTAAGTGAACATTAAAATCTGGCCCTTATAGGAAGGGTCAGTCAGAGCCTCCTCATATCCCGTGAATTGAGTAGTAAAAACGAGTTCGCCGCAAGCTGTGCCTTCGGCACCAAAACCGGTGCCCTTAATAACTGTTCCGTCTTCTAATCCTAGTACTGCTTTCATCATCTGAACCTGCGAGTAAATGTCATAAGACATGTATAAGTGTTGCGATGACTTTTCCGATTCCCTGATTTTTAGTCATTTTATCAGTAGTTTAATATATAAATCTTTCAATTAAATCGTTTATTTTGAGCATCTGTCCTTCAAACTACAAAAAAACTTTCCTCCCGGAAAACTCGGTATTCAGTAATAACATAATCTCAATACAATCTCGATATAATCTCAATACTATCTCAATACAATCTCAATATTATCTCAATACAATCTCAACATAATCTCAATACAATCTCAAGGCATTAACGAAATGCCAAATAGTATCCGAGAATTTATATTGTTTTATCATAGAAAAAAATACTTTTTTATAAAACAAAGTTACAATCTGAAAACCCGATATGTTAAAGTAAAAGCAAATTTCATACTTTTAGATCCTGAATTCATATCTGATTTATGCCAGTTTTATTCCCCTAAATATTTGTAGTATATAAGTATTCCGCAAAAATAGTATATATGATTGGGTTACAAGTAACAATCAGGAAAATAAGCTGTTAAAGCTGTAAAAATAGAAAGTTTTCTTAAATCTATATTTTCAGTGATCTGAAGTTAATAGTCAGAGAACAAATTCATTCTAATAAAATTTAGTTTTTTATTGACTGAGTTTTTGTGGAAATTTCCACCTTTTGTAATGATTGCTGATAATTTTTAAAAGTAACTTCGGGCAAACCGGGGTATTTATATGGAAAAGAATGTAAAACTTGAAGTACGAAACATTATCAAAATTTTTGGAAAAAACCCCCGGAAAGTAATTTCCCTTCTAAATGAAGGTTTATCCAAAAGTGATATTTTTGAAAAGACAAAACAGACCGTGGGGCTTAACAACGTCAACTTTGAAGTCTTCGATGGAGAGATTTTCGTAATAATGGGGCTTTCTGGTTCCGGAAAATCTACCCTGCTGCGCTGCTTGAACCGCCTTATCGAACCAACGGAAGGAGAAATCCTGATAGACGGGCAGAATATTACTGACATGAGCCCTGAGGAACTGAGAAGTACCCGCAGGAGCAAGCTTGGAATGGTTTTTCAGAATTTTGCCCTGCTGCCTCACAGGTCTGTCCTGGATAACGTGGCTTACGGGCTTGAAATCCAGGGGATTCCTAGAGAAGAACGCAATTCAAAGGCTCTTGAAGCCATAGAAACCGTAGGGCTCAAAGGTTATGAACACAGCCGGACTACAGAGCTCAGCGGAGGCATGAAGCAAAGGGTAGGGCTTGCAAGGGCGCTTGCAAATGACCCTGATATCCTGCTGATGGACGAGGCTTTCAGTGCCCTTGATCCCCTTATCAGGAGCGATATGCAGGACGAGCTGCTTGCCCTGGAGGACAGGATGCAAAAAACAATTATCTTTGTCTCCCACGACCTGGACGAAGCCCTGAAAATCGGGGACCGCATCGCGCTCATGAAAGACGGAGAAGTTGTCCAGATAGGGACCCCTGAAGAGATCCTTACCGAACCTGCAGATTCCTATGTTTCGAAGTTCGTTGCAGGAGTCGACAGGTCCAAAATCCTTACTGCTGAATCGGTTATGAAGCGGCCTGAACCGCTCGTATCCATCAATTCCGGTCCCAGGGTTGCCATCCAGTTGATGAAAGACCATGGGATTTCCTCGATTTATGTGGTTGAGGGAAAGAACAGGCGCCTTAAAGGCATACTTATGATAGGGGATGCCCTTTCAGCCCTTAAAGCAGGAAAGAGCCTTGAAGCAGTGATGATTCCTGAGATTCCTCGAGTGGCTCCGGATATGCCTCTTAACGAAGTAATCCCTCTGATTGCGGAAAGCCAGTACCCGCTTGCAGTGGTCAATGATTCAGGAAAACTGCTCGGGATTATAGTCCGGGGCAGTGTTCTTGGAGCACTTGCAATTTCCGGAGAAAACGGGCAAGAAGAGACTTCAGAAGAAGGAGATCCAGAAAGGGGAGATCCAGAAGGAAGAGATCCAGAAAGGAGAGATCTACAAGGGAGAGATTCAGGAGAAAAGATCCCTGAAGAGAAGATTCCAGAAAAAACGATATTCAGTGGCAAAAACGAAGGGGAAGCTGGACCTCCCCCCGAAAGCTCAGGCGGCTCTAGCGGTATAATCAACAAAGGAATTGACAACGGACCTGCGCCTATCGAAGCAGAAGCAAAGAAGGGGGTGCCGGCCGAAGCGCCTGCCAAAGCACCTGCCAAAGCACCTGCCAAAGCGCCTGTCAGATCTGATACCAGGTCGAGCCTGGAGATGAAAACATGCTGATTCCCAGACTCCCAATCGGGGACACGGTTGAATTTGCTGTGGACTGGGTTGAAGGCAATTTCGGCCAGCTTCTTGACCTCGCAAGCGAACAACTTGATTTCCTGATATCAGGTTTAAAAGATGCACTTCTTTTCCTGCCTCCGGAACTTTTTATCCTGGTAATTTCCCTGCTTGCTTATTTTGCAGGGAGGCAAAATATCAAGCTTGCAGCCGGAACTGCATTCGGTTTTTTCCTGATCGAAAACATGGGGCTCTGGGAGCTCTCGATAGAGACACTTGCTCTTGTGCTTTCATCTACTCTGCTAGCGCTCATTATAGGGATTCCCCTGGGGATCCTTTCTGCGAAAAATACGACGCTTCTCCATATTGTAAAGCCTGCACTTGATTTAATGCAGACTATGCCGTCTTTTGTATACCTGATCCCTGCCCTTATCTTCTTCGGGCTTGGAAACGTGCCCGGTATGATCGCAACTGTCGTTTTTGCAATGCCGCCTGCAATAAGGCTAACAAACCTGGGGATCAGGCAGGTCCCGAAAGAGCTTATCGAGGTTGCTGATGCCTTCGGGTCTACGGGCTGGCAGAAACTTGCAAAGGTGGAACTGCCTGTAGCTCTCCCTACCATAATGGCCGGGATTAACCAGTGCATAATGCTCTCCCTCTCCATGGTCGTCATTGCAGCCATGATTGGAGCACGGGGGCTCGGATACCAGGTGCTTTTCGGGATACAGAGAGTGGACATCGGCATGGGCTTCGAAGCCGGACTCGCAATTGTTATAATTGCGGTTGTCCTGGACCGGATCACCCAGAACCTCAGCCCCAGGTAAAAATACTCCATTCCTGACAAAAAACTCCATTCCTAATAACCCATTCCTAACGCTCCATTCCTATTTCGTCCTTAAAAGGGCGCTCAGGATAAGGCTCTTCACTTTAACAGGGGCGCCTTCAACACCCCAGAAAGAAGGTGCATCACTCATTTAAAACTCTGAATTACTCAAAAACCAAAAAGAAACTCAAAAAAAGGTTGTAGATATTTTGACCAATGCAAAATTTAATGTTAACGTAAAAAAGCTCGGATCGATTATGGTAATCGTTCTGGCGATAGGGCTTACCCTCTTTGTGGCAGGCTGTGCAGAACAGGGAGATGAAACTGTAGAAGGAGAAGAGACCGCTCCCCCCGGAACAGAGGCAGCTGAGTTTAGCGAACCTGTGAAAATAGGATATGTCTTATGGGACGGTGAAATTGCAAGCACCAACGTGATGCAGCAGGTGCTCGAACAGGCAGGGTATGAAGATGTGGAAATCATTGCAGTTGATGCAGGCCCGCTTTACCAGGGACTCGCTGACGGACAGTTTGATTTCACAACATCTGCCTGGCTCCCCTATACTCACCAGAATTATTGGGAAACTTATGGAGACCGCATGGACTCTGTCCAGACAAACCTTGAAGACTGCAAGATAGGGCTTGTTGTACCTTCGTATGTAACTATAGACTCCATTGAAGAGCTCAACTCCGAAAAAGAAAAATTTGACGGCAGGATAATCGGCATTGACCCCGGAGCAGGCATCATGCAGGCTTCAGAAACTGCAATTGACGAGTATGATCTGGACATGGAGCTTGTTTCAGGCAGCAGCGCTGCAATGACCACTTCCCTGAAAAAAGCCATCGGCTCCGAAGAATGGGTAGCTGTGACCCTCTGGTCTCCCCACTGGGCTTTTGACCGCTGGGACCTCAAGTATCTGGATGATCCGAAAGGCGCTTACGGGTCTGCCGACCACGTTGAAACCCTTGCAAGGCTTGGGCTCGAAGAAGAAAAGCCAGAGCTCTACGGCATCCTTACCCGCTTCCAGTGGACTCATGACGATATCCAGGCTGTCATGATGGAAATTGAAAACGGAATGGCCTCTGAAGAAGCCGCAGCTAAGTGGATTGAAAACAACCCGGAAAAAGTTAACGAATGGATAGGAGAAGAGGTCGAAGAGTAAAAAAGTAAATTTCTCTTCCTTCCATTTCTTTTTTACCTGATTTTTTATTTCGCCGTTTTTTTGCAATGCCGGTTAGTGCTGTCGATATCCACCTCAACCACCGCTACTGTGGCTGCTTCCTCCACTGGAATCGCTATAATCGCCAGAACTACTTTCCAGCACAGTTATCGTAGTAAACCTTGAATCTGTATCATCTGGATTGTTTACTATCAGGCAAGCTGTATAGTTTCCCGGTGATAAATAAGTATGAGCCGGATTCTGTTCGTTTGAAGTAGCTCCATCTCCAAAGTCCCAGTTCCACTCTGTTGCGTTTTCTGAACTGTCGGTAAACTGGACTGAGAGAGGTGCAAAACCTTCACTGACATTGCTGCTGAAATTAGCTACTGGAAATACTGATTCCGGACCCGGGATGATTGCAAGTCCCCCAGGAGAAATCTCGATATTCACTGTTGCTGAAACAGTATCGTTAGAGGTGTCAATTACAGAAAGAATATTGTTACCAGAAGTGTTGCTGTTTGCCACATACACCTTTTTTCCATCTGGGGTTACTGCAAGTCCTGTAGGACTGCCTCCTACAATATCCATTGTAGCTATAATAGTATTATTTGAGGTATCAATTGCGGAGACAAAACCATCGTCTGTGCCAGCCGCGTATCCCTTCTTTGTTCCTGCCACATATACCTTTGTTCCTGTCGGATTGACTACAATTTCATAAGGGGAATTATCTACATCCACCGTAGCTGTAACAATATTTGTAGCTGTATCAATTACAGAGATATAACGACCCTCGTTTGCTACATATACCTTTTTTCCATCCGGGGTTATTGCAACTCCAGAAGGATAACTTCCTACATGTACGGTAGCTGTAACCATGTTAGTCGCTGTATCAATTACAGAGACAGTATCTTCACGGGCAGTAATGTTGCCATGGTTTGCTACATATACCTTTTTTCCATCAGGACTGATTACAATCTCTTCTGGCCAGTTTCCAACAGGTACAGTAGCTGTAACGGTATTTGTGTTAGTATCAATTACAGAAACATTATTGCTGCCAGAGTTCGCCACATATACCTTTTTTCCATCAGGACTGATTGCAACTCCATCGGGATCATATCCCACTTTCACAGTGTCTGTAACTGTGTTTGTTGAAGTATCAATTACGGAGACATTAACACCCCAACGGTCAGCCACATATGCTGTTTTTCCATTAGGTGCGACTGCAATTCCTTTAGGAGCTCCTCCTACTTTCACTTTGGTTATGACTGTTCCTGTGGCTGTGTCAATTCCATAAACAGTGCCTCTTGAACCTGTGATGTATACGAATGGCCACGTAGATGAAATCCTTTTTTCAACGCTTATGTTAGCAAGTTTGGAATTAGTATTGAGTCCGTTGCTGGCTGTCAAATTGACTGTATAGTTTCCTTGAGTTCTATACACATATACAGGGTTTTGTTCTGTGGAATCTGATATACCATCATTATCAAAGTCCCAGTTCCACACAATTGCGTTTTTCGAAAGATCTGTAAACTTAACAACGAGAGGTGCAGGACCGTTAGTGACGCCGGCTGTAAAGTTTGCAGTTGGGATAATTGAATTTTGAGGGCTGGACTGAGATACAAGAGGTAAATAGTCAAATTCATTCTCATAGATTTTATAAGGCAGGTCTGCAATCCCATTCTTATCCAGATCCACGCAGATCTGGGAGAATCCGGTCCCATCTGGCTTTGCCCAGAAGTTGCCTCCAATGTAAGGGCCACCGGCAATGTTACTGCCTGAAGCAAGTGAACTGTTCCAGATATTTCCCCCTTCGCCGGGTCCAAACTTTACGTTTAGACTATTGTTAAAATAATTATTGTAGATTCTTCTACGGTCATCATTTCCCTTATTAAAAATCCCGCATTCTGTACAGGATGTTATGGTATTGTTGATTATGTCGACAGTACAAGCGTCACTTAAAATAATCCCTACATCACAGTTTAATATTGTATTATTTTCAATTCCTGAACTTGACATCGAAAGCCAAATCCCACAATCGCAGTCAGTAATCCTGTTATTACGAATATCTGCTCCCTGATCCCATTCGGAGATGCCAGTGGAACAATTTGAGATCGTATTACCTGATACTGTATTATTTCCTCCACAGCAGGAAATATATACACCCTCTTCGCCGTTAGAAATTTTATTTTCGGCTATTAAATTGCCTGATATCTCGGATCCCAGAATAATAGAACCGTTTTCAATGGTATTACCTGTCACATTATTCATATCGCCATGAAAGATGGTTTTTAAATTTCTTGGCATGTAGGATCCCAGAAAAATAGAACCGTTTTCAATGTTATTACCTGTTACATTATTCATCTTACCATAAGCAAAGATTGCATTTTTATGATGCATCTTACCGGCTCCTGTTATATTTAAACCACTGATCGTTGTGCTATTAGCTGTTATCAGAAAGGTACTTACACTTTCATTTAGCGGTTTTACCTGCGCATCACCATTGTTTGATTCTGACCTGATAGTTAGACCTTTTACGTCAACACGAACGTTTTCAGTATAAATTCCGGGCATCACGACTATTATGTCCCCTGTTACAGAATTATTCACAGCTTCCTGAATTGATCTGAAATCAGCTCCAGAACCATCATCTACTGTAATTTCCCTTGCTGATGAGGTAGCTGAAACAGATATTATAAAAATAAAAACTAAAATTATTGAAAAAATTGTTCTATTTCTCATTTCTTTCCCCCCTTTAATTATAATATAATCCCTTATGAATATTAATATAAACCCCATTAACGACATTTAACATATTTTACTTTCAATAGTTATTTTTGATTAATTATTTTCGGGAATAAAGGTTGAATTGAAACGAGCCACGTAGAAATATGAAGGTTTTTCAAAGGAAAGCATAACAGTGGGGTTATGATGGTTCTGGCTAAAATGAGAGGTGTTGAAATCGAAGCAATAGAAAAGAAGAATGAAATCAGCATAATATGTATCAGGTTGATACGTATAATTCTGGACTTCTGTTTGCATCGTGAAGGAGGGTACGGTGGGTTCAGCAGGTGTCTCTACAGGCTGCTCAGGTGTTGTATTGTTTACAGGAGTTTTCACAGGTTACTCTGGTTCAGTATCAGGTACAGGGGTTATAACCTGATTACCGGATGTATCTGTAAATAGGTATAACCACATAATATGACGCAGTAGTACAGTAATAGTAGTACAGCTAATCGCTTCAGCAAAGCAAAAGAAAATAATCCGGGGTCACTTTTATGGAAAAACCGAACTTCAGGACAGAGATACTCAGAACCCTCGAAGGCAAAACTCCTGCTCAGATACCGGTCGGTACCTTCACAGCCGCGCCAGTACTCGAACTCATGGACCTGTGCGGAGCAGCCAGACCTGAGGCTGACAACCAGTCCGAAAAGATGGCAATACTTGCTTTTTCGCAGTATGTAAATGCCTCTTTTGAAACCCTCAGATATCCCTTCGATGTGGTGGTGCTTGCAGAAGCCATGGGCTGTATTGTCGATCCGGGCACTAAAGCGAAGCTCCCTACTGTGCTTAAGGGCCCCATGGAAATCTCTCCTGCAGTTCCGGAACTGCCTGAAGATCTTCTGGAAAGGGGTAGGATCCCTGCTGTCCTGAGAGCTACTGAAATCCTCAGGGAGAAAGCTGGCTCGACCCTCCCCCTTATTGTGGGGATGGAAGGTCCTGCTGACCTTGCAACTTACCTCTGCGGAACCACCCGTTTTCTTAAATGGACAATCAAAAGGCCCCATATAGTAACCAGGCTTATCGACCTGTGTACTGACGCTTGCATAGTGTACGCCCGGGAGTGCCTGAAAAGAGGAGCCGATGTTGTGGTTATAACAGATGCCATCTCCTCACCTGATATGATTTCTCCGGACGCCTTCAGGACTCTTATAAAACCTCGGATGGGAAGAATCCCGAAAGCCCTCGGAAGCGGAAAAACGGTGCTCCATATCTGCGGGGCTGCAGACAGTATTATATATGACATGATCGAGTGTGGGTTTGACGGGCTCAGCCTGGAAGAAGGCATAAAAGATCTTAAAACCGCCACCGAGACTGCTCATGAATCAGGTGTTGCGGTAATTGGCAGCGTTTCAACCTCCAGGACCCTTTTGAGGGGCAGCCCTGAAGACGTTAAAAAGGAAGCTTTCAGGTGCCTCCGGAACGGAGTGGATATCCTTGCTCCGGGCTGCGGGCTTGCACCTGAAACCCCTCTTCGAAATCTGAAAGCCATGGTCGAAGCAAGAAACGAGTTTTGCGGGATAAAACGATGAGTTCAGCCCCTTCAACGCCCTTTTAAGTCATTAAAAACTCGAGTTAATATAGTGAATCTTATTACTATTACTAATATTTTTGTTACTATAGAGGAAGTGTCTCCGGGCAAATTTAAAACATTATATATCACAAAATACCAGTTATTTATCAGAATAATTTTTCAGATATAAATTTGATTTAAACTAAACCGATTCAGAATGCGAATTATGGCAGTTCTCATTCTGAAAACGCGAATTTTGATTTTTCTTACAGCTGTAGATATGAGGCAATAAAAATGGCAAAAATGACAAACGCACTCAGAGACCTCGATAGACTGGCCGAGGAAAGCCACAAAAAAGCCAGGATTTTCTTCCAGATGGGCAGATATGAAGAAGCTCTTGCTGCATATGGAGAAGCGGATGGAGCCTGGAAAAAAATCGCAGAAATGCTTTTTGAAAAAGGAAAGGAGGACAGCGGACAGGAATTCCTTGAAAAGGCTCAGGAAGCCCGATCTTGTGCCGGGATGTCTCTTTTCAAGCTCGGAAAATATAAAGAAGCCCTCGAGATTGTTGATGCTTCTCTGGAAGCTAAGCCTGACAGCCCGATTGAATGGTCCAACAGAGGTTTTGTGCTCTCTGCCCTCGACAGGAATAAAGAAGCTCTTGAAGCCTTTGAAAAAGCACTCTCTCTTGACCCCGAATCCCCCAAAATCCTGACCAGCAATGGAATTGTTTACTTCAGGATGGGGCTTCCGGAAAAAGCCCTGGAGGTCTTCGACAGGGCCCTGGCAGCCGAACCTAAACAGGCTTCTGACTGGGCATGCAAACTTCCCAGGTTTAGCTTCTTTTCCCGAAACAAAGCCCCTACAATGAGGCCTGACAACGCTGAAACCTGGTACTGGAAAGCCAATGTCTTCCTGGAGCTGGGAGAAAAAGAAAAAGCCCTTGAAGCCTACAAAAACGCTCTTGAAAGCGACCCTGACCACCTGAACTCTCTCCTTTGCGGGGGCGACCTGCTCTGTGAATTTTCAGAACATAGAGAAGCTTTCAAGTGCTACGTAAGAGCCCTTAAACTCAGCCCCGGAAACGAAGCTGCAAAACAGGGAAAAGAGCTCTGCGAGGCAAAGATTAATGAGTAAAATATACGGACGCAAAAAGGTATAGTAAAAAATGTGGTAAAAATATAGTAAAAATATAGTAAAAATATAGTAAAAATATAGTAAAAAGTATAAGAAGGTGCAAAAAAGAGTGGACCGTGATTACCAGGTTGATATATTCCTGGGCATCCGAAATGAAATTTTCCAGTCTTTTATCCCTGCGCCGCACAGGCTATAATTGGCCTCAAGTAACAAAACAAAGCAACGCATGCATGAACCGTTACTCTCATCAGGTGAGACCAAATACTATCAACAACAGCACCCAGGCTAAGAAATATTTCCTTTGACCCCCGAAGCTCTCCAATCCAAAAGTAATAAAACGCCTCCGCCAGCCTGCCTGGTGGCCCTTCCCAAAAAATTGAGAAGAGCACAAAACAGTATCACTGAAAGGAATCGAAAAAAAGTTGAAAATGAGTATTCTGAGGTAGCTTTAATTCTGTTTATTTCATTCGTACAGGCCTTTTGCTGATTTCATTTTTGGCTTTTTAGGTAGCTTCTTTTTTTGCCTGTTATCTTCTATTCTGTAGCTGTTCTGTTCCCTCTTTTCTGGGAAAGGCAGCTCTCCTTCGTCGAAAGTGACAGGAACGGTTAGGTAAGGCTAATACGGTTGCAAGGTAAGAGATATTTTCATGCTTCATCGGTTAAGCTTTAGATAACTACTCTTGTACATGTGTTTATATTAATACCCTAAATATTAGTGCATCTATGCCTCCTCGTCCCCCACCTACTCCTGAAGACTCTTTGGGAAATGTTTCCCGAAGAATGGTTAAGGCAGACTGCTAAAGAAACTGATCTAATAGTACGTGAGCGTAAAATTGACCCTGTCATCATTTTTTGGGTTTTAACTCTTGGTTTTGGTGTACGCTTACAGCGTACACTTGCCAGTTTGAAAAGAGACTATGAAAAAGAATCAAATAAAACCCTTAGCGACAGCAGTTGGTACTATCGATTCACTCCAGAACTTGTTGAGTTCCTCCATCAGTGTGTAATTCACGGTATAGAAGAACTTGCAAAAGATCCTGGAAGAAAACTTAGCAAAAAACTCGAAGACTTCCAGGATGTTCTTATTCAGGACAGCACAATTATTCGTCTTCACTCCTCTTTATCAGACAAGTTTCCGGCAGCAAGAGCAAGAAATGTAGCTGCTGGAGTAAAAGTAGGAGTTATGGTAAGTGTAGTTGCTAACGGACCTAAAACCGTTGCTCTGTACTCTGAAAAAACAGCTGAAATAAAAACATTGAAAATAGGTCCCTGGATTAAAGACCGTATTCTTCTTGTTGATCTTGGTTTTTACAAAACTCAAATGTTTGCAAGAGTTGAGGAAAACGGAGGATATTTTGTTTCAAGAATAAGGAAGAATGTGAATCCTGTTCTTGTTTCTGTTGAAGAGGGACTTTCTAAGACAAAAAGCAAAGAATTTGCGGGAAAACCTGTTAGTGAATGTATTAGACAACTTTCGGGGAAAAATATTTATACAGTTGTAAAAATAGAATTCAAAAGAATAGCATATAACGGCAAACAAAAGCAAGATGATTTGCTTGTACGTCTTGTTGCAGCATATAATGATGAGGATGAAAAACATCATATACATATTATAAATATTCAGAAAAATGTTTTGAATGCAAAAGACATTGCGAAATTATATGGAGCAAGATGGGACATAGAACTGCTGTTTAAGGAGTTAAAAAGCAAATACGCTCTTGACGTTCTTGAAACAAAGAATGTACAGGTAATTGAGACTCTAATCTGGACAGTAATGTTGACATTAATCGTTAGCAGAAGAATTTATTCTCTTGTAAGAAACTCAACAGCTCATCCTGAAAAAATGGCTCAATATACGCAGTTACGTTGGAGCACAATATTTGCAGAGAATGCATCAGATTTATTGAAAGTAATTCTGAATAGATGTGGAATTCAAAGAACTTTTGAAACGATAATGAATGTATATGAAAGTCAAGCATTGGATCCGCATGTAAACAGAGAAAGGTTCAGAGAAGAATTGTTTTAATGAAAAGGCTCCAGGGTTTGAATTAATATTTGGACTCGTTTCTTTATTGTGTATATTCCTGAAATCTCGGGGGAGGTGATTTTTTCACTAACCTTTTTTGAGAATATATGGCGATATCTAGAGAAACTTAGATAAATTTAAATAATAATATAAAGTTTTGAATATGAAGGCTGTATGATTTTCAAAAACTCAAAGTATTTTTGACATTCAATAAACATAGGTTGTCCTCTATTGTCTGGTTAATATTATTCCCAAGCCTATCCCAAAACCCATTTTATTCACATATGCATAAGAGCTTCACAGCCTTTTTTGGTTAGTAGCTCAATTGATTGCTTCAAAAATCAAGATTCAAAGAAGTAGTTTTTGAGTTTTGGGATCAGTTCCCCAAATGTTCATAAAGTAGTTTAGGTCCTTTTCGTTCCGAACCTCAGTGTAATTGGAGCTGACTTGCGTTCTTTGTACAAAAACGCAAACACTTGCAATACTGGATGTCAAATCGGGGTAATATCAACCATGTAACAATGGACGACCCAACATTACAACCTGCTTAATAAATAAGTTTAGGGGTTTATTCCAGTGTGGAAAATGAAAAAAAGTATGATGATTTTGCTTGCAGTTTTTATATTGACTGCAAGTTGTGGAATAGGTTCTGCATATACAGAAACCAGGATAACTACTAATACAGCTGAACAAACAAACCCTTCAATTTGGAGTAATTATATCGTATGGCAGGATACTCGCAATGGTGGGTCCGATATTTACCTGCAGGACCTTTCAACGAAAGTGCAAACAAGGGTTACTTCAAATGTCGATGCAGAATATCCTTGCGTATCTGGAGATAAGATCGTATGGCAGGATAAGAGGAATGGAAATTGGGATATCTACATGTATGAGATTTCCAGCAAGAAGACTACCAGAATAACTACGAACACGTCAGATCAAACAGTACCAGGAGTGTATGGCAATTACATTGTTTGGGGCGATAATCGTAATGGCGGATATGATATTTACCTAGAAAATCTGTCTACTAAAGAGCAAACTAGGATTACATCAGGTATTCTTGCAGGTAATCCTACTATCTATGGTAACAAGATAGCCTGGCAGACTTTTGAGGATCAATCCTTAGATAAAATTATGTTATATGATATTTCCACGAAACAGACAACTGAAATTACCTATGGTATGATACTTGACTTTTCAATGTATGGGAATCAGATAATTTTCAATGATATGTATACAGGATTAGTTACTACCCTGTATGATTTTTCTGCTAAAAAGTCGATTGAACTACCATTTATGTTCGTTAGAGACCCTGCGATCTACAGCAACAAAATAGTATTTATTGATAATCCTGACGGTAATTCTGATATTTACATGATTACCCTTGATTCAGAAGTTCCAAATGCTGATTTTTCTGCCTCCGCGACTTCAGGAAATGCACCGCTAACAGTGACATTTACCGATAAAAGTACAGAATCACCAAATTCATGGAACTGGAATTTTGGGGACGAGACATCTTCCGCAGAAAAGAATCCTGTGCACACATACGACAAAGCCGGGAATTATACCGTCAATTTAACAGTAAGCAATGCACTCGGAAGCACCTCAAAGACATTAGATATAATCGTGGAGGAAGTTAAAGTTATTCCCACAGCAAACTTCAAAACGAATGTCACGAGCGGCTATGCTCCTCTTACCGTACAGTTTACAGACTTATCGGAGAATTCAACCGGAAGAACCTGGGACTTCAACAATGACTGGAAAGGTGATAGCGGTGAAGCAAATCCAGTTTATACATTTTCAAATCCAGGGATGTACAACGTTAACCTGACTGCAATCAATGAAAATGGAACTGCTACAAAAACAGTTACTATAACCATAGAAACGAAAAATATCAGTGATGAAAGTAGTGGTGACACCAACTCCAGTGATTCTTCTGGTTCACCCGGTTCTTCGGACTCTGACAATTCATCTGATTCCGACAGTTCCAACAACTCTTCCGGTTCTTCCGACCCTAGTAGTTCCGGTGATTCTTCCGATTCATCCGGTGGGTCTCCCAGCTCAGGTGGCAGCCATCACAGTTCCGGTAGCTCCGGCGGTGGAACTGGTGGATCCCCTGAACCTCAAAAGAACGTCGAAACTAAAGATACAGCAAAAGTTTTCATTCCTGGTGATAAACCTGTTTATTTCAACTTTACAAATAATGTAACTGTTGTTGAGTCTATTAGCTTTACTTCTGAGAAGACTGTAGGTAAAACTACAGCTATTGTCGAGAATCTCAAGGACAAATCTGCTCTGGTTTCAAGCCTGCCTGAAGGTGAAGTCTATAAGTCCTTTAACGTGTGGGTAGGAAACGGAGGTTATGGAGTCTCCGATAATATTCAGAATGCAGTTATAATCTTCAAGGTTGAAAAGCCATGGATTAAGGAAAATGGTATAGACAAATCTTCTATTGTGCTGTACAAATATGATGACAGGAAGAAAGAATGGGAGACGACAACAGTAACTTTATCAAGTGAAGACGATCAATTCCTTTATTTCACGGCAAATGTACCTGGCTATTCTTCTTTCGTTATTACAGGGGACGAAGGAGAGAAAGAAGAACAAAGTACAGTAGCATCGGAACCTGCTGTAAGATCTACAGGTAGTGACGTAGAAGACAATGCAAGTACTATTGCAGCTAAAGCTACTGAAGAAAAGGAAAAATCACCTGGATTTAGTGTGGTCAGCGGAGTTGTCTGTCTATTTTGCATGTTCTTGTACAGAGTTAAGAGAAGATAAATTAGAGAGAACATAATCATACAGTTAGGACTTTTTCAAATCTGATAAAACCGAATATATCCTTATCGGATTTGAAAATATTTTTTGCTCATGCATTATAAACAAACTTCATTAGTTATTGATTAAGTGTTAAATTCTACCAATTACACATTTTTTATGAGAATTCCTAAATCTCTCTGTATCTGTTTCTCCTCGTTCCCTGTCTACTCTTGAAGATTCTCTTTTGAAAAGTTTCCCTAAGAGTAGTTGAGACAAACTGCTAAAGAAACTGGTCTTATAGTACGTAAACGTAAAATTGATGACCCTGCAATCATGTTTTAGGTTTTAACTCTCAGAGGTGTCTGCTTGCAGCTTATACGTATCAGTTTGAAACGAGAATACGAAGCCAAGCACGTAAGATTCGAGGAGATAGCAGCTGGCACTATCTTTTCACTCCAGAAAGGTTCAGAAACGAATAGTTTCGGTAAACAATGAAGGAACTTAATACAAAAAACTAACATGAAACTCTTTGCACAACAGGTACGGAAAATGGAAGTACTTTCAAGCACTTTCATGCCAAAGAGGAAGAGGAGAAGAAAATGAATCCTTAACCGAAGACTAATGGAGATATTTTAATTTAGTCCTCTTGAGCTCAGTTCACTGCTATAATCTCCTAAATTAGTCCTCTTGAGCGAAGAGAAAAAGTGACATTGTCCATAAGTTAGTCCTCTTGAGCGGAGCGTAGCGAAAAGGACCTCGTGCTCCCGACGCGAAACTCGGGGCGAATGAGGTTGTACGGGTTAACTTTTTTACTCAAACCTCAACCACACAAAGCGGATAACCAGAAGAGAACTGAAAAGTATAGCTGAGCAGCCTAAGAAGTATCCCTCGTATAATTGATATACCATCGTGACAATCTTTGAAGCTATGAATAGCAGCAAATCCGAAGATTCCGTTTTACCTTCGCACCTTTCTGACCGTGCAGTCCGTGAAAACCGTGAAATGTCACCTGCCGGGCAGCTCACTCCTGTTTACGAATCAGCTACTTTTTCAATCCCTGCCCTTGACCAGTTCAGGGGACTTTTACCTGACTTCAATAACAGGCTCTCTCCTGTGCGAGATCTCAGGCTTTCTCCTCCAGGGCATTCCCGTCTTAGTTCCGAGCCCCACCCAAGGCTGGTTTCCGACTCTGCCCTTGGACTTGTATCCGGCGCTCTTTCCAGCCCTCTTTCTAGCCCTCTTTCCGGGCTAAAAACCGAGAACCCCGAAATGCCTGTTGGAAAAGGGCTTGAGGTTATACCTAACCTGCCAGGAAGGACCCTTTCAGGAGATCAGATTGGCTCATTCATGCCTGGTGCAGACCTTCCGCTGGGAGCAGTCAGGAGCAGGTTTATCGCTCTCAACAGCACCGAAGAGAAGCTAAAGAATGCTGAAAAGGAAAGGAAGTAAAAAATAGTTTGTAATTTTCAAATAGCTTATAATTTTTACAGGGGCAGTGAAACTGCTCTTTTTTTCTTCTGTTGAGACTTACCAGGGAATTCTATTGCTCAACCCTGAGTTACTGCCTGAATAAAAATAGTTATTTTTAATAAAAGTAGGCGTTTTTTATTGATTTGCGGAAATGAGTTACTTCATACACACCATTATCCCTAAAAGGCTTACTGCAATCGCAATAATATTTATAAAAACAATCAAAGCGGAACCATCGTTCTTAAACTTATCATTGTTCTTATAATCCATAATATTAAATATGCAGATGTTACTTAAAAACCTTTGCAAGTTATATACAACTGATAATTTAAAAATATCTTTCATAAGCCCTTGTTGCATCCGTACATACCGTAAAATTTATTTATTTACTTATTATATTTTTCAAGTACATACCTTCCTTTTAACTTAATTTTTTTCAGAGGACCCTGTAATATGCATCATTATAGAAAAATAAAAAAGGATGGATTAAAAGGAAACCTGAAACGTGAACTACTACTCCCTGTCCAATCCGGCAAACCGGATCGTCTGAGGGAGGGGCTTCCTTGAGACTACTCAGCCTAAAAACAATATCTGAGCGATCCTCTTCCTTCATCCCCCTCTCTAATGAGAGCGAGTCCAGAGGCTCTACCCTGCGTTCCGCAGGTGAAGAAAAATCAAAGTGGAAGATATTAGTGTGATGATGCTTGAGATGCACAACGGCTTGCGGCTTTCCCCGCCTTGTTCCCGATCCCTTCGGGAGTTGTCACATCCTGTTTGCCCACTTCCTAGCTTGGTTCTCGCTTCAGATTGGGGTGACAATGCAACAAGAACTATATGGTTTCAAGGAAGAAGAAATTTGTCAGATTCAATAAAAACAGAAGGTGTGGAAGTTGACGGCTTTCATCCCCCACCTGCCACTTCCGGTAAACCGGAATTGTCGAGGAAGGGGACTTCCCGCCTTATAGTTAAAACCGGATGTTTCAAGGGCTACTATGATAAATGGGTACAGGCGTGTTTTCTGCTTAAAACTCTAACTTTTTATCTTCTTCTATTTATCTACTTCATTTTGGAAAAGCCCGTGTCACGTACGGTGAAAAAAACGGTTTAAGATGATTATTCCGGTTGCACGGGCTTTTCCCTCTAATGGACTTTTCTCAGGGACTTATCTCAAGTTGCGGGAATTTTTCGAAAAATATTAAAAGCCTTTACCTCGCTGCTCTTCTCAGAGACTTTTCGAATTTATCGAGCCCGAGGTCGGCTTCTTCATCAGTCATTACCAGGGGAGGGGAAAAGCGAATTACAGAGTCTCCGCAGGGGAGGAGCAGGACTCCATCTTTAAAAGCCTCCCTGATGATCCTGTCCCTTCGAACGGGGTCTATGGATTTATCGGATTTTACGATTTCCGCACCTATCATAAGGCCGAGCCCGCGGACGTCTCCTATGCAGGGGAAATTTTCCTGAAGCTCCCTGAGGCGTTGTCGGACATGAGACCCCATTTCACGGACGTGGTTTTCTGTGTTTTCCTTTTCCAGAAATTCGAGGGAAGCAAGGGCTGAAGCTGAGGAAAGGAGGTTTCCGCCAAAGGTATTTGAGTGGACGCCAGGAGGCCAGTCCATAAGGTCACTGTCTGCAAGCATTGCACCTATAGGGAGACCTGCACCAAGGGCTTTTGCAAGACAGGTAATATCAGCCCTTACCTCAAAATTTTCCATGGCAAGGAAGGGACCTGTCCGGAAACAGCCTGTCTGGACTTCATCGGCTGCAAGGAGGACATCATTATCCGTGCAGATTTTCCTTACTTCTTTATGGAACTCCGGAGGCGGAACTATATACCCTCCTTCTCCCTGGATCGGTTCAATAAAGACTGCAGCAGTGTCTTCTGGACTTAATTCTCTTCTAAAAATGAGGTTTTCGATCTGCTTTGCACATTCGATCCCGCAGGAAGGATATTCGAGTTTCATGGGACAGCGGTAGCAGTAGGCATATTCAGTGTGCACTGTACGGATGGTAGGGAAATGCTCTTTTTGCCGGACTTTAGAACAGGTCAGGGAGAGAGCACCTAAAGTTCTGCCGTGAAAAGCGTTATAAAAAGCGATAAAGTTCTGGCGCTTTGTTTTCCATAGAGCAAGTTTCATTGCAGCTTCCACAGATTCGGCTCCGCTGTTACAGTAAAAAACTTTTGAGTAACTTGAAAGCTCCCTGAGCTTTTTTGCAAGTTTCAGGGGGGGTTCGGCAAAAAAGTCCCCGTACCCGCAGTGGACCATTTTTTCCAGCTGGGCAGAGATAGCGGCTTTAACCTCAGGGTTTGAATAGCCTGCATTCATAACAGCAATTCCTGCAACGAAATCAATGTACTCTTTTCCGTCTATGTCCTTAATTATGGAGCCTTTTGCCCTGTCAACAACCAGAGGATAAGGACGGGATACACATGCGGATACCATATTGCAGTCCTGCCCTATTATCTCTCTGGCTTTTGGGCCAACCGTATCGAGCAGCCCTACTTCCTGTTCGAAAAAGTCAAATTCTCTTTCCAGTTCTCTCATTGCGTCCTCTTTTCTTCCCGTTTTGTCAAAGTTCTTCCATATTTCAAGCTTTTCCGGTGTTTCGTGATCCAGAATGCTTCCCCCTCTTCCCACGTTTCATACAGTATCTATCTGGGCTTTTTGCAGCCTGCCACTGTAGTCTATGTACACGGCTTTTACCTCAGTGAATTCTTTGATTGCCTCTGTTCCGGCTTCTCTGAACCCGTTTCCGGTCCCTTTTACGCCCCCGAAAGGAAGATGGACTTCAGCACCTATTGTGGGAGCATTGACGTATGTGATTCCTGCTTCTATTTTTTCAATTGCCCTGAAAGCGTTTCCAATATTTTCAGTGTAAATTGACGATGAAAGTCCGTACTTTGTATTATTGACAATCTCTATTGCTTCATCAAGACTCGAAACCATAATAATGCTGAGCACGGGCCCGAAGATCTCTTCCTGAGCAATTCGCATATCCGGCCTGACATCCGTAAAGACAGTCGGTTCAAAGAAATAGCCAGGCAGACCGGGATCCATTCTGTTTCCTCCGAACAGGAGAGTTGCACCTTCTTCTTTTCCTATCCTGACGTACTTTTCTATTTTCTCAAGTTGAGCTTTATTGATTACAGGCCCTACATCGGTTTCAGGCAGAAGCCCGTTTCCTACTCTGAGAGATTTTATTTTTGCAAGCAGCCTTGCTATGAATTCATCTTTTATTTTTTCATGAAGGATCAGCCTGCTTGTAGCTGTGCAGCGCTGGCCTGTTGTCCCGAAAGCTCCCCAGAGCACGCCTTCAAGGGCAAGTTCAAGGTCGGCATCAGGCATGACAATTACCGGGTTTTTGCCTCCCAGTTCCAGAGAAACCCGCTTCATAGTTTTTGCACATTCTTCCATGATCCATTTCCCGGTATCAAGGCTTCCTGTAAAGGAAATTGCTTTTATGCGGGGGTGCTGAACTATGGCTTTTCCAACGCTTCCTCCGGGCCCGGGCACAATGTTTACAACTCCCGGAGGTAGGCCTGCTTCCATCAGGATTTCTACAAGTTTTATTGCAAGCAGGGGCGTATCACTTGAAGGCTTGAACACGACTGCATTCCCTGCAATAAGGGCTGGCATGATCTTCCAGCTGGGAATCGCAATAGGAAAGTTCCAGGGCGTTATCATGCCCACAACTCCTATCGGCCTGAGCACGGTCATGCAGAACTTTTCCTTGAGTTCGGAAGTAGTTGTCTCCCCAAACATCCTCCTGCCTTCCCCTGCGGCATAAACGGTAATGTCTATTGCTTCCTGTACATCTCCTCTTGTTTCGGGCAGCACTTTCCCCATTTCTTCTGTCATGAGTACGGCAAGGTCTTCCTTTCTTTCCTGAAGGATGCGAGCTGCCCTGAAGAGCACCTCAGCTCTTCTCGGAGCCGGAATTTCACTCCATACTCTAAACCCCTTCTCTGCAGCCTCAACTGCTCTGTTCACATCCTCGCTTCCGGCTACCTGTATCGTAGCAAGGTTTTCGAGAGTAGCCGGATTGATATCATCAAAAGTTTCCCCGGTTGATGAGTCTCTCGACTCCCCATCTATCAGTAATTTATACTCCTGAACCACAAGACCCCTCTAAGAATAATGAGTACAATACCACATAAATATATCCAGAAAACAGTTTCGGCTGAACCAAAATATTTTCAGAGTCTTCTACTGTTAGTCCTTAAAAATTTCTCGCAGTAATAGCAGAGACTCTTCTTTCGGATAAAAAGGAAAAACTGACCGTCCACCTTTACATGGTTGATTTTTTAACCAAAAACAACCAAAAATATCTTGATCAAAAATAAATGGCTCTCCCGAGTTGCACCACCCGAGTTTCGCTTCCCGAGTTTCGCTTCGGGAGCACGAGGTCTGTTTCACTCGCTTTGCTCGTTCAAGCAGACTAATTTATAAAAATAACAGCTTTTACTTCCCGAGTTTCGCTTCGGGATCACAGGAAATCGAAGGAAAGAAAAGATTCCATCAAAACACAAGCTGCTGCATTGAAGGCTTATATCACTCTCTTGCTCTCCTGAATGTTTCTGCTCCCCTGAATTTCTTAATCCTCCACTTTCATATAATCCTTTAATATTTGTTGTTCAGCATAATGACTAAATATTCACGAACTATTATTCTATCAGGTTGACATGGCTGATAGATCACATTCTCGCATGCGGTATGAAAATATTGCCGGAGCACTTTTGTTCACTGCAGGAGTGCTGGCGTTCATGGGAATAATAACGGCTGAGACCCTCTATCCCGGGTACAGTACAGCGCAGAACGCGATAAGTGATCTTGGTGCAACTCTGCCTCCGGATAGCATTATCGTTGAACCGTCTGCAACCATTTTCAATACCACGATGCTTGTGTCAGGACTTTTGATTGTTGCATCTGCTTATTGCATTCACCGCGCGTTCAGGAGGCAGGCGATTACTGTGCTTCTCGGCCTCTTTGGAACCGGTGTTCTTGGTGTGGGAATCTTTGATGGGAGTTATGGAGATATACATGCAATTTTTGCCCTGCTCGCTTTTCTTGCAGGCGGGCTGTCTGCAGTTGCAAGCTCCAGAATACAGAGGGCACCGCTGAGCTACTTTTCAGTTGCACTCGGAGGAATCTCGCTTTTAGACCTTATTCTCTATTACATTATGCTGGATGCAAGCCCTTTTGCGGTTCTTGGCATTGGTGGGCTTGAGAGGTGGATTGCGTATCCAATCCTCCTCTGGGTCACAGGCTTTGGCGGGTATCTGATGGGGCATTCGCAGTCATAAACATTGTTCGAAACTAACCTGCCTATATCACATTTCGAAACCAATCTGTATCGGAACTTAACTTTTCGGAAAAGTAGAGCTATTGTAATGTCAGTTAGGTTTTAGAAAATATTAAAGTGGTCATAAAGCGTTTTTATTTTCCAGTGTTTCGATTAATTTTAATTTTTACCTGAAAATGAAAATTATCGTCGATTTCAGGTTTTATTTTATTCTGGTTATTACTGCTGGTTTTATTTTATTCCGGTTAATAATAATTATCTGAATAACGTATATTTATTATGCGTCTGGTTCAGGTACTTATTCCGGTTGGTAAGCGACAGCCCGTGCTGGCAGTGCTGGATGATGAGGGAATAGATTATGCCGTATGGGATGAAACAGGAAGAGGAGACTTTGAAGCCCTTGTCCAGTTTCCGGTCCCCCCGATTGGTGTGGAACCTGTACTTGAGAGGTTGCGAAAAGCCGGGGTTAGCGAAAACACTTACACAATTGTCCTGGCACCCGAGACTGTTGTCTCAACCCGCATCGAAGCCCTGAAGAAGCGTTATTCAGGAACCCGTATCTCGAGAGAAGAATTAACTGCACGCGCAGAGAACCTTGCACCCGAAACTTCGACCTATCTTGCGTTTCTGATCCTGAGTACGGTTATTGCAACCGGAGGGCTCCTGCTTAATTCGGCTGCAACAATTATAGGGGCAATGGTCGTCGCTCCGCTTATGGGGCCTGCAATTTCTGCGAGCGTGGGAACTGTTCTAGACAACAGGGCACTTGCTTCCAGAGGCGTAAAGCTGCAGGTAGGAGGCCTCCTGCTTGCAATTGCGGTAGGTGCCCTACTTGGAATCCTTATGAGGGAGTCCATACTTTTGCCTCCCGGCCTCGATATTCGTGATATTCCCCAGATCGCCGAAAGGACAAGCCCTAACTTCCTGTCCCTTTTCCTTGCCCTGGGATCAGGCATCGCAGGCGCTATCAGCATAATCCGGGGGGCAGGGTCTGCTCTTGTGGGGGTTGCAATTGCAATTGCGCTTGTTCCCCCGGCTGCAACTTCCGGGCTGGGAATCGCATGGGGGCTTCCCGGTGTGGCAATTGCAGCTGGCGTGCTTGTACTTGTCAACCTGCTTGCAATCAACATATCAGCCCTTATCATGCTCTGGATTTCCGGCTTTCGTCCTGCAGAGGAAGAAGCAGTCGGACGTGCCCGCTCTTCCGTGGTATCACATATCGCCTTCATTGCCCTGGCAATTGCCTTACTCTCCATAGTCCTCGGGCTTGTTACCTATACTACCTTCGAGACTACTATCGTTGAACAGGAAATAAACGGAGAAATGGTATCCATGTTCCAGGAGCCCGAATATGCGGAGATTGGCTTGACACTTGAAGGAGTTACAGTCGACTACAGTCCTGCTGACCTTCTCTTAGAAGAACCTGCAGAGGTATCCGTGCTCGTAGGCCGCAGGGTAGACCAGGAAGTCCCTCCTGACATAGCTAGCAAAGCCGGTACCCGCCTGACAGAAGCTACGGGAAAAGATATTATGTTCAGAGTCGGTTTCGTAGAGGCGCAGAGCTTCCCATAAGCCTTCCCATAACTATATTATAAACACCATCCCCAAGTATAAACTCCAGTTTCCCGTAATTTCTATAAATTTGAGGCTTTACCTGAGAACTAAAACTTCCGGCTACTGCCTGTTTTATTTCATTCAGGTTAATAATAATAATAAATATCCGAGAAACGTATTTTTATTATGCGTCTGGTTCAGGTACTCATACCCAATGGAAAAAGAGACTCAGTGCTGAAAACTCTCGATGCCGAAGAGATTGATTATGCAGTTTGGAACGAGACCGGAAGAGGAGACTTTGAAGCTCTTGTTGAGTTCCCAATCCCTCCGGTTGGAGTCGAACCTGTGCTTGACAAGCTGCGCAAAGCAGGAGTAGGTGAGGATACTTATACAATTGTCCTGTCACCTGAGATAGTAATTTCAAAGCGGATCGATGCCCTTAAAAAGCGCTACCCTGACCAGCGCATTTCCAGAGAAGAGCTTATCACACGTGCACAGGACCTGGCACCTCCTGCCTCTACGTATATTGCTTTTTTAGTGCTGAGTACGGCTATTGCGACTGCCGGACTTTTGCTTGATTCGGCTGCTACAATAATAGGGGCTATGGTCATAGCTCCCTTAATGGGACCTGCGATCTCCGCAAGCGTAGGGACAGTTGTTTACGACCGGAAACTTGCTGCCCGCGGATTAATGTTGCAGGTGACAGGCCTTTTGCTAGCAATAGGAGTAGCTGCCCTGATCGGCCTTATGGTCAGGGAGTTGAACCTGATGCCACCAGGATTTGATATCCGTGGGATCCCACAGGTATCCGAACGCACAAACCCGAACTTCCTGTCTCTATTTCTTGCTCTCGGGTCAGGTATTGCAGGAGCCATCAGTATAATAAGAAATGCAGGATCTGCCCTCGTAGGAGTTGCCATTGCAGCTGCCCTTGTCCCTCCTGCAGCGACTTCGGGGCTGGGATTTGCGTTTGGGCTCCCCGCAGTGGCAATCATTTCAGCTGTCCTGATGCTGGTGAACGTGCTTGCTATCAATATTTCTGCGCTTGTCCTGTTCTGGCTTGCAGGCTTCAGGCCCTCAAGGTCTTCGGCTGTAAACCATGCCCGAAACGCTGTGATATCGCACACAATGATCCTATTAATTGCAATCGCTATACTTTCAAGCGTCCTCGGACTTGTGACCTATGTCTCCTCACAAACTGCGCTTATGGAACAGCAGGCAAAAGCAGAGGTGTCGGTGATGCTCAACGAATCCGAATATTCGGAAATGAGACTGGTCACTGAAAGCGTAGATGTTGAGTACAGACCTGCAGACCTAATCCTGGATGAGCCTGCAAGAGTAACTGTTATCCTGTACCGCAGTGCGGAGCAGGAACTTCCCCAGGGCATAGCCCAGAGGATAGACGACCACCTGACAGAATTCACAGGCAGAGAAGTCCGGGTCAGGGTAGGGTTCATAGAAGCGCAGCAGACCACTTAAATTCTCCCGGGACAGCAGATGGAACAGCAAATAGCTCTTACCAGGTCCAGAGTAAGTTTCACAACCTCTTCGATTTTGTCTACAGAAATGAAGTCAACCCTGTCATCTGCCGTATGAAATAGTTCATAAGTGCCTGTAGAACTTATTGCCATACTCGGGACCCCCCTCATCCAGAAAAAGGTATGGTCACCTGCAGGCCAGGGTTCTACCCGAATAACCCCGGGATATTTATTTTTTAAATCCAGTGCAGAATTAACAAATTCTTCCGGGCACCCAAAAAACGCAATATTATTAGTCGAGGAATAATGTCCGATCCCATCGATATTTATCGCAGTGGCTGTGTCTCCGAAGTTCGGCAGGTTTTTTTCCAGATACAGCATTTCCCCAAGAGCATAATATTCTTCCCCGTTAAAAGCCACAAATTCAATATCGAAAGGAAGGTTTTCATCCTTCAATAACTCATTTTTCAATAACTCATCTTTCAATAACTCATCTTTCAATAACTCATTCTTCAATAACTCATCTTTCAATATTTCGTCTTTCAATAACTCTTCTTTCAATATTTCATCCTTAAAAATCTCTTCACCGGCTAATTCTGTAATAATCAATTCTGCAACTGTCAGGAGCGCTGCAACTCCGGCCCCGTTATCAGCAGCACCATCGGTCCCGTATTTGGTGTCAAGGTGTGCGCAGAGGACAAGTTTTTCTTTTCCGTTTTTACCGTATTTTCCCACAACGTTTGCAGCACTGCCGGCTTCAAATTCGCTTTTTACGGTTAATCTGAGTGTTTCTCCTGAATTTTTCAATAACCTCATGCCGTCAAGGCTTGAGAGTGTAACCGAAGGTATTTCAAAGTCCCAATCCTCTATAATCGGGACAGGATTTATTGCCCTATGGCTTACAGCAACGATAGCAAGTGGCTCTTTTGCTTCCAGAAGCCCTATTATTCTCTTATGCTCATCAGGGTTGTACACGTTATTGTTTTTGGCAGCTAAAGGCGCCTGTGTAAGTTCTCCATAAATTACTGCAATCCTGTCCCTGAAATCCCCGTTTTCCAGTTCGAAAACATTGCCTGCTACCGTAAACTCTGCTTCAACCTCGCAGGAAGTTGAGTATGTATTGACAACAGCTGGAACCTTTTCTTCCCCGCAGAATAGTTCGACTTTTTCACACTTCCAGCTTTTACAGGCATATTCCTGCTTCTCTACCTGAAGCCCGAGTTCTTCAAATACGCCTGATATATATGATTCAGCCCTGTGGTTGTTTAAAGTTCCAATAGGTCTGCTCCCGATTTCGCTGCACAACTTGTGTAAGTGCCTGGTTATGATTGGCTTGTATTTTTGCATGTTTTGTCCTCTTTTCCATTTTGGCTTTCAGGACTGAGGAGGAAGGAACTTTTAAAATAAATAACTTTTTAATTAGATTGTTAGTCTGTTTGAGTTTGAATCCCCAGAAAAAACAGCTCTTAAAAACAAGGATTTAATAGAAAGAAGATAATATACCAAACAATTTAAAACCGTCAAAAACCCTGATTTTCTTGTATTTATAAAGGGCTTGATAATTTTCCAGCAAGAATTTTAGCCCTGAAAAAGGGCTCGTCTAAGGCATTTTCTAGCCAAATAACGGAAATCTTTGCCCTATTCGAGAGCAAAATCCACTAAAACAAGGATTGAAACGCACAGTTTTTGGAATACAAAGCTGAGGCTATTGGATTCGAGAGCAAAATCCACTAAAACAAGGATTGAAACTTAAAACTCAGATATGGAGTGCTTCAAGAGAATTTCCTATTCGAGAGCAAAATCCACTAAAACAAGGATTGAAACATCACCGATAAGGCACTCGGATCCAAAAAAGTATTATTCGAGAGCAAAATCCACTAAAACAAGGATTGAAACTAAGTAGGCGAGTTTTCACAAAATCACGTCCTCAAATTCGAGAGCAAAATCCACTAAAACAAGGATTGAAACATGAGGTTCATACCTGCAGCCACTAGGATTACTGCAGGATTCGAGAGCAAAATCCACTAAAACAAGGATTGAAACCTCCGATATCTGAATTATCTGAATACCTGGAGACAGCTGATTCGAGAGCAAAATCCACTAAAACAAGGATTGAAACTTTCAAGTCCCGGATGGCAAAAGGAACCTGCTATAATTCGAGAGCAAAATCCACTAAAACAAGGATTGAAACTGTATCTATCATCCGAACCCTGTACTTCAGGTACTGGATTCGAGAGCAAAATCCACTAAAACAAGGATTGAAACATCGTGTGTTTATCCGAATGTTTGTATCTAGGGTAATTCGAGAGCAAAATCCACTAAAACAAGGATTGAAACATAGACAAGTAAGAGATCTGGAGAGACTTACTCGCAAATTCGAGAGCAAAATCCACTAAAACAAGGATTGAAACTACAACTTAGACCTTTTTAGTAAGAAATCACAAATATATTCGAGAGCAAAATCCACTAAAACAAGGATTGAAACTTGTACGGGAAAAACTGCTTACCTGCCGGGGGTGGATTCGAGAGCAAAATCCACTAAAACAAGGATTGAAACCATTCGGTTTTGGCGTAATGTGGGCATGTTTCTGATTCGAGAGCAAAATCCACTAAAACAAGGATTGAAACAGAGAATAATGTTTTTTTGGCACAATACCCCCCTCATTCGAGAGCAAAATCCACTAAAACAAGGATTGAAACAATGTTTGTTCGCTCATTTTCCCTGCTGCTGCTGCTCTATTCGAGAGCAAAATCCACTAAAACAAGGATTGAAACATCCAGATTGGTATTGTAAATGCAACAAAAACGATTGATTCGAGAGCAAAATCCACTAAAACAAGGATTGAAACTATGTTTTACACTTTTCAAAAAAGACTGCCCCTATATATTCGAGAGCAAAATCCACTAAAACAAGGATTGAAACTTTTTGCTGCAGCCTCTTCAATCTGCACAGGGGATTCGAGAGCAAAATCCACTAAAACAAGGATTGAAACTCTTTTTTATCTCTTTTCATGATTTTTGAGAAATTACGAGAGCATTCGAGAGCAAAATCCACTAAAACAAGGATTGAAACGCTGATACATATTTCCTATATTATCCGTTATCAAATCCTATTCGAGAGCAAAATCCACTAAAACAAGGATTGAAACGTAGAAACTAAATTGGGAATAGGGGAACCTGCTGCATATTCGAGAGCAAAATCCACTAAAACAAGGATTGAAACACCCGCCTGGTAGTCTCAGGGCAAATCCCCGTCTGATTCGAGAGCAAAATCCACTAAAACAAGGATTGAAACACATGGGCTGTGCCTGCTGGACAGGACATCAATTTTGATTCGAGAGCAAAATCCACTAAAACAAGGATTGAAACATTGACCAGATTGAAATTACAGAAAGGAAAATGAAATTCGAGAGCAAAATCCACTAAAACAAGGATTGAAACCAGTAGGGGCCGTATACACAAAATCTCAAAACGATTCGAGAGCAAAATCCACTAAAACAAGGATTGAAACCTTATACTAATGGTGAAACATTCACTATAGCTTCATTCGAGAGCAAAATCCACTAAAACAAGGATTGAAACTTTCAATGGGTCTGACTGGTATGTCGGGTACAAATTCGAGAGCAAAATCCACTAAAACAAGGATTGAAACTTAATACGCCAGGAATTCCAAGACAATATATCCGGTATTCGTGAGCAAGATCCACTAAAACAAGGATTGAAACCACATTTTAAAGCATTTCTTAAACCTTCAATAGCTTGATTCGTGAGCAAGATCCACTAAAACAAGGATTGAAACCCAATTGTACACCTTCCGTATACCTTCCATTTCGACGATTCGTGAGCAAGATCCACTAAAACAAGGATTGAAACTCCTCGTTGGGATTTGGGCATATTTCCAGATAAAATTCGTGAGCAAGATCCACTAAAACAAGGATTGAAACACCATCTTATTAAGCGCTTCTTTGTCAGTGTACTTATTATTCGTGAGCAAGATCCACTAAAACAAGGATTGAAACTCCAGGTTTGGAATGCAATAAGTATGTCTGGAGTAGTATTCGTGAGCAAGATCCACTAAAACAAGGATTGAAACCTTCTCAGGAATGTTTCTCCATGAGTAATTAAATGTAAATTCGCGAGCAAGATCCACTAAAACAAGGATTGAAACAAAATTTGATAACCGGAGCACTTGAAACTACAATAAATTCGCGAGCAAGATCCACTAAAACAAGGATTGAAACTACGGAGTTGTGACTGTGATAGTCAGGTTATCAATATTCGTGAGCAAGATCCACTAAAACAAGGATTGAAACGTTGTTGGTTCAGTGAAGCGGTGACCTTGAAGGATTCGTGAGCAAGATCCACTAAAATAAAGATTGAGGTATATGCAAGCCGTAAAAAGATCAACACTTGAGTCGTCAGCTCCTGTATTAATTTCCTCTAAATCTAAAAATTTTTCAGTATGAAATTCGTTTTAAACGCTACACACATAGATAATCCCATGACAAAAAGACAAAAAGCGTGGACCTTTTGTCCACAAAAAATCCCAAAACCTAAGGTGCCGGAAAATGTAAAGCTGGAGGTAGAAACGAAAGCAAATGAACTTGTCGAATCGTTTCTAATGCCGGAATACATCAAAACCCCGCCTGAAGATATGCGTTTCAATTACATAGTAGACATTTATACGAAATGGTACCAAAGCTACTTTTACTTCTGTGCGAAGTACGCTTCCCCGGATCCGCGTTCCGTCTCCCCATTTTTTGAAGTTAAGTTTGCCCGCATGGAATATGTTGGGGACGGTCTATTCAATCTTTCATACATGAGGCACACAGGGAAGTGGTTTGAAATTTTTCAAGACCTGTCCGTTGATGAATGTTTGGAGACGATCAGGGATTTTCCCCACTTCCAGCCATGAAGAAAAGACCATTCATCGGTCACAGGTCAAGGAATTTTCTTATTATGTGTTACAAAATTTAACTGATTCGGGACAATAAACCCCAAAACCTGAAATAGGTGATCCAAATATACTCATTTGGGTGAATATTCCATGAAAAAGACTTTCGAGAAGGTTTACCAGCTAAAGCTTTCCATGAAGGGCATTACCCCCCAGATCTGGAGGCGGATCCAGGTGCCGGAAAATTATACTTTCCTGAAACTTCATGATGCCATCCAGGCGGTAATGGACTGGGAAGATTACCACCTGCACGAATTCGAAATGCTAAACCCGAAGACCGGGATGCTTGATAGAATCGGGACTGAAGGGGACGATTTTGAAGCTTTTGGAGGGCATCTCGTACCGGAAAAGAAAGCAAAACTCTCTGACTATTTCACGCCTGAAAATAAGGAAGCTCTGTACACCTACGATTTTGGGGACAACTGGCAGGTAAAAGTCCGACTTGAAAAAATCCTCGAAAGAAAAGAAGGGGTAGAGTATCCCATCTGTACGGCAGGAAAAAGGGTAGCTGTTCCCGAAGACATCGGCGGGATATGGGGCTATGAAGAGATGCTTGAAATCCTAAAAGACCCTGGGCATGAGGAATATGAAGATACCGTAACATGGCTGGGAGAGGATTTTGACCCCGAATACTTTGATCCGAAAGACGTTTCTTTCTGAAGCTGAGAACTTGGAAGCCTCCAATAAAAACATATAACTCTGAAAAAGAACAAAATGTCGATTCCGAATTAATCCTCATAAAACAAGGGAACTGACCAGAATGTCAAAGAAAATTGGTAGAAATGATCCGTGCCCATGTGGTTCAGGTAAAAAATATAAACATTGTTGTATAGGTAGCAAAGCAGCCGATGTGAATCTAACTACTTCAAAATCTGAAACTACTTCAAAATCTGAAGCTCCAGTCATTAACCGGTTAGCCATTATGAGGTTTGAACAGAAATTGCAGGATAATCCCGAGCAATTGGAAGAAATTGGCAAAGAACTTGAAAAATATTCCGGTGATAGGGATATGGACTTCAAAGAATTTATTCTAAGGAGCTGGAGTATTGATAAAGTAAAAAAGATGAGTACCTCAGAAATAATTGAAAAGTTGCAATCAATGAATATTGATTTCGAAATAGAACGTTTTAAAAAACAGGCTCAAAATTATATCTCTGCAATTCAATTAGCAGAAGATCATTATTATACACAGGATTTCCATGCCCCAGGTCCGGATGAAGATTTCATCTGGTTGGCAATGATAGAGTTATGGAACCGGATAATCCCGGAGAAATACAATGTAGAAATGATCGATGATTTGATGCAGGAAGGCTACGAAGACATTGAAAAACAAAATTACGGCGAAGGACTAGAAAAGTGGAAAAAGACCTGGAACATGATAATAAGTATTGTTCCTCCTCATGTAAAATCTGTTACGGATGCTGATAAATTCATTTCCGGCCTAACACAAAGTATTTTTAATTGGTGTCAGGATTTTCAAATGGAATTAGCCAACGCAGGGAGAGGAGATGCCTCTTTTCATATGAAGAGGATAAAATATTGTCAGGATTTCTGCCGGATTTTCCCTCATTCAGATGAGTCAATAATAAAAAATATGCTCAGAGCAGAAGCCGAATCATATACTGAGCTTGGGGATACGGAAACAGCAAAAAAACTATCCCAGGGATAAATTAAGTGTTTCCGAACAATTTCTGCGGTTATATTGACGGGGAGATACGTATTTGTGGTTTAAAATGCGAAGTTATCTATCAAGACCTTGATTTTATTACTCTACTTTCTTTGCTAAAAAAGTAGAACTTTCTCCCCGATGAATTCTAAACTCGCCTTCGAGTGCATCTTTATCTTTTATCCTGACCTAACCACTGCCAAAGACAGGGTCGCACTCGTCATTTCCTTCCCAGGTGAACTCAAATCTTGAAACAATAGAACATGTGTTATATAGAGTAGTACAGGTAAAATTCGCGAGCAAGACCCACTAAAACAAGGATTGAAAAGCTCTTTTTGATGCTTTTAGACTATACAGTGAAGCTGTTCACAGGTAAAAAATCAAAATGTTATTAAATATGAAGCTTTTACATCTTTTATCACAAGCGGAATTCCTATAGGATGGCTCATACAGTATAGGAACAAGCATTTTAATTGAACAGATGGTGGTAAAATTAAAGAGCAGAAAAAATTAACTAATCCCGTTTTTAAAATCATCTGGATGATTTCTGTTTTCAATTTATTGCTTTCAGGACTTTTTCTTTTTGTGGGAGAATATATTTCAGGTGAAAAGATTTTAAGTGATTCCATTGGACCATCAAAAGATCTTGATAGCGATGTTATGCTCACTGAAAACGAAGTGGTGACCATTGTCTTTAGAACAAGAGAAAGATATCCCACTTCCGAATTATTAAATATCGTTGTGGTCGATCCGCAAAACAAAGAATATTTCTGGGAAGAAAAATTTTATGCATCCTCTAAGTCCGTAACAAGAACCCGAGACTTCTTTTCATTTACTCCAGAAGTATCAGGAATTCATCACATAAAAATAAGCAATGCCGATTTTCAAACAGATGTTCATTGGTCATCGGTTAAGGAAAAATCGTAATCACTTGCATTGATTTTCATAAAATTTGTTAAATTATTCATCAAATGCAAAACTGGAATCTGATATCGATTTCAATTTAAACACTAAACATTTGGGTTTGAGTTTTTCCGTCGAAATCGAGATCCGCAGCTCAAAATCCTTAACCGAATACAAATGAACAGATGTTAAGTTCGTTTCAGGAATGGCAAATCCACGTGAGCAGCCTTTATTCTTGATAACAATGTTCGTATCTTTTCTAATCATGTTCGTTGGTGTTCTTTCATTAAAGTATGGAACAATAATGGAATCAATAAAATCAAGACGTGTTTCAGTTAAAGGAGCACTCAATTTTTGCATAGCCCTGTCTATAAGCCTGATTATAATGTATAATACAGTTGGTTTGTAATGTAATTTTTAATCTGTTTTATAAAACTAGTAATATAATAAAAGAAAATTAGGCGAATAAGTATGAATACAATACAACCAAAAGGGTCGTTTTGCCAGAATTGCAATACTGATAGAGAAAAAATAATTGATTTTCTAAAAAATTATGTAATTGGTAAAAAACTTGTTACAGATGAAGTGATTTATCAGCTTGAAGAAGGCAAGTCGGAAGGGGTTTATTCTGGAGCTGATCCCAAAACTCAAGATTAAGTCCCTAAATCTTGAATCTTGAATAATCAATGGATCTTCTGATTAGGAAAATGATCCTGAAATTCTTGTTGATATGAAAATAAAATCGGTTTTGGGATGAGCTCCTTATTAAAAACGTAATTTAATGCTAACAGTTCATGACTGCTTTTTTCCCCTCTTTTTCTAATTTTCCTTTCTTTTTCTAATTTTCCTTTCTTTTTCTAATTTTCCTCTTTTTTTCTAATTTCCCCCTCTTTTTTCTAAGCCTCTACCAATTTCAGCTTTTTTATTCATTTTTTGCAAAATCCATCGGTAATGACCCAAATAAAATATTAACCATTACCACCTAAATAATACAAAATATATAAGATGTTTTATAAAACTTGAGGAAGTTGTGAATAGGTTGGAAGAGATTTGATGAGTGTAGTATATACTCTCCAGTTAAAAAACGGTGTTTAGAATGCCCAGTGGAAAAGCTCATACAAAAATAAATATTGTGTTGCTCTTTGGTATATTGCTGAGTTTACATACAAATTATGTACAATCACGTATTCCCCCGGAATATCTTGAATTTGATACTACGGCAATATTTTCATTTGCACTTATATTCGGGACATACTATCTAAGTCCTGACCTGGATATTCAAAGCGAGCCCTTCAATAGATGGGGAATTCTTAAGTATATCTGGTGGCCCTATCAAAAAATTTTTAAGCACCGTGGAAAACTGCATCATCCATTATCAGGCCCCATTATAATTATTTCAACTGTTGGTTTATTCATCATAGCACCAGTTGTTACCCTGTTTAACTTAGACATAACTAATATTCCGATAAGATACATTATTTCATTACTGGCTGGAATAGTTATTTCTATTGAAGCACACATAATTTCAGATATGATATACACTAAAGCAAAAAGAAAATCCACAAAAATAAAAAAGAAACTGAAAAATATTCACGACGCCAAATCATAAACCCTGCTTTCGGCAGGTAAACCTATAAATTAATATCATTAATTTTATATCTCTTTCTTGGTTATCCCATGGCAGAGAAAAACAGTAGTAGAAGAGTTGAATCCTCCTTAAAACGTACACGGTTCTTAGGTCACCTAGGTCTTATGGCTGGAGTTTTCCGAGAACTTGAAGTTGACAAACTGATCGATGAGAAACTTCCCAAAGAACGGAATCATAATGTTCCTCACTCAGTCTGCATCCTTGCCATGGTACTCAATGGTCTAGGTTTCATAGGGCAACGTCTGTACCTGTTTCCTGATTTTTTCAAAAACATTTCTACTGAAAGGCTTTTTGGAGACGGTATAACAAAAGAAGACCTGAATCAATATGCTATCGGAGAGACTCTTGACAAAATCGTAAAATATGGCCCTACAAAACTGTTTACGGAAATTACCCTTCACATTATGGCTCGTCTACCTATTCCTGTTCACTGTTTACACTCTGACACTACAAGTGTCAGCGTTTATGGTGATTATGAAGACGAAGAAACTGAGTCTATTGATATTACTTTTGGAATTCCCAAAAACGGAAGATGGGACCTCAAACAATTTGTACTGAGCTTGATTGTTAATCAGCATGGAATACCTCTTTTCATGAACACACATTCAGGAAATGCTTCCGACAAAAACACAATTCTGGATGCAATAACGTCTCTCAAATCAGTTTTAAGACCTGAAAGCAAAGTGTACTATGTCGCTGATAGTTCCTTTTACACAGACAATAATATCCAGAATATCGGAAAATCATTCTGGATCAGTCGTGTTCCTGCAACAATTTCCGAGGCAAAGGAACTGCTAACTGCAAATCTGAACCTGAAAACGCTAAAAAGTGATGAGAGGTACTCTTTTTATCAAACCTTTGTGGAATATGGCGGAGTCAAACAAAAGTGGGTTTTGCTGCTTTCTCACAAGATGAAGGAGAAGAAAGAGAAAACTCTCAGGACGAAACTTGACAAAGAGGTTGAAAAAGCAGAGAAGGCTTTTAAAAAGCTGAAAGGAGAGGACTTCTTCTGCGAAGAGGATGCATCAAAAGCTGCAGAGAAATGGATTAAAGAATTCCCTTCTATTGTTTTTGAAAAAGTTGATTTGAAATCCATTAAAAAACGTGAATCAGGTAAAAGAGGCAGACCTTCTAAAGATGAGGAATTAAAGACTTATTTCAGGATTGATGGAAGCATAAAGGTTAATGATGCTTTTGTTTTGAATGAAATGGAGAAAATGGGACTTTTCATTCTTGCGAGTAATGATATCACTCTTTCTCCGGGAGAGATGCTGAAGTATTACAAAGGACAGGACAATGTAGAAAAAGGATTCCGATTCTTGAAAAGTGATACATTTAGCATATCGAAAGTCTACCTAAAGAATAAAAGCAGAATTGAAGCACTGGCTATGACAATGGTTCTCTGCTTAATGATTTATTCAATTGCAGAATGGAAATTAAGGACAAAATTAGAGGAAGAAAATGAAACGGTTCCAGATCAAAAAGGAAAGCCAACAAAAAGACCTACGATGAGATGGATATTTGTCAATTTCCAGGGAATTACAGAACTTATTTCTCAGAAAGAAGGTGAAGTAAATTCAGAAATACTGAATATGGAGGATCTTCACTGGAAGATATTGGGTCTCATGGGAGAGAAATATGAAAATATCTATCTCTAATTACGTTAACCTGCCGAATGTAGGTTGATTGGAAGAAATCAGGGTTTTCTAAAGGGACATTGCATTATATGAAGCAGAATGCCAAGTCAGATAAACCGTTTACTCTTAATGCTCATATTCTGGAAAGAGTTAATAAGTGGGAATCATTGGTTTCAGGTCAAAAATGTGTATAAATTTACTGTAAAATTGTAAAACGGCATCAAGAGATACTGTAAAGTGGTTGTAAAATGCAACTCATTTTACATTTCTTAGTAAAATTCAGTGAAATAGTTCAGAATTGATATCAATTTGTAAAGCATTGAGGGCAGGTAAAGACATTGACCTCATACAGAGTAGATATCCTGCGAATAAGGAACAACACACCCCAGAGATTACATATTAGTGATGCTGCATTTAGTCAATCTTTTCATGAAAAAATCACGCTTTTTGGAAAAAAGACAAAAATTCCAACTCTTTTTTACTTTCATTTACAGTCCTTTACTTAGTGTATTCCATGTAACGAAAGTATTCCTAGTAGAGGGGCAACTTTGTTAAAAGTTTCAACAATCTTTTGAGTAAGCTCTGTAGCTTTTTGAGTTCCTGCAATTATTTTATTATAGTCAGAATCAGAATCACCTAATTTAACGAGGAATCTACGTAACTTATTAAAAGGTTTCTTTAGTTTCTCTTTCTGACCATCTGCACTTAATTCATCTAAGCTATCCTGAATTTCATCCATTTCACTTTTAAGTTCAGGATTTAAATTCTTTATTTCCCTTCTTAAATTATCAAACTCTGTTTGAATCTGCGACAAATTTATCTCTAAACTGATATCAACATCTACTTTAACATCTGTTTTAACGTCCGTAAGTTGTTCTACTTCCGTTGTCTGTTTAGTATATGCTGTTGCTAAAACAGTCGGACTAAAAGTAGGGCTCAATATAACTGATAAACTTGGATTTCTTGAGCTTTCGTTATACTCTTTAACTCTATTTTGTACTTTATTATAACCATCTAATAATGACGAGACAGATACCTGTTTGCAACTCCAAAGGCATGGTATAGTTCCCAAGCCATTAATTTCAGCGTTTAGTAATTCATCGTAGGAGTATTTTTTAGGACAATCTTTTAAACAGTTACAAGGAATTTGTTTACTGACCTTTATCTTTTTCATAGAAGCATTTATTATATCAATTTCGTTACAGATTGCTCCAAGAGCTCCTCTTTGGTTGTCACCTTTTACTTTTACCTCTATTTCTCTCTCATCAGGCTTCATCCTAACAAGAGCACGTGAGTTTTGGAGATTCAATACGACTCCCTCTCTCCAGCAAAGGGGTAATCCATTTTCTTTATATTCTATATTCTGATGCATGCGCACTATAAATCGGGTAATTATACCAGCAGGCAAAAAATAATCATAAAAGTAATAGATGCGAAGGTTATTTGTCTCATTCCAAATAAAATTGGGTGCACTAACAGGTAAAAGCTCAGCAACTAGATAGCCGCTCCTATTTGGAAGTTCGTATGCGAGCTCAAACTTATTCATTAACTCCATGAGTTGAGGATGAATTTCAGATGGATACGCTTCTTTATCCCATATTTGTTCTAATTCGCAGTGTAATAATCTGCCCTCACGACGTAGAACAGATTTTGTAGACAAGATTTTATAAAATGCTCCTGTTGCCCACTCAGGTTTTAGTATCACTATGTTTTTTAGAGCAAGATTATCGCTATCTTGAAAGTGAAGCGTTACACCAAGATCATGCAAATACCCATCTAATGTCCTAATATTTTTGTCATCTAATCCTTCTGAAACACATAAATTATAAAAATCCTCATACTTGATCCAATTTTCTCTAAATCCTTCAAGCTTTTCCCGCACTTTATACCATGAATCTACCCACGGCGTTCTCATTAAAGGAATGTCCCAAGAAACTTTACGAATTTTTCCAATTAGTCCAGATATTCCCTCACCATCTTCACTATCAATTTTAAGGTGATATGCTATTTTAGTGAACTTACTTTTTAAATCTTCATAATTTAGATCGTCATCGCTTTCATTCATTTTACTCATTACAAGGATTATTGGACTATCACCTCCAAAAGTTTCAATAGTATGCAACCATTTGTAGATATTATCAGAGTCCTTTGTTCTTCGTGCATTCCATACGAGTAGATAAACTGAACGTTCTGTCAGGAAAAACTGATGAGTTGCATGATAAATTTCCTGTCCTCCGAAATCCCAGATATTCAGCTTGATTTCACTATTTTCGAAATCTTGAGAAGGAATTGTCCATTTTGATATGTTTATTCCTTCTGTGATCTTAGTGTCTTTCAAAAATTCATCATTAATTAATCTGTATGCAAGACATGTTTTACCAACTTCTCCTTCTCCAACCAATATTAACTTAGCTTCATTATTTTCGGTAGTTTTTGATTGATCAAGAAAAGTGAAAATGGCTTCTAAACCCCTTGAAACAATTTCTGGAGGAGGTATAATTAAGGGATTTTCGTCTAGGGATAATGTTGTAAGTTTGTTAAGTTTCCCAATTTCTGATGGAATTTCAGTCAGCTCATTCTCGAATAAAAGAAGTGCGGTAAGATTTTCAAGTTTTCCAATTTCTGCAGGCAGGTGAGTCAGCTTGTTATAAGATACGTCAAGTGTTGTAAGTTTGTTAAGTTTCCCGATTTCAGTTGGAATTTCAGTCAGTTCATTCTTATATAAATGAAATGCGGTAAGATTTTCAAGGTTTCCAATTTCTACGGGTAGCTGAGTTAAATCATTTTCTTGTAAGTAAAGATTTTTAAGATTTTTTAGATTTCCGATTTCTGTGGGAAGGCGAGTCAGCGAATTATTAAATAAGATAAGTGTTTCAAGATTTTTAAGATTCCCTATTTCTGGTGGTAACTGTGTCAATTGATTTCTGGATAAATTAAGTATTTTAACGCTCTTAAGATCTCCAATCTCTGGTGGTAGTTGAGTCAGCTTGTTCCGGGATAAATCTAGTGATGTAAGGTTTTTAAGTTTCAATATTTCAGATGGAAATTCAGTCAGCTCATTTCTATCCAAGTCTAGTGATGTAAGATTTTCAAATTCTATGATTTCAGATGGCAATTCAGCCAGATGATTACCCTCTAGGCAAATAGCAAGATGATCTTCAAAATCGAATTCAATAATTTTCATCTTTTCTCTTGTCATTATCTTCTCAACTACAATTAATTCTTAAGAGGTTTCCAATTCCGTTATACAGTTCCATACTGTTACTCTAAAAGCTTTTTCTTTTTATTCAAATTTTATCTAATATATAAAAACTGAATAAACTTGGCTGATTTGTAATAACATGGCAAAATGAAAATATTGACGTTTTTTTCGGTACATTCAGACTATATTTTCACATTTAGCCCGAATTTTACGCCTGACTGCGAGAAGGAAATTGCTGCAGTCAGATAACTCTGGACACAAGAGTATAAACAAAAGCACTTAAAACCAGCCTGATTGAAGAGAACACAACCGAAACCATTGAAAATGCCAGAAGGTAAACATTTAAGGTAAGGATTCCGGAAAAAAAGCTGGAAAAATCGGCATTGAGAATAAGGGCAATCACATTTACCAGCAAAATAAAAGTGAATATTGTCACCAGGCCTCTTCCTGCTCCTTTAAGATCTTCTTTACTCAGGGCTATGTGGGAAGAGATAGCGATTGCAAAAGCAAAATAGATCCAAAAAATGGGGGAAGCCAGGTTTTCTGCCGAAAAAATGCTTTCAAAAAGCTGGACTGTGAGTGAGAAGATTTTCATTAACATATAGGGTTCAGGCTGACCGGAGCCAAGGGTCAGATAATTTGAAAAAGTAGAAAAGGAATCTGGCAGGAAAATATACATCCCCGTGATCAGGGCTGCCGTTCCACTGAATATGGGACCCATACCTATGAAAAAGTTCCCTATATTCTGATAGAGGCTTTTTGGATTCCAGCTGTGGTTGACATACCCAAGGACTCCGTCCCGGGCTCTCAGGTCAAAGAGCTTAAACTCATTTATTTTATGCCTGAAAAGATAGCACATCAGCAGGTGGCCAAGTTCATGGATTGGGGTGCCTATCCAGGCTGTAAGCATAATTCCTTTCCTGCCGAAAGCACTCTGGATGTAAAAATTGGATCTTTTTTCAATAATGCCCAGGATCATGCCTATAAGGATAAGAGAGCCTGTGACGCAGAGGGTTTCGAACAGGCTTAATCGAAAAATATTGAGAAGTATATCTTCCATTTTTTAACCCCTAAAACAAAAAATTTAGAATTCACAGTCTTTTTAGCCTTTCATATCTGAACAGTCTCTACAATTATAAGCTTTACTTACAAGGTTATTTCATGGATTTCTCCCTAGATTTGGTAATCAAGGTAAGTGGAAAATGTGAAAGATTGGGTTTAGCAGGACAACAATCTAAAAATTCATATAATTTAGTAAAGTGCATTGGTTAAAGAAGAAATCATTAGATAATTTATGATGGAGCTCATCCCAAAACCGATTTTATTTTCATATCAACAAGAATTTCAGGATTATTTTCCTAATCAGAAGATCGATTGATTATTCCAGATTCGAGATTTAGGGACTTAATCCGGAGTTTTGGGATCAGCTCATGTATAACTTTAATCATCTTTTACCCATTGATTTTCATTGAAATGCGGGAGAACAATAAGGGAGAGTAGTTAAATATCCTCTTTTGATGCAGTTAAAAAAGAAAATTAAAAAGAAAAAATTAAACTTAACGAACAAAGTGAAAACTTATATACTTTATTTAAACCAAAAAATCAGTTCTGGCTTGTAACATCAAACCAGACAGGGGTTTTGTCTTCAGGGTCACAGTTATAGTTTATGGTGATTTCCTCATTTTTCCGGATATCTTTTATACAAATATATTTCAAAAGGTTGTTGTTGAAGTCTTTCTGGTATTTTGCATTTGGGGCATACGAGTGGTTATAAAGAGACCCATAGCCCAGAGCAATCGCGGCTTCTCTTGAATCAGTTCCCCATGCGAAATAGTAATTATAAAGCTGGGTAAGCTCAAGAGTATTTACTTCTTCAGGAGGAAGAACGATAACGGGGCAGGTTTCTATTACTTCATCTTTTTTAAGATTTCTCTGTGCAAATACGCCTCTACCTTTGCCAGGTGCGTCTTTAACACTTACCAATGACATTTGATCAGGCTCCTGTATTTTTATAAATTGCCTGTTAACTATTGCATTATTTTGAGAAGGCAAGTAATTTAAAAGTTTCTGTCCAAAAACTTTTATTGGGAAATCTATGGAATTTTTACGAGGAATATATGAAATTTTTACGTGGATTCCACAAATTTCACAGATTTTTCAGGTGTCCAGGAAAATTTTGCCCCGAAGCCTGAAAAGAGACTCTGAATGCTGTTCCTCGATTTCTGGTAAGGCAGGAAAGCTACTGTGCGTCTTCACGAACCTTAAGTTCCTTCTTTCTGGACGCGATACTTTTATCTGCACTCTTTCTCCCGAGAAATCTGTAATACCCAAACCCTATGAGAAAGACAGGATAAACGATTTTCCAGGTAAAGCCTGAGACCAGAAAGCTCAGAGACAGGAGCGCAAGAGCTGAGAAAACCCATTTCTGCCAGCCGGTTTCTGTTTTCCAGTAGGCGAGAATGATGAAGGCATAGAGGAAAACAAAGTTCTGGTTTACGAGCAGGATCATGGATGATACCGGGATTTCGAAAAAGTAGCTTCCGAGAATAAGGAAAATTGACAGGATGTATAGCCCTACCAGGCTGGAGACAGGGATATTCCTCTTTGAAAGCTTTCCAAAAACACCAGGGAAAGCACCTGTCCTGCCTCCGGCAAAAAGCAGGCGGCTTGCAGTAAAGTTCCACGAACAGGCGTTTGCCGCAATAACTATTATCGTGAGCCATATGAGGAGACTTCCCCCGGGCGTAAAAAGGACAAGGCCGGAAAGTCCGGCAGCTCCTTGAAGAGGGACACCTGCTGCACTCGCTCCTGTGGTAATAAGGGCAAGGAGGATATAGATAGATGTTACCAGGGCAAAACTCAGCCAGTAAAGCAAAGGCACGTTTTTCTCAGGTTCTTTAATTTCTCCGAGGGAAAAAGACAGGTTCTCCCAGCCCAGAAACGCCCAGAAAAGAAGGGCTGCGACTTTCCAGACATTGTTCAGGTCTACGTTTCCACTGCCTCTAAGAGCTTCACCGGCAACCTCTAGCCCTGACCCGAAGAAATAAAGGTTGAAGGCGATAAGCAGTCCTGTAAGCAGAAAGAGCACAGCCAGAGCTGCATAGTTAATCATGGAAATAGCTCTCATTCCTGCAAGGTTTGAGATAAGCATTAAGGTTACAAGAAGGGCTGCAAAAAGAGCTGCACCTAATTCGGACAGACTGAAAAGCTGCCTCATGTATTCGCTTCCAATAAGAGCAACGGCAGGAAGCCCGAAAAAGAAAGAACCGCCTACAAGATATGAAACTGCATACCCTCCCCAGGGACCTACGGCCTCTTCAGCATAACCTGCAAGCCCTGCAGTTGAAGGAAATTTCAGGCCAAGGCGGGCGCAGATCTGGATAAGAGGAATTGCGATAAGAGCGATGAGGAACCAGCCAAGAACTGCCTCATGAACGCTTCCGGCATCAAGTGCCAGGCCCGGCAGCGCCAGAATCCCTGTCCCTACAAGCATACAGATTGCAAGTCCCAAACCTGTCCGCAGAGTAATTGTTTTTTCTAATTTTCTCATTTTTCCTCTATAGATAGCTCCACTAAATTCATCCGTAAATATATTTTGCACTATTTATAAATTTGCCAGTAAAGGATAAGTCTAAAGAATAAGGTATAGGCTAAGGACTAAAGGATAAGGCTAAAAGTCTTAAGCAAGTCTAAATTTACAGATTATGATTTAAAGGTTCGGGTTTATAGATCTGAATAAGTGGTATTGCAGCCAGACTAATCAGAAGTCAGCCGAAAACCATTTCCTGCGCCTTTCCTGCATCCGCTACCAACCCTGGCAAGCCCATCAGTCCTGAGCCTATAACCATCAGGATAGCCAGAAAAATTCCACGCCCGAGAGTAACTGTTTTTCAAGCTCGGTCATAGTTTTTATCTCGTACGGCGAGAAGACCCCCTCCTCAGGAGATCCGGTTTACCGGATCGAACAGGTGGGGGATGGAAGCCATCGACTTCCCGACATTCTACTGATAGTAAATCTGTTAATCTTAACATAGTTTCAAAACATATATAATGCTAATGAAACGAGGAAACCGATACAGGATTTACCCTAACAAAGAACAAAAAGTTCTTATGGAAAAACACTTCGGTAGTGCTCGGTTCGTCTATAACAAACTTCTAAATATTAAATCTACATTATATAGAAAGTGTAGAATAAGTATTTCTGAATTTGATCTTAATAATCACTTGTTAGTTCTAAAAGAAATATATCCCTGGCTAAAAGAGATTAACGCCGGGGCACTTCAGCAAGCAAACCGAAATCTAAATAAAGTTTTCACAAACTTTTTCAATTTCGGATTCGGTTATCCTCAAAGAAAAAGCAAAAAGGATCACCATTTTTCCTTCCAGCTTCCACAACACTATGATCTTAATGTAGAAAAGTTAGAAATTAAGTTGCCTAAATTCGGCTGGATAAAAGTTAAGATGCACAGAGACATTTTTCAAGGAAAGATGAAAACATTAACAGTATCGAGAACTCCTACTGGAAAATACTATATAAGCGTCTTAACGGATGATGGAATAGAACTACCAGAACCCGAACCTTTTTCTCATGCTACTCTCATCGGAGTAGACGTAGGACTCAAAACATTTGCTGCACTATCAACAGGAGAGAAAATTGATAATCCTAAATTCCTGAAGAATTCTCTTGAAAGGCTGAATTGTTTGCAGAGGAGAGTTTCGGGAAAAGTAATCGGCTCTAAAAACAGAAGAAAGGCAGTACATAAGCTTGCAAAACTGCACGAACTAATCTCAACTCAAAGACATGACTTCCAACACAATGTTTCAAAAAAGCTTATAAGCAACAACCAAGCAATAGCTGTTGAGACATTGAATATCAAGGGAATGATGAAAAACCACAATCGTGCTCAATCAACCGGAGATGCAGGTTGGTATAGTTTTGTCCTGAAATTACAGTATAAAGCAGAATGGTTAGGAAAAACTATATTGAAGATAGGACAATGGGAACCTTCATCAAAGACCTGTAACGTTTGTGGATACAAATATCAAGATCTAACTGAAGAAATAAGAGAGTGGCAGTGTCCCGATTGCGGAACTAACCACGATAGAGACATTAATGCCGCTATTAACATCAAAAAATTTGCACTCCTGGGACAAGAGGTAGAGCCTGTGGACTCGCAGAGGTTGCTCTGGAGAATGAAGCAGGAAGCAACTCCCTCAAAAGCTTGAGCCATTAGGCCAGAGCTTTAGGGAGGGGTAGTTCACCCATTTAATTTCAACAGGTCAAGAGCCATCAATAGATAAGAGTAAAGGTAAAAAGGTAGAAAAAAACTTTTAGCCCTATAACCTTTGCGTTTTTTATACTGCAAGTATTCTATTCGAAGCCTGAAAAAAGAAGATATGTCGAATAGACCTGAAGATTTCAACTTCAAAATGAATTTCAATTAATAATTCTAGGAGCGCCTCCACCAGCTCTTCTGGCGGCTCTTCCCGTAAAAAACGAAGTAGTAGAAATAAAAAGACTTGAAAAAGATTGGAAAAGCGATCTCCAAGTAGATGATTTTTTGTCCTAATTCTTACTTTTTCATTTTGCCTTTACTTTCTGGTTTTTATTCATTCTCCTTAGCCATTTTTACTTTCTAGCATTTCTTTTTTTCCCTTTTTCGCGAGAAGACCACTCTCCTTCTTCTAACATGAAAAAACGGCATAATACAAAGAATAACGTTGCAAGGGTCAGAAATAATTTAATTATGTCACTTTAAGTAAATCTCACTACCATAACCCATAAAGTAGTCCTCTTGAGCGAAACGAAGTGGAGCGAAAAGGACGCGTACTCCCGAGGCGCAATTCGGGCGAGGCGCAATTCGGGCGAGGCGCAATTCGGGCGAGGCGCAATTCGGACGAGGCACAATTCGGGCGAGGCACAATTCGGGCGAGGCACAATTCGGGCGAGGCACAATTCGGGAGATTCAGGATTTTAGAGTTTATAGTCGGGAACTGTTTTCGTTTTACTCAAAAACATCAGCCAGGTGATTGCAGGCGACTAATTGATTAATTGAGGTTTTGCCAAAATTGACAATAATGCTTTAAATGCACAAAAATGGCCTAAAGTTGCTTATTTGATCAAAAAATTACGTTTAGTGCCTTTAAAATAGCACCGTTAAATGCTGCTGAATACGGAATCCAGTAATGAGAACCTAATTAATGTTATATATGCTTAAAAAATTAGCATTTAATATAATCTTTTTCTACAAATCGCATAAAATTATAAATATTAATTATGTGTTGAAAATTCAAATCGGGCTTTTTTCTCTATTATATGATTAGAAATCTCTCTAATTAAAATTACTGACATAATATTACATTAAATTGATTTTAAACCGCCTTAAACAAATTTTTTTACAAAATAGATGTTATAATCAAATATTATTGAAAAATAAGGAATTTTATGGAAAATGGTAAAACCTCAATTACTTAAAAAGCCTTTTACTTAACTTTATGAGTGTATATATCTCTTTTAAAAATAAAAGCTTGAAATTCTTAAACAGAAGCTTGAAACTCTCTATGAATTTACAAAAATATAGGAAGACTAATATCGGAGTATTCCTATATAAATAGTTTAATTCTTAAAACTGGTATTTATTACAGAATTTGACTGGAAAGGGGTTTAAATATGTTCTCATTGAATGAACAAAAAGCTATTGAACTTGGAGAATCTGGAGAAAAAGCGGTAAGGGAACAAAACGAATATGATGCGCTCCAGTATATTGAGTATCTTCGAGAATTCAGCGAAGAGCTTATCGAGGCAAACCTTGAGACCGATTTGAAAAGGGCTATAATTTCACTCCGAAATATAGGCAATAAAGCCGTCCAGAAAAGAAATGATACCATTGCAGCTAACTCATTACAGGTTATTAAAAGCCTTGTAGAGCCTGCACTTGAGAAAAATTTCCCAAACGCCATGTGGTCTTTTTCAAAAGCTGTGCAGGAGTTAGGGAAAGGGGCAGTGCAGTTTAAGATGCTCGAGCCTGCCAAAGATGCAGTGGGCGCACTTGAGACTATAGGGTCAGGAGCCGTTGCAAAGAGAATGGAAGTTGTAACTCTCTGGACTACAATGGCACTTGAAGAGATGAGCTACCTGGCAGACAGGCAGCAACTCGAAGAACTCAGCAATATGGCAAAAACTGCAAGAGAAAGAATAATAAAAGTCTCGGAAGAAGGGGAATTCGTTACAAGGGAACAGATCGAAAAGTATCCTCAGCTTATTGCCCAGACCGTAGGTGAGTTCGCAGAACTTCAGAACCTTCAACCCGCAGGTTACGCAGGCAGACCCAATGAGGAGTTTACGGAAGACGAATTCTTCGAAGAAGAAGCCGAGGAAGAAGAAAGTGAAGGCGAGGAAAGAAAACCTGAAGCCGGAGCTTCTGGAAAAGAAAAATAATAATCGCCAGTAAGTTAGCAGGCTTTATTTATAGTTATCAATTATAAATAAAAGCAGATAAATAAAGGTAAATGAATACAGGTTAGGCAGAAAAAAGTTCACGGCTGTTTTAAACAGCCGGCTGTCTTTTTTTAAAATTCCTCGAAATTTCCAGGAATTGTTCTATTATTTTTAGCCCTTCGGGAGTAAGCACGGACTCAGGGTGGAATTGCAAGCCATAGATAGGATACTCTGCGTGTTCGACTGCCATAATGGTTCCATCTTCTGCCCGTGCAGTAACCTTTATTCCGGGAGCCGGCTCTCCAATCTCAAGTGAGTGGTAGCGGCCTGCCTCAAACTGTTCTCTAAGTGTTGTAAAGAGTACTGATTCCGTGTGCAAGATCCTTGAACTTTTCCCATGTACGGGTCCCACTTTACTTCTCCTTACAGGCCCGCCGAAAGCTACGTTGATTGCCTGGTGCCCGAGGCAGACTCCCAGAAGAGGAATTTCCCTGCCCATTTCCCTGATGATCTCCAGACAGTTTCCTATATCCTTCGGGTCAGAGGGATTTCCGGGTCCCGGGGAGATTACCAGCGCATCAGGCTTTATTTCCCTTAACTCTTCCAGGGTAACCGTGTTGGGAAGGACCAGGGTATCTTTTTCAAAATATGAGATATAATCCACGAGGTTCCATACGAAAGAATCCTTATTGTTTATGAAAACGATTTTCACCTGAAAAACCCTCCAAAAGCCTTTTCTTCTGGATTTTCCCCTTTACTCATTTTTTCGAATAGAATACTCTTCTCCAGAGCCATTTTTCCTGAATTATTTGTATTTAAATCTCTTTCCATAAGTCTCATCCTGGTAACTTTTTCAATTCTTTCCTTCCATTCCTGCGCCTGATCCCCATTTCTCGACTCCTCAACTGTATTTCTTAACCCTGTCTAACCCTGTCTAACCCGGTTTAACCCGGTCTTAACCGGAGTTTCAACTCAGAGTTCTCCGCCAATAGCCGCAAGCATTGCTGCCATTTTCCTTTCCGTTTCCCTGAACTCATACGCAGGATCGGAGTCCGCAACAATCCCTGCTCCTGCCTGTACCGAAGCCTTTTTTCCCTGTATAAGCAGAGTCCTTATCACAATTGCAAAATCAGCATCCCCGTTCCAGCTGTAATACCCTACCCCGCCGCCGTAGATCCCTCTTGGAGCTGTTTCAAGTTCGGAAATAATTTCCATTGCCCGGATTTTAGGAGCCCCTGATAGGGTTCCAGCAGGAAAAACTGCCCTGAAGGCATCGAACTGGTCGCACTCGGGCCTGAGGTTTCCCGAAACCGTGCTTTCTATGTGCTGGACATGAGAATATTTCAGGACTTTCATAAACCCGGAGACCTTTACCGAGCCGCTTTCGGAAACCATGCGGACATCGTTTCGCCCAAGGTCAACAAGCATTACATGTTCTGCCCTTTCCTTTTCGTCATTAAGCATGTGTGAAGCCAGGGCTTCGTCTTCAGCTTCGGACTTCCCTCTCGGACAGGTGCCTGCGATGGGATTTATTATGACAGTGCGTTTATGTACTGTTAGAAGTGTTTCAGGGCTCGCCCCTACAATTGCAAGGTCTCCAAACTCGAAGATATACATGTAAGGGCTCGGGTTTATTTCCCGGAGCTGCATATAAAGCTCGAAAGGGGACTGTTCCAGATTGAATTCGCATTTCCTGGAAAGGACAGCCTGGAAAATATCCCCTGCGAAAATATGTTCTTTCGCCTGGAGCACGGAAGCTTCAAATTCCGACCTGTCAGCGCTGCAGACCTGTACAGGTGAAGATGGCGCTATTAACGGGCTCGAAACTACTGCATTTGAAGCGGCTGTTTCCCTTACGACTGTTTCCCTTATCACTCCTTTTGCTTCAACTCCTTTTACTTCAACTCCCTTTGCTGCGTCTTCAGGCAGGGAAACTTCCTTAATTGTGGAATAAAGCTTATCTGCCTCTGAAAGAGTCTCTTCATATACTCTTTCTGCATCCGAGCACGGGCTTACGAAAGGAGTGATCACTATATACACTTCTTCAGTCAGGTGATCGAAAATAAAACTTTTCGAGACAAGGATGTACTGGAGTTCGGGAATCCCGGACTCAAAGCCCTTTTCAGCCCCGAGCCAGCTGTCGTAGATCGCATCATAAGCTGTGTAACCAATAGCCCCTCCCAGGAAGGTCTGCCTTTCAAAGCGCTTTGTATTGAGGAATTCAATCCCGTTTGTCGGAGGAAAAGCCAGGCGAAGGGCGTCAAAAGAATCTTTTCCGCGTGGAATTGCAATCGTGAACTTTCCAGGAGGCTGCGTTTCTTTTTGCTTTCCTCTGCGTTCTATCTTTCCGGTTTCATCTCCATTCTTCTCTACGTTTTTTTCTCCGGTTTTCTCTTCAGTTTCAGCTCCGCAGACTTCCTCTGCTTTTGCGACAATTTCTTTGAAGAAAGCACAGGCTTTCGGGTTCAGGAGCTCAAGGGAGAGTTTTCTGTTACTTATCGTCAGCAGGGCATCAGGGTCGTTTCCAACAAAAGAATACCTTGCCTTATTTGCCTGTTTTTCCACGGATTCAAGCAGGTAGGAGTAACCTGCAGTTCCTGAACCTCTTAAAGCCCGATAAAGCTCGAGAGGAGAGCAGACGGTATAGCATCCAAAATCAACCTTTGCAAGGAGCTGGACGAGCCCGGGTTTTTTGAGCCCTGAGACAAGCTCCTTAAACTCTTCTTTTCCAAGGTCAAAGGAAAGCATTGGCACACCTCACTTCTTCAATAAAATTCTTGATTTTCACAGCGTCTTTTTTTCCGCAGGTCTCTACCCCTGAAGCCGTATCCACAGCATAGGGAGAAACAACCCTGATAGCTTCCTGCACGTTTTCGGGTTTGAGCCCGCCGGCAAGGATAAGGGGAAGGCTGGTCTCTTCTGCAATTTTCCGGCTCAGGTCCCAGTCGTGTACACAGCCTGTACCGCCTATTTTTCCGGCAACCCCTGAGTCCAGGAGCACGCTGTCAACAGCTCCGCTTTCTTCCATCTCGCGGACCTCCTCAAGAAGCCTTTTTACAAGGTTCTGGAGTCTGAAAGCTCCTCGCCCGGCAGGCACAGAAAGGGTTTTTATTACAGGTATGTCTGCTTTTTCCCTTATGATTTCAAGTTCTAGAAGGGGCAGGTCGGAGTGGATTTGCACTATGTCCGGTCTTACTTTATCGATAAGTTCCAGGGCACAGGTGGAGTTTTCAGGCATTATGACCATTACTGAATCAAGGTATTTCGGGACTTTTAAAACAAGGGCGGATGCGACGTCCGAATCAAGCTTTCTCGGGCTTTCCACAGGGACTTCGGTTATAAATCCTAGCGCGTCGGCTCCATAGAGAGCTGCAAGTTCAATATCTTCAGGGCTGCGGATCCCGCAGATTTTGATCCTGGTTTTTGATCCTGTTTTCATGCCCTCTCCCCGGAAGCTGGGCTTAACATGGAAATTCGGGACGGAGATAAAGTTGTTTTTCCAGGAGAAGAGCCCTTTTGTTTATCCTTTTCGTAAAGTTCTCTGGTAAAAGTCCGGAACTGGTTAAACTTGACCATGACTTTTCCGCTGTCAATAGCGTCTTCGGCAATGGGGATAGCCTGTCGGATTGAGCTCACTATCCCGCTTACGTAAAGAGCTGCAGCTGCATTCAGGATTATGAGGTCCCTTTTAGGTCCTTTCTGGCCCTTGAAGATGCACAGAAGGTCTCGCGCATTTTCTTTCGGAGTACCTCCTTTGATGTCTTCCGGATTTGCCCGTAGCATGCCAAGGGACTCGGGGGTCAACGTGTAAGTCGAAACTTTCCCATTCTTTAATTCCGCAACATAGGTTTCACCCGTATTTGTGATCTCATCCATCCCGTCCCCATGCACTACCAGGGCATGCTCTGTCCCCAGTTCGGCAAGGGCATAAGCTATAGGCTTACAGAGACTTTTATCAAAAACTCCAACAACCTGCCCTTTTGCTCCTGCAGGGTTTGTCAGGGGTCCAAGGATATTAAAGACTGTCCTTACCCCGAGCTTTTTCCTTACCCCGGCAACCCGCTTCATTGCAGGGTGGAAGACCGGGGCAAACATGAAACCTATACCTATCTTTTCTATTGTCTTTCTAACCTGTTCCGGGGGGAGGTCCACTTTAATCCCGAGAGCTTCAAGCACGTCAGAACTTCCTGACATTGAGGTAGCTGCCCTGTTTCCGTGTTTGGCTACCGGGACCCCGGCTGCTGCAGTCACAATTGCAGCTGCTGTTGAGACATTGATGGTGTTAAGCCCGTCTCCTCCTGTCCCACAGGTATCTACAAGCCTGAAAGGCGTCCCTGGCCTGATAATATTGGCAACTTTCTTCATACCGCGTACGAAACCTGCAATTTCTTCGGGCTTTTCCCCTTTTGCCTTCAGGGCAAGTAAAAAAGCCCCTATTTCCTCATCTCTGGCCGTGCTCAGGAGCTTTCCTACTGCGGTTTCGGCTTCTTCTGAACTCAGGTCATGACCTTTTTCCAGTTTTTTGATATATGCCTTCATTTCCTGCATCTTTTCCTGCCTCCTTTGCAATTCCCTGGTTCAATTTGCTTCAAGTATGCCGGATTTGAGTTCCCTTGAAAGGGCTTCCAGCCTTTCGTTTACGTCTTTTCCTTCTTCAATAATCTTTACAAAAGCCGAGCCGACAATCACAGCGTCTGCACCAGCCTTCCTAACCTCTGCAGCCTGTCTTCCTGTTGAAATTCCAAAGCCTACAGCTTTCGGAATTTCAGTTTCTACCCTGGAAAGCAGTTCTTTTGTGGAACCTGCAACATTATCTCTAGCCCCCGTAACCCCGAGCCTTGATACCAGGTAGATGAAGCCCGATCCCCTCTGAAGGATCTTCCTGATCCTTGCATCGGTTGTTGTGGGTGCGACCAGAAAGATCAGGTCAAGCCCGTGTTTCTCACAACTGTGTTTAAGGTCAGCTGCTTCTTCTACCGGGATATCGGGTATGATCAGTCCGCTGATTCCGGCTTCTGCGGCATGTTCTACGAATTTTTCCACTCCGTACCTGAATACAGGGTTGTAATAAGTCATGCAAACAAGAGGGACTTCAACCTCAAGATCCCTGACAAGTTCGAAGTAACGTTCAGTATCCATGCCTGCTGCAAGCGCTCTCTGTCCTGCTGCCTGGATAGTTGGCCCGTCAGCCACAGGGTCAGAGAACGGGAAACCAAGTTCGATTATATCTGCTCCCCCGTTTGCCAGGGCTCTTACAATCCCGCAGGTTGCCTCTGCTGAAGGGTCTCCTGCCATTACGTAGCTGATAAGGGCTCCTTCTTTCTTCTCCCTGAGTTCGCTGAATTTTTCCGAGATTTTTTGCCTTCTAATTTCGGCTCTTAATTCGGCTCTTGTTTCGGTTTTCATTTCGGTTCTCATTTCAGATCCCTCTCTTCAGGCTCAGGACGGTTTCCAGGTCTTTATCTCCCCTTCCTGAGAGGTTTACTACCACAAATTCTCCGAGTTCCCCTGATTCAGCGGCTTTTTTCAGATAGGCAAGGGCATGAGAGGATTCAAGGGCAGGAATGATTCCTTCAAGCCGGCTCAGTTCATTAAAAGCTTCAATCGCTTCGTCATCCGTGACATAACGGGCCGTAACCCTGCCACTCTCAGCAAGGCATGCCAGCTCAGGTCCTACCCCTGAGTAGTCAAGCCCTGCAGATACGGATTCGGACTCAAGGATTTGCCCGTTTTTGTCCTGCAGCACCTTTGTCCTTGCTCCGTGCAGGATTCCTTCTTCTCCGGCGCAGAGGCATGCTGAATGAAGGGCTGCTTTTTCCGTACACTTCAGGGCTTTTCCCCCGGCTTCTACGGCAATCAACCTGACATCCCTGTCTTCGACAAAAGGATGGAAAATCCCCATGGCATTGCTCCCTCCGCCTGCACAGGCGATGATAGAATCAGGCAGTCTGCCTTCTTTTTCTATTGCCTGCTCCTTTACCTCACGCCCTATCACGCTCTGGAAGTCCCTTACAATCATCGGGTAAGGATGGGGACCGACCACCGACCCGATCAGGTAGTGTGTGTTTCCGATATTTGTGACCCAGTCTCTGAAAGCCTCGTTGATTGCGTCCTTGAGGGTTTTTGAGCCGGTCTCTACGGCTTTTACCTCTGTCCCCATGAGTTCCATTCTGTATGCATTCATCTGCTGGCGTTTGATGTCTTTTGCCCCCATGTAGACAATCGTTTCAAACCCGAGGGTGGCTCCCACCATAGCAGTTGCAGTCCCATGCTGCCCTGCACCTGTTTCTGCAATCAGCCTGGTCTTTCCCATAAACTTTGCAAGCAGTGCCTGCCCTATGGCGTTGTTGAGCTTGTGTGCTCCTCCGTGCACAAGGTCTTCCCGCTTGAGATATATTTTAGTCCCGTATTTTTTGCTCAGGTTCCGGGCAAAGTAAAGAGGAGTTTCCCTGCCCCCGAAGTCCCTGAGGTAGTGCTCAAGCTCTGCAAGGAACTCGGGGTCGTTTTTGTACCGCTCGTACCCCTCTTCGAGCTCTTCTAAGGCCGGCATGAGTACTTCAGGTACGTACTGCCCTCCGAATTCTCCGTACTTTCCTTTCACCTGTAATTCTGAAATTGTAGTTCCTGTCAATTCGATTACTCCCTTGTCTCTTGAGTTCGGATGTCTTAATCGCTGATTTCGTGATTACTTATCTCGTGATTACTTATCTCGTGATTACTTATCTCGTGATTCCGATTCGTGATTCTGATTCGTGATCCTTAGTTTTTTAATTCCTGATTCCTTTCTTTGTGATATTGTGAAACAGAATTTAGTCAGAATTTCGTTTTGGAATGAAGCGGATTTTTCAACCTCATTTCCACAGGCTGAAAGCTCCGAAAAATCAAGGAAAAGCAGTTATTAACGCCAGCAAAGACTCTGGACGAATTCTTTAGTTTTTTCAAAAACGGAGTCACTTTCCATAAGTGCAGACCCTATAAGCACAGCGTCTGCCCCTGCATTCATTACACGCCTGATATCCCCGGGACTGTTCATTCCGCTCTCACTTATAATGATATGGCTGGTCCCGTGGTCAAGGTCGTATTCCCGAATTAGTGGTGCAAGCTCTTCCGTTGTGGCCAGATCGATTTTTAGTGTCTCAAAGTCCCGGTTGTTGATCCCGATGATTTTTGTGTCGGTTTCCAGGGCAAGTTCAAGCTCTTCTCTATTGTGAACTTCGACCAGAGGCTCAAACCCTTTTTCAAGAGCAAGATCAACAAACGCTCCAAGTTCTTTCCCCAGGATGCCTGCAATCAGGAGCACGAGATCGCTTCCTGTTTCCTCGAACTGCAGCCTGTCAATAATAAAATCCTTTCTGAGGACAGGCAGACATACTTTTTTCCTGACTGCATTCAGGTTTTCGAGTGAACCCCGAAACACCCCAGGCTCGGTAAGGACAGAAATTGCAACAGCTCCGGCTTCCTCCATCTCCCATGCAAGTTCAGCAGCCACTGCAGGCGGGATCTCCCTGAAACTCTTTCCAGGAGATGCAGGTTTGACCTCAGCAATTACAGGCACCCGCCCATCTGCCCTTACGGCTGCCACAGCGGCGATGAAGTTCCTTTTCTGGAACTGCGGCTGCGGTTCTTCTGTATGGATATCGGCCCCAAAAGCCTGAATCCGGGTCTTTGTTGTGTTGAGGATGTGGAGGATTGAATCGTGCATTAATTATCACTGGTGTATAGTTATGTACAACAATGTCTAATACCATACTTGATATAAAAAGGTTTTGGATGAGGCTGAGAGTTCAAAAAGTGGACCAATTTGAAGTGTTGAGTAAAGCTTCTAAGTCTGATATCCTGGTGAGCTGCGAATCAGTCTGTCAACTTTGTAGGACTCCGGGCTGAATAAATAAATTGCTGACAATTCATTTCCGCGCAGAGCGGCTGGCCCTGCCCTGCAGTTTAAGAAAAGCAAATTATTACTATGCTCGAGGGTTCAAGCAAGTCTGAGAAATACTTTATTGATCTCGAGGACCGTTTTTAATCAGCAGATAAATATGAGCACTCCCGCCAGCTTGTCTGGCGGCCCTTCAAAAAAGAAGACAGAAGTTGAAGGAAGTACAAAACTTTAAAGAGACTAAACGACCCGATATGACAAATTACGGCTGTATGGGGAAAAATCCAGATTTAGAACGGAGATCGACTCGATATTTAAATTTTCAACAAATCCCCATGCACTCTCAACCATTCTTTCCTTTCTTCATAATCAGGCAGAATTTTCTGTACTTCATTCCAGAAAGCCTTTGAATGGTCTTTATATTTTGTATGGCAGAGTTCGTGGACGACTACATAATCGATAATGGACATTTTAGCCATAACAACCCGCCAGTTGAACCTCAAAATGGTTTATGCTTCGGTAAGAGTGCAAACTGTATGTTAAAATTCTGCATGTGAAGTGAAGAGGTTAGAATCGAATAACATGGCAATCTCTTATTGATAATCCAGTAAAAAGCTTGCGAGGAAGTGCCGGTTGAAGTTTTTCATTTTTTTAGCTAAAAACCGCCGGGTTCAAGCCGCGCCGGATCGCTGAAAAGGAAAGCAGGAGGATGCCATTCCGATCCCCTGAATAGTGCCTCCTAATTAAACGGGCCTCCCGGAAGCTTAAAAGTAAAAAATAAACTGGAACCTGATAACAAAAATCCGTAAAACCTCACAGGTCCTCCCTTCCCGGTTAGTTCTCAATGTGGTCATAAATCGTGACCATCGCCTTTGTTATTTTGTACATATCTTCAAGTATCGGTGTTGTGTCTTCAGGCTGCCCGAGGGTCGCATTTGCAGCATCGAGCATATCCTGAGGGTACACGAGGCTTGCATTCAGGTCTGAAATAGCGCCGTCGAAGGTATTCATAGCTGATTTTGCGTTACTTATGTTCGTTGGATCTTCCACAACAACAATCGCTGAATCCACAGTGTCTATGCCTGTAGCTGTTCCCTCTATTGTGGACTGCAGAAACGGATATTCTTCAGAGTGTTCATTAAGGATTTCGTTTATAAGGTTCAGATTGAGGTGAAGCAGGCGAAGCATTGATTCAAGAAATCGGAAGCCCAGCCCCAGTTCATTCTCAATGACTTCAGTTTCATTATATGAAGCCGTTGAATACTCTGTTAGATTTAGTTCTCCGGTTTCATTTTCGAGAATTGTTCCATCTCCTGTAGCCGCTTCGGCTGAAGCCGGAAGGACGGCCAGAATGATGAAGAGTCCTGCGGCTATCCACAGGCAAAAAACCTGTAATCTGTTCATTGCAATTTCCCCCACTATATTTTATCGGAACTTCCAGAAACTGTCTATCGAAACTTCTATTGAACCTTAACAATCTGAAGGAACTTAACGGGAGTTAACCTATTTCTTCCCTATTAAAAAATAAACTAAGCTGCCTATAAAAACGTAAGGATTTGCATAAAATAATCGAGTAAGTATAATACATAGAAGAGGACAATATATCATGGAATTTGTACAGATTTTTTCATATTAGATAAAATCTAACCAACTGTTATACTGAAAGTTTAGAAAATAAAGTATCAAGTTACACTATAAGAGAAGAAAAACCTCATATCTCACTCAAAAACTTTATATATTTGCAAACAACTGAATTATAATTTTAGGACTATTTTAATGAAGCCTGGATATCTTTATCATGTTTTCATATCTCCTTTTCAATCACCTTCCTCAAATACACTCTCAATAGAGAACTCGGGCATCTTAAACCATGAACAATAATCAGGAATTAAGACACTCTACGCCACTGAATTTTGCCTCCGAAAATGCCCGAAGTCCCGAACTCTCTCCTGCCTGAGTGAAGTAAAAAGAACTGAAAGCTACTGAATGCATAGTGTAACGACAAGGAAATTCATAGTTTTTTGATCCCGAAGCGCAATCAGGGAAGAAAAGATGAAATTTTATAAATTAGTCCTCTTGAGCGAAACGAAGTGAAGCGAAAAGGACAGCTCACTGCAGAGCCGCAACTCTGCTGGCGAAGCATTTACATGTAAGGCGAACATACAGTGCACAAAAAGCCGACAAAAAGACAGGCACACATAAAAATCAGATCAAAAGATCGAAAGAGGAACAGAAATGGCCGTATGGAAGGGAAAGAAAGTGGTTCTGCATACCACTATGGGTGACATCACTCTTGAACTGTTTGAGGACATGCCAATTACGGCAGGAAACTTTGCTAAACTTGTGGACAAAGGTTTCTACGACGGCGTAATTTTCCACAGGATCATCGACAAATTTATGATCCAGGGCGGAGACCCGACAGGAACGGGTATGGGTGGGCCCGGCTATGAGATCCCGGACGAGTTCACAAAGCGCAACAAAAACGAGAGGGGCACGATTTCAATGGCAAATGCAGGCCCTAACACAGGCGGTAGCCAGTTCTTCATCAACCTTGTAAATAACACTCACCTTGATAAAAACCACCCTGTTTTCGGAAAGGTCGTAGAAGGCATGGATGTTGTTGATGCCATGGCTAAGGTAAAAACCGACCGTCAGGACCGCCCGAAGACCGAAGTAAAAATTGTGAAGGCTGAGCTGGTCTAAAGTTTTTCATAACCGGATCAACTTCTCATTTTTTCAATCAATCATTTTTTTGTTTTCCCTGTTTTCTCTATTTTCCCTATTTTTCTGTAAGTTTTGAGATAATTCTCTGACTACTTTTCGTTCAATTATGCCAGTAATTATTTTTACTCCAACAATTACATTTCGAGTTTTGAACCTTAATCAACATTTCTAACTTATCATTTCTGATTATTATTTCTGATTATTATTTCTGACCATATTTTCTAAAAGGATTTTCGGATAGGATGATAAAAAATCCCACCTAATAGAGAACATAAGTTGTCTTTAGTAAAATAGCAGGACATATAGCAGAACATATGGCGGGACATATAATGGGACCGTAAAAGGATCTATAATAGGGCCTGCTGTAAAAAAGTCAGAATATTCGGGTGAAGTGATTTCTGTGTTAGAAACCGGAGAGGGATGGGATGTTCTGGCAGCTGAAACTCTTAAAACCAGATATCTTCGGGAGGGGGAGGAGGATTGGGAAGATATCTGTGAGAGAGTAGCAAAAGCAGTTGCAACAACCCATGAGGAGTATATTGAATTCTTTAACCTTATGGTCAGCAAAACCTTCCTTCCAAGTTCTCCTACTCTTATGAATGCAGGAACAGCCTCAGGGCAGCTTTCAGCCTGTTTTGTCATACCTGTGGAGGACAGCATAGAAGAAATATTCGACTCTGTCAAAACTGCTGCCCTTATACAGAAGACCGGGGGAGGTACAGGGTTTGATTTCTCAAAGATACGGCCAGGTAGTTGTTCCCCTGTGGCCTCAGGCGACGGTAATGCGAGCGGCCCTGTAGCTCTAATGAGGCTCTTTAATGAGGCGACTGAAGTTGTAAAACAGTTCGGGAGAAGAAGGGGCGCCAATATGGGTATCCTCGATGTTTCTCATAATGATATTATTCCTTTCATAAAGGCAAAAAGTACGGAAGGCACACTGAGCAATTTCAACATCTCTGTTATGGTTCCTGATGCTTTTATGAACCTGGCTGCCGAAGGCGGAACAGATGAGATCTGGAATGCAGAAACAGACATAAAGGTTGGTGATATTTTTTCCGAAATCGTTGATGGGATCTGGAGAAATGGGGAGCCGGGAGTCCTTTTCTATGACCGAATAAACCGGGATAATTTCACTCCTGCCCTTGGTGATATCACTGCCACAAACCCATGTGGTGAAGAGCCACTCCTGCGTTTCGAATCCTGCAATCTGGGCAGCATTAACCTTTCTCTTTTTGTTGTAGACGGAAAAATCAACTGGGATTTACTCAGAGAAACAGCCGGAAAAGCTGTCCGCTTACTGGATAATGAAATCGATGTAAATGTCTACCCTGTCCAGGAAATTGAGAAGGCTACCAGAAAGACAAGGAAACTTGGGCTTGGAGTTATGGGATTTCATGATATGCTTTTGAAACTGGGGCTGCCCTATGACTCAACAGAAGCTCTCGAGCTTGCAGAAAAGCTCATGGAGCAGATTAACTGGGCCGCGATCCGGGAATCAAGGAAACTTGCAGCAGAAAAAGGGCCTTTTCCGGAACATGAAAGCTCCACCTGGGAACTTCCAATGAGAAACGCTGCATTGACCGCAATCGCCCCTACCGGCACCATCAGCATTCTTGCCGGTTCCTCTGCAGGGATTGAGCCTGTTTTCAGCTGGGTCTACAGGCGGACACAGACAGTAGGAAAAGAGTTCATGCTTGTCCACCCCCTTTTTGAGGCATATTTTAAGCCAGAGCTTTCGGGATCTGATTACTATGAGCTCCTTGAGCATGTTTACACCCATGGAACCCTGCAGGATATGAAAGACCATGAAATAGTGAACGAAGAAGAAAAAAGGCTCTTCAGGTCAGCCCTTGATATTGGCTGGAAGACTCATATTGATATCCAGGCAGCCTTTCAACGCCACTGCCATGCAGGAATCTCAAAGACTATCAATATGCCTGCAGATGCCATAAAAGAAGATATTGAGGAAACTCTTATTTATGCCTGGAAGCAGGGATTAAAAGGCCTTACAATCTACAGGACCGGAAGCAGACAGCATGTAGTTCTCAGCTTGAAAAAGTCAGGAAACTGAACTTTTGCCTGACACGGCAATTCTGGAGTACTGGCTTGCCAATACAGAATAAAAATAACTTTTTGTTAAGTTTGTAAATTTTTTTATGAAGTATTATATCACTGGAATTGCCATTATCTTACTAAAAATATATATACATTCATACCCCCTGAATATATATGACTGCTGCCTCTAAACCCCACCTTGAACTGCTCATGGCATGTGTTATTTATGGTACCGTCGGAATTTTCATGGAATGGCTTAAGGATATGTCTGTAGGCTCTATTATTTTCTATAGAGTCCTTTTCGGGCTTTCAGCCATATTGTGTTACCTTGCAATTACCGGAAACCTCGGTCAACTCTCCTTGAAAAAGAAGAAAAAGTACCTGCTTCTTCTGGGAATTCTATACGTTTCGCAAATGTTTTCCTACTATTCTGCAATTCGCTACCTGGGAGCTTCTTCTGCGGTCCTTCTCCTGTATACTGATCCTATATACCTGACTTTCCTTGCACCCGTTCTCCTCGGAGAAAAAAATACCGAAAAAACGATTCTTGCCCTTTTCCTTGGTCTGGCAGGCGTTTTCTACGTAACAAGGCCTGAAGGCGGCTTTGAACAGCTTGCATTTGGAAGCAGCTATCTGAAAGGTGTAATCTTCGGGCTCGTAGGAGGCCTTTTCAGCAGTGGTGTCATAATATCTGTCCGCTACCTCAGAGACGAGTACAACGGCCTTACTCAGCTTGTCTGGCAGAGCGTAATCAGTCTGGCATTCCTTTCTCCTTTCGCAATCTCCCTGCCAGGGCATGTGCTCGTTGAAAACCTTTACACCCTGGTACTTTTCGGAGTCCTTATCACCGGTGTAGGTGCAGTGTTCTATATAAGAGGTGTTGCAGGTGTAACCGCCATTACAGGCAGCATCCTCACCCTTCTTGAGCCTGTTTCCTGTATCTTTTTTGATTACACGGTTCTGGGAAACCCGGTCCATAGCGGGATGCTTATAGGTTCCTTCTTTATCCTTGCAGCAGCAGTCGTAGTAAGCCTGGACAATTCAGTTTTCCTGAGAAAGCTAGTTTTCGGGGAAAAGACGGTATTGAGCAAAAAGGTACCTTTCTGGAAAAAAGAACTTTTAAGGCCACAGGGTAAATAATCACCCTCTTTTCTCTTTTTTATTTTATTTTCAGTAAAAATCCAGTTCCCGATAAATCCAATTCTTGATAGATCCGATTCTTAATTAAGCTTCCAGATAAACTGTGTATCAGAAATAAGCATTTAAAATAGTTTATGGAATCGGTTTTCTACAAAAATAGATTTTTTACATGTTTTACCAGATTTTTCCGCTTCCATAAAGAATAGTAGTCCCTGATTAATTGTTTTATATATTCCCGGAGTCTCGACAGGGAATCTTTCAGTTTTCTCTCCCTGTGCTGGGCGAGACCGGACTGTCAGGTAAGAAAAAGATAAGTGGCAAACGGTACCGCAATCAGGAGAATTATATCCTGAAGAATTGTCCGCTGGCCTGAAATAACTCTTTCCTTTCCCCCGGAAACTATCTTTCAATGCAGGTAAACATAGGTGCCCATCCAACCTGGCTGGTGGTCTTTCAAAAAGAAGTAGAAGGAAGAAAGGAATAGAAACAGGATTTCAAAGAGACTGAGAGAGTATTTTTCAAGTAAAATTTACTTTTTTGGTCGCATTTCTACCGTTTTTCTGTTACTTTTACCTCCTGGATTTCTCTATTCTTCTGCTAGTTTTTTTCTATATTCGCCCAATAATTTTCACTTGCTGGCTTTTATATTTCTTCTCTTTTTGGGAAAGACCGTTCGACGCAGCAGAGCATGACAGGATTTATGATTTATCCCCAAATTTAGTCCTCTTGAGCGGAGCAAAGCGTAGCGAAAAGGACCGCGTACTGTTGCACTTACAGTGCATGCAACCCCCCGAAAATCTTCAATTTCCTGTAATCCCGAAGCGAAACTAGGGCGATTAAGGATATATTCTGGATATCGAACAGCATTAATTTTTACTCCGAAAATCAGCCACTTCACAGTAAACTACAAAAAATATATATCTACGGTCTTTTAATTCCCAAATATGCCAGTACAGGGAAACTCTTTCAAGCCGTACTCCGAGGTTATAACAGGTAGCATTATTTACGGCACTATAGGAGTTTTTCTGGACAGGGTCCAGGATATGTCCGTAGGGTCCGTTTTATTCTGCAGGCTTTTTTTCGGCTTATGTATGATTTTCTTTTACCTGCTATTGAGCGGAAGCCTTAAACAGCTCATGCCAGGCAGGAACAAAAAATATCTCCTGCTTCTGGGTTTTCTGAATGCGGTAACAGGAATATGCTATTTTTCGGCTATAAGGTACAGTGGAATTTCCATTGCTGTACTGCTTCTTTATACGGCTCCCGTATATGTTAATCTGCTTGCTCCTTCAATTCTTGGAGAAAAAAGTAGCAGCAAAAGCCTTCTACCTCTTTTGCTTTCTGTTGCAGGGGTAATACTCATTACCCGCCCTGGAGAGGTTCTGGTGAGTCTTAGCACAGGATCCGATTTTATGAAAGGCCTCTTCTTCGGCTTACTTTCAGGGTTCTCCTTCGGCACCACCATAGTAACAATTCGTTATCTAAGGCACGATTATACGGGGATATCCCAGACTTTCTGGCTGACAGGAATAAGTCTTCTGTTTATGTTGCCGTCTGCGTTTTTGACCCCTACCTCAGTTTTCTTAAGAAACTTCAATACTCTGTTTCTATTTGGTTTGACAATTACATTCGCTGCTATTCTGTATCTAAAAGGAATTTCAGGTATCAGGGCGCAGACAGGCAGCATTCTTGCTTTGCTCGAACCGGTTTCAGGAATTTTCTTTGACACTGTAATCCTGAAAAGCCCTCTCTATATCTCGACTTTTCTGGGTTGTGTGCTCATCCTTACAGCAGCCTATCTTGTGAGCAGGAAAGAAACCGAAGCCTGCAATCTGTCGACAGATCTCCAGTCAGTACTTTAACCATAATTGTGGACTGTCTTATTTTGTAACACGTACTATTATCAGTGATACGGCAAAGGTTTCAGGTCTGAAAATAGTGGCTGCTGGAGTATAATCGGAGAATTTTCATGGAGTCCCCTGCCCTTCTGCCCAAAAGCTCTTTACTTAAGAACCCCTCTATTTTTAATATTAAAGTTTTGGAAATGCAGGAAAAGCATGACAGACGGAAGCCGAATGACAGATGGAAGCCCAATTATAGAACTTAAGAACCTGACCAAAGTTTACAAAAACGGAGTGGAGTTTCGCGCGCTCGACAATGCAAACCTGATTATTACAAAAGGGGAATTTGTTGCAATTGTAGGGCCTTCGGGTTCAGGCAAAAGCACACTCATGCATCTTATAGGTCTGCTCGACACGCCCAGTTCAGGGACCCTTCTTATAGACGGCAAAGATGTGACAAAAATGTCGGACAAGGAGCGTTCCGGAATGAGAAACAGGATGCTGGGCTTTGTTTTTCAGTACCACCACCTTCTTCCGGATTTTACTGCTCTGGAAAACGTAATGATGCCGCTCCTGATTGCGGGAAAGAGCAGGGAAGAAGCAAAGAGTGTTGCCGAAAAACTTCTGAAAGAAGTCGGGCTTGAAGAGAGAATGGATCACAGGCCAGGGGAACTCTCCGGAGGTCAGAACCAGAGGGTTGCGGTAGCCCGGGCTCTTAGCTGTTCTCCGGCAATCGTACTTGGAGATGAACCTACAGGCAACCTGGATACTAAAGCGGGAGACTTGATCTATGAATTGCTCCGCAAGCTGAACAAAGAATATAATCAGACTTTTATTGTGGTAACCCATAATGAAGAACTGGCTGGAAAAGCCGATAGGGTTATCAGAATTGTAGACGGAAAGATAACGGATCAGTGAGGGGGAAGTATGGAATACGCAAAAGGAAGGATAGGCAGGGTCTTTACCGTGAGGGTTGACCACGGGGATGACCTCATCCTGGAACTTATCAAACTTGCAGAACTGGAGAAGATTGAGTCGGCTGTGTTTATGCTGCTTGGCGCGCTGAAAGAAGGAAAACTTGTTACAGGTCCGAAAGAAAATAGAAGACCTCCGGAACCTGTCTGGTCTGCCTTTAATGATGCCCACGAGATTCTTGGGATAGGAGACATTTTTCAGGAGGACGGAAAGCCTAAAATTCACCTTCACGCAGGAACAGCCAGGGAAGACAGCATTAAACTTGGATGCCTGAGAGGTGAGAGCGAAGTTTTTATGGTTGTCGAGGTATTCATTTTCGAGCTGGAAGGAATTTCTGCCAGAAGGGTAATGGATATGGAGCAGGGCTTTGCTCCCGTGAACTTTATGCAGGCATCTGATAAGTGATATTTCTATTTCTAATAGAGTAAAAGTTATACCGGGAATTGGGGGTAATTGAAGCCTGAAGCGAGTTATGGAAAATCAGATCTGGCAGATTTCCTTATAATTATTTTTTAATAAATTTATCTTAGTAACTTATTTTAATGGACTTATTTTTTATTAACCTGTTTTTAATAGTAATTGCTTTTTTAGTAATAATTGTTTTTTTAGTAATAATTGTTTTTTTAGTAATAATTGTTTTTTTAGTAATAATTGCTTTTTTAGTAATAATTGCTTTTTTAGTAATAATTGCTTTTTTAGTAATAATTGCTTTTTTAGTAATAATTGCTTTTAGCAGGCTTGATTCCAGTATACTTGTTTTAGTAGGCTTATTTTAAACTTAACTGCGGTGAATTTAATTTGCAGTAGATTTAATTTGCAGTAAACTTAATTTTGCAGTATAATCTCCAGTTCCCTTAGTCTTTTGAGTGCGATCATTTTCTCATTATTATCTTCCAAAAATTCCTCTTCGAGAATGTGTACTATCTGCGGGAACGGCACTGTTAACTGATAATACTTTACGGGTCTCCCTTTTCCCTTATTCTTCTTTTCGGACCTTTCATCCACCCAGCCTCTATCTCTAAGAGGGCGCATGGCTACGCTCACTTCCGGCTGTCTGAGCCCGGAAACAAGTTCGATATGAAGGGATCTGAGTTCCCTGCAGTCCTTTAAACACACGATTGCGGTGGCCTCTGTCCTCGGGAGTCCCAGGCTCTGGAGCATATCAATAACTGAATACTCTTTTTCGGTTAAATTAACTGGAGAATCGTCGGTCATCGAGAGTGAATAATACTTTCAGGTTTATATATTTTATGTAGATAAAATTATTTTTCTTAATAAATTGAGTATTGTCAATAAGTAAAAAAGGCATCTAACCCAAGTAAGGCTTTTTTTTAGGAGTTTTTGTATAAAAGACCGCTGGAACAAATCTCCAGAAAAAAATAGGCTTTGTAGTTCGAACCAAAACCTTTAAAGCAAGTGTTTGCAGGAATTAAACATCCTTTAAGCAGAAAATAGATTATTCAGAAACATGAAGATAGGTTTTGCCATATAAAGCATGGAAGTTCCTGAAGGTTGGAAATAGACATTTCTGATAAATGGAATAACAAGTTTTGAACGCATGTATATCTTCAATTCTTCAAGTGAGGAAGATCCATTCTAAAAGAGGAAAGAGTCAAAGAAGAAAGAGTCAATCCTCAAAAATGAGACTCCTTAAGTACTGCTATCTCGAGGCAGATAGGATGCCGGAAGCGTAAAAATAGAAGTCTCTTCTGTGAGAAACACGGACAAAACTAAGGTAAATTTATTCGTTCTAACCGGATAAAGAATTAAATACGATTCGGACATGTAACGGTTAGGTTAAAGTAAAAGTCAAGTTCAAATAACAGAATATATCTATAAATAGATCAGAGATTAGAAAGGGTGAAATGATGTCGTATATCGGTTTACAGCAGGATTCTGGAGAATATAAGATCCAAAAGATACATGCTCGGGAGATCCTGGACTCAAGGGGAAATCCCACTATTGAAGTTGATGTGTTCACACCTAAGGGATTTGGCAGAGCAAGCGTCCCTTCAGGAGCTTCCACGGGTACGAACGAAGCCCTTGAACTGCGCGATGCAGACCCCAACAGGTACGGTGGAAAGGGAGTCCTGACCGCAGTCAAGAACGTAAATACCATTATCCAGAAGGAATTGCTTGGACTTGATGTGCGAAACCAGCGGGAAATCGATGAGCTTATGATCGAACTCGATGAAACCGAAAACAAATCGAACCTCGGAGCCAACTCTATTCTTGGTGTATCCATGGCGGTTGCAAAAGCTGCAGCTGATTCCCTTAATATGCCCCTTTACCGCTATTTCGGCGGCTCTAATGCTTTTACCCTTCCGGTACCCACAATGAATGTCCTGAACGGAGGCAAACACGCAGGAAATGAGCTTGCAATTCAGGAATTTATGATCCAGCCCAAAGGCGCAGAAACCTTCTACGAAGCTCTTCAGATCGGGACTGAAATCTACCAGACCCTGGGGAAGTTACTGGAGAAAAAATATGGGCGCTCTTCCACCAATGTGGGCTATGAAGGTGGATATGCCCCCAAAATGAGCGAGTCCACAGAAGCCCTTGACGCCCTCGTACATGCAATTGAAGAAGCAGGCTATACCGAGACCGAGGTTACAATCGGGCTTGATGCTGCAGCGACAGAGTTCTATGAAGAGGAATTCTATTCAATTGACGGAAAGAAACTGGCTGCCCCAGAACTGCTTGACTACTATGTGGAGCTTGTGAACTCCTATCCTATCCTTTCTATTGAAGATCCCTTCTATGAGGAAGCCTTCGATGACTTTGAAGCCCTTACCAATGAACTCTGGGACACGATCATTGTAGGTGACGATCTCTTTGTCACAAACATCGAGAGGCTCTCAAAAGGTGTGGACATGGGATCAGCAAATGCCCTTCTCCTTAAAGTCAACCAGATCGGCTCAATCTCAGAAGCCTTTGATGCCGCAAGTATGGCTTCCAGAAACGGCTATACCGTAGTCGTAAGCCACCGTTCTGCCGAAACCGAAGACACCACCATCGCAGATCTAGCAGTTGGCATAGGAGCAGAAATGATAAAAACCGGAGCTCCTGCACGCGGCGAAAGGACTGCAAAATACAACCAGCTTCTCAGAATAGAAGAAGATCTCGGTGAAGTTGCACATTACGTGCAGCTCTAATCTTTTTTAATTAACTTTTTAATTAACTTTTTTAATTAACTTTTCTAACTTTTATTCCTTAGTTTTTCACTCCCTAGTTCTTAGTAGTCTTTTAGCTCTATTTTTTACTAACTCCTGACTTTTGAGTTACTCCTGACTTTTGAGTTACTCCTGACTTTTGAGTTACTCCTGACTTTTGAGTTTCCTATATTATCTGACTTGTGCCAGTTGACAGGAAACCGGTTGATACTGCTTCGGGAAAGTCTGAATAGATTACCTCTCTTTTTAGCCTCGAACCGAAACCAGGCTGGAGCCCGTCTCTTTAACTTTAAGGCTGGAAGTCTCCTTCCTCAGAAGATCCGGTTTACCTGATTGAACAGGTTGGGGATGAGAACCGTCAACTTCTAAACTTTCCCCTGTCAGTGATTTAGAATAATTTCTTAAACTTGTAAGTCTGTTAAGTCTGTTCTATATTGTTATTCATTAGCTTATCCACATCCTAGAGATAACAAAGGTGGGATAGCTGGATAACACGCAGTCAGGTACATCTTTCTAAACTTAAACTATAAGGTTCTATAGAGAAGTTTTATAGGTAAAAGTTTGAACGGTGAACCGCGAGCTTGACAGGAGATTATGCAATGGGAGGTTGTGAAACCTATTGCAAAATGCCCTGTGGACGGGCTATCAACAATTTGTTGGAAATCTTCGCAATACAGGTTTTTTGAGGAACTGAGGTTCTTAGAACCAGAGCCAATGATAAAAATACTCGAAGGAAGCCCCTTTCTTAAAATTGAGCCGAAAGGAGAAGATTTTAGGTGGGAGTAGTTCACTTAAACGAACAATCAAATACATCTGCTTTGAAAAGAAGCGTTATTCAAGCAGATTAATTTATTTTATATTCCCCGTGATAGGGTTTTAGCTGCCTCATTTTTTGCTTTTGCCTTTTCTCTTTTGTTTCTCTCTTTTTGGGAAAGGACGTTCTCCCGCGTCGAACGTGGCAAAAAAATTTCGATACAGCGAATACGGTTGTAATGACAGAGACACTTTAATTTAGTCCTCTTGAGCGAAGCGAAAAGGACCTCGTGCTGTTGCACTTGCAGTGCAACTCCCAGAAAATCTCCGATTTCCTGTGATCCCGAAGCGAAACTCGGGAAGCGAAACTCGGGAGTGATAAAAACTACATGAAATAGCGAATATGGTTTTAAGGGTTAGATTCCGGGCTTATAAATTTCGAACGAGCTGTGTTTATTCAAAATACCACGCATGAATGTGGGCAATTCTTTCTTACTCCACCTGCTGCTCCCCCATTTGATTGGTGTTTATTCAAAATACCACGCATGAATGTGGGCAATCTGCTCTTTCAATACAATTCATATCTAATTTTCTCTCATCTTTTGCTTTCTTCTATCTTAACACCTTTTATTGTTTGTTTCTACTTTTTTATATTTTTTGGTCTTTCTTCCACTTTTACATTTGCTTTGCTTTTTTCTTCCCTGTATTAGAAACAGATTTATAATCAGCTTCCCAAAAATGAATACAGAAGTCTAAAGTATCAGGATTGCTCAAAAATCCATGTATGTTTTATCCCTTGAAAGTTAAATAAGTCTAAAAATCTGAAAGTTTGAAAATCTGAAAATCTAATAACTCAGAATCCCTTTAAGTCCGAATCTCTCCAAAATTTGAAACGCTTAGTAAGTTGAATTCCCTGACACTTTGAAGGTTTAAGGCTGCCTGAAAATTCTGACAGTCTGGTCGGGTCCAGGAGTTTATTCAGATGTATGAACTGAAAATCGCTTTGAGGCAGGTATTATCCCGAAAAAAGCAGACCCTTTTTGCCATCCTTGCTGTTGCCCTTGCGGTTGCTGTAATTACGGTGATGATGGCAATGCTTTCCGGGTTTCAGGACGAGCTTGTGACAGCAAGCATAGAAAATAACCCTCATATTGTTATCAGTCCTCAAGACGAGGAAGAAGAATTCATTCACCTTTACAGGTATACATCTGCCCGAATCGCTGAAAGAGAAGGAGTTCTAGCTGTATCCCCTAAATATCTGGGCCAGGCTGCGCTGGAATATCGGGACAGTGCCGAAGGGGTTTCTATTCAGGGAGTCGACCCTCTAGCTGAAGAGAATGTTATGAGGGTGAGTGAGGACGTTATAGAAGGGGACCTCATGAGCCTTGTCCATACAAGGTACGGGATCCTGCTCGGGGATCAACTTGCAGAAAACCTTGAAGTTCATATAGGAGACAGGGTGGACGCTGTTTTTCCGGGCTCGCAAACAACTTCTTTTAAGGTCGTGGGCCTGATCCATACCGGCACTGCTGCAGATGAAGTAACAGCCTATGCAAGGTTGGATTCTGTGCAGAATTTTTTTAATGAACCCGGAGTTGTGAGCACTATAGGAGTCAGGGTTGCAGACCCCTACCAGGCAGATACCATTGCAACTTCGATTGAGAGAGATACCGGGCTTGATGCCGTAAGCTGGAGCGAAGCAAATGCTGAAATTCTCGGTCTTCTGGAAACCCAGATGATCTTTGTAAATATTTTCTACCTTTTGATCTACGGGATTGCAGGTTTCGGGATCGCAAATACTCTTATTACCATTGTTGCCCAGAGAACAAGGGAAATAGGCATCCTGAAAGCTATGGGGGCTTCTCAAAAAAGCATAATGATTGTCTTTATTTTCCAGTCCATGGTCCTCGGAGCCATAGGCCTGATCCTCGGTACAATTCTTGGTTATGTTGCGACTGTTGCCCTGCAGAGCTATGAAATTGAAGTCCCTCAGGAGATGTATTTCGGGCTTCAGACTCTCCCCCTTGAGGTAGAGCCGCTTAATTTTGTATATGCTGCTTTTTTTGCTTTCATAATTAATATCATCTCGGGCATCTACCCTGCAAGGAAAGCTGCAAAACTTGACCCTGTAACAGCTATTGAAAGCGCCTGAACAGGATTGGATGAGTATCGCAATAACTTTTGAAACGCCCTGTCAGCAGGTATATCAGATAATTCATATCAAGCATGTGTTTCAGATAATTCCTATCATTTCCAGCCCCACATAGACCATAAGGAGCACAAAAAGGTGTTTCAGATATTCGGGATTTATTATATGGGCAATATTAGCTCCTCTTCTTGCCGCGAGAGACCCTGGCACTGCCAGCAAAACCCAGTTAAACAAATTAATATATCCCAGGGAATAAGGAGGAAGCTCGGGCTGTCCCCAGCCATTGACAATATATCCGAGTGACCCTCCAAAAGAAGTAAAAATAATTACAGCAGCCGAGGTTCCAACGGCTTTCAGCATATCAAAACGCAGAAAAATCAACATTATTGGAATTCCGATTACTCCTCCCCCTATCCCGAGAAGCCCAGAAAAAAAGCCTATCAGAATACCTGCAAAGGCATAAGAGAGTTTATTGGAGCTTATTTCTTCATTTTCCTTTACAGCCGGAGTTGTGTACGTTTTGAGCGCTCCCAGTATGACCACGATCCCGAAAGTTGTGCTCAGTACGGCTGCCGACAGGTAAGAGGCAACTGCTGCCCCCCCGAAACTGGCAGCTGACCCAAAAATTCCCATAAGAGTTGCCTGCTTCCAGAGCACTGCCTGCTTTCGCTGGTACTTTAAAGTTACACTGATAGCATTGAGCAAGATTACAGAAAGGCTTGTCCCGAGAGCTATTCTTATAGCCAGGTCAGGATGCAGTCCCGTTTCCTGCAAAAGCCAGTACTGGATAGGGAACATAATAAAACCCCCTCCCACACCCAGAAGGCCTGAGATCACACCTGTAAAAGCGCCTGTGAGAAAGAGGATTCCAATGTATAAGGGGTCTGTAGGAGTCATTTCCATTTCAGTATTTTGTTTTTGTTTCCGGATTTTTCCTGTTTAAAAACATGTTTCTAATTGTTCTCTGCATGAAACTGCGAGTTTATTTAAGTTAACAGTATCGTACTGAAAATATGCAGGGCTGCCACTGATGGTAATACGGAAAAATCCGGAACTTGCAGAAAGGTTGTACTTGAAAGGATAAATCATGGATCAAAAGGGTGATCGGTTTTCTTAAATAATTTACCCCTGAAAAGTCTATCTCTCTTCTCAAAAGTATCTGCATATTTCTCTCTTTATCTGAATTATCCAGAATATCCAGTGTGCTACGTATTTTTAAGGATGAGGTCTCTGCCTTATCTTCCAACTCTTTTTCCTGCGCAACAAATATTTAAAATGAGTTATAAGTATTAGCCAGAGCATGTTTACAGTATTTATCACTAGAAAGTATTTACCAAACCGGGTTTATAATTTATTTACATAACCGGGCTAAAGAGGCGCTTTCATGATCAAAATCGAGTTACACGGCACATACAATATCTACTACGCAATTAAAGGCATGAGGAATCCCATGAATTCATGGCACCTTATGGACAGCAGCGAGCCTGATCAGGCAGGGAACTGCATCCTTGGAGAAAAGGACCTTAACCTGGCAAAGCGCCTGACCCTTGCAGGAAACGAGCATGGCAAGTTTCTCAGATTCATTACAGTCTGCTTTGACCTCACGGCTCCCCTATACTGGTGGAAAGAATTTGATACTTACAAATTTACGGAAAAGAATTCAACCTCAACAATGCATAAGCTGACCAGCAGGGATCTGGCTCCGCACGACTTTTCCTTTGATACTATTTCGGAATACAGGAACGCCCAGATCCGGCACCTCAACGACCTTATCAAAGCCTACAAATCCCGTGAGGGGGACAGTGAAGAGGACAATGCATACCGAAAAACAGTCTTCAGGGAACTTGTCCAGGACCTCCCAAGCGCTTACATGCAGAAAAGGACAGTCATAACGAACTACGCCGAGCTCAGAAATATTTATTTCCAGCGCCGCCACCACAAGCTCGATGAGTGGAAGGATTTTTGCACATGGATGGAAGAAAATCTACCATATGCTGAAGAGCTCATCTGCGTGGAAAAAGATGAAACTAAAAACTAAAATATAATGGTTAAGAGAAGCCATCTCGCAGGGTTTTAACCCCTGTTTCTCATATTTTTCTTTTTAAATTTTGCCTCACCCGAATTGCGCCTCGCCCGAATTGCGCCTCGCCCGAATTGCGCCTCGCCCGAATTGCGCCTCGCCCGAATTGCGCCTCGGGAGTCCGCGGTCCTTTTCGCTCAACTCCGTTTCGCTCAAGAGGACTAATTTATGGGTTATGGTAGTAAACTTTATTCAGGAGGACTAAATTACAATATAATTTATCAGTATTCCTTATTCGCTCTTCATAACTGTTTTTTCACGTTCGACTAGGAAGAGCAGCTTTAAAGATAGAAAAGAAAAACAAAGGTGACAAAAGATAAAAGTCAGTAAGTAAAAGTGATATAAAAATCTGTGGAGATGCTATAAAAACAGAACCAGATGTTAACTTAAAAATACTCTTTTTCGCGTTTTGTCTTTAAATATCTGGATCAATATTCACCGGTTAATAACAGATTATCAATTAATTTAAAAGTGAGAGAATTGCTTAATGTTTTATATTAATGATTTTATGTGGTCACGGATTTGTTATGTACATTATATGCTCGTTTGGCTGAGAAGGTACTGGAATAATTATAAAAAGCCTAAAATTAGCATTAAAGGAAAAGAGTTAATATATTTCCTTTATAATATATATTATATGAACATAAATTCATGCGGATTTCTGGCATGTTTACCCGTGTGAATACCAACAACACAACCTTCATGGCAGGCGAAAGGGTTCAACTCCTTACCTTTCGCCTGCCAGAATAAACTATTTTTAATACCGGAATATAAAGAAGAATGAATTGTGCACGAATTAAAAAATGAGAATTCTCCGGGTTTAGTTGTAATCCAAAAATAGATAAAGGGCTGCTTTACAGTGTTTGGCAGTATCTTTTTAGTAATTAAAAATCTTCCATAAGGGCTGCTGCGTTTATTGCGGCTTTCTTAAGGCCCGCATCTGCAGCGCACCTTCCGATATCCCTGATTAAAGAAAAGAAGTCTTCATTGAAGGCTTCAAATTCATCTTCCGAGCCCCTGCAAAAGATATGGAGTTCCTTTAAGCATAATTGGCTTATAATAGCTTCTTTTTCCATTCCCTGTCTTATAGCCTCTTTCCCGACTTCTTTCAGGGAGACAGCTATCAGCCTGAGAGAAAAAAGAGTTTCCATATCAGCTGTTTTTTCCCCCAGAGCCTTAAGAGCAAGAGCGGTCTCTATTACCGCTTCGGTAGCTCCATTTCTTGCCGCTTCTTGCCCGACCAACCCGAGGGAAGCTGCCGCGTTAAGGACACCGGATTTCATGCATTCGTCAGCTGCAGCCAGCCCCAGGGATTTTATACACTCAATTGCCCCGCCTGTTACATCCCGCGGGAGCTGACCGGAAAAAAACTTTATTCCAAGCTCACCCAGTTCATCTATTATCCTGAGAAGCCGAGCCTCTTCTCGAGCCTTAATTGCCTTAAGCCCGGGCTCAAGCAGAAGGATTTCTTCTTTTAAAAGCAAATTTAGCCTCCAGTTTCACAGCCGTTATTGCAATTTATGAATCCTCAGGTTATCACTTTTTCGTATTTTACTGATATCTCTTTATTAATCTCAAAAGCCGGACTGGAAAAGTTGGAATTGGAAGAATATTCGTTAAAATAAAAAAGAATCTATTTAATCTGCTTAAAAGATAATGATCTATTTATAATAAATAAGATCCAGGGAAGATTTGATTTTTAATATATACCATAAAGAGATAAAATAGATCAAAAATAAAATAGAATAAAACAGAATAAAACAGAATAAAACAGAATAAAACAGAATAAATCTAGTAAAATCTAATAAATTAAAAGAAATTAAAAGAAATTAAAAGAAATTAAAAGAAATTAAAAGAAATTAGAAAGTGACATTTAAGGGGCTCTTGCTGATCACAGGCTTGAATAAACCTTTTTCTGCAGCTCCTTTATCTCCTGAAGTTTCTCGGTTTTTTCACCGATTTCCGTGACTCCCGGGAATTTAAAGCTGTCAAGAGCCATTTCCGTAACAATAGGAGAATTGGTCAGGGCTTTTTCTTCAGCCTGTATTTTTAGAGTCTCAAGCGCCCACTGGCTCTGGAGTACAGCTTCACGAAGTTTGTTCTTCAAAGAAAGCTTTCCTGCATCTTCAATAGAAAGGGCTACTGAACTCAACGCCTCGTCGAAGTATTTTTCTGCAGCAAGCTTGCCTATTTCTTCAAGCAGCAGAAGAGTGCTGATAGTTTCAGCCTCAAGGCTTTCTGAGGCTACCTTTTTTCCGACCTCTCCAAGGCAGGTTATTGCGTTAAGCAAAGCTTCTTCCATACCCTGCATCGCGGCAGCAGACCCGATATCTCTTAAGAGCAGGGAAAAGGCAACAATTTCTTCCTGATCTTTTTTCTCAGGATAGGGAAGGTTCCAGATTTCCATCATGGTAGTAGCAGCTACTTTTGAGCCTGCTTCAAGCGAACTGGAAGCTGCTGTTCTTCCGAGCTTCCCAATTGCTATCATTGTCCTGTTCAGAACGGATCCGTACCCTTTTTTTGCTGCTAATTTTGCCAGTTTCCCGAAGGCAAGAGCTGAGTTGATCGTAACAAGTTCCATTCCTTCCTGCGCAGCTGCCTGTGCAATATCCGAAATAGAAAGGACAACTCTTGCTGCATCTGCCTCTTCATTTTCAGAGAGGAAACCTTCTGCGATCCCTGTAAGGGAATCCAGCGCCTGGAAAACTTTGCTCTCATTTCTTTCCTCAACTGAGGACAAACCTATGTCGACTGCCTCTGCCTCATTTAATGTGATCATTCTTTTTGCCCCTTTACCAGTATATAATAATTCAAGTTTCAAGCCTGTTTTCCTGCATATTTGCACAATAATTGCGCGTAATTTTTATGCGATTATGTCAGTTTAAAACTGTTTCACAGCATAAAACTACTGAACGGGATATAACTATTATACAGAGTAATACTGCTTGGCTTACTCTATGAAATTAAGGGATATTAGTGTTGCTATTTTGTAATAGAGGTACTCCATTATGAAACTTCTTAGGTTTGAGGCTGTCGGTAAACCTGAAAAGCAACCTTCATAGAGAATAAAAACTTCTTTCAAAGTTCCAGGAAAAAAGGCTTATGGCTAAAAGAGTGGGTAAATTGAAATTAAGGGTTGGAAACTTGCCTTTTAAGTAAGACCCATTCAAGTAAATTTACTTATTTAAGTCAGATTTACTTACTCAACTCAGGTTTACTCATTCAAAAGATTCGGCTTCATGAATGTACTCGGAACTACTAAATGTTTCAAGAGAAAGTTTTGTCAGAAGCATATAACTTACCAGAAATTTTTCTTTAGGTTCAAGCATTATTGTTCCAAGCGCATCAGCAGCCTTTATAATGATATTTTCAAAGTTTCTGAAGTCAGTTTCTTGAAACGGATGTTCTGAAGAAACAGGCACTTGCTGGTGAGAATGGATCTCTCCCCTGTGTTCCATAAGGTGGGTCAACGTACTCTGGAACTCTTCAGAAAAGAGTGGCTCGTCCATGTCCTGAGAGACAGATAGAAGAATGCTTGATCCGGGAGAAAAAAGTCCTCCGTTCTCCGGGACCCTGACGATCTGCTGCCTGGATGTTTCTTTTCCTATAGCTCCTATCGCAAGAGAAGATACGAGAGATTCTCTTTTCATGTTATGAAGGGATGCAGAGTTTGCGATCTCCCCGAGGTATGCAACTGCGATCCTCACCGCTGCCTCCATTTCCTGTCCAACTGCAGACTTTCCAACTGCGCAGAGAGAGTAAATAATACTTAAACCGGTGTTAGACATTTTCTGTTCTCTGGCAGCCTCGGCCATCCTTCCCAGAGAGATCAGGGAAATTAAAACTCCGAGTTCCATTTTTTGAAGGGCAGCGGCATTTCCAATGTCTCTTATGCTGGTTATAGCCCTTTTTGCGTCGGGCTCAAGCCCTTGATTTATATATTTCGTTCCCTGCTCTGTTAAAAAATCTATGGACCTCAATACACCCAGTTCATCATTATCCTTGACAGAGCTTAAGCCAAGGTCTGTTGCCCTGGCTTCATTTAAAATAGACATTCGAAACACCCCAGTAAAATTTCTTAGATCCGGGAAGGGAATCTCGATATGAAATAACCTTGCCGGTATTCAGACCTCTTCTTTTATAGAAGCGGTGCTGTGCAGTTCAGACACTCACATGAATTCTTGCCCGGACTGTTCTTCTCCAGGACTCGAAAACCCCTCAATCAATATCAGGAAACTTTCTCTTTCCTCTAAAATTTTTGTTTAGTTTTGATTCCAGATTCTCGATATCCAGGCTCTCAAAACGCATGAGAGCCACTTCGGCTATAATGGATGCACTCACGAGATAGCGATCCTCTGCATCAAACTTAATGGTTTCAAGGGAATAAACTGCCTGAAGTAGCGCCCTTTCAAGTCCCTGCCTGTCGGCGGCTTTCCCTATATCCCCGAGTAAACGGACACTGGTATCAGCAGTTTCTTTCAGGTTCTTCTCAATTGCCCCGGAACCTATTTCCTGTAATAGAAGTTCGGCATTTAATGCCGCATCTTCAAAGTTCTGGCCTGCTGCAACTTTTCCTGTTTCCCCGAGTAAAGCTGCCGTACTATTTGCGGCATCCCCCAGACTTTGTTTTGTTACGCTTTTTCCAATCTCCCCAAGAGCGTAAATGACTGTTATTATCTCTTTTCGGGTTCTCGTAAAGGCTGCAGTATTTCCCATCTCTCCCAGACAGGATGCCGCAATCTTTGCTGGAACCTCCATTTTCTGCCCTGCTGCCGCCTTTCCAATTTCGCCAAGAACAAGCGCTATATTTACAACAATGCTTTCCATACCACGCCTGCAAGCCTCTTTTGCAATAGGGGCAAAAAGAAGAATGGTATTTGTAACAACCATTTCGCATCCAGCAAGAGCTGACGCTATTCCTACCTCTTTTATATATTCAATTAATCTTTTAGTATCACTTTCCAGCCCTTCCCTTGCATATTTTACTGCAAGTTCTGATAGATAGTTAAGGATCTCAATTATACCGGCTTCATCCTTTTCATCTACCAGAGATAACCCTATCTCTAACGCCTCATTTTCATCAAGCGGTAGAATCCTTCATGCCCCCAGATTGTCTCTTAAGTAAGTATGGATATGTGAGGATATTAGCTTTGTTATGAAAACGATAGGAAAAGTAATCTGAAGAATTCTCTCACTTATTCTATTAACTCATTTATCCTATTGAAGGAAAAAAATGTTTGACCTTCTTATATATCATAAGGTATATCAAAAATGGACAAATAAGTCACTACCGAAATTTATAAATAGAATAATACGGTAGTAAGATACCGGTTGCTTACGAGTGAATCAAAGCCTCATTTCACACACACACGAGAATCGAAACGATTACTCTAGAAGGATAGGTTTCATCCCTTCTTCCTGTCCGTTCCTAACGTTGGCTCGTGAGCAACTATCCCTTTCATACTTGTCTTTCAATATGAAGTTTCAACTGCGCTAATTTTCGATTCTGCCTTCTCTTTACAAATCTTCCATTACTGCAGACAGGATCAAATGGTTACATTAATGTATATTTGCTCTAACCGCCCTGGATGAATTGAATGTGACAGGAACCTGAAAACAGCTTTCCAACGCGAATTCTATGAACCCTCCAACCCGTCTGACAACTCTCTTAGAAAAACAAATTTGTGCTGGCGCACCCCGTTAAAAGCAACGGAGTATGTTCGCGCCCCCCTCCAAATTCCGTTAAAGGGAACAATAGCCTTAAACATTTAGTCTGAGCAGAAGTTAACACCAAGAAATGGAATTGATGAATCATATTATTACTAACGGTTACCTGGGAAGTTTTTCATCCCCGCAGCAAGCGCGGGGTATTTGACTGAAATAAAAAGAGCGTGAAAGGAAATATTTTTCAGGTTTTTGTAATTTTTGTCTACTTGAGCGAAATTCACTACTATAACTTATAAATTGACCTTTTTGAACATAATTAGAGAACAGTGTCCATAATTAGTTTCCTAAGTGAATCTCACTGCTCTAACCCGTAAATTAGTCCTCTTGAACGAAACGAATTGGAGCGAAAAGGATCGCGTACTGTTGCGATTACATTGCAACTCCCAGGGAATCTCTGATTTCCTGTGATTCCGAATCGCAATTCGGGCAGCGAAGAAAAGAGATGTATATGCCCGGCTGTCCTGTAGCAAACATGAGGGAGATTAGAACATATGTACTACTGTACCAGAGGTTCTGAAAAAGACATACTAAGAACTGCCGCTCCGGAACTAGATATAGCCAGTCCGCAAAAGAAACAGTACATTTGTTTGAAACGGTTGACTCTATATAAATGACTGGTTCGGTAAATAACTGGTTCAGTAAATAACTGGTCAGTAAAAACTAATCCGGGAATGGAATTCCCGGACTTAATTGACTCAACACCAAATCTAAACTTTCGGCTTAGAATACAAGTCCCAGGTCTTCGAGCTTCTTTCTTGCTCCGTCATATACCTGCATGTATTCGTCAGTTGGGGTTATTGTCTTTACATCGTAGCATTCCTGGAAAGTCTTTCCAGCTGGTGCGCTTGCATAGTTCTTCTCATAAAGTGGCACAAGAGCGCCGAGTATCCTGTTGACCTCTGAGATTTCCATACCTGCAGTTGCCCTTGCTACTTCTCCCATCATTCTGGCTTCCATACCTGTTGTCTTGTCTGTTACAACACCCTTTGCTGCTGCAACACCTGAGAGAATTTCTCTTCCTGATGCCGTGTCAGTAATAGACTGGGCTGAAGCTTCGAGGAGGCACATCTCAGTACATGGTCCTGCACATGGGTAGTACTGGTTTCCTGAGAGCATGTCTGTAAACTCGGAAATGGTTGCACATGCCCAGCCTGCGATAGTAAGGGTTTCCCTTGTGTTGGTTGAGCCCCAGCGGATGTGGACAGGACCGTCCAGGTGCCAGCTTGCGCTGCTCATGATAAAGGCGTTGATGTGGGTTGCAATGTCAACAATTGTGGTTTCCTCAATGCCGCCTGCGTATCCTCCGAAGATGGGCATCTGCTCATCCATGATGATATTGCTGTTTCCTTTGTAGTGGGCAATCACTGCAATTGCATCGAGGTCGATTTTGAGTTCGTTTAGTTGAGAGACTTCGTGGCTGTCCGAGCTTATCTGGCCGCCAACGCAGTCAGATGCTATATTTCCCTGAGCGGACAGGGAAGTCTCCGGGCCCTATATGCCCATTCCAGGGCGACCTGCCATTGCGCATGCCTGCTTTATAAGGCGGGTTTCTGTCTTTGCTGCAAGGACTTCGTAAGGGCTTTTTGGAATTGGTGGTTTGCCTCGGACTGAAGTCATCACACCGTCTACAATTGTGTCTACTTCCCTTTCAAGGGCATAGCTCATATGGACAGGCATGAATACTTCTTCTGAAATAGGAGAACCAGTAGGACCTCCCTGGATAATGGGTTTTTTCTTGTCGCCGACACTTCTCTTCTTTACATTTACTGCATCCCTGCCGGTACCGAGGGTAAACTCTTTCTGGACATTGTTAATTGCGTCCCAGATCTCGTCTTCGGTATACTTTACGACCCTGTGGGTGTCAGTACAGTAGATACCGGACTCAAGCAGCATCTCAAATCCTGCCTGGAAGAGCTTTTCCATCATATCTTTGTCTGTAGGGACAAACTCTCCTTTGAAGTCAAGCCCGTACTTCTGCTTGAGCTCCATTGCCTTCATTGGGATCCTCATAAGGTCCCAGTCATCCTGGGTGCACTTTTCTCCTACTTTTGCCCTGTCGTAGAAGTCGTAGCAGTCAAATGATTTTCTAAATGTCATGTCCTTTTGCCTCCCAGGATTATTTCATTACATTAAGTGCAACTTTTGCAGCTTCTGCAGCGTTTTCTGCGGTTGCATCCGCACCGATCTCATCGATCCACTTTTTGGATACCGGGGCTCCTCCGAACATGCACTTTACGCTGTCTCTGAGGTTTTCTTCCCTGAGCCTGTCCATGAGGTCTTTCTGGCCGAGCATGGAGGTTGTCATAAGGGCTGAGCCAACAAGGATGATCTTTTGCCCTTTGCGTTTTGCAGCTTCATCTACAACGGTCTCGTTGAGGACATCAGTTCCGAGATCAAGGATCTCAAATCCGTTTGCCCCGAGCATGGTTGAGACAAGACGGTGTCCGATGTCGTGAATATCCCCTTCTGCAACAAAAGTGATTGCAAGCCCGGTTCCTTCATCTCCTGCTACTTTGGTTTTCTCAAGTTCGGGAGTCAGGATTTCCATTGCACTACTCATGGCTTTTCCGGACATCATAATCTGGGGCAGAAAAACCTCGGCAGCTTCGAACTTGTCACCGATAATCTTCATTCCTGGAGAAAGACCCTTTGTGATAATGTCAATAGGCGTAATTCCTGCATCAAGAGCTTCCTGGGTTAATTGTGCACAGCCTACGATGTTTTGTGTTACGATCGCGTTCGTTAGCTTGTCAAAAATCTCGGTATTTGTCATCCCATCATCACTTCTTTCTGTTTTATGATTTTCGTCCGGTACAGGAAAACTGCCCTGTTTACCGGGCAACGGAATCTCTTTACCTATTAAACATATATATAACTTTCTTCTAGATTTGATCCATATATATAATTTTCCCTTAAAAAAGCAAGACTATGGATTCAATTATAAATAATGTTTGGCTAAAGCATAGTCGGAGATTTATAACTCCTATAAAAATAATAATTAATAAAAACTAAAAGGATTTCAGTAGAAAGTGCAAAATGCTGGAACAGAGCTCTGTAAGAACAGGGCTCATTTGAAAAAGACAAGAAACATAACGAACGACATAATGTTTAGCAGAAAGCCAAATACACTTGCTGTAAGCCCTGCTTTTGCAGTTGCGTCCTTGCTCTTTTTGAGGCGGGACCTGGCAAGGGTAATATCTGCAAGGGAGAAGGGTATTGCAAAGGATGTAAAGAACAGGCTACCTATTCCGAACCAGAATGAAAGAGAAAAAAGGACACTTATCAGTCCGAAAAAAAGGCTTAATATTCCTTTGATGTCAGAATTCCCGTTAATTTTTTGTCTCCTCCTGATAACAACATAGACTCAAATAAATAAATAAATAAATAAATAAATAAATGAACCCTCAATTCAAATTTTAGAGGCAGAGATTTCTGCTGAGAATAGATTCGATTTTCACTTTTACTGTCTTTTACTAACCTGTATTAACCTCAATAACTTTTACTAACTACTTTTACTAACTTTTAATAACTGTTGCTCGTTTTCTGCCTTTATTCGAGCTTCACTCTAATTCGGCCGCCCTCAGATTTTGATTCATACCGCCTCAGTTTCAGGGAGTCATTAAGGCACTCTTCTGTCCTGACGTCGAATCTCCTGCCGTGACAAGGACATGTTAGTATAAAGTCTTCAAGCCTGCCTTTATCCATAGGACACCTTGCGTGAGGACAAAGATTTGAAAAAGCATGGACCTGACCTTCCGCTTTAAGTAAGAGCACATTTCTTCCCAAAGGTTCGACGTGCAGAAGCTTTCCTTCTTCCAGACTGCTTTCCTCAGCCACATAATACCAGGGAGGCTCAAACCCGGAACTCGGTCCTGTTTCAGGCATATTTTCATCTGGCATGTTATCAGCCCCAAAATCGGAATCTATCGATCTGCTGTACTTTTGATCCTGACGTTTACTTAATTCGAAAATTCTTTTTAATTTTTATTTGTACAATACGCTTGATGCCTGTATAAGTTTTGCTGAAAAGGAAAAAGGCGGACAAAAAAGTAGGAAAAGAAAATAGAGGGAGAAAATCACGGGAAAAGAGAATAGAAAAAATACAGAGAAAAGGAAAATAAAAAATAAAAAAAGAGAAAGAGGGAAACAAAAAATTGAAAAGAGAAAGGGAAATAAGAAGTAAAAAAGAGAAAAATGAAGTTCAGTTCTTAATCAGGATTTCAATTTAATGTAGATTCCCATCTTCATTCAGGATTTTTAAAAGCTCGATTATCGAGTACGACGCCCTGGTAATTCCCATGCTGCGTTTGTCAGTATCAGTGCCTGCAATATAGAGGTTTTTGACCGGAGTCCTGATATCCGCAAATTTTCCGTCAATTGTGACTGCAGCTTTTTCGGGAACCATAATCTGTTCATGCTGCATATCGATGTATTTTTCGATATTCGGAAGGGCACGGAAAATTGTGTCATAGGCTTTTTTGAGCTCATGCCCTTCGGTCTGATCCTTGTCTATTACGAAGGAAAAGCCTACAAGCTGCCTGTCCTTTGGGGCAAGGGAGGGGTCATAGTTGCTGATGGGCATTGCCCAGTAGGCAAAGTCTTTGAACCAGATCTCAGAGCCTGTATAGTTGAACTCAGGAAGCTCCTCCTTCAAACCAAGCCATATAGTCAGGCTTTTGCTATGGACGATTCCTTTAAGTTCTTCTTTATAAGCCGGTGGTAGGTCCTTAATAAGCCTCGGGAGCTCGGTTGCAAAACCTGTATAGATCACGAGATCAGCTGAATATATTTCATCAGCCTCCACACCGGAAACTTTTTCACCCTGCACCAGGATGCTTTTTACCTCGCACTCTTTTTTTATTTCCACAGTTTCAGGGAGGGAATAAAGGATGGCATTCAGAAGGGCTTTTAACCCTTTTCTCGGGTATCCCTGGGAATAATTGACCTTGTTTGTAGCAAGCCTTTCAAGGGATGTGAAAGGCTGGGCTACTTTGTCCACACGGGCCTGCAAAGAAGCATGAAGATGGTATGGAAGTATTGAAGAAAGGATGGACTCAGCAGACTGACGCTTTTTCGGCTCGAGCTTTCCGATCATGGCGTCAAATTGTTCCTGTGTAATGCTGTCCCTGACAAAACTGCTGCCAGAGAGGATACGCTGGGCAGAGGTTTCTCTCATTGACTTTCCCGAAAGAAAACCCGAGATCGTGTCCACAAAGTCATAGGTATCTTTGCAAAGATTTTTAGGTAAAAAGTCATAAACCGACTGGTCCGAGAGGTCTATTCCGAAAGATGAGAGTGTAAGAGCTTTCGTAAGAGCCTGTGAGAGAATAAGCCTATCCTTTCTCGGAAGCACATCAAAAGTCACGAAATCTTTCAGGTTTGAAGGAATTTTGGTAAAAGCACTTTCAGTTCTGACATAGTAGTGCCCGTATTCCTCAAATACAGGCAGAAAATCAAAGTAATTATCTATCAACCTCGGGAGAGGGCCTTCGATCAGATGGGTTATTGCATGTGCTCCTGTATCCACCTGATACCCGTCTACCATATAGCTGTTGCAGTTTCCCCCGAGATACCGTCCTTTCTCAAGAATAAGGACATTCTTTCCATGCTTGGAAAGTGTCAGCGCAGCCAGAAGCCCGCTTACGCCGGCCCCAACAACAATTACATCATATTTTTTCATTCCTTAAACTACCTCTATTTATTCCAGCAAATCAAATTTTCAGTTGATGCAGTTCATACACCGTATAATCTGAATTCATAAAAGGATTCCATATATATTGAACATACTTTAACAAAAGTTATGTTCTAAAACTTAACGGAGTACTTTAAACATGGAGTATGTGTGGAATTATTTTATATGTAATTTGTGATCTTGCAAAGTTATCTTAAAACTTTCCTTCTTTTTGTAGAGTAATATAGAGAAAAAAATAGTATTTATAATTAATAGTCCTCGTGCCAGAGATTATCAAAATCCGGCTTAGTTATTTACTGCTAATTTTTTTATTGCTTATTTTTTTACAGATACTATTTTGTATTTAAGTAAACCTTTAATCCGGCATGTATTTTCATACTCATGTCTGGATGCAGGTATCAGAAGCAGTATATAATTTTAACCGAAAGTTACGGTAGCTTGAGAGAAGAGCTCAGCGGATTCGAATCTCGGCTTTGTACGAAATCATCGGGAACGCGTAACGCAAAAGAATGCAACGCTATTGTAAGACTGCCCACAACCGTTTCATTTTAAAATTGTCCTGACAAAAGATAGCATTCTCTTTTACAATCTTTTATTAAAAAGTGTTAATCAAATTCTGGCGTTTTAAGAATACGCACTTCCTTCAAGATCTGTTTTTAAAAGTATGTTTTAGTATTTTGTTGTAAATATATTATATAGGGACAATTGGTGATTGGAAGAGAACCATTGAGTTTAAAGTCAATGATCTCAGAGTTCTGTATAAATTCTCTGAAATAACAAATCTTTGTTAATTTGAGCCGAATGACCTTGATATATTTGTTCATCTACTTTCAGCTTCTTGAAGTAATTAATATAGGTTTTTACAAAGCCGAATTAATTCAATTAAAATAATTAAGTTAAATAATTTCTGATTGCGGTCTTAGTGGGGTTCTGGCGTTATGACTGAGAAAGATGAAAAGTATGAACTTGAACAATTAAAGAGAAGCTCATTAGATAAAGAGGAACTTACAGGTTCAGGAATAGATAAAGAAAAGAAAGATTACCTGGACATAATTAACATTATCGAGACTTTAATGCAAGATAAAAGTTTTCCATTGAAAAATGAGAGTGTTCTAACCATTAATAAAATACTCTCCTTCCTTAATAAAGAAATATATACGGATCAAAATTTCACTGAAGCCTGGCTGATCAAAGGCACAGTTCTTTATAAAACAGGAAAGTATAATAGTGCAATAGATGCCTTTGATAGCGCTCTGGAAACTATGCCAAAAGAGATTTCTAAAGAAAATATTGATATATGGAAAAAAAGTAACAGCGTAAACTATAGATATGCATTGAAATTTAAGGCTTTTTCCTTATGCAAGCTTGGAAGATATAAAGAGGCACTGGATGCACTTGATGAAATCTCAGCCATCTATCCCGCAGATTCTGAAATACAAAAACATAAAACTATGATTCATGCCCTTAAAAAAGAGAAACTGATTAGAGGAACAAGTGATATTCTAGAGAGCTACCCAAAAAATTCTAACACCTGGGAGCGTAGGGGTAGAGATTCTTATGAGCTGGGTAAATACGAAGAAGCATTAAAAGAATTTGATAAGGGTCTTGAGAGTAATCCTAAAGACGCAGATATTTGGGGAAACAAAGGTTCCGCTTTTTACATGCTTGGCAGGTACGAGGAAGCTCTGGAGGCATTTAATAAGTCCCTGGAAATTAATCCTAAGAACGCAAATGCCTGGAGCTTTAAAGGTTCTACTCTTTATAAGCTTAACAGACCTGAAGAAGCCCTGAAAGTATTTGACAAAGCACTACAAAAGAATCCGAATATACTTGAAGCCTGGTTAAATAAAGGGGCTATTCTCTTTGAACTTGGAAGATATAATCAATCATTATCTGCAATGGAGAATGTCTTAAGAATTAATCCTAAAGACGTAGATGCTTTAAATTTAAAAAACTCTATCATTCATATACTGGAACTAAACGGAGAATAACCAAATTTATCGAATACAATTAAGAAACAGTTCTAAAGATAACTATGCTTTAAGTCTTACGGGGCCTATCCTCTTAAAGCAGAATCAAAAAACAGGATCAGTAGAATAGATTATTAAAGACATTTGATGAAGTGGCAAAACAAAACTCAGACTCAGTTAAAGCACAGATTAATGAAGGGTCTGCTTTTTATAAGCTTAATCGTACAAAAGGACACCGAGCTTCTTCAATAATGAATTAAAAATTGATTCTCAAAATTTGTATAGTCTGGTCTTTTTATAGTCGGTCTTTTTTAGTTAAGTCGGTAAATTTTTGCGCTTTTTAAACCTGGGCAAATGAGGAGTTCTATGCTTTTCTACAAAATATCAGGAGAAAGGCAGGGCCTCAGATACCCTAATTATCCCCCCAGATACCATGTTTATCTCCCCATAGCCCACTCTATTATCAGCACAGCAGTATCCCGGAAGCCAGCAGTACAAAATGTATCAGGAGACAGAGGTCAGGGGAAACAGGGTATCAGGAAACAGGAAGTGGGAGCTTAGTCTGATAAAAAAATATAAAATAATACGAAGAACCTTTAAGAGCCGCTGAAGTAATAGAGGTAGAAAAAGAAGTAGAGGTGGTAAAAGAGGTGGAAAGTTGAAATATAGTACCATTATTTTTGATTTTGACTACACACTGGCAGATGCAACAGATGGTATTGTATCAAGTTTTAACCACGCTTTCAGCGGGCTGGAAATTCCCGGATACGATAGTGAAAGCATAAAAAGAACTGTCGGGTTATCGCTGGACGAAGCGTTCATACAACTGACTGGCTATAAAGATGAAATCCTGATAAATCGCTTTAAGAATTTATTCAGAGAAAAGGCTGATGAGGTCATGTCAAAAAACACCGTACTTTTTGACGATACGGTAAACACATTGCGACGGTTAAAGCAAGATGGCTTTAATACGGGAATTGTAACTACAAAATATCATTACAGAATAATCGAAACATTAGATTTGCACAGCGTTCTGGATTTAATAGATATTATTGTTGGGAGAGAAGATGTTAAAGTACCAAAACCGTCTCCTGAAGGGTTATTACTTGCAATTGACAGCCTTAACGCACAGTTAAATGATGTGCTGTATATTGGAGATAGTCTGGTAGACGCTAAAACGGCTTTAGCAGCACATGTGGACTTTGCGGCAGTAACCACAGGAACAACAAACGAAAAAGAGTTTTCACAATATCCGTGCATAAGGATTTTAAAGAATTTATCGGAACTTTTTAATCAATGAGACTATCCCAAAACTCGATTACTTTTCTGAATAATGAATCTTGAATAATCAGCCGGATTAGGGTCATAGAAAATACTTATCCGATAGAAGGAGTAAATCATTTCCTGTCAGTCACCGTTTATACGAAAATGAAAACCTTCCGGAAACCGAGTCATTTGATCTCCTGATAGTTATGGGTGGGCCCATGAATATTTATGAGTATGAAAAACTCCTGGTTGAGGGAAGAAAAAGGTTTTCTCGAAAAAGCCATTGCACAGGGGAGCAGTGATTTGGATCTGCCTTAGAGCTCAGCTTCTTACTGACGTCCTAAGGCTGAGATATTTAAAAACAATTATAGGGAGATAGGGTGGTTTCCAGTATCTGCGGGAAAAGAAGAGATATTCTCGAGCTCCCTGATTCCTCTGCTCAAAGGTACCCTGAAGAATTCGCTGCGCTTCATTGACATGGAGACACCTTCAGCCTGCCGGAAGGAGCAAAAAGGCTCTTTGAAAGCGAAGCCTGCAAAAACCAGGGGTTCATTTATGAAAAAAAGGTAATCGGGCTTCAATTTCATCTGGAAATGAACAACCAGACAATCAGAAATATAATTAAAAACTGCAGTGATGAACTCGTTGAGGGAAAATACATTCAGAAAGAAGATAAAATGCTGGATAAAGATGATCTCCTTAAAGAATCCAGAGAATTAATGTTCAGGTTGCTGGACAACCTTGAAAAACAATTGTCTTCCGGCCTATCCTGAAAATCTTATGTTTTAATTATGGATTTATAATAATGGAATTCCTGAATTCAATCAAATTCTATGAAGGTCCATAGAATATAAGCTCCCTCCACAGTAATATGTGCAAGAAGGTGTAGAATACGAAAAATAAGAACAAATACAGAGAATAAGAACAAATACAAAGAATAAGAACAAATACAAGGAATAAGAACAGATATTACATTTCTAAACGAAATGAAGCATTACAGGAAAAGCTGTGAATTAATCCTCGAAAAACCAGATTAAAACCAGATTAAAACCAGATTAAAACCAGATTAATCTAACGTGGAAATCGTAGAAACTTGAAAGTTGACTTCAAGAGTCAACTTTTAAGTTCTAATTTTAGTATATTCAGTAAATTGAGCTGGCTCTCAGTTCATCACCTGAGAGTTTCCCAATTAATAAAGTTCTTTATCCACAATTTTCAATTCTGTTATCGTGGATGTTTACATTGGTTTCTTTTGTGTTTAAATGTACTACTGCAGGTGCATCCAGGTCATGGAAATAGTTTCCAGAGGCTTCTATGTTTTTAAGAGTTCCCTGTAATTCTAAACCTGCGTATCCACCGCCGGATGTGGTACATTCATTGTTTATCATGGTTCCATCAGTAACGGAATCGAATCTAACGGACGAATTGGTCCTGTTAATAAAGTTAGAGTTCTTAACTGTAATACCGTTTACATGATAGGCATATACGCCGTCATGTCCACATTTGTTTACAGTTATCGTATCTATCATTATATTGCTGGAGTTTGAAATAAGCAGGGCATCATTACATCCGTTCTGGAATGTAACATTCTGAACTGTTAATCCATTACAGTTTATTATAGTTGCCATGTTATAGATTGAAGTTCCGAGCTTGACGCCAGGATAATAGTCACTCTGACTACCATCAACAGTTAAATTTTCTATTACAACATTGCTTGCAGAACCGCCTCTGATCATAAGCATAGCTTTCTTTTCTGCAATGCTGCTCTCACGCCCGCCCCAGACTGGTAGTCCTTTGGCAAGCTTAATTGTTACACCGGAATCTCCGGAAAGGGTTGTGTCGCTGCCGATCAGAAGAGAATCGCCGATGTCATATGTGAATGGGCCTTTAAGCTGGACAGTTGTGCCCGGATTTCCTGCTGCATATTCAAGTGCCTGGTTAATCTGAATGTGATCGTCTATTCCATCACAATTGTAGTCTCCACTTCCATCTCCGGCAACTGTTATTATCTGTGTGTTCTCTCCGCCTAATACTGTAGGTACGGTTGTTAAAGTAAGGCATATTGCAAGGAATAGGGTTCCTAGCTGTCTATTTAGCATCGTATCACCTTTGGGTTGGATTTTAGAATTTGAGTAAACTCAAAAACTTAGGGTAGTTTTATATTTTTTCCCAAAGCCGGTACGGTTGTTAAAATAAGGCATGCTGCTAGGAATAGGGTTCCTATCTGTCTTTTTAGCATCGTATCACCTTTGGGTTGGATCTGTAGGGACTAAGTAAACTCAAAATTTCATAGGTAAACTATACTTGTCCCAAATATCTCTCAAAATTCCATATTACGTACTCGTAATAGTTTTTCCGAACTGTTTGATCAGATTGATTCTGTACCGGGATCAATCAGGTACCGAATTCTCTAATCATGTCGGGTCTATGCTGTTATTCAAAATCTGTATTACGTCTGCGTAATATTTTGAACCTATCCAATTAGGTTCTCTGCGATTTTTGTGGGGCGAACACTTTGCACACAGAGTCTCCATTATCCAATCACATATAGGGATTAGTCATTGGAAATGGCCGGATATTAGAAGTTTCGACTTCTACCGATCAAAATTTGCTACTGACCACGGGATATTACTTCTCTGGCCAATATCTCCTGTTTTAATTATCACGGCATTTAGTCAGTTCAACTCTTCTTTTGAAAATGTTTCCATTCACATGTTATTGAATTACTGAGCTGACAATCAAACCCTATGCGGTCCTATTATAAAGTATTTTTGGTATTTTATTAAAATAATATATACAGTTTCCCGTCATTTCAGGGAATTGCAAGTTTTCAAGTAGATGAAAAAGTAGAATTTTGGAGGAATTATTGCATTAATTAAAACCTAAAAACACATTTTGTAGACGTGACGCTCAAAAAGGCAAAAGGCCCGGATATCAGACTGGTACTTTTATCGATCCATTCTTCTGGCTTAAATAAATTAAATATTTTTTAGGTGTATGGAGAAAAACTTTTCAAAAGAATTCCTTTGATCAGTTCCATGATTAAGAGATAAGTTATAATTAAATACGTAAAGTTAGTCGAATCAAGATAATTCGTTGAAACCCGAATGAAATCAATCCAGGAACAGAATAAAAGGGCAATTAATTGTTGAGACAATTCGGCCTCCAGGATAGACTATTTAAGGAAATATTATTATAAGTTAATTTCTGAGAGAGCCTATTAAGGTTCAGAAAGATATCATTAAATCAGAAGGATATTTATCAGTATGTACGGAGAAATTGAAATTGGACAACAAATTTCCTTTTTGTTAATCATTTCCTTTTTTAGCCTTTAACTCTCTGTTTGATATTGATTTTTCATTTAGGTTAGTTTTATTTCTTATTTTTTCCCCCAGCTATCCATAAACAACAGAACTTTGAATTACTCCCTGCAGGATGCTGCGCAAGAACCGGGACATGGGCATCCCTATTTCTTTTCAACATCATTCCAGAAAACAAAATGCCCTCGTTGACGGCATGAAAAATTGAAGTACAGGATATTTCCTGCTGGGACCCGATTATATCCCTGCACGGAACCTTCACATTACATTGAAAGTTACATTGACAGTTACATTGACAGGGATTGAAACTGTAAGGAAATATCCCGTCTGGCCCCCTGTGAAATTCCGTGCTCGAAAGTTTCTTGACTAATATTTCCAGACATATGGATTTAGACCTGAGTCTTATTTTTACCCGGCAGGTAGTTTTAACCACTTTTCACTCAGGTAAACACAACCGGTGACGATATAACTGGTACGATACTGGCGGTTCAACTGACATAAATGATAACAAAATTGTGTATTTGAAACGCACTGACCTTGCGAATATGGATTCAGGTGATGTATATGTATATAATATCGATACCGGACAAAGCACTCAATTGACTTCCGGTAACACTGCACAAACATCTGTTTTATCCGGTAATGTCATTGTATGGTCAGATTCCGGCAGCATTTATGTGTCACATTACTGACAGGGATACAGGCATAAAGCCGGTTAATGTATGTTAACTTCGGCGACTCGTCGGTATTACTTGAGTAACGCAGATAATTATTAGCACCTTAGAATCTAGATCCAGGGTATGATATTTTACCCTGAAAACCTTTTTTTGCTAATTATCAAGCTAGAGAGCTTTTCCGATTTTATACTCCAATCTAAATTTTCCATAAGCTACGCTTCTTGGCATATTCAATTGATAAAAGAAGCCGATCCGAGTCTAAAAGCTCCTTCTTTTCAACCACTTCTTCAGTAGAATCTTTTTAAGAACTCGATCGCAGGAAAATTAATACGTATTTTTAGAATTAGGCCCCAAAAAATATCAGGCCAGCTAGTATCTCTTTGTCGATTTCAGGGCAGACCGGAAATCGTTGCGAAAACACCATGAGGAGTATTAGTTTTATAACAACAAAAGGGCGATAATCAAAACTAAAGTAAATAATAAACCGTATGTACCAATTATCACATTGTTCTGCTGCATGGGGAACCTTCCGTAAAGGTGTGTAAAATATCTCCGATAGTTGATTTGTAATTATAAAAAAACCGAAATCTACAGTATTATTTATGTAGAATAAGGATAAAAAGCTTTCTATTTACGCTCAGGGAGAAACTTTTTTACACAGCCTACTTACTTACTTACTTACTTACTTACTTACTTACTTACTTACAGGATTAAAAGAGCGATTTTTTCAGATTTGAGAGCCTGAACTATCTTTGCCTCGAAATATTATGTCCAAAAAACTGACCCTGAAATACGCCATTTGAAAAGAGTAACTCTGAAAAATTCTATCCTAAAAAAGTAACCCTGAAATCGAGGAAAACTGAAACTTCCTTCCACCTTCCTTTTTTTTTCAGGGCCTCTACACGATTACTCTTTTGCAGGTTTACACTCCCTGCTTTACTTCCTGTCTTTGCACCTTTTCCAGGTCTTTCAAAGTCCCTCTTACAACAACATCTTCTTCTCGAGGCTTCTTTTTCTGGACCTGGTATAAAGTGTGTGATGAGTCATGTTCCGCTGTTTTGAGCCATGGCCATTTTTTCTACAACGTCCTCTGCCGGGCCGGCCAATAAACTGGAACTATTGTCAACCTGTACAACCTGCTTGGAAAAGCTAGGGGAGCCCTGGATTTCCTGAGGTCCAGGGTGAACTTCAGGTAATTGATTGGAACCACAAAGAAAATGCTCGGTTCCATATCTAAAATGATTTTTTTGCATCTGAGCTTCATGGGAAACAGTATCAAGCATGCCCGGAAGACAGCTTTTATCCTTCTGAAAGTCGAATTAACGCTTCCTCCTGATACCATCCCTTACCCCACTGGGGCTTGAGGTCAGATCCAGTACAAACTGATTAGCGCTAACAAAATAAACACTAAACTAAAGGTACCAATTATCACTTTATTTTGCTGCATCATTTTGTTTTGCTGTATCATTTCATCCTGTTGCATACGAATCTTCCAGACCAAATATCTCCGATAACTATTTTTTGGTGATTCAACGAACCGGAATCCGCTATCCTAGTTATGTGATCCGATGATAAAGACCTTTCTATTTACATTCAAGGAAGGATTTCTTTCAATGCAATCTTAATATATTACACAGGAAATTTATACAGGAAATATTATACAGGAAGCCTTTTCCATTTTTCAAATTATCTATAAATCCGGGGCTCGATTGATGCTGCATTTCAATACTACATTATATAAACTGAGGGAACCTATTTTTTGTAAAAGGGAATCCAGAGTGGGAACGCAATGGCAAAAAGGTTAAAAGTTGCAAACCCGGCCCGTTGTATAGGCTGCTATTCTTGCATGATGGCCTGTGCCAGGACCTGGTACGATACCATATCTCTGAAAAACAGCAGGATTGACATCCAGACAAAAGGCGGAATCGAAACTCCTTACGCTCAAATTGTCTGCCATGCCTGCATCGACCCTCCATGTATGAGAGCGTGCCCTCTTGGCGCGCTGACCAAACGGAAAGGGGGAGGGGTTAACCTCAATGAAGAGATCTGCGATGGTTGCGGAAACTGTATAGAAGCCTGCATAATGGGGGCCATCCATCTGGACGCGGAAAAAAAAGCGGTTATTTGCAAGCACTGCGGGGTCTGCCCGAAATTTTGCCCTCATGATGTTCTGGAAATGATTGAAGTAGAAGATAGCGGAGAAATAAAGGTTACTGACACAGGCCCGGTTGAGGATACAAACCCGGTTAGCCCTACTGCATCCCATAAAGAACTTTACGGGGAAAAGGAATCCGGGGAGGAAAAATGACAACAGAGCAATATGCTATTCCAGGTCTTACAAATGTACTTTATATTGACCTGACCAGCCAGAGTTATCATATTGAGGAAAGGCCGGATCTTTATGAAAAGTATCTTGGAGGCATAGGAATTGCCACAAACCTCATGCTTGAAGAGTATAAAGAGGGGACAGGCCCTCTAGATCCTGAAATGCCACTAATCTTAAGCACAGGACCTCTCTCAGGTGTATATCCAACCTGCACCAAAACCGTTGCATTATTCCGTTCTCCTCTTAACGGAGAGCTCGGAGAATCCTATGCAGGTGGCCACCTTGCTATGTCCATGCGTTATTCAGGATACGAAACAATTGTTATAAAAGGGGCTTCCCAATACCCTGTTTATGTGGCAGTTCACGATGATAAGGTTACTTTCAGGGACGCGTCTTCCATATGGCATTTATCTTCAGCAATTGACGTGGGGAAAATCCTCCGCGAAGTAGAGCCCGGAGCAGGCAGGCGCAGTATTATCCGGATAGGACCTGCAGGAGAAAAAGGAATCACATATGCAAGTGTTAATGTTGACACCTATCGCCATTTCGGGCGCCTCGGGTTAGGAACCGTTTTCGGGGCAAAAAAACTTAAAGCCCTTCTGATTTCCGGAAACAGGGAGCTAAAAAGCCCTGAGCACAAGGCCTACAGAAAAACTGTCAGCATGCTTTACGATACAATTGTGAAAACAGGACTCACCGAGAAGTATCACAACCTGGGCACGAGCGAAAATATCCTGGTCTTAAATGAACTCAAAGGCCTTCCTACCCGAAACCTGCAGGAAGCTTCTTTCGAAGGAGCCGAAACGATATCAGGAGAGGTCTTTGCGGATAAATACCTTATCCGGCGGGTTTCCTGTGCAGGCTGCCCCATAGGCTGCGTCCATATAGCTATGCTAAAACGTCAATTCTCAAAAGCTCATGAGTACGAGACCCTGAATATTTCCTATGATTTTGAACTGATTTATGCTCTTGGTTCAAATCTTGGAGTGGCGGACCCTGAAGCCGTGCTCGAACTTATTGATGCCTGCGAAAAAGCCGGGGTCGATATAATAAGTATGGGAGTGGTGCTTGCCTGGGCTACGGAGATGCAGCAGCGAGGAAAAATCTCCACTCGAGAGACCATTGGGCTCAAACTGTCCTGGGGAGATAAAGCCGCTTACCTCCGGGCAATAGAGCTTGTAGTCCAGGCTCCTAACGAATTCTATACAGCCCTTGGAAAAGGTGTGGATTATGCCTCAAAAAAGTACGGGGGAGAAGAATTTGCAGTCCAGCTGGGAGGGCTGGAAATTCCAGGCTACCATACCGGACTTGGAAATACACTCGGGCTCAGTGTAGGCTCCCGGCACTCCCATCTTGACAACGCAGGCTATGCAGCAGACCAGGCTGCGTTTAACCGCCCGATTCCGGACGAGAAAATTGTTGAATACATAATAGAAGAAGAAGACCGCCGCAGTGTTCTGAATTGCATGGTTGCCTGTCTCTTTGCCAGAAATGTCTACACATACGAAAATATAATCCTGGCCCTTAAGTCTATAGGGATAGAAAGAACCGAAGAAGAATTGAAAGAGCTGAGCAAGGATATTTTCAGGAAAAAACACGAACTAAAAAAGAAATTCGGTTTCAGGTTCGAAAATCTCACTCTCCCAAAAAGATTTTTTGAAACTGCCTCGACTACCGGGATGCTCGAAGAAGAAAGGGTAAGGAAAGCAATTGAAATGTATAGAGAAAAAAGGGGAGTTTAAGGCATCTCAAATCTGCTGAGCCTGAGAGGTCTCAAAGACAGATCAAGATCCAGTAATAAGAGATTATGGATCAATTTAAGAAACCCCGAAGTTATGTTTATCACCCTATATCCTGTTTTCGAGAGCGTATTTTCCATACCTCATTAACTGGTAGAAGCCCTCATGCGCCAGGAAAAAGGGTTTTAGTTGAGGAGTTAAACACTTGAGCTTTCAGATGCTGTAATATCCTTATTTGCCTTAATTTTATCCTCAATTTTTTCTTCAGGGACTTTCTCAACTTTTATTTCGACTATTTCATCGACCCTTTCTTTAACGTCCCCTCCAATCCAGCGGTCCATAACCTTGCAGGTCACAAGGTCTCCTGCTACATTCACTGCAGTCCTGCTCATATCAAGAATCCTGTCCACTCCCATTATGAGAGCTATCCCGCTTGTAGGAATCCCTACGCTGCTGAGAATCATGGCAAGGACAACAATTCCCACCCCCGGAATCGAAGGTGTCCCTATGGAAGCTGCAACAGCCATAACCATTACGAAAAGTAGCTGGAAAGGCCCGAGTTCTATCCCGAAGACTTCAGCCAGAAAGACTGTAGCTACTCCCTGATAAAGGGCAGTCCCATTCATATTTACTGTGGCTCCTAGAGGGACTACGAACTGTGAAATCGAAGGCCTGACACCTAACTTTTCTTCTGCGGTTTTAATAGATAAAGGCATAACTGCAGCCGAGCTGGACGTGGAGAAAGCAAGGAGCATAACGTCTCTTATGGCTCTAAGGAATTCAAAAGGGTTATACCTTGCAACAAAAGTGACGATAAGGAGGTTCAGGCTCATAAGGAGCAGCAGGCTTGCAAGTACTGTGCCCACATATACCGCCATTCCGAGAAGGGCTTCGATTCCCATTTTGATGGTAAACTTGGTAAGAAGTCCGAAAACTGCAATCGGAGCAAGAAACATACTCCATTTGACCACTGTCATACAGACGGCCTGTACGGAGGTCAGAAAGCTGACCATTGGAGTTGATTGGTCCTTATTCAGAGACACAAGGGCAATACCTATTATTATTGCAATGATTACAACCTGCAGCATTTCTCCATTAACCATAGCCCCGAGAGGATTAGAAGGCAGGAGACCTCCGATAAGCAATGAGGGCAGAGTAAGAAATGAAGGATTGAAACTTAAGCCGGCCGATTCTACCTGGACCTCGCTCCCCAGTGCACTCTCAATAAGGTCTCCACTTATATACTGCCCGGGTTGGATATAAAGCGCCATTCCCAGACCAATAGCAGTTGCAATTGCAGTTGTTATTACAAAATAAATAGCTGTTGAAACCCCGGTCTTTTTGAGGGCGGTCATGCTCTGGCTTGAAGCCACCCCAAGAATAATGGAGGCAAAAACAAGCGGGATTACAATCATCTTCAGGAGCCCGAGGAAAATATAACCCGGCAGGGCAATCCATTCTCCCATAATTTCTGCGGAAACGGGATCAACGTACCCTCCGAATGGGCCTAGGAAAAGCCCCATAAATACTCCGAGCCCCATTGCTATAAGAATCTTTAACCAGAGTTTCTTTTCAAGTAAATCACGAAGCTGATTGCTAAGGTTTTTAAGGGAATTGTTTCGCCTGAAATCCAGAGGGTAATAAATACGCGTGATTCCGTCAGTGATTTCCTGGCGCAGCAGCCTGGTCTCCTCTGCAATTTCCTGAGCAAATTCTCTTGGGTTCGGGATATAATGGTTTTCCTTGTCTTTCATGGGGGATCACAATAAAAAATCGCTGGGGTCTCAAGAGTCTGTTTCTTCTTTTAGAAATTTAGTTATTCAGGTAATTACTTTTACATTAAATTATATAAAAGCTTAGAAAAATACATAATAATTCATTAAGTTCCAAAAAATGAAAAAAGCTTTGAAGAAAAATAGATCATGTAGAAAAATAAAAGAAAGAAACTTTTTAAGCTGTTATTATGATACGTATAATAGTCTGATTTTTTAATTTGTGGACTTTCCATACCGCAAATAGTCTTCTCTTCTATACTAATAAGTATGTAATATTTAAGGTAGCCATTTATGGGCATCTAATGTTTAAGATAATGAGAAGTTAGGAAAAATAAAGTAAAAAAAGCTCGAGAAGAAAATCTTAAAGACAAAAGAAAAAGTAGAAGATAAGGGAACATGAAGTAATATTCCCTTATTTTCTAAATTGTTTAGTTTCTAAATTATTTTAAGATCCTTTTCTTTGCAAAGAATACTGAAGCAAGGATTCCGAGAACCGCAAAGGTACTTTCGAATCCAGGTGTACTCTTTTGTACACCATTTGTTTGTTCTTCTCCGGTAACTGTTCCTGTTTCTTCTTCAGCCGGAATGATTACTGCATTACCAAGCTTGTCTCCTGTAATTGCATAGCGGGAGAATCCCGGTGTTTCTGCCGTGAAATAGTAGTATTCTTTGTCTTCATAGGTCATTTCTGTGACAAGCGCGTTCCATTTTTCGTCATGGAATCTGTTTATCGTTATGGTTGAGACATCAATATTGTTTTCTTCGACCCAGCTCTTTGACACCCTGAAGTTAATGGATGCTCCATTGATATTGCTTCCACTTTCAAACCGTTCGTTTCCGACCAGGATGTTCATCAGCTGGTAGACTTCTCCGTCGGGTTTTTCTCCGGAACTTCCGTCAAGCACCTCAATCCTTACTATGACATTTCCGGAGTACTGTTGTGAGGTAAAACTCAGTCCCAGTATACCGGAAACAGGATTGTTGAAACTAAAGCTTGTTTTTGATCCTGCAGCAACTCTCTTCTGTGCACTGTCGATATCTGTAACGCCACTGCTTCTTCCACTCGAGGGAATGTAATTGGCAGAACTTTTGTGCCTGGTTGTTGTGGAAGTAGGGATAATTGTAAGGGGCAGATAGTCAAAAGTTCCGTTTATAATTTCATAAGAGGAGTCTGCAATTCCGTCTTTGTCAGCATCCGTGCAGTTTTCGGAAAAGCCTGTCCCATTGGGATTTGCCCAGTAGTTGCCTCCCAGGTACGGACCGCAAACTATACTTTCACCTGCTGTTTTGCTAATGTTCCAGGTATTGTTTGCCTCGCTGTTAATGAGGGTATTGTTTACGTTGTTAAAATAATTGTTATAAATAGTGTTATTTCCGCTTTCTGGATATTCCATGCTCCTTACCAGCCCTCTGTGTGCCATAATTTCGGCATCTGAGGGATCAATGATAATTCCTGCCAGACTGTTCTGGATCATTGTGTTATCATAGATCTGGCTGTTATTCACGTCATAGAGCATCAATCCGTAAGAATTTCCGGACAGGGTATTCCCGACAAGGGTACCTTCTCCTGTAACCAGCAGTCCGATGTCACTTCCTTCTACAGTACAGCCTGAGACTGTATATCCGGTACCTATGCCTTCTTCGGGATTAATAACGAGAATTCCTCCAGAAGTACAGTTGGTTACGGAGCAGTCACTCACGCTGAAGTTCTCACCCAGGACTGCAACAAGTCCACCCTGGCAGTTTTCAAGAGTATTGCTTTCAAGGGTTGCGTTCACAGGTTCATAGAGATAAATGCCCCATACCTGATAAGAATCCTTAACGGTGTTGCCTTTAAGTCTGAGGTCCTGTGAATAATCAAAATAGATTCCATATCCTGAGACCCGATTTATATTGACAAGGGGGGAACTGACAAGAGAGAAATTTCCAGCTGCAGGCAGCCTATAAATACCTGTTACATTCTGAACGGTATTTCCCAGAAGCTCCACGCTGGAAGAGTCTCCCGTATAAATTCCTACACACCCGATATCCCGTACCGAGTTCCTCACAAGCCTGACATTCTGTGAATCATCAAGATAGATTCCACATCCATAGGCCCTACTTCCACTTACAAGAGAGGAACTGACAGGAGGGAAATTTCCAGCGTCATAGAGTAGAGTCTCACCTGTTACATTCTGAACGGTATTGTCCAGAAGCTCCACATTTGAAGAGCCTTCCGTATAAATTCCCGTGTCCCCGATATTTCTGACTGAGTTCCTCAAAAGCGTGCCATTCTGACAGTCCTCAAGATAAATTCCCCTGTAGCTTGCCTGGTCAACGATATTGTTCTCAATACTGAGATTCTGGGAATAGATAGAATAGATGCCAGTGCCATCGGATCTCTTAGACTGCACGAGGTTCGAACTTGCGAGACTATTTTCTTCTATGAGAGCATTTTTCTCTCCTTTAACAAGATCTGAATTTACAGAGTTATATAGTGAATATGTCTCAGTTGAGTTCAGAATATAATTGCCCGTGAGCGTGCAATTCTCGGAACCAATGGTGGCAATTCCGTACGTGAAGTTTTGAATATTATTGTTGGTAACGGTTACATTCACAGCTTCCTGAAACACAACTCCAGCCGCTGAGTTATCAAACCTGCTTCCTGAGACTTTGACATCATGAGAAGATAAAACCCCAACTCCATATATCGTGTTGCTTATAGAGTTGTTTTGCATATTTGAACTTGTGTTATACAAAAAAATCGCATATGTATTGTTCTGCAGCACAAAATCCTTAATTTCGGCATTTTCACAGTTTATGCAGTAGATAACTCCAGCATCTCTTCCAATTGAGGGATTTGCTTCCCTTTCAAAATAATAAATTGGTTTTCCGTCGACAAGATTGCTGGTATCGATTAGATTCCCTGTTTCATTATCAAACTCGACATCTTCGTCGTAGTAATCGAGTTCAAAGTTGTACCAGTTTCCAGACATAATGTTGTCTGTAAGCGTGCAATTTTCAATCTCCCGGAGGCGGAATCCAGATATTCCTGAACTTGCCGTGTTATTCCTCAGGACAGTTCCAATGGAATTACCCAAAGTAAGACCGTAATCAGTGTTTGAAACTGTGTTGTTGGTCAGAGTACAGTAATCAGAGAGATAAATATAGAGTCCATAATCACTATCTGAGATTATGTTGCCGGAAAGATTACAGCTGCTGGAATTATACATGTAAATGCCGTCGTCGTAAGTATCTGAGATGTTGTTGTTAGTAAGATCACAGTTGCTGGAGTAATAGAGATAGATACCGTCTTCAGCGTTTGAAATTGTATTGTTGGTCAGGGTACAGCCGTTTAATTGAAACAAATAAATGCCTTCATAATCAGTATTTGAGACGGCATTGTCGGTAAGATTACAGTTGCTGGAAGCACCCAGAAAGATACCACAATAATCAGCGTTTGAAACCGTATTAGATGTAAAATTACAGCTGCCGGAATTATACAGATAGATACCATGGCCAGTACCATAAATCCTTGCTACTGTATTTGACACTGTGTTACCGGTAAAATTACAGTTACTGGAACTCTCCAGATCGATTCCATTCTCGGAAATGTTAGAGATTGCATTGTTAGCCACGGTACAGTAATTAGAGGAGTAGAGACGAACACCCTCAGAATCAGTATCTGAGACTGTATTGTTGGTCAGGGTACAGTAACTGGAGGTCTCGAGAAGGATACCTTTATCGGAAATATCTAAGATAATATTGTTAGCCAGAGTACAGTAATTAGAGGAGGAGAGATAGATACCATTAGAAGACGTATTTAAAACTGTATTGTTGACCAGGGAGCAGTTACTGGAGGACTGAAGATAGAACCCCTTATCAGCAGAATTCGTAACTGTATTGTTGATCAGATTGCACCCGCTGGAACTCTCCATCTGAACACCACAGCCGATCCCCGATAGCTTATTATTGGTGATGTTGGCCCCTGAGATCCCACTCATATAAATTCCCGTAGAGCCTGCCCCGGTGATAGTGAATCCGCTGATAGTTACATTATTGGCACTTATTTTGAAATTGTGACTCAGTATATTCAAGCGTTTTACAATTGTATTCTCAGGATTTCCGGAATAGGAGAGGATGCGTACGTTTGCCACAGTAACATTCACATTCTCCGTATACGTTCCTGGATAGACAACAATTGTATCTCCGGGACTTGCATTGTTTATCGCAGCCTGGATGGTTGTATAATTTCCGTTACCCTGGGTGTCCACGTGCAGGGTGGAAGGTATAGACGTAGCGGCTGCGGTTCCATTCAAAACAAGAAAAATAAAACATGCAAAAGCTAAAAATTTTAACTTCGTTTTTTTACATAGTAATGCCATTTTACTCAGGTCTCCTCGCATATGAATTACATCAACGATGCATTGAATGTAATTTTATTTCAGATGAAATATCTACTAAATTTTTATATATTGTTAAATATTAGTGTAACTGATAGTATAAAAAGTTTCATCCTTCAGGGGACAACTCGATCATAAATGGACGTCGTTGTGCAAAATGTGTCTATGAACAATAAAAATCAGATAGATAACTGTATGAAATTAAGTATTGATCAACCGCCCACGAAATCACAACACAAAAACGAAGGACTTAATTTCACCAAACTAGATAAAAAAGAAATAAAATATAAAAGAAATAAATGTATTCTAAATGTAAAATAAAAGATCAAGAAAAAAAAGAAAACGAAAAGTATGGAAAAAGTGTGGAGGTAAAACAAGAAAGATCGAAAAAAGAATCGAAAATCAGGGTTAAGATAATACCCTTAATTTTTCAAATTGCTTATTTTCCAGATTGTTTATTCTCCAAATGTTTATTTTCCAGATTGTCTATTTTCCAGATTGTCTATTTTCTAAATTACTTATTTCAGGATTATTTTCTTTACAAAGAGCACTGAAGCAAAGATTCCAAGCACTGCAAAGGTACTTTCGAATCCAGGGGTATTCTTTTTTACGTCATTTGTTTGTTCTTCTCCGGTAACTGTTCCTGTTTCTTCTTCAGCCGGAATGATTACTGCATTACCAAGCTTGTCTCCTGTAATTGCATAGCGGGAGAATCCCGGTGTTTCTGCCGTGAAATAGTAGTATTCTTTGTCTTCATAGGTCATTTCTGTGACAAGCGCGTTCCATTTTTCGTCATGGAATCTGTTTATCGTTATGGTTGAGACATCAATATTGTTTTCTTCGACCCAGCTCTTTGACACCCTGAAGTTAATGGATGCTCCATTGATATTGCTTCCACTTTCAAACCGTTCGTTTCCGACCAGGATGTTCATCAGCTGGTAGACTTCTCCGTCGGGTTTTTCTCCGGAACTTCCGTCAAGCACCTCAATCCTTACTATGACATTTCCGGAGTACTGTTGTGAGGTAAAACTCAGTCCCAGTATACCGGAAACAGGATTGTTGAAACTAAAGCTTGTTTTTGATCCTGCAGCAACTCTCTTCTGTGCACTGTCGATATCTGTAACGCCACTGCTTCTTCCACTCGAGGGAATGTAATTGGCAGAACTTTTGTGCCTGGTTGTTGTGGAAGTAGGGATAATTGTAAGGGGCAGATAGTCAAAAGTTCCGTTTATAATTTCATAAGAGGAGTCTGCAATTCCGTCTTTGTCAGCATCCGTGCAGTTTTCGGAAAAGCCTGTCCCATTGGGATTTGCCCAGTAGTTGCCTCCCAGGTACGGACCGCAAACTATACTTTCGCCTGCTATTTTGCTCGTGTTCCAGGTGTTGTTTGCATCGCTGTTGATCAGGGTATTATTTACATTATTGAAGTAGTTGTTATAAATAGTGTTATTTCCGCTTTCTGGATATTCCATGCTCCTTACCAGCCCTCTGTGTGCCATAATTTCGGCATCTGACGGATCAATGACAATTCCTGCCAGACTGTTCTGGATCATTGTATTACCATAGATCTGGCTGTTATTTACATCATAAAGCATCAATCCGTAAGAATTCCTGGACAAAGTATTCCCTGAAAGGATACCTTCTCCTGTAACCAGCAGTCCGATGTCACTTCCTTCTACAGTACAGCCTGAGACTGTATATCCGGTACCTATGCCTTCTTCGGGATTAATAACGAGAATTCCTCCAGAAGTACAGTTGGTTACGGAGCAGTCACTCACGCTGAAGTTCTCACCCAGGACTGCAACAAGTCCACCCTGGCAGTTTGTAAGAGTGTTGCTTTCAAGGGTTGCATTCACAGGTTCGGAAAGATAAATTCCCCAGACCTGGTAAGAGTCCTTAACGGTGTTGCCCTTCAGTCTGATATCCTCTGAGTACTCAAAATAGATTCCATATCCTGAGGGTCCCATACTTCTGCTGACAAGAGGTGAGCTGACAAGGGATAAATTCCCAGCAGTAGGCAGCATATACTCACCTGTTATATTCTGAACCGCATTGTCCAGAAGTTCTACACTGGAAGACTCAGCCGCATAAATCCCTATATATTCGGCATCTCGTACCGAGTTGCTTACAAGCTCGGCATTCTGGCACCTGCCAAGAAGAATTCCTGCCAGGCCTGTCCTGTCAATAGTATTATTCTCAAGCCTGAGATCCTGTGAGTATTCAGCAAAGATCCCAAAGCCATAGGGGCTCGAGACCTGCACGAGATTCGAGTCTGTTAGAGTACTTTCCCTTATTTTAGTATTAAACAGTATGGATGTACCTGTTACATTCTGAACCGTGTTGTCGATAAGTTCTACACTGGAAGACTCATCCAGATAAATTCCCACAAATCCGATGTTCAGTATTGAGTTACTGACAAGCCTGGTGTTCTGGCAACCTTTAAGATAAATTCCTGTATCACCTATCTTGTCAATAATATTGTTATCAAGTTTGAGGTTCTGGGAACTTATAGAATAGATCCCAGAGCCGTAGTGTCCCACGTCCCGTACGAGGTTAGAGTTTAAGAGGGCACTTTCCCTTATGAGAGTATTTTCCCCATCTCTGACAAGCTTTGAGTTTCCGGACGCAAAAAGGTCATAGTCTTCCATTGATTCCTGAATAAAATTGCCTGTAAGTGTGCAATTTTCGGAATCAAGTGTGGCAATCCCAAATATGGAATTTCGAACAGAATTGTCCGTAAGCGTGAAATTCTTGGAACCCATTGTAGCGATCCCAACCAGGGAGTCTTGAATTGAATTGTTCGTAAGTATACAGTTCTCGGAACCGTGGGCTTCAATTCCAAACATTGAGTCCCGAACGGTATTGTCAACGAGAGTCGTGTCCATAGCCTCCTCGAGAATTACTCCGGCCATGGAGTTTTCAATCCTGCTGCCCGAGAGCTTGACATCCTGAGAAGATAAAACCATAACTCCGTATATGGTGTTATTTATGGTGTTATTTTGCATTTCCGAACTTGTATTATACAGAAAAACTGCGCATGTGTTGTTCTGCAGTACAAAGTCCTTAATTTCGGCTTTTCCACAGTTTATGCAGTAGATAGCCCCGGCATCACTTCCTATTGAAGGATTGGGCTCCCTTTCTAGGTAATAAATCGGTTTTCCGTCGACAAGATTGCTGGTATCGATTATATTCCCGGTTGTGTTATCAAGCTCGTAGATATCAAGCTCAAAATTGTACAAGTTTTCAGACATGATATTGCCTTTAAGAGTGCAGTTTTTGCTATCATAAAGGCCGATTCCATATATTCCTGAACTTGCGGTGTTGTTTCTCAAGACACATTCATCGGAATCATCCAGATAGATACCATAAGAGTTTGTAACTGCATTGCTGGTCAGAGTGCAGTTTTCGGAGTCCCACAGATAAATGCCTTCATAATCAAAATTTGAAACCGTGCTGCTGGTCAGAGTGCAATTTTCGGACTCTTTCAAACAGATTCCAGTATCATAACCATCTGAGACTGTGTTGCCGGTCAGGTTACAGTTGCTGGAATAATAAAGGTAGATGCTATCGGCATAAGTGTTTGAAACTGCGTTGCTGGTCAGATTACAGTTGCCGGAATAATAAAGATAGATACCAAAATCGTAACTGTTTGAGACTGTGTTGTTGGCCAGGGTACAGTAGTTAGAGGAAGAGAGATAGATTCCATCATCAGAAGTGTTTGAGACTATATTGCCGGTCAGGGTGCAGTTGACGGAATGGTAGAGATAGATACCATAAGAATCAGTATTTGAGATTCCGTTATTGGCCAGAGTACAGTAATCGGAGTACTCGAGTAATATACCTTCTTCTCCGGTATCCGAGACTGTGTTGTCGGCTATGGTACAGTTAATGGAAGAATCAAGATAGAAGCCTTTTTCAGCAGAATCAGTAACCGTATTGTTGAGCAGATTGCATCTGCTGGAACTCTCCATCTGAACACCGCAACCGACTCCGGAGAGCTTATTATTTGTAATATTAACCCCTGAGATCCCACTCATATAAATTCCCGTAGAGCCTGCCCCGGTGATAGTGAATCCGCTGATAGTTACATTATTGGCACTTATTTTAAAATTGTGACTCAGTACATTCAAGCGTTTTACAATTGTATCTTCAGGATTTCCAGAAAAGGAACGGATGCTTATGTTTTCCACACTTACATTCACATTCTCAGTATAGGTTCCGGGATAAACGATGATTGTGTCTCCAAAGGTTGCGTTGCCTACTGCAGCCTGGATAGTTGTATAATTTCCGTTACCCTGGGCGTCCACGTACAGCGTGGAAGGTATAGACGTAGCGGCTGCGGTTCCATTCAAAACAAGAATGATAAAAAACGCAATTGTTAGGAATTGCGACTTATGTTTTTTCCATAGTAGTGCCATTTTTTCAGGTCCCCATGTTTTTAAATTAAGTCAGTAGTGCGTTAGATTCAATTTTATTCCAGATGAAATATCTGCTAAATTTTTATATATTGTTGAGATATTACTGTAATTGAGAGTATAAATAGTTAGATCCTTAAGGGGACGATCTGACCCTAAATGGACATTGCTGCGCAAAGTGAATCTGCAATTAATAAAAAATCCTATTGATCGAAGACATGAAAAGTGGCATTGATCCAGTCCATGAAATCACAGAACAATAACAGAGAGACCTTAATCCGGCCGAGAACAATCCGCGTACCCTTGCAGTCGCTATCCTGTCGCTATTCAACGAAATACAGGTCCTTATTCTTCTTAGCGTTGATTGGAATGAAGTCCGTTCTCGATGGATCGAATTACTCAGAAATTTATGTAGAATGAAGTAAAAAGGAGAGCAGGCAGAATGCCCCAGAGACTGTAAATGATTTGAGGATTGTAATAACGTATCAAGGAGTCCCAGGTAAAATTAAAAATCAGAAAAAAAGGAGTGAGTTTTGGAACGATTCGTTTACTTAAGTGGCCTCACTGGAAAAACCCATAGAAAAGCGTCATAAATATAATCTTTTATTAGGCTGAAACTACCTTCTGATGTATCCTCATGCTCAATACCTTTTCCATCCTCATAATCAGCACCTTCCCCGACTCCCGCCAGCTTAACTAACCATGCATTCCCATTTTTAACGCCTGCAGCTATGTACCCACCATCTGAAGTCTGTTGAACAGAATAGAGTGTACAATTTGTGAATTCTTTTATCCATTCCTGATTACCTTCACCGTCCGTTTTAAGTATGAAAGCAGAACCATCTATCACGAAAGATGAAGAATCGTTATACCTTCCTGTCAACACATACCCACTGTCTGAAGTCATAGAAATAGAGATTCCAATATCATCCATCGGGCCACCGAAGGTCTTATTCCACTGCTCCTGACCATATTCATCGGTCTTGATAAGCCAGATATCATCACTGTTAGATTTTTTTGACCTAGTTGAACTGGCAATTACATATCCACTATCAGAAGTCTGCTTAACAGAATCTAACATAGGATTTAGTGTTTCAAGACTATGGTTTTTGCCAAAGGTACTATCCCATTGGTGAGTGCCGTTTATACCATATTTAGTTATCCTGAGATCATAATCTACTAGAAGAGAGGCAAAATAATCTCCAATCTCATACTCAACCGTATCCCCAATTATGTATCCCCCATCAGAGGTACGTTCAGCCCTATATTGAATGTAGTCCTCATGAGTAATTTCATCAGATGTCTTGTTCCACATCTCATTTCCGTTACTGTCAGTCCTGATCAGCCAGGGCTCAGCAGAGCCGGAAGGAAATGTATAACCCGATAACACATAACCGCCATCTGAGGTTTGTCGGGTAAAGTATCCCTCATCAAAGTATGTCCCCCCGAAAGTTTTATTCCATTGCAAATTCCCCTTCTCGTCAACCTTGATAAGCCAGGCATCCGGATAGCCTTCCGTGCCTTTGCCATACGAAGCTGTTATACCTGCAACTACATACCCGCCATCTGAAGTCTGTTGAACACACCAGAAACTATCTTCAAGATCTCCACCAAAAGACCTGTTCCATTGTTCTGCAGGTGCTTCTGCAGATGTTACATTCAATAACTGCGAAAACAGAATTAAAACAAGAAAAATCTGGAAAATTCTATACTCTAAATTCTTAATCATTCTATCACCCCAAAATACATGGTGCCCGTTCAGTACTCAATGAAACAGAAACACTAAATACTAAGATATTTTCTTTGTAACTTTACAATAATATCATAATACTATCCAATGATAATTCATTGCAGCATATTTTTTACTCGTCAATATAGTCAAGGCTTATGATCAAAACTTTTTCATTCATTTCAATATCATTTTTCATCCTGACTGCATCTCTCTCTGGAATCCAATTATTTGGTTCATTCCAATTCTCCTTTTTACTTAATTCGTCTCTTTTATTTTCATGTGACTTTCCGCAGATGTCCTTTCAATTTTCACAATTTTTCTTGCTATCGTTTTTTCTGAAAAACTCCATGTTTACTCAAACGTGTGTTTTTGACATTTTCCAAAATTTTCGGTTTTTTGCCTTCATTGAAAACTTCTAGCAGCCATTTCCCTGAGCTTCAGTTGAGATAATAACTGTAAATTTTCGAATAAACCTCCAAAAACGATAACAGAAAAAATGTTATTTTTTTGAAGACATCTGCGGAAAGTCGGTTCATCTACTTTTACGTAGTAAATATTTCCCATATACATCCTATCCTTCAAGTTCTTGCTCCTATTTTTCAAAGATGCAAAACTCTTAACCACAGATACTTTTATACTTCCACTCAAACAGAATCTAGCTTTCTAATTAGATCCTAAGGAATTACAAATCTCAGGATACCTTGAGTTCTTATGAGCTTGGGAAGTGCATTTGAACTCCATAAATTCCTTTTTGTTAATTCCTTATAAATTTTCTCTCCATAGTCTCAAACAACCAAAGATTAGGAAATAATTACGGATTAGAAATGGGTATGAAAAACAGTCAGTTTGATGATCTGGAGAGAAAACTTATAAGATTATACTTACCGCAATGTTTCCATAAGATAAATAAAAAAAGCTACATGAGTCTACAACTTTTATATTGGTGGTAAAACTGGTCAATTTAAGATCCAGATGACTAAATTTCACAAAATTCATGTTCTACAAGAAAATTTGGATCGTGCCGCTTTTAGGAATAAACCAGGCAAATTATCCCTAAAAAACACCTCGGAAAAGCCACTCACATTGCTCTATGAAGTTTTTATTCAGGAAGCAGGCTTCAAAAGCACTGCTCTGTCGAAAGAAAATTTGGGTCCAGAGACCTGTTCCAAACCAACGGATCGAGCAACCTCCAACGTGCTATCAAAGTCGGACTTTGAGACATGGAATTTAGGTTCCACAATCAAAAACCTGCCATCAGGCTTGAGATGGGAAGCAACTTCGCTCAAAAAACTCTTCTTATCCGGGACCTCATGGACCATATAGAATGCTAGGGCAAAATCCACCATCTCGGAGATGCCTAACTTTTCATGTTGGGCTTTATGAAGGATGATACGAGAACTAAGCCTCTCTTGCTCGCTTTTATTCTTCACTATCTGAAGCATCTCATCCTGAATATCCACCGAGATAACCTTTCCTTTTTCGCCTACCAGCTTCGCCATTGCCAGAGAAAAGAAACCCGGCCCGCAGCCCAGATCCATAACAACCTGACCTTCTTTGATATATTCGCCAACAATTTTGTAGGGGTTTTGTAAAAGCTTGCGAATCCAGTTGTCAAGGGTCCAAGCTCTCTGATAGGGGCATACATCCTTAGATTTTTTCTCCATTTTTTCCCTTCCTCTAATCTATGATTTTTTTCTTTAGTAATTACGCGGTTGAACTGAAAAATCAATAGAATTAAGACTTTGATTACCTGAGCGTTATTTTCAATCATGGTATTTTTATTGTAACTTATTTTTATACCTAAAGTGAGTAGGTTCTATATTTATTGATCTCAGTTGCTTTTTCAGGGCTCAGAAGTCCATACTTATTGACAGTAGTAATAGAAATAGAAATAGAAATCCAGATTGTGCCCTACGATTTCCTTCAGTCAGGCATCTCTGATGAATGAAAAAATAGTACGGTTTTAACTTTTTTATCATATAGAACAATTGACCCTTAATCATTCTAAACGTCAACCGAAAGTTTTTCGAAAAATTGACGGGGAAATATGAATAAACTAGCAACGATAATCAAGGGATACAGCAAAGGTATTTTAATTCTTTTTAAGCTCATACTTTATTCAGATTGCATCTTCTTCCGGAATCCAATTCCTGGATTCATCTTCAAAGAGAATATAACAGTAAATTGACCTTTTCATTTGAATATTATATTTGTCCAATATCGCAAGAGAATTCATTCTATTCGTGTATTCGAATTTCATAAACTACTTTATGTTAACTCTTTATAAGTTTTCTGGCCAGAGTATCAAACAATCAAGGGTCAGGAAATAATATTAGATGAAAAAAAGAGATGAAAATGGTCAATTTGAGGATTTAGTTAGTAAAATTTACAAACGTTTATTAAAAACTTAGTTAAAGAGTTCAAATGTATTAGTCAAATCTAATTTTTACTCCATGCATGGAGGCGGTAAAATAAGAAATATTATGAAATATGGGATTTTTCTGGTTTTGGCTCTTTCTTTGCTGACATTAAATGCTTTAGCGCTGTCCAATCCTTCAAACGATAATACTGAACTCGAAAACAATAACAATGAACCCATTGGTATTGATATATGTATAGATTTCATACCATACACCCATGAAGAGTTAAGTAACTACTCAGATACGATTGTAATAGGTACGGTTAAAGAAATGCTTCCACCCAGATGGAATACAGCAGACGGAAAACAACCGAAGAAATTACTTAATAAACTTGAATATCCTGACGACATCATTTACACTGACATCGTTATAAGTGTTGATGAATACCTGAAAAACCCGTTATCATCCAATGAGCTTATTGTAAGAGTCACCGGAGGGACGGTTGGGGATTTTAGCATGACTACAGATGCTGATCCAAGCTTCAATGCTGGTGAAAAAGTTTTGCTCTATCTGAGTAAAGATGAAAGATCCAGTACCAGGGATATTGGTCCTGAGCACTTCTTAGTTACAGATTTTTACCGTGGCAAATATACATTAACCGAGGATGGAAAAGCTATAATCACTGATGAAACTGTTACTCTGGAAACTGTTACTCTGGAAGAATTGTTGAATACAATTAATCAAACCAATAATAACACAAATGATACCGAAGCATCAGATAATAAAGAAACAGCAAATAAAGAAACAGCAGGTAAGCAAGAAGGAGTCGGTTCTACTATTCAATCAAAAAGAATTCCTTTCATAAGCTTCTTCTGGATGCTTGGATCAGTGCTTGGAGCAGTTCTGATTGCAAGACACAGGTATCAATAAGCTACTTATGATCCATTTGTATTCGGTTAAGGATTTTGAGCTGCGGATCTCGATTTCGACGGAAAAACTCAAACCCAAATGTTTAGTGTTTAAATTGAAATCGATATCAGATTCCAGTTTTGCATTTGATGAATAATTTAACAAATTTTATGAAAATCAATGCAAGTGATAACGATTTTTCCTTAACCGATGACCAATGACTTATGATCTAATTAAATGGCTATTCTGCTTCATTTAAAAGGTAGTGCCTGTGATTTATATTATGAAACCGGGAGATCAAAGCAGTTTGGAGAGGAAGTAGAAAAGTGAGCACTTATAGTAATGGTATTCTTTTATTCAGGTTCAGGAATAAGAGACTCGAAGTAATGCTAGTTCGTCCAGGTGGGCCAATTTGGGCAAAAAAAGATTATGGAGTGTGGTCAATACCTAAAGGGCTACCCGAAGAGCATGAAAACCCGCTGGATACGGCAAAAAGAGAGTTTAAAGAAGAAACAGGTTTTGAGGTTGACGGCGAGTTTATTGATCTGGGAGAGTTAAATCAATCCAGCAACAAGATAGTGCATGTATGGGCTCTTGAAAAAGACCTGGATGTAACAGATGTTGTAAGTAATACATTTCCTTTAGAATGGCCAAAAAACTCCGGGAAAATACGGGAGTATCCTGAGGTCGATAAAGCAGGCTGGTTCGATATTGAGTTAGCTAAGAAAAAAATACGAGAAGGACAAATTGGTTTTATTGATAGGCTTATGGACATTATTAATTACTCTCAGAAGGAAGAGCACTCAGATAAAGAAAAAAGATACAGGCAAACTACACTATTTTAAACGCTATGAGAAGTTGCGTCCAGATGGCACTAAAAAATATAACCAGAATTCTATTTATAAGCTAGCTTCCTACTCTACATTGAGATATTTCAAGGGATTAAATAAAACTTAGAATATACAACTGTTTCCTGATTAGTTATGGGAAAAATGTTTACTAAACATCCACAAACTTTGTAACATGAATTTCGGATTTTTAATTTTCCCGGAGCTCGAAGAGCTTAGTCTTGTCGGGCCCTGGGAGATAATATCACTCTGGAGCAAATTTGCTCAGGGGCCTGAAAAGTGCCTGATGATTGCTGAAAATCCCGCCCCCGTGATCTGTAACAAGGGAATGTCAATAAATCCTCACGTCACCTTTGCAGATTGCCCTCCGCTTGATTTTCGATACCGGGTGGCGAAGGCACATGCAAAGAGGTGGAGAATTCATCTTTAATTCAATGTTGCCAGGCAGGCTGAGAATTGTAGAGCTGTGCTTTCTGTGTGTACCGGCACATTCATCCTTCATCGTGCTGGTCTACTCTCAAACAGGCGAGTTACTACGCACTGGGCTTCACTCCAGAAGCTGCGAGAACTAGGTGACGTGAAGGTAGTGGAGGATCGGATTGTAAGGGATGGAAATATCTGGACCTCGGCTGGCATTTCTGCTAGCATTGATCTGGCGCTTGCATTTATCGAATACATGGCAGATAAAAAAATGGCGGGCAAAATTCAGCTAGGTGCCGAATACTATCCGTCAAGCAGGTCATACGGAATGATGCATAAAATTCCGCAGGCTCCTGAGTATTTGAGGAAAAGGGACTGAACGTCCCTCACCCTAAAGCTTTTCAAAATCTTTCAAGACTTACTGCCACGTAACCTCAAGTGGTTTCCTGCGAGGGATTCCATAGATCTTGTATTTTGGGTTGCCAAACATCATCGCATAGGCACATTTCCTCCCTGCGGGCAGATTGAGTTCCTTCTGGAGAGGTTCATAGAAAATGGCAGCCGCTGCAACAAAGCCCGCCCAGCAGGTACCGATGCCGAACGCCGGTGCAGCGATATCAAAATGGGTGAGGGCGATAGTGGCATCAATGGATGCAATCGGGTTTTCCTCAGGAATATGGGCAAAGAGCAGATGAGGGGCTCCCCGGCAAATGATATCGTATCCCTGATCCCAAGCCGAAATAAGCATCGGCACATAGCCGCTCATGGGATGTGGGGTGTTCAGCAGGGTTCTCATCCATTCAATGGTGAGCCCGGCAATCTTCCTGACTTTTTCCGGATCATGAATAACCAGCCACTGCACCGGCTGACCATTGGTTCCGGATGCAGCGTAGCGCGCAATATCAAGGACTTCAAGAATTTTCTCCCTTGGCACAGGCTCCCTGGTAAAATGCCTAATAGACCTGCGTTTCTTGAGATAGAAAGCTATATCCTCTGGAGAGATAGTAACTGCGTCGGCAGGCAGGAGAATTTTCTCATCAGGACGGAGGTCCAAAACGAGAGCTTGAGACGGGCAGAAAACCTCGCAGTGCCCGCAGTAGAGACAGCGTGAAACGTTTGGTTCCTGCACTTGCGGGAGATGAGCCTCATCAGCTGGATCGATAACACCTGAAGGGCATACCTTTGCACAAATACTGCACCTTGTGCAAAGATCCTTATCAACAATAATGTGAGCCATTGTATCAAATCCTGTTAAGGGCAGGTATATCAACAGACCGGCATTTATTACTTTCCTTTTTTTTCTCTATCTGTAAAGTTTCGTTTATTCAATCACTGCATGGGCAAAGAATAATATGCTGGATACCCCTCTGTTTGCAGTATACCATCAAGTTTTACAATAGATTTTCATCTGCCCATTTATCAAATACCTTCAATTGCTCTTCCTTATGGAAGTAATGCTCCCCATGCTCCAGGACTTTAACTGTTGATTGATACCTCTCTGCAAATGCTGAAATCTCGTCCCATTCTGACATGTTATCGTCATAATCATTATAGGACTTACGCACTTGAAATGCCGATAACTTAATGTCATTTAAAATATAATTATATTTCATAGATTCCCCAAAAACGTACGGAGTTATGGACATAAATCCGCCCAAGTGTACCGACATTGAATACATTGATTTTCTCATTGCTGCTTCTAACGTTTTTAGTTGCACTGAAGCTGCTAGATGTTATCCAAACGTAGCTAATGCTCCTTCTCATGATGCTTTCACTCGTTGCCTTCAAAGGCAACCTCCAGACACAGAAGCATTGTGGGAGGAAGTAAAAAATTATGTCAAGCTTGAGGAAGGCTACCTAATTGTTGACGATTCAACATTAGATAAACCATACGCAAAATAAATGGCTTTTGTTCGTCGTATGTGGAGTGGAAAACATCATCATACTGTAAAGGGGATAGGCCTGGTTACCTTAGTTTGGACAGACGGTACAACCGTTATACCTGTTGATTTTCGAATTTATAACATCGATGAAGACGACAAAACAAAGAATGATCATTTCCTCGATATGCTTGACAAAGCCGAAGAACGTAGTTTTAATCCAGAATTTGTTTTGTTTGATACATGGTATGCAAGTGTGAAAAACCTTAAACCGGAGTTTATAAGATATCATGAAAATCGGGCTATAGCTATTGATATTGTGTAGGTATAACAAAAAATTAATTAAATTCCAAACCCATTTAATTCAATTTTGGCGTCACCATATCTTGAATTCGCCCAAAGATTGGTACTTATGTGTTTTCCCTTTCCCTGTAAGGAAGAAAACAATATAGGGCGTCTTGTTATATGGATTATGTGTTATACCCTACATAATGGGAATTTAGCTATTTTTGTTACACACTCGTTTATAATAGTAATCATATATTTGTCGATTTTATACTAAAATGCTTTGAACTGGTGCCAAACATAATTAATTTTTTGTTATACCCTACATTTTATGTGCCGTCTGATGCTGTTTTATACTACAAAGTATAAACTCCGGTTAAAGCCATAAGGAAAAAAGAATGGCATTTCCTTACAAGGCTAAAAAATAATCGTTTGGTAAATCCTGACAACAAGGGGAATGTGCCACTTGAAACAATAGAAATTCCTCCAAAAGGAATTGTGGTTCACCTAAAAGCATATGGATTTGTAAAGGTGTTTCGGATAGTTTCAAAAGATGGAGACACGCAACACTGGGTTACAGATGTGCAGGATATGGATGAATCAAAACGTGAAGATTTAGCAAAGAAGTCATGGAAAATTGAGGAATACCATAGAGGGATAAAGCAGTTCTGTGGCGTCGAAAAATGTCAGGCAAGAAAGAATGAGGCACAAAGAGCACATATAATGTTCTCATTAAGGGCTTTTCTCAGACTGGAATTACAAAGAATCAAAAGTGGAATATCCTGGTTTGAAAGTGCTATGAAAATTAGAAGAGTGGCAGTGACAGAATATTTAAATAATCCCTTATACACATTAAATTAATTCGTAGATTTGTGGAGTTGCCAAAAACGATGTGCGAAGAGCCAACTGCGTAACTCCTATATGTTTTTGATCCTGCTTATGAAGGATTTAAAGTATGGTTTGGATATCCATCCGGAGAATACAGTGAGATAACTTGGTTGCCTCGTCAGGACCAACTACAGGCAATATGCATCGAGTTCTTTATACAGAATGGAAGAATGTCCAGAAATGAAGCTTTTGTTCACTTTTTAGGATGGTATGCAATCTGCCTGAAAGAGAGCTACGATAACGGGTGTAACATTGGGGAGGATGGAGAATACGAAGAAATAAGCTCTTGTGAGGAGTTGATGATGGAATACACCATGAAGCTCATTTATTGGAAAAGGTGGGATGGGGAAAAATGGAGAAAATAATGGGGTTGTTACTCAAGAAAATAAGCCATGAAAAGGCCCACATTCTCGATTTCTGCCATTAATCAGCCCTGATTCTTATTTTTAAGTTTCTCAAGCAAACTTGATACTCTTTCCTTTGTACCTACATTCGGCAGGTTAACGTAATTAGAGATAGATATTTTCATATTTCTCTCCCATGAGACCCAATATCTTCCAGTGAAGATCCTCCATATTCAGTATTTCTGAATTTACTTCACCTTCTTTCTGAGAAATAAGTTCTGTAATTCCCTGGAAATTGACAAATATCCATCTCATCGTAGGTCTTTTTGTTGGCTTTCCTTTTTGATCTGGAACCGTTTCATTTTCTTCCTCTAATTTTGTCCTTAATTTCCATTCTGCAATTGAATAAATCATTAAGCAGAGAACCATTGTCATAGCCAGTGCTTCAATTCTGCTTTTATTCTTTAGGTAGACTTTCGATATGCTAAATGTATCACTTTTCAAGAATCGGAATCCTTTTTCTACATTGTCCTGTCCTTTGTAATACTTCAGCATCTCTCCCGGAGAAAGAGTGATATCATTACTCGCAAGAATGAAAAGTCCCATTTTCTCCATTTCATTCAAAACAAAAGCATCATTAACCTTTATGCTTCCATCAATCCTGAAATAAGTCTTTAATTCCTCATCTTTAGAAGGTCTGCCTCTTTTACCTGATTCACGTTTTTTAATGGATTTCAAATCAACTTTTTCAAAAACAATAGAAGGGAATTCTTTAATCCATTTCTCTGCAGCTTTTGATGCATCCTCTTCGCAGAAGAAGTCCTCTCCTTTCAGCTTTTTAAAAGCCTTCTCTGCTTTTTCAACCTCTTTGTCAAGTTTCGTCCTGAGAGTTTTCTCTTTCTTCTCCTTCATCTTGTGAGAAAGCAGCAAAACCCACTTTTGTTTGACTCCGCCATATTCCACAAAGGTTTGATAAAAAGAGTACCTCTCATCACTTTTTAGCGTTTTCAGGTTCAGATTTGCAGTTAGCAGTTCCTTTGCCTCGGAAATTGTTGCAGGAACACGACTGATCCAGAATGATTTTCCGATATTCTGGATATTATTGTCTGTGTAAAAGGAACTATCAGCGACATAGTACACTTTGCTTTCAGGTCTTAAAACTGATTTGAGAGACGTTATTGCATCCAGAATTGTGTTTTTGTCGGAAGCATTTCCTGAATGTGTGTTCATGAAAAGTGGTATTCCATGCTGATTAACAATCAAGCTCAGTACAAATTGTTTGAGGTCCCATCTTCCGTTTTTGGGAATTCCAAAAGTAATATCAATAGACTCAGTTTCTTCGTCTTCATAATCACCATAAACGCTGACACTTGTAGTGTCAGAGTGTAAACAGTGAACAGGAATAGGTAGACGAGCCATAATGTGAAGGGTAATTTCCGTAAACAGTTTTGTAGGGCCATATTTTACGATTTTGTCAAGAGTCTCTCCGATAGCATATTGATTCAGGTCTTCTTTTGTTATACCGTCTCCAAAAAGCCTTTCAGTAGAAATGTTTTTGAAAAAATCAGGAAACAGGTACAGACGTTGCCCTATGAAACCTAGACCATTGAGTACCATGGCAAGGATGCAGACTGAGTGAGGAACATTATGATTCCGTTCTTTGGGAAGTTTCTCATCGATCAGTTTGTCAACTTCAAGTTCTCGGAAAACTCCAGCCATAAGACCTAGGTGACCTAAGAACCGTGTACGTTTTAAGGAGGATTCAACTCTTCTACTACTGTTTTTCTCTGCCATGGGATAACCAAGAAAGAGATATAAAATTAATGATATTAATTTATAGGTTTACCTGCCGAAAGCAGGAATCAACGTAAGTTTGTATGCGTACCCTGCACGCTAAGGGCTGTCCACTACTGCTCGAAAAGAGGAATTGAAATCTTTCCGATTATGCAATTCAAAAGGAACGTTTCTTCCAAGGAAACAGGGTGATATCTGATAAACAGATTTTGTTTATTAATAGAAATGCGTTTTTTAAAACGCTGTTGGAAACATTTCCTTTACTTGGGAAAATTGTATAAGTTTTTTCAATATATGTTAGGTTTATAACCTCATTTAGATTATTTCAACCCTGGAGATTTTAGGGAAATTCGAAATTCCCAATTTAATTTATTTTTATTTACAGGTAAGAAATTACATCTGACCATCGCTTCTTTAAACTGCTTATTTGTGATAAAGAAACCATCTGGTGCTTGCTCAAAAAGAATTTTAAGTGCATAACTAGTGTAATTTTTATTTGGTGTTTTTTGTGGGAGTATATTTAACATTATCCAATTATCCAGGGCTTTTTTTTCAATATCGGTTAATTCGTAATCACTCATTTTACTCACTCCTATATTTCATAATTTGTCAATAAAGTACCACTGAGCTGTGCCTTGATTTCCTTTACTTGTGACCCATACATTTGTTAAAAGACCTGAACTAATTCCTACAATGATACCACCAGTAAAAACAATAAAATCTCCATCTTAAACATCTATTTGAGACACACTTAAACCAAATGTGCTTTTAGTTTTTCTTCATGAAATAGGTTTAGGTTTCTTGCTGGCATGTACACTTTTGTATATTTTAATTATCTTCCTTTATTATGGTGTTCAGGTCGTTGAGTTTACACAAAGATCACAGATAAAGCCAACCTGGGAGCACATAGGTACGAGCCAATTATAGCCTGATGGTGACAAGAGCAGGGGGAGAATAGGGTGGATTCTACCCCTCAAATATTGTCTCATTCCACAGGTATCAATGCAATATATTCCTCACCCTTCCCACGTCTCCAACCTCTCCTTTTCATGAGCATTAAGAGTAAACGGTTTATCTGACTTGGCATTCTGCTTCATGTAATGCAAAGTACCTTTAGAAAACCCTAATTTCTTCCAGTCAACGTAAGAAATATTGAGAATCTTTTGCCTTATATCATAAGAATCAATTCTCTCAATTTCATATTCAGGCGTAACGAAATCCAGTTTTTTCTTTTTGCTTTCGAGGTAATGGGCTAATTCTCTTACCTTCAGAAAAATAACATAACTCCAGGTACTTTCTTTACCCTGGTAACTTACCTTTTTATTCAGCATATTAGAAAAACTCATTAACAATCTTCCTGGCTCCTGTAGGTTTTAATCTGAGATTGTGAATTTCTGTCCTGATAAAGTTTTTACTTTCCATAGACCCACTTTCTACAGGCTGAAATCTGGCAGGATATTTTGAAGTTGCATTATGTTAATTACTGAAAGAGATATTGAAGAGAAGTATTTAGGGACCTGAAAAATTTTATGAAAAAAATAAGTGATATAAGTGTTTTATTCAATCAAATGACATTAAATTTAGTTCCCCTTTAAAAAATACAGCATATTTTTGTCTAAAATTCAATTTTACCTCGTTAAAAATCGTAAAATTTATTGAGGAGGGCGTATAATCCTCCTCTGGTGTTTGTTTGTGAAACCTCCGCTTATCCCAATAAACGAAGATTACAAATGGAAATTGCTTTCAGAGATATTAAACGTTTTTGATTTACGATCTACCAGGCAAATCCTTTCACAATATGGAATCTTACCTCTTGAGAAATCAATACCTGTTCTGAAAATCGTCATTCTAAGCATGTATTTTTGCCTTGAAATTTCCTATGTAGTCAGAGAACTGGAAGAAAAGAAAAAATTACGAAAATTTATGAGAATAAAGTCAGTACCTTCTGAAAATGAAGTATACAGTATTATGAGCAGCTTTGATCCGGAGCAGTTTATCAACTTCATTATCGTATTACTTAACAGCGTTTGTTCTCGGCGTAAAAGAGGTTTAAATCATATCATAATCGATAGCACAGACATCAATCTTGATCTTAATTGGTTTAAGAGAAAAATTAGCAAAAAGATGTTAGAAGATCGAGAATTTAAATGGGGACACTCTAAACATCGAGGTTATTTCATAGGGATGAAACTGAGTCTTGCCATGGAATATCCAAGCTTAAAACCGTTAGCTTTCGTCGTTAATGAAGCAAATGTTAGTGAATACACGGTTTATCCCCAGATTCTAGAAGAGCTAAAGAGAAGAAAGAAAATAAGACCAGGAGATGTACTTTATTTCGATAAAGGTTATTTTTCATATGAAAATTATGTAATAGGAATAGCAAAATACAAAATAGTTCCGATTATTTTTCCAAGGATAAATTGCAATTACAATAAACTTTTCGACATGCTAAGCTATCCTTTGAACATATTTGATTCAAAAAGAAATACGGAAGAGGAAAAGAAAATATATAAAAGACTTGTAGCAAAATTTAAATCTTTGATGGAAAATTGGGGAGCACTTAAGTCTATTAGATCTCTCATTGAGGACGTATTTAAATTAGCCAAAAAAGCATGCAATATGGAGAATTTACACAGATATACGATGCGTTCTGTAAAAAAGTACTGTTCTTTGGCTGTATTTTTGACAGGGGCAGTTACAGCTTTCTTTATTAGCGATAAAAAGGGATTACAACGCTTGGCTGAGAGTTAAGAAAAAAAAGCACCATAGAAGTATTCTAATTTTTATGCAATTTCTCAGCTTATAGTTACTACTTTCAGTGTATTGAACAGATTTAAGAAACTGAATAAAGGGAAAGACTGGAAAGAACAGATAAAACCTTTTAACTTTTTCCTTGTAGGATTCCAGGCAATTATTGAAAACGATAAGGCTGTTAAGCCTCTGGCTCTGTTTACTAAGGATTACCAGAAAATAGTTTTACGAGCCGTTTATTTTACGAAACCGGAGAAATTAAGGAAGGATCTCAATATTTTAAACATTTGAGTAGAACAATTTTGCAGTATGTTGATTATCTTGAAAACAAGTTCGAGGATGACATTGGAGTTTTAGAGAGAAAACACATTCGAGCTGACGGACTGATTTACATCTGAAAGGAAGCTAATAATATTGAGGGTCAGCCTTTGGATGTAGAAAAGCCGCAAGTTTTCATTAATGAAGAAGAGGTAATAAATTTTATTTTGGCTTTAACTCCTGAAAAAACCCGAAAAATAGGGATTAAACATAGGAGTGAACTAAAGTATCTGAAGGAAAAAGCGAGAGAGGGAAAGTTAAACTTTAATACTGGTTATGAGAAAAATTTTAAAATATAGACTTACGCAGTTGAAATGAGAAATCAATAATATTAAAAACTTTAACTTCAAAATAATAAAAAAGAATAACGCTTTATGAAAATAAAGCGTTATTCCTTTCTCTTATGAGCTTATTCCGTGGTCACGCCGTCGAAGTCGGCTTCATTTGCTTCGGCTTCTTCTTTTGTGGCGCGCACGATGCCATCCTTGTGGTGCGCCGGGGAATAGATCGTATACAGTTTCAGAGACCCCTTTTTCGAAGTATTGATGATATTGTGCTCAGCACCTGCCGGTACTATTATCGCGGATCCATCACGTACTTCATATTCGTTACCGTTAATTATGCACTTCCCCTGCCCTTCTTCAAAACGGAAAAACTGGTCGGTTTCGTTATGCATTTCTATTCCAATTTCTTCTCCGGGCTTGAGGCTCATAAGTACCAGCTGGCTATGCTTTCCAGTATAGAGCACCTTGCGGTAATTGTCATTTTCCAAAGTGGCTTTTTCGATATCAATAGAAAATCCTTTCATTTTATTTTCTGCCGTCTTTTCAGTTACATTGCATAGCTCTTTAGCACTTACAGCCACTGCTGCCACTGACAGTAAAAAACAAACTGCCAGCAAAATACTCAGCGTCTTTTTTATTCTGCTAAATTGTGTTCCCATTTGTCCACATCCCAAAGTTATATCCAAATAGATATAGTTATTAAGCGATTTCCAGTTGGATCACTAGATTATTATTATTACTAAATATATAATATAAAGAAATATTAATTAGAAATTATATAAATCAGATATATATCAATCAACATTATAATTAAAACTCGATGTTGTAAATTTAGTTACCACATAGATATTCTATAATGAACTCCTTCACAACATTGTCTAATATTCCCAAATATTTTAAATGTTAAAAAGTTCTGTAAAATTGTAAATCTCAAATAGTCGCTAAACCAAATATAATACATAAATCAGAAATTTGGTTGGCTTGAAAAAGCCAGCTTCTAAAAAAAGAGATTTATTCATTTTCATAAGGCGACCTTTGAAAAGAGAAACAGTGTTTTTTTGGGGATGGCAACTTTCTAAAACTACGGTTGTGCATAATCTTCGCACTAGCGTACAAAAAATTCGAGATACCTATTACCCCGCACTCTTATTGGGGATATACAACGCTTAAAAAGTGTACGCTATTGAAAAATATCCACAGCACTGTTTTTTAGGAAGTTGTCCCAACAAAATTAGTTCTTTTCTATAAAGTCAGATTATAGTCAACTCATGAATTAATTGCACTTTTAATTTGTTCATCAAATAATTTAATCCAATTGTTAGCAAAAGATTTTGATTTAGCTAACTTGGTATATTCTTTTTTAATCAATTTTCGGAGTCGTGTAACTGATTCAATGAATTCTTTTAAAATTTTCTTCCTGACACTTTTCCATATAAATTCAATTGGGTTTAAGTCAGGTGATATGGTGGCAGGAATACAAATATTATATCCAATTGCTCTGTATTTCTGACTGTAATATCTGCATTATGTGTTTTTGAGTTATCCAGTACAACTATAGGATCATACTCATTTTCTTCTTTTATTCTTTCTAAAAATTCACATACATCTTTTGCCTTATGTCACAAGAATCAATTCTCTCAATCTCATACTCAGGCTTAACAAAATCCAGTTTCTCCTTTTTGCTAGTAAGGTAATGGGCTAATTCTCTTACCTTCAGAAAAATAACATAACTCCAGGTACTTTCTTTACCCTGGTAACTTACCTTTTTATTCAGCATATTAGAAAACTCATTAACAATCTTCTTGGCTCCTGCAGGTTTTAACCTGAGATTGTAATTTTCTGTTCTTATGAAATCCTTACTTTCCATAGCTCCATTTTCAACCAGGCTGATAACTGCCAGGTCAACAAGGAACCTGAAGGGCTCCTGAAAGTCATAAGCTAAGCTGTTCTTGCTTGGGGTCTTCATGCAAAAAGTATGAGCCCAGACCTGCAGAATTAATGGCTCTCAGGCATTCAGATTCAAGCAGAGAATAACCATAATTGAGCATAGTGTTTACCATATCTCCTGAACCCATAGCTTTTCTGTACTGGTCTATCCTGGAACAAAAATCATGTTCCTTTGGAACAGCCTTTGAAAACTCAGTCCAGTATTTACCGGCTAAGGTTCCCTCTGTTCCCATAATTTCCCTGATACTCTTTACAGCTCTTAGTTTTGCGAGTTCGTCCGAAATATCATATTTAATTTCAGGATACCTTTGGCTCAGGAAATCAAGGACAGCCTTAGACTTATGAAATTTTTCTTATCTTCTGGATTAAGTTCAATGAACATCCCATAACTAAGAGCATTTACAAGGATCTTGATAGCCTGAGCTCTGCTTGATAGATGCTGAAATTCAGGATCATTTTTATCTGATAATCTCACTGTAAGAGGTGCTTTTCCGGATACGGCGGATACTTAGAAAGCAGCGGCAGATGGGTAGCTAATACTACCCATATATATATCAGGGTTATACTGTACATTTCGGTAATCCTGCCACACTATTCTGTCACCAAAGATTGCGGGAAATTCCTGCTCTGATATATTTGTGGTAATCTGAATTTCGCTGGAAGTGGTGATATTATACATATATATATCATCGTTGCCGTTCCGGAAATCATACCACACAATCCTGTCACCATAGATAGCAGAATTATGTGCTCTTCCGCTGGTTGAGATCTGAGTTACCCTGTGAGTGGAGAGATCATATTTAAAAATATCCGAACTTGAGAGATCATACTCATCTGCAAGGCGATAATCCTCCCACACGATCCTATCATCATAGATAGCAGGATTACAGGCTTTTCCGTTTTTAGTGATTTGAGTTACCTTACAGGTGGAAATAGTGTACATACAGATATCATGGTTTCCTCCATCATGCCTTTCCCATACTATCCGGTCACCGTAGATAGCAGGGTGAGTATTATCTGATTCGCCTTTTGTAATCCGGATTTCTTTGCGGGCGGAAATACTGTACATGTAGATATCGTGGTTTCCTGCATCGAGCCTTTCTTCCCATACGATTTTGTCACCATAGATAGCAGGGTGAGTGTTATCTGACTCATCGTTTGTAATCCGGGTTTCTGTGCTGGTGGAAATATTGTACATGTAGATATCCTTGTTTCCACTGCGCCCGTCTTCCCATACTATTCTGTCGCCAAAAATCTCAGGATTTTCCTGCCATGATTCATTAGTAGTGATCCGAGTTTCCTTCGAAGTGGCTATATCGTACATATAAATATCCCAGCTTGCATTTCCCAGGTCTCCATTTCGATAATCCTGCCACACTATCCTATCACCGTAGATAGAAGGAAATTCCTTGTATGATACGTTGGTGGTGATTTGAGTTTCATTTACGATAGGTGAAACGCTTTGAGCAGGAGCAATGCAAGCGACAATGTTATTGAGTTTTATCGCAATATCCTTTCCAGCATCAATCCATTTTTTTCCATCCCAGAGGCCTGAAACCGACAGCAGCTGATAATCATGATTTTTCTGGTCTGCAAGAGGATTAACATATATATCTGTTGTCGATGTGCAGTTTTTATAATCTCCACGCACATTATTGTAAAGGCTGTTATTTTGCAGCACTAAATCGTATATTTGGGGGAAATTATTTATTGCTGCATATCCTGTCCCGTTCGGATCTATTGTACCCTCTTGAGTGTTTACGATTGTGTTGTTGCGCACAGTAATCTTGAATAATCCACCTGCCGGAATATACTCCGGAGGGGACGTGAGGTAGATAGCAGCACCATAGCATCTGTCAAATAAGTTATTTTCGATAAGGGTCCCATTGAATCCATTCGCTACAATGCCCCCGATTGAGGTAATACTGGGATTAGTGCCAGTGCTGTAGAAGATATTGTGATGAATATGGACACTTTTTCCCTGATCACCGACGCTAGTAGATTCATCATAATCTGGCATCCAGATCCCAGGCCCAAAACTGTTACAGATAGTATTGTTATACACCTCTACATCGTTGACGATCGCTGTCTGATTTGAGGAATCAGGTCCTTTTTCAATCTGTATTCCCGGACCTCCTGCACTCCAATGGTGGAAAGAGTCGATGACGTTATCGTGGAATTTTACGTGGTTTGAGTTCCATACTCTGAGAGCGCTATTGGTCCTGCAGGTTATTCGGTTGTTCCATGCCTCTACATTTTCACTCCTGAGTACAAACAGACCGTCGTGTCCCAGCTTGTATATAGTGTTGTTGTAAAACTGAATGTTTTTACCCTTGTTTATCCTCAATCCGTCCCCATTCCCATCGTGCATATACATGCCGTATACTTTTACATTATTACAGTAAGTAAAGTACATTACATTGTAGTATCCTCTACCCAACAGAATTTCACGATTGCCCTCATAGTTTCCATCGACCTCAAAGCCCCTTACTGTAATGTTATTTCCTTTGCTGCCCATCTGCTGGATAAGAGGTTTCATCGAAGGCCAGCCTGCGTGGTTAGCAAGTTTGATCACAGCAGTGGAGTCTCCCTCAAGAATTGTATTGTCGCCAATCAGGATACTATCATCAATAACGTAAGTAAAAGGTCCTTTAAGATGGACAGTTGTGTATTCACTGTTATTTGCTACAAATTGCAGCGCCTGGTTTATCTGTACCTGATCGCTTTTTCCAGCGCAGTTATAATCTCCGCTGCCGTCCCCTGCAACATAAATTGTTTGCGGAGAACTCATACATGAAGCAGAAGGAACGCATACAAAGATAAAAGAAAATACAAGAAAAGAAGTTACTAATTCTCGTCTGAACATAACGATCACCAGGGGCAGGTCGTAACAATATTTGTTAATAAGCTCTCTATGAAATATTCAGTGTTTTTTAGTTTAGACTCCAGACAAAATTACATACTATCAGTCACAATATACTTCAAATCGAATGAATTTATTATCTTGTGTTTCGAATAACTCCGCTAATTTCCAGAGACTCCTCCACCAACACAAAACTCCTATGTTTGAGCAAAACAAAACTTGAATCATCTGTAACAGTTATTTAGAGTATTATATCATAGCACTCTATGATATTATAAAATTCTTCGCAAATTACTTTTTATCCTTAGTTTGACAGAATCCACTAATTGGTACTGAATATTTCTCTTCATTTTTGGTCTAACTGAACTTGACAAGTTACCTAAATTTATAAAAATTTGTTATATCTTCTATGTAACTCCATTCTTTTTTGTTACAATCAAGCTATTTATCCCGTCAAAATTAGCAAAAATATATTCTTTGATTCTATTTTTCATGAACTTGATTGTAAGTGTCAAATTCCTCAAACTTTTTTTGATGAATTTTGTAGACGTGTGTTTAATCTCCTTGAATTCATCTCGCATTAGCGATATGAATAATTGAGCAATAAAGCCCAGGAGAATAGCTCCATAAATGCTATCATCCGACCAAACCCTTAATGGCTTAATCTGAATTTCGTTTTTTAACGAGTTGAATATTTTCTCAATAGAATCCTTTTCTCGATATATCTCCAATGCCTTTTCAAGTGTCAAATCCTTACTTGATCTTAGGCAAAAAAATCCTTCTCTTCCATTAATTATGGAGCTTTTTAGGAGTTCTATTGCTTCTTGATCACTAAGCTCTTCGAGCTTAGTCCTGAATGAGTAATCAATCTCAATCAACTCATTGTTGACTCTGAATTTCTTGGGAAGTTTTTTATTCTTTACGATTACTTCCTGGATCTCTTTTGCTTCCTGTAACTTCCTAAGAATTATTCTTGCTTTCGATTCCAACTGTTTCTTCTGTAAAAATTCAGAGTAATAAAAATGCTTGATCCTGTATTCGGCAGGTTAACGTAATTAGAGATATATATTTTCATATTTCTCTCCCATGAGACTCAATATCTTCCAGTGAAGATCCTCCATATTCAATATTTCTGACTCTATTTCTCCTTCTTTCTGAGTCCTAAGCTCTGTAATTCCCTGGAAATTGAAAAATATCCATCTCATTGTAGGTCTTTTTGTTTGTTTCCCTTTTTGATCTGGAACCGTTTCATTTTCTTCTTCTAATTTTGTCCTCAATTTCCATTCTGCAACTGAATAAATCATTAAGCAGAGAACCATTATCATAGCCAGCGCTTCAATTCTTTTTTTGTTCTTGAGGTAAACTTTCGATATGCTAAAAGTATCACTTTTCAAGAATCTGAATCCTTTTTCCACGTTATCCTGCCCTTTGTAATACTTCAGCATATCCTCAGGAGAAATACTGATATCATTACTTGCAAGAATGAAAAGTCCCATTTTCTCCATCTCTTTCAAAACAAAAGCATCATTAACCTTTATGATGCCTTCAATCCTGTAATAAGTCTTTAATACCTCATCTTTTGAAATTCTGCCTCTTTTACCCGATTCATGTTTCTTAATGGATTTCAAATCCACTTTTTCAAACACAACCGAAGGAAAATCTTGAATCCATTTCTCTGCGGCTTTTAATGCATCCTCTCGCAGAAAAAGTCCTCTCCTTTCAGCTTTTTAAAAGCCTTCTCTGCTTTTTCAACCTCTTTGTCAAGTTTCGTCCTGAGAGTTTGCTCTTTCTTCTCTTTCATCTTGTGAGAAAGCAGCAAAACCCACTTTTGTTTGACTCCGCCATATTCCACAAAGGTTTGATAAAATGAGTACCTCTCATCACTTTTTAACGGTTGCAGGTTCAGATTTGCGGTTAACAGTTCTTTTGCCTCGGTAATTGTTGCAGGAACACGACTGATCCAGAATGACTTTCCTATGTTCTTGATATTATTGTCTGTGTAAAAGGAACTATCAGCGACATAGTACACTTTGCTTTCAGGTCTTAAAGCTGATTTGAGAGACTTGATTGCTTCCAGAATTGTGTTTTTGTCTGAAGCATTTCCTGAATGTGTATTCATGAAAAAAGGTATACCATGCTGATTAACAATTAAGCTCAGTACAAACTGTTTAAGGTCCCATCTTCCGTTTTTAGGAATCCCAAAAGTAATATCAATAGACTCAGTTTCTTCGTCATCATAATCCCCATAAACGCTGACACTTGTAGTGTCAGCGTGTAAACAATGAACAGGGATAGGTAGACGGTTCATAATGTGAAGAGTAATTTCCGTAAACAGTTTTGTAGAGCCGTATTTGACTATTCTGTCAAGAGTCTCTCCGATAACATATTGATTCAGGTCTTCTCTTGTTACGTTGTTCTCGAGAAGCCTTTCCGTAGAAATGTTTTTGAAAAAATCAGGAAACAGGTACAGACGTTGCCCTATGAAACCAAGAGCATTAAGTACCATGGCAAGGATGCAGACTGAGTGAGGGATATTATGATCTCTTTCTTTTGGAAGTTTCTCATCGATCAGTTTGTCAACTTCAAGTTCTCTGAAAACTCCAGCTATGAGACCAAGGTGACCTAGGAAACTTGTACGTTTTAAAGAGGATTCAACTCTTCGACTGCTGTTTTTCTCTGCCATGGAAAGACCATGAGAGTGATATAAAATTAATAATATTAATCTATATGTTTACCTGCCGAACGCAGGCTTGATGCTACTTGGCCTAGTGATTTTAATCTCATATACATTTTTTGGAATCTACTAGTTCAGCTATTCCTGGATCAAAATTCTCAATAATTTTGTCGTCACTTGTATTTTGAAGTGAGATACTGCATCTTATCTTCTTGTATAAGCTTAATATTGTCTACGGTATTAGCTCCTTTATCAAAAACAATAAGAGAGCCTTTTTCTAGCCTATTTTTTACCTGGTTATAAGTGTCAGAAAAATGCTGCAAGTCAAGAACGTTTCCTCTATTCACTGTAATTCCGATAGGTATGTTTATGGGTTTTTTGAGTTCGCTAACTCCAACTGTTATCTGCAATTTATCAGGTCTATGATCTCTACTGTATCCATATTTACCAAGTTTGGATTTTGTGCCGTGAAGAACTATACTTGTCCAGTCCAGGTTTATATCAGTTTTTTCAAAATCATAAACAGAAAACAGACTGTCCAGAATATCCGAGAGGATTTCCTCTCTGTTACGTCCCAGGATTTCAAGGGTTCTGTAAAGGACTCTTTCATGGAATCTTTCAAGGTTTAAGAGCTCAAGAATTTCTTCCTGATTTAACCATTTCCCAGCTTCTTTGATGCTAAAATTATCGGTGAGCTTATAGCTCACCAATCCTATCAATAAACTATTGATATCAAAATCCTTACTTTTATGCTTGCTAAAAATAGCACAAAAATTAAGTTTTTCATAAAAGGATTGGACAGCAGGAATCGATCCGATAGGAACACATATATTCTTGTTCGGAATTGTAGGGAATGCTCTCTGTTTTGTGATGTTCATTTGACCGAATAACACAAAACAAAGAGCATTTATTTTTATCTAACTGTCAAAGTCAGGTTAAAACAGGAAAAGCCCATTGAAGAAGACCACACCGATGAATCAAATTCTCTATCTGACTTTTCACTTATTGTGAGCATTGCAGCAGATAGTGCAAATCTTCCATCAGGTTCAGCCCTATTGTTTTATCTTGGTTTGTTAATTTATTTCGTTTGGTCGAATATTTTGAGAAGATTTTTTACTTAAACTCATAATTTTTTCATATGCTCTTTTATTTTCCATTTATCTTCACTGATAATTTTTCTGGATTTACTTACAGGATCAAAAAGAAATATTTAAGACACTTAGAACACGTGCTTATTAAAGCGAGGTGTTTGAAATAAATGAAACAAATAACTGTTGTCTTGCTGACTATTTTTGTAGTTTTGGGGTTAGGTTGTATCAATACCTCAACAACAGTAGATGATGCTGAAACAGATGAACCGATATCGCTGAAATGACTATTAGTGAAACTCCAGATGAAAAACCGCTGGTGAAGTACCGTGTTTCGGTTCCTTACTCTCAGGATATGAACGGTTGGATGCAGGAATATGCTCTGGAACATCGTACCAGCAATCAGGAAGAGCTGCACCTGTTTACATTCTCAGATGGAACGCAATTCGAATTCTGGATGACAGGTACAGGCGCGGTTCAACAGGGGTTACTAACCGAGTCTGAGTGGACAGAAGAACCCGACGAATCCTTATCCCCAAGCAAGATAACTGAAGAACAATTCGAAGAAAATCTTAACACGCTGACCAGTGAGTGGAATGGTGCATACTTCGAATGGCAGGCGGATAACAATTACGGTGAGAGGTTGTATGTTTACACAGGGCAGCCATTGGCTGGACTAAGCCCAAGTGATGCAGCATCATTTTTGAAGAATTATATTGACTACAAACCAGACAGGGATGTGTATGGTCTTGTAATTCAAGCGCCTGCGGCTGATAGTCAAAATACTATAATTAAAGCCTTTGTATACAAACCCAAAGACTATACGTTGTATGAACTTGAAGAGCTAAGCTTAGGCGATAAAAGTTATATAATGTGGATTGATACTACATACATAACTATCGTTAATGCTATTGAGACGAACACGCTCACAAACCATCCGGGAAAAATGGGATTCCTTTGAATCCCATACTTTTATCACAGGCTGTTCAGCACTTTTTTTGCAGCAGCGCTATCAGGATGATCAGCCAAATAGCGCTCCACGTAGTGCCTAAACGGGACAGGTCTACCTGATCCACGCATGGAAGCCTCCTTTTATCTCACACGCTTGCCCTTTCCGGCAGTCTGTAGATTCTCTAGAAATGTACAGATAACATGATTATATCACACAGACATTGTTTATTGAGTAATAAACTGAAAGACCTATAATGTAAACAGTAAATTATGAATATCTCGCAAAGGGTTCAGAATGTCCGATATGATTAGTTGGTTAAATAACAACAAAGAATGGTTATTTAGCGGAGTCGGTGTCGCAATACTTAGTGCGGTCTACTATTTTATTTCTCATCGGATTCGTCACAAAAATAAGATTGAGCCAAAACAAACACAGATTACAGGTGATAAGTGTGTTAACTTCCAAGTTGGAGACAGTTTAACAATTAATGACTCTCATTTTGGTGGCAAAGAAAATGTTAAATAAAGATCAAACTCAGTCGACTGGAAACGATTGCATTCCTATGCAAGCAGCTGGAGACATCAATTTCAATGGAAACATCAGTGTTAATCATGGTCTATCTTACAAAGATGTAAAAGAAATATTTTACGACCTTTTTAAAGTTAATTATTATAAGCTCTCCAATCAAGCAAATGCGATAGCAGAGAAAAGAGTTCAAAAGCTTATAGATAAATTTTTAGATGAACTCAAATGTCAAAATCCTGAAGGTCTTGCCCAAGCTATCGACCCTGATTTCCAATATGACATTTTCATTGCACAAAGGGAATACGCTAGATCTGGTGATCCAGTATTAGCTGATATATTAATCAGTCTTTTAATCGAGAGAACAAAAGAAACACAAAGATCACGAACACAAATTGTATTAAACGAATCAATAGCTGTTGCCTCAAAATTAACAAGGGAAGAGTTTGATATTTTAACTCTATGGTTCATCTCGCAACACTGCATCAAACAATGGGAATTTCATAATATATCCGATTTAAGAAATTACATTGATGTCTACATACTACCATTTTTGGGTTCTCTCGAAAAGGAAAAATCTTGGTATACTCATCTAGTATACGCCGGATGTGGATTTATACAGGCTTTTCAAGTGATGGACATAGATATGGTTATCCACAATAAATCTGCGGGCATAATTCCCGAAGGATTTAAAAATATATTTGGATATTTAGTAAGTGAATATTCTAGTATAGAGCCACTTTTATGTATTAGAGAGCCGTATTTTAACGAAGCAACAGAGATGAACATGAAAAAACCAGAATCTTGTATGTCTCTAACGAGTGTTGGCATTGCGATAGGATATGCAAATTTATGTAGGGTTACTGGTGAGAAGTTTAATCTTTCAAATTGGATTTAAGGACTTTTGCTGATATTTTTCTCGATTGTACCGATTGTTGCTTTTACTCCAGTCTAGGTTCGATTCTTGCGATTTATCACTTGCAAAGTTGCATATAGCAACGTCCTTATCATTCACTCGTTATTACCGCAGTAACCACCGAGCACATGATCAGCCCTCAGTGTTGTCAAGGACTTTCCTTGCAACAGCGTTTTCCGGATGGTCATCAAGGTACTTTTCCTATTTTGGCGCCAACAGTGAAAAGAAAATTATAGATAAATAGACCTGTTTTTGTCAAAGGCAGTAATTAAGCCGGTACTACGAAGAATAGTGCTGGCTGACTCTCAACCCTATATTTTCCCAAAACTTGAAAATGTAACGAGGTGAAGGCAGAAAACGCCTGAATTCAGGAAGTTCGGAGTTTTTTGTTCGAAGTGACAAAGAGAAAAAGTCTTGATGTGATGATGTTGGACGGGTTTTGGGGAACTCTGTAAATTGGAATGTTTTACCGCCCCGTAGGGAAAAGTGGGAATTGTACCAGCCTTGGTGTGATCGTCCAGCCATGAGGCTGTGAGCAACTCAAGAATACTATAAATCAATACAAGTATTGGCTTAGTGGATTTTATTTTGTATTACCTCGTGTTACTTTTACTTTTATAAAAATACAGAATATGGCATCAATCGAGTACCCATATATAAAGTATCTAGCCAAATCATCCAACTGATAATGGTCAAGGACTAGTTTCAGATTCAAAATTAGTTCGAAAATCGAATTGTTTGAGAATTTGCACAGAAAACTTATAAAGAATTAGGTAAAAGGAGTTTATAGAGTTTGGAAGTAGTTTTCCCGATACAACCCCAAACTCCATAAAGTGTGCCCTATGAGGCAGTGATTATGTTAGCTTTGCGTGTATTTAAGCTTGCCTGATTCTGCCTCCTGGGTGCTAAACAAGAGTGAAACAAATGATTAAGAAAATTAAGATAAGTGCAATGTTTATGGCAGTACTTCTTGTGAGTATTGCTTTTGTACCGGCTGTGACTGCACAGGCGGAATCGCAAAATAAAGAGTATGCTGATGCAACAGAAAATCCGAACAAAGTATCAGTTTCTGGAGAAGACATCAAAAAAGCAATGGAAAAAGCGAATGAAGCATCAGAAAGCATGAAAGTATTGAAAGAAACTGATAAAGAAAAGATAGTATCTTTCAAAAAAGATGATGGATCAATTGCATACGTGATTTCATGGGCAGATGAAAAGAATCCTAACAGAACAAATTTTGCTTTTGTTGATCAGAGCGAATTGGTGTCCAAAAAACTCATATCTACTGCAGATCTCAACGATAGTTCAGCAGTTGCAGCAGTAATTTCTGCCTCTAAGGTAAGTTTTTGGAACGGAAGTTATCTTGAAACATATGGATCTGCAACAACAGGTGGAGTGCATATTCACTTCTCTGCAAAAGATGGGCTCTGGATTGCTGGTGGTGCTGCAACTGCTGCTGCCCTTCTTGGAATAATACTCGATGGACCGTTGCCTTTTGGTGATGCGATCGGCGTTTTGGTGGCTTTTGGAATAGCAACATTTTACTGGGCGGAATCAAATTCTGATAATAGTATAGATGTTCGTATACCCTATGCAAATGCGCTCCAATATCCATTAACAGGTCATGTTAGTATGCAAATTGGTTCACATTGGTATACAATCTAACCAATTTAATTAACCATTTGGCTGATATTATAATCAGCCAAATTTAATTTAGAGGGATATTATGGAAAAAAAGAACATGATAGCATTATTAATTCAGGTTATTGCTTTAGTAGCAGTAGTTAGACTTACTATACATTACCCAAAGTATGATTATATAACCTATTTCTCTATTTGGATTGCATTTATTTGTGGATATTTATATAAATTGGTTAGTTATTATCGAAAAACTGGAATATTTAATTGAATCTGTTAGACTTGTTTCTAACTCTCGTAATGCTTTGGGATTATTTGTACAAGTGCTGGTAGAGGATACTAACCCCTGAATTCCGGTCTATTTTTCAAGCCTTGAGTATACAAAGCAGCCCAATGTATCCATATATGCAGGCACATAATGAGCAGGCGCACGTATATAGATCCTTTTTAATCTCTTGGCTCTATTGATTGACTAGTCAGTCAACTATATAGGTGGAGGAATACAGGATCAAATATGGCAAAACTCCAACAAAATCTTACAAACGGAAGCTGTTGGTTCGTGATTCCGGCAGCGATAATTCGAAGTAAAGGCTGGCGCAAGGGAGACGAGTTCATAATAGTGGATGAACCGAATGGAATCAAATACACACGTGGAGAGGTGAGCCGCTAATGACTAGTGGTTATTATCACAAGTATAATGTATCCTGAGTTTGACAGTTAGATAAAAATAAGTGCTCTTTGTTTTGTTTTATTCGGTCCAATGAACATCACAAAACAGAGAGCATTCCCTACAATTCCTAACAAGAATATATGTGTTCCTATCGGATCTATCCTTGCCGTCCAACTCTTTTATGAAAAACTTAATTTCTGTGATATTTTTAGTAAACATAAAAGCAAGGGTCTTGATCTCAATAGTTTACTGATAGGATTGGTGAGCTATAAGCTCACCGATAATTTTAGCATCAAAGAAGCTGGCAAATGGTTAAATCAGGAAGAAATTCTTGAGATATTGAATCTTTTCTGGAGTTTCTCTGTTTATGATTTTGAACAAACGAATCTAAACCTGGACTGGACAAGTATAGTCCTTTACGGAACTAAATCCAAACTTGGTAAATACGGATATAGCAGAGATCACAGACCTGATAAGCTGCAGATAACCGTTGGAATTAGTGAATTAGCTAACCCTATTAACATACCTATTGGAGTTACGGTGAATAGAGGAAATGTCCTTGATCTGGAGCATTTTTCAGACACTTATAATCAGGTAAAAAGTAGACTTAAAGAAGGCTCTCTTATTGTTTTTGATAAAGGAGCTAATACCATAGATAATATCAATATTATACAGGAAGATGAGATGGAATATCTCACTGCCATGAAACTGAATACAAGTGACGACAAAATAATTGAGAAATTTGATATGGAAAGAGCAGAACTGATAGATTCAAAAAAAGGTATATATGGAGTAAAAATCGTTAAGCCTAGCAGCATTAAATATTTCTATTTCTCTGAAGCTCTACAGAAAAGGCAGTTAGAATCAAAGGCAAGAGCTGTTATGAGAAAGTTAAAGGAAGCAAAAGAGATTCAGAAGGCCATCATAAACAACAAAAAGCTTCCTAAGAAATTCAGAGTAAATAATGAGTTGATTGAGATTGATTACTCTTTTAGAACTAAGCTCGAAGAGCTTAGTGACGAGGAAGCTATAGAACTCCTGAAAGCTTCACTGATTAACGGAAGAGAAGGATTTTTTTGTCTGAAATCAAACAGGGATTTGACACTTGAAGATGCATTGAAGATATACCGAAAAAAGGATTCTATTGAGAAAATATTCCATTCATTGAAAAACGAAATCCAGATTAAACCGTTGAGAGTGTGGTCGGATGATAGCATTTATGGAGCTATTATCCTTGGGTTTATCGCTCAATTATTCATATCGCTGATGCGATATGAATTTGAGGAGATTAAACACACGTCTACAAAATTCATTAAAAAAAGCTTGAGGAATTTGACACTTACAATCAAGTTTATGATAAATGGAGTCAAAAACTATATTTTTGCGAATTTTGATCGGATCAATAGCTTGATAGTAGCAAAAAGGAATGGAATTACACAGAATATATAATAAATTTTTATAAATTTAACCGAATTGTCAAGTCCAGTTGGGACAAAAAAGAACGGAAATGTTCAGCATCAATTAGTGGATGCTGTCAAACTTAGGATGTATTGAAACACAAGATCCTGTGGACTCTTGCGAAAGCTGACGAGCCTCTAACCGCTCAACAAATAACGAATTCCCTCAAACTTGATCGGAAAAGGATAGCTGATGCTCTCTGCCACTGGCATACAAACGAATATGGATACACTCAGAGGATGCGACAGAAAGCCGAAGGGACAAAAGCCTATAGATACCGGATTATCAAGAAGGGTATAGAAACCTTGCAGGAGTACAACAAGCGAGCGAAAAACAAATTGATGCTGAACTTGAGCGATAAAAAACAAAATTACCAAGTTTGGATTTTGTGCCGTGAAGAACTATACTCGTCCAGTCCAGGTTTATATCAGTTTTTTCAAAATCATAAACAGAAAACAGACTGTCCAGAATATCCGAGAGGATTTCCTCTCTGTTACGTCCCAGGATTTCAAGGGTTCTGTAAAGGACTCTTTCATGGAATCTTTCAAGGTTTAAGAGCTCGAGAATTTCTTCCTGATTTAACCATTTGCCAGCCTCTTTGATGCTAAAATTATCGGTGAGCTTATAGCTCACCAATCCTATCAGTAAACTATTGATATCAAAATCCTTACTTTTATGCTTGCTAAAAATAGCACAAAAATTAAGTTTTTCATAAAAGGATTGGACAGCAGGAATCGATCCGATAGGAACACATATATTCTTGTTAGGAATTGTAGGGAATGCTCTCTGTTTTGTGATGTTCATTGGACCGAATAAAACAAAACAAAGAGCACTTATTTTTATCTAACTGTCAAACTCAGGGTTTATCACGAATTATTCTTGTATCGTGAATTACCGACATTTCTGGCAAAAAAGGCTTCTGCTTCTTTAACATATCTCTAATCTTAATAATTTAGTTTTTAAAGATCTAATAGGTTGTGATCTAATACTCTCAGTTTTAGTAATAATATTTGCAATTTTAGTATTAATAACGCCGAATGTTTAATTTGAAGTTTCTGATCTGATTATTCTATTTTGAGCTTGTAGGGCTTGTAAAGAGGGGCTTGCGGTCGTGAGGTTGTAAGTGGTTTGTTCAAGTGGACTAATTAAAAATATTCTTACCCGTATAACCATATTCATCATCTTGGGTCGTTCTTGCCACGCTCGACGCAGGAGAGCGGCTTTCAAAGTAAAAAGAAAAGAAAGAATCAAGGCCAAAAAGTGAAAAAGCCAAATACCCTATCAGGATGCAAATAGGATTAAAACTTCCTAAAAAACATTTCTTTTCGAGCTTCTTCTTTAGTCTCAATTTTCTTTCTTTTTTTGAAGAGCCGCCAGGCAAGCTGGCGGAGGCGCTTGTATTTACCTGGGAATTAAATAGCGGCTTCCAAGCTTAAGGAAAGTATTTTTTCAGCCCGTAGACATTTCTTCAGCTTATTGTCTCTCTTTGTTGCGTTGTCGTTTTGTCGGTTGTTTTTTATCTGGCTGGAAAGCCGGTTCAGGCCCAGCGCGGTGCAGGGAGAGAAAACTGAGATATTCTCGATCTAGCCCCGAAGGGGTATGCCAATAACCAGATAAGGCAACAAAAGGTTTACTGTTAAATTTTCACGTTTACAGTACTTTACAGTGAACTCCTCATTGAAAGCTTTAACAATTGAGAGTAAAAAGATTAAAATCCACTTTCTTTCCCGGTCATCTTCTCAATCTTAATCCTGATCACACACAGCCTGTTAACCTTCCATGCTTCAAACTCAAAAGGCCCCTCCTTCCCGTAATGCTAGGAAAGTACGGTAAGCCCTTCAACTTTCTGATCATAATCCTCAACAAAATGTGCCTGCCCGTGTCCAATAACACTCCTGTAGCGGACATTGTATTTGCAGGGGTCATCGGCGGTGATTACTTCGGTTTCGATGTCGGCTTCGAAGCAGACCTTGGGGTTCTTCCTGATGATGTCGATTTTCTTGCCGGTGGACGAGCAGTGGAGGTAGATTGTGTTGTCCTTATAGCCAAAAGACAGGGGGACAAGGTAAAGGCTGCTGGTTTCAGGGTCTGAGAGGGCGAGGCGGATGAACTTTGCCTTTGCGAGGATGGCTTCGATTTGCCGGGGGTCCTGGATCAGTTTCTTGCTTCCCATGCTATTCACCTGAAAGAGTAGTTTGTGAATACTCTATAACATTTACTAAAATTCTGTAACATTTACTAAACTGATAACTTTTCATTTATATTTAAACATTACATGTAAAACAATGTCAGATAAGATGATACTTGAAAAAAGATCAAACTTGAAAAAGACACATTCAGCTTGTATAGGTATGTTTATTAATAGTTCTTCTGCAATCGTTTTTGATTACTTTTCCTCCACGATCCGATACTAAATAGACAGAAAAACCCATGGCAACCCTTAAGTATAATATTCTCCCTTTACTTTTTTAATGTTAAGTCCTACCACAAACTACACGGAATCCAATTTACCTTTATCCGTAGTAGCTGTAGTAGTGGTAGTACTATTCGCTTGAGCAAGAAAAAGAAACTATTCTGGCTCAAGTGTGCTGTTTTTGGTTATTATACTGAATAGTGCGTCCTGTGCCAGTTTTGTTTCTTTCCGGGAGTTTTTAGATGAAAGAAATGAATGGAGCAGAAGTCCTGATTAAATGTCTTGAGGACCTTGGTGTCAAACATATCTTTGGCTATACGGGAGCAGCAATACTTCCGGTATTCCATGCCCTCAGGCATAGTGATATTGAGATTATAGTTAATTCCAACGAGCAATCGGCAGCATTCAGCGCAGCAGGTTATTCACGGTCAAGCAACCGGGTGGGTGTAGCCATAGTCACATCCGGGCCTGCTATAACTAATACGCTCACCAGCGTTGCCGATGCTTATGGGGACAGCATTCCCCTGCTTGTATTTGCGGGGCAGGTCCCTGAGCATAAGATAGGCACCGATTCCTTCCAGCATATTAACGTTAAAAGTATCTTCAGGGATGCAGCCAAAAAGGTCATACAGCTATCCAATGGTGATGACATAGAAACCATAATCAAGGATGCCTATTACTTCGCAAAGTCAGGAAAACCCGGGCCTGTAGTCATAGATTTCCCTCTTGACAAACAGATGAAAAACCATGGGTATCATGGTATGGACGTCAAAAGATTCGAGGGAAGTTATCACGATGACAGACATCTATCTGAAGAACAATGCAAATATTTTTTTAAGCTGTTGCTCAACTCCAGAAAACCCCTGCTATATCTTGGAGGCGGCCTGAATTCGGAGCCCGGAAGCCAGACTATCAGGGAATTCAATGAGCTTTTCGGAATACCTTCTGTCAATACACTCATGGCAAAGGGTGTCGTTGACGAAAGGGATGACCTGAATCTGGGAATGCTGGGAATGTTCGGTACACCGTATGCGAACATGCTCATACAGGAGAACGACTTCTTCTTCGCTATTGGGGTAAGGTGGGATGACAGGGTTGCGGAAAAGGTCGGGTTTGCAATAGGTACTGACATAGCTTACATTGATATCAATCCCGAGAAAATGCATCAGATAAAAATCGAGCGCAGCCCGAAATTCACATTTATAGGGGATGCCGCCACAGCGCTCCGCAACCTGCTGAACTATGCCAGGAAGCATGACATTTGTCTGGATATTCGGGAATGGCAGATGCGTGCAAGAGACCTGAAAAGGTCGTGGCCTCTGAATTACAACAGGACATCCGAATACATCCAGGCTGCCGAGGTCATTTCAATGCTTGCAAACTACGTTGACGGAAGCACAAAGATAACCACTGGTGTAGGCAACCACCAGATGCTCGCAGCACAGTACCTGCCAATGCAATGCCCAAAATCTTTCATGACTTCCGGCTCCTTCGGCACAATGGGCTTTTCCATGCCCACAGCAATCGGTGTCCATTATGCGAACCCGCATTCAGGAGTTCTAGCAATCGATGGTGACGGCAGTCTGAGGATGAATCTGGGAGAACTGCATACCATCGCATCGCTGAACCTTCCAATCAAGATACTCATGCTGAACAACAGAAGCGATGGTATGGTCCAGAACCTGCAGGATACAGTTTATGAAGGAACACGCATAGGAACACAAAGGCCAAAAGATGTGAATTTTGCAGAGATTGCAAGGTCGTTTGGCTTCAGTTATGCAGAGAGGGTGAGCAGCAGAAATGATTTGAAAGAAAAAATGGAAGCATTTATGGATGCAGACGGACCTTGCTTCCTGGAAGCTTGCACGGACAGGGAAGAGATCCTGTATCCGAAGGTTCCGGCAGGGGGATCTTATAAAGATATGATCCTGGGACCGTACATTAAATCAACCTGACTATCTCAAGAACTATGTTATGGAACATTGAGCATATTTATCTTAGCTTGCGGGACCGTCGGCGGTGATAATTTCAGTTTCGATGGTGGCTTCGAAACAGACCCCGGGGTTCTTTTGAGGTTCTCATTTTTTTGCCTTCCAGGGAGCTGTGAAGGAATAGCATTGTCTCTGTATCCAAAAGCTATGGGGAGGAACGTACGGAGTATTGGCATCGGAAAGGGCAAGGCGAAGGAACTTTGCTTTTTAAAGGATGTCTTCGATTTGTTGCTGGTCCTGGATGAGTTTCTGCTTACCATTATTTTCACTTTGAGAAGATTGATTAATTGATTCACCGACTGACTGACGAAGAATACTATAAAAATGGCAATGATAATTATAAATTGATAAAGGACGTTAACCTATTGATAGCTTTTAATTTATTTTAATAACCATATACAAAATGTTCGAGATTAAATGAAACGGTTTTTATAGTTAACAGCTATTAAAGCTAAACTGGAGCAGTAGAATGAGCCCAAAACAACTTATAAGTGCAATTCTGTCCATCGTTATTGTTTTATTGATCGCAATAGGCATATTCATGTATTTGCCTAACCCCTTCATGTAAGCTGCTTTAGCTATCCTCAAAATTCGTTAGTTTTACTGTTTTCCAGTCTCACAATTTACCAGTTTCACTCTTCCGCCCGTGCCTTCAGAATCCTGCTCCATCTCCACTATATATGTATAATCCGAAATCTGTGAAAGCCCGCCTGCTCCGCTGCCTCCAATGATAAGCGAGTAGACCTGTGCGTTATACTTCTTTTTTGCCTCTTCCCAGCGAGCCAGAACAAGTTCATCAGAGATTTCTGACTTTCCGTCAGTGATAAAAAGCAGGTCCGCACCCTGAAAGTCCTTTTCCTTAAGGGATTTAAGGCCTGAAGCAAGCGCAGTATTGAAATCCGTCCCGCCGCCAAAAGTATACAGCAAGAAGTTCAGGAACTTTTCTGACATCCTCCTTTTGCTGCTGAGTTCTATTTCCAGATGCTGGCTTGTAGAAGCAAAGAGGATGACCTTCATGTCCCGCTGCTGGGAGAGCATCAGCTTTGCCATGGCAAGCACTGCAGCCTTGGCAAGAGTCTGGGGGGTCCCGTGCATGGAGCCAGAAGTGTCGACGAGCGCAATCATAGGTCCCCTGGGCTTTATACGGGGGGGGCCTGTGTAGTGTTTGCCAAGTAGCTGGTAGCTCAGGAGTTTTCCTTCAAGCATGTCAGCATAGAACTTACGCTTCAGAGCCGGGTTAAGGAGCTTTGCGGCTTCCATAGGCAGCAGGTTATTTATTGAGTCTGAAAAACGCACATTCTGGATCCTGTTTTTTCCAAAAGGAGAGTAGCGTATGCGGGCAGCCGGGGGGTCAAATTCCCGCCTGCCTATAAAATTTACTATTTTCCTGAGGTCAGGATTTTTTTCAAAAAAAGCCGAATAATTTTTCAGCATCTTGAGCTGGACATAAAAAGGCTCTTTTTTAAGCTCTTTTATGGAATAACTCCAGCTCCTGCCAGGGAAAAGAAGTGCAAGGGTATCAAAAAGGTCCAGGTTTTCTTCCATTTCAGAGATAAACTCCTGCATCCTGCAGTACAGCCCTTCCATTACCCCGTCAAGAAAACACTGGCATCCATCCTTCTCCATGAAACTGAGTATAGTTTCATAAAGGTCAGTCTGTCCGGAAACAGTGTTAGAGCCCTGAAAACTCTGTGCAGAAAAATCGTCGGAACTGTTTTCCCGGAGAAGGAAAGTTTGTTTGAGGATTTTTTCGAATTCCCTGAGGATGGCTTCTGTTTCGGCATCAAGTCCTTTCAGTAAACCTGTTTCCAAACCCCTCTCCCGGGCTGCTGAAAAACGTTCCATAAGGTCATAGACTAGAGGAAGAAGAAGCTTCAGGCACGCAATTCCTGCTCCTTTGCTTCTTTTTGCAATCTTCTGAAGTCCGGGCCACGGTCTCGAATTTCTCAGGGTAAGTAAGATCGGGTAAAATGCTCCGAAAAATCCTATGAACCTCTCAGTATCTTTTATTTCGTATGGCTGGCCAAAGAGAATTTCAAGGGCAATCACTTCAGCTATTTTCTGACGCAGATGACGAGGAATCGTCCGGGGATAAGCAATAGTGCTTCTAAGCTCTCCCTCAAGCAGGAAAGCTGCCTGTCTCTGGACAGAAAGAGAATCATGCCAGAGCCTGTTTCTGGAGAAAAAAGAGTAAGACGCGGGGGCGCTATCCAGACTGTTCAAAAACCTGGCTGAATCTTTCGTATCAACACCTTACCTGTATCAGCACCTGATTCCTACAAATATCCTGTTATTATCAATACCCTATTCTTATCAATCCTATTCTTATCAATACCCGAATCTCACATTTCCAGGCCTGTGTTTACTCATTTGCATCCACTGTGTTTTATTCATCTGAGCTTAAACCTGGACCCGAGTCCTTTCATGAAACCACTGGTGTTGTTGCCAGAATCAGGCGCCTGGACCTTTGCTTCCAGTTTTGCGGCATGAGGACTGAAAGATGATGGTTTTACAGATCTGGGTTCTATAGACCTGTCTTCTCTGTTCTGCAAGCCAAGGAGGTCCCGAATTACGGTTATAAGTTCTTCAGTTCCTGACAGCTGTGTTCTTCCCGCATCATGCAGGAGCAGGGCTTCATTTCTGTCAGCAGTTGAAAGCCAGATATTTGCATCCATAAGGTTTCTGAGCAGCTCTTTTTCTTCCTCAAGCCGCTGTTTTACTCTGTTTACTCTATCAGCCAGGGCTTCAAATTCCTTTTCAAAAACCTCTCTCTGGATTTGAGACAGGGTATTCTTCTTTCCCAAACTCTCATGGAGAGAATCAATTTCCCTTATTAGGTTATCATAAGGATAAATCCTCGAATTTCCTTCCTGCCTGAGAGTATAGCTATGGTTCGGGCAGGCCGTATGGTGGACCTCCAGATTTTCCCTCAACTGAAATTCTTCCCCGCAGCTGTCGCAGACGATTCTAACGGGGAGTTCGTTTTTCAGGGCAATATCAAGGGCTGTTTTCAGGTCCTCAGCATCCAGGCGAAGTTTTTCTGTATTTGTGCCGCCGGAAACAACGAGCTTAAAAACAGTTTTCCTGATGGTTTCTCGCTCTTCGGGCAGGTTCCAGAGCATGTGCTGGAGCAAAAGAGCCATTGTCCTGTCAACAGTCAGACATCCGCTACTGCAGGCTGCAACCTTCAGGACCTGGACAATCCTTTTCCAGCGCCTGTCCGAGATTTCGATTTCCTGGATCTGAAGGTTCTTTCTGAGTTCCGTGATTATTATTTCGACATCAGGGTCAACGGGCAGGGAATTTGCGCTTTTGCGTAGGCTCTCGATTTGTGAGACCGAAAGGCTTGTAGTGGGTCTGAAGTCCTCAGGTTCTCTGAAAAGGAGGTTTTTAAAGTTCTCATCGTCCTGGATATAGGAGAGCCTGTACCTGAACAGAAAACGGTCATAAAGGGCTTCCAGGCTTTCGTCTTCTTCGGGAAGTTCATTTGAAGCCCCGAAGACCGAGAGGAGCGGCACATCCACAATTTCCCTTCCATTATGGTATTTTCTTTCGTTCAGAATAGTAAGGAGGCTGTTGAGGATAGCGCTGCTTGCCTTAAAAATTTCGTCCAGCAAAGCAATGTGGGCTGTCGGGAGACAGCCTTCGATATTTCTCCTGAACTCATCTTCTTCAAGGGCTTTTAGGGAAAGCGGCCCAAAAATCTCTTCAGGGGTAGAAAAGCTTGTCAGGAGGTAATTAAAAAAGTTCCCCCCTTCAATCGTCTGGCAGATGCTTCTGGCAAGCTGGGTCTTGGCTGTGCCGGGGGGTCCCAGAAAGAGCAAGTTTTCACCTGAAAGGACAGCGAGAAGCGAGCCGTTGACCTCACCTTCGCGTTCTTTGAAGTAGTCGGTAAATTCTGATTTGATCTCAAGAAGGGTTTCTTTCAGGTTTGAGCCTCCCGGTTTTTTAATAGACATGAGATCTTTCCAGTTGTGAGATAATTTAAGTTACAAGATGGTTTAAGTTATGAAGTAGTTCCGGGGTAAAAGAGTTTTTCGAAGGCTGTTTTCGGCCTATTTTCTAAGTCTTTAGCCTGATTCTATTTTAAGGCTTGCAATTATGTTTTGTCCGATATTTCAAAAAGCTTACTCAATATAGTTTCAAAAAATTCAAAGGCTGTATGAAAGGAAAAAAATTATTCTTCAAGCTTTCTTCACATTGATGATCCCTGATTAGTTATTTGATCTCTTCCTGAATCCAGAAGAAAATCTATCTTTTTTCTCTCCCTGCACCGTACCTGCTCTGGGCCGGCCTGCCAGTCTGGTAAAAAACAATCTGCAAACCAATACCGCAGTTAAGAGAAACAATATGCTGAACAAATGCCTCTAAGATCCGAGGATGCTTTTCTTAACACCGAAAACCAGCTCTTAATTTCAGGCATTCTTAATTTCAGGTATGTATCAACGCCTCCGCCAGTTTGTCTGGCAGTCCTGCAAAAAAAAGAAAGAAAAACAGATTTGAAAGAGAGATAAGACCGAAATTTATGTCTTCTTGATCTGTTTTGCGTTCTTTCTAACTCAAAAGCGTTCTCATCGTTTTTACTTTCAGGGCTTTTCTCTTCTTTTTTTCTCCTCTTGGAAAAGACAGCTTTCCTGCGTCAAGCGTAACAAAAACGACCTGGTACAGTGTAACGTTGTACGGTAACAAAAATCTATAATTTGATCCACTTAAGCGAAGAGAAAAGTAACGTTAATTGTCCATAGTTAGACATGTTATAAATGATTTTTTATATTTCATTTTTTCATTAAGATTAATTATTATGAAAAAGCCGCGCTGATAGCGCGGTAAATTTCCGTGAATATGCCTAATAAGGTTGTTTTGTCCCCCCTAAAGCCCAAAACTCTTCCTTCCCTTTTCGCATAGACTGATAAAAATCCATAGCCACAGCTACCTTTTTTCAATCCTTTTTCTATTTTATAGGCTGGGAACCAAATATCCCTCTGCTCTCTACAGACCGTAAGCTCGTGGAAAATCGCCAGACTCTGTGAACACAGAGCTGTAACATGTTAAATTGCCGGAGAGCCGTAGGAGTGAGGGTGGTAGTCTAAGATAGCCGGACAAAGCCGTAAGTCTGCAAAACTACCCTCCCAGCCTACGTATCGTTTTTATGAAAATGCAGCTATAAAAAAAGCTGCAATTATCCTTTATACGAGTCTGCTCGAGCGAGCGAAGCGAGTGAAACGAACTGCGGTAGAATTTTCAGAAAACTTTTCAATTTCAGGATAAATTCCGGAATAAGCAGGCAAATTTTGTTGACGGATATTTTTAAATAGTATTGCATCATCTCGAATACCACACGTTTGTTGATTTTGCATCAGTCAGAATTCTAACCGTCTGTATCTTTACAATTGAAATTTCATTTATACTAAATTATCACCAGTTCTTGCTCGTAAATCCCTGGAGGAAACATGGACCCTGAATGCGCTAAAAAAGTGAGGCTAATGGATCTTGAATTTCGAACGCTTCATAATAAATTATTTGAAGATCGGTTTTTTCAAAAAGTAGCCGCCTCTCAAAACTCCGAGCTCAAGGAACTTAACAAAAACCAGCCTCTCGTTATCATGATAATTGGATTGGTAAAGGAAATCATGCCTTCTACTATCGGAACGTATGTGGGAATGGACCGGAGTAGCCTTTCACGAATGGTGGATTCCCTGGAAGAGAAAGGATTTGTCAGGAGAAAAAACGATCCTGAAGACCGGAGAAAAGTCCTTATTTCCCTGACCGAAAAAGGAGAACGGTGCTATGATTTCCTTAATAGAAAATCTGAGGAGATGGCTACCGAAATCCTTGGGTTGGTTGAAGAACAGGATTTGAGGGATTTCGAAAAAGGTCTTGAAACAATGCTGCAAGTCCTGAGAAAAATCGATTCTGTAATGGAAAGTAAAAAATAAGCAGGGAGCCGGAAGCCTCGAAGCTCCGGAGTCAATAATAACCGGAATTAACGTTGAATCAATATAGGACTTTCATTTTTAGCTTTTTTTCCTGAGGAAAAAGCATGACCCTGAAATTGATCAATAACCTTCAGAAACTTGGCTTTAAGGAAAATGAGGCCAAGATCTATGCCACCCTTGTTTGTATGAAAACGGCAACTGCAAGGGAAATCTATGAAACAAGCGGGGTTCCCAGACCCAAGGTCTACAAAGTTTTGAGAGGGATGGAAGAGAAAGGATACGTACAGATAACTGAAGGGGAACCGATTCATTTCAGTTGCATACATCCGGAGGAACTGATCTCAAGAATCAGAGCTAATTTTTTGCTTTCTCTGGATGAAACCTTCTGTGGACTCCATGCTTTAAGCCTTAAGATGAAGCCCTGTCTTCAGGAGAATCTGCAGGACTGGGGATGAAGTGTTAAAAAGAATTCAGCGCATTTTTTCAGGTTCTGCTCAGGATATTTTGCAGCAAAACCAATGCCTGTTAGCTGCTACTTTGGTAATGTTTGTCCCGTGGCTGTCCTGAGTAATATAAAATGAAGTGGATGAAAAACAAACTTGATTGAAAAACAGAATCACCTAAAAACAAGTCTCCTAAGGGGGATTCCTTATAAAAAACATCTTTGAAAAACTAGGACTTTTTGTTCTGAACAACCGTGCAGTCATACTGGCTGTCGTACTTATGCTGGTCCTGCTATCCTTACAGGGAGCCCAATACATCGAAATGGCATCCGGAACCGAGACTCAGGTGTCGAAGGATTCGCAGCTGTATAAGGACTATAACCACCTTTTCCTGAACACCTTCAGTACAGAGAGCATCGTTTTGATGGTCGAGGGAAATGATGTGAAAACCGAAGCCCTCGCAAAAGCCTCCGACAGGCTGGAGCAGCAAGCTATGCTGGTTCCCGGAGTCACCAAGGTTTCAAGCGCTGCATCCATCCTGAAGCAAATTAACTATGCTGAGTCCGGAAGGTCAAATGTTCCGGATTCTGACCGGGAGGTCCGGGAGATGATGGAGAGTTACCCGGAATATTTCGAGAGCCTGGTGATTGATGAGACCCACATGCTCACAGTTATCCGGATCGAAGGAAGCAGTACGAGCCAGCAGCAGAAAGATATTATCAATAATATAGAAATCTCGTTAAAAGAAGCTGAATTTCCCCCTGGCTACAAATTGACTCTCACAGGCAGGCCTTCACTGGTGCTTGACATTGAAAGTGAAATGGGAACAAGTATGGGCATGCTGCTCGGGATCGCCGGAATCCTTATGGTAGTCGTCCTTCTCCTTGTTTTCAAGCATGTCAGATGGGGACTGCTTCCGCTTCCTGTTGTGTTGCTTGGAGTCCTTTTTACTTTTGGGGTCATGGGATACCTCGAAGTACCAATGACAATGGTTTCCATGGCAGCTTTTCCGATACTGATCGGTCTCGGAATTGATTATTCCATCCAGTTCCACAACCGGATGGAAGAGGAAATCCAGAGAGGCAATACTTCTTCGCAGGCCCTTGTCTCTACGATCAAGAACACCGCACCTGCAGTACTGGTTGCCCTTATAATGACAGCGCTTGGTTTTGTCGCGCTTTTTACTTCAGTTGTCCCTATGATCCAGGACTTCGGAAAACTCCTGCTCATCGGTGTAATCATGTGTTACCTTTCTTCGCTCTTTTTCGGGCTGGTTACTCTTTACAGTTTTGACTGGATCTCCAGAAAAAATCCTTATGGGCTGTTTAAGAAGAAAGGGGAAGAAAAGGGTAAAGCAGGTAAAAACGGCAAAAATGGACCCGGAGCAATTGAAAATATTCTGAAAAAACTCACAGGTCTTACCCTCAAATATTCTACCTTGATTCTTGTAATTTCCTTCTTGACCTGCTGTGCCGGGCTTTATGCTGATCAGTCAATTCCCATCCAGACTGATACTAACTCTATGATTCCACAGGACATGCCTTCCCTTATCAACTACAAAAACATGCAGAGTCTCCTGTCGGGATCCGGAGACCACCTTAATATTATCCTGAAAGTCGATGATGCAAGTAATCCAGAACTGCTGGAGTGGATGGATGAGTTTTCCCAGCATGAAGTTGAAAACAGAGGGCATATTTACAGTGCTTCAAGCATAGTGGACCTAGTAAAGGAACGAAACGGCGGGACAATCCCCGCGACCTCTGGAGAAATACAGGCAATATACGATGAAATTCCGGAAAGTCAAAAGCAGGAATACATCGAAGGAAACCAGTTGCTTCATATTAACCTGGACATCGGGACTGCTATGGCAGATCTTGAAATTACGGGAATTGAGGAGCTTCGAGATATTGTCCTGACAGATGTCCAGTGGATGCAGCCGCCTCCCGGAGTTTCTGTTACGGTTACGGGCAGCTCGGTAGTTACCATTGATATGGTTTCCGGGCTTACAACAGGCCGAAGTCAGATGACTCTGCTCGGGGTTCTCCTTGTATTTGTGGGCCTCCTGGTTGTTTACAGGGATATCGTAAAGGCTCTTTCTCCCATTATCCCCATGCTGGTTGTAATCGGCTGGTCAGGTCTTGTAATGTCGGCCCTGAATATTGCATACAACCCTATGACTGCAGTTATGGGCTCTTTGATTCTTGGAGTCGGGTCCGAATATTCAATTCTGATGATGGAGCGTTATTTTGAGGAAAGGGATGCCGGAATGAGTCCTGTGAATGCCATATATCAGGCCTCGTCTACTACAGGCACAGCTCTTATTGCTTCGGGAGCTACAACTGTATTTGGGTTTTCAGCCCTGATCGCTTCGCCATTCCCGATGATGAGTAGTTTCGGACTGATTACGGTAATAGATGTCCTCCTCGCAATGGTTGTAACCTTTGTGATCTTCCCGCCTCTTATCGTCCTGATGGACAGTTATCGGGGAAAGAAGCTGGGAATTTTTGAGAGATTACAGGATTTAAGGAAAAAGCATCTTACCGGACCTATCAATACCTGAGTAAGCAGGATCTGGATAAAATTGTACGGTCTGGAGAGAGAAAAATAGCATGAACTCAAGGTTACTTGATCTATGGGACTTTACGAAGAGCACACAGGTCCCTGGAAAAAGATACGACTCAGGCTCTCTCTCCCCTATTTCTCTTTTCCCTGAATGGCATGTTTGGGAGCTGGGCAGATACAGATTCGTATCTCCAAATGAGATATAATTGCATCCGGTATTAATCAGACAGAATTTCTTAATTAAGCCCAGGCTTACTCCCTTGCTCTTGTCATACTCGATGCAGGCGCAAGATCTTTTCCAGAAAGAGGAAGAAAGAACAAGAATAAAATATTATTTTTAAGCTTAGTTTGAGAAAGTATCGGAATATTTATATGCCATCAGATATTAGTTGAGTTATCAACCATATAAATGTCAATTATTCAATTTAATGTAATTGAAAATTCAACTTATCTCATGATAGTTCATTATAATTCTAAAAATTATGGGCCAGTTTTTTTCTGAAAGGGCTCAGAAGGATCCGAAAGATCCGCAAAAAGGGATGATTAAAGAAATGGATGAGGCAACATTGAGTAAAATAATCCTTCTGTCAATGGAAAGAGATGCTCTCGATAACCTGATTTTTGAGCAGACCTTTCAGAAAAAAATTGCAGGCAGGTTCAGGGAACTGAGCAAGAACCAGCCAATGGTAATTAAAATCATAGGGACAGAAGGAGAAATTATGCCTTCTACTCTTGGAAAATACACAGGAATGGAAAAGAGCAGTTTAACGAGGATGGTTGACGACCTTGAAAAGAAAGGGGTTGTGTTCAGGAAGACCGATCCTGGTGACAGGAGAAAGGTGCTCGTTTCCCTTACCGAAAAAGGGCTTGATTATTATAATTGTTTAAACCGGATTACCACTGAAATGGCTGATGAAATCCTTCAGTTTGTGGATAATAAGGACGTTGAGGATTATATGCATAGCCTCGAGACCATGGTAAAAATCCTGCGGAAAATTGATTTCAGCCGGACTGCCTGAATAAAGCGGCTGCGATCTGATTCTGGAAAATTACTGGCTATGTGAAATTATTGGTCAATTAAGCCGTTAAATTATGAAGAATACCAGATAGATCACGTTTTAGTGCGTGAAAGACGGAGGAAACCCTAATGACTCTTAAGCTTGTTGAGAACCTTCAGAAACTGGGTTTTACAGGCAACGAAGCCAAAATTTATGCATCACTTATCTGCCTCAGGCAGGCAAAAGCCAGTGAAATTGCTGAAAATGCTGGAGTTCCGAGACCCAAGATCTATGGAACCCTTAGAGGAATGGAGAAAAAAGGCTACATCAGGATAATCGAAGGCGAACCAACCCTTTTTTGCTGCATCCAGCCAGAAAAGCTAATTTTAAGGATAAGGGCAGACTTTATGCTTTCTTTAAGTGAAACCGCCAGCGAACTGAATTCCCTGACTCCTGGAAGTAATAACTTTGCTTCAGAACGTTTCTATGGGGAAAGGGTAAGAGCCTGAAAATAGAGGAAAGGGAAAGGGCCTGAAAATAGAGGAACGGAAGATATCATACTCTTAAGATTCTTTTTTCCCTGTCGATGCAGAAGTAGTTCATAATCTCTTATTTTTTCAATTTTAACGGACTGAAAGGAGCTACTATTTATATTTTTAAGGAACTATCTGGACACTAAAAACTTCTTATTGACAATAACCAGGTAAGATTTTAAAGGTAGGATTACATGCCTCTCAGTACCAACAGGAACATATGGCAGTTTCTGGTATTAACAACTATACTTTTCATGTTTTTTTTGCAATACTTTTCTATTTTGAGGACATTTTCATAGTCCTCATAGCAGGTTCAATACTTATCGTGATTACGGAAAAAGTTATAAAAGTATTCAACAGGTGCATGAACAGGTTTCCGAACTGCAATCGAAGTTAGTGAGTCTAATCCTGCTTACAGGTGCAGAGCTTGCTTTCCTGTTTCTTCTGGGCAGTCAGGTCCAGAGCCTTGGAGTCCTTATAGGGGATTTCAGCAGTATACAGCAGGACTACGCAAGCGGAGCTTCAGCCCTTTTTTCAGAACACGAGTCCGAGCTTTCAAAACTTGTGGATTCCGGAGTTATTAAACCTCAGGATCTGCAAAAAATAGGAAATACTATTTTTTCAGGGATTGCCGATCTTGTTTCGAAGGTATCTTATTATTTTTTTACCGGCATATTGATAATTCCTCTCATGTTTGGTGCATACTTCAAGCACCATAATAAAATAGGGAACTACATTCAGCACTACGCTCCTCCTGAACATGCGGATGGAATTTTCAGGGCCTTAAAAAGTATAGGCCGTGAGCTTGAGGATTTCTTCAGTGCTAAAATGCTTGAGTCTGCTATTATCAGTCTGATTTGCTGTATAGGGTTTTATCTGGCAGGTATTGACGGGTGGCTTTTCCTGGGCATCCTGGCAGGTTTTCTAAATATTATTCCTTATATTGGCCCTCTTCTGTGGGCACTCCCTCCTGTTATCGTGGGTTACATCGCCAGTCCGATGACAGCTCTCCTTGCAGTGATAACGGTTATTATTGCCCAGCTAATTGACAACCTTTACCTCATTCCATTCATGATCTCGGAAAAAGTGAATATTAACCCGCTTTTAAGTGTGGTTTTAACACTTGCCGCCTCCAAGCTCCTGGGCCCCCTCGGCATGGTACTCGCAATCCCTATATACATTGTACACAAAATAATTATTAAAGAGTTTTATAGGGAACTAGTAAATATATATTATAAAGATTAATATTCCTTTATGCCTGTATAGTTCAAACACTCTTATAAAATAAGGACTATAATAAGGACGTTTGAGTACAGGACTGAAAATGCCGGGAGATTTCTCATAGTACTCCGGAACATAGAAAGGTTTAAAAATATATTAAGAGTATTTGATAAGAGTTATTTGACTGTTGAAGCATTACGACTTTGAAGAACCTGAATTACCACTTTGAAGGAGCCTGAAAATATGATTGAGGTAAAGGGTCTTTCTAAATCTTACGGACAAACGAAAGCAGTAGACGGCGTAGACCTTTCTATCGGGAAAGGTGAGCTTTTTGGTCTCCTGGGCCCAAATGGCTCCGGAAAAACAACTATGATCAAAATGCTTACAGGGCAAATAAAGCCAACCTCCGGTACCCTTAAAGTGCACGGCATAAATGTACTCGAAGATCCTCTGAGGGTCAGGGAGCTTGTAGGCGTTATTCCGGAACAGGAAACCCCCCCAAGTTTTCTGACTGCAGAAGAGTATCTACATTTTGTTGCAAAGATTCGAAAAATGGAACATTATGAAAAAGTCTGCGAGAAATGGTTCGAATTCTTCGATTTTGGGGACCAGAAAAATTCACTATGCAAAGACCTTTCAAGGGGTACAAGGCAGAAACTCATGTTTGCCCAGGCTTTTTTACACGAGCCTGAACTTGCCATTATCGACGAGCCACTTATCAATCTTGATCCTGTAATGCAAAGAAAGGTTAAGGACTTCTTGCAGGATTATGTGAGGAATGGGGGGACTGTTTTCATTTCCACGCATATCCTTGAAATTGCAAAAGAAATCTGTACAAGTATAGGAATCATTTACAGAGGAAAGCTGGTTTATAAAGGCCGCCTTGACGATCCCGTGCTTCAGGGCAAAAATTTTGAAGAGTTTTTCCTGGAGCTTGTCAGTAAACGAAAAGGAATTTCAAAAGATATGCTGGAGGGAACTTTAAAAAGAGTCTCGGCAATAGCCTGATAATACTTTATATAATTATTTTATTGGGAGGCCCCATAAAATAATCATTTATATATTTAGGTAAATAATTATATGAATAATTATATTAATACTTATATAACCTAGCATATAAGTTATTATTACTATTATCGTTATTATTGTTATTATTATATAACTCGGTATGTAAATTGTAATTATTATTCCTATTACATGAACAATTATAGTATCAATATATAAATAACAACTTAAATAAATTTTATAATATCCTGTAACATATTGTCTGTTCTCTAATACCTATCTGTTACTACCTGTAATACTGCTCAGGGGGATGTAAGAACAGAATTTATTAGAAGACAGTCACCTTGTGTGAGCAAAAACAGTTGTGGAAAAAGCAAGCATAAAAGTAAGCGTAAAAAATAGCAAGTAAGAAAAACGGTGAGTATAAAAACAATTGACTGAAGGGATTTTATGTTTGACATTTTCAAAAGTATGATTAAAGAAGAGTGGCGGATGCATTCAAGTCTCTTCGGGCACAGTGGTTTTGCCTTATTTCCGGTCTTCATTTTCCTGTTTACATTTTTTGTAAGCCTGGTCCTGCCTGTGTTCAGGGAGATCATTACTGATGCACAGATAGCTCTCGGGATGCATTACCTTTTCCTGCTTGTGGGGGGCATGGTGGGTGCTTTCGGGCTTATGGGCCGTGAATTAATGAACCGCCGCTTCGGGCAAGCAAGCCTGATTGCATATTCTTCAAGAGTGCTCCCTGTTTCTGAAAGGTTTATCTTTGCTAACTTCCTTGGAAAGGATATTGTGTACTATTTTGTCCTTTACATCCTGCCCTTTGTTGCAGGCTTTGCCCTTGCTGCAGCTTTTGTTCCTGCAGGTAATTTCGATGTTCCCTCAACCATTCTAACTCTTCTTCTTACTCTTTCTATTTCTTTTATGATAGGAATTTCTGCAGTATTCTTCCTGTCTACCATTTACGCCCACTCAGGAAAGATTTCTCTTTTCTGTCTGTTTGCTGCTTCTCTTCTCCTGCTCCATACTTCCGGAAACCTGAGCCAGGACACTCTTTATGCCCTGCCAAGCCTCTCCTTTTTCCTTGTCCCTTCCGAAAATCAGCTCCTGCTTTCCGGTGCTCTGATCCTTGCTCCTTCCGCTATGTCGCTTATTTTCCTGAAAATTGACTTCCCTCAGGCACAGAAGAGCTTTTCCAACTCCTTTTCAAAGCTTTGCAGGTATCTGGGTCCGTACAGGTACGCACCCTTTGTTGCGAAAGATTCCCTTGACCTTAAAAGAAGTGAAGGAGGGATCGGGAAAGTTATTTTCTCTTTCGTGCTGCCTCTTTTGCTAGTCTGGATACTGCTGTCCGCTCTCGGGAGGGTTATACCGGCTTTGAACACACTTACACTTTTTGCCCTGGTGCTGGGAGTGCTTTCGTCTTCAATGTATAACTGGCTCACCGAGTATGATATTTTTGCTTCCTATGCCTTTCTCCCCCTGAAGGTCTCTGATATGATAAAGAGTAAATTGAACAGCTATCTTATCCTTAACCTGGTCCCACTGGTAATTCTTTCACTGCTCGCCCTTCAAAAAGACCCTCTGTCCCTGATCCCGTCCCTGTTGCTTTTCCTCACGATCTCACTTTACATGGTTTCGGTACTTGTTTACCTTACCGGGCTTTCCCCTTCAATTAACCTCTACAACGGAAAGAACTTTGCTCTTTATACGCTCTCAGTTATGCCGCTCCTTATGCTTAACATAATCCTGTCCATGTTTGGAACATACTATGCGCTTGTAGACCTGTTGCTGATTCCTGTTGCCATGTATCTTCTCGGGAAAGGTTTCAGGAAGTGGGATCGCAATGATTGCCTGTGTTTTTAAGGGCCAGCAGTTTCGGATACCCATGAGTTATTCCATTGTAGAATAACTCATTTCAGTCGAATACCCCGCTAGCTTGCTGCGGGGATGGAAAACTTCCCCGGTAACCGTTAATGATAATATGATTTATCAATTCCATTTTTTGGTTGTTAACTTCTGCTCAAACTAATTGTTTAGGGTTATTGTCTCCTTTAACGGAATTCGGAGCGGTGGCACGAACATACCCCGTTGCTTGCAGTGGGGTGCGCCAGCGCAACTTTGATTTCCTTCAAACCATGAGTCTATTACTTCAAACCATGTGTTTATTACCTTCAAGCTTGATTCTTTCCTATTAACACGGTTTTATCTCCTTCATAGATGTCTTTTTAAGCCTTAAAGGAAACATATGAAGGAGAAAGGGTTCTACAACCTCTTTTATTTAGAATAAGGGGAAAGAGATTTAGGTAGTTTAAGCAGTCAGGGGGAAAGGCTATGATACCATTTCTTTTTACGATAGTAATGCTTTTAAGGGCGTTAAGGACACTACTTAAGGACCCTAAGTTCCGATCCCTACTGTATCTTGTTGTACTAACCCTTTCTACGGGCACTCTTTTCTATCATTCTGTTGAGGGCTGGGGCTGGCTTGATTCTTTCTATTTTTCAGTTATTACGCTGGCAACTGTGGGATATGGAGACTTTACACCTAAAACCGATGTCGGCAAGCTTTTTACTGTAGTATATATTTTTCTAGGGCTCGGAATTCTTGTTGGTTTTGTCACACCAATTGGAGAGTATTTAATCGATAAAAGGGTAGAAAAAGTTGAGAAAAAAACGCAGGAAAAAGAAAAATCTGAAACTGAACTTGATTTCTCTGGAGTAATTGGAAAGTTGGAAGGAAAAAGATAAAGTTTACTCTTCACCAGGCTTCTTACATCAGATTAATTCAATGATTCATTAAAATACTTTGTTTTGTAAAGGCAGTGCTTATTACAGTAACATAGTTTGCTTCTGTTTGTTCTCAAATGCACCTGAAGAAGATATAATGGACAGAGCCGAAGTAAAAGTGACTGAAGAACCAACATTTCGGGATAAGATTATTTGAGTGTATAGTGTCACCATCGTAAATTGATTAGAGGTTAGTAAGTTCAATTATAGTTTGATAGGTTGATCATATACAAGTTTTTTGAATAAGTGAACATTTGGGATAGAAACTAATATATATATTTAAAAGAGTATAATTGCTACTTATATAATATATTAACTCAGAGGTGTCTTATGGCAAAAACAATCAGTGATACTCAAAAGTCAGGAGCTGCTTGTGGAAAAACACCGGCAAAAGCTTTAGCACCGGAAAAATCTGCAAAAAAGGACGCAAAAGCTGATAGCAAATCGTCCAAGGGTGCAAAGAAGTAAATACAGACCAATCACTACCTGAAAGCCAACCCTCTCAGCAGCAACTTATCAAGATTCAAGACTTCCAAAAACTGGGAATTCAGTGAATTCGTAAAATTAAGAGCTCAATCGTGACTGAAAAACGGAATAAGAAAATAATAAATGATAAGTTGCTGCTCTTAAATCCATCGTAAATAAACTATAGATTGGCAAGTTTATTTATATTTGATAAACAATTCTATAAGATGAAACACTTATATAAAAATATAAGTAAAGAAGTGTTTATTTATGGCAAAGACAATAAGTGATACTCAAAAATCAGGAGCCACTGGTGGAAAAAACCAGGCAAAAGCTCCAGCACCGGAAAAATCTGCAAAAAAGGACGCAAAAGCTGACAGCAAATCATCCAAGTGTGCAAAGAAGTAAATGCAGATCAATCACTACCTGAAAGCCAACTCTCTCAGCAGCAACTTATCAAGATTCAAGACTTCCAAAAACTGGGAATTCAGTGAATTCGTAAAATTAAGAGCTCAATCGTGACTGAAAAACGGAATAATAAATAAAAGATAAGCTGCTGCTCTTAAATTTATTATAGATCAATTATAAATGGTAAGTTCAATTATAGTTTAATAAGTTGACTCTATAAAAGTTTCTTGATAATTAAGCACTTATCTAAAATATAAAATATAGAGGTGTTTATTTATGACAAAGACAATCGGTGATACCCAGAAGGCAGGAGCAGCACATGGGAAACCCCAGGCAAAAGCTCCATCACCAGCAATGTATGCAAAGAAGGACGAAAAATATGAACGCAAACCGTCCAAAGGTGCAAGGCAGTAAAAACGGACCAATCACCACCTGAAAGCCAACCCTCTCAGCACCAGCTTATCAAGATTCAAGACTTTCTAAAATTGGAAAATACAGCAAATTTGTAACATTAAGAGCTCAATCGTGACTAAAAAACGGAATAATGACTAAAAAACGGAATAATGACTAAAAAACGGAATAAGAAATAATAAATGATAAGTTGCTGCTCTCAAATCAAACCTCCGGGATCCGGGCTGCCAGAAATAAGCAGTTCGGAAAACCCGGTAAATTAATCAGAAATGGATTTTTATCTGTTTTGTCCATTTAAATCAAAATTCGTCTCTTTTTTTCATTAAGAGTAGATAAGAAACCAGAATCCTGGTAGTTAACCTTTTAATCAATATCTCTTCCTTTCCTCTGCCAAGGGTGAAGGTTGAAATAAATGGAATGAAGGTTGATTTTACACCCTGAATACGCTCTAAATATTCTTTACGTTTAAGATGTTTCTTACAACGAATAAGTAAAAAGAGCAGGTTACTGCCCTTAAATCAATTCTTTCGGCTGCTTATGTTCAGGCAAAACCGGAAGTTTCATGGTATTTATCAAAATCGGGCTTTCGATATCCTTTGCCCTTTCAATCACAAGTTCCTTTCCTTTCTGCGTGAGAGCAAAGAGAGGGATCGCAGCTGCCACCTGTACAAGAGGCTTTGCAAGTTCCCTGATATATTTGGAAGCGCAGCTGATAACAATATCCGAGTTATCCAGCAGCCCCTGAGCTTCTTCCCGGCTGACACCTGTTACGTGTACTGCAATGATGAGCAGGTCGAGCCCGAGTTCGGATTCGATTTCCCTGACTTTTTTGGCGGTTCCGGTATCTGCAACTGTAACTGCGATTTTCCTGTAGCCAAGTTCTGCGGCCTTTTTTACCCCGCCTGCAGGGTCGATGGATGCGGTTGATGGGTCGAGTACGGTTCCTCCGCGCTCTTCGATACCTTTGACGATCGCATCTATCGGCTCAGTTTCGACCAGGCCTGACATCCTGCCTCCGATTCCCTGGACGAGAGCCGGGTTGCTGGAGATCACTGTTCCTGCGCCGTCGCAGGCGGTTACGGTTGTATCAAGGAAACCGCTGTTGAGGCCGCTCATCATTATTTCTGATGCGCCGAAGGCAACAACAGTCGTTTCAAACTCGAGCTTTCGTTTCTCCGTAAACATCCCTAACTCGCTGATCCGGGTCTCCATGTTTTTCCTGATTTCTTCCGGGGTCATCTTCTGGACTCCCCGCAGCTTGACAAATAGAGGACACCATTCTACTTCCGGAGCCCCAACTTCCACGACCTTTCCGTCTTTTACGACTACCCTGGCTTTCCCCATTAATTCCATTATATGAGGCATATTGAAACACACCTTCCAAGACTTGAAGAAATTGTATTACTTAATATTGTGATTCTTGGCTTAATAATTCCCGCTTTAACCTGATGATCTAATTTAATCTTGATTATTCCTATCTCATTAGTGATTTGATTTCTTGCAAATAATGTTGATTTCTTGTCCCAGGCTGGAGTGTCAAATTTTTCCAGGAAAAGAACTATTAAAGTGAAAACAGAGAGGAAAAAGAAATAATAAAGAGCGAAGAAGAAAGGGAAGCAGGACTTAAAGCCCTGCTCTTTCAACTATTGTGTCTGCAACCTGCTTTGCGTCTTTGAACGGGAAATCCGCTGGGGTGAGCAATTTGCCCGCTTCCCCTGCAGTAACTGCAAGGTCGCCTGATGTGCATGTGGTGGCTGCGCCGGCAGGAAATGCAGCGAGCAATTCTCCGGGCGTGTTTATGGGAAACTTTGCGTCTTTAAGGCCTGCAACGATCTGTCCGTGAATATCATCTCTTACAGTCATTTCTCATCCTCAGGTTTTGTCTTTTTCCTTGAATTTTATCTTTTTTCCTTTCTCTGGTTTTTTCTTCATCTGGACATTTTATTTCTTTGCAGTTTGATTTCCTCCGGAGAATTCATCCTACAATGTCTTATTGGTAGGTTATTGATATATACTTAATCGGCATTGGAATGTAGTTAATGCATTCCACTATATTACAGCAACTTTAAAATTATCGGACTTTCTACAGATTATCAGGTTTTCTATGGTTATCGGGTTTTCTATAGAGTGTGAGACTTTCCACATATTATTCCAAACTGCAAGATTGAGCGCAGCAAAATTAAGGATCAAAATCACTCTTTAAATCCAGAACAGCCTATATTTCCAGGTATCAGATTCCCAGGTATCAATTCCAAGTCTAAATTTTATCAATTTTTTCTTCAGGATCAGGACTCGAATTATATATTCTCCTCCCTACTGAATAGCATAAGAGCTGCAAAGAAAAGGCTCGGAAAAATCTGTAGTAGTATAAAAATTAGAGCAAAAAAACAGAAAACACAAACTAAATTTTTTTCCAGCCTGCTTTTTAAATATTTGCTTGAAAAATACTATTTTTACGCTTTTTTTCTTTTTGTTTTTTTGTGAGGGGCCGCCAGACAAGCTGGCGGAGGCGTTTATATTAACTGTGGATTGAAAAAACGGTTTCCGGGGGAAAGGAAAGTATTATCTAGCTGACAGGCCGGCTGTATCCCTTCGCGGCAAAAGGATAAAAGCAGAATCACTAAGGCCTTTTTCGGACATACCGAATATATTAGCCGATAATCCGGGCACTGCCTGCTTATTCAAATTCTCTTATTTATATACCAAGGTCAAAAAGTCAAATCTGACTCTTTTTTGTTCTTCTGGAAACTATTTTCTGCGGAATTCTGCAGTAGAGAATCTTGAATTGAGGAATATATTTCGTTCAAGCCCTGCAGTATCTTAAACCCTTTCTCGGTAATCATATAGTCGCCTCTTTCATGCTGTTGCAGGAGTAGCCCGCTATCCGTGAGTTTCTGGAGATGGAAAAGCAGGTTTCCTCCTCTAAGGCCTGTAAGTTCGGAAAAAGCAGAGAAACTTTTAGTTTCGAACGCTACTGCCCTAAGAATTTCCAGGCGCTGGTAATTTGAGACTGGCTCAAGGATATCGCTTATAACCACACCGGTTTTAAGGGCTGAGATATCGGGCTTCTGTTCCTGGTTATCTGCATAAATCCTCATAGAGCGCATGAGGTTGACCTGCTTTACCAGGAGGCTCGAAACTTCGGAAAAGCACTTTTCACATTTACTGTAGGGGGCTCTACATCTCAGTTCATCCAGTTTTTCTCTGTTATTCGAAATTGATGTATCATCTACTTTGTTTTTCTTTATAAGCCCTGCATTCTGTTGCAGGAGAGCTGTAAATGCAGAAGTGCAGTTTTGTTTTTCAGGACATTTTTTCACCATGTTTCGTTCAAGCCCGGTATTAATATCTTCAAAGAGATAACTGAGAAGAGCGTTCGAGTATTCCTGCCTTGAGCTTTCAAGAGCAGCTTCAAAACGTAGCCTGCTGGTAAATTCCATGACTTTTTTGATATCACTGTGTATTTCGGAGAGTTTTTCCCTGATAGCTTTTACTTCCATAATCTCCCGGGCTTCAGACACTATAGGGATCTCCGGACAGCTTTCCTTCTTACTTCCATCTTTCATGTTTTTACATCTTCCTGCTTTATTTTTATAGTTTTTGTTATGACTATTAAAGTCATCAGGATGTACAAACTTCTTAAGAGCACAGCAAGTATTTAGTATCTTATGACGCACCTTATGATGTCTGTTTTGGAAAATATCCCGTTTTTTCATATATCAAAAAATATATCGTGATCAAAGACTGTCGGATGGTCGAGCCGAAGAAAATGGCCATATCCGCGGGTTGTAATTTTTCTCCAGGCTCAGATCCTTTGTAGAGAGCTTATCTCCTGTCAGCACAGAACACCGACAACAATTTCTCTGAATTCATATTCCGAACCCTGATGTATCTTCAACCATGCCCAATCCACTGCCGGTTTCCTTTAATGTTATAATCTTATCATCGGTCTCGATCTGAAAATCAACGACATCGACAAGGTTCTCTATATAACTGAAATTAAAGTTATTCATAAAGCTGAAAGATTCCTTGCAATAGCTCTTCATGACCATGAACACTTTGCCTTCTTCAGCGGTAATGACCCATCTTTTATCCCCTCTTTCTGACGGGTACTCGTACACTTTTGCCTTTTTGAAGTTGTGCATTTTTTTGTTTTCTGCATCATAGAATTCCATGAAATTGCGTATCTCGTATTCTAATCCTCCAATCTCGATATTCGGGATATAGTAGGTTAGAATCGACCCATTCATGAAAATAATTCTTGACCATTTCCAGGGGATAAAAGGCCCGACGACAATTACTTTCTGTGCATAACACTTGCCGGAGAAATTCTTATCAAACAGCACGCCCTCAAAATCGAAATACAGGCTCGCTAGCCTGTAACCGAATAAGCCTCTGAAGTTTTCAGCCACCTCTGAATTGTAATTACTATTCTCCGGCTCTCTTATGTCTAAACAGCAGACCTTCTTATCATTACTTGAAATATCAAGCATATATTTCGGAAACGATCCATAGAAATCCGCTTTCAGATCTTTGTTAGAGCAGGTAGCCCTGTCATCTTTTACTTCGATGACTCCAAGATCATCAGTGAGTTTTATCTTTATCTCATCATATGCCCAGGAAACAAAATATCCGTCCGTTTTGTCGTCTATTATCCTGCTGTTCTCTACATATCTGCCATTGACCTCGGTATCACCCGCGCTCCTGCCGAAAGTGAGAAAAAACTGGCGCCTGGACCCGTCATCGGCTGTGAATTTCATGAACCAGTATTCTTTCCCGAAAAGAGGAAGATCCTCAAAAGAAAAAAGAAGGTCATCAATGCCTCTTTTGAGTTCTTTCTTTACCAGTAGCCTTTCGATTTTACCTTTACTTTCCTTTATTTTCTGTATTGACTCGATAAATGCTTTCTTTTCTATCTCAGGCATATTTCTGATGTAATTGTTTCTTTCTTTTATGAAGAGTAAAAGCTTGTTTTTTTCAGCAATAATTCTCTCTTCAAGAGTTATGTTTTTAGGCTCTCTGTCATTTGATACGGCAGTCATTTCATCTTCCCTGGAACTTTAAGCAATACTTTTTCAGAAACAGAACATTCATAAATTCTAAAAAATATAACCTTATCGTAGAAAATGCTGCATATGAATTTTTTGTTAACATAAAGAGAGGAAGAAGGAAAAAACTAAAGAATAGAAGAAAGGAAAAAGAAAAAAACTAAAAAATGAAAGAAGGCTAAAGAAAAAAACTAAAAAATGAAAGAAGGGTAAAGAAAAGAAAAAAAGTAATAACGGTTTTGGCGCCGTTTTTATTTCAGATCTCTGGGCTGTTTTTCTTCAGGAAGCACAGGCAGCTTCATGGTATTGATCAGGAGCGGGCTCTTGATATCCTTTGCTCTTTCGATCACAAGTTCCTTTCCTTTCTGGGTAAGGGCGAAAAGCGGTACAGCAGTTCCAACCTGAGCAAGGGGTTTTACAAGATCCCTAATGGGCTTTGAAGCGCAGCTGGTCACGATGTCCGAGTTTTCAACAAGTACCAGGGCTTCTTCCCTGTCTAAACCTGTAACATGTACTCCAATTACTATCAAATCAAGCCCGAGTTCGGCTTCAAGCTTCCGTAACTCTTTTGCGATTTCACCGAAAGCCGCGGTTACTGCAATCTTTTTGTACCCGAGTTCTGCTGCCTTTTTCACTCCTGCAACCGGGTCCATTACGGCAGTTGAGGGATCAAGCACAATTCCGCCACGTTCGGCAATCCCGTTTATAATGCCTTCAATGGGCTCGGTTTCGACCAGACCGGACATCCTGCCGCCCATGCCCTGAACAAGGGTTGGGTTATTGGAAATAACAGTTCCTGCGCCTTCGCAGGCGGTTACGGTTGTGTCAAGTAAACCTCTGCTCAGGCCTGTCATCATAACTTCAGATGCTCCAAACCCTACAAAGTCCTCGAGTTCCAGACGACGCTTGTCAGTAAACATCCCGAAATCGCTGATCCTGAATTCCATATTCTTCTTGACTTCTTCAGGAGTGATCTTCTGGATCCCGCGTATTTTGGCAAACAGGGGGCACCATTTGACTTCAGGCTCACCGACTTCGATTACTTTTCCATCTTTTACGACTACTCTTGTTTTTCCAAGTAATTCCATTATATGGGGCATAGTTACACCTTTCAAAATTGAGCAAAAATATGATTGTTAAGAAATTCAAATCCGGTGAAAATTGCAGGTAAAGTTTGTGATTGCTTACTTAATAGTTTATTGGTTTTGAGTTTTTGATTCTACTTCTGGCTTTTCACAGAAATTTTTATTGATTTGGATTGTAGTTTTATAAATCAATTTCTTAGCTATTGGGTTTGAAGTAAAGTACTTATTGACTACTGTAGCCTTAGCGAAAAGTTATTGCTTCTTGCTTTTCACTTCATGGTCGGGTTTCCAATTTGTATATTCCCCGGGCAACGTCCCTGTTTGCGAAGCAAACGGCTTTTCCCATAAAATTAGAACAGAAAATAAAAATCAACCTTCAGCCCCTTCAAGTTCCTTCAATTTCTTCTCGCAAAGCCTAATTATTCTTGGATCTTCAATCGTTTTTCCTATAGCTAGGGATTGCTTCAAGAAATCAATTGCTTTTCTTTGCTCTCTCAAATCGCTGTATACTACTCCCAATCTTCCAAGGTGGTTCCCTTCTCCACGCTGATCTCCAATTTCTCTTGAAATATTCAGTGCTTTCTCGTAATATTCAATTGCTTTTCTGGGCTTACCCAGACGACGGCAGGCGTTCCCCAGATTTCCAAGGTGGTTTTCCTCTCCGCGCCTAGCCCCTATTTCTCTCAAAATACCAATTGCTTGTTCAAAATATTCAACTGCTGTTCTAGTTTCTCCTAGATCGTTATATGCGTTCCCTAAATTTCCAAGCAAATATCCTTCTGCGCGTCTGTCCTCTGTTTCTTTAGCAATTCTAAGGGCTTGTTCGTAATACTCAATTGCTTTTCTTGATTCTCTTAAATCACTGTGTGCGTTTCCCAAATTTCCAAGCAAATTTCCTTCTGCTCGCCGGTCTTCTACCCCTCTTAAAATTTTTAAAGCTTGTTCATAGTATTCAATGGCTTTTTTTGGCTTGCCCAGATGACAGTATTCGTTCCCGATATTTACAAGGGCTGCGCCTTCTTCGCGTTTTTTTCCAGTTTCTCTTACAAACTTCAGTGCCTGTTCATAATATTTAATTGCTTTTCTCGGCTCTCCCAGATTACTATGTGCGCTCCCCAGGTTTCCAAGAATAAATCCGTGAATCGATCTATTCTTGAGAAGCGTTTCATCTTTGAAGTGGTCTTTTGGTAATAATTTTTCGTAAATTTCGATCAGGGTTCTTGAATTTCCCCATAGATCCAGGAGATCGGGGAGATTATACATCCATATGATATTTGCTGCCAGATCGTACTCTTCTGCTTTGCAAGCGTGGTAATGAGCTTCGATAGCTGACTGAAGGTATTCTTTCTTGGTTGGATTTTTTGGTAGTGAGAATAAAAGATAATATTTTACTGCAAGAATATGAGTCTCTTTTTTGTTTTTCAGATCCTCATAAGAGAATTCCTGCACCAAGGGATGGAGCCAATAGTTTCCATTGTGGTCGGTTTCGAGAAGGGATTTGTCAATTAACTTTTTAATAGCGTTTTTTGGAGTGTTTTCCGTAAACATTTCCTTGAGCCCTTCAAGACCCACAGATCCACGATAAACCGAGACACGCTCAAGAAGCTCTTTTTCTTCACCTACCAGTTTATCGAATAATTTTCTTGCCTTTTTGATAGTATCATCTTTACTTTCCTGATACATGCTCAGGTCTTCGAGCGTATCCTTCACACCGAATTCCTTTACCAGCTCCACGAGTAACTTTAAAGCAAGGGGATGACCATCAACACCTGTTGCCAGTTCTTCCAGTTTTTCGGGTTCCACTTTGTCAAGTCCATTGCTGGCAAAGTAGTCAACTGCAAAGTCCTTTCTTAAACCGTTGAGGTGTTGTTTTGCCTCGTCCTCTATTCTATCAATAAGACTTTCTACATTTTCAAGTATTGGCAGAATCCGGCTTGTTACAATGATTTTTGCGTTATGGGTGTTGTATCGCAGGGATGAAAAGAGAAGTTCAATTCCTTTGTCTGCAAAATGTTGATCTTCAAGAATGGTGTTAAGGTCATCGAAAATGAGCCAGATTTCGCTCCTTCTATGAAGTTCGCCAGTAAGTTTGTCAACATCAGTTTTTCCTGGTTCTCTTCTTTCGGCTTTAAATGATACAATTTCAGGAGCATTCATGTAAGCGGCGATTTTTTCAAGAATATCATCCAGTTTTGCATCCTGATTATCATAGAAGCTGAACCAGAAAGGTTCAGGAACGTTTACGGGTCTGAGATCTACAAGAGCTCTTGCTAAAGTAGACTTGCCACCACCACCAACTCCACTGATTAGTAAAATTTGGTGATTTTCGAGGTATGTAAGGGCTTTTATTAATTCTTCTGAACGGTTTTCGGTAACGAACTCTTTTAATCGGTTTGGATACTTCGGTAGCGTTGAAGGATTATAACGAGTCAGGATTTCCTGATTTACCGCTTCTTTTCTTTTTTGGTCAAGGTATTCAATTATCTTGATGAATTCGTCATCGTAAGGTGTTTTAAAGTTGAAGAAATTATTGTAATTTCCTACTGCGAATTGATCAACATTTTCCACATTGAGATTTATAGTAAATTCGATTTCCCTTGCTAGATCTGGATTTTCCATTAATAACTTCAAAATTTCCTGCTGAAGCTCTTCCTTTGCTTTTGGGTCTTCAGGGTTTTTGGAAACTTTCTTAAGTGCTTTTTTAAGGGATTCATTCATTCTTGGACTTATTTTCTCCAGCAGAGCCTTCGCTCTTTTCCCACCCTCTGAACCGAGTTTTTCAAATGCTTTTTCATAGATCATATCTACAAGGACTTCCTTGCCTTTATCTGATGCAGGTTTTCCTGCAATACACAGGGCAGATAAGGCGGGAACGAGAATATCTGTCGCTTGCTGGGCAAGGGCTACCAGATCCATAAACTCCTCCAATATCTTTTTGGTATTGAAGGCGTTAGAAAATAAATCTTTTTATTTCAAACGGTTAAAAAGAACAATTTTCTGAATTCAACTTTTTTTCAGCATCATTTGATAATATACAAGAATTTCTGCTTTTTTGCAAACTTCGTGGAAAAGGCCGCTCTCCTTCGTCGAGCGTGAGGTTTTCCTGGGGATTAGAGAGCAATATTTACAACCGGCTGTTGGACTATAACATTTAAAATGGGGTTTTAAATTTTTCGAGATTTTTTGGGTATTCCTTGCACTATTTTAATGAAGTAGGAACAGGCCAAAACAAGATTATAGTAAGGAATCACGTGAGATGTTAACAGATCAACTATCCAAGTTTAGTTAACGTTCTACCAAGATTTCTAATATATTAAATGATATATAAACTCGGGGGTTATATATGAAAAATTATATGCTACTTATACTGCTCGGCATTTCGTTAATAATGATAACGGGAACTGCCCTTGCACAGAATGAAACTGTACAGAATGAAACAAATGACTCGGAGGCTTTTCAACAGGCTTTAGAGCAGGATGGGTTCACCGTACAGGAAGGTGAACTGGCTTACTTTGATTTACTCAGGTTATTGGAAGAAGGAGTATTGCCTTCTGCATATGGAAACAATCCCACCACAAAATATCTGATATATTTTGTTCCACCAGCACCTGGTTATGAAGTAGAAGAACGAATTTCTCAAATAACCAGCACGCTTGGAGTGAGCGGGAACCTAACTCCCTTCTGGAACCTTCGTCCTGATGAAGCTGTTGTTTTTGTAGGAAGAACACCGCCGGAATGCAGGTACTTCAGCTACGATAACTTCATTATGCACAGGACAATTGGGGACGAGAGGAGATGGCTCTTTGCTAACATAGCAGACACAGTGAACAACCTCGTTATCAAAACAGAAGGAACTCCAAATGGGTCGTCTGGAAATCCTTTCAACCAGACTACGGTAATAATCATTACTGCCGACAGAGGCATTGATCAAAGTATTCGGGCTGCTGCCCAATCTGCAGGGTATTCGGACAATATAATTAACACCCAGGTGCTTCCCTCAGTCATGCTGAATATGGGCCTGGAGAATGATTCCGATACATTTGCCTCATTTGTCCGCCCAGCTCTATTCAATGACACACAGGCTGAAGAGAATTACATCAATAATACACCTGCAACTATTTTCAGGATTACTCCAAACAACACTACTGAGCTTGACCCGTATGATTATCCGGAACTGAGGGTCCGTGGAACCGGGCAAACAGAGTTTGACCTTATGGATGACCTCGAAGAGCTAAGGATTGCGATTCTTGACAGATATAACGAATCAAATGCAACAGAGCTTCCGACCAGTCAGGCAGTTCCTGTGGGGAGTGATGCTATTCAGAGAGGAATCAACGGCGTAGGTCCTACCAACGATGCAGCCTATCTATGGGCAGCAAACCAGACTATTTCTTCGCCGACACCTCCTTTCTTTGACACTTCGGAGTACTATCCATTCCTGCGAGATCCAGAAATTACTCTGGGCAACGATACAAATGAATTCATAATTGTCTATGGAGTCAACCATGTAGCGACAGGAAAGGCAATGTACTCAAACTTCGCATTATACGGGGCAGATGTATGGAACGGTGTTAGAGCAATCACTGATGAGGATTTCAGTGGCTCTGCGGAGGAATACCTCCCTGACAATCCAAATGCTAGATACCTCTATGTCTACAAACTCGCCAGGAATTGTAGTGAGGATGATCAATACTGCTACGAGGTTCCTTATGGTCAGGGAGCTCATGGTATAGAACTGGATCAACCGCTTATTATTGCCTGGAGAGCCTACCTGGAGAATACAACAAAAACCGGACCATCCTACTCAGAGATTGTATACGATCGAGCTATAAAGTTTGACCCAAAGAATTAAGGTAAAAAGAAAGGATATTAAGGTCAATTCAAGCTCTGGCTGATATGTGTTATCTATAAACACATATCTTCATTTTTTATATCTACGACGCCAGAGCCGTATTTTTAATTCCTTTTAGACCTCGTGATCCAGCCTCTACACGATAATTTGCACAACAGTTGTATAAAAAATTTAACATAATTTGAGCTTGAACAGTTATCGATTTCAGGCACATAAAGTGAGATTAGAGGCAGATTTATGGTACAGAATCGATAGCCTTCAGGTAAAAAATTCCTTAACCATGAACGATGGAAATTCTTTTTGTCGAGAATCAAATTCAAGCTCGATATTTCTCCTTTTGGCCGGACAACTTTCTAACTAACCAGTTATTTTCGACCTATACAAAACAGTGTAGAGCCCTTTTTTTCTTTCAGCTCTGTTGAAACTCCGGTTTTCTGTTTGTAATAGGATCTGCTCTCTTTATTTCTTGTAGGTCCCTTAATTTTTCTATTATAATTTCCTCTTGTCTCCTGTCACCGATTTCTCTGGAAATCACGAGTGCCTGCTCAAAACTTTCAATTGCTTTTTCTTTTTCTCCCATAAAGCTATATGTCAAACCCAACCTTTCAAGAGTTTGTCCTTCTTTATATTTTTCACCGATCTCCCTCAAGATTTCAAGTTCCTGTTCACTATATTCTGCCACCTTTTTCATTTCTCCAAGGCAATTATGTGCTATCACCAGATTCTTAAGAATGTCTCCTTCTCCCCGCTTATCGCCTATTTCCCTGGAAATTTTGAGAGTTTGACCATAGTATCCAATTGCCTTTCTTACTTCCCCCAGCTGATAGCATAAGTTACCCAGGTTTCCCAGGGAATTTCTTTCTCCCGTCAAATTACCGGTTTCTCTGGCGATTTTAAGTGCACATTCGTAGAATTCAATTGCTTTTCCTGTTTCTCCCAAAAAACTGTAGGTCATTCCTAAATTCCCTATAACAGTTCCTTCACTTTCTATGTCTCCTGTTTCACAGGAGATTTCCAGGGCCTTTTCGTAATATTCAATAGCTTTCTCTATCTCTCCTAAGCGGGTATGGGCTAATCCCATATTTTCGAGAGCCAGTTCTTCTCCTTGCTTATCGTCTATTTCTTTAAAAATCTCTACTGCCTGCCGGTAATACTCAATAGCTTTTCTTATTTCTCCAAGATGGCTGTAAGCTAAACCCAATTTTCCGAGATTATTTCCCTCTTCCCTTTTATTTCCACTTACCCTGGAATTTTTAAGATCCAGCTCACAAATTTTAATTACTTTTTTGCTTTCTTCTACGTCATTGTGTGTTAACCCAAAGTTTATGGAACTGTTTTTTTCTTTTCGCATACTTGTTCCCCCTCTACAGTAATTACATTTTCTGTACATCTCGTTCACTTATCTTTCCTTTTTCCCTGTAGTCTCCCTGACCGCTACTTTTAAGAATTATCTAAAATACACTATTTATTTTTTAAAAATGTTTTAAAACAAGATAAGTTTTTTCGTTTCAAAGATATAGATAAGACAGCGGAAGTTTCAATATAAACTCTTAATTTCCACTCAGTTTCACAATCTATGGAAAATTATAAAGAAACCGCTCGCAGAGCTGTAGTAGAAGCTCCAGACGTTCTAAGAAGCAATACTTCCAATGTTGCTGCTTTGATGAAAAAAGTTTGAATTTAATTAAACAGTAAACAAAAAAGAGTTAAAGAAAATCAGAGAATAAAAATTCCCTGATTATTGGCTTGTGATTTTGTAAATCACTTTCTCAGTTGTTGGTTTTGAAGTGAAAATTTGTTGATTACTGTAGCCTGAGCCGAAAATTCATTTCTTTTTTACTTTTCAATTCATGACTGGGTTTCCAGCTCGAATCTTTCCCCGGCAACCCCCGTTTGCGAAGCAAACGGCTTTTCCCATGAAATTAAAAAAGAAAATAAAATCACTCCTCAGATCCTTCAAGTTCCTTCAATTTCTGCTCGCAAAAACCAATTATCCTCGGGTCTTCAATCGCCTTTCCTATCTCCAGGGATTGCTTCAAAAACTTAATTGCTTTTCTGGGTTCTGCCAGACGACTGTATGCATTTCCCAGGTTTCCAAGGCTTGCACCTTCTCCTTGTCTATCTACTATTTCTCTAAATATTTCAACTGCCTTTTCATGATATTCAATTGCTTTTCTCTGCTCTTCCATATCACTGTATGCTGATCCCAAATTTCCAAGGGCATTTCCTTCTCCACGCCTATCTCCTATTTCTTTTGCAATCTCCAGCGCCTGTTCATAATACTCAATTGCTTTTTTCTGCTCTCCTAAATCGCTATATGCTAACCCTAGATTTCCAAGTCGATTTTCTTCTCCACGTCTGTCTCCTATTTCTTTAGCAATTTTCAGTGCCTGTTCGTAATATTCAATTGCTTTTTTCTGCTCTCCCAGACTACTATATGCACTCCCCAGATTTCCAAGGGCATTTCCTTCTCCTCGCCTGTCGCCTATTTCTCTTGAAATTTTCAGTGCCTGTTCGTAATATTCGATTGCTTTTCTTTGCTTTCCCAGATGACTGTATGCACTCCCCAGATTTCCAAGGTTATTTCCTTCTCCTCGCCTGTCGCCTATTTCTCTTGAAATTTTCAGTGCCTGTTCGTAATATTCGAGAGCCTTTTTCAAATCTCCAAGCTGGTAGTATGTTATCCCGAGTTTGCTATATATAGATTCATTTAGATTCTTGTTGTCGAGTTTGGATGATATCGATGCAGCAGTTTCAAGGTATTTTACAGCTTCGTTTGAATAACCAAAAAATAGTTCAATAGTTCCGAGGTTGTAATTCCAGTAAGCAAATTTATAGGGGTCTTTTATCCCACTATTATTAAACTCTTTAATTAAGTTAGAATAATACTCAATTAGGTCTTCAAGTCCCTTTTTGTTCAGCCCATCAAAATCCCCAAATTCAAACATTGGACTTGAAGTTATTTCTCGTTTTATATCAAACTCAAAAATAGTGGTTCTCCAGGAGAAAAAATCCTGTGCCTCATCAAGAATTAAATTAAGTGATGCACTGTTAATCCAGATAAGTATTGGGTGTCTGATTTCCAGAAAATTCTCCCGCATCATATTTAGTAAGAGGAGAGCCTCGGATTTTCCACTAATATTTTTCTTTTTTATTGCGCTGTCAAGCCCAAAAACAAAAAATGCAACTTTTTTATTTTCCTCAAGTTTTGAATTGTATGAATCTGATTTGGTGTTTTCCTCTAAAAGCTGGAAAAGATTGGTGGATTCTTCATTCATTTCAAGGTTGTAAATGTGAATTCTACTGTGTACCCTCTCAAAAATTTCCTTGCAGATTGCATCACATAAGACTGGCTCGTTACAACGCACAAATGCAATTGTGCAGTCCTCGGAGAGATCAAGAAGTGTAACTATCTCTTCAATTTTCATTAAATGAGAGGGATCCAGTTCCATAGTTCTACCTGTTGTGGTTCCAAATATTGAAAATAGTTTTGAGGTATATCCTGTTTTCTGTTTGTTTTACTTTTTTGGAAGAAGATTTTTTTCTTCTAGAATCGACCTGACTATAGGATTGAGGTCACACCAGCTTCTTCCATTTTTGTATTCAAGCACACTGAGGTTATGAAGCAGACCAACAAGCTTTTCATCTCTTTTTATTTCTTTAGTCTCGTAAATCTTCAGAAGCACTTCATAGTCTTCATCACTCAACTGTGCCTGATATGAGTTTTTGAGCCCATTGATCACTTCAACAACAATATCTTTGTCTATCAAGGTCTTTTTTCTGGTTATGGCACGTACTGCCGAATCTCTGATAATCCTTATGTACTCCCTGATAACGCCTCCGCTCATATCAATTATGTACTCAAGGGCTTCGGGAGTAAATAGGTCAAGAGAAACTCTTTTTGTCACAATTTGCTTCATGAAAGCTCTCCCGGCTGGTTCTTGGGTTATACTTTCATATTTTTCACGAACTTTGATGTTCGGATACATTATATCGTCGCTAAAGTTCATTTTTATCTGGGTGAACTTGTCCGAACTTCGAAGTGATATGGGGAATGTATAGATTATCTTGCACATTGGCTGGGTTAGCTGAGTGCTGTGGCAATAGAATAAGTTTAATGCTTTTTCAGAATCGCATTTCTCAAGGTTGTCTATTATGACAAGTACCTGTTTTCTACTTCTTTCGATTTCAGCAATTATATCGTTTATCAGGTTAATTAGCTCAGATACACGCGGCTGGATTTCCTCTCTTATTTCTTGCCTGGTGGTTGTTTCACTCTTCATCCTTGCCAGTAGTTCAACAAAGTAGACAGGTAAGCTAAAGCCTGCACCACCCTCAAGCTTATTCTCATGGACCTCAGTTTTTGTTATTGATGTCCCCCATTTTTTTGTTCTTTCAATTAATGAGAGACTCAAATCACATTCTTCGTCTTGACATTTTTCTATTATTTTTGTAAGTATTGAAAATAAGACATCCGTGTAGTTTATGTCGTTGTTGTCCAGAAGATCGAGAGCACTAAAATGTATAATAAAAAATTTATCTTCCATTTCTCTATTCAAGTATGAAACAAGGCGGTTTAACGCGGTTGTTTTGCCTGACCCTCGATGGCCGGTGAAAAGAAGTTTTATTGGTTCGTAAGTTTCAAGGCTGAGCTCAAGACGGGTTTTTAGCTCTTCAATATTTGTTTCGTTCTGGTCTATTTCTACATAGTAGTTTTCCAAATCATCATTTTGAAGAGCTTTATTTGGATTAAATAAGTGGTAGATTTCCTTTAAGTCTCCGGCCATTATTGTACTTCCTTTTCAGAAATTTAGGTGATTTCAGCATGAAGTGTATGTTATGAACGATATATAACCTTTTGAGTGTAATGATCTTAGTGGTGATTCTATGTTTTTGTTTTGCAAATAATCATATTTTAAATAAATGTATTAAGTTGTTGGATAAATTGCTTTTTTGCAGACTTTGCGGGAAAGGCCGCTCTCCTTCGTCGAATGTGAAGTTATCGGGAGGTCTGAAAAGCAGCATTCACAACCGGCTGTTGGAGTATAACATGAAAAATAGGACTTAAAGTTTTGTTAGATGTTTGGGGTGCCTCTATGATATTATTTTAACGAATACGAAAAAGTCAAAACAGGACGGGAATAAGGAATCATTTGGACAATCAGCAGATCAACTGTTCAAGTTTAGTTAACGTTCCAGCAAGGTTTCTAATATATTTAATGATTATTATAGTATCGATTGCAAAGATTTACACTTAATTTTTAGGAAGAATTAAAAATATAATGTCTTGGAAGATGTTGAAGAGATCTTCTCTTTTTTAAGTGTGATTCTTCTTTTTTAAACGTAACTCTTTGCGAAAATAACTATGACTAAACGGGGGAATGGTACATGAAAAATTGTATATTGTCTATACTACTTGGCTTTTTGTTCATAATGACAATAGGAACTGCCCTTGCACAGAATGTGGAAACAAATGACACAGAGGCTTTTCAACAGGCTTTAGAACAGGATGGGTTCACCGTACAAGAAGGTGACTTGGGGTTTTTTGATTTTCTCAGGCTATTTGAGGAAGGAGTATTGCCTTCTGCATACGGAAACAATCCCACTACAAAATATCTGATATATTATGTTCCACCGGCGCCTGGTTATGAAGTAGACGAACAGATTTCTGAAATAACCAGCACGCTTGGAGTAAAAGAGAATACAACTCCTTTCTGGAACCTTGGTCCTGATGAAGCCGTTGTTTTCGTGGGAAGGACCCCTCCGGAGTGCAGGTACTTCAGCTACGAAAATTTTGTGATACACAGGACAATTGGGAACGAGAGAAGATGGATCTTTGCTACCTTAGCAGATACGATTAATAACCTTGTTATCAAAACCGAAGGAACTCCAAATGGGTCGTCTGGAAATCCTTTCAATCAAACTACAATAATAATCATTACTGCTGACAGAGGCATTGACCAGCGCATCCGGGATGCTGCCCAGTCTGCAGGATATTCGGAAGATATAATTAATACCCAGGTTCTTCCCTCTGTCATACTGAACATGGGCGTGGAGAATGATTCAGATACATTTGCCTCATTTATCCGCCCGGCCCTGTTCAATGACACCCAGGCTGGTGAGAATTACATCAATAATTCAACTGGTACTGTTTTCAGAATTACTCCCAATAACACTACTCAGCTTGACTCGTATGATTATCCGGAGCTAAGGGTTCGTGGAACCGGGCAAACAGAGTTTGACCTCATGGATGATCTCGAAGAGCTAAGGATTGCGATTCTTGACAAGTATAACGAATCAAATGCCACAGAGCTTCCAACCAGTCAGACAGTTCCTATAGGGACTGATGCTATCCAGAGAGGTATAAATGTCTTGGGTCCAGCTAACGACGCGTGCTATCTCTGGACAGCAAACCAGAGTATCTCTTCGCCTACACCTCCTTTCTTTGACACATCGCAGTACTATCCTTTCCTGAGAGACCCTGGAATTACTCTGGGAAACGATACAGATGAGTTCATAATTGTCTATGGGGTTAATCATGCAGCTACAGGAAAGGCGACGTACTCGAACTTCGTAATATACGGAGCTGATGGGTGGAACGGTGTCAGAGCAATCACTGATGAGGATTTCAGCGGGTCTGCTGAGGAGTATCTCCCTGACAATCCCAATGCGAAATACCTGTATGTTTACAAGCTCGCCAGGAACTGCAGTGAGGATGATCAATACTGCTACGAAGTTCCTTATGGTCAAGGAGCTTATGGTATAGAACTGGATAAGCCTCTTTTCATTGCCTGGAGACTCTATATGGAAAACACTACAAAAACCGGGCCAGCCTACTCAGAGATCGTATACGATCGGGCTATAAAGTTTGATCCAGAGAATTCTGGTAACATGAGCTCCGGATATTAAGCAAATTAAAGCTCGGATTAAGAAGTTAAAGCTCTGGCTGGATGTGTTATTTACAAACACATTCTTTATCTTTTTGGCTATAACACCAGAGCCATATTTATTATACATTTTTGGTATTTAGAACTGTCAAAAAGAATAATTTTCAGGCTTCAGCTGTTTTTTAGGGCTCTTCTAATAATTCAGGAAATTCATCTTTTTTGCAGCTTTTACGGAAAGGCCACTCTCCTTCGTCGAGCGTGGAGTTGCCTTGGGCCCTAAAAAATAACACTTCAAATCGGCTGCTGTTTGAAAAAAGGAATTGAAACTGGTTTAATGGACACAAAAAAGTTAAAGAAAATCAGAGAATAAAAATTCCCTGATCACTTCAGTACTAAACAGTAATTTTTCTAAAGGCTATGCGGGGCTCAGATCTGCTGCCGCCTATCGATAACCCTCTTTGCCTTTCCTGCGGTCCGCTCGATGCTGCCTTTTTCAAGGAGTTCGACGTTTGTGCGGATATTCAGGACAGCTTTGAGTTCGTGCTGGACATGGTTCTGGATGGCTTTGAGGTCTTTTAGGTCACCGGTAAAGGCGTTTTCTTCAAGTTCGACCTCGATTGTGAGTTCGTCGAGCATGTGTTTATTGCGGTCAAGGATTAGCTGGAAGTGTTCGCCTACCTCCGGGATTCTGGAGATGACGTCCTGGATCTGGGAGGGGAAGACGTTGATGCCTCTGACGATCATCATGTCATCGGCTCTGCCGAGGAGGCGGGAGATCTTTGTGGTTGTCCTGCCGCAGTCGCACTCGCATTCGAGGAGTTTTGTCATGTCGCCTGTGCGGTATCTTATGTTGCAGAAGCCTTCCTTGCTGAGGGAGGTTAAGACGAGTTCGCCTTTTTCGCCTTCCGATACCTGTTCTCCGTTTTCGTCAAGGACTTCTACGAGGAAGTTATCACTCCAGATGTGAAGGCCATCCTGTTCCTGGCATTCGAAACCTACTCCGGGCCCGAACATTTCTGAGAGACCGTAGCAGTCATAGGCTTTAAGGTTAAGGCGCTTTTCAAGCTGCTTCCGCGTATTTTCCGACCAGGGCTCGCCTCCGAAGATGGCTGCTTTTAAGGAGAGCTTGTCTATAAGGTCAAGTTCTTCTGCGGTTTCGGCGAGATAGAAGGCGTAGGAAGGGGTGCAGTGGACTGCGGTTACCCCGAAGTCGATCATCATCTCAAGCTGCCTGGCAGTGTTTCCTGTTGCTGCTGGCACTATCATGGCTCCCATTCTTTCAACGCCGTAATGGAAGCCGAGCCCTCCTGTAAACAGCCCGTAATTCATGGAGTTCTGGATAATGTCACCTTTTGAAAGCTCTATCATTGTAAGGCTTCGGGCGATCAGATCAGACCAGGTCTCTATATCTTTTGCAGTATATCCGACAACCGTAGGTTTCCCGCTGGTTCCTGAGGAGGCATGGATTCGCACTATATCTTCTTTTTTTGCAGCAAAAAGGCCGAAAGGATAGTTGTCCCGAAGGTCTGTTTTGCGTGTGAAAGGCAGTTTATGGACATCTTCAAGGGTTTTGATGTCATCAGGAGTGACTCCTGCCTCCGTGAACTTCTGCCTGTAGAAAGGAACATTGTCATAAACCAGCTTTGTGCTGTGTTGCAGGCGTTTTAGTTGAAGTCTCTTCAGTTCTTCGGGATTCATTGTTTCATATTTCGGCTGCCAGTATTTCATTAAAAGGACCTTCTTTTAATTTGTAAAACCGTTCTCAGGTCATAAATTTTAATGCATGGATGCCATGTCTCTACATGCCATGCTATATTAAATAATCCTATGAGTAATATAAAATGTTCGGAAAACTCAACCTGTACAGTAATCCTTTCCAAATATAAACATTGTTGAGGTGAGGTGTTTGGTTGGGAATGTTGAGAAATCTTAATATTTTGCTTGTCAAGGGGAAGCAATGGATATGAATTGACTTAGAAATGACTCAAAAATGATTTAAAAATTCAAGAATTTTCTGTATCTGTTGAGTGTGGACACTTTTTTATAACTATATATTCGTACATCAACGCCACTATCCACCCACAAGCCGCTCCCAGTTGAGTCCAATCTCCTGAAATTCTATATAAGTACGTAATGAATACGATATTAAGAACTGAGCCTACCATCGCGAGGATATGTAGGCTCTTCTGAAAACGTGCAGTAACTTGATTGATTCTCTCCTTTTTCGTAGCCTTATTCTTTATCCTTTTAAGCGTATTACTATGTTTGATTCCTATTTTTACTGGCCTCTTCAAGTTAATACCAAATCTTTTGTTTAATTTATCTCATATTAGGAAAATATGTGGCATAGCTGCATCCTAAACGGCTGTCCCTCATTCTTATTTGTGTTTTTTCTTTTTGATAGCAACCATTCAATCTCAAATTAGTACAAGTTAATGCAAACCAATTCCAAAATGGATCTTGTAAAAAGGTGTAAAGTATAGACTGTTATTTTACACTCTTTTACAATTTACCTTGATAACGTTTTTTTACATTGGTACTTTCAGGAGGAAGTATTGTTGTTAAGAGTTTGCTATCCCAATTAAGAATAGAAATCTGAACATTGTGGTTAATCAACCATCTGATAGCCTCTAAGGTTATGTTCCCTCTTCTCCATAGATGATAATGCTGTCAGTATCTATCCTTTTTTGGAAGAAAACGTATTTCCGAGGTTCTTCATCTGACTCTATCGGCTTTTCAGCATTAATTTCAGCTTAGTCCCTAATTTAGAAAGAATATTTGCGGTTTCCGTATCCCCTATTTTTCTCAGCCTGGTTTCAAGATAGGACTCCGTTTGAGTGTTGGGAGATGAGAAGTGTATACAGAGCAGATTAGGATTATTGATGAGGGGCCAGGAGGTATGTTGAGAAGCACGGCTATCGGTACTGTGTAATGGCCATACCCACATGCCCGAAATTGATGGAGTTCTGGTAAATTGTGGATATTTAGCCGATTCTTGCCGGAAATCATATTGCGGGCAGTAACCCACCCTAAACAGGCTGTCCGACAGTCGCTGATAATAATACTAATAATAATAATACTAATAATAATAATAATAATAATAATAATAATAATAATGATAATAATGATAATAATGATAATAATAATTTAATTCCTTCTTTTTCGATTTAAAGGCTTTAAGTGCCTTATTTTATACATATCTTCGTCCTGAAATTGAATTGTTGGACAGTCTGTAAAGGGTGGGGCATTCATACCCTCCACACTCTCGTAATAATAAAGGACTTTCTTAAGATTTATTATGATATAACTTACTCATAATCCTTGTTTTTTAGATTGTAACAATTGAGAACAATATTGAATGAATTTATAATGTTATAATGTTTTATGCAAAAAAATAAAGCATTATAAAGCTTTAAACTCGCGTTTCGATTTTTATTTAATTCCCTGAAAATAAGTATGTTTATATGTTAATTTACCCTGTTATTTTTGTTTACAGGTGTTTCCTGATAAAACTAAGGAAAAAAACAGGAGGAAATAAAATGAAAAATAATAGAAAGTTTATGTGGAAAATAACTTTATCTGCTTTCACTACATTAATGATGTTGGCTTTATTGTCTACAGCAGCTTCTGCATCAATTACTGTATACAAAACTCCCCTTGGTGCAGGAACTCCTCCAGCAACAGAGCGTCTAACTGGCGGGGGTAATTCTATCGATTATACGGCGATAGCCGCTTCGACAACTGATCCACGAATAGTACAATTCAAGGACCTGTCAAAAGGTACAGAGACATATATCAGATGGGACTTTGGAGATGGAACTTCACTCGAAGGAACTAAAATTACTCCACAACTAAAAAATCCGGTACACAAGTATGCAAAGACTGGTTATTATATTAGTTGTATGACTATCAAGTGCAGTGGTTATAATGGAAAGTTGTGGGTTCATAAGACTATTGTTATTAAATGATTTGAAAAAGTTAAAAGTTGACTTAGTTAGAAGTTGACTTAATACTTTTAATTTTTAGAACCTTTATTTTTATACAGCTTCTGTAATAATTATTCCAAACAAATATCCTAAAAAAATTCCTCCATTTTAGCCCCACTTTAGATCTATAAAGAACCTGAAAGGCTCTAGAAGGTCATAAGCTAAACTGTTTTTACTCTGGCTCATCTTATGTAAAAAATCTGCATGAACATCCAGACCTGCAGAATTAATGTTTCACATTTTACAGTAAAACTATACACATTTTTACTTTTGGCTTACTTTACAGTAAAAATGGGACTTATGTTACAGTCAGCATATGTTTAAACTTTATGGACATTACTATCTAAAATTATTATCTAAAATTACTACCTAAAATTCTATCTAAAATTACTATCTAAAGATACACGCGGTATAAAGGAGTATGATATTATGAATGAAGCTCTGCTCATTGCTCCCTGTGGAATGAATTGTTGTATTTGTATGGCTTACTTAAGGAAGAAAAATAAATGCCCAGGCTGTAGAATTGACGCTAACAAACCTGTTACTCGAGTCGTATGCAAAACAAAAACATGTGAAACTTTAACAGAAAACAAATTAACATTTTGTTTTGAATGTGAAAATTTTCCCTGCAAGAATTTAAAAAATCTGGACAAAAGGTATCGTACCAGATACAGTATGAGTATGATTGAAAATCTTGAAAATATTAGAAAATGTGGGATAGGGGAATTTCTAAGAAATGAACAAATAAGATGGACATGCACCGAATGTGGTGGTACAATCTGTGTTCATAAAGGTTGTTGTTATGATTGTGGGAGAAAAATTTGAATTGAAAATTTTATCTTTAATTTGTCTCTGGAGGTTTGACAAACTCTAATTTATCAAATATTATGTCCATATCAATTCTTGTCCATATCAATTTCCTGCAATTTCCTGCAATTTTCTGTACTTCTAATATTTTTAAGGCATTATAAGTAAACTTTTCATACTGGTGTGGCGATATATACTATAAATAAAATAAGGGGGACTGCTGGAATTGGTTTCTTCCAAAATTACTGCTGTTTTTTCTCTGGTTGCATTTGCAGTTATTCACAGCCTGACTGCGAGCCTGCCCTTCAAACGCCTTGTCATGAGAGTCGCTGGTCCCGGAGCAGAAAAGCTCTATCTGCCGGCATACAGCCTTACTGCAGTGCTGACTATCTTGCCGCTTGTCTATCAGCTCTACAAAAATCCGGGACGGGTTCTTTACAAAATACCTTCGCCCTGGCGCTGGCTCATGGTAGGGGGACAGTTGATTGCCGGAATGCTTGCCCCCATAGCTTTTCGGGATGCCCAGCACCGGTTCAAAATACGCTCGCAGCTATCAGGCCCGCAGGCTTCCGAAACAGATTCCCTGAAGATCCGGGGCGTTTACCGGTGGGTAAGGGACCCCTTCCTGCTCTCGGGGGTGGCCATGGTCTGGCTCACTCCTGTTATGACCGTAAATCTGCTTATCGTATACCTTTTGACTACCATATACTTTTATCTGGGGTCCCTGCACTGGGAGACAAGGCTGGTGGCGCAGTTCGGTGACGAATATCTGGAGTACCGGAAACGGGTTCACAGAATAATACCCGGATTAAGGGGAAGCATTAAAGAATCTGATTAATCCCCAGTTAATATATAACGTTAAATATAATTAAAACCCAATTTAACGTAAACCTCGGAAATACCATAAACCATGTCCGGGCGAAACCGGCAGGTTGGCGAAAGCTTATGATAAAATCAGGTAATTCTTTTTTTCACAATGGAAAACGCGGTACTATTGGCGCTGTAATCTCGCTCAAAGGAGTGCTTTACATGGTCACGGTTTCCCATATATTCCAGGGGGAAGGAGACCGCCTGACAGTTGATGGAAAGAGACTCGCTGTCACGAGAATTTTGAAAGACCATGGTTTAGCCCTGATAGAACTTCCTGCTGGCAGCGAGGTTGAAATCACGGAGTTTGGCAGCCCGGCAGAACTGGAGCTGGCTGTGCTCATCAATAACATCCGCACTATCCATTATTGTAGGGTGGTTAATTCCGGAGCTTCATTGCTTTTTCTGGGCTTCCAGTGCCATGATATGCCAGAGCCGGAGGACAGCGGCTCTCCTATCGTGCAGGGAGGGAAGGTAATAGGGATAATGTCCTCGACAACACTAGACACCTGCATGGGAATGGCCGTTTCGTCCAATGTTCTCCGCAGTCTGGAAATATAACGAAAAACTCATTTTTAACAGGTTGATAACAGCCAGATTTACAATTATCTACAATTCGGATCAAATAGCAGAAATTTTCACAGAAATTTTCATAAACTTCATGTACTCTGCAGATAAAACACTATCGGGAATCCCATCAGTGTTGGAATCCGGAAAGAAAACATCCTGTAGCTAAGTACGACAATAACTGCAATTGAGCCAGGTACCCCCATGCCTGTGTAAGGGCAACCATTGTGCTCTCTACAATACCTACTCCTTCGGGAAGGAGGAAGGCTATTCTCCTTAAGAGGAGGAGCCCGTATCCCACAAGCAGGACTGAAGGGCTTACTGAATGTCCTACAGATGTAAAGAAAAAGTAAAGAGTCCAACATATCAATATTTATTTAAAAGAAGCTCTAAGAGCTGGACGTTGCCAGTCTCCGTTATTTAGCATGTCAAGTGCTTCAAAGAGCCGACTAAAGAGTTCTCTTTTGGAACTGAATTTAGGGTCTGTTCAGGATTCTGGCAAAGAAAGCTGATATTTTCCCGGCTCCGGCGAGGGACTAGTCCTGTGCGTTTTTCCCCAGCTTACCGCCAAAACATCCAGGCTCAGCAGAATAAGGATCAGGAGGAAAGCATAGAATTGCACGAAAGAAAATTTGTGAACTAGAAGCATGTGGACTATTCCAATTGTTGTGGGTACCGTTAGAATTGTATTATTGAGTATTGTGGGCAGTGTACCTGCAAGTCCTGAGCCCTCTGCGTTTACGCCAGCTTTCCTTACCCATCAGTAGGTAGCTGCAGTATTCCCTAAAGTGTCGCCTGCCAGCATTCCCATACTCGATGCAGCAAGAGTGATGGCAACTCCTTTTACCGGAGTTTATAAGATCTCATAAAAATCGTGGTGCAGCTATGGATATTATGTAGGTCTAACAAGAAATTAATTAAGTTCCAAACTTGTTTCGTTCAATTTTGGCGTCGCCACATATTGAACTAGCCCACCGATTGATACTTATATGATTTTCACCATATTATACTAAAGAAACCATAATAGGGCGTCTTGTTACAGAGATCCTGTGTTAGACCCCATATAGTGGGAAATTAACTATTTTTGTGCCACACCGATTTATTTAATTGGTTCTATATTTGTCGGTTTTATATTAAAATGCTTGGAATTGTTACCCAACATAATTAATTTTTTGTTAGACCCTATGTAGATCATGTCGCTTGATGTGGCTTTATACTATAAAGTATAAACTCCGGTTTTAATATTGAAATATGCTGGTTTGCTATTGCCAGAACCGAATTAATAAGATAACCGTATCCGATATAACCTATAATCTGTGCAAGTCCAGCGAGCAGTACAGCCCATAAAGCCATTGTCCTGATTACCTGAAGGGACTCTTCAAAATAAGTAATCTGGGGAAAAATCAGATGAACCGTGAGTCCCAGGAAAACAAGGATTAGAAGGTGACGTCCGGCTTTCAGGATCAGAGGTTTAGACGGTGAACTACCGCTAAACTAAAGATTTACCGGCTTCCTGAGTCATCCTTCCCTCTACTGAAGACAAGTCATACAGGCTCTACCCCGCGTACCACAGGTGAAATGAAATGTTCTGCTAGGTTCAATCCCTGGAGGCTTTGGGGTATCCGATTGAAGAAGGATCTCAGCCCCTTCGGACACAATTTTCAACCCACAAAGAGCTTCTACACCTGGTTAAAAGTAGCTTCCTTACCTCTTTTATTATGAAGTAGTGCAAGTATACCCTACGAAAGCAATAGAGAACTATGTTTTAATTTTCTTTTTCTTCTGCGCCGAAGCTAATTACAAATTCAGTCCCATTATCTCTTTTAAGCTCGACCTGACCGTCTAACTGTTCTACCAGAATACTTACAAGCTGCAGACCAAGAGTCTCCGTATTCTCTAAGTTTATTTGTTTGGGAATACCAATCCCATCATCTGAAATAATTAAGGTATATCTTTTACCTTTCTCGAAAAGCTCCCCTCTGGCATTCATTTCACTGGTGGCTTCTTCACTAAATAGTTTAATCTGGATTTCTCCTTTTCTTTTGTCTGGAAATGCATATTTTAGGGAATTGGAAACAAGCTCATTAACAATCATCCCTAATGGAACTGAAGTATCCATGTCAAAGAAAATATTCTCTTCAAGATCTAGATTTAGGCTGATATCAGTATTTCCAAATTTGTATGTCTGAAATAGACTCTCAACGAGTCTCTGCAGGTATAGAGAAAAATTCAGGGTATCGGTTGTTCCTTCCTCTTCGTGTAGTTCCTCGTGAATCAAGGCGATTGATATTACTCTATCCTGACTTTCCCTGAAAGCTTCAATAATTTCCGAATCCTTTACATATTCTCTGTTATTGAACTTTTCAGCCTGAAGATCTAAGAGAGAAGAGATAACCTGCAGGTTATTTTTAATCCTGTGATGAATTTCCTTTTTACGAATTATTTCAAGGTTTCTAAGAGCTTCTTCAGCCTTCTTACGCTCCGTAATGTCCTGAGTTGTTCCCTTCATTCTGATAGGGATATTTTTTTCATCAAAAATAATTTCTGATTGTGAATGGACTGTGCGTTCTTCCCCATCAGGCAGGATAATCCTATAATCAATTCTATGGGGCCGCCCTTGTAAAGCTTTTTTGATAGCATTACTCACGTAGTCTCTATCTTCGGGATGGATATATTGTAAAAGTTCCTTGTAAGTTGAACTTGGTTCTTGAGGATTGCGCCCGTAAATAAGATACATTTCATCAGACCAGTATGATTCACCAGTTACAAGATTCCAATCCCAACTTCCAAGATGAGCTATCTTTTGAGCTTCAGCAAGACTTCTTTCACTTTCCTTCAATGAGTTGTATGATTTCTCAAGTTCTGCTGTACGCTCTTCGACTAGTTTTTCTAAATTGTCATGTGCTTTTTTTAGAGCTTCTTCTGCCTGTCTGTGCTCGGTGATGTCCCGCGCCACTCCTATCAATCCTATGATGTTGCCCTGTCCATCATAGTACGGTGCTTTTACGGTCTGGAGGATGCGCCATCCATGTGATGTAAATATTCTCTCCTCTAAGGTTGTCCCTTTTCCGGTCTCCATGACTCGTTTGTCATCCTCCGCTAGCTTCCTGGCTATCTCAGGAAGGTGAAAATCGGCAACGGTCTTATTAAGGATCTCTTCAGGGGATTCGCCCATAAGCCTATAGTAAGCCGGATTTGCCAGGATCATCCGGGCTTCTCTGTCCTTGACGAAGATGGCGTCCGAGACATTCTCCATGATATCTCGGAGGAAGGTCTCGCTCTCCCGGACCTCGTTCTCGATGCGACGCAGCTTCATAATCTTGTTAAGCTCATTAGCCACCAATTGGAGCTGCATGACATCGCGGTCGTCGTACTCATCCAGCTTGTTGCCCACACCGAAGATGATCCTCACCTTGCCGTTCTCGGTGACCGGCACGCTCATGAATCGATTCACTGTAGCGTGTCCGGCCGGCAGCCCTTTTTGGTTCGGTGAGGAAGGAAAGTCGTTGTAGACCACCGGCCGCTTTAGCCGGACGCAATCGATCCAGTTACCTGCCTTTTTAATAGGGTAATGCCCTTCGTCCCCTGCTGTGCACGACCTCAATGCTTCCTGGTTCCAGATGGTGAGGATGATCTCTTCCTCGTCCTCGGAGACGAGGTGGAAGAAGCCGATCGTGCTATCGGTTATCTTGACGGCTTGATTGAGTGCGAAATTGTAGAGTTCACGGTCTGATAGGTTCGATGATCGGGTATAGAGCTCGTATAAGCCGGTCGTTCGTGCCAGTTCGTTGCTGAGCTGGTGCTCCGCCTGCCTACGCTCGGTTATATCCTGGGTTATACCAAAACCGCTTACGACAGCTCCATCTTTGTCAAACTCAAGATATGCTTTTTCACGTACCCACTTGATCTTACCGTCCACGATAATGCGGTGCTCTATGTCGTATGGTTTCCCCTCCAGCCCTGCCTTCGACTCATTATCAACATATTCCCTATCATCCGGATGAACTGTTGAAAGAAAAGTCTCATAGGTCAAAGGAGTACCCTTTGGAATGCCGAATATACGATGATTTTCATCGGACCAGGTTAATTCGTTTTTATGCGCATTCAGACGCCAACTTCCTACATTTCCCACAGCCTGGGCACGGTCTAAATCATCAACCAGAGTATTGCGTTCCTCTAGCGACTGGGCTAACTTGATGTTACTGTGACTTAGCTGTGAGAGCATATTGGCAAGTTTCATGAAGAAGGACATGCTATTTTCAACAGTTTCTCTGCTCAGCCGTGGAACTTTTTCTAGAGCTGCTATGTATTCCTCTTCATTAAATCCATATTTTCTAGCCTGGGTTCGGAAGAGTTCGTAGTCCACAGACTCGTCGTCAAAAAAGAACTGACCTGAGAAGATGTTGCCAACATGCTGGCCGGCAACAATGATAGGAGTTACTATGTCCCACATGTTATTTTTGCACCTGTACAGCTTAAACTCTCCAGGAGGGACGCCTGCGGACAGCTTTGTATCACTTTCCGCACAGTGCTTGCAGGTTTCGGGGTGAACCCTATGGAACCTGGTGCAGATATCCTGCCATCCAACACCTATCAGAACATTGCCTTTGAGATCAAGTAAGGCCATGGTAATGTGAGCAAATTTATAAAAGTCATCCATGATGGACTGGACTGCCTGAATATCAATTATCTCTGCCAGCTCAAGGTTTTCTGCCTTTCTGGAAGTTGAGAGGTTATTCTCCAGCTTCAGCCCAAAATGTTGCTCATTCTGGCCCGATTCTTCCTCAGCCTTTTTGTGCTTGGTGATATCCCGGTTCAGTGCCATATTCTCGGCACGCAAGTCTTGATTAGCCTTTTCCAATTCAGTAATCCGTTTTTGCATTTGGATCTCTAGTTCATCCTTCTCTGGAAGGTTAGAAGCCCCCATAATTCCCCGATCCCTCTTTTAAAGCAGGAAGTTAGCGTTTATTAGACCTTCTTTCGTCTGGTCCTTTTGTTTAATAGAATTTGACATAAATGTAGTCTCAAGCAGATCTCTAATAATATCTTACAACAAGTGAATTCTTTACCTATTATTTATAAAATTGCTCTATAATTTTGTTTTACATACTAAGAAGCCATCTGGATACTATTTTTAACTCACACGAAGCCTCTACACTTAATACAAAACAGCTTCCTTAACTCTTTTATCCTGGAAATAGCGCAGGCTACAGAGTACTCGAAGGCGCCATCAACTCTGATATTGAAATCTAGGAGGACCATGGGCATCTCTACAGGCAACCTCAAGTCCAAACATTTTTTTGAAACCAATCGATAACTTCATCAACTACTTATGTTGGTTGCATATTTTTTGAGCTATCTTTTCAAGCAAATTAATCAAACCAAATTAATTAACCTAAATAATGGATTCAATATAATTTAGAATGCTTTAATTATTATTAAGGAGAATCCTTTCCCATGACAGAAGTTATTTACTTTCTTTTCCCTCTCATTTATGCCGCCCTCAACGCAGCTTCTTTTGCCCTTTACGGGCTGGACAAGTATAAAGCAAGAAAGGAAATGTGGCGAATATCGGAAAAAACCCTGCTAATCCTTTCCCTTTTCGGCCCGATTGGCGCATGGCTAGGAATGATGCAGTTCAGGCACAAGACTCATAAACCCATGTTCAAGTACCTTGTGCCGGTTTTTGTTGGAGTTCACCTTCTTCTGGTACTCTGGATAAACATGTAAGGTTATATCAATCTTAAATACCCCTTAATCTGGATTCTGTTAAAGTTTCCCGTTAAGAGAGTAAATTGATTGTAAAAGGTATAAGAGCCGGATAACAGCATAAAATAGCCTAAACCACACAGAAAAGCTGGATCTACAGTGTCACATTAACTCTTTTTTTTGTAAAACGTTTTTTATAGTATTTTCTTCATAAGATAAGAAGCATTACAGTTTTCATTCCTTATCCTGGATGGGGGTATCTCTGGAGATTGGCTTTGGGAACTGCAGATAAATGAGAACCGGGAAATTAAATATATCTCATATTATTTTGAGCTTATTTGGGGGACTCCAATGGCAGGTAAAGACAGTATAAAAATTGCCATTGCAGGAGTTGGGAACTGTGCGAGTTCACTTCTGCAGGGGATTGAGTATTACAGAAAAAAAGAAAACGCAGATACAATTGGTCTGATGCATCGGGACCTTGGGGGATATTTACCATCCGATATTGAAGTGGCAGCAGCCTTTGATATTGATAGAAGGAAAATTGGAAAGGACGTATCAGAAGCAATATTTTCCCTTCCGAATTGCACAGCTGCTTTCTGTCCTGATGTGCCGAAAACAGGCGTTGAGGTGAAAATGGGAAGGATTCTGGACGGCTGCTCCGAACACCTTATCAATTATCCTGAGGACTGCAGGTTTCTGCCTGTGGAAGGAGAGGGTGCGGTAAAAGAGGATATTGTAAATGTCCTGCAGAATTCAGGAGCCGAGATTCTTGTAAATTACATGCCTGTAGGTTCCGAAGAGGCTGCCCGTTTTTATGCCGAATGTGCTCTTGAAGCCGGCTGTGCTTTTATCAACAGCATGCCTGTTTTCATTGCGAGCGATCCTGGATGGGCGAAGCGCTTTGAAGAAAAGAAGCTTCCTATCATAGGTGATGACATCAAATCCCAGCTAGGAGCGACTATCGTTCACAGGACTCTTGCCGACCTTTTTAAGAAGCGCGGTGTAAAAGTGGAAAAGACCTATCAGCTAAATACAGGTGGGAATACGGATTTCCTTAACATGCTAAACCGGAACCGGCTTGCATCCAAAAAAACCTCTAAGACAGAAGCTGTCCAGTCCGTGCTTGCGGAAAGGCTTGATAACGGAAATATTCATGTTGGTCCGAGTGACTATGTTCCCTGGCAAAAAGATAACAAAGTCTGCTTCCTGAGGATGGAAGGAAAACTCTTCGGGGATGTGCCAATGAATCTTGAACTCCGGCTGTCGGTAGAAGACTCCCCTAACTCTGCAGGCGTTGTAATCGATGCCATCAGGTGCTGCAAACTGGCACTTGACAGGGGGAGAGGAGGAATCCTTTATCAGCCTTCTGCATATTTTATGAAGCACCCTCCCAGACAGTATTCAGATGATGAGGCGTATCGTATGCTTGAAGAATTTATTGCAGGAAATCAATATTAAGAAATATTTTAAAGATTACTTTTAAGAAATATTTTTAAGAAATCTGTATCTAAGAAAATTAATACAGATGTAAATACAATCTAGAAATAAATTCAAAAATAAATACGATATAAAAATAAGTACGATATAAAAATAAGTACGATATAAAAATAAATACGATATAAAAATAAATATAAATATAAAAAGTAAATATAAATGTAAAAAATAAATAGAGATGAATGTGATACACAAATAAAGAAATAAAAAACAAAATGATCTATAAAATAAAAGTTAAAAAATTTAAGCAAGGATTTTTCCCTGGAATCTGAAACCATCCGGAGAAATTCGAAACCTGGAAGTCAGAAGGCTTATCCGATCTGTTTATTTTGACAGTTCCTCCTCAGCCTCCCTGGCTCCGGCTTCAAGTTCTTGTTTTTGCTGGGCATCGAACCGAAGTAAAAGCGCCTGGAACTCCCCTATGTGTGTTTTTTCTTCTTTTGCCACGTCCATGAGGACTGCTCTTATATTCTCATTTTTAGTAAGGGCAGCCATCTGCTCGTAAAGGTTTACAGCATCGATCTCGGCAACAATTCCGGCTCTGAGAATTTCCTTATCAATATCCTCTTCAGATACTTTCTTAAGGTCTATAGGAATTTTAGATAACAATTATTCACCCCCTGCTTATCGTATATGAAGATATAATCATAAGTATTTTTACCGAATCCGAGATTTACCGAATCCGAGAAGTTTTTAATTATTTTGGCTCCTTTAACATGCTTGTAAGGTATCAGTTTTAAGATGTCAGCTTTTAGATTTTGGTTTGTAAAGTATCATGGTCAGCTGTAACTGATCCTGTAGACCGCATTATTCTTATCATCCGATACAAGCAAAGCTCCGTCAGGCATTACAAGGACATCCACAGGCCTTCCCCAGTCTGCAAACCCCTGGAGCCAGCCGTCAGCAAAAGGTTCATAGCTTACAGGGGTTCCGTTCTCCAACCTGACCAGAGTTACCCGGTAGCCTATGGGAGTTTTCCTGTTCCATGAACCGTGCTCGGCAATAAAGACCTGATTCCTGTATTCTTCAGGGAACATTGTGCCTGTGTAAAAGACCATCCCAAGGGCAGCAACATGCGGACCCAGTTTAATCTCAGGCGCTGTGAATTCGGAGCAGTTCCGAAGTTCTCCAAATTCCGGGTCAGGGATATCGCCTGCGTGACAATAAGGAAACCCAAAGTGCATACCGGGCTCAGGTGCCCTGTTAAGTTCATCCGGAGGCAAATCGTCTCCAAGCCAATCCCTGCCATTATCCGTAAACCATAACTCTTCGGTTTCGGGATGCCAGGCAAAACCTACCGTATTCCTTATTCCTCTTGCAAAGATCTCGAGCTGGCTCCCGTCAGGCTCCATCCGCATGATCGTTCCATAGCGTTCATCTTCCTCTTCGAGGTTGCAGACATTACAGGGCATCCCCACAGGCACATACAGCTTTCCATCGGGACCGAACTTTATGTATTTCCAGCCGTGTGAGCTGTCGGAAGGGAAGTCTGCGTTGACCACAACCGGCTCAGGCGGGTTTTCAAGCCTTGCTTCGATATCATCGTAGCGAATCACTCTTGAAATCTCGGCTACATACAGGGATTCGTTCATGAATGCCACCCCATTTGGCATATCAAGGCCTTCGGCAAGTACGATTACATCATCAGCTTTATTATCCGCATTCCGGTCAAGAATGGCATAGACCTTTCCTTCACTCCGACTTCCGACAAAAAGCGTCCCATTCGGACTGAGAGCCATAGACCTTGCACCTTCAACATCCTCAATGTAATAGTCAATCGAAAAGCCGGGCGGAAGCTCGATACAGGCAAGCCCTGTCCCTTTTTCCCCGCAGTTATTAACGGGCACTGTTCTCAGGACAACATAAGCCGAAAAAATAAGGACAGCAAGAGCGAAAAAACCAAGTATTATCTTTGTTCCTTTCATTTTCCCCTCCATTTCCCCTCTACTTTACTTGAAATTTTTACTTGAAATTTACTATCATTTAAGATTCACTTGAAGCCATTTGAGAGTCATTTAAGAGCTATTGCATTATTGAAAAGTTCTTTTTCGGTTTCAGGGCTGGCGTATCCCTGTCCTTTCCAGCGGACAATGCCTGCCGGATCCAGTAAGAAAACATAGGCAAAGTTCGTGTTTCCCATCCCAAGAGCTTTCTGGTAGCCGGAGTAATCCCCATAAAAGGTAACCACTTTATCATGTTTCTCCACCGATATCCCACTTCTCATACCGGAATCAATCATCCAGGAGAGAACCTTCCAGCCTGCGTTTATCATCGGGACTTCGTAGACCACAAACCTGCTGTTTTTTCCGAATTCCTGCTCAAAAGGGAGAGCCCAGGAATCGATCATACCCTGTGCACTTCGCACAAAAGCAATACAGATGAGTGCCACCTTTCCTTTCACAGCTTTCGGAAGGGTCACAACCCTACCTGTAAGTGATTTTGATGTAATTTCAGGAAAAGGTTGTCCGATTATTTTCTTTTCAATTTTTGAACCTTCCTGCTCTACTTTAATGAAATCCCCCCTGTTTTAAACTAATAAATATCGAAAATATTAAGATTATATTTCTCGGCTTTATAGAAATGTTTTTTCTGCGGTCAAGCTGCGGTCAAGCCGCAGAATTCGAAAACCGAGATTTATTTATCGGGCCAGAAAGGCATTTCTGTATTAGTTTCTCCTAATACCGGCATGAGTTCACTGCTATTTTTTCTCGCGGGCTGGTAGCCGGATCAAGTCTTATGCAGCGCAGAAGAGAAAATGGAAGATTCGATTTTCAGATGTCCCGGAACATATCAAACGAGCAATTACGGAACGCTAAACTATTCAACAAAAAGAAAAATATGGACGGATCTGAGCTGGCTTAACTGTTCGGGCAGCTGCCAGCTGGGCATTTTTCATGTGCTGAAAATACTTTAAGATTCATTAATATTTTAAAATTATTATAATCAGTTATCAGGCTGACTTTAATTTGGAAATTAGTTGTAAGAGCTCCCAGGAATCCTTTGCGCATCACAAAGAGCTGTTTTTGCCTATATTATGTGAATCCGGGGCATATGGATGTCTACAGGACAGATGTTAGATAGTAAGCTATATTTAATATTCGATCTAAGGTTAGGGTGTTCATTTCATACGATTGAAAGGGAGCTACAGCACCCTGTATGAAGGGTCTGTCACATTGGAGCCAGCAAAAATCGGCTGTCAGTGTTTCATTATTATATTATGACAGCCCGTTTCATACTCACATGACTTCCATTTTACGGTGATGATTTAATGAGGATAAACATTGCGCTGGCGTTGACATCGGTTATCTTTATGATGACCTGGGTTACAAGCTTCGTATCCGTTATATTCCGCTCGATGTCTGTTATAAGCCCTAACTTTCTCGCGTCCGATTTGCTAGCATCTGATTTACTTTTCGTCGCCATCATCAAAGTACTGAGCGTAATCTCCCTTTTTGGCTCCGTACTTTTCGTACTGGAAGCCAGAAAAATGTTATCTCGATGGTATCTGGCAATTCCTCTGTGTATTTCCCTGTCTGTATTCGTTATAACGAATTTTCTGGCCTATTCCAGTGGAAAACCATTTCTTAGCGACCCCATAAGCACAGTAGAAGTACTCTGGATAGCTGTGCTGGCATTGCTATCCCCATGCTCGGTATTATTTTTCTCATCCTCATATGGACACGATAGTTCGAAAAATGTATACGTTGTGATTTCATCTGCAGCAAGTATCTTTTCTATATTTTTCCTTCTTCTTGCATTCAGGGAAATTTCAAAATGGTCGAGTATTGAGACGGTGTTGTTGCTTCTGGCTTTTTACTGGACTATTTGCATGCCGGCTATAGGGGTATGCTTTGTATCAAAAGCGGTAATGTTCAGAGGGAATGATGACCTGCAGGAATCATGAAATGATCCGTCACGCCATTCAAATTACCTAATGTCTCATTTTAAGGTTATACTGTTATTTTTAGACCAGGCGAATTAATACTTTCACCCGACTTCCTCAATCCTTTTTTACATGTTTTATTCTATCTTACATGATGCCTGCCCCCAACCCTGAAAAGAACATCTCCGAAAGGAGAATTACCTTCCATGTAGATATGGACAGTTTCTTTGCGTCTGTAGAGGTCAGGGAAAAGCCAGAACTAGAAGGGCTGCCCGTAGTTGTGGGTTCAGACCCAAAAGGAGGATCAGGAAGGGGAGTTGCAAGTACCTGTTCTTATGAGGCAAGAAAGTATGGTATCCATTCGGCAATGCCGATTTCTCAGGCTTACAGGCTCTGTCCGGGTGCCGTATTTTTGCCTGTGAACATGAAGCTATATGCAGGGGTTTCGGCAGGGGTAATGGAACTTTTGCGTGGGTTTGCAGAAAAGTTCCAGCAGGTCAGTGTGGACGAAGCCTACCTTATACCCGGGCCTGAGGTCAGGAGTTTTGAAGAGGCTGCAATCTATGCTCTCAGGATCAAGGACGAAGTACAGAAGCAGCAGGGGATTACCTGTTCTGTGGGAGTTGGGCCAAATAAGCTTATTTCAAAAATTGCTTCGGGTTTTCAGAAACCTGACGGGCTTACTGTTGTCAGGCCTGAAGATGTCAGGGAGTTTCTCTTCCCGCTGCCGGTTTCTAAAATTCCCGGAGTGGGCGAAAAGACAGTGGAAACCCTTAAAAGGATAGGAATAAGCAGGGTAGAAGAGCTTGCAAACTGCGATATCCAGCTACTTTCGGAAAGGTTTGGAAAACTCGGACTCAGGATGAAGCAGATGGCAAACGGGCTCGATTTTGAAGAGGTCGTGGAAAGGGAAGGCGTAAAATCAATAAGCAGGCACGGAACTTTTGCAGAGGATACGAATGACCCTGTGAAAATATCCGGGTCCCTGGACCTTCTTATAGAGAGTGTGCACGGATCTCTCCTGAAACACCGTTTCCTTTTCAAAACCGTAACTCTCATAGTGCGCTTTGAGGACTTTTCCACCTATACGCGATCGAGAACTCTTCCGATCTGGACTTCCGACATCTTCGTGATCAAAAGGACAGCCATTCAGCTTTTATCGGAATTCATGGGTAGGCGGAAGTTCAGGCTTGTAGGTGTAGGGGTTACGAGATTGAGAGAAAGAGATGAGAGGCAGACTATGATTACGGATTTTCCTTAATTGAACTTTACCTTTAACCCCAGGTAGCAGATCACACTGCAGACACGGCTTTTGCAATATCCGATTCGGGCTCCGGGTCCAGGCTTGACAGGAAGGAACTCTTATGCTTATATAATTTTATAATACAAAATCAGATTATATCTGATGGAAAAGTATGTTAGAACAGCACTGGCTCTTCTTCTTATCATTGTTCTGAGTGCAATTATTGTCTATGCAGTTCTTCCATACATAGACTATTTTTTTGGAGCCTTTATTCTTTCTGTAATCTTCAAACCTCTGTACTACTTTCTCCTCAAAAGAGCCCGTCTTAACAGGCAAATTTCGGCAGCTCTGGTAATAATAATTTCTATGTTTCTTATACTGATTCCCCTTTATTTTCTCCTGAGCATGGTTATCAGCGAGATTCAGCAGATTTTACTGAACCAGGAATCTATAATGGCATCTGTTCAGTCCGGAAGCCAGCTTTTTAGCAGATTATTCTCAAGACTTGGTATTAACGGTACCTTACAGGCAAGCCTTGAAGAGAGGGTGATGGACCTGGCTACTCAAGCCGTCAATTACCTCAGTTTGCTTGTTCTGGGCTCGATTCAAAACATAAGCCAGCGAATTATTGGTTTTCTCCTGATGTATTTCCTGCTCTATTATCTTTTAACAGGAGAGGACTCGGATTTTATGCAAAACGTCTTTATGGCAATTCCTTTCAATACAAAGAACACAATTATCCTCCTCGATGAGTTCAGGAATACTGTCCGTACGACCCTAATTGCCAGCGGTGCTATTGCCATCATCGAAGGCGGAATTCTTATTGCTTCCTTTATTATTTTTGGAATCCAGGGAGCTTTCCTCTGGGGGTCTATCGCAGCAGTCCTGTCTTTCCTGCCCGTAGTCGGAGCGCCTTTGATCTGGATCCCTGTAATAATTATTCAGTTGCTCCAGCAGGATTATACTGCAGCAATAGGCATCCTTGTGACAGGAGTTCTCCTGAATATAGCAGATAACAGTTTTCTCAGGCCTGTTATCCAGAAAAAAGTAGGAAAAATTCATCCTTTCCAATCTTTGCTCGGGATCGTTATAGGAGTCTCACTCTTCGGACTTGTAGGAATTATTATCGGTCCCCTTCTGCTGGCTTACTTTTACCTCACTGTAAAAATGTTTTCAGAAGAATATCTTTCGGATAAGGAGTAAAAGATACTTTTGACTTCTAAATCAAATCTGTTGGAAGGTCAGCTACCCCACTGCATAGTGACGTTTCTAAGTTAAAAGAAAATAATGGCTGGCTCGCCCGCGTTTCGCCTCCCGAGTTTCGCTTCCCGAGTTTCGCTTCGGGAGCACGAGGTCTGTTTCACTCGCTTCTCTCGTTCAAGCAGACTCGTATAAAGGATAATTGCAGCTTTTTTTATAGCTGCATTTTCATAAAAACGATACGTAGGCTGGGAGGGTAGTTTTGCAGACTTACGGCTTTGTCCGGCTATCTTAGACTACCACCCTCACTCCTACGGCTCTCCGGCAATTTAACATGTTACAGCTCTGTGTTCACAGAGTCTGGCGATTTTCCACGAGCTTACGGTCTGTAGAGAGCAGAGGGATATTTGGTTCCCAGCCTATAAAATAGAAAAAGGATTGAAAAAAGGTAGCTGTGGCTATGGATTTTTATCAGTCTATGCGAAAAGGGAAGGAAGAGTTTTGGGCTTTAGGGGGGACAAAACAACCTTATTAGGCATATTCACGGAAATTTACCGCGCTATCAGCGCGGCTTTTTCATAATAATTAATCTTAATGAAAAAATGAAATATAAAAAATCATTTATAACATGTCTAATTTATAAAAATAACAGCTTTTACTTCCCTAATTTCGCCTCGGGATCACAGGAAATCGGAGATTTTCTAGGAGTTGCACTGCAAGTGCAACAGCACGAGGTCCTTTTCGCCCTGAATTGCGCCTCGCCCGAATTGCGCCTCGCCCGAATTGCGCCTCGGGAGTACGCGGTCCTTTTCGCTTCGCTCAAGAGGACTAATTTATGGCTTATGGCAGTGAGCTTTAATCAGGGGGACTGAATTGTAATATCTCTGACCCGTAAAATGTCATTCTCTTATCAAGTCGTTCTTCTTTTTTTGAAGAGACACCAGATAGGCTGGCGGAGGCGCTTACATTTACCTGTGATTAAGATACGATTTCCGGGGTCAAGAGATATATCTTTCAATTAGTGTGGGGCAGTTCTCCAAAAATTCTTCTTTGAAAAGAGCTTTTATCCCTGTAAACAGATAAAAACATATGAAGATTGACATACTGGGGTGCGAGTCTTTCGGAGCAAGGTCTCTTGCCTGTGCTGTAAAAACCGGGGAGAGAAAAATTCTTATCGACCCTGGAGTTGCTCTGGCTCGCCTGCGTTACGGGCTGCTTCCTCATCCTGTGGAGGTTGCAGCTGCCCTCAGGATCAGGAAGAGAATTCTTGCTGAATTTGAGGGTACAACAGACGTAGTAATCAGTCACTATCATGGGGATCACATGCCCATGAAAGCCGAAGATCCTTATCAATTGCAAGTAGAGGCCCTCCCTTCTGTGGAAGGGGTCAGGTTCTGGTGCAAAGGTCCTGAAAAAATTTCAGGGTTGTCTGCACGCAGGAGAAAAGAGCTCTCCCATTTTCTTGGCTTCCCTCTGCCCGCTTCCGAAGGCAGTGGTTCCGACGGCATAACCTTTTCGTCTCCTGTTCCGCATGGGACAAAAGATAAGGGTTTTGGCACGGTAATGATGACCCGGATCTCCGAAGGAGATGATGTGTTTGTCCATAGTTCGGATATCCAGCTACTGGACAGAGAAACAGTACTGGAGATAATTTCCTGGAAGCCTGCAATTGTTTTTGCCTCAGGTCCTCCGCTTTATCTCTCCCACCATGTCCCTGAAGCTTCAAAAGGGGCTTTTGAAAATGCTCTTCTTCTTGCCAGGAATGTTGACACTCTTATCCTGGACCACCACTTACTCAGGTCTTTTGAAGGCTACAGGTGGTTAAAAGAGGTGGCAGAAAAGGTTGAAAATACAGTCCTGTGCGCTGCAGAGTTCATGGGAAAAGAGCCAGAACTGCTTGAGGCGAGGAGGAAAATCCTCTATGAAAAATTGCCCGTGCCCCGGGAATGGCATGAAAGCTATGCAAGAGGTGAGACAGGCCTTGAAGAATATTTTTTATAGACTCAGTAAGAATATTCTGTGGATTTATGAAAAATATTTAAGCTGTATAAGTTATTTTTGCGCTGTACTTATAAACTGTCAATATCTTTAATCTGCTCCGAATTCTGCTCGTAATAGTCATAGAGTTCTTTGCCCCAGGCAAGAGCGCCAGGCTCAAAGCTTATCAAGTATTTTCTGTCAAAAGCAGCATCCTTTGGGAAAAGAGATATTCCCATAAAATTGTCTGCCGCCACAATATTGGGGGTCTTTTCACAGTCTTTGCAGATCAGAAGCCTGGTGTTTTCCATTTTAAGAAACTGCCTGGTTTGTTCCCTGTAATCATCCTCAACCCATCTTTTAAGGATTGATTCGGGAAGAATGAGTGACACCGATGTACTTTTTTGTGCAAGCCCGAGATAAAAGGAAGGAAAGAGAGGGTGGAAATAAGAAATTAATGCCTCAAACCTTTTCGCTTTCTCAGCATTTTTAACATATTCGGGAATCATTTCGAACATATGTTCTATCTGGGGCTCGACTATGATACAGTGCCCAAGTTCACCTATGCGGCGGAGGAGAAAAGGCGGAATTTTACTTATATCCCTGTCAGCCCAGTAGTCTGTATTCTCTTCCAGCACAGCAAGAGTATCCAGCAGGGGTTTCATTTTCTCGGCTATAATTTTTCCTATCTCGCTAAGCCTGTAGGCATCTTTATCCTGGACTACAAGGTGTTTTTCCTTCAGCATTTTTATCTGGGGCTGGACTGATGTTGCACTTGCTTTAAGGGTTTTCTTAATTGTATTGATGTCTTTTGGTCCCTCAAGCAAAAGGAGAAGTACATTCTTTCTTTTTTCGGATAAGAAAATCAGGTCGAGTAGAGAGTCTTCCATGTTATGCACCTGAACTGGACGCAACAGTTTTTGGCCTGTACTTTTGCAGTGTATTTCAACTTAAAATATGACGACTTAAATTATGATCGTCAGGTCTCTAGCCGATCACAATAGCCGATCACAATAGCCAATCACAAAGTCTATAGTATTATACCCAAATCTATTCTACTATAAGCAAACAGTACGCATTTTTATAGGCATATAGTATACATTCGTATATTTTATATCATCTTTTTTATTAATTATAAATATATTTTCTTTCATCTTATACATATCGTTCGTATAAGCACCTTTTTTCTTATAATTGGTTTTTCTTCAGGTAAATTTTTCGAAATTAGACAGAGAACTCTTTACTATTGTTTTTCAGGACAGTTTCCAATTTTAATAGTAACAATAGTAAAGAGAATGGGACTATAAAATAAAAGCTGATTTGTTCTTAAGTCACAGGAAGAAAGGTTCTTCTTATAAAATCTAAAAAGGCCCTAATCTTAAAAAAGCCCTTAAACTTAAAAAGCTCTTAACTTAAAAAGTTCTTAAACTTAAAAAGCTCTTAAATTTCAAAGGGACAAAAACTCAAAAAGGGACGTAGTTTTTTAAGGAGGGAATCTCGGTCCTCCCGGTCGAGTCAGTTTCCGGTTCTGGCTAGAAAATGCATGCCAGTAAAACTAACTGACTGCGAGTTCACAGAGATAAATAAACTTTGAGATAATAGACCTTGAGATAATAGACCTTGAGATAATAGACTTTGAGGTGATCTCCTGGATATTGATTATTTTTCAGCTTTTTTGATCCTTCCGGTTACGTCTTCGATGATACCCTGGAAATTGGTTACCTGCCCTTCCTGATTGCGTTGAATAAAGGTTTTTTCTTCCACCCAGCGTACCTCTCCGGTCTTCGTCAGTATGCGGTACTGCCGGTTGAACTCTTTTCCGCCTTCTTCACAGTTCTCCTCAAGTTCGAGCTCCACAAGGAGAAGGTCTTCAGGATGGATGATTTTTCCATAAAGGATCCTTCCTGAGATAAAGTCTTCAGGAGCATACCCGAACTGACGGACATTGTCCGATGCATAAAGTGTGGGCCAGTATTTTTCTGCTTTCCAGAGAAAAACTACCACAGAACTGTTGTTGATCACTATCTCGAGGGCTCTCTGACGCTCAAGGAGGGCTTTTTGTTTTTCCATAAGTGCTTTCTGGCTCTCAAGGGCATCACGCAATGCTCTTTCATTTTTTATCTCGGAAGTAACGTCCCTGACTATACCTTGAAAATTCACGACGTTTCCTCTCTCATCACGCTGGATAAAGGTTTTTTCTTCCACCCAGCGTACCTCTCCCCCGCCCGTAAGAACCCTGTATCTATTGACAAAATCGTCTTTTCCGATTTCACAGCATCTTGTAAGTTCTTTTCTTACCCTGTCTATATCTTCGGAATGAACTATATTTGCATACATTATTCTGCCTGTAAGGAAATCCTCTGCAGTGTACCCAAGCTGTGTCACGTTTTCCGAGACATACTTTGCAGGCCAGTCCTCTTCCGGGGTCCAGAGAAAAGCCATTACTGGGCTGTTATTGATCACGGTTTCCAGAATTCGTTGCCTTTCAAGTGCTTCATCAAGAATCAGTTCGTCGCTTTCAGTTGCCTGATTAAATCCCATAATATCCCTTGTCCTCCAAAGCCTTTTTTAGATCCCGGAGCCCTCTGGCTACAGGTGAAAATGTATTTATAAAACCCTCAAGCAATATACAATATATTTTGACATCTTATAAATTAGTGTCTTTTTTTGTACAGGGGGAATATTCTGGACAAGGATTCTGAGATCTTAACAGAAGACAGAGAAAGTACCGAGGTGGCAGAAGCAGAGGAGTTCTCGGAGATGAGCGACATTATCCTGAGAGGCAGGGAAACATATGGAAGGTATTTTGGAATCTGCAGCTCATACCATCACCTTAAAGCCTGTATCTGCAAGACCTGCCCATCCTATCCAGGGGGTAAAGGGATGTTCTGCGCCAGGGGAGGCACGGATGATGGAGATAGAAAAGGAAAAGATTGCCTATGTGAGGCATGTGAGCTTTATAAAAAGTTCCGCCTTGAGGGTGATTACTTCTGCCGGCCTAAAGAAAAAATGGAAGTTTTTGAAAGAAACCGAACTCCTCCGAATATCTGCACGGACTTCCGGACGAGTGCCGGAACAATCAGGGTCTGCGTATTGGATAGCCAGAAATAACCAGAATGAATATTAAATAAACGAATAAGTAAAGGTCAATTAAAAACAGGTTTTAAAGGACAGGTCCATTAAAGACAAGTCCTTAAAGGACAAATTCTTAAAGAAATGATCTTAAAGAATCGAGCCCTTTTCCAATTTCTGAAGTTATCCTATCTCATCACCGTCTCATCCTTGCCTCATCCTTGCCTCATCCTTGCCTCATCCCTGTCTTATCCCTGTCTTATCCCTGTCTTATCCCTGTCTTATCCCTGTCTTATCCCTGTCTTATCCCTGTCTTATCCCTGTCTTATCCCTGTCTTATCCCTGTCTTATCCCTGTCTTATCCCTGGTTTTTTGTCCCTGTTTTAATCAAGATTGAAAATTTTAATGCTATTAAAAAAGCTCATCCTTTATTCCCTGACCAGATTACCTGTCCTTTACCCTTCGGTCTTCGTAGTGCTTTTGGAAAGTTCCAGATCTATACCGTTAAGAAAAAACAGCACAGGCTGGGCTATATAATTCTACATATATAATACGTACAATCAGAAATTAAGCTTCAGTAGCGATATTTCAGACACTGAGGAAAGGCTCTGACGAAAATTGGAGGTTAAAAAATGGCAACTAAAGAAGAACTTATCCAGGAGCTTTCGGGCGCGGTAATCTCCTGTAAAAAAGATGCAGTACTTGCTGCGGTTGAAAAAGCAAAACAGGTTATGGAGCCCGCAGAGATTATTGATAAAGGGCTTGCTGCCGGCATGAACCAGGTAGGAGTATTATTTGAGAGAGGGAAACTTTTCCTGCCCCATGTAATGATGGCAGCTGATGCAATGACAGCAGGAGTAAAAGTCCTTGAAGCTGATCTACCTGCGGGTACCGAGAGCAAAAAGCTCGGAGTAATTGTAAATGGGACCGTCGAAGGGGACGTACATGATATTGGTAAGTCTATCGTTTCAACCATGCTTCAGTCCGCTGGTTTTGAAGTCCACGACATAGGCAGGGATGTTCCTATAAAGAACTTTGTTGAGAAGGCAAAAGAAGTCAATGCTAACATGATAGGGCTTTCTGCTCTTATGACTACAACGCTTCCCGGACAGAGACAGGTTATTGAGCTCCTGAAAGAAGAAGGGCTGCGCAGCCGAATCAAAGTAATGGTAGGCGGTGCTCCTGCAACCCAGGCCTGGGCTGACAAAATCGGAGCGGACTGCTACGCCGAAAACGCAAGCGAAGCCGTTGCAAAGGCAAAAGAACTGCTCCTCTGAACCCTAAATTTCAGTAAAACCATCTCAGTCTAACTTTAGTTACTCTCATTTATTAATGGAGGATTAAAAATGGCAACTGAATATGCTTTGAGAATGGGAGACGGGAAACGTATCTTCCTTACGAAAGAAAAGATCATTGAGGAACTTGAGGCAGGTGTGGCAAATGCCGCCGACCTTGGTGAGATCTCCGGTCTGAGTGCCGATGAAGTCGACAAGCTTGCAGAAATCCTTATGATGCCCGGAAAGGCAGTCAGTGTGGAACACGGCATGGAAGTGCCTGTAACTCACGATATCGGGACTCTGAGGCTTGACGGCGACCAGGGTAACAGTGGTGTAGGTATTCCCTCAAGCCGGCTTGTCGGCTGCATGATGCACGAGAGGGCTTTTGGTGCCGACACCATGGAACTCGGGCATATTGACTACAGCTACAAACCTGTAAAACCCGTGGTCTCAAACGAATGCCAGGCAATGGAAGTCTGCCAGCAGAACATGGTTATCCCTCTCTTCTACGGTGCAATGCCTAACATGGGGCTTTATTATACTCCTGACGGGCCTTTCGAAAACCCCGGTGACTTGATGAAGGCTTTCAAAATTCAGGAAGCCTGGGACTCCATGGAACATGCAGCCGAGCACCTTACAAGGGACACTGTCTGGGTTATGCAGAAGCTCTTTGCCTCGGGTGCGGATGGTATTAACTTTGACACAACAGCTGCAGCAGGCGACGCTGACATGTACGGGACCCTGCACGCAATCGAAGCTCTCAGGAAGGAATTCCCTGACATGTACATCGAAGCCGGTATGGCTGGAGAAATGGTGCTTGGGATGCACGGGAACCTGCAGTATGACGGCGTGACCCTTGCAGGGCTCTGGCCACACCAGCAGGCTCCACTTGTTGCAAAAGCAGGCGCAAATGTCTTTGGGCCTGTATGCAACACAAACACCAGCAAGACTTCTCCATGGAACCTGGCACGGGCAGTAACTTTCATGAAGGCAGCGGTTGAAGCCTCCACTATCCCCTGTCACGTTGATATGGGTATGGGTGTAGGCGGAATTCCGATGCTTGAGACTCCCCCAATCGATGCCGTTACAAGGGCAAGCAAGGCAATGGTCGAGATTGCCGGCGTAGACGGCATATAGGTCGGGGTCGGCGACCCTCTGGGTATGCCGATCTCCCACATAATGGCTTCAGGTATGACCGGGATAAGAGCAGCCGGTGACCTTGTTGCAAGGATGCAATTCTCAAAAAACATGCGCATCGGCGAGGCAAAAGAGTACGTGGCAAAGAAGCTTAATGTCGATACAATGGACCTCTCAGACGAACATGTCATGAGAGAACTGCGTGAAGAGCTCGATATTGGCGTGATCACCTCAGTCCCGGGTGCCGCAAAGGGCATTGCTGCAAAAATGAATATCGAGAAGGTTCTCGATGTCAAGATAAACTCCTGCAATCTATTCAGAAGACAGACCAGATAAACAAACTGAATAACAATCGGATTTGCACAAAGAAATTGCCATAATAGCTAAGAACAGGTATCAGGAACCATATAAGGGACCTTATCTCCTCTAGAGTCCTTCAGGAAAAAGGGCGAAACTTTCTCGGGAAGCTGTAGCAGGCTGACAAAACCCTGAGCATCTTTCCTTTCTGGCTCCTGAATATCTTTCCGTTTCTTCGGCTTGCAGGTCTTGCAGGCTTATTTATGCTGCAAGAGCTGTGCGAATCGTCAGGCTATGTCAACAAACAGTAATGGAGTGTGTGTTGAAATGAGTGATGAAAAAAGTGAATCCGGGGGGCTTCAGCGGACAATTGACTGGAAACAGGGGCTTGCAATCGCTCTTGGTGTTCCTGTGCTGATCCTTCCATCTATCGGTTACTTTGCAAGCTATGTCTGGGCTTTTGCAATCATTATATGGGCACTTTCTGTCTTCCAGGGCTTCATGCAGAACTTTGCTTATGGTGAGCTTGCAACAATGTTCCCGAAAGCTTCCGGACTGCCCGGATATGCCCAGAGCGTTTTCAGGGCAGGAGGCGGAAATAAACGTTATGAAAAGAGTAAATTGCTTGGAGGTTTCAGCGCCTGGAGCTACTGGTTTGCCTGGAACCCTGTGCTTGCTATCTTTTCAATCCTTATAGGAAGCTACCTCAAAGGGCTTGTCCCTGCATTTGCCGGAGTGCCTGACCTGGCTCTATACCTTGCGTCCGGCGCGGTTGTATTTTTGTTCCTGATCCTTGTAAATTACCGCGGTCTTTCAGGCGGAGCAACGCTCGGGTATATCCTTGCAGTGCTTTCGCTTGCCCCGCTTATAATTATCTCTCTTGCACCCTTCGCAACAGGGCACTTTGAGCTGAGCAATATCACTGGCGCCTGGCTTCCGACGGACTGGACCTGGGATATGGAGCACATCCTTATCCTGTTCGGGCTTATGGCAATGGCCCAGTGGAGCGCCTGTGCATGGGAAACCGCAGCTATCTACGGACCTGAGTATAAGAAGCCGAAGTCTGACGTGCCCAAAGCCCTCTTTATCTGCGGGGCAATCTGCCTTGTGACCTTTATCCTTGTCCAGGCAGCCTGTACCGGAACCCTGGGTATCGAAGGAATCCTGGATGAGCCCTTCTCGCCAATGCTTCCGCTGGCTCAGATGACTCTGGGTCCCATAGGTGCGTCCCTTACCATCCTCATGCTGATTGCGGCAATGGTTCTTATTATCCAGACTGCTTTCCTGGGAGCTTCAAGGGCTATGTACTCCATGGCTGAAGAAGGAAATCTGCCAAAGTTCTTTGGAAAGATGAACCTGCACGGAACCCCGGTTAATGCAATGATTGTTATTGCCCTCTTTAATATGGGTTTCATCTTTCTGGGGACGCCTGCTGCTATCCTGGCAGCATCTGCAATCGGATATGTCTGTGCCAATGGGATCAGTCTTTTCGCATACGTAAAAGCAAAGTTCGACCCCCGTTTCTCGACACTTGAAAGGCCCTTCAAGGCTCCGGGAGGCTGGCAGTATGTTGCCGCTCTCTTCGGGATCTTTAACCTGCCTCTGTGTCTAATAGGGATTATTTATCTCAATAGCCTTGAGGTGGGCTGGACTTCCACAATAGTCGGTTTCGTAATGCTTTCCCTTTACATCCCGCTCTGGTTCTATTCCCAGAATGAGAACCCGACCAGGGTTGGAAAAGAAAACTCTGTAACAGGCGAAACTGTAACATAAGTTTTAATGGGGTGCAGAGATATGCCCTGCACTCTTCCTATTTACCGTATCCAGTTATTTTTATCGTATCCGACTTTTTACCGGACTTGCTTTAATTGATACTATCTTAAACAAAACTACCTCAAAACAGTTAATCTGAAAACAGGCAACGTGTTAAATAAATGTAAAACAAGACTTCTCTACTGGAATTTTGAGTTCCATTTTTGAGGTTTCTTGTGGGCGTTTTTTAGGAGTATTTAAATATTTTAAGTGCCCATAAAATTTAATTCTTAAAAACCTGATAGCTCCTGACTTTTTTCTCAGATTAGTAAATTCTTCTGATTAAAAAGAGCGTTCCAGAATAAGCATGCAGAGGATAAACATGCGGAAATTAAAAGTTTCCCTGCACAGATTCTTCTGCATAATTATAGAGATATCCTGTATAATTATATAGTTAATAACTGGTTTTTCTCATAATCCATGGCGTGGAAAAATTACTCTCTTTTTCCCTGCTGGTAGCTAAAACGAGATAAATAAAAAATGAGGATTAATAAATGTTTAGCAACACCCCGCTAAGAACAAAAATGATCGTTTATACCGTGCTCGGGGTTTTTCTAATCCTTACGGCTTCCACAGCTGTGATCATTTCCACGGTTACAACGCAGGAAGAAAAGCTGGCTTACCAGCAGTCAGTTGAGATGGCTTCCAACTATGCAAATCAGTTCGATACGGACATGAAAGCCAACCTTGTCATTGCAAGGACAATCTCCACTACGATGGAAAGTTATGAGACTGCAGACCGGGATGAAGCCCTCCTTATTCTGGAAAATCTGCTCCGTGACAACCCTCACCTCCTCGGGACCTATGTGGATTTTGAACCCGATTCTTTTGACGGAAAAGACTCAGAATACATAAATGCGCCTGCTCATGATAAAACTGGCAGGTTTGTTCCTTACTGGAATAAAATAAACGGGACTGCTTCAGTTTCCCCTCTTCTTCATTATAATACTTCGGATTACTACCAGCTCCCAAAGGCTACGAAAGGGGATGTGCTCACTGAACCCTATTTTTATGAAGGAATATTTATAGTGAGCTATGTTTCTCCAATCATTAAGGACGGAAATTTTGCAGGGATTGGAGGGGTTGATGTTTCCCTTGACTATGTGGACGAGGTAGCAAGCAGCATTCGGACTTTTGATACCGGATACGCTTTTATGGTAAGCAATACTGGAATTCTTCTTTCCCATCCGACCCATAAGGACTGGATAGGGAAAAAGCACCTTTATGATTTTGAAGGGCAAGAAATCAAAAAAGCCGCCCTTGATGTAAAAAACGGAATTAGCGGGCGCCTTGAAACCAGGGATCCAGCCACAGGTAAAACCGTCATTATGTTTTACGAACCTGTTGAGACCGGAGACTTTGCTTTCGTGCTGGTTGTCCCTAAGGAAGAAATGCTTGCCGGGGTAACTGACCTTAGAGACCGGCTTCTTATAATTTCTGCAATTTCAATCCTGTTCATGGCTGCCCTTGCTTATATGATCGCAAGATCCGTAACAAAGCCAATTAACAGAATTGTTGATGACTTCAAGAGCATTGCCGAAGACGCGGTTAAAGGAGAACTCGGAGTAAGGGCTGATACGGATGTGGAAGTCGATTTCCGGGAAATCCCTAAGGGCTTAAATGAAATCCTGAATGCTGTGGTGATCCCTATCCGGGAAACCATGAGGGTGACCAATGCCCTTGCAAAAGGGGAATTGAAGGAAAGGGTCAATGTGGATGTATATGGAGAATTCAGGGAACTTGAAGATACCCTCGATAAGTTTTCCGAGACCCTCAATATGATTATTGATGACTCAAATGCTGTCCTTACGGCTTTTCAGCATAATAACTTCAAGAGGCCTATCCGGGTGCAGGGACAGGGAGATTTTAAACTTCTCACGGATGGGATTGAAGAGACCCGCCTTGTTCTTGACAGGGTCACAACCCAGCGCAGAGAAGCAGAAAAAGCCTTAATTGAGTATGCGAGGAAGCTTGAGCACTCAAACAGGTTAAAAGAAGAGATGGAGCTCATAATTAATAACAGCCCTGTTATCGTTTTTTTGTGGAAATACGAGGAAGGCTGGCCAATAGAGTTTGTCTCGGAAAACGTTACAAGGCTCGGGTATGAAGTAGAGGACTTTACCTCAAGGAAAATCCTTTACGGGGACATAGTCCATCCGGAAGACATGGAAAAAGTTGAGGTCGAACTTGCAAGAAATGTGGGATCAGGCTGTGAAGATTATAGTTCCGAGTATCGTATCCTTACCAGGTCAGGAGAATTCCGCTGGGTGGATGAAAGGACTTTCATACAGAGGGACGAAAAAGGCGAGGTCCACCTGCAGGGTATTATCCTTGACATAACCGAGCACAAAAAGGCTGAAGAGGCTCTTTTGAAGATGGAAGAAATCCGCAAAAAAGAGATTCACCACAGGATAAAGAATAACCTTCAGGTAATCTCAACCCTGCTATACCTCGAGTCCGGAAATTTCAACGATGAAAAAGTAATCGAGGCTTTCAAGGACAGCCAGCACAGGGTCAAGTCCATGGCTCTTGTTCACGAAAAACTCTACCAGTCCGAAGATATGATAAGCGTGGACTTTGCAGACTACATCCAGAACCTTGCAAATTATCTTTTCGGGGCATATTCCGTAGGTGATAGAAATATCAGCCTGAGACTTGATGTTGATAATGTTTTCCTTGGCATGGATACGGCTGTTCCCCTGGGCATCATTATCAATGAACTTGTCTCAAACGCCCTTAAGCATGCTTTCTCAGAGGGGGAGAGCGGTGAGATTTGTGTCTGCCTCAAAAAAGAAGAGAAAGGAAATTGTTTTTCTCTCATTGTCAGGGATAATGGCAGAGGCTTCCCTGAAGAAATCGATTTCAGAGAAACTGATTCCCTGGGCTTGCAGCTTGTGATCACTCTTGTGGATCAAATTGAAGGAAGCATTGAACTTAATACGGGTGAGGGAACCGAATTCAGGATAAGATTCAGGGAATTGAAATACAGGCAGAAAATATGAGTGTTGCTATTATAGTCATCTCTACAATTAACTGCACTTTCCTACAATTAACTGCACTTTCGAAAATTATTTAAGGTTATTGTTCTTATTTATATGTGTAAATATTTCCTGGCGTGACTATAAATGAAAAAAACAAAGACGGAGAAATAAATGATAAATAAAGAAAAACTGTTTACAATAGCCTTTGCTTTTGTGTTCTTAATTTCCTTTACATCTGCAGAGTCGGCAGCTTCTACACAGCGCGTAGATGGTCAACTTACCCTCACGGAAACTCCAATTGTCACAAATGAATCATATCAGATAAACCCTTCCATCTATGGTGACAGGATAGTGTGGCAGGATAATCGCAATGGAAACTTCGATATCTACATGTACAACCTTTCCACTTCCAAGGAAACTCAGATCACCACCAATGAATCGTATAATAGCGATCCTGATATCTATAATGATAAGATAGTGTGGCATGATGACCGCAATGGAAACTTCGATATTTACATGTACAACCTATCCACCTCAAAGGAAATCCAGATAACTACCAATAAATCCGACCAGGCTTACCCTGCTATCTACGAGGACAAAATCGTGTGGCAGGATCGTCGCAATGGAGATGAAAAATGGGATATCTACATGTACGATCTATCCACTTCCAAGGAAATCCAGATAACTACCAATAAATCAGATCAGACAGACCCTGCTATCTACGGGGACAAAATCGTGTGGATGGATAGTCGCTATGGGTTCGATATCTACATGTACAATATTTCCACTTCCACTGAAACTAAGATTACCACCAATGAATCATATCAGGAAGATCCTGCTATTTACGGGGACAGGATAGTGTGGCGAAATATATTCCCGGAAAATGGAGACACGGATATTTACATGTACGATCTTTCCACTTTTACGGAAACTAAGATCACAAACGATGGAGCAGTACAGAGCAGGCCTGCTATCTATGGAGACAGGATCGTGTGGGAGGACTTCCGCAATCCTTCCGAAGGCAACAGTACCTTTTATATCCCGATCAAAGCCGATATCTACATGTACGACCTCTCCACTTCCAGGGAAACCCAGATCACCACCAATGCACAGCAGGAAACGCCTGTTATCTACGGGGACAGGATTGTGTGGACAGATTATCGCAAAGGTGAACAAAACCCCGATATATACATGTGCACTATTTCAGGAGAGGGATCGGAAGCCGGAGTCGCAGGGGAGGGATCGGAAGCCGGACAGGAAAATGAACAGAATGAAAGCCTGAGAACGCCTGGTTTTGAAGTGATTTTCGGCGTGGCCGGCTTGCTTGCAGCATTTCTGTATAAAAAAAAGTAAAAAGCCATAAACGAAAATCAAATTGTGGGCAGCTACCCCACCCTAAAGAGGTTGTCCGACAATTACCTGTGATATTATAGTTTCTGTTTTGAATATATTGATTATTATATAATTTTATCATAAATATTTTGATTTATGGTGTTTATCAAATCATCAAAGAATCAAATTTGGATTTTACCTCCAGATATTCGAGATCTTATTCCTTCAGATCATATCTGCTACTTGGTTGAATCTTTTGTAGATAAAATGGATTTCGGTGAATTTGAAATAAGGTATGATGGTTCTGGACATCCTGCTTATCATGCATGCATAATGTGTAAAATTTTGATTCAATCGATGCTTGATAGAGCTCGATCATCGCGAGCGATAGCTCGCAATGTTCGAGAGAATGTAGTTTACATGTATTTGGCTGAAAACCTGCAACCGGATTTTAGAACAATCAGTGACTTCAGGAAAGAAAATGAGAAATTAATTACTAAACTGTTCAAAAACACAGTTATGGCAGCTAAAGATCTAGGAGTAATAGGTCTTGAGCAGTTAAGCACTGACGGATCCATGGTAAAAGCTTCTGCGTCAAAAAATAATGTGGTTTTGAAAGAGGTCTTGAGAGTTATTGGGGAATATGTCAACAATGAATTAAAAAAAGGTATTGAAGTAGACAAATTTGAGGATGAACATTTTGGTAACTGCCGTGGTTACGATCAGTTGAATGAAAGTGGAAAGTACAAGGTAAAAGCTGTAGTTGCGAAGTACACAAAGCAAGTAAATAAGGGTAATTCTAGTGACCGAAAAAAGAGATCGAAGACACAGTTGAAGAAGCACTTGATGAATTTGAAAAAGACAGTATTGAAAAAGTAAGCTTGACTGATAAAGAATCTCGTTTTATGAGAAACAAAAAGGGAGTATTTGAACTGGCATACAATGCTCAAATAACAGTAGATCATAAACTGGGGATTATTGTTGCAAATGATATCTGTCAAGATAGAACTGATACTTATCAATTGAAACCACAGATTGAACTTGTGGAAGAAAATTGTGGTTTGCTAAAAGAAGGCACTAAAATATGTGCAGATAGTGGATATTACTGTGGAAATAACATACATTATTTAAATCATAAGAAATTGGACCCATATATTCCCGAGCAAAAAGAAGTAACTAAAACAATAACAGAAAACATTGAAGACAACAGATTCGATATTGGTAATTTTGAGTATGATGAAGAAAATGATGAATTTATTTGCCCTGAAAATCAAAGATTGAAGTTTTTGTATGAGGGTTATGAGAAAGAAAGGAAGAGAAAATACAGACTTTACAAGGGAATTGAATGTAAAAAGTGTGAATTCAGCAAAAATTGTACAAAAAGGATGGATGGAATTAGGCATTTAAAAGTAGCTCAGTTTTCAAAAGAAAGAAAGCAATCAGCAGATAAAATGGAAACAGAAGACGCTAGAAAAATATATGGGCAAAGGAAGCAGGTAGTAGAACCTGCAATTGGAAATTATAAAGAGAATTTAGGGTTTAGAGAATTTTTAACCAGAGGATTGAAATCAGTCAGAAACGAATTTAATTTAGTGTGTACTGCAGCTAACTTAAGGAAAATATGGATTTACTCAAGTAAAAACGAGATCATTGAAAGGGAAAATAGAAATAAATGGAACTTTTCATTTTAATATTTGGGCAATAAGAATCGAAAACAAATTTCATAAAAAAGTTTCAATCTACCAGCAGACGATTTCATTACTCACAGTAATTGTCGGACAGCCTGTGAAGGATGGGGTATTCGTGACCCTCCGCGCTCCCATTGTAATAAATAACTTAAATTTTCATATATTTTTACCTGATAATATATAGACTGGTCTATATAACCAACGGGGTTGAAATCTATGTCAACTCATATCGAGATCGATGGAATTATTGTACACGTATATGAATCAATATATGAATATGCGTCTCAAAATGCGAGCTTTTCTGATTATGCAGATGAGAAAATAGACGTGTCATCTATTTCTGATAAAGACAAGGAATCGAAGCTTTCGATAGTGGTTGTTCGACCGATATTACTATATAAGGACTTAAATTTTTCAGTCGGGAAACAGTTATTCGGTGGTGTAGAATTTCCTGAGACAATAGAAATAGATGGCTTAGAATATGCATTGGTAAATTTCGGTGAGCATGAAATCAGCTACCTGAAAGCCGATGTCGTAGACAAACCTGTGTACACCCTCATATACAGAACTGTGCAGGTTACTGATGGAGTGTATCTGTATGTCTATCCCTTCATTGAGATCTTCGAAACAGAGGAAACGGCGCAGGCAAAGGCCGACGAGCTGAACAACACATGAGGCAATATAACGATAAGTCACTTCCATTTTTTGTTGGGTTAAACGACAGTGGCTAAAAATTATGTAAAATCTAACGTCACTGTTCCTATCTGTAAATAAGAGTCTTTTTAATTTTTTATGGTTCTTCTCCAATTTTAAAAAAACAATTGAATTTCACCCAAATCCCTTAACATTTTTCCTCATTTTGGAAAAGTCGCTCCACTAATATCTAGATTTTGTACATCAATTTCTTATTTTTGCCATAATTATTCGATAGCTACCGCTGTAAAGCTGCAGATTAAAACTGAAAGTTTCCATTTACTCTTTACTTTTATCCATACTGGAATCTTGCCCTCATTAAGGGTGAGAATCCTTTCCATTTACCAGTACTGAAACACCGTTTGTTGAAATAAGTAAATAAATTGTAACAAAAATTAGTTAGGCCACTATCGGTTTTAAATGATCTTGCTTTGTCTACGATATCACCTATCAAAGAAAATATCTGTTCCATTGTATTATCTGTCTCAGGTGTAAACCCTTTTTTCAAGAAGCTTACATTTTTCTTGAAAATCTCTTCTGCATAAGAAATCGCTTTCTGAGACGCTTTTGAAAGTTCCAGATTAGAGTAGAATTCTCGTATCTTTTGAATACATACAACAGCACTGATGACCGTATCAGAACGTATCAACTGATATATTTCATTGGACACAACCTTATCATTATCTGGAATATCTTCAACAGAGTTGAATTCTTCATAGTATCTCTTGCTAACGTTTTTTAATTGATGAAACACACAAAAGGAGTGAGCTACTTCAGGGAAGACACTCTTTACAGCTCCAATGATTGCTTTATCTTCATCAGAAACAATTTTTTGTATTTTGCCTTCAGGAAATCGGTTTTTTATTCGTCTGAAAAGAGGAATCAGAGCTTCAATCGTTGGTAATCTGTCAGTTACCTCAAAATCCAAAACTACCTTTTCTTTAGTAGCAATAACGTAAACAGATTGATATCGCATTTTTTTCCATTCTTTTTCTGTAAGCTTTCTTCCAATCAACTCTTCAAGTCTCTTTTTCCAGCCTTTTTTGATCCAATCCCCATCAACATACAATGTTTCATCAAAGCCAATCTCTTGATCTAAAAGTTCTTGCTTTGAAAGTTCTGCATGTTTCTGTTCATATAACCATAATGAAGTTGCACAAGGAGCTCTACCACAGAAGGCTGTCAAGCCTTCTGTATATGTTTCTCCAATTTGCCGAGAATTGTGTAGACTGCATCGTCCATCATATCTAACATTCATTTGTTTATCATAATATTCAGAACTGTAATTTGCAGAACCAGGAACACCAATAATCTGATCATGAAAAGGTTTCTTACAAACAGGACAAAACCAGTATGTAACATTGAGAGCTATAGTGCCGTGACTTGATAAAATAAAACGAGTGTAGTGAGAGTTCACATGTAACTTATTGCCACAATCAGCACAATGAGTAGGAGATAATACGGAAAACATAGGATAGTATCGATTTCCAACCAAAACTTTTGGCAAAGGAATCATTATTTTACCGTCAACTACCGTTTTTATCATTGACTTATCTATTGCGACATTTCCTTTTCCCATAAATAGAAAATTTATCTCAATATAATTAAAATTTTATTGTTTTGCATGATTTATGGAGAAAATATGAAGACCAGAAAATAATAAAAAGTCTCGTAAATAAAGATTCCAATAATACGGAGCAAGAAAGGAAAGCTCATTTACCCTTTAAGATTCGGAATGTATCTCTCGAGTGAAAAGGCAGATTATTTGGATAAATTCTTTTTAGCCCTGTAAAAATACTCTTAACTCCATTCTACCAAAGGACCTTATAAAAGTAAATTGGAAAATTGCTCCTTATTTTTTGATTCTTTAAACATAAGATAAAAAATAATCCATGTAATTAAAAGTTTAATTCAGAGGTATAGTTAAAAAAATATATAGCTCAAGATTGAGAGCAAGCAGTCATGCTCCAAAGTATCAATTACGCTGGATCAGTATGACTAATTGATCAACTATTAAACCCTCAAGATGATCTATCGAATTGACAACCCGGGTTTGAGATATCTATGGTATTAGATGCTGGGTAAAGCCGCACAATATGCGGCTCTTTTATCTTTACCCAGATCATCATAGACTTCACTGCTGTGGCTGCTGTGTCTTTTTCTGCCCTTGTCCTCCCTCGGCTTTTTTCGTTTCACCCTCCTGATCAGATTTAGCTTCAGCACCAGCTTCAGCGGAGGGTGAAAGCACAGATATACCAGGGAGCAGACCACCTCCGATGTCCTTTGTAGATTCCGTGACCTGTTTGAGAGTATCGCTTACAGTATCAGTGAGGCCACCTAGATTACCCAGGCCTCCTCCGCCAGTCTCCTGTGGTTGCTGTACCGGTTGTGGCTGCTTTGCGGTTTCTTTAGGCTCTTCCTCCTCGGGCTCTTCCTCCTTTGGCTGCTCTCCAGCCTGTCCGAGACCTCCTGTGAGACTACCCACAGCCTGTCCGAGACCTCCTAAAGGCCCTCCTCCCTGCTGTGGCTGTTGTCCCTGCTGTGGCTGTTGTCCCTGCTGTGGCTGTTGTCCCTGCTGTGGCTGTTGCTGTCCCTGCGGTACAGCCTGTCCTGCCGTATCTGTGACCTGTCCTGCAGTCTCCTTTGCCTGCTCTCCAGCCTTCCCGGCAGTCTCCTGTACCTGCTCTCCAGCTTTCCCTGCAGTCTCCTGTACCTGCTCTCCAGCTTTCCCTGCAGTCTCCTTTGCCTGCTCTCCAGCTTGCCCTGCTGTTTCCTGTATCTGTTCTCCAGCTTTTCCTGCAGTTTCCTTGGCCTGTTCTCCAATCTGTTGTGCCTGCTGTCTGGCTTGTTCTGCAGCCTGCTGTGCCTGCTGTCTGGCCTGCTGTGCTTGCTCTGCAGCCTGCTGTGCCTGCTGTCTGGCCTGCTGTGCCTGCTCTGCAGCCTGCTGTGCCTGCTTTGCAGCTTCCTTGGCCTGATCTTCAGGTTTACTAGTTTCTCCTTCTTCTTGAGCCTGAGCGCTCATGATATTCCTCCTTTCTAAAGTCTCTTTTCAACTTTGGAGAATGATCACAGCTATTGCTCTTTCTCAATGAGCGTAATCCGAAAAACTCTTAAAATTATCGGCATTACTAGCCGTGATACCCCCACTCCAACTACTTTATAATGATACTATTATAATAATGAGCTAATTCCTCTTAAAACCTTCATCATAATGTTTTTGAGAAAAAAGCCTGATGGTACAATATTTGAGATAATTATCAATATTATAGGCATTAAACGAAGAAAATAGCTGAAACACAATTATCCAGATTAAAAAATAGGCCAGGGATAATGGCTAGTGTCGCGACAATTTAATTATTGAACATAATATTTTGATAGTTTGTTATCGGTATAAAGGGATCATAGCTTATTAGGTGATCAATAATTAAATTTTCATGACACTAGGCTCATGTGATTCAGAGAAAACTGAGATATTTCTTTATAGTTCAGGCATAGATCAGCCAATAATTAGGGATGACCAAATACAAAAGAATGAGAAAAAGCCGGCTGGAAAAAAACTTTTATGAAAGTAGAATCCGTCAGGAAAATAAGGAAAAGAAGATATTTCAGTATTTGAACCAGCATTTCTTTTTCTATTTGCTTTATCCAGATGGGAGAAAGGAAAGGCTAGCTGCATTGAATCAGGTTAAGGTAAATCTCTGAACCTGATTATTTAGATCCTCTCGGTCACGACATGAGTTCAGGTTTGCCATATCTCAAGTCGCCATTAGAACCATTGTTTATCATGATCTTTACTTGAGACCCTGACCTCTGTCTGACCGGCAGTTTGCCCAATTAATTTCTCTCCAAACGGAGATATTTGGAGGAATACAACTGGCTTTTTCCGCTTTCAACTGACTTTCTCTCTTAATCCGTTTCCTGACGAATTGTCTTGATGAATCCCAAACCCACATGTTTTTTTATCGAAAACATTTTTAATATGCTTCCAAACAGATTTAATGAATTCACAAATTTGTGCACCGTTTATTTCGTGAGTTCCCAAACTCATATCCAGCACACTCATTGTATATTTTGAGATCCTTTTTGACATGTTACAAGTTTACATGTCTTCTTTCTTTGAAGCATCGGCTTTATGTGCAGGAATAAAGTCTTCCCTTCTTTTTAGCCTCAAATCATGTCAGGTTGAATCTCCTTTTCCTGACACCTCTCTTTTATATATCTGATAATATATAGCCCAACCTATGAAGTTTCTTCTGCTAGCTATGGTTGGAGAAGGAGACTCTGGATATTACCTTTTTCATGAGTTTTTTCAACGGCTTTAAAATTTTCTCAGGATTGAGATTGTAGATATAGATCCTGAAATAAATTCTGAAATAGAAAATCTAAATTCAGAAAAAACAGATGTAAATTCGAAATAATAAACGTAAATAGACGTAAATTATGAAACTCCAGATGCAAATCTTGAAAAATATCTTGAAAAATATCTTGAAAAATATCTTGAAAAAAGGATATCTGTTCGAGAGCCTTGAGGAGCATAACATTCCCACTTGCTATTCCCCTCTGGATGTCTCGTAATGCAATTGCAGGATAAGGAGCAGTAGACGAAAAGGCTGATCGCCATTTGATATTCAGCTATCGTTATGCTCCTTTTTTGTTCTCAGGCACTTAGAATTTTCCGGATTGGATTTATAGACTGGATTTATATCTATCCGGGGAGGTTTTTCTTTTTTTGAGGATGCAACAATATTTCTGGTTTTGCTATTTTTTGTTTAGATTATTATTTTACTGTTTTAGTGCCGTTTTCAAACTGCTAACTGGTTTATACCGTTTATTCCTCTTTGAAATGTGCCGGGTATATTCTCCAGACAATTTGACTGCACTGAACAGGTTTTACTTTCCCTGTGCCTGATTACTTTATAGTTTCAATAATATTTAGCCCAACCCTCAATGCTTTATCAAAACTTTCAGGTAAAAGAAAGAGTGAGAGGTAGATTCATCTGGCACTAGCTTTTTTGGCGCCGTTAAATTTTTTAAAAGGCTTAAAATGATCCTGGCTCAAAAAGTATATTTTTCAAGTTAAGTGGACGGTCCTTTAATTGCTTTTCCTTGATAGCGGATCATATAGCCTGTCTGATAGACCGAAAACCGTAAGTATTTTTCCATATAGTGTGGAAGGCATCAACCGATTAACCAGAGGCCACAAAAACATAACATATTAATAAAAGTTTATTTATATAAGGGAGTAGCAATGAGCTCCTCTTTATGCGATACTATCTGGCTTTCTGAAAAAAGAAAAAATCTCCTCCTTTTGCTTATGGAAGGACCAAGGGACATCGAGCAAATAAAGACCTCACTCAATGTGAATTCTAAAGCGATGATGCCTCAGGTTAAGATCCTGAAAAAGCAGGAACTGGTTCTCCAGAAAGGTGAGACCTACGAGCTTTCGGAAATCGGGAAACTGGTTGTAGGGAACATGCTCCCTCTTTTGAATACACTTGAGGTCATCGAGGAAAACAAAGAATACTGGGCAAGCCGGGATACCAGTGTCATACCCCATGATCTGTTCATGCGCCTCGGTGAACTTGGAGAATGCATGGTGATTGAGCCTGACCTGAACCATCTCTTTGATCTTCCCAGAGAGTTTACGGAAAACCTTACAAAATCCAGGTGCATCCTGAGTTCCCTTTCCTATTATCACCCTCTTTACCCTTCTCTTTATTCGAAGCTTGCAAAGAGTGAAGCTGAAGTAGAACTTGTACTGACGGAACCTGTATTTGAGAGGCTGAAAAATGACTCCCCTGACGATCTCAGGTCCCTTCTGGATTCTGAAAATACGATTGTAGTGGTCTGCGAAGAAAGCCTTAATATTCCTACAATTGCTGTCACGGACCGTTTCATGTACCTCTGCCTTTTTGACAGGCAGGGAAGATATGACCACAGAAAGGTGATGAGCTTCGATGCAAGTGCACTTCGCTGGGGCAGGGAGCTTTTTATGCATTATAGAAAATCTGCCAGGAAAGTAACGGAGATTTAATGTTCTGTTTAATATTTCCTGCTTAATATTTCCTGTTTAATAGTCCTGTTTAATATTTCCTGTTTAATATCATCGGTTTTTCAACACGATAGCCGCCGACCCATGCTCAGTCTTTCCCCAAAAAACCTGATTTGCGGGAGTCCAGTACTATGAGGTTAAAAAACGTCCCCCTGAAACCAAAGCTGGTTATTTTTATTGTTGTCGGAGTTTTTCTCATTCTTGCCGTATCTACAGCAGTTATAATCGGGACTGTGACCTCTCAGGAAGAGAAGCTTGCATATGAAAAATCCATTGAGATGGCAGGTAACTATGCAAACCAGTTTGATGCTCAGATGAAGGCCAACCAGGCCGTTGCAAGAACACTTGCGTTTACCATGGCTGAATACAGGGTTGCAGACAGGGAAGAGGCAATAGGTATTCTTGAAAACATCCTTAAAAATAATCCCACTTTAATCGGGGTTTATCTAGGTTATGAACCGAATGCCTTTGACGGCAGGGATAGGGACTATGTTAATGCCTCAGGGCATGATTCAACAGGCAGGTTTGTCCCTTACTGCAACAAGATTGAAGGTCCTGTAGCAGTTGAGCCTCTTGTCCATTATGATTCTTCTGACTATTACCAGTTGCCAAAAACTACTGGGAGGGATATCCTGACCGAACCCTACTTTTATGAAGGGATATTCATGGTGAGCTATGACTCTCCGATTTTTAAAGATGGGAAATTTGCAGGAATTGCCGGTGTAGATGTCCCACTTGAGTATGTAGACGAGGTAGCAAGCAGCATTCGGACTTTTGATACGGGATATGCTTTTATGGTAAGCAATACCGGTGTTTTTCTCTCTCATCCTACGCAGAAAGGCTGGATCGGAAAGAAAAGTCTCTCGGATTTCAATGTTGAAGAAATCAAAAATGCTGCAGCTGATATCAGGCAGGGGGTTGGAGGGCACATTGAAGTTAAGGACCCGACTACAGGTAAAACCGTCATTATGTTTTACGAACCTGTTGAGACCGGAGACTTTGCTTTCGTGCTGGTTGTCCCTAAGGAAGAAATGCTTGCCGGGGTAACTGATCTTAGAGACCGGCTTCTTATAATTTCTACAATCTCGATCTTGTTCATGGCCGCTCTGGCCTATATGATCGCCAGATCCATTACAAAACCGATAGATGATATTGTTGATGACTTCAAGAACATTGCACAGGAGGCTGTCAAAGGCAAACTGGATGTAAGGGCAAATACCGACGTGGAAATCGATTTCAGGGAAATTCCAAAAGGCCTGAACGAAATCCTTAGAGCCGTGATCGTGCCTATCCGGGAAACCATAAGAGTAACTAACGCCCTTGCAAAAGGTGAATTGAAGGAAAGAGTAAATGTGGATGTGCAGGGAGAATTCAGGGAGCTTGGGGATACTCTGGACAAATTTTCCGAAACCCTCAACAGGATTATTGATGACTCTAATGCTGTTTTGACTGCTTTCCAGAACAATGATTTCAAGCGAGAGATTCTTGTTCACGGGCATGGGGATTTTAAACTTCTTACGGACGGGATTGAAGAGACGCGCAGGGCTCTTGATCTTGTCACAACCCAGCGCAGAGAGGCAGAAAAAGCTCTGCTGGACTACGCAATGGAGCTGGAACGTTCCAACAAGCTTAAAGAAGAAATGGAACTAGTGATTAATAACAGCCCTGTGATCGTTTTTTTATGGAAATACGAACCCGGCTGGCCTGCAGAATTTGTTTCGGAAAATATTACACGGCTGGGGTATGAAGTAAAGGATTTTACCTCAAAGAAGGTTTTCTACGAGGATATCGTCCACCCGGAAGATATCGAAAAAATGCACGAAGAACTTGCAAGAAATGTGGAATCAGGCTGTGAGGTCTATACCTCAGAATACCGGATCTTCACCAGGTCCGGGGAAGTCCGCTGGATGGATGAAAGGACTTTTATACAGAGAGACGAGAAAAACGAGATCCATTTGCAGGGCATTATCCTTGATATAACTGAAAACAAGAAAGCTGAAGAAGTTCTGTTGCAGATCGAAGAAATCCGCAAAAAAGAAATTCATCACAGGATCAAAAATAACCTTCAGGTAATCTCAACTTTGCTATACCTCGAGTCCGGGAGCTTCTCAGACACAAAAGTAATCGAGGCTTTCAAAGAGAGCCAGCACAGGGTCAAGTCCATGGCTCTCGTTCACGAAAAACTCTACCAGTCTGAAGATATGGTAAGCGTAGATTTCGCAGACTACATTCAGGACCTTTCCAGCTATCTTTTCCAATCCTATTCAGTAGGAAATGGAAAAGTCAGCCTGAGGCTCGATGTTGATATAATTTTCCTTGGGATGGATACTGCTGTCCCTCTGGGTATTATAATCAATGAACTTGTTTCAAATGCCCTTAAACATGCCTTTTCCAGAGGAGATGACGGAGAAATCTGCATCCAGCTGCACAGGAACAGAAAAGGTTCTCACTCAAAAAGAGAAAATTATAAAAATGCAGAGGGTCAAGTTGCTAAGTGCGAGAAAATCGATTGTAATGGAATTAACAGCAGCACACAGGGAAAAAATACGTTAGAGGACAGGCTGACCCTGATTGTCAGGGACGACGGCAAAGGGTTCCCAAAATGCCTTGATTTCAGAAATACGGACTCTCTCGGGCTCCAGCTGGTGACCGCACTTGTTGATCAGATTAACGGGAGTATAGAACTTGATACCAGCAGGGGAACCGAGTTTAAAATTATTTTTCAGGAGCTGAAGTACAAACCAGGGGTGTAAGTAATGGCAGAAGGACGAATTCTGATAGTAGAAGACGAACATATCGTTGCGATGGGAATAAAGCGTATGTTGAAGGGCCTGGGATATACGGTTACGGGTGTCGCTTCATCCGGAGAAGACGCCATAAACAAAACGGAAAGTACCTTTCCCGACCTTGTGCTTATGGACATAATGCTAAAAGGGGAACTTGACGGTGTGGAAGCTGCAAAAGAAATCAAAGAACGCTTTGATGTGCCTGTGGTCTATCTAACTGCTTATTCCGACAGCAGTATTCTTGAACGGGTTAAAATTACCGGTCCGTTTGGCTATATTGTAAAACCTTTTGATGAAAAAGACCTGCACAGTAACATAGAAATAGCCCTGCACAGGTACAGGAAAGAAAAAGAAAATCCCGAAGAAGGAAATGAAGGTGAAAAACAGGCTGAAAAATAGTCATTGGAAGATCGGTCTTTAGAAAGATAAGTCATTATAATCTGTTAAGTCATTATAAACTTTTCAGCGTGCTCATTCTTAAGCTCAGATCTTCAACTCTGATTCAGCTCCATTATATGTCGACTTTTATTACCTGTTTTACAAGATTTGTTTTTATGGAGTTTGTTTTTATGGGGTTTATTTGTTGGATTTGTTTGTTAGATTTGTTTTTATGGGATTGTTTGTTGGATTTGTTTTTATGGGATTGTTTGTTGGATTTGTTTGTAGAGTTTTTTTGCGAGATTTTTTCCCTGCCGGCACCTTCCTATATTTGACTGATTCCTTCTGAATTTGAGTGCATCTTTTCTGGTTTTCCAGGTTATACCGTTATAAGATCTTGTAACAGGGAAAAAAGATAAAAAATTCCTTGGAAAGGGCAATTCTTGTAGTTAAAATTTTAGACGGCATCAAAATATCGTGTATCCCTTGCAATAACCTTTCGTTTCTGCACAGGACAAAGACTTGAAATTATCTATTCTCTTTTGTCAATACCGTATAGTGGAGGCTATATAGCATCATTTAAATATAAACTCCATATAAGAAAAACTCCCGGTTTGAGGCTCTCTTTGACCATATATTTTTCTACAGTTATAAATCCGCTGGACAGATAAAATGATGGTAAGCCGGAGGTCACACTGAGGATTTGCAAATTTGCAAATCATTAAGAGTAGTTATTCAAGAACACTATTGATTGTCTCTTATCTTTAGGGGATAGAAGGAATGTAAATTTGAAACTTGTGTTGATAGTATTTTTCGGAGTGGATGCCGCAGATCCCCTTTATGTCATTATTAAAGTGCCAGTTTCAAATGACTTCAAAATGCCTTTTCTTAAGGGAGGAAGATAAGATTTGAATCCAGTTGATAGAAAGATTGATAAAGATATCAGTAGTCAAACCAACAACTTCAGCAGGGTAAACAGGGGAATAAAAACAGTTCAGGTTCTGAAGTGCAAAACGAAGGTGTAATGAATGCCAGAAGGGCGAATTCTTATTGTCGAAGACGAACATATTGTTGCGATGGGAATAAAACGGATGTTAAAGAGTTTGGGATATACACTGGCAGGCGTCGCTTCATCCGGAGAGGACGCCATAAACAAAACGGAAAGTACCTTTCCCGACCTCGTGCTTATGGACATAATGCTAAAAGGGGATATGAACGGGATAGAAGCTGCAAAAGAGATAAAAACCCGCTTTGATGTACCTGTGGTTTACCTGACCGCCTGTTCAGAAAGCAAAATAGTGGAGCGTGCCTGGAAGACAGAACCTCTGGGGTATATTGTAAAACCTTTTGATGAGAAGGACCTGCAAAAAGGTATTGACGTAGCTCTGTGCAGGCACAGGGTAGAAAAACATGAGCTTGAAAACGGCTTTAATTATGCTGAAAAATATTTCGAAAAATCTGAGAAATCCATTGAAAAATGCGAAAAAGATCCTCGAAAACTTCCTGGATCTGTTGAGTGCACTGAAAGTCTTTAGAATTAAAAATAATCTCCCGAACTAATATTTATCGGGATTTTGATTACATATTCGACTTTGATCATTCTCAACCTTGATTATATTCAATTTTGATTATATTCAATTTTGCTTTTTATTACTTTTTGATCGTCCACTGTCAAGCAGTTGATATTTTGACACTTCATTTTTCCAGCGCGGTTGAAGATTGATCCTTAATTTGATCGAAGCCAATCGTCAGGCCGCGCGCGACGTTTATAAAGAAAGGTTGAAAGAAAGGTTGAAAGAAAGGTTGAAAGAAAGGTTGAAAGAAAGGTTAAAAGAAAGGTTGAAAGAAAGGTTGAAAGATGCCATTAAGGCTGCCCTTGAGCCTATCCCAAAACTAGGTTTCTTCTTAAATTAATAAAAAGTTTCAGAACTATTTTCCATGCTCATAAACTCGATTGATAGTTCAAAATTTGAGATTCAGAGACTCAATTTTGAGTTTTGGGATCAGCTCCTTTAGTAATATCAACCGACTAACTACGGGCCGCCTAATATTTGGTTATACACTTAATTCTTTTTCGATGGTTTCAACTACAGTTTTCAGAACCTTTACTCTTGAAAAGCGCTTGTCCCTGGATTCAATAACAATCCATGGGGCACCTGTAGTGCTCGTTTTCTGGAGCATCTCATCGGCTGCAACTTTATAGTCGTCCCATCTTTTCCGGTTTCGCCAGTCATCTTCTGTGATTTTCCATCGTTTTTCCGGTTCATTCAGCCGGCTTTCGAAACGCTCTAGCTGGGTTTCTCTATCTATATGAAGCCAGAATTTGAGGATGATTGTTCCGGCATCAGCAAGGATTTTCTCAAACTCATTGATCTCCCTGTAGGCTCTTCTCCATTCTTCTTCCGTACAGAAACCTTCTACTCTTTCTACGAGAACACGCCCGTACCAGCTCCTGTCAAAAACAGTTATATGTCCAGCCATAGGGACTGAATCACAGAAGCGCCAGAGGTACTGGTGGGCTTTTTCAGTATCATTTGGGGAACCTACAGGCACAACCCTGTAAAGCCTGGGGTTCAGTTCTTCCACAAGGCGGCGAATGTTCCCTCCTTTTCCTGCAGCATCCCAGCCTTCAAAAATTATTACAACTGATCGTTTTTGTCTAAAAAGTTCATACTGGAGGGCTTCGAGCCTGTGCTGGTAAAGCTTTTTGGACTCCCTGTATTCTTCCACGGAAAGGTTTTTTGAGAGGTCAGTCTTTTCCAGGGCTGAACCGTTAAGCACAGGAAGGTTAATAGTTGCCATGTCAAGGTATTTTATTGTCTGTTGCCCCGGAATCCCTGTTACCTTTTCAATATATGTCTCGATTGCATGAGTTACTGTTACCATGATTTTCAGGACTGCATAATTCCTGTCGTTTGCCTCGACTATTGTCCAGGGGGCATAGGGAACATCTGTTCTCTCAAGTATTTTTTCTATGACAGGCAGGTATTCATCATATTGATCGATAAAATCCAGCTCTTTTCCGTTTTTCCCTTCATATTCATCGATAATAAGGGGAATATCTCTTTTTTTTATCTCCTTGAACCGCTCTTTTTGCTCTTTTTCACTGATGTGAAGGAAAAATTTGAGCATCAGGTACCCATCGTCCGCAAGCTGGCGTTCAAAATAAGTTACTTCCTCCAGGATTTTTTCCAGGGCCTTTTCGTCTTTTTCTTTTCCGAAGAGCTCGATTATCGCTCTGCTATACCAGCTCCGATCAAAGATTCCAATCCTTCCTTTTACAGGAGTCCGCGCCCAGAAACGCAGCAGGAAAGGCTTAAGACGGTCTTCATAACATGGCCTGGTCATTGTATGGAAATCAAATCCCCTCGGGTCCAGAGGAAGGATAAAACGGTTAATATCCTCCCCCATTCCTGATGCGTGCCAGCCTTCAAAAACAAGTATAATGGGTATTTTCAGCTCCCATGCTCGCCGTTGAAGTTCACCGAGTTTAACCTCAAGTGCCTTCATTACCTTTTTATATTCTTCGTTTGTTATCGCCTGGGAAAGATCAACGTTTTCAAGCATATTTGAGCCCTTTATTATCTTTGAAACCTGATTTCTTATGGTATGTTGGAGTAATATTAATATGCAGGTAATAATTTTTGCCTTAATTTAAGACATAGAGCTCATCCAAAAACAATTTTATTCTCAAATCATAAATATTTCAGAACTATTTTCCCTGATCATAAACTCGATCTATTATTTGAGATACCGGATTCAGAGAAGCAATTTTGAGTTTGGGATCGGCTCATATTATAAGGATTCCAGATATGCCTGTGAGGTTTATAAACATCTATTTCAGATATTTCTAATGGCGTTAGTAAGTATGTCTAACAATATTATAGGTTATTATAGGCTAATTCACTATTTAAATTTTTGAGATAAATCGAAAGTATGTGGATATAAAGAAGTAATAAGTAAAAGACAAGTAAGAAGTAAAGGCAAGTAAGAAGTAAAGGCAAGTAAGAAGTAAAGGCAAGTAAGAAGTAAAGGCAAGTAAGAAGTAAAGGTAAGTAAAAAATAATAGTATTTTTCTATTTTACATGCATTATTTTAAGTTATTAACTGTCGTGTATAACCTGCCTTTTATAGATTAATTTTGAATATGTATTTTAAAAATTGATTAAATATATTCGAAATTTGCTATAATCTTATAAATATGTTTTTTATGCATAATTCAATTTGAATAGTCTACAGGGAGGGAGGCAAAAGTAGTTTTATAAATATAGTCTAATAATAGCTGAATAGGTTTGAGGCTAATCGCTATCTTTTTTAGGCTAACTGTTGTTTTTTCAGGAAGTTATTCATGAAAATATATACATAATTCAATACAATGAGGTATAAATTGGTTCTTTATCAAATATTATATATTAAATATCATATGTGACTTAGGGTATATCAAATGAATCCTTCACATGCAATTTTCAGACTATGTAAATCATAAAGTAGATACATTATTTCATATGTACATATTAATATATTTTTTACCACGTATTAACCAAAATATGACAATGGCTCAAGCTAAAAATATATGAATATATTATAAGACAATTATCATAAAATATTTGATTATGTGTATGCTTATGTATAGTTCAAATGATGTGATTAACTTTAATGCATATATAATGTTGAATACATTTCAAAATTTAATACATTACAGTAATTGTAATATCAAAATATATGTATTTGATAGAATGTTATTGTCTGGCTACCTACATATATTCTTTTATAAACTATTCATCGGGATATGTTCACAAATGTAGCATAATCATTGAGTGGATTCTAACATAATGCGTGCATTTAATGATATATTACTGGTAAATTACTGGTAAAATACTATCCCAGGGAGTTCATTCAAATAATTACTTATAAATTCATTATCCATTTTAATGAATATATTCGATTGTAATCTCAAATAATCATTTAATTTTAAGTTGATTATTTTTTGATGAATTTTTAATATAATTCTAATTCATTTGTATTCGGTTAAGGATTTTGAGCTGCGGATCTCGATTTCGACGGAAAAACTCAAACCCAAATGTTTAGTGTTTAAATTGAAATCGATATCAGATTCCAGTTTTGCATTTGATGAATAATTTAACAAATTTTATGAAAATCAATGCAAGTGATAACGATTTTTCCTTAACCGATGACCAATGAATTCTAATTATAGATAATTCTTCACTTCATTAAAAAAGATACTCAACAAATAAATCTATGTCTTAGAGTGCATAGATTATTTTTGAAGTTATAATCTATTTGCAGTCAATGGATTTCTAAGATCTCTCAATATTTATGGAAATTATTCATGTAGCTGCATTTTATTAACCTGTATTTATAATATGGTTTTTTAACTGAATAGGGTAGACTATTCAGTTCAAATTTCATTAGAAACACATAGGTAAAAAACAGGCATAGAAATCGATTTATCCAGCGGAGTCTTTATTAATGGAAAGCTATGTATATTTTTTAAGAATAATTGTTTAGAAGAATGGAATTAATAGAATGTTCTGTACATAGATACTATATGTATGGTTATAAAGATTCTCAGAATTATTTTTCCTCAATATTGTATCGTATTTAATATTGCGGTGATCGGCAGAAAGTACTCTATTCCTATAGTCTATGAAATAATTGACTTAACAAAATAAGGGGTTGATCAGGAAAATTCACCCAAAGCAAAATTGATTCCTATATGCTATAGGAATAATTCGTCAGAAGCATTTCACCGGATCAGAGATACGGCTTAAAGAGGGATACCTGAAATCAAAAATACTCCACATGCAAATGGATAATAATTAATGAGAAGATATATTAGAAAGTAGCGTTATTATTCAGCAAAAGCAGCACTTAGATGTTTTGAGAAATAATTACAGCTTTTTGTTTACTGAGTAACTCTATAATTCATAGCTCTGGAATTAAATAAAACATTTTCTTAAATAAGTCTTTTTCTACTTAACTATTTTATTACAATGGGAGCGCGGAGGGTCACGAATACCCCATCCTTCAGGTTGGGGATGAAGTGAACCCTCGCCTCTTTTTGGTTTCGCTTTAAATATCTTAATCGTAGCTCCTTTGGAAAATGATTGAAAATCGGACAGAGTATCGATAGCAGAGTTTCAATCACTTATATCAATGAAGCCATTTTAAAGGACACTGTAACTTATTTCCCGAGTAACCGGGCGGGCGGCCCGAAGCATACCCCATCCTTTAGGGTGGGGTGGCCGCCCGCAATTTGATTTTTCTATTAATTTTTTCAAAATATTATATTTTATAACTGAATAAGTATATATTTGCTACAATAACGATATTTTATTAACCTATTTTTATATATTACTATTTCGGTCCTAGCCTCTACACTATTCAATTTAAAAATAGGTAAAGACACATAGGTAAAAAATAAGGAAACAATACGAAATACTCTGGTAAAATACTTTTGTTTAGAATAAGTGACTTTTGTTTAGAATATTCGACTCAATATAATTTTTTATCCTAGAGAACTTTTTACTATGCTGCTATCTGGCTAATCATTAAATGATTACTTATCATAAGGATTTTTGGATAATATTCCCACTTTATTTCTCATCAAACTGATCCTCTATTAATACATCACATTTAGTACATTGTTATATTTAACATTATTATATTTGTATTCTCATTCAAACCTGTATTTTTTTATCCGGAGTCTTGTTTCTTAGTTTTTATCCCAATGTTCTGATTCAAAAAATAGTTACATATTTATCCTGAAATGGATTTTTACGTTATTGTTCTTTTTTAGCGATCTGGACATCTTAATTTCACGTAACTTTATATTATTTATCACATTTAAATTAATTTTAAGAATATCTCTATCCAGATCCTACTAAAAAAATAGATGTTCTCATGTAACAAAATTATAATTCTAGCTTTAAATCAAAAATTTCTTCAAAAAGCTCATATTTTTTGCGTGCCCTGTAGAGGTACTGGCGAACCGGAGTCCTGTCTTTTGCCCGGGCAAAAAGAGCTTCAATTTCCCCTTTTGAGAAAACTGCCTCAAGCTTTTTTATGGGTACGGCTTCAAGCTCTTCCCAGCTTTCAATTACGGGATTGCTTATAGGTATGGGGATGGGAAGGAGAGTTACCTGAGCCTCATCTACCCAGTTCCAGTCGGAATCATAAATGTTTGCGTAGAAGGCACCGCATGTAATACATTTTGTTATGACTGCTATATTCTCCCCTGAAGAATGGTAACTGAGGCTCATTATCATGGAGTCGCAAACAGTGCAGTTCCCAATCTCGTTTTTTTCCAGGCTATACGCAGGTATTCGGTTTTCTTCGATATAAAGAGTTTTTTCATTAAGGTCGTACCTATATTCCATATTATCCGCTCCTGAATGAGGCCTGAAGTCCCTGAAAGTGAATTTTTCTTTTTCCGGACTGGTATTTAATTTCCTCTTTGATTTCTGTTTAAGGTAATAACCCTATTAATAATAATCGGGTATAGATACTCTTCGTTTTTGGTGGGTAATTTCTAAATTTACAATAAAAAACATACTTTCTTACAAAATCGTAACACTTAGTTAATCTTAAACAAATTTGCTTAAAAGTAACACCCCGAATAAGAAAATCATAATAAAAAGAAACGTAATCAAAATAAGTTACACAGGGTTTTTCAAGGTAACAAGCTTTTTAATCAATCTAAGTTCTGTCTTTTCATTAGATTGTTTCGGTGAAGATATTTTCGAGCAATATCTTCAATACTGCTATTTTTCTGAATTTAGATTTATACAATTATAATGCTTTCTTAAATAATAATAGATTTTTATTTATTACTTTGAAAAATCCTCATTAAAAACATAATGTTCTTTTTTATTTTTAGGGCTGATTTCCATCGTTTCTATTTTATCCCATTGTACTATTTTTAATATATTATTTTCACTTAAAGTGACTAAATATTTATCTAAAATGCCTCTAAATTGACCTTTAATTTCTCCAGTTTCGGTTTTTATTTTAACATAAGGAAAATCATACTTATAAAAATTTGTTATTGATCTAATGACGCTCTCATTGAACCATTTAGCAAAAAAATATGATACAACTATGAATGCAAGGCTTACAGAAAATCCTAATATATATGCAATTACGTGAACTCCTGGATAAAGTAAGTGTGTATATATAAGATCAAATCGAGCTCTATTAAATGAAAGATTATTGTCGATTATTGAGAGATGATTTAGAGTCGCAGTAAAATAAAAAAACATAGCTATATACAATCCAAAAACAGTGCCAATAAAAACCCAAAATGATAGATAAACAAAAGACGATTTTACTTCGCCATATTCGCCAATTTCAGGAATAAAAAGTTTCTTTGATCTAAGATATTTACACCAAGAGATAAAAATTAATAAAACGATAAGTATTCCACTGTTAGAACATGAGTAAAAAAACGCAACAGCATTTAACATGACTACGTCTGAACTTAAATTTAACAAATTTCCAATATAGTTTATATCAAGAGTATAGTCAAAGGTTTTTGCAATTACCTGTATTAAAATTAGCTCAATCAAAAAGCCTGCTAAAATACCAACAATAAAGTACACATATGATGAGCAATGTACAGTAATAATTTTGTAAAGTTTTACCCTATCTAGATATTTTTCTACAGAAGGAAAATTAGCTTTTAAAAGTTTAATATACCTATTCTTTTCTCGTAGACTCAAATAAACTTTTAAAATTACTTGTATGAGACCTGTTATAATAAGAGGGATTATAGAAATAACAAGCTGTGATAGAATCTTTGATGGTTCTTCGGTGATTATTTCCAATTTTATCACCCAGCTAATTAAGAAAGCAGTGTAAATATTCTTTTTGATTTCATTGCGTTTTCGATATTTTCTTAATCCTGTTCGATTCACGAAATCAAAAGAGTTTCTTTCTTTTAGCTGCAAATCTAATATTCAAGCCTAAATAGAAAATATAATAGTATAAGGCAATTTGTCGAGTGTAAACAACGTATATATAAGTGCAGTGTTTTAAAAATATACTCGCAAAGAGATTATTATGAAATGAAACGAAAATATTAAGGCCGACCAGTAATCTCTTAATAACTTCAAAAAATCTAATGGACATGAGAATAATGGAAAAAGAAACGGATTATCAGGCAAAAGTTTCTACTGAAGATGTTCAATATCTAAATATAGACGCTCTTATTGGAGATACAGAGCTTATTAATGAAATTTATCAAAAATTCTTTAAATCCAGTGATATCTCTTATGACGAATTTCTAGCGTCAGTTTCTAAATTTAAAAATAATGGCGCCAATTTTATTCATTCCTTAAGATATGTTTCAAAGTGTGAACAAATGAATGAATATTCTGATCCTTTTGTTTCTCAAGAATTACCTATGTTATTACTTTTCATTTCTATTGAGATTTTAATGAGTGAAGAGGAGGATAAATCTAATAACTATCTGTTTGAGGAGTGGGTAGTATCTTCAAAAAAAGAGATATTAGGGAAATGTGAAAGGGACAATCTGTTAAAGGATACAAGCGTCGTCGATATCGAAAAATTCAATGAACTTATTAAAGAATTACATGGAAAATACATGGAAGAAGGTATAGCAGATCATGAGAAATTTAAAGATTGGCTAATATCTTCAAAAGAGGGGATTATCGGGGAAGAGAAAAAAGATGAGCTATTAGAAAATACAAGCATAACCGATATTAAACGGTTCAAAAAATTAATAAATGATTTATCTAGTTTACATAAGGAAAAGTATGGTACTACCAATAGAGTTAGAGGCTTCTTCAAAAAATATTTAAGCTCTGATCAAAAAAAAGACTTAATAACTTCAATTACTTTCAAGGACAAAATTAGTGGTAAATATGTATATAAATGCTTTGAACCCAAAAAATGTCATTTGCCAGAAGATGTCCCTTTTGAATTTAACGGCTACAAAGAATGCTTATGCTATGAAAAATGCAAACATTCCAAAAAGTGCAAATTAGAAAACGATATAGATGAAGTTATGGAAGTGTTTGCGGGTTTTCTTTATGGATATTACAGAAGTTCCTTTGCACATTTTGGAAAGACAAGCTTAGTTAGTAGTGAAGCAGTTCCGATCAATATGGATACTTACAAGAGAAAAGCAATTAACATACATTTAGAGTATAATGATTTGAAGGCATTTATTACTTCAGGGATCATAAATTATTACTTTCAAAACTGTGAATTTGAGTTCACTTCAAATGAGTGAATCTGTGCATTAAATTATAGAGTCTAAAATATTAAAGCTGAATGAATATAAAAAGAGTTTAGTGGGAAGAAATACTTACTTTTTTCCTTCCCTAAACATCCAACATCAGAACTTAAAATAACCTCTTAAGCCTTAACCTAATATTCCAAAACCAAGTTCTCATAAGCATTAACTCTTTCCAAATACAGGTAATATAAAGAGATGTGAAATGTAGACTATTATTTATTCTTTTACAATTAATCTTGACAACATTTTACCACTTTACCTGTAAAACTTACATTTCGGATTTCATAAGCCTTACTTAGCTTATTAGTGCCGCCTTATTTTAATTTGAGAGAATAATTATTCATTCTCAAAAAATCACTTTTAGGGACTCTGTAACCCTTTGAAAGTAATTTGTAGACTATTACATCTATTTTTCCTCTAAAAATCTCTCGTAAATCAATGCTAAGCTCCGCTTTTCGTTTCTCAAATCTATCTAAGTCTTTATCATATTTTTCTAGTAGTATCTAAGTCTTTATCATATTTTTCTAGTAGTCTCTCCGCAATTTCTTTCTGTTCATTAGCTCTTTCTATTTGTTTATTGGTCATACTTACCTTATTAAATTAAACTTCCATGAAATTTTAAACTTTTTTATATACATTTTTTTAAATATATAGTAACTGTATTATAGCCTTAAATTTTGATAAGAATATTTTCGGGAGATTTATAAAGTACTGCAACTATTTTCAATTAGATTGAATCTGCATTAACCGCGTTGAGATTAATGAAAAAAGAACACAAGATAACCATCCTCATTATTATTGGATTGTTGATATGGATACTTGGTCCGCATTTACTTTATGTAATTGACATGAGCACGAATAATTACAGAAGTATAGATAACACAGTCGAGTCACAGAGAGCTAATTTGGTAAATCAATACCGCGTGACTGTTACTCAAGCATTTATCGGTATTGCTGTTCTATATGGAGTTTATCAGAGCTGGCAAAGAATTACTATTGCTGAGGACAATCTGAAAGTTTCTCAAGAAGGTCAGATCACTGAACGTTTTACTCGAGCTATTGATCAGTTAGGAAATAAAAAAATGGAGATTAGGTTGGGCGGGATATACTCCCTTGAAAGGATTTCAACCGAATCCGATAAAGATTACTGGCCAATTGTGGAAATATTAAATGCTTACATTAGAGAGAATTCAAGTGTTGAAGTCAGCAGAAATAAAAAAATTACGCAACTACCCATGGAAATTCAATCTAAAGAATACACAGCAAGCGAATCTCCAGACGTAAGAAAGATATCATCAGATATTCAAGCAATTCTTACAGTTATTGGAAGACGTAAGTATTCCTTTCGTAAGGGGGAAGACAAACGTTTAGAATTGCAGGGAACTTATTTACAAAACGCTGACCTTATAGGGGCTCATTTTGAAGGGGCTAACTTTGAAGGAGCTCACCTTGAAGGAGCTAATTTTGAAGGAGCTCATCTTAAAGGGGCAATATTTAAAAAGGCTCGTCTTGAAGGAGCAAAATTCAGAAGGGCTCATCTAGAAGGAGCTGACCTCATAGAGGCTCGTCTTAACAAATCTAATCTAGTCGAGTCTTTTCTAGAAGGGGCAAAACTTATGGGGGCCCATCTTGAAGGATCTAACCTTATGAAAGCCCATCTTGAAGAAGCTAATCTTGGAATGGCTCATTTTGAAGAGGCTGTCCTTGGGAAAGCTCATCTTGAAGGGACAAATCTTAGTGGGACTCATTTTGAAGGAGCTTATCTAAGGGAGGCTCATTTTGAAGGAAGTAAACTTTTCAATGTTCATCTTGAAGGAGCACGTCTTGAAGGAGCTTATTTTGAAAGGACTCAGCTTATTGACACTCACCTTGAAGGGGCTTATCTTAGGAAGGCTCATCTAGAAAGAACTATCCATATAAATACTCATCTTAAAGGAACTTACCTTGATGAAGCCTGTCTAGAAGGAGCTTACCTTAGAAATGCTATAAACCTTACAGTAGAACAACTTTCCAAAGTGAAAACGCTTTATAAAACAGAATTAGATGAAGAACTCCATAGATCACTAGACAAGAAAGATCCAGAGAAATACCAAACTCTTATTAAAAATACAGAACAGAAACCTAAAGAGAAAAAAATCGAAATCCTAAACGTAACATATGTCTATAGACAGGATCCGGTGACTGATGAGTTTAGAGATCTAACCGCTGACGAATTTCAACAGCTTATAGATAACGGTATAGATCCAAAACATACATCTATGGAGGAAATTTACTTTTTATGTGGTTGGTGGCCTGAAATAAAGATTCATTCTTGTGTGAAAGGAAAAGAAAGTTTTGTGACAAATGAATATTTAAATTGGACATCTGCCTACGAGACAAATAAATAAGCAAAAATGAAGTGGAGCAGAAGTAAACAGTTTATATAATGCTCGGCAGACATTCTGAAACTTTTACCACATTTATTGTAACTTTTCTATTTTTACTGCAAAATTTACATTTTACGTGTAAAAAACATACACATTTTGCACATTCTTAATACAGGAAATTAATATATTCTCTTCTTCCCTCTACGTATTCCGCTAATTCAAACCCTTTTCTTTCTATTACATTTCTTCTTGGGATAAGCTTCCCTTCGTACTCTATTCTTTCACTCATTCGGGTCTCGTAAGCTTTACTTAGCTTATCAGTTCCACCTTCTCTCAACCTGAGAGAATAATTATTCACTCTCAATAAATCGCTTTTAGGTACTCTGTACCTTTGAAAGTAACCTTAAACTATTACGTCTATTTCTCCTCTAAAAATCTCCTGTAAGTCATATGCCAGGCTTCGTTTTTCGTTTTCATCTCATGCAAAACCTCTGCAGGAATCTAACCCTACTATATTAATCACTCTTAAACATTCAGCTTCCAATAAGGTATAACCATAATTCAGCATGGTACCATATCTCCTAAACCATAGGCATTCTATACTGCTCTATCCTTGAACAGAACTCATACCTTTCAGGAATTAGTTTGGAAAACGTATTCTGTATTTCCATGCTAAACCACCTTCAAGGTATAATTCAGATTAGCTGTCATTTAGTAGCCTAATTTCTAATAATTTTTTCTTTTGTTTTTATATAATAGGCAATTATATTATTGATTTAACATAGTAGATATTATTATAAATTTTAAAATGTTCAAAAATTCTGATAAAAAAATAAATCTGTTTGATTTTATATCAACATTTTAAATTTAAAATATAGCGTTTAATAGGGACACAAATGAAAAAGCGGGGCAAAGCATATTCAATCGTTTTAGCTTCAACAGCTTTTCTCTTACTTTTAATTATTTTTTCATCTACGGAGTCAACACCCACTGTACAAAGTAATTTATCTGCTGCGTATGCATATGTGCCAAATGAAAAAAGTAACGATGTCTCTGTAATTAATATAACAACTGACACCTTTATAACAAATATATCTGTAGGAGCTAATCCTGCTGGAGTTGCAGTCAGTCCTGATGGAAAAAAAGTATATGTAACGAATGAGGAAAGTAACAATATCTCTATAATTGATACATCAAACTATAGTAATATTACAAGCGTGTCTGTACAAATGTATCCTTTAGGGGTTGCAATTACACCTGACGGAAAAAAGGTATATGTAGCAAACTACTACAGCAAAAGTGTCTCCGTAATTGATGCCTCAAATTACAGTGTTAACAATGTATCTGTAGGGGCCCATCCGATTGAAGTTGCAATCACACCTGATGGGTCAAAGGTATATGTGGCAAACTCCGGCGAGGCAACTGTTTCTGTAATTAACACAGCAACAAACGCTCCTATAAAGAAGATAGACGTAGTAACTGATCCTTACGGAGTTGCAGTCACACCTGATGGAACACAGGTATATGTGACAGGTCTAAGTACCAGTACTGTTTATGTAATTGACACGATAACAGATACTATTATAGGCTCACCAATGGTAGTAGGAAAGTATCCTCGCGGAGTCGCCTTTACGCCTGATGGGACGAAAGCATTTGTAGCAAACCACGAGAATCCTGGCGGCAGCGTCTCTGTGATAAATGCCATAACAAATACTGTTACAGATACCGTTGAGAATGTAGGAAACTATCCTTGTGGAGTTGCAGTCACACCTGATGGAAAAAAGGTATATGTGACGAACTCAGGCAGTAACAATATCTGTGTAATTGATACCAAAACAAACGAAGTAATAAATAATAATATAGATGTAAAAGGATATGGTCCTGCTGGCTTAGGTCAGTTCATAGGTCCTCTTCCAGAGCCCCCACAGAATAGTTCCACCTGGAGATTACTCTATAAATATATTAGCCTTACATGGTATTTTATCAATAATCTTATTATCCCATATATTCGTGAGATTATCAGTGGATTAATTGTATCCGTTCTAATAGCCGTAATAATGAAGAGATATTCCAAAACATCCAAATGATATTCTCTTTGACTCTCCTGTACGTAAGCTTTCTAATTCGATTTTCGGCTTTATAGAAAATCTGCCTGAATAAGCTTTTAGAGGTTGAAAAATTGTTCATTAAAACGGATCAAGCAGTTAAGTTCAAATTAATAAAGACTTTTTATCACAGATGATTTCTACAGAGCCAGGAAAACATATAAGTCAAGCTCTTTCTCTCTACTATAAGCTAGTTTTTGAGTAAGTAAAAATCAGTTCGGGAATTAAGTTTATTATAATAACCAGTAACCTTAGAAGTTCTCTTCAAGTTCTTTTCTTAAACCTTAACCTGACCCTTCAAAACAAATTCTCCCAGGCTTTAACCCTTTCTAAAACATGACTGTTAAGGTAAAAGGCTAAAATGCTTATCACTTTTGGCGTTTTGCTTCATATAAATACAAGGTTCCGATAGAGAGCGTCTTAAAATTAAATTTGTTTCTATAATCTGGATAGGGCTTACACGCTTGAACTGAAAGACAGTAGCATTAAACCGTAAATCTCTAAAGTGCAAATTCAAACCATGATGTTTAATGTGTTTGATTTTATGTCTCAATTGAGTGAGTCCTATGTAGTAGATTTACAGTCTGAATTTAAAGTTAACGTTGCCCATTATCCAGATATAGAAATGGTTTGAATTTTAAGACAGCCTCTCAGGATTAATCTACGAAAAGAAAATTTTCGAATTGCCACGGATCGGAATTATGTTCCACGGCTGGATTTTCTTTGAAAAATATTTTGCGATTTTTAAGTGGTGTCCAGTCCGATGGTGTGGAAATAAATTTTCCAAGATACGGTCTGGCAATATCCATGATAAAATCATGAGGCAGGTCCTCAGGCGTTTTAATACCTTCTCGCGGATTTTCAAGCATCCAGAGTACAGCAGCAACAATGCCTGCAGCTACCTGAAGGGTGGTAGCATTTTGACCGGGAGCGAGGGACCTGGCTTCTTCAATGCTCAATGAGCTCCCGGTCCACCAGGAATTATAAGAATGGCCCATCAAGAGTGCTCCCATTATATCCTCGCCAGATGTGATTTCATCTGTCATAATCCTGAGTCTGGGTTGAAGCTCGTAATTCCGGCCTCGCAATTCGCAAAGAGAGGAAAGTGTATCATTACAGGGCATATAAGCATAATGTACGGTAGGCCGATAGATCGCCTTGCCATCTTCCCAGATAGTTAACAGTTGTGAAAGGCCATATGCTTCGCCATGACGGATTGCCATACCTACAATTTCTTCATCTGGTATCCACGATCTGACCCATTTATTAATGCCCATCTGGGGCAAGAAAATCATATTTTTCGGTCCGCATTGAGGTATATGCGCCAGGGGAGGCAATTTTTTCTCATGCGTTCCCCAACCTATTTCAACCGGAGCTATTCCTTCTTCCCTCAATCCTTCAATGCTCCATGTCCCTACAAATTCATTAACCTCCTTTGGTCGATTAGAAATTTGAGTATCTCGCTCGCTACAATGGATCACTTTAATTCCCAGTTTCTTAGCCAGGCGGGCAAAATCCCTGTTTTTCGCAAAGAGGCAAATTTCCTGTTCATCCTCGGGAGAGATCTTCTTATCAGCACAGGTGCGCGTGGCAATATCCAGCAAGGCTTGCTTTACGAAGTGAGATATCAAGCCAGGATTTGCGCCATGGTCAATAACAGCAGTTGGCGCATCTTTCCAATCACGGGAAAGTTCAACCAATTCCATTTGCCGTAAATAAAGCGATTTTTCTAATAGACTTTGAGTCAGAAATCCCTTCGTAGGATCCCATACTTCAACTGAAGTATTAAGGTACAATACTTTGTGATCATGGCACCACTTAATGATATCATTAGCAGCGATATTCCACGCCAGATCAATGAGCAAGCCCTCATTTTCCAGATTTTGTGACAAAACTTGATCTAAATTTTCCGGGGTAATTTTTTCACAGACATATCTTAACCCTTGATCAGTATATTTTTTCAGAGCTTTTGATTTGTCTTCAAAATCAATTAAGGTAATGTTTTCTAGCGGAACATCGAGTTTGTCCATTAAAAGGGGTAGGGTGCATTGTGAAACTGAGCCATAACCGATAATGAGGATTTTATTGGAAATTTTTTTTTTCATAGGTTTTCTTCCATTGTCGACAGTAGTTTTAATACCATATCCATTTAAGATAAGCACATTCCCCAGACATAATAATAGGAAGTATATAATAAAAAGATATCAGGAAAAATAAAAGGAAAAAGAGATTTATTTTTTAAGAATTCTCATTTTTCTAAGATCATTTTGCAAATCTTTAAAAAATTAAATACTGTTTTATCATTTATTCTGGCAATTCTTCAAGTAAACATTAATTTCCTTACTTCCAGTTCAGGCATTTCATTTGTGCTTATCCTGTTTTTATCCCTTCTTTTTGTTCGTTTACATATTCAATAATTTTCTTTGTGTTTTTCAGATTACCCTTAAGGGCTTATCCTTCTCTGATTTTTGCTTTTATGTTCTGCAAAGTCTTTTCAGGAATTCCTTTTTTTCCTTCTTTTTCCTTCTTTTTCCTTCTTTTTCCTTCTTTTTCCGGCATTTTCAATACTTTTTCTTTCTTTACAACAGTGAAGAAATATTGGTTCTAATACCTTCACCAAAATAACCGAAGAAGATGTTTTCTAATCTTGAGACTTTAAGTAACTTATTTTGATTACGTCCCTTCGGATCCTTGTTATTGTTTCTAGTGTTACTCTTCAGAAAATTTGTGTTAAAATTAGTCTAATGTTACGAATTGAACTAAAAATATAAAATACTGTGGAAATCTAACAGTTCAGGTATACAAAACAAAGAGTACCTATACCCGATTAATATTAATTCCTTTTTTGATGAAGAAGTTGCGAGTTCAGGACCGTTCAGGTTTTTCTTACTTTTACTTACCATTTCCCTATTTTACTTATTCTATTTCCTTGTTTTACTTATTCCATTTCCTTGACTACTAACACATTGTCACATATTTTTCAACGATAGACTTTTAAACCTGTTTTGTGTATGTAATCAATTTACTTTAATGAATCAAATGATTTGATTCATTAAGAGTGAATCAATTTTTAAAACAATAGCATCCGAAGGTTTCTCTGGATTTTACAGGGTCCTGAAATAATACGTAAAATATTATAAACTAACAGAAAATTCAGAGTCTCGTTATACCAATCAAATAAACTCAACGTGTTTTTGAGTATTGAACACAAACTTAATATATCTGTTAGTAAGAAAATAATAATGTTGTCAAGTAAATATATTATCTAAGTGTTCAATTTCTCGCAGGAAATTTTAAGGTTTTTTCAGCCCCCCAAGGAGTACAAAGGATTATCAGAAAAAAATAGTTAAAGACAAAAATATAAAAATCATTACCTGTTCAGGACAACTCCGGGATAATGACAGAAGTATAGAGAATGGAAATGGATAATAAAAAGCGATATATCGGAGAAAGCATATATCAATACACGAAGCTGAATTTGAAGCAAAGTAAAATTGCCTGAAGAGCAGGAGCTTTAATATCCATTCCCATCAGGACGAATAAATTTACAAACCTATATATAGAGCTATAACTGACATAGTTTACTACATCAGTAGAGGTGGTAATTTATGGTATCCATCCGAGCTAAGATTAAATCCAGACTAGAGAAATTTCTTGAAGTTGATTCCAATGGATATCGAAGGGCAATACTGTGTATCTTCATCAAGGTAAAAAAAGCAACTATTGATGAGCTGCATGAAATGCTTTCAAGTAGATATAATGTATCAAGGAACACAGTAGCATCCATGGTAGGGTATATTCATTCGAAACTTGGAATTCTGAGGGCACATAAGGAGTCCTACAAAACCCCGATGGTTTATCTTTTAAGAGAAGAGTATATAGACCTGCTTATGAAGATAGTTTCTTCGCCCACAAAAACATCTACTGACTCCTCAGTCTGAAAAGTTTAAAACTTCAAGCCCAATTGCCTGATAGACAATGTCACTTGTGAAAAACGCACCCAGAACAGCAACTACTATCGTTGTACGATCGGATGCCAATACCCGTATAAGTCACTCAAGAGACCCATACTATAATCTTATGCGGCGTATTTTCCAGGAAGATGCCACTGCCGTTAGAGGCCAAAAATTTCTGTCAATGGTTGAAGAGCGGCAGGCAGCAGGTAATGCTATCCGAACCGATGAATGGAAGACCATTCTGGAAGAGCTCCAGATAGGCCGTGCCTCTTTTTATTCTATGCGCAATAAACTTCTCGGAGCCGGGCTTATCTCTATTAAAAACAGAGAATACAGACTTTCCGGTCAGTTTACGAAAGACCTTATAGACATGGCCCGCTGGTGGTGGACAGCTGTCCTCAATCAGCCTGAAGAAAGCCTGTGACTGGATACCAAAAATAGAAACTCTTGGCCAGAATAACTTTTTTTTCTCAAATTAGACTATTTAAAATTATAATATTTTATAGATTGAGCTTCTTCCTGAACCTTTAAAGAATTCAAAGCGCTCAGCCGAAAGTTATATATATATAATCTTCCTTTAGAAGATACGCTTCAGGGCGCAAGAATCACGCCCCACAGCGAAAAATCATCGAAGCCCGGTAGTGTAGCGGTCAATCATGCGGGACTCTGGATCCTGCAACCTCGGTTCGAATCCGTGCCGGGCTACTCTATGTTTTGAAAGTTATAGTCTTTTGACTGAAAGGCGAAAGTTTTATTCTTGTTTTTGATCTTTAATATTATTTTTGTTTTTGATCTTCAATATTATTTTTGTTTTTGATCTTTAATATTTAACCTTTTCTGTAATTTGATAATTTGAGACCTGCTCCTATAGACCTGCATACTGCAGGAGCAAAAACGACACCATTCCACGATATCACCCCTCGTATTATCAAAAAATGCGGCTGTACAATGACCTGTTCAGTAAGTTTCAGATTTTTTATGAGGGCAGATTGCTGAGATTTACAGGTCTACAGCTTGATCTGAAAGACCTTTTAAGGTGATAACGGCCAGGTTCCGAACCTTCGAATTTCAACTGGATAGATTTCTGAACCTTTTTACAACCATTTTTTTTAGGTCTGTTTTTTAAAAACATGTTTGACCACAAATTAACAAAGTATATAACATATAAGTCAAATAAAATAATTAGAGAGAAAGAGTGGTTTAAAGGGGTTTTACAGTGATGGGCTTATTTTCCAGAAAGGCATCAATCGGGAATAGAGTCAATCTGACTTTGATCAATGGAAGTATGTTTGAGGGAGAAATAGAAGGTATGGGTGAGGATTTCACCATAATTAAGACAAAAAGAGGGACTGCCGGCGTATATTATAAAATGATAGGGGCATGGGAAATCTTATCAGACTCCATTTCAGACCAGGGCTTGGAAGGACCTTTAAGTGATATGGACCCGAGCTCTAAACCTGTAGAACTGAGCGTAGAACCTGCACTGGAATCTGCTTATCCCGGATCTGCAGAGAAAATAGGGCAGCCTCAAAATCCTGAAACTGGAAAAGAAACGTCAGAAAACGAAGACGAAGATCATAATCTGATTGAGAGTCAGATCGAAGAAGTTCTCGGAGATTTTAAAGTAAATGTAGCCTCTGCAAAGCTGACACTTAATGGGCCGGATTTATCATTTCCCTTAAACAGCCTTGATTCAACCCATCTGCAAGAAGATAAAAAGAAGTGGGACAAAATAAACAGCCAGTACCAGAACTGCATAAAAAATAAAAATTACTCCCCCCTATCTTCCCTGATTTCGGAATTATCGAAATTTGCTGAAAAATACCCGGATATTGGTGTTTTCCATTATAATGCAGGCTGCTGTCTGGCACATCTTGAGGCTTTTGAACAGGCTCTGGGCTATTTTGAAGAAGCATTCTATAGAGAACCCCTGCCTGAATATATCCATAATGCGGCATATGCTGCCCTTAAAATAAATAACTGTGAAAAAGCCCATATCAACCTGTCAGTATATTTTAACCTGATACTGCCGATAGAAGATCCTGATACCTGGTACATATTCTGCGTCCTGACTGAAGACGGGAGAAGGTACTCAATATTCAAGGACGTACTTCTTTCACTACTTAGCAAAAATGCCAGAGTGGAGGAAACTGCCGGGAAAGGGAATGAAAAGTATACTGATGATGCTCTCCCTCTTTTGTTAAAATCCTCTATTTATATTCTGCAAAGGGACAAAAAATACAGAGCAGCTGAATCCCTTATAACAGCCCTGCAAGAAAAAAACAGTGAGCACGAAAGTACTCGCCTGGAAAACGTGATATCTCTGTTTGATTCTGCTTTTAAAGACTATTCCGGACAAATATGTGCAGAATATGAAAAGCTTATAGGCTATGGAAAACTCATGGGCGTGTTGAAGGAATATAAAGGCTCCAGGATAGAAAAATCTGTCAATTCTTCTATTGAGTCCTTATCTATCGGCTCTTTTATTAACTCCCCCTCCACTAACTCTTCTTCGTCTATTAACTCTCCTTTCACTAACTCTTCTTCATCTAATAACTCCCCTTCCACTAACTCCTCATCTATTAACTCCTCTTCTCCCTTTATAAGCTCCTCTAACTCTTCTCTTATCCCTGAAAAGTTAAAACCTTCCCAGGATGAGATGGATCTCCGTTCCGAAGATGATCACGACGATGAAACCAGGCAGTTAGAGAAGGATTTCTGCAGTAAAATTTCCCGCAGGCAGGGCCAGATTTTCAAGTATATTGTACCACAGGGTTACGGGTTTATAACAGGTCAGGATGGAAAAACATATTTTTTTCATGTCAGTTCAATAATCGACAGTTCAATATCTAACGTTGATTTAAAGAATGTATACTGGGGAGCTCAAATTCAGGTTGTGTTTCAGCCTACAAGAGGACCGCAGGGGGATATAGCTGTCCAGATCTCTGCATATCATGCAGTGAATGAGATGCAAAAGCTGGCTCTGCGATATGCGGATTCGGGAGATTTCGGGAAAGCAATAGAACAGATAGAGTATGTTCTCTCAATTGATTCGGAACATCCTGACTCAAGATCCCTTCTTGAAACCTGGAAAAACAAACAAAATAAAATTCTTGAAGAGGAAAAGTCCCTTAATGAGTTGATTGAAACAGAACCTGGCAACGCAGATGGCTGGCGTTTAAAAGCGGAATTTCTTATCAAACATAAAAGATATGAAGAAGCATTTTATTCGCTTGATGAAGTAATCCGCCTTACTCCGGACTTTATAAACACTCTTTCGTCAAAAAGACAGTTATCTTCTTTTAGCGAGCTATGTAATTTCAACCCGGAATATGTAAAAGCCCTGTGTAAAAAGAGTTTTGTGCTCTATCAACTAGGAAGGTATAAAGAGACATTAGAGTTTGCAAATAAAGTACTTGAAATTGAGCCGGACAGTGTGGATGCTCTCCCTCTTAAAATTTCAAGTCTCCTGGAACTCCAGAGACCTCAGGAAGCCCTTGAGCTTGCGGACACCGCACTCAATATGAACCCGGAGAATAGTGAATTCCTTTTTTTGAAAGGAAAGACCCTTCTAAAGTTCCATAAATATGAAGAAGGGCTCGAGTACCTTGAAAAAGCATATCAGCTTACACCGGAAAACCCTGAGATAATGCTGAGAAAAGGATATGCCCTCTCCAAGCTAAACAGGTTTGAAGAGGCTTTAAAAGCCTATGATAAGATAATAAACCTTCAGCCGGATAATGCAAAAGCGCTGTCGAACAAAGGTTTCATCCTTATAATGACCGGAAAATACGACGATGCACTCAGCATGTATAACGGGCTGATCCAGCTAAATCCTTTCAACCCGGTCCTCTGGTCAAAGAAAGGAGCAATCCTCACCAGAATGCACAGGTCAGATGAAGCCTTAAAATCTGTTGGCCGAGCTCTGGAAATTGTCCCTGAAAATTCGGATTCTCTTTTTACAAGAGGATACATTTACTCTAAAAACGGGATGTATGAGGAAGCATTGAGACATTTTAACAGCGTCCTGGAACTCAACCCATATGACCAGAAAGCTCTTGCAAAAAGGGCTTTTATGCTTTCAAGGTTAGGTAGACACGATGAAGCATTTATGGCTATTGAAGACGCGCTTAAAATTAACTTGCATAACTCAAGAACCTGGTATTATAAGGGTGTCCTCTATTACAACACAGGAGAATACGATAAAGCACTTTCAGCTTTAAACAGGTCTGCAGAATTGAACCCCGAAGATACCCGGATTGAAAGAATGAAGCAGTTTACTCTTGTTGAACTTGGCATGCCTGAAAGAAAAACCGGAACTGGAGCCAGTACGTTGAAGATTGAAGAAGAACTTTTTGATAGGGAACTGCAGGAAGAATATGAACTGAAATTTGAAGATTAAACCCGCATAAGTCGAAAATGGGTATAGAGTTCCATTTAATGTTTACTGCAGAGGGTTTTTGAATATGGATCTCCCTAAAAATTTCCAGTGGTCTAGACCCACCTCTCAAATATTTTCTATTTAAGTCTCTCATTTTATTCTTAAATCTCTCATTTTATTCTTAAATCCAGCATTTATTAATCTATTATTTAGTTTTAAATCCATTATTTAGTTTTAAATCCATTATTTAGCTTCAGATTCATTATTTATTTATTTATTTATTTATTAAATATGTCATATTTATTGGTACGAAGCATAAACCCTGTCTACATGGATGGTTTCCATGTCTTTTGTAAAATTATCAAAATCTTAAGCTGAAAATATAGGAACTCTACGAGTTAAAGGTCAGGATAAATTGAAATGTTTGTAAAAAAAATTATAGTAAGAAAGATAGCAAAAACCAAAAAAAAGATGAAGGAATCGTCTGTATAGAGTGATTTTATTCGGTTTTGAGCTTTTAAAAGCTGTTTTAAGGAACCTGATAAAAGTAGAATACCCAGTATACTATCTAAATAATGTTAGTCGAATGAGATAACTATTTATAATAAGTATAAGTAGTTAATACTGTAGTAAAAACATAAAACTACCTGAAGATAAAACTGCCTAAACATAAAATATCTGAGCATAAAACAACTTAAAACATAAAAAAACTTTACAGTGGGGGAAAAACATGAGAATAAGAGTAGTTAGTTCCAGAGAAGAAATCTTTACACTTAATCCGAATGAGCGTATCGTCCACCTGGCCTTCAGGCCTTCGAACAAGGACATCTTTGGACTGGTCGAAACCTGCCCCAAGATTGAGGTAATCCAGTTACCCAAATCATACAGGCGCACGGTCTCAAAGTCCATAGAGATGTTCCTCCAGATGCAGAGAGTCCAGCTTCTTGAAGGAGATGTCTGGGGGCACAGGAAGGACATCAACGAATATTACAGCATTTCATCCTCGGTAATTGAAAGGATTAAAGAGATGAAAATCGAGGGCAAATCCTCCGAGGAAATCGAAAAAAGAGTTTCAAGGGAGAGCAAGTTGAACCCCGAAATGATCTCTTATATCCTGAATAAGGAAATCCCTGCCTGAATCCGTACATAATAAGGTGTGACCCTTAAGACTTTGCTGGAGATTAGACTGTACAGAGCATCGATTCCACATTTATTATCTAATCTCCAGTTTAAATCTTCTTTTGAAAAGAATAAGAAAATTGGATTCCGGGATTTGAAGCATCCACTAAATCAAAGGACTTTTGTACGTAACTGCTGCAACGGATGATATACAGTATAGAAATGTTAAGTGCCGTTTACGTTATGGGACTCTGCATTAACCGCAGCTTTAAGAACTTCCGATGTTAATATCCTTTAATCTCCCGATACTTCGTAAATAAAAGTGACTGGTTCCGGGATCTTTGATATACCTGCTGGTGTGTTTTTTAGTTATTAATAGCCCTTTCCCCTAATTCTCTCTGTCCGATGCTGTCTTCTCCCCATTTCTGTTTCATTTCCTCACTCCACTGGAGTTTATCCTCCCCAATCATAGATATTGGAATTGTAAATACTTTTGCTCTTGTATTTCTGGGAGTGCTGCATTTTAACCATTTATACTGGTTTTTTTCAGCGTCATACACAATGCAGTAATCAAGTTTAAATGCGCTTGGAATCTCTGAGGATTTATAGTAAACCTGTTTTAATCCTCCTTTTGGTTCCTTTCTTTGCCTGCTCTTTCCGCTTGTTATCTTGAGTTCTTCTTTTCTTATATCTTCCAAATACCTCAAGCTTCTTTCGACTTCACTTTTAAACATAATTATATGCCACTTTAGTGACAGCGAATATGGTTTTCTTAGAAGTTCATTTAATTCGGCTATCAGATCAGAGTCGTTTGTTGTGCTTTCAATTTCTTCCATTATTTCTTTCATTCTGGCCAGATTTGCCCTCTGTCTTTCTTGACTTGTTACCATAGCTATCACCACATTTTAACTTAAATTAAACTGTTAGTATGTTAACATCATGTTATTAAATTTTTCCATTAGTTGGGCTTTTGTTAGTTAGCCAAAAAGCGAATCTGACTACGAAAAGAAAAAATAAAAGAAAAATAAAAGTGCCTGAGAAATTAATGATATTGTTGTAAAATCTCTGCCAGGAAAGTGAATATGAAATAAATATGAAAATGGGTATGAAAGTGGGTATGAAAATGATATGAAAGTGAATAAGAAAGTGGATGTCAACGAATTAAAGAATTCTTCATCTGAACGTTAATTTTTCAGAATATATCAGTACTTACGTACCATCTCTTCTTGCCATTTCACCTCAGGCCATCCTTTTACACCCCGAAGTCTATTTATTCTGTCCAGATAAATTACTATCTCCTCAGCACGAAAACCAAGTTCCCTGAGTACGCAACCCAGCACAGTACCAGTCCTGCCTATTCCACCCATACAATGGACAACAATTCCCTTACCGGCATCTATTTCTCGTTTTATTACTTCGGTTGCTTCTCTTACAAGTTCCCCCTGCATTTGAGGGTTAATTGGGGGAAGACCGTGATGCAGATCTTCTAACTCTTCAGAAAACAGTATTTCGAGAGGATAGGGATTATATGAAACCTTTGAATCACAAAGACAGACAACTCCTGAGAAACCAGCGCCCCCAATGTTTTCCCAGGGCGTGCGCATCCCCGGATAAGACATGCCAGCAAGAAGCGCTGGCTCCTTAAGCACGACATACAAATTTAGCGGGATTCTGATGCCATCTATTACAGGCATTTCAAGAGGGCTCAATAGGGCAGGAACCATGCAGAGGGTATGAAGCCAAGATATATAAATTCTTTATTCAGTTTTAAATTAATTTTGACATTAAAACCAGAAAAAGTCAGGCTCTGAGAAAATGGTAAAGCCTGTTATCCGAAAGAGTTATCCAAAAAAGTTATCCAAAAGAGTTATCCAAAAGAGTTATCCAAAAGAGTTATCCAAAAGAGTTATCCAAAAGAGTTATCCAAAAAATATACAGGGTGGAGGTTAAGCAATTGCCGTTTTTATTCCCGACCCTGTAAAGCACCTTCCTGAAACTAAAATTGCTGATAAATTATAATCCAGATTTCAGATTCAACTTCGGGCGCTGGTTTTCACTTCCTGCTTCAGTGCTGTAGAAAGCAATATAGTTATTGTTTTCCGTGCGGGCTTTTATAAGGAAACCTGTATTTTCGTATTTACCGCTAAGGTACTCATTTACCAGGTCAGTTACATCCAGCTTATAGTACCTGTTATCAGGAAGAGTACTGCCTGTCAGGGTTATTGAAGCATAGGGAGTACTGCCCTGAGAAACGCCATTTTTATCGTACCAGTCCCCTCCGGGATTTTTCCATGCAACGCCTTTATCTTTTTTGTTCCAGCTAACATAATTTGAGTTCCAGGCAGAAGCAGGCCTGTAAACCTCAATTACAGTGTCCTGAGGCCTTGAACTTCCTGCAGGATAATACCAGTAGAGAGAAAGATTTGCACTACTAATTTCAGCAGAACCGGTGTACTCGCTCAGGTCAAACCACATGACATCTCTGTACTTGCCAGTGCTCATTCCACCAACATCAATAAAGGAGCTGTCCTGATAGATTACCTCAGAGGAAGCTTCACGCAGGCGGTTATCCTTCGCACCGGTAACGGTTATATCCATAACAGGATTTACAGATGGCTTCTCAATTATAGTAAGCTCGGGTTTCTGGTTCTCATTTCTGGCTTCGGAACTGTAAAAAGCTATGTAATTGTTATTTTCAGTCTTTGCCTTAATAATGAATCCCGTATTTTCGTATTTGCCGCTAAGGTATTCATTTACCAGGTCAGTTATATCCAGCTTATAGTACCTGTTATCAGGAAGAGTACTGCCTTTCAGGGTTATTGAAGCATAGGGAGTGCTGCCCTGAGAAACGCCATTTTTATCGTACCAGTCCCCTCCGGGATTTTTCCATGCAACGCCTTTATCTTTTTTGTTCCAGCTAACATAGTTTGAGTTCCAGGTAGAAGCAGGCCTGTAAACTTCGATCACAGTATCTTCTGATCTTGAGCTTCCTGCAGGGTAATACCAGTAAAGAGAAAGGATTGCATTGCTGATTTCTGCAGAGTCTGTATATTCGCTCAGGTCAAACCACATGGCGTCCCTGTACCTGCCAGTACTCATTCCCCCAATGTCAATAAAGGAAGTGTTCTCAAAAACAGTTTCAGGGGAAGTTTCACGCAGACGGTTATCGTAGACTTTCCCTGTTACGGGTGAGGGACTTTTCTGTTTGATGACACTTATACTTGCTGTAGCCGAGTCCTTAAGCTTTCCATCGCTTACTTCAAAAGTTACGCTGTACTTTCCTTCCTGTTCTGCAGTCGGCGTCCAGCTGAAAAGGCCTGAATTACTGTCAAAAATTGCTCCTTTGGGAAGATTTGAGGCGGAATAAGTGAGGCTGTCTCCATTTGCATCCGATGCGCTTACTGTAATGGTCAGGCTTTTTTCAGTTTCAACAGTGACTTCCTGGATGGGATTCAGCACAGGAGCCTGGTTGTTAATTGATGTCGATGTTCCGGATTTAGAAGCATACTTTGTGTTCCCAAAAGCCCCTATGTTAATCCTGTTTCCGTTGTCCTGAGGTTCTGCTGAATAGTCTGAAGAGCTGTACCCTGCGTCGATGCAGGGAGAACTTGTGCTGTCAGTTACCCAGCTGACTCCATTCCATCGTCCTGCTTTTGATTTCAGGTGATAGTCATGGTTAGTTCTATCAGCATACTGCGGATCTACTTTTATATCGGAGGACGATGCCTGAACATTTTTGTATTCTCCTCCTGTATTCCCGTAGAAGCAATTGTTCTGCAGGACAAAAGAGTGGGTGTCTGTAAGTTCATTGTTAATACCATACCCGCTTCCTCCGGCTGAAGAAGATCTGGAGTTTGTAATTATGTTATTTCTTGCTGTAAGAACAAAGCCCGAGCCTGACGGTGCTGGAGAATATACGGTCTTCTGGACAATGCCAGCTCCATAGGCGCCATCGATCACATTGTTCTCAATGAGTCCACCGAATCCGTTGGATACGATTCCTCCTATTATACTGTTGCTGGATTTGGTTCCGGTATCATATATCTGGTTATGATGGATATGGACGTTTGCCGAAGAAGCGGAATAAGACCCTGATCCGAAAATCCAGATTCCGGCAAGAGCAGTTTTGTATATTACGTTGTTGTAGACCTCAATATCGTCCATTAAGGGAGTGTTATACTTCTGGATTTCAATCCCTGAGCCTCCGGAACCCTCCGACGTTATAACATTATCGTGGAAAGAGGCTTCGTTTGTATTATATAACCTGAGGGCACTGTTTGTCCTGCAGGTTATTGTGTTGTTGTAGGCTTCCACGCCTGAACAGCCACTGGCATAAAGCCCATCATGCCCGAGCAGGTAAATTTTGTTGTTATAAAGCTTTATGCTGGTGCATTTATCAACTTTCAGGCCGTCTCCGTGATTATTGGTCAGATACATATCATATACATTTAAATTCTGACAGTTGCTCAGGTGGATAAGGTTATAATACCCTTTTCCACTAACCACATTTGTATTACCTTCCCGGTTTCCGTCAATTGTAAAACCGTGGATGATGATGTCGTGGCTGCCAGAACTTCTTTCTTTGATCATCGGTTTCCAGGCTTCCCAGTTAGCATTGCTTACAAGCTTTATTTTTGCACTTGAGTCGCCCTCAAAGATAGTGTTGCTGCCTATCAGAAGGGTCTCATCAATGCTATATGTAAAAGGTCCCTTGAGATGAACAGTCGTATATGCGGAGTTTTCTGCTACGAATTTGAGAGCCTCGTTTATCTGTATATGATCGTCTTTTCCATCACAGTTGAAGTCCCCACTGCCGTCTCCGGTAACATAAACAACCGGTGCTGAACTCATGCATAAAGCTGCAGGAACGCCTGACAGGACAAGACAGTTTACTATGAAAAATATTACTAACTTTCGATTCAACAGAGCTATCACCTTTAATTATTGTTAAATAATTTCTGTTAAATAAAATTTAAATATACTTTGAAAAAATATACAATCTTTTCAAAATTGCCATATTAAAATATCTTGAGTAATCTGGTCTCGATTACTCACTCAAATGAATTTCGTTTTTGGGAGGCTATAATGTCGGATCTGGCAGATAATATCCAGTTATAAACGTTTAATTCACAAAAGAAATCCTTAAAATGAATCCGTAAGAAGCTATTATCTTTGTATTGGATAGGATAAATAGCTCAGAACTGTTTCTTTTGCAAGACTTAGTCTATTGTTTTAACTGGCTCATCAAGTTGTAAACTGAATAAATAAATTTTATTAAATCACTTAAATTATTAAGTAAGTTGTATGGTACTTTGTTCATTATATTATAAAAATATTTGTGCAACCAGATAAATACATTTTATGAGTTCAGAAAAGGAGATCGTGTAGAAGCAGGAATGCAAAAAAATCATTATCGTTAGCATCTAAAAGTTCAGAACCGCAAAAAATAAGTGTTTATTTCGTAATGCAAATATCTGGAAAAATTTTAATAAAATAGGGTTTTTGTAGATTATACCTCAACGATTTTGAAATCATTCGTATAACTTTCAGAATGGTTGTTTCAAAATCATTGAATTCTTTACCTTCAGATCAAGCATCTTCAGTTACTTTATACCTTCACTTATCTTCCGCAGTGTCAGCGCCTTCTTTTATCTTCAGCATCGCCAGGTATCTTCAGTACCTTCAATGGTTTCAGTCTTTTACCCACTCATCTAGAAAATAGTAAAAAATCCGGGCCTGAGTATAAATTACTTGCTGATAGCTATTTCAATGCATGTCTCAGGAAAATAAAAGGCACACCTTCGGAGCTCAATGCGCTTGATCTTACAAGTAGGTCCTTTCTGGAATCTATTTCAGGTCACTTCTGCAGGCCAGGATAAGCTTCCTATTAAAGATCTTAAGGCTACTATAGGTTTTGCTTTATTTTCTCTTAAAGGTATGACAGCCAGATAGATTCAGGTAAAAGTCGAGATGAATAAAAGTGATTCATATTAAAGATCTTAAGCCAAAAACATGGAAAAAATAGTTTTGTTGTTTATAGTAAACAAAAAAAGATATAAATATAAATAAGCATTGCTATGGTGCTATATTTTTCTCCGAATTATCTATTCAAAAAATCTCTAAAATGTTTTTTTTTCAATAAAAATATTTAATAGAAGATATATTGTTTTTTTCTGCTAACTGGTGTAATTATATTTGTAAATAATATTAAATATCATAGGATACAATTATTGTATCGAATCAATATTTTGTTACTCAGTTAGCTAAATTTTAGTAAAGTGAGTGATCGGGTGGGGATTATAAATATATCGCTCTTTTCAAAAATTAGTAAGTTGAGCGGTTGACGGTCGGTATTCTTAAGAAAATGGATATGTATTTTCGACTTTAAACTATATATTTTTTAAACAGTCGCGTGTTTTGCGGTAAATATAAATAGGTTAAATATGATACGGTAATAAACTTTGTGGATATATAGTCTTTGCATCAATACGGAGGTTGATATGTATTGAGCTGAGAACACAAGATGAATGAAGAATTATGAAGCATAATTAAAAAATCGGGGAGTACTGCTTAATTAAGTATTGTTAGGTGGGGAGTAGACTTAATTAAGTGCTTTAAAAGCTCTATTAGCGAGAAGTACGGCTCTGATTACCTTAAGTTTGGGGGGAAATAGTTGAATAAGCAACTGAAAGTTTTGTTTATAGGAACTTATGTTCCGAAAGAATGTGGGATTGCTACATTTACTTTTGATCTTTTGAATTCAGTATCCGGGGTGCATGATGATATACATTGTGAGGTCATCGCCCTTAATGACCCTTCTGAAACATACGATTATCCGGAAGAGGTCGTTTTTCAAATAGAAAGGGACAAAATAGAAGATTACTACAGGGCTGCAGACTTTATAAACCAGTCAGATGCAGACATAGTATGTCTTCAACACGAATTCGGTCTTTTTTGGGGAAACGCAGGCGATTATATTTTCACTCTCCTTTCCGGAATAAACAAACCTGTGATTACTACAATGCATACTGTGATTCGGGAGCCGGAGCCGGAATACCGTACATCTACAGAAAAACTCATAAAGTACTCTGAAAAGCTGGTTGTAATGAGCCAGACTGCAGTCGACATGCTAAAAGATGTTTATAACGCTCCTGAAGACAAAATAGAGATTATCTTTCATGGAGTGCCGGACTATCCGTTTAACAACTGTGAAAAATATAAAAAAATACTGGGTCTTAAAGGATCTCCACTTGTTCTTACTTTTGGTCTGCTGAGCCAGAACAAAGGTATCGAAAGCATGCTCGAGGCTCTCCCTGATGTTGTAAGCCAGTATCCCGACCTTGTCTACCTTGTACTGGGTGCTACCCACCCTGTGGTCAAAAAACACAATGGAGAAGCATACAGGCAGTATCTTATGACCAGAGTTTCCGAACTCGGGCTTGAGAATAACGTAATATTTCACGACAAGTTTGTCGAAAAAGAAGAGCTCTGCAATTATATCCTTGCCAGCGATATTTACGCGTCTCCCTATCTTTCCAGAGAACAGATAGTAAGCGGCGCCCTGACCTATGCTATTGGCATGGGAAAAGCAATAGTATCCACTCCTTACTGGTACGCACAGGAAATGCTTTCCGATAATCGCGGGATGCTGGTAGATTTCGGAGATAAGGAAGGTTTTAAAAATTCCCTTTTATACCTGATTGAAAATCCGGACGAGTGTAATAATATGCGTAAAAATGCATACGATTTTGGTAGAAAAATGACCTGGAAAAACGTAGGTAAAGAATATAATGCCGTTTTTAGCAAGGCTTTGAAGAAATACAGTACCTATCCAAGAATACAGAACAGATTTAATTTCCTTCCAAACCAGCTTCCCGAAGTTAGACTTGACTACCTTAAACTGCTGACCGATGATGTAGGGATTATACAGCACACTAATCTGGGTGTGCCTGCCCGGCATCACGGATACAGTACCGATGATGTAGGCAGGGGACTTGTTGTATTAACGCAGCTTATCGATAGCCATGAAAAAGCCGAAGAATTCTGGAAGTTAATTACAACCTATATGAGCTTCCTTGAACATGCCCAGACAGATTCAGGGCACTTTCATAACTTTATGAGTTATAGAAGGGAATTTCTGGACGAGGAAGGAAGCGAAGATACTCTCGGGCGTGCGATTTACGGGCTTGGGCATGTGGTCAGCTGTCCTCACCTCTCAAAAAATATACGTACGCTTGCACATACGCTTATCAGCAAGTCAAAAACACAGATGGAAAAACTGAGTTATCCGAGGGCAAAAGCCTACACCATGTGCGGGCTGTATGAGATGCTCAAGGCAGGCGTAGATGCGGACTCTTTTGAATCTGTATTTAACTCCCGGAGGGACGCTGTCAGACCCATAGACTCTCTCGTAGACAGGGACACCTTTGAATCCATATTTATCAGCCATGCAGATTCTCTGGTTGACCTTTACAAAGCTAACAGTAAAGAAGGTTGGGACTGGTTTGAACCTACGGTCACCTACAGCAATGCAAAACTGAGTGAATCTCTTATACTGGCATATAAGTACACTAAAAACCGGACTTACAGAAGAGTTGGTCTTGCCACTCTGGACTTCCTTACTGAGGCCCAATGGAAAGGCGACTTTTTTGATATCATTGGAAACCAGGGCTGGTATTCCTGTGATGGGGAAAAACCGATTTTTGACCAGCAGCCCATAGAGGCAGGTTACCTGACTCAGGCTTACATTTCGGCTTATGAAACTGTCCGCGAGAAAAAATATCTGGACCTTGCAAGATACTCTTTTGAGTATTTCCTGGGCAGAAACCGCCTGCTAGTTCCGATGTATGATATCTCAACAGGTGCGGTCTGCGATGGGCTCAACTGTGATGGAATGAACTGCAACCAGGGTGCAGAGTCCGTAATCTGCTACCTTATGGCTTTAAGTTCCTTAAATAAATATGCAGATAGAGCTTATGGTGCCTTATTCCAGCAGGTAGTAAGTGAAGAAGTCCTGCCAAAGAGAAAAAGCCTACTATCAACAAATCAGGCAGAGTGAGTGGTGATATGGTAATCTGGAAAGACCATGGAGAACTGTTTGTAAGGCATAAGAAGAACCCTATACTTACCGTTGAAGACTGGCCGTATCAGGCCAATTCAGTTTTTAATCCTGCAGCTGCGATAGTTGATGGTAAAACTCTGTTACTGGTGCGGGTTGAAGACCACAGGGGCTTTTCTCACTTTACGGTGGCCAGGAGTAAAAACGGAATCGATGGATGGGAAATTGACACTGAACCGACCTTTACTCCCGATCCTGTAAACTATCCTGAAGAGATATATGGAATTGAAGACCCTCGTCTGACTTATGTTGATGAGATGGGAAAATGGGCTGTAGCATATACTGCTTTTTCAGATTCTGGTCCCTTAACAGCTCTTGCCTTTACAGAGGATTTCCGCAATTTTGAGCGGGTAGGACCTACTATGCCACCTGAAAACAAAGATTCGGCCCTGTTTCCTGTAAAGTTTAACGGCAGGTGGGCAATGTTACACAGGCCGGTCTCTTTAATGGGAAATGCAAAGGCAAATATCTGGATATCTTTTTCCCCGGATATGAGATATTGGGGTGATCATCAGGTTCTTCTGTATGCCCGGGAAGGAGGGTGGTGGGATGCCAATAAGATAGGTTTGTCCCCTCAACCAATCCGTACATCTGACGGATGGCTAATAATGTATCATGGAGTGCGCCCAACAACATCAAAAACAAGTTACCGGCTTGGGCTGGCTCTTCTTGACCTTGAAGATCCCAAAAAAGTCCTCCACAGGTCAGAAGGATGGGTTTTCGGACCCCGTGAACTGTATGAGCGCAGTGGAGACGTTAATGATGTTGTTTTCCCCTGTGGCTGGGTCTTGACTAATGACGAAATTCGTATTTATTATGGAAGTGCAGATACTTCTGTATCCCTGGCAACCGCAAAAGTTTGCGATGTCCTGAAATATATCCATGGGTGCCCTGAGGAACAATGTCCTGAAGAGTTCTGCAGAACATTTGAAGGGCACAGACATCTTGATTCCGAATAAGAATTGGGAAAGTAGTTTAAAACAGAGGAAAAGTGAGCTTATAAGTATAGAGTTCTGGGGGGATCTTTATTAGAATTGCTATGTTATCTCCGATTGCCTGGAGCACGCCGCCTAAAAAGTACGGTCCGTGGGAGGCAATGGTATCCTTATTAACCGAAGGACTGGTAAAACGGGGTATTGACGTTACGCTGTTTGCAACAGCTGATTCGCATACTGCAGGTAAGCTTCATGCAGTATGCCCGAGGCCGTACGAAGAAGATAAAGATATGATTGCAAAGGTGTACGAAGGCCTGCATATATCAGAGGTCTTTGAAAGGGCAAATGAATTTGACATAATCCATAACCATTTTGATTATCTGCCTCTTACTTACAGTAAGCTTGTAGATACGCCTGTTGTAACAACTATACACGGCTTTTCTTCACGGAAAATCCTGCCAGTTTATAAAAAATACAATAACAGTACTTTTTACGTATCCATAAGTGATGCCTATCGGTGCAACGAACTGGATTATACAGCAACGGTTCGACACGGGATAGATGTGGAGAGTTTTCCTTTTAATGATAATCCTGAAGACTATCTTCTTTTTATATCACGCATTCACAGAGATAAAGGCGCAAAAGAGGCAATAGAAGTTGCAAAAAAGACAGGAATGAAATTAAGAATGGCTGGCTTCATTGCAGATTCTGAATATTTCAAGAATGAAGTCGAGCCCCATATAGACAACGAGCAGATAATTTACGAAGGGCACGTATCCCAGGAGCGCAAAAAAGAGCTTCTATCAAATGCCCGTGCTCTCCTGCATATGATCAATTACGATGAGCCTTTCGGTCTAGGCGTGGTTGAATCCCTTACTTGCGGGACACCTGTAATTGCAATAAACAGAGGTGCCATGCCTGAACTGATCAGTGACGGAGAGACCGGATTCCTTGTAAACGGCGTGGATGAAGCTGCAGAGGCTGTCCAGAGGCTGGACACCATATCCCGCAAAAAGTGCAGAGAGAGCGTGGAAAAACGCTTCTCCGTTGACAGGATGGTAGAAGGTTATATCAGGGTATATGAGACAATCCTGGAAAAGTGTAAACGTGAGTCAAAAAGGCCCTGGGGTTTCTATGAGGTGCTTACCGAGAGGCCGGGGTACAAGGTCAAAAGCATTACTGTCCTGCCTCAGCAAGAAATATCACTTCAGCGCCATGCTCACAGGAACGAGCACTGGTACATAGTCAGCGGAGAAGGACTCGTAACTAAAAATGGTGACCAGATAAGGGTACTTGTAGGAAATTCTGTCGACCTGCCGGTAAACGAAATACATCGCGTTAGAAACATAGGCGGCCAGAACCTGGTATTCATTGAAATTGCGCAGGGAGATTACCTGGGAGAAGACGATATCGAAAGGTTTGAAGACAAATACGGGAGAGCATAGAAGGCTTATCCGGGTTTGTATTGATTTCTCCGGACCTTATTGATCAGTCCCTGATAAACTGTAGTCACTAATTTAAGAGCTGCATTCACTGATTTAGAAGCTGCATTATACTGCATAGAGTAAGTAAATGGTACCTGTCTGAACTCTCAGCACAGTACCAGAGCCTTTTTTAGCCAATTCTAATTTACTTAGTTCTAATCCTTACTTAATTCAATCCTTACTTAATTTTAATCCATTTTCTATGGCTTTTTCAGGTCTTTCAGGCAGGACATTCGGAATCTTCGTACGACTTCCTGACCTGAGCTGCAATCTCTTCACCCAGCCTTTCTGATACATTTTCCACAAAGAGGGTAATGTAATTAAAAGGCACGCATCCCAGGCTTTCTTCTCCTGATAGAATGAGTCTGACAAGGTATTCAAGGTCGTATCTGGATAGCAGCTTAATCCTTCTCAGGAAATCGGCTGCATCTTTTGAGTAATGGTTTGCCAGAGGCGGAAGGATAGAACGGTAATTCACTCCTGACCCTGAACAGAGATATCCTTCACACTCCGGGGCAACTGTTTTCAATATTCCAATATCTGTTTCCGAAAGTATTCTTGCCATATGATCACCACAATAGAAGCATAAGTCTGGTTAATTTGGCTAATTCTGGTTAATTTGGCTAATTCTGGTTAATTTGGTTAAGTCTGATTAATTTGGTTAAGTCTGGATTAGAGTTATTCCTCAACAAAAGATGTCTATTTTTATGCTATTTAAGGGATGGGGCTGCATGCCTTTTGATAGTTTCTTTATTTCCCGACGCAGCAGTAATATACTCCACCCGGTCCGAAAATACTTTCCTCACTCCTTAAAACCGTTTTTAAATTAAATTGCTTTCAAATTCACAGGCAATATACTCCTCTGCCAACCTGTCCGGAAGCCAATCAAAAGAAAAGAAAGGTAAAGAAGCAAAAAGAAGCCGAAAAAAAGTATTTTTCATATATTAGAAACTAAAACAGAAGGCACGGAAAAAAGTAAAGTTATACTCTTTAACATTTACCTTTTTTATGCCGTTTTTACTTTGTAGCTTTTCTTCTCTCCTATTTTTTCTTCTTTTTCGCGGAAAAGACCGCTCTCCTTCTCTTAGCGTGATAAGAACGACTTGATAAAGCAAATAATGTTATATGGGTCAGAAATATTTGTAGTTTGAGATATTTGTAATTAAGTCCTCCTGAGTGAAGTTCACTGCTATGAGCCATAAATTAGTCCTCTTGAGCGCAGAGAAGCGTAGCGAAAAGGACCTCGTGCTCCCGACGCGAAACTCGGGAAGCGAAACTCGGGCGTTACAGCTCAAGCCTCATAAGGTCTTCTGCAAGAATCACCTCTCCTTCAACATAGTCTTTGAGGCGGTGTATTGCTTCTCTTTCATGCCCTTTCATTTCGGGATAGAAATGTGTAAGGCAAATACTTCCGATCTCTTTGTTATAGTCTTCAAGCATTTCAGCCAGTGTGCTCGGAGTTGTGTGGTTTGTTACTTTTGTACCGGGAGGGAAGGAGCATTCATGGATCAGAAGGTCGGCTTCAACTGCAAGGTCCATTATATTCCTGCAGGGCTCGGTATCCCCTGAGTAAACAAATTCTCCATCTTCTGCAGTCACGCGGTATGCCAGAGTCGTGACGCTGTGGGCAGCAGATGCACAGGTTATCTCGCAGTCAAAACCCTCAGGCGTAAACTCCTTTCCGGGAGTGAGCTCTATAACATCCACGTCCACTTCGTCCTGAATATACTCGTAAGCCCCGAGCATCTTTGATAGCCAGTCTTCGGTTCCGTCAGGTCCATAGATCTGCATATTGGTCTTTCCTCTAAGCCAGTTTGCCTTCAGGAGGGGAACCAGGTCAGCTACATGGTCAAGGTGAAGATGTGAAAGAAGTACGGTATCCACTTCGGTATGTGAGATTCCGGCATCGGGAAACCTGCTTAAGACGCCGCTTCCACAATCGACAAGCAGAGGTTTTTCCTCAAGCCTGACAAGTACTCCGGACTGTACCCGACCCTTCTGAGGGATCGCAACTCCAGTGCCAAGAAATATAATCTCCATAAGGTAGAGAATAAACTTTAAATAATTTAACTTTATTTAGAGCATGTCCGGATGATGAAATTCTGCGGCTCAAAGTAAGCCAGCTTTTCTCCAGGCGCGAGGGTTGCCCAGCCAGGCCAAAGGCGTCGGACTTAAGATCCGATATCGAAGGATTTCGTGGGTTCGAATCCCACCCCTCGCATCTGTTTTTGTTAACTCTATTCTGGGAATATATATCTACACAGTTGATATTTTGGACAACTGAAGGTAAGCAGTTTTTTTAAAGTAAAAATTAGTTCAGTAATTCCTGCTTCTCTAGGAGGTCTATTTTTAAATTAAAAATCTTTTTCCTCCTTCCCTTCGAAAATCCTTTTATTCTTACACATTTGTATTTAAATCTTGACTGTTTCGGTTCTGTGAAGTCTCAATTGACCGATCGTTAGTGGCTTTGGTTAATGATTTTGGTTAATGATTTTGATAACTATCCTGTTTTCATGGAGGAAAAATTAGAGGATTACTGAGTCCATTTCTCCAGGTCTAATCTCAGGAACAATCTGTCGCGCCCCTGTCCATATTCATTCTTGCGGTATTCTACAAATTCAAATCCAAATTTATCACAATAAATATGCCGGGCCCTCGAATTGTCCGGATCAACAGTTAAAACAACGGTAGAGATTCCGTCATTTTTCAGATGTAATAGGGATTGTAACATGAGATGGTATCCGTGTCCTTTTCCTTGACTTTCTCCTTCTATTGCTATCTCCACCAGATAAGCAATTTCTGGATTATCCCATGCTCTCATAAATATGGCAAAACCTTTCAAGGAATTACAGGTAAAGAGACCGAAAACGTGTCCAAATCGGATAAAAGGTACCAATGACCAGTTACTAAGTAAATTCTCATTGAATGCATCAGAATCAATTTTAAATATTGCCTCTATATTTTTTTCGTTTTTCTGAATTAATCTAACATCAAGTTCTTGCTCGTTTACATTGTTAATAAGCTCAACTCCTTAATTACGTGCTCCTATCCAAATAATTCATTTTCTATCTTTGCCCATGTTCAATCGTGCTTGATTTTGTATCTCAGGTTCATACAGTCCCATAATTACTCAAAGTACCCAAATCAATTCTGGCATATATATCCTGTTTGGAAAATTTAAATATACTATCAGAGCTGATCCCAAAACTCAAAATTACTCTTACGAACTTCGAATTTGGAATAGTCAATCGAGGTTCGGATCATCAAAATAGTTCTAGATATAGGAATGAAAATGGTTTTGGGATGGGCTCTCATACTATCAAAAGCTCTCTCAATATTTTTCTATTTTTTCTGGATAACAGATAAACTCCGCTTAACTTTCACGAGTACATTCATTACAGCAACCCGAGATGAGAATGAATTAGGGGTAACAGGTAAACTTCGTTTAACTTTCAAGAGTACAGCACAAATTTTGGGAAATTATTCAAAAGGTTGTATCTTATTTCAATTACTTAAAAAGCACTTATGAACAGATTATGCAAGGGTTATTTGCCAGGCCGAACATGATTGGATTAAGGTTTTATTAAAGGAATTCGCAGGTTCAAATTCCATCATCTTATTTTTTAAAAGGGATATGATACTTGTAACTCGAATTTTTTGTGTAGTAATGCAAAATTTTTGTACAGCCGTTATTTTTTGTAAATGCCATAGACAAAATTAACTTCTCTTTTGATACCAATAAGGAATCATAAACTGATTCATTTCCATTTCATTTCATGATTATATTCTGAATTTATGGAATATTGCATTATTTTTAAATATTTTCAATTTAGCCTCAAGTGCCATTCATAGGAGGAACTAGACTAGGATTAATGTGCTGAGAATTGGCGTCAATGTAATTGTCTTAATGTGGCCAACAGTCTTGCCAACAAATTTACCATTCATTAAATTTTCGCTCAATAAAAGATGAACGTAATTCTTGATATCTGTCATTATTGCCGATAGTAGAAGGAGTTAAATTATGTTTATTACTATGGGAGTGCAGAGGGTCACGAATACCCTGACCTTTACAGGCTGTCCGACAATTACTGTTAGTAATGAAATAAAATCGTCTGCTAGTAGATTGGAACTTTTTATGAGATTTGTTTTCTATTCATCTTGCTAAAATATTAGAGTGAAAGTTCCATTTATTTCTATTTTCCCTTCCAATGATCTTGTTTTTATTAGAGTAAATCCAGATTTTCCTTAAATTAACTGAGGTACAAACTAAATTAAATTCGTTCCTGACTGATTTCAATCCTCTGGTTAGAAATTCTCTAAACCCTAAATTCTCTTTATAATTTCCAATTACAGGTTCTACTACCTGCTTTCTTTGCCCATATATTTTTCTGAATTCTTCTGTTTCCATTTTGTCGGCTAATTGCTTTCTTTCTTTTGAAAATTCAGCTACTTTTAAGTGCCTGATTCCATCCATCCTTTTTGTACAATTTTTGCTAAATTCACATTTTTTGCATTCAGTTCCTTTATAAAGTCTGTATTTTCTCTTCCTTTTTTTCTCATAACCCTCATACAAAAACTTCAATCTTTGATTTTCAGGGCATATAAACTCATCATTTTCTTCATTATACTCAAAATTACCAATATCGAATCTGTTGTCTTCAACGTTTTCTGTTCTTTGTTTATCTACTTCTTTTTGCTCTGGAATATATACATCCAATTTTTTATCGTTCAAATAATGAATGTTATTTCCGCTATAGTATCCACTGTCTGCACATATCTTAGTACCTTCTTTTAAGAAACCACAATTTTCTTCAACAAGTTCGATCTGTGGTTTCAATTGATAAGTATCAGTTCTATCTTGACAGATATTATTTGCAACAATAAACCCCAGTCTATGGTCCACTGTTATTTGAGCATTATATGCCAGTTCAAATACTCCCTTTTTGTTTTTCATAAAACGAGATTCTTTATCAGTCAAGCTTACTTTCTCAATACTGTCCTTTTCAAACTCATTAAGTGCTTCCTTAACGATATCTTTAATCTCTTTTTTTCGGTCGTTAGAATTATCCTTATTTACTTGCTTTATGTACTTCGCAACTACAGCTTTTACCTTGTATCTTCCACTTTCATTTAATTGATCATACCCACGGCAGTTACCAAAATGTTCATCCTCAAGTTTGTCTACTTCAATACCTTTTTTTAATTCATTGTTGACATATTCTCCAACAACTCTCAAGACCTCTTCCAAAACCACATTATTTTTTGACGCAGAAGCTTTTACCATGGATCCGTCGGTGCTTAACTGCTCGAGACCTATTACTCCTAGATCTTTAGCTGCCTTAACTGTGTTTTTGAACAATTTAGTAATCAGTTTCTCATTTTCTTTTCTGAAGTCACTGATTGTTCTGAAATCAGGTTGTAGATTTTCAGCCAAATACATGTAAACTACATTTTCTCGAACATTGCGAGCTATCGCTCGCGATGATCGAACTCTATCAAGCATCGATTGAATCAAAATTTTACACATTATGCATGGATGATAAGCTGGGTGTCCAGAACCATCATACCTTGTTTCAAATTCACTGAAATCTATTTCATCTATAAAAGACTCAATCAAGTAGCAGATATGATCTGAAGGAATAAGATCTCGAATATCTGGAGGTAAAATCCAAATTTGATTCTTTGATGATTTGATAAACGCCATAAATCAAAATATTCTTTTGAGAATTATATAATTAGAATCATATTCTATATTGTGGACACTAATTACCCAAGGTAATTGTCGGACAGCCTGTTTAGGGTGGGGTGGCCGCACGCAATTTGATTTTTTGTTCTAACATGATGGTATCACGTTCCTGAGAACTATCCGCGGTAAGAGAATCAACATTCCTTTCATTCTATTTACGGAAGTAGGAGAAGAACTTATGCACCAGGCAATAGAAAATGGTGCAAATCCTTTCATTCTGAAAACGAGTGATCCAAAAACTCAGTATTCAGAGTTATCAAAACGAATCTTGCAGATTATAAATAGCAGTGCAGACCTTAATCAGGTCCCTGGTAACCTTTTTCTTAACTTTTCTATCCACATGTTTTTAGAATTAACACTCCTCTCTTTTTACTGCCTCATACAAGTGGGAAGGAGTTATTCTGGATATCAAAGGACGAAATGAGGCTATCTTAAGATATTTCAAGTTTTTGACAGCAAGCACTTAGCTTTCTATCAATGTAGCTTCACATCTCTAAAAGCGCACTAATTTGTCTTATTGATCTTATTGATCTTATTGGTAGGTCCAATAGATAAAGGTTCAACTGATAAGGGTCAACTGATAAGAATTAAACTTATACGGGATTTGAAGTGAAGAAAATCTGTATCTTTTCACACTCTTTCTTTTTTAGATAGCTTATTTAACATGATTAAGAAACTGGATACGAATATTATAGTTATCAATATCATATTTATGGGGCTGCTTATACCTGTACTGACAAAAGGGCTGGTAATAGAATAAGCCGCGTTGCGCAGCCCGTAGTAAGCCGATTCCAGAATCAATGCTAAAAGAGATATCAAACCAGCTATCAGAAAACTGCGTATTATAGTGTCAAGTTTCATTGTCTATCATCTTTTAGAACATTCTGGAATATAAATAAGTTTATTTCGATTGGGTGTTCGTAAATTTTCCTCGATAGATGAAAACACCCGTGAACCGCAGCACGATCATACGATATTTCTCGTCTCGTGTTTGTGAGTGGGTCGGCACATCTCATGGGAAATAAAGGTGTAAAGATTGGACGCCTTTATAATTGATTTTTGAGCATAAAGGAAAACTGATTGGCTCTATATGCAGAATCCTGAACTTTGAACTATGTGCCGTTATTAGCTATATGAAACCCTTCCTGTCACGCTCGACGCAGTAGAGCAGCCTACCCAAAAAAAAGAGAAAGCTGATAAAATCAACATAAAAGATTACTGAAAAAGTCAAAAATGAAAAAAACCAAAATCCCATCAAGGAGCAAATAAAAAGCTAAAACTATCTGAAAAATCACTCTTTCCAACATTTATTTTTCAGTTTCAATTTTCTTTTTTTTAAGGGTCGCCAGACGAGCTGGCGGAGGTGTTTATATGTAGCTGTAAATTAAAATGCTGTTTCCGGGCTCGAGAGATATATTTCCCGGACTAGGTAGTGAATTTCTTTACAGTTTTTCTATAGGATTCTCTATAGCATTCTCGTAAACAGCATCAACCGACTAATCAAGAATCACCCATTTTTCCATGTTACAGATGAATGGAAAACTCTAAATGTTCACGTCTCAAAGTTAAACTGATTATCTATGAAAATCCACGTTCTCCAGCACTCCGCCCTTAACACCCTTGGTACAATTGAAGAATATGCCAGAACTAAAAACCACCTCCTTGAGTCAACCCGTTTTTACAAAATTACAAATCCACCTTCGTTTGACTCTTTTGACCTTCTAATTATTATGGGCGGCCCTATGGGAATTTACGATTATGACGAAAATCCCTGGTTGAGAGACGAAAAAGCCTTTATCAAACAGGCAATCGAAGCAGGAAAACCAGTTCTTGGGATCTGCCTCGGCGCTCAGTTGCTTGCCGATGTGCTCGGCGCCCGCGTCTATGAAAACAGGCATAGGGAAATGGGCTGGTTCCCTATAAAGGCGGTAGCAGTAGAAAATAAACCTGATTTTGTCAAAGGGCTACCGGAAGAGATCGTAGTTTTTCACTGGCATTCCCGGACTTTTGATCTGCCCGAGGGAGCTGTGCACCTTTATGAAAGTGAGGGATGCAGGAACCAGGCATTCATATATGACAACCAAGTTTTGGCTCTGCAGTTCCATCCTGAAGTGCATGAAGAGAGGGTCAAGTCCATGATAGGGCGGTTCGGAAATGAGATGGGGAACGGGCCGTTTATTCAGAAAAAAGAAGAGATGGTGGGGAAGGAGAAACATCTGGCTGGAACGAAAGAATTTATGTTTATGGTGCTGGATAAGTTCGAAAAAATTACGCATTCTTAAAAGAGATCTTTCATCCCTGAGATCAGGGCTGCGATATCTTTCAGAGCAAGGCTCTTCTTAAACCCTGTCGGGAGAGCAATGTACTTCGGGCTCCAGATTGGATTGAATTTTTCTTTATATGCCCTCAGACCTTTATAGTTATAAATATAGTCGCCGTTGGCAAAGATTAAAGACCCGACTTTATGCCAGAGGGGGGCAAACTGCCTTTTTTCAAGGCCTGAAAGCGGAGCCATTCCTAGGGAGAAGTGTTTGTATCCGTTCTCTTTTCCCCAGAGTATGAGTTTGACAAAAAGGTAATCCATTGCCGGAGCACTGGATTTGTAACGCATCAGGTCGATACTGAATTCTTCTGCGCCTGCTCCTGTCCAGATATTTGTAAAGGCAACGATTTCTTCTTCGTTTCTGACAATCGCAAGAGGAAAATTACTTAGATATTTTTCGTCAAAAAATCCTACTGAGAATCCCTTTTCTTTTCCGGTTTTCATTTCCAGCCAGGCATCTGAGACCTGTTTAAGTTCAGGGATGAGGGCAATTGCGTCTTCTGGCCGGATAATTTCAAACCAGTAACCTTTTTTTTCTGCATTTTTCACTGCATAACGGAAATCTTTGCCTGCACTTCCTTCCAGTGTAAAGAACTCTAAGGGAACTTTTGCTTCTTCCCCTATTTTGATCAGGGTCAGTCCAAGGTCAAGGTAAATAGGGATATGTTTTTCACTTATTTCGTAAAAGACGGCTCTCCCCTGATGCAGCTTGCTCATTTCATAGAAGTCCCAGATCAGCTCTTTTATCCTGTCACTCTGCCCGACAGGGTCTCCCATAGCAATCCAGCTCTTTCCTGAGACTCCGTACATCAAAAAAGCCTTTTTTTTGTCATCAAAAAGAAGGTATTTGTCACCTGTAAACGCCAGGTTTCCCAGGGGTTCCTTACTGTCCCTTACAATCGTTTTTGCGAGCTGCAGCTCTTCAGCTCCCGGGAGGTGGATATCCTTTGAAAAGGGGCTCAGCATTTTCATGACCCCGAGGATCAGTAGGAGGAAGAAGACTCCTACTACGGCTCTCAAAAAGCTCGATGCCTGGGAATTTACCCCGAACTGCCACCAGAGTTCGTTTGAGTATTCCACATTCCTGTATGAGAAAAATCCGAGCCAGATAAAGCTTACAAGCACCAGAGTTATTGCAATTATATTTTCCCTGCTAAAAGACTGGTGCAAAAGTGAAGACTTCCTGTAAAAATGCTTCCTCGAGGGAAACAGGAGGACAGACATAGTAAAAAGCACTGCAGCTTCATGATAATCAAAGTCCTTCAGAAGGGCAAAGCCACCTCCCAGTAAAAGGACTATAAGGGAGAGCACATAAGCCCCGTCGATCCTCTTCCATAGCCCGTTTGCCAGAAGTAGGAGTAATACACCTATTATACTTCCAAAGAGCCTGGAAGCTTCAATCAAAGGAAGAGGGACCATGTATGTGATTTCATGCAGATACCTGGGGTTTGAAGGCAGGGCTCCGGAGAAGAGAAGGGAAATGCCCCCAAAAAAGATCAGGATCGAAAAGACCTGGGGCGTTATTTCCGACAGGCTGGAATAGGTGAGCTTTCCGGCTTTTTTCAGAAACTCTTTTTTCTCTTCAAATTCGTGAAATATAAGAGCCAGAAAACCGAGCAGGAATGGGACAAAATAATAGATAAGCCTGAAGAACACAAGAGGCTTCAGGATATCGACCGTGCCGAAATAAGGTTCCAGCATAAACAGCATGGCAGTCTCAAAAACAACGAGCCCACCAGGGACAGTGCTTATCAACCCTATCAGCTGCGCCAGCATGAAGAATACGAGCACATGTAGCAGAGTAAGCTGCGGGTTTGAGGGCAGGAGGAGATATATGATACTACCTGGAATCAGGTAGTCCCCGGAGGATAAGGCGAGCTGCAGGAGAGCAATTTTTGGCTCAGGGATCCTTATCTTATACCCCCTTACCTCAAGGTCCCGTTTTCGGAACGAGAGATAGAAATAAGCAGCAACAAGCAGCAGTAACAGGATTCCTACGACATTTAAAGGAATAGGGATCGCAGGTGTATAATTCGACAGTTTTACAGGATAAAATGTGAAAAGCAAGCCTGCAATAAAACAAAATCCTACCCAGAAGGTAGAGACGCTAAAAACTATGATTTCCCATACCTGACTCAAGCTCAACCCATATCCTGAGTATAGCCTGTAGCGGAGAGAGCTTCCTGTCAGAAAATTAAAGCCCGCAGTGTGACTGATAGACTTGCTGATAAAAGAGGTTCTTGCGGCCTGTTTATAAGGCAGGACCTGGTTGATATGGCGGGCTGCAAGGTAATCGTAACCTGTCAACACGGCATAACTTAAAAAAGTTAAACCTATAGCGATCCCTATATGGCTTAGAGGAATACCGGCAATACTTTCCAGAACATAGCTCAGACGCAGGTGGTGCATCTGTTTATCCAGAGTCCATAAAGCCAGGGCAAATATGATAGCCGGTAAGAGATAACTGACAAACCTTTTTACTTTAAGGGCTTTTTCCTGTGTACTATCGTTTTGTTTCATCAGGGTCGAGTATCCTTTTTGAATTATAGGCTCAGAATTTAGTATGAGAGTTAAAATCTGATTTGAGTCAAGGATCTGGCTACAGTTAAGAATTGGATTATAATTAAGAATCGAAGCTCACAATTAAAAATTTATAATGTTGCACTTACTATGTTAAAGTAAATATATTTTTTGCCAGTAAAAAAGGAAATCGTCTGTTACCTGGCTTATATTTTCGGATTTCTTTTCTCAGGTTTTCTATATCTTTCTTTTTAATTTGAGTAAGTCTTATGAGGTTAGAGCTAACGGAATTTCTAAAACTTTAAATTAGAGGAATAAAAAGAGATTAAGTGTTTTTGAAATGATGTTCATATGGATAAAAGTTCTGTGATTTCACGATTTGTCAATAAAAAGGAAACTGCCTGAACCCAAATAGAACTTCAGGCATATTTCCCGGCAGCTGGAATTCGGAAAGCTGCCCAAATTATCTCATATCTTTTTAGCCTTTTTTATTATTTTTTAATTTAGTCTTTCATTTTTTGGAGACCAGAATATATTTGGACTTTGTTTCCGTGTCCGTTCCATTTATATTGTTTACTGTTAAGCTGACGGTGTATTTCCCAGCTTTATTGTATTTGTGAACCGGGGTAACAGCTGTTGAATATGTGCCATCGCCAAAGTTCCAGATTCTTTCTGTTGCATTTTCCGATATGTCCGTAAACCGTACAGAAAGGGGGGCATAACCCTGTGTAACATCGCTGTAGAACTTAGCTACAGGAGGTAAGGGCTGTTCTAAAACAGTTATTATACCCAGTTTTGAGTCCGTACCATTCTCATTGGTTACAGTCAGATTAACGGTATAATATCCTGGAGCTGAGTACATATAAACCGGATTTGCTTCTGTAGAGTCTATGTTTCCGTCGTTTTCAAAGTCCCAGCTTCTTTCTGTTGTATTTTCAGATAGGTCAGTAAACTGTACAGACAGGGGGACATAACCCTCAGTAACATTGGTATTGAAATTTGCAACAGGAAGCAAAACAGGGTTTGTAAAAGCCTTGATGCATACATTTGTATTTGGATAAGATGCATTGATATTTGTCCAGGTTATCCCACTACTACTTATAAAGCTCTCTCCTGAATTTGCTTTTGCTTTACTGCTCCAGTCTTCTTTAGGCTTTTCCAGGGCGATCAGGAACCTGTATGTAGGATTTGTAAGTTTCAGAACGACTGAGAATTTTTGGCCGGTCATAAGCCGAACTTCGGAATCAAGGGGTATTGTATGGTAGCCTGCAGTTAAGCATGTCCCGTTTTTGGAAAGAACAGGGCCTGCCTGACTTATGGGACCGGAACCCGGATTGGTATAAATATAAATTTCATAGTTGCAATTTGAATCTGTTGTATAGAAACTTACAGCTTTAAGTGCCTCCTCGGAATTTGCAGTAAAGACATTTGCACACCATGCAGTGGGGTTAGTGTATCCCAGGCTGGAGACCCACCCAAAGGGATCATACTGATAGATGTACTCATAATTATCTGGATTTTCAGCAGTGAAAACAGAACTCCCATTGCCTGCATTTGAATCATAGTAGGATACATAGAAATATCCACTGTCACCCCAGTCTGAACCCCAGCTATTTTTCATAATAAATGCCCCGTCTCCTGGAGGAACCTGAGAAAATCGATTTCTGTCAAAAGAGTCGTTCCAGCCCACAATGGCTACAGCGTGGTTAGGTATCAAGGCTTCATCATAGTAATAGCTGTAATTAGCAGGAGAATAAAAAGTGGAGTTATTATAATAGTACATCGAGGTATATACTGCCCCATATTTCTGGACTGCCCATTTTATCCCCTCATTATCCAGAGAACCTGCCCTGTTAGGAATAAAAAGAATGTCCTGTATATGCTTCTTTATGGGCAGGCCTTCTGGAGAAACTCCTGACGAAGTTGAATAGGGGTCATCACTTTCCTTCACGGGTCCGCTCCAGCGGCTCAGGTAGGCAGCTGCCTGAAGTCTGTTTCCTCCGCCATTGGGATCGCGGTCAAATCCTTCCGAATATGCAGAAGAAAGCAGATTTTTCATGTTGTTTTCTGAAAAGTCCCAGTTTTCTCCAGGCTTTAAATATGATTCCAGAGAGGCGTAGCTTGCAAACGCCCAGCAGGTCCCTGCATTACCCTGGTCTTTTACAGTTGTTACTTTATCCAGGGTTCTCAGGTCATAGTAAGCTGGGACAGATGAGTCTGCGACAGAAATATCGCTAATATAAGAAAGGTCAAGGGGTGCAGGTATAAGGCCAGATTCATGTCCATCCAGGGAAGGTTCCGGTTGAGGGGAAATATTACTCTCCTGATATTCGATAAAGTCAGGGTTTTCTGGCGCGAGCTCAGGATTTAGAGCGATTTCAAAACTTTGAGGATCATTTTCCGCCACCGCTACCGATGAGCCGAGTATCAGAAATAGGACAAAGAGTCCGCTAAAGATTGCAGCTCTTTTTATTATATTCTTATTGTGCTTTATATCGATATTTTTTTCCATGTGCATCTCCTTTTTAACTTTGTAAAAACTTTCATCCAAAATATACAAAAAAATTCAAAGTTTACATTTAATGCATGTATACTCATTTAGTTTTATAAATAGAAGAAAATATTAGGCAGATACATGCCTAGTTTTTTAAAAAAAACAGGTACTAATGCTGGAAGAGTATACATGCTAAAAAAAGTCGGTGATATATATTATTTTTTGGTCTGATTCATATTCTTCTGATTTTATTCTTATTTTTTAAACAAAGCGCAAATATATTTGCTTATATTATTTTTATAACTATTTACAAAAAACAGTATCTTCGACCCTATTTTGTGAGTTATAAAGTTAATTCTTCTGTCTGAACGATATATAAAAATATTATTTCAGTACAATAAAGTATAACTGTCTGTAAAGTGGGCAACTGTATAAGTCCTTTGATGTAGACACGGGATCTTGCTTCAGAACTGATCATCCTCCAGCCATATAATGGTGCGCTCTCTCGTAAAAAAAGCAGTTAGTTCTGTTTGAGAATAATTTACTCTTTAGACATAAATTGGTAAAGCCATAAAGGGTTTATTTATGGCGGCAGGATTGTGTTTCATCAGTTCTTAAGCAGTTCTTATTCAGAAATAAATAAAGAAAGAATCACGTCAATGATCAGGCGACCTGGGATGAATTGAAAAACTGGGCTCTTCGTTGTTTTGTAGGGGTTGAAAATTATTTCGTAGTGGGAAAGTAGCCAAGCCAAAAAGAGAAACATCAGTCTTGAATGTGATTTTTAACACTAATTGTTTTTAAATTTTATATATGCTATTTTAACACGTAGTGCCCGCAACGAAATAACCTATGCAACTTATTATTTATTGTAACTTTAATTGGCGATCCCGATCGTGAAAATTAATATGTCCAATCGGAGATCTGCAGAGGTTATTCTGTGATGGGTCCTTAGGAGATGAATGGAAGTTACCCACTCTAAACAGCAAAGAGCCAAAAACCTATTCATTAAGAAAGAAGAGAAGATCGGATAGAAAAAATATCTGGCTGAAATAAGTTAATTGATGCTTTCGATTTCAGGCAAATTGGGTAGTGGACGAGTTATTGATCAAATATGACAAAACGGGCACACCATTGATTTGGCAGTGTTTAAAAACCATTATCCTGCTTACGATTTTCAGTCACTGATCCTCCACCAGTCAAATTAGAGAAACGGATTTATCTTATAGAAAAATGACGGGTCCAGAAAAAGGTAATTTAGGGAGTTTACGAGGTTTCTCTATTTTCAGCGTGTCTGAGAGTGATAAAACCTGTACTCTCCTCATTCCCTGCTTTTACACTGTTTCTGGAAACCGATGTTACATGTTTCGTCTCTGCTGGCTGCTGCTTGATCTCTGGATTTCCGTTGTTCTTGAGGAACCTGAATTCCTTTGCAAGCATAACTGTCACCACTGCCATCATGATATATTCCGTAGTCGGCGGTGCAGACCAGACTCCGTCCAGGCCGAAAAATTGAGGCAGAATGAACAGCAAAGGAAAGAGGAAAATAAAGATCTTTCCAAGATGGATGAAAAGTGCTGCCCTCACTCTGTTAATCGACTGATAATAAATGGCAGTAAGCAGCACGATGCCTTCAACGAGCAGGGAGAACATGAAAATGTTCATTCCTCTAAGTGTAACTTCCAGAAGCTCGAAGTCATTCTGGCTGAAGATCTGTACCAGGCTTTCCGGGAAGAGGTAGACCAGTGCAAATCCCAGAATTCCAACGAGGGTACATGAGAGCATTGTCAGTTTCAGGGTCTTTAAAACCCTTCCATAGTTGCCAGCCCCGTAATTAAAACCTATAATCGGCTGCACACCAAGGGCTATCCCTTCAAAGAGCATGTAGAAAACTGAAAATACATACCCGATAATACCGTAGGCTGAGACTGCAAGCTCGGAACCGTAATTGAGCAGCATGTAATTCTGCACAAAGAGTACGAGAGCAAACGACATCTGCATCACAAAAGATGGGACACCTGCGTTAAGGATCTGCATCGAAGTAGTGGTTTTAATTCTCATGGCTTTAAGCCTGAGTTTTAACTTAGCCTCGCTGCCGAAAAGGTAGCTCGTAAGCAGTACTGCAGGCAGGGCAAAGGAAATTATCGTCGCAGTGGCTGCACCTGACATTCCCATTCCCATGCGCATGACAAAAAGGTAGTCAAGTACGACGTTTGCGACCACGCCTGCAACCATGATGCTCATGCAGAGTTTCGGCTTCCCGTCATTCCTTACCAGGGGCTCGAGGGCAATAGTAAGAATCATAAAAACCGAACCCGCAAAAATTACCTGGAGGTATTCACGGGCAAAGGAGAGGGCAGGCCCGCTGGTCCCGAGTAAGTTAATAGAGGTTTCGCAAAAGATCAGCCCGCCTGCAGTAAGAATGGCTCCTGCAAGGAGACTTAAGGGAAAAGCATTGTTCACAATCTCCAGGGCTTCCCTGGTATTCCCCTCTCCTAGTTTCAGGGCTGTAAGACTGGAAGAGCCGATTCCGATAATTATACCTGCTCCGATTATAGCCAGATAAGGGGGATAAGCAAGGGTAATACCTGCAAGTCCCTGGCTTCCAACTGCGTTCCCTATAAAGAAACCGTCGATTATTCCCTGGATTCCGGCAATGACGACTCCCACAACTGCCGGGAAGGCAAATTTCCAGAACAAATTCAAAATATTCCCGGATCTCATTTCTTCATCGCTTATCATACCCTGGTCTCCTGGAGTTTCAAAGCTATGTTTTCTGGAGTTTGTAGCCTGATTTCCAGCCCTCTCAGATAGGGAAAGGCCAGGGCTTTTCTCACGAAGGACCTGTTCAAAGAGAGGTCAGTGACATTAGACTTTTTCGGGGTTTTGTATACTTTTAAAAAATTGAGACAACGTCGATCAACTTTTTTGAATTGTTGCTATAAAGACATTTTTCGTTCCGGATGAAGCTTCGGAAAATATGCTAATCAAAGGTGTGGTTGCTTTATCGCAGAATTAATTTTTCTGCATGTACTGAACCAATAATTGCATATATTCTCAGGATATTATTCCTGGGCTGGTTATTTTCCGGATCGTTTTGCATTACATCCCTGCAATGCTCTTCAATTTTTTACAAAGCTTCATCATATTTTAACCGGTAAAAGCAGATTAAATCATAATAGTGAATTCTGAAGAAAGATTTCTAAATAGAAATTCCGGATAGGAAATCCTGAATAAAAATTCCTGATAAGAATTCTAAATAGAGTTTCTATGATATTATAAATAAAGCGGATTAGCCAATACTCAGATTGTTCGTCTAATCAGCTGATATTTAATTACTAATAAATAGCTATGCCATATTTATACATTCACAGTCTCTCCTGTTTTACCAGGTTACTTTCCTAAGACCAAAAACGCACGCCTTGGCCTCGATCTGGAGACATCCTTCATGATGCGGAGGCATCTCCCATTAAGCTGAGCTTTAAGTTTGCTATCAAAAAGCCATACGAAACGATTTTCAGGCAAGGGGTAAAGAGGGTCAGCTTTTGCCTCTTGATTGTAATGTCCTGCCCGGGCATCATTAGTTTTGTATTTTATGAATTTTACGTACCTGCTACCATCCCTCCTTAAGGAATCTTTGCAGGAGCTGTTTCTAAACCTGATATGAATTTATTAGTTCAGGTTAATTTAATTGTCTCAAATATATATAAATTCTCTGTTATAAGTATTGAATATTCTTTGAAAGTCTGGAGATAAATTCATAAAACTCAAAAAACACTGTATTATGAACTCCAGTTTAGAAATTGGCAGTGATTCTCTGATAAGGAAAAATTCAATGAGAGTTGAAAATTTATTACAGGTCCGGATTCTGGACAGGAGCTTTCTTTTCAGGATCAAGGTAGAATGAGGGACTGGCCTGATGATTGTTCAGGAAACACAAAGATAATTCTGATGTAAGATACTTCCTCGTTGTTTCCAAACTATCTCCAGATATGGAAATCGGAGCAGGAACATTTATGCTTAGAGGCTGCGTTTAACCAAAGGCAATGAGTCTTAAAAGCCTGTTATCTTTGGAAAACTCGTTTAGTCTGAAGAACCCATTTATTCTGAAGAACCCACTTATTCTGAAAAACCCATTTATTCTGAAAAACCCATTTATTCTGAAGAATTCGATCATTCTGAAGAATCCATTTACTCTGAAGAACTTGTTTGCTCTGAATACTCTGAAGAGTCCGCTTATCCGGAAGAACCCGTTTATCCTGACGAGCCTTCTCTTCCTGGTATTATTTCTTATATTTATTGCAGGCTCAGGGTGTACAGGTGCCCAACAAAAAGACTCAGCTAAGCAATTAATGGCTTCAAACTTTTCCCTCGACTCTTCCCCTGTAAATTATGTTTCTGTTAACGGAGTCGAACTCGGATACCGTGAATTTGGGTCAGGAGAGCCACTTTTATTGATAATGGGATTTGGGGGAACCATGGATACATGGAACGAAACTTTTGTATGGGAGCTGGCTCAGGACTACAAGGTTATCACATTCGATAACAGGGGAGTAGGTTACTCTTCGGATAACGGGGAAAATTACTCCCTTGAACTGTTTGCCAGTGATACTGCAGGTCTGCTTGAAGCGCTTGAAATTCCGGAAACCAGTATATTCGGGACATCAATGGGTGCATCAATTGCCCAGGAACTGGCTCTTAATTATCCTGAAAAAGTTGATAAGTTAATTTTCTCGTCTGCGGTTTACAGTGTTAATGCCCCTGAAGCCGGACTTCTCAAAAGTATGTTTCAATCCTTTGCAGACAATTCTGAAATAAGCCCGACAATCCGGAAACAGGCAGATGCAAACCTGGAATGGAACGGCACCTACGAACGCCTGCCTGAAATAAGGAGCGAAACCCTGCTTATTGTTGGTACGGAAGACGAGTACACGCCCCCCGGAATTACTCTTGCAATGGCAGAGAAGCTTCCGGAGGTACAGGTTATTATCTTTGAGAACACAAAGCACTCCGGAGAACGCTATTTCCCTGATAAATATTCAGAGGCAATTCTTGACTTCCTTAATAAAGAAGAGCCTGCAGATAATTAAATTTGCTTCTTTATTGAAATTTGTTTCTTTATTGAAACCTACTTCTTTATTGAAATCGCTCCTGCTTCTAATAGAATTAAGGTTTTGTTAAGGGCTTGTTAAGGATTTTTTAAGGGCTTGCTGAGGGTTTTTTAAGGGGTTTAGTAGTCTGCTTTTAAATTTTCCATCCTCAACCCCATGCAGGACGTTCAGAAGGATTTCCCTGTTTATGTTTCCTTTCTGCATAACACACGAAACATTTCTGTTGAGCAGCTCCTTTTCTTCAAAGCTAAGATCCTTGGCAGTACATACGATGATAGGGATGTCTATAGTCTCTGGATTTTCTTTAAGAGCCTTGATGACATCAAAACCCGTAAATTTCGGCATCATGAGGTCAAGGAGGATCGCATCAGGGTGACATGTTTTGGTTTTCTCGATTGCTTCCCTGCCGCTGTATGCGCAGACCGGTTCGTATCCTTCCTGCTCTATAATGGAACTGAGGAGTTCGATTATAGCCGGTTCATCGTCTACGATTAGAATCTGAGGAGATAAGTTTGCAGCTGTTCTTCCTTTTATTTTCTGCAGACTGGAAAGGAGATGTTCTTTTTCTACAGGCTTAATCAAATGGTCAAACGCACCCCATAGAATGCTGCAGTTTTTGTCATCATCCATGGAAATAACCAGGATAGGGATACCGGCTGTAGCAGAATCCTTTTTAAGGTTTCTCAGAATATCCCAGCCGCTAACCCCTAGCAGCATAATATCAAGAGTAATCACAGAAGGCTTCAATTTACGCGCCAGCAAAAGAGCTTCCTTCCCGCTGGAAACTGAAGCAACCCTGTATCCTGCCTCAGAAAGTGTGATAATTAGAAGCTCCCTTGCCATTTCATCGTCTTCAACAACAAGTACAAGGTTCTCATCCCCTGTGGTTCCGTAAGGCTCTATAATTACGGGGGTCATTAACTGAGTCCCGGTTTCATCATGTGTTTCTGGCTCTAAGGTTTCTGAAGTTTCTTCTTTTTCTTCCTTTTCTTCCTTTTTGGCTATCAGCGGGACAGCTTTTTCGGAAATACCCGGACCGCTTACGCATGTTTCGGAAGGTTTCCTGTATTTCAAAGGCAATTCGAATGTAAAAATCGAACCTTTTCCAGTTTCGCTTTCGACCCAAACCCTGCCTCCGTGGAGGACTACAAACTTCCTGACAAGAGCCAGCCCGAGACCTGTACCTTCATACTGGCGATTAATACTGGCATCTATCTGCCTGAATGGCTGGAAAAGGAATTTCTGGTTTTCCTCTGAGATTCCTATCCCTGTATCCGAAACACTGACCCTTACAGAGTCTCCTGCTTTTGTGGCTGAAACTGCTACTGACCCGCCTTTTGATGTGAATTTTATGGCATTACTTATAAGGTTGTAAATAATCTGCTTAAAACGCACCCTGTCAGCATAGACCGAAAGCTCGGGCTCCACACTATATTTCATTGAGATATCTTTTTTCAGAGCAAGAGCTGAGGTTATAGCTCTGGTATCGTTAAATATCTCGGATACTGAACACGTTTCCGGCTCCAGTTCCATCTTGCCTGCTTCAATTTTGGAAAGGTCAAGAATATTATTTATTAGAGTGAGAAGATGTTTTCCGCTGTTGGCTATATTGTTGAGAAACTTTCTATTCTGCTCATTGAATTCTCCGCTCATTCCGCCAAGCATCACGTCCGAAAATCCGATGATTGCGGTAAGAGGGGTCCGAAGTTCATGGCTCATGTTTGTCAGGAACTCGCTCTTGGCCCGATTGGCACTTTCAGCAGCAAGCTTTGCCTGCAACAGCTCTTCTTCGGCTTTTTTGCGTTCTGAGAGGTCGATGAAGCTCTCTATCAGGTACTCTCTATCTCCTATTTTTACAGGCACCACACTTTTCAGGACAGGTAAATGTTCGTCTTTTCCATTTCTGAGTAGTATTCTTTCAGACCTGTCGACAGTCCTCCCCAGGTCAGTTATCGGACACTTGTTTCTCTCAGCAGGACAGATGAATTTATGGCAAACATGTCCGATTAGATTTTCCCTCGAAAGCCCTATTGCTTCTTCAGCTGCCTGATTTACTTCCACTATTTCGTGTGTAGTGGCATCTACCAGCAAAATACCACAGAGGGCATTGTCAATTAGCTTTTTCAACCTCTCTTGGCTTTCCCGCTCGAGCTTTTCAGCTTTTTTACGTGACGTTATGTCTCTGACAACAAACTGGACTTCTCTGTTTTCAAGACTCAAGAAAGAAGAGCTAACCTCCACATCAATAAGAGCCCCGTCATGTTTCTGAATTTTCATTTCAAAACGTGCATCCCCGTTTTCAAGGGTAGATTTCAGGGCTTCCCTTACTGTCGGCAGATATTCTCCGGGCACCAGTGATTCCAATGAGACGTTCTCAAGCTCCCCATCGCCCAGCCCGAGGGCTATCCGGCCTTTTTTATTAAGGTCCAGGACTTTTTCCTCGTTCAGAATCACGATTGCATCATTTGACTGTTCAAACAGAGCCCTGTATCTTTTATCTTTCTCCCTGAGGCTCTCTTCTGCCTGCTCCTGGAGTACCAGGACATTTTCAAGTTCCATCCAGCGCCTCAGAGAGAAAATTCCTAGAGCAAAGGTGAGATAGACAGAAAGAGTAAGCAGCCCTCCGAGCTTCCGGGAATTGTATTCTTCAACGAATAAAATAATGGATTCAAAAAGGCCAAAGTAGGAGGCAAAGAATGTAAAAAAAAGTCCTGCAACTAAAATACTCAATAACTCATCCGATTTTTTCCCAAATATATTTCTGAAAAAACCTGGCATTATATAGTTCCCATAAAACAAAAATAATACCCCTGCTCTCTGTTTTCACTTCATGCGATGAATTCTTCTATAATCGATTTGAATCTATGGATATCGATAGGCTTGGAAACATAACCGCTACATCCTGCTTTCAGAAACTTTTCCTCATCGCCGCGCATAGCATGGGCTGTAAGGGCAATAACCGGGATCTCCCGTGTGGCAGGATCTTCTTTCAATATTTTTAATACTTCAGTCCCGTCAATCCCGGGCAACTGTATGTCTAATAATATAAGGTTTAGTTTACTTTTTTTACATAGTTCTATAGCTATAGATCCATCCACAGCCTCTATTGGCTCGTATCCAAATGAAACCAGTAGAGTCCTGACAAGTTCCATAATTAAAGGATTGTCTTCCACGACAAGTATACTTTTCATAGGCAACAACCATGAAATTATTTTATTCTATTTCTTTTTTAACTTTAAATTCATAGCTTCATTTGAATGTGATAAGTATTCTCCGGAAATAGAGAATGTTTCCACTAATACTAATGTTTGTTAGGATATTAGACTTATTTATTTAAATAAGTTTCAGTATATATCTAAATTAATAAATTAATAAAGTTCAGATGAACCTCAAAACCATCAAATCAAAGATACATCAATATAACAGGTTAAGAAGCAATAAGAGCGGTTAAGAGACAAAAAAGACAATAAAAAAGGTTAAAGAGCAAGAAGGAAGGTTAAAAGACCAAAAATAATTTAAAACAATTTAAAGGGAATAAAAGCGGGTAAGAAATGCGGGTTTGCTTTGTCGACATTCCGGACCTTACCATCCATTTTTTATGCGAGAAGCACCTTTACGTTTTAAACCGGCTCTGAAATGATTTGCATAAGCCCTTTTTCTTTACAGTTACCACAGCTTTTCAGCTACCGAAATTTTCCATTCACCAGAAGTTACAGTTATCTGAATAAAATATCCCCTGATCTGATATGTCTGACAAAAATTTTTCCTGTAATTCCCCTGAAATCCTTTCCCCGGTCGGCGATAACGAAGCCCTGCTCGGCGCAATCAAGGGAGGAGCCGATGCTGTCTACCTCGGGGTCGGCGAATTCAATGCCCGCCAGGGAGCCAAAAACTTCACAGCTGATGACCTGGAAGCTGCCGTTGACCTGGCTCACTCATACGGAGTCCTTGTTTACCTTGCCCTGAACATTCCTATCAAACAAAAAGAACTGCAGCAAGCCCTTGATATAGTGGACCGCGCATACGCAGCCGGAATCGATGCAATTATTCTGCAGGACCTTGGGCTTCTCAGGCTTTTAAAGGAGATTTATCCGGACCTGGACCTTCACGCAAGCACGCAGATGACTGTCCACAATAAAGAAGGAGTGGATTTTGCAGCAGGGCTGGGAGCAAACAGGGTAATAGTTTCCAGGGAACTTACAACCGGTGAGGTAAAGGATATTGTGGACCACTCGAAAGTGGGCATTGAAGTCTTCGTTCATGGAGCCCTATGCTATTCCTACTCAGGCAAATGCCTCTTCAGCAGTTTCCTGCACGACCGGAGCGCAAATAGGGGAGCCTGTGCCCAGCCCTGCCGGCGCAGATACAGGTTCCTGGTAAACGGCAGGGAAGTTGACGAAAGGCATATTGGAGGCAGTTATCCCATAAGCTGTGCCGAGCTCTCAACGCTCACAGGGCTTGAGGATATAGTAAAAACAGGGGTAGTAAGCCTTAAAATCGAAGGCAGGATGAAAAAGCCCGAATACGTGACTGCAAGTGCAGCTGCCTATAAAGCTGCAGTTGAAAGCATATGCAGTCCCGGAGAAAATCCGACCCGAGAGGAACTAGAAACAAGAGAAGCCGAGCTTGCAAAACTCTTTTACAGAGGCTTCACCAGGGGTTTCATACTCGGGGAAAAAGGTGTGTCCCACCCCAGGTACAGCTCAAACTACGGTGCATTCCTCGGAAAAGTCCTGGATATCTTCCGTTCAAAAGGGAACACAAAACTTACAGTCCGGCTGGAAGGAGACATCCAGGTAAAAGACGGCATAAGTATCTTTACGCGGGAAAGGATGCTCGGCTCAGGAGTAACAGGCATTATAACAATTACTGGCGAGCGCGTAAAAAACGCAAAGAAAGGCGAAAAGGTAGGACTTGAAATCAGCTCGAAAACAGGTAGAGCCGTCCAGAGGGGAGATGAAATTTACCTTACAACAGATACTCAGCTCCTCGATACCCTCCAGAAAACAAAACTGAAAGCTCTCCCCGTAAGCCTGAGGGCAACAGCCAGGAAAGGGGAGCGGTTTAAGGTTGAGATAAGAGAAGAAAACGTCAGAAAGGAATACAGCGGAAGGGAAGAAAACGGAAGGGACAGCAGAAAAGAAGAATCCGCGTATGCAGAGTTTGCGGATGACTATATCGTCCAGGAAGCCGAGAAAGTCCCAACAACTGAAGAGCAGATAAGAAAGGCAATGGAAAGCCTTGGGGACACTCCTTTTGAAGCCGCCTCTATTGAGATAGAAGCTGACAAAAATATCTTTATCCCGGTCGGCGTGCTTAAGAATACGAGGAGAAAAGCCGCAGAACTCCTTCTGGAAAAAACCCTTACAGCAAAGAAAAAAGAGCAAAAACACCCTGACATGACAGATTTCAACCGACTATGCACTGTAGAAGATGGTACAGAAAATCAAGACGAAGAAAGTAAGAATGAAGTCGGTAAGAATGAAATCGGTAAAAATGAAATCGGTAAAAATGAAGCCGGTAAGAATGAAATCAGCATAAACAGGGCCAGGGTAAAAGGCACAGCTTCAAAGAAACTCCTCCTGAGCGTTGAAGTACAGGAGATCTCCTCTCTCTTACGGGCAGCAATAGCTGGAGCAGATATTGCTTATATTCCGGCATCACTGTTTGAAGAATTGATGTCTCTCAAAAATGCGGAGAAACTTGAGGATTTGAAAGCAGAAAGAACCGAACTCGTTTTCAGGATCCCCAGAATTACACACGACAGTGAAATGATTGAATTAAAACCCCTGCTGGAAAAAATAAGGGATGCCGGTTTCAGTGTGGCATGTTCCAGCCTCGGAGCCGCTCAGCTTGCAAAAGAGCTTTTCATACCCTTTGTCGCCCAGAAGGACTTCAATATCTTCAATGCTTTTACTGCCAGCACCTTGTATCAGGCAGGCGCTTACAGGGCAACCCTTTCAAGTGAACTGAACCTGAGCGAAATAAAACATGTTTGTGAAACGCTCCATACATGTGGGATTTCAGGCCAGACCGAAATTTTAGTTTACGGCAGGGAACTGATGCTTATTACGGAGAATGACCTCTTAAAGCCCCTAGTTGACCGAAAAATCGTACGAAAAGAAAGCGAAGTGCTCCTTGTTGATCAGAGCGGCTCTGAGTTTCCAGTCCAGCGCCTGGGCACCCGGACCCTTATCTATAATTCTAAGATCCTTGATATGCTGAAGTATATTAAGAATATTAAAGGGTATGGCGTGGACGTGATCAGGCTTGACCTTTCTTTCAATACTCCTGCCGAGGTAAAAGAGATTACAGAAGTGTATAAACAGGCTATTGCAGGAAAAGAAGTAAAATTGAAGCCTGCAAAAGGGGTTGAGTATACTACGGGGCATTATTTTAAAGGAGTTTGAGTACCCGAATTTCACTTCCCGAGTTTCGCTTCGGGGTCACAGGAAATCGGAGATTTCCTGGAGTTGCACTGCAAGTGCAACAGCACGAAGTCTGTTTCACTCGCTTTGCTCGCTCAAGAACAGGAAAAGGAGAGAAATCCCTAATAGAAAAAGCCTATAAGAATTGCGGAAAAACCTCCTTTACTAAGAACCCGAAAAAAGAAACCTGTTTTGCTAGTTGCAGGACAACGATCTCAAGGAAAAATAAGAAAATTATTTATAATACCTGACAAATATGTATAAGAGAATGCTTATATACTTATAATTAAGAGGTAAATTAATGCAAGGTCATATAAAAAACATGGCTGAAGTTCTCAAAGCCTTTGGTGATGAGAAAAGGCTAAAAATAGTAAAAATATTTGCTTCTAATAATAATGAAACCTTTTGCGTTTCTGATGTAGCTAAACAACTTGGCATTTCTCAACCTGCCACATCCCAGCATATAAAGATTTTAAAGAATATTGGAATACTTGAAGAAAACCGAAGAGGTTTTAGAATCTTCTATAAAATTAATTCCGATGTGTTGGCTGGATATAGAAATGACATAGATGAACTATTTAAGACAGCCTTTGAGAGATGCCAATATAATTTCTCATGTGATAAATGTCCTTATAATAATAATAATAATAATAATAATAATAATAATAATAATAATAATAATAATAATAATAATAATAATAATAATAATAATAATAATAATAATAAGCATCAGTAAGCGGATATTGTGTCTTAATTATAAGTATTCGAGTGTTAGTGAATATATAACGTTTTGACTATAAGTATTTGCCTATAGTCTTATAGATAATGGGAATATTATTTACATGAACTGATTCGCAAATATCGCAGGCGCGTGTGTGGCTCAGCATTCCTATCGCGTTTTTAAGATAAACAAAAAGGTGATTTACAAGATGTTGTTTTCAATCGTCATTCATCAGATGATCCTTTTCTTCAGTATTCTTCTAGTCGGAAATGTGGCGGCTAAGCAGGGTGTTATCCAGGAAAATTATCTACCGGATTTTGCCAAACTGGTTTCAAAGATCTTTCTGCCTGTGCTGATCTTTTATATGACCTATGCCGGAACGACAAGGCAGATGGTCTGGGAGAATGCCGCAATGATCGGTCTCACGGCTCTGTTTTATGTGATCATTTCAGCCGTTACCTGGATTATAGCAAAAGGGCTTCGCCCGACCGGCGACAAAGCAAAGGTTTTTCAGTTTGCGTTCATTTTCGGAAACACCGGATTTGTCGGTGTACCGCTGCTTATAGCTCTATTTCCGAAGGACGGCATTTTGTATCTAGCGTTGTTCAGTATTGTCGATCAACTCCTGTTCTGGACTTATGGGGTGTATCTTGCAACTGCATCCGATAAAAAAGCGAAAATAACATTAAAGAGCTTTGTGAACCCCAACATCGTTGCGATTGCTTTGGCACTCATTTTCATTATGATCGGTGTCAAGCTGCCCACGGTCGTTGATGATACACTTCAGACGATCAAAAACGCGGTCGGTGCTATGGCCATGATCTATCTGGGCGCCTTGATCTTCTACTCCGACTGGAAGACCGCATTCAAAACAAAAGATCTGTATTTCGGCATTGTTGTTAAAATGATCATTTTGCCGATCCTTTTGGGCAAGCTCCTGTTGATGACGGGTCTGCCGAATAACATGATCTGGTCCATGATCATCCTGATGTCCCTGCCGACGATGACAGTCGTGCCAATGATTGCAAAGCTATACGGACACGAAGGTGCCTACGCCGCTGGGATAACGGCTGCAACGCTGGCTGTAAGTATAGTGACGATTCCTGTGGTGGTGTTTTTCACAACGTGACTTACAGAAAAGTAGATTCTTCTACATTTGTATTCGGTTAAGGATTTTGAGCTGCGGATCTCGATTTCGACGGAAAAACTCAAACCCAAATGTTTAGTGTTTAAATTGAAATCGATATCAGATTCCAGTTTTGCATTTGATGAATAATTTAACAAATTTTATGAAAATCAATGCAAGTGATAACGATTTTTCCTTAACCGATGACCAATGGATTCTTCTATACTTACTACATTTGCCTTAAATTTGGAATAAATGGCATTATGAGAAACTTTCTATCAGTATTAATTCTTTAAAAAAACTTATGATGAAAAACATAAGAAATGAGTTCATATTTATAAATAATTATTTATAAAAACATTCACTAAGCTTAGACTTAAAAACTAAATTAAATTTGGTGAAAAAATGAGCAGTGAGAATACCAACAATCAATTAAATGAGACTAATAATACTTCTGAGGATCTCCATGAGCAAAATCATAAACGTAGGTTTTTCTCTCTTTTTCACGGGCACAGCCATACTCATGGAAACGTAGACCCCTCTACACTTGCTACAAGCAAAGGACTCCGGGTTCTTAAATGGTCATTTATAGGAATGATGATAACAGCGATTCTGCAATTTATCATTGTTTTTATGTCTGGAAGTGTTGCCCTTCTTGCGGACACAATTCATAATTTCGGGGACGCTGCAACTGCAATCCCCCTTGCAATAGCTTTTATTTTGGCAAGAAGGAAGCCAAGCAAAAGCTTTTCCTATGGATATGGCAGAATGGAAGATATTGCAGGTGTGATTATCGTTCTCCTGATCTTGTTCAGTGCAATTGTAGCAGGATATGAATCTATTAACAGGCTTTTTAATCCCCAGCCAATAAAGCATTTATATGCTGTAGCTGCTGCCGGAATTATTGGTTGCATTGGAAATGAAATAGTGGCACAGGTGAGGATAAAAGTTGGAAATGAAATTGGCAGTGCGGCCCTAGTTGCTGATGGTTATCATGCCAGAGTTGATGGTTTGACCAGTCTTGCAGTACTTATAGGAGCAATAGGAGTATGGTTAGGGTATCCAATAATTGATCCACTTATTGGTCTGCTGATTACAATAACTATTCTGAAAATAGTTATTGATACAAGTAAGCCTGTATTTACTCGTCTTCTTGATGGGGTTGAGCCTGATATCATCGATAAAGTAAAAAGTATTGCTGAAAGTGTCGATGGGGTTTGCGAAGTCACGGATCTTAGAGTTCGTTGGATAGGTCATAGGCTTCATGCAGAGATCAACGTTGCTGTTTCATCTTCACTTTCAGTTGAAGAGGGACACGAAATTGCCAATGCAATAAGAGAAAAGCTTATGAAGAATTTGCCACATATTTCAGGCACTACTATTCATGTAGATCCCAGCACAGCTCCAGGCGAATGCTTCCACTTTGTACCAGTTTTACAAAAGGCAGCCCCTAATAAAAGAACCTGATTTGCATAAGAAGTGAATGTTTATGAGAAAGTATTGAGGTGCAGAGAATTATTTTTTCTTTGCACCAATTATGTAAGTATATTTAGAAAATAGTAAAAAAATACAATAAGTCCCATGCACTCTATGGATTCTATGAGATCTACAAGCTTCATATACCATGCTGCTGCAGTGTTTACTCTAAATTTTAGCTATAATCTTGTTCATAAAAAACAAATTAATTACTAAATAGCAGATAAATCTTACAAATTACTATAAATTTATATGTGTTTGTAACAGGATTGACTATTTTCTCAAAACTGCTTGAATTTGATCATTCTCAATAGTTTACTTTATAAAGTCGTCTTTGAAATCAGATATTTTGCTTCATATCAGGAAATCTTTCGTTTACTCGTTTTTTAAATCGTAATGGGTTAAACCTGGCTATGTGTTTGAGCTTAGATTCATTCCAGATACTATGGGATATAAAAACCCATACATATGTGAAAATTAAGTATCATGAAGCTCATTTCATTTTTGGTAGAAGTTTTTTTCCTATTGATAACCCCAAAAGAGTAAATGCAAAAAAAGTATTAGAAGCAAATAGGCAAAATTAATACAGGTATCATTTTAACAGTTGCTGGGAAAAACTCTTATTCCCATAGACTTGACAGAACTCATGAATATTATATTAAAAAGTTCGTATTCTGTGAGGAATATTCTGAAAATAGTAATAAAAATAAGTGGTTTCTTGCTAAAAAAATGAACCTTCTATATTTTGGGTGATTAGTGCACAGAACCCAAATTTACAATCCTATCTCAACTGTGGAGGTCAAATTGAGTTTTAAAGCAGGATCTAATTTACTAACCAACAATTCTATAGCCAGGAAAAACATTAAAACCGCAATTTCCTCTGTGGTAAAAATCTCTGCCAATTTCCTATCGAATAATATAATTACTTCAGGCGGAAGTTCTTCATCCCCAAACCAAAAAATAAACTTGACACGAACATCTGGAAAGGTAACCAGCTCTATCGAGACATCACCACCTTCAACAAGCCTGCCTCCAAAGCGACCTGTCAGATTCTTGATCAAACTATCTGGATCTTCTCTAAGTCTTTCCAGTATCGGTTTGATTGTATTTTTCTGAAAAGCTGGATAATAGCTTGGTCCACCCCTAAGTTCTTTGAATGAGATCCATTCTCCTTTCTGATTATACCCATGCTTTAGGATGCCTATGAGGTAACGAAGGATAAGTACGGACATTTCCTCGCTTGCAGGAGCATCAGATGACCTCATTAGCACGATCCTATCAATTATTTTTACTTCATAAATATCAGTTAAAAATTTGACGGTGTATTTTTGAGAAGGAGCTAGCGCTACAATCTCATCCCATGCTTTATTGAGTGCGATCTCGTATGTCATGGTCTCTTAACTCCTTATTATCTGTTATTGATAAAAGGTACATGGAGATAATAATTATTGTATCAAACTGCAGAAATATTATTTCTCAAAAAGCTAAATAAAAACATGAAAAAGCCAAAAATAAAGTGATAGTGTAAAAATAAAGCCAAAAACCGAAACAAATATTGCCAGATATACTTTTTCCATGTTTTATTCATTTTTTACTGCTTTTCAAGCCTTTTTTCTTCATTCTATTATTGTCCGCTTCTGTCTTCTTTTTGTGCAGGGTCGCCAAATAGGCTGGCGGAGGCTTTCCATACTATCTCGATTCAAAAAAGGTTCCAGGGGTTAAGAGAAGTTTAATTCTTAACCCAGAGCTTTTCTGATTTTCCCCATTTTGGTAAGGGTCGAGCAGACGAGCTGCGAGACTTCCTCATCCGTACAGTCTCCTGCCGTTCCTGCCTGCAGGAGGTCAGGTTGCATCATTTCGAGCAGGATGCGGTATGAAGGTTCGGGCCGAATTTTAAGGCTGAAAGTATCACGTAAAACCTCAATGTCTCTACTGACTTCCTTCAGACATGCTCCGGAGAGGAAGCGGGAGGCTACATTGAGGTCAAGATATCCGGATGCAAAACTCAGGTCACTGGCAAGGGAAGGGAAATATTTCTTAAGCAGCTTTTCACAGGCATCGTCTCCAAGTTTTTCCCGTGCTTCTTCGAGAGCAGTGCCGGTACCTATGAATTCTGGAGGCAGGCCTATGGAGTAAAGGGCACCCGTAAACTTGATAGCTCTTGGAAGGTGCAGGTTTTCTGCAGGCATACTGGCTTTGAGTTCTTTTCCGATATCGCTGCGGCAGAGGCTTACCAGGCCTGAGATATCGGGAGTACTTCTTGAGTAACCGCCGCTTCCTTTATGCATCAGGCGGTCCCGCTGCTGGGGTAGAAGGCCTGAGAGCTGGTTTATGGTAGAATACAGTTCTCGGGTAATACGGCTATATCTTGTCCCGAAAATTCCTATAAGGTTTACAATCTCCTCTTTTTCTTCACTGGAATAAATGTTCGGAGATTCCGGAAGTCTTGTCTCTGCAAGGCGGACCAGGGCTTCAGCATCTCCTTTTCCGTGGCTGTACCTGACAGCTGACTGCAGGGTGATAGTCCCTATGCCCCTGTATTCCCTGAAAAAGTTTTCCGCATTTTTCAGGTCCAGATGGCCTCGGAAGGGCAGAGTCCCTGCTCCGAATATAATGCCTGTTTCGGTATCGAGTTCCGAATCCAGCTCGGAAATCCCGTTTATTGCGTATTTGCATGAGAGCGTGCTTGCCACATGTCCGAAAGAAAGAGCAGAGTCGGATTTGCCGAGGAAAACCCTGAATTTCTCAGGAGTTGTTCCGAAGCGATCTTTCCAAGCAAGGATCGTACTTTCTGTAAGTTCCTTTGCATGCAGCAGCGCAGGAGCATCCTCTATAAGAGGAATTATTCGCGGGACCTCCATTGAGAACCCGAATTCCTTTTTTGCAAGCTCGCTTACGTCCACCATATGCTGCTGAGCATCAAGTATTTCCCTTACAGTGCCTGTCATGGGGTGCACAAATTCATTGATTGCCTGTACATCCGAGTATTCAAGGGCGCTATGGTTGGCTTCGGCAATGGACATCATGACCATGAGCTGCCTGAACCGGTTTTCCTGAACTGCACTCGGAGCCCGCGGTGTGATAAAAATATCTTTTCCGGGCACAAGGTCTGTTTCATCTATGAATTTTGATACGATCTGAACATTCTGATGGTAGGGGGTTGCTTTCCCTTCATAATCCGGCATGTATTCGTCACAGCCGAACACCACCGCAGCTTCAATGGCTTCTCCGGGCTCTTCCTGCGTGGAAATATACCTTGATGCAGAGTCCGGATGCTGCGTGCACATTACTTTCGGATAAGTTGTTTTCCTGCTCATGAAACTGGACCCTCACTGCTTACAGGGCAAATTTTCAGATTTTTTTCAGATTTTTTCGGATTTTTGCTTTTTTTGTCGGCTGCCAGGTCAATCGTCTTACTGGCTGTATTGTTAAACTTTCCTTATTGCTAAAAATTTGCCTTATTGTTAACCTTAAAATAATCTCAAACTGGTAGCGGAAAAGAACGTTTACTTAGTGATAAATGTTTTCGTTGACAATAGGTACATCAAGATATCGGCTTTGAAACTGCTTGCTATATATGCATTAAAATATAGCATAATCATAGTATCTTAAATATACCGGTATTAAATATATACTCGAATTTCTATCGAAATTAATCCAGAAGAAAGAGAAAACGACAAAAGAGCCAGATGATTCAGCAAAAAGTTTGAGGCAGCAAAATGTACTGTGATCAGTGTCCCGAAGTCCTGAGTGGAAAAGGCTGTACAAAAAACGGACCTTGCAAGAAGCAGGAATCCAGCCGTATGAGCCTGAAAAACAGAAGAAGTGAAAGAATATTGAGACTTACCTGGTTAAAAGGAATGATGTGTATTTTCAAAAAAGCGTTAAAACATGAATAACCGACAAAAATTAGTTTCTTTTTAATTACTTTTTAAACTTAATGTATAAACCTGTTTTAAAACTCTGAGCAAGCACGTTGAAACCTGGCTGACGAGTTTTGAAATTGAGCCAATCCCAAAACTCAAACTTATGCCCTTAGATCTCGAATTTGAAGGAATCAATCGATTTGCTAATTAAGAAAATAGTTCTAAAAACTCTTATTGATATGGAATTAAAAGCGTTTTTGGGATGAGCTCATTAATAATTAAATAAATTGATGCGGCTTTCGGGCTGTCGTAAATAGCTGATTTGAAAAAGAATAAAATGCACGTAAGAAACGGAAAGGCCTTCAAACTGACATCACTTTCCTTTACTACTACTGGCAGCAGTTTTTTCCCGGTACCTACATCGAAACTGTCTCCTATATATGAGCTGGTATCGTATAAAGAATAGTATTCTAAATATACCAGTATTAAAAAGACACCGCGTCCCGGAGCAGAGAATTTGATACTTGTCTTAGAACATTTAATAGAGTAAAAAGAGCATAAAAAATCCTAGAGAAAGAAAAACTGGGAGTTTTCCGAATAAAGGGTTTAGAGGTGTAGTAGTATGTTTTGTAACCAATGCCAGGAAGCACTTAATGTAAAAGGTTGTACCAAGAATGGGGTATGCGGCAAAAAAGGGGAAGTTGCAGATCTTCAGGACAGGCTGCTCTATGTTCTCAAAAGCATTTCGTATTATAACCAGAAGGCGAGGACTGCAGGTCTTAATGAAGAAGCAACCGACAGGTTTGTACTTGACAGTTTCTTTGCCACCCTTACAAATACAAATTTTGACAGACAGGCAATTGAGTCTCTCCTAAAAAAAGGGTTTGGGATCCGTGACTCTATTAAGGCAAAACTGCCTGCGGGAACGCTAACTGCCGAAAAAGACCTGCCTGCTGTGGCTACGGTCACCCCTGAAAACATAGAAACTCCGGATGTTGCTGTTCACTCCACGCAGGATGAAGACATCCGGTCTCTTCGAGAACTGCTAACATATGGAATGAAAGGGCTGGCTGCATATGCGCACCATGCTCATATTCTGGGATATAAAGACGAAGCAATCTTCGATTTCATAGAAAAAGGGCTGGTTTCTACCACAGATGACAGCGTGGGTATGGAAGCCCTTATCAACCTGGTTCTGGAATGCGGGCAAAAAGGTGTGTCCGTTCTTGCCCTGCTTGACAAAGCAAACACCGAAACTTACGGGAATCCCGAGCCGACAGCCGTCAATATCGGCGTGAAAAGCAGGCAAGGTATCCTTATCAGCGGGCACGACCTGCGGGATCTCGAACAGCTTCTTGAGCAGACAAAAGGGACGGGAATCGATGTTTACACTCACGGGGAGATGCTGCCTGCAAACTCATACCCTGCCTTCAAGAAGTACGACAATTTCGCAGGTAACTACGGTAATGCCTGGTGGAAACAGAATGAGGAGTTCGAAAAGTTTAACGGCCCGATCCTGATGACCACAAACTGTATAATCCCTCCAAAAGAATCGTACAGAAACAGGATTTACACAACAGGTGTTGTTGGCTTCGAAGGGCTCACTCACATCTACGAAGAAGAGGATGGCACAAAAGACTTTACTCCACTTATCGAACAGGCAAAAACAAGCAAGTCCCCTGAACAGCTGGAAAGTGGGACAATCATAGGAGGTTTTGCTCACGAAGCAGCCATCTCGGTTGCGGATAAAATCATAGATGCCGTAAAAACCGGAAAGATCAGCAGGTTTATGGTTATGGCAGGATGCGATGGCAGGCACAAAGAAAGGGCTTACTACAGCGAGTTTGCCAAAGCCCTCCCGAAAGACACCGTAATCCTGACTGCAGGCTGTGCCAAATACCGCTACAACAAACTGGATCTTGGCGATATCGGAGGAATTCCGAGAGTCATCGATGCCGGACAGTGCAATGATTCTTATTCGCTCGTGGTAATAGCCCAGAAGCTTGCAGAAGCCTTCGGTCTTGAGGACATAAACGACCTCCCTATCTCTTACAACATTGCCTGGTATGAACAAAAAGCCGTACTCGTCCTGCTTGCCCTCCTGAGCCTGGGAGTAAAGAACATCACTCTGGGACCTACACTTCCGGCTTTTATCTCTCCGAATGTCCTCAAGGTGCTGGTTGAAAACTTCAATATAAGACCTAGTGTAACCGTCGAAGAGGACATGAAAATCCTGCTGGGTTAAAAGTAATTTTTAAAGTCAAAGACAGAAGTTAAAGATACGCGCCATCCTGTAATTAATTAGAAAAGTAAGATGTTTTTTATAATCCACATCTTACTTAACTTCTATTTGTAAGATAGCAATCTGCCTTGAAAGGTATCAGTTGACCTCATAAGATAACAACCTGCACTGCCAAAGCTTATTGTTTTAATTTCTGGCGTTTTTAATTCCTGGCGGGATATCTTTCGCCGACTCTTTCAGCCCTTTGACTGCGAACTATCTTTTTGTTCTGCAATATCATTTGCTGTTGCATATGGGTGACAATATCTTTCATTTCCTTCTGTATATGATTTCATGTAGATTTTGGATTTGATCTGAACGGAATGCACAGGACAATAATTAAGACAGGCATAGCAGAGGTAACATTTAACATCTCTCTGCCATAAGGGCTTTTTATCAACCATTTTTATCTTTCCGGATAAACAAACATTTTCGCATATCCCGCATCCCGTGCATTTTGAATTCGAATAAAAATAATCTTTTGTCCCTTCATATTCGGCATAAGCCATTCCTAAACTAATCAGGCGTTCCAATACATAACTAGCGGGAATGAAACCAGAATCTTTTTCCCGGCTATTTTCTTGATTTACGATAATTTTTTGAATCGAATCAAGTCTATTCTGGACCTCAGACTCCAGTTTTGCAATTTCTTCGTTTGTTGCGGGACACCAGTCTTTAAATTTCGGATCGTTACAGGCCATATTTAGAGTGAAATATGAATCCAGGCTTTTACCTTTTTTTTTCAGTATTTTTTCTATTTCAATAAATGCTATATGCTGGGTACCAGCTCGCGTCGCTATTGCGAATATGTAGCTGGCTGATTTCAAATCAAGTTTCTTAAGAAACTTTTTTACAGGAATTGGAATTGTCATTCCATGTATAGGGAAGACGAATCCTACCGTTTCTGAATTTGTTTCCATAATATCCTTACTCAAAAGGCTTACAACTGGTATCAGATCTGTATCTGGAATCCTTTTTTGCAATTCTCTTGCTACATGTAACGAATTGCCTGTTCCTGAAAAATAATAAATTTCCACTCCACCCGTAATAAACACCCACTCGATATATTTTTCGCCAACAGCTACTAAGCTTTTAAATCGTATTTTTGCTCAGTAGTGTCGTCCATAGTTGCATATGAATGAGGATATCTCTTAACTTGACTATAGTTCCAGACATACATATTTGTACTTAATTCACTCGATAATCCGGAATCAAAGAAAAATACAGAAGGCACGGAAAAACTGCATTTTTGTACAATATTCCTTTAAATTAGTCCTCTTGAGCGAAGCGCAGCGGAGCGAAAAGGACGCGTACTCCCGAGGCGTATTCGGGCGAGTCGCAATTCGGGCGAGTCGCAATTCGGGGCGAAAAGAACCGCATACTGTTGCACTTGCAGTGCAACTCCCAGGAAATCTCCTATTTCATGTGATCCCGGAGCATAATTCGGGGAAAGATTCGGATGATGTATAACATTGCGAGATATGGGGACCTATTGTCATAGAACTGAAGATTGGGAAGATTTACGGCTGGAGCGAAGACAGAACACTGGCAATGAACATAGTAGCTTGATCCCGGAGGAATTGAAGAGAAGAAAAAGAGCTGAAAAGGAAAAAAGTAGCTGGAGAAAAAAAGGAGCCTGAGGGAAGGGAAGGAAAGGAGTTGAAGAGAAGGAAAACCGGCTACACTGAAGCAGCAACCAGGTTGGTTCCTGGAACCTTATCGCACCCGGCAAATCACAAATATGATTTATATATTTTCAAGTCTCATTCTGCTGGTATTTCAGTTAGACTGAGTAAGTCCTGTACTTTCAACAGTTGCGGTAGCGGTTTCTTTATGCTTGTATCTTGAAACTTGTTATATGCGAATATATTACTTATTTTTATAAATCTGCGATTTTCAAAGGGTTTTATAAAGGTTTAATGTGTTATCTCTGTATATATATTAAATTAAAGGTTTAAAAAGACTCATTTTATAGATAAACCTCCCTAAAACTCTTTTTGCTTTAAAATGAACTTATGTTTTAGATAAGAAAATTCCTTAACCGATGGTCAATAAGGAATATCTGGAAGATATGATATGGATGTGAATTATTGATCAAATTTGAAAAAACGAACCTTTTCCCTCTATTCTAGAAAAATGAAGAGAGATCTTTATGCCTGAGATTTTCAGTAACTTTTCCTCAAAAGTTTAAGTTTAAGTTGCTTTTTAAGTATTAAATATGCTATTTATGAGTATAAATTACTTTAAAAGTTTAAAAACCCTTATTTTAAGAATTTAATCTTTTTTAACTCTTATTTTATTAATTAAACCTTTTTAAGCCATTATTACTATAAGTATATTTATATTTAATCTAGTCAATTTTAGAGTTGTCAAGCCGCAGGTAGTCGGCAAGACAATTAGAACATAAGCTGGTTTCAGCTATCAGCAGACGGCCGGAAGCTAGCTTAATGAACAAAACCGATGGGTCCAGAAACAAATCTGAAAGGTCTGTCTATCGGTACTGATTTACTAGTATTAAAGAAATATATAAAATAAAATATTAAATAAATTCTGGGAGTGGGTTAAGTTTGAAAATGAAAAAGATACTGGGTATTTTCATGGCAGTATGTTTCTTACTGTCAGTGACAGCCGCATCAGCAAGCGCAGCACCTGGGTACGGTGACAAGAATAAACGGGACGACGGCAAGAACAGGTTTGACGACAGGAACAAATTTGACGACAGGAACAAATTTGACGACAGGAACAAATTTGACGACAGGAACAAATTTGACAGCAAAAAGAAAAAATTTGACAACGACAGGAAAAAGTGGAACAACGATAAAAAGAAATGGGACAACGACAGGAAAAAGTGGGACAATAAGAAACGTGGCAATGACTACCATAAATGGTTCATACTTTACATGAAATGGTTCAAAATGTATATGAAGTGGATGTTCAGCTATAAGAGTTTTTGCGGCAGTTACGGATGTTAATGAAATAAACCGTGAGCCAAATAGTGAAACCAGAATGTAAAAATAAATCTATGAATGTCTTGTCGCACACTCTCATGGTAAAGAAGCAGCAAGGTCCAGAAAAAGTAAGGCTCTTTACCATTGAGGGAGTGTGGAGGGTCACGAGTATCCCGCCCTTCGGATAGGTGGGTAAAGTGAACCCTCACTGACTTTTCTTTTTGCTTCTTATTCCTGTCGAGCTTTTCTTTTTATTTCTTTCCTAAGTTCTGTCGAGCTATTGGAAATGTGACCGGTTGCCATCTGATCGCTTAAACAATTAAGCACTTATTGAGGAACAGCAGAGGACACCGAAAAACAGTTTCGATCGCGTAAATTCAGAAAATCCAAGATTCAGGAAATCCATGCATATAAGAATATTTTATTTTGAGTAGTTCCATTGACGAAAAGCGGTGCATAAACATGCGTTATTGTTTGCAGAGCGGTGTGACAGTGCAACTTTGATTTAAAGAAAGTTAATGATAATGATAAAATGAGTTTTAAGTCATGTTGCTAAGTCACATGAATTTTAATTTTTCTCGTCCTCGTCTATTAGAACCACAATATTTTCGCGCCCGTTCTTGAACTTTTTAACCAGTCCTCTCTTTTCCAACTCCGAAAGTAGGAGGCTGACTTTTACTTCGGAATACTCCAACCTGCTACGCAGGTCTTTCTGGGTAATCCTTCCCTTACGTCCTCGAATTACGTCCAGGACTTCACGCAGATCTGTAGAAATTGGGGGTTTTTTTAGAGCAGCGGTTTCAGTTTCGGAATTACCTGCGGGTTCCATCATCGGCTCTGTAACGCAGGTTGTTTCTCTAATGCTTCCAAGTTCCGGTTTTACTCCATAACCGATGCTTGTCCCGAGGATTTTTTCCAGAAGTCCAGATGTATTACTTTTCTCTTTCTGAAACCTGTTTTTTTCCATCTTTTTATGCCTTCTGGAAAATCTATAGCTTCCGCCGAATAGAAGAAAAAGTGTAAGAACTACTGGTAGGTAACTTACAGTTGAAGAGTCATTCCCTGTCCCGGTCGGATTTACATTATCGGGATTGTTTATTCTAGCTGCGGTTGCTTCCGTTACTGTATTTTCGGAGACGGGATAAAGCAGGAGATCTAACACATAATCTCCTTCACCTTCAATCTTGAGAGTTGTTTCTTTTGAATAGATTAGGGTGTTGTTCTTGTAATAACTGGCTGTAATAGCATAGTCTCCGGGTACCAGTTCAAAGGAATATGTGCCGTCTTTTGCTACTATGGATTGAGGGGGAGTGGAATTTATGTCAATTACAGTATCGTTTATGGGTTCAAAGGTATCCCATACATACGTTCCTCCATGAACTGTTGCAGTGATATTGCTGTCTGCTAAGAAAGGTATACCTGAAGCGAGTAAAACAGGCGCCCCTGAAGCGAGTAAAGCAGCAGTGCAGATAATGTAGAGCCTCAGATTCATTTGTACCAGAAATCCAGTATTGTAAGTTGAGGTTGTGGGGATCAGCTGATAAAAATCGCGATCATAAAATCTACATTTTTTCTGAACACAGGAGGGATGTTCTTTCAGGTTTGATCAAGGCTCGTCACCAGGGTCCGGTTGGATTTGTTATCTACGAGCACGTTTCAAAACTGATCCTGGAAAGGTAAATAATGAATTTTGAAGCAGGCTTAATGAGAACTTTCTTCATGCCTGTAAACTCTTTTTTTGTAGCCTTTTCCTGTCCCCGTTTGATGTGTACTGTTTATTGAGTCTATCAAAATCCATTTTAGTCTTGATTATTAATAATTATACGACATTTTTTATAAAATACAAACCCCCATATTATGAAAAATGCGATCCAAATATCTAGTATCAATTTACGGGTCGATTTCATCAATCGTATACATTAACTAATGTTTTTAGCTTAAATAATACCAAATCGACGTGGTTACTAATCATATTTAAGTAAGTATATATGGTAGATAAATATTTCATTTTTTATTTATTTCCTTTTAAAGAAATCTATGAAATAGATGCAGACAGCCATATAGTTTAATCTGTTATTACAATTTTATTGCAATAACGCGGCAAATTTTACTCATGCCGACCGTCTCACCTTTTCTATAACACATTAGGACTTTTTCTTCAAGTTCTGCATAAAAAAGTCTCAAGTAAGCAAGAAGGCTTATCCAATAGGAAAAATGCTAAACGGGGGCTCGCAAAACTCCATGAAAATATAAACATCACGGAAATACTTTCCAGTATTAGGTCTTTAAATAATTTCCAGTATGAGCTCTTTTAACCTTTTCGCGGGAACCGGGTTTTAGCTGTTGAAACTTTTAATATAGAAACTTTGGATAATAGATATACAATAGAATCATTATTTTGCTCGGTTATAGGGGTTCTGCGTTGAGGACTTTGCAGCAAAGTTAGAGTACAAAGCAAAATGGTTTGAAAAAACAATTCTGAATATCGTCAACTCGAACTCTTTTCTAGACTATGTAATGTTTGCGAATTCCATAAAGCTGATCTAATGTTAAAGGATAGAAAATGAGTTTACCCTGCTTGCAAGCAAAGCACGACAGAGTATAAATGCCGCTCTTAATATTAACGAATTTACTTTACAGATCAAAACCCCTAATTTACTTTACAGGATTAAAACCTTTTAGGATATCTGGGATATTGATCTTTGGAAAATTAGACCTATGGGATGAGAGGAAGAGCCCGGAAACCTTGTCTCAAAAGAGAGCTATTAACCAGGAGGCTCACCCCTCAAAAATCTGATCTTTCAGACAGGGTTTTAAGGAAGAGTTCACTTTAAGCATGAGTATCTATTTCCGTTGTATCCGTCGATGTATCCTTTTTTGTAGCCCGTGTTGTAACTGTCTTTATAGTGCTTGGTCCAGCTGTCTTTGTTGGAAGGATCAGGGATTTTTGAGATGTTTTCTCTGCTGCCATATTTCTCGCAGTCTTTTTGGCTTTGGTTTTTGCCGTCTTTGTAGCCTTTGTTATAGCCATCATTGTAGCCATTTTTACTGTTATCAGCTGCGTTTGCTGATGTAACTGTCACTGACAATGCAAAACAAAGCACCAGCAAAACAGCAAGAGTCTTTTTTATTCGATCAATTTTTTTGTTTCTCATACATTACACTCCTAATTCTGTTCAATTGAATGAAAATAATTTATAGATCGATGCAAAGATTCTATTATATAATTCTATGATTATTATATAATTCTATGATTATTATATAATTCTATGATAATTATATAATTCTATAATTATTATATAATTCTGTGATTTTTGGATTTATAGTCAAAAATTTAACCTTTGAAACTAACTCACTTAATATTTTCTTGTGCCTGCAATTTCTACTAGACCATTCTTCGACTAGACCTTTCGTCCCTGGAAAAATTCGTTTTAGCTGTCTTTCAGGCTTGTCCATTAATTGATAATACTTATATTGACAGGCTCAAATATAAATATACTTATAATTAAAAATAGCTTAAAACAGTTTAAATAAGAAAATAAGTATTTCTAAACTTTTAATTTAAAATAAAGCCATAAATAATGTATTGAATGTTTATCGGACTCTTAAGGCATCTTATTTCTTACCGGAGTTTATACTTTATAGTATAAAGCCACATCAAGCGACATGATCTACATAGGGTCTAACAAAAAATTAATTATGTTGGGTAACAATTCCAAGCATTTTAATATAAAACCGACAAATATAGAACCAATTAAATAAATCGGTGTGGCACAAAAATAGTTAATTTCCCACTATATGGGGTCTAACACAGGATCTCTGTAACAAGACGCCCTATTATGGTTTCTTTAGTATAATATGGTGAAAATCATATAAGTATCAATCGGTGGGCTAGTTCAATATGTGGCGACGCCAAAATTGAACGAAACAAGTTTGGAACTTAATTAATTTCTTGTTAGACCTACATAATATCCATAGCTGCACCACGATTTTTATGAGATCTTATAAACTCCGGTCTTAGTACTTAAACGTAATACTGGTTTTCACTGGTCTTCGTGGAGGATCTCAAATTAGCTTTTAAAATCGCTAATCTAATTTGACATCCATTTCTTTAAAAGTATCTCCCAAATGAATTCTTATTTCCAACTTTATTTTGCATTTCTGTCAGCACCAGCAGTTGGTATGCTATGAAACTCAATAGAGAGTAGAGTCTTCTACTCTCATTTCTCACTCTTCTGATATCAAATTTTACTGTACCCTTAATATGTCCATGTATCTTTTCACATTCAGCTCTCTTTTTATATTGGTCATCAAAAAACTCATCTCTGATGTTCTGGTTTCTCAGGTACATTCCTACCTGTTCTTTCCTTCCAATCTCATATAGAAACTTGAGTTTGTTTTCCATTGGTGCATGAACATCTCCACCGACTCTCCACTTTTTATTTACCCAGTGATTGATTCTTTCCTCTTCACCTTCTTGATTGACTACGGCATTTGAAGCGTAGGAGATGATCGGTTTTGCTTCAAGGCGATACCAAATGTCAGAATGATTAAGGAATGAATCATAACCTCCATCTGCAGAATACAATTCGAGATTAGCGTTCATCTTATTTAGAGCTTCAATATGGTTGATAAGTTCTGGAGAATCACCAGCAACTCCTTTTGTATGAGTCATGAAAACAGGGTAAGTTCCAACCATTGTAATATGCGCTTTATCCATTTTGCATTCATAATGAGGATTGTAATCAGCGTGTTTATCGTATCTTGAAGCTTCAAGTGGAGTGGAATCGATCTTAGCTTCCTTTTCCGCAGAAAGTTTGAGAATTTTTTCACCTAAAAGCATCATTATCTCATTGATTCCTTCCTCTCCAAGCCTATACTTCACAAAATGATGAAGGGTTCCACCTGAAGGAAGTTTAATCTGACCGTTTTCATCAAAAAAAGAGAGCAAGCTACCTTCTTCCTCTGTTATGGAAGAAATGGTTTTATCATACGAAAGCTTCCTGAAACATTTCACAACAAAGAGTTTTATCATAGAAGAAACACTGTATTTAAAGTGCCAACTTTTGTTGGTATAATAAGTACGCTCGACGTGCTTTGCAATATCGTCAATGCAGAGGAAGTACAGGAATTGGCAAATTGAAGTGCTTTCTCTGCTAAGATAGTTATCGAAGGAGTCCTCGAAGAGGACTCCTTTGTATAACATACTGTTTTTCGACATGAGAACGGCATATATGGCATTGTTTAAAGTTGCCGTTATCCAATAAAGATAAGTGCTTATCAGAACTAGCTAAAAAAAGAATAAGTTTTTAAGTCAAAATTCTAATTTGAGATCTTTTCGTGGGTTGAAAATAACTCCCCGGTTGGAATTCGATTAAAGATATTATATATCAGTGTTTTATACTGTTATTACACATGTTTATTTTTCACAATTAAGAAATTAATACTATATTCATCTGGAAAATATCTTTATATTAAGGTTAAGAGCTTAAAAAATACATCCAGCTGGCGGAAAACTCTCTGGACTTCACCAATTGTTATGAGTTCAAACCTGTCCCGGATCGTGCACGTAAACCTGGCGGCGATCCATCGTCAAGTGCGCATTTGAAAGATATTATAAGAATCCAGGTTGAGGTATAAAGGAGGCGGTAATATGGCTAAAAAAAAGGAAGCTACAGGCAAAGAGGAAATACAAATATCAGAAGAGGAAAAACTGCATTCTGCAGAAGAAACCTCTATTAATGATGGACAGCCTGCCCCGGGTGCAGACTCGAACGAATCCCCAAAAGAGAGCTTTCCCATTGTAGGTATCGGCGCATCGGCTGGGGGGCTGGCTGCGTTTGAAGCTTTCTTTTCAGCCATGCCCTCCGACACCAGGTCCGGCATGGCCTTTATCCTGGTGCAGCACTTGGACCCGAACCACAAAAGCATCCTCACCGACCTGATCGGGCGCTACACACAGATGCCGGTTTATGAAGTCAAGGATGGGATGTTTGTCCAGCCTGACTGCATCTACGTCATTCCTCCTAATCATGACATGGTCCTTGAGTATGGTACGCTGCAATTGATGAAACCTGCCGAGCCGCGCGGCCATCGCCTGCCGATTGATTTATTTTTCAGATCCCTCGCTCAGAGCAAGCAAGAGATGGCCATTGGCATCGTACTCTCGGGTACAGGCAGCGACGGCACACTGGGAGTGCAGGCTATCAAGACCGAGGGAGGTATGGTGATGGCACAGACTCTTGAATCCAGTGAGTACGATGGCATGCCACAAAGCGCCATTGCCACAGGTCTTGTAGACTATATCCTGGCGCCAGCCGAGATGCCTGCCCAGCTCATTGCCTATGTCAACCAGGCCTTTGGAAAAAGACCCCACGTGGTTGTCCAGGCTGAAGATGCGATGAAAAAGATATTCAATCTGCTGCGCACGCGGACCGGTCACGACTTTTCCCTTTACAAGCAGAGCACCATCAGCCGCCGCATTGAGCGGCGTATGGCTATCCAGAATATCAAGAGTGTGGACGAGTATGTGCGTCATTTAGAGCAAAAACCTGCCGAAGTTGAGGCGCTCTTTCAAGACTTTTTAATCGGCGTCACCAGTTTCTTCCGTAATCCTGCGGCGTTCGATGCGCTCCAGGAAAAAATCATCCCCCAACTTTTTAGTGGCAAGCACTCAAACTCAACGATACGTATCTGGGTGCCCGGCTGCTCTACAGGTGAGGAGGCCTATTCCATTGGCATCCTGCTCCAGGAGCAGATGGAAATGTTGAAGCAAATTTTCAAGATACAGATCTTTGCAACCGATATTGACAGGAGGGCCATCGAAAAAGCCCGCAGCGGCGTCTACCCCGCCACCATCTCCATCGATATCTCAACGGAAAGGCTGGGGCGCTTCTTTATTATGGATTCAGGCGGCAACTACCGCATCCAGAAAAATATTCGTGATATGATAGTTTTTTCAGAGCAGGATATTATCAAAGACCCGCCGTTCTCCAAACTTGACCTGCTCAGTTGTCGCAACTTGCTGATCTATATGGATAGGGAACTGCAGAAGAAGCTCATTCCCCTTTTTAACTACGCATTGAACCCGGGAGGATTTCTCTTCCTTGGTCCCTCCGAGACAGTAGGTGAATTCGAGGGCCTTTTTGATACGCTGGACCGCAAGTCGAAGCTGTATCGCAAAAAAGGTGTTAGCGGTGGACGCCTTCCCATAGGGACATTTATCCCCCCGGGACTGGAAAACAGGGAGACCAAAAGACTTCCAGGTAAGACTCCTGTCGAAAGCAAACTTCAATTGCGCGAGCTGACCGAACAGGCGATGCTGCAATATTATGCCCCGGTCAGCGTGCTCATCAATCGGAGAGGCGACATCCTCTATCTTCATGGTCGTACCGGTATGTACCTGGAACCGGCTCCCGGTGAAGCTGGTTTGAGTATCCTGAAGATGGCCCGCGAAGGATTGCGGCAGGAGCTGTCCACAGCCCTGCATAAAGCAGTGACGCGTAAAGAGCCGGTATTCCACTCCGGGTTGCGGGTCAAAACCAACGGAGACTTCACAACAGTTAATCTGGCTGTACGACCTATGACAGCAGGCTCTGCTGCAGCCACCGAACCAAACATGTTCCTGATCACTTTTGAGGAACCGACTGAGTGGGAGAAGGGCGGAATCGGAAAGATCCCTTCGGTAGATGTCGGTGATAGCCCAACGGAAGTTGATGTGCGCATCCTGGAGCTGACGCGGGAATTGCAGATTAAGGAAGAACATCTCAAAGCTTCCAATGAAGAACTGGAGACCTCCAATGAAGAGCTCAAATCCTCAAACGAGGAGATGCAGTCAATCAACGAGGAGCTTCAATCCACCAACGAAGAACTGGAGACCTCAAAGGAGGAACTGCAGTCCGTCAACGAGGAGCTGGCTACGGTCAATACCGAACTGGAAAATAAGGTGGCTGATCTGTCGCAGGCCGTTGACGATATGAATAACCTGATGGCAGGTACAGGTATAGGCACCATCTTTGTGAACCATCAACTACGCATCCTGCGTTTTACTCCTACTGTTACACAGATAATCAATCTGATCCCTACCGACGTTGGGAGGCCGGTTGGGCACATTGTCTCAAACCTGTTGGGCTATGACCGTCTGGTAGAGGATATAATGGAGGTGCTGGACAGCCTGATACCCAAAGATATTGAAGTCCAGATCAAGGAAGGCGCATGGTATCTGATGCGCATCCGGCCCTATCGCACCCTTGACAACGTTATAAAAGGAGCTGTGATTACCTTTACTGATACTACCGAGATGAAGCAGGCAAAGGAGATTATGAAGGAATCCGAGTCCATGCGCCGCCTGGCAGTAGTAATTCGCGACGCAAATGATGCGATAACTTTGCAGGATATGGAGGGAAATATACTTGCCTGGAATCCGATAGCAGAGAGGATGTATGGCTGGAGCAAAGCTGAAGCGCTGACGATGAACATTAACAGACTGGTTCCCGAGAGCCGGAAAGAGAATGAGTTAGACATGCTGAAGAAGCTTAGCCAGGCTGATGTTCTTGAACCTTACCGCACCCGAAGACTCACTAAGGACGGTCGAATTCTGGGTGTATGGCTAACAGCCACAGCATTGGTGAAAGCCGGTGAAGTGTATGCCATTTCGACTATTGAGCGGGAGATCAAACCAGAAAGCAGCGGGAAGGAAATTCATGAATAAAAAAAGACCTGTTGGGACCTGTGGCTGACCCCGGTACAAGCGTGGGGATATCCAGAAACGGCTCAGACTTCTGAAAACCAGAATTACTGCCCCTCTATTTTTATTCTTAAATTTCATATTTTTCGGGAACATCTTCTCTGGTGAGAAGCTCGATGGTTCATTAAAAAACGAGATTTAAAGACGCAAATTTTGAGCTTTGCGGTCGACTTATTTATATCTTATGAATAAACTGTTATATTATTGAATAGTATAAACTAACAGACCAAGTAAGCGCATGTGAACACAAACCAGATGTATCTCGTTCAGTTTATGAAGTAGATTTTTGCTGTGAAAACTATAACATGCAAAGCAGGAGCTTGGGGTGAGTAGTTAATCAAATCAGAAAACACTAGTGTCGCGTCATTCCTCAAGGATTGAAATATTCCGAATAGTTGTAATCGATATTATAAGACATTTTACTGCTGACGCGACACTGGTACCAACCGGTATCTGGAGAAAAGTGGAAGGATTTCTATTCTTACGATTTTCGGGAACTTACTCTAGGGATCCAAAATATTGAAGAGCTGAAATTTCGAAAAAATGGAGGTTGGAGCAGCAAACCATGGAGAAGGATGGAATGAGAGAAATCCTGAGAGAATCTGGTATTGATATTATTGGAGATGTGCCCTGGGGAACGCACTTCTGCCAGTTTTATCAGACAAAAGAAGATTTAATGGACGCACTGGTCCCCTATTTCAAGGCCGGACTTGAAAATAACGAATTTTGCATATGGATTACATCAAAACCTTCTGAATTAGAAGAGATAAAAGAAGCCCTGAGACGAGCTATTCCTAATTTTGATGCTTATCTTGAGAATGGGCAAATGGAATTAATTCCCTACACGCACTGGTACTTTATAGAGGGCAGTTTCGATTCTGAAAGAGCTTTAAATTGCCTGGTTGAAAAACTCAATAAGGCTCTGGCAAATGGCTATGATGGTTTGAGGTTAACTGAGTGCACTTTATGGCTGAAAGATAAAGATTGGAATGTTTTCACTCATTATGAGGAAGAAATAGACAGGATAATCGAAAACTATCAGATAATAGATCTCTGCACCTATTCTCTTAACAACTGCGACGCAGTCGGAATCATTGACGTAATCGCAAATCATCGATTTGCTTTGATCAAAAGGAAAGGAGAATGGGAGCAGATAGAAAGTTCCAAGCGTAAAATAGCAGAGGAAGAAAGACTGAACTTAGCAAGTATCGTGGAATATTCATACGATGCCATTATAACCAAGTCCCTTGACGGCATTATTCTTAGCTGGAATAAAGGCGCGGAGCAAATTTATGGTTATTCGGCTAAAGAAGTCCTGGGAAAGCCCATATCCATCCTGGATCCACCCATATTAGTTGGGGAAACAAAAGAATTAGCTGAGCTGATTATACAGGGAGATAAAATCCACCATTATGAGACTTTACGGTTAAGAAAGGACGGTAAGATAATAAATGTCTCACTAACTCTTTCTCCGATTTTTGATGCTTCTGAAAAGCTGACCTCTATTTCAGTTATTGCCAGAGATATAACCAATAGTAAAAAAGCTGAAGAAAAACTCAAGAAAAGCGAGGAAAGGTACAGGATTGTCACAGAGCAGACAGGACAGGTGGTATATGACTACGACTTAAGAACAGATAAAAGCACCTGGGCAGGTGCCATAGAAGAAGTTACAGGATACAGTTTCAAAGAATTTCAGAATTTTGGCAAGGACGTCTGGATTAAGAATATCCATCTAGCAGATATGAATCATGTGGACAAAAAGTTCCAGAATGTGAGAAATGTCGGAGGCAGATTTAGAGAAGAATTAAGGTTGAGAAGAAAAGACGGAACCTGCATTTATATAGAAAATTCCGGGATCTGCCTTACGGATCATGAGGGTCTGCCTTATGGGGCTATAGGAGTGCTGAAAGATATTACAGGTGCCAAGATTGCAGAAAATCAGCTTCAAGAAAATGAGGAAAGATACCGCACAGCAACCGAACAGACAGGACAGATTATATTCGATTTCAATCTCGAAACACGTGAAGTCAGGTGGGCAGGAGCCATACGGGAAGTAACAGGGTACGATCCAGAAGAGTTAGAGAATTTTGATAAATCGGTCTGTATAGAACATGTGCATCCTGAAGATAGGCTCGAACTGCTTGAGAACCTGATGACGTTTTTTGAGAAAGAGAAAAAGTTTCAGGTAGAATTCAGGCTCAGAAAAAAAGATAGGAACTACATCTATGCCGAAAACTATGGAGTCTGGCTAAATGATGACAAAGGGAAGGTATACAGAGCCATCGGAGTAATTAAAAATATTACGGAACGGAAACTTGCAATAGAAAACGTTGCAGAAAGTGAGAGAAAATACCGCTCTTTTATACAGAATTTCCATGGGATTGCTTTCCAGCTGGATGAAAACTTTGTTCCTGTATTTCTGAATGGTGCTGTTGAAGAGATCACCGGGTATAGTGAAGATGAGTTTATGTCCTGGATTAAGTGGAAAGACATAATCCATCCGGATGACCTGTCTCTCGTTCTCAAAGAAGAGGAAAAGATTCGGAGTTCTCTATCCTCAGGTTACGAAGAAATCGAATTTCGTATAAAGCGCAGGGATGGAAGAATCAGATGGGTTAATGAAATTTACCAGAAAATTCAGAGAGAGGATGGAAAGCCGGAATTTTACCAGGGTACGATTTATGATGTGACCGAAAGAAAAGAGACAGAAAAGTTCCTTGCGAATATCGAAACTGCCCGTAAAAAAGAAATCCACCATCGGATCAAGAATAACCTGCAGGTAATATCTTCTCTCCTGGATCTTCAGGCTGAACAGTTCAATAACAGAGAGTGTATTCAGGACTCAGAAGTTCTTGAATCCTTCAGGGAAAGCCAGAACAGGGTAATATCCATGGCTCTTATCCATGAGGAACTGTACAAAGGTGGAGGGCTCGATACACTAAACTTTTCGTCGTATGTTGAGGAACTCGCTAAGAATCTTTTCCATACATACAGGCTTGGAAATGCCAGTCCCAGCTTAGACATGAATCTGGAAGAAAACATTTTCTTTGACATGGATATTGCAGTCCCGCTGGGTATAATTGTTAATGAACTCGTTTCCAACTCCCTCAAACATGCATTTGCCGACAAAGATGACGGGAGAATTCAAATCAAATTTTGTAGGGAAAAATCTCCAGAAAGTAAGGACAATAGAGCAGGGAACAATAATGAGGGCTTAAAGGGCACCAGTTTTATTCTGATAGTATCAGATAATGGAATAGGTGTGCCTGAAAGTTTTGATCTGGAAAATCCCGACAGTCTTGGAATACAACTGATAATCACTCTTGTAGACCAGTTAGATGGAGAAATTGAACTAAATAGAGACAATGGGACGGAATTCACTATAAGGTTTATAGTAGCGTAAAAGAGAGCAGTATTGCAAATTTGCTATAAATTCTAAGTCAAGTTTTTGCGTACAGTTTGTAATTTTGGTCACTTGATGTGGAATTTACATGAAGTACCGTAAAAAACTTCTTTTTACACTCAATCAGCTTTAGAATTTGGAGCTTTTTGTTCCAAAATAGAAGCAGTACACTCGACTCAATTCCAGATAACAAATCTGGACGTATAGATGTAGAAATCATCAACTTTTTGAAAAACATATGCTTTGAAATTGGCGAAAGGTACTGTTTTGAGTTCGATGCAATCGGTGCTGATGGTGATCATTTCCATCTTTTTGTTGGTGCTGAGCCAAAATACTCTCCCTCAAAAGTCATGCAAATTATAAAAAGCATTACAGCAAGACAAATCTTTAAAGAACATCCTGAGATTAAAACAGCCTTCGGGTGGTGAACTCTGGAGTGATGGCTGTTACATTGGAACCGTGGAGGATGGAACAGTTTCCGATGTTATAAAAACTATGTTGAAAATCAGGTAAACCGGGAAGAAAAAGAAACATATAAGCAAATGAAAATACTTGACTTTGAATAACTCCATTATAATAAGAGCGGGGGCATGAACATACCCTGTTGCTTGCAACGGGATGCGCCACAGCAACTTTGATACAAATGTTGCTGTCGGTTCTTGCGGTCCTTACAGGTCCAGACTGTAAATCAATACAATTTTAAAAACTAAATCAATATAATTTTAAAAACTAAACCCCTAACATCAGAAGATATCTTGTTAGCATAGCAATGTTTATTTTAGTTCAAAACCGATTAATTTAAATGGATATTCCTGAGAGAAAATACCTTCGAGGAGCTAACCTTCAAGGGGTTAACCTTCAAGGAGCTGACCTTATAGAGGCTAACCTTCAAGGAACTAATCTTCAAGGAGCTAACCTAGAAGAGGCTCACCTTGAAGGGGCTAACCTTCAAGAGGCTAACCTTATAGGGACTAACCTTCAAGGAGCTTACCTTCAAGGAGCTAAACTTGAAAAGGCTAACCTTCGAGGAGCTAATCTTCAAGAGGCTAACCTTCAAGGAGTTAATCTTTTTTATGCTGATCTTACAGAAGCTAACCTTCAAGGGGCTAACCTTATAGATGCTAACATTGAAAAAGCTACCCTTCAATTGGCTAAACTTCATCTGGCTAACTTTAGAGAGGCTAATCTTCAAGGGGCTAACCTTCAGGGGTCTGACCTTTACGGAGCTGACCTTCAGAGGGCTAACCTTCAAGGGGCTAACCTTTATGGAGCTGACCTTCAAGAGGCTCACCTTGAAGGGACTAAACTGGGAGGAGCTAAACTGGGAGGAGCTAAACTTGAGAGGGCTTATCTTATAGAGGCTAACCTTGAAGGAGCTAACCTCGAAGGGGCTAAACTGGGAGGAGCTAAACTTGAAAGGGCTAAACTAGAAAGGGCTTACCTTATAAAGGCTAACCTTGAAGGGGCTAAACTTGAAAGGGCTTACCTTATAAAGGCTAACCTCAAAGGGGCTAAACTTGAAAAAGCTAAACTTGAAAGAGCTTACCTTATAGAGGCCAATCTTGAAGGGGCTAACCTTATAGAGGCTAACCTTGAAGGGGCTAACCTTGAAGGGGCTAACCTTAAATGGACTTATCTTATAGAGGCTAATCTCGAAGGGGCTAATCTTGAAGGAGCCAAATTTGAGGGTGCTAAACTTAAAGAGGCTAACCTTGAGAGGGCTAACCTTAAAGGGGCCAATCTTGAAGGGGCTCACGGTTTATCACTTGACCAGCTTTCTAAGGTGAAAACACTTTATGAAGCCAAACTAGATGAAAAACTCCTCATACCATTGAAAGAGAAATACCCTGCACTTTTTGAAATACCTGATTATGATGAATGACCTACCTGATTACAATGAATGATCGAATACTACCAAAACTTCTAATGTTTCCTATAATAGGACTGCGGTTGAGCAGAGAAATCAATAGCATTAAACCCTTAACTGTCTAACACTTAACTTTGGCCATAATGTCCATTGATTTGAATTTGGATTTCAAGTACGTAAGTCTTGTATAATTCACTCTTTTTTCGCGGCCAACTGTGTCCCATCTTTTTGAGGGATATATCCTACGCAGATTTCCTTGATTGTTGTTACTTTCATTGTATTTCCCTCTTTATCAAGCTCGCCAGTAATTTCAACAAATTTACGGCAGAAAAATTCAAGGTAATAGTCCAGTTCCCATGGACCTATATCCGCATACTTCAGCAGATACTCCCTGTCCCAGGTCTGAAGATAGTAATCCGGACCTTCACTTTTGCTTCCTATTCGTCCATGCTTTACATAAACAAGTCCTTCAAAAGTTTTCATAAAAGGTTCCTCCCTTTAATGTACAGCCCCAGCTTAAAAAATAAATTTTTCCAAAAAACAAAAACTGCATTAGCTATTACTATAATGAGCTTATCCTAAAACTACTTTTGTCCTTAACAATTACCAGCTTTCAGGATTGTTTTCATGATTCGGAACTCAATTGGTTACTCTAAAGACAAGATTCAAAGAAGTAAATATGAGTTATAGAATAAAACTTAAGCAGTGTGCTAATTCTTCTGTAGAATCACAAATCTCAATAAGTTATCGGATAGAAAATTCCACATCAAAGAACTAAATTACGAACTGTACACAAAAACTTGACTTAGAATTTACAGCAAATTTGCGGCACTGCCAAATTTCGTTTTTACCTCTCCGGAGAGCAGGGACTGCCACGAGGGTAACTTTATTCAGGCTGTTATTATAAAGTACACAGAGTTGTATGCTTTACTACGAAGGTCCGTTTTTCCTCACTCATTCCGAATGAGTGATTTTGTACGACAATATACAACATTTTCTAAATTACGTATATTAAAAGGAAGTTGGTAATAGAATTCCTACAGAGCCGATACATCATTTACCATTACAAATGATGGGTAAGAAATTATGATTTAGGTGGATATTTGACAGCTAGAGCCCTTGTTATACCTAATATCAACAGCAATGTCGATAAGCCTAAAATAAATTGATAATCAAATCTCTGGTCATATACCCCCACTGCGATTTCACGCATGACTATTAAAATCGTAGCGTCGGTTACATATGTAAGTCTGATTTCTTCATGTTCACGATAATCCACAAAAGTCTTGAAAAGGTCAATAAGAACAAAAATTGTAAGGACACTAGATACTATCTGACCAAAACCGCCACCGAGAGTTCCAAATAAAATTGATTTGATATCCTGGAGGATATTTAACACTCCGGCAAGTAGCGCCAGTATCAGTATATAAAGGACGATAATAGTGACTAAATCAATTATCGTTTTAAATATTTTATCCTGATCTACCATGAATATTTTATAATGAGCTTTCATTTTACTCCCGCATAAAAAGATTACGATTTCTTAAATTCCAACTTTGATACATTAGTACTTCTACAATATTGGCTAATCTTATATGAGCTCGTCCCAGAACTCAAAATTGATTTTTTTGAATCTCGTATTCTGAATATCAATCGAGTTTCTGAGCATGGAAAAAAGTTCTGAAACCCTACTGATTTGAGAATAAAATTGGTTTTGGGACGAGCTCAAAACCCTTCAGTTTTTTAACTTTTTAATTATTAATTCAGGCGTCAGGCCTTTCCAGTTTTTCCAGTATTTCCGGCTGCGCTTTAGATTGCTTTTCAGTCTGTTCTTCAAGCTGTTTTTTAGATGAAGGGAGCCTGAGAGATTCAATATTCCAGTTCGCTCTTTTTGACCCCGCCTGATACACGCTCTCAAGAAAATCAAGCACCGCTTTCTCTGGCGAATCTGCTTTTCGGACATCTTCATACATGAGAAATGCCTCCCCTGCCTCAGGGCTCCAGAAGGCTTCTTTCGGGCTCAGAGGTTCGTCCATGAAACCGGCCGGCTGCGGATGCATATAAGCGTAAAAAGCAGGCTCTCTTACGTTCTGGTCCCCTGCCCAGAACCCGAAACTGATCATCTCATGCGAAGAAGCCTCACGTTCTACAGGATCTGCTTCCTCCCTGACAGGAACAGGCCTGCCTGAGAATAGAGTAAAAGCCAGGTCAGCATGGTGCCAGAAAAAGTGCACAGGTGAACTTTTACCTGTGAACCAGCCCCTGAAAACCTTAAAGATCGAATCTACCTGTACAAGGATCCTCCAGAACCTGTTCACGTATTCTTCATCATAGGACGCATACTGATATTCCGATGTAAACGGCTCTGTCACTCCGGGTATGTCGTAAGGCACAGGCTTGATGCCTGCCACTATCCCGAGTTCATTAAGGCTTGAAAAAACCTTTTCATAAAACCCGGCAACAGACAGCCTTTTCAAAGGCACGGTTTTCGAATCACCTTCACTTGTTTCGATCCTCAAAAAATGCTCTTTATCTCTGAAATCAAATTCCATCTCAAAAATCATGTCCTCATAAGGAATAGGCCCCGTAGTAAGCCCGCGCACAGACACATAAAAAGGCACATGCCACCAGTGGTTCATTTTCGGATGCAAAGCAAGCCTGACCTTTCCCACAATTTGCAGAAACAGGTGCAGAGTATTCTTTGTATCTTCCCACTCTTCAAGCGGCAAAGCCGGAAACTGAACGTCTCTTGTAAAACTGGTATTTACCATAATATCCCCCAGGAAAATTTCCCAACTTAATGACAATAGAATTTATTGGTAACTCGACTAGAGTTATAAGATTTATTTTATACAAACCGGTTAATTTATAAGTTTAAAACATTTCCCACCCGGATAAAAAAATTAAAATATTAACATTAAAACAGAACTGAACAGAATAAAACAGAATCAAACAAAACCAAATACAGTCTCCCAGATTTATCGTTTAAACTTATTTTTCAGGCAGTGTTTGAGTGTTCCACATATTCTATCACTGACCCGTCAGGATGCTTTATCGTCATATTCTTCCCGGTCGGAACTTTTGCAGGCCCGCGGATAATTTTTGCTCCTTTTTCTTCCAGATAAGCCCTGAAGTCATCGAGAGAATCAACAAGAAATGTAGCCTGCGTGCTTCTGAATGGTTTCAGAGCTTCATCCGATCCGGCTATCAGTAAAATATCTCCTACCTGAGCCAGTTCCAGGCCAATTTGTGGGAGTTCAAAACGCATGGCTGCGGAGGTGCCGAGGAGGTCTTCGTAGAAGTCAAGGACTGAGTTAAGGTCGGAAATGTAGAGGCGGGAGAGAGTTTTCAGGACTTTCATTATGTCACCTGAGATGAAAGCACTTATACTTAAAGAGGATTTTAATATTTAACTTCTCTATTGTACATTTGACTCTCTAATTTGATTTTATATTTGATTTCATATGCATAAATGAAACAGTAGCTTAAACGCGTACTGAAAAAGGCCTCAGAAACCTTTTGAATTAAATAGATCTGAATTCCGAATGCTATATTATCGGGATCTAAAAAAGAATGTTTAAATTTTCGTTTTTACCGGAAACCCTCCGGACACAAATACACAATTAAGTTGCGGAAACCAGGGATTTCAGTCTACTAATTACTATTTTCTTGTATTCAACTAATCTGTAGTTCCAGTAATATTCCCGGATTTCTCTGTCACTTATCCTTTCTTCATTTTTAATAACGGGCTTTATATATCCCAGTAAAAATGCTATTCCGGTATAGTGTGGTCTCTTTAAAGTATAGTTAAACACATTTAACAATATTAATATTGGATTTTTGTTTAAATAATAAGCCATATACCCATTAAATTTATACCCGTTCCATAAACCCTGAGCACTGCTCGTTAACCTTTTTTCTACCATCTGGATTTCGTTAAATCTCTGGATATGCCAGCCCCGCAGTATGGCTTTTACATTTGAAATAGAATCTGCAGAGGGTTCCAGTGAAAAACAGTCTGTATCAAAAAAACATTCTTTTGACCAGACTCTTCCTGTGCCTGAAGGGAAGTTTTCAGCCTGTCCGGACAGCTTTAATTTGCCATCTATTTCATGGTATAGTCCGCCGCTTGCAATCCCTAATTTTTTATTGGTTTCAAATTTATGCATTATTTTTTCAAAGTATTCTTTTTCCAGTATTGTATCTGCGTCCATTGAAGCAATAAAATTATAATTTATTTTATTTCTCTCACAGTAATTTAATGCGAAGTCAAATCCGCTTTTATAAACATAGGATACGTGAAAAATTATGTCTCTCGGTTGGGGAGGCAAATGTATGGTTTTTATCCAGGAATATCTGGATACGAATCTGTGTATTATTTTTGGAGAGCCATCAGTACTTCCGTCATCAATAATTAACCAGAGAACAGGTTTTACAGTCTGGTTAATTACGGATTCAATGACATCACGAAGAAGCTTTTCTTCATCTTTTACAGGCGTTATCAACACGTACACAAGTATTCATTCCCCCTCAGTGAATAAAGAAATTCAGGGGGATATATAGTTGCCGCGCTAAGTAATTTTATCTGACTTTAAATTATTTTTGCCGGGAGTGTTAATTATTTTTGCGTATATTTCTATAAGGGCTTCAGGGTAAACTCAGCAATAAAGTTATATTCTTTCATCGCGTTCTCAGTATAGATATTTTTATGCAGACAGTCAAATATCTTGCAAGAAATAGCGGATTTTTGTTTCTTAACGGCATTGCAACGAATATACTCAGTTTCGTAGCTATGTTATATATCGCCCGTTACCTGGGCCCTGAGGACTACGGAATATTTTCTTTTGCTTTTGCTTTTATCTATTTCTTCAGTTTCATCCCGGACCTGGGAGTTCACCAGATACTTGTAAGGGAAACTGCAAAAGAACCTGAAAAAGCAGGGAAACTGATCGGCAACGGGACTATAATAAAATTCTTCCTTGCGTTTATTGCTCTACTGCTGGCTCTTGTTTTAATAAATGTCATAAATTTCCCCCCCTTCACAAAAAATGCATTGTATATAGCGGCTCTCGGACTGCTTATAAGCGGGACCGGAGCCTACGGAACCATATATGAAGCAAAACTGAGAATGGAATATTCTTTATTATTCAACCTTGCTAGCAGGGTCTTTCTTCTTGTATTTGTTTTCCTGGCTATTGCTAACCATTCGACGCTTAATGTTTTTATCCTTGCTTCGGTTTCAGCTACTTTTCTACATAATTTATTGATGGTCTTATTCTCAAAAAAGTTAGTCAAAGTATCTTTTGATGTTGACCTTCCTTTAATGAAACAATTAATAAAAGAAGCTATTCCGATTGCCGTTGCCTCGGTCTTTACGGTTGTATATTTCAGGATTGATGTCCTTATGCTCTCCTTTTTACGGGGAGATGCTGAAGTTGGGTTTTATTCTGCTGCCTATCGCCTTACAGATGCGCTTGTTTTTCTTCCGGCAGCGTTTACAACCTCCACATTTCCTTTGATGTCAAAATATTTTAAAGACTCTTTTGATTCATTTAGTTTCGCATACGCCAGGACTTTTAAATATCTTTTCGCTGCAGGTCTGTTGATTGCAGTCCTGGTAACCTTTACTTCGGAAAAAATTATATTAACAGTCTACGGCCCTGAATATCAGAACTCAATAATTGCGCTGCAAATCCTTATCTGGGCAACAGCAATTACATTCATAAGTGTCCTTATCAGCTCCACATGCGTTTCCAGCGGAAACCAGCAAATAATCTCAAAAACAGCCATATTAGCCGCACTTTTAAACGTAATTTTAAACTTGATACTGATCCCTTCGACTGGTTATGTGGGTGCTGCTATTGCTACTGTATTTTCGGTACTCGGGTCTATGACCTTTGGCCTGTTCTGGATTCATAAGAACCTTTTACACGAAAATCCACTCAAGGGAGCCATTTCTCCCCTCATAGGGGCATGTGTGGTATCTCTATTCATTATCCTTTTCAGGTCATATGCTGATATCCTGTTTCTCAGCGTTGCCTCAGTCCCGATTTTCGCTGCAGTCCTTTACATTACCGGCTGGATAGACTCTGATGACAAAAGCATTCTTTTAAAACTTATTTCCCGCAACACAGTTTGATACAGAGAGATTTTGGTACGTTCCACGATAAATTCCACAATAAATATTACTAACCTCTCTTAATTACTAACCTCTCTTAATTGCTAACCTCTCTTAATTGCTAACCTCTCTTAATTACTAACCTCTCTTAATTGCTAACCTCTCTTATTATCTGGATTTAGATATCCAGTTTTATAAATCCAGGCCGAAAAACAAAAAAGGTTAAAGAATGTTAATCCTTGATCATCCCTACGTCTCTGAATTTTTAAAAGATACTGCTGCAGAGCTGCAGGTTCCCGTTTTAAAAAATGAAATGGCAACCGGAATAAGTACGAAAAAAAGGCTGAAGCTTCTTGACAAAGCCGAGTTTATTGAATTCATAAAAGAAAAAGGTGAATGTTCTCTTTATTCCAATTCCGAAAATTCCATTGGCTGGATTTCTGAAAACCTTGGCTTTACCGGGCTGCCTGAGAAAATTGAGCTTTTCAAAAACAAAATCAAATTCCGGCAACTGCTGGAAAGGATATACCCTGATTTCTATTTCCAGGGAGTTGAGTTTGAAAAGCTGGATGAGATCCGTGTTGAGGAAATAAAGAAGCCCTTTATCATAAAGCCTGCTGTAGGTTTTTTCAGCCTTGGGGTACGTAAAGTATCCACCAATGAGGAATGGAGTTCAGTCCTCCAGCATATAAAAGCCGAAGTCGAGGAAATTAAGGGACGTTATCCTGTGCAGGTGCTTGACATAGGAGAGTTCATTATTGAAGAAAATATCGAAGGAGAAGAATTAGCAGTTGATGCTTACTTCAACAGCGTAGGAAAGCCTGTAGTCCTCAATATCTTAAAACATACCTTTTCTTCGGAAAACGATGTTGGCGACCGGGTATACTTTACCTCAAAAGCAGTTATAGAAACCTACAGGGAAACCGTTGAAGATCTTCTAAAGGAAATCGGAAAGCTTGCCGGACTTAGAAATTTCCCTCTGCACATGGAACTGCGGATCGGGAGTGATAAGAGAGTCCAGCTAATAGAACTGAACCCTATGCGTTTTGCCGGCTGGTGTACAACCGATATTGCACATTTTGCCTATGGGATTAATACTTACAGGTATTTCCTGGAACAGCTTGAGCCAGAATGGGATAAAATTCTTGCAGGTAAGGAAGGAAATAGTTTCTGCCTTGTCATATTGAACAAGCCTGCGGAAGTGATTTCGAAAAATGTAAAGGCTTTCGATTATGAAAAATTGCTTTCAGACTTTGAAAAGCCCCTGGAACTAAGGAAAGCCGACCATGAAAAGTACGGACTCTTCGGGTACGTGTTTACGGAAACAAGGGACAGCAGCTGGAGTGAAATCGAAAGAATTCTGAAATCGGATTTGAAAGAGTATATCACTTTCAAAGAGATAATGCCCATTATCACGGTATCCAGAGATTAAGGATCACATGAATCACGGAAAACACAGGAGAAAAGAGACACACGTACAATCTTTCCATCCCAATTTTCGCTTCCCGAGTTTCGCTTCGCCCGAATTGCGCCTCGCCCGAATTGCGCCTCGCCCGAATTGCGCCTCGGGAGTACGCGGTCCTTTTCGCTGCGCTCAAGAGGACTAATTTATAGATTAGAGCAGTGAGCTGCGCTCAAGAGGGTTAATTTATGGAGTTAGTGCTAAAAATTCGCTCTATCCGTGCTTCTCTTCTAATTTTTTTAATTATAATTATTATAGGTTTTATTCACTTATCCAGACCTTTGCTTCAGGAAGCTCTTCATTCCTGTAGGTTTTTATCGGGAATGGAACAATAAGTTTGAATAATTTTACGGCATTAATTATCCAGTCTACATTTGAGACAACTGCGATTTTTTCAAAATCTGTGAAATTCCGTATGCCAACCTTTGTATCCCCCATCATGGCGCTATCGGTAAACCCCTCGAATTCCTTGCCCAATTGATAAAGCATACGAATCTTCCCATATTTTTGCACTTTATCCTCAATAGCAGGGACTAATACCCTGTCATAGTCTTCTCCCGTTAACACCCCAGTTACAGTGACTGCTATGACGTTTTCCGGCAAACCCTGTATAATCTCTATCATTTTACTCCCCCTTTTCTGTTTTACTTCGTTTAATAACGCTATAAAACCAATCGAATTTATTGCCCCAAATGAATTTAAATTTTGACTCATAAACGGTGTGAAGTTAATGACGCACTCAAATTCTGGTGCCGAAATGTCAAATTCCTACCTGTCAAACTCTGATTGAACCTGGAGTGCTTTATCTTCTTCCGGATGAGTCTAACTCTTCAATAGACATATAAACAGTGAAAAACCTGTTCGTTGTGTTTAAATCCTGTTTTTAGTAAATATGAAAACAGTGCCCCTGCAGCAAAAAATCTATTTATCAATGAAGGTCTAATCCTTTTAAGGTAAAGGGGAAATGGGGTACTTGTTCTGGAAGAAGACGTCATAGAGGTAAATAACCTGGAGTATTTTTTCGGTGAAGTAAAGGCAGTCGATAATATCAGTTTCACAGTAAAGAAGGGAGAGATCTTCTCTTTCCTTGGACCCAACGGGGCCGGGAAAAGTACTGTGATCAATGTCCTTACTACCCTCCTGCCTATTCAGAAAGGGAATGCAAAGATTGCAGGACATGATTTGAAAAAAGAGCCTGAAAAGGTCAGGGAATCCATAGGGATTGTTTTTCAGGAGCTGACCCTTGACAGGGATATGACCGTGCGGGAGATTCTTGAATACCACGGCAGGCTCTATTCCATGCCAAAGGCTAAGAGACAGGAACGGATTGACGAACTGATCAGCCTGGTCGAGCTTGAAGGAAAGAGGGATACTCTTACCAAGCACCTGAGCGGGGGGATGAAGCGCAGGCTTGAGATTGCAAGAGGGCTTATGACGCGGCCGAAGGTGCTTTTTATGGACGAGCCGACAATCGGGCTTGACCCTCAGACCAGGATCAGGATCTGGGAATATGTAAGGGACATTAACCGTCAGGGAACAACCATTTTCCTGACCACGCATTACATGGACGAAGCCGACCAGCTAAGTGACAGGATCAGCATCGTAGACCACGGAAAAATAGTTGTTTCAGGCAGGTCCTGGGAGTTAAAAAATACGCTTGGTCAGGACCTTATCTACCTGGAAACAGGCGACAACTGGACAGCTGCAGAGCTATTAAAGGATCTCGATAGCGTAAAAGGGATTAAGGAAAAATCAAAAGGAATAATTGTCATGGTAAATGTGGACGGAACCTATCTGCTGCCTGAGATCATGGACAGGCTTCGAAGCGGAGGGGTCACAATCAGGGCAGTAAATCTCAAAAAACCGTCAATGGATGATGTTTTTGTCCATTATACCGGCAGGGAGTTAAGGGATAATGGGGCAGAAAAAGGTCCTGTTGTAATCCCTAGGGTCAGGAGGCGTTAAGAGGTGAACACCGGGTTTCTTACCATCTACTGGCGCGATATGCTCAGGTTTGTCCGGTTTCGGGCTTTGCTGTTTTCCTCACTTGTCCAGCCCGCACTCTGGCTTGCATTTTTCGGAATTGCTATGTCAAATAACTTTGAAAGGTTGACTGCAACCATGCCAGTCGCTCCCGATGTCAGGACTGTTGGTTACCTGACCTTTATAGGTGCAGGCGTTATTGCAATGACCACACTTTTTACGAGCCTGTTCGGGGGGACAGTGCTGCTCTTTGACAAAAACTGGGGGCTTATGCGGGAGACTCTCTCAAGCCCGCTTCCGAGAATCCATGTTATTATAGGGATAGGGCTGTCCGGCATGACCAAATCCTTTATCCAGGCAGCTGTGATCATGGGGTTCGGGCTTCTGCTCGGAGTTGAGTTTTTTGAGGGCTATACGCCGATACAGGTTGTTTACTCCCTGGTCGGAATCATGGTTTTTGTAGGCACATTCTCCCTCGGGTTTCTTTTCCTTTCGGCTGCAATAGCGATAACTATGGAAAGCCCGGAAGGGATGCAGGCAGTAATAACCCTGCTTACCATGCCCTTCTTTTTCACGAGTAACGCCCTTTATCCTGTAGACTCTTTCCCGCCTGTGCTCCGGGCTCTGTCCACGATCAACCCGCTCACGCATCTTGTCAGCGGCATCCGGTACTTTGCAATAGGAAGCGACTTTTCTGCAATTGGAATCCGCTATACTTACACGCAGGAAGAGATTCTTGTTTCCTATCTTGCCTTGCTGGCTTTTGCAGGAATAATGTTTTTTATCGCTAGGTGGAGATTTACCAAGGTTACCGTCACATAACTATTATGTGATCCACAAGTAAGTGTTACATGATCCGCATATTCAGAATAGAGAAAGGGGGAATTCCATGGTATGCACGCATAGGGATACGATAAAATTTGAGGATTTTGAACCGGGGTCAAAGGGTTGTGAAGAATGCCTGAAAAGCGGGGATAGATGGGTGCACCTGAGGATATGCCTGACCTGCGGGCACGTAGGCTGCTGTAACCAGTCAAAAAACAGGCATGCGACAAAGCATTTTGAAGAGACGGGGCACCCGGTTATTCAATCTTACCAGCCCGGAGAGGACTGGAAGTATTGTTATATAGACAATGAGTACCTGCAATAAAAGAGTCAAAATAAAGGGCACCTGTAGTAAGAACTTGAGAACTCAAAATGATAAAAATGACGGGAGGCTTAATTCTAATTAAAAAAACCTTTTTTCAGAAACTTAATTTCCAAAAATATATCCCTCCTCTTATCCCTTGATTTAATAAAAAAAGATTAGATAAAAATAGCTGAATAAAAGGGATACAAATGAGTTTAGCAGGTCAAACAGCCATTGTAACAGGAGGGAACAAAGGGATAGGAAGAGCTATCTGTTTCGCTCTGGCAAAAGAAGGAGCAAATATCATAATTGCTGCAAGGGATGAGAGTGAATCCAGAGAAACTCTGGATAGGTTAAAAGGCATGGGGAGCAAAGCATTTTCCATTCCGGTTGACGTGCGCAGCGAAGAAGATGTAAGGCGCCTGATCTCGAGGACTATTGATAAATGCGGCAGGCTTGATATTCTTGTTAATAATGCAGGAGTGGCATATAAAAGGCGGCTGGAAGAAACCACCCTGGAAGAGTACGATAAAACCATGGATACAAACTTGAGAGGTGTCTTCCTCTGCACAAAATATGCAATTCCCTATATCAGAAGAAGTAAGAACGGAAAGATCATTAATATCTCCTCAGTAGGAGGGCTGCACGGTATACCTGAATTTTCCGTATACTGCGGCTCGAAATTTGCTGTAAACGGCATAACCGAAGCAATTGCCTCCGAACTGGAAGGGGAAATAAAGGTTTACTCAATCTGCCCTGGCGCTGTGGATACGGATATGTATCGGTCAATCTATGCAAATACACCTGAACTCAAACCTGAGCATATTGCGCAAAAAGTTCTGGAGCTCGCCTCGCCTGATTCAAGAGTTGCATCCGGGAAGATTATTGAGTTAAGTGCTCCGCCTGCCCCTCAACTATAAGAGTTTAAAATGTAAAAGCAAAGTATAGAATTTGATTAAACGTACCGGACTTTGAATTCGGAATTCGAATTCGAAATCTTAACTTATCGAACTCTGAATAAATGTTATCTGAGGAACGCCCGTTTCTTTTTTAAGGGTTTTAAGGAGAGTTTTTTCAAGTTGATCTTCAACTCTCTGTTTTTAGCCTTATAAGAATTAGTTTTAGAAATATTATTTCCAAAAATGTATCCTTTATTTTGATAAATAATTAAATGAAGTGATTTTTATGAGATTGAGAGGTCAGACAGCCGTCGTGACCGGCGGGGGGAAAGGAATTGGAAGGGCGATATGCTTGGCACTCGCAAGAGAAGGGGCCGACATTGTAATTGCTTCAAGGACAGAAAAAGATATTCGGGAAACCGCCCGAATGGTTGAAAGAGAGGGTAGAAGAGCTCTTGCAGTAAGTACGGACATCCGAATAGAAGAGGATGTCAAAAACATGGTTTCAGATGCGGTAAGTGCCTTTGGAAGGGTTGATATTCTCGTAAACAATGCAGGAGTAGCATACCGGAAGTATATGGTAGATACATCAAGAGAAGAATATGAAAATATTATGGACACCAATGTAAAAGGCATGTTTTTTTGCACAAAATATGCTCTTCCCTATCTCCTTAAGAGGGGAGAAGGCAGGATAATAAACATATCTTCAGGCGCTGGAAAGCATGGGATACCCAAACTCTCTATATACTGCGCTTCGAAATTTGCTGTAATCGGTTTTACCGAGTCTATTGCTTACGAAATAGGAGGAGGCGTTCAGGTATATGCAGTCTGCCCTGCCAGTGTGGATACGGATATGTATCGCTCGCTGCACTCGGATGAGCCTGTCCTGAAACCAGAAGATGTTGCAAGGAAGGTACTTGAACTTTGTTTGCCAGAAACGACTCTCTCTTCAGGCTCTTCAATTGAGGTTTACAGATCTCCTCTTAAGGTTGTCTAATTCAGATCTTACTTTGCTGAAAATTCGTGCCTTATTTATTTTATTTTATTTTATTTTATTTTGTTGAAAATTCTGTTTTTGTTCTGTGAAAAGGGATGAAAAGAAGGACAATATTGAAATTAAGGTGGAATCATGTTCAAAAACCGTAAAGATGCAGGAGAAAAACTGGCTCAAGCTCTTGAAAGGTACAGGGTTGAAAACCCTCTTGTCCTTGCTATTCCGCGTGGAGGAGTGGAAGTGGGACTGCAGGTTTCAAGGAGTCTGGGAGCTGACTGTTCCCTCATAATTGCAAGGAAACTGCCTTTTCCTGATAATCCGGAAGCCGGATTCGGGGCAATTGCTGAGAATGGGAGCACCTTTATTTTTGAAAATGCCGGTTACTGGCTTGCCGGAGAGACCATCGATCAGATCAAACAGGAACAGATTGTCGAAATAGAACGGCGCGTAAATGCCCTGAGAGGGGGAAACCCCCTTCCTGACATTGCAGGAAGAACAGTGATCCTTATTGATGACGGGATTGCTATGGGCTCTACTATGAGGGCATGTATCGAACTCTGCAGAAAAAGAAAAGCAGGAAAAGTTGTGGTTGCCGTACCTGTAGCAGGAAGAGATGTAGCAGACTCGATAGCAAAAGAAGCCGATGAACTCGTTGTGCTCGAGATTCCTGTCCACTTCAGGGCTGTTGCTCAGGTTTATGAAAACTGGTATGATGTCTCGGATGAAGAGGTGCTTGACCTGCTCAGGGAAAGGATCAGGGAAAAAGAGCTGAAAGAACATGAGTTTGATCAGTCTGGACCAGGGACCTGAAAGAAATCCGGAATTATGAAGATATTGAATTAAAGGATCGAATTAAAGAGATCGAATTAAAGAGATTGAAGTAAAGAGATTGAAGTAAAGAGATTGAAGTGAAGAGATTGAAGTAAAGAGGCAAAATTAAAACACTAGGAAGCCAGATTAGAAATGTATAATATATCAGGAAATTCTTGGAGTTCCGTTACCAATTTCGTTATTCGTATGTTTTTATTTATCTAACTCGGGATAAGTATATGACCTGCCGAGTGATCACAGGGCTGATCTTAAAGACTGGTTCTGTTCTGGTAACAGGACTGGTCATAGATTGGTCATGGACTGGTCATACTAACTCTTTTTCACTGTTCTTCGAATGCCCGACAATTTGGTCAATATTCGGGAATGCTATTGCCAATCTGTGCCCTTAACTCGCTCCCGGGCAGATCTCCATGTTCCGGGCATTATATCATTATGGATCTTATCTGAAATTCAGGGAATAGCCAGCTAAATTAAAAGCTTTGTGTTATTTCTGAATACCGGAAAGTATTCCTGTCTGGAGAATTTACACTCATCACTCGACAGTAAATCCCCGGAAAATTCACAATTATCTGGCAGGGTCAGAAACCACTTAGGCTTTAAACCCGGGTGATCGTTACACTCTTTGTAAAAATGATGCCTCAGCCCGAAAGATCAATTTGCTTAAGAACGATTAATTTGATTAAATCGGACTCACGCGCTGTTATCCTAAATAAATTTAATGAAGGTCAAACACCTTCCAGAGGAATCTCTGCACTCGAAAAGAGGAATTAAAATATATTAAAAATAGATGTATATAGATCTATAGATTATATAGAGCGGCCTAAAATATATGGAAAACATAAAATATAATGAAATGGTCTGGAATACCATAAGAGACATGGATTTAAGGAGAACAGGTGGAGGCTCCATAAATCAAACATAAGTGGAAGAAATCTACAGCATTATCATAATTATAGCAGTTTTGGAGTTTAGAATCTCTGGAGTAAGGAAAAAAATGGATTTACTTGTCATAGCAATTATCCTTGCAGGCTTATACATGGCCTGGAACATAGGGGCAAACGACCTCGCAAATGCTATGGGGACTTCAGTAGGAACGGGTGCCCTAACAATCAAGCAGGTCATTGTCATTGCCGCTGTGTTTGAATTCCTGGGTGCCGTGTTCTTCGGAAAACGGGTTACCTCAACAATTGCAAAGGGGATCGTCCCTATTGATATGATCAGCAGCATTCACCCGGATATCGTGGTGTTGGGGATGCTGGCTGCAATTCTTGCCGCAAGTTTCTGGATAACACTCGCAACCTTTTACAACCTTCCCGTATCAACCAGCCATTCCATTGTTGGTTCTGTGCTCGGCTTCGGGCTGATCGCTGCTTATAACGGGACTATCTCTTTTTCTGACATTCACTGGGCTGTCCTTTTGAAAATCGTTGCCAGCTGGTTCATATCTCCGGCTCTTGGAGCTATTTTTGCATATCTGATTTTTTCTCTGATAAGGAGTCTTTACCTTCACAGAGCTTCAGATATGCCTGCCGTTGAGAAAAAATTCATATTCTTACAGCTCATTACTGCCTGTTATATCGCATTTGCGCACGGGTCAAACGATGTAGCAAACGCTATAGGTCCTCTCTCTGCCGCACTTAACGTGCTGGGGGTAACAGGGGCCGAAATCCCTATCTGGGTGCTTATAATGGGAGGCCTCGGCATGGTAATAGGCATGGCAACCTGGGGCTATAAAGTGGTCGAAACCATAGGGTCAAAGATCACGGAACTTACCCCAACTCGAGGCTTTTCCGCGCAGTTTGCAACCGCCTCGGTTGTTCTGCTCCACAGTTATAGCTCCCTTCCGATTTCGACTACTCATACCCTGGTAGGTTCGGTTATTGGTGTAGGGCTTGCAGGAGGGCTTGCAGCCGTTGACCTGAGCGTAATCTGGAGGATTATTTCTTCCTGGATAGCAACAGTCCCCATAGCTGCCCTTACATCGGCAATAATCTTTGTGGGGCTCGAGGTGATCTTTTTATGAAAGACTACATCCGTTCCGTACTCGACGTGGTCGCAGAATCTCCCTTCGTCCCCCTCGAAATGCATGCCAAAAAAGGTGTGCTTGCAGTCGAAAAACTTGCTGAAGCAATGGAAGCTTACTGTACAGGTAATCAGGCACTTCTTAATGAGCTAACTGATGAAATCGATACACTGGAACACGATGCCGACAAAATCAAACAGAAAATCAGGGCAAGTATACCCTCCTCCATCAGGCTGCCCGTGAACAAAAAGGACCTCCTTTCTTTCCTCAAACAGCAGGACTCTATCGCCGACTTTGCTCAGGCTTCAGCCTACTGGATGACTTTGCGTCCCTGCAAAGACCTTCCTGATGAAATCAAAGAAGGTTTTCTGGAACTCATGGCAACCTCCCTTAAAACAGCCCGGATGTATGACCAGCTCGTGGGTGAACTTTACAAGCTGCTTACAACGTCTTTCAGCAAGGAAGAAATCAAAGAAACAATGCAGATCATCCCTGAGGTCGAAAGGCTGGAACATGATGTGGATGTACTTGAAACAGCCCTCTTGAAAAAGATCTTCGAACATGAAGAGGCTATTGGAGGAGCAGGAGTCTGCCACCTTATGGGGCTTGTCGAAAGGATAGGAGGCATCGCCGATAAGTCTGCGAGTGCGGCTGACCGCCTGAGATCTATGATCGTCAGAAGGTAATCGCTTTTTTATTTCATCTTTCTTTTTTACTTCATATTTCTTTCGAGCTATGAAGATCCTTTTTGATCAGTTTGCCGCTTTATTCCAGGGTTCAGAGAATAAATTTTTCAGTTTTCTATTCCTGTACCACGCTGGGCAGGATCTGACTGTCATGAAGGCCGAAAATAGAACCTGCAAACCAGTACCTCTATTAAGAGAAAGAAAAACAATAAAAACACCATCTGGCTTGAGGTAATATTTTTCTTAGCTTCGGAAATCGTTTTTCAGGAAGGACAATGAAGAAGCTTTGAAGAGCAAAAAAGCAACAAAGGTAGGCTTGTAAATGAATATTTTTCAGGTAAAATTAAGTTTTATTTTGTTTGTACTTTGCCAGTTTTTATGCTGCTTCTGATTATTGTCTATTTTTCTACCGCATTTATTTCTTGTATCTCTTTTCTTATACCTTTTTTCTCTTCTTTCTCTCTTCTTATAACTTTTTTTGGGAAAGGCTGCTCTCCTTCGTCGAGTGTGACAGGAATGATTTAAAACCGCAAGTGAAGCTGTACTGGTTAGAAATACTTGCGATTCAGTCCTCCTGAGCAAAGATAACTGCTGTTAATCTATAAATTAGTCTATAAATTAGTCCTCTTGAGCGCAGCGAAAAGGACCGCGTACTCCCGAGTCGCAATTCGGGCGAGTCGCAATTCGGGCGGCTGATAATTACGGCTGCAGCAAGAACAAGCAGGCATCCGGTAAGTGTGCCTGTTGAAAGAGCAACTCCAAGAAAGACGAGATCAAAAAAGACGCCTGCAACCGGCTCGATCAAAGCAAGCAGGCTCCCTGTCTGAGATTGAAGGTTTGCAAATCCAATGGTCGTCAGAACTCCTCCTATTCCCACGGAAATTTTCGTTCTTTTTTCTCAATCAGCTGGAGAGAACGATATCTAATAGGTAATAAATTAAATGAGGAAGATTTAAAGATATAAGAAAGAAAAAGATTACTAGAAAGAAAAACAGGTACTGTAAAGAATTAGTGCTGTGAAAATTAGTACTATGAAGATTAGTACTGTAAAAATGAATCTGTGAACATGAGTACTGTAAAAATGAATATTGTGAAAATGAGTACTGTAAAAAACAGAATGTACCTGTCACCCTCACACAAAAATTTATTCCTTAATTATGAATCTACTTAGAGAACGGATAGGTCAGGTCTTTTTATGGATAAAAAAATTGTAATTTGTTTGTTTTTATTGGCTATTATTGCAGCTGGTTCCGGATGTATCTCCCAGCCGGCTGCATCTGATGGAGACATTGAAAACAGTGCAGATATCGAAGAGATAGAAGGCCTCTGGCTCGGAACCCTTCAGGTTCAGGGCGGAGCGGAATTAAGAATTTTATTCAACATTTCCACCAGACCTGACGGCTCCGTTAATGTGACAATGGACAGCCTTGATCAGCGAGCAAAAGGAATACCGGTAGAAGTTGTCACGTATAAGGAGAGTAAGCTGCATCTGGGAGTGAAATCCGTACCGGGTACTTTTGACGGGACGCTTAAAGAGGACGGCAAAACAATCGAAGGTGAGTGGAAACAATCCGGATTAACTCTCCCGCTTGTGCTCAATATCATTGATGAGACTCCTGAAATTCGTAGAGAACAGGACCCTGTAAAACCCTATCCTTACGATGAAGAAGAGATTGTTTATGAGAATGAAGAGTCAGGAGTAAAGCTTGCAGGCACATTAACCATTCCGCGTTCAGAAGGACCTTTCCCGGCAGTAATTCTCATAACCGGCTCAGGCCAGCAAAACCGTGATGAGGAAATTCTGGGTCACCGTCCGTTCCTTGTACTTTCGGATTATTTGACACGCAGGGGGATTGCTGTTCTGCGGGTCGATGACCGGGGCATCGGGGGGTCAACCGGAAACTTCTCGCAGGCCACTACCGAGGATTTCGCAGGAGACGTGCTTGCCGGAATAGAATATCTGAAAAGCCGCGAAGAGATAGATCCGACCCGGGTCGGGCTGATAGGGCATAGTGAAGGTGGTTTGATTGCCCCGCTTGTAGCAGTGGAGTCACTTGATGTCGCATTCATTGTGATGATGGCAGGCCCTGGCCTTACAGGGGAAGAAATTCTATACCTCCAGAGTGACCTGATTGCCAGGGCAGAAGGGGCAGATAATGAGACTATCGCCCGGAATGATGCTCTTATGAAAAGCATGTATTCTGTGGTAAAAGAGGAACAAAACAACACAATTGCCGCGGAAAAACTTCGCAAGCTTCTAACAGACGAGCTGGCAAACATGAGCGAAGAAGAAAGACAGAATTCCGGCTACTCTGAAGCTTCCCTTGACGCTCAGGTCCAGGCACTTTTGTCGCCGTGGATGCGTCATTTCCTGACATACGATCCCGGACCGACATTGATGGAGGTTAAATGCCCTGTACTGGCAATAAATGGCGAAAAAGACCTTCAGGTGCCTCCTGAAGAAAACCTGCAGGCAATCGAGGAAGCACTTAAAGCAGGAGGTAACGAGGACTATACTGTAAAAGAGCTGTCAGGGCTCAATCATTTATTCCAGACCGCTCAAACCGGATCCCCATCTGAGTATGCAAAGATTGAAGAGACTATTTCTCCTGCCGCTTTGGAACTGATAGGGGGCTGGATTTTGGAGCGGACACACGAAATGGAAGATTAAGCAGTGAAATATTAAGTATCCAGGAGGGAAAGAAGGCTATGCTGCCCGAGCTTCGCTTCGGGATCACAGGAAATCGAAGATTTTCTGGGAGTTGCACTGCAAGTGCAACAGCACGAGGTCTTTTTCGCCCCGAGTTTCGCTTCGCTCAAGAGGACTAATTGCAAATGATTCTAACCCTTACAACCATGTTCGCTATTTTAAGTCGTTCCTGCACGCTCGACGAAGGAGAGCGGTCTTACAAAAAAAACGCACATGATATTCTTCGAATAACATGCCCAAAAAGATGAAAGTCCTTTTATACCTAACTTTTTTGTTTATTAACTCCATCATTACCTTAGGACAGTAAGGTTGTCTTTTCTTTGGTTCTGTGAAACCGTCAAAAAACTAATCAGCGAATTGCCATCGAAGGCCCAGATGTGACTTTGATCACGGATGCCAAATTGCCTTTGAGGCAATTCCACTGTCCTTGAAATGATGGAGTAATGTAAATTGGAAGGAGAAATAAACAAATCTTGTGGTTTAGACATTCACAAACATTTTGTCATTGCTACTATTCTCAGCAGATCCGGTGAAAAACAGCTACAACGTTTTGATAGAGATGATGATGGAATTTTAAACCTTAAAAATTGGGTGACATCAGAAGAATGTGATGTTGTTGCCTGTGAATCAACAAGTGACTTCTGGGTTCCGATTTATGAGTCATTGATAGATCATTTGCCTGTTATAGTTGGAAATGCGCGAGATATGAAAGCATTTACACATAAAAAGACCGATAAGATAGATTCGGAAGTCATTGCACAACTTGCATTGAATAAAATGATTCAACCGTCAAGAGTTTTTCCTAAAAAGCACAGGGAATTCAGGTCGTATGTCAGGCTCAGGTTAACTCTTGTAAGAAAAAGGACAGATATAAAAAATGAAGCTCATGCTATTCTTTCTTCTGAAATGTTACATCTAGGTGATGTGCTAACAGACATTTTCGGAAAAAATGGAAGAGCAATTCTATCAGGAATTTCTTCAGGAAAAAATATTGATCAGATTATAGAATCACTTTCTCCAAATGTTCGGAAGAAAGCTGGTCAGATAAGAGAGATTCTGAACAGAGAAATATCTCAGAGTGCTGCAATAAGGCTTCAGATGTGCCTGAACATTATAAAACATCTGGATGAAGAAATCGAAATTCTGGAAAGAGAAATTTTCAATTACGCTTATAGAAATCATAAACATGAAATGGAAATTTTAATGTCAGTCCCTGGGATTGGAGAACTGAGTGCGGCAACTTTAATTGCTGAGATAGGAAACTTCAAAGACTTTTCTTCAGGGGATAAACTTGCTTCATGGCTTGGGATAGTTCCGAATGTGTATCAATCTGCAGATAAATACCATAATGGAAGAATCACAAAGAGAGGATCAAAAGTAGCAAGGTGGATTCTGACACAGATTGCTCAAGCAGCAGCAAGAAAGAAGAATAGCAGGTTAAAAGAGTTTTTTAACAGAAAAAAGAAGTCAATTGGATATGCAAAGGCGATTATTGCCCTGGCAAGGAAAATTGCAACGATAATATGGCATCTTATCACAAGTGATGAGATGTATGAAGATGAGACAGGGTATGAAAAGGGAGAAGTTCAAAAGAGAAAGATTGTTGAAACTGAAATATTTTCGGCTGATGAACGGATCAAAATAATTAGTGGAATATTCGCAATTATGGGAAAAGAAGACAGAGAGAGTACGTGAGGAAGATATCCTCATGTACTTTCATGCCAAGAAGAGAAGAAGCAAGATTTGTTAATTATAGTAGAAAAACCGGCAAGGGTGCAACCAAAACAGAAGTAAACACTATCCTAAAAATACTCTTTTTCAAGTCTTTTTTATTTTTTATTTCTCTTTTATTTCTGTTTTTCCATTTCGATTCTGAATAATATCCACCGATTATATCCACCGGTTGATCAGAAACTGCCTGCCTGTAAAAACAAAATAAACACGCAGGCAGTATCCCTGACTGAAAAAAATAAGAATTTTCTAGACCTGACAAGGGACACACACCCTGATCTGTTTAAATATTTGTCAGTCTCAATGATGAGCTGAAAGCAAATTTTAAAGGTAGTAGATAGTACACGATTATGGAAGGTGGTGTAGATATGAGAAGTATAGGACTCGAAAAAACTCGGACAGCAGAATGCGGCATTCTGAAATACAGGCTGCGAATGTTATTTTCTCCTGAAGCCGGCAGGTCTGCACTGCTTGAAAATTAAAAGGCTTTAAGAGTTCTGGTCTGCAAAAAGGACCATTTAGAGAAGGCACTCTCTAATCTAAAAGAGTCTCTGAAGAGGTTAAGTGGCACGCACTCTCGAAAAGACCTGTATTTGAATTTTAACTGGTGAAAGGTATAGATAAACGCATTTATGACTTCATAACCTTTTAAAAAATAAGATAAAGGTTTATAAAGCTTTAAATTTATTTTTCCGTTTTTATTTTAACTTAAAGAAATAAGTATTTTTATATGTTCATTTTCCCAGTGGGTGTTGAACGTGTATTCTTAGATCAAAAATAAAATAGGAGGAAAAAAATGAATTTTAATGCAAAGTCTATTTCTAAAGTTATGGCATCTGTCTCTGTTGTGCTGATGCTGCTGGCTTTACTTCCTGCAGGAGTATCTGCAGCTTCAACATGTAACCAGACAGACAGTAGCCAGGCAACGTGTGACCAAACAACCGGTGAGCAGGCGACATGTGATGGAGACTGCGGCCAGACAGACTGTAACGAAACCTCCTGTGACGGAACTTCATGTGATGAGGTCTCCTGTAATGGAACCTCGTGCGACGGGACTTCGTGTGAAGAAACCTGCTGCAACGGAACATGCTGTGATGGAATTGCATGTGACGAAGGATGTAACCAGGAAAACTGTAACAGCGACTGTAATAAGACCTGCTGTGATGAAACTTCCTGTGATGGAATTTCCTGTGGCGAAGACTGCTGTGATGGTATATGCGGGGAGACTTGCTGTGTCGGACCCTGCAGTGAAGCAAATTGTGACGGTGAATGTGACCAGGCAACCTGTGATGCTTGCTATGACGGAGCCTGTGGTAATGGGACCTGCTGTGAAGAGCCCTGTGCCCAATCCGGCTGTGAAAGCGACTGTGAACAGGTCAGCTGCAATGGAACCGGGTGCAATATCACCTGTGAACAGATTGCTTTTGATGGTAGCTGTGATATGGAATACCTTAAAAATGGAGCATATACCCTGCCTGTGACCCAGGGTAACTGCGGCTTCAATTGCTCACAGATGGAGAGCGTTGAAGGAGTCTGCCCTATTCAGACTTCATCTGCCTGCAAATGAAAGTCCTTACAGGCTTCATCAGCTAAATAATAAAAATAAGAATTTCGAATGCTTCTAAATCCAGTTATAATCCAGTTATTTACAAATAAATGGGTATTAACAATCGATCGAGAAGATGTCGAAATCTTTTTAATTTCTTTTTTTGCATAGGCGAAATGAGATTTTGTAGACAATGAGATTTTGCAGACAATGAGATTTTTACTGATCTTTTACAGGTCTCCGGTCAGGTGAGGAGAAAGTTCCTGATAAGGAGTTACTTCGCGTAGTTTACATCTGTCGATTATTACTCTCAATTGCTATCTGCTGACTGTTATTCTCAAGTCTGCCTCCAAGCTCCGCTTTACCAAGCTCTGTCATCTTCTGCGTCCGGACGTCAACCCGGTCGGCTTCGAAGGTAAGGCTTATTCTCCAATGGTTTATGTTTCCCACTTCGTCCAGATAAATAACAAAAATATTGTCCGACTCCCATGATCCTGTCGCTGCTGCAAGGCTAAAACTTCCGGAAGAGATCAGGGATATATTATCCAGATCCAGGAGGTACTCTTACTCCTGATTTTCAGGCAGGCCCAGGATAAGTAGAGCCTCTCTATTCTCTTCTTCAAATGTTAAAGGAAATACTGGATTCCCGCGGGATTGGGGTCGAGAATATACGTTTTACCTGCTATCTCTTTTGCTGTTCCCGGCAGTTGCGAGCAGAAACATTAAAACACCAGAAATCCGACAAACTTCGAATTTTTTGTATGTCTTATAACTTCTATCCTCAATAACCCGATACTTACATTTTTTCCCGTAAGAATAGAGATAATATTCCTCGAATTTTTATGACATATAATTCATTTTGTGATATGATTAAATTCATTTTACTCCTAAAAACCAAACCTTTACCTGGGGAAAAGTAAGGCAGTTTATCTAATTTCAGGACAATTAACGGGTTGAGCAAGATGTCAGTCGATCAGATCCCAATCGGTAAATTCTCCCTTATGACCCGTCTCTCCCATAAAGCTCTAAGGCTCTATGACAGAAAAGGATTGATTGTTCCTGAGGTAAAGGATAACTTTACAGGCTACCGTTACTATACGGTTCCCCAGATTGAGCAGGGAATGAAGATCAAAACTTTTACTTTCCTGGGATTTTCTCTGGAGGAGGTTTCCATGCTTCTGGACGCAGAAAGCGCAGGAAATTATGAGATCATTGAGGCCTGTTTCAGGAGGAGGCTTGAGGAAGTCCGGCTGGAGGTCGGGCAGCTGCAAAGGATCGAGGGCATTTTACAGGGTGCCTGCAAACATAGTGGAAAAGTTATGGAGATATTCAAAATGTCAGTTACAGAACCCGTTATCAAAGAGATTCCAGAGCTGCGAGTATTGAGCAAGCGTGAAAAAGGGACCTTCGCATTAACTATTGGAAAGCTAATTGGTGAAATATGTGCATGCGTCAGCAGCCCTGAAAACCAGCGGAACCGTGTGAAAACTACAGGCCCGATTATGTTCCTCTGCCACGACGAGGAATACAAAGAAACAGGTGCGGATATAGAGATCGCACTTCCTATTTCAGGAAGGCTGTCGGTAGAAGATCCCAGGATGGAGATAAAAACACTCCCTGCGATAAGGGCTGTTTCCGTTATCTATCGAGGCCCATTCCACGGAGTTGAAGCAGGCTATAACAGAATCTTCTCCTATGCGGAAGAAAACAATATGGAGACATTTATCCCGAGCAGGGAGCTGTACTTTAATGACCCTGCTGAAGTCCCGGAAGAAGAACTCATGACTGAAGTTCAAATTCAGGTCAGGAAGAGGTAATTTGGTCGTTGCTCCAGATATTGCTCCAGAAATCTGGAGCAGTTCTTTTTTCAAGAGAGATTTTTTCAAGAGAGATTTTTTCAAGAGAGATTATGGCTGCGTAATAAGTAGGATCTTATCCATTACTAACTAAAAACAATACAGTGATGCAGCTATCAAGGATAGTAAAACCAGAGTTATGAATAGAATTCTATCTGTTACCTGGCCAGTTCGGGAATTCAAGATTAGTTTCTTTAACCTCATATTCAGGATGTTCCATAAGACTCTGGATTACAGAATCAGCAATCATAAAATCAGTTCTGAGAAGTTACAATGATTAAAAAATAAGATTTATCCGGGAACCAGTTTACCAATAAGTTAAGGAATAGGTTCTATGTCTGGTAAGAAAAATGCTACCTTCTATAGAATTTACAAAGTTTTGAAATTTATATCTAGCCCGCCCGATATATGTTATTCAAAACTATATGCATTTTTATTTTATTTTTATATTAAAAAGTAAGATTATATTTTTGTATATTTTTATTTAAAGTAAAAGGAACTTTTACATATCTTATTATCGGAAGATATTTTTCAGTAACTAGCCTAGAAAATTTCGAACTTTTATTTTTATAAACTTCTGAATTATAGTTCTTTCATAGTTATATTCTCTGAAAATTAATACATTGTCGATACAATTTGAAATCACTTTCACTGACATATAAATAATAATAGAATTTTGCCAATTAATGATAGAATTTTACCAATAATACTATTCTCTCATAAACAGTGTGGAATTAACTGGTAAAATAACATCTATCCGGCGAATCTATTGAAGGGAAGTGGATCGAAGAACCAGACCGAGTTGTATCAAATTGAGCAAAAATCTGGAGTGGACATAAATGGGGAAACGAGCATTTGAGGGGACACAAAAAATACTGTGTATTTTCACGATAATCTTTTTTGTAGTATCAATAACAGCTGCTTCGGTAAACGCAACGAATGAGGAAATGTCAGGCGAAGCATCACCATCAGGCAACGTAACAGAACCTGAAGAAATACAACCAGCAGTAACAGAGCCCACGGAAACTGAACTTGCCGAAACAGAACCCGCTGAGACAGAACCTACCGAAATAGAACCAGTAGAAACGGAACCTGCAGAGACAGATCCTCTTGAAACAGAGCTTAATATAACAGAACCTGCTGTAACAGAGCCAGTTGAGATAGAGCCCGATATAACAGAGCCTGCAGTAACAGAACTTATCGAAATAGAGTCTCTGGGAATAGAGCCTAATATAACAGTGCCTGCAGAAGCAGGAATTAACATAACAGAGAATGAAGAAATACCTATTCTCTTAATACCACCAACAGCCGGAGCAAGCGACAATATCTCTGTAATTGACGACGCCGCAAACATTACAGCTACTGTGGATTTAGGAGACAATCCTGGAGCAGTTGCAGTCAGCCCTAATGGAACAAACATATATGTAACAAATGTTGTCAACAATACCGTTTCTGTAATTAATACGGTTACAAACAATGTTATAACTACCGTGGATGTTGGAAATTATCCTGCTGGAATTGCAGTCAATCCAAATGGAACACAGGTATATGTGGCAAACGTTTACAGCAATACTTTGTCTATAATTGATACGATTACAAACAACGTTATAGCTACAGTTAATGTTGGAGATTATCCGACTGGAGTTACAGTCTCCCCGGACGGGACAAAAGTATATGTGACCAATGTTTACAACAACTATGTTACTATAGTTAATACGGTTACAAACAACGTTATAACCACAGTTAATGTTGGAGATTATCCTGCTGGAATTGTAACTGCGGGACCAAACATATATGTTGCGAATGTTTTCAGCGACACGATTTCCGTGATTAATGCGGCTACAAATACTGTTATAGCGACAGTTAATGTTGGAGACTATCCTGCTGGAATTGCGGCCTCCCCGGACGGGACTAAGGTATATGTGACGAACCTTTACAGTAATACTGTTTCTGTAATTAACACGGTTACAAACAATGTTATAACTACAGTTAATGTAGGGAAGTATCCTGCAGGAGTTGCAGTAGATGGAAAAAATGTACATGTGACAGATATCTACGGTAAAACTGTCTCTATAATTGATATGGACACAAATTCCGTGATATCTACTAAACCTGCAAAAAGCGTTCCCGTCACTTCCGGGAAATGTGCCTGTCCTCTCCCGGTAATAAAACCGGCACCTCCTGTTGCGGACTTCAGTGGCGACCTTGTCCTGGCAGTGCAGTTCAAAGATCAATCGAAAAATGCAACCAAGTGGAGATGGGACTTTGGAGACGGAACGAAGTCGACTGATAGGAACCCTCTACACGTATACGAAAAACCAGGCAAATACAAAGTTAAGCTGACCGTATACAATGCAAAGGGTACAGATTCAAAATTTGGCATAATCAATGTTTGTAACTATATTAACTGCGCCAGGTAACTGAACAGCACCGGATTAATTGAACCGTGCCAGGCAGCACAATCAAGCCATAAGCCACTGGATTTCGGAAGAATATCCATACTTGAGATTCAGGTTCAGGTTCCGGTAAGGCAAGAATAATTGATTTGTAGCATTTTCGTACAGAACTCTACATGTATAGCTCCAGAAGTCTGGAGTAGTTCTCTTTTTTACCAGAAGCTTGACTGCGGTATATTTTTTCCAATTTGTGCTACTTTTCAATGTTCAATCTAAAATACAATTGTTAAAGTAAAAGTTAGATAGTAGTCAAAAATTATTGATCAAAATCATAAAAGGCTGCTTTAACTTTTTCCGAATTTAAAAAATGTATTATAAGTATCAAAGCTAAGGAATAGATACCATTCTTGATAAGAAAAAGACTAGTTTCCATAAGATGTATGAAGATATGAAACTAATCTGTATGTTCGCCCAATATATTTTATTCAAGACAATATGAACTTCCGGTCTCTTTTCACATTCGGTTAACGGATTATGTTTTGTTGACCCTTTTTTGAGGTCAGGAAATGCGTTAAAAAAATAGCTTCTTGACATATATTTATAGGGACTAGACGATCTACTTCAAAGCTTTTATTATTATAATATACTTATTTATATTTCTCTAATTATTATATCAGATCAATATAATCTTTCCCTGATACAATTTGAAGGCACTTCAATGGCTATGCTAATTGTATAAAACTTTGATGATAATTTTTAAAAATTAGTATGGGCGACGGATTGTAATAAATATTTTCCAGTAGATCTGTCGAACGGGAGTGGGGTAAAAAACCAGGTCAAAATTGTATCAAACTTAACAAAATCTGGAGTGTATAACAAATGGGGAAACAAAAATCTGACCGAACACAAAAGATATTAAGTATTTTCACGGTGATTTTTTTTTTAATATCAATAACTGCTGCGTCAGTAAGCGCACAGAATGGGGAAACGTTATTACCAATAGATCCAGGGACTAATGAAACAGAAGAAGTAACAGAGCCTACTGAAGAAGTAACAGAACCTACTGAAGAAGTAACGGAACCTACTGAAGAGGTAACGGAACCTACTGAAGAAGTAACGGAACCTACTGAAGAAGTAACAGAACCTACTGAAGAGGTAACGGAACCTACTGAAGAAGTAACAGAGCCTACTGAAGAGGTAACAGAACCTACTGAAGAGGTAACGGAACCTACTGAAGAAGTAACAGAACCTACTGAAGAGGTAACGGAACCCACTGAAGAAGTAACAGAGCCTACTGAAGAGGTAACAGAACCTACTGAAGAGGTAACGGAACCTACTGAAGAGGTAACAGAGCCTACCGGAGAAGTAACAGAGCCTACCGGAGAAGTAACAGAGCCTATTGAAACAATACCACAGGAGGATATAATAGTATCAGGGGATAGTATAACAGTACCAGAGGATGTTGTAACAGTACCAGAGGAGGATGTAACAGTACCAGAAATCATATCACCAGCAGTGGAAACGAATGGTACTTTCACTATAGTTAACGAAGATAATACTACATCCACATTGGAATTAGGCTCCGATATTGGAGGAGTTGCGGTCAGTCCAAATGGAACATATGCATATGTGACTAACATTAACAACAATACTGTCTCTGTGATTAACACAATAAACAACAGTGTTGAAGCCACAATCAACGTTGGAAATTATCCTTCTGGAATTGCATTTGCAGGAGAAAAGGCATATGTGACCAATGTTAATAGTAACACGGTCACTGTAATTAACACGATAAATAACAACGTTATAGGCACGATTAATGTTGGAAAGAGTCCTGGTGCTATTGCAGTCGCAGGAGATAAGGCATATGTGACTAACGTTAACAGCAATACTGTCTCTGTAATTAATACAATAAATAACAACATTATAAGCACAATTAATGTTGGGGAGCGCCCTGCCGGAATTGCAGTCGCAGGAGAAAAGGCATTTGTGACTAATGCTAATAGCAATACTGTCACTGTAATTAACACAATAAATAACAACATTATAGGCACGATTAATGTTGGAAGCTATCCTACTGGAATTGCAGTCGCAGGAGAAAAGGCATTTGTTTGTAACGCAAACAGCAACACTGTCACTGTAATTAACACGATAAACAACAACATTATAGGCACAATTAATGTTGGAGAATATCCTGCTGCAATTTCAGTAATAGGAAATGAAGCACATGTGACTAATCTTAACAGCAACACAATCACTGTAATTAACACGATAAACAACAACATCATATCAACGGCGCCTACAAGGAGCATTCTTGTTCCTCCATCTGGACATTGTGTGTGTGTTATTCCAGTACAAAAGCCACCATGTCCGACCTGTCCATGTCCTACATGTCCTACAGTACCAAAATGTCCTGCTGCAAACTTCACTAGCAGTCTCGTTCTGGTGGTAAAGTTTACGGACCTATCAAAAGATGCGAATAAATGGTACTGGACCTTTGGAGACGGGACAAACTCAACTGAGCAGAACCCTATACACGTATATAATAAACCCGGAAATTACAGAGTTAACCTGACCATAAGCAACAATAACTGTACAGTTATGAAAAGTAATGTAGTCAACGTCTGTAGCAACACTACCACCACAAGATAAAAGAATACCAAATGCCAGATAATGAAACAAAAACAGGTAACATATCGAGTACTATCAATCACCGAATTTCGGAGAATATATCATAATCGAAATCAAATTCGAAAAAATACATTTGTAATGCTCCAGAAACCTGGAGCAATTATTTCTTTTTTTCCAGAAACACAACCGTGTTATAAGCAGGAGGTTCAGGCTGGATTCTCTGTTCCTTAAAGCCTTCAGGAAAATCAGGTAGAAAATCTCTATTCAGCAGTTTCATTAATCCTTTCTCATAAATTCTATACGAAATCCTGCACCCAACAGGTATCACTTTCAACAGGTGATTAAGAATTTCTTTTTTCGGTTCGGCCTGGGCAGCTATCATAATGGCTCCGGTTCCTGAGTCAGGGTTTATGAGATCTTCTTTACTCAATGAAAAATGGTTTCCATTGAGTATACCGATATCTCCGTAAACTTCAAGCTTTTTAAGTACCTCTTTAGAGAGATTTGCTCTCACAGGATCCTGTTCTATCCCTGTGCTCTTTACCCCATGCTGCTTTAGAAAAACGATCAGGGTTAGGGGAAGGGGTCCGCTCCCGAGAAAAAGGACTCTATCTCCCTGTTTGAGCCCGAGACCCTCGTATTCCGTTCTGACCAGTTTGAGATAATTCCCGTAGAAGGGAAACTCTTCAAGGACTTTCCAGGGCGATTTACTCGCAAGGATATTGTCTGCATACCCGGTTTCAAGCCTTATAGTATAGAGGTTTCTAAACCTGTAAATGGAGATAAAAATCGGTTCAAGTTCCCGGTTGTCCAAAAGGTCCTGGACTGTATTATCTTTGAGATCCAGCGTAATAAGGGAATTTAACCTCTGAAAAAGTGACTCATATAGATCGGAAGAACCGTAAAGAACTTCTTTTTCAGGTAGATCCTTTATTTCCTCATACAGCTTGAGAATTTCCCCGAGAATGAACCCGGATGAAAGTTTAACACTTTCGCTAACCTCTCCAACCATACCTAATCCCCAAAGAATAGTACGATGCCTTTGAATATATTCCTGTTGAGGATTTCTGGGGCTTGAAACCTGAAAAACCACGGTTTATAAGTTTCGATTTGCTGTTTTCCGATTTGATTCTCCGGCCTCTTTTACTTTCTGGCTTTCATGCTGGCTTTTCTTTTCTTACGGGAAAGGCCGCTCTCCTTCGTCGAGCGTGACAAGAACGGCCCGATATGGCGAGTAATGTTGTACGGGTTAAAGACCTTATAAGTTAGTCATCTGACCGAGGCTTGATGCTGCCAACCCATAAATTGGTCCTCTTGAGCGCAGCGAAAAGGGCAGCGCACTGCAGAGCCGCAACTCTGCTGAAACAGACCTCGTGCTATTGTACTGGCAGTGCAACCTGAAAAATCCCTGATTTTCTATGATCCCGAAGCGAAACTCAGGAGAAGAAGCATTAGGAAAAAGCTCTCGCCGCAGTTTGTTATTTTTTTCTTTTATCTATCATAGAAGGAAATCAAGCAGCCCGCAACGACAGAAGCAGTTATAGAGGAAAATACTTACGATGTTTAAAAGAATGCAAGCCAATTAACCCGGAGGCACACGGTATAAAAAACTCAAGAAGTGTAAAATGAGCGTACAGAATAAAGTAAGTCAATATCAAGAGGGGGCCAGTGTAACTGCTTTCAGCTAAGTTTAATGCAGATGTTTTGAAAATTCATTCGAAAAGCTTCTTTATATCATCCATTGAGAGAGAAACATCAAATTCTTTCAGCTTGAAAAACTTCTTTGCCCGCATATCATCGTCTTCGAGCCTGAGGTCGCTTTCAACAAATCCGGCTTTTTCCAGGCGTTTTAAATGCAGGTTTACTACCTGTCTCGAGAGGTCCAGATCCTTGGCGAGCTCGTATACATACCTCTCTCTCTCAGCCAGCAGGTAAAGTAGTTTTAGCCTTACGGGATGGGAGAGGGCTTCGCCAATTTCCACTATTTGCTGAAGTGATTTTTCCACCTGGTGCACCCTCATTATTATATAATTTCCTGATCTGGAATAATCCTGGAAGTCATTTCAAGGATATTAAGTTTCAGATTTCTTCCAGTTTGGATTTTATATCTTCAACTGTTTTTTTGATTTCTTCAATATCTTTTTCAATCTTAACAAGCCGCTCGTTATCTTTAGGAGCCGTGTAGCCTGCCCTATTAAGCATTATCATAACTACGCCTACAATGAGAAGGATAACAAGAAGGTTCAGGAGAAAGCCCCAGAAAGAGCCATACCCCATGCCGTACCCCATACCATTCAAACCATTCACCTCGCGAAAACCAGATTTTTATTTTATCCGTTTCTTATCCGTTTTGTTATCTGTTTTCTTATCCGTTTTCTTGATCCATTTTTCATACTTTTTTCCTTATTCTATCGATTCTCCTTAGATACTGATTTCAACCATAATTATAAAAAATGTCCGCTAGAAGGAGTCTAATATATAAAGATCAATATAAAAGGACGAAAAACTTAAGAAGCAACCTGAGGGGTTAAACCTGAGAGGTTAAAACAAATAAAAAAGAATGGTTTATGGTCGGAGTTTAGTTGCCATATCCCATACAGTATCCGGGGCCTCGAGCATATCCGGAACCACGGGCAAACCTGCCGCCTGTCTGAGGTCCTGCAGGAACGCTGTATCCGGTAAATACCTCACCGGTCACTGCATCAATTCTTGCCTGTGTGTAAACTCCGTCTTCATCCTCATAGTAAACAATCCACCAGCGGCTCATATGATATATGTCATCTTTGGAAACGTCATTATCAATTTCTGCCCTGGCTATTTCAAAAGCGTCATCTATGGTTTCAACTTCAAGTTCTACGGTTTCATCTGCGTTGTTGTAAGGGCAATAAGAGAAATTGCCTGCACTATACCCTGAGTCTGTATATCTGGCAGCCCACCTGTGCATGGGTCCAGAGCCGTAGTTCCTTGCATCATCCGAAGCAACTGCACTGACAACAAATGCCCCGAATGTGCCTATCAGCAGTAGGCCCAGGAGAATTGATATTATACTTTTCTTCATTTTTTCACCCTCAATTTTTTACTTTCTTTTCCCGATCTACCTGAATAGACCGTACTCGCACCATATGTAGTATAATCACTACATATGTAGTCTTTATCTGGATATATAATTTACGATCACTACTGCTATTTTTTCTTGAAATTTAGCGGTACTTCTCATTTAACCATCCAATGAGTGGCGGAATCCAGCAGAGATTTGCAGCAATAGTCTCAAGCGCTGTGAAGGTCTGTGTTGTAGGGCTGAAACCCATAATTCTTGCCCCAAGCAATCCGAGCGGAACAATTGTGATTACAAAAAGACTTGCCAGCATAACCGGGTGATGGACATATCTTAAAAAGCCGGCTCTCCATGACCCTTCGGCACGTTTGAGGAAGAGCATGCCTGAAATATTGGCTCCTATCTGATCACTGAGAGCATAGAAATATGGAATGTAGAAGCCTTCAACTCCATAAACATCGACCCCAGCCAGCCGGCTTCCGAGGTCGATTATCCAGGGGAAGGCAATCCCGAAGAACTTACCCCAGCCGTAGGCTTCTGCCATGCTCCCTTCAGCCTTCCTGAGGCGCTGGCGGATAGAAAAGACCCCTTCAAAAATGCTCTCCCCTTCCCCTGCAAGAGTCCTGACAAGCCACTGCCCCACAGGGCTCCGCTGGTAGCCCTGAAAGTCCAGAAAAATCCCTGCAAGAAGCCCTAAAACATATCCTGGAATTGTATACTTTATAAGTTCGGAGAACTCTTCGCCTTCTCCAGGAAACTCTCCCTCCGGGAATTTTTCAGGAGATTCTTCAGAAAACTCTTCATTTTTTACGCCCATTTTATTCTATCCTCAAACTTATTTTCTCCAATCCAGAGTATTTTGATATTCTCTTGTTAACCGATTGCTATTATTCCTTGATATCTAAAATGGTGCCTTGATAGTCATTTGTTTTGCGTCTCATTAGACTGTAATCTCTCTGTTAACCGGGAAAAAACAGCTCCCGAATGCGGTATTGTCCAGAAACAATCCTTCTGGTCCCGAAAGCCGTTATTGAATCCAACTTTATAAAGTGCCTTTGCCAGCCTATCTGGCAGCCTGCCAAAAAAAAGGAAATAAAATAGACATGAAAAAAGCTTGCAGAAAAAAACAAGCTCCTTGCTTTCTTCCTTTTCTTCTTTTTTATGGGAAAAGCCACTCTCCTTCATCGAACGTGACAGGAACGACTAAGTTTGGCGAATAAGGTTTTACCAGTCAGAAATAAGGTTGTACAAGTCCGAAATAAGGTTGTACGAGTCCGAAATATTTGTAATTTAGTCCTTTTTCAGGACTCTTAAGCAAAGCTCACTCTAAAATTCATAAATTAGTCCTCTTGAGCGAAACGGAGTGGAGTGAAAAGGACCGCGTACTCCCGGGGCGCAATTCGGGCGAGGCGCAATTCGGGCGAGGCACAATTCGGGAAACGAATATAAACTGTCATACCAGATAATACAAGGGAGAGATATGAAAGTTTTAGAATGCAGCACTATTGATATTGCGCCTACAATCTCGAGATTATTGAAAGTTCCTATGGTTCCGCCGTCAGGAAGGCCAATCCGTGAAGTCGAAAATTATGCAAAGGAAAGAGGCTGCAAAAGAGCAGTAATTATAGTAGTTGACAGCCTTGGCTACTCTCTTTATTGGCACCTTTCTCCGGTAATGAAAAATTTGCATGAAATTGTCGAAAAAGGTCTTTTGTTTAAGTGCAGATCTCCGGCAACTATCACGTCTCCTGCAATCGCTTCAATCTTTACGGGTTATCTCCCTGAAGAGCATAATATTTACTCAACAGCAGACATCTATGCCCAAACAGCGAAAGATTCTGAAAATCCAAGGCTGAAAAGCATCATGGAATGGGCTTACAGGGCAGGAATGAAAGCTTCGGCCGTGATAGAGTCCGAAGGAGCCGAGAGTTTTAGGGGTAGAATAAAAGATTTCTATGGGGTTCCTAACTCCGAAGATATACTTGATTATGACTGCCAGATAACAGAGTATGCTTTACATGCTCTCAGGGAAAAGCCCGATATCCTGTCCGTACATCTTAGAGCCCTTGACCGCTACTCCCACAGGGCAGAAACCTGGAAAGAAATGAAAAAAGCCGCAAAAGCCATCGATAAAAATCTTGAAGAGATCTTTCAAAATGCAGAAGAAGGTACAATTTTCTTTATATGCGGAGACCATGCTGTCCACGGTGGGAAAAAATGGTTAAAAAACGCCACGCACGAAGAAATCAAAAACCATGAAGATAACTGTGTTGCCCTGATCGTGGGTTGCTGTTGATAATGTCAGCTCCCTTTCTCAGGTTTTTTTCTTCACGGGACGTCATTTTCGTTTCCTTCCGCTTCTTTTCAGCATGGAAATCATGAAAACTATCCCGGCAAGTCCAATAAACGATGGAATCCATGGGGTGATTCTTTTCTCCATTCCAGGCAAGGAACCCTTTACAGATCCGGACAAGGAATTCCCTGCAGACCCGGGTAAGGGATCATCTACAAAATTTTCGATATCTTTCTGAACCTTGAGAGTTTCGTTTTCCAGGGAAAGTCTAGTTTCCATAAGAATCTTTGAGCTGGCAGTGGAAACAACGGAATCTTTTATAGATTCAAGTTCCTCTCTGTTGATAATCCTGGCACTACCTGTCTTCTCGCCTTCGATTTTAGAGTTTGATTCTGAGTTTCCAGTTGCTTTTGCATCAATAATACTATCGACATCTGTGGATTCACCAGTATTGCTGGTATACATTGTAATGGAGTTTTTTGTAATGGATTTTTTCAGACCACCTGTATTTTGTGTATTGGCAATAACTTCCGGGTCACCAATACTTTCTGTTGCATCTGTTCTATTCTCTTCTGCACTGGATATGTCGTTTTTATTTGAGATACTATCCACATTTGCAGAGTTTTCCGTTCCACCCGAACTCCCTGTATTGTCGGCAGCCTCAACCTCTCCCTTGCCAGCTTTCAGGACGGTTATGACTACAGATGTCGAAGAAGTTCCGTTTTCATTTGTAGCTTTAAGGGAGATAGTATAATTTCCGGGACAACAGAAAACATGCTCAGGTTCTGAACAGTAGGATGTCTTGCCGTCACCGAAGTTCCACGTAACGCAATCTGCATTCTCGGAAATATCAACAAATTTTATGACAAGGGGAACGTGTCCGCCTGTGGCGTTATAAATAAATTGAGCTTTAGGAAGTATAGGACCGGTCATTTCGGAGGTGTTTAGAACATATATGGTTATAGATGCTGAATCACTACCGTTCTTGTTGCTGGCAGTAAGAGAAACTACATACTCTCCCGCACTGGAATAAGTATGCACAGGATTTGGATAGCTTGAAACTTTTCCGTCCCCGAAGTCCCATAACCGAGACGTGGCATTTTTGGAAAAGTCCTTAAACCTGACAGAGAAAGGGGCATAGCCTTCTGTCACATCTGAAGTGAAACGCGCTCTGGGCAGTATCGGAGGAGCTGGAGCGTATTTCATTAAAGGCATGCAATCCATACTTCCGGTTTCAGAGTTAACGGCATATGCAGAATCCCCTATACCGTCTTCATTTTCATCCGTTCCTTCATAATCATTCCAATAATTGCCTGTACTCCCATTCCAGACGTTGAACTTATAGTCCCTGGCATTCTCTTCATTGTCGAAGTAATTGTCGTGGATTACGTTATTAGAAGAAGCCAGCAATTTGATACCACAGTCCAGGTTTGAATATATCATATTGTTACTCAACAGGTTATTTCTGGAGTTGAACAGGTAAATTCCTGCTTCCTGGTTTGAAATTTTGTTTCCGCTTATGGTGCAGTTTTCAGCATTATTAAGGAAAATTCCACATCTACCTTCAACTATCGAAAACCCGCTGACCTTTACATTACTGGCAACTATTTCAAAAATATAACTTCCCTGGGTCTCCCCCGAAACAAAGGTATCATCAGGATTCCCGGATACCGACTTTATAGTTATATTTTCTTTGTTAACGTGGATACTTTCATTAAATTTCCCAGGTTCTACAAGGATAATATCTCCAGGAAACGATTCGTCTACTGCATCCTGGATGGATTCCCCCGGCCAAACACGAAATTCCGACGCCATTCCAGTCTCAGAAACTGAAATCAAAATTAATATTGCCAGTAAAAAGCAGGTTCGCCTGAAAGTTTGCGTTTGTGCCATCTTAACCCCTATATAGATCCAGGAATTTACTTAATAAGTTTTTATAAGGAAAGGATATAAAATTGTTGGTTTAAAGAAATATTAGAAAAAAGAGATTAAAATTAAAATCAATAAAAAATTAAAGTGAATACAAAATCTAATCGGATAGAAGATGGCAAATAGTAATATATAAAGAATAACCTGTTTTTTGATTACACTAATGTATGAAAGTGTACATAGTTGCTTACTTCGGGATCAAAGTTTCCAGCATGATTAATGCTCTCATATTCATTCACACGCAAATCGGAAATCATCATTCTCTTTTTTCCATCTTTCCCATCTTTCCCACCTTTCCTGTCTTTTCGTATTTCTTTCCGTTTTTTCCCTTTCTTTTTACGCATTCTATTTTTCTTTAATACAAGTGCGTTTCAAAGTCTCTGAATGGTAATGTATATTAATTATAATTCTCAATGGTTCTGGAAGAATTTTTTTCTAACAGGTTCAGGTAAGCCTGGATGGAGCGCAAAGGTTTTTAAGTAAATATTCAAGTTAGGTTTCTTAAATGAATACAGCTGGAGAAGGTTTGATTATGCAGGAAAAAATAAAGGAAATTGCATCCCGCGTACGTGAACTGCGGGAGCTATCAGATATTTCTGTTGAAAAAATGGCAGAGTATCTTCAGGTCTCATCCGAAATCTACAAGAAATACGAAAGCGGAACAGAGGATATTCCGGCAAGTATACTTTTTGAAATTGCACACCGGCTGCAGGTAGATATGGCTACTCTTCTGACAGGAGAAGAGCCTCGCATGAACATTTTTACAGTTACAAGGGGCGGAAAAGGAGTAAGTGTTGAGAGGAGAATACAGTACAGGTATCAGAATCTGGCTGAAAAGTTTATTCATAAAAAAGCGGAGTTCTTCATTGTTACAGTCGAACCCAAACCTCAAGGAACAAAACCTGACACAAACTCCCATCCGGGTCAGGAATTCAATTATGTGCTTGAGGGAAGCCTGAAGGTCTACATCCATAATAATGAAATCACCCTTAATGAAGGAGACTCCATTTATTTTGATTCCAATTATGAACATGCCATGGAAGCCCTGGATGGAGAACCCGCTAAGTTCCTGGCAGTTATTTTGTAACCCGGATTAAATGCAACCCTGAGTAACCCATTCTTAATAACTCACGCAAACTCGCATAAAAAACTCGAATACAGGAAAAATTCGAAATAAAGGTAAAAAACTCTCAGAGTTTTTTAAAATTTAAATTCAGCCTCTTGAAGCCTGAATAAGTATAGGAATATAGAAAAATTCAAATAAAACGGGTGTCCAGAATGACTTCCTTGCTGAGCCAATTTGTTTCCAAAACCGATTTTGAATCCTATGAGGATTTCCAGGAAAACTTCAAAATCCTGGTCCCTGAAAATTTCAACTTTGCCTATGACGTGGTCGATGCCTATGCAAGAGATTCTCCTGAAAAACTTGCCATGGTCTGGTGTGATGATAACGGGGAAGAGAGGAGTTTTACTTTCAAAGACATGAAGTACTACAGCGATAAGGCTGCAAATTTCTTTGCAAAACACGGCATCGGAAAAGGCGACTATGTAATGCTTACCTTAAAGAGCCGTTACGAATTCTGGTACTGCATCCTGGGACTACACAAGCTCGGAGCAATAGCAGTGCCTGCAACTCACATGCTGAAAACCCGGGATATTGTATATAGAATTGAAAAAGCCGGGTTGAAGATGATTGTCTGCATTTCCGAAGATGACGTTCCGGAACAGGTAGATGAAGCCCATGCCGAATGTGGGGATATCCCTCTCAAAAAAGCCGTGGTAGGAGGAGAAGCCCGGGAAGGCTGGATTGATTTCAGAAAGGAACTTGAGGAAGTTCCCTCGATTTTCGAACGCCCCACAGGCGATGCTGCGACAAAGAATGAAGACATCTGCCTTGTCTATTTCTCCTCCGGAACCGCTGGTTTCCCAAAAATGGTAGAGCATGACAACACCTACCCCCTCGGACATATTCTCACTGCAAAATACTGGCAGAATGTGGAGGATGACGGGCTGCACTACACTGTTGCAGACAGCGGCTGGGGTAAATGCGTATGGGGTAAGCTTTACGGGCAGTGGATTGCCGGCTGCGCGGTTTTTGTCTACGATTATGACCGGTTTGAAGCCAAAAACATGCTTGAAAAAGCCTCCAGATATGGGGTTACGACCTTCTGCGCCCCGCCCACTATCTATCGCTTCCTGATAAAAGAGGACCTTACTCACTATAACTTCAGTACCCTGCAGTATGCAGTTGTTGCAGGCGAACCCCTGAACCCTGAGGTCTTTAATCGCTTCCTTGAGTTTACAGGGATTAAACTTATGGAAGGGTTCGGGCAGACTGAAACCGTTGTTACCATTGCGACTTTTCCCTGGATGGAACCCAAACCCGGGTCAATCGGAAGACCCACCCCTGGATATAAGATTGAACTCATGGACAGGGACGGCAGGCTCTGTGAGGTAGGAGAGGAAGGGGAAATCGTCATCAACACAAAGGACGAAAAACCAATAGGCCTCTTTGTCCACTATGGAAAAGACCCTGAAAGGACAGAAGAAACCTGGCATGACGGCTACTACCATACCGGAGATATGGCCTGGATGGATGAAGACGGGTACTTATGGTTTGTGGGAAGGGCTGACGATATCATCAAGACCTCAGGATACAAAGTTGGGCCCTTTGAAGTGGAAAGTGCCCTCATCCAGCACCCGGCTGTGCTCGAGTGTGCAATCACTGGAGTTCCCGACCCAGTCAGAGGCCAGGTCATCAAAGCCACCGTTGTGCTTACAAAAGACTATACTGCAAGCGATGCCATTAAGAAAGAGCTGCAGGAACATGTAAAAAATGTCACGGCTCCTTATAAGTATCCCAGAATTGTGGAATTCGTTCCCGAACTCCCGAAGACCATCAGCGGAAAAATCCGCAGGGTGGAGATCCGGGATAAAGATCAGACTCAGTAACAGGATTTTTAGAGTACTGTACCCAATCAAATATATCCGATCAAATCCGAAAAAGGAAAAAGAAAGGAAAGAGATAAGTACCTTAAACTTTTTCTGAAAAGTTTGCCTAAGGTATAGATAATTCGGATTTACTCTCAAAAGGATACTGTAATTCAAGAGATACTACAATTCAAGAAATACTATAGTTCAAGAAGAGAAGAGAATTCAAGAGCATATAAGGATTCAGAAAGCCCCTTAAAAATGATAGGCTCCTGTCTGCCATATAATACCGGCCGGAGAAAAACAGGGACTGGAAGAATAGCGTGAGGATTCTATATGGTAAAAAATGATAAAAAAGAACCGTACCCTGTTATTAATATTCTGGAATGCAAGGCATGTGGACGCTGTCTTCTTGCCTGCCCGAAGGAAGTGCTTTTCATGAGTGAGAGCCTGAACGCGCGGGGTTACCATTACATAGAGTATAAAGGAGAAGGCTGCTCAGGCTGTGCAAGCTGCTATTATACCTGCCCTGAGCCCCTGGCACTGGAAATCCATATTCCCCTGAAAGAGGAGGAAGCCGAATAAGGCAGGATAAGGAGGAAAAAAGATGGCAACACAACTCGTAAAAGGTAACTCCGCAGTAATCGTCGGCGCACTCTATGCCGGCTGTGACTGTTTCTTTGGATACCCCATTACTCCGGCAAGTGAGATCCTGCACGATGCTTCCAGTTACTTCCCGAAAATTGGCAGGAAATTTGTTCAGGCCGAGTCTGAGGAAGCTGCAATCAACATGGTCTATGGAGGGGCATCGGCCGGGCATAGGGTCATGACATCCTCTTCAGGTCCCGGAATTAGCCTGATGCAGGAGGGAGTTTCTTACCTTGCAGGTGCAGAACTTCCCTGTGTGCTTATAGATATCATGAGGGCAGGTCCAGGTCTTGGAAACATCGGGCCCGAGCAGGCAGACTACAACCAGGTCGTAAAAGGTGGAGGGCACGGAAATTACAGGGCCATTGTACTTGCTCCCAATTCAGTGCAGGAAATGTGTGACTTTACCATGAAAGCTTTTGATCTGGCTTTCAAATATAGGAACCCTGCAGTCGTGCTTGCTGACGGAGTGCTCGGGCAAATGATCGAGTCCCTGGAGTTCCCTGATAAAGCCCTTGCCCCGGAAACCGACACCAGCTGGGCGGTCAATGGGACAGCAGAAACCAGAGCCAATCTTATAACTTCAATCTTTCTGGACTTTAATGAACTCGGAAAGTTCAACGAGAAACTGCAGGCAAAATATGACATGATAAAGCAGAACGAGGTAGATTACGAAGAATACATGACCGGAGATGCCTCAATCGTGCTTGTTTCTTACGGCATAAGCAGCAGGATCTGCAGGTCAGCAGTGGATCTTGCCAGACAGGCAGGAATCAAAGTAGGGCTTTTCAGGCCAAAGACACTTTTCCCATTCCCTGAAGTGCAGTTGAAAACCCTTGCAGATAGGGGATGCTCTTTTATCTCTGTTGAGATGAGCAACGGGCAGATGATAGACGACATTAGACTTGCTATCAGCTGTTCACGGCCTGTGGAACTGGTAAACCGCATGGGAGGAAACCTGATCACCCTCGACCAGATTATGGACAAAATCAGAAAAGTTGCAGGGGAGGCATAAAAATGGCAGCAGAAATCACCAACGGAGAGAAGGTTATCAGAAAGCCAAAAGCCCTGTATGCGGACTATCCGCGCAAAGGAGGAGCAGCCTCAACTGCCACTCACTACTGCCCAGGCTGCGGACACGGGGTTTTGCACAAGCTTATCGCTGAAGCAATTGATGACCTCGGAATCCAGGACAGGACAGTTATGATCAGCCCTGTGGGCTGTGCAGTCTTTGCTTATTATTACTTTGACGCAGGCAATATCCAGGTAGCTCACGGCCGTGCCCCTGCAGTTGGGACAGGCGTCTCAAGGGCTGAAGAAAATGCTGTGGTTATCTCCTACCAGGGTGACGGAGACCTTGCTTCAATCGGCCTGAACGAGACTCTGCAGGCAGCAAATAGAGGAGAAAAACTGGCAGTCTTTTTCGTAAATAATACCGTGTACGGTATGACAGGCGGACAGATGGCTCCTACGACCCTTATAGGGGAAAAGACAACTACGACTCCTGAAGGCCGTGACCCCCGTTTTGCAGGCTACCCGCTGCACATGTGTGAACTCATATCCAACCTGAAAGCTCCTGTATTCATCGAAAGGGTTTCGGTTTCGGATATCTCTCATATAAGGAAAGCCAGAAAAGCTATCAGGAAAGCGATGGAGATCCAGCGCGATGGCAAAGGCTATGCCTTTGTGGAAGTCCTTGCCGCCTGCCCGACAAATTTGAGGATGGATGCCGAACAGGCTGTAAAGTTCATTAACGAAGAAATGGAATCGGAATTCCCGCTTAAGAACTTCAGGGATAACTCTGCAGAAGCAGAAATCCTTCACAGGGGCGTAAGCGACTTTACAACGGAAGCCCTGGAAAAACTTTACGGGATTGAATCCGGAGCTGAGGAAAAACCTTCCAGGACCGACTTTGCCCCGATCCAGACCAAGATTGCAGGTTTCGGAGGGCAGGGAGTCCTGAGCATGGGCATTATCCTTGCACAGGCAGGAGTAAAAGCAAACCTCAATGCTTCATGGTTCCCTTCATACGGCCCGGAACAGCGTGGAGGAACCTCGAACTGTTCGGTCGTGATTTCAGGTCAGTCCATAGGCTCTCCTACGGTCTATACCCCTGACATCCTTGTAGCCATGAATCGTCCTTCCCTTGAGAGGTTTGAAGGAGCGGTAAGAAAAGGAGGTTTTATCCTCTATGACTCGACCATAGGCGAAGTCGAGACTCCAGCAAGTGTAAAAGCCGTTGCGGTTCCGGCAACCGAAAAAGCCAAAGAAGCAGGCGATGAGAGAGCTGCAAATTCCTTTATGCTCGGTGCTTTGCTGGGGCTAAATGCAACCGGACTTGAAGAAGAAGCCTTCAAAGAAGCTCTTGCCGAAAATTTCGCAGGCAAACCCAAAGTCATTGAGTTCAATCAACAGGTGCTTGAAGCCGGTGCAAAATGGGCAAGAGAGAACTTTAAGGTATGAAATTAACTGGATTTCAGTATAAACCACAACAGGCGAAGGGAGAGGTTCTAACTCGCCTGTAAATACTTTTTTCAGACTTATCGATCTGGATTTTTAAAGAGCAGGCTTTTCCTTATATAAATATATTGAATTTATTGGAGACTATTTGTATTTTAATCTGACTCTTTTCATTTGACTTTTTTAACTTAATACTTAATCTTCCTGCCAACAATAAAGCCGAAGGAAACATTAAAATAGTTGTGAAAAGTCGTAATTTATGTAGAACGGCAAAACTCAATTCATCACCTCTCCAGCTTGACTTTGCCGTTCTTTAATCAACTTGTGTTGCATGCTTTTTTATCTTCTCTTTACACAGGGCAGAGTCTTAATAGCAGCCATAGCTGGAAAGTTGCAGCTGGAAAGTTGCAGCTGGAAAGTTGCAGCTGGAAAGTTGCAGCTGGAAAGTTGCAGCTGGAAAGCCCCATAGCTGAAATAAAGGATTGCTTACAGCTGCAGATGCACTAATTAAAGAAAATCAGAGATTTAGGAACGGTCATAAGGTTTATTTAAAATAAAGACATTATAAAAAAGAGTTAGGCTTACTGAAAATTAATTTGAAAGTAATTGTGTTTTGAGAATTAAGTTAAAAATCAATTATTAATTTAGAAGTAGATGGTAGGGTTCGAGTCCCTATTCTCGAGGTCCCTACCTGCGATCCAACCCTGGATTGAGAGGAAACCCTATTACTCTCAATCTACAAACTCATAATGGCATGGAAATATATATCATAACCGATTCAAAAAAGTTTTTGTAATCTTAAATTTATCTGAATTACATATTTTTATCGTCACTAAAACTTTTAATGGCATTAAAAGTTTTTCCATTAATAATTATTAATTTCAATGTATTAATTTAATTTATATCTACAAAGATCTCCTTAAATTGATTTACAATTTCTCCTGGAAAGTAACAAACCCAGAAACAGGACCTCAAGTGTGAGAACTTTTATTCTTAGACGTTTGGGTGAGAGGCAAACTCAGAGAATCTGTAATCTTTGAAGTAGCTTTTTTTGACATATTCGCCATGAATATCCGTTCAGCTAGATACAATAATCAGGTTAGTATAAACTAATGTGGAATGATAAGGTTTATTAAAAATAAAGACATTATAAAAAAGTGAGATCTAGTCTCAAAATTAGTTTAGAAGTAGATGGTAAGGTTCGAGTCCCTATTCTCGAGGTCCCTACCTGCGATCCAACCCTGGATTGAGAGGAAACCCTATTACTCTCAATCTACATTTGTTTTATAACGATCCGGTAATATATATCATAATCAACCCAAAAAACCTTTTTTAATTCAAATTTTCAAATTGACCATAATTTTTTGTTATGATTAAATTTTTAATCTCGTTAATAATTTTGATATAATTATATAAACAGGATTATTATATTATCTTTATTATACTATCTTTATAATTATTAAGTTTTTATACCAAGTCTTCGAGCCTAACTTATATTAGAATTTCCGATATTATTAAATAGGAAAAATATACTATTTAATATAGATTTTATATGGTCTGATCGCTGTGTCAGATCGCTGTGTCAGATCTATCTGGGGAATGAAGGAGCTTGAGGATTACCGATATTTTTTTAATTGCAGTTATAGTGTAAAGTTAGCACATGCTCTGGAACCGGTCGATATAATCAGTGCAAGAGCAAACCCGGGCAATAACTCCATGAAACTCATGATATAATAATAGAGAGTAAATCCTCATTCTCAGTGTTTTCTCCGAGAAATTTCTACGGAAATAACAAAAGAGGGATTTATATTGATTAAGATAACATGGGTTGGGATAACAACATTAATTTTAATGTTGTTTTTAACAGCATTAGCTGCAACTGCTTCAGCAGAAGAAGTTCAACTGAGTCCGGAAGAGGAACTAGGGAAACTTCTATACTTTGATACAGAGCTATCAACGCCCAGGGGGCAGTCCTGTGCAAGTTGCCATGATCCTGAATTTGGTTTTGCTGAGCCTCATCAAAATCTTCCCGTTTCACAGGGGGTACTGCCAAACATGTTCGGGAACCGAAACTCACCAAGTGCCGCATATGCGTCGTATAGCCCTGATTTCAGTTGTACATATGATGACGAGGGCCAGATACTCTATTCTGGAGGCCAGTTCTGGGACGGCAGGGCAGACAATCTGATCGAGCAGGCGAAAGGCCCATTCCTGAACCCTCTGGAAATGCATAACCCAAATAAAATAACTGTAATCCAGAACATCCGGATTTCAAACTATGCAGGTCTCTTTGAAGAAGTCTACGGACCGGGTGCCCTGGATAATGTAGATACAGCTTATGATTATACAGCTGAAGCGATTGCAGCTTACGAAAGTTCTGCAGAAGTAAATAAGTTCAGTTCCAGATACGATAAATATCTTGCAGGAGAGTATACCCTATCAGAAGAAGAAAAATTGGGACTTGATCTATTTAATGAAAAGGCCCTATGTTCAGAGTGCCATTCAAGCAGTGGGAATGAACCTGTATTTACGGACTTCACGTATGACAACCTGGGTGTGCCTAGAAATCCAGATAACCTGTTTTATAGTTTGCCAAAAGCATTCAACCCTCAAAAGAGTGCATATATAGACCTTGGGCTGGGTGGAAACCGCCGTACTGAGATAGTTACTCCAGAGAATGAAGAGGGAAAAATGAAAGTCCCTACTCTGCGAAACATTGGAAAAACGGCCCCTTATACGCATAATGGATATTTCGATAATCTCGAAGAACTTGTACACTTCTATAATACGAGAGATGTGGAGTCAGAGGAATGGCCATCTCCTGAAGTTGCTGCAAACGTTAATACTGAAGAACTGGGCAACCTCGAACTTAGTGATGCCGAAGAAAAAGCAATTGTTGCCTTCTTGATGACGCTAGATGATGAGTAATCAGAAAAAGTATATGTAGAACGGCTGGAACGGCATAATTTGCATTATTAGTTCTTGCCTTTGCTAAAAAGTGAGTTACATAGCCTTCCTTACATATGTCCTGCAAAAATAAAAGAAAATATTCCTATATAATTTACTTTAAAGGAAATAATTCCTGAAGGAAGTAATTCCTGAAGGAAACAAGCAGGCTCGAGGAATTTTCATAATTTAGCCAATTTTCTATCCCAGATCAGAACGGTTTTGTCGAGCCTGAACATAATTTTTTGTATTTTACCTGTCCCTTATCTGTGTAAAGTTATATTAAAGCATTAAGGCATCTGAAAGAAACAAACTCCAGGATTATTGACTAAATTCAAATTGAATATGCTAACTATTGGATTATCCAGCACCTCTGTTGTCAAGTACGTCTAATGCACCTGAATTTTATAATATGATAGCAATCATAACCTTTATCTAACTTCGGAGCATTATAAAAAAGAATTGACAATATATAAAAATAATTGAAAAGTAAATGTTCGATAAAAGACATTTTTTAATAAAATAGGAAATAATAGTTAAAGGATAATTAATGTTAAAAGATGATTATTTGATCCAGAAGTAATTGGTAGGGTTCGAGTCCCTATTCTCGAAGTCCCTACCTGCGATCCAACCCTGGACTGAGAGGAAACCCTATTACTCTCAATCTACATTTGTTTTATAATCAGGTGGACATATATATCATAACCGATTAAAAAAATCCGTTATGAAATGTTTTTTTGAATCTGTTAAAAATTTCTATCACGAACAAATTTTCAACAGCGTAAAAAATGGGTAAATATCTCTTGCTTAAACAGGGCAAATATCTTTTACTTAAGTAGAATGATATTTATTTTTCTCGAAAACTCTTTGTTTTAGCTATAATTTAATATGTTTAACTGAATGCCATATTGTATCCAGCTGATATTGTATTTTATCTTCACTGTGATTAATACAATTAAATATGGAAATTTATACTGCCATTATCAGACATGAGGAATATTCTTTTTTATTTTTTAATCAGGAAATATAAAATTGACAGAGCAGATATCGAGACAGGTAATTTTAATATCCTGGCAAAAAAGAATTCATATATACATCACATGGATTTCATGGACATAACATACAATAAATGTAGGAATTTAGTAATTTAGAAACGGTTATAAGGTTTATTTAAAATAAAGACATTATACAAAAAAGTAGGTCTTACTTAAAATTAATTTGAAAGTAATTACGTTTTGAGAATTAAGTTAAAAATCAATTATTAATTTAGAAGTAGATGGTAGGGTTCGAGTCCCTATTCTCGAGGCCCCTACCTGCGATCCAACCCTGGATTGAGAGGAAACCCTATTACTCTCAATCTACATTTGTTTTATAACGATCCGGTAATATATATCATAATCGACCCAAAAAACCTATTTTAATTCAAATTTTCAAATTGACCATACTTTTTTGTTATGATCAAATTTTCAATCCCGTTAATAATTTTAATGTAAATATAATAAAAAAGTATTTTTGCAAATAATTTTGCAAACATAATTTAAAGAGTTTGCATTCTTTTATAGCCACATTGCAGTTTATTTAATTACTTAGTTTATTTAATTACTTTAATCTAGCAGCCTGTTTTCACATAAACGGTTCCCGACTTGCTCTGAAAAGTTAAAAAACAGAAAGGGCAGATGCCCTTCAGATAATGTAGGATTTGAGAGGAGGAAAACCGTTAAAATTCACGGAACTATAACTCTGGGTGTAAGCTCCGGTTGTGAAGATATATACACGATTGCCTTCTCTCATTGTATGGGGAAAGGAATACTTATGGTGCTCATAAAGGATGTCCATGCTGTCGCACGTGGGACCTGCAAGGATGACCTCTTCTGCACAGCCTTTTTTATCACAGAAAATCGGGTATTTTATGCACTCGTCAAGGGTTTCTATAAGCCCGCCGAACTTTCCAATATCTAGATAGACCCATTTGTACTGGTTAAACCTGGCTTTTTTAGAGATCATAACAACTTCGCTTACGATTATGCCGGCATCGGCGACCAGAGACCGACCTGGCTCGATAAGGATTTCAGGAAGTTCTTCTCCGAAGTCATCATGTAGAAAGCGGCGGATTTCCCGGGCATATGTCTCAAGGTCATGGGCCTGAGCCTGGTATTTTGCAGGAAAACCCCCACCAAGGTTGATCATTTTCAGCCGGATTCCTTTTTCAGCCACTGCTTCAAAAAGATATTTGCACTTGGAAATTGCATTGTCCCATTGCCCGATATCCCTTTGCTGGGAACCTACGTGAAAAGAAAGTCCATAAGGCTCAAGCCCAAGCTTTTCGGCTTTTAGAATCAATTTGTATATCAGGTCAGGGTGGGAGCCGAATTTTCTGGAAAGTGGCCAGTCAGCGCCGTCACTTTCTGTAAGGATCCTGAAAAAAACCCTGGAACCCGGAGCTCTTCTTGACAGCTTCTTTAAATCACTCTCAGAATCCGTAACAAAGAGCCTTACCCCGTTCTCATAGGCATAAGCTATGTCCATTTCTTTTTTGATCGTATTGCCGTAACTTATCCTCTCAGGCTCTACCCCGAGCCTTAGCAGTTGATCAAGTTCGTAGACCGTTGCCACATCAAAACTGGAACCTTTTTTCTTCAGGGCAAGCACTACTTTATCCATAGGATTAGCCTTAACAGCATAATGAATTTTTGCAAAAGGCATGTGCTCTACCAGTTCGTCGTAACTTCGCTCTATCTTTTGAAGATCAACGATCAAAAACGGTGTTTCTTTATCCCGCGAGAATTTTTTAATTTTATTAAACTCTTCTCTTGAAATGTAATCTTCCAGCGGGAACTCATAAGGCTCTTTTCTCATATCTACTCCCTTTTTTAACCTGATTAATTGGTAACCAAAACGAATGATAGTTTTGATTTATATTTAGGTAGTTCTGTTTATAAATTTTTAGTACATCACGGATTTATTTTAATGGGGGAATTTATAATTAATAATATAGATAATCCCTGAAATAAAACGAATCAAATAGGGTTTTATGTATATAAAATTAATTCTTGTTGAATATCAAGATCCAAAAACAACTAAAATCCAAAAATATTCAATATAAATCGTCTGATTTTAAAAAAAAGTTTAATTAGGCTTTTTTAAGCTATTAAGGATTTATATTAGCTCTTTTTTCTCATTAAAAGCACTAAAAGCTAATATATTGCCATAGAAAGTTCCAGAAACGTTAATCTGCCCCTAAAAAATACAGATGCCGTTTAAACCTGAAAAAAGGGCTTTAGTATAGAATAAAGCTAAAGAGCCGTTTTTTAGTGAATAAATGCAAATCAGGGGGTTTTTAGATATCTATAACATTTGTAAGGTCGTAAAAAGCCAGATCTTTAATTAGCTTACATGCTGTTTTTTGAACTTACTCTCTAAATAATCTTTATGCTAGTGCAGAATTAATTGTAAGAAAGCTGCAATGAAAAGTAACTTACTAAACCCTAGATTAAGATTCGCCCTAGTTGCGCCACCCTAGTTTCGCTTCCCTAGTTTCTCTTCGGGATCACAGGAAATCAGAGATTTCCTGGGAGTTGCACTGCAAGTGCAACAGCACGAGGTCCTCTTCGCCTCGAATTACGCTTGGGGAGTACGCGGTCCTTTTCGCTCCACTTTGTTTCCTCAAGAGAACTAATTTATAGACTAATTTATAGATTAACAGCAGTGAGCTTTGCTCAGGAGGACTAAATTTGAGCGTAGATCGTAATGACTGAATGAAGGTACTTTTCAAGTCCTCCGCTACTTTTATCAAGTCTTTTTTCTTTTCTCTTTTGATGTGCTACCAGACAGGCTGGCGTAGGACTCTATAATCTATGAATTGAAATAAGACTCGGATTATGAGAAATATTGAACTGTTTCGGATAAGCGGGTATTGAAGACCCTTTTCCATATTTTTTTATCCGGGCAGAACCGGTTGCAGGTTCTTGTAAAGGGAAAATAAAGCCGGAAAATGGTATCTTGTATGTCTGAATAAACCATCAAGTAACTGAGAATTATCAGTTATTCGGAAAGTTATTTAGAGCTCAAATAGATCAGATACCTGAGGCTTCAGCAGGCTTTTTTCTTGTTCTGAGCAGCACTATAAGTATGCCTATTGCTACAAGGGAAAAACCGTAAACCATGATTTCCATGCTGATCTGAGAAAAAAGAAAAACAGCGGATAAGGCGCCAAGAGATGGAAAAAGGGGCAAACGGCCGATGCTAAAGGGAACCCTGAAAGGTCGTTCTCTTCCGGGGTCAGTATAACGGAGTTTTATAAGGGAGATATTGACCATAAAAAAGACAATAAAGATCATAAAATTCGCAATATTTGCTACGATTGTTATGTCTCCCAGAAGGGCAAAAAGGCTTGAAACGCATGCAATTCCAAAAATTGCAGTCCAGGGAGTCTGGAAACGGGGGTGTACGCTTGAAAGTGCTTTAGGAAGCGAACCTGCATCTGCCATACCGTAGACGATTCTCGACCCTCCAAGCATAACCACAAGTACGGTATTCATTGTGGAAAAAAGAGCAATCCAGGACAGGAGGACAAAAGCGTCATTTCCAAAGGCAACAGCTGCGACGTCTGCGAGTGGGACTTCCGAGACTCCAAGGGCCTTGAAATCAAGCACGCTCACAGCAGCTACAGCCACGCAAATATATAGGAAAACAGTGACTGATATGGCAATAAGCAGGGCTTTGGGAGTTGTTTTCTCTGCATCTTTTGTTTCTTGGGAAAGCCTTACAATATCCTCAAAACCGAGAAACGCAAAAAATATCAGGGCAGAAGACTCAAATACCCCTGTAAGATCAGGAGCTTCAAAATAATTTACCGTTCCAAAGTAAGGGAGCCCAGCGTAAATAAGAGTCTTTTTAATTTTTTATGGTTCTTCTCCAATTTTAAAAAAACAATTGAATTTCACCCAAATCCCTTAACATTTTTCCTCATTTTGGAAAAGTCGCTCCACTAATATCTAGATTTTGTACATCAATTTCTTATTTTTGCCATAATTATTCGATAGCTACCGCTGTAAAGCTGCAGATTAAAACTGAAAGTTTCCATTTACTCTTTACTTTTATCCATACTGGAATCTTGCCCTCATTAAGGGTGAGAATCCTTTCCATTTACCAGTACTGAAACACCGTTTGTTGAAATAAGTAAATAAATTGTAACAAAAATTAGTTAGGCCACTATCGGTTTTAAATGATCTTGCTTTGTCTACGATATCACCTATCAAAGAAAATATCTGTTCCATTGTATTATCTGTCTCAGGTGTAAACCCTTTTTTCAAGAAGCTTACATTTTTCTTGAAAATCTCTTCTGCATAAGAAATCGCTTTCTGAGACGCTTTTGAAAGTTCCAGATTAGAGTAGAATTCTCGTATCTTTTGAATACATACAACAGCACTGATGACCGTATCAGAACGTATCAACTGATATATTTCATTGGACACAACCTTATCATTATCTGGAATATCTTCAACAGAGTTGAATTCTTCATAGTATCTCTTGCTAACGTTTTTTAATTGATGAAACACACAAAAGGAGTGAGCTACTTCAGGGAAGACACTCTTTACAGCTCCAATGATTGCTTTATCTTCATCAGAAACAATTTTTTGTATTTTGCCTTCAGGAAATCGGTTTTTTATTCGTCTGAAAAGAGGAATCAGAGCTTCAATCGTTGGTAATCTGTCAGTTACCTCAAAATCCAAAACTACCTTTTCTTTAGTAGCAATAACGTAAACAGATTGATATCGCATTTTTTTCCATTCTTTTTCTGTAAGCTTTCTTCCAATCAACTCTTCAAGTCTCTTTTTCCAGCCTTTTTTGATCCAATCCCCATCAACATACAATGTTTCATCAAAGCCAATCTCTTGATCTAAAAGTTCTTGCTTTGAAAGTTCTGCATGTTTCTGTTCATATAACCATAATGAAGTTGCACAAGGAGCTCTACCACAGAAGGCTGTCAAGCCTTCTGTATATGTTTCTCCAATTTGCCGAGAATTGTGTAGACTGCATCGTCCATCATATCTAACATTCATTTGTTTATCATAATATTCAGAACTGTAATTTGCAGAACCAGGAACACCAATAATCTGATCATGAAAAGGTTTCTTACAAACAGGACAAAACCAGTATGTAACATTGAGAGCTATAGTGCCGTGACTTGATAAAATAAAACGAGTGTAGTGAGAGTTCACATGTAACTTATTGCCACAATCAGCACAATGAGTAGGAGATAATACGGAAAACATAGGATAGTATCGATTTCCAACCAAAACTTTTGGCAAAGGAATCATTATTTTACCGTCAACTACCGTTTTTATCATTGACTTATCTATTGCGACATTTCCTTTTCCCATAAATAGAAAATTTATCTCAATATAATTAAAATTTTATTGTTTTGCATGATTTATGGAGAAAATATGAAGACCAGAAAATAATAAAAAGTCTCTAAATTTTAGGATTAAACTTCGCAGTTTCTAGAGATTTGAGGTAATATTCGTATTTATTATCCTGTTTCGCTGCAATGTCTCCAAGTAATAAATATACTTTCCTAAGCAATTCATAATTCTGATCTTTTTGGGCATCGAATGCGACTGATTTTGCTCTAATTTCAGCTTCAAATAAATTATTATTCTCATAAAGAGTTCTTGCATATTCGAATATTGTTTTTTGCAATTCAAAGGAAGCACCCAGCTTCATAAGAATTTCTATTGACTTTAGGAAGTGTCTCTCTGACTCCTCCATGTTTCCTTTTTTGGAGGCAATTATTCCAAGACATCTACCAATAGTTGATTCCTGAAAAAGGGCTCCCATACTCTTTGAAAGCTCAAAAGCATTAAGATAGTTTTTTTCTGCTAATTCAAGGCTATTTATTTCTGCTTTCTCTTCAGCTATATATTTACTTAAATACATGTCCCCAAATTTTTCGAAGATGCTAATCTCTTGAGGTCTTGCTCCAACATCTTTAATAATATTCATTGATTCGTTAAGAAAATTTAAGGCATCAATATACCTATCCTCAAGTATTGATAATTCCCCCAAATTTTTAAGCATTGGAGTTGTCAATATAGGGGCAAGTTTTTCTGCTATTTTGAGAGAATCTTCAAGATACTTTTTTGCATTGTCCCAATTACCACTTTTGATGTTTAGTTCGCCAAGACTATTGTAAGAATTTAAAATTCCTTGTTTGTCTCCAAGTTCTTCTCTTATTTTCAAACTTTTTTCATATATTTCCAGTGCTTTATCCCATTTGCCTTTATTTTTATACCACTCAGCAAAGCTATTATAAGAATTTGCAATTCCTTGCTTATCCCCAAGTCCTTCTTTTATTTTTATGCTTTTTTCATACAGTTCCAGTGCTTTATCCCATTCGCCTTTATTATAGTATATGACACCAAGATTATTGTAAGAACCTGAAATTCCTTGTTTATCTCCAAGTTCTTCTTCTATTCTCAAACATTTTTCATATAACTCGAACGCTTTATCCCACTCACCTTTATTTTCATATAAGTTTCCGAGGCTTTTATAAGAACTTGCAATTCCTTTCTTATCTCTAATTTCTTCTTGTATTTTCAAACTTTTTTTGAATAATTCCAGTGCTTTATCCCATTCACCTTTATCACTATATAAAACCCCTAAGCTAACATAAGAATTTGCAATTACTTTCTTATCTCTGAGGTCTTCTCTAATTTTCAAGCTTTTTTCATACAGTTCCAGTGCTTTATCCCATTCGCCTTTATCATGGTGCCAAACGCCAAGATTTTTATAAGAACTTGCAATTCCTTTCTTATCTCTAATTTCTTCCCTTATTTTTAGACTTCTTTCAAAAAAGTTCAGACTCTTATCTAGTTCACCTTTTTTTCCATATGTACTTCCGAAGTTATTGTAAACAATTGCAATTCCTTTCTTATCTTTAAGTTCTTCTTTTATTTTCAAACTTTTTTCGTATAATTCCAGCGCTTTATCCCACTCACCTTTGTCACTATACAAATTTCCGAGGTTAACATAAGAAAGTGAAATTCCTTTCTTATCTCCGAGTTCATCTTGTATCTTCATACTTTTTTCATAAAGTTCGAGAGCCCTATCCCATTCTCCTATATTATGCAATTTAATGGCATTCTCTTGAAAATTTTTTGCTTGTTGTAATCTCCTAGAGTTCACTCTTCGAAATACCATTAAATTTCCCTCTCATGTTCCTTTTTAGCAGATTTAGGCTGTTTATTCCATTCTTCTTTAATAACTTCTTCTTTTGGAGTTAAGTCATTAAGCGCAAGGTTAATTTCTTCCATAAACTGATCGATATCTTTGGGTATAGGTATGATAAGATTTTTCATATCTTCCGGAATATTTATCGCGCCTTCACATTCTGGATAGCCTATAACAGGTAATCCTTTACCCATTACATATCCGAGTTCCCAGGAGCTAACATAATCCGTTATTTCATTAGTATTAACTACATAGATACTACTACCTTCACGTTTATCAATTGTAGATTTGGAAGATAATAAATCATTATGCTTAGATATACATTTTACTAAAGTATTTGATGAAGTAGGTATCCTGTCATTTATATATTCTTGAATATTTGTGTTCTCGAGCAAAAGATTCCTACAGGACAATATTATATAATATGTTCCCATTGCTTTTTACACCAGAATTTCCCTTAAAGTTTTCACATTATTTTTAGAAATACTTTGCAGATAAATTGCATTATTTTTAATTTCAATAAATTCTGCACTTTTTAACAAATCCTTTAAAGCTCTTGGAGTAATATCTGCGAAAGACTGAATATTTTTATCAAGGTCTGATTTCATTTTTAATAGCCTTTGTAAATCAATCCCTTCAAGGTATATGAGACTACCATGATTGTAAACAATTTGGTCTAAAATCTTTGAAGAAGAAATTAATTGTTTTTTACTATTATCAATCCCTATTTTTTCACTCTCATTAACAGCTTCAATAATAGCAATACAAGATAAAAAAAGAGGATAATATAAAGTAGCCTTCTTCTTATTATTTATATCAAAATATCGAAAAATGAGTGAAGATATAGAACCAATTAATCCGGAACCTATGATAATACTTAGGAATAACAAATATATAATTTAAAGTATTTTTATTGTCATATAATATTGATTAAAATCTGTTAGAAATGACAAGGAATTTACTTTAATGCTGCACACAAAATATTCTGAAAAAATTGAAAAACAGATGAAAGCGTTTTATAACACTTTAAATGAGAAAGATCGAAGAAGATATGCAGCCATAGAAGCAATGAAATTAGGACATGGGGGACAAAACTACATAAGTAGTGTTCTAGGCTGTCATTTTCAAACTGTTATGGCTGGAATTAATGAAATCACTAATGGTATAGAAAAACCAGGTAACAGGATTCGAAAGTCTGGCGGAGGAAAAAAGAAAATCATCGATACATTTGAAAATATTGATGAAGTTTTCTTTGACATTCTAAAACATCATACGGCTGGAAGCCCTACGGATAAAGAAATAAAATGGACGAATCTGAGTCTCAAGGGCATTTCAAAGGCTTTTGAAGCAAAAGGCATGAACATAAGTCCACATGTAGTAAAGCAGCTCTTAAAGAAACATGGTTTTGTAAAGAGAAAAATGCAAAAATCTGTCACTATGAAAGACTGTAAAGGCAGAAATGAGCAGTTTGAGAAGATTAACAAGCTCAAAGAAGAGTACGTAAAAAGCGAGAATCCGATAATCAGTATAGACGTAAAAAAAGAAGTCATCGGTAATTTCTACCGTGACGGTAAAATCTACTGTACCCAGACAGTAAAGGTATATGACCACGATTTCAATACATTTTCAGATGGTTTTGTAATTCCACATGGTATTTATGACCTGAAACGTAACGAAGGATACATCACTTTAGGAACCAGTAAAGATACAAGTGAGTTTTGTTGTGACTGCATTAAATACTGGTGGGAAAAATACGGTAAGGAAAACTATCCTAAGGCAAATAGCATTTTAACCTTAGCAGATGGTGGTGGAAGCAACTCAAGCAGGCATTATATTTTCAAGGAAGATCTGCAAAAGCTGGTAAATGAAATTGGGATTGAAATCAGAATGGCTCACTATCCACCATATACTTCGAAATACAATCCAATAGAACACAGGTTATTCTGTCATGTTACAAGTGCCTGCAAAGGTACTGTTTTCAGCACTATTGATGTTGTTAAAAGCCTTGTTGATAGGACGTATACATGCACAGGATTGAATGTGTTTTCAACCATCAAAAATAAAGTTTATGCTACGGGAAGAAAAGTAAGTGAAAACTTTAAGGAAAAAATGAAAATTGTCTTTGATGATTATTTGGGAAAATGGAATTATACAGCTATTCCAGAAGTTAAAACTTGAAGTTATTTTTCAATCATTCCTAAGTAAGTTACTTTACTGTACACTTATCTTATTCTGTCCAGTTTTTTCTTACTGCTTTTTATTCAGGCATTATAGGCATCATATATCTGCCAGATCCATATAATCAGCCATATTGAAATTCCAGTCCCGATAATGTGCATGGTCCCGGTGATCATAAGAGCTATCCAGATGCCCAGTGCCTTGAAAATATGTCCCTTTACAAGCTGGCCCAGACCTGGGATGAAAAAAGAAAATAGGGCTGGAACTCCGTGTGTTCTTCTACAGTCCATAAAACTTACCTTTTTTTAAGAACTTACTTTTTTTAAGAACTTGTCTTTCTAATAACGTATCTTTTTAAACACTTAATAAGAGGACGAATATAAACAATTCGATCCTGATGAGTCTTTTTCTTTTATATTGACATCTTAACCTGTACTCGGTAGACATGAATTATGAAGTTGAGATTTTTGATTGCATTTTTGAACACTTTTCGGACATTAGGTTAATATGAATCAGTCCTAATATATTCTCAGTTATATGTGTTACGTTCTCAGTCACGTATTACGTTCTCAGTCATGTGTTACGTTCTCAACCACAGGTTAATAGTGATCAAGGGGTAGGTTTATGGGACAAAAGTTAGTTAAACGGCTCAGTTCTCTCGAACTATTATTGCTTTTTGCAATCTTTTCAGGGCGTGATGCTTCCGACAAAGTAAAGAAATCTTCTGGAAACACAGGTGAGAATAACATGTTTAAAGAGATTGATCTCGATAAGGTTACCACGGAATGGGATGATTCTTATCTTTTCAGCAGCAGAGGAGATGCCCTGGAAAAGCTTGGGGCATTGAAAAAGAGATCAGAGGAAATAAACCAGACTTTCCGTCCGGAATTTGAGAACCTTCCCGGCTCGGTTTTACTGGATTATCTGGAAGCTGAAAAGGAGTTTTCAAGGTCTGTTGACGTCCTCTATATTTACGCGTATACTCAGCTCAGTAAAAATGTGAATGACCAGTTTTTTAACTCTCTTCTTGCAGAATCTCAGGACCTGGTTACAGAACATAGAAAGGTCAGTGCATTTGCAACCGTAAAATTGACCTCGCTCAGTAAAGAGGAGTGGGATAGGCTCTTTTCCGAAGAGCCCGGACTTGAGGTATATCGGGCTTACCTTGAAGCAACCTATATGAGGTTTGTAGAGCACAGGCCAATGAATGAAGCCCAGGCTGTATATCTTGCAGATCTCGAAAATCAACGCATGAAACTGGAAACTGAGGCTCTTTCCGAAATCACCAATAAAGTCACAATGGCAGGAAACATAACTCTTGAGAGCGGGGAAGAGTTCCAGGTAAATTCTCAGTCCTACAATACTCTGCTCTCAACAGACCAGAGCCGGGAAAACAGAAAAAGATGTTATGACCAGAGATTTTACCACCTGATAAACGAATCCGGTTCAATGGCTTCTCTCTATTCTAAAAAAGCCCGGCTTGACGACCTTGCTGCAAGTGAGCTGAACTACACGGATTCTTACGAATCCAGCCTGTATGGCCTTTATCTCACTAAAAACCAGGTTGATGACATGAATACGGTTTTTAAGGAGAGAAAGGGTGTATTTGAGGATTATAACGAGTTCAGAAGGAAAAAACTCGGGCTTGAAACTCTCAGTCCATACGACCTTCTGCTGCAGTTGACGGATCAATCCGGTAAAGATTACACCTACACAGATGCTTTGCAGGAGGTCCAGAAATCCTATTCCGGAATGGATTCCCGTTTTAACGAGATTTTTTTGAAAATGGCAACAGGAAATTTCATAGATGTATATCCTGACCCCGAACACGGAAAACAGCCAGGAGGCTACTGTTACGGACTTTATGCCCTGAAGTCTCCAGCCCTGATCTTTATGAACTATAATGGCATTATCAGTGACCAGAAGACTCTCACTCATGAACTTGGACATGGAATTAATTTCTATTTAATGGGTAACTCCGTGGATTATCTCTACTGCTCAGGTCAGATTTACGAGATGGAGATTCCTTCCACTTTCAACGAAGAACTCTTTGTTGATTATGTGGTCGAAAACTCCGATCGTGATACTGCTGTTGCAGTGCTTGCCCAGCATATAGGGGAATACCAGAACTACTTTACCCGCCAGCCCATGATTGCGGAGTTCGAATATAAGGCTCACCAGCTCTGCGCTGAAAACGGGAATGTCAGCGGAGCTGAGCTCAATGCCCTCTGGACAGACATCTCTAAAGAATACAGGAGCGAATCCATTGAATATTACAAAGAAAACTCTGCCGAATGGACCTATATTAACCACATTTATCTGACAAATAACTACTATACTTTCAACTACGCTATTTCAAAGGCAATAACTCTCGCCCTCTTCAAACAATATAAAGAAAAGCCGGAGGCCTTCAACAAAAATTACATTGCCTACCTCTCTGCAGGTTCGACAATGCCTCCTGAAGAAAAACTCAAAAAATACTTCGGGATCGAGATCAACAGGCAGCTCTTTGAGGACGCCGTGGATATCGTGAAGTTGAGGATTCAGGGATTGAATAAGCTAGAAAAAGAGATAAATGGAAATAAATCTGATTCTGCCGTATAAACCTTTATATGAACCCTTAATATCACTCAGGGTCTTTCCGGGATGATAGGCTCTGACTATTATTTTCTACTAATTTGATAAACACCGATGGTAAGTTCTTTTTAACCTGCTTTTTATGCATTATGGGTTTCTCATTGGGTTTTTCAGGCATTATAAGCATCATAGATCTGCGCGACCCAGACAACCATTCCCATTAAAAACCCAATTCCGATTACGCTCATGAATGCACTGATTAGCAGGGCTGCCCAGACGCCCAGTGCCTTGGACACTTGCCCCTTTACAAGCTGGCCCAGGCCGGGGATGAAAAAAGAGAATAGTGCTGGAACGCCGTGTGTTTTTTTATAACTCATAAATTTACCCTCCCTTATTTTAGAAAATATACCGACCAAATGTAATTACTAAAAATATTCATTGCTTTAATTAATTTTATAAGTATTAAATATTAGTGTAATAATCCCTTTAGTGAAAGCCCTGACTCTTTTAGTAGTTGCCTGTCCAGGAAGTCCCATTTAAATGTATTGTGAATTCGTATTTTCAGCTCTCAAACAGGTCCAGAATTTCTACTATTCATTTGAAATTCGTCCTGAAGTTATCGGTATTTTTGTAACCCAAATGGTATATGTGTAAATACCCAGCTCGTTCATAAACACTTTTGTTATTTCTTCAAATTATATGCCATAATTAATATATATGATAATATTAAACCACAGCATATAATCTTTACTTTGGAGTAAAAAATGTATAATGTTTGAAAACCTGCATGTTGTGAAGTATCAGTTATGATGTCGAAAGGGATATCGAATATCTAAACCCAAATGTTAACGGAAAACCAAACTAACCCTAAAATCTTGATTGAATTTTATTCGTAAAATTCTAATTGAATTTTATTCTTGAATAAAACTCTAAAGCAAATTCTCCTTTAACGATGAAATTGATTTTTTTCGGTATTGATTTTTTTTCGTAATAACTGACTGCTTTATGGTGATTTGCAGGCTGCTCGGAGTCTTTATATGGATAAACAGGACAATAAAAAATCGGCATTGGATCACTTCAGGTCTTTATGGGGTTCATTGCCAGAAATTATAAAATTAGTTGGTACCATCCTGGGTATAGCCCTCGCTCTTAAAGCCCTGTTTCCTGCAGCAGCTATGGGAATTAATTCTTTTGATGCAGGTCCTGAAGTTATTGAACCCGGAGAGCTTTCCGTTCTAAGCTGGGAAGTCTCAGGGGCAACGAATGTAACTATAGAGCCTGATCTCGGAGCCGTAAACTCGAGTGGATCACTTCCCGTATCTCCTTCTGAAACAACAATTTACAAACTGATAGCTTCAGATGAAGGGAAAGAAAAAGTAGCTACATGTACGGTTACGGTTGAAGAGGAGGATCTGCTTATCAGTTCTTTTGATGCAAGTCCAGACTCTATTCAGCCAGGAGAAAATGCTGTCTTGAGCTGGCACGTTGCCGGAGTTTCAAACGTCACTATACAGCCCGGTATCGGAATTGTAGAGCCCGCAGGGACATTGAATGTATCACCCACAGACACTATTTCATATGAGCTTACAGCCTCAAATGGCGATAAAGAAGATACGGCTTACTGCACGGTTACGGTTGAAGGAAGTCCTCTGCCTCCGAAAGATAACTTAACATCTGCAGAAGAGAACATTTTACCCTCTAATGAGAATCTATCAGGTCCGAAAGAGTATCTGCCTTCAGAGGATCTACCTTCAGAGGATTTACCTTCAATTGTTTCTTTTAACGCAGATTCTGATGTCATTGCTAAAGGAGAGAGTTCCAATTTAACATGGAATGTTTCCGAAGCTACGGAAATTGCCATAGAACCTGGGATAGGGACTGCAGGCCTGACCGGCAGCCAGCGTATATTCCCGGAAGAAACCACCACTTATACCCTGACAGCTACAAACAAAGCAGGAAGTGTTAGCGCTACCAAAGTCATATTCGTGGAAGAACCTTCTATGCTTACACCCTCTGTTCCTATCTCTACTCCGGAGCAGGTCTCACCAGCCAGCGGAGAAGTATTCGACACTTCTACTGCACAGGCTGTACTCAAATGGAAAGCTGTTTCGGGTGCGGCAAACTACACGGTAGAAATAGATTCATACGATTCAAGTACGGGTATGTGGCTTTCGGAAACTTCCGGATCCAGAGTAGTTTCCGGGATTTCCGGAACAAGCTACTCTTTTGAATTTCTGGAGGGCACAGGTCAGTACCGCTGGAGGATCTGGGCTGTGAGTTCGGAAGGCAGGGAAAGCGACAAAAGTGGCTGGTGGAACTTCAGTCATCCGCTTAACATCAGTACAGAAACCGGAAATTTGTCCTCCATGTAATTTCTTATTACAGGTTGCAGTAAGGCTGTTTGAGTTAATAACCGGATACTCTCCGGTCAGTTTCTTTTTTAATATCTTTTTTTCGTACAGGCATCAGTTTAAAAAAAACACGAATTGGCTGGGAAAAAAAGCAGCTACAAGCTTTGAAAAGGTTTATATTATCAGGATTCGGAAATACTGGTAAGCTCAGATAAATTTCTATAAAAACTGGATTTCCATAAATGCAGATTCCAGAAAAAAATGTAGATTCCAAGAAATGTAGATTCCAAAAAATGTAGATTCCACAAGTTATGATCCGCAAAAAGCAAACCGAAAAATCCTATGAATGGGACCCTCCGGCTCCTTCAACAGTCTATATCAAAATTAAGAATATCCCTTACGAGACCTTCAAAACCAGGCTGAACCAGGGACTGGTTACTACCGATCTCGACCAGATCAGGTACCGGCTCGATAGGCACGTCTACTGCTGCGGAGTCTGTTCGAAGTACGTGAATGGATACTGCGTCATTACAAACAGAAAATCTGAACCAGGCTGGATCTGTAAGTCCTTCGTGCCAAAAGAGGAGTTCATATACCTTGATGCCAGGCCTGAGCAGAAAGATTCGGCAGGGTTCAGGTACCTCTCTGAAACCGGGCTTGAAAAGGACAGTGCCGAAAGTGAGGGGGAAGAAGGAAGTCCGGAAAGTACAGGGATGAGAGGCTTTTATGAAGAAGGAGTGATTCTCTACAGACAGGGAAGGCTAAAGCTTGCACTTCAAGCTTTTGACCGCGTGCTTGAAGAAAATCCTCTTGATTTCGCAGCCCTGTTTCATAAAGGAAATTCCCTGCTGAAACTCAAACGCTATGAAGAAGCTCTCGAGATATTCGAAAGAGCCTCGAAAATTAGCCCTGATAATGCAGGGCTCTGGACTAACCTGGGTTTTGCTCTAACAAAGCTTGAGCGCTTCCGGGATGCGCTTGAGGCTTTCGAGAAATCGATTTTCCTGAACCCTGTTCAAAAAAACGCCTGGGAAGGCAAGGACGCAGTGCTTGCCAGGATACGCATGTGTGAAGAGAAACTCAGCGAATCTGAAAAAACTCTGGAAATAAATCCTGACGATCCGGAGACTCTGTTTGAGAAAGGGAAACTCCATCTCAGGCTTGGCGAGCCGGAAAAGGCTATGCAGGCTTTTAAAAAAGCCCTTGAGATAAAGCCTGAAAATGCTGAGGCCTGGCAGCTCCGGGGAAAAGTCCTCTTTAGAGCCGGTTCGGAAAAAGAGGCTCTGCATGCTTTTGAGAAGGCAACTCGCCTTAAGCCTGATTATTCCGAAGCCTGGTACGAAAAGGGAAAGGTTTTTCTGAAACTCGGAAACCTGAGAGGGGCAGAAAATGCTTTTAAAATTGCAGCCGATCTCTGGGATAGTAAAGGTTTCAAAACAAAAGCGGAAAGTGCCCGTGAAAAAGTTAAAAAGCTAGAATCCGGAAAAGCGTAAGTTTTCTCTAGTATCACGCTCGACGAAGGAGAGTGGCTTTCCCGCGAAAAAGGATAAAGTAAAGCCAGCAAATAAAAATAATCTAAAAGATTTTCAGGGATACAATTAAAAGAATAATTAAATTCTACAAAGAGATATTTTCCTCTATCTCCTTTTTCTTGTTGGAAAGGGCCGCCAGACAAGCTGGCGTAAGCATTTTCTCATTTATTAATTGAAATGTGATTTCCAGGCCGATGTAAGTATTTTTCAGGCTGATGACCTGGCTGCGGTTCTGTTTTGCTTTTGGAGTGAAATTAACCTGGTTCAGGACAGCCTGGTTCCCGAAGTTCACAGATAAGCATGAGTAACATAACGCCTCATCATTCTGTGGCTATTGAAATAATATGCAACCATACCTATAGAGTTGTTTATCAGTTTAAACCATTCGTCCCTGCGGTCGTAATACATGGGGACTATAACGTAGTAGAGTTTGTTGTAAAGATCGTCAAGCTCAGAGAGCCTTGCCTCTTCCACGGTAAGGTGTTCTTCGGGCTGAGGTCCTATGGACCAGCCAGTCACTCCTTCGATCCATCCTTCAATCCACCAGCCGTCAAGCACACTGAAGTTTACAACCCCGTTATGGGCAGCTTTCATGCCGCTTGTGCCAGAGGCTTCATAAGGGCGAACCGGGGTGTTCAGCCAGAGGTCGACTCCGGAAACCATCTTTGCAGCCAGGTCCATATCGTAATTCTCCAGAAAAACGATCTTGATTTCGTTCCGGAGTGTTTCTATAGTTTTGAAAATATCCCTTATGAGCTGTTTTCCGGCTTCGTCATGCGGATGGGCTTTGCCTGCAAAGATAAGCTGAATCTTTCCCCTCCTGTTTACCTTTCTGAGCCTTTCAAGATCGGAGAGGATTAAAGTTGCTCGTTTATACGCTGTCATACGCCGTGCAAAACCTATGGTCAGGGTCTCATAGTCCATACCTGCCCCTGTTCTTCTGTTGACCTCATCTATAAGGGCTTTTTTTGCTTTCCTGCGAGCCTCCCATATTTCATCATCAGGAATTCCCCCTATCCTTACCAGGAGCTCGGGTTCATTTGCCCATCCAGGCAGATAACGGTCAAAAAGCTGCTTGAAAAACGGGGAGGTCCAGGTATAGGAGTGTACGCCATTTGTTATTGCCTGGATCGAATACCCTGGAAAAAGTTCGTTTGAGATCCGGCTGTGCCGTTTTGTAACGCCATTAACATAGTCTGACAGGTTGAGAGCAAAAAGACTCGTATTAAAACGGTCTGATCCTCCATATTTTCTCAGGATTTCGATATCATTCTTATCACGGATCAGATCTTCAACAAGTCCATAATCGAACTTATCATGCCCTGCTTCTACCGGAGTATGGGTGGTAAAAATGCAAAGGTCCTTTACTCTCAGACATTCTTTGCCATTACATTTTAAAAGCTCCAGAGCAAGGAGGCTTGAGTGTCCTTCATTCATATGGTATTTTCGGACCTTAAAGCCAAGTGCATTAAGCATGCGTACTCCCCCTATCCCGAGCACTATTTCCTGCTTGAGCCTGTAGGTATGGTCACCCCCATAAAGGAAGTCTGTGATCCCGCGATCTTCCCATGAGTTCCCCTCTACATTCGTATCGAGAAAAATGATAGGTACGCAGCCCCCGGTCAGGCTTTCGCAATTATAATGCCATGCCTGGACTTTAACCTCTCTGTCCTGAATTTTTACGCTGACTTCCTGCTGGAGTCTGGTCATCAGGTGTGAAGGGTCCCACTCTTCAGTTTGTTCTGTCTGGTTCCCGAAGATGTCAAGGCTCTGCCTGAAATATCCTTTATTACTGACAAGAGTTACTGCCACAAGCGGAACATTGAGATCTGCAGCCGAGCGGATTGTATCGCCTGCGAGCACTCCAAGCCCTCCTGCATATGTCGGGAGTTCATTGCGAAGCCCTATTTCCATGGAAAAATAAGCTATTTTTTGCCCTTTCAATACTCCTTGAAGACCATCTTCCATATTTGTAAATCCCCTTGCCTTTATCTTTTAACAGAGATACTTAAAATGCGTTTTGCTAATAATATTTGTAAAGATGTCTCCGGTGATATATTAACTCGACCTTTAAGATTGACTTGTTAATTCAAACAAGGCTTTAAATAAACCAAAAATAGTTTCTTGCTAACTGAGGTTTTTAGTTTCCTGGCATCTAAGATTACAAAATGTATTCTCTGCTGCTTTTAAACCTGAAAACAACTGCAAACCAGACTAATGAATACGCTTTAATGTCAATTTAAATTTCGCATGTAAACTATTTAATTTATAAATGTTTTTAAGTATGATTTAAATAACAAATGTGAATATATTATTTAGGTTAATTTTATTCTGGTAGATATTTAATTAGTGGTGGACAATAAGTAGGTGGAAAGAAATGCCTGAAAATATTATATCTCGTCTCCCTGGGGATTCTGAAGAAAAAGAGGCAATTTCTTTTAGATCTCTAGAGTTGCTTAAAGATCGGGCAGTAAAAGATAAGGATTATACGGTTAGACGTGAAGCTCTTCTCATACTTGCGAAAAATTTTGGTGATAGTGAAGATATTTTTGAATTTATAAAAGAAAGAGCTGTCAGAGATAGCCATTACTCAGTCCGAAAGACTGTCCTTCAGGAACTGGCGAGATCATGGAAGGAAAGGCCCGAAATATTACACCTGGTCAGGGAAAGGGCTATTGAAGATATTAATTATGAGGTTCGGAGAGCTGCTGTAAAGGAACTTGCAGAGAACTGGAAGCATATGCCTGAAATCCTCGAGCTTCTAAGAGATTGGGCTGAGAACGCAAAAGATAGGTTTGTCCGAAGTACAGCTCTTCAGGAACTTTCCAGGTGCTGGGGTAAAAATTGCTGTAGTCTGGATTTTATAACACGTAGGGTTGTTGAGGAGAAAGATGGTTTTGTCAGGGCTGTTGCAATCCAGAGCGTTGCAAAATACTGGAGTAAGGAATCGGAGGTCCTTCAGTTGGTAAGAGATAAAGCCCTGACTGACGAGCATTACTCTGTAAGGAGTGAGGCTTTACAGGCACTGGCAGAGAAATGGCCCTGCAAAGGTGATATCCTCCCTTTAATAAAAGAAAGGGCAATAAAGGATGGTCATTATTCCGTAAGAGGGGCTGCTATTCAGGAACTTGCAAACGGCTGGCGGAGCGACCCTGAAACCCTGGAATTTATCCGGGACAGGTGCATTCACGATGAAGATAATATGGTCCGGGGAACCGCAGTCACTCTGCTTACTTCCTTATGGCCTGAAGAGCCTGGAACTTTTGAATTGATAATGGAAAAAGCTGTTTCCGATGAACATTATTCAGTCAGGAAAAATTCAATGGAAGAGCTCGCAAAAGTCTGGCATGAAAATCCTGAGACACTTGCACTTGTAAGGGACAGATTGCTAAATGATGAAGATAATTTTGTAAGGATTACTGCAGTTCAGGAACTTGCAAAAATCTGGCATGCAGACCCTGGCACTCTTCCTCTGATTAAGGAGATAGCTCTTAAAGAAAAAGATGAGTTTGTAAAAGATGCGGCTGTCCGGGAAATAATAGACGGCTGGCAAGGCGAAGCTATAACAGAATTCGTAAAAAAACTCGCTTAGAAGCCAGCTTAGAAGCCAGCTTAGAAACTCGCTTAATATCTCTCACCTGAATCCTCTAACTTCTGAAAGGAAATCTGAGTTGAGTTTGATTTATATATTTTTCCCTCGGTTTTTCCTTTTTTCTGCTAATTAATACGTTTAGACATTTCGTCTTTTAATCACTATTACGCCTTCCCATCGTGATATCTCTGAAGGTTCAAATCACAATCTTTTTAATTCATTGTGTGTTTCTATGTAGTTATAGCAAAAAGACTAAATATGCGAAAATTTCTCATAGGTTCCTGTAAAAGGTTTCTGTACGGAGAATAAGATGGCTAAAGCGGCTTCGAATTCGGCTAAAAACGGAAGTAACAACAGGCAAAAATCCTGTAAATATCTCAATGAGATAGCATTATGCAGTGCACTTGAGATGGCAAAAGAGCTTATCTCAGTAATAAATAAAGTTCCTGTCACTGTTTTCCTGTGGCGTCCAGAAAAGTACTGGCCTGCAGAGTTTGTCTCTGAGAACATAAAGCAGTTCGGATATACAGTAGAAGAATTCACGTCAGGAAAACTTCTCTATGGGAACATTGTGCATCCTGACGACCTGGAGAGGGTCGAAAGAGAACTCTCAAGAAGGATTGAAGAAGATTATGTTGATTTCTCCCAGGAATACCGGATACTTACAAAATCCGGGGAAGCCCGCTGGGTTGAGGAAAGAACCTTTATCGAAGCCGATGAGAATGGAGTCGTAAAATACCTTAAAGGCATAATTCTGGATATTACCGAAAGAAAAAGAAAAGAAAAGCTGCTCTATATCCAGAGAGACCTTGGAATTGCTCTAAGCACTTCGAATTACCTTGATGAAACCCTTGATAAACTGCTTGATTCTTGCCTTCAGATAGATGAAATCAATGCTGGCGGAATTTATCTGGTTGACGACGAGACCGGTGACATGACTCTTGCTATCTATCGTGGTCTCTCTCCTACCTTTGTCGAGAATGCCTCCTATTATAGTGTAAATTCTCCAAATGCCAAGCTCGTTATGATAGGGCAGCCTGTCTATAAGCAGCACATAGACCTTCTTCTTACTTCTAGAGATGATATACTCAGGCAGGAAAACCTTAGAGCTACAGCAATAATCCCTGTACGATCCGGAAAGAAGGTTATTGCTGCCTTTTATCTTGCCTCGCGGGTGGAGTATGAGCTTTCGGATAGTGTGCGTACTGTTATTGAAACTATTGCGACTCAATTCGGGGTTTTCATCTCCCGGATCCGGCTTGAAGAAAAACTCAAAGAATGTGTGAAGAAGCGAAAGGCTTAATGCTTCTTCTATTTCGACTTAATGCTTCTTCTATTTCGACTTAATGCTTCATTTATTTTGATTTCATCGCCCAGCTCTGGAAAGATCAATTCTTCCTTTTCCTGACAATTACCTGGAAAAAACGAGAATGCCGGTTTTTTCATCTGCCTATCTTTTCAGGGCCTTTTTCTTAAGTCTGGATATTATTGCTTTCCAGGATTTTCCAGGATTATGCGTAATCAAGGTTCATTACCTCTGATTTCCTATGGGATAAGATCAAAAGCCTACCTCGTGATGAATCCTGCAGGAAATTTGCATACAAACGTATTTTATTTGCAGGTTCCGTAATTTATAAGTAAGATTTATAAATTTTGTCACTATAAATCGTATGGGGAAAGGACTGCAAATATCAGTAGATCATAATGGATTTTTTCCCTTCATAGCATTGATTGAAGAATACCTTGAAATAGTATCTGGAAAGGCTCGATGTAAAATGTCCGGATCTCCTTATGAGGTCTGACTGAAAGTTATAACATCTGGTGGGGGAATATGACAGAAGAGCTTAAAAATAAGATTCGTGAATACCTTGCAAATCACTATTACCTGAACCTGGCAACCGTAAGCCCTCAGGGAAGGCCAATGGCACATACAATGGCGTATGTTTCCGAAAACGAAATCATATACCTGGCAACTAATAAAAACACCCGAAAGGTTCAGAATATCATGCAAAACCCGAAGGTAGCATTTACTGTTGATGAAGATGATCCTGACTGGTTTGATATGCAAGCACTTCAGGTAGAAGGCAGGGCATCGATAGTTGCCGATGAGAAAGAGTTGCGGGAAGTAGGGGAGATCATGGCAGCCAAATTCCCTATTACTGCAGATATGCCGCCTGATCCGGATACTATCATGATAAAAATAGAACCCGAGATTGTCTATTATCTGGATTACAGTGTTGAGTTCGGGCACAGAGTAAACGTAAACTTCTGAACAGACTATCGAATCCGGTAGATAATTAGACTCAAGGAAAAGCTTCACAGCTTTTCTTCTATTCAGAAGCCAATTTTTAAATTTTATTTTTATTTTTATTTTTACTTTTATTTTGGTGCTGCCTCATTAATTAGTTGATATTTTTATCTTCCTGTAATTTAACAAATCCGTTAATGTCCATTTACTTTTAGTAATTCCAGCTTCTTCTGCTGGTGTTTTTCTTCCTGAAACTCCATTTTGTTTTTCTTTAGTTAATCCCCTATGATCTCTGCAAAAGTTAAAATATGTGGAATAAAGCCTCATTTGACTGTACAGACACTTAATTTTCTTTGAGAATCCTATTGTTTTCCTCGAAATTCTATTATTATCCTGTCTAAACGTTAGATTTTGTCTTTCGAGTAAACTCGTTGATATTTCACTTTGATCTATATTTTGACCAAATATAACTCTTTTTTCAATTTTCTGAAGCTTCCTCACCTGTTTGTTTTTAATCACCTGGGTATATCTCAGGTCTTTATCAGGTACTGTTACTGGTTTTCTGGGTCTTCCTCTCTTTCCTGTTTTAGGAAATTTTACCAATCTACCATATTTTTGTAAAAGAGCTTCAGCATAGAATTTTAATCCATCTGTAACGAAAAGAGGCTTTAAATCTGAAAGATGTTTATCCGTAATCTCTACTAACTTGTCTGCTACATGCTGTTTTCTTGGTCCCAGTACAAAATCAATTATTAGCCTGGATTCAGGTGCAAAGCTCACCCACATCCATGCTCCGTCGTCTTCAATTTCTGTTCTTGGAGCAACTTTTTTTCAATTATTACCCATAATTCGTCCATCTCAACCTTGGAAATATTGAGATCTTTCATTAAGTCTTTATTTACAATATCACATTGTTTCGCTGCACGAAACAACCAGTTACTAACTGTAGTAGGTTGAACTTCCAATACGTCAGCAATTGCTTGTATTGACATTCCTTTGATAGCCATTTTAAGGGCTAGTTTAATGTCAGATTCATCTTTACGGACATTATCAAAAAAAGTACCTGTTCGGTCATTGAATACTCTGCCGCATTCGCGGCAGATATATTTTCTAACTAGTTTATTCTTGATTTGATAGGTACCATTGCCTATGATGTTTTCTTTTCCAGTAACACCATAGAGTTTACAATCCTTATTAGGACAGGAAGCATTTGTGAACTTTGGCTTTGCTCCTCTTTTTCCCATTATAATAATATTATATTTTTCCCTGTATATAATATCAACTAAATATAAATGGAGCACCTTTATTTTTATTTTATGTTATTTTATTTTATTTTATTTTATTTTTCCGTTCTTTAGCCTTTAATTGCGTTTTTACTCTATAATATTAAAACTTAAAATGCCTGTGCTGGACAGACACAAAATAGAAATAAAGAAGCGAAAAGAAATTAAGAAAAATTAAAAAGATAAAAATAAATTAAAAAAGATGAAAAAGATAAAAAAGCTTTTAATTCTGCTTTTACAACCCGGAAGGAATCAGTACTTCATTGATTCCGTGAATTACACCGTTGCTTGCAATAATGTCAGGTTCGACAACAGTTGCGTTTCCGATTGTTACTTCATCATCTGTAATATCTACAGGGAGCTCGTCGGTTTGCACAGTAGCAAGCATCTGCCCGTCTTCAAGGTCCGATGCCATGTATTCTCCTTCTACTACATGGTAAGTCAGCACATCGTTCAGGGCCTGTTCGTCCGCACGGAGGTCATCAAGCGTACCTTCCGGAAGGGCGTCAAAGGCTTCATTGGTAGGGGCAAATACTGTGTATGTCCCTTCATTCAGGGTATCCTCAAGTCCTGCATCCCTGACAACTGAGGCAAACATAGTGTAGCCTGCAGCTTCTGCAGCATCAACAATTGTCTGGTTGTCCTCTGCACCACTTTCATTGTCGCCAATGCCTGGCTCTTCCTCACCTGGAATTATTCCCTCTTCTCCCCCAATCGAAGATTCTTCTTCCTGACCGGGTACCAGTCCTTCATCCGCATCTTCACCTGAAGGTTCTTCTGTCCCTTCTGTTAGAGCGACTTCTTCTACCGGAGTTACCCTTTCCTCGGTGTCAACCTCTTCCTGAGTATCTTCTGCACAGCCGGAAACGAAAAGCATTCCTGCTAAAAGTAACACTATAAGAATTCCAAGTTTCTTAATACTTCTTCCCCCATTATACAATTAAAAGATATACTTTATGATGTATTTTTCATATCACATTATATGCTCTTTTTATTTAACCTTATCTGTTTTTGGAAATAATAGTCTTTTTAAAAAAACATCTGTTAAAAAATAGTTTATATTAAAAAATCTGCCGGATATTGCTAAATGATAAGTGCCAGATGGTTGCGTTTTTTATCTGACTGAAGGCTCTTCGGGGACTCTTTCAGATAGTTTATGCTCTGCTCATCTGCAGATAATGTCTGCAGATCACTCATCTGGGCTGGCTTATCTGCCAGAGCATCTTTGACAGTTCTTATCAAGTTACTGATTAAGTCACACGAAGGACTTTTCTTTTTATATGAACAGCTTTCCTTGCTTCACCAGAAACTTTTTACCCGAAAATCAACTGGAGTATCAACTGGAGAGACCTATCCGGCAGAAAGTTCGCTGTTTCCGTTGACTTCAGATTTTTATCTCATAAGGCTGGAAGACCCCCTTCCTCAGCACATCGGGCTTTCGCCCGAATGGGACAGGGAAGGGATGAGAGCCGTCAACTTCCCAACATCATACCGGTAGTGATCCTGTTAATATTGATATAGTTTCCAAACGTATATAATGCCGATGAAAAGAGGAATACGATACAGAATTTGCCCTAATAAGGAACAAAAAGCCCTTATGGAAAAACACTTCGGTAGTACTCGATTTGTCTACAATAAACTTCTTGAAATAAAATCATTAATGTATAAAAAATTCAGAATAAGTATATCTGAATTTGAACTTAATAACCATATTCAAGTTCTTAAAGAAGCCTATCCCTTCTTGAAAGAAGTAAATTCTCAATCTCTGCAACAAACTAGCAAAAATCTTAATTCTGCATTCAACCATTTCTTTAAGGATGGGTTTAAATATCCACAGAAGAAAAGAAAAAGGGATAATCATTTCTCTTTCCAAATTCCACAACATTATATTATTAATTTTGCTACCTCTAAAATTAATTTACCAAAAATCGGTTGGATAAAAGTTAAGATACATAAGCAACTTTTTAAGGAAATGGAATTAGAAGGAAATATTATTAAAAGTGATTTTAATTCTGAATTTCTAAAAACAATAGCGGTATCGAGAACCCCTGCAGGAAAATACTATATCAGTATCTTAACTGATGATGGAGAGAAATGTCCTGAACCTGAATCATTTTCCCGTGCTACAATGATTGGAGTTGATGTTGGACTTTTGACTTTTGCTACTCTTTCTACAGGAGAAAAAATAGATAATCCTAAATTCCTGAAAATTTCTCTTGAAAGATTGAAATTCTTGCAAAGAAGAGTTTCCAGGAAAGTAATAGGTTCAAAAAACCGTAGAAAGGCAGCATACAAACTTGCTAAGTTGCATGAGAAAATTGCTAATCAGAGACATGACTTTCAACATAAAGTTTCAAAAAAGCTAATCAGCGAAAACCAAGCAGTAGCAGTTGAAACTTTAAATATTAAAGGAATGAAAAAGAACCACAAATTAGCACAGGCTATTAGTGATTCAGCATGGTATTCTTTCGTGCAAAAATTAACATACAAAGCTGAATGGTCTGGTAAAACAGTTTTGAAGATAGGTCAATGGGAATCATCTTCAAAAACTTGTAACGTTTGTGGTTATAAGCATCCAAATTTGACAGAAGATATTAGAGAGTGGCTTTGTCCTTCCTGTAATGTTTTGCATGATAGGGACATTAATGCAGCTATCAATATAAAGAAATTCGCCGTAGGGACTACGGTTTGAGCCTGTGGACCAGGAAAAAACGGCAACCGCCTAGTATGAAGCAGGAAGCACCTTCCTCAAAAATCTGAGTTTACGAAGATTTTAGGTAGGTGTAGTTCACAGTGAGTAAGAGATTAACTTATCTTGATGAGAAGCTTATCGCGTTTAAAAAACTTATCGCGTTTAAAGATGTGATAGTATGGAGAGTTTGTCTACCGGAGTAGAAGGGTTGGATTTGTTGATAGAGGGAGGGTATCCTAAGGGAAAAAGTATTCTAATTACTGGCCCCCCTGGCTCAGGAAAAACCATCCTTGGGCTTCATTTCCTTCACAGGAGCTGTCAGGAAGGCCGAAAATGCATACTTGTTCTTACCAGAGAACTCACTGAAGACGTACTTACTCAGGCACGGAGCCTCAAGCTTAACCTGGAACCTTTCCTTGAGAACAAGCAGCTCAGTATAAGGAATGTGTTCGAAGACAAAATGAACAAGATCAAAAGCACTTCTAAATTCGGAAAAGGCCTATGCGCCGTTGATACGGATATAATCGAATATCTGAGCTCCATGTCTTCGGAGGTCGATGTTGTGGTCATTGACAATATCGGAGTAATGGCCATACACCATGACATCAGGGAGTTTGCAGATGAGTTCAGCTCGATAAGCATCATCCTCCTGAAAAACGGATGCACAAGCCTCTTTATAATGGACGAGGACTCTTACGAGCTGACTCACAAACTTACAGGTTACATGGTTTTCGGGCTGATGAGGCTCACAACACAGGAAAATTACATTTCGGGAAAAACGAAGCAATATCTCTACATTGAGAAAATGAGAAATACTCCAGTTCCGGTCAAGTATTCTCTGTTTGATATAACCCCGCGGGGGATCAGAGTTATCGCAGGCATGAAATCACCTGTAAAATGACCCGATTTAATTTCCTGAATGTCCCTTCAAACAGAAAAACTAACCTCTGAGATTAAGGAAACCAGAGTAAAAAGGAGATAGTAACTGAGGGTACACAGGATAACAGATAGACAGTAACCTCTGCATAGCTTGCCATCCCGAGTTTCGCTTCGGGATCACAGGAAATCAGAGATTTCCTGGGAGTTGCACTGCAAGTGCAACAGCACGAGGTCCTTTTCGCTCCACTGCGTTTCGCTCAAGAGGACTAATTTATTGGTTATAGCAGTGATCCTTGCTCAGGAGGACTGATTAAATTGGGTTGAAATTTTATGGAAATTCGACTCTAACATTAATTAATAAGTTAATTGAGCTGGATGTCCTTGATACATCCGTGAAAACTGTTGTTTTTAGCCAATAAAAGGATTTGAGAAGAAAAAGGGTTCATCCAAAAAAGAGTTAATACTAAAAAAAGTTCATATGAGAAGGGAATTCGTATATGACCTGAATTAAGGTATCAGGCGAAGGTGAATGAAAGATATTATGCTTTTATGATAAATTCACAGCAGTCATTCCTGTTTCCTATGGTTTTTAGGGCTTCAAGGCTGCAACCTGAGTCTACTTTCAATGTTATGTTTGAAAAAATCTTCCTGGTTAGTGTGCAAAGGATAGGGTTTTTACGGGCTTCTTCTCCTTTCCAGGGGCATTTTGTTCCTTTGACTACCCAGAGCTTTCCACTTTCACCCATAGTTGAGGAAAAGTTTCCTCCCAGCTGGTTCATGATATCGGCGCAGACATTTCCTGCGTAGGCAAGGTCCATTTCCCTGTCCTCAAAGTGGTACATATCAAGAAGGGTTTTCTCAACCATCCCTGTCATCTGATTTATTATAACTTTCTTTTCTTCATTGGAGACAGACTGGAGGAGGGTCGGAATTACGGCTGTAAGGATGCTCTGTACTCTGTTTTTTACTTCTAGACTGTCACGATCAGCAACGAGCCTGTCGTGAAGGCACTTGACTCTGAGCAGAGATTTTACCCTTGTCTTGAGTTCAAGCCTGTTTATGGGTTTTGTGAGGAAATCATCAGCTCCAACTTCAATTCCCCTTATCCTGTCTTCAAGTTCCGAGAGGGCTGTAAGCATCAGGACGGGAATGAACTGAGTTTCCGGATTTTCCTTGAGAATTTTGCAGACTTCGTAGCCATTGAGCTCGGGCATCATAACATCCAGAAGGACAATGTCCGGTTTTTCTTCCAGAACTATCTGGAGTGCTTCTTTTCCACCGTAGGCAGAGATTACTTCATAAGGTTCAACTGCAAGGTAGGCTTCCATAAGTTCTACATTTTCCTTCATGTCATCTACGATCAGGACTTTGGGCTTGTTTTTGTTATTCAACAAGGCTTCCTCCCTCGGGTTCATGAATATTGATCCCTTCAGATGTGATTTCAAAGACAGACATATCGGGAGAAATAGGAGTGCTGCGCATCTTAGGTATGCACAGATATCGTTCCATTTTTCCGAGATAAGCATTTTCTTTTACCAGGAGACGAATAGAACCGTAGACCGAGTACTCAGCAAGCTGGTGAGTCAGATTGTGTGCTGACTCGTCCATGATTAGAAGAGTAGTGCAGCCTTTTTTTCTCACAAGATAGCTCAGTCCGTCAAACTGATCTCTTAACCTTTTTTTGGAAACTCTCAGGGCAAAAGTTCCCAGGTTATCTATGACCAGGCATGCTATTCCTTCATGTATGAATTCTATAAGATTAGGAAGTTCAATATCAAGGCTTTCAGGCTTAAAACCGTATCTTGTCTGCCCTATACTTTCGGAACGGCTCTCAAATATATTTTCTATACTAAGCTGCCCGCTCTCGTAGTAAGGTTTAATGTCATGCCCCAGCATTTCTGCCTGGTAGAGAATGTCTTCAGGAGTTTCTTCTGTTGCGATTATCAGGCATTTTCTGCCTTCAACACAGCTCCTGTGAATGAAATGGATTCCGAAAATAGTCTTTCCGCTCCCTGCCACACCTGTTATCAGGGTTGCTTTATTCACAGGATAGCCTCCACTCAATTTCCTGTCCAGCTCCTCTATACCTGTTGAAACCCTCTCCATTTTTGTAAACCCTCATTCTTCTGCGTACTTTGCCCCATTTCTACCCCCGACATCAGACGGAATTTCATTTGTTATACAATATATTGTAAGTTATAGAAAATATTCAAATAATCTTCAGATCTTCTAAAGAGTTTTCTAACTTAATACATATATCCAATATTCTTTCACAGCTTGAAACAAATAACATTCTACTTAATTTTGTTGATTAAGATAAAGACCGTTCTGACTTCTGCATTCCAATAATGTATAATGATATGATATCGGAAATCATTTCTATATATTAAAAGAACTTTTGTAATATAAAAGTTATGTTTGTGGTATATTTCTTTTTTTCATTAATGCTTCTACTAACTTTGACCTGACTTTGAACCATAAATTTCCTGTTTTTTTACGTAATCTGCGGTCATTTATTTAGTCTGTATGACTTGATAAATATTTTCATTACAGGGGAGCTTTTGAACTTATTCTTTTTTTATCCCCTTTCTTAATTCTGAGAGAAACCTTTAATATAGATAGTTACTATCACTACTTCTGCACCATGGGCTCGTAGGGTAGCCAGGATATCCTAATGGGCTTCGAAGTAAAATTATTACGAAGATACCCATTGACTCGTGTTCGAATCGCGGCGGGCCCGTTAATATATTTTGATCTGTAATTTATTTTTGATCTGTTCACCCAATTTCAGCGTAAATTTCTTCGATACAGGTTTTCTTCAGCTGAAACTTGATTTTGAAAATATTATCATTTCATCATTTTTGGAAATTTTATCATATATTTTGGGGTTATCCTATCATTGTGTGAAAAAAGTATTTATTCTCCGGATTTTTGTAGAAAAAGAGACTTCAGGAACTGAAAAAAAGAAGCTTCTGGATAGAAAAATAAGCATGAACAGTTAAAGAGGATAAAATGGATTGATATAGAAAGTCCTGAAGAACTGGAGGACGCCTTCCATGTCCGCAGGACGGTCTTCATAAAAGAACAGAAAGTCTTCATAAAAGAACAGAAAGTCTTCATAAAAGAACAGAAAGTCTTCATAAAAGAACAAAATGTGCCGGAAGAAGAGGAATTTGACAGGGCAGACTTAAGGTCCTATCATGTTATTGTGTATGCAAGCACCATGCCAGTAACCACGTGCAGGCTTTTTAACGATGGAAAAACCTGTGGTTTATCGGAAGGATTGCCATCCTGAAAGAATGCCGGAGAAAACAGGTCGACAAACTCGTTGTGGAGAAACTTCTGGAAAGAGCTGCCGAACTGGGGGCAGAAGAAGTTCATGCGCACGTGCAGACACATACAACAGGCTTTTACAGGAAATCTGGCTTTGTTGCTTATGGAGATCCCTTTCTCGAGGGAGTATCAAATACGTATCCATACTGAATAAACTATAATTCTGGTTAACCAGGTCAGTTAGATCAAGTTAATCAGTTCTGGTTCATTAGTTGGGTTGTCTACAAACCTATCGAGAATATGTTCTATTACATTTTTATTATACAGATAATTACTTATCTACTGAATAAAATTATATGTCATGAGCTGGTGCGGAATAAATGCGGTAGATAAAGCTATTTCAAGAACAAGAATAGCCCTTTTCGAACCTTTTGACTTCTGGAAATGGGTAAAACTTGCAATAATTATTTTTTTGCTTGGTGGCATTGGGTCCAATTATGGAGGCTCGGGCACCAACTACCAAACGGGTTTCGATAATTACGGAAACGATTTTCCTAATATCGAACCTGGTGAGATACCTGGCCTCCCTTCCGAAATATCATGGCCTGGTCTTAATTACATCCAATCTGTATCGTCCCTGGCAATTATAGCTGCAGCAATATTTTTCATTCTTCTGTTAGTTTTGATTTTTTCTTATATTTCCAGTGTCATGGAGTTTGTTTTTGTAGAAGCCCTGGTTAAGAATGAGGTGCGCATCTGGGCATATTCAAAAAAATTCATGGGAAAGGGGTTCAACCTGCTGTTAATACGTTTAGCCCTGGCATTTGTTTTTCTTGTGCTCTTTATGTTTGCCCTGCTGCCTTTTATCCCCGTACTTCTTGATGAGTCCCCTGATTTTGCCCTGCCTGCTATTGTAGGCGGAGTGCTCTGGTTTTTTGGCGTAATTATTTTGCTTGCCCTGATCGGCGCAGTAATAAACTCCTTCTTAAGCCTCGCAATTCCCCTTTCCATTTACAAAGAAACCGGAATTCTTTCGGCTTTCCGGATGATCTATAAAAATTTCAGAAAAAGCTGGCAGGAAGTGCTAGTTTACTGGTTTATCAGGTTCCTTCTGGGAATTGGGGTAACCGTCCTTGCAATAATCCTGTTCGGGCTGTTAATAATAGCGTTAGTTATTATTTTTCTTATTGTTGACGGGGTCCTTTATTTCCTCTTCTCGACCTTTATATCAGAGCCCTTTAACTGGATACTCCTGATTCCCTTTGTCGTTGTAGAAATGATTCTAACCTTCGGGATTTTGATGTTTCTGAGCGTACCAATCGCAGTTTTCCTGAAGTATCATCTCTTGAGCTTCCTTGAAACCTGGTTTGTCGGGGCAGACATCCCGTTTTTTGACAAGCTTCCCATACAGCCGGAAACAGGATTCGAGACAGGATTAAGTGGGTCGAAAGAATACGAATCTGAACAGAGTGCATCCGAATCAGATGGATCTGGATCAGGCGGATCAGAACCGACTGCTTGAGCAGGACTTCTAATTTTAGGGAGCTTATTGAAGATTTAATTTTTTCTTAATGCTCCCGGTTACTTTAATGAGAAGCGCTAAGTAAACCCCGGCAGCTATCTTTTTTACCCTGTTACCCTAATCTATGTTCAGAATCCCTGTTTTTCAAGTTATAATATACCTTCCTGATATTAACTATATCTTGGTAAACACCACACGGGTCTATCCGTATCCGGAAGGATAAAATCCAGGAGTTGATAATTGTGAAACAGGAGTTCATTGAAAAGTATTATCTGGGCAAAGAAGTAGAAATTGACATTGGAGGAAATACAACATACAGAGGAATAGCTGCAGAATGCAATGACGGAGTCCTGAGCCTTAAATGGACTATAAAAGAAGAGGGCTACACCCATATTGATATAGAGAGAATTGCTGTAATGTGGAGAACCCTGAAAAAATAATATACTCCAAAATTTTTCCTTTATAATATACGATTTAACCCAGCAGTGGAGATGGCTGAAGTCTTTTCAGTTGCTCTACTGCTAAGTTCTATTTCTACATTTCACCTGAATTTAATTAATCCTCCTGAGCGAAGCTTACTGCTATTAATCTATATCGTGCTGTTGCACTTGCAGTGCAACTCCCAGGAAATCTCTGATTTCCTGTGATCCCGAAGCGAAACTCGGGAATTTAAACTCGGGGGAGCCAGACATTATTTTTCTTTTCACTCAAAAATAGGTGATCCACAGATAGTCGGTTGATATAACTACAGGGCAGCCTGAATGGCATCTTTCAACCTTTTTCAACCTTTCTTTATAGACGTCGTGCGCGGCATGACCTATCGGCTTCGATCAAATTAAGGATCAATCTTCAACTGCACCGGATAAAATATAATATCAAAATATCAACTGCTTGACCGTAGGATCCAAAAATATCAACCATACAAAATTGCACAACTGCCTGCCGTTATATCGCAAAAAAGACAATTGAAGTTCTATTCCGGCTGAGTGGAGATAGCTCTCTACAATGACCGTTTAAAAAGTAGCCATTATGACCATTTCGCATGATCATAAGGCCATAAGGGTTGATTATAGCTCCAAAGAGATATACTTTATCTGAGTCAGTAGTAGACCCAGAATTTAGCAGCACCCGAACCCGCGGAATCCATGCCTGAATCTAAACGGGAAGAATTTAAACGAGAAGAACTTAAATGGGAAGAAAAACATTATAATTCCCTCCGTCTTTTAGTCTGTCCTTGTTCGTCTTTCCGTTATGCTTCAGTCTTCTGCAGCCGAAATTATACATTCCATATTAGGAAAAAGCCCCACAGAGACCATGTTTAAGCTGAAATATTCTTCTTGGTGTGTACCCGGGTTAAACCTTTTATCAACCCCCACATAAGTATATACTCACGGCAATTATTTTTGAAATTATTCTTGAGACTGAGTTTCATTGGAGAGGAGCAGATTTAATTTTAATTGCCAGAGAGTATAAAAGTAAATAATAATACCAAATTATATAAAATTACTAGAATGAAGTCTCCTTACCATTAATAGACTTAGAAAATTCGGGTAAATATCCGGCTGAAATTGTAGGTTTACTCTTTTTCTTAATTTGGAAGTTATAATTCTCAAAAACTCTCAATAATATCAGGATACTTGGTCTTTAATTTATTATTCAGGTAAGAAAGAAAATTTTACATGATAAATAAGCTCTATTTTACAATTAAATCCATTTAAAACCCTTAATAATGGTTATTTTTGTTGAAAAAAAAGACTAACATTTTATAATACTAAACATCAAAACTTCAGCCTTTTTCTTTAGAAAAAGAGTTCTTTTAGAAAAATAATTAGTAGTTTCTGTTCCGGTTGAGTAGAAATAATCTTTACAATGATCACTTAAAATGTAGCCTTTATGACTATTTAAAAAGATTTTCATAATGGGCCATTAATCATTAGGACACCTTTGAAAGAGATAAACTTTATCTGAGTAATTAGTAGACCCATAATTTAGCAGCACTCGAACCTGCAGAATCCATGAATCTAGGCGGGGAGATTTAAACGAGAAGAACTTAAACGAGAAGAAAGGAAATATTATAATTCCCTCTCATTGGTCATCGGTTAAGGAAAAATCGTTATCACTTGCATTGATTTTCATAAAATTTGTTAAATTATTCATCAAATGCAAAACTGGAATCTGATATCGATTTCAATTTAAACACTAAACATTTGGGTTTGAGTTTTTCCGTCGAAATCGAGATCCGCAGCTCAAAATCCTTAACCGAATACAAATGAATTCCCTCTGTCTTTTAGTCTTTCTTTGTTTATCTTTCTGTTATGCGTCAATTACATGCAGTCGAAATTATACATCCCATATCAATAAAAATCCCCGTAGAAACTACGTTTGAGTTTAAAGTATGGCGCACTTTCAAAGTGAAAACTCATAAAAGAATAAATATGAATAGTCATCAATTCAAGAAAAGACAAATTCTCAAAAATTATCCTTCATACCTTGAAGAGATGACTATGGATTCTGTTTCTTTCGCATTCAGTAATCCTTTCAGGTTCAGTAGTTCTAATTAGTCATCTCAGCACCAGGAACGGCAACTGCTGAAGTGTTTGAACCGACCGCAGAATTTACGCCAGGGATCAAAGCCGCCGCATCCATAGCCGCCGCCATAGCCACCATAGCCACATCCAAAGCTCTTGAAACTATCAAATTTACATCTATCGAAACCATATCCTCCGTACATTATATTTACCTCCGTGGTTTTGCCATATTTTATTTAGCTTATTATGTATTCTTTATATTCTTTTCATCAGCACCGGCCACAACGACGGCCGTAGTGCTTGAAGCGATTGAAGAATCCACCATAGCCACAGCTACCACCGTAGCCGCCGCCATAGCCGCCGCCATAGCCGCCACAGCCACATCCAAAGCTCTTGAAACTATCAAATTTACATCTATCGAAACCATATCCTCCGTACATTATATTTACCTCCGTGGTTTTACTATATTATCTTTAGTTTTACTATATAATCTCTATTTTTTCTACATTATTTCAATACTCGTTTACATACTGGAAAGGATGATTTTTAAGATTGGTGTATACTCTTATATGGTATGTACCTTTCAAGTTAAACCCTATCAACCCCCAGATAAGTATTATACTCACGGCAATTTTTGGAATTATGATACCATTCCATTCGGAGAGGAGCAGATTTAGTTTCAATTGCCATAGAGTACAACTAAAATAGTAATAGTAAATTATATAAAAATACTAGAATAAAATCTCCTTACTACTAATAGACTTGGAAAATCTAGATAAACACTCGGCTGAAATTACAGATCTACTCTATTTTTTTATTTAGAAGTTACAATTCTTAAAAAATCTCAGTAATATCAAACATTTAGTCTTCAATTCGTCATTTAGATAAAAATAAGGGTTTTTAAGCATAAATAAGTCCCATTTTCCAATTAAATCGAATTAAAAAATCTCAAAATAGGTTAATTTTTTTGAAAAAATGTATAACACTTTTCAGTTATAGACTATATAAATTTAGTAATTTTTTTAGAAACAAAAAACTCTTCTCGAAAAGGAGTATTTAATAGGCAGGTTCCAATTCATCCTGTAAGTAAGTATTTAAGGATTTGCCAACCTGACAAAAGAAGCAGTTCCAAAAAGAGACATTTTGGTTTAACAAATAGGATATTAAGTTCGATTTCTTTCTCATACCTAATTTTTTATTGCTTGTCATATTCTATAGTATTCGAAATTAAATTTAATAAATGGAAAAAATGGAGAATACTATGGTTTATTATATAACTCCTTGATTGGTCTCAAGTGAAGAGATAAAATAAGGGAAAAAGAAAAAAATAATGAAACAACGGAAAATATATGTTTAAGCCGCAGTAACTACCTAGACAACTGCATATGGCGTCCTGAAAAAAGAAATGTAACTGCTAATTAATAAAAAACAAAAATAACAGCCATCAATTCAAAGATAAAGTCAATTCAGGGAACTACCTTGTATTTCGAAAAGATGGCTGAGGAAATAATTTCTCTTCATTTTAAGCGGCTATTATTAATTTATATCAGAATTGTTTACCACCAGCGGGCGTTAATGAAGAGTATGGTGGACTCATAAGTGATCTTTACATTATAGTAAAAAATGCTCAGATATCCCATTATATTTCCCTCCAGATTTTAGCGTATTTTTTCGCATTTGTCTTATATGTTCCTATACATTATTTGAAAAGAATGGAGTTTTTAAGCTTAAATTAGCCTTCTAATAATGTAGTTACTCCTGCAATCAAACCCTCGATCAACCCCCAACATTAAGGTTACACTCATGGCAATTATTTTTAGGAATTAACTCGGTCGTTAATTTTTGTTTGGAGACAAACAGAATTAATTTTAATTGCCAGTAAGTATAAATAAATATATAACCGTAAATTATATAAATTCGACAGAATAAACTCTACTTACCATTAATAGTTCTTCAAAATTAGGATGAATTAGGTGGAAATAATACGATACACTTATTAATTTAATTTAAAGTTTATAAATTTGTCATTTTGTCAAGAGAATATAACTTTTAGCTTCGTTTTCTGGAAATAAAGGAAAAATAAGAGGCTCAAAGAAAATTAATGGTATATTAAAAACAGCCTAGTAGAATCTAAAGCTTCAAATGCTTCTAATTTGACCAAAAAAATGAATAACCCTCAATAATTATGAACTATTCAAATTTAGCGTTCTTTTTTAAATGTGTATTTTTCTTCTAAAAAGTAAATAATTTTGAGTTTGTTAGTTCGTTTACTACAATCCTCAAAATGGTAATTAATCCTCAAATCCCTGATATCCCGATTAATTCCTTTGCCCACTTCAATTTCTTTTTCTTAATCGGATTTACATCTGGGTCTTCAAAATCAAATCCAGCCAGCATAACACTTTTAGCCCCGAAATCCCTGGCTACAAAAACGCAGCGGTCACCATCACTGAACCCGCCAAAATTGTATACTTTATCGAAAGGCCTTGCCTGAGTAGTTGCAATAAAGCGCTTGAATCCGGGCACGTATTTTTCCAGCTTATCCATGTTGTCTCCGTGGGCATGGATGAGGACAATCGAGCCCTGCGTGCAGGCAAGGATCTCTTTTTCTATATCAGCTTCGGAATTGCCGTCAAGGTCGGTACAGATGACTTCAGGTACGCGACCCATATCCATAAGAACAGCAGCGGCTCCGTCGGCTGCGATTATTACAAAAGCAGGTAAATTGATTTTCGAAAGCTCATTTCTGAGTCCGGGAGCGTTTCCGCAGACCAGAACAGGCTTTCCTGAAATTGTGTCTTTGAGTTCGGAAAGGCTTGCAGTATTTTCCCTAGTCAGTAGGAGGGAAAGGAATCGGGCTGCCTCTTCATCACCTGAGCGGTCGAACCCGAAGTCTTCAAGGATTCTTTCGTAAATTGGCTCCCAGGCAGCAAAATCCATATTAATAACTCCTTTCCTGTTTTTCGTTTCTGAACTTAGATTTTCTTACTGAGTTGTTTTTCTAAACTTAATTTCAGAGTTTATTCCTCTGGATTATTTCTTTGCAATTCCCATCTTCATGGCAATGCCTTCGACGTCCCAGTCCTTTACAAGGGCTCCGAAAACTTCGATCCCGCTGCCGAGGTCAAAGACATCGGCTCTAACCTCTTCTGCAATCATTTCTTTAAGGGTTTCAACGAGTTTGAAGACCCTTTCATCTTCGATCCGTACAGAGGTGCGGATGTTTTCGTCCACAATAAGATCGAGTTCCTTACGCATGTCCTGGAGCCTGCGGATAACTTCCCTCGCATATCCTTCAGCTTCGAGTTCAGAGGTGAGGTTTGCGTCCACGTAAACAAGACCTGCATCGGATTCGGCACTGGCTGTACCTTCAGGCAGGGTTTCTTTAAAGTTTGCCATGCCCGGGGTGACTGTGACAGTGGTGCCGTCAGCCAGGGAGAGTTCAAATTCCCCTGTTTCGGCAAAGGCTTTCCTTAAAGCAAAACCATCGACTTTTTGCAGGGCAGGGATAACTATTCCGGCATCTTTCTTGAAGACAGGCCCGATCTTGCCCGGGTCAGGGATGACCTCAAGCCCGAGTTCGTCCCAGCTTTCGCCCATGCCCGTTAGAACGATTGCTTTGGAATTGGTCTGGTCCATAAGGACTGAGCGCAGCCTCTCGACAGCTTTTGCTGTATCTTCATTTTCAGGGGACACAACAATTCTGGATATGGGCCATCTGAGTTTTCTTCCTGCTTTCTGGCGGGCGTTTGAGGCAGCTTCCACGATAGAACGGGCAGTGCTCATAGCTGCTTCAAGCTCAGGGTCGAGATAGGTTTCGTTAACTTTCGGCCAATCGCACATATGGACCGACTCGGAAGCGTTCGGGTCCACATTCCTGATCAGGTTCTGGTACATCTCCTCAGCCAGGTAGGGCATGAAAGGCGAGATCAGTTTTGTGATGGTTACGTATACCTCGTAAAGCACACAGTAAGCTGCAAGTTTGTCCGGGTCGTCAGCTTCGGTCCAGGTCCTCGGGCGGATAAGCTGGATATACCAGCGTGAAAGGTCTTCGAGAGCAAACTCCAGGATCTCGCGGACTGCTTTATGAAGCAGGTAACCGCTCATGGCTTCATCTACGGCTTTTACAACGGACTGTGCTCTTGAGAGAATCCACCTGTCTTCCTCACGCAGGGCATCTTTTACGGAATCAAGGCTGACCTTCATGGGATCAAAGTTGTCAAGAGCCATATACGGCAGCGGGAACCTGAAGACGTTCCAGAGGATGTTAATCGAACGGTGGATGGTCTCTACTTCTTCCAGGTTGAACTTCAGGTCGTCCCAGGGAGCGCTTGAAGAAAGCACATAGGCGCGCAAGGTATCTGCCCCGAACCTGTCGATAATGTCCAGCGGAGAAATCACATTTCCAAGGCTCTTTGACATCTTCTTTCCGCCGGCATCAAGAGTAAAACCGTGCATGAGCACACTCTTATAAGGAGCCCGCCCAAAGCCAACCATGCTTGCTCCCAGCTGGGAATAGAACCAGCCGCGTGTCTGGTCGTGTCCTTCGGTAATGAAGTCTGCAGGCCACCATTCATCAAACTGGTCTTGTGTCTGCGGGAATTTCAGGGTTGCCCAGGAGGCGACAGCCGAGTCAAACCAGACGTCAAAGACGTCCTCAACACGTATTTTCTCCCCTCCGCACTCACAGGGTACGGTGACTTTGTCCACATAGGGGCGGTGCAATTCGATATCAGTGCCGCTTAATCCTGCTTTTTCAAGCAGTTCGGCTTTTGTCCCTATTACCTCAAGCTTTCCGCATTTCCTGCACTTCCAGACAGGGATAGGAACTCCCCAGTAGCGCTGCCTGGAGATGCACCAGTCCCTTGCGCCTTCGACCCAGGTCCTGAAACGGGCTGAACCTGCCCAGTCAGGGTACCAGTCAACGGCATCGATCTCTTCGAGCATTTTGTCCTTGATCTCGGTAACCTTGAGGAACCATTGTTCGGTTGCAAGATAGATGATAGGAGTCTTGCAGCGCCAGCAGTGCCCGTACCTGTGCGTGACTGTCCCTTCGGCAAGGAGCCTGTTGCGGGCTTTGAGGTCTTCGATAACAATTGGGTTTGCTTCCCTTACGTTCTTGCCTTCGTATTCCCCGGCTTCTTCGGTATAAGAGCCGTTCGGGCCTACAGGACAGAGGATAGGGAGTTTGTGCTTCACACCAACGTTAAAGTCGTCCATACCGTGCCCTGGTGCTATATGCACACAGCCTGTATTTTCTACGGTTACGAAATCCGCAAGGTAAACGCCGTGCTTTATCTTATTCTGCACAGGCACGAGATCCCCAACAGGGCTTTCGTACTCGAGATTTGTGAGCTCTTCCCCGAGCATTGTCTCAAGGATTTCAAAGTCTGCATACCTGCCCTGCTTGAGGACATTTCTGATCAGGTCTGTGGCTGCGATAAGGACTTCTTCCGAGCCGTCCTGTCTGACCGCTTTGAATTTCGAGTATTCGTAAGCCGGGTGAACAGCCACAGCCACGTTGGCTGGAATTGTCCATGGGGTTGTTGTCCAGATGACAATGAAAGTGTTTTCCTCGCCTTTAACCTTGAATTTCACATAGATAGAAGGATCAGTCCGCTCGGAATATTCGACTTCGGAGTCTGCAATTGCAGTCTCACAGCGTGGGCACCAGTTTACCGAACGCTTGCCCATATCAAGGAGGTCCTTTTCATGGGCCTGTTTGAGGGTCCACCAGGCAGCCTCGATGTAGTCGTCTTTTAAGGTCATGTAGGGTTCTTCCCACTGCATCCAGACCCCAAGCCTCTGGAACTGCTCGGTCATTGCCTGTTTCTGCGTGATGGCAAATTCCTTACATTTCTCAATAAAGTTCTCTACTCCGAAGCTCTCGATATCCTTCTTGGACTTGAAGCCGAGCAAACCTTCGACCCTGACCTCAATAGGCAGGCCATGCATATCCCAGCCCGGGCGCTCAAGGATATTGCGGTTATTCATGGAGTAATAGCGGAGAATGGAATCTTTAATAATCTTATTCCAGGCAGTCCCCAGGTGGATGTGTCCTGTAGTGTACGGTGGGCCGTCAACGAAAAAAAGCCTTTTTCCGGTCTTGCGGTGCTCCCGGGTTTTCCGATAAGCGTCGCTGTCTTCCCAGAACTGCGTTACTTTTTTTTCTATTTGTTCTGCATTGTATTTGGCAGTGATTTCCTTTATCATATGGGGGTCTCCCTGATGAAAGATAAACTAAAGTAAATAGACTGAGGCAAATGTCGTCGATAAAAACCCTTTCCTGCGGTTGACAGACGACTATTGATACTGCTAACCAGTAAGTAAACTATTAACCGGTAAGCAGTTACAATACCAATACTGATAATACTAATATTGATAGTATACCAATACTGATAATTTTAATGCTGATAAACTACGGCTGACACTGATGACAGGTAAGCGCTGGTTTCAGGGTAAATTACTGGTCACCATACTATAACAAACCTCTGACACAAACCTCTGACACAAACCTCTGACACAAACCTCTGACACAAACCTCTGACACAAACCTCTGACACAAACCTCTGACACAAACCTCTGACCGGTAAGGTACCGAATCTACAGTAAAGTATATTTAATGTCCTTTACCAAGCGCTTATATACTGGCACTTCAGACAAATATCTGACGTACAAAATATCCTTATCCGGGAAAGCAAATCTGCGCTTTTCAGGCGGATAAAAGGACCTGCTGCACGCCAATCAGTTTATTCAGTATTACTGTACTTAATTTAAGCTTTATTGTAACAGCAGAAAAGTCAGTCTATTATTCTATCCAATGTACTTACTCACAGTACTTATTAAATAATTTATTATGGATTAAGGAAATTATTACGAAATTATTACGAAATTCTTACGGAATAACTCGGATTGAGAAGTTGATAATGAACTACTCTTCCCTAACCCTTTGCTTTACGGCTCGGGTTTTTGAAGGATGCACTTCCTGTATTATCCCTTTCTCTTTTGAGAACAGGTCTCCAGGCTCTTCTCCTCACCCAGCAGACATCCCAGGTATCTTTAATCTCTTTTTCGCTTCTCTTTGGCATGAAAGTACTGTGATTTGAAAAGGACTTTCATTCTTTGGGCATGTTATTCGAAGAATGTCATGTGCGTTTTTTGTTTCTTTCGACAGGCAGACAGACAAAATGGCCTGGTTGCCTTATTGTAACCTGTGAATTGAAAAAAGGTTTGCTGGTTCAATAAAATATGGATAATCTGAACGAACGTGGATAATATTTACTTCGTCTTCCCTGCACATACAACTGCTCCGAGAACTGCCACAATCGACCATAAAATGCCTGTGAAAGGGATGTTTTCGACATTTGAGGACGAATTTGAATTTGCGGGCTGTTCATTTGCTGTTCCGACATTATTCGTCTCGTTTTCGGTCTGATTCTCTTCCCTCCATTTTCCCTGAGTTTTCAGCTCTTCAACTACCTCATCCCTGTCTGATACAGGGTGTTTCCCGGGAAATCCTACAGACACGCTGAAAAGCTGTTTATCCAGGTCTTTATCTCTCAGCATAAGGACCACGGATTCGTTCAGTGTGAACTCTGCCTGGTCTTCGGTCCAGACATACTTGCCGGTTTCGGTTCTTACCTTTATCTTTTCGGCAGGTAGTGGGTTATAGAGCCATTCCTCAACCTTAATTGTGAAGATTGTATGGTCGTAGTGTATATTAATCCCGCTTACTGTTCCTATTATTATTCTATCTGAGGTGTTAATCTGGTAAGGTATTTCGGCAGCTTCCGGTATTAGAAAGGCTGCTGCAGGGCCGGGGACACAAATCAAAAAGAAGATCAGTGTAAATAGTATAGAAGGGAAATATATTTGTTTCATCGAATTCTTATCCCCCTGTTCAGGATTATCTAATTCTCGTTTTACTACCTTGCTTTTCTGTTTTTGATCTTATTTATGGGTTGTTTTAACTGCGGATAAATTTGCACATATAGTGGGGCTTTTAATTATTTTTAAAAAAGCAAAACGAATAAAAATAGAGAAATGAGCCTGAAGAGATCATTGATATACGCACGGAACTTCTCAGCATCCTGGCCAGTAGCATGCTGGGATTCGGTTATAAGAACAAGGTAGTTCAAAGATCGAGAGAAAATGCGTTCCTGATAGATAACTATTGAAAAAAGGATGTTTATGAGGGATAACAGTGCAGGATTCAGCAGAAATGGTGGAAAGGCTAAAAATAGCTGTCAGGCATATATATGTATCCGGATATCGCATAAGGTTGAGGCGTGTCACGCGATACTTGATGAAACATCAGCCCGGAAGATATGTTTTACCAAACCTGTCTTGCCTTTCCACCGCATCTAATATAAGGCTTTTAGCCTTACTCTACCACTTTCTAATCATCTATTGCCCAATTTTCTTGCAGTCCTTCGCCCATCTATGAAACGACTCACTCATTTGCCGCCAGGGTGGAGTGATGATCGTAATGGTAGCGAAGAACTTATTCATGTATTTCTGCACCACAGAAATACGAATAATGATTGGTTTTTATTATTATAAATAATTTTCCGGATAACTGCTATAGAAACTCAACCATTTTTAATCTGGAGAAACGAGTAAAGCAAAAACGAAGGGTTATTATGTAAATTTTTCTTGTTTTAACTATAAGGCGGGAAGTCCCCTTCCTCGACAATTCCGGTTTACCGGAAGTGGCAGGTGGTGGATGAAAGCCGTCAACTTCCACACCTTCTGTTTTTATTGAATCTGACAAATTTCTTTTTCCTTGAAACCATATAGTTCTTGTTGCATTGTCACCCCAATCTGAAGCGAGAACCAAGCTAGGAAGTGGGCAAACAGGATGTGACAACTCCCGAAGGGATCGGGAACAAGGCGGGGAAAGCCGCAAGCCGTCGTGCATCTCAAGCATCATCACACTCATATCTTCCACTTTGATTTTTCTTCACCTGCGGAACGCAGGGTAGAGCCTCTGGACTCGCTCTCATTAGAGAGGGGGATGAAGGAAGAGGATCGCTCAGATATTGTTTTTAGGCTGAGTAGTCTCAAGGAAGCCCCTCCCTCAGACGATCCGGTTTGCCGGATTGGACAGGGAGGAGTAGTTCACTAGTCCTCTGGATCGTCCTTATAAACGAAACCAGGATGCTTTACAATTTTCAAATCAAACAATTTCTATATGTCCCATAATTCTTATCAGTTTGAAAAATGAAAAGGAAAGAGCAAAGGCTGAAATATAATTCTAAGGCTGAAATATAAATCTAAGAGAAAGGCAAACAGCTTTTTTTTAAACTGCTATATATAGCTGAGGCGTTTAAAGATATATACAGCTTGAGGTATGTAAAAACATTCCTGTTTGCTTCATCCTTTTTGTTTTTGCCCTCCCGCCGAAATTAGCAGGCATGCAGAACTTTTGAGGCATATCCGATTATCTGCCGCCCACTGATTCTACCATTTTATTTACCACTTTATTTCTAGCACATTTGTTATGCCTGATATCCGGCCTTTCTGCCCTTTCCTTTGCCCGTCACCAGAACGACTGACCAATACCCAGGGGTGGATATGGATATTTCAACACTGAGGTGAAGAGAGTTTCATCATATCCCTTTATTTATTGGGATACTACAGTACCATTCCTATTTCTAATATATATAAGTTCGTAGAGTTAAAAAAAGTGAAATATTTATTCCCGTGGTAATCAGGCTTTAAAATCGAATCAGGGTACGAAGACAGGAGAGGAATATGTTGAAGTCCGGAAAAATGTATCAACTAATAAAAGCAGGTTAAAGAGAGCTTAAACCCATTTCAGGGAGTTTCCGGTCTCAACGCTTCTGCAAACAGTCAGGTGACGGATGGAACAAGTAATTGACTGTGCAGCCAATCCTGTGTGACGCAACCTTTTTCCTCAGCCTTCTCCTCAGCTTTGATTGCAGCAATTAATATACAGCCAGCTATCAAATACCTGTTAAGATCTTCCTGCAGGGTAAAACGTGACCTGCAGATTGGGTGGGGAACTTACTTGAACTTTCAAGTTGTAGAGGTTCACTGATAAAGCAGGTGTGATTACTTGGCTTACAGGGCGCCATCCAGAATTTCGGGAAAAACTCCGCAGAAAAGCATTTTGTGCTTCATAGGCCTTCACAAATGGAAGAGAAGTGGGGGTTTGAATATCTATGCTTCAAATGTAAGGGAAAAATATTTTGTATGCACAAGATGCGGGAAAAATAAAACAGTATATGAACCTAAAAAAGATTGAAACTTCCGGATAGGTTTTCAGATTAACCTGCTCTATGTAATTCAAAACCTTTCCAGTTCATGAGAACCTTAAAACTTTTATAGTGCATTCATGAAACTCAAGTGCCTGTGTATAATTTCTGGCCATCATGTCTATTCCATAAGGCTCCTTTTATTCTCAGGGTTTTTATTTCTGGAGTTTTCAATTTCTGAAGTTTTCAATTTCTAGAGTTTTTAATTTATGGAGTTTTTAATTCCTGAGGTTGTTCCTGAGATTTCTAATTCTGTGGCCTCATTCATTTTCTCCTGAGTAGATATGCAATTATCAACACCTCAAGGGGAACTAAAATCCCGGGTCCAGGTATTCCTTCCGCATCAGGGGTCCCGGGAATTTCAATTTCTTCTTCTACACTGTGGTTTATAACAAGAGGGGTCACCTCAGCAGCCCAGGCTTTATCCCTGCTTTCGTGGCACTGCAGACATGCGTATTCCAGAGTGATGTGAGGATTTGCATATTCGTTTCCGTCCTCAGGATCTATGTAAGTAAACTCAGCATCTGCACTGGTATTGATTCTGAAAAGATGCGTTCTCAAATCTGCTTCATACTGAGACGTATTGACAGCTGTTTTAACAACTTTTGGCATATGGCAGGCAACGCATTCCACTCCAGCTGTACCCATTGAAGATTGGTTATATATTTCTGCAGCCTCGACATGGCAGTCGGAACAATTTCTTTTTATACCTTCTCCTTCTACGGGATTGGTTGCACCTGCATGGACCGGACTATGCGGATCATGGCAGACCACGCAGTCCAGCTTACTCATTTTCCCGGACGCCAGAAATTCTTGATACTGTTCCTGATGCCTGATAAATCCTCCACTTGCAGGGATCTGGTCTTCTCTATCTCCACGCTGATGGCACTGACCGCACAGTGAAGCATCCCTGTCAACGGTAATAGCCTCACCCCTTACTCCCTTTTCTGCCACATGCACACTGCCTGCCCCATGGCATGCTTCACATTGTATTCCCGGAAATTCCCATGAGCCATTTATTCCCGGTTTGCCTTCAGTTACAGAGTCATAAGATGCGCCTGTAGTATGGCATCTCTGGCAGTCATATTCCACTATTTCTCCAGGGTGATAGTCGACCCACTCTCCAGTTTCAATATTATACTGGTTTGATCCGTTGACACTGAGATTTTCTCCGGTTTCGGTTATGATATACCCCTGTTCATTCACATACCGGGTTTTCCAGCCCCATCCGCCAATAACATAGAGTATGTCTTCTTCGGTATATCCTTCCGGCATAGGAAGGTCAGGCCTTATTTCCAGAGCTTCATCCGGAGTCATGAGCATATACTTATGTCCCGAAATTGTCCAATTGTTATGTATCTCCACGTGACAAACTCTGCACTCCCCAGCTCCCACATAGCTGGCTCCCTCAGCCGGCATCGTTACCGGTGTTCTTTGTTCTCCCATTACATAAGTTTCTGCAACTACAGGAAGGGATAAAAAGAATAATGTAATTATAATTGCTCCCAGCGCTTTTTTGTTGACCCCTGTTTTCATCGCCCTCACGTTCCAAAATTTATGTTTCGAGAATAAAAATTGAAGTTATAAACCCGACTAAAAGAAGGATGCTTATTGATACATATATAATGGAAATTATTTTTCTCTTCCCCGGGTCAGGTATTAACTTCTGGTACATTTTCACAATCGAAATCCAGTGAAGATATATGTGGATTAAAATCAGAACGACAAGAGTTAACCCCAGATAATAATGAACACCTCCATAAAGATGCATTTGGAGCCTGAGAGATATCCCTATCCCGACTAATCCCATTAATACCAGAAACATTAAAGCTTCATTTATAAAGTTAAGTCTTTGCTTATTCATATGAATACTCCACGATATAACTTTAAAAATAAGTTTAATATCTCATAACCTGGTTAATTCTCTGCCAGTTATTGTACTTTCAGTCAACTTACTCTGAAAAATTTTAAATTCCCTTTCCGGTTACTTTCCAAAGAATCTGATGTCCCTTCTGCAGGCTTCTCAGTTTCCAGAATTCAATAGTCCCTTCTTTGCCGGATAAAAAAAATTTCCCACAAAACCCAATATGAATTTACTTTTTTTTACATATAAAAGATTGCAGGCTATATATTTTCGTTTATACTTCCATTTTTCTCTCTTATCCGTAGCCTGTTTACGCCTGCTTTTGGCGAGAACTTATAAAAGAGTCTTCCATCCTCTTCCAGACGCGTAAATTTATTTTAAAAGTATTTATTAACGCCAGAATAACTATATAGTCTTACCTCACAAATTATTGTGATTATATGCAAAGACTTGAAACTCTTCCCCTCGTTCTTGACCACCAGACCTTTTTTCAGAGCCCCTCTGATATAATCCCGCGCAACATTCCAGCTTCCACTTTTCTGGATGGGGGTGAGATCAGTTTAATCTATGGTCCGCTCCATGCAGGCAAGACATCTTTCCTGAAGCAGATCGCAGGCCTTTTTCAGGGTGTAAAGATTTATATTGATTTTGAAGACAGCAGATTTAAAGAGCTGAAACCTGAAGGTTTTCAGGAAATTGAGGAAATTGCAGTTGAAGTTTGCAGAAGAGGATCTGAAAATAAAGAGGAACCTGAAGAAGAATCCGAAGATAAATCTGAAGATAAATCTGAAGGAAAACCTGAAGGAATACCTGAAGAAAAATCTGATAAAGAAGAACAAGTCTATTATTTCCTGGATGAGATCTATAATGTCCCTGGCTGGGAGGGCTGGGTTGACAGGCTTCAGAGAGATGGGGCGCGAGTTTTTATAACCTCTTCTTCCGCAAATCCCATGAGTCAGGAGGTCTCTTCAAGCTTTGCAGACAGGATAAAAGTTCTCAAGCTTTTGCCCTTTTCCTTTAAAGAATACCTTATTTTAAGAGGGCTCAGGGTCCCAAAGCCTGACCGTCTTACACCTTCCAGATGCGATGAAATGTTATGCCTGTTCCTGCACTATTTTGAAAACGGCGGCTTTCCAGATGTAATCAAAAATGGAGATTCCAATCTTTCCAGGCAGTATTTTGAGGAAACTTTGCAAAAGGGGATTATTGACAGGCATAATATTCAGGACCCTGAAGAGCTAAAAAGACTTGCAGTTTTTCTTATCTCGAATATGGCATCAGAGTATTCACTCGATACCCTGAAAAAAGCGAGTGGGATCGTTGGTAAGAATACTATCCGCAGATATCTCGACTATCTGGAAGAGGTTTTTTTGCTATACCGCGTCCCCATGTTTAACCATGTATCTGAAATATCGGAAGACGGAGAAGGAACAGAAGTCCCGTGTAAAATATACGCCGGAGACACGGGTTACTTCAAGACAGTATATCTCAATTATCCCGACAGCCTGGGGTTAAGATTTGAAAACCTTGTATTTCTTGAACTGCTCAGGCAGGGCAAACAGGTCTCCTATTTCCGCGGCAGAAGAAAATGTGATTTCCTTATGACTGAAAAAGATAACCAGGCTGTTACAGCTGCGGTTCAGGTCTCTGTCTACTTCGGAAGCCCGGCAGTAAGGGAACGGGAGGTTCTCGGGCTTATGGAGGCAATGGAAGAATATGGGCTTAATGAGGGGCTTATCCTTACTCTGGATGATGAAGGAGTCATGGAGATAGAAGGCAGGGATGGAGAAAAGAAAAAAATAATCATTAACTCGGTATGGAAATGGATGCTGGAATAATTATTCTAATCTGGTAAAAATAAAGCAGGATCTAAAAATAAGAGAACCAATGAGAAAATCCGGAACAGGATAAAGAGAAGCCGTGATATTCCTGTTCCAGCTGAACATTTGGTCCCAAACTGTTCTCAGGGTCGTGAACCTCGAGGAAGCAGTTTCGTATTTCTCATTCTGAAGCTTCCGTTTTTATGCAAACTCAGTTTTTTATTGCAGAATTCAGTTATTCATGCAGAAATTTCGGCTAAAACCGTTTCCCTTTCTGCAGCTCTTTTTTCTTTTGATTCGGTTGCTTTCTTTGTTTCTCTCTGGGAGTAGAACCAGAGTGGGACAAAAAGACAGAGCACGAAAAAGCCGACTCCGGTTGTAGCCCAGCCGAGTTCGAGGCTGTTGAGGTATATGATGCCCACAAGAAAGAAGGGGATATTCAAAACCGCAGTTGCCATTGCTATGTTTTTCCAGCCGTTTGGGGCTTTAAAGGGTCTGTCAAGTTTTGAGAGTTCCGGGTCATTTCTAACCTTTACGTAGGTATAGAGGCTTATCCCGTTTGCACAGATATATCCTATTGCAGAGGCTGCCAGGATTGCTGTAGGAGTCCCAAGCAGGATAAGGCCCATATTAAAGAGGGCATCTGCAATCATTGCGTTCATAGGGTGCCCGTGAGAGTTCAATTTGCTCAGGAATACAGGCAGGTTGCCTTCAACTGACATAGAGTATATTGACCGCGCCGAGGAGAGGAAGGCGGTCTGGATGATAAGGAGCATTGCCCCTACAAGCATGATAATTGCAATCGAAGCTCCAAGTGTACCCAGCGTAAGGTTGGCAATAGGAAGCATCGGAGATATGGGTTCGGAAAGTACACCTTCAACTCCCAGGGTGCCAATTACCGAAGTCTGGACAAGCACATAAAGCACAAGGCAGATCCCTCCGCAGACCAGCAGGGCTTTTGGAGTATCGGTATTCGGGCTCTTATATTCAGGCCCGTAGATAGCTGCTGTTTCCCAGGCGCATGCACTCCATTCAGCCATTGCGAAAATCCCGAAGAGAATCAGGATGTGTTTCAGGTCCCAGGTCCAGTCCGTAGGGAACCAGGAGCCTGTGATGTTACTGAAGTGGAAGTCTCCTGTAATAAACGGGGCGATGGTAATAACGATGAGAGGTATCAGGGAAACAACAGCAAGAATGTATCCGGCCCTTGCTCCGTTTTTGAGCCCTTTTGAGTTTATAATAGCAAGAGACCCGAATACCACAGCTCCAACCAGTAAGGAGAGCAGGGTATCCGGAAGGCCGGAAAAAGCAGGGACAAGGCCCTTAAGGTAACTTCCGATAAGGATTGCATAGATTGCAAGCACAGGGCTCCAGCCGAACCAGTAACTCCAGGCACTGAAACCTCCGATGAATTTTCCAAATTTAAATTTCCCTTTGTTGTTTTTGTCGGAATCCGAGCCAAAAACGGTCTGCGTATAGCCCGGAAGGCCCGATGCCTTCGGAAAGACAGTTGCAAGCTCTCCGAAAGCCAGGTTCTGGAAAAAGCCAAGGAAAATGGTCAGGCCCCAGACAGCTATTGAAAAAGCCCAGACATAGCCTGTAAAATAGCCTATGGAAGGCAGGATCAATAAAGGGACGCCAAGGGCAATTGCAAGCCCCTGTTTCCAGTCAATTGTCCTTTCAAGTCCGCTCAGGTCGCAGCTCGCCCTGCTGCACTCTTCTGAATGCTGCCAGTCGATTTGGGTATGAGAAGGATGGGTATTGTTGTCCATAAGAATCACCTTTTTTCAAAAATCTCTTTAAGCACCAGTGTCAGGCAATCTGCTTCCTGAAGGCTTCGCAGGAGTTGATTTTAATACCGAGCAGTTTTTCGATGTTCATTTTTGCAGCAATACCCTTTGCAGCACCTGGCACTGAAGTAATGATACCAATATCTAGCTCTTCACGCAGTTCTCTCATGACATGTTCGTCTGAGAGGTCCATTGTATCGACATTAAGCTTCTTTGCCACGTACTCTTTTGCCTCGCCGATGCGCATGTTTTTTGAGAACTGCATCCTTGCAACAAGGTCACCGGCTGCTCTTATCCCGGTCATACCTGAAGCCATTATGTGGGAAATCGGCATACCCAGCGGGTCGCCGACCCCTATCTATATGCCGTCTACACCTGCAATCTCGACCATCGCCTTGCTTGCCCTTGTAACCGCATCTACCGGAGGGGTTTCAAGCATTGGAATTCCGCCAACACCCATACCCATATTCACGTGGCAGGGAATTGATGACGCTTCAACTGCCGCCTTTATGAATGTGACAGCCCGTGCCAGGTTCCACGGAGAGGTCTTGCTGGTGTTTGTGTTGACAACCGGCCCGAAGACATTTGCCCCTGCCTGTGCTGCAAGAGGCGCCTGTTCATGCGGCCAGAGCCCTGCAAGACGCACTCCGTCGTACTCCAGTTCCCCGTGCATCCCGAGCACCATTTCGCCTGCCATTCCCATTTCAATGTACATGTCCGGAAACTGAGTCCTGAGGATTTCGACCGCACAGAGAGTGCCGTGCATATCAGCATCTCCTGCTGCAGCAGTTGTGTCAAAATTAACCCCGTCAGCTCCCGAGGCAAAGAGCTTCTGCATGAACCAGACTGTATCCCTTGTAAGGTGTTCGGCTGCGTATTCCATGGACTCTCTCGCCTTATCGATCTTGAACATCTTCATGAGGTCTCCGGGGTTTTCAAAAGGTCCATCCGGGGTATAGTAAAGCCCCATGTTAGGCATTGCACCGTAAAAGAGCGGGATAACCATGTTCTGCTGGCAGACTTCCATTGCCTGGCACTCGTTTGCTACAACCGGTTTTACTGGCTTGAAACTGTAGTCAATATGTCCGAGTTCCATTGTGTCTGCACCAAAAGCCCTTTCGTGCATCATGCAGCCGACAAGCCGGCTTGAAGGGATGCCAACTCCGCTGTTGCCCTGGTCCCCATCAAGCCTCAGAGTCCCGATATCGTGAGTTACTGGCACTTCCATGCCCTGTTCCACGCTTATGGCTTTTCCGGGCATCATAAGGATTTCTGCAAGCTTGTCAATTTCATCAGCACTGATGTCAGGGATTTCGCCAAGGTCTGCAGCGTTTCCAGAGCCGGCTTCTATCTCACTGAGGATTTTTTCTTTCGTAAGGAAGATACGTTTCCCGTCTCCCATTCTCAAAGCATATTCAGTTGCCATTTTTAATCCTCCATTAATAAATGAGAGTAACTAAAGTTAGACTGAGATGGTTTTACTGAAATTTAGGGTTCAGAGGAGCAATTCTTTTGCCTTTGCAACGGCTTCACTTGCGTTTTCGGCGTAGCAGTCCGCTCCGATTTTGTCAGCCCAGGCCTGGGTTGCAGGAGCACCGCCTACCATTACTTTGATTCGGCTGCGCAGCCCTTCTTCTTTCAGGAGCTCAATAACCTGTCTCTGTCCGGGAAGCGTTGTAGTCATAAGAGCAGAAAGCCCTATCATATTCGCATTGACTTCTTTTGCCTTCTCAACAAAGTTCTTTATAGGAACATCTCTGCCTATATCGTGGACCTCAAAACCAGCAGATTGGAGCATGGTTGACACAATCGATTTGCCAATATCGTGGACATCGCCTTCGACTGTCCCGTTAACAATGGTCCCGAGCTTCTTTTCCTGAGTGCCTGCAGGCATTCCCTCTTCAAGCAATTTCACACCTGCAGTCATTGCATCGGCTGCCATCATTACATGCGGCAGGAAAAGTTTCCCTCTCTCAAACAAAACTCCTACCTGGTTCATGCCAGCAGAAAGTCCTTTTTCAATTATTTCTTCCGGCGGGATCTCAGCCTTTGCTTTTTCAACCGCTTTGAGCACTTTTTCTTTTTTACATGAGATTACAGAATCGGTAACCTCGTGGAGCAAACCTTCAGTACCTGCCATTTTTTCCTGTCCTTTTTATCTCAATATAACCTGGAATCTTTCTCATATAGGAAAACGGTAAGTTGTTTCCGATTAATAATATTTATAATTTTCTAAAAGTATATAATAAAATTTTAAAAATATAAATATGTAAGTAAAAAGAGAATTAAGTATATTTATTCGTAATTCTATAATTTTCTACAGTTATTATCTGAGTAAAAAGAAAAATGAATGCTGGCTTGACATCCGATACCTAAATTATGGTCCTGGTGGCATATAATGAGGCTCTTAAAAGAATTAGAAAAGCAGCTCGAAACCTTAGAATCTCAATTTGAGACTAAAACTTACCTTATGACTCTCGATGGTGGCCACCATATAAATCTAGTTTTAAATATATAGCACCATTCAATTAAATAGAGGCTATGAAATAAGAGTATTTGTTAGGGAGCTGGAGAATAAAAATGGCAGTAAGCGAAGAAACTAAACTGGCTAACCTGAACAGGTTAAAGGCTGTAATTGAAGAATTTGAAAAAAAACCGAGTTTAGATTTAGTACTTGAGATGAAGGCGCTGTCTACTAAATGGTATCCTGTGACCGATGAGTGGATACTATGGCACTATGAAAAAGATACCCCTAGCTTCCTGAGCGACAGTATAAGGAAAGAACAGACACGGTTTACTATCAGTTTATTGAAAGCTGTAATAGATGAGATTCATTATAAGAAGCTCCATAATTTTTCTTACAAACATTTGGTTAGTCACATAAAATGGATGATAACTGAAAATAGTTTACGTGCTCCTAGGTGTGGAGAACGTGGTTTAATGTGGGATGAAATCAAAGAGGAATGAAAAGTGCCTGTTTATAATAATGAGCTGGTTTCAAAATCCCGACTATTCATGCTTTTGACCCAAAACAATTGTTCTATTTATTACTCTTGATTTTGGTTCTCTACTCCAAAATATTGGTTCAGAGTTATTGGAGGTAGTTTTGAATCAAGCCAGTCTATACAACTTTATTGGCTGCAGGTCTCATTTTGTAAGATCTGCTAAGGAGAGCGGCTCTCTTCAAAAAGAGGAGAATAAATTAAAACAAAAAAATAGTAATAAGTATTTTAACTAGATTATTTATTGAAGCCTGTTATTTCTTTAAAAGCTTAAATTTCATTTGTTATCCAGATTTTCTTTATAATTTTCATTCTTTCTTCTGATTTCTGTAGAAGATATCCCATCATCTTCGTATTCATCTACAGGGATAATTTCGCAGAACTCAAGGGCATCAGGGTTGATGTAAATTTTAATGGATTTCCTGTGAAATACCATGAAGCGTACATTCTTTTCCTTAAAATGCCTTAAAATGGCGGATGTGTCTGCTTCACCATTATAATATTTTGCGTCAAAAATTCTGTTAATGGTATCTGCACCAACTATAAAGGTGCTGTTTGGGAAAAGGGCAGCTTTTTGCAGGAAGAGCGGCGCATTTGTCAGACAAATACTGCCCATGAAGTCTTCGTCTTTGTATCCCCTTAAAGAATCAAGCCTCTGATTCAATGAGATGAAATCTATAGGCGGCTTGTCGACATTCGTCAAAGAAATTTCAAAGTAGACAGGCTTACCAAGTTTTTTCGATGCCTGCTTTGCCATAAAAATATGATTCCTGTGGCAGGGGTCAAAAGAACCAGGGAAAACAAGCCTGATCTTTTCGAGCTCTTCGGACTCTCTGGACTCTCCGGGCTCTCCGGAAGCTTTTGCCCTGTTTAAATTGATTCTTGCCATATCCAGGGTTTCATAAGGACTGTTCTGGCTGCACCTCTGCTGTTTCAGAAGATTCCCGACAGGCCCGGAAGCTAACGCATATTTTTCAACAACTTCTTCCCTTTTCCCTTCACCTGTCACAATCCCATCCAGTAAATCGATTTCAGAAACGCCGCAGTGGCGGGCAAGCACATTGAAGATCAGGAGCGCAGCAATCTTTTCTTCCTCTTCCCTTGTCCTGTCCGCTGTCAGTTCAAGTGTTCTAACTCCGGTTTGACAGGCTGCCTGGATAGCAACATGGATCTCATGTTTCCTGCCTTCCCGCTCGTTTGCTGCCTTAAGCTTGCAGGTCGCTCCGATTCCTATTACTTCCTGGTCTGCAAACCCGTTGCCTTTCGATAGGTTCAGGGCTCGCTGGTAAGCGACCATTGCCATTAATCTCGCAGTTTTTTCCGAACAGTATTTCTCAGGTTTTCTTCCGAGAAACCGGTCCATTGCATCTGTACTGTAAGGTATAACTGCATCCAGTACAGTTGCAGAGCCGCTGCCGTGGCGGAGCAGTTCCCCAATAATTTCTGCCCCACCACCGGTTATTGCCAGAACTGTCCTGCAGGGCGATTCGTGGATCTGGAAAATACGCTCAACAGGCACATTGTTTTTATCTGCAGCCAGTTTGTCTAACATCAATTTGGTGGATACACTTAATGAGATTATAAATATTATTATTCACGTCCAGCCGATGTTCGAAATTTGAGATGTCATATGTGCAAGGTTCAGTATAAAAAGTCGGTACCCAAACAGCGAAGCTGACGGCTTTTTCCGGGTGATTATAGGGGTTAGTAGTTTTGTTTCAAGCACATGGCAAGCAATCCCGGCAATTTCGTGCAGATTAACGGCATGGGGTTAGTCCTGGGAGTTATCTTTTCTCTGTTGTTTGCCAGGTTCACATTCCCACGAAGATTGAAAAAATAGAAGGATTAAGGAAAAACTTATCTTTTCTCAATAACCCCACAGGCAACCCTGTCTCCGCTTGTTCCGGCAGGGTCTGTTATCTGGTCATCAGGACCAGCGTGGATTACAAGTGAAGTACCGTTGTCAGTGAAGAGCGTGGTCGGCCCGGGTGACAGCGTCACAAGGTTGGTGACAACGTCCATATATCCCGTGCCGTCATATCCCACTACAAGGTTGGGCATATCACCGGCATGCGGGCCATTGGGATTTGCGAGACCGTGTTCTTTACCCAGAGGGTTGTAATGCCCGCCGGCAGAAGTGAACGACGGTGCTGTACAGTTTGCATTCTCGTGGATATGGATACCATGCAGGCCCGGTGTCAGGTTGGTAGCTAGAACCTGTATGCGAACCAGGCCAGAGTCGTCCTCGTTAAAGGTAGCAAACCCTACAGTATTGTTTTGTGCGTCCTTTAAGACAGCTACCGCACTGTCTGTGGCATTGTCTGTTGTGTTTTCCTGGGCATAGCCCGCAGTTGAAAACATCAGCACTGCTGCTATGATCGTCAGTAATACCAGTCCAGTTTTCATCAGCTTATTCCCCCTTAAAAACGGTAATTTTGGCGTGAAAGAAATAGACCTGCTAAATCACGGATAATGTAAATAATGACCTCCTATCCTGTAACAGGTCGCTTAGTATGTCCCCTCTCCTCGTTCCAGACATCGGCACAATACTTGCAGCCTTGATAATATGCCGTTTGTATGCCGGTGGTCAGCCATTCGAAGAATGTTGCGTAAACATACGCCTGGACAAATAAAAGCCCAGATAATATAAAAACGCTATTATAAAACTGTAACATATTCAAGGGTCTCAAATTAGATCTTAAAATCCCTGATCTAGTATAAACCACCAATTAATCACACTTCTAAAAACCAATGATGGTTTCGAATATAATACTTACATTCAAACCACTCGAGGTTTACAGCCTCAAAAAACACAGACGTTCAGAGTAAGATCAAACAAAGAATTACTGGAAATTAGCAGTTATTGTCAATCTGTGTAGTTGTTTAATGTGGAATTTTCGCCATATTCTATATATATTATGTGAACATTTTCCCACATAATGCTGAGTTCTACGGAGATTTCCATATTTAAATACCTTAAAGAGCCCAAGAATATATCGGGCCTTGCAGATTTTTTAAGACTGCATCACTCTACCATATCTAAAGCTGTAAGTTCGCTAGAATTCGAAGGCCTCGTGCATAAAGAAAAAAAAGGAAACAAAGTATATTTACGACGCTCTGATTCCCTGCATGCACAATCTCTTGTAGCTATTTTGAGAGAATTTCCTAGACTCCCGTTGAGTAAACTCTTTACTCCTTCATCTCTACATGTTTTTTCCGTATTGAAATCGCCGCGCAGTATCACTGAAGCCTCTGAAATAACGGGTCTCGACAGGTATACAGTTTCTGCGGCAATATCAAGGCTGGCAAGGTATGGAATTGTGATCAAAGAAAACGGCAGGTTTCTCCTGAGCAGCCGTCATGCACTTTTTGAAGACTTTGTTGACAATTATTTTAAGTATAAGACAAACATGAACCTGAGGGCTGTTTCTCAAAACGGAGTATTGATCTGGCGAAGAGGCCCGGAATTTCTGTTCAAGGCAGAAAAACTGAACCCTGGTCTCGAATCGGATCTGGAAAAGAAAGTCCACCTGACGGCTATCAGCATTTTTCCGAAATACGGCCTGGATGTAATAACCGATATGAACTATTACTTCTTCAGCAAAAGAACACCATGTGAAGAAGAGTTCTTAATCCATACAATTTTGATCGACCCCTACAGCCCGATTTACAATTCATATGCTCTTGCTCTTGCACCCCGACTTAGGTCAAAAAATTTCTTGAAGTATGCCGGTTATTACGATATTGAAGCCCATGTCAGGACCCTTCTTGAATATCTTGATAAAAAAGAAAAAAGCAGCGAGTTTGTTCTTCTCTGGAATGAATATCAGGAGCTGCTTGAAAGCCTGGTGTAAATATGGCTACCTTCAGAGGTTTTTTCATTTAACAGATCAGCTAAAGGCTCTATGTTTTTGACAGTAATTTCTATCACATTTCAGACAAAAAGCAAGTAGATTATGCAGCAACCTGTTGCATAATTTTGAGAGCTCCTTCCTGACAGATATATGTTAAAACAGCTTGCCGGTTAAGATTCCCTAAATAGTGTTGAGACTTTTTCAGCGGAGAGAGCGGCAACGAAGGATCTCAATCCCATACATATCCGCCTTTTCTTTTATTTCCCCAAGAGCAGGATACCCCCTGATCTTATCCCCCTTCAGAACAAGCTTCAGATTCTCAACTATATCGTGTTTCACATCCTTCAATTCTTCCTCAAACTTGCAGTAGAACAGTGCAAGGAATATGAGATGCCTGGCAGAAGCCTCTTTTTCTGCAACATAAAGAGCATGCCGGAAAATATCTTCTTTTGTGAACTCTTTTTCCGGTTCTTTGTCCGAATAATAGTAATAGGTAGTTGGCAGAAGGAGTCTGATCCCCTCCTTTTCAAAAACAGAGAACCCTGTTTTTTCTCCGGATTCTCCTCCGTGCTTATTCGAATAGATGACCTCATCCCTATTCCGGTAATATATTACCGAATTATAGGGAACCCGCGGGTCAAGCAGCCTTTCGATATCTCTTATTTCTCTCAGAAGGTCTGCTACCTCACCCCAGATCTTTTCATTGAGTATATATCGCTCACTATCTTTTTTTACCAGGCTTATTTTCAGGGATTTTTTCAGCAAAGCATAGATAGTACTCTTTTTCGCATTCGTGTCTTCGGTTATTTCATCTACTTTTTTTGCTTCAAGCAAGGACATGAGTATTGAAATTCCGGAATCTGCTAAAATAGAGATCAAATTGGGGTAAGAATCAAGAATTAAGGTCAACCTGACCATCAACGTACTTTTTTTCGGGACAATTTCTCCCGATGAAAGGGCTGTAAGATCTTTTTCTTCAAGCTTTTGCACAATTCGATAGATGTGCTTTTCACTTTTATTGAGAGCTTTAGCTACGGTGATTATTGATGTATTGCCCTTTGTAAGTTCTGCGATTATTTGAAGTTCGGTTCTGGAAAAATGCATTAATTCCAATAATATGCGAATAGAATATAAGATTTCGTATTATAGTGGAAAATATAGCTGGACGATAGTTTATTCTATTCTTCCAATTAAAAATCAGTTTGTAAACAATGGTTTTGAATAAACAAGTCAAAAAATAGACAAACTTAATTGTCGTATCAGTGACATGACAATCTTTTCTTCCGGGAATTCATTTGTAAATTGGATTATTTGACAGGTTTTTCTCAACGAGAAGCTTACCAAATAGGTTTCCAATTGTCTCTGCACTGCGGAGACAATTCCCTGCCTGTATTCCGCCCTTTTTCCTTCGAGGTTTTCTTGTCAATTTTTGCCAGCTACTTATAAGCAGGAAGTTTTGTATCCAGGGTAATTGTCTCGCCAGCGGTGAGACTTTTCCATAGGACAGCCCGGTGATGGGGGAGGTTGATTGTGCAGCAGCCTGCTGCACAATTTTGAGAGTTCTGTTCTAGCAACTGAGCAATCTGGAAGTATGTTCAGTTCAATTGTCTACGCAATGCGTAGACAATCTTCTCAACTGAAACTACCGCTGCAAAATGGGTCATACGCTGCAGGTTTCTGAGAGTTTGCTTTTTTACCTGACCCTTCCAGTAGAGCATCGTCATCCTGGCATGTCGGCAGTTTCTATTGCCAAGCCGATCTCGGGAAAGAACCCGGTCATTGCGAATAAGTCAGAGAAAACAAGGTATCGAGCACGGCACGGCGGAAAGATTCGTTGTCGCTAAACTGCTTGAAAAACTCAGTCTCACCGCTCATTCGTGCGATTGCTGCACGTTGAGCAGCTTTGTCGTGCTCAATGCGGGCGTTCTGCCTGTCTGAATTTTTTCGAGCGTTCCGGTAGGCGACGTCTGCCAGCACCGCTGCGGGTAATTCTTCCGTTATCAGGCGGACAACCCGATCGGCATCTGTAAATAGTGTTCCAAATTGGTCGTTGAAACCCCTGAGGATGGTGCTGAGCCTTTCCAGCTCTGGTTCAGGCTTGAATCCACCACCACTTGGAGGTACAGGTTCAATTTCAGCATCCGAATCCGGAAGCTGGATCTTTACCACAGCCTGCTTTTCAACCCGGTAACTGTCCATGTCAATGGCTTCGAGAATGCCCTTTGAGAGGTCTTCTTCTACAGGAGCTGGCAATTTGGGCACCAGGAAATTGAGAAAAATAGAGAGCTTCTCCCACCCGGCATCTGTGTATGGAAGAACAGAAGCGAGGAAGCCGTATGTACGGTTGAAAGCTTTCGCTTTGCCTTTGAAGTCAACCTGCCCATCTTCATCAAGCTGGTCTTTGTATATGGCTACGCAGACATCGAGGATCGGGTCGAGTTTATCCCTGTCAGCTCCACCGAGGTAAATTTCAACCAGCTGTTCTACATCTTCAGGTGCATAGACCTGATAACTGTCAAGGTCGGATTTCAGGTCATGGAGCTTATTGGGGTCGGTTTCATCACTCAGGATTGTGGTACGATAATAATCTGAGAAAGCAGCCTGGATAGTATCGGTATCGTTCATGAAGTCAAGCACAAAAACATCATGCTTCTGCGGGTGAGCCCGGTTCAGCCTTGAGAGTGTCTGCACTGCTTTGATGCCAGCCAGTACCTTATCCACGTACATTGTGTGCAGGAGAGGCTCGTCATAGCCTGTCTGGAATTTGTCGGCACAGATGAGGAACCTGTAGGGATCTTCTTTGATTTTGTCTTCGATCTTACTTGATGGGAAGCCATTGAGCGAGGCTTCGGTAACTTTTACTCCGCCATATTCGTGTTCCCCGGAAAAAGCGACAATCGTCTGATAGGGGCTCTTCCTCTCGATGAGGTAATTGCGAATGGCATGATAGTACTGAATGGCGCGTCCGATCCCGTTTGTAACCACCATTGCACGTGCCTGCCCGCCAACCTTGTTGAGTGCAATCACCTGTTCTTGGAAGTGGTCTACCATGATTTCAGCCTTGAGCTGGATAGCGTAATTGTGGCTTTCGACGTATTTGCGCAGCTTCTTCTTCGCCCGTTTGGTGTCGAACTCAGGGTCTCCTTCCACTGTTTTGATCAATTTGTAGTAACTGTTCACAGGCGTGTAGTAGCTGAGCATCCAGGATGAAATTCTCCTGAATAGCCTGTTTCATGGTGTAGCTGTGGAAAGGCCTGTGCTTAACCTGTCCACCTTCCTGGTAAGGCTCCCCGAAGAGTTCCAGGGTCTTGTTCTTGGGAGTTGCAGTAAATGCAAAGTAGCTGGCAGTGGACAGCATTTTGCGGGCTTTCATATATTTTTCCAGTGCGTCGTTGATGGTGTCTTCGGGATCGGCAAGTGACACGTTCATTGCTGCCATTGTCTTCCCTCCCTGACTGGAATGTGCCTCGTCTATGATAATTGCGAATTTACTCCCGCGGTGCTCTTTCTCGATCTCGGAGAGGATGAATGGGAATTTCTGTACAGTTGAGATGATGATCTTCTTTCCGCTTTCAATGAACCTTCGCAGATCGCCTGAGTTTTCGGCATGCCCGACTGTTGAGTTCACCTGAGCAAATTGTTTTATGGTGTCGCGGATCTGCTTGTCAAGGATGCGACGGTCAGTGATGACGATTATGGAATCGAAAACCTCTTTGTCATCTTTCTTGAGACTGATAAGCTGGTGTGCGAGCCAGGCGATGGAATTGCTTTTCCCGCTTCCAGCCGAGTGCTGGATAAGATAGCAGTTGCCTGCACCGTGTTGCCCGGCATGGGCGAGAAGTTTTCTAACCACGTCGAGCTGGTGGTATCGCGGGAAGATCTGTACAGCTTTCTTCTTTTTTCCGGTCTTATCGTTCTTCTCGTTTTTATCCTCAACCACCTGTGCGTAGTTTTCGAGGATATCAGTGAGCCCTTTCGGCGTGAGGATACGTTTCCAGAGGTAATCGGTCTTGATGCCGTGCGGGTTTGGGGGGTTGCCTGCGCCGTCGTTGTAGCCCTGGTTGAAGGGAAGGAACCAGGAGCTTTTGCCGCTCAGGTGCGTGCAGAATTTCACTTCATGGTCGTCCACAGCAAAGTGGACTATGCACCGCCCAAACTGGAAAAGGAGCTCTTTTGAGTCACGGTCGCGTTTGTACTGCTCTACCGCATCTTCTACTGTCTGTTTTGTGAGGCTGTTTTTGAGCTCAAAGGTAGCTACAGGCAGCCCGTTGATGAAAAGAGCAAGGTCAAGGGCAAGCTTTGTTTCATCCCGGCTGTATCTGAGCTGCCTGGTGACGCTGAAGCGGTTCAGAGCATAACGCTCTTCGGCTTTTGTGTTTCCGGGTGTTGGAGTTCCGTAGAAAAGGTCGAGGTGGTGGGGCCCATGTTTTACGCCGTTTCTCAGCACGTCGATTATTCCGCGTTTTGTGACCTCTCCCTGTAGACGGGCGAGAAACTTCTGCCGCGTGGGGCTGGCGTTTTCAAGGTCAAGGGCTTCTGCAAGGTCGGGCTGCGTTGCGTTCAGGAAAGCAGCCATCTGCACGAGGTCTGCTGCGTATTCGCGGTTATAGTCCTGCCAGCGCCCGAGTATCCAGCCGGTACCTCCGTAAAGTGCACTCGGTTCTCTGCCCATGTCTGTTTGCGCAGGGTCGGGTTTCATTCCTGTCATCGCTTCGACAATGAGGGTTTCGAGGCCCTTTTCGGTGGTATCGGTTGTCATGTTTCCTCCCGACTTTGATTGAAGTCGTCTATCAGTAATTGCACTGCTTCACAGTTTTCAATAGTGATAGTTGACTGGTTATTAAAGTGATGAGCGATAAAACGAAGTCCAGTCTGATCAAATCGGTTATAGAAGTAGCTTGCTGGATATGGCTCATTACGCACTATGATCAAGGGAATGAGTTCTAGACTCTCATCATGACCTGGGTTGTGCAGATATAGACGTTCAGAGATTGCAGCAGTGCGCATTTCCACGATCTGGCTTTCAAGTTGAGGGTTTGATCCCATCATACGCCGAACCCTGAACTGGTAGATTGGCCCTTGAATAATCCGGTTTTCGTGTGGCTCTATAAGCTGGTATTGAAGGAATTTGGTCCCAACAATCTCGCGAAAATCAGCCAGATCTTGTGCTAGGAGATTATGTAAATTCAACGCCTCTGTTGGAGTAACATCACCATCGTGGCCTTTCCAAAGATTACGATACTCATTCACTCGCTTCATAAGGGTAACAAGCTTCTTGGAAGACAGTATCTCCAGTGGTCTGGAATCTGCCGTTGCATAGAGTGTATTAGCGAGAGCTTTATCCTCGGGCTTTCCATTAAGCATTGACCGTAGTTGCTTTGCCAAAGGTTCTACGACTGCTATCCACAATCCAAAACTTGGCGTTTTAAAAGAGAAATCTTGGTGCTCACTTTTAAAACGCTCCCAATGAGCTTGGCTTTTCCTGAATGCACTCAGATGTACTGTTGCGCAAAACTCGGCAAAGGCTTCGAAGAAGCGAAGGAGACGCACATATTTTTCCTTATCATTTAGGTCTATTGCGTGATACGACTGAAGAATCGAAGCAAGTGGGAATGGTAACGAGTCCAGCCATTCTCCAAATCTTTCTTCACGATTTACCTTACTTAGAGCCTCGATCACTTTTGAGACTCGTCGAGGCTTTTCCCAAACTTGAGATTCGATCTCTGCCAATTCACTTCGCAGCCTCTGTATCGATGACAGTGCTTCCATAGCTCTTCGTTGCTCAACCACAGGTGGCAAGTATAGAGTGCTTTCGGAAATGATAGTTTTGCTTATCCGTGGGATGGCTGCTCCCTTCATCGCAGCCTCTCGAATAGAATGACCTAGCGGTGTTTGACCGTGGTCAATACTATGAAATGACACAGGACTATACCTTTAATTCCCCTTCGACGGCAGCGGGCGTGGTTCTCGGAAGGGCGGCAAACGGTCGTACCGAGTGGAAAACCGCGGATGGACATACACTAAAGTCCATTCAGGATGCTAAGGTGGATCGATGATCCACAACCTCAAACCCTACCCAGCATACAAAGATTCCGGCGTTCCGTGGCTGGGAAAAGTGCCGGAGCATTGGGAAGTGAAGCGGTTAAAACATATTTATCAACGCATCGTTGGAGGTTCAACGCCTTCAAGTTCCGAGGCCAGCTACTGGGAAGGTAATATAATCTGGATCACACCTGTCGATATTAGCAGGTCAACGCGACTCTCAACTTCTCTGAGAAAGATCACTCAAGAAGGTTTAGCATCTTGTTCTTCAGAATTAGTACCCGCTGGAAGCATCGTGGTTACTTCACGCGCACCAGTTGGTAATACTGCTATTGCGATGGTAGATCTCTGTACCAATCAAGGATGTAAGGCCCTCATACAGGACGAAAAAGTTATTCAATCAGCCTATGGATTCGCAACTTTTCGTATTCTACAAGCAGAACTTCAAAGTTTGGCTTCCGGAACTACCTTTACTGAGATATCTACTAGCAAGCTTGGAACTGTTCCGCTTCCACTTCCCCCTCTCTCCGAACAATCTACCATCGTCCACTATCTCGATTACATTGAAAGTCGCATCCGACGCTACATCCGCACCAAGCAGAAACTTATCAAGCTGCTGGAGGAGCAGAAGCAGGCGATTATTCATCAAGCCGTCACCCGTGGGCTCGATCCCAATGTAAGGCTCAAGCCGTCAGGGGTGGAATGGTTGGGAGATGTGCCGGAGCATTGGGAAGTTAGGAGAAACGGTCGGCTCTTTGCCCAGCGCAATCAAACTGGATTCTCTGAACTTCCAATCTTGGAAGTATCACTCAATACTGGTGTCCGCGTCAGAGATTTTGAGAACACAACTCGAAAACAGGTGATGTCAGACCGTGAAAAGTATAAGTTAGCAGTGAAGGGTGACATCGCTTACAATATGATGCGAATGTGGCAAGGTGCTGTCGGTGTTGCTCCTGTAGATGGGTTAGTTAGCCCGGCTTATGTTGTCGCTCGACCGCTAGATGACATTGATCCTCTTTATTTCAGCAACCTTTTCCGAACGTCCGCTTACATGAATGAAGTGAATAGTTGCTCACGAGGCATCGTCAAGGACCGTAATCGACTATATTGGGAAGATTTCAAGCAGATTTATTCTCCATATCCACCTCTAGAAGAACAAACTCAGATTGCTGATGCAATCGAAGAAAAAACACATGCAATTAATCATTCAATAGAGCAGGTGAGGTATGAAATCTCCCTCCTCCGTGAATACCACACCCGCCTGATAGCCGACGTTGTAACTGGAAAACTGGACGTGAGAGAGGCGGCTGCAAACCTGCCCGAAGAAATTGAAATAATGGGAACTTTTGATGACGCTCTGGCTGAGGACGATGAACTGGAGAACGGTGAAATAGAGGATGAGCAGGCCGGAGAACTTGAAGAGGAGGTTCTAGCATGATTCCAAATTTAATTGGAAAGCTAGAACGTTTGCCGTTACGTGAAGTATGGAGACACGAAGCTTATGACTTCACGCAGTGGCTACAAGAGAATATTGACGTGTTAAATACGGCACTCGATTTGAACCTTGTAAATGTAGATAGGGAAACAGCAGCTGGTCCGTTCAGTATCGACCTTGTGGCAAAGGACGAAGGAGGACAGACGGTAATTATCGAAAATCAGCTGGAGAAAAGCAATCACGACCACTTAGGCAAGATTATCACCTACCTCACCGCGATGAGCGCTCGCACAGCAATATGGATTGTTTCTGATCCACGGCCTGAACATGTGGCTGCGATTGCCTGGCTTAACGAGTCCAGTAGTGCAAATTTCTACATGGTCAAAGTGGAAGCGGTCAGGATTGGAGATTCGCCTGCAGCTCCATTGTTTACACTCATTGTGGGACCGTCGGAAGAAGCTAAAGGCGCTGGACAGGTGAAGCGCCAGATTGCTGAAAGAGAGATTCTTCGCAAGCGATGGTGGACAACTTTGTTGGAGAGAGCTGCCAAAGCCACCAAACTGCACGCACATATTAATCCAAAAGAGTCTTCGGCAATTGGAGTAAGTGCTGGAATACGCGGGTTATACTTTGACTACACTGTCACACAAGAAGAATGCTCAGTTGAACTATACATCGACCGAGGAAAAGATTCTGAACAAGAAAATGTGCTTATTTTTGATCGGTTGTACGAGCACCGTGAAGCTATAGAACAAGCTTTTGGAGGTTCTCTAGACTGGCAGCGATTGGAAGGTAAAAGGGCCTGCCGTATCAATTATGTTCGGAGAGGAGGAGGTTATCGCTCTCCTGAAGATCAATGGCCTGAGATTCAGGACTCGATAATTCAGTCAATGGTTAAGCTGGAGAAGGCACTGAGTCCTTTTCTCAAACAGTTGAAAATTAACGGATAAAGGTGCAGGATCAGTAGTACAATGTCAAGAGCAACAGATACCACTGAAAAGGATCACTTTCTGATTAGTGAGGATCGAGAAAAGGAATTGTGGAGTTTGCTAGATCAATACCGAGGCACTCACAGAATGCTCTTTCTTCCAGCTATACGCTGGCTACGTGAGCAAGGTGAACAGCTTGAGGTCTCTGAGATGCTATATATCCAACAACAATTTGGGCTTAATCAGGGTCCTTTAGTCTTACCTTTTTCTGTGGTTCAGTTTTATAACCAATTACTGTATTCACGAAAAGCATCCCGTGTTCTTGACCCTACTGGAGGATGTGGACTACTTGGAGCTTGGCTTTCTTCAAATGAACATGTCCAACAAATGGATGTTGTAAGCAGGGATGCTGACGCTAAGGAACTGATTAGCCCACTTGATCTTCCATCACTTACACTGCATATTGGAAATATAGCTGATGAAAGGGAAAAGCTAGCTGCTAAGTACGATGCGATAGTATCCATCCCATGCATTGGGATTAAGTCACAGTACCAAACATTTCAGACTATAGACGGTGACAAGATTGAACTCAACGATGAACCTTCGTCCCTATTAATTGCAGAAGTTGCGGATCTTTTGGATCAGGACGGAATACTCGCTTTCCTAGTTTCCCCGAAATTTGCGTGGGACAAAAAAAACAATTCTATTCGATTCAACCTTGAAAAATTTGGATTGTATCTATCAGCGCTGCTAAAGTTTCGCCCAGGAACATTCCGTGAAACCAATCTGGTACTTTACCTCGCTATCATCGAGAGGATAGATCATGGCAACTTATTCGTAGCTGAGGTTCCTGAAGAAGCTAGAGGACAGAATGAGCTAATCACTCGCTTGTGGAAGCGTAAGAAGGGACCTACACCAAGTCAGGGATGGATTGTCACCGATGATCAATTCCTTGGGCTACAAGCCCTTGAAGCAACAGAAAGAGCTAAAAAACTTGCTCTAAGTAAGGGGCTTGATCCAATCCCATTCAATAAGGCTGTAATTAAAATTAATGCGCCTAAGCGTCGTGGAACCGATTTTGAGCGTTGTAAAGAGCATCTTGATGCGATTTATCTGCCTGAGATGGCAACTACAGAAACCAAGATGAGGCAAGGTGATCTCCCGGAACGATTAAAGTCATATCTCCAGTTGATCGCCGACCCTGAAGTTGTTCTGCCAGAATATCTAGCCGAAATGCTGAACTAAAGACCCCCTGTTCAACCAGTGAACGGCGCATGTCACTCAGGTAGGCATGAATTGACTTTGTCTTGCTCTTAACAGCTTGAGAACCTGCTCGCACGACAAAACCTGTGGTTGCCTCGTACCCTTTGCTCTTTATGCCCTTGGCGTTTAACGTGAATTCGAGAGTGGTCTGTGTGGGTGCAGGGGCTGCTTCAAAAAACCCGTATCCCAACACTGGCAGGCAGAGCAGGACATCCGAAAGAAAACCTTCAGCTTCGGCTGTGTCAGCTTCCGAGAGGGAAGGAGGTTGTGGGTTATTGACATTGTCGAGTAAGCATCTTTTTGCGGCCTTTGCAAGGTCAATAAGCCGATATTCAAGAAACTGGATGTGTGCCTTATTCAGGTTCTGATCCTTGCTGGTGAAACCAACCGCCTGTGTCCAGAAATCTTTATTTTTCGCATGCTGGTCAAGCCTCGGGCCAATTGGATCGCCTTCACCTACATAGACGCGGGGAAGCTGAGATTTTTCATCTGGTCCGACCAGAATGTACACACCCGTACTCCCCAATTCAACACGTGAACGGGTCTCAGCAAACAGTGATCTTGGAATCACAAGCCCTCTACCAGTCCAGTTCGACTTCTCCACAGTCTTGACGCCTTCCGGATCGCCGCCTGGAAGAAACAGGCGCACCGAAAAAGCTCTTGGTTTTTCTCTGTTATTGGTCATCGTGTGCCTCCAATCTTGCCTGTGCAGTCTTGATGGCACGTTGCAACCTTGCAGCCAGCAGTTCGCGGGGCGGCAGTTCAGTCAAATATTCAGCCACATGGATGCCTGAGCGGTTCAGCTCCAGTAGTTCTATTTGCTCCTCTTTCTTTCCGGCGCAGAGGATGATCCCGAGAGGAGATTCTTCTCCTGGCTGCCTTTCATGTTTGTCCAGCCAGCGCAGATAAAGCTCCATCTGGCCTTTGTATTCGGCTTTGAAATTTCCAAGTTTCAGGTCGATAGCAATCAGCCTGTGCAGGGAGCGGTGATAGAAAAGAAGGTCGATGTAAAAATCTTCATCGTCAATCTGAATGCGCCGCTGCCTGGCTACAAAAGCGAATCCGGCACCAAGCTCCAGCAAAAAAGTCTCAAGTTCGCGCAGGATGGCATCTTCCAGGTCCTTTTCCAGATAACGGTCTTTCAGGCCAAGGAAATCAAGAACATAAGGGTCGCGGAAAACAAGTTCAGGCGTCAATTGGTCCTGCTCTCTCAGGTTGACAAGTTCATGACGGATCACTTTTTCAGGCTTGCGTGAAATGGCAGTGCGCTCATACAGCATGGAATCAATCTGTTTTCTCAGAGTGCGCACACTCCAGCGCTCCATACGACACATCTCAGCATAGAATTCGCGCTGGAGAGGGTCTTTTAATGGGATTAAAGCCTGGATATGGGTCCAGCTCAATTGTCGTATCAGTGATAGGACAATTTCCTCTTCCGGGAATAACTCAGCAAATTGTATCATCCTACGCAGGTTTTTCACAGAGAATCCATTGCCGTACTCAGCTGCCAATTCTCGCCCCAGTGAGTCGATAATCTCCTGACCGTACTCTGCCCTTTCCCCTTTAAGAATTTCTTCATGGACGCGTTTGCCGATATTCCAGTAGAGCATCGTCAGCCCGGCGTTAAAGGCATTAGCTACTGCCGAGCGTGTCGTTTCGATCATGTGGCGAATATCTTCTAGCAGCAAATAGTTATTTGAAACCGGTCCGGGTTTCTGGATGTCCTTGCGGCTCATAATACATTTCTCCAGACAATTTCTCCCAGTAATTTACTTTCTTTTTTCCCGGGCTCTTCGACGGTTAACAGATTGTGGTATCGGTGAATTTGTGCAAGAGACTCTTGCACAATTACCCCTTTAGGTAAACTGAAATATAACTGTTCAAATTGTCGTATCACTGATACGACAATTCCTTCCTTAAATAGTTTTAACAGTGATGCATAAATCTCTTTTACACAACCTGCAAGCTTCATCGTTCACTTCTCCCGATGATTTCTTCCAGCAGCCCTTCAGTCTCTTTCTCCAGCGCAAGAATATCTGCTCGAATTTCCTCAAGCGATCTCAAAGGCTGCGGCTTGTAGAAATAGCGGGTGAAACTCACTTCGTAGCCTGTCTTGATGCTGTTTTCATCTATCCAGGCATCTGTGGCATGGGGCAGTACCTCACGCTGGATAAAGGCCTCGATGCCACCCTGCTCGAGTAAAGGAACCTGCTCAGTATCTCGCAGCTCGCTATCCGGCTCATATTCCACCACACAGAGTTTGTCGTTCACAGTGGCTTCAAAGCGGCCGTGCAGGGGATCGGCTTCAGCCTTGCCGGGCTTATGCACCTTTTTGATAACAGGTAAGGCTGACTCATCTTTCCGGGCGAGGCTGTTCTGGAGCAGTTTAAGCCGTTTGGCGGTTAGTTTGACTCCGGCTTTGCTTGCCAGAGCCTCAAAAGAAGGAAGGAAAGCATTGAAATCGCTGTGCGGGCCTGGCCCAAGCTGAACCGCCGCTCTGTCGATAAGGGCTGCAAGCTGCTCTTCTCCGGCTTCGGTGCAGACCTTTCTGAAGGTGGCGATTGCATCCGGTGTGAGGTCCACAGCTAGGCGGAGCGGCCTTTCGACCACAACTTTCCAGTAGCCAAAAGCAGCGTTCGGGAAGATCTTTGACTGCTCGGATTCCTCAAAGGTGAGGAAAGTGTCGCAGATCTTCTGGACATCCTCCTCGGACAGTTCGCAGTTCTTCTTGCCCAGGTTTTTGCGAAGCGGCCTGTACCACTGTGTCGCATCGATAAGCTGAACTTTGCCCTTCCGGTGTTCAGGCTTACGGTTGCCGAGTACCCAGATGTAGGTCGCAATGCCCGTGTTATAAAACATATTCAGGGGAAGGGCAACTATGGCTTCCAGCCAGTCGTTTTCAATGATCCAGCGGCGGATATTGCTCTCTCCCTGGCCTGCGTCCCCAGTAAACAGTGATGAGCCGTTGTGGACTTCGGCGATCCGGCTTCCGAGTCTGGTGTCGTGCTTCATTTTTGAAAGCATATTGACCAAAAACAGCATCTGTCCGTCGCTTGAACGTGTAAGTAACGAGTATTCCGGGTCTCCTGCATGTTCTATGGTGAAACGGGGGTCTTTGATGCCGTCTTTTCCGCCCATTCTTTCGAGATCGCTCTTCCAGCTTTTTCCATAAGGCGGATTTGAAAGCATGAAGTCAAACTCACGTGCCGGAAAGGCATCGTTAGAAAGGGTCGAATATTCAGGCCCGCCCATGAGGTTGTCTGCTGCGTCGCCTTCACCCTTGAGTAAAAGGTCGGCTTTCGCTATGGCATAGGTTTCGGCATTAATTTCCTGGCCGTACAGGTGTGTTGCAACCTGCTTGTCGTGTTCCCCTGCAAGCTGCTTCAGTTCTTCTTCAGCCACGGTGAGCATACCGCCGGTTCCGCATGCTCCATCGTAAAGCAGATAGGTTCCCGACTCAATCTTGTCGGATATTGGAAGGAAGATAAGCCGTGCCATCAGCTTTACAGCATCACGAGGAGTCCAGTGCTCACCGGCTTCCTCATTATTTTCTTCATTGAAGCGCCTTATAAGTTCCTCAAAAATCGTACCCATGGCATGGTTATCCACGCCAGAATGCTTCATTGAGTCATTTCCATTCATCACAGGATTAGGGCTCAGGTTGATTGAAGGGTCAAGGAACTTTTCGATTAGCTTGCCGAGTGCATCGGCTTTGGAAAGGCGTGGGATCTGGTTTCGGAACTCGAAGTTGTCAAGAATATCCTGAACATTAGGGGAAAAGCCGTCAAGATAAGCTTCAAAATCAGCTTTGAGCTGCTGCTGGCTTGCACGGGAACGCAGGTCTCGCAGAGTAAATCTGGAGGTATTATAGAAAGCCTGCTCTGCAGCCTGGCGTAAAGCCTGGTCTTGGTTTGTAATGTCTGCCCTGTCAAGAGCTGCCTTCATGTCGAGAACAGCCTGTTTTGTAGGTTCAAGCACCGCATCCAGGCGCCTCAGAACAATCATCGGCAGAATTACGTCACGGTATTTGCCACGGACATAGAGGTCTCGTAGCACATCATCTGCAATTCCCCAGACGAAATTAGTGATCCAGTTTAAGTTATTTTCATTCATTTTTCAGCCTGACACCTGTTCACAATTAGTATCCTAATGAGGGTTTCGATTACCTTCTATATTATTCTGTAAAGATTTTCTATTCAGGTATACCCACTAATCTTTTTAACTCTTGCTCTTTTTCACAATCTTTTCAAATTTAAGGATAGTCTCTTCTATCTTAAATTATTCTTTTTCTCTCCAGTTTCCTTTCTGATGTAAAATATCGAAAATGGTAATAACAGCTCCTTAAAATTAAAATTACATCTCGGCGATTATATTCTGGGACTTAAAACTTAACGGCTCGGTCTTTATGCTTCTGCTTATGCATTTTTACGGAAAAGCAGGCTGCTTCGCACTCGGTGAGAGCCCCGGTTTCTTTAAAATGGAAAACAAAAGAGGTGCTGAAAAATCAGTAAATGAAATTAAAAAGGAGATCGGTAAATATTGACTTAAAAATGAGATAGTTCCCGTTTTCCTTCCCATTCAAACCAGCAGATCCTCAACCCCAGCTTCTCTCACAATTTCAATCGCTTTTTCCTCTTCTTCCGGGGTAAGCTGGCGTCCGATTTCCTGGTATTCCAGTGCCCGGTAGCAGGGCATGTACTGGAACATGAGGTTGAACCTGATTTGCGGGATGTTTTTTGCCACCCATTCGGCAATCGGCTTTGTGCAGCACTCGAGATGGCCAGGGAGGACGAGGTGGCGGAGGAGGACTTCGGCTGTTTCGTAGGCGAATTTGAAGTTTGGCTGTACTATTTCCAGGTAGTTATTTATTTTTGAGTATCTCCGGGCGCATTCGTTGTTTCCGTATTTGAAGTCGCCGAGGTAGACGTCCACTACTCCCTCCAGAATTTCTGCAATTTCAGGGGAGTGGAACATGTTTGAATTCCAGATAACCGGGTTGTTCTGCGAAGTTTCCCTGATGATTTTGAGAATGGTATATGTGTGAGGAGTTGGAGTTACGAAGTTTACGTTTTTTGCCCCGTGCTGCCTCCTGAGATCGATGAGTTTTGCAAGCTTTCGCGGCTCAATCCGGGTCCCGCAATCCGGGCAGGTAGAGATGTCCCAGTTCTGGCAGTAGACGCAGGCAAAGACGCAGCCCGCAAAAAAAATCGTGTGTGAGGGTACAAGTTCAGGCTCTTCTCCCATATGCAGGAATTCGGATGCATAATAAGAAACGTCGGTCAGTTTACAGAATCCTTTTTCGCTTGCCTTCCTGTTGACTCCGCAGTTCCACCCGCAGCAGGCGCAATTCTCGATCATCCTCTCCACGATTGCAATCTTGAGGTCAAGGAGAGAAGGGCTGACTTTAGGGAGCTCAAGAAAACTTTTAGTGTACAGCCTCAGCATGTCCGAACTATCTGAATAAGCTAGGGCTTCCGCGGCTTCGATTTCAAGGCTTTCCAGCAATTTTCGGTATTCTTTGATGCTTGCTTTATGGACGTTCCGGAGCTCTTCAAGGCCCATTTCCTGGTCAAATTCGACTGAAATTCTCTCTGTTATCCTGGAGAGGGCAGGCATTTCATCACCCTGAACCTTAAGATAACGTTTCAGGTACTTCGGGGCTGCCATATTAGAATATCTGTTTGCATGGGTTAAAGGTTTATGGTAAATGTTTAATGGTAACAATTTACCAGACCGCAACGAAACCGCCAGTAGAATCCTGCGAAAAAGTTTACCGTATATCAGAGCATACCGTAGAAAGAACTTCCCCCCACATCCGCAGAACTGAATTTTGATGATCCCTGATTACTACACGAGGTTGAGACCGACCTGCCAGGTAAGGAAAAAACAATCATCAAACCGATACCGCAATCAAACCGCAATTAAGATACAAAGATACAATAAGTGTAACCTTTAGATATTGAAAAAAACATATTCTGGTTTGAGGTAATTATTTACTTAACCTAAGACCGATTTCAAATCCGCAGATAAATACAAATAAATGCCTCCGCCAGCTTGTCTGGTGATTCTTTAAAAAAAGAATAAAAAAAGAAAAAGAAACCTGTCAAAGATACAGATTTATTGAAAAACATGCGGTTTGCCGAAAACCAGGCGATAAGGGATCATAGGCAATAAATCACTCCTTATCTTCCGTAGAACCTTTAACGACAACAGTTCCTGCCATTACATCGTGAACTCCCTGCCTCATATCCATAAAGAGAACAGGAGCATATGTTACGACCGGTATGAGGAAATACCATCCCAGGTGTTGATTAATTATGCCCGTTCCGCTAACAGCTACATCCGCGACTACCAGAACAAGACCCGGCATCCCTCTTGCAAAATATCTGAAAAATGCCCTCAGGAAAGAGATCCTCTTCTCCTCAAAGTCGACCACTTTCAGGTTCATCCACTTCTTTCCGGGCGTTGCCTGTGCCTGAGAACTTTCAAAGTAAACAAAATAAGCAAAGATCGCAAGGTTTGCAAAGGCAATACCGTATATCTCATCCAGAGGACTGTTAGTTACCGTAAATGCAATCAGGATAACAAATACAAACAAATTTACTAAGAGTATATCAAAAATATAAGCTGCACATCTTTTCCAGATGTCTCCCAGACGAGCTTCTTCAATCATTTTTTCTTCATTCACACATTCAAAATACCTACAGCTCTCACCGGTAATACTAACCGTTTTCGTATTAAACCATTCCCCCATTTCTATAATTTTTTTAATGTATAATAACTATGCAACCGGGAAAGGTTAAAAATATTTTGGTTGATTTTTAGAGAGTGTTTTTCTTTCTGAGAGTAAACAAATTCCCCGAATGTCTTTTCTTAATCCTAAAAGAACTCTCTGGCTCCCTCAGAACATTTAAAAGTAAACTTGATACTTCTCATTCATACTTTAAGATAGTTAAACAAAATATTCAGGCTCTTAAGGCTAAAATGAAAAAAGGGTGAAATTTGCTTTAAGTATTAAATCGCTGGCGTTCATATGACCCGTGTATATATTACTTATTTAATTTGATTTAAGAGAAAGCCGTTCACTGTGCGAACGGGAATAGGGAACGGGTTTGAAATAGTGAACACAGAGATTCTGAATAGCGAATAAAACTCATACTTTTTTCAATACTCCCCGGTCATCTTTGCAATCGTCCTGTGCATCCCTTATACTTAGCTCGTTTCCGAGGTATGTTCTAGGGCATTACCCGATCATATTTTTAATACCTCTTTCCCTGCAGACACCAGGAGTTTTTTTCGATTTATTCATTCAAGTGCAGCCAGATTTTGTTTATGCTTTTTTCTTTCAGAACGGGGATCAGGTCCCAAAATTCGGTTTTTGTAACGTCGAGGACAGTGTGGTCGGGGCTAGCGTGAAGTTAAAAAATATTTCTTAACGAGTCAGGTATCGGTTAGTCAGAAAGGTCAATAAATGGATATTTTTGCCATGGCTATTGAAATCTGTCAAAGCAACCCATAAAAGAAAATCCATCAAAGCAAATATATTCAAGAAAATATAAAATAACTGTATTCAGATTGGAGAAATATATGGACAATAAGTGTCAGTTGTTCAAAGAGATACCTCTGGAAGAATATTTTGTTGAAAAAGAGCCATATTACATTCCGGTTGGAAACGAAGTGGAGATTTTTATAGCAGCCTATAAGAATTTGCTGCCAGTCAACCTGAAAGGACCTACCGGGTGTGGTAAGACACGTTTCATGGAGTATATGGCTTACAGGTTGAAGCGGCCTCTGATAACTGTTGCATGCCATGAGGACCTTACTGCCACCGACCTCGTGGGGAGGTTTTTGATAAAGGGAGAATCCATTGAATGGAGTGATGGACCTCTTACAAAAGCGGTTAAGAGTGGTGCTATATGTTACCTTGATGAGGTTGTTGAAGCCCGAAAAGACACAATTGTGGTTATTCATCCGCTTACCGATGACAGGCGCATAATCCCGGTTGATAAGCTGGGTGTAGTAATGAAGGCGCCTGCCGAGTTTATGCTTGTAGTTTCTTATAACCCGGGCTATCAGAGTGTTGTAAAAGATATGAAACAGAGTACGCGCCAGAGGTTTATTTCCATTGATTTCGATTACCCGCCTGCAGAACTTGAGATGCAGATAGTTGCACATGAAAGCGGGGTCGGACAGGAAATGGCTAAGTATCTTGTAGAAATCGGCTCGCGTATAAGGAATTTTAAGCATCATGGGCTTGAAGAAGGGGTTAGCACACGGCTGTTGATCTATGCCGGAAAATTAATCCGTGAAGGTATAGAACCTAAAAAAGCATGCCAGATAGCAATGGTCAGGCCAATTACGGACAATCCGGACCTGCAGGTCAGCCTTGATGAGATAATCTCTGCCATTATGGAGTGATAACCACTGCCCCTGGATATCAAAAAACACGATAAACTATCGCAGGAAGGCTTTCAGGAAGGATTTCAGGAAGGATTTCATGAAGACTTTCAAAAAGGCTTTCAAGAACACCTTCAGGACGAATTGTCCCACAAAGAACTCTCTGCACTGATAAAGTCAAATTTTCCGAAACTTGATGTGAGAGATATTTCCGCGGCTGCGGAACAATTAGTAGAATTTGACAGGGCTGAACTGGAAACAGTACTTCATCCCGGAAAATTCATTACAAAAAAAGGAAAAAGGATCCAGGCAGCTTACATCAGAACGGCACCCGTGGTCTATAAACTCACAAAACTAACAACAGAACAGACAGAACTGGCAGATCAGATCGATCAGACAGCTCAAAAAGACCAGACAGCTCAAAAAGGCCGGACAAGCCGTGAAAACCACGACTTCCGTAAATGGCTTTCAACTGCCAGCAAAGCCTCAGAATTAAGCTTTTCCTGCTTTGAAGGGTTCTTTGACTCCTCGATTGTGATCCTAAAGAAAAAAGGTCAAAAAGGGCTTCCTCTTTTAGAAAAATGGACGGAAATCGGGGCATCGCTCGCTGAAAAAAACAACCGGCTTGCAATAGCTTACTTTAGTCACACTGCCAGTATAGTGACCTCAACTTTCCTTAACACTGATATCTCCACTTTCACAGCTATTCCTATTCCCACTAATATTCCCACTAATATTCCCACTTCCACGGATATCCTCGCTAATATTCCCACCGGTACTTCCACCGACGTTTCTGCTGATACTTCAACTAATACTTCCATTGACACCAGGGACCTGGAAAACTTTAAAGAATTTATAAGGCTCGGAGAGAAATTTGCCGGCTCAAATGCAAAGGTTGCAGAGGCATATTTTGAACGCCTTCCGGATATGCTGGCTCTCTTTTCCCCTGAGGATTTCAGGATTTTTTACAGCATAATTGACTGCCTGCTCAATGTGCAGTGGATAGTAGCTATCGATATCCTGGCTGCATCAAAAGATGTATTTTCAGCTATTCCGCCCCGAAGACGAAAAGAGCTTCTAACAGCATTAAATGAATTTGCAGGCTGCGCAGGCTGTGTAGATCATGCGGACGAAACTGCCGTTGCACTGGCGCTATTCAAGCATACGCCTGCGGCAATGGCAAAACTGGATGATATGGGTTTTGGAACCTGGGTATCAACAGCTAAAGAAATAGCAAAAATAAATGTTGATGCAGCTGTTAGTTTCCTGGACAGGAGTCCGGGTGTCCTTTCATCCCTTAATATAAGCGAGCTTCAACAGTGGGCTGAAAAGGGGATACTTTCCCTCTCATCCGAAAAACAGGCTTTTGAGAGGTTTTATGAGAGCAGTTTTGGGAGCCTGGAAAAACACCTTAAAACTATTAATAGGGAGGAAAGGGAATATTTACTTGATGTTGGAGTCGAACTTGCGCTCATAAATCCAGACTGCACTGGCAGTTACTTTGAATACTCTCCTGCTGCTCTCAGGTTATTTTCAGGCAGCAAATTTAAAGATTGGGTGGATACAGGATCCGGGATATCAAAAGAGAGTTCCAGCCTTGGTTCGGGATATTTCAAAAACTCGGTTGTTTCCTTCAGGAAAATACCCTCTTCATATCATGGAGAAATATTCGAAATAGCGCAGTCACTGCTCGAAAAAGACTGGCTTCTTGCAGGAAAATTTTTCGAGAGCCTCCCGGAAGTTGTTGAAAAAATAGGGCACAGAGATATCAGGAAATGGGCAGATACCGGGATAAAAGTTTATGATTCGGATAGAAATCTCGCTGTGGATTACTTTACTTACTCGCCTCGGCTCCTGACTGACCTTGATGTTCTCGAACTGGAAGAGTGGGCACTGAAAGGGCTTGAGATTTCTGAAGATAACACTTTTCCTGGCAGGCCCTACTTCTCCTTAAAGTCCAGAAGTTCAAAAGATTTTATTGATGAACTTACAGGAAGTGTTGCCCTTAAGAAAGTTGCAAATATCCTCAGGTATTATGCAATGGGACTTTCAGGTACCGGTTTTAAGATACGGTCAAAAAAAGAGCTTCCGGGTTATAATGAGACCAATAAAACCGGTTCTTTAAACCCTGTTATATCAGGCAGGACAATCTATCTTGAACCGAGAATCAACAGGTATGGCAATTTTGAGAATAATTTCAAGATCTACAAGTTAAGTGTCATGCATGAGGTAGGCCATGCTCTGTTCAGTTCTTCAAAGATTTCTTCGAAAGCCGTGTGCGAATTGCTAACAGCAATAACTGAAAAATACGGAGCTGAAAGAAGCGACCTGCTCTCAGAAGATATTCGGCTCTCAGACATTATTCGGCTGTCGAAGGACATAATGGATATCTCAACCATAATAGCGATGTTCCCAAACAGGGTCCTGGCAGCAAGCATACTTGGCATTCTGGAAGACGCAAGGGTTGAGTACCTGATAATGGACCTTTATAGGGGCGTGCGTTCGGACCTTGAATCTGTAAGGTCCCGGATGCTCCTGACAAGACCTGTCCCGGAAGGGGACCTTGAAAATCTCATGGAAGCCCTACTGTGGCTTTCAGCCCTTCACAAACCGCTTTTTGAGCTTACGGAAGAGACCGGGTTCCTTCTCGATAAAATTCATGATATTTTGCGGAACCAGGTTTTACAGCCTGATTCGTCAACTTTGACCTCTCTGGAAGCTACTTTTGACATATACATTATGCTTGAAGACTTTCTGGGCTCACTGGGGTACCGGAAATACGAGACAATACAAAATATCGAATACCGGGGCGTGGGTTTTGGTTCTTTCGGTGTAAAGGATACTCTGAGCACAAAATCTCACGAAAATATAATTAAGAAATTTATCCCTGAAAGTGAGGACAAACCTGCAGCTGAAGAAGAACGGCCCGTAAACGAGAAAGCACATGGGGAAAAAGCAAAACCAAAGCCTGCGTATGCGACGGATAAAAACTGGAAGGTCCTTGGCAGTTACAGGTATGACGAATGGGATTATGCTATGAACGATTATAAGTCAGACTGGTGCGCTGTACACGAAATAGAACCTGCCGGAGGGTCAGGTGAATATTACAGGGATGCTTCCGAGCGTTATCGCAACGAGATTACTCTCATAAAAAGTGTTTTCAGCAGAATGAAACCGGAGTCGTTTCAAAAATTGAAAGGGCAGACAGACGGTACGGAGATCGATATCGATGCTTTCTCAGATGCTTTGATAGAAAGAAGGTGTGGAATTAACCCTGATGAGAAACTTTATGTGAGATGGGATAAACGCAAAAGGGATGTTGCTACCCTTTTCCTCGTAGATGTGAGCGCCTCGACCCGAAAAAGGCTTTGTGGAGAAGGAAGGAGTGTTGAGGAAAGAAGGAGTATTGAGGAAAGAAGGAGTATTGGGGAAAGGAGTATAATAAACATTGAAAAGGATGCGCTGGTAATAATGGTCCAGGCCCTTGAAAACATAGGAGACAAATACGCAATTTATGCATTTTCCGGCCATACAAAAGAAGATGTGGAATATTACATCATAAAAGAGTTCGGTGAAGATCTGTCAGCGAGTGTGGAGCAAAGGATAAGCCTGCTAGAACCGGTAGCTAATACAAGACTTGGGCCTGCAATCCGCCATTCCATAGAAAAACTGGAGCAGGTCAATGCCAGAACAAAGATTCTTATTTTGCTATCAGACGGTGAACCCTATGATACCTGCTATGGGGAGGGAGCATATCAGGGAAAACTTGCTGAAGAAGATACAAAGACTGCCATCCGGGAAGGAAATGCCCGCGGAATTCATTTCTTTTGCATTACTGTTGATAACAATCCCGGAGACTATCTTGATAACATATTCTCTGATACCGGGTACACGATAATTGATGATGCACAGATGCTCCCGGAGAGGCTTCCTTTACTTTATAAGCGAATAACTACCTGACGAAAACCGGAACCTAACAGGAAATCCGGTCCCGCTTAATCACATTTTAAGAAAATAGAACAAATTATTCAGGAACTTAAAGTTTAAGTGGAAAATAAGTGAGTAGAATAGAAAATAAGTGAGTAGAATAGAAAATAAGTGAGTAAAATAGAAAATAAACGGGCTAAAATGGGATAAAAATAAATATTACCTTCTGCTAGTAGAATCTGCATTAAGATTCTTAGGGTAGAGTATTTTCCTGTTTTTTCCCACCTTTTTTCAATAATTCCCTGTCATCTTCGCAATCGTCCTGTGCATTCCATGTATACTTAACCCGCTTCCCAGATACATCATCGGGCAGCGCCCTGCCAGGTATCCAAGATTTTCTTCTTCGCAGGCACTGAGAGCTTTTTCGGTTTCGGTTTTCCAGTGGATCCAGACTTTTTTGCGCCTTTTTCTTTCAGGGCAGGGATCAGGGCGCCAGGCTCGAATTTCGTTATGCCTATTACGACCCTGTCGATCCGGAGGGTAGCAGGGCAGTGGGAGTTAAGGATTCAGGGGCTGGTTTTTTGGAGAGGTCCACGACATAGACATTCTTGCCCGTTTTTGAGTTAGGAAAACTCTATTGGTAAATTATATAATAGCCAGTAAGGTTTCAACAATCTCTTTTTCACCGAGCAAAAGTCCGGGATTTTTCCAGCCTGCGGAAAGGGGATTTCGATTTTTGGAATTGAAAGAATTTAGGTAGTATAATATAGGACAAATTCAAAAAGTATTAACGGATTTGAAATTTAAACTTATCAGGAACTGGGTTTCGGAGGGATTGAGTGCCAGTTTGTCCTACACCTTTAATTGGGGAAAAAGAGAGACCATTTGTTGACAGGAAAGAATTCATCGAAGCATTTGAAACCGCCTTTCAAAATCTTGGGGAAAAAGACTACAGCGTTCTGGTTTACTATGGAGTTGGCGGAATCGGCAAGACAAGCTTGCGAAAAGAACTCCCTAAATTGCTTGAAGAATATAATGAATCCTATCGAAATACAGGTGTTATATGGGCTTCAGTCGATTTCAGCATAGAATCCCACAGGCAGTCAGATAAGTTTCTTGGAATCCTGAAGAACCAGCTGCAGGAAAAAAACGGCGTAAAATTCCATTTATTCGATATCGCAAATGCCGCATACTGGCGAAAAGTCAATCCCCAGATCCCTCTTTCAAAAGACGGATACTCCGAAGACAGCATTGTAACGGACCTCTTTGATACATTTGGCGGTTTTGTCTCGATAAATTACAGCAGCATCAAAAGAGTTGTGGAAAGAACCCCCGGTCGTTTTAGAGACTGGTCTTTAAAGAGAAAAGAGGAACTCGCAAAACTGCCCGAAATGGAAGCTCCGGATATTGAAAAAAAGTTTCCTGTTTTCTTTGCACACGACCTGGCTGATCACCTGCAAAAAACCTCAAAATCAGCAGTTTTCTTCATAGACAGCTATGAAGCTCTCTGGGAAAAAGAAAGAGGGCAGGGAAGTTTTAATTCGAGAGATGAATGGATCAGGCAACTTATAGCAAACCTGCCAGAATCATCACTGTGGGTAATCTGCGGAAGGGAGGGACTCCGCTGGGAAGAAGCAGATAAAGACTGGAATAATTATCTTGAACAACACAATCTTGGAATACTTCCTGATAAAGATGCTTTTAACTTCTTGAATCATTGCGGAATTCAAGAAAAGGATATTCAAAAAGTGATTCTCGAAGGCAGTGAAGGTGTTCCTTATTACCTTGATCTTGCGGTGGACACATACAATGAAATCGTAAAGACCAGTTCTCCAAAACCTGAAGATTTTTCCAGAACCCGTAGTGAAATCTTTAACAGATTTATGAAATACCTGAGCGGCCCCGAACAGGAAACTCTAAAAGTTCTTTCAACTCCGCGTTTCTGGAATAAAGATATCTTCAGAGCTTTAATTAATAATTTCAAGACAGGTTATCCACTCACAGCTTATTCGGAATTAAGAAGATTTTCTTTTGTCCAGGAAACGGAAGGAAAACTGCAATTGCATCCACTAATGAGAAAAAGCTTGCAGGAACATCAGGACCAGGAACTAAAAAAAGAGGGTCACATTTTCATGTGTGACTATTATAACGACAAAATAAAAGACCTCGACATCAAATCCGTAACCTCCGAACATGAAACCGCCCTTACCGAAGCCTTCTACCACGCAAAAGAGTCACTTGAAATCGAAGAATTATTCAATTGGTTTGATTCTGCTTCTGATCCGTTTTATAGAGCCGCCTGCTGGCAATTTATTTCTCCGATGTATGAAGAAATGCAACAAATACTTGAAGCTAATCTGGGACCTGAACACCCTGATGTTGCCACCACGCTAAACAATCTCGCAGGACTCTATAAGAGCATGGGAGAATACGAAAAAGCACTCCCACTTTATAAGCGGGCACTTGAAATAACTGAAAAGGTGCTGGGACCTGAACACCCTGATGTTGCCACCACGCTAAACAATCTCGCAGGACTCTATTATCACATTGAGAAATATGATGAGGCTTTGCCCCTGCTTGAACACTCCCTTAGGATATTTAAAAGTAAACTTGGTCCTGCTCATCCATATTTTAAGATGAATGAACAAAATATTCAAGCTCTTAAGGAGAAAATGAAAGAAAAATGAAATTTGCTTCACAGGATTGAATCGCTTGCATTCATGTGGTCTGTTATGCAAATATTTCTTCTCAGAGTTGCGTTATGAGAAAGCCGTTCGCATAGCGAACGGGGATAGGGACCGGGTTTTGAAACAATGAATACACAGAGGTTCCGAATAGCGAATCAAAACCATCCTTTATTCAATACTTCCCCGTCATCTTCGCAATCGTCCTGTGCACCCCATGTATACTTAACCCGCTTCCCAGATACATCATCGGGCAGCGCCCTGCCAGGTATTCAAGATTCTCTTCTTCGCAGGCACTGAGAGCTTTTTCGGTTTCGGTTTTCCAGTGGATCCAGACTTTTTTTGCGCCTTTTTCTTTCAGGGCAGGGATCAGGTCGCCAGGCTCGGATTTCGTTATCCCGACGATGGCGCGGTCAAGGCTGCCCGGAAGTTCGGAAACGTTTTTCAGGGAGCCGGTCTCAGGTTTATCGGATAAGTCAACAACGTATACTTTCCTGCCCCTCTTTTTGAGTTCTGAAGCAGCCCATTTCATGGCTGGCTTTGTATTGTCAGTAATTACTGCAAAAGTGTTTGCGTTCCAGAAGTTCTCCCAATCTGAAGCTGTTGGTTCCATTTTAAATTCCCCTTTGTTTAATAATTATATTCTCATATTAAAATATATCTTACAAGTTATAAATGTGTTGTAATCCCGGGTCTGTACGCCCGGCCTGTGTGACAGATTTGATTTGAAGATAGTGTAAAATGGTGGAAGGTAGCGTAAAATGATACAAAACTGAGTAAAATGCACCAGTGAAATTACAGATGCTTCAAAACTGAAAAATAAAAAATGAATTGCAGCAGGATTCCAACAGAATCCGCTTACTTTCACTGAACGCTTACTTTCACTGAACGCTTACTATCCCTGAACGCTTACTGTCCCTGAAGTCTCTGCCCGGCAGTCTGGAGTGCTCCGCCCAATGCCTTTGCAAGTTCACAGTTCTGGTTGCACTTTGAGGCACAGGTGCAGTATTTAGGGACGTTTTCCATCATCCACTGTCCAAGGAAGCCTAAGGCTTTGAGCTGTTCTTCATTTGCAGTCTGCACAAAATTATTGATATCCTGTAATTCCATTTATTATCACCGAACTCTAAAAAGCTGTATATATTTATATACTTAAGCGTCATAATTGTGTACAACTTTCTGGTAGTGTAGAAAAATGACCCTTAATACAAAATGATAGTCAATTAGAGTAACCTTTAATTAAAGAAATCGGGCTGATTGAAATATCTCAGATTAAACACAGGCAGGTCTTTTGATAGGTTTAGAGGTTGATAGGAATGGAGACGGCGCAGGCAGATACTGATATTTACTACAGGGAAGAACTGCATTCCATTAAGGAAGAGGTAACGTCCCTCAGGAATGAGTTTTCACGGTTTTTGCAGAAGGCAAACCAGCAACATATTGATGGAATTCTTGCGGAGATGAGGAAGGACTTCATGAAACCCATGGTTGACTATCTGTGCGAGGATGCAAACGAAAGGATGCACAGCCAGATGACCAGGGACTGCGGGATGAGGGAGTTCTGTGAAACTGCATTCAAAGAGATGCTTCAGGAAACCGCAGGGCTTGTTGGCAGATCGAAAGTCGATGCCGGGACTGTCAGAATGCACAGGGACAGGTTTGAGGAGTTAAAGAAGGAGGCAAAAAAACCTCAATGCAGTAGCTGCTTTTCAGAAGCCAGCAATCTTTTTGAAAAACAGGTAAAACTTATGCGCTCCCTGCAGATCTATGAAGACAGGGAAGAAAAGGACGAAAAAGGCGATATAAGTGCAATCGAGCCTGAGAGGATAGTTTCTGAGGTATGTGAACCTATTGCTAACAAACAGCGTCTCATTATGCTAAAAGCTCTCTCAGGAGAAAGCAAGACCTTCTCCGAACTCTCCAAACTCACCGGACTCCGCGGCGGAAACCTTCTCTTTCATCTGCAGAAACTGCTTGAAACAGGCATGGTTTTACAGCGTAGCGAGCGAGGAGATTATATCATCACAAGAAAAGGATACTCAACCCTTCAGGGACTCTCAAGAATCTATTCGGAAATCGGGCTGATTGAATAAAGAATATGAAGCTAAGGAATAAAGAATAGAATGTGTTCATACAAACCTGTGCATAAAAACTGTAGAAAACCTGAAAACAGATAAGTTGACTGCTCTATCCAGGAAAGATTGGCAGAATATGAACTGTTGGTAGAAAAAAATTAAATGAGTTGGCTTAAATGGAATAGGCCCGTTTAGCCATCGTTGCCGATTGCATCAACCGGACAGGCTTCCAGTGATTCCTCACAGGCTTGCTTTTCCTCGTCATTCTCTGGTTGCTTATATACATAAGCATTGGAATCATCGTCAGTCATTTTGAAATTCTCTGGTGACGTATCCACACATAGGTGGCATGCAATACATTCGTAGTCACAATAATAAGGTCCGGGAACATTTTCAGCAACTTTATCTGTCTTATCAGCCATATTTCACTCTCCCCTATTGTGTTTATCCCACAATAAGAGTAATTAAGGGGATTTTTATATATAACTTAACATTCAAAATACTCTTTCAAGCCTTAAGGTTCAATCATATTCTTTATATTCAGCTAAATTGCCTTTAAATAACACCGTCTTTGGATATATTTTTCCTGCAATGAAAAGAAAGTTTTATTAATAGACACATTTATTATAATAAACAGTTTTATAAATAAACCAAAGATATAAATATCAGCCTATATTAATTTTAACAGGGGATCAATATTACGGAAAAGAGCCTTCAGAGCAAGTTCACGGGTAAAGGGCATCCTGAAAAGGAGCTGCCCGACTTTTTTGAATCTAAAGAAGAATTGAAAATATTCCTCGAAAGTATTCCACAGGTCATTTTCATAAGAAAAGCCGAAGCCGGCTTTCCGGTAGAGTTTGCTTCTGCAAATGTTTCATTTCTTGGGTATGAGCCTGCTGAGTTTAAGGCGGGAAAAATTCTATATGTTGACATAGTCCACCCTGAAGACCTTGAAGCTTTTAATTTCGGGGTCATAAGTAATTCTGAAAGAGGAATTAAGGATTACACTCTGGAATATAGGGTCCTCACAAAGAACGCAAACGTGCGCCGTGTTGAGGATAGGACTCTCATCCAGTATGGAAAAAACGGCAGGATAAGCCGCTACTTCGGGATTGTTTCGGACATTACCACTCGTAGAGAGCTTGCAGAAAAACTGGAGCAGGAGGAGCAGAAGTTCAACTCTCTGCTCAACTCAAACAACAGTATCATAATTATCCTGGATAGAAACGGAAAATTCCTGGAAGTAAATGAAGGAGCGTGCACGGGCCTGGGATACAGCAGAGAAGAACTCCTTAAGCTTGCTCCGGAAAACATCGACACCAGGTATGGGAACCAGTTTTCCAGGCAGGTTAAGAAAATATACCAGGAAGGGAAAATTACTTTTGAGACTACCTATCTGAAAAAAGACGGCATCTCTATCCCGGTAGAAGTGGAAGCCCACGTAATGGATTACGAGGGCAAAAATACTGTTCTTATAGTTGCAAGAGATATCAGCGCGGAAAAGAAAATAAAAAGAGATATGTCGCATTTACTAAAAGTGAACAAAGTCCTGGAATTAATTATAAGCAGCAGCCCTTTAGTCGTTTTTCTGAGCACCCCCAGGGAAAAGCGGCCTGTGGAATTTATAACTGAAAACGTGATCATTTTCGGATATCCTGCAGGAGCCTTTACCTCAGGAGAACTCACATATGAAAACATCATCCATCCCCTTGATATTGAAAAGGTAAGAGATAACCTGTTCAGGCATTATAAAGAAGGTAGAAACGACTTTTTCCAGGAATACAGGATCCTCACGGCTTCCGGAGAGGTCCGCTGGGTGAATGAGCAGACTTTTATCCATTCCGATGAAAAAGGAGATATCGATTACCTGTACGGAACAGTTATTGATGTTACTGAAAAGAGGCAAAGCTCTGACTTCCTGCGTCTCCGCCGCGATGCCGGAAATGCCCTTGCTTCTACAGATGAAATTCAGGAAATTTTAAGGCAGCTCCTTGATCTCGCTCTTGAGGTCGAGCCTCTGGATTCTGGATGCATTTATCTTATGGATGAAGGCAGTAACGAACTGAGGTTAAAGACCTGCAAGGGGTTATCTCCTGCTTTTGTGAAAGCGGCATCCGGTTTTGGAAAAGCTCAGGGGCTGGCAAACCTGCTCAGGATAGGGAAACCTGTTTACAGGCACTATTTTGAGATTAAAAATATGGCTTCTCTTGAGACTCCACCTGAAGAAAAGCTTCGAGCAGCTGCTTTTATCCCTGTATTCTCAGGTGGTCGCTTTGCTGCAGTCATTCAGCTCAGTTCCCATAAAGCAGATGAGATCTCCGAAACTTCCCGAAAACAGCTTGAAACCATTGCCCTTGAACTCGGAAACGAGATCGGCAGAATAAGGGAAAAAGCAGAGCTCCATCAAACCAGCAGCGATTTTCAGGGGCTCTTTAAGAGCATAAAGGATTTTCTTTTTATTGTGAATTACGAAGGCTGCATTCTCCATTCCAATCCTGCTTTCCGCAAGCACCTTGCTTATACTGAAAAAGAACTCCTTGGAAAGAATATACTTTCTTTCCACCCTCAGAACCGGGTACTCGAAGCCGCAAAAAATTTTTCTGAAATCCTCGAAGGAAAAACTTCCCTGTACAGCGTGCCCTTTGTTAGCAAGGAAGGGGTTGAGATTTTTGCAGAGACCAGATTCAGTAGAGGTTCATGGAAGGGACAGGAAGTCCTTATCGCTCTCGCACGCCCCAGGCTTACAGAATAAGGGACAAAAGGAACAGAAAAAGGAACAGAACAAAATAAATCTAATCTGATGGATTTCTTCAGGTTTTAACCAATAAAATTATATATCAATTTTTTTATTTTTTTCTCTCGCTAAGTGGATGATAGATCTAAAAATAGCCTATTCCTTTTTCAAGCAGAGAAACGACATATACAATAAGTTTCATTTTCAAAAAACATGTATATAAAGGTATCTCATGCAACGATCTAACAGTATCTCAGGGTATAACGTCGATTGATAAAGATAGTTAAGATAAATTCAAAAAAAGGTTTAAATTAAAAGTTATTTCATATGAACGGATTTGAAATTTTCAATTTTTTTCACCTATATAGGTCTTCCGAAATTATCCTGTTTGGAGAGAGTTAAAACCACGAGAAATATATTATAAGCTGGTGAGTTGTAAATCCAGAACAGCTTACACCAGTACGTTGGTTCCTAATTGTGTGAACCCTGATAGGGAACACATATTGTACTTACGCGAATAGATTCAAACAGACTAAAACGCACCAACATGTCTGGAACCATAAACTGCATTCCACAGGGCCGGGCGCGTAAATGCCCAAAAGAACCATTTATCTACCACCGCATCTACCACATCAAAATATCTACCACATCTAACATATCTACCACACCACAAACCCGGCCCTGGTGTGCAGCCGAAAAGCTTTGAATTCTCTTTTTAATAAACGCTCCTTTGAGCAGCATGTTTTTAAGCAATTTTCGCCTTTACCGGCACTGGAGCTGTATTTTTGAGTTCATTTTCCAGCCTAAAAATAGTTCACTTTCCAGCCTAAAAATAGTTCACTTTCCAGCCTGAAAATAGACTTCAAGATGGCTTATAACGCCTTCCGGAAAACATATTTAATTGCAGGCGGTTTTTTATTAAATAGGAAGCATAAAACGACTTGTCTGATAACCCGCCATCTGATACTATCTAAGTATTGAGTTTAGCTTAAAGTACCGAATTAGCTTAAAACAAAGTACATCACATCTGAAAAAGAATTGTTGTGGGGGAATAATCATGGTAAACAGGAATCCTGCAGACCTGCCTATGAAGGTTAAGCTGCCTGAACCGGGAACTTCAGGAAATCGGATCGAAGAACTGCTTGCAAAGCGAAGATCAGTACGTAGATATGCTGAAAGAGACCTGTCCGAAACGGTAATTTCCCGTTTTCTCTGGGCAGCCCAGGGGATAAGTTCAAAGGAAGGGTTAAGGACATCTCCTTCTGCAGGTGCGCTTTATCCCCTTGAGATCCACGCTGTTATCGGAGAGGGAAATGGGTTTGAGCCCGGAATTTACAGGTACATTGCAGAAGAACATACCCTTACGCAGGAAATCCCTGGCGATATGAGAGAAAGGCTCTCAAGAGCAGCCCTTTCCCAGCCTATGGTCAGACAGGCTCCCGTCTCACTTATAATCTCCGCAGTCTACCCGCGTATAACGAGCAAATACGGAAAAAGAGGCATCCGTTACGCAGATATGGAAGCCGGACACGCAGCCCAGAACGTTTACCTGCTGGGCGTGGAACTCGGGATAGGCACCTGTGCCGTAGGGGCTTTTGACGATGAAGAGGTAAAAAAAGTCCTTAAACTACCTGCAAATGAAGAGCCTCTTTATATTCTGCCGCTTGGCTACATATAAATGCCTGAAAATAGATGCCTGTAAATGCTTTTCCGGCAAGAATCAGGGGGCTCTAAAAAAGAACTCAGCAAGAGCTCAAAGAGAGTTCAGAAGTCCCTTTTCACCGACGGATCCATTTCAGCATTTTCCCTGACCAGCCCGCCTCCGAAAAGTGTGTAGATTACGGGCCTTGCATTTGCCAGTCTTACTTTGCGGATGTCTTCATTGGAAATTCCTTCGATATGCTTAATCAGCGCTCTCAAGCTGTTCTGATGGGCGCAGACTATTACATTTTTTCCTTCCCGAAGGGGAGGGGATATCTCCCTTTCGAAATACGGGACTGCACGTCTATAGATGTCTTTGAGGCTCTCTCCTTCAGGAGGCCCTTCGTCGTAGCTCCGGCACCAGTGAAGGATCTGTTCTTCCCCGTATTTCTCTTTCATTTTGTCCTTTTTCCTTCCCTGCAATATCCCGTAATAACGCTCATTTAAGGCTTCACTGGAATAGATCGGGATCAGGTTTTTTTCGGTTTTCGGGGGATATGAATACCGGTTTTCTTTTTTGTCCATCCCGGCTTCGGCTCCGCTTTCTGCCCTGCCCTCCTCTGAGCCGGCTGCTTCATGGACAAAGACTCCGATCTTCTTCTGCTTAGAGAGGATAAGAAAGAGGGTTTCCTGCGCCCGGACCAGCTTTGAAGTAAAAGCAAGGTCCAGCCCGATCTTTTCAATTTCGGCAGCACAGAGCAGGGATTCTTCTATCCCTTTCCCTGTTAGTGGGACATCAACCCAGCCTCCAAATCTACCGTCAACGTTCCAGCCGGATTCCCCATGTCGTACAAGTATCAGGTAACTCATCCAGATCTTCCAATCCCAGGAATTAATGCTTATTTTTTAAAAAGTGGCTTTGAGTTATGGTTTTAAAGTATAACTTTAAGGCGTGATTTTTTGATTTAAATACTCATGATTTATGCGGTTGGGGCCTGAACTCAAGTTCCGTATCGTAGAGCAGATGCCAGAGATCCCCTTTCTTGTCCATTCTTTCCGCATCAATTGCAGCTCCCTCACCTTCTATTTCAAACCTGAAACTTTTTTTCCCGGATGTGACTTTTCCGAGCCTGCTCTCCATCCTGCTGTAGTCCAGGGCATCGGCAAGCCTGACAAGGGCAGCAACTTTCAGGGTAAGTCCCTGCAGGTCTTCAGGCATGTTTCCGAAGCTTTTCTCATTAAGTCTACTGAGCTTTTTTTCTCCAATATTCTTTTTGTGCAGGAAAGCCGTCCAGGCAACAACAGGCCAGAGCCGTTCAGGCAGCTCCGAAGGCGGGTGCAGGAGCAGGATATCTCTTCCTGCCCGATGGTGGTTTTTAAGGTCCGTAGCGACCCCTACATCATGAACAAGAGCTGCTATTTCCAAGAGCTTCCGGAATTCAAGGCCAAGCCGGTGGACAGGAGCAAGGATATCAAAAAGCTCGAGCACATTTCGTGCCACATTGTCGGCGTGGCTTCGTTCAATCCCATACCTGTGGTAAAGGGCTTCGAGGGGCAAAGGATCGGGAACGAAAGTTTCTCTGGACTTCTCCTCGCCTGAAATTTTGCCACCTGGATCTGCATCCGACCGTTTGTTCCCTGAAGGTTTATCATCTGAATTCACATTAAAACCCTTTTTTGTTATTTTTCTTTATCTGTATGGTGTTAGATCAACTTAAACTTGTTTTTTTCAGTCGGGATGTAAAGTAAACATTCTCTTAACTGTAAACATCATTGTAATTAAATTTAAGAATTACATATAAATTTGAGAACCATATATCTTGATAAGGGAATTATTTTGGGGATAATGGCGGAAAAACTGAATAACATAATTGAATAACATAACTGAATAACATAACTGAATAACATAACTGAATAACATATTTGTAGGCTACCGGAGAAAGTTCTTCACGTTTGTACGGACAATTCAGATTTCGTTAAAAAAGGGGCATGACAGAGGGGATTCAAACGGTTAACAGTTGTCTCGCTCAGAGAATCAGGCGGAACCGGGTTACTTCTTGAGCCAGAATTACTTGCATAACTGTTAATGCGCAGTCACAAATTCTAATACGATTGTCAAAAGTCAAAGTTTTTGAGGGGAGAAAAGTGAAAAGAATAATTGCCTCGGAAATGATAACGCTCGATGGCTACTTTGCGGGACAGGATGGGGAGATAGACTGGTTTTTCTGGAATGAAGAAATGGCGCAATCTGCCATCGATCTGATAAGTACCGCGGACACGCTTCTATTCGGACGGGTAACCTATGAACTAATGGCAAGTTACTGGCCATCCGCTTCTCCGCCTACGGAAGACCCAATAATCATTGACAAGATGAATAATTTACCCAAAATTGTTTTTTCAAGGGCGCTTAAGAAAGTTGAGTGGGGAAAATGGAACAATGTGAGGCTAGTTAAAGAAATTACACCGGAAGAAATTCTTAAAATGAAAAAGCAGCCCGGAAAAAACATGGTGATATACGGTAGTGGTAGCATTGTGTCAGCTTTTATGAATCTTGGTTTAATTGACGAATATTACCTTTTTGTTAATCCTGTCGTCTTGGGCAGAGGAAAGTCCCTGTTCAAAGACCTGAATGACAGGCATAAGATGAAGCTTATAAGAACAAAGGCGTTCAGCAACGGCGTCGTTCTGCTTCACTATCAGTCTGACTCAAAGGAGGCGATTAAAGCATGACAAATAAGCTTACTAAGATTACAGCTGAACCTGGGAAACAGGAGATTATCATTGAAAGGGAATTTGATTCACCGCGCGAGATTGTGTTTAAAGCATTTACCGACCCGAAGCTTTATGCACAATGGCTTGGGCCTCGTGAACTTGTAATGACGCTTGAGACATTTGAGCCAAGAAACGGAGGTTCATGGCGCTACATCCAGACAGACCCGGATGGCAATGAGTATGCATTTCATGGTGTGAATCATGAAGTCTTAGCACCTGAACGAATTATTGGCACATTTGAATTTGAAGGGCTTCCGGAAAAAGGGCATGTCATCCTCGAAACAGCGAGATTTGAAGCATTGCCGGGTGGCAGGACAAAATTAACATCTCAATCTGTCTTCCAGACGATTGAGGATCGTGATGGGATGCTCCAGTCAGGCATGGAAGAAGGGGTTAATGATTCGTATGACCGTCTCGATGAGCTATTGGAAAAGATGAAAAAATAAAAGTTAAGATTTGATTTATGATGGCAAAAGGCATAAGGGCATCGAATATACCGGCTTTGACGAAGATACCCGGACACTGCGTTCGTATTTAATGGAAATTAACGGTGGTAATTTTACATATACCTACGACCTCGAAGGCGACACTCTGTATTACTGGTTCGGAGACAAAGGCTCGGACAATTTTAGCCAGGGGACGTTCAGCAAGGATGGAAATACCATTAAAGGCCGCTGGTAAGACGGGTGGCTACGAGTATACCACGACTCGCGTAACTAAAGGCAACCGCGAGACACATATGCAAAAAATCACCTCATGCTTGTTGTTCGATGGTAAAGCTGAGGAGGCAATGAATTTTTATACCTCAGTTTTTGAAAATTCAAAGGCTGTTAGCATTACGCACTATGGAGAAGCAGGGCCCGGACAGAAAGGAACGGCAATGTTCGCGACATTCCAGCTCGACGGACAGGAATTCATTGCGTTAAACGGCGGTCCACAGTTCACCTTCGCTGAAGCCATATCTTTGTTTGTGAGCTGCGAGGCCCAGGAGGAAGTAGATGATCTATGGGAGAAGCTCTCCGAGGGCGGAGAAAAACAAAGGATCGGCTGGCTTAAAGATAAATACGGCGTTTCATGGCAAATTGTACCAACCGTTTTGGGCGAGCTGTTAAATGATCCCGACTCTGAAAAATCTCAAAGAGTTATGAAAGTCATGCTTCAGATGGATAAAATTAACATAAAAAAATTAAAGCAGGCATATGAGGGACAATAATCTGAAAGGATAATAGAATATGAATAAGAACAATACACAGAAGCCACCCGAGCCAGATCCAGCACTCAAGCGCTTGAATGTCTTTGTCGGCAAGTGGAACACGGAAGGCCAGCTTAGAGCAACACCGTCTAACCCTGCCGTTAAGATAATTGGAACGGATATCTATGAGTGGCTGCCCGGCGGGTTTTTCCTTATTCACCGCGTGGATGTGCTTATGGGAGACGAGGAGGTCAAGTCCGTTGAAATCATCGGCTATGATGCTTCGAGCAATATCTATCCAATGCGCTATTTTGACAACAAGGGCAATTCCGGTACATCTCAGGCGATTGTACGCAACGGTGACTGGATATTCATTGGAGAATCGGAGCGCTCCACGGTTACGTTCAGCGATAACAATAATATTATAACGGCCAGCTGGGAGCGGTTAAGTGACGGCTCGAACTGGTCACCCTGGATGGAGGTGAAGTTAACCAGAGTGAAAGATCTCATGGAACACCCGTTTGATACCGGTTCCACCTCAAAAAACAGGGAAAAAAAGCCTGAATACCCGGATAGAGAAGCCACAGGCAACTATGCTTTCGTTAACGGCCTCAACATTTATTATGAGATACATGGAACTGGCAAACCACTGATCCTGCTTCATGGCGGTGTTGGTGCGAGCGAAATGTTTGGTCCGGTCCTGCCAATACTCGCAGAAAACAGGCAGGTTGTTGCAGTCCATTTGCAGGCTCACGGGAGGACGTCTGACATCGACCGGCCGCTCAGCTTCGAGTCGATGGCTGACGATATCGCGGCGTTGACGAAGCACCTCGACATCGAAAGAGCCGATATCATGGGCTACTCGCTTGGCGCAGGCGTAACTCTGCAGACAGCCATCCGCCACCCTGACCTAGTTCGTAAACTTGTGATCATCTCAGCTCCCGTTAAGCAGAATGGATGGTACCCCGAGGTTCAGGAGCTTATGGCGCAGATGGGTCCCGAGACTGCAAAAGCAATGAATCAGACCCTGCTTTACCAGTTCTATCCCGACAACGACTGGGAAGTGCTCTTTACTAAACTAGGTGACCTGATCAGGCAGGACTATGACTGGTCGAAGGACGTGGCTTCGATTCGGTCGCCTATGATGATCGTTTTTGGGGATGCGGACGCCGTCCGTATTGATCATATAACTGAGTTCTTCGCATTATTTGGCGGTGGTCAAAGGGATGCCGGCCTTGATGGTTCCAAAAGGCCAGCAGCGCAGCTCGCTATTCTGCCGGGCGTAACGCATTACAATATTCTCTCCTTCCCCTCGCTGGCTGCCTTTGTTACGGCGTTCCTTGACTCACGCATGCCTGAGGTTGGGTGAATACAACTTATCGACTGCACAATTACTAAATTTATTAGCGAGTCTGCAGATCACGAATTCATAATTTTCGAAGTATAGTAGTAAATAAAAAAGAAGGAGAAATTATCATTTCAAACAACAACACGCAGTTAGAACAGCAACCTGAACCTGATTCCGCACTCAAGCGCCTGGATGAATTGGTCGGTACGTGGAGTATAAAAGGTCACACGCTTGACTCTAAAGTCGACAACGTATCTGCACTGACTACTTTTGAGTGGCTACCTGGAGGGTTCTTTCTAAAACAGAACTTCGAGGCTGACTTCATGGACATGAAAATCCAGAGCCTGGAACTCATTTACTACGATCCGGAGAGCGATGCCTTCCCCTCACTTGTCTATTCCAATCTGGCAGGGATTCCCATCCCGTACAGATATGATGTCCGGGGCAAGAACGTCACGATTACAACGGATCTTGCAGGAGGGGCAAAAATGACGGGAAAAATAAGCGAAGACTGCAATACCTTCTCTGGCGGCTGGAGACCGAACCCGGGCAAAGAAAATCCCGGAAACGTAGCTTACGATTTTGTCGGAACCCGGATAAAATAAATTGCTCGTTGATTGAAATCCGGATGAGAACAGTTTTGGGAGAATGGGGACAGGCACTATGAGAAAAATTATTATGTTTAATCGAATTTCTGTTGACGGCTTTTTTGCTGGGCCTAACGGAGAAATCGATTGGTTCATAGCAGACCATGAACTTGACAAAGCGTTACATGAAATGGGGGAATCCGACATGGATCCACCCGACACGGTTTTGCTTGGCAAAGTGACATATCAGCTGTTTGAAAGTTTTTGGCCAAAGGTAGCTGCTGATCCAGAATCTCCCGAAGAAGCACGGGTTATTGCCAACGAATTAAATCAAATGACCAAAGTGGTTTTTTCAAAGACCTTAAAAGAAGTTTCCTGGCAGAATACCAGACTGGTTAAAGGTAATGTCATAGGAGAGGTAAGCAGGTTAAAACAAGAAAAAGGTTCTGATATCCTGATATTTGGCAGTGGCACAATTGTACAGCAGCTTGCAGATGAAGGATTAATTGATGAATATTTGTTGGCGGTAACTCCGGTTGTTTTGGGAACAGGAAAACCGCTGTTTAAGGATGTCAAAAAATTAAATCTTAAGCTTTTAGAAACAAAAAAGTTCAAATCCGGAAACGTTTTGCTTCACTATGAAACTGAAAAAGGGTAATTATTCTATAGATCAGAGAAGCGAATGATTATAGAACAAAGTTGTGTAATTTTAGGGGGTAGTTAAAATATGCAAAATTTCAAGAAGCAGTCTGATGGGGAGAAGACCCTATGAAAGCAAGTACTCAGAAAATAACACCGTGTTTGACCTTCAACCGTCAGGCCGAAGAGGCGGTGAATTTCTACGTTTCGATTTTCTCTGCTATATTTGAAAATTCAAAAATTCTGAGTATTGCTCGCTATAGCAAAGAAGAACTTGCGGCTCTTTCATACTTACCCGAAGACATTCGACCCGGACCTGCAGGCGGCGTAAGAACCGTTAGATTCCTGCTCAATGGACATGAAATTGAAGCGGTTAATGGGGGGGACTTTTTCAATTTCTGTGAGGGTATGTCGCTGTACGTTAGATGCGAGAGCCAGGAGGAAATAGACTGGCTCTGGGAAAAGCTGTCGGAAGGCGGAGAGAAAAGCCAATGCGGCTGGCTTAAAGACAAATATGGCGTTTCGTGGCAGATTGCACCTGCTATTGTAGACGAAATGCTTGATGATCCTGACCCTGAAAAATCAAAAAGGGTTATTATTGCAATTTATGGAATGAAAAAATACGACATCGAAGCTCTGAAGCGGGCATATGAAGGACAATAAACTGAACATAATTTGACGGAGGAGATTTGTTATGCAGACAATAGACATAAACACTCAATACACTGTTGTAGTCACACCAAAATTTAACGAATGTAAAGATTTTTATGTCCAGAACTTCGATTTTGATATAGTTTTTGAGTCCGACTGGTATATACAACTGAAGCACGAGAACGGCATTGAGTTGGGATTTATGAAACCTGATCTCTCTAACCAGCCCGAGTTTCTTCATGCCGGGTATAACGGAAAAGGCATTATTTTTACCTTCGAAGTAAAAGATGCAGAAAAAGAGTGGGAGAAAGCCAAAAAAATAGAAGGCTTAAAAATTATATTCCCATATACAGAGGAAGAATGGGGACAGAAACACTTTATGCTTGAAGACCCTGCTGGCACATTTGTGGATATTGTCCAGCAGCTTTCTTAAAGGACTTTGCTACAAAAGAGAAAAATCGTTTGTAATTTACTCTGTAAGGTAGAATATATGTAATTGGGGGATTTTCAATAATGGCAGACTCAATTAAAGGGCAGGTTTCGTATATAAATCCCGATGGCTTACCAAAAAATCCGGCATTCACCAACGTAATCGTCGTAACCGGTAAGGTAAAGACGATTTATATTGGGGGGCAGGATGCGGTAGATGCTTCCGGAACAATCGTAGGAAAAGGTGACATCAAAAAGCAGACCGAGCAGGTTTTGGCTAATGTGCAAACTGCACTGAAAGCTGGCGGTGCTGAACTGGAGCATATTGTCAAATGGAATATATACGCAGTACAGGGACAGCCTATTCAGCCGGCTTTTGAAGCATTCCAGCAATTCTGGGGCAGAAGACCTGATCCACCTGCGATCACCGTTGCCTTCGTATCAGGGCTGGCAAACCCTGATTTCCTGGTAGAGATGGATGCCATTGCTGTTGTGCCTCAGCAGTGACTCTATAGCTAAAACGTTATACTGTATGCGAGTACTGATGGCAATGGTCCAGATGAAGACTAATAGATTCTCATTCCAGAGGAAGACTGATAGATTCTTATGAAAGCTTCAGAAATTCCCAAATTACGTCTTCATAACAGTGGCTTAAGTCATTCTCCGTTTAAAAGTCCGGCTAATGCGGTTTCGCATTTAGGGGCAGTTCAGGCACAGGATTTTGCTGCCGCTAAATGGGCTCTTGGGCTTCGTATCAAAAATTCAACTGATGAAAGTATCGAAAAAGCTTTTAATGAAGGCAAGATCCTGCGCACCCATGTAATGCGCCCAACCTGGCACTTTGTTGTGCCGGAAGATATACGCTGGATGCTTGAGTTGACTGCACCTCGAGTCAAAACGGTTCTTGCACATTACAATCGGAAACTCGAGCTCGATGACGCGCTGTTTGCCAGGAGCAACTCCGCAATTGCCAGAGCACTGCAAAATAATACGTATCTCACCCGGCAGGAGTTGAAAACACTGCTGGCAAATACAGGCATCAAGACCGATGTTCAGCGTCTGGCTCACATTATCATGCAGGCTGAGCTGGATGGATTAATTTGCAGCGGACCAAGGCGTGGGAAACAATTTACGTATGCACTTCTGGAAGAGCGAGTGGCGAAAGCAAAAAAACTGAGCAGAGAACAGGCTCTTGCAAAACTAGCACTCAAGTATTTTACAAGTCACGGGCCAGCCCAGCTAAAGGATTTTTCATGGTGGTCGGGACTTACCGTTAAAGACTCAAGAGATGCCCTCGGTTTAATTGAATCAGAGTTAGAAAAGGCAACGTTTGACGGTAAAACCTACTGGTTTTCTACTGATAAAAGTGCTATAACGCTGGAGTTACCATCAGCATTTTTACTATCAATTTATGATGAGTATACAATAGCCTACAAGGATAGAGGAGATATTAGTGAGTCGAGGGATATTGAGAGAATGATCTCAATGGGTAATGCTTTGACTGCAGTTACCATTCTGAATGGAAAAGTAGCAGGCACCTGGAATAGAACTTTGAAAAAAAGTAGGGTTGAAATCAGACTAAATCCGTTTCGGCAATTGAATAAAGAAGAGCAGGGGGCGTTAGAATCAGAGATTGCTCGATATGGGAAGTTTGTCGGACTTCCTGCAGTTATCGTTAAATAATCTTCTTTAAGTAATCTACCGCAAGGGGCAATACTGCGAAGAGCAAAAGATAGAATCTCCAGAATCATCCAGAAATCGCCTGGCTGAAGCTGTTCCTTGAACCGTTGGGATGTTCAGTAAGGACTGAAACTCTACTACTGGTGGTTAGTAATAACCAGAAGGCAGTCGTGTGAGTTTCATCAATCTCCCACATCTCCTTTTATCACTATCTCATGGGAATTCACACTGACCTCGATGAACTCAATAGGAATCTTCACCGGAATCATGAGGTCGTCGGGTCTCAGGACCTGAAAGGGGTCCTCGATCTCGAGAGCTGTCGGTATCTTGAAGGTAAGGTAGTCATGGAGATCATTGAGGAGTGATTTAGTTATCCCGATCTTGTGAATCATATCTATGAACCATTTCCCGATATCTTCCGGGATATTGAGGATGTTCCTGATGATGTTGTCTATCCCGCCTAAGATCTCTTGGATAAGGTTAATTGCCCAGTCGGGCGCCTTTGAAGAGCTAAGAAGGTTGTCGATCGAACCCTCCACGCGGTTTTTGAAGAGATCTCCAACGGTGTCTGCAATGCCGGTGACGTGGAGATCTGAGGGTAAGGTCGGAATGGCAACAATCTGCCATCGATTTGGTGTCCCTGAATATACCCCGTAAAATGCTTCTACCCGTGCTTTGAAGGTTACCTCCGATGTGATGGATTCGCTTAAGTCTATCGGGACGGTAATATCCGGGCTGTCGCTGAAAAAGCAGTATGATGGGAGCGCCACGCAATCCCTGCATCCCACTACCGGGACATTGCAGGAAGGATACGGCGGCATTAAACAGACCTCACCACCTCCAACACAGAGCTTGGGGATATTGATCCCAATACTGAGTTTGAATTTATCCCATTTGACGTCGAGTTCTTTGATAACGATCGTGCCGTCGTCTCGCATCTCGAGGGAACCGCCTTCGAAGTGCGCCACCACATCATAGTTAACGGAGAATGGGCCATAGCTATCTGCACCCGACTTTGAGAAACGAAAACCCTTCACAATAGCGGTAAAGATCTTTTCGAAAGCGGCGGCGGAAACGGCAGCATTAAAGTCAAAGGTTCCCTTTCTATTCCTTGGCCGACTGGTCCGCGTCACGGCTCCGGCAGATATTTTCTCGGAGGGGGTCGGCTCTGAAGGCAGCAGGTTGAACGTAATGCTGTCAAGATTGGCAAAAACCTTTAACTGGCTATCCTCTACAGCCGGGTTATGGGGGGCTGTCGCCGATGCGGAAATGGTAAGGCTACCCATGCTCTTGGGGAGATTAATGGCATTGAAAGCGAGCGCAGAGATCGCAGCCATTATCTGAGGGAAAATTCCCTGGTTCAGGGTAAGGAGAGCATAGCACCCTATTATCTTCTCCAAACTTTCCGGATTGAGCTCAGGAATCTCTATGCCGGATATATTCATCGAAATATTCTGCTTTCCTGGAATTCCCGCTATCCCAAAGCCACCGGTCGCAAAAAGGTTTAAGCAAAAGCAGTCGATATCTCCTTCCTCTTTCTTACCGCTACTGGCAAAAGGCAAAATGCTATTCCAGGGCTGGCAGATCAGGCTGGTACATACCTTAAAGTTAACAGCAAACTGCTGCTCTTTGAGAGGAGGGTCCAGTTCCGGCGGGAGACTGAAAGCGCTTCCTGGGAAAAAGTCTATCGTCCCTCTGGTCAATTGAATGATGTAGTCTAGCGTGATGGGCGTCCGGATGATCGGCAATGGATCCGTCCTGCTTATAAGAAGATTGTTTGCCTGCACCACCTGCGGCACAGTATGGATTTCCCTGCAGATAGGCCGGGGATTGGTTGCAGGAAGAATTGACCCGTAGTTGAAGAGTGAGGGTCGCTGTGCCATAATGTGGTTAAGGATCCGATTGACGCCGGCATCCTGCACAGCGACGTAGATATCGGAATACTGGGTGAACTTCATTACCCGCCACCCGCCTTACGTAATCTTTTCCCATTCACCGTACTCACCATGATGAGTTATATGTGATTGCGTGTGTATTTCTTTTATCGTTGTGGGTTTTATTCATTTGTACTGGGTCAGCTTACCCCGCGCCATATTTGTGCCCCGAAGGACGAAAATACCTTTTGACCGAAGCTGGCTGGAAAATAATTATCCGACAAGCTCGCTGAAAATCTGGAAAAGGAGAAATCCTTATGGGAAAGAGCACGATCGAACACCCAAATGAAATAAACAAGAACTCAAAGGGCAACTACACGTCGGTAAATGGTCTCAAGATGTACTATGAGATCCATGGCACCGGCAGACCCTCATCTTACTACATGGGGTAGCGATCCGACAGGATGTTCGGCCCTGTTCTGCCTACGCTTGCCAAAGATAGGCAAATTGTAGCCGTCTATTTGCATGCCCACGGGCGGAAGACTGACATTAACCGACCGCTCAGCTTAGACTGGTGGTCGACGACATATAGATGCTAATGGAGCATCTCGGTATCGAGAGAGCCGATATCATCAGGAGCTACTCGCCTGGCGCCGGCGTTGCCCTGCATATCTCCTCCGGCACCAGAAAGTGGTTGGTAAGCTCGTGATCATCTCGGTTTCTGTCAAGCGAGATAGCTGGTATTCCAAATTTCTGGAGAGTATGGCGCAGATGGGTACCGAGACTTCGAAAGCCATGAAGCAGATCCCGCTCTACCAGCTTTATCCCGACACCGACTGGGAAGCGCTCTTCAACAAACTCAGTAACCTGGTCAGACAGGACTATGAATGGTCAAAGGATGTAGCTTCGATTCGGTCGCCTATGATGATCATCTTAGCGGATACGGACGCTGTCCGTACAGAACAAATCATCGAATTTAACAAGTTGCTCGGCAATGGCTAGCGGGATGCAGGCCTTGACGGTTCCGGGAGACCGATGGCTCAGTTTGTTATTTTGACAGGCGTGACGCACTATAATATTCTCTTTCCGAAAGCTGGCTACCTTCTTTATGACGGAAATGCTGAGCGATGGTTAGCGGCTACCATGGGATGGATGTGAAGTTGACAAATACCCGATGAAGGAGAACTTATGGTAAATAAAATAAAGAATTTGTAAGGAGATAAAATATGGTAAAAAAACCATTCACGATCGATATTCCCCGCAGGCAGCTGGCCGACCTGAAATACCGGCTTAAAATCACGCGTTGGCCTGACGAGGTGAGGGGTGCTGGATGGGACTACGGCGCTAACCTGGGATATATGAAGGAATTGGTAGATTACTGGCAGCACAAATACGACTGGAGGGTTGAAGAAAAGAAACTCAACAGGTTCGATCAGTTTACTGCACGTATCGATGGTATGGATGTTCATTTCGTGCATGAGCACGGTAAAAGCCCGAACCCGATTCCCATTATTCTCACGCATGGCTGGCCGGGCTCTTTCTATGAATTCTATAAAATCATTCCGCTGTTAACAAACCCCGCAAGCCACGGTGGAAACCCCAAGCAATCGTTCGATGTGATCGTACCGTCCATGCCAGGGTTTGGTTTTTCTACCCGGCCTGCCGAACCCGGATGGGATATTGGCAAGACAGTCAATCTCTGGCACGAGCTCATGACTGAAGTTCTTGGCTACAAGCAATACGCTGCCAGCGGCACTGATTGGGGTAGTGGTGTTGCGAGGCTGTTGGGGCTCAAATATCCGAAAGAAGTCATGGGCATGTACCTTTTTAACTTCAGTTATCCTGATTTTACGCCCGACCCGTATGCTCTGCCCAACCCTACTGAAGCCGAAAGGGCCTATCTGGAAGGAGCGCCAGAGTGGCTATGGACACCCGGAGCTGCATACGCAATTGTACAGAGCAACCGCCCTCAAACGCTGGCATATGGCCTCAATGACTCGCCGGTTGGGCTGGCTGCCTGGCTACTTGACAAGTTCCGTGACCTTTGCGATTGCGATGGTGATCTTGAGAAACGCTTCAGTAAAGACGAGCTGATCACCAGTGTGATGATCTACTGGCTCACCGAGACCGCCAACTCAGCAGCACGGACATACTATGAAAACACCTTCGAAACTCCGGTGCTTGCACCCGGCGAACGTATTGAGATCCCGGTTGGTGCCGGCATATTTACCAGACATATCAAAGTTCCGCGCGAATACGCCGAGCGAACCATGAACGTGCAGCATTGGAGTGAAATTCCACGCGGCGGCCACTTTGGAGCAATGGAAGAACCTGAACTGCTGGTGAAAGATATGTTCGCATTCTTCAGCAGTATTCAGGCATGAAATTCGTACCTATGAGATTTATTTATTTATTTATTTATTTTGTAGTTACTGCAAAAGATACGTTTTGAAGAATTTGGAAAGCTTCTACTAAACAAAGGAAAGGTAGAAACTATGTTGCAGTTCTCAATAATAGATGCTCCCTCCATTTTGGGACTTAAACCCACAGGAGTTGAAACTTTACCGAAAGCATTGAAGAAAGCCGGGTTGATCCAGGGTTTACATGCTGAATATGCGGGCCAAGTTGATGCCCCGCCCTACAAACCGGAAAGAGACAAATCCACGCTCCTTCTGAATCCATATTCAATCAAAGAATTTTCTTTGCGCTTAGCTGAGAAGGTCGCAGACGTGCGAAAAAAGGGGCAGTTTCCCATTGTGCTCGGAGGCGATTGCAGCATTCTAATTGGCTGCATGTTAGCTTTAAGACGTTCAGGTAAATACGGGCTGTTTTTTATTGATGGTCACGCCGATTTTTATCAACCTGCGGCTGAGCCAGATGGTGAGGTTGCCTCAATGGAACTGGCCATCGTTTCCGGTAGAGGCCCAGATATTCTAACTGACATTGATGGGCTTAAGCCGCTCGTGCAGGAGGAAGATACCATTGCATTCGGTTACCGCGATACTGAAGAACAGAAGGAATACGCCAGCCAGGATATTCAAGAGACTTCGATAAATGCTTTTAACCTGAAGCAGATGCGCGCCCTGGGAAGTGCTGCAGCTGCTCGAAAAGCTCTCGAGAAGCTACGAAAAAATCAACTCAACGGGTTCTGGATTCATCTTGATGCTGATGTGCTGGACAATGAGATTATGCCGGCGGTAGATTACCCCTTACCTGGTGGTGGTTTACAATGGGATGAATTGAGTGCTCTGTTGAGAGCTCTAATGACATCAGGTCAGGCTGTGGGTATAACAATTACTATTTTCAATCCCACGCTTGATCCAGATGGTTCGATTGCTAGCAAATTTACGCAGAGCATTATTGCGGGCCTTTCGTAAGTTGGCAGGGAGTGTTACATTCCTCACCTGTGCCCTTACTCAACAAGTAGTTGCAGTCAACTGCCCAGGCTGGCCGGTTATTGAAGACGCTCTGGCACTAAAAGAGTCGTTGAGCAAAGATCTGCGATAATGTGCCCGGTGGTCTTACTGGCTTCCCACATTCCCAGTTTACAGTGCTCCAAGGCACCACCCACATTACGCTCGTAGAACGCGCCGATTGGCTACTTTCGATGATCAAAGAGTTTCTTGACGCATCTATCCCAGAGGGAGTGCAATTGCGATTAATCTCGTCATCACTTTAAGTCGGATACAGGGCAGTGGCAAAGTCCATGAAGGCCCAGGGTAGTGGATATCAAATTTTGGCTCAATGATAGTTCTGATTGAACAGTAGCCAGCAGGTAGCCAGTAGAGATGCATAAAAAATAAATTTGCATGAAACGTTTTTTTACCTGACCAGTAGTTGCATGAGGTTCATTATATGGTACATAGACAATTCCCGATAAATGATCCAGAGCGCCGGAAATGGCAGGACCCGGAAAAGATTTTGACTGACATTGGCCTGGAGCCGGATATGACATTCGTGGATGTGGGATGCGGCGATGGGTACTTCGCCATACCTGCATCGAGGATAGTAGGGCAGGAAGGAAAAGTAATTGCGGTAGATCTCGACGAAGGTTCCATAATGCGACTCCGGCAGAAGGCAGAAGAAGAAGGACTCAGTCATCTATCAGCTGAAGTGCGGGCTGCGGAGGAAACTGTTGCCTGCGAGGGATGTGCCGACTTCGTCTTCTTCGGGATAGATCTTCATGATTTTGCCGACCCGGCACAGGTGATCAGGAATGCCAGGCGGATGCTCCGGCCATCAGGGCTGTTAGTCGACCTCGATTGGAAACCCGAGCCGATGTCATTTGGCCCGCCACTGGAAAAAAGGTTCTCCATCGGAAAAGCTCAGCAACTAATCGAGTCTGCCGGGTTCCATGTAATGTCGGTAACTGAGGCTGGGCCGTATCATTACATCATTATTGCCGGGTTGTAAAGAACGATATCGAGGCAACCCGTCTAACTGATCGAAGTCCATGCTCAAAGGCAGGCTTTTTAAGTATTAAAGGCCAGATCTGGTAGGGGGGCCCAGATGGGATAATGCGTAAAGAAGTTCATGATAGCTTTAGCTATCTCATGTGAGTCCTGCGTCTGCAGCCCGTGAACTGCGCCTGGAAGGATAAAACCGTGGAGAAGCGGTAACTTCTCTAAAAACAACTGGTGCGTTTTCTCAAAACGGGACCAGAGAGCATTTTTATCGCTACCAAGAACAGAGAGAAACGGTTGGATAATTTGCCGGCAGTAGTAGATAATGAGCCTGTAGTGGTAGCCCAGAACTGGCTCAGTCAATAATGGTCAGAAGGGGTCCATAATGAGGGCGCCGCGAATAATAAAGAGGCGTGCTGCTAATCGTTCTTGGCCATTTAGATTTAGTCTATCAAGAACTCGGTGACCAGGCGTACAAACATTTCCGGTGCTGTTCTCATAACAATGTGCTGCTGCCCTGGCATGACGACAATCCTGCTATTGGGTAATGATGCGTGTAACGCCTCCGTAGCTCTCTTGAGGAAATCAGGACTTTCACTACCCTGCAAGAGCATAGCAGGGACAGTTAAGTTCTCAAAGCGCTGGGGGTCGAGTGTATAGTCCTCATCAGAGAACTCCCTGAGGATGGTATGAGCTGCCGCTAACCTGCCTGTCCAGACTGGCTCGTTTTGTAATACTTCAAGTTGATCTTCCGACACACCGACAACCTCACGGAAGAATACTATCAGGACTTCCTCCCGACTTCCGGAATCAAGTAATGACTGGATTCGTGCCCGAATATCGGGCGAATATAAAGGCACATCTGAACGAAAGGCTGGTTCATAGAGTATCAGTTTGTTGAGATTAGTGACACGGAGAGCTGCCTCCAGACAAATCAATGCTCCATACGAGTGACCCAGCAGATTCACCGGCTCATGGATAGAACTTACTACCGCGGCAATATCTTCATATTCACGCTCTAGGGAGTAGACTGCCGAATCTCCACTCTGACCGCGGCCACGCCGGTCAAGGGCATAAACGGTAAATTTTTGCTCCAGCATGGGAAGGACAGATGCCCATCGTGTGTGATCCACGCTTGTGCCATGTATCAGAACCAGAGCAGGCCCTGACCCACTTCGTTCGTAGGCAATAAGTGTTCCGTCTTTAGACCTCACTTTGTCCATATTCATTATTGCCCCCTCAAGAATAACCACTATACATTCAACCGTTCCCTGCACTAAAGTATCTTTGCATACTAATTTACACCTGGTATAGTTGGATGGGTATCACCGCAGGATATTCAATAGATCAGGCTCTGCACAGGTTTTATAGTGCACTGGTTACAGACTAAAAAGAAAAAATATAGCAGAAAAGACTCATTACCTGATCCTCGAAACATAGAGTAATGGCAATGGATAAAACACGAACGATTGTCTGGCAGGCATTGTCATGGCCGAGCACAGTTGTTCATACTCACACTGTCAACGAGGGTATTTTTGACCACGGCATAGCGGTTGGCAAAACCGACAGAGGTGTTCCTTTTGCTATGGAGTACGATGTCGTATTAACTAAAGACTGGGATGTTAAAGAGGTATCAATAAAATCGCTACTGGATGAGCGTATTATTAAGATTGTTCATAAAGGTGACCAGTGGTACGACTGCGAAAGTAAGCATCTGGCCAAGTTTGAGGGCGTGGAACTGGTGGATATCTCCATCTCGCCGTTTACGAATACATTGCCAATCAAGCGCTTGCAGTTTGAGGGAAAGAAACCGCAAAAAGTGGACATTATTTACTTTGACGAAAACAGATTTTCGCTATCCCGGCTGCAGCAAATCTATAGCAAGATAGATGAGCAAACATATCGATATGAGGACATTATACTGCCTGATTTCGTTTCCGATATTACGGTAGACGACGAAGGACTGGTGACAGATTTTCCGAAAATGTTCAAACGTATCTGAGAGTCACAGAAAGGAAAAATTAAGCTTTCCAGGAGACTAAATCGTGAATGCAAATACATTATCAGAAAAGTCGCCTTCAAAATTCTTTTTATTGATTTTCGTTCTTTCTATTCCATTCTGGCTAATTGGGGCTATTGCTAAGCAGGAGCTTCCACTTCCGATAAATCTCCCCGTGAGTGCGTTCATGTTTGTTTGCCCGCTCATAGCGGCTTCAATCCTGGTATATAAAGAAAACAAAATTGATGGAATAAAACAGCTATTGAAAAGAGCTCTCGATTACAGGAGAATAAAGCCAAAGATCTGGTACCTGCCCATCCTTTTTTTGATGCCTGTCATTATGCTGCTCTCTTACTGGGTAATGCGCCTGATAGGGCGGCCGCTTCCCGATCCGCAGATTTCAATTCTGGCGATACCGTTATTTTTTATCCTGTTCTTAATACCTGCTGTATTCGAAGAGGCAGGCTGGATGGGATATGCCGCTGATCCGGTGCAGCACCGCTGGGGTGCATTAGGAGCTGGAATTATTATGGGGTCGGTATGGGGGCTATGGCACATCTTGTGGGATGGTATTATCAAACTCACCATACTCTAACATGGACCACAGGGCAATTTATTTCTACAGTAGCACTTCGAATCATTATTTTCTGGCTCTATAATAATACTGGAAGAAGTGTGCTTGCGGCAGTCCTCTTCCACGACATGATGAACGTCAGCGAGTTTCTTTTTCCAGATTACGGTTCACATTACGACCCTGTTATTACCGGAACAATTACCGCAATTGTCGCTACGATCGTGACCTTACTGTGGGGTCCAAAAACGTTAGCTAGATTCAGGTATGCCCGTTCAGGAGCGTGAGGCTATTATGCTCAACGGTTGAATGACAAGAAAACAGAGGACGAATGCAGCACAAAAGGAAAATTCGCATTTAATTAAGATTAAGTTTAGCCGTCAGGGAGACAACAAGCTATGAAAGCCTGTACATCATCTAAAAGGTCGTCTTTGAAATTCTTTATATTGGCCTTCGCTCTTGCTACTCCGTTCTAGATGCTCGCGTTCATGCCATTGACAGCAGCCGCGATCCTGGTTTACAGGGAAGAGGGTCTGAGCGGCGCAAAGCGGTTACTAAAAAGAGTTTTCGATTATAAGAGACCAAAAAATAAGATCTGGTACGTACCCACTGTTTTGTTGAGTTTTCTTCTATTTTCGCTAATCTGTGGTGCAATGCTCATACTGGGGCGACCACTCCCGGCCAAAACTCAAATTCAATTCCAGAAGATACCATTTCTATTCGTTTTGTTTTTTGCCCTTGCCGTGGGTGAAGAGATAGGCTGGACGGGATATGCTATCGATCCTATGCAGAAGCGATGGAGCTCGCTAAAAGCCGCCGCTGTTCTTGGATTGGTGACAATGATAGGGCATTATCAGTCAATGATTGTGCAGGGCAGGGGCCTGAAATGGAATATGGTCTACTTTCGGCATCACTACTTTGCGGGTCGTGATGGTCTGGCTCTACAACAGTACAGGAAAGAGCGTGTTTGCAGTCATCCTCTTCCATGCTATACACAATGTCTGCAGGGCTACGTTTCCAGCCGATAAAACTCATAACCCACTGGTCGATTACCCGGACATTCACTATTCGGTTACCCGGACGTTCACTATTCGGTTTTTGCAATTGTGGCTGTAATTGTGGCGTTCTTGTGGGGACCAGATACATAGCCCGATTCAGATATACCCGACCATCGGCCTGAGATCATTATACTAACATCTGCGGGGAAAAATAAGAAGCTGTTTTATAACAGGATGAGTATAAAAAATATAGAGTAAAAATCAAAGCAAATACTTTTACGGAGCCTGAATAGCAAAGGGGGTATCAGGGCGGAAAGAGTGCACAGTGAAAGAAATAAAAGTTACAGGAGCGGCTATGCTTCCGTGAACGGGCTCAGGATGTACTATGAAATCCACGGCACAGGCAGACCACTGGTTCTACTTCGCGGCTCCCTGACAACAATCGATACCTTTTTTGGAAAGTTTCTGCCATCCCTCTCAGAGAGAGGGCAGGTAATCGCAATGGAACAGCAGGGACACGGCCGTACAGCCGATATCGACCGCCCGTTGACCTATGAGCAAATGGCTGAGGATACCATTGAGCTTCTGAGACAGCTCAAGATAGAAAAAGCCGATTTCTTTGGATACAGCATGGGAGCCGCCATTGCTCTGCAAATTGCTATTAAGCATCCGAACATAGTACGCAAACTTGTGGTTGTTTCTCCCTCATACAGCAATGATGGGCTTTATCCCGAAGTGCTTGAAGGAGAAGAAAAAATGAAGCCTGAGGATCTTGACGGGTCAGAATGGCAAAAAGCTTACGCGAGGATCGCACCGAATCCGGAACATTGGCATGTGTTGATCGCCAAAGAGCAGAAACTTACGCGGGAGTTTAAGGGCTGGACACCTGATGATATTCAGGCGATCAAAGCGCCCACGCTGGTCATAATAGGGGATTCCGACATCGTCCGCCCCGAGCACGTAATTGAAATATTCCGGCTGCTAGGCGGCGGAGTGGCTGGGGACCTCACCGGCCTCCCACGTTCCCGGCTTGCAGTGCTTCCCGGTACCACTCACGTTACACTTGTGGACCGCTCTGATTGGCTGCTTTCGATGATTACGGATTTTCTCGACGCACCCATGCCGAAGGAAGATTGAGATAAGATGTCCAGCTGATCAATATCCAGGGTACTGTGACAGCCTGACTACGTAATCATGAACTCGTGCCGAGCAATACACCGCCTACTGGAAGCGGTCAGGAGACGGTGTGAGCTGGCTGCCCTGGATGTATGCGAAGTTAACGAAAATTCGGGCGACGCGAAATTTGGCTGGCGCAGTCATACCGCACGAATGCTGTACTTTCCAAAAAACCTGCCTGAGCCCGCTGATGGCTGAATTATTATATATAATGTCCAGACTTTTAGTAAACAATGATCAAAATCAGCTTCAAGCAGGGAACTATTCTCATAAAGGGCAATGTCAGGGTCCCGAACTCCGTATGGGACGAAAGGAGTGGAAGTTTCAGGGCTCCTGCGATGTACTATAAAGATATTATTAACTATCTGAAAGAGTCCGGGATCGATTTTGAAGATACTGTCCTTGACCTTCTTCCCTATCCTGACCTTGCAGCAGCTTATGAGGCTTCGGGAAAGAAGCTGAAGTTGAGAGACTACCAAGCAGAAGCTCTCATCGCCTGGGGGGAAAATGAGAAAAGGGGAGTGCTTGTCCTGCCAACAGGAAGCGGAAAGACCCTTGCTGGAATCAGGGCAATTGCAGCGTGCAATACACCTGCCCTTATAGTTGTCCCGACCCTTGACCTGCTTGAACAATGGAAAAAGCAGCTTGAAGAAGCCTTTTCCATAGAAATAGGAAAACTTGGGGGCGGGGAAAAGAAAATTCTTCCGATAACGGTTTCCACTTACGATTCTGCTTATATTCATGCCGAAATCCTCGGGAACAGATTCGGCCTTCTTGTTTTTGATGAAGTTCATCACCTGCCTGCAGCCGGGTACAGGAGCATTGCCGAGTTTTCAGCAGCCCCCTGCAGGCTCGGGCTTACAGCCACATACGAAAGGGAAGATGGGTTGCATACTGAACTCAACCGGCTTGTAGGGGGAAAGGTTTACGAGAAAAAGGTCTCGGAACTTGCAGGCGGGCACCTTGCCCCTTATACGATAAAGCGGGTTGCTGTGGCTCTCAAGGATGAAGAACAGAGAGAGTACGATCAGAACTATTCCGTATTCCTTGATTACCTCAGAAAAACCGGGATGATCATGAGAGGCCCGCAGGATTTCCAAAAACTTGTCATGAAAAGCGGAAGAGACCCTGAAGCCCGAAAAGCCCTCCTTGCAAGAAATGCAGCAAGAGACCTTGCTTTCAACAGCGATTCCAAAATTGAGAAACTGAGAGAAATCCTGGAGCAGCACAGAGAAGACAGGGTGTTTATCTTCACGGAACACAACCGGCTTGTACACCGGATTTCCAATATATTCTTTATCCCTGCAATTACATATCGGACTCCTTCAAAAGAAAGGAACTCCATTCTTGAGAAGTTCAGGACAGGCAGCTACAGAGCTGTCGTTACCTCAAAGGTGCTTGATGAAGGAATTGATGTCCCGGAAGCAAATATCGGAATTATAGCAAGCGGGACAGGCAGCAAACGGGCATACATCCAGCGCCTTGGAAGGATCCTCAGGAAAAAAGAAGGAAAGGAAGCCGTGCTCTATGAGATAATAGCCGACGAAACCTCGGAGACTGGAACCGCACAAAGGAGAAAAGGGGCTTTATCTTCCGGAAAAGGTTCATCGGAAATACCCGGGGAAAAGGGAGGAAAAGAAAATCAGGTGGCCGGAAAAGAAAGCCCTGAAAGCTCTGAAAGACAGAAAGGTGGTTCTCATGCTAACTTCTGACCTTCTTGTAACCCGTATTTCAGGAGGAAAAATCAAACCGGCATATGCATCCTTTAATTCCGAAAATCTTGAGCTTGCAGGGCTCCTTATAGAAGCCTTTGAACAGCATACAGGAAAAGCCTACGGCGACCTCCTGGCAGAGCTTGAAGGTTATGAAGAGATGAATTACCGCTTCATCCGGGGGCTTTCCCAGCTCCTTGGGAGGCGGGCTGTAGTTGAAACATCTTCAGCTGTCGACCCTTCCGTAGCCAGGGAAGCGGTTTTTGAAGCCTGTGCCGGGATGGCGCTTTCCCCGGCTGAAAGAAAAGAGGCGTTGAAAAAAGCCGCAAAAAGCCTCTCAATTTCAGTTCAGGATCTTGAAAAATCCTTGTGGGCAGACCTTGAGGAAAACCAGATCCTTAAAGAATTCACCTCACCTGCCCCTGCAGAGCTCCTCAGGCAGTATAACATCTCGATAACTCAGACACTTCTTTTCCGCGCGGTTGACCTGGACATCTGGATAACAGGCGATTTTCAGAGAGTTCTATGGAAAATCCTCAGGTCCGGGCTTATGTACTCCCTTGAGGATACTCAGGAAAAAAAGGGCGGGGAAAAAGAAGAAATTGAAAGATTGAAAAGCGTTTATCTCCACCTTGACGGACCAGCATCACTTTTCAGGATGTCGGAGCGGTATGGAAATTCTTTTGCAAAACTCTTCCCTACCCTCCTGAAATCAAAGGGCTGGAGCCTGAAGGCAGGAATTCTCCATAAAGGTTACCAGGGGAAGCGCATCCTTGATTTTGCCCTTGACAGCTCGGAAGAAGCTTTCAGACCCATACGGGAAGCAGCCAGATATCCTGAAAGAGTTTCTACCGGCTTGCAGCTTGCGGAAAGACAGGAAGGATACAGAACAGGAATTAAGAATAGGAGCGGGGTTGAGCGAAAGGAAGCTGGAACTCAGGTAGTAGAAGCAGATGCTGAAATAGATGCTGAAATTGCAGCCTATGACAGTACTTATGAACAACAGTTTGCCAGCTTAAGTTTGGGAGGCTGGAAAGCAAAAAGAGAACCAACGATCCTGAAAGCAGGCAGGTACGCATTTATTCCGGACTTTTCCCTGCAAAGGGACGGGATGAAAGTGTACGTCGAGGTTGTCGGTTTCTGGACACCGGAATATCTTAAAAAGAAGACCGAGAAACTGAAGGAAGTAAAGGAACCAGTTATTCTCCTGATTAACAGGAAACTCAAGTGCTCGGAAAAAGACTTTCCTGCCCAGGATGTGATTTTCTTTGACAGGAAGATTCCGGCAAATGAAGTCATGCAGGTGCTCAGAAAATATGAAGGAAGAAAGTTTGAAGAAGATCTGTCAAAACTGCAGAAAATGGAGATCCCTCTTTCCGGGGAAATGATCAGCCTTGCAGAAATTGCAGCCGAGAAAGGAGTCATGTTCGGAGCTTTAAAAGGAGTGCTTGCCGAAAGGCTTGCAGAAGCCCGCGAATCTAAAAAATTCAGGGCGCAAAATGAATTCAAAGAGCCTAAAGATCCCGAAGAGTCCGGAAAATATGCAGATTATGTACTTCTTGAAAACTACGTAATTCACAGGCAGCTGCTTGAGAGAATAAATCTTGAGCTTGAAAAGCCAGGCGCTGCAGAAACATACGCCGATGCGGTAAAAGTCTTTGAGGGTTTCGGGCTTGACAGCAGCCTCTATTATCCTGTGCTCGAATACCTTGGGTATAAAGTAATCTGGACAGGGCTGAGTGAAGAGAATGCAAAGGTTAAAAAAGCGAAAAAGTGACTGAGCCATGCAAATAGTGAGTTTCTAGAGGTTATTTAATAGACAAAAATGTATATGGCTAAATATTTGAGCTAATTATTTGAGGTTGATCAAGTATTTAAAGTACAAAATCAAAACAAAAATAGAACATAGTTTTTACTGAAGTCCAATAGTGTTTTATGTTCCAATTCGCCATTGTCTGGATTTTCTTTATTTCTTCTTCACCATCCTCCATGATGAAAAGGTGTTTAAAGCGCTTCTGAACTCTCAGGTAATCCTCGACCGGTCTCAGGTCCTTTACCTTTCTGTGACCTGCGTGATTTCTCCGTTCATTTCGTACATTGACCAGAGGCATGTCTCTACTGCAAGTTTGGTAACTTCCAGAGTCTTTGGAAGTATCAAAACCCCAGCCTGTGATATAGGGGGCATGGGCGTGGATATAAGGTCAGGCCCACGATTCCGTGGCTTTCTTGACTTTACCATCATGTCTCTCAGGAAGCCGATTTAGGTTGTAGCTACGTATGGAGAACCATAGGCTTCCATAATCGCAACCATGTTCTTTTTTGGAAATGGGTTTACGAAAGAGAATTTTCCAGGGAAGTCGTTGTGGTGCTGGCGTCAAAAGGAGTTCCGTTGCTGCGCTGGACTCCAGTGTTCATGTAGGCTTCATTGTCCATACAGATATAGTAAAGCCATAGCCGCGCTCAAATGAACCTGAGATGGCCCCGAAGACTATATCCATAGCAGCGCCGTCGCCCCCTATAGCTATTACTTTGATATCTTTCTTTTTGCCAAGAGCTTTTAGGGCAACTTCTATATCTGAACCACAGAACCTGTATTTTCCAAAAAGGGAGTGAATCCAGAGACCTGCCAGGAAGATAACGGGAAAGGTGTAAAACAACAACAGACACCCTCAATCAATTCTTTATCTTTTTTAACTCGCTTACTGTAGAATATCAGGTATTTATATTTAGCAAGAAGCGCTGTTTGTCAAGTTAAAAGAACAGGAAGAAAAGCCTGCGGGAATCCACTTTATCCCAGCTCCCAAGGCAGGGTATCCGTGAACCTCCACATTCCCGGAGTCATAAACTTCATACTTCAATACCATCCAGTTTTACAATGAAGTTTACCTCAACTCTCGAAATATTAAGGTTAGATTCAAGATCTGTCTCGTATTCTGCAAGTAAGTTTTTAATGACAGTTTCTAAAGAATGCTTTAAGTCAGTAACGGTTTCATCCATCAATATTGTTTTTTCAGCTTCAGTCAGGTTAGAAAGAACCATCTAACGCCACTCCCCGAAGATTTAGTTTCTTTTATACTGATTTTAACATTTTCTTAATTTCAGCACTGTTTCATAGCTACTGTTGCCTTAGTTTATGCTTTATTTTTCATGAATTCATTCGGAGATGCAAATATTTCTCTCAATCATGAACATGTATGGATTTCGTAACCTGTATCCTCTTCCCCATCCCGGCGTATCCAGTACTTGCTGCAAAAGCTGTATTAGCAACTGAAATTTTATTATAAACCGAAAAATCATATTACCCCCAACAACCATGATTTTTGTTTGTCTGATAGTATTACATTCTATCAATAGTATAATCGTTATATTCGTATAAATACTTATTCTGTATAAAAAAGCCATCAAAAGCCACTATTTAATTAGAAAATCTGGGAAAGATTTAAATAACATAATTGTTTTGGAATTTAAACTGTCATAAAAAATATGATTTAGTTGGCAGTCCTACTATTTTAAAAAAATGTCAATAAAAAACCAAAAATGGCTGTTACAAAACCTGACAAATATTTACATTTAGAACAAAATATTTCATACTGCAGTTAATCAGAATTTAATGTTCATAACATTGCTCATCGAGTTTAGTCAATACTGCTCATCGACCAGATGGGAGATAAAGTTAATTTTGAGGTAGCCTGGAAAGATGTATTCTGGCTGGAGTGTACTCTGGTAGGGACGTACTCGTGGGGATGTACTTTTGTAGGAATGTACTCTGGTGGATGTACTTTTGTAGGAATGTACTCTGGTGGATGTACTTTTATAGGAATGTACTCTGTAGATGTACTTTTATATGAATGTACTCTGTAGATGTACTTTTGTAGGAGTGTATTGCAGGAGATACTCACTTTAAAACAGTTATACGGAACCAGATTCTGAAAGTTTTAACGTGCAGGGGATTTATTCCACATACTCCACATTCCTTTTTACAGGTCGGAAGAGTTTCATGAACTCGTGCACGTCTTCGGGAAAATCCGTGCTTACTGAAAGCCCTATTTCTTTAGCTTCTGCGGCTGAAAGGGGAGTGCTATGGATCATTTCTCCGCTGACCAGCTTTTCGACCACTTTATCCAGGCTGTTTTCCCTGCCGGGAACAGGTGTGATTTTGCCTTCAAGGAGTTCGGTTGCGACGTTTCTGGTAAGTTTAAGGGCTTTTCTGGAGATATCACTCATAACGAGGGTGGCATCTTCAGCGTTTTCTTTTTTCATTTCTGCAGCATAGATCCAGGAAGGCGCAGGAAAGAGACCTCGCATGAGATCTCCTACCTGAGGGTCGATAGGTCCTATGACAGCATCTTTATCCATTACTATCTCGTCTGCTGCAAGAGCAATAATTGTGCCCCCTGACATTGAGTAATGGGGGACGAGCACACGGGTCTTTTTTGGATGGTTCTTCAGGGCACGGGCAATCTGTATGCTTGCATGGAGCTGCCCTCCCGGAGTATGCAGAATCAGTTCAAGGGGGTAATCCCTGTATTTCCTTATCCAGCGCAGGATCTGTTCGGCATCCTCCTCGTCTATGAACTGGTAAGCAGGCAGCCCGAAAAAAGAAATCGCTTCCCGCCTGTGGATCATTGTCAGCACTTTACAGCCGTGACGCCTTTCCATAGATTTCAGTTTTGCTATACGCTGCATACGGATTTTTTTGAGCTGAGACCGCGGGTAAATTATGGCATAAAGAAAAAGGAAAACGAACAAAAGAAATATTAAATTCCAGATACTGCACGTTGTGCTGCCAATTATAGCCAGAAAATTCCCCCTTAGTGGCTTCCTTATTAACAGTATCCTGCCGTCTGTTATTTTAACTCGCTGTACATTAATTTTTAGTCATGTGAAGCACTCGTTGCTTTCATGCTTTTAAGTTTGGAGAGCTGATACAGGACTATCATTTTTCTTCCGCGAGTCTGCATCTGCTCTCCAACTACATCTAATTTCAACCGCATCTAATCTTTATTCAATAATTGGCAGGCTTAAGAAGAATAGAAATAAAGACAATTAATTTTAACCTATTAACCCATTTAAAGTTTAGCTCCGCCAGCTTCTTTCCATTTTCTCGTACAGGCCGAGTAAATTGTTTCGTGTGATCTTGAAGTAGGGGTGGTCGGGACCGTATTCTTTTTCGATTATATCGAGGGCTTTTTCATAAAGCTCAATTGCAGTCTCGTACTCCTCCATACTTTCGTGCAGGCCTGCGAGGTTGTTCAGAGTGGTTCCTACATCGGGGTGGGCGGGGCCGAGTGTGGCTTCATAGATCTTGAGGGCGCGGGAGTAGAGAGGGAGAGCTTTTTTGTGCTGGCCCAGGATTCTGTATAGTTCGCCAAGGTTGTTTAACGTCTTGGCAACCTCTGGACTGTCTGGACCAAGGACGCGTTCCCGGATATCGAGGGCTCGCGTATAGAGTTCAAGGGCTTTTTCATGGCGGCCTTTCTGGACATAGACCCCTGCAAGGTTATTCAGGGTTGTTGCAAAGCCGGCGTGCTCGGTTTTTCCCAGGTTTTCCATGATCTCAAGGGAGCGAGTATAGAGAATAAGGGCTTTTTCATATCTTGTTGTCTGAAAATAGAGAAGGGCAAGGTTGTTTAATGTCTGAGCTATCTGCGGGTGTTCCTTTCCGTATATATTTTCCTGAAGTTTTAAAGCCTGTCCGTATCTTTCCTCGGCTTCCTCAAGTTTGCCCATTTCTGCGAGTAGAACCCCAAGATTATTCAGGGTGCCGGCAGTATAAGCCAGGACTTTTTTATTCTCTGGGTCTTTTTCCGCAAGTTTTTCAAGCATCCCGAGGGTACGGATGAAAAGTTCTTCCGCTTTTTCAGTCCTTTCCATTCCCTTGTAATAAAAAGCCATCCTGTTAAGTGTCCTTATAGCTCCCAGATTCTCCGGATTCAGAAATTTTTCCTGAACTCCGAGAGCCTTGCTGTAGTATGAAAGGGCTTCTTCCTGCCTGTCCATAACATAGTAGAGAATTCCAAGTTCACCGAGTGTGTCTCCGGTTTCAGGCTGCTCTGGACCTGAAACTTTTTCACGGATGCTGAGTGCTCTTGTAAATAACCTCAGGGCTTCTTCGTACTTTCCTATATAACGATAAATCCCTGCAAGCCCGTTCAGCACTGCTGCAGTTCCGGGGGCTTCCGGCCCGAGTTCTTTTTCCGCGGTATCAAGCAGTTCTTCGTATATAGGTAAAAGCACTTCCCAGGTTGCTGACCTGTAGAACGGCTCGGCAGCATTTCTGAACCAGTTTACCAGTCCCTCGGGCTCTAAAACCTCTTTTGCATGCCTGTAACCTTCTTTTAAGATAATTTCATCCTCAGATGTGACCAGTTCAGGGTCCAGGTTCCTTAACCGCTCTCCGTATCTTTCAAGCAGAATTTCGTGGTTTTCAATAGAGTCTCTTTCGGCAGAAACTTTCTCATTTTCTAAATTTTTTGTAAAATTAGCCGTAAATCACCCCTCCTGAATGAAAAGCAAAATAATTAAGATCTTCAGTGAGATTTCTAATTGTAAACATTCCGGATCGATGCTATATTAGGATACTGCAGGATATATTAGAGTATTGTATACGTTACTAGAATATTATAGGTCAGTTATATATCTGCATTTTAAATCATATATTAACTTGACTTTGTCACATTTTCTTTTCATGTCTACCGTGAAGTATAATTTTTCTCCTATAAATTTGGTTTAGTGAAACAAATAACAGATGACTTCATCAAGTCAAATAATATTTCTGTAGAAAAATACCTTTCTGAAAAGCATCTTGACTTCTATTTTCAAACTAAAACTCGTTGTATGGTTTTAACCTGTATTGATTACCTTAATGGTTTGCTTCTCCTCCCCTATAGGAAAAATATGAGAAAAATGGCAATTTACTGTTGTAAATGCTCTAACAACCAATCACTAAGCCATTTCCTCTCAACTTCTCCTTGGCGTTCTGCAGATCTCCTCAAATCTGTTCGAACAAAAGCCATTCAAACTATAGGTAAAAATGGTGTTCTTATACTTGACGAATCAAGCATAAAAAAATCTGGAAATAGTTCTGTCGGAGTTTCTCATCAGTATTGCGGCAACCTTGGAAAAAAAGATAATTGCCAGGTTGGCGTATTCCTTGCTTATTTTAAGAATAAGAGGAGAATGTTGATTGATGAGAGATTATATCTCCCACAAAAATGGATTGATGACAATGCTCGTTGTTTAAAGGCTAAAATTCCTCGTGAGGAAATAAAGTTCCGAACCAAGTATGAACTTGGTCTTGAAATGATTGATAATGCAATAGAAGAAGGTATTCCTTTCTCCTATGTCACAATGGATGGATTCTATGGTGAAAATCCTGAGCTATTGACAGAACTTGAAAGTAGAGGTTTAACTTTTGTTGCAGACATAGCCATCGATACTCTTGTTTATGTAGAGAAACCAGTAGCTGAGGTACCTGGGAAAAAGGGAATAAGAGGAAGAAAACCCACTATCCTTAAGGTTTTGAATACATTATCAGCAAGAGTTGATTCTCTTTCCAGTTCAATTAAAGGATGGAAACTTATCAAAGTTAGAAAAACGGAAAGAGGATATAAAAAAGTCAATTTTAAGGCTATAAAGGTCTGGAGACGCCAGAATAACTTGCCTTGTGAGAAGCCATTATGGCTTCTCATAAGTAAGGATGTAGAATCAAATGAAATTAAATATTCCCTATGCAACGCTTCTGAGGATACTCCATTAGATGAACTTGCAAGAATGCAGAGTTCAAGGTATTGGATTGAAAGAGCATTTCAGGATGCAAAGGGAAACTGCGGAATGGCAGAATATATGGTGAGAAATTGGAATGCATGGCACCATCATATGGCATTAGTAATGCTTGCAATGCTTATTTTACTCTCTTATCAGAAAAAATTCAACAAAATGTATAAGATTTCCATTGGTCATCGGTTAAGGAAAAATCGTTATCACTTGCATTGATTTTCATAAAATTTGTTAAATTATTCATCAAATGCAAAACTGGAATCTGATATCGATTTCAATTTAAACACTAAACATTTGGGTTTGAGTTTTTCCGTCGAAATCGAGATCCGCGGCTCAAAATCCTTAACCGAATACAAATGATAAGATTTCAATTTCTGGGGTCATATGGATACTGAAATACCATAATCCATTGAAAAGAATCGATGCCTGGGAAATTGCAAGAATATTAAATCAAGATAATGAACTGAGAAGGAAGGCAAGGGTTAGCAGGTTAAAAAGTTCATAATTTTTAGGATGAAAGAATTTGAATTCTTGTTCTGGTTACTGGTAAGTATGCAATTTTGGTAGGGAAAATTTAGGACAGTGGAAACAATGGAACTATTGATCAAGAAGAAAATAGAAAAAACAAAAATAGGAAGGTAAAAGATTCTAGACGGAATAAATTTGAGTAGAAATAGGTTTCGATACCTGCAATAATGAGTTAATTTGACAATGTCAAGTTAATAAGAAACCATTTATTTATCTTCGAGCCTATCCTAAAAGCAATATTATATAACATTAAATATATTAAAACTGTTAAGCTTTAAGGAGCTAAAAATTTTTGAGGCAAAGGTTGATACCCTTTATTTAACATACAGAGTCATGTAGAGCAATTCCGGGGTCTGTAAGGTGGTACACTCCATCTTCTAACTTAAGTAAATTCTCTTTGAGAAGGAAATCCATACTGTATTTAAAAAAGAAATCGTTTAATCCCGATTCTTCCCTTAATTGTTTCTCGTCTTTTCCGAAGACCCCAACAACCCTGAGAAGCTTTCTTCTTGAAGGATTCATTGAGACCTTTTCCAACATCATATGTTCATTTTGGTAGCTTCACCTTCGGTGGGCTTGGCTTTTTTGTCAAGATGTGCGTCTATTTCATCAAAGCTTTCTGTCATAAAAATACCTATATTTAATGATCAAGAGCGTATCTTTATAGAGGTTTCGAAGAGACCAATATAACTATAACCACTTCTCTATCTTAAGAATGATGAGGTTTAAAGCTCCCCTAATAATTGAGCTCATCAAAAAATGTTTCGATCTAGAGGATACGTAATATCAATCCATTTGTATTCGGTTAAGGATTTTGAGCTGCGGATCTCGATTTCGACGGAAAAACTCAAACCCAAATGTTTAGTGTTTAAATTGAAATCGATATCAGATTCCAGTTTTGCATTTGATGAATAATTTAACAAATTTTATGAAAATCAATGCAAGTGATAACGATTTTTCCTTAACCGATGACCAATGAATATCAATCTGTCTTAGATCCTGGAAGATGCTCATGGGCGAAGGAGTTTTTCTGTCCTTCACCCACCACATCACGGATTTTAAAGGTGCTGCTCTGCGTTTTATGGCGTCACAGCTCAGAATGTACTAGCCTTAGAAGGCGCCATAACGCATCAGATTGCCTGCATTCTTGATCATCATCTAAATGCGATTGTCTTAAATTTTTATCTGAAACAAAGCTGGGAAGCTGAGTGCCAACGTTGTAGTAGATTTCTTTCCACTCTTTTGGATCATTACTGGGGCCCAGTGACCTACAGCGCACTTTTCTCCTTCGCCCATCGCTACACGGATGTTATAGGCACCATTCTGCATGTTGCTGATGTCCCAGTTCAGAATGTACTGATCCAGGGTGGCGTTATAACGCATCAGATTGCCTGTATCTACAATCACTGACTGGATAGCTGTTGCCTGAATCTCCAGAGCCTGAGTCGTTTGAGTAAAGTAGACGCGAGCTGTCGCATCCGTTACCGGATTACCATAATAGTCGGCGATCTTGATCTTGACAGGTATGACTTTGCCTGAGAAGAAACCTGATCCTACTCCGTCAATCTGGACTGGGGGCTGGAAGCCTAGGAACCTGTATATTACTCCAAAAGTGGCAGAGTGGCTGTCAGACATATATGCGCACTCTTCACCTTGGTATTTGGCTACGACAGTATGGTCACCGACCGACAGAGCGCTGGGGTTGTAAGTGATCGTTGCCTTACCATCGGTAGAAGTGGTCGCAGAGCCGATGGATTTGCCATCTACAGAGAAATCAATCTGTTTGTCAGACAGTGGCACATAGGTACTACCATTGTTGTAGGTCAGCGTCGCTGTATAATCGATCGAGGGCTGTTTAAAAAGTGTACAGGTTGGTTCGTCGACAATAAGCACCGTTTCAACTGGATCACATGGCTGATCAGGCTCAGCAACCTTGAAGTGAATGACTATACCTTCACCTGGCTGCAATCCCTTGCTCAGAGTGCCTTGTTCAGCTTGAATTTTGAAGTGGTAGCTTCCGGGGGTACTGGGAGCTACAGCTTTCACCTGTGTAGTGAACGGCATAATCTTCCCAGCGTTCTTTTCATACATATAGGAGGCCGTCGCCGTGCCAGGTACAGGACCAAATGTTACGTCAAAGTCCGCGGGACCACCTTTGTTCTTGACGGAGAAAGTGGAAGTCAAAGGAAGCGCTGTTGTAGGCCCTCCAGAGCTTTCTATCAATTCAAAAGTAAGCATAAATGTAACATTGCCCCCGGGAGAAATAGGATCGATTACCTTGAAGTGGCCGGACTGACCGGAAAATTCGGCCTCAGGCTGTATATCAGTCGCAATATAATCAATAGTGTGTGCTGTGGCTGGTACAACCAGCAAAACCCCCAATAGGACAGCTATGAAAAGTACCAAACTAGGACTTGGAAATCTTCTAGTCATAAAAACTCTCCTTATTCCCATATTATTTTTTATAATTTTTATTTGAAGATCTTTTATAGTCAGTTTTTTTACCTTTTTCCCATCTATGGATAAATAAAAAGACAATTGAAGTGTCAAAAATCCAAATCATATTGGATCCTCCCATAGAGAAAAAACTACGATAGATAGAATGCTCAGAGACACATAAATATTTTTACTAATTTATAAAGTACGTAAAATAGAAAACAAGTTTTAACTTTAAGGCGGGAAGTCCCCTTCCTCGGAGGCATCAGCCGACAGGTGGGGGATGAAAGCCGTCAACTTCATATTATAGTAAGTTTAACAAAACTTATATATCTCTTTAAAACTTAGAATCTATAGTATGTTAAAAGCCTATAAGTACAGAATCTACCCAGATAAAGACCAAGAAGAATTCATAAAAGTAAATTTTGGTGCATGTAGATTTGTATATAATTGGGCTTTAGAACAGAAAATTAAAACTTATCAGCAAAATAGCAAATCAATATCAAGGTTTGATTTACAGTACATTTTAGTTCACGAAGTAAAACCTTCTAATGAATGGTTGAAAGAAGCTAATTCGCAGGCGCTGCTTGCATCTTTAGTAAATGTAGAATCCGCATTTACTAAATTCTTTAGAGAAAAATCTGGATTCCCCAATTTCAAATCTAAGAAAAATCCAGTACAGTCTTATCAGATGCCTCAACATTACTCTGTAGATTTCGAAAAGCAGGTAATCAAGCTTCCAAAAATAGGTGAAGTCAAAGCAGTACTTCATAGAAAGTTTGAAGGTGCTATGAAAACTGCAACAATTTCAAGATCAAGTACAGGAAAATATTATATTAGTATCCTTGTAGATAATGAAAAAGATATACCTGATAAGCAGAACTTTTCAGAATCAACTACAATAGGCATTGATGTAGGCATCAAAGATTTTGCAGTTCAATCAAATGGAGATAAGATTGAGAATCCTAAATACCTGAAAAACTCTCTAAAAAGAATGAAATGCTTGCAGAAAAGAGTGAGTAGGAAGGTTAAAGGTTCTAATAACCGTAACAAAGCAAGACATAATCTTTCAAAAATTAATGAAACTGTTAGCAATCAGAGAAATAATTTCTAACACCAACTCTCTTTTAGACTGATCAGCGAGAACCAAGCTATATCGTTGGAAACTCTGAATGTTAAAGGCATGGTAAAGAATCATTGTCTGGCTCAATCAATATCTGATGCTGGATGGAGTAGTTTCGTAACAAAGTTAGAGTATAAAGCTGAATGGTTAGGAAAGACTATACTAAGGATCGGAAGATTTGAGCCGTCTTCAAAGATATGTAATATTTGTGGATATTATAATGGCAATCTGACCTTGAAAGACAGAGAATGGGTATGTCCGGGTTGTAGAACCACGCACGACAGAGACATAAATGCTGCAATCAATATCAAAAAATTCTCTCTTCAAGATCAAAATCTTATAGTTATCTGACACCTACGGAACGTAGGGGATGGGCTTGTGGACTTGCGAACGGTTAGTTCGAGGGATGAAGCAAGAAGCCCCTTCCTTGCCATCAGGCAGGGAGGGGTAGTTCACAAAGACGTAATCTCAGATTTGTACTTCGAGATTAAGATCTACTGATTCACATAGAAAAAGAGAATTGTTTTATGAGCTGATCCCAAAACTGAAAATTGATCCTCTGAATCTCCAATTTTGAACAATCAATCGAGTTTATGATCATAGAAAATAGTTCTGAAACTTTTATTAATTTAAGAAGAAACCTAGTTTTGGGATAGGCTCAAGAAAAGAACTAAACACTCTTTCTCCTGATCCTTAATAAGTAAACTGATTCATCAAAGACTACCAAACCCATGTGTTAAATTCAAGTTATTTAATCGACAGAGATTACGTGTATTATGGAAGAATATGGGAAGAAAAGGATCTGTAAGTTAAAAGTTGATTTTTAACCCTCAACCTTCAAATTTTATTCGTTATTCTTAACATCATTTTCATATATTAAACAGCTTAAATCTCCAGAGCGTTTCCCATCTTTGTTTTTCAGATTTAGCTGGATACTTTTTGCATGGTTAATCTCGGGTTAGTCTCCAGCTACTCTTCAGCTATTCCCCAGCCATTCTTCAGCTATTCTCCCATTATTATCCTGTTTTTTGGGAAACGTAATTTCTTTTGGCATGAAAGTACATGAGGATATCTTCCTCACGTACTCTCTCTGTCTTCTTTTCCCATAATTGCGAATATTCCACTAATTATTTTGATCCGTTCATCAGCCGAAAATATTTCAGTTTCAACAATCTTTCTCTTTTGAACTTCTCCCTTTTCATACCCTGTCTCATCTTCATACATCTCATCACTTGTGATAAGATGCCATATTATCGTTGCAATTTTCCTTGCCAGGGCAATAATCGCCTTTGCATATCCAATTGACTTCTTTTTTCTGTTAAAAAACTCTTTTAACCTGCTATTCTTCTTTCTTGCTGCTGCTTGAGCAATCTGTGTCAGAATCCACCTTGCTACTTTTGATCCTCTCTTTGTGATTCTTCCATTATGGTATTTATCTGCAGATTGATACACATTCGGAACTATCCCAAGCCATGAAGCAAGTTTATCCCCTGAAGAAAAGTCTTTGAAGTTTCCTATCTCAGCAATTAAAGTTGCCGCACTCAGTTCTCCAATCCCAGGAACTGACATTAAAATTTCCATTTCATGTTTATGATTTCTATAAGCGTAATTGAAAATTTCTCTTTCCAGAATTTCGATTTCTTCATCCAGATGTTTTATAATGTTCAGGCACATCTGAAGCCTTATTGCAGCACTCTGAGATATTTCTCTGTTCAGAATCTCTCTTATCTGACCAGCTTTCTTCCGAACATTTGGAGAAAGTGATTCTATAATCTGATCAATATTTTTTCCTGAAGAAATTCCTGATAGAATTGCTCTTCCATTTTTTCCGAAAATGTCTGTTAGCACATCACCTAGATGTAACATTTCAGAAGAAAGAATAGCATGAGCTTCATTTTTTATATCTGTCCTTTTTCTTACAAGAGTTAACCTGAGCCTGACATACGACCTGAATTCCCTGTGCTTTTTAGGAAAAACTCTTGACGGTTGAATCATTTTATTCAATGCAAGTTGTGCAATGACTTCCGAATCTATCTTATCGGTCTTTTTATGTGTAAATGCTTTCATATCTCGCGCATTTCCAACTATAACAGGCAAATGATCTATCAATGACTCATAAATCGGAACCCAGAAGTCACTTGTTGATTCACAGGCAACAACATCACATTCTTCTGATGTCACCCAATTTTTAAGGTTTAAAATTCCATCATCATCTCTATCAAAACGTTGTAGCTGTTTTTCACCGGATCTGCTGAGAATAGTAGCAATGACAAAATGTTTGTGAATGTCTAAACCACAAGATTTGTTTATTTCTCCTTCCAATTTACATTACTCCATCATTTCAAGGACAGTGGAATTGCCTCAAAGGCAATTTGGCATCCGTGATCAAAGTCACATCTGGGCCTTCGATGGCAATTCGCTGATTAGTTTTTTGACGGTTTCACAGAACCAAAGAAAAGACAACCTTACTGTCCTAAGGTAATGATGGAGTTAATAAACAAAAAAGTTAGGTATAAAAGGACTTTCATCTTTTTGGGCATGTTATTCGAAGAATATCATGTGCGTTTTTTAAGAAAGCTGGTTCTATTTACCTGCTGATCAGACTTTTTCTTGGCAAAAAACAAAATTTTTATATGTATGGAATACAATTACTTTTTAACTTTTAAACTTTAGTAAATTCTATTATATTCGGGGAAAACGAATAATATATTTAACTTACTGTCTGGTAAGTTTTTCAAATAGGGGAAAACGACAGGGTCTAGATGCAATTGTCTTATCGAGTCTGCCAAAAATACTCTTTGCTTTTAGCTCTGATGTCTTAAAGGATATATAACCTTTATATGGACTTGTAATTGTTTAGATGGACTGGTAGAGGCATCTACTTAAAATATCGGTCCAGAGTTCGTACCAATCCAGAGCTTGGAAAAATAATCACTTTGCTAGGGAAGCATCTGTATTTTGCCAGGTCTCTTAATATATGCAGATTGAGGGGTCATGGAAATGAAAAGTATACTTGTAGTTGAGGATAGTCCTGTAATTATGGAACTTATCAAATTCCTTCTTACTACTTTTGGCTATGAGAGTAAAGAAGCGAGTGATGGGTTTGAAGCTCTCAGAATTGCTAAAGAAAACAGGTTCGATCTCATACTTCTTGACATACAGCTGCCAGGATTTGACGGGCTTGAAGTCCTTAAAGAAATCAAAAAAATCCCCGAAATCCAGAGGACACCTGTAGTTGCCCTTACAGTTCATGCCATGCAGGGGGATGAGGACAGGTTTTTAAAAGCAGGTTGCAGTGGGTATGTTTCTAAACCCATCGACATCGGCAGATTCAAATCAATATTAGAGATGTGCACAGGTGAATGCAAAGCAGTGTAAGGAGTTTACGCAGTTTATGGTCCTTTAAGGGGGATGAAGGGATGGTAAATATTTCAAAGTCGCCATTCACAAAAAGGTCTAACGAACTCGTACTTATTCTTGTCCTGGGCTTTATATTTACACTGGCAGCTTCTAACTACAATCTTTTTGAATCTGTTGTGTTGTTTGTTGAAAATTACGACCGTGATGGTTTGGGTCTTCTGCTCGTTCTTTCAATATATGTCTCTTTTGGAATGGGAATATTTGCTCTCAGGAGATGGATGGAGCTCGAAAATGCTCTCGTACTTTACAAGGAAACAGAAGACGACCTTAGGGAAAAAGATAAGATGTACATAGCTCTTTTTGAACAGTCCAATGATGCTGTTATCATTTCAGACGGAAAAAAGGTCATGGATATTAATAAAAAAGGCTGCGAAATTTTCGGTTTCGGACAGAAGCGCCCACTTAATGCTTCTCTAATGTCCTTTATTCCAGGCGAGTACCTTCCTGAGCTTCAACAGGCACTTAAGGAAACTTTCAAACAGGATTCTTCTTACTTTGAAATGAGGTATCAGAAGCCTGACGGGGAAATTGTTGACATAGAAGTTAATCTGTCCCTTATCGACAGGAAAGATAATATTGTTCAGATTGTAGCCCAGGATATTACCGATAGGAAAAATGCAGAAAGGTGGGAACAGGAGAATCGGGAAAGGCTCAAAACCATCCTTGATAATACGCTGTGCAGTATCCTGCTGATCGAGGCCTCCTCCAGGAAAATTGTGGATGCAAATCCTGTTGCCCTGAAAACGACTGGTTATTCCGAAAAGGAACTTATAGGAATGGTCTGCAGCCAGTTAATCTGCCAGGCCGGGGAAGAAAGATGCACTGCCCTTTTTCTGGACCAGGCTGAAGATCTTTCTGAAAGTTTGCTTTTCAAAGCCAGAGGAGACCCCATACCAATTCTTAGAAATGTCGTGCCTGTCTCAATAGGAGGAAACGGTTATTTTGTTGAAAGCTTTATAGATCTCTCGGAGTATAAAAAAGCTGAAGAAGACCTCCTGCAGGCAAAGCTTGCAGCCGAAGGGGCGAACCGCGCAATGAGCGAATTCCTTGCGACCATGAGCCACGAACTGCGTACCCCCCTTACTGCCATAATCGGTTTTTCGGAGCTCATGCTTGGAGGGACCACTGGTGAGTTCGACGAACTGAACAAAAAGTTTCTTGGAAATATCTCAAATAGTGGAAAACATCTTCTTTCGCTCATAAATAGTATTCTGGACCTCTCCAAGATAGAAGCCGGGAAAATGGACCTTGAACTTGACTATTTTACACTTTACGATACCTTTACTGATACTAAAAATATAATTTCCCCTCTTGCCCTGAAGAAAAACATTTCAATGAATTTCAATGTTGAATCAGGTTTCTTTATCTATGCGGACAGGACCCGTTTCAAACAGATTATGTATAATCTTGTAAGCAATGCGATAAAGTTCACTCCTGCTGGCGGCTCTGTCGAAGTCCTGGGGTCAAAATCCGAAAACGGGATCAGGGTTGCCATATCCGATACAGGTATAGGGATTTCGAAAGATGGCATAAAACATCTTTTCAAACCCTTCAAGCAGATTGACTCTGCCCTCAGCCGCAAATACGAGGGTACTGGCCTTGGTCTTGTTCTTGCTAAAAAATTTGTAGAGTTGCACGGAGGCAGGATATCGGTTGAGAGTGAACCCGGTAAAGGTTCAACCTTCACTTTTGAGGTGCCTGTAAAGATCCTGTGTGCCAGTGAAAAAATAAGGATACCTGAAACCTGTGAGAAAAATGGAGAAAAGGTTCTTGAAGCTCCTGATAAAATAGAGAAACCTCTCAAAACTCCTGATGAAATAGGGAAAACTCTCGAACCCTCTGACAAAAAAAGCGAAACAGATGAACCTGAAACCGAAGATCAGGCAGGAAATAACGAAGAAAAAGGTTTCTCTGATATTTTTGAGCCCGAAGGATCAGACGGATCCGAACCACTTGTTATGGTTGTTGAGGATGATAAACTGTCCAGAGAACTTCTCATGTTCACATTAAAGGAAGCAGGCTACAGAGTAGCCCAGGCTGTCACAGGGAAGCAAGCTCTCTTTCTTGCCCGGAAATTAAAGCCTTTTGTAATTACTCTGGAACTTATGCTGCCCGAAATGAATGGATGGGATGTGCTTCAAAACCTGAAAAAAGACAGCGGGACTGCAGGAATTCCAGTACTTGTTCTCTCAATAGATGACAGAAGTGATTGCAAAATGCTCTGGGGTGCCTTTGACCATCTTGTAAAGCCAGTCGAGAAGTCAATCCTGCTTTCAACTTTGGATCGATTAAAAGAGAAAATGAAAAAGGAATCGCCAAAGATTCTGATTGCGGATGACCGGGAATCTATGGTTGAACTTATAGCTTCTCTGGTTAAAGAGGAAGGTTATGTTATCAGCCGGGCATATGGCGGAAAGGAAGCAATTGAAAGGGCATCTACAGAACTTCCGGATGCTATAATCCTGAATCTGATGATGCCTGATGTATCAGGTTTTGAGGTTGTAAGGGCCCTTAAGAAAAACCCTGAGACCGTGGATATCCCTATAATTGTATGCACTACAAAAGACCTGAGCGCGCAGGAAATGAAAATATTAAACAACAATGTTTCGTTTGTCATGCAAAAAGAGGACTTAAATAAACAGACGCTTCTGCAGTTAATAAATAGCCTTGAATCAAAGGGAGATAGTTGTGGGGCATGTGCCTTTTCAGCTACTCACGGAGACTGTCCATCACAGTTCATTCAAGACTGAAGGAATTAATTGAGAGAACCAAACTGATAAAACGACCTGATAAATGACCTGATAAATGACCTGAAAAGAGAATTAACCGAAAAAGACTGACCGACAAAATACCTACTGGAAAAATATCTACTGAGAGAATATATTAGAAAAATGTCTGCTGGAAAAAAGACTGGCTGAAAAAGAAAAGGAATAAAAAAACTAAAAAATCCTTAAAAGCCAGAGTCCCTGTTCTTTTTTACCAGACACCGTTGTTTTTCAGGGTAGCCAGAATATTGGTGAATTCATTGTTGAATCTGCATTTCCGGAAATCAGCAGAGTCCAGGATATTTTTCTTTATTGCCTGCAGCCCTATCAAAAGGCTTATGTCGTTACTGTACTCGAATTCTTCCCCGGATGCTGTGATATTTTCTGCAAGGATTTCAAGGAGCTTCGGATCAAGATCATTTGTGATATAGGTGTCCAGGATCAGAAGATCTGCAATTCTTTTGTAAAAATCAATCAGGTTCTGGTAACCTGGTATGGAGTACGTTTTTGCTGTCTGCTTTTGCCTGTTGAGATAAATCAGGTATCTGCAGATTGTGCTTATAAGGGTCTCAGTAACTTCTTTTTTAGGAAACTCAATTGGAAACCTTTTCAGCATTTTTGAGTTCAAATGCTGGTTATTCTGCATTTTTTCACGGTTCCATATATCAGGAAGAGCCCTTGCTATCGAAGAGTTAAGCACAGCTGTGACATAATGGTAGAGTGTGGGATCTCCAAGAACAACTCCTATTCCGTCTGTAAACACGTGTTTTCCATTCGCATCATATGAAGCATGAAGTCGGTAATGGTTGGTAATGATTATTTTAGGTGTTTTTATATACTGCAGGAAGCTTTCGTTTTCCAGGCGATAGCACTCGGCAGAATCCAGTTCCTGTTTCTCGGTTCCAGACTCCTGTTTTGTTTCCATCAGCTGCTTATAAGCTACTGGGAACCTGGTCTTCAACTCCTCCGGCTGAAAGATTCTGTATTCTTTCTTTATATTGTAGCCCAGGATCTCATAAGGCAGCATAAACCGATACTGATCTGAGTGAATGGCAAATTCATTCGAAAGAGAGCCATCCATATAAGGATACATAAGTTCCTTCTCTATGCTCACCTGTTCTATACTTATATTTGTTTGTGGGTTTCTGCAGCCGTTGGATGCATCTGCACAATGTTCTCTCGAAAGGTCTGTTTTGTATACCAGATCATTGGCTGGGGGTACGCCTTCAAAGACCTCTATTGAGATATCTTCCAGCGTTCTAGGTATTTTGCTCAGCCTTTCGACAATATCATCTTTACTCCAGAACATATATTTCACTTCTTTTTTATATATAGGGAGTTCCGGGCAAATACATTTTTGTCACCAGTTACATGCCATAGAATTAAACTCTTATTTTGAGACATATAACTTTTGACCATGTGGGTTATCCGGATCAAACTTTAAATATAGCTCTTTATATAATAATTTATTCATATCATTGGTTAACAATTGGAGCAAATTTTTTTTCTTGTTAGAATAGAAGTCTGAAGCCGTTAATCCAGATATTTTCAGTCCATAAAAATAGAGATTTTTGAAAACAGGGGTAAAACTCCCGGGTTTACATATCTGAAAAGACTTTTAATGCCGTCCTTGCGTTTTCGAGCATGTTATGATTGTTATTAAAATAAATGTAGACTTTCTCACGCCCGGATTCATTTATTCTCCGGACAGTTTCTTTAATTTCTTCTTGTGAGTAATTGTAACTGTACCAGCCTTCTCTTCCGTGCATTCTCATATAAACGATTTTTCCGGGAAATATTCGGTCCCTGTGATCCGGTGAGTCTACCGATACCAGGGTCACATTCTCCGTAAGCTCTGTACACAGCTCATCGTTTCCAAGCAGCTCTTTATTCCTTATTTCCAGAGCAAATCTTTCGCCAAGTCCCGTTTCTCCTGCAAACCACAGGGCTTTTTCAAGATCATCGAATTTTGGCGGTGCCTGAAAAAGATAAAAATCAATAAGGTGGTCCAGGGGCTCAAACAGTTGCCGAAAGTTTTCCCATATATCAAGAGCGCTTTCACTGAACTGGCGCCAGTGGGTTATAGACCTGTGGACTTTTACACTCCACCTGAGCTCCGCACCTTTTGTGCTCCAGCCTGTTATATTGTTTGGAAATGGAAACCTGTAGAAACTTGCGTTGAGCTCTACGGAATTCAGACCGGAGTTCTCCACAAACCACTCCAGATTTTTCTTTTTGTTCCACTCATAGTACCAGCCGCTTGTGCCCACAAATGCATCCATGTAATCCCCATCATTATCGGGTCTGCTAGCAGATGTACCTTTGGTTTATGGAAGATCTGGTCTATGAAAAGCTGCTTGATCATTTGAACGGCTGGTCTATGAAAGGTTCTATGAAAGGTTCTATGAAAGGTTCTATGAAAGGTTCTATGAAGGGTTCTATGAAAGGTTCTATGAAGGGTTCTATGAAAGGTTCTATGAAAGGTTATTTGATAGTTTGTATATAGAGACTTGATATTTCGGTTAAGAGCTCGATAGTCAGGATAGAGTCGGCGGATGTTCAATAATCAATTCAGGTAACGTAGAAAATGTTTAAAACTCCATGGCATGTGCAGGTAGTTGCTATGAAAAAAGCCCTGTCCTCGAGTTTTTCAGACTTTTTCGCGCTCCCGTTTTCCTGAAGCTTACTTACGAATTCCCGGATCTCCAGCATATTCCGTTTAAACTCCACGCCCTTCAATCCACCTATTCCAGGCTTCATTTGATGGCTTTCAAAGACCCATCCCGGGATGGTGTGGATAAGTTCTCTTGTATATTCGGTAATGGTTTTCGGTTTTTTCCGTCCGAAGGTAGGACATTTATCTCTCGGTCCGGGGCAGCCATCGGGACAAATTTCTCCTTCCCTTGCATACGAGAAAAACAGCATGCCGTGTTCAGGGTAACTGCCTGCGATTACATCTTCAGGAAACACCGATGCAATTGTTTTGAAAAAAGACATGAGCTCCGAATCTTCAGGCCTGATAAAGAGTTCATTTACAGGGCTGCTTTCCCTGGAACAGTTTTTTTCAAGACTATCTATTTCAGGACTATTTATTTCAGGAAGGCCTGCTTTGCGGTTTTCTTTGAGGCTTTCTTCTTTCTTTGCCTCCTGCGTTGGGAACTTAAGGATATCTGCAAGCATATATGCAATTGCATGGCATGGCACGGCAGGGATAATATATTCAGGGATGCCAGAGCTGAGGAGAAAAGGGATTCTCTGCATGTCCATTCTGTAAAAATAAGCATCTGATTTTTTACCTGATTCCTTACTTGATTCCTTATCAGATTCCTTATTTTCTTCTTTCCTTTTCCCTTCTGTCCGGAGAAGTTGTTCTTTCATCCCTTCCTGAACCGGGGCTTTAGCTCTTTTCTTGAGGAGATCTACAATCTCGCTTTCGGTTTTAAGAACCTGAACTTCTCTTGAAGCAGGCGCGTTTTCATCCCTGTCGATAACAAGCATAAAGGGGAACTTATTCTTGCGGGCGTACTGAAGAAAATCTGTGCCAATTTTTCCACCACCCAGAACAAGGTAATAATCTTTGATTACTGGCAGGTTCTTAAGTTCTTCGGTTTTTACATCGATTGGTGATATTTTATCGCCTGGATTTGCCATAGAAGTGCCTCCGAAATATTTCTCCGATTCGGGTTGGATTCAAGTTCATTTGTAAGTCACGCCAGTTGGTCATTAAATATGATTACTTTTTTGGGCTTGTTTGAGTTATGGTTCCTTCTCAAACAGGCCTTTCTCAGTTTGGCTCTTTCTACGTTCACTCCTCCTGCCAGTTATAAATAGGCCTGCGCCGCTTACTCCAGCCTTCAAAACCATTTTCCCTGATTTCCTTAAGGTTATGCATTACCGAAGCTTCACAGCGGGGTTTTAAGGACTCAAACTTCTCACATGCTTCAAAAGCCCCGCATTCCCAGCATCCCTCGTAGCCTTTTTCCTTGCAGCACTGAATTATCTGGCAGGGCACTGCACTGCACCCTCCTGCGGTTCTGCAGCCTTCAGAGCAGGTGTGATTTATAAGAGCTTCAAGCACGGTAAGAAACGCATCATACTGCTGGAACTCCGAACCAAAAGGACTTTTTACACTGGCATAACTCTGAAAGCCTGCATCCTCAAGTGCCTCTTTTAACTGTCCCGCAAGTTTACTATGTTTATTACAGAAATGGATACAATCAGCACAGTAAAGCCCGCAATAGGCTGTGAGTTCCTTTTCCTCTCTTTCCTGCATAAGGAAAAATCTGACCTTCTTTTATAAAGAATCTTTTGTGTAAAACATAGGTAAGACTGCCCAGCATGGAAATTCTTTTTCGTTACAAAGGAGGAGTTTAACATATATTCTAAATTGATTATTTTTAATATACAAATTATTTATGGCGTCTATGTCATGATACGCCCATATGCTGCTGGTACAGTCAATCAATTATTTATAATTACAACTAATTAATTGGAGATATCTTTAATATCTGCCTATATTTATATCTGATATTATTCTTTCAAACTGTGCGCCCACTCTTAAATCTAAAAAGCCCCAAAAATAAATACTCGTACTGTATGAATATATTTATCAAAACAGCAAAGAAATTTTACCTGTTGCCCTCAAATCTCCTGTTGATTCTCAGTTTTTTCGGGTAATTTTTTCATTTTTAAGACAGTTTGCTTTTTCTCCTTTCACATGCCTGAACTCGATGAAATCCCTTATGAGAGTTTTGAGTTAGAACACTGGGATAAGTTGGATTTCTTTTCCATCTTTGAATTCCAGTAAACCGATTTCAAGTCATATTCCTGCATTTTTTGAAGGCTTATCTCAGCTATCTGAGTCTTCTTTTCAGTCATTCAAATGCTTGTGTTTAGTAGTCTGTATGTTTTTTAGACTACCAAAATGCCCTTACTGGATTTTAATTATGCAATATTCTCCAAAACAAAGTCCTGAAAGTGTCTATAATTAACTTTGAGAACAGTGTTAAGCAGGTTTTCATTAAATGGAAATGCCTGATTTTTAAGTTTTTAACTTTCTTTTTTTAATTTGATATATTTATATAATATTGTGTCAATCTTTTTCTACTCCTTTATGAGAAAAAACAGGTACAAAGGAGCTATTTATCTTACTGAACTAATTTGATGCACACGTGGATATGTAGAAGAGCCTGCGGACATGTGAATAGTAATTTGGGGAAAGAAGCAGGAAACTCGTGAACTGAAATTACTATGCTCACCAATTATATACTGAAATTTAGTGGGGGAAGTGTATGAACGGAAAAGAATGTAATCTATCGTTAGATGAACTTCTGAAGTTTGAAGGGGTAATGGCAGCCGGGATTTTCAGTCCCGAAGGAAAGCTTGTGGATTATAAAGCCAAGGACGGGATGCCCAAGGAGATGGCAGAGACGACCGCCAAGTTCTGCGGAGCTGTGAATATGATGTTCGATGCTCTGGCGAGTGCTTACACAAAGCTTTACGGGATGAACTGGGTGCCCCAGAATAACTGGATGTACAGCGGCGGTGATTGGACCGTTATGATCTCAGGAACAAGGGGAGTCTTTGTTGAAAGCTCCAAGGCAGATTTACAGAAGCTCCTCAGAGCCCTGGGAATGTGTTAACACGCACTTAATAAGCCTGGCTAGCCACTCCTGGTTAGCCAATCGTTTTTTAAATACAGATTATATATCAGGAATTATTACTTACTAAAGAAAGAAGTATTCTATCGCTATTTTTTTATACCTTGACAACATATTATAAATTGATCCATAAGGTCAGTCCCAGATCTATGAAGAAGACGTACGAAGAAGGTATGTAACTTAAATAGGTAATGACTTGACTAAGTAGTAACTTAACTGAGTAGTGACTTAAATAAGTAGAACTTAACTGAGTAAAGAACTACATTGAATTGTGGATCGGACCTTATGGGTCACTTATACCCTCTTTTCTAATACTTTAATCTCTGTTACTTTGATTTCTGTTTTCTATATTTCTCTATTTTACCTTTGTTTTGGTTCTGGATTAATTATACCAGCCTCAGTTCTTCTGTTTTGTTTGTTTCTTCGCTCCTGTTTGTTTCTTTGGTCCTGTTTGTTTCTTTGGTCCTGTTTGTTTCTTTGGTCCTGTTTGTTTCTTTGGTCCTGTTTGTTTCTTTGGTCCTGTTTGTTTTAATCAACCGGAATGACAGGCTATTTTCAGCCTCCAAAGCCCCAGGCTCTGACCGGCTACCTGTTAGTTGCTTTTTAAATGAAGCTTTAAATACACGAATAAATTAAGTAACCTTAAAAGATTATTTTAGTTTACATGAGCATATCCTGCACTTGAAGGAATATATCAAACTCAGAGCTTCATGGGGTTCTTATGCCTTATGTTGTCGTAGGCTACAGCTTTCTATTCATCAAATCTGCCCCACAAAGAAAACCTGATTAAAAGCAGCTTGATATTCCGCAGGAAAGCAAAGCTTACACTGTGACCAGTGAGTCAACTCGAGGTGAACCCAAAAATGAAACCTGCTGAAAATATTGAATGTAAAGATTTTACCTGTTCCGATATCAATAAAAGCGAGTGTCTCGCGCCTGCTGTGGAAATCAATCCTGGAAAAGTCAAAGTAATTATGATTTCTGAAGCTCCTCCTGAAAACTCTCATGACTATTTTTATACTTCAGGAGAGCCGTTTTTCTTGAAAACAACCTTGCAGGCGTTTAGTGACGCCGGAATTTCTGTAAGCAGCATACAGGAGATCCTTGATCTCGGATTCTACCTGACGACTGCGGTAAAATGCCCAAAAACTCAGTATGGGATTTCAGCTGCAACGATTAAAAATTGCTCTTTTGTACTGGAGAATGAGCTTTCTCTCTTTCCGAATATTGAGGTTTATTTGTTAATGGGGGATGTTGCAATAAAGGCTTTCAACTACATCAGCAAGAGGCGGAACGGCAAAAATACGATTCCTGCTGATTCTACATACAAAATAAGAAAGGATCAGTTTTATTATGAGGGAAAGCGGGTTTTTCCTTCATATTTGCAGACTGGACAGAATTACCTGATTGAGAAATCAAAAAGAGTGATGATAGCTGAAGATCTTGCTGAAGCAGTTAAGATACTGGAGGCAAGCGGGACATTTAAGAATCTTCTTAATAGAGAGTAAATAGAGGGTCAATAAAACTTAATAGAGAGTTAAATAAGATTGAGAGTTAAATAAGATTAATAGAGAGTTTAAAAAGAAATAAGGGAGTTTTATTGCTCAGGGATTCAGAGGGATTTTAAGAAATATAAAATATAAAGGGACAGTAACTGCCTTCCATACATTTACAATCAATCAGTGATCTCTTCGATGAATGCCACAAGGTCGGACGCAACGCGAGCGGGATCTTCCCAGTAGAATGCGTGTCCGGCACCGGGATATACAACGAATTGTGAGCCTGGGATCGCTTCTTTTAGGATTTCCTGGTCGCTCAGGGGTAAGAATGCATCATGATCGCCCCAGATAACCAGGGTGGGAACCTTTATCTTATCGAGCTCTCCAGAAGAATCATCTTCCAGGAGACCTACGAATGTCGCTTTCCATACACGTGCAGGGACCTTCTGGCTTTCCTGCACCAGCGTTTCTAAAAATGCCTGCGGCACTGGCTGAGCAAGTGTATCCTCTACAAATTCACGTGCAATCCGCGGGTCAACAGGGTCTGTCATTTTCGATATTGTAGAGTCCCACAGCTCCTGCAGGACCGTTTTGTCTTTCAGGGTGAAAGGAGAGCCTAGAAGCACAAGCCCGAGGGTGCGTTCGGGATGGTCGATTGCAAAGCGCCGGGCGATAATGCCTCCGCTGGAACCCCCCACAACCACGGCTGCTTCAAGCTGAAGTACGTCTATAAAAGCCAGAAGGTCAGCCGCAAAATCATGTGGTTGATAGCCCGCTTCAGGGCGGCTTGCATCACCATGGCCCCTTTGCGTCAGAGCTATGGCATGTATAGACTCGGGCAGGTTAGGCAGCAAGCGTTCGAAGGAACGCCATGAGTCTGCAACGGCATGCAAAAACAATACGGGAACGCCCGATATGTCTCCCTGCTCAACATATGGAAGCACGACCCTGTTGGGAAGCTCAACAGATTTGGTAACAAATACCATGTTTTATGTCCTCCTGCCGCCCTCGACTTTCGCGGGCTGATTTATCCGTTCACAGGCTAATTTATCTATTTTCCTGCTGATTTTATCTGGTTTTGCTGCGTGGTTCTGCTTATAATCTGCAATAACTTTATTGGCGCCAGGTCAATCTCCTGCAAAATGCCGGTTTTATAATTTCAGGATAATTTTTGCTTATGGTTTTGGAGGCTTTTAATCTGCCAGCTGCAGTTTAATACTTCCTATGCTTGATGAGGCCCTTATGATTAAGGTTACTTCTGATTCTTCATATGCGTCGTTGAAGTAAGCATCTCCTTCCTGTCTGAAACCTGCAGCTTCTACAGCCACAGGAGTAACAGCTTCAACATGAACCCCTGTATTTTCGGGAAGCTGCAGGGTTATTTCCCCGGTGTTTACCAGTATTTCTATATTGCAGTCCTGGGTCCAGTTACCTGTGAGGTCTGCAAGAATGTTCCCGTTGTTCAGTTCGATTTTTACATTGTCCAGGGAAGAGTAATTGCCTGAAAGCTCTGACTGAATATTCCCATTGGCTGACTCTATTGTTATGCCTGATAGAGAGGGGTAGTCTCCTGAGAGAGTTAGCAGGACATTGCCATTGGAATGCATCACATTCACCTGTTTGAGCAGGGACTGGTTACCTGTAAGTTCTGCCTGCATATTTCCGTTATTAGTGTTGAGAGCAAGTGTATTAAGCAAAGAGCTGCCAAGGGAAAGCTCGGAGTTTCCATTTTCAAGATCAGCACTCAGGTTTATCGGCATTTCCTGATTGAGACGCAGGTCCCATTCGTTCCGGATTCGATTTCCTCCTGCAACTCCCTGTACTTCAGGCTGCCTGATTGTAAGTCTGCCTGTGTTTTCCCTTACTTCATATCCCATTTCCGGTCTCCAGTCTTCAACATTGTACCGGAATTCGGCATCAAGCAGGTTGTCCGTGCCTCCACTGATTTCCATATTTCCACTGGCCATATCAAACTCCAGGTCTGCAGATTCGGCTCCCTCCGGCTCAACCGATCTGGACTCAACCTGAAGCTCTCCTACCTCAATGCACCCACAGCCCGACAGCAGCACAGCCAGAAAAACTGACAGGCCACAAAGCAAACTGAAGCTCAAAGCCTTCTGAGACCCCATTTTCTAACCCCGGTTTTTATTAGCCTGTACCGATTAATTTTATCGGTTTATTTCATTGGTTTATAAATAATCCAACATCATCCACTTTTCTCTTCAAGACAGGTTTCTTCCATGAAATTTATCCTGAATTCGGCCCCTTTTCCTCCTTTAAGTTCGATACTACCATCGATCTGGTCTACAAGAATATTTACAAGTTGAAAGCCGAGAGAGGAGGTACGTCTGAAATCAATATCTTCAGGAAGACCGATTCCATTATCCGAAACTGTCAGTAAGAACTCAGAGACCTCACAACTTTCAGGGTACCGGTTATTGTCCTGATTTTGACTGATAATACCTGTACGGTGGAGTTTAATCTGTATTTCCCCGCCTCTTCCAGCAGGAAAAGCATGCTTTAAAGAATTAGACACAAGTTCATTGATAATGATCCCCAGAGGAATTCCGGTATCCATCCCAAGGAATGCGCTTTCCATATCAAGCTTTAAGTGGATACCTTCATTTCCTATCATATATGACCGGAAGAGCTCATTAGCCAGTTTCTGGATGTAGGCTTTAAAATCAAAGGTCTCTACATCTCCGTTCTGTCCGGTCTTATAAAGCTCTTCATGAATGAGGGACATCGATATAACCCTGTTCTGGCTATCATGGAAGGATTCCTTTACTTTTTTATCACTGAAATGCTCGGCCTGAAGGCTGAGCAGGGATGAGATTACCTGAAGGTTGTTTTTAATCCTGTGGTGGATCTCTTTTTTCCTGATTTCCTCAGTTTTTAAAAGGGCCTGCTCTGCCTTTTTGCGTTCCGTAATATCAAGCATTACGCCTACAATCCCGATTATTTCCCCGGATACATCACTGTAAATAGCTTTGTGGGCAAGGAAATCCCTTAACTCTCCATCTATTGCACATTTTATTTTCAATTCGTGAGGCAGGCTTTTGCCTTCTTTCAGAAGTATATTGTCATAATATACGGATTTATTGAGCGTCTCTTCAGAGTACTGTCCCCTGAATTCGTACATGGAGTGCCTTATTATTTTTTCTTTCGGAAGGCCAAGGATCTGTCTGGCAAACATCTCATTGCATCCCTGATAGATACCTTCAAGGTTTCTGTAAAACACAGGAGAGGGTATAGCATCAAGAAATGTCTCAAGGAAGTATACGCTATTTTGAAGGTCTTTTTCCACCTGTTTGCGGATCGAAACTTCACTGAACAATTGTTCATTTATTTTTGTAAGCTCAGAAGTCCTTTCATCAACAAGCTCTTCCAGGTGTTCCTTGTACTGACGTAACTCTTCTTCAGCCTGCCTGCGCTCAATAACTTCCGCAATCACAAAAGCAACAGAATTTAAAAAGTAGGTTTCATCCGCGGTAAATTTCCTTTTCTTTGTAGAATGAGCGCCAAGCACTCCGAATGGTTTTTCCACATCCACTATAGTGACGCTAATCCCGCTTGCAATATCGTGCTCTCTCAGGATTTCCGGGGCTTCAAAACGGCTTTCTTCTGCAAAATTTCTTACTATTACAGGCACCTTTGAAAACACCGTATATCCTGCCTGAGACCATTTACCTCCTTCTACCACTGCTTTTCCTACAAGACCGGGTTTCCAGCCGGTACCTGCTCTGAGCAGGAAATTTCCGTCAGGTGTGAATTCAAGGATTTTGCAAAACTCAAGGTCCAGGGTTTTAGCGATCAACCTTACACTTTCATCCATAAAAGCCTGAAGACTTTCACATTTGAGGGCCATTCTCCCGAGTGTATAAAGAGCGTTATACTGTTTTTCTTTGATACGGAGTTTTTCTCCCAGCTTTTTTTGCCCGCTTATGTCAGACCCGTAGATGTTTACATACTCCTTTCCGGGCACGGGATAAAAAGCTATGAAATACACTTTTTTTCCCACTTTAACTTCTGTTCTTTCCGGATCGGTCCTGGAAACAACTCTTTTAACAAGAGTCTCTACTGAATGAGGAAGTTTCTCCCCTACTTTAATATCCCACCTGCGCAACAGGGCCTCACCTGCTGTGTTTGAATAGATGACCCTCCCATCAGCCCCGGCCCGAAGAACAGGATTTGGATTTTGAAACACCAGTTGATTCACTATGCTCCTTCCCCCAGGAGTCTACCCCTCTAAAAGCCCTCAGTCAGAAATTAATATTCGCAGACCAGAAATCCACCAGCATTTATAAATTTTTGAATAATCGTCTCTACGACCTAAGATTTCTTCTCTGGTAGAGGTTTAGAACAAAAGTTCTTGTAGCTATTGTTTGTTTTCTTGTAGCTATTGTTTGTTTTCTTGCTCCTGTTGCATTATAATATACTTTTACTCTAATAAATTGCTTCCTCTGGTGTTCGATCCTTACACTTTTTCTCAGACTGAACACAAAATTTATATAAGTAAACTGGGTAATTATTCGGAGTGAGTAATTTTATATTAGTCAAAAATATTCTCAATGATGTGAGTTTTAGAAATATATAGATTACTATGATATATAGTGACTACTTGGATAATCTATTTATATGAGCCATACAAACTATATTATGTCTAAGAGAAACCGAAAACAAATGAAAATAAGAATCAAAGTTGCGCTGGCGCACCCCGCCGCAAGCAACGGGGTATGTTCGCGCCACCGCTCCAAATTCCGTTAGAGTAGATAATAACCCTAAACAATTTAGTTTGAGCAGAAATTAACAGCCCAAAAATGGAACTGATAAATCATATTATCATTAACGCTTACCGGGGAAGTTTTCCATCCCCGTAGCAAGCTAGCGGGGTATTCGATTGAAAATAAACCATAAATTAAAAATAAAAAAGGTGATATAAAATGGAAAAACTTAGAAACTTAATTATCGAGAACGTGACAATATTCAATAAGGCATTTCCAGACAGGTTCTGTCATAGCCCGGATGTAATCTCAGCGATCTCATATGACTATAAGTTCACTTACGGGCAGGTCGAAAACGAGATCGAGAAGATGGTCCATGAAGGGGTCCTTGATGCAGAACTTTCCGACTGGTACGGAATAAAGCTCTTATAAGGATGCTGCCCCTCTCGGGAAAAAACAGGAAAATACAACCAAAGCACAACCAAAGCACAACCAATGTACAAACAATGTACAAACAATGTACAAACAATGCGTAACGAAATTCTGGATTAGATCAAGTATTCAATTACGGAAGGGCATTTGAATGCCCGGAATTTGATCACGTAAACCAGTATTTAAGTCGGGTTAAGAAACATAATACAGCGAGAACTTCATCCGAAGTTTCGCAAGTAGCTACTTCTTCCCCTTAAAAACCTTTTAATCTACGAGTTTTCAGTTCGTACGGCCACAATTTTCACCCTGTACGGTTCAAACCGGCAATTTCAGTCCAGAAAGCTTCTTAGAAGCGGACACTTAGAATAGTTAATCTTCTTTTGATAATACCTCTTTGCATGTTCTACAAGAAGAGCATGATATTCCTGATAGATGACCAGATCTTTCGGCAGATTCTCTTCAAACAATTCCTTGATTTCAGAATATTTTGCTTTTTCATCAGCCAGACCGAGATTGCTTACGACTCGTCTTGTGTATGTGTCAACCACAAATGAAGGCTGCTTAAAGGCATAAAGCAGAATCGAGTCTGCAGTCTCGGGACCTATACCTTTTAGCGAGAGCAGTTCTTCTCTCTGAGGTATTCTGCTTTTCAATTCCAGAAACCATTCTGCAAGGGTTTTGAGGCGTGCTGCTTTCTGGTTATAATAGCCTGCAGGCTTTATGGATTCTTTTAAGGCTTCCGGGTCAATGGAGAGGATTGACTCCAGAGAAAGGGAGTTTGTTTGCCGGAGGTTGATGAGAGCTCTTTCAACCTGCTGCCAGCTCGTGTTCTGCGTAAGCAGGGCTCCGCAGATGATTTCAAACTGCTGACTATCTGTATGTGGATAGGTGTAGTCTCCGGGATGATACCCCCGGACAGATCCTGTTTTTGTAGGGTTTGTTCCTCCTTTTCCATGCAGTTCTGTCAGAGGCCACCAGCCCTGAGGGCCATATGAATCAAGAAGGAATCTATAGATATCCAGGATGATGGATTCGGTACTTGTTCTGGAAGTACGGTTGTGAATATATTTTTCCATTTTCGTGCACTATAGCCCAAGTTTTTTATTTCAATATTTCTAATTTCAATACTTCTAATTTAATATTTAATTTAATATTTAATTTAATATTTAATTTAATATTTAATTTAATACTTCTAATTTCAATACTTCTGATTTCAATATATCTGTATCCAGGAAATTCCTTAAAAACGCTCTTTTTCTGAGCATTTTTCATGTAATATTACTTCACATTTCCCCTATCTGAATAAAAAAGATAATGTTTCTCATCCTGCTTTTTGGGGCAAATGAGAAACTGTTGAGCTGTCTGCAGGTATGAGGTTAATTACCGTCGGGCTCAGGACTGCACCGTTCAAGCAAGGCGCTTATGCCTGTTTTTGAAGGCTGCTCTTGAGCTTTTAAAGGGGCAGAAGGCACCTGGACTTTTGTCGGGGAATATGTGACAGCAAGAACTCTCATTATGCCCAGCACAAGAAGCAGTACAGCAAGGCTCAAAATAAATTCATACCCGAACTTCTGGGAATAAAGGCCCACAGCGATCTCACGGAGTACTATTAAAATTGTGGCATCCGTTATATCCGTAAGCTTAATCCGGTCGTGTTCGTGGTAATCAACAAAAGCTTTGAAAAGGTCAATAACAATAAAAACTGTCAGTACACTTGTTACCATATGAGTGAATCCGCTCTCAAGAGACTCAAAAATAATAAAGCGAATATCAAGTAAGGTCTTTGCCATGCCCACAATTAACGCGAGCAGCAATATGTAAAGGATGATTGTGGTGATTGCATCCGTAACCTGCTTAAATAATTTTATACTATCCATTTTTCCCTCCATATAAATACATAACATACACACTTTTTTAATTATATAGAGTTATTGGCACTATTATCTATAGTTTGAATAAAAATATATACTTTAATTTTTCTACTTTTTTCGATCTCTTCTTCTTTCTTCATTCTTTTTCTACTCTGTTTTTAGATATTCTGTTTGCTAGAATTCCTTACTCCTGAACTCTTCACTCATACCTCAGTGCATCCACAGGCTTCAGTTCGGATGCATTCTTTGCCGGCACAAGGCCTGCAATAAGCCCCACAACTATGGAAACGAGGGTTGCAACAACAGTGCCTTTCAGGCTGAGGGCAAATTCGAAGGGAATGTTCATTTTAATTGAAATCAGGAGCAGAATTACCTGTACTGCAGCTGTGCCCAGAAGAATACCTATTATTCCACCTACAAGGCTGATCATTGCGGCGTTGAAGAGAAATATCAGCATGATATCGCTATTTTTCGCTCCTATGGCTTTCATAATTCCTATTTCTTTTGTTTTCTCAAGAACAGAGGTAAACATAGTATTTGCAATCCCTGTGGAACCTACAAGAAGGGAAATACCTGCAATAAACGCAAGGAACGCTGTAAGGCCGTTAATCAGTTTTTGAGTACTCTCAATTGCTTCTTTCTGAGAGTTTACATAAAAGTCCTGCGTATCTTCAGTAACTCTCCTCGATAGCCTTAATTTCCGCTCGATTTCCTGGAGGGCTAAATCGTAATCTGCTCCTTTATAGAGCTTTATTTCTATATTGTCGTAGACATCCCGTTCCCTTTCAGGCATTTCCTCATCGCTGTACGGAAGAGAATATACCTCCTGGTAAGGCATGTAAACGCTACTCCCAAAAAGCCCTCCCAGTCCCCCGAGAAGTCCTCCGTCCTTTGCCAGGATCCCGATTACCCGGTAAGACCTGCCATTGAGGAGTATCATCTGGTTGAGCCTGATTTCCCGCTCAAAGGTATTCGTTGCGAGTTCATTAGAAATAACCACAACTGACCTGTCTCCGGGTGCCAGCATCCTGCCCTCTCCCACCTTCTTTTTTGTGAGTTCAGGCCACACATTAGGATCAACACCTTTAACCCATACGTAAGTTGACTCGCTTCCGAATTTCAATTCCGCCCCGTCTTCAACGTTGACGTTCAGATATTCGATAGCCGGAATGCTCCGAAGGACAAATACGTCCATCCTTGTGAGTTCTGCCTCTGTTACGGGTTCAACTTCCATAGGTTCAGAACTGCCATTTTCAGATCCCTCTTTGTTTTCTGCAGTTGTCACCGTACTTTCTTCTGAGCTTTCTTCATACCCCACATCTTCTTCATAAGATATCTGGAAAGGAGTTGATGCCACGATTGTAATGGTATCACCTCCCAGTCCCTCCAGAGTTTCAGTCACCTGCTCCTGGAAATACTCCCCGGTCGTAACGATTGCCATTACCGAGGCAATGCCTATAATAACCCCTATGATGGTCAGCCAGCTCCTCAATTTATTGGCTTTGACCATATTCAGGGCGATTTTCAAAATCTTTGCCAGTTTCATGGAACCACAGGCCCGGGCTTCAAATTTACTCGTCCGTCTTCTTTTCTTCTATCTGGTTCTCGCCGGTCAGTCCTTCAGCATTATTTTCCTTCATTTTTTTCTGATACTTTTTATAAATAAAAAGACCTGTAGCCCCGAGAAGGATAAGTAATACAAGTTTATAGGAGAAACTCGACCCGCTGCTTTCTTCTGGCAGTTTGGAACCTGCAGGAAGGGCAGAAGGGGAAGCGTAAAGGGAGAGTACATTTTCCTCAACCTGCCTCATCCCGTCACTGGAGGTATAACTGATCTCAAATTTTATAGGAAGCTCCTTGCCAACAGTTCCGGGTTCCAGGTTGAAATCCGCAATCGTGTAGTCCCCTTTCTGGAGGTTGCCAAGAATTACGGAATTGCTGCCGTCCGTTACTGTCCAGTTTGCCTGAAGGGGGACAGAAACTTTGACCGAATTTGCGCCGTTGTTCCCTATATTAGAAACTGAAAACGTATAAGCTCCGGTAGGGCTCCTTTCCATAAAAGCAATATCGAAATCCGTGGTACCTCCGATATAGATTCCTGCTTTGCTTTCGATTGTCTTTCTCTTCTGGTTCTCTACGGTTCCTGCTTCTGTAATTGTCTGGAGTGCCTCGATATCATCATAGGTGAGTATCATATCCAGCTTGTACAGCCCAGGCTTTGTATTCACATTGGTTAGAACCTCAAAGCTGACATTGGCAGTTTCTCCAACATCAATAAGGTTAATGTGCTTGACATTGCTGGAACCTACAGGCAGGATCACATCGTTTGCGCATTCCCAGGAGAACATTGAGTTTTTGAGAGGAGAATTTCCTACATTTTTTATGCCGAAAATAAGCCTGGTTTTCTCCCCGGGCACCAGCTTCTCTACGTTAATATACTCTATTTCAGCGTTTGATTCACTATCAATATCTATTGTTAGCTCCCTGGTAAGGGAGATTTTATTTTTGCTGCCTGTTGAGTAAAGGTATACCTTGAGTGGATATTTGCCTTCATTAACGTCATTTTCAATTCCGACTTTGAACTTAACAACTTTTCTACGGTCATCCTCAGAGCGTTTTCCTAGAGTGCCTATACTCTCTACAAGTTTCTCTCCCGAAAGAGCCCTGAAAGGATACTCTGGCTTGATTTCCAGATAACAGTTCTCTATATCTGTATAACCGGTGTTCTCAATAGAAATCCTGACTTCAAGTATATCCCCGGGATTTACAGGGTCAGGATCCTGGTTGAGCAGGTTAACACTTATGCCTTTATCAAGACTCCTGTTTGTGTCAAAAGTACTTGCAGCCAGGGCAGTTCCGCTGCATAAAGACAAACTCAGCATAATCATGCAAATAAAAAGGATAAATTGTTTAAAATTCATTTTTGGATACCTCAGTTTACTAATTTCTTAATTTTGCCACTTTTTTCCAGAAGATTTATCAGAAACCCATTTTGAAAATTAACATGAAATCCGTTTAGTTTTCTACTGAGTCCAATTTTTCTACCGAACCCAATTTCCCCTTGTAACCAGTTTCTTTCTCTTGTAACCAATTTTCCTTTGAAGTTCACCCAGACATTCCGGGTCATGTTTCAGGACTGATCTGTTCTTTATTCGGCCCGTCTCTGACCATCTCTCCATCCTTGAGCTGAATGTGCCGGCTGGCATATCCTGCAAGGTGCATGTCATGGGTGACCATAACTACTGTTTTACCTTTTTCTTTCCAGAGCCTGTAAAGGATTGAAATCACCTCTTTTCCGGTGATGCTGTCAAGCGCCCCTGTCGGCTCGTCCGCAAGTATAATTTCGGGGTCGCAGGCAAGGGCTCTTGCAATCGAAACTCTCTGTTGCTGGCCTCCAGATAGCTGGGAGGGTTTGTTCTGCATCTTATCGGAAAGCCCTACAAGGTCAAGCAATTCCTTTGCCCTTTTTTCCGCAGTATTATCATCAATTTCCTGAATTTCCAGAGGTAAAAGCACATTTTCAAGAGCCGTCATTCCTGGAATCAGGTTGTACTGCTGGAAAACGAACCCTATTGTCCTGCCTCTGAGGGCAGCCAGATCCGATTCCTGAAGACGTGCTATATCCTTGCCTTTCAAGAAAATTTTGCCCTGTGAAGGGATATCCAGACAGCCCACCAGGTTCATCATAGTGGATTTCCCGCTCCCTGAAGGCCCGATTATCGCGGCAAATTCCCTTCTTCCAAGTTTCACACTTACATTTTTCAAAGCATTGACCTGAACTTCTCCCATCTGATAGGTTTTCCAGACATTCTGAAAGGCAATCAGTGTATTTTCCATGTTTTCTCCTGAATGACTCGCTTAGTAAATATAGTATGTTATTTAAAAAACTTATTTAATTTTTCTTCTCCTTTAGAAAGCTAAGTTCTCCATATAATATGAAATTCAAAAAAGCAAAGTGAGCATTACTGCAATTACAGCCTCGACTTAATTCCTTCACGCTTCTATATTTTAGATATAATCTCATTCAATTGCTCCTTTGTCAGTTAATTGGAAGGCAAAAGCAACTCTTTAGGATCTGATACATTTTTAGTTTCAGGTAGATGGGCTTCATATAGACTTCTCAGAATAAATTAAAACACAATAAACTACTTTTAATTAACCTTTTATGAGTCTTTCTAACCGGACTCTCAAACTGGATGTTTCCAGACTCTTTTTCAGTCTTCCCGATTCCCTGGACTTTAATTGTTTGATACTCTGGAGAGAAATTATAAATATAATATTGGCTGTTGTCGGTTTTTTCGGAACAGTTTTAGAAACAAACCTGGTATTTATTCGAGATCCGAGAACCTTGATATTTATTCTAGGTCCGAGTCTTCAAAAATAAACAGTTCGTCAATTGTGGCGTCAAGTGTTCTGGCTATCCTGTAGGCAAGTTTCAGAGAGGGATTATACTTCCCTTTTTCCAGGAAGACGATGGTTTCTCTCCTTACTCCTACCAGATTTGCAAGAGCCTCCTGAGTAAGGTCATGCCTTGCCCGAAGCTCTTTGATCCTTGTTTTCACTCTTTATCCTCCGAAGTCTTTACTCAACATCGCCTTTCTGCATGAAATACCACCTGAAGACATTCGCTGAGATAGTCATAAAAATAAGAAGTATGCCAAGCACATCTCCTGCAGTAAATTCGATCAGTTCGAAGTATTCTATCCAGTAGAGCACTGCAATTAGCACCAATGTCAGAAGCCAGGAATAAGTTATCCCGTAAGCCGCCAGTTTTTTTGTTCTCTCGTCTCTGTCAGGGAGATCTCCCAGCCTGAAATGTTTGAAAGCTGTTATAACAAAGAGGATCAGGCCGAGGTTGATAAGAAAAATAGAGATAGAAGTCTCAAATATATGAAAAACTACCGAGAACATCCCCGCAAGCATAATGGCTATTCCTAAAGCAAGCCTGTACGTATATTCTTTTTTTATATTTTTCATTTTACATCCTCTTCAATAATCTTGTTCTATTGAATGTGACTTTATTGAACATCTCTTATTGGAAATCAATAATTATGTTCTTTATTTACAACATATTATTCGAAATCAATAACATTTAGTTAGATTTAGCTAACATATGTTAGATCTAGATAACATGTTTTAACATTTAAGGCTTTTGTAAAAACTTAATTAGAACTCAATAACCTTGCAAGTAAAATCGACAAAACATCGTATAGAGATAAAAAAGTTTACTCACTTTAAAGCTGATTTCAGACGGCTACAGTTTAGGCAGAATAAGGCATTCGTTCTCAGTAACGATAATGCATTCATAAAAAGAATAATAAATTTAATTTTTTGTTTCCATTTATCTTGTAAATGACCCTTGCCTGTATTCTTCAAAAGCCACTTTCAGTTCTTCTTTCGTGTTCATAACAACCGGTCCGTACCAGGCAACAGGCTCAGCGATAGGTTTTCCCGATATAAGAAGGAACCTTACCCCTTTATCCCCTGCAGTCACCTCGATCGAATCCCCATCTCCATAGAGGACAAGGGTTTCCGGACCTATCACACAACCCTCTGCAGGGTCAAGATACCTTCCCCCTTCAACTTCAAAGGCACATGGGTCTTTTTCCTTATCAAAACGCCCGCTGCCCTCTATCACGTATGCAAAGACAGTATAGCCCGGGACTGTTATATGGGAAAATTTCTCATCTGCCGGTACTGTCACGTCCAGATACTCAGGATCGGTTATTATTTCCCGCACGGGTCCTTCAACCCCGTTAACTTCCCCGCAAATAATTCTTACTTTCAGCCCTTTCTCCATTAAAAGTTCAGGCACCCGGTTGCTTTTGATCTCCTGGTAGCGCGGCTCCATCATCTTTTGCGAAGCCGGAAGGTTAGCCCAGAGTTGAAAACCCCATAAAGCCCCGTTTTCATCCCCCTGTGGCATTTCCTGATGGATAATCCCGCTCCCAGCAGTCATCCACTGTACTTCGCCGGGCCGAATTATACCCCTGTTTCCCAGGCTGTCCTCATGCCTTACCTCCCCCTGCAGGACATAAGTAATAGTCTCAATCCCCCTGTGAGGGTGAAATGGAAATCCCATACTGTACTCCTCAGGTTTTTCCGAATGAAATTCATCAAACAGTAAAAACGGGTCGAACTCAGGCACATGCTGGAACCCGAAAGCTCTCTTAAGGTGTACCCCTGCGCCCTCGACGGTTGGCATACTTTTCCTTACTTTTCTTATTCTTCTGAGATTAGCCATTATAGTTACCACCTCTCGAAAAATAATCTACCATATTTCTCATAAATATAAAAAGAATGGATCCGGTTGAGTGCAGCGAAACAGATGTAGGTCACTGCTAGATGTAGGTCACTGCTATCACATCACAACTCTTCCTCGTTCCAATTTTCTGATCTTCAATGTTCCAATTCTCTGATCTTCAATAATTCGCAAACTCATCAGAATTCTCGATTATTGTGATCACGCCCATTGATCCCCTATGTAATAAATAATGTAGTTGAGGTATTTGGTTTTGTTGGGAAAATATGGTTTTCACTGTATGATACTTAATGTCACTGTATGATAATTAATGCGAATCTATATAACTGATAATTTATATTTTTACTATTGGACTGTGATAGATTAATAAGACTCATAAGAGATTAATAAGCTAATAAATTATATATTCAACTAAGAACATAAAAAATAAGTTTAAGTATAATTAGATATAAGATCACAATAGATTAACTTCTAAGCCCATATATGTTCTAAATATGTAACTATGTATTATAACAATGCCGGCATGCCGGGGGCTCTAATTAGCTTTTTGCAGAATTAGAGTATAAAACTTTGGGGATATGGTACATGGGTATTTTTTCAACTGGGACAAGTCCCGATCTTAAAACTTTTTTTGAGGCAGAGGATCTGGATGATTTACTGGAAGCCAGATCGAAACTAAGGCAGTTAGATGAGAAAGATATTAAGAAGATCCGCTTCACACTCAAAAAATGGAATAAACCTCAGGCAGTGGCCAACCTGCTTTTTCACCCCTTTCTCATACCTGAGGATATCAGGATAAGCTGCCTTCTTAAGGGACTGAGAGAGACTGAAAACCAGTATTATATCCTGGCTTCTGCAGTCGGTCTTCAGGGCATTGATTCTACAGGATTCTCACAAGAGGAGAGAAAAGCGATAAGAGAGAGTTTGATCTTAATTCTTAAAACCTCTGAAGGGGTTATTTCAGCAAGAGCTTCGGTTAGCATCCGTGACTTTCTCTCCTCCAGAGATACCTCCGCCATGTTTGAACTGCTAAGCCATCCTGATGAAACTACAAGGCACAATATTTTATGCTGGTTAATTAGAACTGCAGAAGAGCCCGATCCCGATGTATTTATTTCAATGGCAAGCAGTAGCAATATCCCGGAAGAGATACAGAAGGAAGTAATCGAAAAATACCAGGAACATCTCAAGCAAAAAGAAACCGGAGAGTCCAGCTCATTTGTAATGCCTCTTTATGCGTACATTCCTAATCTCAGGGATACAGCAAAGAGTCCTTTAAGTAAAACAAAACTGGCTTAAATTCTGAATCCTGAACCGATAGAGTTGCTCCATCCGGATTACTCTATCTAAATTACTCTACCCGGAATACTTCACCCGAATTGCGCCTCGCCCGAATTGCGCCTCGCCCGAATTGCGCCTCGCCCGAATTGCGCCTCGGGAGTACGCGGTCTGTTTCACTCGCTTCGCTCGCTCAAGCAGACTCGTATAAAGGATAATTGCAGCTTTTTTTATAGCTGCATTTTCATAAAAACGACACGTAGGCTGGGAGGGTAGTTTTGCAGACTTACGGCTTTGTCCGGCTATCTTAGACTACCACCCTCACTCCTACGGCTCTCCGGCAATTTAACATGTTACAGCTCTGTGTTCACAGAGTCTGGCGATTTTCCACGAGCTTACGGTCTGTAGAGAGCAGAGGGATATTTGGTTCCCAGCCTATAAAATAGAAAAAGGATTGAAAAAAGGTAGCTGTGGCTATGGATTTTTATCGGTCTATGCGAAAAGGGAAGGAAGAGTTTTGGGCTTTAGGGGGGACAAAACAACCTTATTAGGCATATTCACGGAAATTTACCGCGCTATCAGCGCGGCTTTTTCATAATAATTAATCTTAATGAAAAAATGAAATATAAAAAATCATTTATAACATGTCTAATTTATAGTTTATCGCAGTGAGCTTTGCTCAGAAGGACTAAATTAGATATTTCTGACCAGGACAACTTTATTCGCCATACCGTGTTATTCTTGTCACGTTCGACGCGGGAGAACGTCCTTTCCCAATAAGAGAGAAAAAGAAGAAAAAAGCCAAAAGTGAACAAAGATATAAAAAGTCTATGCAGATGTAAACGAAACCGAATGAATTTTCCTGAATAAAATTCTTTTCTGCATTTATCTTTATTGCTTTTTCCAGTTTCGTTTTCTTCCGTCTATTTCTCTTTACTTTTTCTTTTTGGGAAGGGCCGCCAGACAAGCTGGCGGGGGCTTTTATATCTTACATATCAATCAAAAAGCGATCCCGATAAAAGAGTTTTTTTGGAGGCAGGTCTTCTCCGACCAGCCTTATGACGTTTGATGCAGGAAAGCAGCTTTTCCGCGAAAAAAAAGAGAAAAAGCTAGAAATAAAGAGTGAAAAAATACAAAAATTAAAATATATCGAAAAAATGTGTAATGGTGGAAATACAACAGAACTGAACTAAATAGTACCAAAATACACTTTTTTCAGGTCTCAATATTTTTTTTCTTTTGGGAAGGGCCGCCAGGCAAGCTGCGGGAGTATTCTATAAACTGCAGGTAAAATACGGTCTTAGGGGTCAGGAAAATTATTTCCTGGTCCATGCGAAATATTTCTTTTAGGAGAATTATTAAGAAATATAAATACCTTAAAACAAAAAGATCTTTAAGGCAGGTTCTGGAGCAATTAATATGACCCTTGTTATAGCTTTTATTGGAAAGAACGGCGCAGTCATGGCAGGAGATATGCGTGAGATCACTTTTGAAGGAGAGAAAACCGACATGGAAAAGCTCGAAAAAGAGCTTTACAGCGGCACAATAGTTACGGATGAGGAACTGGCAAAAAAGGCGGAGGAGTTTGGGGTCAAAATAATAGTTACGGACTGTAAGGAGAAAATCTCAGAGAGAAACAGCGTCCTGGTAGGGGAAGTATCTTCGGTTGAGGGTGGAGTCATCAAAAAAAGAAGGCTATATGCTTCAGCAGGAAACTATGCAATTGCCGAACTAAAGGATTCCGAACTGACGCTGACTTCCCAGGGAAAAGGAAGCAATTTCATAGCTTTCGGAAACGAGTTTACAAAGCAGGTAGCCAACAAATGCTTCCAGGATAAATGGACGAAAAAAAGTAACCTTCAGGATGCGGTGAAGATTCTTATGCTCTGTATGGAGACCGCAGCAAAGAAAACGGCTTCCGTGAGCAAGCAGTTTGTTATCGTGCAGACTGCATCGAATGCTGATGTTTTGAAAGTTGTGGAAAAGGACAGAAGAGGCTGAAAAAACAGAAAAGTTCTCTGCTCGAGTTTATTTTCCGCCCTGTGCTGCCTTCGCCATGATTCCCTATCTTATTCTGTTTCCTGCCCCGATCTGTTATGCATACTCGTTTACACATACTCGTTTACGCATACTTATTTACACACACTTGTTTTTTTATGCTTACTCACTTTACTCACTTACGAAAAGCTTGACAAATTCAAACTTCGTCACATCAAACAGCCCTTTATCCCCAAGTTTAAGTTCAGGAATTACCAGGAGCGACATAAATGCAAGAGTCATAAAAGGCGACTCAAGCGAAGTTCCCAGTCTCCTGGCTTCTGCATTCAGCAGATGGTACCGGGAAGCTACCTCTTCTCCATTTCGTGTGCTCATAAGGCCTGCAACCTCGAGCGGAAGATCAAGCAAATGGTCTGCAGTCCCAACGACGATTCCTCCTCTATTTTCCACAAGCCTGTTGACAGCTTCAACTATATCCTTATCGGTAGCCCCGACTGCAATGATATTGTGACTGTCGTGGGCAATGCTGCTTGCAATAGCGCCTTTTTTCAGGCCTATATTTTTTATGAAACCGATCTGGACAGGATCATCTGCATACCTGCTCAGGACAACCATTTTCAAAATATCCCTTGAGGGGTCCGAGACTATATTACCGTTTTCTACCTCTGGCATAGCCAGTTCCTGGCCTGTAATCAGTTCTCCGTCGCTGGCAACGATCACTCTGATTTTTTTCATCTGCTCCCTGATTATTTGTTCCTTTGTTTCTCCCGCAGGAGGCACAGCCAGTTTTACATCGTCAATTGAAATTTTGTTCCTATTAAAAACATTTTTAGCAGAAACTTTTTCCACAGGGAAAAGAACCTTTCCATTCTTATAAACACAGTTTCCATCAATAAAAGTGCTCAGCACATTGAAGGATTTCAGGTCGTCTACAATGATGAAATCAGCAGCATCTCCCTCGCGCAGCAGCCCGACATTAAGTCCGTAATGCTCCACAGGATTGATCACAGCTGCCCTGATAAGGTTATAGATATCAAGCCCTTTTTCCTGTCCGCGCCGGATTAGCTTATCGATATGCCCTTCGTATATCAGGGTATCCGGATGGGAGTCATCTGTGCAGAGCATTACTGATTCGGGATATTCATCTATCAGGCTGTGCAGGGCTTCGAAATTTCTGGCTGAACTCCCTTCCCTGATCAGAATCTTCATTCCGAGCCTTATTTTCTCAACTGCTTCTTCATAAGTAAAACATTCGTGATCTGTGGAAATTCCTGCCTCAATATATTTTTGCAGGTTGGCTCCTCCCAGGCCAGGCGCGTGCCCGTCCACAATCTTGCCGTGCTTTTTAGCCGATTCCAGTTTTGCCGTTACCTCAGGAAATTCTGAGATCACGCCCGGGAAATTCATCATCTCGGAAAGGTAGCACAGGTCTTCCCTTGCCAGCAACCGATCTACAGCCTTCGCATCCAGGACTGCCCCTGCTGATTCGAAAGGTGTAGCCGGTACACATGAAGGCACTCCAAAAAAGACCTTCAGTGGGGCTTTTTTTGAATCCTCAAGCATATAATCAATGCCCTCTTCCCCCATAACGTTTGCAATCTCGTGAGGATCACTGACCACTGCAACCGTACCTTTTACAACAGCCGTCCGGGCAAAAACCGAAGGCACGGTCATGGAACTTTCAATATGCACGTGGGCGTCCACAAGCCCGGGCAGGATGTACTGCTCATGATCGTGTTCCTTTTTTTCAACACGCAGGATCTTCCCGTCTTCAACAGTAATCTCGCCTTTGAACTGCCGCCTGGAAATAGCGTCAACAATAATCCCCATGTACTTTTTCATGAGGGTTTATTTCGCCCCAACAATGTATAAATTTTTCCAAAAAACCAGTATTAGAAACTTGGAGAAAAAGAATAAAAAAAGGAAGATACAGGTTAATTGGTCGATTACCTTTCATCAAATGCAAAAAACTATAGAAATATATAGGCACTTTTTTTGTTGGCTACGAACATCGGTTTTGAACATGTAAAAGTAGCACGAAAAGATAAATAAAAGGTACACTGTTAAGTCTTCGGGGATGGCTATAATTACATGTTCGCCTGTAACTGGAAAATTTCTTATCCCCCTAAGACATAACAGTACCAAAAAAGGAAAAGATAAAATGAAACCAACACGAGTTCCTAATAATCCTTGTTTTTCTTCTGGACCTTGTGCCAAACATCCGGGGTATTCTGTTGAAGAGCTGAAGGATACACCTTTTGGCCGGTCACACCGGAGCAAACCTGGCAAGGAAAAATTAGCTGAAGCAATTAAAAGAACAAGAGATATGCTTGGACTTCCTGATGATTATCTCGTAGGTATTGTACCGGCTTCCGATACAGGCGCTTTTGAAATGTGCATGTGGTCTATGCTGGGGTGCCGCGGGGTTGATGTTCTGGTTTGGGAATCTTTCAGTAAAGAATGGGCAACCGACATCACTAAACAGTTAAAATTAAAAGATACCCGAGTTTTTGAGGCAGAATACGGGAAATTACCAGATTTAAAGAAGGTCGATTTCAAGAATGATGTAGTCTTTGTCTGGAATGGGACTACTAGCGGAGTCAAAGTGCCCAACGGCGACTGGATTCCTGATAACCGCGAAGGGCTCACGCTTTGCGATGCCACCTCTGCTTTATTTGCTATGGATATACCCTACCATAAACTGGATGTCATTACCTTCTCATGGCAGAAAGTTTTGGGTGGGGAAGGTGCACATGGGATGCTGATTTTATCTCCGCGGGCTGTTCAGCGCTTAGAAAGCTATACTCCTGCCTGGCCATTGCCCAAAATTTTCCGGCTGACCAAAGGTAGTAAACTGAATAAGGAGATTTTTGAAGGCTCTACTATTAACACACCATCCATGCTGGCTAATGAAGATTGGCTGGCAACATTAAAATGGGCAGAGTCTATAGGAGGGCTTAAGCAACTTATTCAGCGGACAAATGATAATCTGGCGGTCTTTGAGGCATTTGTTGCTAAAAACAACTGGATCCATTTTTTAGCGGAAACAAAAGAGATAAGGTCCAGCACCAGTGTCTGCTTTAAAGTTGATTTATCCGACGAAAAGCTTAAAGAACTGATTAAAACGCTTGAGAAAGAAAAAGTTGCTTATGACATCGGTTCTTACCGTGATGCCCCGTCAGGCTTGCGCATCTGGTGCGGTGCTACCATCGAGAAAGAGGATTTAGAATGCCTTTGTGAATGGATCGAATGGGCTTACAATTTGGTTAAATAATAAAATCCTTTTTGTTATCAGCAAAGAAAGGGTCGCAAAAGATCGTTAATATCTTTTTTGCTGATAGCAAAAGGATGTTTTATCCCAAAATTTGTCTCAACGCGGACAGATTTTAAATATCCCTTCAAAATCCTTTTTGAACATCTGATTTATCAGATAAATTTTCAATTCTCTTACTTTTTCATCACACTTTAACTCCAAAAGCTTTTTCTTTTTATTCGAATCCCTGTATAGGATGCAATTTTCTCAAAATAATATTGAAAATAAGAGTCTGTTAACTTCTGAAAATCAAGCAAAATAGTCGCCACTTTGGAAAAGAAATCAATATTAATCATAGGATTTTTTCAGGATATTTCTTGCAGCCCTGAACGTTGAAACTATGTAATAGATGAAAGTAACAAAAAAGTAAAAATGAAAACTCAAACAAAATCATTTTCCAACAAATAAATCCGGAACCTGAGGCATTGCAAGCCATTGAGCAAATTTATTGTAGGTTCTGCCAAGCTTTTGTGCAAGTTCTATGCCTTTTTGAGTTCCTGTAATGATTTTGTTGTAGTCAGAATTAGGATCACTCAATTTTATGAGACATCTATTCAATTTATTAAGAGATTTAACTAACTTTTCTCGGTCAGGATTAGGGCTTAACTCATCTAAGCTATCCTGAATTTTATTCAAATCACTATCAATTTTGGGATTTAAGTTTTCAAGTTCATCTTTTAAATCGTCAAACTCAGTTCGAATCTGCGGCAAATCTATTTCTAAATTAATATTGATGCTCGTTCGTACATCTGTTTTTTGCTCTACTTGAGTACTTGTTTTTGCTTCGGAGTAAGCTTGTGCTGTTTGGTGAATTATGACAATAGGTGCTTTGCTTGGAGATTCATCGTATCCTTTAAACCTTTCTTCTCTTATCTTATAACCGTCTAATAATAATAAAATTGACCTGTCTTTGTAACTCTTGTGACATTGAACGTTTTTTATGCCTGCCTTTTCAGCTTCTAACAAATCTTCATAGAAGTATCTTTGGGGACAATTTTCTGAACAGTTACAAGGTATTTGTTTACTGGCATTTATCTTTTTTATAGAAACATTTATTTGATCAAGGTGGTGACAGATCACCCCCAGCGCCCCTCTTTTATTGTCTCCTTTAATTCTAATTTCGATTTGTTTCTTATCAGGCTTCATCTCTACAAAAGCATGTGAATTTTGGAGTTTCAATAGTGCTCCTTCTCTCCAGCAGAGAGGCATTCCATTTTCTTTTTTCTCGATGTCCTGATGCATGCGCACTATAAAGCGGGTAATTATGCCGGGAGGCAAAAAGGAGTCGTAACAATAATAAAAATACAAATTATCTTCATTGTCCCAATAAAAGTCGGGAGAACTTTTGGGTAATAGTTCGGCAACGAGATAGCTGTTTTTATCAGGAAGTTCATATGCAAGTTCAAATTTATTCATTAACTCCATAAGCTGGGGGTAAATGTGTGATGGATATGTTTCTTTGTCCCATACATGATCTAATTCGCTGTGTAACAGTATACCTTCGCGATGAAGAACTGATTTTGTGGACAAAATTTTATAAAATGCTTCTGTAGCCCATTCAGGTTTTAATATCACTATATTTCTTAGCGCTATTCTATCTTTAAAATGAAGAGTTACTCCCAAGTCATTAAAATATCCATCTAACATACTGATATTTTCATCATCTAATCCTTCAAACCTACATATTTCGCAAAATTTGTCGTATGATATCATCTTTTCTCTGGCTTCTTCCAGTCTCTTTCTCACCTGATACCATGAGTTCACCCACTTAACCTTCATTAGAGGAAGATTCCAAGCAGCTTCACTAATGCTTTCTTTTAACCTGTCAATTCCTTTGCCATTTTTGCTGTCTATCTTTACATAATCAACAATATGGAATTTGTTTTTTAGATCTTTTAAGTTTAGATCATCATCACTTTCATTCATCTTGCTCATTACAAGTACAATCGGGCTGTCTTCTCCAAAAGCTTCAATCGTGTGCAACCAGTAGTGTATGCTGTCATAGTCCTTTGTTTTGCGTGCATTCCATACAAGCAGATAGACTGAACGTTTTGTCAGGAAAAACTGGTGAGTCGCATGATAGATTTCCTGTCCTCCAAAATCCCAAACATTTAGCTTGATTTTGCATTTTCCTAAATCTGGCGAGGAAGTGACCCATTCAGTTATATTAATTCCCTCAGTGATATCATCTTCTACAAATTTATCAGTAATTAATCTTTTAGAAAGACATGTCTTTCCAACTTTTCCGTTACCAACCAATATTAACTTGGCTTCATTATGTTCGGTAGTTTCTGATTGTTTCAGATAAGTAAAAATCGCTCTCAACCCTATTGAAACAATTTCTGGAGGGGGTGAAGTTAAGGGGTTATTAGATAATTTAAACGTTGTAAGATTTTCGAGTTCAGTAATTTCTGGCGGCAGTTGAGTAAGCTGATTATTGTGTAAGTAAAATGTTCTAAGTTTTGTAAGCCCTCTAATTTCAGATGGCAGTTGAGTCAGCTGATTATTAGATAGGTGAAGTGTTGTAAGGTTTTTAAGCTCCTTTATTTCTGGTGGCAGTCGAGTCAGCTGGTTATAAGATAAGTAAAGTGCTATAAGCTCTGTAAGTCCTTTAATTTCAGATGGCAGTTGAGTCAGCTGATTATTGTGTAAGTAAAGTGTTTTGAGTTTTGTAAGTTCTCTTATTTCAGATGGCAACTGAGTTGAGCTTATGCCAAAATCATTTAAAATGCTTTAAATCCCAAATAAAAGCACTCAATTCTATATTTTCCGGAAAAATTTCCTTAAATAGCTTAAAAATGCAACCTTCTAAAAGCAGTTGGTGCCCTTATCAAATCTTTTCTTCCAACTTTAAAAGCCGTTAATGCCGTAAGTAAAGCGGCAATGTTGCCTATAGAGACAAACATTTTAGCCCATTCAATTCTTCTTGTAGGTGTTTTCGAGCGATTGTATCCCACTACTTCATTTGAGTTCTTTCTTTCAACAGTGGTTCTAAGATTGTATATTTTACCAAGGAGTCTATGAAATTTCCTTGGTATATATATTCCTCTGAAGTGGGTTCCTGTTTCTGTTTTAAGAATAGTTCCTGCACTGTTAGCTCTGGCTGCTATAATTGGAATAACTCCATGATCAATAACCACCTGGTTAGAAGGATGACTATCAGGTCCAGCATCTGCAATCATAAAAAGTGGTTTATGAGTTTCCGATTTCATGCACTGAATGATAGTTTCTTGAAATATAGTGTTGTCATTTTTACTTGCGTTTACTGCATCCCAATAAACTGGTAAACCCCACCAACTATCAACAACACATGTATCAGTATACCCCGTTCCAGATAGGACACTATACTTTCCGGTTTTTTTAACATAATGTCCTGCATCAGGATCTGAGAGCATACCAGTTTCTTTATTTTTTAATCCACTGCAGTTGCACTCAAAGAACCTTCTATCCCATATCCAGATTTTATCTCCTATAAGATTTAGATTTCTACATTCTTGTATCAGTAATTGAGCATATTCCACGAAATATGGATAAATACATTTCAGATTTCTACGATATGATGAAAGAGTGATTCGATCACGATTTTCAATATTTAATTCCTTTCTTAGAGCTTTATTCTGGTTAAATTCTCTAATGAATGATTCAAAATTTGAATACCCCATCTTACATCTTGCAATTTCTAACTTGAGAATGTTGTTGAAATTTAACGATTCATGCTGAGGATGGTACTCCATTGAAGCCTGTAATTCAATGAAAAAGTTATCCAGCGAAGGATTTAATGCAAACATGTCTCCTATATACCCATGAAACGTTTTGAAGTGTTGAAAGGCAAGTACTTGATTCCAGGGCAATACACTTTCCATATAATCTTTGCTATGTACAACTAGAAGATTAATTTTATAAGGAATGCAAATTTTCCTTTTGAGAAAAGTAAATCCTTCACCAAAAAAGTCTGAAAGCACTTTTTGAAAAATAGGGAGCACATTACGTACTTTACAATGTCTTTTGTTTTTAGTAATTTTCTCAATGAAAAGGATCTTTAAGTTAGAATATTCACTCAACATCGGATCGAAAATAGAGTATATAGACATCGATTTTTCAAAAAGATTGCTTATAAAATCTGTGAGTCTTGACTGTTTTAGAGATATGATACGGATTTTAATATTTGTCTTTTGATCGTCCAATTTTCGACCAAAAAGCTGTTCGTATTCTTTTCTGCCTTTAATACTCTTAAGACTTATAACAATGGTACGTGCAGACCCTAAAAAATCGTCGATTTGAGTCAATAAGTACTTATATCCTTTTGTAATAATCTTTATCATGGATTATACCTTTTTAAAGCCCAATTATTTGTTTGGCGACATAATATTGGTTTAATTAGGTATAATCCTTTCTATTTACCTTTAAATTGAAATTAAAGTGTTTTAGTCTAATTTTTTAAAAAAATAGATCTTTTTAACATCCATTATTCCAAAATAAGGGCTATTAACTAAAATGGCATAAGCTCAGTTAATTGGTTATAGGATAAGTCAAGAGTTGTGAGGTTTTTAAGCTTCTTTATTTCTAGTGGTAGTTGAGTCAACTGATTATTAGATAAGTTAAGTATTGTGAGATTTTCTTCATAAGCTTCTCTAATAAGCTGCATTACCTTTCCATTTGTCATTAGTCTGCCTCATTTACATACTGAACTTATTCTAGAAAGCTTCCTATTCCTTTTTCTATACTGTCAAACTTAAACTCCAAAAGCTTTTTCTTTTTATTCGAACCTTCCCATCAGGATACAAATCTCTCGCAGTGATTTGTAAAATAAATTTGTTGTTTCCTGCAAAGTGAACTGAAACCTCAAATTCCCGATTAATAATTAATACAACTTATACAATTATTCCTTTCATGTCCCCCAAAACCCGCTGGCAGTTCTGGATAGACCGCGGAGGCACGTTTACTGATATCGTAGCGCGCAGCCCTGATGGAAAACTGATCACACATAAGCTTCTTTCCGAAGACCCATCTCATTATGAAGACGCAGCCATGCACGGGATACGCCAGATCCTCGGGCTGCCTGAGAATGCCCCTTTTCCTGCGGAAGATGTGGAAGCCATAAAAATGGGCACGACTGTGGGTACGAATGCCCTCCTTGAAAGGAAAGGGGAGCGCACTGTTCTTGTTATAACCCGGGGGTTTGGAGATGCTCTCAGGATAGGGTATCAGAACCGTCCGGACATTTTTGCACAGAAAATAGAACTTCCTGACCAGCTTTATGAGAGGGTTATCGAAGTTTCCGGCAGGTACGGGGCAGATGGGGAAGAGCTTATGCCTCTGGACCTTGAAAATGCTAAAAAAGAACTTGAAGAGGCTTTCAAAGCTGGCATCCGCTCGGCTGCAATTGTGCTTATGCATGCGTACAGGTATTCAGAGCATGAACTGAAGCTCGGCAGGCTGGCGCAAGAAATGGGTTTTACTCAGGTTTCCCTGTCCCATCAGGCAAGCCCGCTAATAAAATTCGTGAGTAGAGGGGAAACTGCGGTTGTGGATGCCTACCTCTCTCCGGTGCTGCGCAGGTATGTTGATATGGTTGAAAAGAGCCTGCAAGAAAGTGAAGGAAACAGAGAAGAAAACCTGGAAGGAGACAGAGAAGAGGAAAAAGAAGAAATCCCGGGGGAAGAAAATGAGGGGAAAAATAGTTCCAGGCATAGTCCAAGGCTCATGTTCATGCAGTCCAGCGGCGGGCTTATAGATTCGAAGGCTTTTCAGGGCAAGGATTGCATCCTTTCCGGGCCTGCCGGAGGAATCGTTGGGGCAGTTGCAACTTCAGAGATGGCAGGGGCAAAAAAAATAATCACTTTTGACATGGGAGGGACATCCACAGATGTAGCCCAGTACAGCGGAGAATATGAACGCAGCCTCGAAACAGAGATTGCAGGTGTGCGACTGCGTTCTTCCATGATGCGCATCCATACTGTTGCAGCAGGTGGAGGTTCGATTCTCCATTATGAAGGGGGCAGGTTCAGGGTGGGACCTGATTCCGCAGGCTCGAATCCCGGACCCGCATGTTACCGGAAAGGTGGGCCTCTTACGGTTACGGACTGCAACCTTATGCTCGGAAAACTACATCCCGAATTCTTTCCGAAGATCTTCGGATCTGGAGCAGACCAGCCGCTGGATTTCGAAATTGTACACAGGAAATTTGCAGAACTTGCTAAAAAGGCTTCTGCAAGTAGTAATATACTTACACCCGAGCAGGCAGCAGAAGGTTTTCTTTCCGTAGCAGTTGAGAATATGGCAAACGCGATCAAGAAAATCTCTGTCCAGCGTGGGTATAACATAAAAGAATACACACTCTGCTGCTTCGGAGGAGCAGGAGCCCAACATGCGTGCAGAGTAGCCGATGCTCTCGGGATCAAAAGCATTTTCATTCACCCGTATGCCGGAGTCCTTTCTGCATACGGCATGGGACTTGCAGACCAGAGGCTGATAAAAGAGCAGTACATCGGAGCTGAACTCTCCGAAGGGCTGATAAAGGAGTTAAAATCTGTTTTTGCAGGGCTTGAAACGGAAGGGCGACTTTCCATGCTTGAGCAGGGAGCCCGAGAAGCCTGCATCAATGTGATTTACAGGACACATATGCGCTATGCAGGTTCGGATACGCAGCTGGCTGTGGACTTCGTGGATAATGATGTGTTCCTCAGGGCTGGCTTTGAGAAAGCCCATAAAAAACGCTTCGGATTTGTAATGGAAGGGAAATCCATTTTTGCGGAAGCCATCTCTGTAGAGGTCGTGGGGGTTACCGAGAGAGTTTCTGATCCCCTTCTTGAGCTTGAAGAGAACCCTGATTTCTCTCCGATTTCCAGGGTCCAGATGTACAGTTATGGGGAATTCCGCGAAACCTCTGTCTTCAATACAGAAGAGCTGATGCCTGGAGCCTGCATAAGTGGGCCTGCAATCCTTATTGAAAAGAACACTACCATTATAATCGAACCTGGCTGGCAGGGAGAAATTACTGTACGCAATCACCTTCTCCTTACCCGCAGAGCTCCCCTTCCTGCCAGAACGGCTATAGGGACAGAGGCCGACCCTGTAATGCTTGAAATTTTCAATAACAGATTCATGTCCGTTGCCGAGCAGATGGGCTACACCTTACAGAACACCGCCCACTCTGTAAACATAAAGGAGAGGCTTGACTTTTCCTGTGCGATCTTTGACCGATACGGAAACCTGATAGCAAATGCCCCTCATATCCCTGTGCATCTGGGTTCTATGGGGGAGTGCGTGAAATCCCTTATCCAGGCACAGTTAGGGGATATGCACGCAGGAGATGTATACCTGATTAACTCCCCCTATCACGGAGGTACCCACCTTCCTGACATCACTGTTGTCACTCCCATGTCAGGCAGTTCGGGAGAGATTCTTTTTTACCTTGCTTCCAGAGGTCACCATGCTGATGTAGGAGGGATTACTCCAGGTTCTATGCCTCCGGAAAGCCGAAATATCGAAGAAGAGGGTGTACTTAGTGAGGGTATGAAAATAGTTGAACAGGGCAGGTTTTTGGAAGAAAGACTGAAGGCATGGCTCGGTTCAGGTAAATATCCTGCAAGGAACCCTGACCAGAACGTGGCTGATATAAGGGCACAGGTTGCAGCAAATGAAAAAGGGCTTCAGGAACTGCACAGGATGGTTGAGGAGTTTTCTCTTGAAACTGTCGAAGCCTATATGGGCCATGTGCAGGATAACGCGGAGGAAGCCGTCAGAAGGGTTATTGACAGGCTTGATGATGGGAAGTTTGCATACACCCTTGATGATGGGAGCGCAATTGAAGTTAAAGTTACAATCGACCGCAAGAACCGGAATGCAAGGATTGATTTTACAGGCACCTCTCCGCAGCTTTCAAGCAATTTCAATGCTCCGGCTTCGGTTTGCCTGGCTGCTGTCCTCTATACGTTCAGGGCCCTTGTAAAAAGTGACATCCCGCTGAATGCAGGCTGTTTAAGGCCTCTTGAGATCATAATTCCTGAGGGCTCCATGCTAAGGCCCGAGCCTCCTGCAGCTGTTGTTGCAGGCAATGTTGAGACCTCGCAATATATAGTTGACGCCCTTTTCGGAGCTCTCGGAAGCCTTGCAGCCTCCCAGGGCACGATGAACAATTTCACGTTCGGGAATGCTGATTATCAGTACTATGAGACTATCTGCGGAGGTGCCGGTGCAGGTCCGGGTTTTTCAGGCACTGATGCTGTGCATACCCATATGACCAATTCCAGAATTACAGACCCTGAAGTCCTTGAGACAAGGTTCCCGGTAATCGTTGAAGAGTTTTCCATCCGGCGTGGGAGCGGCGGAGAAGGCAGATTCAGGGGTGGAAATGGGACTGTCAGGAAAGTCAGGTTCCTGACAGAGGTGGATGCAGCTCTCCTTTCAAGCCACAGGAAATTCCCGCCATTCGGGCTTAAAGGCGGCACACCCGGAAAATGCGGAAAAAATATGCTTGTCCGCAGGGATGGCGGGGTTATTGATCTCGGAGGAAAGGCTGAAGTCAGGGTACAGAAAGGAGATTTACTCGTAATTGAAACGCCTGGAGGCGGTGGGTATGGAGAAGATGAAGAGAAAAGATGAAAAAAGAAAAAGATGAAAAAGAGGGTGAAAGAAAACCGGTAAAGAGAAAAAATGAACGAAAAAGGATGAAGAAAAGAAACTGAATGAAAAAAGAATAGATTGAGAAAACGGCGCCGTTTTTCAGAAAGCAGAGAAATATTTGCCAGAATAATTTGCCTGGTGTTCTGCTTCACCTTACAACTCTGTAAGTGTATACAAAGTCTCCACCCGGCTTTCCATTTTTATTGCCGTCCAGAGCGATTCCCCTCTCATCCATTATAAATCCGGATCCGGTTTCGCTTCCAAGAAGAGTTATTGTTATCTCGGCACCGGACTCATCCATCGGATATTCGTTATAGGGACGGAACATAAGCATTCTGGACCCGACGTCCAGAAGTCCGTCTACAGGTTCTGCTGATGCAGAACTTTTGACTATTACGGTATCTTTCGTTATTGTTGCATTATTCATAGGCATGTCGAACTCAATCCAGATAGGAGAGTCACACCTGTAGGCAAAAGTCTGCCTGTCAGGGTAAATGGCTTTTACTCTGGGAGGAGTGGGACCGTGTTTGAAAGGTACTGAAAGAGATTTTAACGCCACAGGAAGAGACCTGTTGTGCATGTATTTTTTGATGATGTATAGAAGTGCAATTCCTGCAAAAGCACCCAGTAATAATTTAGACCAGTTTCTATTTCTGTGCATTTTTGAACCTTCTCTGGGCTTATTCGACTTCTATTTTGTACCCACAGTGTTTAGCTCTATATTTTTTAATTGCGTATACAGCAGTAACTCCGGCAAGTGCACCTATTATTATTGTATTGAACTTAAACATGGATGATCCTTTATCTTCCTCGTATGTCTCGGTCTCAACTGCTTCTGTTATCTCAGCTTCCGGTCTTCTGTGGTGAAACCTTTTCATTAGGTATGCGCCCAGTAACCATTTTCCGTATTTCATCGCCATGTGAGGTAAGAATGAACCATGCTTAGTAGGCGGTTCCACATATTCTTGAGGTTGTTCCATCTCTTTATGAGATTTTCTTGATCGCAACCTTTTCATAGCATAGGTCGTGAGCATTAACTTCCCGTATCTATGCAATAATCCTTCTGTGCTCTCTTCGTGTTCTGCGGTCCCGTGGCGCTTCCCGGCCCTGAACCTCTTCACCAAATATGCGCCCAATATCAATTTGCCGTATTTGCCCAGCATTCCACTTCTTCTATGCTCTGAAACTTCATGGGAATTACTTGAATGAAGCCTCCTCAGGATATACGCGCCCAGCAACAGCTTACCATATTTGCTTAACAATTTTATACCCCCAGACGTTTCCTAACCGGAAAATCCCCTTTTTAATATCATCCGGAAAGGAGAACAATTAAATTAATACTCCTGTATTTATCCTATATCTCACATAATATATAACGACAACTATCTGAGTTATATAATGATTTAAAACTGATAACCGCCTTTAAGAGATATCGGGTGTCCAGTAAATAATCCTGAGATTAAGTGAAAACGGCACAAAAATCCTTATTAAAAAATAACTGGAAAACTCTACAGAGAACGAACACTTGAAAAAGCCAAATAAAGACCGATTCCTGATTGATTTATCCGCAGGTATAAGTATTAAATATTGAGCTCATCCCAAAACTTAATTTAACCTCATTATTACTGCGAACATTACAACTCCCAGATATGATATTTCTTTGATTTCATATCTTGGAAAAACTTTCTTGTACGATTCTATCCAGCTAAAGAATCTTTCTATTGCACTTTTCTTTTTGAATTCTTCCCAATCTACCTTTATCGGTCTTCCTTTCTTCTTTTTCTTTGAGACTTTTTATTATTTTCTGGTCTTCATATTTTCTCCATAAATCATGCAAAACAATAAAATTTTAATTATATTGAGATAAATTTTCTATTTATGGGAAAAGGAAATGTCGCAATAGATAAGTCAATGATAAAAACGGTAGTTGACGGTAAAATAATGATTCCTTTGCCAAAAGTTTTGGTTGGAAATCGATACTATCCTATGTTTTCCGTATTATCTCCTACTCATTGTGCTGATTGTGGCAATAAGTTACATGTGAACTCTCACTACACTCGTTTTATTTTATCAAGTCACGGCACTATAGCTCTCAATGTTACATACTGGTTTTGTCCTGTTTGTAAGAAACCTTTTCATGATCAGATTATTGGTGTTCCTGGTTCTGCAAATTACAGTTCTGAATATTATGATAAACAAATGAATGTTAGATATGATGGACGATGCAGTCTACACAATTCTCGGCAAATTGGAGAAACATATACAGAAGGCTTGACAGCCTTCTGTGGTAGAGCTCCTTGTGCAACTTCATTATGGTTATATGAACAGAAACATGCAGAACTTTCAAAGCAAGAACTTTTAGATCAAGAGATTGGCTTTGATGAAACATTGTATGTTGATGGGGATTGGATCAAAAAAGGCTGGAAAAAGAGACTTGAAGAGTTGATTGGAAGAAAGCTTACAGAAAAAGAATGGAAAAAAATGCGATATCAATCTGTTTACGTTATTGCTACTAAAGAAAAGGTAGTTTTGGATTTTGAGGTAACTGACAGATTACCAACGATTGAAGCTCTGATTCCTCTTTTCAGACGAATAAAAAACCGATTTCCTGAAGGCAAAATACAAAAAATTGTTTCTGATGAAGATAAAGCAATCATTGGAGCTGTAAAGAGTGTCTTCCCTGAAGTAGCTCACTCCTTTTGTGTGTTTCATCAATTAAAAAACGTTAGCAAGAGATACTATGAAGAATTCAACTCTGTTGAAGATATTCCAGATAATGATAAGGTTGTGTCCAATGAAATATATCAGTTGATACGTTCTGATACGGTCATCAGTGCTGTTGTATGTATTCAAAAGATACGAGAATTCTACTCTAATCTGGAACTTTCAAAAGCGTCTCAGAAAGCGATTTCTTATGCAGAAGAGATTTTCAAGAAAAATGTAAGCTTCTTGAAAAAAGGGTTTACACCTGAGACAGATAATACAATGGAACAGATATTTTCTTTGATAGGTGATATCGTAGACAAAGCAAGATCATTTAAAACCGATAGTGGCCTAACTAATTTTTGTTACAATTTATTTACTTATTTCAACAAACGGTGTTTCAGTACTGGTAAATGGAAAGGATTCTCACCCTTAATGAGGGCAAGATTCCAGTATGGATAAAAGTAAAGAGTAAATGGAAACTTTCAGTTTTAATCTGCAGCTTTACAGCGGTAGCTATCGAATAATTATGGCAAAAATAAGAAATTGATGTACAAAATCTAGATATTAGTGGAGCGACTTTTCCAAAATGAGGAAAAATGTTAAGGGATTTGGGTGAAATTCAATTGTTTTTTTAAAATTGGAGAAGAACCATAAAAAATTAAAAAGACTCTTTTCTTTCTATTTCTTGTGTTTACGGGTATATTGGACTTTATTCCTCTTCTTCTGTTATATTCTCTTATCTCACTCGTATCATAAATTGCATCTGCTGTCACTTTAGAAGGCCTGTTTACAGGCCTTCCTCTAGGTCTTCTTATCATAAAGTTTTTAATTGTAGGTATATAAAGCGTTGAATCGTTTTGATTTGCAGGAGCGACAACAATAGATAAAGGTAGCTCCTGTAAATTTACTAAAACGCTTAATTTTACTCCTTTTACTTTCTTGTAGCCCTCGTAACCGATATTTCCCCTTTTTTGGCAGGAATATCCTTTGTATCAGTAAAGCAGTGAGAGAGATCTACTTTCTCCAAGTCATAACCTTTGTTCAAAAGTTCATTAAAGATCTCCTGATAAATTCCATGTTCACACAGATAGAGATGAAATCTATGAACGGTTGACTTGGAGCCATACTGACGAGGAACATCTTGCCAGGTACAACCTGTTGTAACAATATACAAAATTCCATTGAGCTGATCCCAAAACTGAAAATTGATCCTCTGAATCTCCAATTCTGAACAATCAATCGAGTTTATGATCATAAAAAATAGTTCTGAAACTTTTATTAATATAAGAAGAAACCTAGTTTTGGGATAGGCTCATAAAGTATATTGCATCTAAGACGCCTGGGTGTTTTTCTAACCAATTTCCTATAAGGAATGCAGCTCCGAGAAATACAATAAATCCTTCTTCATCTGACATTACTTTGAATCCTCTTTAATATAGTCGTTTACTCCTTCTTGGAGATGATCGACATAGAATACTTCTTTAGTGTATAAAAATTTAATTGAAGCTGGGTGAAAGTACTCTTTTAGCAGTACCTATCACCGTTTTTAAGGTAGTAGCCTGTTTATCATTTTTTATAATTTCCATGAAAACTGTATTTCGGAATATACAACATTTAATGGAAAAGGGAAGTTGTTTTACATTCTCATAGTTAGAACTTTCTAAAGACAATTCATTCAGCAGAAGAAATAAGTACAGGCAAAATAGAGTCCTTTTACTTATTTTTTGATACAAATTTATTTTATAGTCCAAAAGTAACTTATAGTATTTTCAAAACAAAGTTAATGGAAGACATATTAAATTTAAGAAATAGCTTTAATGAAGTTTTTGCTGGTTATAGAAACATCAAAGTTTTAATTCCAAAATTAGTTGTAGATGAAATCTATTCTATTAAGGCTAATATAATTAAGTCAGAGATTAGTAATTTTCAAGAAAAGATTAAACATCTTGTAGAAATAAAACTAAAAATTCTCTTTTCTGATCACTCTAAATAGTAAAATTTATTTTATAGGCTTTCAGTATCAAAGAATGATTAGAGGAGTTTCATGGACTTAATAGCTCTTACTCAACAAGCAACAAACATTCTCCTACCTGCTTTACCCTTCATCTATGTAGGCAAAGATGTTGTAACAGATAAAGTTAAAGATATGCTTCTTGAGAAAGGTATCGAAAAATTAGGAGCCAAATCTATAGACAGAGCTAAAGTTCTGCTTGATAAAATAAGATCAAAAGAGAGTGAATCTATAGAAAAATCATTTAAAGAATTATCCCAAAACCCAGAAGATCTAAACGCTAAAAATGAGCTGCAACAGGAAATTCTGAAATTGTTAATTGCAAATCCAGGTCTAGCAAAAGAGATTGAACTTACTATAAACTTTGATGTGGAGAATCTTAATCAGTTTGCAGTAGGAGACCATAACACATTAATCAATTTTGATAATTCTTCTAAACAGAAGTTCAAAAATTGTAAATTTGAAGGTAATGTTTTTGGAAATAATTCCAATTATACTGATAATTCAAAGCACACGCATGTCTCAGAAAATTATTGCACATACGAAGGTTGGAAAGAAAATAAAATTTTTTCGAATCTCATACTAGAAAAATTAGCTCCTTTATTAATCAGTCATTTTGGTAAATCAAAGTCTATGTTATTGGGATTCTCCATTGCTATTATAGGGTTTCTTATTGGTAACTTCTCAATTATAAATGATAGTCACTATCATTTACAGTTTTTAAAATTGTTTTTTAGTCTCTTTTTAGCCTCTATAGGATGTATAATGTTCCTTTCTATAGTTACTAATGACAGCACAAAGTGTAAAACATGTGGTCGTGGCTTTGCTTATAAAGAAATAAAAAGACCATTTATCGAAGAAACCTATTGCAGTGAAGGAATAATAAAAAAAACAACAAGATACTATAAGTGTCAGTATTGCAACGATGAAAAGGTATTACTTATTGAGGAGCTAATAAAACCAGTTGATAAGTCGAGATAACATAAACTTAAGATTTGCAAATATGTCTTAAAAATTATGTCTTTTACTACGGGAAAGCGGACAAAACAAGTATATCAACAAAAATCTAAAAGTTTGCTCTTTCTCTCGGATTTCTTTGTTGCCATACAGTATGCCTGGGGAATTGCCACAAAAAACATCTAAATATGATACAAGGTTTCTATCAAGAAAAATGTGAATACATAAATTTTCGGTAAAACCTGTGTATAGTAAGAAGAGTATGAAAAAAACTTATTCCCAGAAGAAAAGTAATAGAAAGAAAAGAGTTTGAATCATAAGATACATTCCAATACTTGTTCGTAAGAATTACAAATAAAACTAAGAGAACCTCGACTTATATCAAGTTCTTTCCCGCCAAATGTAAAGTTATCGTTGTTCAAATTACCAAAATCTCTGGCGTATTTTGGTTTAGTTCTATCTTCTATATGTTCTAAATTGTTACGCATATCATTATAAGGCTTGAATTGTGGAAGCAAACTAGCACATAAAATAGATAAGTTTTCATTGTTTTCTTTATAGGCTAATTTTTCAATGAGATTTTGTACTTTATCGCAACATATAAGATAAAAATGTATATCCAAAAACAACGTGCTAGTGTTTACTTTACGTAGTTCAGATTTGTTTTCTCTTTCTTCATTGAATTCCTTTAATTTTTGAGAACGTAGGTTGGAGTCTTCAATTTTCCATATATCTTCTAATATCTTTGTACATTGCTCCACTTCTTCTTCTATATTTTCTGAGATTTCCATCATTGTAGATTGGATTCTATTAAATTGGATAATTGCCCCATTAACATAATCTTCCATTTTACCTAATAATAAAAAGCTTTCATGGTGTTTAAGATTTTCAAGGGGGAACTCGTGAATAACCCTATCATATAACTCCACAGATATACTATCCTCCTACACAAGTCCAGTAAATTAATCACTATAAGAGATTTCTATTCAATTTTCCAGTTATTCCTTACAGACGGTAATTTATAAGTTTTACGAAAAAAAGTATTCCCGTATAAATATATCAATTTAATAGGTTTTATCGTAAAACTAATCTATGAAAAGAAAATATAATCAATTTTTAATTATGTTCTTTATATTAGGAGTAGGACAAAGCATAAAAAGATCTATTTAAATAAAAATATACGATCTTTATAGTAAGAGTACTTATCTCAAAATCAAATAACTTATATATTAAATTAATCATTCCAATTTACATTGATTAGCAATTATATATTGGAGTAGTTCACATGCTAGAAATATACTGTCCAATCTATACAAAATGGTTTAAGTCTCGACTTCTTCAAGTCGATGCGGTAACGTTTAAGTCTGGTACTTTTTACAATAACACTGAACCGTGTCCATTTTGTGATCATGAAGTAACACATGACAAAAAATATATGAGATTGATAGATGAAAACAGGGATATAATCACACTATAATAAGTTTAAGTATTAACTAAATTTCAATTTTTTAAATTAATTTTATTAGATTTTTTATTCATAGATTTTTAATTAAAATCTATATATCAGTTAAAGTAGAAGTTGATATAATGAAACAAAAGATGCCTTTTGATGTGTTGCATTCTGACATAAAAACAGCAACATTCCTTTTTACAAGGTTGCTATATTCTTGTTCATAATTCAGGTTAATATAAGACGAAATAGTGCAAAATTCTAAGTAATATACACACGGTTATATATAAATAGAAAAGCGCATAATTTAATAACGTTTTTTATAACAAAATGGGTGATGTTTATGAAAATAATAAAACTGAAAATTATAGATAAGTCTGAAACAAAGAACAGAACAGTGATAGATCCTAGTAACACAGATAGAGTTTTCGTACCAATCGTAGGAGAAGGTGGAGATACTGATTATATCTGTGGAAATTGTGATAGAAAACTCGCACAGAATGTTTTTGAAGGGCAAGTTAAAAAAATAATTGTAAGATGCCCAGATTGTAGAGAATATAACGAGTTTGTATAATAAGGTGTATTAGAGAAATAAATCTTCACTACAAATTAGAGGCAGTTTGTTTTATCGAGGCATCGATAAGGACAGTTTTTATACTAAGCCCTTCTCTTTCAGAAACATCCTTAGATGTTGTTTCAATAAATTCGAGCATTTGATCTTTTGTTCTACTAGCAGGTTCTTTAAAGAATTTTCCCTTCTCATCTTTAAACCACATGACAGCAAAAATTCCACATGTAGACTTCTCAGCTTTCAAGTAAGCCGGTAGCTGTTTAGTTAATCCATGTTTTATTCTCTGATGATGAGCCAACTTGAGTTCAAGAAGTGTATTTACTATACTCTCACTGTTTGTTGCATACGTAAATTTAAAGTCAATTTTTCCTTTTCCAACGTCTGTTTCTCTATCGACTTGAATCCCCAGACTATTTAGCAATAAACGGAAAAGAACATGTAGAGTAGACTGTATTTCAGTTTCATTTTTAGGCTCGGCTGGTATAGGAATAGATTCATGATCACCTGTTTCCGCTTTACGTTTACTATTCCAAAATGAATCAGTCCAATTTCGATCCTCTACTTCATGTATAATCAAATCTTTTATAACATACAATACATAATCAGATAAGTCGTTTCCAGTTTTTATATTGGGAATATCTCTTTTTTTGATTAATTCACAGATATGCTCTTCCCCAGTTGAGCCGAAGAAGTGTTCAATTGAATTTTTATAAGCATTACTTGATGTAAAAATATTTATTTTTTGGAATATGGGTCGAGAATATGTTTTCGAAAAATACATTTCAATGAATAGCGTTACATCCTCATATACAAGTGATTTAAAATGAGAACCCTCGCTTGAAAATAACTTATTGAGTACAGAAAGAGCCTCAATTTTATCTTCATGCTTATACCCACCTGTAATTTGTGCTCTATCAAAATCAATATTTTTAGTGCCACTAAGGGTACTTGGATCAAACCAGTATGCTAGACAAAAAGGAAAATGTATAATGGCACAATAGTAAGGGTACTCACCTTTATTATCTGTATACATCTCAGGGGGTAAACCCGTTTTTTCAGGTCCGAAGATTACTGCTGATGGAACTTTATTTATAGAGCTAAAAATAGGATCTTGGTCTTTATCAGTAATTTTAGATATATTAACTTCTATTTTATTTCCTTTATAATTTAACCGGAGTTTATACTTTATAGTATAAAGCCACATCAAGCGACATGATCTACTTAGGGTCTAACAAAAAATTAATTATGTTGGGTAACAATTCCAAGCATTTTAATATAAAACCGACAAATATAGAACCAATTAAATAAATTGGTGTGGCACAAAAATAGTTAATTTCCCACTATATGGGGTCTAACACAGGATCTCTGTAACAAGACGCCCTATTATGGTTTCTTTAGTATAATATGGTGAAAATCATATAAGTATCAATCGGTGAGCTAGTTCAATATGTGGTGACGCCAAAATTGAACGAAACGAGTTTGGAACTTAATTAATTTCTTGTTAGACCTACATAATATCCATAGCTGTACCACGATTTTTATGAGATCTTATAAACTCCGGTTTAAAGTAAAATTACCTTCTTTGAAATCTGTTCGATTGAAAGGTAATGCCAAGAATATGAATGTTTCATAGTCAAACTTATTATCTGCTCTAAAAAACTTGAAATCGCCTTGAAAGTAACTTGTGTTTGATATGTCCACACGCTTCAAAAGTTCTAAGTTCAGACTCATATAGATAAAGTAAAATGTATTTTCTATATTTAGTAGTTTCTAAATACTGAGTCAGGATTTATTCTATTTAAGGAAAAACATTCATTGAAAATTAATAATAATTTGCATTTTCTTCTCGATCCTCTGTTTTTGTCTTTAAACGCACTCACAAAGGGCATGTTTGTAGGAGGGCACAGACTTTAAAATCTCAAGCATTCTAAATCCTTATAGCCTTCAAATAATACATGGAAGGAAGAGGAAGCCTGATTAAGAAGTTATGTAAAAACTGTAATCAGTCTTTCGAGACTTCGAATCCCAGATAAGAAACGTGTAGTGATAAGTGCAGGTCTGCTTTTATTTAGAAGAAAAAATAAGACTTTTGGTAAATATAATTATATCTTTTTTATTATTTTGCTTTATTCTCAGAGTGTATCATTAAATATATTATACAATACGATTATCTTATATACATAAATATAGGTAGTATTCAATATGACACTTAATAGAGCTACATTACAGGATTTAGCGAATATAAGGTTCAATGAGGTAAAATTATTACTTGATAATGGAAAATATGATGGCGCCTATTATTTGTCTGGTTATGTAATCGAACTTGCATTGAAAGCCTGTTTTGCGAAGAATGTAAGACAATATGATTTCCCCGACAAAACTACTGTTACAAAACATCTCTTTGTTCATAACTTATCAGGCTTATTAGGAATCGCTTCATTGACTCCAGCATTTAATGAAGAGATCAAGATTACACCACAGCTTAACGTTAATTGGACAGAAGTTGTTAAATGGAATGAAGAAAGCCGATATGAAAAACATAGTAAAGAGAAAGCAGAACGAATGTTTAATGCTATTTCTAACACAAACGGAGGGGTATTTTTATGGTTAAAGAAACATTGGTAGACAGAGATATTTCTGACGGGAAGAAACTAATTAACATTTTGGATCAGAGTGACTTTAAAGTTAGATCTGCTTTTTGGTTATATGTGTCTGAATTGGGAGAATGGAGTCTATTTTTAGCTTCAGATTATGTTAATAAATATGGTCAAAAAAAGGCATATGAGTTTATTCAAGATGAACTCCTAAAGGTCGCTCCGTCTATATTAACTCCTTTAAGCAGTATCAATGCAGTTAAAGTTGACGATGATATGGTAAATTTATTAAAAGTTTTAATAAAGACAGGGCCGAATGATTTAAATGAAATTCGATTTACACAAAACGTTATAAATGGAGTAATGATTGAGGATGCATTTATTTATAGAATAACTTAATAAATTAACACAGGTTACTCAATCATTTTTTACTTTATTTTACATACGCTTTTCTTAACTCAAATATTCCAAGTCATATAGGAAATGTGGAGTATTTGGTCGATTACCGTAGAGTAGATGCGAAAAAGTTTCCAGTGTTTGATAATTCGTTGAATCATTTTAGATTTATCTTTTTAATTGATGCGTATATTGTGTTTATAGCATTCCTCTTGGAAGGTGGATGAAAAATAGAAAAATAGTGAAAGGAAAACATGCTTTTTTGCCTTTCCGGATTTAAAAATACAGACTTAAATCCCCATCCTGATCTTTTTGTAAAGGCATTCCACATTTAAGACAATAGTGTGCTTTTTCAGGATTCAATTCTTTACATTTCGGACATTTACCAACCCTTAAACTGTCTACAAATGTATCTTCTATTTCTATCCCATTCATTTTTAGGATAGCGTTTTCTGTATATGGATCATGAATATATCTTGATGTCATTGCTGATGATTGCGACCATCCAAAAATCTCTTTAATTGCGAATCTGTAAGGTGTTCAGCAAGATGAGTTGCTCTTGTGTGCCGGAAAAGATGGGGATATATACGTTTCGTGATTCCTGCTTTCTTTGCCAATATTTTCAATTGGAAATGTAAAGCCATATCAGTAAGTCTATTGTATTTTCCTTTGATTGCATATGATGTAGTCCAAAGTGGAGAATTTTGATCAGGCATTCCATTTCCTAATTTTATGGGATGGTTTTCAATCCAATTATGGAGATATGAGGAAGCATACACAAGTCTGACAGTACGTTTTTTAGTTTATGATTCTGGAAATGTCATTTTACAACCCATTGAATCAAATACAACATGTTCAATATTGCAAGCCAATAATTCGCCTTTTCTAGCACCTGACTCATATAGAGTTGCTATCATTGCTTTATCTCTTGGGTGTTGTGCCGTATCTATTAGTTTTTCAATCTCGTCTTTTGTTAGAAGTTGTTTTCTATTAATTTCTTCAATAGGTTCTGAATGTTGTTTGAAAACTTTAGCTAATTCAGGAAAATCAGAATTTTTGAAAAATCTATTCATAATTCGTTTATAAGTTAAAATTGTTTAATTTGAATAATGACAGATTTTTCCACCACGAGGTATGTGTGATTTTCAAGATGTTCAAGAAAATCATACATATCATCTTCTGTGAGATCAGTTATTTTTTTATCGCACCATTTTGAAAAAATAATTAATATTTGGTAGTCATTTGCAAGGGTTGTTATTTTTTTGCTTTTGATGTTTATTTTGCCTCATATATTTTTTCATTATATCATGATTCTCTTTCGGCTTTTCTTCAGAATCATAAAGCTTTTCTAATCGTGATGCGTAAACTGATATATTCTGCATATAATATTCACTCCCAAAATAACAGAATGACTTGACATAATATAAACTATTCTACAGTATTATCGAAAAGAAGGTTTTAACCATGAAGCAATCAATCGGAGCAAAACCACTTGCATTTCCGACCCCTGCATGGGTTGTCGGCACCTATGACATGAACGGGAAGCCAAATGCAATGACTGTGGCCTGGGCAGGGATCTGCTGTTCGAACCCTCCATGTATCAGCGTATCCTTAAGAAAAGCGACTTACAGCTATGCAGGTATCATGGAAAATAAGGCGTTTACTATAAACATCCCTTCTGAAGCTTATGTAAAGGAAACCGACTATTTCGGCATTGCGAGCGGAAAGGATGAAGATAAGTTTGAGGCAGCCTGTCTTACTCCGGTGAGGAGTGAGCTTGTACCCGCCCCTTATATAGGAGAATTTCCGGTTGTCATGGAGTGCAAACTTCTTCACAGCCTTGAGATAGGGCTCCATACCCTGTTCGTAGGAGAGATAATAGACATCAAGGCAGAAGAATCCGTGCTTGATGAAAATAAAAGCCTGGATATAGAGAAAATAAGGCCTCTGATATATGGAACAGGAAATAGAAGTTATTATAGTATCGGATGTAACCTTGGAAAAGCGTTTTCGATAGGGAAAAAAGTCTGAAACTGTAATGACAAATAAAGTAGAATAGGACAGAATAGAGCGGAATAGGGTGAGTTAGGGTAGAATGGGGTCAGCTAGAGCGGAATAGGGTGAGCTAGAGCGGAATAGGGTGAGCTGGAGCAGGATAAAGAAGGATACAGCAGAATAGGACAGAATAAAAACAGTCATAAAAACTTAATAGGATGGATTTTCTGTCCTTTGATTAATTATTAGAGTTGAGGGGTATTGTAAAAATGAATTTACTTCCTTTCCCAAACTCGCTTTCAACCCATATTCTGCCTGCATGCATTTCTACAAATTTCTTGACAAGAGAAAGTCCAAGCCCTGTTCCTTCCTGATTTCCTAATTCAGAGTTCTCAAGCTGTGTAAATGGCTGAAATACCTTTTTGGCCTCTTCTTCAGATATTCCAACGCCTGTATCTTTAATGGTAATTTTTGCTCCATCTTCCCCAACCCTGGCATCAACAGTAACATTTCCTCCTTCGGGAGTGAACTTGATAGCATTATCCATCAGATTGTACAATATCTGCTTGAACTTCATTCTGTCAGCCTTTATGGCTGTTAGCTCCTGGTCAACCGTGCTCAGGATCTGTATGCTTTTCTTTGATGCCAGAGGTGTCAATAACGTCTTAACTTCAGAGACCGAACCGGATACGGAAAACTTCTCTACGTTAAGTTCCATCTTCCCGGCTTCAACTTTTGAGAGGTCCAGTACATCGTTGATCAGCTTCAGGAGATGACCTCCGCTCACTGAAATATTACTTACATATCTGAGCTGTCTTTCGTTAAGCGGGCCGAAGTTTTGAGTAAGCAGCATGTCAGAAAAACCTATGATCGAATTCAGAGGTGTCCGCAGTTCATGGCTCATGCTGGCCAGGAACTCACTTTTTGCCTTATTGGCAACTTCAGCCTCCATTTTTGCTCTAACAAGCTCATTTTGCATATTCTTAGTATCGGTTATATCCGAAATTATCACGTACAGGAATATTTTCCCGTTCATCAAAATAGGATAGCTGTAATTTTCAACATCACGTAATTCTCCGCTGGACAAGCGGTGAGTGAAATAGAAGTGATTGAGATCCCTTGACCTCGCCTGCTCCAGTTCTTGTAATATTTGCTCTTTTGGAAGTATATTGATGTCAGCAATATTCAGGCTCAGCATTTTCTCTCTGATATATCCGTAGTAAGAACAGGCAGCTGAATTTACATCAAGAATATTTCCCGTATCCGGGTCGATCAGCATTATTACGGCGCCGTTATTCTGAAATACAGAGCGATATCTGCTTTCACTTTCCTTGATCAGTTTCTCTGCTTTTTTGCGCTCAGTAATGTCTTCTATAATGTATATGGTCTGAACGTGGTTTCCATTTTCATCCTTTAAGCCCGAGGAATTAACATTGACATCTACAGGCTTCCCACCTTTTCGGACCATCCTGTATTCTTTATTGAAGGAAAAACTCCTGTTCTCTATCTCTTCTGAGGATTCATGAAACTTTTTCAAGTAATCTGGATATATGAGGTTGTTTATGGGCTGCTCTATGAGCTCTTCCTGCCCGTATCCAAGGAGCTCTTCTACACGGGAATTGCAGTCAACAATAATCCCTTTTTTGTCCGCCAGAATAATCAGGTTGGCAGCATTCTTAAACATGGATCTGTAGATTTCTTCCCCTGCATGTATTGCTTTTTCAGCATTCCTGCGCTGTATCCCCATACCTATCAGGTTTACAGCTATTCTGAGTACTGATATATAGTCATTTTTCCAGTTCCCACTCTTTCTCACATTGTCCATTCCCATGAAACCTGCAAGCTTCCCATCTACATACAGGGGTAAAACAATAAGGGATTTTATTCCCTGTTTTTCAAGCACCTCTTTTTCTGCTGCTGCTTCTGGTGGCAGAGCCGAAATATCGGCTATATGGACTATTTCATCTTTACGAAGTTTCTTCATCCACCATGGACACGTATCGGGAGAAGCGTTTTGCAGGTTGTTTTTCTGAGGCTCCACCCCTTCAGCACACCACTCATGGGTATTGTCTATAGCACTTCCGTTTTCACGGATCAGAAAGATATAGCTCCTGCTAGCCCCACAGAGAGTCCCAATTTTCTCGAGTGCAAAATTGATATCCCTTTCAAGATTTGCAGGAGCGGTGAACATGTTGGAGATTTCAAGTAATACTTCTTCTATCTCCAGTTTACGCCTGATTAATTCCGTTGATTTGATTGATTCCGTTGATTTGATTGATTCTTTTGACTTTATTCTGTCAGTATTATTGAAGACCGCATCGGAATAGCTCATTGTAATTCCATCCCTTCAGGCAGTATTAGAATTCCCTTTTTGGTCCAGCGGATGTTTTTTGCATCCTGTACTTAAAAGTACGGCTTATCTCCTTTTTAAAAAAAGACAAAAACCTCTGCATATATTCTTTCCAAATCTTCTTAATACAAATTTATTTTGCGAACTTCTCCACTTTTCAGATATACATATAAGAAATTAGATGTATTTATAGGAAATCAAGAGGATAAAATTTTATCTATATTATAAACTTCTGGCTCTTTTACTTATTATTCGATAAAACTGTAACATATAATTATATCTGAAGCTGTTGACGTAAAACTGAATCTATCTCGATAAAACTTACAATAACCCGGCAGTCAGGCAGGCTGGACAAAAATAAGCTCTTTTGAATCTGGAAGAGATGTAGACTGAACTGAGTAGCTTTGACTTTATATTAGTTCCATAGTCAGTTGTAAAAAACCTATTCGATTAATTCAGGTCAGGGTCTTAAGGTTAGAAAGATCAGGGTCGCAGCACCCGACCTTTACTCTTTCCCAAAAGCCTTTTTCGCCACAACTCTCCATCCCTTGAAGTCTTTTCCCTCAAACTCGCCTTCAACGGCTGCAAGCAGGGACGGTATATCCAGATGCTGGGGACATCTTTCAACACACTGTCCGCACTGTCCGCATTGCGAAGCATAGCCTGAAACGTCGCCTCTAATTATTCCTCCGGGTTTTGCCGCATACATAAGTTTTGCTTCTTTTTCATTTCCTGAGATGTAAAAGTTATCGTATATTTCAAAACAGGTAGGGATATCCACTCCCGAAGGGCAGGGTGTACAGTACCTGCAGCCTGTGCAGCCGGTTTTCATGAGTTTCCGGTACTTCTCCTCTACTCTTTTTACGAGTTGAAGTTCATTTTCTGTGAGGGAATCGGGATAAGCCACACCGGCTATTTTCAGGTTCTCTTCGATATGAGATTCTTCGTTCATGCCTGAAAGTACTACTGTAGCTTCAGGATGGTTCCAGATCCAGCGAAGAGCCCATTCTGCTGGAGTGCGTTTTACCTCAGCTTCGTTCCATATATCCTGTATTGCAGGAGGTACGGGGTTTGTCAGCTTACCTCCGCGCAAAGGCTCCATAATAATGACACCCAGTCCCTTTGAAACAGCATATTCCAGTCCTTCAGTTCCAGCCTGGTTTTTTTCATCCAGGAAATTGTACTGGATCTGGCAGAAAGTCCAGGGATATGCATCCACAATGCGCTTAAAATCCTCAATTGACCCGTGGAAGGAAAAACCTGCATTTATAATTCGCCCGTCAGCCTTCGCTTTATCAAGAAAATCGGCCACACTGAGGGCTTCCATTTTATCCCATAGTGTCCCTACGAGACCATGCACAAGATAATAATCTATGTGATCTGTCCTGAGCCTCTCAAGCTGGGCATTAAGGATCCTGTCCATATCTTCCCTGTTTCTCACTATCCAGGAAGGCAATTTTGTAGCAAGTTTAACCTTTTCTCGATATCCGTCAGCAAGAACTCTCCCAACGAAAGGCTCACTTTCCCCCATGTGATACGGCCATGCTGTGTCTACGTAGTTTACCCCATGATCTATTGCATAGCGCACCTGGTGTCTGGCTCTCTCTTCATCTATTTTTCCTTCTTTGAGAGGAAGGCGCATGCATCCGAAGCCGAGTATCGAAAGCTCGTCTCTATTTTCTGGCATTTTTCTGTACAGCATTTCCATCACCTTACCGTTTTAAGTTGCTTCCGTGATTTTTAAGGGTTTCTACATTTTAAATGACTTTTGATATTTGGTCTTTCCTTACCCTTTAGCCCTCCCTTACCCTTTAGTCCTCCCTTACCCTATAACCCTCCCACTTTAGCCCTTCCTTAACCTTTAGCCCTTCCTTAACTTTAGCCTTCAATTAACCTTTAATTCTTTTTAGCCTTCAGTCTACCCTGAACGTCTGTCTTGCAGCGGCTTTCCATGTTTCCAGATCAGTCCCCTCGAATTTCTCTGCAATGATTTTAAGCAGAGAAGGTATATCCAGATGCTGCGGGCATTTTTCAAGGCACTCCTTGCACTGCATGCACCGCGAAGCATATCCAGGGACATCTCCTTTTATTATTCCACCTGCTTTTGCTGCGTACATCATCTTTCCTTCATTTTCGTTCCCTGAAAGATACAGGTTGTCATATACTTCAAAACAGGTAGGGATATCCACTCCCGAAGGGCAGGGCATACAGTACCTGCAGCCTGTACATCCGGTATACATAAGCGTGCGGTATTTCTGCTCCACTCTACTCACAAGCTGCAGTTCGCCTTCATTCAGGGAGTTCGGATAGGCTTCATCTGCTATTTTCAGGTTCTCTTCGATATGAGATTCTTCGTTCATGCCTGAAAGTACAACCGTAACCTCAGGATGGTTCCATACCCAGCGGAGTGCCCATTCTGCAGGTGTATGTTTTACCTCTGTCTCGTCCCAGATTTCTTTTATTTCAGGAGGTGCTAGGCTGGAAAGCTTGCCTCCGCGTAGAGGCTCCATAACGATTACACCTAACCCCTTTGAGGCGGCATATTCAAGTCCTTCCGTTCCTGCCTGATTTTTTTCATCCAGGAAATTATACTGGATCTGGCAGAAAGTCCAGGGATACGCATCCACAATAAGCTTAAAATCCTCGATTGACCCGTGGAAGGAAAAACCGGCATTTATAATTCGCCCGTCAGCCTTTGCCTTATCAAGAAAACCAAGGACATCAAGCTCTTTCATTTTATCCCATAAAGCCCCCGCCAGATTGTGTAACAAATAGTAGTCTATATGGTCAGTCCTGAGCCTCTCAAGCTGGGCATTAAGAATCCTGTCCATATCCTCTCTATTTTTCACAATCCAGGAAGGCAGTTTTGTTGCGAGTTTGACCTTTTCACGGTATCCGTTAGCAAAGACACTTCCCAGGAAAGGCTCATTTTCTCCCAGATGGTATGTCCAGGCTGTATCAATATAATTTACTCCGTGATCGATTAAATGACGTACCTGGCTCTTTGCTCTCTCCTCGTCAATCTTTCCGTCTTTGACAGGAAGTCTCATGCACCCCAGGCCCAGTATTGAAAGCTCATCTCCAGTTCCCGACATCTTTCTATAAAGTATTCGTCTCCCCCCTTATTTTCCCGATCTCTATTTTTTCTTAATCTTTAAAAATGAGTCCCAAATGAAGTGTAAAATCCCAGGATCTTTAGCCCTGAGAAGTAAAGTGTTGACTTAACCCCTTATTCCGTACGCATTCTTGCCTCTTTACAAACAATTCCTGGAGAGAAGGAAAACAAATTCCATTGCATAGCGTTATTTCTCCTGTGTAATATCTCCCCGCTATCTTTTCGTCCCCCAGAGTTCATAAGTAATGACCGATTTTAGTTCTCAGGCAGTAAAAGCACCTAACTTCAGATTCAGCACCTAATTCCAGATTCTTTTTGACTGAAAAATGAATGCGGCTTTGCCCACTTCCGCAGTCATCATTTCTCAAAATAATATCTTAAAATTAGATTCCTATCTCAATAATCTAATTTTGAGATATATTTAGGATAACGGTTTTTAGTTCAGAATCAATGCTCTCAGCTATTATTTTTAATCTGTACATAAAAATAGCGTGATATATTAACGAAAATCTGGTACTATCTTTCGTCTTTTTCGTTCCAGGGTCTACAACAGGATGACACACATTAAGCTTCCTGCAGACGACAAAAATATGAAAAAATATGCAAGAATAAGAGTAATTCAAAAGTTAGGATTATTAAAGAGCTGATCCCAAAACAAATTGCTTTTCTAAATCCTTTATTCCAAATAATTAATCGAGTTTCTGATCGTGAAAAATGCTTCTAAATGCTTCTAAAGATTTCTGATTGGAGAATCAAATTGGTTTTGGAATGAGCTCTCCATATAAAAGTAAAAATAGCGTTATTAGACTATGCGGAAATTAGACTATGCGGAAAGCGAGTAAACGAGTAATACATAACAAACTAACAAATTTTATACACACTTATGGCTACATAGAAACCACACATAACCGCAGCCATAGCTCGGGATTTACAACAACTCAGAAATTTTGTCTGCATTCCGAAGCCCTAATAGTACCGCGCCCACGCCACGTTCTGACAGACGTATGTACGCAAATCTCTTTGAAATGCTTTTATCTATAAGTTTAGCGCGATACAATTCATTGACTGCATTTTTATCTAGCTTTGATTGCTTTTCCCAACCTTCGTTTATACCAAGCATCCCAATTTCATATAGATGCTTAAGTATTTCGTCTTCCATAGCTTCTAACATATACATATCTATTAACTCCTCACTTCAAATTTGCCCTGTATGTGGCAATTTTAATCTGAGCAAATTTAGGAAACTGTTTAATATCTTCCGGGATTATCAGAATTTACCATTAATTCCGTTAGCTGTTAACTACAATGAATCTAAAACCCAGAAAATAATAAAAAGACTCTAATTTATCTTTCCGTCTTTACTTGTTCATTCTTTCCAAATTTTTATTTATCATCAAATCACTTCTAACTATTTAAGTTTTTTGAAACACTATGGATTTTAATTCGTTTGTTCATTTTTTATTATTTGAGGTTTTACCAAGAACTACAAAAATGCTTTAAAATCTAAAAAACACATCAAAAAGACTGAGTAAAGCCCGAAAGAGTTATGTTCATTTCCCGTATCCCCGGTACATAGGAATTAACATCTTCCAGGCAATCCTTATTCACATACCTTACCGATTATTTCTATGAGTTATTCCTCACTCTTTTGACCTATTAACTTCCTTACCTTACACTACACAATTATCCATTTTGTTATTTTAAATTAATTCTACAAAAAATAATTTCTTAACAAAAGTTACTACCACATAAAAAATTATAAAATCGAACAACAAATTAATATTAATGATGTTTTTTATTACTTTCTGGAATCTTCAAAATTTGGTCGTGTCCTTGAGTTAGTGATCAATTCCAAAAAAGCGAGTAAGCGCCTATCCGAAAAGTGTTGTGACCTATCACTTATGGGATAGAAGCAGGCTTAGCCTGGAAACACTGGAATGAGTTTTCGAAGGCTGTTCCAAAGGAATATGATTTCTGTTCCAGGATAGACCAGTACAGAAGATCTGCAGGATCTGGGGATATGGTGAACACAATGCTAAATTATGGCATTCTCTACTTGAATCCGAATGCCTGAGAGCCGTTCATTCTGTGGGTCTGGAGCTCATGTAGGGTTCTTGCATGAAATGACCTCAGGCAAAAACAGCTTAGCCTATGACTTTCAGGAACCTTTCAGGTTACTTGTAGATCTGGCAGTTATTAGCCTGATTGAAAGTGGGGCTATGGAAAGTAAAGACTTCATAAGGACAGAAAATTACAATCTGAGGCTAAAGCCTGCAGGATTCAGGGAGATTGTTAATGATTTTTCCAATATGCTGAATAAAAAAGTAAGTTATCAGGGAAAAGAAAGTACCTGGAGTTACGTTCTTTTTCTGAAGGTAAGGGGGTTAGCCCATTACCTCACAAGTAAAAAGGAATAAATTGATTTTGTTAAGCTTGAGTATGAAATTGAGAGAATTGACTCTTATGGCATAAGGCAAAAAATTCTCAATATTTCTATGTTGATTGGAAGAAACTAGGATTTTCTAAAGGTATATTGCATTATATGAAGCAAAATGCCAAGGCAGATAAACCTTTTACTCTGAACGCTCATGTGAGAGAACGCTTGGATAAGCGGGAGAAACTTATCACAAGTGACTAATTTTTGGTGTCGTTTAGGCGTCTTTTTTGTATTTTCTATGAAATTCAGGGGACAAGTACAAACGACAAACAAAAGGACACATACGACATAGACAACGGACATAAGACGAAAGACTCTCAGTATTTCAAATATCCTGATTTTTATTAATAATCATCTGCCCTATCGGAGTCAATTCGAACCACCCAAAAGTATCCAAATCTGCAGGTTCACTCGGAAGACTGTGATCCCTTATTTCCTGTCTATACTCAATAAGACCTAAATCAAAAACGAATTGACATTGATGATCAGTGTAACCTCTTTCACATAAGTCCTCAAACAAACCATCAAAACATCCATATGGGCAAACTTGGAACGAAAGAAAAGAAAGTAGATCTGATATTTGTGATTCTTTATCAAAAATACCTCGTTCTATCAATCCCTTTGCTCCACCAATCTCCTCAAAGCTAATAGATGAGGCTGCTATAAGATCTAATAGCTCACTAGCTAACACCATGATCCTAATACAAATCATTTCATCGATTTTACTACCATCATGAGCAGTGTAATTTCTGTAATAAGAAAACGCACCTTTAAATAATGATTTTGCTTGTTCTTGGAGTTCATCTCCTAAAGGAACTGTTAACTTTATACTTTTTCCAGACCCTAAAAGCGTATCGACTAATCGTATGCCAAATAATTTTTCGTTAGTTCCAGATTTCTCCTTAAGTGCAAGTTCTACTTGTTTCATCGATTCAAATGCAGCAAGGTGAAAATGGCCATCTCTGTAAACAGACATGCATTTATCGATAATCCTTTGATGAAGTATAGTATCTAATCCAAATTCTACCGTCATTGCTCCACCTACCAATTTTCAAAAACAAATTTTTGTATATATTTTATATGTAAAAATGAATGTATTTTTTGTTAACCTATCATTAGATTACGTTTTATATTACTTTTACTTTGAAAATGCTTTAAGAACCAGAGAAAATTTAAAAAATCGTTAAATTTAAAAAATCGTTAAAAAAGTCACACTTTATGTAAAAACATACATTTTGAAACGTTTTTTGCTTGTGGTGGGATTTGCGGGAAATCTCGACGATATATCTAATAATTTTCGTTACGTTTATCAGCTTATTACTTATATTGAAATGCATGACAGACAATATAGCTGACTACAACTACGATGATACGCTTGACCCTGAATCATATCGTACCAGAGAAGTATATGCATTTTACGGGCTTACGATGTATCACATTCAATGTTTAGAAAGAACTTTAGCTATGCTTGCTGCCACTGTTTATAATCCTAATGCCGACCATATTACTAAATCGCAATTTGACTCTATTCTTGAAGGAAACTTTAAGAAGACACTTGGTCAATTAATATACAATGTTAAAAAATCCGTTGATTTATCAGACGATTTTGAAAAGAAACTTTCAGATGCTCTGGAAAAGAGAAATTTTATAGCACATCATTATTTCTGGGCACGAGCTATGAAGTTCGGTCATACACGTGGTCAGAAAGAAATGATAACAGAACTCAGCCAACTAAGTGCTTATTTCGAAGAGATGGATAAGGAATTAGATATAGTTCTAAGAAAATGGGGGAACGCTAAAGGAGTAAACGATAACAGGATTTATCAGATTATGTGTAATATGCTTCTTTCGGAAATTAAAGACATCGATGATGAAGAAGCAGTTAAACAGGTTATGAATACAGTAATTTATCAAATTTTATATGATGCATCTTCGAAAGAGCGTTACAATACAGGCTAATGCTAGCAAGTGCTGTAAGAGATTGAATTTAATTTGGGTATTTTAGTATAACTTATGCATTTTATTCACATGTCTGTGAATATATTAACAAAAGCCATAGGTTGTACAACAAAATTTGTGTGCTTATGAAAATACGATATTCCAAAAATAAGTTCAATAGTAATCTCCACAAAAATCTAACTGCACAGCAATTGCCATGCTGATTCCATCAAGTCTGTAAGATAACCAATCTACAACATATGACAGATTTGTAATATTAAGAAACTGTTGTTCTTTATCATCTACCAGAAATGGCTTTTGTTTCTTAAAATTATCAGGGTAACGGAATGCTTGTGATGTTGTATCCCGTGCAACTTCTTTAATAAAATGATCTATTGTTTCATAGTCCATTCTAATATCTTCACTTAAATCTGTGTACTCTTCCCACTCTTCTATTTCTTTTAAGATTATTTTGCATTTTTCCCACAAAGAAACTATATTATGGCTTGTGGATAAATCTTGTTTCTGATGTGTTTGATATATAAAGAACTCCACACGACGTATTATTTGTTTTAAACGCAATTCAAGATAATGAGCTCGTTTCAAAACTTCTCCTGTAGCTTTTCCCAATAAATAAAGAATGTTGCTAATATCACTAATGCCCTGAATATTCTGTCCAATCTTTCATACCTTAGGATAATTCTTCTGAATCCTGTTTTTATCCTTGAGAAAAACCTTTCTACTGCTGACCTTTTCGCATACGATTTTTTACTAAATCTTCTAGGTCTTCCTCTTTTTCTTTTCTTTCTGTTTCTTTTGTTTTCAGGAATAGAAGCTTTGATTCTTCTCCTGTGCAGGTACTCTCGTACCTGCGTATCATCGTAAATTGAATCTGCTACTATTTCTTCTGGTCTTGTTATTGGTCTGTATCCAGTCCTTACCTTTATTGCTCCAATAGTCTCCTCAAATCTGTAAGGATCATATTCCGCTCCTGAACCAATAACAATGCTTAATGGAAGATCTTCTGAGGTTACAGCTGCATGAATCTTTATTCCTTTTCTCTTTTTGAATCCATTATACTCGACACTTTCCCCCCTTTTTTTGCTTCTACAAAACTGCTATCTATTGCAACAATTTCAAGGGAGAGTTGTCCATTCTGATAAGAATCATCTATGAGAGAATCAAAGATTTTATCCCAAACACTTTCTTCAGACCATCTTTTTAGGAATAACAAATATATAATTTAAAGTATTTTTATTGTCATATAATATTGATTAAAATCTGTTAGAAATGACAAGGAATTTACTTTAATGCTGCACACAAAATATTCTGAAAAAATTGAAAAACAGATGAAAGCGTTTTATAACACTTTAAATGAGAAAGATCGAAGAAGATATGCAGCCATAGAAGCAATGAAATTAGGACATGGGGGACAAAACTACATAAGTAGTGTTCTAGGCTGTCATTTTCAAACTGTTATGGCTGGAATTAATGAAATCACTAATGGTATAGAAAAACCAGGTAACAGGATTCGAAAGTCTGGCGGAGGAAAAAAGAAAATCATCGATACATTTGAGAATATTGATGAAGTTTTCTTTGACATTCTAAAACATCATACGGCTGGAAGCCCTACGGATAAAGAAATAAAATGGACGAATCTGAGTCTCAAGGGCATTTCAAAGGCTTTTGAAGCAAAAGGCATGAACATAAGTCCACATGTAGTAAAGCAGCTCTTAAAGAAACATGGTTTTGTAAAGAGAAAAATGCAAAAATCTGTCACTATGAAAGACTGTAAAGGCAGAAATGAGCAGTTTGAGAAGATTAACAAGCTCAAAGAAGAGTACGTAAAAAGCGAGAATCCGATAATCAGTATAGACGTAAAAAAAAGAAGTCATCGGTAATTTCTACCGTGACGGTAAAATCTACTGTACCCAGACAGTAAAGGTATATGACCACGATTTCAATACATTTTCAGATGGTTTTGTAATTCCACATGGTATTTATGACCTGAAACGTAACGAAGGATACATCACTTTAGGAACCAGTAAAGATACAAGTGAGTTTTGTTGTGACTGCATTAAATACTGGTGGGAAAAATACGGTAAGGAAAACTATCCTAAGGCAAATAGCATTTTAACCTTAGCAGATGGTGGTGGAAGCAACTCAAGCAGGCATTATATTTTCAAGGAAGATCTGCAAAAGCTGGTAAATGAAATTGGGATTGAAATCAGAATGGCTCACTATCCACCATATACTTCGAAATACAATCCAATAGAACACAGGTTATTCTGTCATGTTACAAGTGCCTGCAAAGGTACTGTTTTCAGCACTATTGATGTTGTTAAAAGCCTTGTTGATAGGACGTATACATGCACAGGATTGAATGTGTTTTCAACCATCAAAAATAAAGTTTATGCTACGGGAAGAAAAGTAAGTGAAAACTTTAAGGAAAAAATGAAAATTGTCTTTGATGATTATTTGGGAAAATGGAATTATACAGCTATTCCAGAAGTTAAAACTTGAAGTTATTTTTCAATCATTCCTTAGTCGTCTCCAAGCAGTTACGTAAGATCCGTATTGTTTGGGCATATCTCGCCATTGACAACCTGTAACAAGAACATAAAGAATTCCGTTAATGATCTGACGATCATTTACTCTCTTCCTCCCAACCTTCGGTTGGGGAGGAAGGTGTAAGTGAATATGAGCCCATTGAGCATCAGTAAGTTCTTCGAAATGTATACTAATCCCCTATATAATATAAAATCAAATAATATATAATTTTGAAACAGGCTCAATGGTAAAATAAGTAAAATATAGGGTAACCAAAAGTATCTACCATAAACTCATTTCTTTTTGCAACTTCAATTAGTTTTTTTACTGCTGCTAAATATCCATCTGCATACGCTTCCCACGGATCAGCTATTCTTCCATCATTATATATGTATCCACAAATTTCGTTATCTTTAGCCTGTTTATACAAATCTAAAGAGCATTCCGGCCTTTCTGATGGATTAAAATCAAGAGTAGGTTTCAAACTTTTAATGTAATCTATAATAGCTTCAGGATTTGAAGCACAAAGTTCAAGAATTTCTTCACGATTCATAACAGTAAAAAGAAATAGTTTTATATCATTCTTCCGAAATGTAATAAGTTTGAACTCAGTTCATTTTTTAACCTGATGTTTCGGTTTCTGAGTTTGAAATTGAGAGAATTGATTCTTATGACATAAAGCAAAAAATTGTTAATATCTCTAATGTTGATTGGAAGAAATTAGGGTATTCTAAAGGCACTTTACATTACCTAAAGCAGAATACCAAGTCAAATAAACCATTTACTCTTAATGCTCATGCTCTGGAAAAGGTGAGTAAGTGAGAGCATTGGTTTCAGATAAAGATAAAAATGTGTATGTTTTTACTGTAAAAGTAAAAATGTAAAATTTACTAGTGCTTCGATTCTGAATTATATGCATAAATCATTATATTAGTAAGACTATAAATGTACTTATGCCTCGCATAAGTCTTCGTCCCAAATTATCATTTACTCAACAAGAGTTAGACTATCTGACCAAGTTAAGTCGTTCCAGAAATCAAACTGCAAGCATTGTTGAAAGATCCAGGATTGTACTTTTAAGCTATCAGGGAAAAAACGATACTGAGATCTCCAGAGAGTTAAAAGTAGATTACAAAACTGTAAGACTATGGATAAAAAGAGTTTTGGATCTTGGAGTTAAAGAAGGCTTGGTAGACAAATCAAGAAGTGGAAGACCTCAAGATATTAATGCTGAATCACGAGCTTGGGTGGTCTCACTTGCTTGTATGAAACCAAAAGATCTTGGTTATCCTCATGAAATATGGACTCAGAGGCTCCTTGTTGAATATATCAGGGAGAATTGTATCAAAGAGAAACATCCTGATTTATCTTCGATAAATCAGGGAACAATTTCAAAGATTCTCAATGCAAGCAAAATAAAACCACATAAGATTAGCTATTACATTGCTAAAGTTGATCCCGATTTTGATCAAAAAGCAGCCAATGTCCTGGATACATATAGAGAGTCTAAAAGACTAAGTGAAAAAAAAGAAAAACGAAGAAATTAAAACAGTGATTATTTCTTACGATGAAAAACCAGGTATTCAGGCAATTGGAAATGTTTATCCAGATCTTATGCCAGTAGAAGGGCATTATTCTACAATAGCAAGAGATTATGAGTATAAAAGACATGGGACTCTTTCAATATTAGCTGGAATTGACTTGATATCTGGGATAATTTATTATAAAGTATTTGAGCAGCATAGAAGCTGCGAATTCGTTGAATATCTCAAAGGACTTGAGTCAACATACTTAGAAGAAAAAATCATAATTATACTGGATAATCTAAAAGTTCATACATCAGAAGAAACTCGGGAATACCTGGCAACGGTTCCTGATAAATTTGAATTTGTTTTCACACCCAAACATGCCTCGTGGCTGAATATCATCGAAAGTTTTTTCAGTAAAATGGTAAGGAGCGTGTTGAGAGGAATAAGAGTAGACTCAATGAATGAATTAAAAGAAAGAATTAGTCAATATATAAACCAGATTAACGAAAAACAAGTTATATTTACGTGGAGATATAAAATGGAAGAAATGGATGAAATGCCTGGTGGAATCACAGTCTAAAATGGCGTTAATTAGGAATCGATGCACTAGTAAAAGGTAAAAACAGCTTAAGGAAATTTGCAATAAATTTATAAAAGGTAACTATGAGCTGATCCTAAAACTCAAAAACTACTTCTTTGAACCTTAATTTTTGAAGTAATCAATCGAGCTACTAACCAGAAAAAAGCTGTGAAGCTCTTATAATATGTGAATGAAAATGGGTTTTGGGATAGGCTCATAATTAGATTAAATGAGGTTTTGGGATAAGCTCGTTATATATCCCATATTTTAGTGCGAAGGGTGGGATTCGAACTCAAGAACTACTCATATAACAGATCTTAAATTTGGTATTTTTGCTATGGTTTCTTGTTTTGCAGGAAATCTGTTCTACAGATACCCACAGCTTCCAGCAGGCACTGTGTAAAAACTTCCAGGCTTATTTTTCAAACCCATCTAGACGAACACTTTGATCAAATGTTTTGAAAGACTCTAAAGGGCTTAAAATGGCTTGAGATTTTCGATCTGTAATTCTCCGGCAGTCATGCTCTTTGTAGGCGGTTATATGTGGCGAATGCAAATATTATCCCTGCGTATCCATAGGCAAGAGAGAGGATTATGTCCTTTATGTTTACAGGCTTTGCAAAATTCTCAAACAGATATGAAAAACCATAGTCAGTTACATTTAGTAAAAAAACAAATATTGCAAACCCAAAAATAAATGAAGTCGCTCTGTAACTACTTTCATGCAGGAGAAAGTCGAATAGCGCTGCAATCATTATTACTATTGCAACCTTTGGAATGTATATCCAGTCTCCAACCATTATGTGGCTTAGAATTCCAATACTCCCATATATTATGAAAATCATGGTGACGGATTTGAATTTCCTGATGACTAAGCTTACTAATGAAATAACATAGATTGTGGTAATGCCTGCGGCTGACCCACCTGGCATCTTTGAGAGGAAAATACTCAAGAAGACATTGTTCACAATGAACAAGACCAGTGCAGAACCAACAATAAGCCAGTCTTCCTGTGAAAGTATTCCTTTTTTCTCAATGATAGTTGTGCTTTGCTTGTTATCTCTTTGATCCAGTTTTTTTAGTTCATCTATCACAGTATGACCTCTGGATTACTGTATAGATACAATTTCTTTTGGTAAAAAACATTTTTATCATTGTTCAAATGACGATTTATACAGAGCCAAAAGTATCGTATTCCCTACTTTGCTCCAGCGACTTCCCTTATCAATATCTTCCGATGAGACATAAGGTTCGGCTCAGTAAATTGAAGCACATTTGGAATCCATTCTTTTAATTCAATAGCATTCTTTTTACTTAAACTTCCAGATCAACTGATAATATTTTCACGTTATTACTAACGGTCAAATAGTGATTTCTCTATAAAAATACTTTTAAATAGTAATATTTTTGTTCAGGCTCTTTAATAATATGTTTAAAAAGAATTGGAAAGATCACTACACTTACACATCGACTAACAACTTTTTAATTTATTTGATATTTCGTTGTGACAATTCCAAGGCATTCTTCATGATATAATAAAATAAATCTGGAGAAAGAGCAACCTTTTAAATTTTTGTCCAACTCTCATGATAAAAGTCCTATTAATAGATAATTTGATATGTTCTTAAATTCTTTTAGATGTTAGGGAAATTTCATGGCGTATAATAGTTCAGAGATAGCAGAGCAATTGGATTCGATGGGTATTGTATAAGTTTTGAACGTATTTCTGGTGCCCCTAGACGAGCCTATAATGTAATGACTGAAGAAATTAGCGAATACTATTCATGAGGTAATGTAAATTGAAGCTGACATGCTCCTACAGAGGTGTACAGGTTAAAATCAGACCTTTGAGGGATTGAAACACAACGGAATAGAGAGGGTATAAGTGAGTAAAACATTAAAATATACAATATTGGTGAGCTTAGTACTGCTTTGCTCAGGTTGTGCGGGTAACTTAGGCAATGATGAAATGAAGATAAATGTCACAAATGAGATCATTACCACAAACATAAGCAAAACAAATAACACCACACAAATAAATGAACCTATTTCATTAAACAACGCAACTTTAAATGAAAGTGTAAACCAAAGTACAAACCAAACCATTGAAGAAGCTTATGAAAATGCTGTTCGGGTAAAAGATGTAACAAAACGAGAGGTAATATCTTTCGTTCACAGTGATACAACAGATAAAGAAAAACTTACCGACTGTTGGGAATATGCCGAACGAGTACAAAAGAATGCAAATGATAAGGGAATTAGATGTGGTGTAGTGCGTGTTGATCTTAAGGGCAATTATTATTATGTACTAAATTGCTTTGAGGCTACAGATTATGGTATGATATATACCAGCAGTGAGACTTGGGACTTAATTGCCACTTGTGAAGAAGGTGGAACTTTAAAATTCAAAGGTCTTATAAAGGAAAATACTAACTGGAAAGATATGGGAACTATAGAAAAATGCACAATTTATTGGTAAAACAAATAATAGAGAGAGTATAAATGAAGACTATAGACGGTTAAAATAAGGCTTTAGAGGGATTGAAACTCTATTAACGTGAAAGCTTAGGCTTTTTCAATGCATTTGTTGAGAAAGTATAATTGCAAATGTTAAAACTTATTTAAAACCTGACTATTATTATGACTATTACAATAAATAGTTAGATATGGAAATTTTGAGGTTTCTAGCTAATAAAAAACGCATATTTTTTCTCTACAAATCGTAAACTCTTATTTTGTCCTACTCACCACAGTAAAGGAAAATTCTATTACTTTTTTTGTGTTAGGTGTCTGTGTGCTGTTACAAAGAAAAGCTTGCAGCAAAGTGAAGCCAGAAACCTGCAGCATTAGGCTTTCAGACCATTGAAGAGAGTAAAGCAGTAAAGTCTCTAAGACCTTTATTTTGATCATAAAAAGTAGATTTATCGTTTTTATTTTATACATAGATTTTTATTATAAAATTATATGCGGTATGTAGAAAAGTTATAATAAGGAAAATGGTAAACAGATAAAGTTACTTTAAGGAATCTCTAAGGAGGCAGAAGTTTTGGAAGATTGGAAGATAAAGATTTCAGTGCTTTGGCTCTTTGCATCAATTGCCTTTTTGGCTCATCAGATAATATTGCTTATGGAACCAGGTATTATAGCACAATTAATGGCAGGAGAAGCAGAAGGCCAGAAGATAAGCCCTGGTATGATACTATTCTCTGCAATCTTAATGCTGGTTCCAATGATGATGGCTTTCCTATCCCTGACCCTGAAAGATTCGCTGAATCGCTGGTTAAATATCATCGTGGGCGGGGTCTTTGCTCTCCTATGGTTTATTAGCGTAATTGAAGCTACACAGTCTGGATACTGGGGTGGAGCACTAATGACACTTTCAGCAGTCGTGGCTTCGGCACTAATCGTATGGTATGCATGGAAGCACCGCCTAGCATCATGACCAATAAAATATCAGTTATTATACTAATGAGCTGGTTTTAAAATTCCGACTACTTATATTAAGGCGAGGCAAAACCACATTGAGTAAAAAACAGATTAAGTATTAAAAGGCGACAGTTGAGTAAAAAAGGAAGATAACTAGAAAGTACTGATAACAGGACAACGGATTAAACAGCAGAAGTGAGTCTTTGTGGGAAGATAGGGTACCTGATTTTTGGGATTGAGTTTAGGTGGATATGAGTTTGGGATATTTATTGAGAAAAATAGTTTTCTCAGGTGCCCTATTCCCAATGTTATTTAGTCCTCCATCACATATAAAAATAGTGAAATTATCTTTTTTACTTTTTATAGGACATCATTCAGGGCTCTCGCAGCCGTGTAAACACTTCCAACTCCAAAAATATACTGAGCTATCCTTATTGCTTCCATAATCTCTTCTTTTGTAGCTCCGGCTTCCATTGCCTGAATTGCAAGGACTTTTACCCCGTCGACTGCACCGTTAGCTGCATCAAGTGCCATTGCAATAAGGAATTTGTATTTCATTGGCATTCCGCCTTCTGAAAATGCAAGTCCGCGCGTACTTTCGAGAAGCTTGAAAAATTCGGGATCTTTATCCATTATAACCTGCAGAGGGTTTTCTGACAATTTATCGCCTCCATATCAATATTTCTTTCGAAATTTCGGTTACATCTATTGGTATATTTCCTTTCGTTTCTATTAGTATTATTCTATTTACTTATCACTCTGTTTACTTATCACTCTGTTTACCTATCACTCTGTTTACCTATCACTCTGTTTACTTATCGAGCTCATCCCAAAAGCCGTTTTTTATTTCCAACCATTAAGAATTTTCAGGGCTGTTTTCACTCTCCTAAACCAGGTTGACTATACCAGATATGTTTATCAATTAGCCGTCACTTGCTGCTTAATGGTTAATTGTCCCATCTTTCAGCCCTAGTGAAAACTGTGCTTTAATTTAAATAGTGCTTTAATTTAAAACTGTACTCTAATTTAAAACTATACTTTAATTTAATTGACGGTGATCGGCTTCATTCGTGCCGGAGTGCAGGAAAAGACAGCTAAAGTCTGCCATGCAGCAGGGTAAAAAAAGGTACTGAAAGTGAGTAGTATATTAGGAAGTGTAAAAAAGTGCGGAATAGCGTAAAAAAATAACGTAAAAAAATAACGTAAAAAAATAACGTAAAAAAATAACGTAAAAAAATAACGTAAAAAGATATACTTTATGAAGGGGGTAGGGGCATCTGTTTTTCGGTGAGGTAGGAATTGGGGGATAGGAATGTGGGGTTTTAAAAGAGTTTTCAGATGCCCAGTATGTATATAATACTTACAAATATATAAAATATAGTTTATACTGCTATATTTCAGCCTTTTCTGGAAGTACTCTAATTATTTCAATAACTTAATTGTCCTGAAGGACTGTATCTCTAGTCTCAGGATGTTCAGGAGAATAAGTGGTATTGAAGCAGCCTTATAAAAGGATTATAAAGCTGGATCAGAAACTTTTATTTTCTCTTTGAAGCTCATAAGTTATTGTTCCTTCTTCTGGGCCATTTCCTACAAAAAGAAAACCATTCTTTTCCAGTACGCGAATCGAAGCTTTCAGACGCGGATACGTATGGGCTATGATGCAATCTTTTTTGAGGCTGGAAAAAGCCCACTCCAGCATTGACCGGACAGCTTCTGTTGCATATCCTTTGTTCTGGTAGTCGGCAAGCATGGAGTATCCTAGCTCAAGAGTTCCGTCTTCGTGAACAAGGAATCCTCCGTTTCCTATCAGGACAGGCAGTTTCAGCTCCTTCTGATTCAGGAGCCAGTAAAAGGTCCAGATTTTTCGGTCTCTTGCCTGCATCCTCCCTATGAACTCTTCAATCACTTCAGGAGTGATCTGATCAGGCGGCCATTCCTGCGGAACATGTGCATTGAGCGTAGAAGCAAATGACGTGCGGTCATGCAGTTCCAGAAGATATAGCTTCACAGTTGCAGGAACCAGAGACATCCTTTCGGTGTTAATAGGGAAAAGAATCAGGGGCATGCAATGGATTTGTGTCTTTTTAGAGATAATCTTTTTGGTAAGTTACCTCTAAGGTCTGGAAATGAGATCAAAATGTGGGGAATGGGCATCTGAGAGTTTGGAGTGGTTTGGGAGTGGGGGTGTAAAAGTTGTTGGGGGTTTGAAAAGAGTGTTTCAGATGCCCAGAGTTATAATAATGGCTGATATTATATAAAATTATGGATATAATATATTTTGATCAGACTTTTGATCAAATTCATCCGAAAACCGTGTTAGATCAAGATAGAAGTATTATCTATCTGAAAAGAATGCAGTTTGAAAAGACGTAGTTCCAGGCTTATCTGGAAAAGATTAAATTCGATGCTTAAATTTACCAGGAAACATAAAATAATATAAAAGATAATCTCATTTAAAAAATTCTGCCAGAGCTGGCATATCGATCTAATTTTTAGAAAGGAATAGAGGACTTCTTATGTTTTGTAAGAGTAATTCAAAAGAATATAAAGACCTTCTTCCCGGAATCCGGATGAAAACAGTAGTTTATGGAGAAAAGACTCTGATGACCGAGTTCCTTTTAAAAAGTGGAAGTAACCTTCCTTCTCATGGCCACATTCACGAACAAACCGGCTATCTGGTATCAGGAAAAATTCTCCTGACTTTTGATGGAGAAACATTTGAAGTGAGCCCGGGTGATTCATGGAATATCCCCGGCGGTGTAATTCACAGTGCCGAAGCTATGGAGGATTCCGTAGCTATTGAGGTTTTTTCTCCGAAAAGGGATGAATATTTATAATAAAAACAAATTTTTAAAAAGGGTTTCCTTAGTCAACTGATTTATTTATATAGAAACTCTAAAGAGGGATAATTCCGCTTTCTATCCATGCTTTGCAGAGCTCTAACCAGCCTGCCAGATGCCATGGAGAACACCCTCCCTGGTGCCCGTCAAAAAAAGAAAAAAACACTAAAAGGAGACTTAAAAAAGAATACTTATGAATATTTTTAGATTGTCTCTAATTTTGCTTTATTTAGTAAACCTGAAAATTTTGTGTTTTTTACTTTTGTGGCTTTTTTCTTCTTTTCCTTTTTTTGAGAAAAGCCGCTCTCCTTTGTCAAACATGACAAAACCGGCTTAACATAGCGAATAAGGCTGCACTGATTAGAAATATTTGTAATTCAGTCCTTCTGAGCAAAGTTCACTCCTATACCTCATAAATCAGTCCTCCTGAGCGAAGCAAAGCGTAGCGAAAAGGACCTCGTGCTGTTGCACTTGCAGTGCAACTCCCAGAAAATCGAAGATTTCCTGTGATCCCGACGCGAAACTCGGGAAGTAAAATCTGTGATTTTATAATTTAGACATGTTATAAATGATTTTTTATATTCGATTTTTTCATCAAGGGGAATTATTATGAAAAAGCCGCGCTGATAGCGCGGTAAATTTCCATGAATATGCCTAAAAGGTTTTTTTGCTCCTCAACCCAAAAACTCTTCCTTCCCTTTTCGCATAGACCGATAAAAATCCATAGCCACAGCTACCTTTTTTCAATCATTTTTCTCAGTTCCCCCTCTCAATTTACTTTATCCCGGTATCTGGAACGGTCTTTTGTTCTTTTCTACAGACCAGATAATCCTTATCATCTTTTTAGCTGATGCACAGAGTGCAGTATTGTAGTGCTTCCCCTCACTCATTTTCTTCATAAAATACTGCTCTATTACCGGATTAAACAGCTTTGCTTGCACAACAGCTCTCCCCAAAACCCATCTTAGCAGTTTTGATCCCTTTTTGTTAGGTCCTGAAATAACTTCCTTGTTCCCAGATTGTTTTACTTTTGGATCATATCCTGCAAAAGCAACGATCTGGTCAGGATGCTGAAAGTTTTCCACATCTCCAAGTTCAGCCCAGATCATAGCTGCCATTAAATCGCTGATTCCCGGAATTGTCTGAAGATAATGCTTATCCTTCACCGTTTTCCATGCAGCCGAAATCCTGGTTTCCACTTCTTTTATCTGGTTTTCTATATATTCAATCAGTTTCAGCAGAGACTCAACTTCAAATAGTAAAGCCTCCTCAATAAAGTCAGGAGAAACTGAATCTTTCGCCATTTCTAAAAGTTCTCTTGCTTTCTCAGGACTGTAATGATTCCTGCTCGTTTTTCTCATCAATTCAAAGAGCCTTTCTTCTCCCATTTCAAGCATATCAAAGGGTCTTGGTGCTTCATTTAGAATAGCTATTGATGTTTTTGTGAATATGCTTGAAAACATCTGGTCATATCCAGGAAAAATAAGATGCATGTTGCGTATTACCCGCTTCTTCAGGTTAGCCACCTCTGATTTCAGTTTGAAATGGAATCTACAGTATTCCTTCAGTTCCATTCTCATTTTATCGCCATAACAGATTTTTGGGGCTTGCCCGAATCGAAGCATTCCAGCAATTGTTTTTGCATCGATTTGATCTGTTTTTGCTCCCCTAACGTTGACTGCTGCAAACCCCCTTACCTGAGAAGGATTGTAAAGATGGATTTCATAGTGTTTCGAAAGTTCACAATATATGGTATACCAGTATATTCCAGTGGCTTCCATTCCAATCCTTGGAATTAGATCTAATTCACCTGCGGTTGATTTTACACGTTCTCTGAACTTCTCAATACTGCTTTTTAAATTCTTAATTTTGATGTATTTTCCAATCTGTTCTCCCTTATCGTTCAGAATACAGGCTTCATGTATATTCTTAGCAACATCAATACCAACATTCAAATACACTTATAAGAGCCCCCACGACACTATTTTATAGACTGGGAACCAAATATCCCTCTGCTCTCTACAGACCGTAAGCTCGTGGAAAATCGCCAGACTCTGTGAACACAGAGCTGTAACATGTTAAATTGCCGGAGAGCCGTAGGAGTGAGGGTGGTAGTCTAAGATAGCCGGACAAAGCCGTAAGTCTGCAAAACTACCCTCCCAGCCTACGTATCGTTTTTATGAAAATGCAGCTATAAAAAGCTGCAATTATCCTTTATACGAGTCTGCTTGAGCGAGCGAAGCGAGTGAAACAGACCTCGTGCTGTTGCACTTGCAGTGCAACTCCCAGAAAATCTTCGATTTCCTGTGATCCCGAAGCGAAACTCGGGAAGCGAAACTCGGGCAGCGAAACTCGGGAAGTGAAACTCGGGCAGCGAAACTCGGGATCCATACATGTGCTCATAATTACATAAGAATAGTTTTTTATGTGATTTTTTATAATTTATTTTGTGGGGAGTATAAAGATGAGTAAGGAGAACATTCCACCGGGTTTTACAGACGCTCTTGATTTCAAATTCATGGACGCACTTTTTGGAAGAAGGGCACGCCGTTTTTTTATGGGGGCTTCGATTCCGGACGGTTATTTTAAGTACACATCAAAACACGATCCACTGCCTCTTACTGAATGGGAGCAGATGGCAGTCCTGTCTGCAGCAGCAGGTAACACAGGCTGGCATAACCTGATAATGCGTGGGGAAAGGTATGCACCTGCCCTTTCAAATTATGCATGCAGTGCTGGAGGGCGAACTTTTCCCTCCGCAGCAGGCTTTCATACCAGTGAGCTCTTTTTTACCGATGATACAGGAGTATACTTTTTTGAGACCCGTGACGCTCCTGAACTGACAGCACGCTCGGAGAACGGGACTTTTGATGCAGAGGAACTGATTAAAGTCCACAGGGCAAGAGTCCGCAAAATTTCGGAGGGCAGGCTGAAAATCCCCCCAGAGACACCATATATTGAGGCCCATAATACCTGGGTAGTCAACCATCCAGGAACAACCCTGATCATTCCAGTTGCAGACCTTGCCCAGCATGTGCTTGCCGGAATCTGCTATTATACGCAGAACGGTGCCTGCTTTTTTGACGATATCCATGGGAAAAAGATAGAAGGACTTGAGAAGTTCAATGGGCTTGTTGACATAGAAAATCCTTTGCCTTTAAGTTTTCTTGAGTTGTGGTCTTTTTCTGAAGCAACCGCAGAGCTTTCGATTGCATGTTATGCAGGTATGCTCATGCTGCAGGCTATGGGCCTTGGGGGCTGGATGTTCAATGGCATGGACCCGTTTTCAATTCTGGGGGCAAGTGGAAATCCTGACGTTCCAGGACTTGGTTTCAGGTATGATACAGATGAACGCTGGACTCTTCCAAATCCGACAGGGCTTCCGGGAGTTTTTGAAGGCTATACTCCTCCCCATTACAGAGATATGCGTCAGGCAGTTGATGCACTTACCGAAAGGAAGTTCGGAAAAGGCGGGCCTTTCAATCCTGATACCCCGGGATACTACAGGGATGCAGTGGCAGTCCGGAGCAGCGCTGTACCTCATAATAAAGAGTTCAGAGAATGTGTTGCCCTGCAGGCACAGTATATCTACGATAGTTTCGGAAAGTTCCCGGGCACAGTCCCGAGCATCTTTGTTATGCCCTATCTTCAGGCTCATCACCTGGACCTCGAGTTCTATGACCACTTCTATGAAAAAGGAGCCTATCTTGAAACTCATGCAAAGCATATGGAGCGCTGGCATCCCGAGAAGTGAAAAAAAAGAAACTTAACCGGGCTAAATGAGGGTATTTGCACTTGAGACTATAGTTTTTGAGAACTGGACCCTCTTACTCGTAGAGCTGAGTATACAGCTAATTGAGTACAGAGAAACGAAGGTAATCCAGCTGGCAATTACTTTATCATGGATATCGCATCCATGGCTCTTATAAAACCACTTGTGGACAACAATGTCACGCCGATGATTACGCCTTTTGTTCCCGGCGGGGTCCGGAGGACTGCAACAGTCGAGCTGGGGCCGATAGTAATAAGCTGGGGGAAGTCTGCACACTGGAGGAACTGAAGATTGTCCCTTGAAGCTTCTCCAATTATTGAGGAAAATTTCGAGAAACAAGTCCTAATGGAAAAGAGGTCTTAATAGATCAAAAAGGAAAAAAAATCAAAAAAGGAAAAAAAATAATAGATGTATAAAAGTGTTACTTTTTTCGGCTATTACCTCCTGAAGTCTATAACTCCAATTCTTACCCTTAATTCGCCTCTATCTGGTCGATAATTTTCTTTGCTTCCCTGACCATGTAATCCGCTTCATCAGCCGAAATCTGCTTGCATACCTTCATTTTTTCAGCGAGATGAATGAAGGACTTAAGCATGGAAATGGCTTTTGCACCCTCACCCTTTTCATAATGATGCATCGAAGCATCAAGGAGATTGGTCAGGCCAGTTTTTGTCTTCGCGTGGCACTTGTATGTACTTTCTACATATTCCTTGAGAGCCTGTGTACTATTCAAAGGCGTTAATTCAGAAGAACCGTTGTTCGGAACCTCAGCCGAAGCGAGGGTAAACATGTAGATGTCGGGATTTCCATTACGTCTATCTTCCCACACTATCCTGTTCCTGTGGACTGCAGGATAAATCGCTGATCCGCTGGTACTGATTTGACTTTCAGTGGCAGTAGAGAGATTGTACATGTAGATATCCCCCCACCCCCACCCTCCTGCATCGAGCTTTCGATTCTCATGCCAGACTATCCTGTTCCTATAGATAGCAGAAGCTTCTTTCTCTCCTCCTCTGGTGGTTATTCGAGTTTCAGTGGAGGTAGAGAGGTTGTACGTATAAACATCCCGCCTTCCATTGCGATTATCTGTCCAAACTATCCTGTCCCCGTAGATAGCAGGCTCTCTTTGTTCTGATTTATCGGTAGTAATATGAATTTCTTTGGAAGTGGAGAGATCGTACATGTAAATATCGGAGTTTAGGTTGTAATCGTCACCATTGCGCCAATCCTCCCATATTATTCTGTCCCCGTAGACTTTAGGTGACTGCTGATTTGATTCATTGGTAGTAATTTGAGTTTCCTTATGAGTTGAGAGATCATGCATGTAAATATCGTTGTTTGGATAGCCGTTGCGCTGATCTAACCATACTATCCTATCTTCGTAGATAGCAGGATCCCACTGATCTGATTCATTTGTGGTAATTTGAGTTTCCTTGGATGTGGAGAGGTTGTACATGTAGATATCCCAGTTTCCGTTGCGATCATCTGCCCATAATATTCTGTCCTCATAGATATCTGGATTCACCTGACATGATCTATTGGCAGTTATTTGGGTTTCCGTGGAAGTGGAGATATTATACATGTAGATATCCCCATTTTTAAAGTCATGCTGGTTTCCATTGCGCCAGTCCGTCCAAACTATCCTATCACCATAGATAGCAGGATGCTCCTGCTCTCCTTCATTTGTAGTAATCCGGGTTTCCGTACCCTGTGCCAGCTGTTCTTCTACAACTGTAGTAATCCGGGTTTCTGTGGAAGTGGAGAGGTCGTACATGTAAATGTCTGACATGTCATTGTAAGTTACTGCATTCCGTTCGTCTGTCCATACTATCCTGTTTCCGTAGATATCAGGACTCTCCTGAGTTGATTTATTGGTGGTGATCCGGGTTTCCGTGGACGTAGAAATATCGTACATGTGGATATCATGGTTTTCTTCGCCAGTGAAAGGAGTGCCACCAGGTATGTTCTTCCATACTATCTTATCACCATAAATTGCAGGTTGATATGCTTCATCTGTCAAACCGATGGTTTGTGTGGTGGAATTAGAGAGGTCGTACATCTTAATCAGGTAGTTTCCTGTTCCGGTTTCAGCCTCACACACGATCCTGTCTCCGTAGATGAAAGGAGCATGGTTCAAATCACCCATTTCACCAGATCCTTTATCCGAGCCCCAGAAATAACTTGTGACCCGGGTTTCCGTGGAAGTGGAGATGTTATACATGTAGATGGTTCCTTCTTCGACCCAGACTATCCTGTCTTCGTAGATATCAGGTGACGACTGATCCGATGAATTGTGTGTTATCTGAGTCTCCGTGGAAGTGGAAATGTCGTACATATAGATATCCCAGTTCCCATTGCGGTCGTCCTGCCACACAATCTTATCGCTGTAGATAGCAGGATTGATCTGACTTAATTCATTTGTAGTGATTTGAATTTCCTTATGAGTGAAAATATCATACATGTAAATGTCCCAGTTTCCAGAGGGATCCCAAGAATGACCGCTTTCTCTATTACGACCGTCCTGCCATACTATTCTGTCCCCATAGATATCGGGGTTCTGCTGGTCTGATCCATTGGTGGTGATCTGAGTTTTAGTGGAAGTGGAGATATTGTACATCTGGATATCCCAGTTTCCATTGCTATCGTCCTGCCACACTATCCTGTCTTCGTAGATAGCAGAGTTTTTTTCTGAACCTGCAGCTGCGTTCCCTGCAGTCATTATCAAAAAAACAAAAAATACTCCAACCCAAACTGCTATATTTTTGTTAATTTTCATATATTTACTCCTTAACTCAGAATAGAATTTATCCCTGGTTTGAATTTTTCCAAAACCCAGTTATTCCTGCATTCGCGTACCGAAATAAAATTGCAGAAAGAAATTCTGTCACAGTTACCCAGTAAATAAGAATATATATGTTCCGATTTTGAACAAAATAGAATAGTTTATTACTTAGAATAATAAACAATTATCAAAAATATGAATTTATATCATTTATTTGATTTTTAAATTTAGATCAGGAAGAGATTAGTGTACCTGCATTCCTTAACTGTTTTCAAAAGAATAGCTGAAATAACTAAGAAATGAAAAATGCTACAGCTACAATTCAACTCTGGAATCCTGAAAAGAAGGAAATTGCTAAATATTCTAATAAGATCAAAAAAGAGAAAAATGAACGTATAAAGAGTGTCACCGGTTTTTGCTTATCACCTCCTGAAGTTCACAACTTCAATCCTTATCCTTAATTTGCCTCTATCTGGTCGATATTATCTTCACTTAATTTTTCAGTATTCAGGCTTACTTCTTCTTTCTTTACAGGTTCAGAAACTACTTTTTCAGTATTCAAGCTTATTTCTTTATCTTCACTTATTTCTTTATCTTCAGGGATTTTCGCTGAAGTTTCTTCAACTTCGCAGCTTTTTTCTGGTGCCTTTACTTCTTCAAGGCTTTTTTCTGGTACTTTTACTTCTTCAGGGTTTTTTGCTGTAGCTTCTTCAACTTCACAGCTTTTTTCTGGTGCCTTTACTTCTTTCTCTTCAATTACTTCTTTCTCTTCATTTACTTCTTTATCTTCATTTACTTCTTTATCTTCATTTACTTCTTCATCTTCATTTACTTCTTTATCTTCAGAGCTTTTTTCCGGTGCCTTTACTTCTTCTGGTGCTTTTACTTCTTCAGGGCTTTTTGCTGGAGTTTCTTCAACCTCACAGCTTTTCTCTGGTGCTTTTACTGCTGTAGCTTCTTCAACTTCACAGCTTTTTTCTGGGGCCTTTACTTCTTTCTCTTCACTTACTTCTTTCTCTTCACTTACTTTTTCAGTATTCAGGCTTACTTCTTCTTTCTTTACAGGTTCAGAAACTGCTTTTTCAGTATTCGAGCTCACTTCTCCAATATAATTACAGACTGGTTTGGTTTCTTCGCAGATTGGCTTACAAACGGGTTTGGTTACTTCACAGACGGGTTCACAAACTGGTATAGTTTCTTCGCAGACTGGTTTAGTTTCTTGGCATACTTCGTCAGTTACACAGCCTGATACATTATCGGAGCCATTGTTTGGAACCTTATTGCCATTGTCTGTTCTATCTCCTTCATCCATCTGATCGATAATTTTCTTTGCTTCCTTTACCATGTAATCCGCTTCATCAACTGAAATTTGCTTGCATTCTTTCATTCTTTCAACGAGGTGAATAAAGGATTTAAGCATGGAAATGGCTTTTTCGTCCTCACCATTTTCGTAGAAACACATCGACTTATCAAGGAGAGAAGCCAGCCCGATTTTTGTCTTTGCATGGCACTTGTATGTACTTTCTACATATTCCTTGAGAGCCTGTATATTATCAAGAGGCGTTAATTCAGAACAATTGTCAGGAACCTGAGTATCATCATCCGTCTCATTGCCTTCATCCGTATCATTATCATCCAGAGGCGGCACCTCATCCGAAGCAAGGGTAAACATGTAGATATCCATATTTCCGTTGCGCTCATCACACCACACTACCCTGTCTCCGTAGATACTGGGAGTGGACCATGCTACTGATTTACTGGTGGTAATCTGAGTTTCCGTGGAAGTAGAGAGATCGTACATATAGAGGTCTAATTCAGATCCAGAATCAGGAGGATAGTCACTATTGCGATGATCTGGCCACACTATCCTGTTTCCGGAGATATCGGGACCTCCGTAAGCTGAAAAGTCGGAAGTTATTTTAGTTTCCGTGGCAGTGGAGAGATCGTACATGTTGACAATTCCTTCCCGCCCTTCCCGATTATTTGTTCCTACTATTCTGTTACCCGAGAAAGCAATATTGTATAATTGTAAGGCTGAACTTACATTTTCTTGCCTGCTAGTCGAGAGATCATATACAGAAATGTTAGAGCCATCCATGTCAGGGCCCCACACTATCTTATTGTCGTAAATATCTACAAAAACATTCAAATCGGGATTATCTGGTATTGTGCTTTTGGTTATTCGAGTTTCCTTCTTAGTGGACAAATCGTACATGTAGACGTCAAATCCTCCGAAACCATCATCAGGAGCACTCCCGGAATTGCGCTTATCCATCCAGACTATCCGATCTCCGTAGATTTCAGACCCGTAATACACGGATCCGCTTGTGGTTATCCGGGTTTCTTTGGAAGTGGAAACATTGAACATGTAGAGATCCGATTTTCCATTTCGACTGTCCTGCCAGACTATTCTGTCCCCATAGATATCGGGGTTAAGCTGGTCTGCTTCATCGTTGGTGATCTGAGTTTCAGTGGAAATGAAGAGGTCATACATGTAGATATCTGCGTTTCCATTGCGCCAATCGATCCAAACTATCCTATCTTCGTAGATATCGGGATTTGATTGTCTTGAGTTATTGGTAGTGATCTGAGTTTCCGTACCCTGTGCCAGCTGTTCTTCCTCAGAAGTGGTAATCCGGATTTCTTCGGAAGTAGAGAGGCCGTACATGTAAATATCCTCATTACCATTACGCTCATCTGTCCAGACTATCCTGTCCCCGTAAATGGCAGGATCTGCCTGACGTGATAAATTGGTGGTAATCTGAGTTTCAGTAGAAGTCGAAAGATTGTACATGTAGACATCACGGTTTCCGTCGCCAGGGCCACTATTACGACCATCTTCCCATACTATTATATCTCCATAGATTGCAGGATTATTAGAATCTACATCTACTTCACCGATCATTCTTTCAGCAGAAGTGGAGAGGTCGTACATCTTGATTATGTAGTTTCCTGTACTGGTTTCAGCCGAAGAAACAATCCTGTCTCCGTAGATGAAAGGAGCATGGTTCAAATCACCTGTCCCATCGTATTCTTTACCCAAACCCCAGAAGTAAGGTGTGACTCGGGTTTCTTTGGAAGTGGAGATGTTGTACATATAGATAGTCCATTCTTCAATCCATACTATCCTATCTTCGTAGATATCAGGTAACGACTGATCTGATACATTGCTCGTTATCTGGGTTTCCGTGGAAGTGGAGATGTCGTACATGTAGATATCCCAGTTTCCATTCCGGTCATCCTGCCACACGATCTTATCACCGTAGATAGCAGGATTAGTCTGACGTGATCCATTCCTGGTGATTTGAGTTTCCTTATAAGTGGAAATATCATACATGTAGATATCCCAGTTTCCAGTGAGATCCCAATAATCCCCGCTTCCTCCATTGCGACTGTCCTGCCAAACTATCCTGTCCCCATAGATATCAGGGTTCTGCTGGTTTGCTTCATCGCTGGTGATCTGAGTTTCAGTGGAAGTGGAAACATTGTACATTTGAATATCCCAGCTTCCATTGCTACCATCCTGCCACACTATCCTGTCTTCGTAGATAGCAGAGTTTCGTTCCGAACCTGCAGCTGCGTTCCCTGCGGTCGTCAGAAATAAAACAAAAAATATCCCAAAAAAAATTGCCGTTCTTTTGTTTATTTTCATCTTATTTTACCCCTAATTTAAAATGAATTTTTTAACCCTGATTTGATTTATTCCAGAATCCAGTTATTTCTACATTCGAGTACCGAAATAAAATTGCAGAAAAAAAGTTTTTCACAGTTACTTTCTATATAAGAATATATGTATTCTGATTTGAAATAGAACCGAATAATTTATTATTAATTATAACTATTAATTAAGTAAAATATGAAATATACATCATTTTTTTACAGTAATTAGCATTATTGTAGCTACGCTATGCATTAATTTCAAATTATTTTGAAACTTAAATTTTTGCCACACTCGATGAAGGAGAGTGGTCTTACAAAGAAATAAGAAAAGGCCAGAAATGAGAGCCAGAAAATGAAAGTAATATAACCAGTGCAAAATTAAAACTGACAGAAAAAACCGGTACGAGTACAACAGAACGGAATAAAAATACAAATTAAATTCATTCTTTTTCAAGTATCTTTTTCACTTTTTTGCAGGGCCGCCAGCCAGGCTGACGGGGGCGCCCTGTACAGTTTAAATTAAAAAAGGGTCTCTTCGGTTAAGAGAGTGTTGTCTCAGCCGGGGGATTTTTTCCATATTATTTGATCTCTTATAATCACAATCAATATCTTTTTGCGTTTTTACCTGACTGGCAGGCCGGCTTCAGCCCCGTGTGGCAAGGTAAGAGAAAACTGATAGATTTCCTCTCTGGATTCCGGAATAAATCAACCAATTTTACAGGAGCAGGCACGTTATGATTCAGAATAGACTTTTGTGAACTCCGCACCAATTGTGATCATAATTGAAGAATAATAAATCAGGAGAAATAAACCTATAATCGATCCGATTGCCCCATAAACGCTTGCAGGGTTGCTGTATGCGAAAAAAAGACCGATGGCATACTTGCCTATGTTTATGAGAATTACTGTTACCAGCGACCCTACAAAAACCGGCTTCAGACCAAGCTTTGAATCGGGCAATATCCTGTATACGAGCATGAAAAATAGCACAAGGATCAGGAAACTAACCATAGAGCCTGTATACTGGGCAATGGAAGATGAAAAAGGGAAAAATCCCCGGAACAGATTTGAAGCTGCATAAAGGACTCCTTCAACAATTATGCTGAGCACAAGGAGCCCTCCAAAACCTATGACTATAAAAAAGGAGACGATTGCATCCGTTATAAAATCCTTTATAGTATTGGGCTCAACGGGTTCGATATTCCAGGCTTTCTCTAGGAAATTCTTCAATTGCCTGAAAACATTGCTTGCACTCCAGAGGAGAAGCAAAAAGCCGATTAATGCGCCTGTTGAGAGGGAATTAACTTCCGGAATACGTTCGAAAAGCGCGCTTACCATATCTATTACGCTCTGGTCAACGGACCCCTGCAGGTAATTGATTATAGTGTCCTGAAGCTGTCTTGACTTTAAAAAAATACTTCCTATGGATACCGAAAATAACAGAAGAGCAGGAAGACTTAACACAAAATAAAATGCCAGTGCAGCACTATAAGTCTGTGCATCGTCTTTTGTCCACTCTTTTATAGTTCCGGTGATCAGACTTTTTATATATCCCAAACTCATGTTTTCCCCTAATTCATAATATATCCTCTTTTATTAAATATCTCTTATCAAAATTCTATAAAATCTATTTCTTCTGCCGTGAAACAAAAGTGGCAAAGATGAACAGAGGTAAACTCACTAAAAGCCAGCTCAGGTAGATCAAGTCATTTAGAGCCAGTCACTTATTTACTTATCCAAAAGAATCAACATATAAAGGTAGGTAACTTAACTAGCTGGATTTTTTAAAAACAGAGAAATGAATAAACACCGTGAAGGTTCTTTTTACCTTTTTAGCCTTCAAAGCACTTATTCGGGCTTTCAATTAGTTAGTACGTGATTTCGATGGAGTTTCCCTCCCTGTCAGTAGCCCTTACCCTTATTAGAGATGGCAAATAAAATGCTATAGTTTTATGCACTACAGTATCATAATTTTCTTTGCAATGAGTTTCCGCTTCAAATGTCTTTTTTTCAGTGAAGATAGATTCTTTACCTTTTGAAGCTGGTTTGCTATGGATCAGTTTTGAAAAAGAGCATATTCTTGACACAGGCATTGACCTGCTAAAAACATCGCGTTTAATGTTTATTATTCTGGTTCCAGAAAGGTTAATTCTTGTCATGAGTCCCCACTCTTTACTTACTCTTTTATTTTTGTCCCCAAACATTGCGTAAAATATTTGCTATCGATGTATACTCCTTCGCTACATATAAAATTTTTGATTTATGGACAGATTCGTCTACAGAAAACACTGTTTAATTATTTTATTCCCTGTTTTTTACACTGTACTTGACAGGTATTTTGCATCTTCTGAATAATTCCTTATGGTACAACTTTTTGCCGCATTTTGAAATAATATTCGATATTTGTAATTCCGAACTCTGTAAATATGAAATGAACGAGAAGAATGAAAATTCAATAAACTATTGAGAGTTAACTTTAGCTGATAAAAATGGTGAAGAGAGATAAAACAGAGACGTAAAATAAAAGAGTAAAACATAGGAATTAAAAAATGGATAAAGAAAATCCGTTTAACAAAATATATTCAACATAATGTAGTTTATATCCTGCGCATATAGAGTTTTTTATTCCTAGACTATGCCTCTTTTTGCAGGAATCACCTTTTCATCAACGGTTTTTCCGTAGGGGCAGGCAAGGTTGCATATTGTGCATTCCATAAAACCTCTTTCCGTAATTCTCCTGATTTTTTTCTCCCATTTCGGATCTATATTCTTCTCAAGTTCGTGGGAGACCACACACTTATCATAATTTACTTTTTCACCCGGAGGCACACCCTGGGAAGGGCCAGGTATGATAGCATTGTAGGGACATGCCTTTACACACACAGATTCTTTCTGGCAGAGAGGCTGCTCTGCACAAAGGTTCCTTGTGAAAGGTTTGTCAGGCTCGATCTCGGCTGTACTGAGCATCGCGACCCAGCGCACTCTCGGGCCATATTCAGGGGTTATAACCTGAGTGTTGTGACCTATAAAGCCGAGTCCTGCAAAATATGCGGCCACTTTTACATGCAGGGAGTGTGTGGGAATAGCTTTTATTCCTTTGTCTTCCCAGAGCCACTGGGCAAGTCTCCAGGCTCTTGTCTCAACAGTCTCATAATAGAGATTGTAATACTCAGCCTCGCCCCCGCTAAAATCTCCTGTTCCGGGCGTACTTATAGCAGCATTCATACCTTCATCCCAGATTACCATGCCCATGATTATCAGTGATTTAGCTTCAGGCATTATCTCAGACGGAAGGGAAAGCCCCCTGCCTTGAGGAAACTCAACTTCTTCCAGCTTAGTAATATCAGAAACTCCAAAAAGCTGGAATCCTCCGGTAAGAGCCTTAGTTTTAATTTCATCTTTCAAAGCCATTTTTTATCTCTCCAAAAGCCATTTTTTATCTCTCCAAAAGCCATTTCTATCTCTCCAAAAGCCATTTCTATCTCTCTATAAACATCACTGGCTACAAATAGATAAAAAAAAGACCATAAAGTGAAAACTATTTGCAGCAAAGTCAGATTAATATAAAAATTAAGTTTTAACCTATTTCTAGTTTCTTAAGAGAGGGGTTTAATATTCAACAGCATGCTCAAAACTTTAAACGCTAACTTCTCAAAATAGCCCTCAAAGAAGTGTAAGCTGGTTTTTCCAGGCTTTTCCCAACATATTGAAATCTGAATAATCTAAAAATGTACCGTTATATACCATTATGTACAGTCATGTATCATTATATCGCTTTTTACGTGATATATTTGCTGAAATAAAAATAAATTTAAAAATTAAACAGAGTAAACGATTTGCTGAGACTTCTTAAAAATAAAAGCTAACTTCATGGAGTACGAAGTCCATGAAGTTCTAATATCCTTACCTCCTATAACAGGCCTCAAGATGTTCTTTTGATGGAGGGCTGGTTACAAAGCTTACAACAACAGCTGCAAGAATTGCAAGCGGGGTTGCAACAAGTATGGGGTCGATAACAGTCCATGTCCCTGTCAGAAGGGTAGCTTTTCCGAAAAGAGCCTGGCTAACGCCGAGGGGAGCAGCTTCTTTTGCGTGCACGAAAATAAGCCAGAAAAGGCTGCTAAATGTCCCTACTATAAGGCTTGCAATAGCTCCTTCTTTTGTCATGCGCTTCCAGAAAAGGGCGCCTGTATACATTGGAAGGAAGGCTGCTGCACACAGCCCAAAGAAAATTGCTGTGGCGCTCGCAATAATACTTATCGGAAGGAAATATGCAAGAATTACACTTGCAAGGATTGTTACTGCAATACCCAGTTTTGTTACGGTAACGGTTTTGCCGGACTTCCCTTTCATAAGGTACTCGCGGTAAAAGTCGTGCCCTATTGCCGTACCCATTGTGTGGAACTGCGAGCTCAATGTAGACATTGCGGCAGCAAGCAGGGTAAGCATAAAAAGGATCACAAAGAGATCAGGCATGGAGCTGTTAATGTATTCAGGAATTATGAGATCTGTGTTTCCTTTAGCGACGGCGATTGATATCATGTTCTGCGTCTTATAAAAGTACGCATTTGATAGCGCACCCACGGTAAACGCAACTCCTGTCATCATAAAAATGAAAGGCCCGCCTACCAGGACTGCCCTGTTAAGGGCTCTGTCATCCTTAACCGTCATGAACCTTACTGCAAGCTGTGGCTGCGCAAGAACCCCTATTCCAACTCCCAGGACAAGAGTCGAGATTAAGGTCCACCATATTGTTGAGCCGAATGCAGGCATTGCAGTCCACCCGAGATGCCCTCCCTGTACAAGGGTCTCCGGAACGAGTGGAGCCATGTCGGTGAGCATTCTGTGCGCTTCCGTAATGCCGCCAAGTTTTGAGTAGGTCAGGACCATTAAAACTCCCATGCCCAGAAACATGAGAGCTCCCTGAAGCGCGTCTGTATACATGACTGCGATCAAGCCGCCTGTTATCACATAAGCTGCAATTATGATTGTAAATATCAAAACAGCTACATCATAGTTTATTCCAAGCGTAGTCTCAAGGAACCTTGCCGCACCTATCAGGACTATTCCCGAATAAAGCGGCATGAATAAACCTACAAGAATCCCTGAAAAACCCTGTATAAACCTTGATTCAAAGCGTTTTCCCATTAACTCAGGGAAGGTTACAGCCTTAAGGTTCAAACCTATACGCCTGGTTTTTGACCCGAATAAAACAAATGCGATAAAAATTCCTACAAAAACGTTCATGAATGTAAGCCATAAAAGCCCCATTCCAAGAACCCCGGCTGAACCACCGAACCCAACTATCGCAGATGTACTGATGAAGGTTGCCCCGTATGACAGGGCAAGTACGTATGAGTTTATTTTCCTTCCTGCAACCATGTAGTCATCTATGTCTTTCGTTTTTTTGTATCCCATCCATCCCAGGTAGAAAATTACCATTAAATAGACTAGAACCGCCAATCCGAGAACCGGAGTACTTACAACCATTATCTCAGACCTCCTCTTCGGCACCGATATTCCATTTCAAAATGCCATAAGCAATGCATCCGAAAGCGCTAACAAAACACAGGATATATGCAATCCAGATCTGGGGATCATTAATTCCTAGCATTTTTTTATCTCCAGTCGAATCAACGAATCAACTTGTAATCCATGATAATATGTAGTATGTTAACAAATAACACAGATTAAGCTTTCGTGATAAGAAAAGTTGATGAGTTTTAATAAAGTATCGGCTGGTAACTAGCGGCTGGTAAAGCTTGAATATCTGGATTGCACTGAACAAATCAGCCTTTTGATTTAAGAACTAATTAAAAAATAGAGTTCGGCATATCTCTTTGAGAGATATTGCCGGGCATATTTTGTACCAGCTAGGTGTATGTTGCAGATACAAACAAGCTATGATGCAAGTGCAGACAGGTTATGATGTAAGTGTCTTAAGCTTCTCAGGAATATGAGTACTTACATTGTGCCTGATGGTTTTCCGTATCTCGCTTATCATGCTTACTTCAGTTTTGTCCAGTATCTTTGCATAATGAACGATTACAAAGTACGCAATGATGAAGATTGCATATTCCCAGGCTGCTCCGGAAAGCGGAATTACTTCCTTGGCAGCGAGCATGGCTGCAGTCATGACGGCACAAACCAGGGTCAGCTTTCTATACATCGAAGTGAATGGATGCATTTTCTGCTTTCTCCATGCTCTTAAGGTCATTGAGACTTCTATCGATGCATAAGATACGGCAGTTCCTATAGCTGCACCTATCATACCGTACTCAGGTATAAGCGTGAAGTTAATAACGGCGTTAATTCCCGCACTTGCAACCGAACACTTCATCAGGAAGTCAGAATCTCCGGATGCCAGTAAAGTGTGGTAGTTGAATCCGAAATATGAGTTTGCTATGAATCCCATGGCAAGGATGCGCAGGGCCGTTGTACCGCCTACATATTCCGCTCCGTAGAGTTTCGTAATAAGAAACTCAGGATACACGAATATCAGTGCAAAGATAGGGAATGTAAGCAGGAAGGACCATTTGGTCATTACCGCATATATCGAACCAACCGGTTGAGTGTCGTTCAGACCCCACAGCTTTGATGCTACAGGGACATACACATAGCCCATGGAAGCTATTACCAGGGACAGGAACCCTACTATAGGATACACTGCATTGTAAACTCCCACAACTTCGGCTGGCTTGAAATAACCGAGCATTATGGTATCTATCCAGCTCATGAGGTTCAGCAGAGTCGCAGTTATCAGGAGCGGGAATGAGTACCTTATCAGCTGCTTGGTGGGTTCGCTGAATTTAAGCTTTAATTCCGGTTTAACCGGTGGCTTCTTTATAAAGTACACCGACATTATACCGAAAGTGAAGACCATTGAAATCAGGTCCGCAAATACTACTCCTTTCAGGGAAGCGCCGAAGAATACGGCGGCTGAAGCAAATCCAAGCAGAGATAACGGCCTTATGATGTTATAGAAGTACATGTTAACACTTGTACGGTCGAATCCTCTGTAGATCGCTACTGTCAGGTTCAGGAGTATGGTGAACGGAATGGCAAAGACAAGGATCTTGATTACGGACAGGATTTTGCCCTGTGCATCAAATCCTTCTCCGGCCAGACTTTCGAACAGCGAAGGTGAAACCAGGATAGCAAACAAGCCTGCAAGCAGGCCCATAAGTATGGCTGATATTATTAATTCATGTACCTTTTGTTCCTCCTGCCTGCCCCTGAAGAACGCAATATATCTTGGCACTCCTTCGTTGAGTCCGAGAGTTGCGACAGCGCCTGAAATTGATATTACCGTAAGTGCGAGGGAATATGTGCCGAAGTCGGCTGGCGAGAGGTGTGATGTCATTACTTTTTTAATAAGGATGTCGAGAAGCATCCCAAGGAAGGTTCCTGCAAGTATTACACCGGAACCTCCCACTATCCGGTTAACGGATTCATTAACTGACATGAGACTCCCCGCCTTAGTTACTGTTTTCCGGGGCTTCCGGGCAAGAACGGAGTTCTGTTGCCCTGCCAGTTACGACTGAATAACTCTCGGTTAGCTGGTTAAAGTTCAGGTAGCCTGTTTCTGCAGTCTGCAGGAGATTCAAGCCTGATTCTTTAACATTGCATATCTTGCCAGATAGGGTGCTGGCATTTGATGAAATGAAACAAGTACCTGGTTGGATAGGGAAATTCATTTTAGGGTTCAGGGTTTCAAAGTTTACTGTTTTAAACTCCTTAAAACAGCTGTAATTCTTAAGTGCGTCGTTGTGTCTGTCTTTTTGCTCGATTTTTTGTCCGGATGTTCCAGGGTGAGTTAAGACAAGGTCTAACTGGGGTTTCTCTTTAACAATCGACATGGTTCGATTACGACCTTTAGGGTTGGGTTGAAGGTAGGTCTTCGATTGTATCCAGGGCTGGAGTCCATGCAGGATATAATAGAATCCCGGGCTGGGTTTCCCGCTGGATTCTATAGATTGAGTGTCTGAACACCCAATAGTAGCTGGACTTCCTGGCAGTACCCGACGAATTTTGGGTTGGTGGATATTCTCAGGTATTGCCCCGTGGGTTGGATCGCGGTAGGGTCCCGATTGATTGGAGTAAACCGGGATTGGGTTCGAATCGGACTGGATTCGAAGCCGGATCCTGGCAGGACCCTATCAGGTTTCTGCAGGATCTTGAATTGGGTTTAGGGTTGGATTTAGGTTTTTTTCGGTAGCCCAGGGTGTGACTCACCGGCATTTTAAACAGGCGATTTATCCTTCAATTTTTGATGGATTCAGTAAACCCGTTTTCTGAAAATTGCTGCCTTTTTTTGCACAATGGCTGCTCAAGGGAATTCGTAGAGCCATTAACTCAATGCATCAGCAATCGGTTTAAATACCTGATAGCTGATGAAAGGCAGCGAGTACGTTTTTGTAAGCTTGATCTGTTTTACTTAAAACCGGGGAAGCGCCAAACTTATTCAATTTTATTGAAAGTTCCCCCAAATTTTATTAGGAGTACCTGCTCGACTAAACATATAAACGTTTCGGAACTAATGTCCGATTATCATTATCGGGTCATACTGGTACCGGAGAGAAAAGTCATTTACAATGTCCTTTTCTGAAGGTCCGGTTGAAAGCTGGTTCTCAGGGTTTAATCCGGGGCTCAGGGATAGATTTTGGAGGCATATTCCGGCTCGATTTCTGGAAACAGGTCCTAGAAATGCGACATCGAAACCAAAAAGCCTGATTTGCCTTTTCCGGATATTCCTAAATTAATTCATCATGTCAGGGGATTTCAGGCTCAAGAGAAGTCTTTTATTATCCTGTTTTTAAATGGAAAAGATAATAAAAGACACCTCTTCTGGAAAGCAAATTGACGCAATGAAACCACAAGAATGTCATGATTTATCATTATGATTATTCTTCTGATCTTAAACGAAAATTTCCCAAACAGTGCTCCCCTGGGAGGCTATTATAATTGTATTCTTATATTAATACTTATTTGTCAGACTTAAGGGACGCTAAAAAAGAGGATAGACTTAAAAGAAAAATAAAGGAAAAAGAATAAAAACAGGGAGAAAAGATCAAACTTTCGCCCAGGCTCTTATATGCTCAATCCATTCTGAAAGCAAGCCATTTATTTCAGAGAATATTTCAAATCCCTGACTCATACTTTTTTCCTGCTCGGACATCTCAGCTGTCAGCCCTGTACTTTCCGCATCCTTCAGGTCAACCGAGCGAGTCTCCGGTTCAGAACCTGATTCAGTTACATTTTCTGAAGAGGTATTTACTTTACCGGTTATTGCAAAGGAAGAGAAACCTGTTGATTTGGCTGTAAAATATGTAAATTCGTCATCTTCTTTCAATATGGTGACCGGCAGTTGTTCCCACTTTTCACCGTCATATCTGTTCAGGGCGATGGCAGAGCTCTCTATTCTATTTTCCTGCATCCATGACTTTTCAACCTTGAAGCAGATAACAGAATTTTCTATGTTCTCAGAGCTTGCAAACCCGCTGTTTCCTACCCACACATTAAAAGACTCATAGACTTCATCCGAAGGCAGTTCGGAGACAAGTGCGGATTTTCCTTTAAGCACTTCAACAATTGTTATTGTTTTGCCAGCGGTCTTTTTTGCATCAAAGCCCACAGACACTACGCAGGTTGCATTATTTATAAAATCGAATTTTACTTCCTTTCCTTTTTTAATGAAGACCTGGGAGATTTCTTTAGTCTCAACATTTTTTGCAGGTTCCGGGGAACCACTAGCACCGCCGTTGCTGCTACTACTGCTCCCTCCGCTGATACTTTCACTATCATCGGAGCCGGCACCTTCTTCAGATACGCTGTCACTTGCTTCATTATTCCCTGATCCATCATCTATGACTTCACCGTCTTCGGGCTCAGTGTCTACAACTTCACTTTCTCCAGTTCCATCACTTCCGATTCCAGTGCCCACAGTTTCGTTGCCTACGATTTCATTGCTCCCGGTTCCACTATCTCCGGAATTGTTTTCATTCTTTTCCGTAACAGTGATCATAGCAGTTTTTAAATCCGTGCCGTTGTCATTGCTTACTGTGAGCTTGGCAGTGTAGGTTCCTGGGGTTGCATATATGTAAACTGTGCTTTTATCAATAGAGTCAGTCTTTTCATCATTATCAAAGTCCCATTCCCTTTCTACAGCGTTCTCAGAAAGGTCGGTAAACCGGACTGAAAGAGGAGCAGAACCGTTTGTAAGACTGGCTTCTAAGTTTGCAACCGGTAATACAGGTGAGGGTTCTTCTATGGTTTTTCCAGTAACAGATACTAGAGGGAGAGAATCTGCATAGATACTGTTTTCGAAACTATATGCGATATCGGCAATGCCGTCTCCATTTGCATCAGGCGCGGTTTCTGAAAAGCCTGATCCATCAGGTTTTCCCCAGAAATTGCCTCCCAGATAGGGTCCACTTATAATGTTTTCGCCTGCAGTTTTTTCTATGCTGTATGAATTTCCTGTTCCGTTCTTTATTTCTGCGTTAACAGTGTTAACCAGATAGTTATTAAAAACGAGGTTGTTATCACTTCTTGGGCAGACATAAAGCCCACTGATGCCGTTTGAGGCAATAGTGTTGCCTGAGAGTGTGTTGCCATCAGAAGTACCCAGATGAACGCCACGACCATTATTGTTAGAAGCCGTATTTCCTGCGAGTGTGCTGCCGGTAGAACTTGCGAGCACAATCCCATAATCTCCATTATTTGTTACAATATTGTTTGAAACGGTGCTCCTTCTGGAACTCAGAAGGTAAATCCCGTACCCGTTGTTCGAAAGTTTGTTGTTCTCAATGATGCAGTTATTGCATCCGGATAGCTGGATCCCTGCATAGCTGGTTTTTGTTCCAGTAATCTTAAATCCGCTAATCCTTACGTTATCTGCCTGCACAGAGAGAGCATGGGCGCCTGAACTCTTAGCTTTGATGATTGTGTTTTCAGGATCTCCGGATTCTGACCTGACTACCAGACTGTCCGTGTTAATTACAACATTCTCGGTATAGGTTCCAGGTTTTACGATAATTTCATCGCCTGAGGTTGCGTTGTTTACTGCTATCTGTATCGAACCACCCGGCTGGACTGAAATCTCAGCTGCAGTTACAATATCAGAGCCTGATATTAAGATAAGAAAAACTGCCAGTAACATTATTAATCTGTTTATTCAGATTCCTCCGTACATTCAGGAAAGTATGGATTAATACTTCTGTTAATTTAATGGAGATTCATAATAAACAATATAAATATATTGGTATAAATAAATATTAGAAGAAAGATATATTAAAAACAATACAACGTCTATAATATCTACCGGTTATTCTACTCTGAATTTAACTGAAAAATAGAACAATTTTCGTTCAGGATTAATCATGTAGTTACTTTTTATTCAAGGCTATCAGATTTGCTTTTTTTGTTAAAAACATAGTAGATTTATTTAGACAATATTTTATGTTAATAACAGTTTATTTCCTTTTACTTTTTTTTAAATGGAAATCAGATAATTCAAACATTTAAGAAGTTTAATCCCTTCCAAGGAGGTTAATCTTCAGTTCTCATTTATAAATATCGAAAAAGTGTTTGCTTACGACATAGAAATACTCCAGGCCCAGCTATTCGTGATCAAACTGTACATTTATTCAAAAATAAATAATACGTTTAAAAATAATAACAGATTTAAAAAAATAACATAATGTAATATTGCTATATCAGGTCAGCAATGAAAATAAAAAATTGCTGTAATCTCCTTCAGTTTTCTTACGTCAAGGTGAAAAAAGAACATGGACACAAACTGGTTTATGCCCATTACCACCTTTATAACACTGCTTTAGTATGGGATACCGTCATAATAATAGCGAAAGTATTGCAAGTATAACGAAGATTATAACAAGCCACTTTGCGATAGTCATAGAGAATCCGGCAATCCCCCTTGCACCCAATATATATGCAATCAATGCTAAGATTAAAAATACCACTGCTAAACCAATCAGATCTGGCATATTTTACTCCCCTAATGTTCATTTAATTAATAAATTAATTATTAGATTAAAGGTATTTATAATTTGGCTGTCAAAGTAACTCGTTTTGCGTATAAGGATGTATTCTATCTTGAATTCGGCAGATTGGCGTTTTAATTCAGGTATTTTTGAGATCATTCTTTCTTAACTAGTGTCTCGTCAATCCTCAATTGTCGGATAAAGACGTGCTAATTTTACCCTTGCATCTTCTGTTGTGAATTGCCAATTAACCTTTGCATTTTTGTTGTTTCTGAACTTTTGCCAGGCCAATGCCTCCTTCTTAACAGTGTCAATGTTATTCATTCTCCTTTTTAAGCACTGACCTGTGAGTACATTCAATTCAATCTCTGCCATATTCAACCAGCTTCCATGTTTTGGTGTGTACACAAACTCAAACCTATCCCATATTGCCTTCGCCTTTGCTGGTGGAAATACTTCATAGAGAGATCCCGGAACATGTGTGTTTAGATTGTCCATTACCAGCGTAATTTTATCTGCATTTTCCTGTTGAAGTGCAATTTCTTCCAGAAAACAAGCCCAGTCCTTCTTGGTTTTTCTTTCAGTAATTTTCACCATTCTTTTTCCTGTCAATGGTTCACAGGCAAGGAATATATTGCACATCCCACAACGTTTGTATTCGTAATCATACCTGGCTGGTTTTCCGGGTAAGCAGGGGACTGGAATCCTGGTTTCTCCAATAAGTTGTTTTGGGGATTCATCCATACATATAACAGGATTTCGTAGATCAAATGGACGCTTATAAATATCCAGAACCATTTCCATATTTGCAACAAAGCTACTGTTTTGTTCCGGAGGAATTACCCATTCTTTCCTTTGCCAGGGTTTGATTTCGTTTTTTTAAAGTACGACGTATTGTTTCATGAGAAATATTTTCGATATAGCCAAGATCTACAACCTTATCAGCTAACAATCTCAAAGACCATCTTGCAAAACCTTCAGGAGGTTCACTGCAACTCAATGCAACTAAATGGGCTTCTAAATCACCATCAACTTTTTTAGCATAAATCCGATCTCTTGTTTCTCCATTGAGGGCAACTTCAAGACCTTCTTCAACAAATCGCTTTTTAACACGATCAATTTTTTTCATACTGATATTCAGGACACGTGAGATTTCTTCGTTGATTGAATGGTTGACATTCCATTCACCTTTATCACAATTAAGTAAGATCAGAGCATTGAGAATTTTTTGGGAGTTGTGTTTACCCTTTGAGGTGAGCTTATGCCATTTTAGTTAATAGCCCTTATTTTGGAATAATGGATGTTAAAAAGATCTATTTTTTTAAAAAATTAGACTAAAACACTTTAATTTCAATTTAAAGGTAAATAGAAAGGATTATACCTAATTAAACCAATATTATGTCGCCAAACAAATAATTGGGCTTTAAAAAGGTATAATCCATGATAAAGATTATTACAAAAGGATATAAGTACTTATTGACTCAAATCGACGATTTTTTAGGGTCTGCACGTACCATTGTTATAAGTCTTAAGAGTATTAAAGGCAGAAAAGAATACGAACAGCTTTTTGGTCGAAAATTGGACGATCAAAAGACAAATATTAAAATCCGTATCATATCTCTAAAACAGTCAAGACTCACAGATTTTATAAGCAATCTTTTTGAAAAATCGATGTCTATATACTCTATTTTCGATCCGATGTTGAGTGAATATTCTAACTTAAAGATCCTTTTCATTGAGAAAATTACTAAAAACAAAAGACATTGTAAAGTACGTAATGTGCTCCCTATTTTTCAAAAAGTGCTTTCAGACTTTTTTGGTGAAGGATTTACTTTTCTCAAAAGGAAAATTTGCATTCCTTATAAAATTAATCTTCTAGTTGTACATAGCAAAGAATATATGGAAAGTGTATTGCCCTGGAATCAAGTACTTGCCTTTCAACACTTCAAAACGTTTCATGGGTATATAGGAGACATGTTTGCATTAAATCCTTCGCTGGATAACTTTTTCATTGAATTACAGGCTTCAATGGAGTACCATCCTCAGCATGAATCGTTAAATTTCAACAACATTCTCAAGTTAGAAATTGCAAGATGTAAGATGGGGTATTCAAATTTTGAATCATTCATTAGAGAATTTAACCAGAATAAAGCTCTAAGAAAGGAATTAAATATTGAAAATCGTGATCGAATCACTCTTTCATCATATCGTAGAAATCTGAAATGTATTTATCCATATTTCGTGGAATATGCTCAATTACTGATACAAGAATGTAGAAATCTAAATCTTATAGGAGATAAAATCTGGATATGGGATAGAAGGTTCTTTGAGTGCAACTGCAGTGGATTAAAAAATAAAGAAACTGGTATGCTCTCAGATCCTGATGCAGGACATTATGTTAAAAAAACCGGAAAGTATAGTGTCCTATCTGGAACGGGGTATACTGATACATGTGTTGTTGATAGTTGGTGGGGTTTACCAGTTTATTGGGATGCAGTAAACGCAAGTAAAAATGACAACACTATATTTCAAGAAACTATCATTCAGTGCATGAAATCGGAAACTCATAAACCACTTTTTATGATTGCAGATGCTGGACCTGATAGTCATCCTTCTAACCAGGTGGTTATTGATCATGGAGTTATTCCAATTATAGCAGCCAGAGCTAACAGTGCAGGAACTATTCTTAAAACAGAAACAGGAACCCACTTCAGAGGAATATATATACCAAGGAAATTTCATAGACTCCTTGGTAAAATATACAATCTTAGAACCACTGTTGAAAGAAAGAACTCAAATGAAGTAGTGGGATACAATCGCTCGAAAACACCTACAAGAAGAATTGAATGGGCTAAAATGTTTGTCTCTATAGGCAACATTGCCGCTTTACTTACGGCATTAACGGCTTTTAAAGTTGGAAGAAAAGATTTGATAAGGGCACCAACTGCTTTTAGAAGGTTGCATTTTTAAGCTATTTAAGGAAATTTTTCCGGAAAATATAGAATTGAGTGCTTTTATTTGGGATTTAAAGCATTTTAAATGATTTTGGCATAAGCTCAGTTCTTTCTTTTTTGGAAAGGGCTGCCAGGCAAGCTGGCGAAGGCGTCCTATAAATTGTGGAATAAAAGGCGGTTTCCTGGGCCAAGGGAAATATTCTTAGACCGGGAAATATTTTCCAAAATATTTGATCTCGTTTAGTAGCAGTATCAATTATTTTTGTCACTCTTTTTCATTGCTGGCAGGCCGGCTCTAGCCCTGTACGGGGCAGAAGAGAAAAACACAAGATTAGATTTTCGAGTGTTCTGGAATCTAACTATAGAATCTATTTATAAACTGAGTGATTATGGACTACTTGAGCTTTTTACTTCCTGAATAATATTAATGAACTCTCTGATTTCCTTTTTTACATCGCCGCTGCATACAATTGCAGAGATTGCAACAAGACTGTCAGCACCGTTTTCAATAACGGTCCTGCAGTTCTCTTTATTAATTCCACCAATAGCAACTACAGGGATCCTTATCGCATTTTTGACGTCTTTTATTCTGACAGGTCCAATCCCTTTTCCTGCGTCTTTTTTAGTAGCAGTATCAAATATTGAGCCGAGACCTACATAATCAGCTCCACTTTTTTCTGCTTCGATTGCTTCATCAACGTTGTGGACAGTAAGACCGATTACCTTGTCCTGGCCCAGAAGTTTTTTTGCAGTTTCAATCGGCATATCATCCTGGCCTATGTGAACTCCATCCGCATCAACTGCTAAAGCAACGTCAATTCTGTCATTTACGAGAAAAATTGCTCTATCCCTGCAGATTCTCTTGATTTCGGATGCTTCATCGATCATCTCTTTTGTACTCTTGTTTTTCTCGCGGTATTGAATAATCTTGCAGCCTGCTTCAACTGCCTCCTTTACATCGGATAAAGTCCCTTTCTTTGAAAGCCCGGAGTCTGTCACAAGATAAAAATCGATCTCTTTTAAAAGAGAATAGTTCTGGGAGAGATCTCTCCGGGATATATCTTTCTGATTAGAATTCATTTTATCGGAATTTTTCTGATTGCAGTTTTTCTGATCCATTACACTTCAACCCATTAACACGTGTGTTTAAAAATAATTATATTTAAAAATTAGTAAACCAACCGCTAAATTGTTGGTATTGTGATTATCGTCTTTTCAGTACCAATTGTCTTTTCAGTTCCAGATGTTTATAATTTCATTTATTCAAAGGCGGCCGCCTCCAGTCGCTGGGGCGCGGAACAGAAGCGATAGGTAGATGCTATTCACAGTGCCCTGAAATAGTATCCAGACCAATCAAACAAACCGCCAGAATGCCCTTTTTTCAGGTTCGCCTTTCTTCGACTTTCATCATATCCTTTACTTTTTCATCGGACATATCGAACACTTCATCGTACAGGTTAACCTTAAAACTTCCAGGTCCTTTTGAGTTTTCAGCTGCAAGTTCTCCTGCAACCCCAAAATAGCATAAAGCGTCTTTAGCCGCATCACAATAGTCCGGATTTACCGAGGCAAATGAACCAATTATCGATGCAGCCATGCATCCGGTCCCGACAATTGACCCCATTAGCCCATGCCCGTTCTTTACAATAAAGGTCCTGCTCCCGTCACTTATTATATCTTCTTTTCCGGTCATTACCACGACAGAGGAGCTTGATTTTGCAAACTCTTTTGCAACTTTCTCGGGGTCGGCACTAATAGAAGTTGCTTCAACACCTTTTGTTTCAGCATTTTCGCCTGCCAGTTTTGCAATCTCGGAATAGTTGCCTTTGATTATGTCAATATGGACAGAGCCAAGGATTTTTGCAGCCATCTCATCCCTGAATTTCGTAGCTCCAACTCCGACTGCATCAAGTACTACAGGAATTTTCTTTTCGTTTGCAGCGGCAGCGGAGATAAGCATGGAATCAATTATTTCAGATGTAAGGGTTCCTATATTCAGCACGAGTGCGGATGATATTCCTGTCATATCAGCGCATTCTTCAGGAGCATGCGCCATTACAGGGAGCGCACCAAAAACTCTTGTTATATTTGCGCAGTCGTAAATAGTTACCCAGTTAGTGATATGGTGGATCAGGGGTTTTGTTTCCCTTATTGTTTTTAGCGGGTTTTTCATCAGTATTCCTCGATAGGCGTTTTAAATTCTGCGTGGTTTAAAGTTATGAGTGATAAAAATATGTGTTATATATTGCTTAGTAAATCTTCATCTGGAAAATGGTCGGACTCTTAGGACTCTTATTTGTTAAGCATTAAATACTCATAGTTAAAAACTCATAGTTAAAGACTCACAGTAAAGCATTAAGGGATTATAATAAGCATTAAGGAATTTTAATCAAGCTTATTCCTGATTCCTGACTCTTTCCACGCCTGTATAAATATTCATTTTCTGGCTCCGGACAAAACCGATAATAGTAAGACCGGCTTGCTCTGCCATGCTTATAGCAAGCGTCGTGGTTGCACCTCTGGATGCGATAACAGGAATATTTGCCATAAGGCATTTCCTTACCATTTCAGAAGAAAGCCTTCCCGAACAGGCTACAATTGTCCTTGATAAGTCCACATCATGCTTCAATCCGTAACCTATTACCTTGTCAAGAGCGTTGTGTCTGCCGATATCTTCTATTATACAGATCTTTCCATCAGGCCCAAAAAGACCTACAATGTGTATGCCGCCTGTTCTGGCATGAATGTCTGAAACCAGTGTTTCTTTCATTATATTCTTTATTATCGAAACATCAGTGACCAGATCCGACTTAATTTTTGGAAGCCTGTCAGCATCAAGGAATGAAGTGTCGCTGCCACATCCTGAAAGAACTGTTTTACCTGAAAGCATGATCGAAGAGGGATTTTTTGTCAGGACACTGGCACTCAGAGTACCGACACTATTTATATCTCTACTCTTTTCTTTACTTTTTTCTCTATTTTCTTCTTTGTTTTTTTCTCTATTTTCTTCTTTGTTTTTTTCTCTATTTTCTTCTTTGTTTTTTTCTTTGTCTTTTTCTCTGTTTTCTTCTATACGCAACGATTCGATGTCCTCAAGTTTACGGATGATCTTTTCTGTGTATAAAAATCCTGTTACAAACTCTTCAAGCATTGTCGGGCTTATCATTGCAGTCAGAGCGTGGCGGCCGTTGACGAAGACTGCAAGAGGCACTTCCATTACAACTTCATGTGACGACGGGACCATTGACCCGTTATCATACTTTATACAGGGGACAGTTCTGTACATCACATCATACTCCTTGCACAATACTCCTTGGCAATACTTCTTGCACTGTATTCCTTACACTATACGAGCTATTTCTTCGATTGTTTCAATAAGCAGGTCTATCTCTTCTAAAGTATTGTACAGATAAAGGCTAGCCCTCACAGTGCCGTTTTCAAGCCCGAAATGCTTCATTAATGGGATACAGCAGTGATCTCCGGAACGGACAAGAACCGCCGCTCTTTCGTCAAGCAAATAGGCTATTTCATGAGGGTGAATCCTGTCTATGGTAAAAGAGACAACTCCTATCCTGTTTTTTATGTCCTGCGGCCCATAAACAGTGACATTATCTATTCCGACAAGCCCTGCAAGAAGACGTGATGCTAGCTTCTGTTCGTGCCTGAAGACAGCATCCATCCCCAGATTTTCAAGATATTTCACTGCCTGCGCCAGCCCAATTGCTCCAGAGATATGCGGTGTGCCGGCTTCGTATCGCTTATAACCTTCAGTCAGGGTATATCCTTCGGTGATAACATCTTCAGTGTCTGCATTTCCAGTAATTACACCTTCAATAACCACGTCATCAACTGTGCCTCCCCCTACCATGAGTGGAGAAAGAACCGCATCTCGCATCCACAGTACACCAGTACCGGTTGGGCCAAGCATCTTGTGCCCTGAAAAACACAGGAAGTCGCATCCCATATCCTGAATATTCACAGGAAAATGAGGGACAGACTGCGCCCCGTCAACCAGAAAATATGCTCCACGCTCTTTGCAGATACCAGCAATTTCATGAACAGGCTGCACGGTACCAAGCACATTTGAAACATGGCTTATTGCAACCAGTTTTGTGTCAACAGTAACTGCTTCATTAAAAGCCTCTGTATCAAAAACGCCTTCAGGACCCGGCTGAAGAATAACTACCTCAATGCCTTTTTGGCGCAATCGAAGCCAGGGAAGCAGGTTGGAGTGGTGCTCCATAACTGTTGTAACTATCCGGTCTCCGGGCTGCCAGTCCAGTCCGGCTGCAACCGTGTTGATAGCTTCTGTAGTGTTTTTTGTAAAGACTGTTGTGCCTTCATCCCCGCCAATAAAACTGCTGACAGTATCATGTGCGTCCTGGTACCTCTGTGTCGCAACCCTTGTGAGCCGGTGCATCCCTCTGCCTACATTTGCGCGATACTGCCTGTCGTATTCGTTCATGGAAGCTATAACAGGCTCAGGGATAAGGCTGGTCGCAGCACTATCCATGTAATGGAGGTACTGAGGTATCCGGAAGTCAGCTAAACAATCTTCAATATTCATAATACTTCATCCATGCTACCGCTTCTGTATCTTTTAAGGTTTCGAGGATTCGCGGAGCTTTTTGGCGCAAGTAGTTTACAAATTTTACAAATATAAGTAAGATGCTGCCTCCTCCGAAATAAAATATTTCGAATATGAAATAAGCAGGCATTTAATTCTGGAAAGTTCTTCGATCAACGCATCGTATAAACGTTCCCTTTGCATGGATATATACCGACCGCCTGATTTGGGTAACTCTGCCTTGCCAGCTCCAGAAACTTAAATCTTGAATTTGACTTCACAATTGTGAATGCACTGGAAAGAGCACTTATCGGTAAAATACTTTTTGTCCCGAAAACGAACCCGCTCTAATAAGAATGATACTGAATCTACAGTGAAATTCTGGGGAAATATCCTCCTCATTCCCAAAAATACTTCCATGTAATCCGGGAACCTGTTTTAATCCACAAGTATCTATCAGTGCCTGCACCAGTTTGTCTGGCGCCTATTCCTAAAAAAGTCTAAAAAGTTGAAGACAAAAAGAAGTGGAAAGAAGAAAAAATAAAAATAAACTTGAAAAAGTAACAAGAGTAATAAAAGCAGACGTAGACTATACTTGCCTATTCTTATTTACCTATTTTTTATTTGCCGATTCTTATTTACCTATTCTTATTCACCTATTCTTATTCACCTATTCTTATTCACCTATTCTTATTCACCTATTCTCTTCTTTTTTCTCCATTTTATTGAGGGAAAGACCGCTCTCCTGCGTCGAGCGTGACAAGAACCACATAGCAAGTTAGTGTCGCGTCAATCCTCAAGGATTGAACGATTCTGAATAGTTGTAATCGATCTTATACGACACTTTACTGTGGACTCGACACTAGTAATGTTGTACAGTCATTAGATCTTAAAATATATGTCCACTAAGCCTGAAAAGAGATATCTGGCTGAAAGACTGCATCAAAAAGGGAATAAAAACCTCTCTATTAAAGAGGTTCCATCATCTGTGTTGGTGTAAACTTGTGCTTCAGAATACGATTCTTAAGCATTGTACAGAGCCTTTCTGCCCTTGCCCTGTCAGACTGCCTCAATGATATAGGGATAGTTCCTTCAGCCAGTTCTATTGACCCAAGTCTTCCACGGAATACTCCTTCAGAACACTGGAGTGTACAGGTTCCGCAGTTGATGCAAAGGTCTCGATTGATGACGAAATTATTCGAGATTGCGTCCGTGGGACAGGTGCGCATTGCAGCACAATCCGGGTGTTGCAGGCATCTATCTTTTTCGACACGGATCACTTTGTCGGTATCTCCCCAGATATGCCCGTAATTTACTTTTGAATGTGAAGTACGCCCGTTTATGTCTGATACGGGTAATAGGACATTCTGGTCCAGGATTTTTAATCCTGAGAGTATCTCTTCGTCAAGAACAGGGATAGGAACTGCAAGAGAAGTCAGGCATTCAGGTCCGTGTGCGGTTTTCATCCCACCCATCATCGTCGGGTCCATGTCTTTCATGTCTGCATAGGCTGAGACATTCGGTTTATCAGGGCTGGCTCTGGTCCCTTTCCCCATAATATAACCGGATGCGCCGTTTAAAAGAACTCTTGTACCCACACCTATTATCCTGTGGGAAGGATCGTTTTGCAGAGGGTTTATTTCACCGCATCCTGATACCGTTGTTTCCGTAAAAGGACCTGTCAGGCCTGTCACAGAGAAGATGGTGTTGATCGTGGAGGAAGTAGGGTTTATCAGTGCGTGGTAATTTTTAAATGCGAGCCTTGTAGTGATTATCCTGGCAAAGTCGATGTCATCAAGCATAACCTGATTTTCATATCTTCTGCCGTGTGCTTCTACGAGGACTTCAATCTCTTTTCCTTTCACAAAGTCCCGGAAAAGGTGCCCTCCGCCGTACCGATCATCTGCACGGGCTGTCCCGTTTACCACAAGGTCAACAACCCCAAGCCGTTCGTTCGGGCAGGGTCCGGGCTGGGCAGGCACACCGTTTAGCCAGATTGCATCTGCTCTCTCAAAACTGCATTTTTCGGCTACAGGTACCATTATAACTGCCATTGTACCGGACATCACGCCAAAGGTTCCGGTAGTGACCACATCCACATCATCGACGGTAACCTTTTGCCCGTCACGCACCATGGACTTGAGTTCTGCAGCAGTCAGGATTATCGCCTCATTATTGGCGATTTTCCGGTTTATCTCTTCAATGGTCTTCATAGTATCCCGCTCTCGTATTTCCCTATCTCTTCAAGACCTTCACAATATCCTTATGTCCTCAAGCCGGACGTGGAGTCCTGAAGGTTTTTGAAAACTCATGTTTACAAGAGCAGTATGGGCAAGCCCTATCATACAGTTGCCAGGCAGGAAATACTGGCGGGTTCCGAAGACAGGGGGTTTTCTTACAGTACTTGCAATTCCTTCGAAAGCGTGGACATGATACGCCTGAACGTCATGCACGTCTTCTGTTCTTGCAGCCATGGGTCCAACAGTATGGCATTCAATTACACCCGTTACCGGATTTGCGCTGAGGACTCGTAAAGCATGATAGACAGGGCATCCGGGACCTGCCGGACGACCGGTTACAAGATCTCCTTTTTTAATATCCCATTTTTCTACAAGGTCTGCCCTGAACGGTACTATGAATTTACGTGCTGAAGGCTCACCAGAAAACGGAAGAAGAACAAAGTCATATTCTTTTCCGACAACATCTACACCTGAGTAAGTGATGTTTCTGGCCTGGATTGCAAGATTTTCCCGGCTCAAAAGGTTCTCGCGGCTCAAAGCATTATCCTGGCTTAGAACATTATCCTGGCTTAGAACATTATTCTGGCTTAGAATGTTATCCTGAATCAGGATGTTGTCCTGACTATACATATTGTTTTTACTGTAAAAAGGGCATAATTCCGGCTCTGCCAGCCCGGCTCCAAGCCGGTTAACAAAACCAGAACAGGTCTGAGAACCGCAGGCTCCACAGTCTTTACCCGGGGGATTCCATTCAATCACAATCAGTCACCTCTGTACAGGGGCTCTGGCATATCAAGCGGCCGGATGACTCCAAAGTGGTTTTTCCACCCAATCTCTTTTTTGCCGATACATACCGTACATACTCCTAGAGGAGGGGAGCCTCTGAGCATGATAGGGTCCGATCCTATTTCGGGTTGATTGACAATTCTCCTCATCAAATATCTGAGCCCGGTTCCCTGAATTGCATTTGTCTCTACAATATCAATACCTGGGACAACTTTTCTGATGCTTTCCCTGAAAACCTCTCTTTCTGCCTGTGATACAAGATCGGTTTTTGTAACAACTGCCACATCTGCAAGAGCGAGAAGAGGTGTCATTTTGAAAGGTGAATTTGTTCCTGAGATCGCGCTTACAACTGCAATTCCAAGCGAGTAAGTTGTGTATGGAGTACACCTGAGACAGAGCCCTGCACTTTCGACTATCAGAATATTTCTTGAAAGGCTCTCAGCCCAGTGCAATGCATCGTCAAGGACCAGGATTCCCATATGGTCAGGACATACATCTCCGGAATATACCTTTTTGACAGGAATGTCAAACTCTTCTGCAAGCTCTTCATCTTCAGTTGCATGCACAACATCGATTTTCAGGAAGGCAGGAAGTGAGCCTTCAGGCAGATTCTTTATGATCTGGCGGACTACAGCAGTTTTTCCTCCGCTGGGAGGGCCTGCAATTATTAGGAGTTTCATTTATAGACCATCCCCTGTTCAACCACATCAGTCAAAACCTCTGAAGGGCTGGCTGAAGAACTGACTGAAGAACTGACTGAAGAACCGGAAGGAGAACCAGAGGAAAAAGAAGCTCCAAGCCTGAGCTTTTCTCTGATCTGATGCATTCTGTCTTCAATTAAGGCAAGGTCTTCAATAAGGTCCTGCTCCTTGCCTGTCGGTTCGATCACAGAGGCGACTCCTCCATGTCTCATTACTATGCGCTTGCCTGCTGTAAGAGCCAGGTAAGGGTCGTGTGTTACAAGGATAACAGCCTTATTTCCTCCATGGAGAGACTGGATAACACGGTCTTTGAAGATCCCTGCATTTTCAATCTCGTCAAGGAGAAGTATCGGAGTGTCCCCGATTACAAGGGCATCTGCAATCATAAGAGACCGGGTCTGACCTCCGGATAAACCGCTCATCCGGCTTTCAGGGCTGATCTCTTCTCCGGTAAATGTATTTGCAAGATTTATTGTTTCGTCGAGCAGATTTTCCCTGCCAGGTTTCCGTGCCCTTATATGCATAAGCAGGAATTCTTCGACCGAAAGGTCAGCCAGACAGCGTGTATTCTGGGTTATCATGGAAATAGGTTTGAAGGCGGGCTCCCGTACAAACGACTCGGGAGGTTCTTCCCCATTGATGAGAATCCTTCGGCCTGTTATGGTATCTCCCTGTGCAAGAGTTTCAATGTCATTGATTAAAGCCGATTTTCCTGAACCTGTCGGGCCCACTATTGACAGAGTGTCTCCGGGCCTGATCTCTATCCTGTCAAACCCTTCCTGTTCTCCAAGTCTGTTCTTTCCAGATTCTATGGTAAGAGTAAATTGCTGTGTCATGTACTCAACTATTCAGATCCGAGTTTTATAAATATTTCCGTAAATAGAGCTATTTTGTCCGTATAAGCCCAAACATTAACAAAATATGTCCATAATAGGCTAAAAAACTAAATAAAAAGGAAAGAATAGACTAATTTTAAACTACTAGACTAATTTGAAACTACATCTTTTTTCAAGAATTGTCTGAAGAGCTGTTAAGAGCTGTTAAGAGCTGTTATTATGAATAAGGACAAAAAAGAGGGCTGAGACCTCTAGATCATGAACCGGAATAATTAATATTCAAATCTGAGTTAATCAAGGCTTTCAAGTTAATCATAGCTTTCAAGTTAATCATAGCTTTCAAAGATCTCTATGAGGCGTAAGATCACAACCAGTACAGAGGAGGCACATTGTTTGCGATTTTTCTGCACAGAGGGACTGGCAGTCAAGCATCTCCTTCAGCATACCTCCAAGTTTCAGAAGCCTATCAGCACTCGGTCGATGGATGCTTATTGCATCTTTTCTTAGAGGATGGGGCGATATGGGCCTGAGGATAGGGATCACACACCGGTCCGTAAGCTGCTTGAGCCCTTTTCGGACAGTTTCGTCGCTTTCTCCAAGTCCTATTATAAAGTTCGAAGAGACCCTGTTTCTGCCAAAATAATCCACTGCATTTTCGAGCGAATCAAGCACTGTCTGGAGGGAAAGATCCGGACAGACGCGGCGGAAAATTTCAGGGTTCATAGTCTCAACATTGTATTTTATCTCACATGCCCCTGCAGCGTAGAGTCTTTCCGAAGAATGTTTTGTGGGATAGACAGAAACCCCTACTGGCAGATCGTATTCACGCTTAAGCTGCTTTACGACGTCCACCATTCTCTGGACTTCTTTTTCTGGCGAGACCGCTACCCCGCTGGTAAGGGAAATTGCCTTCAGTTCACCTGTTGCATAAGCTTCTGCGACCATCCGGTGTACCTTTTTACTGTCTTTTATCCCGCCCTGCATTTTTGGCACCGGACAAAACTGGCAATCGTATACACACTTCTCGGACAGTGTGATGTATGCCTGTTCAGGGCAATGGCAGAGTGGGTGCTCAAGCATGCCTCTGGCAATCACATTGTCTCCTTTAATCAGGACCACTTTTCCATCCTTTGCCACCGCACGCAAAGGAGAAATCTCATTAATCGTAAGGCATACCCGTCGTTCTCCTGACCTGAAAAAGACGGAAGAACCACCTGCTCCGGGCCCGGCTGTAGCCAGACTTGTGAGCTGCACGGGCAGAAGCTCAGGATCTACCCTAATACTCCCTATACTCAACAGGTCTGCCTTGACAGTTGCACTCAGTTCGGTATTCATATTTATGCACTCGATAAAATTGAAGTAACGCTATATGACCCCGGCAAATTTCGGTAAGCAGCACTGCTTACAATCGTGAAACCTGGGCGAATTAACAATTGTGAACTTGAGCATAGTAACAATTGTGAACTTAAAAAGGTTGCGATACTTCTCGCCTGACATGAAAAAATAACCATACTCGAAATTCCTGAACGATCAGGTAGCTGATGAAAAACGAGTTGTTATTACCACGGGAGGGGCAATCGGAATGGTTTTTCTTATTTATTCTTTGCAGCGCCTTGAGCCATTCTTCCACCACAACTAATAGAAAAAACAAATATCAGATGCATCTGGAATCCTGATCCCGAATTATTAACTATACCGCGGGCAAGGACATAAAATATATTCTACGAGAAAACCTCCACCTTGTCTGAAAAATACTCGCTTGCGGAGATCTGAGTTTGTTTGGGAGTGGGGAAGTCGTACAAACAGATAACAGGACGCGGATATTCATTGGGATAATCACATCTCCCCAAACTATCCTATCTCCATAGATTACAGGATTATGGGGCATGATTCCATTTATGGGAATTGGAGTTTCCTTGGAAGTAGAAAGGTTGTACATGTAGAGATCCAATTTTTCGTTGCGCCAATTGATCCATACTAGATTGGCGCAACGAAATCCTGTCACCGTAGATCGCAGGATTGTACTGATCTGATGCATTAGTTGTGATCTGAGTTTCATTTACCGTGAGCTGATTACTTCGTACAGGAGCTGCCGATGCCGTAGAAAAACGAGAACTAAAAGTAAAATCCACGCTGTTGAAGCTATAGCTGTTGAATATAACTTTTCCTTACTTCCTATTCGTTTTCCGTCTTCTTTTTACTCAATATTTTATAATTAATTTATACTGCACTTAATGATACCTTTTATATCTTATCTTCTGAATCTTGCAGCCGTAGAAATTCTATAATTTGAGAAAACTTGTGTAAGTGAAAAGGATCAAGCGGACCTTTGCACAGACACTACATTTAGACACAAAAAACTAATAAGTAAAAGTAAGATTTTTGAGAATTTCAAATGAACTTAAAAATAGAAAAGAAGAAAGTCTCATTAAAACCTGAAGCTGAAATAAATCACAATTAAAAATAGTTGTGCCAATAATTATAAGAAACTGTAATATGAAAGAGAGTGGAAATTAAAGTAAAAATGGAAAGAATAATTTGAAAAAACCATTTTTATTCCATTTTTGGCTTTTTTAGATCAATTTGGTAAATCTAATATGATTAGGATCTTCGGAATACTATCAAAATAATATTAGTTTAATGAAATAACTATTTATAGTAAGTATGTGTGCATTATATCAAAGTACAATCAAAAAAGAACTTAAGAGTGGGGAGAAAAAATATGAGAATAAGAGTGGTTAGTTCGAGAGAAGAAATCTTTACATTAAATCCAAATGAGCGTCTTGTTCACCTGGCTTTCAGACCTTCAAACAAAGACATCTTTGGACTAGTTGAAACATGCCCGAAGATTGAGGTAATCCAGTTACCTAAATCATACATGCGTACGGTCTCAAAATCCATAGAAATGTTCCTTCAGATGCAGAGAGTCCAGCTTATCGAAGGAGATGTCTGGGGGCACAGGAAAGATATAACCGAATATTACTCAATTCCCTCTTCAATAATTGAAAAGATTAAGAATATGAAAATCGAAGGTAAAGCCACTGAAGAGATTGAGAAAAAGGTTTCAAGGGAAAGCAAGTTAAACTCTGGAATGGTCGCTTATATCCTGGCAAAAGAAATCCCTGCCTGAATTCGAGCATGACAAGGCATATTAGTAGGTGTTTTACCGGAGATTAGAACGTAAAGAAATGGGTTGTAGCTTTTATAATCTAATCTCCAACTTAAATCTTAAGACTTTTTTACTCTTTTATGGCTTTTTTTGATTGACTGCATCCGGAGAAGAATGATAAATTTTTGATGACATTAAAAAATATTAAAAGTCTCACAATATAGAGAACTATAGAAGATCTAAGCTGAAAACATTTTATGGTTTAGTTTTCAGATTCGCAAGCAATATTCGAAACAAAAAGAGAAACTAAAGCAGCAGCTTAATTTATCTAAATCAGTTTCATTTTTCTAGTAGAATGCCTTCAAACCGACATTTTGTAATTTTTCCCTCACGAAAAGCATATAGAAAGATTTTGAAAAGGGCATAAAGCCTGAAATAGAAAGCCAGCAAGGATGGAGAGCAAAAGCCGCTGATATGTATCAGTCTCTTGTCATCCCGAATGGAATCGTCAAGGAACCTTACAATCCCGTCAAAACCTTCTCTTTCAAAGGTGCTTCCCCTGGGCAGGCGGGGTCCTAGCACGACAACATCTTCTTCCATGCCGTCAGGTCCTTTTGTGCCTTCTATGAAACCATAATTAAAGATGGTGGGCAGGGGAGAAAAGAAAACTCTTTCATATCCGTTTTCTGTTTTTCGGTATTTCGAAAAACTGTATTTGGGAGTTTCTATAACTATTTTCATCTAATTTTCCTGTGTGTACTCAGGACCAACTTGTATCTCTTTTTCACTTCTTTTTTTTTCAGGTTCTGTTTCATTTTGTAGCTTTTGTAATTTCAACCCTTTTATTTATATAATTTTGACTCTTTTATTTTTTTGCAATCTGAATTCTCTTTTTTCGTAATTTCTATTTTTTACTTCAATTAACTTGATACTTCAATTCTCTTGATACTTCAATTAACTTGATACTTCAATTCTCTTGATCACTCTGTACATCTTGCACTGTCTTTCAACAGAAAAAAACACAACTAATAACGCAACTTATAACGCACTTAATAGACTGAAAGTTAGAGATTGAAAGCGAAATATAATAAATGTTTGGAAAGATGAGATGCCTGAATAATTAATTATCCTGAGAAAGAACCTGAACGAATGAAAGGTACCTGATCTTTCCGAGAGAGGCATGATGGAATGAGTTTTCGAGATAGAATGACCCTGCGAGATGCGATGAGAGGAATAGTTGAAGAACCCCTGCTCAACCTGGTTCCAAAACGCTTTAACTATGTAGGGGACGTTGCAGTAATTTCAATTCCCTCGGAGCTTGAAGCTTATAGAGAGGCTATTGTCTCGAAAATTCTTTCAATGAGAGGCAATACACGAGCTGTGCTTAATAAAATCAGCAAGCTTGAGGGGGAGCGCAGGGTGGCTCACTTTGAGCTTCTTTCAGGGGAATCTGCAGAAACCTTTCACAGGGAAAACGGCTACGTTTACAGAATGGATGTAAGGAAAGTTTTTTTCAATCCCAGGCTTTACTGGGAAAGAGCACGTATAGCCTCAAAAGTTCTTCCCGGTGAATATGTTCTTGTCCCTTTTGCAGGAGTGGGGCCCTTTGTTCTCCCATCTGCAGGAAAAGGGTCAATGGTCTATGCAATTGAAATAAACCCTGACGCCTGTGCCTGCCTGAGAGAAAATGTTCGGCTGAACAGGCTTGAGGGACAGGTGATCGTTATTCAGGGAGATGCTGAATGCGTTCTTCACCATCCGGGTTATTTAAACCGCCGTCAGGATCCTTTAAAGCCTGATAATAAGATCGGAAACGCAGTTGAGACCGAGGGTACAATTTTTTCTCATGTACCTGCCTGCTCCGGGCCAGAAGAAACTGCAGGTTTCCAGGTTCCGGAAAATGGGTTTGACAGAGCAATTGTGCCAACTCCTTACGGCATGGACCATTTTCTTGGTGAGGTTTCAGGGCTTATAAAAAAGGGAGGCTATATCCACTTTTACACTTTCAAAACCGAGAATCAGATCCCGGAATTGGTTGAAGAGTACGATAAAATGGGGCTCGAGGTTGAATTTTACAGGCGCACCGGAAATGTTGCTCCAGGCGTTAGCAGGTGGGTTTTTGACCTGATAAAGAAATAACTGCATAAAGCTATAGAGAGCCTGCCGCCAGGGTAAGGGAAATAAAGCGGTGAACCGATAAGGTTAATGAAGAAACCGATTCTATAGAGAAACGCTTTACCTGGCCCGAAAAATGTTTACCTTGACCCCCAAAACCGTTTTTAATTCAACATTATAGGTCGCTCACGCCAGTCTGTCTGACGGCCAGTCAAAAAAGAAGCAAAATCCTGAAAGAAGATTAAAAACCTGTACAATAGGTGTAAGATAAGCCTTGAATGAGATGTTCTTGGGAAAGTATGTTTTAGGCAACTTTTATTTCTTTCAGCTTTTTATTTATCAAATTTTTTAGCTGGACCACACTTAACCGGATTTTGAATAGATTGAAATATTGTAATGAGAATAACATATGGAAAAGATAATTTTTTAAAATGTTTGACCCCATATACAGGTCTTCGGTTGCAAAACAGGAATAATCTGAACCCTGGACTTAGAAGGTAAAACCCCACCTTTCTGAGCGAGCAAAGCTCTAATCACACACTGATCCAAAGCGACCGAGATGAAATAATGAAGAATCGAACTCAGACAGTTGTAACTCTTTTGATATTTCTTATTTTTTTAGTCTCCCTTTTTACAGGAGGATGCCTGGAGCAAAGTTCCATGTTAAGCGGGGAGAACGGGACAGAACAGAAAGAAGAAGTGGACAATGATAGAAGCTCTTCGACAGGTTATTTGAAAACCGAAGCAGTAAATCTTTCTGGTTTTGAAGCAGTAAATTCCTCTCTTGTGGGAAACTACAGGCTTGAAGCCCTGAATATAGAGCTAAAAGTTCCCCAGTATGACCTGCCCCTGAAAGAATCGGATATTATGAATTACGAAGAGTTTTCGCAGAGATTTTTGACAGATGAGGCAGCCCTGGAGAAGCTGAAGGAAAATGGATTTGTGGTGATATCCAACCCTTATAATCCGGAGGAAGAAGATATCACTGCTATGTATAACAGACTTGGAAACGAAGGACAGCTGATTTTCATAACTTCGGATACTCTTCTTCATCTCTATCACGTCCAGTTTGACGATAGCATGAGCCAGGTCGAGCAAAATGAATTGTACGACCTTTTATGGGAGCTTGATAATTCACTGCTTAACGCATCCTTAGAGGACTATAACAGCGCAACAGGGGAAGAAAAGGAAGCTGCAAGAAGAAATGCAGCCTACTTCACAGTTGCTTTAAACCTGCTCCAGCCAGAAGAAGAACAGATAAAGGATATAAAAGATCCTTACGACCCGGAGGCTGGAACATACTTTGATCCAGCAGCAAAGGAAAAGTATCAGTTTGAGATCCCTGCGTTTATAAAAGATGATGTCGAAGCTGAACTAAGCCTTATCGAAACTCACGAAGGCTTTGCTCCCTCTCCGACTTTCCTTTATAAAGAAGATTATTCTCAGTACGTGCCAAGAGGCCACTATACCCGCTCCGAAATCCTGAAGAATTACTTTAAGGCCTTTATGTGGCACGGCAGGATGAGCATGTTGCTTAAGGGAAAATTGATCCAGGCCGAAGACCCGGAAAAGGAAGCTCGCATACAGACCATACAGGCGAGCCTGATCACATCCCGGCTTGAAGAAAACCAGGATCTTCTTCAGAAATGGGACCGGCTCTATGCCATTACTGCATTTTATGTTGGTGCCTCTGACGATCTTGGACCTTACGAATATATGGAGGCGATGGAGACAGTATTTGGAAACGGGTCAAGGAATTTTAACACAACAACGATGGGAGAACTGAAAGTAGAACTTGCCGGGTACCGGAGCCCGGAGATCTACGGAGGCACAGGAAGTGGAACCCATGAGATTATTCTAACAGCTGAGCAGGCCGATGAACTCCTTGAGGATACGAAAGGTTTCAGGTTTATGGGCCAGCGTTTTATCCCGGACTCTTACATATTCTTCAGGCTTACCGGTCCTTATACTAATGAATACATAGGAAATCAGGAACATGTGCCTTTTACCTATAGATATTCCGAATACGGAAACAACAGGGGTTTCCCTCGCGGGCTTGATGCTATGGCGCTTCTGGGTTCGGAGAGGGCCGTTTATTGGCTTGACGAATTGAATGATTCCAGCTACAAAAATTACAGTCTCCGATACAATGAACTTGATTCGGAGTTTTCGAATTTCAGCGCAGCCGACTGGAACAGGAACCTCTACTGGTCCTGGCTCTATTCTCTCCAGCCCCTCCTGAAGGACTACGATTCAGGCTACCCGACCTTTATGCAAACCGATGCCTGGCAGGATAAGGAATTATGCACCTCTCTAGCCTCGTGGACTGAGCTCAGGCACGATACGATTCTCTATGCCAAGCAAAGTTATGGAATTGAGGAGGAACTTCCTGTATTTGGCGATAAACCCGTGGGATATGTGGAACCTGTACCCGAATGCTATAACCGGCTGCTTGCTCTTACCCGGATGACTGCAGACGGGCTTGAAGAAATGGATGCTCTTGATGAAGATACAGGAAGAAGATTTGAAAGCCTCGAGAGCGTCCTGGAAAAACTTATCGAGATTTCCGAAAAGGAACTTAAAAATGAGGAACTTACGGAAGAGGACAAATATTACATCTTCGAGTTTGGAGAAATTATCAAAATGAGCGTGGATGCCGACGAAGAAGCCAGGAAAACTACTCTTGTTGCAGATGTCCACACGGAACCAAATGACGAACTCGTGCTTGAGGAAGGGACAGGGTACGTGGATATGGTGATTGTGGCTTATAAGCTTCCTGACGGCAGGATTTTCCTGGCTGCAGGGCCGGTTATGAGTTATTACGAATTCAAACAGCCCATGTCCGACCGACTGACCGATGAAAAATGGAGAGAAATGCTGGAGAAAAACCCGCCGGAAAAGCCGGAGTGGGCTTTAACATACAGGGCTTAAAGCCCTGAAAACACTTTCTTTAGCTCCGGAAGTCAATTTTCAATCTAAAGACTATAGAACGCCCCACCGGTTTGTCTGGTGGTCCGTCTTTCAGTACTTGATTCGTCCTCTCAGCGGTTTTTAGCCTTAAAACTGAGATTTTAACCTTAAAACCAAGCTTTTCAGTCCTCAAGCCCAATGTGCTTCATAACATGATGGTAGTGTTCAGGGGACAGCCTGGAATAAAAGGCTCTGGTGACGACTTCGCTGAGAGATGGGTGGATGTCCATGCTGCGTATAATTGGCTTTGCACTTCTCGATGGCGTATACATGAGAGGAATTATCTGGTGAATCAGAACCGAGGCATGAGGACCTATAATATGGGCGCCCAGGATTTTCTCTTCCAGGCTGTCCAGGATAACTTTCACGAAATAATCTCTGGCTTCCATAGCAGCTCCTTTTGCCGTATCTTCAAAGAGCTTAAAGCCGATGACTACCCTATTTTCACCGTATTCCTCAAGGGCTTCCTTTTCTGACATCCCTACGCCTGCAATTTCCGGATAGGAGAACACTGCATGCGGTACGGCATGATAGTCTGCCTTCACTTTTTCTTTCATGATCGCATTGAGGTAAACTATTCCGGACTCATAGTTTCCTACATGCTTGAGCAGGTATTTTCCGTTTGCGTCTCCGAAAGCCCAGATATTCGGCTGGGATGTTTCAAGATACTCGTCAACTAAAATCCAGCCCTGGATATCTGTCTTAATTCCTGCCCTTTCGGGGTGGAGAATGTCAGTATTCGGGACTCTGCCTGTTGCTACGAGGATCTCGTCTACAGTAACTTTGGTCTCTTCTCCCGAATCCCTCTCCTTTGCAATAACCGTTTTTTGCCCGTTATTTTCTTTTCTGACTTCTATAGCTTCGTGATTTGTAAGGATACGCATATATTCCGACATCTTTATCCTGGCAAGTTCGGAGATTTCAGGTTCTTCCTGGGGAAGGAAATGCGAATTTCTCCCTATAACCGTGACTTCAGTTCCCATGGCTGAGAAAAAGTGTCCGTACTCGGCTCCTATGTAACTTCCTCCGAGAATGGCAAGGCTTTTCGGGCATTCGTTGAGTTCAAGCACAGTATCGCTTGTAATATAGCCGGTTTCTTCAAGCCCTCTAACAGGTGGGACTGCAGGCTTTGAGCCAGTGCACAGGAAGATCATCTCGGAGTGAAGAGTTTCTTCTCCAACTTTCAGAGTATACGGAGAAACGAATTCGGCAGGTTCGGGATAATAGTCAAGGTAAGTACCTTCGGTTAACCCTTGCCTTACCATCTCGATGTCTTCCCCTATATTCCTGCGCATCCGCTCCATAATCATGCGAAAGTCAATATCTTTTATCTCGAGTTTGATCCCGAAAAGCGGAGCTGTCTCAAGTTCCCTGATAAGCTCTGCAGGGTAAAGCAGAAGTTTTGAAGGGATGCACCCTCGTGTCAGACAGATCCCCCCGGGATCGTCCTTATCTATAACAGCTACTTTTATCTTTGGGTTCGAATCGATAATAGAGTTCACATAGTTCATTCCGGAACCCGTACCTATCACAATCAGGTCATAGTTTTTCATTATTTTCCCCTCACAACAAGAGTAAAGTTAGATCCCAACCATTCAAGTTAGATCTCAACCATTCAAGTTAGATCTCAACCATTCTGGATTTGTTAACTGCAATAATTATCTGTCTGCTTGCTAATACACTTATCCTTAACCATATGATTCTTATAGCAAAAGAAGACCGAAAACTACTTAAAAAAGATTCGCGAAAAGCTTTCTCTTGATCGCAGGTGAAAAATACTCTCTGAGATAAAAAATTAGCAGCAAGTGTACGTGGAGTAAAATTGATGGCAAAAAGTTACTCCGCCCTTTGAATAACCGCCAGAGTTGACGCGAAAAGTTTTCCGAGCCTAAGTTAATAATATATAAATATTTTTAAGTCTTGTTTCATTTTTAAACACTTGTCTGAAGGAAAAACAACTATCTATTTATAAAGAAAAGCCTATTCTATGTAGCTTCTCAGGAAGAATAAAAAACAAAAGATGTCCTATAATGAACAGAGCTACCCCCCTTCTCGAAAATGGGTGTTCCTTTCACGGAATTCCCGTGATGCATATACTGTATCTCCTGCTTATTCTGATAGCTCCTTTTGCAGGGGTAGATCTCCTCCTCCTTCTTTCTCTTATCCTTTTCCTGGGACTGAGGTTTTCCGGAAAGTTTCTTTCCTGCAGCAGGGATGCAGTCAGCCTTTCTTTTTCCCTTACACTGATGCTGCTTGTTTCTGCAGTTACTAAAGACCTATCGTACACATTCCCATTTTATATAGTCCTTGCCGCCTTTGCAGTTGCAGCTGTAGGAAATCACAGCTCTTTTTTTTCGGAAAGGGGTTTCACAGCTGATTTAGAATCCAAAAGAAGCAGGATGAAAAAGAAAAGTTTTTCATTAATGTGGAGTTCGATTTTTCTTGCGCTCAGGATTATTGCGGCGTTTCTTGCAGCAAGCTGGATCGTCTACTGGCAGGAGCTTCCAGTCTCATATAACTTTATCTTTTTCATAGCTGTTATTGGAGCAGTTACAGGCTCACTTTTTGAGTCCATTCCTTCAAAGATAGACCGAAATATCCCGGTGCCTGTAGGGGCGGGGATGACTATGTGGATTTTTGAGGAGTTCAGGTACTGGGTGCCTCCTGAGAAAATGCTTGTAGCTCTTGCCTTTTCCCTTTTCCTGGGCGCGCTGGCTTACAGAGCTAAAATTGCCGACGTTTCTGCCCTTCTCAGTGCTGCCCTTCTCGGAGTCCTGATAATTGTTTTTAGCGAGTTTCAGTGGTTTTTGCTTCTGCTTACTTTTTTCATCCTGGGAGGCGGGTTTACCAGGTACAAGTATGCATACAAGGAATCAATCGGCATTGCTCAGGCAAAAGACGGAATCAGGAGTTATGAAAACGTATTCTCGAACAGTACCGCAGCCCTTGTTCTGGCAGTAGCATACGGCATCTTTCCGGAACAGGGCCTTCCGATTATTTATGCCTATATGGGTACTGTTGCAACCGCTACGGGCGATACTCTAGCAAGTGAGATCGGAACCACGGCAAAAGGAAGGCCCAGAATGATCACAACTCTCAAGCTTTCGGAACCCGGAGCCGATGGGGCTGTTTCCCCACTTGGCGAACTTGCTGCAATTTTCGGTTCTGCAATCATAGGCGTGTTAGGCTATGTTCTTGGGATATCTGACGACCTTCTGCTTTCAGTCCTTGTTACAACTGCAGGAGGCTTTTTTGGAACAAACGTAGACAGCCTTCTCGGGGCTACTCTCCAAAAGAGAGGGCTGCTCTCAAACAGTGGAGTAAACTTTGTTGCAACCTTTGCTGGGGCAGGCATTTCAGCAGGAATATATCTTCTGGTATCAGGAATTTAATTAAAGAATGTTTCATTTGTATTCGGTTAAGGATTTTGAGCCGCGGATCTCGATTTCGACGGAAAAACTCAAACCCAAATGTTTAGTGTTTAAATTGAAATCGATATCAGATTCCAGTTTTGCATTTGATGAATAATTTAACAAATTTTATGAAAATCAATGCAAGTGATAACGATTTTTCCTTAACCGATGACCAATGAAGAATGTTTAATATATTCAGATATTTAATAGCAGATGATTATTAAATATATAAACTCCGCTGAATCTGGCAATTTCGCTGGATCTGGCAATTCCACTAAATCTTGTTTTAACCTGGAATTTTTGAACCTTTAATTCTCCCATAAAAATCTTTTATTTCTAAAAGACATCCCTTTATATCTTCAAGAATATATTCTTACATGGGTAGGGTTACTGCAGTGTTCTTTAATTAGTATCTGAGTTAATGAATATCTGAGTAAGACTGCATTTCTACTTCAATTCTCAGGTAAGGAAACCAGTATTGTGCAGTTGAAGGAACCAATATCAGTGTTTGGGTCCGGTCTTTTCAGATATATTGAAAGATTCGATACGAGACATGAAATCCTGTCTCTCAGTAATCTATCTTTCTTCAGCCCGTATTGATTTTCAGTGTGGATAACCAGAAATCTTGCTTTTTATATTTTACATTTAAAGGAAGGTAGCCAGATGACAGAACCCGAATATAAAGGTAAAAGGATTTTGCTTGTTATTGCTCAGGAGCAGTTCAGGGACGAAGAATGCTTTGTTCCAAAGCAGATATTTGAAGCTGCAGGGGCAAAGGTTACGGTCGCAGCCGAGTTTACGGAAACTGCAAAAGGGACGCTGGGAGGGACGATCAAACCTGATCTCAGGATATCCGAAGCCAGGATTGCAGATTATGATGCAATTGTCATTTCCGGAGGACCGGGCTCAAGAAAGTTTCTCTGGGACAACCAGTATCTACGCGAACTCGTAAAAAAAGCAGACTCTTTGAAAATAGTGATTTCTGCAATCTGTGTTTCTCCTGTTGTTCTGGCAAGAGCAGGCATTCTGAAAGGTAAAGAAAGCACTGTTTTTAATAGCCCGGATACCGTAAACGAACTTAAGGAGCATGGGGCTGTCTATAAAGACAGTGATGTTGTAGTTTCGGGCAAGGTGGTGACAGGAAGAGACCCTAAAAGTGCGGAAGCCTTTGGAAAAGCCGTCCTTAAAGCCCTGAAAAAAACATGATTCCTCTAAATGTGAAGCATGGTACCTTGAAGGCATGATATCTTGAAAGTATGATACCTCGAAGACATAATTTTCGAAACGTATAGTCTTCGAAATGTGTAATCCTCGAAACGTATAATCTTCGAAATGTATAATTTCTACAAACAGCGAGCCATAGATTTTGAGCCCGAATGTAAACTGCGAGTTATAAGTTCAAACAATGGATCTGAAAATGCAATCTAACGGCTATCAGTAAAAGCCATAATCTCCAGATTGTAACTTATGGGATAGTAACTTATGAGATAGTAAAAAGCTGGTGCCCTTTTATGAACGAAGAAATTGAATCTATATTGTCTTATCATCAGGCTAGCAAGCATGGCTTTAAAGCCTATGCTCCCGGTCCTAGACTTCTTGAAATGGAGATAAAGCCAGACCCTTTTCTGAACTACAAGGGAGTTCCAGTTCTAAAGCTCGATACCTGGAGTGAAGAAGATATAAGGTCCGAACTTTTTCCTGCCTATGAACAAGTATTTTCTCCGGAGAAATTGGAGCCTTCGGGGCTGAACAGGAATAACATTTCTCAACTTTTTTTTGATAGCTTTGCTCTTTCAGTATGGAAAAAATCAGGGGGGGCAAGATGGACTCTTCGCATCAATCCTTCAAGCGGAAACCTTCACCCAACAGAGGTTTACCTTATTTCCGGTCCGGTCCCGGAACTTCTGGAAAAACCTTCGGTATGCCATTATTCTCCTTTGCCGCATGCCCTCGAATTAAGAGCAGAATTTTCCAGGGAAACCTGGGAAAAGATGAGTTCGGGATTTCCGGAAGGCACATTTTTCATAGGGCTTACTTCAATTTACTGGCGGGTTGCGTGGAAATATGGCATCCGGGCTTTCAGGTATGCAAACCATGACCTCGGACATGCCATTGCTGCCCTTACCTTTGCTGCAGCAGGACTTGGCTGGAGAACACGCCTTCTTGTGGATATGGGTTCAGAGGACATAGCAAAACTTCTGGGCGTTTCCGGAAGACAGGGCCCTGAAAAAGAGGATCCTGCCTGTCTGCTTGCAGTTTATCCTGCAGGAAAGGAATGTCCGTCAGGCAAGATTTCTTCATCTGCACTTCCTGATTTTGAAAAGTTTTCCTGGAACGGGGTTCCGAACCGTTTGAGCCCTGCACATGTAGAATGGGCTGCCATTGAAAAGGCTGCTTCAATAACCAGAAAGGAAGAAACTTCCCATATCAATGAAAGAAAACCGGAACTAAAGCCTGAAAGACGAGCTACAGGTTTATCCGGGACAATTTCCGGCTACAAAATTCATTCAGGTCTGGATACAGTCCCTCTCCGTAGTGTGATTCACAGGCGGAGAAGTGCCCTGGAAATGAATAACAGTGCTTACATGGACGAAGAGAGTTTCTACGGCATATTACGGAAAACCCTTCCAGATAAAAACCCGTTTTTCGAGACGCTTGCTTTCGGGCCCTTTGCACACCTCCTCCTTTTTGTAAACAGGGTAAAGGGGCTTCTTCCCGGTCTTTATATCTTCCTGCGGAAGCCCGAAGAAAAGGAGGAGTTTAAAACCGCTTTCAGGTCGGATTTTTTGTGGGAAAAGCCTGAAAGCTGCCCTTATGATCTTGAACTTTACATGCTTGTGGAAGAGGAACTGCATAATTTTGCAGCCCAGCTTTCATGTGCGCAGAGAAAGGCGGCAGATGCCTGTTTTACTGCCTGTATGCTTTCTGAGTTCGAAGAGCCTCTGAAAACGTCCGGCTCATGGATGTACCCTTATCTTTTCTGGGAATGCGGAATCCTGGGACAGCTACTTTATCTTGAAGCAGAAGCTTGCGGTTTCAGGGGCTGCGGGATAGGATGTTTTTTCGACGACCCTTTGCACGAAACTCTTGGGCTTAAAGGGCTTGAGTACCAGGACCTCTACCACTTTGCAGTGGGCTCGCCTCTTCAGGAAATTGGTGTTGTGACCTTCCCTGCATATAAAGAGTAACTAAAGAGAAAGAGTAACTAAAGAGTGACCTCTACTTCATTTTACCTTTATTTCTTTTTTATAATCACTCTTTTTTGTTCTTTGACTTTTACTCTTTGCTTCTTTTTTGCTCTGTGTTTTCTTCTATCTTTCCTGAAGTGGGAATTTGCATGACCAGCACTTTGTCTATTCGATTGCCATCCATATCAACTACCTCGTAGCGCAGCCCCCTGAATTCGATATGATCTCCTGTTTTAGGGATCCGCTGCAAGATGAACAGGATCAGCCCGGCAATAGTCCGGTAATACCCCTCTTTCTCTCTTGGAAAGGAATCCACGGATAAGAATTTCTTTAAATTTTCAATGGGTGTGTCCCCGTCGATAAGCCAGGAACCATCCTCTCGAGCCACCACCTGGGTTTCTACCGGCTCGCCAAGGGTATGGACATCACCCACTATAGCTTCAAGAATATCATGCAGGGTAATAATGCCCTGGACACTTCCATATTCATCAGTTATCAGGGCAACATGTACGCCGGTTTCCTTGAACGATTCAAGGAGTTTCAGGACCGTAATAGCTTCTGGTGCAAAGAGCGGTTTCGTGACCGAGTCTCTAATATCGGCGGGACTGCCTTCAACAAGTCTTGCCAGGACATCCTTTACGGATACCATACCGACAATATTGTCCAGATCTCGTTCGTATGCCGGAAAATTGGATCGACCACTTCCAATCATCTTCCGCAGGTTCTCATCGGCAGGATCGCTCAAATCGAGCGCGATAATATCAGTGCGATGCGTCATCAGGGACTCAACGCGGCGGTCACCAATATCAAAAACACCTTTTATCATACTCAGTTCGGCTCTTTCAAATACTCCAGCTTCGGTTCCTTCCTCAATCATAATCTTGATTTCTTCTTCTGTTACCGGCGGCCCGGTTACCTTCCGGACCCTCATTAGCCGGAGCACGATCTCGGTTGAGTTACTTAGAATAAGTACCAGTGGTTTTGCTATGAGAGAAAAAAAGAACATAGGTTTTGCAACGCGAGAGGCAATTGCTTCCGCGTTATTAAGTGCAAGCTGCTTTGGAACAAGTTCTCCAAAGACTAAGGTCAGATAGGTGATTAAGAGTACTACAAGAGTGATGCTGAGCGCACTGCTGTACGGAGCGAGAGCAGGGAATTCTCGAAGATAGCTCGCCAGTCCTTTTGCTATTGTGGCTCCACCAAATGCACCGGCAAAGATACCCACCAGGGTGATTCCTATCTGGATTGTCGAGAGGAACGGAGTGGGTTCACTGGCGAGTTTAAGTGCAGCAGCTGCCCGTATGTCTCCTTCTTCCGCCCGTTGCCTGAGGCGGGTTTTCCTGGCTGAGACAAGGGCAAATTCTGACATGGCAAAGATGCCATTGAGTGCGATAAGAACAAGGACAACGGTTATTTCAAAGAAATAAGACATTTTTCAGGTATTGGATGGATTATAATTTAAAACTATTTACAGCACAGGTCTCCTGAAACAAGCTATGAGCCCTTTAAACCTCACGGAAGAATCTTTTTCAAAGCAGGAAAGGAAAATTAACTGTTGATGAGAAAGGTAAGGGGATGAGAAGGATCAGGGGCATGGGCAAAGAAGATTCGCTGCTGTTAAACTCAGGCAAAACTGCATTGTAATACCTTTGAATTTCCTATTCTTTTGAAAAGAGAAACAAAGGAAAAAATTCCTGAGAAAAAGGAGGTAAAACGAAAAGAAGCCTCCGTGTTTTCAGCATATTCATATTGATCTTACCTGCCACTTGCCATCGGAATTTTTAAAGAAAAACAAATAGCAAAAGCTGCCTCAAACTCACTAAAGATTTCCTCTTTAGTGACCTTTTTGTTACTTCTTCTTCGACTCTCTGGTTTCTCCTCTCTTTCCTTTCCTCAAAACTGTCCTTCTGACGATTCCGGACTGTGAAGGAGGAACAGGTATCTCACACCCCGATCCCAGTTCACATTCTACCACAATTCCGCGGAGCAGACGGCCCAGGATATCCGACCCTGTTACTATACGTTTTTCTTCGCCCCAGTACAGAATGAGGTCCTGGTCAATTACATCATCTTCCGGGTACTGCGGATATACCTTGAACTGCCGGATTACTTTTTCAAGCCTGGTTTTGGGAGATTTTACCACTACAGGGAAATGGCAGTAAGAAAACGGAATGAAGGGGCCTTTCTTATAGACTACATCCCTCAGGAAGCCGTCCGCATCGAGCACCATTACAGGCTCATCTGCCGGGTTGGTGACGATTACCCATTTTTTTCCTGATGCTTCTATTTTCTGCAGGAAAGGATCGGAAGGTTCCCTTTTGAATGAAGGGAAAACTGGACGGTTATTTTCTACAGGAAGAGAGATGATGCTTCTTGGGTCTATTATGGAGCCTTCGTCAGAAATGTTGACATCATCAATGGAAAGAAAGTTCAGGGCTCCTATCCCTTCAAAAGTGCCGATATCGGACTTTCCTGATTCTATATGCTTTTCGAGCATGATCCTCATAGCTTGCTCCCTGAAAAGCTCAAGTTTTTCTCTGCCAAGCCACCAGTCAAGAATAAGAGCTGTCGGTTTTGCAACCGGATAGAGCAGCATCTGGTAAAAGCGGACAAGAGGAGTCAGCTTTGCCCCAAGCGCAAGCGCGTTTCTGGAAAAATAAGCCTGAGGCGCAATCTCTCCGAAACAGGTAATACCAAAGGTAGAGAAGAGAAAAGCTGAGGTTCCTGCCATTACGGAATCTGTAAGCAGAGCAATAAGTACATTTACGCCTACGTTCCCCCAGAGCATAGTCGTAAGCAGGAAATTGGAATCACGCCGGACCTGCAGGATTTTAATTGCATCTTTATTATTTGCTTCGGCTTCAATCTCAAGCCTCAGTCTTCCAAGGCCGAAAATACCGATCGTCAGCCCTGAAAAAATAGCAGACTGTGTCAGGCAAAGTACAATCAGTATCCAGGTAATGATTTCATTCATTGTAAGTCTATGACCTCTATAATATCTGTGTAAACCTAGTCGAATCCCTTAATCATTAATATCTTATAAACTTAATCTCATTGCCCCGGGCTTAATCTTGTTGTCTTAACTTGTGAAATAGTCCATTTATTTTTTCTTATTACTACTTATCTCGCTATCCTGCTGCTTTTCCAAGTTTTTAAGATTTACTTTTACCAACCGGAAAAAGCTTTTAATCTGCCCTTAGGATAAGTTTATTTTACTTATATAACTTAATTTGCTTTTCTCATTTTGATCGATTATTCTATCCCGCCCGAATTGCGCTTCGCCCGAATTGCGCCTCGCCCGAATTGCGCCTCGCCCGAATTGCGCCTCGCCCGAATTGCGCCTCGGGAGTACGCGGTCCTTTTCGCTCCGCTGCGCTTCGCTCAAGAGGACTAATTTATGGGTTATAGCAGTGATCTTTGCTCAAGAGTCCTAAAAAGGATTAGATTACAAATTTTCTGACCCGTGCAACCTTATTCACTATAATGAGTCGTTCCTGTCATGCTCGACGCAGGAGAGGAAACTTTCCCGCGAAAAAAAGGAAGAGAAAACAACATGAAAAACTGCTGAAAAGCCAAAAGTAAAAAATCTAAAAACGGGCTTTCTAAATTAAGGGAAAATGTAAAAATGTTTATCTGGCTGGCACATTGAATTTAGATTATTTTAGAGTAGGGGTAAAATCTAAGGATGCTATTTTCGGGGACCTTGGAATGATATCAACAGATTGATAGGGATTGATATAAATTATCAGATTTTAAAAAACTCAGGTTTATTTTCCGGGTCAAAGAGTCCTGTTTTTTCATTCATAACTTATACAATCGGCATTCAGTAATCTGAGGTTTTGTTCAAAATCCGGTTGAATGGTACAATATTTAATAACAAGCAGGTTATACTAAGTTTCTTGATTAGCCAACATTGATGAAAATATCCTGAGGAAAAGTATTACTGCTTAAAGTCATATCCCATGATAAACCTGCTGCAATCTTTCCAGACTCTCCAGATAGGAAATTATGCTCTTCTGATCAGTGATATATATGGTAAAAGAAATGAGAAAAACCGGATCATCTGCTGAAATTCCGGAAATCTGTCGTACTGCTGATAGTCCTGACGTTACTGCAGAAAAACGAGTCGTACTCCTGATCGCGATACTTTCCGGATTTATCACACCCTTTGACGGGTCGGCAGTAAATATTGCCCTGCCTACAATCGGCGCGGAATTTCACATGAACGCGATCGACCTTTCCTGGGTTGCAACCGCGTACCTCCTATCTTCAGCAGTTTTTCTTGTCCCGTTCGGAAAAATTGCAGATATTTACGGAAGGAAAAAGGTATTTCTCTACGGCATTGCTATTTTCAGTCTTGCGTCCCTGTTAATGACCATGGTAACTTCAACTGAAATGCTTATCGGAATCCGGATTTTCCAGGGCTTGGGGAGTGCCATGATCTTCGGGACCGGGGTTGCTATCCTTACTTCTGTTTTCCCGCCCGGAGAGCGCGGAAAAGTTCTCGGGATTTATATTACTGCAGTCTACCTGGGGCTTTCTCTTGGTCCTTTCCTTGGCGGCATGATGACGCATTATCTCGGCTGGAGGAGCATTTTCTTTGTAAATGTTCCTATCGGCATCATAGCTGTTCTTCTTATTCTCTGGAAGCTGAAAGGTGACTGGCTTGAGTGCAAAGGAGAGAAATTCGACCTGACAGGATCCATCGTCTACAGCGTGGCAATTGTTGCTCTTATGTATGGGTTTTCAATTCTTCCTGATGTTAAAGGGGCTGTTCTCATAGCAGCCGGAATTGTCGGGATGATCGTCTTTGCTCTTTATGAAATGCGGGTACCTTTTCCTGTTCTTGACATCAGGCTCCTCACAAAAAACCGGGTTTTTGCCCTTTCGAACTTATCTGCGCTTATTAACTACAGTGCAACTTTTGCAGTGACCTTTCTCTTGAGCCTCGATCTCCAGTACACAAAAGGATTCACGCCGGGACATGCTGGAATGATCCTTGTAGCGCAGCCGGTTGTCCAGGCTATGATTTCGCCAATTGCCGGGAGGCTCTCTGACAGGATTGAGCCGCGCATTGTTGCATCTGCAGGGATGGCAATCACTTCTTTTGGGCTTTTTCTCCTTATTTTCCTCACAGATGAGACTCCCATATGGTACCTGGTTATCATCCTCCTTATACTCGGCGCAGGCTTCGGGCTCTTTTCATCCCCTAATACGAATGCTATCATGAGCTCGGTTGATAGAAAGTTCTACGGCGTTGCATCAGGAATGAACGGGACTATGAGGCTAGTTGGCCAGATGCTCTCGATGGGTATTGCAATGATGATCTTTGCGGTTGTCATCGGCCCGGTAGAAATCACACCTGAGTATTATCCCCAATTTATTTCGAGCCTGCATTATGCATTTATCCTGTTTACGATATTCTGCATTATCGGAGTATTCGCATCTCTGGTGAGAGGAAAAACAAGTCAAGTACATTCCGGCCCTGAAAAGGGTAAGAAGTCTGTACGGTGAGTAGGGCCTTAGTATATCTCAATTTTATATACTTTATCCTACATTTTCTGATAAGGAGTTTATAGATTCTAATATCTGGCAGGTTTTTTTATTTACTGCCGGACTTCAGAGCAATACTTTGTCTTAAATAAAACGCTATCAAACGCCGGCTAATTTAATTATTGCCAGGGGGTTTATTAAGTGGATCTGTTTAACCAGAATAAAGAGAAAGGAAACCATATTTCCGGAGTTGACAGGGGTAAAGTCGTAATGTACGGGCTGAGCACCTGCGTATGGTGTAAAAAAACAAAGAAACTGCTCACCGATCTGGGTGTGGATTTTGAGTACGTTTACGTGGACAGGCTCGAAGGAGATGAAGAAGACGACGCCGTTGAGAAATTAAGGCGTTTTAACCCCTCAGTTTCTTTCCCAACGACTATTATAAATGATGAAAAGGCAATTGTGGGTTTTAAAGAAAAAGAGATCCGGGAAAGCCTTGGCTTTTAAGGGGGAGTTGAGTTGAAAGAAGAGGAAGCTTCTGAAGAAGACATATCTGAAGAAAAGGTAGATATCGTCTATAAGCGGCTGAGAAATGAGGTTGAAAAGTCAGGCTATCACCTGAACCCTGACGTAGAGTTCACAAAAGACCTCGTACGGGGACTGCTCGGCAACGAGGCGCGTTACGGTTACTGGTCCTGCCCATGCAGGCTGTCTGCTAACAACAAAGAAGAGGATCTGGATATTATCTGTCCCTGTTATTACCGGGATCCGGATCTGAACGATTACGGAGCCTGTTACTGTGCACTTTATGTGTCTGACGATGTCATCCGAGGAGAAAGAAGGGTTGAATCAATTCCTGAGAGGCGCCCTCCTCGTGAAGAAAGAGAAGCTATAAGAGCCGAGGAAGCTGCAAGAGCGGAGATGATGGATACTATGGAATTTTCAGGGGAACTTTCAAAACCGGTATGGAGATGTAAGGTTTGCGGATATCTCTGTGCTATGGACGAGGCTCCGGGAGTCTGTCCTATTTGTAAGGCAAGGAAGGAAAGATTCGAACGGTTCATGTAATATACTGCATGAAATCCGTTTTTATTTTTTAATATAATGCAATAACTGGTTTCTCCTGAGTTATAATTGATAGGTGCCTGTGAAGCAGGCTCTGGAGTTTTGGTTAGTGTTACAGGAGATTTAATACGAAATTTATTAAATTCTCTGCGATGACAGAGAAAAAAGATTGTTGTTCTGTTTTAGGGGCTCAAAAATTAATACGCAAACTAAGTCCATGGGATGCTTGCCTCAGGTAGCATACTGATAATTAGAGTTTTCTGATGTTTTTCGCCTTCTTATCATCTATCTTTAATATTTATCTGGCTTTAATTAAGGCATCAGGATGAAATATATCTATTTATTAACACTATTATTAATCAATCTATTATTTAAAATAAAGTTTTATAATAAATAGTGTGAAGGGTAAATATTTAATAATATCTGTCACCATATTTTACAAGTAACTGCAAAAGATATTCAAATATTATAATATATAGTCTTTGGGGTCAGCTACGAGAAGCTACAAATTTGGATAGTTTTCAAAGAGATGATTCTCATATCCGGACAAAGAAGGAAAAATTTCACAATAATATTTAACGCCTCCAAACTGAATTTACGAGCTTAGTTTACAATCTCAATTTACGAGCTTAATTTACGAGATTAATTTGTGTTTAAATCAGTATCTAATTCGTAAGTTTCTATAAACTGAGCAACTCTAAATAATGTTAAACGTTAATATCATAAAAAGTATTTAAAATTCAAAGAGGTAAAACATTGAATTTTGTATTAATTGATCAATGAGTTTCTGATCGCGAAAGCGATTTTGAAATTCTCAATGGGTGAGATTAAAGCGGGCTTCAGTATTTTTGGGTTTTTACTTTTGAACTTGTACGCTTAAACTGAGAAACCAGGTATGAGACTTCAAACTGTAGAAATAATAATGTGGTGAGGGGATATCTATTATTAAATCAAAAAGGGATTACGATTTATACATTGAAGCAGACAGATTATCTTTAGGCAAGAATTATAAAAGGCCTAAACTAATCGGTGATGATATATGGAAGTTTCAGAGATTATTAAGAAAGGCTGAATATTACAATAACTGCCAAAAGTCCTTAATTCATAAACTGTATTCAAAATATTTATTTTTCAGGTTGCACAGAATAAGCATCCACCTCGGGTTCAGTATCCCGATAAATGTTTTTGGTCCTGGATTATGCATAGTCCATAGAGGAACTATCGTTGTAAATAAGGCTGCCAGAGTTGGAGAGAACTGCAGAATACATGCCTGTACTAATATAGGATCTGGTAGAGATAGCATTATTTTGGCGCCAAAAATAGGAAACGACGTATATGTTGGCCCGGGTGCCAAAATCTTTGGAAACATAGAAATTGCTGATAATATTGCAATTGGGGCAAATTCTGTAGTAAACAAATCATTCTATGAAAAAGGGATTTCAATTGCAGGGGTTCCTGCTAAAAAAATAAGCAATAAAGGATCAGATGGAATGGTATTTTCAGCTACGAAAATGATCTCAATCCCTGCTGCACAGGAAACTATAGATCGCACCACTGTAATTGAGCAGGTTAAGTGGTAGTTATCCAGACTTAGAAAAACAGCCTCTATAAATTTTTCGTAGTCACCTTTATTAAGACCTGCTTAGAAAATTCCTTAATTTTTATTTTCTTAAATTATTTGGCTACGATATTAGTATACTGACCCAACAATTGTCGTTGTAATTTTTGCTCTTTTGCAAAATATTGAAGGGCTCCGTAGAGCCCACTACAAAAATATCCATCATATCCTGGAAGCCTGGAATAATCCTTCTAAATATGGCTGCTGGGCTTAATAACGGACCGGATCAGAACCATATCTTGAACCAGTCTTTTTCTCATCTTCTACTTTTATTTTATGCCACCCACGCGAACCTTCTTTGCGATGCTTCATGTGTTTTACAACATAAGCGACACCTAATGCTGCTACGGTATAACCTGCTGCTTTCATAAATTGATGCACAATTATTCACCCCGAGATATTATTGTACCTTATCATTTATGAAGATACGCAAACAAATAGAGCTGTCATCGTATAGCGCTCTTAGCAGGTTAAAAAGAGTATTTTTAACAATGTCCTGGCTTAAATATAGAAGAATTTTAAACTAAAGACTATAACAACTCATCCTTATCCCAATGATAAAATTTAAATAGTCAGGAGCCCGATAATATGTTGAAGACCTAATTGACTGGGGTCTGCTATTTGTTTTGTACTGCACTTCCCGCTGCTAGATTTTACCGAATCATTCGGCAGGAAATTTGGGATTTAAGGTTTTGTTAAAGAGCAGATTTTGAAAATTAAAGGTCTAAAGGCTCTATTGCTCACATTAAAATTTAATTTTTATATTTTTGGCTACAATATTGGTATACTGACTCAATAATTGTTGTAATTTTTGCGGCAGTGTCCCACATTTGCTGTAAATTCGAGGTCAAGTTTTTGTGCGCAGTACACGAAACCGGTCTACCAATGTTGAGTTTTCTATTTGATAACTTCTTAAAACAAGTAATTTTACAGAAAAATTGGCACGCTGCCATTTTTGCTCTTTTGCAAAATTATAAAGGGCTCCGCAGAGCCCATCACAAAAATATTATCATATCCAGAAGCCTGGAATAATCCTTCAAATATGGCTGTCGGGTTCAATAACGTACCGGATCAGAACCATACCTTGAACCAGTTCTTTTTTCGCCGTGTATTTTTGTTTTAAACTCTTCTACTTTTGTTTTAAGTCCTTCTACTTTTGTTTTAAGTCCTTCTACTTTTGTTTTAGACCCCTCTACTTTTGTTTTATGCCAGCCGCACATACAGCAACCTTCTCCGCAAGGCATTATGTGTATATGCTTTACAACACAAGTAAGTCCTATTACTGCTAAGATATAAACTACTATTTCCATAAGTTTATTCATAGTTATTCACCCCAAGATATTATTGCACCTTATAGTTTATGAAGATACGCAAACAAACAGAGTTGTGTAACTATTCAGGTGGCTTTTATCATATATCGCTCCTAGCGGGTTTAAGAGAGTATCCTTAGCAACGTTCTCTAACTTAACTCTAGAAATATTTTAAACTAAAGACTGTAACAACTCGTCCTCTTCTCAATGATAAAATTTAAATAGTCAGGGGCTCGATAATATGTTGAAGACCCAATTGGCTGGGGCCTGCTATCGGTTTTTTACCTGTACTTTCCGCTGCTAGATTTCTTCTTTAGCCTCGTAATGTAAGAGTAATTACCTGCAGTATAATGGTTTAAAGCATCTGCCGCTTTTTTAGCTCGAGATCTCCTTAATCTACAATCTTTTTGCAGGTCAGAGGTTATTGTGAATCTATTAAGTTGATTTAATGCTTTTTAGCCTGCATCTTTCAATCTCGCCAACCCTAGCACCAGACCCGTAAAGAGTAAAATCAAAGCTTTATCCCTGATTTCGGTTGCTGCATCATAATATATATTATCAAATTTATATATTAATTTGGTATAAATTAGTTATCAATAGTTTTATCCATTATAATGCAACATTAACGAATGGGGGCAATATTTATGGAAACAATGGAAGCGATTTTCACCCGAAGGAGCATCCGGAAATATTTGCCGGATCCGGTCAGCAGGGATATGATTGAGAATATTCTAAAAGCGGGTATGAGTGCACCGTCAGCAGGGGATGAACAGCCCTGGCATTTTATCATAATGGACAGGCGTGATCTGCTTGAAAGGGTCTCGGAAATGCACCCTTATGCAAGGATGTTGAAGGGCGCTCCAGCTGCATTACTGATCTGTGCAGACCCGAACGCTCCGAAATTTAAAGATTTCTGGGTCCAGGACTGCTCGGCTGCAAGCGAAAACATGTTACTCGCTGCCCACGACCAGGGTCTCGGAGCTGTCTGGATAGGAATTTATCCGGCTGAAAAACTTGTCACCGGAATTAGGGAGCTGCTTAAGATTCCTGAGCATATGATCCCTTTTTCGGCAATTGCAATTGGCTATCCGGCAGAAGAAAAAACAGGAAGATCCAGATACGAAGTCTCAAGAGTTCATGATAATTCCTGGTAAAGCTTCTGTCAATAAGGATCAGGGAGCGGATTGGAGGTTTTTTCTATATTTTTTCCCTTTAAGCACCTTTTAGTTTTTCCAGCGAATTTTCATATCCCTTTATCCCTATCTCTTTACACATTAAACCAGGATATACTAGCCAGAATACCCTGATATCTATCCAGGTTAACCAGAATACCCTGATATCTATCCGGGCAGTTTACTGGAAATATTCTATTATACACTATAGAAGGTGAGTTTATGGAAAAGAAGCTATCATCACTACTTGTTTTATTTATAATACTTTTTGCTGTACTGCCTTTTTCGGCAGGAGCTATTGATGAAGAAAATTCCCTCATCCACACGAGTTCAGGGAACACTTTCGGTGGCGGAGACAATCTTCGGATTGATCAGGATATCCAGGGGGACCTTGTGCTTGGAGGTTCAAGGCTTGAGATAAACGGAAATGTTATGGATGACTTCATCGGCGCCGGCGGAGAACTGATTGTCAACGGAGACATTTCAGGAAACATTCTAGCAGCCGGAGGTATTATCCGGGTAAATGGGGATGTCGGTGGAGACCTGGTAGCGGCCGGAGGGCAGATTATTCTTTCACAGGACAGCACGGTTGAAGGAGATATTTTGCTGGCTGGAGGAGAAATAACCCTTAACGGGGTCGTCAACGGAGATGGATCGGTTTCTGCCGGAACCCTCCGGACAGGAGAGAACTTTGAGCTTAGAGGAGATCTCGGACTTGAAGCCGAAAACTATCCTTCTGACCTTGAGGATGATGTAGGGGGAAATCTGAATATTACAACTACCAGAGCACAGAATCAGTATGCAGGCGCATCTGAAGGTTTCAGCATATTTTCTTTCATTCTGGGACTACTGGCAGCTCTTGCCCTGGGCTTTATCCTTATCTATACTTTCCCGGTTTTTGTAACAGAACTTGCGAAAGTTGTGAGGTTTTCAACGTTAAAAGCCGGACTTGTTGGCTTTCTGCTCCTCATTTTTGTCCCGGTGCTCTCTATAATCCTGCTAATTACAGTTTTCGGATGGAGTCTGTCTGTCTTGCTGATCCTGCTTTTTTCGCTCGCATTACTCATCGCTACTGTTCCTGTCAAACTGCTTGCGGGCGCAGTGATTTACAATAAGATATTCAAAAAAGAAGCAGGGAAAATGGTATATTATCTTATCGGAGCGGTCATATTTGCAATAGTGTATCAGATTCCTTTCCTTGGCTGGCTCATACAGTTTGTTGCACTGCTGATAGGGCTGGGAGCGATAGGGATCTGGTTTGCGGGGAAGGCCAAACCTGAAAGTTAAATTTTAGTTTAATATTGGACGAAAAGGAAATTGAAACGGCAGTGAAAATACAGTAGGTGGGAACTAAGCCAACCTTAGTAAAGAACTCAAATGTATTCACTGCCGTTTCTTGAGGCGGTTAGCGCGAGAATTGGAAAAGCAATATATTAATTTACCATTTGCAGAAGGCTTTTCCATTCTCCAGACTCTTTTCACGATTTTTGTTATAAATTTTTATTTTACTTGGATAAAGTTACTTATATTTAGCACAAATATACAAGATAATATACATTGAGATTATCATTGTAATGTGTTAAGACTTCAGTTTTTTACATGGGTGTTTGTAATGAACGAATTTGACAATAAACAGAACATTATAGGAAAAACACTTGGTAACGAAAACATAAGCTACACTGTTAGTTGCGAATCCGTTGGTTCTGCTATAACTGAACTTGAAAATGCTGGAATAAATGTATTTGCATTAGTAAACAACTCAGTTGAAGCTGTTTTCGTAGTGCCTGAGAAGTATTCCTACAAAACCGATGGAATTTTTGCACGTCTTATGGGTTAAAACGATCTCGATCTTAACGAGTTTAGGGATGATAAAAATATAACTTATAAATTTCAATTTGGGAATTGATCTATAGTTCCATTTCCCCAAATAATCATTCTTGTCAACAAAAACCCTTGATATTATATTTGGATCATTCCTTAGTAGGTGAATCGGAAATAAATTCTACTTTTATGGTTGGCTGGTATATGTTGATGGTGTTGAGGGATGTCAGATCGATTGTTAATATGTGGGGTTTGTGGTAATGAAAAACCGGATTATGATGTTAAAACTGTGATTTGCTGGAGATACGGAAGTACATATTTAGCTGGTGATTTTTATTGTCCATTTTGTCATTGTAAAACAAAGACAATAATAAAATCATCAAAAGGAACTCCAGAAACAGGCGATTATAGCATTGATTGCTCCTCTAATTATACAGGGTATAATCGAACAGAATACGGCAAAGGGAAATCGTTCAAGGACTGCTTGGGTTTAGTAAAACAGAATAGAAAAAAGAACATTGCAAATATGTCAAAGAGATATACATTCTCGATAAAAGATCTTCAAGTACCTTGTTCTCCAAAAATAGACGAGCAGGAAAAGAAAATACTCCAGCAAAAAGCTGCAGATAAAACTCAATATTATAGATTTCTGCAGCAGTATGGATCTCCAGCTAAAGCGAAACAAGCATTTGAAGAGTGGATCTCAAAAGGTAGGAGTAAGTAATCTGCCGAAAAAATATTGTTGTGATGCAGCATAACAGGAATTGGTAGGACAGGAGTACCAATTGAACTTATTGCCGACCATCTCGCTCACAGTTTAGCAGCGGTAACACTCTCTACGTATGCTAGATTAGATGCTTCGCAGGAGCGCAGAATGCTCGAAAGCCTTGGTGTGAGAATTCGATAACGGGCGCTTGGCTCTAATTTTTTTAATCCTTAAAACCAACATATTAATTAACCATTGCTGGAGTGCTATCTATAAGGGTCATTTCTGGATTTTACAGTTACATATATGTTAATTACAAAACTAGAAAATATTAGGTAGTTTTTAAGCCATGTTTTCTCGTTTCAACTACTTAAGTCCAAGAGCCTATCCCAAAACCCATTTTATTCACATATACATAAGAGCTTCACAGCCTTTTTCTGGTTAGCAGCAATTGATTGCTTCAAAAGTCAAGATTCAAAGAAGTAGTTTTTGAGTTTTGGGATCAGCTCAATAACTCACGGACACTACCAGAAATATATTCATTAGTTTACTAGAATTTCCACAATGTCTTAGTAATTTCTGTGTCTGCATACTTTCATTTAGTTTCTTCATCTACTCGCTTATCACTCAAACCAGAATAACATTAAAGAATGATAAAAATATAACTTCAAATTTTTCAGTTCGATAATTGCTCTATAGTCCCATTTCCCCAATAATCATTCTTGGCAACAAAAATCCTTGGTATTATATTTGAATCATTCTAAGTAGATTTCTTGGAAAAAGGCTCAGGTAATATTAGATCTACATTTATGCAACAAAAACGAAATAGTTAACTAGGTTTTCTTTAATTTTTATAGCCATGCCGGTAAATGAAACATTGTTTACAACAATGTCGACAAATGAAACCTTTTCAAGTTGTGTTACAGCAGTATCTACATTAATTCTTATGATAATCACAGGTTGTTATGCTATAATCACGAATAAGATGGTTAAAATAAGTAAGAATTCACAAGAAACGGAGTATATTCAAAGAAAACTTGAAAAATTATATTATCCTTTGAAAATTACATTAAATAGTTACGAGATGAGTAAAGAAAATCTCATGTCTCAAACTTATATTTCAAAAATAAAAAATGATATGCGCGAAATAATGCCTTACTTATATCTATCATCCGGCTAGTTAAACACTCCTTTAACCGAATTTATATCTATTTTTTACAAAAATGGAATGTCTGCTGTAAAGAAATACAACGATGAACTTGAAAAACTTAAAAAACAAGCAACTTATTCAGAGATCGAAACATATAAAATGTTTCAACTTTATCTAACAAAATCACCGGTTGACCTTTGGATAAAACTTAAAGAAACAGAAGTTAAAAGAGCCGGGGAATTACATTCCATAATACTGGATAGAATAGATGTGGATATTTTGTTCTACCAGCACAGACTTAATGAATTGACCAATGACCAGTCTGTACCGTTCTAATGTTATCAGGTAACTTCAAAGAGTTCGATTTTCAGGTAAAAACATGTCGTAAGTAGCTTAACTAATTTGATCTTAATGATAGTCGTTCAATTCAAAAAAGAATCCTTTTTTTATCTGTGCGAGCTTAAGTAATTATTTTTTAGAAAACATATTAACATATCATGATTTTTTATATTTTCCATGAATTTGAGATCAATGGTGATTTTTTGAGTATAGTTCGCGCAGTTGGTTTAATTCTCATAGTTTTGGCTTTAATGAGTTTATTGGCTTCTTATGATTAGTATGAGTCAGGTAAAAGAACACAACGATTAATGCAGTTTGGTACAGATATTGGCATGTGTGGATCGTCAAATGATCAAATTGTTAAAGAACATATCAAAATGGTTAATACTACGTCAGTAGCTATTACTTTCTTTGGTGTAGTTACCTCAGTAGTGACTGGTTTAATAGGAATCTGCTTTATTTCAATAGATAAAAGCATTGAACAACTTCAAAGAAAAAGAGACTAAAAAGAGAATCAGTACGTCTTACAAAAGATCTACAAATATGATGGAGACAAAACATTGACTAGTATATTCAAATACGAGGATATGGATAAACATGCGGAAGATCTACTCAAAAACAATGAGTTCTATTTTTGTGAGCCAAAGCAATTTGGGGATGAAAATGATTGTAAAATACATGTTTATTATGAAGGCACTTTAGGACAAATAAAAAAACATTTTGGCACAGTTGGTTATGCTGGAATTAGACGACATATACGGAAAACTAAAAATGGTAAATATAGTTATTATCCAACCAGTAGACAGACGCCTTATGTAAGAGTGTTTTGTTTAAGTAAATCTTACAATGATGGTAGAATATGGGATCTACATGCTAACAGACACAAAGGATTTTGTATAGAGTTTGAAACGCAGAAATTAAATGAATCTCGTGAGTTATTATTATCAGAATCCGAAATATTACCTGGATTAAATTCATTTCCGTTATATAAAGTAAATTATTTCCCTAACTCTTCAGAAAAAATAAACATTTTAAGTGATTTTGACGTTAATTGCACAGCCGGACGCCTTGCAACTGAATCTCTACTTTTCAAAGAAATAGAACATACATTTGAGCAGGAGTATCGAGTAATACTTCCAATGGAAAATTTTGATATTATTAACCCGGTAAAAAAATTTGCGAAGGAGTCGTTAAAAAGTATTATTTTTGGGCGGGATATGATTATCGAGGACATTGAAAATATATACGGAATTATAAAGGAATACTATTTGCCAAGATGTTCTATCAATTTTTATTACATGACAAATGGGTGGGAAAAGAATTCCTTAGAACGTAAAAAAATTGGAGATATAGGAACGTTCATATATTCTAAAAAATTAAAATCCGATGTCTATGAATAATAAGTTTTTTTCTCCATTATAGAACACATATACTTATTTCACATACCTTTTCTATTTTACCAGTTCGAACAAACTTGAAACTTTCAAATAAATAATGTTTCAGAATATCTATTTCAATTTCTCAATAAGCGCAGATATTTCTAAACGTTCTAATCTAAGTAGATAGCGAAACAGAGATTATTATTGGTGCAAATGTGTGCACATACATAACAAGGATATTGCAGGAAAGAAACTCAGGATACTGATATCTCGGATGAAAAAAACGGAAGGTTTTACCACCTTTCCAACCCCATGTACGTATGATTGCTCCTGCGCTCTTTTACGATATCCAGTACCATCACGAAGCTGATAAGCCCTTGAATGATCCCGACGATGACAAAGATCCAAAATAGTGAGCCTGATTTGTAGGTCACAGCCTCGAAGGTCACACTGAAAAAAAGCTGCAATCCTGCCACAAGCCAGAGCACGATTGTAAGCACGCCTACAATTGCATTGGAATAGTTATAATCAAAAAGGTAATAGAGTAATCTGTCAATTACTTGATTTTTAAGTGCGGTTATTCCGCGAGTTTAATAGAGTTAAGGGAAGGACTTCTTCCCTGTATTTTTTAATTCCCTTGAAAAAAGGCAATGTATCATAAGAAATGTATAAAGTTAGCTTGATAAGTAGCTTTGCGCCTCACAACTGACATCAAGTTAGCTTCAAAAGCCGAGCGACTATCGTCTCTTTTTTCTCCACCTATGTATTCTCTTCGCAATCCAATAACACACAATCATCTTAAGGATATAAAGCGATATTATAAACAATATCATGTGACACTCTTTATTGTATTAAGTATAAAACTGCCTACTTCACTCAGCTCTTTTTGTATATCTGCAGTTAATATTTATATGTAAACATAGTCATTGCGAGATTTTTGTGCCAAAGATATTTTAATACCTTTGCAAGTGTGAGCGTCTGTCTTTTTGCCTGTATCTGCTCCCTTGCATAGAATATTAAGTTTCCTGTTTAAAATGAGTCTGGTAAATTGAATCTCCTGAATGGATATGAGGCTCTGAAAGGCTTCGCAGGATATCCAGAAAAAAGAGAATTATTAGATAGTTCAGTCGAATACCTGCAAGCTACGGGGCGGGAACTTCCCAAGAAAAACAGGAAATTCATATTATATATCAAGAGCGCTGGCTTGGACACGTTTATTCCGTAGAGTGCACCATAAAGGTATTTCATGATCTCGAATTTGAGTGCATTAAACTTGAAAAAGCCCCTGTAGCTATATATGTCTCAAGGGAATCTTGATATAAAAGCGAGCTTCGGTGGTTTTTATGTCTAGTCAATAAATATTACAAGAATGCCTGATTGAGACTTCAACTAGAAGAGTACAATAAAAGTGAGAGTTTGAAAAAGGTGGTTTTATACTTCGCGGATACAAGACTAAAAGTCTGTTGGAACTTGTTTAACGAGGTCTCCTCGGCTTATTTTTTTATTAAATTCCCTTTTTTTCTCTATATCGTCTGAGTCACTATCGCTATTTTCATCTGAGTTGACAGAAAGAGGCTTCATTACTTCTCGTGTTTCACCGAATATGTGATTTAAAGCTGACACATTTGGTAAAACAAATGTAGGTGGTGTAACGATAACAGTCTCTTTTTCGTCGCTTTGTAAGATAGAGATTTTATCTTGTACATGAGTAGTCTTGAGATATCCCTTTCTGATTTCCTGTTTTTCTATAAATTCTCCTGTATCGGGATCAGTAATTTCCTCCCCTTCCTCATATACATAGAACCTCATTCCTGGTTTTACGCCATCTAATCTCCCTCTGTTTATCACGACTCTATATTTATCTTGGACTTTTGCAATTTTTCCAGTTATTAGTGTTTGGTTAACCATAATTCTTCAACCCCTCTATCATATTATTTAAGGTGTTTACATCAGTCTGAAGTATGTTCTCTGGAATATATATTTTTAAATAAAAGTCATTGTCGTTTGGAAGACTACCTTCTTTTAAGTTTGAAAACACACTCGCCCAGAATTTTTCTTCGGGTTGAACATCAATTAAAATCACATTAAAAAATTCATCTAGTCTTGTCATAACCGATACAAGACCATACTCATCATGAAAGGGATACCCTAAAATCATTTTTCGACGATATAATCTAAATATCATTCTTATATCAAGATTATGTTTATGTTTATTTAGTGCACTAATTTCAATTCTTTCATTAATACGTTTTATTTTGATGATAGGCAAATATTCTTCAATTATTTGTGGATGGTTTTTTATATAAATATAGTTTTCAGTTTCCTTAATCAGATTTTTAATTAGATTTTTATCTAGGAAAGTAGGTTTTTCATTATATTGTGTTTTTATTAATTCGATTTTGTCTTTCAGTTCGTTTTCGGTTTTTAAATGAGATTCTTTAATATGAAAAATTTCTTTTTGATTCTCATGAATATAATCATAAAATCCCTTGGTTAATGAAATTACAAGAGATAAAAGCAAAACTATTATTACATTAGTAATACTGAACCAACTAAGAGGGGTGGATATATCCAATTTATTGTATTCGAATATACTCGATATTAGTCCCAAAATAGTTGATATAATTAGAAGTTTGCTAAACAATTTTTTGGGAATTAATGAGAGGATTTTCAAACAGGTTGAAATGATAATTGATAGATTTTCATTTGAGTCTTCATCAAATGGCATAGAATGTCTTACGGATACAAAATTAAAATAGTTAACTGTTTCACAAGCATAATCCTTCACGGAACTACCCTCAATAAAATCTAACGCTTTTACCATTTTACGGCAAGGAGATTATACCAGACCGAGGATAAAGGCCGCAACGAGGGCATTATAATAAGGACTCTGTAGAAATCCTCTAAATTCTGTTTTTACCCAAAAATTTATAAAAATTAAATTGTAAAATTGCTCCTTCGTTTTTTGTGGGGACAAAAAACGAAGGAGCAATCCCTATTGTCATCAAATAAGTATATTAAATTTATTGATCTCAGTCTTAAGACGGTTCAGTCTTCCAGACTAAACCTTTATTCCTGCAAATATTCCAAACATGTTTATACTCAACATCAGCTTCTGGTTCTGGTTTTGTTAAAGGAGTATATAAGTACAGACTATCATGATTTTGTAGAACTTATCGAGCTAATGAACGATATAAAAGAAAAACTTGACCTTGATAAGATTCCTCATTTCACTACACTTCAAAAGTTCGTAACCAGAATTCCTTCTTTACTGTTTAATCTCATTTTGTCAAAAGTTCTAAAGCTATTTTACTCATACGGAGAAAGTGTTTCTATCACTGCGATTGATGCAATTGGGTTTACGAGTTCTTATACAAGTTATTATTACTCTCGAAGAACAGGAAAGCTCCAAAGGAGCTTCCTGAAAACTTCAATAGCAGTAAACACGGATAAAAAAATGATATTAGGATGGAAAATCAGTCAAAAAACAGATCATGACGTCAAACATGCAAATGCTCCGATAAGACAATCAAATAAGACAAGAAAATCAGAATGTTATGTGATGGATAAAGGATATGGTTCTGAAAAAATTCATGCTCTGGTTAGAGAATAAATCAAAGCAGACTCAATTATACCTTTAAGAGAGAAAAATAAACAAAAAAGTTGTAGAAATAATTTGCATCAAATTAAGGATTTCTACAGAGCCGTAATCTCTAACTTATTTTTTACATAGGCGATGAATTCTGCTTTTTGGCTTCCAATCTTGATACCACTTACATGAAAATTTCCCGATCCAATTAACCAGAAGACTTTGTCAACAATAATCGGTTTCTCATTAACTGCCTTCCCAATCTTTACAATGGTTTTGAAAATCTTATAATCATTTTTTTCATCTACCAGTTTTAGTTCATAAAAAATATCTTTTAAATGGACATCTGGCTTACCGTATTCCACATACCCTATCTCCTTAAGGAAATCACATGCAAGAGGGAAACCATAACCAAAAATTTCTGCTTCTAATAGCATTGGCAATGCTGCAATAGTGAACTCGTAATGAGAAAAAGATTTTACAAACATATCGAAATCTTTTTCTGAATCAAAATTTGCCAAGAATTTGGCGCAATCTAAAACGCCTTTACTATAAATTACCCATGAGTTCTTCTTATTGTTTATGTGGCAGTGTGCTTAATTTTCTGTAAAATTTACTCTCTACCCCTTACTCTTCTTTTTTGATTACTGTTCCATTACTATATACTTGTTTCCTGTGATCCAGTCTTCATTTATATCAATTAGTATTGAGACTACCAGTCTCAATACTGAGTCTTGGTTAGGAAATGCTCCAACTACCTTGCTTCTTCTTTTGAGTTCCTTGTTGGTCCTCTCCATCATATTTGTTGTCCTTATTTTTTTCCAGTGTTTTTCTGGAAACTGCATATAGTTCATTACATCATACTGAAAACTTTCAAGGGTATCAGCTGCGCCTTCATACCCCATACTATCCAGTTCCATAATCAGGTCATTCAACTTCTGACGGTCTACTAATGCTTCTTTTATCTTCTCAGCCACTTCTTTCTGCTTCTTTTTTGGCACTTTCTTGAGAACTTGTCTTGCCAGATGTACATGGCACATCTGCCAACTTGATCCAATAAAGGATTCTCTTACTGCTTTCTGTATTCCTTTATGGCCATCAGAAATAATTAACTTGACACCTCTTAACCCTCTTTTTTTCAGATCATCGAATAGATCTTCCCAGAACATAGAGGCTTCACTGTCTGCTAATCTTGTTCCAAGAATTTCACGGTAACCGTCATCCCTGATCCCAGCAACTACAAAGAGAGCTTTGTTTTCGTAATGAAGCCCATCTCTTACCTTGAAATAAGTCGCATCGATAAGCAAGTAAGGGATTTCATGTTCTATTGGCTTTGAGAGAAATTCTTCAACCTTCTCATCCAGTTCTTTTGTAATCCTGGAAACAGAAGAGGCTGAAATTTCTCCTACTCCTAATGCAGTCATGACCTTTTTCACCCTTCGGGTGGAAACTCCTTGAAGGTAAGATTCAGCTACAGCGGTTAAGATGGCCTTTTCAACTCTTGAATATTTCTCAAAAACCTGAGTTTCAAAGGGAAACTCACGGAATTGAGGCTTTAATAATTCGAGTTTCCCATGCTTGGTCAGGAGAGTTCGGGGTTTGTAGCCATTTCTACTAGCTTTACGTGAATCTGTCCTCTCATAACGTTGTGCACCAGCTTGGAGGAGGGCTTCCTCCTCCATTACAAGGTTTAAAAACCAGGTAATTAGCTGGCGAATTCCATCTTCCTGATCGACAAGATAATCTTTTATGAGTGGGAATAAATTAACCATTGACTCTGCATCCTCTTTTTTTTGTGGTGAAAGGAAAAGGATACAGAGTCAATCATATTTTACAGAACTTTCGGTACACTGCCGTTTATGTCCATATTATAGATGTTTCCAAACCTTTTTTCAAAGCATTGAAACAATTCTTTATAATTATCTCCATATGCCTTGAATACTTCTTTGGGATCAAAATTGAATAATATGCCTTTCATTTCTGAAATAGGAGAAATAAAATTACTGAAGCCTTGCCTGTTTTTCAGTGACTCAAGCATTTGTTCAAAAATATCGTTCAATGATTCCGGTTTACACTCTGTATAATAGTCAATATTTTGCCTTAAAATTTCATCTCCAACTTTGTTTTTCAGGTAGCTATAAGCTTCTTTATAGACTAATTTTAGCTTGTTATTTTCTTCCATAGATTATACATTTAGAAGCCCAGGTTATGAACTTATCCTAAAAACCAAAATTGTTTTTAGCTCTCCCCAAAAATAACCTCGCCCTAGACAGACATTGAAGGCAGAAGACCGCCAAATGAGCCAACATGGAATAAGAACCTACAGAGATGGGCAATTGAAGCAGGATTACTAGAATCAATTATTCCACAAAGAGCACGATTCCTTAACCAGTAGGAGGTATTATCAAGAACTCGCTTTTTTAGATGATGAACTCAGGGTCAAAAAATAACCGTCTGCTCCGAGCATGATCCGGTAGTGACAGAAAGCTCTACCACACCTTTATTCATTGCCATGAGAAATACGTCACTGTTGGCGATACATGGGAGTCACTATTGAAGAAGATTGGTAAGAAGAAGCACTTTAATGAACTGTGAATCCATTATAACTGTATATTCTATTATTAGCAGTAAACCAAATCTAATACTGCCTGTGCGGTTTTGAGAATTTAACTGGTATCATTTACCTATGTGCCAAATTTGGCACATAGGTTCATAATCAAATCGAGTCTCTAATATGTGATGTTTTCAGGTTGTATTTACCATCATACCGAGAACCCAAATAATCTCAGTGCTTCCCATTCTCTGTAGTTTTCGAATTATCCTATTAAACCTGAAAACAGATTTTCTTTTTTGACACATTTTTAAATAAAACTCACGTGTATTTTTTATAGGAATGGCTATGGATTACATCAAAATCTGGAAAGAAATTATTCAAAGACCTTCTTATTTTTACAGTAAAATACCAACGACCAGAGGATATGCTGAGCCGCTCACAATGCACGACTTTTATCAGTCGATACCCCACCAGCTTGCTACATGCCAGTATAATTTTTATTGTCAGTAAACTAAATCTAATGCTTATTGTTGAGTTTTTGGAGTAAAACTTGTATCTCAGGTTGTGCCGAATTCGGCACATTTATTTTTTGCATAATTATACTGGCTTTAAGAAGTTTTGTCTATGCCAAAGATCATCTTAAGGTTAATATCGATAATATTAAGATTTACTTCACATTAGAGTGCTTAAGATTTTTGCCATGTTACGAGTTTTCGCAGCTTTGCCCAAATCGGATCTTTTTTGTCGAAGTTACGAGATTACGAGGTTCTGAAGTGGTTGTTTTTTGCTTCAGAACAAATAATATTTTACAGACTTAGATATGAGTCAAACTCAATATTCTTGGCGAGTAGGCATTATGAAGACAAACATCCGAGTTAGAAGTATTACTACAATGGAATGATAAAAGAGTGGGATTTAACCCAGAAGCCTTGCTGGAAGTTAGGTGCACCATGTGAACAATGTAATGTTATATTGGCATTTGAGCAAAGAAGAATTAAAAGAATGAGTGAAATGCAAGATATGCGAAGAATAACACAGAGGAAAAAAACTTTCTGGCAGAAGATTAAAAGATTTGTTTTTGACAAGTAAGAGGCAAAAAACATGTGGAGAAACTTCATTGATGGTTAAAGTACAAAGGAGGTAAACACCCACATGAGACCAGTAGGTAACCTTCTTATTTTAGAGTTATTCTGATTTCAATCTCTCTACTCTGTTTTTCTGATATTTACCGCACGTGAGCGGGTGTGTGAGATTACTCAGGTGATAATTACATGCTATTTCTAATCTTTCAAGGCTTAGTCCTTTTTCGTTGTCCAATATACTGCAGCCTTTTTTTATTTGATCTAGTTTCACTATTAATTTTTAATATGCAACACATAGCCGGTTGTATTTAAGCATTATTTTAATTTCCAGCCTAATTTCGGAGGGCAGTTATTACGCGAGCTTAAGGGCTTTAGGGAAGAATTTCTTCCCTGAATTTTCCAATTATTTTACAAAAAAAGACGATGTACTGTGAAAACAGCACAAAAAAGTTTGACAACATTTTCCTGTAAAAAATGAAAACATAGAATAGATTTGAGCCCAAATACCAGGTTCTTTTTCAGGCGACTTTGCCGCACAGCTTTATAACAAAGATGCAGTGTTATGTCTTTGGCTTTCTCGCAGCCCTGAAAAGGATGCCTGCCTGCGTAGTACCTGTCAAATTCCAGGGGATTGAGTTCTACGGAGAAGCACCTTTTTAAGCAGCATTCATCATCGATCCATAGTCTGAATATTTCCAGATTAGACTGCACACTAGGAGTTTATTGAGCGGTACGTAGAGAGGCTCAACGAGCCTGTAAAAAATAGTGAAAAAGCAGAAAAAGAAGCGATATAAGAAGTCCAGAGGCGCTGTATCTACTGTATCCCCCAATACAGTCTCTTCGAATATTATGCTTCCCCAAGCAAATTGATCCGAAGAAAGGATCAGCGACCCCAGGAGATTCTTTATGTGGTAGATTATGTTGGTAGATACCCCATTTTATTTCCCAACTTATTACTTCCCAACTCCAGCATATACAAGTAACATAAATTATATTAAATAAATTATATCAAAAATTGTTTTCGAGCAAAAAATAGTTTAACATGGCTTATTTTAATGTCGTTAAAACTTCTGGTATAATACAATTATTCAATTGTATCGAAACTTCAAATTAGAAACAATCTTTCGCATCAATTATGATATATATATTGATGCTGTCTTAGATATACAGATTAAGGGTAAAAGGGTTTCCTCTTAATCTATGGGTTGGATCGCAGGTAGGGACTTGAGAATAGGGACTCAAAACCCTACTATCTACTTCTGAGCTAATATTCCAAAAACTGTTCAAATAAGTAATTGAATGAAACGAAAAGCTTTGAAATACTGACGAGGTTTAAACATGGAAAATGAAGCATATCTTACATTTGAGGATCATGAAGATTTCCGAAGGGCTGTTGAAGAAGTGCTCCAGGATAGAAAGGAATCAAGTGGAATGCTCTCAAGAGCATAACTTACTTTTCTCATGAATCATTCTTGTAAAAATATAATTTTTATTATTTAATTGTCGTATACTGTTTAAATATTAGAGAGATAAGCTTTTTTCTTATGGTTTGACTGTCTTTTTTGGCATTGCATATCTGGTTCTCTGTCTGTGCATATCTACTCAACAAGTATGCGAAGACTGCACAGAAGCGCTGAAAACGTTGATAACATTCGAATTTCAAGATGATTCGAATCTCAAGATGAATAGTCAGTGTGTAACACGCAGCCGATTGAATCTAAGTATTTTTCAATTCCCAGTCTGTCAATGAGTTCTCCTAGCCTCTCTCCGTCAAGTCCTTCTTTCCTGTAATATTCAAAGGTTTTTTCAAGAATTGAAAAAAGCTGCTTCTCGTCCGCAAGTTCAAAAAGTTTTATACCTTGCCTGGGCTGGCGTCCCGCTCTGCCTCCAACAAAGATTGTGCATCCGGTCTTTTCCGCCTTCAGGGCATCTTTCCGGCAGGCTGCAATACATGCTCCGCACAGGATACATTTTCCAGTATCTATATGGGCTTTATCTTCAAGGACTGTTATTGCCCCCATCTTACACGCCTTTTCACACAGCTTGCAGCCGAAGCAGTTCTCTTCGCGGATTTCAGGTCTTGCCGTGCCCATGATCCCGAAATCGTTGTCCTGAGGCCTCATACATGCCGAAGGGCAACCTGTTACTGCAATCTTGAGTTTCTTCGGGACGGTCTCCCCGAAATATTTTTCATCGATCATGTGTGCCAGGTTCTGGCAGTCGATCAACCCGTGTCTGCAGACCCTATTCCCCTGACAGGCTACTACGGCTCTAACCTTTTTTCCGGCAGAGCCTCCTGAAATGCCCTGTTTTTCAAGTTCATTGATTGCTGCTTCCACGTCTTCAAGTTTGACAAAAGGAACCTCAATCTGCTGCCTTGAAGTTATGTGAACATAGCCAGAGCCATATTTCTCGGCTGCGTCTGCAATTGCCCGCAGTTTTTCGGCGTCCAGATTCCCACTCACGACTTTTAGCCGCATTGAAAACATATTTTCCTGCCTCTGGGGCAGAAAACCTTTACTTTTTATTGAAGACAGGTCAATTTTTTTCTCAGCCATATAAAGTCACTTCGTTTTAAGAGGCATTATAATTGATGCATATAAGAATTGTGATGATTGGGACTCTGACCGGTCCTGGATTTCTGCCTGATCCGGAAATCAAAGAAAAGAAAAGACATTGAACTGTACAAGTGCCATGTAAAGGCCTGTGCCTGTAAAGATGCTGAGCATAGCGTTTCGTTTCCAGAAGTGCAGCCCTGCAACAACCCCTATTGTAAACAGTTCCGGAGCCCCGTAAGGAGTTACAAGCCACTGCACATCTTTCAGGCAATAGATGACCAGCAGCAGGAGAATCATTGGAGGCAGGTTCTTTTCAATAGTTGAAAGGATTGCTGGCGGCTCTCTTGAGCCAAAACACAGGAACGGGAGAACCCTTGTAGTGAAGGTCGCAAGGGCTATTACCGCAATGGTTACGAGCATTTGCAGGGTATCGGTCATCAGCTTTCCTCCTGTGAACTGTCCTTAACAGGCTGTGTAACTGGCTGTATAACTGGCTGTACTGTCACTGAATGGAGCTTCCTGGTTCTTTTATTTACATGTATATTTCCCTGCATCAGTTTTTCCCTACACATCAGAATGAGAGTCCCCAGAATGATTGAAGCCAGCAGCATATTGTCAGGGCTGAAAAGTATAAGGGAGGCGGCTCCTGCCCCCACCGCAGCTACAAAGGGGAATCGCACGCTGGAATTGAAGTATTGCTCTATGGTCAGCACCACAAAGAGAGCAGTCAACACAAAAGTCATACCCTCAAGGTTGAGATCCAGCATGGAGCCAAGCACTGCCCCGAGTACTGACCCCGTGATCCAGTAGAGGTGATCGAGAGCTTCAATGTAAAAGTAAAACCTTGACTTTGACCCGCCTGCTGGGACTTCGGTTGTAGTCAGAAGGGCATAGGTCTCGTCAGTTAATGCAAAGATAAGGTAAGGCTTGACCTTCCCGACACCGGAGAACTTTTCCAGCAAGGATAATCCATAAAATGCGTGCCTGAGGTTGAGGAGTAGAGTAGCTACAAGAAACTCCGTAAGCCCCGCTCCTGCAGCAAGTAAAGCCACTGCCAGAAACTGACCCGAACCCGCATAAACGAGCAGGCTCATAAGGAAAGCATAAATCCAGTGGTACCCGGCGCCGTCAAGCAGGAACCCAAAAGCCATTCCGAGAGGTATGTATCCGAGAAATACAGGAATTGTTGTCTTGAGGGCATTCACGAAAAGGTCCGTATTCCTTTCCCCTGTTTCGTGCTTTTTTACCTCCATAGCAGTCATACTATCTCTTCTGTTACCTTTTTGCCGTAATTTTTCTTGAAGAATGAAAAACAGGAATTGTATTTATTATATTTAAAGGTAATGAATAAATGTAGTAATTAGAATAAATATAGTAATGCTTACAACATTATGTTAAAAATTTATTATTTATCTACTATTTAAAAAGATATTCAAAAAATGTGATAAGATAAAGATTGAAAACTTGGTCTATTGTTAATCTGCGGTTGATATGTTCCAGGGCTACTGAGAAGGTTTTGAATATACTTAGCTAATAAGTCTGACTATATTGATATATAAAATACATCATATTTAATTACATGAGGGTTCTCCAGCGGCTGAATGTTATTATCCTGTTGCTTCTGATACTGTTTATTGCATATATTCGGTATCTTACTGGCTTTTATATCTTTGAGGATCGGTCCCTACTGGATGCTCTTCTTGTCTCTTTAATTGTAATTTTTCTAGCTTATGTAATAAATTTCCTCGCCGGAAGCCTTATTCTTAGAAGAGTTTCGACTACCAAAGATAGATATACCCTGAGGAAAACGGTATCCGTTCTCGTTACAGTCCTTGTTTTTGCCGCTCTTTTTGCAATCTGGATTGAGAGAACAACTACCCTGCTAATCGCCTATGGGATTTTGAGTGCTGGAGTTGCAATTGCTCTTCAGGACCTTCTCCGCAGCATAGCCGGAGGGGTTCTGATAATTATGACCCGCCCCTTTAAAGCCGGAGATAGGATTCAGGTCGGGGACAGTACTGGCGATGTACTGGACATAGGGAGTTTCAGTACCTCAATTATGGAGATCAGGGAATGGGTGGATGCAGACCAGTACACTGGCAGGATTCTTCACATCCCGAACAGCTTTGTCCTGAACCAGACAATAAAAAACTATACCAGGGATTATTCCTTTATCTGGGATGAAGTCAGGATTTTATTAATCTACGGCAGCAACTGGAAAAAAGCCGAAAAGATTGCCCTCGAAGCTGCAGGCCCGATTGTGGGAGAGTTTGAAAGCCTGGCGCGAACTGAGCTTCTTCTCATGGGAGAAAAATACTTCACTACAACCTATGAGGTGCAAACAAAACTCTTTATGAGATTGGAAGAAAACTGGATCGAAATGCGGTTAAGATATGTAGTAGAACCCAGAAAAAGGCGAGCAGTCAGCCACCTTTTAATCTCAAGTATTCTCGAAGCTCTCGAGAAAGAAGAAGATATTATGGTGGGAACCGCAGTAGGTATTGATCTTATAAAAGCTCAGGATAAGGGGTAATGTATGCAGCCCGTCTCTGCAACTTTTCTCAATTTTTTCCCAAACATAAGACTTCTCTCAGATTTTCAAATCCTCTTACCTCCCAGAAATCCAGAATAGACGATGATACAATACAATTTATTTACATAAATAAAAATATCTGTCAATAAAGAAACATATTACCTGACCAACATCTGTAAACTTACTCAGTTAAAAGGAGATTGCAGCAGTGGGCGTGTTTTTTAATAGCTGGAACGATCTTGGAAGGGTTTTGGTTCTCGGAGTAATGGGATATATTGCACTTGTACTTTTACTAAGGGTTTCCGGAAATCGTACACTTTCCAAGCTTAATGCATTTGATTTTGTAATTACAATTGCTCTTGGGTCTTCTTTCGGAGCACTTATTCTGAATAAAAATGTTGCACTCGCAGATGGGATAATGGCTTTTACAGTCCTGATAGGTATGCAGTATATAATTACCGGGCTGACCATAAGATCGAGTACTTTAAAAAGAGTAATAAGGAATGAGCCATCCCTCGTGTATTACAATGGCGAGTATATTAAAAACTCTATGAAACGCTCCAGAGTTGTCGAAGATGAAATTGAGCAATCTGTACGGAATCAAGGATACGCCAATCTGGAACATGTAGGGGCTGTTATCCTTGAGACTGATGGCAGCTTCTCGATCATAAGCCAGTCAGAGAAAGAAGGGAAAGAACTTGATATTACCGGGTTAAAAGCTTAAGGATCGAAATAAAAAATTTAGGAACCGAATAAGACACTTAAGGAACTAAATAAAAAACTTGAGAGACTAAATCAAATACTTAGACGGCTGAATAAGATATTTAAACAACTGGATAAAACAGGCTTAGAGTTCGGAATTTCTCTGAGACCCGGTGTCGAATTCGGAATCTCCTCTGTTTCTCCTGTTTAACCGAACATTTCTCCGGTTTGTATCACTTGATTCGTGTTCTTCCTCTATCGGAGGAATACTCAGGATATGAAGCTGTGGAGCCCTTATACCGTTCTTCTGAAATTCGATCCAGGCTCTTATGTGTACATCGGATTCAAACTCGAATTCATCTCTCAGGTCATTTACATATGCTCTGGCTCTTAACCTAGTATAAAATGGGAGAGCCTTATGTAACAGGGTAATAGGGCTACTTCTGGAGATGTAAACGTATCTGGAGCTCACAATTACTTCCCTAAAAATCTTCATTGCAGTCTCAACATCTGACTCGGAGGCAATGTACAGATCTATTACAACCATCATCTCCGATTCCCCGTAATTTCCACTGGCAACGGTTTCGCTAAATATCAGGTTGTTAGGGACGGTAACAGTATCATCATCCGGTGTGACAAGTTTTGTTGCTCTCAGTCCGATATCAGTGACCTCCCCATAATAGTTTCCGATGGTGATTTTGTCCCCCACCTGATATGGTCTTTCAAACGTAATTACAACTCCTCCGACAAAATCTGCGAAAAGGTCTTTTACTCCAAATCCAATGGCTGCACCCACGAGCCCTGTCAGAAGAAATAGTTCAGGTCCGAATATTGTGAGTATTTCCCTGACGATATAAAAAAAAGCGATGATATAAATTCCAAATTTTATAGCAGGGATAATCATTTTGACTTTTACGCTGCCGCTTCGGCTCATCTTCTCTGATAATTTGGAAAGTGCGATAGTGACTATTCTGCCAAGTATGTATGCGGCGAATAAAATCAAAACCATATCTATGAGCGTTTGCATCTCTATTGATCTTATGCTTTCAAGAAGTTGCTCTCTACCCGTCTCTACAGCGCCCTCTCCATTTACCATTTACCACACCAACCTTAATTTTTCCAGATATGCAATGACGCTGCGCAGGGCTTCGGGTCTGACGCGAATGGATCCGTTCTCATGCTCAAAAATTAGTTCCTGGTTCAGGAGCTGGAAAAGAATTTCATCCGTCCTCAACATAGAGCCGACAATGTCAACTATTTCGCTTTTTCTCAAGCCTTGGTATGAAAGGATCAGTTCAAGAACAAAAGCCTCTTCCTGTTCAAGTTCTATGTCATATGAAAAATGGCGTACACCTTCAGGTTCTATATGAGGATAATCAATCTCAAGTTCCCATATCCTGAGTGCGATACCAGGGTTACCTTTTGATTCCCTATAGATTTCTCCAAATACCCGATCTTCGGCAGTCTCTTGTTCTTCCTCTTTTTCTTTTTCCTTCTCATTTAGAAGGCGTTTCTTAAGATAAGATATATTTATTTTCAGAACCGGGATGTAAACTTTCCTGCCCAATGAAGCCAGTTCAAGCGGATAATCTTCTATATAAATGAGAGCTTTTTCTTTTACCTCATTACCGCTATCAAATATGATCTCTCCCTCTTGGTACCTTTCCAGAATTAGGTCTTTAAAATTCTCTTTTTCGAGAGCAGGGATGGAGATCTGCACCGGGAAGTACTTATCAAGCCTGAAGACTTCGTTTAAGTATTTCCAGGCATAAGTGTTCCAGGTGGTGATAAATATCCTGTTTTGAGAGCTAATCATATACAGGAACTCATAAAATACGTCAAAACCGCCAGGTTTTCTCATATACAGAAATTGACAGTTATCTAAAAGCACTACTCTTTTTGTATCTTCGGGAAGAAAAATTTCCTTTTTATCCCGGACAATCCCGGAAAAGGTGATTTTTGTCACCCTGCTTATATTCAGTTTCTCTATTTCATTAAGCAGGGTAGTCTTTCCTCCAAGGGGTTCGGCTATAATGGCTATATTCAGTCTTTTCCCAACTTCAAAGTCAGCAATTGCTGCCTGGATTTCTCCTATGCTGTCCCGAAGTCCGAGAACCTCACCCAGGACCTTTTCCTCGGAGTCGTTACTATGAATCCCCACCATATTCCCGTATTATATTTTGTGTATTATACTTAATAGATGCCTAATAGATTCCATAATTATGCCGATAATTTTCCATCAGAATTAACTTATTTTCCAGAGCAGGAACTTTTAAAGTGTTAATTTAGCAGAAAAGAAAAATCCCGTTACAACTTTTAAATATTTATAGCCATTTATAGAGTCTGAGATTTATTTATTGAGATTTATTCTCGGGATTTGTTCTTCGAGATTTATCCTTTATTCTACTACATTGAAAACCCCAACCCTTTCCTGAGAAATAACCGTGGATGACTGAATGATTTCAACTCTACACTTTTTCTTACCCTCCTTATAGTTTACCTGCTCCTTAAATACGTCAAATTAAAAGGCAGGGTCGAATCCCGTGCCAGAGACCTGCATGAAGCCTGGCAAATGAGAGAAATGGATCGCCAAGTTTCCGACAAAGCTGATACCCTCTTCAGGGCATGGAAACTCGACAAGGAGAAGAAAATCCGCCAAGATGCAGGAAGAAAAGAGAAGCCGTAATCAGCGTCAAGGTCACAGAACACCTTATCCCTTATTTCCCTGACTTCGAATATAACCCCAAAGACGCTAGATTCCTCGGAACTCCTGTGGATTTTATTATCTTTGACGGGCTTTCCGAAGGAGAAATGAATAGGGTTGTCTTTGAAGAGGTCAAGTCCGTAAAAACCGGCGCCCTTTCCCAGAGAGAAAAGCTTGTGAAGGAGTGCATTAGCAGGGGAAAGGTAAGCTACGAGATCATCCACAATAAGGAGTAAGTTTCCGTAATTTCCGTACCTTATTTTTTGTCTCTCTTCCAGTTTTTCTTAACCCGTGGCTCTCACGGTCTCTTTGCTCCCGGTTTTCTCAAAAAAAATTTAATCTAATTTAAAAAGGCCCAGATAGCTGGATTTATTTTCTAGCTTAAATCTGGATAGCTAGCTTAAATCTGGATAGCTTTATTTGTTCATCTTATTTTGTTTTGAATTAAATGAATTCTGTTACCAAGAAAGGTATTACTGATGCTGATATCATAGAAAGAAAAGGACTTATCAATTACGATCCTATTCCTTGTATAAACAACTCAAAACATATTGTAATTCAAACGTTTAACTTCTGGGGGGTAAATATTGGAAGAAATAACCGATAAAGACAAACCTATGATCTGGAAAGAGCTTGTATTGGGGTTCGCCGTAATTGAATCATGTATATATCACTCGATCCGTACAATACCCATCGTGACTGCAAGTAATGCCGAAGAAGCTCTTTTTGCAGATAATCTCACCAGACTTACGAAACTGGAAGAAGGCGAAACAGTAAAAGGAGTTCTTCAGGTTCCTTTCCCAACGTATGAGGTAACCGGATCCGTACCGGTTAAAGGTGAAGAATTCAGTGAGATATTTCTTTTAGGATACGAGTACCCTGGTGTAAAGTCTCCTGACTGGATTCAGGTTCTCAGGAAAGAGGCAGCAAATCCAAGGAGATGTCTGTAAAGTTTGGTCTGTATATAAGATTTGGGTTATGTAAAGTTTGAGTCTATGGGCTGTATGGGAGTGAATTACCAGTAAATTTCAAAATTTTTAACTACGCCCAGCTGGTCATATATTTCTCCGGAAGTAAACAGTTCTCTCGGTTGATATATTTCCCCAATTTCTATCTTTACAGTACAGTCCCGGTTACCAGGTTCATAAGGGTAAATCCCTGTGCAGTCCACAAAGACCAGGCCTCTATCTGTGGTATTAAAGGCATTACAGGCATGCCCGTCCGTATAGCCTACAAAGTTTATACTTATCCACGCTGCTTTCATACCGATCGCTTCAGCGTTATTGTGGACTGCTTCCGCGAAATCCCCACACATAAAATTATCCGGATCATATTCGATTTCATCAGTCTTATCAGCCCTCAGGAATGTAATCATTTCCTGATAAGTCGGATCAGTTGAGTTTGGATTGTTTATAAGTTCAATAGGCTCTCCGGTTGCACCTACATAATAGAATTCGCTGGTTTCAGGATAAACCACATTAGGATCGGCGTTTCCACCAGAGATTGCAGTTGCCACAGTGATAACTACCCATATAAGCCAATATATCCCGTTTATTATAACCCCCAAATCCACCACCTCAAACAGTTCTCACATTGTACAGTAATTTTATACTGTATAGTAATTCTCTTAAAATAATATACTTGCCAGCCTAAATATCTTATCAGTTTACGATTTATGATAATAATGAAACATTTTTTTTAAACAAAAAATGACTACTATTTTAGTGAAAAGCTTCCATTTTCAATTACAGATAAAGTCTCATGATATCATTTTTTTGTTTGAAATATAGATTAGTAACTTTGATATATCATATGTATGAAAATTAAACTATATTTGCAATCAAATAAGTTATGGAGTAGAAAACGTGAATGGGAGGTGTAATAAGAGCAAGGTAAGAAGATAAAAGAAGATCATAGGAAGATAAAAAAAGACAAGAGAAAGACAAGAGAAGACCAGAGGAAGAATAGCTAAATCTGGTTTATTGTAGGGGAAACTCCGCTATCCATACCTTTCCTTAGAGGAACTGGTATTGAGCCGTGCCTTGCTCCAGGCTTTTTTAAAATCACGAAATGGACTTGTCGAGGTCTATTTTCGCGACATGAATCCTATTTTTCATCTCTTTTCTGGACATCATTCTGAAAGTTCATATTCCTTTTATTTGGAGCTCTGTCTTGATTTATTAAATCTCTTTGCAAGCTCACAGATCTGTTCTGCTATCTCGAGCGGGTCTTTACCCACAAGAATACTTACTGGCTCTTTTCCGACCGCCCCAGTCTCGCAGAATACCCTGGGAACCTTTCCTCCGGCAGCTCGAATAGCTTCCTCGACTTCCCAGGATGCAGACGCTTCATCCGGATCTTTTATATTTTCAGGCTCAGAGCGCCTGTCTATACCTGAAAATACCCATCCCTTTTCTTTACAGTAATTTTTCAGAAAGTCGGCAATTTGCGGAGAATTTGCAAAATCTATTGCAGACCTTATCTCAGGGTCATGTTTTCGGATTTCCAGAATAAGGTGCGCCATATAGCCTGAAACCCCGAATTTTATTTTTCCGGCAGCTTTTGGAAGTTTATCAACTACGGTAATCTTTCCGTCAACTGCAAGAACGTCTGCAGGACTGGTTGATTCTTTTGATGCGTAAACAAAATTCGTCCTGACTTCAGGAATCAAAGCTGAGAATTCCGTGCAGTTTTCAATCTGTTCAAGAGCAAGATATAAACGCCCTACCATGTCTATTTTCTCGTTGAGATCCATAATTACCCCCTCTATAGCAGTTTATCCAGGGATTCTTCTGCTGTTAACCCGCCCACGAGCTGAACTGCCATCAGTCAGACACTGGCATGTAAAGCAATTTACAGGAAACCGACAACTGAGAATTTGTATTTGGATAAATATATAATTACCGAGCGTATCCTGAATTCAAGAAGCTACAAAATAAACAAAAATAAACCGAAAATAAACTACAAACTCTTACGAAAATGGTTTCAGGAACTTTTTCGTAATTCAATAATCAGGATTGGATGTCAATGTGTAATATCAATGTATAACATCAATGCATATGTCCATTAGGCGATTGACACCTCAGCCTTTGAATATTTCTTGCTCACCGATACCCGCATCTTTTAAACTTACCCGTATGGTAAAGGAAATCAGAGTTTAGAAAAATAGTGAGGTAAAAACCTCAAGATTCAGATTTATTGCAGTTTGAGTGGTTTTACAAAGGTATATTGTAAAACACGCTTGCCCGAAAGAGCAATTTATTACTTTATTGCATCAGACTGCAAGAGCACTACTCACCTGCCTCTTTACTTCGTAAAGGCTCTGGCGTGAGTCAAGGAAATAAAAACGTTCCAGCAGAATCTGTTCTTCCTTTAGCCTGTTTAGTGCATATCTGACTGTGCGTGAAGGAAGAATTGTTTCACGAATTATATCTTTCTGTGTCATCTGCCCTTTTGCCTCAAGGGTTTTAAATACCAGCTTTGCAGACGGGGGCAGTTTTTCGAGATTTTCGTACCTAATGTCATTTAGATTGTTATTCACAGATCCATTTTCAACAAAAACGATCCCTCATAGTAGATCACCATCGTCATAGAAGAGTTCTTTATTTTTAAATCTTTTGGCTCGCATCCAGTGAGTGGACACAAAAGGAATAGTTTTCGTCCCAATAATACAAAAATAGTATTGTTAATACTAGTTATTAACACAAATGTATCTTCCAGTATCCGGAATAGAGAAATGCCCTGATAAGGTTTTCAAGGATTTTTTCTCAAATAAGGAATTTTTTTCAAAAAACTGAGAAATTAGCTCATAATAATCAGATCAAATTTTCCATCTACACATAAAATTGCAAAATCGTGGAAATCCTTCATATTATCTGACATCTCTTCATAGACTGAACGAGAGACATAAATGATTATGTGGCTTTTTATCAGGATCGGGTTTAAGTTCCAGGTAAAGATCCTTAAAAATTTCTATTAGCGTTTTTAAATTAATACGCCTGATTATCCTGATGTGGCCTGTTCCCTTCGAATCAATCATAATTCGGTAACTTTTGTTCTCTTTAACATCTCCATTACTTAATCCCATTATCCTTACCAGCAATGTATGATCTTCATTTAGGGCATTAATATATTCAATTCACAATTGTGAACTACCCTTATTACTTAAGTTATAAAAACATTGCGTCTCCACATTGAACCTTACATTAAGTCTCATTCTTATGCCCGAAAGAATATCACTTAACTTAAAATTATCAATAAACTATAAAATTACCCAATGTCAAGGATCTAGCTGTGTATCTACGCAGAAAAAAAATTGAGATTTAAAATTACAATATCTGTATATGGTTCAAGGGCTGAAATAACCTGCCGCTACTAAAAAATAATTTCAGAAGCAAGGTGTTTTGAGAAAAGTTAAGAAGCTCGAAACCCCTGCTGTATAGAGAGTATGGGAAGCTACAACAGAAGTTTGACAGGTGAGCTGTAAATATGTTTCATGCTTCCGAGCTTACTGGTGTTATTCCTCCAATGCTGCTTTTTATCTCTTCTTCACGCTCCCTGAGGAGTATGTCTGACCAGCTTTCAGCCCATATTTTGAGTTCATCAGATTCGAGGGGTGCAGGCACATATTTATTATCGTTATTTAAAATGCCTCTTGCAAGTTCTCTGTACAGCTCAGTTTGTTCCGATTCCGGTGCATGCTCGACTACAGTCTGTCCTCTGAGTTCGCTTCTTGTAACATCAAGCGAACGAGGTACGTACCCTGCTATTGTCGTCTTTGTCTGAACTGCAAAGTCATCTATTATGTCTCTTTGAATCTGCTGGTTCATTGAATTTGCAATTATGCCGCTAAACAGTGCACCACCATTATTTGCATATTTCCTTATTCCTTTGAAGAGATTATTGGCTGCATATATCGCCATGAAATCCGAGGATGCGACTGTGTAGACCTGCTCTGCAACACCCTCACGGATAGGAATTGAAAATCCTCCACAGACAACGTCTCCAAGCACGTCGTAGATTACAACATCAGGTTTGAATTCCTCAAAGACATTTTTCTGCCTTAAGAGCTCAATTGCAGTAATAATGCCTCTGCCGGCACATCCGATCCCGGGCTCCGGACCTCCTGCTTCCACACAGAGGATCCCATTGAAGCCTTCATAAACGATATCACTGACTTCAATTCTGTTTCCTTTTCTTAAAGCATCAAGAACTGAAGGAATTGATTTTCCTCCCCTCAGGTTATTTGTGGAGTCGCTCTTTGGGTCACACCCAATCTGCATTACTGTAAGGCCCAGGTCCGAAAGAGCCGCTGAAAGATTAGAGGAAGTAGTTGATTTTCCGATTCCGCCTTTTCCATAGATTGCGATGTTTCGTGCTTTTGTCATGTCATCACCATACGGAGAAACAGACAAATCCGATTTGTATGCTTACACTTCAGCAATAATTGACATGGAAATTCTGTTTTTCTTAATTTTGCGGCAAAAATCTCTGCTATTCCTCTGTTCATTTTTCCAAAATACTGGCAGAAGGACAGATAAAAGGATAGATAAAAATATATATAAAAAGATAGATAAAAGAATAGATAAAGGGACAGATAAAAGGACAGATATTAAAAATGAATTTAAAAATGAATTAATGGAGTGAATCTGCCTATCTGCCAGACCTGATCAAGTTCTGCTCTATTTGCATAATTCACTTTATATCTTCTTTTAAACAGGAACACACTAAGTAGGCAAACGATACAGGAACCTATTTCAAAACCATGCATTTTTGTGCTTTCTTTTCCGAAAATGTTTAGACTTTTCTTTTGCTCAGATATCTGTTCAACATTTGTTGCGTACATTTATTGTAGCTAACTTTGAATCCGTACCATTTGCATTACTTACCGTCAGACAGGCTGTATAGTTTCCTGCTGATAAATAAGTATGAACCGGGTATTGCTCGTTTGAAATAGCTCCGTCTCCAAAATCCCAGTACCATGTATTCGGTGTTCCTTCACTGGTGTCAGAAAAAGAGACGTTCAGAGGTGCAGTTCCTGAGGTAACATTGCTGGTGAAATTTGCAACAATATTATTTGATGTATTTGAGAGATCATAGAGATAAATATCTCTTACTTCTTCAAAATCCGGATCATTGCGACAATCTGCATATACGATTTTATCGCCATAGACAGATGGAGCAAAAGCAAGGTCACTGGTAGTTATGCGAGTTGTCCTGGCAGCAGATATCTCATATATGTAAATATCCTTACTACCGCCGCTATAAGGGTCGCCGATTGTATATACTATCCAGTCACCATAGATTGCCGGCTGATACGCGTCTCCATTATTAGTAACCTGAGTTGTTTTGTAGGAAGCAATATCATAAATATATACGTTGCCTGATTCCGTCCATACTACGACATTTCCGCAAATATCGAGCTCGGATTCGGGTATTGAGCTATTTGTAGTTGTTATTGTGTCTGTTTGTTGGGTAGATATGTCATGTAAGTAGATATCATAACCATTGTCGCCATTCTCCTGCGACCACACCACTTTTTCTCCGTAGATGGCAGGAGAGCTGTAAACTGCAGCGATCTTAGTTTCATTATGGGTATTAAGATCGTAAAGATAAATACCATCATTTTCGTGATCCTGTCCATAGTAATAGTTATTAGTATAAACTATGTAATTGCCGTAAATATCAGGGCTACGCCGTTCAGATGCTATCATAGTTTCATTATTTGTAGAAACGTCGCACATATAAACAGAGTCGCCATCATCCCCGGTCCATACGACCTTATCCCCATATGCATTAATTTTGCCTACTACCGAATTACCAACAATATCTGTTCGTTTTCCTGTAGTCAGATCATAAGCATGTACATCATTCCCGGCAATTTCTGTCCAGAAAACATGGTTAGCAGAGATTGCTGTCCTCAGTGTTAATCGCTCATCCTGCGTGAGTTGAGTTTCTGTTCCAGCCGAGACAACTGTCGCTGATGCGATAATAATTAAAAAAATTACAAGTATTTGTCGAGCTTTATTTTCCATATTCCATCCCCATATACCATTGAAAAGAGTCTAAATATGTTTTTGACTTATCCTGGTAGTATATGTTATTTTATTTAATAATTATAAATATATTTGTACTCGTGATGATCAGGTGATCTGTTAATTTATAAGCCTGATGAGAACAAATTTTTCCGAAGACTTTTAGTAATAACTTTAATTGATTTTTGTATAATTATTTTAATTATTGTACAGTAAGCTCAGCGTAATCTTCGGTAACTGGGACCTGCCCGAAAAGTTAACAATGACATGTTGCAAAAGTAGGTTGTTCCCTAACATTCGGTTAAATCATTTCAAAATGAGAAATCATTTCAAAATGAGTTTATTAATGAGTTGATCCCAAAACTCATAACTACTTCTCTTAATTGCGAATTTGAATAATCAATAGAGTTTTTGACGACGGAAAACAGCTCTGAGATTATTATTGATTTTAGAGTAAAGCTGGTTTTGGGATGAGCTCAATTTTTAGCTTTTTCGTTTCTCAACTCTGTAAGTTCACTGGAGTAGATTTGCTTCAGGCATGAAAAAGCAAACATCTGGTGCATTGGTAATAAAAACTAAAACTGGAAAAGTACGGAGGTTTTACTAAACATTTGCATCAACAAAACAAGGAAAAAGAAACTTTGTCAGTTAATATATAAGAAAATCGCTTGTTCTTATTTTGAATATTTTTTGATCGATAACGAACTCTGAATCTGTTGAATGAACTCTCAACCTGTTGAATCGGCAGCAGAAGCAGGAGAGTTAAGAGTTAGCAGGAATAGTAACCTGCTAACTCCCGATGAAAGAAACAAAACCCGATCGTCGGTGACAGTAAGAGCTTATAGAGCTTACATAGTACCGGTATCATTCGTCTCTAATTGGTAAAAATGGTACTCATATGGTTGCCATGTATCATTGATGGTTCCATCAGTAACATTCACCGTTCTGTTCTCCCATAAGACATCGTACATTCCGTCTGGCACGCCTGTAATTGTTGCATTATTTGCCCTACCATTTGCTTCAGTAAAATCAAGCATACTTGACGACACAACTAATTTTCTATCGTCTGCATCAGTAAATATGTAGGCTGTAACCGCATCGATTGTGCCACCAGGATCCGAAATTATATTTGTCCTGCCGCTGGTTACGTTTGTTGTCAGAAGTGTCCGGTTGTCGTTCATAATCCAGGGCCAGACCTGTTCATATTTAGGCTTAAAGCTTGTCCATCCGGTATAGCCTGGAGTATCTTCTGCATATTTATAAGCATATGAGAAAACACCCTGTGCTCCACCTAAAATTCCCATCACAATCTGACTTTCGTGACGATCAGCCACTTTTTGCGTAGTATTCAGGTCCGGGTCTAAATCATTCACCTCTATAGCCTGACCAAATGCTTCTGTTGCTACATATACGGTTTTTCCTGCATTTTTCCAATCTGGGGCATTGGCAATAAGATTACCATATACCCAGGCGTGCGGGCGTTCAGGATGAAATTTCGTGTAGGTAGTAAAGTAACAGACATCCAGTCCTGGAATAAATTCCTCATCATCAGGTCCTGTCTGCATATCACCTAAATAATCGCCAGCAACAGCATTGGGGAAGTATTTCTTCATACCTGTATACATGCTGATAAGCGTTGAAGGACTTCCTTCCTCGTCAGGCAAATACACACCATAGAAATCATCATCAGTAACACCCATATCCCTGACCTCTTCCCAGAAGCTTTCAGACTCCATTTGTGGGCCGCCAGTAGCTACCAAATATTTCGAAATTCCCAGTTCTTTGCCTCTATTAACGTTATCAACAAACTGTTGTGGAGTTATAGAAGTGCTCCATCCAAGGTGAACAAGCGTAGCGTTATCTGTTAAAAATTGGGTACCGGTCTCCCACCCCATCATTCCATATGCCGGGGCTGTACCACGCGGATACGGAGACTCATTATTGGTAGATGAGTCATTATCCGAAGCATTTTGCTCTCCATATGTCTGTGCAGCAGATGAGCTGATAAGTAAAAAACAAATCAGGACTGCTGAAGTCAAAAATATTAAGTGTAAATTATCCTTATTTCTCATTTATTTCCATCCCCCATTCTATCTTCTATTTGGTCGTGTATGTGAGTTATTCAGTGATTATTATAAAATTAGATATTATTTATAATTACAGGCGCATGCTACATCGATTAAGAGCTTATCTGAAAAGTGGAATAATTGCGATGCAAGGTGATATATAGTAATGACAAAACGAAAAATCAGACACAAATATGAGATCTCTGATAATTATGGGAAAAAGAGCACTTTTTATATGATTTTTTAAGAATTGTACATTATTTTTAAGTCATTAGATTTAAAGAAGATTGTAAGAAAAATAATCTTGTAGTTAATAGAGAGAATGATATTAACAGTAAACAGTAATATATAATTTTAAGATAGTTTTTATTTCTGTATAATAAAGATGAGAGAGCTTGATTTAAAGGGAAGTTTGAGAGTAACATCCAAAATTTGAGAAAACCAAATTTAAAGTAAATCTATTAATTCTTCTTTGCTTAAACCAGTTTGATGAAGAATATCGATAAGTGTCCCCCTGGCAAGTCTTTTATGTAAAGGAACAACTGTTCTGTAAGTCCCATCAATAGTAATTTTTTGCAGTGATACATGACTTCCTTTTTGCCTTACAATGACAAATCCAGCCCTCTCTAATACATTTACAAGTTCTTTTCCAGATATTACTGGTAATTTAGACATGGGCAACTTCCACAAAAGTCAGGTAAGGTTTGGAAACTTTTTGAGGAAGGTCTTCAGTTCCGAAGCTCTCAATATACAGTTCTATAGATTCTTTAATATTTTTTTCTGCTTCTTCAAGGGTTTCGCCTTGAGAAGTTACGTTGAGTTCAGGACATCTTGCAATAAAGAAGTCATCTTCTTTTGTTATAGCTACGAGAAATTGTCTCATGGTTGGTTCCAAGCCTAGTTTTCATCTGTGTTTCATTAAGTATTTGTCGCAATTCTATTTTATTTTAATGTATAAACTATGTAAAAATTGCAGAATATATAAACGGGTATATTGTACCGTAATATCGATAATTATATTATAATGGTGATAAAATTCTACTTTGTAATGGCGTTTTTTTGCTGCATCTGTAAAATTCGTACTGCGGAAACAATGCGGCACATAAGAACAGATTTTCAAGAGATGCTGTACAGGATATGATAAGGAGGGAGGTATTAACGATAAAATTGTTTTCACCCGACAGGGTGATTTTTGAGCCCAGATCCCTGGACTATCCCCTTGGACGGAAAATATACGACTATTTTGAGGGCACCTCAACTGAAATCATAAAGGCACCCATTCAAAAGATATCCTCTATTATTCCGGGAACTACTGAAGGACAGAGGTATGCAAGTGGCAAGAAAACCCTTGTTGTCACAGTTAAGAAAAGCCTGAAATTTGATGTATGCAAGCCGTCAGCCGACTTTGAATTTTCTCTGGTTACCGGCTGCCCGGCAAGCTGCGAATACTGCTACCTGTATACCACGCAGAGCAGCAAGCCTTATCTCAGAACCTATGTAAACCTGGAGGAAATATTCGATTCCATCAAGAAGCATATCGTCCGAAACGGCAACCGGCTGACTACCTTTGAGGTGGCAAGTGCGGGAGATCCCCTCGCCATCGAGCACATCACCGGAAGCCTTGCAAGGACGATAGAGTTTTTTGGAACACTGGACAACGCCAGGTTGCGTGTAGTAACAAAATTCAACAATGTGGAGCCTCTACTCGGTTTGAAGCATAACGGTCGGACACGCTTCCGCGTAAGCATCAACTCCAGGTATGTTATAAAGAATTTTGAACACAATACCGCCAGCTTTGATGAAAGGATCGAAGCGGCTTCAAAGCTCGCTGAAGCAGGGTATCCTATCGGTTTTATAGTGGCTCCCATCATGATATATGACCGCTGGAAGGAGGAATATCTTGAACTGCTTGAAAAGCTCAGGAGCAGGATTGATACGGGCAAATCCGCCGAACCCGTCACCTTCGAACTCATCCAGCACAGGTTCACTCCCGTCGCGAAGAAGTTCATACTGGAGCATTTCCCCAATACCAGCCTGGACATGGACGAGAGCAAACGCACCCTGAAATTGGGAAAATTCGGCAGGTACAAGTATGTCTACCCCAGGGAGGACGCGGCAGAAATCAAGGAGTATCTCACTTCCCTGATCGAGGAGAGATTTCCGTATGCCAGAATAGTATATTTCACATGATACTTTTAAAAAAGAGGGGACGGGGGTATGTCAAGAGAACGGTTCCTCTGACATATCTCTACCTAATGCGCGTTATCCTGTATCTTTCTTTTCAACACCTCATGCAGTGCAGTGCCGTGATAGTGATTTATTATAAGACTAAACCTCTGGACCATCAATAATATATGGTTTTATTTTCTTTTGAACAAGAATACGCTAATCAGGCAGACAATACCAGAAGCTATTTCAAAACCTGGCATTTTTGTGCTTTCTTTTCCAGAAGCATTTAGGTTTTGATTTTGCTCAGATATTTGTTCAACATTTATTGCCGTATTTTCACTGGTAGATTCATTTTGCGTATCATCCACAGCTAACTGTATTTCATTCTCAGTTATTTTTGTCTTACCTGTTATTGCAAATGGAGAGAATCCAGGGGTTCTTGCTGTGAAATACAGATATTTGTCGTCTTCTTTTAACAGACTGACTGGCAGTTGTTCCCATGTTTTGTTGCTGTACCTGTTTAGGGTTATTGAAGACTGGTCGATATTTTTGTCTTGTGCCCAGGATTTTTCAACCTTGAAGTAAATAACCGCGTTTTCAAGATTATTTTCATCACTTCCGTACCCGCCGTTTCCAGCCCAGATATTCAGGTAACTGTAGACCTCTCCCTGGGGTGCATCAGGGGTAAGAGTGGATTGATTTTTCAGCATCTCAACAATAGTTGTTGTCTTGCCAGCGGTCTTTTTTGAGTCAAAGCTTATATAAACAACAGCAGTGGCATTCTTTGTAAAATTAAACTTCACAGTTTTTCCGTTTGTGATGAAGATCTGGGAAAGTTCCTTGACCTCAACGTTTTTTGCAGGTTCAGGAGAACCGCCTGCGCCCTCACTTCCGCCACTACTACTGTGGCTGCTTCCTTCACTTGATTCGCTATCATCGCTGGAACTGCTTTCCAGCACAGTTATTGTAGCAGTTTTAGACGCAGTCACATTTTTATTGCTTGAAGTCAGGTTAACAACATAGTTTCCTGGTAATTCATAAGTGTGTATCGGATTTTGAAGGGTTGAAGTAGCTCCGTCTCCAAAGTCCCAGTTACATTCGGTTGAATTTTGTAATGGATCAGTAAACTGGACAGTCAAGGGAGCATTCCCACTGGTTACATTGCTACAGTTCACTACAGGAAGTGCTGATCCAGCTTCTTCAGAAACAGTTATTGTAGCTGACTTCGAATCCGAACCGTTTGAGTTGCTTACTGTCAGACGAGCTGTATAGTTTCCTGGTGATAAATAAGTGTGAACTGGATCCTGTTCGTTTGAAGTAGCTCCGTCTCCAAAGTTCCACTGCCATGAATTCGGTGCTCCTGTACTGACGTCAGTGAAGGAGACGGTTAAAGGTGCAATTCCTGAGGTAACATTGCTGGTAAAATTTGCAACGATGTTATCTGATGTTGATGTATCTGAGAGATTATACAGATAAATATCTCTTACATCCGGATCTGTTTCCGGATTGCGAGAATCTATGTATATGATATTATCGCCATAAATAGACGGACCATGTGCACTACTGGTAGCTATGCGGGTTGTCCTGGCAGTAGAGATCTCATAAATGTAGATGCCTCTATTATCCCCTGAACCACATTCACATGCTATCCAGTTACCGTAGATTGCAGGTTCATATGCATTTCCGCTATTAGTGATCTGAGTTTTTTTGTTGGAAGCCGTATCATACATATATAGGTTGTGCGATTCTGTCCATACTACGGTATCTCCGTAGATATCGAGTTCGGACTCGGTTATTGGACTATCTGTAGTTGTTATTATGCTTGTTTGGTTAGTAGATATATCATATTTGCAGACATCATAACCATCGCTACTGTTAGCTTGAGACCATACAACTGTTTCATCATATATGGCAGGATAACCGTAAACAGTGACGATCTTAGTTTCATTGCCAGTATTGATATCGTACAGATAAATACTATCATTTTTGTGATCTTGATCGTAATAGTTAGTATATACTATGTAGTTTCCGTAAATATCAGGGAAGTTCCCAGACGGTGTTATCTTAGTTTCATTACCTGTAGAAATGTCGTACACATAAACAGCTTCACCACCGTCACCAGCCCATACGACCTTATTTCCATATGAAGCAATCTGGTTGTATGCAAAATGACCAGAAATATCTGTTCGTTTTCCAGTAATTAGATCATAAGCATGTATGTCATTTCCAGTACTCTCTGTCCAATAAACGTAGTCGCCATAAAATGATGTTCCCGATGTTAACCGCTCATTCTGCGTGATCTGAGTTTCTGTCCCAGCCGATGCAACTGTTGCTGATGCAATAAAAATTATAAATGTTAGAAGCATTGTTCGAGCTTTATTTTTCATATTCAGCCCTCAAATGTGCCATTGAAAGGGTCTAAGTATATTTTTGATTTAGCTTTGCAGTACGCGTTATTTAATTGTTATAAAAATATATTCATAATTGTTAGATTAACCAATAATTTGTCAATATATAATCATATTCAGAATATATTTATTCAAATAGCCATATTAATATTACAAATTGATTTTTTGCTGTAATTATTACAGTTACTTTACGGTGTGCTCAGCGTAATTTTCGGTGACGTGGAGACTATCCGAAAAGTTAACAGCTGCATGTTGGAAAAGTCGGCTGTTCCCTAATATTCGGTTGATATTATTTACAAAACGAGTTAGTACTTTTCAGTGTTTTTTGTTTCTCAACACAGTCATTTAAAGCAAAAACGAAAAACGTAAAGATCTACTGTTAAAACACCGATAAATGCATAAATTTACTGTTAAAACTTCTGAATAAAATATAGAGCAAATTTAGTACAGAAAATTTGATTCGCTGCCTTTTTTGATAATATTTTAAAGATATTAACCTGAAAAAAGCAATTCTTGAAATAAAGGAATACTTTCAACTTACTTGGCAAAGAATAATGAATTTGAGATCGCTTTTAGAAACAAAGGTGAATATAACAGTGATGAGATTCAAAGGGCTTATTAAATGTGCTCAATACTTTGAATAACTTAAACAGTTACCCACCTTAAATATCAAAATTTACTTATAATTACTGAAATTGTTTACGGAAGGTATAAGATGATTTGTGTATGTGGAGCAAATTGTGATGGATGTATTCATTTGAATGACGAATGTGCCGGTTGTAATGCAATTGAAGGCAAGGTTTATTGGGCCCAGTATATTGGCGCTGATATTTGCCCTGTTTACAAATGCGTTAAGGAAAAAGGTTATCGAAATTGCGGCGATTGTTCACAAATCCCCTGCGAACTCTGGATTTCTTTAAAGGACCCTTCCTGGAGTGAAGAGGAACATCAAAAATCAATTCAAGACAGACTTTCAATCCTGAAATCATGAAAACGTAAACATGCGGTAAATTAATACTAAAGTTTCAGCAGATATTGTTTTATGCATGTACGGGTAAAGGGCAAAAATGACTATTACATCAATTAAAAACACTAACAGAGGAATTAGGATATGGCTATTAAGGATGACCAGATGAAACTGAATATTGCCCATGTCTGGGATATCTCATCCGAGACCTACGACGACAAGGAAGGGCATGGAATCCATAGTGAAATTGAAAGGGAAGCATGGAAAACCCTGTTTAAAAGTCTGCTTCCCTTAGGTAGGCTGGAAGTGCTCGATGTAGGCTGCGGGACAGGTGAAATCGGGCTTTTATTTGCAGAACTGGGTCATCATGTTACTGGGCTTGACCTATCGGAGAAAATGCTTGCAAAAGCAAGAGAAAAAAAATCCCAGAAAATGTTTGACAGTGCTTTCAAAAAAGGAGATGCTGAAGATCCGCCTTTTGAAGCAGGAACTTTTGATGTTGTTGTCAACCGTCACTTACTGTGGACCCTTCCACACCCTGATATTGCAGTCAAGAACTGGAAGAAAGTGCTCAAGGACGGAGGAGTGCTTATCGTCATAGATGGGCTCTGGAATGATGGTTTGATCGAGAGAAAGACAAGGCAATTTATAGGTGATTTCTTAACTTTGCTTTTTGAGAGAAGGTATCCTAGAAGAAGATATTACTCCAATGAAATAAAAAATGAACTTCCAAACCCCAATGGAGTTCCACCGGAAAAAACATTTGAATACTTCAGGAAGGCAGGGTTTAAAAATATTAAGGATCTGGACCTAAAAGAAATCACCAAAATTCAGATGAAAACAATGTCTTTCCGAAAAAGAATAGTCTTCAATCCTCGATCCCATTTAATATATGGAGAAAAGTCAGTGTATCTAATTTGTCTACATAGTCACAAATTTCATGAAGTAATTGATTAGAAAACTCTACACTTAAAGAATTATCTATGGTAGTTAGTTATAGAGTACGTTGTTGTTATGATGTGACCTCTCAAGCCTGTTTTAATTTAAATGTAAAAATTATTCTCCATGAGGTTAGAATATTCATAGGTTTTACTAGAAAATCTATTCATAAGGGATACGGATAAGAGCTTATCCGAAAAGTCAGACAGACATGGGACTCTCACAAATTTAGTAAGTTATATATCTGAAGTTCAGAGGTTAATCAAAACTTAATTTTAAATACTGAACGCAAAAAATATATTATAGGACTAATTTCGCGAGTAATAACTTAAACTCAAGGCTCGAGGACGCATGACAGTCAATACTGCCATTAAATCAAGCGACCAAAAAGTAAAGGATGCAGTGTATTTCTCAAAAATTATTAATCAGCATCTTCCAAAACTTACACAGGAGTATAATATCAATTATCTGGAGATTTTTGGTTCTTACATTCGCGGGAAACAAAAAGAGGATAACGACCTCGATATTCTTGTAGAATTCTCTAAAAAACCTGACCTCCTGGAATTCATTGGGCTCAAGCAGGAGCTTTCAGAAATACTCGGTGTAGATAATTTAATTTTTACTTTCTAACTGTTCAGTGTATATGTATATTATTATACAGTTGAGGTTTATTATACAATTGAGGTCGTCCTAAACATGGATGAAATAAGGGAATTATTTCTTGGTTTAAGATTTTTACTTAAATTTACTTAAATTTACTTCGATTTATAAAAACCGCTAAATGTTGGAGGTTCTTAGTTACAGACAGGAACACCAATAAGTGGACTTATTTTTCAGTACTTTATACATTCGTAAAGGCTTCAACACTATCAGTTACCATTATTTTTCTCCTTGATTAGCCTGCATGCACTCAGGAGAGCAAAAACGTGCATTTGGGCTTTTCGATACAAAAAGAGCACCGCATCTTTCGCAGGTGAATTCTTTTCCTTCCGTTAATAGCACCTCCGTGTCCTGAAAATCCCGCACTACTTCCTGTATAAATTCTGAAGCATCTACAGAAGTATCTGGAGATTCTTTATATTCTTGATCTCCTGCAGAGGTATCCAAAGATTCTCCAGAATCCTGATCTTCTGTTACTTGCGGTATCTCCTGCTTTTCCTGCTTGCACTGGTTAACCTGGGCTTCCTCGCTAATTAAATCCGGATCATTCGTTCTGATGAATTCAATGATCGCTCTCCGCGCAATTTGACTTACGACTAATTTATTGAATGTATTCCTGGTATTATAGTCATTTATTAAGCTTTTCAAATCATCCGGCATTGTAATTGTCATCCTCACTGTCATATTCTGCCCCCTTGGTCATTATTGTTTATACTTATCTTACAATTATATTAGTATAGAAGGAAATAAATCTTCGGACCTTAATTAATTGCACCGGATATCAGAACAAAATAAAAAAGAGGGCAAAAACCTCGACTCAGGTTTCTTCGAGTAATGTCCTGATCAAAAAAATTTTTGCCGTAAGCCGCATGCTTGAAATTATCGGGGAAGCAACAAAACATATTCCTGAAGCGGTAAGAAAGGAACATCCATTTGTTCTCTGGAGAAAAATGATAGTGATCAGGGAAGTTATAATCCACGCTTATTTTGGTGTAAATTTGAAGCATAACGGTCGGACACGCTTCCACGTAAGCATTAGCTTCATGCAGGTTATACAAAATTTTGAACAGAGTCCCGCCGGCTTCGACGAAAGTATCGAAGCGGCTTCAAAGCTCGCTGCAGCAGGGTACACTATTGGTTTTATAGTGGCTCAGATCATGATTTATGACCGCTGGAAGAGGAATATCTTGAACTGCTTGGAAAGCTCCGGAAAAGGATTAATATGGGCAAATCGGCTGAACCCGTCACCTTCGAGCTCATCCAGCACAGTTTTACCCCCGTCGCAAAAGAGTTCATACTGGAGTGTTTACCCAACACCAGCCTAGACATGGACGAGAGCAAACGCATCCTGAAATGGGGAAAATTCGGCAGGTACAAGTATGTCTACCCAAAGGAGGATGCGGCAGAAATCAAAGTGTATCTTATCTCCCTGATCGAGGAGAAATTTCCGGATGCAAAGATTGAATATTTCACATAATACTTTCAAAAAAGGGGAGATGGGGTATACATGGGGACTTTTAAGAGGAGGTTGTTGGAGAGCTCATCCCAAAACCGATTTTATTTTCATATCAACAAGAATTTCAGGATCATTTTCCTAATCAGAAGATCGATTGATTATTCAAGATTTAAGATTTAGGGACTTAATCCTGAGTTTTGGGATCAGCTCGGAAGTAATTCATGGCTAAAAAAGTTATATCCAATTTTAGAGGGATGTACTACCTTATTTTGTATGGATAAAAGTATCATTTCATTTTCTTGAGTGGGAAGGTCTCAACATCTAGTCGAACTTTTCTTTCAGTATTCTTAGTTATTATCTAATATATAGTTGCAGTAGGCTATAATATTTTCAACTTTCTTTTGTTGATTTTTAATATTTGATTTTAAAAAAGCAGTATTAGTAATTATTATCTAACTTATTTATTTATATCATTAATAGTATATAAATATCAATATCGGCTTATTATATTCAATCAACTATAATTAATATTTATATACGTCGTTAAATGTTTATAGTACGAAACCGTATTAATTATTAGTAAAACTTAGAATTTTTACTTAGGAATATTAAAAAATATAATTTCAAGTATACAGTCACTGATATTGCTCTTGGTAATTATTTAAAAATTGAATAATAGATCCGTTCTCAGAGTGAAAACTTGAAGTTATTTCTTTAGCCATTCCTAAGCTTATTAAGAATTAATTGGAAAAATAAAATAATCTAGTAAATAATTGACGGGAGATACAAAATGAGAACAGTTAAAAAAGGAATCAAAATGGCAGACACCCTCTCACGTGAGGAGTTCCAGCAACATGTTATCTCTAAAGCAGGGTCAAGCCCTGAGTTCAAGCAAGCATTAATAGATAATCCGAATCAAGCAGTCGAACAACTGGGCCTGAAAATTAATGCAGGTGTGAATCTTAAAGTCGTTGAGGAATCTGCTGATGTTATCTACCTGGTATTGCCCCAAAAACTGACTGGAATGAATGGTGGGTGTATCGGATGCGATGGTGTAGGAGGCTGCGGATTCTGTGAGTGTAAAAGCAGTATAGGTAATAAATTAGACATACGTTAGAACTATGAAACCATCCATCTATAATTTCGTCTGGTCAACCGATGATCCAGAAAAGGCAATGATTTTTAACAGTCTTACTACAGCACTAGCTGAAGTTAGAAAGAGCCGCATAGATTTATTGAATGTTCCTCAGTTTGATTATGCTCTCTTGCCAGAAAACAAAAAGCAGTTTGTTGATGAGCTGCGAAAGGGAGGATTTATCGTTGACGACACTGCTGATGAGCTGAGAATGGTCAAATTTGCCTACAGCAGTGATAAGTATGACAGCGCGCTGGTCAGATTGGTTATTGCTCCAACTTTAACTTGTAATTTTGCCTGTAGCTATTGTTTTGAACAAATAGATAAAAGTCAAAATAGCAAGGATAGCCAAAATGTTTTCATGTCAGACGAGGTAAAGGACGACTTATTGAAATATATTGAAAAAGTAGTTAAGACTGGAAAAGATATATTCGTAACCTGGTATGGCGGAGAGCCACTCCTGGCAAAAGAAATTATTTTTGATTTATCTCAGAAAATAGTTGCCATTACAGAAAAGAATAAAGTTGGATACTCTGCTGGCATGATCACGAACGGATACCTAATTTCGAAAGATTCTGGCATCGCAGAGAATTTTAATAAGAGCAGAATTCAGTTTGTCCATATTACCTTAGACGGACCCCGCGAAGTGCATGACAGTCGCAGAATGCTTAAAGGGAACAACGGCCCAACATTTGACCAGATTCTTGAAGGGATTAAACTTCTGAAAGCAAACGACATTGAAGTATATGTTCGCGTAAACATTGACCGATCCAATATTGACAATATAAACAGACTCCTGAACGTGTTAAAAGATAACAATCTGAGTGACATATTCATTTACCTGGGCCATGTTATACCTTATACAGCCGGATGTAAGTCGTATGAGAGTTCCTGTATATTGACAGAAGAATTCTCTACAGTAAACCAGGCTTTCAAGAATAATTTAAGTCTAATGGGATTCGAGACAGGTATAACATCCTTTTATCCAAGATTTGCCCGGGCTTGCGATGCCAATCGGACCAATGCTTTTGTGCTTGATCCTGATGGAGATATGTACAAGTGCTGGACTGAAATAGGTAATAAGACTGCAAGCATTGGTAAAATCGGTGACCTGACACAACAAAATAAGGAGAAGGGAAATCACGAGATTCAATGGCTGACCTGGGAACCTTTCGAGTATTCAGACTGCATAGAATGCAAGATGCTACCCATCTGTATGGGAGGTTGCGCCCATCAGGCCATGTTTATTAATAAGGGTCGACCCGAATGCAAGGAATGGAAATATGGTCTAGAACATTATGTCCGGTCCAGGTTTTCCTATTTGAAGCTTCTGAGAGCAACCACCAATAACTCTTGCTGATATGACCGAAAAACGACTGTAGCTCAGAACCTCATTTTTAATACAAAGTGTTTATTTTATCTGATTTATCGTACCTTTTTCAGATTGGCTTTTTTGCAGATCCTCTCTTCTGACATATCCTGCCTGATGCGCGCCGCTCCATCCACTTCTTTTCAGTACCTCTTGCAGTGCTATGGTGGTAATTTATATTGATTTTTTCCTCTTTTATGATCCTGTCCCTTATCTTCTTTAAAGTGCTCCTGTATTTTATTCCTAATTCTCTAGCTTCTTTTGGGCTTAAGTTTAAAATTTTCTGTTTAGTCTTTTCCTCATCAATAAAAACTTGGATTGTTCGTGAGTTATTGATAAAATCTGAAAAAACCAAGCACACTACCTATATGTGGGTAAAAACGTGGGGAGAGTCTTATGATTGCTATTTTCAATGATTCACCCCCACGACCAAAAACTTGAATCCTAGTAATGTCTAAAGGTTGATCTTCGATATTGTTGGCTTCTTTCCCTATGTAAACCAATCCATCAGCCTTAATATGTTTTCTTTCTAAAACTCCTGTATTTCCATCAAACTTGTTTTCAAGATATTCGACATACTGCAAGATGGTCCTGCTCAAAGGTTTGAAATATTGAGATTTTTTTTGATTTCTCCAGTCTAATCAATAAATATCTCATAAACCATCTTCTGATAATCTTTTGTAAATGGAACCAGAATCTTAACAGCCTTATCATTTTCTTTAATTGTCTGGAATCCTACAAGGAAGAAGTTAAAAGGTTCAATCTGTTCTTTCCATTTTTTTCCCCTGATTCAGTTTCTTGAGCCTGTTCAAAACATTAGAAATACTAACAATAAGCCTGAGAATTGCATAAAGCTTTTCTAGTAAAAATATAAATTTATCCTTAGGGGTAATATAAGGGGAATATAATAATTAAAAGCCTGCGCATATCCTTTACTTTCCAGAAACAATCGATTTTTCGGCTGCTTTAATTGAAAAATGAAATAAATGCAATTTTCTTAAGAGGTTATAGTATAATTGGACATTATAAGGAGGCGATGTTCTGGTTATATTTTCAGTTGTGATCCCTCTTTACAATAAAGAGCCACATATTAAGAGAGCATTAGATTCTGTTATAAGCCAGACAATTCAGGATTTTGAAATAATTGTAGTAAATGACGGGTCAACAGATAAAAGTGCAGATATAGTAAAGAGTTTCAATGATGCTAGAATTCGATTGATCAACCAAAAAAATGCAGGTGTCTCAGTAGCACGTAATAGAGGTATCAATGAAGCTAAAGCAGATCTTATAGCTTTTTTAGACGCGGATGACACATGGATGCCAAATTATCTTGAAACAATCCTGAAGTTAAGGGTAAAATATCCATATGCAGGCCTGTATGCAACTTCAATGAAAACTGAATTAGATGAAGAATCAGGAGAGCCTGTTCCAAATGACGGATTAATATTAAATTACTTTAAAGTATGCATGACCAAAGATGTAATAAAACGTGCTTTATTTAATACATGTTCAGCAACAATTCCTAAAAAGATATTTTCAGAAATTGGAGGATTTCAATCTAGCTTCTGGTGGGGCGAAGATGTTGATATGTGGGGTAGAATTGCCCTAGAATATCCGATTGCGTATAATAACCAGGTATGTGCTATTTATTATCAAAACGTTGTCAATAGTTCTTCAAAAAGAAGAAGGCCTGTGAAGATTCATCCTTTTGTAAAAACTGGAAGAGAGGCTCTAAAGCTTGGTTCAGTGCCAGATGGAGTTATAATAGATTTAGAGGAATATATACAACATATTGAAATGTACACAGCAAAACATAACATACAAGCTGGTGATAAAAATCTAGCTTTCAACCTTCTAACCAGAAATGATTTCAAACTAGCCTACAAAAAAATATTGCTTAGCGTAATTATCTTAACAACCATCGAAAACAATTTCCCAACATTTTCTAAATTTGTATTTAAAAATAATGTTTTTGCGGGAAATATATTAAAAACACAACCTAAAAAACATAATTAAACAATTTATTTTTACTCTCAGTGATTTTTGGTAATATCTTTCTATTCAATTTGCTGTTTTCCTGAATTAAACTCTATATGTACAGCTTGCTTTTGTGTTACCCGTTTAGGAGCATCTAAGGCTAATCGCCGTCATTTTAATGGCGGGATACAGCCGTCAACTTCTATATAACAACTTTTATTTAAGTAAAATTACATTATACTGTAATATGCCTAAAGTTAATCGTTATAGAATCTATCCAACAAAATCACAGATTACAGAACTTAATTCTACTCTGGAACTTTGTAGATGGGTTTATAATGAAACTCTGGCATTAAGAAAAAACGCCTGGGAATCAGAGCAAAAGCGAATCAGTTATTATGATTCTAAGAAAATGATTCCTATCTGGAAGAAAGATAAACCAGAACTCAAAAATGTTCATTCTCATACCCTTCAAGATGTAACTATGCGTGTTGATCTAGCCTTTCAGGCTTTTTTCCGTAGAGTTAAAGCAGGAGAGAAGTCGGGATATCCCAGATTCAAAGGAAAAGGTTGGTACGACAGCATTACTTACCTGCAATCAGGTTTTTCCTTAAATGGAAATACATTAAGCCTCTCAAAAATCGGAGATATAAAAATCAAACTGCATAGACCATTTGAAGGAAACATTAAACGCTTAATTATACGGAGAACTTCAACCGGAAAATGGTTTGTATCAATACTTACTGATGTTGAAACTTATCAACCACTTAAAAAATCTGATAAGTCAGTAGGTATTGATGTTGGAATTCTTTCCTTTGCTACATTATCAAATGGAGCGTATGTTCCCAATCCTAGATTTTACATACAAGAAGAAAAGGCACTGGCAAGAGCTAACAGGAAGTTATCTAAAGCGGAAAAAGGAACTCCTGAAAGAAAGAAATGCCTTAAAACATTATGTAGAGTCTACGAACGAATTTCTAACAAAAGAGAAGACTTTACTCAAAAACTCAGTAAAAGTCTTGTTGATAATTATGGTGTAATCTGTTTTGAAGATCTTAACATTAAGAATATGTCAAAAAATAACAATCTGGCTAAACACATTCTTGATGCTGCCTGGAGTAAACTTGTAACTTATACTTCCTACAAAGCTGAAAACGCTGGTAGAGAAATAGTTCTTGTAAATCCTAAGAATACCTCTAAGATGTGTTCAAGTTGTGGTATGCTGGTAGAAAAAGACCTGTCAGAAAGAACTCATAATTGTCCTTTCTGCGGTCTATCTATCAACCGTGATCTTAATGCTTCTATTAACATTCTCAGACTGGGATTGCAGTCTGTTCGTAAAACCGATAGATGCCCCTCATTTTAATGAGGGGAGCAGTCACCTGGCTTATCTGCTTATCTCTTCCAGGCACCTATTCATAAAATGCTTATAAATATAAACTTCTTTAGATGTTATCTTAAACCCCCTGAAATCAAGTTTTCTCATTCTTTAACTCTTTCCAAAATATGGCTGTTAGGGATGAACAGCTTATCACTTTTGGCGTTTTGCTTCATGTAACGCAGAGTCCACTTAGAAAACCCTTACTTTTTCCAATCAGAATAAGAAATATTCAGAATCTTTCGCCTTACTTCATGGGAGTCAACCCTGAAAACCTTAATTTACTTCTTATTCCTTGCAGTGCATAATGTATCATCAGTAACCAGAAACACCTCTCACACTCGGAGCAAGTATTCACAGGTTTGTCGTTTATCACATGATTAGCAAACTCAGGGTCAGCTAACATGCCCCTGCCAATGGCAACAAAATCCGCATAATCGTTTTCAATTAAAAATCGAACCTATTCTTCCGTGCGGATTTCATTGACCGCAATAAAGGGAATGTTTACTTCTTTTTTAATCTTACATCCGCTATAGGTAATAGGGCTGCATATGAAACCTTCCGGAACCGGGTGTACTGGAGCTTGCATGCCAGATGAAATGTGCAATAAATCAATACCGGCTTTTTCAAAGGTTTTAGCTACTTCAATGCCATCCTTGCTTTCCGGTAGATATTCACCCATGCGCACGCTGACAATAAAATTTTTATGAGTACTGTTCCGAACCTCTGGTAGAATTTCTATTAGAATTCCTGTCCTGTTTATAGCATCGCCACCGTATTGGTCTGTTCGACGATTGTAAGAAGTATCAAGAAACTTGCATAAGGTGAACCCATGGGCGGGCGAAATGATATTCAACGCCGTCAAAACCTATTTCACCGGCATGGAGGACTGCCTGCTTCATGTTCATCTGCATCGAACAAATTTCTGCAGCTGACAACTCGTTAATATTCATATTGCCGCAATGAAGCTGCAGCATTATCATCGCATTATATTCATGGCTGCTGCTTGCAATTTGCTTTAAAGCTGTAATATCATCTGGCGACCACATGCTGTGGAATCTACAGCACCAAATACGCTGGTGGCCTGCACAATAATAAGACCGGCGCCACCTTTTGCACGCTTCGTATAATGTTCAATGTGCTGCTTACTATAATAAGGTCCATGATCTCTATGAAAGGAAAAGGTAACCATAGGACCCATTACAATTCGATTTTTAATATGATTCCCACGAATTACTAATTCATCTGTTATCTTAGCCATTTTATTTCCTCGCTAATTTGAGATTCTAGATTCTCAATGAAAGATACAACAGCTTCAGGTTTGAGGCATAAAATGCATGAATCTCTTCACCTTTCATCAAAGATAGAAATAACTCATATTGGATCCAATTTTTTCTCGGAGCGAGAGAAAATTGCAGTGTTCAATAAATACCTGAATAGTTACGATTTTTCAATGACTTTTTATTGGCAAGAGATAGATAAAATAACAAAATGGGACTAATAAAAGAAATGATCATAGGGAAAAAATCGCATTGTTTCAGCCATATTCTACAGGCCATATGGTAAAGATTAAGCATGGACAGCTCTGGTAAACAAGGATTGGCTCTGTGTTTTGCTGGGGTATAATTCTAGTATTTGACAAAATAGGAAAAAAGAGAAAGTTATTAATAATACTTGACAAATCTGTATAAGATAATACTTATACACTTATAACATGAGGCAGGTTAATGAAAGATCATATAAAAAACATGGCTGAAGTTCTCAAATCCCTTGGTGATGAGAAAAGACTGAAAATAATAAAAATACTTGCTTCGAATATTGATGAAGCTTTTTGCGTTTCTGATATAGCTCAACAACTTGGCATCTCTCAACCTGCCACATCTCAACATATAAAAGTATTAAAAAATGTTGGGATTCTTGAAGAAAATCGGAGAGGTTTTAGAGTTTTCTACACAATTAATTCTGATGTGTTGGCTGAGTATAAAAAAGACATAGATGAATTGTTTAAAAAAGCCTTTGAGAGATGCCAATATAATTTCTCTTGTGACAAATGTCCTTATAATAACAAGTATCAGTAAGCGGATATAGCGTCTATTATAAGTGTTCAAGTATCGGTAAGCGGATATAGCGTCTATTATAAGTTTTTGCTTATATTCTTATAGAAAATGGAGGTGTACTTGCATGAACTAATTCACAATTGCTACTATTCATACTATCATCAAGGGCAATATTTGAAAGGATACCGCTTTGTGACTATTTACAAAAACCAAGGAGAGGTGAACATACTTTGATAAAAGATTCGTTATTAGAAGTTGATGAAGTAAAAATAACAATAATCATGGACAATACAGTCGATGTATTTATGACAGGTAATGAAATTGTACACAGGTTTAATTCAAGTTCTAATCGCCCACTTATAGCAGATGATGGTTTTTCACCAATTGTAGCAGAGCACGGTTTTTCAGCAATGATCCAGGCTAAATGCGGAAATAAATAAGGAACTGTATTATTGGATACAGGTATGAGCCCGGGTGGCATTTTACATAATATGGCTGCCTTAGGAATTAACGTAAATGATATGCAAGCAATTATATTCAGCCATGGTCACGCTGATCATACTATGGGGTTGCCTGGTATAATTGAGAAATTAGGATCGCATCAAATACCCCTTATTTATCATCCGGATGCTCTTTTAGACAGAAAGATTATAATGCCAAACGGATATGAATTGAACATCTCGCCACCAAAGTTGACTGCTTGTCAACAGGAAAAAATTGCTTTTATTGAAAAAAGCGATCCAACCCTTCTAGTTGATAACATGGTTCTCGTTTCCGGTGAAATTGCTCGAACTACTGATTTTGAAACAGGATTCCCTATCCACTATACAAAACGTAATGACCAATGGGAAAATGATCCAGTAATAAAAGATGATCAGTGCGTTATTGTAAATGTTCGGGAACAAGGATTAGTTGTAATTACAGGTTGTTGTCACTCTGGAATTGTCAATACCATCCGCTATGCTCAAGCTCTGACTAATAACCAACAAGTTTGTGCCGTATTAGGCGGTTTCCACCTAACAGGTGGGATATTTGAAAAGATAATTCCTGCTACAATTGCTGAATTGCAAAAAATTAATCCAACCTATTTGATGCCTGGTCACTGCACTGGTTGGTCTGCTATCCATCAAATTGCCCAAGCAATGCCTAAAGCATTTATACCAAACAATGTTGGTACCACATTAGTTTTCAAAGCTAAATAAATATAGAACTTACGCGGTTGAACTGGAAATCAATAGCATTAAACCTTCAACTGTGCAAAATATGGATTTAGCTTCAACGTCTGTTGTACTTGATTTTATCTCTCAAGTGCGTAAGTCCTAAAATATAAAAAATTATATCTTCTCTTCAACTTGCATGGTAAAAAGTAAATTTCTCATGAATGATGATATTTAAAAATTTAACCAAGCTTGAAAAACATATCCAAAAAAACACATTAAACTTTATAACTGCGCCATACAATTTCTGCATATGTTTCTTGCATATGTTTTTAACTGAAAGATCACCATTGAATTTGAAGAGGATACAAACTTACTATTGGTCATCAGTTAAGGAATTTTCTTGTTTGTATACAATCGATTTCGGACCAAAAAAGTCCAAAACTTCGAATACCAACTCTGAAATTGATATTTAGTCCCAGCTTCAAATAAATGAGCATCTTGGAGAACTTTTGTTGAAATCAGTGCAATTTGTCATGATTCCCCGCTTAACCGAAGATGCATGAAATAACAGTGCAGGTTATTGAGAATATGTCAGTTTCTAATAAACCGCAGTAGAGCACATCGAAGCCGCAGTAGAGCACATCGTTGCAATTGGATGTTTGATAGGAATCGAGCAGATGAACATTTCAAAAGATCACCGGAATAAAAGAGTATGAAGCGGGGAGAAAATGTGATGGCACAAAATTTCTTGGAGAGCCATATATTTTGAAAGGAGTGTAAAATGATGAAAATTTTAAACCTGTATTGTTCAATTACCGGTAATACTAAAAAAGTTGCATTGCAGATCGAAAAAACGGTTAATTCATTGGGTATGATGGAGGTCACTACTATAGAGGTAACCAAAGATAGTGATCCAAATGCATTTGATTTACTTGATTTTGATTTTATTTTTATGGGATCGGGTGTGTACACGTGGCTACCTCCACAAGTAATGATTGACTTTTGTAGGGCTATGCTGAAAAAACATGTTGACAGAGGTGATGTTAAGAGTTGCGCTCCAAGAATTGATAAAAAAAGAGCCGTAACCTATAGTACCTTTGGCGGTCCCCATACAGGTGTAAATGAAGCTATATTTGCACCCAAATTCTTAGGGCAATTACTTGATCACCTTGGTTTTGAGGTAGTAGCAGAATGGCTAATTGAAGGCCAATTTAACAGTAAAAATGAATTCTATAGACGCTTTAATACAGAAGGGCGAATGGGAAATATTACAGGACGACCTGATGAGAATGATTTACAACGTGTTGCAAACTGGGTTACAGGAGTTTTAAAAGTATAAGATGCTCTGTATGTATACAGCCCGATCGGTTTTTGGACTATCTGAGTGGTAGGCAGAAAAATTGTGTAAAGCTCCATTGTCAGATAAAATTGAACATGACAATGGAGCGATAGCAGAAAAAAATCATCGTAAATTGTGCCCCGAAAAGGGAAGATTAATTTTTCTCTATTTGCGGGCGGCGCTCCTTAAGAAAAATTTTATGATCAGACGTTACGTAATTTTCTATGGTTCATAAGAAAGTTTCTATCCTCGCAACAAGCTGAGGAGGCATTCGAATAAAGTAGGTTTTGTATGTAAGAGAGAATACTTTTATGGAAATACTGAACAAGCCAGAAAATAAAATTTCAGAAAAGCCGGAAAAAATCCTGGTGACCATAAAATTTGATCATAGCATAGTAAATGTAGTTGATTTCGGATGTGGTTACGGAACTTTTACCATACCTGCATCAAAGACTATAAAAGGAAAAAATATATGCGATTGATATCGAAAACGAAATGGTAAAAAGAGTCACCGAAAGAACAAGTAGTGAGAAACTAAAAAATATAAAAGCAATGCTCTATGACTTTATTCTTGAAGGTTCCGGGCTGGAAGATCAGAGTGTGGATTATGCAGTGCTTTTTCAATATCCTGCATGCAGAAAAACCGGAGGAACTTCTTAAAGGAGCTTACCATATCTTAACGCCAGAAGGTAAATTAGGTGTTATACACTGGAACTATGATCTGGAAACTACCCGGGGCCCGCCAATGGCTATACGTCCCAGACCCGAACAGTGCATCAAATGGGCTGCTGAGGCGGGGTTTAACTAGAGAACAGGCATGATTTGAAACCTTACCATTATGGGCTTGTCTTTTCAAAGCCTGAAAAGGAATGAACTGAAGGGAATGAACTGAGTACTTCGATGTGATAAAAATGAAGTTGTTAATGTTTGACACTGACGATTTCTGGTATAAAACATTCAGCAAGACCGTAGACTCTGCTGAGACCTGTGATATGGAAGAATCCACAACGGATTCCCTGGCTATTTTTATTAACGTTGAGAAAGAAGATGAGGATCAGAAGGATAAGGTTGTTAAGAAAGCTGTTAATAACATTAGCTGGCTCGCTAAAAAAACAGGTAGAAATAAGGTAGTCCTGCATTCGTTCGGACACTTATCAGAGAGTAAGTCGAGTATCGAATTTGCAGAAGATGCGATAAAAACAATCAGGGACAAACTAACTGCAAAGGGATTTGAAACTTCGATGACGCCTTTTGGATATTTATTCGAATTAAAAATTCATGTGAAGGGAGAATCACTGGCTAAAGTATGGAAATCAATATGATTCTTAATTAAGAATTGTTGAACAAATAGCCTGTTCACTCCAGTAATGATGCTTTTTCTTTGCAGCTCTATACAGGGTGGATAAAATAATGTTAGGAGTCTTGCAATAATATTTCGAGCTTTTGAATTCTGTCAAGTTGCTTGAACAGGTAACGATTATAATCCATGTCTGAGTCTATCTTTACTTTGACTTCTTCCCTTGAAGGGTGCATGATCCAGTTCCTGAATTTATCAAGGCCTCCAAATTGTTCAACATCTCTTATTGACAAACCGTGTTTTTGCTTAAAAACATCATAATTTTTCAGGGCTACAAGGTAATCGTAAAAGCTACACTCTTCAAAAACAGAGAGTTCATACATCTTTTCTTGTAACCTGCATTTTGGTTTTGCAAGTTCTATAAATTTAGTTTCGGACATTCTTTCCTTGAAATACATTTTCATCTGATTCTCCAGCCTGTAAAGTAGTAAATAGAAGAACATCCTCACAGCCCCTTTTCTTAAATCTGCAACAGTAACTATTCCTACAATCTCAGCATGGATCACAAAGAAAAAGGAGTTTTTATCCAGCATTTTGATTAAAGACATTATATCCAGGCTTTTTGAAACCATCTTATCCGGCAATATATAGTGTTCTCTGGAACCCTTACTATCAAAATACTTAATGATTGACCCGTCTTCATTTTTAATAGGAAAGACAGTTATTTCTTTATGAAATTTTGAATCGTGAGGATGAAAATAAAACTCTTCTTTTGGGGTCATTATTTGTTCCACGGTCAAACTTTTGTGGATTTGTTCAAAAATTTCATCATTCAATTAAATCACCCAATAACTTAATGGCAAGGGTTTTGAACTCGCTTCCATATCCCATTTTCTTATCCTCGTCTCTAGATATTCTCATCTTTATCTTTCGATTCTCATACTCTCCATTTTTTCATCCTTATCTCTCAATATGGCTACCGTCACAGAAAGGCTTGTTCTTCGATTTTCCGCACCTGCAAAGAGTGACCCGATTCCTGATTTCGTACTTTTTACCATCTGCGGATTCTATGGGGATGCCACCGCGTACCCAGAGCGGACCGTGTTCGTCGCGAGGGGGATATTCAACAACAACTATGGACTTCTCGAGTTCAGGCTCAATCGCCTTTTCGGTGGCATTGTCCAGGATTACCAGCCTGCCGGAAGGGCAGTTGCATGCTTCTTCAATGGCTGTATCCCTGGCCTCAGGATCATCGGACTGTCTCACAAGCTTCCATATTCCACCTGCTCGTAAGCAGAATTCAGCATGGACACATAGATGTTTATTGTCGGTTAGAGTTAGCACAGGGCCGGAAATAATGTTCACGCCTTCAGTATAGGGCTTATAGTCTCCGGTCTCGGTTCCGTCAAAGTGAACCTTTGTATGTGTCCCGTCACAGAAAGGTTTGTTCTCTGAATGACCGCAACGGCATAGAGCATACCGTTCCTTCAAAGGGTATCTTTTGACTTCCCGCCAGTCTCTGCAGTAGCCTTCTTCGTCATTGCAAATCTCCGAGACAATAAGTGGAACTTTACCGGTCACGATATACGGGCCATTCCTGCTCACAGTGATCTTCATAGAGTTTTCCGGAATTTTTGATTTTTTTTCAGTTCCTTTCTTCATAGTTATATTACATTCTCTTTTGTGAGACTATATCTTTGTGGGACTATAATGTAAGGAACTATGTTTGGATTTCTACAATTATTTACCTGGCAAGCAACCTTATTTTCAAAAATTGATAAAGAATCTATTCTGGCTTATGTTATCCTCTTCGCTTAAAAATCAAAAAGAGCCGGGATGAGCTATTGCTCATCAAAAAAATAAAAAAGGCTTGCGTTTCTTATGTTGTGCTGTCTGGATTTGTACAGATTCTGTACAGATGTGTGTAGTTATACTTTTTCAAGAGCCTGCTCGAGGTCTGAGATTATATCCTCTATATCTTCAATGCCCACGGATAGACGGATGTAATCCGGCGTGACGCCTGTAGCTTCCTGCTCGGCAGGGGTTAGCTGCTGGTGAGTGGTGGTTGCGGGATGGATGACAAGGCTCTTGGAATCGCCTATATTCGCAACATGTGAAAACAGTTTTAGAGAATTAATAAACTGTCTTCCTGCTTCTGCACCACCTTTTACGCCAAAACCCAGCAGTGCACCATAACCGCCTTTGAGATATCTGGATGCAAGTTCATGGCTCGGATGGTCAGGTAAGCCGGGATAATTGACCCATGAGACTTTAGGATGCTCTGAAAGGTATTTTGCCACCTTCAGGGCATTTTGGGAGTGCCTTTCTATCCTCAGGTGCAGGGTCTCAAGCCCCTGAAGCAGCAGGAAAGAATTGAAGGGTGAGAGAGCGGCACCAGTATCCCTGAGGAGCTGCAGCCTTATTTTAAAGACGAGTGCGACATTCCCAAGCCCCGGGAAATTTGAAAAAGTATCCCAGTATTTCAGGCCGTGGTAGCTGGGGTCAGGATCTGTTAATTCCGGGAACTTGCCGTTGTTCCATGCGAACTTCCCGGAATCGACTATTGAACCACCAATTGAATTTCCATGCCCGCCTATGAATTTGGTTGCGGAATGTACTACAATGTCTGCCCCATAATCAATGGGGCGGACAAGCCCTACAGCACTTGTATTGTCTACAACAAGCGGAATTCCGGCTTCATGGGCAATATTTGCAATCGCATCAAAATCCGGAACATCAAGCTTCGGGTTGCCTACCGATTCAATATAAACAGCCCGGGTCTTTTCCGTGATAGCCTGGCGATATGCTTCGAGATCGGCTGAATCTACGAATGTAACTTTCCTTCCCAGTTTGGGGAAAGTATAGTTAAAAAGTTCATAGGTCCCGCCATACAGGTTATTGCCGGATACGATTTGATCCCCTACGCGGGTAATCGCTAACAGGGCATAAGTTATTGCTGCCGAACCGGATGCAACTCCAAGGGCTCCGGTCCCTCCCTCAATGGCAGCTATGCGCTGCTCAAACACATCAGTGGTAGGGTTCATCAGACGGGTATAGATATTGCCAAGCTCTTTGAGGCCAAAAAGGTTGGCTGCATGCTCCGTGTCGCGGAAAACGTATGATGTTGTCTGGTATATCGGTACTGTACGTGATCCTGTAGCCGGATCAGGGATCTGTCCAGCATGAAGGGCAAGTGTTCCTAATTTGTAATTATTTGCCGCCATCAATATGATTCTCCTTTTTCCTGATGATTTTTTACCTGGGATTCATTTTTATCGACGTTTTTTACTGTCTCGCCTGCCTTTCTACAGCCAGGAACTATGTATTACGAGCTAGAAATGAAACTATTGCGAAATCTCCTTTATTCATAGGAGTAGACACCGTTGCCTGAATATCGCACCTTGTACCGCACCGGGCACTGCACGAGCAATACCCATGTTAACGAAGTTGAGAAGTTGTTCATGAAACGGGGCAATAAGTAGACTGTCTATTTTATCAGTCTGAAAGGTTTGTGGCAGGTATCAGAGGTTGAATAGCTGCCCCCATATGTTTTCTCTGCATTATGTCAACAAATTACCCCTAAGCTGAGACCCGGAATCGAACCGGGGTATAATGGATTTGCAGTCCATCGCGTAGCCATTCCGCCATCTCAGCACTCGCAGTGTTCACAATTGTGAACTGGCAACAGATCATACCCATTGTTAATATTTAAACCTATATTTTAAGGCAAAAAATACCTGAAAATAGATCAATTACTGAAAAATAAGTATAAAAAAGAAAAAAAGAAAAAAAGAAAAATAGGATTAAGTCACGATTTTGTGTAAAGTCTTCAGGGCTGAATACTTTTTATTCTCTAAAGTTACACTGTAGTAAGGTACCAGTTTAGGGGAAAAAGCCATGATAAAGTCTGCAAATCTGGGAACATTTCCTGCCATAACGTTCATGTATTCAAAATCTCTGGACTGCAGGTCAAGAAACTCATTATAATAAAGAAGAGCATTCATTCCCCTCAGGTTAAAAGACGGGTCCCGGGCAGAAGACCAGGAAATCGTACTTTTCTTTCCGTAAAGGGTTAAATGTGCTGCGACTGCTTCTCCTTCTGGAGTTTCGGAAACGAGCATGTAACCAATGTCTTTTTTCCTGATCAGGTCAAAGACCTTTTCGAAAAAATCCCTGGGTAATGGTATTTTCAGGTTCTGTTTCTCGTATACTTTGGAAAGCAGGCCATAATATGTTTCAGGATCGCTCCATCTCCTTGTCTCGAGTCCTGCCTCAGATGCGGATTTAAGGTCTTTCCGGATCGTCCTTGAAATATTATTATCCACATTTTCTTTCAGGTCAAGGTGATGGGTATAGTGAACCTTTGAGTCCCATCCGTTCCAGGTGAATGGTCTGATATCCTCAAATCCCGGGGAGAACTTAAGGTGAATACTGTCAAAGCCCTGCATGCAGAGGAACTCCCTGAGGGAGTTAAGAATTGCGTGGCTTTCCTGTACTTTTTTACTTGCTTTGGAGCTTGAGCTCTCACTTATAAGGGGTCCGCAGTAATCAGTCATACTGCATATCGAAGATGCCACTTTGAGGATTCCTTTGATGTTTTTAACAAAAAGGGGGCATCCTCCAACGAGATCACCGTTTCTAAAACAGCCATAAATCCTGATGTCTCTTAATAGGACATCCCTGTAGATTTCCAGCCAATCGCTTGTGTGAAATGGTGTACCGGGTTGGGTTTTTTCTACAAGCTGATCCCATTCTTCAAACTCGGATGGCATTAATTCTCTAACTTCAATTTCATTCATTTTAAGCCCAGCATAAATAAATGGTTGTTCGTATATGCAATGAGTCAGGACTTACGCAGTTGAGCTGAAAATCAATAGCAATAAACTTTCGACTACCCTGTTTTGTCTTTGGGCAGTAAGTCTATTGCGTTTGATTAATCCGTTTCACGTGATTATGATTCAACTGCCTAAGGCTTAATGTGGAAATTTCGTTTCCCTTAACGGCTCTTAATTAATCTCCACGGTTTTTTCGTGGGCAATTACCACATCATCGAGTTTCATGACAATATTCCCGTCCGAAACCGTGTAAGGGATACTTTCCTTAGGGAATGACACACATCCTCCTCCAATGCCTGCTCCTGTTGCAGTATCAAAGACAGTGCCGCAGGAATCACACACAAGAGTATCTTTCTCAAGGGTAAACCCTATTGAATTGCATGGAGGGCATACATTGGACCTGACAAAAATCTCATCATTAAACCTGTATGCCATGACCGCAATTTCCCCGCTGTCGGAGTTTACTTTAAAGTGAACATTTGTGTTCTCTTCTACGGAACTGAGTGGAATGGATACCTGATCTTCACTGACTTCAGCATTAATCCAGGTAGCTTTTACAGGGCTTGCATTAGCTTTACCCGAAGACCCGATATCCGTACACCCCGCTACCACAAGGGATACTGCAATTGCTAACAAAACCATACCGATTAATTTTATGTTCATTTTTTTCACTCCGCTACATTTCCATCTTTTAAGTATACAATGCGGTCCGAATATTCTGCAAGTTCCCTGTTGTGAGTGACCATTATAACAGTCATATCTCCTGCCAGTGATTTTAGTAAAGAGATTATCATGGAACCTGTAGTTGCATCAAGAGCCCCTGTGGGCTCGTCTGCGAGTAAAATTTTCGGTTTCATAACAACAGCCCTGGCAATTGCAACCCTCTGCTGTTCTCCCCCACTCAGTTCTACCGGCTTATGGTGCATCCTGTGAGCCAGCCCGACTCTTTCAAGAGCACTTTCAACTGCACCATTATCCTTGTCCCCGGAAAATACAAGGGGCAGAGCGACGTTTTCATAGGCTGTTAGTGAGGGGATGAGATGGAACTGCTGGAACACAAACCCAACAGTCCTTCGCCTGAAATCGACAAGTTCTTTCTGGGATTTTTTCGTGATATCGATATCTTTGATAAGGATGCTTCCGTCAGTCGGTCTGTCCAGCATCCCGATAATGTTCATTAAAGTGGTTTTTCCGGAACCCGATTGACCCATTATGGACACGAATTCTCCGGCTTTGACTTCCAGATCAATACCATGCAGGACTTCTACCTCGTTATTACCAAGCCTGTACTTTTTTGTCACGCCTTTGACCTGAATCAGGTTTGCAAGCAAGTTTTCTGAAAGGTTCTCAGGATTATTGGATGTTTCAAGAGTTTCAAGATAATCAGACACTTCTTAGCACCTCCGCAGGGTCAACTCCGAGAGCTCTTTTTGCAGGGATAATAGAAGCTACCATTCCGGTAACTATGCAAATTCCGACAACAGCGGGCAGGATCTCCCACATTGGCGAAGGCGACACCGAGACCAGCATAGGCGCAGCAATCGACGAGGCTGCTGTTCCGATGGCAAAGCCGATACCTCCACCGATTATTCCGATAATTGCTCCTTCAAAGAACAGCATGGAAACGACCTGCCTGTTACTTGCTCCGACTGCGCGCATAATTCCTATTTCTTTTAGCTTTTCATTTACGGATGCGAGCATTGTGGATGCAACTGTTAATGTGCTTACGAGGAGGGTAATTATTGATACTGCCATTGCCGAAGACTCGGTATGTTCCACAACTGCCATTTCGGTTTCTACAATCTGGCTCATGGATCTGGCTTCAAGTCCTGGGAACACTTCTTCTATTTGCCTGCTTATTTCTTCGACAGGACAGTCATTACACAGTGCCCTGACTTCTAAATTGCTGACTTTCCCTTCTTTGGAAAGCAGGTACTGGGATGTCTCAAGAGGAAGAATCACATACCCGTCTTCATTGCCGCCTGTGCTCTCTATTACGCCGGCAACCTGAGCATCAATTGAAATATCCCCCTGGCTGAGGGTTATTGGAGATCCTTCTTTGAGCCCAAGGGGACCGGCTATATCCGAGCCGACCATTACTTCAGTTTTCTCAGAGTTCTCAGAGGTATTTGCAGTCATCCAGTGTCCCTGGATTTTCCACCAGGGCTTGAGGGTTTTTTCCTTTTCAGGGTCCACACCCATTATAACAACAGAAGAATCATCAAGTTCTGCAACCCCGTACAATCTGGGAGCTACAACTGCCAGGTTACTATTATTCTGGATAGTATGAATTCTGGGAATTTCCGATTCCTCAATGTAGTTCTCTCCCGTAGACAAAGAACCAATAGAGGTTGAACCCGCAACGAGCGGAATGGTTGTTACTTCGGGTCTGACGATAATGTTTGCTCCGAATTTATTTGATTCTTCATAGAGACCGTCAGTTGCTGCGGAAAATGTGGTGACTACAGCTACTATTGCTGCAGCAGCTATTACCACACTCAACACTGCCAGCCCGAGTTTTGTTTTCCTGCGGGATATGTCTTTTAAGACTAACGAATGTAAACGCATTTTTAATCCTCAATATATGTTGCCGATTCACCTTTCAATGGCTTACCTTTCAATTTTTACATTGGATCAAATGTCAAATAAAATCGGATAGAAAACTGAATCGAATATTACATTGAATAGAATTTACTATACATCTGGTGTAAATGCTTGACTTTACGTTGAGTGTAAACGTACTTTAACTTTACGCCAGATGTAAACTGCCTGAGACAAAAAGGATAAACTAGCCAGGGTTAAACATGTCAGGACTGAAAACAGTGATCTTAGGACTCATCACAAGGCTTATATTTGTTTACAGCAGTTGTAAAGCCATGGTTAAGTTAGATCGAATAAATCTTTCCAATGAGGGTTTAACCAAATTTTTCAGTCCCATTGAAGCCCAGATTATGCAGGTTTTGTGGACAAACCAGGAGTCAGCAACGCCGGAAATTACCGAAAAAACAGGTATCCCTTTATCCAGCGTAGCAGGGACACTTGACAGGCTTGTAAAAGCCGGTTATGCAAAAAGAACTATAGATAAAAGCGGCCAAAGAGTCAGGTATCTGTACTCTGCAACCGAGTCTATGGACAATACAGCAAATACCATCACAAAGAAAGTACTGGACAGTCTTGTAGATACCTTCGGCAAGGTAGCTATTGAAAACTTTCATACTTATAAAAATAATAAGTAAATCCTTGAAACAAGTATATTCCGGTCGATTTTGAGTAGTAGACATGTTCTCCATAACGCAGGAAATTGACTGTTATATTACATGCATCACCGGCTCCGACCTTTTGCCATTAATAGGGATACAGGCATTTCTGGCTTTTCTGCTTTTCACGTTTTATCTTAGAGCCAGAAAACCGGTTCTCAGGATTTCTTCGTTCATTGCTGCACAGCTATTCATGGTCTCTGTTATAGGCACGATTGTTTCCGCCATGCAGTGCAGTCAAATGCTGACAATTGAAATCTATACCGCCTACGTCATTCTTTCAACTGTAATTATTATACTCCTGCCAAGAGTTTATTACAAAATCCTGATCCGAAGATACGGCGCCCAGCCGATTACTGATATTATGGACTGGCCTCAGGCATTTGTGAATAGTTTAACTGACAGAGCAAAGGTGTATTATTATGATTCAGCAGTACCCGGGGCATTTGCTTCGGGAAAAAGCATTTTCTTATCAATGGGAATGCTTGAACTGATGGACGAATCGGAATTAAAAGCTGTAATTGCTCATGAAGTATGGCACATTCGCCATAATAACAAAACTCCTGTATTGAGGCAGCTGTCGCTCATGACTTTCACAAAAAACCATTCTGAGGACGAACTTGAGCTTCTTGCTGATGTTTTTGCCGGAAAAGTTGTTAGTGAAAGTTCAGTGGAGTCCGCAAGGGCAAAACTGAAATGAAACCCGAGTTGCGCTTCGGGATCACAGGAAATCGGAGATTTTCTAGGAGTTGCACTGCAAGTGCAACAGCACGCGGTCCTTTTCGCTCCACTTCGTTTCGCTCAAGAGGACTAATTTATAAATTTTAGTAGTGAGATTCATTTAAGAGGGCAGAATTAAAATATTCATAACCGGTACAACCTTTTTCGTTATACCGGGTCGTTTGTGTCACGTTCGACGCAGGAGAGCGGTTTTTCCCAAAAGTCAAAAGAGAAAAGGAAGATAAAAAAAGCAATAAATAGAAACGACTGAGGAACCAGGAAAAAACCTGAAAATAAAGTAAAGTAAAGTAAAGAGTTTTTGAGAATGCGGTCAAAACAGAATGTTAAGTTGTACTTGAAAAATACTCTTTTTACATTTGTTTTATTGATTTTTATTACTTTTTGATCATCCACGGTCAAGAAGTTGATATTTTGACCTATACTTTTCCCAGCGCAGTTGAAGATTGACCTTAATTTGATTAAAATCAATAACCACGCCGTGCACGATATCGTAAAGAAAGGTTGAAAGATTCCATTAAGGCTGCTCTATAATAATCAACCGATTAACTATGGACCACCTGCTTCAAACATTTTATCTTTCCTTCTTTTATCTTTTTCCTGCATTTGTTTTTTTTGAAAGAACCGCCAGCTTGCCTGGCTGGGGTGCTTATGTTTACTTGTGAATTGAAATCCGACTTTCAGAGTCAAGGAAAGTATTTCTCAGGCAAGGAAAGTATTTCCCAGGCAAGAAATGTATTTCTGTATTCAGATTCTCTGAGTAACGCAAATTTACCTGTAATTATTTTCTTGTGTGACTGGCAAATGGCTTCAGCCCTGCAAGGTTCAGAAGAAAAAGAAATTATCAAAAAAGAAGTCTAAAAAATTATTAAAGAGATTTAAACTCCTGGTTAATGGAAAGGATAACTTTTAGAAAACTACTAATAATTTAAAGAAGCTTAAAAAAAAGGAGCTTTAAATATGCCTTTTCATGTGATGCTAATCCCTACCCTGGGCTGTCCTGCTAACTGCAATTATTGCTGGAGTTCTGAGGAAAAATCCCCTATAATGAGCATTGAAACCATAAAAGAAGTGGTTGAATGGCTGAAAATCTTCAGGCAGGACTCGGTTACTTTTACTTTCCATGGTGGAGAACCTCTCCTTGCAGGGGAAGAATTTTACAGAGAAGCCTTACCCCTGCTGGTTGAGGGTTTGAGTTCCAGAAAAATTGCTTTTGCTATACAGACAAACCTCTGGAAACTTACTCCGGAAATAGCCGAGATTTTTGCCAGATACAATATTCCGATCGGCTCCAGCCTGGACGGTCCGCAGGAGCTTAATGACCTGCAGAGGGGAAAGGGATACTATGAAAAGACAATGAGAGGCTACGAGATTGCAAAAGCCCATGGGCTGAATGTGAGGTTCATTACTACTTTTACCTCCCACTCTGTGAAGTTCAAAGAGGATATTTTTAATTTTTATCTGGAAAAAGGCCTGACACTTAAACTGCATCCCTGCCTGCCGTCTTTGAAGGGTGACAACCCCGAGGAATGGGCACTTGATCCTGAAGAGTACGGAGAACTCTTAATTTACCTTCTTGACAAATATCTGGAAAACATGGGCAGGATTGAGGTCATGAATATTGACCACCTGTGCAAATGTGTGTTCACAGGCAGGGGCACTGTCTGTACCTTCGTGGACTGCATGGGAGATACCTTTGCAGTTGGCCCTGACGGAGGCATATATCCCTGCTACCGCTTCGTAGGCATGCCTGAATATGTCATGGGGAACGTCTATGACCGCCCGACAATGGCAGACCTCGCTCAATCCGATGCCTGGAAGCTCATGCACAAATTTAAGGAGTTTGTAGACACTGCATGCGGCAAATGCGCCCATATCAAGTACTGCAGAGGCGGATGCCCTTACAATGCTTTAGTACCCACTGAGGGGGAAGTAAAAGCTGTCGACCCGCACTGCGTCGCCTATAAGATGATATTCGATGAAATAACCAGCCGGGTCAACGAGGAAATGTTCGGGTCCTCTGGCATGATGGATATGTTCCAGCCTCAATCTATGAAGCCTTCCAGGTCGGGAATCATGTCCCTTATGCTTAAAAAGATATGAAACCGTGGATGTTGGGAAAGGTGGAGAACTCGAAACGCGGAGGGCATATCTAGCAAAGGGAAATCCTCCGGAGGCAACTTTGAGTTATTGAACCATGGCCAGTTAAAATGGAATTGACAAACGTGTATAATGGCACACATTTTTAAAATAAATGTCCTTGTCCCTCGCATGTATGTCTTAAAAAGCGAAGAAAAAATAACAGCAGAAATATGTTCACTTTAAAAAGAGATTCTGTAAAATTAGCCTGACAATAACTTTCTTTACTTTTTATATATTTTGCTAGCTGTAAGATACTTGCATTCTAAGTTGCTGCCCTCGAAAGTGATAGTGGTTGTGTAAAACAAGTAACAGAAGCAGAGTTCACTAAATCAAAACCTGCAATTTATTTTAAAGACGGGCTCGTTTATGTTTATGATCTCATTCCAAAACCGATTTTATTCTCAAATCAGTAAAGTTTGAGAACGATTTTTCATGATTATAACCTCAATTGATCATTCAGAATATGAGATCCGGATGGGCAATTTTGAGTTTTGGGACCAGCTCGTTAATTATTACTTAAAAAATCCATGAAACCTTCTTTAGGAACATGTAATTTTAACTACTTATGTAGTAGTCTATTTATACATTTTAACTACATGAATAGTAGTATGAAGCAATACAAAACTATCAGACTTTCTAAAAGTGTATTCTCAGACCTGAAAGCTTTGCAGAAAGCTGGTGAATCGATTCCAGATACCGTCAGAAGGCTGAATAATGATTACTCGGATTGTGCTGAAGAAATTCAGTACAGATATTCAAGAGATATAATGACTGACGGGTCATTTACTCAGTATATTTCTATCACTGCGTGTAATAATAGCAGGTATGGTTTACGATATACTGAAAATTTCATGACAATAGGAGAAGATCTGAACGACATTGTCAGGCTTCCAAAAGACGTTCTCGATGAAATCAGCTGGATGCCACAACACCCGGACGAGATATTCAATACTACTATGTTCACTTTAATATCTATTGAAAAGGCTTTAATGGAATGGAATAGAGAAGACAAAAAATAAAACTAATTAAAAAATAAAACTAATACTATACTTCTCGTTGTTAAAATTCCTATAACCGTTTGAACTTACTTACTTATTTACTTGAGAGCCAAAATCAAGCATAATAGATACGTGGTTTAAGTATACATTTTAGACATTTAATGATTCTATTTTTTAACCGGAGTTTATAAGATCTCATAAAAATCGTGGTGCAGCTATGGATATTATGTAGGTCTAACAAGAAATTAATTAAGTTCCAAACTTGTTTCGTTCAATTTTGGCGTCGCCACATATTGAACTAGCCCACCGATTGATACTTATATGATTTTCACCATATTATACTAAAGAAACCATAATAGGGCGTCTTGTTACAGAGATCCTGTGTTAGACCCCATATAGTGGGAAATTAACTATTTTTGTGCCACACCGATTTATTTAATTGGTTCTATATTTGTCGGTTTTATATTAAAATGCTTGGAATTGTTACCCAACATAATTAATTTTTTGTTAGACCCTATGTAGATCATGTCGCTTGATGTGGCTTTATACTATAAAGTATAAACTCCGGTTTAAACTGGATAACGAATCTTCTGAATATGTGATGTAATAAGAAGCCCAGATACGGGTTTTCTTTAAGCTTGAAGTCTTTGTAATCAGGTTTTTCGAGTCTCGTTCTATAAGGAGCTTGTAGTAGGGGTTATGGTAGGTTTTGTTTGACAGGACTTCGCATGGATATAAAGATCATGAAGCCTTGGACAAGCGCATGATGTCTGTATTTTGCCAGCACTTCCAACAATACCCTCCTTTTTTAATTACTTGAGCTTATGCCAAAATCATTTAAAATGCTTTAAATCCCAAATAAAAGCACTCAATTCTATATTTTCCGGAAAAATTTCCTTAAATAGCTTAAAAATGCAACCTTCTAAAAGCAGTTGGTGCCCTTATCAAATCTTTTCTTCCAACTTTAAAAGCCGTTAATGCCGTAAGTAAAGCGGCAATGTTGCCTATAGAGACAAACATTTTAGCCCATTCAATTCTTCTTGTAGGTGTTTTCGAGCGATTGTATCCCACTACTTCATTTGAGTTCTTTCTTTCAACAGTGGTTCTAAGATTGTATATTTTACCAAGGAGTCTATGAAATTTCCTTGGTATATATATTCCTCTGAAGTGGGTTCCTGTTTCTGTTTTAAGAATAGTTCCTGCACTGTTAGCTCTGGCTGCTATAATTGGAATAACTCCATGATCAATAACCACCTGGTTAGAAGGATGACTATCAGGTCCAGCATCTGCAATCATAAAAAGTGGTTTATGAGTTTCCGATTTCATGCACTGAATGATAGTTTCTTGAAATATAGTGTTGTCATTTTTACTTGCGTTTACTGCATCCCAATAAACTGGTAAACCCCACCAACTATCAACAACACATGTATCAGTATACCCCGTTCCAGATAGGACACTATACTTTCCGGTTTTTTTAACATAATGTCCTGCATCAGGATCTGAGAGCATACCAGTTTCTTTATTTTTTAATCCACTGCAGTTGCACTCAAAGAACCTTCTATCCCATATCCAGATTTTATCTCCTATAAGATTTAGATTTCTACATTCTTGTATCAGTAATTGAGCATATTCCACGAAATATGGATAAATACATTTCAGATTTCTACGATATGATGAAAGAGTGATTCGATCACGATTTTCAATATTTAATTCCTTTCTTAGAGCTTTATTCTGGTTAAATTCTCTAATGAATGATTCAAAATTTGAATACCCCATCTTACATCTTGCAATTTCTAACTTGAGAATGTTGTTGAAATTTAACGATTCATGCTGAGGATGGTACTCCATTGAAGCCTGTAATTCAATGAAAAAGTTATCCAGCGAAGGATTTAATGCAAACATGTCTCCTATATACCCATGAAACGTTTTGAAGTGTTGAAAGGCAAGTACTTGATTCCAGGGCAATACACTTTCCATATAATCTTTGCTATGTACAACTAGAAGATTAATTTTATAAGGAATGCAAATTTTCCTTTTGAGAAAAGTAAATCCTTCACCAAAAAAGTCTGAAAGCACTTTTTGAAAAATAGGGAGCACATTACGTACTTTACAATGTCTTTTGTTTTTAGTAATTTTCTCAATGAAAAGGATCTTTAAGTTAGAATATTCACTCAACATCGGATCGAAAATAGAGTATATAGACATCGATTTTTCAAAAAGATTGCTTATAAAATCTGTGAGTCTTGACTGTTTTAGAGATATGATACGGATTTTAATATTTGTCTTTTGATCGTCCAATTTTCGACCAAAAAGCTGTTCGTATTCTTTTCTGCCTTTAATACTCTTAAGACTTATAACAATGGTACGTGCAGACCCTAAAAAATCGTCGATTTGAGTCAATAAGTACTTATATCCTTTTGTAATAATCTTTATCATGGATTATACCTTTTTAAAGCCCAATTATTTGTTTGGCGACATAATATTGGTTTAATTAGGTATAATCCTTTCTATTTACCTTTAAATTGAAATTAAAGTGTTTTAGTCTAATTTTTTAAAAAAATAGATCTTTTTAACATCCATTATTCCAAAATAAGGGCTATTAACTAAAATGGCATAAGCTCACTTATTCCAAAATCTCTCTGAAATCCTCATGATTCTTGAATTCAACATATACCAAGATTAAATTATATTTTTATTATCTATATATCATAGAAAATATTATATAGAAAGGAAAGCATCTAATATCTAAAATCTTTGTTACCGATTAAAAGACATTATTTGAGATATTTTAGAGTGTGGGATTCTAGCAAAGATTTTTTGAATCTATTGTGGGGGAGGAGTCAATATTCAGAGAAGAAGCAGGACTGATATTGCAGTAGATATTTTAAAAATTGCAAATAATGGAGCAAAGAAAACCCATATTGTTTATGAGGTAAATCTTAACTTCAACATCGCTCGGAAATATCTGGAAATGTTAAAAGAAAAAGAGCTTATCAGGCATGAAAACGGGCTTTTCATCACTACAGATAAAGGAAAGATTTTCCAGGAACTGGCTACGAAAATCAAGCTTTAAATTGCTTCCCATTTGCTTTTTTAATTTTTTATTAAATTTTTTCTTTTTTCTAGTTTACTGGTTTTAGATCATGGTAGGTCTTGTCTGATAGATTTACAGACAGCTATATCAATGCAATAAAGAGGTTGGTTAATTATGTTTATTACTATGGGAGTGCAGAGGGTCACGAATACCCTGACCTTTAGGTCGGGGATGAAGTGAACCCTCGCTGGCTTTTTTGTATTCGCTTAAACTGTATCAATCATCGCTTCTTTGTAAAATGAGGTTTTTTGACACCATAGCCACAGGTGGTTCCAGCCACCTATGGCTAGGATGTGATAAGCGTTGGAACTACGCAGTTTTAGCCATGGCTATGGTCAGATTACCTACCACATCGTGTTGGTGCCTAAGTATCGATACAAGATATTCTACAATAAGCGAGTTAAAAAGGATTGCGAGTCTATATTCCACAATATTTGCACAGAGAAAGGCTACAAAATCCATGCTCTGGAAGTTGTAGATAATCATGTTCACCTGTTCTTGGAATTCCACCCAAGCACCTCTCTATCAGAGGTGGTTCAATACTTGAAAGGAGGCAGTTCTTACAGACTGTTCAAGCTTCATCCTGAACTGAGAACGCGATATTGGGGTGGAAGTCTATGGTCAAGTGGCAAATTCTATCGATCCGTTGGGAATGTAACTGCTGACACAATCAAGCATTATATTAAGGAGTCACAGGGAAAACCGAAAACAGAGGTTCAATCACATATATTAAAGTCTAGACAACGGAGAATTAACGAGTTCTAAGTACCAGAATAACCGGGCGTGCGGCCCATCAGCATACCCCATCCTTTACAGGCTGTCCGACAATTACTGTTAGTAATGAAATAAAATCGTCTGCTAGTAGATTGGAACTTTTTATGAGATTTGTTTTCTATTCATCTTGCTAAAATATTAGAGTGAAAGTTCCATTTATTTCTATTTTCCCTTCCAATGATCTTGTTTTTATTAGAGTAAATCCAGATTTTCCTTAAATTAACTGAGGTACAAACTAAATTAAATTCGTTCCTGACTGATTTCAATCCTCTGGTTAGAAATTCTCTAAACCCTAAATTCTCTTTATAATTTCCAATTACAGGTTCTACTACCTGCTTTCTTTGCCCATATATTTTTCTGAATTCTTCTGTTTCCATTTTGTCGGCTAATTGCTTTCTTTCTTTTGAAAATTCAGCTACTTTTAAGTGCCTGATTCCATCCATCCTTTTTGTACAATTTTTGCTAAATTCACATTTTTTGCATTCAGTTCCTTTATAAAGTCTGTATTTTCTCTTCCTTTTTTTCTCATAACCCTCATACAAAAACTTCAATCTTTGATTTTCAGGGCATATAAACTCATCATTTTCTTCATTATACTCAAAATTACCAATATCGAATCTGTTGTCTTCAACGTTTTCTGTTCTTTGTTTATCTACTTCTTTTTGCTCTGGAATATATACATCCAATTTTTTATCGTTCAAATAATGAATGTTATTTCCGCTATAGTATCCACTGTCTGCACATATCTTAGTACCTTCTTTTAAGAAACCACAATTTTCTTCAACAAGTTCGATCTGTGGTTTCAATTGATAAGTATCAGTTCTATCTTGACAGATATTATTTGCAACAATAAACCCCAGTCTATGGTCCACTGTTATTTGAGCATTATATGCCAGTTCAAATACTCCCTTTTTGTTTTTCATAAAACGAGATTCTTTATCAGTCAAGCTTACTTTCTCAATACTGTCCTTTTCAAACTCATTAAGTGCTTCCTTAACGATATCTTTAATCTCTTTTTTTCGGTCGTTAGAATTATCCTTATTTACTTGCTTTATGTACTTCGCAACTACAGCTTTTACCTTGTATCTTCCACTTTCATTTAATTGATCATACCCACGGCAGTTACCAAAATGTTCATCCTCAAGTTTGTCTACTTCAATACCTTTTTTTAATTCATTGTTGACATATTCTCCAACAACTCTCAAGACCTCTTCCAAAACCACATTATTTTTTGACGCAGAAGCTTTTACCATGGATCCGTCGGTGCTTAACTGCTCGAGACCTATTACTCCTAGATCTTTAGCTGCCTTAACTGTGTTTTTGAACAATTTAGTAATCAGTTTCTCATTTTCTTTTCTGAAGTCACTGATTGTTCTGAAATCAGGTTGTAGATTTTCAGCCAAATACATGTAAACTACATTTTCTCGAACATTGCGAGCTATCGCTCGCGATGATCGAACTCTATCAAGCATCGATTGAATCAAAATTTTACACATTATGCATGGATGATAAGCTGGGTGTCCAGAACCATCATACCTTGTTTCAAATTCACTGAAATCTATTTCATCTATAAAAGACTCAATCAAGTAGCAGATATGATCTGAAGGAATAAGATCTCGAATATCTGGAGGTAAAATCCAAATTTGATTCTTTGATGATTTGATAAACGCCATAAATCAAAATATTCTTTTGAGAATTATATAATTAGAATCCATGCGTCATCGGTTAAGCGTTAGATAGTTACTCTTGTATGTGTTTTTATATTAATAATCTAAATATTAGTGCATCTATGTCTCCTCGTCCCCCACCTACTCTTGAAGACTCTCTTCGGGAAATGTTTCCCGAAGAATGGTTAAGGCAGACTGCTAAAGAAACTGATCTAATAGTACGTGAGCGTAAAATTGACCCTGTCATCATTTTTTGGGTTTTAACTCTTGGTTTTGGTGTACGCTTACAGCGTACACTTGCCAGTTTGAAAAGAGACTATGAAAAAGAATCAAATAAAACCCTTAGCGACAGCAGTTGGTACTATCGATTCACTCCAGAACTTGTTGAGTTCCTCCATCAGTGTGTAATTCACGGTATAGAAGAACTTGCAAAAGATCCTGGAAGAAAACTTAGCAAAAAACTCGAAGACTTCCAGGATGTTCTTATTCAGGACAGCACAATTATTCGTCTTCACTCCTCTTTAGCAGACAAGTTTCCAGCAGCAAGAGCAAGAAATGTAGCTGCTGGAGTAAAAGTAGGAGTTATGGTAAGTGCAGTTGCTAACGGACCTAAAACCGTTGCTCTGTACTCTGAAAAAACAGCTGAAATAAAAACATTGAAAATAGGTCCCTGGATTAAAGACCGTATTCTTCTTGTTGATCTTGGTTTTTACAAAACTCAAATGTTTGCAAGAGTTGAGGAAAACGGAGGATATTTTGTTTCAAGAATAAGGAAGAATATGGATCCTGTTCTTGTTTCTGTTGAAGAAGGACTTTCTAAGACAAAAAGCAAAGAGTTCGCTGGAAAACCTGTTAGTGAGTGTATTAAACAACTTTCTGGAAAAGATCTTGATGCAGTTGTAAAAATAGCATTCAAAAGAAGAGCATATAAATGCAAACAAAAACAGGATGAGATGAAAGTACGTCTTGTTGCGGTATATAATGATGAGGACGAAAAGCATCACATATATATCACAAATATTCAGAAAGATGTTTTGAATGCAAAAGACATTGCAAAATTATATGGAGCAAGGTGGGACATAGAACTACTTTTCAAGGAGTTAAAAAGCAAATACGCTCTTGACGTTCTTGAAACAAAGAATGAACAGGTAATTGAAGCTCTAATCTGGACAGCAATGTTAACATTAATCGTTAGCAGAAGGATTTATTCTCTTGTAAAGAACAATACTGCTCATCCTGAAAAAATGGCTCAATATACACAGTTACGTTGGAGCACAATATTTGCAGAGAATGCATCAGATTTGTTGACAGTAATTCTGAATAGATGTGGAATTCAAAGAACTTTTGAAACGATAATGAGTGTATATGAAAGTCAAGCATTGGATCCACATGTAAATAGAGAAAGGTTCAGAGAAAAATGGTTTTAATGAAAAAGGTGAAATAGAAAACACTATTGGGAGACGGAAATAAGTTCTTAACCGATGACCAATGAATTAGAATCATATTCATTTGTATTCGGTTAAGGATTTTGAGCTGCGGATCTCGATTTCGACGGAAAAACTCAAACCCAAATGTTTAGTGTTTAAATTGAAATCGATATCAGATTCCAGTTTTGCATTTGATGAATAATTTAACAAATTTTATGAAAATCAATGCAAGTGATAACGATTTTTCCTTAACCGATGACCAATGGAATCATATTCTATATTGTGGACACTAATTACCCAAGGTAATTGTCGGACAGCCTGTTTAGGGTGGGGTGGCCGCACGCAATTTGATTTAATGATTTAATTAGAAAAGGGATTAATTAAGAAGCAAATTTTAGTTTAGGGTAAACTCTACTAATAATCTATTCTCCTCGTTCTTTTTATTCCACTTATATATAACAAATTTATAAAGATAAAAAATAAATACAACTGACACAGCCAAAGCGATAATATTATGCCGGGATAGATAGTGATAAGACGGATTTAGTAGTCCGAATCCCACTCTTCGCACTAAATTTATGGGATATAGGTATCTCTAAAAAACGCAAAGCATGTTTTAGGGTCATGCACAACCCCTATTTTTTATAAAGTTGCCCTAACAAGAATAACAAAAAAAACATTTATAATTACAAATAATTTTTTATAAAAAGTCTCATTCTTTCTGATGAATAAATAAAACCAGAAAATAGTAATTTTTTTCAGCATAACTAATAACTTTTCATATTATTGTATTTTACAGGATTTTTGGTATTTCATCCTTGTTTTAGTATATCTTGCTCTTGAATCTCTAAAGCATAATCTGTCAATACGATCCCATACAACAACCCATAAAAATTTAGCATAAGAGAAAGGATAATACACCCAAAAAACCAATTTCTTGAAAAGCGATAGATTTCTATAGTCGTCTACCCACATAGATTCGCTTAGAAATCCTCTCCAGACAAAAGATTTTTGCATATGTTTCCTTCGCTTGAACATATGACCTATTATGAATAAGAAGGTACAAGCGATTGCTAATAGTCTTTTAGTCATATTTTTCACCCCAACGACTCAATAAACTTATAATAATAGGTTAACAGGAAAATGCATTAAATCAACACATTTCTTACAGATCGTATCTTAACCGAATACAAAATAAATATCTTTTCAAAACTATACTTTCTTTCTTCCCATTTTCTTTCGTACATACCGTAAAACCCCATAAGAACAGCCCAACAGAAGCATAATCTTAAAGGGTTTCTCACCTGCTTTGAGGAGTTCTTCGATTTTTTTATGATCGAATTTTGGTTTCTGACCTTTCCTTTTTGAAGTAAATTGGTGACTCATTAAAATTTCACCTCTTCATACAATTTACTGTACTTTCAAGTCTACGAGGGCTGGTCATTTTATAGGTTCAACTGTAGCTGAAAAAATTCCTTAGCTTCCATAGACTTGACAGAAGCTCAAGAAAGTTGAAAAAAATCACTTAGCAGTCCCATATTATCCTTCCCCACACTTAAGCATATTATAACAAAAATATAAAAGCCTTTCATATTAATTATTAATTTAAACTATTAATATTCCATGTATACAAGAACAAAAAGTGTACTCTACTGAAAAATATCCACAGCACTGTTGGGTCATTTCATACAAGAACCCTACATGAGCTCCAGACCCACAGAATTAACGGCTCTCAGGCATTCGGATTCAAGCAGAGAATAGCAATAATTCAGCATGGTGTTCACCATATACCCAGGTCCTGCAGATCTTCTGTACTGATCTATCCTGGAACAAAAAACATATTCCTTTGGAATAGCTTTGAAAACTCGTTCCAGTACTTACAGGCTAATTCCCCTCTATTCCTATAAGATCCCTGATGCCTTTTCCGTCAGCCCCGGTCAGCTTTGAGGGTATCTAAGCTGCCAGGCATCACTACTTTGGTTACTACCTTTACTCAGAATTTATTTTTCTGCTATTTTTATATTAAAATCAACGGTTTTTATAATAATTGATATATAAAACGTATTTAAATAAAATTTGATTATAAAAGGGTAAACTATAACCCAAAAGAAAAAAAATGACCGATGCTCGACAAGTATCTATTAGGGGAGAGAGACAATGAATATTAATATTCATAATAACTATATTGCAAAAGTGGCAGTTGTTGTTGCGTACTTCGATCCGGGTTTATGCAGAGGAAATGGTGACTGGCACGTAATGGGGTGGTTAAACATAAATCCCGGCGAAGAGGTCTTTGCATTTTCAACTACAAGCACCACTTTCTTTATTTATGCCACTGATCTGGCAGGCCTGAATCATGTATGGCAAGGTCAGGATAAGTTTGCCAATGTCTTAAGTGAACCATTCAATTATTGCATCAACGTTGCACCACCAGGATCATGGCGTGTCGGGATGACGCTGATCTATACCGGGCAGTTGTACGAAACCTACACACAGGCTCTTTTCCCGTGAATAAAGATGGGTTTACATCTAAGATGCACGAAAAGATGAAGATATCATGCTGCAATTTCAAAAGGATAAACTTCCTCCCATCTATCACCGATAACCGAAATGACACCTCCTTCATCTATCTTCATCTGCATTGTATCCCCTTCTAATCTAATTGTTATGATGTTTCCACTTTCGTAATAATCGCATTTGACAGGAGAAGAATTTCCATAGCATAGAAAGGCAGTACCGCAGTCATACAAAACGAGATAGTCATTTCCTGATTGGAATTTTCGTTTCATGTGGGGGATCTCCATAATTTAGAATTATTTTACACTTTATTCTTTAACTTCTTGTCCGAATTACAAGATATCGAATACTGGAATAGTCCAGACTAACTGTCGCATCGACTAAAAAAGAGAAATAAGTAGCCAGAGCTGTTTTAATCCTGTAAGATGCTGGCAAATTCATTTTTAAATTCCTCTGGAAGTTATGAAAGGTCTTTGCACTGTTAATGCGGTATTTCTTTATTAACTTTTTGCTATTGTCTCTTTTCTTATTTTCTTATCCTCTTTTTGCCTGGGATGTAGTTCCTGCTCGCCATGGCTCCCAGAGGGCTCTGGCACTTTTGTCTTCTTTTTCAATCCTGTATTTTGCCAGGTCCTGATCTTATTTACATGAACAAAAAATTAGGTTTTTAGTAACTATTTCTCCTCACCTGAAGGAGAAACTCTTCTCATTTGAAGGAGAAACTCTTCTCATTTGAAGGAGAAACTTGAACATATGTCGAAAAAAACGTGTTTGATCTCAAGTTGAAGTCTTGAGATCTCTTTTATCAGGCTCCTGGAGGCTGAGAATGAGCAGGAACGCACGGACTCGTTACTGAGGTCGAGAAGAATTTCGAGGCTCTTAACGGCACTGTACTCGAGGGAGTTACATATGAGCCCGAAAACAAAAACCATTCAGCAGAAATAGAGGCACTCAATGAAAAAGTAATAGCAGCCACTTCGGAAAATAGTGAGGGATCCGTAGCTGTATTTCTCTGTTCCTATGGAGAAGTAGCAAAGGTCTTTGCTTTAGCCCGGAACTATCCTTACAGAGGTAAAATGGTATGGCACTGACGGAATAACGCTGAACGAAGAACTGATCAACGATAATAGTGCAGCCAGTTTTGCTGCAACAACCAATGTAAGTGCACCCATATACGGATACGTGGGTGAGAGTGACAGATGTCAGGCGATTGAACTCAAAATAGAAGAACGACTTGGAAAGGCTACCTGAATCTTAAGCATTGACCGCATATGATGCTCTCTGGATAGCTACATTTGTTAATCTGGAAGCCATTTCAGATAACGATGAAAGTCTAAGAGTAGCGATTAATGCCAATACAGAGACATACCATGAGATTAGCGGATGGACAATACTCAATAAGAATGGAGATAGAGAATACTGGGATCATGACATCTGGACAGTCGCTGAAGAAAATGGAAGTTACCAGTAGGAAGAGGATAAAAGGGTTATTATGCGGGGTGAAAAATTAATAGTTATTTAATAAATGGTGGTGCATTCACACCATCACTTATCTTTTTATTACCTGAGATTTTGCCATTCTCCATAAGATTCTTTATTTCCCAATAGTATTTGATGAGCTGGTCACAAAACCCAGAGTTACACCCCAAAGACCCGGCACCGGAAGAATTAAAAGTCGTTGGCTTAAACGGAAAAGGATTAATGTAAAAAATGTATGAATGGTCTAATTACCAGGAGGTCTTGGGAAAATGAAAGAAAATCCATCGCTTCAGAGAAGTTTCGACCCGGTGTATACCACACTCGACGATTGGATTCTGCACGAAGCGATTCCATTCTCCGTCGATTCGTACGAAACCTTCAACGCCTCCGTCGACAGGGTCATCGCCTCACTTGACGACTCTGTGGAGCTGCTTGGCTTTGGAGAAGCACTCCACGGCGGCGAGGACATTCTTCTACTCCGCAACCGGCTCTTCCAGCGCATGGTTGAGAAGCATGGCTACAGCGCCATTGCCATCGAGAGCAGTTTCCCCCGGGCGCATATCGTGAACGAGTACGTAGCCGGTCGCGGGCCGGAATCGTATGAGGCTGTACAGGAAATCGGATTTAGCCACGGTTTCGGCCGACTCGATGCAAATAGAGAACTCGTGGAGTGGATGCGGGGGTATAACGCCAATCCTTCCCATCGCGTTAAACTCCGGTTTTACGGCTTCGACAGCCCGACCGAAATGACCTGCACCGATAGTCCGCGCCAGGTCCTGCATTTTGTTCTCGATTACCTCGTCTCGATTGATAGTGTCAGCGGAAAAGAGCATCGCGAACGCATCGACCCGCTTCTTGGCCTTGACTCCAATTGGGAAAATCCTGCTGCAATGATGGATCCGACAAAGTCTATAGGCCTTTCACCAGCAGCGACTGCTTTGAGAATTGAGACTGAGGATCTCATTACAGAGCTGCACGTACGCCGCCCCGAACTGGTGGCTAAGAGCGATGAAAGCCGCTATTTGGAAGCCGTGCATTATGCAATGGTTGCACGGCAGTTGCTAAACTATCACGCCACATTGGCGCGAAAGTCGGAGCCAGGGAAACGGATTGTTGAAGGCCTCGGCATCCGTGAAGTGATGATGGCGGATAACCTGGAGTACATCGTTTCCCGTGAAAGTGGCAGGGGGAAAGTATTTGTCTTTGCTCACAACAGCCACCTGAAGCGTGGAAAGGCAGAATGGCAACTTGGCAATGATTTGTTAATATGGTGGCCGGTAGGATCTCACCTCAATGAGATATTCGGCTCGCGATATGCCGTCATCGGCTCTGCAGTGGGCGTTTCTGAAGCTAATGGCATCGGCCATCCCGAAGCCGGCACTCTTGAGGAGCGGCTGACTGCAGTGCCGGGGCCGGTGCGATTCATTCCAACTCAGAGAGGTCAGGGGCTTTCAGCCTCGGAAATCGCAGATCTTCCTACTCGCTCAGGCAGCATAAGGAACCCGACTTACTTCCCACTGACTCCTCAAAGCTTCACCGACTTCGACTGGTTGGCTAGCCTGGATTCAACGGCATACAACCGTGGTGGACCGCAGCTACAACAGTAAAACTCTTCGATGCTCTGGCAGCCATCAGTATGGCAGGCTTTCAGGTCAATGAAACTGGTGAGTGAAAAGGGGACGAAAGCGTCTCTGTTGAAATCTTTCTCGAAATGTCACGCTGAGACCTTTGAAGCATCTGGATTTCTCACCAGTAGGTTCCAGGTCCTTCGCAGAGTACCGCTCAGATAACGGTCTCCAGTGTCTTATAGAATTTACGATAAGAAACGAAGGTACAATAACTCACACCGAAACAAGAAATAAACTAAATTATTGTAGTAATTGAGTGAGAGGGAAATCAATGAAATTGCCTCTCAATCAAGTTGTAATATGATTATTGTAGATGATGAAGATAATTGGTGGGATGCCATCCTCCGAGAATATCTCCAAAGTGAGCCACCTGTACTTTATCCAAGCATATTGAACACACTCAAAAGGCCCATTTAAACTTCCAGAATGAGTAATAAATTACTGCACGTTTTCTAGTTAGAAAATTATCTCTCGAATTTGACAAGGTTACATTTGACAAGGTTACATTTGACAAGGTTACATTTGACAAGGTTACATTTGACAAGGTTACATTTGACGAGGTTACATTTGACGAGGTTGCGTAACTTATGTTTACTTTATTCCCTACATTTATACCATATTTGTCGGATAGGCCCCCATTTATTTCCAGGACATAACTGGCATTTTTCCCGGGATCGATAGATGGACAAAAATCCGGAGTACATGGCTGAGCGTTTCTCTCTATATAGACAATATCCTGGCTTGAATTAATCCAGATAATGTCCAAAGGTATTAGGGTGTTTTTCATCCAGAAATGATGGTATCCTTCTTTTTCAAAAACAAATAACATCCCTCTGTCAGGATCGAGATGTTCCCGATCCATGAGTCCATACTGTCTCTGAAATTGGGTTGCTGCAATCTCGACTGAGAAGCAGCTATCCTTAATGCAAACCTGACCGGTTTCGGAGCTCTCAACTTCAGGGCTTTTTCCCGGTAGCCCCGCTCCGGTGCTGACTATGAATACAAGAATCAGGAATGTAACCAGAATCCATTGCTTATCCATTTGTACCGTCTTATTTTTTCGCTCCCTTAAATTAATAGCAAGAATATAATAAATAATTCTTCCTGCTCTGCGGGAAAATTCCGGCGGACAGTTTAACAAACTAAAAATCGGGATCTCATCGAAAAGTTTCCTGCTCAAATCTGCATTTCTGCAGTTTGCCTATTTGAACATAAATTAAAAATTTTTAACTCTAAGGCGGGAAGTCCCCTTCCTCGGAGGGCGTAGCCCGACAGGTGGGGGATGAAAGCCGTCAACTTCATTATAATAGGTTTAACGGAATTTATATATCTCTTTAAACCATATAATATAGTATGTTAAAAGCCTATAAATACCGAATCTACCCAAATAAAAATCAAGAAGAACTAATAACTCTTCATTTTGGTGCATGTAGATTTGTCTATAATTGGGCTTTAGAACAGAAAATTAAAACTTATCAACAAAATAATAAATCAATATCAAGGTTTGACTTACAAAGGATTTTAGTTCATGAAGTCAAACCTTCTAATGAATGGTTGAAAAAAGCTAATTCTCAGGCTCTACTTGTCTCTTTGGTAAATGTAGAATCAGCATTTACAAAATTCTTTAGAGAAAAATCTGGATTTCCCAATTTCAAATCTAAGAAAAATCCAGTACAGTTTTATCAAATACCACAACATTATACAGTAGATTTTGATAGAAATGTAATTAAGCTCCCTAAATTGGGTGAAGTTGAAGCAGTTTTTCATAGAAGATTTGAAGGGGAAATGAAAACTGCAACTATTTCAAGATCAAATACTGGAAAGTTCTTCATATCTATTCTTGTAGATGACGGAGAAGAACCCCCTGAAAAACAAGAAATATCAGAATCAAGTACCATAGGAATTGATGTAGGTATTAAGGATTTTGCAGTTCTTTCCAATGGAGAAAAAATAGAGAATCCGAAATACCTGAAAAACTCATTTCAAAGGCTTAAAGTTCTTCAAAAAAGAGTGTCAAGAAAACAGAAAGGCTCTAAAAATAGAAATAAAGCAAGACATCATCTTGCCAAAATTCATGAGATTATTACTAGCCAGAGAACTAATTTCCAACATCAACTCTCTTTTAGATTAATAAGCGAGAACCAAGCTATAGCGTTGGAAACTCTGAATGTAAAAGGAATGCAAAAGAACCACTGTCTAGCTCAATCAATATCTGATGCTGGATGGTCAAGCTTTATTACAAAACTAATGTATAAAGCTGAATGGTACGGAAAAATAGTTTTGAGGATAGGGACGTTTGAACCATCTAGTAAGATATGTAATGTTTGCGGTTATTATAATAAAGAATTAATTTTAGAAGTGAGAGAATGGGAATGTCCTGATTGTAAAACAAAACATGACAGAGATATAAACGCCGCTATCAATATCAAAAAATTCTCTCTTCAAGATCAAAATCTAATAGTTATCTGACACCTACGGAACGTAGGGGATGGGCTTGTGGACTTGTGAACAGTAGTTCGAGGAATGAAGCAAGAAGCCCCTTCCTCGCAAATCATCAGATTTGCAGGTGGGGGTAGTTCACAAGAACAAAAGCTTGAAAATTTGAGTAAAAATCATATTTTTCTGGAAGAGCTCTTAAAAAAGAAACTTTAAGAACCCAAAACGAACTTAAAAAAAGTAAGAAATTAGATAGTGAGGTCAATTATCCCAACTATCTAACTGCAATTTATTCTATTTTTATTCTCTATTATACAGGAACGCTCCAAATAGTCCTATAATACAGTAAATCATTTCAAATCCAGGCATACCTACGTTTTCTTTTCCAGACATACTTGCGTTTCCTGTCTGCTCAGGCTTCGTTTCAATTTCGGACCCAGTATTTCCATTGTTTTGTTCAAGATCCTGAGTGTCAGGTTCAGGTGGTATTTCAATCACAGCTTCTTTTACTGTAATCTTACCTGTTATTGCAAAGGGAGAGAATCCCGGGGTTTTGGCTGTGAAATACAGGTACATGTCATCTTCCCCTGATAGGTCGGTTGAAAGTAGGTTCCATTTTGTATCATTGTATCTATTAAGGGTGATAGAAGACTGGTCGATCTTTTTATCCTGTATCCAGGCCTTTTCAACCTTAACACAGACGACCGGATTTTCTATAGTATTTGAGGTTCCATATCCACCGTTTCCAACCCAGAGATTAAAGAATTTATATACATCATCTGAAGGTAGATCTGAAACCAGAGTAGATTTATTTTTTAGCACCTCTACAATGGCTGTTGTCTTACCAACTGTCTTTTTTGCATCAAAGCCCACAGACACTACGCAGGTTGCATTATTTGTAAAATCAAACTTTACAGCTTTCCCGTTTGTAATGAAGACCTGGGAAAGTTCCTTTACTTCAATGTTTCTGGAATGTTCAGGGGAACCACCGCCGCCGCTTCCACCACTGCTGCTGTGGCTACTACCTCCATTGTTGTCACTACCGTCACTACTGTCACTACTGTCACTGTTGTCACTATTGTCGCTGTTGTCACTATCATCACTGCTATCACTGTTGTTTTCACTACTATTGTTTGACATACTCAATTCTGATTTTGAGGCATATCTCGTATTCCCATCATGACCGATGTTGATCCTGTTTCCGTTTGGTTCCGGTTCGTTAGAATAATCCGATAAAGAATATCCGGCATCGATGCATGGGGAACTTATACTGTCATTCTCCCAACTGCTCCCATTCCAGCGACCTGTTTTTGACTTCAGGTGGTAATCGTGTCCATCCCTGTCTGCATATTGAGGATCTGCTGTTATATCCGAAAGTGATGCCTGAACACCTGCATAATTGCTACCTGTATTGTTATAGAAAGAGTTATTTTGCAGGACAAAGGAGTGTGTGTCTGTAAGCAGGTTATATATTCCATACCCTTTTCCTCCGGCTGCTGATGTGCGAGTATTCGTTATTATGTTATTTCTTACTGTAATTACATACCCTGAGCCAGTCGGAGCCAAGAAATATGCATTATTCTGCACAATACCAGCCCCATATGCACCATCAATCACGTTGTTTTCAATTAGAGCATTGAATCCATTGGATAAGATTCCGCCTATCACTTTGCTGCTTGAATCAGTTCCTGTATCATAGATCTGGTTATGGTGGACATGGACATTTGCAGATGACGTGGGATAAGATCCTGATCCGAAAATAAAGATTCCCGAAAGCGCAGTGTTGTATATTACGTTATTATATACCTCAATATCATCCATTGCGGAATCCGATCCCTCCTTCTGGATTTCAATTCCTGCACCTCCTGAATTTTCGGAGGTAATAGTGTTATTATAGAAACTTGCGTGGTTTGTATTATACAATCTCAGGCCACTATTCGTTCTACAGGTTATTGTGTTATTATAGGCTTCCACGTTTGAACAGTCAATGGCATATAGAGCATCATGCCCTAACGAATATACTTTATTATTATAGGATTTCACATTAGAACAATTGTTAGTCTTTAAGCCATCTCCGTGGTTATTGGTCAGATGCATTTTATATACACTTACATTTTGGCAATCGCTCAAGTGGATAAGGTTGTAATAGCCTCCTCCGCTTATTACATTGGTATTTTCTCCTCGATTTCCATCAATAGTAAAACCGCGTATAGTAATGTTCATACTGTTGGAACTTTTTTCCTTAATCAATGGTTTAGTGGATGACCAACGAGCATTCCTTGCTAGCTTTATTGTTGCATTGAAATCTCCTTCAAGGATTGTGTTACTACCAATCTGAAGAGTATCATCTATATCGTATGTGAAAGGCCCCTTGAGGTAGACCGTTGTATATTCTAAGTTTCCGGCAACATATGTAAGAGCCTCGTTAATTTGTACTTGGTCGTTATCTCCAGAACAGTTGAAATCACCACTGCCGTCTCCCGCAACGTAAACTACTGGTGCAGGTGTCATACACAGGACATCAGGAACACATGTAAGTATAAGGAAGCCTGTAAAAAAAAATATTTTTACCATTCGATTCAACAACTCTATCACCCGTAGATCATCTTCACCTTGAATTCATATTTTACTGGTTCCTCAATTCAACTGCGCAAATCCTAAAAAAGTCTCAAATCTAACTGGAGATTAAACCACAATTTCGGACAAGTTTCAACCAATCCATAGATATCCTTGTAGAAGGCCTGAAAGCCAGGTGAACAATACACCATCAGGTTAGGTGTAAAGATTTGAGTTAAGTGTAAAGATTTTATCTCTTGAGCTAATCACTCTAATTTTTATGTTTTTCCTTTACTGGAAAATTTTGTTAGATTTTTACTTTACTATAACTACTTTGCACTTACTATAAATATTTATTCAGTTCAAATATCAATCATGCACAAAAAAACAAGTACTTGTCTGAGTATAAAGATAAAGAAAAAAAGAAAAAGAAAAAGGTTTTTAACACGCCATAGGGATTGAAATTATGAACGTAAATTATCCAGTTTATGCGCTTGTATACGTTATGTTTACAGAAATTAGCCTAAAGTGTGAATAATAAACAGAGGTCTTTATTGTTTCCTTTTCTCGTTAATACTTGCTAGCCTTAAAACTTAACCCCTTTAAGCTTTAACCTGACCTCCCAAAACCAAATTTCCCAGGCCTTAATCATCTCAAAAACATAGCTGTTAAGGGTGAACAGCTTATCACTTTTGGCGTTTTGCTTCACGTAATGTAAAGTCCCCTTAAAAAACCCAATTTTATCTAATCACAATAAGGAATACTCAGGATCTTTTGCCTTATTTCATGAGAATTAATCCTCTGACCCCAAAATTCAGGGCTAATAATATTTTTTAAAACTGCCTTTGAAAAACAAACTTTGAAAATCCTAAACAAACTTAAAAAGAGGTAAGGAATTAGATGGTGGGACCAGTTATCCCTACCATCTAACTGCAATTTATTCAATTTTATCTTCTTCTATGCAGGAACACTCCAAGCAGCCCGATAATACAATAAATCATTTCAAAACCAGGCATACTTGTTCTTTTCTTCTGTTCAATTTCTGATGCGGTTTTGTTCTGTTTATCTTCCTGTTTTTCAGGTTTAGGCGTTATCACATCTTCTGCTGGGTTTACTTCATTTTCTGTTTCGTTTGCTGTCGTTTCACCTGTTATTGCAAAGGATGAGTAACCTGAGACGCTGGAAGTGAAATACAGGTATTTATCATCTTCCGCTAGCAAGGTGGTTGGAAGCTTAGTCCATTTTTTCTCGCTGTACCTGTTCAGGCCAATGGAAGACTGGTCTATCTTTTTATCCTGTATCCAGGATTTTACAACCCTGAAACATATTACCGGGTTTTCGATGTTCTTTGAGGTTGCATAGCCGCTATTTCCGACCCACACATTAAAGGATTTATATACCTCTCCTTCGGGCAATTCGGAGACAAGTGCGGACTTATTCTTTAATTGCTCGACAATCGTTGTGGTCTTGCCTGCAGTCTTCTTTGCATCAAAGCCCACATACACAACGCAGGTTGCATTCTTCGTAAAGTCAAATTTTACCTCTTTTCCGTTTGTGATGAAGACCTGGGAAAGTTCCTTTACTTCAACATTTTTTGCAGGCTCAGGAGATCCGCCACCGCCACCGCCACCGCTGCTTCCGCCGTTGTTCTTCCCATCCACAATTATCTGAGCAGTTTTTGTATTCATGCCGTTTGAGTTGGTTGCAGTCAGTTTAACGGTATAAATTCCTGCAGAAGCATATTCATAAACAAAACTTGATTCGTTTGAATCCTCTGTTCCGTCATTGTTAACGTCCCAGCTCCTCGATGTTGCGTTTTTCGAAAGGTCAGTAAAGAGCACCGAAAGGGGAGCATAGCCACCTGTTGCACTCATACTGAAGTCTGCTACAGGCATCACAGGGCTTTCATTTCCCTGCTCTTGCAGTACAGTTATAACAGCAGTTTTTGAATTCGTGCCGTTTGCATTGCTTACTGTCAGGTTAACGGTATAGTTTCCTGCTGAGAAATAAGTATGTGCTGGATTCGGATTTATTGATGTATGTCCATCTCCAAAGTCCCAGTTCCATGAAGTTGGAGACCCGGTACTGGCGTCACTAAACTGGACAGTTAATGGGATATTTCCGGATGTTATATTTGAATAGAAATTAGCCGATGGTGGCCGCGGCAGTACTGTTATATAATTTACTTTTTGAATATTATTTGATCCTCTGTCATTAGTCACATTCAACTTAACAGAATAGTTTCCTGCTGCAGAATAAGTGTGCGTTGGATTCTGGTTTATTGATATTTGTCCGTCCCCAAAATCCCATGACCATGATGTTGGAAGTCCAGTTGATGTATCTGTGAACGCTACATTCAGTGGTGGAAATCCAGCTGTGAAATCACTGGTGAAATTAGCGACTGGAGCTGCCGGCAGAATAACCGTAATTGTTTTGGTCATTGATTGACTGGAAACGTCATTTGCTACAGTTAGATTAGCCGTATAAGTTCCTGGTGTTGTATATGTATGAATAACATTTGCAGTACTGCTGGCAGGCGAACCATCACCGAAATCAAGCAGTTCCGTGGTCTGGTTGGCGCTGTAATCTATAAATGTCACACTTCCCCCGACCAATAAATTAGTTGTAGAAACTGTATAATTTGCAGTCACATTAGAAAACCTGGAGGGTCGCACCCAGGACGAATTACCCAGATCTCCCATGTGATAAAATACTCCACCATTCTGGCTGGTATAGTTTAGAATTGAATCCAGTCTGGATGTTGAAGTTTGATATGGTCCATTAACAACTGGAGTAATTGTATGCCCGTATAATACCAGGACGTTACCTGTTCTTATTGCATAATCAATTCCATATTCTATAGATTGTAAGCTAATATTCCTCTGGTCGTCTATTTCAACACCATACAGGAGCCGAGCATTGTCCCAATCGTAATAAGCCAGCGTTGTCTCATTTACATTATTATTGATGATCGAGGGGACTCCTGTTCTAAGAGTCCTGAAATATGGAGATAATATTGCATCAGTTGTTGGATTTCTGGCCGAATAGGGATATGCTAAGGTATAAGATGGATAACCATAACGGGTGATTTCTACAATGTTCGGGAATATTTCCTGATCCAGCCACGATGCAGAAGTATTATTGCTTAAGAATTGAACCGAATTTACGTGATTGTACCCATGCCCGGCTATTTCCCATCCAGCCGAATGCAGCTCATTTAATTCATTTATTACAGCCTGTGGTCTGTGGCTTACTTTATTTATATTCATAGTGCACGTAGCATTATACTTCTGGAATATTGACAGATATTGATAACATGTATGGATATTTCCGGCATCGTCCCATGATAGAGCAATGCCTCCTGGTTTATTTGAATCCCTTATTCTGTGGATATCATTTACATATAAATCTAATATTTCAGATGAACCTAACGTTCTGTCATACACATAAAAAGCATAAATTTCCCCATTTAGCCCGGACGTGATATCAGGAGATGACCCTATTGTCCAGCTATCCGTGTTATAGCTGGAACTTAAAGTAGTTGCCGTATAATCTACACCTTTTCCGTTGGCAATTCCATTGATGTACAATTGAGCATGAGAACCATCATATGTCACAATAGCCTCATAATCTTCATCAGGCTCTATCTGACTCTCACTATAGCCGGAAATAGCATGACTATCTACATAAATTTCATAAACCAGTATTGAATTCGTATGATCAATACTGATACTGCATGTGTTATTGCCTTTAGAAACTAAATATGTACAATTAGTCGGATTAGTTGTATTGTCATAATTATAACGGAAAAACACCCCAAATGTTATATATGGATCAGTGAATGCCAGTTGTTCATTGTCAGGTATTGTTACTCTGTTTTGTCCATTAAAATGCCTCGCAATTTGTCCGGTTGGCAAAATAAAAGTTGTACTGCCATCATTTATACCGTCATTTCCATGTCCCGAATTATCAACTATAGTATTTCCATTGTCTTCACACCAGTTATAATACACAAGTTGATCCGTATCTGCATATGCAGTGCCAACCAGACTAATTGTAACCATGAGAAATAATCCATATTTTACATATGGTTTTAAATTGTGAAATTTCATCGTGATCAGACCCCTTTAAAAGACAATATTAAACGTTTTTCTCTTATGCAGCGATTCAAAAGCCTCCCTTTTCCAATTCTAATGCAAAGGCTTCTTTTTTGATAAATAAAGTGAGAATTTTCCTTTTTAGTATGCTGCAACTTCATTATACCCCCAGAATAGGTACCCGGTATAACTTCGTGTTTGGACTGTGATATGTTCAAAAATACTCATTTAATTAGAGATTAAACCAAATAACATACACGCAGCCTTCTTTTGAGTGGAAATTTAATTGGAAAACAATACTAAGATTGTTATACAGACGATACTACAACATTATAATATTTATACCTAAGTCCGCTATGTTTGAAAAGTATTCATGAATGATTAATCAATAAAAGAATGGCATAATCTCGGAGTGTAAGCAGTCGTACTTCAGTCATTTGATAATGTATAATCACTGTTGTCGAAAGGTTAGACCGGAATTGCGATCACCAGTTCCAGAAAGACCAGGCACTGATAAGGATAATGGAAATAGAAAGGCGCTTCTGTTATTGATGCAGGATGCTGGACAGAGCGACAGTAGATGGATGTCTCGAGGACTATAGGACCGGACTGCCAGTTCACGGGTATCGACCTATCTTCATATCGATTTTTCATATCGATTTGAGCTTGAACCTAAGTTTGACAGCATCCACTAATTGATACTGGACATTTCCGTTCTTTTTTGTCCCAACTGGACTTGACAATTCGGTTAAATTTATAAAAATTTATTATATATTCTATGTAATTCCATTCCTTTTTGCTACTATCAAACTATTGATCCGATCAAAATTCGCAAAAATATAGTTTTTGACTCCATTTATCATAAACTTGATTGTAAGTGTCAAATTCCTCAAGCTTTTTTTAATGAATTTTGTAGACGTGTGTTTAATCTCCTCAAATTCATATCGCATCAGCGATATGAATAATTGAGCGATAAACCCAAGGATAATAGCTCCATAAATGCTATCATCCGACCACACTCTCAACGGTTTAATCTGGATTTCGTTTTTCAATGAATGGAATATTTTCTCAATAGAATCCTTTTTTCGGTATATCTTCAATGCATCTTCAAGTGTCAAATCCCTGTTTGATTTCAGACAAAAAAATCCTTCTCTTCCGTTAATCAGTGAAGCTTTCAGGAGTTCTATAGCTTCCTCGTCACTAAGCTCTTCGAGCTTAGTTCTAAAAGAGTAATCAATCTCAATCAACTCATTATTTACTCTGAATTTCTTAGGAAGCTTTTTGTTGTTTATGATGGCCTTCTGAATCTCTTTTGCTTCCTTTAACTTTCTCATAACAGCTCTTGCCTTTGATTATAACTGCCTTTTCTGTAGAGCTTCAGAGAAATAGAAATATTTAATGCTGCTAGGCTTAACGATTTTTATTCCATATATACCTTTTTTTGAATCTATCAGTTCTGCTCTTTCCATATCAAATTTCTCAATTATTTTGTCGTCACTTGTATTCAGTTTCATGGCAGTGAGATATTCCATCTCATCTTCCTGTATAATATTGATATTATCTATGGTATTAGCTCCTTTATCAAAAACAATAAGAGAGCCTTCTTTAAGTCTACTTTTTACCTGATTATAAGTGTCTGAAAAATGCTCCAGATCAAGGACATTTCCTCTATTCACCGTAACTCCAATAGGTATGTTAATAGGGTTAGCTAATTCACTAATTCCAACGGTTATCTGCAGCTTATCAGGTCTGTGATCTCTGCTATATCCGTATTTACCAAGTTTGGATTTAGTTCCGTAAAGGACTATACTTGTCCAGTCAAGGTTTAGATTCGTTTGTTCAAAATCATAAACAGAGAATAGAGACTCCAGAATATCAGAGAGGATCTCCTCTCTGTTACGTCCTAACAGTTCAAGAGTTCTGTAAAGAACTCTTTCATGAAACCTTTCAAGATTCAATATCTCAAGAATTTCTTCCTGATTTAACCATTTGCCAGCTTCTTTGATGCTAAAATTCTCAGTTAATTTGTAGCTTAATAATCCTATCAGTAAACTATTGAGATCAAGACCCTTGCTTTTATGTTTACTAAAAATATCACAGAAATTAAGTTTTTCATAAAAGAGTTGGACGGCAAGGATAGATCCGATAGGAACACATATATTCTTGTTAGGAATTGTAGGGAATGCTCTCTGTTTTGTGATGTTCATTGGACCGAATAAAACAAAACAAAGAGCACTTATTTTTATCTAACTGTCAAACTCAGGTTGAACTGAAGAAGTTTAGCGGAGATTCCATCGACAATGTCCTTTTTCTTTTGGGACAGGCTAAAGACCCCGGTGCCCTGCCAGTAATTCAATCAACCATACCTTTTTGCCTGATTTTTTAAGAATTAACCTTCAAAACCCCAAACTCAGGACTAACGAAATCAACTTTTTTGCTTTCCTGGTAAAACTGCAAGCTAATTTTCAGCCTATATATAATACTAAATATAATCAAGAAATAATTTAATATAAGCACCTGAAATACCATAAACCATGACTAAGTGAATCAGCAGGTAACAAATCAGCAGGTTGATGAAAGATCATGATAAAATCAGGCGGTTCTTTTTTCTATAAGGGAAAACGCTGTACAATCGGCGCTGTTATCTTACTCAAAGGATTGCCTTACATGGTCACAGTTTCTCATATATTTCGTAGTGGAAAAGGAGATCATTTAACAGTTGACGGAATGGAACTCGCTGTTTCGAGCATTTTGAAAGATTTTGATTTAGCCCTGCTAGAGCTTACCCCTGCCTGCATGTTTGAAATTACCGGACTTGATGATAAGGCAGCTGAACTGGAACAAGCTGTGCTTGTCAATTATATTCATACTATCAGATGCAGGGTGGTTAATGCCGGGGCTTCACTACTTTTTCTCGGTTTCCAGTGCTATAATATACCGGAGCCCGGAGATAGCGGTTCTCCTATCACGCAGGCAGGGAAAATAATAGGACTTATGTCCTCGGTGACGCTGGATACCTGCATGGGAATTGCAATTTCATCTGACATTATCCGCAGCCTGAAGGATAACGACAATGAAATAAAAGATAACAAATAAGGCTTTGACTCTGGTCCAAAATCCAGTGATTTTTGCATTTTTTGATTGAAACACTGAATTTGCCGGAAGAATTCAGACTTCGACTAAACTCAATATTCGGGATTTTCAGGCATCAATCAATAGGGCATGTTCAAAGGATTGTGACCATTTTCAAAATCTAGTGATTTTTAATTTTGAGTTCATCACTAGATTTTGGCATTGTGTCAAGGCTTTTTTAAAGAAATGAAATTCCTTTAAAAGAACAAAGTTCTTTAAAGAAAATAAAATCTCTTTTAAAATTCCCCGATAATCTGTAGCACAATTCTCCTCACCTTCTCAATCCTATCAAAGTTTATGCATACAATCTGTTGCCATGTTCCGAGTGTCAGGCTTTTTTCAACAAAAGGGATTGTAAGGCTCGGGCCAACAAGCAGTGCCCTTAAATGGGAACCCCCGTTGAAATCACCCCATGTCTTATGGTGATGATAGTCCATATTCAGAGGAATCAGCTTATCAAGCGTTTCTGAAACATCTTTTGAGAGGTTTGGCTCAAATTCCATTGTGGTTATTGCTCCTGTTGACCCGATGCAAAAAACCGTAACTGTTCCATCTCTTATTTTTGAATTTTTGACTTCCTCTGAGATTGTTTCAGTGATATCAACAATTCCGCAATCCTCTTTTCCAGTGACTGAAATTTCTCTTGTTTCTACAGGCATGAAACGATATTATGAGGCTAGATTAATATATTCTTGCAAGTCCTGAAAAGTAATATAAATACATTAACAGAATGGATTAACAGTCTCCGTAATTTCATAATTTTATTTAGAAGCTATTCCGTAATCGAGGAAAATTGAGGAAAAAATAGATACAATTCTAGAAACGGAATCCTGAAGTTTCTTGGATTGAGTTTTTACTGGTTTTCAATTAAGATGACCACTTACTTTACTGAAAAACGTCCAGATCTGTTATTAAAACTACTTAAAAAGTTCTCTATTGAAGACTACTTAAAAATTTCTATATTGAAAACTAGTTAAAAATTTCTCTATTTATAAATTATATAATATCTTCTCGCCTTATTTATGCAGTGAGTTTTGGTTGCTGGCTTTTTACAAAATAGTTTTTTTGGTTGAATTTATAGCAGTATCGGAGTAAGAATATTAATATACAATAAATTTTATTTATAGTAGGAAATTAAATATACTAACAGACTATAAAATGTCTTTTTAAATCTTACCTGTAACATTCTTACTCTAAAATTATTTAATAGCCAGGCAAAAAATATTAACTGAATGAAAAACTGAAAGGTTAATTCAATGTTATTGGAGATGCGTACTGGGAATATATTTTTGCCATTTCTACTAAAACAAAAGAAGACTTGCCATAATAGGTCAATTTGCAGTCGTTTCCACCCATGAAAAGAGTTACCCCGGAAATGTCATAGGGACCTATCAAATTCGGAAAGCTTCTTGAGGTTCCGGGCTTTAACACATCTAATTTGATGAATATTTTTAACGAGAACGCTCTATAAAGAAGAATCTTCGCAGAAAAGTTAAAAATCCGTATCTTGAAAGCATGAGATCGAAAAACAATAAGATCGAAAAACAATAAGATCGAAAAACAATACTATTCTTACACGGCAGTATTTATGCACGTGGATATCCAAGAAGCTGAACAAATGAGCATTATTTGTACCATAGCCAACATTACTATAACTGATGGTTTCCAAGTCTATAAGTGAAGTACAGTCAACATTACTATAATTGATGACCCCAAGGCTATAAGTGAAGTTCCAGCCCAGGCAAAGACAGCTTTTTAAATTAAAGTGACGGATATTTGATGAAAAATATAGTACAAAATTATGATGGACCTGATTCTATTGAGTCCGATACTGCTCCTGAAGAGGAAGCGTATGTCTTGAGGTTGTATGTGGCTGGCCAGACCAAGAAGAGTTTGACAGCCTTCGCCAATTTAAAGAAGATTTGTGAGGAGCATCTGTGCGGCAAGTATAGAATAGAGGTCATAGATCTCCTGGAGAACCCGCAGTTAGCCAAAGGGGATCAGATCTTAGCTATTCCAACGCTAGTTAGAAAGCTCCCTCAACCTATAAAGAGAATTGTAGGGGATCTCTCGAATACTGAGCGCGTCCTTGTAGGCCTGGATCTGCGCCCTGCGGAGAGATCTCATGTCCAATAACGAAGAGATCGCGATATTGGATATCAAGGATTCCACAGCAGCCTTCGAGGAAGCCCTGTCCAGAACCGGAGATGTCAAATATGTCTTACGCCTCTATGTTGTGGGGATGGGACCCAAATCGGTGCAGGCAATAGATAATATCAAGCGCATATGTGAAGAGTATCTGCCCGGCAAGCATCAGTTAAAGGTTATCGACATATATCAAAATCCGGTTTTCGCTATAGACGGCCAGATAGTGGCAGCTCCAACTCTCGTAAAAGAGCTTCCTCCACCCTTAAGGAAATTAATAGGCAGCATGGCGGACACCGAAAGGGTCCTGGTTGGGATGGATCTGAAATCCAAAACTAATAAAGAATATAATGAATATAAAAAATAATCAACGTTTAGGAGTCGATTTTTGGGGAAGGGCGTTGTAAACATGAGTTCGAAATTGGCAGAAAACCAGGAGTCCAGATCGTATCAAGCACTGTTAGATGAAAATCGTGCCTTACGGGACGATATCGAAAGTCTGAGGGCACGTCTGGGAGAGGCTGAAGAACTCAAGAGAGCCATCAGTGAAGGGGATCTGGATGCCCTGGTGATACCTGGATCCAAAGGGCAAATGATCTTTACCGTGGATAGTGCCGACCACGCATACCGTGTTCTGGTGGAAACTATGAATGAAGGCACTGCTACCCTCGCCTGTGACGGCATCATCCTTTACTGTAACCGTCATTTTGCAGAACTTCTGAGAATGCCTTTACCGACCATTGTAGGCACATCTATCTATCGATACATAGCGCCTGAGAACGCTGTAATCTTTAAATCATTTCTTGAGCACGAGAAAGGCAAAGGAGAGATCAATCTCCTGACTGGCGGTGGTATATCTTTGCCCGTGTACCTTTCCAGTAGCTCATTACAGACCGAGGGACTTCCGAACGCCTGGTGCATAGTGGTCACAGACCTGACGGAACAGAAGAAGAATGAAGAGATCCTCGCAAAAGCCGAACTTGCACGTAAAAAGGAAATTCACCACAGAATCAAAAATAACCTGCAAGTAATATCCTCCCTTCTGGATCTTGAGGCTGAAAAGTTAAGCAACAGGGAATCTATTGAGAAGTGGGAAGTTCTTGAAGCTTTCAAGGAAAGCCAGGATAGAGTAATGTCTATTGCCCTTATCCACGAGGAACTGCATGAAGGCGGAGAAGTCGATAAACTGAAATTCTCGGCATATCTTGAGAAACTTGTTGAGAACCTTCTTCAAACATACAGTCTTGGAAATGCTGATGTCAGCTTAAATCTGGATCTTGAGGAAAACGTTTTCTTTGATATGGATATTGCAGTTCCGTTAGGAATGATTGTTAACGAACTTGTTTCCAATTCCTTCAAGTATGCATTTCCAAACAGGGAAAAAGGAGAAATCCAGATTAAGCTACTTAGAGAAGAAAAAACCAGAAATGGGCCGAGAAATAATGAAGAAGAATTTACCGAAACATGTACCGGATACACACTGATCGTATCAGATGATGGAATTGGTATTCCCGAAAGAGTCGACCCGGAAAATTCGGATACACTTGGCCTGCAGCTTGTAGATATTCTGGTAGATCAGTTGGATAGTGAGATTCATTTAAAAAGGGATAGAGGTACCGAATTTGAAATAAGTATAAAATGTGGAGCAAACCTGTGAAGTAGCGGGCCGTGGAGTAGCGGACTGTAAAGTCGTCGGTTGATCAAATTTAATTATGAATACTGGTTTTTTAAAAATTAAATAGACTATGACCGTATCATTCATACCGCTTATCCTATTATTTCAGGACGGTCTCACTAATTATGCATTGATTCAACCAGTCGGATGTTCAAGAGTGAACATAATTTATTATATTCAAAATCCGATTCACCCCTCATGGCTACCTCCTGGTTTTATCCCACAGCCCTGGAACAAAAAGTTACTTTAAAACCAGAGTTGTCTGATCCTTTTTTACTGACTCTTTATCCCTTACAAGCGACACTGCAATACCTTCTTCAATTCGGTCAAGAGTAATTTAGAAGCTTCTCCCTTTCATCTCGCCAGTGTAGAGACCAGCTTTCCACTCTCATTATAGAAATATGCTGCGTCTCCGTCATTATTCCGGAGGAGCTGTCCGATCTCTAATAAAGCATAGTAGCTGAGTTTGTGCACTTTTTAGTATGTACCATTACGGTAGCTCCAGGATCCAGTGTGTAATGGCGAGAACGGTACCAGGTACACTCTTATAGCTTCAGATAATGGAGCTGGTATTCACGAAAAATTGATCTGAAAAATTCAGATACGCTCGGTCTGCAGCTTGTAAGCATTCTTGTTGATCAATTAGACGGTAAGATCGAGCTAAAAAGGAATGGAACTGAATTTATTATAGAGCCGATTCCAAAACTCAGAACTACTCCTCTAAATTGCGAATTTTGAATACTCAAGCGTGTTTTTGATCACGGAAAACAGTTCTGAGATTCTTATTGATTTTAGAGTAAACCTGGTTTTGGGATGAGCTCATAGAGTTTTGATGTAGAAGAAAAAAGAAATTAATAAAAATCCCTTACTTTTAATATTTCCCTCCGTACAAATTATTACTCTAATTAACCTTGAGCCTGAATTATTTTTAAACCTCTGAATTTACGATAAATCCGGGTAAAAGAAAATTATATCAGATCATCAAGGATTTATTTTTAAGGAATTTTCAACATTTATTTTGCCGGGATATATAATCTCGATTGAATGTTTTTAATTTTTGTATGATAGATAAAACATAGATTACTTATTGCAAATGATTTTCAGATTACTAGTGTCTCGTCAGCATTAAAATGTCGTAAGAATTATATTGTATAATATTCATAAAGAATCTCAGGGATTCCTTATGAATAGATACACTGTGACACTTACCAAAGAGGAACGTGAAACTCTTTGTGAACTTACCTCAAAGGGTAAACACAACTCCCAAAAAATTCTCAATGCTCTGATCTTACTTAATTGTGATAAAGGTGAATGGAATGTCAACCATTCAATCAACGAAGAAATCTCACGTGTCCTGAATATCAGTATGAAAAAAATTGATCGTGTTAAAAAGCGATTTGTTGAAGAAGGTCTTGAAGTTGCCCTCAATGGAGAAACAAGAGATCGGATTTATGCTAAAAAAGTTGATGGTGATTTAGAAGCCCATTTAGTTGCATTGAGTTGCAGTGAACCTCCTGAAGGTTTTGCAAGATGGTCTTTGAGATTGTTAGCTGATAAGGTTGTAGATCTTGGCTATATCGAAAATATTTCTCATGAAACAATACGTCGTACTTTAAAAAAACGAAATCAAACCCTGGCAAAGGAAAGAATGGGTAATTCCTCCGGAACAAAACAGTAGCTTTGTTGCAAATATGGAAATGGTTCTGGATATTTATAAGCGTCCATTTGATCTACGAAATCCTGTTATATGTATGGATGAATCCCCAAAACAACTTATTGGAGAAACCAGGATTCCAGTCCCCTGCTTACCCGGAAAACCAGCCAGGTATGATTACGAATACAAACGTTGTGGGATGTGCAATATATTCCTTGTCTGTGAACCATTGACAGGAAAAAGAATGGTGAAAATTACTGAAAGAAAAACCAAGAAGGACTGGGCTTGTTTTCTGGAAGAAATTGCACTTCAACAGGAAAATGCAGATAAAATTACGCTGGTAATGGACAATCTAAACACACATGTTCCGGGATCTCTCTATGAAGTATTTCCACCAGCAAAGGCGAAGGCAATATGGGATAGGTTTGAGTTTGTGTACACACCAAAACATGGAAGCTGGTTGAATATGGCAGAGATTGAATTGAATGTACTCACAGGTCAGTGATTAAAAAGGAGAATGAATAACATTGACACTGTTAAGAAGGAGGCATTGGCCTGGCAAAAGTTCAGAAACAACAAAAATGCAAAGGTTAATTGGCAATTCACAACAGAAGATGCAAGGGTAAAATTAGCACGTCTTTATCCGACAATTGAGGATTGACGAGACACTAGCTTAAAAATTAATATATGATAAGTTTCATAAAATATGCCTAAAAGCAAATTAACGATTGTCAAAAAGACAAAATTTGCTTGGAGAGAATTCTGGCATGATATTATTGGGGATTTGCCTGGATCATATTTACGTGAATTCTGTCTTACGTGAATTCGATCAGGCAAAAAGATCAGACAAAAGAGGATTTAATTGAGGTATTAATGCCTTCTTTTAAGGCAGGGTTGGGGACTTATGATTGATTATGAACGACTGAGTGCCGAAGAACTGGAAGTTCGAGTGCAGAAACGGATAACTGAACTGAAACAAGCCAATCAAGCTTTACGCGCCGAGATCCTCGAAAGCGCATGCTCCGAAGAAGCCGTACGCAAATCGGAAGAAAAATACCGCACTCTGTTCAATTCTATTGACGAGGGCTTCTTCCTTATAGAGATAATCTTCGACGACAACGGAAAGTCGGTAGACTACCGGATTCTTGAGGCTGACCAGTCGCACGAAATGATAATAGGACTCCGTAATGTGGTAAACAAGCATGCTCATGAGCCTGTTTCTGATACAGAGAATAATTGGATCAAGAGTTTCGGCCAGGTCGCTTTAACTGGCGAATCAGTCCGGTTCGAATATCTGGCGGAAGGTATAGACAGATTGTTTGATATTTATGCCTCGCGCATTGAGGGTGAGTACAGCCAAAAAGTCGCTGTCCTTTTCAAAGACATTACCGAGAGCAAGAAAGCCGAAAAATCATTGATGAGAAGTGAGAATGAATTCCGTACATTGGCTGAAAATTCTCCTGATGTGATTGCTCATTTTGATAGGCAATACCGCCATTTATATGCCAATCATGCAGCTGCGGATACTTGTGATTGTTCTCAAGAAGAAATTATCGGGAAAACTCACGCTGAGATGGGCATGGACCCTGAGGAGGCAGAGTTCTGGGAAGAAAACAATAAAAAACTTTTCACTACAGGCAAACCCGAAACAATGGAGTACCTGTACGTATCGCCTCAGGGAAAAGAATACTACTTTAATACACGAATAGTACCTGAATTTGTTGACGGCAAAGTTGCCTCTGTTTTTGCTATTTCCCGTGACATTACAGACATAAAAGAAGCAGAAATTAAGCTGAAAGAAACACTCGAAAACTTAGAAGAACTGGTTGAAGACCGGACTTCTCAGCTTGAAAAGGCTTACGGATCATTAAAAGAAAGTGAAAAAGGCCTTGCCGAAGCTCAAAAAATAGCACATCTTGGAAACTGGAACTGGAACATTGTAACCAATGAATTATACTGGTCTGATGAAATTTATCGTATTTTCGGGCGCAGTCCTCAGGAATTTGGGGCAACTTACGATGCATTTTTGAGTTATGTGCATCCGAAAGATAGAGATTATGTGAACAATGCCGTAAACGGAGCTTTCGATGGAAAACCTTACAGCATTGATCACAGGATTATTCTGGCAAGTGGAGAAGAACGGGTAGTCCATGAACAGGGTGAAGTTATTTTTGACGGGAATATCCCTGTCCGGATGATGGGAATAGTTCAGGACATTACCGGGAGGAAAAAAACTGAAAAAGCACTGGAGTTCGCTAATACATATAATCGCAGTCTGATTGAAGCCAGTCTGGATCCGCTGGTTACTATAGGTCCTGACGGGAAGATAACCGATGTAAATAAAGCTACCGAGCTGGTTACAGGTTACAACAGAAGCGAATTGATTGGAACTGATTTTTCGGATTACTTTACGGAGCCTGAAAAAGCCAGGGAAGGATATAAGCATGTATTTCAGGAAGGATCAATTCTTGATTATGCTCTTGAAATCCAGCACAGGAGTAGAAAAACGATCGCTGTTCTGTATAATGCTTCTGTTTATCGGGGTGAAAATGAAGAAGTTATCGGTATTTTTGCTGCAGCCCGCGATGTCACCGAACTTAAAAAAGCAGAAAAGGAACTTCAACTTGCCAGCAAGTACAACCGCAGCCTGATTGAAGCCAGCCTGGACCCTCTGGTTACCATTGGTCCTGATGGAAAAATTACCGATGTAAATAAAGCTACGGAGTCTGTCACCGGATATTCTCGGAAAGAACTTATTGGCACTGACTTTTCGGACTATTTTACCGAATCTGAAAAAGCTAAGGAAGGATATAAACAGGTATTCAGGGAAGGACTGGTAAGGGATTACGCTCTGGAAATACAGCATCAGGATGGACATACTATACCTGTTTTATATAACGCATCCGTCTATCGGGATGAAGACGGTGAGGTTATTGGGATCTTTGCTGCAGCCCGTGATATTACTGCACTTAAAAAAGCAGAAGAGAAGATTCAGACACTTGCGAACGTTGTTGAATCATCGAACGATGCTATTATAACCGAATCTCTTGATGGTACTATTACCAGCTGGAATAAAGGGGCAGAGCAGGTTTATGGTTATTTAGCTGAAGAAGTTCTGGGAAAAAACATGTCTCTACTTGAACCAGACAATCTTAAAGGGGAAATAAAGCAATTATCTGACAGAATTAAACAGGGAAAAAAAGTCAAGCATCATGAAACTTTAAGGTTGAAGAAAGATGGTACAATATTAAATATTTCAGTAACTCTTTCTCCGGTTTTTGATGTATCTGGAAAGCTTGTTGCTATCAGTAATATTGCAGGAGATATTACGGAAAAGAAAATCACAGAAAATCTGCTTTATGAAAAACAAATGGTTGAAGTCGCAAACCTTACCAAGAACGATTTTCTTGCAAATATGAGCCATGAACTCAGGACCCCACTCAACTCAATAATAGGGTTCTCTGACATGCTTTATGAACAGGCATATGGAGAATTGAATAAAAGACAATTGAGAGCCGTAGGAAATATTTCTAACAGCGGGAAGCATCTTCTGAACCTGATCAATGGCATCCTGGATCTTTCTAAAATAGAAGCAAATAAAATGGAGCTTAATTATAGAGAATTTGAGCTTGCTACTAAGCTTAATCTGATACAAAACGTCCTATATCCCATAGCAGATAAAAAGAATATAGAAATTAAAATCGATATGGATAGCAAGCTTACGAGAATCCGTGCAGATGAGGATAAATTTACCCGGATAATGTATAACCTTGTAGACAACGCTATAAAGTTCTCTTATGAAAATAGCCTTGTAAAAATAGGAGCAAGAAAAAAGGGAGATCTGGTTGAAATAACGGTTAAGGATACCGGAATAGGAATAAAAGCTGAAGACCAGCACAAACTTTTCAAGCCCTTCAGCCAGGTTAACTCATTCTCCTCAAAAAAATTCCAGGGCACCGGGCTTGGTCTCTCACTGGTTAAGCAGATTGTTAACCTTCACGGGGGTTATGTCTGGTTCAGGAGCGATCAGGGGAAAGGGAGCACCTTTGCTTTCGCAATTCCGATAACAACAAAGGTGAAAATATTCGCCTGCTGTCATTAAAAGAGTAATTAGATGTCCGTATTCGGGGTGATAACGATTGGATAGCTATGCCTTTTCGAACTTTATTACTTAAAAACAGATTTTGAAGCCGAGTCTTAAAGTTTGGAATGGAAAATAATCATACGTTGTCTTTTAAGCACGAATTCACGTACGTTTTCTACTTTCGAACTTTCCATAAAATCGATGAGATAGTGACCGCTAATTGAATAAAATGTAAATGAACTTGCTTTTTATAACTTGCTTTTATAACTTGCTTTTATAATTTGCTTTTATATACTCCGTATTTTTTATCATTAAAGGTTTCTTAAATGACCATAATCGTTGCGTATTTCCTTTTATTTGTGTTGAAGATTCATCCAGAAAACTATGATATATTGCTCATCTGGACCAATATATGCTGGAATTGTTTCTGCGGACTTATTTAAAACTTTTTCGGCGTTTTCAGGCATTCCGTACTCAAACGTATATGGTTTTGAGTGGTACGTGTTAAAACTATACAGTATAACTCCTATTTGCTTCTGTGAATACTTTATATCATATTTTTCCTTTATTAGCTCCAGAACTTCTTTTCTAGTCCAGTAATCCTTTTTTCTAATAATGTTCTTAATTCGTAACTATTCAGGTAGCTTTTGTGAAGGCTACAATTTTTCCTCGAAATGAGGAAAAATTGTATATAAAATGATTCCTTTTTTCACTTGTGAAACGTGAAGAGATTCTTGCTTTATGTGCTTCAAACCCTGAAGTTATTGAGCTCATCCTAAAACTCAAAATTTATCTCTCTGAGCCTAAATAATATAGAATCGACAGAGCTATTGATCCTGAAAATTGTATTAAAATCCTTGTTGATGTGAGAACAAAATTAGTTTTGGGATAAGGTCAGAACTTCACAAAAAACGTTTTTAATCTCTTTTCAATGACCTTATTCTGATTCTATCCTCTTCAACAACTGCAAAATGTCCTTCCCAATTATCATGTGAATCTATAACTTTTACAAGGGCTTTCGCTATGTAGGCTGAAGAGATCATGGGTATGCGAAAAAGAATTATTCCACGCGCTGGGGGTTTCTTTGTGGAAAAAGCCAGCTCTCCGAAGTCTTTGTCGAAAGTAACAAGAATAAGTTTTTCCCTCTGGCCCAGTTCCATAACTTCTATATCAGTGATACCCGGCGATTTTTCTCTTATCCACAGGACGTCGTGTCCACAGGTTCGGAGAGCCCCACCGCACTCAGAGGAATGTTTTCATTTGCCAGCAGGCGCATCAGACTACTTCCTGAGAAATCTCGATAGGATAAACCCATTCTGTCCGGAGCAAATCGCTTGCGTACCCCAAACACGCTTGAATATCTTCATGGGTCAGGTCGGGGCAGTTCCGAAGGATCTCCAAATCGGTCCAGTCATGAGCCAACAGGTCAATAATAAACTCTACTGCAAGGGTGTACCTTTGATGATGTGTTTGCCTGTAAGGACTTCTGGGTCAATAACGATATGTTCTCTCCAGTTCATAGATCTCTCCAATGCTTTTTTGACACATAAATTGAATCAGTTGTGAACTTTCTAACAATAAGATCTGGTTACTGAGGTCGATTTTTGTTGTTTTTTATCAATTCATTGTTGTTTTTCTATATCAATTTGATATTGTTTTTCTTCAATTTAATATTGTTCTACAACAAAATTTTTGCTTTTTTGATACGCAAACTGAATCAATTGCTAATTTTTCAAATGATAAAAAAACATATACAGATACTCTCGGAAAAGTTCGGGAAAATGGATTCTGGATGAAGCAGGTGGCTTATGAATAAAGTTATCGATTCTATTTTTCTTCTATTCTGTAAGTGGCCGCCCGATATCTGCTCACAAATGAGCATGCGGGCGTGGAGGGAAGTTTTATAGTGAATTTAAAAAAGAAATTTGGTAACTCCTTCAGAGTCAACAAGGCGCTGCGGGATTTTTACACCTAAAACTCTCCTGTTTTTCACCGTTGAAATTATTAGCGTTACCTAACACCGAATATGGGGTGGAGTAGAGTTCATCTCAGGATAATGAATCTTAAAGCGAAATAATTTTAGGATTGACAAATGCTCTTTTAATAATATACTTAAAAACAATATCCATGGATAGTTAGAATATCACCCGTTTGTAAGGCGGGATCATTTACTCTTTCTATCCCTCGCCATCAGGCGGAATGCTAGTTTTTTCTTAATACTAGCAAAAACACTAAAGTTTGCCACGGCGCCAGCTAATTTTCAAAGCTAATTAGCAAAAGCTTAATGCTACATTATTTTTACGTCTTTATATAATTGTCTTGAGCGTGTCTTAAATTTAAATCGGTTCTACAACTGAGCAACTAGTTTTCTCCATGCTGTCTTCCAACCGACATTCTACTGATATTCATTATGTATTTCTGTTTTTCCCCTGAGATATATTCCTCAAAAAGATCCTGTCTTAACCTCGCCTGCACGCTCATAACTGGCGATAATGACTCCGCTTGTCGACACCTTACCATCGATTAACTTGAAAGCCGCCGGGATCGTGCCTTCAGCAAATAAGCGCTTTCCCGAGCCGAGTGTTATGGGAAATATTTTAAGCCATAATTCATCGACAAGATCATGTTTTAAAAGCGTTTGGACGAGATTGCCGCTGCCGTAAACCTGTAAGTCAGGTCCATCCTGTGCCTTAAGTTTTTTTATTGCCTCAACCATATCACCTTGCAACAAAATCGATTTATCCCATGTAAATCGCATATCCCCATGTGAAGCGACATATTTTGTTGCTTTGTTAATCCCAGGCCACTCGTCTTTATGATGCGGCCAATAGGAAGCGAATATCTCATATGTTTTTCTGCCTAGTAGCAAGTCAAACGGCTTGTTCATCTGCTCGTCCATGATCTTACCTAAAAACTCATCAAAATAAGGAACAGTCCAACCCCCATATCTGAAACCTCCCGAAGTATCTTCCTCGGGTCCGCCGGGAGCCTGCATAATACCATCGAGTGTTATGAAAGTTAGAACAACGATTTTTCTCATACTTATTTCCCCCTTTGTCGCTAAATGTAATTATTCATATTATCTTTTTCGTTTTGAATAAAGCAGTATTTAGGCGCTCGGATTTTACTCTGTCATTGCTTTCATTTATTTCACAAATTCGCCGTTGTGTAACTCGTTGCGCTTCTATTAATCCTGCTTCACTTAACATAAATAGGGTGTTTTGAAATTAAAAAGCTGGCTTAAAGCCTATCCGAAAAGCCCTACTGCTCTAAACATTGTTATGCGGAAATGAGCACAGAAGCATAATCCTATTTTTTCTTATCATATTTTAGTAGTTGTGTCCGATTTTTCGTTTTGTTTTTACAGCACATTAGCTTGTATTCCGATTATTTTACTTTTCGGATAGGTTCTAAGAGACGATCTTAAAATTTAATACAAAACATAAGTAGTCGTGAGTGTACAATCAAATAAATAGTTCCTCAACACCCGAATGCTCACGAAATGAGCAGATATCGGGCGGTATTTAAGGCTTTTGGGTAATATATTGCATCAAGTTAACAAATAAACTTTAAAATTCTCATCCTCGACGGAATTGATAACGATTCCTCTGTAATCATGACCAATGGATTAATACTGAATTCTTATCGAGCTTCTGGGTGCTGCTGATATATGCCAGTCTGTACCGCGTTTATTATGAGCTCATCCCAAAACAGGTTTACTCTAAATCAATAAGAATCTCAGAACTGTTTTTCGCACTCAAAAACTCGATTGATTATTCTAAATTCGTAATTTAGAGAAGTAGTTCTAAGTTTTGGGATCGGCTCCATTACTGCTGCTAAAATCCGTAATCATTGTCTGTCTCTGATCCTTCTCCTTCAGTCTTGAAACCCCTACACCCACAAGCCTTATTTTTTGACTTCCGATAAACTCCGAAAGTAGCTGCATGGCTGTCCTCTTAATTACGAAGATATCGGAAGTCCAGACCGGGATAGTCTTTGAGCGCGTATACGTAGAGAAATCATTATAACGAACTCTTATTTTACAACTTTAGGGAGAGCTTTTATATATCCGTGTATGACAGACTAAGCAAACGTTTTTGCAATAAAAGTTTAATTTCAAGACCCTCTCTAAGCTGGTTTACGATAACAGTTTATTATTAATATACTAAGAGTTATGAATAAATACGGAAAGATAGATTCCAATATAGATACAGTACTTGCATTCATAATAATAAAAATAGTATGGGTAAACCAGAAAGTATTACACCACGATTTGGCATAGACATTGTAAAACCATGAACTGTTATACATATTATACAGATTATAAAAAAATAGCGGGATAAATAAAGCAAAAAACAATTTTAAGTAACTCGATTTACTCATACAGTGTCTTTCTTTTCTTGTCACCCTACAGTATAAATATAAAATAAATAATACAAATAATGCTACAATAACAATGTAAACAACCGGTATCCCATATAATGTTACAGTATGACTCGTTGTTACAGCATGACTCGTAACTTCTATTTCTCCTGTACCAGAACCAATGATTGCACTTTCATTGTTCACGCTTCTTTATATGTTTTAAAAAGTTAAAAGATTTTTTGTTTCACCCAGCACCCTTAGACTTGATAAACCTTATTTTATCTCCAGTGGAGAAGTGAGACTTAGAAATCCGTAATCATCGTCTGTCTCTGATCCCTCTCCCTCAGTCTTGAAACCGTCAGGGGAGCTGATATCTATTGGATATGTCCGCAGCAGTAACCATCTTATTGCCTGGTTGAGGATTTGATCAATCCTATTACACGCTTTCTTATTGGAGACAGTATGAATCGGAAAACTATGGAAATTATCAAAGAGGCGAATAGTCAGGCTAAACATCCAGTACTGCATTATAAGAGATAATGGGGGATTATGATTATGGCAGTCAATGAGAAAGAAATGAGGATTAAGATAATCAAAGATGGACCGTATAGGATTACAGGTGGGGTGCCGCTTTTCGAACAAGTAATTGTCACCGATGACTCCGGCCACGCCAGAGAATTGATTGATATAAAGGAATACCCTCGGAAGGATGCCTATATTTTATGCCGCTGTGGCTCATCCGAAAACAAGCCCTTCTGTGATGGGGCCCACCGCAAGACCGGTTTTGACGGTAGCGAAACAGCCAGCAGAAAACCTTACCTGGAAAAAGCGGAAACGTTTGAAGGTCCTGATCTAAAACTCACTGATGTCTACGAGCTCTGCGATCATTCCCGTTTCTGCCAGCGGGCTGGAGGAATAAGGGATCTCATACAAAAATCAGACGACCCGGAAGCCCGACAAACCGCCATAGAAGAAGCCATGATCTGCCCGTCGGGACGGCTGGTCCTGTGGGACAAGAAGACAGGCAAACCCTTTGAAAAAGAATTTGAACCATCTATTGTACTGGTTCATGACAAACAAAAAAGTTGTGAAGGTCCCCTCTGGGTTCGAGGCGGTATCCCCATTGAATCTGCAGATGGCAGCACGTACGAGTCCCGGAACAGAGTAACCCTCTGCCGCTGCGGGAAGTCAGAGAACAAGCCCTACTGTGACGGAAGCCACTGGATGAACAGCCAGCAGAAGCTCGAGTTCAGGAAGAAATGGGGCCTGGAATGAGTAATCAATTGGCGATTCCGCGATAAAAAATAGAGAATTCGAGGGTATCCTTCTTTATTTCAATGTATCCTCGAACTACTTTTGTTGAAGACATTTATGATACGGTCAGGCGAGGTCGAAGCGATCAAGGTTCATTACTTTGGTCCAGGCCGCCACGAAGTCCTGGACAAACTTCTTCTGCGCATCCGCGCTTCCGTAGACCTCGGCCAGAGCCCGGAGCTGGGAGTTCGAACCGAAGATGAGATCGACACGCGTGCCGGTCCACTTGACTTCGCCAGTCTTGCGATCACACCCTTCAAATATGTCCTTGGCGTCCGATACCGCCTTCCACTCCGTGCCCATGTCGAGCAGGTTCACGAAGAAGTCGTTGGTTAGCGCTTCCGGCTTCTGGGTAAAAACGCCGTGCTGGGTCTGTCCGAAGTTGGTTTTCAGCACGCGCATGCCGCCAACGAGCACCGTCATCTCTGGTGCGGTCAGCGTCAGCAATTGCGCTTTGTCAACAAGCAACTCCTCGGCCGGTACGGCGTACTGTGCCTTGAGGTAATTGCGGAAGCCGTCCGCGATCGGTTCGAGGAAGGCGAAGGAGACAACATCGGTCTGCTCCTGCAATGCATCCATGCGCCCCGGCGAGAAGGGAACCGTTACATCGTGACCAGCATTCTTCGCAGCCTGCTCGACGCCTGCACAACCAGCCAAAACGATCAGGTCAGCAAGCGAGACTGTCTTGCCGCCAGAGGATGCGCTGTTGAACTCGTTCTGGATACCTTCGAGAATGTTCAGCACTTTCGCCAGTTCGGCCGGCTGGTTGACTTCCCAATCCTTCTGCGGCGCGAGGCGAATTCGTGCACCGTTCGCACCGCCACGCTTGTCGGAGCCACGGAAGGTGGACGCCGACGCCCAGGCGATCGAAACCAGTTGCGAGATCGACAGCCCTGAGGTAAGGATCCTGTCCTTGAGGGAGGCAATGTCCTTCTCATCGATCAACTCGTGATTGACCGAGGGGATGGGGTCTTGCCAGATGAGCTCTTCGGCAGGAACTTCCGGGCCGAGATAGCTTGCGCGCGGACCCATGTCGCGGTGCGTCAGCTTGAACCACGCGCGAGCAAATGCGTCCGCTAATTGATCCGGGTTTTCGTAGAAGCGCCTTGAAATCTTTTCGTAGGCGGGGTCGAACCTCAAGGAAAGGTCAGTGGTCAGCATGCTTGGCGCGTGACGCTTGGACGGGTCGTGTGCATCTGGAATCGTGCCGGCACCTGCGCCATCTTTCGGTTGCCACTGATGTGCACCGGCCGGACTCTTCGTCAATTCCCACTCGTAGCCAAACAGGATCCTGAAGAAGTTGTTGCTCCACTTCGTTGACGTGTTGGTCCAGGTGACCTCCAGGCCGCTGGTGATCGTGTCACAGCCTTTGCCGGTGCCGAAGCTGCACTTCCAACCGAGGCCTTGCTCCTCGATATTGGCCGCTTCTGGCTCAGGCCCGACATGGGACGCAGGGCCGGCACCGTGGGTTTTGCCAAAGGCGTGACCGCCAGCGATGAGCGCAACGGTCTCCTCGTCGTTCATGGACATGCGAGCGAAAACCTCGCGGATATCCTTGGCCGCCGCGATCGGATCCGGGTTGCCGTTCGGGCCTTCCGGATTGACATAGATCAGCCCCATCTGCACGGCAGCGAGCGGATTTTCGAGGTCTTGGTCGCCGGAGTAGCGTTTATCACCCAGCCACGTGTCCTCAGAGCCCCAATAGACGTCCTGATCCGGCTCCCAGACGTCCTCGCGACCGCCTCCGAAACCAAACGTTTTGAATCCCATCGTTTCCAGGGCGACGTTGCCTGCAAGAATCATGAGGTCAGCCCATGAAATCTTCTGACCATATTTCTGCTTGATCGGCCAGAGCAAGCGACGCGCCTTGTCCAGGTTGCAGTTGTCCGGCCAACTGTTGAGCGGCGCAAAGCGCTGCTGGCCCCTCCCGCCGCCGCCGCGGCCGTCACTGGCGCGGTAGGTGCCGGCGCTGTGCCACGCCATGCGAATGAACAGAGGGCCATAGTGACCGAAGTCCGCCGGCCACCAGTGCTGCGAATCGGTCATCAGCGCCGCGAGATCTCTCTTCACAGCCGCCATGTCGAGGCTCTTGAACTCTTTTGCGTAGTTGAAGTCCTCACCCATCGGGTTGGATCTGGAGGAATGCTGGTGCAGGATCTCGATCCTCAACTGGTTCGGCCACCAGTCGCGGTTCGACATGCCTCTACCGGTTTCTTGTTTGTTTGCTCTGTCCGTTACAGGGTTCTTTCTGTCGTCAGTCATAACTTTACCTACCATTGACTAAAAATTCAAGACCAAATCTCCAGTATGCAATCTCTTCAATCTTGTCTCCTTTTGGGAGAATTGAGTGACGACTGCCAGGGGCTTAGTTTCGGTCCGCTTTCCATGAGCTTGAAATTCTTACATGCTGTTTTGCCATGTCCAATTTGTCATCTTTTAAGGTATGAACGACATAAGCCTCTTAATAGGCTTCATCATAATACAACTCATGTAAAGTCCATCCGCTATTCTCCCAAACCGTCATCCTCTTGTTGAATTTACCTTTCCAATCCTGTAAGTTCGTTGCTTAAGGTATTAAAACTTCGATTCTGGCTATATTTTCCCCCTTTAATCATTACTGATAGTTTACAATCCTTGAAGAACTTATTCCAGTTCAATATTTAATTATATAAAACAGATATCTATTTAAGATTGATTATTACATAATAATGAGTTATGAATAGCCTTCAGGACTCAAACTCATCCATAATCAAAGCTCTCCGCGGAAAAGGATACAAGGCTACGCCCCAGAGAATAGCGATCGGTCAATTTGTTCTCCACAATCATACACATCCAACGGCTCAGAGAATTTATAGCGAAGTCAAGAAGGTCTATCCAACAGTCAGTCTTGCAACAATTTATAAAACAGTTCAAATCTTGAAAGAGGCAGGTTTGATCCAGGAATTGAATTTAGAGAAAGATCAGGCTAGATTTGATCCCAATATGGAGCTACATGCGCATCTGGTTTGCCTCCAGTGCAAAATCATCAATGACTGCACAGACCCCATGATTTCTGAAATTGTGGATCGGATGTCAAATGAAGCAAATTTTTCTGCTGGAGAATGGAATTTTAACATATTTGGCATCTGCAGCGACTGCAGACGGAAAACAAAACCCTGAAAATCTTCAGGTCTTACAACAGTAAGTCCATCCGGTTTCTTAAACTTTGAAGAGATTTTTGTGTTGTGTTCTGGAATTTCTGTAAACCCCGATTGATTCTGTAAACCGGATTTGTCATTTTTGCAATAGCTCTTCGCGTGGTTCCCGTTCGCATACTCTTTCGGGTGACGCGAACGGGTCTTATTAAAAAAGAATTATGAAAAAGAGATTACTAAAATGTTAGCATAAAGATAGAGATTGTGTGAAAACATGCCTGAAGGAGCTCTGTGCAGTTGATGGGTTTTGCCCTCCTGAACAACTTTGGAGCTTACCGAAAATTTATCCCAGATCCCGTAGATTACATAATACCGTTTTTTTAAAGTTTGAAATAGAAGTAATGATGCTCTAAGAGGCTGTCTTGAATTAAATCATTTATAATTTGTGTGACTCTGCGATCAAATAGATATCTTCCTCAACGCCCGAATGCCCATATAGTGGGCAGATATCGTGCGGTCGCTAACAAAAAAGAAGGACCAGCAAAAAAAACACTAAAACATGTTGCAGGTTGACACATCTCAGTAGTATTAAAACAGTCAAAAAAGTCAAAAAGGATCCAAGAAGTCTGCCGGGGCCAACATTATAAAAGTTTTTATCTTTTTACAAATAAAATTGTCCATTCCGGACAAATATTCCAGAAATGCCTGTGCGCTTGTTTTCTCGATCATTCTAAAGCATATAGGAATATACTTATTTCCTTCGATAAACACGGGGTAAATGCAAAAAACGATAAGAAACACATAGGTACTTTGCTTGATGTCTTCCGATATTGGAAAAAGTCCGTAGTTTTGGGTTTTTATAATAATATCTCTGCAGAAATACTCCATTCCGGTTTAACTATTCAGATTATCTCCTCCATCATTTCAAAAAAGTCCTTTGGCGGCTGCTCATAAGGCAAGGAAACCTTGAAAACCTGATCTGTATCCATTACCCCCTCGTTAAATTTTCTCCACGGATTATGCTGTGGCGTGCCAAAAGTAATGTCTATGGCCTTTTCCTCAATGTCAAAGATGCCTCCATATAACATTCCAAACATATTCTGCGGATCATAAAAATGGGTGCAAAGGCCCTGGGGATAGCTGGTTGAAATCAGTTGCCTGATATCTTCCTTGGAGATTTTCTGTTTGGCAGTAAAAGTGTTCCGGATTACCCCAAAACGTTTTACCGAACCCTTCCAGCGGCCATTTTCCTGTGCTAACATTTCGGGTAAAACGACATGATTACTGGCGCAGAGGAATCCCTCGGGATCTGAGGCGGTTATAATCTTATATGCCTTAAATCCGTGGAGATTCTCAAATAGCGCAATATCACCGGATGCATCTCCCACCATCAAATTCATATTATAGGAAATAGGCATCTTTTCCAGATATTCCAAAGCTTCTGAGATATTTTTACAGTTTTCCAGCAAAGCACGGATAACGCACCAGAAATTCAGGCCAGTAAGTTGAGGGTCCATCCCTAAACCTTCAATAGGCGTCACGGGTATACCATTGGACGATTGACAGAGAGCTAATCCATGTTCATTTATGCCATTGGCCCGCCCGAATATATTGCATTGAGAACCTGTATGGCTATATTTACCGGTAACGGAAGTAGTCGCCAGGCACATCTCCTCCAATATGTCGGTAAAATCGTAGGTGTAAGCCAAAATAGTATGTCCTTCCAGGTTCTTCTCTGGCCTCAGCGCCATCACATTACATCCGTGCGCAAAGAAGCTTATGGAATAGAACAACACCTGCGCCGGGTCAACGCCGACCGTATCGGCAAAACCCTTTATCTCTTCATTGATACCGGGACAATACTGATCAAACATTTCAAATATTGCGGCGGTTTTTTCCTGTGTTCTAACGGGAAACATACCTGGCGGCGCTTGCAGTCTCCTTGCGGCTTCTGGCGTCGCTAAAATCCATTTCCCTAGATGCTGGCCTATTTCGTAATTTGTACCTGAATGGTTCAGATAATGTGCGGTCGTTAATTTCATCACTGTTTCCTCCTTTTTCCTTCCGGATTTACAGCCTTATTATATCTGATTTTTTGCCGCTGATAGGATACGTTCTAGATATGACAATCCAGCATATTCGTAGCTAGTATATAATTCCTAGATAATTATTTTTTTTAGAAAGAATTTTATACGAAAATCTACCATAAGTTAGCGGAAGATCTTATTTTTCGGGAAACAAATTCCTAATATTAGTTTAAATTTTTTTAAAATTAATTTCCCTACATATTGCATAATATGTAACAAAATAGAACCGATTATAACATAAAATAAGTGATGTTAAATTTAAAATATTTTAAAGTTCAGTACATCATCTCAAAATTGTTGATTATCTGACCTGGGCAGTGTAGCTGAGGTACCGCCAACATTTCCGATAAAATCCACGCTAAGAAATAATCAAAAAATAAATATGCATAATGAAGCGAAACCAGAAGCAGAAGAAATATACATAGCAGTTGCAACAGGATATGCAATCTATAGACCGGGAAAAGATGAGGCTGAGGTTATAACAGATGCTAAAAAGTGGGTTGAGAGAGAATATGAGAATAATTTAGAGAATATTATAGTTCGGATCAAACCACAATACAATGATTTTACAATAATTAAAATTTCGCGGGCGGTAAAGGAAAAAGTTGAAGAAAATGGTGGAAGCATAGAGGACTGGGAAATTAGCATAGTGAAATGTCCGGATGGGGTCTATAGGCTTCCCGAAGAAGTACAAGAAAAAAATCAAGAAATTAAAACTTAAAAATGGCTCTGTCTAGTTGACGAATTTACCCTCCTTAACAACTTTGGAGCTTACCGAAATTTATCTCAGATCCCGTAGATTACCATTACTATTTTTTTAAAGTCTGAAATAGAAGCAAAAAAGAAGAATGTGCGGGAGCTTAAAAAATGCTTGCAAGCCGGATAGGCTCTAAGAACCTTCCCAAAAAGTCAAAAGTGACATGCTGTAACAGTACTATAAATCTATATGTCCGGGTATCCAGTCAGATTTGGTTCTTTGGGCTTTTCTTATAAGCACAAAATGCAAGCGTTATTTTACCTTCTTTAATCCTTTTCTTCTGTTTTCAGTGACCGCCCGATATTTGCTCACTTCGCGAGCATGCGGGCGTGGAGGGAAGTTTTCAGATGAATTTTAAAAAGAAATTTGATTTTTCCGAATACAACTGGTAATTTAGATATGGGCGATTTCCACAAGGGTCAGATAAGGTTTGGAAACCTGTTGCGGTAGGTCTTCAGTCCCGAAGCTCTCAGTGTACAGTTCTATAGCTTCTTTAATATTTTTTTCTCGGCTTCTTCAAGGGTTTCACCCTGAGAAGTCACATTGAGCTCGGCATACATCGAATAACGTTGAAACGATATCTGAGGGCTTGTTGTGTCTGTTTCCGCTGGTTTGGATTATCGTAAGAGTCCTGTTGATCTACTTGAAAAACTCAAAAGCTCAGATGCAAATATTGATGGTCTACACAGAAGTTAAAAGAGCGTGTTTCAGATACACATAATAAGCGCAAACCAGAAGAGGAAAAGTGCCAATTCTCAATGTCACTTCCTTCGAAAACAATATGCTGAATAGGAAGCAGAAAAGATTAGAAAGGAATTTGACAACCGAGCTTGATATTATTTATTACTTTTGATATTTACATAAATCAAAATGTTAATTAACTTTAGGACTTCTTTATTAAAATTGAAGTCTGATGTCCAATGGAAAATGATACGAGTTTAAGTGAAGAGTTTAATCAAAAAGTTATTCTCGTACTTGAAGATAATGACAAAAAGTTTGAAACCAATTGGAGTGAAAATCAAGCTAAACTTACCAAGTTAGACAAATCCATCCCATCAAAAATAAACAGTTATTTGAATCGATATCTCAATTTGAGTAAAGTACATGTTGATGGATATAAAAACTGGTTTGATAATCATATAAACTCTTTTACCCGCAGACTGTTTACATTGATTATTGGAGTAATAACCATTGGATTCTTCGTAGCTATAGCTGTTTTAGGATATGATTGGGGATTTGCGGATCAGCAATCTTCCTTATATTATAAAACAGGCATAATGTTCGTTGTTTTTATTCTTCAAATTGTATCAATTCATTTTGCTGTCTGGAATTCTAAAGCTAATTTTAATACTGGATTTGAAAAATTCCATGAAAACAATTATGATAAAACTGATACTGGTATAAAAGAACTAGATGACACGAAATGTTCCATTGACTCTGATATTGGGGAAATAAGCAAAATTTTTACTGGATTCAAAAGTTCACTTGCAGACACAAATGAAATAGTTCGCAATCTAATTCCAACTTCAGTAGTTCGCTAAAATCTTTCCTCCACTTTTACTCTACCTTCATTTATCTCAAACACCACACTGTTGTCCTCACTCTTAACTTTCTTCTTATCCATTCCTTAATAATAAGTATAAATACTTCAAATCTGAACTTATCCTCATCTATGACCTGAGGTCCTCTTTTGACAATAGTAAAATGTTTATTCTGAATGTATAGCCATATATTTTTTAGTAGAAAGGATACCAATGCATAAAAGTACCTTATAGTTGCGTTTTTAGATGATGTCTTTGGTCTAACCACATTCCTCATCCTGTATGACGATTCAATAGCAAATCTTCTTCTGTAAACTGTACTGACCTTTCTTGGAGACCATTTAACTCCAAAAACAACAAAACCAAGGTTCTCACATCCCTTTTTACCTCTCTTTCCTTTCAGATACTTAACATCAATGATAATGTCTAAAAGAATCTTTTTCTTAGAATTCTTCATGACATATTGTGTACTTCGAGCCTTATTCCCATTCATAAGTTGCTTCATCTTCTCTCCTTTCTTGACAACAGGAACTATGTGAGGAACACCATTACTTTGCAAAAATTCAAACACATCTATAGAATAAAACTCTCTATCAAGGCAGAGAACCTTGATTTTAAAATTCAGTCTTTTGATGAGATAGAGAAAATAGGAGAGGTATTCAACCATTGGTTTTTTCTTTTCTACAGGAAGAACAGATACAGTAAACCTTTCGTTCTTGTTAGTGATGTAGAGGGAGATATATGAGTAAAAAGAGTTTGTTGACTTTTTAGCTTGGCTACGAATTACATATTTCTCGTTAGACGAATCTGTTTTCCCGTAATAAGGATCGTTGGTTAAATCAATGGCAAACTCATAGCTCTTACCTGTTTTGAGAGTTTTTAGGGGATTTTGAAGAAGAATCTTTTCATTGGATAGGATCAATTCGTCCATGTTTAGTTTCTTAAGATGGTAACGTAAAGATGTTTCACAAGCAACAGCAGAATACTGTTTTGAGACAGAATGGACTGAACTCTTATCGACTGCCAAACTCACAACAGTACGAATAATGTCTTCACTTGTAAGTGAACCATTGATCTTGAGGATTACATGAGATGTGAGAGGTTGTAATACAGAATCAATACAGTACTTTGACTTTAATTCGATTTTAAACCTATTTCTGAACTTATTTGTGAAAAAAGACATAGAGAGGCATTTTTCATTACATATAAAGGTATCGAGAAGCTTCCGTAATGAGGAAATCAAAATTAGCGAAGTACTGAACTTGTAAAGAAATTGATGATCTACATAAATTCCAAGAGAAGTGGTATCTGGAATGCCACAAACTAAAAATAGTAACTACTTATTTTGGGCTGAAAGCACAAAGCAATGAACTAACCATTTTAGCGAAAAAACCAATGATTGAAAAAAAGCGTTCAAATGATGAAATTCTGAGCGACTCAATTATCGAGTATGTGTGTGAAAAAACCTGCTTAGACATCCAATTAATGAATCTATTTGTGTACTGCTATAATGAAGATAAGAAAACTGAAAAATTATGGAAATCTGTCCGGCAGGATCCTAATAAAGTACATTATCTTGCAAACAAATTATTTAACTTAGATAAACTAGATTTTGCAAAAAAATTAGATTCAAATGAATCCAAATTTAGCGAAGAAACCCTAGAAAATATTCTACTAATAACTCAAAATTTTGACTTGATTTTGATAAAAGACAATGTATCTTTATATCTACGTTTATGCAGTTCCCTCCAGAATTATTTCAAAAAACTAGTTGAAGAAAAGGTTCCTTTGAGAAATCAATTAAACTGCGAGAATATTATCAATAAGACAGATTTTGAAAAAGATTTTGAAACTAATTTTGTTGGCATTTTTTCAAAAGAACTCCTTAGATCGTTAAATTTAGATTCAGATGAAATTATTAAAGAAGCTTATGTAGTTGCATTAATGGCAATTGTTCTAAATCCTGACATCAAATTTAGGGATACAGTATGCAAGAAAGCAGCTGAAAATCATAATTCCATATACATTTTGATGGCTTATCATAAGCTGCGTGAACAGAAAGCAGCTACAAATGAATCTTTCACTCTGTCAGATATATTTAAAGCAGAGAAACCATCTGAGATTAAAGAGAAAATTGAAAATGATAACGCAGAAAAAGAGATTTTTAGATATATGGAACTCTCATTGTCTCGAGGTGAATGGCATGAATCGAGTCAAATAATAACGCAAAAAATGATCGAAGATTTATCTAAAAGAATAAAAAATAAAGAAAAATTTGAGGCATTTAAGAGAGCATTTACGAACATTTTTATGAAGGTAAATATAAATACTTTAGATAGAGCTGTAGATGCAGGTCTTTTTACGGTATATTTCATTCTTACAAATTCATCACAAGGGAAGTTCATAGACAAAGTAGTGGAAAATCTGCTAATTAGCAGTTTTAAAAACAAGGAAGATATTAATAATTTTGAAGAAGAAAACCACATTTCACTGTATTATGATTTAAAAGACGGTTCACATATTCCAAAGTATGATTTTACTAAATATTCTAACTCTACTAGAATTGGTATTTTGCATAAAGATATTGAGTTTTCAACTTTCGCTAACGATATTACTACTGATATTGAAAAGTTATTAGAGAAAGAGACTAAAGATCTAACTGATGAAACTAAATGGAAAGATATAGGTTTTATAGTATTGAGAATTAGTCCTTCAGAATACAGTTTTGGAATTTTAGATAAGGAAATTGAAAAGACTTGTAAGCTTCAGTTAATAAATCTGGACATTGCATCTTGCATTGCGTCTTTAGCTTCTGGTTCTGGTTATCTTGAAGATGAACAAAAACTTGCAGTTTCCACTCTTGATAGCACAATAAATATTTTAGATGTTATTGATCAACTAAAAATTTTTGAGTACTTGTCAACAGATATGCAAAAGAGTCTTACTCAACAAGAACGTAGATTTTTGCAAAGTGATGAACTGAAAAAAGAGATTAAAATATATTTAGAGTCAAAAGAGGTATATTCCTTCAAAGAATTGAGTCATGTACTTAACTATAGTTCAGAAAATGAAAAAGATGATCTTAGAACATCTTTATATGCTGTATTTGCAAACGCATTTTCTAATAAATATCCATCAAAGACCATTAAACCAAGTACCCAAAGAAGATGTGTAAATGAATTTTTGGATTTACTTGAATCATTGAATGAACTTTGGACGTAAGTAACCCCTTATTAATGCTCATACAGACGAATTGCTAATATTCGCTATATCGGTATAAAGGAATATGTTTCCCTGGCTAAATCTCTTCTTAATCCAGCTTCCCTGGGAACTTCACCGCCTACCGTCCTTGTTTAACTTCTTTTATGGGTGTCATTTTCCCTTCTCGGAGCTCACTCCGCATCCTGCCAGCTCCATGTCGAACCGGCTCTTTATGCTTGTTAATCTGCCATGCGCCCGAAGGGCGCTATCTGGCTCTAACTAGCTTAAAGTTGCCGGTGAGACTATCCGGCGTGTGCGGAGTAGGGAGAATAACGCATGAAGATTTAAAGAACAGCACGCCAAATTAAAGTCAAAAGAAAAAGATTCTTTAGTCTTTTACCTTTATTTCTATCACTGCAAAAAATCGAGTATTAAATCAATGGATAAAACGTTGGCCGTGTCCGTAAGTTATTGATAAATTCTGAAAAAACGAGTACTATCCCTGCATTAAAGTAAAATGCAGAGAGCTTCTTGTACTTACTGTTTTCAGTGACTCACGGACACTACCAAAACGTTTAAAAATAAAAAAGTATTAATTGACTAACGTTATTTTACTGTTATGCACTTCAACGTCACAGAAATTATAGAAACTGTGAATGCCCAAAGTAATTTACTAAGGAATGATTGAAAAATAACTTCAAGTTTTAACTTCTGGAATAGCTGTATAATTCCATTTTCCCAAATAATCATCAAAGACAATTTTCATTTTTTCCTTAAAGTTTTCACTTACTTTTCTTCCCGTAGCATAAACTTTATTTTTGATGGTTGAAAACACATTCAATCCTGTGCATGTATACGTCCTATCAACAAGGCTTTTAACAACATCAATAGTGCTGAAAACAGTACCTTTGCAGGCACTTGTAACATGACAGAATAACCTGTGTTCTATTGGATTGTATTTCGAAGTATATGGTGGATAGTGAGCCATTCTGATTTCAATCCCAATTTCATTTACCAGCTTTTGCAGATCTTCCTTGAAAATATAATGCCTGCTTGAGTTGCTTCCACCACCATCTGCTAAGGTTAAAATGCTATTTGCCTTAGGATAGTTTTCCTTACCGTATTTTTCCCACCAGTATTTAATGCAGTCACAACAAAACTCACTTGTATCTTTACTGGTTCCTAAAGTGATGTATCCTTCGTTACGTTTCAGGTCATAAATACCATGTGGAATTACAAAACCATCTGAAAATGTATTGAAATCGTGGTCATATACCTTTACTGTCTGGGTACAGTAGATTTTACCGTCACGGTAGAAATTACCGATGACTTCTTTTTTTACGTCTATACTGATTATCGGATTCTCGCTTTTTACGTACTCTTCTTTGAGCTTGTTAATCTTCTCAAACTGCTCATTTCTGCCTTTACAGTCTTTCATAGTGACAGATTTTTGCATTTTTCTCTTTACAAAACCATGTTTCTTTAAGAGCTGCTTTACTACATGTGGACTTATGTTCATGCCTTTTGCTTCAAAAGCCTTTGAAATGCCCTTGAGACTCAGATTCGTCCATTTTATTTCTTTATCCGTAGGGCTTCCAGCCGTATGATGTTTTAGAATGTCAAAGAAAACTTCATCAATATTTTCAAATGTATCGATGATTTTCTTTTTTCCTCCGCCAGACTTTCGAATCCTGTTACCTGGTTTTTCTATACCATTAGTGATTTCATTAATTCCAGCCATAACAGTTTGAAAATGACAGCCTAGAACACTACTTATGTAGTTTTGTCCCCCATGTCCTAATTTCATTGCTTCTATGGCTGCATATCTTCTTCGATCTTTCTCATTTAAAGTGTTATAAAACGCTTTCATCTGTTTTTCAATTTTTTCAGAATATTTTGTGTGCAGCATTAAAGTAAATTCCTTGTCATTTCTAACAGATTTTAATCAATATTATATGACAATAAAAATACTTTAAATTATATATTTGTTATTCCTAAATGAAGCACCATATTTTTTAGTGTTCGATAATTTTGAAATTCTCCTTGATCCTGTGAATAACAAACCTTTAGAAGCTAGTTTTTCTGATTTAATAGAAAAAGCAAATGAAAATAGTATTAAAAGCAAAATTCTGTTTACCAGCTGGGAATCTGTCTCAAGCGAACGCGGGATTAGATTACACTCTTATCAAGTAAGGGGACTTGATGTATTAGCTGGAATCAATCTACTAAGACGAGAAGGTCTAGAAGAACCTGATGAAGAGTTAACAAAGGCCATAGAGTTATCAGGTGGTCATCCTCTTGCCCTCCTCCTTCTAGCTCAACTTGTAAGGTCTGGAGAAGATACTCTTTCAACTCTCCTAAACGATGATTCAATCTGGATTGGTGAAGAAGGAGAAGTAGCAGAGCATATTTTAAATAAAGTATATAATGAGAGACTTTCCGAGGAAGAACGTAAGCTCCTGCAATATGTGTCTCTTTTCCGTCAGCCAGTGCCAGCAAAAGCAGTTTTTGAAATAGCTAATGATCCAAATTGGAACGAACCAAGGGTAAATAAAATTGCATTAAAATTAATTCGTAAATCCCTTTTACAAAAAACTGGGAACAATTACTGGGAAGAATCATTGATTAGTAAATATGCTGGGAATAGGTTATCTGATAGGGTCGAGCGTAATAGAATCGCTTATGAATACTATGTCTCTATTCCCCTCCCATCCTATATTACAAAAAAAGAAGATGTTCAGACTTTAATTGAAGCACATTATCATGCATGCATGGCAAAAGAATATGATTTGGCTGCATATGTCGTTTTTGACCTAAAACTTCACAACTACCTCGAAGATTCGAAAAGTTACAGAACGCTAATTGAAATTTATGAGAAAATTTTGCCCAATAATCACTTTGGAACTGAAAAATTGTTAAGTGATAAAGCACTTCATGGCTGGGTTATTGGAAATCTCGGCCTTGCCTATAAGGAACTTGGAGAAATTGAAAAAGCAATTAAATATCTCGAACAGTCTCTATCTATCGCAAGAAAATATGGGCATATAAATGGAGTTGGGAGACGTCTTGACCAGCTGGGTCTAGCATATTGCAATATTGGAAATGCAAAAAAAGCACTGGAATATCACGAAAATGCTTTAGCTGTTTCAAAAGTTATCAGAGACCGGAAGTCCGAAGGAAGGAATCTTGGTAATATTGGAATGGTCTATTTACAGCTTGGTGATGCAGTAAAGGCGCTTGAATATTTAGAGCAGGCTTTGGATATTACACAAGAACTGGGATATAAGAAAGGGGAAGAAACATACCTTGGAGACCTTGGAAGTGTCCATTTACGACTTGGTAATTGTGATAAAGCAATTGAATATCATGAAAAAGCCTTAGCCATTTCGAGAGAGATCGGAGACAAAAAAGGGGAAGCTGCAGATCTTGGAAATATTGGAGCTGCCTATTTACAGCGTAGTGATGCGAAAAAGACGCTTGAATATTGTTATCAGGCTTTAGCTATCGCAAAAGAAATAGAGGATGTATATGCAGAAAGATTTTATCTTGGAAATATTGGAACTGCATATCAACACCTTGGTTACACTGAAAAAGCAATCGAATATAATGAGCAGGCTTTGGTTATTACAAAAAAAATTGGGGACAAACAAGGAGAAGGTCACAACCTTATAAATATCGGGAATTCATACCTGCGTCTTGGGAACGCGAAAAAAGCAATTGAATATTTCGAGCAAGTTTCGGTTATTGCAAAAAAAACTGGAGACTTGCTTATGGAAGAAAAGAACTTGTGCAATATTGGGGATACCTGTTTACAGCTTGGTGAGACAAAAAAGGCGCTTGAACATTATAATCAGGCTTTAACTATTGTGAGAAAAGTAGGTAACAAACATGAAGAAGGAAAAATTCTTAGAAGCATCGGTTTTGCCTATACCTCAACTGGGGAAGTAAAAAAAGGAATCCACTACTGCGAACGCTCCTTACTTATCGCAAGGGAAAAAGGTAACAAGAGTGATGAAGGAGATGCACTTGGACACCTTGCTGTCGCGCACTCTTGTGACGGGAATTTTGAAAAAGTAATCGAATATAGTAAGAAGGCTTTAGTTATTGCAAGGGAAACAGGGGATAAGCACGAAGAAGCACGTAATCTTCTAACCCTTGGTCTAACTTATTCGGATATTGATAAATTAAAAAAAGCAATTGAGTGTATTGAGGAAGCAATTGAAATTGGAAAAGAGACGGAGGACCCTATACTTATTAATACTTGTGAGGAAGCACTAATGTTAATAAATATGCCATAAACTTAATCTCCCAAGTTTTAACCCTCTCCATGGCGTGGCTGTTTAGGGTAAAAGGCTTATCACTTTTGGCGTTTTGCTTCATGTAATGGACTTCACATACCTACCCACGCACATATACCTAGAAGCCACGTACAAAGGCCAGGGCCATCGCTCGTAGCCAGATGGACCAAATATATTCTGGAAGGTTCCACATTCAGCTGTTTAAATTAGGACAATACCTTATTTTTTTGTCTCCTGCTTCTCAAACACTTAACGAATCAACTTCATCATCCCATTTCCGGTATTGCTCAACCCTTAAACAAAAGCCACGTGACAAATGACACTTCCCCGATGAATATGGTCAGGCCAAGCACAATCCGGAAGTTTGTCAGGTTTTGTCATTGTGTTCAAAAGTTATAATTACATTTCCCTTCTTGTGTCCTTTCTCAACATACCTGTGAGCCTCGGCGATCTGTTCCGGCGGATAGCGCCTGTCAATAACCTGTTTTATCTTTCCGGCCTCGGTTAGATCTTTGAGGAAGAGCAGATCTTTCACCTTTTCGCTTGCCGGTCTCAGACCCGTGGCCGCAAACATTGCCTTTTTGCTGCTAAACTTTGAGGTCCATATCGCCTGCAGCATTATTCCCGGCGAAGGGAAAGTGGTAAGATAGACCCCGCCTGGCTTTAGTGCATTTTTACATCGTGAAAATGAGCTCCTAGCCACGACGTCAAAAATGATATCGTAGGTCTGGCTGCTTCTGGTGAAATCCTCTCTGGTGTAATCTATCACCTTATCAGCACCAAGCGATCTGACCAGCTCCAGATTCGCTGTACTGCATACGCCGGTCACTTCCGCCCCATAGTACCTGGCAAGCTGCACCGCAAGAGTGCCTATGGATCCGGAAGCACCATTGATGAGGACTTTCTGCCTGCTCTTAATATTTGCCTTGTCTCGAAGGAAAGGCAGTGCAGTCAGTCCGGCATAGCAGACTGCAACGGCTTCCCCATAGTCCACATTGGCCGGTTTTATTGCCAGCGCCGCTTCCTCGGGCAGGCATTTGTACTCTGCATGAGCACCAAAAGCAGTACCGCCTGATCCGAAAACCTTGTCTCCCTTCTTGAATCCCCTGACGTTTTTGCCTGCAGCCTCAATTTCCCCAGCTATCTCGTCCCCCGGTGTGAACTTCGGCTTAAGGAGGCCGGTGAATAATCTTGAAATAAAGGGGTCACCCTTTCGAAAAGCGACATCTGCCGGAGTTATGGTTGCCGCGTGAACCCTTATCAGCACTTCATTGTCTTTGGGAGCAGGCTTTTCTATCTCTTTGAGCTGAAGAACTTCCGGTGGTCCGTATTTTGTGCATACAACCGCTTTCATGAGTGTTCCTCCACAGTTATGACGACATTTCCTTTCTTGGGTTCCGTTGCAAAAAAATATGAGATCAATATTATGAAATAAATAGGAATTTAAGAGTATATAATATGCCAGTAAATGCCTTTAAATGGAAACACTTTGTAGGAGAAATCATTTTGCAAACAGTAAGATGGTACTTAAAATATCCATTGAGCTATAGAAATTTAAAGGAAATGATGGCAAAAAGAGGAATCAAAGTTGCACTGGTGCACCCCGCTGCAAGCATGGGGTATGTTCATGGCACTGCTCTCATTATACCCGTAATTTTCTTATGGTTCTAAGGAAGCAAGAACTGGATGGAACCAAGCACGTACATATAGTGACAATCCACGCTAAGCCTCGTAGCCAATCGTAAACACTTTTCTAGGACACTTATATCTCCCAAACTATTGGAAGCCAATAAAACGGGTTCAGGATATATTGAATTCGGCACAGTACCAAACATATCCTGAAAGCAACATTTTCTGTTATTCTTTTTCTGAAACATTTTATGCTATGGAACAAACCTTTATTATCAAGGCTCTAGATATTGGTTTACACATAAAACATATAGGTGATAACATAGTTGCATTAGGAATTGCTCATGGGAATAATTTTTTGAAGTTCAGAATATTAGAAGCTCTGATGTGGACAGATGAACCACTGACTACACGCGACCTTGAAGAAATACTAGGCGTTCAGCGTGCTACAATTTCCGCTGCAATGTCGAGGTACCAGAAGATTCACAAAAGAAGTGGTAAGATAATTACGTTACCTTATATTCAACGATTGGAGGCTAAAGGACCTGACGGAGCCTACCGCTACAAGATAACAAAGAAGGGAATAGAGGCATATGTAGCATACCTGCAAAGAATCAGGCGGGGAGTTAGTCTAAATCGGGTGAGTGATGAAATTCAACATATGGAGACCTACTGTAGATATCCACCTCGTAGTAAGCTAAAAACGAGAAGTGATTATAATTTACTCCCTGAACAGCTACTGCCGTATTATTCAATGACGCAAATGGGTAAAGCGTTTGATGAAGAGCATGGGCTCGATAAGGAAACACATATATCACGCATGGAAAACCGTATAAGGCAACTGAGTAGTGAATCTAAGTCGGCTTAACAACAATATTTTATGGTATATACCTGTACGCTATTTCTAATGCATAATAACATTTTATGGTATAAACCTGTTATTTCGCAAAGACAACTCCGAAATAACACACCTATTTTTGAAACATTTTATGGTATATATTATGTACTTGCTCAAACTTTTCCTTTTTCTTATTAAATTATATTGCCGAGCCCGGTTTTTGATTAGTTTTGTAGGTGTGTACCTGTATATTTGGCTTGATTTTTGCTGCTATATGAGTGTATATAAATAGCTATAAAAGAAGGTAACACCACACCCCAATACCATCTTCAACATATCCCGGGACAATCTCTTCGATAAGTGCCAGGACAGGCACCACGTCACACGCTCATTAAATTATCTTATATGTCCATGTGCTTGATTTTGTACCTCAAATGCGTAAGTCTTTATGAATTTATTTTTTCGTTTAATTATTGATAATATATTAATATTTTAATCAAATATTTCTTTTCTAATCTATACTTCTTTATATATTATATTGTTTGAACTCTTATGCATGTATCTGGGGGTTTTAAAGTTCTATTTGTTATTTCATAGGCAAATTGCAGTATTGCATCATCGCTCCCACTTTGTTTCAGGCTGATCAATTTAACTAAAATTGTCTGAAATTGTGATTTAAGTTCTATTAACTAAATTCTTATGCGGAGTCAAAAATATGAGTAGATATAAAGGAATGAGGGCAATATCCCTATTTGTTGGGGTGTTGCTTTGTATGGCATTAACAGGGAATACGTTTGCGGCATGGAATATGCCAGATATCACCAATTGGAACGCAACTACAGAGAATTCAACGGTGCAAAATACAACTTCTGAGAATATAACTATATGGAATTCAACAAATAGTTCTGTTTCTCCTTCAGATATTATGAATATTTCTAAGTTTGCCGATTCCATGAAATTTTTAATACCAAGAAATAGAACATAAGTGATGGAATTTATAAAATAAGAGATGATTTATAATATTATATGATGAGCTAGTGATTAAATCTGGCAAAATATTAGGACTTACGCACTTGAGAAACTAAATCAAGCGTAAGGGACATTGAAATTAAAGTCATGCCCCAGATAGTTTTAGGTTAAAACTTATTGATTTTTTTAATTCAACCGCGTAAGCCCCAATATAGTCAACTGAGACTAATGATCCATTCCAGCTAGTTTAATATGACGCAGAAGACTTTTTTGTTTAAACTGGTATATAAGAGGCCAGGTTAAGCCAAAGAATAGCTATTTTTACACATATCCCGAGGGACAATCTCTTCGACAAGTGCCACGACTGGCACCACGTCACCTGGTTCCTAAACGATCTAATATATTGAAGCTAGCTTACTTAAAAACGTCTTGAAATATTTCATGACCAACTTTATAAACTAAATTTTATTGTAATAGTGATTTTGCCTACCACCCCCAAACCCCATACTCCTTAAATTAGTTTAGTTACAAATGTTTAGTAATTCTAATCATTTCCCTTCCGAAAGCGTAAAGATCAGCAGGGCTCCTTGATGATACAAAGTTCCCATCAATGACAACTTCACTATCTTCGTATTGTGCTCCTGCGGCTATAATGTCGTCCCTTATTCCTATCCAGCAGGTAGCTTTCCTGCCTTTTATTACGCCTGCCGAAATAAGGACCTGTGGACCATGGCAGATTGCAGCAACGGGTTTGTTTTCTTTAAAGAAGTGTTTTGTAATCTCAAGTGCGTCTTTGTCAAGCCTCATTTTTTCGGGCCCTTTTCCTCCGGATATTACAAGGATATCATAATCTGCAGGATTCACATCCTTAAAGGCAACATCAGCATCTATCTGGTACCCATGTTTTCCTGTTATCGGTCCCTTTTTCATAGAGGCTACGTGTGTGGTTATTCCTTCCTCTTTCAAACGGTGGTAAGGATAGAAAAGTTCCGTATCTTCAAAACCATCGGCTCCGAATACAAGTGCTTTCATAATGAAATTCCCCCGAGTTTTAGTGTTTGGTTTTAATCCTGAACTTAAATGCAGACAACAGATTATTCCGGAGGCAAATATATCTTGTCTGATTCTGAAAATAAAGCAGGTGAAACCTTCTAGGAGGTGAAATTCACCAGGAGGTGAAATTCTCTTCATGTCCGGCATTAAACTTTTGAAAGAGCCTGTTCGAGGTCTGCAATTATGTCCTCAGGATCCTCAATTCCGATAGACAGTCTCACAAGTCCGTCAGTAATGCCCACCTTCCCTCTTACTTCTTTTGGAACGCAGGCGTGTGTCATAGAAGCAGGGTGCTGGATGAGGGTATCGGTTGCCCCAAGGCTAACTGCAAGAGAACAGAGCTTGACGCTATTCATTAGCCTGCTTCCGGCTTCAACCCCGCCCTTTATTCCGAAAGAGAGCATGCCGCCATACCCGCTCATCTGTTTTTTTGCGACCTCGTGCTGTGGGTGGCCTGGGAGTCCTGGATATCGTACCCATTCTACTCCGGGATGGGATTCAAGGAAGCTAGCAACCTTCATGGCATTTTCGGCATGCCTTTCCATCCTGATGTGCAGGGTCTTAAGCCCCCTTATGCAGAGCCAGGCTTCGTGCAAACCCATGACTCCGCCTGTATATCCGACAACTTTTGCCAGACTCTTCATAAAGTCCCTGTTTCCTACAACAACTCCGCCAAGCAGGTCTGCATGCCCGCCTATATATTTTGTACAGCTGCTAAGGGAGACATCCACCCCGAGGAGAAGCGGCTTCTGAAAATAAGGCGTGGCAAAGGTATTGTCTGCGACGCAGATGGCTCCCTGTGCCTTAGCAAGCCCGGCAATCTCCCTTATATCACACACATTCAGTGTAGGGTTGGCAGGTGTTTCCAGAAAGATCATTTTAGTCTCTGGCTTGATGGCCCTTTTTACATTTTCTATATCGGTTGTATCTACGAAACTGACATTTATCCCTAGCCTGGGAAGAACCTCCGAAAACAGGCTGTATGTACAGCCATATACCACATCCGTTGAGATCAGATGATCTCTCTGTTTCAGGGCAGAAAACACAACTGCAGTTATTGCAGCCATACCTGAAGCAAAGGTCTGCCCTATATCTCCTCCCTCAAGCGCAGCAAATTTTTCTGCCAGGACCGCGTGTGTGGGTGTGTTCGGAGGGATACGTGTGTATATATACCCGTCTTCCTCTCCTGCAAACCTGGAAGCCCCCTGCTCAACGCTCTCAAAAATGAAAGTCGAAGTCTGAAATATAGGAGTTGTGTGCGCTCCGAATACCGGATCCGGTTTTTCTCCTGCATGCACGCATTTAGTTGCGAACTTAAGTTCTCTTTCCATATCCCAAAAACCCCTGTTAAAATTGATGTCCGAAATAGATATCTGTCTTTCCGGTAATTATTTGTTTGGCGGGACGTGCAGGAAAAAGATTTAAGGTCTTTCCGAACTTAATAAAGAAAACTTGCTTTATGCAAAGATGTAAGAAATTTTAAAAAGAAATTTTAAAAATATAACAGGCTATATACGTGAAACTATATGTGAAGTAAAAAGTCGCAATATTACCACGAAGTTACGGATGTTGCGCCAGAAGCAACCTAAAACGTTAAAGGAAGGCCTTCCGTGATAAAATCCATACTTGACAATGACCTTTATAAATTCACCATGCAAATGGCTGTACTGGAATTATTTCCTAAATCAGAAGCAGAATATCGTTTTACTAACCGGGGATCCCAGCGCTTTTCCGAAGAGTTTGTAGAAGAGCTCAGGCGGGTCATAGACGAAGAAATATCCGGACTAATGCTGACAGAAGACGAATATAACTGGCTTGGTGAACACTGTCCTTTTCTGAAACCCATGTACCTGGAATACCTCAAAAATTTCCGCTTCAAGCCAGAAGAGGTACAGGTTTGTCTTGCCGGGGAAAAAGAACTGGATATGCGGATAAAAGGACCATGGCACAGCACGATTCTTTGGGAGATTGTCCTTATGGCTGCGGTTTCCGAGCTCTATTTTACAAATATAGAAAAGGAGTGGAACGGAAACACGAAAAGTCCTGCCACATCCGAGTCCATACTTTCAGCCTATGGAGAAAAAATCCTGGAAATCGGAAAGGCTCTTGAGGAAAATTACTGCCTTTTTGCTGAATTCGGGACCCGCCGACGGAGAAGTTTTGAACTCCAGGACCATGTAATGAAAAGCCTCGTGCAGATAAAAACCCTGACAGGGACAAGCAATGTTTATTTTGCAAAAAAGTACGGCTTAAAACCTATAGGCACGGTAGGGCACGAATGGATTATGGGCACTTCTGCTCTTGTAGGGCTCAGGTACGCTAACCGCTTCGCTTTTGAAAACTGGGTAGAGGTATATAACGGAGACCTTGGAATTGCTCTTACGGATACATTTGGCTCTGAGGCTTTCTTTAAGGATATGGATCTTAAGCTGTCAAAAATCTACGATGGTGTCAGGCACGACAGCGGAGACCCTTTCATCTTTGTGGATAGGGTTATAGAGCATTACAGGGAAATGGGCATTGACCCCATGAAAAAGGTAATCGTTTTTAGCGATGCCCTCGATGCAGAAGCCGCAATCCGGCTCAAAAAATACTGTGAAGGTAAAATTAACTGCAGCTTCGGGATAGGCACAAGCCTTACTAACAATTCCGAATTTTTCCGAGAAAGTCCCCCTCTGAATATGGTAATAAAACTTCACAGCATTAACGGCATCCCGGTGGTGAAATTGAGTGATTCTCCCGAAAAAGAGACCGGAGAAAAGGATGCTCTTAGAGTAGCAAATTATATCGTCGGAAGAAAAGGACTGGACGAATGAGTTAAAGGAGAAGGAAAAAAGGAAAAAAAGGGAGAAAAAACTATTACGTAAGAGAAAAAAAATATCAAAAATTAACTCAGGGCAAAAAATAAAAAATAAAAAATAAAGAGTACAGGCTTGAATGTGTAAAAGCCAAAATACCCTGCTTCAATAATTAAATTTTATTAAATGTCCTGATTTGATAACCGAATATCCTACTTTAAGAAGAAATATTCCGCTTCTCAGGACACATTCAACAAATACCTGTAGGCGTCAAATCCCTGCTGGTCTTTGTCTGCAGAGGATAAAGGATCTCTCCTGTAAGTTTCCGTGCGGTCGTCTTTCAGCCCGGTCCGTACGAAAAATACAATCTCCTCTGTTTCATTATTCGGTATTACTGTCACGTTGAGAGTTTCTTCCTGCCCTGCATTCCATTCATATTCCACAAGTTCAACAAGTGGGTATTGCGCAGTTATTTCCCCATCTTTTCCCTGAACAGGACTACCTTCTGAAGAAATATTAATGATACTGCCTGTCCATTCTATTCCTTGGATCTTCTCCTTACCAGGGAAGGAAATCGAGATATTCCCCTCACTCGCATTTCCTCCCTCATTCATTACCGTTAAGGAAATTGTGACATTTCCTTCCTGAGAAACTCCTTCTAGAGGATCGATTTTGAAACTGGTAATTTTTGGAGAAGGTGGAATATAAGGTTCAAATAAGAGTTTGATGACAACAATGTCGGAACTATTAACTGTAGCTGTATCCGAACCATTTGTCTGATCAACGCTCGAATCGTTTATTGCACTCACATTCGAGCCATTCATTACATCAATACCTGAGCCGTTTATCAAATCAACATCTGAGTCGTTTATCAAATCAACATCCGAACCGGTAATGTTCGAATCATTTATTGCATCAGTATTTGTTATATCAATAGTAGAATTATTTCCCCGGTTGTATCCTGCGAAAACGATTTTTGACCCATCTGGGCTCCATTTGGGGACAGAATCAGGGCTTCCAGTGTTGTTTGTAAGTCTAGCTCTATAATTTCCTTCAATATCCCTGATCCAGATATCAGGGCTCCCCCCTTCATCTGAGACATATACTATCCACTTTCCGTCAGGACTGAAAGAAGGGTTCCATTCGTTGTATGATGTATTCGTTAACTGGACCTGGTTTGTACCGTAAAAGTCTACCACCCACAGATCATATGTCTCTTTTAACTCTTTCGCACTGTATATAATTCTCAGCCCAAGAGGACACCAGTCCTTTCCAATCCCCACATTTTCAGAAGTCCCGAGCCTTGTGTTATTGCTTCCGTCCCGGTTGACTATCCACAACTGAGATGGCATACCTGCAGATTCCTGCGTGTAGGTAATCAATTTTCCAAGGCGGCACCATGCACCCCAGCCTTCGGAGACCTGCGGATCATTGGCAACAGGGGTTACCGTTCCGTTTTCCAGGCTTGCCAGATAAAGATCAAGCTGAGAATCAATTGATTTCATAAGAACCAGATCTCTTCCATCTAGGCTTAAATCGCTGAAGCCAGTAAGATTTCCTTCCCCAATACCGATTCGTTCTATCTCGCTCCCATTTGCTTTCATTCTATATGATTCGAAATTATCAGACTCATTATCCGATTCATTTCTTTTAACAGTGTACAGAATATAATCGCTATCCGGGGTCCAGACCGGATAGAGTTCCGATTCGGGACTCTCAGTTAAAAAAGTGATTTCTTCTACAAGATCCTCTGCAGAAATAATTTCGCCATAATTTGCAGTCTTTCCTGCGGCAACACAGATTAAGCCGGAATCGGAGTCAAAGTAATTTCTAGAAGCATTTTCTGTTACGTTTGATCCCGGTACATCTGTAAAGTTACCATACTCGGACAGTTCATTGGGCACTGCCTCTACGGGCAGAAGAAAAGTTACAATGAACATTAACAAAAATAAATCTTTGAGTATTTTTCCCATTAGTCCTCACCGTTAACTTAAATAAATTAAGTTTATCATTATAAATGATTAATTATATATTGTATCGAAACCTTAGTCCATATTATACCTCTTTAACTGAATTCAGGAAATAGATAACCATAAATTGAAAACTCTGAAAATCATGGGCTAATTAGTCGGCACTATTTCGTAATACCAGAGATAAATTTCCTGACTTCCTTCTCATGCTCCAGAAGCGTTGCTAACTATTTATGATCCGGAAAAAATTGTCTAAACTTATAGCAGTCAAATAAAAGAATCAGATTTTAGGTATATGTTAAAAATAATTTTTCCGTCCTGAAAGGTACTTGTCTAATCTGGTAGTCACTGTTTAACCCGCACCACATTATTGAAAAACCGTTCTCTGCATTGAAAGTAGTAAGAAAAATCCATATGGTGAACGACACGGTAAAGATCAGAACTTATTCTTTGTTTAATAAGATCAACCTGCCAGATAAACATTATAGGAGAAACATTGCCAGAAACATGCCCAGATCGAAAAGAATACTCTCTTAACCCAGGAAACCGCTTTTTAATTGATAGGTTAATACAAACATTCTCTATTTATACTATTACAGTAAGTTTAGGTTATTACGACAAAGTTTTGTCTTTGTTTTATCTCATCTTTTTTGAGAAAGGTCTCTATCCTGCGTCGAACGTGGCAAGAATTACTTGATATAGCGAATAACGCTGCATGGATCAGAGATATTTGTAATTTAGCCCTATTGGGCGGAAATAACTCCGATAACCCAGAATTTAGTCCTCTTGAGCGGAGCGAAAAGGACGCGTACTCCCGAGGCGCAATTCGGGCGAGGCGCAATTCGGGCGAGACAGATGAAATTTTTTTTGAAAGGATAAATCCAGAACTCGTGCGCGAGAAAGAAGGTTAAATATAGAATTTGCCCGAAAGCAGAATAAGGCAGGCAATTCCGGGCAGAGAAAAAAGATTCTCTAAAGGTTTTTTCGGTTAAAAGACGGTTCATCTTTTGGAATTTTATCTCCTGGATATTTCCTGTCCCATGTACTCTATTTATTTTTCTACTTCTCTGTTTTATTCTACCTTCACAGTAGTGTTGTTACGCGTTGTATCCCTCAGCCAGGTTAGTATTTACGTATACTACACCTTCATTTGTATGCCTGTATCCATAATCATCCGTAACTTTTGGCAGCTTGTCCGCTTCAGCCTGAGAGGTTACTACAGTGCCTGCAGAGACGTATCTCCCGTCAGGGATCGTTACACCTATTGCTGCTGATTTCGGCTCAAGTACGCAGTTATTTCCTACCTTAGCCTTGAAAACGAGGGCCTGCATGCCAATGAATGTTTCGTTTCCAACATAAGCCGGGCCGTGGATCTGAGACTGGTGGGCAAGAGAAACCCTTTCTCCAATATAAACCGCATATTTTTCGCCGTCAACCTCAACCAGATTTTTCTCTACAGGCTCGCCTTCCTCGTCAATGGTCTCAAGGGCATGGAGTACAACACCATCCTGGACATTAGTCTCGTCTCCTACAAAGATCGGCATACCTTCATCGCTCCTGACCGAAGCCATAGGAGAAACCATTACACTTGCACCTATTCTCACATTCCCTATTACCGATGCCTGAGGGTGAATGTAAGCAGTGGGATCAATATCCGGTTCGGTTGGTTCGGGATTCCAGGGAGTTACAGGGTTTGCCCGGATATTCGATACCTCTCTCTCAGCCCCTGAATCTACATTTTCGTCTTCTTCTGCTCCTTCGCCCTGCGAGACACACCCGCTTCCCGCAAGGGTGAGTGCCAGGGATAGAAGAAGGACCATAAAGATCCTGTCAAATTTCATAGAAATCCTCCATAACAGTGTGAAGATTATAAATTATATAGACATTTCTATTTTTATTTAAAAAAAGATAAAAAAATAAAAGTAAATATATTTTGATATGGAAACTCGAAATGCAAACTTTCCCCATATAGTTAATCTGTATGCCTGATTTACCAAAAACACCAAAAATCCAAAAAGCCATATATTTTAAAGATGTAGAGAATGTCATGCAGGTTGTGCTTCAGGTTCCCATGGAGTCAATATATGCTGACATGCCTGTATTTGCAGGGCTTGCAGTCTGGAATTTATTTGTCCTTTTTGTTCTCTCAAAAAAGGTATATGAATTTGCTCTAAGAAAAGGAAGGTCGATCAATTCTTCAATGTACTTCTCCAGAAAAGCAATTCATTTTTTAGCAGGCGGGTTGACAGCAATGCTTCTTCCTTTTGTTGCTCACGAACCAATACTGCCGGCATTGATGGCCTTCGGGCTTGCTTTTGCTACGTATATCCCGCATAAGCTCAATAGGCGAATGTACTGGTTCCAGGACCCGGAAAACATTTATGATGTGGATTTCACATTGAGCTGGGGACTGATAGTATTTTTTACATGGTATATTGACAGAACTTTCTGGCTTGGAGTGGTTCCGGTGCTTTTTATGGCGTATGGGGATGGGATTACTGGAATAATAAGGAACCTGAAATACAATAAAAGGACAAAAGCCTGGGAAGGGACTGCAGGTATGCTTGTGCTGTGTATAGTTATCGGCGCAAAAATGGGAATTGCAGGAATTCTTGCAGGAATAGTATGCTCATTTGTAGAAAGAATAGAAAATGTGGACGACAATATCACAGTGCCTGCTGTTAGCTTATCTATCCTGCTCGGAGCTTACTATTATTTTCCTTCGTTTACCAGTGCACTTTATTGATTTTTCCATTATTCTTTACTGATAGAATATTCCAGAATTGTCTTTTTGTTCTTGAAAACCTTAATTAAAAGCCTGAGCTGAGAGCCTGAACTGAAAGTCTGCATTTTTTTAAATTATCCGACTGACAATCTAAAAGTTCATATATCTTCGAATGTAATATATAAAAAAATAGAGCATGTTAGGGGATAAATTATATAAAAATTAGGGGGAGTTGCAAATTTTAATGATTCCGGCCAGATGTTATGGATTAGGCCAGATGTTATGAATACACGACTTCAACTCGATGAGACACGACTCCATATAGTATTACTGCATAAAAATCGTTTTTTTAAGGCTTACACTGTAAAATTTTGAAGACTCCCTGAAACTGCTTAAGAATATCCGGATTAGTTTTCATATTTATTGGGGATGGAAAGAGATGGATGAGAACACAAAGAGTTTGATAAAGAAAGTAGAACGTTCTGTTTTCGCTGGGAACAGGGCAGCTGCTGCAGAAGAGCTTGGAAAACTCGGGGATCCTGATACCGTTCCTATTCTGCTTAAAGCACTTGAAGACTCCAGCTCGAAGGTAAAAGCTGCTGCTTCGGAAGCCCTGGGGGAAATTAATGACCCGGATGCTGTGCCAGGTTTGATAAAAATGCTTGACGAACCTGAAAGTTCTGTCAAAAAAACTGCAATAATTGCTCTCGGAAAAATAGGCACACCAGAGGCAGTTTCCGGAATTGTTAAGGGGTTCAGCGATTCGGACAAGTTCGTACAGAAAGAATCAGTAAAAGCGCTGATGAAAATCGGGTCTCCAGAGGCTGTTTCAGGGCTTACTAAAGTTTTTGGTTGTTCGGATAGTCCCCTGAAAAAGATTTCAATAACTGCCCTTGGAAAAATAAATACTTATGAAGCAGCCTGCGGGATTATAAAAGCACTTGAAGACCCGGATAACACGATAAGACAGCAAGCTGTAGAAACTCTTGGAAAAAGAGCAAAAACCGATATCCTTGCAGATCTTATGAAAGTGCTCACGGATTCAAGACAACCAGTACAGGAAGCGGCATCAGAAGCCCTCCGCAAAATAATCGGTGCTTCAGAATCGGTGCCAGTTCTTGTAAAAGCACTGAATGCTTCTGACAGAAATGTAAGAAAGGCTTCAATAGAAGCCCTCTGGAAAGTAGGCACACCTGAAGCCGTTTCTTTTCTTTTGAAGGAAATTGATGATACAGATTGGTATTTGAGAAGTCGGGCTGCGGATGCACTTGCGGATATCGCTTCCCCTGAAGCTGCCCTTGGCCTTATTAAAGCCCTTGATACACATGATAGTCCTGTAAGGAAAACGATAGTAATCTCACTTGGGAAGATAGGGACAACTGAAGCCGTTGAAGGTCTGGTTAAAGCTCTTGATGACGCTGACAGTTCGATCCGGGAGGCTGCAGCTCTGGGGCTTGGAAGGACAGGAAAAACAGAAGCTATTCCAGGGCTTTTGAAGGCTCTTCACGATACGAAAAGTACTGTACAGGAGGCTGCTGCTGCATCACTTGGAGAGATAAAGGCAAAAGAAGCCGTTCCTGAACTGCTGAAAGTCCTTGAAGACCCTGACGCTTTGATACATAAAGCTGTAATTTCCGCACTCGAAAATATAGGTACTCCCGAAGCGGTTTCAGGTCTTGCAAGAGCACTTGAGAATCCTGACGCTTCCGTAAGAAAAGCCGCATCAAAAGCTCTCGAAAAAATTAATAAATCCGGCACTGCACTGGAAAAGGTGAAAAACCTCGGGTCGTCAAGCTTCGAGATTTCGGAATAAGGTGCCCATTACTCTATACGAGTTACTCTGCCCTGAGGTTACTCCGAACCTGAGATTGAGGGTTAGTTTACCCCCATCAATCAGAGTATATATCTCGCTATCAAGCCAGCTATTTATGCTATTATCTGCGTCATAGTAGACAGTGTAGCCTTTGTCTTTAACATTAGCCAGAGTGAAATCCTCATTAATCAGATTTGTCAGATAGGAAGTCCCGGTCATGTCTCAGGTACTATTTAAATCCATTTCAAGGGCTATTAGCCGGCTGCGTGCTGTTCGCATAGTTGCAAGAACAATCATTTTGCAGTTCAAAATCGACAGCAGAAAAAACTGCAAAAAAGAACTGCAAAAAAGAACTGTAAAAAGGAAAGGACAGACCCTTCCATTTTTGCTCCTGAAGCTTTAAAATAATCTCAACTTCATGCCGTTTTCCGGATCAACTGAAAAGAGACTTAAGGCTGTTAATAAGCTTTCCAAAGAAACCGGCATCAGTGGATGCCTCTGTATTACTATCTTCTGCAATGTCTGCTTCTTCCTGCTCACCGGGAGCTTTGCCAGGCATTCCCTGTTTTTCCATACTTGCATTGTCACCCATTACATTAGCCCCCTGTGGCATCTCGGGACTCCCTTCGGACATGTTACCATAGCCCCGTGGAGGAGCCTTACTTCCGTTCTGAGCTTGTCCGGCAAAACCCATTCCAAACCCGGAAACGCTCTTCAATTCATCAGGAGCCTCTTCAAGCAGGGTATCGAGTTCTTCTCTTATTGTCTGGAGATCGGATTCCGTTTCGGCTTCGGAAACTTCTTCCTTAATCGAGGTAAGCCCGTTTATCATTTCTTCAGCCGATTGAAGGATATCAGTATCAAGACCTTCTATGGAATTCTCAAGAGCTACTATCATTCTATCGACTGATTCGATCATCCGGCTCTGCATAGTATCAAAATCTTCCTCCGGAAATGAAGGTTGTGCAGTTTCCTCCTCAGCAAGTGCACAACTGGGGACAATGCTGAAGATAATCAATAAGACAGAAAAAATGGAAATTTTCTTAAGGTTAAAGATTTTAATCAAATCAAAAAGCTTCATGTATACAGCCTCTAATGAATCTATTCGGATAATATCTGGGAATAAGTAATCTGAACAAGCTAATTGGAAATATGTAGTCGGAATAAGCTAAAAACAAAAAATCCATCCCTGTATCCTGAAGGCAACTGATGCCAGAAAAGGAAAAGGAGTAGAGTATGCTCCTCTATCTCCCCATCCACCCTCTTTATATCGGGTTCTGGCATCATATATGGTGTAGTTTTGAGGGGCTTCCTTCAGGGAGCCTTTTCGATTTTTTCTGGATTGATTTCTGGTATGGATTTTAGTGGACTGATCTCCTGATATAATTTTTCAGTGTAGGTTTCTTTTTCAGTGTGGGTTTCTTATACTGGGTCTCAAACAAGAGAATTTAAATGACTATTTCAGAAGATTAGACCTCGGTGCTGTTTTCCTCGGTACTGTTCACCTGCATGCTGTCAGGACGTCCGGGCATATTTCTTCGACCGCCTTGCTGCATTGGGCCTTTTGCATCCTTCATTTCAGTGGACATAATTTCTTTGAGCTCATCAAGGGATTCAGCATCTTCGAGATCTGCAATCAGGGCAGTGAGTTTGGTAATCCTTTCCTCGAATTGTTCATCTGTTGCGTTTTCACCCTCCGTAATCCTGGCGTTAAGGAATTCGATATCCTTTTCAAGAGATGTAACGGCCTGTGTTTGCAGGTAAGAGAATATGATTTCCTTCAGTTCTGCTGCGGTTGAAGCCTCACTCACTTCAGTATATAAATTTTGAAGCTCAGCGATTTTCTCATCGAGTTCTTCAGCCCTGTCTTCTTCACCTGCTTCTGTAAGTTTGATCTGTGTTTTTTCGAGGCTTTCGGTCATATTTTGAAGGGAATTAAGCATTTCAGTCTGGACATCAGTAAATTTCTCCTCGGTTACATCCCCGGCTTCAAAGAGGCGCAGCCTACATATTTCACCACGGAATCCATTCTTTTCACCAGAGGCCGCACCTTCAGCATTTGCCTGCCTTTCTGCGAGCAAAACCGCTTGAAGTTCCTCTGCAGTCGAAGCCTCGCTTACGTTGCTGTACACGCTCTGGAGCTCAGCAATTTTTTCAGTAATTGAATCAAGCATCTCAGTCTGGATTTCAGTGAAATTTTCTTCGGTTATATTTTCAGCAGGACCGAAACCCATATCACGCATTCCATCGGGCCCTGCCCCCCCATGCCTCATACCTCCTGGCATCATCTTTCCAGATTCTTTTTCATTTGCTTGATATACACTGGTCCCATTTTCTAAAGCAAAAGCGCCAGAAGGGATGATGCTTAAGAACATCAGCACTACCGCAAAACTGGCAACTGATCTTACTACTTGTTTTTTCATAGTATATCTCCGTAAATTATTCATTTAGTTTACTTTATTCTGTTTAATTCAAGCAACTTTTCGCCGCTTGACATTCCTGAAATAAGCTGGCTTAAATATAAGCTTACTTTCAGAAATAAGAAAGAAATCGGAATTCTATTTAGCAAATAAGCTTTCTTTAAGCTTAGTTTATTAAATTAAGCTTAAATTTTGAGCTTAACACTTATTAAACCACTAAAAAACGATATCATGTAACTGAAGAAATGTATGTAATAGATTAGCTATTTGAATAGTCAGAGACGACCTGCCTGATAAGGGTTCAGTGATTTTAAGGTGCAGCAGAAAGGCAATCTTCATACTGATTCAGGTATGAAATTTGCCCGGGATATAGAGCAGAACTTCAAGGCACGGAACTGCAGCACCTTAAGAACCGCATTGCTCCTTATCCATAAATCTGCACCTGCCTCAGCTCTGTGTAATCGAAAATAATCGAAAAAACAGAAGGAGATACCTGTTAATGATACCAGGTTTCATTTTCCAGATAGAAATTAAGAGGGGAGTTATAAAAATTAAGATTAAAAGAAGAGAGACCAGAAGGAAATTAGAGAAATAATGAACTTTTAATCTGCAAAAAGACAGAGTCCATCCGATTAGCAGAATCAATTTAGATTTTTTTGTTCTTTATCTATTTGTACAATATTGTTTATCTGAGGTTATTTTGGGGTTCATCATTAAATGACAGAGATAAAGATGTATTAGATGTACTGGAGATATCTATCAAATCTAAAGATGACATATAAATAGATAATAAGATTGCTTAAAAGATTTCAGGAAATCCTGACTCTCAAAACTTGAGATATAGGGGTTATAAAGCATTAAATGTAAAAATAAGCGCTCTTAAAGGATAATTATTAAACTCAATAATTAAATAGAACTGGGAGAGTAAGTATGCTTTTATCTTTAAATCCAGATACAGCATCTGCAGTCAGAAATATACCGAATAATCCACCGTCCAACCCACTATAATCCTCACCCAATAAACCCTCATATATGCTTTCACACCGTGCCATTTCGTACTGTACAATTATGAAAGGTTCGGCTGAAACAAATAATCGAGACCATATGTTGTTGTATCATATACCTGCAAAATAACGGCTTCGGGTATTCCTAATAGCTCATAAACGATTCAAAGAGGCTATCATAGAAGTTATTATAAATTATCGTATTATTCGGAGATCATACCGGAGACAAAAAATGCCTGAAAACCCGGAGGAAAAATTGTTGATCCTGCAGCTTTCCGAAGATTCCAGGAAAATTGCCCGGCTTCTCTCTAATAAGACTTCGATCAGGATCCTCAAGCTGCTTGACAGGAGATCGATGTCTGCGGCTGATATTGCAGATGAACTTGAAGTACGCCTGAATACCCTCAAATACAACCTGGATTCTCTTCTTGAAGTCGGGTTAATAAGGGTGAGGCAGGTAAAGTGGAGCAGGAAAGGAAGAGAAATAAAAGTGTATGAGGCAGTCGAGAAAGTAATTATCCTTCTGCCCGGGAAAAAAAGTCCGGATATGTCCCTTATATTAACGATGCTCCGGCAGCACAGCCTGAAAAACCCGGACGGATCGGATGTTTAGGAGTTTTCGGGGGTTTATTGCGAACCCGGGATATGAAATTGCCGCAGGCATGCTTTCAAGAAAGATTTCCGGATCTAAAGCAAATATTAAAATATAAAAATGTAAATAAAAAGTAGAGTCCAGTGATATTTACCAGAAGGCGTAGACCAGCATGAAAATCAAACTCTTGTCCTTGATTCTTATACTTATGGGAGTTATCGTAATTTCAGGTTGTGTTGATTCACAGGCACAGCCTTCTACTTATAAAGCTCCGGGAGACCTCTACAGGAGCATTTTTTCCCCCTACGCCGGACTCCTGAATAAAGGAAATGAGGTGCCAGGCGTGGATATAGGTCCTCATGGTCCGCCCCCAGGCATGCCTGATGAGAGTCAGGGATCAGCCCGTTCCCTGCGAGATGCAGCACTCATGCTCGACAATAACATCGAAAAAGCAGAAGCTATATCTGCAAGGCTAGAGTCTGGGGTCCAGTATCTAAGGGAGCAGGGAAAGGATGTGAGCAGGCTTGAAGCCCTGCTTGAAGAGTATAATAGCCTTGTAGAAGAGGCAAATTACCTAGCTCTTGCAGCTTCTTCAGCAGGCGAAAAAAACAGCAGCTCTGCAGGGTACAAAAATTCAGAAGACGGTTTATCTGCTGAAAGCGCAGAAAAGGAATATCTGATCCAGTCACAGAAGAGCATGATTCGAGCCAATCTGGTCCTTAAAGATATATTTGAAGAATTCAAGCGCCTGATGCCCGGAAGTGGAGAACTGAATGAAACAGCCCGGCTCAGTGCAAAAGGAGAAGGCAGAGTTACCTTAATAGGCGGTTTTGATCTCAGTCTACATCTGCAAGAAGGTGAAATAGTAATTATGGAGATTTCCCCCGATTCTACGGTTTATGTTAAAGGAAATTATACGCTTGAAATTAAAGAAGGGCGGCAGGAAAATGTACTTGTCTACCATATACAGTCTGCGGATGTGGAGATTTCCGGTTCCCACAAAATGCTCTTGCTTAATGGCGAAAATATAACTGTTGAGGCGGCGGATGGAGAAGGATACGCGACTTTCTTTGGAAACGGGACATACAGCATTGAAGATAGGGGCGGAATAAAGAAAGAAGAACGATGGGCTGTAAACTCTTTCTTTGAAGAAAAAATGGGTCCGGAAGAACCAGGAAAGATGGAGAGTAAGGTTACTGCTATGGGCCCACATGGTCCGGGAACCGGGATAAGAGAAACTTTATTGAAACGAATTAGCTTTATTGAAACGAATTAGCTTATTGAATAGAATCAGCTTTATTAAAGAGAATCTATAAAGTCACGAAAAATATGTAAGAATAAAGTCTGAAAAGATAAGAGAATCCAAACCGTAACCCGGGTTTCCTGATAAAAATGAATCTGAACGTTTACATTATCTGCGTTGCTGCCGCAGTGCTTCTTGCGGTACCTGTCTCGGCAGACAGCACAGCCACAATTCACGGAGAGGTATACGGCTGGGATACCTTCGAACCTCTGGAAAATGCTGTGATTGAGGTAAACTCCACTCCCTCCCAGTCAATGGTGGCGAAATACTGCGTGTACTCTTTTGAACTGGAGCCTGGAGATTACCTTATCACAGCCAGCTATTATCAGAACAGCACTCTTATCTATTCAGCCGAAAAGTCGATAAAAATTAAAGGAGAAGGAAGCTATGTGTTTGACCTCCTGCTCCTCCCTATATATTCCGAAGAACTGATGGACAGTTATGAAGTGGGAGATATTTCCAAAAACCTGGAAGATATGGAAAATTCCAGTACTATCATACAAACAGTGAATAATAAATCAGATGCTGTTAACAACTCAGATTCCGATGACTCAAGCGCTGATAATGTAAGTATCACTGAAACCCGTGAAATAAACGGACCCTCCTCTTCAACCGGATATTACTTCCTTGCAGCTCTTATGCTGTCTCTCCTTCTAGCTGGTGGCTATAGATTCCAGAAACATAGAGGTATAGAGAAAAATAAGCCAGAAACCGATAAACCGGAAAAAAGCCAGCCGGAAACAAATAAACTGGAGAAAAGCAGACTTCTGGAAGAAAAAATAAAAAATGAAACTGTTCCAGATAAACTCTCAGAAAAACTGTCTGTGCCTGTAAGTGTACCCGATTTTTCGGCAAAAGTGCCTGATGAACGAATTGAATCGAAGACCGAACACGAACTTCCTGTCGAGCCTGTAGAAACCCGACTTTCAGGAGAATCGGACTTCGGAGAGTCAGGTTATGAAGTTCGGGAAGAAGAAAAACATGCCGAAATCACAGGAGAGTATCTCATACATGACATGCCTGAAATAAAACCTGCAGACCTCAAGCAGGAAGCAAAAGGGGATAAAGAAAAGTCTCCTGAAGAAAAGTCTCCTGAAGAAAAGTCTCCTGAAGAAAAGTCTCCTGAAGAAAAGTCTCCTGAAGAAAAGTCTCCTGAAGAACCAGCACAGGTGCCTGAACCCAAAAAGATTCTCGAGCCAGAAATCCCTGCTATCAAAAAGAACCTCCCTCTCCCTGCAGACCTCCAGGAGATCATGGATATAATCCGGGGCCAGGGAGGTAGGATTACACAGAAAGATCTCCGCAGCAAGTTGAGGTATTCCGAAGGAAAAGTCAGCCTCATGCTTGCAGACCTGGAAAGAAGAGAGCTGATAGAGAAGTTCAAACGGGGACGTGGGAATGTTGTAATTCTGCGGGATGAGGAAAGATAAACTCCCCTGGACTCAATACTCTTTAATTTTTTTATATCTATATAACCGTGATAGCCGGGCATGCTAACCCGGCATAATGCTGCAAATACGGCAAGTTATTCGTATATCCAGATAACTTATCTGCATACCCGGACAACCTGCTCATATATTTGGATGACTTTTTGGCATATCCAGATGACCATAATTTGCCAAATAAATTTAATTTTTCCAGTTTTTCTACTAACCTTAATCCATAGAAATATAATTCGCCTCGATAATTTCACCGGCCTTCGTTTCGTTTTCTCTTGTGAAAAATTTCTTTGTGGTGAACACCATCCAGTTCCAGTGGAGTGCAATATGGGCAATAAAGAAGATCAGCATTAGAATCCCAAGCTGTTCATGGATTAACTTCCAGAGATGGGACGTCCCATGGTCGTTGATAAACAATAAAAGTCCTGAATAGCCAACCAGGACAAATTGAGCGAAGAGGGCGACATTCACGATATAATTAAGTTTATCCTTTTCATTTTTTTACTCCATTGTAACTTCTACGTCTCTGTTGTATTTTTGTGACTTTGTACCATTACCAATTCCTTTGGTTACTTTTTGATTCGTAAGCCTTTTACTATTACAGTCATGCTGTTTTCCAGCCTACCGCTGTACAATCTTCTAATTGCCAGACAAAGAAATAAAGATACTTGCAGAAAAAGAGTTAAAAAAGAAATTAATTTTAGATTTTAAGCTATATGAAAGCGGCAAATTAATTTAACTATTTATATTGGATCTTAAACCTTGATACAGTTGTTTTAAGCTCTACTCTCTGACTATTTACAAAAATTGGTTGCAAAATCAGGTAATCCTTATAACAGGTTAATGTAATTCCCGAATATCTAAAACAGTACTTCCAAATCCTATTTTCCCGTTTTTCATGCGACTGCGTTCAGCCTGTTAACCATGAGAAAATAGCTGTCGAGCCTATATATACCAGGTAAAATTAAATTATACAGAAATTCTAGAAAAACACTCTTCCTGGCCTGAGAAATATCTCCTTAACCCCGAGAAATGCTATTTAACCCACACGACACCAGATTCCTTCGCCAGCCGTCTGGTACCAATCAAAAAAGAAATAGAAGGAGTAGAAAGAGGGAAATCTCCCTCTTCATTTTGTAAGACCACTCTCCCGCGTCGAGCGTGACAGGAACGACTCATTATAGTTAATAAGGTTGCACGGGTCAGCAATATTTGTAATCTAATCCTTTTTGGGACTCTTGAGCAAAGATCACTGCTATAACCCCTAAATTAGTTCTCTTGAGCTCAACTCATGCTAAACCCATCAGGTAGTCCTCTTGAGCGAAGCGAAAAGGACCTCGTGCTCCCGAAGCGAAACTCGGGAAGCGAAACTCGGGAAGCGAAACTCGGGAAGTGAAAATAGGGCAAACCAGCCTGTGTATTTTTTTACTCAAAAACATCAACAATGTAGATGTAAGAGCCAGATCCTATTTATATTGTCATTCACTGCTTTTTGAAATCCGTGTTGAATACATAATGAAAATAAAAACCAGGGTGAGTAATAAAGGAAAAACACGCTGGGTCCGTATCAGATAACTCCTGTGTCTGATTAGCTTTAGCGGCTGCTTTCTGCGATGTATATTCAGTATTCAAATTTCGGAGGTCTATTGATATAAGAGCTTCAGGGAAGGAACAGAGGGACTAGTACGATACCTGAACCCCCGGTTTATTCCCATTGAAAACAGCTCTAAGGGAAAGCGGGCGCATGCTTACGAATAATAATGACAGATAATAATACTTTATAGGGATCATAATTGCTGATTAAAGGCTGATTAAAGAATAAATTAGTCAGAAACCCATTAGAAAAGCTTCATTGATAAATTCATTCCTTAAATTCCCTTTTTTGAGCTAAGTATGCTTTTATTATTAAATGCCCATGATGAGGTTGACTGCCTCAAGTCCCTCCTGAGCAGTCAGCTGGCAGAGCACCTGTCTGAAAGGTGCTTCAGTCAGATGGGAGTAAACGGGGACTAACACCTGGAAAGGATACCTCGCCACCAGAAAACTGGAAACTCTTCACAACATCTCCAGGTGTTACCTGTTTAAGAACTAGAGGAAAGGAGCAGTCAAACAGAAACCCTACACCCCAGAAGATGAGGCACTATGCATCTTGCAAGTGCCTCATTACCTATCAAGACCCATTAAACCACATCGGGTCTAATTGGACCTTATAATATGGTTCAATTTAGACCACAATAAATAATATTACAATAAATTTATCACCATAAATAAATATAAAAAAATGTTCCCAGTTATAATTTACTGTCAATCGGATGCTCTGTCCAAGGACATAAGATTTGATCACAAGATATGATCACGAAACTGGTAGTGAGAAAGATAGAAATCAGACGAACCAAAAGAGCTCAAACTCAAGCTACCCTGAAAAGATTCAGTTCAACCTGAAAAATTGAACTCGGATATGACTAGCTTTTTAGAGGTAATCTATGACACTTACTGAAATAATTGAAGCATTTAAAAATAATCTGAATCCCTCAAAAATTATGAATTCGTTCGAAAAAACGGCAAGTTTCTACGATGAATCTGATGAATCTGATGAATCTAATGGATCTGATGAATCTGATAATAGTTCAGGGGGAAATGATTCCGGGAAGGATCTAAAAAATAACCCGTACAGCATTTCAGCTACCGGTTCTGTTAAAAGTTCTGGAATTACCCGAATCACCCGGAGTGAGAAAGACCCACTGATCAAACTGACTGATGTCTGGAAGATTTACCAGATGGGAGAAGTCGAGTTTGCAGCTCTCAAAGGAATAGACCTGGAGATCTATGAAGGTGAGTTCCTGGTAGTACTTGGCCCCAGTGGAAGTGGTAAAAGTACACTTATGAACCTGCTGGGCTGCCTGGACATACCCTCGGAAGGCACTGTTTACCTGAACTCAGAAGATATCTCAGAACTTGCTGAATCCGAGCTTGCCCGCATCCGGGGTCAGATGATCGGTTTTATTTTCCAGAGTTTCAACCTCATACCCACTTTGAGCACGGAAGAAAACGTACTACTGCCTCTGGAATTCCAGGAAGAAGATATACAGACGGCCCGAAAAAAAGCAGCATACCTGCTTGATATAGTCGGGCTTTCGGAAAAGAGAAAAAACCTGCCTTCTCAGCTGTCAGGCGGACAAAGGCAAAGGGTTGCCATAGCACGCTCCCTGGCTGTGAACCCGCCTATAATCCTGGCAGATGAGCCAACAGGAAACCTGGACACCAAGACCGGAGACTATATCCTGGAATTTCTGGACGGACTGCATGAAAAGGAAGGAAAGACGATTATCATCGTTACCCACGACCTTGAGCTTGTAAAATATGCAACAAGAGTTGTGTACATAAGAGACGGTGAGATCGAAAAAATCGAGGAACGCAAGAAAAATGAACCAGATGAATTGAGGAATTGAAATGAAGAAATTCTCTTTACTAACATTAATACTGTTATTTTCTGCATTCATATGCCTTGGAGCTGGAACAGCACTTGGCGCATCAAACGGAAACATAAACTCTTCATCCATGCAGGTGAACCTGACTAACCAGAACCCGGACTCTGCTCGCCCCGGAGAACCCGTTGAACTCACTGTCAGCGTACAGAACGTTGGTACAAAGGATATAAAGGATATTACTGTCACCGTCAATCCGGAATACCCCTTCACAGAAATTTCAGGACAATCTATTGTAAAAAAGGTCTCCTATCTGAATGCACGGCAGGATGACAACGAGGGAGGCGTCCTTAAATTCAAGCTTATGACAGATTCCAACGCATCTGCAGGTACGTATGATATTGACATCGTTACTACTTACAAAAGCGGATCAGGTTCCTCCTCAAGCACGATGACCACTACAAAAACAATCCAGCTCGATGTGAGAGGTAAAGAATACGCTCAGATTGTAACCATAGATAAGGCGAATATTGACATAGCAAAGCAAGAGACTCTTGAGTTCATCATAACGAATACCGGAACTTCCTCTCTGAAGAACATGGTCGTTTCCTGGAAAGACCCTAAAGGCGTGATCCTCCCGGTATACTCTGACAATACCAAATATATCAAGTATCTGGATGCAGGGGAATCCGTGACCGTTGCTTACTCGGTAATGGCAGATGTAAATGCAGATCCGGGACTTTACACTCTGGATATAAATCTCACTCTGGAAGATTACGAATCAAATGAAAAAATCATTCAGACTACAGCAGGAGTTTTCGTAGGTGGAGAAACTGACTTTGATGTAGCCTTCTCGGAAAGTGATGCGGGAGAGATTTCTCTTTCAGTTGCAAACGTAGGCAACAACATCGCATATTCAGTAAAAGTATCGGTTCCGAAACAGGACAATTACAAAGTGTCAGGAAGTTCCTCAACGATTGTAGGAAACCTTGAGAAAGGAGACTACACAATCGCTTCCTTTGATGTGACGAGCGTACAGGATGCCGCAGTGGTTGAAGGTGGTTCAGGAGCACCGGGTACTGCAAAAGCAAGTGCTGAAGGGGGAAATTTAACTGCTGCTTCTGTGGAAGGCAATCCACTAAAAGTCCAGATTGAATATACTGATGCGAAAGGAGAAAGAATCACGGTGGATAAGGAAGTAGAACTCGAAATTACCGGCGGAAGTATAACTGCACAGGCAGGCGGACAAGGTAAACGAAGTGGCATCAGTTCATACCTGCCCTATATTGCTGTAATAGTGCTTGCAGGTGGAGTATTCGTATACAGGAAGAAAATACAGGAAAAAATGCTGGTAAAGAGAGAGAAAAAATCAGGAGATAAAAAGCCTGAAGAACAGAAATACGGCTGTAAGACACCCAGAGACTGAAAAATCAACATCCACAGATAACGGAAGGATGCAAGATGAGAAATTCAACCTACCTGAAAATGGGCCTGAACATGCTTCTGCACAGCAAATTGAGAAGCTGGCTGACCATTATCGGGATAGTTATAGGGATCGGGTCTGTTGTTGGCATCCTCTCTCTCGGGGATGCCATGCAGGAGCAGGTACAGAGCAGGCTTGCCGAGATGGACCTGACAAAAATAACCATATCTCCAGGGTATACTAAAGCATCATCCAATATGCCGGGTCCCGGAGGGCCCGGGGGAGGAGGGGGCATGACAACGGATGTCGAATTGACAGATGATGATATCGATGCACTTCAGGGCCTGGACGGTATACAATATATAGCTGGCCAAATTTCCGGCAGTGAACCGGTGATTTATGCAGCGCAAAATGCAACTCTCTCAATCACAGGCGTGGACCCTCAGGTCTGGAAGTATATGACTACTCTGGAGACGCAATCAGGAAGATTGCTCGAGCCATCTGACAAGTATGCTGCAGTCATTGGAAGTGGCGTTGCCAGTGGAATTTATGACCAGAATATAGGTGTGAACCAAGTAATAACAATTAACGGTAAAGCAGTGCGCGTTGTCGGCATTCTTGCAGAAGAAGGAGGGGGAGACAGAAGCATTTACATGCCAATCGATGGGGCAGTAAACCTGCTTGATGATGCAGAAGAAGATGTTTATGACACCATCACTGTAAAAGCCAAGAGTGAGGGTCTGGTTGACGAACTGATGGAAGACATCGAGGATAAGCTCATGGTTTCAAGGCATATTATCCGGGATGATGACAGGGACTTTTCCGTGACAGCCTCTAAGTCAATGGCTGAGTCCGTCACCGAAATGACAAGTTCGATGACCCTCTTCCTCGGAGCAATTGCAGCTGTATCCCTCCTTGTAGGAGCTGTGGGTATTGCAAACACTATGTTTACCTCAGTCCTTGAAAAGACCAAGGAGATAGGAACTATGAAAGCCATTGGAGCGAAAAACAGGGATATCCTTATGATTTTCCTTTTTAACTCCTCAATGGTAGGCCTTGTTGGTGGCATCCTTGGAGTTATGCTGGGAGCCTGTGTTTCAACTCTATTCCCACTTCTGGGCATGACTATGATGGGAGGGGGAGGCTCTTCAGGCATATCTCTTGCCCCTGACCTTATGGCTTTCGGGCTTATCCTGGCAGTAGGAATAGGTGTGGCTTCAGGAGTAGTACCGGCCTACAGAGCATCAAAACTGAAACCTGTAGATGCGTTGAGATACGAATAACCGGAAGAAACCGGAAATAAGTGAATTAAAAGAAAGGATAAAACCTTTCTTAATTTTTTTGCCAAGGAAAAAGCAGAGAACGGGATAAAATGAATCTTATTGACCTGGCAGTTCTCCCTGAAAAAAGAAGAGACATACTCTTACTTATAGAAAGGAAACCCGGAAGTTTTGAGGAAATTAAAAGTTTACTTGACATAACTTCTGCTTCATTAAGGCTCCATATAAAAAAACTGTTAGATTCCGGGCTTCTTGAGGAAAAAAGAGGAGAATACAAGTTATCGTGCATGGCGATACCGATAATTGAGAATCTGAAAGGACTGCTGGACTCACTGGCTTTCTTTGAGGAAAATATGGGTTACTGGAAGAAACATGACCTGACTCCGGTTCCCGACTTTTTATTGAGAAAGCTCGAAGACCTGGGAAGGTTTGAACTAATTGAATCTGATGCATCACATATGTTCAAATCCCACAGGTAATTATAGGACATTTAAGGGCATCAGGGGAGATTTTTGCTTTTTTCTCCTGCCTGCATCCGGAAATCCCACTCCTTTATTCAGGATTTGCGAAAACAGGCTTAAAGCTCTCTTTATGTGTGACAGAACCGATAGCTGAAAGATTATTCAATGACTTCCCTATTGAAACAAAAATACTTCTGGAAACTGAAAACACTAAACTGTTTGTTTGCAGCAGGAAAGTAAACCTGCCTGTCTTTATGGTGACAGATCGGTTTATGGCAATATTGTTTTTTCATAATAGCGGGAAACTGAGCAGTCAGTTGATAATCTGTTTTGAAGATGGGGCTTTGCATTGGGGAAAAGAATTGTACAGATATTATGAGGAGTTTTCGGAGTCTTTACGAAGCAGAGACCTGAAAGACTGTGGGAATCTGAAGCCTGCGGAAGTATGAAAAATGAACTTACATGAATAAAGCGGAAAAAATTCAACATAAGAAAATTGAATAGAAAGAAAAGCAGGATGGTAGGTAACAGAATGAAAAAAATTGCTATAATTTTGCTGGCTGTTTTTATACTGGCAGTATCTGTCTGTGCCTGCGAAAGCCTGGAGGCAGGAAATTCCGGAACTTCCCGGGAAACCTGCTGCATAACCAGTATTTATGAGACCATTTCCGGGAGTTTCACTTCCAGTGAGCTCATTGCAGACAGTATTACTTCTTACTGTTCATCCATCGAGAGCCGGATTTCGGAAAGCCGGTATCTAAATTTGATAGATATTTTTGAAAATAAAAGTTATGCTGTTGGAAACTGGAATTTGGAGTTCAGCCTGCCTGCCAGGGATGTAGATATGATGCAAAATAGACAACTTATAGTGCAAAATAACCAGCCCGTTTTCAGGAGGGAAAGACCGGAACGGTTGCTTCCTGCTCCTACCAGAGAAGAGCCTGTAAGGAGGGGAATTCCTGACAGAGATGAATTGAATAATTTCATGGAAGAACAGCCGCTACAACGAAAAAACATAACATCAAATTACCAGACGTATGTCACCCCGGACTCTGAGGCTGTAAACTCTTACATCGAAGAAAACGGTCTTGATGATAAGTACGGGATTTATAAAGCAGCTCTCTCCTGGACCTGGGTATCAGACGAGACTCTGAATAATGCAGAAGAAAAGTGGCTTACTCCGACCGAATTCCTGGAAGAAACTCCTGATTATTCCAGCAACCCGGTATATGGCGAACCTGCGAGTGACTGTGAGGAACAGGCAAATTGCCTGGCTTCCCTTTTGATAGCTTCAGAAGAATACAATGAGAGCACAGTCCGGGTTGCAATAGGAAAAGTCGATTTCGGGGATGTTAGCGGCGGACACGCCTGGGTAGAGGTTTACGAGGATGGAGAATGGTTCCCCCTTGACCCTACTGACGGACCTTACTATGATGACGAAAGTTCAGAATTGATGTCTGCGAATGCATCGGAGATTGACTATGAGAAATATAGTAGTAACATATATCCGGCAGTGGAAATCTGGTATTACTATAATAACGAGTATTTTATAGATTCAGGAACGAAGATTGGAAATGCTCCAGTGTCTTGGAACAAAAAACCGGAAAGCTATCAAAAAAGCGGAAAGCTATCAAAAAATATGATCGGGTCGAAAGTGACATTTTCAATCCTTATTTCATTTTAAAATTCAATACTGGGATTGAATCTGAGCAAACTGGATACTTCGGATGAAGAAGAATAGGAGCTCAGAGTCATTCACTCCTGCCGGAAAAGGGGATCGAAAAACCGAAGGTACTCCCTTTTCCGGCTTCACTTTCAAACCAGACGCTTCCGCCGTGGAGATGCACGATTTCTTTTACAAGAGCAAGACCAAGCCCGGTTCCCTGATATTTTTTAGACGAGGAAGAGTCTATCTGGCTGAAAGGCTTGAAAAGTTTGTCGTGGTCTGCTGCTGCAATGCCAATTCCTTCATCAGAGACAGCTATCATTATATAGTCATTTCTCTGTGCTGCTTTAACTCTTATACACCCATTTTCATTTGAAAATTTAATTGCATTTGTCATCAGGTTGCTGAGAACCTGCATGATTCTCTCCCTGTCTGCAGATACTCTGGGCAGGCTAGTTTCAATCTCAAATTTTATATTTATTCCTTTGCTGGCGGCAAATGGAAACAGCATATCCCGAACTTCAGCAAATGCTTCAGCCAGCCAGAAAGTGCTGTAATGCAGTTCAAAGCTCCCTGCTTCTACCTTAGAGAGGTCAAGGATCTCATTGATCAGGTTCAGCAGGTGTTTCCCACTGCTTGAAATATTCCCGACAGCTTTGAGCTGTCTTGCATTAAGTTCTCCATAGACTTTCTCATACAGAAGGTCGGAAAAGCCTATTATTGAGTTTAGTGGAGTTCTGAGTTCGTGACTCATGTTTGCAAGGAATTCACTCTTGGTATGGTTTGCGACTTCTGCGTCATGCTTTGCTCTGAAGAGCTCGATTTCATAGTTCTTCCGTTCCGTAATTTCCACACCTGTTTCCAGAATTGCAATGATATCTCCGGTTTCGTCACACACAGGCTTTGACCTGAGAAGCCAGGTCTTTCCATCGGAAGAGGTGAACTCCTGATCAGTCCAGCCGGAAGCCTGTGGATACCGTGGTTTCTGGATAATCTCTTTGTCCGCAGCCTTGTGGCAATCAGAAGTCATCTCTTTAACCTTAACCGTTAACAAATCCCTGTTTTTGAGGGCAGCCCGGTTCGCCCAGCGAATATTAAAGTTAGGATCCCTGAGCACCACTATTTCTTCAAGGGAATCGAGAATAAACTTTTTTTCATATTCCCTGGACTTAAGTTCCTGCTCAGCAAGTTTGATACTGGAAAGCATTTCATTGATACCTTTTGAAAGCCTGTGGATCTCGTCTTCTCCATCGACGTCCAGCTGCTTTGAGATATCTTTCTCTCTTTTTACTTTTTCAAGAAAACTGTCAATAGCAATTAGCCTTGAGACAAGGAGACGATCCAGGCTGAACTTGGTCGCGGTTCCTATAACTATCCCGCTGAGCAGCAGGAAACCGTAAATATAAGTCAGAGTCTTTTTGCCCTGTGCGTAGAGGTCACGGGGGTAATCAGCTCTCATAAGGGCTACGGGCTCCCCGGTAGTATCTTTCAGTATGAAATACCCGGCCACCCTATCATCTCCAAGAATATTAACAGTATTCCCTTCTCCCCTGAAAGCTTTATTGAATGCATCCTGAAAGTCCGGGGGCATTTCCTCGTTTAAAGCATAGAGAGATAGGGAAGACTGTGTACGCTCTTCAAGAGAGGCGATGTAAGAGCTGTCAATATACTTTCCAAGAATTAAAGTCCCTGCAGAAGGACCTTCTTCGAGATTTACAAGGATAGGACGGCAAACGATAAGCATCGGCCCTTCTTCAAGCAGTATGACTCCCTGCATATAATCCGCATTTCCACGAGTCGTGAGAAGCCCACTGTTAATCCTCTCCAGAAGCCCTGCAGGAACCGGAACATTTGTCCTGTTTATCAGGTCTACAGACATGGGATAGACCATGACTCCAGATTTGTTTACAAAAAGCATAACATTGAGATCCAGGTCATATAGAGTGTTGTCTTCCAGGTTGGACTCTATATATTCAGGATTCAGGGTATTCATGAATTCGTATGTATCATCCCAGTAAGCCCAGTCTCTTGCAGTTCTGTCAATAGACAGCGCCTCCCAGGCAATTGCCTGTTCGATTTTCTCCGTATTTTTGAGGGTATCCCGGGTCTCAAGCTTGGAAAAACTGGATAACAGGATGGTATGGGATGCGACTATTAAAAGAACAGTTAATAAAGCAAACATTGTGAAAGTAACTACCAATAATTTTTTACTAACATCCATACACATCACCAACAAACTGCCGGAAGTGAAATCACATACTTGCAACCGTGCAGCATAAAACATAATCCATTCAAAAGCTAAAGTGCAGATATCTGTTATAAAAATGAAGTGAAAAAATATATAAAGGTTGCTAAGTAGAGCAGAAATTCCTGTGCAATTAAGGCAGGTACTCAAGATTGGTACTCTTGTTGAATTATCAGTACACTTTTTGAACTGATCCCAGAACTCAAACCGCGTCTCTAAATCTTGTATTTTGAGAGGTCAATGGAACCTTTGATAACGAAAACTGATTCTGAAACTGTACTGATTTGAGAGTAAAGTTGTTTTGGAAAAAAATTCATAAAATCATTTTTACACTTCAAGAAGAAGAAATACATATTAGATTCCTGCAGATCTGATTGATAGACCCATAAATTTAAACAAAATTATGAATTAAGTAAAACTTTCCGCCCTGACTGCAGAGTTTTTCGAAAATAGACAAAAGCCAATATTGAATTATAATATTATATGAAAAATCGGGATACAGGGCAGAACCCGTAAGAACATAGTTTTTCGAGCCCGTGCCAAATCTATAAATTGCACACCTACGCACGCAAAATCAGAGAGAAGAAAAGTAGTAAATTACTGTAGAGCTGTCCAGAATAATTTTTTGAGTGCCCTCCGGGTACAGCCACATGTCTCCTGTGCATAACATTTTTTGCTACTTTCAGATTAAATCATAAAAAATTCAGGTTAGGCTGGTAAATTTTTTATACCCATTTACTCTTTTGAAAACTATAAATCTTTTAATATTTTTCTTTGTAAGTCAAACTTATTATATAATTATTTAAGTCTGACAAAAAAAGCTTCGAGATGCATAAATGTAAATATGACTTAAAAAAAATATAAGCAATATACCCAGTTTTACATAGCCGAGGTTTTTAGATTGAGATTTAAAAAAATATCCATGAATATGTACGAGAACTTCCATAAAATGTTTAGTGGAAGCAACCAGAATACTTTCAATGTCTGCAGGGAATGCGGAGGAGCTTGCGAGCACAATAAAATAGGAACTCTGCTACCTGGAGAAAAAGAATATATGGCAAAAAAAATGGGTATAAGCGTTTCCGAATTCAAACTAAGGTATCTGGATATTTTGAAAATGGAAGACGGAACTCTTATTCATGTATTAAAGCTTGGAGAGTTATGTCCTTTCTTGAGTAAAGAAACTGAGGTATGTGAATGTCGGGATTTTAAACCTATAATCTGTAAAATTTACCCTGTCGTTTTTACGGTTGAAGATAGAAAGGTAAACTTTACAATAGACAATTGGTGCCAGTTATCAAGAAAGAAAGTTTGTAGAAACTATTTCAAATCCGCTATCCCCCTTTTGTCCCGCCTTCCTATCCCGATTGAATGGTTTAGTCATGTGGTAAGCTACGATGACCTTTATTTTGATTATGACCAGTTAAGAAAATGCAGAAAAGGAAAAAGTCAGTACGCTGTTTTTACTCTGGAAGAGCTTTTAAGCCTTCAGAAAGGCCATATGGAAGCGTATAAAGTAGAAACGCATGATATAGAAGCATATAAGAAAGAAGCAAGTAAGGTAGGAATACATAGGATAAAAGTGGCAGGTTACTGTGTTGATTTCTGTCAGGAAATTGAGGAGCCCACATTTTAATAAGAGACTGAAAAACTTATGGCTTAGGTAAGCCGATATATTCAAACGACTTTTAGTCAGTTGATTCCTTACCCTATTCTTTTTTAAATTTCCTTTACAAATCAGGATCTTCAACCGTTTCCGTGCCGTTAAGTGACTTTACTTCGCTGTTGTCACTGTCTCTTTCATCTCCATTTATCGGAATTGTAAAGGCAAAGGTACTTCCTTCCCCTATCTTGCTGCTGAACCAGACAGAGCCGCCGTGAAGGTTAACAATTTGCTTAACCAGTGCAAGTCCCAACCCCGTTCCCTGGAATTTTTTTGAAGAAAACGGGTCAACCTGGCTGAACGGCTTGAAGAGTTTATGCTGGTCTTCAGCTTTTATCCCGATTCCATTGTCTTTAACCATTATTTCTACCAGGTCTCCTTCCTTTTTTACCTCTACCTTCACAAGTCCACTTTCCTGAGAGAACTTTATAGCATTATCTAACAAGTTGTACAGGATCTGAACAAAACGAGCTTCGTCAGCACGGATTGTGGTAAGGTTTTTATCTACATCGATTTTAATCTCAATCCTTTTCCTGTCTGCAATAGGAGACAGCAGATTTTTTATTGTACTGAGTTTACCGGCAAGCTCAAATTCTTTATAATCGAGCTCCAGTTTTCCGGCTTCTACTTTAGAAAGGTCGAGAATATCGTTAATCAGATTTAGGAGGTGCTTTCCGCTCCTTGAAATATTCCCTACAGCCTTGATTTGTTTTTCGTTAATTTCCCCGTAAACCTTCTCATACAAAAGGTCTGAGAAGCCTATTATTGAGTTAAGCGGAGTCCTGAGTTCATGGCTCATATTTGCAAGGAACTCACTCTTGGTACGATTTGCGACCTCTGCAATCTGTTTCTCATGGAGAAGCTGCTCGGCTTTCTTGCTTTCCGTAATGTCTCTGCAAGTTTCCATGACCCCTATAATCTTTCCATTTTCATCAGCCACAGGAATTGCCTGGAAAAACCAGACTCTCCCGTCTTTTGAAGTGAACTCTCCTGACTTTTTCTCACCTGTTATGAAGACCTGCTCAAGCTGGGGGTACTCAACTAACGGGCTGCTGGTGTCTGGAGTAGCTTTTAGAAAAATCCCGACCGCTTTTTTAAGACTCACTTGCATGTGTTTAAGGGCAGCTTTGTTTGCCCATATTATTCTCATTTCAGGGTTCACAAAAACAACAAGTTCATTGAGTGAATCAAGCAGGACTTTCTTTTCGCGTTCCTGGGCCTTTAACTCCTGCTCTGCCAGATAGATTTCATTTAGCATCCCGTTTATTTCCCTTGACAGGCGATAGAGCTCATCATTGTCTTTCAGGGACAAACGTTTGGAAAGGTCTTTTTCCGACCGAACTTTTGTAACGAAATCATCGATTTCTACTAACCTTGAGATAAACAACCTGTCAAAAGCAAACTTGACTCCAATACCTGTCAATAGCCCGGTAAAAAGCAAAAACAAATACATATAGTTGAGGGTCCTCTCACCATGCAAATAGAGTTCTCTGGGAAAATCTGCTCTAACAATTAGGGCAGGCTGGCCCGAAATATCCCTCAATTCAAAATAACCTGCTACTCTATCTTTACTGAGAGGTTCCACAAGAATCTTATCAGGAGTTTCCGAAAATTTTTGAAACTCTTTCTGAAAATCGGGAGGCATTTCCTGATCGGTCCTATACATAGAAAGGGAAGAACGCGTAACGTCTTTGAAGGATTCAAGCAGGTAGTTATCAAAAAATCTCCCGAAAATGAGAGTACCCTTCGAAGGTCCTTCGTATTTTGTTGTAAGAATCGGATGGCAGGCAATAAGCATAGGTCCTTCATCGAGCAAAACAATACCGCTTATTAAGTCATCCTCTCCTTTTGTAAGAAGAATTCCGTCTTCTATCATTTTCAGAAGCCCTTGAGGAACCGGCTTTTCTTCCGCAGAATTAACATCCACAGATTTTGCATAGACCAGATCTCCGGAATCATTAACAAAAAGCATTACATTAATCCTAATCCCTGCAAGTGTCTCATTCTGAAGGTCCACATCAATGTACTGCTGGTTCCCATCTTCGATAAACTGATAGGTATCATCCCAACAAGCCCAGTCCTGGACAACATAATCAATATAACCCTGACGGGCAGAAACCGCGTTTTGAACTCGTTCTACATTCTCTGTTGTATCAACCTGTTCAAGCTCTAAAAAGTTGGATAGCTGCATGTTATGTGTAAATGTAAATGAGGCTGTAAGCACTGCAAAAATTAAGAGGGTGATTATAAGGACTTTTTCGCTAATATCTATTACGATACCCCCAACTGCTTAGAAATAAAGAGGAGCTTGAAGGTTATATATATTTAATATTAAAAGAGGAGAAACTATATAAAAGTTAGTAAACACCTTAAATAAATTTATATATAAATAAAACTGACTTATTCTATAAAATTCAACAATTTCAGAAAAAAAGTGAGAATGAACTTAAATAATCGGTATCAAAAATTTAAAGTCCATTTCCTTACCATTTTTGGACAGGATGTATCAATTTTAAACACCATTTTTTTCACAGATTCCATCAATCATTTTTCTTGCAGCAAAAATCACTGATCAGCGTGATGATTTCCAGAATAAACTCTCTTTTAGACTAATCTGCGAAAACCAAGCAATAGCTATGGAAACATTAAACGTTGATGGTATGATTAAGAATCATCATATAGCACAATCAATTAGTGATGCATCATGGAATAGCTTTGTAACAAAGTTACAGTATAAGGCTGAATGGGATGGAAAAAACATATTAAGGATAGGTAGATTACATTTGGATTCGGTTAAGGTGCAAAACGCCAAAAAATGCTATTTTTTATGCAACATATCAACTAATTCTGTTGGAAAATCGCTATATGCGGTATTCGAAGTTGTGCATAAAATTCGTTAACCGATGACAAAAGAAGCATTCTTACAAATATATAATCTCAATTGATACTGATTTTGAAATTCAGTTCAAAAAATTATGTGCTTATATTTTAAGCGCATAGTTCAACATCAGGGGACCTTTATGCGCCTAAAAATGCGGAACGTAGGTTACTATCACACTTACTTTTTTTCACTCTTTTTCCTGCCTCCTATTCGATTTTCTTACATATTTTTCCGAGAATTGAGAAAGGGTCAAGAATCTTTGTCAGAGTTTTGAAATCAGGGCTAAATCCGTCTTAGATAAGCATCTGAACTTTATCAAGAGAGGCTATACGCAGAATATAGTTTTCAGACCTGCTTGTGAAGGAACCAGAAAGTATTCCTGTTCTCCACAAATATAGCCGCTTGATTTTACAGTCTCTTTAGAGCACATGCACAAACTCCTTCGAGTATTCTGAAGGCGATTTGAGCATTCTGAAGGCAATTTAAGCATTCTGAAGGCAACTAGAGCATTCTGAAGGCAATAATACCTAATACAGGCATATTTAAAATTACAGATACTTCAGGCTTACATTTGTCGTTTAAGTTTTCAAGGCTAAAGCAGGTTAAATTATATAGAGTTAGCAAAAGCAACAGCTAAGTAAGAGAAGATAGCAGAGGGATCCTTAAAAAGAGATAAGGATAATAATATAAATTTACAGCCTTCCTCAACTTATCTTTCTACAAACTTCCTTCTATTATAAATTTCTGTATTTACTTATTTTTTAATTTCTCAGGAATCTTTTTGTCAGGAGTAACTCCGTAATATTTTGTCCTTGCCGCTCCCCAGATACAGCCTTTTTTCCCGAATATCTTCAGTTCAAGGTTCTGGATAGATTTGCAGACGCTATTGCCTGATCTTGCACCCTTGCAGATAATACAGAGTTTTTCACAAAAAACAGGGGGCTTTCCCTTATTTTCAACCATTTCCTCACTCCAGACTACTCACATTCTCCAGATGCTACACCTGTAATTTTCGTTGATATACTTATTTGCCGGGTGCAGGTATGAAGAATGTTTTAATAGAACTATTGTATTTCAGGTATATTTCCTGTCACAGGAGTTTCTTTCCAGCTGCAGGACCGGGAGCACACTGGAAGACATCACTTATGTTGACTTCTATGAGAGTTTTTGCAGGAAGACCTGGCTTTGCAGCATTCACAATTGCTTTCATCTTGTCGAATTTTTCACCGGAACCAATAACTGTAGCTTTTCCTTTTATCTGGAAACATCCGCCGGTTTCCGGACCCCAGACATAGATTGCGACATTTGGATTTTCTTCCAAGTTTGCCAGAGATTTAACCATGAAGTTGTCTGCGATCCAGATAGTCTCGTCATCTACGAGCTGGCAGAAGCCTATAGGCACTACATTAGGAACTCCCTCTTTTGAAGCCGTTGCAACGGGGAAAATTTTTACCTTTGAAAAAGCAGTTTTCATTTCTTCATTTAACTTTACCATAATATTTCACCATCAGGATGATTTGCAGTATAAATTTATATATTTAAGCGTTAGAATTCTGTACAAAGGGAGTTCTTTGTGTACTTTAATAACCTTTTAGAGCTAAAAAAGCTTTACTAAATATTATTTGAGCTAAAACAGGGGTAAAATTCATGATAAAAGACATTAGAAGTCTGGGTGAAGAGATACTGGGAAAAATCGTTTCTAAAAATAGCTTCAAAAACGAAAATGTTATTAACTGGAAAAACTGGCTGCAATTGTATGATTTCCGTCCTGAGCATACGGATGACCCTTATGCATGGCTTACAAATGTGCTTGCACTGAAATCCGTAAATTCGGGAAATTATGGGGTTGGAAGTATAATTGTCGATGCTGAAGGAAAAATTGTTGTTCTCGGACACAACCTTGTGTATTCTCCATCTTTTCGAAGTGACCTGCACGCAGAAATGGTAGCATTAAATTATTTTGAAGAAAAGAATCCTCAAATAACAACCCTGAAAGGTTATACACTTTATACATCCCTCGAGTCCTGTCCGATGTGCCTGACAAGGCTAATTTCTGCAGGTATTAACAGAGTATATTACGTTTCTTCTGACCCTATAGGAGGAATGACAGGTTCAATAGATCTCCTGCCTCCTCTCTGGAAGGAGCTTTCAGAACCACAGATTTTTGCAAAAGCCTACTGCTCCGCAGAACTTTCAAATGCTGCAACAGGGATAATGCTCATCAATGCAGAGGAACTGCTTGAAGTCCTGAGAAAACGCAGAGACTAGTGCTCCTGCACCCGGAAATGATCAGGCTATTACTATTTCCGTTGCTGTATTTTTTCCTCAACTATGCTTCTGGATATTTGAAAGCCAGTGAACTACACCTACCTAAAATCTTCGTAAACTCAGATTTTTGAGGAAGGTGCTTCCTGCTTCATACTAGGCGGTTGCCGTTTTTTCCTGGTCCACAGGCTCAAACCGTAGTCCCTACGGCGAATTTCTTTATATTGATAGCTGCATTAATGTCCCTATCATGCAAAACATTACAGGAAGGACAAAGCCACTCTCTAATATCTTCTGTCAAATTTGGATGCTTATAACCACAAACGTTACAAGTTTTTGAAGATGATTCCCATTGACCTATCTTCAAAACTGTTTTACCAGACCATTCAGCTTTGTATGTTAATTTTTGCACGAAAGAATACCATGCTGAATCACTAATAGCCTGTGCTAATTTGTGGTTCTTTTTCATTCCTTTAATATTTAAAGTTTCAACTGCTACTGCTTGGTTTTCGCTGATTAGCTTTTTTGAAACTTTATGTTGAAAGTCATGTCTCTGATTAGCAATTTTCTCATGCAACTTAGCAAGTTTGTATGCTGCCTTTCTACGGTTTTTTGAACCTATTACTTTCCTGGAAACTCTTCTTTGCAAGAATTTCAATCTTTCAAGAGAAATTTTCAGGAATTTAGGATTATCTATTTTTTCTCCTGTAGAAAGAGTAGCAAAAGTCAAAAGTCCAACATCAACTCCAATCATTGTAGCACGGGAAAATGATTCAGGTTCAGGACATTTCTCTCCATCATCAGTTAAGATACTGATATAGTATTTTCCTGCAGGGGTTCTCGATACCGCTATTGTTTTTAGAAATTCAGAATTAAAATCACTTTTAATAATATTTCCTTCTAATTCCATTTCCTTAAAAAGTTGCTTATGTATCTTAACTTTTATCCAACCGATTTTTGGTAAATTAATTTTAGAGGTAGCAAAATTAATAATATAATGTTGTGGAATTTGGAAAGAGAAATGATTATCCCTTTTTCTTTTCTTCTGTGGATATTTAAACCCATCCTTAAAGAAATGGTTGAATGCAGAATTAAGATTTTTGCTAGTTTGTTGCAGAGATTGAGAATTTACTTCTTTCAAGAAGGGATAGGCTTCTTTAAGAACTTGAATATGGTTATTAAGTTCAAATTTAGATATACTTATTCTGAATTTTTTATACATTAATGATTTTATTTCAAGAAGTTTATTGTAGACAAATCGAGTACTACCGAAGTGTTTTTCCATAAGGGCTTTTTGTTCCTTATTAGGGCAAATTCTGTATCGGATTCCTCTTTTCATCGGCATTATATACGTTTGGAAACTATATCAATATTAACAGGATAACTACCGATATGATGTTGGGAAGTTGACGGCTCTTATCCCCTCCCTGTCCCATTCGGGCGAAAGCCCGATGTGCTGAGGAAGGGGGCTTCCCGCCTTATGAGATAAAAAGTAAGTTTCTTTTTATTATGTTATGTTTCAACCAATATATTATTTCCTGAAAAACTAAAATAAGTTGACAGAAAGTAAAATACCTTTAAAAATTACAGAAACTGAAGTAAAGGGGGCTGGTGGGATAGGAACTGACAGAAATTTATAGTACAGGACTAGAAATTGATAGTACAGGACGTGGAAATTGATAATACAGGATATGGAAATCGATAGTAGAGGAAAATATTAAAAACAGAACTTCTTAAAACCGGACTCTAATTGAGTGCATGCAGGTGCATTAATCTAGATATTTCTCTTTAAACTCCGAAATCTGCTTGCTGCTTCCTGCAACTGCAATTATGTCCCCTGCATGGAGTACAATTTCTTTGCTAATAGTAGTAGAGACTAGACCTCCACGCTCAATACCTATTACTGTGCATCCGATTTTATTTTCGAGGTCCAGGTCTTCTATTGATCTTCTGTCAAAGAAAGATCCCTTCTCAATATGGTGCTTTTCAATTTCTATGCCCTCGTAAAGCATTATATCTTCATCAATCCTGCAGATTTTCCCGATGCAATTTGCACTCATTTTAGCAAGCATCTGTCCTGCAACTATGGAAAGAGACCCGACATAGTCAGCTCCTGCTTTATATATCTTATCTATTGATTTTACAGAGTTTGCCCTTGCCACAATGGTAGTTTCAGGATTCAGTCCTCTGGAAATAAGGGTTGCGAAAATAACATTAGTATCATCATTAAGGGCTACAAACACAAAGGATGCGGTCTTTACTCCTGCTGCGATCTGAACCTCCTCATCTGCTCCGTTGCCTACAAGATGTTCAAACTCTATATTCTCAAAAACTTTTTCATTAGAGTCAACAACTACAAAACGGAACAGTCCTCCAGAGAGTTCACTCACAATGCTCTTTCCAACGTCTCCATATCCAAGTACGACAAGATGCCCTTTTGACTCCATCTTGAATCTCCCCGTCTTTAAACAAATTTTGAATAAGTATTTATATAATATCACTTACAGTAAATGTTAAATCACTCACAGTAAACATTATCCGGCGATTAACTTGCTAGGTGTTTAGCGTTATCTGACTATTTATCCGATAGTTAGTTTTATTTGGAATTTATGATTTTAAACTGATGAAATTGATTATATTATGCTGGATACATGTATTGTGTTGGATACATATATTGCGCTGGATATATATTATACTGGACATATATTATGCTGGATCTGTATTATGCTGTAGCACAATCCATAGTTTCAGGCTGAGGATCAATGTGTGAGTTTTTTTAGCTTCGAAAGCTCCTCAGGAGTCCCTACAGCCAGCAGGACGGAGTTTCCCCGAATGACATCATGTTCTTCAGGATTAAAAGAGAGGTTTCCACTTTTCCAGATTCCCACTATCCTTGCGTCTGTCAGCTTCTGGCTGGAAACTTCCTTAAGGGTTTTGCCTATAAGAGGGCTCTTGAGATAGACAGGAAATTCAGTAACATGCACTCCTTTAAAGATTTCAGTTGCCCCTGTTACCCTGCTTACAAGCCTATCCATAGCCTTTCTCCCGATAAACTGCCCGAACATTGATTTAGGAGAAACGACCATGTCTGCACCAGCATATTTAAGGTATTTAGAGTTAGACAGGTCTTCAACTATGGCAATAATATTGAGGTGCTCAAACTCTCTTGCAGTCAGTACAATGTTTGCGTTTCTCTCGTCGGACTTATTGGCAATAAGAACCCGGGCTTTTTCAATACCTGCATTAATAAGGGTCTGTTTGTCACTTGGAGTCCCGAAAATGCAGGGGATGTCTCTGTAAACAAGTTCTTTGATCAGGTCTTCTTCGTCTTCGATTATTATGAACGTTATCTCCTGCTCTGCCAGTTCATCAATCAGGGTTTCTACCAGCTGGTTGTATCCACAGATAATAATGTGGTCTTTCGTGCCAGGAGGAACTTTCCTGGGCATCCTGAACTTGATCACCTTGTCCATCCAGGGAGTGATAACATAAGTTGCAAGAAAGCCTGAGATAAGAATAATTCCCATGACCTGTACCACTATGGAAAAAACCCTTCCCGGAAGCGAAGTGAAGACCACATCGCCGTATCCTACCGTCGCAACGGTAGTTGTAGCCCAATAAATAGCTGTGATAGCGTTTGCATTTTCTAATTGATTCTCAAGAACCATAATATATTTGAAAAGCAGGACATAGATAGTAAGTAAGAGAAGAGCTGTAATTTTATATGCCAGATTGAGCCTTTTGCGCATTATTTTCCTGAACATCGATTTGCGCTTCGTCTTTTTTCTTTCTGAAGAAAACATTTTCAGTGCCCTGCCTTATTTTTGCTGCCGAACTAAGTGAAAATACCTTATAATCTTTATTAATATCTCTATGTGTTCATAGAATTTAGCTTGAAGGTTACTTGAAAATTTCTTCTCACAGCCCGGAATATTACTACAAAGGAACAGGAAATCTCGAAGAGAGATAGGAAAAGTAAACAGGAGCAATAGAAAAAAGGAGTCCTGAATCAAAAAAATCAGAAAGGCCGGAGAAAGAAGTCTTAATTCCAGCTTTCCGGCAGATTTCCGACTTAATTAAGTTAATGACGTTGTTCTCATTTCGATCTATTTTCAATTTAATCTATTTTCAATTTGATCTATCTCAATTTGATCTATTCTCAATTTGATCTATTCTCAATTCGACCTGTTCAGATCCACTGTCCTATGAAAGGCCCGAATATCATGAAGAGGAATGAGAACAGGATCAGCATGGAGAAACTTGCTGTGATAGAGTTCGAGATCCTTTCCGAAACTCCTTCATTCCGCGTAAACCTGTATATGAAGGAATAGGTATAGTCCCTGAACACATGCCCACCATCAAGAGGCACCGCAGGCAGGCAGTTAAACAGGCCTACATAAAAGTTCAGCCAGCCAATCCAGAGCAGAGAGTTTGCAATCCAGAAAATCCCGACTCCGAGAGGTTCTGCCCAGCCAACCGGCTGGTAGAACTGAGCTATTGTGCCTGAAAAGCCGCGGAACCCCTCACCTGCAAATCCGTATATCGGAAGCCCGAAAAGAATGATCCATCCTACTGGCTCGGAAAGCAGGGAAGGGATCTGTTTGAGCGCTTCAAGATAAAACTTTGCCTGGGGCATCCAGATGGAAACTCCGAGAATCGGACACTCGAGAATTCCGTCATTCCCGTACATAACTCCAAGGAAGCCACTTTCACCTTCCGAGGGGTGAGGAGCCAGCTGGACGTTAAAGACAGCAGTGCCGTTTTCGGTAAGGTCACCAGTATAATTTGCAGAAGGCAGCATCTCTACCTCTATGGTCTGGTTTGCCTCGGTCCCCTCCATAAAGTCAACGAAAGTCGCAATGCTTCTTATCCTTGTATCGTTAATCCGGAGCATTGTCATTCCTGTCTCTATTCCTGCTGCTTCTGCAGGACTCCCTTCCACAACTCCTCCTACAGGCACTCCATTGAAACATTCCTCCGGAGAAGAAGGAACTGTTAAATCATAGACTGAAACGACACTATCTTTTGAGGCATGGATGCGTACAGAGTCTCCGGGTTCGACTGTCTCTAGATAGTTGAGAAGATCCATTCCTGTAGTGACGCTTGTACCATCAACCTGCGTAATTACCATGTCTTCCTGAAGCCCTGCAAGCTGAGCTGGAGAGCTTTCGTTTATGCCCACTATCATGGCATCACTGAGAGGAGCAATTGCACCGAGCACAGGCCCGAAAAAGAGCAAAAGAGCGATAAATGCAACACAGAAGTTAGCCATAACCCCGGCAGCAAGGATACGGGCTCTCTGGGTCCTTGTGGCGATTACTTCCGGTGCAGCTTTCGTTTCTTCAGGTTTAAGGACGGCTGCTTCCCCGTTCTGTATCTCTCTTAGCTTTTTTTCTTTTCTTTCCCTTTGCTCCCATTCTTCGATTTCATCAATCGACGCAGTTAGCGGCAGCTCCTTTTTTACTTCCTCTTTTTTGCCGAATAGCTGTTCGTCATCAGGTTCCGCAAAACCCCCTATAGGGACAAGGGCAAACAGGATTCCCATGGATTTGACCCTGATGCCTTCAACTCTGCACAGGATTGCATGGGAAAACTCATGCACTACAAGAGTAACTACGAGGGCGATCACTCCCCAGGTAAAGGGAATAAACTCGTTTACACCCGGGATCAGCAGGATATTCCTGGCAGAATTATATTTCCCAGGCTCTGGCACATTGTTATTCAGGAAAGAGGTATAAAGTGCAAGGTCCGAAATAGCAATAACCAGGAACATGGCAATCATGCCCGCAAACATCATAAGGATCCCAATGTTTGCAAAAATCTTCCAGTAACGTTTCGGGCGGGCAAGAATGTCCAGTAGTTTGAGACCCTTTGTTGTCCTGATCATGAGGATAGGAAGAGGCCCGAAAGTGCTTATGTTATACTTCTCCAGAATACCCTTTCTATCAAGAAAGGAGATGAGGAACCAGTACATTAAAAAAATACCAAGTGCAATGCTTGTGCCACTCAAGGAAATTCTCCGAAATAATTAAGCTGAACCAATTATAGGTTTTGGATTGTGAATATTAATCTTAATCTTGAAGATTAGTTGTCTGTTGACATTTCATTGTCTATTGACAATTGGCTGTTGATAAACTAACTGTCGATAGATCAAATATCGGTCGATTAACTGTTGATCTATTCTGTTGATCGATTATAACTGTATATAGAACATGCCTTTAATAAAGAAGTTAGCGCTAGCAACCATTGAGAGCGGTTTGCAAATCTCAAGCCACCATTTTAAGCAGTAGTCAGGGAGAGACAGCATACATTCAATTAATTAATGCTGTTAAATTCGGTTGTATATCTTATTATAAAAATGTTTTAGTCCGTCTTTACATGGCATGAGGTCCAGTTTCTTAATAATATCTTTTTTGAAAATGCCTTTCTCTAAAAAGGCACAAAATAATACATCATAATTATATAAAAATATATATGGAAATTACAGCTTTCGGTTCGCCGGAAAGGTTATCTTCAAGGTCATTTTAAAGATCATTTTGCGGATCATTTTAAAAGTTATTTTTTATGCCCAAAGGCAATAGATAATAATTACACGAATAATAATATTCGGTAAATACCCAATACATTTGTGGTTATAATAGCTTTATATGAGCTTATGAGGTGCCTGTTTCATGATCGGGATCGTATACATTACAGCCGGAAGTATGGAAAATGCATCGGAAATTGCAAGGGAGCTGGTTTCAAGAAGACTTGCGGCCTGCGTAAATATGTTTCCGATATTTTCAACCTACAGGTGGAACGAACAGGTCGAGGAGCAGAACGAAATAGCCCTGCTTGCTAAAACCGACTCTTCCCGCCTTGACGAAATTATCGAAACCGTAAGATTCCTTCACACCTACGAGCTGCCTGCCATTGAATTCTGGGAAGTTAAAGGGGAACAGGAGTATCTCGACTGGGTACATGTAAACAGTTCATGAGGGAAGTCTGAAGGATTCCAGACCTGACTAAATTTGAAGCCTGGAAAAACGGAAAGTTTGAAGCCGAAAAACGAGATTGAAGTATCTGAAACCAGCCTCTTGCCCATAAATTAGCAGGATAAGCTTGTTCACAGGATTAGCTTTATATGCTAGTTATAACTTTACCTAATTGGATCAAAAAGCGCGGGAGTAACCAAGCGGTCAACGGTGGCAGACTCAAGATCTGTTCGTGCAGACGTTCAGGGGTTCGAATCCCTTCTCCCGCACTAAACTCATTCTTAATTCTTTTTTCGTTCAATCAAGATTTCTGTTATAGTTTCTAAGTACTATTTGTTTTCTAGATGAGTTGCGGCATTGAAAAGGCGGGGCCATAAAGGAGAATTTACCGATTGGGATCTGATCTACTGGTATTTAGAGCTTTTTGGCAATATATCGAATTTTTAACAAAAATCCAGACTTTTTCATAATAGGCGAGACTAATTCCACATTAATAAAGTTTCAGAACTATTTTTCAATCAGAATATGGATGGATTGTTCCGAATTCTAGGTTCAAGAACATAATCTGAGTTTTGGAATCAGCTAACTAAATATTGCATTTAACTAAATATTGCATTTACTCATTTTACATTATCTTGATGATTCTGGCATAGCTGACGGAAAAGATGCTTGTTAAAAAATGATACCTTGATAGATAAATGAATGACAGATGAATAAGCCAGACTCTAAAATTCGTATCAATCTTTCTTGATACCCATCATGCGGGTTTTTATGAAGTAGATTCCATAATTGATTAGAAGAATTAAACCTCATTTTTAAGGGAAATACTAACTGAAATTGTATCAGAAAATGAGTTAAACTTTCATAACTCTTGTAGGTGTAAAGATGCCTGGCAATCCTAATGAGATAAAGCTTGTAAACAACGCTATGTCCAACGCTACTCGAAGAAAGATAATGAACTTTTTATCGACAGGAGACAGAAATACCGAAGAAATTGGAGGAGAAGTAGGGAAGACCATGCTTGATTTCCATCTCAAGCTTCTTCAACAGGCAAGTCTGATTGAGATCGAAGAAGGGACTGTGAAACTAAGCGAATATGGTAAGAATTTCCTTAAAGAGAAAGAAGAGAAAGGTACAGATAAAGCCACAGATCTCTCTCAGGCAAAACCAATAGAAATTACTGAAGTAAGACAACTATTGCCCTGTATAGCTGATTCCTCAAAATTCCGGGTAATTGCAAACATAGCTCCTCCCCTGGGCGGAACCCTCAAGGTTCTTGAGCCACTCTTTCCCAGAGGCAAATATTCGGACAAAATAAACGCCCTGATAATTCAAAAAGGAGAGGTTATTACAACCATTTATGGTAGTGGAAAGGTAACCATGACAATGATAAAAAGTGAAGGTGAAGCCAATGAATCTCTCCAGAACTTGAAGAATACTATCAATGAAGCCATAGCAAAAGGAGTTGTCCCAGCCCCGCGGGAAAAAGTCAGGGTCGAACCTATGGAAATTTACAAATACCTGCCTCAGACCAACTGTGGCAAGTGCGGTGAGCAGAGCTGCTATACCTTCGCTATAAAACTCATGGGAGGAGAGGTCACCCTGGACAAATGCACACCTCTCAAAGAACCTGAATATGCAACCAATTTCGAGCAACTGCAGGTCCTGTCTGCGTACATCTGAACCGGTTTTTATGAAAAATTCATTAAACCGAGATTTTTAAGACGCTAACGTAGTGTTCACTGGCATTTCCATGCCATATTTCCGAATATATTAGTGTTACTGTAAGAGATTACCTTGCAGGAATAGTTTCGACGGTGTTAAAGATGTCGGGAAACCCGAATGAAACAAAACTCGTAAACTTTGCTATGGCCAATGGCACCCGACGGAAAATTATTAACTTCCTGGCGAACGGATCTAAAAGTACCGGAGAAATAGGAGAGATAGTTGGGAAGGCAACGCTTGACTTTCATCTCAGAATCTTGCAGCAGGCAGGTCTGATTAAATTAGAAGAAGGAATTGTAAAGCTAAGCGAATATGGCAAGAATTTCCTTAAGAATAAAACCGAAAAGAGTGAGGAAAAAACTGTAGAATTTTCTCAAGCAAGACCAATAGATATTGCAAGGATCAGACAGGTTTTGCCCTGTATAGCTGATTCCTCAAGACTCAGGGTGAGTGCAAATATGACTCCACCTCTAGGTGGAATCCTGAAACTCCTTGAGCCCCTTTTCCCAAGAAGTAGTTATTCAGATAGAAAAGATAGTTTGATAATTCAAAAAGGAGAAATCATTACAACTATTTACGGTAGTGGAAAAGTCTCCGTCAGAATGGTCGAAAACGAGGACAAAGCTCAAGAAGAGCTTGAAAGACTGAAGAGTATTATCAATGAGGCTATTGCAAAAGGTGAAGCTCCAGCTCCCAGAGAAAAGGTAAAGGTTGATCTCATGGAGATCTACAAACATCTGCCCCAGACCAACTGTGGCAAATGCGGCGAACAAGGGTGCTACAGTTTTGCAATCAAGCTTATGGCCAGACAGGCTTCTCTGGAGAGGTGTACGCTTCTTAAAGAACCGGAGTATGCAATTAATCAGGAGCTTCTAGAGGTTTTGGCCGATAATATTTAAACCCGATTAATAAAACGTAACTTGTTTGGAGGAAACTTTGAAGAGCCTTACCATAGTGCTCAGCGACGGCCCTTATATTTCCGAATATGCTGAAATTGCCTGCAAACTCGCCGAGGAAGCAATTAAACGATATCAGGTGAACATATTCCTGTACCTGGACGCAGTGCATATTCCCAAAAAAGGTCAGAACCCATCTTTTTTTACCAGCGCAGGCGAACTTTTTACTGGACTCGCAGAGAAAGGAGCTGTGATCAGGGCTTGTGCCCGTTGTGCTGCCGCAAGAGGCTACCTGGCGGAAGAAGGCACTCTCAAAGGAAGTAACTGCGAAGACTACCTCCCTGGAATAAAAATTTCCAGTCTTTATGAACTCGCGGAGATGTTGAAAAAGAGTGATAGAGTAATCTCACTGTCAAGATAAGCTTCCTGAATGAGGTTTAAACGATGAAATCAGTTTTCTATCTGCTGGAAACTGCTCCATACGGCAGTGAAAAAGCCTTCGGAGCATTGAATGCAGCTGCAGTAAGCCTTAATGGAATGAGTGTAACTCTCGGCCTTTACGGAGATGGGGTTTATCTTGCAGCTGCTGACCAGGACAGCACAAATCTTAGAGTACCAAACCTTTCAGATATTCTCTACTCTTATGGAGAGTTAAGGGTACTTGTGCATGAACCCTCGCTGATCGAGAGGGGGCTTTTTGGTGAAACTCTTATAGAGACCATAGAACTTGTCGATGAAGAGGACTTTTTTAAAGAGATGGAAAACTCAGATTCCGTAATCTTATTTTAAAAAAGAGGTAATAGTGTGCAAGAAGAATATGATGTGTTCCTGCTGACAAAGCCTCCATTAAACCCTCGGTCGGAACTGTGTCTTAAACTGGCGGTTCGTTCCAGGAATGCCAGGCTTTACCTTGCAGGAGATGGAATCTATCACCTGCTTTCCGGTATACAGAAACTTCCGGGGTGCACAGTTTATGCCTGTCAGGAAGATCTTGAGGCTAGAGCTATAAGCGGCCGAGAAAAGGTTATAATTCCAGGCAACTTTTATGCTGTTTTTATAGAGGATATGATGATGGAGAACTGTAAACGTGCATACACATTTTAAACGAAGTAGCAGACAATAAGTTAACAATCGCCTGATAGGACAGTCTTTGGTCGAAAAGCTCCCACCTGAATTTATTAAGGAATTGGAGCGTGTGAGCCGGCTGCATGAATAGGCAGTCTGCGACCACGAAAAATGCAGGGAATTTAGTGAAAAACTATCCGATGTTCTGGTCAGGCTCGAAGATTTGAAGTATTTTTCTTTTCTTTTGTGGATATTTAAACCTATCCTTAAAGAAATGGTTGAATGCAGAATTAAGATTTTTGCTAGTTTGTTGCAGAGGTTGAGAATTTACTTCTTTCAAGAAGGGATAAGCTTCTTTAAGAACTTGAATATGGTTATTAAGTTCAAATTCAGATATACTTATTCTGAATTTTTTATACATCAATGATTTTATTTCAAGAAGTTTATTATAGACAAATCGAGTACTACCGAAGTGTTTTTCCATAAGGGCTTTTTGTTCCTTATTAGGGTAAATTCTGTATCGGATTCCTCTTTTCATCGGCATTATATACGTTTGGAAACTATATCAATATTAACAGGATAACTACCGGTATGATGCTGGGAAGTTGACGGCTCTCATCCCCTCCCTGTCCCATTCGGGCGAAAGCCCGATGTGCTGAGGAAGGGGGCTTCCCGCCTTATGAGATAAAACTCTCATATCAATAACACGATTCCTCTATTCAGAATTATTCATAATTTTCAAACTTTCCTCAAGGGGATTTAGAGTTTAAAACTGCCTAAGATAAGGAATTCTTAACCACCGCTGATACCTCACATACAGATTTTAACAGATGCTGCTGATGGTAACGCAAAAAGGTTTTTAGATCCTGCATTTGATAAGGAGATCTCCTTGAATTCCGAATACTCTCGAGATTCGGATACAGGAACAGGCGCAATGATAATCAATCATTATGTGCAATAATAGTTAGATAGAATCAAATACCAGGTCACAAAAAAAGAAGAAGGTTCTCTTTCTATGCACCCACAATTCAGCCAGGTCCCAGATGGCTGAAGGTTTCTTGAGAGCTATTTATGAAAATCGATACGGGGCTTACAGCGCCGGTGTAGAGGCCACAACTGTTAATCCTTACGCTGTTCTGGTCATGAAGGAAATTGGTATCGATATATCCGGCCAGCACTCCAAGACTTCTCAAGAATTACAGGATACCGTTTTTGACCTGGCGGTTACTGTCTGCGATCGGGCTAAACAGGCCTGTCCTATCTGCAGCACAAATCTGGAGCTTCCAACCAGATCTCCCAGAGCAAGGGAAGTAATTCACAGAAGTTTTGAGGACCCTGCTGCAGCTGTGGGGTCAGAGGAAGAGCGGCTCAATGTCTTCCGCCAGGTCAGAGACGAGATAAAAGACTGGATCTCCCGGACATTTGGGGAATGATGCCAGGTCTCTACTCTGTCAGTATGGCATCATTCATGTTTTTTCTGACTGCTTTTACAATGTCAATATATTGGCCAAATATCCTGTAACCACAGCTATAGAGAAGACTGTCGCCACGAAAGCTGCTAGCAATCTCTTTTTGAAGATGGCTGAAAGGAGAGTTAACTCAGGTATGCTGGCTCCTGCACCGCCGATTATCAATGCCAGAACGGCTCCCACACTCATTCCCTTCTCAATGAGTGCCAGTCCAATAGGGATCATGGTTTCTGCCCGTATATAGATGGGAATACCGATAATTGCAGCCAGAGGAATCGCCAGAGGATTGTCTGGTCCGGCAAGGCGGGTAATAATCTCAGTGGGTACGAATCCGTGAATGAATGCGCCGATACCTGCTCCAAGAAGAAGATAAGGCACTAGCTGACGGAACAGGCTGAATGCGAATACTGCAGACCTGTGTATCCTGGATTTCGCGTCTGTTGCCTGCTGACAGTCACAACTGTTTCGTATAACGGCCACTGACTTAACCTGACTTGAGAAGCCGAGCCCATCAAGCAGGAGCCCAATAATAATAGTAGCCACAAAGGTGATGGCAAAATAGATAGCTGCTATCTTCCAGCCCAGTAAAATGATAAACAGGGATATTATCACCGGGTTTAACAAGGGCGATGAAAAAAGAAATGCCATTGCTGCAGCGAAGGGTACACCTGCTCTGAGCATTCCCAGGAGAAGCGGTATAGTTGAACAGGAGCAGAAAGGAGTAAGTGCACCAAATCCTGCTCCAAGGATACTGCCTACAACTTTGTGCCGGCCCCCCATAGCTTTTTTTATAGTTGCTTCTGGCACATACTCCTGAATCAACCCCACGAGAAAGGTGATCCCTATGAATAGAACAACAAGCTCTACGGCGATTTCAACGAAGAAATTAGCCGCTACAATTAAATTATTCCAGAACATCTGATCTTCCTTCAAAATTTGCTATTTCTTTAAATCACCGAAAGCCACAGCTATTGGAAACCAGAACTACCATAATTGTTATCTTTAAAGCCTGATTATTTCAAAGAATAAACCGTTTTTGAAGTCTTAGATTTCGCCCCTCAATTCTTCATTTAATAGGGGGACTTTACTGGAAGTTCACTTATCAGTCAGCAGCTTTGCCTGGTTAAGTATTTCGATAACTGCTCCATCCGATAGGCGAAAGTAAGACCATTTTCCTTCTTTTCGTTCTTTGATCATGCCCGTATTTTTCAACACTGAGAGATGGTGAGAAACAGTCGATTGAGAGCTGGAAAGAGCAATCGTTAACTCACAGGCACAGAGTTCCCCTTCTTTCAATAATTTTACAATCTTAAGGCGATTGACATCCGCAAGGGCTTTAAAAATCCTGGCTTCCGAATGTAATGCTTCTTCGTCCAGCCCATTTACCAGAGAACTGAGCTTCTGCGTCCTTACCTCTAACTGGTCCCTATCAAAAATAAACCGTTTCAATCTTTCAGTTTCCACTTCACTCTTTCTTTTATCCACACCTGATTTACTTTCAGTTTCCATAGATTTACCCGCAGCAACTGCCCCCATTTTCTAATGGAAGCAGCCTGTCCTTACTCTGTTCTTTTGACCAGCAACCCACGCAAAGCTTTATGGCTCCCAGGTCCCTGTGATTTGCCCGGAGTAACGGGGTTTCTTCTTTTCCGCAGATTGAGCATTTTAAGGTCATTTCCGAGACCTCGTGACATAATTCTCATAAGAGCTGGCAGTACCCGTATCTATTTATATGGATATGATTATGCTCTATTTTCCTGCCAGTATATCTCGTATTCTTTCAGCACTGCTATTTTGAATTTCTCCAGTTCTCCTTCAGGAATTTCATTTATTTTTGTAAGGTTTCGAATAAGTTCTTCGAGGTCTATATTCTCTTGAGTCTTGCCTGCAGCATGATATTTTTCAAATTCCTCGTCTAATCCTGCAATCTCCATATCTTTGTTGTCAATTTTTATTTTTTTGACACTTACAATAGAAGGGCCGCAGCAACAGCAACTTTTGCCGCCCCCAACCAGTTTTCCAAGCAAATTTTTTCCAAGTTTACTCATCTAAGCATGTCTCCTTTCGAGGTATACCCCATATCAAAGAACATTGATATTTATGTTTGTCGATATGATATAAAAAGATGGCGACAATAAAAATAGAGCCTCAAAATAACCGTTAAAGATTGCCCAATAAATGCACAACCAAAACCATGGAATGCATGTTTCGAGATTGATCACCAAATCCGAAGTATCTCCTCTTCTCCAGATAATAAGCCGTAAGTTCAACTTTTGGGTTTAGGAAAGTATATATACATTTTAAATTCAATGATTGCTGATATGACTGATGAAGAAAATATGCAGCTTTTCAAAGCCCTGAGTGAAGATACAAGATACAAAATTATCAAGACGCTCCTCGAAGCCGAAAGCAAATGCAAAGAAAACAGATGTGGATGCCATAAAGGTGAACTCTGTGCCTGTGAAATTCCGGAACTTATTGGTAAGACTCAGTCCAATACTTCAATGCATCTTGCAAAGTTACAGGACTGGGGCATCGTTAAAGTAAGGAAAGAAGGAAAGATGAGGCTATATTCCATAAACAACGACAAAGTCCGGAAAGTTTTAGAAGTCCTTGAGGAATGATTTTTTTTGCCGCTGCCCTGTTGGAGTTCAGGATACTATCTGGCATAAAAAGTAAGGTATATAAATAAAAAATATTACAGGCAATTAACCTTATCAACCGTGCCCTCTTAAGGGCTCGAAGGCTTTGATTCTATTCTTTTACCCTGAAGTAATCTAAAACCTCTGGTGGTTTCAGAAAATTTTGCTAACTGGCCTTTGGAGCACCCTATATACAAATACTCCCGATGTTAAACAGAAAACAGTTTTCAATCTTTTACCGACAAAGATATATCCTATAACTAATATATCAATGTATACTGATATGATTAAGAACTGATAAGTATACTCCAAAAAGAAAATGAAACATATTAAAGAAGGATTCCAAATTGGTTGACATATTCTATCCCCTTCAATGGATTGCTGACAAACTGACCTATGGAGTTTTTGGGATTGCTCCTGATACTCACCTTGCAGCCAGCGTCAACTTTATCATTTACGATGTGATGAAAATTTTCGTCCTGCTGGGTGTAATGATTTTTGCTATCTCATACATCAGGACGTACATAACCCCTGAGAAAACAAGGAAAATCCTGGGAGGCAAGAAAGGGCTCAGATATCACCTTTTTGCATCTCTGACCGGGACAGTCACTCCTTTTTGCTCGTGCTCGTCCGTGCCGCTTTTCATAGGATTTGTGGAAGCAGGAGTGCCTCTGGGAGTCACTTTTTCTTTCCTGATCACCTCTCCCCTGGTAAATGAAGCAGCAGTAGCAGTTCTCTGGGCAACTCTCGGTATTAAAGCAACAATGGATCTATGTTGTGTCAGGAATTGCACTGGGAGTCCTTGGAGGCTATCTGATAGGTATCCTGAAGCTTGAAAAGTATGTAGAAGAATTCGTCTATAAAATAAAGGTGGGTCAGAAGGCTTCGGAGCCTGAGAAACTCAATGTCAGAGAAAGAGTAGGTATCGCCTTTGAAGGCGTAAAGGAGATAGTGGGAAAAGTATGGATCTACGTAATAATAGGAGTGAGTATAGGAGGCATTTTCCACGGATATGCCCCTGAAGGCATTCTCGAAAAATACGCAGGTGAAGACAACCTTCTTGCAGTGCCTATTGCTGTCCTCATTGGCGTGCCTCTTTACTCCAATGTTATGGGCATGATTCCGATAGTAGAAAGCCTGATCGGGAAAGGGCTCCCCATAGGGACTGCTCTGGCATTTCTGATGTCGGTTACAGCTGTTTCCCTGCCTGAAATGATCATCCTCAAGAAGGTACTGAAAAAAGAACTGATTGCGATCTTTGTTTCGATCGTCGCTGTGTCGATTATCTTTACAGGATACCTGTTTAATTTGCTGCTTTAAATCGCGTGCGAAGCAATAATAAAATCAATATAAAAGAGAATAGAGGAGATAAAATGAAAATTGAGATTCTTGGAACCGGATGTGCAAAATGTAAGAAAACAAAAGAAATCATCGAGAAAGTCCTTACTGAATCGGGTAAAAAAGCTGAAATTGCCAAAGTTGAGGATATCGAGACAATTCTCAATTACGGTGTAATGGTCACACCTGCAGCTGTTATCGATGGGGAAGTTAAGCTTGCAGGCAAGATTCCAGATGAAAAAGAAGTCCGGAAATGGATTACTCAATAAAAGAACAGGGAATAATTTACTATCCACAGGACTAAAAAATAAGAAAAATAGATTCATAAGGAGAAAATAAATATGGCAGAAAGTGTAAAATGCGGATGTAGCGCTGCAAATGTTGCAATCTTCCCATGTGTTGGGGCCTCAAATGTAGGACAGCTTTCAAATAAAATCGCAGTTGAACTCGAAAAACAAAATATTGGAAACCTGATGTGTACTGCAGGTATTGGAGCTCGAGCTCCCGGACTCATGAAGTCTGCCGAGGCTTCAGATAGGATCATTGCGATTAATGGCTGCCCGGTGAACTGTGCAAGCAAAACTCTCGAACTTGCAGGTTTCAAAGTGGATCGACATATCGTAATTTCGGAATTGGGAATAAAAAAGAATAAAGATAAAGAGCTTAAGGACAACGAAATCTCAGGAGCTCTAGAAAAAACCCTTGAGATTCTACAGTCCGAGTAATCTCGGACTCAACTGAATTTTAGGTATTTCGAGAGAGCTACATGGTTTTACGCTTAACCGCATAATTTTTAACTTAAAAATATTTAATGTTACACAAAAGATATGTATAATTATTGTTTTCCTCAAAGAGTCGTATGAAGGGAAACTTTCAAGTACGGTTCTAAGGAGAAGGGGGAGCAATCTCCCTGACTTATCCGACACGTCCACAAAAATGCCACTTATTTGCTCAATACGACAGTAGTTTCAAATGTTTATCCTGCCTTTAATAGGTAATATTGAGCAAATCGGCAAATAAATTCTACATCTGTATACATCTATGGAATATCGGATAATTATTAAAAAGGCTACTCTTCTGAATATGTATTAAGATGCAGATTGAGTAAAACTATAAGGATCAAAGAGGACATTGATAATGAAGCCTGTAAAAAGCGGACTTGATTCCATTTCCAGATATCTCCGTACTAATAAAGAAGTAGGCAGGAGGAAAATAGGACTTCTGGTAGACGGACCGAATATCCTCAGAAAAGAATTTGATGTAAATCTTGAGGAAATAAGGGACGTTCTGAAAGACTACGGAAATATCAAAATCGGACGCGTTTTCCTTAACCAATATGCCTCTGACAAGCTTGTTGAGGCTATTGAAAATCATGGACTTGAGCCCGTCATCTGTTCCAGTGATGTGGACGTGCGGCTCGCAGTAGAAGGCATGGAACTGGTTTACAACCCCAACATAGACACCCTTGCAATCGTGACCCGCGATGCGGATTTCAAACCGCTCCTGAACAAAGCAAACGAACATGGGAAAGAAACCATTATCTTCGGAGTTGAGCCCGGATTTTCCACGGCACTCAAGAACTCTGCAGATTATGTTATTCTCATGAATAAACATAGCATGAGCGGTTATGATGATGAAGTTGAAGAGAAAAAAACATAATACTTAGAATTTCAAAAGTATCGGAAACATGAATAAAGAGTCTGTGCAAAATATCTGATTTCTCTATTTAAGGATGTTCTGCTTTCCAACTATATAAAGGAAAGTTTCCTTTTGAATTCAGATCAATATATGTTAGGCACCACTGATCTCATTTAACTTTTTTATCGGACCTTTAACTCATTTATAAAAATTATTAATCTTTATGGTCCCCACCAAATTTTCGAAATATTTATATCAGCATATGCACATATATCAATTTAATGATATGATGTTAATGATATGATATAAAATCCAAGTTGTAAAATGCAAAAAAATGGCTAAAAAGAGAAGAAAAACGCCTATCAAAATTTTATTCCGGCTCCAGAAACTTAATCAACGTCTCGAAAAACCTGTTTGATATATTAAAAAATTACAGTAAATTTCCTGTAAATTAGACGAAAATAGGATTTAAGAGATTTGAAAGCATGAGAATGAAGTTCTGGCAAAGAGGTTTGAAAGCATGAAAATGAAGTTCTGGCAGCCGACTGTAAAACGGCTGTAAATGTTGCAGCAAAACAATGAAAGTCATTGAGAAGGTTGTAGACGATCTCAGCGTAAATGCCGAAATAGAAAAAGTTGAAGATATTGACAGGATCGTAAGTTACGGTGTCATGGTCACCCCAGCTGTTGTTATCAACGGGGACGTGAAACTTGTGGGTAAGATTCCGGAGGAAAATGAAGTAAGAAAATGGATATCCTGATCCTTCAAGGATCAGGATATTTATTTTTTAGATCGAGAATCTCATAAAACTTAAAAAAGGGAATGGTTTCAATGACCGAAGAAAAAAGAGATCTTGATTTTTTCAGTAAATACCTTTCAATCTGGGTTGCAGTCTGCATAATTCTTGGAACAGCGGCAGGCTATATCTTTCCAGCTTTTGCAGATTCCCTGGGCAGGCTCGAAATTGCAAACGTTTCGATCCCTGTAGCTGTCGTTCTCCTTATCATGATGTATCCTATCATGCTCAAGATTAATTTTGAAGAAATTCTGAGAGTAAAAAGCAATTCAAAGCCTCTCACACTTACAGTCATTGTAAACTGGGCGATCAAGCCTTTCACAATGGCCCTTATTGCCTGGTTCTTTATGCGCGTTGTTTTCTCATCCCTCATCCCAGTGGACCTGCAAACAGAATATATAGCAGGCATGATCCTGCTGGGTCTTGCCCCCTGTACAGCAATGGTACTGGTCTGGACCTATCTTGCTAGGGGAAACATCAACTATGCACTCATCCAGGTCTCGGTAAATGACCTTATTATCCTTGTCCTCTTTGCCCCGCTTGGAAAATTTCTTCTGGGAGTTACAACTGACTTTCCGGTACCTTTAATGACAATCTTCGTCTCTGTACTATTCTATGTAGCAATACCCCTCGGACTCGCAATGCTGACAAGATACTTTGTTATAAAGAATAAGGGTATTACCTGGTTCGAAAACACGCTGATAAAAAAGATCGAATGGATAACACCGGCAGGACTCCTAGTTACTCTGATTCTTCTTTTCGTCTTCCAGGGAGACAAAATTATCAACTATCCATTACACATCCTTTTGATAGCTATTCCTCTTATAATCCAGACCTACCTGATCTTTGCTATAGGTTATGTGGGAGCCAGAAAACTAAAGATTCCCTATCAGGAAGCAGCACCTTCGACGTTCATCGGAGCAAGTAATTTCTTTGAACTATCTGTGGCAGTAGCCCTTGTTCTTTTCGGGATGGATTCAGGAGCAGCTCTTGCTACTGTAGTGGGAGTACTTGTGGAAGTACCAGTGATGCTATCGTTAGTTAAGATCATGCAGAAAAATAAAAATAAATTTGCATGGACATGAAATATGCAGGCTGGCGTTGAAAATTAGGAAAGGGAAAATAGTATTGAGTTAACCAAGTTCAGAGTAATGCGAAATTAAAAAATTGTAATCGTACGTGAATATACGAATTGTTGGTAAAAAAATAAAAGCCCTTAAACCGATATAATGAGAAGAACTCAATGAGCCAGAAGATAGCTAAATGTCTGAAGTTACAGTTAACTCCACGATCTGCGATTTTGTCCACAAAATTCGCGGAAGCAAACAGGGAAACAAAATCATCGTTGATATAGAAACTCCCTGTGAGAAGATAGAGAAGTTTTCTCACATGGAAGTCCCCATTAAGGAAATAATGGACATCAAAGACAACTATGTTATGGATAGGGCACAGGAAGCTAAATGCTGCTCAAACTGCCTTGTTCCCTGCGCAGTGCTCAACCTCTGCAGGCTGGAAAGTGGTTTCCTTGCAAAATCTCTGGCAAAAAGGGCAGGCAGCCTCAGCATAGTATTTGATTAAAAAATTAAGGTTTTAAGGGCTTTATCTTTTATTTACTTATTTTTTATTGCCTATTATGCAAAAAAAGGAGAGTTCTCAGCATGCAATACAGCCTTGGAATTGATGCGGGAGGCACATACACCGATGCAGTGCTTATAAGGGATACGGATGGAGTTATTGTCGACTCAAACAAAGCGCTTACCACCTACCCTGACCTCCTCCCCGGTATAAAAAAAGTAATAGACAGCCTGAACCCGGAATATTTAAAAAACATAAAGCTAGTTTCGGTTTCAACAACCCTTTCCACAAACACCATACTCGAAGGGACAGGGTTTCCCGTAGCTCTGATCCTCATAGGGGATCACCCTCTTGAAAAGGAACTTCCCACTTCTCATATGATCATTGTCAGGGGTGGGCATGACCACAATGGAGAAGAGGTGTCCCCTCTTGACCTGGAGGTTGTTGAAAACTTTGCCCTTCGTATAAAGGATAAAGTCTCAGCTTTTGCCATATCTTCTTATTTCAGCACAAGGAATCCTGAACATGAACTGAAAGTAAAGGACCGAATCCTTGAACTAACAGGTCTTCCTGCTGTTTGCGGACACGAGCTTTCCCAGGAGCTGGGGGCTTATGAAAGGGCAGTTACAGCTTTTCTTAATGCCCAGCTGATCCCCATAACAGGACAATTTATACAGGCCATAATCAAGGAGATCAAAGAGCGTGGGATTAACTCACAGTTGCTGATGCTCAAATGTGATGGCTCTGTGGTTGGAATAAGAGATGCCCTGAAAAAGCCCATAGAAACTATCTTTTCGGGACCTGCAGCAAGCCTTGTAGGTGCTTCCTATCTCTCGGGACTTGAAACCTGTGCCGTAATTGACGTAGGTGGGACGAGTACGGATATCTCCTCTATTTGCAAGGGTGTCCCTGATCTGAGCAATGAAGGAGCAGTAGTGGGCGGCTGGCAGACAAGAGTCCGGGTGATCAGGATGGAAACTACGGCCACAGGTGGGGATAGTCATATCTGGAGTGTAGGCAGGGAGTTATTTCTGGGACCACGAAGAGTTATACCCCTGTCAGTTGCTGCAGTAAAATATCCGGATTTCCTGAATAACCTCAAAAGGACGCCCATGCCTGCCAGAGAAGACCTGGGTGAGAATATTCAGCCCACAAAGTTTTTCGTCAGGTCAGGATACACTGCAGGCGAACTGAGCAAAGCTGAATCCGAAGTGCTGGATGCAATAGGAGAGGAGCCAGTTTCAGTATATGAGATTAAAGCCCTTATCAGAAAGGACCTTCACCCTCAAACCCTGGATTCCCTTATTAAAAAACGTCTTGTTCAGGCAATTGGCTTTACGCCAACCGATGCCCTGCATGTGCTCGGGGAATACACAGCCTGGAATGAAGAAGCATCCCGAATAGGAGCCGAAAGGCTTGCAAGACTTATGCGCATGACATCACATGAGTTCTGCACCGCCGTAAAAAGGAGGGTTGCAAGGAATATGACACTTCATCTCCTCTCATATATCCTTCAAGGAGTGCCGTACACAGCCGTTGAGAAAATCCTGGATGGAAATTATCCTGCAAAATTCAAGCTGGAAGTACCTGTTGTCCTGCTTGGAGGCCCTGTGAGAGCACACAGGAAAGAACTCGAAGAGTTTATAGATGCTGATATTATCGTTCCCGAACACGCCGAAGTTGGAAATGCAGTAGGGGCCCTTGTTGGAAAAGGCATCAAAAGAGTGGAAATTTTGATAAGACCCGCAAGCCTCATATCGCCGGACAAGGATTTTCTGGTCTTTGTACCTGGCAGCAGGCTGAGGTTTGATACATATGCAGAAGCCCTTAACGCAGCAATAGAACTCGGAAAAGAGCTCGTTACTGATTATATGAGAGATTGCGGCCTTAGCGGAAAGCAGGTTGAGATCTCTATTGAGAAAAAAACCATTTCTCCTGACGGCTGGAACCATCCTCCTATGGAAACAAACCTGCTGGTTATGGGAGTTGGAATGAGAGAATTACACGCGTGAAAGATGAATAAGAGAAAAGTCACTCTCAAGAGACTCTCAAAACTGAAGTTTGTAATTAAAAGGTAAGAGGTAAAATGAATGAAAAACATCTTAGGTACTTACGGCAAAATAGGAAAAAAATAGGAGTTTCCATTGTAGTTCTTGTTTTCCTGATCGCACTGGGAGTATTCATTCTTTATGCTGTACAGTCCGACTATTCCCTTATACCGTTAAATAAGACTGTATATGTAGCTGGCGATGGGAGTGGAAACTTCACCTGTGATGGGCGTGACGATCAGGTAGAGATAAATCAGGCTCTTGCGTATGTTGCAAAAAACCGGCACTATTCAACCGTTTATTTAAAGGGCCCAAACACATACGTTATCTCTGACAGTATTTTGATCGGAAGCAATACAGTATTTCAGGGTGATTCTACAGCCGTAATTAAACTCAAAGATAAAGCAGGTTGGCAAAGTGGGAAGCCACTGATAACTCAGGTTGATAGCACCGGAATCCATGGAGTTACTATAAAAGAATTTGAAATTAATGGAAACCATGACCATAACCAGGACAAAAAGAAAGGGGATGGATACTACAATATGATCTCTTTTCTTCATGCCAAGAACATACAGATTCATGACATGTATCTGCATGATGGGCATGGGGACGGGCTGAAAGTAGAAAAAGGATCCAATATTCAACTTTACAATAACAAAGTGTACAAATTAGGGCATGACGGTCTTTACGCAATTAACTCGCAGAAGATAGAAGCTTGGAACAACACAATAACCTGCAGGACAAATAGCGGTCTTAGGGTATGGAACTCGAACTATGTAAAATTCCATGACAATGTAATCGACTCCTTTTCTCACTGGAGTGCAGGCGGCCCGGGGATACTTATCGAGAAATCAACAGGTATCGTGAACGATGTGGAGGTATACAATAATACTATCCATAACACATATGGCCCTGGGATCTGGCTGATAGGTTATGGAGAATCTTATCCAGGAAAAGAGGCGCAGAACGTCCATATTCACCATAATATATTTTATAGCACAGGTATGAACCCGAATATTGACTGGGTAGGAGGCATTGTAACCAGCGGGTTTTATGATACTCTCATTGAGAATAACGTATTTGATGGCATATATCATGCAGCTATTCTTAGTATGTACCCTTCAGTTTCTACAGACACAAGTGATCCTGTAGATCTTTCACCTCAGAGTACAGGATATACAACCACTATCCGCAACAACATAATTGTAAACACCCAGAAACGCACAGAAAACCCGGAAGGGACAGGATTCGCAGTGATCAATTATCTTCCTAAAACACATAGCTTTGTGCTGGAAAATAACTGTCTGTACAATAATGTGGGTGGAAATTATAAAAATGCAAACTCAACAACTGACATCTATGTAGCTCCCCTCTTTGCAGACTTAGGTTCACATGATTACCATCTTAAATCAACAGTTGGTCGCTGGAATGGGACTTCATGGGTAAAGGATAATACGAGTTCTCCATGCATTGATGCAGGATCTGTTTCCTCTGATTACTCGAATGAGCCGGAAGATAACGGGAACCGGATAAACATAGGGAGGTATGGAAACACTATCCATGCGTCCCTTTCAGGATAACCTCTGAGACAATACCTGATAAGGAGAGGACTGGTATGATAAAAATGACGTTCTTCCAGGGCAGCACTCCCTGTGCTACAATCATCATTAAAGGCAATGCTCTTCCTGACAACATATACTATGAGCTGGATGTAACTAACCTCATAAAAGAGTATGTCAGCGGAAAATACGAAAATAAGGGTCTCCTGATCAAAGCCGTAGTGAAAGCAACAATTATATTACATTCGCAACAATTATATTACATTCTACAGTAACGATGTCTGGAACACAGATTTAGTGACAAAACTTCAACTGAGATATGGCTAAAAAAGGAACAGAAGGAAAGTAACAAAGAAAAATCCTTAGATACTCTCATCACGTTGGAGCCAGATTTTCAGCCTCTCTTCAGTTTCCGCAGCAGCACCCTTTTTCTTTTTCCGGCTCCTCTGGCTTTTTCTCACCAAAGACAATGTCATAAACGTTTTCACCATACACGTTTGTCCAGCCGAGCTGAGAACCTCCAGCTATGAACATGGCGACAGCAATTGCTTCTGCAATTTCCTTTTTGCTTGCCCCCTGAGCAACGGCTCTCTGGGAGTGTACATCAACACAGAACTGGCAGCGCATAAGGACCGAAGAGGCAATGGCTATAAGTTCCTTGGTCTTGCGGTCAAGTTCTCCGCCCTCAAAGATAGAATCTCTCAATTTTCCAAATGCTTCCGCAGTATCAGGAAGTATTTCGTTCATAAATGGCATTTTATTCCTCCGATTAGTTCAATGGTTTGGATTTATAAAATACACGAAGTCAAATATCAATGAAATTTGATACCCTTCAGAGGCTTGATATAACTCTTCACATAAAATATCATTTTAACAAGGCTTATTCTTATAAAAAAGGCATAAATCGATCTGTAGTATAATATATAAATAGAAAAATAAGAAGTATAAAAAAGAATTACAAAATGATTCAGACTGAAAAATAACTGAAAAAACAGTGAGAATAAAAAATGAAGGTGACATCTTGACCGAATTTACTGTAAATTCTACTATATGTGGTTTCGTTCACAAAATACGTGGAAGCAAAAAAGGAAACAAAATAATTGTTGACATAGAAACCCCATGTGAAAAGATAAAGAAATTTTCCCACATGGAAGTTCCCATGATGGAAATTCTCGATATCAAAAACAACTATGTTATCGATAGAGCACAGGAAGCGCAATGCTCATCAAATTGCCTTGTACCCTGTGCAGTACTCAACCTCTGCAGAATGGAAAGCGGCTTCCTTGCAAAATCCCTGGTAAAAAAGGCAAGCAGTATCAGTATAGAGTTTGGTGAAGTTTAAAAAAGAAAAATTTGCCTCCTTTTTCATTCTTCAATATGTATTTCAGGAGGCAAATTTCCTTAAAGGGGAGGAGGAATTTCCTTTGCGATTAAGCGAAAAACCTTATTTAGGAAAACTTCCTTCTGAACTTTGAATTCTTATCCTTTTTTTATTTTGGACATTACATTCTTCTTTACTTCAGATTCATATTTCTTCCAGCTGTGTTCATCAATTTCGGGCATGGAAAGTTCCGGGGCTTCACTTCTTTCTTTTCCATTGCAGGAATCGATCGCCTGCTGGATGACTGCGGGATCGGTTGTCCCTACAAGGTCGATGACTTCAATTTCCCGGAGGAAGCGGGAGATTGTGGTTGCCGGGATTTCGTCAAGGTAAGGGATCACTCCTTCGGACCCGACAATTTTTCTTGACCCTCCGAAAGCCGAGACGCCGTTTTCGACAAGTGCCAGAAGGGACTGCCCGGCAAAATGGTCACTTTCTTTCCCGCAGACAATCAGGCAGCTGATGCGGGGGTTCGAAAGCACGTTAACTATCACCTTCTCAATCCCGAAATTTTCCGTAAAACAGGTCCCGCAGATGGCGTAGTTTTTCAGGTTCAGGCTTTGATAGTCAGAAGCAAGGGTTACTACTGCCACGGGAGATTCTGGATCTCCTACTATATAATCACCGGAAGTTATAGGCCATACCATGTAAAAGCTCCTGTTCTGAGTAATTTCTCATGTTAAATGGTTTTTAGTTCATTTTTGATAATTTTCAATTTTTTTAATGAGCTATCAACTGAGATATAATTTCTATTTAACCTGATAAAGTTGAATTTCTTTCAACCATCGGATTTCTCGAAAAAACCGTAAGAATGTTTGGGAAAATACATCTTAAAACAATGAGCCTGATATCAAAGATAATTGATATGAAAAATTGATGTGTAAAAAATGATGAAAACCATTCTTTGTTTACCGGGAAAAACTACAGGAGCAGTTTTGAAATGAGTTCTACTTACGGGAAAGGAATGAAAGAGGATTTAGGAGCAAGTGAGGGCTAATCCCCGCCATTTCAATAGTGGGATACAGCCCGTCAACTTCCCAACATAATAGCGTTAAATTAATATACACATGGTTACCATATGTATCTACTAATATGGCAGGAAAAGAATATTGGATAAATGCAAGAGGCTGTGTATATAACACAAATTACCATTTCGTATGGTCTACAAAATACAGAAGAAAAGTTCTTACAGGAAAAATAGCTGATGATTTGAAAGAGCTTCACGAAAAGATAGCAAAAGAAAAAGGTGTAACTCTTGTCACTCAAGAAGTAATGCCGGATCATGTGCATCTTTTCATCATCATGCATCCAAAGTTTGCACCTGCTGATATTGTGAAAATATTTAAGGGTATTACCGCAAAGAAACTCTTTGAAATACATCCTGAAATAAGGAACAGATTATGGAATGGTCATCTCTGGAATCCTTCATATTATGTTGGAACTTGCGGTGATACTACAAAAGAAACTGTAAAAATGTATATTGAAACTCTAGCGGTGAAATGAATGTTGAAAGTGCTTCGATATAGAATCTACCCGACAAAGGCTCAAAAAACAACTATGAGTAACACTCTTGAGCTTTGCAGGTGGACATATAACGAAACACTTGCACTCAGGAAAAATGCATGGGAATCAGAACAAAAAAACATAAGCTATTATGATTCTAAGAAAATGATTCCAGAATGGAAGAAAGAAAGACCTACATTGAAAAGTATTCACTCACAGGTATTACAAGAAGTAGTCAAGAGAGTAGACCTTGCTTTCCAAGCCTTTTTCAGAAGAGTTAAAACCGGGGAAAAGGCAGGTTATCCACGATTCAGGGGATATGGAAGGTATGACAGCTTCACTTATACGCAATCAGGTTTTTCTCTGGATTCTGACAAATTATCTCTTTCAAAAATAGGGGACATTAAGATCAAGTTACACAGACCAGTGGAAGGGGAAATTAAAAGACTCAATGTTCGTAAGATGCCTACCGGAAAATGGTTTGTTTCCTTACTTGTTGAAACTGATACTCCTTTGGAATTGCAGAAGACAGGGTTATCAGTAGGTGTAGACGTAGGTATCAAGAGTTTCTTAACGCTTTCTGATGGTAATTATATACCAAATCCTCGATTCTTTGTTGCAGAAGAAAAGTTTCTTGCAAAAGTCCAGCGAAAACTTTCAAAACTTGAAAAAGGAACGCCTGGAAGAGCAAAAGCTTTGAAATTTGTTCAACTTGCGCATGAGAGAATCGCAAACAAAAGAGAGGATTTTGTGCAAAAAGTAAGTCTTGATCTTGTCAGAACTTACGATTTGATTACTTTTGAAGATCTGAACATCAAAGGAATGATTAAAAACCACAAACTAGCAAAACACATAGCTGATGTTGCATGGAATAAGCTTGTAACCATCACGTCTTACAAGGCAGAGTGGGCTGGTAAACGTGTAGAGCTTGTCAATCCATGTAATACATCCCAAATGTGTTCTGGATGCGGTGAAATAGTCAAAAAAGAACTATCAGAAAGAACGCATAACTGTCCTTTCTGTGGTCTTGTTCTGGATCGAGATCATAATGCCGCTATTAACATTTTGAGATTGGGATTACAATCTCTTCGGATACCCGATAGATGCCCGTCACTTCAGTGATGGGAGTAGTCACAAATCAAATATTCTTGAAATCGAAAGTATATATTTAAGGAATGATTGAAAAATAACTTCAAGTTTTAACTTCTGGAATAGCTGTATAATTCCATTTTCCCAAATAATCATCAAAGACAATTTTCATTTTTTCCTTAAAGTTTTCACTTACTTTTCTTCCCGTAGCATAAACTTTATTTTTGATGGTTGAAAACACATTCAATCCTGTGCATGTATACGTCCTATCAACAAGGCTTTTAACAACATCAATAGTGCTGAAAACAGTACCTTTGCAGGCACTTGTAACATGACAGAATAACCTGTGTTCTATTGGATTGTATTTCGAAGTATATGGTGGATAGTGAGCCATTCTGATTTCAATCCCAATTTCATTTACCAGCTTTTGCAGATCTTCCTTGAAAATATAATGCCTGCTTGAGTTGCTTCCACCACCATCTGCTAAGGTTAAAATGCTATTTGCCTTAGGATAGTTTTCCTTACCGTATTTTTCCCACCAGTATTTAATGCAGTCACAACAAAACTCACTTGTATCTTTACTGGTTCCTAAAGTGATGTATCCTTCGTTACGTTTCAGGTCATAAATACCATGTGGAATTACAAAACCATCTGAAAATGTATTGAAATCGTGGTCATATACCTTTACTGTCTGGGTACAGTAGATTTTACCGTCACGGTAGAAATTACCGATGACTTCTTTTTTTTACGTCTATACTGATTATCGGATTCTCGCTTTTTACGTACTCTTCTTTGAGCTTGTTAATCTTCTCAAACTGCTCATTTCTGCCTTTACAGTCTTTCATAGTGACAGATTTTTGCATTTTTCTCTTTACAAAACCATGTTTCTTTAAGAGCTGCTTTACTACATGTGGACTTATGTTCATGCCTTTTGCTTCAAAAGCCTTTGAAATGCCCTTGAGACTCAGATTCGTCCATTTTATTTCTTTATCCGTAGGGCTTCCAGCCGTATGATGTTTTAGAATGTCAAAGAAAACTTCATCAATATTCTCAAATGTATCGATGATTTTCTTTTTTCCTCCGCCAGACTTTCGAATCCTGTTACCTGGTTTTTCTATACCATTAGTGATTTCATTAATTCCAGCCATAACAGTTTGAAAATGACAGCCTAGAACACTACTTATGTAGTTTTGTCCCCCATGTCCTAATTTCATTGCTTCTATGGCTGCATATCTTCTTCGATCTTTCTCATTTAAAGTGTTATAAAACGCTTTCATCTGTTTTTCAATTTTTTCAGAATATTTTGTGTGCAGCATTAAAGTAAATTCCTTGTCATTTCTAACAGATTTTAATCAATATTATATGACAATAAAAATACTTTAAATTATATATTTGTTATTCCTAAATAACCAGATTTTAAAATGATTATAGGCTGAAGATATCTGAATTTTCTCTTAAAAGTGAAAATTCACTCAATAAACTTAAGCTAACAAATTTCCACCTTCTACAGGCATGCAAAAAATAACAATCTTTCTTATAGAGTGATGAATTAAAAATTATCATTGTTTAAGAAAATAATTGGAGAAATATAAATAAAAACTCTATAATTGTATACACTGTGGAAAATGGATTAGATCAATGAAACGCTTAAGGCCGCGTATCTCAATTCGAGGAGGGAATTTAAAAATGGGGGATATCGAATGATAAATACGGTACTTATTCCTACGGATTTTACTATAGAAATGGAGGATTTGCTAAGCTGCGTAGGGGAACTTAAAAACGCCGGCTTGAAGAAAGTTATTTTGCTGCATGTGGTGGATATTCATAAAAGCCAGGGGCTTGCCCCTATGTTTGAACGGAATGCAAAGGAAAGGATTGAGGATTATGCAAGTTTTGCCAGGGAACTTGAGCTTGAGACCGAAAGCCTGGTAGTGGTTGGAGATATAAAAAGGACAATCTCGGAGATTGCAGACAGGAAAGACGTTGACGCAATAATAATGGGAGCTACCACTAAAGGATTCATAAAGGGAAAGCTCCTCGGAAGGACCACGGAATACATAGCACGCAGTTCAAAGAAAATACTGCTGGTTGAAAAATATGATGCTCTGAAAGAAGGAAAAGAGGTTTATGAGAAGGTATGCCGGGCAACTTTCTCGCGGGTTCTTGTACCTCTTGACTTTTCAAAAGAGTCAATGAGAGCGGTAGAACAGCTTCAAGCGTTTGAAGGGATAGTAAAAGATGCCCTGCTCCTGCATGTAATAGATGACATAAAAGATATGGACCTGCTGGATGAACAGAGAGCAGAGGCAAAAGAAAAGCTCAGGAGAATAAAGGAGCGGCTTGCAGGCATAAAGAGCCAGTGCCTCGTCGTTGAAGGCATCCCATCCAATGAGATTGTGAAGTTTGCCAGCATAGAAGATGTCACCCTAATTATGTTGACTGCCCGCGGGAAAGGGGTTTTGAGCGACCTACTGCTCGGAAGCACGGCAGAAAGCGTACTACGGAAAACCACAAAGCCCATGCTGATCATCCCTGCAAGCAAAGAGTTCGAGGGAAAAGAGTGGAATGAAGGGGAAGAATATGCCTGAAGAGAATGAAGAAAGGGAGCTCGATTTCTTTAGTAAATACCTCTCCATCTGGGTTGCAATCTGCATTGTTTTTGGAACTGTAATAGGTTATGTTTTTCCCGGCTTTGCGGACTCCCTTGGAGGTATTGAGATTGCAAACGTCTCAATACCTGTAGCTGTCGTACTTTTGATTATGATGTATCCCATAATGCTTAAAATTAATTTTGAAGAAATCCTGAAAGTTAAGGCAAACTTAAATCCCCTTCTTCTAACTCTTATCGTAAACTGGGCAATTAAGCCTTTTACAATGGCTTTTGTTGCATGGTTTTTTGTAAGCGTGCTCTTTGAATCCTTGATCCCTGCTGACCTCCAGGAGCAGTACATTGCAGGCATGATCCTGCTGGGGCTCGCCCCCTGTACGGCTATGGTACTTGTCTGGACCTACCTTGCAAGAGCGAATATTAATTATGCTTTGATTCAGGTCTCAGTGAATGACCTTATTATCCTGGTCCTTTTTGCTCCGCTAGGAAAATTTCTTCTCGGGGTCACAACTGACTTTCCAGTTCCTCTTATGACAATCTTCGTCTCTGTCCTTTTCTATGTAGCAATTCCTCTCGGCCTTGCTATGCTGACAAGACAGGTGGTAATAAGGAAAAAAGGCATTACCTGGTTTGAAAATGTACTGATCCGAAAAACGCAGTGGATTACCCCTGCCGGACTTCTGATAACTCTGGTCCTGATTTTTATATTCCAGGGAAGCAACATCATAAATTATCCCCTGCATATCTTCCTGATCGCGATCCCTCTGGTGCTGCAGACTTACCTGATCTTCGGGATCGGGTATGCAGGAGCAAAATACCTGAAAATTCCCTATAGTGAGGCTGCGCCCTCAACCTTTATCGGCGCCAGTAATTTCTTTGAGCTGGCAGTGGCAGTAGCTCTTATCCTGTTCGGGATGGAATCAGGGGCTGCTCTCGCAACCGTTGTGGGAGTGCTTGTAGAAGTGCCTGTGATGCTTTCCCTTGTGAAAATCATGGAAAGGAACAGGGAAAAATTCAAGTTCTGACGGGAAAAAAGAATATAAAAAGGTTATAAAGAAAAAAATAGGGAAGAGAAAGTAGAAGGTGAAAAAAGAAGGAGAAGAGTAAAAAACTCTAACTTAATTGATGAGTCCAAATTGATAGCCTCAGTTTCCTCTAGTTTCCATAGCAGCGTCTTCCTCTTTTTTCAAGGCATCTTTTTCGATTCATCAGATATTTCATCCCAAGAAATAGACCCGTACATGTTTCCACCGTACATATCTATCCAGCAGAACCTTGAACTCTCCGACATTCTCAGGAATTCAGGAAGCATTCCGTTCTCTATATTAACAAAATATCTCGTATCGTTCTGATTTCGTTTAATTGCAAGGTGAGTCCTGATCATGCCTCTGATTCCTCTCAAACTTAAGGCATTCCCTTCTATTGCCAGTTCTTGACCAGAATATTTATTTTGAAAATAAAGTGCGATAATTCCTACCATTATCATAGCAGCTATAATAACTTCAATAACAGCATGTGCTATGCCTTGCTTAACTAAAGTACAGGCCAGGGGATGTAATAATAAACCGGGTATTTGAACTATTGACCCGGCAAGTGAAGAGGTTCCAAAATTATACCAGCAAGGATTGGCTCCAAGATAATGTACAATTAAGGACTCAGGGATAAAGTAAAGCGCTATTTTTGTGAGGATTGAAATTTTGAAGAAATAAAAAAGAGTTTTAAAAAGTAATTTTTGGATTTTCTTTAAACCAGGCAGTACTCTATACATCTCCGAAATAAAAAATAGAAATATACTTTTCCCATTCAAAAATCCAAAGACAAAATTATTACTAATCATTACTTTTCTCCAATTCCGATTGTTGGGAACAACCCTGATTTTGCTCTTCAACGCATAGATACTGTTATTATTTCAAATAAAATTGAAATGATATATAAAACTATCTGTTTAAATTTTACTTGAAATAAAGGTCATAAATTTAACGGATATAGAGAAATGTAAGGAAATCTCGCATAATATGGAAATCTCATATAATAATTTACGAGCCAGTTATCCACAGGTCATAGTTTTTATGAAAAAGTGATCAAATGGGTTTAAATTGTTAAAATATACACTGTAAGTACAGTTGTTTTCAACCCGGAATGTTATCGATTTATCCTGCTCGACCCTATTACCGAAAATTTTCCAGAGATCTTATCGCAGGCTCGTGTATCTTCTCCAGCTTTTAGATTCGCACATAACCATATAAGCTGTGATCACGATATTATTGCGTGATATTTGTATTCATAGTACATGGACTGCACATATTCCATCTTAAAACCATGCTTATTTGCGATACTTTCCATCATAAAGGGTTTATGAGCATATCCAAGAATATCTTTTGGACGATTTCTTAAAATTGCTACTAAAATAGCAAAAGTTTCGAAGCTTATTTTGCGCAAGATTTTCCAGCATCCAGTATCCCGTGAAAATAAACCTATTTTCCATAACGGATATAAACGAGGGTCCAGCAAATCAAAAAGTACTATTTTACCTCCTTTACTAAGGTATTTTGAGGAGTTGTAAATAAAACTGTCAACTTCTTCATATGTTAGATACTGGATCACTCCAGCCGCAGTTATCCGGTCAAAGGAAGAATCAAGCTTCCCCCAGATGGTTTTATCGTCAGCAAGGATTAAATCAATATTTTCATGTCTTCTTTTCCTGATCCTTTTACCTGCTTCATCAAGCATTGATGCGGAAAAATCAACCCCTACAAGCTTTTCGTATTCCGGTGCATAATAAACAAGGAGCTCTCCGGCTCCGCAACCAAAGTCAAGAAGTGTTTTGCCTCCATCAAGATGGTATAGCTTTTCCCTGGCTTCTTTGGAGAGAAATTCATGAGATGAAAACCTGTGCCCGCCACTTCTCTTATCTGCGAAAAATTCTTCCCAGACCGATTTTGGTTTCGACATATTTTTGTACCTCTGTGCCTTATTTTTATCACATTTTTCCATACAATCAGAACTTTAATTTGGGCAAAATTTTCTATTTTCTGAGCTTATGAATTTCTTGATATGAGAGTAAAGGGAGTTAATTTCACTCATTTGTACATAATTATTTATGTTTTTCTAACCAAAAATCAATCTTGAACTGCTACCTTTAATTGTTTCTTTAGAAAATAGTTTGCAGGCAGCGAATTTGATTGACTATTATGGTAATCAGGTGCCTAACTCCAATAGTTGTTTCAAAGATATTTGAAATAATCTATATAAAAGTTGCTGCACAATCAGAATTAGAAGGACTATCTTGAACACTCAATTATGAAAAAATAAACGTCTAAACAATATGTAAAAGCCAAAAAATAGGCATATAAAACAGATTCGACTGACTCAGTTTAAATTAAAGAAGATCTATTGTTTCAGAAGATTTCTATAGAGCCAGCACAACGGTTTTAGAATACAGAATATCTGCCTAATGTAAATTTATAGCAAAAATATTATAAAATATAAAACCGTATAAAAAAGAGATTTATAAGCTGAATAAAAAGTGGTCGTGGGGATAAGTTATCGACCAGATCAGAAAAAACGGACGTATCTGTACTTTTAAAAAAACCTTTCGTGGGCTCTTTAGCTTGCGGTTTCAGTAACCGATTCCAATACCTGAAAAGTCAAGCCAAAAGAACATCAGTGAAAATAATACCACAAAGGGGAGACTACCAGAACAGGGGGAGATGTTTCTATGGTAAAAATGATTATTTTTGATCCTGCAATGTGTTGTCCCACGGGCTTGTGTGGCCCTGTAATTGATCCGGATCTTTTAAGGATATCTACAGTGATCAATAATTTAGAGAAAAATGGTGTGAAGATTGAAAGATATAGCCTTTCTAACAATCCTCAAGCTTTTGTAGATAACAAAACTATAAACGAAATACTGAACCGGGATGGGGTTGATGCATTACCCGTTACTATTGTTGACGGTAAAGTAGTCAAGACTAGGAAATATCCTACAAATGATGAGTTGATTAAATTTCTGGACGTACCAGAAAATTATTTAAAAGCAAAAGAAAAGCCTGCGGCACAGGACTCCTGATGTAGCGATGGCCGTTGTTAACCTTAAGCCAGCGAGGTGAGTATATTGTCTGAAACATTTAATCCTGAAAATATAGAACTTACTAAATATTTGTTTTTCACAGGAAAAGGCGGCGTTGGGAAAACATCAACTGCCTGTGCTACTGCTGTGATTCTGGCGGATGAAGGGAAAAAGGTTTTGCTGATCAGTACTGATCCTGCCTCAAATCTTCAAGACGTATTTAATACCGAATTGAACAGCAAAGGAGTTTCTATAGAAGGCGTACCCAATTTAATTGTAGTCAACATTGACCCTGAAGAAGCTGCCCGGGAATATAAAGAAAACATTGTCGCACCATATAGAGGAAAGCTGCCTGATGTAGTGATTCAAAATATGGAGGAGCAGCTTTCCGGGTCGTGTTCTGTTGAAATAGCTGCTTTTAATGAGTTTTCAGCGTTTATAACTGATGAAAAGACAGGGAAAGAATATGACTACATCATTTTTGATACAGCCCCTACTGGTCACACTCTTCGGTTGATGCAGTTGCCCTCAGCCTGGAGTAATTTCATAAGCGAAAGTACACATGGAGCGTCCTGCTTAGGACAGCTTTCCGGGCTTGAAAGTCGAAAAGAGATTTATAAGCAAGCCGTAGAGATACTGTCTAATAGAGATATGACCACTCTTGTTCTTGTTTCCCGCCCGGAAGAAGAGCCTCTTAAAGAGGCTGAAAGGGCTTCACAGGAGCTTCAGGATTTAGGTGTTAATAATCAGATACTTATAATCAACGGTGTGCTGCAAAGCTATGATGATACCGTGTCTCAAAGCCTTTTTGAAAAACAACAGGAAGCTTTACGGGATATACCCTCGTCTTTAAAAAAATTTGTAACATATGAGATTCCTCTCAGGTCCTATAATATTATCGGCATAGATAACATCAGGGCATTCTTACACAGGGATAACGTTAATATTAGCATCGAAGAGGTCAATTTTAAACAGGTCCCTAAACTTAAAGATGTGATAGATGACCTGTGTGCTTCTGGAAAAAAGGTAATATTCACCATGGGCAAAGGCGGCGTTGGCAAAACGACTATCGCAACAGCAATTGCGCTGGGTATGGCACGAAAAGGTACTAAAGTTCACCTTACAACAACAGATCCTGCAGCGCAAACTGAATTTGTTATGGAAAAAAATAGCAATATAACAACAAGCAGGATTGACGAAGAGAAGGAACTTGCTAAATACGAAGAAGAAGTACTCACCAAAGCAAGGGAAACGATGAGTGAGGATGACATTGCCTATGTCGAAGAAGATTTAAGGTCACCCTGTACGCAGGAAATTGCTGTTTTCAGAGCGTTTGCCCGAATTGTAGAGAAAGCTAAAAATGAGGTTGTTGTTATTGATACAGCACCCACAGGACACACACTTTTGCTTCTTGATTCAACCCAGAGTTATCATAGGGAAATCAGCCGTTTGCAAAGTGATATCCCAGAGCCAGTTAAAAACCTGTTACCCAGGTTAAGAAATGCTGACGAAACCGAGGTTCTGATCATTACATTGGCAGAAACTACACCTGTGTACGAAGCAATGAGGCTTGAATCTGACCTGAAACGTGCCGGGATCAACAGCAAATGGTGGGTGATCAATGCCAGTTTATATGCAACCGAAACAACAAATAAACTGCTCAGAGCGAAGGCCAGTAACGAGATTGAATGGATAAACAGGGTTGCCAAACATTCTAATGGAAATTTTGCAGTTATAGAATGGAGAGCAGGTGAACTAAAAGGTGGAAAGCTATTGGATTTAATACAATGAACGCCTGTAATTCGAAAAAGAAAGTAAGGAACTAAAAATATCACTTCTCCTACTTTCTTTTCTCACAGTTATTCACGAACTCTTTTTATACCCATGCCTTTAATTTCAGGCTTTCGACTGGAAGACCTCCATACTGCCTTCCACTTATGTCCAAATCTTCAGCCAGGATTTCAACCGAAAACCCTGCCTTTTTCAAAAGTCTCAGATATTCCTCTTTTAACACGGCGCCCGCAATACAACCTGCAAGCAGGCCACTGTCATCTTTAAGTTCTTCAGGTAAATCCTCAAGGAGAACCATATCCGAAATATACATTCTGCCTTCTGGTTTCAGGACACGGAATGCCTCTCTGAAAACTTTTTCTTTATTCGGAGCCAGGTTAATCACACAGTTGCTGATAATGACGTCCACAGAACTGTCTTCAACGGGAAGAGCTTCGATGTCTCCATGGCGGAACTCAACATTTAAATAACCATATTTTTGGGCATTAGCCTGCGCTTTTTCAACCATTTCAGGAGTCATATCGACTCCTATAACTTTTCCTGAACTTCCGACTCTCTTTGCAGCAAGGAAGCAATCAAAACCTCCGCCTGATCCCAGATCCAGAACAATATCTCCGGGTTTCAGTTCTGCAAAAGCGGTAGGATTGCCGCAGCCAAGCCCCATATTAGCATCCGGAACGGACTGAACGTCAGATTCAGAGTAACCAAGAGACTTAGAAAGATCTACCGGACTCGAGTCTCCTCCACAGCAACTGCTACCAGAACAGCAGGAGCCACCTAAAATTGCAATTTCCTGATACTTTTTTTTGATAACTTCTTTTTTTTCATTCGCATCCATTTTTATATCCCATTCCTTATCGTTGATATTTTTCTATAGATCTTGAGCTTACTGTCAGTTATTTTTAACTTTGTTTCCAACCTGGTTTTCAGTACTCTCATTAATAGTGTTGTTGATTCTGTTTTCAGTTTTACACACAGGACATAATTCTGAAACAGAACATACTCCTGAAGCCTGCTGCCCATCGCAACAGGGTTTTATATCCCGGATCCCAAGAGATAAAAGCAAACAGTTGATCTCTTCGTTTTTAATGCTGTAAATGATGTTTCTTCCCTGCTTTTCGTACTTTAAAATTCCAGCTTCAACGAGAACTTTCAAATGCTTTGAAACTGTAGTCTGATCCTTTTTTGTAAGGGAAGAAAAATCACAGGCACAGTAACTGTGCTCCAGCAGATAAGAGAGGATAGTAAGTCTTGTTTCATCTCCAAGGGCTTTAAAAAACTTTACCTTATTATCAAGCATAATTCTATGATTATATGCGCATATATCAATATATAGTTAATGGTCAATAGTTCCGAATCTCCTTATTTTCGAAACCTGTTTTACAAGTAAGGTGTAATCAAAAAAGCATTGAAGATCATGAAGTCGTTTATTTATGAGGCTAAAAACAACTTCATGTCTAATGTAGAAATTATCAGTTTACTGGGAGTACTATCTTCACTACACTCCACGATTCAAAAAATAAGTGTCTGGAAAGTCTGGAAGACTCAGAAACCTGTGAAGTGGTTCTGGTAAACCATATAAAAGCCAACTCCCAGAACAATAAGTCCAGCTGCTTTTTTCAATGGGAAACCATATTTTGAAACGCTCTGAAGCCTGGTAGAAGAAAAGTTTGCAGAGTAAGCAACAAAAAGCATTGGAATGGAAAAGCCAATGGAATAGATAAAGAGCATCAGCGCTCCATACGTAACTTTACCTGAAACTGCGACCATTGTCAGGATAGACCCAAGTACTGAACCCACACACGGAAGCCAGACAATCCCCAGAGAAAGACCAAGCAAAAAGCCCCCGAAAAGCCCCTCCTTTTTGGAATTTGCAAGTGAAGAAAAATTTCCAAAGACATTGAAAATATTGAGGTCAAAGAGCAGTGAAATGCCCATTGTGATAAGAAGAACTTCGGCAAAGATATAAAGTAAATCAAGATAAGCGGTAAGTGTTGCTCCGAAAAGAGAAGTGATAATCCCCATGCTGGTAAAGGAAATAGATAGCCCCAGTACTATTGCAAGAGGCCTGAACTTTCCTCTTTCAGTTGAATAAGCAAAAACTGCAGGAATTACGGGGATAATGCAGGGGGAGAGTACACTGACCACCCCTGCAAAGAAAGCAGCAACCGGAAGAAAATCTGAAAACATAACTTACTCCTTTATATTTCTGGATTCGAGAGCTTTGTCAAGAGTCACTGAAAGGGTTTCTTTATCGACAACGCCCAGGAACCTTGCACTGGCCCTTTCCGCACTTTTGCTTCCGTCCGGCCGCATGTACATGTATTTACCGTCCTCGATGCCTGTAATTATACAGGTATCCGGGATAGACCTTACTCCGAATGTTGTTGCAAACTGAGGGTACTCGTTGAGATCAATAAGCATAATTGAAGCCTTATCCTGATACGTTGGAAAAAGTTCAGAAAGAATCTCTTCCTGCTTTTGACAGGGAATGCAGCCCTTAGATCCAAGTTTCAGCACAACAGGCCCTTTTACAAGGGCTTCATCAATCTGGCTCAGGTCTGTAACCTCGACAAGCCCTGCTTCAACGCCTGAATTATTAACATCTGTTATAACTTCAGCAGGCTCTGCGTTATTGCCGGAATTATTAATATCCGTACAGCCTGAGCTGAAGAGAATAAAGCAAAAAATAGCTAAAATGGAAAAAGAAACTCGTTTTTTACCTTGTATTCTATGCAATCGTTTCATGATAATTCTCCTAAAATCATCGGGTTCTGGTTTTTATACAATATAAGAGAAGGATTGTAGGAATCAAGATATGTTGATATACTCAAGTATTTCAAATGATATAAAAATCTTGCCCGTATCAGATAGATGCAGGAAATTTGTAAAAAGTTTATCAGCATCAATAAGATACGATTATGGCTGAAAAATTGTGCAATTATTAGAGGTATTCAGGTGCTGTTCCATTCAATAGACAATCCATTATTTTTCATGGAGTTCAGGACTTGCATTTATAAAAAGCTGTAAGGTGGATATCAAGAAATCTTGATATCGGATTATGAGGGCTTCAAAAGTCGGAAAAGAATCCGATATAAATAACAATACTTCGGATATCAAGCAAAATTGATATGAAAACTCTTATTTAGAAAGCTTGACTTCTTTTACTCATGAGCTATTGCTGCCCTGCGGACTCCGAGAAAAAAAAAGAATGGGAAGAGAAAATGCTCCAGGAAATAGATTTTCTGGACAACGATATTAAAAAAGCCAGTGAAATATTCAGTGCTCTCGGGCATCCGATAAGATTGAAAATTGCTTACTTTTTATCTCAAAGAGATCACTGTGTCTGTGAACTGGTATTCAAGTTAAACGAGAGACAGAATCTGGTTTCCCACCATCTCACTATCATGAAAAATTCTGGAATCGTCGAAGCTTACAGCAGCTCAAAATGGCGGTTTTACAGGTTGAACCCTGAGTTTGCAGGTGTTTTGAATATTATATCGCAAATATAAAACAAAAATCGAAGTAAAATATATTTAATCTGCTGTTAAGAAGGTAAAAATGTAAAAAATAACCCTATGGCTCTCAGTCCTCGCAGCAGCAGCAACAGTCCTCTTCTTTCTTGTCTTTGTCCGTTTCAAAAATTTTGTCGTATACGTTTTCCCCATATATATTCGTCCACCCTATCTGTGAACCCGCAGCAATAAACATTGCAACCGCAATGGCTTCTGCTATCTCTTCTTTTGCAGCTCCGGCAGCAACTGCTCTTTGAGAATGTGTATCAACACAGAACTGACAGCGCATCAGAACCGAAGAAGCGACAGAGATTAATTCTTTGGTTTTGAGATCTAAAAAACCATCTTTGAAAATGGAATTTCTCATCTGTCCGAAAGCTTCCGCAGTCTCAGGTAACATCTCGTTCAAAAATGACATCTCACTATCCCCTAATTTAGAGTAAGTATAATTTATAATTATAGTTAAAAATTGTTTCAATTGAAACGGATATATAACGTTTATAGTTTAATAAGAAGACTTTAATCATTTTTTAATCTTTTAGTCTGAACGACAAGGTTTTTCATGTATCATGCTATATTTAACGTCCTGGTTTCCTGCAAAAAGCAGAGTTCCATTGCATACTGCTTCCTGGGTTTTCGGGCTTATGTGTATACAGTAAGTCTTCCTCTTCATTTTCAGGATTATTTTCAGAACCTTCTTCTTCCGGTACTGCGTTACTCTCTTTTTTCATTTTCAATCACCCTGTTCCATTGAATGTTTAAAGACTATAATTAAAATAGGGATCCAAGTTTTAAAAATCTGGAGGACGAGTATCAAGAATAATTGATATATTCTAGAACAATTTGACTGGACATTAATTATATATTAAGAGATTAATATATTAACCTAAAAACTATACACTCGAATTCTAAAATCAATGTGCAACGGCTACACATATTGGACAAAGGCTCTATATACTTAAGATATAACCAGGAATACTAGATAATATTTAGACCAACCAGATAATTTGGCAATATAAGAGAGTAACCAAGCGGTCAACGGTGGCAGACTCAAGATCTGTTCGTGCAGACGTTCAGGGTTTCGAATCCCTTCTCCCGCATCAAAATAATGAGATATAGGTATCTCTAAAAAACGCGACGCATGTGTAAGGAATTTGCACAACCGTATTTTTCAAAAGTTGCCCTAACAAAACTTCAAGAGATAACTGACCCTAGGAGCTTTCTTTTCCTTGGTAACTTACTTTTTTATTCAGCATGTTGGAGAACTCATTAACAATCTTATTGGCTCCTGTAGGTTTAAGTCTGAGGTTAATTCTCAGTCCTTATGAAATCCTTAGTTTCCATAGATCCGCTTTCAATCAAACTGATAACTATCAAATCAACAAGGAACCTGAAAGGCTCCTGAAAATCATAGGCTAAACTGTTTTTTCTTGGTGTCATTTCATGCAAAAAGCCTGCATGAGCATCCAGACTACACTATTTTCTTTAATTGTCTGGAACCCTACAATAAGAAAGAGGATACTAAGGAAGAAAATAAGCTTGTTATACTATCGAATGGCAAACTTCGAATTTAGCCCCGTATTCGAACATATTAACATTTAAAATGATGAAATTCCTGTAAAATGTATTGAAAAAATAAGGAGGAATGAGAAATGAAAGCATTTTACAGAACATCAATTGCATTGAGTCTTTCCCTGGCAATTCTTTTTCTAATTGCAGGAACAGCCACCGCGGGTTATGTCAGTCCCGGACCCCCGGCAACAGATACCGGGTTAAAGCAGGTACCATATGATATCAACGGTGTTTTTACAACAGTGTCAGGTATCACCTACGATTCTGCGTCCGGCGAATTTTCCGCAGAGAACTCAGGAGAAGTTTACACCGTCACTCAGCATGACCGGCTGTTTACAGTCGAGGAAGACTTCTCCGGTTCTCCTCTGTTCTTCGCCATTGACGATAAACACGGTAAGCATTTCTTCAGCTATGGAAGTGACGGGAATACTAGATTATTCCGAAGCGGTATCATCGAGTCAGATGATGTTTTCTCAACGAGAATGATCGTCAGTTCAGGTGGGGTTGTCACGGTCCAGACGGCTCTCGCAGTTCGTGACGGACCAACAGTTCCCGATGACAGAAAGCCGGTCCCCGATCTCATCGGGACGTGGTCAACTGCCCAGAACAGCGTTTACCTTATAGAGAGCCAGGAAGGAAACGTGTTTTCCGGCCGAATCACCGCACATGGGAAAACAACATCCACACCTTTTGCCGGATACATTGAAAAGGCTTCTGAAGACGGTACAGCCGAGCTTGTTATGCTCTGTGAAAAAGGCAACTTCATTTCGGGCAATATAAGCCAGAACACGCATAACATAACCATTTCTTATGTTCTCTACACTACTGGCAAAGTCTCATCCTCACCCCTGACAGAGGACGGGGCTGAATGGGCGAAAACTAACAGAACGGTGACCCGGGAATACGCCACCTTTTTGAATAGTGACGGGATTACCGAAGATACATCGGAACACGTCCGGCTGCTAACTGTCTTAGATGAAAATGCAGGCCGGTATACTCTGACCTCCGTTTCCGACGAAACAACAATTATCGGCGCTATCCAGGGAGACAGGTCATTTATCGAGTATTCTCCAGAGACGGGATTCATCTGCGGTTTCGTTAAAGGTAATACGAAATATGATTTCCGGGGAGGACCTGGCTCAGCAGAAATCTCGGTCCATAATTTGAAGCAAAAGGAAAGAAAAGAATAAGGGAACTCTAGATTAAATACAAAATTCGAAAAGTTAATTTTAAGAAATTCTCTTTTTCAAGAGAATTTTTTATTTAACTCTTTAAACCAATGCCTCCTTTTTTACCCTTTCCATAAAATGAATAAGAGTAAACGGCTTATCTGACTTGGCATTCTACTTCATATAATGCAAAGTGCCTTTAGAGAACTCTAATTCCTTCCAATCAACATAAGAAATATTGAAAATTTTTGCCTTATATCGTAATCAATTCTCTCAATCTCTACTCAGGCTTAACAAAGTCCAGTTTTCCTTTTTGCCAGTAAAGGTAACGGGCTAACTCCCTTACCTTCTGCAGGACATATGTAAATGTTTATGAGATTCATTTTAATGAAACTATTATTACACTGGATTTCACTAAACACTGGTAAGGTAACTTTATAATACACTCATCAACAATTCTTTCCGGCCAAGATGCTAGACTATACCCATTGCCGGGGCAATTCGCCAGTTTTAGGAGAATAAAGGGAGGAATAAGCAATGTTTAAACGTATTGACCATGTGGAGATTCTACCAGGTGATTTCGATAGATCGATGGCGTTCTACAAGGATGTACTGGAGTTTCGGCTGGTGTCGCGGACGCCAGTGCAGGCCGGACAGCTGAAAGAGATCGCCTACCTGCAGCTGGGCGATACCGTCATCGAATTACTGCATATGGAAAATTCCGCCCCGATGCCCTCCTCGATGACCGTGGGCTATCGTGCGATGGCCCTGGAAATCGAATCGATGGAAGACGCTATCAACTACTTGCGTGACCATGGTGTCTACGTTACCTGGGGGCCGATAGATCTGGGCATATCCATCCGTGCCGAGATTACCGATCCTGATGGCCTGGCCATAGAATTGCGGGAATGGAGGCACAAACCCTGGTAAGCCTGAGATGTTGACAGAAAGCTTAAAACAATAAAAAAAGCTATACTTTAAACTGTTAAGCTATTTTATTACTAAGGGAGCGCAGAAAGGTACGAATACCCAGCCCTTAAAGTAGGGGATGAAGTGAACCCTTGCCTCTTTTTGGAAACCTTGTGAAAGGATATTATGAACTATTCCCGAATAATCGGGCGGGAGGCCTGAAGAATACCCATCCTTTTGGGTGGGGTGGCCGCCCTTAATTTGATTTCTTCAGGATATTTGCGGACATTTATATAGGCGAGTTAGCGTTAATTTGGACGTTAGATTGCCTGTAGAGATGCCTGCATTCAATACCGACGATGTCGAAGACTCTGTGAAGCCTTGAACTTTTCGTAATAAAAGAGGTAAGGAAGCTGTTTTTTATTGAGTGCATAGATTTCGTGTGAGTTAAAAATAGTATCCAGATGGCTTCTTAGTATGTAAAACAAAATTATAGAGCAATTTTATAAATAATAGGTAAAGAATTCACTTGTTGTAAGATATTATTAGAGATCTGCTTGAGACTACATTTATGTCAAATTCTATTAAACAAAAGGACCAGACGAAAGAAGGTCTAATAAACGCTAACTTCCTGCTTTAAAAGAGGGATCGGGGAATTATGGGGGCTTCTAACCTTCCAGAGAAGGATGAACTAGAGATCCAAATGCAAAAACGGATTACTGAATTGGAAAAGGCTAATCAAGACTTGCGTGCCGAGAATATGGCACTGAACCGGGATATCACCAAGCACAAAAAGGCTGAGGAAGAATCGGGCCAGAATGAGCAACATTTTGGGCTGAAGCTGGAGAATAACCTCTCAACTTCCAGAAAGGCAGAAAACCTTGAGCTGGCAGAGATAATTGATATTCAGGCAGTCCAGTCCATCATGGATGACTTTTATAAATTTGCTCACATTACCATGGCCTTACTTGATCTCAAAGGCAATGTTCTGATAGGTGTTGGATGGCAGGATATCTGCACCAGGTTCCATAGGGTTCACCCCGAAACCTGCAAGCACTGTGCGGAAAGTGATACAAAGCTGTCCGCAGGCGTCCCTCCTGGAGAGTTTAAGCTGTACAGGTGCAAAAATAACATGTGGGACATAGTAACTCCTATCATTGTTGCCGGCCAGCATGTTGGCAACATCTTCTCAGGTCAGTTCTTTTTTGACGACGAGTCTGTGGACTACGAACTCTTCCGAACCCAGGCTAGAAAATATGGATTTAATGAAGAGGAATACATAGCAGCTCTAGAAAAAGTTCCACGGCTGAGCAGAGAAACTGTTGAAAATAGCATGTCCTTCTTCATGAAACTTGCCAATATGCTCTCACAGCTAAGTCACAGTAACATCAAGTTAGCCCAGTCGCTAGAGGAACGCAATACTCTGGTTGATGATTTAGACCGTGCCCAGGCTGTGGGAAATGTAGGAAGTTGGCGTCTGAATGCGCATAAAAACGAATTAACCTGGTCCGATGAAAATCATCGTATATTCGGCATTCCAAAGGGTACTCCTTTGACCTATGAGACTTTTCTTTCAACAGTTCATCCGGATGATAGGGAATATGTTGATAATGAGTCGAAGGCAGGGCTGGAGGGGAAACCATACGACATAGAGCACCGCATTATCGTGGACGGTAAGATCAAGTGGGTACGTGAAAAAGCATATCTTGAGTTTGACAAAGATGGAGCTGTCGTAAGCGGTTTTGGTATAACCCAGGATATAACCGAGCGTAGGCAGGCGGAGCACCAGCTCAGCAACGAACTGGCACGAACGACCGGCTTATACGAGCTCTATACCCGATCATCGAACCTATCAGACCGTGAACTCTACAATTTCGCACTCAATCAAGCCGTCAAGATAACCGATAGCACAATCGGCTTCTTCCACCTCATCTCAGAGGACGAGAAAGAGATCATCCTTACCACCTGGAACCGGGAAGCATTGAGGTCATGCACGGCAGGGAACGAAGGGCACTACCGTATTGAAAAAGCAGGTAACTGGGTTGATTGCGTCCGGCTCAAGCGGCCGGTGGTCTACAACGACTTTCCTTCCTCACCGAACCAAAAAGGGCTGCCTGCAGGACACGCTACATTGAAGCGATTCATGAGCGTGCCGGTCACCGAGAACGGCAAGGTGAGGATCATCTTCGGTGTGGGCAACAAAGTGGATGAGTACGACGACCGCGATGTCATGCAGCTTCAACTGGTGGCTAATGAGCTTCACAAGATTATGAAGCTGCGTCGCATCGAGAACGAGTTCCGGGAGAGCGAGGCTTTCCTCCGAGACATCATGGAGAACGTCTCGGACGCCATCTTCGTCAAGGATAGAGAAGCCCGGATGATCCTGGCAAACCCGGCTTACTATAGGCTTATTGGCAAATCCCCTGAAGAGGTCCTCAATAAGACCGCTGCTGATTTTCACCCTCCTGAGATAGCCAGGAAGCTAGCGGAGGATGACAAACGAGTCATGGAGGCCGGAAAAGGGACAACCTTAGAGGAGAGAATATTTACATCACATGGATGGCGCATCCTCCAGACCGTAAAAGCACCGTACTATGATGGACAGGGCAACATCATAGGATTGATAGGAGCGGCGCGGGACATCACCGAGCGCAGACAGGCAGAAGAAGCTCTAAAAAAAGCACATGATAGTTTAGAAAAACTAGTCGAAGAGCGTACAGCAGAACTTGAGAAATCATACAACTCATTGAAGGAAAGTGAAAAAAGTCTTTCTGAAGCTCAAAAAATCGCTCATCTTGGAAATTGGGATTGGAATCTTGTAACCGGTAAAATATGGTGGTCTAATGAGCTTTATAGAATTTTTGGACTAAATCCTCAAGAGTTACCTCCAGCTTATAGCGAATTTTTAAATTACATACATCCTGAAGATCGATGCTATGTGGATGAGTCGGTTAAACAAGCTTTAAACGGGAAATCTTACAGCATTGATAATAGGATTGTTTCAGACAATGGGGAAAACCGCGTAATCCACGTACAGGCAGAGGTTGTCATTGATGAAAAAAATACTCCTATTAGAATAAAAGGAACAACGCAGGATATAACTGAGCGTAAGAAAGCAGAAGAGAAAATTAGGATATTAGCGGATGCTGTGGAATCGTCAAATGATGCTATTGTAACAGAGTCTCTCGATGGTAATATTACCAGCTGGAATAAAACGGCAGAGGATGTTTACGGTTATTCAGCTGAAGAAACTCTGGGGAAAAATGTCTCAATCCTTGAACCAGAAAGTGTTAAAGGAGAAATAAAAAAGATAATTGAAAAGGTTAAACAGGGAGAAAAAATCCAGCATTACAAAACTTTACGGCAAAAAAAGGATGGCACAATAATAAATGTTTCAATAACTTATTCTCCGGTTTTTGACGCTCCTGGAAAGCTGATGGCTATCTCAGCTATTGCAAGAGATATTACTGAGCAAATAAATGCGGAAAGACTACTGGCAAAAGCCGAAGAAGCCAGAAAAAAAGAAATTCATCACAGAATTAAAAACAATCTGCAAGTGATATCTTCCCTTCTTGATCTACAGGCTGAAAAGTTCAGAAGCAGAGGATCTGCTGAGGATCTGGAAGTTCTTAACGCTTTCAGGGAGAGTCAGGACAGAGTAATGTCAATTGCGTTTATCCACAAAGAGCTGCACGAAGGTAGAGGAACCGATAAACTAAACTTTTCACCATACCTGAAAAGACTTGTTGAAAACCTTTTCCAGACTTATAAACTTGGCAATCTCGATATCAGCTTAAATATGGATATTGAAGAAAACATCTTCTTTGATACGGATATTGCAGTTCCGTTAGGAATGATTGTTAATGAGCTTGTTTCCAATTCCCTAAAATATGCATTTCCAGACAGAAGAACAGGAGAAATCCAGATTAAACTCTTTAGTGAAGAAGCTACCAGTGAACCGGATACCAGAGGGGAGCTTTTCGAGAAAGGTAAAAGATATACCTTAATTATTTCAGATAATGGGATTGGTATTCCCAAACAAATAAACTTAGAGAATACGGAGACTCTTGGTCTGCAGCTTGTAAATATCCTGGTAGAACAGTTAGACGGTCAGGTAGAGCTTAAAAGAGATAATGGGACTGAATTTGTAATTAGTTTCGGCGCAGAAGAAAAAGAGAATTAATAAAACACAAGTAAAACATAGGTTTTCTATTGCTGTCGAGGGTATACTTGCACTATTTCATAATAAAAGAGGTAAGGAAGCTGCTTTTAACAAAGTGTAGAGGCTCTGTGTGAGTTGGAAAAAACCAGAAACACTTGCTATGTGTGCTGTTTTAATTATGATATCTGTCTGCGGTTATCTAATGCTTCGTAGATAAAGTGACAGAAGAAGTGAAAAATAAGAAAAAACAGGTCAGTAATCGACCTGTCCTGTTTCTTTTATCTTTTCCCTGAACAGAGTATATACCCACAGCTGGTAGATGATGACTATGGGCACGAATACCAGTGCTCCTCCCAGCATGATGCTCAGGGTCATGTGGCTTGATGCTGCCTCAAAGATATCTATTCCATACTCAAGAGAAACAGAGGACTTAAGCATATAAGGATAGATACTTGCAAGCCCGCTTTGAACAACGAAAAGAAGCGCCAGGAGATTGCTGCAAAAGGCCGGAAACCCCCTGTCCTTTTTTGCAAATAACACGGCAAAGACAGCTGCCACTACCGCAAGAACCGGCAATAAGTACAGAGCCGGCGTGGTTGAATAGTTTGTTGTAAAACCTTCTATACCCACAAAGGAGTATGCCAGATAGACCAGAGCAAGTACAAGCACAATAAGAGTGCTCTTCTTTGCCAGATCACCTGCTTTTGCAGCCATGGCACCTTCGGTCTTGATATTGATCCAGAGCGCACCTGAAGTAACGCTCATAAGCACGAATAAGACACCGCCTATCAATGCATACGGGCCGAAAAGTCCAGGAAGGGTACCTTTATAAACTCCTCCTGAAGCGATTTCAAGCCCCTTGAAGAAGTTCGCAAATGCAACTCCCAGGACAAGAGATATCAGCAGGCTTCCAACGAACCATCCCCACGTAAGGACTTTCTGTATACGGGGATTATCGTCCTTGTGGAGATATTCCACGGAAATGCCCCTTGCGATCAGGCCGATGAGCAGCAACATCATAGGAAGATACAGGAAAGTAAACATCTTCGAGAACACCAGAGGGAATGCAGCAAATGTTCCGCCTGCAGCCAGGATGAGCCATACCTCATTGCCGCCCCAGAAAGGACCCACGGATCTCTGGATTTGTATCCTCTGCACCTTATCTGTGGCAATAAAGGGTGCCAGAAGACCTGCTCCAAGGGAAAATGAGTCTACAATGAAGTAAACTCCCCATATTACACACCACAGGAAGAACCAGATAACAGCAAGCATATCATGAGTAAGGAAATCGAACATCTTCATTCAGCTCCTGTCGCATTGACCACGGTTTTCTTTATGAGGTACATCTCAAAGACCATCAGGCTCAGATAGAATGCGCTGATAAGGATAACACTTAACAATACATCCGATACGGGAACCGATGATATACCATTAGCTGTTTTCAGCAAACCATATACCAGCCACGGCTGCCTTCCTACCTCGGCTACAATCCAGCCGGCAGTGATGGCAATATATGGGAGAGGAATGGACCACATCAGTAGCTTCAGATACTTATCCGACGTGTACAGCTTGCCTGACTTTTGAAGATATAAGCCTGCAAGAGCCTCTATGATGAACAGGGACCCCAGAATTGTCATCAGCCTGAAGCTCCAGAATACCATTCCTACAGGCGGTAGTTCATCCTGAGGTAGCTGGTTGAGTCCTGTTATCGTTCCGCTGAAACTTCCGGTATACAGGAAACTTGCAAGACCTGGAATTCCCAGCAACTGAACACTATTGGAACCAGTGCCTGAATCAGGTACCTGCATCAGATACATGGGTACTGAGGAACCCGTTTCCCATATTGCATCCATTGCCGCTCCTTTAGCAGGCTGAAGCTCAGCAACATATTGTGCATAACCGTGACCAAGAACCGGAAGCATGACCGCTGTAGCGAGTGCTATGGCAACTGCTATTCTGAAAGACTTCCTGAACACTTCATTGTTGTTCCTTTTAAGGAAATGATATGCACAGATCCCCATGACCAGGAATGCGGTCAGCAGGTAAGCTGAAAGCAGAGTATGTACCAGCATGTACCACATATAGCTGTTTGTAAGTAGAGCAAAGAAATCTGTCATAATCACCCTGCTCCCATCAGCAGCCATCTCATAGCCAACTGGATTCTGCATAAAACCGTTAGCAGTGATAATCCATAATGAAGATATATTGGTACCCAGAGCGACCATCCACATGGAAAATGCCTTTAGTTTCTGACGGGAGCGGTCCAGGAATATCCATGCGCCAAAGAAAGTACCTTCAAGGAAAAAAGCCAGTAGTGCTTCCACCGCTAAAGGCGGTCCGAAGACATCTCCCATAAATTCCGCATAGGCACCCCAGTTCGTACCGAACTGGAAAGTCATTGAAAGACCTGTTACCAGACCTATTGCAAAGTTTATCTTGAAAACCCTACCCCAGAAATCAGCCATCCTTCTCCAGGTTTCATCCTTGTTCTTGTAGTACGCAGTTTCCATGCACGCCACTAACAATGCGAGTCCCAGTGTTAGTGGAACGAACAGGAAATGGAACGCGACTGTTATGGCAAACTGAAGCCGGCTCAATAAAAGTAATTCAACCATTCGTTATCCCTCGTTTTTTTACTTACATTAGGTAATCATTACGACCCGGAAAAGGCTCCGAATTGTAAGGATTATTAATACTATATTTCCACTTATAATTATATTTTATACAGTTGATTTGCAGACATGCACAACTATAATGGAAAGATAAGGTTAATGGCTATAATATGTCCATAAACCATTGCACACGATCAATATTTGCGCTGAAGTAAGTCGACGCCTTTCGTCACTGCTTTGCAGATCACCTTCATGCTTAGTCTCATCAACGAGAATCTGAAGTACAATGCTGTACGTCACCGGATTTTATCATTGACCATCTGAAGGATAATACCATTATACACCCGGATAGCACACTGTTCTCCCTTGATATTCTGCTTAAGTTATGTTTCCTTCTTACACTCCTTACATTTTTTACATATGCCATAGAAGTTGGTGCTCGTTGAAACAATAGTAAATCCTTCTATTTCCTCAGCTATCTTCAGCGAGTAATCCAGCAATTTTTCCGAATTAAAATCCTCCATCATTCCACACTCCCGGCAGATGAGATGGTGATGCGGAATGAAATTCGCTTCAAATCTTGAGACCCCTTTTACATTCACCTCCTCCAGTAACCCTTTCTCCGTAAGGAATTTAAGATTCTTATATACGGTAGCCTTGCTTATACGCGTCAGTTTTTTTCTAACCCCATCATAAACTTCGTCTACAGTGGGATGACCGTCGTGTTCGCGCAGGAAATCAAGTATTTCGACTCTCTGGTTTGTATATTTCATGTCAGCTTTCTCTGTGGGCTTCATTGTCGTCCACCTAAATTACCTGTGAAAGCAGGTTTATTCAGATATACATGATATCTATTACTAAATGATATTTATTATTATTTAACAATTGCTATTATCCTCTTTATTTCTTTACTTAGAGAAGCCTGTAACTGATTTCTGTTCCTGATGACGTAAATTATATTTTTTTCTCACTAAAAATACACTAAAAAACAGTAATTTTAGGCAAAAATCATCAGAAGAGGATTTTATACCTCTTTCAATAGAATTTAAAGCTTTTTGAGACCTTAATTATAATATAAATCCAAATTTCAATGTAATTTTTTGAGAAAATCAACTAAGGATCTCTCCGAAAAGTGTTGTCCCCTCTGTATCTAATAACAGACAATGTACACAAAATTACACAAAATTCATTTGAAAACCTTCCTCCACGCCCGAGTGCTAACGAAGTGAGTATACTTGGCAGTCACTGACAAGAAAGAAGAAAAGTAGAATCGGCAGCTGTCATAAAGGGCGGCCCGAAGTGTATTATTTAAGTTGAGGTGGCCGCCCTCAATTTGATTTTATAATATGTTTATCAGTTAGGTTTTATAATTTTTGTTAACTAATTTTGTTTTAATCTTCTTTTATTTTAACATCACCTTTTTTTGCATCAATTGAAAGCCCACTGTTTTCTTCAAACCATCTACAGTATTCCTCGGGGCATTGAGTTTCTGGGCATCCATGTATATACGCCAGGACATCATTCATTTTTGCAGTAGCTAATGATACGGAAGTATCCGCGCTTCCGTAATAAATACGGATTTCATCATCTACTAAGACCCATCCGCAGGGGAAAACAACATCATTAACGTCCCCGCTGCGTTCATAAAGCTCGTGAGGCCCAAAAACCCAGCCTTCTGACCTGTGGAGCACTTTTCTCGGGTTATTGAGATCGAGGAGGGCAAGCCCGAGCCTATAACTTGCTTTAGAAGTTGTCTGGCGCACTCCGTGGTACATAATTAGCCATCCGTCAGGTGTACGCAGTGGCTGCGGGGATAATCCGATTTTTCGAGCGTCCCACCATCCTCCTTCCCGGGCATACAGCAGAACTTCGTGTTCTCCCCAGTATTTCATATCCGGGGAAAAAGAAATCCAGATATTTGCTTTTGCATCCGCCATACCAGATACAGGCCTGTGTAACATTGCCCATTTTCCGTTAATTCTGACAGGGAAAATAGCAGCATCTTTGTTTTCAGGAGGCAGGGTAGCTCCTACTCGATCAAAATTACGGAAGTCCTCAGTAAAAGCAAGAGCTGTTAATGGACCTGAATCAGAAAAAGCCGTATACGCTACAGCCCATTTTCCCAGCTCGTCTATGTAAGTAATACGTGGATCTTCAATACCGTATATCTCTTCAGGATAGTTTACAGGGTCTGGGGCAAAGGTTGGCTCTGTATCAATTTCCCAGCCGTCAACTCCATTCTCACTTCTAGCTACTGTAAGGTGAGAAAAGCCTCGGTGATCTTCAACACGCACCAGTAATAAAGTAGTTCCGTTAACTATAGCTGCTGCAGGGTTAAATACCGAGTGAGCTCGATACGGCCAATCATCAACGGTAAGTATAGGGTTTTTCTTACTCCTCTGGAACAGTTCTCCATGGTCTTTCCACATCATATTATATACCTCACTATGCCTGATTTGCTGATAGCAGGCTCTTCTTTTGCAGAACCCGGTCACTTACTTTGGGCTGGATGCTATACTGAAGGACTTATTTGGGCTCTGTAGAAACTTCATAATAAAGAAGTTCCAATATTTGTATTGGATGACATTATATATTTATTTCTATATTTTTCAGCCTATTGAAACTGATTAAAAAACTATCGAAAAATATATGACCTCCTGTAACATCGAGATTTTCCAAGAAGTGTACCCGAACCCGGGAAATGCTATCCGAGAATAAAAAAGAGTTAAATGAGTTTCGTAATGACTGATTTAAAAATATATTGAAACACAGTATCAGTTAGTAGAAGAATCTCAAGATTAATAGGCGTAGCTCACTGAAGGCTTCACAGCCAATATCATTCGGTGCAATACGGTTTATTTATTTGTTTAAAAGACGGAAACCAACATTAATAGGTCTATATGTCTATAGTTAACCTCAGTCAATTTAATTTAAAATCCCTCAAAAAGGTGTTGTTCTCTAAATATCTAATAATAGGCGATGTACACAAAATAGACAATATGTACAATTGGAGTAAACACCTGATGTTAATGGGGGTGTTTGCCAATATCGTTATCGACCTGACAGGCTCTTAGTTTTCAAATTTCTTTTTAAAAATTCATCTAAAAACCTTCCTCCACGCCCGAGTGCTCACGAAGTGGGCAGATATCGGGCGCACTGGCAAAAAAGAAAAGTCAAGCAAAAACTTATACAGGTATTTATGATGTCAAACGAGATAATTGTAAAAGGTAATCCTGACATCCCTAACATTGCTCTGACCTTTGATGATGGTCCGGGCAGAGTAACCCCGTACATTCTTGACGTGCTTCGAAAGTACGGAGCTAAAGCTACATTTTTTTGCCTTGGCTGCTGTATTGACAAAAACATTGCTTTTCAGGATTATACAGGCAAATACCTAACGGGCAGCGAAATTGTCAAACGTGCAAATGACGAAGGCCATCTCATAGCCATTCATTCTTATGATCACCTAGCTCTTCCCGGACTTACTGATAAAGAAATTCTTAATAATGAATTGGTCAGAACCAAAAATATAATCACTAATTTGATCGGAAAACCCCTGTCTACTTTCGTCCTCCTTATGGCAGGATTAATGACAGAGTAAATAACATAGCAAAAGCGCTTGACCTCAAAACCGTTTTATGGAGTTGTCGCTCAGCAGATAGTTCCACCGAACCTGCTGTTACCCTTGACGGATCTCTCAAATACAAACATGGGCCAGTAGATATTTGCAATAACATAATGAGAAATACTGAGAGTGGATCAATTATTTCATGTCACGATGGACACAGTGGGACCTATGATGCAAATTTCGGAATTGTATTGGCTTTAGACAGAGCAATACCGGAATTACAGCAAACAGGATTTAATTTTGTAACGATAGATGAGTTTTTGGCGACTGGTTCCGAAAAGTTCTCAGAATCCAGTTAAAAAGAGAATCAGATTTCTCTTTTACCATTCGATTCATTATCAGCCGTTTTTAATAAGGGATTCTTTTTACTCCATTCCGACATCGCCTTAAGAACAGGAAGGAGTGCTTTCCCACGTTCAGTCAATGAATACTCTACCCTCGGTGGAACTTCCGCGTAAATTTTTCGTTCAATGATCGCATATTCCTCAAGTTTTCTAAGATGAGTTGTTATCGTTTTAGCGTTGATTCCATACATTCTTTTTTGCAGTTCTGTATACCGAAGAGTATTTTCCCGCAAATGTGAGATTATAAGTAGATTCCACTTACTTCCAAACACTTCAACATACTCGTCTATGTTACATTTTGATTCATTTTCATGTTTCATGTAAAATTCACCAATACATACTTTTTGGATATATAGTTACAAAAGTAATCCTTATGAATATATAAATGTTTAGGTCAAATATTACCTTATAGGTAAAATATTAACATTTGAATAAAATGAGTTCTAGAAGGTAATTTATGACGATAAACGTTGATTCTAATCTCTGTTCACAATGCGGGGTGTGCTCTAAGGTTTGCCCATATGGTATTATCGATCCCGCAAATGAAATGCAGCTTCCCCGAGTACATGAGGGGAAGGATGCAATTTGTGTTTCCTGCGGGCAGTGTGAAGCATTTTGCCCATCCGGAGCGCTTATGCTTGCTGATGAGAGTAATAAAGCTCATGAAAGTGTAATCCCAAAAGGAGTGATCTCTCCCGAAAATTTTGGCCATTTTCTCAAAAGCCGGCGTTCGATCCGGACATATAAACAGACAGAAGTACCTCGTACAACTATTGAGTCGATCTTAGACATTGTCCGGTATGCCCCCTCTGGTGGAAATAGTCAATTGGTTGAATGGCTTGTTATTCATGATCCCCATGTGGTGCGAGAGATTGCTGAACGTACCATTGATTGGCATAGGGAATTGGCTAATAGCGGTAATTCCATGTTTTCTTCCTATGCCTCAATGATGGTTGATGCGTGGGACAAAGGAAATGATATGATCTGTCGAGGAGCCCCGCATATGATTATCGCCCATATTGCTGAGGACAAACCGAGGACCATAATTGATGCGATTATTGCATTGACTTACTTTGAAATTGCAGCACAAGCCTTTGGTGTAGGAACTTGTTGGGTTGGAGCTGTCTTATTAGCTTCTCAGGAGCAGCCGTCTATCCTTGAATATCTGAATCTACCGAAGGGACGGATACTGGTATTTCCTATGCTCTTTGGATATCCTCAGTACACGCCTCAATTAATTCCCCGGAGGAATTTTCCTCACGTTACATGGAGATGATTTAAGATATGTTCAGAGAAATTGGAGGCGTTAGAAATAAAGTTGATGAGACCTCCCAAATCCTTGCACTTTTCAGAGATAGTATCAGCGAGATATTCCTTAATGAGTCTGAGTCAATTCCTGCATACTTCAAACCCGAATATTCCCATTACCTGGTGGTACATACTCCTCTAAGCTTTAAAGATCCTGAAAATAGAAAAGAGTGGAACCGGCGGTTTTGCAGAGATTTCGGAGTTTCGATTGTAGAACTTTTTACGGTAAAAGCTGGTATTGCTTACGTAAAAGGTTTGATGGCAGTTAATGGATCAAAAATCTATGGAATCCTTCCCTTTACATCAGTAGATGCGGAAAAAGTGGAAAAAGCAAGCTTCCCTGAAGATCAGATATCCCTCGTGAGATCAAGAGTGCTTCCTTCTGTGCTTCGAGAAATAAAAGGGGAAACTATTCTGGATATAGGCAGTGGGTTTGGAACGCTCACTCTTGAAATTGCAAAAAACAACCCTGATTCAAAGATCTATGGTATCGATATTCATGATTCTCATACTGGTCAGGCACAAATGAATGCAGAAGTTTTCGGTGTGACTAACGCTAAGTTCAGGACCGGAAGTGCATATACTTTGCCATTTGAAAATAACTCTATGGATGCCACGACCTGTTTTTACATGCTTCATCACCTTGAAGATTTAAAACTAGCTCTAATGGAAATCAAGAGAGTATTGAAAAAAGGTGGGATATTAACCGTAGTAGAACCTCTGGAACATCAATATCACCACGGACCTCACCTCTCTGAAATCGAATGGAAAGAGCTTTTTCAAAAAGCAGGCTTTTATGTGGAAACTCAAAGCTATGAAGGAGCAGTAGTGGTTAAGGCAAAAAAGTAGGGATCTATTTTGGATCATAGTTCAAACATTTAGTTCTCGATGAAACTTGTAAAGAATGATAGAAAGATTGGGGACGAGATCTATGTTGTATTATTTGATTCTTAACCTCTTTATTAATTGAGTCAATGATTGAATAAATTGATATGGTGAAAAGAGAGACTGACCAGGCAAATGCTGGGAATATGAGTGCTACTACTAGAAAGATGACAGGACATGAACTCAGATGAAATTACAAGAAGAAAAAAGAATGGCTTGAGAAATTGGAACGTGAAGGTAAGCTGACAAAAAACCCGACAGAAAGTCATAAATTCGGGCTAAAGGTCCTTCAGAATACCTTGAGAAGAGAAATCCTGGTTTACATTGGGAGTAAGAGAAAATCCTTTGAAGAAATAAAAGAGAAATTCAACCTCAATGACCACATGGAAAATTTTCACCTCAATATGTTGGAAGGTGCTTTCTATATCGAAAAAAGGAAGAGGAAGGAAAAATACTCTATTTCCCAACCCTGCTAGGAGAAGGTTATCTGGAAAATGTAGAAATGAAAAAGTAAAAGAGGATTTCGATTCACCTATCATTTTTTCTTCGCAGGAATTTTCCTCGACCATTTTTGGGGTTGTACCAGCTTTAGACAACACGGACCCGGAATTACAGCAAAGGGGATTTAACTTTGTAACAGTAGATGATACTTATTGACAACTGGAAATCATGTAATCCAGAACTTATGAGCTGAATTACACCCCTGTGCTATATCTGAGGATTGCAGCAATTCCGCCAAAAGCTATCAGAAGTTGAGAACCTTCGTCGAAATCTGTTGATATAAAAGCAATCCTTGCATTTCCTTTATCAGCGAGTTCTGAAAATTCGTCAACGATATCAGTAACATCCGTGACTTCAAGTGCAGAACCACATTCAGGACAATCTCCTGCCACAGGAACAGCTTCATTTGACTTCCATTTTCTTATCCATTTGTTCTCATATTCACAAACACTGCATTTGATAGTTACTCTTTCAGATCGCAGGTCTTCAGAAAGTAAAAGCGCATCAACTGCCTTTATTTCAAGATTCGCCCGAACATTGTCTTCTCCATAGGATACTTTACCAGACTCAGTAGCTATTTCTTTAAAAAATATTTCCATATCTTTCTTTTGCTTAATTAAGTCAATATCCTGGAGAGTATCCTCTGCCGCATTTATTAACTCAGAAAAACCCGATTCATCCGTATACCCTGTATCGAACAATCCAAGAACCTTTTTCTGAAGCTCATAATGTAGAAATCCACCTTCACTGAACTCTTCTTTAGTTGGAGAATGCCCTCCTATAAGAATGCCTTTAAGTTCAGCTGGCTCTACTTCAAGGAATGACTTACTTGCAGCATCCCCTATTCTTTTGTAGAAGTCATGAATAGCAATGCGTCTGAGTTGTTCAAAACGATGTGCACTTTGCCCACCTTTTCTTTGTTTGCCAAGGACAGTAGAATGGAGATGTTTAGTAACTTCAATTTGCCTACCTACAAGCATTCCGATAGTAGCTTCTCTTAAATCAAGAAGTATAAGCCCATAAGTACTGCACTCCCTTAGCATTTCCTCAAGAGGCTCAAGATAAAAAACGGAATCACAGTGATATATGTAATCTATAACATGTTCCGTAGGAATAAGGACTTCATTTACCATACTTGTCCTGTTAGCTCCGGTATCGACAACTCCTGTAAAATAAACTAGCCCATTTTCCGGTATTTTTTTAAGATATCTTAACTTTGCCAGCAAAGAATCAAGTGCTCCCTGTATGTTATTGCTGGTTAATTTAGACTCAATGTTCGAAGCCCGCTCATGTTCTTCTCTCAAATGATTTATAACATCTGAAATCTGTTTATCAGAAGGAATATAAAGGGAAATTAGTTCTGTGCTCCTTCCACTTTTACCTTTTAGAGTTTCAAGCTTCTTTTTAAACACATATTTTTCATATGTACAGTACTCAGCCACTCCACTTCCTCCTTTTCTCATAAAAATAGTTGAGGACCCAAAAAATGACATGAAATTACAATGTTCTTTATGCTTTGTTTTTTTAAAACATTTTTTGAATTTCCATTCAAAAAACACGTTAAAAATCAGACTTGTGATAGCCCAATGGATGAGTTACAGAAATGGAATCAGAACTTGAGGATGAGCCCCTATCCCATGCCTGTATTCGGTGTAGATAACGCGAATAATTTCGATGATGAAAAAAAGAAGAGTTTTAGGCGCAGGGATCTCGCAGCGCCTTATCGACGCCTAAGGTCTTGCGCTCTTTGATTGTCTTCCTGTCCATAAAAAATGCACTTATGCTTAATACTGGAAACCAACAAGAAAACATCAACCACGTACTGATGGAGTTTCATTTTTGATTTTTATTTTAATATCACCTTTTTTTGCATCAATTGAAAACCCGCTGTTTTCTTCAAACCATCTACAGTACTCCTCAGGGCATTGAGTTTCTGGGCATTCATGTATATATGCCAGGACATCGCTCATTTTTGCAGTAGCTAATGACACAGAAGTATCCGCGCTTCCGTAATAAATACGGATTTCATCATCCACCAGAACCCATCCACAGGGGAAAACAACGTCATTAACATCACCGCTGCGTTCATACATTTCGCGAGGCCCAAAAACCCACCCTTCTGACCTGTGGAGGACTTTCCTCGGGTCTTCAAGGTCAAGAAGCGCCAGCCCAAGCTTATAACTTGTTTTTGACGATGTCTGGCGTACCCCATGGTACATAATCAGCCATCCATCAGGTGTATGGAGTGGCTGCGGGGATAATCCGATTTTTCGGGCGTCCCACCATCCACCTTCTCGGGCATATAGAAGGACCTGGTGATCTCCCCAGTATTTCATATCCGGGGAAAAAGATATCCAGATATTTGCCTTCCCACCTCCCATACCAGATACGGGCCTGTGTATCATTGCCCACATGCCGTTAAATCTTACAGGAAAGACAGCAGCATCTTTGTTTTCAGGCGGCAGAGTAGCCCCTACTCTCTCAAAATTACGGAAATCCTCAGTGAAAGCAAGAGCTGGTAAGGGGCCCGAGTCTGAAAAAGCTGTATATGCTACAGCCCATTTTCCCATCTCATCTATATAAGTTATACGCGGATCTTCAATGCCGTATATTTCTTCAGGGTAATTTAGAGGGTCCGGAGTAAAGGTCGGCTCTGGGTCAATTTCCCATCCGTCAATTCCGTTCTTACTTCTCGCTACTGTAAGGTGAGAAAAACCCCTGTGGTCTTCGACACGTACCAGCAGGAGTGTTTGGCCGTCAACTATAGCTGCGGCAGGGTTGAATACCGAATTGGCTTGATATGGCCAATCATCAGCGGTAAGTATAGGGTTTTTCTTACTCCTCTGAAACAACTCTCCATGGTCTTTCCATATCATATTACATACCTCACTATGCCTGATTTGTTGATAGCAGGCTCTTCTTTTGCAGAACCCGGTCACTTACTTTGGGCTGGATGCTGTACTGAAGGACTTATTCGGGCTCTGTAGAAATCTTCATAATAAAGAAGTTCCAATATTTGAAATGAGTAACATTATATATTTATTTCTATATTTTTCAGCCTATTGAACTTAATTGAGCTTATGCCATTTTAGTTAATAGCCCTTATTTTGGAATAATGGATGTTAAAAAGATCTATTTTTTTAAAAAATTAGACTAAAACACTTTAATTTCAATTTAAAGGTAAATAGAAAGGATTATACCTAATTAAACCAATATTATGTCGCCAAACAAATAATTGGGCTTTAAAAAGGTATAATCCATGATAAAGATTATTACAAAAGGATATAAGTACTTATTGACTCAAATCGACGATTTTTTAGGGTCTGCACGTACCATTGTTATAAGTCTTAAGAGTATTAAAGGCAGAAAAGAATACGAACAGCTTTTTGGTCGAAAATTGGACGATCAAAAGACAAATATTAAAATCCGTATCATATCTCTAAAACAGTCAAGACTCACAGATTTTATAAGCAATCTTTTTGAAAAATCGATGTCTATATACTCTATTTTCGATCCGATGTTGAGTGAATATTCTAACTTAAAGATCCTTTTCATTGAGAAAATTACTAAAAACAAAAGACATTGTAAAGTACGTAATGTGCTCCCTATTTTTCAAAAAGTGCTTTCAGACTTTTTTGGTGAAGGATTTACTTTTCTCAAAAGGAAAATTTGCATTCCTTATAAAATTAATCTTCTAGTTGTACATAGCAAAGATTATATGGAAAGTGTATTGCCCTGGAATCAAGTACTTGCCTTTCAACACTTCAAAACGTTTCATGGGTATATAGGAGACATGTTTGCATTAAATCCTTCGCTGGATAACTTTTTCATTGAATTACAGGCTTCAATGGAGTACCATCCTCAGCATGAATCGTTAAATTTCAACAACATTCTCAAGTTAGAAATTGCAAGATGTAAGATGGGGTATTCAAATTTTGAATCATTCATTAGAGAATTTAACCAGAATAAAGCTCTAAGAAAGGAATTAAATATTGAAAATCGTGATCGAATCACTCTTTCATCATATCGTAGAAATCTGAAATGTATTTATCCATATTTCGTGGAATATGCTCAATTACTGATACAAGAATGTAGAAATCTAAATCTTATAGGAGATAAAATCTGGATATGGGATAGAAGGTTCTTTGAGTGCAACTGCAGTGGATTAAAAAATAAAGAAACTGGTATGCTCTCAGATCCTGATGCAGGACATTATGTTAAAAAAACCGGAAAGTATAGTGTCCTATCTGGAACGGGGTATACTGATACATGTGTTGTTGATAGTTGGTGGGGTTTACCAGTTTATTGGGATGCAGTAAACGCAAGTAAAAATGACAACACTATATTTCAAGAAACTATCATTCAGTGCATGAAATCGGAAACTCATAAACCACTTTTTATGATTGCAGATGCTGGACCTGATAGTCATCCTTCTAACCAGGTGGTTATTGATCATGGAGTTATTCCAATTATAGCAGCCAGAGCTAACAGTGCAGGAACTATTCTTAAAACAGAAACAGGAACCCACTTCAGAGGAATATATATACCAAGGAAATTTCATAGACTCCTTGGTAAAATATACAATCTTAGAACCACTGTTGAAAGAAAGAACTCAAATGAAGTAGTGGGATACAATCGCTCGAAAACACCTACAAGAAGAATTGAATGGGCTAAAATGTTTGTCTCTATAGGCAACATTGCCGCTTTACTTACGGCATTAACGGCTTTTAAAGTTGGAAGAAAAGATTTGATAAGGGCACCAACTGCTTTTAGAAGGTTGCATTTTTAAGCTATTTAAGGAAATTTTTCCGGAAAATATAGAATTGAGTGCTTTTATTTGGGATTTAAAGCATTTTAAATGATTTTGGCATAAGCTCAATTAAAAACCTACCGAAAAATTGTGACCTCTTTATCTAATAATAGGCAATATACTCAAATAGACAATACACAATTGGAGTAAACATTTGATGTTAATACAGTATTTACCAATATCGTTATCGATCTGATAGTCTCTTAATTTTCAAATTTCTTTTTAATCAATTCATCTGAAAACTTTCCTCACACCCGCATGCTCACGAAGTAGTATATTTGGCAGTCACTGGCAAAAAAAGAAGTAAAGTAGAATCGTCAGAACAGATACTCGATATATCCGCTTTGACTTTCAGCAAGGTTTTATCTGGGCATACGTGGGAGCTACTGAAGATGCAGAAGGCAGGCAGCCTATTGAGTGTCTTAAAATGTACCTGCTGAAAGGTCAGTATTCCATAGCTGCTGGCTCTATATATAGGCTTAGGCTTAATACCTCCAGTTTTTTTATTTATTCTCAATCTTGTTTAAGCGATGAAAATAGGCCTTAGACATATGTTTCTCCTCTGGTTGTGCATGGCGACTGTTACCTCACGAATTACTACCGTGGAAAACTGTTTATCACTATTTCCTTATTTGGCGGCTTAATGGAACCTGGGAACAAATAAATAATGCATTGAGAATTGAACTGAGGGTTGCATTGGTAGGAAATAAGAACCAAGAGCAGCTATTTTAGATAGCCAATCCGTTAAAACTATAGAAACGCCAGGTGTACGCGGCTATGATGCTGCCAGGAGAGTTAAAGGGAGAAAGCGCCACATTCTATGGATACAATCGGGCTACTGTTGATAGTTGTAGTTCATTCGGCGAATATTCAGGATCGAGATGGAGCTAAACTTGTTTTAGAACAAGTTAAAGGTAAATTTTCTCGGTTGAAGTTAATTTAGGCAGATGCGGGTTATTCAGGACAGCTAATGGATTGGGTAAACTCAGTTTGTGGGTGGATATTGGAAATAGTAAAGCGCAGTGATGGCGTTAAAGGATTTCAACTACTTACTCGTAGATGGATAGTAGAGCGGACATTTGGATAGCTGGAGAGATCTCGACGTTTAAGTAAAGATTGTGAGGGATTGACAGAATCAAGTCAAAAGTTAATATATGCTGCAATGATACATTTAATGGTTAGAAGACTGAGTAGAATAAAAAAACAAGAGACTTTTTATTATTTTCTGGTCTTCATATTTTCTCCATAAATCATGCAAAACAATAAAATTTTAATTATATTGAGATAAATTTTCTATTTATGGGAAAAGGAAATGTCGCAATAGATAAGTCAATGATAAAAACGGTAGTTGACGGTAAAATAATGATTCCTTTGCCAAAAGTTTTGGTTGGAAATCGATACTATCCTATGTTTTCCGTATTATCTCCTACTCATTGTGCTGATTGTGGCAATAAGTTACATGTGAACTCTCACTACACTCGTTTTATTTTATCAAGTCACGGCACTATAGCTCTCAATGTTACATACTGGTTTTGTCCTGTTTGTAAGAAACCTTTTCATGATCAGATTATTGGTGTTCCTGGTTCTGCAAATTACAGTTCTGAATATTATGATAAACAAATGAATGTTAGATATGATGGACGATGCAGTCTACACAATTCTCGGCAAATTGGAGAAACATATACAGAAGGCTTGACAGCCTTCTGTGGTAGAGCTCCTTGTGCAACTTCATTATGGTTATATGAACAGAAACATGCAGAACTTTCAAAGCAAGAACTTTTAGATCAAGAGATTGGCTTTGATGAAACATTGTATGTTGATGGGGATTGGATCAAAAAAGGCTGGAAAAAGAGACTTGAAGAGTTGATTGGAAGAAAGCTTACAGAAAAAGAATGGAAAAAAATGCGATATCAATCTGTTTACGTTATTGCTACTAAAGAAAAGGTAGTTTTGGATTTTGAGGTAACTGACAGATTACCAACGATTGAAGCTCTGATTCCTCTTTTCAGACGAATAAAAAACCGATTTCCTGAAGGCAAAATACAAAAAATTGTTTCTGATGAAGATAAAGCAATCATTGGAGCTGTAAAGAGTGTCTTCCCTGAAGTAGCTCACTCCTTTTGTGTGTTTCATCAATTAAAAAACGTTAGCAAGAGATACTATGAAGAATTCAACTCTGTTGAAGATATTCCAGATAATGATAAGGTTGTGTCCAATGAAATATATCAGTTGATACGTTCTGATACGGTCATCAGTGCTGTTGTATGTATTCAAAAGATACGAGAATTCTACTCTAATCTGGAACTTTCAAAAGCGTCTCAGAAAGCGATTTCTTATGCAGAAGAGATTTTCAAGAAAAATGTAAGCTTCTTGAAAAAAGGGTTTACACCTGAGACAGATAATACAATGGAACAGATATTTTCTTTGATAGGTGATATCGTAGACAAAGCAAGATCATTTAAAACCGATAGTGGCCTAACTAATTTTTGTTACAATTTATTTACTTATTTCAACAAACGGTGTTTCAGTACTGGTAAATGGAAAGGATTCTCACCCTTAATGAGGGCAAGATTCCAGTATGGATAAAAGTAAAGAGTAAATGGAAACTTTCAGTTTTAATCTGCAGCTTTACAGCGGTAGCTATCGAATAATTATGGCAAAAATAAGAAATTGATGTACAAAATCTAGATATTAGTGGAGCGACTTTTCCAAAATGAGGAAAAATGTTAAGGGATTTGGGTGAAATTCAATTGTTTTTTTAAAATTGGAGAAGAACCATAAAAAATTAAAAAGACTCCTAATTTAATAAGGTGTTTGTAACTGACAGTTAAATAAGGTTCATCAGGTAACGGGATCTTTTCTGTAGCATTTAATTTTGTAAAGCTATTGTTTATTTCACGAAACATTTGAAGAATAACAGCAAAGTAATCTCTTTTTTGTTCCCCATTAACAACAATACTAATTCTTTTTGCTTCATTGTCGGCCTTGACCACGGCGAAAGAATTAAAATTCTTATCTTCCAGAACTACACCTGTACGCCAGCACAGATCATACTTTATATCTCTGTTCATCTTTACGATAAAGCGAGGTATGATTGAAGGAGGAAGGAAATCATAGTCAATTATAAACTTAAGAGCTCCTTCATAATCAAATTCGAAATTAGGCTCTTGGATTTCCAGTAAACTAGGGAGAAGCATGGTGTGGCCATCAAGATCATAAGAAAGTTCAAACTTCTTCATTAAACTAATGATAAAGCCGTATTGATTTGGTGGATAATAATAATCTCTATAACCTTGTCTCAAAATTGTAGGCAACATCTCAAGCTTCAAAACCCCTCTCGACTCGGCAACCTCCCATGAATTAACAATTTTATATACTGCGTTAGTTACCCATTCTGGTTCCAGAACATGCGTGTTCAGTAGAGGGATATCTCTAAAATGGAGAATTACACCTAAGTCGTGTAGAAAATCAACAAGAGTATCCTGCTCGGATTCACTTTTTATCCCCTCTTCGTCGCAGATACTTTTATATTCATTATAGTCTATAAAACTAAAACACCCACAAGTATCTTTGTTCTCATTATTCGAAGGATAATTAAAACGCATTTTTTCAAGTTTATTCTTTACATTAAACCAACTTTTGGGCCACCTGATTTCAAGGTGTTTTACTGTACTTAGTTTTTCTTTCAAAGCTTTTGAGAACTCTTCAATCCCTTCATTCGACTTGCAGGACAAACGATAAAAGCCTTTAATGGAAACATACTTTTCCTGAAGGAATTTCCTATTGAGTTCAAACGATGGGTTCTCATCAATTTTATTAATCACAATTAAAACAGGCGAATCTCCACCAAAATTTTCAATGAGTTTGAGCCAGTATTCAGGGCTTTCGTCCCTCCTTCCGTCTAAAACCAGTATATAAAGACTTCTTTTAGACAAAAAGAACTGGTGGGTAGCATGCATGATCTCTTGCCCACCAAAATCCCAGAAATCGGCTCTAATTTTCCTCTTCCCAGTTTCAATATTCAATCTCTCGATATTAATTCCCTGGGTCTGGAACTCATTTCCATCAAAATTTTCTCCTACAAGCCTCTTCACCAGCGAAGTTTTGCCTGCGCCTCCACTTCCGACAAGCAAAACTTTTACTTCATTTAATAGTTCCATCGTATCCTCCTGCGACTTGAAATAGTTGATAACCATCTCTCTACCCATTTTTAGGATCTCCACTGGAGGAATTTCGAAAGGATTCTCCGATAAATAAATTACTTTAGATTCCAAAATATTTTGCCATTCAATTTCCAGGCCCAACTCTAAAATCTCCGGTGGCAGAAAGGTTAGTTGATTTCCAGAAATATTAAGCTGAGTGAGGTTTCTCAACTTGTTTATTTCGGGTGGCAGAGAAGTTAATTGATTACCAGATATGTCAAGTTCAGTAAGATTTTTCAACTCAGAGATTTCAGGAGGTAACGAAGTTAATTGATTATCAGATATGTCAAGTTCAGTAAGATATTTCAACTCGCTGATTTCCGGCGGCAGCAAAGTAAGGTTTTTTGAAGACAGGTCTAATGAAGTTACTTTATTTCGTTGAGCCTCTCTAATCAGATCCTTAATCTCGCTTGATTCCATGTATAATCCCTGCCTCACTGTCCTCACAAGTTTGCCATTATATCCAAGAAAAATTTAAGATAATATTGCAGCAGCTATCCAGAGATAACCCCTGCATAAAAAAATAATTGAATCTGAAAAATAGAGAGGGTTGTCAGCTAAATAATTTTCTATTTTGTAACATAAATTACGGAAAAGCCGCGCAAAGCGCGGGAAATGAACGGTGTGAGATGCTGGTAAGGTTATTTAGGCAATTAAAAGAAGATCAAACGCGGTTAGCCGAAATTTTATTACAGTTTCGCTTTTCCCACCGCAGACTCGATCATACTCTCAAGATCTTCAACCGTATTAATATTCGCAAAAGTCCTCAATTCTGGATCAATTTCCCGAATCTCCGATACCTCAACAAAAACAACATCCTGCATTTGGAAAACCGGCGCAAGCACTGAATGCTTTCCCCTCTCAATGGCTTTTTCGATCTCAGGTAGCATCTTTCTGGAATAAACTGCGTGCAGAGGCTCAAACATTCTCTCGTCCCACCTCGGGAGAGCAGCATCGTGCCCTTCTGCTTTTTCAAACAGCAGGTCTACAACTCTGAAATTTACAAAGGGCATATCTCCGGCGCAAATAAAAGAGTATTCTGACCCGGATTCAAGCAGCCCCGCCCGGATGCCTTCAAGGGGACCGGCGTCTTCCAGAGTGTCAAAACAAAAACGGATTTCTCGAGCAGGGAATTTTTCGAGCACAAGAATGAGTTTTTCTTTTTGCGACATATCCCGGACCGAAAGGACAACCTCATCCACAACCCGGAACAGGTTTTCAAGCAGGTGCTCAAGGATAGTTTTTCCTTCGAATTCGAGGAGGGCTTTTTCGACCAAACCCATCCGGCGGCCCCTCCCACCTGCGAGGACGATTGCGCTTCTGGTTTTTGTTCTGCCCGGTTTAAGTTCTGTTTTTCCGCTCATTATTTCCGTTCCGGTTTTTGCTACTCTTAGTAAGAGGTTTTCGTTTTTAATGTCGCAGTGCTCGTTTTTAATACCGTTCTTCTTCTCTTCTTATTACATTTTTGCATTCAGGCGTGTTCCCGATCGTGTACCCAGAACTCTTCTTTTTCCGTGAATTCCTTTTTCCAGATCGGGGCTTCGGCTTTTACTCGCTCGATGGCTTCGCTGAGGGCAGGAAAGAGTTCGGTCCTGTGGGCGGATGCGATCACGATGTAAACTATGTCCTCTCCGGCTTCAATGACACCTATTTTGTGGTGGATAAGGACTTCAAGGATGCCTTCTTTTTGCTTGATTTCTTCACGGATTTTATCCAGGGCCTTTGAGGCTTCAGGTTCGTAGTTCTCAAATTCGAGCCTGGCTGTCTTTTCCTCTCCGGCAAGCTCGCGGACGATGCCTGAAAAGGTGCCGATTGCTCCTGCTTTCCTGATATTCGGGTTCTTCCGGGCTTTCTTTATAAGCGCTTCCAGGGTATAACGGTCTGGCTGGGCAAGGGCTATTCCTACAAGTGAAGCTGTAAGTTCCTCGTGAGGGTCGATGTTTTCAGGCATCCTGAAAACAATATTTGATACTCCTTCAACGTCTCCGAGCGCGATTTTTGGAAGATTGCTTCCCTTAAACCCTTCTACGATAGCAAAATCAAGCCCCCGGTCGCAGAGCATATCAAGGGCATCTTCAAGGTCAGTATCCCTGGAAAAGCTGACAAGTTCGGTGCCAGTGATCCCTATGACTGTTTCTGCTCCTGCATCAAAGTGCCTGCCAGTATCCGTTTCCCCGGGATTAAGGCGCTGTTCTCCCATGTGTTTTACAGTACCCACTGTCCCGAATCCGGAAAGCTGCCGGACAAGGGCTGAGACAAGGGCTGTCTTGCCCGATTTTTTATACCCAACAACGGAAATGACTTTCATCAAAGAGCCTTATGGATTTCCCGGTATAAGTAAGGGTCGGCAGCTTTCACCGTCACGGTTTTTAAATAATCATTCGCATACCGCAAGATCATCCGCAAGATTCCAAATAATAGTAACCTTTTTTATTTTTTAGACTGCCGAGAGTATAATTAGGAAGATTCAAATATTAAAACTCTTAATAGTATTACATACTGTCAGCCCGAAAATGTACTGCCAATAAGGGTATAGAAAAGTACAGATGAGTGCACTGTATACAGCAAACCTGCTGGTCATGCAGCACTTTCTTCGGTAAGGGTGAAAGATGGGGGATAGAATGTGGAAGTAACAAAAATAAGGATTCATGACCTTCCTGAGGAAGAGCGTCCCAGGGAACGTTTAATTAAGAACGGACCGGAATCCCTTTCAAACGCCGAACTGCTTGGGATAGTCCTGAGGACAGGCTCAAGGGAAGAGAATGTTGTCAGCCTGTGTAGCCGGATATTCTCGGAATATAGCATAAAGCAGCTCAGCCTTGCAAACGTTTCAAGGCTTACGCAGGTCCATGGGGTAGGAAAGGCAAAAGCTGCCCAGATAGCTGCGGTCTTTGAGCTCGCAAGGCGGCTTGAGACTTTTGTGGAAGAGCCGAAAAGAAAAATCTGCTCCCCAAAAGATGTCTATGCCCTGATGTATCCTAAAATGCGCGAACAAAAAAAAGAAAAATTTATAACACTGTATCTTGATACAAAAAACCAGATCCTTAAAGAAGAGGTAGTATCCATAGGCAGCCTGAACGCCAGCATCGTTCACCCGCGTGAAGTTTTTAAATCTGCACTTATGGAATCATCGGCATCCGTGATTATGGTTCACAACCACCCCTCAGGAGACCCGAGCCCGAGCAGGGAGGACATAATGGTTACCGAAAAGCTTGTTGAGGGAGGAAAGCTCCTTGGCATCGACATCCTTGATCATATAATAATAGGAGACGGAAGGTACGTGAGCCTTAAAGATGAAGGGTTTGTAAGATAAAGACAATTAAAGCTGCCGCCAAAACTTTCAAAATGCCGAAAGTTTCAAAACCGAAGTTCTCAAACTGAAAACTACAGATGATTTTTTTCAATGAGTGCGTTGCAAAAATGATAGCTTCAGATGGAATTATTCTTGGTTCTCCGGTATATTCTGCCGGTATGACTTCCCAGATGAAAGCCTTGATTGACAGGGTAAGTATGGTACTGGCAGGAAACAAAGGATTACTTAAACATAAAATAGGAACATCCGTTATAGTCGCTCTCCGCGGTGGGGCTATCAGTGCTTTTGATACCCTTAACAACTTCTTATACAGTAAATAAATGTTCCTTGTAGGCTCAAGTTACTGGAACATAGTTTACGGAAATGCCATAGAGAAAGTTAAACAGGATGAGGAAGGCATTGAAAACATGAAAAAATCTTGGACAAAACATGGCATGGATATTGAAAAAATTCATAATAGTTAAGATTAACAGTTAGATAGTTGTACTTTTAGATGCTTATATTCGATTTCGATTTACCCGGCAAAACATTACTTTATTCAACTTGCTAAACCTGCGATACTTTGAAAAATTTAGAAAATTGAAAGGAAATCTGCGGAAAGTGAGTTCTATGCGTTTTCGGCACAAGCCGTACACTCTATTTTTCGGACTGTCCTACTTCCAGAGAAAAAACAGCAGTTTTTTAGAGCAAAAGCATTGATGTTTTAGTGAAATTTTTCAAATTTTGATGAAGGAAGCATTTCCTTAACTTTGCCTATGACAACAGTATCGAAGCAGTTACTTAATTCCTCATGGTTGAACGCTACGAGTAACGAACCGACTTCACAGTATAAGGGCTGGTTATTATTTACAAGTTTGGCACTATTTTGTGAGGAATTATTTGTGAGTTTGATACTATCTTATGATCCTAATAACTCTAAACCACCAACCACTACTAAAGAAAGAAAACCAACTAAAATAATTCCATATTTTGTACTACTTCGAATTGTCACGAATTACCACCTTTGAATAAATATAGCAAATGCCTGCGATATCATCTGAATCGAGACTTTATCTATTTTTCACTCAAAAACCCAAATCATTATGTATCTTTTACCCTTCAATATAGTCAGGGCTTACGATCAAAACGCTCTCATTCGTTTCAAGCTCATTTTTTATTCTGATTGCATCACTCTCTGGAATCCAATTCTCTGGTTCACTCCAATTCTGAGACCCATCTCCAAAAAGAATATAACACACAATAGATTTTTTCACCTGAAGATTATATTTTTCCATCACCTTCAGAAAACTTTCATTCTCAAAACCTTCTTCGGATACAATTATGTAATAGTAATTTTCCTTTTTGATTTCAGGGAATCTAGGCTCAGGGATTTCAGGGTATACAGGATCATTCCAATTTTTTTCTTTACTCAATTCATCTCTTTTATCTTCACCTACTTTTACGTAATACCTATCTCCCATATGATCAACATTGTATTCTATGATATAGTTTCGAGTCAAGTTGCAGCTTTCAAGAATAGCTTTAACCTCCGGCTCAGTAGTCCCTCCTTCAAATTCAATAAGTAAGCCACCTGCTTGTATTCCGTTAACTGGCGTTTCCGTTTCAACCGACATTTCCGAAACAACGTATGTTGGTGTAAACAGTACCAGGGGTATTACGAAAATCAGAAAAATGATAAAAACAGCGATAAACAATATTTGGTCGTGTCCCCAAGTTATTGAACTGGAACCCTAAACGTTAGTAATTCCTTTAAACTCCATATGTGATCAGTTATTCCTTCTACCATTGCTGGGGTTCTTTGGAACCATTTTCTATTTCCAGAGTTTATTTCTAATCTTAGGGACTTATGAGGTTTTATAAGGTTATACCACGCCTGGAATAAATCAAAAGCTTTCTGATGCATCTTCATTGTTTTACTGAAATTCATCCCTTTTCTTATAAATCTTGCAAGAGATGTCCTGATCGTAAGATTTATCCTTTCTGCATATGAAGTGCCAATATAACTCTCCGAATTAACTTCAAGCGTTTCGAATATTTCTTTCGGATTTCCAAAAATGATACGTTGAATTGTTTCAACTACGTAGTTCTTTACCTTTTTCTTTAGTACCTTGACATATTTTAAGTCGTCAAGCGGAACCAGTCTCGGTAGTGGTCTTCTCCCAATACCTTTGTATTGTGGTAACTCGATTTTACCATAAACGTTTATAAGCCCTTCTTCAAAGGCATCCCAATCATCCGAGGTAAATACAGGAATAGGAGAAGATGCGTTCCGCATCTTCTCAACTCCGTTAAATAACTCTATAGCATCCTCTGTACTACGTTTTCCTTCATGATGGAAAAGGAGCAATCTTGAGTCACTTTTGATTGCTGTAAGTGAATATACATCACCATACTCTTCAGAATCCTCTTCAGTAACATTTTTTTGCTTTTTTTATGTATGACCAGATCTCATCAACCTCTACTCTCTTAAGATTAAGATCTCGAAGGAAATAAGCTGTAACTTCTTTTGAATGAGTTCCTGCAATCTCGAGCCATCTACAAACTGTATCTTTATCATGCCCAGTAGCTCTTGCAACTCCACGAATACTTCCTTTTTCAGGAAGCATAGCTAATGTCTTAAGAATTTCTTCCTCAGGAGTATCAAGTCCAAAAAATATTGTACCTTTTGTTTCACTAAAGCAACGATTACAGGTTTTACATTTAAGAAGAACATGATTATTTTTACCATATCTCTCTTTAAAGGTTATATTCCCCTGATTTTTAATTCCATAATCAGGGCAATCTTTGTTCCAGCAAAAAAATTGTGAAAAATCGATTTCAGAAGTGATTTCAATACCCCCAAATAATAATAAATTCAAAATTATATAAAATTAAGTCAATGATTTGGGGACACGACCCAATATTTTATAAATTGATTTTCTTATCATGAAAAATTCACTCCTATATAATATCCATAATGTTTAAAAACGAGGAGTTTTAGCCCCTTTTATATAAGGTGATTCTCTAGGCCTACATTTGTTTCAGTTTAGAGAATATTTTCTTCACTTTAGTAAAACCATTCTAGAATTGATCCAATAAAAATTTCAGTCCGATAAGTAATGACAGCAAAAACCATTTTGGTACTTACTTTTTCCTGAGCTTCCGTCCTGCATACAGACATCCCAAGCTTCCCAGTAATCCAAAACCTGGAGTAGAGCTAATTTCATTCGATTCATTTCCATTTGAGTTACTGTTATTAGATTCGGAATCACCATTGTTTGAATTACTGAGCTTGACAGTGTTTTTTTCTTCAGATAATAAGTTAGTTCCTTCAACCCTTATGTTTTCAGTTGCATTGGAGGTTATCCCTGTGCTTTGGGCAGTCATATCAGAATCCATAAAAGGCACAATTATAACTCCAGTAGGATAGATTCCTGCATTCACAGTAGCTGTAATAGTGTTTGTTGCCGTATCAATTACAGAAACATTGTCACTTTCGGCGTTTGCCACATATACCTTTTTTCCGTCCGGTGTGACTGCAATTCCCATTGGCCATTCTCCTACAGGCACTCTGGCTGTGACAGTGTATGTTGCTATATCAATTACAGTGACGCTTTTATTGTAGAAGTTTCCTAAATATACCTTACTTCCATCTGGACTGACTACAATTTCACGAGAAGAAGTTCCTACAGGCACGGTGGCTATTACAGCATCTGTGGCTGTATCAATTACAGAGACAGTGTTGCTGTTAGCTACATATACTTTATTTCCATCAGAAGTGACTGCAACACGATGAGGCGAGTCTCCTACAGGCACAGTGGTTATTATATTATCAGTGGCTGTGTCAATTACAGACACAGTGCTGCTGTTATAGTTAGGCACGTATACCTTTTTTCCGTCCGGTGTGACTACAACTTCATAAGGACTGTCTCCTACAGGTACATTGGCTGTAACTTTGTTTGTGGTCGCATCAATTACGTAAATAGTGTTGTTGTGACTGTTTGCAGCATATATTTTTTTTCCATCCGGTGTAAATGCAATATCATAAGTACTCGGCCCCACAATAATCGGTGCCATTAAGGTGTTTGTCGCTGGGTTAATTACAGAGATATCGATGTTGTCGCGCTGCTTCGTCACATAAACTCTTGTTCCTTCAGGGTTAAATATAATTCCCGAAGGATAACTACTTTCTATATTCACTTTGGCATTGACCGTATTTGCGGCTGTGTCAATTACATAAACAATGCAGACGTCGTCTATAGTTGCGGACGCTACATATATCTTTGTTCCTGCAGGGTTGACTGCAACTCCTACAGGCCACCCATCGCCGAGAGGCACTCTGGCTGTAACATTGTTAGTTGCTGTATCAATTACAGCGACAGTAGGAGTCGGAAGAGTACCATTATAATTCGTATCGTAATAATAATTCCCCAGATTTGTTACATATGCAAATGGAGCTGCACCTGCTACACCAGCCAATAATAAAATCATAAGTGAAGTTATTCCCAGAACTCTTATGAGAGTATGCTCTCGATATGTTTTATCACATGTTATTTCTTCCATTTCAAGTCGCCCCTTATGTACTCTTATAGTTAGGATAATTTCGGGATAAGCCAATTATATGAAACATGTAAACTAAACAAATCGATGCAACTAGATACAGAATAGTCCCAAAACACTACCTACCAGTAAATATTATAAAAATTACAAAAATCACAATGCACAATAATACGAAGCCTGTAATAGCTTTAGCTAATTTTTCCATAATCAACCCATCCTTTTACTATTTATTTTAGCCTAATTTCTATTGTCAGCCTATCATAAACAGGGTATTAAAACATCAGTAGAATAATTGCAATTATTGGAAAAAGCAAGAAAAGAGTACTGTTGAACTCCATGAATTCCTCTTATCTAACTCCTTATAAGTTTTCTGGCCATTCCATCAAACTATCTGTTTTTCATAGTTCTTTCGAGTCTGAAATTAATTCCTGATCTTTGATTGTTCGATAATCTGGAGAGAAATTACATATATGAGCATCTGCCTCCACTCATATTTAATAATTTATATAAAAACAAGACTTAAATAAATTTAATTTACTTATTTCTATATTTGGAATGATTATTTTAAATATATACTAATTTATTGCTTAGTCGAATGATTGGTAAATAAATGAGTTATTTATGATATTCTTGAACTGCTCACCCCAAAACTGCAAGATCACAAAGACATTTGTATTCTTGCTCTCGCAGAGAGCCTCAAAATCTGACATAATGCAGAGTTGAAATTAATCCAGTCTTATTCTGAATAGGGTTGGGTGATTTCCCACCTTAGTAAAGACTCGCAGGTTTCTTTTTATTTTCTTTGAGACAATTGGCGCGAAAATCGGAAAATCAACGCGTATTTATAAGATTGAAGATAGGCTCTATTCTATGCTGTAACTTCTGCCCCTGTGGGTGTATTGCTGCATCGACATAAGATAGCTGCGCTTTGTATTTTGCGAAGCATTTATATTTAGCAGCCATTCTATTATCGTATCACTCGATTCCAACTCTTTAACTCCTAAAAAATATCACACTATGCAAATCAGGCAAAGTAACCTGATTTTTCAATAATGTATTAATAGACTATATATACAGGAAATGGGCTTTTGACAACAATTTATCCTCCCACTTTCTATCCCCCGTAAAAAGGAGGTCTTCGGCATTACAAAACATATAAACGCCTGTGCACTGGACAACAGACAGACTGAGGAAGTAAATCTTGATGATCCTTATACTGTGCCTTACAGGGGCATTTATGCGGTCTGTGACGCGAAAAACGAATACGCGGAGATTATCGAACACTCCAACTGCTATAGCGGGGCAGCCTGGTCCCTTTACCATTATGCAAAGGCTCCCCTTATCCTGAAAGCCCGTTCAACGGGAAACATGATCCGTTATTTCATGAAAACAGGGACCTCAAAGCTTGAACTCAAACCCTCGGTTGCAGCCGCAGGCATAGAATCCGTAATCGTGCAGGGGGACGAAGTGGAGATCACCTATGCAGGGCTGGGAGGCGGAGGCGTTGGTGCAACTCGGTGCAGAGCGTTTGCAGACGGAGTTCTGCGCTACAGGATTTCCGAATCCGGAGGAGAGCGCTGTGCAAAGGGGACAATTGTGGTTCCCCGCAGGGACCGCGTCCTTATAGGCATAGACGACACGGATTCAAAGGACATTGGAGCTACCTGGACCCTGACCCATAACATCGCAAAGGAGCTGGACTGCCAGGAAGCAGTTTACCTCTCCCATGCCCTTGTCCAGCTCTTCCCTGTTCCTGAAAAGACCCAGAACTGCATGTCAACGGTCTTGGAATTCGGCTGTGTGGACGAAAAAGCGAAGTTAAAGCTTGTAGACTCTTTTAAAAAAGCCCTTGAAAAATACAGCGCGTCCAGAGAAACAGGGCTTGTAGTACTATCTGATTTTTACGCAAAAGGGCTTTACCGGTACAGCAACCGCTGCCGGACAGAAAGGGTCTCGAAGGCGGATACCCTGCGCTGCGCTGAAGAAAACAATGTGGAAGTCCTGCTTGACGGCAACGGGGTAATAGGTGCTCTTGCTTCCCTGCCCTGGTTCGGGAGACCTGAAGAATCCATTATTCCCGGAACAGAGATAACGCCGATAAGCATGGAAAAAACTAATTAACATACCTAATTAAACAGTACCGAATCTACTCGAAACTCCTATAATTTCCGGGTGGGGAGTCAGCTTGAACGAAGAAGCCGTATGTGAAACAATATGTAACGGGTTTGAAGCCCTTCATCTTGCAGCCATCGACAGCGATGTTAAGCTTATAACAGGAGTTCCTGGGTACCCTGTTACATCCCTGATGGAACTTTTTTTGAAAACAGACATGCCATTAACTAATACACACAATACACACAAATCAACTTACAGGGCTAACTGGCTTACAAACGAGAAAGTTGCCCTGGAAATAGCCCTCGGAGCCTCTGTTTCGGGCAGAAGGGCCCTTGTGCTTGTAAAACACGTTGGTATGAATCTGCTTTCCGACCCCCTTATAACTTCGGTTACGCACACTATCGGTGCGGGTCTGGTAATCATTGCAGGAGACGATCCGGGTGTAAAAGGCTCTCAGAACGAGCAGGACTCCCGCTGGTATGGCAGGATCGCTGAAGTTGCAGTATTTGACCCGGTTAATCCCGATACTGCGTACAGAACTCTCAGACGGGCTTATGAGCTTTCGGAAGAAATCCGGGCTCCAGTAATTCTAAGAGTAACCGCAGGTCTGGAGAAAACTGAAGGGAAAGTCAGGCGCCTTCCCGCTTCTTCAGCTGTCCACCCCCTGTTTGACCGTTCGATCTGGGGACTCCGGATGATGGAAAAGCACCAGCACTTTCATTCTAAAGTTTACCCGATGCTTGAAGCAGAAGCCGAAAATACTGACCTGAACAAGGTAACAAAAGAAATAGAAGAAGAAATAGAAGAAAAAGGAATAGAAGAAATCGAAGCAGACACACAGACTTCAGAACAGAAAGAAGTCGAAAGGATTAAAGGCGTTAAACGGATCGGAATCATCTCTTCAGGTTTTGCATCCTCAGTTGTCGAAACCATATTGAAAAAACCAGGCTATTCTCACGGATTTTCTCATCTGATTCTCAACCTTGTAAATCCACTTCCCCTGCAGAAAATAGGAAATTTCCTTAAGAATAACCGGAGGGTACTGGTAGCTGAAGAGTCAGAACCCTTTATAGAAGAGCATATCCGGATTTCAGGCAATGTCTGCGGCAAAAAAACGGGACACCTCCCATACGGGCAAATAATGCCTGAAGATATCGAGTTTGCCCTTGAGCATATCGAGGAAGAAACAGTTTCAAGTCCCGTAGATTCTATACGTACCGAATTCAGGAAAAAAGACAGAGCTGCCATCTGTGAAGACTGCCCCTATCTCCCACTTTACCATTTTCTCCGTATATCTGACATTCTGGTCGCCGGAGATATGGGATGTTCTGTCCGGAGCGCCCCCGAACCCCTTGCTGCAGTTGATGTCAGCTTTGCCCTTGGCTCGGCAATCTCGGTTGCCTGCGGCTTTGAGAAGAAAGGTATAGCCGTAATCGGAGACTTTGCCCTTGCACATTCCGGCATCCTCGGTCTCTTAAATGCTGCAAGCGAAGGTTATGAAGTGCTTGTACTTGTACTTCAGAATGAAGTCGCAGCCATGACAGGAGGGCAGAAAGTCCCTGAACTGAAGAAAGTAATAGAGGCCATAGTGCCTGATGTGTCGGTTTTTAATTTAGATGGGGAAGAAGGAAAAGAAGTTCAAGATTGGGAAAAAAAGAGAGAGGGTAATAGTCGAAAGGAAACTGAAAAGGAAATGGGAAAAGAAGTGAAAAAGCCAACCCCATATTCGGAACTTTCAGACCTTATCAGGGAAAAACTCGCCCTTCCGGGAACTTCGGTGATTTTTATAAAAGGCAAATGCAGAAAATATTGAAGCATTAAGTTCTTTTATTTGATTTTATTTCATGTTATTTTATTTATTAATTTATTTATTTATTTATTTATTTATTTAGTTAGTTAGTTAGTTATTTTAACTTTTGATGCATTTGAATCGGGTAATTATTCAAATCAAGTAATATATTCATCTATAAGTTTTTCTTTCGATTTTTCTTTTTTCTGATTTTTCTCCTTTTCGTTATTCTTTCTTTGAGAGAACGCTCTCCTGCGTCGAGTGTAACAGGACGACCCGGTATGGTGAATAAGGTTGTACTGGTCATGAATATTTGAATAAATCATCCGAGCAAAGCTCACTACTAAAACTCATAACTTAGTCCTCTTGAGCGAAGCGCAGCGGAGCGAAAAGGACCGCGTACTCCCGAGGCGCAATTCGGGCGAGGCGCAATTCGGGCGAGGCGCAATTCGGGCGAGGCGCAATTTGGAAGGGAAAAGCTATAGTTTTATAATTTAGACATGTTATAAATGATTTTTTATATTCGATTTTTTCATCAAGGGGAATTATTATGAAAAAGCCGCGCTGATAGCGCGGTAAATTTCCATGAATATGCCTAAAAGGTTTTTTTGCTCCTCAACCCAAAAACTCTTCCTTCCCTTTTCGCATAGACCGATAAAAATCCATAGCCACAGCTACCTTTTTTCAATCATTTTTCTCAGTTCCCCCTCTCAATTTACTTTATCCCGGTATCTGGAACGGTCTTTTGTTCTTTTCTACAGACCAGATAATCCTTATCATCTTTTTAGCTGATGCACAGAGTGCAGTATTGTAGTGCTTCCCCTCACTCATTTTCTTCATAAAATACTGCTCTATTACCGGATTAAACAGCTTTGCTTGCACAACAGCTCTCCCCAAAACCCATCTTAGCAGTTTTGATCCCTTTTTGTTAGGTCCTGAAATAACTTCCTTGTTCCCAGATTGTTTTACTTTTGGATCATATCCTGCAAAAGCAACGATCTGGTCAGGATGCTGAAAGTTTTCCACATCTCCAAGTTCAGCCCAGATCATAGCTGCCATTAAATCGCTGATTCCCGGAATTGTCTGAAGATAATGCTTATCCTTCACCGTTTTCCATGCAGCCGAAATCCTGGTTTCCACTTCTTTTATCTGGTTTTCTATATATTCAATCAGTTTCAGCAGAGACTCAACTTCAAATAGTAAAGCCTCCTCAATAAAGTCAGGAGAAACTGAATCTTTCGCCATTTCTAAAAGTTCTCTTGCTTTCTCAGGACTGTAATGATTCCTGCTCGTTTTTCTCATCAATTCAAAGAGCCTTTCTTCTCCCATTTCAAGCATATCAAAGGGTCTTGGTGCTTCATTTAGAATAGCTATTGATGTTTTTGTGAATATGCTTGAAAACATCTGGTCATATCCAGGAAAAATAAGATGCATGTTGCGTATTACCCGCTTCTTCAGGTTAGCCACCTCTGATTTCAGTTTGAAATGGAATCTACAGTATTCCTTCAGTTCCATTCTCATTTTATCGCCATAACAGATTTTTGGGGCTTGCCCGAATCGAAGCATTCCAGCAATTGTTTTTGCATCGATTTGATCTGTTTTTGCTCCCCTAACGTTGACTGCTGCAAACCCCCTTACCTGAGAAGGATTGTAAAGATGGATTTCATAGTGTTTCGAAAGTTCACAATATATGGTATACCAGTATATTCCAGTGGCTTCCATTCCAATCCTTGGAATTAGATCTAATTCACCTGCGGTTGATTTTACACGTTCTCTGAACTTCTCAATACTGCTTTTTAAATTCTTAATTTTGATGTATTTTCCAATCTGTTCTCCCTTATCGTTCAGAATACAGGCTTCATGTATATTCTTAGCAACATCAATACCAACATTCAAATACACTTATAAGAGCCCCCACGACACTATTTTATAGGCTGGGAACCAAATATCCCTCTGCTCTCTACAGACCGTAAGCTCGTGGAAAATCGCCAGACTCTGTGAACACAGAGCTGTAACATGTTAAATTGCCGGAGAGCCGTAGGAGTGAGGGTGGTAGTCTAAGATAGCCGGACAAAGCCGTAAGTCTGCAAAACTACCCTCCCAGCCTACGTATCGTTTTTATGAAAATGCAGCTATAAAAAAAGCTGCAATTATCCTTTATACGAGTCTGCTTGAGCGAGCGAAGCGAGTGAAACAGACCTCGTGCTCCCGAAGCGAAACTCGGGAAGCGAAACTCGGGAAGCGAAACTCGGGTGGCTCAACCAAGCATTCAGATTTTTGAGCCGTCTACTGTCATTTATTAGTGAAGAATATCAACATTACAAAAGTAGGCAACCAAACTTTTAACAGGACTTAAACTGCACTATTTTAACCTGAATTCATGCTGTTAACCCCCGCGAACTTAAAAAAATTATATTCACTCTCAGTCAGTTATATTTCTGCTTCCGGCAGGAAACAGTCAGCTTAATTCCCTGAGAATAATTAGCTTATTTTTCCTGATGAATCCAAAAAATATTTATTTCTATTTTTTGAAACTGATTTTTTATAGAGTTTTCAATAAATCGAGTTTCTATTTGTTTTCAGAATCTAAAGCCTGTTCATTTTGAAACATAACTTCAAAACGGTTTGAAGTTTAACAAAAAATTAAATGCTTTGTGGAAAAATAAATAACCAAAGAGAAACAATTGATGTTAGGGAATTAGGGTACATATTATGCCTTAAACGAATAATTTTGAAAACACCAGGAATAAAAAATGGGAAGTAAAGGGGTGAATAAATTTGAACAGAAAATTCCAGATTTTATTGATAGTAGGGGCTTTATTGCTTATCACTGGCACACTTCTTAATATCACCAGAGATCCGCTTCTCTTGAGTTCAGGAGCTGTGACTGCATTATTTATGATTTTGCTTTTCAGAATAGATCCTCTGAGCCCTCACGAATAATAGACTCTCTGAGCCCTTATAATAAGAGGGAAAAAGAGGGTTTTTCTTTTTTAGGTGTAAAAACTTAATTATTTTACGTCTGACTTATTTTTATCAGTTTTACCTGAGGTATAAATCATGGAATACAGAATCAAATTAGTATCAGTCTACCTGATACTATTGCTTTTTGTCTTTTTTGCTGGCTGCTCCGGTCAGAGGACAGAACAGGGCGCGCCCGGCTACGCCGCAGATGTACTTAAAACAGAAGCCGTAACTTATTCAGGAGTTCTGGGCCAGGGTGCCTCCCTGCCGATAAATTATAATCTGGAAGCTCTTGATGTCGAGTTAAAAGCGCCTTCTTACGAGTTGCCCCTGCAAAGGGACAAAATCTCCAATTATGGAACCTTTTCTACCAGAATCCCTCTGGACGCATCAGCTCTTGAGATTCTGGAAAAGAATGGTTTTGTGGTAATAGAAAACCCTTACAACCCCGCAGAAGAGGACATAACTTCAATGTACGTGACTCTCAAAGAAGAGGAGGTTCCTATTTTTATTACCACGGATTCTCTTCTGCACCTCTATCATATCCAGTTTGATGAGACCCTGCGCCAGATAGAGGAAAAGGAATTTTATGATGCTATCTGGAAGACCGATCTTGCCCTGCTGGATGCCTCGGTCGAGAAATACAACAGCGCTTCAGGGGAAGAAAAAGAAGCCGTAAGGAGAAACACAGCTTACTTCGCGGTTGCTTTGAGCCTGCTCCAGCCGAAGCCCGAACAGGTACAGGCAGCAGAAGATCCTTATGGCTTTATTGATGAGGCTCTTTTCCCTGCAGGTTCGGCAGACCAGTACCAGTTTGAGATCCCTTCATTTGTAAAAGAAGAGGTTGAAGCCGAACTGGCTCTTATCGAAAAGCATGAAGGCTTTAGTGTTTCTCCGATTTTCCTTTATAAAGAAGATTATTCTCAATATGTACCCAGGGGACACTACACTCACTCGGAACTCCTGAAGAATTACTTCAAAGCTTTTATGTGGCACGGCAGGATGAGCATGCTTCTGAAAGGCGAACTGATCAAATCCGAAGACCCTGCAAAAGATGCCCGCATCCAGACTATCCAGGCAAGCCTGATCGCTTCAGAGCTCGAAAACTCGCCTGAACTCCTTGAAAACTGGGACCGAATCTATGGGGTTACGGCTTTTTACGTGGGCTTTTCCGATGACCTGGGACCTTATGAATACATGGAAGCCATGGACTCGGTCTTTGGAAATGGAGAAAGGGAGTTTAACGAAACAGCTGTAGAGGAACTGAAAACCGCACTTGCTGAATACCAGGGCCCGGAAATCTACGGCGGCACCGGAAACTGTTTGCTGGAACCGCCCTTCACGCCTGAGCAGGCTGACGAATGCCTTGAAAATACAACAGGTTTCCGCTTCATGGGACAGCGCTTCATCCCGGACTCTTACGTTTTCTCAAACCTTGTCGGAGCCTATACAGGTGAATATCAGGGAGAAAAGGAAGAGCCTTTCACTTTAGTAATTTCAGGGGCGGGAAGGCCTATTCGCGGTTTCCCTCGCGGGCTCGATGCAATGGCTTTTCTGGGTTCTGAAAGAGCTGTCTACTGGCTTGACGAATTAAACGATTCCAGTTACGAAAATTATAGTCTCCGGTACGGGGGACTGGACTCGGAGTTTTCGAATTTCAGCGCAGCCGAGTGGAACAGGAACCTCTACTGGTCATGGCTTTATTCCCTCCAGCCTCTCCTGAATGATTATGGTGAAGGCTATCCGACTTTTATGCAAACCGATGCCTGGCAGGATAAAGAATTAAGCACTTCGCTTGCTTCCTGGACTGAACTCAGGCACGACACTATCCTCTATGCCAAACAAAGCTATACTATAACTGAAACAGGCATGCCCATGCCTCCCGAAGAAAAACCGGTTGTAGGATATGTAGAGCCAGTCCCCGAATTTTACGCCAGGCTGCTTGCCCTAACGAAGATGACAAACCAGGGGCTTGACGAAATGGGCGTGCTTAACCCCGCTTCAAAATCAAGGCTCGCGGACCTTGAAAGCATTCTTTCGAGTGTTCAGGCAATTTCGGAAAAAGAACTTGGAAATGAAGAGTTGACAGAAGAAGATTACGAATTCATCAAGAATTTCGGGGACCAGCTTGAAGGCGTCATAGACGATGTCGATGAGAAAGCAAGAAAAACTACGGTTGTGGCTGATGTCCATACCGACGGCAACACAAAAACCGTACTAGAAGAAGGAGTCGGATATGTGGACATGCTCGTAGTTGCGTATAAGCTTCCGGATGGCAGGATCCTCATAGGAGCCGGGCCCGTGATGAGTTATTACGAGTTCAAGCAGCCCATGTCCGACCGCCTGACCGACGAAAAATGGAGAGAAATACTGGAAACGCATCCACCGGAAAAGCCGGAGTGGACTTCCACCTACATTTCTTAATTTTTACTTTTTTGAATCAAAGAGATCGGTATAAGCTGAAAATTTCTGGAGAGCATAAGCAAGGAAAGGCTTGCCTGGATTCTTTTCGTTCAAAAGCCCTCATAGGAATCAAGTTTATTATCGATATTTTATATTTTGAACCCTGGTATTTCATTTTTTGAATTCGGGATTCTTCTGGTGCTCTATTAAGGAAGAAAGTATCCATCATAGTGCTTTCGTGGAAAGGGTTGCCCTGATAGGAGAACTGCGATCAGAAATTACCCGGGAACAGATATGGAAAGGTATTAATTAGATAAGTATGAGTAATAATATGTGGGTTAAATGATTATAGTAAGCCCTTGATAAACCATGAGGTGATAATTATGTGTAGCGTTGGAGACTCGTTTGATATTGATATGGAAGGAAAGTTGCCGTTTAAACAGTACGAATGCAAAGACTGTGGAAACAAATTCAAAGGCATTGGCAAGAATGTAAAATGCCCTTCCTGCCAGTCTGCAAATGTAACAGAATCCAAATAAACATGATTTTTAGATACTATTTTTAAGATGAAAATACAAGCTTCTTCTAAAGACATTTCACTGAAAGAAAGTGAAATGCTTCTCCTGCGCGGCACGGCAGGAACAGTAGCTATTGTAAAAGCAGGTCCGGGCGGGCAGTTTTTTCTGGAAACCGAAAATGAAGAAATCGTACTCGGACTGGAGCCTCATGACCTGATTGTCGCTTCTGCGCTTTCGGTGGATGAGAAAACTGAGAAAGGGCTTAAATGCGTTCTCTTCATGATTCGGGAAATCAGGTCACCGTTAATAGTTCTTCCAAAGAACCATCCTGCATCACCAAGGCTCCCAATCGTAGTATCGGCTGGAAAAAAGACTGTTCTAAGCTGCAGTATCACACCTGGCACACACCCGAATCAAGACGTACTATGCGGTTCAAACGAATTTGATCGCCTGGAGATAACAGGAACACTGGAGGGCGTACAAATTAAAAATATGCCACAATGTGAGGTATTAAAGGTTAATTTTGATATCTAATCAGCATACCTCTTTAATTTTATTACGCCATTTTCTGCTTCCGTTAAGGGTGAACCGCCTCTCCTTACTCTACTTGAGCTCTTCGTTTCACGACAGGTTTTTGAGAAAATTGCTTCCTTTGAGTTTTTACCTCATTTGAGTTTTCGGTTCTAAGAACCCGATACCTATTAGTAAACCTGTTTTTCGAAGATTATCAACAAATTATTGATAGCTTCATATGTATGTAGAATACTTAGAAAAAAAGTTAGATTTAGAAAAGAATTGGAATGAATCGTTAGAAACATTCTCATTTCTTATGCACTTTAGATCGAAACCTTCTCTCTTCCACTGTCTTGGGTTTTCTGTTCCTGCCTGACCTGGGTAATTAGCTTTTCGAGCTGCTCCCGGGAAATGCTTTTACGCTTTTCTTCGGTGCAGACCTTGACTTTTTCAATCAGAGCACAGAGTTCTTCCCGTTCAAGGCAGAAGCCGATACTGTTGATTATTCCTTTCAGGGCTTTTGTGCCTGTGTGCTTTCCGACGACAAGGTTGCGCTTTCCGCCAACCATCTCAGGGAGGAAGAGTTCGTAGGTCCGTGGTTCTTCAAGGATTGCAGCGACGTGGATTCCTGACTCATGAGTGAAGGCGTTCTGTCCGACAACAGCTTTGTTCACCGAGGGTGTAATGCCCGAGTATTCCGAGACCATTCTGGAAAGTGCAGTCAGTTTTGTTGTATCATAACGGTCTATCCCGTACTGCACCCTCAAAGCAACCATAACTTCTTCAAGGGAGGCATTTCCTGCCCTTTCTCCTATTGCATTGACTGTCGTATGAAGCTGCTTTGCCCCGGCTTCGGCGGCTGCAAGGGTGTTAGCTGTAGCCATGCCAAGGTCATCGTGACAGTGAATGCAGATTGAAGTATTTACGGACTTAAAGATCTCACTCACAAGATAGTGGGTTGTAGTAGGGTTCAGGATGCCCACAGTATCTGCAACGCTTACGTACTGCACTTTGTATTCACTTTCAACTTCCTTGAAAGCCTTCTTGAGGCGGTCAATAGGAGTGCGACTTGCATCTTCGGCTGCAAAACGTACTTTTAAACCGTGATCAGTTGCATATTCTATGGCTTCCTTAGCGCAGCCGAGCATATCCTCAAGACTTCGGTGGTACTTGTATTTGAGGTGCATGTCGGACATTGCAATGAAAATGCTGACGATATCAACATCACATTCAAGGGCAGCGTCAACATCCCCTTTTACTGCTCTTGAGAGACAGCAGATCCTTGAATTAAAGCCCTGCCTTGCAATTTCCTTTACGGTTTCCTTTTCGTATGCGGAAACTACTGGAAATCCGGCTTCTATAACCTCGATACCCATGGAATCAAGTTTACTGGCTACTGCCAGCTTCTGTTCTTTAGTGAACACAACGCCAGGGGTCTGTTCCCCATCGCGCAGGGTCACGTCACAGATTTCGATATCAAGGGGGCGATATTCGATGAAATCCATAAGTGTGTTTCTGGAGTACTGCTCGCTCTCTGACATGGTTGCTGTTTCCCGTGATTTTTCTCAATTTGAGGAATTTTTGATTATTTTTAATGATATTTGTATCAACTGCCCTGAAAAACAATTCAAAGGCCTGGATAAGAAAGTACGTGGCGAAAACACCATTAAAAGTCAAAAAATCTTATATTTAGCAGAATTAAGCATTAGCTTTACCTACACATGTATAAATGTTTTCCTTGGAGGAAAAGAGTTTCCGGGAACAATATTCCTACTTTTGGGCTACTATTTTCGGAGAAAAAATTAGCTTTCAGTTTTTTAAAGTGAGAGATAAAAGTATCAGAGAAATAACTTCAAAAGATAAATCTCAGGGGATACATTTAAGCGAATTATTTAAGGAGTAAAACGGACCTCAGGAAAAAGGTTCTGAAAACCTACGTTCATGAAGAAATTAAAATTAAAGAAGAATCAAACCTGAAAGAAGGCTTTTCTTCAGGAAAGTTTCCGCTGAACTCTTTCATAAAAGCATGTATCTGAAATCCTCACGAAACGTGCAGGATATTTTGATTTCCTCAATTTGACAATATCCTCAGGCTTGATCCTGTAAGACTTCTGACCGTCAATGGCAATTACAGCCTCTTTTTTATGGTCGGACAATTTTACTGTAATCTCACTGTCCGAAGGGATAACCCAGGGCCTTGAGGAGAGTTTGAAAGGGGCAACAGGAACCACCACAATTGCATTTACCCTCGGATTTATGATAGGACCTCCTGCACTCATTGCATAGGCAGTCGAGCCTGTGGGAGTTGCAAAAACCACACCATCTGCACGCATTTCATCAAGAAGGCAGTCACTGACATATACTTCAAACTGAATAATCTTTGCGGGTTTTGCAGACATTACTGCGATCTCGTTGGTAGCGGTTTCAAGCATTTCCCCATTAAGGAAAACATCCACGCGCATCCTTTCGAGATACGAAAAACCGTAGAGGACCTCTTCTATGGTCTCAATCGCATCTTCAGGCTCCACATCTACGAGAAAACCGAGGGTTCCCATATTAATTCCCAGTACAGGGAGAGGGTCTTTCATTTTGGCAATGTTCCGCAGGACTGTCCCGTCACCTCCCACACTTATGATAAGCTCGACTCCCTCATCCCTCATCTTTTCTATCGGAGTCCCCTCGATGTCAAGGACGTCAGCTGTGGCAGTTGAGACATATATCTGCACTTTCGACTGGAAGTTAGCGATAATGCTCCTTACCATATCAAGTACGTCATGTCTGTCACAGCGTGATGCGAGACCTATTTTTTTAATTGCCAAATTATCCACCTGAGAGCAAGCTTAAAAGTTTTTTATGTACGTGTCCGTTGGACGCTACCATCTCCACCCTCGCGGTAACGTTATCAGGAAGCCTTAAAGTTTTTCCGTATCCGTCCGTAACAAGCCCACCGGCTTCTTCAAGGATAAGCTGCCCTGCCGCCACATCAGTTACACGCAGAGCTTTTCGGACATCTACAAAAGCATCAAGCCTGCCTGAAGCTACATAACATAGTTCAAGAGCCACACTCCCGAACAGTCTCACGCGCCGGACGTTGCTATATATCTTTCTGGTCCTTTCCACGTTCTGCCTGTAGCCGTATACACTGACACATAGGTTCTTCAGGTCTGAATTCATGGAGGTTTTAATTTTATTCCCATTAAGATATGCTCCCTTTCCAGCTTCTGCATAATACTCTTCTTTGAGTGCAAGGTTACTCACATACCCGAACTTGAGGTCTGCAAGATCGTGAGAGGCAAAAGCTATTGAAACGCTGTAGAAAGGAATTCCTGTAGAGGCATTATATGTCCCGTCGAGAGGGTCAAGCACAACAGAGAACTCAGGGGAACTGCCGATAACGAGTTCGCCTAGCTCCTCACTGATTACCCTCATGGGCCTGCCGTCGGCTTTAAACACCTCGACTATAGCATTCTCTGCAGCCTGGTCTATACTGGTAGTCGGTGTCCCGTCAGCTCCCATGCATACGAAGCTGCTTGCCGAATCAGTGCCCACAAGCTCAGAAGTTGCATCGTATGCAGCCTTAAAAGCCTCCCGGCACAGATTTAAAAAATTTGAATCTGAAGTCATATAAAGGTCGGATCCTTCTAATCTCGGGATTCCTGCTCCCCTAACCCGTTTTTTCGGGTTAGGGAAACAGAGGTATCAAAAATCAGGACTCAGGCAGCTCGTCAGAAAGTTCATCAGAGAACCCCGAGACCTGGAAACAGAGCTCTGGAAGAGACTTAGAACCCAAGGGCTTTGTTTGTTTTCTGGATTGATTTTGCGCCGTCGCTTTCAAGCTCCATCATTGCGCGGATAGCATCCACATTTTCCGGAACAACGATTGATTCCTGGTGGATTGCCTGGAAGAAGTAGAACTCCTTTTCATGCACGGTAATGGACTCAGGCCAGATGCAGTTCTCCCACATATCATTTCTTGGGCGTCCCATATCCCTGGCAAATTCAATGATCTCGGCTGTTGAACCGATACCCTGCCCCACGAAACGGATTCTTGACTGGGAACTGAAGATCTTTTTGATGTCCTCGGCAGTGCAGTCAGTATTGACTTCCATATTTACGGTATGCAGATGCATGAGAGTTGTCGGAATTTTCATGGCTGCGGTTGTGATGTTGATATGGGGCAGTACGCTCTTAATGTCAGGCCCGTGGTGGGACGGTAGCTTTATCGGGTCAGGAACGATTGCATTAATAGGCCCCTTCTTAACATCATTGGGGTCTACAGCTCTCCTTGCAAGGGTTACTCTCACCTTTTTTACCCCTAACTCCCTGTCTATCGGGAAGATAACCCTGCAGAGCCCTGTTGTATTGCAGGAGACAACTCTTACCAGGTCACGGCCAAGAGCCCCTTCATAATTGCTGGCTGCATTAAAGGAGAAACCTGCAAGCGGGTGACTCTCTCCTCCCTGCCAGATAGCTTTTACCCCGGCTTTTTCATACATTGGTTTGTTTGCTTCCCCTACCCCTCCAGGTGTACAGTCAACTACCAGTTCAGCTTTCTCTACCATTTCTTCAATGGTTCCGGCTATCGGCATGCCTGCCTTCTCAAAGGCTCCGGCATTCTCAGCAGGGGCATATATGTCATACCCTTTCTGGTGAGCTACTGCAGCTTCATAGTTAGGCTTCGTTTTGGAAACCCCTATGACTTCCATATCGTCCTGAGCCTGTACGGCGTCTGCAACTCTTTTCCCTATAGTTCCGTAACCGTTTACTGCAATCTTTGCTTTAACCATTTGTGATCCTGTCCTGTTTAATTCTCTTTTACCCAATCAGGATTTAGTTTAAATTCAGTTTAAATTATAGTTAAACAATAGCCTGAGCAGCTGAAAATTTGGTTTTTCCTGACTTGCGATTTCCGGGCAGTGAATACGCAAACTCAAAGTTTAGGTATAAATTTAAAGTGTTTCATGAATTTATAATGTACGTATGATTTAAAAGACACTGCAAACTGCCCGATTTTCGACCTAAGATATTATTTAATGATAGGAATTTTTGGATGTTTTATTTTACTCCTGAGTGTGATATCTTAGATCACATTGAGGTTATAGACTAGGAACAGATAAATGCTTTTCCCGGGGAGCTATTATTGATCAAAGAAAGTAGAAGAGAGATTCGGGGTTTTCGGAGCTTCCAGACTGTTTTCCGGAGGTCAGGGCTCTAAACCTGCGTATCATCACTCAGTGTAACTGAAAATCTTGAAAGAAAAAACTGCTTTCAGGAGAAAAATTGAAAAGGTAAAGAGGAAAATACTTCTATTACCTGAATCGACTGGCACATAAGGCAGGGTTACAAAGAATCCGAGTAAAAAGGACCAAAAAAAAGGAAAAAAACTCGGAACCAGGAAAAGATCAGGAAAAAATAGGAAAAAAAAGGGAAAAAGAGGGAAAAAAGGGAAAAACAAGAGAGAAAACAGGAAAAAACTAGGAAAAAATCAAGAAAAATCGAAACAAGGGAAAAGAGGTAAAAATAGAAAAGGTTCAATCTGCAAGAATAAGGGCTTCTCCACGTGAAAAATTAACCTCTTTTAGTGAGCCTCCAACTGTCATTTTGTCTCCGAGAATTCCTGTAAGCTGGATTGAGTTGCCTTCAACAAGGATCTTTGCTACGGAATCCATAACTCTCTCACGCGTATCTCCACGAAGCAGAATAACGTTGATTTCACACATTTTCCATCTTCTCCCTTAATCTGATTTAATTTATTTATTTATTTATTTATTTATTTATTTATTTATTTAATAAATTATCTTCTTTATTAGTTTATTCATCACATAATATATCGGTTTTTATTATCCACGTACAGTATTCAGACATATCCAATTTGATTTTTTTTCATTGTCTACAGGTTATTATTTAGTTACCCCGATCAATAAATAGATGCCGAAAAAATCCGGCAGGCACTAACTTCAGGGGAAGTTCATCAGTCTTGCAACCGACAGGCCCTGTTCAAGCCCTAGGTCTTCAGCCACACACTCGCACTTTGTAAGAAGCATATAAGCAATCGGCCCGAAGTTATGTTCTGAGAGAGTCTCGTAATTTGCCATGCCCTTGCTGATTATTAAAGTGGCGTCTTTCATGGCTTTGAGTAATTCGGGAGGAGCTTCCTCTACAAGGATGCCCACTGCATTTGAGCCTGTAGTCATTACCTTATCAACTTTTTTGTCGATTTGAAACTCTGCTACTTCTTCCAGAGTTACGTCTGTAAGGATGGGACCTCCACGCACAACCAGGGTAATTTTTCCACCGAGCTTTTTAATCACGTCAAAAACGATCATATCAAAAAGAATTTCTCCACAATTGTCAGCAATATAGACAACGTCCTGAAGAAGTTCCATCATTTTCGGGGTGTCATCAACGTCAAGCCCGTGCTCGAAAAATTTCAGAAAAGCAGCTTCAAATTTATCCTCGCTTGCATCAAAACCCATAATCCCGAAATCAAAATAATTGGCAATAACCGATGCCAGCACTGCCCGCCTGAAGAGTTCCCCGTCATCAGGAGAATTTTCGTAAATTTTTTCTTTTGCTGCGGGCAGGACTTTTAATGCAGCCTGGTTGATTAACTTTTTTGTAACCTTATACGGATCATTGTCTTCCAGGACTTCATAGCACTTCCTGTGAATTTTAGTGGCTACAGATGCTGACACCGCCTCCGGGCTATAATGTTTGTTCATGACTCCAAGGCACTCATGGAGAGTCTTGCTTATCAGATCTTCATCGTCAGTAGAAAGCTTTGACTGAAAATGTACTCGGGAAAGCAGGCAGTAGGTACATCGTGGGCTCATCTTCATAGGAATTCTTCCTGTTTTTAGGATTATGGATAGGGTTTTTCAGAATATTTTTCAGAATATTACTGATATGTGCGGCAAATGTTATACATTTACTCTTTCTGGAATAGTGAACCTTTAAAAATAAACCTTTAAAAAGGTAACCTGAAATCCGGATACGAGAAAAATTTAGATTGAAATATTTTACTACAGTCTCATATTTATGCATCCTCAGTTTCGCAAAATTGATCAGCAGCGAACATGGATCAGGAAGCGAACTTTACGAGCAAACCTTTTTGAGAAGATAAATTCTTTATAGAGGAGATGTGTAAAATAATTTACAATGATATCCGGAACACGAAATTTCAATCCCTTTTCAATTATGGTTTTACTTACAGCAGCATTGCTGATCTTTTCTGCAGCTTTTCCAGCTCCTGCCTCTGCACTTACCGAAGTCGAGGTAAACCCTGTCGACACGCCGGCAGGGGTAGTCGTGTTGATCGTTGATGGCTTAAGCGCACCTTTTATCTATCCCGAGCTTACGCCGCATGCACTTGACGGTGCACCCCTTGAAAAAGCCAGGCTTGAGAATATTCCGGAAATTGGAAAAAACAGCGCACGGATTATCGAGTTTCGTGTTCCTCAGACATTTACCGAAGGAGGGCATTCAGTCCTTGTTACCGGGAACCCGGGCGCAGACAGTGAGTTTGTCAGTTTTAAAGACGCAAGTATTTTTGATGTTTTACATCAAGCGGACTACCTCTGCATTGCGGTAATGGAAAAAGGAGATTCCTGGTCAATCTGCGCTGAACAGGATGCTGTCCTGAGAGATAAGAACAACTCTATAAAGAATATGGAGATAATGCTTGAGCAATATGATCATTCCCTGGGTTCTCAAGTGCCTTCCGGGCTTTTGCAGCTGATGGAAAAGGAGGCTGACAGGGCTCCGGGATATGTTACCTCTAAAGAGACAAGGGAGAGGTATAACGGGTATAACAGGTGGGGAATTGAGGCCGCCTGTGCTGTCGTGAACTATATGGCAAAAAACATGCCTGGACAAAAATACCTCTTAACTGTCAACGTAGGGGCGATTGATATGAGCGGGCACTACAGGGACAACTACGGGTATATAGACTGCATCGAAAGCCTCGATTCCGAACTTTTGCCCCTCTATAAATTATGTGAAAAAAATGACCTTGCTTTTGTCCTGACCGCAGACCATGGGATGGCTTTTTCGGCAGATGGTTCTAAAGGAGGTCATCAGTCCGAAAAATACTCGGTTTCGGATGAAGCGCAGCTGGTTCCCCTTATTGTATATGCTCAGGACGTTGAGAGCGGGGTTGTCAGAGGAGATTTCGGGCAGGAGGATTTTGCTCCAACCCTTCTTGGAATCCTTAATATCCCGGACAGGCCCAGGTTTGCACAGGGAGAGCAGATCCTGCTTACAGGTCACGTAAACCTGAAAGTCAAGCTTCCGGAAAAAGGGTCCGTAGAACTTAGGAAGGACGGAAAGGTGATCTCATCCCCGGAAAACGATGACCAGTTCCTTTTCCTCGGACTTGAGTCGGAGAATTCCTATACTGTCAGGGCTGTTCTTGATTCCGGAAATAGCCTTGAAGAAAAGGAAAAAGAGATTTTTCTAAAAACCGACTCGGTGATCGAGTTCGGAAATAAAGAAACCGAAATAAAGAAAAGCGAATCCTCCCTGGCGGGAGCAAAAGAAGAAACCAGTTCTGCAGGTATTTTCGGAGAAGGAAACCCAGTTTTTGGCAGTAACTCAAAGCACCTGATAGGATATTCCCTGATAGGGGCAATAAACCTTGCAGGATTTTTTATCATTATGAGGGTCCTGAAAAAAGAATGAAGAAACACTCCGGGCTCTTAAAAAGCTGCAGAGCGAGGAAAAAGCTGCAGAAATTTTGAAAATCTGTTCTGAAAAATGGGGCACATCCGGCTACCTAATTGATATTATGGGAAGGAAGCCCTGCGTAGTTAATGTTTTTGTTTTTACCTATTACCTGTTTTTACCTATCATTTGTTTATATTTCATATAAGCAAGCGGGCGTGAGCGGCGCATGAGTTGCTGTAATGAATCAAGTTGCAGTGACACACCCCGAGCAAGCTGGCGGGGTAATCTACTGAAAATAAAAGGATGATCTCATAAAAGTGATACTATTCATATTTACCCCGAATAACATCAACAGATTTCTCAAACAGGTTTTCATAGACTGCCAGAAAAGAGAAAAAGTTGATGAAATAATAAAAATAATCAAAATAACTGAAGATTAACATAAATGAATTCGATAGCTTTACTATATAAAGAAATATTTAATATAGATTATAGAGATATATTTATTATATGTCCATTAAGCTCATCTCATTGAGTTTATTTTATTGATCCCATCCCATTGAGCTCATTTCATTATCCCATAGAGCTCATTTCATTGATCCCATTGAGCCCATCTTAAACTGTTTAACCTGAAACTGCTTGATCTGAACTTTAAATGGATTTAATGTGTCTGAGTTTCTAGCGTATCCACTGCCACAGAGCAGAAAGAAGATCAGAGAATTTGATTCTCTTTAATGGAAGTGACCAAAAAATGGAATATGAAGAAAGGTTTGAGCAGGCTGTCCGGGTTACAGGCGTCGGGCTCTTCGTGAACCTCGGGCTGACTATTTTTAAATTATTTGCAGGCATTCTGGGCAATAGTGCGGCAATGGTTGCAGATGCTGTCCACTCTCTTTCGGATTTTCTGACTGATATTGTGGTGATCTTTGGCTTTAAAATCGCAAGAAAGCCGGTGGATGAAAGCCACAATTACGGGCACGGAAAAATTGAGACCCTCTCTGCAAGCCTTGTAGGACTCATACTTTTGGTGGTAGCAGGACAGATTTTGCTTTACGGGCTCAGGAAAACCCTGCTGTTCGTGGAAGGTGGAACCCTTGAGCAGCCTGCCGTTATTGCTCTTTATGCAGCCCTGCTTTCCGTAATCTCAAAAGAATTCATGTATCACTATACAATCCTGCAGGCCCGGAAAATTAACAGTATGGCTCTAACTGCGAATGCCTGGCACCACCGCTCTGATGCTTTTTCCTCGCTATGCACCCTGGCCGGAATAGGAGCTGCAATCTTCCTGGGGGGAAAATGGGTTGTGCTCGACCCCCTTATGGCGGTCTTCCTGAGTTTTATCATCCTTAAAGTTGCCCTGAAAATTTTCCGCAACAGCCTGAACGAACTCATAGAAGCCTCCCTTGATGAAGAGACCGAAGGCGAGATCAGGCAGATTATCCGGAAAACCGAAGGAGTAAAAGCCCTCTCAAATCTCAAGACCCGGAGAATAGGAAATAATATTGCCGTGGACATCCGCATTAAAGTTGACAATGCTCTCGATATCGGGGAAGCAAACCGAATTTCAATTCACGTGGAACATAACCTGAAAAAAGCCTTTGGACAATATACCTATGTCCTTGTGAAAGCCGAGCCCTATGAACGCGAACCCGCGGGAAATCCCGAGGAAGATCAAATTCCTGAACACACGGTAAATTCCAAAAAACATGAGATATGCCTTAGAAAGCAACTTGATTAAACAGGGCAAAAATAGCAGGGCAAAAAATACCTGATTAAACAGGGTAAAAAATATCTTATAAAATAAGGTAAAAATAAAAGGTTACGAAACTTATCTCAAGGAAAATAAAAGGCTATGAAACTTATTTCAAGGAAAATAAAAGGTTACGAAGCCTATCTCAAGAAAGCTCGTACACGTTTCCCAGGGCCTCTTCAAAAGTTACATCAACGTGTTCCACGTGTGCAAAAGTCGGCCCTTTCCGAAGCTCGTTTATCAGGAGTTCTAGGGCTTCCCGCCTGCCTTCAGCTAGAACAAAAACCCTTCCGTCCCTGAGGTTTATGGGATTGCAGTCCACTCCAAAGCGATCGGCAGCATTTCTTGCAAACCTTCGAAAACCCACGCCCTGTACCCTTCCTGACACAAATATTTCCGCCCGCACAGTTTCTCCAGAGGTCACAATTGGCTATTTTGAATAAGAACGATATATATTTATGGTTACCTCGGGAAGTAAAAGTAGACGGAAACTGGTTTTCAGGATAAATGAAAGAGATCGCTATAAGCAAAATAGAGAAATTTATTCTCAACATTATTTTAAGTAACATTATTTTAATTATTTAGTTGTAATCGTCTGGATTTGGTCTAGTTTTTAAATTGAATAAATAATTATGCAGATAAAAAAAATCGCCTGGCTTTTCTAGCTAAGGCAATCTTGCTTCTGGCTGTAGTGTGTATCGATACTCTTTACTTTATCCTGAAGCTCATCTACATTGTAAAATTTACTTTTGATGCCCATATATTCTTAGTGTGGAATCTCCCGCATTCCCCTTTCAAATTTATTTGGCCTCGGTCTCTGGTGGCAAAACAGCTTGTGACCTGCCCGCTTCTCGCCAGCGCATCCAGAGTACATACAGTCCAATAAAACCAACTACACTCCAGGAGGTGATCACACTTAATCCCAGACCAATCACGGGAGTGAGAACCGGGGACAACCCGTTCCACATTGCGTGCAGAATGGAAACAAGCAGGTATGCGCCAATCACTCGCAGGTTAATTCGGAAGCAGCATTTTTCGCTTTCACGGAACAGTACACTGGCTAAAATTGCTGTCCAGGTCCCATGTCCCAATGGGGAAAGCAGACCGCGAAGCAAGGTCACTTCCACTGCTACCGAAATGCTCCCCGAACTTATCAGGAAGGCAGTAAAGGCATAACCGGTGCTTTCCAGGGCCGCAAACCCCATCCCCACCGCCGCGCCCAGGATCAGCCCATCCATTTCCGAGACATACTGTCTGCGACGTGCGATCACCAGCACACCCAGGATTTTAGCAAATTCTTCAATGAGCCCTACTGCTAGAGCCTCACCAAGATCAAACCGAATGTTAAATAATGGTCCCAGAAAAGAAGTGGCGATAATACTTACTAGCCCACCGTACAGGAAAGCCAGGGAAACAGTCGGCATTTTCAGGCGACTAAAGTACCTGCGCTCGTATAAGAATGCTACGTAGGCAACAGGGACCGTAAAGTTGCCGACCATCACCAGGCTGGGAAACAGGTTGGGATTGCCCGTCAGCATCAACGCCACCAGTAAGAGAATATAGAAAACTGTTGCGGATATTAAAACTTTTAGCCAGGTATTCCGTCGGGTAGCCGGTTTAGACGATTGACCTTTCACCGGGCTATCTATAATCTCCTCTCGATCCAATATCCCTGAATTATCTTCCAAAATGCGCCTCCTGGTGTAAACAATTTACATCGAGCTCAGCATCAACTCAGGACGGTATAGATAAGTGTAATATAAAGCTGAAGACGGATAAATCAGAGCTCCCTGCCTACCTCAATATTATCTCAATTACCCCACGCAAAGACTCCCTAGCCCATCAGAGCTTTGAACTGGATGTTTTCAAGTGATTGCCACAGCTTATTTTGACTCCAGACTCAAAGACTCCTGACACAAAATATTATCGACTTGCTCGGCCCAAGATGGTTGAATTGCTCGCACCCAAAAAGTGGATCGATAATTGCCTGCACGTCCCCAATATATCCTTAAATTAAGCTTAAGCCCTATACAGACAAGGGTCTTGACTCATACCAATTAAGGGAGCCTCAAAATATCATCTCCAGGTTACAGGTAATATTATGATTGGGGCTTTAAATACTATACTTCTGATGGTATTCCACTAATTCCGCATCCAACAAGTCTTAAAAAGTTTGCATACGCACTATTCTAACGGTCTTCCTATTCAGCGATTCATTCACAGTTTCATATTCAAACCCCAGGGTGCCTAAATCTGTGACAAACCACTTTGGAGTATGACTGCAAATAACGTCCAACCTGTTGAATTCTCCGTTTTTCAGATAGGGGATCAGAATTTTCTTTGAAGTCAACTCCGAATTCTTTGAAAGGATTTTCTCCATATTAAGAGAAAAATCACCTTTATTCGCACCGGGTTCCAGAAATTGTATGATATCGAATTTGGCGGGTTCTTTCTGCCGTTCCTCAATTGCCTCAAGCATTTCTTTTTTGACCGAATCAAGAACATCTAGCACGCTATTTTCCACAATGAATATATCAAAGCCTGCTGCTTGAAAAATGCCGGAAGCTATCCCGGGGATTTCACTTGCAACAATTACTTTTACATCATCAAGCTGTTTTATTGTATCCGCTACAGCTATGCGTACGGCAGCCATGCCCTTTGCGTTGCAAACTTTATTTTCAAAACGGTTCAGGACTTTCCATTCCTCGCCGTCTTCATATGTTGTAATGGACCCTGGTTCGAATATTGAACTAGTTTGCCAGTTATCGTTTTCTACAACTGCAATTTTCAAGGTGCGTCCTCCTTTCGTGTTGAAATTTATAATAATCTCAGGTGTGATTAAAGCAACTGTTCGCCATAGGAACTATCTGCTCGATTTGCATAAACTCAGTGAGATTCATTCTACAACCACAGGAATATATCTTTCGCCGGATTGGTGATACCAGGAAGCCGCTAAAGAGGTTAGTGGCTGGAAAAATGAGAGAATTTCTAAGATAACGCTAGAAAAAAAGGTTCATGGGCATTATCTCAATATTTAGAATATTTCAATATTTAGAATATTTCAATATTTAGAATATTTCAATATTTAGAATATTTCAATATTTAGAATATTTCAATATTCAGAATTGATGTAATAAAGTACTTATTTTCCTGAAATATACCATCTCAACTTCCTTGCAATTTCTGATCCACGCGTACGTAATTCTTTGATATTTTCCTGGTATACAAAAGCTGCCGGCACTAACAGTAATGGGACAGTTGCTGCAGCTTTAGCGCCTTCTGAAACAGGCAAAGCAGCTAAAAAGCTCGCTCCGGTAACACCATAAATAGGAACTATAGGAAACAGCATAGCTAAACCAAATGCTCTCCTGAAATGAATACCTAATTTTAAAGCCAGAAAACCATTGGACCCTATTACCAGACCAATGCCGATACTGGGCCCTATAGTCCGAAACGGATTATATGATGGTCCAATATAAAGCCCAAAATCGATGCCAAAAAAGGAAAAGAGCCCGTTGAATTGATTCCTTTCTTGATTGGAGTTCCCTCCAAGGCCTGATAGAACTACACCTATATCCAGTTGTAGAGGCCCTCTCCCTGTTTCCCTTCCACCCAATATGTTAACCATTATGTTATTACTTTCTCTGCTCAATAATATAATTTACCTATCTTCCGATCAGAAAAAGCTGTATCCAAGCATTACAAGCTCCAGGAAAACGAATATCAGTATAAATTTACCAAGAACTAATGGGAGGACCATTTTTCGAATCGGGAAAGATGTTACTCCAAGAAAAATTGAAATTGCATCGCTTGGGAGTGGCGTGAGAGAATAGAAGAAAATTAGCAAAATAATTTTGTTATCACTGTACTTTTTAGTCCATTTTATCAAGCGAACAATAATGCCTTCATATTTTTCCGGAACGCACTGGCTGCCTGTTTTAGAGAAATAATAAACTACCAGATCCCCGGAAAGAAGACCAACGCTTGCAAGTAAAGAAACCCAGACCAGGTTAACTCCGCCAAAGGATATTGCAACCAGGGACGTATAGAACAAAGTGGTAGTAAATACGGATACACCAACGATAATTGCAAGTAAAAAGACAAAAATATAAACATTCTGTACACTCAGCATTGTGACTATCTGTTCAGGAGTATAAAAACTAAAAAAGATCGACCATAATACTATGAAAAGCGCAATCAAAATAAAAATTAGCCTGCTTTTTTTTCGGTCAAAATTGCAATATCCGGATATTGCATCTTGCTTCGACAAATCGGGTTCCCTAACTACCATCTCCCCTTGAGGTAATGGTAAGAAGGTTGTATTATTATATTTTAATTTCCGGAAATCGAAATTAGAATTAAAACTTATCTTAACGGATATATTTATTCGAATCTACTTTGAAAATGATTGAGACTTTTAGAGAGGCCGCTTTTAATAGGACTTACACACTTGAGGTATAAATTCAAGCACAGTAGACATCGTGGATTAAATTTACGTTTTAAGTGTTTGTCGGTTTGGTGTTTCGATTATGAAAACCCTGGAGTTTATGGGGCTGCAGTCAACTCCAAAGCGACCGGCAGCATTTCTTGCAAACCTTCGAAAACTCACCCCCTGTACCCTTCCTGATACAAATACTTCCCCCTTACAATTTCTCCAGAAATCACAATTACCTATTTTGATCTATGGTTACTTCTGCTGACAAAATTAGACGGAAACTGATTTTCGGGATAAAAGAAAAAGATGTCATATAAGGAAAATTGAGTAATTTTTCCTTAACATTATATTTATTAATTAGCTGTGAATTAAAACATTGCATGATTTTTTAATATTTTAAATACGCTCTTGCTTAAAACTCATCTGTCGACCCGGGATAAGAAGGCAAGGAAGCTATTTTTAACCCTATAGAGGCTCTCTGGAAATTATAAGAAGCCTTTTAGGTTTCTTTCCTTGGTGAACTGCCTGTAAAATGCCTGCAAATATCTGGGGAATATGAATGAAGAGGAAGAATCTCCGCTTTCTAGAATAAATTGAAAACAATTGTTTAGTTGAGTTCTTTTAAGGGCTCTTTGACTGCCCAGATTGATAATTACGCAAAGATTTTTATTATTATAAACAAATTATAAAAAGAGATTGTTAATTGGAGTATCAATTTTGGGGACTACAATATGGGAAAAGGTACATCAACCGAAGAAAAGGGCTCTATAACACCTGGAGACAGAAACAGAACTCCTGAAAAATGTACGGATTTTATAGTTCCTTACCTAGGGGAAAACATTAGTAGATGTAAATGCCCACAATGTCCGGTCCAGGCTGACAGTCCGTGCGCACAGGATAAAATTAAAAGTTCAAGAGAGGCAATGGAATATATGCCCGCAGGGGACGTCCCGAATCCGGAGTATATCCCGGGGATGTATTGCTCGGAAGATAGGTTCCGATGTAAGGACCTTAACTTTGACAGACAATGCATTTGTGATTCATGTGATGTCTGGAAAGAGTATGATCTCAAAAATGCAGATCCGAATAATCACTTCTGCCAGCACGGCAGAGCAACTTAATTTATTGAGGATAATAGTCATCTGTTTTACCAGAAACCCAAGTGAAAATATAACCTGCCATCTGATCAGTCCATTAGGTGCTTTCTTCATGAGTCGCCTGAAGTAAGGGACATCGACCTTCTTATAGTGCCAAAGGGCATTACCGACTTTTTTGCGATGAATTCCAGTTATCTTTTCAACATCTAAACTTGTGAATATTTGATTTGGCATGGAAAGGCCGGCATCGGCAATTATGAATTTTAAAAAACTCTGTTTGCAATAATATCCAGACTGATATTCCTTTACATCCATGTATTAAATGCTCCAAAAAACCTCATCAATTTTTCGCTTGCGGTTTTCATACATGGGGATATCAAGAGCCAGGAATATGTAAGTTATTACCGTGTTATGATATTAAGCTGAATATTCATCTTACGCTTGCTATCAGTATTTTACATATAGTCTGTGAATCATAGAGATTTTTTATATCTGCTCGCGCAGTGCCCACTTTCTCAGATCAGTATTTTACATATAGTCTGTGAATCATAGAGATACTTGAGAGAAAATCTTTAATAAAAACCTTCTTAGCATAGGGCTTTATAGAAATTACTACTATATATCAGAGGGTGACATTATGGCAGATTTTAAATTGGGCGATGACGGTGTTTATCGAAATACAAAGATTTTCGAAGAACTTCTTAAGTTCACAAAGTTAGAGTGGGGAAATGATATAGCAATTTTAGAAGAGCTAGAAAAATTAGTGGACAATGATTTTACAGGTTGGTTTACTGAAGATAGAAACGGTGCAATTTCCGTAGGTGTCGAACTCAATGAATCGAGCGACCATAAATATGATGAAATCATATTCTATGATAAGAACAGAGATGATGTGACAGTATTCTCGATGATGAGAGATGAAGCTTGATTAAAGCCTATCAGAAAAATCTCGTTACCCTGAATATCAATGCTTCGATAGTGTAGTAAAGTTTCTATTTTTTTTCCGAAATTCATCAGATATCACGTAGTTATGTCTGATTTTTCATGTTGTTATTGATACACGTTACCCTACATACAATTTGTCTACTTTTGGATAGGCTCTTAATACTCTTGGCTCTTAATATTCTTAATAGACCCAATCAATCATGTGCCGGTTTTTCCAAATATTTTTTTCCATTGAGTCCATTGATATCATCTCAGAGGTGGCATTCTCTATAAGTGATTTTCATTTGGATTCGGTTAAGGTGCAAAACATCAAAAAATGTTATTTTTTATGCAACATATCAACTAATTCTGTTGGAAAATCGCTATACATGGTATTCGAAGTTGTGCATAAAATTCGTTAACTGATGACAAAAGAAGTGATTTTTCAATTCCAATAATTGCCTACGATTAATAAACTTATTCTGTTTATTGAGTAGCAGGGTTTTCACAAAATACTCTCAATAAACCATTTAGTAATCCAAAAGACCTTCTTACAACCTCGTCAAAAGGCTTAAAACTGGATCTTGAGTACTTGGACTAATCTTTGGTTAATTTATGGCTAGATATTTGACTCTTTACCTAATTACACTCATCCCTTACAACCATAACAGGAGCCTTCGAGTGACGGACCACGTTTCCTGCAACGCTGCCAAGAAGCAACCTGTCCAGTCCTGTCTTTCCGAGAGTGCCCATAACAATGATATCGATCTCGTTTTTTTCTGCATACCGGATAAGTTCGTCTGAGGGATTGCCTTCAAGCAGGACAGATTCCACATTGATCCCTTTCATCTCTCCTAAATCTTTTACATAATTTACAGCCTGCTGCCCTTGTATTTTCCATGCCTCCTGTATCGACTCCCAATAAGGATTCATACCCATAAAGTAATCCCCGTCCATAGATAAGTAGGCTGTTGATACCACATAGACCACATAAACCGTCCCTCCGCTTAATTGAGCGAGCTCTATCCCTTTGTCAACAGCTAGTTTGGAGCAGTCTGAGCCATCGGTTGCAATCATTATTTTTTTAAAATTAATAGTACCCATATAAAATCATCAATTACACTATTTTTCGGGAAGACATATAATAGCATCGGAGTTCGTGAGGTAAAAAAGCCATAGGACTTCTTGATTTGGAAACCTTTTGATGACAATATAAAAAGCAGAGTAACTATTCAGTCCAAGCAAAACAACCTCAACAGCTTTCTTTATTAAGGTTCATTGAATAAATTTCATTGAGTCAATTTCTTTTAATTGTTGGTTAATAATATTGTTCTTCATTATTCCGCCCGGCTAGTAATTAGACGTATCTATCACATCAAAAGCTATTTTTGCACATCTATCCCGAAGGCGTATACTTTACAAACCAACCACGCACAGACTTAAAAGCTAATCTAAAAAGCCAGGGCTATGCTTGGGATAAGGATAGGTATTTTTTGGATATCCGGCGTATAGACCTCGCTTTAGTCTTGCCTGCTGGAAGATCAATTTTAGGCATAGGTTGACCTTCTGAGGACCTAATGCTAAATAACTTAGGTCCATTTTTTCACTATGCTTAACTATTTTCGCGAGCATCTCCATCGATTTTGTTCCAAAATAATTATGTTGCCTGAGTTATTTCGTAACGAGTCCTGGATATTTTCAGTCCAAACGTGCAATTCTTACAAGAGACTGAATCGGAACATTATATATCGTATCTACACCTTTTTTGTCGACAAGTACCACTACAACTCTTGGTTTTGCATCCATTTCTCTTAGCTGTTCAATCACTTCCATACTGGTTGAACCTGTGGTAATAACGTCATCCACGATAACGCAGTTTTTACCGGCAACTGATCCGAAATTTCGGCTTATGGTCCCTCGGTGGCCTGCCTTAACGATATCCTGACCTTTACGATGATAAATAGCTAAATCTGCACCCAGTTCATATGCTATCATGCTTGCCAGGGGAATACCATTGGCGGCAATGCCAACAACCACGTCTACCTCGGTGTTTGTCTTTTCCAGGGTCTCAAGCACCATGTCGCAGAGTGCAAGCGAGATGTCATGGAGACGTTTAGCACTTTTCCCTATACTGTTCCAGTTTACAGAAATATCTTTTGGAGCGGGAGTTGTTTCTTCTTTTTTTGAACGGGTTAAAAGCCAGACAACCGTTTCTCTTGAAACGTTAAGTTCATCGGCAATCTGGGCGGTAGTAAGCCCGTTACTCTGCAGTTCCACAGCTTTCTGGATTAAATCTTCTATATCCCTCATGCTTCTATTCCCACCTGAAATTTTATCCGGCTGTATTTCCGGGATCTCTAAATTAAGACAGCATTATATCAAGCATTATATCTTTTTTTTCAGTTTAAGATCAACTCTTTTATAATTTCAGTAGTTCGCTAAAATCTTTCCTCCACTTTTACTCTACCTTCATTTATCTCAAACACCACACTGTTGTCCTCACTCTTAACTTTCTTCTTATCCATTCCTTAATAATAAGTATAAATACTTCAAATCTGAACTTATCCTCATCTATGACCTGAGGTCCTCTTTTGACAATAGTAAAATGTTTATTCTGAATGTATAGCCATATATTTTTTAGTAGAAAGGATACAAATGCATAAAAGTACCTTATAGTTGCGTTTTTAGATGATGTCTTTGGTCTAACCACATTCCTCATCCTGTATGACGATTCAATAGCAAATCTTCTTCTGTAAACTGTACTGACCTTTCTTGGAGACCATTTAACTCCAAAAACAACAAAACCAAGGTTCTCACATCCCTTTTTACCTCTCTTTCCTTTCAGATACTTAACATCAATGATAATGTCTAAAAGAATCTTTTTCTTAGAATTCTTCATGACATATTGTGTACTTCGAGCCTTATTCCCATTCATAAGTTGCTTCATCTTCTCTCCTTTCTTGACAACAGGAACTATGTGAGGAACACCATTACTTTGCAAAAATTCAAACACATCTATAGAATAAAACTCTCTATCAAGGCAGAGAACCTTGATTTTAAAATTCAGTCTTTTGATGAGATAGAGAAAATAGGAGAGGTATTCAACCATTGGTTTTTTCTTTTCTACAGGAAGAACAGATACAGTAAACCTTTCGTTCTTGTTAGTGATGTAGAGGGAGATATATGAGTAAAAAGAGTTTGTTGACTTTTTAGCTTGGCTACGAATTACATATTTCTCGTTAGACGAATCTGTTTTCCCGTAATAAGGATCGTTGGTTAAATCAATGGCAAACTCATAGCTCTTACCTGTTTTGAGAGTTTTTAGGGGATTTTGAAGAAGAATCTTTTCATTGGATAGGATCAATTCGTCCATGTTTAGTTTCTTAAGATGGTAACGTAAAGATGTTTCACAAGCAACAGCAGAATACTGTTTTGAGACAGAATGGACTGAACTCTTATCGACTGCCAAACTCACAACAGTACGAATAATGTCTTCACTTGTAAGTGAACCATTGATCTTGAGGATTACATGAGATGTGAGAGGTTGTAATACAGAATCAATACAGTACTTTGACTTTAATTCGATTTTAAACCTATTTCTGAACTTATTTGTGAAAAAAGACATAGAGAGGCATTTTTCATTACATATAAAGGTATCGAGAAGCTTCCGTAATGAGGAAATCAAAATTAGCGAAGTACTGAAATTGTATCTCCTGAACGTAAACAGCTTAGCTCGAGCTCAGGCATCAGTTTGCGAATACCTATAAGCATGATAATAAAGCCGAACATGAGGAAATCCAAGCCCGATTTCAATACATCATTTCAACTCCCGCATGCAAACGCGGCTGAACAGCTACATCAGATCTCTGACCTGGATGATTTCGCGAGCGAGAGCACGGCATGATCTCCCGGCACAGAATCTCATCGATGCGCCTGGCGACGAGCAGTCGAACTTCGCGACCGTCCAGAGTGCGGACCGGTAATTGCTTGCGCGTCTCCGGCAATAGATTATCGAACAATGCTCGGGCGGTATATCTGGCGAGGATCTATACTTACGTCAATTACGACGACCCAAAAATATCATTCCCCCATGTTATCAGATAGTATCATGGGTAGGGCTTTAAATATTACGCCTCCGATAGGGGTGTCCAGCAAGTTTTATGAAGTTTGCGAAGACGCATTACCTGGTGAGGTGAAGCGTAGCTGGGTCCTGTCTTGAAGGGGCATTGAACAGATCAAGGTCTCGGGATAGAACCTGCTGGGCGTTATAGACTTTTGAATGTATTAATATTTTTAAAAACAGCATGCTGTCGTCATCCATTTATTTTTTAATTTATAGTAAAGATCGCATTTTGTGTAAAAAGACATGATCAAAGAGCTGATACCCCTTGATACGCTGGAGTGAGACAATCCTGTTTCTTCAGCTATTCCTGAAAGATAGATTGGTTCGTTTTGCTTTTAGATCAGGTTCTTAAGGACCGTATTTAAAGCCAGGTTTTTGTATACTGTACACATTTTTGTTCTTACTATATGTAATCTCAGCGACCCTGGTTTTTCTGCAAATGAAGTGATAAGCTACCTGGACAAATAAACAAGCTCAGAGGCGTAAGAGGGCAGCCAGAGACGGAGTGGCTGGCGGAAATGGTGCAAAAATATTGGGGCTGTTTTTTGAAATTTGTGTGATGGATTTCAGGTTCAGAAATTAGCTATAATTTCCCAAATAAACTAATAGAAGAAGATTCGGACCCATTTCGGTTATCTTTTGCCAGAAGCACCAGGCATATACCTATGAAAGGAAGCCCAAACACCACGTATATTAGAAACATCGTAAGCATGGTAGAGACTAAGGGATGATCGGCGAGTAAAAAAGTATCTATAAGGTACATGAAACCGATTAAGGCTACATAAATACTGACAACTGTAGCTACTCTAACATATTTTTTTGCTGATTCTCTCCGTTCTTCGGGCAGGGACTGGATCAATAGTGTAGAAGCCGGTGCTACAAGCGCGAGAAGAATAAAAAACAATTCTACTGGAACGTGCAACTGCTTTATTGAGGCATACAGGCTTAAAATCGATATAAGAATAACAACAAGAAAAGGGAAGCCCAGAAACCATTTATCGGACTTTTTCTGGTTCTGGGCAACAAAAAAAGTGATCCGAAAACCGAAAGCGGGAATAACAGGACAAAAGCTGCATATACACCAAATAATACAGGCTCATAGCTAAGGCCTATATTATCAAATAAAGCTAATGCAAATGCCACCCAGATATAAAAATAACCGGCAGAAATACAGAGCAGTGCTATATTGTATCTGTTATATTCCATCTGCAAGAAAATGGTTTTAAAGATATATATTGGTATCTAACTGTTGAAAAAGTAGTAAAATAGATATTCCGAACCTGCAGTCTCTTAATGTAAGAGTAGTTACCTGAAGTATAATGATCTGGAGCACTGGCTCCAGCTGATCTTTTAATTACTCTGTATTTGTCATCGGCTAACCGAATACGATAAATTACTTTTGTAGTTCATTTTTAAGACATTCAGGGCATCCCTTCCCTATTTTAGTCCATTTTCTACCAATATACATATAAACAGCTTGCTTATAGTATTCTCCGCAGATTTCACATGGGGCATAATTCCCCCCTTTCTTTGTTTTTGATTTACCGATTTTCATTTTCAACTCCTCGTATCTAATTAGTATCTCTATCACGTATACTGGGGTATCGATCCCAATTACATCAAAAGCTAAATATTTGAATTAAGGTCCAGAAGAGATTAATTTTCTCCAAATTATGTGTCTATTTTGGGATCGATGCACCAGTATAAAAAACATATCAGTTCGCTTGAGCGAGCGAAAAGGACAGGAAGTGTGCTGATTTTTCTTTAAAATCACAAATCTCAAGAAGTTCCTGGGTAGAAATCGCGATATTGCCAAAGAGAATCGTGCTCTCGGAGAGAAATTCATGAGGCAGAGACTTAACTCTGCCCCAAAAAGTGAAGGAAAAATAAGTTTTGATGTAAACTCAGTTACACAAATAACACTTAGTATCTGCGGGTTTCTCTGGGTGTCCTGTGTTTAGGAAGACATTCCCTGCAGTAAACCGGCCGTCCTTCTGTTGGCTTGAACGGAACTTCGGTCTCAATACCGCAATCAGAACAGATTGCCTTGTACATTTCTCTGGGAGCTCCGAAATCTCTGCTATTGCTGTCTCTTCCCCTGAAGGGTTTTCCTCTGTCATTAAAAGCCATTTGCTTTACCTTTGTTTTGGTTGTTAGTTATAGTTTTAGGACTTATGTGGTTGAACTGAAAAATCAATAACGTTAACCCTCAACAGTCTAAATATGAACTTAAAACACAGCGCTACTGTGATTGATTTTGCTCCTCAAGTGCGTAAGTCCTGTATACTATAATACGCGCAAGTTGTATATATACACGCTTACTTGTATATATACATTCGACTTCTGATTGCTATTTCACTATGTGTTTCAAAATTATTTCGCTTTATTTATTGAACTCCCCAATGGTTTTGAATCTGCGAAATCATTTCAGGATACAACAGAATATAAAATTCTCGAAACTAATTATAGGTTTTATGATATTATAACATTAAAAAAGTAATAAAAAGATATTCTGAACCTACAATACGTAAGTCCGATATCTATGTAAAGCCTGGAAAGAAAGATCAGTAAATCTGCCTGATCTTGAACTCAATTTCCCAGGCTTTCTATTATTCAGATTTAGTCCATTGTCATTCAGACTTAATCTACCAGCTGGTTGATTTTGTTGTAAAAATCTACTATTAAATTTGCTGCCTCGCTTTCCATGTTTAGCTGGAAAGTTCGGATTTGTTTTCCCAGTGGCTTTTCCAGGATAACGCCTGAACCGATCAAAGGTGTGATAACCCTTGATACGCTAGAATTAGACAATCCGGTTTCTTCGGCTATTCCTGAAAGGTAAGTTGGTTCACTTTGTTGTTCGATCAGGTTCTTAAGGACTGTCATCTGTGCGGTTTTTCCAAATATTTTTTCCATTGAATCCATTGGTATCATCTCAGAGGTGGCTATTCTCTATAAGTGGTTCTCAGTTACAATAACTACCTGCGGTTATAAACTTCTTTCCTTATTGGACAGAATAGATGATCTGTACAAAATCCCCTCAATATTTGGAGATTCTGTTCTATCGAGAATGTGTTTAATCTCTCTGACTTAGTCTCAAATGCGTAAGTCGTATATGTCATAACTTTTAACTCTCACAATGAAATCCTATGGAGATTTAACATGAGAAGCGATATCATCAAAAAGGGACCGGAACGAGCTCCCAACCGTTCACTCCTGAAAGCGACTGGCGTCACAGATTCGGAAATGAAGAGACCATTCATTGCAGTCGTCAATTCCTGGAACGATATAATTCCTGGCCACATGCACCTGAATAAACTTGCTGAGGCTGTAAAGGCTGGAATCAGGAATGCTGGAGGGGTTCCTTTTGAATTTAATACTGTAGGAGTTTGCGATGGGATCGCAATGGGACATGAAGGTATGAAATACTCTCTTCCTAGCAGGGAAATTATTGAAGACACAATCGAACTGATGGTCAGAGCCCACCAGTTTGACGGTATGGTCCTTATCCCCACCTGTGACAAGATCGTGCCAGGACACCTTATGGCAGCAGGAAGGCTTGATATCCCTGCTATCGTTGTGACCGGAGGGCCAATGCTTCCCGGATATGTTGATGACGATTACAGGGATTTGATTTCAGTTTCTGAAGGGGTGGGAGCTCATAGCGCAGGTAAAATTTCAGATGACGACCTTAAAAGGCTTGAAAACTTTTCCTGTGCAGGAGCAGGGTCCTGTGCAGGAATGTTTACTGCAAATACCATGGCATGCATGACCGAAGCTCTCGGGCTGAGCCTTCCCGGATGTGCAACTGCCCATGCGGTGGATGCAAAAAAGACGCGCATTGCCAAGGAATCAGGAGAACGAATTGTGGAAATGGTCAGGGAGAACATCACTCCAAGACAGATTGTTACTCAAAGATCCTTTGAGAATGCCATAACTGTGGATATGGCAATCGGAGGAAGCACGAACAGTACTCTCCACCTTCCCGCTCTTGCCCATGAGTTCGGACTAAAACTTCCCCTTGAAGCCTTTGACGAACTGAGCAGGACAACTCCCCATCTTATTTCCCTCAGACCTGGCGGCCCTAATTTTATGTTGCACTTTGACAGAGCAGGCGGAGTTCAGGCAATTATGCAGAGACTTTCTCCTAAACTCCATCTGGATCAGCTTACTGTTAATGGAAACACTATCGGAGAAAACCTGGACGAGCTGGATCTTGTCAACCCGAAGCTCAATAAAGAGATTATTGCAACTCTTGAAAACCCAATTCATGCCCAGGGAGGAATTGCAGTCTTAAAAGGCAGCCTTGCACCTGATGGCTCGGTTGTAAAACAGGCTGCAGTTGATCCGGGGATGCATGTTCATACAGGTCCTGCCAGGGTTTATGACGGCGAAGAAGACGCTATGCAAAGTATTCTTGCAGGTGATGTGAAACCTGGAGACATTGTAATTGTAAGATATGAAGGTCCAAAAGGCGGCCCCGGAATGAGGGAAATGCTTGCAGCTACAGCCGCACTTGGAGGTATGGGACTTCTAGAATCGGTAGCCCTGATCACTGATGGACGCTTCTCCGGAGGGACTCGAGGGCCGTGCATAGGACATGTTTCTCCTGAAGCCAGTGAAGGAGGGCCAATTGCTCTTGTAAAAGATGGTGATATGATCGAAATCAATATTCCTGAAAGAGCCCTGAACCTTAAGATTTCTGAAAAAGAACTTAAGCAGCGAAAAGCTGAATTTGTGCCTCCGAAAACAGAAATCACAGGTTACCTTGCCAGGTACCAGCGTTCTGTCCACTCCGCAAATACGGGCGGGATAGTGGACTAAGTTTTTATAGACAAGTTTTTATGGACAAAGTTTTTAGTAATTTGTTTTGACCGGAGTTTATACTTTATAGTATAAAGCCACATCAAGCGACATGATCTACTTAGGGTCTAACAAAAAATTAATTATGTTGGGTAACAATTCCAAGCATTTTAATATAAAACCGACAAATATAGAACCAATTAAATAAATCGGTGTGGCACAAAAATAGTTAATTTCCCACTATATGGGGTCTAACACAGGATCTCTGTAACAAGACGCCCTATTATGGTTTCTTTAGTATAATATGGTGAAAATCATATAAGTATCAATCGGTGAGCTAGTTCAATATGTGGTGACGCCAAAATTGAACGAAACGAGTTTGGAACTTAATTAATTTCTTGTTAGACCTACATAATATCCATAGCTGTACCACGATTTTTATGAGATCTTATAAACTCCGGTTTGAAGTCTGTATTTATGGAGGATTTTTCCTCTATTATTTTCTTTAATTTTATTCATTTCAAGCATTTTGGGGACTTTCATCCAGGATGTCGTCCAGAAATGTATCGAATTTAATGCCGAAGGCTAGAATAAGAATATTTATAACAATCCTAAAAGGCCTTCTAGCAAATTAGTCTCAAGGCTTGAAGTTAGGTCTTAAGTATCTGGACAAGCCTTCGTTCATGATTGCGAAGAATGGCGCAGTGCGTATTTCTGCCAAAGCTTAGAAACGAAAGTATCCCAAATACAGGCAAACATTTTAAAAAGTAGATTAGGAAGTTGAAACTTCCCATGATTCTTATTATTCAGACTTAATCTACTTTGTTATTCAGGTTTAATCTACCAGCTGGTTGATTTTATTGTAAAAATCTACTATTAAATTTGCTGCCTCGCTTTCCGTGTTTAGCTGGAAAGTTCGGATTTGTTTTCCGAGTGGTTTTTCCAGGATAACGCCTGACTCGACCAGGGGTGTGATAACCCTTGATACGCTGGAGTGAGACAAGCCGGTTGCTTCAGCTATTCCTGACAGGTAAGTTGGTTCACTTTGTTGTTCGATCAGGTTCTTAAGGACTGTCATCTGTGCGGTTTTTCCAAAAATTTTTTCAAGTGGATCCATTGATATCATCTCAGAGGTGGCTGTTATCTATAAGTAAGTTCAGTCCCAATAACTGTCTACGGTTAATAAACTTATCTCTTTATTGAAATAGATAAGAGATATGTCTCGCATAAATCATCGAAATCTTTTTATTTTTAACTTCTTGTGGTAGTATGAGATCTTTTTTCTCAGTTTTCCTGGCTATCTTAGCTAGAAAGCTTACTACTTCGTGGTATCCTTGAGTGTTATTCTCTTGTTTGCGATTTTCACTAAATAACCCCAATCAGGCTTTATACTTACCCCTTTTTTGGATCAGCAGGTCTTCCCCTGTGCCCCTCAAAAAATCTACAGTATTCATCAGGACACTGTTCCTCAGGGCACTCACGGATATACCGCATTATATCGTCCATTTTTGCGCTAGCCAGGGATACGGATGTATCCGCGCCTCCGTAATAGATTCGAATTTCATCGTTCACCACGACCCAGCCACAGGGGAAAACAACATCATTAACGTCGCCGCTGCGTTCATACGTCTCGTGAGGTCCGAAAACCCATCCTTCTGACCTGCGGAGCACTTTCGTGGGATCTTTGAGATCAAGAAGAGCAAGCCCGAGCCGGTAACTTATTTTAGGCGTTGTCTGGCGTACTCCGTGATACATAATTAGCCAGCCCTCAGGTGTACGGATCGGCTGCGGGGATAAACCTATCTTGTGGGCATCCCACCATCCTCCCTCCCGGGCATACAGAAGGACCTCGTGCCATCCCCATGATTTCATATCTGTAGAAAAGGATATCCAGATATTTGCCTTCTTACTGTGGACAGTAGGCGCAGGCCTGTGTATCAGTGCCCATTTGCCATTAAATCTTGCAGGGAAGATAGCAGCATCTTTGTTATCAGGAGGCAGGGCAGGCCCTACTCTGTCAAACTTACGGAAATCCTCTGTAAGAGCAAGAGCTGGTAAGGGACCCGAATCCGAAAAAGCCGTATATGCTACAGCCCACTTTTCCAGCTCATCTATGTAAGTTATACGCGGGTCTTCAATGCCATATATCTCTTCAGGATAGTTTACAGGGTCTGGAGTAAATGTCGGTTCGCTGTCAATTTCCCAGCCATCGATTCCATTATTACTCCTGGCGACCGTAAGATGAGAAAAGCCTCTGTGATCTTCAACTCGCACCAGTAACAGAGTTTTACCATCAACTATCGCAGCTGCAGGGTTAAATACCGAATTAGCCTTATATGGCCAATCTCCCATGGTAAGTATAGGATTTCTTTTATATCTCACAAACAGTTCTCCATGGTTTTTCCAGGTCATATTACTCCCTTACCCCCTTCCAAACTGTGTTTCCCTCATCCCTTCCAGATAAATTATTCCCTCATCTCCTTGTAGATAAGATTATTCTCTCATTGAATCCGTTTCAAAGGCCATATGTGTAATTTACAGTTTACACACAATTATTTACAATTTACACACAATTACTTTTTCAGGGCTTGATTCCAAGTACATCCTCTACGTATGCCCTGAGAATTTCCGCAACGTTCCATGCCTGGGCAATAGTACCGCCGGGAGAGTGAGGGTAGTCGCCATCAAACACCTCCGAAATGGTGCCTATGCCTGCGGTATCAAGATGTGAATCAAAGCCCTCGAGAAGGGCTCGCATATATTCAAGACTGCTGTTTGAATTACCATGGATTTTCAGGTAAGCTTTCACATAGGCTCCTAGAAGCCAGGGCCAGACTGTCCCGTTGTGATAGGCTGTATCCCTGTTCATGGCGTCTCCGCGATACTGACCTTTATATAGAGGGTGGTCATTCGAGAGGCTTTTGAGCCCGAAGGGGGTAAGAAGATCTTTTTCAACCCTATCTACAATCGCTTTTTCTTTTTCTGGAGAAAGCATGGTATAAGGGAGAGATACGGCAAAGATCTGGTTAGGGCGGATTGCAGGATCTTTAATCTGGTTTCCTGTCTCATCCCGGTATATGAGGTCAAAGAGGCAGTCAGTTTCCGGGTTCCAGAAAGCACCCTCAAAATTCGAAGCTACCCCACTTGCAAGAGCCTCATATGAGGAAATATCTTCGCCCAGAAGAGTACCCAGATAAGATGCGGTTTTCAGGGCGTTATACCAGAGAGCATTTACCTCACAGGCCTTACCCGCTCTTGGGGTCACTGCCCATTCCCCGATCTTAGCGTCCATCCAGGTTAGCTGAGGGCCCTGTTGGATTAGATAATCAGAGTCCATGCCGATTCCAAAATCTGTTCCATGACAATAATTGTCTATAATGTCGCTTACGGTATCCCAGATATCCGAAAGGAAAAGGAAGTCCTGTGTATATGCAAAATAGCGGTCCAGGGCATGAATAAACCAGAGGGAAGCATCCACTGTATTGTAAACCGGATCTCCTCCGAAAGCCGGGAAAGTATTGGGGATTAAGCCCCTCCGGCAGTACCTGGCAAAATTGTTGAGAGCGGACCTTGCCTCCTCGAAACGGTAAGGAATTAAAAACAGACCAGGCAGAGAGATCATTGCATCTCTTCCCCAGTCAGAGTACCAGTGATATCCTGCAATCACTGTGTTTTCACCTGTAGAACGGTTTTTCACTACAAAAGCGTCAGTCGCCCTGAGAAGCTTAAGAGCAAAAGGCTCGGTAAGCTTTGAATCGAGAGCAAGAAGATTCTGGCGGTTTGCTTCCCTTATATAGAGCTTATCAACCTGCTCGAGAGTAAGGGAAGAAACATCTCCTGTTGAAGCAGCAATAAAAAAACGGGAAGTGCCCGGTTTGAGTTCACTTTCAAAGTAACCTGGATTAAAGATATCTTCCTGGAAGTTAAGTCCTCTTTGCCTCTCAGTGTCATACTCCAGGTTATAGTGCCACACGGGCTCAGGGTGATACTGGAGATTGGATGAAAGTGAGAAAGTAAAACCGTTGGAGCTTGCCAGTTCCACTCCCGCCTGGCCAGCTTTCTGGAAAAAGGAAATGTACGCAGAGCGAGCAGTGAGATTAAAGTCTCTTGAGCTTACCAAAGGGAAAATTCTTAGCAAAGCCCCCTCTTTTCGGGATGTAATTTCATAGAGAACAAAGGTTGTGTTACTGTTATGAACCATGAAAACTTTTTTCTTTATGATAAAATCACCGGGTTGGTAAACCCAGTGAGGAAACGGGTTACGAACGAATTCGGAAAGGTAATTGAAGCCCGCAGGAGAAATAACTTCCGGATATTTATGGACCGCGAGTTTATAAATCTCTTCATTGACAGAGATTTCCTCATCAAGGGAAGAAAGCACCAGAAGCCTCCCCGGAGAATTCTCCGGAGCTGCTACAAGCAGTCCGTGGTAAGTCCTTGTTCCTGCCCCTATAACTGTGGAGGAAGCATATCCTCCAAGCCCGTTTCCTATAACCCACTCTCTTTTTATTCCTTCCTCATATGTTGAAAGAAAATCTGCTCCAAGACTAGCCCCACCCATATATATTTGATTAGGGTTGATTTATTAAATAGCTGTACGTTCGGAAAAAAACTATTATATCCGCAACTATTGGCTCATTTTGACATACTTGCGAATTCTATATTCATCTTCGTATAAATTTAATTTATGAGATCTATACAGTGAGGAAAAAGCCACAAATTATGATCTGGCGATAGAAATCCTGAGATTTTCATTCACCACATCAACTCAATTGCAGGTTGCAAATGTACTCCAAGTGCGTTTTCATGATACATTATGGCTAGCAGTGATATAACGATGAAGTTACCTTTGCAACTTGTGCAGGTCATTTTTCGAGAAATTTTGCCTCCTTTTTGAGAGAGATCCAGGTCGAAGCTGACCCGTTGCTTAATAATCGCTCACTCCTTGATGAAAGCGAGCAGGTCCTCATTGACCTGGTCCTTGAGAGTCGAGGACAAGCCGTGCGGTGCACCTGGATATATTTTGAGCGTGGAGCCTTTAATCATCTTGGACGAAGCCATGGACGAAGCGCCGATCGGCACAATCTGGTCGTCGTCGCCGTGGATGATGAGCGTCGGAATGTCGAACTTCTTGAGATCTTCAGTGAAATCGGTCTCTGAGAAGGCCTTGATACAGTCGATGACGCCTTTGAAACCGGCCCGCATCCCCTGGAGCCAGAACGAGTCCCTCAGGCCTTGTGATACCCTCGCACCCGGCCTGTTGGCACCGTAGAACTGCGTGGGAAGGTCCTTGAAGAATTGCGAGCGGTCGGCGAGGACATTGGCACGGATACCATCGAAGACCTCGATCGGCAAGCCGCCGGGGTTGGTAGCTGTTTTAAGCATCAGCGGCGGCACCGCGCCGATCAGCACGGCTTTGGCTATACGTTTCGTGCCGTGACGGCCGATATAGCGGGCAACTTCGCCACCTCCGGTGGAGTGACCGATAAGGATCACATTCTTCAGATCGAGCTTTTCGATCAGCGTTGCAAGGTCGTCGGCATAAGTATCCATGTCGTTGCCATTCCAGGGCTGGCTCGATCGCCCATGCCCGCGGCGGTCGTGGGCTATGCAGCGGTATCCTTGGGAAGCCAGAAAAACCATCTGGTCTTCCCATGCGTCCGCACTCAAAGGCCATCCATGGCTGAAGATTATTGGCTGTCCGTTCCCCCAGTCCTTATAATAGATTTTCGTGTTGTCTTTGGTCGTAATCGTAGTCATGTGATGTACTCCTTTTTCCGATTATCAATAGTGCACTCTTTTCCATCCGATTTGTTTATTTCTTATACAAATGCTCTGGCTGCTGGTTCGAGAAGTCGATTGTTTGATTCATGGATAAGTCCTCCCAGATAGTAATCTAACAATCTGACAACCCGGACCACTGACAATCCAGACAGTTTCTATCCGGTTATTGTATTAGCTTATTGCTTAGAATTTTGCCGTGGCATTTGCAGCATCCGTTATCAGCCTGGAGACAATACATAGATTATTGAGAAATATATAAATCAAGTAGAATAAAATTTCCTTATTACTAGTAATATTAGGAAGTGTAAATCGTATAAATTAAAAAAGTGTTTGCCCTTCTACTCCCATAATTTTTACGAGCTGATTTCAGAAATTCTGTTCCGGAGCAAAACTTTAATAGCTGTCGGGAGAATCTTTTCATTCATATTTTGCATTTTTAATAAAAATGTTAGGGAGATCAAAAAGGATTTTTCAAGGGGAGTTGAAAAGCATGACAGAAAACAGGACATATACATATCTGAACCCGAAAGTGGCCCTTATGGGAGCTGGCTGCGTAAAAGAAATCGGCAGGCACGCAAAAGATTTTGGGGCTACAAAAGCCCTGATAGTTTCTGGCAAAAGCAGGCATGGGGAAGAGCTTGCACGAGACATCTATTATATCCTTGAAGATGCAGGTCTGGAAGCGACAGTCTTTGCAGGAGCAGACCCGAACCCGACTGATACTTCAGTTATGGAAGGAGCAGACATTTACAGAAAAGAAGACTGTAATATGATAATCGCTGTCGGAGGAGGGAGTCCTATGGATTGTGCAAAGGCAGTTGGCATTGTAGTATATAATGGTGGAATGATTAATGATTACGAAGGCGTGGGGAAAGTTACGAAAGGGATTCCTCCGCTCATTACGGTAAACACGACTGCGGGTACTGCAAGTGAGATGACGAGTTTTACAATTATTACGGACACAGACAGACACATCAAAATGGCAATTGTTGACCCGCGAATTACACCCGATGTAGCAGTTAACGACCCTGAACTGATGGTTAGTATGCCACCAGCGCTGACAGCTTCAACAGGGATGGACGCTCTGACCCATGCGGTTGAAGCTTATGTTTCTACGATGGCTACCCCTACAACCGATGCGGCTGCTATCAAGGCAATCGAGCTTATCTCAAAATACTTACCGGAAGCCGTCGCCCATGGGGAGGATATAAGAACAAGGGACATGATGGCACACGCCGAATATCTTGCAGGCATTGCTTTCAACAACGCAAGCCTCGGTTACGTGCACTCTATGGCTCACCAGCTCGGAGGCTTTTATAACCTTCCGCATGGAGTCTGCAACGCAATCCTCCTGCCATATGTGGAGATGTACAACAAGCAGGTCTGCCCCGAGCGTTTTTCTGATATCGCAAAGGCAATGGGGGAAAAAGTCGAGGGATTGAGCCAGGATAAAGCCGCAGATAAAGCAATAGATGCCATCAAAAAGCTTGCATCAGACATTGGAATCCCCTCTGGCTTAAAAGAGCTGGGGGCAAGGGAAGAAGACCTTGAACTTCTGGCTGAAAATGCCATGCAGGACATTTGCCGCCTGACTAATCCCAGAGAGCTTTCAAAAGAGGATATCGTTGAGATTTACAGGAAAGCTATGTGAAAAATATCTGAAAAGAGCAACTGAAATCGAAAACTCAAATTGCTGATAGTGGATATCATTGACATCAAACATTAATATAAGGCCAGTCTTTCAGCGGCCGGGTTCATGATTTGTTTCCCCTTGATGAAAGGTGAACCATTATTAACTTTCCAGATTCTATGATAGGATTAATAAGCCATTTCTTCAAGGCAGGTATCAAGAATGCATAAACATAGGGAGTGATTTTTGATGAGATTATTTGGAGGCCGTGGAGGCCATGAGGAGGAGAAAGGACACGTCTATAAAATGCATGAAAAACTCGTTTCCATCGGAGACGATTACTGGATAGAAGACGAAACCGGAGAACGAGCATTCCATGTTGATGGAAAGGCGCTCCGCATTCGCAACACTCTCATTTTCAAAGATCTGCGTGGAAATGACCTTTATAAAATTCAGGAAAAATTACTCAGGATCAGGGATACAATGGACATCAAAAAAGCAGATGATGGTCTGGCTGCAACAGTTAAAAAAGATCTCATTAATATTTTGCGGGATAAATGGAAAGTTGAAATTCCAGACGGGCCTGATATGGAAATCCGCGGCAATATTCTGGATCACGAGTATGAGATTGAGTCTGAAGGGAGGAAAATTGCAGACATCTCAAAAAAGTGGTTCCGAATAAGAGATACCTATGGAGTGGAGATTGAGCTCGGACAGGACAATGCGCTTATCCTGGCAATTGCGGCTGCGCTTGATCAGATGGCACACGATTGAGTTAGTTCACCTTAGAAGAACATCCCAGCAAAACACGAACTAAACTGGCTAAGACAGCCTGGAAAGAGACTGTACAAATATTGGCGAATGGGCCGGGTGGCGAGTGTTAAGAGAAGCTTTATTCCCACACGAGTACTAGTAAACGGATCATAAAAAAATGATTAGGAAAGTACTATGAATACAAATAGTCATTCGACACCAGCCAGAATTCTGCTCTACGGTACCGCTGCGGTTATTCTAACTATCGGTATGCAGCAGATAGCAACTATACTCGTGCCCGTTTTTTTCTCGAGTTTCGCCTTTCTAATTTTTTCCCCTCTCGTCCACTGGCTCCAGAAGAAAGGGGTTCCTAGCACTGTTAGCGTCGGTCTGGCTATCCTTTTTTTCATTGTTGTTGCCATGGGCACCGGGTTTCTGGTTATAGGATCTTTACTTCAGCTCAGCAGCCGCATCCCAAACTATGAAACCCAGTTAATGGAAACTCTGGAAAACCTTTCAATATATTTACCATCCGTCGGATTCTCTGTAGAATCAATCCTGCGTGATGTGGGGGCATTTGCTTTCAGTCTTACGGCGGGAATTCTTACCGGAGTTTTAGATGCCGGGACAACAACCGGGCTTATCATTGTCACGACAACTTTTTTGCTACTGGATGCTGCCGGAGCCCCGAAAAAGGTGCAGAAGGAAGCTGAAAAACAGTCTCTCCTGCTATCGCAGACCACCGAATTTGGCAGAAGCCTTGTGAACTACATTGTCATACGGACTGAAACCAATCTGATAGGAGGTATCGGGACTGCTGTACTTCTCCTTATCGGGGGCATTGATTTTGCAATTCTCTGGGGTTTCCTGACATTCCTTCTCGGTTATATTCCCTACCTGGGTTTTATTCTGGCTGCTCTTCCCCCCATGCTCCTTGCACTTTTTAAATATGGAGTTATAGGAGCACTGGCTGTCCTTGTCGGCATCTCGCTCGTCAACGCTCTTGTAGAAAATGTCCTTTTTCCCTCCCTTGCAGGAAAAGGCCTTAAATTATCTCCATCCATCGTGTTTCTGTCTCTATTTTACTGGTCGTATGTGCTGGGGACCGCAGGAGCGCTGATTGCCGTACCACTTACAATGGTTGTTAAGATAATCCTGGAAAGTTTCGAAGAAACGCGCTGGCTGGCGAAACTGATGGAATCAAGTGGGAGTGAGGATAAGGGTGAAAAAAAGAGCGGGAGAAAACGCACTTTGAAAACCCCGGAAGATACTCCAGCAGGACCGGTATACAAATAAGTTGATTATCCAACACCCCGTTCACAGCCGGTTTTGTCTTAAAAAACGACATGAATATAATATAACTTAACGAGTCTATCCCAAAACTCAAAATTTGCTTTTTTGGATTTCTTATTTGAAGTGACCAATCGAGCTTCGGATTACGAAAGTCCCCTAAATAATCAGAGAATTGAGATTAAAATCGGGTTTTGGGATGAGCTCAACATAAAGTCCATTCAGTCTTTACTAATTCGGATGAGGGAATTTCTCAGAACAGTTCAGGGTAGTCTCTACTATCGATATCCGGAACCATATACCATATCGAACTCAAACCGGATTACTTACGAAGTCACATGGTAAAGTAAGGAAGTATAGATAGTGAGGAACCCTTTAGCACATTAGGAAAGCCCTTGGTACAGTGAGGAGCCATGACTACCTAATGAGTGCTGGATGATATAGGATTCTCCACCATTCCCTTTTACGGTGGGCTTTTTGAGATATTGAAAGCCCCGAACTGCAAAATAAACAAAAGGAGTGATTAAAGATGGGAAGGTTAAGGGATAGACTCGGGGATCGTGAAAGCATGAGCGCTCCCAGTAGCCACAAAGCAGGAGATGAACAACGCTACAAAATGTATGAGAGACTCATTTCCATAGGCGATGACTACTGGATCGAAAATGAAGCTGGAGAGCGGGCGTTCTTTATTGACGGAAAGGTGCTCCGCGTTCGCGAAACCCTGATCATTAAGGATGCGCATGGAAACGATCTGTATAAAATCAGGGAAAAGATGCTCAGGGTTCGAGATACGATGGACATCGAGGATACGGAGAGCAAAACAGCTGCAACGATCAAAAAAGCCCTCATTACACCTCTCCGCGACCGATTTAAAGTTGAAGTCGCAAATGGGCCTGAAATGGATGTGCAGGGCAATATCATGCGTCACGAATACAGTATTGAAGCTGGAGGGGGAAAAGTTGCAGAGGTCTCGAAAAAATGGTTCCGAATAAGGGATACATATGGAGTGGAAATTTCTCCTGGACAGAATGCCGCCCTGATCCTGGCAATTACGGTAGCACTCGACCAGATGGCACATGATTGATAAGATATGAGAATAAGATCCGGGATTCAAGAACGGTTAAATCGGTTCCGCTCTTGAATTTTCCAAAACAGTCGGTACCTCTGCGGTTCATTCTCAATGGCCTCATTACTTGTATTCAGCCTTACGGTGAGTGCCCTTAATGAAACTCATAAATGCAGCTACCGTTTGGGAACGGAAGACGGAAGGTGCTCTGGAGTTATCAGGTCTGAAAAAGAAGTGATAAAGTCATTCTTTTATTTCTGGCAGTTTAATCTTAATTTTAATTTTATATATGATTATTTATATATGTTTTCAGGTCTGTACATCTCTATAGCAGTAATGATATTATTGTTTTTAACTGCAAAGCTTCTGATAAATAGAAGCAAGGATCTCGAAGATGTACGGAGGCTGTGACCTTTCATATGAGCATTTAACTCATTTGAGGCGCAGTGCAACAGGAATGAGCAACATAGCAGAATTGTCAATGGGGAATAAGTTGGATAAAATAACTTTTGGACCGATGCGGCTCTTAGTCATCGTGTTCGATAATCCTGATTTCCACGGTCAAATCCGGCGTGAAATTGAATCACTCATGGAAAAAAGAATAATCAGGCTCATTGACTTGCTGTTCGTATGGAAAGACGAAGACGGGAACATCAAGTCTATGGAAGCTGCACAACTGGACGAAGAGGAAAAAATGCGTTTTTGAGCCTTTATGGGAGGACTCATCGGGTATGGAGCCGGCGGCGAAGAAGGGGCTAGGGAAGGTACGGGGGCAGGAATTCTGGAAGCAGCCCGGGAAAAATACGGAATCACTGAGGAAGATATTCTGGAGATAATCGAAGCCATCCCTGAAGGTACTGCTGCTCTTCTTATTATCGAACATCTCTGGGCAAAGGGCCTGAAACAGGCGATCCGGGATGCAGGTGGAGTACTTGTGTATGCTCACACCTGAATTGCTTATTTCAGTTGGAGAAGAACTGACAGAGGCGTTTAAATTTGCAGAGAAGAAAAGACCTGGATACAGGGCAGAATTTGCAGTCTGAATGGCTGCCCACTCGAATTCCTGTTTAAAAAAGATTTAGCACCAAAGCTTTGCTCCAAATTATTATAGAAGAAAGTTAGCAGCAAGAGAAAGAATGGGGATGTAAACATAAATGGAAATATTAGTTCAACACCAGCCAGAATTCTAATTTACAGCACTGCTGCAGTTATCCTTACCCTGGGCATGAAGGCGATTTCTGATATACTGTTACCAATTTTTTTTGCTCTTTTTGCCTTTCTAATTTTTACCCCTCTGGTTCACTGGCTCATGAGGAAAAAGGTTCCGGGAACGGTTAGTGTTATTCTCGTAATCCTTTTTTTCATTTTTGTTTTTGTTGGAACCGCAATTCTGTTTGCAAACTCTTTACTCCAGATCAGCGGCAGGATCCCAAGCTATGAAAACCAGTTGCAGAGTATTCTGAATAGTGTTTCAACATATTTGCCTGAAGCTGGAGTGTCCCTGGAATCGATCCTGAGAGACGTTGCAGCATTTGCTTTCAGTGTGTCCGGAGATATTATTTCAGGAGCCTTAAACGCCGGATCAACAATTGCGCTAATTGTTATAACAACAACTTTTTTACTTCTGGACTCTGCAGGTGCGCCACAAAAGGTCCAGAAAGAAGTTGAAGACCAGCCAGTTCATCTTTCGCGGTTTAAGGAATTAAGCAGCACCGTCATAAATTACATGCTCCTGAGGACTGCGACCAATCTGGTGGGGGGTATTGGAGTTGCCATACTTCTCTTTATTGGAGGTATAGATTTTGCTATTCTATGGGGCCTCCTGTTCTTCATTTTCGGTTATATCCCTTATCTTGGCTTTTATCTGGCAGCTATCCCACCTATGCTTCTTGCCCTGTTCGAATACGGGCTTATCGGGGCAGTGGGTGTCCTTGTAGCCATCACTGTGGTCAATGCGCTCGTAGAAAATGTCATCTTTCCATCTCTTGCAGGAAAAGGCCTTAAATTATCTCCGGCGATTGTATTTCTTTCTTTATTTTACTGGTCTTACGTGCTTGGGACTGCAGGTGCGCTGATTGCCGTACCCCTTACAATAGTTGTAAAAATAATTCTGGAAAGTTCAGAGGACACGCGCTTGATGGCCAAACTGATGGAGTCAAGTGGGGACAGAGCGCAGGAGGAGGAAAACACAGGCTAAAATGCACTTTAAAATGATCCTACATTGCGTCCGAAATAACCGGATTCTGGGAAGCATACCCGGTAAAAATACCTTGGCATGTATAAAATAATATACATAAAAATAGTTGTATATTACAGCATTGTTAAGCCGAGCCTGCATGCCTGGGCTTTCAGACTCTATAATGGGTGAAAGGGAAATAGTTAAAATTAGCCAAATCAAAAGATTGCACACTGTTCTTCAGCTCGTCAGATACCCGGCAATACCTGTCCATTACATCTGACCTGGCGAGAAACATCTTGTGAGAGATCCTTATATCATCCAAGAGAAAAAGTTCCTAAAAACGTTCCTATCCGTTCTAAATTAGTTGTCAGGCTGTTACAGGCTGGTATGAAAAACAACCAGTAGATTGAACCTGTGAGCAGAGGAGGAAATTCTAGGGATGGCAACATTAACCGTGTTGAAATTTGAAACTGCAGACGGTGCGGAAAAAGCACTTGAAGTGGTAAAGGATTTGAGCAAGCAGCATTTGATAACTCTTCACGACGCAGCCATAGTCAAATGGCCTGAAGGGAAGAAGAAACCAAAAACGGAACAGCTAACCAGTTTAACCGGTGCAGGTGCACTCAGCGGTGCTTTCTGGGGAATGCTATTTGGGCTGATCTTTTTTGTTCCTATACTGGGTCTTGCAGTAGGGGCTACTATGGGCGCACTAACCGGTTCCATGACCGATGTTGGAATTAATGATGATTTTATCCGGTCTGTCCGCAGTAAAGTAACTGAAGGCACGTCAGCCCTCTTCTTAATGACCAGCGACGCAGTAAAGGATAAGGTAAAGGAAGCTTTCAAAGATATGAACTTTGAACTTATCGCTTCCAACCTGTCCAGGGAAGAAGAGGACAAACTGCGTGCTGCCTTTGCCGAAGAAGAAGAAGAAGCACCTGCATACTGACTTTAAACGGAAAACGCCCCTGCAGGAATGCAAATATTTCCGTAAATTGGTTGCAAGGCGAGAACAACGATTCTTGAATAAAATAAAGTGTGGGGAGTGAAAATCAGTCCCTCCCCCAATTCTTATTTTTTACTTTTCTTAAAGGTTCAGTGCTCGATTTTAGATCTCAGTTTAACTGTGCAAGTTATTTCTTTATTTCAGCCCTGTCATTAAGTCCTATTTCCTCAGTCCCGGTACAAAATAACTATTAGCCCGGATTGGTGCAAAGCTCATCCACATCCAGGCTCCATCGTTTTCAATTTCTGTTCTTACTTGATATTTGCCGTTGCCTACGATATTTCCTTTTCCAGAAATGCCACAAAATTCACAATCCTGGTTAGGCAGAAGACATCAATGAAATCTAGTACTGCAATTCTGAAGTATGTTCGCAAAGATCGACGGTTGAATCTATCCCCGATCACGAATTTCCCAAGAAATAGGGAATTTATTTTGGAATCGATGCACTAGTTTTGCTTCTCTTTCCCCATTAAGATATTATATTATACTCATTATATTATACCTAAAATATACTATCGCAGGGATATAAAGGGACACCGGTTTTCCATAAAGCCAAAAAAAGGTATAGTTTTAATATTTTGCGTTTGCGGTTTTAATCACTGTATTTTCAGGCTGCATGGACAATAATACCCCTGTAATCCAATTTAGAGGGATAAGGAAGGGAAATCCTCGTAGGGAATAGACGAAATGGATGAATCTGATTTAGTGGTGAATTTCGAAATCCTTCAGGTATTCTATCCCGATACTTCCTACACACGACTTATCTTAACAAATAGGGGGGAACAACAAATGAAGAGATTTGTAGCGGTATTTCTGGCTGTTTTCATGCTTTTCACGGCATTTGCACCCACTGCAAACGCACAGGATGTGATTGAGGTCCGCAGTACAGTATTCAACGGCACTGATATCGACGACATTATTGATACATATGGCAATGGTACTATCCTTCCAATAGATGCTTCTCGATTTCCAATATTCTACTATGACATCGACGACAACGTATCAACCGAGATTGTTTTAATTACCGATGTTCCAGGTACTGAAAACAATGTTATCGGAGAGGGTGGTCTCGTTTACATAACCACAATTATGCCGATCGGATACGAATACGAAAATCCGGCTGCTGGCTGGGATAATTACAGCATGATCGGTTTTGGCGCACGGAAGACCGTCCCGCTCAAACCTGACAAAGCTGACAAACTTGCCATGCTCGCTCTTGACAGTGATGACAAGTACACCATCAGAACTGGTGAAATCCTTGATCTGGGTCAGGGATACACTCTCGAGGCAAAGCAGGTCGATGTTGACGGTGAGAAAGTCTGGCTCGAGTTCCAGAAAGATGGGGAATATGTGGACGATGAAATCATCTCGGTAGGTACAGAAGGCAACACTACCGGTAGCACCTGGGATGTAGAACTTGATGACATCGAGGACGAAGATGATGTCGTTGTCCTGAGAGTCCATGTAAACCAGGTCTTCCAGGGAGCAGTCGACAGCATTGCCCAGATCGAAGGTCTATGGCTCATTGACTACGCAAACGCAGTAACCATTGAATCTGACGACGAATTCGGGGAATTAGATGATGTTTCCATCCAGGGAGATGCCCTCGTGATCACAAATGAGGACTCCATTACCCTTACCAGGGATGGTACAGACAAAATTCTTAATAATGTGTCTTTCAAGACAGCGGACACCAGCTCCGATGTGCTCAGGTTCCATCTCATGGTGGAATTCAAAGAGCCAGGTGTCTATGGAGTGGGTGGAGCAGTCTCCTTCGGCACAGGTAACTTCACTTGGAACGCATCCAACTTCGCAGGCTTCTACTACGACCTCGATGACAATGTCGAAACAGAATCCCTTAGTGTCTCCAACATTAACGGAAACGTGATTCCCGAGGGTGACCTCGTTTACGAGACAAGAGTTGAGAACGTTGACTACGAGTACGAAAATGTGGATGCTGGCTGGGAACAGTACCCTATCATCGGATTCTTCGCACAGAAGTACATCCCAATTAAAGAGAATAGTGCTGACAAACTTGCCATGCTCATTCTTGATAGTGACGATAAGTACACTATCAGAACCGGTGAAACCCTTGATCTGGGTCAGGGATACACTCTCGAGGCAAAACAGGTCGATGTTGAAGGTGAAAAAGTCTGGCTCGAGTTCCAGAAGGACGGAGAATATGTGGACGATGAAATTATCTCAGTCGGTACAGAAGGCAACACTACAGGTAACACCTGGGAAGTCGAACTTGATGACATCGAGGACGAAGATGATGTCGTTGTCCTCAGAGTACACGTCAACCAGGTCTTCCAGGGTGCAGTAGACAGTATTGCCCAGATCGAAGGTCTCTGGCTCATAGATTATGCAAACGCAAGGACCATAGAGTCTGATGACGAATTTGGTAGTCTCGACGATGTTTCAATCCAGGGAGATACCCTCAGGATCAGCAATGAAGATACCTTCACCCTGACCATGGACTCCGAAGAGGAAATCGCTGAAGGCATGTTCTTCAAAATAGGTGACACCCCTGTTAGCGAGCTCAGGTATTACCCATTCGTTGTGAGGACTCTTGGTTTAGAAAACGAAACCTTGAGAACAACTCATGGAGAAGAAGGGAATGTTACCGAAACTCCAGAAGAGGACATAACTGAGACTCCTGATGAAACGACCGAGGAAGAAATTGCAAATGAGGGAACTCTAGCTAATGAGCCTGGAGAAGAAAATGCTCCTGGCTTCGGAGTTGTCTTCGGACTTGTAGGGCTCATTTCAGTCTTCTACCTCCTCAGGAGAAATAACTAAACTCTGAGTGAAGGGTTTCCTAACCCTTCTCTCAGTTCGATTTTAAAACCAATAGTTAAAACCAAAACGAGTACACGGATATTAAAACCGATTACAACTTTTTACGACTTGTTATTGACTTTTGGATAGGCTCTTAGTCAGAATGGTATTCTTCTACTTCTTTACTCAGTAAGTAACCTGGAATTGTCCTGATTACTACTACAACCCCAACAATCAAGAGTTCTTTTTCCGAGAAGTCTTATCGTTCTAAGTATATCGCCCGTTATTATCAATTACAGACTGAAAAGTATTTTATTTGTAAACTTTTTCCTTATATTCTCATATTTATAGAGTTTTTTTAATTGCTGACATTATTACCGGGATTGCAATTTCAATTGATCGCCCCTTCAGAGTCGGAGACCGGATATTTATAGAAAAGCTTGATACCTTGGGAGATGTGATAGAAATGAGCTGGCGGTCAACTCGCATTCTTACCACGGACAACCGTGAAGTAGCAATTCCCAACTCTGTTATCGGAAAGGAGCTCATACGAATTATTCCATGCCCGACAGGATATTTCGCGTCGAGACTTTTGTTGTTATATCCTATGGTTCGGATATCGAGAATGTACGAAATCTGATTATTGAGGCTCTGGGACACGAAAACAGGATTATGCACAATAAACCGATAGAGGCATACATGTCCAGGTTAACGGAATTAGGAGTGGAATTCATGGTCAGATGCTGGATAGAAAGTTTTGTGGAAAAGGAGGTTGCAGAGAACCGGCTCAACACAATAATTTACGAAGCCCTGAAAAATGCAAATATCGAAATGCCTCGTTATGATGTCATGATTCATTCTTCTTATCAGAAAAATAGATCGATGATTTCCAGACAGGATATGATCTCAGGAACTGAGGATTGCGTTTCAGTAACATTTGAACCATAATAAAAGCATACACAATTAATTTGCGGTATATGTATAATTTGATATAAATTAAAACGTAATTATATAACTGCAATTTAAGACTGCTAACTACAGAGGGGGTAGTTTTGCAGTAAAACAACAGATGAAAGGCCAATAATAACGAAATTCCTCTGATAAAAGATGGAATCTCATTTTCCGGCAATTTGGCTGCAGATAATCGCCCAAGCTTATCGAGATGATTTCAACCTGGTATCCAGAAGCCGGAAAATACAATGTGCTGCCCATAGATTCTCGAGGAACCCTGCGTTTTGTCGAGGAATGGCCTCCGATTTTTTCAGCTGATCGGACTAGCTCACCTGTTATCCCGGAACTCAGCCGATTCCCGCAAATGCAACCGTCAAGATTCTCAACCGCCCGCATAGCATCATAGCTGACGTTGAGATTCCTGCAGGAGGCACTGAAGGGGTCTTGCTCTTCCAGGGTGATGTTGAGGCTGGCTATATATTCTATGTAAAAGGCAGAAAGCTGCACTGGGCACATAATCACGTAACGGAGCGCCAGTTGTGCCTAAATACCAGCCGCCGTTTGAGTTCACCGGCAGGATATATAGTGTGACCGTAGATGTAAGCGGCCAGCTTATCGAGGATAAAGAAGCTGAAGTGCAAATGCTTTTGGCGCGCAGCAGTAAAAATAATGTCTCAATTAGCGGTCTTGAAAGAGATTGTGCCGGATCGCCTGTGAGACATGGCTAATAGGGGATAAAGGGGAAAAGAACAATGAAAACTAATAATACAAAAGCTGCAACACCGGGTTACAACAACAAGATTCCCGAGCAGATCATGACGCCCGATACAGTGGAAACGCAAATCGGCACGCTCAAGTTCTTCGACGGCTTTCCCACCAAGGAGACAGCCCGGAAAGTCTATGATAATCTTGATTTCCTCCGCGGCATTGAGGTGTTCCTCAATTTCATTCCGGCGACATCCATCGAAAGCATCCGTCGGGGCATGGTGGATATGGGTTCCACGACTGCGAATCAGGTTGTCATCCTCGACCATTTGTTGGACTCGGAACCGCTATTGCTAACAGGCAACACCGACACAGTGTACGCTTCAGTGATCCTCGATCTCGATAAAGAAGGCCCGATAATCGTGGAGATTCCACCAGGCTGTGGACCGGGCACCGTAAACGATGCCTTCTTCCGTTTCGTGATTGATATGGGAGCCCCCGGGCCCGATCAGGGTAAAGGTGGAAAATACCTGATCCTGCCTCCTGGCTATAAGGACAAAGAGCCGGAGGGCTATTTCTTAGCCCGTTCGCCATCCTATGTCAACTGGCTGATCCTGCGTGGATTTCTGGTGGACGGCAAACCCGATGCTGCCACAAAGAACTTCAAGGCTGGATTGAAAGTATATCCGCTATCCCAGGCGAAGAATCCGCCGGCCATGCAGTTCATCAGCGGCTCGAAAAAGGCCCATAACACCGTTTACGCGAACACCTTCACGTTCTACGAGGAACTTGCTCACGTACTGGCCAAGGAGCCCGTGGACTTCATTGATCCCGAACTGCGTGGCCTCGCCGCCAGTATCGGCATTCGCAAAGACAAGCACTTCGCACCCGATGCACGCATGAAGGCTATCCTGACCGACGCAGTCGCAGTAGGCAACGCTACCGCGCGAGCCATCGCCTTTGAAACCCGCGACATGGCTGCCTATTACTACAAGAACAGCGCGTGGAAGATGGTATTCGTCGGTGGGGATTACAAATGGTTGATTGAAGGTGGGCTGGGAGGTAGGGATCTGGATGCGCGAACACTCTATTTCTACTGCGCAACTGTGAACACGCCCGCGATGGCATCGAAGATGATCGGAGCGGGGTCGCAGTATGCCGGTACCGAACATGACAAAGACGGAAATTTTTTGGATGGGGCAAAGAACTATAAACTGAACATCCCGGCAAACGTTCCTGCCAAAGACTTTTGGTCCGTAGTTATCTACGACCCGCAAACGCGCTCTGAACTCCAGACCGGACAAACCTTCCCCAGCAAGAACAATAAGCGTGATCCACTCGTTATGAATCCCGACGGCTCGGTGGACCTCTACTTCGGCCCAAAAGCTCCTGCCGGGAAAGAGAATAATTGGATTCAAACTGTTTCGGGCAAAGGCTGGTTTACGATCCTGCGCCTCTACGGCCCGCTCGAACCGTGGTTTGACAAGACCTGGCGGCCGGGGGAGATCGAGCTGGTGAAGTAATGGCCGGGCTAACAGGATGACGTGCCGGCTATTGCTTTGCTGGCCAATGGCATTGCAATAAATGGATACAGCCTGGCAGATTAATACCCTTTACACCTGATATCTGTCAGGCTATTAGTGCAAAGAGTTTACTGAATAAACTGCGAGTTACTGGTAAAGAGAGTTAGAATGGCACAAAACTACCTGCCTCCCCGCATCCACGTGCTGGCTAAGCCAACAGGAGCCATCTGCAACCTGGCCTGTTCCTACTGTTTTTTTCTTGACAAGGAGTTGCTCTATCCGGGCAGCAGGTTTTGCATGTCAGACGAAGTGCTGGAGAACTACATCCGGCAGCTTATCGAAGCCCACCGCACCCAGCAGGTAACCGTTGCCTGGCAGGGAGGCGAACCCACCCTGATGGGCATTGACTTTTACCGGCGTGCAATCGAGCTGCAGGAAAAGTACAGAAAGCCAGGCATGACTTTCGAAAATACAATGCAAACTAACGGCACGCTGCTGGACGACGAATGGTGCCAGTTATTTAAGGAAAACAATTTTCTAATAGGGATCAGCATCGACGGCCCTCGTGAACTGCACGACGCCTACAGGGTGGATAAAAAAGGGGAGGGGAGCTTCGACCGGGTCATGAAGGGGCTTCGCCTGCTACAAAAACACGGTGTGGAATATAATGTCCTGACAACAGTAAACAGGGTCAATGCCGATTATCCGCTGGAAGTCTACCATTTCCTGAAGGATGAAGCAGGGACAGACTGGATTCAGTTTATTCCGGTTGTTGAGCGAATTAATGAGGGAAGACGTACCCTTTACCAGAAAGGAGATACGGTTTCAGATCGTTCTGTGCAGCCCGAACAGTTTGGCAGTTTCCTGAGCTGCATTTTCGACGAATGGGTGAGAAATGATGTGGGCAGGGTATTCGTGCAGACTTTTGAGGCTTCTGCGCGCAGATGGCTGGGCATGCCTTCAGGAATGTGCGTTTTTGAGGAAACATGCGGGATCGGGCTTGCCCTGGAGCACAACGGGGACCTCTATTCCTGTGACCATTTTGTAGAGCCTGACTACCTGCTGGGCAATATCCTAGACAAAGAGATAGGCGAGCTTGCTGCTTCGGAAAAGCAGTACCGGTTCGGGCAGGACAAACGTGATACTCTGCCGCAGGTATGCCGTGAATGTGACATGCTCTTTGCCTGCAAGGGGGAATGTCCTAAAAACCGCTTCCTGAAAACTTCTACCGGAGAAACCGGCCTGAACTACCTGTGCGAAGGTTGGAAAGCTTTCTTCAGGCACATCGACTTTCCGATGCAGATCCTTGCAGGCATGATACGCAGGGGCTATCCGGTGCAGGAGGTGATGAGGGTCCTGGCTCTGGAAGACGCTTTTGCAAAGGCAGGACGCAACGACCCATGTCCCTGCGGCAGCGGGCTAAAATTCAAACGCTGCCACGGCCGCGAGAAAAAAGTACCTGGAAGGAAGGACCGGAAGCAGATAAAACACAGGATTCAGCCTCAGTCTTGACCTGTTGTGCAATTTCGAAAAAAAACAAAATGGGAAGTCGAGAAGAAAAATATATATTTTGTTTTATTCAGCACCTGAAGGCTGCTTAAAAGTGCTGATTCAAGATATATATTAATCAACCACCAATAAACCATCAATAAACCAATTTATCCGGGGGGATTACGGATGGCAGAAAAGAAACCAAATATACTGGTCATCTGGGGAGATGACATTGGAATCAGCAATCTCAGTTGCTATAGTGACGGCCTGATGGGCTACAGAACACCAAACATCGATAGGATCGCTAACGAAGGTATCAGGTTTACGGACTCTTACGGAGAGCAGAGCTGCACAGCCGGCAGGGCATCTTTTATCACAGGTCAGAGTGCCTTCCGTACCGGACTGAGCAAGGTGGGGATGCCTGGAGCCAAGCTGGGGATCAAAGAAGAGGATCCTACAATCGCCGAACTGCTGAAACCGCTGGGTTACGCCACAGGTCAGTTTGGAAAGAACCATCTTGGAGACCGGGACGAACACCTGCCTACAAACCATGGTTTTGACGAGTTTTTTGGAAACCTCTACCACCTGAATGCGGAAGAGGAACCCGAAAACCCCGACTATCCACCTGAGGAGGATTTCCCTAATTTTCGGAGGAACTATGCTCCCAGGGGTGTAATCCACAGCTACGCAGACGGGCGCATCGAGGACACCGGCCCGTTGGCAAGAAAACGCATGGAAACCGTAGATCTGGAGTTTCTGGAAGCAGCCATCGATTTTATAAAACGCCAGCATGAGGCGGGCAAGCCGTTCTTCGTCTGGTTCAATACCACCTGGATGCACTTCCGGGTCCATATTCCGGACAGGATACGGGGACAATCGGGGCGCTGGCAGTCGGAATACCACGATGGCATGATAGAACACGATCGGCAGGTGGGAATGCTTCTGAATTTGCTGGATGAACTTGGCATTGCAGAAGATACCATTGTTGTCTACAGTACGGATAACGGACCACATATGAATACCTGGCCCGATGCAGCCATGACCCCGTTCCGCAACGAGAAAAACTCCTGCTGGGAAGGAGCCTTCCGCGTTCCGGAAGTAATGCGCTGGCCTGGCAGGATCCCGGCAGGTACAATTTCTAACGAAATTGTGAGCCACCTTGACTGGCTGCCCACGTTGCTTGCAGCAGCCGGAGAGCCGGATATCAAGGAAAAGCTCAAAAAAGGACACAAAGCAGGGGACAGGACTTTCAAAGTACACCTTGACGGATATAACCTGCTTCCCTACCTTACCGGGAAGGAGAAGAAATCCCCACGCATTGAGTTCTTTTACTTCTCAGACGATGGAGACCTTGTAGCTCTGAGGTACGACAACTGGAAAATGGTCTTTATGGAGCAGCGCGTTATCGGCACATTACAGGTCTGGGCTGAACCTTTTGTCCCTCTGCGCGTACCAAAAATATTCAACCTGCGTACAGATCCTTATGAAAGGGCGGACCAGACCTCAAATACTTACTACGACTGGATGCTGGACCACGCTTTCCTGCTGGTGCCTGCCCAGGGTGTCGTGGGCGACTTTTTAGCGACGTACAAAGAGTACCCCCCGCGTCAGAAAGCAGCCAGCTTTACCGTGGATCAGGTAATGGATAAGCTTTTGAAGGGAATCGGAAGCACCTGAAAGGAGAACTTATCGTAGTACAATATTATCCGAACACCTTTATCTCTGATTCCATTGTAGAAAGTTCCATTTTTCTAGAACCTCGTCGGCAGCTGGAATCTTTATATAACGAGCAGTAAACCCGGTTACCGGTAAAATTTCAGTTTACTGTCATAGTTTTAACGGCTTACAGGATATCCCTGTACAAAACAGGTTGACAAGAAGTAGAAACAAAAAGACAAAGTCAGAAGGCCAGAAGGAATCTGCTGATGAAGGTTGTCAAATTTATTGCCGGAATGCGTTTCTTTGTGCTTATTCCGGTTATCGGGCTGACAATTGCTGCCTGCACTTTGTTTATTAAAGGCGGCATTGATATTGTCCATTTCATAGGAGAACTGATTACAGGAATGGCAGAAACATCTCCGGAAGGAAAAAATGTTATTGTTGAAATTGTGGAGACTGTCCATCTCTTCCTGGTTGGTACAGTCCTTTTTCTTACTTCTTTTGGGCTCTATCAGCTGTTTATCCAGCCGCTTCCTTTACCTGGGTGGCTAAAAGTAAATGATATTGAGGAACTGGAGTTAAACCTTGTTGGACTAACTATTGTTGTGCTGGGAGTTAATTTCTTAAGCGTGATATTTGAACCTGAGGAAGTAAACCTTGCTATTTATGGGATAGGCTATGCTTTGCCCATTGCAGCTCTTGCTTATTTTATGGGGGTGCGCTCACACATAGCTAAGCGAAGTAATAAGGATGAGGAGGAAGAATGCCTGAAAGCTATAGGAGAAATAGTCAGTCCTGATAGTGAACCGGACTGGTCATTAAAAGAAAAAAAAGATTGAAATCAAATTCATTAATTTCCTATTTCCTACTCTCTCACTTTCCTGCTCATCTTTCCTGCTTATCTTCTTTATTATTTCGTTTCTTTGCTACTTTTTCTTCACTTACAGCTGTGTTAAAAACCTGAGAATCTTTCAATAAGTTCTGCGAATGATGTATATTTTCTCACCTGAAGGAACGAACACTTTTTTATTGAAAATAGCTCGATTCTCGTTTTTGCAGTACAGCAGTCTAAATTGAATAGAGGTCTCAACGCAGGCAGGCTGAAACACCGTGAAACAAAGTATAAAAGTATTTTTATAAATATTGACGAGTAAATAGATTAAGATCGAACCGTTGAACTGCGAGCCAGGGGTTGTCTTGCAGGTTTTGAAAGAGTGGGAGATACATAAGCAGACAACTATCGGCTCGTAACAACAGAAAGGTGATTCTCATGAACTTAACTCGTCGATTCTTAGCAGAGTTTATAGGCACTTTCTGGCTAGTTCTTGGCGGCTGTGGCAGTGCAGTTCTGGCGGCTGGTTTCCCTGAGCTTGGCATCGGTTTTGCAGGTGTTGCCCTGGCTTTTGGACTGACCGTTCTGACGATGGCTTACGCGATTGGTCATATTTCGGGCTGCCACCTTAACCCGGCTGTTACAATAGGCCTTTTTATAAGTGGTCGCTTCTCCTCAAAGGACATTGTCCCTTACATTGTTGCACAGCTTGCAGGAGCAATCGTCGCTGCTGTCGTGCTGTCGCAGATCGCCGGCGGTCAGCCCGGTTTCGATCTGGCTGAAAGCGGTTTTGCTGCCAATGGATACGGAGAACATTCACCCGGGGGATATTCGCTATATGCAGCGCTGATCACCGAACTCGTGATGACCTTCATGTTCCTCTTCATCATTCTCGGCTCGACCGATTATCGTGCTCCAGCGCATTTTGCGCCGATCGCCATCGGGCTTGGACTGACTCTTATTCACCTGATCAGCATACCGGTGACAAATACTTCAGTGAACCCGGCCCGCAGCACATCGCAGGCACTATTCGTCGGTGGCTGGGCAATTCAACAGCTGTGGTTATTCTGGATAGCGCCAATCGTTGGAGCGGTTCTGGCTGGCATCATTTATCGTGCTATTGGCCGTAACACCGAATCAGAGTTGCCAGAACGTCTTAGCTCTGAATGAAGGTTGCAGAGAGAAGATTTAATTGTAATTTGGAGTAGCGTGGTGTCGGCGGAATCAAGTATCGTATGTTGTCCTGACTAGCCTGAAGTCGATTATACTGTGGGCATCCTCGACCAATTCTATAGTTCGACCTCTCAGTAAGACTGATAAAAGAGGATGAAATTTAACTGAAACAGTTAATAAAACAGTAATTTAGCGTTAATTGGAGCGGTAGCTCTACGAGTTCCCGCCCGAAAAAACTTGATACAAGTAGATTCCGTGAACAGTAGTTTTTAATCAGCGATAACTTTTCAGTAGATTTTCCAGGAAAACCCAGACCTTCTCGATAGAGGGAACGAAAATTCTTTCAGCCGGAGAATGAGGGTCTTTGATTGTTGGCCCGAAAGAAATCATTTCAATGCACTCGCATTTTGAGCCAATTACCCCGCACTCAAGTCCGGCATGCACGACCCTTATTTCCGGCTCTTTCTCAAAGGTAGCAGTATAAACCTGCCTGCACTTCATAAGTAACCCTGCCTGAAGGTCAGGTTCCCAGGCAGGATATCCGCATTCATGTTCAGCCTGTGCTCCTGCCAATTTTGCAACGGTTTCCACCTTTCCTGTGACTTCAGCCAGCCTTGACATAACAGAACTGCGCTGGCTCGAGAGAATTCTTATATCATTTTCCTCTGTTCTTACTGTTGCCAGATTGTTTGAAGTCTCAACAAGTCCCGGGATTGTGTCCGAGAGCCTGTGAACCCCATGGGGCAGCCCGAGAAGGAGCCCGAGAAGCCTCTCTTCCGTTTCTGCCGAAAAGACCTTTCCCAAAGGCAATTCTTTTCTGGCGACCTTACCTCCGGCTGTCTCAAAAATAGCTCTGTTCTCAACCTCTTTAAAATCAAGGACAATTTCAGGATCTGATTCTGCATACTCATCCCTTAGAGTCTGCATAAGCCCTGAGATAAAGTCTTCTGCCCGCCCTTCTTTACTCCTCAGGAGTGCAATAAATGCCTCTGCACGGTTTGGAATCGCGTTATGGACGCTCCCTCCACTGAAAAAGACTAGTCTGAGGTTGTCAGATCCGATTTTCTCCTTCAAGCCTGCCAGAAGCCGGGCAAGCAACTGAATTCCATTTGCCCTCTGCCTGTGAATCTCAACTCCAGAGTGCCCTCCTTCAAGCCCTTCAACCGAGAGCCTGAAGAACCCGAACCCACCTTCCTTCCCGTAGTCAAACAGCTCCCATTCAACAGGCAGGGTAACCCGTGAATTCTGCCCTCCTGCGCACCCTACTATAAACATTCCTTCATCCTCAGAGTCCAGGTTCAGCAGGATTCGGCCTTCAAAAAAACCTTCTTCAAGCCCGCTGGCTCCTGTAAGTCCTGTTTCCTCGTCAACCGTAAAGAGCAGCTCGAGAGGCGGATGCTCTATCTCTCCTTTCTTTCCGGCTTCTGCCAGCACAAGCCCCATTGCAATTGCAATTCCGTTGTCCGCCCCAATAGAAGTCCCATCTCCTCGCAGCCACTCCCCATCATACACACACCTGATAGAGTCTTTCGTAAAATCGTGCTCTGACTCTTTGCACTTCTCGCAGACCATATCCATATGCCCCTGCAGCACAATCCCGGGAGAGTTTTCATACCCCGGAGTAGAAGGGACTTTGATCAGGACATTGTTCGTAGCATCGGTTTTTGCTTCAAAGTTGCGGTTTCCTGCCCATTCCAGTAGCCATAAGGCAAGTTTTTCTTCATTTTTAGAACGGCGTGGGATTTTATTAATTTCTTCGAAAGTTTTAAGGATCTGTTGGGTTTTCGGGTGCATGAGGGATCAACTCAAAGATATGTTAGGTAAAAAAATTATTATAGCCAAGATCTATGCTTTAATTAGTATTCCTTTCAGAGTTCAGTTCTTGCACTCCTATTGTTAGAACAGAGATTTAAGTGTAGTTCCGGTTTCAGTTTTCTCAGTTAATCGATTGCTATTCTTCCTGTGTTTCCAGATAAGTCTGATACTATAAAAAATTTAGAGGGTTTTCTGCCTGGCTGAAAAGCATTTCCCCTGGCCATAGAAGCCTTTTTTGATCTCAAGTTTCTCTGGAAATAAAGTATACAGGAAATGCAATTAAGACAGAATAAAATATTACTTAAAAAATGATATTTTCCAGTTTATTTTATCGCTTTTTACCACTTCGTCAAGTCTCTTTTTTGGTCTTTTTTGGGCAGACCGCTCTCTTTTGTCGAGTGCAACAGAAATAACAGGTATAGCGAGTACGGCTGTACTGGTCAACACCCATTTTTGATCTTATAAAGCTTTAACCGATCTTTCAGCAGGCTTCATGGAGAATAGCTCGTCTGGTTTGAAAAATAGTTTTTGTTCCCTCAAGCTAATTTTTACTCTATAATATCGGACTTCTCCGCCAGCTTGTCTGGCGGCTCTTCCCAAAAAGAAGAAAGAAGCAGACAGCAGTATAGAGAAGGAAGAAAAGAATACAAAGAAAGCAAAAAGAAGAGCCTATGAAAAAATCAAAGTTGCAGTGGCGCACCCCACTGCAAGCAACAGGGTATGTTCACACCACCGCTCCAAATTCCGTTAAAGTAGACGATAGCCCTAAAAAATTTAGTTTGAGCAGAAATTAACAACCAAAAAATGGAATTGATAAATCGTACTATCATTAACGATTACCGGGGAAGTATTCCATCCTCGCAGCAAGCTAGCGAGATATTTAACTGAAATAAACCTGGACTTAAGAAAGGAGATCTCAGGTTCAGTTTCCGGATCTACTGAGAAAACAAAAATTTAATTGGCGCTGGATAGCGCCGTCGCCTGAACTAAAAAACCTTGCTTTAGATTCACATAGGTGGTGCTGGTCTTCCAGCCATAAGATCTTCTGTGCGCTTGGCTACCTGATTCTTAAACTGTTTGATGTCTTTAGCCTGGTCGCGCTGTGCCAGCTCGCTTTTAGCTTTGCCAACTACTTCTTCACTGGGCACGCCTGCTTTATTCATCTTCCACTGGAACCTGAACGTGGACCATTCATCTGCAATCTCCCTGAACCTCAGGTACTCCATGTTCTGAGGCGTAAGGTCAAGCTGCTCTTCAATTACCCGATTTACATAATCCTTGTTCGACTCAAAAACCACCAGCGGCTCGATAACATCAGCCTGTACGATATTCCTGATATCACGGCCTTCATATTTTTCAAGAAGATTGGCACATGCCTCAAAATGGGAGATTTCCATCCTCATAAAGTCCTCCCAGATAGCTCTTATCCTGGAATCGCTTTCAGTCTGCGCGCAGGAGAAATAAACATAAGCTTCACAGAGCTGCATGAGCGCTGACTTTTCAAGCATTGTCTCCCGAGGATCGCCGAGTAATCCATACTGGGTCACATGCTCTTCTTCAACGTCAGCAATCTCGGAATAAAGCTGCCGTGCAAGTTCATCAGAATACATGTTCCCATGAGTTTTATAGAAAAGCTCGGTCTGCTGCTCACCTGCAACAATGGTGAGGCAATTCATTTTGGTTTTGATATCAGCCGTATCTTTATTATAGTGTTTTCGCATGGTGTCGTCCGGGTGGCGGTGCTCGACACTTGTAGGTCTTCCGGGCTTCACCTCTGTTTTGCCCTGTACAACAGTATCATAGTCGCCTCCCTCCAGATAATCATAGAGGCAACTGTAGCGGTAGAGGTGATCGAAGTCCTCAAGAAGAGCGAAATCCAGAGTCTGTTTTACGTATGGATCGGACTCGTTCCTTGCAAGGTTAGCAGTGAGATCGACAGCCACCTGTTCGTACCCAAGTGTAGTCTCTATAATAGTCTGATTAGCCGGATTTAACCAGTCAACCGTTTGCTGCTGCATGGAGTCAATGCGCCGTATCAAAGCCATCTGACGCTTGATCTCTGGATCGACAGTCATTCGTTCCATGGCATGGGACATAATAACTGAGGCATTCTCAATCCCATTCATGAGAATTACGCGTGTCCTTGTGTATGCATCTACAGAGTTTCTGTCATACGGAGCTTTGACTATTTCCTTCCAGTTCATGAACTGCTCTTCTATCGGTATACTATCCATATTAAAAGGTTTAAACTGTGCCATTCCCATATCCTCCAGAATTCTTTACCAGCAGGGCTCTCTGCAGGTGGCGGGTGGTCAGAACCGGTATAATTCCAGTTGCTGAATATAGAACCTCCAAAGAGCAAAACCGTAGCCTGTTGCCATAATTACTCAGCAGAATGCCCCACACATCTGCAATAATTCCTGCCTTAAGCTTCAACCCCGGCTGCAGGCAAGGCAACTGGCATGTAACTGGTCTTTTTTAGTTATTTTAGCGTATAGTAATCTTGCTTAAATCGATTAATAGGATATATGTATAAATTTGATCTATATAAAATCCATCGTATAATAATTCCAAGATGAGTAGAGGTTTCGAGATGAGTAAACTTCAAAATAAGTAAACTTCAAAATAAGTAAACTTCAAAATAAGTAAACTTCAAAATAAGTAAACTTCGAGATGAGTAATATAGTTTCGATATTAGTATAATAACGAAATACTATAAAATTAACTAAAGGTACTATAACAGCGTGTTCCAGCCGGTAATGGACATGAAAACTGGGTTCTCAGGGGAGAGTAGAGCCTAAAAAGGGGGAGCAAACTTACAATGGTAGATAATTCAGATATGGTAATTTTCTGGGCTGTAGTTATGGCCCGCTTCTTGATACCGCTCACCATTCCTCGTTACCCTCTCCCCGGCGTGCTGGCATGCCTGGTCCTGGACGGTGTTGACCAGACAATCTTCCAGCTGTTCACGAACCTACCTCTTGAAGGCTACCAGAGCTACGATAAATCCCTTGATATCTATTACCTGACCATCACGTATCTTTCGACCCTGCGCAACTGGTCGAACCTCTACGCCTTCAAGCTAAACCGCTTCCTTTTCTATTACCGTCTGGTCGGCGTCGCTATCTTCGAACTCACACAACTACGCCCTCTGCTGCTCGTTTTCCCTAACACTTTTGAGTACTTCTTTATCTTCTATGAAACCATCCGCCTGAAATGGGACCCGAAGGTGCTGACAAAAAGCAAATTGATAACTGCTGCAGCCCTTATCTGGATTTTCGTTAAGCTGCCTCAGGAATACTGGATACACGTCGCCCAGCTGGACACCACCGACTGGATCAGGGCAAATCCTTCAAATGCCATCATACTGATCGCCTACGCAGCGTTCCTGCTCGGTATGGCCTGGTGGTTGATCCGGGATCTTCCTCCCACCCGCCCGGGCCTGGAAATTGCCGCCACCCCCGTGGTAGCTGCCCCGGCTGTCCCACCCACGCCTAAAATAGGGAATGAGCAGCGGGAGCGCCTCATCAATAACTCCGTGATCGAAAAAATCGTGCTGATCTCTCTCATTACCATCATTTTCGCCCAGATACTTCCAGGCGTGCAGGCAAGCAATCTCCAGCTCGCAACAGGCATGGCTGTCCTCATCATAATAAACACAGCATTGAGCCACTGGCTTGTCAGGCGTGGAACTCACTGGAAATCAATCGTGAGGGAATTTGTCGTGATGTCCGCAGTAAACCTCGGTATAGTGCTTGCTTTTAATTTTCTGCTGCCCAGGTACGATGGCTCAATCAACCTCTTCAACACTCTATTTTTTGTCCTCCTCCTGACCCTGAATATAACTCTCTATGACAGGTACAAGGTTTTACATGTCAGGAACCATAAGACAGAGATAGGCAGTTGATTTTGCGCCAAAATAATTGAAACGTCAGGCGGAGAAAATATGGTCAGACAGCGAACTCTTTCAAGGGGACTGAACTACAAATATTTCTTACCTGTGAAGCTTCATTCGCTACACTGAATAGTTCCTGTCACGCCCGAATAGGGCTTAGGGATCACAGGAAATAGGAGATTTTCTGGGAGTTGCACTGCAAATGCAACAGTATGCTATCCTTTTCGCTCCGCTTCGCTCAAGAGGGCTAAATTACGCTTTCTTTTATCTGTGCAGCTTCATTTACAATACTGAGTCGTTCTTGTCACGCTCGCCTGCGAGCGGCCTTTCCCGTAAAAAAGAAGAGAAAAGGTAGAAGGAAAAACAATTAAAACCAGAAAGTTAAACAGCCAAAAACCCTTTCTGGATGCAAATAAAAAAGAGCTAAAAATTTCTAAAAATTACTTATTTTGCTTTTCTCATTAGTCTCAGTTTCCTTCTGCTTTTTTCTTTTGAAGACATTCCAGACTGGCTGGCTGAGGGGCTTATATTTGTTGAACTGAAAAGAAATGTTTTCAGGGTTAAGTATGAAGTTTGTCTGGCTGACAGGCGAGCCAGGAACCATTCAGCACGTTAAGAGGGAACTGAAAGCTTTTCTCCTTTGTTCCGAAACAGATTAAACAGGTAATCATAAACTACCAGTGTAGAGACTACCGGTGCAGAGACTACCAGTGGCAGGGAAAATTCGCAAAAACTGATTTAAACCCTGGAGGAAAATCCAGATATTGTGACACATCCGCAGGTAATATGTTAGTGTCGTGAGGGATAAAAATATCAAAATATAAAATTAAATAGAGAATAGTACAAATTAAGTAAAGAGATTTTAAGAGCGATTTTTCAGGCTGGACAAACTGGAAACGATAACAAACCCTTTCCGATTGGGTATTTAAGAAGGGAGGCAAACTTCATAATGGTAGCTACCTCGGATATGTTGATTTTCTGGGCTGTAGTCATGGCTCGTTTTTTTATACCGCTCTCTATTCCAAAGTACCCTCTTCCCGGAATAATAGCTTCTCTGCTCCTTGACGCTGTTGACCAGACAATTTTCCAACTGTTTACGGACCTGCCTCTTGAGGGCTATCAGGGCTATGACAAGGCTCTTGATATCTATTACCTGGCTATCACATACCTTTCAACCATGCGGAACTGGTCAAATCACTTTGCTTTTGAGGTAAATCGTTTCCTTTTCTATTACAGGCTGGTAGGAGTTGCTCTCTTCGAGTTGACCAACCTTCGTTCACTGCTACTTATCTTTCCAAACACTTTCGAGTACTTCTTTATTTTTTACGAGGCAGTCCGCATGAAATGGGACCCTAGGGTGCTTACAAAAGACAAATTAATAATTACAGCAGCCCTGATATGGATTTTCGTCAAACTGCCGCAGGAATACTGGATACATATAGCGAAAATGGATACAACCGACTGGATCAGAGCCAATCCTTCAAATGTATTCATTTTGATTGGGTGGACTGCAGTCATGATCGGCATGGCGTGGTGGCTGCTCAGAGATCTTCCTCCCATGAGATCGGGCTTCTCAGTTGCTGCTCACCAGGCACCTTTCAACTTTGACGGTAAGCAGGCTGCCCGTGTGAAGGACAATTATACAAGTAAGAGATTTTTTGATGATTTCATACACCACGAATTGATCGAGAAGATTGTGCTGGTCACTCTCCTGAGCATAATCTTCGCGCAGATTCTTCCTGAAGTCCAGGCAAATGACCTGCAGATCGCAATTGGTGTATCTATTCTTATCATAATTAATACCGAATTGAGCCAGTGGCTTGCCAGACGCGGGACGCAGTGGAAATCTATCGTGCGGGAGTTCATTGTAATGTCTATTGTAAACCTCATCCTTGTCCTGCTTTTTGATTTCCTCCTGGCCAGGTATAATGGTTCGATCAACCTTCTTAATACTCTATTCTTTGCTCTCCTTCTGACCCTGAATATTACTCTTTATGACAGATACCGGCGGGTGCATATCTGGAGTCACATCGCAATAACTAATCTTGCATGGCCAAAACGAAAAAATTAAGAATGAAAAGATTGAGAGTGAAAAGATTGAGAGTGAAAAAATTGAAAGATCAAATGCAAAAACGAGGAAAACAGTAAAATTTTATGAGAAATGGAGGATAATCACTTTAAGTCTTCTAGTAGATCTATCCATAGATTTTGATCTGGACCATGAAGTAAAATTGGGGATTTAATTGTTAGGAAGGGGGCAAACTTCATAATGCAGGATACATCAGACATGTTTATCTTCTGGGCTGTAGTTATGGCCCGTTTCCTTATACCGCTCTCTATTCCAAAATACCCCCTGCCAGGGATAATAGCCTCCCTGGTCCTTGATGCTATTGACAAGACAATTTTTCAGTTTACGGACCTGCCTCTGGACGATTACCAGGCTTATGATAAAGCCCTTGATATCTATTACCTGACCATCACATATCTTTCAACCCTTAGAGACTGGTCAAACCTTTTTGCCTTCAGATTGAGCCGTTTCCTTTTCTATTACAGGCTGGCAGGTGCAGCCCTTTTCGGGATTACGAACCTGCGAGCGCTGCTATTAATCTTTCCGAACGTCTTTGAATATTTCTTTATTTTTTATGAAGCAGTCCGCCTGAAATGGGACCCTCAGGTGCTTACAAAAAAGAAGTTGATTATCATTGCAGCCCTTATCTGGGTCTTCGTCAAACTGCCGCAGGAATACTGGATACATGTCGCCGAAATGAGCACAACTGATTGGGTCATAGAAACTCCTGCAAACGCACTCGTCTTGATCACCTGGGCTTCGGTCCTGCTTTTTATGACCTGGTGGCTTTTGAGAGACCTGCCCCCTGCCCGGCCGGGTTTTTCATTTGCTGCTGATCCTATCCCGACTTTCCTGTCTGACGGTGCAGAGGGTGCCAGAACTCGCGAGGAGCGTAAGCAGATGAAAATGGTCCATACGTTGTTATCCGAAAAGCTTGTAACCCGAGAACTGGCCGAAAAGATTGTGCTTATCTCCCTTCTGAGCATAATCTTTGCCGAAGTGCTCCCAGGTGTTAGGGCAGGCAGCTTCCAGGTGGCAGCCGGCTTATCCATCCTCATAGTGATTAATACAGCATTGAGCCAGTGGCTTGTCAGGCGCGGGAGGCAGTGGAGGTCTATTATTCAGGAACTTGTCGTAATGTCAGTTGTAAATTTCGGCCTGATCCTGCTCTTCAATTTCCTGCTACCCTCACTCAATGGTTCGATAGACCTGTTAGACACCCTATTTTTTGTCCTTCTTCTGACCCTGAACGTCACCCTCTATGACAGGTACAGGCGCACGCATATCTGGAGCTATAACAACAAAAGGTGATTTTTGGAATTCAAAGAACAACAAGTGAAAATAGTTCTAACTCTTAAAGTGTTAGGGTATAATGGTGCATTAGGGTATAATGGTGCAGGTGATTGTCAATCAAGAAAGAATCCATAAAAAAAGTTATAATAATAATCCGAAAGAGAGCGGGGAAGCGGTAGAACAGAACAATTAAGAAGGAATTTTAACTCTTTGCCAGCAAACGAAGGCACAAGAAACCTGAAAAGGCTGGTCCCGGTTAAAACATAACTTTTTACCATTGGTCATCGGTTAAGGAAAAATCGTTATCACTTGCATTGATTTTCATAAAATTTGTTAAATTATTCATCAAATGCAAAACTGGAATCTGATATCGATTTCAATTTAAACACTAAACATTTGGGTTTGAGTTTTTCCGTCGAAATCGAGATCCGCAGCTCAAAATCCTTAACCGAATACAAATGAACTTTTTACTTACTCTCCCTCTCCTTCAGCTCATAATACCTATCCAGTATTTTAAGCGTATTCTCAGAAACCTGTACTTCCATATCCTTGACTGGCTTGAAATACGCAAAATGGTGAATCTCGCTTCCCGGCTCTGGCTCCCCTTTCGCCCGAATCCTGAAGACCTTTGACGCATGAAACTTGAAAAGGTACCTGACGTCGTAAGCCCGAAGCCCGGTCTCCTCCCTGAGCTCCCGGATTGCAGCTTCGATGCTTGCCTCCCCTTTTTCCGGCTTTCCTCCGGGAAGCCGATAGTAAGACCCCGAACTGCTCACGAGCAGGACACCTTCCTCGGTTTCAACAATTGCCGAGCCTCTGCGGTTGTCGTATGCGCTTGGAATATTTTTGCCCCCTTGAAAAGGTTGTATTTTGTAGGTTTGCTACTTAGAGCCTATCCGAAAAGTGTTGTGACCTGTGTAGATGTACGACATTATGATTTATCGTAACTTCTGCAACATGCCGTTAATAGTATATCCTAAATGTGGTAAATTCTTGTCCTAATCTTGAGTGTAATTATATCATAAAAGAAATTGTGAAGATAAAAGACATAGAAGAAGAGGCCTAAACTATATTATATGCGGAATAAGAATAGAACTTCTGGAAGGAGGAATCAAAACCATGACAGAAATGACTCTAATCGAAGCACTGGAAAAACTTGCATTAATCACGAAAAAAGGACTAGATGAACCGATTCATATCCCAGGTAATGCAAATGAACCTATTACAATTGGTGAAGCAATTAAAGAAATAAAAGATCATGCTTCCGACATTTCTGAAATTGATAATTATATCATAAGCAGTGACGGTATTCGAAAAACAGTGGAAGATGGAAGCGAGATTGTATATCAGGTTAAAGAAAGTAAGTGACAACCTTTACTCTCCATTCAAAAACTATATAGCTTAGGTGTCGCTATGCATAAAACTTTTAGGAACTTTAACGGTAAAACCTACATGCTCGATGAACCCAGTTATTTTGGACTTGATAAATCCGATGCCGAGAAGAGAAAAGCGATATTGAAGAAGAGTGGACTTGGAGTCAGATGCATAAAAAAGGCAAATGGCAAGTACGTAATATACCGTGAGTATATTGGGGATATAAACAAAGAAGATGGCTCTTCATTTTTTTAGGGTGGGTTAAGAGCCTATCCAAAAAATGTTTGACCCATTGTAATATTTACAGCAAGGGATATGCACATGGAGTAGATACTTAGACATTATAAGCCTGTTATAGCTTTTCAACGTGTATTCTGCTTTTCGGATAGGTTCTTATGGATTGGTTTTATTTCTGAAATTATTTAAATCTTCAATGAGGCTGGTTGTTTCCTTTCTCCTATTTTTATCACGCCTGGCCTGCTATCCATGTCCCTGATAAAATCAACACGGATTTCTATAAAACTTTTTTTCGACATTTTAGCAACATATTTATGTTAATTCAGTGATGAGAACTAAAAACAAGTTCAAGAGATGATGAAAAATGGCAGGCAACAACAACGAAACTGAAAAAAGGTTATGGGACGTAGCAAACGAGCTCCGGGCAAATTCCGGCTTAAAAGCCTCGGAATACTCCGTCCCTGTACTCGGATTAATTTTTTTAAGATATGCAGAGTTCAAATTTGCTCAGGCAGAACAGGAACTAAAGCTGGAACTGGAAAACAACTCATCCACCCGGAGAAGAAAAAAAGAAATCTCAAAAGTGGATTTTCAGGCAAAGGGAGTCCTTTACCTTCCGGAAAAATCCAGATACTCTTATTTGCTGGACCTGCCAGAAAGCGAAAACACAGGAAAAGCCGTCAATGAGGCGATGGAAGCAATTGAAGCCGAAAATCCGGAACTGACCGACATCCTGCCAAAAAACTACACCTCTTTTGAAAATGACCTGCTCATTGCCCTTTTAAAAGCCTTTAAACTGCCCACGGACATCCAGGGAGATGCCTTCGGCAAGATCTACGAGTATTTCCTCGGCAAATTCGCAATGGCAGAAGGCCAGAAAGGCGGGGAATTCTTCACCCCTATATCCCTTGTCAAGCTGATTGTAGAAATTATCGAGCCCTACCACGGAAAAATCCTTGACCCTGCCTGTGGGTCAGGCGGCATGTTCGTCCAGAGCGCCCATTTCGTGGAAAATCACCACAGAAAAGCCAGTTCCGAAATCTCTGTCTACGGCCAGGAAAAAGTAGCCGATACAGTCCGGCTCTGCAAAATGAACCTTGCAGTCCACGGCCTCTCAGGGGATATTAAAGAAGGCAACACCTATTACGAAAACATCCACAACGCAGTCGGAGCTTTCGATTTCGTAATGGCAAATCCCCCCTTCAACGTGAAAAAAGTCGATTTTGAAAAAGTCAAAGGAGACAAAAGGCTCCCACTCGGCACTCCCTCCACTGATAATGCAAACTACCTCTGGATCCAGCACTTCTGGTCAGCCTTAAACGAAAAAGGTAGGGCTGGCTTCGTTATGGCGAACTCCGCCTCCGATGCCAGAGGCACAGAAGCCGAAATCAGGAAGCAGCTCATTGAAAGCAATGCAGTTGACGTAATGGTTTCCATCGGCTCAAACTTTTTCTACACCGTTACCCTCCCCTGCACCCTCTGGTTCCTGGACAAAGGTAAAGCCAGAACCGCCCGAAAAGATCAGATTCTCTTCATTGATGCCAGGGAGATTTTTACGCAGGTCGACCGGGCGCACAGGGAGTTTACCGTCGAGCAGATTGAAAAAATCGCTGGAATCGTCAGGAGCTACCGCGAAGAAGAAGGAAGCGAACCTTATGAGGATGTCAAAGGTTTGTGTAAGGTTTCAACTCTTGACGAGGTAAGAGAGCAGGGGTATTCTCTGAATCCGGGAAGGTATGTAGGGGTTGCCGAAACTGTTGAAGAGGATTTTGATTTTGTTGAGAGGCTGCAAGAGTTAAATGAAGAGCTTGAAGGGCTGAATCTCGAAGCTAGGGAGCTGGAAGAAGATATTTCTGAAAATGTGACAAAACTTTTGGGGGATATAATTTGAAGGCCAAAACACATCAGTGGAAAAGGGTTTTAATCAAAGATATTTGTGAGTCAATTATTGATTGTGTTAACAAAACTGCCCCTACTGTTGAAGGCCCCACTCCTTACAAAATGATAAGAACAACAAATGTGAAAACAGGATGTATTGACCTCACTAATGTAAGATATGTAACAAAAGAAACATATGACAAGTGGACACGGAGAGCTGTACCACGAAAGGGAGACGTAATTCTCACAAGAGAAGCTCCATTGGGCGAAGTTGGAATGATTAGGGTCAACGATACTATATTTTTGGGACAACGTTTAGTCCAATATCGTGCAGATCCAGAAAAGCTTGACAACCGTTTTTTGTTGTACTCGTTTCAAGCTTATGATTTACAAGCACAAATAAAGTCTTTTGGCTCCGGTGCTACAGTTGAGCATATGCGTGTCCCTGATGCAGAAAAGCTAACAATTTTACTTCCTGACATACAAATTCAAAAAAAAATTGCCTCCATCCTCTCCAGCTACGATGACCTTATCGAAAACAACACCCTGCGAATAGAAATCCTTGAACAGATGGCAAAGCTGGTTTATGAAGAATGGTTCGTTAAGTTCAAGTTTCCAGGGCATGAAAATGTAAAAATGGTGCCTTCTGATTTAGGGGAAATTCCGGAGGGGTGGAAAGTGGAGAAATTGGGTTCTGCGGTTGAACTTGCTTATGGAAAATCACTTACTGCGAAGGATAGAACTGGTGGCTCTTTCCCAGTATATGGATCTGCGGGCGTTGTTGGAGCCCATCATGAATATATGGTAAATGGTCCAGGAATAATAGTAGGTCGCAAAGGAAATGTTGGCTCCGTTTTTTGGTCCAATGAAAATTTTTTCCCGATAGATACTGTGTTTTATGTAAAAACAAATATTCCTCTTCACTATGTTTACTTCAATTTGAAAAATCAGAACTTTATTAATAATGATGCAGCTGTGCCCGGATTAAATAGGAATCAAGCATCTTCACTGCCTTTCTTAATTCCGAATGATAATATATTGATAGAGTTTGAAAAAAATATAGACTCTATTTTTAAAGAAATAGACATTTTGAGCAGGAAAAATCAAAACCTCCGCAAAACCCGCGACCTTCTTCTCCCCAAACTGATCTCAGGGGAAATAGATATTTCTGATCTGGATATTCGCATAAGAAACGAGTTTCAGGAATCGTAATTCAACCTTCGGGAGCCATAAGATGAAAAAGGATTCAGATTTAAAGTGGTCCGACCTGAAAAAATCACTTCAGAAATCAGACAAGAAAGAACTCTTAAATGTCATTCAGGAACTTTATAAGTATTCTGAGGATAATCGAAGGTATCTGCTTGCCCGGTTTATTGATACGGAAAAGGCTCCGAAAGTTCTGGAAGAGTACAGAGAGATAGTTGTAAATGAATTTTTTCCGGAAAAGGGGGTTGGAGAACTCCGTTATTCTGTTGCGGAAAAGGCGATTAGCGAGTATTCGGAAGCTTCAGGGGATTTTGAAGGAAAAATGGAGCTGATGCTTACTTATGTAGAAAATGGGGTAGAATATACAAACGAATATGGGGACATAGATGAAGAGTTCTATGATAAAATTTATGAAATGCTTGAGCAGTTTTGCGCCCTGTTAAAAACCCCTGAAGGCAAACCACTTTACACCCTGTTCAAGGAGCGACTTCTTAAAGTCCGTGATGATTCGGAAGAGATCGCTTGGTGTTTCGGGGACGCGGTTGATATCCTCATTACGAAAATTGAAGAGTTTTTTGAAGAAGATAAGAATGACACATAACACCAAAAATCTCAAAATCGAGGAAAGACTTGAGCTAATTGACAGCGAACTACATCCTGTAAGAAAAGAATACCTTGAGAGACTGGATGAGATCAAAAAAGAGGGGACTATTTCAGGAAGCGAATTTGAAAAGAAATTCGGGGTAAAGTTTTGAGATATTCTTATGAGCTTAGCAGGCACCTTGAAGAATGAGGGAATAGATATGGCAAAAGAAGATTCCGTAAAATGGGCAGAAGTGGAGAAAACCCTTCAGGATACTGACAAAAAAGATCTCATCGTCCTCATCCGGGAACTTTACAGGCACTCGGCTGAGAACCGCCAGATAATAATTACCAGGCACGTTAAGGGAAAAAAGAGCGATTGGGTCCTGGAGAGTTTCCAGCGGGTAATCAGGAATGAGTTTTTCCCTGACAAAGGATTTGGAGGGCTTCAGTCGGACGTGGTGAGGAAAGCGGTCCTGGATTATTCCGAAGGCTCGGGAGATCTTGCAGGGACAATGGAACTAATGCTTTTTTTTGTAGAAAACGTCGTTGAGTTCATCAATGAATACGGGGATATTGACGAGGAATTCTATGATGTAGGATATGAAATGCTTGGGAAGTTCTGTGAACTTATCAAAACCCAGGACGGACAAAGCTTCTACCCCCATTTTAAAACACGGCTGCTCAAACTCCGCAGTGAATCGGACGATTTCGGCTATGGTTTTGGGGATGATATCGCTATTTTTGTGGAAGATGTTGAAGATTTTTTTGAAGAACAGAAGCAATGAGGAAGAATTCTGGAGAAAGCATGGCAGAAGAAGCAATTTTAAAATGGTCTGAATTGAAGAAATTGTTTCAAGAAGCAGATCAGAAGGAACTCATCAACCTGCTGCACGATTTGTACAAAAATTCGATTGACAACCGCAGGTTCATCACTGCCAGGTACGCGAAACCGGAAGACGAGAACGAAATTCTGGAGGCCTACCGGAAAAAAGTCATAACTGTTTACTATCACCCGCGGGGAGCGGCTAGCAGGCCCCGTTATTCAGTAGCAAAAAAAGCTATCAACGACTATTCTGAGGCTTCCGGAGATATTAAGGGGACAATGGACCTGGCACTTACCCTTGTGGAAAACGTGCTGAAATATCGCCGTGAGTTTTCAGGTATTGACGAGAAATCTTACGTAGGTGGATCTGAAATGATGGAAAAGGTCTGTGAGCTGATCAGGACTGAGGAAGGGCAGGAATTATATCCTGACTTCAGGGAAAGGCTTCAGAAAATATACCAGGATTCAAAGTATGGTCCTTACGGGATTGCCAATATCGAGTATTGTATCTCTGATTTGGAATACGACTTTTTCGAAGAAGAATCACAGAACAACTGAGGACAACAAGATCTTTATTCTCCTTTTGTCCTGATTCTTGTTTATATTTCATTCTTCATCCATCGTCTTTTATTTTTCATACTCAGGCTTATACTTTTTTCAGATTTGAAACCTCAAATCAATATCATTTAAATAAGAGAGTAATCTAAAGGATGATAACAGACTTAAATATATTTTTTGATATACTCTCCAGCGTAGAACCTGCTCGGGCCCGGGCTGGAAAAAAGATGATAAGATGCAAAAAATGACTCTAGCAGACCAGATCACAGTTCCAGAAGAAGATTCTGAAACAGATTCCGATTACAGTGAAAACACCCTCGTTGAAGAGTCCGCGATTCTGGAATTCGGAAAACTGGGTTACCCTCACCGGAACTGTTTTCATGAAAAATTCGGGCTTGACGGGAAAGGGACCCTGGGGAGAAAAACACAATCAGAAGTGCTGCTCATCTGGAAGCTGAGCGAGGCAATCAAAAAGCTCAACCCTGACATTTGCGACGAGGCTGAAGAGCAGGTAATCCAGGAACTGGCAAAGGACAGGAGCAGGCTGAGCCCTGTAAAAGCAAATCAGGAAGTTTATTTGCTAATCAAAAACGGAGTCAAGGTCAAAGTCAGGAATGAAAAAGGGGAAATTGAAGACCAAAATGTGAAAATTATTGATTTTGAAAATCCCGAAAACAACGACTTATTTTTAGCCTCCCAGTTCTGGATTACAGGAGAAATGAGCCCCAGGCGAACCGATCTTTTAGGCTTTGTAAACGGAATTCCTCTCATCTTTATCGAATTAAAAGATACTGGCAAAAGAGTCAAAGAGGCTTTTGACGATAACCTTACGGACTATAAAGAAGCAATTCCCCAGCTTTTCTGGTACAATGCTTTCATAATTCTTTCCAACGGCAGGGAATCAAAAATCGGGACTATTACAAGCGGGTTTGAGCATTTTGCGGAATGGAAAAAGATCAGAGGCGAAGAAGAAAACGGAGACACCATTCTGGACACAATGATAAAGGGGACCTGCGAAAAAAGCCGCTTCCTCGATATCCTGGAAAATTTCACTCTTTTTTCAAGCAGCGAAGGGCACCCTGTCAAGATAATTGCCAAAAACCACCAGTACCTTGGGGTCAACAATGCCATAGAATCCTTCAAAAAGCGCAAAGAAAACGGAGGAAAAATAGGGGTCTTCTGGCACACTCAGGGTTCTGGGAAAAGCTATTCCATGATCTTTTTTGCACAAAAAATCCTGCGAAAATTTTCGGGCAACTATACATTTGTTGTTGTAACCGACAGGGAAGAACTTGATGAGCAGATCTACCGGAACTTCCAGAATGCGGGCGTAATAAGTGAAGTAGGCGTGCAGGCCAGAAGCGGGGAACATCTCAAGCATTTGCTCACAGAAGACCACAGGCTGGTTTTCACCCTGATCCACAAATTTGGGACAAAAAAAGGCGTAAAACACCCTCTGCTTTCGGAAAGGGATGACATCGTAATAATTGCAGACGAAGCCCACAGGACTCAGTACGATACACTGGCGCAAAACATGAGAGATGCTCTGCCAAATGCTGGTTTTATCGGCTTTACAGGTACGCCTTTAATGGCTGAAGAAGAAAAGACCAGGGATACATTCGGGGACTATGTGAGCATCTACAATTTCACGAGCTCCATAGATGACGGGGCAACTGTTCCTCTATATTATGAAAACCGGATTCCTGAAGTCCAGTTGAAAAACGATAATCTCAACGATGATATTTACGGGGAAATTGAAAAAGCCGGCCTCGATGATGAAGAAGAATCCAGGCTTGCCACAGAGTTTTCCAGGGAATATCACATCATTGTAAGGGAAGACCGCCTGGAAACGATTGCAAAAGACATCGTAGAACACTATGTTACACGGGGCTATGCCGGGAAAGCCCTTGTCATATCCATTGATAAACTCACAACGGTAAAGATGTACGATAAAGTCCGGAAATACTGGAATCAGAATATTGATGAGCTCAGGGCACAGAGAAAAGCTACAACAAGAAGCGAGGAAGCCAAATATCTGGAAAAACAGATCTCCGAACTTGAAAGCGTGGATATGGCTGTTGTTGTCAGCGAAGGGCAGAATGAAGTAAAGAAGTTTGAGAAAAATAAGCTAGACATAAAGCCTCACAGAAAAAGAATGATTGAGGAAGATCTGGACGAAATTTTCAAGGACTCAAAGAGCAGCCTTAAAATTGTTTTCGTCTGCAGCAAATGGAGAGAAGGATTTGATGTTCCTTCACTTTCAACAATTTACCTTGACAGGCCCATGAAAGGTCACAGCCTCATGCAAACAATTGCCAGGGCCAACAGAGTTTATGGAGACAAAACCGGAGGCTTCATTGTTGACTATGTGGGCGTCTTTGAAAACCTTGAACAGGCCCTCAAGATTTATGCCACCCCCAGGTCCGGTGGGATTGAAATTCCAATAAAGTCGAAAGAAATACTTCTAGAAGCTCTTGAGCAGAAGGTCAAAGAGATAAATAAATTCCTGTCCGGTCTTTCGGTAGATTCCCAAAAGATCATTAAGACAAAGTCGGGTTTTGAGAAAATAAGGCTCTTAAAAAATGCCACTGATGCTATTCTCAAAAACGAATCCACAAAAAAGAAGTTTTTAACCGAAGCCGGAGCTGCTCTCAAAATCTATAAATCCGTACTTCCCCACAAACGGGCCTCAGAATTTCTTTCGCAGGTAACTCTTTACCAGGAGTTAATAAATGAAATCCGCTCCCTTGACCCTGAAATTGACATCTCAAGAGTAATTGACAGTATACAGGGAGTCCTTGATAAATCGATTAAATCCAGGGAATACATTATTGAGGAGTCAAAGAAAGGAAAAATAGTTGCTCTTAAAGATATCAATTTTGATGCTCTGGCAGACAGATTTGACAAACATCACAAGAATACTGAATTCGAATGGTTGAAAAACCTTGTCTCTTACAAACTAAGAGAAATGATTAAATTAAATAGCAGTCGCCTTGACTACCAGAAGAAGTTCGAAACGCTTATAGAAGCATATAATTCAGGTTCTTCAAACGTAGATTATTCCTATAAAGAATTGATCGAGTTTGCGAAATCGTTGAAAAAAGAAGATGAGAGAGCAATTATGGAAAATCTAACTGAAGAAGAACTCTCCCTCTTCGACAAGCTGAAAAAACCTGATCTGAACGAAAAAGAGAAGAGCCAGGTAAGGAGAGTTGCAAAAGAACTGCTTGCTATGTTAAAAGCTGAGAAACTGGTTCTGGACTGGAGAAAAAAGCAACAGGCGATTGCCGCAGTCAAAAAAGAAATCGAAGATGAACTAGATAGAGGGTTGCCCGAATCATATGATTTAATGACTTATGAAGAGAAATGTAGCATGGTTTTCCAGCATATCTATGATTCTTATGCAGGTGATAACCACAGTATCTATGAAGCAGTAGCCTGAGACCCGATTTTCGAATAATCTTCCGTCCATAGCCGCTATAAGTATTGATCCGATCATGAAAACTGGACGATTTGAGCCTCTTTAAACCTTTAAAGCTCGATATGAAAGGCTTGAGGCGCTTACACATTGATATATCATTTATCTTTATTTTTGACAGAGCAACCCGAAAATAAAGTTATTATCCTGAGTTTTGTTTATTATGATGCATTAGTAAAATACCTTAATCCTCTTAACCGTCCCAGACATTGCAATGAAAATAATACTGTTTGCAGATCAGATCGCTCGTAATAATTCATAAATACGGACTTTTTATAATCTGTTTCGTCTATTAACGGCTACTCAGTTCAACAATCTCACCTTTCGACTATGAAAAATACATTTCTGAAAAGAGCGGAAAGTACCTAAGAAAGTATTCTATTATAGACTACAGGACAACTTAAAGTCTGTAAACAGAGAAAAAAAATTAAATATGAAAAAAGCGTTTGTAAATACATGGAGACAAAATTCAGGAATAATTTACTCTCAGCTATTGGATGGTTTATTATCTGGCTTGTTGTCAGGATGTATTTGAATATTTAAGTCCCTTAACTTATTCTACAGCACAAAAGAATCCAGAAGAGATCCGGAAGATGCGGAGCTTCAGACTCATTCACTCAATAATTCATAATTCAATAATTGGTCGTGTCCCCAAATCATTGACTTAATTTTATATAATTTTGAATTTATTATTATTTGGGGGTATTGAAATCACTTCTGAAATCGATTTTTCACAATTTTTTTGCTGGAACAAAGATTGCCCTGATTATGGAATTAAAAATCAGGGGAATATAACCTTTAAAGAGAGATATGGTAAAAATAATCATGTTCTTCTTAAATGTAAAACCTGTAATCGTTGCTTTAGTGAAACAAAAGGTACAATATTTTTTGGACTTGATACTCCTGAGGAAGAAATTCTTAAGACATTAGCTATGCTTCCTGAAAAAGGGAGTATTCGTGGAGTTGCAAGAGCTACTGGGCATGATAAAGATACAGTTTGTAGATGGCTCGAGATTGCAGGAACTCATTCAAAAGAAGTTACAGCTTATTTCCTTCGAGATCTTAATCTTAAGAGAGTAGAGGTTGATGAGATCTGGTCATACATAAAAAAAGCAAAAAAATGTTACTGAAGAGGATTCTGAAGAGTATGGTGATGTATATTCACTTACAGCAATCAAAAGTGACTCAAGATTGCTCCTTTTCCATCATGAAGGAAAACGTAGTACAGAGGATGCTATAGAGTTATTTAACGGAGTTGAGAAGATGCGGAACGCATCTTCTCCTATTCCTGTGTTTACCTCGGATGATTGGGATGCCTTTGAAGAAGGGCTTATAAACGTTTATGGTAAAATCGAGTTACCACAATACAAAGGTATTGGGAGAAGACCACTACCGAGACTGGTTCCGCTTGACGACTTAAAATATGTCAAGGTACTAAAGAAAAAGGTAAAGAACTACGTAGTTGAAACAATTCAACGTATCATTTTTGGAAATCCGAAAGAAATATTCGAAATGCTTGAAGTTAATTCGGAGAGTTATATTGGCACTTCATATGCAGAAAGGATAAATCTTACGATCAGGACATCTCTTGCAAGATTTATAAGAAAAGGGATGAATTTCAGTAAAACAATGAAGATGCATCAGAAAGCTTTTGATTTATTCCAGGCGTGGTATAACCTTATAAAACCTCATAAGTCCCTAAGATTAGAAATAAACTCTGGAAATAGAAAATGGTTCCAAAGAACCCCAGCAATGGTAGAAGGAATAACTGATCACATATGGAGTTTAAAGGAATTACTAACGTTTAGGGTTCCAGTTCAATAACTTGGGGACACGACCCAATAATTCATAATTCAATAATTCAATAATTCAGTATGTCAAAGAGAAGAATCTGATAAAAGGATTATAAAACTGGGTTCTGATAAGTTCACTCCAAAGAACAATGCTGCTCTGAAAAGTCATTTTTGAAATATCATCTGAAAATTCTCTAGAATAGAATTTTTCGTACTGTAAAAAGAAACCTTTGGCTTCTCTTTCAACAGTAATATAACAGAAATTCAACAGCAAAATAACAGAAATTACAACAATTTATTGCCCTGACTAACAAATGAACTCATTTCTCTGGTTAAGTTGTATACTGAAATCTATACCGTATATTAATGATAACAATTTGATTACACACTAACAACCTAAATTCACTGCACAAGGGTCATGTTAGTGGTTTATATAGAAACAATGTTCTTTCGCCGGCATTTGTGAACGTCTCAACCAGAGATGGTAATTATATTCTTCCTTCCTGCAGGGAAATATCAGATTCTCATGTCAATGATTGTGACATTCAATCTCTTTTCCATCTTTAACTTCTTATGTCTGCGCAAAGCCTTCTTGTATGTGATTTTCATATGAAAAATAATGTTTTATGGATTTCCATAAAGAATCATTGAAAATATTTTTTAAAAAATTTTTCTTTTTTTTGAAGTGATCATTGACTTATTTTATAGAAATCTATTTCTGGTAGACATTGAAATTAGTAAAGTAAATATAGGAATAAATCCAAAACTTACTAATTAAATTAATTCAGTTAGTAAATTACACTAAACTGTTTGTCTGGATCCAGAATGTGTATATTAATTCACAGCCGGAAGAAAAGCCGCTATGGCATATTAATAGGTAATTTCTGGACATTTATGAGAAATTATATTTATGAATTATATTTATGATGGGATAGACCAGATAGTTAAATCGGGACTCAGGGAGGGAATTGTATAACCAGAAAAACAGATGAGGTAGTGTGTCAGAATCCGGAGTGCGAATATTATCTCCGGATGGAAGGAAGAGCAGTAATAAAACGTGGAAAGTACAAGACCGGACATCAGAGATACTACTGCAAGCATTGCGGGAAATTTTTTATGGAGACGATAGGTACGGCTGTTTATCGTAAACATCTGCCCGGAACTGAAATAAAGCTGATATATCGGCTTTTTCTCGAAAAAAACGGGATAAGGAGCATTGAAAGGATAACAGGGCACCACAGGGATACGGTAAGCAACCTGCTAAAAGGAACTATAAAAAATGAAAAAACCGAAGAATATCTGGTCAAACAGATCGGGCTGACAGCTGATGAATGTGAAAAGTTATGGGCACTTTTAGAAATAAAAAGAAATTCTTCCCGAAAGTCACCTCAAAAAAGAATGGACGAATAATCTTAGAATAATCTTAATGAATAAAAACGCCGCAACATACAACCGAAGTACATGTTCTTAATCGAAACTACATATTCTCACAAAATCGAAAATATGTTGTCACAGAATTAAAAATATATTCTCTTAGAAGTGTTATCAATAAAATATCACTGTAAACCGTGTTAAACCGTTGTTGATAAGACTTCATTAATATGTAGTATATGAGTAGGTATTCTATATACTGACATTAGTTTGGTTTGAAGCTTCAGCACTGTTCAAAAGTTTATTATTTATCTGTTGTTTGAGATTTTAAATCATATCTTAAAAAGTGTTATTTGCACTATTCAATTCAGTTATGAATCTTTTTACATTCTTTCTTTTTTGAGCTTTTCATGTGAAACACAAAGATTTGTCAAAGTAAGAAGTATTTTATACAAGGACATGCTTCATTTATTGAACTTACGCACTTTGTAAAATTGTCCTATGCCTGAGAGATGATTACAAGGGCCATTTGTAGAGAGTAAAATTGTTTTGCCTGCTGGTTTCTCAGCTCAACCGTATTCTTCCTGTGATAAGGCAAGCATTGCAAGGGAATCTTGAGTGCGCTGGTTACATAGGCTGTATTCCTGAATGAAGTCCAGAAAGCATGAAATTATGGAATTTAGCCATTGTGGAAATGTAAAACAAAACAAACTGGAATAAACAGTTTTTGAATGTAAAACAAAAGAAGGAGTCAGAAATATGAGTAAAAGTACATTATTGAGGGCAGCGTCCCTATTTTTAGGGATACTGCTTTGCCTGGTGTCGGTACCGGCTGCATTTGCTCAAACAGGGGATGTTGGAGAATCAGTCGCAGAACCAGCTTATACCTCGGTTTCGAATAAAACCATAATACACGATATAAATCCAAGTAACTATGACCTGTACCTGCAACAGGGAGAGAGCAGCAGTTTCGATGTAAGCTTTAGAAACAATGGTAAGAAAGCGCTTTATGTGGAACCGAAACTTGTAGCCGTGCCTGAGAGTTATTATAATTTTGACGAAAGCTGGATAACCATATCCCCAGCGAACGTAACGGTAGATTCAGGCGCAGAACAGGAATTTACCATTGAAGTTAGTATTCCTGAAGATGCGGATGAAGAGAACTATCAAACTTATATTGCCTTTGCAGACGATATAATATTAGATCCAGAAGAATACTACCCCCAGTATGTCAATGTAATGTACCTTTCTGTAATGGTCCCGATTTATCAGAAAATTGAGCTTCAGACATATTACATCTATGATACCGTTGAGGCTGGAAAGGAATATGAGTACACGACGAAAATCAAAAACGTGGCAGCCAGAAATATTACCATCGATCCGGAAGTAAACGGATATGATTATTCATTTGGTGAATCCGGTATTGACGATGATGCAATCGAAATCTCTGCACCTTCAGTCTTAGCACCAGGTGAAATCGCTGACATGGTTATCCGGATCTCTGTTCCGGAAAGTGCTGCAGGATCTTACAATGGGTACATCAAAATGAATGTTGACGGGAAAGAAAATTATGGATATGACCCGCAAATAGACCTGAACTTCATAATTAGGCAGCAGCTTTCAGTTCCTTATGCAAAAAACTTCAAAACCAGGACTGCAGACCCGATAACAATTGAGATTTCTACTTATGCATATGGCTCGGATTCGTGGCTGCGTTACCCACCGAAAAATGAAGATCCATCGTTTGAGTTGAACCTGAAATACGACTCCAGCCCTGTTGATATGAGCCTTGTAAAAATAACGCAAAGAGGCAGTGTAAATGTCGGATGGAGTAATTTCCCTGTATGGTCAAATAATGACGCGATCTATCAAGATAACGACAGGTATTATACTGAATCGTATACGATACCAGGAGCAATCGGAGATTGGGAACTTACGATTCTCCCGAAAAATACGGAAAATTTTGAATATTCAATAACTGTTGGGGATTCGGAATAAAAGCAGGAATTATGGCTAAAGCAGGAAGGTTATGGAATAAACAGTAGGGTCCGACCTCTTTTATACGGATTCTGCCCATACTCTATAATTTTTTTTGTTTTTCTTCCTTTTATTTTATGATTCGGTTCTCTATTGGAAAAGATGTTTTTGTGAGAATCGAAAGAGAAGAATCAGGACAGAACTGTATCTATAACTTTCCTGCTTGCAGTTCTGTAATATAGGGATCATAAGCAGCTGTTGAGCGGCCTGAAACGAGTGCACTATAATAGTCTGCAGCAATTGAAGCCTGCTGTTCGCGGTTATAGTTACACAGATAAGGTTTTGCACCGGGAATGTACCTGTATCCTTCTGTTGCTCGTGCATAAAATGCTTCGACCATGTACCTTGAGCCGACATATTCCATCTGTGCTACATGGGCTAATTCATGAATAAGCCATTTCATGCTCGAATTGCCTGCCTCAGTGTTAATCTTTTTATTAAAATTGATTGTATGAAAGGTAGTGATACCCATACCCCAGCAATTATTAACCTTTGCCCCGATCCAGGCAATTAGCGATTGTTCGTCAATACGCACCTGCTGGTAATTGATGCTGTTCCCAAATACTTTTCGAGCTTCCTGTTCCTCTAAAGGAGTCAGACTCCGGCTATTGGTTTTCATGTTCTTCCATAAAATGTCCATAACCTCAGGAAAAATGCAGATATCAAGAATTTTTGCTATTATTCTGCCTATCCAGACAGTAAGGAATAGCAGGCTCCCCCATACCCATTTACAAAAACGTTTCACTTCCAGCCGACCATCCCGAGTCGTTGAAGCTTTCAAATCATCCCGCCAATATTCGTTCGTCTTATGGAGCTATGCTTCATAGAATTACGCTTCATAGAATTATGCTTCATAGAATTATAGTTTTAGTCCTTCAAGATTCGTCAGCATTCTAGATATTGTGGAACTCTCACTGTCCTTATCAGGATGTACGATAAATTTGGTGAAAACAGGACAATGAGCAGACAGGAAGGTAATGAGAAATTCAGAGAAAAAGGACGGAAAAATCAGTTTAAGAGGCCAGGAGAGAGAAAAGTGAACGGTCAGGAAGAAAAGATAAGGAGAATAAGTCAGGAATGAAAAATCAGGAAAAAAGATTAGGAAGAAAAGTATAGCATAGATAGAGTAAGAAAAAGCCCGAAAGCGCTATGCTCCCACTGTAGCCCCCGATACAGTTGTTCCAGAGATACGCTCCCCCAAGCGTATTGGTCAGGAACAGGATCAATGGCTTTCGGGCAATTCTTTTACTTACTTATTCATACCCGTTGCTTACTCGTTCTATCTGTTCACTCCAAGTTACAAATATATAATTGACTCTTAATTATTTTAAATTAATTATACCAAAAATTGCCCGCTAGCGAAATATATTCCCACTCAAAATATTTCAAAACCAGAAATTATGTTTTTCTCAGATGAAAGACCGGTTGCATGCGAGAATTACAAGCGATAACAGTTTCTTTTTAGTCAGCTCTCTTCTCAGATAAATGAATAAAAATTCAGATAAAGTAAAATTAAAGCAGGTATTTAGATAGAAGATTCCATGGCTGCAACAGAAGAAGAAAAATAGATAAAATTTGCATTCAGAAAGTTATCTTAAAAAAATGCTTCAAAAAAACATATGAGGCATGCAGTTGTATACTTAGTGTAAGGGGAAATTAAATCAGCCGATACCGGATAAATCTTGACAGACACAGAATATAATTCTACATAGGGTATAATAAAGGGTATAATCCATAGAGGTATCGTTCATAGAGATATCGTCCATAGAGGTATCGTTCATAGAGATATCGTCCACAGAGGCATAATTCCGTACTATATCTGAATTTCTATAGTTATCCCAAAAATTTATTGCAAAATCGTAGAATATTGCTGAAGGGGTTTAGCATGATATTTGAGCGCATTAAGTCTGAAGGGCTGGCTCATCTTTCTTATTTCATCGGTTCTGGAGATGAAGCCGTTGTTATCGATCCTCGAAGGGATTGTAAGATCTATTTTGATCTTGCCAGAAGAGAGGGAATGAAAATAAAACATATCTTTGAAACGCACAGAAACGAAGATTATGTAATTGGCTCTCTTGAACTGGAAAGTCTCACGGGTGCTGAGATCTACCACGGCCAGGGAGTGGATTTCAAATACGGAAATCCTCTTTATGAAGGGAAGGAGTTCGGTTTTGGTTCTATGAAGCTGACTGCTCTACAGACTCCAGGGCATACCGACGAAAGCATGTCCTATACGATCTCAGATCCCGATACAGGTAAAGAGCCTTTAATGGTTTTCACAGGAGATGCCCTGTTCATAGGCGATGTTGGAAGAACTGATCTCTATGGACCGGAAGAAGCTCCAAGGCTGGCAGCAAATCTGTACGACAGCGTTTTTAACAAAATTCTCCCACTGGGAGATGGGGTAATACTCTGCCCTGCACATGGTGCGGGTTCGCTTTGCGGAGGGTCTATCTCCAAAAGGGAGTACAGTACTCTGGGACTGGAAAGTATTCAGAATCCTGCTCTCCAGAAAATTGAAAAAGAAGAGTTTATAAAGTTCAAGCTTGAAGAGAAGCTCGAATATCCGCCTTACTTTGAGAAAATGGAGGAGTATAACCTGCAGGGTCCTCCTCTACTAAAAGGACTTCCAGTGCCTGAACTGCTTTCTCCAAAAGAGTTCAAAGCAGAGATGGATAAAGGAGCTGTGGTTGTAGATACACGCATGTCCCATTCTTTTGGAGGAGCACACATACAGGGTTCATACGGCATCTGGCTGAGAGGACTGCCTTTTTTTGCCGGCTGGATACTGCCCTATGATAAGCCCATAATTCTGGTACTCGAAGAAAAGGAGCAACTGGAAGCTGCTGTCAGGTATCTGTTCAGAATTGGTTATGACAATATAACAGGTTTCCTGAATGGCGGAATTGCGGCCTGGTACATGAAAGCCTTACCTGTAGACAGCTTAAACCTTATATCTGTCCAGGATCTGAAAGATAAAATCAAAAGGAACGAGGAAATGATATTGCTGGACGTTAGAGGGAATGAAGAATGGGACGAAGGGCATATCGAAGGAGCAAAACATATATATGTTGGACATCTGGAAGAGAATCTGGGTAAAGTTCCGAGGAACTCCCCGATAGTTGTATACTGTGATTCATCCCGGCGTTCCAGTATAGCGGCTTCGATTCTGAAAAGAAACGGCTATAGAGATGTGTACAATGTCCTTGGGAGCATGACTGCATGGAAGAATGCCGGATATGAAGTAGTAAAGTAAGACAGTGTTTTAACCCCTATTTTTATTTTTAATTTCCTGCGGTTAAATGAGGACTGTTTGTCCTGTTCCAGGGAAATTTGAATAGGTCACCCATTTTAGCCCTCTGCAGTTCCGCGCGCTGCTCGATCCCGACTGTATATTATATAAAAAAGTATCAGGTATGCTTAATATTTTAATCAGGAATTTTAATCAGGAATTTTAATCAGGAATTTTAATCAGGAATTTTAATCAGGAATTTTAATCAGGAATTTTAATCAGGAATATTAACAATATAGGCTGACTATGACATGATTTTAATTTTTCGATTTGGAAATTACCCAGCCAGGTCTTAATGATTACCGGAATATATATTCCCGGTTATTTATATAAAGAGAATCTCGCAATTTACGTAATTTACATAGATCTAAAGCGAAGTCTCTATTCTTTGCTTTTAGCTATTTCAGACCGGAGTTTAGAAATCTTTATATCTCCTTTCTATTTTTTATTAACCATGATATTACACGTTCCCCACATTCTTCTTCCAGAGGCCAACTGGAAAGAATGGGCAGTAATTGCCTGTGACCAGCATACTCAGGACAGAGCGTACTGGAAAAGGGTAGAAGAATTTGTTGGAGACATTCCTTCTGCTCTTAATTTTATTTACCCTGAAATATATCTTCCTTTAGATGAAAATAGAGTAAATAATATCCATAAAGCAATGCGCAATTATAAAACCAACCTTGTTGACCATGGTCCCTGTTTCATTCTTGTAAAACGTGCTGTTTCAGGGAATGAAAGGACAGGTCTGGTCGTTGCAGTTGATCTGGAAGCGTATGAGTATGATGGATCTGAATCCTTCATCCGGCCAACTGAAAAAACAATCAAAGAAAGGCTTCCTGCAAGGGTAAAAATAAGAGAAAACGCAGAGCTGGAGCTTACCCATGTTCTTGTTTTATATGACGACCCGGACTTTTCTGTTATTCCCCTGAACACGGCTAGTCCTGTTTATGAAGGGAATCCTGTTTATGATTTTGACCTGATGGAAGACGGTGGCCATATAAGAGGTTTTAAAATCAGTGATGAAAAGACAATTAAGGAGATTTCAGAAAGGATTCAGGCCCTTGGAACTCTCCTTGTTGGGGACGGAAACCACAGCCTTGCCGCAGCAAAGAGTTTCTGGGAGAAAATCAAAGGGACGGTCCCTGACAACCATCCAGCCAGATACGCACTTGTAGAGCTTGTAAACATTCATGACCCTGGGCTTACCTTTGAGCCAATTCACAGGCTTGTAAGAGGGGTTGACCCTGAGGAATTGCTTAAAAGATTCAATGCAAGAATTATAGAATCTCCATACGGCAATTCGACTGTTGATTATTCAGTTACTGGTAATTCAGTTACTGGTAATTCAGTTACTGGTAATTCAGTTACTGGTAATTCAGTTACTGGTAATTCAATTACTGGTAATTCAATTACCAGTAGTTCGGTTATCGACAATCCAGCCTCCGACAATCCAGCCTCCGACAATCCAGCTTCCGACAATAAATTTTTTGATGATCCAGTTGCTGACAATCCCACAGCAGATAATATGGTTCTCGGGCATTCAATTGGATTTGTTACAAAAGACAGGTGGGGCTTCCTGATCTTTAATAACCCTGCTCATGATCTTGAGGTTGAGACCCTTGACGAGGTTATTGACAATTATTCGGTTGAATACGAACATGACCCTGAAGTAGTGGAGAAACTCGGAAGAGAGCCTGAAAGTATAGGTTTCTTCCTTCCTTCTTTAAAAAGGAGCGAATTCTTTGCTCTTATCAAAAAGAAGGGAATTCTCCCAAGAAAATCCTTCTCCCTTGGAAAAGAAAATGAAAAGAGATACTATATTGAAGCTAGAAGAATTATGCAGTAATTCTTCCAGTCACCTTTTTAGTTATTTCCTTTAGTAATCTATTGGAGCTTCCTGATTAATTGTTTGATCTATTTCGGAACCCGAGAGAGGATCTTTCAGTTTGCTCTCCCTGTACCTCAAGAGCCGGGGACGACCTGTTGGGTTAAAAATAACAGCCAGAAAAACAATCCTCAACTAAGAGATAACCTGGTGAAGAAGTCCCCTGACCTGAGCTAATACTTTCTTCAATCCCATAAGCCGCATTTAAATGCACAGGTAATAATATAACTGCTTCCCGGCCTTTCTGGCATCCCTTCAAAGAAGGAAAAAGAATCAAAATGTTGATTTCTTTTTCGCCCCTTATCGGGTTCTTATCGCTTTACTCTTTAAACCTCTTTTCCTCCCATATTTCCCCTTTTAAATCTTTTTTCACTTCGTTCACCTTTTTTTTCGTTCATTTTGAGAAAAGCCGCTCTCCTTTGTCAAACATGACAAAACCGGCTTAACATAGCGAATAAGGCTGCACTGATTAGAAATATTTGTAATTCAGTCCTTCTGAGCAAAGTTCACTCCTATACCTCATAAATCAGTCCTCCTGAGCGAAGCAAAGCGTAGCGAAAAGGACCTCGTGCTGTTGCACTTGCAGTGCAACTCCCAGGAAATCGAAGATTTCCTGTGATCCCGACGCGAAACTCGGGAAGCGAAACTCGGGAGGCGGAACTCGGGATGTAAACCATTTAACGGAGATAACCTGTTTTATTCAGTAATTCTATGAATTGATCAGGAATCAATATCATCCGGTTGAATGAAATTGTAGTCAGTTATGGTATCTCTTTACCTCTGAATTCGCTGACAAGTAAAATCCGGCAGATAAAAGTCTTTCAGGCACTGAGTAAGAGATGCTGCATTTAATTTGAATAGTTTTAATCAAAATTTTTTGATTTTAAAATGCCTATTAATTTAGCCTATACGGTTGAGTTCCTGAAAATAAATATTAAAGATAAAATAGGCTCTTCGAGAAAATTAATTTTGCATTAAAAGCCGGAAAATAAGCTTTTTCCATATAAAAGACATAAATAGAGCTATCGGGTTATTTAGGCTTTCTAAAATGGTTCTATACAGTTTACCTGTCATGAAGACAGTTTATATAATGAAAATTTCCCTGGATGTACAGCCTTTAATCAAATTAAGTACCAATTTTTTTGATACCTCGGGTTTTGCAGTTCAGTACCGGAAATTTCAAAAACTACAATACAATAATTACTGATAGTATATTTGTCCGGGCATCTTCCAGGCAAATGTAAAATTAAGAAGGGGAAGGAAATGGCCAGCTATAAACATCCGTGTAAATACTGTGGGAAATTAATCGCTCGCGATTCTAATTTCTGTCCGTTCTGCACGCAGGAAAACCCTCTTGGGCCCATGAGATGCCCGATATGCAGGTCCCCTCTTGAGGACGGGGCAAAAATCTGCGGCCACTGCGGCATTTTGCTGTGGAGCATGTGTAAAAGCTGTGGAAAAGAGACATTTCTCGGAGATAAATGCAGCAACTGCGGCGTTCCGATCGTCATTGTCTGCCCCAACCCCAAGTGCAGGACCGAGCAGCCCCCTACAGGCAAAAAGTGTATCAAATGCGGTAAATCATTAAGGTGATAAAATGGGATTCCAGAAATCACAACTCCAGCCTTTTACGAGGAATTACGAAGACAACAGTTCAGAGTCAGGTTTCCAGTTTACTTTCTACTGTGATATCTGTCAGGACGGCTACAAAACAAGATTCATTGAATCCAGGACATATAAGAAGACAGGCCTGTTTGGTATGTTTGGAAAAGCCCTCTCTGCAGGTTCTGACCTTGTAGGCCAGTACCGTGTTGGAAATGCAATCGAAAGAGGCGTGGATATACTCAACGACCGCAAGCAGGGTATGTCTCCCGAATGGCGCAAAGAATGGGAAGATGCCTTTGAAACAGCCCAGAACGAGGCAAAGGAACACTTCTGCAGGTGCCCGAGATGCAAACACTATGTTTGTGAAGCCGACTGGAACGAGCAGGATAATCTCTGTGTGGAATGTGCTCCACGGGAAAACGTTGAGCTAACTGCAATAAGAGCAGAACGCATGGTAGATGAAATGAGGGAGAAAGCTGTGAACACAAGCGTATTTAAAGGTGATATTGAGAGAAGGCAGACTTTATGCCCGGAATGCGGCAAACCCTCAGGTGAAGGAAAGTTCTGCAATAACTGCGGAGCATCTGTTTCACTCACGAAATGCCCAAGTTGTGGTAATAAGGTATCCATTGGTACCAGGTTCTGCGGAGAATGCGGAACAAAGCTGAATTAAAATAATATAAGTAAGGGATCAGGGTTTATTTGGGTTTAACCCCTTTTTCCATTTCTTTGGCAGATCTCCTTTAGAGAGAGGCTCAGGAAGTTCTTTGATGTTACTTCTTTGATATTGCCTGATTTTTAAAATAAAATGAACCCGGATTGTCATACCACAGATAATACAATATTAATAAATTAATAAGGCTTTTATTTGAGAGTCTGTTAGATAAAAAGCAGCTGGTTATGAGTTTTACCATTGCTGAAATCCAATGGATGCTTTCTGTTTTTTGTTTAAATGGATTTATAAGAGCTTTCTTTGGTTACTTTTCTAAAATGCAATAAGTACATTTTTTATTCACTATAAAATCCGTGAATGTAATAAAAAATGTGAGAAAATAGACTAGTGTCTCGTCAGCATTAAAATGTCGTAAGAATTATATTGTATAATATTCATAAAGAATCTCAGGGATTCCTTATGAATAGATACACTGTGACACTTACCAAAGAGGAACGTGAAACTCTTTGTGAACTTACCTGAGCTTATGCCAAAATCATTTAAAATGCTTTAAATCCCAAATAAAAGCACTCAATTCTATATTTTCCGGAAAAATTTCCTTAAATAGCTTAAAAATGCAACCTTCTAAAAGCAGTTGGTGCCCTTATCAAATCTTTTCTTCCAACTTTAAAAGCCGTTAATGCCGTAAGTAAAGCGGCAATGTTGCCTATAGAGACAAACATTTTAGCCCATTCAATTCTTCTTGTAGGTGTTTTCGAGCGATTGTATCCCACTACTTCATTTGAGTTCTTTCTTTCAACAGTGGTTCTAAGATTGTATATTTTACCAAGGAGTCTATGAAATTTCCTTGGTATATATATTCCTCTGAAGTGGGTTCCTGTTTCTGTTTTAAGAATAGTTCCTGCACTGTTAGCTCTGGCTGCTATAATTGGAATAACTCCATGATCAATAACCACCTGGTTAGAAGGATGACTATCAGGTCCAGCATCTGCAATCATAAAAAGCGGTTTATGAGTTTCCGATTTCATGCACTGAATGATAGTTTCTTGAAATATAGTGTTGTCATTTTTACTTGCGTTTACTGCATCCCAATAAACTGGTAAACCCCACCAACTATCAACAACACATGTATCAGTATACCCCGTTCCAGATAGGACACTATACTTTCCGGTTTTTTTAACATAATGTCCTGCATCAGGATCTGAGAGCATACCAGTTTCTTTATTTTTTAATCCACTGCAGTTGCACTCAAAGAACCTTCTATCCCATATCCAGATTTTATCTCCTATAAGATTTAGATTTCTACATTCTTGTATCAGTAATTGAGCATATTCCACGAAATATGGATAAATACATTTCAGATTTCTACGATATGATGAAAGAGTGATTCGATCACGATTTTCAATATTTAATTCCTTTCTTAGAGCTTTATTCTGGTTAAATTCTCTAATGAATGATTCAAAATTTGAATACCCCATCTTACATCTTGCAATTTCTAACTTGAGAATGTTGTTGAAATTTAACGATTCATGCTGAGGATGGTACTCCATTGAAGCCTGTAATTCAATGAAAAAGTTATCCAGCGAAGGATTTAATGCAAACATGTCTCCTATATACCCATGAAACGTTTTGAAGTGTTGAAAGGCAAGTACTTGATTCCAGGGCAATACACTTTCCATATAATCTTTGCTATGTACAACTAGAAGATTAATTTTATAAGGAATGCAAATTTTCCTTTTGAGAAAAGTAAATCCTTCACCAAAAAAGTCTGAAAGCACTTTTTGAAAAATAGGGAGCACATTACGTACTTTACAATGTCTTTTGTTTTTAGTAATTTTCTCAATGAAAAGGATCTTTAAGTTAGAATATTCACTCAACATCGGATCGAAAATAGAGTATATAGACATCGATTTTTCAAAAAGATTGCTTATAAAATCTGTGAGTCTTGACTGTTTTAGAGATATGATACGGATTTTAATATTTGTCTTTTGATCGTCCAATTTTCGACCAAAAAGCTGTTCGTATTCTTTTCTGCCTTTAATACTCTTAAGACTTATAACAATGGTACGTGCAGACCCTAAAAAATCGTCGATTTGAGTCAATAAGTACTTATATCCTTTTGTAATAATCTTTATCATGGATTATACCTTTTTAAAGCCCAATTATTTGTTTGGCGACATAATATTGGTTTAATTAGGTATAATCCTTTCTATTTACCTTTAAATTGAAATTAAAGTGTTTTAGTCTAATTTTTTAAAAAAATAGATCTTTTTAACATCCATTATTCCAAAATAAGGGCTATTAACTAAAATGGCATAAGCTCACCTCAATATTCTTACCTCAATGTTCTTACCTCAATATCCTTAATTGATATTCTTAACTTATTCTTAACTCAATGTTCTTAACTTAATATTCATCTTCGTTCAATACCTTTTTTGCACCCACATACTCTCCAACAATAGGGATATTTTCTCCGCAAACCGGGCAGGTCTTTTCAGGAGTAATTTCGTATTTTTCTATATCGAAATAACCTCGGAGAATCAACATTTTGCCGCAGTTCGGACAGAAAGTGTTGTTGCGGTCGCTCCCTGGAACATTGCCCATATATACATATTTCATCCCTTCTTCAGTTGCGATTTTACAGGCTTCATTCATTGTTTTCACCGGAGTAGGGGAAAGATCCTGCATCTGGTACTGGGGGTGGAAGCGCGTAAAGTGCAGGGGGGTTTCGGGGCCGAGGTTTTTGTAGACCCATTTTGAAAGTTCCCTGAGTTCGTCAGGAGAATCATTTACTCCAGGAATGATTAGAGTTGTGATCTCGACATGGATCCCGAGCTCTTTTGCAAGGGCAGAAGCCTCAAGTACGGGAGCCAGTTTTGCACTGGCAACATCATGATAAAATTTTTCATTGAAAGCCTTGATATCAATATTGGCGGCGTCCAGATAGGGTGCGATATGTCTCAGAGGTTCAGGAGTCATATACCCGTTTGTTACGTAAACCGTGCCAAGTCCGGCTTCTTTTGCCAGTTTTGCACTCTCATAGGTATATTCATGCCAGATTGTAGGCTCGTTATATGTCCAGGCAACAGACTTTGAGCCTGAGAAAAGCGCCCTTTCCACGAGCTCTTCCGGAAGAATATCCTTTGTATAAGATTCTTCCAGGCAGACCTGAGAAATCGACCAGTTCTGGCAGTGTTTGCAGCGGAAATTACATCCGATAGACCCGACTGAGTAAACATAAGACCCAGGATGAAAATGGTAAAGCGGTTTCTTTTCTATAGGGTCAACGGCTTCGCTAGAAACAGTGCCGTAAATAAGAGTATAGAGATCTCCTCCCCTGTTTTCCCTGACCCCGCAAAATCCTCTCTTTCCGGGGGCGATCCTGCAGCTCTGGGCGCAGAGACCACAGTGCACTTTATCGTCTCCGATTTTCTCGTAGAACATGGCTTCTTTTATCACAACAATCCCCATTCAGTGATTGTTTTACAGGATAATAACGGTTACTGTTATAGATTTCTCCAGTCTTTCCGACTACCCGTCATTCTCATCCTTAATATAGGCTGTATTTCATTCCAGATTGATATAGCTCCCATCTTTCTTTCTGAAACGGAGTTCCATCTGGAAGTCTTTACTTTTATCCAGATTCGAATCCTTCCAGAGCCTTTTTCTGGTTTTCAAGATGGATACTCTCTCTGGAAAGGTGCACTTGAGTTCTTGAAATAATCAGGTGAATATCCGGAATCTTCTCAATGTAACATATCCAGGTAATTACATCACTTTCAATATTGTAGTCGTATGCCATCTACCTGTTTTCTCTATAACTGCACGACATGATTCTTCGGTTTTTTCCTTGTCCTTCAGAAACCCCTTTTTCCGGGAGCGGTTCTACAAATATCCGGTTTAAATAAAACAGTTTCATCCGGATAAACAGGAGAGTCGGATTTGTCCGAACAATACTTCTAATGCGAAGATTAATTCACATTACCACAAAAATTTCGTATATGCGAAACTTTTAAATAATTAATACTCCATTTCAGATTTATGCAAAAGATTAGGTACTCCGAATATAATATGGTGATACAAAAATGACAGAGATGATCGATAAAACCTTGAACATGCTGGAAATCGGTCAGAGGGCCCGTGTTATCCAGGTAAAAGGCAGGGGAAGTTCCCGCAAGCGTCTTCTTGATATGGGTATGGTTCCCGGGACAGTCCTGAGCGTTACCAAAAAAGCCCCTATGGGAGACCCTATAGATTTCAAGTTGAAAGGATACAACCTTTCTCTCAGGAAGCAGGAAGCAGAAACGGTAATTGTTGAAGCACTGGAGGATTAGTTTGACCCCACACATGCCTCTTACAATGCTCTCGGAAGGAAAAGGCTGCAGGATCAGAGAAGTTCGAGCAGGTCTGGAGCTCAGAAGAAGGCTGACTGAAATGGGATTTACTCCTTCGTCCTCTGTCCGGCTTATAGGATGCGAGAGAGGGGCTCTGCTCGTCAGTGTGAACGGAACACGTTATGCTCTGGGTAAGGGGATGGCAATGAAGATTATGGTAGAACCGGATGCATGTGAAGGTGTAGAACTTGGTTGAGAATAAAATAAGGGTTGCACTTACCGGAAACCCCAACGTGGGCAAGACAACTATTTTCAACGCTATCACAGGAGCCAGGCAAAAGGTAGGAAACTGGCCCGGGGTAACAGTTGAGAAAAAAATGGGCATAAAGGAATATGCAGGGCATGTCCTTGAAATTGTGGACCTTCCCGGGACCTATAGTCTCACAGCCTATTCAGCAGACGAAGTTGTTGCCAGAGACTACATTCTTGAGGAAAAACCTGATGTTGTCGTACAGGTCCTTGATTCGACAAATCTGGAGCGCAATCTCTACCTGAGCACCCAGCTGATAGAAACAGGTACAAACCTTGTCCTCGCTCTCAATATGTCCGACCTCGCAGAAAAAAGAGGCGACGAGATAAATATCCCAATGCTTGAAAAATTACTCGGAGTTACTCTAATCAGGACAACAGCAAACGAAGACAAAGGTATCAATAATCTTCTTGATGCAGCCATTTCAAAATCCGGTTCAGGTATACTTTTACCTGCTAAGATCGAGTACGGAAATAAAATTGAAGAGAGAATCAGCCGCTTGGAAAAGATTCTGGCTGAAGATAGGGCCCTGATGAACAGATACCCTTCAAGATGGTTGAGCATTAAACTGTTTGAGGGAGATGAAAATGTTCATTCAAAGCTTTCTTCGTCAAGTATACAGCCTGAGGTTGAAAAGTTCCTTTCCGGCCTGAACCTTGAAGAATACGAAGCTGAAATGGCGGATAAACGTTACGAATTCATAAGCCGACTACTTTCTCAGGTATGCACGACCTGTGCCGGAGAGGTATCTGCCTCCGACATGATTGATAAAGTACTTACCAACAGGTACCTGGGAATCCCTATATTCCTTACCCTGATGTGGGGTATGTTTGAACTTACCTTTACCTTCGCCACCCCTTTCATGGAAATTATTGACATGTTTTTCGGCCTGCTTGCCGGAGCGGTTGCTGCAAACATCGATTCATCCTGGCTTGCATCTCTGCTTGGAGACGGGATTATTGCAGGAGTCGGATCAGTTGTACTTTTTGTACCCAATATTTTCATCCTGTTTTTCCTCCTGGCTTTGCTGGAAGACAGCGGATATCTGGCAAGAGCCGCCTTTATTATGGACAGGTTGATGTATTCTATGGGGATCCAGGGAAAATCCTTTATTCCTATGCTTATGGGATTCGGATGTTCGGTTCCGGCTATTATGGCAACTCGCACCCTTGAAGATGAAAAAGACCGCCTTATTACGATGCTGGTTATACCTTTCATGTCCTGCGGGGCCAGGATGCCGGTCTACGTGCTGCTTGCAGGAACGTTTTTTGGAAAACAGGCAGGGTCAGTTATCTTCGGGCTCTATGTGCTTGGTATTATTGTGGCAATCCTGTCTGCCAGGCTTTTCAGAAGTATCATTTTCAAGGGCAAGCCCTCTTCCTTCATAATGGAACTTCCTCCCTATCACAGGCCTTCAGCTGGCAATTCCCTGAAACATATGTGGAACCAGGGCTCCCTTTACCTGAAAAGGGTAGGTACCGTAATCGCCGGAGGAGTGGTACTCATATGGCTACTTGCATACTTCCCGCAGGGAGCCGAATACGGAAGTGCGGAAAGTTACATAGGCAGCCTCGGAAAACTGCTCGAACCTCTTGTAGCTCCGATAGGTTTTGACTGGAAAATCGCAATTTCCCTGATCTTCGGGTTTCTTGCCAAGGAGGTTGTTATTGGTTCCCTGGGTACCCTCTATGGCACCGGAGCAGATGAAGGGATGTTATCTTCAGCTCTTCTAGCAGACCCGATAGTTACACCTGCCGTTGCACTGGGGATTATGGTGTTTACCCTGCTTTATGTACCCTGCATAGGGGCAGTTGCAGTAATAAAAAAAGAGTCAGGCTCCTGGAAATGGATGCTTTTTGCAGCAGCTTACTCGACAGCTGTGGCGTGGATTATGGCCTTTGTGACGGTAAAAATCGGGAATATCATATTCGCATGAGGAGGTAATGTAAATGGAAAACGAGAACAAAACTCTGAATTATGAGAACAAAGCTCTGACCTATTTTTCTCTCCTCTGGGGGATAATATACCTGGCAATCGGAAGTTTGCAGGTCCTGAAAGGAGTCAGGCTTTTGCCTGATAACTTTATCTCCTCCAGCCTGCTTCCCCCGGAGATTGCCGGCGGGCTGGTACTTGCAGTCGTAGGTGCAGTTTACTTATATGGAACCCTTGAATTTTCAAAAGGTTCCTCTGCAGGAAAAGCGTATGCGTATATAGGAATTACACTTTCTATGCTCTTTGGGGCTCTATATTTCCTGACTTTTACTGCCGACCTTATTAATGCCTGGGCGTTGTTCTCCGACGGATTTGAGCAGTGGACGCCTCTTGACGGTTTCAAACCCGCACTGTACCTTGGCCTGCTTTCCCTTGCAATATACACGGGATGTGAAGAGAGGTTCAGACTTCAGGAATAAGGAGGAAACAGATAATGGTACTCGGATACATGTATGTGTTAAAACAGATAGCAGAAGTGGAAAAGAAAGGCAATATTTCCTTCAATGATATCTTGGGACATTTGAAACTAAGTACGCAACAGCTTAAAGGTTTACTCGAAATTATGGAAGGAATGGGACACATTGAAAAGGTCGCCGAAGACAATTCCGGCCTATCCGCCTCCTGCTCCGGTTCCTGCAAAAACTGTGGATTTTTCGGTTGCTCCGGAAAAAATACCGTTTCCTACGGCACAATTTATAAGTTGACCGAAAAAGGGCGAAGAGTCTGTCACAGCCAAACAGGCTGAATCTGAAAAATCTTGATGAACAAAAACCGGAGATTTCAAAGACTGTGAAGACAGCCCTTCCTGGGCCTTAAAGTTAAATAAACAGATCAAAAAACGAACAGGATCAAAAAGCGAACAGGATCAAAAACCAGGAAAAAAACGAAATAAAAATGGATTTTTGAAACTTTAAGGTTACAGTTTGCAAAGTTCTCGAGTTTTTGAAATCTTCCGGATTAACGGAAAGGAAGAGCAGGACAGGAACGCCTCCTATTCTAAAAACTCCCGGAAATTCTATCCTGCCTTCCTCTCCAATCAAATATCGTAAGACTTACGCATTTGAAGGAAAGTAAACCATAAGAATATTTGTCATGATACAGACAGCTTAAAATCTTGTGCTAATCTTTTCAGGTTCAACTGTATAAATCCAATATACAGGATTTCAATTACTATAACTCTAAATGGGGTATAAAAATGGAACACGAGCTAGAAGAAGTCGAAAGGGATTACGTAGAATTCAGAAAAGAAATGGGAGAAGAATAAAACGGAAATGCGAAAAATTGGGTCGCATTCAGGGAATTCGGGCATGTGACTTTTCTTTCGCCAAAATTGGTAAGTTGGATTGCTAAGTTTTTAATCCTGATTTCAGAAACGTCAAAGGAAACTGATGTGTTATTATAATGTATGCTGGAATCAGAGACTAAACCTTATTTTATGTTGATTCTAATTCTCTAAATAATTTAGTAATTGACATTAAAGTACATTTTCTCAGATAAGTTGAGAATTGCACATCGGGTTGAACTCCATATGGCACTATTTTTCGCATTTATATAACTTCTGTCCAGAGTATCAATCAATTTGTCACATAAAATATTACTGCTGAAAAACGCAATCATAAATTAAGCAACTATTTTGATAGTTTGATGATCTGGCTAAAAACTTTACGGTATATATAGAAGATGTTAGTAGTATTTATGGAGTTCAAACGAACCCTCCAGAGTAGATTTGAACCCCATTGTGCCCGGAGGCATGAGTTAGTGTTAGCTTTGCGATTATTTAAGGCTTGCCTGATTCTGCCTCCTGGGAGAGGTGAACTATATAATGTTACGAAATAGAAAAGTTGCCATAAATGTATTAATTACAGCAGTTTTGATCATGGACATACTGTTCATGCCAGTGGCATCTGCTTATGAAACTCCTACCTGGGATTCGACTTTGAAAAAGTCGGCATCTTATAATGGAATATACGCATATACAGCCGCTGACGTTGGTTATTTTGGTCCGGCAATATATAATCCTGCAAGAAATGCATATGAATATACTTTTCGTATAACGGGTTTAGGAGAAACACGCACTTCTAGCGGGGGATCTACAGCAGCATGTAGGATTCAAGGCGTTGAAATTAAGGAAGTAACAAATAAGGCAAACCAGGCAATATGGACCAGTACAGACCCACAATACATAGGCTCATGGCCCAGACCTGACGGTAACAGTGCTTATTATTCAAACGTTGCCTATACAATTTCCTCTCTTGCAATCAGTGCAATGAGCTCTTACGCAAATTATGCTATTTCAGCCGCAACCCTTGTTGCTTCTCTACGTAGCGGTTATGATGATGAAACCAATGGGGAGACTGTATGGCGCGAGTGGGAATATTCTCCAGATAAAACAGACGTTTCATACTTTTTCTGGTGGATTCATGATGTCAAGCCAGGTCAAACGATTACATTTTCTGTAGAAAATTGTTTATTTGGTCCATACTATGAAATGGCAGATGTTAAAAAGACATATTCTGTAACAGCCCCAAGTCGTGCTCCGAGCAAAATGACTGAGGCAGAAAAGGAAAAATACGGGATAGAAGTAATTCCTTTAAACGAGCTGGAGGCACGTTCTAGTGAGCTTAATCTTGCTCCTGAAATAGTTGAAGAACTGATTAAATACGGGGAACCCGTGTATGTTGCACACAACCTTACTGTAGAAGAAGTGATCTCAGAAGATGAACCTGCTTATAAAGAAGAATTAGTTTCCGAACTTGTGAACAGAACTGGTTACTCCAGAGAAGAGTTGCTTGGTCCTGTAAACCCGTTTGGTAATATTACAATTAAAAAGGAGGAATCTCTCTCCTGAAGAATAAAATCTGGATTGTTTTGATAGTTGCGATGTTCTTTGCAACTATTTCATTTTTATTTCATGACATAGCTAATGGCTCCGATAACTTTTCTGCAGATGATTGTGATGAAATAAACAGGTTAGACGTCGCAGAAACTCTGCGTAGAATATGCAGGAATGATAAAGATTTTCAAAACCTTACAAAAGGGAACTATACAGCTCTAGGTGCAATCTTCAATGAAACAGGGGAATCCGTAGTATGTATCCGGATTAACGGCTGGTATATTCACGAAGGAACTTCTGAGATGCAAAACGGTACACTAAAAACCATTGGACCGTCCTATTCCCTTGAAGATCTTTACAGGGAAACTGATTCACTTAACGGGTCCGTAGTATCCATTGATTCACGAATCACCGGTGGAGAATTCTATATGATAACTATTGACACGCCAAATAAAACAGTAACATCTATTGAAAAGGTGAACGAGTACGAGTTGCCTGAATGGTGTAGAGGTCCTATTATTGTTTCAGAATCTGAACCTACTGATAATACTGATAAAGAAAAATTGATTTCCGAACTTATGGAAAGAACTGGTTATTCGAGAGAAGAGTTATTTGGTCCTGTGAATCCATTTGGTAATAAAACAAACAAAAGTGAAGAAACTCTCTCTTGATATTTGTAATATTAAGTATGATTTCAGGAAAAATGCCATCTGTAAAGATTCTCAAATTTTAATCGATCTGCCAGATCCGGGATGTACCAGTCAGGCTTCCAATTAGGTATGGCTATTTTATAATAGTTCTCTTTTATTCCGATTTCAGCCTTCACTTTATTTCGGCTTTTCCCTTTTCGATTTTCAGTGATCACATAGCTATCCTTATATGTCTTTCCTGCATAATCGAATATAATAATCGAATAATATTCGGTATACAAAAAATGGGTTCGAGTTTTATGACAACGGAAAGAGATGAAGACTACCTGAAAATTATCGCCTCAATTGTAGAAGAAAAAGGATACGCCAAAGTTAAAGATGTGGCAAAAGAACTGGAACTCGGCCCTTCAACTGTAACAGGTATGTTCAAAAAACTTGATAAGGAAGGTTACATAAATTATGAAAAATATGGAGGAGTAACCCTTACCGAGAAAGGAACAGAAATCGCCAGAAGGACGAGGGAAAAATACAGCATGCTCAAAGATTTTCTCATGCATCTGGGAATTGATGAAAAGACGGCAGAAGAAGATGCATGCAAGATTGAGCACATCCTGAATCCAAAAACGGCACATGCATTAAGAAAATTCGTAGAATTTACGGATAAAGAAGATGAATCAAAAATCTGGATAGAGCATTTCAGGTATTTTGTCCAGACCGGTGAATATGTACAGTGCTCCCCCAAAAACAGGGATAAATGTCCTGTCCACGGCAAAGAAAATAATTGAGGCATTTTTCAGCCCTTATTTTTGACTCCAACAAAGCTTCTCCCCTTTATTTTTGATTTCAACAAAACTTCTTCTACTGACCTGCACATTTGAAGAACAAAGTCAGGTATAATGTAACTAAGTTTAATAAATATACTAAATATAATAAGTATGAGAAGTGCAACAGAGATTGGAACCGGTTTAGCTTCATGGGGAAGCACCTTCCATCGACAGATCCCGATCCACCGGAAAATGGTGTGCAGGAAATTCCTGCTAATTCCTGCCATTCCTGCTATATGATATCCTGGCCTGTGCAAGTTGAAGAGGCTTCCTTTTCCCGCAAGACTCAGGCTACTTTCCATGAAAACACTATCCTTGACCCGTCCTTCATGTCAAGGGCGCGGAAAACTTCAAGTCCGTAGTTGCCCAGCGTCTCTATATATTCGGTAAAGGGGACGCTGTTTTCGAAACTATATCCTGATCCTCCTTTTTTCACATCTTCAAAAGTCCAGAGGTTCCAGTCAAGGCTGAGAAAAGGGCTGGATTTCATTTTCTCATCAGGGACCTGCCTGGTTATGAAAACGCCTCCGGGATTCAGGGCTTCGGCAATTTTCGGGATCAGGGAAGGCACTTTTCCTCCGGGATTAAACGAAGAAAATATAACATCATAGTCGCTTCCGATTTCATCTTTAAAAAAGTCCCCTGGAATTATATCCACTCTTGAAGCTCCATATTTTTCTATGAAATATTTTGTCTTTTGCGTAACAGGCGGAAGGTCGAAAACAAAAGCCTGAAGGTTTTCATTCAATTTTGCAAAGGCGATTGAATAGAGCCCGTGTCCTCCTCCCAGGTCAAGCAATGTTTTTACATTTGTAAAATCCACATTTTCCAGGACGACCCTGACCGTTTCTTGAAGCAGACCACAGCGTGCGTTTTCAGCCATACAATGGACTACTTCTCCGAAAAAAGGCCCTTTCTCAACAATCTCAGGCCCATTCTTCATAATCTGTGGAAGGCGGGTCCAGAGTTCAACATTCCTGAGCCTTTCGGCAAGGTAATGCTGCTGAGAAAACGGGGAACTTTCCAGAAGATACGTTGCACTGAGTTCCGAGACAAGGTACACTGCTTCACCATCTTTTGCTCCATCATCAGGTTTTCTGTCCTTAGATTTATCTTCATCTTCGCCTTTGTCTTCGCCTTTTCTCTGAATCTGTATATTTTCCTCTCCCTCATGTGCCCCCTCTTCAAACCTGTCAAGAAAACCGAGACTATGGAGGGCCTCGCAAAAGTGGGGCATAAGCACAGGGTCGCATCCTAGCTTTTCAGCCAGAACTCCTGTTGATAGGGGGATTTTAAGGGCTTCAAACACTCCAAGCTCAAATGCCGCAGCAATGAGCCTGCACTCCCTAAGGCCCCGGACAGAGGAATCAATAAGCTTGAAAAATCGGTCGGCATCTATCTCAGGCTTTTGCATTAAGTCAACAGGTGTTTCAGTTTGATTTTGAGCTTTATTTTCCATACCATCTCTCCTATTTTCCGTATACTTTTCCTATTTACATATATTTTCTCTACTCATTATTTTTACATATCTTTTTGATCCGATGGGACCTCATTTACGGGTTATAATAACATAAAACAAAATAAAATAAAATAAAATAAAATAAAAGTAAACCAGATAAAATGAATTAAGTAAAAACAGGTAAATCGGATACGTGGTAACAAATTCTCTCACCGCACCACTACCTGAAACCGACAATTTTTCCTCCCTCCATAAAAGCGATTTCATCACTCATCCATTCCACGACCGGCATATCGTGGGAGATGAATAGAAAACTGATCCCGTACTCAGTTTGCAGTTTTTTGAGCAGGAAAAGGATCTGGGCCTGGACGAGCGGGTCGAGCATGGATGTGGGTTCATCCGCAACTATGAACTCCGGTTTCATGCCAAGCACTCTGGCTATTGCAACTCTCTGGAGCTGCCCTCCGCTCAATTCTCCAGGATAGCGAAAAAGCAGTTCTTCACTAAGGGAAACAGCCTCGATAAGCTCCTGTATCCGTCCCCGTTCCTTGTCTCTGTCACAGAGCCTGTGAAGCCTCAGGGGTTCGGCAATTGCATCATAGATTTTCATCCTCGGGTTAAGGCATGATTCCGGGTTCTGGAAAATAATCTGCATTCTTGTCCCCAGGCTTTTCAGGTCGCTGCCTTTGAAGCCTGAGATATCCTGTCCATCAAAAAAAACCCTCCCAGCAGTGGGTTCCAGCAGCCTCAAAACCGTTCTCCCAAGTGTGGATTTTCCGCAGCCGCTTTTTCCAACAAGTCCCAGGGTTTTTCCTCTCCCGATCTCAAAACTGATTCCGTCAACCGCCCTGTGGACCTCTTTTTTGAACAGCCCTGAATAATAGTACTTTTTCAGGTCCTCTACTTTTAACAGTGTCATATCCCCTCTCCCTCACACCTGCACCTGAAAGCAGCCTGAGCAGTAAGGAAAGGTTGTGCTGCAGTTTCCTTTTTCCTGCCCTTTTCAGAGAGTAAGCAGCGGGTAAGGCGCTCCCCCTCAGGTCCCTGAAGTGCCGGGTGGGCTACTGAGCAGGCCTCAACCCGGAAGCTGCAGCGCGGATGGTACCTGCAGCCGGAAGGAGGAGAAACAAGGCTCGGAGGCTGCCCTGAAACCATCCTGAGCCCTTTTCCGGGAAGCGAGTGCAGCAGGTCAAGGGTGTAAGGATGTTTGGGATTAGAAATGATCTCGACTGTCTTTCCGATTTCAACGATTTCTCCTGCGTACATGACTGCAATCCTGTCCGTGAACCTGCCGGCAAGTTCAAGATCGTGCGTGATCAGGAGCATGGAAGCATTTTCCTTGCGGACAAGCCCGGCAATCAGTTCCGCAATCTGCAGTTTCGTATCCTGGTCGAGCCCTTTTGTAGGTTCATCTGCAACCAGGAGCCCGGGCCTGAGGGCAAGCCCTATTGCGACCATTACTCTCTGCATCATCCCGCCGCTGAACTGGTGAGGGTAATCGCACACTCGGGAGGAGCTTATTCCCACAAGCTCAAGCATCTCTCCTGCTTTTTTTTCAGCTTCCTTTTTTCCCATGCCCTCGTGGTATCGGTAGATTTCTGCGATCTGCCTTCCTGCGGAAAGGACAGGGTTGAGGCAGGCTGAAGGGTTCTGGAGCATAATCCCTATTTCCTTTCCCCTGAAGAGCCTCATTTCCTTTTCAGTCAGGGTGAGGAGGTCCGTGTCCCTGTACACTATTTTTCCTTCAAGTTTTGCTTTACCCGAAAGCAGCCTCAAAATGGCTTTTCCGAGAGTAGTTTTTCCACAGCCTGTTTCTCCGATAAGCCCCAGAATTTCCCCTTCCTTTATCTCAAGGTAAATGCCCTCATTGGCTGTTACAGTACCTTTTGAGGTTTTGAAAGAGACTTTAAGATCTTCTATTGAGAGAATAGAATAACTCATCTTGCCAGCACCTCCTGATTCGCAGGCTGGCCAAAGCTGTCCCTCAAACCGTCTCCTGCAAAATTGAATGAAAAGACTGTGAATATGATCATCAGGCCAGGGAAAAATGTGAGTTGGGGAGCTGTGCGGAGGTACGGGATTCCGGCTTTGAGCATGGAGCCCCATTCAGGGTCAGGAGGCTGGATCCCGAGCCCGAGAAAACTCAGGGCTGCAGCAAAAATTATAACATGTGCAATCTCAAGGGTCCCGAGAACGATTACAGGCCCCATGCAGTTTGGAAGGATGTGTTTTCGCATAATGTAGAAACTTGAGGGCCGCAGAGCCCTGGCAGCCTCGACAAAAGCTCTCTTTCTGAGGGACAGCACCTGCCCGCGTACAAGCCTGGCATAAACAGGCCACTGAGTAAAGGCAAGGGCAAGGACAACGCTTGAAAAGCCCGGGCCCAGCAGCCCTGCAATCACAAGGGCAAGGATGATGTTCGGAAAAGCCATTACGATGTCCACTCCTCTCATTATCGCTTCATCCAGAAAGCCTCCCATGTACCCTGAAAGCAGTCCCAGAACTGTGCCTGCAATGGACGTTGCTGCAACTACAAGGAGTCCGATGCCCAGAGAAACGCGCGTACCGTAGACAACCCTTGAAAAAATGCAGCGCCCAAGCTCATCGGTTCCGAAAGGATACTCGGAAGACGGAGAAAGAAGCCTGCTGTCAAGCTTCTGAGCGAGGGGGTCGTGGGGTGCGATCTCAGGAGCAAACATTGCCAGAAAGCAGAGAACAGCGATAAGCAGGAGGCCTGAAATCGCAAGCCTGTTCTTCCTGAACTCCCCGAAAACTAACCTTTTTTCGGCCAGGTACGCCTTTTCGGTGAGCTTTATTTTTTCAATCATGTCTGTCATATCTTATCCTCGGGTCAAGCACTGCATACAGGATATCGACGGCAAGGCTGGAGAGGGAAAAAAGTACTGCAATAAAAAGGACGCATCCCTGGATCATGGAAAAATCCCGCGCAAAAATCGAGTCAACAAGGAGTTTTCCAATACCGGGCCAGGAAAAAATGGTTTCCACAATTACGGCTCCTCCGAGAAGGTAGCCAAACTGCATTCCTGCAAATGTGATAACCGGGAGCAGAGCGTTTTTCAGGGCGTGCCGGAAAAGAATGGTATGCTCGTCAAGTCCCCTGGCACGTGCAGCCACAATATATTCCTGACCCAACACTTCCAGAAGGCTTGCGCGGGTAAGCCTTGCAGTAACTGCAGCAAGTGAGGTTCCAAGGGTAAGGGCAGGAAGGACAAAGTGCTTGAGGCTTCCATAACCGAAACTGGGGAACATGTGGAGAGTAAGGGCAAAAAGCCAGATCAAGAGAAGCCCGAGCCAGAAGTTCGGAATAGAAACCCCTACCAGAGAAACAAACATGCAGCCTCTGTCAAGCAGGGAATTTTTCCTGAGTGCGCTCAGAATTCCAGCAGGCAGGGAGATCAGGAAGGAGACCAGCAGGCTTGCAATTGCAAGCTTTGCGGTTGCAGGCAGTTTCTGGAGGATTTCGGCAAGGACATCTTCCGAGGTCACAAGCGATTTTCCAAGGTCCAGCCGGAGCAGGTGCCCAACCCATATTAGGTACTGTATATGCACAGGAGCATCAAGCCCTTCTGCTTCCCTCAGGGTTCCGATCTGGCTGGCGCTCAGGTCTTCCCCGTACCTTGCAAGGGCGATAACTTCTGCAGGGTCCCCGGGAGCAAAATACATCGCAGAAAAAGCTATAAACGTAACTCCTGCGATTACGATAGAAACCATTGCCAGGCGTTTTGCTATGTACTTCCACATGGGTATCTTCCGAACTCTACATTTTTCCAATTTTACATTTTTCCAACTTCATTTTTTCCAACTTCATTTTTCCAACTTTATTTTTTCCGAATTTTTTACGCCTTTCTGAACTTTATTCTTCACTCACTTTCCATGATAGACCCCTGAAAGGTTCAGCCAGGGATCTTCAGAGCTTATGGTATAGCCTTTTACTGAAGAGCCGGTTGCAACAACCTTTTCTTCATGCACGAGATAAAAAGCCGGGACTTCTTCTATCATAAAGGACTGCAGGGAATGGTAGAGTTCTTCCTGTTCCTGTGTATCAACAGTCATATCTGCCGCGTTGACGAGCTGGTCATAGGTCTCATTATGATAATGCGAATACGGGCTTCCGGAATGGTGTACAAAGAAGTGCTTCGGGTAGGGGCCCCAGACGAAATAGCCACTTCTGAGTATCATACCAAAGTCCCCTGTGTTTTCGAGTTTGCTTATAGCTCCTTCATCAAGCACCTGGATCTCAACGTCCATTCCGACTTCCCTGAGGGTTCCCTGCACAACCTGAGCCATGGGGTTATGCCTGGCTGCCCAGACTCCTTTACTTACTATCAGGGTCACATGCAGGGGTGTTCCGCCTTTTTCCTTTATCCCGTCCCCGTCAGAGTCTTTCCATCCGGCTTCCTCAAGGAGAGCCCCCGCCTTTTCGAGGTCCTGCGTATATGTCTCAAGGTCAGGGTCTGAGTACATCATTACAGGGGAATAGGGCCTCCCGCCTGCCGGCTTCCCGATGCCTTCAAGCACTTCGTTTACGAGGGTCTCAGTATCGATTGCATAAGCAATACTCTGGCGTACTCTCGTGTCATTGAAGGGAGAGTTGTCGCAATTGAACTGCAGGAAGTCCGTAAAGGTCGTAAGTTTCCTGTGGACCTGAATGCCTTCTTCAGCTTCGAGCCTTTCGACATCGTATTCTGGAACCTTGATGACCATATCCACCTCTCCGGTCTCAAGGGCAATCACCCGCGTAGCCGCCTCCGGGATTACCTTGAAAGTAACCCTGTCAAGCAGAGATTTTTCTCCCCAGTAAACTTCGTTTCTTGTGAGCACGATTTCCTGGTCCTTTTTCTGGGTTTCAAACATGAACGGTCCGGTACCTACTGGTTTGACAAAATTCCCTTCCGCATCAAGACAGCCCGGACACATTACAGGCCAGGCTACATGGGTCAGGTAGAAAGGCAATGGCATGGGTTTTTCCAGGACGAATTTTACAGTGTGGGCATCAAGAGTTTCCACACTCTGAACCGGCTTTAAGACCGCCTGCCTGACATAGGACTGGTTGGAATAAGAGAAGACAACCGAATCCGCATCAAAGGGACTCCCGTCATGGAAAGTCACATTTTCACGCAGGTGAAATATCCAGGTTCTGCCGTCATCAGGGGTTTCCCAGGATTCCGCAAGCCCGGGGATAACGTTCAGGTCCGGATCCAGCCTCACAAGGGTCTCATAGACCTGGGACCAGACAAACCGTGCATCGCCCGCTGCAAACATGTTAAGATACCAGCTGCTGACATCCGTACCTATGCCCACAACAAGCTCCTGGGAACTTTCTACGGAACCTGCACCTTTTGCAGTCCTGTCTTTTTCTTCACCTATGCAGGCACTTGCTCCGATTACGGCAAACAGCATACAAATGATCAAAATGAATTTGAAACTCCGATTCATAAATAATCCTCAATTTTGGTGGGAGAAAATTTAACTAACGAACGTTTGATAGAATTTAGAACGATAGAATTACAGGCCGATGAAGTGATATTTAAGTTGAAATCGTTTGATAGAGTCGATGGGATGGTAGTTTAGGTGAAGATAGCTTGGGTAGGAGGCAGTTTAATAGAGAGGTTTTAACAATGCAGGATATCTGGGGCCTGTGATCAGCTCATTCTTTTTAATGGAGTTAATGCAGGAAACAAAACCGGAAAATTTCAAGCTTTTAAAGGACTCCAGATCTCCCGGTTAAGTTTGTTCAAGCTAAACCTGGTAGATCTTTTTTTTCAAAGCGATAATTCAAGATACATTTGCCCCTATCATTATTATTTTACTAAAATATTGTAATATTTAATAAGATAAAAGATTTTTCTTATAGCAATACAAGTAAACGCTGTTAACTGAATGTATTACTCTCAGGGTCATGTGTTGAAGTAAATTAAAAGTGAAATGAACTGCCAATAAAACAAAAATAAACTGAAAAACCTGAAAATGTTTGAAATTGACTGTTTATAAAATTCGAAAACACTTTTATACTACAGCAATAGATACGATTAAGGATGCGATGTAAGGAGATAAAATCTTACATAACCTTCAAGCCTTCCCTCATAAAACTGGGGCTGTTCCTGATTATATCAGGTATTCTCTATATGATCAGTCTTGAGAACTACCTGCTCTTTCGCATTATTGTAAGTCTTTTTAATGTTATAATTGCTTACATGGTTTTCATAATAGTATGGAAGTCAAAGACCTTTTCAGAGAATCGGTACCTTACATTCATCGGGACTGCGCTCTTTTTCATAGCTTGCCTTGGTTTTTTACGTGCTTTTGCATATGAGAAAATGGATGTGTTTCCCGGGTATGGCGCAAACCTTCCTGTGCAGCTGTGGATAGTCATAAGGTATCTGCTAAGTATCTCCTTTTTTGTGGCTCCATTACTTTTTATACGGGATTCAGGCAGTGAAAAAAGGAGTGTAAAACCTGTTGAAAACAGCCAGTTTGCTCAGAAAGTGTTCATTGTATATACTGCAATTACGGCCGTTCTCCTTCTCTCAATCTTCAAGTACAGAAATTTTCCGGACTGCTATATTGAGGGCTCCGGACTAACTTCTTTTAAAATCTTTAGCGAATATTTGATCTCTTTTTTATTCCTCGGGTCAGTGATTCTCCTGTATCGGAAAAAAGACAGATTTGATAAACATGTTTTTAGTATTCTTATAGCAGCTATAGTAGCGTTCATTTTAGCGGAACTTGCCCTTATTCACTACACAAACACAGAAGAATCTTTGAACTTTATCGGACAGATTTTTAATGCCCTTTCTTTCTACCTTATTTATATCGCAATCGTGGAAACAGGCTTTGTTGAGCCATGCAGCCTTCTATTCAGGGAACTTAAGTTCAGGGAAGAAGCCCTGAAGAGAGAGACTAATTTCCTGAAGGACGACCAGGGAAGGATTTACAGGATGCTTGGAGTGGAAAAACCCATACCTGAGAGTATAATGTCAACTGAAAAACTGCAGGGTAAAACAGAACAATACAAAACAGAACAATATAATACAGAACAATATAATACAGAACAATACAGCTCGTTCTTACAGGAAATGCAGGGGCTTATAGCGTTCAGACTTGACGAGAAGGGTACCCTGGTTTTTATGGACGGAGACGTGAGGGAGATCACAGGCTACAGTAAAGAAGACTTCATTTCCGGAAAAGTGAAATGGACTGAAATAGTTCTGCCCGAATATCGTTCATTAATTATCGAAAATCTGAGAAAGATGGAATTAGAACCCAATTCCTCTCCGGAGCTGGAATATCAGGTGAGGAAGAAGGATGGGAATATAAGATGGGTCAGGCAAATCATACATATTACTCCTGTAAAATCCGGAATCTCAGGAAAGTTCCAGGGCTTTGTCCGTGATATCACTCAACGTAAAAAGGCAGAAGAAGCTCTCGCCAGAACTGAGGAAGCCCGTATAAAAGAGATTCACCATAGAATTAAAAATAACCTGCAGGTTATCTCTTCATTGCTCAGCCTTCAGGCGGATAAACTCAATGATAGGGAAACTTTCCAGGCCTCAGAAGTCTTTGAAGCTTTCAGGGAAAACCAGAACCGTGTAGTCTCCATGGCTCTAATTCACGAAGAACTGTATCAGGGGAAGGATATGGAAACCCTGGAGTTTTCGGCTTACCTCCGGAAGCTCACTGCAGATCTTCTCAAGTCCTATAATATCGAAAATGAAAATATTAAGCTTAATCTCGAACTTGAACAGGTTTTTCTGGGAATGGATACTGCAGTTCCCCTGGGCATCATTGTAAACGAATTAATTTCAAATTCTCTGAAACATGCTTTTCCGGAAGGCACTGAGGGCGAAATCCGCATAAGTCTCTATGGGTTAGATGATAGTAGAACAGAAGGAAAAACAGCTAAACTTAAAAAAGGGAGTGATTTGCAATTTACACTGATTGTGGCAGATAACGGAAAGGGCCTTCCTGAAAATATCGATTTCAGGAATACAGATTCTCTTGGGCTTCAGCTTGTAAACATTCTCGTAGAACAGATTGAAGGCTCTATCGAACTTAAAAGAAATTCTGGAACGAAATATGGGACGGAATTTAAGATTACTTTCAGGAAACCAGAAAGATAAAGGCAGAAAGATACAGACAGGGCATTTAAATTGAAATTTTATATTGAGACTTTAAATGAATTTCTAAAACCAGTTTTTAACTGACTTTTAACCGGGTTTTGACTGAACATTTGGCAAAGAAGAAAAACAAAGCAAATAAGAAAAAACAAATTAAGAACGATAAATTAGAAAAAAAGTTTTAGAAGGCTGCATCAACATAATCAACCGGCCTTTTGAAAACAGCTGTAATCATGCCGTCTTCATCAATCTCATTTGAAAACTTGATCAGTTCCCAGCCTTCAACTCCAAGGTTGTTAAGGTCTTCTTTTGTCTTTGACCACTCGCTGAACCTTATCTCTTTAACATCGTATTCCCAGACGGTCACTTGTGTTCATCTCCAGTAAAGTTGGGTAATATTATCTTATATATTAACTGGGAATATCTGCTATATTTATCTTTTTAAAAAATATATTTGCCATTAAATCAACTAAACTTGATCTTATTATGACATCCTTAGTTCACCTTTCTTCTGCATCCGGAATATGGTTCCTGTTTCCGGCATATTCCCCTACGATAGGAATAGGTTCTTCGCATTTAGGGCAGGTCTTTTCAGGGCTTATGTTATACTCCTGGACTTCAAAAAATCCCCTTGCAATCAACAGGTTTCCGCACTCAGGACAGTAAGTGTTCTCATGGGGGTGTCCGGGTACATTGCCCACATAAACGAAACGCATTCCTTCATCAATTGCAATCGAGCGTGCCCTGTCGAGGGTCTTTATAGGGGTAGGAGGCAGGTCTTTCATTTCGTAGTGAGGGTGGAAGCGGTTGAAGTGAAGAGGAGTATCCCTCCCCAGGTTTTCGTAAACCCAGCGGGAAAGTTCCCGGAGCTCGTCCGAAGAGTCGTTGTGGGTGGGAACTATCAGGTTTACAACCTCTACATGAATTCCAAGCTGTTTTGCAAGCCGGGATGCCTCAAGCACGGGAGCCAGTTTTGACCCGCAGTTTTTCCGGTAGAACACCTCGGAAAAAGCCTTGATGTCCACACTGAAGGCATCCAGATAAGGGGCAATCTGCTTGAGGGCTTCAGGGGTGATGTATCCGTTAGTAACATAGCTTGTCCCAAGCCCTTCTTCTTTTGCAAGCTTTGCCCCGTCATAGGTATATTCATACCACATGGTGGGCTCATTGTAAGTCCAGGAAACGGACTGGCAGTCCGCCATTTTAGCCTGTCTGACGAGCTGAGAGGGACTGAGGGTTTCCGGAGAAATATCCTCCGGGGCTGCCCTGGAAAGTGTCCAGTTCTGGCAGTGGCTACACCTGAAGTTGCAGCCTATGGTTCCAACGGAATAGGCAAGGGATCCCGGGTAATAATGATACAGCGGCTTTATTTCTATATTCGCTACAGCTTCGCTTGCAACTGCACCGTAGACCAGGGAAAAGAGTGTGCCCTCACAGTTCTCCCGGACCCCGCAGATCCCTCTTTTTCCGGGATTGATTTTACAGCGGTGGGCACAGAGGTTACAGCGGACGTTGTTCTCGGCAAGCTTTTCATAAAACATGGCTTCGTGAATCATTATATGAAATCCCCTGTTCCGGACTGTGGGTTATGGAAATTAACGCAACAATTTGTTTCCTGTGCATTTGTTTCGTGCAGGGTAATAAGCCTGTGGTCTCATAAACAGTGTTGTCTGCAGGAAGAGAAGACTGCAGAGACCTTTTTTCATCCGGTGTAGATCTTTTTTGTTTGAAAGGGGAAAACATGAAGCCAAAAATTAATGCCACAAGTTTCGGTTCGGTTATAGTCAAAGGGAAACCCTTTAAGTACGATATCCTTATCCGGCTGGACGGGCAGGTCGAAAAGCGCAGGAAAAAGCTCTCGAAAGAAATCTACGGGACATCCCATAAAATCTCTCTTGCCGAAGCGGAGTACATCTATGAAGAAGGAACCAGAAAGGTAATCATCGGAACAGGTCAAATAGGGTTTGTAAAGCTTTCAAAAAAAGCCAGAAAATTCTTTAAAGAAAAAAATATCAAGACGAAACTCCTTCCAACCCCTGAAGCAATTAAGCTCTGGAACAAAAGCAAAGGAAAAACCATTGCGATGTTCCACATAACCTGCTGAGTTATTCTCCCCTCATAAAAGCACAAAAAATAAAAAATAATGTGAATGAGTTATCAAACAAACTTAAACATCATTTAACTCAAATCTCAATCAGCTCGTATTCCCTGCTCCCAAGTCCGATTTTTTCAGCATATTCAAGCTGGTGAGTGCCGTCTACTTTGGGCCAGGTCCCTTTGAACTTGTCAGCCCCAGCTTCGTGGTTACACTGTAGAGCAGAGCCTGTAATTCCTTTCTGCCTGTTCACAAGGTCATAGCTTGCCTGGTCCAGGGCCACAGGATCGGTTGATGCAAGGATCCCGATATCAGGCACAATTGGGGCGTCACTCCAGGGCACGCAGTCGCAGTCCGGTGTGATTTTAAGCAGGAAATTGATATAGCCTATCCTTCTCTCTTTTCCTTTTACCGCCCCGTATGCATATTCAGTCATATATTCAAGGAAGTTCGGGATATCGCGCTCCCAGTCTATATCAATAGCACCTGCCGGACAGACTTCCATACATTGCCCACAGCTTACACAGGCCTCAGTTTCAATCCTTGAAAGTTCACCTTCAAGAGCAGCTGCTCCGGCGGGACAAACTTCAACACATCTACCGCAGCCCACGCACTTTTCTTCATTCACCTGCGGGCTTGTTGGAAAATGCTGGTCCCTTTTCCCGGCAGCAGGCGCACAGCCCATTGCCAGGTTCTTGATAGCTCCCCCGAAGCCTGCAACAATGTGTCCCTTGAAGTGGGACATTACGATCATCGAGTCTGCAGCAACGATGTCGGATCCTATTTTCACGGAATTGAAATGCTTCTGCCTGATCTCGACCTCTGCAATGTTCTGGCTCCTGAGCCCGTCTGAAATAATAAGCGGAGCCCGGACAACAGAATAATCAAAACCATGCTCTATGGCTGTTGTCAGGTGGTCAACTGCATTATGCCGGCTCCCGGAATAAAGAGTATTTGTATCCGTGATAAATGGCTTTGCTCCGGATGCCCGGATTTTATCTACGATCTGCCTGACAAATACCGGGTTGATGTAGCCATCATTCCCGTATTCTCCGAAATGGATCTTGATTGCAGTCAGGTCTTCTGCCCCCAGCAGTTCGACAAATCCTGTCTCATCAAAAAGTTTCTGGATCTTGCTTATCTTACTCTCGTGGGGGTTTTTTGCCCTCAGGTCTGCAAAATAGACTTTACTTGCCATTCAAGTACCTCCATAAAACAAGTCTAATTAATTACTCTTACTCGTCCTATGTAGTCAAGAAAGTCTTTTTTGTTTTTAGGTGTTACGCTGTTCGGGAAGAAAGGAATAAGCTGCTTCATTCGGGAAGGTTCACGCAGCACGCTGAGACTGTATAAATATAATAAGTAAGGCTAAGATGACTGATAAATGACTGATAAATGACTGATAAATGACTGATAAATCTTGCCTGTGTTGAAAATAAACTTATTTTATTGCTTCCCAGTAAATTTCTTATACTTTTTTTGCGTCAACTGCCATTTTCTGGTATCTTTCCTTTTCTAGCCGCTTAATCCCGATGTCGGATTTTTTTGAATGGAATACGAGTTCGTCAGTTAACCTGTGATAGCTGACAAGCCGCTCTTCCGGAATAAGCCTGTCCTCTACCGCCTCTGCAGGACGGCACAGCCCGGCTCATTTCAGAGGTTGATTAAAAAATAGAATGGGGCAGTGAGTGCCCAGATTTCTATGGTTCCGAGGTCAGAGATATTCGAGCGAGGAATCCCATTCAGGGTCTTCTTCATCCAGTTTTGCGTCGATCTCTTCAGCTTTTTTAAGGTATTCTTTTGCAGTTTCGGAATCCCCCAGTTCTTCAAGGAGATTTGCGTAGTTGCTGAAAAGCAAGAAATTACTTTTCAGGAGATCAAGGTCTTCCGGGTCGGATTTTTTCAGGCTTTCGTTAAAGGCAAGGGCTTTTTCAAAGCACTCTTTTCCCTTTTCCGGCTGATCCGTGACCGAATATCCGATCCCGAGATTATTCAGGGCTCCAAGCATATGATGGAGATGCACGGGGTTTTCAGGGTCGTTTTCATACAGGATCTTTAGGCTTTTGTATGCATATTCGTATTCCTGGATTGTTTCCTCCAGTTTATCGGCATCCCTGTATATGTCCCCTATTTGTTCGGCAAAACTGGCAAGTATCTCCTGAAGCCTCAGGTTCATCGGGCGGGATTCATATAATTTTTCAATAGTTCTGAGGGCAAGTTCATAGTATTTTCTGGCAATGCTTGAGTCTTTCTTTTCGGACTCCAGTTTTTCAAGAAGGGATATTCCTAAAAAGAATGCTTTGCCTGATGTAAGGATTAAGAGCGCCGGGTCCTCAACTTGTTCGGCAATTATTTGTTCAAATCTTTCAAGAGCCTGCCTGTGGTAGGCACCGGCTTTTTCCTCGTTTCCAAGTTCGGAATGCAACATTGCAAGTTCAAAGTATGTAGTTTCCATATCCAGAGCATGATCATGATCCACATCGTGGTCATGGTCCGTATAATGGTCATGGCCCATATCGTGATCGTGATTCTGATCGTGGCTATGGTTCTGATCGTGGCTATGGTTTGTATCATGACAACTTTCCGGAGGCATCAGCTCAAGGAGCTGTTTCTGGACTTCCAGGACCCTTTCATACGCACGGATTGCTTTTTCGAATTCTCGATTATTTTTGAACAGCAGGCCCAGACTTGTCAGGGTTTCGAGGAGCCCCTCATGGAAAAATTCGCTCTCGGGATTGGATTTGAAGGCTTCTTGAAATACGGGGAGAGCCCTTTCGTGGTACTGCACTGCAGTTTCAGGCTCCTCTTCCGCATATAGCCTGCCGATCTGGTTCCAGGTATCAGCCTTGTTAGCTTCTAACATGAGTTTATCGTCTTCCGTGGGATGAAGGTTTTCGTAGATTTCGATCTCCTTCTCATAATAAGCCCTTGCCTTTTCAATTTCTTCCTCTTCAACAAAAAGGTCTCCAAGCTCCCGGTAGACATCGGAAAGCTTCAGAGAGTATTCAGGGTTTTCAGGTTCTTTTTGCAGCAGATTTTCATAAATCTGCAATGTGTCCTTATAGCAGATTTCTGCACTTTTGAATTCTCCTATCTCCGAAAACAGCTCTGCAAGTTCGTCTAAAGACCTGGCAAGGTTTTTATCGGTTCCAAGAATCTCCGGGTATTTGTCCATCAGTCCCCGGAAAGTGTCCCTAGCCTTCGTATAGTAGTCCCTGGCTTTTGCAGTCTCTTCCGTATCTGAAAATATTAAACCTGAGTCTTTGTACATATCCGCAAGGGCCATAGAAAAAGGAATGTTTTTGGAAACTGGCATGTTTTCAGAGATGTCAATATTTTCAGAAACAGGAATATTTTCAGGCTCTTCTTCTATCTCGCTTTCAAGCAGGCTCAATGCTTCTTTATAGCACTCCTCTGCTTTTACAAGGTTTTCCTGGTCCGAATACATATCTGCGAGGTAGCGGTATGCGTAGCTCAGGTAAACTTTGGTTTCGGAGCTTTCAGGGTCTTTATCAAGGACTTTCCCGTAAATTTCGATTGCCCGGTTATAAATGTGCTTTGCCTCTTCTAAACATCCCTTTTCTTCGCATATCCTTCCAAAATTCATGAGCGAATCATCAAGGCTGCCGAGATGCTCGGACACTTCAGTTTCACCTTTGAGCAATTTCTCAATGATATCAAATCTTTTATAAAAAAGTGGGGATGCTTCTTCGATTAATTCTCCGGCTTCAAAGCAGAGCCCTATGTATTCGATCGTTTCCAGGAACTCTTCCAGGTACTCCTTATTTTCGGGATCCGATTCCAATAATTTCTCAAACCCCAGGACCGCTTTTTCAAAAATCTCTTCCATCGGATAGATGTATTCTTTTGCTTTATCAGGATCTTCGAGCTTCGAAAGGATGTCTCCAATGCTTCCGATCGTGTCTCCTATAAAGGACTGGTACTCTTCCTTTTTCGGTTCTTTTGAAAAAAGCTCCCAGCTAATTTCCAGCGCCTTTCCGAAAAGTGTGAGCGATTCTTCGAGTTCGTCAATTCTGTATTTTGCAAAACCTTTAAAAAACAGGAGATGGTATGAAATCTCAGGATCCTTCACTTCTTCTTCAATCTTTTCAACCTTATCAAGGCTTTCAAAGGCCTTTTTATACCGTTCTTTATCGATTTCGTCGGCTGCTTTCTTCAATAGGCGAAGAGCAGAATCTCGTAGCTTCCTTGACATAGAAATAGCATAGGTTTTTTCATATAATAATTGTAGGTCATGGAAGGCTCAATGTAAACTATCCCTCTCTGCTTTCTATCCTGCTTCCCATGAATTCAAAAATGATTGAGTCCTGATGATTCTTGCCTTCTCTAATACAATTCATCTTACGGCTTACCCGTAAATTTCTTATATTTTTTAATAGTAACTGCAATTTGCTTGTGCTTTTCCTTTTCAAGCCGTTTCAGCCCGATTTCGGATTTTTTTGACTGAAATATGAGTTCTTCGGTCAACCTGTGATAGCTGTCCAGCCGCTCCTCAGGAATAAGCCCGTCCTTTACTGCCTGCAGGACAGCACAGCCCGGCTCATCATGGTGAGTGCAATCTTTAAACCGGCAGTTACAGGCTGCATCAATAATCTCGGAAAAAGCTTTTTCAAGGCCTTCGGCAGAGTCTCCGAGCTGGATTTCCCTGATACCGGGGTTGTCTATAAGAACCGCTCCATTTGGAAGAGGGAACATTTGACGGACTGTAGTTGTATGCCTCCCTTTTTCATCGTCTTCTCTGATACCCGCAGTTTTCTGGACGGTTTCACCAAGAAGAGAGTTAATAAGCGTGGATTTACCGACACCTGAAGAACCTATGAGTGCAACTGTTTCACCGGGGTTAAGGTAAGGGCTGAGTGAATCAAGCCCGGTTTTTGAAAGGGCGCTAAGAGGAACGACAGGTACATTCCCTGCAATAGACTGGATTTTTTCTACCAGCAGGGTAGGGTCATCTTCAAGGTCGATTTTGTTAAGTAAAATAACCGGATTTGCCCCGGAAGAGTAGACAACTGTAAGATATCTTTCAAGCCTTCGCAGGTTGAGGTCTTTTCCCGCTGCAGTTACAATAAAAATGGTATCAAGATTTGCAGCAATGATTTGCTCTCCGCCTCCATCCCCTACTGCACCTCTTGAAAGGCAGGTTCTTCTGGGCAGGATATTCACAATCATGCGTGAGCCCAGTTCCGGTTGGTCGAGCAAAACGACAAAATCCCCTACAACCGGTTGCTTCCCAACTCTCTGGAGTGCACCGGAAATCCCTGCCTGTACAATAGCCCCCGGAATGAGAACCTCGCAGACTGTTTTATGCCTTGATGAGACTCTCCCTGCAATATAGGAGCCCTGATAGACTGAAAATGCCGATTCAAGCTCTTCGTCCCAACCTGGAATATTATCAGTGTGACCGTGACCTGAAATGCGACCTGAACTTTCCGTTTCGCGATGGTTATTCATTAAATGGAAGTATCCGCTTAAATGGATAAATCTTTTGATATTTTATCCGTTATCACATAATTGCATCTGAAAATTTCTTACTTTACCAGATGCAGAAATTCCTTCTGAGGATAAGCATCTTCATTTCACCAGTAGATAAACATCTTCACCCCAAAATTTACTCCTCTGTTTCAAACTCTTTTTATCTCGTAAGGCGAGAAGACCCCCTCCTCAGGAGATCCGGTTTACCGGATCGAACAGGTGGGGGATGGAAGCCGTCAACTTCCCTACATCCTGCCGATAGCAAATCTGTTAATCTTAACATAGTTTCAAAACATATATAATGCTAATGAAACGAGGAAACAGATACAGGATTTACCCTAACAAAGAACAAAAAGTTCTTATGGAAAAACACTTCGGTAGTACTCGTTTCGTCTATAACAAACTTCTAAATATTAAATCTACATTATATAGAAATTGTAGAATAAGTATTTCTGAATTTGATCTTAATAATCACTTGTTAGTTCTAAAAGAAATATATCCCTGGCTAAAAGAGATTAACGCCGGGGCACTTCAGCAAGCAGGCCGAAATCTTAATAAAGCTTTCACAAACTTTTTCAATTTCGGATTCGGTTATCCTCAAAGAAAAAGCAAAAAGGATCATCATTTTTCTTTCCAGCTTCCACAACATTATGATCTTAATGTAGAAAAGTTAGAAATTAAGTTGCCTAAATTCGGTTGGATAAAAGTTAAGATGCACAGAGACATTTTTCAAGGAAAGATGAAAACATTAACAGTATCGAGAACTCCTACTGGAAAATACTATATAAGCGTCTTAACGGATGATGGAATAGAACTACCGGAACCCGAACCTTTTTCTCATGCTACTCTCATCGGAGTAGACGTAGGACTCAAAACATTTGCTGCACTATCAACAGGAGAGAAAATTGATAATCCTAAATTCCTGAAGAATTCTCTTGAAAGGCTGAAGTGTTTGCAGAGGAGAGTTTCGGGAAAAGTAATCGGCTCTAAAAACAGAAGAAAGGCAGTACATAAGCTTGCAAAACTGCACGAACTAATCTCAACTCAAAGACATGACTTCCAACACAATTTTTCAAAAAAGCTCATAAGCGATAACCAAGCAATAGCTATTGAGACATTGAATATCAAGGGAATAATGAAAAACCACAATCGTGCTCAATCAACCGTAGATGCAGGTTGGTATAGTTTTGTCCTGAAATTACAGTATAAAGCAGAATGGTTAGGAAAAACTATATTGAAGATAGGACAATGGGAACCTTCATCAAAGACCTGTAATGTTTGTGGATACAAATATCAAGATCTAACTGAAGAAATAAGAGAGTGGCAGTGTCCCGATTGCGGAACTAACCACGATAGAGACATTAATGCCGCTATTAACATCAAAAAATTTGCACTCTTGGGACAAGAGGTAGAGCCTGTGGACTCGCAGAGGTTGCTCTGGAGAATGAAGCAGGAAGCACCTCCCTCAAAAGCTTGAGCCATTAGGCCAGAGCTTTAGGGAGGGGTAGTTCACAGAAATACAGAGAAGTATGGGAAAGAGTAAGAATGAATGGGAAAGATAAAGATAACGGAAAAGAAGATGCAATGGGCTCTGGACTTGCACTTGGCATGTCATTAGGTTTGATAATTGGCATTTTGATGAACAATATAGCTCTGGGAGCTGCTTTTGGACCTGTTCTTGGAATGGCTTTGGGAGCAGTTTTTGAGAAAAAATGAAGGTGAGTGTACGTGAAAAACAAATAGTTACGTACTTTCATGCCAGATGAATAAGATGAATATTGGAAACTCAGCTATTTGTACAGGGATGAGTCTTTTCAAAAATGAAAAATTTTGTTAGCATGTGGCTTTGCACCTAAACTTTGTTTTGCATCTAAGTTTTGAGATTATACCTAAAGTCAGAGTTTGAGGAAAGAGAGTAATAGGAATTGAAATTATAATTATATGTAAATTAATAGTTTTTAATGTAAGGTTTAAGCTAAATCAATTTTTTTACTAAAGTAAAAACGAAAATTTTTTAATTACATAAACTGAGTTTCCAGGGTTAAACAGGAAATTCAGAGGGCGATTTTTGAACATTATTGATATTGTAATGTCTTGTGCAAAAAATAATAATTTAATTTTCACTTTACATTATATTGAAATGGTGGAATTACGCAAAAACCGTATAGTTCCAGATAACGATGGAATCCGCACTCTGATGTCAACTCAAGTCCCTGTGCATGTGGAAGAACAAACGAAAGATAAATTTAAACTCTTTTACAGCATAGATGACAAATATGATTTGATCATAGTAGTATCTCGTAAAAGTCTTAATCCAGATAAGATTTCTATAATAACTGTTCACCAGCAAGAAGCAAAAAGGAGACGGGGTAATAATGCCAGAAGTTAAAAAAAATATTAATCTATGGAGATATGATTTCGAAACGGATACTTTCTTTTTCCGTGATAAAAGTCTACAATATCATTCTTCGATAGATATGGGGGATTTGATACTAGATCTGGGGGAAGATGGAACTCCTATAGGCATAGAATTACTCGAGGCCTCTAAAAACTTTAATGTTTCAAAAATTGTAATGAAAGGAATTGAAGGTTTTAATTCCACTATCGACGTTTCAGAAACCGAGATAAAAGTAACTATAAAAGCATTTGTTAAACTCAGGAACACTAAAGTTGAAAAAGTAAGTGTTTCTTATGGAGTTAATGATGTAAATCTACAAGCTGGACAAACAGCTATGATTAGTTAAAAAATAGAATCCCTGGTCTCCATTTTTGCTTTCTTATTAATCATTGTGCGATTCTTTTTAATAAAAAAATTTCACTCATTTTTGCCTTCTCTCTCGCATTCTGGGTCAAAATGAGTCGTTTGTTTTCTCCCTTTGACTCAATTCCACATGCTCCTGCTGGAGTTCTACCCTCCAGCTCTTTGTGTGGTAAATCTACATTTCCTGGAGGATTTTGCTGTATCTTTTATCTTTAATCCTCTTACGGTCTTTTTATTATCTCTGATTTACCGCTAATACATTCCGTTTTGTTGTTATTAGCTGTACTCTCATGACCTGTTATATTTCATATCTATATATGCACAGTTTTATACTGTAAAACCTATGTATGAGTTGATCCCAAAACTCAAAAAACTACTTCTTTGAATCTTGTTTTGAAAGGGACAATCGAGCTACTAATCAGGAAAATAGTTATGTGCGCCTCCCAGTATGGGAGTAAAAATAGCTTTTGGGATAGGCTCGTTAATAAAAAATTACCAAATTCAACATTAATAAATAATGATAAACAGTATTCATATGGTGATAATATGAAAGTTAAATACGCTACCATCATAGTTGAGGATATGGATGAATCAATTAAATTTTACACAGAAGTTATGGGACTTGAAATAGATAGCCAACACAATCCCCAACCTGGAGCAACAATTACATTATGGCTCTTCGCTGTTTCGAGTGGGTAACTTACATTCGTTTCCTAAATGTTGAAGTAGCAGATCTAAAATTTAGAAATATTTGTTGTTGAAAATCACATTCAAGCTTGATGTTTCTCTTTTTAGCCTGGCTACTTTCTAACTAAGCAATAATCTTCAACCCACACAAAACAGCGAAGAGCCTACATTATTGAAAGGGGAAGGGAATGCTATGATAGAGCTCATAAAAAATACAGAAAATGAAACTGGCCTGTTTTCGGTGGGAATGGATGTTGAAGACATAAACGCCACAGTGAAAGAACTCAAATCTAAAGGTGCCAAAATCACCATGGAACCCATACCAATAACAGTTGGGACCCTTGCCTTCTTAGAAGACCCAAATGGAGTCAAAATAGCGCTAATTCAACACCACTAATCCTTTTTTTAACTCATTGCGGTTCTTATTTGCTTCTGTGATTTATAACCATCTAAAAAAATTTGAGAATAAAATTGGTTTTAAGATAAACTCATTAAGTGAATTGAAAATGTATATTCTCTATTTCATTTGCGCATTTCGGACACAATGCCAAAAATCTAGTGATGAACTCAAAATTAAAAATCACTAGTGCATCGATTCCAAAATAAATCCTTTATTTTGTAGTAGGTTCGTGATATATAGGCAAACTCAAAAGTCTAGGTTTATGAACATACTTTGGAATCGAAGTACTAGTACTTCGATTCTTATATAAATCCATAAAATAATTATATTAATTGTTAGATAAATGACCTTATGTCTCGTATAAGCCGTCGCCCCAAATTATCATTTACTCAAAAAGATTTAGACTATCTTATCAAGCTCAGCCGATCTAGAAATCAAGCAGCAAGCATTGTTGAAAGATCTAAAATCATACTTTTAAGCTATCAGGGAAAAAACGATACTGAGATCTCCAGAGAGTTGAAAGTAGATTATAAAACTGTAAGAAAATGGATAAAAAGAGTTTTAGATTTAGGGGTTAAAGAGGGTTTAGTAGACAAATCCAGAAGTGGGAGACCTCAAGACATTAGTGCCGAATCACGGGCTTTTGTAATTTCACTTGCATGTATGAAGCCAAAAGATCTTGGTTATCCTCATGAAATCTGGACTCAGAGACTTCTTGCGAAGCATATACGGGAGAACTGTATCAAAGAAGGACACCCTGATTTATCGAAGATAAATCAGGGAACAATTTCAAAGATTCTCAATGCAAGCAACATAAAACCACATAAGATTAGCTGTTACATTGCTAAAGTTGACCCCGATTTTGATCAAAAAGCAGCCAATGTCCTGGATACATATAGAGAGTCTAAAAGACTAAGCGAAAAAAAAGAAAAAAGAAGAAATTAAAACAGTGATTATTTCTTACGATGAAAAACCAGGTACTCAGGCAATTGGAAATGTTTATCCAGATCTTATGCCAGTAGAAGGGTATTATTCTATAATAGCAAGAGATTATGAGTGGGACTCTTTCACTATTAGCTGGAATTGACTTGATATCTGGGATAATTTATTTCAGTCGAATACCCCGCCAGCTTGCTGCGGGGATGGAAACTTCCCCGGTAACCGTTGTTAAATTACTGATTTATATTTTTAGCTACATTTGTATTTTAAATGGAACTACGGCATGCAAACCATTGTGTCTATAAAATAAGATATCACATGGTTTTTTGTGTGAAGTACCGTAAAAAACTTCTCTTAGATTTAGTAATCATCAACTTTTTGAAAAAGATATGCTCCGAAATCGGTGATAGGTATTGTTTTGAGTTTGATGCAATTGGTACTGATGGTGATCATGTCCATCTTTTTGTTGGTGCTGAGCCAAAATACTCTACCTTAAAAGTCATGCAAATTATAAAAAGCATTACAGCAAGACAAATCTTTAAAGAACATCCTGAGATCAAAAAACAGCTTTGGGGGGGTGAATTCTGGAGTGATGGGGGTTACATTGGAACAGTAGGAGATGGAACAACTTCAGATGTAATTAAAAACTATGTTCAAAATCAGGCAAACCAGGAAGAAAAAGAAGCATATCAGCAAATGAAAATATTTGATTTTTAATAATTGAGGTTTTGCCATTTTTCTTTAAATTACTTTTTTTTAAAAAATAACAATCAAAAAAGATTATTTTGTAAAAACATTATTTATTAATCTTTAAAATCAAATTTCAAAGCAAATAATAAGGATTATACCTAATTAAGTCTATTTTAAGTTACCAATCAGAAAATAAACCGTGAAAAGGTATAATCCATGATAAAAATTGTTGGTAAGGGATATAAGTATTTTTTGCTTCAATTGAGTGATTTTTTAGAGATTACAAAAACAATAGTTGTAAGCCTGAAGAGTGTTGAAGGCAAGAAAAAATATGAAAAGATATTTGGAAGAAAATTCGAAGACAAAAAGGATAATTCAAGAATCCTTACTATTCACTTTAATCAGTCAACACTTACAAACTTTATAGGAAACCTTTTTGAAAAACCAATATGTTCAGCCACTTTCAAAGATCATTTTCTTTCTAAAAATTCAAAATTTAAAATCATATTCCTGAAGAGTGATAAAAAGAATAAGAAAAAAGCGGAAAACAGTAGACGTTGTATCATATCTACATCTCAAAGAATACTTTCCGATTTCTTTGAAGACATGATAAATGTCCTTAAACGGAAAATTAATATCTCTTACAGGGTTAAACCTTTAATTGTGAAGAGTAAGGACTATATGGAAAATGTCCTTTCCTGGAATCAAATACTCGCTTTTCAAAATCTTAAAAAATTTAGAGGATATTTGAGGAACATTTTTGAATTAAACCCTTCGCTTGATTCTTATTTCAATAACCTTCAGGTATCAATGGGATATACCCCTCAACTTGAAGAATTATCTTTCAATAACATTTTCAAGTTAGAAGTATCAAGATGCAAACTTGGATACTCTAATCTTGAATCATTCATCAGAGATTACAATCAGAATCAAGCTTTAAGGCAGGAATTAAAAATCAAAAGCAGAGGAAAGATTACTCTTTCCTCTTATCGACGAAACCTAAAAATGATTTCTCCTTATCTGGACAAATATGGAGGACTACTGATACAAGAATGTAGAAATCTTCACCTTATTGGCGATAAAATCTGGGTTTGGGATCGAAGATTTTTTGAGTGTAATTGCAGTGGTTTAAAGAATAAAGAGACCGGAAACCTTTCCGATCCCGACGCTGGACATTATGTCAAAAAAACAGGTAGATATAGTGTATTATCAGGAACAGGATACACTGATACCTGTATTGTTGATAGCTGGTGGGGCTTACCTATTTATTGGGATGCAGTAAATGCCAGTAAAAATGACAACACAATATTTCAGGATACAATAAACCAGTGTATGAGATCAACAATAGAAAAACCGTTTTTTGTGATCGCTGATGCAGGACCTGACAGTTATCTATCCAATGAAACTGTAATCGAGAAGGAGATTATTCCAATCATAGCTGCAAGAGCTAATAGTGTTGGAAATATATTAAAAACAGAAAAGGGAACCCATTTCAGAGCACAATACATCCCAAGAATTTATCATAAATTACTTGGAAAATTATACAGTATCAGAACCACTGTTGAAAGGAAAAATTCAAACGATGTTGTTGGATACAATAGATCAAAAACACCGACAAGAGGGAGTTTATGGGCCAAAACTTATGTGTCGATAAGTAATATTGCCGCGTTACTTACGGCACTTACGGCTTTTAAGATTGGAAGACATGACCTGATAAGAGCACCAGGAGCTTTTAGAAGGTTGAATATCTGAGCAAGTAGAAGTAATTTTTTCTTAAAAAAGGGAATTTAATGCTTTTAATTTAATTTTAAAGCATTAATAGAGAAATTGGCAAAGGCTCAATTACATTATAACCAGAGCGGTGGCGCACCCCGTTGCTTGCAGCGGGGTGCGCCAGCGCAACTTTGATTTTCACATCCAAACATGCTTCGTGGCTGAATATCATCGAAAGTTTTTTCAGTAAAATGGTGAGGAGCGTGTTGAGAGGAATAAGAGTAGACTCAATGAATGAATTAAAAGAAAGAATCAGTCAATATATAAACCAGATTAACGAAAAGCAAGTTCTATTTACGTGGAGATATAAAATGGAAGAAATGGATGAAATGCTTGGTGGAATCACAGTCTAAAATAGCGTTAATTAGGAATCGATGCACTAGTACCATGAAAACTTAATTATGGATCATCAACTTAGATCAAAACAATATCACCTGATAGTAGTCATCAAAATATATGTTCAACATTTGGGTTTTCACGGTACTAGTGTTGCGTCAATCCTCAAGGATTGAGTGATTCTGAATAGTTGTAATTGATTTTCATTGGTCATCGGTTAAGGAATTTTCTTGCCTGAGAGCTGTCGATTTTGTACCAGAAGTCTGCCTCATATTTTGCCCAATTTACCTAAAATCGACACCTTGCTCCATCCCCCTATATGTTAAATTTTGAACATCTGTTATGGAAATGGATGCAATTATTATGATTCCTCACTTAACCGAAGACGCATGAATTGATTTTATACGACATTTTACCGCTGACTCGACACTAGTACCATGAAAACTTAATTATGGATCATCAACTTAGATCAAAACAATATCAGCTGATAGTAGTCATCAAAATATATGTTCAACATTTGGGTTTTCACGGTACTAGGTTAAAAAAGAAACTCAAACCGGAGTTTATAAGATCTCATAAAAATCGTGGTGCAGCTATGGATATTATGTAGGTCTAACAAGAAATTAATTAAGTTCCAAACTTGTTTCGTTCAATTTTGGCGTCGCCACATATTGAACTAGCCCACCGATTGATACTTAGAGCCTATCCGAAAAGTCCCGCTGCTCTAAATGTCATCCATGCACATGCTAAATGTAGCATAGCAAGGTAATTCTCAATTTTCTTTTCCCATCTTATAAGCAGTCTTCTGAATCTGTTTATCCAAGAATGTGTCCTTTCCACAACCCATCTTCTTGCCCTAAAACCTGGTACCTCTATTCTTATGTTTTCCTCTCCACGGCTTTTGATATGGGCAGTATAACCATATTCTTTAACCAATTCTCTGATATCGGGAAAATCATATCCTTTATCCATACAAATATTCTGAATTTCCTTGTCGGGAGAAGGTCTTTCAAAAATAATGGCATCTAAAGTCTCTTTTACAAGCTTTTTATCGTGACGATTTGCTCCATCAACAGTAACCGATAGTGGTATACCTTTACCATCTGTTAACAGACTTCTTTTTGTACCTTTTTTGCCACGATCAGTTGGATTTGCTCCGGTCCCAGCTCCACCTAGTGGAGCTTTTGTCATAGCACCGTCAATTGCTTGCCACTCCCATTCTAATCCGTTTTGATTATCATACTCCACTAGACCAGCTTTCCACATATTCTCAAATAACCCCGATCTTTGCCATTCCTGAAACCGATCATGGACAGTGCTTGGAGCTCCATAAAATCGTGGCAAAGATTTCCATTGGCAACCAGTACGAAGGAGATATAAAATGCCACTCAGTATTCTCTTATCATCTTTTCGAGGTCTTCCAGGCTTCTTTTTGGGTTTAGGGAAAGGTAATAATGGTTTGATTTTATTCCAGAATTCATCAGAGATCTCGTAGTCATGTCCGTTTTTTCGTGTTACCACTAATCAACATTACCCTAAAATGTAGTTATTCTACTTTTCGGATAGGCTCTTATATGATTTTCACCATATTATACTAAAGAAACCATAATAGGGCGTCTTGTTACAGAGATCCTGTGTTAGACCCCATATAGTGGGAAATTAACTATTTTTGTGCCACACCGATTTATTTAATTGGTTCTATATTTGTCGGTTTTATATTAAAATGCTTGGAATTGTTACCCAACATAATTAATTTTTTGTTAGACCCTATGTAGATCATGTCGCTTGATGTGGCTTTATACTATAAAGTATAAACTCCGGTCAAAAGCCCACATTGAAATGGGCTTTCATGCTAATGAGGGAGATTACAGAAGTAAAAATGGAAGTGGACTCAAAAGTAGTAACTCAAATTGTCAACACGGATGAAGTTAAGGGCAAGATAATAAGGTTGAGGGGGAAAAATTGTGAAAAATACTACTTTTGAGTAGAGATCTGCGGAAAGTCAGCTTAAAGTACACTTCAGAATGTTACTTTTTTGATTCGTTCATTTCCATGTCTGTTCAATGACCTAACGTTATGCAGATATTACTAAAAGCTCTTCCGCCCCTGATATTTAGCCATCAGTATTATATTAATATCAGACCTTAAATAAATTTATATAGTTTGGCGCCTGATGTCTCTGTAAAAAAATTTATGTTTAGACGGATCTGACCACTGAGGAACTGACTATAAAAACCACTTCAGCATCAGTAAACCGATATTTTTTAAGACTTTTTTCTTGGTCATTTACAAAATAAGGGAGGGTACAAATGTGAAATCTCAACAATGTTTCTGTGATTAACACAGCCACAAACACTGTTACAGCCACTGTTCTTTTGGAGTTACAGTCAACCTAACGGGAACAAGTTTTGTAAAATCAGGGAGGTATAAATGTGAAATTTCAACAAGCTAATGTCTTTAAGATAATGTCATTCGGTTTGATTTTATTATTTCTTGGATTGATGAGCGCTTCTGTTACGCATGCTGAAGCTTATACTTTTGTTACTAAGTGGGGCTCTGGTGGCGCTGGTCCTGGGCTATTTAGTAGTCCTTGGGGCGTTGCTGTAGATTCATCTGGTAATGTTTATGTTGCTGATACCTCTAATGAGCGTATTCAAAAGTTTGATAACGACGGTACTTATATTACTCAATGGGGTGGCGGAGGACCAGGTGCAGGAACTTTTTATAGTCCACATGGTGTTGCTGTCGATCAGTCGTCTGGTAATGTTTACGTTGCTGATACATCCAATCAATTCATTCAGAAATTTGATAGCAATGGCAACTACATTACCCAATGGGGTGGTGGAGGTGCATCTAATGGAACTTTTTCTAACCCACATGGTGTTGCTGTAGATTCGTCTGGTAATGTTTATGTTGCAGATACGGACAATCAACGCATTCAAAAGTTCGACAGCAACGGCAACTACCTTCTCCAATGGGGTTCTCTTGGCGCCGGTGACGGACAATTTACTGGTCCATATGCTGTTGCTGCAGATTCGTTTGGTAATGTATATGTTGCCGATACGTTCAATAATCGCATTCAGAAATTTGATAGCAACGGCAACTACCTTCTCCAATGGGGTTCTTTTGGCACCGGTGACGGACAATTATATAGTCCATATGGTGTTGCTGTAGATTCATTGGGCAATGTTTATGTTGCCGATACGTCCAATAATCGCATTCAGAAATTTGACAGCAACGGCAACTACGTTACCCAATGGGGTTCTCTGGGCTCCGCTGACGGACTATTTTATAATCCCCATGGTGTTGCTGTAGATCCATTCTGCAATGTTTTTGTTGGAGATACGGACAATCAGCGCATTCAGAAGTTTGCTGGTCCTTGTCAAATCAGGTCTCTGACAATAGTAAAGTTAGCATCTCCAGCAACGTATTCTGCTGTAGGAGACCTTATTACCTACACCTACAATGTGACTAATTCTGGAAATGTAAACATTACAGGTCCTATCACGGTTACAGACAACATACTAGGAACCGTGAATATAACAGCCGGAGACCTGATACCTGGACAAAGTGTTATAGGGACTGCTAACTACACAATAACTCAGGCAGATCTGGATGCAGGATCAATAACCAATGCAGCGTATGCAACAGGTACTTTCGGGAACAATACAACCGCTTCTAACACGGATAATGCAACAGTAACAGCTATACAGAGTCCAGGTCTGACAATAGGAAAGTCAGCATCTCCAACAACTTACAATACTGTAGGACAGATTATCACGTACACCTACAATGTGACTAATTCTGGAAATGTAAACATTACAGGCCCTATCACGGTTACAGACAGCACACTAGGAACCGTGAATATAACAGCTGGAGACCTGATACCTGGACAAAATGTTATAGGGACTGCTAACTACACAATAACTCAGGCAGATCTGGATGCAGGATCAATAACCAATGCAGCGTATGCAACAGGTACTTTCGGGAACAATACAACCACTTCTATCACGGATAATGAAACAGTAACAGCTAATCAAAGTCCAGCTCTGATAATAGGAAAGTCAGCATCTCCAGCAACGTATTCTGCTGTAGGAGACCTTATTACCTACACCTACAATGTGACTAACTCTGGAAATGTAAACATTACAGGCCCTATCACGGTTACAGACAACATACTAGGAACCGTGAATATAACAGCCGGAGACCTGATACCTGGACAAAGTGTTATAGGGACTGCTAACTACACAATAACTCAGGCAGATCTGGATGCAGGATCAATAACCAATGCAGCGTATGCAACAGGTACTTTCGGGAACAATACAATCACTTCAAACACGGATAATGAAACCGTAACAGCTGTACAGGGTCCATCTGCGTTTCCAGTTCTGATAATAGGAAAGTCAGCATCTCCAGCAACTTACAGCACTGTAGGACAGATTATCACGTACACCTACAATGTGACTAACTATGGAAATGCGAACATTACAGGCCCTATCACGGTTACAGACAGCATACTAGGAACCGTGAATATAACAGCCGGAGACCTGATACCTGGACAAAGTGTTACAGGGACTGCTAACTACACAATAACTCAGGCAGATCTGGATGCAGGATCAATAACCAATGCAGCGTATGCAACAGGTACTTTCGGGAACAATACAATCACTTCTAACACGGATAATGAAACAGTAACAGCTGTACAGGGTCCATGTGAATTTCCAGCTCTGATAATAGAAAAGTCAGCATCTCCAGCAACTTACAGCACTGTAGGACAGATTATCACGTACACCTACAATGTAACTAACTCTGGAAATGTAAACATTACAGGCCCTATCACGGTTACAGACAGCACACTAGGAACCGTGAATATAACAGCCGGAGACCTGATACCTGGACAAAGTGTTACAGGGACTGCTAACTACACAATAACTCAGGCAGATCTGGATGCAGGATCAATAACCAATGCAGCGTATGCAACAGGTACTTTCGGGAACAATACAATCACTTCTAACACGGATAATGAAACAGTAACAGCTGTACAGGGTCCATGTGAATTTCCAGCTCTGATAATAGGAAAGTCAGCATCTCCAGCAACTTACAGCACTGTAGGACAGATTATCACGTACACCTACAATGTAACTAACTCTGGAAATGTAAACATTACAGGTCCTATCACGGTTACAGACAGCACACTAGGAACCGTGAATATAACAGCCGGAGACCTGATACCTGGACAAAGTGTTACAGGGACTGCTAACTACACAATAACTCAGGCAGATCTGGATGCAGGATCAATAACCAATGCAGCGTATGCAACAGGTACTTTCGGGAACAATACAATCACTTCTAACACGGATAATGAAACAGTAACAGCTGTACAGGGTCCATGTGAATTTCCAGCTCTGATAATAGGAAAGTCAGCATCTCCAGCAACTTACAGCACTGTAGGACAGATTATCACGTACACCTACAATGTAACTAACTCTGGAAATGTAAACATTACAGGCCCTATCACGGTTACAGACAGCACACTAGGAACCGTGAATATAACAGCCGGAGACCTGATACCTGGACAAAGTGTTACAGGGACTGCTAACTACACAATAACTCAGGCAGATCTGGATTCAGGATCAATAACCAATGCAGCGTATGCAACAGGTACTTTCGGGAACAATACAATCACTTCAAACACGGATAATGAAACAGTAACAGCTGTACAGGGTCCATGTGAATTTCCAGCTCTGATAATAGAAAAGTCAGCATCTCCAGCAACGTATTCTGCTGTAGGAGACCTTATCACGTACACCTACAATGTAACTAACTCTGGAAATGTAAACATTACAGGTCCTATCACGGTTACAGACAGCATACTAGGAACCGTGAATATAACAGCCGGAGACCTGATACCTGGACAAAGTGTTACAGGGACTGCTAACTACACAATAACTCAGGCAGATCTGGATGCAGGATCAATAACCAATGCAGCGTATGCAACAGGTACTTTCGGGAACAATACAATCACTTCTAACACGGATAATGAAACAGTAACAGCTGTACAGGGTCCATGTGAATTTCCAGCTCTGATAATAGGAAAGTCAGCATCTCCAGCAACTTACAGCACTGTAGGACAGATTATCACGTACACCTACAATGTAACTAACTCTGGAAATGTAAACATTACAGGCCCTATCACGGTTACAGACAGCACACTAGGAACCGTGAATATAACAGCCGGAGACCTGATACCTGGACAAAGTGTTACAGGGACTGCTAACTACACAATAACTCAGGCAGATCTGGATTCAGGATCAATAACCAATGCAGCGTATGCAACAGGTACTTTCGGGAACAATACAATCACTTCTAACACGGATAATGAAACAGTAACAGCTGTACAGGGTCCATGTGAATTTCCAGCTCTGATAATAGGAAAGTCAGCATCTCCAGCAACTTACAGCACTGTAGGACAGATTATCACGTACACCTACAATGTAACTAACTCTGGAAATGTAAACATTACAGGTCCTATCACGGTTACAGACAGCACACTAGGAACCGTGAATATAACAGCCGGAGACCTGATACCTGGACAAAGTGTTACAGGGACTGCTAACTACACAATAACTCAGGCAGATCTGGATGCAGGATCAATAACCAATGCAGCGTATGCAACAGGTACTTTCGGGAACAATACAATCACTTCTAACACGGATAATGAAACAGTAACAGCTGTACAGGGTCCATGTGAATTTCCAGCTCTGATAATAGGAAAGTCAGCATCTCCAGCAACTTACAGCACTGTAGGACAGATTATCACGTACACCTACAATGTAACTAACTCTGGAAATGTAAACATTACAGGTCCTATCACGGTTACAGACAGCATACTAGGAACCGTGAATATAACAGCCGGAGACCTGATACCTGGACAAAGTGTTACAGGGACTGCTAACTACACAATAACTCAGGCAGATCTGGATTCAGGATCAATAACCAATGCAGCGTATGCAACAGGTACTTTCGGGAACAATACAATCACTTCAAACACGGATAATGAAACAGTAACAGCTGTACAGGGTCCATGTGAATTTCCAGCTCTGATAATAGGAAAGTCAGCATCTCCAGCAACGTATTCTGCTGTAGGAGACCTTATCACCTACACCTACAATGTGACTAACTCTGGAAATGTAAACATTACAGGCCCTATCACGGTTACAGACAGCACACTAGGAACCGTGAATATAACAGCCGGAGACCTGATACCTGGACAAAGTGTTACAGGGACTGCTAACTACACAATAACTCAGGCAGATCTGGATGCGGGATCAATAACCAATGCAGCGTATGCAACAGGTACTTTCGGGAACAATACAATCACTTCAAACACGGATAATGAAACAGTAACAGCTGTACAGGGTCCATGTGAATTTCCAGCTCTGATAATAGGAAAGTCAGCATCTCCAACAACTTACAGCACTGTAGGACAGATTATCACGTACACCTACAATGTGACTAACTATGGAAATGTAAACATTACAGGCCCTATCGTGGTTACAGACAGCATACTAGGAACCGTGATTATAACAGCCGGAGACCTGATACCTGGACAAAGTGTTACAGGGACTGCTAACTACGCAATAACTCAGGCAGATCTGGATGCGGGATCAATAACCAATGCAGCGTATGCAACAGGTACTTTCGGGAACAATACAATCACTTCAAACACGGATAATGAAACAGTAACAGCTGTACAGGGTCCATGTGAATTTCCAGCTCTGATAATAGGAAAGTCAGCATCTCCAACAACTTACAGCACTGTAGGACAGATTATCACGTACACCTACAATGTGACTAACTATGGAAATGTAAACATTAAAGGCCCTATCGTGGTTACAGACAGCATACTAGGAACCGTGATTATAACAGCCGGAGACCTGATACCTGGACAAAGTGTTACAGGGACTGCTAACTACGCAATAACTCAGGCAGATCTGGATGCAGGATCAATAACCAATGCAGCGTATGCAACAGGTACTTTCGGGAACAACACAATCACTTCTAACACTGATAATGAAACAGTAACAGCTGTACAGGGTCCATGTGCATTTCCAGCTCTGATAATAGGAAAGTCAGCATCTCCAACAACTTACAGTACTGTAGGACAGATTATCACGTACACCTATACTGTGACTAACTATGGAAATGTAAACATTAAAGGCCCTATCGTGGTTACAGACAGCATACTAGGAACCGTGATTATAACAGCCGGAGACCTGATACCTGGACAAAGTGTTACAGGGACTGCTAACTACGCAATAACTCAGGCAGATCTGGATTCAGGATCAATAACCAATGCAGCGTATGCAACAGGTACTTTCGGGAACAATACAATCACTTCTAACACTGATAATGAAACAGTAACAGCTGTACAGTATCCGGATTACATAATTGAAAAAACAGTTACTGATGTTGCAGGAAATGGACCCGCAGGAACAGTAACAAAAGCTGGAGATGCAATCTGCTACCGGATTACAGTTACTAATACAGGAAACGTTCACCTGACAAACGTAATAGTAACTGATTCTCTCATTGAATGTATCAATGGACCAGCAGAGTCTCTGACTTCTGATGGAATTCTCGAAATAAGGGAAACATGGGTCTATACTGGAATTTACACTGCTACTCAGGCAGATATAGACGGTAATTGCGAAGGAGACAGGTTCATTGAAAATAAGGCAACTGTTGGTTGTGATTGCGAAGGAGACAGGTTCATTGAAAATACGGCAACTGTTGATTGTGATCAGCTGTGCCCAATATCTGACAGCGTTGAAGTGCCAATAGAAGAGATACCAATACATGAAAAACCTGAATACTGCATATACAAGTCAATAATCGGAGTTGATCAGGCAGGAGATTGTATACTCAATGAACCTGGAGACATAATTGAATATCAGATAGTGGTGAAGAATTCAGGCAATACGGACCTGTCGGGAGTTTCAGTAAGTGACCCGATGATTACACTGACAGGCCCTGCAGGAGATGATATTGACCCAGGAGTGTTGAATCCAGGAGAGGCGTGGAAATTCTGCGGAAATTATATGGTAACCGAAGAGGACATAAACAGTAACGTTGGCGGAGATGGATATATAAACAACACGGCAACTGTGAGCTGCAATGAACTCCCTGCCGAGACCTGCAGCATAGAGCAGCCTGTAGCTCAGAAGATGGATTTGTGCATATACAAATCAATAATCGGAGTCGATAATGCCGGAGACTGTATAATCAATAAGCCTGGAGACATAATAGAGTATCAGGTTGCGGTAAAGAATGAGGGTAGGGTGGACTTGACAGGAATTTCAGTGAAAGATTCTCTGATTACACTGACAGGACCAGCTGGAGATGATATTGACCCAGGAGTGTTGAATCCAGGGGAGACATGGAAATTCTGCGGAAATTATACGGTAACCCGAGCAGACATAACCAATAATGGTGGTGGGGATGGGTTCATCGACAATACAGCAACAGTAAGCTGCAACGAACTTCCGGACGAAAGCAGCAGTGTAAAACAACTGATTGTCCTTAGCTCAGCAGATAGTGACAGCAGTAGTGACAGCAGTAGTGACAGCAGTAGTGACACTCGTAGCACCCAACATGGCAGTGGAGGCACTGGCAGCGCCAGTGTAATCTCTAAACCTTCAAAAAACATTGAAGTAAATGAAAACACAGAGGAAGAAGCTGTCACTGAAATACAGATTGAGCCTAACACTGAAGACGTTGGACAAAACACTGGAAATACAGAGGTAAATGTTGAAAAAGAGACGAAGCAGGAAGAAAATGCTAATGCGCCTGGATTTGAAGTAGTTTATGGCATTACCGGGCTACTTGCAATATACATGTGTAAAAGGAGGCAATAACAGAGAGAATAAAGTAATAAAAGTTAGCTGAATTCGATGCAGAAAACAATTAGATGAGGGAAATAAGCCTCATCTAATTTGTACATTTTTACCCTGAAACCTGAGTTTGACGTTGTCAACGGCAGTGAATAATTCCCCCTTTTCGGCGGATTAAAATTCCCCAATTCTCAATCCTTGAGAAAAGTTCGAGGATTGTGAATCATGCTGAAAAAGGAGGTGCGACAAGAAGCTGAATTATGGATTGCTACAAGCTATCCTATTTGCTCAGGATATCCCTATTGCAGCATGCATTTTGGTAACAAAACTGTGTGAAGCCTGCAAGACAACGTGGAAAAGATCAAAAACCTAATTTGATCAATCTGCAAGGGAAAGACTATCATGGAGAAACGAAAGTTGAATTATCGTAAGGATCGTAATCAGCGACAAGTGAAATGGGTTGATACACTTGAACCAATAGGTAAGGAACCGGATTATACTGGCTCTCCAAACGGTATAATGAGCAAACAAAATGTTCCCGGTCTACAGATAACTCCTCATGCGTCATCGGTTAAGCGTTAGAGAATCACTCCAGTATGTGTTTTTATATTTAACCGATGACCAATGATTTCCTTTTTAGTTTCACGACCTATTTTCACCATAGATCTCATACATTACCGTTTCCTTAAGCGGTTTTTCTGGAAATTATGGAAGTCAGGAGTCAAAAAGCCAGTAGAAATCAAATCTTGGCAAATTTCCGTATTCAATCAGATCCACATTTTTAGATTTAAACAAATATTTGAAAATGTTTGAAAAAAGTATTGATTATTCCATGCCTCTTAGGTTCACGTCAAGACAGGGATCTGTTATGAGAATATATAACCTGGCCTTTTCCTCTTCCCAATGCACAGGTTTTGTGCTAAGACCTGTTCCTTTTTAACTGAAAGGGCTTCTAAATGTGTGTATTTAGAAACTATTGTTTTTTAGATGTAGTGACAATAAAAAAGTAGTGAAAAGCATTTTTTATTGGTTCATGCTCTCAGCATCCCCCATTCTTGTAACCTTTTCTCTAGTGTCGCGTCAATGCTTAAGGATTAAATGATTCTGAATAGTTGTAATCGATTAGATACGACATTTCATCGCTGACGCGACACTAGTGGATCCGGAGAACATAATTATCCTTCTTTTGGTATCGGTTAACGAATTTTATGCACAACTTCGAATACTACGTATGGCGATTTTCTAACATAATTCCTGGATATAGAATATAATAAATAGCACTTTTTGACGTTTTAAACCTTAACCGAATCCAAATGAATTATCCTTTAGTGAGGCAGAACGGTATATATTAATATGGCATTAACTTACCATTAATATGGGATATATATGGTTCAAGCGATTATAAATATTGATGAGCGTACTAATCGAATTTTTAATATTATCAAGGCGAAATACGGTTTTAAAAGACAAAAGTGCTGCGATAAATAAAATGGCTGAAGAGTATGAAGAAGAGATTTTAGAGCCAGAGTTAAAACCTGAGTACATTGAAAAATTGAAGAAAATAGAAAAACAGGAAGCTATAGAAGTGGGTACGGTTGAAAACTTAAGGAAACGATATGGTCTTTGATTTTTATGTATTTTTTAAAATCCTGTATTATCCAATAATCTCTATATAAATTTTAGAGGACTCCCTCAAGCCTGGTTGACATTTTCTCAGATAATCTCATAGTACAACTTAAAGAGATCTTCCCATATCTCAGCCTTACAATTCCCAGCAGCCTTTGGAGAAGGTTAGTTAAATTTCAGAGTCAAGGTCCATGCAGTTTAATAAGCCGATTTGCTTAGAAATTCTTTCACAAGCACCCTCGTCCCGTTCATTTGAGATATCATTCCATGACCTCCAGTATCATATAACACAAGCTGCGATTGGTCTATTTTGTTGTGAGCGTTTTCCGCATGTTTGTAAGTTACCAGCGCATCATCTTTAGCATGGATAATCAATGTTGGTGCACTAAGATTATCTGCAGGTACGGTATAAAATTCAATCATTTTTTCATCGTTTACAGTGCCTTTATACCTTTGAGACATTGGATGCATTATATCAAGCATTTCCTGTGCCAGTTCTTTCTGTTCCGGGCTAAACGTTTCATATACCTGTGATGGAATTCCCATCAGCTCCAAAATTGTAGATTGAAAAAATCTTGTGAAGAGCCAGTATACATAATCAGATTGCTGGATAATGTGAATAATACTAACATAAAAAGGGTTCTGGTCACCTGATGCCGGGCCCATACTTACAGCAGAAATCAATATCAATGCTGAGCATCTGTCAGGATAGTCGTTTGCAAACTGGGTGGCTGACGGACCTCCAGCTGATACGCCAACAACAATTATTTTATCTATGCTTAAATTATCCAGAAGAATTTTATAAGCAGCGGCTTGCGAGTCAATTGAAGCATTATCCGGAACGGATGATCGAAGATAGCCATATCGTGAAACCGAGATGAATTTATACCTGTCCTCGAAAAACACTTTGCCCGCCCAGAGTCCCTGATCATAACCTCCTCCTGCGCCATGTAGCAGTAAGATAGGAGTTCCTTCTCCCTCTACAGTATACTCAATATCCCCATACTCTGTTTTCAAAATAGTACTATTCGCAAGCAATTGCTTTTCTGCTTCCGTCATCGTCTCGTGGTAACTCGGATAAGTTAGAGCAATTAGAATAACAGTTGAGCAAATTAAAAATGCAAATATAATTAGTAAAATATTCCTGCTTCTTTTCTTAATTTCTTTCAAGAATACCACTTCTAATTTGTAGCCACTATACTCCGGACTCAAGTCCAAACATGTTTGCAACCCCTAAATATCTCACTTTTGAATACTGTTCAGCAATTTATTTCTCAACAGCATTCAAGCCATTTAATAGAAAATTCTCTATACAATATCCCATAATTCACACCTCTTATTAATCATTCCGACCTTCTATACAAAACTCAAAAATGTAAATTTTGATTGAAAATTTTCGTACGACATTATATGGCTAGCATGACAATAAGAAGCTCTTTAAAATTTCCTTTGTGGGTCCGGAGAAATTAATTTTTATCGAATCAGAATACAAAGGTTTTCTGACAAAACCTATACGTTTTCTTTGTTTCCTGCTAAATAGTGTGTTACATAAAAGAAAATTGAAAAATGTTATCTGAGAATATTCTGCTTTTTATGTTCATTTCCTTGAAACTAAATTTTATTTCTGTGAAACTAAATTTTTATTTCTATGTTTGTGATTTTTGCAACAGAACCGGAAAAACTATAGGTTTGCCTGCTAGTGTGTAAGTCCTATATAGTATAATCATTTGGAAACATCAGTATATGGAAATGGAAGCATGTTGGAAAGCAGAATTATTGCCGCACAATCTGATGACAGTTATATAGAAAGGATGCGCTTTGAAAGCGAGGTGCTTTCGGACGTCGATATCGCAAGGATAGAATTTGAATCGGTACAGTTTATACAATGCCAGTTCAGCAAATGTAATTTTTTAAAAACCAGCTTTTACAATTCGGTGTTTGATAACTGCAATTTTGCAAATTGCAGTTTTACGGAAAGTTACTGGAAAGGCTCTAAAATATTAACATGCAAGGGCGATGGCAGCAACTTCAGCAAGAGCTACATGAAAGAAACATCTTTAGCGGATGGTTCCTTTCGATATGCAGATTTTTCAAGTTCTGTATTGGAGAACTGCACCATTCATGACTGCAATTTCACGGAAGCTTTCTTATCCGGGATTCGGTTAAAGAAGCCCACGCTAAAAGCGGTTAATTTCACAGGAGTAGATTTCTTTAAAACTTTACTCAAAGGCATCGACTTATCGGACTGTATCATTGATGGGATCACAGTATCCGATACACGTAATGAAATCAGAGGGGCTATAGTCAATGCCGAGCAAGCAATAGAACTTGCTGCGTGGATTCTGGGAATCAAAATTGTATAAGGCATTGACTCACTCACATAAATCAGAGGAGAAATGAATGGATCTGTCCAGTGTCTACCAGGGAAAGTAACGCTTTTATTATGTCCTCTGGAAGATCGAAGGCTGTAACTATATTTAAATTGTCTGAAAAATAACTGTTACCGCTTCCGAATTTGTCCCTTAAAGCATTCTAATCTCCCATCATGCTTATACCGAATTTGTCCCTTAAAGCATTCTAATCTCCCATCATGCTTATAATCTACACCTCATCCAGGTATCTCTGCAGCTTATCCGCAAGTTTGCCAATATGAATACCATCAACAAATGCATGATGAACCTGGACTGCAAACGGCATCATAAATTTGCCTTCTCTTTCATGATATTTTCCCCAATCAAATATGGGTTGCGCTTTTTCCTTATTTCCAAAATCCGTGTGCGAAATATGCGTAAATGTTATCCACTTACCGTTTCCTTAAGCATTTTTTTCTTGGGAGCTCTCTGGATGACCTGTAAGAGATTAGAGCCACAGTTTTCAAAATTAAACAAATGTTTTGAGATGTTTGAAAAAAGTATTGATTATTCCCGCCTTTTATGTCCACATCAAGGCAGGTATCTGTCAACAGAATATATAAATAACACAAACACAGATAGTTAAATCATACAAAAAGAAGGTGTTCACAAATGGCAAAACCTGTTGAACTCGGGCTTGTTCTTGAAGGAGAAGATGCAGAGAGGTTCTTTGAATATGATGAAAATCCCGAGGTTTCAGACGAATTAATAGCAATGTTCATTGAAGGCAAGGAAATATATGAGCAAAACAGACGAAAAGTTTCGAGCATCAGTTCCAAGCTCTGAACTTATTATCGTACCACTCAATGAACACCATAACCTTTTATCATTTAATTGCTCAAATTCAGAATTAAACGATTTTTTGAAAAACGATGCTCTGGATGATCAGAATAATTTGATCACCAGAACCAGTTTATGCTTTTGGAATGATGAACTGGCGGGGTTTATTGCTCTGGTAGCAGATACAATTGAAGCTAAAGCTGTAATTGATGGAATTGAGCGTTACAAGTATAGCAAATACCCTGCAGTTAAAATTGCAAGACTGGCAGTAGATTCCAGATTTGAAAGAAAAGGAATAGGCACTTATTTAGTGAAAATAGTAATGGGCCAAGCATTATCAATTTGCAATAATATCGGATGCAGATACATTCTTGTTGATTCAAAAGAAGAGTCAACTGGTTTCTATAGAAAATACGGATTCAAAATCGCAGAGAAAAATAAGAAAAAAGATTTCGCTCCAATGTATCTTAACATGAAACCGATTATTGCTAAAATGAACCTTGGGACTAAAGATTAAAAGTATTGATTGTTCAAGGTCTCCAGGTCTCAACCTTTCCTATCCTGAAGATTCTGTTTTCTTTGAAATCCTCTCTTTTTCCTTTACTTTACTTTTCCCATAGTTCAATTTAAGATAGACTTTATTTCTGCAGCTTTCTGTATCTCTCCGGCTGAAGGGATACTGTAACGTTCCTAGATAACCCTGAGCGTATCACCTATAAGCTTTGCTCCTCTAGAGTCCAGCCTGCAGCCTATTTGCAGGAACCCCCCTACGCACTCACAAGAAATCAGACTCTAGGCTGAAAGGCAAGTAGAAAGAAAAAGAAAAATTCTCTACGAGCCTTAATTTCTTATTCATCCCAAACAAAATTTTAACCTCCGTCAGGTATCTGATATTTTTCCTGGGAAATATTCTTAAACTAACTCACAGTTATTTAATAACCAATAGTTATTTAATTACCACTAGATATAAGATAACGTAGAGTTACACAATTGATGGAGTAAACAAAATGAAAATAGAATCTGTGAAATTAGCTTATTTTTCACCTACTGGAACAACAAAAGCAGTTGTTCAGGGCATTACACGCGGAATAAATCACAGCACGGTGGAAATCATTGATATTACCCGACCGGATGCGAGAAAACAGCCGTTACAGACATCGGAAAAAGAATTACTCATTCTTGGTGTGCCGGTGTATATGGGAAGGGTGCCGGCACTAATACTTGAATGGCTGCAGGCGATTAAAGCCCAAAATACGCCTGCGGTCTGTGTTGTCGTCTATGGCAATCGTGTGTATGACGATGCACTCCTCGAGCTGAAAGATATTCTGACTCAGTGTGGATGTAAACCAATCGCCGGTGGGGCCTATATCGGGGAACATTCATTTTCCAGCGACGAAACACCAACTGCCAAAGATCGTCCGGATGCAAGCGACTTAAACCACGCAGAGTCATTTGGGCGAAAAATACAGGAAAAACTAAACACCATTCCATCAGTTGACCGGATCTCTGATGTAAATATACCCGGCTGCCATCCCTACCGGGGGGCTTCGAAGCTGTGGAATGTTGATTTTATTGCGGTCAGTGATGCGTGTACCCGGTGTGGGATCTGTGCAGAAGGATGCCCTACTGGTGCTATCGATCCGGAAAATAGTAATTTGATTGATACGGGAAAATGCATCACGTGTTGTGCATGTATCAAGAGCTGTCCTCAAAACGCCAGATCAATGAAGCCTGGGCTGGTTAAAGATGCATCAGTGCGTCTCCATACGCTTTATAGCCAGCGAAAGGAGCCGGAATCTTTTATCTAATGAATATATCCAATCGGTAAAACTGGAAGTAAAAGTAGAAAATAAGAATACATTTCTTCCTTTAATCATGTAACTAACAGTCAGAATATAAATATGGGTTAGCTGGAGTAGCACTATGGGAATCGCCGATAGAAGACAACGAGAAAAAGAACAGCGAAAAACCGAGATTATCGATGCAGCCGCACGTCTCTTTTTTTCTCGAGGTTATGAAGATGTCTCTATGGAAGACATCGCCCGCGAGGTCGAACTGAATAAGGCTACCATTTATCTATATTTTAAAAATAAGGAGGCACTTTACGCTACTATCGTACTCCGTGGTATCGACATTCTGAAGGAAAAATACACAGAGTGCATGGAGAAACAGGTGCCGGGTATTGTCAAGGTAGCCCTGATGGGTCAGGCTTATTACCAGTTTGCACAGGAATACCCGGATTATCTTCGAATGATTCATTTTTACGGGTCTGAGCGTTTTTCTAAAGAGAACCCGTGTACCGCAGAGATTGGAAAGGGGTATGGTACCTGCCGTTTGATCCTGCGGGATGCGATCCAGGAGGGTATCGATGACGGTACAATACGGGCAGATCTCGATCCATTCCTGACCTCGATGTACCTTATGATCTCCTTTATGAACATCCTGTCAATGGAAAATAAATGGAAACTGGTGATCGAGGCGGAGGGGTTCAGCTACGAGCAGTATACCAGTGAATTTTTCCGGTTCATCATTCCTGCTATCTCTTCCGGTGAGAAATCTCACAAAATGGATGTCAGAGATTTCGCATCATTTGGATTCTTTTTAACAGAGCCTGTGGAACCTGAGAAGAAAAAGAGAAAAAAACCTTAAATTTTTTAGAATTTTGAAGTTGAATTTTTTCACCTCTATTGAATTTATATTCTTGATTCCCGCCTGCTCCATGCGAGACAGGCGAGTTCCGGCATGTTCACAGTAAACTTGAATCTGTTATTCCCCAGGGATACAGGCGGGAAGGCTTCGGAGAGGTATGAACCGCGGGGGGGTCTGGGTTCGGGTCAGTGTAGTTACAAAAGAAGGTAAAATAATTTCCCCGAAAAAAGCTAGGAAAGTGTTTTTTTCGGGGACTCTCCGGAGAGTCTGCAAGAATCAGACTCTATACCGAATGATAAGCCGAAGGAAAAAGAAAAACTATGGACTTTAGACGGGCATCTGAGTTATTTATGCAGGGATGAGTTTTTGAAAAAATTATAAATTCTGGTAGCATGCGAATTCCCTGAAACTGTAATCTAAAGATTTTATGGGTTGAGTTCCACCTCTCGCATAAAATTTATGAGTAGGTAAAACCTGTTGCTCCTTTTAATAAGATAGGGTGAGAGAAGGAGAATTTAATATGAATGCGAAGGAGATCAGAAAGATATTAGGGAAGAACATATTATGGAGGACTTCGCTAAACCTCGTTTTTTGGCAGATTGCTCATAAAGGGTATATAATCAATTTGTTGAAATTGGAGGTAAATCGAAATTCTCTATGACTTTTTTGTTCTTTAATTGATATATCAGTTAGACTTCATTTGGATTATTGATAAAATAATTTGTACAATACTAATAATAATTATTAAATAGGTTAATCTTAATACAGAATTTTGTATATTTTTATTGTACTCGATATTTTTCAATGCTAATATATTATCAGAGTGGCGATTCAAGGTATTGACAAATTCATCAATATAATTTATATGACGCTTAATTTTTGTCATAACGTTTCTAAATAAAAATCTATTTTTTTTGTCCAATGATTCAAATGCCGGACAATCATCAACAAGCATAGAATCAAACATATTAATTTCTATTTTAAACCTTTCGAAATAAAAAAGGTATTTAGTAATCTCTTCTCTATTTAAAATTGCTTTTTTAAACTGATTATTAGCAACGTATTCTGATTCTTTAGATATTAACAAATTTAATTCTGTACTTGTTCTTTCCTCAATCTCTAACCATCTTTTAAAAGCTAACAACTCAAATGAGTAATTATCAAGTGGATGTTGAATCGAAGTTTTTATGTCAAAATACATATTATCAGCATTTGCTGTTTGGCGATCCGCGATTATTGAATAACTCGGAAAAAGTGCACAGTCGTTTAAAGAGTTCGGTAGAAAAAGATAATTTTCATATTTGTATGCATTTATCCAAGGGACTGAAATATCGAGACAAATAAAAAAATAATGATTATCCGATAACCACTTAAGAGTGTCTTCTGATTTTTCAGGATAGTTTAGAGAAAATAAATCAATAGATGGGACATATGAAATGTGTTTCTTAGCTTGTGTGAAAAAAATACCTTTAAAATATGCTGATAAAAATATTATAATTTGATTTTTGAGATCTTCTTTAATGCCAATTATTTCTTTCTTTTTGATGAGATAAGGTAAATGATGAATGGTAATTTCGGAATTAAAAACTGTGTTTTTTTCTTCGATTTCCTCATGGTAAGTATATATTATACTATTTATTTTGTCAGAAATATTCGGATTTAAACTCACCTGTATTTGTAAAGTAACTGTAGATGGAAGAGTAGCTTGTAGAGTTATGTTGATTCCATCAATGTCGTCGCCCAAATCTAGAAAAGCAGGCTTTGGAAAAAACCGATGATCTTTTAGATTTGAATTAACAATAGGTGGAAGATATAAATATCCTCGAAATGCATTTTTTTCATCAGCTTGAAGTATATCTCTATAATTCAATTTAGACTTCTCGTAACCATTCAAATTTGCATATAATAGATCCAATCCATCGAAAAGAAGATTAAAGTCTTCGATGTAAAACATTTCTAATAATATAATTGAATCATAGTGAACTTCTTCCTGATTGGAGAGAAAACAACTTTCATTTTTTTCTTTTATATTTCTATTTGCTATATCATTTAAGATGTTTGGATTAGACATTTATCAAAGGTAGAATTCTTAAATCTATTAATATTTTTTGTAGATATTTACCAAAGAAATTAAAAAATCTATTTTTTTGAGGCAGTGTCCCTAATTTAGCATGAAAGTACATGAGGATATCTTCCTCACATGCTCTCTTCATCCTCTTTTCGCGTTATTGCAAATATTTCACTAATTATTTTTATTCGTTCATCAACTGAGAATATCTCGGTCTCAACAATCTTTCTCTTTTGAATTTCCCTTTTTTTATATCCAGTTTCATCTTCGTACATCTCATCATTCGTAATAAGATGCCATATTATCGTTGCAATTTTCCTTGCCAAGGCAATAATTGCCTTTGCATGTCCAATTGACTTCTTTTTCCTGTTAAAAAACTCTTTTAACTTACTGTTATTCTTTCTTGCCGCTGCTTGAGCAATCTGCGTCAGAATCCATCTTGCTCTCTTTGATCCTCTCTTTGTGATTCTTCCGTTGTGGTATTTATCTGCAGATTGATACACATTAGGAACCAGACCAAGCCAAGAAGCAAGCTTATCTCCAGAAGAAAAATCCTTGAAATTGCCTATTTCAGCAAGTAGAATTGCCGCACCAAGTTCTCCTATACCTGGAACTGACATTAAAATCTCCATTTCTCGCTTATGATTTCTATAAGCATAATTGAAAATTTCTTTTTCTAAAGCTTCGATCTCATCATCAAGACTTTTTATGAGTTTTAGACAGATCTGAAGTCTGAATGCAGCACTTTGAGAGATTTCTCGCTCAAGAATTTCTCTGATTTGATCACTTTTTTTACGAACATTTGGAGAAAGACTTGCGATAATCTGGTCAACAGTCTTACCTGAAGAGATTCCTGATAAGATCATTCTGCCATTCTTGCCGAAAATGTCTGTCAGCACATTCTTCAGGTTTAACATTTCAGATGCAAGAATTGAGTGAGCTTTATTTTTTAGATCTGTTCTTTTTTGTACAAGTGTTAACCGAAGTCGAACATATGATCTAAAATCTCTATGATCCTTTGGAAAAACTCTTGATGGCTGAATCATATTATTAAGTGCAAGTTGTGCAATGACTTCTGAATCAATCTTATCTGTTTTTTTATGTGTAAATACCTTCATATCTCGCGCATTTCCAACTATCACCGGTAGATGCTTTATCAAAGAATCATGGACAGGAACCCAAAAGTCACTTGTTGATTCACATGCAACAACATTACATTTTTCTGATATTACCCAATTTTTAAGGGCTAAAATTCCCTCATCATCTCTGTCGAAACGCTGCTGTTGTTTTTCACCAGATCTACTGAGAATTGTAGCAATGAAAAAGAGTTTGTGAATGTCTAAACCACAAGCTTTGTTTATGACTTCAATCATCAAATAATATCACCCAATTTATTTGGGCAGTGGAATTGCCTCAAAGGCCAATTTAGCATCCGTGATCAAAGTCACACTTGAGCCTTCGATGGCAATTCACTGATTAGTTTTCTGACGGTTTTGAAAAACCAAAATTAGGACAACCTTACTGCCCAAAGTAATAAGGAATTCAATAGCCAAAAAAGTGGGGTAAAGTACTTTCATTTAGTTGTGCATGTTATTCAAAGAATATCATGTGCGTTTTCTGTAAAATTACATTCGAAGCTAAAATTTATAAAACGCACAGGTTTTGCTATAAAATCTATGCATCAATGAAAACTAAAAATATGAAAAGAAATACTTTTTAGAGGGTATAGCTTCGTCTATTACTGGTTTTAGGGCATCCATATAATAGACTCTTTAGAACTCTTTACGGGCTCGCTATTGAAGAAAAAAGAAACATCATCCATTTGCTAGAGGAAGCATAAAAGAAACATAAAAGAAGGCAGTTAGAAAGAACTATTCACCTTCTTCCTTTTCCATGTTCCATTATCTATTAAAGGACTTCTGGTAGGCCCGTAAACCTCCCTTAGGAAGTACCTAGTGCATCGATTCCAAATTATGGGAATAAAATTGGACTTCAAAATCAACATAGGTCCATGGGTTTCCCATAAAAGAACCACAGATGGACACGGATAAACACAAATTGAAATCATCTTTGTTCATCTGTGTTTATACATGGTTTATTGAGGATATATGGAATCGATGTACTAGAATAAAAGAACCTTTGGAGGCGGGCTATATCTGCAGGCATAAATCCTGATGGCCTTTCTTAAAGTCAAGTAGAAAAACGTTGGAGTCGTGGTTAATTGCTTCCGGGGTTCTTGAGTCAACTGTATGTTTATGGCAGGGTCACGATTCGTTAACAAGTATGAGACATTATCAGGATCTCGCCTTTTCAGATGATTAATTAATGGACATTAAAAACAATTGATAGCATGGGGGTTTTCTTTATAATAAGCCTACCCCAAAAAATAATGCAGTTAAATCAAGTTTTGGGATTAGCTCATTCGTTAATTATACAGTTTCTCATCCTGCAGTGTTTCGGGGAAGAAAATACCTTGCATTAAGTTTCCAAAAAGTCGACATGAATCATTCACACCAGCATATTGCCTGCCATTCTTAAAAATGGTATCGTTATTTGCTCCTATTTCCATTTTTGAACCATCTCCAAGATAAAATGTGCACATCATATCTGCAGGTCCGCCATTAGCTTCTCCAAATCTAAAACTTAATATTTTTACAACATTGACAGCTTGCTCAATATCTTCACCATCAGTGAGAGTAATGGTTTCATTTCCCTGCATAATTTGCACAGATACGACATTTGCTCTTTCCAGTTCGTGAGCAGCAGGTAAACCATGTGCAAAATAAAAATATACTAATAGAATTATAGTTGTAATAGCAGTTGAAATAGCAATTTGCAGTATAAACTTTGCATTCTTTTTGATCACTATATTTTTACTCCATTACGTTTTCTGTCAGTTAGTAACATACTTCTTTTATTCTATATTCTTAAATAAAATTACTTGTCTATCTTATTTCACTTATTTATATTTCTTTTTATGACCATATCAATTTATTATCTTTTATGATTCCCAAATCTAAAGAAAAGTTTTCCAGAACAAAAGTTAAATCAGTAGCTCTAAAATCTACTGCCGTAATGTCCGGAGGCGTAGCTGTCCTCTTGCAAATGCCTCCGCAGAAAAAAAGATAGAAACGATAAAAAAGAATAAAAAAAGATCAGCAGGATGAATAAAACTCTGAATCAAATTATGAATCCGTCTTAAACTTCCAGTCCCTCTTCTTTGAGGTAATGGTCAATCAGTTTTCTTGAAATACTGATCTTTCCGGGAAGTACAGGCAGTTCATCTGCTGAGAACCATTTTGCGTCCTCAATTTCAAACCCGTCAGGCTTGATGTCTCCTGAATCATATTCTGCTGTAAAGCCGATCATGAGAGAATTAGGAAAAGGCCATGCCTGCGTCCCGAAGTAAGTAATGTTTTTTACTCTTATGCCGACTTCCTCCCAGACTTCTCTGGCAACCGCCGCTTCAGCCGATTCTCCTGGCTCGACAAAGCCAGCTATCAGGCTGTACATGTCAGGAGGGAAATTCGGGGACCTTGCAAGCAGGACTTTATTTCCATTTCTTATGAGCACAATTATAGCGGGTGAAATTCTTGGATAGAAAAGCTCTCCGCACTCTGGACATTCCTTACCCCTTTCTCCCGGCTTCTGCATGGTTTTTGTTCCGCACCTGCTGCAGAACTGGTTTGTCCTGTCCCATTCCATTACCTGCACTGCTTTGTTTACAAGCTCAAAGCATCCCTCACTGATTTCGGAGTGTGCTTGCCTGAGATCAACAAATTCCATCCCCTCAGGAGTTTTCGCATCCGCGGGAAGTTCAATAGAAAAACAGTGCGTTCCCTCAAGCATACCGAGATACTGTTCCCTTACCGCAGGAAGTCCAAGTTCCCTGACGTCCAGCAGCCTGGGAATTGCTCCGGGGTTTTTATGAGTTTTAAGAAGAATGTCACGGCCCCGGAAAATGAACCAGAGAGCCCTTTCGGTCCTCCCGGCTGGTGGTTCTATACCTACGATAAATTTCGGGTAAATGGGATTTTCCCTGTTTATGGGGGTCATAATGCTCATACTATTGGGTTTTGTTCTATATATGATTACAGTAGTGCAGTATCTGATTCGCCCTAATTGTGCCAGCAGACTTGCGGCTCTGCAGTGCGCTGCCCTCTTCGCTCCGAATTGCGCCTCGCCCGAACTGCGTCTCGCCCGAATTGTTCCTCGCCCGAATTGTTCCTCGCCCGAATTGTTCCTCGCCCGAATTGTTCCTCGCCCGAATTGCGCCTCGGGAGTACGCTGCCCTTTTCGCTGCGCTCAAGAGGGCTAATTTATAGGTTTCAGTAATGAGCTTTGCTCGGAGGACTGAACTCTAAATCGTGACTAGCACAAACTCATTCGCTATACCGAGTCGTTCCTGTAACGCTAGACGGAGGAGAGCGACCTTTCCCAAGAAGAATCAATAATGGAAAAGCCAGAAAGTAGAACTACCAGGTATACCTGTAAATAACTCACATGTCGGAATTACCTGGGAAGTAGATAAAAAACAGCAAGTAAAAACTACTGAGGAAAAATTGAGGACATAAACGAAACAAATTAAATGGTTGAAAAATGCTCCCTTTAAGTTTCTTTATCTTCTTTCAGGTAGATTCTTTAATTCTCTTTTATTTTCTTTTTAGGAAACGCACCAGTCTGTCTGGCGGGGGCGTTATTGTAATGAGAGGTTAAATACAGCTTATGAGGTCAAAGAAAGATTACAGGGGTTTTCCTCTTACCACCATTAATTCCTCAAATGAGATCTTTTTTCTCCTTATGACTTCAACCTCAAACCCCAGTTTCTCCATCTTCTCCTTCACTGATTCCAGTCCGGTGATCGAAGAGATCAGTATCAGAACTTTTCCTCCGGGTTTCAGGTAGTTCCCGACAGCATCGAAAAATCTATCAATGGTTTCCCTTCCGCTGGTTCCACCATCAAAAGCATAATTTAACCAGCCAGGGACTTTCTCTTCTTCGGAAGTGGGAAGGTAGGGCGGGTTGAAGAGGATAAGGTCAAAAGAGGCTTTCGGGTTCCCTGGCTTCAGTCCCCTGAAGAGGTCGGTACGGATTACTTCAACCTCATTTGCTTTTGCACATCTGGCAGCATGGGGGTTGATCTCGGTTGCAAGTACGCGGATGCCTTTAACATTTGCCCTGAGCACGGCAGATACAAAGCCTGAGCCTGCCCCTATTTCCAGGATGCGCATGCCTGGCTCTGCCTCTTTAAGGGCGGCGTCGGCAAGCAAAAAGGAGTCTTCTGCTGGCTCGTAGACAAGGTCTGAGGCTCCGATTTTGACCCGGGTATTTTTATACTCTATTTCAACCATAACTTATCGGGATTTAAGGTCATAAATCATGTTTGCAACGCTGGCAAGCTCTTCAGGAGTAAGGTTTTCAGCTCTTTTGTTCATGAAATCTTCAGGAAGCTGGTTTACAACTTCTTTGACATCCGGGATTTTGAGCTTATAATTTGTGTTCAGGATTGAGTTCCTCAGCTTTTTCCTGCGCTGGCCGAAAACTGCAGTAACAAATTCGAGGAAGAAGGCTTCGTCGCGAACCTCGAAGGGGGCAGGGCGTGGGGTCAGTTTGACGACTGCAGAATCGACTTCAGGCGCTGGCTGGAAAACGCCTTTTGGGACTTTCATGAGAATGGAAGCATCGGCAAAATAATATGTATCAACCGTGAGGCGGGAGTAGTCCTTGCAGCCCGGAGGAGATACCATGCGTGCTGCAAACTCATACTGGTACATAAGAATCCCAAGTTCGAATTTATAGCGCAGGAGCTTGAAGGTAATTTCCGAGGAGATGGAATAGGGGAGATTCGAAACGACTTTGTCAAATTCAGGGAAATCGACTTTCAGGGCGTCACCTTCTATAATCTCTATATTCTCTACAGCATCAAAACGGTCGTGCAGGACTGAAATAAGGGCAGGGTCAAGCTCGACTGCAATCACCTTTTTTGCTCTCCTTGCAAGCCTTTCGGTAAGATTTCCGATTCCTGCACCGATCTCAAGAACCATATCCTGAGCAGTTAGCTCAGCAGCAGCAACTATCCTGTCCAGGTAGCCTGTGTCAATGAGGAAGTGCTGGTCAAAGGTGCCTCCTTTTATATTGTACTTTTTAAGAATAGAACGAACCAGGGCTGAAACCTCCTGAATAAAGTAAGCGTTTTTAAGGTTTTTATATATTTATAATATTTTTTAACCACTGTATAAATTGTTACATTTCTTTGTAAGTGTTTTTTAGGTACTTTAATTCACTTTACAACTGCTTTAAAAGTGAATTTAAGAATTTTGCAGAGCACTTTGTAGTTTTGTATAATATTTTATAATATCCTGTAAAATTTTTTGTTTGAATTAAATTAAGGAACATAAATTAAAGTAAATAAACCGATTTAGTTAAAGTTAGTAAACTTTAGATAGGTAGACTCCGCAGATGAATTTTCAAAAGCCGAAAGTTAAGAAGCCAGACAGGCAGAAGATATAGAAAAAAATAGAAAGAAAAGGGATTCACCGATCATTCGGGCCCTGACGGCGGGGAGGAGTGGTGAACAGCCTGTACTTGATGAAATCATCCTTGAGTTCTTCTTCTATCCTGTGGGAAATTACTTTAGCAGGGTCATGAAGGCTCGGGATTCTCTCACGGATATCCTGAAAGCTCTTAAACTCTCCTTTCTTGCGTTCATCAATGATAGACCACATGAGTTTTTTTCCAATCCCGGGAAGGAGTTCAAGCATATGCAGGCGGGTTGTAATGGAGTGGGCATCGTTGAAGAACTTTATGAACCTTTCTTCTGTGTGCCTGACACAGGCTTCGAGGATGAAGGGCAGTTCCAGATTGGCTCCGGTGGTAAGGTCAGAGTACCCGATCCTCTGCTTTACATGGTCTATTTCATTCCTGTCTCCGGGCCCTATGTAAACCCTGGACTGGATTTCAGGAACTACGCCGGCTTTGGGGACCAGTTCCATAAGAGTAAACTTTTTATCCCCTACAGCCTGCACAAGAGGTTTTTTCTGGAATGCAGTCGTACCGTCAACGGATTTCCCGTAGGGAAGATAATCGAGCACCCATACATATTCCTCCCTGTCCTGTGAACTTTCCATTGATTTTCCGGATGAGCGCGGAGCTCTTTCTGACTGCCTTTCAGATTGCGGTCTGCCTGTCGGCCGTCTGCCGCCAGAAGAAGGTCTTTCGGCAGACGATCTGCCAGAAGAAGGTCTTTCGGCAGACGATCTGCCAGTGTACGGTCCACCTGATTGCGACTTCTCTACTTTCATCAGCACCCATCCTATCGATAAATATGAAACCCCATTAAATTTTATTCATGTCCAGGGCTCAACCTGGATGTACATAGCTTCTTTCAGCTCTTCTATCTGGTTCGGGACCTTCTATGGATACCAGACCTGTGAACCATTCCCCGAGCATCAGCTTCCGGAAACTGGAGACTGACCTGTACCTCAGTATTCTCAGGTTCGGGAATCTGGAGAACTATGAGAATCTTCTGAGCTAAATTCTTCAGGTCAGGCTACTCCCTGATACTCTAAAGTACTCTAACCAGATTTCGGACACTTCCCTCATGAATAACAAGATAAACTGCTATATAGCTTATTCTCTTTACTTTTTAATTATTCCATAGCCGCGAATACATAGTCCAGAATCTGATCCAGCTCTTCATTGCTCAGGGTGTACTTTTCTTTCGCATAGATTGACCTGAGTTCATCTCTGGATTGAGGCAGGATATCCGCTATCCTTATTGCAATAACGGGCCTCATTTTTTCAAGTTCAAGTAACTTATTAACAAGTTCTCTTGACTTTTCCCCGCTAATTTTTGAGAACTGTTCCGCATGGTGCAGGGCTTTTCTGAAACTGTATGCAACCTCGAGCCCCTGCTCTCTGCGCTCGTCAGCGATCCCGGAAAGTATATCCTTGACCTCGGCCAATGTCAATAACTCTTCGTTGAGGACTTCCTTAATTATCATTGGAATACACTCTTTCAAATTAAAAGTTTCAGGTAGTTGTATTTCCTTACAGAGCAACCTGTTTAATGTTTTATTGTAAACTCTGATTCCTGACGCCAGTGTTTTCTGCCTTTAAGTACAAGTACCCGGCATGCGCCCGGTAAGCCGGAACTGTTTTGAATAACGTTATCCTGAACTATCTCAGCTATATGGTATACAAATGATATATAATTATAGATGTTCATTTACCAGGATAAGAAACTAATTTTTAAAAAGCAGTTATTTCAGATCCCCTTTTAAGCGTGCCCTTTTAGAAGGTTATTACGGGACATCAGTTTTGTTACGTCCAATCCTTTCCCGGGCAGTTACTCAGGCTGTCACTTATCGGAATATTTTGTTAGGGTTTCAAACCTCCGGCTGGAGACCTGCATACCTTAAACTCCGTAATAAAAGGGAAGATTAGGTTTTTACAACCTAATTGCCTTGCTCGGAATCAATACTTCTGAGGTTTCAGGTGCTGAGGAAGAGAAAATACTTCCTTCATTGCGTTTCCGCTGCGGACTGCGAGCACATATGAACGGCCGCGCTGTCCTATGACTTTTCCTGTAGAACCCTGGAATTTCGGATTTGGCATACCTCTCTGGATGCTTGGGTCGATGTCAATGTGGACCATCTGCCCTGCTTCGAATTCCTGGATTGCCCTGACTACAGGGGAAATTCCTCTTTCACGAACCGTCTTCTGTAATTTGTACCTTGTGCAGCGTTTTTCACCGTGGGAATTTGTCATCGCATGTTCCTCCGTTAGATGCTCGATTAATTTCTCTTTAATAAAGTTTCTGTTTAATAATTGATTTTCCTCTAAATAAGATGGATGTTATTTAAATGAACCGTTCATTAAGCCACTCTTTCCCTGTGGCTCGACCGGCTAATGAAACTGATTCAGATTGATCCAGATTAATTTAGATTAGATCGATTAAACTTTTTAATGTCTATTTTCAGATTTATTTTCAGATTTATTTTTAGATCTATTTAGTTATTTAAGGCAGATTTAGCTATCTGGGATTCAGATTTTTGGGGCTTAAATTTCGACGTTAACCACATCAAGATCTTCCACAAGCGCAGGGACTCCTAAAAGCCCTGTCAGGCTCGGGTTTGTCCGGTCTTCATCCCCGGAAATCAGTTCTTTAACGTATAGTCCGCCTTCACAGTTTACAGTTATATATGCATAACCTTCATCTGTCAACCTATCAAGCGTGATGCTGTGCACGTACCTTTTCCGGACGAGGTCTGCCCGCCTGTGAACCACACGCTTTGGGGTTTGCTGGGCGATCTCTGTGCCACTCAAAGACTCAAGGCAGGATTTAAGCTTTTCCTCTGAAACAGGCTCTTTAAATGTAACTTTAAGCTTATAAGTTTTATCCGCCTTTGAGCTTTTCAGGGTCTCAATCATGCCTTTTTCAACAAAGCGAAGGTCTCTTACCTCAACTTTTCCTGCAGCATTTTCATTAATTTTCTCAGTGAGTGCTTCAAGATCAGCCTGGCGCTTTAAAGGGGATTTTGCTTCTACCACGAAGGGCCTGCCGCTTCCGAGCATAAGGGCATCTATATCTTCCCTGCCCGAACCATGGAAAGCCGTATCAACAGCCTCAAATGCTTCAATAACAGGACCCTTGATAAGCTCATCTACGGATTCAGGATATTGTTTGCCGGTAAACCCACAGCTCTCGCAACCTCTACCCTTGCATTTCCTGCAGGGCCAGCGGGTCTGGGGGATTCCTCGGACCTTTTTCAGGTAGCGCCCGTAAACATATACCGAACGGACCTGAAGCTCGAATTTGTTTACTGCAAGGTCAAGGGTGATTACAATATCCGGGTTTTCAAAATCCACCTCTTTTCCAACCTTTTCTGCAATTCTCTTGCCTACTTCCCGGTTAAGTTCGGACTTTAATTGCTCGGCGTAGGCAGTCCCTGCCTCAGCCCACAATATCTCTTCGTTTTCACTTAAAAGCCCGCTGACCTTTGTGCCGACAAGGAAGGTTGAGTACTCAAGACCTTCAAGAGCCTTTACGGCTTCTTCCGCCCAGAAATCCAGTTTCTTGAACTGGTCAAGGCAGACCCAGCACTGCTCATCCTCACCCTCAATTCTGAGAGTTTTCCTTGCATGGGCGCTGCAGGGGACAAGTTCCTTTAAGAGAGAATCTTCATTCTCACTTTTGTAAATGCGGTCCCCTTCCAGGACAAGGGCGAGCTTTATTGCCTGCCCGCGTTCTCTGTTGCTGAGGCCTGTAGATAATTTTGCAAACTGACGGCCCATGCAGTGGTCACATATAGGGCCTTCGTGCAGAATCTTTTTTGAAATTTCAAGTACGTCCATTTTGTTTCACTTTCTCTAAGCTCTTTATTCGGGGAATAGACCTGGAGTGGATAATTGAAAGGTGATGTTAAGAGATTGTATTGAAAGGTGACAGTAAGAGATTATATTGAAAGGTGATGTTGAAAACTGTATTGAGAGATTATATTGAAAGAGGTATTGACAGAGTGTGTCGAAAGTATTTTGGAAGATAATATTGACAGATTATTTGAGGGAAGATAATTGACAGATTATTTGAGAGTACTGAAATGCAGTCTTGCAGGAGATGCGTAAATTTAAGGCATGTGCCCTAAAAGGTGCATCAGGATGAGTTTCTATCCTGATACAGGCAAGTGAGATATAACTTTTTGGATTAAAACACGACAAAGCTACAGCTCAGTCTTCAGCTTCGGAGCTGGCTCCTCCAGGAATTTCCCCTCTTTCCGCTTCAACCCTGTCCAGTTCGTTGTGAATAAGGGTTATGCAGTGGTTGGAGTGAAGGGAAATGGGACCAACCGAGATAATCCTGGCTCCTGCTTCAAGGAGCTGTTGTTCCTCTTCTTCCGTAACGCCTGTATGGTCGCCCAGAATAAATACAGGGTCCTGTATTTCCTTGGCAGGTCCCCTGATATCCTCGCCGTCTTCTCTGAGATAAAGCAGGGTACGCCCTTCAAAAGAAGCTATAAGGGACTTAAAGTCTCCGTTGCGGATCCAGACACCAGGAGTGGACCGGGTATCATGTTCGGTTGCATTTTTCAGAAGGGCTTTATTGATAAGTGAACCACTGCTTCTTTCGTCGGGGTTCAGGTATCTCAGGTGGAGCCCTTCAAACCTGATAATTTTTCCTGGTTCAGGTTCCCCCAGAAGAAGCAGGTGAACATTTACATCCCTGCGCATTCCGAAAGAGAGAAAAAGGGCAGAGCTTACACAGCGGCAGAGTATATCCATTCTTCCTGCAGACCCCGGGAGGTCATTTAAAGAAAAATCTCCGCTTGTCTTTGCTTTGTGCCCTATGATAACGATATCACGCATGGGGCAGTATATTACATAAGGGATATAAAACATGTGTGCATGTTCACAGAAAAACGCATAACATAAAATGTAAAAATATTATATACAAAATTCAACCGGAATTAAAAGATCATAATTAACGATCATAGATTAGAAGATCGTAGAGTTAAATATCCTGGAATTAAAAGTTAATAGAGTTAGAAGATCACGATAAGGATGGGATACGGATGAAGATACTCGCTATTTCCGACCCCCATGGGGACTATTCGAAGATAAAAAACATCATAGAGAAAGCCGGGGACTTTGACCTTGCCGTGGTAGTTGGAGACATTACCAATTTCGGACCCGATGAGAAGGTAGAAGAGCTGGCTGAAATGTTTGATAAGCCCGTGCTTGCAATTCCCGGAAACTGTGACCAGAGAAGCATTCTCAAAGCCCTTGAGAAGTCAAAAGCCGTAAGCCTTCATGGAAAAGCCGAGCAGATTGGAAAAATCCGGTTTATAGGGCTTGGAGGTTCAAACCCCACTCCTTTTAACACTCCTTTTGAGCTTTCCGAAGAAGAAATCGAAACCGCCCTCGAAGGGATGGTCTGCTCAGCCGAAAACTCAGAGGAATGCGGGACAATAGTGCTCCTGACCCACGCTCCTCCTCATGGAGCCAGAGACGAACTCCCCTTCGGGCATGTGGGAAGCAAAGCCATCCGGAAGTTCCTGGATAGAGTTGACCTCATTGTCTGCGGGCACATCCATGAAGCAAAAGGCACTGAAAAAGTAGGAAAAACAGTTATTGTAAACCCTGGGGAAGCCTGCAAAGGGTCCTGCGCTCTTATAACTATTGAAGAGACCGAAAACAAACCAATCGAGGTTGAATTCGTGGAAGTATAAAGTAAGCTCTATCCAGATTTAACCCAAACTTTATCCATATTTGATCAGCCAAATTTCAACTGTCCCATTGTTTATTAGCCAGGTTTGATCAGGTTTTCGGAGTCATCTGCATAGATTTTTGAAATTTCCATGCACTCTGAACCTTTTTCTCCTTTAACCGGAGTTTATACTTTATAGTATAAAGCCACATCAAGCGACATGATCTACATAGGGTCTAACAAAAAATTAATTATGTTGGGTAACAATTCCAAGCATTTTAATATAAAACCGACAAATATAGAACCAATTAAATAAATCGGTGTGGCACAAAAATAGTTAATTTCCCACTATATGGGGTCTAACACAGGATCTCTGTAACAAGACGCCCTATTATGGTTTCTTTAGTATAATATGGTGAAAATCATATAAGTATCAATCGGTGGGCTAGTTCAATATGTGGCGACGCCAAAATTGAACGAAACAAGTTTGGAACTTAATTAATTTCTTGTTAGACCTACATAATATCCATAGCTGCACCACGATTTTTATGAGATCTTATAAACTCCGGTTTAAGGAGCATATTCATTAGCAAGAACATCCTTACTATAGAATTATATTTTTGCTTCGCATTCTTCCATTATGTCTTGACCTGTATTATAGAACTTACATCAACATTGTTATTTATTTAACGATGTTATTCTACTGGCATGCAGAAGTACAGATAAAGAAATCTGAGAGGTTGAGCTACGAACGTTGTTGACGAGTTCGGTTTTGATCCGGTTTTAGTCGATTTCTTGGCAAAACTTGCCATTGCCTTTCTGATAGGTATCATGGTAGGCGTGGAAAGGGAACACAGGGGCATTGAGCATGAGATCTTCGCAGGTGTAAGAACTTACAGCATAACCTGCATAACGGGTATGCTCGTTGCTCTCGTGAGTGAGTCAACAGGACAGGGCTTCGTTTACGTAGCAACGCTTTTCTTTGCAGCCGTCTGCTGCATAATCACCTATGCCAAGATATTTCTCTACCGACGCATAGGAGTAACAAGCCCGGTTACTCTCTTTTTTATCTTCGTTATGGGCGTCCTTGTCGGCTATGACTACGGCCTGTATGCAATTGTCTCATCCATAGTTATATCGTTCCTCCTGATTCAGAAACAGCCTCTCCATCAGTTTGCAGGAAACCTGACAAAAGAAGAACTGTATAATGCAGTTCAGTTTCTTGCGATAGCTTTTATTCTCTATCCGGTAATGCCGGATAAGCAGTTTTTCGGGCTTATAAACCTGAGGACAGCGATCCTTATTGTAGTCCTTGTTTCACTTATCAGTTTCTTAAGTTATGTGCTTCTGAGAAAATTCGGGACAGAACGCGGTCTCTGCTATTCAGGTTTTCTTGGGGGTTTCGTTAACAGTGAAGCCACAACAGGGGCTCTTGCCGGACTTTCAAAAAGAGCAGAAGGTATTGCTGACCCCATCCTTATGGGGATTCTGCTCTGTAATGTTTCCATGCTCATCAGGAACCTTATACTAGCCCTGATAGTTGATCCTACAGGCCAGACGACCCTTCTCATGCTTCCTCCCCAGCTTGTAATTATCCTTGTATCCGCTGTGATAATTCTCAGGCGCAATAAGAAAATATGCCCAACAGGCGGAGGAGATCTCAAAATTGAGTCTCCTTTTTCACTCGGACAGGCATTTAAATTCGGCATAGCGTTTACCCTGATCCTCGTTATAGGAAACTTTGCCTATAACACCGTAGGAACTGTCGGGATTTATGTTACTGCGCTGGGAGCTCTTGTCAGCAGTTCGGGAGTTATAGTTTCCGTAACCCTCCTTGCCGTGAATGATGGGACTATCTCTTATGCAACCGCGGCAAATACCGCTGTGCTTGCAAGTCTCATAAGTACTGTAAATAAAATACTGCTTTCAAAAATCTCAGGCTCTGCCAGTCTTTTCTCCCTCGCATTAAATAATTTCGGTATAATTGCATCCATTGGGACTGCCGCTTTACTTTTATGGAACATCCTGTGAGAAAGAGCAGGACGATTGTAGAAGTAGAATGATTGTAAAAGCAAAATGATTGCAAAAAAACATGAGTGTAGTACTTCGTGTATTAAGTGATTATATAAAATGCGGGTCGGATATTGCCTCTTTGCAAAATAATGGATTTCTAATAATACGATATTTATAAAAAACTATATATATTAATCATTAAACGGATATCTATCCTTCAGCATGGCAGATTGGGGGAAAAGATGGTAGCCTATAAGGATTTAAATTCGGGATACTGGCAGTTCTTATTTTTATCCTGCTCCAAGCGCTCATTCACGCTGGTAAGTGAAGAGGGACTTTTCGAAGACCCGGTTCTGGGTTACGGGAAAAGCTTTTCATATACCTTTGATGAAGCCGGAGACTACACTTTTAATCTGGAGGAGGCTCCTGGTTCAGAGCTAGTTCTAACAGTAGAGTAGAGAATCATCAGGGAAAGCAAATACGGCAAATACGATCCCTGCTGGTAATCTAGCTCAAACTAAAGCCAATTCGGGTAAAAATGAAGAATAAGCCTTTATAGAATAGGCTATTTTTAGGCAGCCTTTACTTTTTTATATTAACTACCATTAATCAATATATTCGAAGATGTTATCTCTCCTGAAGGTATTGCGCAGGTTATTTAGAGCCATTAAAAATTTTTAAAGGAAAGGACTGTTTTATTCTACCTGGAAATGTGTTTATACTGGTCTAAAACATCTTTATATGCAAGTAAAACACTTAAATTTCATTAATAATTTTGCTTTAACAGGCAGGTAACTAAAAGAAATGCACAAAAATATATTTATAGGTACGTAAGTATGCATGAAGATTTCAAAGCTTAAAAAAGAAAAAAGTCCATTAAAGTGAGAACTTAAGATTAAATAACATTAGCTATTAAATAAACAAGAATGAAGAGTTAATATTCGAAATATTTAGATATCTGAGAGTCAAAATACCATAAATAAAATTAAAATAAAATTATTTGGACTTTAACTTATTTCTATAGACTTCCTAACTCCATAACCAAAAAGACGTGGGGAATAAAATGAAAACAAAAATTATTGTTCTACTTCTAGTCTTAGGAGTCGTTTTGTTCTCGGGATGCACCGGGAATGATCAGCCCTCCCCGGAAGAAAACACGACACCTGAAGAAACAGTAACCCCGGAGGAAATTGAAACTCCGGAAGAAACGGAAACACCGATAGAAACTGAAACTCAAACTCCTGAGGAAGTTGAAACTCCGGTAGTAACTGAAACTGAAGAAGTAACTCCGGGAGAAAATGAGACCGAAGAAGGACCGACAGTTAATACGTCCAGTATAAGGAAAACTCCCTATACTATAAGACTGGACAACTACAGGGCATATCCCTCAAGCCTTGATATTAAACAAGGTGAAACAGTTGCCTGGATAAACTATCAGGACAGCCCGAGGAGAGTCTTTACCCTAACCAGTGAACAGGAACTATTTGAGGACACAGGTCTCGTGTACAGGCGTTCATTTGCCTATACTTTCAATGAAACCGGAGCTTACAACTTCACCGTTGTCGGGCAGCCCAGAATGAATGTTAATATCACTGTGACCGAGCCCTGAATGAATTTTTCGAACAAGCTTCCGGAAAAAGTTCTCTAAAGGAATTTCCAAAAAAATCCTGAAGGGTTCACTTAAGGGATTATTCAAAGGATTACTGAACAAAGTGCTTACAAATTATATACAGCTTTATCTGGAAAGGCAGCAAAACTTTCCAGTAAATTTACTTTTTTGGATTTTAAACTTTGCACTCATTTTCCATTTCTGATAGCTCTCTACATCCACATCCTGAATAAACAGACATGCAAAAAACTAGCTAATAATGTGATTTAATCTGATTAATAAGCCGATTAATAATCCAATTAATAATCCGATTAATAATCCGATCAATAGTCCGATTAATAAGCTGGCTAACCTTAACTCCAGAAGTTAGTTTTTCAGGGAAAATCGGTAAAATCGATCACAAACAAACTATTTTTTAAAATAAGGCTTATTATAAGAAAGTGTTATTATTTAATAAGGCTTATATTGAACTGGGAGTACAAAAATAAAACTTAAGCAAGGGGGAAGTAATGGCAATAAAAAAGTTCATTCTGCTCCTCATAGTCTTATCAGTATTAATATCTGGCTGCCTTAATTCGGGGGAAGATCAGGAGCAAGAAGAGGACGACTCCGGTGATTCCAGCGGATCCGGCGGTTCTGGCGGGACTTCAGGAGGAACGCAGAGATATGAAGAAGAGCAGACTCCAGAAGAGACAATAATACCAGAAGAAATGGGAACGCCGGTGGAAACGGAAACACTCGGGGAAATGGAGACTCCCTGGGAGACAGAAACATTTGAAGAGACGGAAACACCTGGAGAAACGTTAACTCCGGGTATGGGGGACGGAACTGAAGAAGAACAAACCGAAAACTTGACTGGCGAAGAGGAAGAAGCCACGAATGTACAGTCTGCGGGAACCGAACCAAGAACTTACCTTGTAAGGCTCAGGGACTACGTGTTTATTCCTTCGGAACTGGAGGTTAATACAGGGGATCTTGTTGTATGGAGGAATTTTGAAGACAGTGTTTTTACCCTGACCAGCGAGGAAGGGCTTTTCGAGGACCAGAGGCTTGGATACGGAAACACCTTTAATTACACATTCACTGAAACCGGAAGCTACAATTTCAACGCTAACGGATATCCGAACATGCGGATGACCATCACTGTAAAATAATATCCCAAAGTATAGCAGCTTTAGATGATCTGTAGAACCATAGTGGAAGGGACAACAAAAATTTCGGTTCCGGTCCCACCTCCGGATGCAAATTTCCCTCCCTCGGCAGCGCCGGTGTTCTATAACCCGGAGATGGAGCTGAACCGTGATATCAACGTTGCAGCAACTGCAGCATTTGTGGAGAGGCTTCTTTCAAGAAAAGATATAAAGAGAGAGGAGATCCGCTACGTGGATGCCTTTTCAGCATCTGGAATCCGGGGGCTCAGGATCGCAGGAGAGGTAGGGATCAATGCGACCATGAATGACTGGAGCTCCGAAGCCTTCGAACTGATAAAGGAAAATATAAAAATCAACGGGCTTGAAGAAAAAGCCCAGGCTACGCGCAAGAACGCTAATGTTCTGCTTCATGAGCAGAAATTCCATGTCGTGGATATCGACCCATTCGGAACTCCTGCGCCTTATCTGGATGCGGCTGCAACCTCGGCGCAGAGTATGCTCTCGGTTACTGCAACGGATACTGCGCCCCTCTGTGGAGCCCACCTTAACTCAGGGATCAGAAAGTATGCAGCGGTACCTCTGAACACGGAATACCACAGCGAGATGGGCTTAAGGGTTCTGCTCGGAGCCTGTGCAAGGGAGCTTGCAAAACATGAAAAAGGGATGACTCCCCTGCTTTGCCATGTTACGCGCCATTATGTCCGTGCTTATCTCGAAATCATCCCCGGGACCAAACAGGCTGACAGGACCCTGAAGTCCATGGGATTCAGTATTCACTGCCCCAAATGCGGGTTCAGGGGGCCTGTTTATGGGCTTGCCGTCCATATTGAGCGGGAATGCCCTGCCTGTGGGGCACTGACAAAGATCGCGGGTCCTTTATGGCTTGGGCCTTTCAAAGAACCGGAATTCTGCAATGAAGTGATTTCAGAGCTTGAAGCGCATCCTCTGAATACAAAAGATAAAGCCAGAAAAATAATTACATTCTGCAGGGATGAACTCGATATCCCTATGTTCTATGATCAGCATGTAATTTGCAAAGAACTGGGGGCTTCTGCAACAGGTATCGAGAGTCTCATAGAGGCACTTAAAGCCAGCGGGTTTGAAGCCTCAAGAACTCATTTCAGCGGGACTTCTTTCAGAACAGATGCTCCTGTAGTCGAAATAAAGAAAATAATCCTGGCACTTTCAGGATGAAAAGTAATACTCATCCGGGTACCAGAAGTAAAAAACTGTTCAAATATTATATAAACTATTAAAGAATAATAAACGCCTGAGCTCAGTTCCGGAAATAATCCGCTAAAAAAACTCTGTGTGATATTCATGCCCGACGAAGATGCAGAAAAGTTGTTTTTGCAGGAAAAACCCACGCTTGCACTGCTATTTATAGGTTCTATGGGAAAAACGTACGCTTCAGTTATTTCAAAGGAGATAGACTCGACATTTGCACATACTACAAGGATCCTTTCGAAGATGGAACAGTCCGGACTTATAAGATTCACATTCGAAGGACGGATAAAGTTTGTTGAACTTACCGAATATGGAAAAGAAGTGGAAACTGCCCTTGAAGAGTTCCGAAATATAATTGCAAAAGAGTCTCCTTCCAGAGAAAAAAGCCTTACCGCAAGAGAAGATGAAACAGCAGGGGAAGGCGAAGAAACTGCAGACAAAGAGCCCGAAGAACTGGAAGAAGAAGCTGAAAGTGAAAAAGCAAAAGAGCTTGGCCCTTTCAGTGCTGAAATTCTTGAGAAGATCAGGAATCTCAGAAATAAAATAGAGAGCATCTACAGGGAAGCAGTTGAAAAGGGACAGAGCAAGGAAATGGTTTCCAGAAAACTTGGCCCTTACAGCAGGGATGTCAAAAAACTGCATAACCAGATTGAAAAGGCAGAAATTCCTGTTGACGAGACAGTAATTTCAGCCCTGGATGAGACCGAAGGTCTCCTTGAATTTTACCTGAAGAGCTCAAAGCCGGAAAATACGTGATTCACGGCAGGTGCAGGCAGGCAAAAGAGAATAAATCGGCAGGAAGAAAATGAGAAAAGTTGTAACCCTCCAGCATATTTATGGAAAAAACCGGGAAAGAATGGCTGAACTCCTGAAAAACCTGGTTGAGAATGAATTGAAAGACCTTGAGGTAAAGGTTGAAGTTTCTATTACCCCGGAAAACTGGACAGAGTTTTCCCTCGACGGAGAAGATGAAGAGGTATCAGAAAATATCCTGACATCCAGGTACGGAACTCCTGTAAAAAAAGCAGAACATGGGAAAGTGTACATGGGTTTCCTTCAGGCTTTTCCGGAAGATGCTTTTATAATCAATATCGGCACCCCTGTGCGTGTTGAGGCTGAGGAACTCAAAGCCCTGGGCAACGGAAAGCCAAAACAGCTTGCATCGAGGTTCGGCCTGATTCCTCACCTGCCGGTCGAAATTGAAGTATTTGAGGCAAACAAAAAAACAAAAGCCCGCTTCACCAAAAAACAGCTTGACCTCTGGTGGAGCTGGAAAAAAGCAAGCACCGACAGGGTTATTGTTAATGGTGCTACTCGCTCTGAAATAAAAAGTGCAATAAAAAGGACAGGGCACGGCAGGGATATTTACGAAATCGAGCGCCTGGGGTTGCTTGAGCATGCAGTCATATGCCGCGAAAAGACAGACGGACCGGGAATCGTAGCAGCAATAGGCCCGCGCCTGAAATCCGAAATGGGAGTCGTAATCGGAGATTCCCGTTAATTTTCATTAACAACTGCCTTTCTGAAGGAAAAACTCAGCCTGGACCTGAAAATCAGGTTTTCCAGTAAACTTTTGTGAGGCAGTTTGCATTGAAGTATTTGTCTCTTAAAAGGCTGAGTTCCTGAGGAAAATAGTTATGTAAAGTTGTGCCTCTAAAAAAATAATTCATATTGTAATCTCAAAAAGACAGTGTGTGTGTCCGGTTCCATAGCATTCGGTTTCCAGGACCCCGCACTCTTCTCCCAGTTTTTCTTTAAGGACTCCTTCAATTATACCTTCTCTGAGGGCACAGAGAGGTTTTCCTGTAGCCGGCATGGACCTGGCCTTGAAGTCATCTTCAACCTGAAAAGCAGGAGAGTTTCCCATGAGAACAGAAACCTGACAGTCTCCATGAAACTCAATAAAGCTTGCAATTTCATTAAAAAGCTCTTCAGGGGCACTCGACTCAAAGTTAGATGAGAGATGCTTCCCAATGTCGATTCCAATCATCCTGACAACAGGGGCATTGTTAATTCCATATGCTTCAAAACCAAACCGCAGCGCATAAAAAAGGGTCTCCATAAAGCGGAACCTGTCGTTTCCATTTGTGGCAACTGTTTCCAGAAGGCTTCTGTAATGCCCGATGAACGGCTTCTGAGAGCAGCCCATGTAATGAGAGGTCAGGGAATAGATCTTCTTGCGCCGGTCTTCAGGATCAGAGTTTTCTTCAACCAGCTCGCATGACCTGAGGTTATTAAGATGAACGGAAATGGTCGATTTAGCTTTTGCCGTGTGTTTTACAATCTCATCAAAAGACTTTGGCTCTTCCCTGAGCAAATTCAGGATCTGGAGTTTAACAGGGCTGCCTATGGTTATGAGCCCTTTTTCGGTATAAAAGAATTCAGTCTTATTCTCAGGTTTTGCCATAATATCTTTAGATAAGTTGTATTTTGAATATATAAAACGTTCGCGTGACTACGAATAATCATGTACTAAATATAATAATGCAGGCATAAAAATATAGAAGACCGGTTCAAAGGGAAACAGAACAAAATGAAATAAAATAAGTGAAATAAAGTATCGTAAATAAAATCACGTATATAAAATAACCGAAACAAAATAAACTGAAATAAAATCAAATCGAAATAGAATAAGCTTGAGTAAAATAAACTGAAATAAAATAGATTACGGATAAACTAAAAATATAACTCCAGCCAAAGGATATAGGAAGAAAAGGGTGCTGCGAGAAAAAGTGCCAGAAAGGTTTTCAAAGAACCTTGCTCCAATATCGTGAGTAAACAAAACGTCAGCCTGATTATAGAATTATTTTTGAAAAATTAACGGGGAAAACACATGGGATTGATCTCAAGGATGGAAATGGTATTCAAGTCCAAAATGAACAAAGTGCTTAACAGAATGGAAGACCCCAGGGAAACTCTCGACTATTCATATGAAAAGCAGCTGGAGCTGCTGCAGAATGTAAAGAAGGGTGTTGCAGAGGTGACAACTTCTAAAAAACGCCTCCAGCTCCAGAGGGCAAAACTGATCCAGAGCAATGAGAAACTTGAGAAGCAGGCAAGAGATGCAGTTGCAGCTGACCGCGAAGACCTTGCAAGGCTTGCCCTCGAGAGAAAGTCTGCCCTCCAGCAGCAGGTGGATGGGATTGACAGGGAAATTATTGAACTCGAAAAGCAGGAAGAAAAGCTCATTGCCTCGGAAAAGCGCCTTTCTACAAAGGTCGAGATCTTCAGGACAAAGAAGGAGTCCATTAAAGCCCAGTATTCTGCGGCTGAAGCCCAGGTGAAGATAAACGAGTCCGTCACCGGGATCAGTGAAGAAATGGCAGATGTGGGACTTGCACTTGAAAGGGCTGAAAATAAGACCGACGAAATGAAAGCCCGCGCCGAGGCAATTGACGAGCTTATGGAAGCCGGCACACTCGAAGACCTCACAGGCAGCAGGGACGATATCGAACGTGAACTTGCAAAAATCAGCACCCAGACCAGTATCGAATCAGAACTTGCGAAACTCAAAGCCGAAGCAGGGAAAGGATCTGAAAAAACGAAAACAGGGGAAGAAGGCAAAGGTCCGGAAGAAAGAAAGGAGGTATAAAATGATGATAATCAGGATCATGGGTGAAGGACAGTACAGGGCGCCTGAAGCCCTCTGTGATGAATTAAATCAGATAGATAACAGAATTGTAGCCCTTGTTACAGAAGGAAAAACCGAAGAATTTCGGACAGAGCTTGCAAAGCTAATTTCAGAAATAAAAGGAAAAGGAGAAGCAATTGAAGCCGAAGAAATTCTGGAGTCCGATATTATCGTGCCTCCGGAAGACCTGAGCCTTGAAGAAGCAAGAGCCGTATTTAAGGGGTCAGGGATATTTGAAGATTAAGGAAATTCAATTTTAAGAAAATTCAATTTTAAGAAAATTCAATTTATGTAATAAGAGGGTCAGGAGTTTCTATATCGGGCCTTTAGGATACTCTATAACCTGAGTATATCTATTAGTCTGAAATTCCGATTCCTGACCCTTGAAAAAAGCAATTAGCAAAATACCAGGCACAGCCTCCAAATAGACTGTTTACTGGCCTGAGTATTAGCAATAAAAACTGTAAAAATAACTATCAGGTTTTCAAAGTTCTTTCAAAACCTAAAAACTTATAATCACCGTACAATCATTACAGGAACTTCTGAGTGCCTGAGAACATTCTCTGCCACGCTGCCGATAAGGAATCTTTTGACTCCTGTAATGCCCTGTGTGCCCATAACTATCAGGTCAATATTGCTCCCTTCTGCATACTCAAGAATCTTTTCAGCCGGGCTGCCTCTCAGATATACTGACTCTACTTTAACTCCTGCTTCTTTTCCAAGGTTTTCTACGTGGCCGGTTGCAACTTTTCCCTTATCTGCAAGATATTCTTCAAATGCCTCGGTCCAGCCCATAACCGTCCGCGCAGTGCCTGCGTGCTCGGTAGAAACAACATGCAGGGCATAAACTTCAGCCCCTGTTGCCCGCGCAATCTCAATTCCATAAAAAACTGCTTTTTCGGCGTTTTCCGAACCATCCGTTGCAATCAGGATTTTTTTGAAACGATTTTCACCCGTCTTATCCACTCCTTTATACCCTATATTAAAATATACAGGTATTAATATTAAAATTCATCCTGAACGGAAAACGAGTTCGCAAATAGGGATAAATCAGGGATGAGAATTAAAAATACTGCAACATGCGGTCTATTGTTAGTCAAATATCAAAAACTTTTTACAAGTCTCAAACGAAATAGCAAAAACGGAATGATATAAAAGGAACGATAAAAACGAAATAGTGAAAACGAAATAGCGAAAACGAAATAGCGAAAACGAAATGGTAAAACAGGAAAAATAAAACGATCCCTGATTAATGGGTCTGATATTGCCATAAAAGGGAGCAAACACTACGGAGTAAATACTCTCACTGTCTGAAAAACACTCCTCCAGGTTATGGAAGCAATTTTTCTTTTTACTCAAAAATTTATATGTTTTTTTCAATTTTATGCCTGCTCATTTTTCAGGTTACCTCCATGAACAATATCCCGGAATCTAATCGTAAATCTTGTGCCGTTTCCCCTTTCAAGATCGAGACTTCCATCTATCTGATCAACAAGAGCGTTCACGAGTTGCAAACCCAGGGACTCCGTATTTCTGAAATCAACGTTTTCCGGGAACCCTTTTCCATTATCTGAAAAGGTAAGCGTGAGATTCTCATAACTTCCGGATCCTCTTCCAGATCCGGCCTGGCTTTTTTCGAGGTCTCCAGCTATCTCTCTAAACAGGGCAATGTTGATCTCCCCTCCTTTCCCTGAAGGAAAGGCGTACTTCAGAGAGTTCGTAAAAAGTTCGTTGATTATAATGCCCAGAGAAACAGCGGTGTCAACCCCCAGAAAGATCCTGTCAACTTCAAGGTACACCTGGATTCCGTAGTTCTCTGTATTATATGACCTTAAAAGGTCTGCTATTAATTTGCGGATATAGGAAGAAAAATCGAGATAGTCAAGCTCTCCTGACTCGTATAATTCTTTGTGTATAAGCGATATTGAAACAATGCGGTTTTCGCTTTCCTTGAAAGCCTCAATAACTTTTCTATCACTGAACTTCTCGGCCTGCAGGTCCAGCAGAGAAGAAACTATCTGCAGGTTATTTTTTATTCTGTGGTTGATCTCTTTTTTTCGAAGCTGATCGGCTTTTTTGCTTTCAGTTATATCCCTGCAGGTTTCGAGAATGCCTATGATATTTTCTTGATCGTCGATCACTGGAATTGCCTGAATAACCCAAATTTTCCCGTTTTTTGAAGTAAACTCTAGTGATTTTTTCTCACCTGTCATGAAAACCTGCTCAAGCTGGAGATACTCAGCTAACGGGCAGTTTATATCCGGGGCAGCTTTTAGAAAAATCCCGACAGCCTTTTCAAAGCTAATCTGCATATGTTTAAGGGCAGCTTTGTTTGCCCAGATAATTCTAAACTCAGGGTTTACAAAAATAACCAGCTCGTCGAGCGAGTCGAGCAGAACCTTCTTTTCACGCTCCTGGGCTTTTAACTCCTGTTCTGTAAGATCCATTTCGTTTAACATCCTGTTTATCTCTCTTGACAGGCGGTAGAGTTCATCATTATCCTGCAGTGGCAGCCTTCTGGAAAGGTCTTTTTCAGATCCGATTTTTGTAATAAAGCTGTCAATTTCAGTTAGCCTGGAAATAAACAGCCTGTCAAGGGAAAACTTAACTCCAACCCCTGTCATTAGTCCTGTCAGAAGCAGGAAAAAGTACATGTAATTAAGGATTTTTTCGCCGTGTAAATAAAGTTCTCTTGGAAAATCCGCCCTGACAATCAGGGCAGGCTGGTTCTGAATATCCCTTAGCCAGAAATAACCTGCGATCTTTTCCTCACTCAAAGGCTTGACCATAATGTTATGGATTTCACCCTCCTGCTCTTTCAGTGTATTTTCATTTATTGTCTGAAAATCCGAAGGCAGCTCTTCATCTGTCCTGTACACCAGAAGAGAAGAGCGGGTAACTTTTTTAAAAGAATCAAGGAGTTTGTCGTCAAAGTATCTTCCGAATATTAGAGTGCCTTTTGAAGGTCCTTCATATTTTGTTGTGAGAATAGGGTGGCACGCAATAAACATGGGATCTTCATCAAGCAAAACAAAACCGCTTATTGAATCGTCCTCGCCTTTTGTAAGAAGACTTCCGTTTTCTATCATTGCAAGAAGCTCCATGGGTACAGGACTTTCTTCCGAGGTACGGATATCCACAGACTTTACATAAACCACTTCTCCGGAATCATTAACAAAAATCATGACATTAACATTAATCCCGGCTAGAGTCTGATTCTGGAGGTTTATGTCTATATACTGCTCGTTCGTGTCTTCAATAAACCGGTAGGTATCATCCCAGCAGGCCCAGTCCTGGACAATATAATCCAGATAACTCTGTTCAGTATTAATGGTATTTTGTACCCGCTCCACATTCTCTAGTGTATCTTGTTGTTCGAGCTCTAAAAAATTAGAGAGCTGCATATTGTGAGTAAACGTAAAAGCAGTAGTAAGAACGGCAAAAATAAACAGAGTTATTATGAGAACTTTTTTGCCAATATCCATTACACATACCCCCTGATTTGAAAATTAAAAAGAGTTCAATACCCGTATTCCAGACCAATATACAACAAAGGGAGAAAACTATATAAAATTTAGGATAAATATAAAATATATTGGAAAGATAATTTTATTCTGTCTTTTATTTTAATTAGGAAATTCTGTATAAAAGTTGCACTGAGCTTAAATACAAAATAACAAAAAATTATTATATTTCCTGGCGATCAATTGTCTGGTTTTCTTTGCGTCAGGATATTCTCTACCTTTTCCGAGATGGCAGGATCCGAAAAACGGTACCTCATCTAATAGATTAGCATTCCTGTAAAAGATTATTTTTAAAGGTTATCATAGATTGCCGGTCAGACCTTTCTCAGCCTGTTTTCAGAACATTATCCCTGAATTTGATCTTAAATTTCGCGCCTTTCTTTCTTTCCAGTTCAAGGCTGCCTTCGATCTGGTTCACAAGGGCATTTACAAGCTGTAAGCCAAGAGATCCCGGGTTTCTGATATCAAGTCCTTCAGGAAAACCTATCCCGTTATCTGCAAAAACAAGAGTAAACGGTTCATGCATATCCTTACATTCATTGGGAGTCTTCCGGGTAGGGACCTTACCTGAGACTTCCTTTTCATTTAGTGCTTCTCCGTTTCCTCCCCCAAAAAGTCCGACGTTTATTTCTCCTCCTCTGCCCTGGGGAAAAGCATATTTGATAGCGTTGGTGAAAAGCTCGTTGATTATAATGCCCAGAGAAACTGCTGTGTCAACTCCGAGAAAAACTTCTCCCACATTAAGGTTTACCCGGATAGCTGAACTCTCGGTACTGTATGATGTGCGGAGATCGGTTATTAACTTGCGGATATAAGACGAGAAATCAAGAACATCAAGGTTTCCTGATTCATAAAGTTCTTCGTGTATAAGCGACATTGAAATGATTCGGCTTTCACTTTCCCTGAAAGCCTCGATAACCTTTCTGTCACTGAACTGTCCAGCCTGCAGGTCAAGCAGGGAAGAAACTATTTGCAGGTTATTTTTAATCCTGTGGTTGATCTCTTTTTTTCGGAGCTGCTCGGCTCTTGCAAGAGCTTCTTCTGCAGCCTTCCTTTCGGTAATGTCAATGACAACTCCCTGTAAATGAGTCGCTCTGCCCTCTGCATTCCTCTGGATAAAAGTCCTCTCATCTACCCAGCGCAATTCCCCTCCTTTTGTGAAGATGCGGTACTCCATTTTGAAGCCCTCACATTTATCGTCAATGCAGCGGGTAAGCTGTTCAGTAACATTTTTTATATCTTCTATGTGGACTATATCCCCGTAAAGGATCCTTCCGGATGTGAAGTCTTCAACCTCATACCCGAACTGGGAGATATTTTCAGACACGAAATCAGCGGGCCATTTTTCCTCATTTTGCCATAAAAATACGACTGCAGGGCTGTTATTTATGACTGTCCAGAGCACTTTCTGTACTTCGAGGGCTATTCCCAATGCCTCTTCACTTTCCCTGAACATACTGCAGATACCGGGCATCATCCCGAACTCCTCTGAGACACCCGAAACCTTTCCATTTTTCCTTTTGTAGATAGCTGTAAGCCCCTTTGGAATTACTTCTTCCAGCTCATTCATTGAATACCCTGAGATTTTTCTATCGGGAGAGTAAGCAGCTTTCCCGGTGAAAAGCTCACTGCGGTCCTGAAAAGTCTGGCTTACATCTTTAAAATAAGCTGGATTCGGAACTTCCTTGAGCAGAGATTCTAAAAAACCTATCCTGTCCTGAAGCTCCGTATCAATTTTTTTACATTTCTGGACTTTACGGACCAGAGCCAGGACATACCTCAAAAAACGTACTTCTTCGGGGGCAAACTCATTCGGTCTGGTTCTGTAAAGCGTTACAACCACATCGGTTTTTCCCTGGCTTCTTACAAAGGCACTGATCCCGCCTGCAAGCTTATCTAACTTATCAGGCTGTCCAAAACATCCGATTTCCTGAATAGAAGGTTGATTTTCCGGAGAGTCAATATAGTCGTGAAAAAACTTGGAAATTCTGCAGAATTCTGCTTTGAGAGCAGAAGCTACCATCCCTGCAGTCCGGTCCATCAGGGCTTCAGAAAGCGCCCCTTGCTGTTTTTCCTGCGTAGATAATGTTTTCTTTTCTGCATTCATGGAAGTAAAGCCCACTCTGTAGATGTGTATATATCTGTTTTCCGTCGGTATAGGAGTGATAAGTATCCTTTTTTATTCCTTTTTACTTCAATGTTTAAAGCTTCTTTCTTCCTGTCTTCTCTCCAAATAGAAAGAAGAATTTGCAAAGGAAGAATTTGCAAAGGAAGAATTTCCAAAGGAATAATTGACAAAGAAATTTTTTGTCATATTTTTATTCTCATATCCCTATAAATGGGGTGCTTCGTTTGGAAGAGTGCAATTCCATCTTTTCAAGCTACCATAGTAGCTCCCATTATAGAATAAGGGTTTTTAAAGAGTAGGTGACGCATTCTATTGAGTCTTACTCTTCCATAGTTCCTACTTGAGGCTTACTCTTCTATAGTTCCTACTATCCATATTTCCTGCAGTAACAACTATACCTGACTCTCCCCGCCTGCTACAGAATTACCTGTTGTTGTGTGTAGATATTGGTGGATCTGCATAAAAAAGATTTCAGGCAGAATATATTTATTAATGAAGTAATAAATTAAACTCCTTAAATAGAGAAAGATATTTAAGCATATGCCGGGAAAACAGGTCAGGTGCTGAGAACTTCCCTTTTCCCTGCGAATATCCTATTTTATACGAAAGTATAGAATAGTTTTTATGGCTGTCTCTTATCTTTAATTAGAAAAACAAATTGCAAGGAATAAGAGTCTGATAAAAGCAGAAATCCTACTCGAATTTAAAGTTCCACGAATTTAAAATTCTTGTCGTTTGAAGTTCTTCCTCGTTTAGAATTTTTTACCTTTTGAGTTCATCATAAAGAACTCTTTATTATATAGAATTCTTTACTATTCTGATCCATATGGATTTTTTAATCGGAAATAAGGTTTTGATAAAACTCGGGTGATCAAAATTGTCAAAAAAACAAGTGTTGCTTATATTACTTCTAACAGCAGCCCTCATGGCTTCAGGCTGTATGGGCGAGGACGGAACAAAACTATCAATTTCAGGTAATGATACCGAAATAAATATCAGCCTCTCCGAGCAAGCCGAAGGCAACAGGTGCCCTGTCGGTTCCCAGGTCCAGGTTAAAAATCCAACCACCGGAAGAGTTCTGAACATGACAATTACCGGCACTGAAGAGTTTGAAAACAAAACCTTTTGCAAAGCCGTGATAGAATCCGGAAGCGAAGAAAATACTACCAGATTCGAGTACATGTGGTCACAGGACACAAATACCACGGTATGGACAAAGTACGATGAGGACGGACAAATATCATTGAAATACATACGCAGGAAATAAATGCATCTGTCCTGTTTTCCAATTGCGTAAATTGAATAAACCTGGATAAAATCAATCCAGCCTAATGATACCTGGCAATTTTTGAGAAATCAAGCATATAGCCCGGCAGTATACCCCATCTTTCGGGATGGGGTGGCGAAAGTAGTTTGATTTCAAGTGAAAAATCGTAAATTTTATTCCAGTTTTTCTCCCTCGACGTAGCATCCGAAATAGGTATTTTGTTCTACTTTCTTAAGAACACTGTTTATGCTTTCCAGCGTGGCTTCTATCTTTTCCATTCTCTTCTCGATTTCCTGCAGTCTGGCAAGAACTTCCTGGTCCATAGTCACAATTCCATCTCCTTATGTGTATACGAGAACTAGTATAATAGAAGTTTTTAATGTGTATTCCAGTATATTTTACAACGTTCTTATAATCAACGCAGGATTGTACTGCTGGCTGATTTAAATAAAATCACGTCTATTTTTTTCTGTAGAAAGGAAACAAAGGTATGGAAAGATGAGATTATGCTGAGAATTGCAGTAACTGGCAGTCCGGGCGTTGGAAAATCAACAGTCGTGGCAAAAGCTGTCGAAAAACTTGGCAACCAGCCTGGTTTCAAGGTAGGCGGCATCCAGACAGTTGAGATACGAAAGGAAGTACGGAGGGAAGGTTTTTCGATCATGGACCTCGCGACAGGAAACTCAGGAACCCTTAGTCATATTAGAGGCAGTGGGCCCAGGTTTGGAGAATATCATGTCAACCTGGAAGATCTTGAAAGAATAGGAGCAAGCGCCATCAGGAATTCCCTTTCCTGCGATTTAGTGGTGATCGATGAGATCGGGCCTATGGAACTTATTTCCGAGCCTTTCGTTTCTGCGGTTGAGAAGGTTCTGGAATCAGATAAATCTATTCTGGTTGTACTGCACCATTCAAGCAGGCACCCGCTGGTGCAGAGGATTAGAAAAGAGTTTGAGATTTTGACGGTTGACAGGGAGAACCGGGATGGATTGCCTGAAAGAATCGCAGACTGTCTCCTCAGAGAGCTGGGATGAAACTAATTATTCCAGAAGTGGGTATTGCTGGTCCAGTTCCGCTTCTGTTCTACTTCTGTTCTACTTCTGTTCTGCTTCTGTTCACATATTCTTCTGCAAGCCTGAAAAGTCTGAATAATTATAAGTAATTTCTTCAAATGGATGATTTCGCCGATAGCTTCCATGCTACCGATATTTACCTGCCAGAACCTTAAATTTAAGATATTTTGTAACTATTCAGCCACTGATAAAAAAAGTATATTTTTTCAGCAAAATGCTGTAATTCTCAGGATAATAGCGGCGCTCTGTTGAGCGCCGCAAGAATAGCATCTATAACATTGAAACCATTCTTTTTAATTGTAGAAATGTAAGCTCTAATTCTGCAGAAAGCTTGCGCTCCTTGTATGGTTCTGAAAGTTCCTGATATTTTCTGCTGTAATTTCATCATTCTGATGTCTCTTTCTGCCTGGTTATTCTCAAATGGAACTCCCAAATCAGTGAGGAATCTCAGGATCTGTTCTTTGTTTCCTATAAACCTGTCAAGTAAGTTCCTTGCTTTGGTTTTTGGGTTTTTACCACGTTTTCCCTGTTTCTCAGGATTTTGAGAAGGTGGATTTTCTTCAATCCCTTTAATGATGATAGCATTGAACCTTTCTTCCAATGCTTTAATTTGCTCAAAATCCAGATATTTGACTTGCTCTCTACACTCATCAGTATATTTTTTCATTTCTGTTAACAGTTCATTCATCTCTTTAGCCCAATGCTGTTTATAGTTATCCTCAATTCCAGTAAGTTCTCTCTGGAGATGAGCGTTGCAAAGAGCATGATCACATTCATAACCGTTATAGGGTTTCCATCCATCATGAACTGCTATTCCTTTAAATTCTGGAAGAATTCCCATATCATTTATTGCTTCTGATCCCCTTTTTGAGTGAGCAAAATAACAGGTGTATTTGTCATTAGAAGCTACATGAAGCCAATGTCTTTTTCCTTCAATTTTCATCCCAGTTTCATCACAATGGATAACAGGAGAAGCTAGTAACTTCTCTCTAATAACGTTCTCAAATTCCTCTAAATTCTGGAAACATTCTCTTTCTGCTTTAATTATAGTAGCAGGACAGATTTTTATCCCCATAACGTCATTAAAAAACTCACAAATCCTTTCATAAGGTATAAACTGGTAGTTTTTACAGTAAACAGCTGAAGCTAAGATATTAGGACCATACTGGACTGGATACTTTACTGATTCTGGAAAAACAGCTTTATTCAATTTTCTGCAGTGGGGGCAGCTCTTTATTTGACTTCGATGTTCTGTAACAATTAGATTTACAGGAGGAATGTCAAAAATCTGTCTTCTCTCATAAGTTTCAACTTTAACATTCTCGAGAGTATATCCACAATCTTCGCAGCAGGTCAAAAAATGTTCAATTACCTAATCAGGATCATTAACCATATCAAGAGTTGTGCCTGGATGACCTTCTTGACCTCCGGGTTTCCTGTCACTCTTTTCACGGCGACTCCTGGGATTAGGTTTCTCTTTAACAAAATCAGTAGAAGGAGGTTTACTGCTGTTTCTGCTGTTTTGATTTAACCGAGCTTCTAAGACTATCAATCTTTCAGTAAGTTCTTTAATCTGAGATTCAAGACTCAAAATGTAAGCAATAACTTCAGGATTTGAAGCACACAGAGCAAGGATCTCTTCACGTTTCATCAAGGAGAAAAATGATTCATTTTATATCCAATTTTTCCTCGTTTCGAGGAAAAATTGTGTAACCTTAACAAGATACCTGAATAGTTACAAATAAACAAATATCACTTCTCAATCTGTCGGTATTGTCGTCAAGCATGCCCGCAAATAGTACCTCAGTTTTCTCCCTATCCCGCCGCGCAGGGTTTTGGCCGGTCCGCCACTAACTAAGAAAAAAAGAAAGCTGAACATCCAATGCAATTAAAAGAAATCCAATACAATGGGAAAACAGCTACTTGATATGAAAAATCACTCTCTTACTTCAGGAGGCTGGGTTTAAATTCACAGGATTATAAGTGCTCTCTTCAGTTTGTGTAGCGGTCGTTCCCAAAAATTTCGGACGCCTCCGCCATCTTTCCTGGCGGCTCTTACCAAAAGGAAGAAAAGGGTGAAGGAAGAAAGAGGTAGAAGGAATAAGGAGTAGAATGAAAGAAATGTAGAAAGAAGAAGTCTAGAAATAATAAAAAGCAGTGCAAGATAACAAGTTTAGAATTTGAAATCAGGGAAGTGTAAAAGAATCAGTTTGTAGAAATTGGGATATAAATACAGATGCTCAACATTGAAACGAAATCCATTTTAGCACAGGTTGAAGCATTTGAATCAAGCGGCAAAAAAGAAGGATAGAGAGTAAATATCAGCAGTAGAAAGGACCTTGCTTTCACGACTTAAGATAATATCACAGATTGGAATACGTATAAAACTGTTTTTTAAATTTTGGATATTTAAGAATGCAAAAATAGTTTATAAATAAAATAAGAAAAGAAGGTCTGAGTTAAATATTCTTTTTTATTTTCCTTTTCTTTTCTTATCCTGTTCTTTTGTTTTGTTGTCCGGCACCTTAACTTCCTCAACTGGTTTTTGAACTTTGCCGTTAGTTTCCTTATCTATCTTATCTCGTTTTGCTGCTTTCTGTTTCTTGGTCGCCAAGTTGTAAACCTCTGGTAATCCTTTTTACAAATAAATAATTATAAAACAGTCAGATACTATATAAAGGTTCATCTTTCTTCAATCCGTTCTCATAGTTTCCTATAATTGAATATCTGAAATTCAGCCCCGGTACTTTATGAACAGCTGTACACTAAGGACGAGCAGATAGAAAAACTAAATAAGAGGATGCATAAGCAAGCGGTCCATGTTCAAGTTTGATACAGGAAAATAGCAGATTAAATAATTAAATATCAAGCTGCTTCAGGAGACTATGAAAAATAAATATCACTTTCTCTTTCTTCTGTAAAACAAATAGAAAATAAGGATAATCAAAATAAAGAACGCTGGAATGAGTAATTCTCCAGGTATTACTTGAGTAGTCATTATAACAGAAGAGCTTGAAACAGTGGACATACTGTTATTAAAGATTGAACAAAGTTAAATAATTTTTCCAAAAGTTCTCTTTTTTGTTCTCTTAAAAATACTTCAAAGCCTGGAAAAAGTTTTACTCTTTAAAATGAGCTCTAAAAATAAACTCAAATAACAAAGTTGATTGAGGACCTTTATTATAAGTCCTCAACTGTATTACCGCATGAGACCTGCCAGTTCTTAATCTTCTTTACGGTGACCTTTATGGTTTTTGCAAGCTCAATTGCATCGGCTTCAACAAGGGCTTCTATGCTATTTATTCCTGCATCCTCGAGTTTTCCTGCAGTGGCTTTTCCTACGCCTTCGATGTCTTTAATGGATTTGGGCCTTTCTTTTTTCGGCTGCTGGGCCTGCACTTCCTGCTGGGTTTTCTGCCATTCGATAAAATTGCACTGGGGGCAGCCAAGATCCCAGGCTCGTTTTCCCTGATTGATTATGCGGATATGGTGCAGCCCGTGAGTCTCACAGGATTTATCTGTGACAATTATCTGGCCACTCTTTGGCAGGGGCAGGGAGAAGGTGCAGTTAGGGTAATTGCTGCAACCTATGAAACGGCTTCCCCTTTTTGAGCGGCGGATCATGAGATCGTTTCCGCATAAGGAGCAGGTGCCTATGATTTTATCCTCTCTGAGGCCTGCTTGCAGGGACTCTATAATATTATCCCTGTTTTTGTCAAGTTCCGAAAAGACCTGCTTGAGCATCTCCCTGGACTCTTCAAGTACAGAATCTTCCTTGATTTTGCCTTCTGCAATTTTGTCCATGTTTTCTTCAAGCAACTTTGTCATGTCCGGTTTCGTAATCGTGGGAGAGTATTTCTCAAGAGTATCCATTACGGCAAAAGAGGCATTTGTAGGCTGTACCGGGTTTCCGTGGATATAAGCCCTGGAATAAAGCTTGCTGATAATCTCGTGACGTGTAGCTTTTGTGCCAAGCCCGAGGTCTTCCATTATATTGATCAGCCTGCCCTGACCGTAGCGTCCGGGTGGCTGGGTTTCTTTATCCAGCATTTCTTTCTTTATCACTTTCAAGCAATCCCCTTCCCTGAGTTCCGGAAATAGACGGTCTTCCGGGGCATTGTAAGGATAATACCAGCGCCAGCCGTGTTCCAGCAGCCTTGCTCCGTTTGCCCTGAACTCTTCCTCGTCGATATCGAGCCTCAGACGCATGGTCTCCCAGGTGCTTGGGCCGGCAAAGGTTGCAAAAAAGCGCCTGACCACAAGCTCGTAGACCTTCCATTCTTCTTCTTTTAAGTCATTTTTCTTTGCCAGGGAAGCAGGGTAGATAGGTGGGTGGTCTGTTGTTTCTTTTTTCCCGCGGGTAGGGACAAGTTCAGCTTTCTCAAGAAGGGCATTTGCATATTCCTTGAAAGGCCCTTCCTTAAAAATCTCAATTAGAGCCCTCAGGTCCAGAGTATCAGGATAGACCGTGTTGTCTGTCCTGGGATATGAAATGTACCCGTTCGTGTAAAGAGATTCAGCTATACGCATGGCGTTTGCGGGGCTGAGCCCTATTGAGTTTGCCGCGCTGATAAATCCGGTAGTATTGAAAGGAGTAGGGGGCTGGTCAATTTTCGTCCCTTTTTCTATCTCTTTTAATTCCGCTTTTTTTCCAAGTTTTTTGAATACCTTTCCAGCTTCCTCTTTGTCCAGGAAACGGCGGGTTGAGTGCTGGGCGGAAAAAGTTTCCCTTGATGCGGTTTCAAGTTCGGCATGGATTTCCCAGTAAGGGGTCGGGACAAAGATATTCCTTTCCTTTTCCCTGTCAACTATAAGAGATAGAGTTGGGGACTGCACTCTTCCTACGGAAAGGAACATTTTCCCGAGCCTGCCTGCTGCAAGGGAAATATATCGGGTAAGGGCAGCTCCCCAGACCAGGTCAATTACCTGCCTTGAGTGACCCGCGTCTGCGAGGTTAAAGTCAACATCTGTAGGATTTGCAAATGCAGCATCAATTGCTTTTGGAGTTATTGCACTGTAACGTACCCTGTCAAAAGGGATATCCGGGTTCACCTTCGTTATAATGTTCAGAGCTTCGACTCCTATCAGTTCCCCTTCCCGGTCGTAGTCAGTTGCAATGGTGACCCTGTCTGCTTCTTTTCCAAGGCTCTTTAAAGCAGTCACTATCTTCCGGTTGATCGGAGTTGTTGTAATCTCGGCGTCTATCAGGGCTCTGGCATCAACCTTCTGCCAGTTGTTGTACTCTTTTGGAAAATCTATCCCGACAATATGGCCGGAAAGCCCTATTACTGCAGTCTCCTGCCTGTTTTCGCCGGGTCCGATCTCGTACCGGTATACGTCTACTCCGCTGACTCTTTCCTTCTTGGGACTTTTTGGAGCCAGAATCGCAGCTATCCTCCTTGCTGCTATGTTCTTTTCCGTTACGATAAGGTGCATTTAAAACTCCGGTATAACTTTTCTTACATTTTGTGGAGGAATACTGGCGTACCCCAAAACTCCTGCCAGTCTGAGTCGAAGCCTGCCTCCTAATTCTTGAAGTTTCCTTTTGCAATATAAATTTTTGGATCAAATATTAAGATTTTCTGCCATCCATAACTAAAATCAGGTTCAGATATTCCTTTTTTGCCCGTTTTACTTTTTTGCAAAGCGCTTTTTGATCCGGTTTTTGCTCGAGGCTTCAAAATTCGTCTCAAAATTTCTTAAGTTATCTTATTCTTCATTGGATTCTTTTTATTCTTATTGGATTTTCTTATTCTTCATTGAGTTTTCCTGTTCTTCATTGAGTTTTCCTGTTCTTTATTGATATTTAATAAGTGCCAGAGCAAACTCTACAGCTTCCTGCGGGCTTCTTGCCCTCTTTACGCCTTCTATTTTCCATTTACAGTCGATCACAAGCACAGGTTTTCCCATTTTCAGCCCAAAGGCCATTTCCGAAAGAGTCCCGTATTCCCCGGAAACAGCAATCAGGGCATCCGAGGATTGGGCTATAAGGGCGTTTCTGGCATGCCCCATTCCACTGAGAATCGCTACGTCTATCCATGGGTTTGCGTCTTCTCTACAGGTTCCGGGTAAAATCCCTATGGTCACCCCTCCTTCCAATTTTGCTCCATGCGCTGCTGCTTCCATCACCCCACCCAGGCCTCCGCAGAGAAGAACAGCTCCTTTTTTTGCGATCTCTTTTCCCACAGCTTCTGCAAGGGATCTCGTCTCATTGCTGCAGGTCCCGGCTCCTATAACCCCAATCTGCTTTCTTACTGGTGCTTTCACTGTATATAATTCCTTTTAGCTCTTTTATTTGAGGTCCGGTCAGGTAGCGCCTCTGTTATCGAGTGGCTCCGATATAATTGCTTTTCTCTGGATGTAGCTTTTCTCTGGATGTAGCTTTTCTCTGGATGTAGCTTTTCTCTGGATGTAGCTTTCTCGTGCAGGTTCTCTGAATGTAGCCGCTCTCAGATGTAATGACTCTGGATTTCCACAATCTCGGTACTGTTTTTTGCAGTTGCGTATTCATCAAGAGGCTCCCTGTTCAGTTCAAGAAAGCTGTGCCCCCAGTTAAACTTGGAAAGGACCTTTTCTGCCTGCTCTTTGTGCCCCAGGATATAGAGGGCTGCTGCAAAGGCTTCTGCAGAGTTGAGTTTGAAGGGCCTTCCGAAGTTCACAGGGTTGCCTGCAAGAAGATATGGAAGAGCCCTGTGTTCAAGGTTCAGTTTTCCAAGCTCAGGAAAAATTCGTTCAACTTCTTCCCACGAGCAGTCAAGTACGATTATTCCTTTCTTAGGGTTATCAGCTGGCGACAGGGCTTTTTCCGCCATCGGGTCGAGCAGGATCGCTGAACGTGGCAACCTCTCCACCCTGTCATAAAGTCGGGCAAGCTCAAAACGAGCCATTTTTCTTCCTGTGCATTTTTTTGGGTCGCACTGTCCGGCATGGTAGATATAAAGGGGAATATCCCGGGGCTTTTCAGAATTCATCATTGATCCTCTGGAATGTGGGCTTTATATGTCTTACGTCTTTGCTTCTTCTCTCTGTTATTCACAAGTCCGCCAGGCCTGTTCCATAGAAATTCATTGGTCTAGCCCTCACCCGAAAATTTCCGGATTTTTGAGCCTTTTTAGCCGGAACGTTCTGGAAACGTTGCGCAAAAATTTCTGAATTTATTTATACACCTTACTGTTTATTCTATAAAATATTAGATATGTCAGGCTGTTTCATTCAATTTTTACTTTATTCAATGTTCAAGAAGATTTCAAACCGATATTTTCAGGGACCGCGGGGTTACTTCAGGCGCTTTTGTCCAGATGATTCAGACCCTTCTTATAGGAGGTTTCCTGTTCAGTATGGCTCTCTTCTTTCAGATCACCCTGGGCCTTAACGCAATGCAGACAGGCTTTCTCCACCTTCCCCTTTCCATACCACTTTTAATTGCTCGCTTACAGCATCCCGTTTATCTGCTCGCATAGCTCCAAAGCGCATTATCTAGGTTGGGCTACTCGTACTTATTGCAGGGCTTTTACTGGCTATTGCAACCATTTATGTGAAGGTTAGAGGGCTTGGCCTGCTGACAGGGTTTGCCTTAATAGGTATAAGTGCAGGCGTCATAGAATCCCAGATAATGAATCTCGTCCTCTCCCAGGTACTTCCTGAAAGAACGAGCGAGACAGCTGCCCTTATGAGCACTTCACCAGAACCTGGGCATGGCTATCGGGACTGCCCTGATGGGCTCCATCGTCATTGCGGGCCTGATGGAGGAGCCATTACTCTCACTGATGACAGTACTGTTATTCCGGAGGACCTCAAGCCCCTGATAATATCGGCAGTAGATGAGAATGCCCGCTTTTTAAGCAATGAAGAACTGACGGATATTCTGAAAGATGCCCTTCCTGACCTTTTACAGGAGATCGTGCGGATCAATGAAATCTCCGCATTCAGGGGATAAAAGCTTCCCTCTGGGGGCTGGTGATTTTTTCAATATTCGGAATTATTGTCTCGGTCTTTCTGCCACCTGAAATTCTGGTTTCTCCAGAAACAGAGCAGTAAAATAGCCAAAAGTTTAAAAAATCTGAAAAGATTTAAGGCTGGAAAAATTATTTCTGATATAGATCCCAGGATGAAAAATATTTTTTCTCTTTTTTATTCACTTTATTGAGGATAAAAACCTGTTTTCCCGTTTTTGTGGCAATTTTACTTAAAAAGCAGGACTTTTCTGCCAATTAAAGGTTCTGAGCCAGTTTATCCTGGAATTATAATATTTCGAATGAAAAATTATATATCCATAGTTTTTGCAGTAGAGTTGATGAGATCTTCCTTGATCACAGTTCTCCTGTCTTCCGAGAAGAGGACAGATCTGCTTTTGTTTCTAAAAGAGAAGCCCAGGACCATCGAAGAAATCAACTCCGAACTTGACACTAACTCTGTTGCTATCCTGCCCCAGCTTAAAAGGCTAAAAGAAAACGGGCTTGTGGTTCAGGAGGACAGAGCATACAGCCTCTCCCTTCTGGGGAAAATCCTTGTTCGAAGAATGGAATCTCTTGTGAAAGCTTTCAGGCTTCTTGAAGACAATTACGATTACTGGTCAGGTGTTAAGCCAGGGGGAGCCCCACTCACATTTTTTAAGTTAATGGAAGAACTTATGGCATTGATACCGGACAGCAGTCAGGACGAAGATGCTTCTTCAGCATACCAGAAAACGACTGAGGCTCTTTACAGCTCAAAACAGATTCTTCTGATCATTTCACATCATGATCTGCGCTATCCGGGCATCTGTGCAGAAAATGCAAAAAAAGGACTGAGGGTATCAATAATACTAACTCAATTAGTATTTGAAAAATTTATAGAAGAATTTAAAGGAGAGCTTGATACCCTGCTACTTCTTGAAAACTTTGAAATTTATGTGCTGAACGAGAATATCACTCCACCTACAATTGCTGTAACGGATACTATGGTTCTTACCTGCTTTTCTACCGGTAAAAGTTATGAAATTGAGAACAACACTATAGCCAGTTTCGGAGAAAAAGCCGTGAACTGGGGCCAGGAAACTTTTGAATACTTCAGGGTACTGGCCAAACCTCTGGCGCCCATGCCATCAAATCAGCTTCTTCTTCCAGATCAGAGGGGCGATTCTAAGTAAAAAGAAAATAGCTCTGAATTGTGCTCTTAGAACAGAATGCTCATGAATTATCGTGTATGAAGCAGTATTGAAAAGGAGAAGGCTGCCTTTTTTATTCTTGCATCCTTTCAAGCACTTTTTCAGCTTTTTCTCTTACCTCTGCAAAAATATCTTTGCCTTTTGAATCAATTCCTACAATAAGCGGCCCGAATTTTTCAACCCTGAGAACCCAGACAGCTTCAGGCATGCCAAGGTCAAGCCAGTGGACGGTTTTTACCTCTTTTATTAGCTCTGCGGCAAGGGCTGCACATCCTCCTGTGTATGCGAGATAGACGCACCTGTTTTTGAGTGCATCTGCAACGCCTTTCATTCCACCTTTTCCAATAATTGCCCTTACTTCATTGTTTTTCAGGAGGAGAGGAGTCATTCTTGACATCCTGCCGCTGGTTGTCGGACCTGCTGAAATTACTTTCCAGCCGGATTCGGTCTGCTGCATAAGGGGACCGCAGTGATAGATAACTGCTCCTTCAAGGGAAAAAGGAAGTTTTTCTCCTTTTTCTTCCATTTCGAGAATCCTTGCATGAGCTTCATCCCTGGCTGTAAGGATTTCTCCTGAGATGTAAACAATGTCTCTTGCATTGAGTTTCTCGATATCTTCTAACTTAAGCGGGGTCTGCAGATGATATTCCATTATTCTACCTCTCCGAATACGATTGAAGCATGTCTGTTTGCCCAGCACTGTATGTTTATGGCAACAGGGAGTGAAGCGGTATGGCAGTGTGCGGTTTTTACGTGTACTGCAAGAGCGGTTGTGCTGCCTCCGAGGCCCATACAGCCGATTCCAAGGGCGTTTACCGCGTTCAGAATTTCCTTTTCAAACTCGTTCATGGGGGCATCCAGAGGCTCAAGAAGGGCTTCTTTTGCAAGCCTGGCTACTGCATCAAAAGAACCTCCTATCCCCACACCTATTGTCAGGGGTGGGCATGGCATCCCTCCGGCGTTTACCACAGTCTCAAGCACGAAATTTTTGATACTTCCGGTTTCTGTGGGGTTAAGCATGCGCAGTGAACTCATATTCTCGGAACCTGCCCCTTTTGGGGCGGCAGTGATTTTTAATTGTTTTCCCGGAACCAGCTTCCAGTGAATATCCGGGATTCCTGATCCTGTATTATCCCCGCTGTTTTTGCGGCTCAGGGGATCCACTGCATTCGGGCGCAGAGGGACTTCGACTGTTGCAAGGGTAACTGCTTCCTTTATTGCAGCTTCAAGGTCAAAACCCGGCTGAAACTCGTTCCCGAGCTCGGCAAAAAAGATCATGATGCCTGTGTCCTGGCACATTGGAACAGCATGATTTTTTGCAAGCTCGATATTCTTCAGAATTGCCTGGAGCTGGGACTTTGCAACCTGATTTTCTTCTATGGCTTCAGCTTTTCTGAGCGCATCCACCACGTCATCAGGAAGCTCGATTTCTGCTTTTTGCAGGAGGTCTGCAATAGACCGGATAAAGGTTTCACGGCTGATTTTCGAAGGCAAAAGATCACCAAAATGGATAAGATAAATAGAAAATAAACATATGATAAATAGAAACAAACGCAGGAGAAGAGATTTTAATCCCGAACGCCTGGCGAATAAATCCTGAATTTTCTGGGAATTGCGCTCTTTGATTAAATAAATTCTTGTCCTCTGAACGTTCAAGGTACAGGTTTTGCTTTTACTTTTAATTTTATTGTTATTTTTATTTTCGTTTTTGCGGGTCTGCAGATTGTGGTTTTATAATAATACGTTTTTCAGGATATGCTATTCTTCCCCGTTTGCAGATAAAAGACTCTTCGAGGTCTGCTGCCATTTGCTGCGCGAGAGTTCCGGGGATGCCCATAATCATCAGGTCGGGTGGAAGCCAGGGGTTTCCTGTTGGGTCAACAGGTCCGACATAAGCTGAGGTTTCTGGCGCATTTTCTGCCATGCCCGCTGGAAAAGCGATCATCATGGAACAGACCGGTCCTCCGGGTATTATTGTTCTGAAGAAGGGATCAGAATTACTGAATTGAGCCAGCCCGCAAAGATTCCTGATCTGCTCAGCGCCCGCGAACAGGATAAAGGCTCTGACAGCCTCAGGTGCAACTTCGTCAGTGCACGGTGCAATGACTGTGTATTTGCCGTGAGGATTAATTTTCCCTGCGCGTTCTTTCTGCTCATCAAACAGCTCAGGAGTTGCTTTTAAGTGTTCGGCAGCACCTCCATGGAAGTCCGGCGTACCCACAGTCACGAAGTACTTCAGCTTCGGGTGCGGTTCAGCAAGTCCCATCCATACCAGTCCGCCAGCGCAGCACTGTTCGTGCCCGGCTTCAACATACAGGGCAGGAGTCTCATTAAAAAGGGCGGAAATGTAAACCGCCTTTGCCACACAGCGGTCTACAGTATACGATGGGACTGCACTCTGCGGGATCTCGTCTGTGGCATAAACACAGAGAGGGCGCAGTTGCAGCCTGCCGGCTTCTGTAAGCTTTTTCCCTATTTCTTCAACTCTTAACATCCCAGTTTTCCCCATAGAACCACCTTAAAAACCTTACATTGAAAATCTTATTCTTTGATCCAGCCCTTTTCCATCCAGTAATCACAGTTGTGCGTCCAGCGGTCTTTGTTGGCAAGGATGACATACTTGAACCGTGCTCGGAAGGCTTCATGTAAAGCTTCCTGTTCAGGGTATTGTCTTTTATCTTTTATCGCTTCAGCAAGGTCTTTTCCCATTTCATGCGATTTTTCAATTGCAGTTTCCATTGCTTCAGGTCCCCGTGCCACTGCACATCCCACTCCTCCGATAGAGTTGCCTCCGCAGTGTATCATAAAGTTATCAATAATGCCAAGGACAAAATCAAGCTCATCACTGCCTGCAGTTGTTAAGGAAAGACTGTATTTTCCTTCAAAGAGCTGTTCGTGAATAACAAGCGGACTCCTGTCAAAGACAGTCTTGAGCTGGGCTGTCACATTTGTTATGTAGTTAGGGCTGCTCCAGATTATGCCGTCTGCTTCCAGCAGTTTTTTCAGTAAAGCCTGGTAGTCATCTTTTATTGAGCACACTCCTGTCTCGTAGCATGAATCGCATGCGGTGCAGTATTTAATTTTCATTTTTGCAACATCAATAGACTCAACTTCAGCTCCTGCTTCTGAGGCTCCTTCAAGGGCTGCATCCAGTAATTTTAAGGTATTGCTGTTCTTGCCTCTCGGGCTTGATGATATTCCGACTATCTTCATAGTTTCCCTCTCTTTATTTTTTAAATTGGTGCAAAAATAACAATACGGTATTTGATTAAAACTTTGTTATCTTCTTTGCGGGAAGTTAAGAATAAAAACAAGCTTAAATTCATTATATGCCTGTAAGCTCTCTGGGGTTAACGGTTATTTAACCAATTTGCAGTTGAAAACCCCTCATTCTATTTGATGCAGAATAATTACTGCCGGGCTTGAGTCGAAAAAGTTTACGAATTTTTTTGATAACCCCATATATTAAGAGAGATATCAACCATCAGGTCGGTCAGGGATTTTTCACTCTTGATAAGAGATAGGGAATAGATTACATCGCAGATGATAATACCTTTTACCGCAATCCCCCAGTCCATAAGAACTTCAACAGGATCTTTGTCGCCTATATCAATGCCTTTGAAACGGCAAAAAAATTCAGCTACAGCTTTGTAATACTCGTTTTTAAAATCCATATTTTTGACTTCGTCCACGATCTCGCTGTCGAGCAGTGCAGTCATAATCAAAGCTTTTGTCAAAGAGCTGTTGTCTTTCCAGTACTGCTGCATATTGTTTATTACGTTTCTTATGTAGCCCGGGAAATCATTAAAATTGACATTTTCGGGCTTTTTTGTCATCAATAGCTCATCCGTGTATTGATAACTGATCTCCTTAAGGATATCAAACTTGCCTCCCGGGAAGTATTTATAGATCAGCCCTATACTCACACCGCCAGCCTCAGCTATATCCCGGATAGTCACATTTTCATAACCTTTTGTCTCTATCAGCTTACATGTGGCATCCTGAATAGAGCTAATCTTCGCCTTTTTGTCCCGTTTGACACTCTTCTGATCGTCCTGAACAGTCTTTTTAGCTGGCATATGAAATCACCTAGGTGAACATTGTTCAAAAGCTTTATTACTAAGTTGTATGTATTAACATCTCTTAAGTGAACATTGTTCATGAGCGTTATTGCCGACGGTCCGCATTTTTAGGCGCATAAAGGTCCTATGATATTGAATTATGCACTTAAAATATAAGCACATAATTTTTTGGACTGAATTTCAAAATCGGCATCACAATTGAGATTATATATTTGTAATAATGCTTTATGAGCTTAAAATATGGGAACTAAGGATGCTTACAATGACAATTAAAGCAGTAAAATCCAAGAATGAACTCATGGTCAGTCCTGCAATTAAAGCTTTCAGCAATAATTGAAAGACGTAAAACTAGTACATCGATTTCATATATCCTTAATAAATCACGGATAAACACAGATGAACACAGATGAACATAGATAATTTCAATTCGTGTTTATTCATGTCCATCTGTGTCCATCTGTGGTTCTTTTATGGGAAACCTATTGACCTGTGTTGATTTCAAAATCCAATTTTATTTCCATAATTTGGAATCGATGCACTAGTAAAGAAGAGGGCTCTGAAGAATTGCTCAAAATCATTGGAGATTATTATCAGCAAATGATTTCATTAGATTTAATTTTTAAAAATCTTGTTGAATTTACAGAAAAAATTCAAAACGAGGTGAGTAAAAAATGAATCCGAAGACAAGACAAACATATTTGCTTTTACTAGTTTTTGCAATTATTTTAACAGGAATTTCTATTGTTGAAGCAGAAATTTCTAGTTATGCGTGCGTAAACGCAGAGGTTCAGGAAATAAGACCCAGTTCAATAGGTATCGATGAAGAATTCACCCTGGGAATTAATCTTGAGAGCTGCGGTACTAAAACTCCTGAAGATATTACTTTTGAGATAATCAGCATCCCTCCAGATATAATAGTTACAGAAAATTTGGTTACTAATGTTTCAAAATTAACCTATAGTACAAGTGAAAGGTACCTGATATATCACATGCGAACAACCCCCGATGCCAAACCTGGTCCTCATCTTATAAAAATGAAATTAACATATGCAAATAAGCCCGTTGATACAGAAAAATATTATGAAGTTGAAATAAGGGTGATAGGCGAAGATGCAGAGCCAAGAATCTCTTCTGTCAAAACCAATCCCGAATATATCTATGAGGGAGATACAGTTGACTTAAGTTTAGGCATAGAAAATTTTGGTGACACAATTGCAAAATCTGTAGTAGTTAGTATGGATCATGAGTTTAAAGGAATTAAAACTTCTACAATTGGGACTCTTGGCTTAAATGCAAGTCAAACTGCATTATTCAAGTTTAAGGCAAACAGGTCAGGGGAGTTTGAAATCCCTGTCATTATAGAGTATGAAGATGATTTTGGTAAGCAAAAAAATGCATATGCCATTAAAATAACTGTGCTTGATAAAAAAGGAAGCTTGAATCTTGCATCTGTAAAGGTAGATCCTGTTCTTCCTTACATGGGTGATACTGTAGAATTGACTATGAGAATCGAAAATTCTGGTGACAGATCAATAAATTCAATAAGAGTCTATGCTGACCATCCATTCAAAGGATTAAAAGAATCCTTTATAGGAACTCTTGATCCAAATGAAGATGGGCCTGCAGTAATTACTTTTTTAGTTGATCAAGCCGGAGAATACGAAATCCCTGTAACCATAACGTATGGTGATGATTTTGGTGAAGAACAAATTGAAACGAAAATTAATCTTATAGTCCTGGAAAGTAATAATAGAGCAGGAACAGCTGTAATTGTATTGTTTATCCTGGCAGTAATTGGAGGACTAATTTACACTAATTATAAAACAAAAAAGTCAAAAGATGAGATAATTAAGCAGTTAATGGAAGGCAGCGGTGACTCTGCTAACAACGAAAAATAATGAGAGGTCTTCAACATGATCAACGATATCAGAGTGGGGGGCCTCATTGCATACTGCAGTGTAAAAAGAGGAAACAAAAAAACACTAATGTTCATAGTTTTTGTTCTCTCACTCATTTTTATGAACTTAGTATTCCTTCCATCAATGATAGGGGGAATGACTGTCCTATTTACTGGATTTATGCAAGACTACCCTTACGGGGATATTGTCATTGAACCATCAGGTGACAACACCTATATTAACAATGCTGATAACGTCTTGCAGAAAGTCAGAGCGGTCGAAGGTGTAAGAGCTGCAACAAAACGACTGGACGCTGGAGCATCTATTGAGCATAAGCAGAAAGTTGTAGGGGCAACTATTACAGGATTGCTTCCCATAGAAGAATATGATATTTCACAATACCCATACATTATCAGTGAAGGAGATTTCTTAGGAGAGCTTTCCAGGGATGAGATTATCATTGGTGCTATGATCGCAGGTACGGGTTTTGGATCAGAAATATATGATAACCTGGGTGAAGTAAGACCAGGATCTCTTGTTGACGTAACATACAGCAATGGCGTAAAGAGGACCTATAAAGTCAAAGGCATCATGGAAGGCTCATTTGAACTTGTTGATCTTAATGCCCTTGTCCATTACAAAGAAATTGAAGAAGTTTATGGTTTAGAAGAGAGTAAAGCTACCAGTGTAGTCGTAAGGATTGACAAGCAAGGAAGTGAAGAACAGGTACAGGATAAGATTAGAGAAGCTGGGGTGAATGAGCAAATCTTCACATGGGCTGATAAGTCCGAAACTCTCATAAAGCAAGCAATGCAAAGCATGGGTGCTATAAATATTATGTCAAAGTTTGTGAGTTTGATCGTAGGTGCAGCACTTGTCCTTATCATTATCTATATCAACGTACTTAATAGGAAAAAAGAGATCGGTATTTTAAAAGCAGTAGGCATTTCTCCAAGCTCAATAGTATTGTCCTATGCGTTCCTTAGCATGTTCTATGTTTCTTTAGGAATACTTGCAGGATTAACTTTATACTTTTCACTTATGCTTTACTTCCAGGCAAATCCAGTAACATTCTACGAAACCATGGAAATAAGACCCCAGATAGATCCCATGCTGCTTATTCAAAGCATAGTTACCATGCTTACGCTATCAGTAATAGCCGGGACACTCCCTGCCTGGAGTGTATCAAAAGAGAGCATACTCAAAGCTATATGGGGACGATAAAAAATGATCATAGTGAAAAACCTGAAAAGATGTTATGGGACTGGGAAAACTGCTGTCAAGGCTCTCAAGGGCGTTTCGTTTGAAATAAATAAAGGGGAATTTGTAGCGATAATGGGTGCATCTGGAAGTGGAAAAACGACTCTGTTAAGGATATTAGCATTGTTAGACGACGCAACAGATGGGGAATATACCATTCGGGGATTACAGGTTTCCAGCTTGCCTGAAGCAGAAAGAAGCTATTATAGGCTAACGCAAGTCGGTTATGTCTTTCAGGATTATGCACTCATTAATGAAATGAGTGCTGCGGAAAATGTATATATCCTTTCCATGATGGAAGGAAAATCAAGAAAGGAATCTTATGAAACTGCTCTTGAAGCATTAGATAAGGTTGGTCTGAAAGGAAAACATAACAGGGTTCCTGATGAATTATCTGGTGGAGAAAAGCAAAGGGTGGCAATCGCAAGAGCCATAGCAAAAAAGCCTGACATATTGTTTGCTGACGAGCCATGTGCAAACCTGGACACTAATAACTCAAAACAAGTACTGGATGTGTTCAAAGAATTGAATGAAAAATATGGCCAAACAATTGTAATGGTAACACATGAACCGTGGCATACTGAGTATGTTGACAGGGTAATTACTCTCGAGGATGGCAACCTGGTTAACGATGAGAAAAAACAAAAGAGGTAAAGAATAACCTACGTTCCGCATTTTTAGACGCATAAAGTTCCCCTGATATTGAATTATGCGCTTAAAATATAAGCACATAATTTTTTGGACTGAATTTCAAAATCGGCATCAATTGAGATTATATATTTGTAATAATGCTTGATATGCGCTTAAATTATGGGAACTAAGGTTGTTAATAAGCTGTATTCATTAAATCTAGTAAGACTTATGCATAGCCCAGAAAATAATTAAAAATCTTTGAGATCAAAACAATCTTTTTGTCATCGAATCGGGGAAAAAACCACGAAAGCCGCGCTTTTCGTACTCTTTTTGTTTTTTACACCGATCCTCCCGGCCTCTGCAGCAGATACCTCCCAGGTTGAGGGAACAGGTCAAGCCCGCATAGCCGAACTTTTCAGTGATATCGAGTCCTTTGACGGACACTTTACTCAGCCCAGCCGGAAGAGAACCTGACCCTTGATTTCATACGGGTCTCCTCTGGGAGTCCCTTGACCTATACCTCTCTGGATACTGCCCGGAAATTCTATGATGTTACAGATGTGGTTAATGGCATTTCAGTCCGGCTAAGGGATTTTGATCAGGATCGGGAAGTCGCAGCCGAGATCGAAGAAACCGATTATAGGGCAAGGGGCTGGACAGAAACAAACCCTGCAATTCTTCGTACCATTGCTATAGAAAGCACTTCAAACAACGTCATATACGGACTTATTATTGTCATAGCCTCAAAAGCATGACAGAAAAAAGCGCCCAATTATCGAGCTTAAAAACCTGATAAAAACCTATAAAAACGGAGTCTACAGGCAACCTCGACACAAGAACTGGCGACATGATCTATGAACTGCTCAGGCAGCTAAACAAGGAATACAATAAGATTTATCGTAGTTACTCATAGCGAGACCCTGGCTTTAAAAGCTGACAAATTATCAGGCTTGTAGATGGGAAAATTACAGTTCAGTAAGAGAAATAGGGTGCATTCAAAAGGAAGACTTCCACCACTTTTCCGGCACTCTAGCAGTGTGGAAATCTCCTTTTTCCTTAGCAGGCTGACAGGTTACTTTTCGATTAAGCCCGGCTTCGGCTGGATGAGTGCTGGAAACCCGCAATCGTGAGATCTAAGGTGTCCATACTTTCGGGTAAAGGTAGCAAGGTCAATTTTTCGGGCTATTTAACAGCTTACAAACGGCTTTTTTTCCTGTTTACAAAGCCGCATGATTGTGTCTTTTCCGGTAATGACTGCCACGGGCAGCCCCCCTGGCGGTTGCAACCATTGACCGGTTAAAAAGAGATTATCCAGGCCTTTAATCCGCCCTGTGTGGGCCATCATTTTTCCTCGAATGGTCGGTAAAAACGGCATGAATGCTCCCCTATAGGCATTGCAATACCGTTCGTACGTTTTCGGCGTGGCGACATCAAGGACTTTGATTTTTCCTTTCATCCGGGGAAAACGTGTTTCAATTGCCCGGAGGATCTCTTTGCCTATTCTTTCTTTTTCCCGTTGATAGGCCTCTGGATCCTGGGCGAGAGCATCCCAGGCTTCGTAATCTACATGGAACTGGTTGATGCTGCAGGTGATCAGAGTGTGGCCTTCTGGAGCAAATGCCGGCTCATGACGGTAGTGCGTCATTGTTAAACGGTTGATAGGCGATTCATGGATCTCAAATGGAGGCATCGGAAAGGACAGGCTCCGCGGAAGGGTTCCGATTGCGCCTTCATAGCCTAACGCTACCAGAATTTGTGAGGCAAGTGGATAATCTGTTGGGTTACTATATCGCTTTTGAAATTCGCGATCCGGGTACTTGCCTTTAAGTAACCGCTCATAAAGTACGTGCGCATCGCATGCTGCAATGATATAATCGGCTTCAAAGATTTTGCCGTTGTGACAGATGACGCGATGGACTTTGTTGTGATCTATGGTCAGCTCAACGGCTTCACACGGAGCTTCAATAGCTCCACCCAGGGCAAGGTAACGCTCAACCATGCGCATTGCCAACGCCTTAGAGCCACCATAGGGAATGGAGGCCTGGCCTTTGGTAAAGGCCGCGAGCGCAAAGAAAATGAATGAGGCGCTATAGCCTTCCGGTAAAAATGAAGCAAGAACAGCCTGAAGCGCTGGATGCTTAAAGGTACTGGCGTAGTCCTTTAAGCTGATCTTACCATATTTTCGCATAACTGTTCCCGCATCTTTCAATGAAATCATCAACCGGATTCTTTGCATAAACGTCATCAAGTCCTCAGGTTTTTCAACGGGTGTTTCATACGATTGCAGCTTCTTGATCGCCTGGCAAAAATCTTCAATAACATCTTTATCTTCCGGTGATAGTTCAAGCCAGCTGTACTTAAGCCGGTCAAGATCGTGATAAAGATGTACCGTAACGCCGTCGTGCTCAAAAGCCAAAAAACTCTCGGGATGGAAAATCTTAACCCCGTCCAGTGCGCCAACAGTGACCCAAAGGTCATGAATCGGTGTTCCTACTTTTGTCCCAACCAGCCAGTGGATGCATCCATCGATGTGATAGCCTTCTCGATCCCAGCCAGTGCATTCCCCGCCTAAACTGTGATTTTTCTCCAGGATAACGCTTTCAAATCCGTTCTTTTGGGCAAAGATTCCAGCGCTCAATCCGGCGATACCCCCACCTATAATAGTTATTTTCTTCATTGCTCCGTCCCCTTTTGTTTTATTTGTTGTATTAGCAGGAGATCCTTCCCCATTTCCATAAGTAGCGTTTCAGCGGCCTGGTCATCAAGCGAGGACAGATGACCATTGGCGACCATGACCGACATCCCCGTTTGAAAGATCCGCATTTTTAAAAGCAGGCGCTTGCGTTCATCATACGTCAAACCACGCATGTTTTCATCTTCAGCCAGTGCTTCAACCATTGTATCCTGAACGGTTTCATACGAAGTCATGTATGGGTTTTGCTGCATTACCAGTTCACGAAAAAAGACCGGGTACTCTCGCGCAAACACTAAACTGGCTTTCCCGATGTTTTCAAAAAGGTGCGGTCCTTTTTGTTTTGCCAGCAGTTCATCCGAAAGGGCAAAAACACGCTCGACCACAGCCTTAACCAGATCATCAATTGTCCCGAAATTGAGATAGATCGGCGCAACCGAGCAACGAAGGCGTTTCGCCACGCTGCGCGCGGTGATGCCGGCAAATCCTTCTTCTTTTGCGATGGCAAAAGCGGCTTCTACAATGGCTTCTTTGTCATATTTTGTTTTGGGTGGCATACAGACCCCCATTAAATAACGTGTGTTATATAACATATGTTATTCAATGATAAAATATATTGTCGAAAGAAAAAAATAAGGAATGTTATCAAATGATTAAAATAACGAAAAAGGAAGGGAAAAACAGACCGGGTATATACGTAACCCGGCAGAAATCCACGTAGATATTTTCAGGATGGGCGAAAGGCCGCCAGGACACTGGTCAGGTAAACATTTTACAGGCACGAAGGTGATGTGTTTTTTTCCATATGGATAAAGAAATATGGGAGCTCTCTTAAATCCGGAAGAAGGAGAAAAATAGTTTCATTCAGTCTCTTTATTTTTATTCTTTAGTTTATCAAGCAAAGCTGACACTCTTTCTTTAGCTGCTTCTGTCTCCTGAACATCTCTGTCAATGCTGAGATTCAGGATATCACCCTCTTTGCTCTCCAGAGGCAGTAAAAAAAGAGGGATACTAAGTTTTATTGACTCCTCTTCCCTTAAAAGCAGCACTGCGGCACTGCCTTCTATCCTGTCGAGAGTGACTTTGAAATTTCCCATCTTCACCTCTCCAATACAGCCACCAGCTTTCCGCTGCTGTCATATAGAGACGCCGTGTCCCCATCGTTGTTCCAGATAGGGCTTCCTGATCCCCAGTATATTTCAGTAGCTGTATCCATACCCTTTCCGGTATATAGAATTACAGTGGCCTGAGAATCTAGTGTGTAAGACGAAAAGGCGTAGGTATGTTTGCTGCCTTCATCTTCAATCTTCCAGCCTTTTAACGAAACAGGAGAGGACCCTTTGTTTGTGATCTCTACCCATTCATCCTGCAGGCTCAGGTCGCTAACATAGACGACTGATTCTGCGGAACTGAATATTCCACTCGCTCCGTCTTCTTCGGGTTCGGAATCTTCTAATCCAGCTTCTTTTGACTTGGTTCCTTCTGGTACGGTTTCAGTCATCATCAAAGAACTGTCAGCCCCGCTTTCAGCAGGCTCGGTTCTGGTCAGTCCACCTCCAGATTCGGTTTTCTGAGCAGTTACTGTATAAGTAGATCCGTCTGTTGTAACTACAATTGAGCCGTCAAGATCGGTTCTGTAAACCATGGAAGCTTTCTGTAACTTTTCAAGAACTTCTGTATGGGGGTGCCCGTAGTCGTTATCTGCTCCAACTTCGATTACGCTTATTTCGGGGCTTACAGCTGAAATAAATTCTTCTCCACTGCCGGATCGGCTGGCATGGTGCCCTACTTTGAGAATATCAGAATCAAGGTCGTACCCGACGTCCATGAGGCTTTCTTCAGTCTCAAGCCCTGCATCGCCCATAAGCAGGAACGAAACTTCCCCGTAGCTTACTTTGAGAACCACGGAGTTTTCGTTCAGGTCATCGGAGTACTCGGGGCCTGGGTTCAAAACTTCCACATCAACATCAGGGTCAAATTCTATTTCTTCTCCTTTTTCAGCTACATCAAAAGGAATATTTTTCTCATCAATGGTTGTCAGCATGTTTTCATATGTTTTTGAGGTGTGCGGAAAGCCACTGTCAATGAAAAACCCAACCTGGAAGCTGTTGAGTACCTCACCCATGCCGCCTATATGGTCCGAATGAGGATGAGTTACAACAATATAATCAATGCTGGAGATATCATTTTCGTGAAGATATGCTGAAACCCCTGACCCCTGGTTTCGTTCCCCTGCATCTATCAGCATAGCTTTTCCATTATATTTCAAGAGAATCGAATCTCCCTGGCCAACGTCGAGAAAATGAACCGTCAGGTTTTCATCGGCCGGGTTCTCACCTGCAGCAGGACTGTTGTCTGCAAGATTATCATGTGCAGGATTATCATCTACAAGATTATCATCTGCAAGCCCGGTATCCTTAGAATCACTTTCTGCAAGCCCGCTGTCCTGACCTGATGCTGTTCCTTCAGCTCGAACCTGAGCCTCAATCAGGTCTGTTTCTCCTGTCTGTTGTGCGGCCTGTTCGGGCTCTTCAACAACCTGTCTTTTATTCCGGCGTTTATTCCAGCAATAATTATTAAAACAAATATGAAACCAAAAATCCAGCGCAATAAGCTATTTCCGGATGTCTTTCCTGATTTTCCCAATTTATTCACACCTTATTTTTAGACAAACAATATAAATGGATTTTATATTAAACTGTCTTTTTATGTTCCATTTAAAACTTTAAAATCCGATATTTGCCAGTAGAATGCGATAATCTGCAATAACTCATCTTACAAATTCTATTGCAGGGAAGTCTGCAGGACAAATAATAAGCAATATCGGGCGCAAAGATGCATATTAAGGATAATCCACACCTGGGATTGGATAAATTAACTGAAAATAAGAAACTGCTATAAGTTTGGTGCAGGAAAAAGTATCCGAATTCTGAATGCCTGTGCGAAAGATCTGAAAAATATTATGCTACAGACGTAGTAGAAAATTTATACTGAGGGTAAAGACTTTATATAAAAATCCCTAAACTTAATCTGTGATTAAGATGAAAACCCCTATTATCTTAACTCTTTTTTTTGTGCTATGCCTCACATGCGCAACAGCATCGGCAGCAACGACAACAGGCACGACAACTGTCAACCCTCACATCGGCAACACCTACATGGTTGGCGGCGACGGCAAACTAATTTCACTTGTGAATTATAATAATGCAACAAATACAACATACGCGAAAGTTGTAGAATTTATAAAAGCAGATAAAACAGACCAGAATTTATACACATCAAAATATGTATGCTCCGACTTCGCAGAAGATGTTCATAATAACGCAGAACGGGCAGGAATTAAAGCCGCCTGGGTAACTATGGAGTTCACCAATGCGCCCGGGCACGCCTGCAATGCATTTCAAACTTCGGACAAAGGACTTGTATTCATTGACTGTACAGGTTCCCCTACACAGAAAGGCAGTTTCGATAAGCTGGTAAATTTGACAGTTGGAAAGCCGCTGACTCCGACTTCTCTGTATGCTCCTTATTACAGGTGGTCTACTATGGGGACGGTTAAAAGTTATAAGGTTTACTGGTGAATTATTTTTCTTTTTTTTCTTTTTTCTCCTTTTTTCTCCTTTTTCCTTTTTATTTTTCCCCAGCCTGATGGGCAGGTTTTACTGGAATTCAAGACCGATAATACTACCAGTAACCATACTACCGTTAGTTTCCAGAAGCTTAAAACATCGATATATTTTTTATACTTGCCGTTCTCTCTAAAATATAAAAATAACACTTTTCGGATAGGCTCTAAAGGAGCTTACTATGACTCCAGATTTATCCGGATATTGTAAGACATTAAATTAGTGACATCGACTTATAAACCGCATCAATCGGATCCTCATAAAACGAAATCTGGAACTTACTGAATAGGTCAGGGGGTACCGTTGCAATCTTACCTGCTGAAGCAATTGGAATCAACACTCTTTTTGCTCCGGCATCAAGGCAGACCTGCAAAAGGCCAGCCAGATTTTCAAGTACACCTACAGACCCTCCGATTGTCATACTTCCGAGAATGGCAGTCTGTTCCTGAAGCGACCTTTCTAATGCTCCAGAGCAGAGACTGATGAAGGCTGCAAGAGCTAGTTCTTCGGACATTCCAACTCCGTAGAGATCCTGGACATGCAAAAAGTAGTCTTTTTCCTTTACCGAAATGCTCTGACTTACGGATTTTGCGTTGGCCCTGAAGTAATTGAAAGCCGTTTTTATTGATTCTTTGGTCTGAGAATTTGAACCTGTGCCTGATTTTTCGTATTTACCCGAGCCGGATACTACCTGGACTTCAAACTTATAGACCCCAATCTTGCCTGATTCGGTGGCAGCAGCAGCGTAGGCTTCTCCGGGTTTTGTGATGCCTGCGGGAATGATCTTATTTCCCCCGCTTTCTGGCACAGATACGAAGGCTTCTGTCAGGTTTTCATTGTCAATATAGGAGAAATTCACATCAAAGAACTCGATTCCTCCTATTTTTTTCAACTGCTCTTTCACACGCCTTCGACCTACGAGAGCGTATTCAAGGATCTCCTGTGCCTGTTCTCTGGTGATATTCTCATCCGGGTAGATGAGTTTCATAAGGCCTGAGAAGGTCTTTTTAACGGCAATCACATCACGCTGGTTCAGGTTGTTTCCGAGTTTAAAGAACCTGTTTATATTGTCGGCGTAGGATCGCTTCCTCATTTCCCGGAAGAATCCTGAAATACAGTCAACTATGAATCCTTACTTGTCCATAAAGTGTTCAGGCCTGAACTTTGGAATTTCCCAGCCAGGGATGTAGTAGTGCGTCCTGTTGAAAAAGGCTTTATCACTTCTTAACTGGAAAATTCTTTTCAATCCATATAAAACAACGAAGAGCCTAAAAGTTGTTGTGAAATTATGACCTTTTTTCAAAATCGAGTAACTTCATTCGTAGCCAAAAATGAGCCTGAGATTGACCTATAGAGAGAAACAGAGAAAGAACAACATTTTATGTAAAAGGTTGCTGTCATGGATTGTTAATAAAATGATTCTCAGATCCTTATCTCCATCTTCTCCCAGTCCATTTCCAGTGCATCGCCGATTTTTGCAAGCACCAGATCAGCACCGGCTTCTTTTAGAATCTCTGGATCTACCGTCTGAGCCACTCCTATAGCGAAAAGTCCTGCGTTCTTAGCAAGTCGCATATCACCCGGTCCGTCCCCGAAATAGACTGACTGCAATGCAAACTGTTTTAAAGATAAACCTTCTTTTTCAGCGAGCATTTCAATATGCTTTGGGCCTTTTTTATAAATATCGAATCCTAATAAACAATCAATGTAAGGGAGAATACCAGCTTCATAAAGACGCTTCATCATTGGTCCGGTACCACTACCAGAAGTGATGAACACCTTGTAGTCTTTGGCTTTGAATAATTTTAAAAGCTCTTCTGCTTTCGGAAACATTGAATATGTTTCACTATAAATAATGTTACAGAATTCGTCCATCAGTTTTGGTACTGCATCTTTAGGCAGTTTGTGGTATTCCAAAATATGAGAAAACTGTTCATCCCACGGTGTGCCTGTTGCGGCGATGGAATATGCAGCTACGTTAGGTGATTCAATTCCTGTATATTGTTTCACTACATCGCAGAAAACTCTGGTGTAAATTGGCATAGCATCCACAAGAGTCCCATTAAGGTCTGAAACAATGTATTTTATTTTAATATCCATAAACCTCACTCCCCATGATCTAATTCTTGATTACCGATTTCTAATTAATTCCTTTTTCTTTTAGATTATAATTCCTCTAGGCATTCCGTCCCTTTCTTCAACTTAATGTTTCAAGGCAAAAGTGACTGGTTCTTCATTAATCTGGTTTATATATCGACTGATTCTTTCCCTTAATTCGTTTACTGAGTCCACTCCTATTCCTCTCAACATTCTTCTTGTCATTTTACTGAAAAAACTTTCAATTATATTCAACCACGAAGCATGTTTGGGTGTGAATACAAATTCAAATTTATCAGGAGCATTTTCCAGGTTCTTGAGTTTCTACTGAGGTATGTATTTCGTGATTATTCATAAGAATTTTGATTTTTCTTTTGGATAAATTAATTCAAGTTCTTTAAGGAATTATGTGAATTCTCAGCTTCTATGCCTTTCAAATACTTTATAATGAATTCTTCCTGATATCAAATCAATTCCAGCTAATAGCGAAAGAGCTATGTTTTCTGTATTTATATTTTCATTGAAAAATCGGCACCAACACAAATGGTGGATCAATACAAATTAATTTTATTCCACTATTGCTCTATTTCTTTTCTAATGAGGTCATTTTCAAATTGCTAATTGTCAGTTTGTTTTCAAACTGCTTATTATCAGTTTGTTATCACTCCAAATTAGTTTATTTGTCCAGCCTTTGAGTTAACGTCCCTTACTGTCCATATAGAAGTCAAAGAGTGTTGATTGTGCTTTATGTTTTTCTCGGACCTGAGTTCACCTACATTCTCTATTTTTGACAAGGCAACACATAATTTCACACTTCACTATTTTTTCCGTTCCAGATAAGTTCGATTTCTCTTTTGTCTCAAATAAAAAAAATGGCTTAGCCATGAAAATTGAAGTTAGGTAAATTTGTTATTCATATGTATAAATAAAAAAGTTTATAATGATTTACAGGAATTTACTTTAAACTGTTGATTTGGCTTCATACAATAGGCAGTATTAAAATTAAAATTTTAAATATTTTAACTATACCAAAATAATACAAGCATGATTTGAAAAGGGGAGCTTATGAAATACTTCATTACAAAAGACACGCCCGTTACGGAAGAGGCGCTTAATGTCATCGCACACTTGCCCACGAAAAGTCTTCCTGCAATAGTTGAAGATAAATTCTTCGTTAAACTGAGCGACCGCAATATTATGCGTATAGCAGTTTTACTTGCGCAAAAAAGTTATGATGAGGGCGGCTGCCCAATCGGTGGCGTCATCATTGATAACAATACACACCGGATTGTCGGCAAAGGGCACAATATGCTTGTGCAGGATAACGACCCTTACAACCACGGTGAAACGTCTGCCATACGCGATGCGGGACGGCAGGACTTCAGCAAAACTACGATTTTCACAACCCTCAGCCCCTGTGACGTTTGCGCCACATTAATATATATGCGCCAGTTCGACCGCGTAGTAGTGGGCGATGTTACGAACGCTTCAGGCAATGAACAGATGCTACGCGAGAAGGGCGTCAAAGTCGCTATCCTTGAAGACCCTGTGGGAATAGCATTGTATGCGAAATATCGAACCGAAAAGCCGGAGCTCGACATAGAAGATTGGAAAGGCCTGGCTGCTGTTCGCAAAGCTCGAAAGGACTATGCTTAATAAAGGTATGGTCCTGCGGTATCAGAAAAACTTCAGTAAGATAATTGCAAAAATAGTTGTTTTCCCATTTTCTACTATTAGAAAAATTCTACAACCTTCCGGCTTAGTATCCCAATATCACTGCAGCTGAGTTATGACGAGAAAAGATGGTTTCCCTTGATCGGGCAGTTCCATAAGTTTAAGCTCTTTCTGCCGGTTGTAGAATTGCATAATGATTATTTTTGTAATAATTATATTTATAATCATTCTCCTGGAATTTGGACAGGTCTGGTCGGGAGCCCGGACAGCTGGTTTACGGTCCTCATCCGCACCAGAATGGGGAATGATATCTAGTCAAAAGCAGTAGCTGCGGGTATGTTTGAGACGAAGCCAATTGGGAAGGTCAAGCAGATATCGAGCTTGTCACGAAGCTTGCGAAGGAGAAGATCGACAAGAACCGAAAGACCCTCGAGGAGCGCAGGAACTTCAGCGTTAATAAGGCGCTGCGGGATCCCTAAGCCTAAAAAGCATATTTTTTTGGAAATCGAAAGTTATTCGCGTTATTACACGAATATGGGGGTGAGGTAGAGACTCATCCCCAGGATAATTCAACTGAAAACGTACCGAAATTTCTGTAAAATTCTAATTAGCCTGTATTACAGCAAATTCTCATCTGCCCATATGTCAAACACCTGCAGTTGCTCTTCCGTATGGAAGTAATGCTCACCGTGCTCGAGAACTTTAACTTTTGCTTGATATCTTGTTGCAAATGCTGAAATTTCGTCCCATTCAGATAGATTATCGTCCGAACCGTACAAAATGGCAGTAGGTACTTTCCATTCAAAACAAATAGGGTTTTCTTTCACATAGCAATAATAGTTCCATTCCAATATCTGTCCGATCGGCAACCGGATTTCAAGCTCAGCTTTTAGTCTTTCTTCACTCACCTGAAAGCCTTCCATCATATTGCATATGATACGTTCCATATTGACAACGGGCGAGAGAAATAAACTTTGCTCTATGTCAAAGCCATGATAAGCAAGCAAACTGAAATAGGCTCCCATGCTACACGCAAACAAATAAATGTCAGGGGCAAGAGACTTTGCAAATTCATAAACAATGGTCAAATCACTTACGCAATTTTCGGGAATACACGCATATTCTTCATCTAAACGTTCACCATGCATAGGCAGGTCAAAACTTAACACCTGGTAACCTTTTTTAACGGCATTTTGTGCCATCACGGAAATTACGGTATCCTCTTTATTAGAAAGGTTACCGTGAACTTCAATTAACAGCTTTTCACTCTGCTTTCCCCAAAGGATGGCAGGAATACGAATTTCATTATTTAAGATATAAAAATGTCTTTTTTCCATTTTCTCACTTAGTTCCTGTGAACAAAACACAAATTTTATTAGGCAGTGCGTAGAAAAACCTGTAAATTCCAGACAATTCAGCCTATTTTTTTCTTTAACACAACAAATAGGTTCTTATTTTTACTTTTTCACAGAATTGGGAGAAAATACCTAATTCTCAATTAATATTAAATTTGGTTAGGAGGCCATTCCTTTGGCGTAAACAAGGCATGATAGATCCTTAAGCTTGTAACATATTTTTCAACATCGAAATTATTAGCATTATCTGCACTGAATATGGAGATGGGATAGGGGCTCATCACCAAGATAAGGAAGCTTAAAGAGAAATAATTTTTAGGATTGAACAATCTATCTCTTGTAATAAATTCTTGAGAGTAATATGCTTAAAAATTATGAAAGAATGATAAACAGTAATTTGGAGAGAAATAAGACGAAAATAAACATATGGTTCGTGATTGCCTCGTTGAGTTATATTGCAGCAATTGGTTTTATTATTGCATATTTTATCGGTGGATACTTTCCCATATAGCTATAGCTATGATGTGGGCGTGTATAGGAGGTATGGATGTGATACTTGGTATACACAGCAGGAGAAAAGAAAAATGATAGATAAACGAGCTGATCCCAAAACCCAAAATGCTTCTCTGAATCTCGGATTCAGAATCATCAATGTAGTTTCTGATCGTGAAAAAATAGTTCTGAGACTCTTGTTTATTTGAGATGAAATTGGTTTTGGGATTAAGTCTTTATCTATGATTGAATAGCGGTTTTCAGGGTAAAGGAAGCATTTTTCATCAGGAAATTATGGATTATACACATTTCCAACTATTTTTTCTGCAAGATCCCCTATTATCGGCAGTCTATATCTCATTCCCTTATATGCTGTATACATCAGGAAAAGCCAGAGCAAAAATGGAATCAGGCTTAGAACCAGCAGGCCATCTATCAACTGGTCATAAATTGCGACAGGATTGTGAAGGAAAAGGTAAGGAAGCAGTGGCGGGTTGAGATTAATTAGGAAATAATCGATAAATTTATCAACCCCGAAAAAGGTTTGCAGGGCACTGAGCACTATTGAGAGAATCGTAAAGGTCAGAAAAGATTGCATTGCATGAAATCTAACGAATCTATTTTTAGTCTCAAGTACAAAGAAAATCAGGCCTGTTAACCAGGTAAGAGTATAACATAAAAACCCCTCTATATTTTCTTTTAAACCCAGAGATGTCCTGGAAGATGTAATCTCACTTCCAATTTCACTTTCCGGTTCAGTTTTCAATACAAGACCCCCCATAACTGAAATTTTTCCAATAAATACGATTTACTGTGGATGTAGTTCGCAAATCATCTTACAACTCTTAAATTAAGTATTTTTAACCATTAATTATTTATTATAATTCTAATTATACAAAAATCGTTCTTATAAAAATTAATTTTATCAATTGCGGGACGGTATAAAAAGAGAAAGCCGGAAAGCCAGCAGAGTAATTTGTACAATCGAAGAAGCAGTAAAAGGAAGGTAGACAGAAGAAGGAATTGCCAGTAAAAACCCTTACTATCAATTCAACGGTACATGCGACTCAGGGGTTCTATTGTAATCACTACAAGGGTTAATTTTTCATAATCTATTCTATAAAGCAGCCTTAAATGCCTGGACCGAAATCGGAATATTTTTTCCTGGCTTTCGATTATTCTTTTTGCGCCCTGTGGGACTGGATCAAAAGAAAGCTCTTCAAGTACTTCCTTGACACGGGAATGCGTACTCTCATCTACCTTCTTCATAAAATCCTGTGCAGGAAGATCAAAAAAAACTTCGAACATTTCAGAGCCTCATTTCTTCAAGCTTCTTTAATGGTACAAGCCTTCCTCTTGCCTCATTTTCAAAACTTCTGAAAACAAGCTCTTTTTCTTCTGCGGTGAGCAGGGCATCTATATCTACCATATGCTCTTTTATTTCTGCAAGCTGCTTCTTTATGAAATTAAGCTCTTCAAAGATTTTTCTATCAATTTTTTCCCCGGTCATAAGAATCACTGCCTTTGCTTATATAACTTGGAAACTATTATCTGCTACTCAGGGATTACAAGCAGCATCAAGGAGTTATCCTGTAATATAGAGTCCCCCATAATATAGAGTCCGATCTATAGAGTCACATGATATAGAGCCGTCACATGATATTATAGAGCGTCTCCTGATAGAGAGTTATCTTCTTACTTCTTCATCAAAGTATCGTGAACTAAGACTTTCTAGGAAACTTTAAATTCAGGATGTCCAGATTCAGGATATTCAGTTACATAATTTAAATTTTATATTTCGACTTTAAGATAACCAAATACAAAAAATACAAATACAAAAAATCAACAAAATTCAAAAGGTAAATATTATAAGGATGACAAAATTATACGCAAAACCTGGAGATCTGTAAAAGGGCGGGAGAAAAAAAATGGTAAACGAAAACCTCGGGTTTTTCATCTATGTGTTCTCATCCATTTTTGTGGTTGTAAGCCCTATCAGCGGAGTTGTAACTTTTATCTCCCTGACAAGCAAGATGACACGCAAAGAAAAAAATGATGTAGCAAAAAAAGCAGTGGCGCTTGCGTGTATAATTGCCCTATCTTTTGCAATTACCGGAAGCATGATACTCAAGTTATTCAGCATCAGTGTAGACTCACTTAGGGTTGCCGGAGGACTCCTGCTTTTTAGTATTGCATTTGACATGATGCATGCAAAAGTCTCAAGGGAGAGCATTACTGAAGAAGAAATCAGTCAGTCCCAGGAACGTGAAGATATCTGGGTCTTTCCGATCGGCCTTCCGCTCCTTACAGGGCCGGGTACGATCAGCACAGTAATTGTCCTTATGGGGGTGGCAGACGGCGTTCAACAAAAAGCAATCGTTCTTATATCGATTATATCTACATTCATACTTTGTCTATTTATCTTCCTCTTTTCAAGGAGAATCCACAAGTTTATAGGGTATAACGGGATGCTTGTCTTTACAAGGCTGATGGGGCTTCTACTTGCGGCTCTTGCAGTGGACCTGACTGCTACGGGAATAATAAATATATTCGGGCGGGTAATTTGAAACCTTCAGGTTTGAGAGTTCAAAACTCTTAAACTAAACTATTACTCCGAGTTCTTGAACCTTCAAAATTCCAGCACATACCATGTAATCGGGCAGGATGGTCAGATAGGATAATCAGGTCAGATTATCAGGCAGAGTTGATCAACCCGGTTTTCCATTATATCGCCGGTTCACGTATTCTATCAGTTTACTGCCTGTGAGTCTTTCGCTTGATGGACCTATACGGATATAAAACTCTTCGTCATTCCGGTTCGGTTTGAGGAAAACAGCTTCGTCACTTTTTTTACAGTCGATTTCCAGGATATTTTTGCCGTTTACAGGCACAAGGGTATACTCTATCATGGAAGCGTAATTGAGGCCTATGTGCTGCTTTATGAGCTGTTTGAAATGCAGGAGGAACCTGTCCTCGTTCGGGAAACCATCATTTCTTATTCCCAGGACTTCCCCGCTGTTAGAGACGCCGACGAGAAGAATGCCGCCATCGGTGTTCAGGTAAGCAACAATTGTCTTCATGACGGTATGTTCTATATTCCAGTCAGGCTTTCCGGTAATAAGGTTCATCCGCAGTGTGGATTTGAACTCAAGTTTTTTGCTCTCCCCCCGCCGGATCAGCTCCAGAATGTAGTCGGAATCATTTGCAAGCTTCACTACCTCCCGGATAAGTTCGAGCTTCTTGCGGATATGGGTTATGCTCTTGGGATAGGTTGAAAGCCTGCACTCGAACACACCTAGCTGAGAAATAAGTTCTTTTGTGAGATTTTTGATTTTAAGGACCTCAAGCTGGACCTGCAGGTCAGGAAGATAGAGTTTGCTATGTGTAAGAGAATTGAGATCAACATTCGGAAGAGATGAAACTGCGGAAAAGAGGGGGACAGCTGTACCTGAAAGTACAGAAGCGCTCTCACCGGTTTCCTCGCACATGTTCTCAACCGAAGCCTTGCTTTCAAATGCGATTTCACCTGCCGTAAGGGAAGAGACTTCTGCGAATCCGGACCCTCCTGAAAAATGAGCGGATGAGGCTGTATCGTTTAGGGAATTTACCAAAGAGGGTACCGAAACCGGCGCTTCAGGTTCCCGGGTTTCGGGTCTCAGGATAAAGCCTCTCGCTTCCCAGGCCTTCCGGATTTTCAGGCCGAGAGGATTGTTGAAAAAGTCCGCAAGGTACTCAGAACTTACCTTATCGGGATCGAGAACAAGCTGGATGTAAACCCGAAAATCGCCTTCTCCGGGGAGAGAACTGGCTGCACTCAGTTCCTGGTAAAGAGGGAGATAAAGGGAATTTTCTTCTCCAGTAAAGCCGTACTCCAGGTCCGGGTCGGGAAAATTGACCTTTAACATAAGGTCCGAGAGATTTGTCGGCTTCAGGCCATACTGACTGCATAAAGAGTCTATTTCTTTTTCAACCATAGGGATCAAACAGAGAGGGTTTCTGGTATTAATGCTGCTTTCAGGTTTATGCAATTTTTGAGGTTAATGCTGCTTTCAGGTTTATGCAATTTTTGAGGTTAATGCTGCTTATTGAATTTAAAACTCATACACCTTTTTCTTTTCAGGTTATTCTGTTCAGGTTACTTAAAACTTAGTTTTTCGATTGGAATCCAGAAAAAAGAGGAAAGAGGTTAGGAAATAAAAAACAGAATAAGAAGATCGGACAGGAAAAACATTTGCAGCTGCAGGGTTGAAACTTATGGAGCCTGAGTTGCCAGTGAAGCATTCCGTTCGTTTCCTGGTCGTAACCTGTTTTGATTTTTTTTCGACAGGTTCTCTACAGGTTCAAGATTCTTCTCAGCGACCCTCTTTTTGAAAGGCGTTCCCCAGGAAATTTTATAAATTAATTTGGTTTTTTATATTCTATTATTACTATATTTTGAAAAATAAAATTATTTAAATTTTAAGTTTAATTTTTTTAATCTTTTATAGTTTTGTATATGCAACGTTTAAATAATTTTAGGATACTTTGTTATTAGATCAATTGGCCTAATAAAATCAATTGATGTTTTGTATTGCTTCCGATCTTAATGGAGGCAAATAACTGCTTTATAAAATAAGGTTGGTTGCCGAATGGGTTACATCGAGACATGGAAAAAGGTAGTTTTTAAACCTTCCAGCTTTTTCCGGGAAATGCCTGAAAAAGGTGGTTTTGCCGATCCCATTATGTTCACGATTATGAATGCGTTAATTGCTGGCGTACTTGCAGCCACGGTAGGCAGGGTGTTTGACCCTCGCATGAACGTAATATGGGAAGCCGGAAACGTTTCTTTTTTATTTTTCATGTCCTTTTTAGTGATCGGTATAGTCTTGTTGAATTTTGTCTTCGGGGCAATACTCCATGTTTTATTCAGGCTGGTCGGAGGAAAAGGCAGCTATCAGGGAACTTTCCGGCTGGTTGCCTACGCCGGAGCTCCCGGGATATTTGAAGCTGTGCCCCTTTTGCACTCAAGCCTTTATACCCCTTATTTGCAAATCGTAGGAGGGAGACACGTCCATAATATCAGTATGAAGAGGTCTGCGGTGGCCGTACTTCTTCCTATTGCAGCGATGACAATCGGACTGTTTCTACTGATATGGCCTGAAATTTCCTGATTTCTTAAACATCAAGGTGATATGTATGAATGCTAGCGCCAAACATTCTCTGATATACATAAGTATTTTTATAGCAGGTTTATTCGTCGTGGACTATTTGCTGGAAAGCTCCTCCTGGAATTACTGGATAGGGTTTACGTTAGGGGCAGTAGCCCAATCATTCAAGAGTTCCCTTGTTGAGCAGGAGAAACGGTTAGTTGAGAACTAATATAAGAGATCAATTTTTACTGTAGTCTCCTATTCTTAGCTAAAGGATCCAAAATCCAAAAAAGCGGGTTGAATTTCTTTAGCTCTGTTCCTGTTGAGTAACCCTACCTGAGAAGCTTCTCTTTTTTCTTACTCTTTCAGGCCCTTTCTCTGGATTTCTTTGGAGCCTGATGATTAAGTTTCCTCAAAATAAGCCCATCAATTCTAGTATGATAGTACCTTCAATTAATTGATAAATTCCTACAGTTATTGCAACAGCTGCCGACCTTCCCGTACTGAGATTATGAACAAACTGCCCTCCTCTTGTCCGCAGATACATCGTATACGGGATAATTATCAGGCTGAGAAGATCTATTGGGATGGCAGTAAATAAAACAAGGGCGCTTGAATAAGCCACAATTTGGAAAGTATTTTTGAAACTGGCTGTACCACCCACTGCTTTCCATAAAATATGAAAGATAACACTGGACACGAAAAGCATTAAAACAAGACCAAAGACGAAACCAGTGTAAATAGCAACAAAATGGCTCATTCCACCTATTTGAAAGATGAATACAGGAATTCCTAACATATGCCTGCAAAAATTAAAGGATCAAAATAACTCTCATTTTTGGGCATTTTTTTGAAAAATTCTGAGGGCTGAAGAATTACTTCTTTGAAAATAGTAAGGTATTCAATATTCGTGATCATAAATCCTACGGTCTAAAAGTATAACTTTTTTTGCTTCTGCCTTGTTTTGCATGCATCTTAAATCCTGCAATGTATCTTTTTCTTCAAAAGAACCTCTACCCATTTTTCAGCTTCTTTCACCATGACAATATTCTCTACGAAAGTTTTTTGTAGGCAAATATAAGAAATGTACCGAACCAGAGGAGCAGAACAACTCCAGAGCTCGCAAAAAAGATGGGAAAACTGTAGGAAAAAGTTTATTCAGACGACACGGATGCAACGAAGCGGCTTGAGAAAGTAACGAAAAAAATAGCCTGAATGAATTTTTCCCCATAAATTCATGAGAAGCTCCAGAGGAAGTTAGAAAAATCCTGATCTGAAACTTTTAATTTCAAAAAGCATAAACTATCAGGCTGTTCAAATAAAATCAAAATCTTGTGATCCCATTTCGGGCTCTTTCGGAATAATGCCAGCGCCGGTAAACACAGAATTGCCCGGAAGACAAAAGAGTAAGTCAAAAATAGACACCTGGCCTGAAATGTATATAGCGATTAGATCAGAGCCAGGTTTGCTTGAGATTTGTTTTAAGATTCACAGTTCAGATATCAACTATCTCTACATTATCTTCCGCCTGCAGGTACGTTGATATCCGTTTAGCCTTGAAAATCAGTTATTCGCTTAATATTGACTTAAATGTGGGCTATTTCCTGAACTGCATATTGAGCGGATGCATCGACAGATGTAACCGAAGATATAACTGAGGATGTGGATCCGCATTTTCTGCAGTAGTAAAAATTATTCGATCCAATTATCTGTTTTTTAAGGGGTGTGCCGCACCTGACACATTTTGAAGGGAAATCAAACATATCCAAACTCACTCCAGAATCATCAGTGGTTCAAGCCTTGCAGTTTCTTTTCTTGTCCAGTATCCGCACACAGTACAGTATTGAAAACCTCTGAAAAGATCGTTTTCGAGTTCGGAATGACATTCAGGACATCTTTTTAAAAAAAGCGTATGACCTGGCTCTTTTTTATCCCCTATAGTTTGTGTTCTGTTTATTTTCTCCATAATTAATTGCTTCCTTTAGATTTTTCACACTCAATATGTATATTTACTGCATTACATATATAGATTCTCCAGCAGTATGAGATTTTCGATGCAGGTATAGTTATATTCTGCAAACACGTACAGAGATTCATAGGCAGCCGCAGATAAACCGCAACTGCCAATTCCCGGTTGAAATTTGGCCAGCCTCATAAAAAGAGAGTTGACAAACCCCCAGGAAGTTATTTCAGCGCCTTCTGAGCTCTTTTTCAGTTTCGAGGACCTTAAGGGTGATTTTCATAACAGAGTCCGGATTAAGGGAAATTGAATCGATTCCCTCTCTTACCAGAAATTCTGCAATCTCAGGGAAATCACTTGGAGCCTGACCGCAGATCCCGCTGTGCCTTCCGTTACGTTTTGCCCCCTGCACTGCCATTGACATAATTTTCATGACTCCCGGATCTCGCTCATCGAATTCTGCGGCAAGCAGTTCGGAATCACGATCAACCCCGAGGGTCAGCTGAGTCAGATCATTTGAGCCTATGGAAAAGCCATCAAAGAATTCACTGAACTCATCGACAAGCAGGACGTTATTCGGAATTTCGCACATAACGTAGACTTGAAGCCCATTTTCTCCGCGCCTGAGTCCGTTTTGTTCCATCTCTACAATGACTTTCTTCGCTTCCTCAACGGTCCGGCAGAAGGGGATCATAAGAATGAGGTTTGTAAGTCCCATTTCCCCCCTGACCTTTTTCATAGCCCTGCACTCAAGGGCAAAGCCCTCCCTGTAACGCTCATCAAAGTAGCGGGAAGCCCCTCTGAACCCTATCATGGGATTATTTTCTTCCATTTCAAAATAGCTGCCCCCAACAAGGCTTGCATATTCATTGGTTTTGAAATCGCTCATCCTGACCACGACAGGTTTAGGGTAAAAAGCTGCAGCAATCATCCCGACGCCTCTGGCAAGCTGTTCGACAAAATAATCTTCCTTTTTCGCATACCCCCGTGTCAGTTTTTCGATCTCCCGGATCTCTCCCGGAGCTTTGACCTTTTCCGGGTGCACAAGCGCCATTGGATGAACTTTGATATAGCTTGTGATTATGAACTCGAGCCTTGCAAGCCCTATCCCGTCATTAGGGATCATGGAAAAAGCAAAAGCGCTGTCCGGGTTTCCAAGGTTCATCATAATCTCGGTTTCGGGGCGTTCAAGGTCTTTCAGGCTCAGGGTATCTTTATGGAAGGGGAGGATGCCTGCGTATACAAGCCCATCTTCTCCCTCGGCACAGCTCACAGTAATTTCCCTGCCTGTCTCAAGGACTTCAGTCGCATTTTCAGCTCCGACAACTGCAGGGATTCCGAGTTCCCGGCTGACAATAGCCGCATGACAGGTCCGACCTCCCTTGTTTGTGACAATTGCAGCCGCAGTTTTCATAACCGGCTCCCAGTCGGGTGTGGTTGTATCAGCAATCAGGATCTCACCGGGCCTGAAAGAGGGCAGGTCAGAGACATCAGGGATCACACGGGCTTTTCCTGAGGCGATCTTATCTCCAACGCTCCTGCCTTTTGCAAGGACTTCTGACTTCTCTTCAAGGACATAGGTTTCCAGAACATCCTTTTCTCTCTGGGACTGGACGGTTTCGGGCCTTGCCTGCACTATGAAGATTTCCCCTGTTATGCCGTCCTTTGCCCATTCGATGTCCATGGGCCTGGATTCCCTATACTTGTTAGAATAATGGTCTTCGATATCGATTGCATACCCGGCAAGTTTGAGCACTTCTTCATCATTGATACAGAAGCGCTGCCTGTCAGCCTCAGGGACCTCCACATTTCGCGTGAGTACTTTTGAGTCACCCCTGCCATAGATCATCTTGATTTCTTTGCTTCCGATCTTCTTCTGGATAATTGGTTTATACCCTGCTCGGAAAGCAGGCTTGAAGACATAGAACTCATCGGGGTTAACCTGCCCCTGCACGATATTCTCTCCAAGTCCGTATGCCCCGGTAATGAAAACGACATCTCTGAAACCTGTTTCCGTATCAAGAGTAAAAATCACGCCGCTTGAAGCCAGGTCAGACCTGACCATCTTCATAATACCTATGGAAAGGGCTACCTTGAAGTGGTCGAAACCGTTGGTTACGCGGTAGGAAATAGCCCTATCCGTAAAAAGAGAGGCGAAACAGCGTATACAGGCATCCCGGAGCCCAGGATAGCCACGGATATTGAGGTAAGTCTCCTGCTGCCCCGCAAAGGAAGCAGTTGGCAGGTCCTCAGCCGTTGCCGAGCTCCTTACAGCTACGTCCGTATCCTCTCCGTACTGCTCGCAGAGGCGGTCATAAGCATCTTTAATCTCCTCCCACAGGTCGTCAGGAATTCCCGCACCAAGAATCAGGTCTCTTGCAGCCTTTCCCCTCTTTGAAAGCTCGGATACATCCGAAGTATCAAGCCCTTCCATTGTTTTTTTAAGCTTTTCCAGAATCCCCCCTTCCTTCAGCATGTGCCAGTAAGCATCAGAAGTAACTGAAAAGCCGTTAGGGATTTTCACCCCTTTTGAAGTGAGTTCCCTGTACATCTCCCCTATGGAAGCATTCTTCCCGCCAACCAGCGGGACATCCTCGATCGTAGTCTCTTCAAACCAGCGGATGTATTTGTTTTTATCTCCAGGCATATTCCCCGAAACCCCTCATAAGATTTTGTCTGAACTAAATAAGTACTGCAACACATTTAAAGTTTAATGCTGTTGTGAGAAAGTTATCCAGAAGCGCATAAGATATGTACCAAAACAGAAACTTTCCCAAATTAAATTTAATACCCCATTTAATAGTTACGTTCTAATGAAAGAAATGAGTTTGCCTACTTATAAAAAATTAAGATAAAGCCCCCATACGAAATGAAAAACAAGAGAAAATAGGGTTCAAATGAGGTTTTATCCATAAGGCTTTTTATATCGAGTAAATTTTCGTATTGATCTAAAAAGAGAAGTTAAGCCCGTTTTTATGTTCAGACAGGCTCAGTATTCCACCTTATTCTCAGATTCTTCCCATGCTCTGAAAGCTTCAAGGGCTTCTTCCCGCAGAAGCTGTTTGAACTCGATTTTTCGTTCCTGAAGAGGGCGTGAAATTTCCTCATATATGAAGGAATCATCAAAGCCGATATTTTCAGCATCAGACCTTGTGTTGGCAAAGAAAACTTTATCTATCCTTGCCCAGTAGATGGCCCCAAAGCACATAGGACAGGGCTCGCAGGAAATATAGATATTACATCCGCTAAGATCAAAGGTATTCAGTTTCCGGGCTGCCTGTCTTATAGCACCTATTTCGGCATGGGCAGTCGGATCATTAAGTACGGTAACCTGGTTGCAGCTTTCCGAAACTATGTCCCCATTTTTCGTTATCACGGCACCAAAAGGCCCTCCCCCTCTTTTTATACTTTCTAAGGAAAGTTCAATGGTGCGTCTTATAAACAAAGAGTCTTTTTCTGACATGTGTCGCTCTCTGATTTATGTATTCATCTAGATGATAAATATAATGGCAGGATGTATCCTTTAATGACAGGAAATGCCTTTTTACTAAGAATAAAACCCTCCTGTGAAAGGAAAAATAAAAAAAGAGACATTTTTCAGGACAAACCTTAAGTACAAAAACATATCAAACCATTAACTGGAGTGATAATGTTGACAACCAAAAGTTTTACCGCTGAAGAAGCAAAAGCAGTCGGGGAAAAACTGGGACTAACCTGGGATAAATTCGATGTTGACCAGTTCCGCAGAGGCATGGACGTGGAGCTTGAACACGGGACAAGAGACCCCGCTACAAACGTTACAAACGACGACCCCATAATGACAGGAAAGATTACCCTGGCTCATCTTAATGAATTTCCGGACTATTATGACAGGCTGGAAGAAATGGAAGAGGAAGCTGAGGAATACTGGGAAAAAACTGAAAACTGAACTTAAAAAACAGAATCTCATTTTTTAATTTTCATTTCAATTTTCGCTTCCCGAGTTTCGCTTCCCGAGTTTCGCTTCCCGAGTTTCGCTTCGGGAGCACAGGAAATCGGAGATTTTCTGGGAGTTGCATTGCAAGTGCAACAGCACGAGGTCCTCTTCGCCCCGAATTGCGCCTCGCCCGAATTATGCCTCGCCAGAATTGCTCCTCAGGAGTACGCGGTCCTTTTCGCTACGCTTCTCTTCGCTCAAGAGAACTAAATTATAAGTGTAACAATAATCTGAGCTCAAGTAGAAAGATTAAAAATACCAATAGATGGCGGAGACGCTTGTATTTATCGGAATCGAAAGACGGGTCCGAGGGATAGGAAAAGTATTCTTTCGGTCTGAGGATATTCTTCCGTGTTTTGTCTCTCATAATTGTGAGGTTGGTTTGCCGATTATTTGTGATCTGGCTGACGACCGGTCTAAGACCAGTGCGGCGCGGGGAGAGAACTAAAAGATTTCCTGCGGGACCCCGGCCATGCATCAACCAATTGGTAAGGAACCACCCATTTTTTGAATTCACCTTGGATTCCTTTTAATCTCGAAATTTTTACCCATTTTAACTTAATCCAGCCTTCAGTCTCAATAAGGCCTATCTCAGGCAAACAGTCTTAAATAAATTTTACTAAAGAAGAGAATAAGATATGAAACCATCACACTACAGAAAAAAATATTATAATTAGTTTGCATTGACTTTCCTGACTGATTCCGGAAAGATAGTTCATGAAACCTTGAGAACGCGCAATAGGAATAAATGAATTTAGAGTTTATAACATATGATTATTCACTTAAGAAAAATAGAAGGGGTAAAAAAACCCGATGAAAATAGGTTCTCACTGAAAACTCCTTAATTTTTTTCAGGAAAAGAAATTATATAAGTTAAAGATCATACATATAGTAAATCTATATAAGATTTTCTCATTAGTTGCAAAAACCATGAAAAATGGTATTCAAGATGATCGAATTGTACGCTTCCGATAAACCAAAAGTTCTCATAATTGATGACGAGAGAGATCAGGTAGAACTACTATGTTTACAGCTCGAGGATGAGTATATTCCGATTCCTGCATATACCGGAAAAGAAGCCATTGAACTGGTGAAAACTAAGCTCCCTGATTTAATTTTATTAGACCTGATGCTGCCTGAATGCGACGGGTATGAAATATGCAGCATACTCAAAAGTAATCCAGGCTCCAGGTTCATACCTATAATCATAATTTCCGGATTTTTTGAGAAGCCGAACAAAATAAAAGCAACTCAATGCGGAGCTGATGATTTTATTCACAAACCGATAGATAGGTTTGAGCTTAAGACAAGGATAAAATCTCTAATCAGGATAAAAAAGAATTACGAAGCTCTGCATGAAAGCGAGAATCGGTATAAACAGCTTTTTAATAACAGTCCGGCTGTCACACTTCTCGTAGATCCGCTCAATTACCATATTGTCGATGCAAACGAACCTGCATGTACTTACTACGGGTACACTTATGAAGAGATGACTACAAAAAAAATCACTGATATTGATACGTTTTCTCAGGAAAGGAATAGAGAAATCAGTAAGCAGGTTTTTTCCGAAAAGAAAGGCCATTTCTATTCCTGCCATAAACTTGCCAGTGGAGAAATAAGGCATGTAGAGATGTATATTAATACAATTAATATCAGAGGTCAGGAACTTCTTTTTACAAACATCTATGATGCTACTGCCAGCAAGAAGACAGAAAGGAAACTTGCAGAATCGGAAGAAAAATTCAAACAGATAGTAGAACTTTCAATTGATGGCATAGTCATAGGAGCAAGTAGTGGAAAGATTGTTGACTGTAATAGGGCAGCCTGCAAAATTTTCGGGTACGATAAAGAAGAAATGCTGGGTCTGAAAATAGTTGATCTCCTTCATGAGGGCTTCAGAAGTAACTTCCCAGATAAAACACTCAATAAAGAAATAATAGAAGGCAAAAACGTAGAGATAATAAACAAAAGAAAGGACGGTACGCTCTTTACAGCTGAAACTGCAACCAGAACATTCAAACTGGGAGATAAAGAAAGGCTGATAGTGTATGTCCGGGATGTTACAGAGCGCAAAAGAGCTGAAGAGGCATTGAAATCAAGTGAACAGAATTTCCGCACTCTTGTTAACAATACTCTCGATGGACTACTTATACTTGATTTTGAAGGCAGGATTCTGGCTGCAAACGCTGCCGTTGGAAAAATGTTTGATCTGGAGCTCGAAGAAGTAACAGGTATGAGCATTGCAAAATACCTCGCTCCTGAGTCAGTTTCCATTGCAATTCAAGACCAGATAAATGTCCTCAATGACAGGGGAGGCTACCTCAGTGTTTACAAAGCAGTTTCTTCCAGAGGAGAGCCGTTATGGATTGAAGGTCTTGGTACTAAAATAATTTACCAGAATCAGCCGGCAAATATTGTGGTTATAAGGGATATAACCGTTAGAAAAAAAGCAGAAGAGGCTTTAATAAATGCAAAAACAGCTGCAGAAACCGCAAACCGGACAAAAAGCGAGTTTTTAACCAACATGAGTCACGAACTGAAAACCCCTTTAAACTCCATAATAGGGTTTTCGGACCTGCTAAAAGAAGGAATTGCAGGGTCCCTGAATGAAAAGCAATCCAGATATGTTCAGTTTATTTCGTCAAGCGGAAAAAACCTACTCGAGATTATCAATGACATACTCGATTTATCAAAAGCAGAAGCTGGAAATGAAGATCTCAACATCGAAGAATTTTCTATCAATGAATCTATCAATAAAGTTATCGCAATAATTCTCCCACGAGCCCAGGAGAAGAATATTAAATTAAATTACAATTCAGAAAATAGAACATTATGGATCGCTGCTGATGAAAGTAAGTTTCAACAGATCATGGGCAACTTATTAAGTAATGCTCTAAAGTTCACACCTGCAGATGGCTCAATTAATGTAACCTTAAAACAGGAAAGAAATCGCGTAATTATTACGGTAAAAGATACGGGAATAGGAATCGCTGAAGATAGCCTTGAGAAAATTTTTAAGCCATTTATCCAGGTAGATTCTTCTTTAAGCCGGACTTTCGAAGGTACGGGACTGGGGCTAACCCTTGTAAAAAAGTATGTTGAAATGCATGGCGGCAACATATATGTTGAAAGCAAAATCGGAGGAGGTTCGTCTTTTAGATTTGAACTGCCAGTAACCCGACAGAGAACAGGTGAACCCGTTCTGAAAGTACTGGAGAAACAAAAAGTCGATAGCTGAAACTCTGTAGCTGAAAAATATCATCTGAGGAATCATTAGCTAAAAAATATCAGTTGAGGTATTATTAGCTGAGAAATTATTGTATGAATTTTGTCGAGTGTATCGGTTACCAACTGACTGCTCTTTTTGTTATTCTGTATTATTCGTCTCTGAGGCACAGGTTATGGAAACAAAGTTTCCTGTGTGAAGTGTCCTGATTTGAAGATATCCTTATATCCTTACCCCATCATAGCACAGCTCAATGGCAAGCTACAAAGTTCTGGTAAGGGATGTTATAAAAAAAGCTGATGTCCTTCTTGAGGTCATAGACGCCCGGTTTCCGGAAGAGACCCGAAACAGTGAGGTTGAAAAGGATATTATTCGTTTAAAGAAGCCGTTCATAATAGTCATTAATAAGTGCGACCTCGTATCAAAAGAGAAACTTGAGAAAACCAAATCCATCCTCTCCAAAATTGCCCCTACGATTTTTATATCCAGCAAGGACAGGTCCGGAACAACCATGTTAAGGCACCAGATACTTGCATCTGCCTGCTATATAAAAGATCGTGATATCCTTGTCGGCACCCTTGGCTATCCCAATGTAGGCAAGTCCTCCGTAATCAATGGCGTTACTGGCAGACACAGGGCGGGCACCTCTCCCATATCCGGCCACACAAAAGGAGTGCAGCACGTGGGCGCAGGTTCGCGTATCATGTTTATTGATACACCGGGGGTCATCCCTTTCGATGAAAACGATGAATATGTTCAGGGCTTGCTCGGGATAAAGGATGTAACTCACCTGCGGGATCCACTTGGTGTTGCCCTTAAGATAATAGAAAAACTGCTCGCCGAAAACAAAACTTCCATAGAGTTATTTTACAATATCACAATCGAAGATCAGAAATCTTACCCAGTAATTGAACTGATAGGCAAACAGTGCAATTTCTTGCAAAAGAAAGGCGAGATAGATGAAATGAGAACAGCTACCAAAATAATCAATGACTGGCAAAACGGGCTGCTCCTGATATAAAAAAATTGAGAAATCTCAGGGTTCAGGAATAAAATATGGACAAGATCCGGGTTACGGTTTTCCCGGATAAAAAGGAAAAATTATTCAAGTTTCAAAAAGAAATTAACATAAAAAAGGATAAGGAACGAAAAGAATGGCCGAAAGTCTGGAGCGAAAATCTGAAAAACACGAAAAACCGGAAGAAAACAAAAAACCAGAAAAAGAAAGGATATTGAGGAACAAACTAATTCTGGTTACCTCAAAACTTTTGATCATAGTTTTAGCGATCCTGTTAGCTATACTCTCCCAGAAGTAAAGCAGAATGCGGCAAACAGAGCATGTTTATCCAGTCAGCTTACTTTTTTCTTTGACCAGACAGGAGGCTCTACAATAGTACCCGACTCTGGATTTTCCCGGCCGTCATAACAGATAAAGATAATAAGTTACGTACTACATTTCCTATGGTAACTATTCAGGTATCTTGTTAAGGTTACACAATTTTTCCTCGAAACGAGGAAAAATTGGATATAAAATGAATCATTTTTCTCCTTGATGAAACGTGAAGAGATCCTTGCTCTGTGTGCTTCAAATCCTGAAGTTATTGCTTACATTTTGAGTCTTGAATCTCAGATTAAAGAACTTACTGAAAGATTGATAGTCTTAGAAGCTCGGTTAAATCAAAACAGCAGAAACAGCAGTAAACCTCCTTCTACTGATTTTGTTAAAGAGAAACCTAATCCCAGGAGTCGCCGTGAAAAGAGTGACAGGAAACCCGGAGGTCAAGAAGGTCATCCAGGCACAACTCTTGATATGGTTAATGATCCTGATTAGGTAATTGAACATTTTTTGACCTGCTGCGAAGATTGTGGACATACTCTCGAGAATGTTAAAGTTGAAACTTATGAGAGAAGACAGATTTTTGACATTCCTCCTGTAAATCTAATTGTTACAGAACATCGAAGTCAAATAAAGAGCTGCCCCCACTGCAGAAAATTGAATAAAGCTGTTTTTCCAGAATCAGTAAAGTATCCAGTCCAGTATGGTCCTAATATCTTAGCTTCAGCTGTTTACTGTAAAAACTACCAGTTTATACCTTATGAAAGGATTTGTGAGTTTTTTAATGACGTTATGGGGATAAAAATCTGTCCTGCTACTATAATTAAAGCAGAAAGAGAATGTTTCCAGAATTTAGAGGAATTTGAGAACGTTATTAGAGAGAAGTTACTAGCTTCTCCTGTTATCCATTGTGATGAAACTGGGATGAAAATTGAAGGAAAAAGACATTGGCTTCATGTAGCTTCTAATGACAAATACACCTGTTATTTTGCTCACTCAAAAAGGGGATCAGAAGCAATAAATGATATGGGAATTCTTCCAGAATTTAAAGGAATAGCAGTTCATGATGGATGGAAACCCTATAACGGTTATGAATGTGATCATGCTCTTTGCAACGCTCATCTCCAGAGAGAACTTACTGGAATTGAGGATAACTATAAACAGCATTGGGCTAAAGAGATGAATGAACTGTTAACAGAAATGAAAAAATATACTGATGAGTGTAGAGAGCAAGTCAAATATCTGGATTTTGAGCAAATTAAAGCATTGGAAGAAAGGTTCAATGCTATCATCATTAAAGGGATTGAAGAAAATCCACCTTCTCAAAATCCTGAGAAACAGGGAAAACGTGGTAAAAACCCAAAAACCAAAGCAAGGAACTTACTTGACAGGTTTATAGGAAACAAAGAACAGATCCTGAGATTCCTCACTGATTTGGGAGTTCCATTTGAGAATAACCAGGCAGAAAGAGACATCAGAATGATGAAATTACAGCAGAAAATATCAGGAACTTTCAGAACCATACAAGGAGCGCAAGCTTTCTGCAGAATTAGAGCTTACATTTCTACAATTAAAAAGAATGGTTTCAATGTTATAGATGCTATTCTTGCGGCGCTCAACAGAGCGCCGCTATTATCCTGAGAATTACAGCATTTTGCTGAAAAAATATACTTTTTTTATCAGTGGCTGAATAGTTACATTATTATTATTATTATTATTATTATTATTATTATTATTATTATTATTATTATTATTATTATTATAATTCTTTTTTTGTTTTGACAGTATTTAACGACATCGAACATTGTTCATTTCATTCAAATTATTTCTAAAATTGTCAGCCTGGTTCTTAAGTTTTTCAGGACGCTCGGGAAAGGCTTATTTAAATAGGGCTCTTATTTGATGAAGTCATGGAGCCCAAGTATTTAAAAGCAAATGCTCAGGTTATTGCCGCATCCGTCATCTACGGGTTTGCAGGAATCTTTTTCCTATATATTAAAAACATGGCTCCGGGTCCTGTTGTTTTTTGCCAGCTCCTCTTCGGTTTTCTGGTTCTTGCCGCTTACCTTGCAGCTGCCGGAAAACTCTCAGGGATACGGCTTCGAGGAAAAAGAACAGCCCTGCTGCTTCTCGGAGCCTGGCATGCCGGAGTCATGCTTTCTTATTATACGGCTGTGAGTTTTACGAATGTTTCTATGTCAGTGCTCCTGCTTTATACTGCCCCTCTTTATGTCCTGTTAGTTGCCCCTGTTATCCTCAAAGAAAAAATAAGCACCCGAAACCTTGCTGCTCTCACACTTTCCCTTATAGGGGTGGTGATGGTTGTGGGTCATGAGAATCTCGTTCCCGGCACGGCAGAAGCTGGCTCGGGGTATTTATTCGGGGTACTGATGGGGCTTTTTTCGGGTTTTTTCTATGCCTGCATAATTATGACCTCGCGCTATCTCAGGGATGAATACTCAGGCCTGGAACAGCTTTTCCTTTCAACAGGCGTGACCCTTGTGATCCTCCTTCCCTTTATGCTGCAGATATCTCCCGCAGCCCTGCTTGAGAACCTGCCTGCCCTTCTCTTCCTCGGGTTAATGATAACCTCTATAGGTTCTATTCTCTATTTCACAGGACTTGAACAGGTAAAAGCTCAGAATGCGAGTATTGTCTCCCTCCTTGAACCTGTAAGTGCGATCTTTTTTGCTTATTTGATCTTAAACGACCCTGTATCCGGGAGCACATTGATCGGCTGCATTCTTATTCTTGCAAGCTCTCTCCTTATGAGCCTGGAAGAAGAGAGTAAGATAGAAAATGAAACTAAAAATGAAAGTGAAAACAAAGCTGAGAATGAAATTCTCCTGAAAGCAAAAACAGTCGGAGTGCTGACTGTCGGTGTGCCAGTAGCCGGAGTACCAGAATATCAGGTAGACATGAGAAAACAGGAAAGAATAACAGGTAAAAATGACTAAGAGCACTTTTAATAAACTAAAATAAAAAAATAACCAGTAAAAAGGTAAATTTCTGCTTCTTTCTATAGACCTTCAGATAAGCTGGTGGAGGCGTCCTGTAAACTACATAAAAAAACGGTTTTTTAGGGTCAAGACAGGCTTTTCCTCAAATCAAACGGAGGATTTCTCCGGAATTTTTCCATATTACTCTTTTTTCTGGCAGCATCATAAGTTTGACAGTTGTTTATTCATATCCAACTGGCGCTGATTTAAGGCACATGCGCATGGTGAAACACTATGAAGACGCCATTTCCGGGTATTCGAGAATAATATCAACCGATTAAAAAGGGGATCGCAGCAGGATATGAGTAAAACTTTTTCTATCCTGATATGGCCTGTTAAAAGTAAAATTCAAAAGACAGGTAGCGTCGGCAGATCGGCGATGCGGAAAGATCCATTTGGAAAGCAGTAGCCATAGTTAAAAATAGAGATAATAGCCATAGTTAAAAATAGAGGTAACTACTCAGGGTATAGTTAGCGGTGCTCCGCTGAGCGCCGCGAGAATACCTTCTATAACAGGTAAATCGTTCTTTTTAATGGTCGAAATATAAGCTCTAATTCTGCAGAAAGCTTCCGCTCCTTGTATAGTTCTGAAAGTTCCTGATATTTTCTGCTGTAATTTCATCATCCTTATGTCTCTTTCTGCCTGGTTATTTTCAAATGGAACTCTCAAATCATTGAGGAATCTCAGGATCTGTTCTTTGTTTTCTATAAACCTGTCAAGTAGGTTCCTTGCTTTTGTTTTTGGATTTTTACCACGTTTTCCATGTTTTTCAGGGTTTAGAGAAGGTGGATTTTCTTCAATCCCTTTCATGACGATAGCATTGAACCTCTCTTCCAACGCTTTAATTTGTTCAAAATCCAGATCTTTGACTTGCTCTTTGCATTCATCAGTATACTTTTTCATTTCTGTTAACAGTTCATTCATCTCTTTAGCCCATTGCTGTTTATAGTTCTCCTCAATTCCAGTAAGTTCTCTCTGGAGATGAGCGTTGCAAAGAGCATGATCACATTCATAACTGTTATAGGGTTTCCATCCGTCATGAACTGCTATTCCTTTAAACTCTGGAAGAATTCCCATGGCATTAATTGCTTTTGATCCTCTTTTTGAGTGAGCAAAATAACAGGTGTATTTGTCATTAGAAGCTACATGAAGCCAATGCCTTTTTCCTTCAATTTTCATCCCAGTTTCATCACAATGGATAACAGGAGAAGTTATTAACTTCTCCTTACTCATATTTTCAAACTCCTCTAAATTCCGGAAGCATTCTTTTTCTGCTCTGATTATCGTAGCAGAACAGATTTTTATCCCCATAACGTCATCAAAAAACTCTAAAATCCTTTTATAGGGAATAAACTGGTAGTTTTTACAGTAAATTGCTGAAGCTAAAATATTAGGACCATACTGGACGGGATATTTCACAGATTCTGGAAAAGAAGCTTTATTTGATTTTCCACAGTGAGTACAGGTCTTAATCTGACTTCGATGTTCCGTAACAATTAGATTTACAGGAGGAATATCAAAAATTTGTCTTCTCTCATAAGCTTCAACTTCAACATCCTCAAGAGTATGTCCACATTCTTTGCAGCAGGTCAAAGAATGTTCAATTACCTAATCAGGATCATTAACCATATCAAGAGTTGTGCCTGGATGACCTTCTTGACCTCCAGGTTTCTTCCCACTCTTTTTCCGGAGACTCTTGGGATTAGGTTTTTCTTTGACTAAAAAGTCAGTAGAAGGAGGTTTACTGCTGTTTCTGCTATTTTGATTTAAGCGAGATTCTAAAATCCTTACACGTTCTTCTAGTTCAGCAATTCGAATAGCTTGTTCTTCTATGATAGTTTCAAGTCTCTGGATTACAGAAATTACAGCTTCAGGACCAGCTTCATAGATAACGAGGATCTCTTCACGTGTAAGCATAATAACGAAACAAAATAGGATTTAATTTATATGCAATTTTTCCTCGAAAAGAGGAAAAATTGTAGCCTTTCAAAGGCCACCTGAATTGTTACAAATAGAGATAAATAAGACTCCTTAAACATAAGCCGTATCCATATCATATGCCCGGGTATAATGCTCAAAAGTAAGAAGGGTAAGTATATTGCTGGCACTGTTAAAGGTGTAAATCAGCACGTAGGGTCCTATGTGAATCCTCCATTTTCCCTGGAACCCAGCCTCAAGAGGATAGCCCATTTCAGGCTTATGAGCCAGGAGTCGGAGACGCTTTTTTACGTAATCATAGACCGGTTGATCGAGGATATACAACTTTTTCAGATTTTTACGAACTGAAGGATGAACTGTCACTCTATATGTCATTGTTCTACCTTTTCGAGAAATTCTTCAATCTCAAACACAGGCAAATGGTGCTGTAAACAATCCTGTTCCGCTTTTCGGATTTTAAAGGAGAAGGACGACTGAAAAGTAGTCTCAGGCGGGTAGCTGATCTCATTGAATTTTATTTCGAGTTCCTTTAGCTGATTAAAAATCTCTGTAAGTATCATATACCCTCCTCAATCAGTTTATAAGAACATCAAAAAGCTTACTTCAGGCTTAAAAGTACTTTTTAAGGCTTTCTTAACAGGTTCTTAAAAGAGAGATTTATATGGCTAATTATATAAATCTTGGGCTTTAAATAAAGAAATCCTGATTGAAACACAAGTTTGATGACTGCTTATGAAAAGCTACCAGATTTTTTTCAAAGCAGGAAAATGTTAGCTTCAACTAATTATTATATATTTTTAGGCACTATTTATATCCGGCAAAATAATCTAATAAAAGATTTCACAAACAAAAGAATTTATGAACCCCATTCATGAAAAAATTAACAGGAGATATTCAAATGCAATACAGCATGGGCATTGACGCAGGAGGGACATATACCGATTCGATCATCATCCGAGATTCTGATGGCAGGGTGATGGACTCGAATAAAGCTCTTACGACCTATCCTGACCTCCTTGAAGGAATTAAAAACTCCATTGACGGGCTGGATGAGAAATACTTAAAAGACGTAAAAATGGTATCAGTCTCGACAACTCTTGCTACAAACACAATCCTTGAAAAAAATGGCTATCCTGTAGGTTTAATCCTTGTAGGGGATTACGAAATCCCGGAAAAAATGCACGCTGAGCTTTATACCGTGGTAAAAGGAGGGCACGACCATCACGGAGCTGAACTTGTTTCTCTTGATATGGAAGCAGTTGAGGCTTTTGTTATGAAGGTAAAAGACAATGTCTCGGCTTTTGCAATCTCCTCATATTTCAGTATTCGGAACCCTGCCCATGAGCTGGCAATCAAAGCTCGTATTCAGGAACTTACGGGATTTCCTGTTGTATGCGGACACGAGCTTTCCCTTGACCTCGGAGCGTATGAAAGAGGGGTTACAGCTTACCTTAACGCCCAGCTGATTCCTATTGCAAGTCAGTTTATCCTTTCGATCAGGGAGGAGATCAAAAGAAGAGGGATGAACGCCAGGCTGCTAATGCTCAAATGCGACGGTTCCGTAGTGGGCATTAACGAAGCTCTGGAAAAACCCATCGAATCAATCTTTTCAGGCCCTGCTGCAAGCCTGGTAGGGGCATCTCACCTTTCAGGGCTTGAGACCTGTGCAGTCATTGATGTTGGCGGGACGAGTACGGATGTTTCCATGCTCGAAAACGGGCTTCCAGAACTCTGCTCCGAAGGGGCTATTGTAGGGGGCTGGCAGACCAAGGTCAAAGCTATTAGGATGGAGACTTCGGCAATGGGAGGGGACAGCCATGTATGGGTCAGGAATCTGAAAATCAACATAGGCCCCCGTCGAGTAATTCCACTCTGTGTTGCTGCTGTCAAATATCCCGGCTTTCTTGAAGTCCTGAGAAAAGGGAGAATTCCCGGAACCATGCACCTGGAAGAGAATGTGCAGCCCACAAAATTTTTCATAAGGACAGGGGCAGAAGCTTCTAATCTTGGAAGTTTCGAGCAGGAACTCTTTGACAGGATAGGAGATTCCCCTACCTCCCTTAACGACATATTCTGGGAAACTCAGAAAACCCTGTCTCCGGGACTTCTCGATTCCCTGATAAGAAAACGCCTTATCCAGGCAATTGGCTTTACCCCGACTGACGCCCTGCACGTGCTTGGAGATTACAGGGGCTGGGATGCGGAAGCCTCAATTGCCGGAGCAAAACTGCTCGAACGCTACACGCAGACAGACTATATTGAACTGTGCAGGCGCATAAAAAAGGACGTTGCAAAGAACATGGCAGTCAACCTGATGTCTTTTGTCTTAAAAGATGTCCCTTCCCAGGAAATTGAAAAAATTATCCTGTCGGACAGGTTCGCGCAGTTCAGGATGAAGATACCTGTCGTGCTTATCGGAGGACCTGTAGTAGCCTATACAGAGGAGTTAAAGCAAATTCTTGATGCTGACATTATAGTCCCCAAATATTCGGAGGTAGGTAATGCTGTAGGGGCTGTTGTCGGGAAGGGCATAAAAAGGATTGAAATTCTTATTAAGAGCACCTATTCAAAAGATCGGAAAAGGCTTGTACTTCTCTTTTCACCCCAGGGCAGGGAAACCTTCGGGAGCTACCCGGAAGCCCTGGCGCACGCAGAATCTCTAGGAAGAAAACTTGTAATGGAATACATGGTCGAGGCTGGCCTTGACAAAGGGCAGGTTCAGATAGAGATGAGCAGAAAAGATATTTCCCTGAGTGAAGCAGGCACAATGCCCGTAGAATCAAAACTGGTCTTTGTCGGAATCGGAATGCCGAAAGTTTGAGTTCCGGAAGACCCGGAACATTTATATTTTTTCCCCAATAGTGCAGATATTGCAATTCGGATTACAGAGTTTCAAAAGTAAAAATAAAAAAATAAAGATAAAAAATAAAGATAAAATGTAAAAAATAAAAATAACTGTATAATGTATAAACAGAATGCTTTGAGTTTGAAATCGTGATTAAGTTTAAGTTTTGCTTTTGATGTATAAACTTGTTCTTCGATAATCCGTTTGCTCTAGAAAATCCAGATTTCGGATCTTTTAGGTTATTTAAAGGACTGGCTGGGATTAAGGTATTTCTTTCCTTGAACAGCAAGCTATGGCACGGGAAAGAAAAAGAACAGCTTACGAATAATTTCAGAGATCAAAGATATAATAGTAGTAATAATCGGAATCATCAAATGGCACATTATGAGTATTCCGAAGATATAAAAATAAGTTCAGGAAGTTAAAAAAATGGCATACAGTCTAGGTATCGATGCCGGCGGCACTTATACCGATTCCATATTAATCCGGAACTCGGATGGAAAGGTTGTCGGCTCTAATAAAGCACTCACAACATATCCCGACCTTCTTGAAGGAATTACGAATTCTATTGACGGGCTTGAAGCTGAAAAACTGAAGCTTGTGACAATGGTTTCGGTTTCCACAACCCTTGCAACCAATACTATCCTGGAAAAAACAGGCTATCCTGTAGGGCTGGTCCTTGTAGGGAATTATGAAATCCCTGCGGATTCCGAGATTGGAAACTGCATAATGGTGCAGGGTGGACACGACAGCCATGGAGATGAAATAGCAGCACTTGACCTCTCCACAGTTGAAAGCTTTGTACTGAGGCTGAAGGGCAGAGTCTCGGCTTTTGCAGTTTCTTCATATTTCAGCGTCCGCAACCCTGAGCATGAACTACGTATAAAAGCCCTGATTCAGGAACTTACAGGGCTTCCTGTTGTCTGCGGGCATGAACTTGCCCAGTCCTTAGGAGCCTATGAAAGGGGGGTTACAGCTTACCTGAATGCCCAGCTCCTGCCAGTAGCAGAGGGTTTTTTAAAAACCGTTGTGAGCGAGATCGAAAGGAGAGGGCTTGAATCCAGGATTGCAATGCTCCGCTGCGACGGGTCTGTAGTAAGCATGCACGAAGCCATGAAAAAGCCCATAGAATCGGTCTTTTCGGGGCCTGCTGCAAGCCTTCTTGGGGCTTCCTATCTGTCAGGACATGAGACCTGTACGGTTATCGATGTTGGAGGGACAAGTACGGATGTCTCCATGATCCATAAAGGGCTTCCTTACCTCAGTGAAAACGGAGCAGTTGTTGGAGGCTGGCAGACAAAGGTGAGGGCACTAAGGATGGAGACCTCGGCAATGGGAGGGGACAGCCATATCTGGGTCCAGGGCACCCGGACAAATATCGGGCCTCGAAGGGTTATTCCACTTTGCAGGGCTGCTGTCCTTTACCCCTCATTTATGAATTCCCTGAAAAAGCGCTGGATTCCTGACAGGCTAAAAATGAATGAGCATATCCAGGCAACAAAATTCTTTGTAAGGACAAAACAGCAACCTGTTGACCTGAGCAGAGAAGAAGAAGAACTCCTTGCCCTTATAGGAAATGAACCTCTTTCTCTTAAAGACGTCTACTGGGACAAAAATATACTTCCTTCAAAAAAAGTGATGGACTCCCTGATTCAGAAGCGGCTTGTTCAGGCTATCGGTTTTACTCCGACTGACGCCCTTCATGTGCTCGGAGAATACACTGAATGGGATTCCGAAGCCTCGGTCATAGGGGCTACGCTGCTTGCAAACTTCGCCGGGACCGGCAGGCAGGATTTCTGTATGAATGTGAAACGGCTTTTTGCCAGGAATATGGCAAAAGACCTCCTTTCATTCCTTATGGAAGGGGTTGATAGAAATGAAATTGAGAAAATGCTTGAAGGCAGCTTTTTCTCCCGCTTTAAGGTAGATATCCCGGTTGTGCTTCTGGGAGGCCCGGTCAGAGCTTATGTGGGCGACCTGAAAAAACTGATCGATGCCGAAATAATTGTCCCGGAATACTCCGGGGTAGGGAATGCTGTGGGAGCCCTTGTGGGAAAAGGGACAAAACGCGTTGAAATAACAGTCCGCACAACTTACAGCGAGTCAAGATATGACATTAGGACTAAAGGGGTTTTTGTCTACACTCCTGTGGGGAGGCGGCACTTCATTATAAGAAGTGAAGCTATCGAGTTCGCTGAGGAATTCGGAAGAAAGCTGATTCTTGATTATATGGCTGAATCAGGGCTTTCTCCGGACCAGGTCACTGTCAGTGTAGAAAAGAAGGATATAATGGTCCATACGGGTGATATTCCCCTTGAGACCAGGTTTATCTTCGAAGGAATCTCAAATTCGGATGTTTATGAGAGAGCGGTATCCGGACACAAAAAATTCTCTGAAAGTTTTGATGAGCTTGAGGACCGAACTCTATCCAGGGAATGCAGTTCTCCGGAAGAGACTTCCACAGCCGAAAATTGATAGTGATAAAGGGTAAAGTTCATAACTCTCCTGTACGTTTGGAACATGAAATATTGGTTTAAGCTAATAGCTCATTCGAAAAGTTCACTCTAGACTGTAGAAGAGTTTTAAATCATTCATAAATCATTTATGTGTGTATTGATTGCCCAGACAATGGAAATCGCACAGCAAATGTATGAAGCATAAACACTTAAAGGAGTTATCATGATCCCTAGAAAAGCATTTTTGACAAAAGGATCCGGGGTCCATAAGGACAGATTAGCATCCTTTGAACTCGCACTGAGGGATGCAAAAATTGAGAAATACAACCTTGTGAGCGTATCAAGTATTCTGCCTCCCAATTGTAAACTCGTACCTAGAGAAGAAGGTCTTTCAGAATTGAAGCCAGGTGCAATTGTCCATTGTGTTCTTGCGAGAAACGATACTAACGAGCCGCACCGCCTGATGGCATCAGCTATAGGGACTGCTGTACCTGTAAATGAAGATAACTACGGCTACATTTCCGAACACCACTCTTTTGGGGAAGAAGAAGTAATTGCCGGAGAATATGCCGAAGACCTGGCTGCAACGATGCTGGCAACAACTCTCGGCATAGAGTTTGATGCAGAGATGGCCTGGCATGAGAGAGAACAGGTGTACAAGGCAAGCGGGCACATTTTTGATACTTTCCATATATGCCAGACTGCAAAAGGCGACAAGGACGGTAAGTGGACTACGGTAGTGGCTGCTATGGTCTTTGTAACAAGTAAGTGCTAAAGGGGTTTTGAAAAAAGAAAAAGAAAAAGGGAAATTAGATAAATCAGGAATTGGAGAGTTTAATTCTTGATCTAAAAATAATCTTTTTTAAAAAAGGCTTAAGGGGAAGGAAATCAGAGCTTCCCCGGTCTAAGGGGCATGTAAGGCTGGAAAAATCTTGCCCAGATGTCCTGGAAATACTTTTCTGAAGCTCCCTGCCGGATCGGGGCATTATAACCGATAAGTGCAGCGCCTGCAAGGATAAAGAGACAGCCTCCTATTGTGTTTGGCTGCACAGGCTCTCCGAGGAGCATGCAACAGAAACAGATGCTACTCACCGGCTCAAGCAGGGAGAGCACAGCTGCGGTCTGCGCTTTTATACGCGCCACTCCTCTAAAGTACAGAAGAGATGCGAGAGCCGTGGCAATGATGCCTAAAGGTACCAGGAGCTTCAGGTTTTCGAGCAGGACCGGGTCTGATACGGAAATTCCAAAAGGTAGAAGCAGGGCAAGGCTCACTGCTGTTGACCAGAACATCTGCCCTATAACCGAATAAGTTTCCTTCAGGTAATTCATGGTCATGATCGAACAACCGTATGAAAGGCCTGAAAGCAGTCCGAAAAGGACTCCTGTGATATAATACCCATCATCTGAGGCCGTACTTCCATAAATGTTTAAAGGATTAACAGCAAGCAGTATACCCGAGATAGAGAGGGTAAGTGCAAGCATATCCCGGAAAGTCGCGTGCTCTTTCAGGAGTAAAGGAGAGAGCAGGGTGACATATATCGGTGCTGTATACAGGAGAAGCACAGCTACTGGAATACCGGTATGTTTAATCGCGGAAAAATACGTAAACATTGTTATTGTATTAAGGACCCCAAGCAAAAGCATATGTAACTTCTTCTGCTTCAGTTGAATATTTCCAATTCCTCCGAATATTACAAGATACCCCAGAATGACCGCAAATCCGAAAAATAGCCGGTAAAATAGAATAGAACCTGCATCCATATCTTTAATTTCTTTTACAAATATGCCTATCATGCCAAACAGAATACAGGACATGATGACTGCTGTATATGGCCTGTTATTTTCTTTAACTGTAAGGAACATAATTGCAAGAGAGATATTACAGCGTGGATATAAGACTATTTGAAAATAATTAATTATTACAGATTGTTAAAAATATTACAGTAAAAAGAAAAATAAAAACAAAAAATAGAGAGACAAAAAGAGAATAACACGATTTGTAGAAAGAGAGCAAATAAAATTGAAAAATAAATTAAATAGCTCCACAGTAAAAATAGATTAACCATTTTTCGGGTTCACTCTATAAAATAAATTATTTTATTCAATTCATTGAGAATGCAGGTCAATTCATTGCTTTCTATCCCCGATTGAATAAGTTTTTCGATTTTTTCCCAGGTATTTTTACGGGTTGTTTTAATCCCCAGTACCCTTAAGGTCTGGATAATGAGGTCTTCCATAGGGTTGAGCCTACATTCGGCAGGTTAACGTAATTAGAGATAGATATTTTCATATTTCTCTCCCATGAGACCCAATATCTTCCAGTGAAGATCCTCCATATTCAGTATTTCTGAATTTACTTCACCTTCTTTCTGAGAAATAAGTTCTGTAATTCCCTGGAAATTGACAAATATCCATCTCATCGTAGGTCTTTTTGTTGGCTTTCCTTTTTGATCTGGAACCGTTTCATTTTCTTCCTCTAATTTTGTCCTTAATTTCCATTCTGCAATTGAATAAATCATTAAGCAGAGAACCATTGTCATAGCCAGTGCTTCAATTCTGCTTTTATTCTTTAGGTAGACTTTCGATATGCTAAATGTATCACTTTTCAAGAATCGGAATCCTTTTTCTACATTGTCCTGTCCTTTGTAATACTTCAGCATCTCTCCCGGAGAAAGAGTGATATCATTACTCGCAAGAATGAAAAGTCCCATTTTCTCCATTTCATTCAAAACAAAAGCATCATTAACCTTTATGCTTCCATCAATCCTGAAATAAGTCTTTAATTCCTCATCTTTAGAAGGTCTGCCTCTTTTACCTGATTCACGTTTTTTAATGGATTTCAAATCAACTTTTTCAAAAACAATAGAAGGGAATTCTTTAATCCATTTCTCTGCAGCTTTTGATGCATCCTCTTCGCAGAAGAAGTCCTCTCCTTTCAGCTTTTTAAAAGCCTTCTCTGCTTTTTCAACCTCTTTGTCAAGTTTCGTCCTGAGAGTTTTCTCTTTCTTCTCCTTCATCTTGTGAGAAAGCAGCAAAACCCACTTTTGTTTGACTCCGCCATATTCCACAAAGGTTTGATAAAAAGAGTACCTCTCATCACTTTTTAGCGTTTTCAGGTTCAGATTTGCAGTTAGCAGTTCCTTTGCCTCGGAAATTGTTGCAGGAACACGACTGATCCAGAATGATTTTCCGATATTCTGGATATTATTGTCTGTGTAAAAGGAACTATCAGCGACATAGTACACTTTGCTTTCAGGTCTTAAAACTGATTTGAGAGACGTTATTGCATCCAGAATTGTGTTTTTGTCGGAAGCATTTCCTGAATGTGTGTTCATGAAAAGTGGTATTCCATGCTGATTAACAATCAAGCTCAGTACAAATTGTTTGAGGTCCCATCTTCCGTTTTTGGGAATTCCAAAAGTAATATCAATAGACTCAGTTTCTTCGTCTTCATAATCACCATAAACGCTGACACTTGTAGTGTCAGAGTGTAAACAGTGAACAGGAATAGGTAGACGAGCCATAATGTGAAGGGTAATTTCCGTAAACAGTTTTGTAGGGCCATATTTTACGATTTTGTCAAGAGTCTCTCCGATAGCATATTGATTCAGGTCTTCTTTTGTTATACCGTCTCCAAAAAGCCTTTCAGTAGAAATGTTTTTGAAAAAATCAGGAAACAGGTACAGACGTTGCCCTATGAAACCTAGACCATTGAGTACCATGGCAAGGATGCAGACTGAGTGAGGAACATTATGATTCCGTTCTTTGGGAAGTTTCTCATCGATCAGTTTGTCAACTTCAAGTTCTCGGAAAACTCCAGCCATAAGACCTAGGTGACCTAAGAACCGTGTACGTTTTAAGGAGGATTCAACTCTTCTACTACTGTTTTTCTCTGCCATGGGATAACCAAGAAAGAGATATAAAATTAATGATATTAATTTATAGGTTTACCTGCCGAAAGCAGGTTTGTATCTTCTGTCTCTTGAACATCCCTGTCAATGGAAATATCCAGTATATCTCCTTCCTTGCTAGCAGGCAATAAAAAGAGAGGGATGTTAATTTTAATTATCTCTTCATCCCTAACAAGCAGGACTGCAATGTCTTCTTCGATTCGGTCAAGAGTAACTTTGAAGCTTCTCACTTTCATTTCTCTAGTTTTGAGATTAGCTTACATATTATCCGTCACGTTGTTGACGAATTTGCTCCATTTTTTCATGAGATCATTCGCTTTCTCTTTCATTTTTTAGTTGTTTTTGTTGTTGCTTATTATCTTGTGGCGGTTTAGATTTTTGTTTAATTATACCGATAATAGCAACTACTATTGAGATAATACCAATTACGACTTGCCATAATCCCCACTCAGGTGATACTTCCTTAGTAGAATCATTCGTTCCAGCACTATTAGAAACTATTAACGTTACATGATAGTCACCTGACTCGGCATAAGTATGAGTTGGGTTTTGTTCAGTAGATGTATTTCCATCACCAAAATCCCATAACCAAGAAGTAGGCTCTCCTGTACTTGTGTCGGTAAAGGTGACAATCAATGAGCCATCGACCGACTTTGCACTACTAGTAAATTCTGCAACTGGTGGTTGTGTAGTGGGTGTTTGTGGACCACTTTTCACTGAGATATAATTTGACTTTGTAATAGTATCCCCGCCAGCACTATTAGTAGCAGTAAGCTTAACTGTATAAGTTTCTTCAGTAAGATACTTGTGTATTGGATTTTGGTCAGTAGAAGTTGACCCATCTCCAAAGTCCCAGTACCATCCAGTTGCATTTTCCGATAGGTCTGTAAACTTCACTGGAAGAGGAGTGCTACCACTAGTTACACTGCTGTCGAAATTAGCTGTAGGTGACATCGATTTAACAAATTGAAAAACGCAATGATAGAATGAGTCAACGACATAAACGTTATTCGAAGAATCTACAACAATACCTACTGGATTTTGAAATTTCCCATCACCATTTTCTGGAGAAACCCATTTTGTCACATATGAACCTGTGCTGTCGAACTTCTGAATTCTCCGATTGCCTGTATCTGTTACATATATAGCCCCTGAAGAATCGATAGCAATACCATGTGGATGTCGGAATTGTCCATCTTCCCGTCCAGGAGTACCCCATTCTGTGAGATATGTACCTGTGCTATCGAACTTCATAATACGACTATTGCCTGAGTCGACAACATAAATATTTCCAGAAGAATCGACAGCAACACCTTCTGGGTCATTAAATTGGTTTCTGCTCGCACCTTTGGAACCCCATTGTGTTAGGTAATTTCCGTCTTTGTTTAGTTTCACGATTCGATTGCTTCTGCTATCTGAAACATAAACATTATCCAAAGAATCTACAGCTAAATCAACAGGATAAAAACTCAAACCGTCACCAATTGTAGAAGAATCAAATTGACTAATGTATCCACCTGTACTGTCTAATTTCTGAACACGGTGATTGTTATGATCAGCAACGTAAATATTCCCCATAGAATCTACAGCAACTCCATTAGGAGTGAAAAATTGCCCGTTTCCACTGCCACCTGAACCCCATTTGTCAAAGTAATTAAAATTTTTGTCAAATATCTCAATACGACTATTGCCAGTATCAGCAACGTAAATATTACCTGACGAATCTGTAGTAGCGTACATTGGAGAATTAAATTGATTAGAACCTGTACCTTTAGAACCAATTACTTTTACAAAATTATATGATGCAGCATGTGTAATAAATGCACTCATTATTCCAAGAAATAAGATAATCAAAAAGATTACAGAAATCTTGAGCACATTAGTCTTTTGAGATTTCATCTTTCAACACCTTTCTATCATCTTTCATCTTTTCCTTTTTTTCAATCATCATTTTGTTGTAACTGCACAATTACCAGGTCAAAAATATTCAAGTCAAATGGATGGGCGATTTATATTTAATAATTAAAATATATTTCATAATATAGTCGAGTATTAATTAACATTTACACTACTGTTATCTGAATTAAGATAATAAATCTTTTTATTTGAATCTCATTCCATTTGTCATCGGTTAGCATATGATCTGTAACAAATGTTACTTTTGATGCATTTATATGTAAACCTTTTAAATAAATCGTGATGCGTAAAAAAATCGGCTATTGTTGTGTATCCACTGAGAACAGGATATCAACAACCAATTCCTAAACTCAAAAAAACACGGCATAGAATCACTTGATATTATACAAAGATGAAGCTGTATCAGGCACAATAGCTCCTACTGCAAGAAAGGGTTTCAAACATGTATATGAACAAATAATGGCTGGTGAAGTGTCTGAGCTTTACATTTTTGAGCTTTCAAGACTAGGCAGAAACATTGCTGAATCGTTGACTATGTTCATTGATATAGAGATGTCAAGGCCGGTGAATAATTCCTCATTTTAGCCGGATTAAAATTCCTCAATACCCAATCCTTGAGAAAGGTTTGAGGATTGTAAATCATGCTGAAAAACGGAGGAATGGCTATTGATACGAGATTTGTATTCACAAGGCTTGAACAGACTCTTTTCCAATATCTAGTGATTTTTGCATTTCTTGATTGAAATTCTGAATTCGCAAGAAGTATCCAGTCTTTAAGCAAAATCAATATTCGAGATCTAAATACCTCGATCCAAAAGTCTCATCACAAGAATTGTAACCAATTATAAAATCCAGTGATTTTTAATTTTACATTCATCACTGGATTTTGGTACTGAATCTAATAAAATCGAAATACATAACTAATGAAACAGTAATAACTCTTTTTATGTCTGAGATGGAAGAATCAGCAAAAGCTATGGCAGATATTGCAAAATTTGGGACAGCTTCAGTTGAAGCTAGTGTTAAGTTGGGTAGCTTTCTTGCAAAGGTGTTAGGTGAACCGTTTCAAGACTCTGTTGGATTATTAGGTGATAGGCTGAAACTCTATCGATTTCAGAATCAAGTCGTCATAATGAATAAGGTAGAAAAAATTTTAGAAAAAAGAGGAACTAATGAAACTAGACCAATTCCTCCAAAATTCGCAATACCAATAATGGAATACGCAAGCTTAGAAGAAGATGAGAGTTTACAAGATATCTGGTGTAGACTATTAGCGAACGGTTTAGATCCAACCAGAAATTTTGAATTCAAATATGTTTACATTGACATAATAAAAAGCTTAACACCTTTAGATGCTAGAGTATTAAAATATATAAACGAATATATAAATAAAGAAGTATCGGGTATGGTAGGTGTTATAAATCTCCCTGATATTCAGGTAGGATTTAAAGAAATTTGCAAAGAATTTCCTGATGCAGGTTGGCCTATTAATGCAAGTCTACGTAATTTAATGAGAGTTCATTGCATAGAGGATAGGGGTTTGTTTGAAGCGATTTATAATGGAAGAGTAGGTAGCAGAAGCATTAGGGTTAATCAAGCATTTACGCTCACAAGTTTAGGTATGGATTTTATATCGTCATGTATGAAAGATTGAACATTTTTACTTTTGACCTGACCAATGCTTCCCATTTATTCACTCTTTCCAGAAAATCATCGTTAAGAGTAAAAGGCTTCTCAGCCTTTTCATTCTTTTTCATGTAGTGCAGTGTACCTTTTGAGAATCCCATTTCCTTCCATTCCGTATAAGCAATTGGAAGAATCTTCCTGATTACAGTAGGCGTTAATTTCAGAACTTAATATACTTCCTCTCACATACTTAAAATGTTATCAATAAAAATAAATTATTTAGGTTGGTAAAACATTTAATAACACATGACAGAAAATTTACAGAAAATATTGAAAGAAATCATAGAAGCAATCTTTGTTATAGCAGGAACAATGGCAATATATCATGTTCTTGCAATTCAGACAAACACACTGCCCAGTTTTTTCAAACATTTCCCTTATGTACTGAGACCACCTTTTGTCCTGTTTTCTCCAGGAATTCTTGCGGCAATAATGTATAGATTATTCACTAAAAACATTGCAAAAATATTACTTGCCAGCATAATCACAATTGTATTATGGATCTACTGGTTCTCTGCTATCTACCCTGCATTAATCTATGATTAACAACAAAGAACATGTGAACTAGGTCAAACTTAATTTCTTTTAACTTGTGTATATTTTTAATCAGTACGTTCCATGTCTTCATTACCCTTCCCACATTTCCAACCTTTCCTGAACATGAATATTTACCCCGCGCCAAGGATGACCAGCTGACGAAGCCCTTCATTGATAGAGTTCATTACAAAATCGTCAAAATACCTTACTCTGGCCCGAATGGAATTCCCCAGAATGGGAAAAGCCGTTCATAATATTCCGACATTTCTTTTGTCTTTTCGGGATTGGATGCTTCAAATGACAGCGTTTCTGGATCAACAAAATAGATTGCATAAGGGTCATAATATATGCGTTCACCTTCTGGCTTTCTCGATTCTGCGAATCTGTGGAGAGCCATCAGTTCAGCCATTTTACTGAACCCTTTGTTCTTCGTGTTCGTTTCATTTGAAGCTGTAGAACTTTTTAGTTCTTGCATTTATGATCCGCCCTCAATATTTTCACTCAAAAATAAGTCTTAATTAGTAAGGAATATGAACATTTGTATTCTGTCAAAATACAGAGTTTCGACGGAAAATTTCGACGTGTTTCAGAAAAATAAAAATTAAATAGGCTTCGAGATTCAAACTCTTAAGGAAGAGGACATGAATATTAATGAAGAAGGGGATGTGAATATGGATGAAGGAGGGGACATGAATATGGATGCTGAAGAAATCCGGGCGATTTTCAAGTTTTCAGTTCAGGAAAAAAATATAGTTTCCAGTTTTGAAACTCAAGAAGAGCTATTCCTTCCTTTTCTGCTTTCGCTGAAATCAGGAGGCTCCTGGAGTTATGCCTCCGAAGAAACAAAAAGCATTGCAGTAAAGGATGTGATCACTTATTACAATGAGGAGAGCAAGACTGGCTATACTCTGGAAAAGATATATCTCTTGATTGATCCTGAAATCATAACGGAAGAAGGGGTTATCTTCAGGCTGGAAAAGTGCGGGACAAAAGACGAAAGAGAACTGGTTGAAAGACCCTACATAATAACCCTGCAGGCGAAAAAGATCATATTTGCAGAAGTAAATCCAGAGCTCAGAAAAATAACAGTTAGGGAGCTGAAGAAAAAACGCATATCACTGAAAGGCACCCCGGCATATAGTGCAGCTCATGAACTGGAACATCTTGAGAAAGGAGAAATAGAAGGGATTCCGTTCTGGAACTTTGAATACATAGAAGGCTAAAAAAGGACAAAACTAAAAACCTCGACCTTAAAAACCTTATTCGTGTACTGAACCGTTCCTGTCACGCTCGACGCAGGAGAGCGGCCTGTCCCAAAAAGAGAAAAGAAAGAAAAAAGCCAACAAATAAAAGCCAGAGAGCAAAAGTAACATTAAAAATCCGTAGAAACGCACAAAAACAAAAATAAATATTCCCAAAATAATGTTTTCACGCCTGCTTTTATTGCTATTTAGTGCTTTGTCAAGGCTCTTCTTTTTTTCTTCAATTTATTTTTGCTTCTTTCTTCTTTTTGGGAAGGGCCGCCAGCTTGTCTGGCGGAGGTGCTTATATCTACTGGAAATTGAAAACGGTTTCCGGGGTCAAATGAAGTATTTATCTGGCGGCGAGCCGATATCAGTTCTGCAAGGCGCAGAAGAGAAACAAAAAGTTCCAGCCTCGGACGCTCTGAATAATACCAACCGATTGATAAGGATAACCAGATTACTTCTGCCTGATAATATTTTTGACCCGCCTGTCCCATTCCGTGGACTCGAAGAGTTCCCTGAGTTCAGGAGAATCATTAATGAAGCAGAAACCCCAGTAAACCGCAGGCAGGAACTCCCTTTTCCACTGTTCTTTTTTCTTTTTATCAAGGAACTGGTAGGTTTCGGAAGATGAGAGGCGACTTACAAACGCGAGTACCTTTACAAGATCGGGAATGGTCTTCTGGGCTGAACCGAGTTTAAGGCATTTAAGCCTGTAGCTGTCTATCTTCCGGATATCAGGTTCAAATCCCAGGGTTCTTAAAATTCTATTTTTCTCGGGCATCGAAATGCGCTTACCTTCATACTTAAGGGAATTTAAGGCTCGAAGTTTCAGGAGCCATTCAACTTCCCCGAAAACCTTGGGCTTGTGCTGTCTTGAAACGTCCCCTAGCCTGCGGTCTTCGTAGGCTTCCCTTTTGAGCTTATTTAACTGGCCGGAAAGGTTCGCGAGTTCTTCTGCATCTCTGAGTTCCCTGACTCTGAACCTTAAGGCTCCCCGCATGAGTTCCCGCTTTTCGCGTTCAAAGGCTCCGATATCCTTTTCCTCTGTAAGGGTAAGAAGGCGCGAGAAATATTTTGCCCTCAGGGCAGTTGGGGGAAGCCTGACAGGGATTTCTCCTGCCTGTGCATCCTTTCCTTTTCCCTTTCCTTTTTTCAGGTTGCTGAAATCTACTTTGATAATTTCGATTTTTCCTTCTTCGATTGCCCGGGCTGCATCCCCTTCGGAGAAAAGCTCTTCAAGGCGGATTTCGGGCTGGAGCATCTGGACCTGGTCAACCTTTTCCCCGTTGAAAACTCCTTCTCCGAAGTGCTGGTAAAGGGAATCGATGCTGTCTGAGATCTCAAAGATGTTTCCCCTATACTTCCCGGAAACCGGAGAAAGCCTTGTAACCCTTCCTACCTGCTGTTCAAAGAGCCGCATGCTCAGGGTGGGACGCAGCAGAATAAGGGTTTCAAGTGCCGGAAAATCGAAGCCCTCGATCAGCATGCCGACAGTGCACAGGACATAGGGCGGCTTTCCTTCCTCCCTGAAAGCTGCAAGAAGGGCGCTCTGTTCTTCCTTAGGCAATTCGGAGGTCATAAAAGCGGCATATTTAAATTCCCTTTCAGGGGTATAATTATCAAAATCGAGTGGCAGGACAGGATTAGAGTCCTTTTCCATCTCCGGGGCAGAGATTTCCCCATTAAAAACCGAAGAAGTAATTTTTGCGTGAAAAGCATTGATTTCCTCTCCATCAGCTCCAGCTCCATAGACACGCTTTCGGACAGGGGCGCAGAAGACAAGGGTCTTTGCATTCCTCTGCTTTACCATCGAATCGTACACATCTTTTGCAAGCTGCGTTCTTCGGATTACTTTTTTCAGTTTGTCGGCGGTACTGCAGTCAAGGAAAAGGTCCTGTTTGTCAAGTTCATCCAGCCCTTTTTCAAAATCGAAGATCTCAAAGATATCTTCCGAACTTTCGGCAATAGTATACTTAAGGGGCGAAAGTTCTTCATCAAGGATACACTCAGGAAGGGTCTTTGCGTAGACTTCCCTCATATCTCCGGCAATCTCGTCCACGAATTTTACGTTTCCGACCACACCCTGGAAAGGAGTTGCAGTCATCCCCAGGATTCTGGTCCGATCTCCGAACTCGTTGAGGAAGTCGTTTCCCCTGTTATTGATGAAGTTGTGGATCTCATCTACGATTGCAAGATCGGTATACTCGAGGAGCAGTTCTTTGATTTCTGAAGCCTGCTTTCCGAGTACTGTCTGCAGCGAGGCAAAGAGCACAAAACCTTCACCCATTTCCCGCCCGGATTTTTTAAGGGCTTCTGCAATATCTTTTCTAGATACCTTATGTTCGGAAGAGAGGAGCGCACTATTGGGAAAGAGTGGCCTGTTTTTTTTCCTGTCGTAGTAAGTCTGGCTCAGGAGGGGGTTGTTTTTCGAAATAAGGAAAAGTACAAGTTTTCCTTCTTCGTAATATTTTTTCATTATATGTTTCGAAAGAAAGGTTTTACCCCAGCCAGTGGGAACTTTGATATAGCCTCTCTGATGGGTTTCAAAATATTCCAGAATATCCTCAAAGATTTTCTTCTTATCTTCCCTCAAGGGCTCGAGCTCGACTGTTTCCATGCCGGCTGCGGCTTCATTTGAAATTGTCATCAGTACGCTGTCCTCACACTTTTCACTCAACGAGATTTTTAATTTCCATTAAAACCAGAAAGCTACCTTTCAAAGAGTTTTCCGGGAAACTGCATGTTCCATGCACAGGAAACAGTGCATGCAACTGGAAATATTCTAAGAATTAATTCCCCTCACTACAAAATAAAGAATAAAAATCTCCAGTCCAGAAAATCTGGGCTGTCTCCTTTCGTTCTGAAATCGAAAAGAGCATGTCAAACTGCTTTTAACTAAAAGGAATCCCTTTTCAATAATAAGAACTACGGCGATATAAGAATTACGGCGGTATAAGAATTACTATAATATAAAGTTATGGAATATATAAAGCTGTGGAGTATAATAACCATAGAAATATAAGGATTATGGAAGTGAAGATATAAAGGCTATGAAAGTACAAATGTAAAGACTGTGAGAATTCAAAAATTACTATCAATTAAGGACTGCGGATGCACAAGAATTACTATTTATTAAAGACTATGAAAACATAGAGAATGCTACTAAAATAAAGGACTATAGCTGATATTGAAATGAAGGAATATATAAATAAACAAATAAATGAATAAATAAACAAATAAATGAATAAATAAATAAATGCAGCAATTTATCGCGAAAAAGGGAAAATTCAAAGGAAAAGGCTCGTTGTAGAGGTTCTCTATCCTTTGAGATCTTCTGGAAAAGGAAATTTAAAAGGATTTAGAAGAATTTCGGTCTTGCAGAAAGGTACTTTGCAAGCGGTAGCTTCCTGTAGGGCTTGCCAGCGGTTTCTTCCTTTATGCGGGTATTGAGTTCTTCCGGAACCATCTGGACTTTTTTCGGCTTATCCTGTTCGGACTCGGCCCGGATGGTTACGTTAATCGTGTTTTCCTCCATTTCCTTATCTCCGATAACCACGACATATGGTACCCATTCCCTGCCCGCTTCCCTTACCTTCTTTCCTATAGACAGGTCGCGGTCGTCAATATCAACCCTGCAGTCCAGTTTCTTTGAAAACTCTTCGGCAAAAGCAAGGTGTTTTTCGGAAATCGGCACAACCCTTACCTGTGTGGGAGAAAGCCAGACAGGCAGCATAGGGACCTTTCCTTCTTCGGTTTCCATTGCTGCTTTTTCGAGAAGAGCATAGATACAGCGTTCGATTGCTCCGCTCGGAGAGCAGTGGAGCACTGTAGGCCTCTCCAATTTGCCGTCTGTACTCACGTAAGAAATATCGTACCTTTCGGCATTTTCCACATCGATCTGGACAGTCGAAAGAGCGCTAGCCTTGGCAAGGGCGTCTACGAAATTGAACTCGAACTTGAGCACGAAGTAGAAGAAGCGGGTGTCCCACATCTCCACAAGCACGGGCTTGTTGACGGTTTGTGCCATACTAACTACAAGGTCTTTATTGGACTCATAGAAGTCCTTTGTAAAGCGGATGGCAACTTCATAATCGCTAATATGGATCCCCACATTTTCAAGCACACTGATGCAGAGGTCGTACTGTTCCTTGAACTGGTTTACAGCCTGGTTCATATCCTCACAAAGGGTATGCATATCCGGCATGGTAAAAGCCCTGAGCCTTCTTAAGCCCACAAGTTCCCCGCGCTGTTCTTTTCTGAAACTGTAGCGAGTCATTTCGATCATCCTCAGAGGCAGGTTCTTGTAGGAGATCGTCATGTCGTGGTTCATAAGGAACTGCCCGAAACAGGCTGCAAAGCGCAGGAACATCTGCCGCTTATCCGACTCGATAGAGTACTGCCTTGCAGGGAATCTGTCAAGATACTTCTTAAGGGTCGGGTGGTTCATGTCGTACATCAGGGGAGTTTCGACTTCCATTGCCCCGAAATCAGTTGCGACATCAAGCACATAGTTTTCAATTAGGGATTTGACAAGCCTTCCCTTGGGATAATAACGCATGTTTCCGGAATCTGACCCTGGCTCATAATCTGCAAGTTCAAGCCTCCGCATAAGTTCTACGTGGGGAGGGGCCCTTTCAACCGCCCTGCTCTTGGAAATTTCATAATTTACAAACTGCTGAAGCTTCGGGTGAGGGGCAAGGTCAAAGCCTTCGATCTCATGGAGTTCCCCGTCTGGAGTTAGAATGCGCCAGTAAGACCTTGCAGTGCTCTCAGCTTTCAGGGCTTCGGAAACTACCTCTCCTTTTTCTTCAACTGCCACGGTTTTGCATACTGCTTTTGCCGTTCCTTCGGGACGGATGCTCCTGGAAAGTTCGGATAGGGGATGCCCTTTACAGCTTACGGTAAAGGATTTGTACCATCCAAAAGGAGCCCTTTTGACCTCGTATTTGCCTGAAAGAGCTGTTTCAATGCCTTTTAAGACCTCTATTGCAACTTTCGGGGAGGAGAGATCAGAGCTCAGGTGGGCATAAGGATAAAGCATTATACGGCTGGTTTTGACCTGGGCTGCAACCTTTTCTATTTCAGAAACAGCCTTTGCTATGGCTTCTTCTGGATTGGCTTCATCCACGCTTTCAACAGCCGTAAAAGCGGTAAGGGCTTCCTCAAGTCTGCCTGACTTTAAGGACTCTTCTATTTTTTCAGCAACTGGGGTTTGTTTTTTGGTTTCGTATTCAATATAATCAGAGTGAATGAGCAATAACTGCATTCTATCACCTGTGTTTTCTAAGCCTAATATATTCCGAACTGGCTTTGTTTCTGGATCAAACAGAGAATCAAACAGTAGTATGATCAGTACTATGGTTCAGTACTGCGGTTCAGTTCTAGGATCTGATTTCAGAGCTGTTTGAAGTCTGTACCCGTCAGTAGATCTTGATTAAAGGAAGTAAAGAAGAATATATGACAGTCCTAACATCCTGCAATGATATAAAGCAATCCCTTTCGCCTCATTGAAAAATATTTCTTCAATCAATCCTGCAGGATTCTGCAGGATTTTTGAGGTTGAGGTCAGTCTGGGCTGCCAATTCAGGGTGGATTTGCTCCTGATAAACCCTGTAAGCTGCAACTAGCGCTCCCAGGAGAATAGGGGCTGCAAAAAAACCTGCAACTCCTCCCACAAAAGCCCCTCCTAAGAAGGCGAGCATGAGCAGCATAGGATGGATCTTTGACTTCAGGCTGGTCAGGAAAGGCCTGAGGATAAGTTCCGGAGGGCCGTAGATTACAAGGGAAGAAACTACAAAGAAAAGAGATGCGCTTTCAAATCCCTGTTCAAAGTAGCGTATTATAGCCAGAGGCACGAGCACCATATATCCGGCAAAGAGAGGGATAACTGAAGCTACGAAGATCAGGGTTGCAAGTGCCAGCACATGGGTAAATCCAAAAGCATAAAAGACAAACACTGAGGTTATGCTCACTATGAGGGCAGAGTAGGCATTACCTATGAAAACTCCTTTCAGGATAAGGTCCAGGTGAGCTGCATAGCGGTTTACAATTTTCTGGTAATCACCCGGTATCATGCCAAGAAAAGCACAGTAAAGTCTGTCCCCATCTGCAAGCAGAAAATAACAGAAGAAAATCGCAACTATGAAATTAATAACAAAAAGACCGATACTCTGGGCATATGATATTAGCCCTATGCTGCCGACTGCAGGGAGCAGGGAAGTAAAGAGGTTCCAGATAGCATTGTTTATCCTTTCAACATATTTATCCGGAATTTCCAGAGCATTTATAAAATCTAAAATTCCACCCATGACTGAGGTCTGGTGTTCAATAACCCAGGAGACCTGGTTAAGAATCTCAACAATTCCGGCTCCCACAATGAATACTATAGGAATAAAAATGAAAAGACTGGCTATTAAAGCTCCAATTTTTCGGTATTTTCCAAATTTTACCTGGATAGGCCTGGCAATATAAGCAAAGACTATCCCGAGCACTATTCCGTCTGCCAGGGGCAGCAGGATGAGTAAAGCAAAGAACAAAAGCACAGCTAATGCAATGGCTACTCCTATTTTCCATCGGCTGGCAATAAGCTGGCTGACTCCGTCAGGTGGGTAATTCAATCGCATTCTTCAGTTCCATATGATGAGTAAGTTATAGCAATTCAATAAATTAATTAATGTATTAATTATGTAGAGTAAGAATAATTAAATTCATGATTAAATTGATGATTAAATTGATGAATTGGAAGCCGAGGTCTTTAATTATGGGAAGCTGAGACCTTGAATTAGACCAGGTAAGAAGGATGCAAACATTGTTAAGTTTAAAGTTAGATGCAAACAGGATCAAATTCATTACTGGAAAGTTTAGCCAGTACGTACAGAGTTAGGTCCGGTAAACAACAGGAGATATCAGCTATTACCGGGAAGTTTCTAGGGTATGCCATCTAGAGAGGCAGGGTAACATTCTAGGTATAATATGGAAATATAATTAGAAACTATTTAAAAATATCACAGAAATGTGAAAAAACAGCAAATTCAGAACTTATAATTAAATTTTTGGTCATTCAGGGTCTTTGCTTACTCAAAACAAGGGTTGTCTGTGATTAAACAACTGAGAGTTTTCACTCAGATTTCACTCAGACTACTCTGGCCGCTTGAAATAGTATCATTAGATTGATTCCAGACCGCCAGAGTTCCTTGTACTAACATTTTCTGATTCAAACCTTCAGTTTTTCATCCAGCCCGGGCACAAGTTTGTCAAAATATCTTGTTACCACACAGGACTCCATGCATTTTCCACACCTTATACAGGTTTCACTTACATGAGGCTTTCCTTCTTTAATTGAAACTGCTCCGACAGGGCAGGCTTTTTCACAGATACCACATCCCGTACAGCGGGAAAGCCTTACAAACTGTTTTGCAGCCTTTTTAAAAAGGCAGACAGCTTTTTCCTTTGTTTCCGAGCTTACTAGCAGGTTTCCATTAGAGAAAAACTTCACAGTCCCGTTCCCGGTTTTGACCAGCAGCATGCCCAGTTCTTCTGCGTAGACAGTCTTTCCAAGTACATTGATGAAATCCGCAGCCTCTTTTTCCCTGATGCCTCGGATTCCTGCCTCGACAGAAAAGCCTCCTGCTTTGCAGGGGGAAATTCCTCCCACGACCTCAATTTCAAAGTCTTCAGCTTTTTCTTCCGGCAGGACAGAGATCCCAAGCTCCTCTGCCAACCTGAGCATTTTCGGGGGCAGTTCTTTCCAGCGCCAGAACCCGTGCTCTACGAACTTTTCCGAGAGCCCGCGCATTTTTGCCCACTCAAGCAGGAAGGCATTCCACCTCGCATGCATTTCAGGGTGCAGATCCTTTACCCTGGCATACTCGGCAGCAAGGGCAGACGGGCAGAGCCAGCAACCGACCCTTTCAAAGCCCAGGTCGTAGAGCGGGTTGTATAAAAGCCCTCTCCAATGGATATAGAGCCAGACTTCAAGTGCACGCCAGTCCCGGATAGGGAAAATATTGAGCTGTGTCGGAACGAAGGGGTTTGTCTCACTCGCCGCAATTCTTGCCCTGGAAAAAGATTCATGCTTCCGCTTGCCGTCTATTGTCAGGTAAGCAACTGCATTTGCAACCTCCTTTTCCGGGAGAGAGTAGGCCCTTTTTCCTGTTTGCAGATCCCCTGCCGAAGCCAGTTTGCAAACCTTGCAGCACCAGCGGAAGTCCTTTGCAGGAGGTCCGAACTTTTCTACCTGATCCCAAAAAGCAGAACCTGAACTCATCTCTTCAAGGGGGACTTTCATCTCCCTGCAGAAACTCCGGGCAAACTCCACGGTCTCAGGGAATTCTATCCCCGTATTCAGGAAAAAAGCCTTAAACTCCCTCTGCTTGAGAGCAGCCTTTGCAAGGTCCAGCACGACAAGGCTGTCTTTTCCTCCGCTAAAGGACACATACACAGGCAGGTCCCGGTATTCATTTCTTGAAACAATCCCACGAATGGTGTTGATGGCATTTTTCCCCAGGATCTGCATATGCTTTCTGTTAGCATCTATGCATGCCCTGAGATCCGGAACTTCGGGGTGCAGGCACGCCTCGCTGCTGTCAACCTTTCTAACCCTGAGAACTTTTGCTCCGGTTTCTGGCGAGGATTCGGACTCAGATAGGGATATGAGTTCAGGTTGAACCCCGGTCTCGGATTGAGCTGAGATCTTAGATTGAGCTTCGGGCTTTGCCAGCCTCTTCAGATCTGTAAAATCCGCGCCGTCAATGTAAGAGACTCCGTATCCGCTAAGGCTGCCAGCAGTGACAAGGACGAAATCCCCTGCTTTTATGTTGCCGGTAAAGGAATCTATAAGCCCTGCCGGTATATTTTTTCCATTAAGGTGCCTGTTTGTTTTCTTAAGCTCGACTTTTCTGCCTTCCGCACATTTGATGAGAATTTTTGCTCCCTGAAGGGAAGGCTCAAAAATATAGTCCATTTCCGAAAGTTCAAAGCGTAACACTCCGAAAATGAAGCCGTCTAAAATGACTTCATCAGTTTTGTCTTCTCCTGGGATTTTATTCAGGAAAACAAGCCTTTCTCCAAGAGGATCGCAGCCAAATGATGAAATTAATTGCCCTGCAAGGATCTCGCGCTCATAAGGAGAGCAAAACCTTATATCGGCAGGCTGGGAAAGATGGATTATCTCGCCCTTATTACCGCAGATCCCGCATTCTTCCCCTAAGAGTGGCAGGTTGCATTTCCTGCACCAGAAAATGTAATCATCTTCATATTCGAAACGCGGAGAGGATTTTTTCTTTGAAAAAGATGCCATGTCCGACCGCTTTTCAGAGCCAGAGCTCTTTCTGGCAGAGGGTTTCTCTTTAAAACCCCGTGATTTGTTTTCTGCGCCTTTTTCGCGGGTTTGCGGACCCTTCCTGTCCTGACTATTTATATATGGACTGTTTCTTTTTTGTTTTTGTGAGCTGGAAGCCTGGTATTTTTCTTTTTTCTGATGCATGGGAGCCCTGACCGGTAGTTCGAAGAAATGATTAAGTACCTTATTGTTCAGTTTTCTGCAAGGATGCATTTATCGATATATCAATATTTTGAAAGAAAGGGAGATCCGTAAAATAAAACTGATGATAATTCTAAAAAGGTATTAAATGTGGTTTATCAGTAAATAGCCAGTTTTTAAATATAACATAAATCTTATATTTAAATTGTTATATTAACAAATTATATGAATCAGGGGTATATTAAACTTCCTGAGAAGCATTAAGGTCTATCTATAGGAAAGGAATCAGGTTTTCAGTAAAAGCCATGCATTTCATTCGAACTTGATTTACTACTCGAACTTAATTCGTAATTCGAACTTAATTGCGATTCGAATGTGATACTGTATGAGATATGATGTTGTTGTGGTAGGAGCTGGCCCTGTAGGTTCCACTGCTGCCCGATATGCGGCAATGAACGGAGCAAAAGTCCTTCTGCTCGAAGAGCATGCCTCAATAGGCTCTCCTGTGGGCTGTACAGGGCTTCTGAGCACAAGAGCTGTTAAAGAGTGTGATCTCAAGCCTTCGGACGAATTTGTGTTCAATTCTGTTCGCGGCGCTTTTGTGCATGCTCCAGATGGGCAGTGCCTGCCAATTGACGGGAAGCGGACAAAAGCGTATGTTGTTTCTAGGAAAAACTTTGACCGGACCCTTGCAGTAATGGCTGTAGAAGAAGGCGTTGAACTCTCCCTGAAAACGAGGGCTATAGGGCTTGAGAAGGAAAACTTCAAAGCCGAAAACGGGACAGAAAGAAGTGATAAAGAAAAGAACTCCCCTGTGAAACTCAAAGTACTTAAAAACGGCAAGCTCGAAACCATATCCGCATCTGTAGTTATAGGCGCGGACGGGGTAAAAAGCCGTATAGCCAGTTACGCAGACCTTGGAAAACCTGCGCGTGTGCTCCCGGGAATTCAGATTGAAGCCCCCTATGCCTCAGAAAACAGTGACTTTGTCGAACTGTTTCCCGGTTCTTCAGCTCCGGGTTTCTTTGCCTGGACCGTGCCCCTTGACGAAAAAATCTCAAGGATAGCACTTGCTATAGAGCCGGGAATCGCGTGCAAAAGCAGACACTGCGAGAATTCACCGCTTTTCTATCTTGAAAAATTCCTGCGCTCAAATCCCCACGTAAAAGCTAGGTACTCAGGAGGTATGCTTGATTTTGTAGTTGGAGGAATTCCTATCGGCCCTCAGGAAAGAACATATTCCGACGGCATCCTGCTCGCAGGCGACGCTGCAGGACAGGCTAAGCCCACATCAGGAGGCGGAGTCTATACAGGAGCTTTTGCAGCAAAAATTGCCGGAAAAATTGCAGCTGAAGCCTCCCTAGAAGGAGATACCTCTGCAAGCAGGCTTTCCGAATACGATAGGCTCTGGCGAAAAGGCCTGGAAAAAGAACTCGAAATAGGCATGAAAATCCATGATTACATGGGAAAGCTGGAAGACCACCAGTTAAACGAACTCATAGGCTCGTTAAATAGCCCTTCCATCCTGAACACAATTACCGAGTACGGAGATATGGACCACCCATCTGTCCTTATGAGGAAGCTGATGTTTTCAGGAAACTCACTGAGGCTCATGAGAGCCTTCGGGACATTTATAAAGACGCTCTTTTAAATGAATTGGCATTCGTAGCGTAATAAAAATATTCCTCACCCGCCCGAGTTTCGCTTCCCGAGTTTCGCTTCGGGAGCACGAGGTCTGTTTCACTCGCTTCGCTCGTTCAAGCAGACTCGTATAAAGGATAATTGCAGCTTTTTTTATAGCTGCATTTTCATAAAAACGATACGTAGGCTGGGAGGGTAGTTTTGCAGACTTACGGCTTTGTCCGGCTATCTTAGACTACCACCCTCACTCCTACGGCTCTCCGGCAATTTAACATGTTACAGCTCTGTGTTCACAGAGTCTGGCGATTTTCCACGAGCTTACGGTCTGTAGAGAGCAGAGGGATATTTGGTTCCCAGCCTATAAAATAGAAAAAGGATTGAAAAAAGGTAGCTGTGGCTATGGATTTTTATCGGTCTATGCGAAAAGGGAAGGAAGAGTTTTGGGCTTTAGGGGGGACAAAACAACCTTATTAGGCATATTCACGGAAATTTACCGCGCTATCAGCGCGGCTTTTTCATAATAATTAATCTTAATGAAAAAATGAAATATAAAAAATCATTTATAACATGTCTAATTTATAAAAATAACAGATTTTACTTCCCGAATTGCGCTTCGGGATCACAGAAAATCAGAGATTTCCTGGGAGTTGCACTGCAAGTTCAACAGCACAATGTCCTTTTCGCCCCGAATTGCATCTCGCTCGAATTGCGCCTCGCCCGAATTGCGCCTCGCCCGAATTGCGCCTCGGGAGTACGCGGTCCTTTTCGCTGCGCTGCGCTTCGCTCAAGAGGACTAATTTATGGTTCTAAACTACGAATCTCTATAACCGGTATAACCGTATTCACATAGTGAACCGTTTTTGTCACGCTCGACGAAGGAGAGCGGCCTTTCCCAAAAAGAAGAAAAAGAAAAAGAAAAAGAAAAGAAAATCAAAAATTAAAAGCTACTGGGAACGCTTGTAAGTAAGAACGACAAACTAACAAGCCGAAGCGGCAGAAAAAAGCAGTAAAGTACAAACAAAACAGAATTAAATCATACTTGAAAAATACGCTTTTCACGTGTGTTTTTATTAATTTTATTGTTATTTTCAGTTTTCTCCTTCCACTTCCCTCTTCTTTTTTTGAAGGGCCGCCAGAGAAGCTGGAGGGAACGTTTGTATATCCTGTGAATTAAAATGCGGCTTTCCGGGGCCAAGAGGATTGTTTCTCATGCAGGATGACCGTTTCTCCTTAGTATTAGGTTTCTTTTAGTTGTGTTAATATGTTCAGCTATTGTTTTTTTGGTGGGCGGCGGGCCGACCAGCCCTGTGCGGCGCAACAGAGAAAACAGAAGGGCTCAGTTTTGGCGTCTGGATAAGACCAAACAATTAAGCAGGAGCTGCCTTTAATTACGGACCACGGAAAAAGCAGGGGAAGGAAGGTTTGCTTCCGGGAGGTAGCGTGGTTGTTTGAGAATTCCTTCATCCAGCAGGTCCTTTACCAGTTGGAAGTGCTGGATACCTATTTTCCCGCAGTAAAGGATCTTCAAAGCCTCTTGCTCTGAGGGCTGTTTTTGTAAAAAGTCGTTTACTTTCCGAAAACCGCTCAGATATGCACAGTCTTTTGTGTAGCCTCCGGGTAGAGATGTATCACTAAGCCCTCTTTTGACTCTCAGGGCAAAGGTAAAAGCTTCTTCGAGAGGGAAACTATCTGCCAATTCGTCCACGAGCTCTGAAAAGGAAGCTTCATTACATATCGAAGCAGCCACAACCCTTGCACTGTACTTTCTAAGGTTTTCCGGCGACAGAACCTCATTTCTTGCTTCGTTATAGGCTGCAAGTCCCTCTTCGGTTTCCATATACCCCGGAAAACCCGAGCGGAAAAGCATAAGAGGCTGGAATTTTCCATTTTCTGCCCGAAAGACGTGCGTCCCGATTTCGTGGCAGAGATACCCTTTGACTCCGGCTTCAGAAAAAATGGCAGAAAAATCGATATGAACCTCACTGCATGCTGCATTTACTGCCATTTTCACTCCCCCTCCATCCGCAGGCCTGACCTCCCATTCTAGACCCAGACGTTTTAATTCCTTCACAAAAACGCCTCTGATATCTTCAGGACTCAGGTTTTTCTCTACCTGCTCGTCTTTTAAATCTTCAAGGTTTCTCCGGGCCTCCTGCAAGAGAGATTTTGAAGGGGTTCCGTAAAAGGCTGAAAGCTCACCCCCGAAATCCGGGGAATCTCTGTGAGTCAAAAGTTCACGAAAGCGAAGGAGGTAATTGATCTTTTTGATGTAGAAAGGAGCAAAAACAGAATCTTTACAGTACTCAAGTTTTCCTCTTATTTTTTTAAGTTCCCTGCAAAAGGCCCCGACTTCCGGCCCACAGCTTTCGTACTCGAAAACCGGGTCGTAAGGTTTGCTTTCAGTGTATGCCCTGAGGAACTTCTCTTTTTCTTTTCTGGTATTCACAGGGTTGAGATAGCGAAGAATATTCAGCTGCTTTTCAATATCAAACAGGCGCCTGTCATATTCAAGAACGCATTTTTCCGACTCTGCTGCAAACATCCTAAACCAGTTCCCTTGCTTATCTTTCTAACTTTTCCCTGTGTGTATTTTTTAGTAATATCAGGACTGATCAGTAAGAAGGCTAATCAGTGAAAGGACTGATCAGTAAAAGAAATGATCGGTAAAAGAAATGATCAGTAAAGAATGACTCTCTGACAGGTGGTAAAAATTCAATAAACTGGCACTTTTCAGTAAGTAGTCCCCCTATTATGGGTTAATCTTACATTAAACCCTGGATTATAATAGAGGATGCTGTTATCCAAATTTCCGATATTTTTCAAATTCCTAATATCCATCCCTAAAATCCATTAAACCAATTGAAATCGATTGTATCAAAGGGAACCCTGTGATTTCTAGTTTCCAGATTTCCTCATATTTAAAACAACACTTATGTACCTGTTCTGAAACCTCAGGCTCACCTCTAAATGGAAGTGTTCCTGAAAACGCCCCGAAGGCAGGACATTTTCAGAACAGGAAAAGCTTAAAAAATGAACTGTAAAAATATAATTCTTACTGACCAGTTTCTTCCAGTTCATTCAGCCGGTTTCTTTCGAAGTTCAGCACTTTCCTGACAATTATCTTTTTGGACCCGAATGCAAGGTCTTCGTTTTCAGGATATTTTTCTCTAACATACTCGTAAAGTTCCGGAACAGTCATATCGTCAAGTTTTCTTTTGAGCTGGTTAAAATCCTCCATAAAAGATACCTCTCTTGCAAAAAGCGAAATTATACTTACGTTTCCATATATCTGTCAGCGAGTTCCCAAAAGTATTTTAGAGGGCTGCTGCGGGTGCCTGCCAGTATTAATAAATCCCCGGTAATAGACAGATCCCTAATGATAGGCTTTTTATATATATTCATGTTCGGTAAAAAATGCGAATAATATCACATTACATTGTCACTTATTAATATTCCTTTAACATTATATCCAAAATATTAATATGTCAATAACTTTATCATACATGTGATTATCGGATAAATTTTCATAAAAACGAATTCAGGAAACCTGGAGTTACGGACAGAAAGACCCAAAATCTGGAAAACGTTCTAAGAAAAAAAGAGCAGGCACTTAAAGGCTGGGGGTAATAGCATAAACATTACTGATGGAGAATCCGAAGCAAAAGGAAACTGGATGGAAGAATTCCTTTTAAACAGCCCCAGCCCGGTTCTGAGGATAAAAAAAGAAGGAACAATTCTTTATGCTAACGAAGCAGGAAGAGCATTACTTGAAGCATGGGAGAGCGGGGTCGGAGAAAAGGCTCCTTTAGAAATCCAAAGAAACGTGCAAAAAGCCGCTCTTAAGAAGAAGCCGGAATACATGGAACTTGAAGCAGGCGAAAAGGTGTATTCAGCCACTTTCACACCTTCTGCTGACGGTAAATACATTATTCTTCATGCATCGGATGCCACTTTTTCCAAACTCGCCGAGAAAAAGCTATCTTTAAAGCTATCTTTAACGGATAGGCACCATGAAGCTCTTTCCCAGGTTGCCGAACTGGCTCTTAAAACCCCGGATATTCGAACCCTGCTGGACGAATCCTTAATTTTGACTGCTTCGGCACTTGATGTAGAGTATTGCAAAATCTTGAAGCTTCTGCCTGATGGAAATTTTCTGTTTGAGACAGGAATTGGATGGAAGATCGAAGATATGGGTAAGGTTATAAAAAGAGATGCAGCTTCGACTGCCGGGTATACAGTGCTTTCAAAAAAACCTATTCGGATAGAGAAATTAAACAGAAAAGGTTCCATTGAAGGAATGGGATTTAAAGGATACCAGGAAATAAAGAGTGGAGTGAGCGTCCTCATTGGAAGTGTTGAAAAACCCTATGGAGTGCTCGCGGTCCACAGTATAAATAAAGAAAGATTTACAAAAGAAGATACTTATTTTTTGAACGGCGTTGCATCCCTGATCTCGTTAACCATAGAGCGAGATGAGGTTGAGGGTACCCTCCAGGATAAAGTACATTTTCTTGAAACTCTGCTTGACACGATTCCGGCTCCCGTATTCTATAAAGACAGAGAGGGGATTTACCGCAGCTGCAACGAACTCTTTTCAAGGATGATTCTTGGGAGCTCAAGGGAAAAAGTAATAGGATGCTCTACAGATGGACTTTCCGAAGTGATTCCGGCAGAACTGGATAATATTTATAAAAGGATTGACAGGCAGCTGCTCCAGAGAGGAGGAAGCCAGGTTTATGAGTCCAGAGTCATGTGCTCTGATGGGATAACCCGGGATTTCCTTTTCAATAAAGCCGTATACAGAAATCTTAATGGAACTGTGGAAGGGCTCGTAGGAGTAATGCTCGACATAACCGGGCGCAAACGTATCGAAGACAACTTGTTAAAAAGTGAAGAAAGATATCGGCTGGCTGCCGAACAGACAGGCCAGCTGATATACGAGTTTGACCTGCAAAACGGCCATGTTGAATGGGCAGGGGCAGTCACGGAACTTACGGGCTACAGCTACAACGAGATGCAGAATTTTACATATTATGACTGGCTTGAGCACATTCACCCTGAAGAACGCAGAAGGGTGCAGCAGACATTTAAAATGTGCTGGAAGACAGGAGAAAAATTCAATGAAGAATTCAGCTTCCGGCGGAAAGATGGAAGCTATTTTTGTGTGGAAAACAAAGGCGTCTACCTCAGGGACGAAGAAGGCTACGTATGCAAAGCCCTTGGGGTAATGAAGGATGTTACTGAAATCAAACTTTCCTCGGAAAAACTGAAAGAAAGCGAGGAGCTTTATCGTTCATTTTTACAGAATTTTAAAGGGATCTCATTTAAGCTGGACAGGGATTTTACCCCACTATTTATGGAAGGGGCTGTTGAGGAAATAACCGGGTACACAGAAGAAGATTTTATCTCCGGCAGAATAAAGTTGTTTGATCTCATTGATCCTGAAGATATAACAATACTCGATATAAGCAGGGAAAAAATGAGCCATTCCCCAGATTCCATTATTGAATATGAGTATAGGCTCAGGCGGAAAGATGGAACTGTAAAGTGGGTTCATGAATTAATCCACAACATCTGTAACTCCTCAGGAGAGACCGAATTTATCCAGGGCTATTCTTACGATATTACTCAGAAAAAGAAAGCCGAAGAAACCCTTGCAAAAGCCGAAGAGATAGGTATGAGGGAAATTCACCATCGGATCAAGAATAACCTTCAGATTGTTTCGTCCCTTCTCAGCCTTCAGGCTGATAAGTTCAAAGATAAGAATGTTATTGAAGCCTTTAGAGAAAGCGAAAACCGCGTTGTCTCCATGTCCATAATCCATGAAGAGCTTCATAAATCCGAGGACACGACAAGCATAGATTTTGCAGCTTATCTCAGAAAACTGACTTCTGACCTTCTTTACTCTTACAGAGTCGGAAATGAAAAAGTCAGGCTTTTCCTTGATGTAGGTCATATATTCCTCGGAATCGACACTGCAATTCCCCTTGGAATAATAATCAACGAACTTTTCTCAAACTCCCTGAAATATGCATTTCCGAAAGGTACCGATGGGGAGATCCGGATTTCTCTTTGCAGACAGTCTGAAGCTTCGAGACATCGCGTTGCACCCGAAAAAGGAGCCGACACAGACTCAGGGGTATACCCCGGATTTACATTGATTTATTCGGACAATGGGGGTCGTTTCCCCGAAAACATCGATTTTGACAACCCTAACACCCTTGGTTTACAACTTATAAATGCTCTGGTTGAACAACTCGATGGGATGATTGAGCTTGAGAAAGGAGAAGAAACAAAATTTACTATCAGATTCGATGATAAGGGCCTTCCTGGGTAAGCCTGAAAAAAGCCGATTAAAGAGAAAATAACAGTTACCTCCTAGATTTTAACCCTCCTAGATTTTAACCCTCCCGAATTTTACTTCGAGATTGCAGAAAGTATTACTTCTTCAAGCCTCCTCCTTTTTACTCCTTTTTACTTCTTTTTATTTTTTTACCGCTTATATTTTCTTTTTGGAAAGAACCGCTAGACAAGCTGGTGGGGGCACTGATATGATTTAGAATTGAAGAGCGGTTTCCTGGAGTTAAAGGAAGTAACTAAAGGAAGTAACTCTTAATTTTTACTATATTCATAAATTCAGATTTTTAATAGTACTATAAATGGTCGTACAGACGATCAGCACTTAAAATGGTCGTACAGACGATCAGCACTTAAAATGGTCGTACAGACGATCAGCACTTAATTTGGCTGGCAGGCTGGCTACACCATTCAGACGCAAAAAATAGAAGAAAGCATTTAACCCGGGCATCAGACTGGATGGATTAGGCTCTACGGGCTCGGGATTACTTATTAAGAAGATGCCGTATAGACCTTACCATATCGAAACAAAGCACACACCTATTTCTATATCGAAATCAATTGGAACTGGCTATAAATTAAGTTAGACATAAAATGCAGAAAAATACGAAAAAAGCGACAGATGAATTCATTCAAGTGAGGATAGGCGAATTGTGAATGCTCATAGGAATTGATGTAGGGGGCACCACCACAGATGCGGTGCTTATTCGGAACGGAGAGGTATACAACACAGCTAAGGTTCCCACCGAACCAGCAAATCTTCTGAAATCTCTGCTTAATGCCCTTGATAAAGTTAGCAGAGAAGTCCCCCCGGAACAGTTTGAAAGGGTGGTGTTCAGTACAACCGTAATAACAAATCTTATCGCAGAGGGCAAAACTGATCGTGTGGCCCTGCTACTTGTTCCTGGCCCTGGCGTTAATCCTGCAAGCTATACTTTTCCTGGCAGCTTCTATCTTAAAGGAGCTATGGACTACAGGGGAAGAGAAATTCAGCCTCTTGATGAAGCTGAAGTTCGAGAAACGGTGAGACTAATCCGGGAGCAGGGGTTTTTCAGCGCTGCCATAGTAAGCAAATTCGGACAGAGGAACCCTTCCCATGAACTCAGGATAGAAGAAATTCTCATGGAACTGCACCCTGGCTGTAAAGTAAAACTCGGACATAAAGTATCAGGGAAACTGAATTTTCCGAGAAGAGTTGCTACTTCCATGCTGGCTTCTGCAACGGGAGAGCGTTACCAGCAGTTTGTTGAGGAGATAAAAAAGGCTATGGAGGAAAGAAATATCAGGGCTCCGGTATACATTCTTAAAGCCGATGGAGGGACTCTGCCAATTGAAAAATCAGTAGAGTTCCCTGTGGAAACTATTTTTTCGGGGCCCGCAGCAAGCACGATAGGAGCTCTTGCCCTTACCCCTGAAGGGCAGACATCTGTTGTGGTGGATATAGGCGGGACCACTACCGACATTGCCCTTATCCTTTCCGGAAAACCTCTTATTGGTTCTAAAGGTGCAAAACTCGGAAACTTCCTGACCCATGCCCGGGCTTTTGCCGTCCGCTCTATAGCTGTAGGAGGGGACAGCATTGTAAGGGTTAGAGAAACAGACAGTGGGGTCAGGATGGTAACCATAGGTCCCGAAAGGGCAGGTCCTGCTTACTGCATGGGAGGAGAAGAGCCAACTCCAACGGACGCTCTGAAAGTACTCGGGCTTATTGATATTGGAGACCCTGAACGTGCAAAGGAGGCAGTTGCATCCGTAGCCGTCTGCCTCGGTAAATCCGAAACAGAAACTGCTTCCCGGATAGTGGATATGACTGCAGAAATGATTGAAAAAGCTGTCAGGGAGATGTTTCTTGAGTGGGAACAGGAGCCTGCTTACAGGATATGGGAAGTCCTGCAGAAGAAAAAGGAAAGGCCTGAAAATGTGGTCGGAATAGGAGGGGGGGCAAAGGGCCTGATTTCAGTAGTTGCGGAAAAGCTGAGTGCAAAACCGATTATTCCCGAATACTCGGAAGTCGGAAACGCGATAGGGGCAGCTGTTGCAAGACCCACTCTTACCCTTAACCTGCGAATCGATACCCAGCAGAAGGTCTATTCGGTAGCTGAAGAAGGAGAAGTTGTAAGCCTTAACTCAACGAACATAGGGAATTTCAATAAAATGCGTTCAGAGGAAGCCGAAGCATTTGCAGCAAAACTCCTCGGAGAACGTGCAGATAGGTTTGGCATTTCCGAGTATGCAGATGAAGCCGAGATTGCTAACAGTGAGGTATTTAACGTAGTTGAAGGCTGGTTTACGGCAGGGCGGATTTTTGATATAAGTATGCAGATCCCTGCAGGCCTGATTAACGAATGGAAAAGGAGGGAAAAAGCATGAAACTCGGGCTTGGGAAAATTAAGGATGCACTCAAAGGCGGAGCCGAAAAAAATACCGGAACGGAGAAAGAAAAAGGGGAAAAAGAGAAAAATCAGAAAAAAGGAAAAGAGAACTACAGAGTAGAGAATTCCGGAAGATATCCTGAAAATAGTGCTAAAAATCATGCTAAAATTGACGCCGAAAACAATGAAGAAACTGAGCCTGAGAGATTAGAGGAAGTTACAATGACAATAAAAACTTCAGAGCAGCAATCTGAAGATAAACCGAGAAATGAATCAAAATGTGAATCAAAACATGAATCAAAACGTGAATCAAAACAGGAACTGGTAAATGAACCGGTAAACGGGTTGTTAAATGGATTGGTAAAAGAAACCATGGTCCCGGCAAACCAGACAGGAACCCGAAAGACAGGCCTTATTTTCTTCCCGGCTTTTGACTGGGCAATTTCTCCAACCCACCCGGAAAGAGAGGAGCGCCTCCTCTATACGCGAGATCAGATCTTTGAAGAAGGGCTGATGGATCTCCCGCAAATAGCCGAATACAAACCACGCCTTGCAGATTACAGAGATATTGCAAGGGTCCATTTCTGCGTCCCTGATATAAAAGCTCAGGCTACAACCCCTCACCTGATTGCAGCAGGCAGCTGCCTGGTTCTTGCTGATGCGCTCATGAGGGGAGAGGTTAAAAATGCTTTTGCTCTTGTCCGTCCTCCCGGGCACCATGCCATGACTGTAGCCCATGGAAACCGCGGTTTTTGCAATATAAATAATGAAGCAATCCTTGTCGAGTACCTGAGAAAAAAGTATGGGATCCGCAGGATTGCAATTGTGGATACTGATGTCCATCATGGGGACGGAACACAGGAGATCTTTTACAATGATCCGGATGTGCTTTTTATCTCCTTCCATCAGGATGGGAGGACACTCTATCCCGGATCCGGCTTCATGAACGAACTCGGAGGCCCAAAAGCCCTTGGAAGGACAATAAATATTCCTCTTCCTCCCGGGACGCCGGATGAGGGTATTCTCTACGTGCTAGGTGCCCTTGTACTGCCCATCCTTGAGGACTTCAAGCCCGAGCTTGTCCTCAATTCTGCAGGGCAGGACAACCATTACACGGATCCGCTTGCAAATATGCGCTTTTCCGCACAGGGGTATGCAAAATTAAATGAGAAACTTGCCCCTGATATGGCAGTGCTTGAAGGAGGCTATGCAATCCAGAGCGCACTGCCATATGTGAACACAGGAATAATCCTTGCCATGGCCGGGCTTGACTATTCCTGCGTAAAGGAACCCGATTTCAAGCCCGGGATGTTTGTCCAGGCTGCAAGGGACAGACAGATCCTCGAGGAAGTTATTGCAACCCAGCTCGAAAACTGGAAAAACCGGGACAGGCTTGTAGAAACAGAGATAGCAAAACACGGAGACTTTTATCGCCGGAAAAAGCAGATCTTCTATGACACCGATATGATTCAGGAATTTCAGGAAGAAACAGTCCGGATGTGCCCTGACTGCCAGGGTTACGTAACCATAGACTCTCATGCCCACAGAAGCATAAACGATACCAGAATATTCGGGGTCTCGGTCCCTATCTACGCCTGTGACCACTGCCAGGCTGAAGCCGGGGAAGAATACAGGAATAGGCTCAATTCTCCAGAATACGAGTATGTTTACCTTCAGGATAAGAAAGCGGACGAATATAGAGAATACAATATGAGGACAAAACAGGAAATCTCATATTAAGATCAAGAAAACGCTTATTAAGAGCGGGAAACCGGTTACTATCCGGGCATTGAGAAGCTTTGAAGGTTACGATTTATCTCCTGATAAAACCTTGAATCAGTAGAGTCCGGGGTTTCTCACCTTTTAATTTTTCATTTTTTTCTCCAGTCCCGTTACTTTTAAATATCTTTCTCCATTCCAGTGAATCTTATTTAACTTTTATTTTTTACATTTTTCTTTACCAGAATATCTGAATTATTCTTATAGATTTTTTGCAAGCTAATCTGTAAGAATAATTTAGACAAGACGACATTTTTTTCGGGAAAAACATTATAAATATATTAATTTTTCCTGGTGCAGTTGAAGTAATTATGTTATCCATAAAATTTATCACACTATTTGAAAAATCCCACTTGCCCAACCGGAAAAATTACCCATATAAAACTAAATTAAGCTTGACTTGTTGGAATGGACAAAATAATGTGTTGTCGGCACTGACTGATTTAAGCAACGTTATAACCAGACTGGGGAAAGGATAATTTAACAGAAAAGACGTACCGTTAATTTCAATAAACATAGCTATTTTTCGTCCCGGTTTTCCAGAATATATCTCTTTTGAAAAATATTAAATATAACCAGTACGTTTATATTGTGAATGTAATTAATTCCTAATTAATTAGAGGAAGTATCAGTGTAAATTTCTTCAATTCATAGGGAGGAATTAGAATAAACATATTAAAAATTTTAATATTGACCACTCTCATACTCACACTAAGCTCCTGTGCTGAGGCAGCGACTGAATATCCAGTTGCTCCCGGAGACTCGATACAGGCTGCGGTGAATAATGCATCTTCAGGAGATGTAATTATCGTCGCGCCCGGAACTTATACAGAAAATATCGTCATAAATAAAAATGACCTGATAATAAGGTCAGGATCCGGAAACCCTGCGAATACGATAATTTCTGCTAACAACCCAGGCGTATCCGTAATCAGTATACAGAACGGAAATAATGTAACAATTGAAGGGTTTAAGATTACCGGTGCGGGAACTAATACTTCAGGAATCTATTTGACCGGAAGTAATTACTGTACCATTGAGGACAATGTATTATACAATAATTATTTAGGTGTTCGTATTTCTGGTTCTCGGGGGAACAGACTCTCAGAAAATACTGTTGACCTGAGCGCTTCCCACGGTATAGTTATGGAAAACACAACAGAGAGTATTATAGAGAATAATGATGTGAACTCAAGCGGAATTTTTGGTATCTATCTGTACTATGCAAACAGCAATAACCTGACAAGCAACACGATGTTTAATAACACCAATAATGGTATCAACCTGGTATTTTCTTCAGGAAACACAGTCTCGGATAACACTGTTTTTGATGACACCCTGAGTTTGAACACTCATAGTATTTTCCTGAATAATTCTCACAACAATAATCTGCAAAGCAATACAGTTTCAAACTGTGACTATGGAATAGCCATGAGGTATTCCAACAATAACAACCTGATTAACAATAATGCTTATAATAATAATAGAGGTATCTACCTAACCTTAACATCCAGCATAAACACGCTTTCAGGCAATCAGGCAAATTCAAACTTAATAAACGGCATTGTTCTGGATAACGCTGGCAACAACAACCTTATCAACAATACCGCCAGGTTAAACACTGCTAGTGGTATCATTCTCGGGAATGCCAGAGACAATACCCTGACCAATAACAGCGCATCTGGAAACAGTAAAGGAATTTACGTACTTACTTCAGCCAGTGGAAACACACTTTCGGGTAATGTTGTGAATTCGAATACTGGTAATGGTATTCAACTTGAAAATGTCAGCAATAACAACCTTACCGGCAACACAGCAAGTTCGAACGGTGTTTATGGGATTTACCTGGCAAGTTCCAGCAATAATTACCTGATCGGCAATATAGCTTCGAGCAATTCTAAAGGTATCTATTTAATGACTTCAAGCGGGAATATGATCTCAAACAATACAGTATCTAATAATACAGTACACAATACTTCGAATGGGATAATGCTCTCGCTTTCCGATAACAACATCCTATATATGAACAAAGCTATTAGCAACACATATGGAATTTCTTTGAATTCTTCTAAAAACAACAATATCTCAAGCAACAATGTAACTTCGAGTACTAGTAACGGCCTATTTTTATGTGCTCAGAGCACCAATAATCGTATTTACAACAATTACCTGAACAATACAATGAATGTAAACAATAAAAATAGCGGAAGCACATGGAACACAACAAAGGCTCGAGGCACAAGCATTGTGGGCGGATCCAATATTGGAGGCAATTACTGGGCAAACCCCTCCGGGACAGGCTTCTCCCAACTAAATGCAACTCATGATTCAGATGGGGACGGCATTATTGATTTTAAATATGATGGAGATAACTTAACAGACTACCACCCGCTTTTAGCTGTCTATGTACCGGAGCCGGTGTATCCTGTTGCAAATTTCACCACGAATGTCACCAGAGGGAATGCTCCTCTTGCAGTCCTGTTTACAGACAACTCTCAAAATGCAACTGGATGGAACTGGAACTTTGGAGACGGAACCAATTCAACTGAGCGGAATACAACACATACTTATTCCTTAGCAGGAAACTATTCCGTTAACCTGGCAGTAAGCAACGCAAACGGCACGAATTCAAAAACTGCTGTTATAACTGTACTGCAAGAGCAGGGAGGAAATGAAAGCCCTGTGATGCCTGTAGCAGACTTCAGCGCCAATGTGACCAGCGGATATGCTCCTCTCTCGGTCATGTTTACCGACCTGTCACAAAACGCAACATCAAGAATCTGGGACTTCACCAATGACGGAACTGGTGACACCGATGTGTCACCGGTTGTTTATGTGTACACTGCTCCTGGGACCTATACCGTTAACCTGACATCAGGCAACCAAAATGGTACGAAATCAAAACTTGCTACAATAACTGTTTCCAGCAAGGAAGAAGAGCACCACAGCAGCGGCGGAAGCAGCCACAGCAGCGGCGGTGGCGGTGGTTCTCCTGAACCTGCAAGAAATGTTGACGTAAAGGAACTTTCACAGACATTTATTACGAACGGCAAAGAAACGAAGTTTAATTTTACGAAGAATGCAACCTGCGTTGTATATGTTGGCTTCGATGCAAAAAAGACCGTGGGCAAGACCACAACCATTGTCGAGCAGTTAAAAAACAAGTCCACACTTGTTTCCTTACTGTCTGAAGGAGAAGTCTACAGGTACTTTAATGTCTGGGTTGGCAACAGCGGGTTTGCAACTTCAAAGAATATAGAAAACCCTGTGATCTGCTTCAAGGTTGAAAAGTCCTGGATACAGGATAAAAAGATCGAGAAAGATTCTATCACCCTGAACAGGTACAGTGATAAAAAGTGGGAACAGCTGCCAGTCAGCCTGTTAAAGGAAGATAGCAAATATCTGTACTTTACAGCCGATGTTCCCGGATACTCTTTCTTTGCAATAACAGGGAAAGAAAATACCTCTCCTGAAGAAACTGTAACTGAAATACAGCCTGATGGGTCTGACAACCCTGAGAATATTGAAAATACAGGGTCAGAAGCTGATCAGGAGTCCGACGAAGACGAAAGCCCAGGTACGCCTGGTTTTGAGATGGTTTATGGAATAACCGGTCTACTTGCAGTATCCCTGTATAAAAGGAAATAAAACAGTTAGATGAAAGTAAAAAACAGTAGATATAAGTGCAGAAAAAATGGATAAAGGTTTGATGTCTTTATCCTATTTTTTTATTCTTCTTTTTTTCGTTTTATTCTTTTTCTTGTAGCGTTTCCTACACGCTCTTTTCTACCGCTTTTTTTGCTTACCCTTTATCCTTTACTTTTTCCTTTCATTTTTCCTTTTTCTGTCATATCTTACTCTTTGAGCCGATCCCAAAACTCAAAATTGTGTCTCTAAATCCTATCTCTCGATAAATCGAGTTTCTTATATGGAGAATAGTTCTGAGCAATTATTGATTTAAGAATAAAACTGGTTTTGGGATGAACTTTTTATTATGTACTGCTTCCTTCTGACTTTTAGATTTATATCCATTACTTACAGGATTCTAAAATCCATTTTTCATGGAGAACAGGAAAAACAAATTCTTAACCTGAAAGTAAAAAGATCTTAGCAGGATCATGTCTTACCGGATTGAACACCTGCCTGTGATAAACAGCAGGTAAGGCTAATTTTAAAGGATCAACTGTCAGCTCGTTATTCTGAAAGTTAATCTTAAACTTAGGAAAAGAGAAAATATTGATTTTATTTCAATAGACTGGAATTGATTTTCTTTTCTTCATGTACTTTTATCGCTATTATTCTGATATTATTTTCTAATACATTTATATTATTTCATGTTTATTTCAGCTTGGAGAATATAAATTAAAATAATAAATTATATCGAACGTGGGGGATTCAAATACACAGAGTGATTGCTCTATTTTTAGCCTTACTAGTTTTAACATTAAGCTTGGGTATCGGAACTGCAGCCGAAATTATTGTCCAGCCAGGACAATCAATACAGGACGCAGTGAATAGTTCGGTTTCAGGCGATGAGATTGTCATCAGCCCTGGGAACTATACTGAAAACATCAGAATAACGACAGGTGACTTGATTATCAGGTCAGCTTCCGGGAATCCAGAAGATACAATAGTGACGGCAAACAATCAGGCTGAGGATGCATTTTATGTCGAAGCAAATAACGTAACAATTAGAGATCTCAGCATTAATAATGCCGGAAACGACCGCGCAGGGGTTTACCTGATAAGGTCCGGTAACTGTACTATCGAAGATAACGCGTTTTTAAATGACGCTCTCGGAATATACCTTAAGAACTCAAATTATAACCTTATTATCAATAATACGGCAGCAGAAGGTAGGAGAGCAGTTAATGTTGAGAGATCAAACTATAATATAGTTTCAGACAACACTGTTTCGAATCAGAGGTTCGGAATATATCTCCTTGTCTCCGAAGGGAATATCGTCTCAAATAATACGGTAAGTATGAGTGCTGACCACGGTATTGTCCTGGAGAGCTGCAGTAATACCAGCCTCGAAAACAACAACGCAAGCTCAAATGAAGATAATGGCATTCACATTATTGGTTCAGGTAACAATAACCTGACAGGCAATACGGTAGATTCAAACATGGTCTATGGCATCCATCTGATGGATTCCAGTGGTAACAACCTGACAAACAACACAGTAATGAATAACAGCAGAGGCATTTTCCTGTTAAGGTCAGGAGAAAGTATACTGTCGGGCAACACGGTTTCAAATAACGGGAATGGTATCCTGCTTACATCCGCAGGAAACAGTAATTTCACGGAGAATACAATTTCGCAAAATAACATCTCTGGAATATCTTTACTAAACTCTACTAACTGCAATATAAGTGAGAATATACTGTCGAACAATGGACTTGGAATAGATCTGGCTTTCTCAAGTAACAGTACAGTCCTTAATAACAGTATTCAGGACGGGGGAAGAGGACTTAACCTGCAGGACTCCAATTACAATATGCTCTTAAACAATACAGCTTTGAACAACAGGTACGGAGCTTACCTGCTGCGTTCAGGCTGGAACTTACTCTCAAACAACACGGCAAGCGAAAGCAATGACCATGGTATTGTGCTGGAGAACTCAAGCAATTACAATGACCTTACCAGCAACATAGTAAGTTCTAACCGTGCTTATGGCATATACCTCACAGGTTCAAATAACAATAACCTAAGCAGCAACGAAGTCTCCGGCAATAATAGAGGAGTTTACCTTATGACATCGAGCGGGAACACTCTTTTGAACAATACTGTTCTGAATAGTGGCGAATATGCAGTCCTGCTGGCTTATTCCTCAGGTAACAATATCTCAGAAAATGAGGCTTCTAACAGCAACCGGGGTATCCACCTGAGCACCTCCAGCGACAACATACTTTCAGGCAATACAGTTATCTCAAACGGTGTTTCCGGTATACATATAGCTTCAACAAGCAACAATAACACCGTCTTTAATAACTATCTGAACAACAACATTAACGCAGATGTTAAACAGGGAAGCGTTGGGAATATCTGGAACACAACGAAAACTGCGGGCACAAGCATAACAGGCGGATCCAGTATAGGGGGCAATTTCTGGGCAAAACCCGATGGGACAGGCTTTTCCCAGAATGCAACCGATGCAGATGGAGACGGCATTGCCGATGAAGTGTTCAACATTTCAAATAGTGGATATACGGATTACCTCCCGCTTGTAGCTACCTCTGAAACACAACAGCCCATAATTCCAGAAAATTTAACGGATAATCAAACAGGAATATCCACAAACGAATCGGAGATATCTACAAACGAGACGGAAGTAGCTGTCAACGAGACGGAGATAAGCACCAACGAAACGGAAACAAAGACTTACGAAAATGAAACTACGTATAAAAATGAAACCACAATCAACAAAACGGAGTGGATATAAAGCTCGGTTTCATAGAAACATAACTAGGAAACATAACTAGGAAACATAACTAGGAAACATAACTAGGAAACATAACTAGGAAACATAACTAGGAAACATAACTAAATAACTTAATCAGTAAGAAAAATACTGGATGGAGGTATAGCTCCTTCATCTTAATTTTTTCCCATACTATTTTCCCATACTATTTTCCATGAGATCTTAATCTTCTGATTTTAAAAATTAAGCTCGATCTTGAAATCATACAATAGTAAAAGCAACAAGAAATAGGCAAAGCTGGAAGCGGCAGAAAAAATCGGCAATGTGTATCAAAATAAAACTTTACCGAAAAATACTATTTTCAACATTGGCTTTTTGTTACTTTTTACTGAATTTTCCAGCTTCTTCTTTTTTCATCGGTTTCTCTCTTCTTTGTTCTTCGTTTTCTCTCTTCTTTGTTCTTCGTTTTCTCCCTTCTTTTTGGAAAAGGCCGCCAGGCAAGCTGGCAGAGGCACTTATATGTCCTTAGACGAAATGTGGTTTCTGTAGTTAAGATAATTATTTTTCATACTAGGTGACCGTTTCCCTGTATTACTCAGTTTCTTTCAATTGATTTGTATACTTAACTATTGTCTTTTCTTATCTATGGCAAGTCGGCAAAGCTCTGCGCGGCGCAAGGGTAGAGAAACAAGAAATACCGTGTTAGATATGCTGGACAATATCAACCGATTGATCAGATGATTTATGATTTTCATCATCAGATCATAATATTAAATCAGTTTCCGTGGGTTTCCGTACCTTTAAGCCTTTAGCCGTCGTATCATAACTTATAAGGTCTGTAAAGCCAGATTTATTTCATAAGGCTTTTTGATAAGCTTATTCAAAAAATTAAATCGTAAAAAATAATTTTCAAGGGGTGTTTGTTCTGGAGCTTAGTTTTAAAGGCGGATGCAGGGAAGTAGGACGTTCGGGTTTGCTTGTTAACGGGGAAATTTTGCTCGACTACGGTATAAAGGCTGGAGATATTCCCGAATATCCCAGGGATGGTATGGAACCGAAAGCCGTACTGGTATCCCACGGACATCTGGACCACTGCGGGGCTGTCCCTAACCTGATGTACCTGAGCCCTGAGGTTTTCATGACTCCTCCGACAGCAGAGTTTACCAGCCTGCTGGGGAGAGATACCCTCAAGCTTGCAGAAACCACTCTTTCGGGTGTATCCCCGTTTGACCCTGATGACCTCCAAAAGCTTAACCAGCTAACACGCAGAAAAGACTACGGAGAAACCTTCAAAACTCATGGCTACAGTGTTTGCTTTTACAACGCAGGCCATATCCCCGGAGCTTCGGGAATTCGCATCGAATCCGAATCAGGAGAAAGCCTGTTTTATACAGGGGATCTCAATCTGCAGGAGACAAGACTTGTCCCGGGTGCGGAAGAGTTTCCTGAGGCTGATACCCTCGTGCTTGAAAGTACGTACTTCGGGGAAGACCATATCCCGCGTAAAGAAACCGAAGAGCGGTTCGTAGAATCCGTCCATGAGACCATTGACAGAGGCGGAACTGCCCTTATCCCTGCTTTTGCAATAGGTAGAACCCAGGAAGTCCTGATGCTCCTTGATGCTTACGGGATTAGGGCTTATGTTGACGGAATGGGCAGGGACGTGTACAAAATACTCAAAAAATACCCTGAATACCTCAGGAGCCCGGACCTCCTTGACAGGGCTTTTGATCGCGCCACGCAGGTAAAAGATCAGAAGCGGGACTCAGTACTTGGGGAACCGGCAGTAATTGTCACCACTGCCGGGATGCTGAATGGGGGTCCTGTACTCTATTACCTGAGCAGGCTTTACAAAGACCCGAAATCAAAAGTCCTGCTGACCGGCTACCAGGTTGAAGGCACGAACGGAAGGCTGGCCCTCGAACACAGGATGATCGAAACCAGGGGAGACGTCCTTACCCTCAAGCCCTCAGTCGAACAGTATGACTTTTCTGCCCATTGTGGGGACGGGGAGCTAAAGCAGCTAGTAAAGGACTTCTGCAACAGGGGCACTGAAAGAGTTTTTGTCATGCACGGAGAGAAAACGGAAGCCTTTGCAGAATGGATTTTAGAAGAGATCGGAGTTGAGGCTTATGCGCCTGCAAACGGGAAATCTTTCAGCTTTTAAAAGGGAAAGGATAAAGAAAACAAAGTATGAAATCTCTTTCAAAGACTGAAGGTCTCTTACAAAACCTGCGATATGCTTACGCCCCCAAAATTCCAATAATCTGGGTATGATCCTCAATCCCGAATCCGAAATACTTGAAACGTTTGCAAAAAGTATTCTTCTAGCTGCCAGGACTGCCCCAAAAGCCAAAGGAATGAACGATATAGTAACTGCTCTTGTTGAAAAAGATGATATTGAAACCCTTGTCTAGACAATGGAAAAGCTAGCAGATGAAAAAGATGCAGGTTTCATTTATCCCTTCAAAAGAGATTCTGCAAACCTCAGAAACGCCGGATGTTATCCTTATAGGAGTTAAAGCCAGTGGAGCTGCAGGCTTAAACTGCGGAGCCTGCGGCTTTGAGACCTGTGCAGAGATGCTGGACCGTCAGAAGGTGGAAGTCTAATTTCGGAGCCCTGCATGATCAAATGGCACAGACATGGGAATTGCCGCAGGCACAGCTGCCGCAAAGGCTAAGGATCTCTGTATGACAACAGGGTCACGTATACGTTGGTGCAGCATCAAGGGTTTCAGGCTTGCTGGATGCAGATGTTGCTTTTGGAATTCCGCTAAGTGTAATCGGGAAGAGTATCATTTTTGACAGGAGATAAACACCCTTAAAGAAAAAAGGGGTTTTATTCTGAGAAAATAGAGATATAAGCAAGAATAATTAAATAAAACTAAATATATAATTATTAAAAAGAGGAACAAGACAAAAATAAAAATAAAATTTGTTTTTTAAAGGCGGATGGAGATAGGAATGGGTTTCACCTGACCAGAGACTCGTTAGAAATTGAGAATAAAGGCACAAACACTAAAATATTGGGGGAAAAGTGAAATGCCATTTATCGAGATAAAAGTTTTTGAAGGGGAGTTCTCCGAAGACGAGAGAAAGAAGATTATTGAAGCTGTTACTGATGTTATGGTCTCGTTTTCGGGAGAGAATCTGCGCAGCGCTACCTGGGTCGTGATCCAGGAGGTAAAGAATGGAAACTGGGGGATAGATGGAAAAGCTCTGGGGCTGCAGGAGAGCAGGGTTCTGCAAGCGGGTACTACGAGAAAGCAGATGAGTTTTGTTGGAAGGAGCCCTAAACCAGGCCCCTCCGCCGTTCACTTCTATATTCTTCAAAAAGGCTCTCGAGCTTATCCTCTTTGGCTTTGTGACGCTTTATTTCGGCTTCTTTTTCCCAGGCAGCAATTGAAGCTTTCAGGGCTTCTGGCTCTGCCATTGCAAAATCTTCAGCTCTCTCAAGCTGGATATCCCTTATGACCGGCACATCTCCTTTAAAGAAGGTCTCTTCTGCTACATGAGAGATATCCTCAGGGATAATTACAGCCCGAACTCTGGCTTCCACAAGGATCTGAGCAGTTGCAGCTCCGCCCCCGCTAGGGTTTTCCAGAAAAACTACGTCTCCTGCTTTGAGCCCGTACTTTTCCTGTGTTTCGGCAATAGATTCCTTCGTAAAAGCTGCAATAACCTTTACAGGAGTGCCTTCACCTCGGATCTCCATTTTCTGGATTTTGCGTAGTTTGTTGCTTCTGCGTCTGAGTTCTTTTACGGTTTTGTTTTTATTGCTGAGTTCTTTTTTCAGGCTCTCTATAGTGCTATCTCTAATCTGGAGCTCTTTTGCTTTCCTAACTTCACTGTAAGCTTCCTTTTTGAAACCTTTCAACCTTGATTCAAGCTTTGAAATTTTTCGGTCTTTTGCAATAAGGGCCTGTTTTAGTTCTTCAACATAATCCTGCAGGTTCTGGATCTGTTCTCCCTGCCTCTGGACAGTCTCTCTCACTTTAAGGAGAGACTCGTCAACTGCCCTTTCCTCGGGTTTTTCAGGAGCAGCCTTTGCCTTCGACTTTTCAGGAGCACCTGATGCAGCCCGGACTTTTTCGACAGCAGCTTCTATTGAGTCTCCGCGGATTACATGAAGCTTTATCAATTCAAGGTCCGCATCTTCCGGAGCTTTCTTTTCGATACGCGTAAAGATATTCTTGTAACCTCTGTAGGTAAGAAGAGCAGCAGTCAATGCATCCCTTTCGTGGTCATTGGAATAGCCAAAAGTCTTCCCAAGCGCAATTTTTTCTTCGGCAGATACCTCGATTCCAGGGCTTGCAGGAACTGCGTTAAAGCTCCTCCTGATTTTTTCAACCGAGCCCGGCATCGGAGTAACATCACTTGCAATTACTGCAGGTTTTCCGTATTCTGCAATAAGCTTGACAACCTCGTCAGGAGCTATCCCCCTAAAACTTTTCAAATACAGGAGGTCCCCGTCGAGAGAAAGAATAGCTATGCCTACAGTTGTTCCCGGATCGAGCCCGACTATTGTGAATTTACGCCTCTGGTTCCTGGGTTTAAGAGGAACGTAGCGAATTTTGTCGCGTTCGACACTTCTCACACTTACCTGTGCATCGCTGCTTGCCATAGGGTGTATTGGAATCTCTCCGCGCTTTGCATAGACTGTAAATTCGGACCTCACATAGCCTCCGAACCCTTTCACATTTACAGCTTCGAACCTGATGCCTTTTTCCCGTGAAAGGTCCTTTAGGACGTTTTCAATCTCCCTGCTCCTCTGAAGCACGGCTCCGTGTACTTTTCTTCTGTACCGGTTCTGGCTCCAGCCTCCCCTCCCGAGAGAACGTGCCCTGCTGACCTTAATTTTCGTAATGTCTTCAAAAAGAGAAACCTCATGCCCGACCCCGAGATCTGCAAGCCTTGCACAGGCTTCAGCTTCGTCATTGGGGTTTTCGGGGTCAAAGGAAAACCCGTGCTTGCGTGCAATCCTGACAAGAGGTTCCGGGTGCAGCCCGCCTGTGACCTGGACAAGTTTAACGCCGTCAGGCAGGCGTTCCATAAGAGAAAGGAGCTCGCTTCTGTCAGCCGCAAGCTCGAAAATGTTGTCAACGGCTATTATCTCCGGCCTGTCCCTCTGGATCATATTAAAGATCTTCTGGCGGCGGAGCATACTCTGATGGGAAACCTCCCCATCCCTGAGAATGGCAAGGGCATACCTGGGAAGTTCCCTCGCCCTGGGAGAACCCCGGGCAATATCGATTCCATAGATAATCCTTTTTTGCATGAACACCTGTATTTTATTTTTTGTAGAATATATATTTAACTGATTCTACATCTATTAAATAAACTTAACTAAATCTATAAAGTCTATTTTTTCGTATCAGTTAATCTTTAGAACTTTAGGAAATTGAAGATTCACTGGTCTTAAATTAGCAGAAAAATACATTTTAGAATTATCCTTTTTCTGCAATTAACCTTTTTATTAATGCCAGAGTACAAATGAAAGTGAAAACAGAATTTGTTGACGGATTTACCCAAAATTTTATAGGATTTCTCCTCGTTTTTATCGGGAACATTTAACTGAGTAAATATGTTTATATGAGCTCATTGAGAAATTAATTTTATTTTTACATCAATAAGAGTTTTAGAGACATTTGCATTATGAGGGCTCGATGATTATTCCAAATTCGAGATTTAGGAAAGTATGTTGAGTCTCAGGATCAACTCGATATAAAAATTAAAAAACAAAAAAGGGACTTTGAGAATTTCAAATAAGGTAAAACAGTTAAATAGGCTGGTAATTTAAAAAGAGCAACAAATGGTTTTTACAGAGCTTTTTATATCTATCCCGCTCGTCTCTGACCGATTCGATTTGTCGCTAAAAAAATGTTACTGCACAGTTTACTGTTACAGAATAAGTATATAGGATTCAGATGGGTCAAATTAGCTTCGCCTCTAATGTTCCAGTTCATTGAGATCCATTTTTTGAATAATCAATAAACTGGACTGAGGGAGGGTTATGAATCCTCAGTGATGTGCTACTGAAGAGTAAAAGGTTTCAGTTTATTATTTTATTTATCCAATCTGAGTTTACTTATTATTCATCTGTTTCTTTGAATTCCTCTCTTCTCCGAACGCTTCTTCTTCGCTGTAATTTTCTTTATCTTTATTTTCTTCGCTGACATTCCCTTCATTTAGACCTTCCTCCTTTTTACCTGTTTCTTCTATAATTGCTTCGTCCATGTTTGTTTCTTCTTCGTTTGACTCTTCGCTATCTTCTTCGTCTCTGCCTGTTTCGTCTCTACTTGCTTCTTCTTTAGTTGCTTCGATTAAGCTTGCTCCACTTTTAATTTCCTCGAGAACTTCTTCAAGCTCCATTTTAATGTCGTATTTTCGGTAGAAATGGACCAGTACATTCGAAACATCCCTCTCCAGAATTTCGTCGGCATGAGGATGGTCCAGAGTGATATATTGAGGCCAGTCAATGAGCTGGACGCCTTCTTCGGAGACAAAGATATTATATTCACTTAAGTCGGCGTGGACGATTCCCAGAGAATAGGTTATCTTTACCTGCTTGAGAATCTCATCAAGATACCATTCAGCGTTAAGAAGTTTTGTTTTTGAAAGAAGGCTGCCTTTTGCAAGCTCCATCACAATTGCATGCCGGTTCTGGTCAAAAGGTTTCGGGATCGAGACCTTCGGATACAGCGTGGTCATTATCCCGTACTCTCTCTGAGCGGCAAGCCTGGCAGCATAAATCCAGGAAAAATGTTCTCTTTCTCCGAGGTGGTCACGTACTCTTTTTATTTGCTTAAAGCTGGTCCTGCCTTCCCTGTGAAACTTAATTATAACCGGAATAGGTCCCCCAATTGCAAGCTCAGGCTGCCGGATCGCCTCAAAAATGACGGATTCTTTGCCTACCCCAACTTCATCCCCTATGGCGCTGATGCTTTTCCTTTTCACAAATGCATTGAGAGCAAGGGCATCATAGCCTTCAAAGTAAATCTGGAAACCGTCGTAAGGCTGGGTGGTTCTGACAACAAGCTTATCACGCACAAGCTTCCTCAGCCTGTACTCAAGCTTATCAAAAGGCATTTTTGTATATTTACCAAGTTCTTCTACCGGCACCCACTCAAAATGTTTCATCCCTGTCTCGATGCCTGTAAGTATCCTGAAATCCTTTGCATCAAGCGTCTTAAAAACCTTTAGCACTTCTTCGATCATCCTATCCTGTTATACATATCATCCTCGATATTTAAATGATGGCTCTCTTCTGACCCACCCTAGTTTCGCCACCCGAGTTTCGCTTCCCGAGTTTCGCTTCGGGAGCACGAGGTCTGTTTCACTCGCTTCGCTCGTTCAAGCAGACCAATTTATAAAAATAACAGCTTTTACTTCCCGAGTTTCGCTTCGTGATCACAGGAAATCAGAGATTTCCTGAGAGTTGCACTGCAAGTGCAATAGCACGAGGTCTGTTTCATTCGCTTCGCTCTTTCAAGCAGACTAACTTATAAAACCATAGCTTTTACTTTCCAAATTACGCCTCGCCCGAATTGCGCCTCGGGATCATAGGAAATTGAAGATTTTTTGGGAGTTGCGATGTAATCTCAATAGTATACGGTTCTTTTCGCTTGTTTTGCTCGCTCAAAAGGACTTGTTTATGGGTTCTAAATTACGAATTTGTAACTGTTAAAACTGTATTCGCATACTAAACCGTTTTTGTCACGCTCGATGAAGGAGAGCGATCTTGCAAATATCCGGCATGTACTCCACATACCTAACACGCACATATACCTATAAGCTGGAATAAAAGGCCAGGGCTATCGTTTGGGACAAGGATAGAGGTTAAGAGAGGGAATGCCAGGCGTGAAGGAGTTGTCTGTCGGAGGACCAGCTATACTAAGGATGAGCAGATAGAAAAGTCAAACGAAGTTACCAAAAAGCAAGCTGTCCATATTAAATGTTCTTTACGATAATAGTGAATTCCCAAAAAGGATTGCATCCACTACGTCGCTAACCCTATTTGAAATCCTTCACTTTGAGGGAATGAGAGATACCTGTTTACTCATCACTTTTAGCTTCTTAATTGCTGAAATGGTTGCCTGAGACTCTTTATAAATCTTGTTTTCGTAATAACTTATGATCTCGTCAACCGGAGTCGCAAGAGAATAAATCTTCATCGGTCGTCCTTTTCCAGGCTTTTTTTCCGAACGCACACTGATCCAGGACTGGTTGTGCATTAGCCTCACTGCAAGACTGACTTCAGGTTGCCTTAATCCGGTACTTATTTCAATCTTCTGGGATGAAGCTTCGTCTACAGTCATAAGATATGCCATAGTAGTAGCAGCATTTCTTGACATCCCAAGATCACTCAATGCTTTAATAAAAATATGGTCGTTTTCATCCAACATTTTTACTTCAGAGTCTTTCATGATAACCCCTAGATATTTCTAGTTTTATGGATAATTTGTTATCTTTAAGAATGCTTTTATAAGTACTCATTAAAGTCGATGATACCTTATAAACATTTTCAAAATATATGCATTTACACGATTTTTGGTAGCTTGAGGTTTAAAGAATATTGATTTTTTGGTCAATCGCGTAAGCCCGGATATTATTATAATATGAATTTCTTTCTGTATCCTCTCTCAAACTGCCATTCCGCTAAAAATTAAAGGGTAACATTTATGGGTAAAAAGGGATACAGAAAGGAAGGAATAATTTGAGTCATTTTTTATGGTGTTTAACAATGTCTAAAAATATTCAGAAACCTAAATCTCGTAGAGAACATGATCAAATGAAACGCGATGGAATGAATAACCAAAAATCAATATCAGATAATAAGAGTATTAACCAAAAATCAGTATCAAATAATAAAAGTATAATTGAAAAATGCAAGAAACTTATCAGAAGAAACAACTCGGAAAGTTAAGCATTCTGATAATATCAAACTTCCAAAAAAGGTCTTAAGAAACGATCTTACAATTCAAACAATTTCTATAATTGAGTAATGGATAACGTTAACTTTAGATTCAAATAGTGAATTTTTCCGAAATTCAGGTACACATTGACCTTAAGGATAGTGCTTTATCCTGTAGGACTTACGCATTTGAGGTATAAAAGCAAATGCAGTAAACAGTATGATTTAAATTTACATTTTAGACATTTGACGGTTTAATTCTACCTTTTTTCGCCAACTGCGTAAGTCCTATCCCAATTGTAAACTTAATTATAATTTTAAGGCAGGCTCTAAATTGAATTGGTAAGTCTTAATTAAGTTAATACTTTTACCCAACTCCCTCAAACCTTTTTACATTTTTTTAATTAGGCCTCAACTAAATTATCCCTTTGCAGCCTTGACTAAGATCTATGATAAGCACTGTGAGCTTAAGGTGGCTATGATAAGCACTGCGAGCTTAAGGTGGGTTACAAACAAATACTTGCACCTCTCACTATAGCTATTTGTCTTTCCCAAAATTATTTTTATTTATTTATTTATTTATTTATTTATTTATTTAAGTAATTTAATGACAGATAGGGATTAACAGTGCAAAAAATTCAATCAAAAGAATATTTCGATGCAGTACAATTCCGTGCAGTACAAGCATATTTTGTCATCCATAAGGATCCTGCCAGTGTAATATTCGTTCCTTTTAAATACTCTATGGACAGATAAGCATAAATTGTCTGAGAAGATGTATTACCAGCGTGTCGATATGCTTGAACTGAAGGACAATTGCGTTAGCTTCTATACCGGTACAGAGTGTACTCTTGTATTATGTTCAAACCTGGAAAAATCAGAATTCTAATTGAACCTACTTTGATTTATGTATCGCTATTTTAAAAACATTATACGAGAGTAAGCCAAAAAAGCAAAATAAGTGAGGGAGCCTTGGAGATAAGAAGGCTATCAAATAAAATTATCTTACTATCTTTTTGTTCGATCCCCAAAAAGAGATCGCCGGTTTTATTCAGCTCTGAAAAATTTATTTTCATCTTATTATTTCTCTCTCGCATCCTGGACAAATTACATCTGCCATAGTCCTGGGGTGCTTAATACAAAGTCCTCCGTATTTGCATTGAACTATTAATTTTATCCCATCATTTACCAAATTGCTTTTATCTCTCTTTCTTTTTATCATCATTTCTCCAATTCTATCTTCTAACTCATTCTACCAGCCTATTAAGCTGCTCCTGTCGTCTGACAATGTCATCTTTAAGCTATCTTCATTATCTCTTCCTGCTCCGTGCTCTTCTCTACCCCTTCCTGCTCCTGTAAATGAAGGATAATAGTAACATCTATTCCAGCCAGTTCACTTGCGCAGAAACCACTTTTTATGAAACTGGAGCATATACGAGGCTAAGGTAGAACCAGGCATAGCTATTTTTGCACGTTAATCTCAAAGGAGTATAACTTTACTCTAACCACCCACAAATACCTAGAAGCTAATCTAAAAGGCCAGGGCTATCTCTGGATAATGATAGATCATTTGTATTAGGAAGGCTCCTTGAGGACTTTTATATCTGGAATGGTAATCAAAGCGGTATTCTGCACCTAACTTCAACAAATTTGAAAAGCATTCTATCATCCAGTAATCATTATATGCTGCTAATTTCTCTGGTTGTTTCCCTGCTGTTACACAGGGGAATGTAACCGTAAAAACGAACACGATAAACAGAATAAAAAGTAATGTTACCCAAAAAATGAATAATAAGACTGACATAGAAAACAAACATGATTCTAAACAATTGAATAAAAATATATATGCAAATTCTGAATCTCTCTCAAACTGAGAATATGGGTGACAGTGTAGCAGATGATGAGCTGATCCCAAAACTCAAAACCTACTTCTTTAAATCTTGTTTTGAAAGGAGCAATCAAACTACTTATTAGGAAAACAGTTATGGGCACCTCCCAATATGGGAGTAAAAATGACTTTTTGGGATAGACTCAAAAAGTAATTTAAGAGACTTCAGGGAAGCCTCGAAAATGCAGTACACCCTAAAAACTACTGTATTTTTCCCTTTTTCTCAATAAATTCGCCTCAATTTAGCCACATTCAAGCAATAATAACCTAAGTTTGACAGCATCCACTAATTGATACTGGACATTTCCGTTCTTTTTTGTCCCAACTGGACTTGACAATTCGGTTAAATTTATAAAAATTTATTATATATTCTATGTAATTCCATTCCTTTTTGCTACTATCAAGCTATTGATCCGATCAAAATTCGCAAAAATATAGTTTTTGACTCCATTTATCATAAACTTGATTGTAAGTGTCAAATTCCTCAAGCTTTTTTTAATGAATTTTGTAGACGTGTGTTTAATCTCCTCAAATTCATATCGCATCAGCGATATGAATAATTGAGCGATAAACCCAAGGATAATAGCTCCATAAATGCTATCATCCGACCACACTCTCAACGGTTTAATCTGGATTTCGTTTTTCAATGAATGGAATATTTTCTCAATAGAATCCTTTTTTCGGTATATCTTCAATGCATCTTCAAGTGTCAAATCCCTGTTTGATTTCAGACAAAAAAATCCTTCTCTTCCGTTAATCAGTGAAGCTTTCAGGAGTTCTATAGCTTCCTCGTCACTAAGCTCTTCGAGCTTAGTTCTAAAAGAGTAATCAATCTCAATCAACTCATTATTTACTCTGAATTTCTTAGGAAGCTTTTTGTTGTTTATGATGGCCTTCTGAATCTCTTTTGCTTCCTTTAACTTTCTCATAACAGCTCTTGCCTTTGATTCTAACTGCCTTTTCTGTAGAGCTTCAGAGAAATAGAAATATTTAATGCTGCTAGGCTTAACGATTTTTATTCCATATATACCTTTTTTTGAATCTATCAGTTCTGCTCTTTCCATATCAAATTTCTCAATTATTTTGTCGTCACTTGTATTCAGTTTCATGGCAGTGAGATATTCCATCTCATCTTCCTGTATAATATTGATATTATCTATGGTATTAGCTCCTTTATCAAAAACAATAAGAGAGCCTTCTTTAAGTCTACTTTTTACCTGATTATAAGTGTCTGAAAAATGCTCCAGATCAAGGACATTTCCTCTATTCACCGTAACTCCAATAGGTATGTTAATAGGGTTAGCTAATTCACTAATTCCAACGGTTATCTGCAGCTTATCAGGTCTGTGATCTCTGCTATATCCGTATTTACCAAGTTTGGATTTAGTTCCGTAAAGGACTATACTTGTCCAGTCAAGGTTTAGATTCGTTTGTTCAAAATCATAAACAGAGAATAGAGACTCCAGAATATCAGAGAGGATCTCCTCTCTGTTACGTCCTAACAGTTCAAGAGTTCTGTAAAGAACTCTTTCATGAAACCTTTCAAGATTCAATATCTCAAGAATTTCTTCCTGATTTAACCATTTGCCAGCTTCTTTGATGCTAAAATTCTCAGTTAATTTGTAGCTTAATAATCCTATCAGTAAACTATTGAGATCAAGACCCTTGCTTTTATGTTTACTAAAAATATCACAGAAATTAAGTTTTTCATAAAAGAGTTGGACGGCAAGGATAGATCCGATAGGAACACATATATTCTTGTTAGGAATTGTAGGGAATGCTCTCTGTTTTGTGATGTTCATTGGACCGAATAAAACAAAACAAAGAGCACTTATTTTTATCTAACTGTCAAACTCAGGCTCTATAGGTTTGGATACCCATACATAGCGTAATTCTAACCGGAGTTTATAAGATCTCATAAAAATCGTGGTGCAGCTATGGATATTATGTAGGTCTAACAAGAAATTAATTAAGTTCCAAACTTGTTTCGTTCAATTTTGGCGTCGCCACATATTGAACTAGCCCACCGATTGATACTTATATGATTTTCACCATATTATACTAAAGAAACCATAATAGGGCGTCTTGTTACAGAGATCCTGTGTTAGACCCCATATAGTGGGAAATTAACTATTTTTGTGCCACACCGATTTATTTAATTGGTTCTATATTTGTCGGTTTTATATTAAAATGCTTGGAATTGTTACCCAACATAATTAATTTTTTGTTAGACCCTATGTAGATCATGTCGCTTGATGTGGCTTTATACTATAAAGTATAAACTCCGGTCTAAATCTTGCAGGAAAATATTATCTGGAGAATTACCCAAAATAAACTGTAGACGCTCTTTATCTTCGCTGAGTTCCCTATTAGCTTTTTGAAGCTCGCCTTTTGTCCTTTCCCGCTCTTGGTTCCTTATTTGCTCCCATTTATTCTTCTTTTTTGCCAAAACAAAATCATGATTTGCAGCAATTTCAACGGTGTCAATTGAACTGCACATTTCGAGGGAATAGGTGCATAGAGCGATTACAGGATATTTGTCTATAACGGAATTAAGCATCTCTTCATAATCAATAAAATTATCTAGCTTCTCTTTTTTGAATGAGCAAACATTCTCAGTCAGTCTTAGACCATTATAACCGCTGATTAATGCCTGATTTGCTCTATTAATTATGTCATTTAAGACTTTCTGGCTATCGAGAATGCCTTCTTTTGAGTAAAAATCAGTAAAAGGAATAATTTCAATCTGCCCTTTTTCAAAATAGGTATCAATATCAGAAATGAATTCTTTCAGGACTTTCTTCGCATCTGCCGTTTCAATAATGTCTGATGTAATCCATAAGCAGAATTCTTTATTTTCCAGCCCCGTTTTAAAATAAGGAATAACTATCTCCATCAAATCTTCTTTTGTCTTGTAGAACTGGCAAAAATGCGTTCCCCAAGGGATATTTCCAACAATCCCAATGCCAGAACTTCTGATATCATTTTTCATTATCCCTCTCCAACTTTATTTTATAAAGATAAAAATGAGTTGACTCGAAATATCCAGGTTATCTTTCTTACCCATAATTGTTGCATTAAATTTGCCTATAACTATTTTTTAATATTTATTTTTTATAAATATTTTATTGTTAAATTATAACTAGTTTAAAGAAACTGTAATCATAAAATTCTTCCCTTATGTATCAGAGATATTTCTAACAGAAATCGAAGACAGGGACAAAGAGGTGCTACTCCTAAGCCTCTATGTCCTAAATGTGGGGAATATCTTAAACGTAGCTATTCCCGTGAGTTAGTGGACGGGAAACCGAGTTATGTAGGCTCTGTGTGGGATGTCCTTCTGTTACCCTGCTGGTAAAAAAGGTAATGTTAATATTGATGGTAATAACCCCACAAGTTTAGATATCCAATGATCCTGATTTATTTTATTTAAATGCTACTTGTAATTAACTAAATCAAACAGTGGTAAATGGGATACTCCAAACACTGGACAATTATAATACTTATAATACTAACAATGGGCATTTGGATTTAACGGAAATGCTGTACTATCAATTCTAGGAATAGCACATGCAAATAATTTAACTACTAAATAATGGAAGGTTCAAAATTTAGAAAAATAAACCAGTAGAGATTTAATAAGTATTAGGGATCTAAGAAATCTTTAGAACAAAAGTTACATAAACGTTTTATGTTTAGGGGCCCGGTGGGTCACAAATACCTATCCTTTACAGACTGTCAGACAATTTAATTTCAGGACAAAACGGTGACAAAAAAAGCATTTAAGACTTTTAAATTAGAAAAACAGAGAATGGCAGAAATTGCAGTATCTATGAAAAATTATAGAAACAATTTTTTCTACGTCTTGTCGATACTTTGCTTTTTTGTAGTAATGAGTAACGCTTATTTGCTGTATAATGACTGTTTTCTACTTGTTTGCGTATCTTCATAAACAATAAGATACAATAGTAGCTTGGGGTGAAAACTGTGCACAAATTTATAAAAATCGTGGCTTACATCTTAGCGATAATAGGACTTGCTCATGTTGTAAAACACATCATGCATTGCAAAGAATATCGCTGTTTGTGTGGCTGGCATAAAATAAAAGTAGAAGATGAAAAACCAGCTGATTCAACTGTGTCGCATAAAATAAAAGTAGAGGATGAAAAACAACAGGGTTCAAGGTACGGCTCTAATCCGATCCGTTATTAACCCGACAAACATAAGTTGAAGAATTATGCCAGGATAGACCGTTATTCGTAGAAATACTTCTACAGGTGCGATTCGATTTTCAGGCGCTCTGAAAAAATATCTACTGATCGGTGACGGATTCGGAAAGATAGAAATTCAAGAAACAAAAACTAAAAAACAGATACAAAAGGCTACGTATAAAAAAGAGAAATGATTAACGAAAAAGAAGGAAACAAATTTTTTGTTTCCTGCTCACTTCAGCAGTTTAATCATTTCCCTTCCAAAATCCAGGTAGCAATATACATTATCCAATATTATATATTATGCGTTGTATAATTATTAATTGGAGTAGATTTCTATGGATACGCATAATATAGTTAACTTTTGTATTGAGAATAATATTTCCGAACATAACCAGAGCATTGTCCTTGAGTATCTAAAGGATCTGAATCGTAGTGGTTTGAAGGAAGCTACCATTCGCAACAATGAGCATTTTTTGCGGTTTTTATTGACACATACTAAAACCGACCTGGATAAGTTGACCAAGAAGGATGTTAATGATATTCAAGATGCGATAAACGATTGGACAAAGAAAAATGGTAAGCCTGCCAGTCCTACAAGTAAGATGCAATACAAAATTACGTTTCAAAGGTTCCTGAAAGGATATGGTGCAAGCATTAATAATAAAGAGCTAATTGAGCTTGCAAAGTTCGGGTTTGCTAAAGTAGAAGGCAAAAAATTAGAGTCCGAAGATATCCTTAGTGAGGAAGAAGTTGAGAAAATAATTGCGTGTTGTATTGGCATCAGGGATAAAGCATTGGTAGCCATTATTTATGAGTTGGGAGCAAGAGTTGGGGAAATTCAGAATTGTAAAATAGGCGATGTTAAAGACCATCTATATGGATTCCACATAATATTAAACGGGAAGACTGGGAAGAGTCAGATTTACTTACATACCTACAACAAGATCCAACCTTACTGGCTAAAGTTTCATCCAAAATAAAGTAATTTTTTTGCTCCTTTTCCCACGTAGATGGCATTAGGAGCCCGCCAACGGCGTGTAGCCATCATATATTGACTTCCTGACAATTGCCCCCTATGGAAAGCCTATACCTGAACTCTAATTATCTCGATCATCAAAGAGTCAAGGAACACATTTTTAAAAACAGGAATGACTGTTCCAGGAATTTTTACATGTGGAACAGCCAGATTGGTATTGAATGATTTTGTGGGTTCTAATCCATTCCTGAACTAAACTTTTTGCATCGGATATTGGATTTCGCTTTTACTTTCTATAAATACAGAAATACTGCAAAAAGGCTGGATATCTCCATAATATCTCTCAAAACTTATTTTTTCAAATCTATTCCGACTCATGAATTCCCAATAAACAATTAATCTATTTTGGAATCTAATTACTGGATAAAAGCAAAAGCAGTACATGATTTGAAAAGTTAGAGCAATGTAAATCAAATTAAAGACAATAAATTAGATTAATAAGGTAAAATATAATATAAATGGAAGGTGTTTATTCCTCTCCCATTTCTTTTCTAAATTCAACGTAGTCTCTCTCGACTTCTTCGAGTTCGCATTCCATATTTATCCACTCACTTTATGATTCTTTATGTCGATGCCTTATGCAAAAATCATTATTGAATCAAGTCTTGCAGTACCTGCTTTTGTCCAGTAGTTGCAAATGTCACAATACTGAGTCTTGTCAGCTGAGTTCATTTTCAGTTCAGAATTACATTTTGGACATGTTTTTAGATGTTTCATGAATAAACCCCATATATTATTATTTTAAACTCGATAATTTTTATTCTAAGTTCGATAATAAATCTTTAGAGTGCATAGTGTAATAAGAAGCCCAGAGGTGCTGAATTTACTATATCCCCCAATACAGCCTCTTCGAATATTATGCTCCCCCAAGCAGATGATTCGAAGAAGGATCAGCAACCTCCAGGAGATTCTGTTCTGATGATACCCCAGTTCTGTTCCCCAACTCCAGCACATAGTAATTTCACAAATTATATAAAATAAATTCTATCAAAAATTGTTTTCAAGCAAAAAATAATTTGGCGTAAAAAATTTCGAGCCAATTATAGATCTTTTAGATAGGGCTTATGCACTTTAGGAAAAATCAATTACATTTGATGTTTTCTCAGAAATTCGAGCTGGTTTTCCGGCCTTTGCATCTATTTGCATCTAATATGTACCTTCTTTTGAAAACTCGGAGATGACTTTACTTGAAGCTAAAGAATGCTATTACCAGTATGCTTACTAAATGACCTGTGACAGTTTTGTAGGTTGTAAATTTTCTGTTATCGCTTTTGCCAGAATTGTGCATTAATTCCCTGAATATGAATTTATTAAAGCAGTAGAAAGGATTGATTATTGAGATGAGGTAAGATGCATTGGTAACTTACCTATTTCTCGCAAACTTTCCTTTACTACTTTGGGAGTATGGGGAGTCACGAATACTTCGTCCTTTGCAGCTTAGGTCAAATTCCTAACCACACACATATACCTAGAAGCCACGCTAAGCCTCGCAGCCAAGCTTTTAGCCACTTCTAAGTTTAATATCTCCCAGCTTCCGGGAAGCCATGTAATTAAGGGATTTTCAACGCTGCACTTTAGCCAGAGGATATAATCCAAGCTCTAGCTTGTGAAATTAAGTTTTCATTATTAAGGTACCCATATCGAAACTGTCTCCTATATATGAGCCACTATCATATAGAAAAATAGTATTCTAATGTATTTTTTACGGATATATTTCTCCAATTATGTACTAGTGTTGTGTCAACAGCAAAATATCGTACAAAATCAATCATAACTATTCTAAACACTAAATCTGCGAGCGTTGACGTAATACTAGCATAAATTACCAAAGTAAGCTTAAAAAATAAAAATTTGTTAAAAAGAGGAAATAGTGTGAAAGTTATTGAGATGAAATCTTCACCTGAAAAACCAAATCCTCACAATGTGAGCGTTCGGACTCTTTATGATACAGAACATGCTCAGGCAGTACATATTGAACTAAAGCCCGGAGAAGCCTTAAAAAAACACGCCACCCCCACTGACGTGTTTTTTTATATTCTTGAAGGGAAAGGAATTGTTGAGATTGGTGATGAACAACAGGAAGTGAGAAGGGACATGTTAATTGAAAGTCCTGCAAAAATTCCTCACCGCCTTCTGAATCCCGGAGATGGAATCTTTCGGGTACTTGTTGTTAAAGTCCCGAGGCAAACTGAATCCACACGCCTGCTTTAAAAATCAGAAATAAGTTTATGTGAGAAAGTAATGGAAAAAACAACGAATCTTATAAAGATAGCAGTTGTCCGCTGTGATATCGTCTCGGAAGCCTGTCCGGGAGTGGGCTGCTTTAAGGCTTTTAACGAGAGAAAGTCACATTTTGAGCCCTACAGTAAAGACACAGAGATGATTGCCTTTTTCACATGCGGAGGCTGTTCAGGCAGGAGGGTATACCGGCTGGTAAATGCCCTCAAAAAGCATGATCCGGATGTTGTACACCTCAGTTCCTGCATGCTTATGGAAGACACCTATCCTAAATGTCCCAATCTGGATAGTATAAAAAAAACAATTCAGGATGCGGGCATAAAAGTTGTGGAAGGAACCCACCACTAAATACTCAGGTCAACAAACAGACAGCAGTAGAAAACACTAAAAACATGATAGATAAAACAAATGGAGGAAAATATGTCTACAGAAGAGAACAAAGCAATAGTTCGACAATTCTTTGAGGAAGGCCCCTCTAAAGGGAATTTAAGCATTGCTGACAAGTTACTGTCACCTGATTTCACTCTTCATGTTCCTCTTCCTGTATCTCCAGGAATCAATGGAATAAAAGAAGTAATTACCTCGTGCAGAGCAGCCTTCGAGCATCTCAATGTTACAATCGAAGATATGATTGCCGAAGGAGATAATGTGGCTGCTCGCTTCGCAGCCCATGGTATACATAAAGGCGATTTTATGGGCCTGCCGACCACAGGAAAGCCAATAACCATGACTGGTATAGAGATCTTCCGAATTAAGGACGGTAAGATTATCGAGTTGTGGGGTGAGGCTAACCTTCTTGGCCTTATGCAACAACTAGGCATAAAATAATCTGTATACCGAAGACAAAAATAGAGTCTATAACGAGTCCAAAAAATATAAAATGGTTGCTCTAATGTAATTAATAGGCTTTTAGCTCGTGGTTGCCCTTATTCCAACTCCAAACACGTGTATATATCCAGTAACCACACTAATCAGCGCTAGCCCTCGTAAACTAAGCTTCCTGATATTTGCCTATGGCTAAAAATAGAAATCCGATTTTTGATTACAATATATCCCGAACTTCATGTGATCGATGATTGAAATTGACGACCCTAATATTCTGTTGCTTATGGGGTACACCAGCAAAACTTGATTTTTGGAATTAATTCGAAATCCCTATATCAAGGGTACTCTAATTCTACACTGTTATAGGACTTACGCACTTGAAATGCCGACAACTTAATGTCATTTAAAATATAATTATATTTTATTGATTCCCCAAAAACGTACGGAGTTATGGATATAAATCCACCCAAATGTAACGACATTGAATACATTAATTTTCTCATTGCAGCTTCTAACGTTTTTAGTTGCACTGAAGCTGCTAGATGTTATCCAAACGTAGCTAATGCTCCTTCTCATGACGCTTTCACTCGTTGCCTTCAAAGGCAACCTCCAGACACAGAAGCGTTATGGGAGGAAGTAAAAAATTATGTCAAGCTTGAGGAAGGCTACCTAATTGTTGACGATTCAACATTAGATAAACCATACGCAAAAGAAATGGCTTTTGTTCGTCGTATGTGGAGTGGAAAACATCATCATACTGTAAAGGGGATAGGCCTGGTTACCTTAGTTTGGACAGACGGTACAACCGTTATACCTGTTGATTTTCGAATTTATAACATCGATGAAGACGACAAAACAAAGAATGATCATTTCCTTGATATGCTTGACAAAGCCGAAGAACGTGGTTTTAATCCCGAATTTGTTTTGTTTGATACATGGTATGCAAGTGTGAAAAACCTTAAAGCAATAACGAAGAAAGAATGGCATTTCCTTACAAGGCTAAAAAATAATCGTTTGGTAAATCCTGACAACAAAGGAAATGTGCCACTTGAAACAGTAGAAATTCCTCCAAAAGGAATTGTGGTTCACCTAAAAGCATATGGATTTGTAAAGGTGTTTCGGATAGTTTCAAAAGATGGAGACACGCAACACTGGGTTACAGATATGCAGGATATGGATGAATCAAAACGTGAAGATTTGGCAAAGAAGTCATGGAAAATTGAGGAATACCATAGAGGGATTAAGCAGTTCTGTGGTGTCGAAAAATGTCAGGCAAGAAAGGATGAGTCACAGAGAGCACATATAATGTTCTCATTAAGAGCTTTTCTCAGACTGGAATTACAAAGAATCAAAAGTGGAATATCCTGGTTTGAAAGTGCTATGAAAATTAGAAGAGTGGCAGTGACAGCATATTTAAATAATCCTCTGTACACATTAAATTAATTTATATGTTCGGGGAGTGGGAAAAAACGATGTGCTAAGAGCCAACTGCGTAACTCCTATGTTAAATGAAATAACCCTTAAACACTACCATAATTGGTAAGAAATTTAATTCAAATTTGAGAGAGGTCTTAATGTCAGAAGAAAGTGATTCCAAGGACATGAGGGATGAAGCTTACGGAATAAGTACTGATGGAAATGTACACATTGGCAATATTAATGGGCAGTTTGCGATTGGGAAAAACATATCCCAAGTACAGTACATGCCTGCTATTGACATTGAACAGCTTAGGAAAAGCCTCCTTGCTTTTAGGGAAGAATTCGTTAAACTGGATCTTTCTTCCGAAGAGCAGGAGATCGTCAAAGGCGATGTAAGTGCCGCCCTCAAAGAAGCCGGAAAAGAAGAACCCAGATTACCCAACATCAAAACAAGAGTTGAGAATGTTATCGAAACTTTTAAAGATGCCGGAAAAACCGTGAAAAACATATCAGAAACATGTGGTTCTTTAAAGATAGTAGCTGGTCTACTCGGTATAGTACTCTGATTACGGCTTGATAAAGGATTTGCTGGTTCGAGGTTTTTCACATGACAGCAGATGAGTCATCGGTTCCAACAATAGATGTGGGTGGAAGCTTCAGACAGGGAGATATCTCCGGTCAAAACGCTGTAGGTAACAATATAAACCAATTCGACCATTGCATTATAAATTATTCTGATGGCTCAAGGGTATATGAACGCTCATGGATTTATACACAGGGCGTTAGACCGGAAATCGATTCAAATAAAATATTTGGAAGAGAAAAGGATATTGAAAATATAGATAATATTTTAAAAAATAATTCTGCTCTAGCTATTACGGGGTTTTGTGGAACTGGTAAATCTACTATAGCAAGCATGTACGTTAAGAGAATAGAAGAAAGGGGAGAATTCTCAGGAATATACTGGCGTAAAGTGAATGAAACAACTGATATAAATGAAATTATAGGTAGTTTTTTCACTATCATTGGTAAATATATTGAGGGCCTTGATAAAAAATACAAAATTGAAGACAAGCTAAATCTCTTTTTTAAAGAATTAAGGAATGATTGAAAAATAACTTCAAGTTTTAACTTCTGGAATAGCTGTATAATTCCATTTTCCCAAATAATCATCAAAGACAATTTTCATTTTTTCCTTAAAGTTTTCACTTACTTTTCTTCCCGTAGCATAAACTTTATTTTTGATGGTTGAAAACACATTCAATCCTGTGCATGTATACGTCCTATCAACAAGGCTTTTAACAACATCAATAGTGCTGAAAACAGTACCTTTGCAGGCACTTGTAACATGACAGAATAACCTGTGTTCTATTGGATTGTATTTCGAAGTATATGGTGGATAGTGAGCCATTCTGATTTCAATCCCAATTTCATTTACCAGCTTTTGCAGATCTTCCTTGAAAATATAATGCCTGCTTGAGTTGCTTCCACCACCATCTGCTAAGGTTAAAATGCTATTTGCCTTAGGATAGTTTTCCTTACCGTATTTTTCCCACCAGTATTTAATGCAGTCACAACAAAACTCACTTGTATCTTTACTGGTTCCTAAAGTGATGTATCCTTCGTTACGTTTCAGGTCATAAATACCATGTGGAATTACAAAACCATCTGAAAATGTATTGAAATCGTGGTCATATACCTTTACTGTCTGGGTACAGTAGATTTTACCGTCACGGTAGAAATTACCGATGACTTCTTTTTTTTACGTCTATACTGATTATCGGATTCTCGCTTTTTACGTACTCTTCTTTGAGCTTGTTAATCTTCTCAAACTGCTCATTTCTGCCTTTACAGTCTTTCATAGTGACAGATTTTTGCATTTTTCTCTTTACAAAACCATGTTTCTTTAAGAGCTGCTTTACTACATGTGGACTTATGTTCATGCCTTTTGCTTCAAAAGCCTTTGAAATGCCCTTGAGACTCAGATTCGTCCATTTTATTTCTTTATCCGTAGGGCTTCCAGCCGTATGATGTTTTAGAATGTCAAAGAAAACTTCATCAATATTTTCAAATGTATCGATGATTTTCTTTTTTCCTCCGCCAGACTTTCGAATCCTGTTACCTGGTTTTTCTATACCATTAGTGATTTCATTAATTCCAGCCATAACAGTTTGAAAATGACAGCCTAGAACACTACTTATGTAGTTTTGTCCCCCATGTCCTAATTTCATTGCTTCTATGGCTGCATATCTTCTTCGATCTTTCTCATTTAAAGTGTTATAAAACGCTTTCATCTGTTTTTCAATTTTTTCAGAATATTTTGTGTGCAGCATTAAAGTAAATTCCTTGTCATTTCTAACAGATTTTAATCAATATTATATGACAATAAAAATACTTTAAATTATATATTTGTTATTCCTAAGTATTATCATAGGTTCCGGATTAATTGGTTCTATATCTTCACTCATTTTTCGATATTTTGATATAAATAATAAGAAGAAGGCTACTTTATATTATCCTCTTTTTTTATCTTGTATTGCTATTATTGAAGCTGTTAATGAGAGTGAAAAAATAGGGATTGATAATAGTAAAAAACAATTAATTTCTTCTTCAAAGATTTTAGACCAAATTGTTTACAATCATGGTAGTCTCATATACCTTGAAGGGATTGATTTACAAAGGCTATTAAAAATGAAATCAGACCTTGATAAAAATATTCAGTCTTTCGCAGATATTACTCCAAGAGCTTTAAAGGATTTGTTAAAAAGTGCAGAATTTATTGAAATTAAAAATAATGCAATTTATCTGCAAAGTATTTCTAAAAATAATGTGAAAACTTTAAGGGAAATTCTGGTGTAAAAAGCAATGGGAACATATTATATAATATTGTCCTGTAGGAATCTTTTGCTCGAGAACACAAATATTCAAGAATATATAAATGACAGGATACCTACTTCATCAAATACTTTAGTAAAATGTATATCTAAGCATAATGATTTATTATCTTCCAAATCTACAATTGATAAACGTGAAGGTAGTAGTATCTATGTAGTTAATACTAATGAAATAACGGATTATGTTAGCTCCTGGGAACTCGGATATGTAATGGGTAAAGGATTACCTGTTATAGGCTATCCAGAATGTGAAGGCGCGATAAATATTCCGGAAGATATGAAAAATCTTATCATACCTATACCCAAAGATATCGATCAGTTTATGGAAGAAATTAACCTTGCGCTTAATGACTTAACTCCAAAAGAAGAAGTTATTAAAGAAGAATGGAATAAACAGCCTAAATCTGCTAAAAAGGAACATGAGAGGGAAATTTAATGGTATTTCGAAGAGTGAACTCTAGGAGATTACAACAAGCAAAAAATTTTCAAGAGAATGCCATTAAATTGCATAATATAGGAGAATGGGATAGGGCTCTCGAACTTTATGAAAAAAGTATGAAGATACAAGATGAACTCGGAGATAAGAAAGGAATTTCACTTTCTTATGTTAACCTCGGAAATTTGTATAGTGACAAAGGTGAGTGGGATAAAGCGCTGGAATTATACGAAAAAAGTTTGAAAATAAAAGAAGAACTTAAAGATAAGAAAGGAATTGCAATTGTTTACAATAACTTCGGAAGTACATATGGAAAAAAAGGTGAACTAGATAAGAGTCTGAACTTTTTTGAAAGAAGTCTAAAAATAAGGGAAGAAATTAGAGATAAGAAAGGAATTGCAAGTTCTTATAAAAATCTTGGCGTTTGGCACCATGATAAAGGCGAATGGGATAAAGCACTGGAACTGTATGAAAAAAGCTTGAAAATTAGAGAAGACCTCAGAGATAAGAAAGTAATTGCAAATTCTTATGTTAGCTTAGGGGTTTTATATAGTGATAAAGGTGAATGGGATAAAGCACTGGAATTATTCAAAAAAAGTTTGAAAATACAAGAAGAAATTAGAGATAAGAAAGGAATTGCAAGTTCTTATAAAAGCCTCGGAAACTTATATGAAAATAAAGGTGAGTGGGATAAAGCGTTCGAGTTATATGAAAAATGTTTGAGAATAGAAGAAGAACTTGGAGATAAACAAGGAATTTCAGGTTCTTACAATAATCTTGGTGTCATATACTATAATAAAGGCGAATGGGATAAAGCACTGGAACTGTATGAAAAAAGCATAAAAATAAAAGAAGGACTTGGGGATAAGCAAGGAATTGCAAATTCTTATAATAGCTTTGCTGAGTGGTATAAAAATAAAGGCAAATGGGATAAAGCACTGGAAATATATGAAAAAAGTTTGAAAATAAGAGAAGAACTTGGAGACAAACAAGGAATTTTAAATTCTTACAATAGTCTTGGCGAACTAAACATCAAAAGTGGTAATTGGGACAATGCAAAAAAGTATCTTGAAGATTCTCTCAAAATAGCAGAAAAACTTGCCCCTATATTGACAACTCCAATGCTTAAAAATTTGGGGGAATTATCAATACTTGAGGATAGGTATATTGATGCCTTAAATTTTCTTAACGAATCAATGAATATTATTAAAGATGTTGGAGCAAGACCTCAAGAGATTAGCATCTTCGAAAAATTTGGGGACATGTATTTAAGTAAATATATAGCTGAAGAGAAAGCAGAAATAAATAGCCTTGAATTAGCAGAAAAAAACTATCTTAATGCTTTTGAGCTTTCAAAGAGTATGGGAGCCCTTTTTCAGGAATCAACTATTGGTAGATGTCTTGGAATAATTGCCTCCAAAAAAGGAAACATGGAGGAGTCAGAGAGACACTTCCTAAAGTCAATAGAAATTCTTATGAAGCTGGGTGCTTCCTTTGAATTGCAAAAAACAATATTCGAATATGCAAGAACTCTTTATGAGAATAATAATTTATTTGAAGCTGAAATTAGAGCAAAATCAGTCGCATTCGATGCCCAAAAAGATCAGAATTATGAATTGCTTAGGAAAGTATATTTATTACTTGGAGACATTGCAGCGAAACAGGATAATAAATACGAATATTACCTCAAATCTCTAGAAACTGCGAAGTTTAATCCTAAAATTTAGAGACTTTTTATTATTTTCTGGTCTTCATATTTTCTCCATAAATCATGCAAAACAATAAAATTTTAATTATATTGAGATAAATTTTCTATTTATGGGAAAAGGAAATGTCGCAATAGATAAGTCAATGATAAAAACGGTAGTTGACGGTAAAATAATGATTCCTTTGCCAAAAGTTTTGGTTGGAAATCGATACTATCCTATGTTTTCCGTATTATCTCCTACTCATTGTGCTGATTGTGGCAATAAGTTACATGTGAACTCTCACTACACTCGTTTTATTTTATCAAGTCACGGCACTATAGCTCTCAATGTTACATACTGGTTTTGTCCTGTTTGTAAGAAACCTTTTCATGATCAGATTATTGGTGTTCCTGGTTCTGCAAATTACAGTTCTGAATATTATGATAAACAAATGAATGTTAGATATGATGGACGATGCAGTCTACACAATTCTCGGCAAATTGGAGAAACATATACAGAAGGCTTGACAGCCTTCTGTGGTAGAGCTCCTTGTGCAACTTCATTATGGTTATATGAACAGAAACATGCAGAACTTTCAAAGCAAGAACTTTTAGATCAAGAGATTGGCTTTGATGAAACATTGTATGTTGATGGGGATTGGATCAAAAAAGGCTGGAAAAAGAGACTTGAAGAGTTGATTGGAAGAAAGCTTACAGAAAAAGAATGGAAAAAAATGCGATATCAATCTGTTTACGTTATTGCTACTAAAGAAAAGGTAGTTTTGGATTTTGAGGTAACTGACAGATTACCAACGATTGAAGCTCTGATTCCTCTTTTCAGACGAATAAAAAACCGATTTCCTGAAGGCAAAATACAAAAAATTGTTTCTGATGAAGATAAAGCAATCATTGGAGCTGTAAAGAGTGTCTTCCCTGAAGTAGCTCACTCCTTTTGTGTGTTTCATCAATTAAAAAACGTTAGCAAGAGATACTATGAAGAATTCAACTCTGTTGAAGATATTCCAGATAATGATAAGGTTGTGTCCAATGAAATATATCAGTTGATACGTTCTGATACGGTCATCAGTGCTGTTGTATGTATTCAAAAGATACGAGAATTCTACTCTAATCTGGAACTTTCAAAAGCGTCTCAGAAAGCGATTTCTTATGCAGAAGAGATTTTCAAGAAAAATGTAAGCTTCTTGAAAAAAGGGTTTACACCTGAGACAGATAATACAATGGAACAGATATTTTCTTTGATAGGTGATATCGTAGACAAAGCAAGATCATTTAAAACCGATAGTGGCCTAACTAATTTTTGTTACAATTTATTTACTTATTTCAACAAACGGTGTTTCAGTACTGGTAAATGGAAAGGATTCTCACCCTTAATGAGGGCAAGATTCCAGTATGGATAAAAGTAAAGAGTAAATGGAAACTTTCAGTTTTAATCTGCAGCTTTACAGCGGTAGCTATCGAATAATTATGGCAAAAATAAGAAATTGATGTACAAAATCTAGATATTAGTGGAGCGACTTTTCCAAAATGAGGAAAAATGTTAAGGGATTTGGGTGAAATTCAATTGTTTTTTTAAAATTGGAGAAGAACCATAAAAAATTAAAAAGACTCAAAATTTACGTTAGAAATTGCTATCATTTAATTTTCCGAATGCAAAAGATGGATAATGATGAGTTAATGAAGTTCATAATAATGTTAAAAGAACAAAATGAAGAAAAGTACTTTGACCTCTTCCTTGAGGCTGTGCGTAATAAAATTGAAGATAAGAATTATGATCTAAGCGAGCTCCCAAGTAGTTTAGCTAAAGAACTGGAAAAATTCGAGACAGCACCTTCATCAATATTATAATTTATATTTTTGAATGCTTTAATTTCCTTCTTTTTTTCTTTATATTCATTTTTACCTTTCACCAGTCCTATCTTGATAGCAGAAATGGTTTTTATTGACTGAAACTGGAATTTTTAAAAAGGCATATTGTTAACCGGAGGTGTATTATATCTTCATATACGCTCTAACTAACTCTTCGTCAACTTTTATCCTTGTATCTCCTTAATAAACAAAATAAAAACGAAGTAGACTTATACCCGTATATTAGTATTTTATCTCTGCTGTTCTAAAATCAGTATTTGTTCTATGAGCCGGTCTTAGCTACAGGGTGACTTGATAAATACTATGCCCTGTCGCCTTAGGTATGTACTTGTTTTCAATAACGGGTTTCGATAGGGCTATTATATATGATCTAATGTACAAAATCGGGGTTCTAGAGTTTGAGAACGTATGGCTCGGGCTGGCGGGTAGTTCTCAATGGTGGGCATAAGGGTTACCTAATACCTACGTATGGCTCGCGGCGGTATCTGTGGGCAGTTGGTATTAGGTGCGGGTGCTAAGGGTCTAAGACCTGTCGCATGGCTTGGGCGGTGCTGTGGGTAGGCTGGTCTTGTTCTTTGCGTGTAAAGACTGGGTGGAACTTTAGGTATATCTCTGTAGGTTTTCCTAAAGCTGGCTTCTTTGTCCGGTCTTTCCCTGCTGGCAGGGTAGCAAAAAGAGGTATTTTTCTTAATCCTTTCTAGATTTGGTACAGATTGATTGCCTAATTTGACGAAGGAGGAAGTTAAGCCGAAACGGGAGGGAAAGCTTGCCTTCCCTTCTTAATAAATTTAGTTTATTTCAGTCGAATACCCCGCTAGCTTGCTGCGGGGATGGAAAACTTCCCTGGCAACCGTTGTAAAATAATTGATTTTATATTCTTAATCACCTTTGTACTGTAGATGGAATTAAGACATGCAAACCATTGTGTATACAAAATAAGATACCACATGGTTTTTTGTGTGAAGTACCGTAAAAAACTTCTCTTAAAGAGTGAACTCATCATATTTTTAAAAAATACATGTTTTGGCATTGGTGAAAGGTACCGTTTTGAGTTTGATGCAATTGGTACCGATGGTGATCATGTCCATCTTTTTGTTGGAGCTGAGCCAAAATATTCTCCTTCGAGAGTCATGCAAATTATAAAAAGTATTACAGCAAGACAAATCTTTAAAGAATATCCTGAGATCAAAAAACAGTTATGGGGTGGTGAATTCTGGAGTGATGGAGGTTACATTGGAACTATAGGAGACGGAACAACTTCCGATGTTATAAAAAACTATGTTCAAAACCAGGGAAACCAGGAAGAAAAAGAAGAATATCAGCAAATGAAAATATTAGATTTTTAATAACCGTAAAACCAGAGCGGTGGCGCGAACATACCCCGTTGCTTGCAGCGGGGTGCGCCACCGCAACTTTGATTATTTAAGAGGCTGTCTTAAAATTCAAATCAATTATACAAATGGATAATGAGTACAATTTACGTTAACTATGGATATCACTTTGTCCTATAAACCTGTGAGCTGAATTTATAAAATCAAATGCTATAGACATCATGAATTAAATCCACTTTATAGGTAGTTAACAGTTTAATGCTATAGTTTTTAATTCAAACGTATTAATCCTATCCTAGTTGTGAGATCAAGTTGAATTTTAAGACACGCTCTAAAAGCCTTAAATACCGCTAGGTCACTGGAAAAAAAGAAGAAAAAGCAGCAGTAACGATAAACGTGGTACGGCTCTTCGTTGTTTGTATGGGAAATATTATATAAAACTACTCCATTGGTCATCGGTTAAGGAGAAATCGTTATCAATTGCATCGATTTCAACAAAATTTGTCAAATTATTCATCTCTATTAAGCTGAAGTTTGTCGGTAAGTGGGGAGGATTACTTCTCTTTCTCCCCTAGGAACGGAGCTTGAGACTTCCACCTCACACCGCTCTAGTGTCATCAAATCTTTTCTGCATCAGGCACCAGTATTATCCACAACTAATTTTGTGATTCTGGATAACAGCCCACAACAAATTGTCTGTTAACCTCTCACATATCGGTGTCGTTGAGTATCTCACATTCGTAGGTTTGTTTCCGTCACACATGAAGACACCACCAGTAAGTCTGCATCTTTTCAGATCGAGGCAAAGCTTGAACCTCTATCCAAACCATTACGGATTGGTATTCGCTTTTTACTGACTCCTCCACCCTCAATGCTATCGTCATCCCTCGCGGAATCCTACCCATTAAGGAGGGCTTACCTAGTTCCGTGTCAGAGACATTTTGATTTCTTTAGGAGCTATCTACAGATTGGGAATCTCTTCGTCTGTCTGCCACTCCGCAGTTTAACAGGAATAGCGGGATCCCATGCCATTTTGGCCCAAATGTATCTCCTGTTTTTACTTGCTATCATTACGATCCTTACGATGATTCAGCATTAGCTTCCCCATGGCGCCATTTTATCTAGTAGATTGAACAGATCAAGGATTCCATTTTTTTTTCACGTTGTCCTGTGGGCTTCACACCCTCCCGTTACATGAATGCATGCCACGGTAGAGACACCTTAAGCGGAAAGGGAGACAGATTGGTCCGTAATATTTAATACAGCTTTCTTGTCGCACACATCCATAGAGAATGACGAAGAGCCATAATTTGTTGTTTAAAATTAGTAGATCAAGACATTATAAATCCAGTGTGGGTAATATATTGTCTACTAAATATATTTGAATTTAAAGATTGCGTATACGATCATCCAAAATAGGGGAATAGATTTAAATCTTAAAACTAGTTTGAATTTAAAAAGTAAGGAACAATTTTTAGAAGACATATTTTTAATAATTATCGAAACGTATATATTGTTATTAGTTTATACTTTCCTTAATAATCTCGATTTATAATGATAAATATGTTATCATTCAATTAATTGCAGTTCTTCAACGAGGGTGAGCAAAAATGTCATCAGATAGAGACTATATAAAGATGCTACATACAGAAATAAGTAATATAATTGATGAGCATATGCCAAAAAATATTCTCTTTACTCTAGGTCTATCACAAGTAGATCTTGAATGGATTTTTGAACAAAGTTTAAGATTGAGCTTAGAAGATCTTATGGCATTTTTTGAAAATGATCCCGAAATGAAAGATAAAGTAGAGACCGAATTAGGTACCTATTTAGCACTCAAAGCTGTAATGGCTTATCGAGTTGCCAATGTTTTCTATAACTTTAAAAATTACAACTATGAAAAGATTGAGTCAATATTTCATCACAGAGCCTTTAGAATAGCTGAGATTTCAAAAAGAGAGACTAGTGTTTATATACATCCTGCGGCCAAGATCGGTAAAAAGTTAACTATAGAGTATGGGACATCTACAGTCATTGGCGAGGATGTAGAAATGGGAGAGCGATGTTACATCCATCATGGAGTGATATTAGGTTCAATTCCAATAAATCCTAAAGACGGAGGGCATCCAACAATAGGAAACAACGTATGCATTGGAGGTTGCGCTAGAATTTTAGGTCCAGTGAAAATTGGTGACAATGTTTTAATCAGCCCTTATTGTGTAGTAACCGAAAATGTCCCTTCAAATTGTGAAGTGTTAATAGTTAATCAACTTCAATTATTGAAACATAAACGAGAAAATGACCCTGATAAAATAAATATTTTTGGTATTGTCCCAGATACTGATGGCATTTTTACTATATACGGATCCAATTTAAAAGATTTAAATATACAGATCCTTACCTCGCAAATACATAACTTAGACACTGATCCAGATAATAATCAGACAATTAAAGTTTCAAAACTCGAAGAAGGAACTAATTTCATTAAATTGCAAATATCTTTAAATGAAGAAGTGCCATATAATACTGTATCTATCGAGAAAAGAGATCATATATATATATTTCTAAGAAATAAATCAACCACATGTGTAACTAAATCATTTGGTTTTTTACAAGTTTTAGATTCTATACTTAATTAATTGAGATGTTAACATGCAAGATATTAGAAATATTGTCATTTTTGGTCCAGCGGGGTCTGGAAAGTCGACTTTGACTGGTTATTTATACAACTATGCAATGGGCACTAAATTTGATCTAAAAAAATTCAATGAAAATATTAAAAACAAACTAGGGGCCAATTATGATTCATCATGCAAATTCGCATATATAAGTGATAGATATAATGAGGAAAGAATTCGAGATCGAGAAAGACCCGACCCAGAGACTGGATCGACTAAGACTAAGTTAATGCATGCTTTCGAAATTAATTTAGAGGGCTTTGAGAATGTACTATATGTTTTAGATACGCCCGCAGCAAGTGATAGAACAAAAACGAGGCCTAGAGAATATATAAAAGGAATCTCTTTCGCAGATATAGGCATCTTCATGATAGATATAGGTACAGTTAAGGATTTTCAGACAAACTTGACAGAACCTAGCAATCAAAAAGATCTACAAGAGGCTTTGACCCCTTTAAGTATTTGGCTAAATTTTAGAGATAAAGATAAGCTAATAGTATTAATATCTAAAATGGACGATGTTAACTTTTTGCAAGAAGAATTTGAGAACGCTGTGACTTATATTGAAAGTATTTCTGAACCAATTTCAGGAATAGCATTACCAGTTTTTATAGATGTAAATAAAGAGGTTGATTATAATATATTAAACAAACACGATAATTTGTCTTGGTTTAAAGGTCAGACTCTAATTGAAATACTTAAAGATATGGATGAAAAGATAAAGTTACCACGGTCGGATAATAAGCAATTATTCATAAGTGTCTATAAAGAGCAAAGCTCAGCAGCAATTGGAAAAACTTTTAGAGGAAAAGTTATTCAAGGTACATTAAACACATCGTCTAAAATAAAAATTTCGCCTATTAAATATTTGAATTCAGAATTAAGTGATGTTTATGCAGATATATCAGAAATATATAATTTAGATCTAGAACCTGTAAATAGTGCCACGCCTGGAGATATTGTTTCGATTAGCTTAAAGAATATAAATACTGATAGAAAATATTTAGATATAGATGAAATATTCTATGAAACGTCAACTTGTATTTATGATGCCAATATGTCTACAAAAAGAGTAGAAGTTCTTCAATTTGAAGTTGAAAAAGTACCAAATACAGAGCAAATATCAAAAAATTTTGATTTACAAAGTATAGCACCCTCAAGGGATATTACGCTAATCTGGTTTGGAAAGACAGTGCCTTGCAAAGTAAAAAATATAACTATAAAAGATCATAAAATATTATTGACAATAGGTGTTATGAATAAACTTTCAGTCTCAGTACCATTAAACGACAAAAATGATTATATTTTTAAAGACTACTTATTTGAAGTGGATAAAACGACTTATTTTGAAGCTCATTTAATAGGAATTGGAAATTAATAATCTTTTAGCTTATTATAGCATATTTAGATTTATGAAAGTCTGAAGTCAAAGTAAATTAACAATTTTTCCTATTAAAAACAATTTAATAACTTCCCGAAGGAAGTCACAAAATAACTTGAATGAGTATATTTAAACTGAACGAAATCTATGGAGCCGCATATGAAAATGTTTGAGTACAGTATAAAAAGAAGTTATTTCGTGGCGGGTACTAAGTAAAATTTTTGCAAATTAAAAACTATTATATCATACTTATGACAGAAAAAATTGAGATTCATAGTTCAATTAATGATTCAAAATTAATATGGTTTTTAATAGTATTCTATTGCATAGTGTATTCTGCAATTTGGTATCTGTTATATTTATTTATTAATATAACTTCTCCAAGTAAAGAATCTTATCTATATCCGTTTTTAATAATTAGCCTATCTTTTCTTTTGAATATTCTGTTAGGTTCTTTAACGTCTTCGTCTGCTAATACTATTCTGCTTAATTCTTCAATAGTGGTTGCCATCTCGAAAATGACATGTCAGCTAAAACAGACGAAGACGTTACAGAACGTTTTGTCATATCTGTTGAGAAACATATATATATTGGGATATTTTGTAGAACGCATTACATATTATAGTATCCTCCTTTTCATTATAGTAAGCGTTTTACACTTTTTATCAATATCCATTGGACGTGAACATATTGATCCAGATAGTGCAAGATATTTATTAAGTACTGTTATACAAAGTGAAGCTACGATATTCGCTTTAGTGGTAACATTAAGTTTAATTGCAGTACAACAAACAGCTTCTTCATATTCTATAAGGACAATTGAAATCTTTAAAAGTTCTAAAATCAATTTCGATTTTTACTTAGTATTAACACTATATATTTTAATAATAACTTACAGTTTGTGGGTATTAAAACAAATAGCTACTATTAAAAAAGGTGTTTTATTACAATTTGAGCACGTTATTCTGTTTAAACATTTTGATCTTAATATAGAAGTTGCTTATATTTTGGCAATTTATGCTTTTTCTATTTTAATTCTATATACCATCCATACATTAGATCTGTTAAAACCTTCAAAAATAGTTCAACTTTTAGCTGACGAATTCGACTTTAAATTCAAACAACAATTAGATAATAAATACAAAGAAAGCGACAATCCAATAAATCAACTTGAACATATAATATATAACTCACTAGCTAGTCACGACTTTATAACAGCTAAATATGGAATTATAAAAATTCAAAATTCCCTGTCTTCATTACAAGCTAATAACTCCATAGAAATCAATGATGACAATAAGACGATAGAAAATCTGATCCATTCCCATAAAAAGATAGGTAAGTATACTATATTCCAAGGTGACCAAGACTCTACTATCGAAGTTTTGAAAAACTTTAATTTAATTGTTAAAATTTGTATTGATAAGCAGCCAAAAGGGATTTCCATAACCAAGATTTCTCCAAATTTGGAAGAGATGTGTATATCTGCAATATTTTATAGAGACTATGAATTAGTATCTCAAATCTTAAATTGTCTTATGTCCATCTTTGATCAGGGAATTGACAAATTAGATGATAAAGAAAAGAACTATTTAGTCACTCAAACTCAAAGAGCGCTAAACGATATTGTGAAATACTTAAGTGAATTTGGAATGATTTATGAAATTAAGAAAGTGGTTATATACTTTGGAAAAATCGGAGAAAAAGTGATTAATGAAAAAATGAATTTTACGACCTTGTATGATGTGTTAGAATATATTGACAATATAAAAGAAATTGCTAAAAGAATAAAAAATGAAGATTTGTTGATTGAAACTTCGAGTTCTTTTCAAAAAATTGTAAAATTATTACTACACCATATTGATGCTGAAGTTAATGGCAATATTGAGGCAGCCCCAAAATTTGCTGCTCGCATTGCATTGGAATCTCTTTGCGACATTTATAAAGAATCTAAGAGAAGGAATTTTAGTTATGCAAAGATAACAGTTGGATTAATCTTACTGGAAATTTCTAAAGATGTTAAAGATTACAATATATCAGGTTTAGAAGAAAAATTGAATTGTATACAAGATCAAGATAACAATCCTCTATAGCTGTTGAAAATGCTAATTAAACATATACTTTCAGTAGTTCGCTAAAATCCCTTTCTTTTTTCTCCATTTAGCGCAAACACTCCACTACTCTCCTTACCCTTAACGTTCTTCTTAGCCATTCCTCGACAAGCATCTAGAAATGCAGCAGTTTTTGCATTTGAACCCACTTTCGGCAGGTCGACATAAAAATCTATTCAATTTTTCTCTTGATATCGTTTTTTTCAGAACTTTTAAAATTAAATTTAAATTAAAATTTACCAAACGTTAACCATAACATCATTAATATATAATTATGCTAAACTAGAAAAATGGCAAATTGGATTAGATATATAGTCCGTTTGAAATTGATTTTTTACTTTATCCATAAAAATAACAATAAATAATATTTAGATGTTAGGATGTGCTTGCTGCCGAATGTAGGTTTGAACCCCTATCGCAGATTTAATAACCTACATTCGGCAGCAAGCACATCCTAACATCTAAAATCCTTAATTGTTATTTTTTGCATTTTCATTTAAAAACAGTATCATACGGACTATATATTTAACACGATTTATCATTTATCTAATCTATTCCAAATACATATTTATTATATTATGGTTAACATTTAATAATTTTTGATTTAAATTGAAGTTTAAAAGTTCTGAAAAAACGTATCAATAGAAAAAATAAATGGATTTTAATGTCGACCTGCCGAGAGTAGGTTTCATAGAAGCCGATTGATTCTTTTTTTGAATCTACAAGAATGTATCTGCAACCTACACTGTCGCAAATTGATAACGCTTTACCTATCCCGGCAAACAATAAGTATGTGCCTACTCCTCTTCTTTCAAATCTCGAGTCTACTGCTAATCGTGCAATTTTAATTCCCGGATATTTGCTGTACTTATAGCGCTTGAGTCCATCTGACACATATATTTCCTTAGTTCCGATTGTGTCCGTTGCTAAAGTAATATATCCTGCCAGTTCATCTTTCCAGAAGCATAGATTCGTTTTACTGATCAAATCTTCCTGATCGTTAAAAGCATCTTCTTTCAAAAAATCATTTAATACAGGACTTGCACAACTAAAAGAAGAAAAGTCATTGATTTCAGCCAGAGGAAATATAATAAGTTCGGAATTTGGAATAATAGAAGACAAACTCAAAACCTATTTTTATCATATATCTCTCTAGCTTTTTTGAACATCTCTACCATTTCATTGGTCACTACAGGATTCTTTTCATTTTTTATGAATTCTTTTGCGTCCTCTCCTTCAAGGACAAGCCCGAACTCAATAGGTTTCGACATAATAATTCCCTCTGTTTATGTGATTTAATAATCTGTTATTATACTTATATATCCCTATTGATGACTCTTTTTCAGACACCATAAGGCGAAATAGCTGTACTGCAGTAATAGGTCTGCCAGTGATCGCCCGATATCTGCTCACTTCGCGAGCATGCGGGCGTGGAGGGAAGTTTTCAGGGTTCTATGTAGTCTACAGGGGCTACGATAAATTTTCAGTAAGCTCTGAAGCCAGTCCAGAAAGTCGACCCCGGTTCTGTAAAGCTTCGGGAAATAAGAATTTTTTTCAGCTAATATAGAACTATAAGTATACCCATCTCCAATCCATTTCCCGAAGACTTTACAGTAACTAAATGATCTTCACATATAAATTTGAAAATAGTTAAACGGAAAAGAGGGGTCTGAAGATGGAACTTGGAATAATAGGGCTTGGCAAAATTGGGGGAAATATTGCCCTTCAATGTACGGAAAAGGGGATAAAGGTTGTCGGAAAAGCCAGGGGTCCTAAACCTGAGCTTACTGGGAAAGGCGTAAGAGTTGTGGAAGAATATGCAGAGTTTGTAAGTTCTCTAAGAAAACCCAGAGTAATTTTCCTTTCCCTGCCAGCAGGCCAGACGATTGACAATGTGCTAAAAGAGCTTTTACCTTACCTTGACAAAGGAGATGTGGTCCTGGACGGAGGGAACTCTTATTATAAAGATTCCATACAAAGGGAAGCCGAAATTTCAAAACAGGGAATTCATTTTGTGGACTGTGGGACCAGTGGAGGGGTTGAAGGAGCCAGACATGGGGCATGTTTTATGGTTGGGGGAAAACCTGAGGCGGTAAAAATTTGCGGACCCATTCTTAGAGCCCTGGCAGTGGAAGGAGGTTATCTGTATACGGGAGCTCCCGGAAGCGGGCACTTCGTAAAACTTGTGCATAATGGAATCGAATTTGGAATGCTGCAGGCTATCGGAGAGGGGGTTGAACTTCTGTGCAGGAGCGATTTTGACCTTGACCTGCCCGATGTTTTCTATGTCTGGTCAAACGGCTCGGTCATAAGAGGCTTGCTGGTAGAACTAATGGAAAAGGGCCTTAAGGAATTCGCTTCGCTTAGAGAAGTACCCGATTATGTGGAGGATACCGGAGAGGTCAACTGGGTCGTGGAAGAAGCCATCGAAAAAGAAATACCGGCTTCCATAATTACCCAGTCCGTAATAGAGCTGTTCAGATCAAGAGATAAGGACAGCAATGCGGCCAGGGCTGTAGCCATAATGCGCCACGGTTTCGTGTGTCATCCCTTTGGAAAGGACGAATATATCGCAAAGGAGAGAAAGATTAGCAGGATTCATTCCATTTGAGAAAAGAGCGTGAACAGGAAAATGCATCTTACCGGTTCGAATCTAAGAGCAAATCTCCCTTTGCTGAGGATTTGGGCTCAAATCCTCAGAGCCTGCAGATTAATTGGAAGAGTTATTCCATGTGGGACCATCCTTAAAAGGATCATCCCTTACAAATATGACCCTAGCCGGGGCTCCATCCAGATTACCTTTAATGGAAGGGGTTCTGTAAAGTCTTCGGAGGCTGAGAATTTTTTTCAAGCTAGTATAGAAGCTACAAATATGCCTGCCCCCCGAAGGCTTTACATTACCGTGTTTGAGCCTCGTCATCTACGACCAGGGCCGGATAGTCCGTATAACCTTTCGCGCCGCCCCTGTAGAAGGTGGACACGTCCGGCTCGTTCAGCGGCGCATTCTGCCTGAAGCGCTCTGGCAGGTCGGGATTGGCCAGGAACGGCACTCCGAAGGCGATCAGGTCGGCCTCGCCGCTGGCAATGGCTTTGTTCCCGCTCTGGAGGTCATAGCCGCCGTTCAGTATGAATGTCCTTTCGAAAATTCTGCGCAGGGTAGGCCCAAGCCGTGCCTCGGGTGGCACGAACTCCGTCCGGCCTCCGATGGACTCGATTAAATGAAGGTATCCCAGGCCCGTTTTGTTCAGCTCTCTGGTGAAATAGGAAAAGGTCTCCCTGGGATTGGAGTCCGACATAGAATGAGCGGTATTGTGCGGAGAGATGCGGTAGCCGACACGGTCGCCGCCCCATATCTCGATGACGGCTTTCGTGACCTCAAGCGGCAGACGTACCCGGTTCTCAAGGCTGCCGCCGTACTTATCGGTTCGCTTATTGGACCCGCTCCGCAGGAATTGGTCCAGCAGGTAGGTGTTAGCGCCATGGATTTCTACCCCATCGAAGCCAGCGGTCCTGGCGTTCTCAGCCGCCTGTCGGAACTGCCTGACGATGTCCGGCACCTCGTCAGTCTCGAGAGCCCTGGGCACCGGAATTGGCTTTTTTCCACCTGGTGTGTGGACAAAGCCTTCGACGGGTAGCGCGGATGGTGCGACCGGCAGATCGCCACCCAGTAAGTCGGGGTGAGAGATCCTTCCTACGTGCCAGAGCTGGATGAAAATCCTGCCGCCAGCCCTGTGAACGGCGTCTGTTACCTTTTTCCAGCCAGCAACCTGTGCCGCAGAGTATATGCCCGGTGTATGTATGTAGCCTACCGCCTGCGGGCTAACCTGAGAGCCTTCGGAGATAATCATGCCTGCCGAAGCTCGCTGCACATAATAAGTGACCATCAGTGGGACCGGGGCGTCGGCATCCCCTGCACGGTTGCGGGTCAGCGGCGCCATAATTATGCGGTTTGGCAGCGTGAGATCGCCCATCCGATATTGTGAAAAAAGGTTCTGGTTTCCTGCCATGATGACCGTCTCCATTAAGCCTGGCTGGTTGTTGGTTCGAGATTCTCCGATTTCAAAAGCTGCTCAAACCTCTCCGGATTGAACCCGATGACCACAACATCGCCTATCCTGACAAACGGGAAGCCTATATCGCCGGTGCCCTTCATCATCTCGGACGCTATCTTATTTTGCTCACTCTCGCTGGCGAGATCGAAATCTATGAAATCGAATGGTATGTCTCTGGATCGGAAAAATTCCTTTGTTTTCCTGCACATCGGGCAGGTGCTTATGGTGTAAATCGATACTTTTGCCATACGATCTCCTAATTCCTAATTCTATTGTTAATCCGGTTTCCTTCAATTTTTTTATTTAGTTCCCGGCATCTTTTAGTTCCCAGCATTAATACTCGATGACCACACTGATATCCCCGCTCTTCTTGGATACATTGACCAGCGTCTCTCCTTCGATCCGCCTGAAATTCAGATCTGTCAGCGTGTTTCCTACCGTCACGTTATTGAGCTGCACATTGTCCAGCCATGAAGGCAGATGAGGCTTGTTGATGATCAGCCGGTTGTTCAAGGCATCAGGAGCTATGCCCAGGCAGGCTGTGAGCATAAATGGCATGGTCCCAGAAGCCCACGCCTGCGGGCTACAGGCTACCGGATATTTCACTGGGATGCGGTACTCCGAGCGGGCCAGCCCAGAGAAGCACTCCGGCAGACGGTATTCCTCGAACGCCCTGGCAGCCTCGTACATGCCCGTGAACAATAAGGACATTTCATTGATGAACCCATACTTTCTCAAGCCCATGGTAATGATCGCGTTGTCATGCGGCCAGACCGTGCCGTTGTGATACCCTAGCGGATTGTACCGCTGCTCTTTCGAGGACAGTGTGCGAATGCCCCATTCGGTAAACATGTCGCCTCTGAAAATTCTGTCGACCAGATATTCTACATATTTTTGATCAATGATTCCTGTCCACAGGCACTGCGCCGGGTTAGATGATATCACGTCACATATGCCTTCCGCATCCAGTGCCTGAGCGAAAAATTGCCTGTCTTTCATCCAGAACTGCCGGTTGAATCTCTCTTTCAGTTCTCCTGCCTCTTTCTCCAGCCTGGCCGCGTCACTTTCCCGGCCCAGCTGCCTGAGCAGCGGCGCAAGTTGCCTTTTCGCCATGTATACGTATCCCTGTACTTCGGCAACGGCGATCGGTTGTTTCGCCAGCGTGCCATCTGAGCGGCTAATCGAGTCGGGAGAGTCCTTCCAGCCATGGTTATAAATGCCCAATGGGGATTTCACCGCATAGTAGGCAAAGCCATTTCCTTCCATGTTGGCGTGAACATCGATCCATTTCAGGGCCTGGTTAACATTGCCTTCCAGCTGCTTGACCAATTCGATGTCTCCAGTCCAGTTCACGTATTCGGTCAGGAGGATCAGGAACAGGGGCGTGGCGTCGACAGTACCGTAGTACGGTGTCTGTGGGATCAGGTTCAGGTTAGCCAGCTCGCCCAGCCTCAGTTCGTGAAGAATTTTACCGGGCTCCTGGTCCCTCCAGTCGTCTGATCTGTTGCTCTGGAATTTTGCGTTCACCAGCAGCGTGCTCTTTGCCAGCCCCGCCTCGAAAGGCAAAAGCTGGAGTGCCGAGATAATGCTGTCCCGCCCGAATAGCGCGTCGTACCAGGGTATCCCCGCCGAATGAAACATGTCTCCCTTAAGGGTCATACGCATCATGTTCAGGTCGGCAAGCGAGCGAACCATAATGCTGTTGAAAATGTTGTTGCTGGTCGGTATGTAGTCGCAGCATTCGAGGGCTGCGACGTAGGACCTCATGATCTGGTTCATTCGCTGATCGGGATTTTCCACTGGCCGTTCCGGTTCCTGGCCGGGCTTAATCTCCTCTACGGAGATTTCCACATTAACTGTCTGCAACCCGTGTGGGGCTATCTTCAGCTCGAAGGTGCATACTTTCCCTTCTACACTCGTGGGCGATGGTTCAAATGCGATAATCGTGTTGCGACGAAGCTTATCATCCCCCTCATAGGATAAGTAAAGGTTTTTACCATCGTACCTGGCTGGTAGCACTTTTGCAGGAGTCGGTGGGGCGATGCCCCTGATGGTGAACATATCTGCGAAATCTGCGTCGAACTCAAAAGTCAGGTTTAAGGTCACAGGGAACGTGTTGAAGTTCCGGATGGTATGGCTTTGCCGAATGCAGCCCGGTATGACCGTGGCCAGAGTGCCAAGAAGCGTTTCTTTGGCGACGGTGATACCCATGCAATCCTTCAGTTCGGGGTTGGTAACCATAAGAGTTGATCTGAACCCCCTCTCGTCGCTGGATAAAACCTGTGTTGGAGGCGTGTCCATGAGTCGAATTAGAAAACCGCTCAGGTACCTGCAATCGTGGTAATAAAGGCCATACCCATAATTTTCTATAATAGGTATCTCGCCATTCTCTTGCGTTACGAACGTCAGCCCATCGTCCCGTATGACCATCTCGTTGATAATGCTGTTAGATAGGGTATGCTTCTTGTATATGTCCCACGCTTCGCGGATTCCCTCTCGTTCAGAAGGCTCTGGCATGCAAATTCCTCACAACCTAATACCAATTTTTTATAGTAAATGCAGCCTTCAGGACATGCTTTGCCTTCAGGTCGCTTCTTACAAAAACTACATGGTCAGATTGGTCACATATTCAAAGAGTTATCCTCTCTATCGTCATTGACGTAATCGAAGTTTTTTCCATATAGTCCCACTATCCTAAGAATTATCTTTGCTATCCACATAAGCCTGCAAAATCAGTAGCTACGTTTTCAGCTGATTCTTAGAATGTTATTTACCTCTTCAATGCTCCCGCAATCATTAAACTGGTTACTGAACTGGTTATTATCTCAGCGCTTGGCACCCTCCCCATTGTGCAACGCTTACAATTTAACCTTGAATCACTAATACCAGTTCTGGGTAAAAGCTAATAAGATAATTATTATGGAATTTTTATTTAAATATTCGTAGCTTGCCTGATGAACTGTCGGGTATTTAAACCACCAAATTGCATTCTGAAAAGTCAAAAATGGCGTTTTGTAAAAGTCGTAGTAAGTCTATAATATAGAGTAACGTTCGGTACTGTGATATCAAGAGGTGTCCCCTTAGCAAGTCTTGTATGTAAAGGAACAATTTTCCCGTAAGTTCCTTCATTAGTTATCTCTTGAAGCGATACGTGGTTTCTTTTTTGTCTCACAACAATAAATCCAGCCTTCTCTAATGCATTTACAAGTTCTTTTCCGGTATAACTGGTAATTTAGACATTGGAGACTTCTACAAGGATCAGGTAAGGTTTGGAAACTTGTTGCGGTAGGTCTTCAGTCCCGAGACTCTCAATGTACAGTTCTATTTATTTCCTTTCTTCAAAAAAATTATCAGGATTTTTTTGAGACAGAAAATTCCTCTTTGCAGTTGTTGTGCCTGCGACCTTAATAAACGGAGATGGAGAGAGTGGGAAAGGTCTCACCAGATACTTGGAGTGTAATTTAATTTGATTTCATCAACTTTGTCGGCAGGTAGGCCAACGTTTTCGAACATTTCCCTGAACACTGTTCTGTACTCCTCTTCAGAGATTTCTTGTCCGGCGCTGCCTGAGGGCATCGAAATATCTGGACGTACAAGTCCCGAACTGCTCACATAGATACTGTACTTATTGGAATTATGCATCCGAGTGATGGTAGTTTCGGGGATAACAAACCTTACGTACCCAATCTTTTTATCATTTCTGTAAAATTTGTCCTCATATTTGTCCCCATTCCACGTATCAGGTCCAGTGACAGCTTTTGTGCTGCTCTGGTTCAGGTAGGTATAGACTGCTGGAAAATCCACACTTTCATTTATAGTCAGACTCACAAACCCTTTCTGGTCTGGTGCCTTATTCTTTAGCTTTTTAAGTAATTCCCCGGAATCAGTTTCGTTAAGTCCTAAACTCATTCCGAGCATCTTAAGCATCCAGGAGTCGTCCGGAAACATGGAAGGCAGCTGTGGAGTAACATCACCGGCGTCATCATGATGCGAATAATTATAGAGTGTTACAAGCGTTTGATTATTCTCATCCTTTTTAAATTCGAGATACGTATTTAAGTCGTAGTAGAGCTCGACTCTCGATACCCTGTAGTCTATTTTAAACCTCTTCTCAAGCGATTCGACATTTCCAGGTTCTATCAAATATGCTTTGTCCAGTCTTGTATAGAGTCCACTGGGATCATATCCTGCTTTCTCTGCTTTTGTGACAATGGAATTGTAATCAATGGGTCCGATGTCAACCATATCTCCATAATAATAGGCTTGATCACAACTGCCAATTAACATAAAAAGCACAAATAAGCTCCCATAAAAAAGCACAATCAAACCTGTAGGTATTAATAACAAGTATGTTAAAATTTTAAGGGGTTTATTCATCTCAGGAACCTCCGATTTCATGTTATTTAGCAGGATATGCCCTTCTTAAAACCTGAATGTCAGAAAAAAAATCTCAAAATCCTTTTATTCAAAGATGGCTAAAATTCATCCCTTGTTGATTATTTGTTTCCAGTATGTACTAATGATTTTAGGTAATGTGAACTCTTCGGGAACTATGAGCATATTTTTGGTTAGTCCCAAAATCATAAAATTGTTCCTCTTCTAAAGAGTTTGCCAACTCTTATAAATATTTTTATATGTTTTAAAATTCTGAAGGTTTTGAAAATTTATGTAATTGAAGGACTTAAAATAAAGAAATAATATCAAATTCAATCCACTGATTAAGCTTTTTATGCATAATGGCCCACGGTCTTCGTCTGTGCCAGGGTGGGAAATGACATCTGGTCAAAGGCTGTTGCTGCGGGCGTGTTCGAGACGAAACCCATTGAGGAGGTCAAACCCACTTTAGCTCGTCACAAAGCTTGCTAAGGAGAAGCTTGATAGGAACCGGAAGAGACTATTGAGGAGCGCAGGAATTTCGAGTCAACAGGGCGTTAAGGGATCCTTACGCCTAAAAACATCTTTTTTGTCATTGAAATCATTCACATTATCTACATTGAACACGGGGATGGGATAGGTTCTCGTCCCCGAGATGATTCCACTGGAAATTTATCGAAATTTCTGTAACTTATCCATCGGGATATTGTAAGGAGCTTGGCTAAGAGCGTGTCTTAAAATTCAAAACATTTCTACATTTGGATAGTGGGCATTGTTGATTTTAAACTCAAACCGTAAATTTTTACATTGAACTTATTTGTTTTATGTATAAAATCAAGTACATTAGACATCATGGTTATAATTTACACTTTAGGCATTTAACGGCTTAATATACCGTTTTTCAGTTCAAATGCATAAGTCCCATTCCAATTGTAGGATCAGATTTAATTTTAAGACACGCTCTTAGACAAGTTGAAAGATTTTGTGTCAGATTAATCTCAGTTTCGGTAATAGTGTGAGAAGAAGACTGTACTTAAAACAAGAAAAAAGTCATGGTTTATTTGATCCGATAAATAATGTGTCTGTATCATCACAAATCAAAAAACTTAAGTATATATCGAGTATACATTCTGCCGATTCTCCTTTTCTCCTTTTTGCCAGTGGTCGCCGATATCTGCTCACTTCGTGAACATGCGGGCGTGGAGGGAAATTTTATGAGGAATTTATTTCAGTCGAATACCCCGCTAGCTTGCTGCGGGGATGGAAAACTTCCCCGATAACCGTTGTAAACTAATTGATTTTATATTCTTAATTACCTTTGTACTGTCGATGGAATTAAGACATGCAGACCATTGTGTCTACAAAATAAGATACCATATGATTTTTTTGTGTGAAGTATCGCAAAAAACTTCTTTTAGAAAGTGAGCTCATAATATTTTTGAAAAATACATGTTTTGGCATTAGTGAAAGATACTGTTTTGAGTTTGATGCAATTGGTAGTGATGGTGATCATGTCCATCTTTTTGTTGGTGCTGAGCCAAAATACTCTCCTTCAAAAGTCATGCAAATTATAAAAAGCATTACAGCAAGACAAATCTTTAAAGAATACACCGAGATCAAAAAATAGCTTTGGGGTGGTGAATTCTGGAGTGATGGAGATTACATTGGAACTGTAGGAGATGGAACAACTTCCGATGTTATCAAAAACTATGTTCAAAACCAGGCAAACCAGGAAGAAAAAGAAGCATATCAGCAAATGAAAATATTCGATTTTTAATAGCCATTAAAACCAGAGCGCTGGCGCAACTTTGATTTGTTATCTTAAGTGAAGCTATCCTAATGCTTTTTAATTTGAGTTATAAATGTCTTTTATAAGTAACAGAGATTAGAATTTACATTGCTGCTATGATTATGTAATGGATAGTTATTCTATCAATATATTAAATGAATAAAGAATTAAAATAGTAGTTAAGATTGTTACAGAAAAGTCAAAATTGTTTAAAGATTATATTATTATAAAGAAAGTAGAAAATATTTGGGAATATAAGTGGGGAGGAAATATGAGAAGTAAGATTATTTCAATAGTTTTAATTGCTATGTTTCTAACTTTGATTCTGCCTATAGTATCATCAGCCGGACGAGAAACTCGACTCACATGGGATATTAGTAGTACAACTGGAATTCCTACTGTTTACGGTAACAAAGTAGTATGGTCATACTGGCATGAGATTGATGTATATGACGTAAAAACTGGAAAATACACCACGATTAACATGCCTACAAATTATACAGGAGATCCAGCCATATACGGTGATAAAATAGTATGGTCTTTTTTTGATATATATGACGGGAGTTACGATGGACTTTGCGTATATGATATTCCAACTTCTGCAAGTTCACTAATAACAGGTAATGTGTCAAGTAGGATTTCTGATATTTATGGCAATATAATTGTGTGGTCTCATCAGGATAGTGCCTATAACACCAATATTTACATGTACGATATTTCAACTCACAGACAAACGAAGATAAACACAATTGGACATGCAGAACTCCCTGCAATTTATGGCAACAAAATAGTGTGGATGGAATATGGACGTAGTGGAAGATATACAGATAACAATGGTAATAGCTACACTAAATCGGATATCTATATGTATGATCTTTCCATTAAGAAGGAAACTCGAATCACTACCAGTGGAACAGCATCTCTACCTGATATATATGACAACAGGATAGTATGGATAGACAAGCGTAATACAGACGACTATTTAGGTGGAAAAGGGAATATCTACATGTACGATCTCTTAACTCGGCAGGAAACTCCGATCACCACAGACGGGTCAGCATTCGAGCCTGCTATAAACGGTAACAGGATAGTATGGAAAGATTTTGACAAGGGACGTATCTATATGTATGATCTTTTCACTAAGAAGAAAACTCAGATTACTACCAGTGGAACAGCAGTAAGTCCATCTATTTATGGAAACATAATAGTGTATGGAGATTATCGTAGTGCTCCTCCCGGTGATTCGTATTGTGATGTATACATGTATGATCTTGCCGCTAAACCCATAAAACCACAAGCTGCATTTACTGCGGAGATGACTTCTGGAAAAGCACCATTAACAGTATATTTCACTGATAAAAGTACTGGAGGTACACCAACATCTTATTACTGGGATTTTGGAGACAAAACTACCTCGAAACATGCTTATACTGCTAAACATACATTTACAAAACCAGGGAATTACACTGTCTCATTAACAGTTAAAAATACAGAAGGTAGTAGCACAGAGAAGAAAACCAATTATGTCATAGTAACAAAGTAAAATTAGGTATTGTTAACTAACTATAGTTGCCTCTTTATTTCTGTATTTCATCAATAGAAGGACAGAGTACTTTAGCATTTCAATACTCTTAGTATAACACTTTGTCTTTCTTCTCAACCTTGCCAGAAAGTGCCTCAATATGCTATTATATCCTTCGACTGTATACGTTTCTGCTTTGGATTGAGTATGAATAGCTTCTGGAAGAAACTCTGCATATACCCTCCAGTGATCAGTCATCACTTCTCCAATCTTTTTCTTCTCTAATTTTTCCCAGATTAGTTGTCCAGTTTCCGTTCCTCTGCTACCAAAAGAGCAGTCGATGAACTTTTTCCCAACTCTATCAACAGCAATCCAGATCCAGCAATATTTTTTTTGTTACCGATGTAAGTGTGCATCTCATCCAGTTCAACAATAGATATCTCATTTTCGCTTTTTAGGTCCTCTACCTCCTGACCAAATTTCTTTATCCATTTTTGGACAGAAACATGACTTACCCCTAAAAATCGCCCTATTGAGCGAAATCCTAATCCTTCAAGATAGAGTTGCAAAGCCTGTCTCTTAACTGAAGTGGAACTAGCAGTTGATTTTATCTCTACTGAATAGTTATATCCACAATCATAGCATTTGTATCGTTGACGTCCACTAACTATACCGTTCTTTTTATGATTCGAACTCTTACACTTTGGGCAGTTCATGCAGAACTATAGTTTCTCATGATATATATCTATATTTAAGTACCAAAGCCTAAAATTAAACTTAATTGGGAAGAACGAAACATGAAGGCTAAAGGGTAGTGAGATCATTAAGTAATTCTGAAAAATGGATTCTCACAATCCAGTCTTTTCTTAGAGCGTGTCTTAATATTTTTTTACCATTATCTTTGTTTTTGAGTCTTTTTAATTTTTTATGGTTCTTCTCCAATTTTAAAAAAACAATTGAATTTCACCCAAATCCCTTAACATTTTTCCTCATTTTGGAAAAGTCGCTCCACTAATATCTAGATTTTGTACATCAATTTCTTATTTTTGCCATAATTATTCGATAGCTACCGCTGTAAAGCTGCAGATTAAAACTGAAAGTTTCCATTTACTCTTTACTTTTATCCATACTGGAATCTTGCCCTCATTAAGGGTGAGAATCCTTTCCATTTACCAGTACTGAAACACCGTTTGTTGAAATAAGTAAATAAATTGTAACAAAAATTAGTTAGGCCACTATCGGTTTTAAATGATCTTGCTTTGTCTACGATATCACCTATCAAAGAAAATATCTGTTCCATTGTATTATCTGTCTCAGGTGTAAACCCTTTTTTCAAGAAGCTTACATTTTTCTTGAAAATCTCTTCTGCATAAGAAATCGCTTTCTGAGACGCTTTTGAAAGTTCCAGATTAGAGTAGAATTCTCGTATCTTTTGAATACATACAACAGCACTGATGACCGTATCAGAACGTATCAACTGATATATTTCATTGGACACAACCTTATCATTATCTGGAATATCTTCAACAGAGTTGAATTCTTCATAGTATCTCTTGCTAACGTTTTTTAATTGATGAAACACACAAAAGGAGTGAGCTACTTCAGGGAAGACACTCTTTACAGCTCCAATGATTGCTTTATCTTCATCAGAAACAATTTTTTGTATTTTGCCTTCAGGAAATCGGTTTTTTATTCGTCTGAAAAGAGGAATCAGAGCTTCAATCGTTGGTAATCTGTCAGTTACCTCAAAATCCAAAACTACCTTTTCTTTAGTAGCAATAACGTAAACAGATTGATATCGCATTTTTTTCCATTCTTTTTCTGTAAGCTTTCTTCCAATCAACTCTTCAAGTCTCTTTTTCCAGCCTTTTTTGATCCAATCCCCATCAACATACAATGTTTCATCAAAGCCAATCTCTTGATCTAAAAGTTCTTGCTTTGAAAGTTCTGCATGTTTCTGTTCATATAACCATAATGAAGTTGCACAAGGAGCTCTACCACAGAAGGCTGTCAAGCCTTCTGTATATGTTTCTCCAATTTGCCGAGAATTGTGTAGACTGCATCGTCCATCATATCTAACATTCATTTGTTTATCATAATATTCAGAACTGTAATTTGCAGAACCAGGAACACCAATAATCTGATCATGAAAAGGTTTCTTACAAACAGGACAAAACCAGTATGTAACATTGAGAGCTATAGTGCCGTGACTTGATAAAATAAAACGAGTGTAGTGAGAGTTCACATGTAACTTATTGCCACAATCAGCACAATGAGTAGGAGATAATACGGAAAACATAGGATAGTATCGATTTCCAACCAAAACTTTTGGCAAAGGAATCATTATTTTACCGTCAACTACCGTTTTTATCATTGACTTATCTATTGCGACATTTCCTTTTCCCATAAATAGAAAATTTATCTCAATATAATTAAAATTTTATTGTTTTGCATGATTTATGGAGAAAATATGAAGACCAGAAAATAATAAAAAGTCTCTAAATTAGAGGAAAAAGGCTTTGAAAGCTATCTTCCTGATGGCTCATATAGAGAATATAGTGTAAAAGACTTACTAGGTACAGTTTGCGTTCCTACTTCAAAGATGCAAAATATTGTTGTGTCGGGATTTAACACAAGAAAGGAAGTAACTTATATTGGTGATAATCAAAGCCTAGAAGAATGTATTCTACAAATTTTGAAAAGAAAAATAAAAGAAACAAAATACTGAGGAATAGTTTGTTAAAAAAAGTAACTATCGAGAATTTTAAGGCTTTTAAAGATTTGGAAATTGTTATTAAGCCATTGACTATACTTGTTGGGCCTAATAGCGGAGGGAAAAGTAGTATTCTAAATGCCATAAAATTGATAAAACAAACCTTAGATGAAGGGTCCGAGATTCTGCAATTTAATGGTACCATCGATTTTGGCAAATTTGAAGATGTTGTCCATCAAGGTTCTCAAAAAAAAGAGATGAGATTTAGGTTTGAATTTGAAGACAATACTTATTTTGACGTGTCAGTCAAAGAATCTTACGATGGTGAAATAATCACAACTGATTTTTCATGTTACAATGGTGAATTCGAGTATAATATTGAAGGCGTAACGAAAAGTGCGAATATTACGAAAATGGATGCATCATTCATACCAACGAAATTTGCTTTTAAGTCTGCAAAAAATAAAAGTCTGTTCCAAGGTATAGATCCGGTGTTATGTAGAAATAGTTTTTTTTATACAATAGGCGATTATTTTGAACAAGAAGATAAAAAATCGCTATTTGAATCTGTGTTCAATGATTATTCTTCACAATATCCTTCATCAAACATTAGCGAAGAAGAAATTAAAAATTGTTACTACAAAATTTTGAATTCCTATTCTGAGATCAAAATGGAATCTAATAAATTTTATGAAAATGTTAAACTCAAATTTAAGAATATTGAATACATAGAGCCGCTAAGAGATACTGCGAATCGAAGTTATAAACTTACAGAGGAAAATAAAGTTGGCTTTAAAGGAGAATATGCAGTCCAAGTTCTTAGTTCAAATGTTGACCTGTTAAAAAGAGTTGCTAAGATATTTAACGATCTAGATATAGCCAAAGGGCTAAGACCTTCAATAAGCAGTGACAAAGAAGCTATTGAATTAAGAATAGTAACTCCTATTACAAATCCAAAGTATGGCGTAAATTTTGCAGATGTTGGTTGTGGAACCTCCCAAATATTGCCCATTATTGTACAAAGTTTATTAGTTAAAGAAAAAACATTAATAATTATTGAACAACCTGAAGCGCACCTCCATCCTAAAGTTCAAGCAGAGCTAGGCAGCCTTTTTGTTGAATCAATCAAAAAAATTGAAGAATCTAAGTATATAGTTGAAACTCATTCTGAATATTTAATTGAAAGAATAAGAACCCGTATAATGAAGGAACCAAAGCTAGCCGAAAAAGTCGCAATCTACTATATCGAACAAAACGAAAAGAAAGCCTCTTCGGAAAAAACAGAGATCATAATTGACTCTAACGGGGATTATTCTGAACTTCCAAAGGACTATTTAGTTAATATAAGCATAAGAGAAATTGATGAACAGTTGGATATAATGCTGAATGATAAGAAACTATCTAACTAAAAGGATCGGTATATCAATCATGATTCCTGATTTTGTAATAGATTCTGAACTATTCCTTTTATTTAGCCCTATGAATAACAACTTTGATCGTATTAAACATTACTTCCGTGGAGAAATTCTCTATGAAGAAGATGAAGAAATTATCAGAGAAGCAAAATGTTTTCTTGAAGTTTTAGAGAAAGTTAAAAGCTCTAAATGTGCAATTGCTAGAAATGAGCCTATTAAAAAAGAGTACTTAAAAATAATAGAAACCTATGATAATACTCTCAAAAGAAAATTTATTACTATGATAGCTACACGATCTTGCTGGCATCATAATAATGAAACATTTACAAATGATCATAAAGAAACATTTAAGGGTACTATACTCGAAGGAAAAACTCACTATATTGATGCTGCTAGCCAGTGCGAAGACTATCGAGTCATTGTCTCGACTAAAAAATATACTGATGAGTATTTAATTCATGAGAATAAATTGTTAGAGTTTGAAGTTGATTGTGAACATGTTTGTAAATTAAAAAATAGTTTGGAAGAAAATAACACGAGTAAGTTTTCAGGTACTGGAGACTCAAATAAAATTGGAAATAAATCAGAGAATAAGAAAACCTTGCTAAGTAATATGAATAGATTTCTCATTTTACAACCAACTGCTGCAGGAGTAGGAATAAATGTTAATGAGTTAATTAAATCTCATTCGGAAAATAGAGAAAATAATGATCCCATTTAACTCTTTAAAGTTTGCTGTTTTAAAACCCTTCACTTCCCTGCATCATCAATCTCGAACTTAACTCCCCGTCTTTTAAGCTCTTTTATAATCTCTTCCATAAACACCCCCGGTCCCGGAGCATGACTGTGGTGAAATTCCTTAACTTTTCCGGGCTCTCCGCCGACACTGGTTATTTTTACGCCGCAGGAAGGACTTTTCGGAACGCCGACTATTCTGATGCTTACGCAGTTTGCTGCTAGGTCTTCGAGCATATCCGCAAAGGGGGTGAAGATTTCCCTGCAGAAGCGCCTGTAGGCTGGGTGGTCGAGCTGGTCTTTGGTAACTTCCCTGCGTCTTATTCCCAGGTACATCGACTCGGGGCAGGGGAGCTGAATAACGTTTGCACCTTTAGGGTCAACAGTGGTGGTTGGCTTTGCTCCTTTTACTCTTGCAAGGGGGTTGAGCAGGCAGTGTCCCAGGACAAGTACTTCTTGCCGGATGTTATCGGTTTCAGGTTTATTCGGGATTGTAAACTTTCTGGAATTGGTGGAATTTTCGGGGTCGGCAGAGTTATCCCGGGCTGCATGGGGGTTGTAGTTTTCCAGCTTTTTCATGTGATCGCCTGTTGCTTTCATTATTGATTGTCACTATTTTTATCTGTACCGAAATAAGAGATTATATATTTATCTTCTGCATATGTATGCGAAAATGGTATATGTGAGCCTGCAGACGAACCCCATTTTTGCAGTCAGTCAGGACGTGGCTGTTGAGGGAATGCAGAGCCGCTGCCTTTAGAATTGGAAGGTCGTGTCACATGCATGAAGATTTTGGAACAATAGTGAACAGAGGGTTCAAGACCTGGGTTAGAAATCTAAATATTTGTATTCCATATGTCCTGAATTTTTTTGTTAATTTGATTCTCTATATTTTTTTCTTCGGTATAATGGGCGTATTACTCTTTGCCTCAGGTTCGGGGAGTGTAATTGACCCTCAAGCTCTTTCTACTGAGGAGCTTTACTCCATAATCTGGGAAGGATTCACGGATAATATTCCAACCGTGCTGGCTGTAACTATTGTTTTTTTCCTGCTTGGCACGTTCTTACAGGCGTTTTTCACAGCAGGGGCAATCGGGATGGCAAAGAAAGCTTCTGAGACCGGGGATACCGTATTATCGGATATGATCAGGTCCGGTTCTAAAAACGCTTTCAGGCTTTTTCTCACAAGCGTGCTTGTAGCCGTCATGCTTCTTGTGGGCATTGTATTCATAGTGCCTGCAGCCCTTACAATCGGGGATATGAGCGGTCTGATAGAGAATCCGCAGGCAACTGTGGAAGGTATGGGCACGCTCGCTATAGGGATCCTTATATGGGGAATCTATATCCTTGCCATAAATATCGTACTTTCCCTTGCCCCTTATGCCCTTGTAATCGATGAACTTGAGCCTCTTGAAGCTCTGAAAACAGGTTACAGGTTTTTCCTGAAGAATAAGCTGGATGTTTTCTTTATCTGGATTATTTCTATCGGGCTTGCTTTCATCAATAGTTTTATCGGTGAGTTTCTGGGCTCTGAGAGCATCCTGCTTTCAGGCATTACATACATTGTCCCGGTTCTCATACTGCAGCCGCTTACTGCGGTCCTGTGGACGCGCCTCTACCTTACAGGTGAGGAAAAGGAACTCTATAACCCTTCTGACCTGCTTTCCGACCCGGCAGGATTTTGAAAGATTCCTGAAACTGGAAGACTTCTGAAACCTGCACTTTTCCTTATTTTTACACTTTTTTTGACTTTATTTTTCTTTCCCTTTTCCTCTCTGCTTCCCTTTTCCTCTCTACTTCCCTTTTCCTCTCTGCTTCCCTTTTCCTCTCTGCTTTCAGGCCCTTCCAAGCAGTTTACATGCCTGGCAGATATCTTCAGTACAGGTATCCCCGCAGATTCTGCATTTTTCTACTTTTGCAGGAGGAAGCTCCTTTGCAAGGGCTCCTACGAGTTTGTCAAAACCCCGTAGAAGGGAATATTTGGTGCCGGGGTGGTTTGTCTCAAAGCCGTTTAATAGTTCCCTTATTTCTCCTCGAAGAGCTTCCCCTGCATACGGGCACTCGCTGAAGTCAACAGGCAGGGAGTTTATCAGGGCATAGAGTGCTACTTCCTTTTCAGGAATATTTCGCAGGGGCTTTGCCCGCATTACGAGCCCTTCAATTGCTACAGGAGGTGCAAGCCTTACCATGCGCTCCATATCTCCCCTGAAATGGTTGAGGAGAATGGTCTGGGCTTCATCATCCAGGTTGTGCCCTGTTACCAATTTCGTTGCCCCTATTTCAAGCGCTACCCTGTTAAGGATGCTTTTCCTTAGAACCCCGCAGTAGCTGCATGTACCTTTTTCCCGGTCCATTGCAGCCAGTTCATCCATTGTAACGCCATGATCATCTCTAAAAGACCTTATGATATGACGAACTCCCAGAGTTTCGGTAAGTTTTTTTGCAAGCTCAAGAGAGTGAGGGCGGTATCCGTGTATTCCCTCGTCAACTGAAACTGCCACTATCTGAATATCAGGTCTATCTCCCAGGATTTTATGCATTATATAGAGAGCAACTGAGCTGTCCTTTCCCCCGCTCAGAGCAACAGCTATTACATCATTTTTCCTGATGCTGTAATCTTTCCGGATAGTCAGCTTGATTTTCCTTTCTACATCCTCTATAAAGTGTCTTTTGCAGAGATGCATACCTGAGTATTTTTGAAAAATGATAGCTTCATGGTTGCATTTTTTACATTTAATTGTCATTTGAAATCCTTTTGAAATCCTTTTTTCTACTCTGGATAAATAATCTGGAAAAAACGGAAAATGCGTATCTGCGGAGTCCATTTATATGCATCATTTATGGACGTTTACTAACATTTATACGCGTTTTAAATAAGTTTTCTTTTAATGAAGAATTTTACTAGAATTTAACTACCGCTTAATTATAATTTAACTGACATATAATATATCTGATATATAATTTAACTGATATATAATTTAACTATAATTTAACTATAACTTAACTATAATTTAATTGTAGAAGGCTGCTTTAGGAAAGGGAGCCCTCATATATATGGTTTTTTACGTGCCTTTCGAAGAAACCGGAATACTTTTTTACCCTCGTCTGAAGGCTTTCTTAACTTTATTCCTGAACTATGTTTCCAAAGGTATATCCTTCTCAGCAGTCAAACCCTACTTATTATTCAAGTATTCAAATAATTACAGGGGAAATATAAAAGGGGCCTCTTTATGATAAGAATCATTCCGGCAGAAGCCAGGCATCTTGAGGATTCCGGATGGCTAAAGAGTTACATGCTTTTTTCTTTTTCAGATTATTATGATCCGGATAATGTCCAGTTCGGAAACCTGCGCGCTTTTAACGATGATACTGTCCAGCCGGGCAGAGGTTTTTCAACTCACCCGCACTCCGAGATGGAAATTATATCGGTTGTGATTGAAGGGGAGATAACGCATGAAGATGATATGGGAAACAGAGGAGTCCTTGGAAAAGGAGAGGTGCAGTGTGTTACCGCAGGTACAGGAATACATCATTCTGAGTTGAACACGGGAAAGGAACCTTTGCACTTTTACCAGATATGGATTTTGCCCTCGAGAAGCCGCCTTGAGCCTGCGTACTCACAGAAAAGATTCGAGGCATCGGGGTGGATGAACAGGTTACTCCCCCTTGCTTCAGGTCAGGGTCTTGAAAACGCCCTGAAGATAAATGCTGATGCAACAATTTACCGTGCCAGCCTTGAAAAAGGCCATGTTATCCATTTTAATTCACAGGAGAATCGCCGGACCTTTATCTACATTTCTGCCGGTGAGCTTTCTGTTAATGGCCAGAGGATAGAACGGGGAGATCAAGCTCGCATCGACCTTGAAAAGGCAATCCATATGGAGGCTGTTTCTTCCGGCATGCCTGCAGATTTTATCCTTATCGATGTTCCCCAGCAGGGAGCAGAAATACAGACAAAACGGTGAACGCAGCTGGAAAAAGCTCTTTCAGGCAAATAATAGTACTCTCTGAATAGCGGCAAGAATCGAGCCCGGATAAATTAGTTTGAGGAAGATACAGATAAACAGAAAGAGGTTAGACAATCAAAAGAGATTGATAATAAAAAGAGATAGATAATAAAAAGATATCAGAATAAAAAGATCGGAAAAATCATTGGAAAAAACAAAAAGATCGAAAAGAGGGGATGAGAAGAGGCATAATCAACTTGGTAGAGGAAGCGATAAGAAAGAGAAACAGCCCGGAAGAGGGAGCGATATGATAGAGGGTCAGCCAGGTAGAGGTGAATCCGAAGAGGCAGAGGTGATCAGAGAGAGAAGTTTGAAGGAACATGAACATTCGGGCGATGAGATGGCTGGAGAGACAGAAATAACTGAAAACGAAGACAGGTTAGAAGAGAAACAACCCGAAAGAGGAAGTGACAGGAAGAAAGAGCAGCCTGGAAGAGAAAGCGATAAAAAAGAGGAACAGTCAGGCAGGGGAGAGACAGGAGAGGCAAAAGTAATCGGAAAGGGAAATAAAAATAAGCAAAAAGAAGGTTGACAGAAAGGGCATAAGATTGAAAGGCGAAAGCTGAAAATGAGGAAAGGTCTGAAGCAAAAATCGTAGGACATAAATTTAGAGAATAAATTTAGAGAACAAAATGAGATCTTTTAGGGAGCGGCGTGAGATAATTTAGAGAACAGAATTGAAGTGAGAGGTAAAAATAGTTTTAGAGAGGGATTTGCCTCTCACTTCTCCGTTGGTTCTGATATCTGCGGTCGCCGGGTGAGGAATGGCGAACCTCGTTTCCGGTTTCCGTCTGCGAAACCTCTCCCGAAAACGGAGACCGAGGAATGGCAAAAAACCTCAATAGTCACCTAATCCGGGCGGGGTTCCATTTGTTCAGAGCAGGGTTGAGGAATGGCGAACCTCATTTGTCCTGATCTGCTGTTTTTTGCTAAATGCTCTCATGAACCCCATTCAATATTAGCATTTAGGACTACATGTTATAGTATAACTGTTAGATATAAAACATAAGTGGAAATGATTTTTCTTTTTCTTTGATGTAATAAAGCGCCTTCAAAATTTTCAAGCGGCTTATCGAATCGGTAAACTAAAATTGTTTGTGCTGGCAAATCCGGCTATTTATACCTTTCTGCCGGAAAGTTATCTATCCATTATAAGGACATTATTTCAAAGAAAATTTATTTATAATATTAGGTTTAAAACTTATACTCTTAAATTGAGATCTCGATCGGATTTCTCAAGTTAATTTTTCGGCTGTCTTTCGTTTTATCCTTCGATTTGTTTTTTCTTCTCTTTTCTGCTATGTTCTTTTTTCTTATTCTATGTTTTATCTCTTTCTATTTATTCTTTCTGCTCTCTTAAAATTTATTTATCCTTAATATTCTTTCTTTTTCTTTTTTTATCTTTTTCTTGATTTTTTTCCTGACTCACTCTCACTCTGCTTTAATTATTATTTTTAGTTTCATATAACCGGTTTAAGACTTGAAATCCTCTGTCTGAAAAATGAACTGTATACCGTAAAGAGATTAAGTATTAATAGTAAGTGTAAAAAATATTCTATAAAGTTTATCAACGTTTGAATAAATTATTTTAAGGGGTCCTGGCTGAGTGGAAGAAGTTTCTTTATTCTTGCTCTTTTTGTCTGTTCTTGCAGGTTACTTTCTAGGAATATTTTCAGGGCTTTTGCCTGGTATACACACAAACAATTTTGCACTTGCGCTTGTGGCTCTTGCACCCTTTCTAGCTGATAGGGGAATTGCCCCTTTTTACATTGCCCTTATAATCCTTTCAAATGCCGTATCCCATACTTTTCACGATATCATTCCCTCTGTGTTTTTGGGGGCTCCTGACGGAGATACGGCACTTGCAGTCCTTCCAGGGCACAGGCTTTTGCTGGAAGGCGCAGGTGCGGAAGCCGTACGCCTCTCTGCCCTCGGAAGTGCAGGCTCGGTTGTTGCATCCATGCTATTTGTGCTGCCTTTCTCTCTTTTCTTCGGAGCTATTTATCCTTACCTTCAGGACTATATGGCATGGGTTCTGCTCACCATTGTATTTATCATGCTTGCGAGTGAAAAAAGCGATGAGGTAAAGGGTCAGGGTTCACTTGCAAAATACAGATGTAAGCTCCTTGCTCTTTTCCTGTTTCTAATCACAGGAGCTCTGGGGCTCTTTGCTTTCTCCAGAGAAAGCCTTCTGATCCCTGTCATAAGCTTCGGGCAGGCTTCCGTGCTCCTTCCTCTCCTCAGCGGACTTTTCGGGGCTTCCCAGCTTATCATAAGCCTCCTCACAAGCTCCGAGATCCCTGCCGAATCCGTCTCAAGATTTGAACTTTCCCGAAAAAGGATCCTGAGGGGAGTATTTACGGGCAGTACCGCAGGTTCCCTTGTAGCCTGGCTGCCAGGGGTTTCTTCTGCTATTGCTGCCCTTCTGGCAGGGCTCTTTGTAAAGTCGGACTTCGACAGGCGGTCCATACAAAAAGAAACTTCTGAACCTGTGCCCGGAGGACAAAAATCCTCTCTTTTTTCTGACCCTTATTCGGACCGTCAGACTCTGGAAAGTTCAAAGGAGTTCATTGTCTCGGTTTCCGGAGTAAATACTTCAAATGCTATTTTCGGGCTGGTAGCTCTTCTGGTTATAGGAAAGACCCGCAGTGGGGCAATGGCTGCCGTGAATGAAATTCTGGGAATCGGGTCACTTGGTTTTCAGGTAATACTGCTCTTTTTTGCCGCTATCCTGCTGACTGCTATGTTTTCGTACTTTTCCACAGTCTGGATAGGGAATAACGCCCACCATATGCTCCGGAAACTTGACTATGCAAAACTCTGTACCTGCGTCCTTGCAGGGCTTGCAATAACAGTATTTCTTTTTACAGGGCTTTTCGGGTTATTCCTTTTTATAATTTCTACTCCCATAGGCATGCTTCCGTCTTTTATGAAAGTCAGGAAATCCCATGCAATGGGAGTTATTTTACTGCCTGTGATCCTTTATTTCCTGTAATCCTTTATTTCTTTAGAAAAACATCTTTTTAAAGATAGTTGCAGAGATTTTAAGGTCGTTTTCTTCTAATTCCGATTCTTGAAAAATACCTTTCTGAAATACATCTCTGAAGCTGCTTTTCTTAAAAGCTGACCTGTTTAAGTATGCCTTTTTCCCTTTCTAATCAATGCGCAGGAGCTTTTCCGACAATCGCTCTGAGCCCTTCTACAAGGTCCTTCAGTAATTTTGCAGGAATGCCAACCGTCAGTTCTGATTCCTGAATGCCAGTATATGTCCTGCTGCCCGTACAGCCGACTGTTATTCCCATTTTACCTGTCAGATAGGGTTCGGCAACAGCATCGGAACAGAGGCTCTGCTTTCCTGCAAATTCGGCTTCAATTCTACCCCCTTCTTTATAAAGGGCTGCCTGGGTCAGAAGCATCATCTGTTTAGGGGAACAGATTATCACAACAACGTCGGGCACGAAGCTTGCACTTTCAAGAGGTGCATAAAGAGTTGCAAGTGTAGATTCTGCTTCAAGCATGGGGACTCTTTCAAGAGTCTTTTTCGAAGCTTCAAGGGTCTTGAAATGCTTCAGTTTGTCATAATAAAACTCCCCGCTTGCAAGTTTAGGAGGCATGTGCCCAAGTCCCATTGCTGCAGCTCCTCCTTTGCAGGTTTGGTCTTCAAGAACTGCATAAAACTCCTCTTTTGTTTTCCGCACGTGATCCATCATCTGGCAGTGCTTCATCCCATCTTTAATCCGCTGGACCCCTGCCGGAATTTCAGCTCCTTTCTTAACCAGGGCTACTGCTACAGGTGAAGTTTCCAGCTTAAGCAATTCGATTATTTTCTTTCCATACTCATTTACTTCCTTAATCTGCTCAGTACTTGCTGTTTCCATACAAATCACTCCTTCATAGAAATGACTCCCTATTAATCCTACCTTTGGGGTCCTGATAGATCCGCATTTCAAGGATAGTGTAAGCTTAAGACTTAAATAGAAATCAGAAGCAATAATCCTTTTCTAGCTTCCTTTTTTCTGTAACCTTTTCCGGAAATGTGTTAAACCGCTGAATTAAACTACGTTACTCTCGTGAGATCCTTACTGATAAGCAAAAATATAAAACTTAAAATGTATTGGATTGAAATTGTAGATGGAATAAAATAAAAGGGTTAAGTACGCATTGAAGAGTAGAAGGCAAAAAAGAGAATCTATAAACAAAAAGTGGGAAGTAGAAAGCAAAAGATGAATATCAATAATAGATGAGTGTCAATAATAGGTAAATGTCAATAATAGGTAAATGTCAATAATAGGTAATGTCAATAATAAGTTGCAGCTGAAAGCTGATTGAAAACTGAAGACAGATTCGCGTTTATTATAAAAAAATAACAGATTAAAGGGGTTTACGGCACTATGGATGTACAACTTGAAAAGCGTTTAGTGGAGCTCAGGGCGGAATACGAATCAGGACAGAAAATCCTCAAAGATATTGAATTAAAGCTTGAAGAACTTGAAAACAGGAAGAAAATCCTGGGCGAAACCCTTCTCAGGATTAGTGGAGCAATTGACTTACTCGAAGAAATGCTTGGAGAAAGTGAAGGTTTGCAGGAATCGGAAATAAAAGCCGATCACGGAGCTCCTAAAGGAAATATGGAGGTTCCCGATGTAATAAGGCAGCCCCTTGAGAAAGCCAGAATAATTTTGGAAAAGGCAGGGCTTTCAGCAGGAGAGGTTGTTGAACAGAAAGGGGTTCTTCCCGTAGGGGTTATGGTAGGAGATGTGCTCAGACAGGAACCAAAGCCAGGGACAAAACTGCCAGCAAAATCGGCCGTAAAGCTTGTCGTTGCATCTAAAGGCAAGTCTTTACCTCCTCTTGACAAAAGATCAGTATGCGATTCTTTTTCCGACCGCGGCTAAGAAAAGTGTAAGAAGGGCTTTAAGATGGAAGTTAATCCCTCCAGAACAGAGGACTACCTGAGAAAACTCAGGGAACATTCCAGAGCAGCAATTTCAGCTTTCAGTACTCTTGAGCGTTCGGAAAATTTATTATCCTTCAGACTCTGCCTGAAGAAGCTTCTTAGGGAGTCCGGGAACATCTCAAAGGTACTCTGGAGCAGCAATAATAAAAAGCTCGGGAAATATCTGAGGTCAGTACTTTATATAGAAAACAATTCTCCCCTTTATCCTGCTGCTCTCTCAGGACTGGAAACGGTATTTAAAGAAATGGAAAATACACTGGAAGGCAAAAGGATAGAAGAAGATAAAAAGATAGTAGAAGACAAAAAGACAGAAGAAAAAGGTAAAAGGACAGAAGAAGACAAAAGAATAGAAGAGGAATATGAAGAAATAAAAGAGAATTCGCTGAAAGAAGACAACAGCCAGCAGGAGCTAGCAGCCTTTTTATATAATCCTGCTACAAAAACTCTAATAGCTCATGGGAATAAGTATGAAATCTTGCCTCTATTTCTGGCTATAAGGGATCTTTATGCTTCCCTCCCTTTCTTCGATGAACTTCAGGCCTGCACTCAAATGCTTGAAAAGGACTCTCAGAACGCCACAGCACTCTTTCAGAAAGCCGTACTTATCTATAAGGCAAGAAGGTTTGAAGCTGCCCTGCAGCTTATAGAGCAGGTGCTTGAAATAGTTCCTGATGACTTCAGGGTCTGGTATAACAGGGGTGTAATCCTCTCGGAAATGGGCAGGCTTGAAGAGGCAATAGACGCTTATGACAGAGTAATTGAGCTTGAACCTGCTTTTGAAATTGCATGGGACAATAAAGGAGTTGTTCTTTCCAGGCTTGGCAGGCTTGAAGAAGCGCTTGAAATCTACGAAAAAGTGCTCAGGAGAAACCCTGAATATGCCGAAGCCTGGGCAGGAAAGGGCTCAGTACTTTCTGCACTTGACCAGAAAGAAGAAGCCCTTGAAGCATATAGCTCAGCCCTCAAAATCAGGCCTGATTACCTGGAAGCCCTGAGATGTATCGGCAGCCTGTTTTCCAGGATGGGCAGGTTTGAGGGGGCTCTGGCAGCATATGATACGGCTATTCAGTTTGCACCTGAAGATCCCGGTCTCTGGGCAGGCAGAGGGCTTTTCCTTTCAGAACTGAACAAACAGGAAGAAGCCCTGCAAAGCTGCAACAGAGCTCTCGAACTGAAACCGGGCTTTGTTCCTGCTATTGAAATTAAGGTCGAAATCCTTTCGAGAATCAGCCGACAAAAAGCCAGAGATTCTCTATAAGCTCTTTTCGGTAACCTTTTTTTCTGCATAAGCCGGTATCATGATTTGTATTCAGTAAAATTCGAATCAGAAAAAGTATATCTCATTGAAAACGAAAATGCTCAATATCAGTTTCAACCCTGATTTCACACATAACGAGGGAATCAGGCACAAGAGATGGCCCTAAAAGGGTCCGAATAAATCATTATCTGGAAACCGAGGGTTCCGAAATGGCAGAGGAAAACAATACCACAGAAAGCACTACGGTAAAACAACAGGAGCTGGAAGCGGCAGGAAAATCCAAAGAAACCGAGGACCCCAGGCAGTTCCTTATAATGGCAGGCGAGAATGATAATTATGAAGACAAACTCAGTCTCTATGATAAAGCCTTAAATCTGGACCCTATGTACTTTGATGCCTGGCTCCAGAAGGGTTTTGTCCTGGACAGGCTCGGGAAGTCTGAGGAAGCTCTTGCCTGTTACAATAGAGCTCTTGAAATCGATCCCGATCATCTGGGAATAAGGTGTCTTAAGGGTTTTGCCTACAGTAACCTGAAGGACTTTGAAAAAGCTATAGAGTGTTATGATGAAGTCCTTAAGGTCAATTCCGATGATGTCTTCTCCTGGTACCAGAAAGGATCTGTTCTGGAAAATCTGGGAAGATACGGAGAGGCTATGGAATCTTACGACAGAGCTCTGGAGATAGACCCCACTGATGTACTTATCAGGGAGAAAAAGCTGAGGCTTCTGGGGCTTATTTATAAGAAGGGAACTCTAACGGATTCCCCGGACAGTGGCTTTAACTAAGTATGAAAAATATAAAAGAGCTACAGGGTACAAAGAACTAAAGATAAAAAAACTAAAGATAATAAATTAAGAGACTTTTTATTATTTTCTGGTCTTCATATTTTCTCCATAAATCATGCAAAACAATAAAATTTTAATTATATTGAGATAAATTTTCTATTTATGGGAAAAGGAAATGTCGCAATAGATAAGTCAATGATAAAAACGGTAGTTGACGGTAAAATAATGATTCCTTTGCCAAAAGTTTTGGTTGGAAATCGATACTATCCTATGTTTTCCGTATTATCTCCTACTCATTGTGCTGATTGTGGCAATAAGTTACATGTGAACTCTCACTACACTCGTTTTATTTTATCAAGTCACGGCACTATAGCTCTCAATGTTACATACTGGTTTTGTCCTGTTTGTAAGAAACCTTTTCATGATCAGATTATTGGTGTTCCTGGTTCTGCAAATTACAGTTCTGAATATTATGATAAACAAATGAATGTTAGATATGATGGACGATGCAGTCTACACAATTCTCGGCAAATTGGAGAAACATATACAGAAGGCTTGACAGCCTTCTGTGGTAGAGCTCCTTGTGCAACTTCATTATGGTTATATGAACAGAAACATGCAGAACTTTCAAAGCAAGAACTTTTAGATCAAGAGATTGGCTTTGATGAAACATTGTATGTTGATGGGGATTGGATCAAAAAAGGCTGGAAAAAGAGACTTGAAGAGTTGATTGGAAGAAAGCTTACAGAAAAAGAATGGAAAAAAATGCGATATCAATCTGTTTACGTTATTGCTACTAAAGAAAAGGTAGTTTTGGATTTTGAGGTAACTGACAGATTACCAACGATTGAAGCTCTGATTCCTCTTTTCAGACGAATAAAAAACCGATTTCCTGAAGGCAAAATACAAAAAATTGTTTCTGATGAAGATAAAGCAATCATTGGAGCTGTAAAGAGTGTCTTCCCTGAAGTAGCTCACTCCTTTTGTGTGTTTCATCAATTAAAAAACGTTAGCAAGAGATACTATGAAGAATTCAACTCTGTTGAAGATATTCCAGATAATGATAAGGTTGTGTCCAATGAAATATATCAGTTGATACGTTCTGATACGGTCATCAGTGCTGTTGTATGTATTCAAAAGATACGAGAATTCTACTCTAATCTGGAACTTTCAAAAGCGTCTCAGAAAGCGATTTCTTATGCAGAAGAGATTTTCAAGAAAAATGTAAGCTTCTTGAAAAAAGGGTTTACACCTGAGACAGATAATACAATGGAACAGATATTTTCTTTGATAGGTGATATCGTAGACAAAGCAAGATCATTTAAAACCGATAGTGGCCTAACTAATTTTTGTTACAATTTATTTACTTATTTCAACAAACGGTGTTTCAGTACTGGTAAATGGAAAGGATTCTCACCCTTAATGAGGGCAAGATTCCAGTATGGATAAAAGTAAAGAGTAAATGGAAACTTTCAGTTTTAATCTGCAGCTTTACAGCGGTAGCTATCGAATAATTATGGCAAAAATAAGAAATTGATGTACAAAATCTAGATATTAGTGGAGCGACTTTTCCAAAATGAGGAAAAATGTTAAGGGATTTGGGTGAAATTCAATTGTTTTTTTAAAATTGGAGAAGAACCATAAAAAATTAAAAAGACTCTAAATTAAAGATAATAAATTAAAGGTAGAATTAAAGGTAGAATTAAAGGTAAAATTAAAGGTAGAATTAAAGGTAAAATTAAAGGTAAAATTAAAGGTAAAAAAAATTAAAGGTAAAAAAAATTAAAGGTAAAAAATTAAAGATAAAAGAGTGTAGAGGCTATTTTTTTGGCCTTTACTTTTCACTCTCTTATTTTTTACTCTCCTCTTCTTCTTTCCTGATCTCCTCAACAGTTTCCATGAGTTTTTCTTTGATTTTAACTATCGCATTAACAGCTTCGCCGCCTGTATCGATAGGAGCCCTTTTTTCCAGATCAGCCTGCATTAACTGCTGGTCAAAAGGAATTTCTCCAAGTACAGGGATACCAAGCTCCTCAAGCCTATCATTGACTTTTCCGGCGCCTCCTTTGTTAATTACGGCGGCGATGTGTTTTATCCCTATTTCGGAAGAAAGCTTTTTGATTCTTTCGGCTGTCTCAAGGGACCTGGCTCCCGGCTCCACTACCACAATCATAAGATCCATTCCGCGCGTGGTGCCTCTTCCCAGATGCTCTATTCCGGCTTCCATGTCCAGGATAACTGCACTCTTTTCCTTAAGCATGAGGTGCCTGAGAAGAGCCCTGAGGAAAGCTGATGCCGGACACATGCACCCGCTACCTCCTTTATCCACAGTGCCCATGACAAGCATCCTTACGCCATCAGGCCCTATTACTCCGTATTTGCCTGCAATGTCGTCCACTTTCGGGTTATAAATAAAAGCCCCGCCTTCGGTACCTGCCCTTTCCTGAATAAGGTCTTTGAAATCGGTGAGGGGTTTTGGGGGGTTTTCTATCCCCAGGGAAGATGCCAGGTTCATATCCGGGTCTGCATCTATTGCCAAGACCTCGTATCCGTCTCTTGCAAGCAGTCTTGCCAGAGTGCCTGAAAGCGTAGTTTTTCCAACGCCGCCTTTTCCGGTAATTGCTATTTTTATTCGAATTCCCCCTGAAATTCTAGTTATAAATCAAACATAATAATTTTTTACTCGAATATAAGCATCAAACTGTTTATACTTATTGATTTATGTCTAGTTTTACCTCTCATTTACAAATCCAAATCTTTTTTCCGAAGCAACTTGCATGAGGTACTTTTCTATATGTTTCCCCTGCTTTTTGGAAAAACCCGAATCCCTGGCAAGCCAGTCGAGCACCTTCTGTACTCCTGTCCCATACTGCATTGCTTTTTTCTCTTTCCAGAGAATTTCCGGAGGGAGCAGACCTTCTGCCGCTTTCCTGAGGATATATTTTCGCGTATATAAACCGTCTTTTTTCACTATTTTGAGCTCCGGACTTACTGCAAGCCCGGTTTTTATAACATATTTATCCAGGAAGGGTACCCTGAGTTCCACGGAATTGGCCATTGTAACCATGTCATCTCTTTCGAGGTTAATTGTTGAGATGTTCTCAAGGTCAGAGTAAATTTCCCTGTCAAGTACATCAGGATCCTGATCAAAAAAACCTTCATGTCTGCTGTACCCTCCAAAGAGTTCGTCTGCGCCCTGTCCGGTTAGAAGGACCCGCTTTCCATCTTCTCCTGCAGTTTTTGCAACTATGTAAAGAGGAATCCCTATTGTAACCTTCATCGGGTCGGTGGATTCGGTCGCATAAATTACCTGAGGGACTGCAGCTTCTATTTCTTTGGGTGAAAGGAAATGTACTTTCAGGTTTTTCTTCATGCCAATGGCCTGGGCTGCATACTCTGCCTGGGCAATATCGTGAGAATCCGGAAGCCCAACCGCATAAAGGGAAATATCAGGATCAATGCGCTTTGCAATGGCTGCTAGAAAGGTGCTGTCAATCCCTCCTGAAAACGCGATTCCTGCGGTCGAGGTAAGCCTGAGTTCCACAGCTCTTTCAAGAGCTGCTTTCAGGTGAAATAAAGCCTCTTTTTCTACGGAAATCCTCTCTTCAGGGGGTTTTGTTTTAATAGACCTCTCCACGACTTTTTCTGCTATTTTCCTGTTTTCTATATTGAAACTCAAAATCCCTCCCTGAGGAAAGGGTTTTGCTTTTCTGCCAGTACAGGCAAAGGCTTTTTTTTCGGAGGCAAAGGCTATCTCTGGCTTTTCCATCCTTTCTCCAGAGTAATAAAAAAGAGGCTTTACTCCTGATGGGTCCCTCGCAAGTACAAGTTCCCTTCCGCAAACATATGCAAGGGCATAGTCGCCGTTTACTTTCGAAAGTGCGGAGAATACAGCGTTTATCGGGGTGTTCCCCTTCCTTACTCCTGTTTCTATAAGTGAAAAAAGCAGTTCTGTATCGGAATCGGTTTTTATCCCTATCTCAGATTTAAGCTCGCGAAAATTGTATATCTCTCCATTGAGTACGAGGGCTCCTATTCCTGTAAGCGGCTGGGGCATATCTCCCGTTATTTTAAGCAGGGTATTTCCTATGCTCAGGTCTCCTGCAGTATAGATTCCACAGGCATCAGGTCCCCTGTGCCCCAGAGCTGCAAGCATTTTCGTTACTTCTAAATCACTTTCAGGGTTTCCGAATACTCCCGCTATTCCGCACATGGTTACACCTTTTTTCTGCCCTTTCTGTCCGGTATACACGAGCTACACCCTGTATTTATTATTTTGCCCTCTTCAGGCAGTGCATCTATAAAACTCTGAAAAAAGGACTCTCTCTGGAAAGCAAACGGATTTGGAAAAAGATGCTGACAATGCAGATTAAAAAACGCTGATTAAAAAATATGGTCACTCCTGTAGAATTGGTTGATCTATTTCGGAATCCAGAGAGGGAATCTCCCTTTTTTCTCTCCCTGCACCGCATGTCTATGCCGGCCAGTCAGGTAAGAAAAACAACCGGTAAACCAGCACCGCAGTTAAGAGAAACAATTATGCCTGGAAACAATTATGCCTGTACCGAAGAGGTGCTCTGTTACCTGAAAATACTTACCTTGACAACAGAACCCGCTTTTCAATTATAACCTTGAGGAATTTTATCAGGTAAAACAGGTATAATAAACAAATATAATATACAGATTTAAGGTCTGGAATTAAAAAAGAAAGTACGTTTTTGCCTTCTTACTTTGACGCTGAATCAGATATGTTTCTCTCTTTATCTTTCCCTCTTTCTCTTTATCTTTCCCTCTTTCTCTTTCTTTTTTCCCTCTTTCTCTTTCTCTATTTTCGTTGTCTGCTCTTTTTATCCGGGTGATTCTTCCCGGAGCACTTCTATAGCGAACACAGGGTCTCCCTGCAGTGCAGCGAAGGGATTCCTTGCGCTTTTTTCATTCCCTATCCAGATGGAGTGTGCACAGTAGAGACAGCAGCAGCGTGTGGCGTACAGGTTATTTCTTGGTACGTAAGCTCTGCAGCAATTGCTGCCCCTCAGGACTCCATATTTGCAGAGGACAAGCTGCCTTGTCAGGTGCAGGTCCTATTCCAGACTATTCTGTTTACATTCCCAGCTATCCGGTTCATTGAAGTTCAGCATTTCACCCAATTTATAATTACGTTTTATATACATTTAAAACTTTACTATTCTGTTCAATATTTTTATAATAAGTAATTTTATAAATATAGATGAGACTTCAGGCAAAGAAGGATTCTCTGGCTTTAAAGAACTTCTCATGAGTTCTTTGCCTGCAATAAAGGAAGTTTTTTATCTATATCCCGTAATATACGCAACGTTTTTAAGCATCTTGTAATTATTATGGTGCAGACCGGAAATTGTTTACCTTTAAGTTCACTTTGTTCACCTTTAAGTCCATTTTATCTTTCACCTGATACCATATTCGGGATGCTGAAAAACAGGTGAAAGCCTGATTAATTTAAAGATTCAAAATTGAGGCTTACAAAGATGCAGTACCAGGCAACAGTAACTATTGAACAGAAAGCAGGCATGCTTGACCCTGAAGGTACCACAGCTAAAAGGGCTCTCGGACACCTTGGATATGCAGTCGAAAGCGTAAAGACTGCAAAACTGTATGAAATCGTGCTCGAAGCAGAGTCTGCCGAAGTTGCGGAGCAGAAAGTTGATGAGATGTGCCAGAAGCTTATTGCAAACCCAATCGTCCACAACTACACTATAAAGCTCAAGGAACTTAGCTGAGGGACTCCCTGCAGAATAAAGGGATTTAAGAATAAAACCCGGAAGGCTAAACGTTTTGAAAATACAAAAGGAAGATTGAGGGAAAAAGATGAAGATTGCCATTATTCAGTTCGGAGGCACAAACTGCGACATGGATGTACTTCACGTCCTTAAAGACGTGGTTGGTGTGGATGCCGAAACTGTCTGGTACAAAGAAGAGAGCCTGACAGGCTTTGACGGGGTTGTTGTTCCAGGCGGCTTTTCTTATGGAGACTACCTGAGGGCAGGAGCTATTGCAGCCCGAACCCCTATTATGGATTCCGTAAAAAAAATAGCAGCCGAAGGAAAACCTGTCCTCGGGATCTGCAATGGTTTCCAAATCCTGACCGAAGCCCGGCTTCTTGAAGGGGCTCTTACAACAAACGAGTACCCCAAATTCAGGTGTCACTGGACTAATCTCAGGGTTGAGACAGCTAATACCCCCTTTACCTCAAAATTCAGGAAAGGAGAGGTTATCAGGATGCCCATCGCCCATATGGAAGGCAAGTTCTACGCTGAAGAACCGAACCTGGCAGAGCTTGATGAGAACGAACAGGTTGTTTTCCGTTATGTAGATGAAAAAGGAAGAGCAACAGACAAAGCTAACCCTAACGGCTCTCTTGAAAACATCGCAGGAATAGTAAACGCTTCAAAGAACGTTCTCGGACTCATGCCTCACCCGGAAAGGGCTTCGGAATCAATCCTTGGTTCTGATGACGGCAGGCGGGTTTTTGAGTCTATGGCGGATTATATTACCGAGAACTTCTAATCCGCTTTTTATTTTTTAAATAAATTCCAGCGTTCTGCCTACCAGATCGGTTTTAACAGACCAGATCGGTTTTAAGTGGATTGATTAATATCAACAGAGCTAATTTTCTATTTTTTTTATTAACTTTATTAGCTTTGTTAACTTTATTAATTTTACTGCTTTTGTTACTTTTACTGCTTTTACTGCTTTTATTGCTTTTACTACTTTTATTACTTTTATTACTTTTATTGATTCTCTTCTTTCCAAGCTCTTTTCATTTTTAATAAAACATTTCTTTTATTTTTTTTCAATTTATTCTTTTTATTTTTATATTAGTTTATTTTCGTTACTTTCGTTCTTTTCTTTAACCTTCAATTTTCCTTAAACATTATCATTCAGGCTTTCAGGATAGGAATTTACCTGCTCTTAAGATCCATGAGTTTTTTATTAAACCGATTTTTCAGGCTCAGAAGGATCTATTTGGATAGGCGAATATATGATAGTTCAGGTTTATTTTTCAGAATATATATTTCAAAATCTTTTTATTACCTCAGATTATATTCTTACGAGTTATTATAAAAACAGTATTTATTTTTCTGTATGGATAGTTCAATCAATTAAGGGGAGTATTGGTTTATGAATGGAAAATTAATTCTAAATGCTTTTACAATTTTCCTTCTTATGCTCGGGATGGTCATAATCCCGGCAGGCGCTGCGGTTATGACCGTAGATTCCAATGGAGGAGAAAACTACAGTTCGATCCAGGAAGCTGTTAATAATGCACAGAATGGGGATACGATTCTTGTAAACCCTGGAGTGTACCAGGAAAACATAGAGGTGAATAAAGAGGTTTCAATTATCTCAAATTCCACTTCCGAAGACCAGGTTAACCGCATATACGTACTGGGTGCAGTTCCGGAAGATGATGTTTTTTACGTTAACGCAAGTAATGTGACGATATCCGGATTTTATATCGCAGGAGGCCCTTCCGCAGAGGACTGGTATGAAGTAGGGATTTACCTTGAAGGAGTGGAAAACTGCTTAATAAGCAACAATGCGCTGGTAATGAATGACGTGGGCATTGCTCTCAATGGTTCTCAGCGTAACTATATTAATAATAACCTAGTAGGCATCGGATACAGTGGGATTGTTCTCGTCGAATCCGAAGAAAATGAGCTGTCAGATAACTGGTTAGCGTCAAACGGCGAGGGCATCTTGCTGAATAATTCTGTCAATAACACTATTATAAATAATACGGCAAGTGCTAATGGAATAGGGATTCTCCTTGGAACGTCCGGAAGGAATAAACTTGCCTATAATCTTATTTCGAAAAACGACTATGGAATCATTGGAGAGATGGCAGAATACAATACTATAGTTAATAACTCCGTGTACCTGAATGAATTTGGAGTATACCTTAATGAATCCTCTAACAACACTATCTATCAGAACGATTTTTCGAATTTCCTTAATGTGATAGATGAAGGGATTAATATATGGAATAGCAGTTCGGCAGGTAATTTCTGGAGTGACTACACCGGGCAAGATGCTGACGGAAACGGTATAGGCGACACTCCGTATGTTATCAATGAGACTACCGGAAGTATAGATTACATGCCTCTGGTAAATGAATCCTCTTCGGATAACAATTCAGGAAACGCGGATAACAACGGTGATGAGCCATTTATGGCGAATAAAAAGCCTCAAGATTTATAAAGCCTCAATATGAAATATATAGGGGTATTACAACCTACATTCGGCAGGTTAACGTAATTAGAGATAGATATTTTCATATTTCTCTCCCATGAGACCCAATATCTTCCAGTGAAGATCCTCCATATTCAGTATTTCTGAATTTACTTCACCTTCTTTCTGAGAAATAAGTTCTGTAATTCCCTGGAAATTGACAAATATCCATCTCATCGTAGGTCTTTTTGTTGGCTTTCCTTTTTGATCTGGAACCGTTTCATTTTCTTCCTCTAATTTTGTCCTTAATTTCCATTCTGCAATTGAATAAATCATTAAGCAGAGAACCATTGTCATAGCCAGTGCTTCAATTCTGCTTTTATTCTTTAGGTAGACTTTCGATATGCTAAATGTATCACTTTTCAAGAATCGGAATCCTTTTTCTACATTGTCCTGTCCTTTGTAATACTTCAGCATCTCTCCCGGAGAAAGAGTGATATCATTACTCGCAAGAATGAAAAGTCCCATTTTCTCCATTTCATTCAAAACAAAAGCATCATTAACCTTTATGCTTCCATCAATCCTGAAATAAGTCTTTAATTCCTCATCTTTAGAAGGTCTGCCTCTTTTACCTGATTCACGTTTTTTAATGGATTTCAAATCAACTTTTTCAAAAACAATAGAAGGGAATTCTTTAATCCATTTCTCTGCAGCTTTTGATGCATCCTCTTCGCAGAAGAAGTCCTCTCCTTTCAGCTTTTTAAAAGCCTTCTCTGCTTTTTCAACCTCTTTGTCAAGTTTCGTCCTGAGAGTTTTCTCTTTCTTCTCCTTCATCTTGTGAGAAAGCAGCAAAACCCACTTTTGTTTGACTCCGCCATATTCCACAAAGGTTTGATAAAAAGAGTACCTCTCATCACTTTTTAGCGTTTTCAGGTTCAGATTTGCAGTTAGCAGTTCCTTTGCCTCGGAAATTGTTGCAGGAACACGACTGATCCAGAATGATTTTCCGATATTCTGGATATTATTGTCTGTGTAAAAGGAACTATCAGCGACATAGTACACTTTGCTTTCAGGTCTTAAAACTGATTTGAGAGACGTTATTGCATCCAGAATTGTGTTTTTGTCGGAAGCATTTCCTGAATGTGTGTTCATGAAAAGTGGTATTCCATGCTGATTAACAATCAAGCTCAGTACAAATTGTTTGAGGTCCCATCTTCCGTTTTTGGGAATTCCAAAAGTAATATCAATAGACTCAGTTTCTTCGTCTTCATAATCACCATAAACGCTGACACTTGTAGTGTCAGAGTGTAAACAGTGAACAGGAATAGGTAGACGAGCCATAATGTGAAGGGTAATTTCCGTAAACAGTTTTGTAGGGCCATATTTTACGATTTTGTCAAGAGTCTCTCCGATAGCATATTGATTCAGGTCTTCTTTTGTTATACCGTCTCCAAAAAGCCTTTCAGTAGAAATGTTTTTGAAAAAATCAGGAAACAGGTACAGACGTTGCCCTATGAAACCTAGACCATTGAGTACCATGGCAAGGATGCAGACTGAGTGAGGAACATTATGATTCCGTTCTTTGGGAAGTTTCTCATCGATCAGTTTGTCAACTTCAAGTTCTCGGAAAACTCCAGCCATAAGACCTAGGTGACCTAAGAACCGTGTACGTTTTAAGGAGGATTCAACTCTTCTACTACTGTTTTTCTCTGCCATGGGATAACCAAGAAAGAGATATAAAATTAATGATATTAATTTATAGGTTTACCTGCCGAAAGCAGGTTACAAGGTACAGCTGGGAATATATATATATAAATACCCTTAAGTACCTCTGACTCTTGAGATGGTTCAGAAAAATTATCAGGAATTTATATAAAAGGTAATGAAGAGCTGTGAGAAACTTATAAAATAAAGACGAGAATTCCAAACCGTCATTCATGGAAGGGCTCTGTTAAAGCCTTTTGTAAGGCTTTTAGATTTCCAAGCCCTTCTCTTTTTTATTATATCCATTCATTTTCAGTCTGTTTCCTTTTCATTTCAAGTTCTAACTTTTTAGTTTTAAGCTCAGGTAGATTCCTTAACTTGGTTTTGATTTTCCCCTTAGTATTTGAAACAGGCCTTAAATAAAAAGCTGATCCGGACGGGAAAATCGGAGTGATTTCAGGAAAATACATCGGGGGCCAATGTGTTTGATATATAATTTTATAAAGGGTACCGGGTATTCGCAGTGAAACACGCAACCCTAACTGGTTTTATGAGTATTTGATAATATTATTATAGGCTGCAGGCAAATTAAACTCTTCATGAAACTCACGGTCCTTGTTGACAACAACACCTTTATTGACAGGTATTTCCTCGCCGAGCCTGGTTTGTCCTTCCTGTTAGAAGATTCGGGCATCAGAGTCCTTTTTGATACCGGGTATTCGGATATTTTCCTCAAAAACGCCTGGAAAATGGGGCTTTCACTTTCGGACCTTGATTACCTGGTCCTCTCCCACGGGCACCTGGACCATAGCTGGGGACTTGAACCCCTTATCCGCTTTTTCATGGAAGCAGGGATAGAAAGACTGCCCTGCAAGCCTCCAATCCTTGTTGCCCATCCCTTAGCCTTCGAAAGCAAAAAATGTGAAGGGATAGGGGAAATCGGAAGCCTGCTCACTCCCAAAAAGCTTTCCGAACACTTCAAGCTGCAGCTCTCAAGCATTCCCCTCTGGCTGAGCAAGAGGCTTGTTTTCCTCGGGGAAATCCCCAGGAACTTCGCCTTTGAGGCAGGGGTAGCTGTTGGATATATGCAGGATGGCGAGGGGAACAAAATTCCCGACTTCCTTCCGGACGACACGGCCCTGGTGTACAGGGCAGAGGTAGGGCTCGTAATCATCACGGACTATTCCCATTCCGGGATCTGCAACATCACCGAATATGCAAAAGAAGTCTGCGGAGACAGCAGGGTCCTTGATATAATAGGTGGCTTTCATCTCCTGGAACCCTCAGAAAAAAGGATGTACGGGACTCTCGAATACCTCAAAAACTTAACCCGACCTGTGTCCACGCCTTCCACTGTACAGACTTAAATTCAAAAATCGAGCTTTCAAAGGTTTGCAGGCTTAAGGAAGTGGGAGTCGGACTGCAGATTGAATATTTTTAACTATTCTTCCTCTTCTTTTCCCTTCTTTTTCTCTTTCTTTCATTTTCTTCGGGAAAAAGCCGACAGAATACGCAACCAGTGAGTACGCGGGGTCCTATTTATAAAGGAGATACCGGCAGTTTTAGAAATCTTTCGGAAGGCTTATTCAGCTTTTCTTCAGCTTTTTTTCAGTTCTTCCCTTATGTTTTCTACTGTCTGCCAGGACTGTCTAACAATGTTGGGAAACTCTCCACAGTGTTCTTTGCCCCATTTTAACAGAAATCCCTTTGTCTTCGGGTCCGAAGGATAGCCGCTGCCAAAATCTGCGCACCATTCTTTCTTGAGCTCTTCTATAAGCTCGTCCCTGCGTACCTTTGCAATGATCGAAGCTGCCGAGACTACAGGATAGATAGCATCTGCCTGGTGCATGGAAATTATCTTTATTTCCTTTGCATGGTCAGGACAGGTTTTTGAGTACTGCCTGCAAACATTTTCGGCAAAACGTTCGGCTTTTACGTCAGCAGCATCAACATACACGATATCCGGTTTCAGCTGTTCAAGCACTTTTGCAAAGCAGACAACCATGATCTCGTTCATGCTCATTATCTTCCTGAGTTCGTCTATCTGAGAGGGGCTGACCTCAAGGACGAAAAAGCCGTCGGCGTGTTTTTTGATCTGGGCTGCAAGCTGCTCCCTTTTTTTCGGCGTCAGCTTCTTGGAATCCGCAACCCCCAGCACCTTAAGGATATGGGCTTTTTCATCCTCTATCTTTACGCCCCCTATGCACATGGGCCCGATTACCGGACCTTTTCCGGCTTCGTCAATTCCTGCGATCATCATTTTCTGGCTGCCTCCTGATTTGAGAGAAGAGAGCTTTTTCATTTATTAAAGCTTGCTCTTTTCCGGGATAATGAAGTTTTTCAGAGGGCTTTTAAGGGATTTCTTTAGTAGCTTTTCTCCATCTTTTCTCCAGAACCTTTAAAACGCTCCGTGAAACAAAAGCATTAAATCTAAAGTTGATTATTTTTGGGGTTAAGTTAGCTAGCAACAGATGAGATGAAATCCCCATGCCAGTAATCACCTTGCATTATGAAGACCTCGAGAAACTCACAGGAACAGATAAGGAAACCATCATAAAACGGGTGCCTATGATAGGGGCCGATATCGAAAGGGTTGAAGACGACTATGTTGATATCGAGTTCTTCCCTGACAGGCCTGACCTTTACAGTGTGGAGGGAGCAGCCAGGGCAATGCGAGGTTTTCTGGACCTTGAGACCGGGCTTCCTGAATATGAGATAAAGCCTTACAAGGTATCCATATCTGTCAGCGAGGATATCCTGAAGATCAGGCCTTTCCTCGGGTGTGCGGTTGTAAGGGGAGTAAAGTTCACATCCTCTTCCATCAAATCCCTTATGGACCTTCAGGAAGACCTGCACTGGGGCCTCGGGAGAAACAGGAAAAAGGTCTCGATAGGTGTACATGACCTGTCAAACGTTAGACCCCCTTTCCGATATATGGCAGTGGATCCCGGATTCGAGTTCGTGCCTCTCGATTATACTGAAAAGATGAGCATGACGGAAATTCTGGAAAAGCACCCGAAAGGTACAAAGTTTGCCCACCTTGTCAGAGGTTTTGACAAATACCCGATCATCCTGGATGCAAATAACAATGTGCTGTCTTTCCCGCCCATCATAAACGGCACACTTACGTCCGTAACCGAAAGCACAACCGACCTTTTCATTGATGTCACAGGGCTTGGGGAGGCTGTGTACACTGCTTTGAATATCGTTGTTACAGCCCTTGCAGAAAGGGGAGGACAGATTGAATTTGTGAGGGTAATCCGCCCGGGGGGAGAAGAACTTGTCCTGCCTGACCTTGAGCCAAAAGAAAGGCTGCTTACTACAGGCGAGGTAAAGTCCCTGATAGGCATGGAATTCTCAGTTGAAGAGATCGTAAAACAGCTTGAAAGGATGCGCTTTGGGGCATGTGCCCTTGATAAGGAAACCGTTGAGGTAAAAGTGCCGACCTACAGGGCAGATATCCTGCACAATTCTGACCTTGTAGAGGACATTGCCAAAGGTTACGGCTATGAGAATATTAAAGTAAGGGTTCCTGAGACTTATACCGCAGGCAAGTCCCACCCGATTTCCCTGATGCGGGCTTCGGTAAACGAAATAATGGTCGGGCTTGGCTACTATGAGGTTATGCCTTTTACGCTTACCAGCGAGAAGGTCAACTTTGAGAACATGCGCAGGCAAAAGACTGATGACGTTACCTACGTGCTTCACCCGATCAGCGAAGACCAGACAATGCTCAGGACAACCGTTCTCCCTAACCTCCTCGAAATCCTTGCCTTAAACCAGCACAGGGAACTCCCGCAGAAGATCTTCGAGTTCGGAGAGGTCGTAAGCAACGAAACAACCGGTCAGCACATAGCTGCAGTCTCGGTTCACCCGCAGGCAAACTTCACTGAAGTATATGAGGTCGTGGACGCTTTTATGAGAGAAATGATGCTTCCTTATGAGGTAAAAGAGTCCGAAGACCCGGCTTTTCTCGAAGGCAGGCGGGCGGACCTATATGTTAATGGCAAGAAGCTTGGAGTCTTTGGAGAACTCCACCCCGAAGTAATAAACAACTTCGCGCTCGGATATGCCGTTGTGGGGTTTGAGCTTGATTTGAACGACCTTATAGGTTAAAAGTAAAAACAAAAACTAAAAATAAAAATAAAATTTTAGTTAGGAGGAGACTCTTCTCTTCTTTCCTTCACTTTTCTCTCAGCATCTTTTCCATTTCAGCTGCGATTTTCCGGACTTCAGGTATTTCTTCGGTTTCAGCCAGCCTGTACACAAGTTCAAGCATCCTTCCTCTCATTAAGTCCATATCTTCAAGAGCAAAGGAAAGTTCTTCAACAAGGGCTCCCAAGCTTTTTGTTTCGGTGAAATCTGACAGCTTTTCAGGGTCTGCTTTTATCAGGAAGAGGGATTCAGGAGAGTTGAGGTCAACATCGTATTCTTCTTCAAATGCACCTTTTGGAAAGGTTTTGAGCCACCTGGCCCTCCGAATATGGCTGATAAAGTCGCTGAGCTGCCTGTATTCATAGTCCCCGGTAACCTTTCCGATCAGCACTTCGTTTCTGGTTTTGAGAGGAACCGCCACAAGATCTCCTTTTTTTATTTTAGTAACGAAAGAGCAGATATCTCCTGCCCAGGTTCCGGAACGCTCTCCCCGCATTCCGGGATATTTCTCGAGTATGAGTTTCTTTACCTGTTCTTCATTTTTAATACTGGATAAATCCGGGAACTCGGCTCCCCCAATGGTAATCACGCCATCTTCCAGAATTATCTCTTCGTCTTCTAAAGTGCCTGCGGCTTTGATCAACCAGAGTTTCATAAGATATCTCTAACTCCTATTATTATGGCAATTTTTACTTATTGTCTGCAGTTTTCAATTTTACATGACCTGATGATTTTTCCGACCTTTGATCTTCTAAGGATTCGTACATCTTCTTTGCTAATTAACTGTTTCCCGTAACTCCGGGACTCCGCAAGAAAAACTCTTTTAAGCTTATACCCTCAGGTACAGGTATGGGCAAAAAGGTCTTTGTGGGAGTTGACGGCTGCAAAGCTGGCTGGTTTGCAGTGTTTCTTGAAGAAGAGAATGAGAATGGTTGCAGATGGAAAATTGAACTTTTCCCGGAGTTCTCATGCTTTGTTGATTTTCTCAAAAATGATTATGGACAGGCAGATCCCCTTGTCCTTATCGACATTCCAATAGGCTTGAAAACCGGAGGTGACGGAGAGAGGCTTTCGGATACAGGTGCCCGTAGTGTCCTGAAAGCGCGAAAATCGAGTATCTTTCCTGTGCCGTGCAGGGAAGTGATTTATGAGGAGACCTATGAAAAAGCCTGCGAGGTCAATGAAAGGCTCACAGGAAAGCGCATCTCAAAGCAGGCCTGGAACATAGTCCCTAAAATCCGGGATGTGGACAGTTTTCTGATTAAAAACGAAAATTTCAGGGAAAAGGTCAGGGAAGTCGGGCCGGAAATCTGTTTCCAGTCTTTTGCAGGCTTTCCTATGAAATACCCTAAAAAGAAAGTTGAGGGTTTTCTTGAAAGAAAGGAAGTCCTGGCTAGCTTCTGTGCTTTTTCAGATGAAGTCCTCAGATATGCCCTTTTAAAATACAGAAGAAAAGATCTTGCAAAAGACGATATCCTGGACGCCTTTGCAGCTGCACTCACTGCAAAAATGGGAAGCATTTATGGGTTTACGTGTGTGCCCTATAAGCCTGAAACTGACATCAAGGGATTGAAAATCCAGATGGTTTACTGCGAGTGCACGGAAATTAGAAGCCGTGTAAGTACAAAATCAAATGTTAAAACGAATAAGAGTAAAAAAAGCGTTAAAACAAGCAGAGTAAAAAAGCTGGTTTAACTAAAATTTTGGAAATGTTCAAAAACCTGACCTTTCTCCCAGCGGTTCAGCCATCTGCATGCAGTGCCAGAAAAGATCTTTTCCCCAGTCTAAGGCTTTTTCTTCAGTTGATATCAGTATCTGGTCTCTCAGTTTTCCGTCATTTTCAAAAAGTTTAAGTGCAAGGAACCTGTCAGTTACAACAATTGAGGGAATAGGTGCGGGTTTTCGGCAGACAAACATTTTTGAATTCTTACTTTTGGACAGCCTGTCAGCTTCTTCCGGAAAACTGGAAAATAGACGGTCTACAACATTTTCTGTCATGCAGAGAACATGCTTTGTGTCATTTTCCGCAATGCCTGCATAGAGAGAAGGCGCTTCCGGATGGAAATAGGATACAAAGGTAAGGATCTCTTTTGAACTCAGGAAGTTTTCAAGGAAAACTTTGGGAGTCTCAAGCAGATGTTCCACATCAGGCTCAAGCAGTTTACAGTGCCTAAGTTCATCGATTCTCTCAAGAAGGAAATCGGGAATCGGAGATAAATCACGCGTCTTCCAGTAGTCATCGTCGGCTTCAAAAACTTCAATCGCATTCAGGAGAGGCTCTAAATTTTCAACAATTATTTTTCCTATTTCGGACAACCTGTAGACCTTTTTTTCCTCGATGATCAGGTTAGCGTCTACCATTTTCTTAATATGGGGCTGGATCGAACCGGCATCTACATTGAGCAATTCTTTGATTGTGTCGACATCTTTCGGCTCCTCTCTCAGGAGAAGTAAAAGATCTTTTCTCCTGTCAGAAAAGAGGATGAGATTTATGAGTGATTGTTTCATCTGCTCACCTGCAGTTTACTCTGTTACTTCTGTATGATGCCCTAAAAACTTTTTCATTTTTGAACGTAATCGCCCTTCCTATATTTTATATTTTTCCTCCAAATTTACATATACTCTGATTAATTATAGTCCAAAATATCTACTAATTGGGATGATTGAGTAGACTGAATAATTTCCATATAATGATTGAAACCGGAGGGTGGAATTAAAAGCCCATCCAGAAATGAGAGAATTAAAAACAGAAAATAAAACAAATAAAAAAATCAAACAGGAAGGAATAAAAATATAAAAGAAAATAACAACCTGAAGGATATTTATTCTTACCGGAGATGTGAGGCCGCTGGATTTAAACATATACTTTCATAGAAAATGTGCCTGCTCAAAAGAATCTGCATCCATGTCTGAGAATTTAACTGAGAATCTAACTGGAAATCCAACTGAGAATCTAACTGAACATCTAACTGGAGTTTCAACCGAAGATTTACATGGAGACTCAATTGAAGGTTTAGCTGGAGATTTTATTGAGAACTCAGCCAGCATTTTAAATAATAATTCAGTTAAAGTTTCGGCTGCAGGCTCTATTAACAGTCCAATCAGTGTAAATGACCAGATTAGAAATTCAATCGGAATGGAGTTTGTCCTGATACCCTCAGGGGAATTTGATATGGGTTCTCCGTCGCGTGAGAAGCGCAGAAAGCTCTGGGAAAGCCCTGTACACAGAGTATCTATAAAAAAATCCTTTTATCTTGGCAAATATCCGGTTACTCAGGAAGAATGGGGTGGAGTTATGGAAAATAATCCTTCATACTTTAGAGGGAAAAAGCACCCCGTTGAGACCGTTTCCTGGGAAGAGGCACAGGTCTTTATTCAAAAACTTAATACTTTTGAAAATGCTGACGGAAAAAGCCCGTTTTACCGTCTCCCCACAGAATCTGAGTGGGAATACGCAGCAAGGGCAGGAAGTATGGAAAGTTATTTCTTCGGCAATTGTGAATCCAGACTTACGGAATACGCCTGGTTTCTCAAAAATTCAGGGCTCGAAACTCATCCTGTGGGTCTTAAAAATCCTAACCCCTTGGGGCTTTATGACATGTACGGAAATGTAGGGGAATGGGTACAGGACGAATATCATATCAGCTATAAAGGTGCGCCTTCAGACAGCAGTGCATGGGAAAACCCTTTCACCGGTATATCTGTGCCTGTAAGAATAAGGAGGGGAGGAGGCTGGAATGGAAATGCCGGCTGCTGCAGGTCGGCTGAACGGCTTTTTGCGGCGCAAAATATGAGACTCAATAGCCTGGGGTTCAGAGTAGTCAGGGAATTGTAATTATCAACAATCCAATGTACAATAGTTGTATGAGGATTCGAAGGTTTTAAGAGATCTCGGATGAGCAGTGGATATTTATAAAGTTATTTTTACTGCATCAACCAATTGTCGGGAGAAAAAGAGCTGATGATCTTACTGTCACCAATGATATTCTTTTTGTCCTGTCTACGGTTGCAGATGGAGAGGCCTGCCATCCTGTTATGGTTCTGGTGTTGCGGTATGGCGAAGATTGAAAAAGTGGTCAGAGAAGGGAGTACAGGAAAAGATCGCGAATCTCCTCGGGATTTCACATATTTGGAAAGTGAGTTCTCAATGGACACTGTGTTGATAGCAGCTTCATGAAACTAAAAGAAAACACGAATCAGCAACCTGTAGCGGTCACAAGAAAAGAAAGGTATGAAGGCTCACGCCTGTGTAAGATGTAAGGGATTTCCTTAACCATTCAGTAGCTTCCGGGAAGAGAATGATAGTCAACATTTTTTAATATATATCATTTAACTGTTTAAATTGGAACAATGCCTGGATTTTTCCATATATCTCTGTAGATATTGGTAGAAACTACTCTTTTTAGGCTAATAATGCTGATTTAATATATTTTCTCAGAGCCAAAATACCGGCCGTGTCCGTAAGTTATTGATAAATTCTGAAAAAACGAGTACTATCCCTGCATTAAAGTAAAATGCAGAGAACTTCTTGTACTCACTGTTTTCAGTGACTCACGGACACTACCAAAATACTCATATACGAACTATAGGAATAATCCCTTCCAATAATGGATATCGGAACATTATACACATCTACAGGTTTAATTGCTTACACCTTTACGTTCCTGCTGGCAGCAACTCCCTGGATAGAGATAGTTGTAGTGATTCCAGCTGGAATTGCTATGGGACTGAATCCCTCTATAGTTTCTTTTTTGGCGTTTACGGGAAACCTTGCAACGGTTTTTCTTTTGGTTTTTGCCCAACAATCCCTGCATAATTTCTGGAAAAAATTCAAGACAAGCAGCGATGGTGTTGAAAATCCCTCAACTCCTTCGGGAAGAAGAAAAAGAGCCTTCAGGCTGTGGCACAGCTATGGATTGCCAGGGATTGCAATAATGGGGCCTCTAGTACTCGGCACACATTTTGCTGCACTCATAGCCCTTAGTCTTGGTTCTAAAAAGTATCCTGTGATGTTATGGATGACCTTTAGCCTTTTATTGTGGACAGTAATAATTGCAGTTGTTTCATATTATGGAATAGAGAATCTGAAGTGGGTACTGGGATAGATGCGTGTGATGATATAGAAGGAGCTTTGACTTCAAATTTAACTATTAACTTATTTCAAACCCTCATTCCATCTTTACTTGCTATAGTATATATCTAATTGCGAATTGGTTCTGAAATAGGTTCTATTATAAGTTTCATTAAGAACAGAATACATAAAAATAGCCTGTAGCCAGTTTATTTTTCTATATTTTTCCTTATCTACTTTTTCCTTATATGCTTTTTCTAGCTTTTATGCCAGTTTCTTCCTGAGCTTAGCACCCTTGACCCCTGCCCTTTTTTCTCAGGCAGGGGCAAAAAAGGAGTTTCAGGTGCTTTCAACAATTTAGGAGGCGATTTGAGATTTGTGTCTGTCGGGAAGAGACATTTATCTATACTACTAACTGATATTTAATACTTTTGTTGATTATCTTGCTACTTGGTATTAATTATATTTTTTATTGTCATACATATCTGAAAAAATGGATTTTCGGAGAATCAACAGTGTTTACTGTTAAAAGGCTAGAATTTAAAAATAAGAAAAAGAATCGAAAATAGCAATAACATTCGGTAAAAAAATATGAAAAACAGAGCAGGTCCTGGGTGAAATAAAAAAGGAACAAAAATATTTGAAAAAAGTTAAGTAGTATACAGCCTTCGGGTAAAATAGCGAAAGGATGAAATGACTTATATGCCACCTTTGAGTAAAAAATCGGTTTTGGAAGGGAAGATATGCCATTTCGAGATATAAACCCCGAAGAACTTGAGTTCCTTGTAAAAAAAGCCCTTGAGCTTGAGGCTGTTGACGCAAAGATAATCCCCACCTATCAGGTCTTTGTAGAGAAAAGAGTGGTATTAAAATGCAGAGGATGTATAGGGTACGGGAAAAAACTGACCTGCCCGCCTCATGTCCCTACTGTTGATGAGTTTAGAGAAATACTTAAAGAATACAGGTATGCCCTGCTTGTCAAGTTCCGGTCTCCTGCTATTGCAGATGAAGAGATAGCAAAAGCCCCTTATAAGACCTGGCTTGACCCTGCCGGAACTGAAGAAACAAGGGAAAAAGCAGGAAAGTTCTGGTCCGATTATTTTGACTACAGCAAAAAAATGCTTCTCTCAATGCTCGAGCTTGAAAAAACAGCTTTTAACGAAGGTTTTACTTTTGCAGTTGCATTTGTTAACGGTTCGTGCAGACTCTGTGAGAGGTGCAATGTGGAAAAAGGAATCTGCATCCACTCAAATATGGCAAGGATCCCGGAGCATGCCGTTGGAATAAATATGAAAAAAACAGCATCAGAAGCAGAAATGCCAATAATATTTCCTATCAAAGGGCGGCCTGAGCCGATGTCCATTCTCCTGATCGACTAAGTCCAGAAAAAGAAACAGTTTTAAACCAAGCTCTCTATAATAAATTATGGTGTTGTACAGTTGACGTATCCTAGAACTCAAAACCAATGCCGCACCAGTAACTCTAAACTCCTTTCCGTAAAAAAGGAGACAGTCATCAGAATTTATCTTATTATAGGCTGGTTAATGATTGCATTAATCATGATGACTGCAACTGAGGCGGTATCTTATGATGACATCAAATACTTTTTCTGGCTTGTGCCAGTCTCAACAGCCCTGCTCTATTTGTTATACGTGAATGGAAAGCCCTATAAAATGGCAAAAGAGAAAGAAATAAAGTCAATCCTTGCTCTTGTCTTTACCTTTGTATGTCTGATAATTGCATTTTTTGCATCCATGTTATTAGGACACTGAAAATCATTAATAGTTCCGGATTAGTGGTTGATATTATTACAGAGTCCAGAACGGAAATCTTTCAGCTATTTCTCCCTGCGCCGCTCTGGTCTACAGCTTGCTGCCAACCACATAAATAGATAATTACTAACCGGAAATGTTTTAGAAAAGACCGTATTATAGAAAAATGCCCTTCATGGCTTGAGAAACGCTCCCCTTGAACCCGGAATCCATTTTTTAATCTATAGTAATAAATGCCCCCCAGTCTTTCTAAGGGTCTTCTCAAAAAGAAAAACGAAAAAGAAAGAAATAGAAAGAAGGAAAAAAAAGAGATAAAAGAGATAAAAAAGACTGAAAAAATAGCTTCTATGTGTGCTAATCGTTTTTTTAATCCATTTGCCAATTTTTTTCTGTAAATTTTAATTTTTTTCGATTTTCAGTAGCTTTTATTATTTGCCTTTTCTACTGATTTCATCGCTTTTTTGGGTGTAATTTAACCCTCTTAAACGAAACTAACTGCTATAAACAATAAGTTAGTTCTCTTGAGCGAAGCGCCGTGGAACGAAAAGGACCTCATGCTGTTGAACCTGCAGTGCAACTCCCAGAAAATCTCTGATTTCCTGTGATCCCGAAGCGAAATTAGAGAGTAAAATCTGTTATTTTTATAAATCAGTCTGCTTGAACGAGCGAAGCGAGTGAAACAGACCTCGTGCTGTTGCACTTGCAGTGCAACTCCCAGAAAATCTTCGATTTCCTGTGATCCCGAAGCGAAACTCGGGAAGCGAAACTCGGGCGTTAAAGGTTCCCGCCAAACACATAAGTTGTGCCAACCGTATTGAGCATGAATTGTGCAGGCATCTCTTCGGCAAACCGGTTTATTGCTTTCCAGCCAGTGCAGTGCATAGGCACGATGTAATCGGGATCTATCCTTTTCATTTCATCAATTGTAGGCTGGATAATAGGGTCAAAGAGTCGCCCGGTCAGGTGGAAGCCTCCCAGGACTGCATGGACCTTATCTGTGCCTGTGATTTTCTTTGCATGTTCTACTGTATTTATAATTCCTGCATGGGCGCAGCCGCTGATAACGACAAGCCCTTTACCTTTCAGTTTTATTACAAGCCCCTGGTCGTCCCTAAAGGGGTCAGTTATCCAGCTTCCGTCAACCTTTGATTCAGCCCAGGGAAATCCTTTTTCGAATGGGATTTTGCGCTCGATCTCTCCGGTTGTGTGGATAAGGCCATTAGCGGTCGGAAAAGCTTTTTCGGACTTTACTAAATCAGCTCTTGCTTCTTTCAGAGCACTTTCATCGAGTGTAGGTAATATGACAGGGTGCCCGATTACAGGAATGTTAAAACGGCGTTCAAGAAAGGCATCGGGATGAAGAATAAGTGGGACTTCTTTATTCTGCTCTTTACTTACGAATTTCAAAAGCTCTGCAAGCCCGAGAAAGTGGTCAGGATGCCCATGACTAAGCGCAACAGCTTCTATTTTGCCAAGGTCAGCCTTCAAAAGCTCTGCGTTGTTAAAAAGGCAAGCTGGAGTAACTGCTGCATCCATCAACACAGTGTGCTCCTCATTCTCGGCCCGGACTTTGATCAGGCACGAAAATCCGTGTTCGGCAAAAAGCATTTGCGGGAAAAAAGGTATCTGAGGTCGTCTGCATACATCAGTGCTTTCTATCAGAAATATGTCCGTGTAGTTATCCATAAGGACCGTTATTTCCAGCCGGTCGGCTTCCCGAATATTCAGTTCATTCATATATACACCCAGCAATTCTGTCTTTCTGGCCGTTTTTAGTTATTTATATACAGGTTTGTGCAGGACTGTAGGGTGGGAATCTTTATAAGTTTTTCAAAATTATCTGGAGATTATTTGTATCAGTACTGTTTGTATCTATGTTTGTACTATACCGATATCTGTATTATTTCAAGCAACCCGATATTTCTTAATTTACCTTTCTTATAATTCGTCTACACTTTCCTTGCTGCCACAGCTATCCAGTCTCCGTCTTCCGTGTAAGGCTCTCCAGAAAGGCTGTTCCATGCCTGCTCAACTTTAAACCCACTCTGCTCAAGCGCCCGGTTTATTGTATCGAGAGAATAATCGTGTATCCAGAGCCTGTAAACCTTTACCATCCCATTTTCCTCTACAACGATATACTGGTTCATCCAGGTATCATTTTCCTGGTAATCGAATCCTTCTTCCAGTACAAGGTGCCTTCCCGGTCTCCAGAACCCACCTTCGGAAACGTACCACCTGTTTTTGAGCCCTTCCCGCATGCGTAGCGCTCTTGTGGACACATCAAAGATAAAAATCCCATTGTCTTTAAGTGCCCTATGGACAAGATTAAGGAGCAAGTCCCTTTTTTCATCAGAAAACGTGCAGATTTCCCCATAGACCTGAAGCACAGCATCAAAGGACCCCTCATACTTGATATCGAAAAAATCGGTGCAGATATAATCAACATCTAGCTGCTCTTTTTCAGCCTGAGTGCGGGCGTAATTTACAGATTTTCGGGACAGATCAATACCGGTTACCTTCATACCTTCCAGGCATAGTTTGCTGCTGTACAGGCCTGGCCCGCAGCCAAGATCGAGCACCCGGTCTCCTGTTTTCAGGAAGCCTGAAATGGTCAGGTGGCTAACCGTCTTTTCAATTTCGGCAGTTCTCCGGCTTGCTCCGTCATGTGTCTGGTCAAGGTGGGCTTCGAGCATGCTCTTTGAGATGTATGAATCGTCCCAGAAACGGGGCTCGCCTGGTTCGAAAAGAGGAGGTTTTGAGGCATGGGAATAGAAGAGGAAAAAAGGTCGCGGAGCATTTTAAGAACATTAATTGAAGTCCTACATATAAAACTAATAGGGTGAAACAAAACTAACAGACAAAATAACAGTTTATGTAAGATATCATTAAAAACAATTTACCTGTTTTATATCCTGGCAGGGCTCCGATTCAGCTTTTCCTTGAGGTATGGATTCAATTTATTCCTGCGATTAACTTTTAATGATCATCTCATCAACAAATATTATCATTATAATGAACACTATTTAAACTAAACAAAAGCAGATATGAGAAAGTCAAATCTATACATTGAAGGCGAATTGTTCCTTTCGGTGAACACTTTTGTGCCCTACTACTTAAAATAGATTAACAGGATCAGTTTGAAATAAGAGAACGGAGTTTGAAACAAGATCTCTCGGAGAATTTGCCGCCCACCAGGGGAGGTTGGGTATGTAACGAATTCTCATTGCAAAAAATCACTACAAAAAATCACTACAAAAGATCACTCTAAACCTAATTACACGAGATTGATACTATGGCAAATAATTTTAAAAAAAAGACAGGCAGGCCAGAGAGAGCAGGTAAAACGGGTAAGACTGGCAAGACAGGTAGAACAGGAGCGGGCAGGATTGATAATGCCGGTGACACAGCCTATGACCGTCTGAATAAAGCACTTGCGCCCTATGAGAAAACCCTTAATAAGAACCCTGACGACTCAGCCGCCTGGGCAGGAAAAGCCGCAGTCTATCTAAGGCACAGGATGTATAAGGACTCTCTTAAAGCTATTGAAAAAGCCCTTGAAATCGAGCCTGAAAATCCCGGTTACCTTTACGAAAGGGGCTTTGTACTCCTTCAGCTAAACCGGGATGAAGACGCACTGCAGGCTTTTGACAGGCTGCTTGAAATAAAACCGAAAAGCGACAAGGCATGGAACCTTAAAACCTCAGTCCTTTGCAGGCTCGGGCAGCACGAAAAAGCCCTTACAGCCTCTGAGAAATCCCTTGCAGCCAATCCGAAGCTTGCAGGCGCCTGGCACGCAAAAGGCTCTGTCCTTGCTGACCTTGGCAGATACGAAGAAGCCATACAGGCCTACGAAGCCGCCCTCAAAATAAACCCCAACCTCGCCCGTGCCTGGGAAGGCAAAGCTTTTGCTCTCTATAGCCTGGACAGATCTGTGGAAGCCATGATAGCCTATGATGCCGCCCTTAAAATAAACCCTGACAACGCAAAGACCTGGATCGGAAAAGCAATGGTCCACGTCAAACTTGGCAAATATAAAAAAGCGCTCGAGCCCTGCAATAAAGCTATCTCAATAAAGCCCGATTCTGCCGACGCCTGGTACTGCAAAGGTCTGGCTCTCTCAGGGTTAGGTAAGGATGAAGAATCCCTCGAAGTTCTTGAAAGAGCCCTAAGGATCAATCCGGAATATGTCGAAGCCAGAAAAGCCAGAAACGCCGTAAGCTCCAAACTCGGAATCGACCTTTATGAAGATGAAGAAGACAAAGAAATGAAAGCAGAAAAACCGGAGGTAAGGAGAAGCGTATGGACAAGGAGAGAGCCAACAAGCGAGATAATGAAGAAAAACCAGGGGCAGGGGAGAGAACAGAGAGGAGAGGGAGCCAGGAGGAATGAATGGACAAGGAAAGAGTCAGAAGGAGAAAGGGCTGAGAAAAAGTGGGGTCAGGAAGAACAGCAAAGAGAGGAAGGGCCTAAAAAGAACGAGTGGACAAGGAAAGAACCCCAAAGAGAGGGGAATGATAAAAAAGTTGGGAAAGGACGAGAAAAGCAGAAGTGATTTTCACATTTTGTATAGCTGGTTAAATGCCTGACTATGTGTATATAAATCACTGGTTGGATTCTTAACCATTTCTATAATCTGTTTTTGAGTGACTGGTTAGATTCTTAACCATGTATATATAAACCACTGTTAGACGCTTAACCATTAGTTTATGACTAACTGGTCAATGCTTAATCACATGTTTCTATTGTGGCGACCCTATTTTCCAAAACTAAAAAACAATCCCTCTTCTTCAGGGGAAAATTTTCCCATATTTGTCTCATAAAGCGAGAATACTCCTTTCTAGCCTCTGAAGGGAGAAGGTGGGGATAGTTCACAAAGGTTCTCTATCTTCCTCTATCTCCCCCAAATTACACTTCCCCAAATTACACATTTCTATTTACATTTTAAATCTTTACTCGCACATTAAGTCTTTACTCATACATTAAATTTTTATCCATATATATTTTCATTGGATGGATTTTTATATTTTGAAGTATGTTCGTTCCAGAAAATTAGTTTATATTATGTGTTTAAAATAATATATTTAATGACTGGAAGGTGATCTTACGCTTCAAAACGTTACTCAAGTGTATGAAGTGAACCGCTCGGCGGAAATTCCTCTAAGGCATAGTCCGAATGTTTTGTCAAATATTTTTAACGATATGGAATTCAATAGTCCTCTGTATTATTTTACTCTGCCAGGTTTTATTCTTGTGGCAGGTGGGTTGTATGTACACTTTAATCAGGTACAAACTTCTTATCCTGATGGAAACTTTAATCTCCAGTCTGCTATTTTGATGTTGCTGCTGATTTTCATAGGGATTTTTATGGCTTTTACCGGAGTTCTGCTACATTCGATAGCTGGTTTGATCCGGTATAAATCGAATAACTCCTGAAAGCTTGCAATCCGGATTTTCGTATCCAAAATATACCAGATGGGAGTGAAAAAGAATTTTACCTTTTTGTTTCCGGTTCAGGGGGTGTTGAGATAGCCCTTTGCAGGTTCAGAGTATTCAGTCTAGCTTGAAGCCCGGGGCTGCAGGGTGTGAAAAATGAAGGAGGTTCCGGAAGTAGATTTTTTTCTTTTTTGACGCTGGCAGTTTTGATGCTGGCAGTTTTGATGCTGGCAGTTTTGATGCTGGCAGTTTTGATGCTGGTCAAAGAACCTGTCGAGTTCGACTGGTATAGGAGAAGTATACTAAGTAACTATCACAAAATAGACCAGGCAGATTTTTTATAGAGTTAAATTTCAATTGGTGTTATTGATTTTGAAAATCAAGGCACCCAATTAAAACCTGTGCATAGTTTGTTCTGTGACGACTCCTAAGGAGGGAATCAGTTCTATTTTTATAGGGAGTTGAAAGGATTCTCTGTCTTTTGAACCCTTTCAATAAGGCAGTTTCTCACCTGCCAGGCAAAGAATCTTTCCGCAACTTATTTCTTACAACTCTCAATATCGGTATTATCATTCTATTTTTTTAGACTTCGGCAACGATAACAACGTAATTTTTCCCATACTTTTCAGCACATGCGGGACAGGTGGTGTACCACATATACCATTTCTTAATTTCCAAACCCTGGCCTTTTGCGTAGACTTCAAAGTCCTTGCACCATTCTCCTGTGTTTTCGAAATTTCCCTCGTAGGCTCTGGTCAGGAACTTTCCATTCAATGTTACGTTTTCAGCGCCAGCCACTTCTCTATCAACAGCCAGATAAAGGTCCATATTGCTTTCTGAAGTATGGTCCGACAGACAGAGCCAGTCAGGCATTTCCGCACCAGCCCTGGCCACTTTCTCGTTCATCCTCATTATTACCTCTCCAAAGTTTAGAGGCATGTAAATTTGTGTAGTAACCGCATCCTTGATGAACTTTTTATTGCTCCATTCAAAGATTTTTCCATCCCAGGGCGTGGGATCAAATCTGGGACAACATTCCGAAGTTTCGATTTCGCTGGTCATAATTTTTCACCCTGTCAAATAATTAACTCTTGGATTATTTTAGGTTTTGGTTTTGATTTTTAGCGAGGAATTTCTTTTTGATACAATATAAGAACGAGCAAAAATAAATATAAAAGATAAAGAGTTAAGTACTTAACAATTAAGTGCCTATCCGAAAAGTCAGTAATGCATGCTGGAAAGCCATAATAGGTTTATGATATCAGAGTACCAGTTGCGGTTTTGCATATTACCTAATGTAAAAGTTACAGCACGTAACCACTTTTCGGGTAGGCTCTAAGTACTTAATAACCAAATAATTTTATATAGAGATGTTGTCTTTTGCCAAAATATCCCTGTATATTTAAAAAACTTTTTTGAATAATTAATGATTTCATCATATTTGCATAGTATGATGTTATAAATGAATTTATACGGAGGGGAAACTTAATGATTATTATTGATTCCGAGCCCAAAAATGATGTTTACAGGAGTTTGGTAGACCTTGCTTTTGATTTATGTGACGAATTTATTCTCGTTGTACGCAAAGAAATTAAACTAAACGGTAACGTTAAATCCGTATTGGAAAAGCTAAAGCCACATTTAGAAGAAATGAAAGAGCAATCGAAATGGGCAGGTACAGAACTGGAGTGCGGAAGTACTGCATATGTTTATCATTACCATACTAACCCGGAAGCCAGGGAAATAATAAAAAAGGTTTTAAATTCATTATATGGATGGGTACAGCATGATTTTCCCGAGGATTTAAGCTTTTATAAAAATGACAAACCATGGCTGGTAAATATAGCCCATGAAAGAATAAGCCATATTCTTAGTGAAGACATGTCTGAAATAGACAGAATTGTGAACATAAAAGGTCTTGAGATAAGTATAAAATAGACCTCATCGCCATTTGAAATTACTGAGAATTACCGCCGGAGATCTTGCTTTCGAATTTTGCCTCCGAGCGATGGGGAAGACGAACTTTAAATTCAATCCTTGTTTTGGTGGAAGCTACTTCTCGACTTGATAGATACGATTCCCCAGAAATAAAAGAAGGGGTTTCAATCCTTGTTTTAGTGGATCTTGCTCATGAATTTTCGCGCAATATCTACAAAATACCAGAAAAAATGTTTCAATCCTTGTTTTAGTGGATCTTGCTCGCGAATTGGAGCAGGGACCGCGGGATCCGCAGAAGAGTAGATGGTTTCAATCCTTGTTTTAGTGGATCTTGCTCGCGAATACCCCCGTCGAAGCTGAAAAGATCCTGCAAGAAATGTTTCAATCCTTGTTTTAGTGGATCTTGCTCGCGAATACTCGAAATAAATGGGAAAGATCCAAAAGAAGGGAGTTTCAATCCTTGTTTTAGTGGATCTTGCTCGCGAATGAGGAAACTTGCGGGGAATTTCCCTGTGACTATGATGTTTCAATCCTTGTTTTAGTGGATCTTGCTCGCGAATAGATCGTGGAATGCAAGATCCAATCTGTGTAGGATATCGTTTCAATCCTTGTTTTAGTGGATCTTGCTCGCGAATCATGAGTAGAGAGCTACAGAGAGCAAGGGAGTACGTTTCAATCCTTGTTTTAGTGGATCTTGCTCGCGAATTCTTTTCACCATTTGTTACACTGTTACAAAACGTTGTTTCAATCCTTGTTTTAGTGGATCTTGCTCGCGAATACTGAATGTATTACAGAAGATCAGGATGTAACTGGTTTCAATCCTTGTTTTAGTGGATCTTGCTCGCGAATAAATCCTCGCCACCACAATCCGCAACAGTCAAATGTTTCAATCCTTGTTTTAGTGGATCTTGCTCGCGAATTGGTAGTCCTCACTCTTATCACATTTGGATATTTATGTTTCAATCCTTGTTTTAGTGGATCTTGCTCGCGAATTTTAGAACAGATAAGTACTTGCGAGACGAGGATAGTTTCAATCCTTGTTTTAGTGGATCTTGCTCGCGAATCCGGAATGGGTGAGGAAGTTTCAACCGCCCTTCCGATGTTTCAATCCTTGTTTTAGTGGATCTTGCTCGCGAATTTGTTCTAATAATTTCTGTTGTATTTTATTGGGGGTTTCAATCCTTGTTTTAGTGGATCTTGCTCGCGAATAACAAGAAGCGTTAGAAGGTGTTCATGGAAAAGATTAGTTTCAATCCTTGTTTTAGTGGATCTTGCTCGCGAATAAATTACAAAAGCAGCTAGAAAATCTCAGTGTTGAAAGTTTCAATCCTTGTTTTAGTGGATCTTGCTCGCGAATGCTTCCCTCCGGAAAGAACATTTTGGGAAGTCCACGTTTCAATCCTTGTTTTAGTGGATCTTGCTCGCGAATAAGACGCACACCCAACAGATACCAAAGAAACAAAAAGTTTCAATCCTTGTTTTAGTGGATCTTGCTCGCGAATAAACCACAAGGACCAGGACAAAAGAGCAGGAGTCCTGTTTCAATCCTTGTTTTAGTGGATCTTGCTCGCGAATCAAGAAAATTATCATATCTCTTCTATCAAAATAGCGGAGTTTCAATCCTTGTTTTAGTGGATCTTGCTCGCGAATTCGAACTCTGGAAACCTTCGGTCGTGGAAGGATCGGGTTTCAATCCTTGTTTTAGTGGATCTTGCTCGCGAATTCTCCCCGATAAACTCTTATATTTTCTTGTAGAGTGGTTTCAATCCTTGTTTTAGTGGATCTTGCTCGCGAATATACTATAGTATAGCAAACGGAAACGTGATTAAGAGTTTCAATCCTTGTTTTAGTGGATCTTGCTCGCGAATCACCCCGAAAACGCTTATGGCGGTGGGAAGTGGTGGAGTTTCAATCCTTGTTTTAGTGGATCTTGCTCGCGAATACAGGTGAAAGCAGCAGTAGGAAAGCCTTTCTGTAGTTTCAATCCTTGTTTTAGTGGATCTTGCTCGCGAATACATTTTGTTGCGCCTTCCTTGTAACTTAGTATATAGGTTTCAATCCTTGTTTTAGTGGATCTTGCTCGCGAATGAATAGTCCGACACTTGGAGGGTATTATTCAACTCGTTTCAATCCTTGTTTTAGTGGATCTTGCTCGCGAATCCGGTTGGCGGCTTCTGGGACAACCCAGACAAAAGTTTCAATCCTTGTTTTAGTGGATCTTGCTCGCGAATTTTGAGTCTGCTACGGATCCCACATTGCAGGAGAGGTTTCAATCCTTGTTTTAGTGGATCTTGCTCGCGAATACATATGGTCTTTTTAGGCATTCGTCTAATGCTTTGTTTCAATCCTTGTTTTAGTGGATCTTGCTCGCGAATACCGAATATAAAGCAGGACCGCATAAGACAAACGATCCAAAGTTTCAATCCTTGTTTTAGTGGATCTTGCTCGCGAATTAGAGGCTTAGGTTTTGACGTTTCAGCCTTTGGTTGTTTCAATCCTTGTTTTAGTGGATCTTGCTCGCGAATCCGAAAGATTTGCACCGAAGCATAAGACATAATCAGTTTCAATCCTTGTTTTAGTGGATCTTGCTCGCGAATAGGAAGTGGCATTCCGAAAATGCAAAGAAAAATTAGTTTCAATCCTTGTTTTAGTGGATCTTGCTCGCGAATGAGAAAAAGAAGTAGGAAAAGCATAGATTAGATTAGTTTCAATCCTTGTTTTAGTGGATCTTGCTCGCGAATAGGGCAAAAATTTCCGTTATTTGGCCAGAAAATGCCTGAAATAAGCCCTTTTTCGGGGCTAAAATTCTTGCTGGAAAATTATCAAACCCTTTATAAATACAAGAAAAACAGGGTTTTTAGTAATTTATAAACATTTGGACATATGCTTTTCTTTTTATTAAACTTTTGTTTTTGATTGGTGTTTTTGTGCATATTCTTTTTTAATCTACAGCGAAGTAGATTTTATCCTGGTCCTGGTAGTAGGGAGGCATAGCGGGAAGATTATTCTTCAGGAAGGCATCAGAGTCCGGGGTTGTTTTTGGGTTTGGGTTTGGCCTATTTCTTCCGGCAAAAACTGCTTAATTATGAAAGAAATGAAGTAAACGCAGGCAAAAGGCTTCCAGGAGCTTGCAGGGTGATTTTCCTGTTTTTGTGGAAGGAATTATTAAAAAGGATGATCAAACCTTTTTTGTGAGATATCCTCTAAACATTAACTTTTCCTTTCTGTCTGGTTCTTTATATATAAAAAATGTAATGCATTTCAACAAACAGAAGCCGTATTTATTTAGTATTTCAATAACCTGGGGATCGTTATGAAAATATATTGAGAGACCTGATCCGGCATCTGTATAATGTGAAAGATCTTCTTCCGATACCATGACGGTAAAGCTGAAGGTTCCACCTTTTTTCATAACTCGGCCTGTTTCTTTAAAGAATATGTCAAGTTTATCAAAAAAATGGAATATTCCACATGCTATTGCATTATCGAATTTTGCATCTTCATAGGGCCAGCACTCGGCTGCCAGGTCGAACAACCTGAGTTCCGTAGCGAACCCTTTTTTCCTGCACAGATCAAGCATTATTTCCGAGCCGTCAATCCCGTATACCCTGAGACCAGCCTTATGAAACAGGTATGAACTGAGCCCGGTGCCAATACCAATATCAAGGACAGTATCCCCAGGAGATAAATATTCATAAGCCAGACCAAAAAGCACTTCATGCCCGTGGTATTCTACCAGTACACTCATGTCGTCATAGACATCAGCAGATCTGTCATGCGCTTCAATGATAGAGAATTTCATGTTCCATAAAGTACTTTACGAAACGAAAAATGTTTTCATATTTTGCTAGTTAGCCTGCTTTTCAGTCTCAATCATCGATGTATTTTACCAAGTATTCACCAGATATCCATCTATTTATTTCATCATCTTCTTCATAATATTTTCAAACCTTGTGTTACTGATCGGATGATGACTGATAACCTTGCCATTATAAATAATACAGAAGGTCCCGAAAGCACATGGGGTTTGTTGAGCTTCATCTGCGTTCTTAATGTCAATCAGGTTAGCCTTTATTTTCAATTTGTCCTTTGCAGTTCCTAAAATAGCATCCACATTTTTTACCGAGTATGGGCACTGGGCTGAACGGATGACTGTCAAGCCTTCTGCATATTTATTCATGTCCACAGACATGTTTTTAAATTTCGGATCAGCGGTTCTCTGGTTGAATTTTAAAACCAGTAATTCAAAATCAGGTTTAGCCTCATCAACCAGAACAAAACCTTTTTTTAAGAAAATATCTTTTTTGGCCATAAATGAGCCGCTTCTTGTAACAACTGCAACACCTTGCATGTTTGCTTCTTTTGCATCTTTAATGCACTCTTCAATCAAAGAAGAAGCATAGCCTTTTCCTTTAAACTCGTTTTTGAATCCGACGAAAATGCAATGAATAAACATATATTCTTCTGTATCTACCGGGCGGTGCGCGTATTTTCCGGGGATATATTCAATCATGCCCTGGTAACCGCCTTCTCTTGAGAAGACTACTTTTATTCTCAGTCCTCTCGGGTAATACTCTTTAAACCAATCTATTTTTCTCCTTAACTCGATATGCTTTTTCACATCTTTGTATCCACAAACCCCATAGTCAGCAATATTCTCCGGATCAAGGTCTATTATTTCTATATCAGTCATGTTACCTCATAAGAGATTTAATAACTTTGTAGTTTTTTTCTATATTTCTTTTTCTATCTAATATGAAGATATAATACTGTTCTATAACTAACATTTTCTGATATTTTGGTACATTAAGTTTGAAATTCTTAATTTTGGTATCCCAAGTCCTCAGATTTTTAATCTTACATTTTTAAGCCCTTAAATCCTGAAATTTGGATCTTTGAGTCCTGAGCTCTATGAATATTGAATCTGTGAGTACTGAATCTGTGAGTACTGAATCTGTGAATACTGAGGTTGTCTAATGTTCTCGAATTTTTGGCTCATTTTCAATAGTTTATTACTGTAGCCAATAAAAACACACATATGAGCGAAAATTCACATTTAATGTTACATATATAACCAAAATATACATTTCAGTAATACATTCATTTAGGAAAGTATTTATACAAAAATGTTTCATTTCAGTTTATCTTAAATATAGTTCAAAAAGTAATACTTAATTATAATTATTTGATTGAAAAGTAATATTCAGACCCTTTACAGTCAAGAAAAAACATCGTAAAAATAATCCAGATTTGGATAAAAACTTTGGAGGAGTTTTGATTAAGAAAAATCAGCAATATTTGCTCATAGGGTCACTAATCGTAATTATAGCAGCTGCCATTGTTGTCAGCTCTATGTCCAGCCCTGCTGCAGATTCCAAATCCGTTGAACAGGCTTCCCAGATTGCCGGAGAAACGGGATCTCAGGGTTCTGAAGAACTGAATTCCCTCGCATCTGACGAACTGGTTGCAGCCGTAGGGACTCATGGAGGGGAGCCCGAAGCCGGCTTTAATCCAATTACAGGCTGGGGCAAAAGCAGTGAACCCCTGGTTCAGAGCACTCTTTTCAAAAGGGACAGTAAGGCAAATCTGATCAATGATCTGGCTACGGATTATGCAATTAGTGATGATGGACTTAGGTGGACTGTCAAAATAAGGAACGATGTTAAATTTCACGATGGAACACCTTTAACAGCTAAGGATGTAGCCTTCACGTTCAATACGGCAGCAAACGCCAGTGGTGGAACTGATTTATCCTTGCTTGAAGAGGCTATTGCAACCGATGATTACACGGTTGAATTCGAGCTAAATGATCCACAGGCTACTTTTGTCAATAAACTCACAGCAGTTGGCATTGTCCCGGAACATGCTTACAATGCTGAAACCTACGGATCCAATCCGATAGGCTCGGGCCCATATAAGTTTGTGCAGTGGGATAAAGGGCAGCAGGTAATCTTTGAAGCAAATCCGGATTATTACGGACAGAAGCCGTACTTCAAAAAGTTAACAATGCTCTTTATGGGATCAGACTCTGCTTTTGCAGCAGCAAAAGCAGGACAGGTCGACCTGGCTGAAATTCCGGCTTCTTACGCCAAACAGAAAGTTGATGGAATGAAAATAGTTTCTCTTGATTCTATTGATGCCCGTGGAATTAGTTTCCCGATGAATCCGAATAATGGCGAGAAAACTGAAAACGGCTATACAATTGGAAACAACGTAACTTCTGACCCTGCAATAAGAAAAGCCCTGAATATCGGAATAGACAGGCAGGCATTAATCGATGGAGCCTTAAACGGACAGGGAAAAGAAGAGTTTACAGGTGTAGATAAATTACCCTGGGGCAATAAAGAAGCTATTTTCGAAGACGGAGATATAGAGGAAGCAAAGAAAATCTTAGCCGAAGGCGGATGGACAGATACTGACGGCGACGGTATTGTTGAGAAAAATGGCTTAAAAGCCGAGTTTACGTTAACATATCCTGCCAGTGCACAGGAAAGACAGGCATTAGCAGTTTCGGTGGGAGAGGAAGCTAAAAAACTGGGTATAAATATTAAAGTCGAGGGTAAAAGCTGGGATGAAATTTACACCCTTTGCTATTCAACTCCAAATGTCTGGGGTTATGGTTCGCTGGATCCGACTGACATATACTTAAGATACTACAGTAAAAGCTACGATCCTTCAACCCATAACAACGTAATAATGTACAATAATTCTGTTGTGGACAACTACCTGAGAACAGCCATAACCAGTTCTGATCAGGATACGGCTATTAAGAACTGGCAGCTGGCTGCCTGGGATGGGACAACGGGATTTTCAGAAAAAGGGGACGCCCCCTGGATGTGGATGGCAACCATCAATTACGTCTACATAATGGACGAAGATCTGGATATCGGAACTCCCAGAATACAGCCTCATGGTGCAAATATCTTTGGCAATATTCTGGAATGGAAGCATTCATGAGACCAAACAGATGAGACCAAATAGCAAATGAGACCAAACAGGGATTTGAGTGAACATCTCAAATCCTTTTATTTATTAGATACACTCAGGGAGACTCTTTTTATCCAGTAGACTAGAATCAAAATCGTTTAATATTGAGCTGAAAATGGAGACTGTTAATACTCCCTATTTTTGATAACAAAAAATTATATTTTTCATCCATAGAATACTTCTATAAAAACTCAGCAAGAATTAGAAATTTAGATTTAGTGTTACTAAATTTTCTAAAATTTAGATTAAATATTACGCATTTATAGCAAAGTACTTATAGAAAAATTGGTTTTAATCATTTAACATTATTCTGAGGAAAAGTAACACGTATACAGATTTCCATTAAAATTATTATTCAAAAAACTCCCGTTCTTTCAACACAGATTCATTGAATATCGCTACGAACTTAAGTGGAGAGTATTCAGGTCACTTATAAATCAGGAGGAATTCCGATCAAGAAAAACCAGCAACATATGTATGTGGGGACATTAATAGTAATTATAGCAGTTATTGGTATTATCACTTCTATATCCGGTTGCGTATCCAGTTCGACGCATAGTTCTGAGATTGGTTCTGCACCAGGCTCAGAGTCAGGCTCTGCATCAGCCAGCTCGACTTCCCAGGCTTCCGACGAACTGGTAGTAAATGTATATTCACATACAGGAGAACCGGAAACAGGATTTGACCCTCTTCTGGGATGGGGATGCGGTCATGTGAATTTTGAGCCGTTAATACAGAGTACTCTTTTCAAATCAGCTGATGATAACAATATAATAAATGACCTTGCTACAGGTTACTCTGTCAGTCCTGATGGGAAGACGTGGACTGTAAATGTAAGAGATGATGTCGAATTCACAGACGGAGAGAAGTTAACAGCTGAAGACGTAGCATTTACATTCAATACGGCAATAGGAAGTAATTCGGAGCTCGACATGAGCAACCTTGAAAACGCCAGGGCAATAAACGAGACGGCAGTTGAATTCAAATTAAAAGAGCCCCAGTCCAGTTTCATATGGAGGCTCAGATATGTCGGAATTGTGCCGGAACATGCCTATAAAAAAGAAACCTATGGAGCCAGCCCAATAGGGTCAGGTCCGTATAAACTGGTACAGTGGAACAAAGGGCAACAGGCAATATTTGAACTCAATGACAATTACTATGGACAGAAGCCGTACTTCAAAAAAATAACCATGTTATTCCTGGATAAGGATACTGCGTTTGCAGCTGCAAAGTCTGGAGATGTAGATATAGCTGAAATCGATATTACCCACGCAAATCAAACCATAAATGGTTATGATTTAACATCACTTCCTTCATCAAGAGCATTCGGGATTTCTTTCCCCATGCAGAAAGATACCGGCAAAAAAAGCCTTTCAGGAGACCCTATAGGTAATGACGTAACAGCAGACATAGCAATTAGAAAAGCATTAAACACGGGAATTGACAGAAAAGCAATACTTGACGGGGTAATATACGGAAAGGGAGATGTAGAGTATACAGGTGTGGATCAGAGAGTCTTTGGAAACCCGGAAGCCAGGATCAATGATTCGAACCTTGAAGAAGCTAAAAAAATACTTGAAGATGCAGGCTGGAAGGACACAGATGGCGACGGAATCCGGGAAAAAGATGGGACCAGAGCAGAATTTAAACTGTATTACTCTTCATCTGACCAGACAAGGCAGGCTCTTTCAGTAGCCGTAAGTGAGCAGGCCAAAAAGTTAGGTATAAAAATAAATCTTGTCGGTACAAACTGGGATGAAATATACGCAAACCAGTACAGTTCAGCCGTTTTATACGCCTACAGCAGTATAGATACTTTTAATCTGTACCTGCAATACCATACTAAAGAAGCCGATGATACATACAGAAACCCGGGCCTTTACAGCAATCCTGTTGTAGACGGGTATCTGGAAACAGCTTTGAGAACTTCAGACCAGGATCAGGCTACCAAAAACTGGCAGTTAGCTGCATATGATGGAAATACCGGTTTTGGGCCTGCAGGGGATGCAACATGGCTGTGGCTTGTAACAATGGATTACGTCTACGCAGTGGATGAAACTGTGGATATGGGAACTCCGGAAAAGAATGCCGGATCAGATATTTTAGGAAATATCTACGAGTGGACAAGGATAGATGCGTCCGGCTCGACTTAAAGTGAATAATCCTACTTCAAAATGGATGATCTAATTTCAAACAGTGACCGGCTTAAGGTGAGGGATATTACTATCATAATAAGATGATATTGGAAATATCACTCATTTTATTTTTTAATCTGGGACCGGGATTTGTTGGGAGATAATTGGAAAATATGCTGTAGGAGTTTATTTCGATCATTGAGTATGAAAATTTATCATATTATTCATAACATTTACGTTCGAGATGAAATAGAGTTGTTATATAATAGCTGTATGTGAGGGAATAACGTGCTGGACAATGAAAAAATAGTGGGCTTTGCAGGGAAAAAACTACTCAGGTTGGTAAGTCTTCTGCTTGTAGTTTGTTTTGTAAGCTTCATGCTCATTCAGTACTCGCCTATAGATCCTGTTAGGGCTTACATCGGAGAAATGACAGTGAGTGCAGAGCACAAAGCTATACTCGAAGAATATTGGGGAGTTAATACGCCGCCGCAGGAAAAATTCCTGAACTGGGCAGGAAATATTCTCAAAGGAGACTTTGGAGTTTCTCTAATTTACAGGATTCCTGTTATTGACGTGATTAAAGAAAGGTCTGCAGCTTCTTTTACCCTTATGGCAGTTTCATGGCTGATTTCAGGAATTCTGGGTTTCACTCTGGGGATAATAGCCGGAATAAAGAAAGGAACATGGATTGATAGAGCAATAAAGACTTACTGTTATACTCTGGCCGCTACTCCGACATTCTGGCTGGCGTTAGTCCTGCTAATGGTATTTTCAGTGTACCTTGGGTGGTTCCCTATAGGTCTGGGTGTTCCCATAGGGGTTACGGCTGGGAATGTGACTTTATTTGATAAGGTACGGCATTTAATTCTCCCTGCAGTTACCCTGAGTTTGCTCGGAGTAGCACAGATTGCAATGTTTACCCGGGAAAAATTAATAGAAGTCATGTCAAGCGATTATGTATTATTTGCAAAGGCAAGGGGTGAAAAAGAGCTGGACCTGGTCTTAAGGCACGGAATAAGAAATGTTGCACTTCCTGCCATCACCCTGCAATTTTTAGGGTTCAGCGAACTGTTTGGAGGTGCAGTCCTGGTCGAACAGGTATTTTCCTACCCCGGAATAGGACAGGCTGCAGTGGCAGCAGGGCTAAGGTCTGATGTGCCTCTGCTTTTAGGTATAGTTATTATCAGTGCCCTGTTTGTCTTTTTCGGAAACCTGATTGCTGATATTATCTATGAATTTGTCGATCCCAGAATAAAGCAGCAGAAGGCAACATTATGAGTACTGCTGTTGTAACGGTTAACAGAGGAGTTTTCAGAGGGCTGAACCTGAGACAGAAGACGCTTCTGATGATAGGCCTCACATCACTTCTATTGCTTACAATAGTTGTTTCCAGCGTATCTCTGGGAGAAGAATCCTTACAGACCGATTTCAGCTCGAAAAACCTCAGCCCTTCAACGGAACACCCTTTCGGGACTGACTGGATGGGAAGGGATATGTTTATAAGAACCGTGAAGGGGCTCGGTTTAAGCATAATGATAGGAGCTTTTGCTTCTGCAATTAGCACTATACTTGCCGTAATTTTGGGCCTGCTCTCAAGTGCTGGAAAGACTGCAGACTCTTTTGTCTCCTGGATAGTAGACCTGTTTCTTTCAATCCCTCACCTCCTTTTAATCATCCTTATTTCCATAGGAATGGGAGGAGGAGCAACAGGGGTAATTATTGGAGTTGCATTCTCGCACTGGACAGGCCTGACTAGAGTCGTAAGAGTGGAGATTAAACAGATAAAAACTCAGGAATATATTCATATCTCCAGAAACCTTGGCAAGTCCAGATGGTGGATAGCAACAAAACACATCTTTCCTCACCTTATCCCCCAGATACTGCTTGGCACGATTCTAATGTTCCCGCACGCTATCCTGCATGAAGCTTCGGTAACATTCCTTGGTTTCGGGCTTTCCCCTCACGAGCCGGCAATCGGTATAATCCTATCTGAGTCCATGAAGTACCTCTCAGCCGGATACTGGTGGCTTGCGTTCTTCCCTGGACTATCGCTGTTAATTGTAGTCCTGGCGTTTGACATGATAGGAGATAACCTGGGAAAATTGATAGATCCAAAAAAAGCTCATGAGTGAGTTATACTCAACTTCACTCATTCTATGATGGGTTCGTTGAAGAAAATTCTTGCTTGACAACCATGATGCTGCAGTAGAAATTGGCTCAGGGATATGTAATGTTTCGATTCCATAAGTAGAATTTCGTTTTAGAATTCTGATTTAAAAAATGGGAGTATGAAAATAGAGCTGAAAAAATAAAGGTGGGAATATGAGAAGTAAAGCTAAAATCTGCACTGAAGAAAATAAGAAAACTGAAGCCCTGTTAAAAGTAAAAGACCTCTCATTATCGTTCATTCAATATGCTTCAGGGCTCAGGCAAACCGAGTTAAAAGTGATCTCTGATCTGAGCATAGAAGCCTATAGTGGAAAGATTCTGGCTGTCGTTGGATCGAGCGGGTCTGGAAAAAGTCTTCTTGCACATGCAATATTAGGAATTTTACCTTCCAATGCAATACTTAATGGTAGGATTGAATATGACGGTAAGGAACTTACTCAGGGAAGAAAAGAGGAGATAAGGGGCAAAGAAATAGCCCTGGTCCCTCAATCCATTACCTATCTGGACCCTTTAATGAGGGTTTCCAACCAGGTAATAGGATGCGTTGAAGAGGAAAATAAAGGCTTGATGAAGAAGCTCCAGAGGGAAATCTTCCAGAGGTACAGCCTGAAACCCGAAGTTGAAAGGATGTTCCCTCATGAGCTCTCAGGAGGGATGACCAGAAGAGTCCTGGTTTCAACCGCCGTAATAAGCTCTGCAAAGCTCGTAATTGCAGATGAACCGACTCCGGGATTGGATGAAAAAACTTTGAATGAAACCTTGAGCTACTTCAAAGATATGGCAAATAAAGGCTGTGCAGTGATAATTATAACTCATGATATAGAAGCTGCATTAAAAATATCAGATAAAATCGCAGTCTTCTATGCAGGCACGGTTTTAGAAGTAGCTAACGTTGAAGATTTTAAAAATAACGGTGAAAATTTAAGGCACCCATACACCCGGGCACTCTGGAACGCACTCCCTCAGAACAAATTCCAGGCAATCAAAGGCCATCAACCAATGCAGGACGAAGTTACTGACGGATGTATCTTTTACGAAAGGTGCTCTAAAAAGAATGTCCTTTGCTCTAAAGGTATTCCTCAATTTAAAGATGTCAACGGAGGAGTGGTGAGGTGCAATAATGTGTCTTAAAGGCGAGAATATCAGTTTCGGATATAAAAGAAACAATTTGATTTTAAATAATGTGAATATATCCGTAGACCGCGGAGAGGTATTGGGGCTGATTGGAGATAGCGGAAGTGGCAAATCAACCTTATGTAAAATACTAGCTGGTTACGAAAATAACCATAAAGGAAATGTAATTATTGACGGAAAAAAAGTTCCTTCGAAGGGATATAACCCAGTCCAGCTTGTCTTCCAACACCCGGAAAAAGCTGTAAACCCTAAATGGAAAATGAAAGATATTTTAAATGAAGGACATATTGTTCCACAGGACATTCTAGATTCGTTCGGAATAAAAAAGAGCTGGCTTAACAGGTGGCCCAATGAACTTTCCGGAGGTGAGCTTCAAAGGTTTGCCCTTGCAAGATCTTTAAGCCCTGAAACTAAATTTTTGATAGCTGACGAAATAACAACAATGGTAGATGCTATTACTCAGGCTCAGATCTGGAATATAGTCCTGGATATAGTCAAAGAACTGAATATTGGAGTACTGGTTGTAAGCCACGAAAAAAACTTAATTAATAAGTTATGCGATAATGTCGTTTATTTAGATGCTATAAATAGTGCTAACTGATTAGCTGTCATTCATTTAGACGCTATAAATAGTGTTAACCGATTAGCTGTCATTCTACAATATTTCTCCTTTGTGAGATAATATTAATATTTTTTTATTTCTTCATGATTTTAAACATTTATTCTTTAAAAACCGCCTGGCACGGAGTACTATGTAAACTCGTCATGTAAATTTCATCTAATTTCAGTTTAGAAAATAAATTTATCTGTTGTCAGGAGTTTTGATCTCTGTCCAATCACGCTCTTTAAAAAAGAAACGTAGGAGTTAAAAGAAATATGAAAAGTAGAAGTTTATCCTACATTCGGCAGGTTAACGTAATTAGAGATAGATATTTTCATATTTCTCTCCCATGAGACCCAATATCTTCCAGTGAAGATCCTCCATATTCAGTATTTCTGAATTTACTTCACCTTCTTTCTGAGAAATAAGTTCTGTAATTCCCTGGAAATTGACAAATATCCATCTCATCGTAGGTCTTTTTGTTGGCTTTCCTTTTTGATCTGGAACCGTTTCATTTTCTTCCTCTAATTTTGTCCTTAATTTCCATTCTGCAATTGAATAAATCATTAAGCAGAGAACCATTGTCATAGCCAGTGCTTCAATTCTGCTTTTATTCTTTAGGTAGACTTTCGATATGCTAAATGTATCACTTTTCAAGAATCGGAATCCTTTTTCTACATTGTCCTGTCCTTTGTAATACTTCAGCATCTCTCCCGGAGAAAGAGTGATATCATTACTCGCAAGAATGAAAAGTCCCATTTTCTCCATTTCATTCAAAACAAAAGCATCATTAACCTTTATGCTTCCATCAATCCTGAAATAAGTCTTTAATTCCTCATCTTTAGAAGGTCTGCCTCTTTTACCTGATTCACGTTTTTTAATGGATTTCAAATCAACTTTTTCAAAAACAATAGAAGGGAATTCTTTAATCCATTTCTCTGCAGCTTTTGATGCATCCTCTTCGCAGAAGAAGTCCTCTCCTTTCAGCTTTTTAAAAGCCTTCTCTGCTTTTTCAACCTCTTTGTCAAGTTTCGTCCTGAGAGTTTTCTCTTTCTTCTCCTTCATCTTGTGAGAAAGCAGCAAAACCCACTTTTGTTTGACTCCGCCATATTCCACAAAGGTTTGATAAAAAGAGTACCTCTCATCACTTTTTAGCGTTTTCAGGTTCAGATTTGCAGTTAGCAGTTCCTTTGCCTCGGAAATTGTTGCAGGAACACGACTGATCCAGAATGATTTTCCGATATTCTGGATATTATTGTCTGTGTAAAAGGAACTATCAGCGACATAGTACACTTTGCTTTCAGGTCTTAAAACTGATTTGAGAGACGTTATTGCATCCAGAATTGTGTTTTTGTCGGAAGCATTTCCTGAATGTGTGTTCATGAAAAGAGGTATTCCATGCTGATTAACAATCAAGCTCAGTACAAATTGTTTGAGGTCCCATCTTCCGTTTTTGGGAATTCCAAAAGTAATATCAATAGACTCAGTTTCTTCGTCTTCATAATCACCATAAACGCTGACACTTGTAGTGTCAGAGTGTAAACAGTGAACAGGAATAGGTAGACGAGCCATAATGTGAAGGGTAATTTCCGTAAACAGTTTTGTAGGGCCATATTTTACGATTTTGTCAAGAGTCTCTCCGATAGCATATTGATTCAGGTCTTCTTTTGTTATACCGTCTCCAAAAAGCCTTTCAGTAGAAATGTTTTTGAAAAAATCAGGAAACAGGTACAGACGTTGCCCTATGAAACCTAGACCATTGAGTACCATGGCAAGGATGCAGACTGAGTGAGGAACATTATGATTCCGTTCTTTGGGAAGTTTCTCATCGATCAGTTTGTCAACTTCAAGTTCTCGGAAAACTCCAGCCATAAGACCTAGGTGACCTAAGAACCGTGTACGTTTTAAGGAGGATTCAACTCTTCTACTACTGTTTTTCTCTGCCATGGGATAACCAAGAAAGAGATATAAAATTAATGATATTAATTTATAGGTTTACCTGCCGAAAGCAGGATTTTATAGACAAAATTACAGGTCAAAGGCGTGAAGTAGATATCTCCATTAAAGTTGATATAGGATACTTACCACTTACAATAATAGTAGAGTGTCGAGATCGCGATTCTAAAGAAGATGTTACGTGGATAGAGCAGTTAGTGTTAAAATGCGCAAATATAAAAGTTAATAAGGTTATTGCAGTTTCATCCAATGATTTTACAGAGCCCGCTAAAAAATCAGCAGAACACTACGGAATTGAAACCCGTGTTTTAAGCGAGATAACTAAGGATGATGTGAAATCATGGTTTATGGCAAATTCTTTAGAGATCTGTAACAATCTTTTTTGTATTATCAATGCGAGTCTGGGACTCGCAAACTATGAAGAAACTAATTTTAAGATGGAGTCAAAAGAAAAAATATTCTCATTCAAAGATGAAAGCTATAGTTTTGAAGAAATCTTTCGTGAAGAGGTAATTAATAAAAAACCTGAGCTTTATGAAGATATTGAAATAAACGGACCAAAAAAAATAAAGAAAATAAAATTCAAGATTCCAAATAAATATAGCATTAAAGCACCGAACTCCAAAGTATACTACTTAGAAAGCTTTATTGTAGATTTTGAGTTATGGATAGAGTATAAAAAAATACCATTTTCAAAACTAATACGTTATAGTGATGAGAGTAGAATCTTTGTGGAAGGAGTAAGTTCTGAAAATTTTAAAATTGGAGAAGATAATTATACATTTTCACTCTATCGAAGTGACGAGACTATAAAAGGATTCATCAAAAAATTAGACTAAGAGTTCATTGCGAAATAAATACTATTAATCACCGCCTCGAGAAATATTTATAAAACAGAATTCTCTCTCACCCAATCCACGATCTGTTCAAGCAAGATATTTCTCTCCGGCATTGCCACAGCTGCTATAAAAGGGTTTTATCATTAACTGTCAGCCCGTATCCTTCATTTCTTAAAATCACTATCCTGGTAGCTATTCGAGTTCTTTTATTTCCGTTAATGAAAGGGTGCTGGCCTGCTATTGTCTGCGTTGATATTTTGTAAAATTTCGCCGGACAAATCCCAAAATATTCCTATCAACTGTATTCCACTCAGAATAGAAATTTGGAGTCAAAATCAGGACCGGGAATCGAGAGCTTACAAATTTTGATGATTATCTGTCTTTTTGAAAATATACAGCTCTCGGTTCCTTGATTCTTATTTTTTGATCATTCCCTGGACCTTTTTAATATTGTCTATGGATTTTTTCTTTAGCTCGATCTTTTTTTCCATTTTATTTATTTTCATTTCCAGCCATTGTATTTTCATGTCCATTTTCATTAATGCAACTTCTCTTTTCTGCTCTTCGGTCAGAAGTTCCCAGATCTCGGACATCGAGCCGTGATGCATTTGAGTTTTCCCTGACATTTCTTCGCCCATGTTTAATTACCCCTTTTCTTTAGAACTGACTTCACTGGCATCTGCCATCATCAATCGAAACCCCAGAAACCGGTAAATAGTCCCCTAGCATCATAAAGAGATTATTATTTCTGACATATAATAACTAGAGAAATAGAATTAAGAAACAAATAATAAATGGAAATAGAGCTTGAAAAGGGAAGAATGGCAAAAGATGTACTGATGATCCTATATTTTGTTTGTAATTTCCCCCGGACGTCCGGATATTTAAAATGAATCAAGATAAGTTACAGTTTTTCTACCGCTATCCACAATAACTTCTCAGAGAAGGTCATTCCATTTCCCGGTATGTTTACACTCTGACAGGTCAAATATAAATAATACTTTACAAGATTATTTATTATGGCATCTTTTGATTATCTCGGAACCTGGAAAGAGGTTATGAAAAGCCCATCTCATTTTTACAGGGAAATGCCAAAGACCGGAGGATACACTGATCCTATCATTTTTGCAGCAGTCAACGTTGCCATATACTCGCTTTTTTACCTGCTTTTTAATCCCGGAGTTTATAATGTCAGCGGATTTAGTTCTTTGATGGTATTTGCAGTTGCACTTATGGCACCGGTAGCAGGCGTTATCGCTCTATTTTTCGACGCAACGCTATTCCATATTATCCAAAAAACGCTTGGGGGAAAAGGAACTTATGAAGGTACTGTAAGGTTCGTGCTCTATGCCTCTGCTGCTTCATCCCTTCTCTGGATTCCTTTTGCAGGTGGGATTTTCGGAGTTTACCAGCTATATCTCTATGTTGTGGGCGGCAGGTTTGTACACGACATAAGCATGGAGCGGTCTGCCCTGGCTCTATTTCTGTCCATTTTACTGGTTATTGTCTTTGTAATGCTGGTTTCTTTAAGCGGCTTTGTTTAATTCCGTTGCTGCGCTGTTACTGGCTCTTTTATCTTTTCCGGCAGTATTTTCGAATCCTTCAGGTTTCGAAATCCCTTTGGCTTGATCTCTTTTTGTTTCATTTTGATACTGTGATACACCCTTTCACGCTTCTGATATCACTCCCAGCAGCGTTCGTTACCGTTAAGCTGACGGTATATTCCCCTGCCTTCCGGAATGTATGGGTTGCATTTTGAGCGTGTTTTGAATTAATGCCATCTCCAAAGTCCCAGTACCAGTTTGTTGGTGTTCCTCCTGTGCTGGTATCAGTGAACAGTACCGTTAGTGGGGATGCGCCGGAAGTTACGTTTGCAGTGAAGAATGCATTGGGTTTTATGGGTTCGGCTGAGAGGTCGTACATGTGAATAGCACTTTGATTGGTGCGCCTATCCTGCCATACTATCCTGTCCCCATAGATCGCGGGCACAGACGCCCTTCCGCTAGTGGAAATGCGAGTTTCATTGGTAGTGGACAGGTTGCACATGTAAATATCGCTCATGCAATTGCGTTCATCCCGCCACACGACCCTGTCACCATAGATATCAGGATCAAAAGGATCTGACGGAGAGTTAACACCACTTCCTTCGTTAGTGGAGAGGTCATATACAATAATGCAGTAATAATTAGCGCAATATTCATGAGATACTAATTTGTCTCCATATATCACACAGCCATATGAGTACCATGCTTCAATTTCTGTCTTGTTGCCAGTGGAAACATTATACATCCAGATAGGACCACTTTCCCCGAAAAATCCGCTATCGTTGGCCCACACTATTCTATCCTCGTAGATATCAGGACTCCCATAACTGCATCCGTAGTTACTGATTTGGGTCTGGGTGAATGTAGACAGGTCATACATATAGACATTGTACGTTCTGTTCTCTGGATTTTCGTTGTCTATAAATTCTTGCCACACTATTATATTACCGTAAATAGCTGGTTGACTCCCGCGAATATAGGTATCACCACCGGTCACATTTTCGGTAATCAGGAATTTTCCATCGGTTGATATATTATAAACACAAAGATTGGGATTTCCACTGCTATTATCAAGCCACACGATTTTATCACCATAGATAGCAGGATAGCTTGCAGAAGACGAATTGAGTTCGGTGTCAGTTCTATTGGTTATATCATAAAGATGAATAGTACCATTTGACGACCACACAACTTTGTCGCCATAAATATCAGGACCAACTCCAATTCCAAGACGGGTTTCCTGTCCGGCTGATGCAACTATGGAGATCATAATTAAAAATTGAAAAAATAACGCTATCAAAAAGAATTTACTTCTCATTTATTCCCCCCAAACTAAAGTTATAACTGCCCGCTGCAAGCAACAAGCTATATTATATATCGAGCCCCCACTCCCGTTATAATGAAACTATTCAAAATCAATAAAAGCCATAAAGTATCTATTCTCAGACACAATGATTTGCTTGTCATAGTTCCGCTTATAGTACAAAGGCAGCTAAAAATATAAACCAATCCATATAAAAATAGTTTTTGGGGGAAGTTTTCATCCCTGCAACAAGCTGCAGGGTATTCGGCTGAAAAAAGAGATTAAAGGCATTGGGCAAGTCCATAGTGCCTGATAACTTACATAAGGCTATCTGTTATTCGATATGATTACGGAAATATTAAAGCATCCTTTTTATCGAAGTCCAGAAAAGGATTCCAGGCAACTTCCCACAGATAACCATCCGGATCGGCAAAATAACCACTATAACCACCCCAAAAGACCTTCTGAGCTTTCTTAATAATCTGTGCACCTGCTTGTTCAGCCTGATGGAGAACCATATCTACTTCCTCAATACTCTTTGCATTATGCGCTAAAGTAATACCTGAAAAACCTGTTCCTTCAGGACTTGTAGTTACATCCTTTGCTAGTAAATTTCTAGGATACAGCGATAAACCGACACCGCCTAAGTCGAAGAAAACAATACTATCCTGACTCGCATCAGAAGGTTTCCAGCCCAAACCATCTCGATAAAACTTAAGAGAAGTATTTAAATCCTTTACTCCTAAAGTAACCAATGTTAATTTTTGTCGCATGAACTCACCTTTTGAAAAATTGTTATAGCTAGATAATTTCGCAGGTCAAAACTGCGCTGGCGTACCCTGCCTTAACCGACGGTGTTTATACGCTACCACCTTGCTGCAAACAATGTCTATTCGCGCCATCCCTCATATTAGTGTGCCGGATCTTTATTGGAAATGTGGATTTTTCCAGCGTATAAGATATATCCGTGTCGGCACCGGTTTTAGGTTGACTTTTTAAAGAGATACAGCAACATCATCACAAGAATCAAAAAATTGAATCTGCAGGGGGTCGTTTGGGAGTCACTTTGTACATTTATTTCACTCTTCTTCATGTCCGTTCCATATTCATTGTTTACTGTAAGCGTTACCCTGTAATATCCTGCAGCAGCGTAGGTGTGCTCCGGATTCTGCCGGGTCGAGTTGGTTCCGTCTCCAAAGTCCCAGTACCGGTTTGCTGGCGTTCCTTTTGTACTTGTATCTATGAACAATACCGTCCAGTGGATATGAATCGGAGTCACATTTGCAGTGAAGAGGCTACAGGGCTTTAACGTGGGCTACGCACGTATAAATATAATTTTAACTCTGTCACTAAGGTTCCAACGCTTCTATACTATCCTGTCCCGTATATTGCAGGCCACGGCTCACCTGATTCATTGCTTGTTATTTAAATTTCCTTTGAGGTAGACTGCGTGAGCCGTGTTTTCCGTCAGGCTGATGCAACTATCCAGATAATAATCAAAAACGCAAAAGCTATCGATATAACAAATAATTTACTTCTCATTTACTCCCCCCAAACTAAAGTTACAGTTACGTCGCTGCAAGTAACTGGCTATATTCGAGCCTCCACTCTCGTTATAATGAAACTATTCGAAATTAATAAAAGCTATGAAGTATCTATTATCAGACACAATGATCTGCTCGTCACAGCTCCATTTATAATATGAAGGCAGCTAAAAAATATAAACCAATCAGTATAAAAACGGTTTTTGGGAAAAGTTTTATCTCCAGAGTGAATTGTGAAATATTAGAATAAAATAATCTTCTTAATCAGGAGTTTTCTGAGAAATTCTCAAATCTTCCTCCCCTTACTCTCTCCACATAGCCTATTTTTCAGGCTTTTTCTTACAGTTTTTTCTGAAAACTTTGAATGTCATGGTTTATTGAATTCCTCTGTCAGGCATTCAAGATCTAATTACAACATTATTATTATTGATCGGCTCGGTGTATTTTTTAGATATATCAATTCAATAATTTGTGTTTCGGATGAAAACTTGCTCTTTGTTATTCGAATTAGGTTTCATACGTACTCTTTTTATGGATATATCTCTTGCAGATTGCTATTATATTAGTTTCATCTGCAATTATTCTATAAATAGCTCTTATTTAGAACAAACTTCATGGCTTCATAAATATGAGGGTCTAATTATGAAAGCCGAACTATGCTTCCCAACCTCTTATACTTCCAAAGCCTCATATGTGTATTAAAAGACCTGAAACCTACCAAATCGGAAGTAGATACCTGGTAATTGCTGCTCTAATTTAGTTTCCTGCGTAACTATTATATACATCATAATTGTATGGAATGTGGTATAGATTAGTTTCACGTGCAATTATTTTGCAAATGGGCTTTATTTAAAAAAGCCTCCCAGCTTATATGCAACGCAAGGTAAAAATTATGGAAGACCCAAGAGAAATTCTCGGCCCGATCGCCCACATCTACCGGAGTCACCTGGCATATATGACAAAGGAACTCGAAGCTTACCGGATCGGAAGCGGACAATTTGAGTTTTTATTTATTTTATACCATAGAGATGGCATCTCTCAAGAAACTCTTGCGAAAATACTGAAAGTAAGCAAAGCAACAAGCACAAGGGCGATCCAGAGCCTGGAAAAAGAAGGTTATGTGCACAGGCAAAAGGACGAAAATGACCTCCGGGCTTACAGGGTTTACCTGACTGAAAAAGGGATGGAAATGAGAGTTGTGATTCTTGAAAAGCTGGTTTCTTTTATTGACACCCTTTTTTCGGATTTTACACCGGAAGAAAATGAAATTTTCAGGCTACTAATCCGTAAGGCTTCACTTAAACTCTTTGATCCTGAATTCAAGCCTCTATGTCACAGGCCGGATGACGTGCAGTAAAAAACGAGACGGAAGTATAGTGTATGGGAGAAAAAAGTGATTTTCTGGGAAAAGAGAGCATAAGAAAGCTCCTGTTCAAACTTTCAACCCCTGTGATCATTGGAATGCTGGTGCAGGCTCTCTATAATGTTGTGGACACCCTTTTTGTAGGAAGGGCATATGGGGTAGAAAGTGTCCAGGCTATAGGCGGGCTTTCGATAGCTTTTCCAATCCAGATGATAATCATGGCTTTTGGAATTGTTCTCGGGACAGGAGGGTCTTCCATTATTTCACGCGCCCTTGGAGCTAGAGAAATCGAAAAGGCCGAGAGAACTCTCGGAAATGTTTTTTCCCTGAGTCTGATACTCAGCGTACTTATTGCCGTCCCCTGCCTTCTTTATCTGGATGTTATTCTGGAAACTTTCGGTGCCACTCCCGGAATCCTGCCCTATGCCAGGGAATATCTTGAATACATAATTGCAGGAGGGCTTTTCTTTGTCTTCGGAGTCTCGGTCCAGCACATCGTCAGAGCCGAAGGGAATGCCCGCCTTGCCATGAATGCAATGCTGATAGGAGCAGGCCTTAACATCCTCCTTGACCCACTTTTTATCTTCGGCTTCGGGATGGGTGTGAAGGGAGCTGCAATAGCAACCTTGATGTCCCAGGCAGTGAGTTCAGGCTGGCTTCTGCAGTACTGCCTTAAAGGAAAAGGAGCTGTGCACTTTAAGTCCGGAAACCTGAGACCAGACCTGGGCGTCATAAAAGAAATAGGAGCTATAGGGTTCGGGTCTTTTGTTATGCAAGCTTCGAGCAGCCTTATGATGATCTTTGTATATAATGCCCTTGCAAGCTATGGAGGAGATGTCGCAATTGCTGTTTTTGGTACTGTAATAAAGATTAATTCCTTCATCTTCCTGCCTCTCCTGGGTATGGCCTTTGGCCTGCAGCCAATTGTAGGGTACAATTACGGGGCAAAGCAATTCGGAAGGATAGCCGAAGCCGTAAAACTGGCTCTTATAGCAACAACAGCCTTCGGGCTCATTGGCTTTATTGTCGTAAATCTCTTCACAGAACAGATTCTAGGGCTTTTCAGTGCCGACCCGGAATACCTGGCTGTTGGGAAAGAGGCTGTAATGATTATGCTCTTGGGAATGCCTTTGATAGGTCTGAACGTGGTCGCAATGACACTTTTCCAGGCCCTGGGGAAAGCAAGGCCCTCTTTCATTCTTTCCCTCAGCAGGCAGATTCTTTTCCTGATCCCGCTTGTCGTCATTCTTCCCGGTTTCTATGGCCTGGATGGAGTCTGGGCAGCTTATCCGGCCTCAGATTTTCTGGCATCTTTGCTTTCCGGACTGATGCTTTTCAGGGTATACAGGACTTTTAAAGAACGTAAAAGTTTCTCAAAAATCACCGCGGAATCAGAAATGGCAGATAAGGTGTTACATATCTGACAGCTCATTCAGGAATCTTCAAACCATATCACAAAACCGTTTATGGAAAAGAAGGAAACTATGAACCAAAAAAGCTCAAACTCAAGCTATCTTAAAAAGTTCATTTCAGCCTGAGATATTCAGTTCAGATATGATTAGCTTTTTAGAGGTAATTTATGGCACTTACCGAAATTATAGAGACATTTAAAACGAAGTTAAATCCTTCAAAAATTATGGATTCACTCGAAAAAACAGCGAGTTTCTACGATAAATCAGGTAATAGTTCCGGGGGAAGTGATTCAGAGGAGGATCTAAAAAGAAACCCGTACAGCAGTTCAGCTACCGGTTCTGTCAAAGGCTTTGAAGCGACCGGAATCGCCCTGAACAATAAAGAGCCGCTCATCAAACTGACTGATGTCTGGAAAATTTACCAGATGGGGGAAGTCGAGTTTGCAGCTCTCAAAGGAATAGATCTGGAGATCTATGAAGGTGAGTTTCTGGTTGTGCTGGGTCCTAGCGGAAGTGGTAAAAGCACACTTATGAACCTGCTGGGCTGTCTGGACATACCCTCGGAAGGCACTGTTTACCTGAACTCAGAAGATATCTCAGAACTTGCTGAATCCGAGCTTGCCCGCATCCGGGGACAGATGATCGGCTTTATTTTCCAGAGTTTCAACCTCATACCCACATTGAGCACGGAAGAAAACGTACTACTGCCTCTGGAATTCCAGGAGGAAGATATACAGACAGCCCGGAAAAAAGCAGCATACCTGCTTGATATAGTCGGACTTTCGGACAAGAGAAAAAATCTTCCTTCTCAACTGTCAGGCGGACAGAGGCAAAGGGTTGCTATAGCGCGATCCCCCTGGCTGTGAACCCGCCTATAATCCTTGCAGACGAGCCCACAGGAAACCTGGACACCAAGACCGGAGACTATATCTTGGACTTTCTGGACGGACTGAACAAAAAAGAAGGTAAGACGATCATTATAGTAACCCATGACCTGGAACTGGTAAAATATGCAACAAGGGTTGTATACATCAGGGATGGGGAAATCGAGAAAATTGAGGAGCACAAGAAAAACGAAAAGGTGGAATAAAAATGAAGAAGTTTTCTTTACTCGCGTTATTACTGCTGGTTTCAGCATTCATATGCCTTGGGACTGGAACAGCCCTTGGCGCATCAAACGGAAACATAAATTCCGCATCCGTGCAGGTAAACCTGACCAACCAGAACCCTGATGCTGCCCGGCCCGGAGAAGCCGTAGAGCTTACATTCAGCGTGCAGAATGTAGGAAAAAATGACCTGAAAGACATCACTGTTTCAGTTGAACCTGAGTATCCTTTCTCAAAGCTTTCAGGGGAATCCCTTGAAAAATCGATGTCTTACCTGAATGCACGGCAGGACGATGATGATGCAGGCGTCCTGAAGTTCAAGCTGCTGACCGATTCCAATGCTTCCGAAGGCACGTATAAAATGAAAGTCACAACCACTTCAAAAAGCGGATCAGGTTCCTCCTCAAGCACGATGACCACTACAAACACCATATATCTCGATGTAAGAGGCAAAGAATACGCCCAGATTGTGACCATAGATAAAGCAAACATTGACCTTGCAAAAGAAGAGCCTCTTAAATTTATAATCACAAACACCGGAAACTCCCCTCTGAAAAACATGGTCATCTCCTGGGAAGACCCTGAAGGCGTAATTTTACCTGTTTATTCGGACAATACAAAGTATATTAAATACCTGGCAGCCGGAGACTCTATAGACATTATTTACTCGGTAATGGCGGATGTGAATGCTGATCCGGGACTCTATACTCTGAATTTAACCCTCAGTTACGAAGACTTTGAGTCCAATGAAAAAACAATCAAAACCACAGCAGGGCTTTTCGTAGGCGGAGAAACAGATTTTGATGTATCCTTCTCGGAAAGTGATGCAGGAGAGATCTCTCTATCAGTTGCAAATGTCGGCAACAACATTGCATATTCCGTGAAAGTATCGGTTCCGAAACAGAATAATTTCAAGGTAACCGGAAGCTCTTCAAGTATCGTTGGAAACCTTGAGAAAGGAGACTACACAATCACTTCCTTTAATGTCGCAAGTACACAGGCTGCTGGCGAGAGTGGAAAATCAGGGTCCGGTACAGCAAAAACCAGTTCAGGAGACAATGTGCCCTCCGCATCCGGAGCCACCTCTCCATTGAAAGTTCAGATTGAATATACGGATGCGAAAGGAGAAAGAATCACTGTTGATAAAGATGTCGAAATCGAGATGACTTCAGCCGCAATGGCCACTGGAGACAGGCCCGGAGCAGATAGCAACAGCCAGGGTTCCTACCTGCCTTACCTCGTGGTAATAATAGTCGCAGGAGCAGGTGTTTTCATATACCGCAGAAAAAAACAGTCAGGAAACGGAAAACAGTCCGGAGACAAAAAGCCTGAAGAACAGAAATACAGCCTTAAGACGCCCAGAGACTGAAAAATCAACACCCGTAGGGAACGGAAGGATACAAAATGAGAAATTCAACCTACCTGAAAATGGGCCTGAACATGCTTGTACACAGCAAGCTCCGGAGCTGGCTGACCATTATCGGGATAGTTATAGGAGTCGGATCTGTAATTGGCATTGTCTCTTTAGGGGATGCCATGCAGGCAGACATACAGAGCAGGCTTGCGGAGATGGACCTGACAAAAATAACCATATCTCCGGGGTATGCCAGGGCGTCATCCAGCATGCGTGGTCCTTCCTGGATGGCAGGGGATGTATCGACAGATTCCGAATTGACAGATGATGATATTGATGCCCTTCAGGGTCTGGACAGTATACAATACATAACCGGTCAGATTTCCGGTAGTGAAGAGGCAAAATATGCAGGAGAAACCGCAACCCTCTCAATTACGGGTGTGGATCCCCAGGTCTGGAAATATACGACGACACTTAAGACGCAATCCGGGAGATTGCTTGAACCAGCTGATAAGTATGTTGCAGTCATAGGAAGCGACATTGCCAGTGGAATTTATGACCGGAATGTAGGAATTAACCAGGTAATAACAATCAACGGTAAAGCAGTCAGAGTTGTTGGAATTTTGGAAGAAAAAGGGGCAGGAGATGACTCAAAAATCTACATGCCAATAGATGGGGCAGTAGAACTTATTGATGACGCAGAAAAAGATGTTTATGATGGCATCATTGTGAAAGCCAGGAGTGAAGATCTTGTTAACGGACTTATGGAAGACATCGAGGATAAGCTCATGGTTTCAAGGCACATTATCCGGGAGGATGACAGAGACTTTTCCGTAACAGCTTCAAAATCCATGGCAGAATCAGTTACCGAAATGACGAGTTCAATGACCCTCTTCCTTGGAGCTATCGCAGCCGTCTCCCTCCTTGTAGGAGCTGTGGGTATTGCAAACACTATGTTTACCTCAGTCCTTGAAAAGACCAAGGAGATAGGAACTATGAAAGCCATTGGAGCGAAAAACAGGGATATCCTTATGATTTTCCTTTTTAACTCTGCAATGGTGGGTTTTGTTGGCGGTGTTCTTGGAGTTATGCTGGGATGGATTGTTTCAGCTGGTCTCCAATCTATGATGGGAAGTGATATGACTTCAGGAGGTGTAAGCCCTTACCTGATGGTTGAAGGACTTGCCCTGGCATTCTGATAGGTGTGATCTCTGGAGTGGTACCTGCGTACAGGGCCTCGAAGTTAAAGCCAGTAGATGCATTAAGATATGAATGAATTAGGAAGGAATCACGAATCCATAAGGAAGGAAGCTCACAGCTTTAGCGTGAGAGGAATTCCGTCAACTTCCAGACCATTTAAGGTATATTCATATCCATCAACTCTACTCAAAATATTGCAATATTTATGACTGATTCCTTGTGCTATTCTAACACCTTCTTTATTTTTTATATCAAAATACCCTGTTTTTCTACAGGCAACTGCACCAATATGAACACCCTTGTATTTTCCTTTTGGAATTGTTGCTTTAATAACATCTCCGGTTTGAAAACCGAAAAATGATTTTCGTCTGGCTAAATATCCTCTAGGGAAGCCGTATTTATCAAGATTGGTTCTGCAATGTGAACCTCTGCCTTTTGATTTTATATATAATACATTATTTGTTTTTAATATTAATTCGTAACTACTCAGGGTATAGTTAGCGGTGCTCCGCTGAGCGCCGCGAGAATACCTTCTATAACAGGTAAATCGTTCTTTTTAATGGTCGAAATATAAGCTCTAATTCTGCAGAAAGCTTCCGCTCCTTGTATAGTTCTGAAAGTTCCTGATATTTTCTGCTGTAATTTCATCATCCTTATGTCTCTTTCTGCCTGGTTATTTTCAAATGGAACTCTCAAATCATTGAGGAATCTCAGGATCTGTTCTTTGTTTTCTATAAACCTGTCAAGTAGGTTCCTTGCTTTTGTTTTTGGATTTTTACCACGTTTTCCATGTTTTTCAGGGTTTAGAGAAGGTGGATTTTCTTCAATCCCTTTCATGACGATAGCATTGAACCTCTCTTCCAACGCTTTAATTTGTTCAAAATCCAGATCTTTGACTTGCTCTTTGCATTCATCAGTATACTTTTTCATTTCTGTTAACAGTTCATTCATCTCTTTAGCCCATTGCTGTTTATAGTTCTCCTCAATTCCAGTAAGTTCTCTCTGGAGATGAGCGTTGCAAAGAGCATGATCACATTCATAACTGTTATAGGGTTTCCATCCGTCATGAACTGCTATTCCTTTAAACTCTGGAAGAATTCCCATGGCATTAATTGCTTTTGATCCTCTTTTTGAGTGAGCAAAATAACAGGTGTATTTGTCATTAGAAGCTACATGAAGCCAATGCCTTTTTCCTTCAATTTTCATCCCAGTTTCATCACAATGGATAACAGGAGAAGTTATTAACTTCTCCTTACTCATATTTTCAAACTCCTCTAAATTCCGGAAGCATTCTTTTTCTGCTCTGATTATCGTAGCAGAACAGATTTTTATCCCCATAACGTCATCAAAAAACTCTAAAATCCTTTTATAGGGAATAAACTGGTAGTTTTTACAGTAAATTGCTGAAGCTAAAATATTAGGACCATACTGGACGGGATATTTCACAGATTCTGGAAAAGAAGCTTTATTTGATTTTCCACAGTGAGTACAGGTCTTAATCTGACTTCGATGTTCCGTAACAATTAGATTTACAGGAGGAATATCAAAAATTTGTCTTCTCTCATAAGCTTCAACTTCAACATCCTCAAGAGTATGTCCACATTCTTTGCAGCAGGTCAAAGAATGTTCAATTACCTAATCAGGACCATTAACCATATCAAGAGTTGTGCCTGGATGACCTTCTTGACCTCCAGGTTTCTTCCCACTCTTTTTCCGGAGACTCTTGGGATTAGGTTTTTCTTTGACTAAAAAGTCAGTAGAAGGAGGTTTACTGCTGTTTCTGCTATTTTGATTTAAGCGAGATTCTAAAATCCTTACACGTTCTTCTAGTTCAGCAATTCGAATAGCTTGTTCTTCTATGATAGTTTCAAGTCTCTGGATTACAGAAATTACAGCTTCAGGACCAGCTTCATAGATAACGAGGATCTCTTCACGTGTAAGCATAATAACGAAACAAAATAGGATTTAATTTATATGCAATTTTTCCTCGAAAAGAGGAAAAATTGTAGCCTTTCAAAGGCCACCTGAATTGTTACATTAATTCATTAGGAGTTGATTGACCTACACAAACAGCATCAAAATGATGATCTTTAGGTAGTCCTAATTTTATTCTATTCATTTTAGTTCTTGCACCTGTACCACATTCAATTTCTAATCCTATATTTTTTAATACATCAAATATTTTCCATCTTGTAGCTGTAACAAGTGCAGCATCTTTTAATGATTTTTTAACTAAATTATTAATTTCAGGATGTCCAAATTCTTCAGCCGTTTGAGTTCCTTTTGCAATATTACATTCTTTGCAAGATATTGTTAAATTTGAAACTCTATTACTACCGCCTCTTGCTTTTGGATTTATATGTTCAATTTCTAAAGGTACGTTTTCTATACCACAATAAACACATTTTCTATTAAATTTTTCAAGTAAATATTCTCTAACTTCGTAACCTTGAAGTTCTCCTTGCTGATATTCAATTCCTGAAATTTCAGGATTTTGCATTAATTGAATATCAAATTTAACGTTTTCATATGAAATATTTGTTAAAGGACATAGTTTTTGTAATTTAATTACCCAATTTTTGATATTATCAACACGGCTTTGTAAAGATGGTGGAATCCAACCTTCTTTTCGTTTTCTATTTAAGAATCTAGCTTTTCTGTATCTTGTTTTTCTATTTCGTCTTGATCTTCTTAATGCTCTACGGCTGTCCATATTGCTTTTTATATTGGTTTTGTGATGGATTTGAGCTAACCAAACTACTTTAGAATTATTTAAGATAGCTAAGTATATCGGCTTCCATAATCTATTTTAAGCCTGAATTCTTGATTATTTGAAATTTTCAATTCTTTCAACCGAATTGTAAACGGATATTTTTTATGGATTACAGCCTTTCCTGTTTTTAGCAATTTTCTGGCAACTGCTGAATGACAGGGACTTAACGGCTGCTTATTTTTATTTAATACAAATGTCATATTATTCTTCGGATTTCTCCGGTAACGCACTTTTGTGTCTCTTCTCCCCAATATTGAAAATGCTTGTTAGGTATAACACACCGTCTACATCTCAATAAGACTTTTAATGTTATACGATAGAGCTACAAACTGAAGAAGCATTTGTAGGTATCATGACATTTTCAATGTAGTAAATTAATACTTAGGGTGGTCAACGAGAGCCTATTACAAGCTCATTGCTTTAGCATGAGAAGTTGACCCTTCCTTAATTTCCTGCTTAATCGGAAAAGGGAAAGTAGGGAAAAGCGAGTCTGATTTATTTGGTCTTTTTTTTAAAAAGAACAGGAGTCTACGCGGATGTAAAACCCTTAATTTATACAATTTTTCTCCCGAACATCACTGCAAACTGATAGTACTTATATATACAGCTGACATCACGAAAACCTGTTTCTTTAAGCCAGTCCAGCTGTTGATCTAATTTTGAATCTTTATCAAGTTTGGTTCTTTCATAACCAGCCAGTATTTCTTCTTCGGGCAAGCCGCTGCCTTCAACGTACTGTCTCCAGGTTGTCTTATTTAAATTTAGCATGAAAGTACATGAGGATATCTTCCTCACATGCTCTCTTCATCCTCTTTTCGCGTTATTGCAAATATTTCACTAATTATTTTTATTCGTTCATCAACTGAGAATATCTCGGTCTCAACAATCTTTCTCTTTTGAATTTCCCTTTTTTTATATCCAGTTTCATCTTCGTACATCTCATCATTCGTAATAAGATGCCATATTATCGTTGCAATTTTCCTTGCCAAGGCAATAATTGCCTTTGCATGTCCAATTGACTTCTTTTTCCTGTTAAAAAACTCTTTTAACTTACTGTTATTCTTTCTTGCCGCTGCTTGAGCAATCTGCGTCAGAATCCATCTTGCTCTCTTTGATCCTCTCTTTGTGATTCTTCCGTTGTGGTATTTATCTGCAGATTGATACACATTAGGAACCAGACCAAGCCAAGAAGCAAGCTTATCTCCAGAAGAAAAATCCTTGAAATTGCCTATTTCAGCAAGTAGAATTGCCGCACCAAGTTCTCCTATACCTGGAACTGACATTAAAATCTCCATTTCTCGCTTATGATTTCTATAAGCATAATTGAAAATTTCTTTTTCTAAAGCTTCGATCTCATCATCAAGACTTTTTATGAGTTTTAGACAGATCTGAAGTCTGAATGCAGCACTTTGAGAGATTTCTCGCTCAAGAATTTCTCTGATTTGATCACTTTTTTTACGAACATTTGGAGAAAGACTTGCGATAATCTGGTCAACAGTCTTACCTGAAGAGATTCCTGATAAGATCATTCTGCCATTCTTGCCGAAAATGTCTGTCAGCACATTCTTCAGGTTTAACATTTCAGATGCAAGAATTGAGTGAGCTTTATTTTTTAGATCTGTTCTTTTTTGTACAAGTGTTAACCGAAGTCGAACATATGATCTAAAATCTCTATGATCCTTTGGAAAAACTCTTGATGGCTGAATCATATTATTAAGTGCAAGTTGTGCAATGACTTCTGAATCAATCTTATCTGTTTTTTTATGTGTAAATACCTTCATATCTCGCGCATTTCCAACTATCACCGGTAGATGCTTTATCAAAGAATCATGGACAGGAACCCAAAAGTCACTTGTTGATTCACATGCAACAACATTACATTTTTCTGATATTACCCAATTTTTAAGGGCTAAAATTCCCTCATCATCTCTGTCGAAACGCTGCTGTTGTTTTTCACCAGATCTACTGAGAATTGTAGCAATGAAAAAGAGTTTGTGAATGTCTAAACCACAAGCTTTGTTTATGACTTCAATCATCAAATAATATCACCCAATTTATTTGGGCAGTGGAATTGCCTCAAAGGCCAATTTAGCATCCGTGATCAAAGTCACACTTGAGCCTTCGATGGCAATTCACTGATTAGTTTTCTGACGGTTTTGAAAAACCAAAATTAGGACAACCTTACTGCCCAAAGTAATAAGGAATTCAATAGCCAAAAAAGTGGGGTAAAGTACTTTCATTTAGTTGTGCATGTTATTCAAAGAATATCATGTGCGTTTTCTATGAAAGGAGTTTCTCCATGTACCTGATCGGCGTTAATAAAAATTCCGTTCTCTTTAAGTATGGAGTAACTTTTTTTGTAGAGATCTCTTTTGTCTTCATCCTCCAGGTGATGGATAGATAGGGCTGAGATTACCATATCATATTTTTCCACGAAATCATATTCTGAATAGTCTGCTGCAATGTACTTTACATTTGAGTTATTTTTGAATCTGTTTTTTGCCATATCCAGCATCTTTTCCGAGATGTCAATAAGCGTGAATGATGCCTCAGGATATCTTTTCATCATAAACGACGATAATAGCCCTGTTCCGGCACCTACGTCCAGTATATCTGGATTTTCCTTATTTACTGATGCCACGGATACAGTTGTTCCATAAAAATCATTGAAACAGGGTATGAATTTCTTCCTCTGTTGATCATACTTTTTTGAGATATCATCAAACTTTCTTTGAATTTCACTCATGTTTTCCTCCAGGTCTTTGCACCAGGGAAGGGCGCTTCCTTTCCTTCTTACTGCATATGCGTTTGTTCTGCAATATAATTAATTCATTTTGGCCTGTTACCGTATCTCATATTCGTTTTTAATCTTTCTAAGCCAGTTTAGGTGGATTTTTACAAAGCTCAATAAATAATTTATTTATATCTTGCGGCATTGTTAGAGTCATGTATAATGAAGATAAAGCAGCAGCCAGCGATGATAAGAGCCGTGAATTTGGCGTATTGGGGGATGTCCTGAGAGAACTACAAAGGGAAGAAATGGAACATACTGAGACTTGCCAGGTGGAAATTTCAGAGACCAGCATAACAAAAAGAATGCTTGAGTTAATAACAGAAATCAACACAAGATTAAAAGAGATTTCAGAGACGCAGAAGAAGATACTGGAAGAGCTTCAAAAGAACACGAAGTAATAAACTCTATTACCATTTCATTTTTGGAAATTATTTTTCAATTTAATGCTTTATGTATAGTCGTGCTACTGGCTGCTTTAGCATTTAATCGCAGACTCTATAGTAAATTAATTGTTACCACCGGAACTGGTTGATCCATCATTTTTACTCTGTAATCCTAATTTAAAGCTTTTGGGAGTGGGGGATATGAAAGAGGTTTATATCCAACTTAGAGAGATCCGTACATACGACTGTTCCCCACAACCCATTTTATATAATACTAAAGTTGTATTTATACTTCACTTCCTAAAATGAAAAGAGAATTTAACTTTCATTATATCGATTGACTTTATCAATCTTGCCTCATACAAGGCGGAAAAGATCATAAAAGGTCGGGATTATACCGGGCTAAAGAAAAGGTTAGCTTTACACGACGACTATTTTTTTTGTCCCTGTTCTCCTCCTGAGTTTCAATCAAGGTATTATTCTTTCAGTTTCATCGGTTCTCCGCAGCAGTCCATATCACCGGTACAGCCCATAGCACAGCGTCCATCCATACACTCATTTGTTACTTTAAGTTCGAGCCCGCATCTCTCACAGATAAGTACCTGGCCCTGTTTCAGATTGGTGCAATTCATTGAATACCCCCAATATATTTGACAGAAAAAATATGTAATATAGGTTAAAATTGCTTTTGAAACAATAGTTCTGAATATTAGTCTGCGAACCTGGATTGGTTTGCGAAAGAAGAAACTCGAATCTTTCAGGTACTGTCTTCAAAGTTTTTTCTTGCAGCACAGCTTTCAAGTGACGCATGTGCGACGGCTTTTGCAACCGCAGGCACCACATGCTTATCAAGGGGGTCCGGGATGATATGGTCTTCGGAAAGCTCGCCTGCAGTCACAACATCTGCAAGGGCACAGGCTGCTGCCATCTCCATTTCAGGTGTTATCTTTCTTGCGCAGGTGCCAAGAGCCCCTTTGAAAACTCCAGGGAAACTCAGGCAATTGTTGAGCTGGTTTGGAAAGTCCGATCTGCCGGTAGCAACAATTCTTGCTCCCGCTCTTTTTGCAGCTTCAGGCATGATTTCAGGGACAGGGTTTGCCATTGCCATTACAACTGCATCTTTTGACATCGAGCGGACCATGTCCTCGGTCACTATCCCTCCGACTGAGACTCCTATAAAGAGGTCAGCTCCAGGGAAGGCTTCTTTGAGGCCGCCTTTTAACTTCTCAGGATTCGTAAGCCTGGCAATTTCCTCTTTTACAGGGTTCATGCCCTTTTCCCTCCCTTCATATATAATTCCCTGGCTGTCATATGCAAGGATTTTTGCAGGGTCTGCTCCTGCCCGGACCAGAAACCTGAAAATTGCAACCCCTGCAGCCCCAAGCCCTGAGATGACTATTTTTAGCTCTCTCAGTTCTTTTTTTACGATTTTAAGGGCATTCAGGAGCCCTGCAAATACTACAATGGCCGTCCCGTGCTGGTCGTCATGGATAATAGGAAGGTCAAGCTCTTCCCGCAGCCTCGCCTCGATTTCAAAACAGCGGGGTGCACTGATATCTTCAAGGTTGATGCCTCCGAAAACCGGAGCCAGGTTTTTTACTACTTTTATAATCTCTTCAGTGTCCTGTGTGTCCAGGCAGATAGGAAAAGCGTCTATGCCGGCAAATTCTTTGAAGATAATCGCCTTTCCTTCCATAACCGGCAGAGCCGCATAAGGTCCTATGTTCCCGAGCCCGAGTACAGCTGAGCCGTCAGTTACGACAGCAACTGTATTTTTCTTAAGGGTGTAAAGGTAAACAAGGCTGGGGTTTTCACTAATTTTCCGGCACGGTTCGGCAACTCCGGGTGTATAGGCAACGCTGAGGTCGTGGATTGTACGGAGGCGAACCTTGCTTGCAACCTCAAGTACACCTCCAAGTCTCCTGTGCATTGCAAGCGACTCCTGATACAGTGAATCATGCGTGCCATCATCTTTTTCGGTACCCTTTCCAGAGACCTTTTGGGAATCTGCCTTAAAGTCCGAATCCGCCTCAAAGCCTTTCTCAATATTTTCTTTCAGATCTCTTTCCGAGCCTGAAACCGAACGAATGTCTTTTATTCCGAAAACCCCCTTTACCAAGGCAAATCCTGTTTCCGAAGAGAGAAATCTCCGGAAAAGATGCCTGTAGGAAATATAATGTTACATAGTGATTTATAACGTTATACAGTGATTTATAATGCTACATAGTGATTTGCAGAAATAATAGATAAACCCGATGGGGTAAAATGAACCCGGACTAAAGAATGCGGGTTCGGGTTGCAATTAAGAAATATCAAAATTAAGGGGAATTTTACTTCCACGTTTTCTCAATTTGCATACCTGTTTTCCAGAAAGAGATATACCACTTAAAGAGAATTACCCTGTATGCAGATTAAAGGAATTGCCCGCGATACTCTTGATTTTATTCTTGAAGCTAGCAGGTCAATGGCTCCGGAAGAGTTTGCCGGGCTTTTGCAGGAGAAGGATGGCATAATCACCGAGGTACTTATCCTTCCAGGCACCGAATCAAGTGATTCAAGCGCGGTTCTCAGGCTTTACATGATGCCGAATGTAAAAGCTGCAGGTTCGGTCCACAGTCACCCCGGACCCAATCGAAGCCCCTCAGAAGCCGACTTACACCTTTTTTCGAAAACCGGAAACTGCCATATCATAGTTGGCCGTCCCTACAACAGGCAGAGCTGGACCTGCTATGACAGGGGAGGGAATATTAGAGAGCTTCCTGTCCTTGACATAGAATTCGAAGAAGATGAGGAAATTTAATAAAACAAAAACCGATGTGACTGTTTCTCCCTGCAACATAAAGTTCTGTTCCAGGCATCCAGCGAATGTTCAGGCAACGTCCGGGCTAATATCTCAATCTCGTTCTCTTTAGTAACCTTAAAATCTCGTTCTCTTTAGTAACCTTAACTGTTTTTTTCATTATTATGCCTTGAAAAGTGGCGTTTTTCTTCGGACCTGCCTGCTGCCTGCCTTATCCCCTACCAAAAACATTTTATTTACAGATACACATTATTTATGGGATACACCCTGAACTTCATTTAAAATGAAGCAGCTTTAACTTCAAGGTTGTATCCGGGAAACATATCTGGGACTCAAGAACCAGATAGCCTTCACGTATCTGGAGGTAGTAATCCTAATGCCTACATGCCAAGACTGCAGATTTTATACGGCTATTGATGAGCTAAAAGGCGAATGTTTCAGCCTCGGATTTGAAGTACGCGGGAAAACCGATTCCAAGAAGTGCCCGGAGCGGGCTTTCAGGCCAAATAAAGGACCCAAATCGAAAAACGCCGGAGCGGCAAGGTATTAAAAATGAACAGCGGATTGGGGACGAAAAAAGCTCTATTAAACGAGGTTGAAGTGTAAAAATACATTGATCAAGCCTCCAGCTGGACAAAAAACCGGAAAGCGCAAAAAAATCTGTTTCTGCTTGCCGGAATCAAACGGATTTCAGGTTAAGTCCTATTCAACATTTTCTTTTTATATCTTCTTTTTTACCTTTACATTTCTCTCTATACTGATATCTGTTATTATCCCTTTATCTTGAAGCCTTCAGTTTTCAGCCGTTTTGCTCTTTCTTATCTGTTCTGTTTTGTTCTTTCTTATCTATTCTTTTCTGTTCTTTCTCATCTAACCATGTACTTTCGCCATCTCTTTTATCCCAATTTATAGGAATTGCGAATGCAAAGGTGCTCCCTTCACCGGGACTGCTTCTGAACCAGATATACCCTCCATGAAGATTAACAATCTGCTTAACCAGTGAAAGTCCAAGCCCCGTTCCCTGGAACGTTTTTGAGGAAAATGGATCAACCTGGCTGAACGGCTTGAAGAGTTTGTGCTGGTCCTCAGCTTTTATCCCGATTCCATTGTCCTTAACCATTATTTCTACCAGGTCTCTTTTCTTTCTTGCTTCTATCTTTACAGGACTATTTTCCTGGGAGAATTTTATAGCGTTATCCATAAGATTGTACATTACCTGAACAAACCTGGCTTCGTCTGCAAGGATGCTGGTAAGATTGCTATCTACATAGATTTCAATTTTGATGTTTTTCCGGTCTGCAATTGGAGATAGAAGATTCTTTATCATGTTTAGCTTATTAACAAGTTCAAACTCTTTGTATTCAAGCTCCAGTTTTCCGGCCTCTACTTTAGAAAGATCCAGAATGTCATTAATCAGATTAAGAAGGTGCTTTCCACTCCTTGAAATATTGCCTGTATACTTTAGCTGTTTTTCATTCAACTCCCCAAAGGCTTGTTCATGCAAAAGATCTGAGAATCCTATTATTGAGTTAAGTGGAGTTCTCAGCTCATGACTCATATTTGCAAGGAATTCGCTCTTGGTACGGTTCGCAATTTCTGCAATTTGCTTTTCCTGAAGAAGTTTCTCTATTGCTTTCTTTCCCGTAATATCCGTGCAGGTTTCCAGAACGCCTATGATCCTGCCATTATCATCAGTTACCGGTATTGCCTGGACAAACCAGGAATTACCGTCCTCTGTAGTAAATTCCCCTGACTTTTTATTTCCTTTCAGAAAGATCTCTTCAAGCTTCAGGTTTTCAACCAGGGGACTGCTTATGTCCGAAATATCTTTAAGGCGTATTCCCATTGCTTTTTCAAGGTCCATATGCATATATTCAAGAGCAGCTTTGTTTGCCCAGGTAATTTTAAGCTGAGGATTTACGAAAATAACCAGTTCGTTTAAAGAATCAAGAAGGACTTTCTTTTCCCTCTCCTGGGCCTTTAACTCCTGTTCTGCCAGCTCGATTTCATTCAGCATCCCGTTTATTTCCTTTGAGAGACGATAGAGTTCATCGTCATCTTTTAAAGTCAATCTTTTAGAAAGATCTTTTTCCGATCTGATTCTTGTAACGAAATTATCAATCTCACCAAGTCTCGAAACGAAGAGACTGTCAAGTAAAACTTTAACTCCAACCCCTGTCACAAGCCCGGTTAGCACAAGGAAAAAATACATATAATTCAGAGCTTTTTCGCCGTTCAAATATAGATCTCTGGGGAAATCGGCTCTCATAATAATTGCAGGCTGGCCTGACACGTCCATTAATTCAAAATAACCTGTTATCTTCTCTTCGCTGAAGGGTTCAACAAGAGCCCTATCCGGAGACCCGGAAAAATTTTGAAATTTTGCTTGAAAATCGGAAGGAATATCTTCATCAATCCTGTACATAGAAATTGAAGAACAGGTAGTTTCTCTGAATTTTTCCAGGAGAGCACTGTCTAAATACCTCCCGAAAATTAAAGTGCCTTTCACAGGCCCTTCATATCTTGTCGTAAGGATCGGATGGCAGGAGATAAACATAGGGTCTTCATCAAGCAAAACATAGCCGCTTATAACATTATCTTCTGACTTTATGGAAAGAACCCCGCTTTCTACCATTTCAATAAGCTCTTCAGGAACCGGTTTTTCCTCACCTGTGTTAATGTCTACCGATTTTGTATAGACAAGAGAGCCTGTATCATCCACAAAAAGCATAACATTTACTTTGAGTCCGGCAAGAGTCTGGTTCTGAAGGTTTACGTTTATATATCCCTGATTTCTGTCCTCGATAAAACGGTAAGTATCGTCCCAGCATGCCCAATCCTGGACCATATTATCAATATAACTCTGTTCTGTCGAAACCACATTCTGTACTTTTTCTACATTCTTCAATGTATCGGCCTGTTCGAGCTCCAAAAAGTTTGAAAGCTGCATATTATAGGTAAATGTAAAAGTAGCAGTCAGAACGACAAAAATTAGAATTGTTATTATAAAAACTTTTTTACTAATATCTATTCCGAACACCCCACAGGCTATGAAGAAAATAGATAATCGAAAGCTAAAAAGCAATTATTATAACATTAAAAAGGAGAGATAAGTATATAAGGCTGAGTTGACATTGGAAATAAATTTGTAGTAAAGTAACACTTGTTCTTCTGATCTCACCCTTCAATTATATCTAAAAAATTAATATGAACTTAAATAGTAATTAATAAAAATATAATTCATTTGTATTCGGTTAAGGATTTTGAGCTGCGGATCTCGATTTCGACGGAAAAACTCAAACCCAAATGTTTAGTGTTTAAATTGAAATCGATATCAGATTCCAGTTTTGCATTTGATGAATAATTTAACAAATTTTATGAAAATCAATGCAAGTGATAACGATTTTTCCTTAACCGATGACCAATGAAATATAATTATATTGCATGCAAAATTGACACATCTTTTTCATAATAAGGTTTGGATCCCTGATTTTCATATTTATTCAGGACCCTGAACGTTAAAAACAATTCTAAGTATATCACTGTCCATACCTGTGAGATGGTAATTCTCAATATCTAATTCCCCGAAGCGGCTAAATGATCACTGATCGGCAGTTATTTATTGGGCTTCAGATGTAACCTCAAGGACTTCCTGAGCGATCTGGATGAGCCTGAACCAGGTGTTCAGGGCAGAGCGCAGGGAAACAACGTCTTCAGCTTCAACCATGAGTACAAGGCAGTCTGCACCTTCAAGGGACAGTCCTATCCTTGACCTTTCAGAGAAGTTGTCGTTAAGTTCTGGAAGGACAGCCTGATAGATCTTTTCGGCAGTTTCGATTTCAAATGTAAACTCTGCGGAAAGTTTCAAAAAATTCCTCCTGAGAAGGATCTTACCTTAAAAGTTTTAAACTGACTAGTTTTAAACTGACTAGTTTTAAACTGACTAGTTTTAAACTGACTAGTTTTAAACTGACTAGTTTTAAACTGACTAGTTTTAAACTGACTAGTTTTAAACTGACTAGTTTTAAACTGACTAGTTTTAAACTGACTAGTTTTAAACTGACTAGTTTTAAACTGACTAGTTTTAAACTGACTAGTTTTAAACTAACTAGTTTTAAACTGACTCCGGATCATAATTTTAATTTAAAATATCTGTTCTGAAAACTTAACTTTAGGATCCAGTCCTGGTAAGTTGATTTCAAGATTTACTCTGAAAATAGCCTGATACTCCTGAATAACCTGAAATTCTAAAAATCTGAAATTTCAGAATCTTCAGAAAAATGGGTTATTTGGTCAGTACTTTTTGAAACCTTTGACGGTAAGCTTAAAAAGAGACTTTCCGCTGCCCATGAAATCAATCTCTTTTTCTCCTGCCACCATCAGTGTGGAACGGGGAGGAAGCTGATCAACCTTATCACTTTCTACCCTGTTAAAATGGAAAAAAGACTCAAGTGCGTCCGCAATCTCTCCCTGGCCTGCAAGCACCGGTTCAACATCTGGAAACCAGTAAGAATTGATTTCCTCAGAATACCAGTCCGAAAACCTGAGGGAAAAAAGAAGCTTCCCCGCATCGTCATAAAAGCTGAGTTCCCCGGGGTTTCCGTGGTACTCTCCTGCTACTATGAGAGGCCCGCCCTCTGCAAACTCCAGAAGTTCCTGCATGCCCATCTTGCCGCGGGAAATGCTCCTTCCGGCAATAAAGCGTGAAAGAAGCTTGCAAAGCGTCCGGGTCTTTGCAGAAGGTTTGCGAGAAGAAGTAACTAACATACTTCTTACTCGGCCTTGATGCGTTTGATGGTTGTAGGACGCTCTTTTACCAGGATCCGGTGTCCGCAATACGGGCACCTTATACCTGTGTACTCGTAGTCAATTTCCACTTTCTGTTTACATCGAGTGCACTTATAACCCATACAACCTCACATTCCTGAAAATTGTTAATTTACTTTGCCTCAGCAATGTTCTTCATGGTGCGCAGCAGGGTCTGACCAACGCTTGTGTAGGGGATATAGGTCCCACCAGCGAAGGTGTGTCCACACTTGCTGCATTTCCAGATCCCGGTCCCGAGCCTTCCTACTGTCGGGCGGGCACATTTGGTGCATACATGCGGAGCTCGCATGCGTTCTTCCAGGTCTGCGACAAGCTTTCTGTCTTTTCTCCCGTACCTGGGACCAAACCTGCCTGCAGATCTGGAAATTCTTCCTTTCTTAGTGAATTTTTTTGCCATCGTTAAAACTCCTTAAATGTAAATGTTAAGCCAGAAGTGATAGAGCCCTGCCCTGAACCAATCTATGAGCTGGTTGGATCTGAGACCCGGGTTCTTCTACCATCTTAAGACGTGCACTTAGACCGTAATACTGGCATTTAATATTTATATTTAATTAATCCTGCCTGATTTATTCGCTTTTTGCAAGCCCTTCAAGGTAGAGCTCGCGAATTTCGGTTGCCTTTTCAATTGCCAGGTCTATTGCCTCGAATAGCTCTGTCTCGGTAAGCGGGGCAGGACCCATCTTCTGCATGCCTGCAACAGACCCGTCCGAACTGGAAACGATGGTCAGTTTTGTTTCGCAAACTGCCTCCTCGTCAAGGGAGGGATCAACCATCAGTTTTGAGCCTATCTTGGCAAGGGTTATGCCGACAGGCATCTCTTTCATTGCAAGGGGCACATTCTCGCCCAGTCCCTGCTGTTCGTTCGGGACAACTGTGGTCATGAGGGCTGCGATCGCAGCAAGACAGGATGCATCAATGATATTTCCGTCATCGTTCAGGATATGGATATCTATAAAGACAATCCATACTGATTCTCCAACCGTTATGCAAAGCTTCTTTATATCAATTGCGCCTGATTCTCGGATCCCTCTGTCAACAACCCTTGCCATTTCGATCGCTTCTTCTCTTGGAGGCCCGGGCTCAAATTCTGGAGAAGCTATAGGGTTAAGTTCAAGGTTGGTGATAATCACGCCTTCATCCTGGGAGTCTGGAAATGGAGTTCCGGTCTGGAGCTTCACACCTACAAGAACCTGAGTGTTCCCAAGAGTGACTTTTGCAGAACCTTCAGCTTTGGAAATCACGTTTGTTTCGAGCTTGAGATCCCTGAACTCTTTAAATCCGCGCCCATCCTGGCGCTTTTCTTTGACCATCAGGCTGTAAATATAGTCCTTCTTAAGTGTAGCTATGATTTCACTCATCTTTTTCACCTCTGGATCCGGCTTCAGAGGGGTCTTTTACTACCTTCCAGGGACCTTCGGACTTTTCTTCTTCAGGCTCTTCTTCTGCCTCCGCCCCTTCAGTGGAAACTTCTGTAGTTTCAGCCTCGGATTCGGCCTCTCTTTCAGGCTCAATAGCTTCTTCTGAGGCAGTGGTTTCCTCAACTTCGGCTTCTTCCTCAACTTCGGCTTCTTCCTCAACTTCGGCTTCTTCCTCAACTTCGGCTTCTTCCTCAACTTCGGCTTCTTCCTCAACTTCGGCTTCTTCCTCAACTTCGGCTTCTTCCGAAGAAGAGGCCTCTTCTTCGGAAGGTTCCTCAGTTTCAGACCCAAGTTCTATTTCTTCTTCGGCTTCTCCGGAAGCAGTTTCTTTCTCGAGCCTGGCTTCGATTTCTTCGAACTCTTTTAGTTCGGGAGTACCTTCAAAAGAGGCTTCAAACTCGGCTTCCTCTTCAAGAGCTTCTTCTTCAAATTCCTCTTCTTCGAGTTCTTCTCCTAAATCTTCCTCTAAATCTTCCTCTAAATCTTCTTCGGATTCAGCCTCTTCTTCAATATCTTCCTCGAGCTCTTCTTCGAAGTCAGGTACTACTTCACTGGAAAGGATATCCGCTTCAGATGGTTCTTCCGAGATCCCTGCTCCTAATTCTTCAGCTTCCTCAAAAGCCTCTTCAACTACTACTTCCGGAGCAAGCTCGGAGGCAGGTATGGCCTCTTCTTTTCCGTCTTCCTTTTCAGCTCCTGTAGCTACTTCCGAGATCTCATCAACAGGTGTTTCAAACTTCTTTCTAAGAACTGCCTGCTGGATTTCAAGGATTTCCTTGCAACCTTTCTTTACCAGTTCCATACCTTTTTTAATCTCTTCTGGAGTAAGGTGCCCGTCCATCTGAACAAGAGTAATTTCCCCGTCCTGGGTCATTGCTACAGGGAAGTCAGCGTCTCCGTAGTTATCCTCTTCCTTGTTGAGGTCAAGTACAATCTGTCCGTCAACTTTTCCGAAAGCACAGGAGGTAATGAGCCCTTTCATAGGAATGCCGGCATCTGCAAGAGCTATGCTTGAGGCATTAATTGCTGCTGTCCTTGTCCCTGCATCGGCCTGAAGCACTTCTACAAAGATATCAATTGCTGTCTTCGGAAACATCTCGGCCATAATTACAGGTTCGAAAGCTTCCCTGGAAACCTTTGAGATTTCGATGCTCCGCCTGCTGGGTCCCGGACGGGCACGGTCTTCCACGGAGAATGATGCCATATTATATCTGTAACGGATAACTGCCGAGTCTGCGCGCTGGCTACGGCGAGGATGAGCTTCCCTGGGGCCGAAAACGCCTACAAGGATCTTATTCCTGCCCCATTCAAGATAACATGAACCGTCGGCTCGCGAAAGTACGCCGATCTCAATTTTCATGGGCCTTATCTCATCCGCACGCCTCCCATCAAGGCGCAGCCCATCGTCAGCGATTAATTTTTCAGGTTTATCACTCATACTTTAATCTCCAAACAACTCCTAAACCAAAATATTCTAGAGAAGCTTACCTAAAATCCTCTTGACTTTATCCGGAATCAATTCTTCGGGTCCAGCAGTACATCGATCTTTCTGTATATATCTTCGGAATGATCTTCCTTTGCTGTGCTCGCACCTTTCTTCTCATTTCTAAAAAATTTAACGGGCTTGGACTCTTTCTCTTTCATCCGTTCATTTTTCAAAAAATTGTAGATCCGGTCTGTCAATCCGGAACGCTGGGCTTCGACTTCGATTTTCCGGAGAGCCTTACTCAAAAGCTCTATATCCTCGTCCTTTCCATCAATCCATATTCTGCCGTTCTGGCCTACGAAAATGCTGCAGTTTGTCTCTTTCTTCAGCATGGAAATCATGGAACCGCCGTGTCCTATTACACGGGGGACTTTTACAGGCTCAACTTCAACAATCTGGCCTGTTTTGAGTTTATGAAGGCTCGGGTCCCTCAGGGCAAGCTCGATTTTCATGGAGCTGTCTACATCTCTTACCCTGAGAATTGCAGAGTCACCTACGTTCAGGATTTCAGGCATTTCCCGGGACTCGACTCTTCTAGGATACTCGGATACATGGAGCAGACCATCATAAGGACCTGCAATATCCAGTATCCAGTTGGATGGAGTAACCACAATAACGATCCCTATCACCACATCATTCACCGAGGGGATATACGCTCCCGCAAGTGGGATCACTCCAACTTTATCCTCTTTGAGGTTTTCAATACCACAAAGCGAAGAATAGATCTTATCGTTCTTGATATACGTCCCGTATCCGGCTTTTTTCATGCTCTCGGATAACAGGTCACCAGGGATCACTATTTTTTTATCCATCCAACATCCTCTTATAAAAGTTTAGTTTGAGCCTCTCCCTTCGTTAGATGATTTATAAGAGCGTAAAAATCAGTCTGGACTCCCGCAGGAATCCTCACTACTGCAACCCAGGAGCCGTCACGCTGCCATTCTTCCTTTGTAATGCTTCCGGCTCTGGAAATATCTCCGTATGCTTTGGGGGCATATTCGGGAGGGATTTTTACAGCAATACTAATTTCTTCAAAGCGTATCGGGATAAGCGGGCGAATGGCTTTCATCGTAATGGTTACCAGCTGATCTACGCTTTTTAAAGGGTCTATATGCACCTTTGCCTCTTCCATCGCTCTTTCTATCCTTGCGGGAGGATGGGGTGCTCTAGTCTGAGGGTTTATAGCATTTCTGGAAATGGTATAGATAACCTTTTTCTTTTTCTCTTCAAGCATTCGTTTTCTCTGATCAGCGGTGAGTTGAAGCTCTCCGCTCTTCAGGATCACGGCAGCAATTTCAAAGGGATCGGTTGTCTCAAAAGAGTTGATTATATCGGACTCTGCTGCCCGGTCCCCTTTGTTTGCATCTTCGAAGATAGTTTCAACTGCCAGAATGTCTTCGAGGTTTACTTCCTCTCCTCGCTTGTAGGCCAGAGCCCCTTCGGGCTCGACCAGGACTTCGAAATGTTTGCTGCCTCTTTTAAGCCGGGCAGTCACTGCCTCGTCCAGGGACACCATTTTCGAATACCTTCTCTAAAATGTAAGTTTGAGAATCTGAAATTCTCTGCTTACTCATTCTTTAAATATTTATAGGTTTTATTCTTTGTTTTCAGTTCCCTTGTGTTTCTCAAGGATCTGCTGAACGTAGTTCCCAACTTCTTCAGGTTCCAGTTTTCTGAATTTCTTGTCCAGAAGGGATACAACACCTACTTCAAGGGTTCCGGCATCGAATTTGCCTTCAGCTGCTTTATAAAGTGCATCCATCCCGAGGAGGATAGCAGCTTCAATATTCATATCTTCCCTGTAGTCTGCCTCAAAAACCTCAACAACTGCATTTCTGCCTGCACCTATAGCTGTTGCCTTATACTCGAGAAGAGCGCCGCTTGGGTCGGTCTCAAAGAGCCTTGGCTTTTTGTCGTCCACGCCGGCAATCAGGAGTGCAGTTCCGTACGGGCGAACTCCGCCGTACTGGGTGTAGGTCTGCTTGTGGTCACAGATTTTCTTGGAGATTACCTCCACACCTATGAGTTCGTCATAAGAAACCCTGTTTACCTGGGCTTCTACACGGGCCCTGTCAACAAGGGCGCGGGCGTCTGCCACAAGCCCTGAGGTTGCGGCTCCTATGTGGTCATCAATCTGGAATATTTTTTCGATTGATTCGGCTTCCACAAGTCTGCTCGTTATTCGCTTGTCGACCAGCAGCACTACCCCATCGGCTGCCTTGATTCCTACGGCTGTTGTTCCCCTTTTGACCGCTTCGCGGGCATACTCTACCTGGAAAAGTCTTCCGTCAGGGCTGAAAACCGTAATTGCCCTGTCATAACCCATCTGTGGTGCCATCTGCATATTCCGTATCTCCTTGCCTTTATTTATGTTCCATATGTTTTAATTTTCCCGGCTAGAAACCGGTCATTTTTTCCCTAGGGATTTCAAATCCGCAGAATCGTCTGCTAAACCACCGCATGCCCAAAAAAGGCTTTGGTCAGTAAGAGCTATAAACCTGTGCGGATATCCCGAAAATTCAGGAGCTTAAAGTCCCAGACCCAGTGTTCAGGTAAGGAAACCGACTTTTGGTTCCCTATAAGGTATTTCTTCCTTATTAGAGTTTTTAGCCTTTTATGCGGGACTTTCAATCCTGAACCGATTTTTTCGGACGAAACCAGCGGAAAATACCCCGGTTACCGGGAGTTTAAAGGCACTTTTACCCTGTACAGTACGTTCTTCAGGCGCAACCCGAATTCACGCACTTCAATTAATTTTTTAACAGGGTTTGAAGGTCCATTCCAATGTTAACTATGTCCGTTAATAAAGTGTATTTACTCAGTTATAATGCTTATGAGAGCCGGGGCTTTCCGGCGTTTAAAGCCAGATCTGAAACCTGTAGGGAAGAATTTATTTTCCTGCATGCTCCACACCCGGAATTCAGGGATATCCCCGATTCAGACCCTTTACCACTCATACGTAAATTGCCAGGAGTCCCGGCAAAGCTGCTCTTTTGTCGATCAGTTCTGCCAGTCAGTATTATACTTTGTTACACTAATACTCATTCAGTATAGTATATATTAGACAGCTTATTCGACAATTGCTGCATCTTTCAACCCTGAGGAATTCGAGCCTGAAACTTTTACTTAAGCATTCGCTTCTTGTGCAAGCACTCGCTTAATAATGGCTGATTGTACCTGCAGATTTCTGTAACTGCTAGGCAGATATCCGGGTTTTACTTCATATAAATAAGACCGGATATAAACGAGACTACATATAAACCCTATGAGCCAGTGTATGTCTGTTGTATGTATAAAGGATACAGGATACCTGTGCTAAAGAACAGGGTATCTGTGCTCCAGGGTACTGTGCTTAAATTTTCAGAATGCCTGTTTCGCCTGCGTACTTGCCAGGGAGACTTTCTCAACTTTTAAGGCGGATAACGCACATCCGCTTCCGGATAAACGCTCCGATTAAGTTTTCCCGCATATACCAGAGAGTCAGCATCAAATAAACCAGTATGGTGGTTTGCGGTAATAGCCGGGATTCTGAAAACCCTAGGCTCATCCCTGATTTTTCCGTATCGCAGATAAGCTTTCCAGAATTTTTACTTTAACTATTCTTTAACTATTTACAAGTCTCATTCCAGTTTTAAGGAACTTAACTCAAGATTTAACTCCAGCTTTCACCCTGTAGAAACTTTTCCGTAGCTCGTTTAACAGTGCCTGAAGATCCCAGCACATGAATAGTCGCTCTTTTTCCGTTGATCCGGGTCACAGTGGCCAGTGATGCTCTTGTTTCTTTAACCTTCGTATGAGAGCACTGGATAATTCCTTTTCCGTTTTCAAATCCCAGAACTTTAATATCACAGTCGCTGGTCGTAACATCTCCGAGCAGTGAGGAAGCAGATGAAATGACTTCTTTAACAATGTCACTTCTGCTCACAGGCTCTTCTGAGATCAGCTCAAAAGCGAGATAGCGCTTTTTAGCGCGGAGTGAAGGTAGCAGGCGTTTCAAAAGAGGTCCTCTCCCTCAAGCACTTCGATACCTTCCCTTATATATCCCGGACCAGGGCGATTCTTCTTGAGAATTCTTTCAGGAACAGTGCTTATTGCATTAAGAGCCTCATCTTCTTCAAGCCCGCAAACCTCAGCAAGGGCAATAGTTTCCATGGGGGATCGCAGGTCAAAACAGGACACGGCATCACTGCAAAGTACAAGAGAAACCTCGTATTTTCTCGCAAGCTCAAGGTTTGCTTTGAGGTCGGACAGCAGGCGAATGCGCCTGAAACCCCGGTAATGAAGAAGAGGTCTCAGGGTAATACCTATTGCAACTCCGTTTTCTGCAGCTGCTTTTGCCAGAACCTGGTTTAGCCCGCTGCTCCTGTCAAAAGCCGGGTGGTTCAGGATGTCTACCCTAGGATTTTCGAGCGCAGCTCTGTTGACTGCCTCAGACCCTCCGTGTACAATCAGGACATCCATTGAGTTCCTGAATTTTCCTATCAAGCTGTTCAGTTTTGAGGGGTTTTCCTCCACAAGCTCAATCCCCTGAAAGACCTCAAAACCCTCTATTGAAGGCAGTACTGGCTTTTTATCAGGAAGTTTATCGGAATGGTTAGCAAGGGCAATCCCGCTGTATCCAAGATGCCGGGAATAGGAGGCAAGTTCCGGAGCAGTGTTATCTCCATCCGGAGCTGCATGAACGCAAAAATCATAAAATTTAGGTTTACCCAAATAACTCCTCCACTATGGCTCCGGCTTTTTCCCTGTTCTTCGGATAGGTCTCGATCTTGACCTTTGCAATAATAGCGTCAGAAGAGTTAGTCAGTTTTACCTGCTGCAGGTATGCAGCCTGTTTGTCGAAGCGGAGGTGAAAAACCGTATCATCGTCCAGCCTCTCAGGCATTTCTTTCCTGAGCATACCCATATCTTCTTCCGAAATGTTTTCCCGGACAAAACGGGCAAATTTCAGGCATTCTGCCTTCTTTTTAAGCTGCACGCTAAGGATAGTAATTGGATTTCCGTGGTGCCCTTCGGCCTGAAGCTCTTCTATAAGCTTATTCCCTTCCTTTACGCCGGCACCGGATAAAAAAAAGTCCAGAGCCTCGCGGACTCTGGATACGTCTTCGGTTGCGTGGGCGATCACACGCATTGTTATGTGATGAATCACTTGCCTCGACTCTGATGCGCACGGATGCTCGGCCTGGTCTTTTCAGTTCCCTTGCCGCGTGTGGTCATGCCTCTGCCCTTCCTGCCAGCGCTGGTTTTGCCTCTGGTAGCTCTACCCCTGATGGACGCGTCGCAGACCCAGTTCAGGTTCTTGTCGCTCTTTATTACAGGGTGGTGAGGGTCTACAAGGATGACTTCAAACCACTTGTGCTTCCCATCTTCTCCTACCCAGTAAGAGTTCAGGACTTCAAGATTCGGGTATTTGCGATCTGCACGGGCTTCGGCGATCCTCTGGATGCTCATTCCGCCTGAGATCTTATTCGTCCCCATTTTCTGGGTTCTTCTTCCACGTTTGGGCCTTATTTTACCAAGCCCACCGCGGCGCACGTTTACTCTGACAACTATAATGCCCTGCTTGGCTTTGTATCCAAGGGAGCGTGCCCTGTCGATTCTTGTGGGCCTTTCAATTCTGGTCACAGAGCCCTGCTTTCTCCAGACCTGCATGCGCTCCCAGCGGAGCTCGTTCACGTAAGTCTCATCAGGGTTTTTCCACGCATCACGTATATATCCGTAAAAAGATTTTGACAATTTAAACACCAAGTTTCACTTATGTTTCATGGTTCAGCCCTGCCTGCAGGACCACATTCCAACGGGATCTAATCCCGAAAATGAAACATGCGATACAACTGAATCATTTGATTTAAAGCTTTGCCCATAAGAAAGCTTTTTAGAAACAAAGAATTAGAGAACAAGAAAAAGAATTAGAGAAAAAGAATTAGAGAAAAAGAAAAAGAAAAAGAAAAAGAAAAAAGAAACATAGGCGAAAAACGAGAGGAAAATAAGATAATAGAAAAAAGTATGGATTCTACATAACAAAATAACTGCTCATACTTCTATATCACTAAACCAGATAGTAAATTTTGTTCCCTGATCTCTTTCAAGCTTTATACAGCCGTCTATCTGCTCAACAAGAATGTTTACTAACTGTAGCCCAAGGGAACTGGAGTTCTCAAAATCTATTTCTTCAGGAATCCCTTTTCCATTATCCGATACTTCAAGTACATAATGGAAGTCTTTTTTTCCTATATGATCCATGTTTTGACAGGAAATATCACTTTTGGGGGTAAAATCTTCGGCTCTGCGAAGGTTTATGTAGATCTCGCCTTCCCGTTTTGTAGGAAAAGCGTGCTTAAAAGAGTTTGAAACCAGTTCGTTTACAATAATTCCAAGAGGGATTGCAGTATCCATTCCAAGATAAACCTGCTCGAGTTTCAGATTGAAACTGATTTCCTTATTACCAAGATTGTAAGAATTGAAAAGATCCGTAGTCAGCTTCCTCAGGTAAGCTGCAAAGTCAAGTGTGTCGATTTTATCTCCTTTATACAACTCTTCATGAATGAGAGCCATAGAAATAATGCGGCCCTGGCTTTCCATGAATGCTTTGACAACTTCCGGAACCTTACAAACTTCAAGATGAGAGAAGGTTTCGGCCTGCAGGTTAAGCAGGGACGAAATTACCTGCAGATTATTCTTAATCCTGTGATGGATTTCTTTTATGCGGATATTCTCCATTTTTGCCAGGGCTTCTTCAGCTTCTTTTCTCTCGGTAATGTCCTGAACTATTCCTTTTATTCGAACAGGAGTATTTTTGTCATCAAAAATAACTTCGGATTGCATATGGACTGTGCGTTCTTCCCCATCAGCCCGGATTATTCTGTAATCAATACTGTAAGGCTTTCCCTTTATGGCTTTCATAGCAGTATTATATACATATTCTCTATCGCTGGGATGTATATAACTTAAAAATTCCTCGTAAGTTGGATGCGGTTCCTGAAGATTGCGTCCAAAAATGCGGTCCAGTTCATCAGACCAGTATGATTTCTCAGTCTCAATTTCCCATTCCCAGTTCCCAACATGGGCCATCTTTTGAGCTTCAGCAAGACCTTTTTCGCTTTCTTTTAAAGAATTGTAAGCCTTTTCAAGCTCTACTGTACGTTCTCTAACCAGTTTTTCTAAATTGTCGAGTGTTTCTTTTAATTTTGTTTCTGCTTTTTTTCGCTCGGTAATGTCCCTAATGATCATGCTTGTCTTTATACTGCCATCAGCATCTGTAAAGAGATTAGAGGAGATCTCACCGATAAAAGTTGATCCATTTTTTCGTCTGAATGTGAGTTCGGCCTTCGCCCGTCCTGCCAGTTCTCTTTCCTCAAGTGCTGCTGCAAGCTTGCCGTCCCTGACTACCAGCCCCTCTCTCCCTGCCTGTCTGATCTCATCTTCAGTCATGCCAAAGAGGTAACACGCTTGAGGGTTTGCAGAAAGAATAGTTCCATCGGGCATGGTAAGCAAAATCCCATCGAAACTACTTTCATACAGAGATCTATAGTGTTCCTCGCTGACGCATGCTTCTTCAGCGCTCCTGATCTCGGTAATATTTCTCCGCCCGGAACTTTCGATTTGCTCCCATTTCCCTTCTCTTTTAATCAAAGCAAACTGGTGATTTGCTATAATGTCGATTATATCGGTTGCATTGTATTTATCAAGGAAGTAAGTGCATAGAGTTATCATCGGATATCTGCCTGTGATATAACCTACTCTTTTCTCATAATTTACAAAATCACTCCAGTTTTCTCTTTCCAGCTTGCAAAAATTCTCTGCCGTTCTCAACCCTTCATAGCCGATGGCAAGGGCATTGTTAAGTTTTTCAACCCAGTTGTCCATGGCCTTCCCGGAATTAAAAATACCATCTTTTAAATACCAATCAGCATAAGAAATAAGCTCAATTTGCCCTTTTTCCAGATACACATCAAAATCAGGAACAGACCTTTTCAGGGCTTTTTTCGCCTCCTCGATATTTAGAGGCTCTGATGTGATCCAAATACATAGTTCGTTATCTTTCAGCCCTGCTTTGAAATAAGGGACAAGTATGTATAACAAATCTTCTTTTGTCTGGTAAAACTGGCAAAAATGTGTTCCCCAGCATATGTCACCAATGATCTCAACACCGGAAACTCTGATGTTATCTTGCATGCTCCTCTCCGACATTCGAGTATAAAGTTGAAAGATTCTTTGTCCTTATTTCAAGCATGTTCTATCAATAATGTAGTTTTATGCTGCTTTAGCTAAATTTTAGATTTACTCAATCTAAATCTAAATGTATCTTTACAGAAATTAATTTCATTGTTGAATGTTATATAATTGAATGCTTATATAAAAGTAAGAATTAATCATTTGTCTCTGTAGTTTTCCTTTTGAAGACTGCTCATAAATTGATTTTTCTTCTCAATATTATAGATTAAAAAACTGAGTTCTGGAACCAAGTCTTAAGAGGATTCAGGAGAATACCATATTGAGGAATAAGATGGGGTTGGAGGAAACTTGATTGAGGCTCTCAAATGGTTCTTTTGAACTTGCCAGGGGATCAGATATTAATTCTACTGTGTTAAATATTAACTCTACTTTATTGAAAATAGCTATTCTTTTGCTGTTTGTCTTTTTTCTTATACCTTAGGTCAGTGCAAAAGATTACACGCTGGAAGAAGCGACAACGAATATAACTATTGACCCGAATGGTGTAGTTCACGTTGAAGAAGCAATCTCATATGCATTTGACAGAAATTATAGCTATGTTTATAGAATGCTTAATACATCAACCGGGGAATCTATTCAGAATATCGAGGGATATTGTTCGGATAATGGATGTAAATTCAGAGTTGAAACGAATCCTGAAGGATATAAGTTAATAGGCGAGCTTCCAGATCCCACTCCGGAAAATTTGACTTTTTTTGTTTCTTACGACCATTACGGGGCAGTCAAAGTTCATAATGACATTTCTGAATTTCACAAGCTATGGGGAGAAGAATGGGAAAGACCCCTTGGAAGCCTGAAAGGAAGCATTACCTTTCCAGTAAAAAACGAAAACGAAATCCGATACTGGACCTGTCCAGCTGTCTATACACAAGAAGAGAACGTAGAACATAATGTCCTCAGTTTAAGGACAAAAGAGATCCCTCCTTCTCACTGGTATGAAATCAGAGTGGTTTTTCCAAGAATCGAATCCCCAAATTCCAGCTTTGTTCAGGTAGATAATGCAGAAAAGCTTGAAGAAATATTAACTACTGAGAAAGAATATCAGCAGAAGGAGTTGAATTTAGAAAGCCTTTATAGAATAACTCGTTACTTTTTACTCTTTGTCCTAATATTTCCTTTCCTTATATATATTATATATGGAAAAGAGCTAAAAACAGATTACGAAGAGAAAATAGATTACGAAGAAAAAACAGATTACGAGGAGAAAACAAATTACGAGGGGAAAACAAATTATGAAAAGAAAATAAATTACGAAGAGAAGTATAAGAGAGAGCTGCCTGCAGATTCCAAACCTGCTGTAGTTAACGCCATTATGAAGGGGAGAATGGGTATTCCCACAATGGATGGATTTACTGCTACGTTCATGGATCTTGCTAATCGTGGTTATATTTCTTTGCGAAATTTAAAACCCGAAGAGATAAGCTCATCACATATTCCAAAATCCGAGCCAGAAGACTTTATGATAGAACTTAACTATGATGTATATTTCAAAGCTAAAGGAAACCTATCTGAACTGGAAGACTTTGAAGAAGATATACTTTACCTGTTAAAAAATCATGCTTCTGAAAGAAAAATCTCCTGGAAAGAACTTAGAAAGGAACTTGACGGTAGTATGGATTTTTATCAATTTATTACTTCCTGGAGTAAAAAAGTTCAAACCCATACTGAAATTGATAGGTTCTTCCAATCGACAGGATATCTATATATGAAATGGTTTTCTCGAGGCATTTTAATAGCGGCAATTGTTTATTATATTACAATTTCCGGATATTTCCCTTCCGACGAGTTTCCCCGGGTGTCAAAGATTAATGCACTGACCGCTTTAATCGGTATTTTAGGGTTCTTTATGACAAAAAACTCCGGAATGTTCGTAAAGACATTCGGACGCTGGACCCCTGAAGGAAATCTCTACTATGAACGCTGGGATAATTTTAAAGAATATCTAACAGACCTTTCTGCTCTCAAAGAATACCCCCCTGAATCAATAAAGACCTGGGATTTATATCTGGTATATGCGGCTTCTCTTGGAGTTGCAAAGCAGACTTTTCAAAATATGTCCCTGTTTGCTCCTTTTGAACAGCTTAAAGAGAGCTACTTCCGTCCCATAAGTTACTATTATAATCAGTCTGACCACAGATATGGAAATGCCTGCTCTTCGTCCTGTCCAGATGGGGAAGGTGGCGATATAGGTGGTGATCTTGGGAATAGGGGCGACGGTGCTGAATAAGTACTCATGTTACCTTGAGAGCCACCGAAAAGAAATATGAGAATCAACATGAGAATCAACATGAGAATCAACAGGCCATAATTAATCAGAACATCCAGAATTAACCAGCTTTGGAATATGTTACAGTGCCGGGTTGCAGATTACAGGAAATCAAAAGCCTGACCACTTAAACCGGATTTCTATCTATAGAGTAGTATTAATCGGAAGTATACAAAAAATGATCGTCCACTGTCAAGCAGTTGGTATTTGACACTATATTTTTTCAGCGCGGTTGAAGATTGATCCTTAATTTGATCGAAGCCAATCGTCAGACCGCGCGCGACGTTTATAAAGAAAGGTTTAAAGAAGGGTTGAAAGATGCCATTAAGGCTGCCCTATAATAATCAACCGACTAACTGTGGACCACCAAAAAATCGAAAATAACAAAATATGCCTGTGCCTTTTTTTCCAACTTTTTGTTTTTTCCGATTTTTAAGAAAACTCTGGCAAAATATTAGTATTCTTAAAATAATATAGAGTTGGAGGAATCTGGTTGCGGCTTTTAAAAAGTTCTGTTGAACCTGTCAGAAAAGCAAATATTAATTCTACGGTACTGAAAATAGCGATAATGACTGCTCTTCTGCTGGTTCTTCTATGCCTTGTGCCCTCAGCCAGTGCAAGAGACTATGCGCTGGAAGGAGCAACAACGAATATAACTATAGACCCCTACGGCATAGTCCATGTTGAAGAATCGATTTCATACACATTTGAAGGGAATTACAACGAAGTTTTCAGAATACTGGAGGTGTCTTCCGGGGAATCTATCCGGAATATAGAGGGGCATTGTTCAGATGAAGCATGTACCTTCAGAGTCGAACCTGCTTCCGAAGGGTATGAGTTGATAGGTGAACTTCCGACCCCCACCCCGGAAAAAGTGACTTTTTTTGTTTCCTACGACCATTACGGCGCAGTCAAAGTCCACAGTGATATTTCCGAATTCCACTATAAGCTCTGGGGTGAAGAATGGGAAAAACCTCTGGGAAGCCTGAGAGGAAGCATCGCGCTCCCCGTGGAAAATGAAAGTGAGATCCAGTACTGGATCCATCCGGGTGGCTATACTCAGGATGCAAACGTGGAACAGAATATCCTCAGTTTAAAGACAAACGAAATTCCCTCCTACCAATGGTATGAAATCAGGGTTGCTTTTCCCAGAATTGAATCTCCCAATTCCAGTCTGGTCCAGATAGACGATGAAGAAGGACTTGAAGAAATATTAGCTATTGAGAACGAGTATGAAACAAAAGGCTCGATCTTAAAGAACCTTTATTATCTGACAATTTTGTTTGCTCTTCTTGTCCTGACATTTCCTTTCTTCGTTTATTTCAGGTACGGAAGAGAGCCAAAAATAGATTATGAGGCGATATATGAGAGGGAACCACCTACAGATTCCAGGCCTGCCGTGGTCAATGCCATCATGCAGGGGAAAATAGGCACTCCTACAATGGACGGGTTTACTGCTACGGTTATGAACCTTGCTAACCTTGGTTACATTTCTCTTCTCACTATTAAATCAGAAGAAAACGGAGCATTCGGTCTGTTCAAATCCGAATCCGAAGATATTTTAATTGAACTTGTCAGCCCCGAATCATATGCAAAAACTCAAGGAAACCTCCCTGAACTGGCAGATTTCGAGAAAGACGTGTTCAATTTATTGAAAAAACATGCTTCCGGAAATAAAATCTCATGGGATAAACTGAAAAAAGAGCTTGGAAGAGGAACTGATTTCTATCAATTTATGCTCGCCTGGAATAAAAAGGTTGAAAGGCATATTGTAATTGAGAAATTCTTCCGGTCCACAGGGAACACATATATGAGTATTTTTGGTATAGTAACTTTAATAGCTGCAGTTGTTTATTTTATTGCACTCTCTAACTATTTCCCTTCAAATTCATTTCCCCTTGTATCAAACATAAATATACTGGTGATTTTAAGCGGGTTTTTCGGGCTGGTTATGATAATTTTCTCCGGGACATTCGAAAAGGTACTGGGACGCTGGACTCCTGAAGGAAGGCTCTATTATAAACGCTGGACCAATTTTGAAAAATATCTTACCGATTTTTCTGCGCTCAAAGAGCACCCCCCGGAATCGATAAAGATCTGGGATTCTTATCTGGTGTATGCAACTGCTCTGGGAGTTGCAGAAGAAGTTCTTAAAAACATGTCTTTAGTCGTCCCTTCTGAACAGCTGAAAGCGAGTCACTTTTATTATGTGCACCACAGTTACGGCCAGTTCGGTTCCGGCTTCGGGAGAGCCTACTCATCATCCGCCCCATCTTCAAGCGGAAGTGGAGGCGGTGGAGTAGGCGGCGTGGGCGGCGGCTCGGGTGGAGGTGGCGGAGGTGCCCGATAAAACAATTTTGATAAACGGAAGGTGGTCTATTTGATAGCAGAAATTCTGGTAGTAGCAGTAATAATGCTCGGTTTGCTCTTCGTTATAATTTACAATGACCTTATAAAGCAAAGAAACAGGGTAGAAAATGCCTGGGCTCAGATAGAAGTCCAGCTAAAAAGGCGCTATGACCTTATCCCTAACCTGGTAGAAACAGTTAAAGGGTATGCAAAACACGAAAAAAACCTTTTAGAAAACATTACAAAAGCCAGGGCTGCAGTAATGTCTGCAAATAACGTACATGAAACGGCAGAAGCATCAAATTACCTTTCTTCCACCCTTAAGTCCCTCTTTGCAGTTGCAGAAAATTATCCTGACCTGAAAGCCAACCAGAATTTTATGCAGCTCCAGAAAGACCTTATGGAAACCGAAAACAAAATTGCCTATGCAAGACAGTTTTATAATGATACGGTTATGAAATACAACATCAGTATTCAGACAATTCCAAAAAATATTGTTGCTTCTATCACGGGATTCCAGAAAAAAGAGTTATTTGAAACCCTGCAAGCAGAAAGGGAAACCCCGAAAGTTGAGTTCTGATACCGTGTGCTGGCTCAGATTACTGGCTCAGTCACTTATTTTTTTATTTAGTTTATTTTTTGGTTTACTTTTTTTGGATCTCTGACCAGTTCCCAGAGTTATTCTACTTGTGAACCTTTTAAACACGTTTTCAATCATCCTTACTTACTGGTTTCTTTTTCTTTTTTGTCTGCAAAGCCGCTTTCTTTCGTCGAGCGTACAAGAATGGTCAGGTATAGCTAATACTATGTACAGGTCATAAAAGAAATCCTCCACCCCGGAAACGTCTTTTTAATTCACATGGCATCGAATTCCTCCGCCAGCCTGTCTGACGGGCTTTCCCATAAAGAAGAAAGAGTTAGGAGAATACAAAATAAAGAAGACAAATAAAGAAGACAAATAAAGAAGACAAATAAAATGAAGCTTGAAAGAGACTGAAATGCTCCTCTTGTTTTCAAATAGTCTGTTTTTTCTGTTCTAAAGCTTACCATTTTTTTTATTTCACATTATTTTCCGGCGTTTTCCTGTTTTTCTGTGGATATCCGGTTTCATCAGGTGATTTTTACTTTTTGATTTCTTGTTTTTTTCTTTCTCTTCTTTTTAGGAAAGGCCGCTCTTCTGCGTCGAGCGTGAAAGGAATGACCTGGTACAGCGAATAGGGCTGTAAGGGTCAAAAAGTTATAATTTATTCTCTTGAATGAAGTTCACTGCTATAAGCCATAGATTGGTCCTTTTGAGCGAAACGAAAAGGACCTTGTTGCTGTTGCACTTGCAGTGCAACTCTCAGAAAATCTTCGATTTCCTGTGATCCCGAAGCGAAACTCGGGCAGCGAGATTCGGGAAGTGCAGCCGGTAAGTAGTCAATAGATTAATATTACTCAAGGGCAAGCTGAATGTATCTCTTATCTATCTATTCTATCCCACGCCGCCCATTTGAGCTGTTAAGCTTGGATCGGGTCAAAGCATAATCTTTATCGGAAAAATAAAAAATTAAATATTAGCTCCAAATATTAGCCGCGATGTGGACTAGTGTCATGAAAATTTAATTATTGATCACCTAATAAGTTATGAATCCCTTTATACCGATAACGAACTATCAAAATATTATGTTCAATAATTAAATTGTCTCGACACTAGTAAAACATGATGTATATAAATGTGAAATAAAGTGGAGTCGAAAAATGGAAATTTCCCGCCTGCTAAATGAAATAAAAGCTTCCAGTCGCTATGAAAACCAGATAGTTCATATTGAAGAAACACCCTCGAGGGACGCGCTTTATTCACCTCTTGAGCTTAAGGCACAGATTAAAGCTGCCCTTTCAGGCATCGGGATTGAAGCCTTGTATTCCCACCAGGTTGAAGCAATCGAAGAGGTTAGGGAAGGAAAAGACATAGTGCTCTGTACAAGTACGGCAAGTGGAAAGTCCCTTACTTACATGATCCCTATTTTTGAAACTATTATGAAAGGACCTGAGACTACTGCCCTTTATATCTCTCCTCTCAATGCCCTTGTAAACGACCAGTTGAAATCTTTTCTTGAATTTGAAGGGGCACTTAATTCCGGGGCAGGTATAGCCCGTTATACCGGCGCCCTGACTGCAGCCCAGAAACGGGAAATAAGGGAAGGGCAGACGAATATTGTGTTCACAAACCCTGAAATGGTACACATGAGTTTCCTTGCCTGGCACCATCTCTGGAGGCGCTTTTTTTCAAACCTCAAATTCATTGTTGTTGACGAGAGCCATTACTACAGGGGGGTTATAGGGAGCAATATGGCAAATGTACTCAGAAGGCTTCTCAGGGTTGCGGAATACTATGGGGCTTCCCCGCAGTTTATCTGCTGTTCGGCAACCATAGGAAACCCGAAAGAGCATACCGAAACCCTCCTGGGGAGAGGGGCAGAGGTGGTTGAGAATAACGGGTCTTCACATGGTCCCCAGAAATTCGTGTTCTGGAACCCTCCACTTTACCTTAACGGGAGAGGGTGTACGATCAGAAAAAGCAGCTTTTCCGAAACTTCAACTCTTTTCACGCGGGCAGTCCAGGCTGGGCTCCAGACACTTGCCTTTACGCGGTCAAGGCAGGGAGTGGAACGCATGTATAAAAGCTGCAGGGAGCTTTTAAGAGAACGTGGTCTATCTTCTGCAGTCTGCTCTTACAGGAGTGGCTATTTTGACCGGGAAAGGGAAGAGATCGAAAAGAAGATGAATTCGGGAGAGCTCAGGGGCGTTATTTCAACAAACGCACTCGAACTCGGAATAGATATCGGAGGGCTTGATGCCTGCATTCTTGACGGCTATCCCGGTACGGTCATGAGCGCAAGGCAACAGGCGGGAAGGGCAGGCAGGAGCGGAAACGAAAGTCTTGTCCTTATGGTAGCCGGCACAAATGCCCTTGACCAGTATTATATGAGAAATCCGGACGACTTTTTTGCAAGGAGCAGCGAAAACGCAGTGCTTAACCCTAAAAACCCCTATATCCTTGCAGGGCACCTGCTCTGTGCAGCAAAAGAAATTCCTCTCAGGGCATCCGATGAAAAGTACTTTGGCAAAGGGTATTCAAGAGTTGTCGAGCTTCTGGAAGCCGAAGGGCTACTTGCAGGCAGTGATATGAAGTATTCCACTGACCCTTTTCCTTATAAACACGTCTCTCTGCGGGGGATAGATAACAATACTTACTCTCTTCTTGCCTTTGAAGGGGAGAAGAGCTTTCCCCTCGAAAAGGACATAGAAGAGACACTGGCTTTCCGGGAGTGTCATCCGGGTGCGGTCTACATGCACAGAGGGGAACCCTTCTACATAAACAGGATCGACCATGAAAAAAAGGAGATCCATGCCATAAAAACACACGACAGCTATTACACAAAACCCATGATAGATTCGTCAGTCCTGGTGCAGGAGACCTATGTGGTAAAGCCGCTCCTGCACGCTCCTGAGGTAGAGGTCGGGCTTGGGGAAGTAGAGGTAACTGATAGGATAATAGGTTACAGGAAAATCAGGACCCATAGCGACGAAACCATGAGTGCACATGACCTTGAAATGCCTCCGATAACTCTCCAGACAGTTGCCCTCTGGCTTAAACTTCCAGACAGGCTTCAGGAATTGATTGGAAAGTATAAGCTTGACTTTGCAGGCGGGATCCATGCTGTCGAGCATGCAATGATTTCCATGTACCCTCTGCACCTGCTAGTGGACAGGAGTGATGTAGGCGGGGTTTCAACTCCATCCCATCAAGACCTCGGAGGTAAGAGCGGGATATTCATTTATGACGGGCACAGGGGAGGAGTCGGGTATGCCGAAAAAGGTTATGATCTCATTGAAGAGGTACTGGAAGGCACCTTAAAAGCCATTGAAAGCTGCCCCTGCGAAAGCGGTTGCCCTGGTTGTATCCAGTCTCCCAAATGCGGGAACAATAATGAGCCTCTTGACAAGCACGCTGCAATCATGCTCCTGCACGAACTCCTGGGAAAAGTCCCCTACATCCCACCCGAAAAAAAAGAAAAACACCTTTCCGAAGCCAGAGCCCTCAAGCAGACCTCGCAAAAAACGGATTCAGGGGATGCCCTTGACAGAGTCAGGAAGCAGCTCAGGCGGGAAACCATAAAACATGAATCTCAGGCAGGGCAGGAGAAAAAGGAAAGAACCTTTATTGCCACTGACGAAAACGGAGTGATGATCGGAGTCGTCTCAGCCCCTGCTCCGGAAAAAGCTGTGGTAAGAATATTCCAGCAGAAGTTCAGGGGAAACGAAGAACCTGCAAAGGAGAAGCCCCTGGAAATCCGTATCCGTGACCTTGGGGCAGGCAGTGATTATAACTTCAGGGTATGGATTGAAATTTCCGTAAATAAAGAGAATGAGGATATTGACGAAGATGTTAACGAAAAGGATGGAAAAAAGGTTGTGAAGAAACTGATTATCAGGAAAGTAAACTGAAAAATAACAGGCCTGATAATAGTTCTCAAATCTGGCCATCAAGGCTAAGGGGTTGACTTTATCATAAAGATTTGTTTGCCATATTTGATCAATTGCTTCCGATTTGCTCCTTAGCCCTGACTTTGCTGATTTTCGGTTTTTCACTGATTTTTCAATTTAAGATATTCATTTACTTTCGGAGACTGTAATATACCCAGGCATGATTCTGGTGTTGCTGCCGTTTTCATTCGTTACGGTAAGACTTACATCGTACTTTCCCGGTTCAGTAAATGTATGAGTTGCGTTTAAAGCATGTTTTGAATTAATACCATCTCCGAAATCCCAGAACCAGTAAATCGGTGCACCTGTACTGTTGTCAGTAAATAAGATTTTTAAGGGTGCATTTCCTGATGTTGTATTCGCAAAGAAGTCAGAGACAGGCGTTTTTAGTGATGGTTCTATTACTGAGACAGTACACACGTAAATATCCGCATTTTCTATGTCAGGATGACCATCCAGTCTATATTTATTACGCCAATCCATCCAAACTATCCTGTCGCCATAGATTGCAGGGCCTGACTGTCCTGATTTGTTTGTGGTGATCTGAGTTTCCGTGTTAGTATAGAGATCGTACATGTAGATATCGGCATTTCTGTTACGATCATCCATCCATACTATCCTGTCACCGTAGATAGCAAAATCCTCCAGAAAGCCGTTGTTGATAGTGATTCGAGTTTCCTTAGAAGTGGAGAGATTATACATATAGATATCCCCTTTCCCATTGCGATTATCCTTCCACACTATATTGTCTCCGTAGATAGCAGGATAATACTGATCTGAATTATTGGTAGTTATTCGAGTTTCCGTAGAAGTAGAGATGTTATACATGTAAATGTCTGTGGGATTATAACTGCCCTCTCCATTGCGAGAATCCTGCCACACTATTTTGTCCCCGTAAATTGCAGGATATACTTGCGATGATTCATTGGTAGTTATTTGAGTTTCCTTGAAAGTAGAAAGGTCATACATATAAATATCAGCGTTTCCGTTGCGATTATCCTCCCAAACTATCCTGTCCCCGTAAATAGCAGGATCTCCTGCCTTTCCGCTGTTAGTGATCTGAGTTGCTTTTGAAGTGGAAAAGTTATACATGTGTATATCGGATCTGTCCAATACATTGGGATTACTGGTACTGCGATATTCCTGCCAGACTATTCTATCACCATAGATTGCAGGTCCCATAGTATAGTCATAGGAAGAACCGTTGATTGTAATCTGAGTTTCCTTGGAAGTAGAGAGATCATACACGTAAATATTGTAATTCCCCAACCCACTTCGATCATCAAAAAACACTATTTTATCCCCGTAAATAGCAGGTTTCGTCTGATTTGATTTGTTTGTAGTAATCTGAGCCTCCGTGAGAGTATATTGAGGCCTATTGGACGCTATTACTGGATATAGTCTCGAGGAAGTACCGTTTGCATTGCTTACTGTCAGATTGACAGTATAGGTGCCGGATACAGGGTATATGTTGACTGGTGTTTTACCGGTAGAGTCAGCGACTCCGTCATTGTCGAAATCCCATACCCTGGCTGTTGCATTCTGGGAAAGGTCTGTAAACAGGACAGAAAGAGGTACATAACCACTGCTTACATTAGTACTGAAGTCTGCAATAGGAAATACTGGCTGCCGGTCTTTGGGCATAGAGACGAGAGGAAGGTAATCAATATCATACGCACTGGCTGTATAGATCAAGTCCCCGATTCCATCTGTATTCCAGTCGTTGCAGTTTTGAGAGAATCCGGTTCCGTCAGGTTTTGCCCAGAAGTTTCCGCCAAGGTAAGATCCGCCTGCAATGTTAGTGCCTGAGGTCTTTGTAGTGTTCAAGGCAACAGTATTTTTTCCGTCGCTGATGTTTGTTGCCTTTGCAATAAAATAATTGCCTGTATAGTTGCCTGTATCGTTAAAGAAATTGATTGTATTATTGAATATATTATTGTAGAATCGATTAGTTCCATTATATGGAACCTCAGAGTTAACTTGTTTGATATATACTCCGTATTGCTTGTTTAGTTCCACCCTGTTACTGGTAACCAGATTACCGGAAGAATCGCCTTCTAATGATATTCCTATATTGTTGTTTGAAATGGTGTTGTTTAAGAGTGAATTGGCTCCTGCCTGGTCTATGGTCGAGCCGCTTAACAATATCCCAATGTTGTTTTTTGAAATAGTGTTGTTTAAAAATGAGTTGCCTCCTGAGTCCCCAACATAAATTCAGTAGTTCGCTAAAATCTTTCCTCCACTTTTACTCTACCTTCATTTATCTCAAACACCACACTGTTGTCCTCACTCTTAACTTTCTTCTTATCCATTCCTTAATAATAAGTATAAATACTTCAAATCTGAACTTATCCTCATCTATGACCTGAGGTCCTCTTTTGACAATAGTAAAATGTTTATTCTGAATGTATAGCCATATATTTTTTAGTAGAAAGGATACCAATGCATAAAAGTACCTTATAGTTGCGTTTTTAGATGATGTCTTTGGTCTAACCACATTCCTCATCCTGTATGACGATTCAATAGCAAATCTTCTTCTGTAAACTGTACTGACCTTTCTTGGAGACCATTTAACTCCAAAAACAACAAAACCAAGGTTCTCACATCCCTTTTTACCTCTCTTTCCTTTCAGATACTTAACATCAATGATAATGTCTAAAAGAATCTTTTTCTTAGAATTCTTCATGACATATTGTGTACTTCGAGCCTTATTCCCATTCATAAGTTGCTTCATCTTCTCTCCTTTCTTGACAACAGGAACTATGTGAGGAACACCATTACTTTGCAAAAATTCAAACACATCTATAGAATAAAACTCTCTATCAAGGCAGAGAACCTTGATTTTAAAATTCAGTCTTTTGATGAGATAGAGAAAATAGGAGAGGTATTCAACCATTGGTTTTTTCTTTTCTACAGGAAGAACAGATACAGTAAACCTTTCGTTCTTGTTAGTGATGTAGAGGGAGATATATGAGTAAAAAGAGTTTGTTGACTTTTTAGCTTGGCTACGAATTACATATTTCTCGTTAGACGAATCTGTTTTCCCGTAATAAGGATCGTTGGTTAAATCAATGGCAAACTCATAGCTCTTACCTGTTTTGAGAGTTTTTAGGGGATTTTGAAGAAGAATCTTTTCATTGGATAGGATCAATTCGTCCATGTTTAGTTTCTTAAGATGGTAACGTAAAGATGTTTCACAAGCAACAGCAGAATACTGTTTTGAGACAGAATGGACTGAACTCTTATCGACTGCCAAACTCACAACAGTACGAATAATGTCTTCACTTGTAAGTGAACCATTGATCTTGAGGATTACATGAGATGTGAGAGGTTGTAATACAGAATCAATACAGTACTTTGACTTTAATTCGATTTTAAACCTATTTCTGAACTTATTTGTGAAAAAAGACATAGAGAGGCATTTTTCATTACATATAAAGGTATCGAGAAGCTTCCGTAATGAGGAAATCAAAATTAGCGAAGTACTGAAATTCCTATGTCATTAGACATCAGAGTATTATTGTGAACTATGTTAGACCCCGTGAGCCGGGTTAGACAGATACCTTCACTACAATTTACAATCGTATTATTTTCTATGTCAGAAGAAGTTTCAAAAAGTCCAATTCCGTGGCCATTTGAAATATAGTTACCAATAATTTTGTGGCTACCGCCTTCACTCACCAATATGCCACCCTTGAGAAGGGTATTATTAAGCAGAAGACATTTATACGGTCCGTGAGAAATACCAATACCTCCGTCGACAAGTAAATTGTCAGATATTGTAAAATTAGAATCAGCGTAAGGACCAGCTACACTGATACCTGATTTCAAAACTATGTTTTTCTCAATAGTGGAATTATAACAATCATCAGCCCCAATACCTAGTTCCAAAATGTTATTTTTAACAGTGCAGTTTTCAATTTTAGCATACCAGAGTTCACCATTACGACCTTTTAAAACTAAGTTTTCTTGTATTTTAAACCCGCTTACGGTAATATTGTTTACACTAAGTTTAAAAGCCCTAACAGCAGTATCTTCAGGATTTTCAGAATTAGAAAGGATGCTTATGTTCTGTATCCCTATATCCACACTTTCATTATAAAGACCCGGATAAACAAGAATAATATCTCCAGCCGACGAATTATTTACTGCTTCTTGGATTGATTTAAAATCTGCACCTGAACCATTATCATCCACCGTAATCTCCCTGGCGGATGCAGGGCTATAAACCGCGACTATAAGAAAGACAGCAACCGCTAAAAGAACGGTTAATTTATTCACCCACACCTGTTACTTTCCCCCTTTAAACCAGAAATATGAAATTAATAGGGCTCTTAAAAAAGATCAGTCATTCAAGAGCTAATAGGATTTATTTTCTTTGTTATATATTCCTAATTGCTTCCTCAGTAAAAACAATGCAGGTTGGAAAGTTAGATTCAGTTTAAAAGGTCAAAAGCCTTTAAATTTATTTTTTAATACTTCTTATTTCTTAGTTTTGTATTCAATTCAGATGCACCTTTATACATTTGAGATAAATGAATGTTTTTAGGTGGGCAGTTTTATACTCAATTAAAGTATAGATAAAGAGCTGTTTGCGAAAACTACCTCTGCCACAGGTTTTTGCCTATTTTTTGACTTATATTTTCCAGTTTCCTTTTATTCAGCGTACCCATAAATTAATTATATCCATAAACATAAAGAAAAATTTAAAGCAAAGTCGAATGTGAGGTAGTTCCTGCAGCGCAAAAAACGATCACTGCTCACTGTATTCTGGTAAATTCAGAGTTTCGGATTTTGGGCCAGCTATTGTTTTATTTTTAGCCTATCCGAAACTAATATTATGCTAGAATTATAAATCTAGAATTGCGCCATTTCATTAAATCAAAATGATTTCATCATTAAATCAAAATGATTTCATCATTAAATCAAAATGATTTCATTATGACTCTAGCCAACAGTTCATAAATAATCCATAAACAGTTCATAAATAATCCATAAACAGTTCATAAATAATCCATAAACAGTTCATAAATAATCCATAAACAGTTCATAAATAATCCATAAACAGTTCATAAATAATCCATAAACAGTTCATATATCCCATTTCTACCCGTATTAGTATGATATCTATCAGGTAGTCTTAATTAATTTTTAAGCAAAAGGTTCTTTAGCTGGATAGGGTATGCAAAGAGTATTTCCAGGATCTGAAATCAAAGAAATACCACCTTAAAGTATAATATTAGCATCAATAATGAAGTCAAACTACGTTTTGGGATGAGCCCATAAGAAGGAAGTTATTGATATGACTGAACGACAGATTGAAAGTGTGCTTATTGAAATTCCTAAAGGAAGTCGAAACAAATATGAGTACGATAAGGAAAGAAAAGTGATTAAATTCGACAGGATGCTTTTTTCTTCAATTGTATATCCCTGTGATTATGGCTTTTTCCCTGATACTTTAGCGCGTGACGGTGACCCTTTGGATGCCATGGTATTGACATGGGAACCTACATTTCCGGGATGTGTAATAGATGTACACCCGGTTGCATTATTTGACATGGAAGATGATAAAGGAAGAGATGAAAAAATCCTCTGTGTTCCGAAGAACGACCCGTTATGGAATTTTATAGAAACGATTGAACAGGCTCCTCCTCATCTGTTAAAGGAAATTACTCACTTCTTTGAAACTTATAAGAATTTAGAACACAAACACGTGAAGGTTATTGGCTGGGACGGTCTCGAAGCAGCAGTCAATGTAATCCGGGAAGCTAAATCTCGACATATTGAACAAAATAAATAACGTAATCAGTGATGAGTTATCCTTTGGTTTTGGGTTGTGGGATGTTCACAAGTGGGGACATATACTATCGGCAGCATAATTTCTTTTTTAAAGGAGATTGGCAGCCGTGTGAATGTGAACGACCAGATTCCCAAACTTTCACAGAATAGGGGGTGCATTTTTAAGAGGTTTCGAGGTAATAATTTACTTTTCATTTATATTTATGATATTGGATGAAAGTTTTTTATACCGAGAACTCCATATAGTTAGATAGTGGGAAAAAATATGAAATAGTGGGAACAGGAGGAGGATTATTTGCAAAAGTTGTTTTTTCTGATGGTGTTCACCTGCCTATTTATGGGCATGATGCTTGCAATTCCTTTCATCCAGTGATTTATGAACTGGTAACTGGCTGTATATAAATATAAAGCACGCCAATAGTAGGGGCTCAGCGCAGATTTTGTCCTGATATGGGGATTCAGGTATGACGCGGCTTTTTGCCGAAGCTTTTTGCCGAATGACTGTTCGGTAGAAGCAGATGCGGCATGAAGGTGGGTGTAAATACGAATAGGAAATATAGAGTCTGTTAAAGACTGTGTGGATTACAGAAAATTAGAAATAAGTTTATATTGATAACCTTAAAGAAATTAGCAGGTTACTCCGGTGCTTAAGGTTATCCGGTGTTTAAAATTCCGGAGCTTAAAGTTAAATTCCAGGGGGGTTGCCCATGGGTGATGGAAATCAGGCTGTTGAGAAAGAAAAGATCAGCTCAGCATATGATATTGTAATTATAGGGGCAGGGCCTGCGGGAATGTTTGCAGCTTATGAACTTGCAGCCGGGAAGCTGAAAATTCTTGTTATTGATATGGGCAGGGACATTGACAAACGCCTCTGTCCTATGAAAACCCAGAGTTACTGTATGCACTGCACTCCGTGTGAGATCATGTGCGGGGTCGGGGGCTGCGGAACTTTTTCTGACGGGACCCTGAACCTACGGCCTGATATCGGCGGAGACCTTGCAGCCCTGACAGGAGACCAGACCGAAGCCTGGGATCTGGTGGAAAGGGTTGATAAAGTTTTCTTGAAATTCGGAGCGCCTCAGGACGCCCTCCTTACCGAAGGCCCGGAAATAGAGGAGCTAAAACGCAGGGCTGCCTCGGTCGGAGCCCGGTTTATAGAAATTAAGCAGCGGCATATAGGTTCGGACAACGCCCCTGTAGTCATAGGGCGTTTCAAACAGGACCTTGTTGACAAAGGCGTGGATTTCTTGATAGAGACCGAAGTTCAGGACCTGCTTATTGAGGACGGAGTTTGCAAAGGAGTTATACTCTCAGGCGGAAGAGTCATCCGCACACGTTACGTGCTCCTGTCTCCGGGAAGAAGGGGCTGCAACTGGGTCTCGGAGATGATTGAAACTCACGATATAGAAGCCCGTTACGGCGGAATTGATCTGGGGGTCAGGGTAGAAGTCCCTGCAATTATTATGGACCCTGTAACGAAAATCAACAGGGATCCCAAGTTCCATATCCAGAGCCGTCGCTATGATGACTTTGTCAGGACTTTCTGCACCAACAGGCGTGGCTTTGTCGTAAAAGAAGAGTATGAGGATTTTATTGCGACCAACGGTCATTCGATGGCAAACACGGAATCGGAAAACACCAATTTCGCATTCCTTGTGCATATCGAATTGACCGAGCCCATGGAAAACACAACCAAATACGCACGCTCAATCGCAAAGCTTGCGACAACAATAGGCGGAGGAAAGCCTGTCCTCCAGCGCATGGGCGATCTCAGGCGCGGACGCCGTTCTACAAAAGAGCGACTTGCCAAAAACCTGGTCATAAACACATTAAAAGATGTCACACCCGGCGATATCTCAATGGCTCTCCCGCACAGGATAGTCATGGATATAATCGAAGGCCTCGAGACCTTAAATGAGATCATTCCCGGCGTTGCCTCGGACTCGACCCTGCTATACGCCCCTGAAGTCAAGTTCTACGCCATGCACCTGAAAGTCGACCGCCAGATGGAGACCAGCATCAAAAACCTCTTTGCAGCAGGAGATGGCGCAGGCCTCTCAAGGGACATAGTCAATGCCGCCGCGACCGGAATCATGGCTGCTGAAGGGATTCTTAAAAAGGTTCAAGAAGGTATCAAGAACGCCGAATAATACTAAAAACAAACTAATACTAAAAACAAATATTGAAGGCTCTAAAGGTTAAAAAAATCCTTAATAGGTTAAATAATTTCAAAAATTATTTTCTTTTTTGTTTTTAGTTTTGTTTTTTAAAAGAGGTGCGTTCCCACCTAAAAACCTGGAAGTTCCGAAAGGCGTTTAAATGATTTAAATTTTTAATTTTTTAATTTTTAGTTGGGAAGAGGTTTGAAGTATCTGACTTGTGGGTTGAGAGTTTTTCGTTTTTTAATCTTTTTAGTGTGGGTAGATCTTTTTGGAGTAGGTATTTGTTTGCTAGTGGGGTGTTCATTTGATGAGAACGCAATTCATACTATGCACTCCGGGTATATATTATTTTTAACGAATAATCGCAACGCAGCTCTATAATCATTAGTGAATTATATTATTTTTAGTTTATTGATTCAATGTTTATATTCATAGTATAATAAAATCAAAAAATTATAAACACTCTATAAAATCATTGAAATCACTATGGAATACTCTAAAAACTGTTATAAAACATACCGAAAACTGTTGAAAGATATTCAGGGAAATGCTGAAAAAATATTGTACCTTCAAGAATTTCAAAAGTACAAGAAGCTTGGTAGAGCACAGGTAGAGCACAAGAAGTTAGTAGAAGTGAACTACAACGAAAGTTATTTTAAAAGAGTTTGCGTTCCCACCTGAAAAACCTGAAAGTTCCGAAAGGAATTGAAAAGATTTAAATTTTTAACTTTTTAATTTTTAGTTTGGGAAGAGTTTTGAGGTATTTGTGGGTTGTGAGTTTATCGTTTTTTAATCTTTTTAGTGTGGGTAGATCTTTTTGGAGTAGGTGTTTGTTTGCTAGTGGGGTGTTCATTTGATGAGAACGCAATTCATACTATGCACTCCGGGTATATATTATTTTTAACGTATAATCTCAACGCACCTCTATAATCATTAGTGAATAAGGATACCTTTTGGTTTAATGGCCTAATGTTATATTAGTGGTATAATAAAATCTGGAAATTATAATAATTTCTCTAAAAAATACTAAAATATGCTGAAAAGCAATAGATCTACAAGAATTTCAAAAAGACCGGAAATCTAAAACACAATAAATCTAATAGTCGAAGCAGGAATTACAATAACTTACCGTCTAACACGATATGATTGGATAACTACTAAAAATTATGTTAGTTCAGGTTATTTTTAATTTTGTTTAAAAGAGTTTGCGTTCCCACCTAAAAACCTGGAAGTTACTAAAAAATTTAAAAGATTTAACTTTTTAATTTTTAGTTTGGGAAGAGTTTTGAGGTATTTGTGGGTTGAGAGTTTTTCGTTTTTTAATCTTTTAGTTTGGGGTAGATCTTTTTGGAGTAGGTGTTTGTTTGCTAGTGGAGTGTTCATTTGATGAGAACGCAATTCATACTATGTATTTGTAGTATATATTATTTTTAACATATAATTACAACGTTGAGATATAATCATGAGTGAATCATTGTAACTTTTAGTTTAATAGTCTAAGTGTTATACTGGTAGAATAATGCATTGTCAAAATCAGAAAACGATCGAAGCGTATTGAAAAACGGTTTGTTGAATAACTGTCGTACCTGCAAAATTTCAAAAACACAAGACATTTAATAGTTAAAGTAGTGAATTACACTAAAAATTATTTGCCGTCTAAAGTGATAGTAAATTCTGCCGAATGACTGTAAATGGAAAACACTGATAAAAAAGAACTGAGTGAAAGGGATATTCGCTCGAAGTTTATAACGCCTGCGATCAGACAGGCTAACTGGGAAGAACGCCAGATCCGGGAAGAAGTTAATCTCACCAAAGGCAGAATCATTGTCAAAGGCTCGGCCGCAAGCAGGGAAAAACCTAAAAGAGCTGACTATATACTCTCCTACAAACCTAATCTTCCTCTTGCAGTGGTAGAAGCTAAAAGAAATATCTATGCTGTCGGGGAGGGCATGCAGCAGGCACTTATGTATGCTGAAATGCTGGACATCCCTTTTGCTTTCAGCTCTAACGGGGACGCATTTTTGCTTCACGACCGGACAGAGACTCTCGGAAAGGTGGAAGAGGAAATTCCGCTGGACAGATTTCCTGCTCCCGAATTCCTGTGGCAGAAGTACTGTGAATGGAAGGGGCTTGACGAAGGCAGGCAAAAAATCGTAACTCAGGATTATTTTATCGATCAGCAGAAATTACTGCGATACTACCAGCGCATAGCAATTAACCGCACAATAGAGGCAATAGCGAAGGGTCAGGATCGCATTCTGCTTGTTATGGCAACAGGTACGGGAAAAACGCTTACGGTTTTTCAGATCATCTGGCGCCTCTGGAAAGCAGGGGTAAAGAAAAGAATCCTCTTTCTGGCAGACCGGAACATTCTGGTCGACCAGACAAAGATCAATGACTTCAAGCATTTCGGAACTGCCATGACAACACCCTCGCCCGCCCGCTTCGGGACTACACCCCAAAAGACCGCGTAGACGTAATTGTTACAAATCCACCCTTCGGAGGCGTGGAAGAAGACGGTATAGAGACAAACTTCCCTACCAACTTCCAGACCCGCGAGACTGCTGACCTTTTCTTAGTCCTGATAACGCACATTTTAAAAGACGGAGGCCGCTGCGCAATAGTCTTACCCGACGGAACCCTTTTCGGGGAAGGCGCAAAGACCCGCATCAAAGAAAAACTCCTTCAGGAGTGCAACCTGCATACAATTGTCCGCCTCCCGAATGGCGTTTTCAGCCCCTACACCGGCATAAAAACCAATCTCCTTTTCTTCACCAAAGGCGAGCCCACAAAAGAAGTCTGGTACTACGAACACCCCTACCCCGCCGGCTACAAGTCCTATTCCAAAACCAAACCCATGCGCATAGAAAAGAATTCGCCCCCGAAAAAGCTTGGTGGAATAACCGCGAAGAAAGTGAAAATGCCTGGAAAGTCAAAGTAGAAGACATAATCGCCAGCAACTACAACCTCGACATTAAAAACCCTAACACTGTGGAAAATGACCACGGTGACCCTGAAGAGTTGCTGGAAAAGTATAGAGCCCTCCTTTCAGAGATCGAAGAAACCCGGACCGCTCTCAAAAATGAACTCATGGACGCGCTGGCAGGGAAAAACGCATGAATCCGAACATTTTTTTCAAAAACTTTGAGCTGCTTGCCGATGCGCCGAATGGCGTGCAGAAGCTGAGGGAGCTTATTTTACAGCTTGCGGTTATGGGAAAACTTGTAGAACAGGACCCAAATGATGAGCCGGCATCGGTATTGAGCAAAAAAAGCTCTAAATCTTTGAAACCTGTGCAAGAAAACGAAATACCGTTTGATTCCCCAAGAGGCTGGATTTTTACTTTTATGGATCAGGTTTCAAATGCTATTCATTACGGATATACAGCTTCTGCAAATGATTCTTTGAATGATGTTCGGCTACTTAGAATCACAGATATTCAAAACAATAAGGTTAATTGGGAGACTGTTCCAGGATGTGAAATCGACAACCAGAAACTTAATTCTTATGCTCTAAATAACAACGATTTGCTCATTGCTAGAACAGGCGGAACTATAGGGAAATCTTACTTAGTTGAAAACTTAGTTTTAAAAGCTGTTTTTGCTTCATACCTTATTAGAATAGTACCAAATACCCTAATTTTTCCAAAATATTTAAAATTATACGCGGATTCCCCACTTTACTGGGATCAACTCTATTCCAAGTGTGCTGGAACTGGTCAACCAAATGTCAATGCAACATCTTTAAAGTCTTTGATTGTTCCTATTCCACCCCTCGCCGAACAGAAACGCATAGTCTCCAAAGTCGACGAACTGATGGCTCTCTGCGACAAACTCGAAGCCCGCCGCCAGAAAAAACAGGAACTTCAGAGTAAACTTAACAGCGCTGCTCTTGACAGGATGCTCAACGCAGAAAATCAGGAAGAATTTGAACAAAACTGGCAGCGCATCTGTGAAAATTTCGATCTTCTTTATGACAACCCTGAAAATGTTGAAAAACTAAGGCAGGCTATTCTTCAGCTTGCGGTTCAGGGGAAACTTGTGGAACAGGATCCTGAGGATGAGTCGGCGAGTGTTTTGATTGAGAAAATTGAAGCTGAAAAAAAGAATATGGTTAAGGGTAAAAAGGCGAAAAAATCAGAACCTGTGACACAATTAGAAAATGAAGAAATACCTTATGAGCCACCAAGAGGATGGACATGGAGCTATCTTGAAAATCGATCCATAAAAATTACTGATGGAGAACACTCAACCCCCGAAAGAACATCGTCTGGTTACTATTTGCTATCAGCCCGAAATGTTCTAAATGGAGAAATATCCTTGGAGGATGTTGATTATGTGCCAGAAAAAGAGTTTTTAAGATTAAGAAAAAGGTGTGATCCAAATAAAGATGATGTTTTAATTTCTTGCTCAGGAAGTGTTGGAAGAGTTGCTGTAGTAGACAAGGATGATGCATACGTCATGGTCAGAAGTGCAGCATTGGTAAAGCCTTATCTTCAACATATAAACAGTAAATACTTGGCTTATGCTCTTAGGTCACCTGTAATTCAAAACCAAATCATCGAAGAATCCTGATCAACAGCCCAATCAAATCTGTTCCTTGGTAAAATAAAGAATTTAAAAATAATATTACCGCCCCTCAATGAACAAAGACGTATCGTTGAAAAAGTTGAACAGCTCATGGGTTTATGTGATGAACTCGAATCCAAACTAAGGAAATCTCGGGAAGACAGCGAGAAACTTATGGAAGCGGTTGTTAGAAGGTGCAGCCGCTGGAAAAACAGAATTGGAGAAGCCTATCCCGCTACAGGTAGTGAGTATTCAATTGAAGTAAATTAAATTTATTTCAATTTTTTAACATCGTAAGAAAAGATCAGGTTAGAAGGGGTTATGGCCTGAAAAATAAAAAAGAAGTTGTAAAAGCCTGAAAAATAAAAAAGAAGTTGTAAAAATCTGCCCCTAAAACCATATTAGCTATCTTTAACGTGTCTTGTTACCGAGCACAGCTCGGGCTAGTCCCAAAAAGCAAAAAAAGGAGAAGGATTTTTGCACACAGAATCTTGAGTGTTCAATTTTAAAAATAAGATAATTACCCATTTTTCTCTCTTTTTCTTCTTTTTGAGACTGGCCGCTCTCCTTCGTCGAGCGTGACAAGGACGGTTCGGTAAAGTGAATAGCGTTTCACGGGTCAAAGATTTCGTAACTTAGTTCCTTATTTGTATTTAAAGACTTAAGGAGAATCACAACATACCACAACCTAAATCAAATATTTCTACTTTCACACGCTCATGCCCGCAATATTTACACCAGTAATAGCTGGTTATCTTTTTTTCAGTATATTCTTTATTTATTATTTCCGTTTTCCATGTCATAACATAGGCTAGCTCCTTTCCGCAGTCTTGGCAGATCCGGAACACATATTCTTCGCTCATAATGGCAAAACCGCCGATAGCGGAGAGGATAGATAGGGGAAAAATATCAGGGTGATTTCCAAACAAACCATAAACGAACGAAATACAGCTAAAACCTATTAACCATAAGGTAAGAAGGTTTGCTCTCATTAGGAAAAGTCCAATTTTTGGGATTAAGAATCGAGAAAAAAGCCCCCAAATATCAGATTTTTTTTCCTTAGGATTGCAACTATTTAAAGAAAAAGGTTTATTCTTCAATAACAAACCACTTCACAGATTAACTGCATTATTCAATCTTATTTCTCAATAGACATTAAGCAAGATAATCTTTTGTATCGCTTTTGTAAAAATAAAGGAAGACCTTAAGAGTTTATGAAGCCAATTGTTAAAGGTTGTAAGATATAATTACTACCTTATAAATAAAAAAGAAGACAGATTTTTAGCAAATAAAATTCCTTGAGTACTCAATTTTAAAACAGGATAAGTCATCAATTTTTCCTTTATTTGTTTTTTGGGACTTTCCGCTCTCCTGCGTCGAGCGGGACAAGACAGACTAGGTAAAGCGAATGACGTTGCACGGGTCAGAGACTTTATAACTTAATTTTTTGCTCTCATTGTTGAAGTCCACTATTCTAAACCCCTAAATTAGTCCTCTTGAGCGAAGCGAAAAGGACCGCGTACTCCCGAGGCGCAATTCGGGTCGGGAAGGTTTAAATTGAAAAAAACGTGATATACCATCATGCAACCCGCAGAAGAAAGAGAAGAGCTGTTTCGCAAAATTTCGTTTTTTCTGAAAAAATACGGGGCAACCAGAGTCTCAGTTTTTGGGTCTTACGTTAGGGGCGAAGAGCAGCCAGAGAGTGATATTGATGTCCTGGTTGAGTTTGCTGAGCGAAAAAGCCTGTTGACCCTGGTGAACATCGAACTTGAACTTTCGGATTACCTGGGAATAAAGGTTGATCTGCTAACTGAAAAATCGATAAGTCCTTACTTGATAGACGGAATTAAAAAAGAGGCAAGAGTGATCTCTGAATGAAAAGAGATGACAGGGTATATCTCAGCCATATCCTCCAGTCTATCTCCTTAATTGAAAAATACACAGAGGATCTTACCGAAGAAGAGTTTCTTTCAAATAGCCTTGTTCAGGACGGAACTATAAGGCAAATCCAGATAATCGGTGAAGCTACTAAAAATCTATCCAGATCCTTGAGAGAGAAATACCCACAGGTCCACTGGAGAGGGATAGCAGGCATGAGAGACAAACTGATCCACGATTATTTCGGTGTGGATATTAATGCTGTATGGGATACCGTAAAAGAGGATGTTCCTGCTCTTAAAAAGGTAGTTATAAAAATTGCCCAGGACCTTAACGAAAATGCTTAAACATTTTATTTCACATTTGAAGGTATCAGCCAGCCAATAGCAAGATTAATTTATAGATTTTTGACACCAATTTTTTTAAATATATACTGATATTTAGCTATATAGATTTAAAGATAATAAATATTTATCATGAAAAGGCTTATCTTAATCCTGTATATATCTAGATATTATCTGGGAAAAATGGCTAATCCGATAAACCTCAGGTCGTTGGCCTATTGTCAAAAGATATTGATATTATAAACGTTCCTGAAGACTTTCACAAAGACATTCTTGATGATATTTGTTTCAAGCCTCACTTTTCAGGACTGTTATTTCCCTTTTTGACGCACACCACTCATCCTGCTCTCGAAAAAACCGTGGGTGCATCGTTCATTGTAGGTTTTTTGATAGTCATAGTAGTAATTGCTTTTTTTATTAAGTTGACACGAAAAACTGAATATGTCAGGTTTCCTCCTGGTTCTAATCAGGTGCTGCATGGTGGCATTTACTATAAGATAGATCCCTACAGCGACATGGTAGAAATAACTCAAAAGTTAAATTTTAAATATAGCCCTCGGGGAAAGGAGAAAGCCATTAATCTGGTCAACGGGCTTGGAGCAGAAGAAGTTCAAAAAAGGGCTGGTCTATTCTCTAAACTCATCTTTATTTTTATGATATTATTCTTCCTTCTGGCATTTTTCCCCTGGAAATTCGGTGACATTCGATTTGCCGGATTAATCGTTACAGCTGTGATGGGAATTGTCTCTTTTTATTTGAGTGTTAACTATGATTCCGCGATGGAATATTACAAGGATTCTTACTGCAAAAACTGTGGGAGATATTTCGTTCTGGAGGAATTTCAGGCTCCTTTAATGAAAGACGAAAGCCGAAATGATACCTATGAGAAAACCAGGACAGGATACTGGCGTTGCAAAAACTGCGGGTATAAAGATATAAAAGTCGAGTCCCAACACGTTAGCCACTATTACGGGAAAAAACCAAAAAAATCAAAGAGCCACAAATGTAAACACTGTGGGAGAGCGAGCGCGATAGAAGAATACAGGAGTGCTGACATAATAAGAGACCCTTACAGTGAGAGTAAAAGAAGATACTACAGGTGCAGATACTGTGACTATCACGAAATCAAAATAAATGAGGAGATTTATGCTGATTAAAGAGATCTAGTTTTTTAATATTTAGTTTTTAATTTTAATTTCACTCATAACAGTTTCAGTATAAAGGATAAAGCCGCATACATAAACTGAAAAAGATCTTTCCAAAACGGAACTCAACGGGGGTAAATGAGGCCGAATATGGAAGAGATTTACGAAAAGGATAAGATTGAAATCAAAGAAGAAAATGGTAAAATTACTTACTACAACCCTGAAAAGAAAACTCATATTCGCGAATACTCTATAAGTCTGCCTTTGAACGGGTCTTTTACAAGTGAAACAAATTATTTGATGAAAATAACCCGGGAAAACAGTCAGCTTATAGAAATAATTTGCCAGGATTGTTCAATCGTTCTTTATGTACTTGCAAATATATTTTTTGTTACAGGAGTTGTCTGTTATATTTCTGGCAAAATATTGCTTGTCGGTCTGTTTTTAATTGGAATGTTTGTCTGTGTTTATCCGGCTCTTCATCTCCCTAAAGTCTTTGAGTATTACCAGAACACAAGGTGTGGAAAATGCGGAAAATATCTTGCGTGTAAAGAATATAAAAATCGCGATGTAAGAGAAACAAGTACACCTGACACATGTACCCTGACAGAAATAAGGTATTATATGTGCAGTCAATGCGGCCGCGAAACTCTCCGGAATTATGAGGTTCATCCTGCCGAAAAAGGAAAGATTAGCCATCAAAAAGCCTACTGTAAAAAGTGCAAAAAAGAAGGAGCGGTAGAATATGAAAATCCGGACATAATTTACAGGGGAAATATAACAGTGACAAAGCACTACTACAGATGTGAGTACTGCGGTTATTATGAATTCAAGAAGAAGCAAAAGAGAAAATAAGTTATTCGGATTACGTCTAAGGAAAAAAAGGCTAACTGATAATTAGACGGGGTATGGGGAAATTGGAAAGTGATATCAAGCGTCTGGGATTTCCGCAGGGTGAATACAAAAGGTGTCTGGATGGCTCTTGCTATGAACTGAACACCGAAAATGAGACGTTAATAATCACCTCAGAAGAAGAAATTCCCCCACACATTGATCAAGAAGAAGCAGTTCGTGTGATTGAAAAATGGGGAGAGAAAAAGGCTCGTATTTATGGGGATTTACTCGGGTTTTTAAGTTTAATTTTGTTATTATTTCTAATCATATTGTTAATAGCAATTTGGGCATCAGGAAAAGGCTGGGCTCAGATTCTCCTGAATCAGACCGGGCTTTCAGGTAATATTTTATGGTATTCTATTTTAGCAACAATTATAGCACTTTTCTTTTTTGGCGGTCTTGGGAGCAAATATACGAACGCAGTAAATTACTGCATAAGCTCTAAATGCAAAAATTGCTCTCGGAATTTTGCTCTTGAAGAGTTCAAAAAACCTCTCTTTAAGGAGGTAAGCACTCTCGATAAATATGAGATAACGAGGACAAGGTACTGGAAATGTAAATTATGTGGAATTGAAGATTACAGGACAGAAAAACTCAATTACGATAATCATAAAGGTAAGAAAAGTAAACAGAAAGGAGATACCTGTAGAATATGCAAGAAAGAATTTGCAATGTCGGAATATAGGAACCCGGATGTAAAAAGAAAAAGCAGTGAAGAGACAACAGTCAGGCACTATAAATGCTTAAACTGCGGTTTTCGGGAAATCACAGTAGAAAAGGTAATTCTAGAGGAAACAAATGTCCAATGAAAAATAAGATCATCAAGTCATCCCACAAAGCTGTATGATTAAAGTTAACAAAGTCTCGGGAAAATAGCGAGAAACTTATGGAGGCGATTGTCAGGGGTTTATTAGAAGGAGCCGGTGCCTGAAAAATAAAAATAAAGTTATGGATAATAATGGCACCTTAAAACCCTTTTTTTCTTTTCTTATATTACGGGAAAGCCGCACTTCGTGCGTGACAAACTCGGTAAAAGACGCTAACGATGTTGCTCCTTTGATCTTTTCATAACCAAAAAGAAATAACTGTATAACTTAAGTTCGCTGAAAAAGAATTATCTCCTTCTGACCGGAGTTTATACTTTATAGTATAAAGCCACATCAAGCGACATGATCTACTTAGGGTCTAACAAAAAATTAATTATGTTGGGTAACAATTCCAAGCATTTTAATATAAAACCGACAAATATAGAACCAATTAAATAAATCGGTGTGGCACAAAAATAGTTAATTTCCCACTATATGGGGTCTAACACAGGATCTCTGTAACAAGACGCCCTATTATGGTTTCTTTAGTATAATATGGTGAAAATCATATAAGTATCAATCGGTGAGCTAGTTCAATATGTGGTGACGCCAAAATTGAACGAAACGAGTTTGGAACTTAATTAATTTCTTGTTAGACCTACATAATATCCATAGCTGTACCACGATTTTTATGAGATCTTATAAACTCCGGTCTGAGATATATCCAGTATAGTCTTGAAAACAGCTAGATAATTGGAAGTTGGTCATTGATAAATTGAGCAAACCCAAATACGTAAAATTTCCTGTAGATATAAACAAAAGATTCTCTGACGACGTTTGTTACGAGTTGGATAGGGACACTGACGTGTTAACGATAACCTTAGAAGGAAATTTTTATGATTTTCCTAAAGAACGAGCTCCTAACATGGTCAATAGTTTAGGTCTGGAAAAAATCAAGACTGTAAAAAAAGTGTCAATACTATTGGCAGCATCTTCACTTTTGTTATTACTCTTTCTTCTATTTCTTAGACAAACATTAGAAGAGGCTTACTGGCCTTTATCAACTATATTATTTCTGGCATGCATGATGTTTTTCTTTGTTGCCACAGATCTTCATAATATCGAAAATTACTACAACATTTCCAGATGTCAGAAATGCGGCCGAGATTTTGCCTACGAGGAAATAAAGAAATCTCTTATCAAAAAGGTAAGTACTTACGATGATTATGAAGAAACAGAGACAAGATACTTTAAATGCAAATATTGCAGTGATGAAGATCTCAAGATAAAAAGTATACTCAAAAAATCTAAATCCAGAGAAAGGAATATTTATAAAAATGAAAAAAACTGCAAAGAATGTGGAAAAAAATTTGCTTTAATAGAATACCGAGAGGCTGATACGCACCTGGAATCTTTTGACACTAGGAGAACAATCAAACACTATAAATGCACACATTGCGAGTATATGGAAATCAGCATAACGGACAACTACGTCACCACAAACTAAATATAAAAAGCCAGTGTGCGCCTGATAGCTATGAAAATGGTTATTAGGGAATTTGTTAAAGTTGATTTCTGCCTGAAAATCAAAAGAGAGTTGTGAATCTTCGCCAAAAGTTCGTCCTCTTGAGCGCAGCGAAAAGGACACCGTGCTCCCGAAGCGGAACTCGGGACACCAAAATACCCATGCACCACTTTATCCCGGAATCCGGCCATATCCTTTCAGGGGACTTCAGGATGATTAAATATTAGAGAGTCTGGCAAATTTTTCGTTGCCTCTCCGATGATTTCGAGTGCGCGTACTACTGCATATATTGTTTTTGTGTCCTTGGAAAATTTTTCAAAATCAAACCCTTTAACAAAGTCTTCTATTTTTCAATTGAATCGAGTATATCCATTAAAAAATCTATGGAATCCCTTTCTTCTGCTTTCATAGAGCTTCAACCTCACTAAGGATTCGCTTTCCAATATTGGGTTTAAGTGCGCTCTTCATTACCAGATCAACCTTTATTCCTAAAAGGTCGCTCAAATAATTTTCCAGTTCAATGTATTTCAGAAGTCCGGGCTTATTATCAAATTGAACCAGGATATCGAGATCACTATTCTCGGTCTGCTCCTCACGGATATAAGAGCCAAAAATTCCGAGGTAGTTTACACTATACCTTTCTTTTAACTCAGGCAGATGATGCCTTAATATTTTTATAAAGTAATCTGCATCCTTTAGCTCTTGAGAAGGCATTGTTTCTGAAATCTTCCACGCGGTCTTCGCTGAAATAGCTAGAATCTGAATTACTGCTAACAAGTGTGTGTAAAGCTCCGTTAAAGACGCTATTGATGTTGCTTTGGCTTAAATTAATAAGCAAATAATCCAAAATAGTAGATATATAAATAATTTGCGTAAATAATGTCCTTAGTGAATAGCTTTTGAATAGCTTTTGAATAGCCCAAAATTTAGAAGTTAAGCACGTAAATTATTTGCTGGCCTTTTTTGCCTTTTTGCTTGAGGACATTTTTATCCACCATATCCTGAAGGTCTCGATTTGCAGTTGGTTGGCTAACGTCACAAAGTTCCTGATACTCTTTATTCGTGATTTTTCCCTTTTCTTTGATATATTCAACAGCTTTTATCTGACGTCTGCTCAACCCTATCTGCCCAAATTTTTCTTTCATTGAACGGTCACTGCTTAGTTTTTTAACTGTATTTTCTACTCTTGAGATTTCTACCGCAATGCCAAAAAGGAAATATTCGAGCCATCCCGTAAGTTCTCCTTCTTTTGCATCCGCATCTGCAAGCGCTGAATAGTAAGCTTGGCGGTCTTCATTGTAGTATTCTTCAAGGGCGAAGAATTTCTTTGTATCAAAATCTCTTTTTGTCAGAATAAGTGTAGAAAGAGCTCTTGCATTCCTGCCGTTGCCATCAAGGAAGGGATGTATTCTGGCAATTTCATAATGGGCTATTCCGGCCTGTACAGCAGGCAAGAGGTCTAAAGCTTCTGCGCTGTTCAGTCATTCAAGAAGGGATCTGGTCAGGAAAGGTACTTCTTCAGGTCCCGGTGGGGAATAGGTAATCTTGCCGGTTTTTGGATTTCCGACAACTACCCTGACTTTGCGGTAATTTCCTGCAGAAGTGGCTGGCAGGATATCTTTTACCGTGAGTCTGTGGATTTCGAGGAAAATCTCTTCGGCAATTGCGTTGCTTTCTTCCAGACTGTCTATATACCCTAGCACATCAACATAATTCTGGACTTCTTTTTTGTCCTTCTCACCTGCAAGAATGTCTTTTCCCTCAATGAGCAGGCTCACTTCTTCAAGAGTAAGCTGGTTTCCTTCTATACTTGTTGTGTGGTGAGTTTGCTTTATAAGAGCTTCTCGCTGGAGCTCTTTCTCCCATGCCGGAATGAGAGGACTATTCATAATAATCTCCCTGGCAGCCTGGATTCTTGCAAGCAAACGCACGATTTTATTTGTGTATTTAAAATTAGGCTGAAACATGACCAGTAATCCGATTTTTTGTCCCTATTAAAAGAGCTATTCCTTTCATTATTAACTTAGCGGTGTTTATTTCAAAATCCAGGGAATTCTGAAGTTTATCAGAATGGGCAGCCACCAAAAAATAAATATGGAGTTATATATCTGCCAAAATTAGTCCTCTTGAGCCAAGCGAAAAGGACACCTTGATCCTGAAGCGGAACTCGGGAAGTTGAGCAACTCATGGGTTTGTGTGATGAGTTCAAATTTAAACTTAGAAAAGCGCGGGAAGATAGTGAGAAACTTATGGAAACGGTTGTCAGGGGTTTGTTAGAAGGAACCCCCACCGAAAAAACAGAATTGGATATGCCTATTCCGCTACAGGTGGCGAGTATTCAATTGAAGTAAATTAAATTTTATTTCAATTTTTAGCCCCATGATAAAAGTTAGGTTAGGGATTGTCGCCTGAAAAATAAAAAATAAGTTGTAAAAATCTTCCCTGAAGAACCATATTCGCTATCTTTAACGTGTCTTGTTACCGAGCGCAGCTCGGGCCAATCCGAAAAAACACAAAAGAAGGCAGATTATTGGCGATATAACCTGTTTTTTGAGACAAAATCTGATAGATATATATCAGTATTTAGCTATATAGATATTTAATTAATAAATATTTTTCAACAAAAGGTTTATTTTGTTCCCGTACATATCTAGATATAATCTGGGAAAAAAGGCTAGATAATTGTGAGCTGGTCTTGATACCTTGGGTAAAGATCTCAAATATGTAGAATTTCCGGTAGGTATTGACAAAAGCTGTCTTGATAATTATTGCTATAAGCTGGATAGGAGTACTGACACATTAACAATTACATCAGAGGGAAATTTTTATAATTTTCCCAAAGAAAGAGCTCCTGACGTGGTTAATAGTTTAGGGCTGAAAAGAATTAATGTCGTAAAGAAAGTAACCCTATTATTGGCGTTTTCTCCGATTTTTATATTTCCCTTTCTGTTATATTTTAGGCAAACATTGGGAGAGTTTTACTGGCCTTTAACCATTACATTGTTTCTTGGAGGCATAATGTTTTTCTTAATTTCTTCAGATCTATTTGATATTGAGAGTTACTACAAAATATCAAAATGTAAAAAATGCAATCGAGATTTTGCCTACGAAGAAATTAAAAAGCCTCTTGTTAAAAAGATAAGCACTTACGAAGATTATGAAGAAACAGAGACAAGGTACTTTAAATGCAAGTACTGCAATGACGAGGATCTTAAGATAAAAAGTATAATTAAAAGTTCTAAGTCCAGAAAAAGAAGAAATCCTGAAAAAGGAAAATACTGTAAAAGGTGTGGAAGTCGGTCTTCTTTAATAGAATACAGATATCCTGATACACACTTGGAGTCGCCATATACTGCGAGAACAATTAGACATTACAAATGCAAAAATTGCGGGTATATGGAAATAAGCATAAAGGATGAAGCCGTCTACACGGACTGAATAAAGTAATAAAAATCCAAAAAATACTTTCTGTCAATAACCAGTTCTTAACAAATGAAAGCTTGAACGAGTCCTAAATTTCCCACAAAGCGCAAGCTCGAGCAGTTCCAGGATGTGAAAGATAAAAGTTAAAGCTTCTTATAAGACAGAAATCAGTAAACTTCTCTGGATTTAAAAATGAAACATCTATTTTCCACTAAAAAATTTAGATAAACCAAACAAGAAGCTATTTTTTTCTTTATTGCTTTTTGGGACTACCGCTCTCCTTCGTCGAGCGTGACAATTAACGGTTTGGTAAAGCTAATGACGTTGTATGGGTCAGAGATCTTATAACGTAGTTTTTCGGCTCTTATGAGTGAAGTTCAATATTTTTACTTATAAGTTAGTCCTCTTGAGCGAAGCAAAAAGGACACCGTGCTGTTGCACTTGCAGTGCAACTCCCAGGAAATCTCCAATTTCCTGTGGTCCCGAAGCGAAACTCGGAAAGTAAAAGCTATGGTTTTATTAATTAGTCTGCTTGAGCGAGCGAAGCGAGTGAAACAGACCTCGTGCTCCCGAAGCGAAACTCGGGCAGCGAAACTCGGGCAGCGAAACTCGGGCGGGAAGGTTTAAATTGAAAAAAACGTGATATACCTCCATGAAAACTGCGGAAGAAAGGGAAGAGCTGTTTCGCAAAATCTCATCTTTTCTGAAAAAATACGGGGCAACCAGAGTCTCAGTTTTTGGGTCTTACGTTAGGGGGCGAAGAGCAGCCAGAGAGTGATATTGATGTCCTGGTTGAGTCTGCTGATCGAAAAAGCCTGCTGACCCTTGTGAACATTGAACTGGAACTTTCGGATTACCTGGGGATTAAGGTTGATCTGTTAACTGAAAAATCGATCAGTCCCTATTTGATAAACGGAATTAAAAAAGAGGCAAGAGTGATCTCTGAATGAATTTCCACCTAGCCAAAGCTCGGGCCAGTCCGAAAAAGCAAAGAAAAAAGAAAGATTTTTTGCACATCGAATTCAGTGAGTTTTCTATCTCCTAAAAAACTGTCACATTGGCACCTTAAAACTCATTTTTTACTTCTCTGATATTAAGGACAAGCCTCAATGCGTGCGGAACAAGCTCCATTAAATAAGCTAACTATGTTGCTCCGGATCCTATCACTTAATCAAAAAACAACTGTATGAACTAAGTTCATTAAAAAGGAACAGGTTATGAATAGGTTATGAACGGGCCAATTAACGGATCGCCAATAGGTCACCAGTGGGCCACCAATTTCAATATTTTCTGTAAATTTTGCTCCGGTGGCCTGCTTCAATGACAAAAATAACAAGCTGGTCGTTCTCTATGGTCATTAAAACTCTATATTCGCCAACCCTCAAAGAATAAATAGGGGAATCAGATGCTGTTTTAAGCTTCTTAATATGAGAGTAAGGATTTTCTTTGATTTCTCCTACAGCAAGAAATAGCTTTTTTGCGACCTCAGGCGGCAGTTTTTTAAGATCTTTTAAAGCTGAGGAGGTATAGATAATCGAATACATTAATCGTCCCTGATCCCAAGTTCAGCTGCAACCTCTTCTTCAGTATAGTACCTGCCTTCTTTAATGTCTTTTAATCCCTTCTCAATTTTCTTTATGGTTTCTTCGCTGAGAGGCTCGGAGTCGACTGCCGTATTCACAAGCCTCTCGACAACAGAGTTGTAGGACTCCTCGGGATGCCTTTTCAAGCTTTTGAGCATCTCCTTAACTTTTGGGTCAAGACAGATTGTCGTTGTAGCTGCCATATAGCATCCTATAGGATATTATAGGATATGAAAGTTTGCCGGAAAAAGCAGTATAGTATACAGAAAAGCAGTATAGTACTCAGGATTTTCCCAAAAAATCGTATTCAATATCAAGATCCTGTTCAGTCACTCATCTTTTTCAAACTCCCTGTCTGCACTGACTTTTTAAAAAGTAACCAGAAGAAATGGCTGTATTAATTAAGTTCATTAAAATTGAATGAGTAGAATGAAATTTCCTCCTTCAGGCATGGGTCATGACGAGCCATGAACGAGCCATGAACGGGCCATGAACGGGTCATGAACGGGTCATGAACGGGTCATGAACGGGTCATGAACGGGTCATGAATGGGTTCCCAGTCTTCACATGTTTAAGATCAAAAATTAAGTACATAATGGATATTCTGTCCTTTTTCACCTATTTGTTTGAGGACTTTTTATCTCCTAAATTCTGAAGGTCACTTTTTGCCGTAGAAGCGCTTACTTTACAGAGTTTCCGCTACTCTTGATTTGTGATCTGTCCATTCTTTAAGATATCCGATAGCTTTTATCTGACGGCTGCCCAGTCCTATCTGCCCATATTCCTTCATTGAACGGTCACTATTCAGTTTCTTGACCGTATTTTCATTCTTTTCGGGAAGTAAAACTAGGGAAAAAGAGAATGGAAAAAGAGAATGATAAGACATCTGTAATATGGGGAATGGGCATCTGGATTTTGGGGAGTTGGGGGGTATGGGGGGTTATTAAAAAGAGTTAAAAAACAAGTCTTTAATGACCTTTCCAGATGCCCAGTATCTTAGTGGACTCCATGGTATATATAATTAAAGTTTAATCGTTTATTCACAAAGTGCTATCAAGGCAATCCGATGTGATTTGCGGGCAGACTGTTTAATCTAAAAAATAGTCCTCTTGAGCTAAGCTCACTGCTATAACTTATAGAGCTCATCCCAAAACCGATCTTATTTTCACATCAACAAGAATTTCAGAACTATTTTCCCAATCAAAAGATCGATTGATTATTCCAGATCCGAGATTTAGGGACTTAATCCTGAGTTTTGGGATCAGCTCATAAATTAGTCCTCTTGAGCGAAACGAAGTGGAGCGAAAAGGACCTCGTGCTCCCGAAGCGGAACTCGGGAGGCGGAACTCGGGAAGCAAACTCTACTGGTACAATTCAGGAATATTATTCCCTCGACCTCTGATATATAATTTTTTGAGAATAAATATTATATTCAGTGCAGCATAAATGTATAATTGCATTAGGGGTATTGCATCAGGGGGGAGCTGTATGACTGTTAAAATTGTTGTTGCGGGGGATGTGAGTGTAGACTGGTATTACTGGCCGAGACCTTCATACTCAAGCAAGGAAGATACAAACTGGAAGCTGTACGAGGGTATTGATACAAATCCGCAGCTGGGTGGAGCTACTCTCTTAGCAGAGTGGTTAAGGGATATTCTCCGGATTAGAACTGAGGAATCACCTTACTCATTGGCGTCTCAGAGCTGTGAGGATCTAATTAGAAAGAGCCTCAGTGAAGTTCTGCACACAAACGTATACCTGGATTTATTTCCTCCGTTCTCTTCCAGTGATACAAAAGAAGAGGTCAAAGTATATAGAGTTAAAAATTATTTGGGGCATATAGCTTCGGTCGATAACAAGCAGCATCCAGCTTCCCTGGAAATACTCGAAGACCAGCAGAATGCGGACATCGTTATAATTTATGATTCGGGGAACGGTTTTCGTTTTGAAAAAGAGGTATGGCCAGAAGCGTTGAAAGGTGACCGAAAACCAGTTGTGATATATAATATGTATCCTCCCCTGTTCAAAGGAGATCTCTGGAAGCATATCCTCAGATATCACAAAGAAAAATTAATCTTAATAATGAATGCAGATGACCTGAGGAAAATCGGTACGAATATAAGCCGTTCAGTTTCATGGGAAAAAAGCGCTATAGAATTTTTATGGGAAATTTGCCATAAAGAGGACCTTGCAGAAATAAAAGAACTGAACAATGTAATTATTCGTTTTAAGTATGAAGGTGCCATTCATTACAGAGGAAAAACAGATAGATCAAAATTATACTTTGATCCTGTATCAGGAGAAGGGGAATTCTGGAATTCTAAAAGATTTGGAGATATGAGAGCTACGAACCTGGTTTTTGTTGCTAATCTATCTTCATGTTTAATTTCTAAATTTAAGGAAAAGAAAACTGAATATCAAGAAAATCAAAATAAAAATCAAAATAAAAATCAAAATAAAAATCAAAATAAAAATGATTCTCAAAAAGGGAATAATCAACAAACCTGCGTAGAAAACGCTATTAAAGAAGGCCTGGAAGAAGGTTTAAAAGAAGGCTTAGTTAAGTCTCGAGAGTCTTTAATATACGGTTACGGCGATAGTAATGGGAAGCCAGATTTCTTAGAGTATGCCTGTCTAAGCACAAATAAGAAAGCAGGTGAAAAGAAAGAAAGTGGGGGGTATGCTTTAGATCAGGATAACTCATCTAAAAACAAATTATCCCAAAAAATATCTTCAAAATCACCTGCCGGTTACATGGCAGATGTACTGCTGCCATCAATTGAAGAGATAGCTGAGCACTCAGACCCAAATCAATCAAATTCACACTTCTGGACTATTCTTAAAGAAAATACAAAAGAAGAATCCGGTAAAGCCTCCACTGAAAAGGATTCTACTTACGTGGAACAGCTTGCTTTCATAATAGTTAAAAAAGGGTTATCCAGCATTAAAGACTTCCCTGTAGGTAAATTTGGAAAACTAATTACTGTAGATAGAGCAGAAATAGAAAGCTTCAGAAGTATTAAAAATGTAATGGAAGAATATATACATTCTGAAGAAAATCTGAAGCCACTGTCCATTGCAGTATTCGGATCTCCAGGTTCCGGAAAGTCATTTGGAATAACCCAGATAGCAGAAAGTATTGACAGTGGAAGAATTGTGAAAGTGGCATTTAATATTTCACAGTTTACATCTACAAAGGATTTAACAAATGCTTTTCACAGAGTGAGAGATATTTCCTTAAAAGGAAAAATTCCATTAGTATTTTTTGATGAGTTTGATTCCAAGCTTGAGAACGAAGAGCTGGGCTGGATAAAATACTTTTTAGTACCAATGCAGGATGGAGAATTTCTGGACTTTGAGACCATGCATCCCATTGGGAAATCGATATTTGTTTTTGCTGGAAGTACTTACAACAGGCTCAAAGATTTCTATGAATTTTGTAGCTACTCAAATATACAGAGCAAGTCCTATCCGGGAATAGACCCACGCAGAAAAATCTCAAATAAATGTCCTGATTTCCTGAGCAGACTTCGAGGATATGTAAATATTCTCGGACTCAACCGGGTAAATGAAAAGGATGAAACCTATATAATCCGCAGGGCAATCCAGTTACGCTCCTTAATTGAAGAAAACGCTCCAAAAGTTATCAGGGAAAATAATGCACGTGTTAGCTGCGGGATATTAAATGCTCTAATTAATGTGCCAGAATATATGCACGGAGTTCGTTCAATGCAAGCAATAGTAGAAATGAGTGTACTCCATGAAAAAAACTCATGGGAAACGGCTTATTTACCGCCTAAGGACCAGCTTGAACTACATATTAAAAGCATAGACGACTTCTATAAACTCTTAGCTCAAAAAAAGCAATCATGCACGGAAATTAAATAAAACGGATATTAAGTGATATACTTTACCAATAGAGAAATGGTTTGCACATCTTAATCATAAAGGAAAGGGAAAAGCAGAAAAAAGTACTGACCTGTAAAATGGATGATTCTTTTACAACAACCTTAAAAACCAGCTAACTTCCTCAAGCACATCAAAATCTTCCAAAAATCACATGAAAGAAGACACCTGTAGAATATTCAGGAAGGAATTTACAACACTGGGATAGAAACCCCAATTTGGAATGAATTTTTAACTCTTTTAATAAAATAATGCAGAAACAACAGTCCGGTACTACAAATCCTTAAGTTGCGAGTACATTTCGCTCCCAAACAATCTCCGATTTACTGTAATTCCTAGGCGCAATTAAGAAAATAAGGCTCTTCGCTGTTTCGAGTGGGTAACTTACCTTGACATTGTCAAATTAACTCATTATTGCAGGTATCGAAACCTATTTCTACTCAAATTTATTCCGTCTAGAATCTTTTACCTTCCTATTTTTGTTTTTTCTATTTTCTTCTTGATCAATAGTTCCATTGTTTCCACTGTCCTAAATTTTCCCTACCAAAATTGCATACTTACCAGTAACCAGAACAAGAATTCAAATTCTTTCATCCTAAAAATTATGAACTTTTTAACCTGCTAACCCTTGCCTTCCTTCTCAGTTCATTATCTTGATTTAATATTCTTGCAATTTCCCAGGCATCGATTCTTTTCAATGGATTATGGTATTTCAGTATCCATATGACCCCAGAAATTGAAATCTTATACATTTTGTTGAATTTTTTCTGATAAGAGAGTAAAATAAGCATTGCAAGCATTACTAATGCCATATGATGGTGCCATGCATTCCAATTTCTCACCATATATTCTGCCATTCCGCAGTTTCCCTTTGCATCCTGAAATGCTCTTTCAATCCAATACCTTGAACTCTGCATTCTTGCAAGTTCATCTAATGGAGTATCCTCAGAAGCGTTGCATAGGGAATATTTAATTTCATTTGATTCTACATCCTTACTTATGAGAAGCCATAATGGCTTCTCACAAGGCAAGTTATTCTGGCGTCTCCAGACCTTTATAGCCTTAAAATTGACTTTTTTATATCCTCTTTCCGTTTTTCTAACTTTGATAAGTTTCCATCCTTTAATTGAACTGGAAAGAGAATCAACTCTTGCTGATAATGTATTCAAAACCTTAAGGATAGTGGGTTTTCTTCCTCTTATTCCCTTTTTCCCAGGTACCTCAGCTACTGGTTTCTCTACATAAACAAGAGTATCGATGGCTATGTCTGCAACAAAAGTTAAACCTCTACTTTCAAGTTCTGTCAATAGCTCAGGATTTTCACCATAGAATCCATCCATTGTGACATAGGAGAAAGGAATACCTTCTTCTATTGCATTATCAATCATTTCAAGACCAAGTTCATACTTGGTTCGGAACTTTATTTCCTCACGAGGAATTTTAGCCTTTAAACAACGAGCATTGTCATCAATCCATTTTTGTGGGAGATATAATCTCTCATCAATCAACATTCTCCTCTTATTCTTAAAATAAGCAAGGAATACGCCAACCTGGCAATTATCTTTTTTTCCAAGGTTGCCGCAATACTGATGAGAAACTCCGACAGAACTATTTCCAGATTTTTTTATGCTTGATTCGTCAAGTATAAGAACACCATTTTTACCTATAGTTTGAATGGCTTTTGTTCGAACAGATTTGAGGAGATCTGCAGAACGCCAAGGAGAAGTTGAGAGGAAATGGCTTAGTGATTGGTTGTTAGAGCATTTACAACAGTAAATTGCCATTTTTCTCATATTTTTCCTATAGGGGAGGAGAAGCAAACCATTAAGGTAATCAATACAGGTTAAAACCATACAACGAGTTTTAGTTTGAAAATAGAAGTCAAGATGCTTTTCAGAAAGGTATTTTTCTACAGAAATATTATTTGACTTGATGAAGTCATCTGTTATTTGTTTCACTAAACCAAATTTATAGGAGAAAAATTATACTTCACGGTAGACATGAAAAGAAAATGTGACAAAGTCAAGTTACATTCGTTTCCTAAATGTTGAAGTAGCAGATCTAAAATTTAGAAATATTTGTTGTTGAAAATCACATTCAAGCTTGATGTTTCTCTTTTTAGCCTGGCTACTTTCTAACTAAGCAATAATCTTCAACCCACACAAAACAGCGAAGAGCCGAAAATAAAAGCTATAATTTTGTAAAAATTGGTCCTCTTGAGCGAAGCAAAGCGGAGCGAAAAGGATGCGTACTCCTGAGACGCAATTCGGGAAGTAAAAATAAAGATGAAAAAGAGTGTTTTGCGCAGTAATATCTTTAATTTAGTCCTCTTGAGCGAAGAGAAAAGGACCTCGTGCTGTTGCACTTGCAATGCAACTCCCAGAAAATCTCCGATTTCCTGTGCTCCCGAAGCGCAATTCGGGAAGTAAAAGCTGTGATTTTATAAATTAGACATGTTATAAATGATTTTTTATATTTCATTTTTTCATTAAGATTAATTATTATGAAAAAGCCGCGCTGATAGCGCGGTAAATTTCCGTGAATATGCCTAATAAGGTTGTTTTGTCCCCCCTAAAGCCCAAAACTCTTCCTTCCCTTTTCGCATAGACCGATAAAAATCCATAGCCACAGCTACCTTTTTTCAATCCTTTTTCTATTTTATAGGCTGGGAACCAAATATCCCTCTGCTCTCTACAGACCGTAAGCTCGTGGAAAATCGCCAGACTCTGTGAACACAGAGCTGTAACATGTTAAATTGCCGGAGAGCCGTAGGAGTGAGGGTGGTAGTCTAAGATAGCCGGACAAAGCCGTAAGTCTGCAAAACTACCCTCCCAGCCTACGTATCGTTTTTATGAAAATGCAGCTATAAAAAAAGCTGCAATTATCCTTTATACGAGTCTGCTTGAGCGAGCGAAGCGAGTGAAACAGACCTCGTGCTGTTGCACTTGCAGTGCAACTCCCAGGAAATCTCTGATTTCCTGTGATCCCGAAGCGAAACTCGGGCGGCGAAACTCGGGCAGCGAAACTCGGGGAAAACGAATTGTCAACAAGGAAAAAGAGTTGTCAAAATATAGGTAATATGGGAATTGGGCATCCGGATATTGGGGAGTTGGGGGGGTATGGGGGGTTATTAAAAAGAGTTAAAAACAAGTCTTTAATGACCTTTCCAGATGCCCAGAATTCTAGTCTACCTCATGATATATAAAATAAGTAGATTTAATCACGTTTTTTAAAAGTGTCAGTGAAGCTTTTTACCGGGTGGAGTTCGGATCTTTCCGGAATAGTAAACCCCGCATAATCCAGCATAATATCCTCATGGGCGAAGGATTTGTTTTATTTTTAAATACGCTATCAAGGGCGCTAAATCAAACATCTTAAACAGAAGTTCGTCACCGATTAAAATCGCAATTCTTTTAACAATTGAAGAAGTATTGTCGAACTGGTTAACATACAGTAATAATTAAAAGAGGATAGAAAGACTAATGAAGAAAAGAAGGCGCTTTTGAATTGTACAATCAATCTGAGTTCGGCAATCTCGAAACCTATCTGTTAGAAAAGAAATACAGTAAAAAAACTAGTTGCGGACAACCCCCTGATATTTATATATTTACTGGCACAGTTGGATTTAAAAAACACAGTTTTGAGAACGTTTCTGTCATTTTAATAAATACTTTTAATGAAAAAATTCTCGGAATAATAAGCAAAATTTTCTTACTTCTCTGTATAACAGGAGCTTTCGTCACAACAATTAATTTCCAGAATAGTGAAACCGCAGACTGGTTATATATCGTGGGTATGGTAGCATCCCTGGTTCCACTCATTATTTCTCTATGCATACAAAATGTACTCGAATATCATAAGGATACTTTTTGCGAAAAGTGTGGGAATAAGCTTGCCTGTGAAGAAGTAGGCGAGCCAGTTATGAAGGAAACAAGTAACTTCAGTGGCTATACCTTAACAGTAACAAGGCACTGGAAGTGCAGATACTGCGGGAATGTGGATACAAGGGAAGGATCTGAGAATATTTTTGCAGATAAAGGAGAAATGCTGCCCGCAGTTTATCTGAAAGGTATTGAGTGTAGTAAATGCAGCGGTCTAAGCACAGTTGTAGAGTTTAAGAAGCCCGATATAAAAGAGATTGGAAATAAGAGGACAACCAGAAGATATTATAAATGTACACTGTGCGGTTATGAGGACATTAATGAAAGTGAAGAAACAATTAGCCGTAGCACTCATGCCGGCTGATTACTAAGAGTTGGTTCACAGCAGAAAGATAATCGCTTTTATCAGAACCTGCCAGCTCAATTTTACCGGACCGTACCAGCTCATTCATTAGAGCCTGCCAGCTCATACCTCTGTACGAACCTTTGAATCAAAAACGAAAAAAGCCAGAGTGATGGCAAGGACTTACTCTTTATTCCAATTTGCTTGAGCACTTTTCTATTCAATATCACTGGTGATCTTTCTCTATAACTTTTCTTTTTCCAAACGTATATGATCTTTTACATTGTCTAATATAAAACCGAGAATCAGAAAAACAAAACCCATAACAAACTGGTAAAGTTGCCCTATAAAAAGCCCATAAATAAACAGTAAAAGTCCCGACATCATAAATAATATATTCAGAAGATAGAGCGATAGCTCTTCAATCCCCTGATTCAGAAATTTAGAGAAAATATCATTGATATATTTTCCTGTATATGGATTGTAACCATTTGAAGTAGCATTTCCAGAATTATTTCCAGAATTATTTCCAGAATTATTTCCAGAATTACTACTGTATGAGTAACTTGATTTATTTTCCAGGAACATCCCCCATTCCAAAATATTTTATTGTTAATTCAGGTTTTTCACTTCTTTAAAAATAATATACCTTACTAGAATTAAAAGCTAATGTTAGGATGATCTTCTGCAGAACTCAAAATTGCCTGTATGATCGAAAAAATAATTCCTGTATAAGTTATCTCTAATTCCGGTTCAACAGTTCTATAGTGCAATTGGCGGACTATCATTTAAAAAAAGAGTAAACTGATTTTTTATAAATTTAGTTTGCCTGAGTTTCAAATACAGTTTTAAAGTACATACCTCCAGCCATCTTTTTTCAGGCGCTTCCTGTGTACCTCATAGCCGGGCATAAGTTCCCCTACCAGTTTCCAGAAACTGGCAGAATGGTTTTTTTCCTTTACATGACAGAGTTCATGCACAACTACATATTCAAGCTGTTCGGGCGGAGCCATTACAAGCTGAAAATTTATCCTGAGAATATTATCTGCAGAGCAGCTTCCCCAGCGTCTTTTTTGATGCTTTACCTTAAAATCCGGAGGCGCTACCCCCAGTTTCTCCGAATAAGCTTTTAGGAGCTTGCCAACCTCTGGCTCGGCACAGTCTCTGTAAAAATTCCAGACCGCCTCCTTTACGAGTGCTGGCTCCAGTTCTTCAGATCTCGTTCCAGGAATAAGAACAGTAAGTTCCGAGCCGCTGAAGGAGGCAGAGAGTTTTTTAATTCCGTCCACATGAGTTATTTTCATGGGATATTCTCTGCCCAGATAGAGGTACATTTCACCGTCATTATACCGCTTCTCCTGATTGGGCAGCCTGTTTGCCTCAAACCAGTCAAGCTTTTCCCGTACCCAGCCAGCTTTCTTCTGTACCATGTCCCTGATAGCTTCACGGCTAAGACCATGAGGGGCTCGGAACTCCACTTTAAGGTCCGGGCGGACTAAGATCACTGCTTTTCTCCTCTTTTTGCTGTAGACAATTTCGTATTCTATTGTCCTGCCGCAAGCCCTGATATTATCGTTTTTTCTCATAGCTGGTTCCTCACCCGCGTTTCACTTCCCTAGTTTCGCTTCCCGAGTTTCGCCACCCGAGTTTCGCTTCGGGATCACAGGAAATCAGAGATTTCCTGGGAGTTGCACTGCAAGTGCAACAGCACGAGGTCTGTTTCACTCGCTTCTCTCGCTCAAGCAGACTAAATTATAAAACTATAGCTTTTCCCTTCCAAATTGCGCCTCGTCCGAATTGCACTTCGCCCGAATTGCACCTCGCCCGAATTGCGCCTCGGGATCACAGGAAATCAGAGATTTTCTGGGAGTTGCGATGTAATCGCAACAGTACGCAGTCCTCTTCGCTAGCTCTGCTTCGCTCAAGAGGACTAATTAATAAATGCTGGGACATCTTTTTCGCTTCTTTCCGTGTCTTCAGTGGGTCATCTTTTAGTTAAGATTAACCAGGGAATTTCAGTATTAGATTATGAATACTGCATGAAAAATATTCTTTTTCTATCTCTTTTTCACGTCTTTTTATTCTTTCGGATTTCTTTTTATTTCTTCCTTTTTTACTTTTTTCTTTTCTTTTGAATGGTTTCCAAACAAACTGACATGGGCGCTTATATTTAACTGTGGATTGAAATGCGGTTTCGGAATCAGGAGAAGTATTTCTCAAGCCAGGGAGATCTTTTTGAACTTTCTGGTAAGCAGCTTGAGGGAACAGTTGTAAGGATTGTGGAATGCGAAGGTCCCATTCATTCAGAGGAAATACTCCAGCGGATAAAGTCCCATACAGGAATCTCCCGCATGCTCGGTAAAATCAAACAGAGAATAGATGATTCCATAGCATCGGCGAAAGTTCGGGAAAATCCTGGCAAGAGAAGGATTTTACTGTTCGGTCTAAGAACCTGCATATTCTTGCGCAGGCGTGACGCTGATGCATATGCAAAGATCGAATGTATCTGCGATGAGGAGATAAAAGAGGCTGTCCATTTTGTCCTTGTAACCAGTACTCAACCCTGCTTTCGGCAGGTAAACCTATAAATTAATATCATTAATTTTATATCTCTTTCTTGGTTATCCCATGGCAGAGAAAAACAGTAGTAGAAGAGTTGAATCCTCCTTAAAACGTACACGGTTCTTAGGTCACCTAGGTCTTATGGCTGGAGTTTTCCGAGAACTTGAAGTTGACAAACTGATCGATGAGAAACTTCCCAAAGAACGGAATCATAATGTTCCTCACTCAGTCTGCATCCTTGCCATGGTACTCAATGGTCTAGGTTTCATAGGGCAACGTCTGTACCTGTTTCCTGATTTTTTCAAAAACATTTCTACTGAAAGGCTTTTTGGAGACGGTATAACAAAAGAAGACCTGAATCAATATGCTATCGGAGAGACTCTTGACAAAATCGTAAAATATGGCCCTACAAAACTGTTTACGGAAATTACCCTTCACATTATGGCTCGTCTACCTATTCCTGTTCACTGTTTACACTCTGACACTACAAGTGTCAGCGTTTATGGTGATTATGAAGACGAAGAAACTGAGTCTATTGATATTACTTTTGGAATTCCCAAAAACGGAAGATGGGACCTCAAACAATTTGTACTGAGCTTGATTGTTAATCAGCATGGAATACCTCTTTTCATGAACACACATTCAGGAAATGCTTCCGACAAAAACACAATTCTGGATGCAATAACGTCTCTCAAATCAGTTTTAAGACCTGAAAGCAAAGTGTACTATGTCGCTGATAGTTCCTTTTACACAGACAATAATATCCAGAATATCGGAAAATCATTCTGGATCAGTCGTGTTCCTGCAACAATTTCCGAGGCAAAGGAACTGCTAACTGCAAATCTGAACCTGAAAACGCTAAAAAGTGATGAGAGGTACTCTTTTTATCAAACCTTTGTGGAATATGGCGGAGTCAAACAAAAGTGGGTTTTGCTGCTTTCTCACAAGATGAAGGAGAAGAAAGAGAAAACTCTCAGGACGAAACTTGACAAAGAGGTTGAAAAAGCAGAGAAGGCTTTTAAAAAGCTGAAAGGAGAGGACTTCTTCTGCGAAGAGGATGCATCAAAAGCTGCAGAGAAATGGATTAAAGAATTCCCTTCTATTGTTTTTGAAAAAGTTGATTTGAAATCCATTAAAAAACGTGAATCAGGTAAAAGAGGCAGACCTTCTAAAGATGAGGAATTAAAGACTTATTTCAGGATTGATGGAAGCATAAAGGTTAATGATGCTTTTGTTTTGAATGAAATGGAGAAAATGGGACTTTTCATTCTTGCGAGTAATGATATCACTCTTTCTCCGGGAGAGATGCTGAAGTATTACAAAGGACAGGACAATGTAGAAAAAGGATTCCGATTCTTGAAAAGTGATACATTTAGCATATCGAAAGTCTACCTAAAGAATAAAAGCAGAATTGAAGCACTGGCTATGACAATGGTTCTCTGCTTAATGATTTATTCAATTGCAGAATGGAAATTAAGGACAAAATTAGAGGAAGAAAATGAAACGGTTCCAGATCAAAAAGGAAAGCCAACAAAAAGACCTACGATGAGATGGATATTTGTCAATTTCCAGGGAATTACAGAACTTATTTCTCAGAAAGAAGGTGAAGTAAATTCAGAAATACTGAATATGGAGGATCTTCACTGGAAGATATTGGGTCTCATGGGAGAGAAATATGAAAATATCTATCTCTAATTACGTTAACCTGCCGAATGTAGGATAAAATAGTCAGGAGACGTAATTTTACACTTTGGATCTGAAATCAACTTATGTAATAACTCTACAGTCTCTTCAAGATCTTTTCCTTTTCTTGGCACAATGATTTATGAGTTGATTATTACTTATATCCTTACTTATTTAAGTTTAAGATATTAACAAAACCTCATTACGGATATCCTAAAAGCCAAGCTACAATATTATCATTAAATCAATATGTTTTTAAAGATCAACAAATCCGAACAGAAAGTTTGAATTTGTTTTAATATATTAAAAACTAATATATATCAAATGGGAAAAGTTGATTTCAGTTGGAACGTAGAACTGAAGATAAAATAATTTAGAAGTTGGGCAATTCGTAAGATTAACTGTAAAAAATGTTTATCGAACACAATTGTCTAAAAATTAGTGCAGTTGAGTGTATTAAATAGACTTTGTTGCAGGAGACTTGATAATAGGCTTTTTAGCTTCCCTCTTAGTCTTATTATAATACTTATTAAGTAGTTCGATTAATTCTGCAAAAAACTCGTTGTCATTAATAATTTGGAGAACATTACGATCTTTAAAATTTTTAACCCACTGTATTTCGTTAATTTGATCTACGTATGAAATATTACTTATATTGTTATTAAGTTCATTAATGAATTCTGTACTCTTATTCGTTTCAATGAAATTATCCATAAAGCTTCTCTTGTTACCCAAATAACATATATCAATTTTTTTGTTATTGTCAATAATATTTAACAGATCTTCAAACTGTACAAGTAGTTTAGGGTCTGATTCAAAAAGTAGTTTGAACTCTTCTTTATGATTCCTCATAGTTTTTGTAACCTGTAACAAGCAGGTTTCAACATCAGAAACAGATTTGTTTATTTGGTCTATGATTTTGTCAACTGTATATTCAGAATTTGTAGGTGGTAATTTTGATCCAAGAAGATACGCCCCTAATAAAGTATAAGAACTTAACAGCAACTTATCATAAGCTCCCTGTAGAGCTTCAACTTCTGGCTCGAAGTCTTCAAAGATAACTTCAATAATTTCACGTTTATATATCTCACTCTTTCGGTTTTGAAGAATTTCTCTGAAAAAGTTCAACAATTCTATAACTAAACCTGCATCCATACTACTTCATTCCCCCTTAACATATAAATCTATAGAAATTAGATCCAATATATTCATTATAGCAAACTAGGATATAACTGTTTCATTTATTTTTAAAACACAGCTATAAGAAAATAGAATATCTTTAGAGAGAAATCATCTAGCTGCGATTTAGTTTACTTTTTTGAAATTAGTGAATAATATTAAGAATCAGTCTTTGAGTGTAACCAAAATGAAGGATATAAGCTGACAATTGACGATAAAATAGATTTTATAGAGACTGTGGAAACTCTGGAGAAGAATGTATGATTTAACAGATTGTGGATTGGGTGAAAGAGAATTCTTTTTGGGTTCTTTGTTATTCCTATGAATAGGGTGATTTTTAATTCAAGACCGCAATGATTTTTATAAGGAGATCAACACAAAACAATGAAGAGCCATTAAATTAAATCACTAACCACACAACCCCACAAAACAAAAACTTTATATTCGAATTTTACGTACTTCTTCCCACAGCACTGTACATAGATGAACATTATACTTCCGCAGCGAAAGCAGCGATAAAAGTTCCTAAAAATATCTTTTCGAATTCTCGAAACAATTTTACTGGATGATTTGAGAATTCAGGTTCGTTTTCAACCTCATTTTATTCCTTTGAGGCTTGTCAAAATTATCCATTTCATTAAATATTACCCAAGATCCGAGATGAGCTTATTTGACTGAAAAAAAACTGTTAATGGGTAATGAAGCCATTGCACTTGGAGCTATAGAAGCCGGAGTCCAGGTAGTTACCGGGTATCCGGGAACCCCCTCGACCGAAGCTCTGGAGACAATTATCCGGTATGCGGACAGGTGCGGGATTTACACCGAGTGGTCGAGCAACGAAAAGGTTGCACTTGAAACGGCTGTAGGGGCGGCTTACTCCGGGGCAAAGGTTCTTGTGACCATGAAGCAGGTAGGGTTAAACGTTGCATCCGACCCCCTGATGAGCCTGACCTACATCGGCGTAAAAGGGGCTCTTGTCCTGCTTGTTGCTGATGACCCGGGGCCTCATTCTTCCCAGACCGAACAGGACACGAGAGCTTTCGGGCATTTTGCAAATATTCCTGTCCTTGACACTGCAAACCCGCAGGAAGCTTACGAGCTTACAAAGCTGGCTTTTGAGCTTTCCCACGAATTCGAAATTCCTGTCATCCTCAGGACTACCACACGGGTTTCACACAGCTGCGGGGATGTCGAACTTGCAGCTGCAGAACCAGACCTCTCAGAACCCTCACAACCTGCTCCAGCTGGAGTTCCGGTTAAAGCTTCATGTGAGGGCTTTACAAAGGACAGGCGCTGGACGATTTTTCCAAGGCTTACTGCAGAGCGGCACCCCTGGCTTGAAAATGTGCAGGTGCAGCTATCCGAGCGCTTTTCAGAGCTTTCGTACAATTCAGTTTCAGGCTCTGGAAAAATAGGAATTATAGCTTCAGGGGTTTCGGCTCTTTATGTAAAAGAGGCTGTAAAGGTCTTTGAAGAACTTTTCACTATCTTCCGGGTCGGGACAGTATATCCTTTCCCGGAAAAGGTAGCCCTTTCTTTCTTAAAGGGGATTGAAAAACTGATAGTTGTCGAAGAACTTGACCCCTACCTCGAAGAACAGGCTCTCCAGCTTATAGGAAGGGCTCACCTGCCCGTTGATGTTTACGGAAAAAAGAACGGCTTTTTCCCGGTGAGCGGGGAATACAATGTTGATCTTATTATTGACGGCGTCAACAAAGTGCTTGCAGACCTCAGGGAGACTGCCAGCCTTTCCCACGCTTCCCCTGCAGTTTTGAGAGGTGAACTTCCACCCCTGCCGATCCGAGCTCCTACTCTCTGTGCTGGCTGCATGCACAGGACCGTTTTTTACGCATTTAAGCAGGTTGCAAAACAGCTTAAAAAGGACACTCAGGTTGAAACTATTTTTTCCGGAGATATTGGCTGTTACACCCTTGGAAACGCACACCCTCTCAATATGGTTGATACCTGCCTCTGCATGGGGGCAGGGATGAGCATTGCAGGTGGGCTTTCCCGCACGAACCCTGAGACAAAGCAGGTGGCTTTTATCGGGGATTCAACCTTTTTCCATTCCGGCATCCCTGCTGTGGTAAATGCTGTCTACAACGGAGCTGATGTTACCCTTGCAGTCCTTGACAACCGCACAACCGCCATGACAGGGCACCAACCCCATCCGGGGATAGGAGTGACTGCCCTAGGGAGTGCTTCAAAAGCCATTGATATTGCCGGTGTGATCCGGAGCTGTGGAGTTGAATTTGTAAGATCCGTAGATATAGACAGCCTGGGAAATAGTCTGGAAAGCTGTATTCGGGCCGCAAAAGAAGCTATGGAATTTAAAGGCCCTTCCGCAGTCGTGTTTAAAGGAAAATGTGTAGGGATTACAAAGCCCAGTACACGGTTTAAAATTGATACTGAAAGCTGCACAGGCTGCGGGTTCTGCGTAAAACAGCTTGGGTGCCCGGCAATTTTCCTCCCTGCGGGAGAAGATAAGCCTCTTATCCAGGACAGCTGCAGCGGCTGCGGGCTCTGTGCACAGGTCTGTCCTTCCGGAGCCATAAGGGAAAGCGGGGTGAAGAAATGAAGGGCGAAGGAATAAAACCTGAAGGAACAAAACTTCAGAGAATAAAGTATGATATCCTGATTGCAGGTGTCGGAGGGCAGGGTGTAGTGCTTGCTTCCCGCATGCTTGCGCTTGCTGCAATGAAAACCGGATATCGGGTGAGTACTGCCGAAACAATAGGCATGTCTCAAAGGGAAGGTTCGGTAAGCAGCCATATAAGGATCGGAGATGAGATCCAGGGCTCCCTTATCCCTGCAGGTCAGGCAGACCTGCTTATAGGGCTTGAACCTGCAGAAACCGTAAGAAACCTACCTTTCCTGAAAAGGGACGGAAAAATCATAGTGAACTCTCATGCCGTACCCCCCGCATCAAAGCCTCCTGGAAGCCCTGAATATGACCCTGAAACTTTGCTATCCTTTCTGGAAGCACACATCCCGGGCATGCTTTGCCTTGATTTCACACAGCTTGCAGAAGAGGCAGGCACACATAGGGCTGCAAATGTTGCAATGCTAGGAGCTGCTGCAGGTACAGGTATGCTACCTTTTTCACGAGAAATTATTCTGGCAGTACTTGAAACAGAAATTCCTGAAAAACACAGAGCTGTAAACAGGGCTGCGTTTGAAGGTGCGATCGAAAAAATTGAGATAATCTCCGGGTACCCGCACAGGGAACAGACGGAGAACAGAAGGTGAAATTGAATGTATGAAGCATTCTTGGAGTCTGAGCTAGATCCGGATGTCCAGCTCTACAATCCCAAACTCTCAGAAGAAGATACCCTTGCAAAACTGAAAAGCCTGCTTAAACGTGTAGTTGAGGGCAGCCCGTTTTACCAGAAGAAGTTCAGGGAAGCAAACGTGGATATCGAAAAAATCAGGTCCCTGGAAGACCTGAAACTCCTTCCTTTCACACACAAAGAGGAACTGAGGGATGCCTATCCCCTCGGGCTGCAGGCAGTGCCTGATTCCGCAGTTGTCAGGATCCACTCTTCCTCAGGGACAACCGGCAAGCCTGTCATTATCCCCTATACCCGGAAGGATGTTGATGTCTGGGCAGAGCTCATGATGCGCTGCTACATGCTGGCAGGCCTTACCAACCAGGACAGAATCCAGATAACACCCGGGTACGGGCTCTGGACTGCAGGAATAGGGTTCCAGCTTGGAGCCGAGCGCCTTGGAGCAATGGCAATACCTACAGGTCCGGGAAACACCGAAAAACAGCTTGAAATGCTTACCGACCTCAAGACTACGGCTCTTGCAAGCACCTCTTCATATGCACTTTTGCTTGCTGAAGAGATCGAAAAGCGCAATCTAAAGGACCAGATCAACCTCCGGGTAGGAATTATCGGCTCGGAACGCTGGAGCGAAAAGATGCGAAACCGGATCGAAACCGAACTAGGAATCGAGACCTTTGACATCTATGGGCTTACCGAAGTCTATGGTCCCGGAATTGCTCTTGACTGTTCCTTCCACGAAGGGATGCATTACTGGTCCGACCACCTGCTTTTTGAGATCATCGACCCTATAACTGGCGAGCAACTTCCAGAAGGCACTCTTGGAGAGCTTGTTATTACCACCCTCACAAAAGAAGGCGCTCCCCTGATCCGCTACAGGACAAGAGACCTGACGCGCATAATTCCGGGACTCTGCAAATGTGGCTGCCCCTTTCCGAGAATTGACAGAATCCTCGGCAGGTCTGACGACCGCATAAAGTTCAAAGCAGTAAACATCTACCCGGGTCAGATCGAGGACATTATTCACAGGGTCCCAGGAGTAAGCAGTGAGTACCAGATCCTCCTTACGCGTAAAGACGGCAGAGAAAGCATGACCTTCAGGGTTGAACTTGAAGGAGCAGAAGACCCTTTAAAGAAAGAAAAAACTGAAAAGGCCCTGGGAAAAGCGTTCAAGGACTTTATAGGGGTAAGCGTTGATATCGTGGGCGTGAAGCTTGGAGAACTTCCAAGAAGCATGAAAAAGACAAAAAGAGTAATCGATGAAAGGGAACTTTAAAATCCTTTCATTATTTAAGTTCCCCTTCATTGACCTTTAATCGACCCGTTTTAGTACCCTGTTTCACTAACTTTTTTATTGCCCTGTTTATTGCCCTGTTTTATTGACCTGTTTTATTGACCTGTTTCATCGTCAATGCCTGTTTTATCGTCAATATAAGTTAGTCTGTTTATTGGAGCGTATTCGACTTTAATGTCTTCGGATGAGGTGGGTTTTTCAGGAGCTTTTTCCTTCTGAATATCGGTTTTATATACGACAGTCCTGTAAGGATATGGGATTTCGATACCTTCACTATCAAAGCGCTTTTTAATTGCTTCTCTAATTTCGCACCCTGAGCCGTATGCATCACTCCTGTCCTTAAACCAGACCTGCATGCGGAGATTTACGGCAAAATCGCCAAGCTCTGTCACATATACTTTAACCTGTCCTCTTTCCCTGAAATCCGGGTCTACAGTATGGAGTACGGACGGGTTCATGAACCCATTTGCAAAGGTATCGGATTTCAATATACCAGGCCTTACAACACTATATTCCAGGGTCTGAGGAGACATGACCTTCGGGTGTTTTCTGGCTTCTTCGATCATGATTTTCTTTGCCAGGCTTATATCGGAATCATAGCTGATTCCAACATCCAATGGCCAGATAACTGCAGGGTCTTCTATGGTCCAGTTAACTATTGCTTCACTACTGATTACCGAATTGGGGATAATAAGGCGCCTGTTATCCCAGGTTAGAATAACCGTATGCCTGAGGTTAAGGTCCGTAACCTTTCCGAATTCGTTCATAATAGTCAGCCTATCTCCGACCCTGAAAGGCTGAAACAGAGCAAGGGAAATGCCTGCAATAATGTTGCTCAGCGTGTTCTGGGCTGCAAAACCAATTACTATACCGGCGAGCCCTGCCCCGGATAATAGGGCTACGGAGAGACTAGCCAGGCTAGGGATATTGAATATTATAACAACCAGACCTATAAAATAGACTGCTGCAACCGCAATGTGCCTGACCATCCGGAAAGTCGTGATATCCATATGCAGCCTGCTGTTTACTCTTTTAAAGTAACTTTCCGTAACGTTGTTTATAGTCCTTGCTACAAGGATAGTTCCCATGCCTACTAAAAGAATGAATACTAGCATGCTGAAGTTATTCGAGAACCAGGCGAAGGCATGCTCTAATATTCTGTCAAGATAGGAAATATTTTCTGCAAAAGAAGCGGGAGTTTCTATAGAATCCAGGGTAGTATTAAGAGTGTCGGGGGTTTCCATGCATTCAACCTTGTGCAAGAAGCCTTATATAAATATTGACTAAAAAATACATGAACTTTAAGAGTGTAAATCAAATTGCGTGCTGCCTCCTTCTTAAAGAATGGAGGTATGCTTCAGGCCGCCCGCTCGGTAATTCTCGTACTTAGAAATCGTTAATTCCCCGTTGTATGGAGTTCTTTAATCTGTGTAATTAAAACTCTGTTTTCTGTTTTCCGTTTTCTCTGTAACTCCTTGATGTAATACTTGATTGTGTCAATACCTACGTTTCCAATGGATCTGATGCCAAAAAACAAACTTATTTTACAAAGAAGAGATGATTTAGAGATTTAAACGAAAACAAAAAGAGACGAGGATTCACTTCATCCCATCCTGAAGGATATGATATTCGTAGCCTCCGCAGGCCCTAAGTAATAAATTTCTGCAAAAGATTGAAGCAGCTGAAATAGTAAAAATAAGGTTAAATAAAGGAATTATTCACCGTTATATTGAGATCCCGAATATATCATTCACTGTCTTAAGTCGTTATTGATAAGATCAAAAAGAAACAAATGACTAAAAGCAACCGAAAAACTGTTTCTATCCATTTATGTTTTATCCTTATTTTGTTTTATCCTTATTTTGTTTTATCCTTATTTTGTTTTATTCTTATTTTGTTTATCCTTATTTTGCTTTATTCTTATTTTGCTTATCCTTATTTTGTTTCTATCGATAAACCGTCAGACAGGATGTCAGGGACACTTACGTTTCCCAGAGTTGAAAAGCGATTTCTTAAAAGAGGTTTCCGGAATAAAAGAAAGATTTATCTGGCTGACAGGCAGGTCTAATCACGATCAAGGAAAGAAAACTAAAATATCTCTTCTTAGAATTCGGAACATATCAACCAGTTAAGCAGAGAGCAATGAAGAAAAAGATTAATTAAAAAGATAAATTTAAATAAAGAAGAAGTTTCCATTTATGGGAATCTCCTTCTTTTCTCTTTGAGGACTGTTTTTTCTATATTCTATAGTTTTTACATTACTGTTCAGGGCAAACCTCCTCAGGCATACAGATATTCCTGTCTCATAAAGACCCAGTAACCTTCATAGGGTCTGACTTCGAATTCATCCGCCCCTAGCTGGTTCTCGCCTATTGTCCCGTTAAGGCCATTGTAGCCGACATACTGGTAATAACCTGTAGTGTTATTACCCGGCACCCATGGACCCACAATTTTTGCATACGAGTTGTTATACGAGTTGTTAAGGGTTATAAATGCAGCTTCTGCAGAGACAGTCTCGTTTACGGGTGAACCCAGAGCGTTCCAACCCGGATATACCTGCAGGCTCGGTGGAGCAGTAATCTGCTGTTTCTTCTCAACCGAAGAGAACTGTTCCGAAGCATTGAATTCTGTTCCGTTAGGAACATTGATCCAGTATCCCTTCAGAGGCTCAATGTTTGAGACATCTTCGAAGAGTTTGGTTGAAGCGTTGTAGTAAATCAGGGTGGTATAGTTCACATCCGAAAGCAGGTGATCAACGCTTGTATTGTTGGCTTCGAAAGGAATTGAGAAGAAATACCAGTCTCCGGTCTCGTTGCCAACAGTCTGGTTACCGGTCTGATTACCGTCTGTTTGGTTCCCATCAGTCTGATTTCCATTAGTCTGATTTCCATCGGTCTGATTTCCATCGGTCTGGTTTCCATCAGAAGGAATCCCGCTGCCTGGAGGGATGAGCACTTCGTCAATTATACAGATAACCCCGTTGTTTACAATGATTATCTGTGTGACATTTACGTTTTGTATTGTAATATTGTTCCCTATCGTATTGATCTGAAGTACATTGCCCTGAATGTTGGTGACATTATTCCTGCTGACAAGCTGCTCACGAGTGTATCTCCCACTTATTACGTGGTAGGAGAGAACTTCCCTTAGCAGAGTAGTGTTGTTCATGAGCTCATTGCGGGTTCCCGCTGGCAGCTTATTAAAGGCTTCGTTACTCGGAATACAGACAGTATAAGGTCCTGTTTCGTTCAGGGTCTGTGTCAGGTTTGCGGTCTGCACTGCGTTTACAAATACGGTCAAATTCGTCTGGTTTTGTGCTGCCGGAATGATGTTTGCTCTCGCTCTCAGTTCGGCAACCGTTACATTAGCTACATAGGTAGCATTTTCTATTGCTGCATTCCCGTTTTCTTCAGTTGTATACCAGAAGCTCAGGTTGTCTCCTGCACTTACGTTATTCATTCCGAAGTTTTCTTCAGCAGGTTCTCCATTGATGTAGACGAACCACATCTCTCCGGTTGTATTATTGTTCCTTATGCCCTCAATGCCCTCAAGTACAAGTGACACATTGGTCATACTGGTCATATTTCCGGTTTCATTCCCGGTCATGTTCCCGGTCATATTTTGCAGTACTGACGCGTTAAAGTCGAGCCCGGTTGCATTCAGGGTTCCGAAGTCGGTGAAGTTGTCTATTCTGTAACTCTGGGTAGAGTTTTCCGGCATAAATGTAGTATTTCCCTGAGTGAGATTAACTGAGTCGTTGTACAGCACTGTCACATTTTGTCCTGGCTCGGATTCAGGTTCTGTTCCTTCTTCCGGAATGAGGACCGCGTCTATTGCGTGGATTACTCCGTTGCTGGCATTTACATCCTGCAATATAATCTGTGCATCCCCTACGAATACTCCTTCCTCAGTCACATTGACCGGCAGTTCACTGCCCTGAAGAGTCGTAATGTTGGTCATATTAACAACATCTTCTGCCATCAGCCTCTCCCCTGCAACATGGTAGAGGAGAACATCGGTTAATGTATCAGTGTCGTTAAGGAGAGCTTCGATTGTGCCGTTGGGTAGAGCATTAAAGGCTTCGTCCGTCGGGGCAAAGACCGTGAACGGACCTTCCCCTTTCAGAGTATCAGTCAGGTTTGCAGCCTCAATTGCTGCCAGAAGAGTTGTAAAGTTTCCATCCTCGGTTGCAGTTTCAATAATGTCGTTCTCCTCAGATGGAACCTCTCCTTCCTCTATAGCAACCGTAATGTTTGCCACATAGGTTGCGTTCTCTATTGCAGCCTCTCCGCCTTCTTCAATAGCGTACCAGAAGCTGAGGTTGCTTCCATTACTTACCGGATTCATTCCGAAGTCTTCTTCAGCCTCTGTTCCGTTTATATAAACAAACCATCCTTCTCCGGTTACGTTATTGTTCCTGATGCCCTCTATGCCTTCAAGTACAGACGTATTGGTCATATTGGTCGTATTATCGGTCATATTTCCATTCTGCACTATGGACACATTATACTGAAGTCCGGTTGTATTGAGAGCTCCGATATCTGTGAAATTATCTGCCGTATAGGTCTGCGTGCTATTTTCCGGTGTGAAGGTGAAATTTCCTTCGGTCAGGTTCAATGTATCATTATATAATACAGTCAGGTTTTGTCCAGGCTGAGGTTCTATTCCTTCTTCTATGGCAACCGAAATGTTAGCTACATAGGTTGCATTCTCTATTGCAGCCTCTCCACCTTCTTCAGTTGTATACCAGAAGCTCAGGTTGTCCCCATCGCTTACATTGTTCATCCCGAAATTTTCTTCAGCCGGTTCACCATTGATGTAGACAAACCACATCTCTCCGGTTTCAGTATCGCTCTCAATTCCTTCTATGTCCTCAAGCACAAACGCCACGTCACTGCCAGTCATATTCCCGGTAACGTTTCCAGTTTGGTTTTCGGTCATATTATCAGTCATATTTCCGTCAGTCACGTCCTGCAATACAGACACATTATACTGAAGTCCGCTTGCATTGAGAGCTCCGAAGTCTGTAAGGTTATCTATTTCATAGGACTGAGTATCGTTTTCCGGAGTGAAGGTGAAGTTCCCTGCAGTCAGATTCACTGTATCATTATATAGTTCTGTTAGATTCTGCCCAGGCTCAGGTCCTGGTCCAGGTTCCATTCCTTCTTCTATAGCAACTATAATGTTTGCCACATAGGTTGCGTTCTCTATTGCAGCTTCCCCATTTTCTTCGACCGTGTACCAGAAGCTCAGGTTGCTTCCATTACTTACCGGATTCATTCCGAAGTCTTCTTCAGCCTGTGTTCCGTTTATATAAACAAACCATCTTTCTCCGGTTGCGTTATTGTTCCTGATGTTCTCTATGTCCTCAAGCACAGACATATTGGTCATATTGGTCAGGTTCACACCCTGTAAGGACACATTATACTGAAGCCCGGTTGCATTGAGAGCTCCAATGTCGGTGAAATTGTCTACCGTATAGGTCTGCGTGCTATTTTCCGGAGTGAAAGTGAAGTTCCCTGCAGTCAGGTTCACTGTATCGTTATACAGTACTGTTAGGTTTCCTCCGGGACCTGGACCCATCTCTTCTCCGGCAATAGTAATGTTAGCTACGTAGGTTGCATTCTCTATTGCAGCTTCTCCGTTACCCTCGACCGTATACCAGAAGCTCAGGTTATCTCCCATACTGACATTATTCATCCCGAAGTTTTCTTCAGCCGGTTCCCCGTTGATGTAGACAAACCACATTTCTCCTGTTGCATTGTTATTATTTACATTCTCTATACCCTCAAGTACAAATGACACATCGGTCACATTGTTGGTCATATTTCCGGTTTCATTCCCGGTCATATTTCCTTCAGTCGTGTCCTGCATTGCAGATACGTTGAACTGAAGTCCGGTTGCATTGAGAGCTCCGAAGTCTGTGAGGTTGTCTATTGTATAGGTCTGGGTGTCATTTTCCGGCGTGAAGGTAAAGTTCCCTTCAGTCAGGTTTACTGTATCGTTATACAGTTCTATTGGACCTTCTACCGCTTCTTCCGGAATGAGGACCGCGTCTATTGCGTGGATTACTCCGTTGCTGGCATTTACATCCTGCACTATGATCCGTGCGTTACCTACGAATACTCCTTCTTCAGTAACATTGACCGGAAGCTCGCTGCCCGTGTGGGTAGTAATATTTGTCATATTGACAATATCTTCTGCCATCAGTCTACCGTCTGCCATGTGGTAGTGAAGAACTTCGGTCAATGCACCGGTATCATTAAGAAGAGCCTCAATAGTGCCATTGGGCAGAGCATTAAAGGCTTCGTCCGTCGGGGCAAAAATCGTGTATGGTCCCTCACCTTTCAGGTCTTCAGTAAGGTTTGCGGCTCCAAGTGCCAGCAGAAGAGTCGTGAAGTTTCCATCCTCGATTGCAGTTTCAACAATGTCGTTTTCCTCGGATGGGCCTTCCGGCGGGATCAGTACTGTGTCAATAACATGTACAACCCCGTTATCTGCTGTAACGTTTGCCTGGATGACTTCTGCATTCCCTACAGATACCCCTTCTTCGGTTACATTAACAGGCAGCTCACTTCCCTGGAGGGTTGTGACGTTACTCACATTAGCCAGGTCTTCTGTCATGAGGGTGCCGTTTGCAACATGGTAAAGGAGCACCTGCTCAAGTGCAGCAGGGTCTGCCGTTAACTCCTCTAAAGCGCCTTCCGACATATTATTGAAAGCGTCATCTGTCGGAAGAAACACCGTATGCAGCTCGTCCCCTGTCAGAACAGTATTGAGGCTACTATTATTGAAGGCACCTGAGATAATAGCGAAATTTTCGTTGTCTCCTATCAGATCTATTATAGTCGTTGTCCCTTCTTCCTGTGCCGAACCGGTACAGGTGGCTGCGCTTAATAATAACAAAATGATTAAAGCATAGGCTAAACTGGTTAATCCTGATCTAATCCAAATTCCCCCCTATTTTTCCCTTCAGCAGACCCTAAATCAATTCTATTTTATTCTATTAGATCTGAACCCCTTTTTTGTCTGGCTGAAGTTTTATTTCGTGTGAATATGTATGACTTCCAATGTTATATATCATACAAAGAGTATTAGTATCTTCTTATTAATATTATATTACAATGAATGACAGCGTTTTTATAAAAATTCTTCTAAATCTTATAATAATGAAAGTTCAGTAATTCACGATCTGAGCATTCAGTTTTTTACCTGATTATCTCTGGAGAAAAACCTCATTCTCTTCCATACCAGAGATTAGAAGCTCTATGTCTCCTTACTGGTTCTTTTCAGAGGCCAAATACAGCCTTTCTCTTAATAAAAATCTAAATTTCAGGAAAAAATCTAAACAGGGATATAATAATTATTATTTTTTATTTGTCTCTAAAAAATAGTCTTCTAGAGTTGAAGAAAAGTATGTTTAATATGGATTCAACACATATTTTATATATATATTCACTAAAAAGAGTGCAGCATATAATACTCTGGATTTTACTTAATTTCGGGTTAGACAGATTAAGATTAGATAAACTAAGTTAGATGAACTAAGTTAGATAAACTAAGTTAGATGAACTAAGTTAGATGAACTAAGTTAGATGAACTAAGTTAGACGAAATAAATTAGATATAAATAATCAGTTTAACGGATAAAAACCGGAAAGATATTTTTCAATTAAAAAACAAAAATGAAAGGAAGAAATTACTTCCTTTCTCTGGCGTAAGCAACAATTGCGTCTTTGACTCCGTACTTGAATGCCACCACGATAGCAATTCCCCATGCCAGCGGTCCGAAGAAGAGATAGAGAATGCCTGTGTCAACCAGCATCGTATCCAGAGCGAGCAGGATAACGATAACCAGCAGGAAGCCCCTCAGGAGAGGAAGAAGGACTTCTGTTCCCTCCACGTTCATGCCCCTCATCGTGTTGCCCAGGTAATCCATCACTATATCGATAGAGAGGATCCCTATCATAAGGATCAGGATGCCTATGAAAAGACGTGGCAGATACTGAGTAATATCTATCAAGAGTTGCGTAACCATGTCCAGGTTCAGGATATCAGATACAGCTGTAAGGATGATCAGGTAACCAAAGAGTCTGACCAGCCCGGATATTATACTTGAAGCCGATAATCCCCCTGCTCTTACCGAAGCTCCGAAGGCTGTCTGTTCGAACTTCTCATCCACTCCGGTTGAAAAGAGCAGCTTTCTTATTAGATCGCTGATGAAATCTACGATCAGTATACCTATAAGGAGCACTATCAGTGCGGAGATAACGAGCGGGATATAGTAGATAACCGTATCGACGAAATTGTTCAGGACTTCAATATTCAGAAGATCCAGGATGATTACGGCGAAAATGATATAAACAAACCATCGGATGACTGCATCAAAAAAGCCGACCGTACTCATCTGTGCTCTTCTTATCATTCCCCCTATCACAGTTCTGTCAATCAGGTCGTCAAGTCCGATTTTATCCAGTATCCTTGCACCTATCTTTCCAAGGAATTTCCCCAATATTGTTCCTACAATAATAAGAAGAATTATGGCTACTAGTGTCGGAATAAATGCTATAAACTGATCAAGCATATTGTATAGACTATTCGTAATTTCCGTTTGAACCATATTAATCACCCCTATATTCGATTTTAAAACTGAAGATCTTTCCAAATTCCCCTATTTTTTTGGAAAACTTATAATTATATTAAACATAATATTCTATAAAATGGATAATACATATATTTATCTGCAAACACTTAAAAACTCATTTTTAAACTGAGAGTCAGATGACGCTGAAAATTATCCAAAACTGTTTTACAAACTTAGTAGTCATATTCGGACAAAAAGCTGTGCACAGGCTTAAATCAGTGAAGTTTTAATTAACTAAAATGTTTATTTTTTATTAGAAGGTGAGGCAGAGCCGTGAAAACGAGAACTTTCGGAAGAAAAAAATCAAAGGTAGGTCTTGCCCCCGGAACTCTTGTCCACGTGGGGGAAAAAAAGGCAGAGAAAATCGTGATTCGGGCCTGGATCTATAACAGTGAGGAACTGATAGAAAAGGAACTGAAAACCGTGGAAGAATGTCAGGCCTTGAGGGATCAGCCCAACCTGAACTTATGGATAAACATAGATGGACTCGATCGTGTGGAGATTATAGAAAAACTGGGGAGCTACTTTGGCATTCATCCTCTTACCCTGGAAGATATACTGAACACAGGGCAGCGCCCAAAAATGGAAGATTACGATTCCTATATTTATACTGTACTGAAAATGATACTTCTCGATGAAGAAAGAGAAGAGATAATTATAGACCAGGTAAGCATTATCCTTGGGCCCAATTATATCCTCTCTTTTCAGGAAAGGGAAGGAGATGTCTTTGATCCTCTAAGGGAGAGATTAAAAAATCCTGCCTCACGCCTTCGAAAGAACGGAGTGGATCATCTTGCATACAGCCTAATTGATGCTGTAATTGATAACTATTTTTTGATCCTTGAACACTTTGGGGAAGAGATTGAGGATCTTGAAGAAAAGCTGATAGTAAATCCCGTACCTGAAACTATGAGGATGATTCAGAAACACAAGAGAGAAATGATCGTTCTTCGTAGATCAGTGTGGCCTCTCAGGGAACTGATAAACAGTCTTCAAAGAGCAGAATCAGGACTCATAAAGGAGACTACGCAGATCTACCTGAGAGACGTCTATGACCATACCATTCAGGTTATTGATTCCATAGAAGCCTTCAGGGATATCCTGTCTTCAATGGTAGATGTCTATCTCTCGAGCTTGAGCAACAGAATGAATGACATCATGAAAGTTCTGACAATCATCGCCACGATTTTCATTCCTTTAACCTTTGTCGCAGGAGTATACGGCATGAATTTTGAATACATGCCGGAACTTAGATGGCGCTGGGGTTATCCTGTGGTCATGCTGGGTATGGCATTAATAGGAATAAGCATGTTCCTTTACTTTAGGAAGAGAAGATGGGTCTAAACCCCGAATTGCGTCTCGCCCGAGTTTCGCGTCGGGATCACAGGAAATCGAAGATTTTCTGGGAGTTGCACTGCAAGTGCAACAGCACGAGGTCCTTTTCGCTTCGCTCAAGAGGACTACCTGATGGGTTTAGCAATGAGTTGAGCTCAAGAGGACTAATTAAAACTCTGATCCTATACAACCTTATTAGCTTTACCGGACTATTTTTGTCCCGCTCGATGAAGGATTGTTTCCTGAGAATTGAAAAGCTATCTGTGGGATTAGGAGAGTATTCTTTTTAGTTCCTGAGGATGTTTTTTTCTGTATATTGAATTTTTTAATTGCGGCACTGGCTTTCAATTTATTGTTTTATATGGATGATGGCTGGCCTGAACCCCTCGTAGCGCAGGGAAAGAAAACTGAAAGGCTATCAGGGATTCCGAACAGGTCAATCAATTAATCTACCTATCAATTAATCAGGACCTATCTTTTTTCTACAGTCCTGCAAAATTTGTTTAAAGTAATTTTTTTATAATGGTTAGGATGTAATATTAATTAGAAATTATTGAAATATGTTAATTGCTGGAATATTATGTACGGCTATTATGACCCCCCATTTTCAGTAGAACAGGAAGGAATCTCCGTATCCGTAGAGAGGACTGGAGACAGATGGACATACAGAAGGACCCTGGGAAGAGATGAAGTGGAAAAGCTTATTCTTGGAGATAGAAAGCGAATTATCATTAATCCTGTGGAACCTCTGAATACTCCGAAAGAAATTACCCCAAATCTGTTGATAGAATTTGAAAAAACCCTGCTCCTTGCAGGGGGGGAGAAAAAACAGATTTTTTTGACTTTTCCGGTAGAAATAGGCGTCTTTATCTCGGAAAGCGAAAATAAGAGCCTTCAACTTATAGATGTTTTCACCCTGGTGAGGCAGAAGTTTACTCTTTATGGAGAAGTTTCGAATGGAGTTGTCTGTAAGCACTGGAAAAGCAGGTTATATTCGGTTTCTCCCTCACTTAACCCCCTGCAAGAGGGAATTATGGAACTAACTCTCAGAAACGCCTCCTCTGATTGGGCTTCAATCTCAAAAGCCGTTTTCAGTGCCTATGGGATGAAACTGTACTATGACGGGGACGTTTTTATGAAAGCCCGTATGGACATCCTCAATAGGAATACAGCTGAAACGGGTTTCGAGATGCAGCCCATTAATGGAGAGATGAAAGGTTCTCTTGTGAAAGACCGAAAAATCAGGAAAGAGGCTTTTGGCGTTTATGGCCTCCGGAAGCTTGGTTTTGTACCCCTTAAATTTTATATGGGGTGGGGCTTTTGATCCTGCCTGAGATTATGCCTGATATTAATTTTTTTGAGTTTGTCCTGTATCCTACCTCAAAAGGTCCAGTTACCCTGGGGGACCTGATAAAGTTTATAGTCATTCTTTCGTTTTCTGTCCTCCTTTCCAGAGTTCTCACAATTTACCTGCGAAGGTCTCTTAAAGACAGGGTCAGCAAGGATGTAGGCGAGCCTATCCTCAAGCTCCTTTACTATAGTTCTCTTATTGTCGTTTTCATTTCCATACTTCCTTTAATCGGGCTTGACCCCTCTGGGCTCCTGCTTGCAGGAGGAGTTGCAGGTATAGTCCTCGGTTTTGCGAGCCAGAACATCGTTGGAAATCTGGTTGCGGGCTGTTTCCTTATGTTTGAGAGGCCTATAAAAATAGGGGACCAGGTAGAAATCAACGGGACAGCTGGCTATGTTACCGATATCCGCATAATCTCCACCCTTATCCGTACCTATGACGGGCTCCTTGTCCGCCTGCCCAATCAGCAGGTCTTTACCACAAACATAACAAACATTGTAGGACACCCTGTAAGAAGGTTTGAATACACTGTCAGAATCCGCTATAGTGATGATGCCAGTGCTGCAATATGGTTGATCAAAGAACTTATAGATAAGGAGCCCTTCGCTCTTCTGAACCCGTCTCCCTCGGTTTTTGTTACTGAACTTGGAGAAAGCTCGGTAAATATTATTGTAAGGATCTGGGCGCCTGTAAGCGAATGGTTCGGGTTGAAAACGAAGCTCCTGTGGAATATTAAAAAAACCCTTGAAGAAAATGGCATAGAAATTCCCTTCCCACAGCGGGTACTTCATATTAAAAAGGATTCGGAAAAAAACCCGCAGGCAATTGAAGAACCGAAAGAAAAACAGTTTGAGGAAAACGAATATGTGTTGAACTTTGAAGAAAGGGTATTAAATTGAGCCAGAATAAGCCGGTGGTAAAAGCTTAGTTATAAAGGTGAGGGGCAAAGCTGAATAGTAGAGGAAAAAAGCAGGGCTTTTGTAGGCTTTTAGCATATAATGTTGATATATTCTAAAAGGTTATATAATTTTCTTTAGAATGTATTTCGTTTAAAAGTTGACGGCTCTCCCTCCCACCTGCCAGATCGGATAAATCCGATCGTCGAGGAAGGAGTTCTCTCGCATTATCGAGATAGATTTCCGGATTGCCTTTTATTCCTTGTCTTTTCTTTCATTTTTATTTACTTGAATTTTTTCTTTCATTTTTATTTCCTGCCCTCAAGTACCTCCCTGATAGGTTTAATTGTAAGAGCTCCGGGTGTTCCTTCCATACTATGAGGTGGCCAGCTGCCTGATTTGATCTCTTCCGAATTATCATTGTGTTCGTCTTCGAGAAGCAAGATTATGCCTATATCCGCAGAAATATCGTCAACTATCTTTGCTCCACAGGCATCAAGTTTTTCCAGGGCTTCTTTTCCTTTTTCCGGATCAAAGGGGGCAGTACAGCCTTTTACGACGTTTGTCCGAAAACCCCTCTCGAGAAATCCAAGCGCGTTTTGGTAAATACATACCTCATCAACCAGGCCTGTTATGAACACCTCATCAATGCCCAGTTCCGCAAGTTCCAGTTCCAGTTTCGGATTTGTGAAAGCATTGTAGTGGTCTTTCGGAAGCCTGAGTACAGCCGGATTACCCCTCTTGAGAATTTTTTTCACAAGCTCAACTATTGGATTAATTATCTCTTTTCCAGAGGGGGCTACTAGGTTTCCTTCGTATTCCCTACCTTCGTATTCGTATATCTCAAACACTAAGTCGTTTGTCATGTCTATTATAACCAGTGCTTCCAATTTTTCACCCAATCCTTATCCTTTAATGACTTTACCTTTTATCCTCTATTTTACGTGATCTGCGATAAGCTTACTCCTGAAGCCTTTTAGTTTAAGCGATTTGTCAAGACATATGAAAAATACCAAAACACTTAACACATATAACATATTAAAAATATTTCACTGTCTTCTCCTTAATTATGCAAAAATTATTGTTAATTTTGGAGATTTATTGATCATTTAGCTTTTATTATTATCGTGAAATTTAACGGCTCTCTAACTTTAAAATGATCAAAAATCAAAAAACAGGTGCCTATAAAATGTTAAAAAAACAATTGTATCTTTTCTCTCTTGCTTTGATATGTCTCCTGCTCGGGCAGGCGGCAGCAATTTCAGAAAACCTAACTTTTATAGAAAATATATCTTCAACATCAGAAAATAGTAGATTAACTGCGGTTGAAAATAATATCTTAATGGCAATTGAAAATAATGAATCCAATTCCTATGGAAACAATAGATCTATTCCATCAGGAAACTATTCTTCGGAACTTTTTTCCTTTGCTCCTTTGAATCCTGAATTTGAGGAGTATCTGGAAAGTGAAGAGCTGAATGAGGGGCGGGAAAGTGAAGAGCTAAATGAGGGCTGGGAAAATGAAGAGCTGAATGAGGATCGAATACTCCTGACCTCAGGTGAAGTTTCTGAAGAAGAGACTGAAAATTTAGCTACGGGCTTCCTCCCAGCTCCTGTAGATCTTTCACACCTAAAAACGGTTGAAAATCTGGAAGGTGAGGGTAATTATCCTGTTTCTTATAACCTCAGGACTTTAGGGCGCGTGAGCCCTATTCGGGACCAGATGGATGCAGGAAGCTGCTGGGCATTTGGAGCCTATGCATCCCTGGAATCTTACATTCTCGGAGCAGAAGGAAAAAACATGGACTTTTCTGAGAATAACGTAAAAAACCTACTTTCCGAGGACTATCCTCAAGGTTTTGACCGCACTCATGATGACGGCGGAAATGCTTTTATGACCACAGCTTACTTAGCCCGTTGGAGCGGCCCGGTAAGTGAAACCGATGACCCTTATGACTCTCACATCGGGATCTCTCCGACAGACCTTCCTTCCTTAAAACGAATACAGGAAGTTCTCTTCCTTCCGGCAAGAAACGGACAAGAAGATAACGACCTGATCAAATGGGCCCTGATGAATTATGGGGTAGTTAGCTCTGTAATTTATTACTCTCCGGATGCTTATGACGCTGCCAACTGCACCTATTATTACGCAGGCTCGAATAGTGAAAACCATCTGATAGGCATTGTAGGCTGGGATAATTCATTTGATCGAAATAAGTTCAACCCTGCAGCCCCCGGAGACGGAGCATTTATTGTTAAAAATTCCTGGGGTACAAACTGGGGAGAGGAAGGCTTCTTCTATATCTCTTATTACGATACTGCCATCGGGAGTGCAAATAATGTTCATACAACCGAAGACCTGAGTTCCTATTCCCATGTATACCAGTATGACCCTCTGGGCTGGACTGAAAGTATCGGGGTCTCAGGAAGCAGCACAGCCTGGGCAGCCAACGTTTTCACAGCCGAAAAAACCGAAACCCTTGAAGCTGTGAGTTTCTATACTCCTGCCACAGGTACGGAGTATGAAATCTACATCTACACCGATCTGCTTTCCGGACCTGTAAATTCTGCAGGAGCCGAAACTTCTACTAAAGGGACGATCGCTCTTGCAGGTTACCATACCATATCCCTGGGATCAGCAGTCCAGCTTGAGCCTGGGCAGAATTTTTCAGTAGTCGTAAAATTTACTACCCCTGAATACTCCTATCCTGTGGCGGTTGAGTTCCCGCTTGAAGGGTACAGCAGCAAAGCCAGTGCAAATCCTGGAGAGAGCTTTTTCAGCCCGAATGGGGAGAACTGGGTAGATACTACTCTGGCTATGGAAAACACAAACGTCTGCATCAAAGCTTTCACAAACAGGAGTGAAACGACAGAAGCTGCCTTCACGGCTAATGTCACCTCGGGTCCGGCTCCCCTCATAGTGGGATTTATTGATGCAAGCCTTCTTTCCCCAATGGCATGGAATTGGGATTTTGGGGATGGAAACACTTCCACCGACCGTTTCCCTACTCATAAATATACGGAAGCCGGGAAGTATAATGTTACACTCCATGTGGAAAATGAATATGGAAACAATACCCTTGAAAAAACCGAATGGGTTCATGTAACTAACTCTTCCCTGCTCTATGTGGATGATGATGAGCCTGCTGATTTCACTTCTATCCAGGACGCTGTTGACGCTTCTTCGCCCGGAGCCACAATCATTGTCCGCAACGGCACATATACCGAAAACGTGGATGTGGATAGGGCTGTTACAATCCTTTCCGAGTCCGGACCAGAATATACGGAAGTAAGAGCTGCAAATTCTAAGGATTCTGTATTTTACGTAACGGCAGATTCGGTAAACATTTCAGGTTTTTCCGTAAGCGGAGGATCTAAACCTTTGTCTTCTTCCGCTTACTCCACAGCCGGGATCTGGCTCTATGAAGTCAAGGACTGTAATATAAGCCAGAATGTGCTCTCAGATAACTACTGTGGGCTTTATGTAATTCTTTCAGAAAACTGCACCCTGGAAGGAAACACGGCTGAATCCAATAATTATGGAATCTATCTATCCTCATCAGAAGGAAATACCCTGCAAAATAACAGAATGGAAAACAACTCTTATAATTTTGCATTTCCAAGAGCTTCAACTGCAAACGATATTGACGAAAGCAATACTGTGGACGGAAAGCCTATCTGCTTCTTTGTAAACGAAAGCAACCTTATCCTTGATTCAGGTTCAAATGCCGGGACAGTATACTGTATCAACTGCCAGAATATGACAATCCGGGACCTGAACCTCTCAGGAAATCTCTACGGGCTTTACTTATACAGTTCAGCGGATTCCCATGTTGAGAACATTAGTTCGTCAGATAACAGATACGCATTCTACATCAGTGGTTCTTCCGGCCTGAACTTCACAGGGAACAATGCAAGTTCAAACTCCTATGGGCTTTATATTGTAGATTCAGAGTGGAACTCACTCTCCGGAAACATACTGGAAAATAATACTTACAACTTTGGAATTCAAGGGAACTGTACTTCGCAAAGCGCGCCTGATGTGGAGTCTAGCAACCTTCTTGATGGAAAGCCCCTGTATATCCTTTCCGGAGTCTCCGGCTATGTTCTGGATTCAGGATCATATGCGGGTTCTGTTTGTTTGCTTAACTGCCAGAACATAACAGTCCGGAACCTTGTATTCCATGATGAAAGGTTTGGGATCTACCTCTACGGAACGGAAGGAGCAGTACTCGAAAACAATACATTATCCGGCAACTATTACGGGGCATGCCTTACAGATTCCGGTAACAATACTGTACATGGAAACAAATTTTCGGGGAATTCACTGGGGATTTATCTGGAAGCCTCTTCAGGAAACTCCCTGGCAAATAACAACCTGTCCGGAAATCCGGGATACGGCGTATATCTTTACGAAGCCAGGAATAACACCATAAACGGCAATAATGTTTCTGGAGGATACACCGGAATTCGGGCTGACTGCTCGAATAACAATACTTTTGTGGAAAATACTGCTTCAGGTAGTGATCTTGGGATAGATCTGTTTGATTCGGATTACAACGTCCTGACAGCAAACAATGCAAATTCTAACAATGAAAGTGGAATTCTCCTGACCATAAGCCAGCACAACACTCTCTCAGAAAACATAGTTGTGAGAAATACCCGCGGCATATCGCTTGAGGGCTGGACAGGGGAAATTTCAACTTCAGACAATATACTGTTTGCCAATACCATTTCAAATAACCCGGAATTCGGGATCTGGCTTACCGCAGCTACAAATAACACCATCTACGGTAATTCTTTCAATAACACAAAGAATGTTAAGGATACAGGTAACAACATATGGAATACAACCGCTGGAAATTACTGGAGCGATTATGCGGGCTCTGATGCTGACGGAAACGGGATAGGAGACACTCCTTACATTATCAACTCCCTCACCGGAAGTAAGGATTACCTGCCAGTTTGCAGAGAGCCGGGAGTTCCGCTTACCCTCACTGTGGGTCCCGGATCCGGGGCGTTTTCCTCTATCCAGGCAGCTATAGACGCTGCGTGGGAAGGAGACACACTTCTCGTAAGCCCGGGTACTTATACGGAAAACGTAAAGGTGAACAAATCGGTTAGCATCATTTCATTATCAGGGAACCCTGATGATACAATTGTCCATGCGGCTGCTCCTGAAGAACATATCTTCAATGTAACTGCCGATTCCGTGACGATCAGTGGGTTTACTGTGTCCGGGGCTTCAGAAGGATATATTTCAGGGATCTATATGGAAGGGGTATCCGGCTGCATTTTAAGCGAGAACGTCCTTCTTGACAGTTATTTCGGGGCATGGTTAAGCGAGTCCGAAAACTGTACCCTATCCGGAAATACCGTGATCGGAAGAAGATTTGGGATTTACCTTGAGGGTTCCAGGAACAATAGTATTTACAACAATCTTTTCAGGAACTCTGATAATATTCGCCTCTCGGGAGAATGTGCGGGAAACACCTGGAATACTAGCAAGACTGAAGGACAAAACATCCTCGGAGACCCATATATCGGGGGCAACTGCTGGGCAAATCCTGAGGGGACAGGTTTTTCAGAAACCACCCCTGATGCTGATGGAGACGGTTTCTGTGATGCCCCTTACGAAATCCCGGGCTCCGAAAACGAGTTTGACAGCCTCCCCCTCCACAACCCCCCTGAAGTTGCCAATGGTGGAGGAGAGGAGGAAGAAGAGTACCGCGGAAGCAGCGAAAGCAGTGGGAGCCGGTCAGCCCTTTTCGGAGGTGTTTCGGGAATGTCTTCCGTCAATGTCCTGGCAGCTAGCGTTTCCAGGCAGCAGATAATCAAAGGCCAGCAGGCAGAGTTTACATTCAGCGAACCCGGATGCAGTGTTATGGGTATCAAATTTGTTTCAGGGACCAGTGCAGGGACCGTGACCGGGAAAGTTGAGATCCTCAGTGGTCTGCCAAAAACGGTTCTGGAAGGTCCTGAAGGCATGGTCTTCCAGTATATGAACATAGTAATTGGGAGCCAGTTTTTCGGAGAATCCGGTAATTTTGAGGGTGCCATGATCGACTTTAAGGTTCCCCGCAGCTGGGTAGATGAAAACAATATCAATGAAGCAAGGCTCGTCCTGAACCGTTATCATGACAAAGCCTGGACCCAGCTCGCAACTGAAAAAACAGGGGAAGATGACGAATTCCTCTACTTCAGGGCCGAAACTCCGGGTTTTTCCTTCTATTCGATTACAGGAGAAAAGAAAGGTGGTGTTACGATAATGCCGACAGAAACTTCCGGGTCTGAGGCAGCTGCACAGCAAATAATGAGGAACGAAGTTCCGGATACGACCTCAGAAGAAACAAAGAAAATCCCGGGGTTTGGGATTGTCTTTGCAGTTGCGGGAATTCTTTCCGTACTGTTCCTGTTGAAAAAGAAGTAAGGAGGATAAAGGAGGATAAAGGAGGATAAAGGAGGATAAAAGAGGATAAAGGAGGATAAAAACCCGCATCGTTGATTCAGTGAGGGGAAATCATTTTCCCTTTCACTTTTTTGATTCCTTTTTCAATAAAAGTCGTCCACCGTTACATGGCTGATATTTCTGACCCATACGACAATATTCGCTATACTGAGTAGTTCCTGTAACGCTCGACGCAGGAGAGCGGTCTTTCAGACAAAAAAGAGAAAAGGAGGGAAAGGAATGGAGAGAAAGGAAAGGAGAGAAAAGAATGGAGAGAAAGGAATGAAGAGAAAGCCAGAAAGTGAAAACTACTGAGAACACTGCAAAAAACTAACCGACAGAAATGACAGGGGAAGTCTATAAGAGATTACAGGAGATTAGCAAAAAAATCAACAATGGAAAGAAACCAAAAAATCTGTAAGTATACCAGACGGAGCAGAATAAATTCTATATGAAAAATACTCTTTTTCGACTTTCTATTTCTTCTGTCTTCCTTCTCTATTTTTCAGGACCGCCAGACAAGCCGGAGAAGGCGTCCTATATTAACCTGTGGATTTAAAGCGGTTACAGAGGTCAAGAGGATTATTTCTCGGGCCAGGAGGCATTGCTTTTTTCAATTTATTTTATCTTGACATTGTCAAATTAACTCATTATTGCAGGTATCGAAACCTATTTCTACTCAAATTTATTCCGTCTAGAATCTTTTACCTTCCTATTTTTGTTTTTTCTATTTTCTTCTTGATCAATAGTTCCATTGTTTCCACTGTCCTAAATTTTCCCTACCAAAATTGCATACTTACCAGTAACCAGAACAAGAATTCAAATTCTTTCATCCTAAAAATTATGAACTTTTTAACCTGCTAACCCTTGCCTTCCTTCTCAGTTCATTATCTTGATTTAATATTCTTGCAATTTCCCAGGCATCGATTCTTTTCAATGGATTATGGTATTTCAGTATCCATATGACCCCAGAAATTGAAATCTTATACATTTTGTTGAATTTTTTCTGATAAGAGAGTAAAATAAGCATTGCAAGCATTACTAATGCCATATGATGGTGCCATGCATTCCAATTTCTCACCATATATTCTGCCATTCCGCAGTTTCCCTTTGCATCCTGAAATGCTCTTTCAATCCAATACCTTGAACTCTGCATTCTTGCAAGTTCATCTAATGGAGTATCCTCAGAAGCGTTGCATAGGGAATATTTAATTTCATTTGATTCTACATCCTTACTTATGAGAAGCCATAATGGCTTCTCACAAGGCAAGTTATTCTGGCGTCTCCAGACCTTTATAGCCTTAAAATTGACTTTTTTATATCCTCTTTCCGTTTTTCTAACTTTGATAAGTTTCCATCCTTTAATTGAACTGGAAAGAGAATCAACTCTTGCTGATAATGTATTCAAAACCTTAAGGATAGTGGGTTTTCTTCCTCTTATTCCCTTTTTCCCAGGTACCTCAGCTACTGGTTTCTCTACATAAACAAGAGTATCGATGGCTATGTCTGCAACAAAAGTTAAACCTCTACTTTCAAGTTCTGTCAATAGCTCAGGATTTTCACCATAGAATCCATCCATTGTGACATAGGAGAAAGGAATACCTTCTTCTATTGCATTATCAATCATTTCAAGACCAAGTTCATACTTGGTTCGGAACTTTATTTCCTCACGAGGAATTTTAGCCTTTAAACAACGAGCATTGTCATCAATCCATTTTTGTGGGAGATATAATCTCTCATCAATCAACATTCTCCTCTTATTCTTAAAATAAGCAAGGAATACGCCAACCTGGCAATTATCTTTTTTTCCAAGGTTGCCGCAATACTGATGAGAAACTCCGACAGAACTATTTCCAGATTTTTTTATGCTTGATTCGTCAAGTATAAGAACACCATTTTTACCTATAGTTTGAATGGCTTTTGTTCGAACAGATTTGAGGAGATCTGCAGAACGCCAAGGAGAAGTTGAGAGGAAATGGCTTAGTGATTGGTTGTTAGAGCATTTACAACAGTAAATTGCCATTTTTCTCATATTTTTCCTATAGGGGAGGAGAAGCAAACCATTAAGGTAATCAATACAGGTTAAAACCATACAACGAGTTTTAGTTTGAAAATAGAAGTCAAGATGCTTTTCAGAAAGGTATTTTTCTACAGAAATATTATTTGACTTGATGAAGTCATCTGTTATTTGTTTCACTAAACCAAATTTATAGGAGAAAAATTATACTTCACGGTAGACATGAAAAGAAAATGTGACAAAGTCAAGTTATAGTAATCTCAAAAATTAACTTCACTTTTAAAGATGTTATTTAAGGTTGTTGTTCTTGCTTACTGTGCAAATATTTCTTGCATTGACTATCATACCAGATGAATTACCTGTTATTTTCTTGAGTGGATGGCAAAACAGCTTCAGTCCTCTAAGTGGGGGAGAAAAAAGCTCCGTATTCCAGTTTTATCCCCCGCCAACGGGAGGGATAAGGACCACGACATCCCCTTCTTTCAGTTCGGTTCCGGGTCCCTGGAGAAAATCAATATCCCTGCCGTTAACAAGAAACCTTATTCTAGGATTTTCATCTTCGAAGGGTTTTCCCGTTGCTTCTTTAAACTCCACTCCAAAATGAGATTCCAGGAATTCAAGGAGGTCTTTTACCGTATTCCCTGAACTCAGTTCGAACTGGATCTCGTGAGCGCCGGCTATCTCGCGGATCGAGGCAAGAAATTTAACATTTACTTTCATTTTTCCGGTGTTCTCCATAGGCAATCCCGAGTTCCCTTAACTTTTCTTCCGTGGGGACTCCATCAACCCATCCTCGGAGTTCGTAATATTTATCGATCATGTCAGGCACATGAGAGATCTGCCCTTTGGAAGGTCCTGCAGGAGTAGGTTCTGCTGTAAGGCGCCTGGGCAGGACATCCTGTAACCTGTTAAAGCCGTACCTGTTGTTCATCAGGCGTTCAAGGTTCGTGATCCTCTCCCCTATCCTGAGCAGTTTCTCAGGATCAAGTTCCATGCCCGTAATAGCTTGAAGCATTCCTGCATACTGAGGGAGCCAAAGGGCAAAACTGGTAAAGAGGCAGATAACGGTCGAGTTAATTGCAGAGACCATATCCTGCATGAAAATAGTCCATTCCGGCTTCCCTTCCGTTGAATAGGGATCAAGCTTTTTAGGAATTCCGAGAATTTCGGATGGAATCGTATAGCCATAAACGTGGTCTCCTCCACGATTTGAAGTTGCATATTCAAGCCCTATTCCCTGGATTGCGCGCGGGTCATAAGCCGGCAGTTCCATGCCTTTAACGTTTATGGAGTATTCCGGAGCCTGGTACTTTTCCGCAAGCTTTCTCGAGCCGAGTGCAAGGTCTGCTCCGAATCCTGCTTTATATGCTGTCCTCCAGACACACTCGACCATTGCTCCGGCGTCCCCGAACTTCAGGTTCAGGCCCAGCAGACTCCCTTCAGGAATTTTTCCTTTCTCGACAAGCTCCATGGCACATGCAATTGTTCCTCCCATGGAAATCGTATCTATCCCGAACTCATTGCAGAAATGGTTGGCTTTCACAACGGCATCAAGCTCTTTTACTCCGCAGTTGGAGCCCAGGGCAAAAATAGTCTCATATTCCGGACCTTCGGTATACTTAACACTAAAAGGCCCCTCTGGAATTACGGACTTCCTTCCGCAGACAATCGGACAGCCCCAGCAGCCTGTAGTGCCTGTCAGGTAAGTTGCAGTAAGCCGTTCCCCGCTCTGTTCGTCAGCTTCCGGGAAATTACCTTGCTGGAAATTTCTCGAAGAGTACGCCCCGTGTGCGTTTACTATATTTACAAGGACTGCAGTCCCATAAAGGTGCAGTCCTCCTTTGGGACCCGTAACCGGATTTTCTTTGATAAGGCTCATTGACTCCGCAACCTTATCGACAAGCATTTCCGGGTTTGCGGATTCCTGCCTCTGGTTTCCGGAAACCAGAATCGCCTTCAATTTTTTGCTGCCCATAACAGCCCCGGAACCGGTTCTGCCTGCTGTCCTGTACTCATCATTCATTATGCAGGCCATAGAGATCAGGTTCTCTCCGGCTGGTCCGATACAGGCAATAGAGGTTTTCTTTGGCTCCGTTCCCACCCTTTTGAGCAGCTCTTCTGTGACTGCGGTTACGGTCATGCCCCAGATATCGGGAGCTTCGACAAGTTCAGCCTTTCCGTTTATAATGCTCAGGTAAACAGGCTTCTCAGAAATGCCCCTGACGATTACCGCATCATAACCTGCGAACTTCAGATAAGGTCCCCATTTTCCTCCTGAGTTTCCGCTCCCTACTGCCCCTGTCAGCGGAGATTTGCTTGTAAGGACATGGAAACGCCCGCTCGTTGGCACCCTTGCCCCGGTAGCAGGACCTGTAGCAAAAACAAGGAGGTTATCCGGGTCAAAGGGCTGCATATCATCCCTGAACTCGTCATATATGAGTTTCAGGCCAAGCCCTTTTCCTCCGAGATACATCCTCAGCGTCTCTTCATCCAGCGGTTTATCTTTAAGCTCTCTGGTCTCAAGATTAACATCAAGAATTTTTCCTGCATAGCCCCCTAACATAAATAGTCTCCTCCAAGAATAATGATTTCAGTCTTCTAGCAGTTCCATCTTCCAGTTTCCGGCAGCAACCCCTTACTCGCCAGTTTCAGAACAAAGCTCAGACGAGAGCCTGCCGGATAAGTGTTAGACATACAATTTTAATGAAATATGAATTTGAATTATATTTAATTATACAAAAGTTCCTTAATAAAAGTATCACATAAAATTAATTAGTAAAAAGACACCCTCTATTTATTGCCTCCCTGAGTTTATTATACTCGGAACTAGAGAGTTTATAAATGAAATAGTAAACCGAATTCTTTTGACTTTTCGGTTGATAATACACTGGTCCAGGAAAGCAGGATAACCATTGCTAATGAGCATGATTTTGTACAATTTTGGTTTTAAGGAGAGATACCTGATATATTTTGATCTTATTTCGTCTGATTTTGTTTCATCAGCCAAGAAGCCTGTAGAACCGGTTATACATTTATATTTATAACGAACTCTGTGCCTTTATTCCTTTTTAGCTCGATTTCACCATCTAACTGATCTACCAGAATGTTTACAAGCTGCAGACCAAGCGTGTCTGAATTTTTTAAATCAATTTTATCAGGAATGCCAGTTCCGTCATCTGAGACAATCAGTGTATAAACTGTACCGCCTGTACCTTTTCTGGTAGTTTCATCTCCACTATTACCCAATTCATTTTCAATATTCTCTTCTTCAACTTTTTCTTTTTTAACTCTTTCTTCTTTAAATAGTTTAATTTGAATTTCCCCTTTGTTCCTACCTGGAAATGCGTGTTTTAACGAATTGGAAACAAGTTCATTGACAATTATCCCTAATGGAACTGCAGTATCCATGTCAAAGAAGATATTTTCTTCAAGATCCATGTTTAAGGTAATGTCAACGTTTCCAAGTCTGTAAGTCCGAAAAAGGTTATCAACAAGCCTTTCAAGGTAAGGCGAGAAATTCACGGTATTGTCTCCCCCGCCTTCATGCAGCTCTTCATGGATAAGGGCAATAGACGTTACTCTATCCTGGCTTTCCCTGAAAGCATTGAGAACATCGGAGTCTTTAACACATTTTCTGTTGCTGAAATTTTCAGCCTGAAGATCCAGGAGAGAAGAGATAACTTGCAGATTATTCTTAATCCTGTGGTGAATTTCTTTTTTACGGGCTATCTCGAGATTTATTAGAGCTTTCTCAGCCTTTTTACGTTCAGTAATATCCTGGACTATTCCTTTTACTCGAACGGGGATATTTTTCTCACCAAAAATAACTTTGGCCTGCATATGGACTATGCGTTCTTCCCCGTTAGCCAGGGCAATCCTGTACTCAATACTGTAAGGTTTTCCATTTACGGCTTTCTTGGTGGAATTATCAAAATAATCTCGATCATCGGGATGTATATAACTTAAATATTCATTGTAAGGTGGTGCTCCTTTTTTGGGATCGCGTCCGAAAATACGATACATTTCCTCAGACCAGTATGCTTTATCAGCTGCAATGTCCCACTCCCAGTTCCCGATATGAGCCATTTTCTGGGCTTCAGCAAGACCTTTTTCGTTTTCTTTCAACAATTTATATGCTGTCTTAAGCTCTGCTGTTCGTTCTTCTACTAATTTAGCATGAAAGTACATGAGGATATCTTCCTCACATGCTCTCTTCATCCTCTTTTCGCGTTATTGCAAATATTTCACTAATTATTTTTATTCGTTCATCAACTGAGAATATCTCGGTCTCAACAATCTTTCTCTTTTGAATTTCCCTTTTTTTATATCCAATTTCATCTTCGTACATCTCATCATTCGTAATAAGATGCCATATTATCGTTGCAATTTTCCTTGCCAAGGCAATAATTGCCTTTGCATGTCCAATTGACTTCTTTTTCCTGTTAAAAAACTCTTTTAACTTACTGTTATTCTTTCTTGCCGCTGCTTGAGCAATCTGCGTCAGAATCCATCTTGCTCTCTTTGATCCTCTCTTTGTGATTCTTCCGTTGTGGTATTTATCTGCAGATTGATACACATTAGGAACCAGACCAAGCCAAGAAGCAAGCTTATCTCCAGAAGAAAAATCCTTGAAATTGCCTATTTCAGCAAGTAGAATTGCCGCACCAAGTTCTCCTATACCTGGAACTGACATTAAAATCTCCATTTCTCGCTTATGATTTCTATAAGCATAATTGAAAATTTCTTTTTCTAAAGCTTCGATCTCATCATCAAGACTTTTTATGAGTTTTAGACAGATCTGAAGTCTGAATGCAGCACTTTGAGAGATTTCTCGCTCAAGAATTTCTCTGATTTGATCACTTTTTTTACGAACATTTGGAGAAAGACTTGCGATAATCTGGTCAACAGTCTTACCTGAAGAGATTCCTGATAAGATCATTCTGCCATTCTTGCCGAAAATGTCTGTCAGCACATTCTTCAGGTTTAACATTTCAGATGCAAGAATTGAGTGAGCTTTATTTTTTAGATCTGTTCTTTTTTGTACAAGTGTTAACCGAAGTCGAACATATGATCTAAAATCTCTATGATCCTTTGGAAAAACTCTTGATGGCTGAATCATATTATTAAGTGCAAGTTGTGCAATGACTTCTGAATCAATCTTATCTGTTTTTTTATGTGTAAATACCTTCATATCTCGCGCATTTCCAACTATCACCGGTAGATGCTTTATCAAAGAATCATGGACAGGAACCCAAAAGTCACTTGTTGATTCACATGCAACAACATTACATTTTTCTGATATTACCCAATTTTTAAGGGCTAAAATTCCCTCATCATCTCTGTCGAAACGCTGCTGTTGTTTTTCACCAGATCTACTGAGAATTGTAGCAATGAAAAAGAGTTTGTGAATGTCTAAACCACAAGCTTTGTTTATGACTTCAATCATCAAATAATATCACCCAATTTATTTGGGCAGTGGAATTGCCTCAAAGGCCAATTTAGCATCCGTGATCAAAGTCACACTTGAGCCTTCGATGGCAATTCACTGATTAGTTTTCTGACGGTTTTGAAAAACCAAAATTAGGACAACCTTACTGCCCAAAGTAATAAGGAATTCAATAGCCAAAAAAGTGGGGTAAAGTACTTTCATTTAGTTGTGCATGTTATTCAAAGAATATCATGTGCGTTTTCTAAATTGTCAAGCGTTTCTTTCGACTTAGCTTCTGCTTCCTTTATATCCGTAATGTCCCGCGAGATAGCAAGAACAGAAGTCACTTCACAATCAACAAACTCAGGTACTATTCGCGTATTAAAATAGTATTCTTTTCTTTCAGGCGATTTATAATGAAATTCCATTGTTTCGGGTTTTCCTGTAGCAAAAACATTTTCATAGTGTTCCTCCCAGAATTTCACCTGTTGAGGGTCCATTCCCAGATCGCTATTCGTTTTCCCTATGATTTCTTCTGGAGACCTGCCATAAGGTTCCACAGCTGCAGGATTAGCATATATGTGGCGCTTTTGCCTGTCAAATCGGCTGATTATATCAGGGGAATTCTCAGCCAGCGTACGAAATTCATTTTCATTTCTAATAAGTGCTTCTTCAGCCCGCTTTCGATCTGTGATGTCCAAGAAGATAGCAGCAAATCGGCCTGGTCGTATCTGGTATGCTGAGACCTCATAATGACGCTTCTGTACGTCAGCGTAATAATCGAATTGCTCAGGTTTGCCAGTAAGGGCTACGCGACCATATGTCTTAATCCAGAATTTATCCAGACCCGGGTACATTCTAAGAGCCGTATTTCCAATAAACTGTTCCAGTGGAACCCCTGTCTGAGATTCAAGAGCCTGATTTGCTTCAACAATAAGGTAGTCAACTGGTTCTCCTGCCTCATTGGTTATGATATCGGCCACAAAGAAGGCTTCCCGCATGGATTCAAAAAGCCTGTGGTATTCTACTTCGCTCTCATAGAGAGTCTCTTCAGCCTGCCTGCGTCTGGAACTTTCTACCTGTTCCCATTTTCCTTCCCTTCTGGTTAAAGTGAATTGATGATTAACAATCACGTCAACGGTCTCAGCTGCACTATAAGCATCAAGACAGTATGGGCACTGAGCTATCATACGGCATTTTCCAGTAAGGGAGTCCACCTTTTTCTCATAATCAACAAAATTGTTCCAGTCTTCTTTATCCAGCCAGGAAGTATTCTCTGCTATTCTTAGCCCGTCATAGCCACTTGCCAGAGCATTATTGAGTTTTTTGATCCAGGTGTTTATGATTTTCTCCGAATCGAAAATACCATTTTTTAAGTACCAATCTATGTAAGGGATAAATTCAATTTGCCCCTTCTCAAGGTAAACATCAAAATCAGAAACAACCTTTTTTAGAGCTTCTTTTGCGTTTTCTACTTCTGAAGGTAGTGATGTTATCCAGATACAGAATTCGTTATTTTCCAGCCCTGCTTTGAAGTAGGGGACAAGTATATCTAACAAATCTTCTTTTGTCCGGAAAAATAGACAGAAGTGAGTTCCCCAGGGCAAATCTCCAATAATATCAATACCAGACTTCCTTAACTTTCCATTCATTCAGTATCCCCCAACTATTGAATGTGAGTTTGAAAGATTGCATTTTGATTGCCTGTTATTAACTTCACTAATAACTGTAGTTTTCTAATAACTTTAGTTTTTGAGACTATTGGTTTGAGTCGCGTAACTCTTCTGGAACCCTTGGCAAATTAAGCAAAATACATCCTTTGATATTTTAAAAATTAGAATCGACCTTTTTGTTAATTTAATGGTTTGCCATAAATAAAAATCAAAGACATATTAATATTTGTGCCCTCAAACCATTGCAAACTCAAGCCAGAAAGATTTCTTTACAAAAATTATGAAAAGAAGTCCTGAAAGCATAAAAAAGCCTCTAAAAAGCTTCAGATTTCAGATGAATGTTCACGATCTTGTAAGAACGTTCACGCTTTGGTAATATACTCATGCCTTACATCCGCCCGCGTAATTTTTGGCACTTTTCCCCACATCCCGATATATTCTCCCTGGATTACGAGTGCACCTTTTATTCCCGGCACTCCTTTTACAGCCTTGAAAGAAGCTTCTACTGATTCCGTCCCAATTCCCACCTCATTTCCAAGTGCTGTTGCAGCCGCATCTGCAAGAGAAACATCATCCGAAAATACTGCAGCTGCATCTGCCATCCCGAAGCTGATCGAAGGACCTACTGTCCCTGCTGAGGTGCAGATCCCTGTAATCGAGTCTCTTGGTTCGAAAATTAACCCCAGGTTTTTGATAGGTGACTGCCCTGCATAAATTCCGACAACAACAGGCCGATCGTTTATAAGTGCAATATCCCCGCCGTTATCAACTATAGCATATTTTGCTCCGGCTTTTACCATAGCTTCCACTGCAAGGGCAGAGATTGTGCCTGCAACCGCACTCATTGGCCCGATTCCCATTGTATTTCCTGCTTTTATCATCCTCCTGACGACCTCAGGGGCATTTTTCGGGCATTCGTAGGGTTCCAGGGTGAACTGAAAATAAGGGTCGGAAAGAATATAGGTCTCGAGAATTGCCCTTTGGGTACGGATCGTCTCTTTTGCGGCTTCTATATGAGACAAGTCGTAAGCTGCGAGAGTAACTATCGTTTCTTTAAGCTGGAAATGTTCTTTTATCGGGGTTCTGGCAGGTTTTTTAGTGGGTTCTCGCGTGGGTTCTGGCATGCTGTCCACTTAGGATTTATTGCTTAAAAAAGAAATGCTTTTCTGAGCGGACCTCCGGGCATTAAACCGGAATATGAAAATCGGCGGTTCTTGATTAATTGATTGAACTATTCCAGATCCGGGAGGAATTTTTGAGTTTTACTCTTCCTGTGCAGCGTGAGGATTTGGCAGGTCTGCCAGCAAGATAAAAAACAACTTGCAAGCCAGTAACGCAATTAAGAGAAACAATATATTGAAGAAATATCTTTAAAGCTGAGAGAATACTTTCTTTCATATCGAAAACCGGTTTTCAAATCAATCGTAAACATTCTCGCTTCCCCCAGCTTGTCTGGCAGCCCTCAAAAACAGAAAAGCAAAAGAAGCAGGAGTTATGGTTCTTCTTTTGTCACTTTTACATGTTAATTTCTTACAGGCGTCACCAGCCATTTTTATTTGTTGCCTTTTTCTCTTCTTCTGCTTTTTTGATCCCGTTGATATCACGCATGGCACCTTCACTGAAGAGGGGCTTGCCATTTTGATCATTGATGATTGTAAAGTGATCGGCAAACCAGCTATATTTGCCGTCCTTATGTTTGACCGGTAATCCAGGGTTCCGAAACCAACATCTATTGCATGGGGAAATCCCGCAATAAGGAGAGGGTGGTCTTCTGGATGGATGAGCCTGGAAGAATCACTGATAATGCCCATCTCGATTATCTCCTGGGCAGAGAAACCAGTAATCTTCTCTATCACCGGGCTCATGAAATCGAGTCTGTCGGTCTGAAGGTTCCGCCTGTACTCTACATCGAGTGAGTTTTTCGCTGCCCTCTTATCTCCAGTAATATGAGTATCAGAATTCCTTAACCTGTCGTTCATTCTATCACCAACTACAATTATGACTTTGAAAGGTTGCATTTGGTTGCGTGTTAATAACTGTGTTAATAATTATCTTCTAAAACTGTATTAATTATTTTACTAACTAATTGCACAATTCCAACTACAAACCTATTTCTGCTCGATACTCATAAAAAAATTATGTAAATTTAAAAAACGTTTCTTAAAAACCAGGCTCATTTGATAGAAACTCAAAAAAGAAAAAGAGAAGTGAAGGTACAAAAATTCTGGTCAAAAAAGAGATTTTTGGCGGCTTTTTCGAGTATGCCGCCTATTTTGGATTGTTTTAATTCAGTTTGAGCCCGGTCCAAGTTGTTTTCGGATCAAATATCCAGTTAGAACTGCAGTTTCTTCATTCTTTCTACAGCTTCTTTGATCCTTTCAACCGGCTTGGTGAGGGCAAACCTGATGTAGCCTTCGCCAGCGTCTCCGAAGCCGACACCGGGGGTTGCAACTATTCCTGCTTCTTCGAGCAGGAGTTTTGCAAAACTGATTGAAGTGAAACCTTTCGGGACAGGAGCCCAGATATAGAAAGTAGCTTTCGGGGGCTTTACCTCAAGTCCCATAGCAGTGAGCCCTTCGATAAGAGCATTCCTCCTCTCTTCATAGACTTTGTTTGTTTCGTCAACGCAGTCCTGGGGGGACGAGAGGGCTGCAATGCCTGCAATCTGGATCGCATCAAAAACGCCTGAATCCACATTTGATTTGACCTTCCCAAGTCCCTTTATGAGGGCTTTGTTTCCAACTGCAAACCCGAGTCTCCAGCCGGTCATGTTATAGGTTTTGGAATGGGAATAAAGTTCCATACCGATATCCATTGCCCCTTTCGCTGTAAGGAAAGAAGGAGCCTCGTACCCGTCATATGCCATCTGGCAGTAAGCATTGTCGTGCACGGCAATAATATTGTGTTTCTTGCAGAACTCAACGACCTTTTCAAAGAACTTCATGTCCGCGGTTGCAGCCGTCGGATTGTTGGGATAGTTGAAGAAGAAGATCTTTGCCTTTTTCAGGACATCTGCCGGGATTGAGTCCAGGTCAGGCAGGAAGTCGTTCTCAGCCTTCAGCGGCAGTGGATACGGCTCTCCACCCGCAAAAAGAGTCCCTATTTTATAAACAGGATATCCCGGCTCAGTATAAAGCACGACATCCCCGGGATTGACAAAAGCAAGCGGGATATGTGCCACAGCTTCTTTTGAACCTATAAGTGAGATTACCTCAGTTGCAGGGTCAAGCTCAATTCCCTTATATTTCTTACACCATTCAGCAGCAGCCTTCCGAAACTCCGGCATCCCGGCATAAGAAGGGTACTGGTGAGTCCTGGGGTCGCAGACAGCCTCGCGCATGGCCTCAACAATGTGCGGGTGGGTCGGAAGGTCAGGATCTCCCACTCCAAGGTCGATAACGTCCACTCCTTTTGCAATCATTTCGTCCTTAGCTTCATCAATCGCTGCAAAAAGATATGGGGGTAGTGCGTTTATGCGGTCAGAATACATTGGAAAAGTCACCTGAATATGATTATGGGTGTGTAAGTCTGCATAGTTACGGTGTTGGGAATATTAAAAGGTATGGGATAACAAAAAGATTAAAGGTATGGGATAACGAAAGGGAAAATAAATATTCAAAAGAACCAGATAGTATTGCTTTTCTAACACATAACCCAAACATTGGAAACTTTATTAAGAATGAATGCAAAGTTTCTTAATATGTCTAAGCCTAAAATTGTTATTTTAAGTTTTATTATTTCCGAATTATTTATTCTAATTATAGAACTAACATTTGGAGTTCCGCTTAACGTTTATTATTACATGGATTCTACTCTTATAAACACGACTAATGCTATGTTCCCATTCTTGCCAGTTGATGGTGCGTGGGCTGAGTCTACTGGAGATTTAATATCCATAGCAAACTTTCTTAGTATATTTTTATGGTTAATATCATCTCCTGCTCTTTTGATTGCAGTTGTGGTTTATTTTTTAGCACCTGATGACGAAATTCGATCCGGATCTGAGTCATATATCCTGCTTTCGGCAGGTAAACCTATAAATTAATATCATTAATTTTATATCTCTTTCTTGGTTATCCCATGGCAGAGAAAAACAGTAGTAGAAGAGTTGAATCCTCCTTAAAACGTACACGGTTCTTAGGTCACCTAGGTCTTATGGCTGGAGTTTTCCGAGAACTTGAAGTTGACAAACTGATCGATGAGAAACTTCCCAAAGAACGGAATCATAATGTTCCTCACTCAGTCTGCATCCTTGCCATGGTACTCAATGGTCTAGGTTTCATAGGGCAACGTCTGTACCTGTTTCCTGATTTTTTCAAAAACATTTCTACTGAAAGGCTTTTTGGAGACGGTATAACAAAAGAAGACCTGAATCAATATGCTATCGGAGAGACTCTTGACAAAATCGTAAAATATGGCCCTACAAAACTGTTTACGGAAATTACCCTTCACATTATGGCTCGTCTACCTATTCCTGGTCACTGTTTACACTCTGACACTACAAGTGTCAGCGTTTATGGTGATTATGAAGACGAAGAAACTGAGTCTATTGATATTACTTTTGGAATTCCCAAAAACGGAAGATGGGACCTCAAACAATTTGTACTGAGCTTGATTGTTAATCAGCATGGAATACCTCTTTTCATGAACACACATTCAGGAAATGCTTCCGACAAAAACACAATTCTGGATGCAATAACGTCTCTCAAATCAGTTTTAAGACCTGAAAGCAAAGTGTACTATGTCGCTGATAGTTCCTTTTACACAGACAATAATATCCAGAATATCGGAAAATCATTCTGGATCAGTCGTGTTCCTGCAACAATTTCCGAGGCAAAGGAACTGCTAACTGCAAATCTGAACCTGAAAACGCTAAAAAGTGATGAGAGGTACTCTTTTTATCAAACCTTTGTGGAATATGGCGGAGTCAAACAAAAGTGGGTTTTGCTGCTTTCTCACAAGATGAAGGAGAAGAAAGAGAAAACTCTCAGGACGAAACTTGACAAAGAGGTTGAAAAAGCAGAGAAGGCTTTTAAAAAGCTGAAAGGAGAGGACTTCTTCTGCGAAGAGGATGCATCAAAAGCTGCAGAGAAATGGATTAAAGAATTCCCTTCTATTGTTTTTGAAAAAGTTGATTTGAAATCCATTAAAAAACGTGAATCAGGTAAAAGAGGCAGACCTTCTAAAGATGAGGAATTAAAGACTTATTTCAGGATTGATGGAAGCATAAAGGTTAATGATGCTTTTGTTTTGAATGAAATGGAGAAAATGGGACTTTTCATTCTTGCGAGTAATGATATCACTCTTTCTCCGGGAGAGATGCTGAAGTATTACAAAGGACAGGACAATGTAGAAAAAGGATTCCGATTCTTGAAAAGTGATACATTTAGCATATCGAAAGTCTACCTAAAGAATAAAAGCAGAATTGAAGCACTGGCTATGACAATGGTTCTCTGCTTAATGATTTATTCAATTGCAGAATGGAAATTAAGGACAAAATTAGAGGAAGAAAATGAAACGGTTCCAGATCAAAAAGGAAAGCCAACAAAAAGACCTACGATGAGATGGATATTTGTCAATTTCCAGGGAATTACAGAACTTATTTCTCAGAAAGAAGGTGAAGTAAATTCAGAAATACTGAATATGGAGGATCTTCACTGGAAGATATTGGGTCTCATGGGAGAGAAATATGAAAATATCTATCTCTAATTACGTTAACCTGCCGAATGTAGGTTATATAGTAGGATGCATGCATTTTTCTTAGGGATCAAAACTATAGAAGGGATGATTTGATGATTATCAATGAAACTTTAAAAATCATTAAACAGCGCAGGAGTATCAGAAGTTTTGAAGATGAACAGATCCAGGAGGAAGAATTACAGGCAGTACTGGAAGCGGGGCTGTATGCTCCTAACGCCGGGGATCAGGCATGGCATTTTACAGTAATTCAAAACAAGAAATTGCTGGATAGACTGAATTTTGCAGCTAAAGAAGCCGCCAAGCAACTGGATATGGAACATTTAAGGGAACTGGCAAATAATGAGAAGTTCGACTGTTTGTACGGTGCACCGACACTGATTATAGTCTCTGGCAATGAGCATGCGCCCGTACCTCTCGAAGCAGATTGCGCCGCCGCTACTCAGAATTTGCTGCTTGCCGCAGAGTCAATCGGGCTGGGGACATGCTGGATTTTCTTTGTCCTGTTAGCCTTTTATTCACCACAGGGCTCCGAATTGCGAAAAGAACTGAAAATACCCGAGGGCTACAGGCCCTACTCTTCGGCTGTGCTCGGGTATAAGAAAGCTGCATTTGTCAATGTACCGGACAGGAAGCCTAACCTCATTACATACATCAGATAATTTTAACTGAAAAGAATAGCTCTCTTTGCTCTTGGAGGCATAAAGGACTATTCTATACTTATATCAAAATATTTTAAGAAATGATAGACTACCTGAAGAATGAAAGATGGACTGAAAATCAGAAATATCTGGCTTCAATAAAAAAGAATGGGAGAAATTTGTTAAAAAACCGCTTTAAGCAGTAAGTAAGCTGCTTAAAGCAGTAAACTAAATTGCGCTAAACAGTATAATAAACAGTATAATTACCGCATTTCCTGCATTTTGCAGTTTCCAGTTTCAGGTTTCAAGCACATCAACAGCCAGGTCGGCATTAATGATATAATCAAAGTTGATAACCTCGTCCCATTTCTGCTGCATAAACATCGATTGGAAACAGACTCCTATAATTTTTCTTTTCTCCGATCCTTCGAGGACTTTTCCCGCGATTTCTCTGGCTTTTTCGGAGCCTGCACCTATCTTCGGCATAGCAAGCCCACCGAGCAAGACAACAGCATCAGCATGGGCATCTGCAGGTTCTCCAAGCTGCATCCCTTCAGGAGTCATGGAGATTGACCTGGCTTTATCAAAATCCAGATTTGGGATAAAAACAAGTTTTTTGTCCCTGACCACAAAACCCAAAAGTTCGGCAAAAGGAGTACAGAAGCCCGGAGTTCCTACAAATGTAATTTTATCTACTCCGTCCATGAGACTCTTAAAGCTATTCAGGATGCCTCCTACTCCCTGTGAGGTATTTATTATCGGCATGATACTCTTCTCCATTAATCTCTAATAAAAATCCTGCTTTTTGACCACTTTATTTGTAGCATCATCTACTTTTACAATAAGATTGGAGACATTCCCATAAATAAGTTGAGTTTAGATCCAGAAGTATTTCAGGCTTTATTGTATCCAGCCGCAATTAGTTATCGGAAGTAACAATTACATTTGTTTTGTTAACTCTTCAAGGTTGAGTGTTTTTCACGCCCAAATTGTGCCTCGCCCGAGTTTCGCTGCCCGAGTTTCGCTGCCCGAGTTTCGCTGCCCGAGTTTCGCGTCGGGAGCACGAGGTCCTTTTCGCTACGCTCCGCTCAAGAGGACTAATTTATAGGTTATAGCAGTGAGTTGCACTCAAGAGAACTGAGTTATAATATCTCTGACCAGTACAGACTTATTCGTTGTATCAAGCCGTTTTTGTCACGCTCGACGAAGGAGAGCGGCCTTCCAAAAAGACAAAAAACGCACATGACATTCTTCGAATAACATGCCCAAAGAATGAAAGTCCTTTTCAAATCACAGTACTTTCATGCCAAAAGAAAAGAGGGAAAACAATAGCCAGAAAATAAAAGTGAAGTTAAAAGTTCATGGAAACGCAGAAAAACAAAAATGAATACTACTAAAAAATACTTTTACTAAGCCTATTTTTATCACTTTTTACTGCTTCTTACTGATTTTTACTGATTTTTAATGCTTTTTACTGATTTTTACTGATTTTTTTGAAGAGCCGCTAGGCAAGCTGGCGGAGGCGCCCTATGAAAGTTAGATTAAAAACGGTTTTCGGGATTAAGGGAAGTGTATCTCAAACCGAGCAGGCATTTTGGGTTCAGTTTCTCATAATAACAGTATGAACTCTCCTGTTATCTTTTTTCTTGCATGGCTGGCGAGCTGGCTTCAGTCCTCCAAGATTCAGGAAAGACCAAAAATAAGAAAAAAAGCAAAAAAGCAAAAAAGCAAAAGAGAAGGGCAGAAAAAACAAAAGGAAAAAATAAGAAAATGTAAAAGGAAAAATAAGAAAAGGCAAATGCCCTCTCAAACGTTCCTGATTCCGAAGGACTCAAGCAGGATGTCGGGATAGAGGCCTCCGCTTGAGATGGTTTTTGTGCTCTTGAGATCGTTTACGGTTACCCTGGCAGGAGCGAACATACCTGCGTCAACTTTGAAGAAATCAAAGTTTGCTGCCTTGAATGTCTGGTAGAAGGGCTTTCCGAAATCACCTGAGGTTGTTGAGGGAACTTTCTTTACGAAGTCTTCGAGTTCAGCCAGCTCGCCTTCAAAACGGACAGTATAATTGGTCTCACCGCAGTAGATTACACAGTCATTGGTTGAACCCATGCACTGGACGTCGTTCCCGACAATAGGGGCAATAGGGGCAATTCCGTACCCGCTCTTGATACAGTTGATATCAAAGCCTATGGATTCGAACTTGTGAATGCCTGTTTCTACAACGCGGGCCGAGATCTGGACAGAGCCTGCAATTGAAGCTGTAGGCGCAACCGCGATCATGACGTTTTCGGGGTCTACACTGCAATGTTTTGCAATATACTCGACAACTTTCTCATCAGGAATCTTGTCAGATTCCATGACAAGAACCGCAGCTTCGAAATCATCTTCGTAACCGATTTCCTCGTAGAGCTCTTTGGGTTTTAAGCCGAGTGCACGTGCAGGGCCCGAACCCATCCCGAAGTAACCTCCTACGGAGATTTTCCAGCCTGCGTACTGGGAAGCCATGCAGGCAATTACCGGGTTGTCAGTTGCTACCTGGATGGCAGGCCATTTGATGCCATTGAGGTCAAAGGTGCTGTATTTAAGGTCAGCAAGGTCAGCAAGGCAAAGTCTTGCCAGATACATTCCGGCTTCATATCCGCCTTCGGCTTTAACTCCACAGTCAATAATTGTGGCGCCATTTTCAAGCTTGATTACTTCCGTTTTCAGGTCTTCGCTCCAGTCGAGCATCTCTTCTATGACGTATGATCCCATTTCGTTGACGCTTATCAAAATATCACCTTTACTTATCGGTAAGAGGATTGTCTATCGAAGTTGTCTATCGAAGTTGTTTATCGAAATTATTTATCAAAATTGTTTATCGGAGTTATTGAAATCGTCTACAGGCCAGGATTTAGCTGTAAACCTATTATTGATCAGATGGCTGGCTACCAATCGAGTCGATTTCCCCGGCTGGAAGTTTGTCCTGCCAGATGAGTGTTACTGAATAAATAAGTACTGAATAACCAGGTCAACTAGTTCAGGTTTTTCCTTAATATTCTGGTTATTTCCGTAGTCTTCTGGTTGTTTCTGTAATCTGTTATCCGTATAAGGAAGAATCCAATATATAGATACTGTTATAATATTTTAATGAAATAATACTAGTTTGCTTAGATAATATCATTAATTAGATTATAAATATTCGGTCGTTTTTTCTGACCTCCCCATCAACGGCAAGCCCGATTTCATCCCCTTTTTCAGCTTTTTGCAGGCTGATGCCTTTTTTCATAAGAGAGCGGACCTGCTGTTTCAGATAGGTAGTGTTTCCTTCGACCAGGATCTCGTCTCCTACCACAAGCCCTTCTTCAAGCAGCCTTACCGCTGCAGCCTGTTGTTTGGGGTAATAATTTTCTACAACCCCTGCAGCCCTGCGCTTCTTTTCCGAGGCGTTCATGCCTTTTTCGGGAGAGAAGCCTTCCAGACCAGGAACTCCAAAGTAAAAACCAGTTGAAAAGCCCCTGTTATACACAGAAGCCAGTTCGGCTCTCCAAGCATCTGCTTTTTCACAGGTATAACTGCCTTCTTTGCAGGCATCAATTGCTTCCCTGTAGCAGCGGGAGACCGTCTCAAGATACCCGGGGTCACGCAGCCTGCCCTCTACCTTAAATGCGTCTATTCCGGCTTCAATAAGTTCCGGGACATGTCCTATCATGCATAAATCTTTTGCGCTGAGAAGGTATTTTCCCCCGCTTTCCATAACAAGCCCGTTTTCCCCGTGAAGCTCCCACTCCCAGCGGCAGGGCTGAGTACATTCTCCGCAGTTTCCGGATTTCCCGAGTGCATATGCCGATAGGTGGCACCTTCCTGAAACTGCCATACACATCGCTCCGTGAATAAAAGTTTCGACTTCTACTTCGGTCTGCTGCCTGATTTGCCGGATATCTCTTAACGAAAGTTCCCTTGAAAAAACGATACGCTCCGCCCCAAGAGTTCTATAGAATTCTGCAGTTTCGTGGTTTGTGATGTTTGCCTGAGTGGAGATGTGGACCCTGAGCCCGGCTTTACGAGCCTTAAGGATAACAGCCGGATCCCAGGCAATAATTGCGTCCACTCCGGCTCTTATAGCTGCAGATACCACATCCTCTACTTCGTCAAGCCTGGCTTCATCTACAGTCGAGTTTACAGCCAGATAAGCCTTTAGACCCCTTCCCCTGACTTCGGAGACAAAATCCTCCAGATTTCCAAGAGTTATCTCTTTTGCCTTTGCCCGCAGGCTGAGTTTATCAGTTGAAAAATAGACAGCATCGGCATACCTGTAACAGGCTTCAAGCCCTGCAAGATTCCTGATGCCAATGATGAGTTCCGGTCCTGGACTTTTACACATGAAAGAGGGAAATACCCGAACTTTAATTTAAAAATATCTTATTACATTTATTACTCTCTTGCTTTTATCAGTCTCATAAATAATAGTAAGAAATGTAAACTTTTGACAATTAGTAAAAGGATAACCGGGTTTACGGAAAACTATATATAAGTGTACTGCATTTTTCAAAATGGGGATGAAGTCAGATTCAAAAGAGAATGATTTCACGTATAGACTAAGAAAACAAGTAAAGACTGTGAATGTCTTGAACATGGGGGTACATAAAATGGAATACGAACTCGAAGAAGTCGAAAGAGACTATGTGGAATTCCGAAAGGAAATGGGAGAAGATTAAACTGAAATCAAATAAGTGCATTAAAAGGTGCGCAAAGATCACACATTAAAATTCAATCAATATTTTTTTCCTCTTTTTTAATTTTACAGAAAAAATTATTCTTAATTGGTAAATTAGTAAGAAATTAAAGCGGCTTTTAACTCTAAGGCGGGAAGTCCCTTTCCTCGGAGGGCGTAGCCCGACAGGTGGGGGATGAAAGCCGTCAACTTCATTATAATAGGTTTAACGGAATTTATATATCTCTTTAAACCATATAATATAGTATGTTAAAAGCCTATAAATACCGAATCTACCCAAATAAAAATCAAGAAGAACTAATAACTCTTCATTTTGGTGCATGTAGATTTGTCTATAATTGGGCTTTAGAACAGAAAATTAAAACTTATCAACAAAATAATAAATCAATATCAAGGTTTGACTTACAAAGGATTTTAGTTCATGAAGTCAAACCTTCTAATGAATGGTTGAAAAAAGCTAATTCTCAGGCTCTACTTGTCTCTTTGGTAAATGTAGAATCAGCATTTACAAAATTCTTTAGAGAAAAATCTGGATTTCCCAATTTCAAATCTAAGAAAAATCCAGTACAGTCTTATCAAATACCACAACATTATACAGTAGATTTTGATAGAAATGTAATTAAGCTCCCTAAATTGGGTGAAGTTGAAGCAGTTCTTCATAGAAGATTTGAAGGGGAAATGAAAACTGCAACTATTTCAAGATCAAATACTGGAAAGTTCTTCATATCTATTCTTGTAGATGACGGAGAAGAACCCCCTGAAAAACAAGAAATATCAGAATCAAGTACCATAGGAATTGATGTAGGTATTAAGGATTTTGCAGTTCTTTCCAATGGAGAAAAAATAGAGAATCCGAAATACCTGAAAAACTCATTTCAAAGGCTTAAAGTTCTTCAAAAAAGAGTGTCAAGAAAACAGAAAGGCTCTAAAAATAGAAATAAAGCAAGACATCATCTTGCCAAAATTCATGAGATTATTACTAGCCAGAGAACTAATTTCCAACATCAACTCTCTTTTAGATTAATAAGCGAGAACCAAGCTATAGCGTTGGAAACTCTGAATGTAAAAGGAATGCAAAAGAACCACTGTCTAGCTCAATCAATATCTGATGCTGGATGGTCAAGCTTTATTACAAAACTAATGTATAAAGCTGAGTGGTACGGAAAAATAGTTTTGAGGATAGGGACGTTTGAACCATCTAGTAAGATATGTAATGTTTGCGGTTATTATAATAAAGAATTAATTTTAGAAGTGAGAGAATGGGAATGTCCTGATTGTAAAACAAAACATGACAGAGATATAAACGCCGCTATCAATATCAAAAAATTCTCTCTTCAAGATCAAAATCTAATAGTTATCTGACACCTACGGAACGTAGGGGATGGGCTTGTGGACTTGTGAACAGTAGTTCGAGGAATGAAGCAAGAAGCCCCTTCCTCGCAAATCATCAGATTTGCAGGTGGGGGTAGTTCACGTTTAATAAAAAGTACACAGCATATTTAACTATATTTTATCCTGTAAAACCTGAACTCAAGAGCTTTGCTTTTTGTCCCTTATCAGCATGCTGGTACTGTAATGTCCCTATTACCTTAAAACCAGGCGATATTCCCTATTAATATTTTTTGAATAATTGATATTGGTTAATATTGGCTGATATTGGCTGGTATTGGTTGAATTGGCTGATATTGGCTGGTATTGGTTGAATTAGCTGATATTGGCTGATATTGGTTAATATTGGCTGATTGGAATTAATGAGATAATAAGTCCCGGAATAATATCATTTTTAGGCAGCAGTAAATGACTTACATTTAGCAATAATTATATATTTGAGCTTTATTTCTACACTTAAAGCAAAAGCTTGAAACCGTTAGCTAAAATTCGAATTAGCTTAGATAACATTATGAAATAAATTTCTGGGACTATTTAAAAAACGTGTAGGAATCGGTAGAATGAACAATAAAATAATTGTGTTTGACTTCTTAAGAGCGTTAGCAATAATTATGATTATTCCAGCTCATTTGAGTAGTTATTTATTTTCTTCTTATGGTAAGCTAGCACTCTATGCGTTTGACCCTTACTTTGCAAACATGGGTTTGGGCCTCTTTATATTCATGAGCGGATACCTTATATATTACAATAATCACTCAATAAACTCGTTTCAAGATGTATTTGGATTCTATAGAAAAAGACTTCTGAGGATCTATCCTCTTTACTGGGCTGCACTCGCCACATTTATACTGGTATTTTCTGTATCTGCTCCGCGATTAAACTCAGGCTTTGTATTTCCTAATTCGGAGAATGTGTTTGGTTTTTATAATGTACTTGTACATGGACTTGGGCTGCAAATCCTGCTTTCTCCAGCTTATGCTTCCCCTATGCTAACACTGTATTTTGTGGGTTTAATTATCAGTTTCTATGCAATATACCCGCTTCTGATTATGTTTTCAAAGACTACAAAACACCTTTTGCTTTATTCCTTGATTATATATTTCGGATTCTTTTTGATCTCAAAAGCTTTCAATATTATTGACCACCGATTTTTCATGTTTTTCCTTATATTCGTTTTTGGAATCCTTACCTGCAAGGAGAGCCAGTTTGGAAAAGCCGTAAAGATACACGTGAAAACGCCTCTTGTTCAGGTCCTGCTGGCAGTTCTTCCGGTTATCTTCGTACTGACAATCGTTACGGGATTGTGGGAATCTCTGCTTCTGGACCCAAGAGTTTCGGTAACAATTGATACAGGTACCGGCACAATAGCTTCTTCCATGGTAAGATCTATGCTGGACAGTATAGCAGGCTTACTGAGTATTAACCCACCTTTACTACAGTTCCTCATTGACACACTACTTTTAAATATTTTCATAGTTCTGTTCTGTGTTTTTGAGTATTTATTTGCGATGAAGTTTATTAACGATAAATTCTCAAGCTCTTTAAGCTCATTCTTTACTTACATTGCTACATCTTCATACTGTGTTTACTTATTCCACAGACCGTTTTTTAACCTGTGGAACTCGGGAACAAACTTTATAGGTTCTTCAATTTTGCGCGATATCACTATGGTGTTTGTAGCTATCCCCCTATTGTTTTTTGTATCATATCACGTTCAAAAACTGGAACTAAATTTAAAAGATAATTTCTCAAATAGACAATTCCCTGGAAAAAACTTGCTTTATACGAGATTTATCACAGGTTTCAATAAATAAAAATAATAAGAAGCTAAAGTTATAAAATGCAAGAATTTTTTTGATATGATAAAAACACTTATAATTGTAAAAGTGTGATATAATAGTAAAGGTGATAAATTTGTTATCCACAATACCAGTAGACCTTAAAAACGTATCAGAAAACGATATAGACAAGGAAATCCTCAGAGCAGGAATTATTGCAGAGCTTGATGCTATAAATCTCTATGAGCAGATGGCAAGCCTGGCCAGGAATGAGGATATAAGAAAGATTCTTCTGGATATTGCAAAAGAAGAAAAAACACATGTCGGAGAGTTTCAGGCACTCCTCCTCAGGTTTGACCCCCAGCAAAAAGAGGAACTGGAAGCCGGAGCTGAAGAAGTAGAAGAAGAGTTATCCAAATAAATTTATCTGATTTTGGGCTTTCCAGAATTCTTCTGGAAAATCCAGCTTTCAAATATTTTACTAACATAATCTTTTTAACTTTTTAGCTATTTGACCTTTTACTGCGCTCTCTGAACAAATTATTGATGGAAATTAAAAAGAAATAAAGTAGACTGAAAAAGAATCAAACACTAAATTAGAAGTCGTTTTTTTCGTGTAACTCCCAAGCTCTTCAGGGTCAGCAAAATAAAGCCTCTTTCTGTCAGGACAGTACATTTGAAGCTCAAGTTGAATCCTCTCTATAAGATCCTTGCAGCAGGCCTCCGTAACTCCGTAATTTTCCTCCAGGACCCCTATCAGGATTTCCACCTCAATCCCGTCATAGATAATTTTTTGCAGGCTGTGTAAAATATTCCTGACCAGCTCTTCTTCAGTTAAAGAATCCTGCACCTTGATATTTTCAATCACATATTTGCAAGCCTGCTTCTCCCCTTCAAAAAGAAGGTGTTCCAGAGCGGACAGCCTGATATCATGGTACACTTTGTTGCCACAAACCGGACAATGTGTTTTTATGAACATTACTAACCCCAAATCCGGAAAATAAAACCATCTTTGATTATATAAGAAATGAGCAAGCGTGCTGAAAGTAAATAAAACCTCAATAAAGAATCAATTTCGATATTGAGAGTAATGGTGGTGATTATAGATCTGTCAGTTAACTGAAAAATGCATCTATGTAAATAAACTTGCGCCCCCCCCCAACTTTGTGAGAAAATTTTAAATATTATAAAATTAATTAAGAATTAACAAGTTATATAAAACTTGGAAAAACAAAAAAACGGAAAAACGGAAAAACGGAAAAACGGAAAAACGGAATTTCCAGAATTATACATACATAATCAGATTCTAAAAAGTAGTATCTTAAACCTGTATTTACAGGCATAGAATAAAATTATAATGCTTTAATAGAGCTCACATGTAGTTCATTAATTTAATTGAAAGTATTTTATGCTTTATTCAAAGAAAACTCTTCTGAGATTCTCCTCTTTAATTCCTTTCTCTTTTTCCGATTCGTGGGAATTTCTACTTATATTCTCCAATCCCTTATATAAAAGAACGCCCAGGGTATCTTCAGGACTGAGATTTAATTTTTCAGATATTCTGGTAAGAATTTGAACATTCTTTTTTGATAAGAAAACAGGTTCTACTTCTTCTTTACCCCAGTGTAAAAGCACGACTTTTTCGATATCCATTCTTTTGATCTGCTTGACGCAAAACTCTATTCCGTGGCTTCGGCTGCTGAATATTTTTTCATCACATAATCCGTCAAGCCATGATGCAAGATCATCATCCATTGAGATAGTGAACCGTTCTTTCATCACTAAATCATACCGTTGATTATAATATAAACAATTGTATGAAATTAGAACCGATAATAAACTATTTATGAGAATAGTTAATACCATGATATGATTAATTCACCAGTGATATAGAAATGTACAGGAAAAATAGAGTAAAAATACAGAAAAAGAAAGACTGTAAAAAGGAGGGAAAATACTGAATAAGAAGACAAATACAATAGCAGGGCGCTGCGCCACAATTTCCCGAATGGCTGCAAGACGTATGAAAAGCATAGTTCTCCTGTTAGCTCCTCTTTTTTTAATGAACCACGAGGCAGAAAAAGCAGAAATGAATGCTGAACCCTGGAAAGAGGCAGCTTTTTTCTGGAGAGATGAGCCCGAAAGCAGATATTCGGCAAAGAACCTGCAGACCGAGGATAATGACTACCGTTTACTCGTACAGAACATCGAGGGCCTTATAGGACTCAGGGTAGATGAGAACTTTATGCCGGTATTCATTGATGGAGCTGTAGAATATGTAACCGGGTACAGCAAAGAGGATTTTCTATCGTGTAAGATGAGATGGATAGAAATAGTCGTATCTGAAGACCAATCTCTTGTTTTTGAAAATCTGGAAAAAGCTATGTATAACCCGGCTGTTTCTACTGAATTTGAGTATCGAATACGAAACCGGGATGGGGAAATAAAGTGGGTCAGGCAGCTTATCCAGAAAACTCCCGCAGTTTCCGGAAAACCGGGAGAGATACAGGGATTTGTTCGCGACATCACCAGACATAAACTGGCAGAAATTTCCCTGGAAAAAATTGAACACGCACGTATAAACGAAATTAACCACAGGATAAAGAATAATCTTCAGGTGATCTCATCCCTGCTCAGTCTCGAAGCCGAAAGGTCTACTGATTCAGGAACCCTTGAAGCCCTCAGGGAAAGCCAGAACCGTATAGCCTCGATGTCCCTGATCCATCAGGAACTCTACATAGGAGAAACAGACACAATCGATTTTGCAGACTATCTTCGAAAACTTACTGCAGGTCTTTTCAGTTCATACAGAGTTGGGAATGAAAAAATCAATCTGAAACTGGACCTCAACCAGGTTTATGTGAAAACAAATACTGCAGTACCTCTTGGTATTATTGTCAACGAACTGATTTCAAACGCCCTGAAGTACGCTTTTCCGGCTGGAAAAGAAGGAGAAATCCTCATAAGTCTTTCCCGGATGAAAAATTACGAAAAAGAACACAAAAAACCTGAAGATTCAGGTACAGCAACAGGCCACCTAAACGAAAAGAACTTGCCATTTATGCTGACCGTAGAAGACAACGGCCAGGGAATCCCGGAATGGGTGGATTTTCGAAACACAGATTCTCTGGGCCTGCAGCTTGTAAATATTTTTGTTGAGCAGATAGAAGGTTCTATTGAACTTAAAAGAGACAGAGGGACAAAATTCAGTATCCGTTTCCGAACGCTGGAAAAGTGAGACTAGAGCTTGCCGGGGTGTAAATTTTCAGTCTCCCGATGTAAATATATTATCTCAGATTATGGCATGTGGCAACTGTGGGGGATAAAATGTTAGTACAGAACTGATCCCAATAATCGAAATTACTTCTCTAAATCTCGAATGTGGAATATCAATCGAGCTTCCGGTCACGATAATTCCGGTCACGATAATAGTTCAGAAACTTTTCCATGCGTCTTCGGGTTAAGTGAGGAATCATGATAGATTGTATCCATTCACGGGATAAATGTCCAAAATTTAAAAGGTGTTTGAACTGGAACAGGATATCGATTTCAGGTAAATATGTTAAAATTTGAGGCCAATTTCTGTTATAAAATCGATAGCATAAAGGTGATAAAATATCTTAACCGATGACCAATGAATTACATTCAAGTTCAATGACTTATATACATTACAAACTCTAATTATTATTGATTATATTTAACTAGTGCATCGATTCCTAATTAACGCCATTTTAGACTGTGATTCCACCAGGCATTTCATCCATTTCTTCCATTTTATATCTCCACGTAAATATAACTTGTTTTTCGTTAATCTGGTTTATATATTGACTAATTCTTTCTTTTAATTCATTCATTGAGTCTACTCTTATTCCTCTCAACACGCTCCTTACCATTTTACTGAAAAAACTTTCGATGATATTCAGCCACGAGGCATGTTTGGGTGTGAAAACAAATTCAAATTTATCAGGAACCGTTGCCAGGTATTCCCGAGTTTCTTCTGATGTATGAACTTTTAGATTATCCAGTATAATTATGATTTTTTCTTCTAAGTATGTTGACTCAAGTCCTTTGAGATATTCAACGAATTCGCAGCTTCTATGCTGCTCAAATACTTTATAATAAATTATCCCAGATATCAAGTCAATTCCAGCTAATATTGAAAGAGTCCCATGTCTTTTATACTCATAATCTCTTGCTATTGTAGAATAATGCCCTTCTACTGGCATAAGATCTGGATAAACATTTCCAATTGCCTGAATACCTGGTTTTTCATCGTAAGAAATAATCACTGTTTTAATTTCTTCGTTTTTCTTTTTTTTCACTTAGTCTTTTAGACTCTCTATATGTATCCAGGACATTGGCTGCTTTTTGATCAAAATCGGGATCAACTTTAGCAATGTAATAGCTAATCTTATGTGGTTTTATTTTGCTTGCATTGAGAATCTTTGAAATTGTTCCCTGATTTATCGAAGATAAATCAGGATGTTTCTCTTTGATACAATTCTCCCTGATATATTCAACAAGGAGCCTCTGAGTCCATATTTCATGAGGATAACCAAGATCTTTTGGTTTCATACAAGCAAGTGAGACCACCCAAGCTCGTGATTCAGCATTAATATCTTGAGGTCTTCCACTTCTTGATTTGTCTACCAAGCCTTCTTTAACTCCAAGATCCAAAACTCTTTTTATCCATAGTCTTACAGTTTTGTAATCTACTTTTAACTCTCTGGAGATCTCAGTATCGTTTTTTCCCTGATAGCTTAAAAGTACAATCCTGGATCTTTCAACAATGCTTGCAGTTTGATTTCTGGAACGACTTAACTTGGTCAGATAGTCTAACTCTTGTTGAGTAAATGATAATTTGGGACGAAGACTTATGCGAGGCATAAGTACATTTATAGTCTTACTAATATAATGATTTATGCATATAATTCAGAATCGAAGCACTAGGCTAAACATTAAGCGTGTAGTGGGCGGACATATGGCGGCAACTGCTAAAGAAGGTACGCAAAAAGCTGAAGATGGCGAACAAGAACTTAATTTTATTGAGGAATGTAATTTTTTTACCAAGGCATTTGCTCTAGCCCATTTGGGGGTATTCGGGGCAATAATTCTCGGAATGCTATTTTCAGTCGGTATGGTAATAGTGACATTAGTTGGATTGGCTATTGCAACGAAACTAATAATGCTAATATTGGGTATTTAAATCATTTAGCTATAAGCAATGTAATCTGATATGGTTATAAGTATTAAGAAAATGTTGCAACTCGTCGAGAAAATATTTAGAAAGAAACGAACGGAAAAGACTATTTTTTGAGACCTGAAAAGGATGAGACGCTGAGGGGGAGATTCGAACTCCCGTAGCGCGTGAGCACTACCGGTTTTCAAGACCGGCGCCGTAGTCCGCTGGGCTACCTCAGCATGTTGAAAGAATAGATTTTTTTTGGCTTTCCGGGTAGACCCTGACAAGTCGCCCTGATATTCCGGGGAGCGTATACAGAGAACCTGATTATTATATATAAAATTTGCGAAGAGAAAGGACTCTTCGCTATTTTGTAAAGTACAGATAGATTTATTCCTGGGATTCTGAAGGCTCTTCTTTAACTTCGGTTTCAGCTTCAGTCTCGACTTCAAGTTCTGCAGGTGCAGGTACTTCGGCTTCAGACTCAGCTGTTAGTTTTTCAATAAACTGAACTTCTTTGAGACCGGCATACTTGAAGAGTTCGGATGCAACCCTGTTCTTAGCCATGAGCCAGCGCTGGTTAAAGGTCAGACCTGTAGACACATTGATCTTTGCGATACCATCAGCGATTTCGACTTCCGTGTCGCGCATGCCAGTGTATAGGGCAAGGAGACCCTGGATTTTTTCAACGTCGTCTTCAAGGACCTTTTCAATGGTGTACTCGTAGGTAACGGTCTTGCCTGCAAGTGGGCTGTTAAAGTCTACAGTGACCCTGCGGCCGATAACCCTGCTGACAATTCCTCTCCTGCCGTCCAGTTCAACAGGCAGGCCAGGGTGAACATTTCTGTCCTGGAACTTTGTTATGGAAACGGTTTCTATGAGCTTGGGGTTACTCGGACCGAATGCCTTTTCCGGAGGGATTGAGACTGTGCCGGAATAGCCAGCTTCCTTTCCTTCAAGATCCTCATCAAGGCCCTCAATGGTGTGCCCTGCCCCGACAATAACGACGTCTCCGCCGTAAAGACCGCGGGGGTTAAAGATCTCTTCTTTTTTGGCAAGCTCTTCGTCTGTTGTGTCGAAAGTCCTGCCGTCCTCAAACTTACCTGTATAGCTTAACTTTATAAAATCGCCTTTCTGGATTGCCATAATTCTCAACTCTTATATTAAATTAATTAAACTTGATAGGTAAGGAAATTCATCCTTAATCAGTTAATTCCTGAACTTTCAGAGTAAACGCGTTTCACGCTATAGAACTCTGGCTTTAATAAGCTTTTTGGGAATAAACAGGGTTATCTGAAACCTCACTGGTCATTGTAAAAATTATAACTTACTGGAAATTACCTCTGAACCCGTACCCGTCGCCATTAAAAAGAACTAATGGAAAAGATCAGACCTGAAAACAGGAGGAAAAGTCACTCTCACTTCTGCCTTAGAAACCAATCTTCAGGGCAAAAATGCCCTTTCTCGCAGCCCTGCCAGACAGGAAAAGAAGTTCCGGCAGGAGAATTTTTGTCCGGACATTGCTATTCAAGCCGTCATCTCATCAATTGAGTTATCTATTTCAGTATGATTTTGAAAGAAACATCTTTTTTAGAACCAGGTCATCTAATCTTCTTATTCTCATCTTTTTACTCATCTTTTTATTTTCATCTTCTTATTTTCATCTTCTTATTCTCATCTTTTTATTCTCATCTTCTTAATTCTCATCTTCTTATTATCTTCCGATTCTAATCCTCTTTATTCTTATCTTCCGATTCTCATCTTGTTATTCTCATCTTCTTATTTTCGCCCTCTTACTTTCATTTTTCATATCATTTAGGTCTCCGAATGTGATAAAATATTAAATATAAGATTGAATATTATATTTAATGGGGATTCGGAAATATAGTGGGTTTTATATGTTTAGGCAGCTTGATTTGGTTTTTCACTCAGTTGAATAACTGAAGACATAAAAAGCCTTGCAGAAAGGGTTTTTCATATTCAGGAGGGGTATATGGAAAAAAAACTTATGAGAATCGGAATTTCCCTTCCAGGGGAACTTCTGAATAAATTTGACCAGGCCCTTATGAAGAGGGGATACTCCTCTCGTTCGGAAGGGATAAGGGATGCCATAAGGACATATAACCAGCACTATGAATGGATGCAACAGATAAAAGGTACAAGGGCTGCGACAATCTCTATTGTATATGATTGCTCGAAAAAGGGTGTAACCAGTACCCTGGCAGAAATTCAGCATGAATATATGGATATGATAAACTCTTCCGTACATTTTCATATGGAGGGGAATCTCTGTTTTGAAGTGATAATTCTGGAAGGAGAAGGAGAAAAAATAGTAGAGCTCGCCCAGAGACTCCTGAGTATAAAAGGAGTCAAACATTCAAGACTGACAACCGTGCCTGAAGAGAGGACAGAATAATTGAAAGGGTAGAAAAAGGATTTATCTGCTTGAACGCCCAGCTTAAAATTCATCTATCCACAGCTTTCACGACAAATTTTCAGGATTTTTTTTGTAAAACCCGGATTGGAAAAAATCAAGTTATCGATATACTACTTAACATGAACTTTCTATAAAAGTAATTGTTTTATTTATGTCGATACTGCATTTAAGGGAGATTTATGAATCTCGCAAGAATTCACTCAAAACCAAATTTATATTTAAAAAGTCTTGAAAAGGCAGTTCTGGATACGGCAGGAACTTTTCTTTTAAAGGGATGGAAGCAAATAGAGAAAGAAAACGTTGAGATCGTTGACAATACCGTGCTTCCGGAAATTCTTAGAATTCAGGCAGAAGGGTTTGAAAAAGAAAGACGTGGAGAAATTATAAAAGATTCAAATAAATTTAGGAATATCTTTTATGTAATTAAGAGCCAAAATAAGGTTGTAGGCTACTGCGTATACCACCTGAAACCGACTTTTTCTCTAAGGGGGTTTGAAAAAAAAGCCGTCATTTATTCAATTGCGATTGATAGGAAATTCAGAAGTAAGGGATTTGGCAAGCGGCTACTGGAAGAGAGTATAAGAGAAATGAAGCTAAATAGTGTATTGACTGTTTTCCTGTACGTGAACGTAAATAACACTCCTGCGATAAAATTATATGAAAAAACAGGCTTCCTCGTAGTCAAAGAAGTAGAAAACCTATGTGGCCAGAATGAAAGATGCTATAAAATGGAGCTGAAACTTTTTTAATTTTCGTACGTTTTCCAGTACAGTACTTTTTTACAGCCAGCACTTATTGCTGCCGTTCCCGGTGAAAATGTTTTATACAACAGATTTTTTATACGATAGTAACTTTCAGACTATTGTACGGCATACTTCCTTACAAACGCCTTCTATGTCAGTTCAGGATTCAAAGGGTACATTTAAATAAAAATGCAGTTTACAGTTCAGTATGCCTTTAACCCATAACTTTATATCAGCAGCAAAGGAGAGAGTTTTTTTTAATGGCAGAAGCGACAAAACTCACGGAGAATTATAGTAATGACCCTCCGCTTAAAGGTAATTCCATGGGTCCCAAACAAATTTATGTAAGATTCGTTTCATACTTCACAAGTTTCAAGAAGCTGCTGCGAGATACTATGGGGGCCCATATTTTAAAGAAATGGAGATATACTGAGAAGGAAGATATTGTACCTGTAAATGAAACTATGCTACAGGAGATTCTTAGAATTCAGGCAGAAGGGTTTGATAGTAAGAATCAGGAAAAGCTTCTAAAGTACTCAAAGAAACTAAGAAAGATCTTTTACGTAATTAAAAATCAGGATAAAGTTGCAGGTTACTGCATATACTACCTGAAACCAGAACTTTCGTTCAAAGGACTGAAAAAAAAATCCGTCGTTTACTCAATTGCAATCGACAAAAAATTCAGAGGAATGGGATATGGCAGGAAGATTCTGGAAGAAAGCATAAAAGAAATGAAGCTGAACGGAATATCTTCTATTCTCCTGTATGTAAATGTAAACAATATCCCTGCGATAAAGTTGTACGAAAAAATAGGTTTTCAGATAGTAAAAAAAATAGAAGACATATGTGGCGAGAAAGAAAAATGTTACAAGATGGAGTTAAAACTTGCCTGATTAGCTCCCCAATTGTTTTTAAAATTGACATTTTTCTTTAGGCGTTCTATTTCAGTAAAGATTTATCTGACAAGATATTTAAATAAAGCGTTACCTGATGAAATTTCATTCTTTCCTGTCGGTTACAGCTTTATGCAGTATTGCAGCTTTGTCCAGTACTGCAGCTCAAAGGATATGTTTAAATAAAAATCGAGTTCACATTTCAATGTGTACTTAATTAATGTTCTTATTTTTGTTGGCGGACTTCTGCTGCTTGTAAAAGGGGCAGACCTTTTTGTAATGTCATCATCATTAATTGCAAAGAGGTTTGGGGTTTCTGAGTTTATAATCGGACTAACCCTCGTGTCTATCGGGACATCTGTACCTGAGCTTGCCTCCTCCCTTACGGCATCCTTCGAACAGGCAAGCGGAATAGTCATAGGCAATGTACTCGGGTCAAATATCGCAAACATAGGACTTATCGTGAGCACCGCTGCCCTTCTGTCAAATGTTAGGACTGAAGAGTTAATGCTTAGAAGAGACGGATATATAATGTTGTTTTCTGCCTTTCTTTTTTTACTTTTTGTTCTGGATTTTAGAATTTCAAGGATCGAAGCCTTCACTTTTCTCTTGCTATACCTGGTTTATCTTCTGTTCCTGCTCGACAAGGTGAAAAAACATGAAGAAGATATTTATTTCAAAGATTTTATGAATTATTTTTTCAAGTTTGAGTATATTTTTGATTTAAAAGCAAGGATTGAAACAGGGGTCGGAGGACGAATAGAAGAAAAAAGAATAAAGGAGGCCGTAAAAAAGAGCCGTGAAAAAACGGAAAGAGAAATAAAAACGGAAGAAGAGATGGGAGATCTAAAAGAGATAAAAGAGATGGGAGATCTAAAAGAGATAAAAGAGATAAAAGAGATTCGGGCAGAGGATAAAGTAGGATCAGTAGAACTCGACAAAACCAGTATAGAGACTGAAGCCGAAAGCGAACCCGAAATAAAAAATGAAGCGGAAAATCTTTCTGAAAGCAACCTTTTAATAGAGTTTATCAAACTGATTGCAGGCGTGATTGCTATAATTGTTGGAGCCAAATACTTTGTAGAACAGTCAATATTTTTTGCCCTGCTTCTGGAGGTTCCGGAGACTCTTATCGGCATAAGCCTTGTTGCAATCGGGACATCCATTCCTGAACTGATGGTTACTATTTCTGCAGCTCGCAGCGGCTATGCCAGCATAGCTCTTGGAAACGTAATAGGGTCAAATATTTCAAATACCCTTTTGATTCTGGGCTTTTCGGGGCTTGTCAACCCCCTCACGGTAACCGGAATCAGCGTCTATTACATAACTCCCTTCATGCTATTTATCAGTCTCCTGCTTCTCCTCTTTATCCGGACAGGCTGGAGAATCAAAAGGTTCGAAGGGCTTATCCTCATCCTCCTCTACTCCGGCTTCATGGTTTTTATCTTTAGTCTCGGATAAGAAACCGCTCCGAAAAAATATCGGATAAAATCAACATATTATCAACATACTAATAAGAGCCATCAGGAAAAAGATTCAAAAAACAGATTTTTCCTCTCAATTCAGGGTTTTCGAATGCCGTGCTCCTTTTTAAGGGCTCCTGTTACACGTTCCAGACCTGTTTCCCTTACCAGAATATAGTCAGTGTTACAAGTTGAAATGGCAAATAAGCTGACATCGTTCTCAGCCAGAGTTCTGCTGATTCCTGCAAGAATCCCTGTCAGCCCGAAATCCAGAGGTCCCTCAAATTTCAGGCAGCTCCATCTTTTTTCAGCCCGGATGTCTGTAGGAATATCTGCAGGAATATCTGCAGGGATACTGCTTTCCTGGCAGACAACTGAAAGTTCTTCAGAAGCACTCGTAATTGAAAAGAAATTGCTTCCATACACCCATGAAGGAACTTCAGACTCCTTTTCGACCCTGAAAATACTGAACCTGCCTCCAAGGATGGATAGAGTAAGTTTGTTTTGCTTATAGAGGACTCCTTTTTTTGTATTAGATTTATACCGGGCTAATTTTTATTATCAGATTTTTTATCTCAGACACCGGCCCTGGTCTGGATTGCTGCTCCATCTGGCTCCCGAAGCTCCAAGAACAACTTTTCTAAACTCAAGGGGCGCAAACATCAACTTTTAAGACCAGCCTTGAACAAATACTTAGTTAAAACCGTTTCTTTATCTTTCGGTATTACCTTTTAATTTTTATCTTTAACCGGAGCTGGCTTGAATGGAACTGCTGAGCATGGATTTACTTGAAACCCTTACGAGAATAGATGAGTTCATCTGGGGACCTCCTCTTCTGGTTTTGCTTGTTGGGACAGGAGTTTTTCTGACATGGCGCCTGGGATTGATTCAAGTTTTAAGTCTGCCCCTTGCCCTCAGGTATGTCCTGAAATCAAGAAGAAGCGAGATTGGAGTACAGGGAGATATTTCAAGCTTTGCAGCACTCAGCACCGCACTTTCGGCAACCATCGGGACAGGAAATATAGTAGGGGTTGCAACTGCAATAAAAACGGGAGGTCCAGGGGCGCTATTCTGGATGTTTCTTGCGGCTTTTTTCGGGATGGCCACCATGTATTCCGAGTCTCTCCTGGCAGTCAAATACAGGACGATGGATGCGAATGGGCAGATGTCAGGGGGTCCCATGTATTATATCAAAAACGGACTTGGGCATAAAAGGTACAGCAAGATACTTGCCTCGCTTTTTGCCTTCTTCGGGATAAACGTAGCGCTTTTCGGGATAGGGATCTTCCCGCAGGTCAATGCTATTGTTGACTCAGCAAGGATTGCCTTTAACGTTCCTGAGATCCTCAGTGCAGCTGTCATAAGCCTGCTTGTAGCTTTTGTGACCCTTGGCGGGATCAGGAGAATTGCAGCTGTTGCTCAGTTGATGGTGCCTTTTATGGCAGTGGCTTATGTTCTGGGCTGCCTTTTAATTATCGGACTGAACCTTGAAAAGATCCCTGAAACCTTTGCTCTTATAGTAAGTTCGGCCTTTACAGGGACTGCAGCAAGAGGTGGTTTTCTTGGAGCAGGAGTAATGCTTGCAGTGAGGATGGGAATTGCAAGAGGGATCTTTTCAAATGAGTCCGGCCTCGGAAGCGCGCCCATAGCAGCTGCAGCTGCAAAGGTCAGGGAACCAGCCAGGCAGGGGCTTATTTCCATGACAGGGACTTTCTTCGACACAATTGTCGTCTGCCTGATGACCGGAACCGTGCTCATTATGACAGGTTCCTGGACAGAAAATCTTTCAGGGGCGTACATGACGAGCTACGCTTTTTCGACCGAACTCGCAGAAATCGGGAGCTATATTGTAACAGTCGGACTCATATTCTTCGCCTTTACAACCATTATTGGGTGGAATTATTATGGTGAACGCTGTACGGAATTTCTCTTCGGGGTAAAGGGAATTCTTCCCTACAAAATAATCTATATCCTTATCGTTGCCTCGGGCGCCTTTCTGACTCTTGATGTGATCTGGGTCCTGGCAGACATTGTAAATGGGCTCATGGCAATTCCAAACCTGATAGCTCTCCTGGCGCTGAGAAAGGTCATTAAAACTGAGACTATACAGTATTTTGAAGAACTGAAAGCCGAAGAATGAGAGTTGAAGAACTTGGAATCAAAAACTGAGTTCCGATTAAAGCCTGAAAAATAAACAATACAACCTGATGCAGGTTGTAAACAAAGTACAACGGTTATAAGGCAGGCCCTAAGATTGTTAGTTACAGGCCTGAGAATTGTTAATTATAATGTTCACCAGACCAGACAGGGGATTGTTGCCCATGAAGTTCACCTTTCAAGGAAAAGACCAGGGTACTGTAAATAAGGGAAATACAAAGTTCAGTTTTGTAGTTATGGCGCTGATAATAATAGCATTCCTGACAACCCCGGCATCTGCGGTTGTAATCTCCGGAGATACTCATCTTCGAGTTGAGGTTGCAGAAATTACCCCGAATCCGGCAAGGCCAGGAGAAGACCTGCTCATAAAAATCAATATTGAAAACACAGGAGACGAACCGGCGGAGAACGTGAAAATAGGGATCGAACAACTTGACCCTTTTATTTTAAAATACAGCACTTCAGGGGTGTACGGCTCAGGGACGAATACAGAACGCGATTTTCAAATTGAACAGATAAGGCAGCGCTCAAAGGTCGAATTGAATTTCCACTTCAGTGTCAGCTCAGGAGCAAGGTCAGGAGTCCACCAGCTTGAGTTTACCATCAAAGATGATGATATAACAAGCTTTTCAAGAAGGATTCCTATCCGGGTGGAGGGAAACCCTGATCTTGTACTTATAGGCACGGAAATCCTTCCGGCAAATGGGGGAAATTTTTCTTCCGGGGCTCTTGTGCCAGGGGAAGAATTCTATCTTAAAACTACAGTAAAAAATGCAGGGAACGGGAATGCAAAAAATGTCCGCGTCGTGCTTGACCTGAACGGCTCTTCACCCATGATTCCTATGCAGGACAATGTATTTTTCCTTGAAAATCTGAGTGCCGGAAGTTCGGAAAACGTATCGTTCAAACTCCTTTTAGGCAGCAACACAGGTGTGCAGCCTTACAGGATTCCTCTCCGGATAACCGCATCAAACGAAGCTGAAACCCTTCAGATCAACAGGTCCCAGGAGATCGGGGTGAATGTGCTGAACCGGGCGAAAATTAACATTGCAAGCCTCAAATTTGACCCTGAAATGCCTGAGAGAGGCCAGAAGGCTTCCATGATCCTGAGACTTGAAAATGTAGGGGAAGGAGAAGCCCGCTTTGTAAAAGCCAGGCTCGAAGGGCTTGAAGGAGGCGGCAGTACAGACGCTTTTCTCGGAAGGCTAGAAAAAGACGACGATGCCCCTGTAGTCTTTACCTTTATTCCTGATAAGACAGGAGAACAGGAGGTAACACTGCTTGTAGAGTACGAGGACGATTTCGGGGAGCACAGGTTCAGTGAAGTCCTGACATTCAATGTAATCAGAACGCGCGAAAGCATTGTTCCGTTTGTACTGGGTGCAGTCCTGGTCCTTGCAGTTGTAATCTTTTATCTGAAAAAGAAAGGCAAACTCTAAGCCGGAGAAACGAAAAGAGATAAGATATACAGGAGCTTTATTATGCTTGAAAAGGCCAAAGTCTCCTTTTTTCTTGCCAGCCGCTCAATTGTACGGGGCAATAAAGGGATTACAATCTTTACGGTCTTCGTGCTGACCCTGATATTTGTTCAGCTGGTGCTTTTCTCAAGTATGCTGGCAGGTGTTACGCTCAAGTTCAACGAGCTTATGGTAGACTTCCAGACCGGAAACGTCGTGGTCGAACCGACGGAAGAAGAACGCTATATAGAGAGCGCGTCAGCCCTGCAGAAGAAGATAGAAAGCCTTCCCCAGGTGGTAGGGACTTCTGCCCGCCTGAAGACCACAGGAAACTTCCGCTATAAGGAAAAAGAAATGGGTGGTACCGTTTACGGGATTGACCCTGCGGACGAGATCTTTGTAACCGGCCTTGAGGATGCCATAATAAGCGGAGAATTCCTGAGCAGGCCTGATAGGGGTGAGATCATTCTGGGAAGGGAGGTCTCAGGAGGTTTCGGAGCCCTGATGGAGTCAAGGTCTCTGGGAGGCGTTGAGGTAGGCGATACTGTTGAGCTCACAGTTAGCGGCAAAACCCGGGAGTTCAGGGTAAAAGGCATCTATACAACCCGTTACTTCATGGCTGACGCTTCAGCTTACCTCAGCAAAGCCGATATGGAAGAAATGCTTGGTATAGAAAATAGGGACTTTGCCCAGGAAATAGCTGTAAAAACAACAGCTGGCACGGACGAGTACGAAACCAGAAATGCCCTCCTTTCCCTGGGCGTAAGGGAAAATATCCGCACATGGCATGAGTTTGCAGGGATCCTCCGCCTGATTGAAAACACCCTTGGCCTTGTCAGGAACATTATGAATGCAATCGGGCTTTTGATAGCGTTTGTGATAATCTTCGTGGTAATTTACGTTAATATCGTAAATAAAAAGCGGCAAATTGGGGTCCAGAAAGCAATCGGGATAGAGCAGAATGTGATCGTTGCTTCTTTCGTGCTTCAGGCAATGCTCTATGCCGGCACAGGGATCATACTCGGTTATGCCTTTATGCGCTTTGGGCTTGTCCCTTATACCGAATCCAACCCCGTAGAAATTCCCCTGGGCGCTATGAGTCTTAGACTTGATGATGCAGAAGCTATAAACAGGGCATTCCTTCTTTTTCTTGCTTCCATAATAGGCTCTGTAATTCCTGCCTACAAACTAGCTCAAAAAGACCTCCTCGACCTTATCTGGGGTAAGTGAAAGGGGTGAAAAAAATGGGAAATGAAGTAAGAAATAAAGTGAAAGAGGAAGTAAAAACGAAACATGAAGATAAAGTAAAAAAAGAAGCGAAAGATGAGATGAAAGGTGAGATGAAAAATGAGATGAAAGGTGAGATGAAAAATGAGATGAAGGGTGAGCCCGAAAAGAAGGAAAATAGAAACAAGACAGAAATTGAGACGAAAACAACTCCAGGGGAAAACAGCGATATAATTATAGAAGGAATAGACATAGTCCGCACCTTTAAAATGGGGGAAGTGCAGGTTAGAGCTCTTAGAGGTGTAAATGTGAAAATCCGGCGCGGGGAGTTTGTTGCGATCATGGGTCCAAGCGGCTCCGGAAAAACCACTCTCTTAAACCAGCTGGGACTTCTCGATACCCCAAATTCCGGAAGAGTCATTATAGATGAAACAGACACTTCTCGCATGCCTGACAGAGAGAAAGGCAAATTCCGCCTTCATAACCTGGGGTATGTTTTTCAGGATTATGCCCTCCTTCCGGAACTGGACGCCTCCGAAAATGTCTATATCTCCCTCATGATGCAGGGCAAGACAAAAGAAGAGTACGAATCAGCAGCAGCCGAAATCCTTACAGCAGTTGGACTAGGGGACCGTCTTCACCAGCTTCCTTCCAAAATGAGCGGGGGCCAGCAGCAAAGAGTTTCGATCGCTCGCGCTCTTGCCCATAATCCAAGAGTCCTTTTCGCAGACGAACCATGTGCCAACCTGGATTCTCAAACTTCAAAGGAAGTCCTGGACCTCTTTAAAAAGTTCAACAAAGAAATGGGGCAGACAATCGTAATGGTCACGCATGAAGATTGGCATGCTGCATATGCTGACAGGGTGATAAGATTAAAAGATGGAATTTTAGAATAAAAGCGGCATCAAATAATTAAAACGGCCTTTATCGTACTTTACCTATTCAGGTCGTTTTTCTTTCTTCTCTTCTGGACTTTTTCGACGGGCTTCCGGACAGGCTGGCGGAGGAATGCGTAAGATCTGAGCGCGAACTGCCCCACCTGCCTGGCTGACACTCTTCGAGGAAGGTGATTTTCCCGATGTAATTCGCGCTCCCAGAGTTAAAGAATGGTTTGCAGAATCAGGGAAAGTATCTCAGACTTTACAGTGCAGAGTTCAGGTATTATTTCTTAGATATGTAATGTAAAAGACAGAATGAAAAATATGCTTCTTATAGAATTATATAGTTTTTCGATTATACAGGATATAGCAGGAGATTAAAAGGGGATTTGCGGGGACATTACTGGATTATTTGTTATTGTATTAGCCAGGTAGTGGTCACTTTATTACTGAAATATTTGTCGGATTGAAAATTAAAATATTAGAAAAGTTTTTTAAGTAACATCCACAATATAATTAATAAAAATTGCAACTGTGGTCTGAGATTATATGTTTGTAGTGCCTCTACTGGATAAATATAAAAAATACCTGATGTGGTCCTATCGTACCCTGGGATTCTTACAAACAGCCGGAAAATTTGCCTTTTTATTTTTATTAATGATTTTATTTAACCTGTATGAACTTGCTTACTATATTCCCGGCATGGATAAACTGCTCAGATCCCAGATATACCTTAATACTTACTGGTTTAATCTCGGGTTAATGGCTGCAGAGGCGCTTATGTTAACTTTTTTTGTCAGTCTAATTTGCAGGCTGTCTAGCAGAGGAAGTAAGTTTAACCTGATAAATCTCCTTGAAACCAGCTTTCCGGAACTCAGGACAAGACTGAGTACTGCATACGATAACAGGCAGAATATCAACATAGTTACAAAGAAACTGCTTGAAGATGTGCACAGTCAGCTTACAGGCATCAAAATAGGAAAAATAGTCCCAAAAAACCAGATTTTCAGGTCATTTTTGATATTTCTGCTGGTCTCAGGAGGTGTCACTTTCTGCATATATGAGGGTTTCAGCTTTGACATATCTCCCAGCCAGCTAATCGATAATATCCGGGATAATGTTCCAAACCTGAATGCCAGAGCAGCTTATGAAGAAAATAAAGAAGTTCCTCTGGATTCCAGGTATAAGGTAGAAGCTGTCATTATAAAAAATGGAGATCAGGTTGAAATGAAAATTAACCCGACCCTAGGGCTCGGGTTCACAAGCCAGATAGATGCGGATACGGAAAAAAAATTCAACGAAAACTCAGGCAACTTTAATGAAGAATTCAAGTATAGCCAGACTTACTCTGAGAGCCTGCCGGAAGAGTACGAGCCTCTGATTAAACAATACTTTGAAACGATTTCATCCAAGTGAAACGTCCGCAAAGGAATATAAGTGCCCGAATTTGCAGTCAATGCACCATTTACTTAAAAAATAGTGGAGTTGCAATATGAGAGAATTACAGGAAATCCAGCTTGAAGATTCAGAACTTAACTTAAAACCCACTTATGAAAAAGCCCCCAAAATTTTTGAAGTTATTTTTAGAGAAATTGGCAATTCTATTGTCGGCCAGAAAGAAATGATCCGGCAGATCCTCGTAGCCATGCTGTGTGAAGGGCATGTCCTGGTTGAAAGCAATCCCGGACTCGGTAAAACCCTGACCATATCCACTATTTCCCAGATTATGAGTATGAGATTCAGCAGGATACAATGTACGCCTGACCTTATGCCTGCAGATATCACAGGAACCGACATTATCGAAGAAGACGAAAGGGGCTCAAAACACTTTAAATTCAAGCAGGGGCCCGTTTTTGCAAACATAGTGCTTGCGGATGAAATTAACCGTGCTTCTCCTAAGACCCAGTCTGCCCTTCTCGAAGCAATGCAGGAAAAACAGGTCACTGTGGCAAGTACGACATATTTGCTTGACAGGCCTTTCTTTATCCTTGCAACGCAGAACCCTATCGAAATGGAAGGGACCTATACCCTGCCCGAAGCCCAGCTTGACAGGTTTTTACTGAAAATTCGCCTGGATTACCCTGACCCCGAAGAAGAGTTTGAGATTGTAAATCGTTACGCAGAAGCCTTCAGACCGTCCGTACGAAAATGCATAGACAAACAGACCTTTATCGAGCTGCAGCAGATAACCCGCAGGATTCCGATCTCAAATAAACTCAAAAAGTACGCAATTGATATCGTAAATCAGACACGAAACATGCCTGAGATGATAGAAGCGGGCGCATCGCCACGCGCTTCAATTGCAATAATTCTCTGTGCAAAAGCAAATGCATTCCTCGACGGTAGGGGATATGTCGATAAAGAGGACATTGACTCCATGGCTCTTCCTGTCCTTCGCCACAGGATAATTCTATCTTTTGATGCTGCTAGAAACAACATTACGAGCGATAAAATCATACAAAAAATCCTGGAGGACAGAAAGACAATTATCTGATTCAGCCGGCGGGAAAAAGGCTGGAGGCAACGATCAGACATGGCTGGCGCAAAACACACAATCGATACGTCATTCCTGACTCAACTAGACAGGTATGCACTCCCGCTCAGCAGGAGAGTTACGGCGATTCACACCGGCAGTCACCAGTCAACCAGGACAGGGGCAGGGCTTGACCTTATAGACCACAGAAAATACAATCAGGGCGACTCATTTAAAAAAATCGACTGGAACCTTTACGCTCGCACGGAAAAACTCTACATACGCAGGTTCGAGGAAGACAAAAACCTTAACATGGTGATACTTCTTGACGCCAGCAGCAGCATGCTTTTTCCTGACAGTACGCCAGACAAGTTCGAATATGCGTCAACAATAGCTGCAGGAGTTTCTTACATCGTAATGAAACACAATGATGTGTATACGATTGCAACATTTGCAGATGATGTGGATTACACAAAAACCCAAAAAGGAAGGGACGATTTCCTGCGGACAATAGATTCCCTAACCCGGATTTCGGTCAGCGGAAACACAAAACTTGCAGATTGTGCCGAATCCATATACCCGAGAATAAAATCGAAATCAATGGTGCTTATAATTTCAGATTATCTGGACAGTATCGATTCGATCCGCAATGCCGTTAACAGGTTGTCCAGGCACGAGCTTGTTCTCGTACACATTTATGATGAGACCGAAATGAACCTGCCTGAAAGTGTGGATGGAACAGTAAAATTCATTGACAGCGAAACAAATGAAGAAATCAGTTTTACAGTGGGCCCTAACTTTAAAAAAGAGTATGCTGCAGAATATGCAAAGCATACGGCTGAACTGGAGACAATTGCATACGATTCTAAAATCCCTTATTTCCGTGTCAGCATAAAAAACCAGCCATTTGATACTGTTCTTAGAATCATAGGTGAAGGGTGATCTTGCCTATGGACTTTGAATTTTCCCAGGGTCTGGCTGCACTTGCAGGGATAATTCCCCTTATAATAATATACCTGCTTAAACCCCGCCCGAAAAACATTATTCTGCCTTCCCTTATGTTCGTTAGAAGGATAAGCCAGAATGTGCTTGATTCCCGGCGCACTATCAATAAAAGAATAACAGACCCTCTATTCTACTTACAGCTGCTGGCTCTCATTATCATATCAACAGCAATTGCAGGCCCCCTTATAGATGATGTAAAAGCAGGTGCTGAAAAGATAATAATCATAATGGACTCGTCTGCAAGCATGACAGCACCTGACCGTACCGATGAAGCAAGGTCAATAGCAATAGACAGTCTGGGTCAGGAAAATACCATTATTGCTGCAGAAAGCATTCCTGTGGTACTTGCAAAATCACTGGATGCAAAGGATGCGAAAGAGGTAATTGATCACCTTGAGGCGAGAAATACTCCCTCAGATATGCCCAAAGCCATTTTGACCGCCATAAACGAAAAGGAGAATGAGAACGGGAAAATTGTGGTCATATCGGACTTCGAAAACTGGGCAGGAAGGGCACCTGAAACATACATCAGAATTGCAAACACCAAAGACATGGAGCTTGAGTTCAGGCAGGTAGGCAATAAAACTGTCAATTATGCAATTGTGGACGGATATTTGAAAGACAGCAATGACGGGACATATGAATACACATGTACTATTAGAAACTTTAATGACAGAAGCGCAGATCTTGAGGTCCAGCTGGAGAGCAACCCCGACTCTTCACCCGGCACAAAGGTGAGCAGCTATATACAGCTTGCAGAGTACGGATCACAGCAGATAAAGTTTTCAAACATCCCTCAGGGAATATCAACCGTAGAAATCCTGAATGAGGATGCAATACCCTGCGATAATGTTGCCTATGTTTCGATCCCTGAGATCAAACCCAAAAAAATCCTGGTGTTAACGGATATCGATCAGGCTGTCAGCAAGTCTCCCCTGATAACAGCAATATCCCTGTTGCCTAATGTTGATGTTGATGTACGAAAGGAGCTTCCGGATGAGGTTACAGAATATGATACCATAATCGTAAATTCAAAACATAAGCCTCTTTCGACCCACAATGCCCTGAAAATTGCAGCTTACGCAAAAAATGGAAAAGACCTGCTGGTCATAGGAAATGAGCGCCTGTATGATTCTTTACAGATGCAAGGACTCTATCCCATCCTTCCGGTAGATCTAATTTCAGTAGAAGAAAAAGGCAGTTACACGATAGAGACTGCAGGAAGCGGCAAAAATATCTTTGAAGATGTTTCGTTCAGCGAGGTCTATCTGCGCAGATTTCTGGGCGCTGTCCCAAAAGAAGATGCTTCAGTCCTTGTAGAGGTCAGAGGAGCCGGGCCTTTAGTCTGCATGCGGAACATAAACAACGGGACAGTAATCTATGTAGGGTTCAGTGATATTGCCGGAACCGACGCGTGGAACAATTTCGCCACTACCCCGACTTATCCGGTATTCTGGTCAAAGCTTCTCAGGTACATGTGGGGAGTTGGGGACATAAGTGAGACAAATGTGAACACAGGAAGGTACCAGGCATTTGACCAGAATCTTATAGTGAAAACTCCGACAGAAACCATCAACAGTGAGTTTGTCTATTATGATGAATGCGGACTGTACAACCTGGACCAGAAGATTGTTGCTGCCAATCTGTATGACTCAAGTGAATCAAATACTTTTACGGAAAAAAGGTTAACCCTGGCAGGTGAGAATGGAGAAATCCAGAAGCACGAACTCCGTACAAAGTCACCGGACAAAACCCGAAAGTACCTCATTTACGCTTTACTGCTACTCCTCTTGGTCGAAAACGCAGTTATGTTAAGAAGGAGAATCATATGACCTTTAACTTGCCTTATGGCTTTAATTTTTTACATATGAGCGAACTGATGTTACTGGTCCCTCTGGCACTTCTTGTGCTTCTCGGGCTCTGGAAGAAGATCGATAAAAGACATCTGTTCTTCCATGCCCTTGTGGTCTTTCTCCTTATTCTGGCTCTGGCTGCACCCTACTCTGTAGAGATGAGTTCTCCAGGAACCAACCAGTCTAGTATAACCATAATCTCCGATGAAAGCGCGAGCATGGAACTGCTGAAAAAAGGGGTCTCCGAAGAGGTCGCAGAGAAGCTCAATACAAGAGTCCCTGTTACAGTTACAACGGTTTCAGGGATACATACCTCCCTTGGGGATGCTATCATTCAGCAGGCTTCGCCTGAAAACTACGTGCTTGTAGTATCGGACGGGCAGAGCAATTCAGGGACGCCAGTCGAGGAAGCCCTCTCTTATTGCTATAAAAATAATTTTCCTGTTGCAGCCCTTATTCCTGAAACTATTAAAGAGGACCTGAGTGTGGAGCTCGAAGGAGAAAACGAGGCTATAGTCGATAATGAGGCATTTTTTAGAGTGAATATCCGGAAATCAACTGAAAAAAAAATGAGCTACCAGGTAAGGATTACAATCGACCACAAGAAGGTAATTGAGAGGGAAATTACCCAGACCGGGAGAATAGAAAGTATAGATTTCAACCACACGTTTGAGACTCTGGGACCTCACACCGTAAAGGCAACCCTGCATCCGGCAGGCATTAGTGTTAAAAACCTAGATTATTTTGAGAACAATAACCAGTACATGAAAAGTGTATACGTAACTCCCAAGCCAAAAGTCCTGCTCGTTACAAATGAGCCTGACTCTCCTCTTGCAAATACCATGAAAGAAATCTATGATGTAAGAGTAGCCGGATCATTCAGTTCTCTTAACAATACAGATGCCGTAATAATTGACAATCAGGCGGCATCAACAATCTCGGATATGGAAGCCAGAGCCCTCAAAAATTATATTATTAACGGAGGTGGCATGGTAGTGATTGGAGGTGGCTCTTCTTTTGATTGCCCTGCCGAAAACACTTACCAGGATACAAAGTTTGAGGAACTCCTTCCTGTTACCTCAAAGCCCTCGAACTGGAGAGGGGGTAGAAACATTGTCCTGATGCTTGATGTTTCACCCAGTACCTTGCAGAGCAATGGCGAGGGAGGGAGAGTTCTTGACGATATTCTGTCAAACGCCATTGTCCTTCTTGAAAGTGATCTCCTCAAAGATGCAAGAGTAGATGTGATCACCTTCGGAAGTAAGGGGCAGGATATCACAAACGGGTTTGTGGATATGTCAAAAGAGTCAAACAGACTCTGGCTTGATGCCGAAATCCGTAAAATATCGCCTACAGGGGATTCCACATCTCTTGAAAGGGGACTCATGACTTCACGAACACTGCTTAAAGAGCAGAATAACAGTGCAGAAGCTGAAATAATAATTGTGTCTGATGGTGGAATAGGTAACATAGCTGAAGGGGATCTAAGGTTCGAGCGGGCAGTCCAGTGTGCAGAAAACCTTCACGAAAACAGTGGCATTGGTATCCATTTTGTTCACATACATGCTCCGAAGACCACCCGCCAAGTCACTCCTAAAGGGCAGTACTATGCCGAGCTCTTCATGAACAAAATAGGCCTATCCGAAAACTACAATAGAATAGAGCCTGGAGAGAGAATAAAATTAAGCTTCTCCGAAGACCCTGAGGAATCTGTAGACAGGGAAGACGAATATTCTAGCGGATCAATTGTAGTTTACGACCCGAAGCATTTCATTACCCGTAACATTTCCGACATAAACCACAATATCCTGGGGTATAATGAGGTTACCCCGAAACCCGAAGCAAATCGTCTTGTTATAACAAGGCTGGGCAAACCGGTAATCACGGTCTGGAGGTTGGGGTTAGGCAGGGTTGTTGCAGTTACGACCGACAATGGGAATGGTAACGGGATCCCCTGGGCAGCTCCCCTGTACTCTGGAAACGACAGCCTGATAATTACAAGAACTCTGAACTGGGCAGTTGCAGATACTGAAATGTCCGAAAGTATCCAGCTAAAGATACCTGACCTAAAAATGAACCAGCCGGGCAGAATACTGATAACAACCGGAAAAGAAGGCGCACCTGAGCTCTATTTTGACAAAAAACCAATGGAAATCACATCCATCGGAAACAACATGTACGAATCATATGTTACAGCCAATGCCTTCGGACTCCACAAGATCTCCGAAACCCCTCTTGAAGCAAACCTGACCGAGGAGTTAATACCTGAAACTTCCGGAGTCAAGAATTTGTCCTGGAGACCTGCTGCCGTAAACCGCCCGGACGAATATACTTACATTGGTGAGAATCCTCTTTTCAGGACAGCAATACTTGAAAACGGCGGGAAAATCTACACTAAAGGAGATATCTACTCAAGGATAATAGATGACGCCTCGACCAGCACAAAGAAAAAAATCATGACAAAAGTCTTCTATACGAAATACTTCCTTGTCTTTGCTTTCCTGATATACCTGCTATATACTCTCCACCACACGTATAACACACGTATTAAATGAAGATGTATCCGGAATAAATCGATCTAAAAATCCAGCAGCCTGTATAGTCTGAAGTCTGCGAAGTGAGGAAACTGCGAAGAAGGAAACTGTGAAATGGGGACCTGCAACGTAAGGGATCTGCAAAGTCATAAAGTACAAAAATTTATGTAAGTATGATAAATCTATACACCAGCAAATCTATACCCCGTCCATAGAATACGGTAAACTCAAAAATAAGGGTAACCCGTAGCTAGAGACCTCATGTATTTAGATAGATTCTGAGATATATGCAATTGCATTAGTTTAATGATATAATATTAAACTAATAAACTAAAATTACAAGGATAAGATAAAGAATATCATAATAAACTAACATTAGGTGTTAAAAATATTATATATGATAACTGCATAGTATAATTTGCGTTCTCATCTCTGAACACTCCACTAGCAAACAAACACCTACTCCAAAACCTACTCCACAGTAAAGAGATGAAATAAACCTCTCAACCCACAAATATCTCAAACCTCTTCCCAAACAAAAATCTCTTATTACAGTTAGGAACTTCCAGATGCTTTGATGGGAACGCAACCTCTTTTAAAAACAAAACCGATCTGTAAGATTTTTTCATGGATAGTGGCTCGAAATCGCTGCCTCAATTTGTCTCGCCCGAATTGCGCCTCGGGAGTACGCGTCCTTTTCGCTTCGCTCAAGAGGACTAATTTATGGATATTAGTAGTGGAATTCACTCCGGAGGACTAAACTACAATATCTCTGACCCGTGGAACATTATTATCCATTCTATGCCGTTTTTGTCACTCTCGACAAAGTAGATAGTCTTTCCAAAAAAGAAGTAAGAGAGAAGAAGAGAAAAGAGTTCCCAGAAATAAGAACGATAGAAAACGGATAAAAATTAGAGACGTTAGAAAAACTGACAGAGTATAAACAAAATAGAATTGGATTCTACCTGAAAAATACCCTTTTCTATGCCTATTTTTATCGTTTTTTCTGCTTTTTCAAGCTTCTTTTTCTTCATTTGAGTATTTTGGTGTAATTTGAATTTACACAATTTTATAGACAGAAATTATGACGGCTAGCGAGAAGTAGCATTGAGTGGAGTGGATAAAGCCATCAGGCTGAAAGAAGAAGTAGAGAAGCAAAGAAGAGAAAAATCCGGATGTAGCATTTCCGTATTACGGCCATAATAGATAGAAAAAAGATTTAATGGGCAGATCCAGAGATCTCCAGTACTCAGATTCCCTGAAGTAACGTTGTAACTATTGTTATAGGAAAACAGGCGTTCCTTTTCAGGAGAGGTTATTTCAAAAGATTCGTTTGATATTTGCGACGTATTATTATCTCCGTAATTTTCAGAACTTAATAGAAGAGGATCCTCTATGAAATAGGGACCTGCTGGATATAGCAGTGCACCTTCCTTTATTATAGTCCCATGTGGTATGGCATGAGCAGAGTTAGCTGTGATCAATATCCCAATAATCAGCACCAAAGTTAAATTAAGTTTTTTTATACCTCTTCCTCCTCAGCTTTTGGAACGACATCAAAATTAAAAAAATCGTTTGACATCAAATCTTAAAGAAGAATTGGGTCAAGTACTATATATTGTTTTTTAAAAATCCAAATAAATATAATTCTAATGACGCTTCAGACGGGAGGAGAAACTGCATATGACATATATAAAGTAAGGCGTTATACCAGTAATGAAATGTTATATGAATGCACTAACCGATATAAAGATAGAACAATATTAGTTGTTGAAAATATTATATACAGTAAGTGCATAGTATAATTTGCGTTCTCACTACAACACCAACTAGCAAACACCTATTCCAAAAGACCTACTTCAACATCCACTCCGAAAAACTACCCCACAAGTAAAGAGATAATACAAAAACTCACAGCCTATGAGTCAAGTACCTCAAACCTCTTCCCAAAACAAAAGCATCTCTTATAAGTATTCGGAACTTCCAAGATCTAGGTGGGAACGCAATCTTTTCTTAAAAAACGCACATGATATTCTTCGAATAACATGCCCAAAAAGATGAAAGTCCTTTATACCTACCTTTTTTGTTTATTAACTCCATCATTACCTTAGGACAGTAAGGTTGTCTTTTCTTTGGTTGTGCGAAACCGTCAAAAAACTAATCAGCGAATTGCCATCGAAGGCCCAGATGTGACTTTGATCACGGATGCCAAATTGCCTTTGAGGCAATTCCACTGTCCTAGAAATGATGGAGTAATGTAAATTGGAAGGAGAAATAAACAAAGCTTGTGGTTTAGACATTCACAAACATTTTGTCATTGCTACTATTCTCAGCAGATCCGGTGAAAAACAGCTACAACGTTTTGATAGAGATGATGATGGAATTTTAAACCTTAAAAATTGGGTGACATCAGAAGAATGTGATGTTGTTGCCTGTGAATCAACAAGTGACTTCTGGGTTCCGATTTATGAGTCATTGATAGATCATTTGCCTGTTATACCGGAGTTTATACTTTATAGTATAAAGCCACATCAAGCGACATGATCTACTTAGGGTCTAACAAAAAATTAATTATGTTGGGTAACAATTCCAAGCATTTTAATATAAAACCGACAAATATAGAACCAATTAAATAAATCGGTGTGGCACAAAAATAGTTAATTTCCCACTATATGGGGTCTAACACAGGATCTCTGTAACAAGACGCCCTATTATGGTTTCTTTAGTATAATATGGTGAAAATCATATAAGTATCAATCGGTGAGCTAGTTCAATATGTGGTGACGCCAAAATTGAACGAAACGAGTTTGGAACTTAATTAATTTCTTGTTAGACCTACATAATATCCATAGCTGTACCACGATTTTTATGAGATCTTATAAACTCCGGTTATAGTTGGAAATGCGCGAGATATGAAAGCATTTACACATAAAAAGACCGATAAGATAGATTCGGAAGTCATTGCACAACTTGCATTGAATAAAATGATTCAACCGTCAAGAGTTTTTCCTAAAAAGCACAGGGAATTCAGGTCGTATGTCAGGCTCAGGTTAACTCTTGTAAGAAAAAGGACAGATATAAAAAATGAAGCTCATGCTATTCTTTCTTCTGAAATGTTACATCTAGGTGATGTGCTAACAGACATTTTCGGAAAAAATGGAAGAGCAATTCTATCAGGAATTTCTTCAGGAAAAAATATTGATCAGATTATAGAATCACTTTCTCCAAATGTTCGGAAGAAAGCTGGTCAGATAAGAGAGATTCTGAACAGAGAAATATCTCAGAGTGCTGCAATAAGGCTTCAGATGTGCCTGAACATTATAAAACATCTGGATGAAGAAATCGAAATTCTGGAAAGAGAAATTTTCAATTACGCTTATAGAAATCATAAACATGAAATGGAAATTTTAATGTCAGTTCCTGGGATTGGAGAACTGAGTGCGGCAACTTTAATTGCTGAGATAGGAAACTTCAAAGACTTTTCTTCAGGGGATAAACTTGCTTCATGGCTTGGGATAGTTCCGAATGTGTATCAATCTGCAGATAAATACCATAATGGAAGAATCACAAAGAGAGGATCAAAAGTAGCAAGGTGGATTCTGACACAGATTGCTCAAGCAGCAGCAAGAAAGAAGAATAGCAGGTTAAAAGAGTTTTTTAACAGAAAAAAGAAGTCAATTGGATATGCAAAGGCGATTATTGCCCTGGCAAGGAAAATTGCAACGATAATATGGCATCTTATCACAAGTGATGAGATGTATGAAGATGAGACAGGGTATGAAAAGGGAGAAGTTCAAAAGAGAAAGATTGTTGAAACTGAAATATTTTCGGCTGATGAACGGATCAAAATAATTAGTGGAATATTCGCAATTATGGGAAAAGAAGACAGAGAGAGTACGTGAGGAAGATATCCTCATGTACTTTCATGCCAAAGTAAAGGCTAGGATGAAATGGCAGACTTGGGAATGTTCCACAGTGTTCCGTACAAATGAGGGGGTTTTCAGGAGTGTCGTCTGATATCTATCTGCACCTGCCTATCTGCACCTGCCTATCTGCACCTGCCTATCTGCACCTGCAGAATTCGTGACTGCTGGACTTTTCTCCGATCTCATTGATTAACAATAGTCCAGAGAATCAGGCTTATCCAGTGGACCGAGCTTATCCAGGAACCGGGCTTATGCTGTATATCATGTTTATTACCCTATCTTCAGCAGTTTCCCGAAAACAGAATTATTTCCCTGGTTTATTATTGAGGCTATAAGATCCCTTATAAAGGAGTTCAAGTCAATTTCGAATTGCTGACTCTGCTATACAAGTAATCAAAAAATCCAAACATGAGAAATTTAGATCGTGATTATAGAATGAATAATTTATATTTTGATCAGGTATCAAAGAACTTATATACAATAGAATAGTAAGATAATTACTTAAAAGATTTATTGAGTGTCATATTGCGTTTTGGGGATATTCTATAATTGGAAGACTCTATCAATAGTGAATTTTCTCCATATATCGAGCTATACGAATTATTATCGCTTAAAAAAGTTAATTGAAATGAACTGTTAGTGATTGATTGAGAGCCCGAAAATCCCCTGAGCTCTCAATCTGATGAAACCCCCGTTAAAGAATACTCCCACATATTCTTTACACAATTGTAAGAGAAGGCAATAAAGATTTGCTGCTGTTGCGGTGAATGACTGAGAGCCCGTAATCCCCTGAGCTCTCAATCTGATGAAACCCCTATTGATGAATACTCCCCAATATTCTATGTACAAACATGCCTGATATGCTTCTCTTACAATTACAATTCTTCTAATGCTGAAATTCTATATATAATAAATTCCGTTAAATATTCAATGATTAATTAATTTTGTCTGCTTATTAACATTTGATTGGTGCATTATTTTATAACGCATTGAAAAATCCAGTTAACCCCTAAATTATAGATGGTTTCTAATTTTTTAGCCCAATTGAAAACTTCAAGCAAAGCAAAATATAGGCTAAGCTAAATTTCCAAATTGAATTTAGTACTCATGGTACCTGATTGGAATTCTTTTGCTTTCTCTTGGAATTCAAAGTTCAGCGAATGGCTTTAGCGGTGTGACTTGAGCAGTGAGCGGCTTGAGAAGTAATTTCCGGGAACCAAAGGAGTTTTGGAGATTATGAAATTATAGGAAAAGTAAGGTTTCAGTAAGTTCAGTGAAAGAGACGTTCCGGTAAAAGAATAATAAAAAATAAAATTAAATATAAAAAGGAAACCGACCCGAAGGTCGATAGTACTGAATTAGTACTGAATTAGTACTGAATTAGTACTGAATTAGTACTGAATTAGTTGTCGTTTGCCTCCCTATTTTTTAAGAGTTCTACAGCCAGTTCTCTGAGCTTGTACTTCTGGATCTTGCCGCTTGCGGTCAAAGGATACTCATTTACTATGAAGACATGCTTCGGAACCTTATAACGTGCAATCTTGCTTACAGCGTAGTCTCTGATATCAGCTTCCGTAAGGTCCGCACCTTTTTCAAGGATGACAAAGGCTCCTACGATTTCCCCGTATTTCTTATCAGGTATGCCAACGACCTGGGCATCTCTGACTCCGGGCATGGCGTGCAGGAACTCCTCAATTTCCCGGGGGTAGATATTTTCCCCTCCCCGAATAATCATATCCTTTATGCGACCGGTAATCCTGTAGTAGCCTTTTTCGTCACAGGTCCCGAGATCTCCGCTGTGCAGCCAGCCCCCTTCGTCAATCACTTTTTTCGTTTCTTCCGGCATATTGTAGTAGCCCTTCATAATATTATATCCACGGCAACAGAGCTCTCCTACTGTGTTAGGGGGCACTGGCTCATTGGTAGATGGGTCAACCACTCTGACTTCAACGCCCGGGAAGCACTTGCCTACAGTCTCGACCCTGAGTTCTACCGGATCATCGACAGTTGTCTGTGTCATTCCCGGAGAAGCTTCAGTAAGCCCGTAGACACTCGTGATCTGATAGCAGTTCATATCTTTTACGACCTTTTTCATGGCTTCCACAGGGCAAGTAGAACCAGCCATGATCCCGGTTCTCAGGGTAGAGAGGTCGAACATATCAAACATGGGATGGGTGTACTCGGCAATGAACATTGTAGGCACGCCGTACAGTGCGGTACACTTCTCTTTCTGGACTGCAGCAAGCACAAGCAGGGGATCGAAAACTTCAAGCATGACAAGCGTTGCCCTGTGGGTCAGGACAGCCATAACCCCGAGCACGATCCCAAAGCAGTGGAAAAGAGGCACAGGCAGGCAGAGCCGGTCTTTGTGTGTAAACTTCTGGCGGTCGCCAATGGAGAGCCCGTTGTTCAGGATATTTTTGCTGGTCAACATAACTCCTTTCGGAAAACCGGTAGTTCCTGAGGTGTACTGCATATTGACCACATCATCCCCGCTGACACTTGCCAGAATCTCTTTAAGCTCGTCATCAGGATAATGACTGCCAAGAAGCATCAGCTCACTGGTGTTGTACATTCCCCTGTGCTTTTCCTGTCCGACATAGATCACGTTCTTCAGGCATGGGAAATTTTTACTCTTCAGGCGCCCTCTTTCCGAGCTTTTGAGCTCCGGGACCAGCTCATTGATAATTTCAAGATAATCAACTTCCCTGAAACTATCGATAAGAGCAAGTGCCTTCATATCTGACTGTTTAAGTACGTACTCAACTTCATGGCTCCTGTAAGCAGTATTTACAGTAACCAGAACTGCTCCGATCTTTGAGGTGGCAAACATGAAGGTAAGCCAGTCGGGGACATTCTTTGCCCAGATTCCTACATGGTCTCCCTTTTTTATCCCTATCGCAAGCAGCCCTTTTGCAAGGTTATTTACCCTTTCGTTGAATTGGCCATAAGTAAAGCGCAGGTTACGGTCCGGATAAACCATAAACTCATGATCAGGGTCTATAGCTACCTGTTTTTCAAAGTATTCTCCAAGAGAATCTTCTATAAGATGCATGGTTTCAGCCTCTTCTTCTGGACTACTACTTTCAGAAACTTCTGGCTTATGAATGGGGTTTTTATATTCCGGCCAGTTAAAGGCGTTTCTGAAGTATGTTTAAATAGAGCAGGGAGAATCCGTATCTGTTTCCGCATCTGCTGAGGAGGCATCCATTGAAGGGAAAATATGCCTTTTTAAAATCTCGCGGATTGAATCCGGAAGGAGGAGTGCTTTCTGGAGTTTGAAGTCATAATAAACCAGTACTGCCTGACCCCTTACCTTAAGTTCTCCTTCCTGCCATGCCTCGTGCCCGACAGTAAAGGAGCTGTTCCCGATCCTTGTAATGAAGGTCCTGATCTCTACGTCGGACCTGAAATACATCTGCCTCAGAAAATCAAATTCAGTTCTGACAAGGATCAGGTGCCATACTTCAGGGCTAAGGTCAAGGTCCGGCGAGAAAAGCCTGAAAATGGAGTTTCTTCCCGTTTCGAACCAGACCGGAAGGACTGTGTTGTTTATATGCCCGAGCCCATCAATATCTCCAAAGCGCGGACTAACATTTATACTGAACATTTTGGATTCCCTAACTCTTAGTATCTGTACTCAATTATCCAATTTTAATCTAAATTTCTCTTTTTTAAGTAACGTTTTTACTCTCTTACCCACCTAGCTGAGGCTTTCAGAGAGGAGCATAGACTACAGCCATTATTCGTGCATCCTCTTTCCCTGCTGCATGGACATCATGCGGGACGATGGAATCATAATAGATGCTGTCTCCGACACTTAGCCTATGAACGTCCTTGCCATAGAAAATTTCAATTTCTCCAGAAAGGACATAAATGAATTCTTCCCCTTCGTGAGAAGAGAGTTTGTGGCTTTCTTCAGGGGAAGGGTGGATATCAATGATAAAAGGCTCCATATGGCGGTCTGATTTGTCCGAGGCAAGGGAGTAAAACTCAAGAGCACTTTTCTTTGGCTTCTCGGTCTTTCCAGAAAAACGGACCACGTTTTCGGATAGTCCTGCCCTTACGACTACAGGCCCGCTCTGGGGGACGTCGTCCAGAAAAGTACCAAGACGGACGCCTAAAGCCCGGGCAATCTTTAAAAGAGGGGTCAAGGACGGAACGAGGGCTCCGTTTTCTAGCTGCTGGATTAACTCCACATTGCTCTGACTGGCTTCAGCCAGTTCTTCAACAGTCATATCCTGGGCTTCTCTAAGCTGGCGTATTTTACTTCCGACACGGTTCTCTTCTGACATTATTCTCTTTCCTCACACACATTTTTAGGTAGCGACCCGGTAGAAAAATGTAAACCTGAGTCCCTGTAAACAGCCTGTAAAGCTTATCTCTTTTGTACCGATCTATTATAAAAAATATACGTTCAGACCTGCTTTTCTAAATGATAATTAGAAAACAATTGTAAACAAAAACTAAAAATCAGTTCGAAGAAAGAATGAATTATTAGAAAAAATTAGTGGCTTGCAATCACCCTTTTGGTCTATTCCAGGACGTTCATCTATAGAATCTTCCAGTTTTCTCTTCTGAGCCGCACAGGCTTGCAGCCGGCCTGCCAGTCGGATAATAGCAACAAGCAAACAGCTGTTGCTATTAAGGAAGTCCAATACTGTGGAGAAATACTCAACACGGGACAAAAAAATGCTTTTTTGATCCCGTAATTATGTTTTAAGGGTAAGAGCTCAGGGTTTAGAGTCAAACATCACTTTCTTTTGACTCGAAAATATAAACCATATAAAGATGAATAACCGATAAACTATAGGAAGAAAAACTAGAAAAAGAAAAATCAGAAAAATAAAGCCAGAAAAAGGAAAAAAATATGTAAAATGGAAAAACCTGTAGTCTTTTTAAGATCGATCAAACTCGAAATTGCATCTTAATCCTGTGGGGTCAAAACAGAGGTTGCAGGATACGCACCGTGCCTTTTTAGCCTCTCCGGACTTAAGCTTTAAAACAAGGTCAGGTTCGCTAATTAATGTCCTGCTCATAGATATAAGGTCTGCGAACCCGTTTTCAAGCAGGTCTTCCATAACCGAAAGAGACCTGATACCCCCTACAAGGATTACAGGAATATTCACTGCACTTTTTATCATTTTAGAGTAGTCCTTAAAATAACCCTCTTTAGCAGGAGAATTGATTGCGGTCTTTATAGTCGCTCCGCCTGCTTCGCTTATCCCTCCGCTGACCTCGACTGCACATACACCCGCCTTTTCCAGAAGTTTTGCGGTTTCCACAGCCTGGGAGATATTAAGCCCGAGCTCTGCCTTCACAGTGCCAGGCTGGAAGCCGTCCGTTGCATTCATTTTGACAAGGATAGGAAAATCGCCCCCGGTCTCCTCTTTTATGCGCCTGACCATTTCCGTGACTATCCTTGCCCTGTTTTCCACGGAACCTCCCCATCTGTCAGTCCGCCTGTTCGTGTAAGGAGAGATAAAATTGCTTAAGAGAAAACCATGGGCGCAGTGAAGTTGAACCCCATCAAAGCCTGCCTTTTTTGCCCGGACAGCCGCCTGTGTGAATGCCTCAATCACTTTCAGGATTTCTCCTTCGGTCATTTCCCTGGGGACAGTTGCCGAATGCCCGTTTTTGACTGCCGAAGGAGCCATGGGGACAGGGTATTCTTCAGAAACATCTGCCTGCCTGCCTCCATGTACTATCTGAAGCACTATCCTGCTTCTGTACCTGTGCACTCTATCAGTAATCTTCATGTATGGCTCAATAAACCGGTCATCATAAATTCCCTGCTGGGAAGCATCGCTCTACCCGCCGGGAAGGACATAAGAATAGCCAGTTATTATTAAGCCGACTTCATTTTTTGCAAGTTCTTCATAGAGGTCTCCGAGTCTGGAAGTGGGCGTCCCGTCTTCTTCAGCCATGAATTCATGCGTTGCAGACCTTACAAAACGGTTCTGAAGGTTCAGGTTGCAGACTGTGATAGGGTCAAAAATCATGGGAAAAAATAGGGGAGGGAAAGGTAAATAATTATCTCGGATTCCGGAAAAAAGAACTTAATTTCAGGCGTAAAGTTCCTCTTAGCTGTCATAGAAAAAGGAAGGAAAGGGAAAGGGAAATTAAATCATGCAACCTCAATTCCTATTTCCATCGGATATTCCGGATGGTCTATTAGATTAATGTGCAGTTTTTCAGAGGAACCAAGTCCAGCGGCATAATCCGCTCTTACTGTTTCTTCACAAATAAATTCGTTATCCTGAAAAATATCATATCTGTATATTCCAGGTTCAACGTTTATCTTTGGCGAGAAAATCTTATCTCCAGGGTTCACCGTATACGTTCGTTTGAATATAGATTGATTATAAAAATCAAAGAGCTCAATGTAAACCTCATGGATCTCTTTATCATTATTTGTCAGGGTAAATCCCAATGGATCTAACGAATAATGTTCCTTAAGTTCTTCTTCCACTCCTTCGTTATAGTATTTCCACAGAAGATGGACAATTTTTCCATCGCGTTTTTCCTCAGTGGAAGCGATCACATATGATAGTGTGTAAAAATCCACATTAATACAACCCTCGATTGAATCATTTTTTACTGTAAAGAAAGCGCTGCTTTGCGGCTTTCTGACAATGTATCCTGAATAAGAAGTCACATTTGGCTTTCGAGTCTCTCTTTCCTGGAGTTTAAGTTCATAATCTTCTCCCATGAGGCTCAGGTTTACAGTTCCGTTTGAGGCTAGTTCCCTGAACCTCACAGGATTTACTGTTATGGTTTCAAATTGTTCGCATGATTCGGGAGCCTCAATAAGATTGTTGTCAACTTTTATTTCTTCAAATATGCTATTTTCACTGGTTTCATTGTTAACTTCTGTTTTTTGAATTACATCTCCGTCATCATGTGCTCTCTCGTCGGTGGGTTCAGAATAAGCAGAATAAACCACAAGCCCCAACAAAATTAACCCTATAGCAGCTAGAACTTTAAAACGCATAACCATCCCTATAAAATTAAGAAGTTACTATCTATATCTAGTACCATAGTATTAAAATTATGTAACACGGTTTGAAAAAAGAAAAAAGAAAAATAACCGAAATGGGTTAGGATTCAAATTCAGCGTATCTGCGTGCATCAAGTTCCTCTTTCATCCGCTCATTCTGTACTTTCACAGAAAATAGGGTAAAGAAAAGCAGGAAATAAGCTATGAAATTGACAATGAGAGTCAGTTGAAGCGCTGTCCCTTCAAGCCCTCCCCCGCTTCCACCGGTGTTTCCTCCGAACATAAGGGGGTGAGCCGATCGCCAGAGCCGGATTGAAAAGAAACTCAGGGGTACGGACATGAAGCCCAGGATTCCGAAGACTGCCGAGAGCCTGGCTCTTTTTTCAGATTCGTCGAGGGATTTTCTGAGCATTGCATACGCGAGGTAAACAAGGAAAAGGATCAGGGAAGTGGTCAGCCTGATGTCCCAGATCCAGTACCAGCCCCAGGTATCTTTTGCCCAGATCGAACCTGTTACCAGCACAAGGAACGCAAAAAGGGTCCCTACCTCGGCTGCCGAGCGGGCATAGATATCCCATTTAAGGGATTTCTCCCTGAGGTAGAGGATACTTGCAACAAATAAGATTCCAAAAGCCAGGTAAGAAATAATTGCTATTGGCATGTGGAAGAAAAAGATTTTGAAGCTTCCGCTCAGGACCTCCCCTGATTCATCCCTGATTGGAGGCAGGTAGAAGAAAAGCATATATGTTGCAAGAAGCATTACGCCGGCAGTTGCAGCTGCCATCACTCCGATTTTTCTGGAACTTGAGGTCATTTCTTTCACGTGTTTTAATAGGTTAAGATTAACACGACTCCGATAATGATACTGAAGGTTACTAACTTATTTGTGAATAATTATTATTCATGTGTAATATAGTGAACTATAAATTCTGTCAACTTTAGCCCACCAGGGCTGATCAGCCATCAAAGCTGACCTATTAAGAGACTCGATAAAGAAATCGGATGAAAATATTGGGTAAAGAGACTGGATGTATAGTTAACAACGCACAATATGAAGCAGCAGGTGTATGGTGAAGCAGCCGCGTACAGGCGTGTGAATGTATCGGTTCACTTTATTTATTATTGATTCGATTTTGATCGCTTTCTTGAAGGATCTTCTGCTTTACTATTTTTCTCTTTCTTCTCTTTTCTTTTCTCATTCTTCTCTTTACTTTTCTCATTCTTTCCTTTTTCTTCTTTTTTCCTTCAAGAAAAACCTCAGTCTGAGACTACGTATTCAAAGACCAGGTGCGAGATCACAAAAAACACAAGATCATAAACTGCAAGCAGCCTGATTTCAGGAAACAAATCTACTATATTGTTTCCGGCAAGAACTCCGGCAGTTGCCTCCACTGAAGGAATCAGGACAGGCAGGAGAACAGGCAGGAGAAGGACTGGCAGGAGGAGCTCTCTGGTACGGGTGCCGAGGGTAAGGGCAGAGAGCAGGGTTCCGACAGCAATAAACCCGAAAGTCCCGAGTAAAAGGATTAGCAGGAGCAGGAGTAAGGTTCGGATATCCAGGTTGTAATTGAAAAGTATGATAAAGAAAGGCAGGGTTACAGCTTCCATAAGAAATACAATTGCAAGATTGGAGAGAATTTTCCCTGTATAAATAGCACCCCTGTCCACAGGACAGAGCATAAGTGCTTCAAGGCATCCGTTCTCAGTTTCCATGACAAAAGTCCTGGAAAGCCCGAGCATCCCGGCAAAAGTGAAAGCAATCCAGAGAACTCCGGGAGCAAGTTTTTCAACCTTCTCAGCGTCCCCGAGAAAATCTCCGAATGAAACGCTGAAGACCACAAGTGCGAGAAGCGAGAAAATAAACATTGAGTTGAGCATCTGTTTTGTCCGGAACTCGGCTTTAAGGTCTTTTGCAGCAATATAATAGCTCCGGATCATTTTTAAGCTCCTGTTTTCATTTTATCCGTCATCTTATATTGAATTCAAGATCTATTCTTTAATATTTCTTTTTTTAATATTCCATTTTTAATGTTTTTCATTTTTTAACATTGAATTTTTTAACATTGAATTTTTTAACATTGAATTTTTTAACATTGAATTTTTTAACATTGAATTTTTTAACATTGAATTTTTTAACATTGAATTTTTTAAACTTTCATTTGTTAAATCTTTGCATTCGTTAAATATCCGCATTTTTAAATTTATTTTTTATTTTTACTTTCGTTCTTAACTTTCGGGCTTTACACCATCATGGGGCCGCATTCTTCCTTGAAGCCCTCAAACCCTGATAAATTTTCCTTAAATCCATCGTATACAAACCTTCCTTTATTCAGGATAAGGACTCTGTTGCAGAGGGCAAACCCCCTCTCAAGATCATGGGAAACCATTAATTTTGTGCTCTCCTGAAATTCAGGGCTCTTCAGAATATTTTCGAAAACCAGTGAGGCTCCTGGATCAAGACCTGTATAGGGTTCGTCCAGAAGGAGAATGGAAGGCCTGTGAAGCAGAGCTCTTGCAATGGAAAGACGCTGTTTCATTCCTCTTGAAAAAGTGCTGACTCTTTCGTCTGCTTTTGTTACAAGCCCTACATCTTCCAGGAAATGTGAAATTCTCTCTCCGAGTTCTTTATCTTTGATTCCGTACATCTGCCCGAAAAAACGCAGGTTTTCCTTTGCTGTAAGGTCTCCATAGAGGTAGGAATCGTGCGAAAGCATCCCTATTTCTCTACGGGCTTTTTCCGGCTCTTCGGTTGTGTTAAACCCGGACACGATAACAGAGCCTCCGGTAGGCTCGATCAGGGTTGAGATCAACTTCAAAAGAGTGGTTTTTCCAGCCCCGTTAGGGCCAAAAATAACCGCAAATTCGCCTTTTTTGAGGTCAAGGTCAAGGGCTTTCAGGACAGGAGTTTTCCCGAAAACTTTTGACAGCTTCCTTATGGAGACTGCATTTTCCATCCGGAACTACTTTGCGAATCCTTCTAAATTAATCTTTTTATATGGTCTGTACTGTATCAGCCTGTAGTTCCGGCTTATGTCGTGACTCTGTATAGTGATTATCCAGCACTATCCGGCTTACTGCCCTTATTGTCTGATTGTTTAAGGCACGTCTGATGCTGTTCTGTGCGCAACTGTACACAATCTGTTTATTACTTTACAGTCTGTGCATGACTTTATCATACAGGCTCAGGCCTTTTTCCCTATTTTTTTGTCCCTATAACCTGTCTCCAGCATTTATTTTTTAAAGCTCCTGAGTACATTCTGTAAAAATCCTTTTTTTTCAAAGTACTGCTGGTGGTAATCTTCTGCCATATAGAAATCAGAAACCGGCACTATCTCGGTTACTATAGGGTTTTTGAAAGATCCTGACTTCTCGAGTTCTTCCTTTGAGGTGAGAGCAGCAGCCTTTTGCTCTTCGCTGTGGTAAAATATTACGGAACGGTACTGGTTTCCGACATCAGGTCCCTGCCTATCTTTTGTGGTCGGGTCGTGTACTTTCCAGAAAACATCCAGCAGGGTCTTATACGAAACAACTTCGGGATCGAAAATAACCCTTACAGCTTCTGCATGCCCGGTGTTAAGGGTGCAGACCTGCTCGTAAGAAGGCTTTTTAAAATTCCCTCCGCTGTATCCAACCGCAGTTGCAGCCACACCTTTAACCTGCCGAAAAGCCTCTTCAATTCCCCAGAAACAGCCTGCAGCAAAGGTTGCCTTTTCCAGGCCTTCTCCGGGGTTTTCAAATATTTCCGTACTTTCTTCAGACGTTGGGTTACTCTGTTCAGCCTTTTTATTTCCTTCCACTATCTTCCCCCCTTAATCTTCACGCAAATCAGGTTTATCAGGGCCTACTTTATATCAGGGTTTGTTTATGATCAAAACCATACCGCATAATAAAGTATATCTTATTAGGATAAGACTTATCTTATCAGGATAAGACCTTTTTTCAATCATTTTTTAGACTGCTTCCCATGATCAGGTTTTACCGTATTTCCCCATCAATTCCCCTTCGGCAATGATGTGCCCTATCATTTCGCTTTCAAGCTCTTTTCTTCCTGCTCCTGCTTTGAGCTCAAGCTGCCTGTCCAGCGCATAAACCCTAAAGAAATATCTGTGCGTGCCTGAAGAAGGGCATGGCCCACCGTAGCCGATTTTCCTGAAGTTATTCATTCCCTCAATCCCCGGGATACTATCCTCCTCAATTTTTGCCACCGGCTCGATATTCCAGACGATCCAGTGTGTAAACGGATTCATGGGAGAATCAGGATCGTCCATGATCAGTACCATACTTTCAGTTTCCTCCGGAATATTTGCGAATTCCAGTGGAGGATTTATATTTTCCCCATTACATGTATATTTCCTGGGAATAGTACTGTTCGATTCAAACGCGCTGCTAAAAACCTTTATAGTCTGGATGTCCATATCCTCATCCCCTTTGCCGGCATTGGAAGATTCTTCATCTGCAGGTGCTTCAACTTGTTCATTTTTAATACATCCTGAAATTATGAGCACTTCTGCAAACAGGAACGCTGAAACAACTGTTCCGGCTTTTCTGTTCATGTACAGCACCGTCTCTGTGATCAGAGAAAATTGCCTGACACTATAATATTAAGGCTGAAGAGATATAACCTTAAGGATTTTACCTCGGAGCCCGACTTTAGAATTTGAACTGAAAGACCGTAGTCTAAACTAATCTGAAACCTGACCTTAGGGCCCTGAAACCTGACTTTAGAGCCTGGGCCCTGAAAAAGGACCTGGCTTACTTAATTGAATTCTAACTTAATTGAATTCTATTAACTTTACTTCCCATACAGCTTAAACCCGTCTCCCTAAATTTCCGGACCATATCACCGTTATCAGTACCTCCGGTAACCTGAAAATCAGGTTAAAATAAACTGCATCTCAGGAACTATCTTCAGCTCGGGAACTATCTTCAGTTCAGGAACAATTTTCAGGTCAGACAACCTTTAAAGCCATCTTCTGATAAGTTTGAAGTCCTATAGGCAGTACAGATTAGTCTTCAACTTCAAGAGCCTGAATTATATCGTTAACTGTTGCCTCTCCCTTCCCCACGCGCCGTACAAGCGGATAAATAAACGAGCAGTCATCAATTGCTGCCCAGCGAGCTTCGCCTACTCGTCTTATAACGTCGTTCATCACTCTGCCACAATCGTTGCAGTATCTTGCATCGCTCTCTGTTCCACATATTTCACATTTCATAGAAAATACCCCTATTATGTATGGGATCGTCGAAAATAAATAAATTATGGTGATATATCAGCATATTTGCGTGCCATTGAAAAATCCGAAGCCGAAGGGTATTGCAGATGCAGAAGATTTCATCCTGTTAAATCACTCAGGCCTTCACCCCTGCCAGCTCTGACTACCTCGGGAACTATGGCAATTTCGGGAGTTCTGAAATTCTTTAAATTTTCTTTCTAGACCTTCAAGATACTATTATCAGATTGCTTCATGTAAGGGCAGGTCAGGCAAGCCTGGCAATAATCTCATTTATCTCCTCGACTCCTGAACCCTTTACTGTAATTTCTTCTTTACTCTGCACCCCCAATCCCAATTCCACAGCCCTTTTGATCTGGGGCTGAGCCCAGACCGAGTTCATCTGGATCTTCGGGACCGTGCCCAGGGTTTTCAGAAGGGCAAGTCCTGCAATGTCGTTTGCAATCACATCCCTGCTCGCCATTACAATCCCGGGTTCTCGCAGAGTCCCTATGTTCGGGCCTTCGGTCACAAAACATTTTGTAGCATCCGAGATATAGAAATCAGGCTTATAAACAAGGTTAGATTCGGCAATCATATTTCCGAAGAGTACATCCATCCCCTGCCCGTGAGGAAGCTGTCTCCTGTCCCTGTCTGCGGTTATGCTGATCTGGGACTTAAGGCCCATAGTAAACGTTGCAGTCCAGTGGGTCTTGATTACCGGAAGAGCAATTGTATAGTCTATAGCCGCCAGAAACTCAGGCACATCAAATCCAAGCGGCCAGGAATAAGCCTTCTTGGGTTCCATATGTTCCCGTTTCATATGGTCAAACGTCAGGATCTCATCAACTCCCTCAATTTCCGCAACCTGCCAGAGCCCCAACCTTTTGAGCACCTTCTCCGTGTTCAGGGTCGTCATCGACTTTTCAGCCACAATTATTTTTCCGGGGCTGTATCTTTTTACTTCCCTGATAGCGCCCCTCAACACCTCGGGATTTGTCGAACCCGGAGCAGGGTCTGCAGTATTTGCGTTCGGACGGATCAATACAGTTGCTCCCTCCGTTATCCCAAGCCCACCTGCAAGCTCCACCGCTGTTCTTACGGATTCCAGGGTGTCCTTATTTCTCGAAAGTCCAACAATTACCATATCAAACTCCCATAGAGTAATTGTAACCCGATGTATAAAAGCACCATATAATTCTGTAACCTTCCTTCCAGTCAGATGCAAAACTGACCCGTTAGATGGCGTTGCTATTGAGAGAAACTGATATCAAGGAAAATACCCTGAATGGGCTGAGGAAATTCTTTTTGGTGGACCCTGAAAACCGGTTTTTAATTCACAGGTTATAAACGCGCCCGCTAGCTCATCTGGTGACCTGAATAATAAAATAAAACAAATAAGAACAAAAACGAGTGCTGAAAAAGAGGAAAAAGAAAGAATAAAAAGAAAGAATAAAAAGAAAGAATAAAAAGAAAGTCGAGAGCGAATATTTTTTAGATAAAATTTAATTCTACTCCTTTTGGCAAATTTAAACTATTTTAAGCTTTTACTTGCTTCTTTTCTCTCTTTTTTCACGGGAAAAACCGCTCTTCTGCGTCGAGCGTGATAGGAACGATCCGGTATAGCAAACTACTGCTATACCGGTAAGAGAAGTTTGCAACTTAGTCCTCTTGAGCGCAGCTCATTGCTTAAACCCATCAATTATTCTGCTTGAGCGAGTGAAGCGAGTGAAACGGAAAGCGCACTGCAGAGCCGCAACTCTGCCGAAAAGGACCTCGTACTGTTGCACTTACAGTGCAACTCCCAGAAAATCTTCGATTTCCTGTGATCCCAAAGCGCAATTTGGAAGGGAAAATCTGTGATTTTATAAATTAGTCCTCTTGAGCGAAGCAAAGCGTAGCGAAAAGGACCTCGTGCTCCCGAAGCGAAACTCGGGTGATATTACTGGCGTAACTTGCACTCGCACATCTCTATGAGCGCCCCTTCTCCAATCCTGGAACCACGGGCAATAAGCATATCTCCTGCCTGGACAGTAGTATTGCCTTTGGGAGCATAGACCCAGCGTTCAGCCCTTTTGATTGCCATCACATGCAGTCCGGTTTCGGTTTCGAGTCTCAGTTCCGAGAAAGTCTTGCCAACTATCGGAGAGCATTTTTCGACCTGGAGCCGTGTGATCACCTCTTCTGAGTTCCGGACTGCAAGAGTAATGATCGGGTGGAGCTCAATATCTCTGAGGACAGTATCTGCAATCCCATAGGCAGCATCCGAAATTGCTTCCGAGGCGCTGGCAAGGTGCAGGATCCCCCTGAGCAGGTTTACGTCTTCAACGTGTTTTGCAGTTTCAAGCACCCAGTGCTGAAGCTCGTATTTCATGGAATCCATTTCGGACTCAAGGGCACTGACCTCGTATGCGATATCTTCGTTATCAAAAAGGATAGCAGAGTACGCAAGTCCTACCGAGAGTTCAGACATGTTTTTCATGTCCACGATTATGTCCACGGCATGTTCGAGGTCCTTCAAGACTTTATCGTGCTCGATTTCCCTCGGAATAAATTTTCTTGTTGTCGCCATTTGAAAGAATATAGGGACCCCTTCGTCATGCCCTCTGGCAATTAACACATCTCCCTGGCGGATTCGGGTTTCTTTATCAGGGTCGTAAATCCAGTCCTCATTTCTGCGGATTGCAATTACCCACATCCCGGTCTCTATATCCAGCTCGAGGTCTCCAAGAATGCGCCCGGCCATTACGGATTCTGAAGCAACGGTTGCCCTGACAATAGTTTCTTCCGCTTCTCTCAGGGCTATCTTCAATTCCATCGGAATTCCCATATTCATAAGGACGATTTTGGCAATATCGCCTGCAGCATTTGCTATATTCTCCGAGGATGCAGCGACCTTAAGGACTCCCAGGAGTTCTTCAGCCTCATCAACCCGGCGTGTGCTTAACATTGCAGCCATCTTCATATGATAGTCGAGGGTATCCATCTTATCTTCAAGGTTAAGCACCTCTTCTGCGATGTCCTCATCATCATAGACCATTGCAGAATATGCCAGGTCTACCATGAGTTCGGAAGTATCCTTCATCTCAGTCAAAAGGTCTATAAGATTCCTTGGACTGTATCTGAATTCTTTGGGGAACATGGTCTCTATATCAACTCTACCTTATTGTTGGTGTGTATGAGGTATATACCTCATAGTAATTATTAATTTTTGAATTATTCCTAAATTGAACTTTCTATAACTTAAATAGAAATGTCTCGGATAAAAGTGATAATATTAAGTCACATCCAGTTTATAAAATATTCAGCAAATGCAGGGCTATGAGGATTCCCATTACTCCTACAAGGTCACCAAGACTTGCTATTAAGGGGATAACAGTATCATCCGGATCCATCCCGAAGCGGTGGGAAGCAAAGGCAATGCCAACTGTTGCAGAGTATACCACAGAAAGTTCTATTACAACCGCAATGAGGCTGATTTCCAGCAGGGTAATGAAAGGCATGCCGAAACCCATAAATTTGCTTGCGAGGTAAACCAGCACACTGACAGAAATTGAAGAGACAAAGCCCACAATTGAGGCTGCAATAACGCTGTTGTGTACCACAGGGTTTCTGTAAATACGGTCTCCAAGCCCCATATGGAAAGCCGATGAGAGCCGGGCACCCAGCATACTGCCGGTATCCCCCCCGATCTTGATCAGAGAAGGGATAAGGATCAGGATTGCAGGCATGGAAAGGAGGCTGTTTTCTCTTGTGTTAAGGATCTGCCCTACCAGGATCCCCATCACACAGGTGATCGAAAGCACTGGAATCCCGCGCTTGACAATGCCCCTTACAGTGTAATAACTGGTCTGCCCCCTGGCTTTTCTCAAAGCATCACCACCAGTTTTGCCGAGAGGAAAAGCATAAACATGGAAACGATATCCCCTATAGTTGCAATTGAAGGCGTGACAACATTATCGGGATCAAAGCCGAACCTGAACATGCCTATGGCAAGAAGGACAGCAACAAAAGAGAGGATTACCCCGGATGTAAGAGCAGAAATCGCACAGATAAGGATAAGCTTAAAAGCTCCTGCACTCTCAAATCCCAGGGCAAGGGTGACAAAATGCCCTAAAAACCCGAGCAGGATCGCCATAATAAAACCGAGGAGAAGGGAGCCTGCAATATTATTTGTCAGTTCAGGATTATTCCTGTCGATGTCAGTGATCAGCCCCATATGAATTGCACTGCCGAGCCTGGAGCCGAGGGTTGAGGAAATGTTCCCGCGCAGCCCGAGAACGCCAGGATAAATAACAATTAACCCGGGAATCATCTCAAGTTCGCTGGTCATCCCGGAAAGAATGATCCCGGCAATTACTCCTCCTACAGTCGCAAGAAGTTCAAAAGGCAGCGCCTCACGTACAATTGACGAAATACTCGCATATTCGCTGAGGTACTTGTCTATAAATTGGGATTCGAAAATATCCTCGTCCCTGTGCGACTCAGAGGGCATGCGCTTGTATATACCCTGATAATATTAAAACAATAGGTAGCTCTTGAAAAGTGAGTCTGTAAAAAATTTCTTTGTTATTTGAGAGCATATTGAATTTTGAATGGATCTTGTCATGTTTCATCTGAAAAGACGAAAAACTCATTTTTAGGTTCTTCAAAAAGGCAGGATACTTCTCTCTCAATGGCTTTTTGATTTCTTCATTCAACAGTGCTTTGTTAAGCGTTAATTGTGCTTTGTTAAGTGGTTTTTGAATAATCAGACCTAAACTAATAATGTCTAACATAAGAATTGACTTAGATTTTTTTCTTGTTGTTACACTTGAGCTATTATATAAACCTTCGAATATGAGTTGGGTCAATATGTCATATATAGTCTCTCTCCATACCATCAAACAATCAAATAACACGAATTAATTTTAGATTCATAACAAGTGCAAAAAAGAAATTGTTTGATGGAATGGACAGAAAACTTATAAGGAGTTAGGTAAGAGGAATTTATGGAGTTCAAATGTGCTTTCCAAGGTCACCCCGAACTCCATAAACGCGTCCTAAGAGGCAGTGATTATGTTAGCTGTGCGTGTATTTAAGCTTGCCTGAATCTGTCTCCTGGGTGCTAAACAGGAGAAAAAATATGGTTAAAAACAAAATAACAATAGGGATAATTCTTTTGACAATGCTGGTTGGTATGGCGTTGATACAGCAGTGGCTTCCACTGAAGAACAGCAAACAGACCTAACTAAAGATGCTGCTCAGTTAAAAATTGAGGCTTTGGAAGCTGAGCTGGGTGAAGAAGGAATGAAGGAAGTTGCAGATTACTTGGAACTACAAGCTTCTTTGCCGGATGTAGTTAAACGGATGCCATATAGAGGACTTGCTTTTGCTGCTACAAATCCCGAAAGTCAAGCCATTAAAATGGAATATATTGATAACTTCGATGTTTCTGAAAAGGAAAAAGAGAGGTATAAAGCTGGACTGCAAGACGTATGGGATAGGTATCCGGATAATATCACGGAGGATGACTATGCTTTCATGAGTGAGTTGGGTCCAATGATCGAGAAAGAGGGTTTAAAGAAATATAAAGGTGAGGATATTGGCGTAAAATGGTATAGCAATAGTCATAAAGATTTTGCCGGATCTGCTTGTGATGGATCTGCTTATCTTAGTTATGCTCGAGATGCAGCTGACGACCCGGACGCTTCTGGCTTTGAGCTTCCGGGATATCGGTACTATAATCATTACTGGGATGCTGATTGGCATGTAGGAGGCGCACCAGGGTGTTGTGATGCTTATGCAGGTGGTGCGCAAATCTGGGTTGCTAATGGACGTATGGCGGACGCACATCACGACTTTGGAATTTCCAGTCACTATTTGTCGGATGCTGGCAATCTATTCCATTCAGCTGGAGCAGTTGACCAGGTAGGGAATTTCGTTGCGAATCTGTTCACTAGTAATAACCATGATTTGTATGAGCAATATATCTCTAATAATTGGAATTCAGGGGTTAATTTCCGTAGCTATGTCGTTAACAACACTCAACGAATTACTGTAACCGATCCAGAACAGGCAGTCAAAGACAATGCTGATTATAGTGCTCAGTACTACGACTATATTTGGGATAAGGTTAATAATTATCCCAATACATTTGGTTCATATTATTTCGTACAGTACTATACTCTCCTATGTGTCCAAAAAACTGCAAAGTATAACCATGGATTGTATGATTATATTATGACATAATCTGAAATGAGTTTATACTTAAGAAGATGCCTTTGAAGGCATCTTTTTCTTTACTACTATTTTCCCCTATCTGTGCTAAATTCAAAAATCGACAATTGATAATGGTAAATTCTTTAATTTAATTGCAATTGTCACAAATAAAGTAAATATTGTTCATATCAAAAGTTGTGATCTAAGCATATTTATTAGTCAAGTTGATTTTGTTAGTCATTTCATCATAAAAAGAATCTGCGACTGAAACCGAACCTGAAGCTTTGTTGATACATGAACAAGTATTAAGATAAAATAAGCGAGAATGTGAAGGATTGGTAGAAAAGGGATAAACTATTAAAATTTATAAGAGAAGTTATAGCTAATAAGGGAGCTGTTAATGAAGCAGTCGCCAAAGAAAATACGAATAAAACTAAGTACCCGTCACAGAACAGATTCTACAACGATGTAATATTATTTGAATAAAATATATGAGTCTGACTATGAAAATGTAAAACACTCTATAAAATGTCTGTATAATCTATTTTGCTGCGGCTACTCAGTACTGATGCAGTGACCCAAAAGCAAGTGGTAGAACAGTACCATTTCCAAATATGAACAAAAAACAAGTTATTACTATGGTTCAGTAAGTTGTCAAATTTATGTTTAATTTAGATCCTTACCAGGAGTGGATTAGGTGATGAAATATGAGGACTCGTTACAAAATAATTGTATTATTGATAATCATTTCTGCCGTGTTGCTGTCTATCTGGTGGCAAGACCAGAAGCAGAGGATGTATGATAGGAATCACATGAGTAGTTATGGTTACGATGTCAGGTTAACTACAGACTCGACCCTGAGCAATGTTACTCTTTACCTTCCAATCCCGGTGATAAACAACACATCATCCGTAGGCACAGATATTGTAGAGCATCACTTCAATAACTATGATCATTCATGGAAATATGCCCTGGTTAATACGGAGCACGGATTAATGCTTTCTATGAAAAATGAGAAAATAGCGCCAAAATACGTTACCCAAAGTAGAGATTCAAAGAAGATTCTTAGTCCAAGTGCAGATTTTAGTACATTGGTATTCACTAACCAGACTATAGATACAATGAACCCGCTGGGCAATGAAATGGTTCTTATGCCCAAATACAATCTCACGCATAATGTCAACTCCAGAAGACCTTATACACAGGCGTCTGAGCAGTTTGATTATGAAAGCAAGATGTATGCCTGCTATGACACCTCCTCGGATGCAAACGTCAGCATTTCCATCTACCTGAATGGAAGTAATGGATGGTGGATCTGGGGATGGCTGTATAACAGCTATTGGGAAACCATGGAAATTATGCTGTCCGGATCTCAGGATGGATGGACAACAGTAAATGGTCAGCTTTTTACAGGAGAAGGGACGTACTATTAGTATGAAATGTTGCCTGCTTTTAACGGGCAGCTTCCTGATTCATTACCTGTTCCTAATTAATCCTAATATTTTACTTGCAGAATTTGACCTCTAAGAAAAATGCAGTCAAACTCAATAATTCAAAAAATAATTCTGAATCTGGCTATGGTAGTAGCTCAGATGAAAACGAATCAAGCAAAAATAACTCTATTCCAAACTTCGAGACTTCGGTTTATTTGAAAGCTTAGTCTGCCTGATTCCTGAAAGAATGATCCCGGCAATGACTCCTCCTACGGTCGCCAAAAGTTCAATGGGTAGCGCCTCACGTACTATTGAAGAGATACTCGCGTACTCGCTGAGATACTTATCTCTAAACTGGGATTCGAAGATATCCTCGTCCCTGTGCGACTCGGAGGGCATGCGCTTGTTATTATACCCTGATATTATTAAAATAATGGGTTGTAAAGAGGAAGTCTGTATACATTTCTTTGTTAGTATGAAGGTTTTCTTACATGGATAATCAAGGTTTATCTTGACTAAGCTCTTCAAAAAGAGCAGAATATTTCTCTCTTAATGGTTTTTTGAGTTCTTCATTCAATAATGCTTTGTTGAGCGTTAATTGTGCTTTATTAAGTGTTTTTACAGTAATCAGGTCTAAACTTAATAATATCAAACATAAGAATCGACATAGATTTCTTCTTGTTGTTACACTTGAGCTATTATATAAACCTTCGAATATGAGTTAGGCCGATATGCTCATATATATAGTCTCTCTCCACACCATCAAACAATCAAATATTAAGAAGTAATTTTAGATTCATAACAAGTGTGAAAAAGAAATTGTTTGATGGAATGGACAGAAAACTTATAAGGAGTTAGGTAAGAGGAATTTATGGAGTTCAAATGTACTTTCCAAGGTCACCCCGAACTCCATATACGCGCCCTAAGAGGCAGTGATTATGTTAGCTGTGCGTGTATTTAAGCTTGCCTGAATCTGTCTCCTGGGTGCTAAACAGGAGAAAAAATATGGTTAAAAACAAAATAACAATAGGGATAATTCTTTTGACAATGCTGGTTGGCATAGCGTTGATACAGCAGTGGCTTCCACTGAAGAACAGCAAACAGACCTAACTAAAGATGCTGCTCAGTTAAAAATTGAGGCTTTGGAAGCTGAGCTGGGTGAAGAAGGAATGAAAAAAGTTGCGAATTATTTGGAGCTACAGACTTCTTTACCGGATGTCGTTAAGGCATCTCCTTATAGCTCGATTGCCTTTGCCGCGATTGATAACGAGAGTCAGGTTGCTTGTCTGACTGCGATTGACGAATCTGATCTTGAGAAGAAGGATAAAGAAAAGTTAAAAGCTGATCTACAGGATATCTGGGATAGGTATCCGGAAAAGTTTGTGGCTGCTGATAATCTTGTGTTGTGTGATGTGGCTAAGATTACAGATAAACGTCTTATTGCTAGTATTAATCCTAGCGAAATCGAAATTAAGTTGGGAGGCACTCCTCATCAAGATTTTGCCTACTATGCATGTGATGGGTCTGCTTATAGAAATTATGCTAAAAATGCAGCTGACGACCCGGACAATAGTACCTTTGATCCTTATATTTATAGGTACTATAACCATTATGAGGATGCTTTTTGGGGTATCGGAGGCGCACCAGGTAGATGTGATGAGTTTTCGGACATAGCGATCTCTGCGAGAAATAATGGGGACCAAATAGCAGCGCATCAGAATTTTGGATTCGCAAGTCATTATTTGGTGGATGTTGGTTGTCCGTTTCATAGTAAAGGAGCTATAGATTATCTGGATCGTTTAGCAATACTCTGTTCAGTGCTGTTGTTCATACTTCCTATGAGAGTTATGTATCTGGTAATTGGACTACAGGGGAAAATTATCGTCGACATGTCAGTGGAAATTCTCAGAGTATTACTGTAACTGATCCAGAACAGGCAGTTGAAGATAATGCTGATAATAGTGCCCAGTATTACGACTATATTGATAATAAGATAAGGACCAACTCAAACTGGCGATCAGACCCAACGTTGATTTACTATACTAGCATCTGTGTCCAAGAGAGTGCTAAGTATGCTCATGGCTTGTATGACTACATAATGTGAGGTTAAGGTAATCTTAAATAGGATTTAGATTTTAAAGAGGTGTTCTCGACACCTCTTTTTTCTATTGATTAGGCTACACTTGTAGTAAATATTTGGGAGGACTTTAGCTGATATTCCTGATTTCGAATTGAAATGCTAGGTATTTTCAAAACAGATTAGGTCTTATCGTATGCATTTAGTTATGGTAATCAATAAGAAACTAATTGTAAAGATAAGAAATTCTAACGTATGCAAAAAATTAATTAGTTCTAAAAATTCGATATACATTAATTTGTCACTCAGTACGATATATCGACAGTTTCCACTATTGTTGAGATTAATACTGCAAAATAAGAATTAACCAAAAATAATTTTCCTGTATCCCATTTTTAACCTTCATAACTTAAAGATTCATGATGAACTAATAAAGCAGTCATATTTAATTTTTCCTCAAGAGTATATCAGGTGACGGAACATGAGGACTCGTTACAAAATAGGAATCGGGTTTGTAATATTAATCATCTCTGCCGGGTTGTTGTCTATATGGTGGCAAAACCAGAAGCAGCAGATGTATGATAGTAGTTTCATGAGTAGTTATGATTACGATGTAATATTAACTGCAGACTCGACCCTAAGCAACGTAACTCTTTATCTTCCACTTCCGGTGATAAACAACACATCGTCTGTGGGTATGGATATCGTAGAGCAGAACTTCAATAACAAAGATCCTTCATGGGAATACGCTTTGGTGGATACGGAACATGGACTTATGCTTTCTATGAAAAATGAGAAGGCAAGAAGTATAGATCTTAGTACTATGGTATTCTCTAACCAGACAATAGATACAATGAACCCGCTTGGCAATGAAATGGTTCTTATGCCCAAATACAATCTCACGCATAATGTCAACGCCAGCGGAACATACTCACGGACGTCTGAGCAACTTGATTATGAAAGCCGAATCTATGCCTATTATGAGACCTCCTCGGATGTAAACGTCAGCATTTCCATCTACCTGAACGGACGTAATGAATGGTGGATCGGAGGATGGCAGTATAACAGCTATTGGGAAACCATGGAAACTATGCTGTCCGGTTCTCAGAATGGATGGACAACAGTAAATGGTCAGCTTGTTACAGGAGAATGAACGTACGAGATATAATATGAAATGCTACCCGTTAAAACGGTGGCTTTTTGATTAATTGCCTATTGTTTTTATTACAGACAATATTACAGATAAGTAACCATAATTAATCCTAACGCTTTACTTATGGAATTTGCTCCACAGGTTTCAGAAACACCAACCTTTACCTCTGAAGAGAAAGGTCAAATTAGTCTTGGTTTGAAAAAGAGAGTTTTGAAATCCTTATATATGGATATTTAATGTTTGCGTGGTTTGAACTTAAAATTTCACGAAATTTGCCTATTGAATTTTAAGAACAATGGCTATTGATGTCGTTTAATCCGGGCTGAATAGTTACAAACTTTATTTTTTTGAAATTACCTATGCACTTAATTAATAAATCTACAAATATAAAGGTGACATGATTGTCTAGCAAAGTTGGAAATAAGTTTTTGATAATAGGATCTCTCATCGTAATTGTATCATTTCTGTATATATCTCTTCCATTTATTTTTATGGGATCTCCAACACCTATTTTTCAAATATTTAATGATGATATCAAAAGTCACGAAGTAACAGTTGAAGTATTTAATTCAGACAATGAATCAATAATAAACAAGACGTATAATCTGGAACCTGGATCTGATTTTTTAGAAGATCGCCCCTTAAGTTTATGGCTTCCGCAAGCAAAAGGAGAGTATATGTTTAAAGTCACTATGGATAAACAAATTACAAATACGGTTAAGATTGAGATTCCAAATAAATATACTGGAGTCAGTATTAGGTTATATAGTAAAAACTATGAATCCGGTGAAAATATCCTTATTCTTATTGAAACTGCAGAAAAATTATAAGAGATATCAAGTCAAAATTTTTTTATTATTAACTATAGTTATTGACTATAATACCTACTAAAAAATTTAGTATTATGCGGCTATGAAAAATAAAAAACTATAAAAACATCGTAGGCAATCATCTTTTTCTTTATTAATATATGCAAGCTATATAATACATATAAGAGCATCTTTAAATGGTTATTGCTATTACCGGTTAACTCATCAATTAACTATTTATATATGAAATGATCCCCGCCAAAATATGACAAGACTCCAGCAAAACTCTAATAACGGAAGCTATTGGCTTATCACCCCAAAATCGATTGTGGAAACCGAAGGACGGAAGATGGGAGACGAGTTCCTTGTTTCTGATGAGCCCAACAGAGCGAAATTTATTAAGGAGATTCAAGCATCTCACAAGCCTGCAAGCAAGCAGTCAAGTCCTCCCATACCTGTAATCACAGCAGAAGAGTTCTACGAAAACGTAGTTGGTTAGGACGATAATAAATGGGAAATCCTGAGCGGCGTTAAGTTGATGGACTCATTTGATCCACAGTTTATTGCAGACTTCGATGAGATTTGGAATGCAACATTCCATATGATGTGGCGGAAGATGTCAAATATGGGAGGATATTTCTATAGCTCAGGATAACCAGCTCATTATGGCGAGAATATATATAGGATCTAAACCCGGCAATGCCTACAGAATTCGAAAACAGGTAGATGCTCGCGTACCGCGTAGCTCCGGTGAGGTCACTTTTTGCAAGGATGGGTTGATAGTTGAGACTGTTTACACCACAAATATGCGCGAAATCGTGTACGTGCGTGTGTGTGGTTGGCGACCGGTACATGTCCATGCGAATATGGGCTATGCTGATCAGGTGGAGATACAGACCGGAATTACAGATGCTACGCAGCAGCAACCACAAAATGAGGTGTATTGTCCATACTAATAATTGAAGTTGCAACAGAGTTGTTTGCGATGATTAAAATATAATCAAAAGAATATCAAATGTGGTATCTCTTTGACCGCATCTAAACCTTGATGCCAAAACATTTAATTGTAATAATTGTAATAAAAACTATAAAAGGTGGGTTTTACACTTTGGTTATAGGAGTTACAATGATAAACGTGCTGCCCGGATATGAAAAAGCAGCATACAGGGAATTAAAGAATGTAGAGGGAATCAAAGACGTCTACCATGTTTTCGGGGAGTACGATTTTGTCGTAATCATAGACGTCAAAGACCTGAGCATCCTCAATGCCGTGGTAGACAGGATAAGGGAAAGCGAGAATGTAACCGCAACCCAGACAATTGTCGGTGCGGAACTCTGAGCGACCCGGTGCCTGAAAGCACCAGACTCCGGCATAAGAGAACCGGAAGAATCGCTATCTTTTTTAGCAGGCGCTAATATTTATTACCCTGTACTTTTATTATGAAAGAAATCCTGCTTCAGACAGCAAATTCTACTTTGAATTTAGACCTAAAATTCTACTTTGAAAATTATTGTAAAGCCTTTCTGAGGATATAAGTAAAAAATAAGATCAAAGTAGAAAATAATGTAGTATCCTTTTAGCACTGTATTTGTTTTAAATACAGATTTATTTTAAAAATAAAATTCACTTTAAGCATCAGATCAAGTTTTCAGCCCTGAGGTAAAAGTCCATGGAAGCCCCCATTGCAGAAGAACTCGCCAAAAAACAAAAATCGATAAGTGTAGCAGAATTTTTTGAAAAGAACAGGCAGATCCTGGGCTTTGACTCCGCGCCTCGAAGCCTTATAACAACCGTAAAAGAAGCGGTTGACAATTCTCTTGATGCCTGTGAGGAAGCCGGAATTCTGCCGGATATCCTTGTTCAGGTCGAGAGGACAGGACAGGACTATGTAACCGTTATTATTGAAGACAATGGTCCGGGAATTGTAAGAGAGCAGATCCCCAAAGTATTTGCAAAGCTGCTCTACGGTTCAAGATTCCATGCCCTCAAGCAAAGCCGGGGGCAGCAGGGAATAGGAATTTCAGCAGCTGTTCTCTATGCTCAGATGACTGCAGGCAGGCACACTAAAATTCTCTCCAAAACCAGCTCAACGACTCCTGCCCACTATTACGAGCTCATGATCAATACAAGTACCAATGAGCCTGACATCCTGATAGATGAGGTCAGGGACTGGTTCCGCCCACATGGCACCCAGGTCGAACTGGAGATGAAAGCTGCCTACGTAAAAGGGAGAAGGCAGTCCATTTACGAATACCTTAAAGCCACTGCAATTGTAAACCCCCACGCCAGGATAACTCTTATCGACCCTGACGGCAACGAGGAAGTATTTGAAAGGGCTACGGATAAAATGCCCGATCCTGCAGAGGAAATCCTGCCTCATCCCGAAGGGATCGAACTCGGAACCCTTATGAAAATGCTCCACTACACGGAGCGCCAGAAGCTTGCCCCATTTCTCCGTTACTCTTTTTGTAAGATCGGGCTGCTCACTGCCGAGGAAATCTGCAAGGCTGCAGGGCTTGACCCCGAAATCGATCCCCAGGCACTTGGCCGCCATGAAGCAAGAAAGCTGATTGAGGCTTTTGAAAAAGTAAAGATCATGGCCCCTCCTACAGACTGTCTTTCCCCGATAGGAGAAGAGCTGATCTACCGGGGGCTTGAAAAAGAAACAAACGTAGACTTTATTGCCACAAGCACGCGAAAACCAGCTGTATACTCAGGAAATCCCTTTGTGGTTGAAGTCGGGCTTGCATATGGGGGAAATCTCTCTAAAGAAGATAAAATCAGTATCATGAGGTTTGCAAACCGAGTGCCGCTGCTTTACCAACAAGGGGGCTGTGTAACCACGCACGCCGTAGAAGACATCAAGTGGAAGCAGTATGGCTTAAACCAGCCAGGGGGAGGGATTCCTGTAGGTCCTGTTCTCCTCCTGATCCATGTCGCTTCTATTAACGTGCCCTTTACCTCCGAATCAAAGGATGCAATTGCAGATATCCCTGTGATTAAAGAAGAAGTGGACCTCGCAATAAAAGAAGTTGCAAGAAAACTCAAGCATTATCTGAGCAAGCAGAGCAACCTCAAGAAACGAAGGGAAAAAGAGATTATAATTACAAAGGTGCTTCCTAAAATGGCAGTAAAGGTTGCAAATATCCTGGAAAAGGACGTCCCTGACATAAATCCTGTTGTTGCAAAAATCATGGGAAACCTGCTTGTGCACAGGAAAGTTAAAAGCAACGGAGACGGGACTGCAGATGTAGCTATAAAGGTCAAGAATTTCGGGACCTCAGCTTATTGTTTCAGGGTACATGAAATGCTTCCCTGCAAAATCAACGGGGTAAAACCTGAGCCAAAGGTTGTGACCATGGGCAATGATTACGATTACATCTGGGAGATTTCGGCAGCTGCAGGATCCTCAAAAGTACTCAGCTACAGGATAGAATCTGCAACCGAAGAAGAGCTCAGAAAACTTCCCCAGCTGATTGTAGAAGGGCTTGAAGAAGAACTGGTAACCGGGGCAAAAGCCTTTAAGGGTGTTTGAATGGCAAGGTTAACAAATAGCAAAACAAGACAGGGAGATGCCCTGGCAAAGGAAAGGCTGCTTGAGCTTGCAGAGAAGATCTACAACCAGTTTGAAGATGAGGTTATCCCTAGCGTCAGCCTTCCGAGCCGGACCAAGGCAAACATAGAATATTCTGACGAAAGCGATGTCTGGGTCTACGGGGACAGGGAGAGCGAAAGAAGTGCAAAAACCGTAAAAGGCGCCTTCCAGCTCCTGAAAACTACTTATGCGACAGATTTCCTCATAAACGAACACCTTGCCCAGAACCGCGGTTCAACACTTCGAGAACTTTACTACATATCTGAGGGCTGGGACGCTGCCAAGTTCAAGGAACAGGCTGAAAGCGACCGCCTCATCGAAGACCTGGAATTACTGACCAGCCTCCAGAGGGAGTATTTCCACATGCGTCCTGAAGAAGACGGAGCTACGATGTTCGGGCCTATTGAGATCTCGGAACAGACAAAGCGTGGGGAGCGGAATATCCACTGCCAGAAGGATGTAGGAGAAGGTGGATATCAGATTCCTTTCAATGTGGAAAATATTGAGTTTAAGAACCACGATGCAAGCATGATTATAGCTATAGAGACCGGTGGTATGTATGCACGGTTAATGGAAAACGGGTTTGATGAAGCTTATAATGCAATTCTTGTCCACCTGAAGGGGCAGCCTGCGAGGTCAACCCGCAGGATGATCAAGCGCATGAACGAGGAACTGGGAATCCCTGTAGCTGTTTTTACTGATGGCGACCCCTGGTCTTACAGGATCTATGCATCTGTTGCCTACGGAGCCATAAAAAGTGCTCATCTTTCGGAATTCATGGCAACACCGGCAGCCAAATTCCTGGGTCTCCAGCCCTCTGATATTGTGGAGTACGAACTTTCAACCGACAAACTCACCGAGCAGGATGTAAGTGCATTGAGGAGTGAACTTTCCGACCCTCGATTTGAATCCGATTACTGGAAAGAGCAGATCCAGCTCCAGCTCGATATAGGCAAGAAAGCTGAACAGCAGGCTTTTGCAGGAAAAGGTCTGGATTTCGTAACCGAGGTATATCTTCCAAATCGGCTGAAAGAACTGGGAATGGTGTAAGATAAATCGAGCGGACACAGCAGTACAGGGAATCGAATAACACCGGAGACTGAATAACAGAAGACAGGGTCATCCCTGAGACTGTGGATGACCGGAAAGACTGCTGTCTGAAAAGACTGCTGGCAGGAGTAGAAACGGAAGCCTGAACAACAAGCCGGCAGAAATACAGCAGGCCGGCTGTTCGAAAAGAGATAGGTGATCATGGCTGTCCGAAGTTAATCAGTTAATGTTATTAGCTGGATACCTCAATGAGTTCTTTCAGTTTGTTTTGTCCAGCTTTTTGCGCCGGCTGGAATCTACAGGTTTTGAAGAGTTAAAATATAATTGAAGAGTAGCCGGTAATATCGAGTCTCAAAGTATCAATCGCTTGTTGATGGAAAATTCACTGCTTGCGTAATAGCACATTGTTTGCATAATGTGCTAACCAATGTATAAATTTAAATGGATAGTCTTGCCATATAATGATGCTTTTGCAGTACCGTGATCTTTTGCCATTATAGTAATCCGATTATATGCCTGAAATGTTCTGGAAAAAAGAACCGGGATTCTGTTCCAAAAGCACTTATCGATACTTCTGAAATGCCGCAAGTTATGCCCTGACTACTCTGAGAAAAGCTAATTTTCTCCTGCGGAACAGCAAATATTTATTTCAACTAAAGACATATTAAAAAATTAGCCTGAAAAGGGCATATCTGGACGTAAAATTATGCTAAAAATTGCCTCTTCAGAGATAATTATGACCGAAAAATCAGGCTAAATATGCGGCTGATCTAAAGGCTTAAAATGTATGAGCGCATATTGAATTTGTTTCGTGATGGAAACATAAAAATTAAATATAAAAATAGCATAATAAAAAGCTAAGGCTTAGAGAATTGGCACGACTTTTAAGGTTCTATTTTGAACAAAGTTTTCCTGCGAATTTTTAAAAATGTGTAACATGTCACGAGATTTCAACTAAATAATTTTACCAGATTTTTATGGAGAATAAACTAAGATGAGTGATAAACAGGTTTATGACGCTTCGCGCATCCAGGTACTCGAAGGCCTGGAAGCTGTCCGAAAACGCCCAAGCATGTACATAGGGAGCACGGATGGCCGCGGGCTCCACCACCTAGTCTATGAGGTTGTAGACAATAGTATTGACGAAGCCCTTGCAGGCTTCTGTACCAGGGTCGATGTCACGATCAATCCCGATGGAAGCGTGACAGTCCTGGACAATGGGAGAGGTATTCCTGTCGATCCCCATCCATTTCACAAGAAATCGGCCCTGGAAGTCGTTATGACTGTCCTGCATGCCGGAGGAAAGTTTGATAAGAATACCTACAAAGTTTCCGGGGGACTGCATGGAGTAGGGGTTTCTGTTGTAAATGCCCTTTCGGAACTGCTGGAAGTAGAAGTTAGCAGGGACGGAAAGAAGTATTTCCAGCGCTATATCCGTGGGAAGCCTGAGACTGACGTCCAGGAAATTGGAGCTTCAGATCTTAGAGGCACAAAGACCACTTTCAAACCCGATACAAAAATCTTTGAGACTACAGATTTCCAGTACGATATTCTCTCAAACAGGCTAAGAGAGCTAGCTTTTCTGAACCGGGGCCTCACAATCAGCCTGAAGGACTTAAGAAGCCCGGAAGGACAGGCAGAAACCTTCTCCTACGACGGAGGAATCGTGGAATTCGTGGAGTACCTGAACAAGAAAAAGCAGTCTCTCCATGAAAAGCCAATCTATTTCGAGCGGCAAAGAGATGATATGGTTGTAGAAATCGCAATGCAATATACGAATAGCTATAGTGAAAACGTATACTCTTTTGCGAATAATATCAATACTCACGAGGGCGGAACCCATATCATCGGTTTCAAGACTGCCCTGACAAGGGTGGCAAACGATTATATAAAAGCCAATAAACTCTCCAAAGAAGAAGAAAAGCTGACCGGAGACGATGTAAGGGAAGGGCTTACTGCAATAATCAGTGTCAAGCTTATGGAACCCCAGTTTGAGGGGCAGACCAAGACAAGGCTTGGAAACAGCGATGTCAAAGGGATAGTCGATTCCCTCGTAACAGACGGGCTTGCGGAATACTTTGAGGAAAACCCGAAGGTTGCAAACATTATCCTCGAAAAAGCCCTTCTTGCCCAGAGAGCCAGAGAAGCTGCAAAGAAGGCAAGGGAACTTACGCGGAGAAAGAATGCACTCGAGGTCAGCACTCTCCCAGGAAAACTTGCGGACTGCTCTGAGAAGAATCCTGCAGCCTGTGAGATCTATATTGTTGAAGGAGACTCTGCAGGCGGCTCGGCAAAACAGGGCAGAGACAGGGGTTTCCAGGCAATTCTACCTCTCAGGGGTAAAATCCTGAACGTAGAAAAATCCAGGCTTGCAAAAATTCTGAAAAACAACGAGGTTGTTTCCCTGGTTACAGCCATCGGGACAGGAGTCAGCGAGGACTTTTCCCTGGAAAACGCACGCTACCACAAGGTCATTATCATGACTGATGCCGATGTAGACGGAGCGCATATCAGAACCCTTCTCCTTACGCTGTTATTCCGCTATATGCGGCCTCTTATCGATGCCGGGTATGTGTACATCGCCCAGCCGCCTCTTTACCGTGTAAAGAAAGGAAAGGCGGATTACTACGTGTATTCGGACAAAGAGCTGGACGAAAAGAAAAAGGAAATCGGAGAGAAAGGACTCGCCATCCAGCGTTACAAAGGTCTTGGAGAAATGAACCCTGAACAGCTCTGGGAAACCACTATGAACCCTGAGAGCCGGACTCTTTTGCAGGTCACTCTGGAAGATGCAATCCGCTCTGACGAGATCTTCCGTATCCTTATGGGAGACGAGGTTGAGCCGCGCAGGAACTTCATTGAAACACATGCAAAAGAAGTTGTGGACCTTGATATTTGAGGTGGCGAAAAATGGCAGAACGTGAAGACGAAAACAAATCAGAAGCAGAAATGAAAAAATCTTACCAGGCAACCCTTGTTCCGGAAGGACCGGATAAAGACACAGAAATAGAAGAAACATCCAGCCTTACATCCGGAGAACCGGATGAAGAACCCGGATCCGAGGAGCAGGAAATCGGAACTGACAGAATCCCCGGAGAACCGGATGAAGAGCCCGGGTTCGAAGAGCAGGAAACCGGAACTGATACCGCCCCCGAAGAGTCGGATGAAGAACCCGGAGAACTGGATGAAGAACCCGAAAGGACAGGAGTCACCTCCATCCTTATCGACGACGAGATGAAACGCTCATACATTAACTATGCAATGAGTGTAATCGTCGGAAGGGCTCTTCCCGATGCCCGCGACGGCTTAAAGCCTGTCCATCGCAGGATTCTTTTTTCCATGAAAGAGGCAGGGATTACGCATGAAAAGCCCTATAAGAAGTCAGCCCGCGTTGTGGGAGATGTGCTTGGTAAATACCACCCGCATGGAGATTCTGCAGTTTATGACAGTATTGTGCGTATGGTCCAGACTTTCTCACTTCGTTATCCTTTAATTGATGGGCAGGGAAACTTCGGGTCCATTGATGGGGACTCGGCTGCAGCTATGCGATACACCGAAGTCCGTATGGACAGGATTGCAGAGGAGATGCTGGCTGACATTGAGAAGGAGACTGTTCCTTTCAGGCCTAACTATGATGGGTCCATGGAAGAGCCGGAAGTCCTACCTGCAAAGCTTCCAAACCTGCTTATCAACGGGTCAACCGGAATTGCCGTTGGAATGGCAACGAATATGGCGCCCCATAACATACGTGAAGTTATTGATGGGACCCTTATGCTTATCGAAAACCCGGAAACACCGATTTCGGAGCTGATGACCGTAGTAAAGGGTCCGGACTTTCCTACAGGTGCGCATATCCTCGGGACAGCAGGCATAAGGTCTGCATATACAACAGGAAGAGGTCCTATAAAGATCAGGGCAGTTGCCGAAATTCAGGAGCTTAAAAAAGATAGGCAGCAGATTATAGTAACTGAGCTCCCTTATCAGGTGAATAAGGCAAGGCTGATTGAAAACATTGCCCAGCTCGTCAGGGATAAGGTCATTGTCGGAATTTCCGATCTCCGGGACGAGTCTGACAGGGACGGAATAAGGGTTGTAGTCGAGCTTTCAAGAGGCATAAATGCCAATGTTATCTTAAACCAGCTCTACAAGCACACTCAGATGGAGACCAGTTTCGGGGTCATCAACCTTGCCCTTGTTGACGGAAAGACTAAAGAGCTGAACCTGAAACAAATTCTGGAAATCTACCTGGAATACAGGATGGAAATCATCCAGAAGCGGACGCTTTACGACCTCAGAAAGAGCGAAGAAAGAGCCCATATCCTTGAAGGGTTAAGAATTGCCCTTGACAACATAGACGAAGTGGTTGCCCTTATCAAGGGTTCTGCAAATGGCGATGAAGCGAAGCAGGGCCTGATGGACAATTTCGCTCTTGACGAAGTTCAGTCAAAAGCTATTCTGGATATGCGCCTGCAGCGCCTCACAGGGCTTGAGACACAGAAAATCCTTGAGGAACTCGAAAGCCTTGTAAACTTTATCGCAGGACTCAGAAAGATCCTGGAAAGCGATGAGCTTAAGTACGAAATTATCAGGACTGAACTCCTTGAGCTCAGGGCAAAGTATGGGGATGCCCGCAGGACAAAGATCATACAGTACACAGGAGATGTGACTGATGAAGACCTGATCCCGGAAGAAGACGTTGTGGTCACAATTACAAACAGCGGCTACATAAAGCGCCTTCCTCTTGACACCTATACCATGCAGCGACGCGGAGGCAGAGGGATTATCGGCATGGAAATGAAGGAAGAAGACTTTGTGGAAAATCTCTTCGTTTCGTCAACCCACAATTATATTCTCTTCTTCACAAACAAGGGCAGGCTCTACTGGCAGAAAGTCTACGAAATTCCGGAAAGCTCCCGCCAGTCGAGAGGCAAAGCCATAGTAAACCTTCTTGAGCTTCAGGAAGGCGAAATGGTCAATGCTATGATTTCTGTGGAAAAGTTTGCCGAAGACAAATACCTCCTTATGACTACAAGGGCAGGTACGATCAAGAAGACCCCGCTCTCTGAGTTCAGGAACCCGAGGAAAGCCGGCATTATTGCAGTCAGCCTTGATGAAGGTGACGAGCTTGTAAAAGTTCTCCTTACCGACGGAAAACAGGAAATTGTTATAGTCTCAAAGAAAGGCAAAGCCATCCGCTTTGCTGAAGAAGATGTCCGTCCCATGGGCAGGACTGCAAGAGGCGTCCGCGGCATGACCCTTGACGGCCCCGACGACGAAGTAGTCAGCCTGGACCTGGTCGACGAAACCACAACCCTCCTGACAGTAACCGAAAACGGCTTCGGTAAAAGGACGGAATACTCCCAGTATCCTGCGCACCGCCGCGGTGGAAAAGGCGTGATTACAATCGTGACCAACATCAGGAACGGCCCGGTTTCGAACGTCAAATCCGTAGCCGAAGACGATGAGCTAATGATCACCAGCTCCGAAGGCATCATCATCCGCATCCCTGCAAAAGACATCTCCATTCAGGGTAGAAACACACAGGGAGTACGGATAATGAACATGAAAGCCGGGGATAAAGTCGTTGGCATGGCAAGGATCAAAAACGGAAAAGCCGAAGAGGAGCTGAAACTGACCGCCCTTAAAGCCAGAGAGGCAAAAGCAGCAGGATCTGAAATAGAGATCGAAGAGGACGAAGTCGAAGAGATCGAAGAACTTGAAGACATCGATGAATCCGAGGGAGAAGAAGTAGAAGAGATAGAGGCTGAGGAAGAAAACGAAGAAGAAGCCGAAGAAGAAGATGAGTACTGAATAACAGAAATGAGTGAAGGATAGTTTTCCTTCACTCGAATTTCCTGCCGGAATAACCCTATTGGGGAGGGATTTCCGGCATCTCGTCTCAGTCTTGAAGGGAAGGCGGAAGGTAGATTATTTTTTACTTATTGCGACAGCGGAGAGAGTTACTACTGAAATCCTATAAAACGATACATCTGTCATCGTTTATGATTCTCCGCAAGCTACCCTACACCCAATTTTTCTATTTGAGCATATTCATTTTCATTTTGAGATTGGAATACCCAGATCTCAACTTCAATGAATATAAATAGTATACCACTTCGATTTATATATACTATCTAGAACACACATTTCTTAATAGTAATCATTCGATATGCTTTTTTAACTAAGTACACTGAATACTTCTGCTAATGCTTTTTCAGTAACTAACCCCCATAACCCACTTTTTGAATCTATATAGTTTGCTCTGGCAATTTACAAGTTTTTGTATAATTATATGAAATTGTAATGTAAGGCTTAAAATAGAGTACAACTTATGACCGATTGTTTCTGGCTTTTGTCTCTTAGAAAATCAGCCAGTTCTCTCCGGAGTAGCAAATATGCATGAAAAGTTTCGGCGGCGGGGTTTCAGTCCAGAGGGGAGCTGGGTGGGAAACTTATTTTTGCGGGGTCGCTTTTTTTGAATCGATTTATTTGAGAACTATCTGAGGTTAATAAGCGATAATAAATATTTTTTAAGTCGGGTAGCTGAAAAAAATATATCAAACCTTCTAAGGATAGTTTCTATTTTTATTTTTGTCCATTTGAGCTAATGGAATTCATTTTAATAGGTTTCATTATAATGATTATTTTTACATCGAAACCTTTCATTATAATGAAAGGTATAAATAACCATAGAGCAAATATTTCTTCATGAAACAGCTCATGAAGATGTGGAATCCCTGGTGGACGGAGAGAGAAGTTCCTGATTCCAGGAAAAGGATTTCCAGGCCGGATACTCTTGAAAAAATCCTGAAGATTCTGGACATCAGGGAGATAGTCTGCATCACCGGAGTAAGGAGGTGCGGGAAATCGACAGTTATGTATCAGGCAATAGACCACCTGATAGGGAAAGGGGTTGCACCCGAAAATATCCTGTACTTCAACCTCGACGAGCCTTTCGAGGACAAAAATGTGGGGCTGCTCGACCGAATCTTCGACGAATATATCGAATTTCACGCCCCGAAAGGGCGAAAGTACCTTTTCCTGGATGAAATCCAGAATATAGAAAACTGGGAACAATGGGTAAAGAAATTTTACGACCTCTACGGGGAAGAGCTCAAGTTCGTGCTCACGGGTTCGAACAGCACCATGCTTTCGGACAGGCTTTCTACCCTCCTTACAGGGAGGATGATCACCCAGCATGTTTTTCCCCTTTCATTTAAGGAGTTTCTCGATTTTGCAGGATTTGAAATTAAGGACACTGACACCCAAAGAAACGAAATTCTTCACCACTTTAACAACTATATTTTCAAAGGGGGTTTTCCCGAAGTTGTCCTGGAGGAAGATGAAGATATCAACCACATGCGGCTTACTGAATATTTTAACAGCATCCTCCTCCGGGATATTATAGCCGGGAAGAAGATCAGAGAAAGCGCAAAACTGATCGAGCTTGCAAACTATTCTCTTTCAAATGTTTCGACCCTGATGAGTTATTCTAAAATCTCAAAGGTTGCAGGACTTTCTATCAACAGCCTGAAAGAGTACCTGCTCTATCTGGAACAGGCCTACCTGATATACCAGCTGCACTTCTTTTCGTATTCGGTAAAGGATTCTATCTCATCCCAAATGCCTAAAAAACTCTACTGCATAGACAACGGGCTTCGGAACGTGGCAGCTTTCACGTTTTCTGCAGATGAAGGGAGACTGGCAGAGAACCTTGTCTTTCTGGAATTGAAACGGAGAAAAGTAGAGTTCTTTTACTGGAAAGGAAAAAGAGAAGTGGATTTCGTAGTCAAAAACAGGGATGGAACCCTCAACGGAATAAATTGCACCTACACAGACCGCGTAAGGGCCGGAGAAACCAGTGCTTTGCTGGAATTCAAAGAGCAATTCGGAGAGAAAGTTTCTGAACTTATACTGCTCACAAAAAACCTGGAAAAAGAAGAAGAAGGGATCAGGTACGTTTCTCTATGGAAGATGGTTCTTGGAATTGAATAATTACAATGCCTGGATTTTTTGCTGCCTTTCCTTTCTAGAAATCCCGGCCTCCACCTTTCCATTTTTCTAAGAAAATGATTGCGAGAGCTTTTGCCGGGGCTCTGTGGACCATCGAGTTTTCGAACGGTTCGAGAGAGCTGATCGGGGGAGAACCGCCCGGGAGAAAATAAAAATGAGGTTATTTAGTCCGCTTGAGCGAACGAAGTGAGGGACACGGCAGCGCATTACAGAGCCGCAACTCTGCTGGCTCAACTCTGCTACCTCGGCCAGGCCGTTTCATTAGTAATGAGGTTCGTTGGTATTAATTATGTATCAGGACAATAACTGCAATTATGGTATCAAGACGGCTTCAGGATTCTGCGAATCGTTTATTCAGCAAAGCAACCACTTTCATTGAAAACGGAGAGTATGACAGGGCTCTTGAGAGCCTGAAAGATGTTGATAAACTCATGAAAAAAGAAAAAGACCCTGAAATTTCTTTCCACACCTTATTTTTGAAGGGGTATGCAATAAGTGAAGCTAGAGATCCTGAAGGAGCTCTGGAATTTTATGAGGAGGCCCTCAAAGTTATCGGACCTCTGTTTTCAGGAGAGCCGGGGAAAGAGAACTATCAAAAATTCATAAGCAATACGATTGAGGAAATCGGGAGTTCATTTGGCAAGCTCAATGATAAGGAAAGAGCTAAAGAGTTGCTGGAACCGATGAAAATACAGCTCGAAAGAGTTGTCCGGACATTTGAGAAACTGGTGAAATCAGACCCTGAAAATAAGGAACAGCTTTCCAGGTTTCTGGAGATTATCGGCCTTATAGGGTTATGTTATCATGCAGGGCACTTAATGGATGAGACGGTGAAGCTCTTCGATAAAAAAATAGATATTTACGAAAAACTCTTCGAGCTTGAGTCTGAAGAGACGGACCTTCTCGGCGACTTTGATGGGGACGTCGAGCTTTATGGGTATTTATTCCGGAATTCCGGATACCTGGAGGAAGCCGAAGGCAATTACCTCAGAGCAGAGGGCATTTACAGAAAAATGATTGAGAAAGACTCTGAAAATAGCCTGGCCGAATATTACCTGAGTTATACCTGCAGCTACCTTGGGAGCCTGTATTCAGGCATGGATAATTTGGAAACAGCAGAGAATTATTTCGAAGAAGCTGTGGAACTGATGGAAAATCTATGTAAAGAGTTTCCTGAGGATAATGCATATGCCATCTCCCTTGCCAACATTTATGAAGACTTCGGCACTGCGTTTTCCGAAAGCGAAGACGTCGAAAAGTCAATAGAGAATTACACAAAAGCCAGGGAAATTTACCGGGGCCTGATAATAAACCACCCTTCAGAATTTGCACGCAACAAAAAAATTGCAATGTACCTGGATGACCTGGGGGGTCGTTTTTCAGAAATAGGGGAATTAGAGGCTGCGGGGCTCTGCTATAAAGACAAACTGGATATTTTCCAGAACCTGCATGATGAAGACCCTGAAGACCTGAATCCCATAATTTATATCTCCGATACATATGATGACCTCGGAGAACTCTTTGCAGAACAGGGGGATACCGAAAAAGCAAGGAGCTACTACGAAAAAGAAATCGAAATCTACGAAAGCCTTCTGGAAAAAGAGCCCGATGATCTGGACTTTAAGACATATAAGTCTGAGATACAGGCTGCTATCGGAAAGCTCTATCTTGATGAAGACCCCAAAAAAGCACAGAAATACTTTGAGGATGCTCTGCCCGTGCTTGAAAACAATTTCGAGCTGGAACCGGAAATAGAGATACATTATTCAGGGCTCAAGACAGTCCTCAACAACTTAATTAAATTGTTCAAAAACCTGGAGGAGTATGAAAAGGCCGTTGAGATGTTCCGCAAACTGTTTGCAGTCCAGCAGCGTATGCTTGACCTTGACCCCGAAGAATGGGAACATGGGAAAGACCTTGCGACAACTTACACCAGCCTTGCACTTCTTTACTCTGAAAGAGGGGATATTGAGCAGGAAGCCCATTATCACAGGCTGGCTCTTGATATTCATGAAAAACTACTGGAAAAATCTTCTGAAGATCTGGAAGATCTTAGCAGGCATATAATTGGTCTTTATCTTCTGGGATCAACTCTCAAACTCGGGGAAGAAGCCCGAGGAAAAGAAAGCAGTATTGTCAAAGAGTACCTTGAGCTTGCTCAAAAAGCAGAGAAAAAACTTCAGGCAGTCAAACCGGAAACAATAGGAGATCAGGAATTGATTGCCGAACTCGCTGAAAAGATGGGCATCACCTTAAGAGAGAACGAAATGTATGAGGAGGCGATTGAAGAATTCGAACGTTCCCTTGCATTCCGCAAAAAATTACACGAAAAAACCCCCGAAAATCTGAATTATTTAACTGTTCTTGAAGGCACATTCCACCAGATGGGAATCACATTCTTAGCCCAAAACGATCTGGAAAAAGCAAAGGAAGCCCTCGAAGAAGCAATGAGTTTAAATGCAAAACAGCTTGAAACCGATCCCGAGGACTTTAATTACCTTGCCCGTTCCTCCATGATCCTGGAAAAATATTCTAGTGTACTTGAAAAAATGGGCAAAACTGAAGAAGCTGCTCAATACCTTGCAAAAGCCAAGGAGAGTAATGCAAAACTGGGATATAGTAATGAATAACCCTGCATAATCAGGCTTTTTCGTATACCTATACATAATTTTTTGCAGGATTTTCATAATTAAGGCCGGTTTGACAAGCAAACTTAGATAGCCTCTCCCTTTCGAGATATCAAGATTTATTTCTGATAAAAGTCAGCCAGCTTCCGTCGGAGTGAAAAATTATATGAAAATTTCCGACGGCGGGGTTTCAGTCCGGAGGGGAACCGGGCGGGGGACTTATTTTTGCAGTGTCACTTTTTTTGAATCGATTTTTGAACAGGTCGAGTACCGGTTTTTACAGTATTTTTTAATTTAAAGACGGGTTCAGGCTGAAACTGTTACTAGTACTGTGATTCCGAAGTAGGTTCTTAAAACTTGAGGTTTAGATCTGTTCAATGATCATGGATTTTCTCATTAAATAAGGAATTCACTTTGGAATCGAAGCACTAGAGATTTTTTTCCTTCGCCTTATGCTACTGACTTGAAAATTTGTTTATATAGCTTTCGTTGGCATTTTACAGGTGTTTATAAATGAATGGTAAATTGCAATGTAAGGTTTAAAAATGAAATATGATTCTTGATCGCCCGTTAATTTTTGCAGGATTTTCATAATTGAAGGCTGGTTTGAGTTTCGATGCCTCTTAAAAACAGGGCACCATACGACTGCGAAGCAGGCGGAGAAGCGCGAAAAAAAGTGTAAGTATTTAGCTAACATGCAAAATTAAAAACAAAAAATTAATCAGGTCATACGTCAAAAGGAATCGCAAACAGTAAAGGAGAAAATAAATGTCCGAAGATGCGATTCTGAGATTACAACAAACAGTACTGTTTAAGAAACTTCTTGAAAAAGAAAAATCATCGGGGGAACATGAAGTTTCAGAAAATATAATCTCAGTCATTCGTGAAATTACTCCTTTACTAGAAAGAATTCCTGAAAACATGCCTGAATTCACTCTGCATAATGCCAATCATAGCGCAAAAGTAGTAGAACTGATGGGAAATATAATACCCTCAGATACTCTTGAGAATTTAAACATTATAGAGTTGTCTATACTCATTTACGCTGCATACCTTCATGATGCAGGGATGACAGCTTCACGGGACGAAAGAGAAGAAATCATTAAAAACGATCCCGAATTTTCTAAGCTTCTTGTTTCTAATGAGGAATTAAGCCTTAAACTTGATGAAGCCAAAAAGAATGAAGATCATCGTTCAGCGACATTTATTGAAGATAAACTTTTTACTGAATTTCTCCGTAAAAAACACGTAGAACCTGCTTTCGGCAGGTAAACCTATAAATTAATATCATTAATTTTATATCTCTTTCTTGGTTATCCCATGGCAGAGAAAAACAGTAGTAGAAGAGTTGAATCCTCCTTAAAACGTACACGGTTCTTAGGTCACCTAGGTCTTATGGCTGGAGTTTTCCGAGAACTTGAAGTTGACAAACTGATCGATGAGAAACTTCCCAAAGAACGGAATCATAATGTTCCTCACTCAGTCTGCATCCTTGCCATGGTACTCAATGGTCTAGGTTTCATAGGGCAACGTCTGTACCTGTTTCCTGATTTTTTCAAAAACATTTCTACTGAAAGGCTTTTTGGAGACGGTATAACAAAAGAAGACCTGAATCAATATGCTATCGGAGAGACTCTTGACAAAATCGTAAAATATGGCCCTACAAAACTGTTTACGGAAATTACCCTTCACATTATGGCTCGTCTACCTATTCCTGTTCACTGTTTACACTCTGACACTACAAGTGTCAGCGTTTATGGTGATTATGAAGACGAAGAAACTGAGTCTATTGATATTACTTTTGGAATTCCCAAAAACGGAAGATGGGACCTCAAACAATTTGTACTGAGCTTGATTGTTAATCAGCATGGAATACCTCTTTTCATGAACACACATTCAGGAAATGCTTCCGACAAAAACACAATTCTGGATGCAATAACGTCTCTCAAATCAGTTTTAAGACCTGAAAGCAAAGTGTACTATGTCGCTGATAGTTCCTTTTACACAGACAATAATATCCAGAATATCGGAAAATCATTCTGGATCAGTCGTGTTCCTGCAACAATTTCCGAGGCAAAGGAACTGCTAACTGCAAATCTGAACCTGAAAACGCTAAAAAGTGATGAGAGGTACTCTTTTTATCAAACCTTTGTGGAATATGGCGGAGTCAAACAAAAGTGGGTTTTGCTGCTTTCTCACAAGATGAAGGAGAAGAAAGAGAAAACTCTCAGGACGAAACTTGACAAAGAGGTTGAAAAAGCAGAGAAGGCTTTTAAAAAGCTGAAAGGAGAGGACTTCTTCTGCGAAGAGGATGCATCAAAAGCTGCAGAGAAATGGATTAAAGAATTCCCTTCTATTGTTTTTGAAAAAGTTGATTTGAAATCCATTAAAAAACGTGAATCAGGTAAAAGAGGCAGACCTTCTAAAGATGAGGAATTAAAGACTTATTTCAGGATTGATGGAAGCATAAAGGTTAATGATGCTTTTGTTTTGAATGAAATGGAGAAAATGGGACTTTTCATTCTTGCGAGTAATGATATCACTCTTTCTCCGGGAGAGATGCTGAAGTATTACAAAGGACAGGACAATGTAGAAAAAGGATTCCGATTCTTGAAAAGTGATACATTTAGCATATCGAAAGTCTACCTAAAGAATAAAAGCAGAATTGAAGCACTGGCTATGACAATGGTTCTCTGCTTAATGATTTATTCAATTGCAGAATGGAAATTAAGGACAAAATTAGAGGAAGAAAATGAAACGGTTCCAGATCAAAAAGGAAAGCCAACAAAAAGACCTACGATGAGATGGATATTTGTCAATTTCCAGGGAATTACAGAACTTATTTCTCAGAAAGAAGGTGAAGTAAATTCAGAAATACTGAATATGGAGGATCTTCACTGGAAGATATTGGGTCTCATGGGAGAGAAATATGAAAATATCTATCTCTAATTACGTTAACCTGCCGAATGTAGGGTAGAACGTTCGCGCGAATTAATCAAAGAAAAATATGGGTTGGAACAAACACCCATATCATGTAAAGGAGTTCCATATTATAAATTAGTGCAAGCAGTATGTGATAGTCACGGTTTGCCTGTAAGAGATCTTTACGATACAAAACGCTGGCGTCGTGATGCTCTGGTTAGAGATCAGAATGTTAATGCGCAGTATTTATCTGTCATACTTCGTTTAGCTGACATTTTGGATCTTGATCCAGAACGTACTCCCAGATGTTTACTTGATTTTATTAATCCAAAGGATGAAACAAGCATAAAGGAGTGGAAAAAACATCTTTCGATTCTTGGCTGCAAAATCTCTCCAGAAGAAATTAGTGTAGAAGCAGAATGTGAACATCCAATTTACGAACGTGCACTCCGAGAATTTATTGACACGATAGAAACCGAACGTAAAGAAAGTGTCCTCTTAACTTCACGATATAAAGATAAATTAGCAGAAAAATATAGACTAGATCTATTAAAACCAGTTACAAAAGAGAACATTAGATCTAATGATGAATATATCTATTCTGATTTCCATTTTAAACTTGATTTTCATCGAGTTATTGATCTTTTGATGGGGGAGAGATTATATGGAGATCCTTCTTTAACACTCCGCGAACTTTTACAGAATTCTGTAGACGCTGTTCGTTATCGGGAAGCAATGGAAAAGAATGAAGGAAATTCTTTCGTTCCGTTTATAAAAGTTACTTTGAAAAACGGGGAACTTATTATTGAAGACAATGGAATTGGAATGGATGAGTATATTTTCGAGAATTACTTTTTGCAAATTGGAAAAAGTTATTACAACAGTTCAGAATGCCGGTCAAGAGGAGTAGAAATTGATCCAGTAAGTGAGTTCGGAATAGGTATCCTCTCTATTTTTATGGTAGCTTCCAACTTTAGAGTGGAAAGCAGGAGAAAACCACTTGACCCATTACATCCACCTGACCCTATAAACGTCGAAATTCCAACTGCTTATGATTACTTTATTCGAAGGCCGACCACTAGTTCACAAATTGGAACTAAAATTACTCTGTCTTTGAAACCTAATCATCCTTTTTCTCCTTCATCATTAACTAAAAAAATCTCTGAAATTGCTCCTTTTATAGAGTACCCAATAGTCATTGAGACAAGTGAGAAAATCGAGACGTATGAGCCTTATTTGCCAGGTGAGAAAATACATGATGCAAATAATATAAATGAATACTTTGAAGTTACGTTCGATGGCGAAAAAGAAGGCATTGAAGGAAAATTGCTAGTTTGTAAATCTAGATTTTCTCTCTCAAATTATAGCGTTTTTGCCCAAAGAGGATTTTCAATTCCTTACGATAAACTCTTACCTAGTAATTTATTTTATGATATTCAAGCGTCAATAAATCTTTCAGGTCATTATAAAGTATCATTGTCTCCAAATCGGTCAAATATAATAGAGGATGAAAAATATAGAAAATTAATTGATAGAATTCAATCTAAATTTTTGGACGGATTTGAGACATACCTGAAAATACTTAGAGATTCAAGTCCATCTGAAGAATATATTAAATGTGTCAATGAATTATTGGAAAATAAAATCTTGAGTTTGCATAGAGGACATTCTCAAGGATTTACTTATCGAGAAGAAGAGTTTGAAGACAACATTAAAAATCTTTTTATGAATTATGCTCCTTTATTAACGATTTCAGATAATGGACAAAGAGTATACAAAACGATGAAAAACCTGAATGCAACAAGCTTAGCAATTACTGATATCAATGACTGGCCAGAGAAAATACCTGATACAGTTATATTAAAAGAGACCAAGCGTCTTGTTGGTACAGAGGCAATTCTTTTGATGCATGAAGAAGAAGGTAAAGGGCGACGAAATATTTTTTTTGAGCATACTTTGGGAAATTTATCTGATATATATCTCACTTCCATACCAGGTGTAGTAATCAAAACTTTCAATAACAACAAAATAAGTGAAGGTACTTTTTCTATTTCTTATCGTAAGTTCACATGCCAAATGCATAGTGATTCAACGATAGAAAAAACACCACTATTTGTTCATCCACCTGATTTATTTATTATGGAGCCTGAAAAGGTCGTCTATAATGCTCATCATCCATTGTTTGCAAGACTTCTGAAAGGCAAAGAGCTAAAAGATGAAACTGCTTCAAAAGCAATGGATATATTGGCCTCCAACATTGAAAATTGTTTGTGGCATTTATATGATAAAGCGCGCTCATCTTTTTTTAAACGAAATCACGGATTAGAGGAAAGTGCTAATTTTAATTATATGCTAATTGGAATTTTGAAATATTACCCTGAAATATTTCAGGAATTCTTTGAAGCAGTTGAACAATATTGGGAAGAAGCAAAAGACTTAGGAGTCATTTCTCGTGACGAAGATTTTATTGGTTTTTCATTAAATGATCTCCCCTGGTTCTGGAATTATGAATTAAGTGACTTTGAAAATAAATTTCACCCAAAATAATTCTCCTCCAATTTCCTCTCCCTTCCCTCCTGTTCACTCGCATAAGCCTTGTATTCCCCGCTCTCCTTATCAAAAACAAACCTGTAAACCGTCCTGAAATACGCCCACCTTTCAACATAAGAATTCCTGGCATCGCTCAGCAAGACAGTTACCGAACCGTTATCTTCTGAAACCGAATAAACAGGATAATCGATTTCCTGAGGAACGGCTGTGCTGTAGAGTTCCCCGGCTCTTTCGGCGTAGGCAGATGCATCGGGAACGCCATCGGTTGCGTTAATTTTTTCGATATAATCGCTTCTTTCGGTCCCTGACCAGTAGCTCACTTCCATAAGTTTGTAATGCGTATCGTTATATGGATACGCGGCCAGGAACTTTCCGAAGGAGGAGGGATAGGTGCCCTGGTAGCTGATTTGAGCCCCTTCGGTTTCGGAAATATTGTTGACCAGGAAGAATTTTGCTACCGGCAGTATTGTGAGCCAGACCACGAGCACAACTGCAAGGGTCCTATAGAGGTTGCGCCGGTTATTGGTGACAAAAGTACAGAAGTTATTGAATTTTCCGTTCCATTTTCCCCGGCTTTTCGCATATCCTACAAGTACGATGAAGAGAGGCAGCAGGGGGAGGAGGTTTGCGAGGGGGTCGAAGAAGTAGACGGCTCCCATGATGGACGTCTCGGTGCTGAACGGGTAGAAGGGGCGCATTTTCCAGCTGGTGGCGTAATCAAGGTAGCTGTGGGAAAAAATGGCTGCAAACCCGGCGGCTGTGAACATGCGGTCTTTTGTTCTAATCCAGATGAAAAGCGTGACAAGCAGAATGAAAAGGATGGAATGCATGAACTCCCTGTGGCCCAGGAGGTAAAAGAGCTGGTTTCTGGTCTCATGGCTTACGCTGTCACTGGCGAGGGCAAAGAGGATGTATGGGATGAAATCCAGGTCAGGGAGAATTGACATAAATGCAAGGCTGCCTCGCTTCTTTCCTTTGAAGCCGAGGGCGAGAGCGATTAGAAGGCCGATTCCAAGGTGGGAGAGCGTGTTTACCATTTGTTTTATTCCCGAATTAGCTTTTATTTACTTTTGATAAAACATGAACGTTCTGGTGAATAGCCTGGATAAATTTCCCTAAAAATATCTTATAGTTTGCATCTTTTACCTTTAAATAGATGTGATGTATAACTATATTCTGCATTTAAAATTGCCATATGGCGGTTTAATATGTATTTGAAGAAATAAAACAGCAGAGTATTTTGAGACAGATTTATTTCAAAAATAGATTTCTGTTAATGCAGTTAAGGGGAAAATTGGTTAGCAGGATTTGTAAATGGAATTTCTTAAGCTGGAAATAACTTTCTTGAACTGGAAAGTACAGGCCCACGTTCCATAATGAATTTTGTGAAACCAATTGATTACAAGAGGGTAGGATAATATGGCTAAAGAATTGTACAAATTACCACCATTGAAATATGGATACGCAGACCTTGCACCTTATATTTCCGAAGAACAGCTGCGCACACACCATGATAAGCACCATCAGGCTTATGTGAGTAATGCGAACTCGCTTCTGGAAATGATGGATAAAGCCAGGAAAGAAGGTACGGATTTTGATTATAAGGCAACTGCAAAAGCTCTGACCTTCAATATTGGTGGGCACGTCCTTCATGATTATTTCTGGTGGGAGATGACTCCTGAGAGCAATGCCAGCAAAGAGCCTGTCGGCGAATTAGCTGATGTGATCAAAGAAGATTTCGGAAATTTTGAAAGGTTTAAAAAGGAATTTACGCAGACTGCATCAAGTGTAGAAGGTTCCGGTTGGGTGGCATTAACTTACTGCGCTGACACCAAGAGGCTTGGGCTCATGCAGATAGAAAAGCATAATGTAAACCTGATTCCGGATTATCCGATTCTGATGGTTCTGGACATGTGGGAACATGCTTACTATATCGATTACAAAAATGAAAAGGCTAAATTCATAGACGCATTCTGGAACATAATCAACTGGGAAGAAATCGACAAGTACTTCAAGAAGACTCAGAAATAATCGGAAAGCTATTTTTAAATATAATTATTATTCCGATTCTGTTTTTTATTCCTATTACATTTTTTTTATTTTAATAAAAAGTAATCGGGGATAGATTATTTGGCATGAAAGTACCGCAGCTTGAAAAGTACTTTCATCTTTTTGTGCCTGTTATTCGAAGAATTTCATTTGCGTTTTTTTTGAATAGTTTTTGTTTAATTGGATTAAACTTCCATCTTATTAAAGGCAAAAAATCTGTTTTAAAGGACAATTTTATTTCAATAAAGTTCCTTTTATTTTAATAATACCTACCTGCTCCTCGAATCACTCAAAATAGTTCTTATCGAGCTTCTTTTCTGCTCTACCGTAGTGGCTCTCATATACCTCATATTCTCCGCTCTCCCTGTCAAATACGAACCTGTAAACCGTATCGAAATAAGGCCAGTTTTTAACATATGGATTTCTGGCATCGCTCAAAATTACGGTTACATACCCATCCTTTTCAGAAATCGAATAAACAGGGTAATCGATCGCTTGAGGCACCGAGTTACTGTAGAGTTTCCCGGCTTTTTCGGCATAAGTAGAGGCTTCCGGGACATCCCCGGCTACGGTTACCTTTTCGACATAAAAGCTTTTCTCAACTCCTGACCAGTAGCTGACTTCGAGGAGTTTATACTGGGAATCGCTGAAGGAATATGTTGCAAGGAATTTGCCGATGGATATAGGGTAGGTGTCGTTGTAACTTATCTCGGTCCCTTCTGCTCTGGAGATGCGGTCTACCAGGAAGACTTTTGCAACAGGGAACATTGTGGTCCAGATAAGGAGAACTATAATAAAGGAGGCATAGAATTTGCCTTCGTTCCTGTTTACGAAACTATGGAACCCGTTTAGTCCGCTTAATTTTCTATTCAATATATCTCTGCTTCTAATGCTCCATCTGTCTTTGAATTCTAGATTCCATTTGTTTTTGCTTTTAATATTCCAGTTATCCTTGTTCTTAACGTTCCAGCTGCTCTTGATTTTAGTGTTCCAGCTACCCTTGTTTTTAGTATTCCACTGTCCTCTGTTTTTCATATACTCAGCAGCCACGATGAAGAGAGGCAGCAGAGGAAGGACATTTAGCACCGGGTCGAAAGGATATATAGCCCTGAGGGCAGACTCGTTTGTGCTGAACGGATAGAAGGGCCGCATTTTCGCACTTGTAGTGTAGTCCAGGAAGATGTGCAGGAAAACAGCCAGAAACCCTCCGAATGTGAAAGCCCTGTCTTTGGTTTTAAGCCAGATGAGCAATGCGACCATAAAAGCGAAAAAAACCGAATGTGTAAACTCCCTGTGGCCCAGCAAAAAGAAAAGCTGGGTTCGAGCCTCGTGGCTTACTCCGCCGCTGATGAGCGTAAATAGCGAATAGCCGAGGTAGTCAAGGTCAGGAATTACAGAAAGGAGAACCAGACCAAGCCTCTTCCTTCCTTTAAGACCCAGGACATGGGCAAGAAGCAGACCAATTCCAATATGGGAAAGTGTATTTACCATAAATCTACCATGAATTTAAGTTCTGTGGCATTAATAGTATGTTATTAAGGTGTGCATTAACAGATGTTATTGAGATGTGTTTTTGCTGAATGAGGTGTAAGAAAACCACAATTTGGGAATGGATCCGGATAAGGAAGTTTTAATGCTATGATAACTTTGCCCTTATATCTATTTTCTATTATATAAACAAATGGATAATTACCCTATATATCAGAGAAAAAGACAAAACAGACTCAGAACTTATTAAGACTTATAACCTGTTTATACGGCTCTTCCTCAGGATTAAGGAGTCACCCAAATAGATCACCTGAAAAAATTCTCTGAAAAAATTTTCTGAAAAAATCCTCTGAAAAAGAATCACCCAAACCAGTTTTCACCAAGCTTCTCTTCTCTCCCTCCCTGGACACTTGCATAAACATGATACTCTCCACTATCCTTATCAAAAATAAAGTTGTAAACTGATTTAAAATAAGCCCAGTTTTCAGCATATGGGTTTCTTGCATCAGTCAGGGTCACTATTACAGAATCATTGTCTTCAGAAACCACATAAACCGGATAATCGATTTCCTGCGGAACGCCAGCACTATAGAGCTTCTCAGCTCTTTCAATATAGGCAGGAGCATCAGGGATGTCTCCATTTACTGAAATTTTTTCAACGTACCCACTCCTTTCGGTTCCTGAAAGGTAGCTGACTTTCAGGACTTTATAATGGGTGGAGTTAAGCGAGTATGCAGTCAGGAACCTGCTCATTGATTCGGGATAAGTATTCTGGTAACTTATCTGAGCTTCTTCTACCCCTGATATATGGTTGATCAAAAGGGCTTTTGAAACCGGCATAAAAATAATCCAGACAAGGAGCACAAGGATAAGAGAAGCGTAGAGTTTATCATCACTCCTTTTCACAAAACTGCAAAAGTTATTGAATTTACCATTTATTATTCCCCTTTTCTTCAAACCTCTCAAAATTATAATGGAGAGGGGCAGAAGTGGAAGCAAATTTAGCAGGGGATCATAGAAATAAGCTGCTCCCATTATGGATGCATCTGTACTGAACGGATAGAAAGGTCGCATTTTCCAGGTTGTAATATAATCCAGGTAAACATGGGATAAAATGGCCTGAAACCCTCCAAAAGTAAGAATCCAGTCTTTGCTTTTTAACCAGATTAAAAGCATAACCAGAAAAATGAACAGGATTGAATGCATAAACTCCCTGTGCCCGAACAGATAGAAAAGCTGGATTCTGGTCTCATGAGTCAGGCTGCTGCTAACAGATATAAACACCGAGTATGGAATAAAGTCCAGATCAGGAAGTATGGAAAGAAAAGCCACAATATTTACTTTCCTTCCTTTCAGGCCTAAAGCCAGGGCAATGAGAAAACCTATTCCCAGGTGAGAAAGTGTGTTTACCATGAGTCTTTATTCCTGGCAAAAGCATTTTTGATTAATTATAATAATTAAATCTATATTAAAGCTATATTAAAGCTATATTCCTTTTTTGAAAAATCGTATTCGGGAGTTACAAAGTTATTTTTACTTCCGGTAATAATGAAAAAATAAAAATAGCATATTAAAAGAGAAATCCTGGAGATAGGCAAAATATAAATCTCTATTTTGATAGAAATAGAATGAATTATTATTTTATAAAAATAAAATGAATTGATGGGGTAAATAATGTCTCTCAGGTCACTCAGATGAATTATCCAGTGTCCTGTAATTCAGCGTCCTGTCAAAGAAATCCACCATCTCCTCATATGCGTCCTGTGCAACGAAGCTTTCAGAAAGCTCTCCTTCTTCGATCATGAAGCCGTGAGGTTCCCCCTGGTAAACTTTCAGTTCAAAATATTTGTCAACTGCATCCAGTTCGCCTGCGTATTTGTAGATATCTGAGATACTGCTCGGCTCATCCCGTGTGCCGTGGATGACAAGAATCGGGTCTTCCATCTGGTCTATCAGATTTGCCGGCTCGTCCGGCTGGGTATCAGTCCCGCCTGAGTAAGGAAAACCATACCAGGCAACCCCAGATTCGAACTCCTCAATCTGGGGCAGGAAGAGCATAGTATACCTGCCGCCTGCACAAAAACCGGTAAGCCCCAGTTTTTCCGGATCAACATCATCCCTGTTTTCCAGGTAAGTTACGCTGTTTCTGACAAGGGCTTCTACCTCTGAATCAGGAGGTGAGCGGGAATAGGTCTGCCACTGAGGAGCAACCACGACAAATCCGTCACCTGCCATCCTGTCCACCATATCACGGTAGCCTGGCTCAAGGCCGTTAAAGGAATGAAGCAGCACCACAGCCGAATAATTCCCCTCTGCAGCCGGAGCAGCAGTATATGCCGGATAGTCCTGCTCTTCGCTTGTGATGTTAACTGTGAGAGTCCGAATCTGACCTGGATCCTCTGCAGTCTCAGAGTTCACAGTCCTGGACTCGGAAGCAAGAGCATTGCCCCCAATTTCAATTCCGTCACCTCCATCAGCCTCCGGCCCATCCGGGATTGGTTCCGGATCAATGGGTTCTTCTGGCACTTCATCTGAGTCCGAAGACTCCACACAGCCTGTAGCTCCAAGAAAACTTGCAAGAAACAAAAACACTATTAGTAGTTTAGTTCGATTCATGTAACCCCCTCATATTAACCTTACAACCGGAGAATGTCATGCTCTCATGATTATCATAAATTCCAGAACATTACATTCCCCGTTCGTACTATAATTACATGCAATTTATTAATCATAATATAAGTATGTACCATTTGTATTCGGTTAAGGATTTTGAGCTGCGGATCTCGATTTCGACGGAAAAACTCAAACCCAAATGTTTAGTGTTTAAATTGAAATCGATATCAGATTCCAGTTTTGCATTTGATGAATAATTTAACAAATTTTATGAAAATCAATGCAAGTGATAACGATTTTTCCTTAACCGATGACCAATGAAGTATGTACCAATTATATATCAAAGAGTATAAAACTTGGAAGAGTAAATTCCCTCAAAAAAGGTAAATTTGAAAATTTTTAACCGAAAACTTTTAACCGAAAACTTTTAACCGAAAGCCTGTAGCCCTTATCCATTGATTGAGTTCATTCAGAATAACAGGAAACTCATCTTTTGACTCTTCCTTTTTTGTCGGATAGGTTGCAGCCAACCATCTCGAAATCAATATTGCTTCTCTTAATCCATATTCTTAGTTATCAATCGAATTTCTTATCATAATAAATAGTTCTCTAAAGCGTTACTGATTTAAGAATAAAATTAGGTTTGGGATGAATTCACAATTAAAGAGAAGCTTGATGCTAAGAAATGCCCACTTTTCCTTAAAAGCATTTTTCCTGACTTCAGGGACTGCTTTTAATCTAAAATTATAAAGTGCCTTCGCCAGCCTGTCGGCCCCACCAGTCAAAAGGATACAAGAAAACGAAAAAGAACTGACCGGACAGCATTTGGTTCTGTTTTTTTTGTACAGCTGCGCGTTTTCCCCGCTTTATTTTCTGTGTCTGGTATGGTGAATATGGTTATACTGATCAGAATATCATATTTAATCCTCTTGAATGAAGTTCAATGCTATAAACCATAAATTAGTCCTCTTGAGCGGAGCAAAGCGCAGCGAAAAGGACCGCGTACTCCCGAGGCGCAATTCGGGCGAGACGCAATTCGGGCAAGCCAGCAATTATTTCTTTTTGACCCCAAAAAGGACTCAGTACCAAAATCTAGTGATGAACGTAAAATTGAAAACCACTAGATTTTATATATTGACTATATTACTTTGAATACATTCTCTTGATTGAAGTCTTTAGATACCGAATATCTATTTTGATTGAGAAACGAACTCTTCCTTCAAACTCAGTATTTTCAATAAAAAAACGCAAAAATCACTAGATTTTGGACCAGAGTCCCCAAAAAGCGCCAGTTAATAAAAAGATGGACTGCCTGAAAAAGGAAAAAAACAAATAAAGGAAGCTCTGAAATCCTGTTTCTCCATTTCTGCCATTTGAACAAATTAAACTTCAATAATTCTTCTGATTACTGTCCTTTCAGAGCGATAAACTTCGAATCTGGCAACAGTGCCTATATTAAGGATATTGAAATCCTCTCTGTTCACTTTGTACTCTCGAACCGAATCTTCAGTACATAGCCTCATGTGAACGATGTACTCAATCTCAGGGTACGTTTTTTTAAGCTCGGTTTCAGTTATCTCACTGATCTGGAGATTTTCGGAATCTTCAGGAAGGAGTAGCCTGAGAGAATCGTTTTCAGCCAGGATCCCTTCGATATCACTCTGGAATATTACAACCTTTTGATCCCCACTGACCCCAATAACTTCTTTCTGGAGAACAAAGCCAACACCTACTACAGGAGACAGAAACCCTTTCATGGAGATGAAAAGAATGGTGGCAAGGAAAATGATAACTGCTCGTTTCTTGCGGGTGTCATCTATCTGGTTCAACATAAAATAATTAGCCTCATTTTTCGTAAGTGGATCGCTTCAGGAAGGAAATTTCTATTATCGGAGAGGATTTCTATTAGATTCAGAGATGACGAAATTAAAGCAACCGATAATTTGCTGTCACAATAATAAATAGCTTTTCAAGTTTTAAGAATCTGACAAAACAGAGCAGCTGTTCATGTGATGGAAACGTACTGCATGAACAGTCAGGCAGGCGCTTTCGGATAATCTGCAGGGAATGTGAAGAAAGATACTCTGAAGGAAAGTTTTCAGTCTGTAGCTTTAAGTTTGAGCTTCCGGTTTCCATCTATTTAGAAAGCAACATTTAAATAATTCAATATAAAATCAACAGAGGCTTTTACGGTCGAGGAGCTTTTGAGTACAGTGAAGATTTTTTTTCTGAGTACGTGGGCAGTTTCCGGGTGCTGTAAGCTTCTACAATTCATATTACGCGTATTTATCAGGAGTTATGTCCTTTGTTCCAGACCGAACCTATACTTTACCTACAGTCCCTTGGAACCGAATGGTTTACTTTCCTCATGGTTTTGATAACCTCAATGGGGTCTCCCGCCTTTTTTGCCGGCATAATAATTATCACTGCTTTCGGGATTGATTTTAAGAAAGGTTTTCTTCTTTTCCAGCTGTTGCTCTGGACTGCCCTGATTACCGAAGTTTTTAAGGTAATGATTGCCTTCCCAAGGCCGGATTTTGTAGATCGCAGGGTAATTAACCTGGAAGATGGAATAAAAAACACCACTCCTTTTAATGGAAATGGGGAAGCAGGCTTTTTCAAACCTCCTGACAGGGAGATCCTTGACGCTTTCCGCCTTCAAAATGTATTTCCCGATTCTCCCTTCGGGCTCCCTTCAGGGCATGTTGCACTTACCACTGCGCTCTGGGGAGGGACCTCCAGCATCTTCAACAGCAGAACGATCAGCAGGCTGGCTCCTGCAGTAGTTTTGCTCATAGCTTTTTCAAGGATATACCTGGGGAGGCATTTTTTGGGAGACGTGCTGGGAGGAGCTGCCCTGGGTTTAATTATTCTTATTATTTTTACGCGCTTCCTTAAAAGCCCGTTAAAAGATGATTTTTTCAAAAAAGAGAATTTTGAACCTGTTTTCAGGCAGAAGAATCTATTTTTTTACTCAATCATGTTCCTGATCCCTTTCCTTCTTACAGCCCTGTACCTTATAAGTGGCGAAGTAGCAGGATATTTCCTTGGCACGAACGCAGCATATCTTCTCATAATGCATAAAGGGCTTCCGGAAGATACCGGAGATACGTGGCAGCGAGCTACCAGGGTATTTATTGCTCTCATGTTGTTTGGGGTATCTGCCCTGGTTCTTGATACAGGATTTGACACAACCAACACTGCCAGTTACCTTGGAGTTACATTTATAGAGTTCTTAAAGAGCTTCATTCCTGCATTTACTATATGGATTTCTGTAAGTATCTGTATGAAACTTAACCTGTACGGAAGAGATGGGGTAAAAGAATACGCGAAATAAACAAGAATCCTGGATAAATTGGGTAAAATCTTCAATTTTTTGAAGATTTCTACCATTTAACAAGGCAATATGGTTCTGAGTTTTATTCCCTATGCTTCAGCCCATACGCTACTGCCATGCCCGTGATTGCAAACCATAATTCAAAAGCTGGAGACGATTCTGTATCACTTTCTTCGTTCTTAGTTTTAGGCTCTCCAGTTTCTAAAACTCTTTCTTCATTTTCGTTTATTTCTTCATCGGCTCCATCTAATTCATTTTTATCCAGAGCCGGTTCATCAGTTTCGAATACATCTGCTGCACTCTTCTCTCCTTCGGATACAAGGTCTATTACGATTTCATGTCCCGAGAACTGTGGGATATACACCGCGAGTGAAACTGTCCCGTCTTCCTCCAGCCTGTAGCAAAGCGATTTGTTTCCGCTTTCAAAGAGTTCATCAATATTGTCAGCTTCTTCAATTATTGAACCGTCATATCTGATCCTCAGGAGTTCGGGATTGGTGAGATTGATGGTTTCGTTATCCACATTTATGTTAATGACTCTTCCATCCGGAATCTCTGATTCAACACAGAGCACAATACGGTCTCGGTCCCTGTCCCTTACCTTCAGGTTAACAGGAGCATAATTTGTAACGGAAACCTGGTCCGAACCTGCACAGAAAGCTATCTCAGCTCCGAAATTTCCGGTTGCTATTTCCCTGTTAAGCACCTGATTCATGTAAGCATAATCATGACTGTATCTGTATCCGGTTTGCATCAATGAAGGCTGCATGGGACTTGCCCTGAACATTACCACACTATCTTCTATAAGATTGACTGTGATCTCGTCACCCTTAACCTCTGCATCAGTCCCGTTGATAGATCCGTCGGGGTTCTCGGCACAGGGATTCCTGAAAAACACCAGATATCCCTCAAAATTGTTTGCGATAACTTTTATGGGAGCTAGACTCTCAAGCTCACTGGAAATATCCTTTTCCAGGCTTGCTTTTACCCCATCTGCTAGGTTAAAAGTGACGGTTTTATTTGCAAAAGCCCTGACCTGGAGAATTCCCATCGGGGAATCCTGAATAAGGATCTGGCTGTCAATATCCTGGTAAAACACTGTTGTTTCCGTAATCTGTTCGTCAAGGTACTCAAAATCCGAAACCTCAACAGAGTCAAAGAGAAGGTTTCCTCCTACAGCGAAATTTTCTATTTTCCCGCTTTCGTTGAAGTTGAAGGTAGTAAAGTTTCCGCAGGCAAAGCTCCCCTGCCGCATGAAAAACATTCCCCTGCCTCTACCGGCTCGCATTACCTGAATGGCCTGCTGACGCATCAAGAGTTTTTCCCTCGAATTCAGGGACATATTCCCCTTCTGCATGTTCATTGCCATGTAACTGGCAAGTTCCTGTCCTGAGACACCATACAGCTCTTCAATCTCCAGAACTGTGAGCTGCGTGTTCATATCTTCCGGAAGTTCGAGGTCAGAGAGGGCATCCTCAACCGGGACTCCGAAATTATCTGATACTTCTTTAAAGGACATCGAACCAAAACCATTAAATCTGCTGTCATATTGCGCAAAACCGTAACCCTGCATCATTCCAGAACCTATCCCCGCACCTGACCCGCCCTGTTCCATCTGTGCATGTGTTGGCAACGCGGTAAGTACAGTAAACAAAAAAGCACATATCAATAATACCTTCATACGTCTAATCCCCATCTTCTGACTCCCCCGAAGTAAATAAACAGTAAATCTCTGAAATCCAGAACCATCCCGGAAAAAATGCTCTATATTGAATGGTTCTGCATGCCTTATAATTATTTTTTTCATACAGCTTTTTGTATACTTATCTGAGGAAAAGGAGTTATTGAGAGAAGCATACACCTTCTAAAAGAGATCTTTGCATCCTGTCTCTCGGGTAATTTACAAAAACTTTATATTGGAGAACTGAGCGTTGAAGATTCGGATTTAATCTCATTTCCTGTACTTTATCTCAAGAATTATGTGCTGTATTATATAATAATACATGTAATATATTGAACTAAATTATATAATCACTTAGGAAGATTAAATCATATGATTTCGAGATAGCCAGATCAAACTGGGAAATTTATTTATAAATATATTTTAAGAAAATACTGTAAATTGGCTACTTAAGGCTTCAAAGTACAGCTGATGTTAAAAAGGCCAGATAAACAGGACAGTTAATACCAATGTTGATGCTCAGTATAAAAGATAACAAATTTTAAATCATTTTAAGTTAATTTAATCTGTGCTCTATAATTAAGGAATAGCTTAAATAATGCTTTTAACTATTGAGCGTATTCACAATTCACTGGAGAAACAGCAAACTGAAAATCGCAACCTGTTGGTTGTAACTGGTGGAAAGGACCTTATGGCCGTTTCACCTGTGGAAAAGATTTCCCACGGCAATATACTACAGATTTGATCAAAACAAAGAGGATGACATTCATGGACTTTGAAAAATTGAGACATGGGACCGAACTTATCAAGAGGGGCTTTGCACGGATGCAGAAAGGGGGTGTGATCATGGACGTTACAACTCCAGAACAGGCCAGGATCGCAGAAGAAGCCGGAGCAGTTGCTGTTATGGCCCTTCAGGCTGTCCCTGCAGATATTAGAAAAGAGGGTGGAGTTGCCCGGATGGCAGACCCTGAAATTGTCCAGCAGATCATTGATACGGTCACCATTCCTGTTATGGCAAAAGCAAGGATCGGACACTTTGTCGAAGCCGAAATCCTAGAGGCGCTTGGCGTTGACATGGTTGACGAATCCGAAGTCCTTACTCCTGCAGATCCTTTCTATCACATAGACAAGACCCAGTTTACAGTGCCTTTTGTCTGTGGAGCCAGAAACCTCGGAGAAGCTCTCCGCAGGATCAATGAAGGTGCAGCCATGATCCGGACTAAAGGAGAAGCCGGAACAGGCGACGTTAGCCAGGCAGTAAAGCATATGAAGCAGATCCAGGGAGAAATTCGTGCTCTTGCCGGCAAGACCAAAGAAGAACTTATAATGGTTGCAAGGGATATCGAAGCCCCGATCGAACTTGTAGTTGAAACCTCTAAAATGCAGCGCCTGCCCGTGGTAAACTTTGCAGCCGGCGGAGTTGCAACCCCTGCCGATGCGGCTCTTATGATGCGCCTTGGAGCAGATGGGGTCTTTGTGGGTTCAGGCATTTTCAAAGCTGAAAACCCTGAGAAGATGGCAAAAGCAATCGTTGAAGCCGTAAACAATTATGATAACCCTGCAAAGCTTGCCGAGATCTCAAAAGGCGTGGGTGCAGGTATGAAAGGTATCTGTGCAGACATGATCCCCATCGAGGAAGCCCTGCAGGAACGCGGATGGTAAAATCCACTAAGTAATCCGAGTTGCGTCACCCGAATTGCGATTCGGGATCACAGGAAATCAGAAATTTCCTGGGAGTTGCACTGCAAGTGCAACAGCCCGCAATCCTTTTCGCTTCGCTCAAGAGGACTAATTTAAGGGTTATAGCAATGAGCTTCTTTAAAGAAGCTAAAATTCAATTTTTTAAAAACAGATTTATTCTTATAGGTTTGTAAGAGTAGAATCAATTTAATTTTTACATTTTTTGATTCAACAAATGAATGATTAATTTCTGGAAAATGGTGTTTTTAATGAAAATAGGTGTAATCGCTATTCAGGGAGCGGTTTCTGAGCATGTTGATGCTTTAAGGAAAGCCCTTGCAGAGAGAGGGGTAGATGCAGAGGTAGTTGAGATAAAGCATAAAGGAATTGTCCCGAAGTGCAGCGGGATTGTGATTCCTGGCGGGGAAAGTACAACGCTTTGCAGGCTACTCGCCCGTGAGGGGATTGCAGAGGAGATTAAGGAGGCGGCTGCAAGAGGAGTTCCTATCTTAGGGACCTGTGCAGGGCTGATCGTGCTTGCAAAGGAAGGAGACCAGCAGGTAGAAAAAACAGGGCAGGAACTGCTCGGAATCATGGACACCAGGGTCAACAGAAACGCCTTTGGGAGACAGAGGGATTCTTTTGAGGCGGAACTTGAAGTGTCTATCCTTGATTCTCCGTTTACAGGCATATTTATCCGGGCTCCGGGAATTGTGAGCTGTGGGCCGGGTGTGAAGGTGCTTTCAGAGCTTGAAGGTATGATTATTGCTGCAGAGCAGGGGAATGTGCTGGCTCTTGCTTTTCATCCGGAACTAACTGAAGATTTGCGCATTCACCAGTATTTTCTGGATAAGATACTTAACTGCTGAGAGTTACAGGGGTCAGGGTCATGGGTTTTTTCAATAACTGACCCTAATTTTTTCATTCGTCTGTTTCTTTATGTTTATGAATCCCTTTACTTTTTCTACGAATTTTCTCCACTTTTTAACTACTTGGATTGAAACTATATTAAGGAATACAATTACAATACTAGCTATTGAAAGTAATATTAATTCAAGTGTTGCATATATTATGAAATGGAGTAAATTTGTTGGATACCATTCTTGAAATGTTAATAAGTAAGTATCTCTCAAAAAAATACGTTAAACCGACATCTAAAATCCATTTCTTACCTAAAAACGGAGGAAATGACAGGTCGATAAATGGGAGTTTTAGTAGGGGTTTTTGTGACAACAAGTTAATTAAGGAGGGAATTTTTCTGTGTCTGAAATGGAACAATCGACCTGTCGGGCATTATCATAGGGGTAAATGTATAAAAAGCTATTGATAATTATTAATTAGTAACTATCTTCCTCATAATCTAATCACAGGGTATCTTTTAAAAGGAGTAAATGTATTTTACATTGAGGAAAAACTGGAAGATACAGACTGAGGACAGGAGGAATAAGGTATGACTGAAGCCTCGGTTAAACATGGTGCTAAATTATAGACAATGAATATCTTCTTTGGCATGAAAGTGCCTTCAAGTACTTTCATTTTTTGTGCCTGCTATTTGGAAAATTTCATGTGCGTTTTTTGTATTATTTTAGCTGGTTCATTTTTTTCTTCACCTTGAAACTTTTTACTAAAATATAACATTCAATTTAATTGAAAATTTTATGTAAATAATTTAATATATAACGATTGTACATTATAGTTCGAGTTAGGAAGTAAGACCACTTAACTCTACCACAAACACACCCAAAATCGTAACAGACCAGTACAGTAAACCCACAGAAGCTAGTACTACCATTATAAAAGGTCTGAAATCACTGATATTTCTTAAAATTAAATGCTTGTGCGAGCATAAATTTAAAGAAGCTAGCTGAGAGGCAGTAAGTTCAGTGACTTTAGACCTTTTAAGATGGATTTTTGCTTACAGGTGCTTCAATTGGCTTTAATTTTTACTAATTTTAAAATAGAGTTCTTCTTTGCTCCAATCTCCCAATAACCAATTTTTATATATTTGTCGCTCTTTAGTTGTTTATAATCTAAAATATCCTCAGCTTTCTAACTTACTAATATTAGATAGGTTACGTATGAGGATTTATTCTAATAAAACAGATCTAATGAAGGAGTGAAGTAAATGGTCAAATTGAGCAACGAAATGGTAGAAGATTTCGCAAAAATGAAGATTTTTCCCTTTGCAACTGCCTCCAAGAATGGAGATCCGAATGTCATACCAATTGGCTTCTGTAAGCTTCAGGAAGATCGAGAGACAATCTGGATTGCGGATAATTTCTTCCATAAGACTCGCCACAACCTTGAAGAAAACCCGAGGGGAGCAATTTATGTCTGGGGTCCCGAGATCAAAGGCTGCTACCAGATAAAAGGAGATTTTGAAATCAAGACCGATGGGGAAGACTACGAAAAAATGTATAAGGCTGTGAAAAGCATGGGGGACAGGTTCCCTGCAAAAGCCCTTGCCGTTATGAAAATTACAGAAGTTTATGAGTGCAGATCCGGTGAGGGAGCCGGAAAACAGCTTCTCTGAATGCTTATCTGAATAGCTTATAAAAGTTACGATTTTATTCTGACGTTGAGGACGAAAATACATCCTCACAGCATCTCTTTTTTCATAAAATATGCTGGATAAGAGTTATCCGGCGACTTTTTTTCAGTCAATTGTTCTAATTTCGTAACAATATTTAATAATAACAGGAATGCTGATTGTTTGAGAATTTGCACAGTAGTTATATATAGTCGGGCTTTTAACCTTTTTTGGGTAGTAATATGAAAAGATGGAAAATATTAATAATATGTATTATTATGGGACTGATTTTTGTTCCTGCGGTTTCAGCCAAAGAGGAATACACGGTAAATTCTGACACAGAAGATACTTTTACTTCTGCCGGAAAAGATTATATTATTAGCCCTTGGGTAGAAAATTCATCTGATGCAGAAAACCCCATTTTCTCTGTGCTGTCAACCCAGTACATAACTCAAGGACAGACTAAAACTCACTATGTAAGTGTAGGTTCAGGAATAAATTATCTTGAAGTGGACTTGAACTGGGGAGATACGAGTGATTCTCTTACGCTTAGGATCTCTACCCCATCGGGAAGTAACTTGGGACCCTACCGTGATAATTCTGATGGAAGCGTAAATGGCAGGATACATTTCAGTATCGACCCTTCCCAGGGGTATGTAGAACAGGGAAGCTGGGAGTTCAAGGTTTATGGGGAATCGGTTAGTGGAACCGAGGACTACACATTTAATCTTTACCAGCACTAAGCTTGAAAAAAAGCTTATCATCTGTTTACTATTTTTTATTCTAGCAACAACAGCCGAGGCTACCGAATATACTGTAAGTCCTTTTCCGAGCGATCAATCTGGAGCTTCAATTAATGGAGAAGAAGTAATAGAACTTAAGGACTTTACAGTTTACTGGCAGTTCCTCCTGTGGCTGGCCCTGATGCACGTCTTATCGATAATAGATATACTGCTGAATCCTGCAAAGCTTATTTTTGCAATACTCGGGTTCCGAATTGTAGATAGAGTAAACGTACTTGACAATCCTGCTCGGGATAGCATTTATGCCTATATTAAAGCTAATCCTGGAGTGTGTTTTAGCGATATTGCGAAAAATACTGGCTTAAACAGGGGAACGGTTAAGTATCACATACAAATTCTGGAAACTCAAAATAAAATTGATATTTATAAGAATAGTGGAAAAACATGGTATTTCCAGAATAACTCCATTTATGGTGAAAGAGAAAAGAAAATCTTTGTGATTTCTCAAAACGTAACGAACCAGAAGATAATCTCAGAAATATTAAATGGTAAATGCAATACAAACGTGGAGCTTGCGCGTGAAATTGGAGTCTCAAGGGGTACGATTAGCTGGTATATGAAAAACCTTAAGGAAATAGGCCTTATAAAGGAAACAAAAAGAGGAAGAAGTATAATCTATAAAATAAACATTTCGTACAAAAACCTGATAGAAAGATACAAGTAAATATTTAACTGTTCTGCATATGTTACATACAAAAAGGATCTAGAAAAGTTAACCGCAATTTACTGCCATCTTTTTTTTATGTCAGAATACTTTTGTTTTTCAATTCATCATCTTTTAAACCCCAAAACTACCTTCTTTTTGGAATAGGAAATTGAATCTTGTTATGATTTCAGTAATAGAATGAAATTCCCTTTAACTGATCAGTGTTTTATGACTTTACCTTTGAAGTTAATTTTTCCTATTTTATAACTAAAAAAGTAGTTAGTAGCAATATTGCAAGGCTAGAAAATCTTGTAGAATTCAGTCTTACTTAATTCTCACTATAGAGAAATGTAATGTCTTAAAAAATATTGCTATTTTTTCCTAAAAGGAATGTCCAAGCATCGAAGACGCAGACACAAATCGACAGGCTGTAAGTAACATTATTTATAGCTTCTGTGTAAGCTCTCAAACTATTTTTCTGTTAATTTATTTCAGATTTGTATTCTTCTCTTATGCCTGATTGTTTGAGAGTTTACACATAAAACTTTTAAAGGATTATGAGTTTTTTGAATGTGGGAATGTTCTGCAGGATTCAGTAGAGTTTGAGCCCTCCCCTGAATCCTGCATACCCGAAGGCAAGAAATATTTTAATTTATAACTATTTTAAAGTTTGTTTCTTGCCTCTTAAACAAAAGTGAAGAGGTGAAACAGAGTGAAATTAAATAGTAAAGTTAGAAAAATCAGCGGGCTTTTCATGATAATGCTCGTTGTAGGTATGATACTGGTTACGCCTGCGATGGCATGTCCGGCTGGGACAGATTGCGGAAATAATCCAAGTGCTGGGAATGTTGGGGAACCTATAGAACTAACAGGTGAGGAAAAGGATAAACTTCTCAACATGGCTCTGGAAAATGATGAAGTTATAAAATACCAGAAAGATTTAGAAAATGAAGGATTTGAACAAAAAGACGTTAAAACATATACCATACCAGTAACATTAGAAGACAAGTCTGTGATCGATGTTCAGATTGTCACATTCCAATTTGAATCAGATGATCAAGATACTAAAGGAATTAGTTTTGCCTGCAATAAGCAGACAGGTGAGACAGTTGTAGCGAGAGGATATTGGGCGTGTGCAGAATGTCTTGCGGTACTAGTAGCTGGTGGCATTGGTTGTACCACAGTTTGTGTAAGTCCAGCTGGGGCACTTACTTTGGGAACTCTTTGTATTGGCTGTTTAGGAGCTACACAAACCTTGGCTGCGTGTCCCTGCTTTAAATGTGGCTGTGCAGCGGGAGATAGTGATGGCTGTTGGTGGGCTAATTACTTAGGTTGTTCATAATTAGAGTATACTCAAAACACAAAGATGATTAAGATGCGAAGAATAAAGATTAATACGAAGAGATGGGGTAATATTCTCCTCGTCATTTCTTTTTTTATAATGTTGTTTGGCGTAGTAGATTTTTTTGTAAACCCTGACAATTACTCTATAACTATTATACTGCTGAGCTTTGCAGCATTGTTTTCATCTATTAAAATGCGTGCAAAAAAAGATCTACCTATACTGCAATTTGCGGCTGGTTTGTGTATTGTTCTAGCACTTGTTTCGCAGGCAATTCTTACACAAAACCAGTATTTTGCGGTACTTGGACTTATAATCCTTATAATTTTTGCAATAGATTACATTAAACATTCGAAATATATGAAAAATCAGGTTTGATTTATATGAATTTAAAAATCTGTATACTTTCAATACTAATTATGTTATCATTAGTGGGAATTGCTTGCACGGTTAACACCCAAAATAATTCACAGATCAGTTACAATTTAACGTATAATTTCGATAAGAGTGATAAACTCGATTATAGCAGTGTGCATTCAATCGAAAAGCCAAAAAAAACAGTTTCTGAAAATATTGAAATGCTAGTTTCAGATGTTGGGAAAAACCATATCGCTATGCAAGTAACATCGATTACTACGACAAATGAGAATAAGACTGAAGATTGTTATAATATGAATATGACAGCTCATGGAAATCTTATAGAATTAAACTCCAAAAACTTGACGATACCGGAAATACAACCAGAGTTACCAAACACGCTAAAATATCCTGCAACAGAAATAAAAAAAGATGATGTTTGGAGAACAACTTTTGATAAAGTTGGTAATGTTACCTCCACGGAAGGAGTTATTGAATATGATTTGGTTTCTATGACTGAATATAAATGCATAGGTCTAAAAACAATTTCTGTCGACGCAGGGAACTTTAATTGCGTAGGTATCAGAAGTGACATGAATTTCACATTAAATATGACAACAACGAGCTATAACAAAACTATTTATACAATCACAACTGGAAACACATCTGGTGAGGATTGGGTGGATTCAAAAGGCGGGTTTTTAGTCAAGTCGGAACACAACGCAAACAAAATTATAAAGACCGATTATTCTGACACGTATAAGGAAATTGGATTCGAGAAATTTTATCGAGAAACTCCACTAAATTCGTATACAGTAAGTGAACTGACTAATTTCCAGTAAGGTGAATCAATGTCTTAATAATCAGAGTTTGGAACAGAGCTCCTCACAAAACTCAAAATTGGTCCTCAAAATTTCGAATTTTGAATGATCAATTGAGTTTCTCATCATGAAAAATAGTTCTAAAACCTTTATTTTTTAAAAAGAAATCTGCTTTTGGGATGAGTTCATAAACTGAATTTAAGTTCAATTTACTTGTTAGGGATTTCTATGAAAAGCAGTTCTCATGCAATAACTGTACTGGTTATTATTTGTTTATCTCTTATTTTTATTCCGGTAGCCTGCGCAGATCAGATCACAATTCAGTATTTTCATCAAAAAGGCTGCTATGACTGCAAAATAACCGATCCAATTGTCGATCGAATAGAAGCTCAATATAATAATACTATTGTTATATCAAAAATTGAAACCAGTACTGCTGATGGTTTTAATCAATGGAATAAATATGGTTTTCTTGAAGTCCCGGCTATTGTGATAAACAATGAAACAAAGATTCCCAAAGAAGAAATTACTGAAGAAAAGCTAAAAACTTTAATTGATGAATATCTTGTTGAAGAGGAAAATATTGCTGAATATACCACAGAAGAAGCAACGAAAAAAGAACCGGACAACGAGTATATAAACACAAACCTGAATTTGCCATTTGCCTATTCTCTCGGACTTTTTGCGGGTTTTTCACCCTGCCTGATGGCCATACTTGGATTTCTTTTAAGCTTTACCGCGGGAACCAGCAATAGCGCAAAAAGCGGTATGGTACGTGCAACGGTATTTGGATTAGGGCTGGTAGGTTCTTACTTAATATTGGGCCTGTGTTTGCTCTCATTCCGAAAGTCAATTCCAGATTTGGAAAGCTTTTCTTTTGTTACAGGCATCGTTGTAATTCTCATTGGGTTAAACCTTCTGGGGTTCTTGAAATCTCCTGTAGTTCTGGATAATTATTTTCAGAGTTCTGCCAAGAAATATGCAGGCACTCTGGGTGGAGTTTTCTTTCTTGGGATATTGTTTTCTTTTGTAAAAGTTCCCTGCACTGCTCCGATGCTCCTTGTACTTCTCAACAAGACTATTACAAACGGGACTGTTAATGATCTGGCTCTATTGTTTGCTTTCAGTGGCGGAGTATTAACTCCTTTTATTGGAGTTGGTTTGATAGGGGGCTATACTCTGTCTAAACAGATACGTTCATATAAAGTGTACCTGAAAAAAATTAGCGGATTTGCACTTATTTTACTGGGTTTATGGATTATGGCCTGAATTAACTAATGAAGACAAAACATCGAAGTTAAATCTAAATAATTGATTAACATATGAAACTTGTGTAATTTATATATAATCTATTCATGCGTCTTCGGTTAAGTGAAGAATCATGATAAATTGCCTCCACTTTCATAACAGTTGTCAAATCTTTAATCCTATTATAGGCTGGGAAAGGTATCGATTTCATGTAAATAGGCCAAAACTTAAGGCAGGCTTCTGGTGCAAAATCGATAGCTTTCGGGCAAGAAAATTCCTTAACCGATGACCAATGAATAACTCTCATAAAAATCAATAATACAGATTAAGATAGAAGGTACTGATTGTTAGGGGTTCTGGTCGGAAAGCTTATATTCTTTGACTTTTTAAATTACTGACTAACATAACAAAAACCCGGAAGATGTTTGTATTATTCATATTCATAGGACTGATAGACATTCCTGAAGTTTCAACCGAGGTGAATACTTGGAAAGCTCTGATAAGGAAGATTCTCCTGTTTCTGCCGAAAAAGAATACATGTCAGTCCCTGGATAGAAAAAGGTTTGAGGAGAATCGGTCAGTGAAACCGAAAACTAGACATTTAGTCTTTACCAGCATTAAGCTTCAAAAGAAGCTTATCGTCTGTTTGCTATTTTTCCTTTTAACAACAATTGTAGGGAAAACAAATGTACTTAATAATCCTAACCGAGATAGCGTTTATACCTATATTGAAGCCAACCCTGGAGTTTGTTTTAGTGACATTGCAAAAAATACTGGCTTGAACAGGAGGACAGTCCAGTATCACATACAAGTTCTGGAAACTCAATATAAAATTGAAGTTTACAAGGAGGGCGGAAGAATAAGGTGTTTCCAAAACTCAACATATAGTGAAAAGGAAAAGAAAATTCTTGTTACCTCTCAAAACATAACGAATAAAAGGATAATTTCAGAAATATTAAATGGTAAGTGTAATACAAACGTAGCTCTTGCGCGTGAGATTGGAATTTCCAAGGGCACAGTTAGCTGGTATATGAAAAATCTTAAGGAAATTGGTTTTATAAAGGAAACAAAAAGAGGAAAAAGTATAATCTATAAAATAAACATTTCGTACAAACACTTGATAGAAAGATACAAGTAAGCATCTGATCCACTTCACGGTATTGTGTACTAAAAAGCTTTTAGAAAAGTTTACTAGAATTTCTTTTTGTATCAGAATACTTTTGTTTTTTCAATTCCTAATTTCTTGAACTTCTAACCTGCCTTATTTTGGAATAAGGAATTAAATATTGATTGCAGCTTCAATAATAAAGTGAGATTCCCTTTGTACCGATCACACTTTTGTTTTACGACTTTCTCTATTGGAGCCGGTTTTTCTTACTTTATAACTAAAAAGTAGTTAGTAGCAATATTGCAAGGCTAGAAAATCTTGTAGAATTCAGTCTTACTTAATTCTCACTATAGAGAAATGTAATGTCTTAAAAAATATTGCTATTTTTTCCTAAAAGGAATGTCCAAACATCGAAGACGCAGACACAAATCGACAGGCTGTAAGTAACATTATTTATAGCTTCTGTGTAAGCTCTCAAACTATTTTTCTGTTAATTTATTTCAGATTTGTATTCTTCTCTTATGCCTGATTGTTTGAGAGTTTACACATAAAACTTTTAAAGGACTATGGGTTTTTCAAATGTGGGAATGTTCTGCAGGATTCAGTAAAGTTTGAGCCCTCCCCTGAATCCTGCATACCCGAAGGCAAGAAATATTTTACTTTATAACTATTTTAAAGTTTGTTTCTTGCCTCTTAAACAAAAGTGAAGAGGTGAAACAGAGTGAAATTAAATAGTAAAGTTAGAAAAATCAGCGGGCTTTTCATGATAATGCTCGTTGTAGGTATGATACTGGTTACGCCTGCGATGGCGTGTCCGGCTGGAACAAATTGTGAAAATAATTCAATCTCTGGAGATTCAATACAGTTAAAAGGAGAAGACAAAGAGAAACTAGTTAATATGGCTTCATTTGTATTCGGTTAAGGATTTTGAGCTGCGGATCTCGATTTCGACGGAAAAACTCAAACCCAAATGTTTAGTGTTTAAATTGAAATCGATATCAGATTCCAGTTTTGCATTTGATGAATAATTTAATAAATTTTATGAAAATCAATGCAAGTGATAACGATTTTTCCTTAACCGATGACCAATGAATATGGCTTTAAAAGATACTAAAATCAAAGAATTTCAAGAGCAATTGACAAAAGAAGGATTCATACAAAAGGACTCTGAAGCATTAATTATGCCAGTGAAAAATGAAAAAGATGGTTCAACAAAGGAAATATCATTTGTTGCAATACCCTTCCAACATAAAGAATCTCAAGAACTCAAAAATATAATATACACTTACAATCCCCAGACCGAAGAAAGCGCAGTTGTATCAGTAGAAGGGGGGCTTAGCGATTGTATATATAACTTAGCAATTTGTTTAGGGAGTTTTTCTGGTTGTGCAATAGTTTGTGGCCCACTTTTGGTACCAGATCCAGCTGAGCCAATTGAGGCAGAACTTTGTTTGTCATGCATACCAATTGCTTTTGGATCCTGCGGACTTGCCTATAATGCATGTTACGATTACTACTTTGGAGATGAGTGACGTAGCGGACTATAAGCATCACGGTTATGAGGAGATAGATTAAATGAGAATAGTTTTAAAAAGGAATTCTAAAATATTCCTTCTTTTGTTTTTTTCTTCCATTTTTGCCATTATAGGAGGTATTATAACAACCATAAAAACTCCAATGAATTTATCTGTAAGCGGATTATACTTAATATTGGCTGGAATTGGACTTTTTTTTCTTGTACTTTCTATTTCTACAAAAGACCAAAAATCAGTTAGAACTTGGGCCATATCTAGTGGTATTTTTTATGGTATTGCACTTCTTTGTGGGAGTTTGATTTCATTCAGATCTGGTCATATCATAACTGCAAAGATAGTTGCTTTATGTGGGACATTTGTTATTTTGTTGACATTATATTCGATCATTTCGACCTTAAGGAGGGGAAAGCAGCATGAATAAAAATCCAAAAAAGAGATTTGAAGTACTACTCATACTGTTCATAATTTCTGTATTTGGACTTGGTTGTATTGGAGAAGCTCTAACTAATTACAATCTAAAATATAATTTTGATACGGGTGATATATTTGTTTATAACTGTACATATCTTACAGAAAAAACAAAAGATACAGTGCCAATTCGCATTGAAATGTTAATTTCAGACTTTGATGGAAACAATATCACTTCAAATGTAACATCTACAAAGATAATAGATGGGAACAATACAGAATCTTCATATACCACAGTTATGGATGTTTATGGAAACCTAATAAGATCAGATCCCGAAAACAGAATCATACCAGAAATACAACCAGAGTTGCCAAATCTATTAAAATATCCAGAAAAAGGAATGCAAGAAGGTCAGTCCTGGACAGTTATATTCAATAAGACTATAAATTACAATTCATCATTAACAGACGAATTAGAAGGCACAAAAAAATATACTTCTATAGGTATAAAAACAGTCTCGACAAAAGCTGGAAAATTTAAATGTGTTGGTATAAGATCAGAGGTAAATTTCACTGCAAACACAAAGAAAGAATATGAGAACTCAACCATTAATTTAACAACAATAGGCAAAATCTCTGGAGAGGACTGGGTAGATCTAGAAGACGGATTCTTAGTTAAATCCGAATATAATGTGGATAAAATTTTGATAACAGATCTCTCCGAAGTTTATAAGGGTATCGGAATTGAAAACTACTATCTAGAAACTCCAATGAAATCGCATATAAGTAGTGAACTCGAAAACATCAGGAAAGAATGATAGAATAACATTAAGGTTCATACAATTATTTGTAATTTTACCCATTTCATCTTACTTTTGGCAGTGACATTAGAGATAAAAAATATTTTTCAAGGTACCGTTTTGGAACATTCGCTAACTCTATATTCGGTTTAAAATTGGTTAACATGCGGCTCAACTCCCACTACACATATAAGTACTGAATTATTCATTAAAGTTTGTATGAGAGATTAATAATCGATCATGTGTATACCTAGAAACTGCACACAATTTGAAAGCATTATTTCAAAATCGGCACCATTGAAATTAATCAAAAATTAAATGTCGACTTGCTGAAAGCAAGATGTTATGGTGACTTAAGAAATAAATACACAAATTTTATTTTTCACTGTTTTCGTTATCATTTAAATATCTACTGAATAACAATTTGCATTGAATAATTAACACGATAGTGATCTAAAATAAACGTCTGCATCCTTCTAAAACGAAAAGATACGCTTTAGGGATTTTCATGAAAAGAGTCTCTCGTATAACAGCCTTATTAGTTATTATTTATTTATCTCTTATATTTATTCCGGTAGCTCATGCAGATCCGGTCACAATCCAGTATTTTCATCAAAAAGGTTGTCATGACTGCGAAATAACCGATCCTATTGTCAATCGAATAGAAACTCAATATAATAATAGTATTGTTATATCAAAAATTGAAACCAGCACTGCTGATGGTTTTAATCAATGGAGTAAATATGGTTTTCTTGAAGTCCCGGCTATTGTGATAAACAATGAAACAAAAATTCCTAAAGAAGAAATTACTGAAGAAAAGCTAAAAACTTTAATTGATAAATATCTTGTAGAAGAGGAAAATAATACTGAATATACCACAGAAGAGGCAACGAAAAAAGAACAGGACAATGAGTATATAAACACAAACCTGAATCTACCATTTGCCTATTCACTGGGTTTTTTTGCAGGTTTTTCACCCTGCCTGATGGCCATACTTGGATTTCTTTTAAGCTTTACTGCAGGGACGAGCAATAGCGCGAAAAGCGGTATGGTACGTGCAACGGTATTTGGATTGGGGCTAGTGGGTTCTTACCTAATATTGGGCCTGTGTTTGCTCTCATTCCGAAAATCAATTCCCGATTTGGAAAACTTTTCTTTTGTTACAGGCATCATTGTGATTCTCATCGGGTTAAATCTGCTGGAGATCTTAAAATCTCCTGTTGCGCTGGATAACTATTTTCAGAACTCTGCCAGGAAATATGCGGGTACTCTGGGTGGAGTTTTCTGTCTTGGGATATTGTTTTCTTTTGTAAAGGTTCCCTGCACTGCTCCAATGCTCCTTGTGTTGCTCAACAAGACTATTACAAACGGGACACTTAATGATCTGGCTCTATTGCTTGCTTTCAGCGGAGGGGTATTGACACCTTTCATTGGAGTTGGTATGATAGGGGGCTATACTCTGTCTAAACAGATTCGTTCATATAAAATGTATCTGAAAAAACTCAGTGGACTTGCGCTTATATTTTTTGGATTATGGATTATGATTTAAGCTTTAAGATATAAACCAAAATAAGAAGTTAAATCTAAATAATTGATTAACATATGGAGCTTGCGTAAATTGTATGGAATTTATTACATAAGACTTACAATGATGTGAAAAATATGGGTAATCTAAACTTAAATAATCTGTTATTTGATCCTAATTCGTTTTTCAGGGAAAAGTCAAGAAACAATGTTGATTTTAAGTTTCCTGTATTGATAATATTTGTAACTGCTATAATTGCAATGGTCTCAAGTTTTCTGGTTATGAATCAATTTAGTGGATTGTTATCTTCTGACATGAGTTCATCCATATCCACTATAGCAATTGTATTCGGTATTGCTGGAGGTTTAATTGGGACATTTTTATATTGGTTCCTTCTGACCGGAATTTTATATTCAATATCTTATGTGTTTGATTCAAAAGGCTCTTTCAAGAGGACGTTAGAGTTTATAGGTTACGGATTTGTACCACAAATATTTAGCAGTTTAATAGGTGTTGTCATAACGTACAAGCTAACAGCATCTGCAGATTTTTCGTCACAGGACCCGCAACTCATAACCGAAAGCGTAACACAAATGTTCTCAAATAATCCCCTGTATTATACCTCGCAAATAATTGGAATTTTATGTCTCTTGCTGTCTGCATACATCTGGGTATTTGCACTTCTGCATGCGCGAAATATGTCAATTAAAAATGCCACTCTTACTGTCGGCATTCCAATAGGGCTGTACGTTATTTACATGGTATATTTATTCCTGTTTACTTCAGGGAGTATTTAACTCTATCAAAAATAAAAGGAATATTATCATATCTGATAGGATGTATGCTGGTAGGATGTATGCCTTAAATCAGTTAAAATCAACATTTCATTTTTAGTTCCAGGTTTTTGAAAAATAGCTAAAAGTGATCAGAAGTATGTAGAGATATTTCTTGCAAAAGCCCTTACCGTCATGAAGATCACGGAGGTTTATGAGTGCAGGTCCGGAGATGGGGCAGGGAAGCAGCTTTTATGAAATTTATCTGAATAGTTTATAAAATTTACGATTTAATTCTGATGTAGAGGGTGCTTTTCATCCTCGTTCTATTTCTTTTTTGACGAAATATGCCAGATAAAACCTACATTCGGCAGGTTAACGTAATTAGAGATAGATATTTTCATATTTCTCTCCCATGAGACCCAATATCTTCCAGTGAAGATCCTCCATATTCAGTATTTCTGAATTTACTTCACCTTCTTTCTGAGAAATAAGTTCTGTAATTCCCTGGAAATTGACAAATATCCATCTCATCGTAGGTCTTTTTGTTGGCTTTCCTTTTTGATCTGGAACCGTTTCATTTTCTTCCTCTAATTTTGTCCTTAATTTCCATTCTGCAATTGAATAAATCATTAAGCAGAGAACCATTGTCATAGCCAGTGCTTCAATTCTGCTTTTATTCTTTAGGTAGACTTTCGATATGCTAAATGTATCACTTTTCAAGAATCGGAATCCTTTTTCTACATTGTCCTGTCCTTTGTAATACTTCAGCATCTCTCCCGGAGAAAGAGTGATATCATTACTCGCAAGAATGAAAAGTCCCATTTTCTCCATTTCATTCAAAACAAAAGCATCATTAACCTTTATGCTTCCATCAATCCTGAAATAAGTCTTTAATTCCTCATCTTTAGAAGGTCTGCCTCTTTTACCTGATTCACGTTTTTTAATGGATTTCAAATCAACTTTTTCAAAAACAATAGAAGGGAATTCTTTAATCCATTTCTCTGCAGCTTTTGATGCATCCTCTTCGCAGAAGAAGTCCTCTCCTTTCAGCTTTTTAAAAGCCTTCTCTGCTTTTTCAACCTCTTTGTCAAGTTTCGTCCTGAGAGTTTTCTCTTTCTTCTCCTTCATCTTGTGAGAAAGCAGCAAAACCCACTTTTGTTTGACTCCGCCATATTCCACAAAGGTTTGATAAAAAGAGTACCTCTCATCACTTTTTAGCGTTTTCAGGTTCAGATTTGCAGTTAGCAGTTCCTTTGCCTCGGAAATTGTTGCAGGAACACGACTGATCCAGAATGATTTTCCGATATTCTGGATATTATTGTCTGTGTAAAAGGAACTATCAGCGACATAGTACACTTTGCTTTCAGGTCTTAAAACTGATTTGAGAGACGTTATTGCATCCAGAATTGTGTTTTTGTCGGAAGCATTTCCTGAATGTGTGTTCATGAAAAGAGGTATTCCATGCTGATTAACAATCAAGCTCAGTACAAATTGTTTGAGGTCCCATCTTCCGTTTTTGGGAATTCCAAAAGTAATATCAATAGACTCAGTTTCTTCGTCTTCATAATCACCATAAACGCTGACACTTGTAGTGTCAGAGTGTAAACAGTGAACAGGAATAGGTAGACGAGCCATAATGTGAAGGGTAATTTCCGTAAACAGTTTTGTAGGGCCATATTTTACGATTTTGTCAAGAGTCTCTCCGATAGCATATTGATTCAGGTCTTCTTTTGTTATACCGTCTCCAAAAAGCCATTCAGTAGAAATGTTTTTGAAAAAATCAGGAAACAGGTACAGACGTTGCCCTATGAAACCTAGACCATTGAGTACCATGGCAAGGATGCAGACTGAGTGAGGAACATTATGATTCCGTTCTTTGGGAAGTTTCTCATCGATCAGTTTGTCAACTTCAAGTTCTCGGAAAACTCCAGCCATAAGACCTAGGTGACCTAAGAACCGTGTACGTTTTAAGGAGGATTCAACTCTTCTACTACTGTTTTTCTCTGCCATGGGATAACCAAGAAAGAGATATAAAATTAATGATATTAATTTATAGGTTTACCTGCCGAAAGCAGGATAAAAGGTCTTATGACGTCTTTTTTTAGACTATTTTTTTAATTTAGTAACATTCTTTCATAAAGGCAGATATGATGATTGTTTGATAATTTACACAGAAGTTATATATATCCGGACTTCTAAGCTCTTTTTTGGATGATTATTTGAAATCCTGGATGATATTTGTATTATGTGTAATAATAGGATTGATGGCTGTGCCTACGGTTTCAGCCGAAGAGGAACACGCGGAAAATTCTGACATGGGAGATGCTCCGGCTTCTGCTGGAATAGAGTACATTGTTAATCCCCTGGATAGAACATTCTCCTGATATAGAGAATTCTGTTTCTTCTCTACGGTCGACCCAGTATATAACTCAGGGGCAGACCATAACTCACAATGTAAATGTAGGCTCCGGAATAAACTATCTTGAAGTGGATTTGAACTGGGGAGATACGAGTGATTTCCTGACTCTCAGCGTTTATACCCCATCAGGAAGCAAAATCGGAACTTACCGCGATAACTTTGACGGAAGTATAAATGGCAGGATACGTCTCAATATAGACCCCTCTCAGGGATATGTGGAGCAGGGCATCTGGCAGTTCAAAGTCTACGGGGAATCGGTTAGTGGTACTGAAGATTACACATTCAATGTTTACCAGCACTAAGCTTGAAAAAAAGCTTATCATCTGCTCACTTTTTTTTCTCTTAATATCAACAGCTGAGGCTACCGAGTATATTGTGAGCCCCGCTCCAAGTAATCAAGCCGGAGCTTCAATTAACGGAGAAGAGGTAGTAGAACTTGAAGTCATCCCAATACCCTACTGGCAGTTCCTCCTTTGGCTGGCAACTATGCAAATCTTATCGATAATAGATACCCTACTGTATCCTACAAAGCTTATTTTCGCAATACTTGGGTTTCGAGCGGCGGATCGTTCAAATGCTGTTGGAGTTCTGAAGAGAAAGAATATATATTCCTTTATCAAAACCAATCCTGGGGTCTGTGTTAGTGAGATTGTAAATAATATGGGTCTGAATCGGATGACTCTATGCCATCATCTCAATATTCTAGAAATGGAAAACATGATCGAAGTTCACAATGATCTAGGAAAATTCCGATATTTCCAGAATAATTCCACATACAGTGAAAAAGAAAAGCTGGTTATTTCAGCCCTTCAAAATGAAATGATTCTAAAGATAATTTCAAAGATATTAAAGGAAGAATGTAACACTAACGGAGATCTTGCCCGGACAATAGGAATTTCCAAAGGTGCAATTACTTGGTATATTAAACAATTAAAGGAGTTAGATCTTATTGAAGAAAATAAAATAGGAAGGAAGACAACATACAGTATAAATTCTGTTTATCGGGATGTAATCAAAAAGGATATGAAATTGTTTGAATAGTAGGCTCAAATAAACGAAAGTACTTTAAACTCTATCATTTTTCGCTTAGACTCCTCCATTCTCCTAGATTTATATTATGAACCTTCTCAAAAAAAAAGACGTAGTTTTTATTCGTATAATTCAGTGCTCATTTGCCTCATTTTCTAATAGAGCTTATCTTAAAAGCCATTTAACTTATACTCATTAACAATTTTTAGGATTATTTTTCAGGATTAGAAACTTGGTCGATTATTCGGAATATAAGATTTGAGAAGCAAATTCTGAGTTTTAGGATAAGCTCGTAATTAAAGCTCAACATAAATAAACCAAAATATTTTTTATTGTACAGCTTTGTGTTTATATATGAACTTTATCTGGAGCATCAAATGATTTGTGCTATTAAATATTATCATTGAAAAACGAAATCATAAATTCAATATCTATCCTGATTGTTTAATGATCTGACGAAAAACTTTGTGGTTTATATAGAGTGTGTTAGTAGTAATTCTATGGAGGTCAAACTTTCTTTGAAGGATCCACTTGACCTCCATATGCCCGGAGGCATGGTCATGTTAACCTTAAGAATATTTAAGTCTTACTAATCCTGCCTCGGGAGCAAAATCGCGAGGTAAAAATATATGACAATAAAGAGAAAACTTGAAATCGGTATGTTATTTGCAGCGATTCTAGTTCTGAACATGGGAACCGCCATGGCAGTTGGACATACCTATGGTGAGGCGACTACAATTAGTGTCCCAGAAGGAACTCTCTGGATTTATGGAAGTTATGTAAAAAGTTCGAGTGTGCCAGACTGGTTTAAGTTTACTGCATATACTGGAGAGAATGTGTACATAGATTTAGAGAAACAATTTATTGATGGTGACAATGGGGATATGAGGCTGTACAAAACATCGAGTTCTTATACAGCACGCGTCAGTTCCTCCTATAGTGACCATTGGGGCGATGTGTATACTGATCCCTTGCCTCGAATTAAAATCGATGGAGGAAATAGCCTATACAAGTTCCTCGCTGGAAGAAATCCGCAGCTTGATTAAAGAGAAGGAAATTGATCTTTTCTCCTTTTAATTTTTTTCACTCGCAAATGGTGGAACAATGTATAGGAAATGTAATCTATTGTATATGTTGTTAATATTTGTGTTGATGATTTCTGCAATGGATTTAGCCTCTGCAGATAACATAAGCTCTGATCCAATGGATGCCTCATTAGTATCTGATCTCAATCAGACTATTGGTAAAGATGCTTTAAGCCGCGTGGACAAAAGCCGCCTTGATGTAGATGGAAGTCCGATATTATTTTTTTACTGGGACCCTTCCGGAACTCGTGTTCTTGTTTTTGTATTAATTGATGTCTGTACGAAGAATCAGGAGAGCCAGACAACACTGGCACAGGTGCAGGCTCTGTACCTTGCAAATGGGGACGGGTCCGGGGAAAAACTAATAGCCTGGGCCGAAAACACACCTTATACTCGCCAGAGAAATGGACACAACGGAATAGCTATACCAGTATGGAACCGCGCGGGAGATTCATTCATGTATCAGGAATCTTCGGGTGGTAATGTTCATTTTATTGGCGGAACCCACTACATTAATGTAGTTGACTCGGAAAGTCTGGATTTGCTCGCAAAGGAACAGATTTCACTGGAGGGACCTGTCTACGAATGGTCTCCGAAAGGTGATAAGCTGCTGTATGCTGGTTTTAACGAAAATAAGGAATCATCTGTGTTTATTCTGGATCTGGTAGATAATGTTTCAGAAGAGACTCCGGTAAAGAATTATAAAACTAAATTTAGTAATAATGATTTTATCTGGTCTCCTGATGGAAAAAAGGTCGTTTTTGCAGAAGAGGGAGATCTTTTCATTCTGAATCCTGCAAGCAATGAGGTAAATACAGTTTTTTCAGCAGATAATATTTGCTTTGACAGGACTGCGTGGAGTCCTGATAGCAGCAAACTTGCTGCATACGAATTTATAGGGAATGAAGAGTCTGGCAAGCTAATTTCTGATATACACATTATTGATGTAGAAAATAAACAATCCAATCGGCCGGTATCTCTTAATTACGGTATTGTTTATGGATGGTTGCCTGACAGTTATAATATTATATTTCAGGAACTCTCGAAAAATGAGACTGGAAGCATATATACCCTCTATTCCATGTCTGCTGATGGGGACAGCAAAACCCGGTTGTTCAGCAGTTCCAGTGATTTTGTTGTATCTTTAAGCCCTTCAGGAGAATTTATCGAAATAACTCACTCTTCCGGTAAATACAATAGATTATCTGATCGAGGTATTACTGAGTATGTTTTAATGTCCAGCGACGGCTCAGGAGAAAAACACTGGGACATATTTCAAAACGGATATGCCTGGAATAACAAAGGGGACCTGGTTCTTGGAGTTGCAAATGAAACTCAGAGTAATACGTTAGCCTTAATCAACGCGTCCACAAAAGAATTAAAGACAATTCAACTTCCCGTTTCTTATATTGAGGAGATAAGCTGGAGTCCGGCTGGACGTTATCTCATTGCCAGGACATTTTCTCCAGAAGCCTCTTCCGATGAGGAGAATTCCTACAAGGATTATGTTTCTCAGGATTATCTTCTGGAATTACCTGAATATGACTTGCCAATGTTCATAGAAATTGAAAGAGGTCCTGTGAGCGAGTCTGATATTAATATTTCAGTCAGGTCAAGTTCCGGAAAAATTGGTGGTGTAACCATTTTTGCAGGGAATGAATCTGTTGGAACAACAGACGAAAAAGGAGCTCTGGTATACAGGTTTAGCAAAGAAGGTGAGTTTCAGATTAGAGCTGTTAAAGAAGGGTACTCTACCACAAGTCGGATAGTCACAGTTAAAGGTTATACAGGTGAACAGGAAATCAGTGATAAAGTTGCCCTGGAAATTGTGACTCCCCCAGATGCAAATGATGCAGAACTGCCTGGATTTACTGCATGTTTAACGTGTTTTGGGCTTATATCTGTACTATTTTATTTCCATACAATAAACAAAAAATAGTAAGGTTAATCAGGGGATATGAATGGAAGTGAATATTAAAAATGTCCTGGTGGTTGCACAGAAAGAGTTTGCAGATAACTTATGGAGCCCGAGATTTGTTTCCCTGGTTTCAGTTTTTGCAATAATTTTGTTTTCTTTTAGCTATCGCGCTTCAATAAATGGTCTCAGTATATTTGAAATGGGCTTTCTTGATGTAGCCCAGATTATTGCTGTGTTCCTGCCCTTGCTAGGAATTTCACTCGGTTTTGATAGCATAATCAAAGAAAAGAAATCTTCTTCTTTAAATGTTCTCTTGACCCATCCATTGTACAGGGACAACATCATCACAGGTAAGATCCTGGGTGCAATGATAACCCTTGTGCTTGTGGTTTTTATTTCTGTAATAGTGTCAGTAGGGACTATACTGCTCGTTTCCGGTATTCAAGTAACTTTTTCTGAATTGAGCAGAGTATTCATATTTACGGTATTGACCTACCTTTATTTATCATTTTTTTTGTTACTGGGGATATTCACCTCAATCGTTTCAAAAAATGCGGTCAATTCTCTGGGTTATGGAATCTGTGCATGGCTGATCTTATGCGTTGTATACGGCGGTCTTATCGTTGTGATTGCGACAACAGTTACTGGTCAATCTATTTTTGACTACAGCAACAATGAAAACATGTTGGCTCTCAACGCACAACTTCAAAAACTAACTCCAGTTCATTATTATTCAGAGCTTGTGATCGGAGTTCCAGAGATGACCTGGGGAGGAGTTTCGGAAATAGGTCCTGACTCCGTTAAAGGAATATTTGATCTAAGTTACACGCTTAACCAGTGGCTGGGAGAATGCTGGACAAATATAGTAATTTTATTGTCAGCACCATTAATCATGCTTATCATATCTTTTATGGCTTTTTTGAGGCAGGATATAAGTAACTGAGGGAAAGACGATGAGCCGACAAATAAAAAATATGATCCCAAATGTAAAAAATATATTCCAAATTGCACAAAAAGAATTTGCAGATATCACATCAAGCTCACTATTTTTAGCTTTAATTGCTACCTATACCCTGATAATTTTTGCTTTTTCATATCGAAGTGTATATTTGGGAGAATATATGGTGGAGCAGTCTGGAGGTGAGTTTACATTAATGTCCGGCTTCAGAAGTGTTACTTGGCAAATCGGATGGTTCTCACCTTTGATCGGAATTGCACTGGGATTTGACACTATTATAAAAGAGAGAAAGTCTGGGTCCCTGAACGTACTTTTGACCCATCCAGTTTTCAGAGATAACATAATAGCTGGTAAAATGGTCGGGATAATGGGCGTTCTTATGACTGTCATTATCTTTTCGACGATAGTTCCGGCCGGAACCATTCTTATGCTCTCTGGCGTTTCCATGAGTGAAACAGAATTCATAAGAATTATAGTATCCATAATTTTCAATTTTTTTTACGTATTAATCTTCGCTGAAATTGCAATATTATTATCTATCGTGTCCAATGATGCTGAGGATTCATTGGTGTACAATGTTATAATATGGCTTTCAATCTGCATTGTTTCTGGCTCGATCATTATTGCAATTGCATCAATTGTTACCGGGCAATCCGAACCTTTCGAATTGGCATCCAAAATGGTAACTGTTTCACCGCTTCATCACTACAGCGAAGTATCAGTCGGAGATATTGATCTTAGCTGGGGAGGAGTTAATAGTGAACCTGTAATCAAGGGAATTTTTGATACACGCTTTACTCTTTTTCAATGGTTTGGTGAGTTCTGGCCGAATCTGCTCTTTTTGATTATAGCTCCTCTGCCGCTTTTTATTCTTTCATTTTTGACTTTTTTAAGGAGGGATATAAGTACCTGACAAAAGAGAGAAACTCTTCCCACTCCTGTTGATAATATTCGTGTTGCTTCCTCTCATGCCCCTCCCGGCCGGAGCGAGTTTCTCCAGTCTTGCAGTCCTGAACGAGATCAGTGGCAAGGTTGCAAGGCCTGGAGACCTTGTGGAGTTCAGCTTTACTGTAGAAAAAGGATACAATACTTCTGAAAGTACATCAGTTACATCTTATATAGAGAAAGTACCCGAAAACTGGGCTGCAGGAGTTTATGCCGATGGCAGTCAGGTAAGCCAGATCACTCTACCCGAGAAAGCCGATGAAAAAGAACTGACTTTTAAAGTAAGAGTTCCTGAAAATGCAAAAGACGGAGGATATACTGTAAAAATAGGCCTGAAGCCTTATGGAGAAAACATCAGAAATTATGATAAGATATATAGAGAATTTACAGTAACAATTGACAGGGCTGCAATGCCTAACCTGGAGATTTATTCTGATATCCCTGGAAAAAAGACCCATCCCGGTATTCCTGTCAGTTTCGGGGCTTTTGTAGAAAATAAATATGATAGTAGAGCAAACTTTCGGATTTTTCTGGTTTCGAAACCCGAGGAGTGGGGAGTTGACCTGCTTTCCACTGACGGGGCCAGAATTACGAGATTAGGAGTTCCTGGAGATGGAAGCCAGGAGTTTAAAATTCTTGTAAATCCTCCACTTAACGCAACAAAAGGAGATTATGAAATTTTGGTAGCCGCATGCCCGGAAAAAGGAAACCAGAGTGTATTTTTGCCGATCAGCGTAAGCATAAACCCCGAACTTTCCCGGGATGAGGATTTAAGTGCGTACGTAGAGCTGAACTCCAACATAATGGGATTTGATATTCGGCCTGAAAAAACTGCGGAATTTGCAGTTTCTTTGAAAAACCGGTATGATCAACCGCTTAAGCTGAAACTTGAAGTCTTAAGCTTACCTGAAGGATGGAAAGCCGAATTTCTTACCGAGGAAGACAAGGAAGGAAGGCTTGCTTCCCTGATGCTTCCTGCGGGAGAAGAACAGGAATTTACAGTAAAGGTCAAGCCTTCTCAAAACGCTACAAGTGGACTTTATCCGGTCATAATTGCAGCGGTGAGCGGGGATAAAAAGTTACCCGGCAGCTTGAGGTAGGCATTAACAACGACATCGAAAACGAGGAACTGCTCAAAGTCGATTCGAACCCCAGCGAATTGACACTGAATCCGGGTGGGTCTTCTGAAGTCCGGGTTAATATTGAAAACAGAGGAGATGAAGACCTTGAAGATGTTACTCTTGAAATTAATGAGGCAAATGGGATCAGTGCGCAGATTCAGGGTTTCGGAACGATAGATGAGCTGGAAGCAGGAGAGTCCAGAAGCGTCTCTGTTGAGATAACTGCAAATGCCAATGCCGGCTCTGGCGTCAAGGAAATTTTCATACGGGCAAAGAGTGACGACCTGGTGAGCTCTGAGAAAAGTATCAAGGTTAACGTGGAAAAATCAGCAAGTAGCGGACTTCTCGGCATAGCAATGCTTGGATTTGCAGTCCTTGTGCTTGTTTTTGTAGTACGTAAATTCGGAAGGCGGTAAACATGGAATCAATGAGTATGGAATCAGCAAGCATAGAATCAATAGGCATGGAATTGGAACAAAATGAGATTATACAGAAAACAGATAACTTCGCAATAGAAACCGTTAATTTGAGTAAAATTTTCGGGAAGGAGAATCAAATACATGCGGTTGATAATCTGAACCTGCAGGTAAAAAAAGGAGAAGTATTCGGCTTTGTGGGCCCGAACGGGGCTGGTAAGACCACAACTATGAAAATGCTTATCGGTTTACTCGAACCAAGCAAAGGAAGCGGGAAAGTTGCAGGCTTTGATATTGTCCGCGAGGTAATAAACATAAGGGAAACGACAGGCGTTCTTCCGGAACCTGCCGGTTTTTATGATAATCTCACTGCAAGGCAGAACCTGCGCTTTTATGCAAAACTCTATAATATAGAATCCGATGTCCGGGAAAAACGGATTGTAAATTTACTTGAAACCGTGGGCCTTACCCGTGCTATCGATCAGAAAACAGGCGGTTTTTCCACAGGTATGCGCAAACGTTTCGGGCTTGCCCAGGCTCTGATCAATGAGCCTTCAGTCCTTTTCCTTGACGAGCCGACAAGCGGCATCGATCCCCTTGGAGCTCAGATGATGCGGGATCTTATAAAAGACCTGAACCGAAGCAAAGGAGTGACCGTTTTTCTGAGTTCGCATTCCATGGAAGAGGTCGAGGAGATCTGCGACCGCATAGCAATAATCGCAAGAGGAAAATTGCTGGCAGTCGGGTCTGTGGAGGATATGCGGGATATTGTAAGGGTAAAGGAGGGCGTGCATTATTTGCTTGAGGTTCAGGATATTCCCCTTTCTGAAGCTGCAGAAACCATAAATAATGTAGAGGGTGTGACCGCTCTTGAAATTCAGGACGAAACTCTGCACGTGCATTCGAAGACTAAGCTCCGTACAGAGATTGCAAAAGCTGTCAAAAAAGCAGGTGGAACAGTATCCATGTTCGAAGAAGAAGAAATGAATCTGCAGAAATTGTTCCTCAAAATTATTGAAGGAGCATAAAAATCTCTCTTTAAGATTTTTACTATTTTAATTAGTCTTGGTCGGAGTTTGGAAATGCGTCAAAGGACAGCTCCTGAAATATTTAACGAAGAAAACCTTTAAGTTAAAAATCTATGGGGAGCTCGTTGTGGAACTGAAGATTACACGTTTAGCGCTCAGCTGCATTAATTACAGGAGAATCTATCTTCTTTGCTTTTTCTCTTTATTTTTAATTACGACAACCGAGGCTACGGAATATACTGTCAGTCCTTTTCCAGACGATGGATCCGGAGTTTTAATTAAAGGAGAAGTAGTAGAACTTAAAGTTTTTTCAGCCTACTGGCTACTCCTGCTTTGGCTAGCTATCACGCAAATCTTGTCGGTAATGAATAATCTGCTCCCTGCAAAGCTTATTTTCGCAATACTCGGGTTCCAAATTGTAGGGAAAGCAAATGTACTTGATAATTCTAGCCGAGATAGCGTTTATACTTATATTAAAACCAACCCTGGAGTTTGTTTTAGTGACATTGCAAAAAATACCGGCTTGAGCAGGAGGACAGTCCAGTATCACATACAAGTTCTGGAAACTCAATATAAAATTGAAGTTTACAAGGATGGTGGGAAAATAAGATGTTTCCAAAACTCAACATATAGTGAAAAGGAAAAGAAAATTCTCGTGACCACTCAAAACATAACGAATAAAAGGATAATCTCAGAAATATTAAATGGTGAGTGTAATACAAATGCATCTCTTGCGCGTGAAATTGGAATTTCCAAGGGTACAGTTAGCTGGTATATGAAAAACCTTAAGGAAATTGGCCTCATAAAGGAAACAAAAAGAGGAAGAAGTGTAATCTATAAAATAAGTATTTCGTACAAAAACCTGATAGAAAAATATAAGTAAACGTCTAGTGTCTCGTCAATCCTCAAAGATTGGACGATTCTGAATAGTTGTAACCGATTTAATACGACATTTTACTTTTGACGCGACACTGGTTACTTCACAGTATTTGAATACAAAAGAGTCTCTAGAAAAGTTAACTGTAATCTCGCTACAATGTCTTTTTGTGTCAAAATACTTTTGTTTTTCAATTCATCATTTCTTAAACCCCAAATCTGTCTTATTTTTGGAAATAAGGAATTAAATATTGATTGCAGCTTCAATAATAAAGTGAGATTCCCCTTGTACTGATTACACTGCTTGTTTTACGACTTTCCCTATTGGAGCCGGCTTTTCTCATTTTATAACTAAAAAATAGTTAGTAGCGAACTAAGAGCTAGAAAACCTTGTAGATTTTAGTTTTACTTAATTCTCACCATATAGAAATATAGTGTCTTAAAAAATATTGCTATTTTTTCCTAAAAGGAATGTCCAAACATCGAAGATGCAGACACAAATCGATAGCTGTAAGTAACATTATTTATAACTTCTGTGCAAGTTCTCAAACTATTTTTCTCTTAACTTATTTCAGATTTGTATTCTTCTCTTATGCCTGATTGTTTGAGAATTTACGCATAAAACTTTTAAAGGAATATAGATTTCGAGTAAGTGGGAATGTTCTGCAGGATTCAGCAAAGTTTGAGACCGATCCTGAATCCTGCGTGCCCGAAGGCAAGAAACAGATTACTTTAAAGCTATTTTAAGGTTTGTTCCTTGCCTCTTAAACAAAAGTGAAGAGGTGAAACAGAGTGAAATTAAATAGTAAAGCTAGAAAGATCAGCGGGCTTTCATGATAATGCTCGTTGTAGGTATGATGCTGGTTACGCCTGCTCTGGCGTGTCCGGCTGGAACAGACTGCTCGCAAACATCCACTGATTGTACAACTTGTGACAATTTTGGAAACCTTTCAAACATTACAAAATTGGATTCTAATAAAGTTGAAGAAGGTGTACAAACTGCTTTAGAATCCGACGATGTAAAAAGATTAATAAAAAAATTGGACTCAAAAGGATATAAATTAAATCAAACAGAGATAGCTGGGATGGGTGCAACTCTAAATAATGAGACCTATTATGAAGCAGTAGGATTAACACTTGACAGTAAACATAATTCTACGTGTGCGCTTATTGCTGTATTTGAAAATGATGAAATTATTAAAGTTAGGACACAGATTGTCGAAAGAGACGAGACTGGATATCCCTTATCCGTTGAAATATTAACCGTGAACGGAAACACTATAGTTTCTGAGAGTGGTGAGGTAAGCGACATATTGAATGGTAAAACTAAAGCGAGTTTGATTTCCTCGGCTACCCTAGCTCCCATAACTCCACGAGCAATGGGCGCATGTACTGCATGCAAACTTTTAGCTGAAGGTGCATGTAATATTGGATGTGGACTGGAAATGGCAATTTTCTGCGCACTATTAGGAATACCGGCTATCGTTGGTGGGCTAACATGCGCTGCAATTGCAACAGTGGTGTGTATTGTTGTAGGCGAGTTTGGTTGTGGGCCCACTGCACTCGATTTATGCCGTGAAGCTGGATACTGTTGATAATGGAGGAGTTTTTATAAAAAAACAAATTTTATTTTTTTTAGTACCTTTGATCATCAGCATATTATTAGGATACTTGACTCATAATTTAATGAGGGGAGTTACCAATGGGATTATTCTAGGGATAATATTTGCAATATTTGCTACTTATGTCATCAAAGAATAGGCTCTGTAGGCAACGTAGCGAAAGTTCTGTAAATTATGATTGACTCTGTATCCTTTTTCTTGCATCATCGACATATGCAAGTTTGTGAGAGAAACAATATACCTTAGGGATTCTCATGAAAAGAATTTCTCGTACAATAGCTCTCCTGACAATTATTTATTTATTTATTTATTTCTTATTTTTATGCCGGTAGCTTATGCAGATTCAATCTCAGTCCAATATTTCCATCAAAAAGATTGCCATGATTGTGAGATAACCGATCCGGTTATCGACAGAATAGAAGTTCAATATAATAATAGTATTGTTATAACACGAATTGAAACCAGTACTGCTGACGGTTTTAATCAATGGAACAAGTATGGTTTTCTTGAAGTCCCGGCTATTGTGATAAACAATGAAACAAAAATTCCAAAGAAGAAATTACTGAAGAAAACCTAAAAACTCTAATTGATGAATACCTTGTGGAAGAGGAAAATATTACTGAATATACCACAGAAGAGGCAACGAGAAAAGAACAGGAAATCGAGTATATAAACACAAACCTGAATTTACCATTTGCTTATTCTCTTGGCCTTTTTGCAGGTTTTTCACCCTGCCTGATGGCCATACTTGGATTTCTTTTAAGCTTTACTGCAGGGACAAGCAATAGCGCGAAAAGTGGTGGTATGGTACGTGCAACGGTATTTGGATTGGGGCTGGTGGGTTCATGTGTTTGATTCAAAAGGCTCTTTCAAGAGGACGTTAGAGTTTATAGGTTACGGATTTGTACCACAAATATTTAGCAGTTTAATAGGTGTTGTCATAACGTACAAGCTAACAGCATCTGCAGATTTTTCGTCGCAGGACCCGCAACTCATAACCGAAAGCGTAACACAGATGTTCTCAAATAATCCCCTGTATTACACCTCGCAAATAATTGGAATTCTATGTCTCTTGCTGTCTGCATACATCTGGGTATTTGCACTTCTGCATGCGCGAAATATGTCAATTAAAAATGCCACTCTTACTGTCGGCATTCCAATAGGGCTGTACGTTATTTACATGGTATATTTATTCCTGTTTACTTCAGGGAGTATTTAACTCTATCAAAAATAAAAGGAATATTATCATATCTGATAGGATGTATGCTGGTAGGATGTATGCCTTAAATCAGTTAAAATCAACATTTCATTTTTAGTTCCAGGTTTTTGAAAATAGCTAAAAGTGATCCATTGGTCATCGGTTAAGGAAAAATCGTTATCACTTGCATTGATTTTCATAAAATTTGTTAAATTATTCATCAAATGCAAAACTGGAATCTGATATCGATTTCAATTTAAACACTAAACATTTGGGTTTGAGTTTTTCCGTCGAAATCGAGATCCGCAGCTCAAAATCCTTAACCGAATACAAATGAAAAGTGATCAGAAGTATGTAGAGAGATTTCTTGCAAAAGCCCTTACCGTCATGAAGATCACGGAGGTTTATGAGTGCAGGTCCGGAGATGGGGCAGGGAAGCAGCTTTTATGAAATTTATCTGAATAGTTTATAAAATTTACGATTTAATTCTGATGTAGAGGGTGCTTTTCATCCTCGTTCTATTTCTTTTTTTGACGAAATATGCCAGATAAAAGATCTTACGATGTCTTTTTTTAGAATGTTTTTTTAATTTAGTAATATTCTTTTGTAAAGGCAGATATGATGATTGTTTGATAATTTACACAGAAGTTATATATATCCGGACTTCTAAGCTCTTTTTTGGATGATTATTTGAAATCCTGGATGATATTTGTATTATGTGTAATAATAGGATTGATGGCTGTGCCTGCGGTTTCAGCCGAGGAACACGCGGAAAATTCTGACATGGGAGATGCTCCGGCTTCTGCTGGAATAGAGTACATTGTTAATCCCTTGGTAGAAAATTCTTCTGATATGGAGGATTCTGCTTTTTCTATACTATCAACCCAGTACATAACTCAGGGGCAGACCATAAATCACTATGTGAGTGTAGGCTCAGGAATAAATTATCTTGAAGTAGATTTGAACTGGGGAGATACGAGCGATTCTCTGACGCTTAGGAATAACAAATATATAATTTAAAGTATTTTTATTGTCATATAATATTGATTAAAATCTGTTAGAAATGACAAGGAATTTACTTTAATGCTGCACACAAAATATTCTGAAAAAATTGAAAAACAGATGAAAGCGTTTTATAACACTTTAAATGAGAAAGATCGAAGAAGATATGCAGCCATAGAAGCAATGAAATTAGGACATGGGGGACAAAACTACATAAGTAGTGTTCTAGGCTGTCATTTTCAAACTGTTATGGCTGGAATTAATGAAATCACTAATGGTATAGAAAAACCAGGTAACAGGATTCGAAAATCTGGCGGAGGAAAAAAGAAAATCATCGATACATTTGAAAATATTGATGAAGTTTTCTTTGACATTCTAAAACATCATACGGCTGGAAGCCCTACGGATAAAGAAATAAAATGGACGAATCTGAGTCTCAAGGGCATTTCAAAGGCTTTTGAAGCAAAAGGCATGAACATAAGTCCACATGTAGTAAAGCAGCTCTTAAAGAAACATGGTTTTGTAAAGAGAAAAATGCAAAAATCTGTCACTATGAAAGACTGTAAAGGCAGAAATGAGCAGTTTGAGAAGATTAACAAGCTCAAAGAAGAGTACGTAAAAAGCGAGAATCCGATAATCAGTATAGACGTAAAAAAAGAAGTCATCGGTAATTTCTACCGTGACGGTAAAATCTACTGTACCCAGACAGTAAAGGTATATGACCACGATTTCAATACATTTTCAGATGGTTTTGTAATTCCACATGGTATTTATGACCTGAAACGTAACGAAGGATACATCACTTTAGGAACCAGTAAAGATACAAGTGAGTTTTGTTGTGACTGCATTAAATACTGGTGGGAAAAATACGGTAAGGAAAACTATCCTAAGGCAAATAGCATTTTAACCTTAGCAGATGGTGGTGGAAGCAACTCAAGCAGGCATTATATTTTCAAGGAAGATCTGCAAAAGCTGGTAAATGAAATTGGGATTGAAATCAGAATGGCTCACTATCCACCATATACTTCGAAATACAATCCAATAGAACACAGGTTATTCTGTCATGTTACAAGTGCCTGCAAAGGTACTGTTTTCAGCACTATTGATGTTGTTAAAAGCCTTGTTGATAGGACGTATACATGCACAGGATTGAATGTGTTTTCAACCATCAAAAATAAAGTTTATGCTACGGGAAGAAAAGTAAGTGAAAACTTTAAGGAAAAAATGAAAATTGTCTTTGATGATTATTTGGGAAAATGGAATTATACAGCTATTCCAGAAGTTAAAACTTGAAGTTATTTTTCAATCATTCCTTAGCATCTCTACCCCATCGGGAAGTAACTTGGGACCCTACCGTGATAATTCTGATGGAAGCGTAAATGGCAGGATACATTTCAGTATCGACCCTTCCCAGGGGTATGTAGAATAGGGAAGCTGGGAGTTCAAGGTTTATGGGGAATCGGTTAGTGGAACCGAGGACTACACATTTAATCTTTACCAGCACTAAGCTTGAAAAAAAGCTTATCATCTGTTTACTATTTTTTATTCTAGCAACAACAGCCGAGGCTACCGAATATACTGTAAGTCCTTTTCCGAGCGATCAATCTGGAGCTTCAATTAATGGAGAAGAAGTAATAGAACTTAAGGACTTTACAGTTTACTGGCAGTTCCTCCTGTGGCTGGCCCTGATGCACGTATTATCGATAATAGATATACTGCTGAACCCTGCAAAGCTTATTTTCGCAATACTCGGGTTCCGAATTGTAGATGGAGTAAACGTACTTGACAATCCTGCCCGGGATAGCATTTATGCCTATATTAAAGCTAATCCTGGAGTCTGTTTTAGTGATATTGCGAAAAGTATGGGCTTGAACAGGGGAACGGTTAAGTATCACATACAAATTCTGGAAACTCAAAAAAAAATTGATGTTTATAAAGACAGTGGAAAAATAAGGTATTTCCAGAATAACTCCATGTATGGTGAAAGAGAAAAGAAAGTTCTTGTGGCTTCTCAAAGCATAACGAATCAAAGGATAATCTCAGAAATATTAAATGGTAAATGCAATACAAACGTGGAGCTTGCGCGTGAAATTGGAGTCTCAAGGGGTACGATTAGCTGGTATATGAAAAACCTTAAGGAAATAGGCCTTATAAAGGAAACAAAAAGAGGAAGAAGTATAATCTATAAAATAAACATTTCGTACAAAAACCTGATAGAAAGATACAAGTAAATATTTAATTGCTCTGCATATGTTACATACAAAAAGGATCTAGAAAAGTTAACCGCAATTTACTGCCATCTTTTTTATGTCAGAATACTTTTGTTTTTCAATTCATCATCTTTTAAACCCCAAAACTACCTTCTTTTTGGAATAGGAAATTGAATCTTGTTATGATTTCAGTAATAGAATGACATTCCCTTTAACTGATCAGTGTTTTATGACTTTACCTTTGAAGTTAATTTTTCCTATTTTATAACTAAAAAAGTAGTTAGTAGCAATATTGCAAGGCTAGAAAATCTTGTAGAATTCAGTCTTACTTAATTCTCACTATAGAGAAATGTAATGTCTTAAAAAATATTGCTATTTTTTCCTAAAAGGAATGTCCAAGCATCGAAGACGCAGACACAAATCGACAGGCTGTAAGTAACATTATTTATAGCTTCTGTGTAAGCTCTCAAACTATTTTTCTGTTAATTTATTTCAGATTTGTATTCTTCTCTTATGCCTGATTGTTTGAGAGTTTACACATAAAACTTTTAAAGGATTATGATTTTCTAGAAAGTGGGAATGTCCTGCAGGATTCAGCAAAGTTTGAGACCAATTCTGAATCCTGCGTACCCGAAGGCAAGAAGTAGATGACTTTAAAGTTATTTTAAAGTTTGTTTCTTGCCTCTTAAACAAAAATAAAAGAGGTAAAATCAATGATAGCAAAAAGCATAAAATCAACGATTGTTGTGTTGTTGCTACTGGGAACCTTCACAGGCCTGGCTGCAGCAGTAGATGACATATATTTGGAACCGAACGATTTACCCAACTTGAAGTCTGGAATTCCAGCTCAAAATTTCATAGATTTTCCCTATGGAGCATCTGACATTTACCATGCAAACATCAATACAGGAAGCGATATAGATTGGGTCAAAGCTAATGTCAATGCAGGGAATTATATAGACATTTTGTTGGACGCTGATGCATACAATGCTTATGTTTATTATAGAGCAGAGAATCCAGATGGAAGTCTAGTAGTGCAATATGGCAAAAAAGCGTACTTCTCTGCAAGAGGTTCTTTGACGGCCTCTCCAGTTTATGTTAAATTTGGAAACCATAATTTGGTGCCTCACAATGATTACCAATTTTTCGCAATTAGAAGAACAAGTTAAAAATTGGTCGGTCCCTGAGTTATTGATCATTTCCGAAAAAGCGAGTACATATACGTATTTAAGAGTATTGAATGATTCTAGCACTTTCGGTTTTCAATGATTCAGACCCAGAATATAAAATTTACTTTTCCTTTTTTATTTTTTAAGATATGAGAACAGCTGAACAATAATAAATTTTATATTTAAAGGGATTATATGCCAAAAATACTGAAAGTAAGCTTACTCTTAATCCTGCTCATTTCAAGCATATCCACAGGTCTTGCAGCTTCATCTGAAAATCTTAGTGTGGGCGTTGAAAAAATTACGTCCATATCACAAATAGTGAAACCTTATTTTGACAAACTTATGATATCCTCGGGAACCAATCTCAAAGAACAACCTGTAATTGGAGGTTCATGGAGTCCTGACGGCAGTAGACTAGAAGTAGGAGAATCAATCAACCCTCAGAGAGGAGTCACCCTTCATGCAACATATATATTGAATGCAGATGGAAGCGGAATTCGAGAACTCGCATCAACTCCAAACAATACGAATGAAGAATCCCTGACTCTGGGCATGACATCCTGGAGTCCAGATGGAAATCGAATTGGAATCTATGCTTTTATTTCCGATGTAAGGTACTTTTACGTGCTTGCAGACCCAGATAAAACACTAATCAAGACAGCAGGCAAATGTAATTATACAACAGTTGATGAAATGAGAGAAAATATTCAGGATCTCGAATGGCAAGAAAACTTCATGTGGAATCCAGAAGGGACAAAGGCCCTCATATTGATGGATCACGATCCTCTAAATTATCAATTATATTTACTTGATCCGGATGGTTATGTGCTCCAGCAGCTTACAGATATATCTAATTGTGTAGGGACCACACTCTGGAGCAATGATGGCAAAAAAATAGCATATAGTGTTACTGGCCCGAACAAGGACGAAGAAACTGGTCTCTGGATAATAAACGAAAATGGAACTGAGAATAAAAGACTTGCAAATTACGGAGGATTGGTTGCATGGAGTCCTGATGACAGCAGAGTATTCTATTTTGATGAAAATTTCAGTCTCTGTTCAATTAAGGTCGATGGGACGGATAGATTTCAACTTTCAACAGAATATTTTTCCAGAAATGAAGATGGTTTTAGTTTTAGCCCAGATGGAAAAAGTCTAATTTTTAGTACTGTAAACGCTAACGGAGTCACTATATTTCTGGCAGACTCGATAGGAAAAAATGTAAAAGCGCTTCAAGAGTTTCCAGGGTATGTTATCTTCAAACCTAGCTGGAGCCCGAAAGGAGATAAAATAGCTTTTACACAGGACGATGACCTTTATACAATAAACCCCGATGGAAGCGAAAAAAGTCTTATCGCGTCTACGATAACGGATTATGAATGGCACCCTTCAGGAGACTTTATCAGTTTTGTTTCATCAGGTTCTGTTTTTGTTGCAAGCCCGGATGGATCGACAAAAATAAAGCTTGCTGAAGATGGTAGGTTTCTTGAAGGCTGGAGTCCTGACGGCAGCAGACTGCTTGTATCTCAATATGGGTTCACAGGGCTATTCATAATAAAACTCGAAGGATACAAAGACCCTCTCTCAATTGATTTCCTGACACCTGTAGAAGAAGACTGCCAGCTAAGAGTTCGCTGCATGTCGGAACCTGTTGCAGATGCTTTGCTAACCCTTGATGAACAAGAAATTGGTTTTACCAACAGCTCAGGCTTTCTGAACTACAGCTGTCCTGCTGAAGGAAAATATGTGATAAATGCCAGCAAAGCAGGATACAGACCCGCAAGTAAAGTCCTTATCGTGGAAAAAAACTCTTCTGCATCTCCGGAAAAATCCGTAGTTTCGGAAACATCTCCTGATTCTGGAAAAGAGGAAGATTCAAGGCCCGAATTTCAGGTTCCGGGGTTCAGGGGAATTACTGCCGTCCTGTTCCTTCTTTTTTTCATCCGCAGGGGGAATTCTCTATGAAGGCAGACATGAGAAATATCGAAGTTATCGCCCAGAAAGAATTCGCAGACCACCTGTATAGCCCTGGTTTCAGAATGTTACTTGGGATCTTCACGTTGATGATTGTTTCAATGAGTGTTGTATCGGGAAAAAACGGGCACAATATCTTTGAATTCGGCTTTCTTGATGTTGCCCAGGTAATAACGCTATTTATCCCCATACTAGGGCTTGCCCTTGGCTTTGATTCGGTAGTTAGGGAAAAAAATTCGAAATCATTGAATACATTGCTGACACATCCCGTTTTCCGAGATAATATTATAAGTGGAAAAATCATAGGAGGTCTTGGAACTCTTACTCTTGTAGTTTTTATTTCGGTCGTCGCTTCAATAGGTACTCTCCTGATATTAACAGGGATAGATGTTGGCCTTTCTGAACTGAATCGAATCCTTATCTTTTCTTTTCTCACTTTTTTATACCTTTCAGGTTTTTTTGCTTTCAGCCTGTTAATTTCGATTATTTCAAAGAGTTCGGAGGGCTCTTTTATCTCCGGGCTTGTAGTGTGGATAAATCTGATTTTGATCTTCGGAGCCATAGTTACCGTTTCCTCATCTCTCATAACCGGAGAATCAATAGTTAACCTCGGGCATAATGAAGAGGCCATGACCATGAGTGAAGACTTACAAAAACTTTCTCCTGCAAGTTATTATGCTGAAGCTGTAACTGGAGTCCGTGTAAGTTATGGAAGTTTTGGAATATCCTCTGGTAAGGAAACTAGAGGAATTTTTGATACTAGAGTCGGGCTTGGAACATGGTTTGCGGATTACTGGACAAATCTGATGGTACTGACAGGCATACCTGCACTGATGTTTATACTTTCGTATGTAGCATTTCTCAGAAGAGATATATGAGGTGGGCAACAGATGAATTGTGATTTCGAAAAAGCTCTGATAATTGCCAAAAAAGAATTTGCGGACAAGCTTTGGAGCCCTATTTTTTTATCTTTACTCGGAACTTTCGTACTGGCAGTGTTCGCAGTCACCTATAGAGAAATTCTTTTGATAGAACAATTTAGTCAAATAGGAAAAATCCCTCCATCAGCAGTTCTTGAGGGGTTTTACAGTACTTCGTTGATAATGGCCTGGTTCAGCCCACTTGTAGGTATCGCCTTAAGCTTTGATAGCGTGATAAAGGAACGAAAGTCGGCATCTTTGAACGTTTTGTTAACACATCCCATATTTAGGGACACAATAATTCTTGGAAAAATGCTTGGAGCCGTACTTCTTCTTCTGGTAGTAATGCTGGTCTCAAGTGGAATTTCTTTAGGAACGATTATTCTCCTTTTGGGAGCAAAAGTAAGTTCGATAGAATTAAGCAGAGTTGCATTCTGGTTTATTCTTACTTTCCTTTACACCTTAGTGTTTTTTGGCATAGGACTTTTTTGCTCTACCTTTGTTCGAGAAGCTACGGACTCAATTGTCTATAATATTGTTATCTGGTTAACTCTTAGCATTATGTTTACCTGGATACTTACCTTTTTACGTTATTCTCTTGAACCTGTATTGCCAGTAAGTGCTGGAGGCCTGGACATAACTGACAGTCTTTCGGCTTTGTCCCCAATGCACCATTATGCAGAACTGAGTACTGGAAAGACAGGTCTTGGATGGGGAGCGGGAGGAGGAGGATATGGAGGAGTAAATATAGATGGAATTCTGGACATCCGTTTTACTCTAGCTCAGTGGCTAAAAGAATTCTGGACAAATCTTGCAGTCCTGTTCACAGCTCCTCTAATCCTCCTGATAGCTGCATATCTGAAATTTTTGAGGGAGGATATAAGTGCTTGATATAAGAGAGAAGTTCCTCCCAATCGTGTTGATAATACTCACACTACTCTCTCTCATGTCTCTTCCGGCCGGAGCTGACTTCGCTCAGGTCACGGTTGGGAACGACATCAGTGGCAAGGTTGCAAGACCTGGGGACCTTGTAGAGTTCAGCTTTGCCGTGGAAAAAGGGTATAATACCTCAAAGAGCACATCGGTCATGCTTTTCATAAGTAAAGTGCCTGAAAACTGGACTGCAGGCATCTATGCCGACGGTAGCCAGGTCAGTCACATAACTCTGCCCAAAGAGGCTGGTGAAAAGGAGTTGATCCTTAAAATCAGAGTTCCTGAAAATGCAAAGGACGGGGAATATCCTATCAAAATAGGTCTGAAGCCCTACGGGGAATATATTTCAAATTCTGATACAATCTTTCGGGAATTTGCAGTAACGGTTGACAGGGCTGCAATGCCTAACCTAGAGATTTATTCTGATATCCCTGGAAAAAAGACCCATCCCGGGATTCCTGTCAGTTTCGGGGCTTTTGTAGAAAATAAATATGATAGTAGAGCAAACTTTCGGATTTTTCTGGTTTCGAAACCCGAGGAGTGGGGAGTTGACCTGCTTTCCACTGACGGAGCCAGAATTACGAGATTAGGAGTTCCTGGAGACGGAAGTCAGGAGTTTAAAATTCTCGTAAATCCTCCACTCAACGCAACAAAAGGAGATTATGAAATTTTGATAGCAGCATGCCCGGAAAAAGGAAATCAGAGTGTATTTTTGCCGCTCAGCGTTAGCATAAACCCTGAACTTTCCCGTGATGAAGATTTAAGTGCGTACGTAGAGCTGAACTCCAACATAATGGGATTTGATATTCGGCCTGAAAAAACTGCGGAATTTGCGGTTTCTTTGAAAAACCGGTATGATCAACCGCTTAAGCTGAAACTTGAAGTCTTAAGCTTACCTGAAGGATGGAAAGCCGAATTTCTTACCGAGGAAGACAAGGAAGGAAGGCTTGCTTCCCTGATGCTTCCTGCGGGAGAAGAACAGGAATTTACAGTAAAGGTCAAGCCTTCTCAAAACGCTACAAGTGGACTTTATCCGGTAATAATAGCAGCGGTGAGCGGGGATAAAAAAGTTACCCGGCAGCTTGAGGTAGGCATTAACAACGACATCGAAAATGAGGAACTTCTCAAAGTCAATTCAAATCCCAGCGAATTGACACTGAATCCGGGCGGCTCTTCTGAAGTCCGGGTTAATATTGAAAACAGAGGAGACGAAGATCTGGAAGATGTTACTCTTGAAATTAATGAGGCAAATGGGATCAGTGCGCAGATTCAGGGTTTCGGAACGATAGATGAGCTGGAAGCAGGAGAGTCCAGAAGCGTCTCTGTAGAGATAACTGCAAATGCCAATGCCGGCTCCGGTGTTAAGGAAATTTTTATACGGGCAAAGAGTGACGACCTGGTGAGCTCTGAGAAAAGTATCAAGGTGAATGTGGAAAAATCAGCAAGTAGCGGACTTCTCGGCATAGCAATGCTTGGATTTGCAGTCCTTGTGCTTGTTTTTGTAGTACGTAAATTCGGAAGGCGGTAAACATGGAATCAATGAGTATGGAATCAATAGGCATAGAATTGGAACAAAATGAGATTATACAGAAAACAGATAACTTCGCAATAGAAACCATTCATTTGAGTAAAATTTTCGGGAAGGAGAATCAAATACGTGCAGTAGACAACCTGAACCTGCAGGTAAGAAAAGGAGAGGTATTCGGCTTTGTGGGCCCGAACGGGGCTGGTAAGACCACAACTATGAAAATGCTTATCGGTTTGCTTGAACCAAGTGAAGGAAACGGGAAAGTTGCAGGTTTTGATATTGTCCGCGAGGTAATAAACATAAGGGAAACAACAGGCGTTCTTCCCGAGCCTGCCGGTTTTTATGACAACCTCACTGCAAGGCAGAACCTTCGCTTTTATGCAAAACTTTATGATATCGAACCCGAAGTCAGGGAAAGACGGATTGTAAATTTACTTGAAACCGTGGGCCTTACCCGTGCCATCGACCAGAAAACAGGCGGTTTTTCCACAGGCATGCGCAAGCGCTTCGGGCTTGCCCAGGCTCTGATCAATGAGCCTTCAGTTCTTTTCCTTGATGAGCCGACAAGCGGCATCGATCCCCTTGGAGCTCAGATGATGAGGGATCTTATAAAAGACCTTAACCGAAGCAAAGGAGTTACAGTTTTTCTGAGTTCACATTCCATGGAAGAGGTCGAGGAGATCTGCGACCGCATAGCAATAATTGCAAGAGGAAAACTGCTTGCAGTCGGATCTGTGGAGGATATGCGGGATATTGTAAGGGTAAAGGAGGGCGTGCATTATTTGCTTGAAGTTCAGGATATTCCCCCTTCTGAAGCTGCAGAAGCCGTGAAAAATGTAGAGGGTGTGACCGCTCTTGAAATTCAGGACGGAACTCTGCATGTGCATGCGAAAACGAAGCTCCGTACAGAGATTGCAAAAGCTGTCAAGAAAGCAGGTGGCACGATATCCATGTTCGAGGAAGAAGAAATGAATCTGCAGAAACTATTCCTTAAAATTATTGAAGGAGCATAAAAATCTTAAAGAGAGATTTTTACTATTTTAATTAGTCTTGGTCGGAGTTTGGAAATGCGTCAAAGGACAGCTCCTGAAATATTTAACGAAGAAAACCTTTAAGTTAAAAATCTATGGGGAGCTCGTTGTGGAACTGAAGATTACACGTTTAGCGCTCAGCTGCATTAATTACAGGAGAATCTATCTTCTTTGCTTTTTCTCTTTATTTTTAATAATGGCAGCCGGAGCTACGGAATATATCGTAAGCCCAGCACCAGGTGATGAATTTGGAGTATCCAGGGCGGGAGAAAAAGTAACAGTAGCCAGGGACTTTACAGTCTACTGGCAGTTCCTGCTCTGGCTGGCTATCATGCAGATCCTGTCGATAGTAGACATACTGTTCCTTCCTGCAAAGTTTCTTTTCGCAATACTCGGATTTCGAGTAGCAGACCATTCAAATGCTATTGGAGTTCTGAAGAGAAAGAATATATATGCCTTTATCAAAGCCAGTCCCGGGACCTGTATCAGTGAGATTGCAAATTACATGGACCTGAATCGTGGGACTCTGCGCTATCATCTCAATATTCTTGAGACAGAAAATATGGTTGAAACTCACAGTGATCGCGGAAAAGTCCGATATTTCCAGAACAATTCCACATACGGTGAAAAAGAAAAACTGGTTATTTCAGTCCTTCAAAATGAGATGACCCGCAAGATAATTTCTAAGATATTAGAAGAAGAATGCAACACCAATAGGGATCTTGCCCGGACAACAGGAATTTCCAAAGGTACAGTTACCTGGTATATGAAACAATTAAAAGATTTAGATCTTATTGAAGAAAATAAAATGGGAAGGAGTACAATATACAGCATAAATCCTGTTTATCGGGATGCACTCGAAAAACGTATATGAAATTCTTTGACAGGCTCAAACAAATAAAGGCATTTTAAATCCCATGTTTTTTATTAATCACCAGATAATTAATCACCAGATAATTAAGCACCAGATTCTCCTCGGCTCATATTCCGATCTCTCCCATAAATTGGATACAATCTTCATTCATAATTTTCATTAATATAGTTTAACACCTATTTTTCCTCTAAATAATCAGATCTCAGACCTAAAAATCAAAATGCCTTCATATGGCACTATTTTTCGTACCCATATATCCTACATTCGGCAGGTTAACGTAATTAGAGATAGATATTTTCATATTTCTCTCCCATGAGACCCAATATCTTCCAGTGAAGATCCTCCATATTCAGTATTTCTGAATTTACTTCACCTTCTTTCTGAGAAATAAGTTCTGTAATTCCCTGGAAATTGACAAATATCCATCTCATCGTAGGTCTTTTTGTTGGCTTTCCTTTTTGATCTGGAACCGTTTCATTTTCTTCCTCTAATTTTGTCCTTAATTTCCATTCTGCAATTGAATAAATCATTAAGCAGAGAACCATTGTCATAGCCAGTGCTTCAATTCTGCTTTTATTCTTTAGGTAGACTTTCGATATGCTAAATGTATCACTTTTCAAGAATCGGAATCCTTTTTCTACATTGTCCTGTCCTTTGTAATACTTCAGCATCTCTCCCGGAGAAAGAGTGATATCATTACTCGCAAGAATGAAAAGTCCCATTTTCTCCATTTCATTCAAAACAAAAGCATCATTAACCTTTATGCTTCCATCAATCCTGAAATAAGTCTTTAATTCCTCATCTTTAGAAGGTCTGCCTCTTTTACCTGATTCACGTTTTTTAATGGATTTCAAATCAACTTTTTCAAAAACAATAGAAGGGAATTCTTTAATCCATTTCTCTGCAGCTTTTGATGCATCCTCTTCGCAGAAGAAGTCCTCTCCTTTCAGCTTTTTAAAAGCCTTCTCTGCTTTTTCAACCTCTTTGTCAAGTTTCGTCCTGAGAGTTTTCTCTTTCTTCTCCTTCATCTTGTGAGAAAGCAGCAAAACCCACTTTTGTTTGACTCCGCCATATTCCACAAAGGTTTGATAAAAAGAGTACCTCTCATCACTTTTTAGCGTTTTCAGGTTCAGATTTGCAGTTAGCAGTTCCTTTGCCTCGGAAATTGTTGCAGGAACACGACTGATCCAGAATGATTTTCCGATATTCTGGATATTATTGTCTGTGTAAAAGGAACTATCAGCGACATAGTACACTTTGCTTTCAGGTCTTAAAACTGATTTGAGAGACGTTATTGCATCCAGAATTGTGTTTTTGTCGGAAGCATTTCCTGAATGTGTGTTCATGAAAAGAGGTATTCCATGCTGATTAACAATCAAGCTCAGTACAAATTGTTTGAGGTCCCATCTTCCGTTTTTGGGAATTCCAAAAGTAATATCAATAGACTCAGTTTCTTCGTCTTCATAATCACCATAAACGCTGACACTTGTAGTGTCAGAGTGTAAACAGTGAACAGGAATAGGTAGACGAGCCATAATGTGAAGGGTAATTTCCGTAAACAGTTTTGTAGGGCCATATTTTACGATTTTGTCAAGAGTCTCTCCGATAGCATATTGATTCAGGTCTTCTTTTGTTATACCGTCTCCAAAAAGCCTTTCAGTAGAAATGTTTTTGAAAAAATCAGGAAACAGGTACAGACGTTGCCCTATGAAACCTAGACCATTGAGTACCATGGCAAGGATGCAGACTGAGTGAGGAACATTATGATTCCGTTCTTTGGGAAGTTTCTCATCGATCAGTTTGTCAACTTCAAGTTCTCGGAAAACTCCAGCCATAAGACCTAGGTGACCTAAGAACCGTGTACGTTTTAAGGAGGATTCAACTCTTCTACTACTGTTTTTCTCTGCCATGGGATAACCAAGAAAGAGATATAAAATTAATGATATTAATTTATAGGTTTACCTGCCGAAAGCAGGATATATGATCTTCTCAAAGTATCAAACAACTTGTCATATTCAGTATTATTGCTGAAAAACGCAATCATAATTTAAGTATTCATTCTGATTGTTTGATGATGTGTCTAAAAACCTTATAGTTTATATTGAGTATGTTAGAAATAACTATGGAGTTCAAATATACCTCCTGAGCAAATTTGAACCCAATGTATACTCGGAGGCATGATAATGTTAGTCTTGAGAATATTCAGGGCTTGCCTGATCCTGCCTCTTGAGTAACATATTTTAACCTGAGATCTTTGAAGTGCAGTTTTTTAGATTCAAATAGTCTATTTCATGACTCTTTTACTCGCCTGCTTCTAAAGCAGTCTACTGATAGAAGCTTTATAGAAAGAAGTTCTATTTTGTTTATAAGAGTTTATCTCCTAACCATCGATAATACCACTCTCGATAAACTTTATTCCAAGCAAATCCTATGCGTTGCGATCATATTTAGTGTATTACTGGTTGTTGGTGATTAAAATTTTCAGCAGGCGTTTTACGAGAACCTTAGATGAGATTTGCCTTAAATTGGTTTTATTTCTGTTTGTTATCCTAAGCTTAACAATAATCTTAGGTATTCTTATGTGCTTTATAGAAGGAGAAACTGGTGGTTTTGCCAGTATATTCCTGAGTATCTACCGGGCTATCACAACACTTCTAACTGTGGGATATGGAGATGTGGTTCCGCAAACAGATATCGGTAGATTGGTGGCTTCGGTTATCAGGATATTAGGATCCTGCATTATAATAGTGCCGCTTATTGTTGTAATAGCTGAGATTTGTAAATTGTTATATAAAGTGTTCTTTGGGAAAAACCGGGAGTTTGACTGAAAGTCCTTTTCTTCTAAGCTTAAATGTACTCAGGGTGATTAAAAGTGAGAAGCCAGAGTTTTGCTATGCTCAAGGTAAAAACTCTAACGTCTCTGAAAGAAAATCAATAAACCCGTAAAATGGAATGTGATGCAAAAAGAAATCTGCAAAAAAGAATCAAATAAAAGAAAAACGAAGAGTATATTAAATCCCGCCCGAAGGCGGAACTTGAAATTACTCTGTTGCCGGAGCTTCTTCTGCGGCTGCGGTTTCGAGGCCGAGAAGGGCTCTTATGGACTTGCTTCCGTATTCAACGACTTTGGCGTTTACCTGGACGATGTCGTGAGCAATTTCCTTGCCGCGCATCATCTTTCTCCTGCGCTGTCCCGGAAGTTTGGGAACATAGCCGACACCTACTGCCAGCAGAATTCTCTGTCTTCTGGGGCCTGGAAGGTCCGGTTTCATAACAAAACCGCTGCCGTCGCAGCCGCCAGTGATCTTGACTTTGTAGCCGGCGAGCCCGAAAATGGCACCGTCAACAACGTCACCGATTGATTTTCCAATTAATGCGTTTGCTTCAGCATCCTTAATGTCGATCTGGTAAGCACGCGCTTCTTTTGGGTCAGAAACTACAACTTTAAAATTTGCCATGTGAAATCCTCCAATCAGATTTATCTGTAATAATCTTTGCCTTGCCTTTTTTTATCCGGGTTTTACCTGATCTGTACCTGACTTTTTACCTGACTCTTTAATTGAGTCCCTTCTAGCTGTGAATTATACCGCTGCCCTGCATATCAGCCTTTACTTTGCCCAGAAAGGATTATCTTTTCTTTTGAGTCCGAGGAAAATATCAAAAGTTTCCTTTTCATCGGTTGAAAGGGAATCGTAGATTTCGTGCTCAAGAACCTTAGCATGCCTTTCAGGCACGTTAATATAGAGCACGTCTCCTTCTTTGATCTGCCTGCCTACGGTTGCACCGTCAATTGCCATCGCAACTTCTTTGCCCACCTTTGCAGAAGGAATATTTTCCCCTTCGGACTGCAGTCCCTTTATTTTGCCCACGACGGTTCCGTTTTCAAGCATGACATCTGCGTTTGTCCGCACGACTCCGCCAAGCACCCTTACCCCGACGACGGCAGGTTTGCTCTGCCGGAAAACGCATCCTGGAAGGATTTTAAACTTTCCCGGACGAATTATCGTTTCGAAAATCTTCTTTTCAGCCAGTTCCTGCTGTTCCTTTACATATTTCTGGTAATCTTCAATCAGGCGGTAGATCACGTCACTTGTGAGTACCTTTACGTTGCTTTCCTGCAGGAAATCTCTGGCATCAGGGTGAATCTTAACATTGAAACCTATAAGCACCGAGTAAAGGGGGTCTTCAACAGTTGAAGCCTCAACCGCGTCCCTGTGGGAGATGTCTCCGACTTCAGCTTTCCTGATAGGGACCTCATCTTTCTGGAATTCATGGACAAGGGCTTCAAGGGAGCCGAGGGTATCTGCTTTAATCATGATCCCGACTGAACCCGTATCAATCCTGACCTCATCGATCTCGGACTTTACCTGGGCTACGATGTCCTCAAGGGTTTCTTCCGTCGCAACCCTTATGGGAGAGCCTGCAAGTGCGCCTTCCAGACCCGGAGCAGAGATCTTCACACCAGCCGCAGCAGTGATTTTATTCACCTGCTGGAACTTGCTCTCATAACGGATTTCAGAAAGTTCCCTTGGCTTTAAAAGAGCCCTTACCTTTGTCTGGATAGGCTCGCCCAGGCTTCCGATAACAACCGTATCTCCTTTCTTTAATGTGCCGTCATAGAGGATAACATCAAGGGTTGCTCCGAGGCCTTTTTCTTCCTTTACTTCAAGGACTGTCCCTACACCCGGGCCTTTAGCATTGTACTGCAAATTTGCCTCAAGGAATTTCTGGGCAAGGCCTAAAAGCACCATAAGGACATCAGGGATACCTTCTCCTGTAACAGCACTTACAGGGACTACGCCCAGAGTTTTCTGGAAGTTTGTAACCCGGTCATAACGTTCTGCGGCAAAGCCCTGGTTATAGAGTTCACCTATTACCTCGTAGAGCTTTGTCTCAACCCGTGCCTGGACATCACCGGACTGCTTTTTGAAGGTAGCTGCAAAAGGCATATCTTTCTGTGAAACCCAGCCGCCTATCCTGTCGATCTTATTGGCGACGACAACAAAAGGAGTCTTGAACCTTTTTAATATCTGCAAACTCTCGTGGGTCTGGGGTTTAAAGCCTTCGTTTATATCAACAACAACAATTGCAAGGTCGGCAAGTGCGCCTCCTCTGCTCCTGAGGGTTGTAAAGGCATGGTGTCCCGGAGTATCAATAAAAAGCAGCCCTGGCACCATAAAGCGGTCCCTGAGCCTTGGGTCTCCGAGCTTATTGACAATCACGTCTATAGGGACTTCGGTTGCTCCGATATGCTGAGTGATAGCCCCGGCTTCTCCGCTAACAATTGCAGTACCCCTGATCTTGTCAAGCAGAGTAGTTTTCCCGTGGTCAACGTGCCCCATCACGCAGACTATAGGAGTCCGTAGATTTTTCTTGTCGGTCATATACAAAACCTCTCTCATTCCCGCGTCTTATTTGCTGCAGGTCCAGAAGGGCCCGGGTTTCCCCGGAAGGACCCATTTTGCAGGCGCCTGATAAACAAAGTCCTGGAATCGTGCCGAAAAAATCAGGTACACGAAAAGACTTTGAAGCACCTGCATTACTCGTACAGACAGACCTCATCGACTCTGGAATACTTACTGATTTCGGAGTCCTTGAAGTGAATTGCAATTTCCCTTGCTGCAGCTTCGGGTGAATCGGATGCGTGAACAATGTTCCTGCCTACGTCCAGAGCAAAGTCCCCACGGATAGTTCCCGGAGCAGCATCCACAGGGTTTGTAGCCCCGTTTACTGCTCTCATAACCTTAACTGCATCCTTTCCGGCAACTACCATTGAGACTGAGGGGCCGGAAGTGATGAACTCGATAAGGGAAGGGAAAAAGGGCCGTGCTGCATGTTCACCATAGTGTTCTTTTGCAGTGGCTTCGGCAATAACATTCATTCTGAGAGCGACAATCTTTAAGCCTCTCTTTTCGATTCTGGAAATAACCTCTCCGACCAGACCGCGCTGGACTCCGTCAGGTTTCACCATAACGTATGTCTGTTCCATATTGCACACCTTCTGTGTTGAACTAATACGGCATTATGCTTTTTTCAACTGGATTTTGCCTTTCTCAGTCCACTCGGTGCGGCGCGGAAGCCTGCCAAGGGCGAAGTTGCTCATGCACTTGGAGGAGCACATGAAGTAGGTAGAGCCGTCTTTTTTGACGTAGAGCTTACCGGTACCAGGCTCCAGCATCTGTCCGCAAAAATAGCATTTCCTCTGTTCCATTTATTTTCACCGCGTACCTTTTTACCTGGTAGTCAGTTTCTTTGCTTCTCTTGACGTTTCCAGAAGCATCAGAATGTCACCGATACGGACAGGGCCCACACAGTTCCTTGTGATTACACGACCCTTGTCTCTGCCTTCCAGAACCCTACACTGGATCTGGCTGGCTTCACCATGCATACCTGTGTTCCCAATAACGTCAATGACTTCGGCAGCGAAGCCGCCGGTTGTGCTTTCTTCAGCCATAATCAGCACCCCATGTTATCAGGATTATTTAAGAGCTTCAAGTTTCTGAGAAATGTCCTGGATCATTTCAGCTGCTTTTCCTGCATCTACAATTGCCACGGTCGCACAGGAGACACCAAGTCCGCTGGCTGCACCAAGATCTCTCTGGTTCTTGATAAAGATGTAAGGAGCTTTCTTCTCTTCGGAAAGAGGGCCGATATGAGCAACAATCTCTGCAGGCTCGATATCTTCGGCAATCAGGACAAGCTTTGCATTGCCTCTTTCGATTGCTTTGGTAGCTTCATTTGTGCCCTTTTTAATCTTTCCAGTGTCTCTGGCAAGTTCCAGAGCTTCAAGTGCTTTGTTTATGAGTTCTTCAGGAACATCGAATTTAGCGAATTGTGCCATTTAAGTTTCTCCTTCGAAATTGCGGATATCGCAATTTTTCATCAATCATAGGTTTTTAACACATATCTGTCAACATTGGAGATTCAAATTCCTAGAAAAAGAACCTGAAATGCTTCAATGCGGAAAGTAAATGAGTTGAAACATAGATACTGCTAGCTAAATGCTGCAGATTGAACCTTACAAGTACATAATCACCTATAAACTTTCTGCTTGATAAGGAGGGCAACAACCTGTAAACCGAAATAAATCAACAAAAAGCAGAAGAATAAGAAAATATAAGAGAAACCCTGCGTCTGAGCCGGATATTAAGCTAAAGAAGAGAGCAAAGTAGAGGAGTAAAAGGTGGAGTGGAAAGTATAGTAGAAAGTAGAGTACAGGGTAGAGCATAAAGTAGAATAAAAAGTAGTAGAAGGCAGAGTAAAAATTGGAGTAAAAAACGATAAATGCGTCATGGTTATAAGGAATGTAAGAATTTTGATTCGTATGAACACAATCTACTATGAAGCCCATAATAATCTTTACCTTAACCTTACAAACCGCTGCAGTGCAGACTGTGTCTTCTGCATCCGCAACTTTGCAGACGGTGTTTATGGGTACGACCTGAGGCTTTCAAAAGAACCGTCAACAGAAGAGATAATCGAAGCCCTTGAAGGGCTGGACCTTTCAAACTACAGGGAAATAGTGTTCACAGGTCTTGGAGAGCCTACCCTCAGGTTCGATGTGGTGCTGACAGTTACCCGCTGGCTTAAAAACCGGGGTATGAGAGTAAGGCTTGACACTAACGGGCATGCTGCATTGATTAATCCTGGACTGGATGTAGTTTCTGAACTGAAAAACGCAGGCATGGATTCGATTTCAGTCAGCCTTAATGCAGAATCCGAAGAAAAATATAATAAACTTTGCAGACCTGTCCACAAAAATGCTTACAAAGTAGTGCTTGATTTTGTAAAGAGAGCAAAAAAAGCTGGGATTTCCATAAGAGTTACAGTGGTCAAGATCCCCGAGATTGATGTGGAAAAATGCAGAAAGGTTTCAGAAGAACTCGGTTCGGAGTTCCATATAAGAACACTATCCGAGGCTGCAAGTAAAGAAATCGGGGGAAAAGTTAAATGAACCCGGATGAAAATCCGGGCATCCTCGCATCCTCGCATCCTCGCATCCTCGCATCCCAGATTTTCTCAGTTATTCTCGGATGAGTTGTTTTCTTCAAGGTCTTCAAAATCTTCCAGGTTATCATCCATTTCCTGTTGTTTGAGGCTTCTTCTTTTCAAGAAGAAGGCTGTACCTGCCAGAGCTCCGATCAGGAGAGCAAAAGGAAACTTTATCGAATCAAATATTTCCAGAACCTTTAAAGAACTCTCTTCAGAAGGTAACTCAACTAAACCCGAGTCTTCTTCAGTTCTGGTATTTTCAGCTGCGCTGTTTGAGGTAGCTGAAGCGTTTTCGACCTGATTTTCAATTCCCCCCGTAATTGCAGTATCTTCTTTTATAGGCAGAATAACTTTTACTGCAAGAGCAGCATCTGTTTCCCTGACCTTTTCTTTTGGCAAAAAGCTTTCGTCTCCGAAAAGCAGTGCAAAAGCTGTGGAATTTCGTTCAAAAATATATACTGCTCCTGCATCACTACCAACAGCAATGGTTGAGCTGTCGCGAGAAACATCCAGGCTGTTAATATTCCCTCCGCAGCTGTAATTCCATAGTTCTTCCCCGCCCATATTGAGGACATAGAGGTTATCGTCCCAGCTTCCGGCTGCAATGAATGAGGAGTCTGTGGATATTTCTACAGCATAGACGTCGTCTTTTACTTTGTAATCCCATAGTTTTTCTCCGGTGCGATTGAACAGGTAAACCTTGTCGTCAAAACTTCCTGCCACAAGATGTGAGCCGTTGTTTGTTAAAGAAACGCTGCTGACCCAGTAACCCGGGTTGTGTATCCACGAGAATTCCCCTTTACGGTCAAAAAGGTAAACATTGTAATTGGATCCTCCGGCAGCCACATAGTAAGCATTCGGAGTCATGCTTACGCTATTGATCAGGCTTCCGGTCTTTTTTCCCCAGTGCGTTTTTCCCTCCCTGTCAAGGAGGTAGACGTAATTATTAGCACTTCCGATTACCACGTAAGACCCATCTCTGGAGATAGCAACACTTCGGACGGCGTTCCCTGAATCAAAACTCCATAAAAGTTTACCTTCCCCGTCTAAGAAGTAAATCTTACCGTCTTCGCTGCCTGCCGCAATGTACCGACCGTCGGAAGAAACCGCTACGCTATTGAGATTGCCTCCTGTTTTGCGGCTCCATAGCAGATCTCCTTCCCGGTTAAAAAGATACACTTTTTTATCATTGCTTCCTGCCGCAACTCGAGACCCATCTGAAGAAAGCGATACTGTATATATAATATCTCCTGTAGTATAATTCCAAAGTTGTGTCCCTTTGGAATTATAATAGTAAATTTTGTGATCAAACCCCCCGGCTACAATATAGTTCCTCGTTGAAGACATTGATACGGTATTTACTATACACCCGGTCTCATATTTGTATAACAGGTCAAAAGCCTTAAGTTCCGAAAGGTCCGCATTCCCACTATCCTGAACAAGAGGGCCTGCAGCTTCCGCTCCTGAAATAAAGCAGAAAAACAGACCAAGTGACAAAAATAACCTTATTTCCAATGAATGCCTCATATAATTTATAATGAAGTACTTTATTGCACATGAATTTTTTGTTACAGTGTGCCTGCCGGGGAAAGTTCAGGGAATTTATTCAGTCAAGATTGCAGCCAGAATGAACAATAATAATTAAATTCTAAACATATTATCAGTATTGTTAATATTGAAATGTTTAGAAATAAAATACTGACAAATTAACGCCGACAAACTAACACTGAAAAATTAGCACGGAAAATTAATACTGACAAATTAATACTGACAAATTAATACTGAACATATATTGGCCTGGTTATGTAAGTAAGTATTTGCTCTATATGATATTTGCCTTGTATGGCAGAAGAAATTGCGAAATTCTGAAAAAAGGAGTTACCTGATTTGTATCTAAAAAAGTAGTTAGGGGTTAAATAAGGAATTAAACCTATATTTATTGGATAGCTGGAAATCTGCTGGACAAATAAGGGCTTCCTAACTAATTTGCAGTTATTTTATCGGATTTAGTCTGTTTTTCACCCGAACTATTCCGGATGCAGGAAACAAAAACGGATTATGGGATGTGATTTTTAGTGACAAGAGAAGTTTGGAACACCAGAACCGGATTTATTCTTGCAGCAATAGGGTCTGCAGTAGGTCTTGGGAATATCTGGAGGTTCAGCTACATAGCGTATGAAAATGGAGGAGGGGCCTTCCTGATCCCATATCTGATTGCTCTTTTGACTGCAGGAATTCCTCTTCTGATCCTAGAGTTCGGGCTTGGAAGCAAGTTTCTGGGTTCAGCTCCAATAGCACTTAAGCGGGCAAAGAAAAGTTTTGAATGGATGGGCTGGTGGGGTGTAATTGCCAGCTTTATTATCACGACATATTACTCTGTCATAGTAGGCTGGAGTTTTGTATACCTGGTAAAAGCTTTCACCCTTGGGTGGGGCTCGGATACGGGATCTTTTTTCAATAACGAATTATTACACGTGTCTGATTCTCCCTGGAATCTGGGAAGCTTCTCCTACCCTGTCCTCATAGGGCTGCTGATGACATGGCTGATTGTGTGGGTGATTGAAAAAAAAGGTGTGCAGGCAGGAATCGAGAAGTCAAGCAGGATCTTCATGCCTCTTCTCTGGATTCTTCTAATTGTGCTTGTACTAAGAGCAATAACCCTCGAAGGCTCGATTAACGGAATAGAATGGTACCTGAAGCCGGACTTCAGCAAACTTACGGACATAAAGGTCTGGCAGGCAGCTTACGGACAGGCCTTTTACAGCCTGGGCCTTGGCATGGCAATAATGATTACTTATTCAAGTTATCTTCCGAAAAAGAGTGATATTGTAAACAACGCCTTCATTATCAGCCTGGCAGACGGAGCCTTCAGTTTCATTATGGGTTTTGCGGTTTTCGGGACTCTCGGATATATGGCTTATGCCAAAGGGCTTGGAATTGAAGAAGTAGTGGCACAGAGCATAGGCCTTGTCTTTGTAGTGCTGCCAGAAGCCCTTAATATGCTCCCTGGATTAAAAACCCTTACTGCAGTTGCTTTTTTCCTGTGCATAGTCATTGCTGCACTTTCTTCTCTCATCTCTCTTGTGGAAGCTTTTGCCTCAGCAATAATGGACAAGTTTGAGATGAAAAGAAGCAAGGCAGTTGATCTTACCATCGGTTTTGGGCTGCTCTTCAGCCTTATCTATGCAACCAGAGCGGGAATTTACTGGCTTGATATCATAGACCACTTTATCAATACCTATGGGCTGATTATAGTGGGCATCCTCGAAACCGTGGCAATCGGCTGGATCTATGGTGCAGATAAAATAAGAGAATGGGCTAACGCTTATTCTGATATCAGAGCCGGAATCTGGTGGGATATTTGCATAAAAATGATAATTCCGGCTGTCCTGCTTTATATTGTCTACAAAGAAACCCGGTCAAACCTTGCTGCACCTTACGGAGGCTATGACCCTGCAGCTATAATGGTCGGAGCCGGAATTATTGTCCTTGGAATTATTATGTCTTTCTTTATGTCTTTTATTGAAAAGGAAATTGAGTAAAATAACACTCTTAACAGGCGGCATTGTTTTTAGTTTCTATTTTTTCCTCTTTTTTTCTTCTTCTTGGGAAAGGCCTCTCTCCTTCATCGAGCGTGACAAGAACGGCTCTATATGGCAAATAGGTTTTATGGGTTCGAAATATCAATAATTCAGTCCTCTTGAGCAAAGCTCACTGCTATAATCCATAAACGCACATGAAATTCTCCGAATAACAGGCACAAAGAAATGAAAACACCTGTCAAATCACAGCACTTTCATGCCAAACTAGTCCTCTTGAGCGCAGCGAAAAAGACGCGTGCTCCCGAGGCGCAATTCGGGTGAAAAGGACCGCGTGCTCCCGAGGCGCAATTCGGGAGTGACAGGAGTGACCTGTTATAACTAATGGTTTCACAGGTTGAATCGGGTACTCGGAATTTAGAGCTACCAAAGTTATTGGTTTCATTTTACTCTAAAACTAACCGTTAGCGATGGACAACCATAACTAAAGAATAATGAAAACGGAAAATAAAACAAAATCAGGAGCTAATTTATAGCTCCAGATTAGAGGTTAATGAGGTCTAATTTCTGCGAATAGAGCAAGCAAAGATTTCAACTGCTATAGCTATTTTCCATACCCATAGGAGGGGCAGCGCACAGTGGCAGGTAGTCAAACTCACTCTCATTAACCTCATATGAGTAATCGCAGATCCCGTTCTCATCCAAGTCCGTACAGTTCTGGCTGAAACCCGTACCATCGGGTTTTGCCCAGAAATTTCCCCCGATGCTGGGCCCACCTATGATGTTTTTTCCTGAAGTTTTTGTTGTGTTCCAGTTGATATTCCTGTTGTCATAGGCGAGATCCAGATTCAAGGTGTTGTTAAAGAGATTATTATAGAAAGTATTGTTACTGCCTGAATACATGTAAAGCCCAAAATCCCTGCTTGATTCTATCAGATTATCCCTGAATAGATTATCACTCGAATAAGAAGAGAGTAGAATTCCCATTGCATTGAGGCTTATGGTGTTGTTCCTTACCGTGTTATTCTCAAAGGAAAATGTGTAAATTCCATAATTGTTTTCGGAAATAAGATTATCCATGATTAAGTTTGAATCTGCAGAGCTATTGTCGCTGGAATAAATATAGATCCCCTGATATTCATTCAGATAAATGGTATTATTTTTAAGAGAATTATTGCCTGAACTATTCAAAACAATACCTTCAATATTGGTTAAAACTTTATTGTTAATCAATAAATTAGTTTCCGAATTTTCAAGGTATAATCCCCTCTGGTTGTTTTCTATAGTGTTGTTTATAATGTTATTACGGTCGGAAGAAACCAGATACACTCCATAAAGGTATTCAGAGACCATATTGCTATCAATAGTGTTTTCGGAAGTATTGTACAGGTGTATCCCGGCTGCTTCTTTCCATATAGAATGGGGCCCGGATATGTAAAATCCTGAAATTGCAACTCCTTTTGAAGTCACTTTAATCACGGGCTCAGTCATATTGGAAGCCCTGATAATTGTGCTCCAGGGATTCATAGCCTCCGAAACAAGGCTTATGTTTTCCACGTTCAGAAGGATATTTTCTTCGTAAGTGCCTGGATAAACAAGGATAGTACTTCCCGGGACTGCAGAATCCACAGCAGCCTGAATCGAGAGGAAATCTGCAACCGGAAATCCATTCTCCATAAGCAGCACCGGGCCTGGAGCTCTTGCAAGAGGAAGAGCATCGATGGCTCCCGTATTTTTAATATCGTAAGCAGAATCGCTAATTCCATCAATATTGGAATCTCCAGTAGTTTCCGAAAAGCCGCTACCATCTGGCTTTGCCCAGAAATTTCCGCCCACATAGGGGCCACCCATAAAATTCGTTTCCCTGGTTCTGCTTATGTTCCAGGTATTGTTTCCACTCCTTTCCAGTTTCACATCTATCATATTGTTGAAATAATTGTCATATAGCCGATTGCCATTAGAATCAGACAGCAGAACCCCACAGTCTGTACTTTCCCTGAGGTTGTTACGGGTGATTGTGTTATTTTCCGAATCCTCCATTAAGATCCCATAAAAATTTGCCCTTATCTCGTTATCCTGAAGGATATTTGAACCCGAATCGGACAGATAAATAGCAGCTCCGGAAGAAGAATTAGCATTGTATGCAGTATTATTAATGAAGAGGTTGTTATCTGAAGAGTTAAGGTATTTTGCGGAACTCCTGTTGATCTCTGTACTGTTTTTAATGGAGGTATTTTTAATGAGAGTATTTTTAATGAGGGTATTATTGCTTGATGAGAGAAGAAAGATATCGAAGGTATTTCCTGTTACATTGTTGCTCCTGAGGATATTCCCATCTGAAGAAGAGAGAAGGATACCGTTCTTATTGTTTAATACAGTGTTATTGCATATTCTGCATCCGTAAACAGAATCGATATATACTCCTGCTGTTTCTCCTGATTCCCCACCTGTACCTTTCACTGTAAGTCCGCAGATTGTGACATTATTTGCACTCACATGGAAGATATTATCCTCAGGGTTAAGAGCCTGAACCGTGACCTCTTCAGGGTCGATTGATCTTGAGTAAATTTTCAGGCCTTCTACAGTTACAGCCACATTTTCTACATAAGTCCCCGGATAAACAAGAATGGTTGAACTTGGAGGAGCAGCCGAAACAGCCTTCTGGATTGAGTCATAATCGGCATCTGGCTCGTCATCTCCTACGGTTATGGGCACAGATTCTGGGGGTCTTGAGAGGGGAAGGTAATCGATATTTTCAGGACCGCCAATCTCATAAGCTGAATCACAGATGCCGTCAAGGTCAAAGTCCCCTGAGGTCTGAGAGAAACCCTTGCCATCCGGGTTTGCCCAGAAATTTCCCCCTATAAACGGGCCCCCGACAATATTAGTACCAGAGGTAAGAGAATTATTCCAGGTATTTCCGTCACTGATTCCCAGCTTTATGTTTATAGTATTGTTAAAATAATTATTATAGACCTGCTCATCACCTTCATGGTCTGGAATAAAGATTCCGCAGTCTGAACTGGAGGTTATTGTGTTATTTGATATTTGAATACCAGGACAGGCATCTCCTAAATTAACCCCGATGCTGCAGTTTGAGATCTTATTATTATAGATTCCAGTCCCACCTGAAAGTGAAAGGTCTACCCCGTGAAAGCAGTCAGTAATCGTATTGTTCCTAATTTCTATGCTCCGATCATATGCATCGACTCCACTGGAGCAATTAATAATCGTGTTATAGGATACAATATCGCCTCCTCCGCAACAGGCAAAGCTTATCCCTGTACCATTTAAAATTTTATTTTCTGTTATTAAATTATTCGATGCCCATGGTCCCAGTAAAATGTAACCCTTTTCAATGATATTTCCTGTCAGATTATTTGTCACGCTTCCTTCGCTCAGAGAAATCCCATTATTGAAAAGCAAATTTTCCGAGATCGTATTATAACTGGCATTATCAAGATAGACTCCTTCGTTATTGTTAAAAATATTGTTTCCAGTAATAACGCAGTTGTTAGCGTTCTCAATGTAAATTCCACATAGGGGATGGTAACCTCCATACTCCATAGTCTTAAAAATCTCCTCTGCCACAGAAGTGTGAGCGTACCCATCAGAAAATTCCCCCTGTGAATTAGCAGTTTCCGCAAAACTCCTGATAGTAATACCCCTGGAATAGCTGAAAGGCTTTCCAGATCCTGTTATGTTAAAACCGCTAATTGTCACATTGTCAGCTGTTATATGAAAAACGCTTTCATTTTCATCTGGAGATTCCACCAGCATATCAGGCTTTCCTGACTCAGACCTGATAGTAAGCTTGGTTACATTAACAATAATATTTTCTCTGTAAGTTCCAGATTTTACGATGACCGTATCCCCCGGAGAAGAACTATTTACCGCTTCCTTAATTGATCTGAAATCTGCTCCAGAATCATCACCTACAGTAATTTCCTTTGCGGATGCAGGGTTGTAGACTGCGCTTTCCATGAGAAAGATAGTAACTGCTAAAAGGATGATTGCCCTATTTACCCCCATTCCTTACTCCCCCTTTGAATTTGAAAAACTTCAGAGTAACTAAATTTCAAAATAATTACACTTCAAAGCAATGACATTAGCTAGCTGTATGATCTGGTCAAAAAAGGCCAGCTAACATTTTTCTTTATGAAAATAATTCAGGTAGAGGGTCAGTTAATGAAAACGGCAAACAGAAATATAATTCTGAGATCTGACCAGGCGTATAATTTTGTCTGTTTTTTCAGATCAGACGTAATAAATGATCCTCCGTTTTTCAGGTTTGATCAATACATCCCCACTTTTCACTCTGACCTTTTTCATTGTTTTTCAGTCAAGGTTACATGCTTTTCGCTGTAATATACCCGGTCTTTTTTTCGGTGCTGCTACCAGCATCGTTTTTTACGGTTAATGTAACATTATATGTTCCTGCCCCGGTGTATGTATGGGTTGCATTCATAGCATGTTTTGAATTGATACCATCACCGAAATCCCATAACCAGGAAGTAGGGGTTCCAACAGTACTGGTATCAGTAAATAGTACCTTTAAAGGTGCATTCCCTGATGTCACATTCGCAGAAAAGTCTGCAACAGGAGCTTCCGAACTCTTTACGTTGATAAAACCGGGTTTTATGGTTGTGTTGCTGCCATTTGCATTCGCAACTGTAAGGCTGATATTATATTTTCCTGGCCTGGTAAACGTATGAGTTGCATTTATAGAGTGTTTTGAATGAATGCCATCTCCGAAGTCCCAGAGCCATGAGGTAGGAGAACCTGTACTGTTGTCGGTGAATAGCACCTTTAATGGTGAGTTTCCAGAGGTCGGGAATGCAGAAAAGTTTGCAACAGGTGATTTAAGTTCTGATTCTTCTTTCGACGAGATAATACACATATAAATGTCATGATGTCCATTGCGCCAATCCATCCAAATTATTCTGTCACCATAGATAGCAGGCGCTTGCTGGATCGATTCATTGGTTGTAATCTGAATTTCCCTGGAAGTTGAGATATCATACATGTAAATATCACTATTCACATTACGCCTGCCCCCATCGTTCATATTACGCCAATCCTCCCACACTATCCTGTCCCCGTAGATATCAGGATATATCTGTTCTGATCCGTTTGTGGTAATCTGAGTCTCCTTCGAAGTAGAGAGATCATACATATATATATCGGCATTTCCGTTGCGATCATCAGCCCACACTATCCTGTCCCCATATATTGCGAGACCGTACACTGATTTGTTGGTAGCGATCTGGGTTTCTCTGGACTCGGAGAGATTGTACACATAGATGTCAGTGTTTCCGGCGTCCTGGTATTCGCGGCTAACTGCCCATAGTATCCTGTCCTCATAAATAGCAATACCTAGATCACGTAGTACACTGGTTGTGATTTGAGTTTCCCTGGAAGTAAGAAGATCGTACATGTAAATATCGGTATTACCCACTCCATTACGCTCATCAGTCCAGACTATCCTGTCCCCGTAAATTACAGGATTGAACTGATTTGATTTATTAGTGGTAATTTGAGTTTCCCTGGAAGTAGAAAGGTCATACATGTAGATATCCCAGTTTCCACTGCGATTATCTACCCACACTATCCTGTTGTCGTATATCGATGGAGAACTCTGCCATAATTCATTGATTGTGATCTGTTTTTCCCTGAGAGCGGATAGATCATATATATAGATATCATAATTTTCATCTTCATTGTCATTGCGAGTATCCGTCCATACTATCCTGTTCCCATTGATAGCAGGGATATACTGATCGGACTCATTTTTTGTGAGCCGAATTTCCGTAAGGATGAGTTGGCCATCTACACGCTGAGCGGGAGGTGCAGTAAGCGGGATATAATCAGAATCGTTCTCAGTGACATTGTGAGGCAGGTCGCAAATTCCATCTCCGTTCGAATCTATACAGACCTGCGAAAAGCCAGTCCCATCGGGCTTTGCCCAGAAGTTACCTCCCAAATAAGATCCGCCTAAAATGCTGGTTCCCGACTTTTTTGTAGTATTCCAGGCAACAGGTGTCATTCCTGCGCCGTTATTTACTGCATCTGCAGTATAGTAGTTGATTGTGTCATTCAGGAGATTGACTGTATTGTTGAATATATTGTTGTAGAATAGAGTTGTTCCAGTGTATGGAGCCTCATAACTGACCTGGTTGAGGTATACTCCATATTCTTTGTTCAATGACACGTTGTTGTCAGTCACCAGATTATTCCAGGCATATTCTTCCCATATCCCTATACTATTGTTTGTGATTATGTTGCTGGTGATATTGTTGCCTGATGCAGCATCTGCTACTGAGAGTCCCACATAATTGGAAGTCAGAGTATTATTGATTATCTCGTTGGCTCCTGAAAGTCGAGATATCAAAATACCATATTTGCTGCCGGAAATCTGATTATTCGCTATATAGTTAGAATGTCCCTCAAAGAGAGTAATTCCATAGCTATCATCAGTATCTGAGATATTGTTTGATATCATATTGTTGATAATTCTGTTTTCACTGGAACTCCCCAATCCGATATAACCGCCCTGTATGGTGTTATTTTCTATCGTAACATTGGTTCTGTCTCCCCCTGCCTGCAGTCCAATAACTGAATCAAAAAGTACATTGTCAGAGAATACGCAGTTAAAGCAGTATTGACCAACAATACCAGTCGGGCCCGTATCTGCGCCCACTCCTAAAAATCTATTATTCTTTACAACACAGTACTTTACTTCTTGATTTATACTGGTAATTACATACTTCTGTATGCCAAATCCGGAAATAGTGACATTATTTGCATTTACAATAAAAACCGTAACAACAGTATCGTCAGGATTTCCGGATCCAGAAAGAATACTCAAGCTTTCTACTTTCACATCTACACTTTCGTTATAGATTCCTGGTAAAACAAGAATTACATCCCCTGGAGACGAATTATTTATCGCCTCCTGGACGGAGCTGAAATTCGCTTCAGAGCCATTACCCGCAATGATTTCTTTTGCGGATGCAGGCATGTAAACTGCACTTGCGATAAGCGCAATAGCTACTAGAATAATTATTCTGCTTTCTCCCATTAATCCCACCCCTGCTGAACCTGTCTCAAAACTCCATTTAACCCTGTTTTGAGAGTAGCTAGAATTTTGCCTACCTTGCTAGAATTTATCTCCGGTACTATAATCTATTTCCAGTAAGGTACTGACCTAAAAGGAAATGGGGATTTAAACAGGTCCAGTAAACCAATACAAATAAGAACTGTAAAAAACCCTTTTCTGAACCTGTGCATTTTAATCTTCTTTTTAGACAGCATAACAAAAATAACTAGAAGCGCGTCTATACTTTTCAATAGTAGCTATTAACTATAATCAGGCATGAGGGTTTTTACAGTACCCTTTACAGTACTCTATAGAAGAGGCTAAGCATACAGGCAGATATAATTATCTTATGACAACTGGAAAAATAAGAGAGATCGGGAGTTGAAGGGGTACGTTTTTTAAATATTGACCGAAAAAAGAAAATAACATATAAAAAATGGGACGGATATAAAAATAAAATGAATAGATAAATTAGGTTAATAAAAAAGTAAAATGAATGTACAATAAAAAATATAAGGTAACTACTCAGGGTATAGTTAGCGGTGCTCCGCTGAGCGCCGCGAGAATACCTTCTATAACAGGTAAATCGTTCTTTTTAATGGTCGAAATATAAGCTCTAATTCTGCAGAAAGCTTCCGCTCCTTGTATAGTTCTGAAAGTTCCTGATATTTTCTGCTGTAATTTCATCATCCTTATGTCTCTTTCTGCCTGGTTATTTTCAAATGGAACTCTCAAATCATTGAGGAATCTCAGGATCTGTTCTTTGTTTTCTATAAACCTGTCAAGTAGGTTCCTTGCTTTTGTTTTTGGATTTTTACCACGTTTTCCATGTTTTTCAGGGTTTAGAGAAGGTGGATTTTCTTCAATCCCTTTCATGACGATAGCATTGAACCTCTCTTCCAACGCTTTAATTTGTTCAAAATCCAGATCTTTGACTTGCTCTTTGCATTCATCAGTATACTTTTTCATTTCTGTTAACAGTTCATTCATCTCTTTAGCCCATTGCTGTTTATAGTTCTCCTCAATTCCAGTAAGTTCTCTCTGGAGATGAGCGTTGCAAAGAGCATGATCACATTCATAACTGTTATAGGGTTTCCATCCGTCATGAACTGCTATTCCTTTAAACTCTGGAAGAATTCCCATGGCATTAATTGCTTTTGATCCTCTTTTTGAGTGAGCAAAATAACAGGTGTATTTGTCATTAGAAGCTACATGAAGCCAATGCCTTTTTCCTTCAATTTTCATCCCAGTTTCATCACAATGGATAACAGGAGAAGTTATTAACTTCTCCTTACTCATATTTTCAAACTCCTCTAAATTCCGGAAGCATTCTTTTTCTGCTCTGATTATCGTAGCAGAACAGATTTTTATCCCCATAACGTCATCAAAAAACTCTAAAATCCTTTTATAGGGAATAAACTGGTAGTTTTTACAGTAAATTGCTGAAGCTAAAATATTAGGACCATACTGGACGGGATATTTCACAGATTCTGGAAAAGAAGCTTTATTTGATTTTCCACAGTGAGTACAGGTCTTAATCTGACTTCGATGTTCCGTAACAATTAGATTTACAGGAGGAATATCAAAAATTTGTCTTCTCTCATAAGCTTCAACTTCAACATCCTCAAGAGTATGTCCACATTCTTTGCAGCAGGTCAAAGAATGTTCAATTACCTAATCAGGACCATTAACCATATCAAGAGTTGTGCCTGGATGACCTTCTTGACCTCCAGGTTTCTTCCCACTCTTTTTCCGGAGACTCTTGGGATTAGGTTTTTCTTTGACTAAAAAGTCAGTAGAAGGAGGTTTACTGCTGTTTCTGCTATTTTGATTTAAGCGAGATTCTAAAATCCTTACACGTTCTTCTAGTTCAGCAATTCGAATAGCTTGTTCTTCTATGATAGTTTCAAGTCTCTGGATTACAGAAATTACAGCTTCAGGACCAGCTTCATAGATAACGAGGATCTCTTCACGTGTAAGCATAATAACGAAACAAAATAGGATTTAATTTATATGCAATTTTTCCTCGAAAAGAGGAAAAATTGTAGCCTTTCAAAGGCCACCTGAATTGTTACAATATAAGATAGATAACAAAAATTTAAAAGAATAAAAAAGAAGAAAACGAAAGTAGATCTCTCAATCTTTCTCAACCCAGAAAACAAGAGGACCTTTTTTCATATCATTTTCCGGATAGTTTGCCGGAACATTAAGTCTAACTTCAATAGATTCTTCAATTATATCTTTAAGGTTCACTCTGGGTAAAGAAGGGTATTTGGTGAGCGGGAGATAGTCAAAATCACTTCCATTTACGTTATAAGGCAGGTCGCAGATCCCATCCGAATCCGAATCTTCAGCGGTCTGAGAAAACCCGGTTCCGTTAGGGTCAGCCCAGAAATTGCCGCCCAGGTATGGGCCGTCCATAATATTCGTTCCGGACGCTTTTGTAGTGTTCCAACTGTTTCCTTCACTGTTTTCAGCCTTCACATTTACAGTGTTGTTAAAGTAATTGTTATAGATGCGGTTATCAGCACTGCCATCCATCAAATAAATTCCTGAATCGTTACTGGAAGTTATTGTGTTATTAAACAGTTCATTGTCGTGGCTGTTTTCCCTTAAAAATATGCCTCTACTGCTGTTCGAGATAGTATTATTATATACCCTGGAATCAAAAACAAAAATCAGGTAAATCCCGTAATTGCAGTCCGTAATCTGGTTGTCACGAAGGACAGTCCTTGCCTGAGTGTCATATATATCAATTCCGTTACTGCAATTTACAATCTCATTCTTTGAAACGAGATTTCCTCCCCCGCAGCAGGCAATGCCTATTCCCCCACCGTTTGAAAGCCGGTTCTGAAACATTATATTATCCCAGCAGTGCGCGCCAATAATGATGTTTCCCTCATCAATTGTATTGTTGACCAGCATATTCTTACTGCACCCTTCATCAATCCAGATGCCGTTTCGGAAAAAAGTATTCTCCGAGATTGTACTGTTCATGGAGCCCTGCAGGTAAACTCCATACTGGTTTTCAAAAATATTGTTTCTTTCAATTGTACAGTTTTCGGCCTGATCAAGGCAGATCCCTGCCGGAGGACAGCCAAATCCATTCGATCTCGAGACAAAAATCTCCCCTGACCCGAGCCCGTAAGCCTGTCGTGCTTCCGGCTCATAAGTCTCACCCTGCTCTCCTGAGTTTCCGGAGCTAAAAGAATTTGTGAAGCCTGCAACTTTGAAAGTACTGAAAAACTCTCCTGACCCGGTTATATTAAAACCACTGACAGTTACATTATCCGCTTTAACCTGAAACACACTGGAATTCTCATCCCTTGATCTGATAAGTACACCGTCAGGGCTCTCAGGTTCCGAAGTAATCGTTATCCCTGAAACATTGACAACGATATTTTCCTCGTAGTCCCCGGCTTTCACAATGACAAAATCCCCGGTTGTAGAGTTGTTTACTGCAGCCTGAATTGAAGCTCCTGGCTCAACATAAATGACTCCTGCACTAGCAATGCCTGCAGAAACCAGAAGCAAAGCAATAACCAGTGCAGCACTCATTAGTTTGTTGAGACAATCTCCGATAAGTGTGATTTTCAGAAACAAACTCCCCCATACACTTTATACTACCCTGCCGGCTCAGAATACAATAAATTTTGAATTGACACTTCCCGTGCATAATTACTTTTATTATTAATATTATACTATCAAATTCATTACTATATATATCAACTGTTTCTCTGTTTTTACACGAAAAAACCGGCTACCGATCATGAGATTTTCTAACAGAGGTGAAAACAATTGACTGAGAAGAAAATGAATTTCTAATATAGCCGGTCGGGCTTAAATACAATTTCCAGCATCAACAAATTTTAGTAGCTGGTTCCTTCAAGCCCAGATATTTTGTGAAATGCTCATCCCCTTGAAAAATTTGTTTATCCCGGCATAATGGTATTGAAGCTATCAGTTGATCATATCAGTTCGTCAAAAGCTTCCATCCCATAAACTAACCGCGATAACAGTCAGGGTTTCATCTTTTAAATTGCCTGTTTCAGAAAAGATGCAATATGTTTCAAAGAATGACAGACGCATAACAGAAAGTGTTTGAAAGAACGACAGAACGTATTTGAAAGAATAAGACATAGAGCAATGAAATGATCCCTGAGATCCATAAGCTGAAAAAAGAAACTCTAATCTCTAAACTTGCAGATTATTTCAAATCCCAGGAATACGTGGAGCTTGCCTACCTCTTTGGCTCAACAGCCGAAGATCGTAGAGGACCTTTAAGTGATATTGACATTGGCGTTTGCCTTTCAAGCAGGCTTACAAAAAGGGAAAGGATAAATAAGCGCCTGGAACTAACAGCGGAGCTTGCAGTTCTTCTTAAAACAGATAGAATTGATCTTGTCATCATGAACGATACATTCCCTATTATTAATTTTGAAATAATAAAACCAAATATCCCGATATTTATTAGAGACGAGGGTTTCAAGCTTGATGCAGAGCAAAAGATAATGTCCCGCTATCTGGACAGAAAATACCACGAAAACCTCCTGAACAGGGTTTTTTTAGAAAGGATTCAAGAGAAAGGAGGTTTTTGAATGTCCGCAATTGATAGAATTGTCCGAAAGTTAAACTTCATGCAACGGCCGGTAAACTACCTGAAATCCATTGATCCCGAAAGCATCAACCTTGAAGAAAATTATGAAGCGCGCTCCGCAATTGAGAGGAATTTTCAGCTTGCTATCGAATGCGCCATAGATATCGGGGAAATAATCATTTCAAAAGAGGGATTTGAAAGGCCTGAAGATTACAGAAGTGTTTTCTTGATTCTTGGAAAGCATGGAGTGCTCCCTAAAGATTTTGCAGAAAAATTCTCAGCTGCAGCAGGTTTCAGGAACTTTCTGGTTCATATATATGAAAATGTTGACCTGGATATAATTGAAAAATATCTTGTAGAAAACCTTGAAGGTTTCGATACCTTTGCGTCCTATGTAGCTGAATATATAGAAAAGATTCAAAGATGAGCTCTCTGGAATCTTACTGGAATTTTAAAAGTACATTATAAACCGCAGTAAGCAGAGCGCCGATTTGCTCCTGATAATAAGTTATTTAACAAGAGCATACATACAATAATCAAAGAAATTACCATTTTTATAAACGCTTTTCTTCATTATGCCCTCTAAAACAAATCCTGCTTTTTCAAGAGCTTTTCTTGAGCCGGTATTGTGTGCATAAGGCTCTGCAAATATCCGTACAATCTCGTATTGTTCAAAAGCTGTTTGGCAAAGCTGTTTTATTGCTTCGCTCATAATTCCCCTGCCCCAAAAAGGTTCTCCAAGCCAGTAGGCAATTTCTGCATTCTTACAATAAACATCGTTTTTAATGAATAAGGCGATGCAACCTACAGCTTCTCCATTAACAACAATTGCTCGGCAATATTGTTGTGTTTCATCATTACAGCTAAAGCTTTCTACGGTTTTTCTGCAATCTTCTAAAGTAGAGGGAAAAGAACTCCTCATATTTTCTGCAATTTTAGTATTGCTGGAATATTTGAAAAAGTTTTCAGTATCGGGTTTTTCCCATTCTCTCAATTCAAAATCCATTTTAACAACGTCCGGGCTAGTGGAGCACTCTTATTATAAGGCTATAAGAAAACTGCTTACTGAAAACCTTAAAGACTTTGAGGTATTTGCCTTTTACGCTGCAGAAATGCAGTGAGACTTGCAGAGTAAAATAAGATATTAAAAAAGCCAAAAAATAGAAAGAAAAGAAATAAAGCCACTTTAAAAAGCAGCTTTACTTAATGGTGCGGGTGTACGTGTTCGTGCCCGTGTATTCTACCCTGTTCGTGGTCCTGCTCAATCTGCTCTTTTTTGTACCTGATGTAAGCCTCATCGACTGATTTCAGGCACCTGTAGCAGAGATCTGCATCTTTTTTTATGACCCCTTTTAAGAAGTTCGGGATCTGCAGTTCCACAGGGAAAACTCCGGTTTTATCTCCACAGAGAGCGCATTTGCCTTTTCTGCATGAGGTCTGGTTTTTGTTTACTGTTAAGTACGTTTTCTGGGCGGAATCCAGGCAGGGTTCACATAGCCCTTTCCAGACCCCCTCGGGGTAAGCGAATTTGAGGAGGGGGCGGATAGCCCGGACCGGAATAACGGTCGGGATTCCGCGCCCACATAGGTCGCAATCTGTCATTTCTCATACCTCCTTAGACCAGTACCATTGCTGCTTTCATAGCCAGCTCCACGAAGGGTTCGGGCCAGAGACCCATTGCCAGCACACCGGCAACTGCAACCAGCAGGGCTGCTGCATATGGGAAAGGAATGCTGACCTTTTTACCCTCAGGGGGCAGGAAGTACATGTATTTCACAAGCCGTGCGTAGTAGAACAGTGAAAGGGCACTGTTCAGGATGGCGATCACTGCAAGCCAGGTCATGCCTGCCTGAATGGTTGAAGAGAAGAGTACGAACTTGGCCATAAAGCCTGCAGTCGGTGGAATTCCTGCAAGGGCAAAGACGAAAATCGTCATGGAAAGGGCTGCCAGAGGCATTCTTTTCCCAAGGCCCTTGAAGCTGTCAAGATGGTCGGGGATATCGAGGTTTCCTGTCCTTTCCGAAGCTACCATCCAAACAACGGCTGCAGCTGCAATAAAAGCTCCTGCTTTCATAAAGGCATGGGCAAGGGCGTACATAATGCCGCCTGTAAGAGCTACAGGGGTCATCACCGCAAAAGCCATTGCAATGTATCCTGCCTGTGCCAGGGAGGAGTAGGCGAGCATGCGCTTTACACTGGTCTGAGCAACTGCGACCACGTTTCCGAAGGTCATTGTCACAACTGCAAGAATTGTAAAGGCAAACTGCCAGTCAGGCTGAAGGGCTGCAAGAGCCACAATGAAAATCCTGAAGGCTGCCACAAATCCCATCTTTTTGGACCCGGCTGCAAGCAGTGCGGAAACAACTGAAGGAGATCCCTGATAGGTATCCGGAGCCCACATATGGAAGGGCACCAGAGCCATCTTGAAGCCAAAACCTGCAATTAGCAGCACGACTGCGACAAGCCCTATCGGGTTTTGTGTCAGAAGGGCAGAGTTTGCAGCAATCGTGGGGATGCTGGTAGTGCCTGTTGCCCCGTAGACAAAGGAAATCCCGAAGAGCATGAGCGCTCCAGAGACCGAGCCGATCACGAAGTATTTCATGGCTCCTTCGAGAGACCTTGCGTTCTGCTTCTCATAGCCTGCAAGGGCATAGGTTGCAAGACTTGCAAGCTCAAAGGCACAGAAGAGCACTATCAGGTCATTTGCAGATGATACAATCATCATTCCGAAGGTTGCAAAGAGGACAAGGGTGTAGAATTCTTCTGTGTGATCACTGTTTTCAGTATACTTGATCGAAGCAATTGAAACAATCAGGGCAACTGTCAGGAAGACCAGTTTGAAAAACTGGGAGAGGGCATCGATACTTAGAGTTTCTGAGAAAATCGAATACCCAACGCTGAATTCTCCCATCGTCAGCAGCCCGAAGCTTCTAACCGTCAGAGCAAGGGCTGCAAGGATTCCCAGAGTTGCCAGGTAACCCAGTACATTCTTGGACCGGGGGGAAAGAAAAACTCCGGCCATAAGTACGACCAGGCCGGTTGCAACTAATACAATTTCAGGTGCAAGATACATTATCTCGTCCATTTCTTACACCCCCAGGACAGCCGCAAGGCTGACTATTGCTTCCGAATTCTTAATCATCATATCAAGCACCGGGCTCGGGTTCAGGCCGAAATAGAGCACAAGAAGGGCAATAACTGCCATTGAAAAGACCTGCAGGGAATTGATATCTTTGACATCCCCGAGCTTCTCATTATACACTCCGAACATTGCCCTCTGCATTGCCCAGAGGTGGTAACCTGCGGTAATCACTATTGCCAGCAAGGCAAGTAAGACAAAACCAGGCAGGTTCGTGAAAGTGAAGGTCAGTACCAGGAACTCGGCAATAAAGCCTGTCAGTCCAGGAAGGCCAAGAGATGCCATAAACCCTACCATCATAACCACAGTGAGCATCGGCATCTTCTTTGCAAGCCCACCGAGATTGTTAATGATCCTTGTGCCAGTGCTGGTCTGGATTGCTCCCGCGGACATGAACAGGATGCTCATAATAAGTCCGTGGGAAAACTGCTGGAACATGGCTCCTGAAACCGAGAGGGCAACAAAGCCCGCTGAACCCAGGACCACATAACCCATGTGGCTCAGGCTGGAGTAAGCAATCATGCGCTTGAGGTCTTTCTGCCGCAGGGCAAGAAGAGCTCCGTACACTATACTGAAAGACCCGAGCAGGCCCAGCATCATGATCATCAGGTCAGGATTGCCGGTGTTAGGGAGCATCGGGAGTGAAATCCTGAAAAGCCCGTACCCTCCGATTTTGAGCAGGATAAAGAGTACACTGCCTGCAGTAGGAGCCTCTGAATATGCATCCGGAAGCCATGAATGGAAGGGAAAGGTCGGCAGCTTTGCCAGGAACCCGAAGAGGATTGCAAGGAATATTCCATCTTTCATCAGGCCGGATTCGAAAAACTGGAACTGTGTAACCAGCTCTCTTATGTCAAACGTAGCAACGCCTGTCTGATTCAGGGAGGCATAGAAGAGCCCGAAGATCCCGAGCAGCATTACCAGAGAGGCAACATGCGTGTAGATAAAGAACTTGTAGGACGCATGAGCTCTCTTTTCTCCACCCCATATATTTACTATGAAGAAGAGAGGCACCAGGGTAAGCTCCCAGAATATATAGAAGACAACGAAGTCAAGGGCTACAAAGACGCCTATGACTGCGGCCTGCATGGTAAGGATCAGCCCGTAAAATCTGTTAGGGGCTTCTCTGTCTTCTTTCCAGCTAAAGAGGATCATGAACGGGATAACGATCGCATTCAGGAGGATAAGGGGCATGGAAATGCCGTCAATTCCAACCGAATAGTTGACCCCGAGAAAGGGAATCCACTTCACAGATTCATAGAACTGCATTGCAGCAGTGCTGCTGTCAAAATTCAGATAGGCGTAAAGGGTAAGGCCCAGAGTCGCAAGAGACCCTAGAAAGCCCAGACCTGCAGCCTGGTCTTTTGTTTTTGTGAAAAAGGTCACGACTGCGAAAATCAGCGGCACCAGAATCAACAACGATGCGACCGGCAGCATCAAAGTACCTCCATTATTAATTTAACGAGTATTATAAGCAGGCTTACACCCGCGATTACTGCAGTTGCATAGGTCTGCACAACCCCGGTCTGAATCTTCCGGAGTTCTTCACCTACACCAACCGTAATAATTCCGATTCCTTCCACAATGCTATCAACGATCACATCAACTACCTGCGTCAGGAAAGCAATAACTCCGTAGACCACACCAATTGAGAAGAATTCGGTGTAGATCTGGTGCTGGTAGTAACGGTTGTAAAGCAGCCTGTAAACAGGGTTCTTCATGGAAGCTAGGGCCCCGAGTTTTACTGCCCTCATATAGTAGATCACGAAAGCAATTGCAAGACCTGCAAGTGCCACTATTAACGGAAGCCACAGAACAATAAGAGGTTCGTGTCCTCCTGCCTCTACAAGCTCATTTCTGCCAATTCCTGCAAGATTTCCTATATCCAGGTTCACAAAGCTGTTGGCAAAGGTTTCTTCAAGGAAATTCATAAAGCCGGTTCTTGTGAATGCACCGAAAACAAGGGCAAAAAGGGCCAGAATGGACAGGGGGATGGTCATAATGGCAGGGGATTCGTGCCCGTGATAATTGCTTCTCGGCTTCCCTGTAAAGGTCATGAAGATCAGCCTGAAGATGTAAATGGATGTGAGAAGAGCTGCAGCGATTGAGAATATATAGGGGATCCAGTTGCTGCTGTGTTCTCCGAATAGGTATGCAGCTTCAATGATCGGGTCCTTTGACATGAAACCGCTTGTCCCTATTGAGGTTCCGGGGATACCAAAACCTGCAAGGGCAAGCGCTGCAATTGTCATTGTAGCAGCGGTAATGGGCATTACCTTTCCTACGCCTCCGAGCTCTCTCATATCCTGAGTGCCGACTGCATGGATTACACTGCCTGCACAGAGGAAAAGAAGCGCTTTGAAGAAAGCGTGATTAATCAGGTGGAAAAGTGAGATTCCGACTGCTTCAAGCCCTATTGCAGTACCCAGGCCCAGGCCCAGCATCATGTATCCGAGCTGGCTGATGGTTGAGAAAGCAAGCACACGCTTGAGGTCGTTCATCACAATGCCCATGGTGCCTGCAAAGAGAGCCGTGAAGCCTCCGAAGTAAGCAACTACCATGAGGGAATCAGGGGCTGCAATAAACATCGGGAAAGTCCTTGCGACCAGGTAAACACCGGCAGTAACCATTGTTGCTGCATGGATGAGAGCTGAAACGGTTGTTGGACCTTCCATTGCATCGGGCAGCCACACATGAAGCGGGAACTGCCCGGACTTTCCTACAGCTCCTCCGAAGAAAAGCAGAGTGATAATAGTAAGGTGGCTTATTTCAAAGCCGAAGACATTTAACTGCAGAGCCGAAATCTGGGGAATATAACTGAAGATTTCGTCAAAACGCAGCAGGTACACTCCTTCCTGGAAACCGCCTGCGACCTTAAGAAGATCGGAAGTGAGTACGATTATTCCTGTAAGGAACATTACGTCTCCGATCCTGGTTGTCAGGAAAGCTTTCTTGGCAGCTGCTGCTGCTGAGGGTTTTTCAAACCAGAACCCGATCAGGAGATAGGAACAGAGCCCGACAAGTTCCCAGGAAACAAAGAGCTGCAGGATGTTGTCCGAGAGGATCAGGGAAAGCATTGCCGCGGTGAAAAGTGCGGTTTCTGCAAAATACCTGGCCCTTCCGGGATCATGGGACATATAGCTAACTGCATAGATATGGATCAGCAGGCTCACGAAGGAAACCATTGACAGCATGACTGCAGCCAGGGGGTCGATTAATATTCCTATGTTAAGCACTGCAAACCAGGAATAGGACTGGTTTACGACTTCTTCGGGGTTTGCCAGCAGCCCGAGGGTAATCATGAAAGAGATTACAAAAGAGGCGGCAATAGCAAGGATGGGGACGATTGCCCCTCCTGATGGCATTTTCCTGCCAAAGAAGAAGGTGATCGCAAAAGCCAGTGCCGGAAGCAGGGGGATCAAAAATGCAAATTCTTCCAGAGCCGTTTTTACCACCTCAGAATGTTAAGCTCATCAAGGTTAATTTTGTCGTGCATTCTATAGATTGCCATAAAGATTGCAAACCCGACTGCTGCTTCAGCAGCTGCAAGGGCAATCGAGAAGATGGCAAAGACCTGCCCGTTCAGGGTGTCCGTATAGCTTGAAAAAGCCACAAGGTTCAGGTTTGCGGAGTTCAGCATGAGCTCTATACACATGATCATCCTGATCCCGCTTTTATGCGTCATGACGCCGTAAAGCCCGATTGAAAAGAGCAGGGCTGCAAGACCCAGATAAAATGTTAACGGAATAGCAGTCATCTGTTGCCCTCTCCTTTTGCCATATAGATTGCACCGATAAGGGATGCGAGCAGGACAATTGACAGGACCTCGAAAGGCACCACGTACTGGGTGAAAATTAACATGCCTATGCCCTCGATATTGCTCGGGTCAGCCGGGTTTTCAGGGAGTTCCGAAACCGTATTCCAGGAAGTCCCAAAAACTCCTGTTACTATAACTGCTACAAAGAGCAGAGATACGAGAAGAGCCGTGAGTCTGTTAATGTGCACGGGACCCACCTCCCAGTTCGCGCTTCGTAAGCATAACTGCAAAGAGGATCAATACTCCGATTGCCCCTATATAGACCAGCACCTGGATTATCCCAAGGAACTGGGCATTTAAGAGGATATAAAGTGCTGCAACGCCAAACATGCACATAATCAGGGAAAGCCCGGCTCTTACAACATCTTTTGCAATAACCACAAAGATTGCAAAGAAGACTGTGACAACCGCAAGGAGCCCGAAGACAGCCAGTTCCAGAGCTGCTCCGATAGTTTCAAGTCCGATCATCTCTCATCACCTTCTTCGATATCTACTTCCCTTGCGAGTTTTTCCGGAGTCATGAGCAGGTCTTTATGAGTCCATTTCACCATGCCTTTACAATATTCTCTCCCGCTGGAAAGTGCACCTTTAGGACACTGGTCAATGCAGAGCCCACAAAAGAGGCAGTGACCTATGTCAATTTGAGGGAACCACCTCTGCTTCTCGCTGCCGGGGGAAATAGGGGCTTTTACGATCTTTATCGCGCTGTTAGGACATGTATTGGCACAGATTCCACAGCCTATGCATTTGCTCTTGTCAAGGGTCTGCAGGCCTCTGAACCTGTCGGAGAGCGGGCTTTCCACTTCCGGGCACATCCTGGTTACGCGTTTTTTAGGGATGTTTTTAATTGCGTATCTAATATTTTTGAGAACCATACTCTTAAGCCCCCAGATAGAGTCCAAGGCCTACTGCCCAGACAAGGTTCAAGAGGGATAGGGGCAGGAGCTTTTTCCAGCTCATATCTACTACCTGGTCAATCCTGAATCTCGGGACAGCCCACCTCATTCCTATAATAGTCATCAGCACAAGCACTGTTTTAAGAAGCAGGAATCCTGTAGGGGCAATAAGGCCAAGTATTGCATTGTTTGCAACAAATGCCGGAACGTTCCAGCCGCCAAGGAAAAGAAGTGCTACAAGGAAGGATCCAAGAATCATGTGGATATATTCGGCAAAGAACCCGAGCCCGAAACGCATTCCGGTATATTCGGTAATCCAGCCTGCGATCAGTTCTTCTTCAGACTCATTCTGGTCAAAAGGAAGCCTCCCCATATCCGCCATAAGAGCAATAAAGAAGACTATAAACCCGATCGGCTGCAGGAAAATATTCCAGACAAGTCCCTGGGCTCTGGCAATTTCCACGATATTCAGGGAACCTGTCATTACGGCAACGCTGACAACAGTGATCCCGAGAGGTACTTCATACCCTACCATGCGGGCAAAGTTTCTGAAAGCACCAAGAAGGGAATACTTGTTGTTAGAACCGTAAGCAATCATGAAAATCCCGAAGATGGTAATTGCGGACATTGCTTCTATGTAAAGTATACTGACATCCATCTCGGTTACAGCCAGAGGATATTCGACCCCGTTAATGAAGACTGCACCCACAGGGATTGCAACGAGCATCAGGAAAACCGAGCTCATCATAAAAATAGGAGCGTTGTCAAAGAGAAGACGGTCAGCATTACTTGGTCTCATATCTTCTTTTGTGAAGAGTTTTATGGCATCGGCTACAAGCTGCAGAAGCCCGAACTTGCCCACCCTTGAAGGTCCATGCCTTAACTGAATATCGGCCGAGAGTTTTCTCTCAATCCAGACAGCACCCATAGCTCCAAGGAAAATGGCTCCCACGAGAGAGAGGCCCACAAGCCCGCGGATCCAGGGGATAAAAGGAATTATAAATTCTGGGATTTCTATAGCCACTATAATCACCTGTCCGCTTCACTGGTGCATCCGTCCATGCTGCCTGAAATCGCTGCAACGTCCGCAACTGTTGTACCTTTGATAAGAGGAGGCAAAGCCTGAAGAGTCGGGAAGTAAGGTCCTCTGACTTTTACCCTGTAAGGCTTGTCTGTACCGTCGGAAATCATGTACATGCCCATCTCACCTCTCGGGTCTTCCACCCTGTGGAATACCTCACCTGCAGGAACTCTCATTACAGGAGTCCTTTTGCTGTAAGGGGTTCCTTCCGGGAAGATAGGCCCGCTCGGGATCCTGTCAAGGCACTGTTCAAGGATGTAGATACTTTCCCTCATCTCGTTAAGTCTGACCTGCACTCTTGCAGCACAGTCTCCTGCAGTTTCAGTGCAGACCTTAAAGTCCAGGTCTTTATACACAAGGTAGGGCTCGTTCTTCCGGATATCGAAGGGAACACCAGTTGCCCGCAGAGCAGGTCCGGAAACTCCAAGGCTTTTTGCAACATCTGCAGTAAGGACGCCAACTCCTGCAGTCCGTTCCCTGTAAATTCTGTCCGAATCGAACATTTCCTCGTAATCGCTAATGACTTTCTTGAGGTTATTCAGGACAGGGATAGCCTTTTCCTTAAACCCGGCCGGAAGGTCGTCGCGTACTCCTCCGAACCTCAGGTAACTGTGGGTAACCCTTGCCCCCGTGACCATGTCAATCAGAGTAAGGATATCTTCCCTTTCCTTGATTGTGTACATGAACATGGAGACGAAGCCGATGAACTCTCCGAATTCTCCCAGGCCAAGCAAGTGGCTCTGGAGCCTGGAAAGCTCTTCTAAAATGACTCTTATATACTGAGCTCTCTCAGGAGGTTCGATATCTAACAGCTTTTCAGCGCAGCCCACGAAGCATTCTTCATTTGTCAGGGCTACAAGGTAACAGATCCTGTCAACTATCGTAATTCCCTGAAGGTATGTCTTGTTCTCCAGGATTTTTTCAATGCCTTTGTGAATATAACCCAGTTCCACTTCAGCATCCATCACGGTTTCCCCTTTTAACCTCAGGTTTAACCTGAAAGGTCCGGGTTGCATGGGATGCTGGGGGCCCAGGTGTACAATCATTTCGTTTGGTCCGATAATTTCACTTGATCCAAGAATTTCGTCCATTTTTCATCCCTCACACCAGGTTTCTTGCTGTCTTGTTCGGGAAACCTTCGTAGTCTTTCCGGAGAGGCCACTCACCCAGCATCTCTTCTGGGAGCACAAGAGGCTTCAGATTCGGGTGGTTTTTAAACACAATCCCATAGAGTTCGTAGGTCTCCCTTTCATACCAGTTTGCATTCCAGTATACCGGTACAACAGACTCTACTTCCGGAGAATCCCTGGGCAGCCTTGCTTTCAGCATAAGAACTACAGGATGGTCATACGAAGCTATATGATACACAGATTCCAGCTCGTTCCTCTTAGGATAGTCCACTCCGCACACGGAACAGAGGTGGTCGAACTGAAGGGAGTCCTTAAGGTACTGGCAGACCTCTTTTACTTTTTCCTTATCCACATATGCCCGGATACGTATCGGAGATTCGATTCCTGCTTCGGAAATTGCCTCCGGAAATTCCCCGGTTAATGATTCTATAATTGTTCTGGCATCCATTGTATTCCCTCAAATAAGCCTGAAATCTACTCAGTATTCCGTGCCCCGATCTTTTTTAGCTTTTATTTTTTCCTGAAGTTCCACAAATCCCTGGATCAAAGCTTCGGGTCTGGGCGGACATCCGGGAATGTATACATCGATAGGGAAGATTTCATCGATGTTCTGCACCGTGCTGTAGGACTCATAAAAGGGACCGCCGCTGATAGAACAGTCTCCCATGGCGATTACCCATTTAGGAGCAGGCATCTGGTCCCAGAGCCTCTGTAAAGCTGGCAGGTATTTCTTTGTCACATAGCCGCTGATAATCATGACATCCGCATGCCTTGGGGAGTTCCTGGGAATGATCCCGAAGCGGTCAGTATCATAATGAGCACAGCCCGTCGCGATCATTTCCACACCACAGCAGCCCATTGGCTGGGTCATGAACCAGAGCGAATTTTTCCGCCCCCAGTTAATCAGATCCTGAGCCTTGGTTTTCTTGAGGAAGTCACTGATTGCACTGGTGGTTGTTGTGAGAACGCCGGGAATTTCTTCTTCCGGAGTTTCTTTTTTGTTGTTCGTTTTTGTCTCCTTCACTTCACCCATGTAAGGGCCTCCTTCTTCCAGAGATACACGTATCCGAAGAGCAGTATGAAGATAAATACAAACATCTCAACTACTGCAATTGAGGTAATCCCATGCCCCTTATAGACGGTAGCCCATGGGTAAAGGAAAAGCACCTCAATATCAAAGAGAACAAAAGCAATTGCATAAAGATAATACTCGACATTGAACTGGATCCTGGCAGTTCCTGTAGGGACGGAACCAGATTCATATGTCGTGTATTTGCTGGCTGCCTTGCTCCTCGGACTCAGTTGCTTTACCATGAACATTGTCATGGGTGGCATAATCAGTCCCACGGCAAGAAATATTGCAACCGGTATATAGCTATCAATTATTCCAGACATTGTATCACCTATCAAAGTGCAGCAATCTGAAACTGCAGCGTCGCATGATCTTGATTTTTTGGTTTTTAAATATGGACGGACAAAAAAACCGTATTCGGACTTCCGGTTATTTTGAAAAACCACTGTGGTCCGAACACAGGTCCTGCAGGAGTACCCACATCGGGGACCCTCTCTTCCGACAGATGGGGCTCTCTGAATACGGGCATTTTACCACCAGGCTCTGAAAAATTTACATTTCATTGCCCAGGGTTATGTAATAAATTACCGAATGTAAGGGGAGAACCCTTCTTCCGGTGACATGGATTCAATTGCCGTGAAAGTAGTATAATTAATAATTAAGATTCGAAGTAGCTATGCTAGTTCTGCAAATGAATCAGGGGTTATTTATAGCTATTTGCTAGATAATTAATATTATATAAATATTAAGTCTAAATAATTAAAAATCTCTTTTTAAAATATAGGCATGTTGAAATGAATCAGAGGAAAAGCCCTGACATGATCACGAAATTATATATACACCATAAATATGTTTTTATCTTTTCACAGCCTAAAAACCCTGAAAATTATTTCTCTATAAGCACAAGTTTTTCTCCTCTCATAGTAAGGAATTATATATATCAGCTAATTATTTTTATCTCCATAAAATACCCTGTAATTGCGGCACTAATAATAATGATAAATTATGGGGATAAAGCGCTCCTGAGGCAACCTTTAAAATGAAAATAATAAGGAACTGAAAGTGCTGAAAATTTCCTCCGTAATTGAAGGAAAAGCGATATCTAATTTCCTTCATCATCTTCTTCAAATATACCAGGGACATCATACGGATAACGGCTACAGGCTGAACAGCTATGACGATCATAATTATGATGACTAAGTGACTATAATGGCTGAAAATCTATGATAGTTGAATGACTATAAATGGATAAAAAGCTACGATGGTTGAGTGGTTATGGTGACTATATCTCTGGTGACTGAACGGCTGAATGGCTATAATCATTAAATGACTAATAATGGTATCCTGGACGCTTCAGTGAGAGCCCTTAAGTATTATTATGTACAGGTAGCTGCCTGAAAATGCCTTCTCAGGCAATTAGAATATTTAGAGGAACCAGGGGCTTTCAAAGCCTTTGAGTGTTGTCTTTAAAAATATATTATATTCTGAAAAGGGATAAATTCATAGTATACTACCGATTAGATATTACAACCGGCGCGTAATTCTCAGGGAACCCTGCTTTCCATTTTTCCTGAGAAAACAACGTGAGCAACACACTATACCAACACATTATAATAAGTCTTTTCACGATAGAAAAGCTGGTGGATCGCATGAAGATAAACGATAACTGTGTAGGGTGCGGCCAGTGTGCTTCTTTCTGTAAAAAAGGAGCCATAGAGGTAAAGGGAAAAGCACGGGCTACCGACGCCTGCGTAGAATGCGGGTTATGTATTCCCTACTGCCCTGTAAAAGCCATTGAGGTAACGGCATGAAAACGATTGTCATTGGGGCAGGCCTCGGAGGGCTCCTAAGCGCTGGCAGGCTCTCAAAGGCAGGGCATGAAGTTGAAGTTTTTGAAAGGCTTCCTATTACAGGAGGCAGGTTTACCAATCTCAGTTACAAAGGGTTTCAGCTTTCGAGCGGAGCTTTCCATATGCTCCCTAACGGTACGGGAGGCCCCCTTGCCCGGCTACTCAGGGAAATCGGAGCCGATGTTGATATAGTGCGGTCAGAAATGACAACAATACGTGTGCCTCTCAAAAAAGGGAATTCCGATTATGTGAAAGGCTTTAAAGATATTTCTTTTAATGATTTTCCTTCGCTTCTTTCCTATAAAGACCGCATGAAAATAGCCCTTTTGATAGTTAGTACAAGAAAGAACCACCCTGCAGGAAGCACACTTCAGGCCTGGATAAAGTCCCAGGTCAATGATGAGTGGCTGATAAGATTTGCCGATTCTTTCTGCGGCTGGGCTCTCAGCCTGAAAAGCGACGAAGTCCCGGTAGAAGAGGTTTTTGAGATAATTGAAAACATGTACCGGTTTGGAGGTACAGGGGTCCCGAAAGGGGGGTGTAAAGGGGTTATTGATGCCCTTGAAGCCGTTATTCTTGCAAACGGAGGGAAAATCCATACCGGGCAGGAAGTCTCAAAAATCCTGGTTGAAAATGGAAAAGTCGCAGGGGTGGTTACTGAAAGTAATAAACATGAAGCTGATCTTGTTATCAGCAATCTGGGGCATGCTGCAACCGTTCTACTCTGTGGTGAAGCTCTTTCCGGAAAAGCAGATGCAGGTTACCTGAAAATGCTTGAGACTCTTCAGCCATCAGCAGGTATAAAGATCTGTCTTGCCGCAGATGAGCCTCTGGTCGGACATTCCGGAGTCCTGTTGACTCCTTATACGAGACGTATAAACGGTATCAATGAAGTAACTCAGGCTGACCCTGAACTGGCTCCTCCAGGAAAGCACCTTACCATGTGCCACCAATATGTGGCCCCTGAGAACGTAAAGAATCTCGAATCCGAGATCGAGATGGGGCTTGTGGATATTAAAGAGATTTTTCCGGGTAAAAGATACGAAGTTCTCCTTATCCAATCATATCATGATGAATGGCCTGTAAACAGGGCAGCATCAGGTACTGATCCCGGAAATGAAACTCCTTTTTCCGGCCTTTATGTTGTTGGAGACGGGGCCAAAGGAAAGGGAGGCATAGAAGTTGAAGGAGTGGCTCTTGGCGTGGTATCGGTTATGGGAAAAATCCTAGGTTGAAGTCAGAGAGCAAGAAACCAGAATTCAGCAGGTGTTTTATCATTCCACCGGAAAAAGTTCCTTTCATAACTTACTCAAAAAACGTTTTCATCCCGGTAACCAATATCTGTAGAAACCAGTGCGGTTACTGCGGCTTTCGGCGGAAGCCAGGACAGCCCGGAGCCCGGCTTATGAAGCCAGCAGAGGTTATTTCTGTTCTTGAAAACGGGGTAAAGGCAGGGTGCACTGAAGCTCTCTTCACTTTCGGGGAGTATGCAGAGGAAGTGCCCGGATACAGTGCAATACTTGAAGGTCTCGGCTATTCTTCTACTCTTGAATATCTCCTTTTCCTCTGTGAATCTGCAATCGATATAGGAATTCTTCCCCATACGAATGCAGGTATTATGACCTATTCCGAACTTAAAGTTTTAAAGCCCCTGAATGCCAGTATGGGGCTGATGCTTGAGAGCACGGCAGTTCTGGATGCCCATAAAGACTGCCCCGGAAAAATTCCGGAACGCAGGCTTGAGACAATTCGGGATGCCGGAAAACTGGAAATTCCTTATACTACAGGCCTCCTTATAGGGATAGGGGAAAGCAGGGATGATAGGATAGAGTCTCTTGAAGCAATTGCAGGCCTTCACGGGAAATATGGGCATATTCAGGAAGTAATTATTCAGAATTTTGCCCCTAAACCAGGGACTCCCATGGAAAACCTCCCTGAGCCGACTGTGGAAGAGATGATGGATGCGGTAGCTCTTGCAGCCCGGATCCTGCCGCGTGATGTGGCAGTACAGGTTGCCCCGAATCTCATTGACCCAAAAGCCCTTATCGCAAAGGGAGTAACGGACCTTGGAGGTATATCCCCTCTTACAATTGATTGGATCAACCCCGAAGCCGAATGGCCGGATGTAAAGGCTCTGCAGGAAAAGCTCGGGAAAACCCCGCTCAAAGAACGCCTGCCAATCTACCCTCAGTACGTAAAAAAAGGGTGGTATTCGGAAAGAATAGGCAGCCTCATCGAGCAGCTCTCAGATAGGCACGGCTACAGGAAGCAGCCCGAAACAGAGAAACCGGAGGATTTAGAAAAATGAACAGCAAAATTCCCGATGACCTCATAGAACGCGCACATCAGGGAAGGAGCACAAAAGAAGATGCGCTCCTGCTCCTGGAGATACCCCCTTTTGAACTTTTCAGGTTTGCGGACGAACTCCGAGACCTTGCCGCAGGAGACACAGTCACCTACGTAGTCAACAGAAATATTAATTTCACAAGCCGATGCGTAGGTACGTGCGGTTTCTGTGCATTTAGAGATAACAACGGGTACCTGTTGAACCTGGAAGAGATTATGGGAAAGGTCAGGGAGGCTGAGCAGGTAAAAGCAACCGAAGTCTGTATTCAGGGAGGGCTGCTTCCGAATGTTGGGCTGGACTTCTACCTTGGAATTGTAGAAGCCATAAAGGCCGAGTTCCCGGAAATGCATATCCATGCCTTCTCCCCAATGGAAGTCTTCCATGCTTCCCGTATCAGCGGCGTGAAGGTAAGTGAATCCCTTGCAAGGCTGAAACGAAGCGGGCTTGATACGATGCCCGGAACTGCTGCCGAGATTCTTTCTGACCGTGTGAGGGAAATAATCTGCCCTGCAAAACTCAGTACATTGGAATGGATTGAAGTGGTCAGGCAGGCACATGCTGCAGGAATTCCTACCACTGCAACCATGATGTACGGGCATGTCGAAACTCCGGAAGAAAGAATTGAGCACATGCTAACTATCAGGGAAATTCAGAAGGAGACCGGTGGAATTACCGAATTTGTGCCCCTACCTTTTATGCCTTATAACAACCCTGTCGGAGAAAAAATGATCCGTGAAGGCAGGTACGCAACTCCGGGCCTTGATGATCTGAAAATTTATGCTATTTCTCGTATTCTTCTTCACGGGCATGTAGATAATATCCAGGCAAGCTGGGTAAAACTCGGAAAGAAGCTTGCCCAATTTGCTCTCCATTGCGGCGCAAACGACCTAGGAGGCACGCTTATGGAAGAAAGCATCTCCAGATTGGCAGGAGCCTCTCACGGAGAAAGTATCTCTGTTGAAGAACTGGAATGGATGATCCACGGAGCCGGCAGGGTCCCTAAAGAAAGGACAACCCTGTACATGGGAGCGCATGAACTGGCTTCCAGAAACCCTGGAAGGGTTGCCGGATGCAGAGTTTTCGAATAAGCCGGACAGCCAGGTGACAGTCAGGGAAATTATGGAATTTTAAGAAGGATGATCCGATGTACACGAAAAAACCGACAACTCCAGAAGACGTGATTGAGAGGGCATATCAGGGAAAATGTACTAAAGAAGATGCCCTCCTCCTGCTTGAAGGAAACCCGTTTGAGCTATTTGAGCTCGCCAATGATCTGCGCGCCAGTACGGTAGGCGACACTGTCAGCTATGTAGTGAACAGGAATATCTATATTACAAACAAATGCGTCGGAAACTGCGGATTCTGCGCGTACAGGACAGAGAAAGGATATATACTGAGCGTCGAAGAGATCCTGAAAAAAACGGAGGAAGCCAGAAAAGCCGGAGCTGTGGAAGTCTGCGTCCAGGGTGGGTATACCCCCGAAACTGACATGGAGTTCTATCTTGAGATTATCGAATCAATAAAAGCCGAATTTCCTGACATGTGTATTCATGGCCTTTCCCCCATGGAAGTAAATTATGCAGCAGAAATCTCAGGCATGTCCGTTGAAGAAGCCCTGCGCAGGCTTAAAAAAAGTGGGCTTGACTCCCTCACCGGGACTTCAGCCGAGATTCTTTCCGACAGGGTAAGAAAAATTATCTGCCCTGGCAAAATCAACACGCTGCAGTGGATCGACACCATAACTGCAGCACATAAAGCCGGGATTTCCACCAATGCCACTATTATGTACGGACATGTCGAAACGCTGGAAGAGAGATTGGATCACGTTTTTACCATCCGCGAGATCCAGAAAGAGACAGGAGGGTTTTCGGAACTTATTCCTATGTCCTTTTTGCCCTACAATAACCCGATAGGGGAGAAGATGCTGTCATCCGGAAAGTTCTCAAGCACAGGGCTTGAAGACCTGCAGCTCATAGCCATTTCCCGCGTAATCCTGCATACCCATATCAATAACATCCAGGCCACATGGGTAAAATTGGGAAAAAAGCTCGCCCAGGTAGCCCTCCAGTGTGGAGCAAACGACCTGGGAGGTACGCTCATCGAAGACCAGATCTCTACAGCATCCGGGGGCAGCCATGGGGAATACGTATCTCCGGCAGAATTTGAGTGGATGATAAAAGGGGCAGGAAGGATTCCCATGCAGAGGGATACCCTTTACCGGAAGGTCGATCCGCGGTTTTCGGGACCTGAAGGACTGCTTCCTGGTTATGAAAGAGCGGAAATAGGCAGCAAGGAATAAGAAACCTGAAAACGGAATTCCTCTAAAAAATTCCTCTGAAAGAGTTCCCCTGAGACAAAATGAGGAAAATACGAAAAACGAAAATGTGCAGGAGTCCAGATGAGAGCCGTAATCCCCTATAAGAAAGCCAGCGCAAAATCAAGGCTGTCGCCTGTCCTTAGCCTGGAAGAAAGGGAAGAGTTCGTAGAACTCATGCTGAACCAGGTAATTGATTCTCTCAAGGAAACCGGAATCGAAAAAATTGACATTCTCAGCCCTTCGGCCTACGGACTTGAAGGAATGAAGAAAGCAAGAGTCTTGCTGGATGAAAAAGACCTGAATGAAGCCCTTAACAGGTACCTCAAAGAGGCCGGAGAGCCTGTCTTTATTGTTATGGCTGATCTGCCTCTTCTTTCTCCGGACCATATAAAAGGGATAACTTCAACTAAAAAGGATATATGTATCGTTCCCGGGAAAGGCGGAGGTACGAATGCCCTGTTTATAAAGAATCCCTCTAATTATAGAGTAAAATATTACGGTTCAAGCTTTCTGACTCACTGTTCTATTGCAACAGCTTCCGGGCAAGACTTCGAAATCTATGACTCCTTCCTGGCCGGCACGGATATAGATGAACCTGAAGATCTAGTAGAGCTTCTCATACATGGAAAAGGGGCTGCAAAAGACTATATTAACCGAAAATTCAAACTCGATGTCAGCAGAGGAAGGGTCGGCCTGGTTCCAGTTTGAACCCTTATAGGGAAGTGCTCCCATCAGTTAGTCTGGCGGCCCTTTCCAACAAAGAACTGGATAAAAGATTTGAAATATAAAAACTAAAGAAGAAAAATAAACTAAGAAAAAGCATTTTGATTATTTATTCTTCTTTATTTGCATAGCTACGGAAGTCTGAAATTATAAATTCTTTCTTCTGTTTGCTTTCATTTTCTCTTTTATCTTATGGCTCTTTTTTCTCCCCTTTTACAAAATCGAATTTCCATTTTTTTCTGTCCGCGCTCACGTGGCTGTAGTCTACCTGCCTCAAATAAATTATTCTTAATCTACAAACCGGTTTTCAGTCCGGACAAATACTGCCCTTAATCTGCAAACCGGTGTTCAATTCACATGGTAAGGCTCTCAACCAGTCTGTCTGGCGGCTCTTCAAAAAAAGAACTAAGTAGAGGAGAGAGTGAAGTAGAACGAAAAAGAAGCTTGAAAAAGTGGTGAAAAACAATAAATAGACGTGAAAAATCATTTTTTTCAGGTTTTCTATCCAAAATTTTAAATAAATCATCTTTATTAAACTATGAACGAAAAAACGAATGATTCATTGATACTAATAGTCTTTAATTCTTGAATGGATAAGCTCGATTTTATGGAATCAGCAAAATTCGGGAAGGATATTCCCAGGATAGGTGAGCCTGTGAGATCTTTTACAGATGAAGAAAGAGAGGTCATAAGAAGAAAAATTATGGATCGCGGAAAGGACTGCTTCGCCAGATACGGTATTAAGAAAACAGGCATTGAGGATCTTACCGAAGGTCTGGGAATCTCAAAGAGTTCTTTCTATTCTTTTTTTAATAGCAAAGAGGATATCTTTCTCCAGATTTTTAAAGAGGAGCAGGAAGTTTTAAAGGACAGCATACTCGAAAGTTCCTTCCTGAAATATAGATCTGAACCCGATAAAGCTATCAGGGCTTATCTCTGGTATGTTCTGCATGTTGTGGATAATCACCCAATCTGGAGAAAAGTTTTAATCGAGAAAGAACATCTTGAGCTGATAATTTCCCGGTCCTCTGAGGAAGAAATTAAAAGTATTCGTAGAAACAATGTGTCAATAATTCTTCCTTTTTTTGAAGAGTGGGCAGCCGCCGGGCTTCTTATTGATAAACCTGCCAGGATCCTTGCCGCAACCACACAGGCCGTCCTTTCCCTTCTCCATTTCAGGAACGAAATCGAGAAAGACGATTTTCCTGAAGTTATGGACACTTTTATTGACCTGCTGGCAGATAATATTACGAAAAAAGGTATATAGATCCAGGGCATGAGTTTGAAGGAACAGAAGCCTCCTACTTAGTATAAATTAATAAAATTTTCTTCTAAGGTAAAAATATAATTTGTAAAGATATATCATAAATAATTTTATACTAAAGCGATTGCATCAAATGTTGCTTTCTGAAGAGAGTTAACATACTAAAAAATATACTGCGGGTTAATGATGAAATGCATCATAAAGGTAACTGAAGGAGAATTCTATAATGAGTGCATTGGCACAGTAGCCAATAACTTTAAAGTACATAAATACAATAATTGTGGAAACTGATTCGAAAAATAAATTATATTAAGCAGATAGGTCTGAATTCGAAGATTACCTTTCTCAAAAAGAAATTCAAGTAATAGTAAATAGATCTTAAGAGCCAGAAAAGATTTATTAACAGAATGTTATTTCCGAAAGCATTGTAATCAAAAAAGAGATATTCAGGAATTATATAAAAGTCATTAGTTTAAATAATGCGGCATCATATTGGTGAGTCTTTCGATTCTCGCCAAATTATCTGCAAGAGATTGTGACTGCTGTTAAAGATCATGATTTACCTTTAAAAGTTACAGGTGAGCTGGTGAGCATCAACATAAACAGATATAAATGTGGATATTGTGGAGCCTGTGTGGGAGTCTGCCCTAAAGGAGCACTCGAACTTGTGGAAACCTGGATTGAAGTAGATGAAAATGTCTGTATCGTGTGCGGGATATGCGATCGCATCTGCCCTGTAGGAGCAATCGAGGTAATGAAATGAAGGACATGTATGATGTTCTGGTGATAGGAGCCGGCCCTGCAGGCTCCATTGCTGCCAAAACAGCAGCTGAGAAAGGGCTTGATGTACTTCTAATTGAAAAACGCCAGGAAATAGGTGATCCTGTACGCTGTGCCGAAGGCGTAAACAAAGAGTTTCTTAAAAAACATCTAGAGATCGACAAACGGTGGATCTGTGCTGATCTTAAAGGTTCCTGTATTTACTCTCCGGACGGTACAAAAATAGAGATGGCTGAGGAACTCTCCGGAGGAGAGGTCGGCTATGTACTCGAGAGAAAGGTCTTTGACCGTGCCCTTGCGGAGCAGGCTGCGAAGGCCGGAGCTGAGGTCAGGGTAAAGACAAGAGCTACAGGTCTTATCATTGAAGACGATTTCGTAAAAGGGGCCAAGCTCATGCATCTCGGGAAAGAGTACGATGTGAGTGCCAAAATAGTAATAGGGGCTGATGGAGTCGAATCAAAGGTAGGCAGGTGGGCAGGGATTGACACAGCCCTGAAACCCGTAGATATCGAGACCTGTGCCCAGTACCTTATCGCAGGTACGGATATAGACCAGGAGCACTGTGAGTTCTACATAGGAAATGAGATCGCACCCGGGGGGTATGTCTGGATATTTCCTAAAGGAGAAGGAAAAGCCAATGTGGGAATCGGAATTCTGGGAAGTAAGATGGGGAAATTCAAACAGAGGCCGGTCGATCATCTGAACGATTTCCTGCAAAAAAGGTTTCCGGATGCCCGGATAGTTGAGATGGTTTTCGGTGGAGTCCCGGTGTCAGGTAGCATCGAGAAAACTTCAGCTAACGGGCTGATGCTTATAGGAGACGCTGCACGTCAGTCAGACCCTATTACAGGTGGGGGGATTCTCAACGCCATGGATGCAGGTAAGATGGCTGGAGAAGCTGCTTACACAGCTATATCCGCAGGAGATGTCTCACTGGGAAAGCTTGAAGAGGTCTATGAAAAAAGGTGGAGAGCTACAATAGGACATGACATTGACATGAGCCTTATCGTTAAGAACTGCTTTATCAACCTTTCCGACGATGACCTTGACTCGCTTGCTCATTCATTAAAAGACGTAAAATTCGAAAGGATGAGCCTCCTGGATCTGCTACAGGCTCTCTTCAAAGCCAATAAAAAGCTGCTCTGGGATCTTCGCATACTTTTTAAGGATGCAGCAAAAGAAGTAATAAAGAACAGAACATAATGCCTGAAAAACAGGCATCTTTTTTTCTATTGTTCTTTTTTTAAGCCTTTTAAAGGAAAAATTCTTTCTCTAAATTTTACTTTTCTCAGGTTACCCAAATTTTTTCACGTAATCTTAACTTCCCGAGTTTCGCCTCCCGAGTTTCGCTTCCCGAGTTTCGCTTCGGGAGCACGAGGTCTGTTTCACTCGCTTCGCTCGTTCAAGCAGACTCGTATAAAGGATAATTGCAGCTTTTTATAGCTGCATTTTCATAAAAACGATACGTAGGCTGGGAGGGTAGTTTTGCAGACTTACGGCTTTGTCCGGCTATCTTAGACTACCACCCTCACTCCTACGGCTCTCCGGCAATTTAACATGTTACAGCTCTGTGTTCACAGAGTCTGGCGATTTTCCACGAGCTTACGGTCTGTAGAGAGCAGAGGGATATTTGGTTCCCAGTCTATAAAATAGTGTCGTGGGGGCTCTTATAAGTGTATTTGAATGTTGGTATTGATGTTGCTAAGAATATACATGAAGCCTGTATTCTGAACGATAAGGGAGAACAGATTGGAAAATACATCAAAATTAAGAATTTAAAAAGCAGTATTGAGAAGTTCAGAGAACGTGTAAAATCAACCGCAGGTGAATTAGATCTAATTCCAAGGATTGGAATGGAAGCCACTGGAATATACTGGTATACCATATATTGTGAACTTTCGAAACACTATGAAATCCATCTTTACAATCCTTCTCAGGTAAGGGGGTTTGCAGCAGTCAACGTTAGGGGAGCAAAAACAGATCAAATCGATGCAAAAACAATTGCTGGAATGCTTCGATTCGGGCAAGCCCCAAAAATCTGTTATGGCGATAAAATGAGAATGGAACTGAAGGAATACTGTAGATTCCATTTCAAACTGAAATCAGAGGTGGCTAACCTGAAGAAGCGGGTAATACGCAACATGCATCTTATTTTTCCTGGATATGACCAGATGTTTTCAAGCATATTCACAAAAACATCAATAGCTATTCTAAATGAAGCACCAAGACCCTTTGATATGCTTGAAATGGGAGAAGAAAGGCTCTTTGAATTGATGAGAAAAACGAGCAGGAATCATTACAGTCCTGAGAAAGCAAGAGAACTTTTAGAAATGGCGAAAGATTCAGTTTCTCCTGACTTTATTGAGGAGGCTTTACTATTTGAAGTTGAGTCTCTGCTGAAACTGATTGAATATATAGAAAACCAGATAAAAGAAGTGGAAACCAGGATTTCGGCTGCATGGAAAACGGTGAAGGATAAGCATTATCTTCAGACAATTCCGGGAATCAGCGATTTAATGGCAGCTATGATCTGGGCTGAACTTGGAGATGTGGAAAACTTTCAGCATCCTGACCAGATCGTTGCTTTTGCAGGATATGATCCAAAAGTAAAACAATCTGGGAACAAGGAAGTTATTTCAGGACCTAACAAAAAGGGATCAAAACTGCTAAGATGGGTTTTGGGGAGAGCTGTTGTGCAAGCAAAGCTGTTTAATCCGGTAATAGAGCAGTATTTTATGAAGAAAATGAGTGAGGGGAAGCACTACAATACTGCACTCTGTGCATCAGCTAAAAAGATGATAAGGATTATCTGGTCTGTAGAAAAGAACAAAAGACCGTTCCAGATACCGGGATAAAGTAAATTGAGAGGGGGAACTGAGAAAAATGATTGAAAAAAGGTAGCTGTGGCTATGGATTTTTATCGGTCTATGCGAAAAGGGAAGGAAGAGTTTTTGGGTTGAGGAGCAAAAAAACCTTTTAGGCATATTCATGGAAATTTACCGCGCTATCAGCGCGGCTTTTTCATAATAATTCCCCTTGATGAAAAAATCGAATATAAAAAATCATTTATAACATGTCTAATTTATAAAATCACAGGTTTTGCTTCCTGAATTGCGTCTCGGGATCACAGGAAATCAGATATTTTTTGGAAGTTGCACTGCAAGTGCAACAGCACGAGGTCCTTTTCGCTCCGCTCAAGAGGACTAAATTAAAGATATTACTGCGCAAAACACTCTTTTTCATCTTTATTTTTACTTCTTTTTTGACGAACCGTCAGATAAGCTGGCAGAGCATTTTATAAGTGTGAGTTGAAAAGCAGTTTCCGGGGATAAGAAATTGCTTTTCTGCCATGGAGTGTAGTTTCTCCGTAGCATCTATCTGGCAGGGCGGCTGTAGCTCTCCGAGGCGCAGGGAAAACATAAAAATATGTATTTTCGCATATTCGTAAATATCAACTGACTGGTCAGGAATTGCTGTCCAGCTTCGCTCAGTTAACTCTTCATTCCATTTTTGCTTGAAGCTGAAAAGGGGTATTACTGAAAAATCATTTGTTCCAGAACTCCGGCGTAAAGAGCACAATTACGGTGTAGACTTCAAGCCGTCCAATCCACATATTTGCTATCAGGATTAATTTTCCGAGAGGAGGGATCGGGTCAAAAGTACCCATCGGGCCTACCACATTAAGGCCTGGACCTACGTTCCCGAGAGTAGCTATGGAGGCAGTGATAGAACTTATAATATCCATACCCAGTACCGAGAGGATAAGTGCGCTTGAGATAAAAATAAGAAGGTAGATCACCACAAAAGAGAAAATAGAATTTATAACCTCGTCTGGCACGTTTTTATTATTGAATTTTACACTTCTTACGGCTCTCGGATGAAGGGCTTTGAAAAGTTCTACTCTTCCATGTCTGAGGAGCATAAGGACGCGCACAACCTTAATGCCTCCGCCTGTAGAGCCGGCACAACCGCCAACAAACATAACAAGGAGCAGCACCATTTTACCAGATTCGGACCAGAGGTTAAAGTCCGTTGTAGCAAACCCGGTAGTTGTCATAATGGAAACTACTTGAAAGATCGAAAGCCTGAAAGAGTCAAAAAGACCTGTACCAAGGTCGCGATAGAGCAGGAGAGTCAAAAGCCCGGTTGCTGCAAGGGTGAGGGCTGTGTAGAAGCGGAATTCATCATCTCTAAGAAGGAAGTCCTTGTCAACATAAATCGCCCTGTAATGTAGGGCAAAGTTTGCGCCTGCGATGAACATGAAAAAAGTTATTATGAATTCAACAAGAGGGCTGTTAAAGGCTTCAATGCTCAGCCCATAAGGCGAGAAACCTCCGCAGGCCATTGTAGTAAACGTGTGAGTTACTGCATCATATAGCGAAAGTCCTGCAAGCAGGAGAGCAATAACCTCCACGAATGAGATTACAAAATAGACCATCCACAGAATCTTTGCGGTTTCCCTTATTCTTGGTTTCAATTTATCTTCTGTCGGGCCTGGGGCTTCAGCCCGGAAGAGTTGTCGTCCGGCAACTCCGAGTTTGGGTAGGATAGCAATGAACAGTACAATAATTCCCATACCGCCCAGCCATTGCATCATGGACCGCCAGAAGAGAATGCCTTTAGGATAGCTTTCTATATCAGTAAGGATTGTCGAACCAGTAGTGGTAAAAGCCGACATGGATTCAAAAAGAGAATTGAGGGGGGAAATTCCTTCCAGGACGAAAGGTATTGCCCCGAAAACCGCAGCAGCAAGCCAGCCCAGGGCAACGATTGCAAAGCCTTCTTTGCGCATCCAGTCTTCGTCGGTTTTATAGGAAAGCAGGATTAAACCTGTAAGGACGGTTATTACTATAGACACAAGAAAAGGTGTCAGATTTTCCCCGTAATAGTACGAGACTCCGAGAGGAACAACCATGAGCATCCCGAGAAGCCTGAGTAAACCGCCAAGCACATAAAAAACAATCTTAATATTCATGCCGATCCTCTGTTTTTGCAGCTTATGACCCTTTTAATGTATTCGTATTTATTCCTTACTTATAGTTTCGGACGTAGATATTTACACTTAACTCCCAAGATGCGCTATACCACGGAAACATCGGAGTTTTCATTTGAAATTAGTGAATTATTTTAGGATTTGACTACAAATAATTTTTCAACGTGCGGGACAGCGGAAGATAGAGCAAAAACAATGACTCTATCCCCTTCACGGATGACAAACTCTCCTCTGGGGATAATGACCTCATCCTTGTGGACAACCATGGTAATGATTGCACCTTTGGGAAACTTGACCTTATTGAGCGGTTTTCCTACAATTTTTGACTGACTGGATGCCGTATATTCGATAATTTCGGCTTTTTCGCCCTCAAGAGTTGCAAGGGCCTCTATGCCTTTCCCCATTGTAAGTTTGAGGACCTCGTTTACGGTTGCTGCCCTCGGGCTTACTGCAATATCGATTCCCACCATCTCGAAAAGAGGTACATACTCCGAACGGTCAGCTCTTGCAATCACTTTTTTGGCGCCCATTTGCTTTGCCAGAAGAGCGCAGAGAAGGTTCTTTTCGTCGCTGTCCGTAACTGCAATAACAACATCCATATCCTCAATATTTTCTTCCCTGAGAAGGCTGACATCAGTGCCGTCCCCGTTTAGTATAAGGGCATTCTCCAGTACCTCGGCTACTTCTATGCAGCGACTCTTTCTGTTCTCAATGACCTTGAGATCCGCATTTTCATCCTTATCAATAATCTTGGCAAGGTAAAACCCCACAATTCCGCAGCCAATAAGGAGAATTCTATTTCTGTGGTGTTCTTCGTTCCCGAAAATGCCCTCGAGATTTTCCATGGCTCTGGGCTTGCCCACAATTACCATGTGGTCATTTGCTTTGATTAAATCGTCTCCTCGAGGGATGATTATTTCTTTTTCCCGAAAAATCGCACTGACAATACAGCAGTCGTCAAGCTTGAGGTCCTGCATATGCTTTCCTACAAACCTGTTATCGGGGCGGATGGCAAATTCCATCATCTGGACTTTACCTCCTGCAAACATTTCCGCATCTATTGCAGAAGGGTTTGAAAGAACCTCTGCAACTTCCGAGGCGAGAGCGAGTTCAGGACAGATCATAATGTCCACACCAACCTGAGCTCTGGAAGTAACAGGCACATCAATATAGTCAGGGTTACTAACTCTTGCAATAGTTTTTGTTTCTCTCCAGCCTTGATGGGACCTTATGATCAATTTTGCGGTCATACAGGCAACAATGTTAACTTCATCAACCCCGGTGACAGCCACGAGAATATCCACATTGGAAAGGACACTTGCAAGAATATCGGCATTTGCACCGTTTCCTTCCACGACCTGAACATCAAGCTCATCCGCCCTTCTCAGGGCGTCTTCGTCTTTTTCGATAACAATCACATCATGTGTGAGGGAAAGAAACTTTGCGATATGATATCCAACTTCTCCTGCGCCGATGACCACTGCTTTCATAAGATTCCCTCGAAGAAAAGACTATTTCCAGATAGATTACCCTGCTTGCTTAAGTAGTCTTTGGAGAAAAAAAACGTAAATGGGCGGATTTCTAATAAATGGTGTAGTGGTAGAATTAATAACAAACAAAAAATAAAAAATTAAGATTAATAAGATCCAAAGCATATACACAGATGGGTAATGGAAGTTAGAAACCTGAATATCTGGGGAAAAACAGAGTCTGAAAAAGTTCAGAGATATCTGTTTTTTGAGTATGTGAGAGTTTACCTGTAGGAATTAACCGGTAAAAGTTCTCATTCATGAGTGCCAGAAATCACTTGTAAAGAGCACCAGCACAGTATAAACCTCAAGCCTTCCGACCCACATATTGTTAATCAGGACGATTTTCCCCAGGGGAGGAAGCATTTCAAAGTTTGCCATAGGTCCGACGACATTAAAGCCAGGCCCTATATTTCCAAGAGTAGCGATCGAAGCTGTGGCAGAACTGATCATGTCGACTCCAAGCAAAGTCAGGAGTACCGCACTGAAAATAAAAACTGATATATAGATCACAACAAAAGAAAGTATGGACTGTAAAACATCATCAGGTACTGCTTTGTTATTAAATCTGATAGGCTTGACAAGTCTCGGATGAATAAATTTAAACAATTCCCTCCTCGCATACTTTAACATCAGCATAAAACGCACGACTTTCATGCCGCCTCCTGTAGAACCTGCACAGCCTCCTATAAACATGACTGCAAAAACCAAAATCTTCGCCGAATCTTTCCACAGGTTAAAATCAGTTGAAGCAAAGCCCGTAGCTGTCATAATAGAGGTAATCTGGAATATGGCATAGCGGAAAGAATTGAAGAGCGAAAACTCCATATCTTTGTACAGAACCAGGGTGAGCAAGCCTGAAAATCCCAGAAGAATATAGGTATAAACCCTGAATTCTTCGTCTTTGAACAGGAGGTTCTTATCAATTTTGATAGCCCGGTAATAGAGGGCAAAGTTCGCCCCGGCCGCAAACATGAAAAACGTAAGAATAAACTCGATAAGAGGGCTTCCAAAAGCTTCGATCCCGGCTCCGTAAGGAGAAAAACCCCCGCAAGCCATGCCGGCAAAAGTATGCGTAAGGGCATCGTAAAGGGACATTCCGGCAAGCATCAGAGCCACAACCTCAATAGCAGAGATAAGGACGTAAAGCGCCCACAGGATCTTTGCCGTATCTTTTATTCTCGGTTTCAGTTTATCTTCGGTGGGTCCCGGAGCCTCGGCCCTGAAAAGCTGGCGACCGGCAACTCCTAGTTTGGGCAGGATAGCAATGAAGAGCACGATAATTCCCATGCCTCCAAGCCACTGGGTAAAAGACCGCCAGAAAAGAAGACTTCTGGAATAACTCTCTATATCCACAAGAATTGTCGAACCCGTTGAAGTAAAACCCGACATTGTTTCAAACACGGCATCAAGAAAAGAGACTTCCTCAAAAAGGAAAGGAATCCCGCCAAAAATAGCTGCTGCAAGCCAGGCCAGAGCCACAATGGCAAGAGCTTCTTTCTGCTGCCATTCAACACTACTTTTGATGTGTGTAAGAAGCAAACCAGCAAGAAGAGTTACTAAAATAGAGACAATAAAAGGTTCCAGAGGCTCCCGATAGTATAAAGCTACTAAAAGGGGAACGAGCATTGTAAAAGCAAGAAGTGTGATAATCTTCCCTAATGCATTAAAAACGACTTTATTATCCATAAAATTACTCCGATCTTGGAAAACTTACCTGAAAAACTTTTCAACTTCGGAAACCGCAGAGGCCATGGAGAAAATAACTACACGATCTCCGTTGTTGACAACGAAATCCCCCCTTGGAATTATAGTTTCTTTTCCGCGTACTACCATGTTAATGAGAGCTCCTTTAGGGAATTTTACTTTGTTTAAAGGCTTGCCGACAACCTTAGATTTCTCGGAAGCCGTATATTCTATGATTTCAGCTTTCTCGCCTTCGATAGTAGTGAGCGTTTGTATGCCTTTTCCCATGGTAAGTTTGAGGACTTCGTTTACGGTTGCTTCCCTGGGACTTACAGCCATATCTATCCCAACCATCTCAAAAAGAGGAAGGTAATCCGAGCGGTCAGCTCTTGCAATCACCTTCTTTGCTCCTAGCTGCTTTGCAAGAAGAGCGCAGAGAAGGTTCTTTTCATCGCTGTCCGTAACTGCAACAACAACGTCCATATCCTCAATATTTTCTTCCCTGAGAAGGCTGACATCAGTGCCGTCCCCGTTGAGCACAAGGGCGTTTTCCAGCATCTCAGCCACTTCTATACAGCGGCTCTTCCTGTTCTCAATGATCCTCAGGTCCGCGTTTTCTTCTCTGTCGATCAGCTTTGCCAGATAGAAACCTACAATTCCGCAGCCAATAAGGAGAATCCTGTTTTTGTGGGGTACCTGGCTCCCGAAGACGTTCTCAAGGTTTTCCATAGCTTCAGGCTTGCCCACAACCACCATGTGGTCATTTGCTTTGATCAAATCGTCTCCGTGAGGAATTATTATTTCGTTTTCGCGAAAAACCGCGCTGACAATGCAACAGTCAGCAAGCCGAAGGTCCTGCATCTGCTTTCCCACAAGTCTGCTTTCCGGATTTATTGCAAACTCAGTCATCTTTACTTTTCCTTCGGCAAACATTTCCGCATCTATTGCAGAAGGACTTGAGAGCACATCAGCAACTTCCGATGCGAGCGCAAGCTCAGGGCAGATCATAAGGTCAACGCCAACCTGAGCCCTTGATGTAACTGGCGAATCTATATAATCGGGATTACTAACTCTTGCTATGGTCTTAGTATCCTTCCAGCCGGGTTTGCTCCTTGTGATCAGCTTGGTGGTCATACAGGCAACAATGTTGACCTCATCAACGCCTGTAACAGCCACGAGAAGGTCAGCATTCTGCAGGACTTTTGAAAGGATATCAGCGTTTGCACCATTTCCTTCAATTACGAGCACGTCAAGTTCATCTACCCTTTTTGACGCTTCCTCGTCTTTCTCTATAATTACCACATCATTTTTAGGAGAGAGGGCTTTTGCAATGTGATAGCCTACTTCCCCTGCACCAATAATTACAGCCTTCATAGAACACCCTCAAAAAACTGTTTTTAATGAATCTGCACGACAGGAATCTATTGAACCAGAATGCATGAGCATAGGATTGATTAAATTAAAATTAATTGAAGAGTGAAGACTCAACATAAAAATAACTAAGATGACAAAATTCAAAACAAAAATAACTGACTTGAAAGCAGTCAAAATAAAAGTAATCAAAGCTAAAATAAACATTAAAAAAATACCAGGCAAAATATTGAAGTGTTGGATGTTGCCTGAAACTCGATTATTTGTAGCAAAGTTTATCAGCGTATTTACCATCTCTGGAAATTAAACGTTTTGCAAACCAGAATTCTCAAACCTATGCTTTTGCATATCAAATACGATTCTTAACCATAGAATTAAACAGGTATATATAAATGTTTTCGAGCTTCCGTTCCGGAAAAAATCAAACCAAAAAGGAATTCTCTAAGAAAAATTATTCTTGAAAAAAGGAAAAAAGGATAGATATTAGTAATACTCGATAAATGAGTGAAAACCGGGCCAGAGCTTTCTTAACCCTCAAAGGCATCTTTTACCTTTTCGAAAAGCCCTTTGCTTTTTCTGGATTTCTCGCTCTTTTGCTTCTCAGCTTTACTTTTTTCGTCTCCTTCGGTCTTCTTTCCATTGCTCAGGTATTCGAACTGGCGAAGAAGCTCCTTCTGTTCCTGAGTAAGTTTTGTCGGGGTCTTGATTATTACTCTTACGAGCTGGTCTCCTTTACCGTGCCCGTGAATGTGCTGTATGCCTTTGTCCTTGAGTCTGAAGACGGAATGGGTTTGAGTACCTGCAGGGATATTCATTTTGACCTGGCCGTAGAGGGTATCAACCATAACATCAGCCCCGAGTGCAGCCTGGGTGAATGGTATTGACAGTTCGGAGATTACATCGTAATCGACACGCTTGAAGTACCTGTGCTCCATCACATGGATAATTATATAAAGGTCTCCGGAAGGCGCACCTGGTTCTCCTGCATCCCCTTCTCCGCTGAGCCTGAGGGTCATGCCTGAGTCTGCTCCTGCAGGGACATTGACTGTTATTGTTCTTCTGCTCCGGACTCTGCCTGCACCGCTACAGACCGGGCATGGGGACTCAATTATCTGACCTCTGCCGTGACAGGTATTGCAGGTTGTGGTGCTCACGAACTGCATTCCCAAAGTTGAACGGGTAGTGCGAACCTGCCCTGTGCCGCCGCAGGTAGGGCAGCGCTTTGGGCTTGTGCCCTCCTTTGCTCCTGTTCCCGAGCAGGCAGAACATCTTTCTGTCCTTGGAATATCAATATCTTTATGAACTCCAAAAGCAGCTTCTTCGAAGGTTATGTAGAGGTCGTACTGGAGGTCTGAACCTCTCCTCGGCCCCATAGGGCCTCCTCTTCTGCCGCCTCCGAAAAACATTTCAAAAATGTCTCCGAACCCGCCAAAATCCGCGCCCCGGAAAATGTCCTCTGCACTGTATTGACCATCGATTCCGGCATGCCCGAAGCGGTCGTACTGAGCACGTTTTTCAGTGTCTGAAAGAACGGCGTAAGCCTCGGATATTTCCTTGAATTTTTCCTCAGCCCCGGCTTCCTTGTTCCTGTCAGGATGGTACTGCAGTGCAAGCTTCCGGTAAGTCTTCTTTATATCCTCGACTGAAGCATCTTTGGATAATCCGAGAATTTCGTAATAATCACGTGTGGTAGCCATCAGGATTCCCTGTTGTTTTAAAAAAGGATAAAAACCCGGAACCTGCGAGCAGGTTTCCGGTCATGCCTGCAAATTATCAGGCGCTTTTTGTTAGTGTTAATTCTCTTTAATTACTTACGCTTTTCGTCGTCAACTACCTCATAGTCGGCGTCAACCACTGTCTCATCAGGGCCTCTCGCATCAGTGCTTCCTGCTTCGCCTGCAGCCTGTTGAGCCTGCTGGGCTTTCTGATACATAGCTGTCGAAATCGGGTATACCGATTCCTGAAGAGCTTCTGTCTTTGCTTTAATCTCTTCGGCATCCTTGCCTTCAAGGGCTTTCTTCAGGTCTTCGATTGCAGCATTGACTTTTGACTTCTGGTCTTCGGTAGCCAGATCTCCGGCTTCCTTGATAGTCTTTTCCGAGGCATTGATAAGGGCTTCGGCGTTATTTCTTGTCTCGACTTCTTCCCTGCGCTTTTTGTCCTCTTCTGCATGCAGTTCCGCATCCTTGACCATGCGCTCGATTTCTGCATCAGAAAGTCCGCCGGGTTTCTGGATAGAAATGGACTGATTCTTGCCTGTGCCCAGGTCCTTTGCACCCACGTGGAGGATACCGTTTGCGTCAATGTCAAAGGTAACCTCAATCTGAGGAATGCCTCTAGGAGCCGGGGGTATGCCGTCAAGGGTGAACCTGCCCAGGGTCTTGTTTTCGGAAGCGATTCCGCGCTCTCCCTGCAGGACATGGATCTCTACTGAGGGCTGGTTGTCAGCAGCAGTTGAGAAGATCTGGCTCTTTTTAGTAGGGATGGTTGTATTCCTCTGGATAAGCGGGGTTGCAATGCCTCCAAGGGTCTCGATACCCAGGGTAAGAGGATTGACATCGAGCAGAAGGACATCTTTTACCTCTCCGCCCAGGACTCCTGCCTGGATGGCTGCGCCGATTGCAACTGCCTCGTCAGGATTGATATTCTTGTATGGCTTCTTGCCTGTGAAATTCTCCACAAGTTCAACCACGGCAGGCATTCTTGTTGCGCCTCCGACAAGAATCACTTTGTCAAGGTCATTTGATGTAAACTTTGAATCGCTGAGTGCACGGCGCATGGATACAAGGGTCTTTTCCAGGAGATCTTCAGTCATTTTCTGGAACTGGGCTCTTGTCAGGTCAACATCCATGTGCTTTGGGTCCCCATCAGGGCCTACTGTAAGGAAGGGGAGGTTGACGTTAGTGCTGGCAACGCCTGAAAGCTCTATCTTGGCTTTTTCAGCTGCATCCTTCAGGCGCTGGAGTACAGCCCTGTCCTTGGAAAGGTCGATTCCTTCCGTTTTCCTGAATTCGGCAAGCAGGTAATCAATAATGCGCTGGTCGAAGTCGTCGCCTCCAAGGTGCGTATCTCCACTTGTGGACTTTACTTCGAATACTCCGCCTCCGAGTTCCAGAATGGATACGTCAAAGGTTCCGCCTCCAAGGTCGTAGACAAGAATCTTCTGGTCTATGTCTCCTTTGTCAAGCCCGTAAGCCAGGGATGCAGCAGTCGGTTCATTAATGATCCTGAGGACTTCAAGCCCTGCAATCGAACCTGCATCCTTTGTAGCCTGCCTCTGTGAATCATTGAAATAAGCAGGAACTGTAATAACAGCCTGTTTTATGGTTTCTCCAAGATAAGCCTCTGCATCTGTTTTGAGCTTCTGGAGGATCATCGCAGAAATTTCCTGCGGAGCATATGCCTTCCCGTTAAGAGTGACTTTATAGCTGGCTTCTCCCATGTGCCTTTTAATGGAATAGACCGTATTCTCAGGGTTTGATATAGCCTGCCGCTTAGCGACCTGACCCACGAGTTTCTCCCCTTTCTTAGAGAACCCAACGACTGAAGGAGTTGTTCTGCTGCCTTCGGCGTTCGGGATCACGACAGCATCCCCGCCTTCCATCACTGCCATGCACGAATTAGTAGTACCAAGGTCAATACCCAGTATCTTTGCCATATTATATCCTCATAGTTAATTATCAATTAATTATAGTTAGATTACTTGATTAGGTTGCTTATTGGATTAGTGAGTTAAATGTCTTGTAAATTTCTAGTGAGTTAAATTTCTGGTTAAATTAACCGGTAAAAATACTTGCCAAATTCACTTAATCTGTAATTAGTCCTATTTTATTTAGTTAAATATTTCGTTGAATTAGTTAGTCAGAGAGATTAGCAAGTTACTTCTCAATTAAACTATTAATTCAAGTTATTTAATAAAGTTCTTCTGTTACTCACAGGGTTACAAGTTTTGATTTTTCTTTTGAGAATTGACGTAATTTTGAGTCTAATACTAATAACTAATTTAAAGGTAAACTCAGTTTAGTACAGGTTTATTTTTGAGTAATTCATTTTATTTCTCTATCTCTTCAGGGCTTCTTGCCACTGAAACCAGAGCAGGTCTGACAACTCTCTCGTTTAAAGCATATCCTGATTTATAAACCTCAACTATAGTATTGTCAGGAACGTCGGAGGTTTCTACGTGCTGGACAGCCTCATGCCTGTGAGGATCAAATTCGCCTGCCTTTTCGCATTTTATCCTCTCAAGTCCGTACTTTTCCAGGATAGAGAAAAACTGCTTTGAAAGCTGCTCGATTCCACTTACAATTGAACTCATGTCTTCTGCAGTACGTGCAGATTTCAAGGCGCGATCAAAGTTATCTGTTACTTCGACAAAGTCAAGAAGCACCTGCTCAAGTGCAGCTTTTCGGTTCTCTTCCATCTGACGGGCAGTTCTTTTTCTGAAGTTATCAAAATCCGCTGCAAGCCGAAAAAGCTGATCCTTGAGAAGTTCGTTTTCCTCCCTGCATGCAGCTTCCGGGCTCTTTTCAGCTCCGGAACTTACAGGTTCATTTTCAGGACTTGCTGTTGTTTCATCGGCTTTATCAACCGAAGATCCAGAGTTCTGAGCTTCTGAATTTTCAGCTTGCATCCGGCTCTCTTCTTTTGAATGCATATTTTCTTTTTTACTGGACTTCTTCATTTATCAATCCCCATGAAATTATTTTAAATGTAACACTCGTCTTGATCTGTGATTGTTTGTAATTCTATAAATACTTTTCGGAGCTGCGGACAGGATATCTCCCTGAAAAAGCAAAAAAAAGAAAAATCAGTAAAAGTGGTTTTGAAGTTTATAAGATAGTGCTTTGAGCATTATAACGCCTGCAATCATACAGGCTGCAACTGCCGAAATTACCTGTTCCCATCCAAGAACGGAAATTCCTCCATCTAACGCAAATTGAACGCCTCCTACGAGAGAAACAAACACGAAGGAGAGCCCAAAACCTGCCAATGCTCCTCCTATAATGGAACTCAGGGTGTCAAGGCCCTGCCTCTCATAAAATACCATTCCCCCTATAAAAATCACGGCAAAGATCATGAGTACGAATGCCGACGGCAGGGGACTTGATTTAGTAGAGAATATATCAAATAACCCTAGCCCCATGTCAACCAGGAATATACCCATAAGAACTGCAATAGCGAGGGTTTTGACAAAAGGATTTTCAAACAAAGACTGAGAATTTGGGTTTTTGCTGTTGATTTTACCAGCCACCATCAAATATTGTAACAATCACTTTTAAACTATAAACTATATAAATTATATAAACTTTTACTTAAATCTCCGGATTAGTTTCTTACTTTCCTTTTTTCCTTCATATTTCTCTATAAATTTATTTACTTAATTTTCTATAGCCATTTCTCTCTTCTTACTTCTCAGAGTCCCTTTTCTTAAGCTTACCCAAAAATTGTTTTCCTTCCATGCAGGACAAAAAGTAATATAAAATGACCGGGTTTTTCTTTTCCGATGAAAATCCTTATTGCAGAATTCGCTGTCGGTACGGATATTGAAAAGTCCCTGATCCCGGAAGGGGCAGCTATGCTAAAGACACTTGCGGAAAGTTTTGTCCGCGTGGGGCATGAAGTGTATTATCCTTCTGCAGGCACAGACATAGGTGCAGGCACACCATTGAAATCAACGGCTGAAAACTTCAGGCAGGTAATTGAAAGAGAGGCAAAGAAGTGTGATGCGGGATTGCTTATTGCTCCTGACGGAATGCTTTCGGAACTGAACAGGATCCTTGAAGAGAATACTGTGAACCTAGGGTGCTCTCCAAGTTCTGCAGCCTGCTGTGCAGATAAACTCATGTGTACGCACATCCTGAAAAAAGCCGGGATTAACGCTCCTGAAATTGCGGAAAAGGCCAGAGAAGGTAGAAAGTACGTTATAAAACCAAGATTCGGATGCGGGGCAGAGGCAACATATCTGGTTACAGAGTTCGAAAAGACAGAGGAATTCATAGCAAGCGAATACATTGAAGGAAAACATCTGAGTGTAAGCTTGATTGCGGGAAAAAAACCTCTTCTACTTACGGTAAACCACCAGTTTATTGAGTTTGAAGATAAAAAGGATGTGGAAGGCGAAAATCCGAAGAAAAATAGAGTATCGGGTATAAAATACAATGGCAGCCTGACTCCTTACCAGACTTCCAGAGTGAATGAACTCTATGAAACTGCAATATCTACAGTAAAATGCCTGGACTGTTTTGGGTATGTAGGTGTGGACATCGTACTTTCCGATCTTCCGTATGTGGTGGATGTAAATCCAAGGCCTACAGCCTCGTTATTCGGGATTAACAGGGTCATGAAGGAGGAAATAGGCGAACTTCTTCTAATGAATAGATTCGGAGAACTCCCTGATTCGGTACGAATAGAAGGGGAGTATCACTTTTCAAAAGATATGCTTGGCGAACTTTTCGGGAAGAGCTGAAAATATGGATAGTGTGAACAATTACGGATCTTAGTTATAGACTTTAATTATAGACTTTAGTCATAGACTTTAATTATAGACTTTAGTTATAAACTTTAGTTATAGATCTTAGTTACAGACCTTAGTTATAAACCTGGAAAAAATACGGAACGGAATTAAAAATGCATTCAAAAATTATAGGGCTTGACATTGGAGGGGCGAACACAAAGCTTGCTTCCTCGAACGGAACTCTTGTGGAACTTCACTACCTGCCTCTCTGGAAGAATACCAGGCTTCCGAAAGTCTTAAAAGAAATTGCACAAAGGCTGAAGCCTGAAAGAGTTGCTGTTGTGATGACAGGAGAACTTGCAGACTGTTTTGAAGACAAAGAGCAGGGCATTCACTTTATAAAAGATACTGTTGATTCTGCTTTCGGTCCCGAAAAAGTATATTATATAAACAGTCAGGGAAGGTTCCATAGTGAAGATGGCTCCCTGAGGGAGCTTGCTGCCGCAAACTGGGCAGCCTCGGCCAGACTGATAGGGGAGGAGATAGGAGACTGTGTTTTTGTTGATGTTGGCAGTACTACAAGTGATATTATTCCGATCATATCAGGGGAGCACAGGGCGGGGCTTACGGACTTTGAACGCTTGCTCAGGAGTGAACTTGTATATGCAGGCACACTCAGGACAAATCTTGCTGCACTTCTTGAAAAGGTAAAGCTTGATAAAGGCATATGCAGGACATCCTCGGAACTTTTTGCAACGACAGCAGATGCTTATCTCATTCTCGGGAAAATCGATGAAGCTGCATACACATGTGAGACTGCCGACGGAGCAGGCAGGAACAAAACAGATGCCATGCGCAGAATTGCAAGGCTGATCTGCGCAGACCTTTCAGAGGTAGAGGGAAAGGAAATATACGAGATTGCAGAGCAGGTAAAAGAAAAACAGATCTCTACTCTGGCTGAAGCGATCTTCGAAGTTGCGGAAAGAAATGGACTTAAGAAGATTGCAGCAGCAGGACTTGGAGAGTTCCTTATAAAGGAAGCTGCAGAGAGGCTCGGACTTGAATGCATTTCTGTTTCAGGGCGCTGGGGAGGAGAGATCTCGAAGGTCTTTCCGGCATATGCTGCCGCCCATCTTCTGGAAGCCGAAAAGTCTAAAAATTGAGTCTCTTAATCTTAGTCTCTTAAACTGAGTCTCTGATATTTCTGTTTCCCTGAAGAAATTAGTAATATGACTGAAAATCATTAGAATTGAGGAAAAACCTAACGGACGAGAAATCTCAATGAAAGCTGTGAGGGTAGTCATCAAAGTAGGAGGGAGTCTGATCAGCGAAGCTCCAGAACTTATTGACAGGCTCGTAAAAGAATTTGGCTCAGGACATTCGGGGACTGCCCCTGATGAGAGGGTTTCCGAAAGAATTCTGTTTTCCATCCTTATAGTACCCGGAGGAGGGATATTTGCAGATGCAGTAAGGAGAGCTGACTTGAGGTTCGGACTTGGAGACGATGCAGCTCACTGGATGGCTGTGCTTGGCATGGAGCAATACGCCTGCTATTTGCGGGACAAAAGCGGTGCAGTAGGTACGGATTCAATAACAGAACTGCCTCCGGGCGTTTCAATTCTTTTTCCTTACAGGTTGTTGAAGGAAGAAGATCCTCTGCCTCACTCATGGGAAGTTACTTCGGACACAATTGCTGCTTGGGTCGCGAAGCAGACAGGAGCCCTGTTCATTAAGGCTACAGATGTTGACGGGATATTCAGGGAAGGAGAACTGAGCAGAGAAATTTTTGCCTCCGATTTTCCCGAAAATTTTGAAAGCTGCATTGACCCTTTCCTGCCCGGATTCCTTCAGAAAAACAAAATGCAGTGCGTAATTACAAACGGGAAATTTCCTGAAAGAGTAATTCAGGCGGTGTACGGGAAGCCTGTACCCTGTACGGCGGTAAAGGGGAATATTTAAATTGTATATCGTATATGACTAGGGGAGAGAAGCAAACCGTATCCAAAAAGCATCATTACATTCAGTTCATCAGATTTGTTGATGTTAATAAAGGTGCCAAAAAAAGAGCAGGATACCGAAGCTTAAGTAAGGTGCCTGATTTACCGGTTAATTCATTACAGTTCACTATAAGGAATAATTAAGGAGAAGAAAAATGTCATCACAGAAAATTGAATACTGTACCTCATGCGGAATTCGTCTTGTGGAGAAAGGCTATGTAAAGTTTCCCTGCCCCCAGTGCGGAGCAGAGATCGGGAGATGTACAAGTTGCAGGCAGCAGGGTAACGTATACACCTGCCCGAAGTGCGGATTCAAAGCTCCCTGATTTTGGCCTGAATGCCGAAAGATCAAGAAGAGCATTGTGAAAGCAGCTTAAAACTGGTCAACAGTATCATATAGATTATAAGAGGGATTAAAATGGGCGATGTTGCAGCAAAAATTAAAATTATGCCAGAAAGCGTTGAAACCGACCTTGCAGAATTGAAAGAGAAAATAAAAGCCGTAATTCCTGCAGGGGCAGACCTTCACGGAGATGTCGTTGAGGAGCCTATCGCTTTTGGCTTGAAGGCTCTGATTGTAACATTAATCGTTAATGACGAAGAAGGTGGAACTGAACCTGCAGAAGAAGCCTTTGCAAAAGTTTCCGGCGTCGAGAATGTTCAGGTTCTGGAAGCCTACCGCATCTGAGAAGGAAAAAAGAACCGGATAACGTTTCCGGAAAACTTTTTTCATCATTCTCTTTTTCGTAAAAGGGCTCGTAGATCAGGGGAAGATCGTTACGTTCGCAACGTAAAGGCCGCGGGTTCAAATCCCGCCGAGTCCATTAATTAAGTAATCAGAGTCGAGTTTCCACGATCGGAAACTCCATTTATTATTCTGAATTCGCTATTCAGAAAATCAATTTTGAGTTTTTGGATCGGCTCTATCAGTACTGAATGAAAAAAACTCTTTTTGAATCTCTTGAAACTTTTTTTAGATATTTTAAATTCTTTCTGATTTCTCTTTTTTCGATGGACATCAAACGGGCTGGTGGTTGCGTCTTCAGCAGGCAGAATTTCAGGAGTATTTGATGCTGGTTGCTAAGGCTTAAATTGATATAAGTGATAATCAATATAACTGGACTACACTGTTAATTTTTTATAGACATTTTAAAAATCTATCAGATTTTTGACGGAATATATGTCCCTTTGAGTCCGATAAAGGCAAAGATGCATTATTTAACTTTCTAAAAATAGCAAAGAATTAAATACAAATAACTCTTTTTAAATATTAGTGTGGTTATCCCACGCTAGAATAACCCCCTCAGATGGCCAGGGAAAGTTGAAGCTCCCCCTGGCCACTCTAATATACGAAAATCTTTTTAAATAGAGAATTTTTCAGTTGAGCTTTTCTATCTCGTGGCGTTTTAAGCTTATATTTGAATTCTCTTTTATTGCTTTTGCTTTCTTGATGTTTGTTTTTCTGAAAAAACAATATAAACCTAGTTAACTACTATAAAAAGTTCCTTAAATTTTTTACCCAGAAAAAAATATTTATAAAACATTAGGTTTAATTATTTATAGATCTTAACTTTTAAAAATCCGGTAACACATCATATGCTTTTTAAATAATGGATACATAACAGACCAGCGTATATTTTTTTTACAATAGAACCCCTATATATCGGATTGAAGGGAATAAATAGCGGAAAAATGGGAAAATCCGCAAAAGGCTATTTTTAACCCTGTTTTTAAGTGAAAATTGATTTTTCGCTCTGAGATATAGAGACTAAGGCAAAAAGTAAAAAATGGGGGACTGGAAGTTATTAAGAGTAACAGCTTTCCCGGGAAGAAAGAAGAGGCTGGAGAATTAGAACAGGAAAACTCAATGGCGATTCATGAAAAAATAACAGAGCCCCTCCCTTCAGAGAACCCTAATCCTGTTCTCAGGGTAGGAAAGAATGGAAAGGTTCTTTATGCCAATAGAGCAGCCTGCTTTCTTCTTGAGCACTGGGGCATAAAAGAAGGAGAAGAGCTTCCTCAATCACTGAGGCACGGTATAAGAAGGATTCTTTCGCAAAAAAAGCCTGAAAACCTTGAAATCAACATTGGGAGTGCTACATACGCTCTAAAGCTTTATCCTCATTCGAAAGATGGATTCACAGATATCTATGGGTTTGACATAAGCTACAGGGTACGGGCTGAAGAAAAACTTATGTCCCAGCATGAGAGACTGGAAAACCTTGTTGGGTTGAGGACCTTTGAGTACATAGAAGCAAACGAGAAACTTGCACAGGAAGTAACCGAGAGAAAGAGGATTGAAAAGACCCTTCAGAATAATCTTCAGTTTCTTGAAACACTTCTTGACAACATTCCAAGCTCTGTATTCCAGAGGGACCTTAATGAGATTTATGTGAACTGTAACGAGAGTTTTGCCAGGCAAATTATGGGTCTTCCAAAGGAGATGGTTATAGGGGGATCATTCTCCGAGTTTCAGAAGAGAGTTCCAAAAGAACTGGCTGAAATATATTACAAACATGACAGGGAACTTCTCAATAATGGGGGAAGCCATTATTACGAGACCAGGGTTATCTGCGCTGACGGCGTAAGCAGAGACTTTCTGTTTCATAAGGCCACCTACGAAAATAGTTCCGGAGAAGTTGCCGGAATTGTGGGCGTAATGCTGGATATTACTCCGCGCAAAGAAGCTGAAAAATTTTTCAGAAAAAGTGAGGAGAGATACAGGATTGTTGCCGAGCAGACAGGCCAGCTAGTTTATGATTATGAGACTGAATCAAAACAAATTGACTGGGCTGGAGCGATCCCGCAGCTTACAGGCTGCAGTCCTCAAGAGTTCAGGCAGGTAGACATGGAAAGCTGGATAGAACACATCCATCCTGAAGACCGCGATAAGGCACGGAAAGCACATGAAAAGTGTATGAAAAACGGGGGGAGATATCTTGAAGAATACAGGTTTAGAAGGAAAGACGGAAGCTACTTCTATGTAGAAGATAACGGCGTGTGCCTTCAGGATAATCTTAACCAGGTTTACCGGGTTGTCGGAGTAATAAAAGATATTACAGAAAGAAAATTCGTCGGAGAAATTCTCGAGAGAAGCGAGGAAAGATTCCGCATAACAGCAGAACAGACCGGGCAACTCGTTTATGATTATAATGTTGAAAATAATCACAGTTCGTGGGCAGGAGCAATTGAAGAACTTACAGGGTATAGTTTAGAAGAGTTCCAGGGCTTCACTCCCGAAGTATGGGCTCAGCACGTTCACCCTGAAGACCGGGAAAAAGCAGTAAAAGCCCATGAAGAGTGCATTAAAAATGGGGGGAAATATTTTGAAGAATACAGGTTCAGAAAAAAAGATGGAAGCTACATCTGCGTTGAAGACGGCGGAATTTACCTGAAAGCCGAAAATAGAGGCATATGCAGGGTTCTAGGGATAATAAAAGATATCACTGATAGGAAACTTGCTCACAATAGACTGGAACAGAGTGAGAAACGCTACCGTTTAATCGCAGAAAAAACTAAAATGCTTTTATATTTCGATAACTATGCGGATGACAAAACTGATTGGGCAGGAGCAATTCCTCAGATTACAGGGTATAGTTATGAGGAGTTCCAGAAAGTCAGAGTTAATGATTGGATGTGCCTGATCCACCCGGAAGACCTCCAGAAGGTAAGGGCTGCTCACGAATATTGTATGCATTATGGGGGTGATTTCTATCAGAACTACAGATTCAGGAGAAAGGATGGAAGTTACTTCTATGTAGAGGATGAGGGAGTTTACCTGAAAGATGAAAAAGGCTGCGTGTATTTGGCAGCCGGAGTGATAAAAGACATCACGGAGAAGAGGTCTGCACAGGAAAAGCTTCTGGAAAGTGAAGAAAGATTCAGGATAGCTGCCGAGCAGACCGGACAGATAGTATTTGAACATGATCACCAGGAGAAAAATATCAAGTGGGCAGGCGCTATCCAGGATGTCACGGGGTATACAGTAGAAGAATTTAATAAACTCGGCAATTCATGGGCAGATCATATTCATCCTGAAGACAGAAAAAGAGCGCTTGGTGAACTCAGGACATTTCAAGAAAAAGCAAATAACTTCCGTGTTGAGTACAGGTTCAGGAAGAAGGATGGGAGCTATATCTATCTGGAAGATAGCGGAGTCTATCTGAGGAATAAAAACGGAAGCATTCGAAAAGCTTTCGGAGTAATGAAAGATATTACAGGCATAAAACTTGCTTCGGAAAAACTGAAAGAAAGTGAAGCGCGCTACAGGTCCTTTATGAAAAACTTCAGAGGAATTGCTTTCCAGATGGGGCTTGATTTCACCCTGATCCTCATAGACGGCAGTATAGAAGAGACTACGGGGTACAGAAGAGAGGACTTTATTTCCGGAAATGTTAACTGGTACCAGATTGTTCATCCCGAAAGCATGAAAAGTCTTTTTGATAATAGGGATAAATTGATAAAAGATCCATTGCTCTTCATAGAACATGATTACAGAATAGTACACAAAGATGGAGCAGTAAAGTGGGTCCGCGAGGTTTTTCAGAATGTTTTCGACGCTACAGGGAAAAATAGAATTTTGCAGGGTGCGGTTTACGATATAAGCAAACAAAAAGAAGCTGAAGAATCTCTTGCAAAAGTGGAAGAAATCCGTAAAAAGGAAATACATCATAGGATTAAAAATAATCTGCAGGTAATCTCAAGCCTTCTTGAACTTCAGGCAGAAAGATTTGACGATACGGAAGTTCTGGAAGCTTTTCGTGAGAGCCAGAACCGTGTTGCTACAATGGCAATAATCCATGAGGAGCTTTACAGGTCAAGAGATAATGAAACCCTGGACTTCTCAGCTTATCTTCAGAAACTGACGTCGGACCTGTTTCACTCATACACTGTCAGAAAAGGGAATGTCACTATGCAGCTCGATATTGAAGAAATTTTCCTGGGAATGGATACTGCGGTTCCTCTGGGGATAATTATCAATGAGCTTGTATCCAATTCCCTGAAGCATGCATTTCCATCAGGCAGGAGAGGAAAAATTCGTATCAAACTTTGCAGGATAGAAGAAAATGCCGAGAATAAAAGTATAAGTAATAGCACTAATAATATTGGTGCTAAGAGTTCAGTTGACAAAAATATCCAGTACACACTGGTAGTTTCGGACAATGGGTTGGGTTTTCCGGAAAACGTTGATTTCAGGAACACAAACTCTCTGGGCCTGCAACTTGTAAATATACTTGTCGAGCAGCTGGAGGGTACGGTTGAACTTGAAAGCGGTTCAGGGACTAAATTCAAAATCTGGTTTAAGGAGCCCTGCCAGTCATCTGAAAATGTATCCAGTATCAAAGGGGAGATACAATGAAAAAGGCAAAAATTCTGGTCGTTGAAGACCAGAACATCGTCGCTCTAAACATCAGAAACAAGCTCAAAAACCTGGGTTATACTGTACCTGGCACTGCATCCACAGGAGAGGAAGCAATTAGAAAAGCGGAGCTGACGAATGCGGATCTTGTTTTGATGGACATTATGTTGAAAGGGGATATGGATGGAATTGAAGCTGCCCGTGAAATAAAAACCCGCCTTAAAATTCCTGTACTATATCTGACCGCTTATACTGACGATGAAACCCTTGAAAGGGCTAAAATGACAGAACCGGCAGGATATATTTCCAAACCTTTTAAAGAAGAAGACCTGCACAGCAATATTGAGATGGCGCTACATAAACACAGAGCCGAAAAAAAAGAAATTGAGAGCTCCAGTAGTGATGAATAAGACTCTTCAAATGCTTTAACGGAATCTGTATCCGATTAAAACAGATACATTTTCCAAACTTGAATTTAAGAGATATTCTAAAAGAGATCTTATAAAATAACAATTCTAAAAGATGTATATCACTCATGTTTTAACTGAATTTTTCCTTTTTATAGTTCCGGGACATAAGAATTTTTCACGGAGATTTGTTCAGTGAATTAGTCGTGTCCTGGAGAAATAATCGTGTCCTGGAGAAATAGTCGTGTCCTGGAAAAATAGTCGTGTCCAGGAAGCACAATTATATGCGTCATTGAAATTGAGAAAAAAGACTGAATCTGAGGTCATTCGTGATAGAGTTAATTCTAAACTCATAGAAAAGTGATAGCAACCGGAAGTGAACCGGGATGAGTCTCAAGTAATTCAAAGCTAAGAAAAACGGGGTGGAAAAATGGACAAAGCAAAAATTCTGGTCGTTGACGATCAGAACATCGTGGCCCTAAACATTAGAAACAGGTTAAAAAGCCTGGGGTATGATGTTCCCACTACTGCTATTTCAGGGGAAGAGGCAATAAGAAAAGTAGAGCTTACAAATCCTGATCTTGTTTTGATGGACATCATGTTGAAGGGAGATATGGACGGGATTGAAGCAGCCCGGATCATCAAATCTCGCTTTTCAATATCTGTTATTTACCTTACTGCTTATTCTGATATTGAAACCCTGGAAAGGGCAAAACTAACAGAGCCTGCAGGGTATATTTCTAAACCCTTCAACGAAGATGACCTTTACAATGAGATAGAAGTGGCTATCCATAAAAACAGATCAAAAAGAGTAGATGAAGGAAAATAAGAAGTCCATTTAACTTTGCAGAAGACGGGTAGAAGAGAAGGGAATGTTAGCTATATGTTATGAGCAAAAACCTCACAATGCGGGCTCTGAGAAGCGTTTTTCCTGCCCTATAAACCAATTTTCAATTTACAATATTTAAAGTTTTCCCGCCAGATAAACTGGCGACGCCTGCAAGAAATTAAAAAACAAAATGAAGTTTGAACAAGAGCGCCTCTGAAAGAAACAGAAAAGGCTTGAAAAAACGTAAAAGACTTGAAAAACAGAAAGGGCTTGAAAAAAAAATATTTTTTAGATATTATCTGATTCTATCGTTTGTACCCTTACAGATTTTTTCGCAGCTTTAATTTGCTTTTCTTCTGTCAACTTTTCATCTCTTTGCTTCTTTTTAAAAGATCGAACTGATCTCCGGGAAAAATGCAGTATTACATGATTAATGATGTTGCTTTTTTGAACCTGGTTATATTTTGACACCCTTCTGCCTGACTCATTTTTTAAATAAATTCTAAAGTTTTAAAATAACAGTGCCAAAACTAAAGCCTGCCTTGACCAGCCGATTTAATGAGGCTCGAATAAGACTTTCTAGCGCCTGGAGTTCAGAATAGTAGCTATATTGAAAAAAAGCCAGAGACCCCCAAAGAACCAGAATATGGGACCTGCAGTATTTATAAGAAACTCGCCTTTGACTGGATTATTCGGGTACATATCGATATATAGTGAGCCTGCGGTCATCGACAGGAAACTTGCAATAGTAATTAAAAGTAAAGCTGTTCGTACTCTGGAAGCCTTTGGATCTGAGCGGGGAAAACCATTGGGAAAACGATTCATAGGATAGATTAGGAGAAGACAAAATAAATAATTTTTTAAATTAGTCCATTTTGGAGAAAGTTCCCTCTCATTATATAAAATCTATGGAAGTATTGTTTAAATTGTGATTCAATAAAGAGAAGGGCGTTAACTGCATTATAAAAGTTGCGATTGTGGATTGAACCTGTGGATTGAACTGGAGGTTGGATTATAAACTCCATTAGAAGTATAACGCCCAGAATATTAAAAGTAAGATATCTTATATAAAGCATTCCACTTTTATATTTTTTTCAATGTATATAATTAAAATATATGTGAGTTGTGTGCCAACAGCATTAAAAATAGTTAAGAGAGTCAAAGCGGTATTTAACGCTAAAAGTCTCTATTAAAAAATTTGAGAATATATTTAGAGCTTGAGAACTTTTGCAGTTTTCAAAGCCTCGCTAACCATAGTTTCAACTTCGAGTTTTTTCTCTTCAAGAACTATGAGATCATAGTTTGCCTTGACTTCTGGACGCTCCGGAACTGCAGTGCAGCCTCCTGCTGACCTTGTAGAGATATCATAAGTTCCAATTCTGCGGGCAATATCCACGATCTCACTTTTGTCAAAGGCAATTAAAGGGTGATAAATCGGAATAGCAAGCTGGTATATCTCGGCATGCATATTGGCCGCAGTCTGGGAGGCTACCTGTCCGAGGGACGAGCCAGTAATAATTCCGCTTGCACCTTCTTTTTTCATGATCTCATAGGCTTCCCTGTACATCATGCGTTTGCAGAGAAGGCAGGTGTTTTTTCGGTCACATATTTCTATAAAAGATCTAAGATTAGGGCCGTGAGGGATCTCATAAGTCGTGAACTGATGCCCCGGTGCCCATGCCTGGAGCTGTCGGATGCAGTCAAAAGCACGTTCTTTTGCCGCGTTTTCTGCATAAGGAGAGTTGTTGCAGTAAATAGGGGTGATCATTACACCACGCTTCATCATCAGCCATGCAGCAACAGGGGAATCGAGACCTCCTGACATGAGCACCACCATATTACCCTGGGTGCCAAGAGGAAGCCCTCCCACTCCTTTAACTGTTTCCAGATAAACATAAGCCAGATTCTGCCGCATCTCTACAAAAATTTCTTTATCAGGAGAACTTAGATCAACCCTGGGATTTTTTCCTGCTTTTTCAAGCGCGTTCCAGACAGCATCTCCGCAGGTTCTCCCTACATCCGCTGATGAGAAAGAATGGTTTCCGCTTCTTCTGGCCCGGATAGCAAAAGACTCTCCTTCTCGAATAAGATCTGTTCCAATAAGGGCACAGGTTCCGGCTGCGCTCTCAAGGTCCGATCCTGTTATTAATGCAGAGGATGTTGAGACAACCCCAAAAACATCTGCTGCCGCTCCAGCTGCACGTTGATCTTTTGTCTCAATAAATATCCTGCCCCATTCTCTTCGCATCAAAGAGTATAGAACGCCTCTTGAGTCCAGCATTGCGGCAATGTTCTTCATAAGTATTTTCTCATACCAGTTCCGAACTCCCGGACTTTTGAGGGCAAGCTCCCCATATCGGACTATAACAACGTTTGCCTGTTTCTCGGAACCCTTATTATCCATACTGTTTGTAGAATCGTCATGCATGTTCTTATTATCTCTTTTTATCCCTTTATCAATAGAATTTTAGGTCCGTTTCGACCTTGTCAGAATTGCCTGTCATATATGCTAATGGTTAGATATACTAACGGTTAGTGACAAATGGTTTAAAGCTTTCAGAAAAAAGATTTTTTCCTGGAATAACTGGAAACAGGGTATGGTGGCAATATACGGGGGACCGGTAGAAAACTTTAAATACACCGTTGTTTTGAGAATTGTGGGAATTACTGTATGTATATGAAAGAATATTAAAAAACATGAGAAATTGTCCTGGTAGTCTATCATTGTTAATCAGTACAAAAAATATACCGACGGTAATATTATTTTTGGAAAATCTATATAAGTCAGGACCTGTATAGTATTGTATGCTATTGTGTACTACGCACAATATTGAAGACATTGGGTAAGACTGGGTAAATATTGCCCACCTATCGAAACGACGCAAGTAATAAAAGACAACCACGCCAGGGGTGGAGTACCAATGGATACTCTGAAAAAGCTTGCAGGAAAATCGATAGTAACAGCAATTGCTGCTTATAGCCTTCTGCTGATACTGTTTCCTGTTGGCTGGATCGTTTTGCTCGGGACCGCTATCGGAAAGCCGAGCCCAGAAAAAGGATCTGTCGAAGCGAGAATCCTTGGGGCAGACCTCGAAGTCTGAACCCCCTAGAGAAAAGGCATGGGTGTCAGAAACCAACAAGGAAGCCCGCCAGGGGTTTCTGGCCAACATTCTTGCCGCCCAGCACCGGTGTCGAAACAAACAAGGGAGCCCTCAAGGCTTCTGGCCAACATTCGCACCACCCTCTTGCAATCTGAGAACTGGTTCGCGGGTGTCGGAAACCAACAAGGAAACAGCAGTTTCAGGAAAGCAATCCGGCTACCTGCCATATCAAGAGGCGGATCTGGAAGGGACTGGAGGAAAAAGAGGGAACGGCCGTTTCTGGCAACATTCAGGCAACCCACTTTTTTTATTGCAACTTTTATTTTGTTCTGTTTTTTATTAGTTTTATTTTTTTCAGGTATTTGATTCTTTTTCATACACTTACAGATTTTTTTAACTTATTTGATTTACGTATTTTTTATGCTTTTATATGTTTGGTTTCTCTAATGTCCTTTTTTCATAGAAAGACCGCTCGCATGCAAGCATAGCAAAATCGGGTTGCAATATGAGCCATTCCTGAAAATTCAGTCAAAAAAGAACCTGAATTCAATTCAGTAACTTTAGATTGTAAAGAGAACTACAGTTGTATAATAAAATATAGAAAATTTGCTAACAGGAACAACTTTTATCTGCTCTCTTTGAAAATAATTTTTCCGGTATGCCTGAATTTTACGTGCATACCGGAATCTTTTTTTCAGCTTATTTTAACCCTTTAGCTTATTTTAACCCTTTAGACCTCATCGGGCTCTGGAACATACCAGTTTTCATTTTCATTTTCATTTTTCTCATCTTCTTCGGGTTCAGGAATATACCAGTATCCTGTATCTTCAGAAGACCCAGCATTATACTCATCAGTGCCTTTATATTTCTCCCCAGATGCAGAGGAATTGTTGTTTAGCTGCTGAGAAATTTCAGTTATGTTTATGCTGGCGTTCTCTAAAATATTTTCCTCTCCACCATACCATCTCGAGGGCAGCGGATAGTTGATGTCGCCTCTATATGCTTCGGGGATGAAGATACGGGTTCCTCTGTTCTGAAGGGCTGCTACAAAGCCAGGGTCCATGGCATCAAGTCTTGCCTTGCATATCGAAGCTTCATCGTAATCCTTTATGCGGTAGTGGGCAAAACGCTTATTATAAAGGGCAGAAGGCGAATTGGGATTTATTGCAAGAGCACTGTCATAGGAGTTAACCGACTCATTAACTTCTCCCATTACATTATGCAGATATCCCTTATTATACCATGCCGTTATGCAGTCCGGCTTTAACTGCACTGTTTTATTAAAGCAATCAAGAGCGGCATTGTTACTGCTTATTGCGAAATAAGCGCACCCTTTGAAATACCAGGCTGCGGCGTTGTCTGGAGAGTATTCGAGGGCTTTGTCATAGCTGGCAATTGCTTCCTGATATCTCTCCATTTTAGAGAACGCAAAACCCTTGTTATTAATCGCATCAACATTTTTCGGGTCCAGCGTAAGAATTTGATCATAACAGGCAATTGCCGCTTCGAAATTTCCCGCAGCTTCCAGAGCCTTGCCCTGCCGGTACATTATCTCTCTGTTTTCAGGCGTAATCTTAAGAATCTCCCCATATGTTGAAGAGGCTTCCTCATACCTGCCAAGTTCTTCAAACAAAGAGGCTTTCTCAGCCAGCACCTTCGAATTGGTAGGATCAAGCTCCATGATTCTATCATAATCTTCAAGAGCCTCTTCCTGCCTTTCAGATCTGGCTAAAGCAAAAGCTCTGCCTTCCAGAGCCTCTATGTTTTCAGGCTCAAGTTCAAGAAGAGGATTGAAACAGGCGACTGCTTCCTCATACCTACCGAGGCTTACAAGGGCAAGAGATTTACCCTGGAGAGCTTCAGGATCACTGGAGTTAAGAGCAAGTAATTGATCATAGTAAGCAACTGCTTCTTCAGACCTTCCAAGATTACTCGAGGTAGAAGCTATACCATACCAGGCATTACTCGACTGCGGGTCAATGTCCAGGGCTTTTTTATAACATTCCAGAGCTTCTTCGCTCCGTCCGAGTTTGTCAAGGGCAGAGCCTTTCTCATACCAGGCTTCAGTGCGTACAGGATTAATTGCAAGAGCCATGTCGTAAGAATAAAGCGCGTCCTCATACATCTCAAGTTTGCTGTAGGTTGAAGCTTTGCCGTACCATGCTGCATCGTAACCGAACTCCGGACTCAGGTCGTTAAAGTTTCCTGAAAAGTCCGAGCTGTTTTCAGAACTTAAGTACTTGTAGCCCTGAAGGTAAGTCCAGAAACCTCCTGAAATTGCCTTCTGTGGGCTGACATCCATACTTTTACCTTCAACTGTTCTGGAGGTCGAGTTTCCAGATAACAATTCCATATTCTTGTTCAATCTGAAACGGGCAATAGAATACCCTGAATTTATCTGGAGAGCCTGACTGTAACAGTCTGAAGCTTCCTGGTATCTTTCGAGCTGATCAAGGAGAAGACCTTTGTTGTACCAGATTTCGGCACTATCAGGGGCAACGGCAAGAACTCTGTCATAACACTCCAGAGCTCCTTCGTATTCTCCTGTTTTTACCAGGGCAAAAGCTTTACCGTACCATGCAAGCGTGTAATTTTCATCAAGATCAATGGCTTCGTTATAACTTTTTACAGCATCTTTGTACTGCTCAAGTTTTGAAGAATCATAGCCTTTTTTATACCAGACTTTGGCATATCCGGAATCCAGTTTAAGGGCTTTATCGTAGCAATCAGCAGCTTCTGCATATCTGTTAAGTCTGTCAAGGTCCTGACCCTTCATGTACCAGACCGTTGCATGTCCTGATTCGGTTTCAAGAATCCGATCATAACATTCAAGGGCAGACTCATAATTCTCAAGCTTGTCAAAAGCCAGTCCTTTATCGTACCATATTTTAATTGCAGGGGATTTAAACTCGGGAGTTTCAGAGTAACTGGCAAGTGAAGAGTCGTAAGCATTAAGCTTTTCGAGAAGACCCTCGCCAGCTTCCTCTACCTCAACTCCCACATTAGGATTAAGGGCCCTATCATAGCAGACTATTGCAGCGTCGTATTCTCCCATCTCATTAAGCACGGAACCTTTGCCGTACCATGCCTCGGTGTTGTCAGGGCTGTAAACAAGTATCTCATCATAGCAATGCAAAGCCTCTTCATTTCTACCAAGCTGTTCGAGGCAGGATCCTTTCTTCTGCAGGGCATTAAGGTTTTCAGGCTCTGAAAGGAGGACAAATTCATAACAGGTCAGGGCATCCTGATACATTTCCATCCTCTCAAGGTCTACACCTTTATTATACCAGGCCTCTACAAGGTCAGGATTAAGGGAGATAGCCTGATCGTAACACTTTATTGCAGCTTCATAATCTCCTGACATATCATACATTGTTCCTTTCTGAGTCAGGAGTTCAAAATCGTCAGGAGTAATATTAAGAGCCATCTCAAAACAGCTCATTGCTTCTTTGTATTTCTCAAGTCCTGCGTAAGCTTTTCCCTGCATTTGGAGAGTTTCGGAAGAGTTGGAGCCAAGTTCAATTGATCTCTCATAAGAGGCTAAAGCCTCCTGATCAAGACTGAGTTTCTCAGAAGCAATTGCTTTCTGGAACCAGACTCTGGAAAGGTAGTTATCCATAGCGAGACTTTTTTCGTAAGAGTTGATAGCCTCTACATAATTTTGTGTCTTAAGCTGCTCATTACCCTTTTCGTACCAGACACCGTAAGAAACCGGGAAGGTTTCGATAGCCCTGTCATAGCAGACAATTGATTCTTCGTATCTCTCCAGCGCGGCCAGAGCACATCCTTTTCCATACCATGCCATCGATGAGTTAGAATCCATTTTAAGTGCATCTTCAAAGCATCCTATAGAAAGCTCATATTCTTTGAGAGAATAGAGATTATTGCCTTTACTTAACAGGCCTTCTACAGAAGCCGGACGCTGCGCAAGTACCTCTTCAAGAGTGAGAGCAACAGGTACGTTATCTTCTACAATATTCTTCTGGCTCTCAGCCGCTCCTGCTGCAGGTAAAAAACCTGAGGTAAAAGATAAAACAAAGGCCAGAAGAATGAAAGAACAAATGATCAAATAAATTTTTTGAATTGAGCTCATTAAATACCCCGATTTATTCTAATGAGTTCCTGCGAAAAATTTTTATAAGCAGTCTGTCAGTAGTCTATTAGTTATCAGTATAATTTAAAGTCACTCTGATATGTAATTTCTTAAACAATGTAAACGAGAACATTCAGATATAAAAGTAACGAAATAAATTCCTTTTGCTCCCCCCATAGATAATTATCCAGCCTGGGCCTAATTTCGTCCTATAATCTCCCAGCAAATACTCATTTAATTTGAGGAGTTCCTTCCTTATATAATTTATGCAGTTTGGGTCGAAATTATCCGGATTATATAATGGTTATCCATTTGTATTCGGTTAAGGATTTTGAGCTGCGGATCTCGATTTCGACGGAAAAACTCAAACCCAAATGTTTAGTGTTTAAATTGAAATCGATATCAGATTCCAGTTTTGCATTTGATGAATAATTTAACAAATTTTATGAAAATCAATGCAAGTGATAACGATTTTTCCTTAACCGATGACCAATGAATGGTTATCATATTTTTACTATTTTTATAGAACTCCCATAAGACTCTCATAAGACTGTTAAATTCTCATCTTATTGTTATATTTCTCAGAATGTTCTATTCACAGGAAACTATTAGATTCACAGGAAACATTAAATTTATTAAAGTTAGTTATAATGCTTACTGGTTACGGTTAAGTTCCAGTACATTGCAAGTTTTTTATTATGGGGGAATTATAATTCCCTTATTTTGCCTGGGCAATTAGTATTGTTATTAAAACAGCAAAAACCTTTTCAGTATAACATCATTAAAATATGTTTAAAGCATTATGTTTAAAGCATTATGTTTTAAGCATTATGCGTAAAGTATTATGCGTAAAGTATATACATCAATATTTCTTATTGCAGAAGTATGCAGAAAGAAGACCTGGATTTTTTCCGGAAATGGTTTTTCGAGTATGTAAATAGATTCTTTTCTCCTGACTCTCTTATTAAGGAAAATATTGAGCTAAAGATAGAACACACCGGGAGAGTTTGTGAAAATATCCTTTTACTTGCAAAGTCTGAGAAGATAAGCGAAAAGGAGTGCATGCTTGCTGAGACAATAGCCCTGTTTCATGACCTGGGACGTTTTGAACAGTTCATGAAATATAAAACGTTTAGAGATTCTGAATCGGAAAACCATGCCTTGCTGGGCATAAGAATTCTGAATGAGGAAAGGGTTCTCTCCCGTCTTTCAGGAGAAGAAGAAAACATCATCCTGAAAGCTGTAGAATATCATAACCTGATGGAGATTCCGGAGTATATAAAAACCTTCAGTAAACTTTATTTTTACTCAAAGCTGATAAGGGATGCAGATAAAATTGACATCCTGAGGCTTGCCAGCGAAGAATATTTGGAAGAAGGAAAACGCCATAACCCGGCGCTTGAACTATATCTGCCAGATGCCCTGGGGTATTCGGAGCCTATAGTATCAGAGATCTTGGGTAACAGAATGGCAAAAATTGGGGATATGAAAAATAGAAATGATGTGAAACTTCTCCGTCTTAGCTGGATTTTTGATATAAACTTTTCTGCAACTTTTTCCCTTCTTAAAGAGTACGGATATCTGGAGGTAATTATGTCCTGCCTGCCTGAAACAAAAGAAACGGACGTTTTGAAATGGCATTTTGAAAGCTATTTGAATTCAATAGAATCAGGGGCCAGAGAAAGTGGCAGTAAACATTAAAATCGGAAATTAAGTCTTAAATAAGCCGGCTCCTGGAAAGCTTCTTCGAAACATATTGCCCATATAGATATTTGAGATGTGTAAGCTATCGTATTGAAATCTATATTGAACCGTACTCAAGGTAATATTGGTTAAAGCATCATTGGCCGAAGTAGTATTGGTTGAAGCATCCTTGGTCAAATTGTCATTGGTTGAAACATCTCACTCGATATATCTCCTGCGATTTTCATTTCCCAGGCTGCGCCGGTAATCTGAGCGTATCTGGTTTTTTAACTGTTTTTCAAGTATTAACTCAAGAGAATCCTTTCCAGTTTCTTCCTGCTTACATGATCCTTCTTTTACGTCGAACGCAGCTTTATTTTTGTCAACCGTGCAGTTAACTGCCCTGAGTCCGGAAGGCTGGTCAATGAATTCCACTTCAATTTCAAGAAGGCTGCGCAGCCTGGGACATAGGGCTTCCATACCCGGGTTCTCCGTGGCATAATGGGTTGCGTCAACCAGGCAAAGATCTTCGTACGCCCGGAGAATATCATGCTTGAGCTCTGATGAGATAAATGCGTCAACTCCATTTTTCCTGGCGATTTCAAGGTATTCATTTCGAAAGCCGCTGCCTCCTACAACCATTACCTTTTTGATTTCCTGCTTTTCCCCTGAGTACATGACAGGGGTCTGCAGGCAATCCGAAACATGGGCTGCCAGTTCAGCTGAAGAGCAGGATTCAATTTCCCCTATCCTGCCTGTTTCTACAGCCCTGGTATTTTTGAGTCTCAGGCGGGCGGCAAGAGCATCATTGATCCCTCCTTCGGCTCGATCGTAATTAGTATGCATGCTGTAAAGGGATATCCCGTTTTCAAGAGCAATTTTAAGGGAGGCTGCCAGGGATTTTGAAATCATATTTACTGGATGAAAGATCAGAGTGTGATGGGTAATCAGTATTTCCGCTCCAATTTCTGCAGCTTTTTTAAGGGTATATGGGTTTGCATCCAGGGCGACCGCAACCCTGTTTACGTCATCTTTAAGACCAAGGACCAGCCCGATCTTGCCCTTATCAAAGTCATCCGCAAGCTCAGCTGGAGCTATCTTTTCAAGAACCTGCACAATTTTTATAAGCTTCATGGAAAAAATCTCCGCAGACCGGGAAAGTTAAAATTACTGGTTTTCTCCGGCTAAATCCAGATTAAGTGTTTATAACATTTAATTCCAGCCCTTACTGAAATGTCAGTTATGGAGATTATCCCAAAAGCCATTTTATTCTTAATTATCTGACTTTTCTGACTAATTATTGTGATCATTGGTTTGATTTATGCCTCTAAACTCAGTTCTGTTTAGGTCCTGACAGGCTTTTCTGTTAATCTTACCTATGGCTTTTTTCTTCTTTACTTCAGTAGGATCAAGGACTATTCCATTCTAAAGAATATAGTTTTTTCAGGATGTTTGCTAAAATATTAGCAAAAATTAAAATAGAATATATGAAGATATTTTCTAGAGACTTGAATAAGTTATTTTTAAGAGATGAATTCTTTGAAAAAAATTAAGGAAATTTGAATATTTCAAAAACCATAGGAATAAAAATGAAAATACTGCCAAAAAGCGATAAAGTTCATATTTATAAAAATAATACTGGAAATACAGATCTGAATATAATTTGCTCATATGGGGTATGTTGGGGGCGAAAATAATATTGAATAAAAATATAATTTGACTGTAATCACATATCATATCTAAAAAATATATCTTTATGTTATCACAACATTTAGTAAGTTATACTTTAGTGAGCTATAAATTTCACAGAAGTACAAAATGCACGTTTCCGGTTCCCCGGATCTGTTGTAAACAGCATCAAAATCAAGGAAGGTAACCATGGCTAAAAGAATTGCACTGATTGCATTACTTGCCGTTTTTATCTTTTCCGTCCTTTCAATTACTGCTTTCGCGGCAGATGAAGTAGAATGGGTGGAGAAAAAAGATGCGGCAAAACTTTACTGGGGAAATACGATAGTTGTAGAAGGTTATGAAATAAAAGCAGAGGATTTCAATGAAAATAAGATGGTTTTCGTTTCAATCTCAAAGGACGGGGAAAAATTAAAGACTTCTCCTCTTACGGCAGGGTTGGAATTCGATTATAATAATGAGATAAAGGTTTATGCCCAGAATGTGGACCCTAATTATGAAATAATCAAAAAAGATGGAAAGGAATTTAAGACCGGAAACTGGAATCCATATGCTCAACTGGATATTCTCGTAAGAGGAAAGCCAAGTTTTGACATAGATGTTGAAACTAAAAAAGATAGGTATGATTCTGATAGCAGGATCGATCTAAAAATAACTATTAAAAATGATGGTGAAGCAAAGGCAGAAAATGTTGTACTAAATGTAGATACTTGTGGACTGGAAGTGATCAACGGAAAAATGAAGCATACATATACAGAGATTCCTAAGAAAGGAACTGTTCAGCCTGTAAATCTCACGCTCAAAGCATCTGCCCCGTGGGAAGATACCCATTATAATATAACTGTAAAAACCACTTGTGAGGACATTGGGGGCAAGAAGTACGAAAGCATAGGTTATAAAAATATAACAGTATCAAAAAAATGGGATCTTACTATATCAAAGAATTTTGTCAAAGAACGTCATATGGGAGATATTATCCCTGTCTCAGTCAATGCAAGGAATTCTGGGCTCTGTAACATAAATGATATCGTACTTAAAGACTCGATTATGTCCAATATGCACCTTCAAAACGATGCAACACTTGAAAAAAAAATTTCTCTAAAGTCTGGGGAAACAGTTGAGGATATTTTTAAGTACGCCCTCATTCCAGAGAAGCCAGGGGAGTTTACATTCCCGGCAATTGTAGCTACTTTCACTCTTCCCAATGGAGAGAGTGGAAAAATCACCTCTAACTCTTCGGAAAAGATAATGATCTACGGGCCCTATATTGAAATTACGAAAACTGTTGACAAGCAGCAGCTAAACTCTGGAGACGAACTGACTGTAACGGTCATCACAAAGAACACAGGAAACGTTGATGCAAGTGTAACAGTAACCGATACAATACCTTCTGAAGCTAAGCTTATTAGTGGAGATACTAGCTTCAAGCAGGTTCTTGAAAAAAAGGGTGGCTCAAAAACCATCACTTATATTCTGCAAATGCATAAAGAAGGGGAAATCAAGATTCCTGCCTGTAAAGCAACTTTCCTTGACCTCGATAAATATTCAGGAGAGGTCAGCTCAGAGACTCCTGTTGTTTATGTCGGAACGCCGATGACACTTGAAGGAAGCAGCGCACAACCGGGAGGATCAACCGAGTCCAACCAGGAGAAAAATGAACCTTCGAGCCAGGCGAATACAGGCGGTACGGAAGAAGACTATGGGGATACACCGGGATTCGGTTTCTTCCTTGCAGTAGCAGGAATTCTGGCGGTTACAGGGTTCATGAGGAAGAGACGCGCCTGAAAGACTAAAACAGTTAACTGTTGTTCTGGATTCTCCCGGGTTTTTCGGAGAATCCTTTTTTTGTCATCTGGCTCCTGCATTTACCAGACTGCAAGACAAGGCATATGAGGCTGTTAATTTTCCTGCATGGTTACCTTTTTTACCTGCCTGTCCTATTTTTTCCTCACCTATGTAAAAAGAAGTATTTCTCATCCTGAGTTGTATTATCCACAGCATCAGCTTTCTTTAATAGCATTATAGTTTCACGTGTTGTTTTTTCGATTTGAGTTCAGCTACAGACCTATGCGGCACCGAAGAGAAAACTGAAAAATCTTATTTTTCGGATATTTAGGAATATTATCAACTGATTAATAAGGAGCTGCCAACAAATTAGAATCCAATTAGAATGAATCCAATTAGAATAATAGATTAATAAATCTGCAGTCCGAATGATAGAACTCTTCTATAATCGAACATAAAGTGAGAAAATCGATGCCTTACAAAGAGATCAAAAATAAAGTATACATTCTAACAGCAAAAAAAGGAATTGGATCATGAAGGAACCCCAGAACCGGCTTAAAGCAAAAACCCTGATCCTTACCCATGGAGACTCTGACGGGATATGTTCGGGGGCAATTGCAAAAAGTGCTTACCCTAATGCATATGTATACTTTACAAGCCCTGTCAGTCTTCTTGACAAATTAAACCTTATAGAAGACGTCGAAACCCTCATAATCTGTGACATTGCAATCGAGGAAAGGCACTGCTCAGAACTCCATTCAGTACTTGAGGATTTTTCGGAAAAATGCAATCTATACTACATAGACCACCACCCCCTTCCGGAAAGTTGCGGAAAAGAAGAATGGTTTTACCATGATACGGGAGTATGTTCCTCAGAACTGACATACAGGGTTTTTGAAGACTTTCTAAGCCAGGAAATGAGAAGAGTAGCAATTTACGGGGCTATAGGCGATTTCTGTGATAACACGCCCTGTGTAAAAAGCTGGGTAAAAGACTGGGATAAAAGAAGCCTCTATTTCCAGGCTGGAGCCCTGATCCAGGCAATAATTCATAAAGGAAAAGAATACGAGTTTAAAAGAACCCTGCTTGAACCATTATCAAAAGACACGATTCCTTCAAATATCCCTGATTTGCTTGAGCTTGCCAGGAAAGCTGCAATTAATGAAGAGAAAATCCGGCTTTTTGTAAAAGAACATGTAGAAGTCCTGAGAAACAGCGCGTATATTGTAAATACGAATAACTCCATTTCAAAGGCAGCGATCTATGCCGCCTCCTACGGACATAGGGAAGTTGGAATTGCAGCCGAATACCGCGAGAGAAAAGGCGTATATGATCTTAGCATACGTTCCCGTGGAAATATGGATATAAACCATATCCTTCGTTCGGTTGCACCCAGGTTTGGAGGAAGCGGCGGCGGGCACCCTGTTGCAGCAGGAGCGCGCATCCCTGAGGATTCGCTGGAGGTTTTTCTCCGGGCTTTCGATGCCAGACTCGGGGAAGCAAGTGAGGTAAAATAAAATGGAAACCAGTAAAACTGCAGCTGAAAGCGGCATAAATATTGAGATTATCTTTGTAGGGCGCTCAATATTATAATAGAGCTCATCAAAACCAGGTTTATTTTCACACCAATAAGATTTTCAGATCTATTCCTCGAATCAGAAGATCAATTGATTATTACAAATTCGAGATTTAGGAAGTAATTCTTAGTTTTGGGATAAGCTCGGAGTTAACATGACATAACTCATACGTGTTATTCATATTTTTAAATAATTGGTAATATATTGCATGCTAAAGAAAATGAAAATTAGAAATAGTATGTATACTAGATACACATTTGGGTTGTGTTTAGCCTGATAAATTTTTACCGCTGATCTCAAAGAATGAATTATAGCAATGAACTTACTTCTTGTCTTAAATCACTCTTAATTTGTGGTTTTAATATATCCCAATCTTTTTTACCGCGGAAATATTGTTTATAAATAAATGGAATTATTTCTTGACTGATTTTGTTTATAACTAGTATTCTATTAATTTCAATATTATCATTGTACCTAGGAACTTTTCTCCATTTTGGTATATAGCCACCTTCTACAAACAAATCAAATGAGAATCGATCTCCGTTGTATATCAATGATAAGCCAAGTCCGTGACACTGCCCTTCACATGCCATTGATAACATAGAATGTGGATTATCTTCAACTCCATTGGTACTAACTCTAAGTGTTCCACCATTTAATCGAGCTGATGAGTCATACTCATCTATATCAGTAATTTGAAGAGGTATTCCAACAAATCCACCATCGATCCTTTTAACTTTCCACAGTAACCAATTAAGTACATCCGGTGTAATTTTCCGGACAATCGGGTCGATATTAAACTCAAAATAATCCCCGAAATATTCGTTTAATTGATAGTTTATTACGTCATCTCTATTACGGGGATTTGATGGAAATATTAACTTTTGCTGCTTTCCAGGTATGAAAATATAATCTTGATAAAAATAATTATAACTATATTTATCAAGTAATTTCTCAAGCTTATTTTTTTTGTTACTTGGTGACAGCTGTGAATTCAATAAATAAGTCCATTCAAGAAATTCGAGACTTTTTATTATTTTCTGGTCTTCATATTTTCTCCATAAATCATGCAAAACAATAAAATTTTAATTATATTGAGATAAATTTTCTATTTATGGGAAAAGGAAATGTCGCAATAGATAAGTCAATGATAAAAACGGTAGTTGACGGTAAAATAATGATTCCTTTGCCAAAAGTTTTGGTTGGAAATCGATACTATCCTATGTTTTCCGTATTATCTCCTACTCATTGTGCTGATTGTGGCAATAAGTTACATGTGAACTCTCACTACACTCGTTTTATTTTATCAAGTCACGGCACTATAGCTCTCAATGTTACATACTGGTTTTGTCCTGTTTGTAAGAAACCTTTTCATGATCAGATTATTGGTGTTCCTGGTTCTGCAAATTACAGTTCTGAATATTATGATAAACAAATGAATGTTAGATATGATGGACGATGCAGTCTACACAATTCTCGGCAAATTGGAGAAACATATACAGAAGGCTTGACAGCCTTCTGTGGTAGAGCTCCTTGTGCAACTTCATTATGGTTATATGAACAGAAACATGCAGAACTTTCAAAGCAAGAACTTTTAGATCAAGAGATTGGCTTTGATGAAACATTGTATGTTGATGGGGATTGGATCAAAAAAGGCTGGAAAAAGAGACTTGAAGAGTTGATTGGAAGAAAGCTTACAGAAAAAGAATGGAAAAAAATGCGATATCAATCTGTTTACGTTATTGCTACTAAAGAAAAGGTAGTTTTGGATTTTGAGGTAACTGACAGATTACCAACGATTGAAGCTCTGATTCCTCTTTTCAGACGAATAAAAAACCGATTTCCTGAAGGCAAAATACAAAAAATTGTTTCTGATGAAGATAAAGCAATCATTGGAGCTGTAAAGAGTGTCTTCCCTGAAGTAGCTCACTCCTTTTGTGTGTTTCATCAATTAAAAAACGTTAGCAAGAGATACTATGAAGAATTCAACTCTGTTGAAGATATTCCAGATAATGATAAGGTTGTGTCCAATGAAATATATCAGTTGATACGTTCTGATACGGTCATCAGTGCTGTTGTATGTATTCAAAAGATACGAGAATTCTACTCTAATCTGGAACTTTCAAAAGCGTCTCAGAAAGCGATTTCTTATGCAGAAGAGATTTTCAAGAAAAATGTAAGCTTCTTGAAAAAAGGGTTTACACCTGAGACAGATAATACAATGGAACAGATATTTTCTTTGATAGGTGATATCGTAGACAAAGCAAGATCATTTAAAACCGATAGTGGCCTAACTAATTTTTGTTACAATTTATTTACTTATTTCAACAAACGGTGTTTCAGTACTGGTAAATGGAAAGGATTCTCACCCTTAATGAGGGCAAGATTCCAGTATGGATAAAAGTAAAGAGTAAATGGAAACTTTCAGTTTTAATCTGCAGCTTTACAGCGGTAGCTATCGAATAATTATGGCAAAAATAAGAAATTGATGTACAAAATCTAGATATTAGTGGAGCGACTTTTCCAAAATGAGGAAAAATGTTAAGGGATTTGGGTGAAATTCAATTGTTTTTTTAAAATTGGAGAAGAACCATAAAAAATTAAAAAGACTCCAATTTTATGAGAGGTTATAAGGATTAATTTGAGATCCTCTTTACTGATATAGGACTTACGCGGTTGAACTGAAAAATTAGTATGCTTTAAACCTTTAACTCTCTAAAACACACATTTAATCGCGATATCTATTGTACTTATGTCTAATGTACTTGATTTTGTCCTCAAGTGTGTAAATCCTACTGATAGATATATGCAGCATAGTTGACTTCAAAACCAGTTTCAGGGTTTTTTTGTTTCTGTTTTTCAGGCTGAACTGTAATTTAAGTCTGGATTGTAGTTTTCTGTAAAATACCTGTTTCTCCAGTAGAGGGCTACGTTTACAAGACCGATCATTACAGGCACTTCAATCAAAGGACCTATAACTGCTGCAAACGCCTGCCCGGAATTTATGCCAAAAACAGCTACCGCTACGGCAATTGCCAGTTCGAAGTTGTTACTTGCCGCTGTAAAAGAAAGTGATGTCGTCTGTCCGTAGTTTATCCCTATTTTCCTAGCGACAAAAAAAGAGACACAAAACATAATTACAAAATAGATTAAGAGAGGGATAGAAATCCTTACCACATCTAACGGCAGGGTAACAATATATTCACCTTTTAAAGAGAACATCACGATAATCGTAAACAGCAAGGCGTAAAGAGCAATCGGGCTGGATTTTGGAACGAATTTTCCATCGTACCATTCGACTCCCTTAAAAGGACGCAAGAAGTAGCGGGTTAAAAAACCAGCGGCAAAGGGGATACCGAGATAAATGGCAACACTCTGGGCAACCTCTCCCATAGAAACATTTACTTCCATACCGCTAAGCCCCAGCCATTCAGGCAGCAGAGTTATGAATACATAAGCAAATACTGAGTAAAAAATTACCTGAAATATAGAATTGAAGGCGACCAGAGCAGCTGCATATTCATTGTCTCCATATGCCAGGGTATTCCAGACTATCACCATGGCGATGCACCTTGCCAGCCCAATTAGAATGATACCTGCCATATATTCCGGATATTCTCTGAGAAATATAACCGCCAGGATGAACATCAGAACCGGGCCAATAATCCAGTTTTGTAACAAGGATAAGCTCAACACCTTACGATTTTTGAACACTTTGCCCAATTCCTCATATTTAACCCTTGCCAGAGGAGGATACATCATAACTATTAAACCAATGGCAATGGGAATAGATGTGGTACCAATTGATAGGCTTTTTAAAAAGTCTGCAAAGCCGGGAAAAACAAAGCCTAAGCTTACACCTGCAAACATAGCCAGAAAAATCCATAAGGTTAAATAACGATCCAGAAATGATAATTTTGATACAGCGTTTTCCAGAACAAACACCTCTATTTTTTAGTTACTTATCGCTCCAGCAGATCTGAATAAAAATCCTCAAGAAAACTACTCTCTCCGAGAATCTCCTTTACCTTATCAAAGGTTCGCATCTGATTTTCATTATTCTCACATCGCTTGTACTCGGATTGTCAAGCATCTTCTTAAGTGCGGGCTACCCTGTAGCAAAGAGTATTTTATCATTAAGTGCCCTTTTTCAGAATATTCACAATTGTGAATGCTATTCAAAAATTTAAAGGTTATGGAATAGCAAAACAGAACTGTCCAAATCAGACGGTAGCATCAAATTGAATAGTCGGCATAATGCAAAAAAGAAGATTTACGCGATAACTGATCCAAAAAGTTTGTAGAACATAGAGAGGAAATTCCTTTTACTCTATATTTACTCTATATTGGACCTATTTCTGTTATCATCATTGCGTCCAGAGATTTTACTCTTTCCATAGATCCTGGTAGCTGGTTGTGGATGCCCTGGAGCTTTCAGGAGTTATTCCCTTCTTTACTGAAGCTGTTGCCTTTTCTTTTTCCGATTCCCTGAGCCGATTTATCTCCTTTATACTATCTTCATTGTCTATGCTAAGGACAAAACTTCCGTGACAGGGCTTAGTATAGGTAAAAACGAGAGCGTTGCCCTTAGAACCCACAGCAACGGGTGGTATTCCTATTATATAGTAGTCCTTGAAGATCTTGTAACCCGGGGATACATAATAGACTTCATCCGAGTTTTTCTCAATGTACTCTCTGGCTTCCTTAAAGCTTATCCTTTCCAGGAGGATCGTGTACTTCATCTGTTCAATACAGCTCATTTTGCTATCTCCTCCATTATTTTATCCAGCTTGTTCTTGAGACGAACAGGATTGTGAACATCCGGTGTAACGATTTTATCGCAATCGAACTCTATTGTCTGGGCTAATTCTTCAGCGTGCCTGCCAAAGACAATTGAATAAATTTTTGCCTTAGAAATGGAGCTCATGGTCGCTGCATAAGTCATTCCGGCATCATTATGCATAAAGGCGAAGCACTTATCGAAATCCGTTCTTTTTTCAATTATATCCTCTATGGTTTTATCGAGATCCACCAGCTTTTTTGCATAATATCCGTCAGAATCAGATACCTTCAAAAGCTTGCTTGCAGCTGCTGTCCCGGCAACGGTTACATCGAATCCTGAGGTAGTCAGCTTATGCGAAAGGTACAGGGCAATACTGGTTTGAATCGGGACCTCAGGACATCCCATCATAAGAAGCACTCTTGCATCTGTCATAAAAGTCATCTCTTAGTATTTTATCATATAAATGGGGTATAGGCTAATTCTCAAGTTCAATTTTTACGAATAAGATTTATGTGGAAACTGATTTTGTTCTCCGATATTTTTTCGTTAAGGATTATCCTCCTGATACCGGAGAAAAAAGTGTAATTTCATCTCCTTCTGAAACTGTTAGAGAATCGATGTCTTCTTCATAAATTCGTGCACCATTCATCATCAAAACCAGATTACTGTGCAGGTCTCCATCCCTTGAAAATAGCTGATCTTCAGATTTTCCGGCTCTCTCGCGAAGTGCTTTAAGAAGTTCCTTCATTGAGGTGCCGTCCTGACATTCAAGAAAACTATCCGCTCCGAGAATGTCCTTTACTTTAGCAAAGGTTCGTATCCTGATTTTCATGGTTCTCACCTGGCATTGTACATAGCTTCGTAGTAGCATATTCTTAAAGTGCGGGCTGTCCTGTGACAAAAAGTATTTTACCAATAAGTGCCCTTTCCAGAATATTCACAATTGTGAATGCGGTTCGAAAATTTAAAGCTTGTGGAACTGGCAGAACAAAACAATCCAAATCAAGCGATTGGTATCAAATCAAATGGGTGGCATATATTCATGCAAAAAGAAAATGTACGTGATGAATTGATAAGAGAGCTTGTAGGAATGGAATGCCTGCTTATCGCATATTCCGGGGGCATAGACAGCACATTGCTTGCAGTACTTGCTCAAAAAGCGCTCCCTGAAAGGGTTAAATGTGTACTCTTTGATGCTCCCATTGTCCCGCGAAGAGGTGTCAGCGATGCAGTGGAAAATGCGCACAAGCTGGGTTTATCCTGCGAAATAATGCATTTCTCTGTAATGGAAAATGAAGAGTTCAGGAAAAACAGTCCTGACCGCTGTTATATCTGCAAAAAACTATCTGCCAAGATGCTGCGAGATTATGCTGATAAGCTTGGAATTCCAAATATCGCGGACGGCATTAATGCTTCTGACCTTAAAGAATACCGCCCCGGGCTTAAAGCAAGCATCGAAGAAGGAATCATCCACCCCTTTCTCTCATCAGGAGTTCAGAAAGCAGAAATAAGAAAGATAGCTCAGGACTGCGGGCTTGAGATCTGGAACAAACCCTCTTCCTCATGCCTTGCATCCCGGATCCCATATGGGGAAGAAATTACATCTGAGAAATTGCAGATGATAGAAAAGGCAGAAGATTTCATGCAGAATTTGGGCTTTTCCCAGCTGCGTGTACGGCTTCATGGCAAGATTGCAAGGATAGAACTGATACCTGAAGAACTTGAAAGGGCAATGGGCGTCCGGCATAAAATCGTTGAAGCACTGGAAGGCTTCGGATTTTCATATATTACACTTGACCTTAAAGGATACAGAAGCGGCAGCATGGATGAAGTATTATGAATATTGAGGACTGTCTGGCTGACTTCCAGATACCTCAGCACCTCCATTATATGGACAGCGCCGCGACCAGCCTTATCCCTGAGCCAGTCATAACTTCAATGAACGAATATGACCGGCAGTACCGCGCGAACGTGGGAAGAGGGATGCACAGGCTTACAAGGGTTGCAACACAGAAATATCAGGACGCACACGACATAGTCAGCAATTTCATTGGCGGGATGGAAGGCACAACAGTCTTTACCAGAAACACCACAGAAGCCATCAACATGGTTGCAGCAGGACTTGACTGGCGGCCCGGAGACCGGATAGTGACAACAGTTATGGAGCACCACTCTAACCTGCTTCCCTGGCTCAGATTGCGTCAAAGAGGTGTTGAAGTAGTTGTTCTTCAGCCGAATTCGGAAGGCATCTTTGATATGGAAGCCTTCAGTGAAGCAGTTACTGTTGACACGAAACTGGTTGCAATCAGCCATGTTTCAAATGCCCTTGGTACCGTGCAGCCTATCCACGAAATTTCTGCACTCTGCAAAGAGCGCGGGGCGTATTTCCTGGTTGATGGGGCGCAGTCCGTCCCCCATTTTCCCATAAATGTTCAGGATATGGGATGTGACTTTCTGTGTTTTTCAGGGCACAAAATGCTTGGACCAACCGGTACCGGTGCTCTGTGGATGAAGGATGCGGTAATTTCTCCTTTTATGGTAGGGGGAGGCACAGTTGATGATGTGGATATCGAAGATGCTACTTCTGAAGGGTATATTTTAACTGAGGGCTATAAGCGCTATGAAGCTGGCACACCACATATTTCTGGAGCAATCGGGCTGGCAAAGGCAGTGAAATATCTTGAAAATCTGGGAATGGATAACATATTCAGGCATGAACAGAAGTTATCTGAACGTCTTCTCACAGGGCTTGCCGGAATAGATAATGTCAGTATTTACGGACCTCAGGATACTAAAAACAGAATAGGAGTTGTCTCTTTCACTATAGACAGGATTCACCCTCATGAAGCAGCTTATTTGCTTGACGAAAGAGCAGCAATTCTCGTCCGTTCGGGAGATCATTGCTGCATCCCGTTAATGAAGTATCTCGGGCTTGAAAACGGAACTGTGAGGGCAAGCCTTTACCTGTATAATACCCTGGAAGAGGTTGACCTGCTTATTGAAATAATCGAAGAAATAGTTCGCATGGTATGAGGAGTATGGTGTAAGATGTACATTACGGTTCCCTGTATAAAATACGATAACGGAGCAATGGTCCTATCATCTCATGAGGTTGTAATGGAAGTTCCCCTTGCGGTCTTCGTTAACGGCCGCCATGCTCTTACTGCAATGATAAGCCCGACAATGCTTAAAGAATTTGTAACAGGATTTTTATACACGGAAAGGATTATCCGGAAAATTGAAGATATCGAATCTCTGCGTATAGAAGAAAGAAAAGATAAAAATAAAGACGAAAATAGTGCTCCTGCTTTAAGTGCCAGTGTCCTGACAAAAGACCCTTTTTCGATAATGCTTTCAGGGAAAACCGTCCTGTCAGGATGTGGTGGCGATACATCGTATGTGGATGCTGAGAGACTTCCTAAAATCCAATCGGATCTGGTTATCGATGTCTCAACAATAAAAAGTATTATGAAAGAAGCCCTGATTTCAGACCTCCATATAAGAACGGGCGGCATACATATTGTAGGGCTTTTCGAGCCGGATGGAAAGATATGTGTAATAGAAGATATAGGCAGGCACAACGCTCTTGACAAGGTAATAGGTTATGGGCTGAAGCATGGTGTGGACTTTTCCAGGACAATTGTGACCTGCTCGGGAAGACTTTCCTCTGAAATGGTAAGGAAGTGCCTTATGGCTAATGTCCCTGTTATCGCATCCAGAGGTGCAACCACAACACTTGCAATAAGCATGGCAGAGAAAGCCGGCCTTACTATTATCGGTTTTGTCCGAAGCCAGAAGATGAACATCTATACAGGCGCAGAAAGAGTCAGGAATCAGGAGCAAGCCTGATTAAAAGTTTTCAGTGCTTGGCTGCAGATCTCTGACGATTGATTAGAAACGCTGACGATTTGCCAGATTAAACAAAAGACACAAGAAAGGTAATAGGGCCTTCCAGAATAAAAGAAGTGAAGAGTACGATAAAAGTTCCCATAGTTGCTATCCGCGGAATAAACAAAGAGAAATGCAGGAGCGTTGTTGAAAATGGGGCTGATAGCCCTGCTGCAATTTCTGCAGTAGTATATAGCGACGATGTAAGAAAGGAAACCAGAAAATTCATTAAATTCATTAATATTATTCGGAAATAAAAAATTCAAGCTGATCGTGATCTTAATGCTGTAAAAAAATTCTCAGATTGGGATTACATCTATTCGTAAAATCGATAGATTCCCTCACTGGATGAGGGAGGTACTAACGCCTTTTAGTGTATTTTTATTTGCTGACTTTTTTCTGGAAGAGGATCGCACATTGTCGAACCGCCAGTAAACCGAAAAAGACTGTATACTCCCGAAGTGAAATTCTGATAAAGAAATTAGGGTGTCTGAACTGTTAAACGTATCTTAATGAAATGCCTGCCTGTTGGCTCTATCCAATTTCCAGGGCTCATCAAGGATATTGACAGTAACATTTTCTACCCCATTAACGCTCATGACCTTTCTCTTTACCTGATCTTTAAGGTAATCAATCATGGGACAGGCAGTTGTTGTTAATACAAGGTTTACGTCTACATTTGCTCCGTCCACAATAACTTCCTTGACCAGGCCCAGATTGACGATATCTACCCCTACTTCAGGATCTATCACGTCTTTTAGTACGGAATATATTTGCTCATCTCTTTTGAGCAAGGTTTTTTTAGAGGTTATAACGGATACTTGTACGGGTACTGGTGAGGCTTTTTCATGAGCCTGAAACCGTTCCTCTAATCTGCTCAGGCGGTCAAGCATCTGACTCATCACGGTAAGCATAGGGTCCGGTAGCTTATTGTGATCCAGCTGCTCTGAAGGTTTGGATGGTTGAGGCGTTCCGGCAATCTTGGCAGGGACTCCGACTACTGTAGCATCTGGAGGAACTGACCGGACCACAACCGAGCCTGCGCCTACTTTTGCTCCTCTTCCTATTGTAATCGGTCCGAGCACGATTGCACCTGAGCCCAGAACAACGTCATTTTCAACAGTCGGATGGCGCTTTTTCCTCTCAAGTGCTGTGCCTCCAAGCACTACTCCCATGTATATGAGGACATCATCCCCAACCTCAGCAGTTTCTCCAATTACCACTCCTGACCCATGGTCAATAAAAACCCGCTTCCCGAGCTTTGCTCCGGGGTGGATTTCAATGCCTGTAATCGTCCTTGAGATATGAGACGTCAAACGGGCAAGGAAAAAGAATTGTTTATTCCAGAGAGAGTGTGCCACGCGGTGCATCCAGATAGCGTGCAGGCCCGGATAGCAGCAGAGGACCTCGAGTGTGGACCTTGCTGCAGGATCTTTTTTGAAAACTGTTCCTATATCTTCCCTGATACCCATCGAAATCTTCCGGTATTAATTGTCAAATGTTCAGTCAAATAGTTCAATTAAATAAATCAATCAAACAAATCGGTGCTCAGATAACGTTCTCCAGTATCCGGCAGGATGACAACAATTGTCTTTCCGCTCATCCCTTCTCTGGACGCTACCTGCAATGCCGCGTATGCAGCCGCACCTGATGATATTCCTGCAAGGATGCCTTCTTCCTTTGCAAGCCTTCTGGCTGTGGCAACGGCATCGTCTGCGTTTACCCTGATAATTTCATCAACAAGGTCTAAATTAAGCACATCAGGGACGAAACCTGCGCCGATCCCCTGGATCCTGTGTGGTCCCGGTTTTCCACCGCTTAACACCGGGGATTCTTCAGGTTCGACAGCAAATGCCCTGAAATCAGGCTTCCTTTTTTTGAGAACACTGGCAACACCTGTAATTGTCCCTCCTGTTCCCACGCCTGCTACAATCACATCTGCTTTTCCGTCCGTATCCTTCCATATTTCCTCGGCAGTTGTTCTTATGTGAACTACAGGGTTTGCCGGGTTCTGGAATTGCTGGGGCAGATAGTAAAGAGCGGGATCTTCTGCAGCCATCTGCTCTGCTTTGTTGACTGCCCCTTTCATCCCTTCAGGACCCGGGGTCAGGATGAGTTCTGCACCCAGTGCCTTCAACAGTTTTCTTCTTTCTACAGTCATTGTCTCAGGCATGACCAGTATGAGCTTGTAGCCCCGGGCAGCACATACGCCTGCAAGTGCAATGCCTGTATTGCCGCTTGTGGGTTCAACAATAGTAGTTCCAGACTTGATTTTCCCTTCACGTTCAGCTTCTTCGATCATTGCCAGGCCGATTCTGTCCTTTACACTCCCCATCGGGTTAAAAGATTCCAGTTTAACAAGCACATCTGCATGAAGACCTTTCGTTATGCGGTTCAGCCGGACAAGCGGTGTATTGCCTATTGTCCAGGTTATATCGGAATATATTCGCCCCGTACTTTTCACCTTTTCTTGCAGTTTATTTCTTTCCAGATTCTTTATATGTCAATTCCGTTCAAGCGTATTTTTAAACGGCCGATAGTGCATGTTTTTTTCATGCAGACCTACAGCCATCAGGGAATTTTTCTCAAGTTCCTTGCTTTGAGAGAGTTTGAACTCTGCAATGCCATTCATGCAACATAATAGAATTTGCATGAAAATTCACAATTGTGAATTATGTTTATCTTAGGTTATCTTGGATATATAGTTATCGAGAAGCTTCTTGACTTAAAAGATTTTAAATTGGTCTGAAAACGATCTAGGAACCGTCAAAAAGAGACTTTAGAGAACATCTGGTCTAGGTTTCATTCTGTTGCTGTCTTACTCTTCAGGGCCGCAGGTGCTACTGCAGTTACTCTCAATTCCTCTTGCACTTGCACAAATCTTGCATACCCTTACCACAAAGTCGTCGGCTGTATTATCGATCAGGTCTTGAGCAAGTTTTTCGATCAATTCCTTTGTCTCGCCCTGGAACTCGATCCTGTATCCTCTTTTTCCCGAAATATACTGGGAAACTGCCGACGGGGCAATCCCCAGCAGCTTTGCGGAAGCCGCCTGCGACTGTCCTTTATTTACAAGTTCGATTGCAAGACTGGCCCTTATTGCGGGAACCAGATCCCACACAATCTTCTGACACGGAGTTTCCATAATTACCATCACTTTTTGAGATTTTACAATTGAGAACGAATATATCTTATATACATATATATTTATTACCAGTATCAAAAATAATAATAAGATTGCCACGCAAAGCAATATTTTAAAAAAACTGCCGGATTTTGAGGTTTCACTGTTTCATCAGGCCGTCATCTCAGATATTTTCAGGGATAAAACTTAAATAGTCACAATTGTTATGATTATTCACAATTGTGAAGGTGTAAGTGTGATAGTGGAAAACAGGACCATTTACATGGATAACTCTGCTACGACTCCTGTAAGAAAAGAAGTTGTCGAAGAGATGCTTCCCTACCTGACAGAAAACTTCGGAAACCCTTCTTCCATATATGACCTGGGCAAAGTCTCAAAACGTGCAATAGAAGAAGCAAGAAAAAAGGTTGCAGATGCCATAGAGGCTGAAGAGAACGAGATCTATTTCACATCAGGAGGCACGGAGTCTGATAACTGGGCATTAAAGGGAATTGCCTTTGCAAACAGGAACAAAGGAAAGCACATAATCACAAGCTCTATCGAGCATCATGCCATCCTGCACGCCTGTGCATGGCTCGAAGGGCAGGGGTTTGAGGTCACTTACCTTCCGGTAGACAAATACGGGATGGTATCGCCTGAGGATCTGAGAAATGCGATTAGAGACGACACCATACTCATTTCCATAATGCTTGCGAACAATGAGGTCGGGACGATTCAACCTGTTGAGGAAATTGGAAGAATCGCAAGAGAGAAAAGAATATATTTCCACACTGATGCGGTGCAGGCAATAGGGCACGTCCCTATAGATGTTAAAAAAATGAATATTGACCTCCTATCCCTTTCAGGACATAAGTTCGGAGGACCGAAGGGCTGCGGGGCGCTTTACATAAGAAAAGGGACAAAAATAGAAGCACTTCTGCACGGCGGGGCTCAGGAGAGAAAGCGCAGGGCAAGCACAGAGAATGTCCCGGCTATTGTGGGTCTTGGAAAAGCCATAGAACTTGCAACAAATGAGCTTGAAGAAGAGAATAAAACCCTTCTGGAAATGAGAGAACGCCTGATTGAAGGGCTTTTGAAAATCCCTAAAACACATCTCAACGGTCATCCCACAGAAAGGCTTGCAAACAATGTGAATATCACATTTGAATTCATAGAAGGGGAGTCTCTTCTGCTGCTCTTGAATGCAAAAGGGATCTTTGCATCCACAGGAAGCGCATGTAACTCCACATCCCTTGAGCCCTCACATGTGCTTACAGCCTGTGGAGTTCCGCATGAAATCGTTCATGGTTCTCTTAGGTTGAGCCTTGGGAAAATGAATACTCAGGAAGACGTGGACAGGGTGCTTGAAGTCCTGCCTGAGATTGTTCAGAAGCTCAGGAATATGTCGCCATTGACCCCCCAGGAATACAGGAACCTTTGAACAAAAAGGAATTCCGATCAAGTAAACCGTTTTAATAATATGAATATTGAAATACAGTGCAGGAGGACAATTCATGGATTACAGCGTTAAAGTTATGGACCATTTTTCGAACCCCAGAAACATGGGAAGCATTGAGAACTGTGATGGAGTAGGAGAGGTAGGGAACGCAAAGTGCGGAGACATAATGAAAATCTTCCTTAAAGTTGAAGAAGACCGGATTGTCGATGTGAAGTTCCAGACTTTTGGGTGCGGGGCTGCAATTGCATCGAGCAGCATGGCAACCGAACTTATCAAAGGAAAAACCCTAAAAGAAGCCTGGAAGCTTTCAAATAAAGCGGTTGCAGAGGCACTCGATGGTCTCCCTCCGATAAAAATGCACTGTTCAATGCTTGCAGAAGAGGCAATTCATGAAGCAATTAATGATTATCTTAAGAAAAGCGGACTTGAGCCGTGGACAGAATAACTCTGATTGTTAAAATATCATAAACAGGAGCCTGGGGAATACATATGGAAAAGATTGAGACTGAAAAGTATGTCCGGCAGATAATGTTATTTGGAGAAGAAGGCCAGGAAAAACTGAAGAGAGCAACTGTATTCATTGCCGGGGCAGGGGGGCTCGGATCTCCGATTTCTACTTACCTTGCAATTGCAGGTGTCGGGAAAATAATCCTTGCGGATTTTGACTGCGTAGAAAAAAGTAACCTTAACAGGCAGTTTCTTCATCATGAAAAGGATCTCGGAAGAGAGAAAGTCATATCAGCAGAAGAAAAACTTCTTTCGATGAACCCCGACATAAAGGTAGAAACAATTAAAGAAAAGATCACAGACGAAAATGCAGACTCAATAGTTCCTTCTTGCGACCTGATAATAGATGCTCTGGATAATTTTGAGACAAGGCATGTTTTGAACAGGCTTGTCGTGAAGAGAAAAATCCCTCTTATCCATGGCGCAGTCTCAGGATACAGAGGTCAGGCAACAACAGTGATTCCGGGAAAAACTCCCTGCCTTTTCTGTATTTTCCACTCCTTTAAGAAAGAAGTATTTCCGGTACTGGGAACAACCCCTGGAGTAATAGGCTCAATTCAGGCAAATGAAGCAATTAAATACCTCACAGGGCAGGGCCAGCTCCTGGAAAACCGCCTCCTTTTATGGGACGGCTCTTCCTGCTCTTTCAGTGAACTGAGTATTAATAGACAAGAAAATTGCCCTGTCTGCGGGATTATAGATAAGATGCAGACCAAAATAAATGGATAAGATTGAAAAACAGTTTTTCGCAGGTTAACACCTTTGATTTTAGGAATGAGATTTATATGGAAAATCAGTTAATTGTAGAAAAAATTAAAAAACTCAAAGAAGAAAGAAACGCGATAATTCTATCACATTTTTATACACGCAGGGAAGTGCAGGAAGTTGCGGATTTTGTAGGGGATTCCCTCTCACTTTGTAAAGCAGCAGTGAATTCAAAAGCTGACGTCATAGTTTTTGCAGGCGTCCATTTTATGGCTGAATCCGCATCTATCCTTTCCCCTAAAAAATTAGTCCTTTTACCTGTCCCGGATGCAGGCTGCCCTATGGCAGATATGGTCACAGTAAAGGCTCTCAGGGAAGAAAAAGAAAAACACCCTGATGCAGCAGTTGTTTGTTACGTAAATAGTTCGGCTGCTGTAAAAGCGGAATCAGACATTTGCTGCACATCTGCAAATGCGGTAAATGTGGTAAATTCGATAAAAAACAGGGAAATTATTTTTGTCCCGGACAAAAACCTTGGTGCATTTGTGTCTCTGCATACCGATAAAAAGATCCATCTCTGGCCCGGATTTTGCCATGTTCATGATAACATCAGCGAAGACGACATAAAACATTTACAAAACCTGTACACAGATGCAGAATTTCTTGCACATCCTGAATGCAGGCCTGAAGTCCTGTGTCTTGCAGACCATATTCTAAGCACCACCGGAATAGTGAAACAGGTGGAAAAATCAGGTTCCAAAGAATTTATTATCGGGACTGAAAAGGAACTTTTTGAAAAACTGAAAAGACAATACCCGGATAAGAAGTTCTATCTTCCTTCAGAAAAGGCTCGATGCTATAATATGAAAAAAATCACACTAGAATCAATTCTGAACAGCCTTGAGAATATGGAATATGAGGCCAATGTTCCGGAACATGTAAGAGCGAAAGCAAAAAAGGCGCTTGACAGGATGATTGAAATCAGCGGAAGCTGAGTTAAAGCAGGAATGAGGGCTTCTTCCCTCTTTTAAACTTTTTTTTACTTCATCCCGGGCGTTTTAGCTTTTCTTTTTTAGCCTTTATTTTTATTTCTTTTTGGCAGGGCTGCAGGCAAGCCGGCTGGGATACTGATTATATAAGGACTTAATTGCGCCTGGGATGTGGCTGTTTTTTCAGTTGCTCTTTTCCACTGGATGCAGTCGAATATATTGCGGAAAAAAGGTTATCGGGCAACTTTTTTGGCAAATAGGGAATAATAACTGATCAACGAGAAGATCGCCTTTTTTATCCTGTTATATTTTCTCCTGTGAAGAGATAATTATTTATATTTATATCACAATTGTGAAGACATAATCACAATTGTGACTATATAAGACAAACCTGTCAGAATGGGAAAGTGGCTATGCTTCTGGCTGCAACCCGGAATTATGTGAGTTCGATTCTCACTTCTTACATTTTAACAGTTTATGAGAAAACTAGAGGAGACAGAACAGGAAACGTGAGAGAAAGGTAGATAGGGCAATGGCAGGCATCAGATATGGATTATACCTGAGATCCTGTTTGCTCCTAAAAATACAGAGGAAATTTTTGAATACATTCTGGAGATGAGATGGTGGACGAAAACGGAAATAAAAAGGAGACAGTACATGGCAATTTCTTCCGGAAGCTCTTCTTTTAAAAATCTTTTTTCGGGAAAAAAAGGTCAGAGTGTCGGAATAGTCCGCTCCATGAATTATAAAATACCCGGACCCTTTGAACTTGAAAGCGGAAAAACCCTCTACGGCGTCAGTATAGAGTACGAAGTCTACGGGAAAATGAATGCCGATAAAAGCAACGTTATTCTTATCTGCCATGCTCTGACCGGAGATGCCCATGCTGCTGGTTTCCATCAGGGTGACAGAAAACCCGGCTGGTGGGATATTGTAATAGGACCTAACAAGGCATTTGATACTGAGAAATACTGTGTTATTTGCTCAAATATCTTAGGAGGTTGCAAAGGCTCCACAGGCCCGTCTTCCATAGACCCTGAGACCGGAAAAGTTTACGCCATTTCCTTTCCTGTAATCACTATCAAGGACATGGTAACTGCTCAGAAAAAACTGGTTGAATACCTTGGAGTAAAACAGCTTTTTGCGGTTGCGGGAGGCTCCATGGGGGGAATGCAGGTGCTACAGTGGACGGTCAGCTATCCCGAAATGGTGAAAAAAGCAATTGCAATCGCAACGACTGCATCAACAACCCCGCAGCAGATCGCATTCGGTGCAATCGGCAGGAAAGCCATAACCGATGACCCTAAATGGAACGGAGGGGACTATTACGGAAAAAAAATCCCTTCACAGGGCCTCGCACTTGCTCGAATGATAGGACACATCACATATCTGAGCGACGCTTCAATGCAGAAGAAATTCGGGAGGTTACAGAAGGATGCGGATATAGAGGGCAATACAAGCACTTCAAGCACTTCAAGCACAACAGGTACGGCAGACGCTAATTTATCTGAACTCTCTCCTGAGCTTTCCCACGGATTCTCTCCGAACTTCCAGGTTGAAAGCTACCTTAACCATCAGGGAGATAATTTCACAAAGCGCTTTGATGCCAATTCATATCTATACATTACAAAAGCCGTGGACTATTTTGACCTTTCAAAGAACGGCTCCCTTATTGAAGGTTTTTCCGGAGTTACTGCAAAATTCCTCGTAATTTCCATATCCTCAGACTGGCTCTATCCTCCATACCAGTCTCAGGAGATTGTATCCGCTCTTACTACAAATGGAGTAGATGCCAGATACGAAGAAATCAGGTCACAGTACGGGCATGATGCCTTCCTGCTTGAAGAGGGGCAGCTTAGCTACATGATAAGGAGCTTTCTATCCGAGGTCCTCGTAAGCGATGTCATGAACCGGAATTTTTATACGGTTTCCAGAGACGAAACAATCGAGCACGCATCAAGGCTGATGGTAAAAGAATGCGTAAGTCACCTGCCTGTCATATTAGAGGACGGAAAACTTGAAGGCATAGTCACTTCCTGGGATATCACAAAAGCAGTAGCGTGTAAAATTTATGAGCTGAATGAAATCATAACACGGGATGTAAAGTATGTCTACGAAGACGAAAGAATTGAACATGCATCTTCAATTATGGAAAAACATTCAATTTCCGCGCTTCCCGTGATAGATTCCGAGCATCGCGTAATAGGTATTGTTACAAGTGAGAGCATAAGTGCTCTTATTGGAAAATTTAGTTAAAGAAGAAAAAGGATAGCCTTGAGAAATTATTGTTAAGGAATGGTTGAAATACGACTTCAAGTTTTCACTTTGGCAATGGCTCTATAATTGCACTCCCAAATATCATTAATGGCAATATAGAGTATAAATGTTTGAAATTATATTTTCGCATTCCTAAGTAAGATAATGAATCTTATGCAGTCCAGATTTCAGTATAAAATGAGAGGCAAAAATATATAATTTTTAAATTTCCCATCAAAGTTTAAGACAAACAAAAAGACTGAAAAAAAAGGAATAATTCGAAGCCCATAATCAACTTTTGAGGTCACTTGAAATTTCCCTCAATTTGGATTTCATCTATACTTAAAGCTTGAGATTGGACGCGGACCCTCTGAGTGTTTTCAAAGTGTATTTACTACCATGATTCGTCTTTGTTTTTTATAGTTAACAAGCCTGCCTTAAAAGCCGCCAAATTTATGGCCCTGTTATCAATTTTTTTTGTGTAAATCCGGATCCGGAATTACATTTTGGTTTTTACAGGCTTGTATGAAAGCCCATATTTTAATTTTATCTTCAAGAGCAAACAATACACAATATTGCTTATGAGCCCTTTCAGTATTTGCACATGGACTGTTTAAAACCTTTTCCATATTCGCTATGGCTGCCAGATATTCATCTATTATAATATCAGGATCGATGTTTTCTATATCCTCACTTTTAAGCTCGGCTTCTAGCTCAGGAGTTTCGATCCACAATTTATGATCGTTTATAGGAACCGAAGGAATTGGGGCGTCGGATAAGAAAAAGAGGTTATCCGCTTCCCTTCTCCAAGAACGGTACATGACATTTTCACGTCATACCGCTAAAGCATTCTATAACCCTTTCAACATGGAAGCTGGTTGAATATGGAAGAGATCGAATTGAATGTGCTCACAGGTCAGTGCTTAAAAAGAAGAATGGATAACATCGAGATTGTCAGGAAAGAGGCATTGGCTATACTTAATACAGGCATTGAAAGACCCTTTAATCAAACCGTGTTCATGATTCCTTTTTTGATGGAGAGATAGCATTTTTCGAATGTCTCTTGGTTTCCGCTGAACTCAAATGTACAGTATCCAAACAGCTTTGCGTATTCTTGGATCTTTTCATCGATATCTTTTACATACATATGACCTGTATTGACCTTTGCAGCCCTTGAGTATCCTGCTAAGTCATTGACTTTTTCGCCATTTTCAATGCTTTTTCAGGATCAGAATGAAGTTTGTCTATGTTTAGAATTTCCCTCCATAATTGAGCGTATATAGGTGTGAAAAAGAAAGCAGGTTCTTTACTATGGATTTTAAGCAATTTGAGGCAGTTTGCACCACCACCTACTGTTGCTCCGATGCAGTCATCTACAGTCCTTTCATTATCTCGCAGTATCCACACTGTGCAGCTGACATGATTAAAATGTTTATTTGTATCTATTTTAAAAATTGATCTATGTGCGATATAGCAAAGCTATTGATAATAAATATCCAATTATAAGCGATTTTAAAGACTTTTTTCTTCGTGAAGGTAAATTTACTTACCTGCCTTTAAAAGGTGGCAGAAATCTCTATTATTCCCTTTAAGGGGGATTTTTTTATCTCTCCTCTGCCTGTCATCCTTCGCAATTATAGCAAGCTCGTGATCAATAGGAATCTATGATTCCGATCTCTCTGTTCGCTAACATCTAGCATATTGAAAAAGAATAAGGAAAAATGATAAACTTTTTTGTATTTTTTCTTTAAGAGGCTGTCTTAAAATTCAAACCATTTATACATTTGGATAGTAGGTGTGTTGGTTTCAAATTTAAGTTGTAAAGCTGATCCCAAAACTCAAAGCCGCTTATCTAAATCCAGTATTCCGAATATACCAATCGAGTTTTAGATCACGGCAGTGTGCCTAATTTTCTGTAAAATTCTCTATACCCTACATTCCGCAGTATTTTTTCAAAAACTACTATTTTTCCTGATAGCGTTTTTGAAACAAATAAAATTAATTTGGACTTTTATTGCAACCTGGTGAAAATTGAATGATATTGTTTTTTGGTCTCTTTGATACACCATATAGCTGCTTTACCTCCTGCATAAAAGTCCAATAAATCCACGTTTTATTGAAAATCGATAGCAGGAAAAAATGCGAATATGCGAAAATTTACTGCGGAAAGTGGGTATACCCTTTTCCTCTTGTTTTTGATTACTGTTCCATTATTAAATACTTATTTCCTGTGATCCATTCTTCATTAATATCAATCAGTATTGAGACAATTAGTCTCAATACTGACTCCTGATTAGGGAATGCCACTACCACCTTGCTTCTTCTTTTAATCTCCTTGTTAGTTCTCTCCATCCCACTTCCGCAGATGTCCACAAAAATGCCACTAATTTTCCCAATATGGCAGTAGTTTAAATGGTGATCTCGCCTTTATTGGATAAGGGCAGGCAAAGCGGCAAATAATTTCTACATCTGTGTACATGTTGAATAAGAAAGAGCGATTACTTGCTCTCCCTCTTCTAAGAACCGTACGTGAAAGTTTCCCTTCATACGGCTCAAGCATTCTATAACCCTTTCTGTATCAGGCAGCAATCTTTTTTTTTTCAAATGGAGTGATCCTTTCAACAACAAAGTTTATTTTGACGTTCGTGGAAGTAATCCGTATTAAGAAATGGATTCATTTGCAGTTTTAAAGGAATATGTCTGTATATCCTGGTTTTAGATAGGAGCAATAACCCATTAACCTCTGTTCTGAAATCCCACCTTCTGGAAGTGCTTCTTTTCCAGTATTTGTTAACAATCCAATCTTTAGATTTGTCTGGATGTCTTCTTTTAGCCCATTTCCATAACAATTCCCAGATTCTATGGTCAAGTGTCTGGAAGATATCCGAGGAGACCACAGAATTGTGATAGTTGATCCAGCCTCTTATTATGGGATTTAATTTGGTAATTAATACTTCCTGAGACCACGCAGCTCCTGCTGTTATGGTTTGACTGATAGTTTCAGTGAATCTTTTTATGGACTTTTTGGAAGGTTTAATCAGAAGCTTACCTTTATACTTGCGGAAATTCCAGCCGAGGAAATCAAAGCCGTCATTAATGTTTGTGATCAGAGTTTTATCATCGGAGAGTTCAAGACCTCGTTCTTTGAGAAAAGCAGTAATCACTTCCCTAATTTCTCTAGCAGTTTCTTCTGAATTAGCAGTAACTATGAGGTGAGTAGCCCAGGGGAATTTCACCCTTAGGCCCTCTCAGAACCGGACATGAACCTCTCAGCTCATCCGGCTCCCATTATCCAGCCTCAGGAAAGATCCCCATTTGCCAGTGGACAAAAAGCTTTGAATCCCTTCTGGCAATTTTCCCAAGCCAGTATCTTGCTCGTCGCTTGTGGCCTGCAAGTTTCTTGTATTTGCGCAGGGCCCAGCGAGTCAAGGCACGGTTCATATGCTTGAGTACACAGTACAATTCAGATTTGTAAAAGAGACCATAGTAGTTGACCCATCCTATCAGTATTGGATTAAACATATGGGATAGGTCTTCTAACGGTTTATCTGGTTTTAGGTGTATACGCCAATCGTGTATCTGTTGCTGCATAGCCTTTTTAGCCATGTTGCTGACTGCTGGAGTAAAGTTGACAAAGTGTTTCCCATATTTGTTCTTTGACCTACGGGGTCTAAAGGTGTCTAAAGGTATAACCCAGAAAGTCAAATTTTGTTTCAGGATAGTCACCTTGACGATCATCATCTTTACAGTAGACGATGCGCGTTTTTGTCAGATGTAGCTCAAGACCACATTCCGATAAACGCTTTTCCAACTCAACCCAAAGACTCTCTGCCTCTTCCTTGCTTCGACAGTGTACAACTGCATCATCGGCATATCGAGCAAACGGTTTGCCCCGATGATGACTGGTCATCCATATGTCAAAGACGTAGTGAAGAAACAGGTTAGCCAGAAGCGGACTAATGACGCCGCCCTGTGGAGTTCCTTTCGTCCTTTCTTCGACTGTTCCATCAAGCATCTGAAAAGGTGCTTTAAGCCATCTCTGAATATAAAGGATGACCCAAGGCTTGTCAGTATGCATGCAGACTGCCTTCATCAGCAAATCATGGTCGATATTGTCAAACAAACCCTTGATGTCGAACTCCAGTACCCAATTATATTTCCAACAACGTTTACGTGTTGCATCAAGAGCATCACCAGCCGATTTGCCTGGTCGATATCCGTAAGAGTCGGGGTGAAAGTAGGGTTCTAATTGTGGTTCAAAATAGAGTTTAGCAACCATTTGTGCAGTCCTATCGAACACAGTTGGAACTCCCAGGATGCGAGTTCCACCACTCTTCTTAGGGATTTCGATTGCTTTAACTGGTGGAGGAAAATAACTGCCGGAGGACATTCTATTCCAGATCTTGTAGAGGTTGTTATCCAAGTCTGACTCGAAAGCTTCAATGCTTTCATCATCAATGCCAGCAGCACCTTTATTCTCTTTTATTCTCTGAAATGCTTCCAGTACTATGTCTTTAGAGATTTCATAAGGCTTTGTTTTGTCCAAGGGTTCCTCCCTCTCGGTTGACCGCAGTCCAAAACTGGATAATACAATCCCTTCGCTCCATGCCCATTACAGGCACTTCATCACTACTACGAATTGTTCCGCCCCTGCACAATGCATCGATACTTTCGTCCTTGTGGGTCCACCATTTGGAGTTTTCTCTTAACATCAATGTGCAGGTTCCCACGTTCCACAGAGAAGCCTGTGCTAAGTTCAAGCCATCTTCATGCCGGTCACCGTCTGGTCAGTAGACAGGATATCTTCCAGACTCATCCCAGGTTAACGACTACCCCCTGGTTTTGATGACGTCCCTACGCTTTCGACACGTTATTAATGGTTCATTGTGTTCTTCTCCATAGCACATACCTGACGAGGTCAAGCCTCGCCTTTTCCATAACGCTCACTACCGGGGCTTTTGACCAAAGCAGCTTATGGTGGTTTGGAATCTCTTCCTGTACAGCGACTCCGAGGGGCCCACCCTCATCTTCTCTATAGCATGGCTATCCAATGCAACAACTTTGTTACAAGGTTCGCTTTCGTGGCGCACAATCATCAGCATACCTGATGAAGTTGACCTTTTTGGAATGTTTTCCTGTTTTAGGATACTTAGCCATAAGTAACTTCTCGATACCATCCAATGTCATATTAGCCAGAATGGGAGAGATAATCCCACCTTGTGGCGTGCCTGCTTTCGTCGGATTCAGATGACGTTTATAAATAAATCCTGCTTTAAGAAATTGAGTTAGTATTGACTTTTCCATTGGAATATTGGTCAGCAACCACTGGTGATTAATATTATCGAAGCATCCTTTAATATCGCCTTCTAAGATCCATTGGGCTGAGTTTTTCTTGCTCAGACATAGAAAGATTTGTTCACGAGCATCCTTAGGATCTATGGTGAAATAACTTAGGCAATATTTAAGAATGTGTCAAATGACTTTCGCGAGCAAGAAGGCTGATTTAATTTCAACTAAATAATTCATTGCCTAAGTTATTTCGTTACAAATACTTAGTGCTTCGGTGTTTTCCAAATCCAAAGGATCTTATATCAGACATAGTTTCAGCTATGGGTTCAAGAGCTAATGCGTATAAAGACTGCATAGCTCTGTCATACATTGTAGGGATACCTAATAGACGTTTCTTTTTCTTACCAGGTTTATTGATGAAGACGCTTTTAAGGGGTTTTGCTCTGTATCTTTTACCAGTGAGACTAAGGGCAGCTTTCATCTTGGAGTCAGGTGTTAACCATTTCTCACCGTCGATTCCAGATGTCCTTTTTCCTTTATTTTGGGTAACTCTTCTCACTGCTAGAAGTTTGGCAGAGTAGGAATGAGTTAATAGATACTGTAATCTCTTGACAAGGTTCCATTTGTTTTGTAAGACTGCTTTTGTAATTCGGGTTTGCAACTTATTAACATTCTTCTCTACTTGATGCCAGTTGATGCTTTTCCATTTCTGGCAGAGCTGAGCGTCTGTAAGTTTCTTATCTTGGTGGGATATCTTTGAAATACTTACATTCAAAAGTTTGCCTCCTTTCATACAATAGAACACCATCAGTAAGTCGGCATCCTTTCGGATCGAGGTAAAGTTTGGACCTTTATCCAATCGATTAAAGATTGGCATTCGCTTTTTACTGAATCCTGTACCCTCTATACAATTAATTCCCCTTACAGAGTCTCTACCTTTTTTTTTAAAAAAAAGAAGCATATAGGGCTTACCAAGTTCTATGTCATAAATAATGCAAATTCTTTAGAAGCCATCTATAAACCGGAAAGCGTCTGTCCATTTTCTGCGATGTCTGTAACACCATCGCAGCCTGCTTTCATACCGTTTGGTTCAAGCGTATCAGTCTAATTTCGCTTGTCAAAAGTCACGACCCGTACAATGGTTCAACATGTGTTTCTTCATGGCATTTTTTTAACCCTAGCAGATGACCCGAATTATACTTTCAGGCTTCTCCACATTGTCTTACGAGCTTAGCACACTTGCATTGCTACTGATGCACCTCATAATAGGGTTACCCCAAATGGAAAGGGTAGCACAAGGCAATTTGTGACATAACTTCTTGTCGCACTTACAGAACTTTCGCTACACTGCCTCCAAAGGTGAAAGGTCTATCATTTTTCTTTCACCTTTTTTGACATTCTTGTTGTAGCATACAGAGAGAGCGGAATGAACGATTCCGATTTGATCCGTTAGTGTATAGTTGTGAAATGGAAAGGACAGAGAAAAAGTAGAATTCCGGCTGACGGTCTGACTTATATTAGGAAAGAAGCCAATATTAAAGATCAGACTTTGGATGTTATCAAGCCTCAGGTTTTCATTAATGAAGAAGAGATTAAACAGAAAATCTGGCTTAAATTCCAAAAGAAGCTAAGGAACTAGGGATAAAATACAGGAGCACTTTAAAAAAGATAAAGGATAAAATTTTAAAAGATGGAAAAGTGAATATAAAAACCAATGAAGTAAAAAAGCTATTAATGCATTTTCTATGATTTTATGCCATATAATTGCTTAAAATAATGGTTGAGCTGATCCCAAAACTCAGGATTTGCTTCTCGAATCCTGTATCCTGAATTCTTGAGAGGGTTCTTGATCTTGAAAATGATCATAAAAAATTGTTAATAAATGGAAGTAATGGCTTTTGGGATAAGCTCATTATAAGATTTATGGAATTAAGATTTCCTTGACTCCGTTTGTAATTTTTGTACTTGGAGCGCACGGAATAGGGTGATTATAGCTCCCGAACCCTAAGCATTATCTTTTTAGTATCCAGCTTGCTATAAAATCAGCCTGCTATAAAATTCTTTGCCTTATTTTGCCTATCCAGATTTTCAAGAAGCAAGCTTGCATAAAATTGCATTACTGTGCATACAATACTCCCTCCAGAAATTAAAGTGAATCCAAGGGTTTAAATTCTTTGGAAGTGGAGGAATAGCAGGTCAAAAATAACGTACTGCAAATAATTAGCTATATTAAATTGTCTGGATAAATCCAAAAAAAGAGGCTTAAAAAAATATAGGAATCAGATGAAACTGGAAAAATTAAGAATCTAAAAATAAAATTGATAGATCAAATATCCGGGCAACTTTATTAAACCCTGTTCACATGCAAACTGTACCTTGTCTCAACATCATACATGCCCTCGAGCTCTTCTTCGGTCAGGAAACCTTTCTCTATTAGCTTACTAAGAGTCTTTCTGTCAACTGATTCGACCATATCCCAGAGTTCCCGCTCCTGAAGATAAGGCTTTAGCCTGCGGACGCGCCAGAGTTTCCAATCCACCCTGTGCCGCCTGAGCTCCACATTTCCTATTCTCATGACATCAATACCTTTCTCCTTGAAGGTATTCATAATGCGGTTTCTAAGCTCTTCCCGTCTCTTTTCAAGAGTAGATATTGCAGAGACAAGCTCATCATACTCAAGCACAACATCGGTAAGATCCATCTCTTCAGGATCCTGCTCACTGATATCAAGTTCTATTGTTTCATACCCCCATTCTTATCCTTAAACTTCGGATATTTCTTTTTCTCTAATTTTTCGCTCACTCTTTATTCTTCAAGATTTTTCCTGTTTTCGGTCTTTTTTCGTGCTGTCTTTTTTCTTGCTGTCTTCGGTCTTGCTGTCTTTGGTCTTGCTTTATGACTTTCCGCTTGAACCGATGTTTCCTGTTTTAGTATATGCAGGTAATCAGGTTTATAGGTGTACATTCTTGCAGGAATATATCCGATACTTTCCTTGGTTTTAATATTATTACATAGTTTGAGGCTACAGTTTGAGAAGCTGATTAACACCTTGATTTTAGATTCCGGCATTTTTAAGCTTGTGCTTCAATGACCATTTTTTTCCATCGGATAAGAGCTGCATACTTACCTTTGCAGACTGATCTTCCTGTGGGTCCGGCTCAGAAATGCTTATCGAGTAAAAGCCCCTCTTATCTCATAAGAAAACCTTCAGTAGGCAGTCTTTAAAGCCTCTTCAGACTTATTTAGGGATTATCGGGGTGGTTCCATAACATCAGTAAATGACCTTGAGAAAGCAAGAACAAAAGAAGAACTGGGCCTTCTCCTTCCGGAGATAAATAACGTACTGGAGTCCGAACCTGCCGTACTCCGGATTGATCCTGAGTCAATTATGCTTATCGGGGACATACATGGGGATCTTGATGCCCTTGACTTTGTAATAAGGATGAGAGAAGAACTTAGCTGCAAACACATGCTTTTCCTGGGAGATTATGTGGACCGCGGGATGCAGGGCATAGAAGTTCTTATAAAGCTTTTCCGGCTGAAACTTGAGGAGCCTCAGAATATTTTCCTGCTCAGAGGAAACCACGAAACCGCGGATATGAACATATATTACGGCTTTTTTGAGGAAATAGGGTTTGACCAGGGTTTTCTCCTGAATATTAGCAGGACATATGACAGACTGCCGGTAGCAACAGTAATCTCGGGGCATACCTTCTGCGTACACGGAGGAATAAATGGGACCGAAAGTGTTGATACCATTACAAAAGAAGATGCTTTTCCCTACCTATGGAATGATCCATCCAGACTTCCGGGGCTGAGTATTTCATCAAGGGGTTCTACAGTTAAAGGATTCGGGCCTGATATTGTTGACGGCTTTTTAGAAACGAATGGTTTGAAAAGAATTGTAAGAGGACACACAGCTCTTAAAACCGGATATGAATGGTGGTTCAACGGTAAACTGCTTTCTCTTTTTTCCTGTCCGGACTACGTGGGGCTTGGAAACGATGCTGCTTTTGCCTTTATTGAAAAAGGGAAGCTAAGAATAATTAACTTTGGAAACCAGCCTCAGTAAAGCAGAAAATTTAGCTTGAGTAAGTAAAGATACAGCCTGGTGAACTACCGCTAGGCTAAGACCTAGCGGCTTCCTGCTTCATACCTCGGAGCAACCTCCACAAGTCCACAGGCTCTACCCGAAGTCCCTTCGGCGAAATGGAATATGAGCGTGATATACTTGAGATGCTTATAGCTACCGTCTTTCCACGGCTTAATCCCAATCCCTTCAGGATGATTCTTGCCCTGTTATCCAACTCCCCGATGTTCAAACGTTACCTCGCTTGGTTTTCGCTTTGTAACTTGGCAACATTCTTATGAACTGTGAGGTTGTGGTGACAGCAAAATCTAATATCAAATAAGGTTTGAAAATATTTAATAATTTGTATAATCAACAACTGTTAACAATTTGGAAGTTGACGCTTATATCCCACGAAGCTAAAGACTTCGGGGTTTTACGCTTCTTCCTATAAGCAAAAATTAGTTAAAATAGAATAAAAATCGTTCCAGCCTGAGTCACTACTCCAGACTGGAGTTTTTATTATAGTGCCGGATCATTAATCTTTTTTATCTGAGAGCTTTTTTATCTGAAGGAAAAAATATAAAAAGTTAGAATTTAAAGACGGATGTCGGATTGATGCCGTGAACATATGTATTCCAGGATATCAAGAGATGCTTTTGAATGCCTGGGTTTTTTAGTTAGATTTGCGGATTCGGATTTTTCAGTAGATTTGTGGATTCGGACTATGGATTGTACTTGCCGGTTAAACCTTTGATTGATTGCATTGTTGTTAATTTTTAGATTATATATTCTGGTTAACTGTCCTTAGTCCAGAATAATCCAAGTTTCTGTCATTTTGCTCCCTATATCAGGATCGAGCTGCATTGCTTTCATATACTGCATTTTAGCTTCGTCAAAACGCCTCATTTTTCTCAAAAGCAGTCCGTAGCTGTAGTGGAGCGGAGGATAATAAGGATTGAGGACAAGTGCTTTTTTGTATTCTTCCTCTGCTTCGGGTAAGCGCCCGAGCTCCGAAAGAAGGTTTCCGTAGCTGTAATGTCCTTCAGCGCTTTCCGGGTCAAGACTGAGAGCTTTTTTGTATTCCATTTCAGCTTCATACCTTCTTCCGAAGCGGGCAAGGAGGTTTGCATAATTGGAATGGACTTTTGCATCGTTCTGGTCAAGGGCAAGGGCTTCCATGTACTGTTCTTCAGCTTCCGAAACTCTGCCTTCCCTTGCAAGAAGGTTTCCGTAGTTGAAAAGAGTTCTCCTGTGCCTGGGGTTAAGGGAAAGAGCCGTCCTGTACTCAACTTCAGCTTCCGAAGAGCGGCCCAGGAAGGAGAGCAAAACGCCAAAGTTGTGGTGGAGACTCGGGTCTTCAGGGTCAAGCTTCATTGCAAGCCTGTACTCTTTCTCGGCATCTCTGAGCCTTCCAAGTTCAAAAAGCAGGTTTGCATACCCACCTCTTGCAGGGACATAATCCGGGTTACCATCAAGTGCTCTCGAGTAACATTCCTCTGCTTCTGTCAAATATCCGTATTCAGCCAGAAGATAAGCGTACCCGGCATTTGCCTTTACATTTTCAGGAGAGGTTCTAAGTACGGTTTTATATTCATTTTCTGCTTCCTGAATCCTTCCGAGCTCTAAGAGAAGTTCAGCGTAAGCGCACCTTACATCTGCATTTTCAGGGTTTTCGTTCAGAACTTCGCAATAGCTTGCTTCGGCTTCAGGGGAAAAGCCCAGTACGTGTGCTGCAGTACCGAGTGCATAGCAGGAATCTTCACGGAGCTTTCCGGAAGCCTGCATTAAGCAGACTTTTGCAAAAACATATTCTTCCAGATGCATTTTTTGCTGCCTGCATGCGTTAGAAAGGTCGAGCAGGAGTTTTGGGGGAAAAGATTTTTCTTTTGAGCTTTCCAGAGCAAAATCGGCTGCGCAGGATAGGTTTTTCTGGTCAGATCCGATTATTCCTATTACATCGTACATAAAGTCATCAATAGCATCAAAGTCCATATATCCGGCACCTCAGAAAAGTGAGTGTTTTAGATAGGGGGATTGTCAGTGTAACATCCGGAGTATAGTTTTACGTTTAATTGAATATATTAGTGAGTGAATAGTGCGTAAGACTATTTGACATAACATTAGTGTTTGAATAGTGCATAAGAGAACCAGTATAATATTACAATAATCATATAACACCTTATCCCTTTATAACGCAAAATAAAACAGTCAGTTGGATTGAACGACACCGTTTTCCTAATAAAATAAGTTCGGTAGGATAAAAATCAAGCGAGGTAAGGTAGGAGAAGTGATAAAAATAAATGTTTGTATATAAAAACATAAAAAATGATACGATGAACTGAAAAGAAAAAGCGAAAAATAGATTAATAAAAATACGAATGGAAAAGAAAAGCATATCGAATAATAGTATTAGAAAGAGGAGAAAGGAATTAAAAAATTTCGAATAAGGCATAAATCAGACATTGAAAAATAACTGATAGTAGTAAGATATAGACAATAATCATTTTAAATTATCGGGTCGAAAAACAGTTTTATATTTCAAAAATTACGGATCATTTCAAAAGAGAAACTGATAGGACGAAAACAAGATGAAAGTAAGAGAAAAAATATGAGAAAAAACGAGACAAATTACTGAAATGAAGAAAGACTCAACAAGGAAAGCAGCTGAGAATGCGGAAAATAAACAAATATACCTCAAAAAGCAAATCTGTTAGAAAATGAACCTCACAACGGTTTAGCTCTTCTTTTTCTCAGATACGGATTCCGAGTTTGATCTCGAGCCCAATGACAATCCCATGACCAGTCCTGCACCAGCTCCCATTGACATCCCGAGAACCAGCCCTGTAGTCTGGGAACCCACTGCAGGACCAAGGACAAAGTTCCCGAACAATATCCCGAGTGTCACACCAGCTCCAATTCCGGCAGGCATCCATCTTCCCTGAGGCTGTTCTCTTTTCTCGCTTTTTACTTCTTTTTTCATGCTTTTTGTTTCTTTCATTTCTCTCGCTTATTCCATTCTTTACATTCTCTAGTTTATCTATTCTCTAGTTTATCTATTCTCTAGTTTATCTATTCTCTAGTTTATCTATTCTCTAGTTTATCTATTCTCTAGTGCTTCGATTCCAAAATAAATTCCTTATTTAATGGGAAAATTGATGACCATTGGATATATTCAAACTTCAACTTTTGTGAACATACTTCGGAATCGCAATACTAGTGTTATGAAAATTTAATTATTGATCACCTAATAAGCTATGAATCCCTTTATACAGATAACAAACTATCAAAATATTATGTTCAATAATTAAATTGTCGCGACACTAGTTCACTGTCTCGTGTCGTTCTTGTACGCTCGACACAGGAGAGCGATTTTACAAAAAAGAAGGAAAAGAGAGAACAATAAGAGAAAGCCCGAAGTAAAAGCAATCGAGTAAGCCGGAGCTCGTTTTTATTATTTTTACATTTGTTTTTCAAATATTTTTTTCTTTCGTATTTCAAATTGTTTTCCTTTTTTATTGGGAAGGGCCGCCAACGGACTGGCTTCGGCCAGTGCTGCACAGGGAAAGAAGACTGAAAGGTTCATCATTGAATGCCGGAATAGATCAACCAGTTAATTATGCGGCTACCGAAAAAACAAAGGGAAAATAATCTATTCAATCGCGAAACGTGTTCCGGAAAACCTTGCTGGATAAAGCTCCAAAAAAACAATATATGAGAACCATACTTTCCTTATTGCCTAAAAATTTAAAATGAACTCTGGTACTGACACAAACTAATAGACATTTAACAATCATCCAATAATCTCTGAAACTGACCACCATGTTTTTTAAACTATTTTCCCTATTCCTGATTATTCCTCTTGTGGAGATCTATCTCCTGATCAAGATCGGGGGCATAATCGGAGCTATAAACACCGTGCTTATCATTCTGATAACTGCAAGCCTTGGGGCTTATTTGACAAAAAGTCAGGGCTTTCGGGTGCTTCGCCAGATCCAGAACGCAACAGCACAGGGATATGTGCCGGGAAACGAGCTCCTGCACGGGCTCTTTGTATTAATTGGAGGCTTTGCTCTCCTGACTCCTGGCTTTCTGACCGATGCCATAGGTTTTTCCATGCTAATCCCTCAAATTCGAGAAATCTATGTGGGGATAGCAAAAGGGTTAATAAAGAAAAGGATACAGCAGGGCAACTTCCAGATGCGGATGTACACGGACTTCAGGTAACCCGCAACCTCCGAAGCCAAAAAAAGTCTTCAAGGATTAAGCGAAATAGAATTTGGTGTCAACCTGAAATACCATCTGAACAGTTTATCTGAAACACTATCTGAAAACATTCTTTTTCATTTATATTATTTTACATCTTTTTTATTTCGTTCTCTTTTATTTCGTTTTTTTGGGAAATAAGATTCTTAGAACAGGATTCTGAACACGTAAAGCATCACTGGAGCAAGAAAAACCGTAATCAAGCCAGCAATCCCTATTGCAAGCCCGCTCATTGCCCCTTCGGTTTCCCCGAGTTCTATTGCCCTCGTTGTCCCGAGAGCGTGGGCGGCTGTGCCGATTGCAATGCCAACTGCGACGCTGTCTTTTATGCGGAAACAGCGGCAGATAAATGGTCCAAGCACAGCTCCTATGATTCCTGTTACTATAATTGCAGCCACTGTTATTGCAGGCAAACCGCCTATCTGTTTTGAAATCTCTATCCCTATGGGAGTGGTTACGGATTTCGGGACAAGAGAATTAGTTATGGTTTCATCAAGCCCGAAAAAGTTGGAGAAGATAAGAATGCTTGAGATTCCTGCAATGCAGCCTGCACTTATTCCTGCAATTATGGGGAGAGCATCGCGTTTAAGGAGCTGGATTTTTTGATAGAGAGGCACGGCAAGAACAACGGTTGCAGGCCCGAGGAAGAAGGAAATGTAGTCCCCACCCACATTATAAGTCTCAAAATCTATTCCGAAATAAAGAAGAAAAAGAATTACAAGAATAAAGCCTACAAGAAGAGGGTTGAAGATAGAGGAACGTGTCTTTTTATAGAGCAGAATGCCTATCTGAAAAGCGGCTAAAGAGATAAGAATTCCAAATAGGGGCGTGTTGAGGAATTTATTCAAAAAGTCTGCCTGCACTTCAGCTCACCTTTTCCGTATTTCTTTCATGCGCCTGTATTCTTTCGTGAACCTGAATCTCTTTTTTATTTATCTCGCCTTTACCGGTCTCTTTATCTAAAAAAGCCGTATCTATCAGCTTTCTTTGAAGGGCCTTTTTGACAAACTCTACTGTCAGCCCCGTGACACCCAGGATTATTACTGTTGAGATAATGGAAACCCCGAGGATTGCAGTCCATTTTCCTTCAAGCAGGGCAAAGCAGGTTATCAGGCTGACACCTGCGGGAAGGAAGAAAAATGCCAGGTTATCGAGCAGGAAATCGCTTATCCGGTCTATCATTTCGAGCTTGATTACACCCGTAAGCAGACCGAAAAAAAGGATTAACATACCCAGAATATTGCCTGGAACAGGTAGCTCGAGAGCCTTTTGAAACAGTTCACCCAGAAAATATATACTTAGAATAATTGAGAATTGCTTTAGCAAGACCTCATTTTCCTCCTGTTGATTGAAACTGGACTAAAGAAACCGGCTTATAAATACCTTCGGGATGCTGGAAAATTGTTTACGATGAAGATTACTTACAGTGTACTCAAGCCGTTATCAAAGCCGGGATAATCAAAGCCTGGATATTTCGAATAGCCAGGTACAAACTGAAAGTTCTTAAAGGGCACACAATAAATTCATATCGAGCAAACTCCTATTTTCCTAGGGTGTTCTGATGGGAGAGAATCGATTCGTATACATGGACCATGCAGCCACCACTTTCATAAAACCTGAAGTGGTTGAGACTATGCTGCCTTTTTTGAAAGAACATTTCGGGAATCCTTCATCCCTGTACTCAATAGGCAGGGAAGGCAAGGAAGCTGTGGAAACCGCCAGGGAAAAGCTTGCAAAAGCTCTTGGCGCTGATCCCGACGAAATTTACTTTACCTCAGGAGGGACCGAGTCTGACAACTGGGCTGTCAAAGGAACAGCTTTCACCAGGCGAAAGAAAGGGAAACACATTATCACCACGCCAATCGAACACCATGCAGTGCTTTACCCCTGCGAGTATCTGGAAACGCAGGGCTTTGACGTAACCTATCTGCCTGTAGACACGTACGGGCTTGTGGACCCTGCAAAGCTGGAAGCCGCAATAAGAGAAGATACCATCCTGATTTCGGTCATGTACGCAAATAATGAAATGGGGACTATAGAGCCCATTTCAGAGATAGGTAAGGTTGCCAGAGAGCACGATATTCCTTTTCATACCGATGCCGTACAGGCAATAGGCAATATCCCCCTTGACCTGCAGGGGAAAGATAAGGATGTGGATATGCTCTCCCTTTCCGCGCATAAGTTCTATGGACCAAAAGGGATAGGAGCCCTCTATATCAGAGAAGGGACAGAAATTGACAATTATATGCACGGGGGAGCGCAGGAGAGGGGAAGGCGGGCTGGAACAGAGAATGTTGCAGGCATTGCAGGCATGGGAAAAGCAATAGAGCTTGCAACTGTGAAGATCGAGGAGCATAGTAAAAAGATAAAGAAGATGAGAGACAGGCTCATGGCAGGAATACTTGAAATTCCCAGCTGCAGGCTAAACGGGCATCCGGAAAAACGACTTTCCGGGAACCTGAACTTCAGCTTTGAGTATATAGAAGGGGAGTCCCTGCTGCTCATGCTTGACCAGATGGGGATCTGCAGTTCAACAGGCAGTGCCTGCTCTTCGGGTTCTCTCGACCCTTCACATGTGCTCAGTGCAATAGGAGTGCCACCGGAAATAGCCCAGGGTTCTCTGCGCCTGACCCTTGGGGATGCAAATTCCGAAGAAGATATTGATTATGTACTCGAGGTGCTGCCTGAGGTCGTTGGAAAATTGAGGGCTATATCTCCATTCTACAAGCCAGCGAGTGTATGTGAAAAATAAATACAAAATACATACCTATCTTAGGAAGTAAGTACCTTGAAAATCGGAAGGGGCATTAGTGTAGACAGAAGCTGAAAATCCTGAGAAAACTTAGAGCCGATGAAGGCTGAGAATCCTGATAAACAGATAGCAATCTAAGAAGCGAGGGAATTCTGTGTATAATAAAAAAGTGATGGATCATTTTATGAATCCTAGGAACGTGGGGGAAATAGAGGATGCAGACGGGGTTGGAGAAGCCGGAAACCCTCATGGGGATCAGATGAAAATTTTTCTGAAAATCCGGGACGACAGAATTGAAGATGTAAAATTCAAGACTTTTGGCTGTGCAGCGGCAATCGCATCCAGCAGCATGGCGACCGAACTGATAAAAGGCAAAACCCTTGAAGAAGCCTGGGAGCTTACAAACGAAGCTGTGGCCGAAGCACTTGAGGGGCTACCTCCGGGAAAACTGGAGTGCTCGGTGGTTTCCAGGCAGGCTACCCATAGGGCGATTAATGATTACCGCAAAAAGCAGGGACTTGAACCCCTGAAAGAGCAGACCTGAAAGAAAAAAACATATAAAGTTTTCATAAATCGCCGTTCACTGAAAAATGCCTGAGGCTTGAGGCTTAAGGAGGCTTACCCAGGAGGTTCAACATTCTGAAACCTCTGCAAGTCTTCCGTATATCTTTATCGTAAACTTGATAATAATGACACCTGATCATACCCTATGAAAAAAATAGGGATTGCGATTACTGACCCGGAAGACTGGACAGCCCGGGCACTCATAAAGGCAGCGAAGGAAAAGGGGTTTTCTCCTTTTGTCCTTGACCTCAGGGCAGCAGAGGTCAGTGTAAGTTCAGGAGCTTCTGAGTCAGCAGCTCTTTTTAAGGCAGGGGAAACCCTGCTCTCAGACCTTGATGCACTCATTGTTAGAGATGCAGGTGCAGGGGCTTTTGAAGGAGTATCTTTCAGGTTTGATATCTTGCGGGAACTGGAAGCACAGGGAATTCCAGTTATTAACTCTCCAGAAGCTATCCAGAATGCGGCAAACAAGTATCATGCTTCTTATCTTCTGGCAAAAGCCGGCATTCCGGTGCCTGAAACCAGAGCTGTCCAGAGTGTAGAAGCAGCCTTAAAGGTAATATCAAGATTCGGGGATGCCGTCATAAAACCTGTTTTTGGTTATAAGGGAAAAGATATAGCAAGGGTAAAAGAAGGAGAAATCCGGTTTTCAGATAAAAAAACAGGGCCTGTACCTGTGGAAGAGACACTCGAAAGTCTGCTCGAAGAGAGGGGAATGCTGTATATCCAGGAGTTTATAGAAAACCCCGGGAGGGATATAAGGGCTTTTGTTGTGGGAGACACAGTCATAGGCGCAATTTACCGAAAAGCCGCTGCAGGTTCCTGGGTGAACAATCTGAGTCAGGGAGGAAGTTCAGATAGGTGTGTACTTACCGATGAACAGAAAGAAATTGCCGAAAAAGCTTCCCTTACGATAGGCACAACATTTGCAGGTATCGATATTATAGAAGGGACTGAAATTATAGAAGGATCTGAACGTGTAGAAGGGCCTGAAGGCTTTATCGAAAACAAAAATAAGAAAGGTAAAGGTCAAAGCAATGAAGGTAAACAGAGCTCCCGAATACTTGAAGTAAATGGAACGCCTTCAGGAAAAGGAATTTTTGATGCGTGGGGAATAAATCCGGCCGAGCATATCCTGGAATACTTGCAAAATATTTTATGAATTAACTATAAATGTTATTGGAGATAGTATAACATATTTTAGGAAGATTATTAATAGAGGTATTCTCAAATCTGTAAACTATCAGATATGTGAAAGCAGTAAAAGCAGCCGTATATCTGAAGCAGTCTGAGAAAAGCTACAAGAGATCCTGAGGTTAACACTCAAATCCGATCCAAAAAGGCTGCACAGAAAACATTTAAGATATAGGCTGTCTTTGAATAAGCCCGAGGCAAAAGATGAGCGAATACAAACAGTGTATAGTTACCCGGGATGACCTGAAGCTTTCTAAAGGCAAATTTGCTGTACAGGTGGCTCACGCTGCCCTTTCTGCAGCTGAATGGGCAAGCAAAAGCGACCTTGAAAAATGGAAGGAAGGAGGGCAAAAAAAAGTTGTCCTGAAAGTCCCCACTCTTAAGGACCTTTACGAGCTTAAGGAGAAAGCAAGAAGGGAAGGGCTTCCGACAGCTATGATACAGGATGCAGGACTTACGGAAATTCCTCCCGGGACAGTCACGGTGCTCGGAATCGGACCGGCAAAAGAAGAGATTATAGATAAAGTTACAAGGGACCTTAAACTTGTTTAACTGTCAGTGTGCCCATAAAAAGGACTGTCCCGTTATAAAAAAGTTATCAGAAGATACCTGAAGAGATGTTTTCATTGACAGAAAAAAGTTCTGCCTGTCATTCGATTCAGGAGGGCATTAATGAATAACTCAGAGGTTTTAGAAAAAAACGCACCCTCGATGATTGCGGTCTTATTTATATGCCTCGTACTGGTTATGATTACCGGATTTATTTTTTCGGATTCTATTGGCAATTTTACGAATGAGTTAAGAGATTATCTTGGGCTGGGTGCGGAGACTGAAAGCTCTGAAGAGGTATTCATGCCTGATATGGCTTCTTTTACTCTTCCGGCAATACCTTCGTATTCCACTTCGAAAAGCGAACTTACTCCCATCCTGAGAACTCCACTGCAACCTGGTTTTTCTCTGAGCAGTAATTATCAGACTTCAGAGTTTTTCCAGGGAGGGGTAAGTTATTTTAAAATCAGTATAAAAAATGAAGGACGGAACCCAATCTTTATTGATAGGTACGGAGTTTCGGTTAACGCCTCCGAAAACCGGATCTTTTCCGAAGACTGTGGAGCGCTGCTTTCACCGGGAGAAGAGCAGAGTCTCGGAGTAATTGCAGTTCAGGTGCCTGAAGAGGAAAAAGCCAGATTCAGTATCGTACTCTGGCTTCTTGCATCGACATCGGAAGCCAAATGGCATGAATATGAGCCCTATTTCCTGAACGGGCTCACTGCAGACCTGAAGCCGATGCCCGAAAAAAATACTCCAAAATACAGGTACAATCCTGATTATTATTTTAAAACAATAAACCGACTGGTGGAACCGGCCGAACCCGATGTAAGAGGCAGAGCAGCCCAGGTAGCCCGCTCATATCCCGGAGCTTATAATATCTATCAGGTCTGTGCCCTCTTTGACATGGTAAAAGAGGAAATCGAGTACGTAAGTGACCCGAGGGGCAATGATGTATGGGAGCCAGCCAATGTTACCCTGAGGATAGGAGCAGGGGACTGTGAAGATCAGGCAATTCTTCTTTCATCCATGCTCGAAGCTGTTGGAGGTACGACTCGAGTCTGTCTGACAGATAACCATGCCTTCGCAGCTGCCTATATAGGCAAAGGAAACGATTCAACTGAAGCTGCAGTTAAAGGAGTAAGGGCTTATTACGGAAATGTTGATGTAAACTACCTGACCGACGAATACGGTTCCTGGCTGATGCTGGACCCGACTTCCAGTCTTTACGCAGGCGGACTTCCCGGGAAAACAGCTCAGGTAAAGGTTCAGGCAGTTGGAGAAAATGAAACTTACAGGAGCTGGACATTCGTAAACACAAGCACGGTAAAAGTGATTGACATCAGCACCAGAGCAATTAAATAAGTTCTACTTTAAACTCGGTATACACAGGGGAAGAAAACACTTCCCTGGAAGCTGCTGATCTGTACTACTAATCAGTAAATCTATTAGTCAGCAGATCTTATCCTTTTAATTCTTGGTCAAAAAATCCAGCTACAAATCTTACCCAGAAATTTTACTAATTTATTTAAGGAGTGTTTGCAACCTATGGAAGTTCCGGAGATTGAAAAACAGATAGGAATAAAACTTTACTTTACTGATACAGAAGGTCTTGGAGGGCAACTCCGCCAGGAAATTGAGGATTTCATTGTAAAAGAAGTTACAAACCGGGAGGAAGGAAAGGAAGGAAAATACCTCATTCTCGAACTCACAAAACGAGATTGGGATACACATCATTTTACCCGGACTCTCGCAAAAATCTTGCAGGTAAGCCAGAAAAGAATCAGCGTTGCAGGCACAAAAGACAAAAGGGCGCTGACCACCCAGAAAATCAGCATATTTGATACCGATGCCTCCCAAATTGAAAAAATTTACTTAAAAGACATAGAGATGAAAGTGCTGGGACGCTCACGGAAGTCTGTGGAACTTGGAGACCTGTGGGGAAATGATTTCATAATCACAATCCGGGATATTGAGAGTTCTCCCGAAGAGACACGACCTCTGCTCAAAAAGACAACAGATGAAATCCTAATCCAGGGCGGCGTCCCCAATTTCTTCGGGATCCAGCGTTTCGGCTCTGTCCGCCCTGTCACCCATATAGTAGGAAAAGCCATCATTGAAGGGGATTTTGAAAAAGCTGCAATGCTTTATATCGCCGAACCCTTCCCGGATGAGCCCGATGAGACAAAAGCAGCCCGCCAGTTTGTAAAAGATACCCGCGACTATAAGGAAGGGCTCAAAACCTATCCTCTCCGCCTGGGTCACGAAAGGGCAATGATGAACCACCTGATCGCAAATCCGGAAGATTATCCCGGAGCTTTCCGCGTGCTTCCTCAGAACCTTTACAGGATGTTCGTACACGGATACCAGTCTTACATATATAACATAATCATCTGCCGCAGAATCGAACGCGGTATTCCGTTAAATCAGGCAGTGGACGGAGATATCGTCTGCTTCAGGAACGAAGCCGGCCTTCCGGATTCCTCAAAAACTGAGAAAGTCACCTCCGAAACTGTAAATGCGATGAACCGCCTGATAAAGCTCGGCCGTGCTTTCGTTACAGCCCCACTTCCGGGCTTTAAGACTGCATTTGCATCCGGAGTACCGGGAGAAATCGAAAGTGAGGTCCTTAAAGAACTTGGAGTCTCTCTTGAAGGTTTTAATATAGAAGAGTTTCCGGAAATGAGCTCAAAAGGTACCCGCAGGGAACTCCTCCTGCAGGTGGAACCGAAGTTTGAGGTTGGAGAGGATGAGCTGAACCCCGGAAAATCAAAGGCGGTTCTGGAGTTTATGCTGCCAAAGGGAAGCTATGCGACAACCGTGTTGCGAGAATATATGAAAGTGGACCCGCTGCAGATGAGCTGAGAACTCGAAACAATTCGGGCTGCAGGAAAACCAGTCCTCAGGAAAAACGGACTGTTCAAGGCGCTCTCTACTCTTTATATCCCGGGCAGCCGTCTTTTTTCCAAAACCTGTGCTCGCAATGCTCACAAGGAAATAGCGGGTTATTATGGCCTCGGAAAAGGGTAATGCAGTTTTTGCCCCCTTGACATAGTGGTCCTTAAATTCCTTATGCAGGGGGTCCTGACGGCAGTATTTTCAGGGGTCACGAGTCTCCGTTTAATCGTTGGAAGTTAATACAATCTCAGAAGCAGGGAAGTTGGCCTTCCTCACTTACAGGTTTTCCATTCTTGAGAAAACCGAACTCTTTCCAGAGCAAGCCCAGCACGACCAGGAACATCAGGAATTCCGCAGCCGGGGTTGCGAGCCAGACTCCATTAAGGCCAAGTAAGGGGGGTAAAATCCAGAGCAGAGGAAGGAAGAAGAGAAAAACTGTTCCTAGCTGGATGAAAAGAGCGTATCTGACTTTGTTTATCGACTGGAAATATACGGAACCCAGCATAACCGTCCCATGGGCAAGGAGGGCAAACATGAAAATCTCCATGCCGTTAAGAGTAATTTTCAGGAGCTCGGGGCTGTCGCGGTTGAAGATAAAGATAAGCTGTTCCGGATACATAGAGAGAAGCATGAAACCAATCAATCCGGTCACGAGGCAGGAGATAACAGTTATCTTCAAGGTCCCTGCAACCCGGGAATAACAACGGGCTCCGTAATTAAAACCGATGATTGGCTGGGTGCCAACTGCTATTCCTTCAAAAATCAAGGAGAAAATCGAGAAGACATAACCTATAATTCCATAGCCTGAAACTGCGAGTTCCGAGCCGTAACTGAGCAGCATGTACTCGTTCGTAAAGAGCAGGACGAATGTTGAAAACTGCATTGCAAAGGAAGGAAAGCCTGCTTTCATAATTCTGAGAATTATTCCCGACTCCAGAGAGAGGGACCGGGGTTTTAGCCTCAGCCCGGCCCATCCGCTGAAAAAATACAGAGCTAGCAGAATTCCGGAAAGAGAGAAAGCAATAACCGTGGCTATTGCAGCCCCGGTAACCCCCATTTCCATTCGCATGACAAAGATGTAGTCAAGAATCAGGTTTACGAGAACACTTGCAACCACACATATCATAGCAAGTCTTGGTTTCCCATCATTTCGTACCAGAGGTTCGAGAGCAATAGACAGAATCAGAAGCACCGAGCCTGAAAATATGACTCTGAGGTAACTATTTGCCATGTCAAAGACCGGGCCAGAGGCTCCCAGAAGGCGGAGATAAGAATCCGAGACGGCCAGCCCGATGGTGGTGAGCCCTATTCCCACAAGCAGGAGCAGGGGAAAAGCATTATGTATGAGCTTGAGGGCTTCCTGCCGATTAACTCTGCCAAGGGCCAGGGCCACAAGGCTTGAAGTCCCGATCCCGATCATCTGTCCTACAGCAATTATGGCCAAAAGTGCAGGAAACGCAAGAGTTATCCCTGCAAGCCCCTGGCTACCCACAGCATTCCCGACAAAGAAACCGTCAATAACTCCCTGGATTCCAGCGACAATTAGCCCGATAGTTGCAGGGAGAACGAATTTCAGGAAAAGCTTTCCGATACTTGCAGACCTCATTTCCCGTTCATCTGTCATACTTTGCTCTCCATAAACGAAAAAGGGGGTATTTAATTAGGGTAACTAATATATAAGATCTTCTTCGGCTAAAAAATATAATTGATAAATCCGCCTTTGCATTCAGGACAAGATCTATAGGAAGAGACGGCGAAACTCAAGTTTTAGACTTCCTGCAAGCGAGTGCCAGCAGAGCGGCACCCATAAATGAAAAAATCAGTCTGCTGTAGAGGAAGTCTTCTGGCAAAGTATAAGGTATTGGACCCTCCATGACCCCCAGATACCAGCGCAGGGGCCACGAAAGAAAATTATTCCCGAAAATGTCAACCCATACAGGAAACCTCGGATTAAAAAATCCCAGAAACAGCACAAGAGGCAAAAGAGGGTAAAGCAGTCTGGAATTGATTCTCCCGACCGCCAGGGCAAGCCCCAGCACAAAGACCTGGGAAGGCAATAAAAATAACAGTAAAGGCAGCACGAATTCAGCATAAGCATAGAAATTAAAATAATAAGCATAATACACAAAGCTTAATAAAATCGGCAAGGACGCGGCAAATAAAAAAACAGCCGTGATTAGCGGCGGTGAGTTAAGAAAACATTTAATGCGATTGTCGGCATGGCACATTAGGCTATGCCGACTTTCGCTATTTCATGGTTATTCTGGGCTTGCTCAATGGCTTTTCCAAAGTCAAACGCACCGATGAAGTTATAGACGATTTCGATTTCCTGTACCTTGTCACCGGCTCCGCGTCCCCGCTTGCCGGAAGTTTTCGACACAAGGATTTTGTCGATAAACTCCCGCAATATGGTTGCGTCGAGCTCGGTCAGGTTGGTATACTTCTTCGCCGTTGCAATGAAGCTCTTGACATTGGACTTGCTTTTTTCCTGCTGCTTGACTTCTTCGCGCAAGATTTTAGACGTAGCCCTTAAATTGTCCTGTTCAAGCTCATAATCACGGAATAGCTTTATGAAACGCTCGTCGGTCAGCTTCCCCGTAATGTTGTCCTCAAAATGCGTTTGAAAATCATGTCAAGCTCAGCAATCCGTTTTTCCGCTTTCACAAGGGTATCCTTTTTCTGCGCTAACGCTTTATCCCTCGCTCGCGTGTCGGTTTCCGCAGCTTCACGGATAAAATCATCCTCATACTGCGTCATATACGCGATTGCTTCCCGTAGGTTGCGTATAACGATTTCTTCTAATGTCACGTTGCGGATAGAGTGAGTTGTGCATAAGGTACGGTCTTTGCGGTAGGTGGAACAAATGAAAATATGGAAGCAAATTATTTGCTGTCTTGCTGTTCATCCGCGTTTTCCTCCAAATACTTTTTTAGTTGCCGCAACGTGCTTGTCCGCTGATATTGGACAGTGGCGCGTAAAAGGTTCAGCATTTCCCCGATTTCCCGGTCAGACATTTCAAGGAAATAGGCCAGCAGGATAATATCGCGTTTGCGCTCCGGCAGAGTTCGCAGGGCTTCCGCGATAAGCTCGTCATTGACGACTACCTTGCGGCCTAAAACATTGAAAACCTGTTCCGTGGCAAAGTATCTATCCACTGTAAAAAGCTGCTCCATTTCTTGCGCCGACAACTCCTAAAAGGATACCTCACGTTCACGTTGCAGTTTCATTTCGTCGTAGTGGTCGCGGGCTTCGTTCTTGAGTACCTTTTTGCAAAAGCTGTCAAAAGCGTGTTGCTTGTTTCGCTCATGGCTTGAGGGTGTCACATTCTCACCCCCTCTCTGCAAGGGCGGTGATGGCTTTTCCCCTTTCGCCACTATTACGGTGAGCATTGCAAATTTGCAAAACTCACGGAGTGGTTTTTGAAAAAAACAGGGCAAATGCAAAAATGCGCCCGACTGGACACAATCCAGGCGGGCGCAAGAGGATAGGTAAATATTTCCTATCGTGTAATGTGTGTAGATACATTGATAGGCATGGTATGCCCCTTTCGGGTAAGGGCTTTTTTTGATGGTGCAAAATAAGGATTATTTTGTCGATAGACATAGCAGAACATGGCGGCAACCTCTTTGTTACCGCCGTGTCCTGAAAAAAGGGCGACTTTAATACACCCTCCGCAATCCAATTTTTCAAAAGGAAAACGGCGGCTTTGATTTTCGTTTATCAAAACCGCCGTCAGGCTACGCTATACTGTTTTAGGCAAAGCTAATCAGCCGCCGCAACAACGGTTTTTTTATTTCTCGTTGGGGCGGTGGGTATGTTACCTATTCTGTTTTTATCCCGGCACATCAAGCCAATTTGACCGATGTTACTTCATCTATTGGTGCTAAGGCTGACTGCGCAATATGCTTATTTTCTGCGTCTTGGTTATTAAGGTTAGATTACTTTAGCAATCATTTGAATAAGATTATAATACTTTCCGTTTTCAGCTTCCCTCATCTTTATATCTTCCTCGATACCTTGCCAATAGCTGGTATGCCATTCATCCCACGACTGTTTACAGCAGAGCATTTCACGAATGTCAATAATTTCAATACCTTTTTCTGTTTCCCATAAGTTTTTCCACCAATCAAGAGAATGAATAGTCCTTGCCACCTCATCATTCCAAAACGGCTTCATTTCATCAGGGACATTTTCCCCAAATTCATATTTTATGCCGGGAATAGCCACGGCGATATAGCCGCCCTTTTTCACAAAAGGAATGAGCGACGGGAGCATTTCTACCGTATCACCGAAATAATGGTAAGCGTCCACGGTGAACAACAAGTCAAAATATCCGTTTGCGAAAGGCAACCCTTTGGTCGCGTCTACGGAAATCGGAACGGCCTTATCATCAATTCCGATAGATTGAAAACGCTCATAGTTTTCAGTTGGCGAAATCCAAAGGTCGGCGGCGAAAATGGACGCGCCATATTTTTTTGCCAACAACAGCGTAGAAAGACCACACCCGCAGCCGAGGTCAAGGATTCGCATATTCTCATTGATGTTCAGGTGCGACGACAATTCCTCTGATAACCGCATGGCGTTTGGTCCCATCATTGTGGCTTTCAGGAACTCAACATTTTCATCATTGGACATAAACTGGTCTGTAAATGGATACATGGTATTCTTCCTTTCTAATTTTCGCCTTATATCTCTTAATCATAATTCAATTATACCCTGCTTCTGCCCCCTGAAAGAGTTTTTATTCCGGAATTCTGCTTATCGGAAAGCCCGGTTTTTTTCGATGCAGCTTTCGATCCGCTCTTTTTTTTCGGGACCGAGACCTTTTAAAAGCGCCATATAATCCAGCAACTGATATACGGTCAGCTCCTCATAAAGTCCGAACTCCTGGGGCAGGTACCCAAGCCAGTTCTTAAGGTAATTCTCATTTTTACTTATATCCATTCCATCAATTGTTATTGACCCTGTAGACGCAAGGAGCTGTCGGACAAGAATTTTCATAAATGTTGTCTTCCCTGCCCCGTTTGGCCCTATTAATCCTACGATTGAAGGAGGCCGAAGCTCGAGATCGATTCCTGAAAGCACGGATTTTTCCGAACTGTACGCTTTTGACAGGTTTCTAATTTCAATTTCCATTGTTTATTCACCGTTTCCCCGAACCAGATAAATTGAACTATTCGGGCACCAAAAAAATGAAAGCAGAAACAATAGTGGATAAAATCAACTCTTGATATAAATATCTGATGATAAAAAATCACACTCCGGAAACAAATCGGACATCATTCACCATCAATAGAAACTCTAATTTTGCTTTCCTATTCTATATTTTTTTCCATTTCTCTTTCATTTCCTCCTCTTCCGGACCCCAGATACAAGAAACACAATGCCAGACAAAAGGATTACAGGCAGGGACCAGAAGGTCAGACCAGCCAATAACCATAATACCCCCACACCAGTAGTATACGGGTCCAGGGCTCTAAGAGAAAGACAAAGAACCCCTACTAAAGCTATTAGCCAGGAGCCAAAGACAAGGGACTTATTATTGCTTTTTCTCAGAAGTACTGCCAGCAGAAGAAGCATTCCATCGATAGCAATCGGGGGAAAATAAAAGGTAGCAGACTCCACACGACATCCAGATATTTTTTACTCCATAACATTTCACCGGTTTTTGCGTCCAGTGCATCAATATTCGGATAGTGCACAGCAAACAAAACCCCATCTTTATACCCAAGGTCAGCGCTCCGTTCCTTACTCCAGAGTAGTTCGCCTGTTTCCGCATCCACGGCTATAATACCGTTCTCTCCAAAGGCACCTTCACTAAGGTAAAGGACACCGTCCGCAACAAGGTTTACCCAGGACTGCATATCGGACCTGAGTTTCCAGGGCAATTCATAAGTCCAGGCAACTTTTAAAGGTGGAGCCAGTGTTACAGGTTCGGCTTCGCTTAGATGGAGCGTAAGGTCGTAAAATTCAAAGTCATTGTAACTGCTGCCGTTTGCACTACTCCCGGAACTGATTTTTATGGTATTGGCTCCGGAATTTAAAAGAGTAGAGTGAACAGGAATTGTAATATCCACTGCAGTGGAATCCGAAATGTTTTCAGGGATATAGCTGTTGAGGGCCCAAGATCTATTTCGTTAATGTATACTTTATCTAGAAATTCGTCTGTCGGCCCGGGAACAACACTTTTGACTGTGGCTGTTAGTTCTGCACTTTCTACATATATTGAAGAGTTCAGGGTAAAATTTGTGACGTATACCAAGCCTTCCGGATTGCCTGGGGTTAATCCCTCTTTAAAATCATCGCCAAGAAGCAAATAAAGAAATAATTAAAAATAATGCGAGAGTAAATGAATTTTTTATTAGAGGATACATATGGGCAGTGTGCCGATTTTTCTGTAAAATCACAAATTTTAATAAGTTTTTGAGTCAAAAATTCCATATCAAAAGATCCATTTTCCCCACAGTACACAATAACTTTACTTTGAATTTACAGCAAATTCGTGACACTGCCTACATACTCAACCCAGCAAACGGTTCTATTAATGCCTTGGAATCAACAACTAGTGATAAAAACGAATCAACGTAAAAAACTGTATCAGGTTAAAGAAAAAATATTCAGACCAGAAAAATCCGGCCAGAAATTTATATAAAATCCTTTTAATCGTTTTTACAGCCCGGAGCCCGCTCTCTTTTCCACTAACCTTCCGTACATGTTTGCAACAAATATCGAATTTGTGAAGAACATTGCAGGTATGCCCACAAGCACAATTGAGAGGATCAAAAAGATAATAACAAGAGCATACTGTTTCAGTACTGTAACGATATATTCTCCAAGATTATCCCTGACAACATTCAGGACATCAAACTCAAAGAAAGACTCAACGGTCTGTTTCCTGAAAAAATTAACTGCAAGCATAGGGATCACAAAGAACCCCAACACCAGGTTGAGAATGCTCCCCAGGGTTTCATTGACATACATTGCAGCAGAGAGTATAACCATATACCCGATGTAGAAAGGAAGAGCCTTCAGAAAAACCATGAACCCAAGTTTCAGGTCCTCCATAAAGTCGAGTTTGATGAGCCCCTCATACCTGCCCTCAATAAATTCGTTAACAAGCCTTACAGCATAGCCGAAGAGCGCAAGCCACCCTATAATTGGAATAAATAACAGGAGAATGTAAAGAAGCCTTTGCGGCACTTTAAAGGGATATTTGAAAGCTTCTGAAAAACTTATAGTTTCTATAATAATCACCAGAATAATCCTATTTATTAAGTATATAAAACTTTGTAAAATTAAGTTCAAAGAAATCTGAGATTTTTGACGAATAAATTTGTAAAGATAATGCCCCTGAAAAATAAATCTGGTAAGTGACACGCAGGGAATTATAGTAAGTGACAATCAGGAAATTATAGTAAATGACACGCAGGAAACATGTTTTTCATACAGGAAATAGAGCCCATTTAACCTGAAAGCGCCACCATTAGAAGCCTGAATTAGCAAGTAAAAAATAAAAATGAAAGAATATTATCAGTTTAAATGAGATGCAGGTTCATGTCTGTTCATAAACATGTGCTTATAGACACATATTTGTAAATAGCCTAAATTTGATTTTGAAATGGAAAACTTTCAGATAAGGTTTTTTTCTAACCCCTCCGGATTTTCTCATATATTTATCGAATGGAAAAACTTACCTGGTCATTTTTTCTTTTTATCTTTCTCGAGCATTTTCTTTGCTTGTTTATCGCCTGAGGAAGCTTTCTTTTGCAGTTTTTCCGTTTCTTTACGAGCTCTGGAATTAGAAATCTGTTCCATATCTTTCTTAGCCATTACCATATGACGAACCTTCAGCGAGATTGCTTACACAATCTCTCCATAATACCTCTGCAGTTTAACTCTATTAGATACTACTGCAAGTAAATACTTTAAGTGTCAAAAATATTTAATAGTTTCGACCAGAGGAAAAACGCAAATACGGCAGAATCAAAATAAGAAAAGCAGAAGATGAATAAGGAAGTACCCTGAAAGGCTGGACTTCAAAGACATGATGCTGGAATATGCATTTCATTTCTAGCTTCAGAATTTAAAGCTTTTAAGTTAGAGAGCTTAAAGCTTCTAACGAGAACATGAAAGAGGTCAGAAAAAAAGTTAATTTAACTATTATTACCTGCAAGCTAACGATTTCCAGCAAGAAAAGGAAGGGAAAAAAAGAGACTATACCATCTATTGTGAAGAAATTTCCGGGGCCGGGCTTAGAAATTCCCGGACCCTCTGACGAATATAAGACAAAAAGGAGAAAGATGTCAAAGGATTATTTTTTCTTCATTTCCTTTGCAAGCTTCTTCTTTGCGTCCTTGCTGCCTGCGGAAGCCAGTTTTTCCAGCTCTCCCATCTTTTCTTTCTTAGCGATCTTTTTCTTATCCATATCTTTTTTAGACATTGCCATGGTGTATACCTTCATAGAATTTAATGAAATTAGAATATCCGTGCAGATACCACATCAATACAGTACCTCAACAGATATCACATTAATCCATTATTTTCATTTTTAAAACTATTTATCAGTTTCCCGCGAAAGGGGAACTCTTTGATTTGGGTATTAGTTAATAAGTTAGAAACTGGCTTTTTAGAAATCCCGATAAAGGGTAAAAATGAGCCAGAAAAGAGGATTAAAGAGAAAAAAATTCCCTCCATCACTCTGACAGAATTATCGCCCTTCCCGTTCCTTTTTGTATTTGCACATTGCCCTTATCAGGCCCTTGAACGGGGGAGACGGCCTGCCGGGTCTTGACCTGAACTCCGGATGGAACTGAGAGGCAAAGAAGAAGCGTTTGCCAGGAATTTCGGCGATTTCCATTCTATTTTTGTTTTTGCCTGAAAAGACTATGCCAAAGGACTCCAGCCTGTCCACAAACTCAGGGTTTACTTCATACCTGTGGCGGTGGCGCTCGACAATATAATTGGTTCCGTAAAGCTTTGTGGCAATAGAGCCTTCCTTAAGGATGGCTTCGTAGTCCCCAAGGCGCATGGTGCCGCCCATATCAGCAACTCCGGTCTGCTCCGGAAGGATGTCAATGACCGGGTAAGGAGTGTCTTCATCAAACTCGGTACTATTTGCGTTCTCGAGGTTTGCCACGTCTCTTGCGAACTCAATTACCGCAAGCTGCATACCCAGGCAGATCCCAAGGAACGGGATATTGTTTTCCCTGGCAAATTTGATTGCAAGCATCTTGCCTTCAGTTCCACGCCCTCCAAACCCGCCAGGAATCAGGATGCCGTCAAACTGCATGAGTTTCTCAATCTCTGCAGGGTTTTCTTCCAGAGTCTCTGCCTCGACCATATTGACATCAACTCTGCAAGCGTTGTCGATTCCACCATGTTTGACAGCCTCAAGGATACTGAGGTAAGAATCTTCGAGATTTGTGTATTTGCCTACGATTGCCAGCTTGACCTCTTCTGTGGTGGATCTCATCCTTGAAACCATTTCCCTCCATCCATTGTCCTCAATACAGGACTCTAGCTTCAGGTGCTTCATAAGCTGGGTGGTCAGTCCCTGCTCCTCAATCTCAAGAGGCACTTCATAAATATCGTCTGCATCATGAGCGCTTATAACCAATTCCTGGGGCACATCACAGAATAAGGCGATTTTTTCCTTGGCGCTTTCCTGAAGAGGAGTCTTTGACCTTGTAACTATCACTTCAGGGCTCAGACCAAGTGCCCGGAGTTCTTTTACAGAGTGCTGCGAAGGTTTGGTCTTCTGTTCGCCCTGCAGATCTTCCATTACAAGGGTCACATGGATGAAGGCAATATTTTCGGAAGGTTCTTCTCTGTGCATCTGGCGGACAGCCTCAAGGAAAGGCATGCTCTCAATGTCTCCGACAGTCCCTCCGATCTCGACAAGACAGACATCAGCTCCGCTCCTGGCTGCTACCTTTCTTATTTTATTCTTGATCTCGTTCGTAATATGGGGAATGATCTGGACGGTCTTTCCAAGGTAGTCTCCTCTCCTTTCCTTGGCGATCACTTCCTGGTAAACCTTGCCTGTGGTGAGGTTGTGGTCTCTGGTAAGTTCCGTGTCAAGGAACCTCTCGTAATTTCCGAGATCCAGGTCAACTTCGCCTCCGTCCCTGAGCACAAAGACTTCCCCGTGCTGGTAGGGGCTCATGGTGCCTGCATCAATATTGATGTAAGGGTCGATCTTGATAGCCGTAACTTTATAACCTTTGTTTTTCAGGTTCCTGCCGATAGATGCGATGGTGATGCCTTTCCCAAGCCCGCTCATCACCCCACCGGTAACTACTATATATTTCATGGGTAAGCTTCCTAGGTAATTTTTTAATAGAGGGTTTTAAATCAAAAGATTCCTGTGAACTTTAGACTAAAAAGCAATCAGATGGATAACATATACAGATTATTCATTCCAATTATTGCGTACGATCACAATACCAATATCTTCATGATATAAAAATTACTCTCTAATTTCAGGAAAAATAATTTCAAATAGCAACCGAAACCAGAGCACGCTTACAAAAAAGCTAAAAAAGAACCCGGCAAGCTCAGTAAAGAATTAAAATAGGGAAGAAATTCAGATAAGCGAGCTTATCTGAGAACCCGGTTAACTGAGAATTTATTTACCTGAAAATCTTATTTTAGCCGAGAAAAGACTGTCTTCCGGACTGCAAAATTGGATATGAGCCCGGTTTCCCGGATTTGCTCAACCTTCTTCCATAATTTTTAGCAGAATGTAGGTTGTACAGGTCACAAACAGGATTGAGAATAGGAGAGCCTGAGTAAAACTGACACTGAACTGGAGTCCGGCTGGCAGGATGAAGTAAAGGAAGAATAAGAATATAAGCAGTAAAAAACCTCCAAGAGCCAGGGCAAGAGGAAGCCTTTCGTTCTGTCCCGTACTTTTTCGGGTCCTTTTTCCCGACGTTGATGGAAATCCTCCTTTAAAGTTCCTGAGGACAGAAGATGAAATCCCACCAAATCCGCTTCCGCTTCCTGTCCGTGGACGGGAAGCTTTTTTTACAGGCTCTGATACGGAAGGCCTTGATGGTTTCAACTCTTCGGTGTCCTCTTCCCATTTTGCGGTTTCAACCTTTGAGAGCTCCTGCGGCTTTGCCTCTACCTTTCCGAGCTGGACTGGAAAACCTTTCTTCTTCGAGCCATAACCTGCAGTGATATAGATATGACCCTTTGTAAGTACCCTGCCTTCCTGCGAAATCCTTGCAACTGCGGAAACATACTCTTTCTGGAGCACATATGGATTGTCCCGCAAAAAAGTGATCTGACCTTTTAATTCTTCGCTCACGGAAAGGTGAATATGGGTTGGAGACCCGTAGTTCGTAACAAGGATTTCAAAGGTCTGCTCTCCGCCGGGATAAAGAGGAATCTCAATGTTTTCTTTTTCAAACTCAATAGAGTTTATTTCCTGCCGGTTAATGATAACATTCTGGAATATTTGCTCCAAGTTCAACCCTCGCATCAGTTCCTGAGGTCTGGAGGAAGCAAATTCGGAATCCCCTCATCTATGGGATAATGCTCTTTACAGGCAGGGCAGTAAAGGGTTCCGGATATGACCTCTTCTTCATTTTCTTCAACAACGTTCAAAATCAGGTCGCCCTTACACACAGGACAGGCCAGAATATCCATAAGATCTTTTTTCACAAAAATTCACCATCAAAGCACTTTTGCGATAGAGGAAACAGAATTTTACATTTGCAGGGAGATTTCAGGTTCTACTTTCATACTCATGCTTCTTACTTTCATTCATCCACGGACATGAAAAGCTTATCCTGAGATTTAGATTTAATTCTCGTATATGATTTAATTCTCGTATATTCGCCAGGATTATTTACCTATATCATTTGCAGATCTCGCATTTTTTCGCAGATCTCGTATTTCTCGTCCCTGTCATTCGATTTTCCGATACTTTTATTTTTCCAGGCATCAATTTGTTCTGATAATTCCTGTTCATTAACCTATTTATAGATTTAATTCCTGTTCATTAACCTATTTATAGATTACATAAACTTACTTTTGACTTATATAGATTCTATTGATTGCTTCGGACTTATAAATACCACTGACTTCTCTTGCCTTTACTCTTTGATCTACGATATGCCAAATACTTACTGTGTTCAGTTGCTCTTTTTTCAATTTATCTTCCTATTTAATGTGATCTAAGTACTTACAGATAACTTATCATTCTACAGACTGCTTGTAAGTTGAGTTTTTAGTACTTCTAGCAGAAGTACTAACTTTAAATATATATTAACATATTATTTTTTTTAAAAAAGTATTTAAAAGAATAACATTTGATAACCCTAAATACTTTTTACCAGCTGGATAGATTAGACTTCTTGAACAAAATTACTTCGACTAAATTCAATTAAGGATGAAAGGTTCGATTATAACAGGTTTGATTATAACAGGTTTGGATTATAACGGCTTCACTAATCCTTCTTAAAACCGGAAGCGAGAGCTGGAAAACTTGGAAACTAGAGCTGGAATTCCGGGTAATTTATAAAAGATACAATAGAGATGTGGGATAAAATATGAAACAGACAGTATTTGAGAAAAGTATTGACTCTGCAAGCCAGACCATGCTCCAGAAAGCAGAAAACGAAGGCATCGAAACTGCCTGGGATAGGTACGAGCAGCAACTGCCTCAGTGCAGTTTCGGACAGCTCGGAATCTGCTGCAGGAATTGCAACATGGGTCCCTGCAGGATAGATCCTTTCGGGGAAAGGGCTGAGAAAGGAATATGCGGCGCTACAGCAGACATTATAGTTGCGCGAAATCTCTTAAGGATGATTGCAGCAGGGGCAGCCGCACATTCCGACCATGCCAGAGATGCAGTATTGACCTTTAAGAAAATGAGCGAAGGAGAGACTGGAAGTTACAGGATAAAAGATGAAGCAAAGCTGTTCTCCCTTGCCTCTGAATACGGGATTCCCGCAGAGGGAAAGAATCGTGAAGAAGTGGCAGCCGAACTTGCAAATGCGCTGCTTCTGGAGTTTGGAAAACAGAATGGACCTCTTTTATGCACAAGGAGAGCGCCCGTATCAAGGCTCAGGCTCTGGTCGGAACTTGGAATAGAACCTAGAGGAATTGATCGGGAAATTGTTGAATGTATGCACAGAACCCATATAGGTGTTGACAATAACGCAACTCATATTCTGCTGCAGGGACTGCGTACAGGGCTTTCGGACGGGTGGGGAGGCTCCATGATTGCAACAGATGTCCAGGACATACTCTTTGGAACCCCGGAACCTAAGAAGAGTACTGTAAACCTTGGAGTGCTCGCCCTTGATAAGGTAAACGTAATTGTCCACGGGCATGAACCAATCCTCTCGGAAATGATTGTGGAAGCTGCGGAAGACCCCGGGCTTCTGGAACTTGCAAAGGAGAAAGGAGCAGAAGGCATCAACGTTGCCGGAATTTGCTGTACCGGAAACGAAACTCTAATGCGTCACGGGACACCCATAGCAGGCACTTTCCTCCAGCAGGAACTCGCAGTGATTACAGGAGCTGTGGAAGCTATGGTTGTGGATGTCCAGTGCATTATGCCATCCCTTGGGAGTCTTACTGGCTGTTATCACACGAAATTTATATCCACGTCTCCGAAAGCAGATTTCCCGGGAACTGTGAGAATGGAGTTCCATGAAGAAGAGGCTTATGAGACTGCAAAAGGGATTATAAGGACAGCCGTAGAAAATTTCCCGAACCGGATCCGCGAAAAGGTGAGTATCCCGGAAGAAAAGCAGGAATGTATGGTCGGTTTCAGTGTCGAAGCAATCCTCAATGCCCTTGGCGGGAGCCCTGATCCCCTCATTGAGGCAATTGCCGGAGGTACAGTAAAAGGAATCGGAGCAGTTGTTGGATGCAATAACGTAAAAATCCAGCACAATTACGGGCACGTGAACCTTGTAAAAGAGCTGATCAAAAATAATGTCCTTGTAGTGACCACCGGATGCAATGCGATTGCCTGTGCAGAAGCCGGGCTGCTTGTACCGGAAGCTGCTGCTTTTGCAGGAGATGGACTAAAAGGCATCTGTGAAGCCCTCGGCATTCCTCCCGTCCTGCACATGGGTTCCTGTGTAGATATTAGCCGCATCCTGGTCCTTGCCTCGGCAATTGCAAACCGCCTGAGCGTGGACATAAGCGACCTCCCTGCTGCCGGTGCAGCTCCGGAATGGATGAGTGAAAAAGCAGTGAGTATAGGGGCTTATGTTGTTTCCTCCGGAGTGTTTACTGTACTCGGCACGATTCCACCTGTTCTTGGCAGCCAGGAAGTCACATCTCTTCTGACAAAAGGCCTGGACAGTGTTGTTGGAGCAAGCTTTGCAGTTGAGCCTGACCCCTTTAAAGCTGCAGGCCTGATGCTTGAGCACATCGAAGGAAAAAGAAGGGCACTGGGCCTGAAATAAGGGAGAAATTCACATGAAAGACGTGATAATCCGGCCTGAACGATGCATGGGCTGCCACTCCTGCGAAGTTGCCTGTGCTGTTGCACATTCAAAGAACAAAAACCTCTTTTTGGCTCCGGGAGAAGTACCAGTCCCAAAAAAACGCATCTCTGTTGAGCATATTCCTGCCCTTGAAGCTTCCATGCCTATCACCTGTCGCCACTGCGAGGATGCACCCTGTGTTTCGGTTTGCCCTACAAAAGCTCTTTCTAAGGACACAGCTACCGGTACTGTAAGCCACAACCCGGAACGCTGCGTGGACTGCTGGACATGTTCTACGGTTTGCACTCGTTTTTCTTCTCTGTACCAGTTAATTCTTGCCGTAGGGTGCTGGACCGCTTCCATGGCCTGCAATTACGGAGTAATCGGCAGGCGGACCGAAGAGGGGACCGTAATAAAATGTGATTTATGTGAAGGAAGAGAGTTGCCTGCCTGTGTGGAGGCCTGTCCCACACATGCCCTCGTTTTTTCGGAGGCGGGAAGGCGTTAAGGAACAATAATAACGAGGTTAAATAGGTGGGGCGTTTCGTCCGGCTTGATTTGATACTATTCAGGGGCAGACGGAACGGCTTATTCCGGCTTTATCTCCCTGAACCACAGGGCTGCAGTCGACCTGCTCTATAGTTTGTTTATAGGATACCATCGCCAGCCTTTCTGACGGCGCCTCACAGAATAAGGAAGAAATAGAAGAGAGAAAGAAAAAGAGACTTAATAGAGAATACCTTTGAAAGAAATAGAAAGATCACGAAAACGGGAGTTTTTCACGTTTGTTTATTTTTCTTACTTTCTCAATTCTGTTTAGTTTACATCCTTCTTTATTTCAGTCGAATACCCCGCTGGCTTGCTGCAGGATGAAAAACCTCCCCGGCAACCGTCAATGATAGTACGATTTATCAATTCCATTTTTTGGTTGTTAACTTCTGCTCAAACGAAGTTTTTTGGGGCTATCGTCTACTTTAATGGAATTTGGGGCGGGGGCGTAAACATACCCCGTTGCTTGTAGAGGGATGCGCCCCCGTAACTTTGATTTTGCACTCTTATAGTTTTTTTTGTTATTTTTTGTTTATTCTTTTACCCGTCGCTCTTAATTTCCGCTTCTTTTCTTTTCTGGGAAGATATCTAACAGAGAGCTGCCCGCCTTTAGAGCATTAATCTCCCAGGATGATACTATATAAAGGATTATTACCCTATTAACATGAAGAACTGAAAAAGAAAAAAGGGGAGTCAGATATGAACAGTAATATTTACAGAAAGATAATGGTTGCTACCGATGGCTCGGAACCCGTCAAAAAAGCGGTTGATACTGCTGTTGAAATCGCAAAACTGAGCGGGGCAAAGCTCTATGCTGTATATGTTGTCGCTTCGGGAGGGTATACGGTTGGCCATCCCAGAGATATAGGATGGGAAAGAGCGATGAAAGAGCATCTCAGTGCAGAAGGAAAAGAAGCAACAGCTTACGTCGAAAACGTCGGAAACGCTGCGGCTGTCGAGGTAGAATCCATTTTCCTTGAAGGAAGCCCTGCAAATGAGATTGTTGATTTTGCAGAAAAAAACGATATTGACCTTATCGTAATGGGAACACTGGGAAGGACGGGACTCCAGAAGATTTTACTGGGTAGCGTGGCTCAGAACGTGGTCAGGCATTCCAGAAAAGCGGTACTGGTTGTAAAAGGGATGGAAGCAAAGTAATAGGGGATATAAAGTACCAAACAAAAGTTGAGAATTAGTAAAAATATGAAGTGTAAAAATAATAATTGTAAAATGCTAAGTGTAAGTTACTAAAGTGTAAAATATTAATATAAAACGCCAAATGTTAAAATATTAAATCAAAAACTGAGACTTTTCAGGGCAGGAGTCCCGGACTTTTTCGGGATAGGTTGATTTACCTGCCCAACCCAAATAACTTTTGATGATAGGGCTTTTCCTCGACGTACTGGATTTTGCGCTTCCGATACTTGTAATGATTTTTGTTGGACTTGTGGGCACCAGTATACTCGTGGAACTTGGCCTGATGCAGAAATTTTCAAAACTTGTAAGCCCTATTTTTGCATATACGAACCTGCCAGAAACCTGTGCTTCAGCTTTCGTTGTGGCAATAGGCTCTACTGTTGCTGCAAACAGTATGCTTTCTCAGGCAAAAAATGAAAATTGCCTTAATGATAGGGAAGTCCTGCTCTGTTCAATGATGAACGCAACCCCTGCCTATTTCCGTGAACTCTTCACCTACCAAATTCCTATCGTGTTGCCTGCACTTGGTCTCGTAGTAGGGGGATTTTACACTCTTGTGTTCATAGTTACTGCAGTATTTAAGATCCTGGTAATTGCAATTGCAAGCAAGCTTTTTCTTAAAGGCGATTCCTGCAGAGCTCCTGAGACCAGCAGTAAGGAGAAAGCATCTCTGAAGACCGCATTTAAGCGCGCATTCAAAAAAGAGTCAAGGGTTTTTCTGAAGATTGCAGGAGTTTACCTTATAGCAACCACCATAATTTTCATCCTTCAGGATCAGGGAGCTTTCGAGGTATTCAGTGTGCTGCCACTTGCCGAGCTTTTTAAAATACCCCCTGAAACGGTTATCCCCCTGACAAGTTACGTTGCAAGCCCTATACTCGGAATTTCACTTCTCGGTCCCATGATCCATTCAGGAGAGATAACAAATGTACAGGCAATGATCGTGCTCATGCTGGGCAGTATGTTTATGCTCCCGATTTTTGCCATTCGTAGCCAGCTTCCAAGAAAAGTAGCTATTTTCGGAACACGCCTTGGAGTCCAGATCGTTGCTTATTCTACTGCAATGAGCATATTTGTAAGGCTTGTAATTTTGTTATTACTGCTCAATATGGCTTCTTGAGAAGTCGGTACAGTTCCCAGGAAAAAAAGGGCATTTTCAATCATAGTTATTTCTGGTTTATTTGCAAACAGCAGGTTTTTTAGTTTTTTAATTTTGGTTTTTTTCTTTTGCTTTTAATTATTTTGCCTTTCTTTTTACTCTGCAGACCGGAATGATGTCCGGGGTAAAAGAATAGGGATTATCCAGAAAAAAGAATTTTTCAAGACAGTGGGGGTACCAATTGCAGAAAATTAATTCCTAAAAAAACTTTTTCATAGAATAGTGTTTAAAAAATACCTGAAGAAGTTTTTAAAGGAAAGGAAAATAGACAAGTCGGAACTAAAGTATACTTGTATTCACATAGTAAAGATATAAAAAACAAATCAGTGAACGGGGGTTTTTGGAGGAGGTTAAAATATGTTGGATTTGATTATGAGCAATAATATTTGATTTTGAGCTTTACCCGTTCACCAAGCACATCAGAGGATTAACCAATATATAAACATTTTGGCATGTAAAAAGTATCATACCTTTTTGTGCCGGAATAAAAGAAAAAACTCAAAGTTTTAAGATTTTTTTTCCTGAAATGGCAAGTTAACAGTGAATTAGCACATAATCGAAAGAGTCTGCTATGTAGCTAAAAATAAAAGAGTCTAAAATAGAAATAAAAAGAGTATAGATATCTGCCAGAGATATACCGTTTTCTTTTTGCGGTCATACCACCAGAAGGCAGCTTTAATCACTTAATATTTAGTGAAAAAGCCATTTATATACAAAAGAGCATATAGAATATGGAGCAGATATGCACTTACACGCATAAATGCGCTGAAAAGGAGAAACTTCACCGGATAATTCTTCAGAAAGCTGAAGGAAAAAATAGAGACTGTAGAAGAATAAAATAGAAAAAATAGAGGGATATGGTATGGTAAAGAGAACTTATAAAAAAATAATGGTTGCGACCGATGGTTCTCAACTCGTCAAAAAAGCGGTTAATATGGCGATTGAGATTTCCAGACTCAGCGGAGCTAAACTTTACGCTGTATATGTGATACTCCCGGCGACCCATTCCGCCAGGGACTTCGGTTGGGAAAAAGCTGCCACGGAGCACTTCCGGAATGAAGGGGAAAGAGCTACTCTTTTTGTGAAGGAGGCTGCTGAGGTTGCCGGAGTAGAAGTGGAACCTGTAATGCTGGAAGGACATCCTGCAGATAAAATCATGGAATTTGCGGAACAGAATGGCATTGAGATGATTGTGATGGGAACACTCGGGAAAACCGGACTCGACAGGTTCCTGCTTGGGAGCGTAGCTGAAAACGTGGTGAGACACTCAAAGATACCTGTACTCGTGGTCAGAGGGGAAGTTCAGGAATAAAAATAAAAAAAGCTAGAATAGGATAACGGAAGAGCAGAAAATCAGAACCCATACAACATTATTCACTATATCTTGTCGTGCTTGCCACGCTTAACGCAGGAAAGCGGTCTTTCCCAAAAAGATAAAAAAGAAGAGAAAATAGAAGCAAAAAAAATAGTCGGAAAGTAAAAGTGACGTTAAAAGTCCAAAAGGCATCAAAAACAGAAATAAATCCTACCAAAAATACTTTTTTCCATGCATTTTTTTATTGTTTTTTTTAAATAGCTTTCAAGCCGATTATTTCATCAGTCTCTCTCCTTTCCTTCTACTTTTTACTTCGACTTCTTTTTTTCGGAAAGGGCCACCAGATAGGCTGGCGGAGGCACTGTATATATTTTGGATTCAAAAACGGCTATGAAGACCAAATAAATAATTCAGAGTCTTTTTAATTTTTTATGGTTCTTCTCCAATTTTAAAAAAACAATTGAATTTCACCCAAATCCCTTAACATTTTTCCTCATTTTGGAAAAGTCGCTCCACTAATATCTAGATTTTGTACATCAATTTCTTATTTTTGCCATAATTATTCGATAGCTACCGCTGTAAAGCTGCAGATTAAAACTGAAAGTTTCCATTTACTCTTTACTTTTATCCATACTGGAATCTTGCCCTCATTAAGGGTGAGAATCCTTTCCATTTACCAGTACTGAAACACCGTTTGTTGAAATAAGTAAATAAATTGTAACAAAAATTAGTTAGGCCACTATCGGTTTTAAATGATCTTGCTTTGTCTACGATATCACCTATCAAAGAAAATATCTGTTCCATTGTATTATCTGTCTCAGGTGTAAACCCTTTTTTCAAGAAGCTTACATTTTTCTTGAAAATCTCTTCTGCATAAGAAATCGCTTTCTGAGACGCTTTTGAAAGTTCCAGATTAGAGTAGAATTCTCGTATCTTTTGAATACATACAACAGCACTGATGACCGTATCAGAACGTATCAACTGATATATTTCATTGGACACAACCTTATCATTATCTGGAATATCTTCAACAGAGTTGAATTCTTCATAGTATCTCTTGCTAACGTTTTTTAATTGATGAAACACACAAAAGGAGTGAGCTACTTCAGGGAAGACACTCTTTACAGCTCCAATGATTGCTTTATCTTCATCAGAAACAATTTTTTGTATTTTGCCTTCAGGAAATCGGTTTTTTATTCGTCTGAAAAGAGGAATCAGAGCTTCAATCGTTGGTAATCTGTCAGTTACCTCAAAATCCAAAACTACCTTTTCTTTAGTAGCAATAACGTAAACAGATTGATATCGCATTTTTTTCCATTCTTTTTCTGTAAGCTTTCTTCCAATCAACTCTTCAAGTCTCTTTTTCCAGCCTTTTTTGATCCAATCCCCATCAACATACAATGTTTCATCAAAGCCAATCTTTTGATCTAAAAGTTCTTGCTTTGAAAGTTCTGCATGTTTCTGTTCATATAACCATAATGAAGTTGCACAAGGAGCTCTACCACAGAAGGCTGTCAAGCCTTCTGTATATGTTTCTCCAATTTGCCGAGAATTGTGTAGACTGCATCGTCCATCATATCTAACATTCATTTGTTTATCATAATATTCAGAACTGTAATTTGCAGAACCAGGAACACCAATAATCTGATCATGAAAAGGTTTCTTACAAACAGGACAAAACCAGTATGTAACATTGAGAGCTATAGTGCCGTGACTTGATAAAATAAAACGAGTGTAGTGAGAGTTCACATGTAACTTATTGCCACAATCAGCACAATGAGTAGGAGATAATACGGAAAACATAGGATAGTATCGATTTCCAACCAAAACTTTTGGCAAAGGAATCATTATTTTACCGTCAACTACCGTTTTTATCATTGACTTATCTATTGAGACATTTCCTTTTCCCATAAATAGAAAATTTATCTCAATATAATTAAAATTTTATTGTTTTGCATGATTTATGGAGAAAATATGAAGACCAGAAAATAATAAAAAGTCTCATAATTCAGGGTCATTTGAAGGCGTTTTCCAAAATATCCCCATCGGACAAAATCGCTCAAAAGAGATGGAAAAAAAGTTGATCAGAAATTGGCCAGAAATTGGCCAGAAGCTGACAAGGAGCATAGAAACAGGATCGAATATAGAAACAGGATCGAATTTCACGGAAAAAGGAGTTGACCTCAGGAGCTTACTCCAGGAAAAAGTTCTTAACGGCAGAACCTTGAGGTCAAAAAACTTAGTTGCTGGCTTCAGGTGTTAACTTTTATCCTATTACACTCATGCCGGAAACCCGGATTGAAGGCGTGATTATGCCTCCGACTTTTCTGACGTCAAAGCCTGCGCCTGTGATATTCTTCAGGAGTTCGAAGGCATTGCCCGAAATCATGAGGGATTTTACAGGCTTGTCCAGGGCTCCGTCTTTGATTGTGAAGGCATTTCTGGCTTCTACGGAAAAGTCTCCGGAAATTGAATTTGCAGTATGGGCGCCGATAATTGTGTTTACGAAAATCCCTGAGGTAGTATTTGCAATAATATCTTCCTGCGGGTAATCGATAACGAAGTTCCTGAGCCCTACCGAGGGAGGGCTTGTATAGGAGGATCTTGAGCCGTTTCCTGTGCTTTTCACACCGGCTTTTCCTGCGGTATAGCTGTCATAGAGATAGGTTTCAAGCACACCGTTTTCAATAACTGTGGTATGCTGTGAAGGAACCCCTTCATCATCCGAAGCCGAGGTCTCTATGCCTGCTTCAACCAGCCCGTCATCATAAATGCATAGTTCAGGGACAGCCAATTCTTCTCCGAGCTTATCTATCAGGCCTGACCTTCCTTTCTGCACGTTGTCCGCATCAAGCGAAGGAGCAAGTGCTTCTTCGAGGATATCCGAAAAGGCAAATGGATGAAAGATAACATCGGTTTTCTGCGGCTCGATTTTTATTCCTCCCCTGGATTTAAGGGCAAGGTCGGAAGCATTTTTTCCGAGGGCAAAAAAGTCAATGTCAAGGGAACGGGAGATAGCAAAGTCATAGGCTGTTGAGGTATCTCCGTTCACGGTTATCACATCAACAAAGCCGGATACAGCGGTGGACTCTTCTTCGATTTCTATCCCGTTTGTGTTAAGGATAAGCCGTTTGCTCTTTGAACGGGTAAAGCCCCCTGAGGTGGGAAGCGTGTCTGGAACCTCTTTTGTACCTTTTACAAGTTCCACGGCATAGACAATGCATTCTTCGAGCTCAAGGGCTTCGATTTTTTTATCGAAGATGCCTGAGACCTGAGGATATTTTCCGTTGGAAGGAAGAGATACCCAGTCAGGGTCACTTTCCCGGACGCGGGCTTCTGCGACCGCAATCTTTACGGCGTTCTCAAGTTCTTCCGCGGAGTTGGTGCTGGCAAAGCCCACTGCACCGTTTACAATGGCGCGAATTCCCAGACCTTCCGAGAAACGGTCTTTAGCGTTCTCAAGTGCGTCTTTTTTGAAATTGACGCCTGTTGAGTGGTTTGCGGCGTAATAAATTTCAGCTTCTTCAGCCCCTGCCTGTTCTGCCAGTTTCAGGGCTTTTCTTGCAAGATCGTACACTTTCAGGCACCTCCTACGAGGGCCTTTGAGATGGCGATATGTGGAGAACCGTCAGATACAGGTACAAGCTGCCCGGCTTTTCCGCACCTTCCGGCAGTCATTTTCAGGTCATTGCCCACATGGGTTACATGGTTCAGGATCTCAAGAGTCTTTCCTGAGAGGGAGACATCCCTTACGAGCCCGGTAAGTTCTCCGTTCTTTATAAGGTACCCTTTTTCGGCATTGAACTGGAATATGCCTTCTCCGGTATTTACCTGCCCGCCTCTTGACCCTACAAGGTACATGCCATTCCTTACTTCCTCCAGCATCTCTTCAAACCTGGAATCCCCATTGTCAATGAAGGTATTGCTCATCCTGACGACAGGCATGGAATAACCCTGAGCCCTGCAGTTTCCGGGAGTTCCCCCGAGTTTGGCTGCGGTTTCTCTGGAGTGGAGATAAGAGTTAAAAACTCCATCCCTGATTATCTCGGTCCTTCTTGATTCGGAACCTTCGGCATCAAAGGGATAATACCCGAATTCGTGCAGAGTCGGGTCATCGATGATAGTAACAAGCGGGGATGCAATCTGTTCTCCTATTCTGTTTTCAAGAATGGAATCCCCTTCAAGAACAAGATCACCTTCCGAAGCATGCCCTACGGCTTCATGGGCAAATACTCCTGCCAGCTCCTGGTCGAGTACTACAGGCATTTCCCCTCCTTTAGGGGTTTTAGCCTTCAAGAGCTCAATTGCAGTTTTTCCTGCTTTTCCGGCAAGTTCGAGGGCATTTTCTTTCTCGAAAAGCTCGTAGCCATATCCGAAACGGCTTTCCCTACCTGCCTGGTATACGCCATTTTCCGAAGCAACAGCAGAGACTGCAAAACCGACATTCAAAAGTTCATATTCACGTTCCAGACCTTCGGAACTTCTGTACTGGACTTTGAATTCGGATTCGAGATACATTACCTTTGTACTGTGAACACCTGCAATCTTTGCGTGCTCTTCAATACTCTTCAAAAGGTCTACTTTTTCTTCAATTGCAATGTCTCTCGGATCGATCCTGACTTCAGGAAGATCCTTTACATCAGGAGAAGTTACGGCTGCGAGTTCTACTCCTTCTTTAGGGGTGCTCGAATTCATAGAAAAAGCAAGTTTTGAGGCAGCTTCGACCCCGCGTTTAAGGTCGATATCCCCTTCAACAGCCGTATAGCCCCATGAACCTCCGCAGAGGGCCCTTACTCCGGCCCCCCTTGTGAAGTTTCTGGATATTTCTTCGATCTTTCCGTTATCCAGGACGATAGAAGTGGAACTGCCTTCTATCACCCTGCAGTCATAAAACTTTATGTCCTGCATAATGCCTGTCATGATTAGTTCCTGCACCCGAAGAGGTTAATAGCCTGTACGGAAGCGGGTGATACTTCCGGAATATCAAAACTTAGTTTTGTAATATTTTTGAGTTTTTCGATAATTGTGTTCTTTCTTGGACCCACAAGGCTGTGTTCCAACACTTCCGCAATAGAGGAAACCGGAACAATCTGAATCTTTTCCCTGTATGCCTTTTCGACAAGAACATCTGCTTCGTTAGCTTTGGGAATAATGACTTTCTTCATACCGGCCTGGGCTGCAGCCTCGATCTTGTAGGTGACCCCGCCAACAGGCAGGACATCTCCCCTGACAGAAAGAGAACCCGTCATTGCGACAGTCTGGTCCACAGGGATCCTCTCGATTGCCGAAATAACGGCCGTAGCAATGGAAACCGATGCACTGTCTCCTTCCACACCTTCATATGTCCCGACAAACTGGATATGGATATCATGGCGGGAGATATCAGTGCCTGTCATGTTCTTGATGACTGCGGATACGTTCTGCACTGCTTCCTTTGCGATGGTCTTGAGTTTACCGGTTGCAATAATTCGCCCTTCTGCCCCGGAAAGAGCAGGGGTGACTTCGGATACGATAGGAAGCACGATTCCTGAATCTCCGCCCATAACCGCAAGCCCGTTGACTCTGCCCACAGCAGAACCATTCTTCATGAAGGACTCGTACTCCTTACGGTGTTCGAGGTAACTGTCTGCAAGCTGCTGTTCGATGGACCTTGCAATCCTCTTTGCCGCAAGCACGTGATCAGGAGTTGTGACCGGAGCCCCTTCGGAGTGGGCAATATCTCCTGCCACACGCACAAGCCCGCCAAGGTCACGGAGCTTCAGGGTAAGGTGGCCTTTCCTGCCTGCACGCCTTCTGGCTTCCCTGATTATTTCTTCTACTGCACCTTCGTCAAAGTGAGGGATATGCCCGTCCCTGACAACTTCCTGGGCAACGAAACGTACCAGTTTCTTCCTGTTCTCGGGAGTGTCTTCCATGGAATCTCGCATGTAGACTTCGTATCCGTAACCTTTTATCCTTGACCTGAGCGCAGGGTGCATTTTCTGTACTGCATCCAGGTTCCCTGCAGAGACCATAATGAAGTCACAGGGCACAGGCTCGGTCTTAACAAGAGCTCCCGAACTCCTTTCGGACTGTCCGGTAATCGCGTATTCCTTTTCCTGAAGCGCGGTCAGAAGACTCTGCTGGGACTCAAGCCTGAGAGTATTGATTTCATCAATGAAAAGCACCCCTTTGTGGGCTTTGTGGATATCTCCGGCTTCTACCCTGTCGTGTGCGGGGGTTTCAAGCCCTCCGGACTGGAAGGGGTCGTGCCTGACATCGCCAAGGAGGGCTCCTGCGTGAGCTCCGGTTGCGTCGATATAGGGTGCGTGTTCCTTGTCATAATTTGAAACCGCCATTTTCGGGATCATCATTTCCTCTTTAGGAAGGAACTGGCGGGTTAACATGAGAATCATAATGCCTGCAATGATACCCCAGAGCAACTGGCCGACGAAGTAAGAATAGATGATAATACCCACAACAAAGAGCATCATGAGCATGTTCCGGGCCTGGGCTTTCTTTCTTGCTTCCATCTTGTGAGCCATGACAATTTCTCTGCCCTTCCCGGCCGGAACCTCTCTTATCTTGGGATTGTTAAGGTCCTCCAGGTTAGGATATACCAGGATATCCTTGAGCTCTTCTTTAGGAAGAAGTTCTGCCATTGCCTTTGCAAGCAGGGACTTTCCTGTTCCTGGCGTCCCTATCATCATTATGTGCCGTCTCTGGCTTGCTGCCTTCCTTACGACTTCTACTGCATGTTCCTGTCCCAGTACCTGGTCAATAAGGAGTTTTGGGACCTCTATGTTAGAAGTGTCTTCAAAACGGAAGCCAATATCATCTTCATCTATGTCTTCACTTAACTCAGATTCGGCCACGACCTGAGTAGGCACCTGAGTAGGCACCTGAGTAGGCTCATCCTTCATCTGGTCGGCCGCAGACGTGTCTACTTTTGGAACAGCCTCCTCAACTTCATGGGCTTGCCTGTCCATATTCTTCGAAGACCCGTCTATGTTCTGATTATTATTATACTCCATGGTTAGCTCACATATTCGAACGTTATTAGATAGACGTTATCTGATCGAGATTATATACTTGACGCTTTTGAAAAAATAACGAACTTAAGGTAGAATAATGGGCAAAAACGGCTGCTACAATAACAGACTCCTAAGTTACTGTAACCCCATCCATACTTCGGTTAATTATATAAACTTGTTGTATATAAAATTAACCTACCACTATATATACAGTATATAGAAACCTTTCATTATTATACTATTTGCTGGCTGGATATTTGAGTCGAAAACTTGATCAGAAAATTAATTACTAAATTAATCCCAGGAGGATTTGAAAATATTTTTTACATACTTATGCTATATCCCCTATATATAGTTAAACATCGCCCTTACCCAGGACTTTTCATTGAAGGGCCCATCCAGTATCTGTAAAACGACATCGACAGCTATTTAAAAAACAAAGAGGACTTTTCTCTTATGTCCAGAAGCAAGGTAAAAAATCTTCTCCTTCTGAAGCAGATTCACAGTGCTGTAACCCAGATCAAGAAAGGAAAGCTGGATAAAGCCCTCGATACCCTTGATAAAGCCGAGAAATCTGCAAGACAGGCGAAATCCACAGATGCTCTCTACTATATTCTCTTTACTCGCGGAGGTATCCTCTATTCGGCAAAAGAGTATGACCAGGCCCTTGAAACCTATGAGAGGGCCCTCGAAGTAGGTTCCGACCTCCTGAAAACCGATCCGGAGAATGACGATTACCAGCATTACATGGGCACAACCCTGAGCAATACGGGAAATCTCCTTAAAAAGAAAGGAGAAATGGACAGAGCTGCCGGATCCTATTCCCGTGCCCGTGAAATCTATTCGGACCTCATCGCAAAGAACCCTGAAAACGTAGTTTTCCACTCTTATGCCGGAGAAAACCTGAATAACTACGGTGCTCTCCTCATAGAGTCCGGCTCCCAGGAAACAGCCTGTGAAATCCTTAAAGAAGCAGTTGAAAACTATGAAAAATTGTTGAAAGATAAGCCTGACAATCCCGGGTACCAGGCAGAACTCTCAGTTGCTCTCAGCCAGTTAGGAAGTTGCCTCAAACAGCAGGAGCCTGAAAAAGCTGAGATTGCAAAAAAGAACCTTGAAAGAGCCCTCAAAATGCAGGAAAATCTGCTAGCCCAGCAGCCTGAAAACGAAAAAATCAAAGAAGCCATCACCCTGACAAAAGAGAGGCTGGAAGGACTTTAATAATTCGGTTAATTCTGTAATCGGTTTTTCTCACCGGCTTCCCTTAGAGGTTTTTCTCCGAAAACAACAGCATATGAACATAGAGCAGGATCATCAGTCCGACCACAATCCCCCAGATAAACTGCAAAGTAAAATATGAGTAGACAACAATCCCGAGCACGAATAAAGTAATCAGGAAATTTGCCAGCCTGATCCTCCGCTTCACCCCAGGGTCATGCGCAGTTCCGGCTTCGTCCTCATTCAAGTTGCATTCCCTGAAGTAACGCCGCTCCTGTTGCATGAGGAAGTAAAGCCTCAGGATAAGAATATCAATAAATATGCCCCAGAAAAGCTGACCTATGTAAAGGGTGTAGAAAAAGACAGCGGTAAGGAAGATACCAACAAGTATCATATAGAGTCTTTCATATTTGCTTTTTTCAGCATATTTGCTTTTTCCAGCATATTTGCTTTTTCCAGCATATTTGCTATTTCCGGCAGCTTTGCTTCTACCCCTGTCTGCATTTTTATCCCTTTTTTGTTTCTCTGCTTCCCCGGCCATGCTGACCTCCCTACATGCCTATAACCCATTTTAATGTCGATAAGCAGCAATATTTCCAGAAAACGTGTGTTAAAGAAAGGTATAGAACTTCGGGCATCTATAATTAAGCTTTTAGTAACATATAAAGGAGTTGGAAAAAAGGGAGAAACAGCGGGAAAAAACACGAGCTATAACATAACCTATAAAACAATAAAAACCCTTTTTTTAATATGCCTGAGAAGCCAGAGAAACTGAGAGAGGAAGCAGTAAAATACTTTAATGAGACCGTGGACCTGATACAAAAAGGGAAGCCTGAAGAGTCCCTTGAATCTCTCCAGCTAGCTGAAAAAGCCGCACAGGAAGCAAAAGATGGAGCCATTCTTTTCCACACTTTAAAAGTAAGGGGTCAAATCTTGCAGTCCGTGGGCAGGCTCGAAGAAGCACTTGAAACCTATGCCTTTTCCTTAAGAACCAGCGAAAAACTCATCTCAGAAGACCCTGAAAACAAACTCTATCTCGATACCGTCCGTCTGAATCTCAACAATATCGGAAACCTTGGAAACATTTTCCAGAGAGTGGGCAACTTTACTTCGTCAAAGCAGTGCTATGAAATTGGCCTCGAAATATGCCAGAGACGGCTTGAGTCCCGGCCAGAAAACGAATTCTACCAGATGTATGCCGGAAACACCTTCAACAACCTGGGAGAACTTCTTTTCAAAATGGGGCGCGTAGAAGAAGCAAAAGAAAAATATGAAAAAGCCCTGAAAATATATGAAAAACTCATTAAAAATTGCCCTAAAGACATGGAATACCTATCAGATAAAGAAATGACTTACAATAATCTCGGAATCCTGTTTTCTGAAAAAGGTCAAAAGGAAGAAGCAAAACAGAATTTCAAAGAAGCTCTAGACATTCTGGAAGTCCTGAGCAAAAAAGACCCTAACAATAAAGATCTCAAGGAGAAAATTAACCTTAGGCGGGAAAAGCTTGAAGTGAATTAAAATTTAGTTTCTGCAACCGAATTAAGCGCCCCAAAAAAGAAACTACATTTTCAGGCCTTTTCGCTTGCCTTGTACGGGCCGCTCTCCTTCGTCGAGCGTAAAAAGCTCCGTTAAAGACAGCTAATCCCTCACACCGGCCAATAAACCACCAAACAAATTAAAAAAGTAGCAGAAAAGTTTCCATTGAAAACTCCCCTGTTCTCTTATTTACGTGAACAGATCGAAAATGCTCCCGAGCATGCTGCTGTCAGCCTGGTAGAATTCGGTGTATTTGCAGCGCTTGCAGGTGACATGGGTGAACTTTTTGTTCTGGACGTCGAGGACTTTGCTGATGAAACCGCCGGTTGTGCGGATTTCGCCGGTTTCGAAGGAGTTATTCCCGCATTTGGGGCAGACAAAATTGATATTTTTGCTCATTTTTTAACCTCACTCTGGTTTTTCAGGTAGTCTGAAGGATGGAATAGCTTTACTTTTACGCTATTTAATATTATTGCAGAAATTGGGTAAAAAACTAAAAATGAGATCATTAGAAAGAGAAATGGAAATAAATAGACATTTTCACTTTAAGGTTTGAGTAATAAGGAACAGAAAACAAATCTCATAAAAAATTCCAATCTACCAGAGACTATTTTATTTCATTACTAAAAGTAATTGTCGGACAGCCTAAAAAGGACAGAATATGCTTCGGGCCACCCACCCAGTTACTCGGAAATGATTCAAAGTGTCTTTTAACAAGGTTCCGTTGACTTAAGTGATTGAAACTTGCTATCGAACCCCTGTCCGGTTTCTGATCATTTCTCAAAGAACCACTATTTAGATATTTAAATTGAAAACAAAAAGAGGCGAGGGTTCACATCATCCCTACCTGAAGAACGGGTATTTGTGAACCTCCGCGCTCCCATTGTAATAGATAATGTAATTCGATGATCAGCGATGCAGATGGCTTTAAGCCCACGTTCCAGATATATAGTAACGCTGAGTACCACTTACAGACTGACCATATACATTAAATGTCCATACTCCGTCTGCTGGCCATGTCCCACTGCTTTTTGATATTGTGACGCCAATATCATCATCTTTTGCTCCATTATAAGTATCAGAGAAAGGTCCATGGCTTGTTCCGGATGGTGAAATAATGGTAAGTAATAGGGAATTATCGGGGTTATTCCAAGTACAGTGCACTGTCAGTGAATTAGTTGACTCGCCTATACATAGGGTTGTGGTATCTGTTTCCCCCTGGGATACATAAAAGTCACCACGACTTAAAGTCAACATAGAACCGATATCCTCGATGTAATTAAAATTAACAGGCTTAACAATGATTCTGTTCGGCGGGGCTTGTTGTTTCCTCTTTGGCTGAAACTACAGAAACAGCCATCATGCTAACAACGATGCATAATACAAACAACTTCCATATTTTCATAGTATCACCAAAAAAGTTAGAAAATTATAGTATAAATAATTAATCATGATCATCAAAATAATCTTATTATTTATTATTTGCATAAATATAAATATTAAAATTATTAGTTTTTAAAAACAGAATAGAGTTACTTTATGTGAATATATTCTATAAAATTAAGAATATTATGATGATATTTTTCCCAAACATATGGATCAGAAGAAATCATAGATTATTTATAGTAGCTATAAAAAATTTATAGGGAAATTTTTTTCAATTTTTTCCCTGGATCCACACTCATAAATTCAATTATTTTTTCACAATTGAGGGTTTACCAAAATTGATGAAAATGCTTTAAAAACAGAAAAATGAAATATAATCATTTATTTGATCAAAAGATTACATCAAATGCCTTTAAAATATCATAATTAAATGGTGTTGAATACTGAATCCATGATGATAACTTAAATAATAATAATAATAATAATAATAATAGGTATTTTTAGAAAAATCATGTTTGGTAAGATTTATTACAACAAACTGCATAAAATTATAAATATTAATTATGTATTGAAAATTTAAACTGGGGCTTTTCCTATATCACAAGATTAATAATCTCTTTAATGAAATTTATTGACATAAAATTGCATTAAATCAATTTTAACTGGATTTAAATAAACTTTTTTGTAAGATAAGTATTTTTGTCGAATATTATTGGAAATAAAGGAATTTGGTGGAAAATGGCAAAACCTCAATTACAAGAATAAAAGTCACCACTCCTTAAAGTCAAGTTTCAGAGGCGGGCTTGAAAGGTTTTATAAATTTCTTAAACAATATAATAGAAAATATTTGGAAGTATCTGCAAAAAAGGCCAATATCCTATGTTATGGAGTAAGGGAAATTAATTTTAGAATTTAAGCAATTATAAATGCAAAGGAAAACAGGGTTGTTATAATGAATAAATGTAGTAAAGAAGATTACTACTGAATAAGGGCTATGAACCCAAAACTGATAACTGCAGTTGTCCTGATAATCTCAGCTACTTTAATGGCTATAAGAACAACTCCAGAAATAAAAAATATGTTGAAATAAGAGGATGATTAGTATCTATTGGATGATTATTTGCCGTTATTAGGCCTTCAATAGACTTCATTAGCTCGTAATTCACATATTCCGATAAAAAGTTAAATTGGACGTCGGAAAGATCAAGCGAAATCTACCCTTATGGAACAAACCTCTGCAGGAAATAAATATAATAGAAAAGAAGACAAATACAGCGTTAGACACATGAAAATAAAGGCTATAATTACAATCGCCCTGATCATTTCGGCTGCTTTAATGGCTGCAAGAGTCTCGCCTGGAGTTAATATGGAGCAGTTCAGGGAAGGGAAATATATCCATATTGACAGTATGGTGATCGAATTCGATAAGACGGACGCGGATGTTCAGATAAAATACCGGCTAAGTCCCTTCGCCCAGGTCTATATGTTTATGTTCGGGAGCAAACATCTTGAGCCTAAGATAGAGGAGATCTTCTTTGATTTTGAGAACATAGAGATCCAGAGAATAGGAATAAACAGTGCTTTAATTCACGTAAAGGATATTTCCAGACAAAGAGACGAAAATTACCTCCATGACTCGAGAGAGTTAGGAATGCAGCCAGATGTACTTACACTTGTTTACCCCAACGGTAAAAGGCAAAATATTGAGCACGCTAAAAAAACTTCAGACGTTTTTTATGAGAAAACGGTAAAATATGGAACACGCTAAAGATACTCTAGTTAATAATAGCTAAAAAGTTTAATATCAAGCTTCTAACCTACTTTCCGCAGTAAAATTTCTTAATTTTATATTTTTTAATTCTTCCAATACTTTTTATAAAATATCTTCCAATTTTACCTAGATGACTCTCTCCCAGCTCTGAATTCACAACTTATCTTGGTCATTATGGTCTTATTGCTGGCGTATTTGACGAACTTAGTATTTCAGCCCTAGTTTGACAGAAGCATATATATCCTAATGAATAAATAGGTCTGTTGCTTTTGTTTTTGGCAATCAGTTTTAAATTGAGTATAATGTTTTTAAATTCCTTGCTACTTTGTATAATTCTAAAGATATGCCTTGAAGCTATGTGTTTTTGTAATCATATACTATACTAATTACTAGAATCTGTCAAATTTGGGTTTCAGATTTGATTGACACTCTCCTCCCCAAGAAAAGTGGCCATAACATTTAGCGTTCTATTTTTAACTTAATACATTTCATCGGTCTTCCATTCATTACAAACAATTAACCCAACAAGACAATTCATTTCAATTAATAATACATAAAGGATATCCAGTTGAGTTTTCAGGAACATATATTTAGCAAAAGAAACCCAATTTTCTTTGATAGCAATGGGAAGATTCATATTAAAATGTCTGAAATGCGGAAGGGAATACGGCCAGGAATACAGGCTAACCTGTGAAGACGACGACTCCCTTTTACGGGCGGAGTACTTTGAAAAAAGGCTTGAGCTCAGAGACCAGCCCGGAATAGGGAGATTTCATTCATGGCTCCCGGTTCAGGAAGAGCTTACTACCGAAGCCGGTCCCATCACGTATAAAAGCGAAGCCCTTGCGCAGGAACTCGGACTTTCGAACCTGTACATAGGGTTCAGCGGATACTGGCCTGAGAGAGGGGCTTTTATCAAAACCTGCAGCTTCAAAGAGCTCGAAGCCCACCCGACAATGCAGCTTCTCAAGGAGTCCGGGGGAAAAGCCATTGCTCTCGCCTCTGCAGGGAATACGGGGAGGGCGTTTGCATATGCTTCGACTCTTACAGGAACAGATGTTTACATAGTGGTTCCTGATTCAGGCATTCCGAAGCTCTGGCTACCTGAAGAACCGTCTGATTCCATTCACCTTATCAGTATGACTCCGGGAAATGATTATACCGATGCTATCAACCTTGCAGGAAGGCTTGCAAAACTCCCGGGCATGGTTCCGGAGGGAGGGGCCAGAAATGTTGCAAGAAGGGAAGGGATGGGCACTGTAATGCTGGACGCAGCCGTAGCCATAGGAAAGATGCCTGACCACTATTTCCAGGCTGTCGGAAGTGGCACAGGTGGAATCTCAGCCTGGGAAGCCTCGCTGCGGCTCAGGGCTGACGGGCGTTTTGGTTCAAGGCTTCCGAAGCTTCAGCTTGCCCAGAACCTTCCTTTCGTTCCCATGTACAGTGCATGGCAGGCAGGAAGAAGAGAGATCATTCCAGAAATTGATATGAAAGATGCAAAGAAACAGATAGAAGAGACTTATGCAACTGTGCTTACCAACCGGGCACCACCCTATTCCGTGACAGGCGGACTCTATGATGCACTTGTAGATACGGACGGGATAATGTATGCAGTTACTAAAGAGGAAGCTCTTGAAGCAAAAGCGCTTTTTGAATCCCTTGAAGGGATAGATATCCTGCCACCTTCCGCAGTTGCGGCTGCTTCACTGTTGAAAGCCATAAAAGCCGGAAATGTCGGAAAAGACGACATCATTCTCCTGAATATTGCAGGCGGAGGTTTCAAGCGACTGAAGGAAGACTTTAAGCTCTTCCAGGTTGAACCTGCGGTTACTGTAAGCAGTTCTGATGTTCCACTTGAAGAACTGAACATTTGAGTTCCTGTTCTGTCCACATATGAGTAATAAAAACCTGTATAAAGCTCTAACAAAAAGAGAAAACAAGCTCAAGATATATGCATTTAAGAGGCACGTGCATGGTAAACCCGGAAGAAGAAGTAATAGCAATCATGAAAAAAACAGGTATTGACCTTGCTGCAACGCTCCCCTGTGACAGGATCAAGAACCTGCTTCCCCTGGTCTCGGAAAATTTTCCTGAAATCAAATTGACAAGGGAAGAAAACGGAGTGGGAATCTGTGCAGGCATCTATCTTGCAGGCGGGAAGCCCATGATGCTTATCCAGAGCACTGGGCTTGGGAATATGATCAATGTCCTTGAGTCCCTGAACGTAACATGTAAAATCCCCCTGCCTATCCTGACAAGCTGGCGCGGAGTTTATAAAGAAGGCATAGAAGCGCAGGTCCCCATGGGAGTCCACCTGCCAGCAATCCTGGAAGGTGCAGGGCTCGCATACACAATAATTGACGAAGCTGAAAAGCTTCCTCTCCTTGAAAATGTGATCAAAGATGCCTTTGAAAATTTCAGGCCCCACATAGCTCTTGTCTCTCCTAAAGTGTGGGAAGCTTCTGACTGCTGTGCCTGGGAAGCGCAGAAGTCCCCGGAGCTGCCGAAGAAAGAAAAGGTCTGCAAATTCCGCATGACACAGAAAGTTCTTGAACCCCGGATGATCCGGAACAATGCGATCTCCGCCATGGCAGCCGAACTGGACGGAGAAATTACCGTAACAAACCTCGGAGTCCCCTGTAAGGAACTCTATGCTGCCAGAGACCGGGACCTTAACTTTTACATGTTCGGGTCTATGGGACTTGTCTCCTCCATCGGTCTCGGCCTTGCCCTGCGCACGGACCGGAAGGTTGTGGTCTTCGACGGGGACGGAAGCCTTCTCATGAACCCTAACGCCCTCCTGGAAATAGGGAAGGAAGCCCCGAAAAACCTGATCATCATAGCCCTGGACAACGGCGCCTACGGCTCTACAGGCTCTCAAGAGACCTGCGCTCTACGCTACATTGACCTGGAAATACTGGCAAACGCCTGCGGAATCCAGAACACACATAAGGTCAATACGGAAGAGGAGCTGGTAGATGTGTACAAAGATTCCCTTAATGCCAGGCAGACCTCCTTTATCCATGTGATCCTGAAGCCAGGAAACACAAACGCCCTGAACATTCCCATGAGCCCTGAAGAGGCCACAAAACGCTTCAAAGAAGCGCTGAACGCAAAAACGCTTTAAAAGAAGAATATCAAAAGAAAAGTTTTGTTGATCCTTTATTAACTGATTGATCTATTCCAGAACTCGAGAGAGAATCTTTCGTTTTTTTATCCCTGCGCCGCAGTGGGCCTGGACCAGCCGTCAGCCGGATAAAAACCGACCTAAAAACCGACAACGCAATTAAGAGGAACAATAAGCTGAAGAAATGCCCACAGGCTGAGAGAATACTTTCCTTTACCCCGAGGTTGCTTCTTAATTCACAGGTAAATACAAGCGCCTTCACCAGCTTGTCTGGCTGCCCGGCAAAAAAAGAAAGAAGCAAAAAGAAACAGGAAATTATCGGTTTCCCCGGTTACTTTATCTGTTTGTTTCCTTCTATCTGTTTCTTTCCTTCTGAGCTCATCCCAAAACCAGGTTCACTCTAAATCAATAAGAACCTCAGAGCTGTTTTTCGCGATCAAAAACTCGATTGATTACTCTAGATTCGCAATTTAGAGAAGTAGTTCTGAGTTTTGGGATCGGCTCTCTATCTATTTATTTCCTTTTATCTGTTTCTTTCCTTCTATCTGTTTGTTTACTTTTATCTGTTTGTTTTTTACAGGCGCACTCAGTCGTTTTACATTTATGGCGTTTATTTCTATTTTTAATAGCTAACTTTGATTAATTATCTTAAGTTTTATTCTCTCCAGCTTATTTTCTCCACAGGTTCTTTGAGCCTGAATTTCCCTGCAAGGACCTGTTCTTTAAGTTCCTGTGCGGCTTTTATTGCCCTGGCACGGTCCGACTGGCGCAGGGTTACTTTGATATCTCTGAGACAGCCTCCGGTTGCACATCTGACAGTGCCCATGTTTGCGCTGAAGGCTTCCCCTCTGCACCTTGAAATACAGAGCCCGCAGTTAAAGCAAAGCTCAGGATTGTGTACAGCACCATTTTCTCCTTTACTTACGGCATCCATAGGACATGCTTCAGCTACACAGCACACCTTGCAGTCAATGCATTTCTCCGGTTCATATTTTACATCCAGGTCTGTATTATTCCAGACGTCCCCGTAAGTGATCTCACATAGAGGGATCCTGCCTGCAAGGTCTACCAGCTTGAGCGGGATCTGGCTGTCGAGCTTAAGGATATTTTCCAGCATTTCCTGGGAAAGGACCGGGATAGGGACAGCCCATGTGTTGATAATCTCGGGTCCCGCTGAAGTTGCAAAGCCTCCCATGTATTCAGGGGTCATATCATGAAGGTCTGCAAAACCCGTCAGGTTGGGATTATCCGGAGCGCTGCGGGTGCCCTGACCTGTAACAAACCCTTCGGCTCCGTTGATAAGTACCCTTGTCCCGACTCCTATTGTTTCGAGTTTGGGGTCGTTTTCAATCGGGTTTAACTCGCCACAGCCGCAAAAGGTCATCTCCCTGAACTCACCTTCGAAGGGAAGGGCATGGAAAATGGTCTTAATAGCCTCTTTTCCGGGATTTACGAACGCCCGGTAATTTTTGAAGGCATGCCTGGTTGCATGAAGCCGCGCAAAAGGTATCTCGGGAAGGCTTGTTTCCACTGAAAAGCGGTCGCCTTCGCTTGTGGTTACATCAACAGTAATGCTCTTTCCTTCCACCATCTCTCTGAAAAGGTGTCCGCCTCCGTAGCGGGGATCTGATTTACTGTGAGCAGTCCCGAGTACGATAAGGTCCAGAACCCCAAGTCTTTCGTTAGGGCAGGGCCCAACGACTGCCGGCACCCCGTTCATCAGGACTTCAGACGCCTTTACAAAAGAGTCAGGTTCGGAGACTTTGAACGAGAGAACTGCATAGGTTCCGCTCATGATGCCGCGGGTTGCGGTAGTTACAACATCAATATCTTCAAGCCTTATTTCGTCTCCTGCCCTGACCCTTGAACTGATCTCTTCAGCCGTAAGGACCACAGCCTCTCCGGAATCTATTTTTGCCTGGATTTCCGGGATTGTCCTGCGTATCTCTGAGTTATCCGATGATCCTTTCATATTACCCTCAGCGGAGATATTGTATTCATTCTATTTTAGAGGCATGTTCATTATATTTTAGACGGCACGCTCATTATATATTCGGGATGAAAAGCAGGCACTCTACAATTAATAACCAGTAAACTGGACTGAGAAATAAAATTTTTTAAGGAATATACAAAATTTTTGCCTCTCTGAGAGCTGATTCGAGTAGAAAAAGCCCGAACCACCCAAAACTTATATAAATGATGATGCGTACTATGGTGTTGCACTTCGGTGCGAGAAACGGAAGCAATACACATTGTAGAGGGCTCGTGGTCTAGACGGTTATGACGTCGCCTTGACATGGCGGAGGTCCTGAGTTCGAATCTCAGCGGGCCCACTTAAAATTATTAAAATTATTAAAATTATTAAAATTATTAAAATTATTAAAATTATTAAAATTATTAAAATTATTAAAATTGATTAAAATTGATTAAAATTGATTAGAATTGATTAGAATTGATCAAAATCTTTCCTGAGATTTTTCAGGAAAGCAAGACTGAAAAAGAACTACCGTCTCTTTTAAGATTTATTCTTAAAAAGCAGATTCGGTGGTATTTCTACGTGCCCAGGTAGCTCAGTGGGAGAGCGCTGCCCTGAAGAGGCAGTTGTCCCCGGTTCGAATCCGGGTCTGGGCATCATAGAAACACAGCACATCAGTAGTGTAGCGGTCATCACCGGGCGTTGCCAACGCTCGAACCCGGGTTCGAATCCCGGCTGGTGTATAGCTTTTTTAGTATCCTTATTTCAAGCAATTCTTTGTTATAAGGAGTAAAAACAATAAGTATCAGAGAGGGCTCGTGGTCTAGACGGTTATGACGTCGCCTTGACATGGCGGAGGTCCTGAGTTCGAATCTCAGCGGGCCCACTTAAATCAACAATCTGGCAGTTAATTAAAGTTAATAATATTACTGTCACATCTACCTGCCCAGGTAGCTCAGTGGGAGAGCGCTGCCCTGAAGAGGCAGTTGTCCCCGGTTCGAATCCGGGTCTGGGCACCATAGAAACACAGCACATCAGTAGTGTAGCGGTCATCACCGGGCGTTGCCAACGCTCGAACCCGGGTTCGAATCCCGGCTGGTGTATAACTGGTTTTGCTGATCGGTTTTCATTAATATTACTGGGACTCTTTCGGGCATTTTCTACTTATTACTTAACTTTTTTCTTAATTTGAGTGCCTTTTGTCAGAATTATCTCTTCAGACCCTTAACTATTATTAAAAAGGGACACGCATACTAAAGAACGAAGTTCGAAGTGCCGGCTTTTCATAATACAATTAGTTTCTGATCAAATATTCTCAAAATAGATTTTAAAATAGTAACTCCTGAGCTTATTACGTCAATGTTTCGAACGGGATCAGTTACAATGTTAACAACTAATTAAATTCAGAAACAAAAGTACACTGCAGTTCTAACAGCTGAAAATGTGAGAATGTTAACCCAGGGATTGTTAACCACAAAGTTAATTAAAATAGAAAATCATTATAATTATTGGATATACATCTCGAAAAGACAAAAGAGTCTGCTTGAAGAGATTATACCCACTTTGTTGCAAACCTGAAAAATCGTAAGGAGATTTTGAACATGACAGGAAAGTTCCAGAAAAGAAATGCAGAAAGGAAAGGCATCAGAAAAGAATATGAACTGGAGCAGAAGTTAATAAAGGAAATTGTAGACGAAATTCAGGTAAGCGGCGGTGGATCAATAGAGTGAAGGTACACATAACAATTCAAGCTGGAGAGATTTCCGAGCAGACCGTAGAAATAGCTGAAACCGCTACCTACGAAGACCTGCTTGATACGCTGGACATAAATCAGGAAACAGTACTTGTATTAAACGGAGGGAATGCTGTTCCTCTTGACGGGGCAATAAGTTCCGATAGACTTACAATCCTTAAAGTTGTGACAGGTGGCTGACCTGCCCTTAAAGGGCAGGATCCCTTCTTTATTACAAACTTCTTTTTCCCCCTTTTTTAGATAGATTTCAAGGTTACTTTTGTTTAACTATTCTTCAATAATAAGGCTCTTCTTAGCCATGCTAAAAATTCGGAGGCAGTGTGCTTAATTTAGCATGAAAGTACATGAGGATATCTTCCTCACATGCTCTCTTCATCCTCTTTTCGCGTTATTGCAAATATTTCACTAATTATTTTTATTCGTTCATCAACTGAGAATATCTCGGTCTCAACAATCTTTCTCTTTTGAATTTCCCTTTTTTTATATCCAGTTTCATCTTCGTACATCTCATCATTCGTAATAAGATGCCATATTATCGTTGCAATTTTCCTTGCCAAGGCAATAATTGCCTTTGCATGTCCAATTGACTTCTTTTTCCTGTTAAAAAACTCTTTTAACTTACTGTTATTCTTTCTTGCCGCTGCTTGAGCAATCTGCGTCAGAATCCATCTTGCTCTCTTTGATCCTCTCTTTGTGATTCTTCCGTTGTGGTATTTATCTGCAGATTGATACACATTAGGAACCAGACCAAGCCAAGAAGCAAGCTTATCTCCAGAAGAAAAATCCTTGAAATTGCCTATTTCAGCAAGTAGAATTGCCGCACCAAGTTCTCCTATACCTGGAACTGACATTAAAATCTCCATTTCTCGCTTATGATTTCTATAAGCATAATTGAAAATTTCTTTTTCTAAAGCTTCGATCTCATCATCAAGACTTTTTATGAGTTTTAGACAGATCTGAAGTCTGAATGCAGCACTTTGAGAGATTTCTCGCTCAAGAATTTCTCTGATTTGATCACTTTTTTTACGAACATTTGGAGAAAGACTTGCGATAATCTGGTCAACAGTCTTACCTGAAGAGATTCCTGATAAGATCATTCTGCCATTCTTGCCGAAAATGTCTGTCAGCACATTCTTCAGGTTTAACATTTCAGATGCAAGAATTGAGTGAGCTTTATTTTTTAGATCTGTTCTTTTTTGTACAAGTGTTAACCGAAGTCGAACATATGATCTAAAATCTCTATGATCCTTTGGAAAAACTCTTGATGGCTGAATCATATTATTAAGTGCAAGTTGTGCAATGACTTCTGAATCAATCTTATCTGTTTTTTTATGTGTAAATACCTTCATATCTCGCGCATTTCCAACTATCACCGGTAGATGCTTTATCAAAGAATCATGGACAGGAACCCAAAAGTCACTTGTTGATTCACATGCAACAACATTACATTTTTCTGATATTACCCAATTTTTAAGGGCTAAAATTCCCTCATCATCTCTGTCGAAACGCTGCTGTTGTTTTTCACCAGATCTACTGAGAATTGTAGCAATGAAAAAGAGTTTGTGAATGTCTAAACCACAAGCTTTGTTTATGACTTCAATCATCAAATAATATCACCCAATTTATTTGGGCAGTGGAATTGCCTCAAAGGCCAATTTAGCATCCGTGATCAAAGTCACACTTGAGCCTTCGATGGCAATTCACTGATTAGTTTTCTGACGGTTTTGAAAAACCAAAATTAGGACAACCTTACTGCCCAAAGTAATAAGGAATTCAATAGCCAAAAAAGTGGGGTAAAGTACTTTCATTTAGTTGTGCATGTTATTCAAAGAATATCATGTGCGTTTTCTGTAAAATTTACTCTCTACCCCTTACTCTTCTTTTTTGATTACTGTTCCATTACTATATACTTGTTTCCTGTGATCCAGTCTTCATTTATATCAATTAGTATTGAGACTACCAGTCTCAATACTGAGTCTTGGTTAGGAAATGCTCCAACTACCTTGCTTCTTCTTTTGAGTTCCTTGTTGGTCCTCTCCATCATATTTGTTGTCCTTATTTTTTTCCAGTGTTTTTCTGGAAACTGCATATAGTTCATTACATCATACTGAAAACTTTCAAGGGTATCAGCTGCGCCTTCATACCCCATACTATCCAGTTCCATAATCAGGTCATTCAACTTCTGACGGTCTACTAATGCTTCTTTTATCTTCTCAGCCACTTCTTTCTGCTTCTTTTTTGGCACTTTCTTGAGAACTTGTCTTGCCAGATGTACATGGCACATCTGCCAACTTGATCCAATAAAGGATTCTCTTACTGCTTTCTGTATTCCTTTATGGCCATCAGAAATAATTAACTTGACACCTCTTAACCCTCTTTTTTTCAGATCATCGAATAGATCTTCCCAGAACATAGAGGCTTCACTGTCTGCTAATCTTGTTCCAAGAATTTCACGGTAACCGTCATCCCTGATCCCAGCAACTACAAAGAGAGCTTTGTTTTCGTAATGAAGCCCATCTCTTACCTTGAAATAAGTCGCATCGATAAGCAAGTAAGGGATTTCATGTTCTATTGGCTTTGAGAGAAATTCTTCAACCTTCTCATCCAGTTCTTTTGTAATCCTGGAAACAGAAGAGGCTGAAATTTCTCCTACTCCTAATGCAGTCATGACCTTTTTCACCCTTCGGGTGGAAACTCCTTGAAGGTAAGATTCAGCTACAGCGGTTAAGATGGCCTTTTCAACTCTTGAATATTTCTCAAAAACCTGAGTTTCAAAGGGAAACTCACGGAATTGAGGCTTTAATAATTCGAGTTTCCCATGCTTGGTCAGGAGAGTTCGGGGTTTGTAGCCATTTCTACTAGCTTTACGTGAATCTGTCCTCTCATAACGTTGTGCACCAGCTTGGAGGAGGGCTTCCTCCTCCATTACAAGGTTTAAAAACCAGGTAATTAGCTGGCGAATTCCATCTTCCTGATCGACAAGATAATCTTTTATGAGTGGGAATAAATTAACCATTGACTCTGCATCCTCTTTTTTTTGTGGTGAAAGGAAAAGGATACAGAGTCAATCATATTTTACAGAACTTTCGGTACACTGCCAATTCGGACTTTTCTATAAATTACTTACTAAGTGGCCGAAACTTAAAAAACCCTGAAAAAAGATTGAGGGAAAATAAAAAGCCCGGACAATAAAAAAGGCCTGCGAAAAGAAGGAAAAAGAACAGAATAACAAAAGAAAGGAAAAGAGCCTGAAATAGATAAAATCAGATGAGTAAAACATAGAAGGATTTGATTTCCATAATGGTGAGTTCCAGGGAGAACTGTCAGCCATTATGGAGCTAACCCTTTTTTGAGATCCTTTACTTCGAGGGAGTAAGAGGCACCTTTTTGCTCATAACCTTCAGTTTTTTAATTGCTGAGATCGTTGCCTGAGATTCTTTGTAGATTTTATCTTCATAGTAGCTTATGATCTCATCAACAGGGGCTGCGAGGGAATAAATCTTTATCGGGCGCCCTTTACCGGGTTTCTTTTCCGAACGTACATTGACCCAGGACTGATTCCTCATAAGTCTCATTGCAAGACTGACTTCGGGCTGTCTCAGTCCGGTACTTATTTCAATTTCACGGGATGAAGCTTCGTCGACATTCATAAGATATGCCATAGTTGTGGCAACATTCCTTGACATCCCGAGGTTCCGTAACGTTTCAATAAAAATGTGGTCATTTTCGTCCAGCACTTTTACTTCATAGTCTTTCATTATAACCCCTTCATATTCCAATTTTTTATAATTTAGTCTGCCAGCTAAAGAATATAATGGCAATTATTATTCAGACCTTAAAAGGCAGCTTTCATAATCACCTGTTAAAGCTGACTCCAACTTCCAAAGTTTTACACCATATATATATTTATATGGTAACCTATCCCGTTTTAAAACTTTGAATTAAATAAAAAGCGTTTTTTCACAATCTAGCGGATTGTTTGCGTTTTAAGTCCAACAACCGGTTATTAAAAACAAATAAGTATATTTTCATAACCGACTACTAGAGAACCGTTTTATGAAATTGATGGGAAGAGACGTATCAGTTCAGTAATTAAACCTGTATACGTATATAATTAGAAGGTTATTCATCTCCAACAATTAATAATGTACTCATACTATTTAAAGTTGTATATATTAAAAGGGAATTGAAAAACTTTCAACCACACCTGACATTAGTAAATGTAAAAAAATAATCAAACATAAGAGGCATAATAATCCCATGATCCGGATAAAAACCTGAAGGCATCACAACAAAATTATTATAATTGTACTGATCAAAAAAATTAAAGGAAGATACCCGGACAATAAAACGTCAAAGATAATTTAGAAATGTTTATATTCCCATTTCAGCGCAGTTCAAAGAATTATCTCGCAAAATCGGAGAAATCTGCAGCCTCGTCCTGACCTCCAGGAGATTTCTCCGGAAAGCACTCAATCAGGGCAAAAATGAGAAAAAATAGAAGATCTGAAGAAAAAAATTAAAAGATGATAAAAATGATAAAGCTGGAATGAAATAAAAATTCATGGGCTCTTTTTTCCCAGCTTATTTATCAGAACCTTTCTTATTCGCGGAACTTACTCTACATTAATTATCCACTCGCTGCGGATTAATTTCTACTTGCTGCTTATCAACTATCTGCTTACTCTATATCAAGTGGCTTTTAGCTAATTTTATCCTTAATAGATTTTAATTGCTGATTTAAGCCACTGATTTAGATTACTCATTTAGATTACTCATTTAGATTACTCATTTAGCTTACTAATTTTAGCTAAACTACCCTCACTGAAAATTACTTTTCGTCCAAAATTACTCCTCACTAAAGTACCTCCTGGCAAGGAGGATCGTGCTTGAACCTGTAAGGATAAGCAGGAAGGAAGCAATTATCATTCCTTCTGTTGTGAAGTCCTGCCAGGAATGTACAGATACCCACAGCCCGCTTCTTGTGACAAAGGTCGAGAAAATGACCAGGACAAAAGAAACAAGTGCGAGCATAGGAAGCATGAAACCATACTCTCCTTGGCGGAACCTGAACTTTGCATGCAGGTAAGCAGTTGCCGTAAGCCAGGGAATCAGGGAAGAGGTTTCTACAGGGTCCCAGGTCCAGTACCAGGCACCCCAGCCAAGAACTTCGTATGCCCAGAAGGCTCCGAACCCTATCCCAAGTGTAAGAAAGAGCCAGGAAACTCGCATCCAGCCTGTTGCCAGTTCGGACCACCTGCTGTCCTTAAGGACAAGGCCTGCAATTGCAGCAGCGAAAGGAAGGGTAAAGGCCGCATAGCCCAGGAACAGAAGAGGGGGATGGATAGCCATCCAGAGGTTTCTGAGCAGAGGGTTCATGCCCTGCCCGTAAGAAACAACGAAAGGTTCCGCAAAAAGATTCCAGTTTGTGACTTCAGGTATTCCTGCACCTGCGAGATAATACATTGAGAAAGGGTTTTTTAACGCCAGTAGCAGCAAGAATACAGAAGCTACAAAGAGTGAAACCGATCTGATAAGGGCAAAGAGATCTGTGTCCCTGAGCACTCTTCCTGCACCTGTGAAGCGTGTAACTGCAAGCATTATAAAGATAAAAGCTGTCCAGATTAAAAATGACCCTTCCTGCCCTGCCCAGAGCGCCGAAAGTCTGTAGTGCCAGGCAAGGTCAGAGCTGGAGTGCTGAAAAACATAACTGAATTGCGTATCCACTCCGAACAGGTGATAGGCAAGCAGGAGGATCGCGACTATCAGTGACGACCCTCCTATAAGTTCCAGCTTTTCAGAAAGGGCTATAAATTTCCTGTCCTGCCTTAAGAAGTAAAGCAGGGAAGTAAAAAAAGCAAGCAGCCCTGAAGCTCCAGCTATCCAGATGAGCCCCATTCCAGTATTCATACAATCACCATCTGCACACCCGTCTCATACATTTTTTTTACTAACACATTTCTTTGTGTTTCCATTTTTGTTTTCATTTACCTGAGAACCTCTTTGAGAAGAACGATTTCCGGAAAGGTCATTTCCCTGGGCACCTTTTTCCCCTGCAAGAGAATCCGAAAGGAAGAGAATCAGGACTCCCAGAACCATCAGATAAAACCCACCCCAGAGAGAGGTCATGAAAGGTACCTTCCGGATATAAAGTTCCACAGTCTGAGCTTGTGTATCTACGGATTTTGGAGCGATAAAAAGTTCTTCCAGAAGTCCTCTGTGAATGTAGGTCTCGGTGTAGGACTGCTGCCATTTGAAGTCACTTATATATTTTATCTTTCCGCTGTCAAAAGGCTGGCCCCACCTGTACACATCAAAATCGATTGTGCTTATGTAAGCAGAACCCGAATAACCTCCATAAGGTTCTCCTTCGATTCCGGATGTTATGTTGGTAATATGGACGCTGTAACCCATGGACTTGAAAGTACTCACTTCCCCCATAGGAACCACAGCAGAATCCTCAAGGCTCATATTGGTGCTGAAAACAATCCCGATAAGGAGCAGGACCGCTCCAAGGTGGATAATATGAGAACCTGTCCTCCGTAGAGTTCCTTTCAGTGTCTTTTCTTTCGAAGAAAGCAGCCTGTAAATAACCGCAAAAAAGGCTGCTGCAAGGAGCGGAAACGAGATATTAACAGGCATACTTGAAAACGGGGAAAAAGCAACCGAAAGTGCGGAACCTGCAATACCTAACCCCAGCACCAGAAGACCTTCTTTTTTCCCTGCGCTCCCGATCGGAAGACACAGAGTCAGCAACATTACAAGGGCAAGAGTAGGCAGAGCTGCACGCAGATTAAAATAGGCAGCATCAAGCAGGATTTCTTCTCCTGTACTGACTCTAACGATGAAAGGGGTTAAAAGTCCCATCGTTATCAGAGCGGCAAGCAGCACCAGCACTGAAACTGTGGCAAGCATGGTGTTGCGGACTGTGAGAACATTGCTTAGCTTTCTCATAAAAAACCTTGAAAATGTGAATAAAAAATATAACTTAATAAAATAAATACAATTAAATAGGGATAATATTTACTTAAGCCCATTATTTAAACGTACCTGAAAAAGTTGAAGGATTCTTGAAGAGGGCAGCGAGAGATCAATTATCCTATCTTCTGCTCTATCTTTGATGGCAAGAGATAGAGAAAGATAAAAAGGATGAAGTTATGGAAGGGAGTTAATTTCTGCCCCAGGAAAAAAGGAATACCGGATAGAGAGATGATACCACGATCGAGCTGATAATCAAAGCATTCTGGCTAATGATTCCTGCATACTTGCCCAATCCCTTCGCCGCTGTTTTCGGAGGTGGAAAACCAATCGACGGGGGCAGGACTTACAAAGACGGGAGAAGGATTCTCGGAGACGGGAAAACCTACAGAGGGCTCTTTTCAGGCATCTTCTGCGGGTTTCTTGCCGGATGTATTGAAATCTGGCTGGGTTCGAAAGGGTTTGAGATTATGGGGATTGAAATGCCCACATTTGGCCCGGATTACGCAAGCGCTTTGATAGTTGTGCTCGCCCTTGCTTCCGGCGCTCTGTTCGGGGATATGTTCAAGAGCTTTTTCAAGCGCAGAATGGGCCTGAAAAGGGGAGCGTCCCTGCCTCTTGTAGACCAGCTTGACTTTGTTGTTGGAGCCTGGGTATTCACATACCTTGCAGCCCCTGAATGGTTCGTGAGTAATTTCACTACAGGAATTATGCTTACAGTCCTTATAATGACGCCTTTGCTCCATCTTACGACAAATATAATCGGATATATTATAGGTGTAAAGAAAGAACCCTGGTGAAAACCCTGTGGAGAATTCATGAAGACCCTGTAAGAAGGAAAAATTCAATAAAAAGATGAGAAAACCTTGCATAACTGCTGAAGAAAAAGTACAGAAAAAAATAAATTACAGGAAAAACCTTAGAAAACGTTTATAGCGCTAATAAGGCTGCAATAACGGTGAGAGAATGAGCAAATCAAACCCAGAAACAGGAAATGGATTCGAAACACAGAAACAGGAACTGATCGCAGCCCTCAAAGCTTGCGGAGCTGTCCGCTACGGGGACTTTACACTCGCTTCGGGAAAGAAAAGCAAGTATTATATCGACATCAAGAGAGCCAGTACCGACCCGAAAACCCTGAAAATTATTGCCAGGCAGGCAGCCCTCAGGATAAAAGAAATGGATGTGGATACAGTTGCAGGTGTAGAGCTTGGAGGTGTCCCCCTGGCAACCGCTGTTTCCCTGGAAACTGAACTTCCCCTGCTGATAGTAAGGAAAACTATCAAGGACTATGGCACAAAAAGCAGATTTGTAGGAGACCTGAAGCCTGAAGACAGGCTAGTAATGCTCGAAGATGTAACAACCAGCGGAGGCTCGGTTAGAGATGCAATTGAGGTGGTCAGGGAGACCGGAGCCCATGTCAAATACGTAATTACAGTGGTGGACAGAGAAGAAGGGGCCAGGGAAAAACTGAAGGGAGCAAATGCTGAACTTGTGCCTCTGGTAAGTGCAAGCGACCTGCTAAAGTAGAGTAGGTGCTCCGGCACTTTCCCAAGCCTCATTCGGCTGCACAGGCATGTCAGCTAGAAAAAAACAACTCTGAACTTATGTATTTTAAGGGAATCTGGATGTTATAGAGAGGTACCCCATTTTGCACAAGAGGTGCTTCCCCTGACCTCAAAAATCGCTTTTTATTCACAGGGATATAAATGCCCTGCCAGCTTGCCTGGCTGCCCTTCCCGGAAAAAAGCTTAGAAAATTTAAAAAGAATATGGTGGAGCATTATTTCAAATTTTAGTACAACTCAAAATTCACCTTCAAATCCTTTAATAGCTGCAGGAAGGCAATCAAGAACTACCGCAAAACCGGAATGATGAAGATTTAAGACCACAGCGCCTACAACTTCTTCGCGAGTTGCGCCTTCGGTTTTTGCCATCACTGCATGCATCTGCACACCTCTCGGATTTCTATTCGCGGTCTGGATAGCAATGTTGATTAGCTGTTTTGATTTAGCATCCAGTCCTTTTAAAGCCTTTTGAGCTTCAATAAGGTCATTAAAACGTGCTGCAACTTCAGGACATTCATTCAGGAATATTTCGTATGGATTTTGGTTCATAGATTTCATCTCTTAAAGGACTTTATTAGGCTAAATTTATTTAAAGTATAACTGGTCAGAATTTTATTTTGGTAAAAAGTATTAAAATAACTTTTTAAAGGAGAATGGAAGGCGAAACTCATAAAAGAAATTAAAACTAACTGGATTTTTATATAAATTAGAAGCTTAACAATGAGAAGATATTTATCGGAAGAAATAGAGAATTAGGGAATCCTTTATTGTGTTGTTGATTAAAAATATTGATTATAAAGATAAAAATATTTTTAAAATAGAAAGAAAGGTTTTGCGAACTCCATAATCCATCACCTTTTCTTCATTATATTCCCTCATTGAGTATCAAGAACAAATTTCACGTTAAAAACAAGTTTTTTTGAACAAGGAGAATGAAAATGAAGATTTTGCTTATCGGCGGCGGCGGAAGGGAACACGCAATTGCCGAAGGAATTAAGAAAAGCAAGCATAACCCGGTCCTTTATGCGTTAATGGCAAAGAAAAACCCAGGAATTGCGGCACTCTGTGAGGATTTCCTGCTCGAAAAGGAAACCGAGGTTGCAAAAATTGTTGAGTATGCGAAAGCCAGGAACATTGAGATGGCTTTTGTGGGCCCTGAAGCTCCGCTTGCAGCAGGAGTTGCAGATGCCCTCTGGGAAGCCGGGGTCCCTGTTGTAGGCCCTAAAAAAGCCTGTGCGGTTATTGAGTTTGATAAGGCATGGGCAAGGAATTTCATGAAGAAATATGGGATCGAAGGCTGCCCTGCCTATGAAGTTTTTACAGAAGAAGCTCCTGCTCATGCTTTTATTGAAAAGCTGGGCGATGTTGCAGTCAAGCCCTCAGGGCTTACAGGCGGCAAAGGGGTAAAAGTTATGGGTGACCAGCTCCCTGACCTCAAAGCTGCCATGGAATATACAAGTGAACTCCTGGAAAAGGGGCCTGTAGTTATTGAGGAGCGTTTCATAGGAGAAGAATTTACCCTCCAGGCTTTTGTGGATGGAAAAAACCTTGCCTTTTTCCCTGCAGTGCAGGACCATAAGAGGGCTTATGAAGGTGATCTCGGACCAAATACAGGCGGGATGGGCTCATACACTGATGCAGGAGAAATCCTACCTTTCATGCTTTCGGAAGATATCGAGAAGGCAAAAAAGATTATGCAGCATACAGTAACAGCCCTGTACGAGGAAACAGGAGCAGGATACCAGGGCGTCCTTTACGGGCAGTTTATCCTTACAACGAGCGGGCCCAAAGTCGTGGAGTTCAATGCCAGATTCGGAGATCCCGAAGCCATGAATGTTATCCCCCTTATAGAGACTGATTTTGTAGAAATTATGTCTGCTGTGGTAAAAGGGACCCTCGGAAACCTGCCTGTAAAGTTCAGCAGGAAAGCGACAGTCTGCAAGTATGCAGTCCCGGCAGGCTACCCGGATAATCCTGAAAAAGACAGCGAAGTAATTGTAGGGAATATAGGAGAAGCTTCAGTCTATTATGCAAGCGTGTATGAAAAAGAAGGGAAAATTTACACCACCGGCTCCCGTGCCGTTGCTGTCGTAGGGTGTGCAGAAACAATAGAGGCTGCAGAAAAAATCGCCCAGAATGCCCTTGAAAATATTCAGGGTAAACTCTTCTTCCGGAAAGACATAGGCACTGCCGATCTTATCCAGAAAAGAATTGACCATATGAAAGGACTTAGAGGCTGACCGTTTGAAAAACTATGCATTAGTACCGTGTGTAGATAAGTACTATGCAGTAAATATAAAGTTTAAATTCAGCCAGTAAGAAGTCGGGGTTTGAGACGATGAAGAGAGATGTACTTTCTATAACTGACCTGTCCCGGGAGGAGATATACGAACTCCTTGAATCGGCCGCGGACCTGAAGAAAAAACGTAAGGCAGGAGAACCTACCGAATACCTGAAGCACAAAAGCCTTGGAATGATTTTTGAAAAATCCTCTACAAGGACAAGGGTATCCTTTGAAGTCGCAATGACAGATTTCGGAGGGCATGCTCTCTACCTTAATTCTAGGGACATCCAGGTAGGAAGAGGCGAAACCATTGAAGACACAGCCAGAACCCTTTCCGGTTACCTGCATGGAATCATGGCCAGGGTTATGAGTCACGAGACAGTAAAAAAGCTTGCCGAATATTCGACTATACCCGTGATCAATGCCTTATCAGACCGGGAACACCCCTGCCAGATCCTTGGCGATTTCATGACTATCATGGAATACAAGCAGAGATTTGAAGGCCTGAAATTCGCCTGGATAGGCGATGGAAACAACGTCTGCAACTCCGCCCTGCTAGGCTCGGCAATTATGGGAATGGAGTTCGTGATTGCCTGTCCTAAAGGCTATGAGCCCAAAGCCGAATTCCTTGAACAGGCAAAAGCTCTCGGAGGCAAATTTACCATCACGGACGACCCAAGAGATGCTGCAAAAGACGCAGACATTATATATACGGATGTCTGGGTCTCCATGGGCGACGAAGCAGAGCAGGAAAAGCGCCTGAGAACCTTTACTTCTTTCCAGGTCAATACCGAACTCCTTGGAGTCGCAAAGCCGGACGTAATAGTAATGCATTGCCTGCCCGCCCGAAGAGGCCTTGAGATTACGGACGAAGTCATAGACGGCCCGAACTCCGTAGTCTTTGAAGAGGCAGAAAACCGCCTGCATGCCCAGAAAGCCCTTATCCTGAAATTGATGAAATAAAAAATTTCATCAATTTTCCATACTTATTTCTGGAATTTTCAAATTCCCGAATGGTTGCAGAATAAACTCCAATATAAGCGATTTAACTCGGGAAAAATAAATATATTATCAATTTAAAGAGCTTTTTCATCCTCCGAGAGGGCTTTCAAGGAAAAAGTTTAAGAACAAAGAGCGCCACTATGTGCTGCTGCAACATAAGCCATATCGTGCGAGGGTTGCCCAGCCAGGTCAAAGAATTTGCGAGAGTTGCCCAGCCAGGTCAAAGGCGCTGGATTCAGAGTCCAGTCTTGTAGGAGTTCGTGCGTTCGAATCGCACCTCTCGCACTCGTTTTTAATTAACTCTTATTTGTGCTTAAAATTATCTAATTTTATATGCATTTCATCTTATCCGAGAAGTATTGTGAGTTACGATATCTGCCACTGTCAACATGCAAAACTAGAATTGAACTCGACATTATGGATCGATTGCAATTTTTACAATTGCAATTATTGACTTTTCGGATAGGCTCTGACGACACACCTATTTTCGTAATTTGAGGAGTGCTTTTTTTACTTAGAAGGCTATAATTACATATTTTGTTTCATAGTGACTTTATAAATTTAAGTATTTTATACTGCATTTATCAATCCTTATCAAGATGTGAAATCAAGAGGAAAAACTCCAGATTTTACCATCGCTTATAGTTCAAAACCTAAGCATAGGATATATACGTAAACCTGGTGGCTACTAGCGATCGTCTAGTGTATGCTAAAGGCATTATAAAATTCGGTTTCAGGCATGAAAGGATGCGAAAATATGGTCGAAAAGGTAGCTAAAATCAAGGAAAAAATCGGGAGATCAAAAGAAGAGCAGCTGCATACTTCAGAAGAAAACCCTGTAATTAACCCCCGTGCTATGGACACAGACTCGAACAAATCCTTAACATCGGACTTTCCCATTGTGGGGATCGGTGCATCAGCTGGCGGGCTGGCTGCGTTCGAAAATTTCTTTTCAGCTATTTCCGACGACACCAATCCTGGCGTGGCCTTTGTCGTAGTTCAGCATCTGGATCCAATCCACAAAAGCATGCTCACTGACCTGATTGGGCGATATACACATATACCGGTTTATGAAGTAAAAGACGGAATGGTTGTCCAGCCGAATTGCATCTATGTAATTCCACCTAACTACGACATGATTCTTGAGTATGGAACGCTACAGATGCAGGAACGGACCGAGCCACGTGGCCTTCACCTGCCGATTAATTTGTTCTTCAGATCTCTGGCTTTGAATAAGGAATAACAAATATATAATTTAAAGTATTTTTATTGTCATATAATATTGATTAAAATCTGTTAGAAATGACAAGGAATTTACTTTAATGCTGCACACAAAATATTCTGAAAAAATTGAAAAACAGATGAAAGCGTTTTATAACACTTTAAATGAGAAAGATCGAAGAAGATATGCAGCCATAGAAGCAATGAAATTAGGACATGGGGGACAAAACTACATAAGTAGTGTTCTAGGCTGTCATTTTCAAACTGTTATGGCTGGAATTAATGAAATCACTAATGGTATAGAAAAACCAGGTAACAGGATTCGAAAGTCTGGCGGAGGAAAAAAGAAAATCATCGATACATTTGAAAATATTGATGAAGTTTTCTTTGACATTCTAAAACATCATACGGCTGGAAGCCCTACGGATAAAGAAATAAAATGGACGAATCTGAGTCTCAAGGGCATTTCAAAGGCTTTTGAAGCAAAAGGCATGAACATAAGTCCACATGTAGTAAAGCAGCTCTTAAAGAAACATGGTTTTGTAAAGAGAAAAATGCAAAAATCTGTCACTATGAAAGACTGTAAAGGCAGAAATGAGCAGTTTGAGAAGATTAACAAGCTCAAAGAAGAGTACGTAAAAAGCGAGAATCCGATAATCAGTATAGACGTAAAAAAAGAAGTCATCGGTAATTTCTACCGTGACGGTAAAATCTACTGTACCCAGACAGTAAAGGTATATGACCACGATTTCAATACATTTTCAGATGGTTTTGTAATTCCACATGGTATTTATGACCTGAAACGTAACGAAGGATACATCACTTTAGGAACCAGTAAAGATACAAGTGAGTTTTGTTGTGACTGCATTAAATACTGGTGGGAAAAATACGGTAAGGAAAACTATCCTAAGGCAAATAGCATTTTAACCTTAGCAGATGGTGGTGGAAGCAACTCAAGCAGGCATTATATTTTCAAGGAAGATCTGCAAAAGCTGGTAAATGAAATTGGGATTGAAATCAGAATGGCTCACTATCCACCATATACTTCGAAATACAATCCAATAGAACACAGGTTATTCTGTCATGTTACAAGTGCCTGCAAAGGTACTGTTTTCAGCACTATTGATGTTGTTAAAAGCCTTGTTGATAGGACGTATACATGCACAGGATTGAATGTGTTTTCAACCATCAAAAATAAAGTTTATGCTACGGGAAGAAAAGTAAGTGAAAACTTTAAGGAAAAAATGAAAATTGTCTTTGATGATTATTTGGGAAAATGGAATTATACAGCTATTCCAGAAGTTAAAACTTGAAGTTATTTTTCAATCATTCCTAAGCAAGAGCTAAGCATCGGCATTATACTCTCGGGTACCGGCGAAGACGGAACACTGGGGGCTCGTGCGATCAAGGATGCAGGTGGCATGGTGATGGTACAGAGCCCCGAATCCAGCGAGTACGACGGTATGCCACGCAGCGCTATAGCTACAGGTCTGGCAGACCATATCCTACCGCCGGCTGAGATGCCAGCCCAGCTCATTGCCTATGTAAATCAATTGTTTGGCAAAAAACCTCATGTTGTTCCCGAAGATGCGATGAAAAGTATATTAAATATTATAAGCGCCAGAACTGGTCGCGACTTTTCCGACTACAAGCAGAATACCATCAACCGACGTATTGAGCGGCGTATGGCCATCACCAATGTCAATAGTTTGGACGATTATGTGCTTTATTTACAGCAAAAACCTGCTGAGGTGGATGCGCTCTTTCAAGATCTCCTAATCGGAGTCACCAGTTTTTTCCGTAATCATACGGCTTTCGAGGCACTCAAGGAAAAAGTCATCCCGAATCTCTTTAACGGCAGACACCAGGAGTCAACGATAAGGATCTGGGTTCCCGGCTGCTCCACAGGTGAGGAGGCTTATTCAATTGCCATCCTGCTAAAAGAACAGACGCAAATGTTGAAGAAAAATTTCAAGGTACAAATCTTCGCAACCGATATCGACAGCCGGGCTATCATAAAGGCTCGCAGTGGCGTCTATCCTCCCACCATCTCCATCGATATCTCACCGGAAAGGCTGAAGCTCTTCTTTACCCAGGATTCAAACGGAAATTACATAATCCAGAAAAAGATCCGTGATATGATAATTTTTTCCGAGCACGACATTATCAGAGACCCCCCATTCTCCAAACTTGCCCTGCTCAGTTGTCGAAACTTGTTGATCTATATGGAAAGGAAATTGCAGAAAAAGCTCATCCCCCTCTTCCACTACGCTTTGGACAAAGATGGATATCTCTTCCTCGGCCCCTCTGAGACATTGGGAGAATTCGAGAACCTTTTTGAAACGCTGGATCGTAAGTCGAAGCTGTTTCGAAAAAAGGATATTAGTAGTGGGCCCCTTCTCATAGGGGCATTTACCCCACCACGATCGAAAACCGGAGAGACCAAAAAGCCTTTCAGCAAGGCTCCTATCGAAAGCAAACCTCAACTACGTGAGCTGACTGAACAGGCTATGCTGCAACATTACACCTCTGTCGGCGTGCTCGTAGACAAACGTGGAGATATCCTATATATTCATGGTCGTAGCGGCATGTACCTGGAAATAGTTTCTGGTGAGGCTGGCCCGAATAATATCCTGAAGACAGCCCGTGAGGGATTGAAGCAGGAGTTGGCCACGGCCCTGCACATAGCAGTGGTACGTAAAGAGCCGGTATTCCGCTCCGGGCTGCGGGTCAAAACCAATGGTGATTTCACTACAGTCAATCTGGCGTTAAGACCTGTGGTTGTAGGCTCTGACGAAACAGACATGCCAAACCTGTTTTTGGTTATAATTGAGGAAGCGAAGACCTCGGAGCAGAGGCAAAGCTCGAAGGACATCATATTAGGTGCCAGTGAAGGCGCCTGCGAGAAATCAACGGGTGTTGACACACGCATCTTAGAGCTGAAGCAGGAACTGCAGATTAAAGAAGAGCATCTCAAAGCTTCCAATGAAGAACTGGAGACTTCCAATGAAGAACTCAAATCCTCAAACGAAGAGATGCAGTCAGTCAACGAGGAACTGCAATCAACCAACGAGGAACTGGAGACATCCAGGGAGGAACTGCAGTCAGTTAACGAGGAATTGACTACGGTCAATACTGAACTGCAAAATAAGGTAGCAGATCTTTCTCAGGCCGTTGATGATATGAATAACCTTCTGGCCGGCACTGGTATAGGCACTATTTTTGTGGACCATCAAATGCACATCCTGCGCTTCACTCCTCAAGTGACACAGGTGATCAATCTGATCCCGACAGATGTGGGACGGCCTGTTGGGCACATAGTCTCGAACCTGCTGGGTTATGACCGCCTGGTAGAGGACATAAAGGAGGTGCTAGACACTCTGGCGCCCAAAGATATTGAAGTCCAGACCAAGAAAAGCGTGTGGTACCTGCTGCGCATCCGACCCTATCGCACCATTGAAAACGTTATCAGGGGGGCTGTGATTACTTTCACTGATATTAACGAGATAAAACGGGCAGAGGATATTATGAAAGAAGCTAAGGCTATTCGCCGTCTGGCTGCAGTGGTGCACGATGCGAGAGATGCTATAATAATGCAAGATCTGGAGGGCCACATAACTGCCTGGAATAAGGGGGCTGAAAGGATATACGGCTGGAGTGAAGCCGAGGCACTCACGATGAACATTAGTAGCCTTATCCCGGAGAGCAAAAAAGAAAAAGAGTTGGCCACGCTGAAGAAGCTTAACAACGCTGCGGTCCTGGAACCTTACCGCACCCAGCGGCTCGCCAAGGACGGCCGGATCGTGGAAGTGTGGCTGACTGCCACCTCATTGGTGAATGAAGCTGGTGAGGTGTATGCCATTGCAACAACTGAGCTGGAGATCAACTCAGGAAACAAGAAGAAGGAAGGCCATGACTAAAATCAAATTGAGGGCGGCCACCCCACCCTAAACAGGCTGTCCGACAATTACCTTCAGTAATAGAAAAACTCCTTCTTTTTTGATTTAAAGGATTTATTTGCTTTCTTTTTAGCACTTTTTTATTACTATCAATAATTGTCGGACAACCTCTTAAGGACGGGGTATTCGTGACCCTCCGCGCTCCCCTTGTAATAAATGACTTCTCGGATGGTGGCTTACTGTACAAAAGGGCTGAGGATGCAGAGAATTTAATGTAAAATCTATTCATGTACATTGAATACTCAAGAATTTCTTTGGTCAAAGAATATCTGTTGTATGTACCTTATCCAACTTGGCAGTATCGCAAATTTGCTGTAAATTCCAAGAAAATGGCTATATTTTTCTGATTTGTAGTTACACAGGTTTTTACATGAAACCTATGCATCAGGAAAAAATGATAGATCCTACTTTTTGTAGTGACAAAAGGAAAACAGAGTCGTTCAAATTTACAGAACTTTCTGTACACTGCCCAGATAACAGCTTGAGTCCTAGCTTTATTAAAGTAATTGTTTGGAGGCTGGAACTGATCTCAGATAATTATATTCTGCAATCGTAAACGTTATAATGAATTCAGTACCATTGTTCCTATTAAGTTCAAGTTCGCCATCTAACTGTTCAACAAGAGAAACTATTAGTTGGAGTCCGAGGCTATCCAGATTTTCAAAATTAAGGTTCTCAGGAATACCTAGTCCATTATCTGAAACGGTTAGAATGAAATTAGCACTCTTATACTCTTCTTTTTTGCTTCCTTCCATGTTGTTTCTACATTCTCCGGCATTTTTACGACAAAGTTTGATACTGATATCTCCTTTATCCCTCTTGGTAAATGCATGCTTGAGAGAATTGGATAAAAGCTCATTGACAATTATTCCTAATGGTACTGCACTATCCATATCAAACAAAAGGTTCTTCTCCAAATCCATCTTTAAGCTGATATCGGTATTGTCAAGTCGGTATGTTAAGAACAGACTCTTGCTGAGTTCCTCAATATAAGAAGAAAGGTTAATTGTATCGAGCCTACCACCTTTGTATAGCTCCTCATGTATCAAAGCCATAGATATTACTCTGTTCTGGCTTTCTCTGAAGGCTTCCAGAACTTCTGAATCATTAATACCCTTTCTACCTCTAAACTGTTCAGCCTGAAGGTCAAGCAATGAAGAAATAACCTGCAGGTTATTCTTAATTCTATGATGAATTTCCTGTTTGCGGGAAATATTGATTTTTGCCAGAGTAACTTCTGTTTCCTTCTGTGTAGTAATGTCCTTCAGTACTCCGACAGTCCTGTAAATATGACCTTCATGGTCTTTAAGGCAGATACCTCCATTTTCAACATTAATGAAAGTCCCGTCTTTTTTCCTCATCTTAAATTCTTCTTTAAATTCAGTATCTTCCTTATCACAGCAACTTCCATCTAATCGATTCATATCAGTTTGGATGATATTCAAAATCCAAACATCTTTGCCAAGCGTCTGGAACTCCCCAAAACTATATCCTGTAACTCCCTCTATAGCACCTGCCCAGATGCACTTATCTGTTCTCAAATCGTAATCATATATTATCTGCCTTGTATGTTCCATCGCAAGATTGTATATTTCCTCTGTCTTCCTCAATTTTCCCTCAATTTTCTGAAGTTTTTCTTCTGTTTCTTTACTTTTGGTTGTATCTCTAGCGATAATTAGGATATAGATTAGATTTTCAGAGGCATCAATAAGCGGCGAAAGAGTAAGTGAGGCATTTATCATTTTCCTGTCATTTCTTAACTGTAGAGTTTCATAATGATGGAATCCATCTCCTTGTTTAATCAGTTCAGTTAATTCTTGCATTTCTCCAGCCGAAGTGGGCGACTCTAGTATGGATATTGGTTTTCCCAATACTTCTTTATCCGAATAGCCATAAATTTGCTTTGCACCTTTATTCCAGCTGGTAATAAGCCCATCAATGGACGTGGTTATAAAGGCATCTTCTGATGATTCCAAAATACTCGCTAGTATCTTAGTCTGAATTTCTGTATCTGTAGGCTTTGGATTTTCGATTTTTTTCATTTCCCCTTCCCTATAGTCAAAGCAAATTAGTGGTTAAGGTTAATTAATAATTTTATAAAAGATATAATTGTATGGGCTATCTAATATTTTCCATTCGGAAGAATGAAGCTTAGTTATCGATATTGGTAAATTAAATAGCAAATTCTGTACCTTTGTCTTTTCTAAGTCCGATACAGCCATCTAACTGTTCTACAAGAGTAGTTACAAGCCGGAGTTCAAGAGGATCAACATTCTGAAGTTCATTTGCTCTTTCATTTATCCCCTTAGGTTCCCTCTCTTAGGTAACAAACTGCCTAGCCTTCGATGATAATCAAATAAATTAATATTTTAATTCATACCATCTTTATTGTATTTGTTATATGAAACGTTACTGAGTTTAATAAAGTTAGTTGTTAACGTTAGGATGACAACTATAATGCTATGTCCCTGTATATTTTCAGTTTCCAATTCCTGTAATTTGTGCAGTATTTCCCAATGCTTCCATCCATAAGTCACAGAGAAACACTTTTCAATGAATATTTGTTAATACAAACATTATCAGTAAGCCATCTATTATGAGACGTTTTAAGGCTATTCCACGATACGCCTGATTATTTAGTTCCTCCCCAGCTTAAAAACCCAATCGGGAGCTTGAAAAGCTCCACGTTTTATTTTAAGTCCCAATATTTTTTGAGTAGAAAAATCAATGAGTTATTAGAAAACAAAAGAGCATGGATAAGCTAAATATATCTATATTGTTTTCAGAGTCCAGTCTTGTAGGAGTTCGTGCGTTCGAATCGCACCTCTCGCACTAAATTCTTAATTAATTCCTATTTTTACTCAAATTTTACCATTTTACATTTGTTTTGAGCCGTGGCTAGATCCCGGTCAAAGGCTTGAACTTAAGGTCCGTTAACAAAAGTATTCGTGGGTAAATAAACACTCATAAATCAACTAATTGATGTGGCGCTGATACCTGATTATTCTTTTCCGTTACAGTAAATCTAATAACGAATTCTGTCCCATTATTCCTTTTTAGTTCAAACTCCCCATCTAATTGGTCCACAAGGGAAATTATTAGCTGAAATCCAAGACTATCGAGATCTTCAATATCAAGGTTTTCAGGAATGCCTATTCCGTTGTCCGAGACAGATATAACAAAAATTTTACTCTTGCAGCCTTCGCTCTTGTATTCTCCGTTTTTCTCTCTATGCAGTTTGATTCGGATTTCTCCTTTCTTTCTGTCAGGAAATGCATGTTTGAGAGAATTGGTGACAAGTTCATTGACGATTATGCCTAGTGGAACTGAAGTGTCCATATCGAAAAAAAGATTTTCTTCAAGATCCATATTTAAGCTGATATCGGCAGCTCTAAGCCTATATGTAAGGAAAAGATTATCAGCAAGTTCTTTGATATAAGGCGAAAAGTCGAGTGTATCGAGCTCACCACCTTTGTAGAGTTCTTCGTGAATAAGAGCCATTGATATTACTCTATCCTGACTTTCCCTGAAGGCTTCCAGAACTTCTATATCCTTAATATCCTTTCTACATTTGAACTTCTCAGCCTGAAGATCCAGCAGGGAGGAGATTACCTGAAGGTTGTTTTTTATCCGGTGGTGAATCTCTTGCTTGCGGGCAATTTCAATTTTTGCCAGAGCTTCTTCAGCTTCTTTTCTTTGGGTTATATCTCTGACAATAAACGAGATAGCAGTCAGCTTTCCATAAATATCAAAGACCGGAGAAAGAACTATTGAAACATATATTATCTTACCATCCTTTCTTAACCGCAAAGTCTCATATTGGTGGACTTTTTCTCCCCGTATAACCATTTCAGTTAATTTTCTTGTTTCGTCATGTAAAAGGGGTGGAGCCAGGATGGATACACTCTTTCCAAGAACCTCTTCCACTGAATAACCATAAATCTGCTCTGCCCCTCTATTCCAGCTTGTAATAATGCCGTCAAGAGATAGTTCCAATGGCATCGCTTGATGATTCCACAATATTCGCTAAGTTCTGAATTTCCTCTTCTGCTTTTTTATGTTCAGTAATATCCTGAACCGTTCCTTTCATCCTAACAGGATCATTTCTCTCATCGAAAATAACTTCTCTTTCTGAATGGACTATACGCTCTTCTCCGTCAGGTCGAACTATTCTATAATTAGTCGCATAGGTATTTCCGTCAAAAGCTTCCTTAGTGGAGTTATACACATAGTCCCTATCGTCTGGATGTACGTAATTTAAAAATTTATCGTAAGTTATAGATTCTTGAGGGTTATGCCCAAAAATACGATACATTTCCTCAGACCAGTGTAATTCACCATTTACACCGGAGTTTATAAGATCTCATAAAAATCGTGGTGCAGCTATGGATATTATGTAGGTCTAACAAGAAATTAATTAAGTTCCAAACTTGTTTCGTTCAATTTTGGCGTCGCCACATATTGAACTAGCCCACCGATTGATACTTATATGATTTTCACCATATTATACTAAAGAAACCATAATAGGGCGTCTTGTTACAGAGATCCTGTGTTAGACCCCATATAGTGGGAAATTAACTATTTTTGTGCCACACCGATTTATTTAATTGGTTCTATATTTGTCGGTTTTATATTAAAATGCTTGGAATTGTTACCCAACATAATTAATTTTTTGTTAGACCCTATGTAGATCATGTCGCTTGATGTGGCTTTATACTATAAAGTATAAACTCCGGTTACAAGATCATTATCCCAGTTTCCAATATGAGCCATTTTTTGAGCATCAGCAAGACCTTTTTCACTTTCTTTCAATGAGTCATAAGCGTTCTCAAGATCAGCTGTGCGCTCTTTAACTTTTTCTTCTAAAGTTTCACGTGCTTTTTTAAGGGCTTCTTCTGCCTGCTTGTGCTCAGTAATATCGATTTGCACGCCGTTCCAGATTGTTCGGCCATCGGGTAGCTGGCGCGGACGGGAGCGCATTCGCATCCAGCGCATTTGGCCATCGGGGAGCTGCATAGGCGTTTCCATATCGAAATCAGACAATTCTCTGGCACTGCGTGCCTCGGCTTCGAAGATCCGTTCTAAATACTCCGACGGAACTTGCCTGTACAATGTGTCGGGATCACGCAGGACGTCTTGGACCTTGACGCCGTTGAGTCGCTCGATGCCTGTGCTGAAGTACAGGAACCTGACACTGCCGTCGGGCTCATAGACATACTGATAGACTGCACTATCCGGTAAATTATCGCCCAAGAGGCGCAGCCGTTCCTCGCTTTCACGAAGTTCTTTTTCCACTCGTTTGCGCTCTGTGATGTCGCTGGCGGCACCAAACCATTCAATGATTTCGCCATTTGCATCCAGCATCGGAACCGCACGCGAGAAAATCCATCCCACGCTGCCATCCGCTAGCCGGACCCGATGTTCCATTTGGTAAATGCTCTTCGTCCGGATAGCTTCATTGATAACAGCCATCACGTGCTGTTGATCTTCCAGAGGAACATATTCCTGAAGCCATTTACGGCTTGGGCTTTCCGTATTTGCAAGGAAACCTCGACCATAGAGATGGCGCATCTCGCTCCAGTCTGAACTCACGCGATATACCACTTCCGAACTGGCCGTGACAAGAGCGCGAAATCGCTCCTCGCTCTTCCGAAGTGCTTCTTTGGCTTTAGCCCGTTCAATAAGTGGGAAGATTCTATTGGAAAGTTCCTGAAACAGTTCTATTTCGTCCTGTAACCAGTCACGCGAGCGCATGTCTGTTACTGAGAGGAAAGCCTTCCACTTGCCTTTTACGTGAAAAGGTACAATCATTACTGAACCGATATCGAATGAGGTGTAAGCCCTGGCATTAGTTCGCGGGTCCGTCTGCGTGTTACGAATGACAATGGTCTCTCCGGCGCGGCCAGCTCTGCTAAACTCCTCGGTAAGGTAATTAGATATGAGGAAAGTTTGGTGCATCAAGCTGGGAACGCCCATATCCTGCCAGCCAAAACTGGCGGTAAACGTACCTTCAGCACCATCTACTTCAAAAAAGTTTACAGTCTTTACTTTCAGGTATTTCCCTACCTTCTCCCCCACCGTCTGCATTATCTCATCTACTGACGAAAGGTGAGCAAAATCCTCGTCGATTTCAGCTAGAAAGACGAGATTCATTTCATGGCGTTTGCGTTCAGTGATATCACGTGCAGCAGCAAAGACTCCAATAATCTCGCCATTTTCATCTCTAAAAACCGAAGCATTGTATAAAACAGGAGTTATATGTCCGTCCCTGTGTCTAATCTCTAGAGGATAATCCCGAACCTCACCAAGTACAAATACCTGCTGGTAGCCTTTACGAGCTTTTTCAGGTTCGGTAAAATAATCTGAAAAATCAGTCTCAGTCAACTCATTTCTGGAATATCCGGTAACCTGTTCTGTAGCATTATTTACGTCGGTAATCTTACCATCACGTCCAATAGTTATCAGAGGATCCAGACTGGCTTCAATCAGACTGCGGTTATAAATATTTGACAACCTGATAGTTTCTTCTGCTCTTTTTCGCTCTGTGATATCTATGAATGCAGAAATGGATCCGCGCAGGTTTCCCTGCTCATCACGCAGGGATCTTGCATTGCCCAATACATGCCGTACCTTGCCGTCAGCAGATACGATGTCCAGTTCGCAGTCATTTATCTCTATACCTGCAGCTGCCATCTGTGAAGGCATTTTTTCAGGCGGGATCTCCACTCCATTCTTGAACAACTTAAAAACTTCTGGTCTCTCCCTTTCAGGAGCGGATTTGGATAGGTTTGTACCCATTGGGACTCTTAGCCATTCATAGGAGAGACGGTTGCCAGCTATTTGAAGTGCCTGGGGATCATGTGTTGTATACACAGCGACAGGTACGGCATCCAGTACTGTTGCCAGTTCATTCGAGCGAGCTCGCTCACGCTTCTCGCTTTCTCGCAGTGCATCTACAACGGGCATCACGCTCAGCCAGTGATTGAGATAGCTTGATAGTGCTGTAGCTTAGTTGTGAGATCATATTAGCAAAGGTCATGAAGAAGGCCATGCTTGTATCCACAGCTTTCCTGCTCAGCCTTGGAACTTTTTCAAGCGCCTTTATATATTCCTCTTCATTGAAGCCGTATTTTCTAGCCTGAGATCGAAAAAGCTCGTAGTTAAGAGGCTCATTATCAAAAAAGAACTGTCCTGAGAAAATATTGCCTATACGCTGTCCTTCCACCATAACCGGAGTCACTACATCCCAGATATTGTTCTTGCACTTGTACAGCTTATATCCACCGGGAGCAACGTCCATAGACAGATTTATATCACATTCTAAGCAATGCTTGAGAGTTTCAGAATTAGTCCTATGGAATTTTTTGCAAATATCCTGCCATCCAACACTTACCAGAATATTACCCTTAAGGTCAAGTAAAGCCATGGGGATATGAGCAAGCGTATAAAAATCATTTATAAGGGACTGGACTGCTTTAACATCAATAATATTGGCAAGTCCCAGGTTCTTCTTTTCTTGAGTTTCACTTTCCTGAAGTTTTCCTTCAAGCTTTTTACGGTTAGTTATGTCAAATACGTAAATGTTTACATATTCCTGTTCGGGCAAGAAGTGAAAAACAAGGAAATATGCTCTTTTGCCCATTTTAATTTCTGTTTTTTCAATAGCTTCCTGGGAGATTGCCCGTTGAACAAAAATTTCTATATGTAGAGGCAGTTTTTCTCCGATTCCCACACCCCAGTCACGTAATAAGGGCTCACCAGCCTTGTTTGAGTAAAGAATGACCCCGTCCTTATCAACGCTAAGCACAGGATTCAAATTTATTGCTTTAGATTGCTTCATTTTCGCGTTCATTCTCCCCTTAGATTTCCCTCTATTATGCAACAGGATGCCTGACATTGATAATCGAAAATTAGTATTTAATTTTCATAATATTATTTTACAAGTCATATAATAAAACACCATTTACGTTTAGTTTTAGCTTCTAATTTAAGATATTTATTCCAAGTCTGTTCATATTGATTCGGTGATTTAATAGACTTTCTTTTTTATATTGGTGCAATGAATTATAGCCTGAATATAATACTTCTAAATCTATAAAATAAACTATTGACATTGTCGCTAACTAATTTTTATTGAGCTTTATTGATTAAATAATAAACGTTGTCAGCGTTCCCTCCAAATTTGAGACTTTAACACGATTCCAAAATTTAACACGATTCCAAAATATGTCTGACATTTTTAGTTCTAGCCTAATACCGGAATTAAGAGCTTAATTAATCAGAAGGCGAATGAAACTTAAGAGACAATAAGATGCATAAGCACCGTGTAAAAATAACAGAAATTAATAGCGATAATGATAGCTGTAATATAATAGCTGTATAGTGATTGATTATTGTGTTACTGGCACTTCCGGATTATTTTTTTCTATTACTTTAAATTTGAGAATAAATTCGGTCCCATTATCCCTTTTCAGTTCAAGTTCTCCATCTAACTGTTCCACAAGTGTGATTACCAGCTGTATGCCAAGACTATCAAGGTCTTCAATATCAAGATTTTCGGGAATGCCTACACCGTTGTCTGAGACAGCCATAACAAAATTAGTAGACTTATCATCTTCCTCTTTATATTTTCCATTTTTTTCTCTAAGGAGTTTAATTCCGATTTCTCCTCTATTTCTGTCGGGAAATGCATGTTTAAAAGAGTTGGAAACAAGCTCATTGACAATTATTCCTAAAGGAACCGCAGTATCCATATTAAGGAGTGCATTCTCTTCCATATCCATACACAGGCGGATATTTTTACTATTCAGGCAGTAAGTATTGAAAAGATTTTCAGCTAACTCTCTTATATAGGTAGAAAAGTTCAGTGTGTCAGTTCCTTCTCCTTTATAAAGTTCTTCATGAATAAGAGCCATAGATATAACCCTGTTCTGGCTCTCTTTGAAAGCCTCAATAACTTTCGGATTGTCAAACTTATCAGCCTGAAGATCAAGAAGTGAAGAAATCACCTGCAGATTGTTCTTAATCCGGTGGTGGATTTCTTTTTTACGGGCAATTTCGATATTTGCTAAGGCTTTTTCTGTTTCTTTACGCTCTGTAATATCTTGAATTATTCCTTTCACCTGGATAGGATTATTATTCGGATCAAAAAAAACTTCACTCTCTGCATGGACTGTGCGCTCTTTTCCATTAGCTATAATAATCCTATAATCGATGCCAAATGTCTTTTCGTTTAAAGCTTTCTTAATAGCATTATCCACGTAATCGCGATCATCTGGATGTATATAATTAAAAAGTTCGTCATAAGCTGGGATTGATTTTTGAGGATTAAGACCAAAAATATAATACATCTCCTCAGACCAGTATGCTTCACCAGTTATAAGGTCCCAGCTCCAATTTCCAATATGAGCCATTTTTTGGGCTTCAGCCAGACCTTTTTCACTCTCTTTCAACGATTTATAAGCCTGTTCAAGCTCGGCTGTTCGTTCTTTAACCAATTTTTCAAGGTTCTCATGTGTTTTTTTCAGAGCTTCTTCTGCTTTTTTGCGTTCAGTGATATCGATGCAGATCCCGGCCACTCGCTGCGGTTTTCCGTTGCTATCATAGGTAGTACTGCCAAGGGCATTGATCCATCTCACTTCTGCCGAGGGTAGTACTATCCGGTACTCGATCGCAATCGGAGTATGGTTGTCAATTGCTGTTGCGATCTGACTGTCCACTCTCAGCCTGTCATCGGGATAGAGCAAATCTCTCCATAAGTCAAAGCTGGCATCATATTTCTCGGGGTCCAGACCAAAGAGCCAGAACAGTTCTTCAGACCATTCTAGCCTGTCGGAATGTATATCCCAGTTCCATATGCCTGCGCCTGCAGCGACCTGGGCAAGTCTTAAACGCGACTCACTTTCCAGTAATTCTTTCTCTACCCGCTTGCGCTCGGTTATATCTATGAACGCAGAAATGGATCCCTGAGGGTTGCCCTTCTCATCTCGCAAAGGGCTTGCGTTACCCAGCAAGTGCCGCACTGTGCCGTCAGGGTAGATAAGGTCGAATTCGTAGTCGCGTACCTCTTTGCCTGCAGCTGATATTCGTACTGGCATTTCCGCAGGCTTGATCTCCACACCGCTCTTAAACATGCTATAAGTCTCGGGTTTTCCGCCTTCAGGAACAGGTCTGGATATGTTTGTACCCTCAGGAAGCCGGAGCCATTCATAAGAGAGCCGGTTACCGGTCATCTGAGTTACCCGGGTATCATGTGTTATCCACACAGCGGCAGGAACTGCGTCCAGCAATACTGTAAGTTCGTTAGAGCGGGCCTGCTCACGTTTCTCACTCTCTCGCAATGCATCTACCACTGCATCACGTTCAGCCAGCAATTGAGATAGCTTGATATTGCTGTAGCCTACCTGTGAGAGCATATTGGCAAAGTTCATGAAAAAGGTCATGATTGTATCCACAGCTTCCTTGCTCAGCCGTGGGACTTTTTCAAGAGCCTTTATATATTCTTCCTCATCAAAGCCATATTTTCTGGCTTGAGATTGAAAAAAATCATAATCCGGAATTTCACCTTCAAAAAAGAACTGCCCTAAAAAGATATTTCCGATGTGTCTTCCGCCTATAAAGATTGGGGTAGCTATGTCCAACATATTGTTTTTACATTTGTACAGTTTATATTCTCCCTGAGGAACGCCTGAGGACAGCTTCGTGTCACTTTCTATGCAGGATTTGCAAGTCTCGGGGTGGACCCTGTGGAATTTAGTGCATATTTCCTGCCATCCGACGCCTACCAGAATATTGCCATTGGGATCGAATATGCCTATAGGGATATTAGCAAATTTATAAAAGTCATCCATAAGGGACTGGACTGCATGGATATCAATGATATCGGCAAACTCCAGATTTGCCATCTTTCGAGCTTCACTTCTCTGAAGATTATTTTCAAACTCTTTCTGGTAGCTTATGTCAAATCCAGAAATGTTTACACATTCCTGCTCGGTTAAGGGGTGAAACACAATTAAGTAGACTCTATTTCCCACTTTAACTTCTATTTTTTCCGGGTTATTTCGGGTAATTACCCTTTGAATAAGATCTCCGAAGGTTGAAGGTAGTTTTTCTCCTATTTCCACGCCCCACTCATGCAATAGGGACTTACCAGCCTCATTTGAGTAAAGAACAGTACCATCCTTTGCCACACTGAGAACAGGATTCAAGTTTATTGCCGGGAATTGCTCAGTTTTCGCTTTCATTGTCCCTTAAGTCTCCTTCTCTTAAATGGCAAAAAGCCTTCTTTCAAAGATTATTGAATGAATTAGTTATTTAATTTTGATATTCTTTTACTTCCCGTTATATAAAAAGGTGTTATTTATGTTTGGTTGTATTTTTTAACTTTAAGCTTCTATAATGCTGATTCGCCTCGATTTATACAGATTAGAACTCTTGTTTTTAAATTGTTACAACAAACCATAACCTGATATAATATTGAATTTATAAAATATATTATTAGCATCATCGAGTGTGATCTTTTATTATAAATAGAAGTAAAGCGCGATAATTAAAAAATTATGAGAAACTCTTATAGATAAAAGGTTTTTAAAATAAATGATTTCTTACTAAAACAAGAAGAAATTATTAATATATAAACTTGTTAATTAATTTATGATTCATAACATGTTTGTTTATGAGTTCTATAAAGCCTTTAGAGGACAAGCAATTATGAGGTAATGTAACTGAATGACGGTTACGTCCTTCATAAAGGCTGATGATCATATCTCTATATTATTAAACCATATAGTGAATTCTGTTCCCCTGTCTCTTTTAAGTTCTATACAGCCATCTATCTGTTCAACAAGAATATTTACTAGCTGAAGCCCCAGAGAATCCATGTTTTCAAGGTTTATTTCTCGCGGGATCCCTTTTCCATTATCCGTTACTTTAAGTATATATTGGAACCCATTTCTTCCATTATAGTCTTTATCTGAATTGAAAATCTCAGTTTTGGTGGCAGAAGTTTCAGCCCTGCAAAGATTTAATTGAATTTCGCCTTTTCTCCCAGCAGGAAAAGCATGCTTAAAAGAGTTTGAGACCAGCTCATTTACAATAATTCCAAGAGGAATTGCGGTATCTATGCCAAGATCAACCTGTTCGAGATTAAGTTTCAGGCTGATATCTTTGTCTCCAAGATTATATGAATTGAAAATGTCTGCAGTCAACTTTCGAAGATAGGCTGCAAAATCTAAACTGTCCAATCCTTTACCTTTGTAAAGTTCTTCATGGATCAAAGCCATTGAAGCTACACGGCTCTGGCTTTCTTTAAAAGCCTTTATAACCTCAGGAACTTTACAAAACTCCAGGTGTGAGAAGGTTTCTGCTTGAAGATCAAGCAAGGACGAGATTACCTGCAGGTTATTCTTAATCCTGTGATGAATCTCTTTTATACGAGCTTCCTCAATTTTTGCCAATGCTTCTTCAGTTAGCCTGCGTTCGGTAATATCTTGAAGTATTCCTCTCATTAGAATAGGGTTATTTTTTTCGTCAAGGATAACTTCACCCTGTAAGTAAACTATGCGTTCTTCTCCATTGGCTGAAATTACTCTGAAATCAATATTATACGGGCTGCCGGTTAAAGTCCCTATGATAGCATTACTCACATATTCTTGATCTTCTGGATGTACAAAGCTTAAAAGCGATTTAAAAGTCATTTCAAATTCCTGAGGCTTAAACCCTAAAATTCGATAGATCTCATCAGATAAGTATACTCTATCAGTTACAACATCCCATTCCCAGTTACCAATATGAGACATTTTCTGGGCTTCAGCAAGACCTTTTTCACTATCTTTCAAAGACTTATAGGCTTCTTCGAGCTCTGATGTTCTTTCTTTAACTAAATTTTCTAAATTATCGAGAGTTTCTTTCAGTTTAGCTTCTGTTTCTTTCCGCCTAGTGACATCTGTAAAGATGGCAGTGAACTCGCCATATCCGGGACTGTATACGTAGATAGATAACCATTGCTGGAGTGTCTCGAAAAAGACTTCGATATTTAGTTCGCTGCCTTCAAGAGCTACTTTGCCGTAATTCCCGATATAATCGTAAGCAAAATATTCGATCCCGGGAAACACTTCTGTAGCCCTTCTACCCTCAATATCTTTTTTCTTGATCCCGGTGATACTTTCATAGGCATTGTTTACTTGCAAAATAATATAATCAATGGGTTTACCCTTTTCGTTTGTGATAACCTGGCAATGCGCTACACCGTTGGTTCTTGCGTTAAAGAGTTTAGAATATCGTTTTTCGCTCTCGCGGAGTACTTCATTGGTTTCCTGAAGCTCCTCAGATTGAGCCTGTAACTCTTCAGACTGGATCTGAAGCTCCTTATAAGCCTGGCGTAGTGCTTCTTCAGCTTTTTTGCGCTCGCGGATATCTACGCCGATGCCAATCATTGTATCATCGGTCAAGAATATATTAGCCCATCCGATAGGCACATGCTGCCCGTCCTTTGTCGTGCCGATCCATTCTCTCCAGCCTGCCTTTAGAGACAGCATATATGAGGATACCTCGGCACGGTAGGCTGGGTCTGGATACACCTTGGCCATGAAATCTCCATTGTTGGCATCGGCGGTAGTCCAACCGAGCACCTGTTCAGCATACCTATTCAGCGTAAACTGCTCCAGATAAGGATCCCATGTAACTAGCAGGACAGGAATGTTGTCGAAGATTTGCTGGAGCATTTCTCGTTGATGTGATAGCTCTGCTTCTACTGCCTTGCGCTTGGTAATATCGCGGCCTATTACAACTGACCCGACGATTACGCCGTCCTTGTCACGAATGGGAGCAAAGCTATAGCTCCCTACCCAGGTTTCTCCAGTATCCTTACGTTGCAGGATATATTCGGCATCAGTAACCGTCTCTCCCCGCAGGGCTCGAGGAACTGCCCACATATCAAAAGGTGCTGGCGTCCCATCTGCCATAAATACATCCAGGATATCCGGGTATTCAGCGAAAGTCCTGGAGCATTCCTCCCTGTTCTTGAACCTATGGAATGTCGCGAACGCATCGTTGAAATCGATGAACCTTCCCTGAGCATCGGAAATGAATATTGCATCGGTCATGCTGGCAAAAGCAGCCTCTAGCTTTGTCCGGCTCTCTCGTAAAGCCTCTTCAACTTTCTTGCGTTCGGTAATATCTCTAAAAATCACCGCGAACTTTCCTTTCTCAGGGCTGAATGAATAGATATCAAAGTATCTATTCGTTGGCGGGGCAAAAACTTCAAAATGAGTTGATCGACCTGAGAGTGCAACTCTCCCGAATTCTTCTATCTCTATAGGGGGCACACTGTGGAATACCTCGAGGGCAGACTTGCCCAGTACCTGTTCAATCTTTACGCCTGTTTCAAGTTCAAAAGCAGGATTTAGCTCAAGGTAACGGTAGTCATATGGTTTGCCGGCATTATCACAAATTATCTCTCCAAGTAAAAAACCTTCAGTCATATTTGTGAAAAGCATCCTGTAGCGCTCTTCGCTTTCACTCAACGCTTCATAAGCTTCCTGAAGTTCCTCAGTTTGAACCTGTAACTCTTCAGCCTGAACCTGTAATTCTTCATTGGATGCCTGTAACTCCTCGGATTGCACCTGGATTTCCTCATATGCCTCACGTAATGCCTCTTCAACTTGCCTACGCTCTGTAATGTCTCTCCAGAAAACCGAGATTCCTGCTGTAGAGGGATAAACGCTTACTTCGTACCATCGATTTCGAATAAAACCCTTGATCTCGAAATTAGCTGGCAGGCGAGTATCCATGACTTTCCTGTAAACTTCCTCGAACTTACTACCAGCCATATGAGGGAATTTTTCCCAGATATTTTCTCCGACCAGATCTTCAGGCTCAAAATTTCCGTTATTGGCTGCGCGCTTATTGATATATGTAAACCGCCACTCCCTATCAAGTTCTAAGAAGCCATCTTTAATACTGTTAACCAGGTTGTCAAGACGTTCCTCGTTTCTTTTTAACTCAGCATTCATCTTTTTGCGCTCAGTCGTTTCCCATGAGATATTGAGTATTCCTTTGCCCTTTTCTTCGGGCAGATCCAACCTGAATAATGACCAGGTGAAGTATGCCGGCTCAATAGGAGCGCCGGGGAAACGGGAGATCATATACAGCTCGTCTGTTTCATGATACGGCTCGCCAGTAGCCAGAACCTGGCGGCACAAATCTACAAAATCTTTTTTAGTCTCCGACCATAGTTCGTTCAGAGTTTTACCAATTATCTTTTTTCCAGGGGCAATAGCCTGATAAGCAGGATTCACCAGCTCAATTCGCAGGTCATTTCCACTCATTAGATTGATGGCGACCGGAATATTCTGGATGACTGTAACAAGTAGTTGGCGATGAAACTGTGATGTCTTTTCAGCCTGTTTACGCTCCGTGATATCTTCATCTACCACGACACCGCTGATAATCCGGCCTTCTTCGTCTCGGATTGGAGCCGCACTAACACTCATGATCCTGCGGGTTCCATCAGCCAGCTGGAACTCAATCTCTTCTCTAATAACCTCCTCACCTTTCTGTATTTTGCCAGAAGGAGCTTCTGCTATTATCACGCCAGCAGGAAGATATTTCAATATTGCCTCAAGGCGAGATTTTGCAGCTTGGGATTCCGGGAGAAGTTTTTCCAGCTCTTCTTGTGTTTGTTTTAGCTCTCTGGTATTCGTTCGTTCAGAGCCTTCTATCCGTTCCCATTTTCCTTTCCTTTTAACTAAAGTGAATTGATGATTTGCTGCGATCTCGATGATATCAGCAGCGTTACACTCATCAAGAGAATAGGTACATAGAGTTACTACAGGGTATTTTGTTATGATAAGGTCCAGGCTTTTCTCATAATCAATAAAATAACTATAACCCTCACTTTCCAGCCAGCAAACATTCTCAATCAATCTTAGCCCGTTATAATCACCGGTCAATGAATGATTGATTTTATCAATCAGGTCATCAATTGCCCTTTTTGAATCAAAAATACCGTCTATTATGTACAAATTTGAGGGAATAATTTCTATCTGACCTTTTTTCAAATAATCGTCAAAATCAGAAATATCCTTTCTCAGGATTTTTTTTGCACTTTCTACTTCAAAAAGCTGTGATGTTATCCAGATACAAAGTTCGTTATTTTCCAATCCTGCTCTTAAAAAAGGGATGAGTATCTCTATCAGATCTTCTTTTGTCTGGTGCAATTGGCAAAAGTGAGTTCCAGAAGGCACATTCCCAACAAAACCGATGCCAGAATCTCTAATATCATTTTTCATATATTCTTCTCCGCCTTTTAAAAACAAAGCCAAAAAATACGTTGATTCAGGTATCCTATATGGTATTTCTCGCTCATTCCTGTATATCAAATCTATAGGGTCTCTTCTACCAACATATTTGAGTATTTTGTATAAAAATTTTAACTAATTTAAGAAAAATACATTGGTCATCGGTTAAGGAAAAATCGTTATCACTTACATTGATTTTCATAAAATTTGTTAAATTATTCATCAAATGCAAAACTGGAATCTGATATCGATTTCAATTTAAACACTAAACATTTGGGTTTGAGTTTTTCCGTCGAAATCGAGATCCGCAGCTCAAAATCCTTAACCGAATACAAATGAAGAAAAATATAATCTCATAGGAATTAAGCTTCTTGAGCAACTTGTAATTGATCTTAAAGAAACGGATCTGGTAAGAGCAGTCTTTTTAAGAGCCATTCATTAAAGCAAATAAAGTTGCTCTCGTTCAGAAAGCGTTATTTCACAAACTCTTCATTTATACTGAAACACATCTTCTTTAAAACGGAGCCCTTACATGCAATATCACATAAAAGACAGCACCCTTATTATTGAAGGCGATTTCGAAGCCGTGAGCACAGGTTTAAACGGCGGCCGCGCGCGGGTAAAGTACCTTTTTAACAAACAGGTGCCAAGAACCTTTAATCCCCTTAGCCCTCAGGATTTCGTAAAAGAAGCAGCCCTGAAACTAGGTATTGAAGAAACTTACTTTAGCCTCCTGACAGCAGTAAATATGGAATACCTCCAGGTCATTGAAGACGACTATCTAACAGCTTTTATAACTGCTGGCGTAAGTAACGGCTCAGAGTTCAGGGTAAAGGTAGGAACTATAAACATAATTCTAATATCAAAGGCAAAACTATCTGAAACAGCTCTCTTCGGCGCGATCATCACAGCCACCGAAGCTAAAGGGCTTGCTCTTCTTGAGAAAGGATACACTTTCCTTGGCACGAATACGGATGCTGTGGTTGTTGCCTATGAAAAAAGCTCAGGACCGGGCTCAGAAAGTAAAGAAAAATGGGAAATCCCCTATGCAGGCTCGAGTACTGAGTTCGGGAAAAAGATCACTGAAGCTGTAATTAGAGGAGTTAAGGTTGGGCTTGAGCTGAGAGGAGAATAAGGTGAAGTAATTAGCTGTAGTACATAGAGACTATCATTTTTATGAGTCAAAAACAAAAAAAGACGTGTAAGATAGCCTGTGCTACCTTACTTTACCTTTTACTTCCTGCCTCTTTCTCTTTCTTTTCGGATTGTTTTTACACTTTTGATTTTCATATTATGATTTTTATATTATATTTCTAACCCGGGACTCGGGTTTTACCGGAGATTTAAATCCTCAGCATGTAGTGGTTTTGAAATTAAGTATGCCAGTAAGGTCCCTTATCTGGATTTGTCCCCATTTCATTGAGAAGAGAAAGATCCAGAAGTTTTTCAAATGCTCGCTTATTCTTTAGTCCGACGATCCTAGCCTGATATCTGTCCTTGCTAACGTTCCCGTCCCCTTGCATGTAAACATATTCTCCGTCTTCAATACCTACGATTACGAAGGAATCAGGAATATATTCTACTCCGAAATAGGTTTTAAGTTCAGGATTCTGGTCCAGATCTACGGACATGATAGTGGCTTTTCCTTCATATTCTGCTGCCAGCTCTTTTATGATCGGTTTCATAGACTGGCATTTCGAGCACCACTCAGCCCCGAGTCTCAAAAAAACCGGACCTTCCTGAAGGGATGTGTTTACCTGCCCAAGCTCGGTTGCTTCAACGACAGCGGTTTCTTCCTGGGTGTTCTGCTGGTTCGTAGAGTATTTTTTATTTAATAGAACTATTATGGTACTGCTATCGTTGATTATGTTTTCAGAACCATCAATGCCGGGATGAGTTTCGTTTACCGCAGGCATGTAATCTATGCTTCCGGTTGTCTGATTGATAAAGTACGGAGCATCTCCTATGCCATTTCTGTCAGCATCCTGTACAGCATAATTATGCCAGAAATTACCTGCTGAGCTGCTGTTCCAAAAATTATTTCCTTCGTCAATGGCGTTAATGAAATTAATGAAATCATTCTGGTAAACTATATTGCCAGATGATTTGTTAAAGCAAATTCCAATGTCATTCAGATAAAGGTTGTTATTGACTAAAGTATTGGACTCTGCCGCTTGGCCAAGAATTCCATATTCGTTTTTAGAAATAAGGTTATAGGCAAGAGTATTCCTCTGAGATGCTTCCAGGAAAACCCCTATTGCGTTTGAGCCTGCAGTGTTGTTCATAAGGGTATTATTGGCCGAATTATTCAGCGAAATTCCCTGATTATTTGTCACCACAAGATTATTGGACAGTACATTTCCTTCAGAATCAACAAGAGAGATACCGTAATTCCCAAGGCTTACCAGATTGCTGACAATGTAGTTGCCTTGCGAACCATTGAGAGAAATACCTAGATCATTCTGTATCAGCATGTTGTTTGTTAATGAACAGTTCTGCACACTTTCAAGGTAAATCCCTGATTCATACCAATCAGTTCCAGAAGGGCCTCCTGAGATATAAAAACCGTCTATTGTCACATTGCTTGAATAGATACCAAAAACATTAGCTTTCGGAATCACGCCTATAATATAGGTTTTAGTCTGGTCACCTGAGAGAGTGGAATGTGAAAGAATTCTGAGTTCTTTATTCACTTCTATATTTTCCTGATATACTCCCTGGCTTACAAGGATTGTATCCCCATTTTGTGCATTGTCGATAGCTTCTTGAATCGAACTATAGTTCCCCTCCCCATTAATATCTACATTAATAATTGTAGCATCTGCCTGAGCTACTGTTGCCACGAGCACGTAGGATAAGAGAATGCAAATATTTAGAATGGATTTTCCTTTCATGAGCCAGCGTTCCCCTTAATTAAATATATTAAGTCTGAAAAAAGAAATCTTGCATTTATATAATTAGTGAGAATATAATTCGAGATAATAAAACGATTTTGAAACATATTTTCTGAAAAATAAACCTAAACTCTGGGCTTTAGTTTACAGATCTTCATGCCTGCAGGAACTTAAGTTATCCATCTTCTTTTTAGTTCTCTAAAAAATTCCGTAAAATAACCAGAGTCATCCCATTTTAGATGGCTTATTGCCTGCTGAGAATTGCCACATTGAAATGGAATGCAAAATACAGAAATTATTTTCTGAAGAAGCAGAGAATTATCTGAAAGCAATAGAGGAAATATAAGGACTTTAAGACACAGACCTGATTTGGATAAACACAGCTCAAAAATCTGAAACTTCAAAGTTTAGTAAAGAAAAGGTTCTGAAAAGACACAAAAATAGATTAAAAATATCAGTAAGATCAAAAAACAATATCAAGGTGAGTAAAAAACAATATTAGAATAGGTTTGAAAGTAATATAGGGTGAGTTTGGCAGCGATCCAGAGTTCCCGAAGGCTCGCACACTTCAGTACAGTAAGGAACGTGGACAGGCTTATCTTCTGTGTTCGGGATGGGTACAGGAGTTTCCCTGCCGCTATGGCCGCCAAGCTCTACCTATAAATGGGATATGGAAAGATGAAGTCATGTATAGGTGTGCTGCATAATGAATTTCGCCTGGACCTGAATTAGGTGAAAGGAACGGATAGTTAGTTAACGCGGACTGAACACCTCGTTGCCTTGGTGCTTACATCCCGTTTCTATCAAACCGGTCTTTTACCGGAATCCTTAAAGAGGTCTCTTTTTAGGTCAGATTTCGAGCTTAGATGCATTCAGCTCTTATTCCTTAGCGCGTAGCTGCCCGGCGATGCCTTGTCAGACAACCGGTACACCAGTGGCGCCGCTGCTTGGTTCCTCTCGTACTAAAAGCAGCTTACCTTCAGACCTCTGGCACCTCTAGTAGATAGTAACCGACCTGTCTCACGACGGTCTAAACCCAGCTCACGATCTCCTTTAATAGGCGAACAACCTCACCCTTGGCCGCTGCTGCACGGCCAGGATGGAAAGAACCGACATCGAGGTAGCAAGCTGCCGGGTCGATATGTACTCTTGCCGGCAACGACTCAATTATCCCCGGGGTAACTTTTCTGTCATTTTTGGCCCCCACCAAGGAGGCACAAAAGTTCGCTAGAACCGACTTTCGTCTCGTCATCCACTGCTGTGCTGAATAACGTCAGGCTGACTTATGCTCTTGCACTCTTCAGTGAGTTTCCGACCCACTTGAGTCAACCATTGCGCGCCCTTGATATCTTTTCAAGGGCGTCCCGCCCCAGGCAAACTGCCCACCTATCGGGGTCCTCTTCGCAGAGTTAGGGTCGTAGTCCCGGAAGGGTAGTGTCCCAATTGCGACTCCACGGATGCTGGCGCACCCGCTTCGACGTCTCCTACCTACACTGTACATCCAGAACCACAACCCAACGACAGGCTGCAGTAAAGCTCCACGGGGTCTTCACTTCCCCCTAGAGGTCTCTAGACTGTGCACTAGAATGTAAGCTTCACCGGACTCCAGTTAGGGACAGTAGGGCTCTCATTGATCCATTCATGCAAGTCGCCAATTAAGCGACAAGGTACTACGCTACCTTAAGAGGGTCATAGTTACCCCCGCTGTTTACAGGCCCTTCTTCCCGTTGAACCGGGGTTTCAGGTACCTGCACTGAGCAGGATTCAGAGATTGTACTAGCCCTTACGGGTTTGCAATCTCCTATGTTGGTATTAGACAGTTAGAGCCCCCTGGTCACTGCGACCTGCTGTCTACACAGCAGGCACTCCTTCTCCCGAAGTTACGGAGCTAATTTGCCGAATTCCCTTAACTGAATTACTCCGACACGCCTTAGCCTTTTCAGCTAGGGGCACCAGTGTCAGTTCTCGGTACGGACATTTAGCTGTCCTTTTCACGGGTTCCTGGGTGCAGCCGACTTTAGCCATAACAGATTCGCCCGCTTCTCGCCATTACGGCTCTCCACGGGATTCGCTGCTTAGACGGCGCGACGACGCCGCTCGGCCTGCCCTGAAACGTCAGAGCTCAGTGCTAAATGGTACAGGAATATTAACCTGTTTCCCTTTTGGCGTACTCGAATTACGGTACGTCTTAGGACCGACTAACCCTCGGCTGACGATCATTGCCGAGGAAACCTGGCCCCTTCGGCGGCAGGGATTCTCACCCTGCTATGCTGCTACTATTACCAGGATTTTCGTTTGTGAACGGTCCACAGGACTTCACAGCCCTGCTTCAGCCCGAACACAACGCCTTCCTACGAGATTACCTTTCGGTACTCCGTGGTATCGGTGGTCGACTTGAGCCCCGTCAATTTTCGGGGCCCCAAACCTCGACTGGTGAGCTGTTACGCACTCTTTGAAGGGTAGCTGCTTCTAAGCTAACCTTCCAGCTGTCTTGGGCTTGGGACGCCCTTTAGTGTTAACACTTAGTCGACACTTGGGGACCTTAACCACGGGCTGGGTTGTCTCCCTTACGGACTACAAGCTTACCCCAGTAGTCCGGACTCCGACTTTCTTCAATGACAGTGGGTTTGGAGTTTGACAGGCGGGCGAGGGGTTTCCCCCCCGGAACCGCCAATCAGTGCTCTACTCCACCGACAATCTCCAGTCAGGTCATGCTGCGACATGTTTCGGAAGGAACCAGCGGATGCCGGGTTAGATTAGCATTTCACTACGAGACGCAGGTCACACGAATGATTTGCAGATCAATACCGCTTGCGGTCCTCCACGTAGCTTTCGCCACGCTTCAACCTGCCCACGCCTAGATCACCCGGCTTCGGGTCGTACCCCGGTGACTCCACGCACTTGTATACGTCGTGCCTCGCCCGTGAGGGTTGCGCACATGTTGCTTTCGCTTCGGCTGCCCAGATAAAAGGTTAGCCATCGCCACCAAGATACACTCCCTGGCCCGTTCTTCAAAACGTAAGATACGACACTGGCAGTGATACTCGTACAACACCCTCGCGGGTGCTTCCTTCGTACCAAAGATCCTTTCATGCCGTATCGTTCCATCACTATCAGGTTTCAGGCACTTTGCACCTCCCTTCTCGGGGTACTTTTCAGCGTTCGGTCACCCTACTATTTCGCTATCGGTCTCAAGTAGTATTTAGTTTTGGAGGTTGGTGCCCCCCGGATTCCCGCACGATATCCGACGCACGGTACTCAGGGACATGTTCCGGTCTTCTGGCTTACACCTAAGTGACTGTCACACTCTATGGTCTGCCGTTCCAGGCAAGTTCGGTTTTGCCGCGAGACGTTTGAACAGCCCTACAACACCACATTTCCCCGAAGGGATTCGGTTTGAACTGTGCCGTTTTCACTCGCCGTTACTAGCGGCATCTCGTTTGATTTCTTTTCCAGCTCCTACTGAGATGTTTCAATTCGGAGCGTTCCCGATCATTACTGATCACTATGGAGAGGTCCCATTCGGAGATCCCGGGTTCATTGGCTCCATGCACCTACCCCGGGCTTATCGCAGCTTGGCACGTCCTTCATCAGCTCTTGAGCCGAGCCATCCACCTGATAGCATAACTCCTGTTACACCTAACCAGGTCCAGTTAGCGTTCAATATACAGCACCTATACACGACTTCATATGCCCGCGGTTCCGCGCAGGCTATCCATCCTTCCCCGATAAGCTACTTACCGGGTGCACAAAAATGGACTTGCTGGGATTCGAACCCAGGGCCTCTGCCTTGCAAAGGCAGCGATCTTCCAACTGATCTACAAGCCCGAGAGAGACGAGAGATCCATATGGATCTCTGGTTTGAGGATTTGTTCGGTTTATCGGCATCTGGGTGATAGTGTTTTTCGGCTTAGGAGGTGATCCAGCCGCAGATTCCCCTACGGCTACCTTGTTACGACTTAACCCCCCTTGCAAAATTCAGGTTCGAACACGGCACAGAGTCCGTGCCCTCACCCATACCTCACTCGGGTGGTTTGACGGGCGGTGTGTGCAAGGAGCAGGGACGTATTCACCGCGCTATATTGAAACGCGATTACTACGGATTCCAGCTTCACGAGGGCGAGTTACAGCCCTCGATCCGAACTACGAATGGGTTTGTGAGATTACCAACCCCTTTCGGGGTAGGGACCCATTGTCCCATCCATTGTAGCCCGCGTGTAGCCCGGGAGATTCGGGGCATACTGACCTACCGTGGCCCGCACCTTCCTCCGATTTAACACCGGCGGTCCCCACAGAGTACCCATCGTCCCGGAGGACATGCTGGTAACAGTGGGCACGGGTCTCGCTCGTTGCCTGACTTAACAGGATGCTTCACAGTACGAACTGGCGACGGCCATGCACCTCCTCTCAGCGATTCAGGCAAAGTCTTCAGCTTGGCCTACATATTGCTGTCGCCCCCGGTGAGTTGTCCGGCGTTGAGTCCAATTAAACCGCAGGCTCCACCCGTTGTTGTGCTCCCCCGCCAATTCCTTTAAGTTTCAGCCTTGCGGCCGTACTTCCCAGGTGGCTCGCTTCACGGCTTCCCTGCGGCACCAGACACGGTCGCGCCATGCCTGACACCTAGCGAGCATCGTTTACGGCTGGGACTACCCGGGTATCTAATCCGGTTCGTGCCCCCAGCTTTCGTCCCTCACCGTCGAACCCGTTCTGGTAAGACGCCTTCGCCACAGGTGGTCCCACAGGGATTACAAGATTTCACTCCTACCCCTGTAGTACCTCTTACCTCTCCCGGTTCCAAGCCTGGCAGTATCCCCCGAAAGCCTAACGGTTAAGCCGTCAGATTTCCCGGAGGACTGACCAAACCGGCTACGGACCCTTTAGACCCAATAATCACGATCACCACTCGGGCCGCCGGTGTTACCGCGGCGGCTGGCACCGGTCTTGCCCGGCCCTTGCTAACAGGTGTATTTTACACACCCGGACAGCCAGCATATGATGCTGGCACTCGGTGTCCCCTTATCACGGTTTCCCGCATTGTAAAGTTTTCGCGCCTGCTGCGCCCCGTAGGGCCTGGATTCATGTCTCAGAATCCATCTCCGGGCTCTTGCTCTCACAACCCGTACCCGTCGTTGGCTAGTAGGTACGTTACACCCACTACTACCTGATAGGCCGCAGACCCATCCTTGGGCAGACGAATCCATTTTACGCATAAAGCATTCCAGCAGATATGCGGTATCCGGAATTATCCCCAGTTTCCCGGGGTTATGCCGGACCCAAGGGCAGGTTATCCACGTGTTACTGAGCAGTACGCCATGTTCACGAAGAACATATGACTCGCATGGCTTAGGCGAACACCGATAGCAGTAACCTCTGGCAGGATCAACCAGAATTGTTATAGCACACTTTGAAATTAAAGGTCTTGGTCGCAGAAACTTGCACTAACAACATCAAATTCAGTTAGTTCATTTCGCGATAGATGTGAAAACACCTATCACCCAGAATTAACCGAACCGACAAATCCTCGTCAGACAGAAAACAACTTCTGTCTCCATTAAAAGATGAAAGAGATTTTTGAAATTCAACCCACACAATTGCTTTGTGTGAGGGAATCATACAAGGTATTTCTTGTATATAAACCTTCTTATTGTCCTCCCACATAATTGTTCTGTGTGAGGGAATCATACAAGGTATTCCTTGTATATAAGCTTTTTCCCACCTCGCAGTTTTTCAAGGCAGATTCAGCGCAAAACGAATTTTGCTTAAATCTACAGAGATACTGCAGCTCCAATCATTAAAGATCGGAAGCAGGCGAGCCTCGCACAATTGACGTGTGAGGGATACATACAAGACGTGTCTTGTATATAAAGCTTTTGTCTGACAATTTACCTGCATACTGATTTTATTGCAAAAGTAATTTTGCCATAAATCAACAAGCTTATTGCCACCTGATCTCTCCTGATCAGGGAATCTTCTAAATGCAGTACTGTTATAAATACTTTTTGGCAGCTTTGTCGTGTACTCAGTTTAAGATGATTCGGAGTGATCCTGAAGATGAAAAACGAAAAATGAGTAGCATACAGATAGTATGCAAGAAATGTAGATGCACAGCATAATTTCTTCCGATATATTTCGATACGAGTACTACCGTATGCACACTGACAGTAAACAAAAAATTTATATGTTTGGAGAGAAATCCAGCCCCATAAATGGAAAAAAACGGGATACGCAATGGAATTGAAATTACTTGTTTTCAGTCTGAGAACCTAAAACTTGCTCAGTGGGTTTTAAATATATAGAACACAATTAAATTAAGGGGAGTTAGAAGTCCCATTAATAAATCGGGAAGATTTTGGGAATTTATACCTATTTAGATCACGATTAGTTGTTACTATTTAAAAATGGGGAAGTAAATAGACATCTAAACCTATTTAAGATCTTTTTAGGGACTCTTTTGTTTTAACCCGGCTTTTGCCCCTGTAAATAACCAGGGATTATTTGCTCCTCAAATCTAAAATGGAGGTTAGATATTTGATAGACGTAGATCCCAGTGGTATTCTGGTTCGTTACAACGTTAAAATGGAAAAGGAAATGACACCGGAAGATGCCGCAGAAGAGCTTTATCCAAAAGACTCGACACTGTACCCGGTTGCAAAAGCCATCTTCGAGGGAGAAGAAGATGACGTTATTGAAGGGCTGAAGAAAGCTATCGAGTCCGGAAAAGACCCTATTTCTCTAATCAATGATTCTTTGATGGTAGGAATGGGTGTTGTTTCCAAGCTTTACGATGACGGAGTTATTTTCCTGCCCAACGTTATGATGTCTGCTGACGCCATGCTGGAAGGTATCGAATTCCTTAAGCAAAAAGCCGGAAAATCGCCTGAAGTCAAAGGAAAAATTGTCTGCCACGTTGCAGAAGGCGATGTCCACGACATTGGCAAGAACATTGTGGTTGCGCTGCTAAGAGCAAACGGGTATGATATAATAGATCTTGGAAGAGATGTTCCTGTCGATGAAGTCATAGCTGCCGTCGAAAAGGAGAGCCCCCTGATGCTGACAGGTACAGCTCTCATGACCACGACCATGTATGCCTTTAAGGAGATCAACGACAAATTAATGGAGAAAGGCTACAGGATTCCCTTTGCATGCGGAGGTGGTGCTGTGAACCAGGACTTCGTGTCGCAGTATGAGCTCGGTGTATATGGTGAAGAAGCGTCTGATGCCCCGAAAATGGCTGACTTTGTCAAGGCAAATGGGGACAATATTGTAAAGCTGAGGGAGAAATTCCATAAACACTGAGGAGGTGGAGTAGATGGCAGTAAACAGATTCACTAAAATGGCTTATTCTACAGCAGATGAGATGGTCTTCGGAAGAGCTGTCAAACCCGTCAAAACAGGACTCGGGCTTGAGATTGGTGCCGGATACACAACTCCTGAAGTGAACTACGCTCCAAGGCCCGAAGCAGGTGCATCCAAGGAGAAGCTGATTAAAGAGTACGAGAGGATCACCACCGATATCATGGCAAGGATGGTCCAGATAGGAGCCCCTTCAGTTGTACTCGAAACTGAACACGTTCAGCAGATGTCCAATAACCCCTCCTGGGGAGCAGAAGTTGCACACGCCCAGAAAGCCATCATGGAAGACTACCATGACGAACACGGCATAAAGTGCGCACTCCGCCACACCATAGGAGATATCCGTGAGAGCAGAGACTACCTCCAGCTCAGAGGAGACAAATACAACACCTTTATAGAAGCATTCGAACAGTGCGCTCAGAACGGTGCTGATATGCTTTCAGTAGAGAGCATGGGCGGTAAGGAGGTCTTTGACTACGCAATTCTCAGGAACGATATGCCCGGTGTACTTTTCGGCATTGGTGTTCTCGGCAGCATGGACATGGAAATGATCTGGTCCGATATTGCAAACATTGCAAAGAAGAATAAGGTAGTTGCAGCCGGTGACACGGACTGTGCCCAGGCAAACACAGCAATGTTCATTGCAGGCGGTCTGCTTGACAAGAACCTTGCCCACACTATTGCAATTATTGCAAGGGCAATCTCTGCAGCAAGAACTCTCGTTGCATATGAAGCAGGTGCAACAGGTCCCGGAAAGGACTGCGGATATGAAAACACAATCGTCAAATCCGTATCAGGTGTTCCGATTGCTCAGGAAGGTAAGACCTCAACCTGTGCCCACTCTGACCTTATGGGCAACCTGACCATGCAGTGCTGTGACCTCTGGTCCAACGAATCCGTTGAATACCACGGTGAATTCGGTGGTACCACAGTTCAGTGCTGGTCCGAAAGCCTTGCATACGACTGTGCTCTGATGAACGTGGCTCTTAATTCGGGTAATGAAAAGATCCTGAGAGATCTGTTCGCAGCTTCTGACATGTACAGAGACGCCCAGGGTTACGTACTCGCATATCAGAATGCTTACAGAGTAGGAGAAGCAATTGCCAGGGACGGAAATGATATTTACCTCCGTGCCAGAAACGCAGCAATAGAGAGCATTAAAATCGTAGAAGAAGGAGCAGGGGGCAAACTCGAACTTTCCAGGTTCGAAACCAAAGCTCTTGCAGATGCAAAGGCTGCTTTTGAAGCCCTCACTGACGACAGTGACAAGTTCATGAGCGACAACCTGGACAAATATAAGAAGGAAGTCAAAGTCTTCCTGCCGGAGAATTACGGCCTCTAACCAAGGTTGTTCTCCTTTTCCTTTTTCTTTTTTCAGGAAAAGTTTTTAATAAATGTCTCTGGAGAACTTCCGGAGATCTCTTTTCGAATATTTTTTTCTTTGGATAGTTTTTTCTTTGGATAGTTTTTTCTTTATATATTTTCTTCTTTAGACCGGAGTTTATACTTTATAGTATAAAGCCACATCAAGCGACATGATCTACATAGGGTCTAACAAAAAATTAATTATGTTGGGTAACAATTCCAAGCATTTTAATATAAAACCGACAAATATAGAACCAATTAAATAAATCGGTGTGGCACAAAAATAGTTAATTTCCCACTATATGGGGTCTAACACAGGATCTCTGTAACAAGACGCCCTATTATGGTTTCTTTAGTATAATATGGTGAAAATCATATAAGTATCAATCGGTGGGCTAGTTCAATATGTGGCGACGCCAAAATTGAACGAAACAAGTTTGGAACTTAATTAATTTCTTGTTAGACCTACATAATATCCATAGCTGCACCACGATTTTTATGAGATCTTATAAACTCCGGTTAGATACTTTTCAGGATACTTTTCCTGTATTTTGAACTTTTCCTGAAGATTTTAACTGCTAGTTGCTTCCCATTTATTCTGAAAAATTTTTACCTGCGCTGCACTGGACTGAAGCCAGCTCACACCAGCTAAGAAAAAAACACAACGGAACCGTACTGCTGTTAAGAAAAACCAGATCCCAGGAAAAGGTACACCATAGAGATTGAGAAATACTTCCCCTTACCCCGGAAAGTGTTTCAGTCTACTGATAATAGGATGTTCACACCGGCTTACATGGCAGCCGATTGAAAAAAAGAAAAAAACACTAAAGACTTGAAGACCCGGTATAACGAATAAGGCTTTACTGGTAGGAGAGATTTGTGATTCGGTCTCTCAAAAATCACCGCTATAACATAATATTAGTCCTCTTGAGCGAGTGAAACAGACCACGCGATCCCGAGGCACAATTCGGGAAAGTTAAAAAATAAAATTAAAAAAAATAGGGTTTTTATTTCAACTAATCAAGAGTAATATTCGTCTCTTGCTTCTACCATAGCTTTAATATGAGAAACCGGGGTCATGGGTGCAATTCCACAGCCCGGAGCAAGCACGTCAACGCCGTCAGCGATAGCCTGTTTGGCTTCTGATTTTATTTTGTCAACCGGGCCTGGAAGCAGAGTAAAGGGGCTTGAAATATTTCCTACGAGCCTTGCTCTGTCCCCGAGTATTTCTTTGGCCTTCTTTATACTGCCAATCTTTTCTTCAACGCTCAGACCTTCGAAGCCGCAGTCTGCCATATAGTTGAGGATAGGGTTCACATTGCCGCAGATGTGCAGGACTGTAACCGAATCCACATTTGAAGAGAAATTCTGCAATCTGGGTTGAAGCACATTTTTGAAGGAGTCCGGGCTCATAAGGTCAGGAGATGCTACTGGGTCTGCAATGGAAATAACATCTGCCCCTGCAAGAACCATGGAATTTGCATACGCTATTGTGGCTTCGGTTGCAAAGTCCAGTACCTGTTCAAAAAGCTCGGGTTTTTTCAGAGACCATTTCATAAAAGACTTGACACTCGAAAGGTCCGAGGCAAGGGTGACCGGTCCTTCCATTCCTCCGATAACAGGCACATCCGGACCTACTCTTTCTCTAATGATTTTAATCGCATCAAGTACAGCCTGGATTCTGCCCATGTCAATCAAGTTTTCGGGCATTTTCATGCCTTCAAGGTCTTTGGGATACGGATGGGCAGTAACAGAAGGCTGTCTGTTCTTCGTACCCATATTAACTTCGCAGCCCATGGCTTCGGCAAGCACGGTCAGGCAGTAAGGAACCCTTACAGCTTCGAGACCGCTACGTTCATAGTTTGCAATCGCCAGTTTTGCCATCTGTTCAGGATCAGAGTGAGCTTCCGGCCAGGGAGCTCCCACTTCGTCCATTAACTCCACAATTCCGGTCTGGGTTACGGAACAAACAGGTACTTTGTCAACTTGCTTACCTTCCAATGCGTTTAAAAGTCTCTCCTTAAGTGTCATGTCGCTCATGGTTAGTCTCCCCATTGAAATAATTCAGAGGTTTATTCCTGGCTATATAAGCCATGGTCAAAAAATATGTTTAAGAAATATTTCGGCTCGATTTATTTTAGCCACTTGTTCATTTTAACTACTACTGGCTTATTTTATGTGCAACTGCTTATTTTATGTGCAACTGTTTATTTTATCGATATATACTTTTGACCTTTCAGATTTTTTAATCTTTCAGATCAAATTCTTAACAGGGTCGCCTCAGTAACCCCCAGAGGCATATAAGAGTTTTTAGAACTTTTTAAGCGGGCAATTACGCCTGCAGGTCACCGAAATCCCCGCTTTCGGATTGACTAGTATAATCTATGTTTTATGCTATATCATTGTTTGGGAACACATAAATCAAAAAGCTATGACTTTTAAGAAAAAAAACTATCTAATGTGTAGATAAAAGAGCCGAGTACAGGAACCGCATACAAAAGTAAAAGTTGAGTAAGTCGAGTACAGGAGTCAAGTATGAAAGTAAGTCCGGATAGAATAAAGATATCTGAAGGGGATATCGTAAAAATGAAAGTGGATGCGATTGTCAATGCTGCAAATAATACACTTCTCTGAGGTGGAGGAGTAGATGGAGCCATCCACAGGGTTACAGGCCCCATGCTGCTGGAAGAGTGTAGAACCCTTAATGGCTGCCTAACAGGAGAAGCAAAAATTACATCCGGATATCTTCTGCCTGCAAAGTATGTTATACATGCAGTCGGCCCTGTATGGCATGGAGGCAGAACAGGAGAGGATGAACTTCTGGCTTCTTGCTACTGGAATAGCCTTGAACTTGCTAGAGGATACAATATAAAAACAATTGCCTTTCCAGCCATAAGCACAGGAGCATACGGTTTTCCTTCCGAAAGGGCAGCCGGGATTGCAGTTTCTCAGGTAAGGGAATTTCTTCAGAATAATAAGCTACCTGAAACTGTTTTCCTCGTTTGCTATAATAAAGATAGCTGCAAAAGCATTAGAAAAGCCCTTGAGAGAAATCTTTAAAAAATAATTTATCTTTAGAATATCTTTTTACATATTCTTTTATAATGTAAACTCTCTTCAAAGAGACAGCTTAAATACTGGTAAACAATTCTCAAAGCAAATTTGGAAAGTTTTCTCCCACTCACATTTATGGGAGATTCTTTATATAGTATGTTAGAAAAATAGGTTCTAAATAAAAATTATAATGATAACAAACATGATAGCAATCCCAGATATCCAATAATAGCCCGCCCGAAAAACGAAAGTAGGGCTTAAAAAGACAGATAAAAACATAAAAATATATAATGTAATGCAAGTTTATCGGTAAACATTTATCAGTAAATACTTATCGGTAGCACATATAAGTAACACTTATCACAGATTTATCAATGTATATTCACTGGCGCAGTTTATTGATATACATTCTTTTGAAAAAAGAAACGCACTAAAAGGAAAGTAGTAATATAATACTCAAATGAGCTGCAGGATCTATTGCAAAAAAGGGAATCGGAGGAATTATTATCGTTCACGATGAAGCCTTTCACAGAGGCCTTGACCTGGTTAAACGCAAAAGGTACGAAAAAGCCATTAACACATTCAATAAAATTCTGGATAAAGACCCAACTCATAAGGGAGCCCTTTTCAACAGGGGACTTGCTCTCCTTGAAATTGAAAAACCCCAGGAAGCCCTCAACTCATTTAATGAAGTCCTGCAGCTTGAACCTGGGAACTCCGATTCCCTCTATAGAAAAGGAATCTGTTTTGCAATTCTGGGTGAATTTGAAGAAGCCCTTGAAGCCTACGAAAGTTCACTTGAAATTTCTCCCGATATCTCTGAAACCTGGTATATGAGAGGCCTTGCTTTTGCCGAAGTAGAAAGAACTGAAGCTTCAATTCTTTGCTTTGAGAAAGCTATTGAACTTAAGCCAGATTATGTAGCCGCCTGGTGTGCGATGGGGACAGTAGCCGGAAAGGTGAACAGATATGAAGAAGCACTGGAGAATTTCGGACGTGCACTTGAAATTAACCCAAAAGATTCGGAGGCCTGCTACGCAAAAGGCCTGGTCCTTGCAAAGCTTGATAAATATGAGAAAGCCCTCGAATGCTTTGATCACCTTATCAGGGAGAACCCAAAAAATACCAGTGCCCTTGAGCAGAAATGTCTTGCCCTTGCAAAGCTAGGGAAAAAAGAAGAAGCTCTGGAATCTCTTGATGATTTTTTAAAGAAGTTTCCTGCAAATGAAGCTTCACTCTATCATAAAAGTATCCTTTTAAGCGAACTTTCAAGATACGAGGACGCAGAAAAAACTCTTTCAAAAGTATTGAAGCTTAACCCCGGGCACAGAGAAGCCTGGTTCAGGAAAGGTTTTGCTCTCGTACAGCTGCTCAGGCTTAACGAAGCCATTGAGGCTTTTGAAGAAGCTATCCGGCTCGACCCTGATTATTTTGAAGCCTGGAATTATAAGTGCTTTGCACTTATGAAACTTGAGGTATACGAAGAAGCCCTAGAAGCCTTTGATACCGTACTTAAAACCTATCCTGATATGAAGGAAATCTGGTATAACAGGGCACTTGCTCTTTTGAAACTGCAGAATTTTACGGAAGCTATCCGGTCCTTTGCCCGTGTTACGGAGCTTGACCCGACAAATACGGATGCATGGTTTCAACAGGGACGCCTGCTTGCCAGAACAGGTAAGTATGAAAAAGCCCTCGAAGTCCTTGAAAAACTGCTTGAATATGACCCTGATTTTACCGAAGCTCAGAAATTCAGGGGCACTGTGCTTGCAGGGCTCGGACGTTTTGAAGAAGCCCTCGAACCCCTTACGAAAAGCCTGGAGAAGGAGCCTGAAAACCATAACATGTGGCTCCAAAAAGGGCTCATTCTCCTGGACATCGGAAAATTCGAGCCTGCCCTTAAAGCTTTTGAAAATGCAGCATGCCTGAAGCCTGAAGATGAAATCTGCTGGATGAATAAGGGTTTTGCCCTCTATTCTCTGGAGCGTTATGAAGAAGCCCTTGAAGCTTTTAAAGAAGGCTTGTGGCTGAATCCTTACCTTGAGAAGGGCTGGAACAAGAAAGGGATAGTGCTCGGAAAGCTTGGAAAAACCGAAGAAGCGCTTGAGGCTTTCGAAGAAGCAATAAAACTCAGACCTGACTTTGAGGACGCCTGGAAAAATAAGGGACTTTTGTTTTTTGCCTCGGAAGAGTATGAAAAAGCCGAGAAAGCTTTTGCCGAAGTCCTTAAAACAAACCCAGAAGATATCGATTCTCTTTATAACAAAGGCATATCCCTTCTCAGACTGGGAAGAAAAGAAGTTGCCCTGGAATACCTTGAAAAAGTCGTTTCCCTCAGTCCCGATTATCCGGATCTTGCATACAGCCTTGGAGTTGCACTTACGGAACTTGGCAAACAGGAAAAAGCCCTGGAAACCTTTGAAAAGCTTGCTGCAAAAAACCCGGAAGATGTAGAAATCCAGTGCAGGAAAGGAAAGCTTGCAATGGAGCTCGAGAAACATGAAACTGCCCTGCAGGCGTTCGAAAAGATATTGCTTGAAAAACCCGAATCAAAAGAAGCCTGGTATAATAAAGGGCTTGTCCTCCTGAAGCTGGAACGCTTTGAGGAAGCTGTAAAAGCCTTTGAAGAAGTAACTATAAGGAACGCTACAAAGGACTCAGGTTATGAGGACGCCGGAACTCTCAAGGGTTTTTCTCAAATGAAGCTCGGAAAATGTATCCCTGCCCTGGAAACCTTTGAAAGTGTACTTGAAAAAAGACCTGACTCCGGCATGACCTGGTACTACAGCGGCCTGACTCTGTATAGACTACACAGGCATGAAGAGGCAGCCCGGGCTTTTGAATCGGCTATCCGCCTTAATCCGGAGCTGTATGATGCCATTGAATACAGGGCAATCTGTCTCTTTGAAACCAGGCAGTACGAAGCAGCTCTCAAGGCTTTTGAGACTGTGCTGGAAAGAGACCCGGAAAACCTTTCAGCCCTGCACAAAAGGGCGATTTGTTTCCTTGAACTCAAGAAGCATAAGGAAGCAGTTGAAGCTCTCTCAAACCTGCTTGAACTTGACCCGACCAGGGAAGAGACCATGTTTAAGCTCGAAGAGGCGAAGTTCAAGCTCGGGATTGAGCATTTCGAGCTCGGTCAGCATAATGAGGCTCTTGCCCTTTTTGAAGAAATAAATGAGAAAGAAAATAATGAGAATGAAAATAAAGAAAGAAATGAGAGCGAAGAAGTAAGCGAAAACGAAGAAGAGAATGAAGGAACAGTAGGGAACCTTCAGAAGTCCTATTCTCAGAAAGGCTATTCTCAGAAAGATTATCCTGTGCGTTACTGGAAAGGGCTTGTTTTTATCAGGCAGGAAGCTTACGAAAAGGCTCTTGAAGCCTTTTCAAGGTTAATTGAGCAGGATCCGAAGTTTGCGGAAGGTTGGTACTTCGTCGGGCTGTCCTGTTCAAAACTCGGGAGACAGGAAGAAGCTTACACGGCTCTCAAAAAAGTCCTTGAAATCGACCCTGCATTCCAGAACGCACAAGACACATATTATTGGCTGGGTATTTCCTGCTCTGAACTCGAGAAGTATGAAGATGCCCTGAAAGCTTTTGAGGCAGCCCTTAAGACAGCTCCCGACCCGGAAAAAATCCGGGATATTGCCGGCACGGATGTTATTTACACGGATGTTATCTACACGGATATTATCTATAGAAAGAGCCTTGCTCTGCTCAGGCTTGGAAGATACGAAGAAGCCACACCCGGCTTTAAGGAAGTTCTTGCCAGAGACCCGGCAAATGATGAAGCCCTTGCACACCTGAGCACTGCCTGTTTTAAGCAGGGATATTATAAAGAGGCTCTTGAGATTTTTGAGAAGGTGCTCGGTCAGACTCCGGGAAGAAAGACCATTCTTTTCAGAAAAGGGCTTGCTTTAAAAGCCCTTGGAAAAATCCAGGATGCGCTGGCTGCCTTTGACCTTATCCTAAAACTGAAACCTGACTGCACATACGCCCTCGACCAGAAAGGATACACCCTTTTCGAACTCGGAAAATATGAAGAAGCTGCTGAAGCCTTTAAAGCAGCGCTGGAATACTCTCCGGAAAAAGCAGGTATGCAATATCTAAGAGCTATTTCCTTTTTCAGGTCTGGTAATTTCAAAGAAGCCGCGCAGGGATTTGAAGAAGCCCTTGCCCTCGGGTGCCGGAAGTCTGACATCCCCTGTTATACAGGGTTTTCCTGCTTTGAAATAGGAGATTATGAAAGGGCTGTAGAAGCCTTTGACATTGTCCTCGGAGTAGGAGCGCAGGACCCCGAAATCCTGCAAAAAAGAGCTCTTTCTCTTTTCGAACTTGGGAGGTTAGAAGAAGCTGTATCTGCGGTAAATTCCCTTCTTGCCCTTCCTGAACTCTCCGTAGAAAATGTAATCGAAGGAGACACAGGAGAGAAAATCGAAAAAAGCACGGGAGAAACTCCTCGGGTATGTCAGGAGCTCCTTGAGAAGTTTGCGTCCGCCCTGATAGAACTTGGAAAGTCTGAAGAAGCCCTGCTGCCGCTTGAGAAACTTGCAGGAGACGGATCGGCTTCAGAAGAGGTTCTTTACAACAGAGGGACGGTACTTCTGGAACTTGGAAAGCAGGAGGAAGCCTGCGATGTTTTTTCAGAGCTACTTAAGGCTTATCCGAACTGCAGGAAAGCATGGTATGGGAAAGGGCTTGTGCTATTCTCACAGGAGAATTACGAAGAAGCCCTTGAAGCCTTCGAACATGCCGTACTGGAAAGCCAGGAAGAAGGGCCGAAAATAAATGATCTGGAATCAGAAGACGCCTGGACTAAAATAGGGCTTTCCCAGCTCAAAACCGAAAGGTATGAAGATGCCTTTGAGACCTTTGAAAAAGTCCTTGAGAAAAAGCCGATGGCTGCTGACGTGTGGTACTTAAGCGGGCTTGTTATGAGAGGGCTTGACCAGAACGAGGATGCAGTGGAGGCTTTTGAGAAGGCCCTGGAACTCAACCCTTCTCTTACAGCTGCCCAGGAGCAGAAAGGGCTTTCCCTCCTTGCACTTTGCAGGTGCGAAGAAGCCCGAAACACCTTCAGTTCAGCTCTTATCCAGGAACCTGAAAATGCAGATATCCTTTACAGCCGTGCAATAGCCAGTTTCAAGCTCCTTAACTTCGAAGAAGCTGCAAAGGACCTGGAAAAAGTGATCCTCTTTACCCCTGATTTTCCGGACTACACCGAAGCTTGCTACAGGCTCGGTATTGCTAGCATAGAACTTCAGGACTATGAAAGAGCTCTTCAGGCCCTCGACCTGGTCCTTGAACATGAGCCCACGCACAGGGAAGCACTCTACAATATGGCTCTTGTGCTCTTCAACATGGAAGAGTATGAAGAAGCTGCAGGGATCTTTGAGCTGCTTCTCGAAGCATCCCCGGAAGACCCTGAAAGCCTTAACTACCTCGGCCTCTGTCACCTAGAACTTGACAACCCGAAAGAAGCCCTGCAGGCCTTCGAAAAAGCTTCTCTTTTCAACCCGAAAAACGAAGAAGCCCTTTACAACGCAGCCACGACCCTCATCAAGTTAAATAGAGCTCAGGAGTCCCTTGGGTACTTTGACCGCATCCTTGAACTCTCCCCTGAGAACTTCGATGCCATGAACTATAAAGGAATTGCCTTCTGCATGCTTGAGCAGTTCAGGGAAGCTCTCAGGTCTTTTGACGGCGTGCTTGAAAAGGATCCCGATAACATCAAGGCAATCTATAACGTGGGTGTGGTCTGCTTCAAACAGAAACTTTACGAGACCGCAGCCAGGGCTTTTAAAGAAGCTCTTGCCATTAACCCCTGGCACGAACAGTCTCTCAGATACCTGGGCATCTCTCTTGCAAAAATCGGAGAATATGAAGAAGCCCTGAAAGCCTTCGAAAAGCTGTTAAGGATAGACCCTCAGGACGTTCAGTCCATGAACTACAGGGGAGTTATCCTCGGAAAAATGGAAAGGTACAGTGAAGCGATAAGGGCTTTTGATGAAATCCTGCGCGTTTACCCGGATATGGCGGATGCGAGGAAAAAACTTGAGGTATTAAAGTCCCTTGAGAACGAAGAAAGATCCTATTAAATCTCATGAACGAAGAAAGATTCTATTAAGCCTCACTAAGAGAGGATTCCTTCTGAGAAGGGATCTTTTCCAATCTTTTATGAATACTTTTTCCTAAGTGTAGACACTTATTGAGAGACCACAATTATTGAGAGACAGAAGGAATCTTCAATGAAGTGAGAAATACCGAATATGAAGGATATTCGCTGGAAGATATTGAGTGAGGTCTATTCAAGAAAAGACAGGAAGGGGAAAATCACTCCCACAACCTGGAAAAATTAACCCCTTGTTGACATTTCTTTGCTCTCTTTGTCAATCATTATCTTTAATAAAGCAGCAGCTACGTCTAAAGAAGTATATTCCTCTTGAATAAGTTTTTCAACTAAATTATTATACTCCCCCAAATGTCCTGCATCAACAACATCTTTAACATTTTCTAAAATTGTGTTTGTTCTCATCTCTTCAACATCACTGACAGAAGGAATTCTTTTAGCTATAATTTTAGTCTTTGTGAACTGCTGGATCTGCCTTATTCGATATACTTCTTTACCTACCACAAAAGTAAATGCAAGTCCTGATTTTCCTGCTCTGGCTGTTCTTCCGATTCTATGCACGTAATACTCATCATCCGTAGGTATGTCGTAATTAAAGACAGCATCCAGATCTCCTACATCGATCCCCCTGGCCGCTACGTCAGTTGCTACCAGTATCTCAATCTCTCTTTTCCGGAACCTGGACATAACGATATCTCTTTGCTTCTGCTGCATGTCCCCGTGCAGGCCATCAACCAGGTATCCTCTTATCTTGAGATTCTCAACCAGTTCATCCACACGTTTTTTCGTATTGCAAAACACCAGCGATAATTGCAAGTTATAATAGTCAATTAAACGAGCCAGAGCTTCAAATTTTGTCTGCTGCTTGACCTCAAAATAAAATTGTTCGATATTAGGAACGGTCATTTCTTTGTGTACAAGCTTTACAAAATGAGGGTTGTTTTGATATTTTTTAGTCAAATCCAGGATTGTTTTAGGCATTGTTGCAGAGAAGAAAATAGTCTGTCTTTGCTCCGGGATCTTCTTCATAATAGTCTCGATATCTTCTCTAAACCCCATATCCAGCATTTCATCCGCTTCATCCAGTATGATTATTTTCACGCCCTCCATTTTCAGAGTGCGGCGGTTCAGATGATCCATAACACGCCCAGGGGTGCCGGTAATAATCTGTACGCCTCTCTTTAATGCCTTAATCTGGCGGTCTATAGGCTGCCCACCGTAAATAGGTAAGATCTCGATGTCCGTTTTATATTTTGAGATCTTTTTGAGCTCTCCTGCTACCTGAATCGCCAGCTCTCTTGTAGGACATAAAATCACAGCCTGCAGCCCCTTTATTTTCGGATCTATCCTCTCTAAAACAGTAATTCCGAAAGCTGCAGTCTTCCCGGTCCCTGTAGGAGCCTGTCCGATAACATCTCTGCCTTCCAGCATATAGGGAATGGACTGAGCCTGAATTGTGGTAGTCTCTTCAAATCCCATATCCTCTACTGCCATCAGTATCTCTTTTGATAGATTTAAGTTTTTAAACCCTGAATCTGCCATATTTAACCCTCCTCTTTCAGTCTCAACCCGTTATTTTACCAACCAGGTTTTATCTTCATGGTAGAAATGTGTTAATGAATGAATCTCCGGACTATGATCTGGCTCTCTTCCGCGACATGCAACAGGCCTGAGGGCATCATTACCGCACGTAGAGATATGTTAAATAAAGAATAAGGAAAAAGAAAGTGAAAAAACAAAACCTGCAACTATCGAATACAGCCTGTCTTTAATTCTCATCCCCTACCTCCAGAAAGATCTTAACTATTTAAATATCGGATTTTGATATAAATTTTTAATACTGACTATGTGAATATGATCCAGCCAGTAGTGCAATGAAAAATATAATTATAATAAATAATATAACAATTTATAAGGTATATATTTCCTGAATTTAGATCTTTTCAGAACCTTTCTGGATATTGTTTTACACTTTTGAGACGAAAAAATCCGAATTCTAAAGCCGAAGAAACCGTAATTCACTTTATCAGGTCGCTTTTTTCCGGGCATGAGCCTGTCCATTACCAAGAGCAAAAACCTAAAAAATAAAAAAGATATTTGAAAATGAGTGTCTTTAGATAGAATTTGATTTTGTTTTCTTTGCACTATTAAAAGTTTTTTGTTCGCTTTTAATTTTTGCCTTTTCTCTTCTTTTTTCGTGGGAAAGGTTGCTCTCCTTCGTCGCGAGTGACAAAAACAGCTGATACAGCGAATAAGGCTGTACTGGTCAGAGATATTATAATTTAGTCCTCTTGAGCGAAGCGGAGCGGAGCGGAGCGGAGCGAAAAGGACATCGTGCTGTTGCACTTGCAGTGCAACTCCCAGAAAATCTCCAATTTCCTGTGATCCCGAAGCGAAACTAGGGAAGCGAAACTTGAGAAATAGAGGTGGGAGGGGAAAGGGGCAGAGTTAGAAAACCCCTTTCGATAGAAAGTAATACATTGTAAAAAAAGAATCCAGTTTTATTTGTTTTAACCCGCAAAAAACATTTTTTTGCGGGTCTAGCAGGTCTATTCGCATTTAGGGTATGATTATGTCCTTTTTAACGGTATAAAATAAGCTGAAAAACTATTTAAGATTTGCTATATGGTGACATGGCACATTTTGTCAGGGTAATACGAGATAGACTACAAGATTTTCATGCTACAGAAGAGTTTCTGAAACATTTTAATAATTAAGAGCAAAAAGGTTTCGGAATAGGTTAACAAGACGGGTTTTGGAATAAGTCACATTTCAGATCTCTTTTCCGTATCTTTTTTTCTAAACATTTCTTCCTGAAAGTATATGCCCGTTTGAAGAGAAACAACATTAACTTTGCTAAATATACTTTGAATCCGATTCGGATTCGATTGAACATAATATTGAACATAATTTGGACCTATTTTTAATACAGGGGGTATCAGGCAAATGATATTGATGGATATAATAACCTGGGAGCCGAAAGACTCAGCAAGGGTTCAGAGCCTTTATAAGAACTACGAATACCCGGAGGGAATAAAGATAATCGACGAGTGGATTGACCTTACGGGTTATCGCATGTTTGTAATTTACGAAACTGAAGACGAAAAAACGTATACACCCTCAATCACTCCCTTTATTGGGATCTGCAGGTTCGAAACAATCCTGGTTATGAGAGCAGACAAATATATGCAGAGGGCTCAGGAACGTGCCGAGAAAACCGGGGAAAAAGGGGCAGGGGCTGCTCAGGGTAAAGAAGCATCTGAAGGAATCCTTGAGCAGATAGAAGGGCTTGAAAAAAGAGTCGAACGCCTTGAGCACCATTCTTTCATTCAGCAGGAAGATACGACCTGAAACCTTTAAAAAGAAGAATTTCAGGTAAACCTACCGGGTTTACTTTTCAAGCGCACTTTCGAATTTATCCGCACCCATACGATAAATATGCCAGCCATCAACAGGCCCGGCCCCGAAGTATTCGTAAAACTCTCTTGCAGGGTTCCAGTCAAGCACTGCCCACTCCATCCTCCCACAATTCCTTTCTTTTGCAAGCTTAACGCAGTGCATAAACATTGCCTTTCCGATTCCTTTTCCCCGAAACCCAGGTTTCACAAATATATCTTCGATATAAAGCCCCTGTTTTCCAACAAAAGTGGAGAAGTTGTGGAAAAAGACCGTAAAACCTGCAGGCACCCCATCAAGTTCGGCAAAGAAAACTTCAGCATAACGCTTTTCCCCGAACATGGACTCCTCCAGGGTTTCTTCTGTGGCTGTGACCAGGTGGGAGAGGTTTTCAAACTCAGCAATCCCTTTGACAAATTCAAAAATAAGGGGAATATCTTCTTTTTCTGCACTACGGATGTTCAAACCAGATTTTGTCTCAGTTTCAGCCATTTTTATTCCTTTTTTGTTGGTCGGTTAATAGAACTCTAAAAAGCTTGACAGGGTTATGAAAGGTTGCATATAATTGATTCCAATAGTCAAATGCGTAAGCCCTATTAAATTGAAGATAGTATTTTAATGTAATTTCCAGAAGTTAGCTACATTTACGCAGGCCTTGATGATAATTATCTGGCACAATTGCTGATAAAAGACCTATCGAAGGAATCAATCAAGAAAATGGTGGGTAGATGAAAACCGATAAATCCGTATGCTTTACTTTCAGAATATTATATTTGCGAACCTCAGGAGATTCCTGATGCTTTGTCAGAAAGACTTCAAACCTGTCACTCTTGCTGACAGGGAATTTTTCGAACGACATTACGCGCTTTACCCGCAAGCCCACAGCAGCAACACATTTACAAACATGGTCTGCTGGAACCATTTTACACCATACCGGTACGCATACGTTAACGGGAACATTATTATTTCGTGCACCACTGAAGGGGTTACCAGGTTCCACCCACCGATAGGTCCCCGCGACCCGGTGCTTATGCGTGAGCTCATACGGCTGGCACTGGACATGAGCGACGATATGCCCCTTGTGTTCATTGACCCGGAGACTGCACGTTGGATGCAGGAGCTTGAGCCCGGCCTCGTGCTGGTGCCGGACAGGAACAACTTTGAGTATGTGTACAGGGCTTCCGAACTTGCGGAACTCCCGGGAAAGAAGTACCAGAAAATCCGGAGCCACCTCAACAGGTTCCGAAAGAACTGCCTGAACATAACTGAGCCGATTACATCCGAAAACCTGGAAGAGGTAAGGGAACTCCTGAGAAAATGGCACGATTGGAAAGGGTGTGAGAAAAATTTAGTCCTTACCCATGAGATCGAAGCAGCTCTTTACGCGGTCGAGCACTTCACCGAACTTCTCCTGAGGGGCCTTCTGATCAGGGTTGATTCGGAGGTGAGCGCAATCTCCCTCTTTGAGCTCCTCAATGCAGATACAGCGCTCATCCACTTCGAAAAAGGGCTGCCTGACTGTGAAGGTATCTATAAGGCGATTAACGCGGATACGGCAGCAGTTCTTGCCAGCGAAGTGGAGTACATCAACCGGGAGAGCGACCTCGGCATCGGTGGCCTCAGAGAAGCAAAAATGCGGTATCACCCGCATCACCTGGTTGAAGTATATTCTCTCAAACGGCAAACTGTTTTTAGTAAAACGGCTGAAGTCTGAAAAGGAGAATAGTAATTTAAAGGAAAAAGGATTGAAAGAAAAAAGAGGTGAAAAAATTAGTTCTTCCGTTTTTACTCTTCTTTCTTCTTTTCCCCGAAGGCTTCCTTTACGATTTTAACTGCACAGAGTTCTCCGCACATAGAACAGGCGTCGCTTTCTGTCTTTCTGGCGTCACGGATTTTGCGGGCGCGGTCGCCGTCGATTGCAAGTTCGAACTGTTTCTCCCAGTCAAGGTCCCTGCGGGCATAAGCCATAGTTGTATCCTGTTTCCAGGCGCGTTCTCTCGGGCCTTCTTTTATGAGGTCGATAGTGTGGGCTGCAAGCTTTGTTACGAGCAGTCCCTCTTTAATGTCTTCGAGAGCCGGGAGGGCAAGGTGTTCCGAGGGGGTTACCATACAGAGGAAGTCGGTGCCGTACATTCCCGCGACTGCTCCTCCGATTGCACCGGTGATATGGTCAAAACCGGGGGCAATATCGGTAACAAGGGGCCCCAGAAGGTAGAGAGGAGCTCCGTCGCAGAGTTCTTTCATGCCCCGGACACTGAGTTCGATTTCGTTTAAGGGGACATGCCCCGGCCCTTCAACGAAAGTCTGGACATCGACAGCCCTTGCACGTTTTACAAGCTCCCCGAGGGTGATAAACTCCATGAACTTGGGGCGGTCGGAAGCATCGGCAATACAGCCGGGGCGCATGCCGTCCCCAAGGCTGAGGGTCATATCGTATTCTTTTGCGATTTCAAGGAGATAATCAAATTCGGCATAGAAGGGATTGTCTTCCCCGTTGTGCAGCATCCAGGCAATGGTAAAAGAGCCACCCCGGCTGACCACATTCATAATCCGGTCACTCTGGCGCAGGCGCTCGAGGGAATTCAAGTTTACTCCGGCATGTACGGTTACAAAATCCACGCCCTGTTCGGCATGCTTCCTTACGGCGTTGAACATGTCGTCAGAGGTCATTTCCACGACAACTTTCTGCGAAGCTGCTGCTTGGTAGATCGGGACAGTCCCTACCGGTATATTTACGGCTTTAAGGATACGGGTGCGGATCTCATCCAGGTTTCCGCCTGTTGAGAGGTCCATTACTGCATGAGCCCCGAATAATTCTGCAGTTTTCGCTTTCTCGACTTCGGCATCGATATCGATACAGTCCCTTGATGTGCCTATATTGGCGTTTATCTTTGTGCTCATGTATTTGCCAATACCGACAGGCAGGGTTTCTCGCCTGATATTCCTTGGAATGGCTATGAGCCCTTTTGCCACGCAGGAGCGGACAGTTTCTGCATCTATTCCTTCAGCTTTTGCCACGGCTTCCATTACAGGGGTAATGGCTCCCCGTTTTGCATCTTCCATCAGCGTCATTTTTACTCCGTATGTTGAGGTGGATGAGATAGTATTCCAGTCAAAACTATTCTGGTCTTACAGTGTTTTAGTCCTGAAACATTCCAATCCTGAAATATTCCAGTCCTTAAATATTTCAATTTTAACTAAGGGCTTACAGATAAGGACATACCAGTAAAGAAGATAAGGACTACCGGCAAATGTGTCAATAACAGTGTAGTGTAACAATATAATTGAGTAATCTTCCTAACTGAGCAATCTTTCTATTAAACAAACTTTCCGTTAGAATGAATGTGACGATTAATCCGGGAATTTCAGTTTGTAGATTAGAACAGAGAGTGAACTGATATATAGCTTTTTACATCCGGAAAAGTCATCCAATAATGTATAAACAGACAAATATATAAATAATGTAAGCATACTAATCAGGGTATGTATATGTATGAGATCTATGTTGATTATTTATAAAGCGAAGGGTTTTTACAGAAGACAGGGACTTTACAGACAGCAAGAATAAATAATTAAAGTCTGCCAGTTAAGCTAAAAAAATCAAACCTGGAAACGTTTCAATGTACCTCCTAATTATGCTTCCTTGACGTTTTCGGCAATATTTCCATGCCATCGTTCAAATGATATTTCCTTACAAATGATATTTCCTTACAATATTCTATATCCCAATAATAGAGGTTAAGGTATTTTATATGACAGTTGTCGCATTTGCAGAAAAAAATAAAGCAGCAGCCCAGATTGCCAGCATCCTGGGCGATGGGGAAGTGGATAAATTTTCAGTAGAAGGGCTGCCTGCTTATGAGTTTAAGTGGAAAGGGGAAGAATGGCTCGTGATGGGGCTGTCCGGGCACATCATGAACTATGATTTTCCTGAAAAGTACAATAAATGGAGTGAGGTTGACCCTGGTACGTTGCTTGGAGTTGACCCTGAAAAATTCGTCACCAGGAAAGAGTATGCAGCTGCAATAAAAAACCTGGCAAAAAGGGCAGACAGGATTATCCTTGCATGCGACTATGACAGGGAAGGAGAAAATATAGGGTTTGAAGCAAAGACACTTGCCGAAGAGGTTACAAACGTGCCTATTGCAAGGGCTCGCTTCTCAGCACTTTCCCCAAAAGAGGTCAGGAGAGCTTTTGAAAGTACTGTAGATCCTGACCATAACCTCGCTATGGCTGCGGAGGCCAGGCAGATCCTGGACCTGAAAATGGGAGCAGCTTTTACGCGTTTTGTCACGCTCTCGGTCAGGGAAAAGGCAAGAACAAAAGACGTCCTTTCAATCGGGCCCTGCCAGACACCTACCTGCGGGTTTGTGTACGAAAGGGAAAAGGCTATCCGGGCTTTTGAGGCAAAGGACTTCTGGAAGATTACTGGAATCTTTGCTGCAAAAGAAGGGGAATTCGAAGGCACTCACAGAGCAGGAAATATCCACGACAAAGAGAAAGCGGTTGAAATCTTCAAGAGGCTAAAAGGGGCAAAAGAAGGACTTGTTGTAAAGAAAACGGTAAAAGAAGCAAAGACCAGCCCTCCAAACCCGCTTAACACGACAGAGTTTCTGAAGCGGGCTTCAAAATTTCTGGGGATCAGCCCGGAAGTAGCCCTTGAGGTTGCAGAACAGCTCTACCTTGCAGGGTTTACGAGCTACCCGAGGACAGAGACCAACAAATATGCAGATGACTTCGACTTCAAGTCGCTACTCTTCGATTTTGCGAGGCAGAAGGAATATAAGCCTTTTGCCGAATTAATCCTTGCTGCCCCCGTAGTGCCGAAAAACGGGGAAAAAGACGCACACGACCATCCGCCTATCCATCCTATCCGGGCGGCTGCCAGGGGAGAAATAAGTGCTACAGTAAACATCCCACAGGCAGCAGAAGTCTATGACCTTATTGCAAGGCACTTCATGGCAAACCTGATGCCTGCAGCAGTTTTCGAAAAAACTCACCTCCACCTGCAGGTCCAGGAAGAACCTTTCGACTCTTCAGGGACAGTGCTTAAAGATGCAGGCTGGCTCGAAATCTATCCCTTTGAAAATAAAAAAGATAAGCTCCTCCCGTTTGTAGAGGAAAAAGAGAGGGTAGACGTAAAAAAGCTAAGCAATACAAAGTCCAAAACCAGCCCTCCGAAAAAATTGACCGAAGCCGAACTCCTGACCCTTATGGACAAGCACGGGATAGGGACAAAGGCAACAGCCCCGACCCATATCGAAACAAACAAAAAGCGAGGCTATTTCGAGACCAAAGGAAAGACAGTTTCGATACTTGATACAGGCTTTACCCTGATGGAAGGGCTTTCCCTAACCGTCCCAATCCTTGTGAGGCCGGACATCCGCTCAAAAATAGAAGCCCTTATCCAGGAAGTCGAAGACGGTAAAAAAGAGTTTGAAACCGCTCTCGACGAAGGCACAACCCTGATCAAAGAGATGTACGCCCAGCTTGAAGCAAACAAAATAGAGCTGACTTCAAGCATTGCAGGCACAATCAAGGACGAAGCTGCCCTTGAAGACAAGAAAAACTACGTCGGCAACTGTAAGGCTTGCGGACATATTCTTAAAATCGTGCAGACAGATTCGGGGCGCTTTGTGGGCTGCACAGGCTACCCTGACTGCAGGAACTCATTCCCCCTGCCAAAAACCGGAGCTCTGACCATACTCAGGAGCAAGGAATGCAAAAAAGAAGGAGCAGCCGTCCTGAAGGTAGGAAACAAATACAACTGGGCTGTCGGTATAGGGCCCTGCTTTAAATGCGACCTTGAAAAGGAATGCTATCCACCTGAAACCGTAGGTCCCTGTCCTGAATGTGACGGGAGCATGTTCCTGATCGCGTTCAAAGACAGCCGCTTCCTGGGCTGTACAAAGCGCTGTGGGTACACTCATTCGGTCCCTAAGACCGGAAAACTGACCCTGCTTGATAAGACCTGTGAGACCTGTGGCTGGAAGCTATTCAGGCTAAAAGCAGATGGAGAAGGAGAAAATCCGGAAGAAGATATCTGCGTAAACCGACGCTGCACGGAAGGAATACAGTACTGGAAAAAAGCAGGTCCCAGAAATGAAGCAAGGTTAAGGGCGAAGAGTTCTGCGGGTTCTGCTGCAACAGGGCCTGAAACAGGAAGTGCAGCAAGGAAAGCAGAAAACCCGGCAGCAAGGAAAGTGGAAAGACTCGCACCAGCCAGAGTTTCAAAAGCACCATCGGTTTCAGGTAGCAGAAAAGAGAGTAAGTGAAGACCCGGTAAAGATCCCGGTATGGATCCGTTAAAGAGTCAGTAAAAGAAAATAAGTAAAGGTCCAGAAAAGAGAGTGTAAACAAGCAAGTTAGCAGGGATTATAAGAAAAGCCACGAATAAAGTTGTGAATTAAGTTGTAAGAATTAAACAATTAAAAGAGAGTTAAGAAAATCCTTTCGGATTTTCTCCTGCTTCTAATTTTTGAACCGAAAAGAAATTATGCTGCGGCTGATGCAGGTGCAGGTGCAGCTGCGGGCATTTTTTCGACTTCGGTCTTCCTGATCTCGACTCTGCGGAGCGGGTAAATGAACTTGGCCTGCCTGTAAATGGCTGCTGAGAGCCTGCCAAGGATTGCTTCCTGCATGAATGTCTCGAAATCGGATTCTGCTGCGCGCCTTTTGACGATCTCAACCATCAATTCCCTGATGGCTTTCATCTGGCTTGAGCGTGCCCTTTTGATGGTGAAGCAGGTCGGCTTTACACGGATAATGTAGCCGTCTTTGGTTTTAACCTCGACATTGGCGTCGATCCTGGAAGTCTGCCTCTTAACGATTGAGCGGATATAGTCGGTTGTAAGTTCGTGGCCCATGAGGTCGGTAGTTGCTGTGTCTCCGACAACGTTGCTGATCCTGAGGACAACCTTTGTGTTGTTCTTGGTCATGTCGTTGGTGAGTTCTCCAACTGTAGTCTCAACATTGCGGCCTAAGAGCAGAGCAGGGTCTCCTGCCATTGTGTTTCCGACAACAGCCCTGTTTAGGTAAACCGGGGCTTCAATATTATACCATTCCTTGGATTTCCATCCGTCAAGCTTTCTCTGTACTTTCTTTCTTGCCAAGTAATTCCTCCGAAGTATATTCGTTCTGTATAGTTTTATTTTGCTTTGCCCTGATGCCCTCAGGCAGTCTCAGGTCTTTGTCTTCCGGATGCTCAGGTGAGCCTTTCCATGATCAATGAGTGTGAAAGGTTTTTCAGGCGTTTCTGCACAGTTTTGCACTGCCGCAGGTTTGCTCTTTTATTACCTTCTCTTTGCAATATCAAAAATCTCTGAGCCTCTTAGCATTTCCGGACTGGGGCCCCATCCCATCTGCCGATAGCCACAGGCTCCTGATAGTCAAAAATGCGACCGGAAATCGGCCAGATATTCTCAGAAATTAACGGATACTAACTAGTTAATGGCTCACTATACACATCATTTCCGTATATAAAGAAATCGGTCAGAAACGCTTTCTGCTCTATTGTTCACATCCCAGGAGTAGAAAAAAGAGTGAAAAAACTTGGAAATAGTTAGAGAAGGGTTGAAAAAGAGTGGCAACAGAACTAAAAAAGAGCAAAAAATAGTTAGAAAAGAGTTAGATAAGCTAAAAATTAAAAATGAGTTGAGCTTATGCCAAAATCATTTAAAATGCTTTAAATCCCAAATAAAAGCACTCAATTCTATATTTTCCGGAAAAATTTCCTTAAATAGCTTAAAAATGCAACCTTCTAAAAGCAGTTGGTGCCCTTATCAAATCTTTTCTTCCAACTTTAAAAGCCGTTAATGCCGTAAGTAAAGCGGCAATGTTGCCTATAGAGACAAACATTTTAGCCCATTCAATTCTTCTTGTAGGTGTTTTCGAGCGATTGTATCCCACTACTTCATTTGAGTTCTTTCTTTCAACAGTGGTTCTAAGATTGTATATTTTACCAAGGAGTCTATGAAATTTCCTTGGTATATATATTCCTCTGAAGTGGGTTCCTGTTTCTGTTTTAAGAATAGTTCCTGCACTGTTAGCTCTGGCTGCTATAATTGGAATAACTCCATGATCAATAACCACCTGGTTAGAAGGATGACTATCAGGTCCAGCATCTGCAATCATAAAAAGTGGTTTATGAGTTTCCGATTTCATGCACTGAATGATAGTTTCTTGAAATATAGTGTTGTCATTTTTACTTGCGTTTACTGCATCCCAATAAACTGGTAAACCCCACCAACTATCAACAACACATGTATCAGTATACCCCGTTCCAGATAGGACACTATACTTTCCGGTTTTTTTAACATAATGTCCTGCATCAGGATCTGAGAGCATACCAGTTTCTTTATTTTTTAATCCACTGCAGTTGCACTCAAAGAACCTTCTATCCCATATCCAGATTTTATCTCCTATAAGATTTAGATTTCTACATTCTTGTATCAGTAATTGAGCATATTCCACGAAATATGGATAAATACATTTCAGATTTCTACGATATGATGAAAGAGTGATTCGATCACGATTTTCAATATTTAATTCCTTTCTTAGACCGGAGTTTATACTTTATAGTATAAAGCCACATCAAGCGACATGATCTACATAGGGTCTAACAAAAAATTAATTATGTTGGGTAACAATTCCAAGCATTTTAATATAAAACCGACAAATATAGAACCAATTAAATAAATCGGTGTGGCACAAAAATAGTTAATTTCCCACTATATGGGGTCTAACACAGGATCTCTGTAACAAGACGCCCTATTATGGTTTCTTTAGTATAATATGGTGAAAATCATATAAGTATCAATCGGTGGGCTAGTTCAATATGTGGCGACGCCAAAATTGAACGAAACAAGTTTGGAACTTAATTAATTTCTTGTTAGACCTACATAATATCCATAGCTGCACCACGATTTTTATGAGATCTTATAAACTCCGGTTAGAGCTTTATTCTGGTTAAATTCTCTAATGAATGATTCAAAATTTGAATACCCCATCTTACATCTTGCAATTTCTAACTTGAGAATGTTGTTGAAATTTAACGATTCATGCTGAGGATGGTACTCCATTGAAGCCTGTAATTCAATGAAAAAGTTATCCAGCGAAGGATTTAATGCAAACATGTCTCCTATATACCCATGAAACGTTTTGAAGTGTTGAAAGGCAAGTACTTGATTCCAGGGCAATACACTTTCCATATAATCTTTGCTATGTACAACTAGAAGATTAATTTTATAAGGAATGCAAATTTTCCTTTTGAGAAAAGTAAATCCTTCACCAAAAAAGTCTGAAAGCACTTTTTGAAAAATAGGGAGCACATTACGTACTTTACAATGTCTTTTGTTTTTAGTAATTTTCTCAATGAAAAGGATCTTTAAGTTAGAATATTCACTCAACATCGGATCGAAAATAGAGTATATAGACATCGATTTTTCAAAAAGATTGCTTATAAAATCTGTGAGTCTTGACTGTTTTAGAGATATGATACGGATTTTAATATTTGTCTTTTGATCGTCCAATTTTCGACCAAAAAGCTGTTCGTATTCTTTTCTGCCTTTAATACTCTTAAGACTTATAACAATGGTACGTGCAGACCCTAAAAAATCGTCGATTTGAGTCAATAAGTACTTATATCCTTTTGTAATAATCTTTATCATGGATTATACCTTTTTAAAGCCCAATTATTTGTTTGGCGACATAATATTGGTGTAATTAGGTATAATCCTTTCTATTTACCTTTAAATTGAAATTAAAGTGTTTTAGTCTAATTTTTTAAAAAAATAGATCTTTTTAACATCCATTATTCCAAAATAAGGGCTATTAACTAAAATGGCATAAGCTCAGTTATAAGTGATTTTCATTAAGAAAAGAAATCCGGGAATTCTTTTTTGAGTAATATCCTAATTTCGTATCCACCACTGATTCGCGAGCAAGATCCACTAAAACAAGGATTGAAACAGTTATAAAACACCCCTTTGACAGGTGATATTTCTATTAAATTTAAAGAAATTTATAGTTTAAAAAAAAACAATTCACAAAAATCGGATTAAACACTATTTTTAGCCTGCTCTATAAACTTTTTTATCTTACAGATATCTTTTGTGTTGTCTTTGCCTTTAGTCCCACTGTTTACATCAACGCCATAAGGCCTGATTTTGCTAATGGCGCTGCGGATGTTTTCAGGATTTAATCCGCCTGCAAGGATAAATTTGATTTTAGGAAACTCACTGACAATTCTTGAGCTTACTGACCAGTCATGCACCCTTCCCGTTCCGCCTACTTTGTTTAAAGCTTCATCTTTCGTATCCAGTAGATAATAGTTTGTAGGAGTTTTCATATACTGCAATAGATTTTTTAAAGTCTCATTGTAAGTAGTTACATGAACGGCTGTAATAATTATAAAATCTTCAGGCATTAATTTTTTTACTAGCTGCACTTGCTCAGGTGTACTACCCCCATGCAGTTGTAAAGCACTTACACCGATTTTCTTTGTCGTGTCGGCAATCCAGTTTGGATCGACCTCATGTGTAACCATTACAGGGATACCACCAGAGTTAGTTTTCTTAAGCTCATGTACCATTGCACATGCCGTCTGACGATCCACAAAATCATTCGAAGGATATTTTTGACCGACCAGTATGCCACAAAAATCCGCTCCCATAGATGCGGTATTGATAGCATCACTGATGCTTTTGTTCCCGCATATTTTCACCAGCATTTCAATCCCGTGGCTTTTTGATTATTACAATAAGGATTTTAAGAAATGTAAGCGCAGTAATGACAGAGTTCGACTGTGAATAATTTAAAAAGTTTCATTTCTAAAACAAACTATTTGGCTATTGATATTTAATAAATTATAGTATATTATTTATAAACCCACTAAAACAAGGAATGAAACTTTTATACTTACTCTTGTTTAACGATGATTGGATTAACGAGCAAGATCTCCTAAAAAGGATGAGACAATTTCATTTTATTTATTTTAAAACCAATATTCCCTAATGTAAAGTAATTGCTGGAAAAACAATTCGAACTCACTCTTTTTTGATAGTGACCACAAAAAATAAGCTCGGCATGTTTATTTTTTATGTTGAGGAAGTGCAGCTGTTAGTACTTTCACGGGCGTTATTTTATAAAAATCGTTAGATACTTAGACGCTCTTAAAATGCCATCATTTACCAGTACGAAGCTTAATTCGAGAGTAAGATCCATTAAAACAAAGATTAAAACATTAGATGATTTTATATCTCGAACTCGATATCAACTCTCAGACACTAAAGTGTATATCATCGCTCTAGCCGCTAGCCGTTTGGCCCTTTGCTTTTTTCCCGCCTGTCCGGTGCTGGTCGAGGAGCCAAAGGTGCAGGTACAGGTGAAAATCGGCTTGTTGGTCGAGCCTTCCATCTCAAACGAATAAGCTGGCAAGGGAAGTTTCTTTGCCTGACAATACTCCTGCAGGGCAAAAATCGGGTCTTTCGACGTGTTAATCGTCATCTCTTCCTTACTGGCGGGCTGATCTGCTATCGTGATCTTCAAGTCCGGAGCGGGTAAGCCCACAATAGCCGCGAGCAGGTCTACGGATGCCCGCTGCACGGCGCCTTTCTTTGTCATGTCCTCGTATGCAGCGGACCTGTACTCTCTATTATCGACTCTAATGGCGCTCCGGGCAGTGAATACCGGCAGGTTGCCCCGGGCAGTTTCGGTCACTTCGTATACGGGCATCTGCCATCCCGGTATATGCTGCGCGATGTCGAAGATTGAGACTGCGTGGTGAGGCGCAGTTGCCATTTCCTCCAGCAGTGCTCTTTTAAGCCCGTTCCATCTTTCGCCATCAGGGGCTTGCAGGAGTACCAGCCCTGCACAGATGATCGGCAGCTTGCCAAGGCGTTTCCGGAAAGCATCGCAATAAGCCTCGGGGCAGTCTTCTCTCTTGCGGATCAGGAATTTGGTGATGCGCTCGAAGTCTGTATCGCTTGCATCCTCGATCCGATTCCCCAGGATGACCGACTCAGCTTTTCTATACGCCTTTTCCTTCATGTATTCGCTTTTAGCCTTGTCGTTTTCGAGGTGCGTCAGGTTGATGTGTGATGCAATTGCCTGAATCTCTTCTTTAGAATGGGGCAAGGACTCGTTTCGGATGTATGCCCGGATCTGCTGGTGGTTCACAAGATCAGCATACCTTCGGATGGGCGAGGTGAAGTGGGTATACGCTCCGAGGTTCAGTCCGAAATGGCCCAGGATGACGGGGCCGTATTCCGCTCTATTGAGCATCATGTACGCGGTATGCCTGACAGTAGCTATATTTACCTCAGGGATAACAGCCATGCTTTCGAGCAGCTTCAGCAAGTCCTCCCGCTCAGGGGTGGCGCTCCGGGCTATATGGTTACGGAAAAGGATAGGAATGTCATTTTTGACCGCATACTCTGCTACGGCCATGTTAGCGAGAATCATCAGCTCCTGGATGATGACGTAGCCAATGGTATCCTCCCTGCATCTCAATTGCCGCACCGATCCTTCCTCACTCGTCACCAGCCCCCGCCCCAGGTCATAGAATGCCAGAGCTCCACGGTTACGGCGTTGCATCAAAAGACCGCTTGCGAGCTGGCTTGCGAGCTTGATGAGAGAATGCTGCTGGTGCTCCCGATCGGATAGAATACAGGGGATGTCAGAGAAGGCGAGCCGGGCTTCGCTGGTCATCGCAGTCCGCAAAAGCCTTGTTTCGAGGATCGACAGATCTATGCCGAGGATGATATCCACTACGAGGACATACTTCGCCTCTCCCGGCCACAGGGAAAGCTTCCCGTCTGCGAGCCGCCTGGGCAACATCGGGCTGTTACCGTTTGCATAATACCTGGTCTCGACCCGGGATATCGCAAGCCGATCAAGCTCTGAATGCCTGGGAACTACCTTTGCGACATCCGCGACCATGACCACGACGTGCCAGCCGCCAGTTTCCGTGACTTCCACCCAGATTGCATCGTCCATATCCCGGGTTGTCACGTCATCGATCGTAATACCTCTGAGCATATCTGGCATAATACCACTTAGGTGCAAAATTTGGTATGCTTCCCTTATATGTATATTGGTAAGTAAAAAAGTGGTAAGAGATACCCATTTTTACAAGTTATTGTTTCTGCCGTGCCGCCGTGGTGAAAAAAGGCACGTTGTGCTATCGTGATAAATCGTTCATTCCAGATTTGAGGGTAAGATCCATTAACAAGGATTGAAACTTCCCTTTAATTCCATTTTCAGAATCCGAGACTTCAAACCCGACATCGTCATTCCATATCCTTCACGACTCTTCCGCCAAGACCTTCACTCTCTCCAACGCTTTGGGAAACTTGTTCTCAAACTCATCCTTGTGTTCGTCAGGAACATCAATCTCGACAGATATCGTCGTTACCCCTGCGTTTTCTTTGAGCGAATAGCTCTCCGATCCGCCTGCCCATTCTTTTGCTTTATCATCGAAGGGTTGCTCTTTCCCGTCTTTTATATCTGCCAATTGTTCGAAGGACACATACTCATTAGGCACGAGTTTTTTGATCATGCTCAATACCCCATAGCCGGTTACCGAGGAAAGAAATTGTATTTTATCGCCTTCCTTCCAGTCGCCTACGGCATATGAGCCCTTATCAACAATATCTGCCCAATCACGAAAGGTTGCGTCTTCCCAGAGGACTTTCCAGACCTTTTCTCGAGGCGCATCAATATCAATTGAAAATCGTAGTCTTTTCATAGTTTTCTTTTATCAAATCTTCTACTAATGACTTTTCTTTGGCGGCAAATTCTATTTGTTTTCCTTTTTGCCTTGAATAACGATGATTAGTTCTTGATTGGTAACTTTGAACGCAATCATGCCTTGTGCTGAAAAATCAAACTTAACCGGAATTTTAAAAATAGAACTGGGCATGGACTGTCCGGACAGGCTCCATTTGTATTATATCGAGAAATGTGGTATCTGGAGAAATGTGGTCGGGTTATGCGCCTGCCTGCCCGTTCTATTATTGCGGGAAGAAATATAAAAGTGAAAACCTCTTTTAAAACATCGTATACATCACTGCAGGTGAATAGATGCCGGATATGATAGAACTTGTACATTACGCAATAATGGCTCCTTCGGGGCATAATACGCAGCCCTGGAAATTCAGGATACAGGAGAATACGATTAGTATCTTTCCTGATTTCTCAAGGAGACTTCCGGTCGTTGACCCTCTGGACAGGGAGCTGTACATAAGCCTCGGGTGCGCACTGGAGAATTTGATAGTAGCTGCCGGGCATGAAGGGTACCGGGCATCAGTGGAACATTCTTTTGAAAATGGATCTATTTCTGTAAATATCGAGCCTGCAGATGGTATCGAGCCTGCAGACGACAAGCCAGCAATGATCAGCTCTTCAATGCTATTCCTATAAGACAGAGCACTCGAAGACAATATGACGGAAGGCCCATTCCAGAAGCTGACATGGAAAAGCTTGCATCATTGCCATTGGAAGAAGGGGTATCTGTGCTTTTTGTGACAGATCCGGAAAAAATAGAAAGGATCATAAAACTTGTTAAGGAAGGCAACAGCATACAGATGAATGACAGAAATTTTATGCAGGAGCTAGTGTCATGGATAAGGTTTAACGAGGCTGAAGCAAACCGGTATCGTGACGGTCTTAGCTCAAAGGCTACAGGAAGCCCTTCATCGCCCCGCGTGATCGGAAAACTGTTCATGAAATTCTTTTTGAACGCTAAGAGACAATCGAAAAAGGACGAAAGATACATAAGAAGCTCGTCTGCATTGATGGTCGTACTATCGGAAAACAATGACATAGATTCCTGGATCAACACGGGACGCAGTTTTGAAAGGCTGGCACTATGCGCCACAGCTCTTGGCATAAAGAACGCCCATATCAATCAACCATGCGAAGTGCCGGAGCTCAAAAAGAGGTTACAGGAATTGTTATCTACAGGCAGCATGCATCCTCAGCTTTTATTGCGCCTGGGATATGCTGAGCCTCTTCCCAGATCTCTTAGGAGGCCTGTGTCCGAGGTTATCATCTGAACATTGTCCGGTTATACGCTTGCTATTAATGATCGGGCTACAATTAAACTATTTTTGTTTTGCTAAACAAAGGAAATTATCTACTTAAAGGAATTGCCTTACATTCTCACAATTTCTCATATATTTCATGGAATAGGCAACCGTACGAACCATGTAAAAATTGATAAGGTAAGGTCATTGTTAAGGGTATTTTAAAATATTTTGATCTAGCTCTGATAGAGTTTTATCCTGATTATGAGATTGAATTCACAAATTTTTAACATCGCAGCTATATTGGAAAATGCTTTGCTTGCTAATGATTTACAGATTATTAGATGCAAGGTGATTAGTGCTGGAACTTCACTATTTTGTTTAAGCTTCCCTTTTTGATGTGCTGCAAACAGGGATAGAGTTTTCCCTATACTGCAAAAGAGGGAATTTAAAATTTAAAGACCTCTCTATCTGCAACAAAAAATAGTAAAACAAAATGGTTCCATACTGTACATACAGCTGAGAGTGCAAATTTCAATAACGGAATCAGAGATAGAATCAGGAAAAAAATAAATATTAATTTATATAGTGTGGACTATAACGGAACTAAAAAATGTAGGGGCGTTATTCTGAATACAGAAAGGATATTTTCAATTTTATTTACAGTAGCTCTTGCACTTCAGGCCATTGCTGGCAGTGCGGCAGCTACAACGTTTTACGTTGATGACGATGGACTTCTTGGAAATTACACGACAATCCAGGCGGCAGTAAACGATGCAGTTGATGGTGATACTATCATCGTGCATCCAGGGACGTACAGGGAAACCGTGAACATGACTTCTTCAAATTTAACGTTTATTGGGAAGGAGTACCCAAAAGTAGACGGGTTTATAAACTGGGCCCCTCTAGGGTGGGGCGATTTCGGGACAGGGCAGGAAACTATAAACGGTTTCTCAATAATGAAAGACGGAATCTTGATGTCCGGGAGACACAGCCAGGAAAATACTATCCGTAACAACTACTTCTATAATTGTGGAGTGGGCTTGAGTGCGATGGAGTACGGCATGGGCGACGTGATCATGAATAACGAATTTCACGGTGGAGGGATCGGTCTTAAATACTTACATGGTGGAGATGGGGATGTCAGGATAATCGGAAACAGGATCTACGACGCAGAGTATGGGATCCGGCTGCTTAATGGAACAGGGTGTGGTGAAATCTCCGGAAATATTATTTCAGGTTGTGGGGTAGGGCTCTATATGGTTTCAGACGCTTATGCCGGAAGCGTCTATGCCGAAATCGTCTATAACAATCTGTTCAACAATACCCACAACATTTGGATAGACGAACGGGCATCCATCGAAAAATTGAATAAAGATAAAACCTCGGGAAAGAACATCATAGGCGGTCCTTACATCGGTGGCAACTACTGGGGAACACCTGAGGGTGACGGTTTTTCTCAGACACACCTAGATATGAATGGAGACGGGATTGCAGAAGAACCCTATCAGATCTCTGAGGGTATCATCGACTACATGCCTCTGGTAACTCCCAGAACAGAACCTGCTCCGACCCCGGAACCCACTCCAACTCCAACGCCTGAACCAACCCCAACACCTGAACCTACTCCCACTCCAGGAGAAAACAATAGTTCGGATGTAACTCCGACCCCGGAACCCACTCCGACTCCCACGCCTGAAGAAACCCCGGCTGCTGAAAATGGTGGAAGCAGTTCAGGTGGAAGTAGTGGAGGCAGTTCTCACAAGAGCTCTGGAGGCGGGGGAGGCGGCGGTTCCCCTGAGCCTGCAAAGAACGTAGAAACAAAGGAGCTTTCCCAGGTCTTCATTACAAACGGTAAGGCTGTAGAGTTCGAGTTCAAAAATAACGCTACCTGTGTTGTATCCGTAGGCTTCGATGCAATCAAGAACGCAGGCAAGACAACAACTATTATCGAGCAGTTAAAGAACAAATCAGTCCTGGTCTCGGAGCTGCCTGCCGGAGAAGTCTACAAATCCTTTAATGTGTGGGTTGGAAACGCTGGATATGCAACCTCGAAGAACATCGAAAATCCCTTCCTGATATTCAGGGTCGAAAAGTCTTGGATTCAGGATAAGGGTGTAGACAAAGACTCAATCATCCTGAACAGGTATGATGAAAAAGTCTGGGTGCAGCTGCCAGTCATCCCTGCAGGAGAGGATGACAAATACCTGTACTTCAGAGCAGAGGTCCCTGGGTATGGCTCCTTTGCAATAACAGGCAAGGCTATCTTACAGATTCAGGAAGAGAGCGGCCAGATCCCTGTTGAAGGCAGGTCTGCGGGCGAAGTTCAATTAGAAAATCCCGAAGAAAAAGAGTCTGAGAAAAATAGCAATACCGTGATGAGTATCGGAATCGTGATTGGAGCTCTGGCAGTAGTTGGGATTGTGCTAAGAGGTATGAAAAAATAAAAAATATTCAAAACCTGGCATTCGGTATATTTAATTCAAAATAACCTCAATAAATAATTTAAATATTATATAAAAAAGTAGAATACATAATGAAAGTAGAATACAATAATGAATATACTGATTATGCCAGGGATTCTTTTGTAATCTTTTCAAGGCTTTTCTTCAGATCTTTTCTATTTTTTTCAAGAATAGACCGTATATTTGCAAATATAATCCCACTAAACAGAGATTGAAACAATTGAGAGATAAGGGTTCCTTCTCAATCTTCGGGGTTGGTGGAAAGGAGGGGTTGAATCCAATTGGGATCCTGTATTCTCAACGTTTTTCCAAGGTATGCACACTTGTAATAGTTTCCAATACTTTTAAACTATTTAAGTTCTATTAATTAGATCGGAGTCGTTATCAAAAAGATAAATAACACGCATGGACATTATCAGAAAATAAGGTAGGAAAGCAGGGAGTTCGTGAACAAGCGAACAAACCTCACAGAAATAAGGATTGATATACCGAAGATACAAACTCAACAGGCCTGCAACGTTTGTAAATAAACTCCGGCCTTTTAATCCTAAAGATCTAAAGATAAAAAAGTAAAAACGCTTTATGAAAAATAAAAGCATTTTGTTTTGCTTTTTCAATTTCGCGATTTTTATGATCTTATTCCGTGGTCACTCCGTCGAATTCCGCTTCATTGGCTTCGGCTTCTTTCTTCGTGGCGCGCACGATTCCGTCCTTGTGGTGCGCCGGGGAATAGATTGTATAGAGTTTCAGCTCTTCGGTTTTCGAGGTGTTGATTATATTGTGCTGAGCTCCGGCTGGCACTACAACTGCGACCCCATCACTGAGTTCGTATTCGTTGCCGTCGATTATGCACTTACCCTGTCCTGCCTCAAAACGGAAAAACTGGTCGTTTTCCTCATGCACTTCCATCCCGATGTCTTCTTCGGGCTTGAGGGTCATAAGTACCAGCTGGCTGTGCTTTGAGGTATAGAGCACCTTGCGGAAATTGTCGTTTTCCAGAGTGGCTTCTTCTATATTAATGGAAAATCCTTTCATATCCTTTTAATTAATGGTTTATCGTATATAGAATTATTCGAGAATAAAGTCTATTAATAACTGAATTGAAATATATTTCACCCGCTTTTGTTCTTGAACTGTGGTAGATTCGTGATTAAGATCCGAAGTAGGAGTTGAAATTCCGGACATAACTATATCAATAACTTTAAATTGTATTCTCGCTTTCTTTCTTTTACAAAGGAGCACTTACAATGTTAAGAAAACTAATCCTGGCAATTCTAATAACCCTCCTGCTCACAGGGAGCGCGTCAGCAGCTACCCTTTATGCAGGAAGTACAGCCAAATACAAAACAATTCAAAGCGCGGTAAACGCGGCAAATAACGGTGATACAATACAGGTAGCCTTCGGGACATATAACGAGTATGTCTCTGTATCAGGGAAATTCGTGAGCATATACGGAACAAGCTATCCAAAAGTTAACGGTTTCAAGGTGACTCAGGGCGGAGCAGTCATTAACGGATTCTCAATACAAAAGAACGGCATTGATTTCCAGGGTGCAGGCAGTAACAATACCATCCGTAATAATTATTTTTATAACTGTGGTGTGGACATCACAGGGTTGACTTGCAGCGAAAATACCATTATGAACAACCAGATCACAAATGGAACTGTTACGCTGTGTGAGACCTGGGATAACGTAGTCAAAGGAAATAAAATTACAAAAGCCAGAATCGGTCTCCATTTGTATGAAGGGGCGACATGCACAAGTATAACTGGAAATACATTTTCTTACTGTGATATCGGCGTGCAATTGCCTGCTGTTCCCCCGGGAATGATAGGGAATACATACATTGGAAATAAGGTAAACATAAAAATAGCTGATTATTGAAAAAAAATTGAGTGGGGGATTTCGAATTCCTGCATAACATAGTTACATCTAGGATTCTTGGGCTGTGGGCCGCGGCTGCGAAACTCCGAACGTCACTGGTCCGGCCAAGCGTCCTCATATCCTGTCCATTGATGTAGCGAAAAATTCCCTTTCTTCCGTCATTCTGTCTCAATATGCTGATTGGTAAGAAACCGCACTACTTCTTTAATGAATAATTCTGGTGCAGCATTCATTGCGATATGCTGCTGACCAGGCATCACGACTATTATGCTGTTTGGGAATGCTGCATTTACCTGCTTAATAAAATCGCTGTATACCGGTGGACTATCGCCTCCAAGAAAAAGCAGGGTAGGCGTCTTCATGGATTTAAACCGATCCGGATTAAAACGAGGGAGTCTCCAACCTTCTGGTCTTCTTGCAGTACTGTGTGTGCTGCTGCTACGCGTCCGGACCAGGCTGGCAATGAACGCAGTATCTCGAGTTCATCAATTGTTAGCCTGCCGACTTCAAGCATATATATGCTTAAGGCCGCCTCACGGTCGCCCACATCCAGTAACTATTGTATTTTGTTCGCCACGTCCGACGACATAAGTTTCACGCCCGGAGCCTGCGGTTCATAAGGGATCAGCTTGTTGATGTTCTCCATGAACAGTGCCGCTTCAAGAGAACAGAATACCCCGAATGAATGACCGGGCAGATTAACCGGTTGGCCGATTTCATTCACAACCGCTACAATATCTTCGAATTCGCGCTCAACACAATATTCTACTGCATCGGTACTTTTACCACGCCCTCTCCGGCCAACGGCATACACAGTGAACATTTGCTCAAGTTCTGGAAGAATGAGGTGCCAGCGAGTGTGATCTGCGGTGCTGCCGTGAATTAGAACAAGAGGCGGTCCTGAACCGCTCTTCCAGAAAGTGATCATGGTCCAGTCTTTCGAACGTACGGTATGCGTACATAGAGCCCTCATGGATTACAGTGTTTATCACACAGCCCTATCTTTTAGTCGATATATATAATAATCGGTTAATACAATAGGGTGTTAAAATCAGGTATGATGAACTGAATCTCTATTATTTCGGCCTGTTAACGTTTTAAGTTCTATAAGGATTATAAAAACAGGAAGTAATATATACCTGAAATTAAACAAACTTAAAAACGAAACCCTAACCTCAATAAAACAACATCGTAAACAAAACCCTCTGCGTGAAGCTGAAAAGGTAAATCATGCAATTGTTTAAGATGTTAAAATGTGTGATCCAACATGCCTAGAAAATATACCAACAAGACAACCCATTTCATCCTCCATGACGATGGTACATTCGACGTTTATATAAATAGAAAATTCAAAGAATGCGGACTCTATGAGGAAACTCCGGACACTGTAAAACTGGACTATTTTAAGCACTCTTCAATATTCCAGAAAGAAGAAGGGTGTCTTATTTCTGAAAATTACAGAGTCTGGATAGAAGACGGAATAATGAATGTCCCTGGCGGTATTCTTGATAATGGAGTGTTCATAGCTAACAATGATAGTGGGAGTATTATTTGAAATAAGTTGAAGGAAATACTAAAATTTAGAATTAAAATAAGGTTTTAGAGGGATTGAAGCTAATCCCCCCGAATTTCTTTCATATCGTTTCTTTCAAAAAACATTTCCAGAATTTTTAGTTAAACTGAAAAAACATAGTTTCTTGTATACTGCAACATACTTTTTTTGCATCAGGTCGTATATCTAGAAGCTGAAGAACTTTTTTGACCATTAAACGTTGACCCGGAGTTCAGTTATTGCCCTTAAGTTTAGTTATTGACCTTGAGTTAAGTTATTGACCCTGAGTTAAGTTATTGCCCTTGAGTTCCGTTATTGACCTTGAGTTCAGCTATATATTACTAATTATCTTGAATATCATTCTGATTCGAGATCAAAATCCATTAAGATAGGAATTGAAACAAACGGGCAATGCGTGAACAAATAGAAATCTATTTCATATTCCAGAGCAAGACCCATTAAAACAGGGATTGAAACAGAAGATAACAGTGATGACGAAGTCGAAGCTGATACTGTCAATCCTGTTCCTCACTCGTGCTATTATGAGCCGGATATTACATAATTACATACTGCTTTACTATAGAATCGTATCAGCTTAAATCAAATAGCTTAAACCAAATACTCTGAATGTTCTTTGAGCGATAAATATGTCCGGGAAAATCACCTACCTTGACGGGCTGCGCGGTGTAGCTGCGGTTAATGTTATGATAATGCATTTCTTTGTCGCATTAGCTCCGGCGATGGTCTATGGTGGTGAGCTGCCATCGCATTTCGGTGGAAACCTTGAACAGTTTTTTTCGACCACACCTCTGGGGTTAATTGGCGCTGGTAACTTTTCAGTCTGCATCTTCTTCGTCCTGAGCGGTTATGTATTGACCCAAAAATATTTTAAAATAAGGGACGACAGTATAATTATAAGCGGGGCACTGCGCCGGTATATAAGATTGTTTATTCCGGTATTTGCAGCAGTAATGCTGTCATTCTTATTAGCGTCAGCCGGATTATACCGTTATTATATTGAAACTATGATTGTCTCTGCAGGCAGTAATTACCGTCACTACTGGACCTTTACGCCGGACATCTTCGATGCGGTCAAACAGGCGGTGTGGAATTCGTTTTTTTTAGGTGGTAACATCTACTACAACCCGGTCTTATGGACAATGACAATCGAGTTTTATGGGTCGATGCTTGTTTTCACAATGGCATTACTGTTCGGGTCGCTGAAAAACCGCTGGACGTTCTATCTTGCCGCAGTCGTGCTTTTCCTCAACTCTTACTATCTGGCTTTTGTAATAGGAATGGCACTCGCTGACACATTCAACAATAAGACCCCTGTGTTGCAGGTATTTAAAACAGGTAATAAAATAGTGTTGTTTGTTATACTGGTTTCGGGGTTGTTTATTGGGTCATATCCTATAAGCCCGCTGACAAACGGTTCTTTATATGCGTTTCTCAATAACGGCTTCTTTGAAACACCAAAAGTAACCTATCATATTATAGGCGCCGGCATGGTAATGTATGCCTTATTGAACAGCAAGGGCTTGCAAAACTTTTTTTCTTCCCCGGTGCCGGTGTTCCTCGGAAAAATATCCTATTCTCTGTACCTGATACATTTCCTGGTGATAAGCAGTTTCACCTGTGCATTGTTCCTGGTCCTGTACCCGGTATTATCATATGGCGCAGCTGTTTTAATCTCATGCGTACTGTCGCTACTATTAATAATACCGTTAAGCTATCTTTTTTATAAGTACATCGATATGGCTGGTGTAGAACTCTCTAGAGTTTTTTATATAAAACTGGTCAATTCTCGCACACATAACAGTGCCGGACACATAAAACAAGAACCATTATCGAGCTCTATTTTTACACTATATAATAAATTATTCAAATAACTCAAAAATCCAAATAATTCAAAAATTCAAATAACTCCAAAATTCAAATAACTCCAAAATTCAAATAACTCAATTATATTATATTATATTTTTGCGGTGTGATGATAATATATGCCGGCGTACGGATACCTTCCAGGTTGCTAGGACGACTATATTCGGGAAATTCGCAAGCAGGATCAATTAAAACAAAGATTGGAACTTCATAGCCTCTAACTGATAACAGACTTGAGATAATCAATTGAATTGCGTGACAGACCATAGTAATGAATTAAATCGGAGCCCGGGAAAGTGGACAAAAAAAAGAAAAAGAAAACTTCCTGCTACCCAGGAGGAACGGAAAAGCTGAGGGGATCGGGAATGCTATGACTTGCTCCGGAATCTCGAAAGGAAGAAAAAGTAGTGGGAGAAAGTGGCACCATACAAAAAGGATCTTTTAAAGACTACAAAACAAAGGCCGTGTTTGCAAGATTTAAAGTCCTCTAATTCTACTTCAATAACCTTAAATACTTGTGAATACTATTTTTATTTATAGAAACTTATTTTAATGCGATGAGGTTTTATAACCGAAAGCTTCAAAATAGCTTGATTTGAAATTTTTTATGGCAACTGATAATTTAACGTCCACAAAACAAGTTTTCTGTTTACAATCTGAAATACATTTCCAGAATCAAGATCAACTAAAAAAGGAAGCGAAGAGTTTGACTACACAAAAAATAAAAAATCTTGTCAGAAAATTTAACAGTTCTATTGAAATGAATAAGGATTATCAGGCTTATTCAGACTTTAAAGAAGGAGTGAATAAAGGCTTGGACATAGCCAGATATACTTTCGAAGAAAACGCAGAAAAGTTCTCTTTATCCCTCTCAGATGAAGACCGGGCTTTAAGGACAGGGAACCTACAGAATGAGTTTAACCAGCTTTTAGATGGTATTATCCTGCCAAAAAAGCCAAATTGCTCTGATGAGCGTCTGAATGGAATACACAGCGGATTTGAAAAATCCAAAAAAATATTTGGAGATTTCGTACAGGAGGCTTTTCCTCTGGAGAATTAATGAAAAGCCTCCATCAGTTTTATAACTTTGATTTAGCTTGAAAGCTCCTTTCTCAAGAATTCTTTTTCGATATCCATATTTTTAACAGCTCTATTTTCTATTCTCTTATTTTCAGTTTAGTTCTTAGTTAACGTATTCTATGGATCTTTGACTTATGATTTGTCTTTTTCAGAGTCAATTCTTGGTTTCTACCTCTTCCATAATAATATTTCATAATAATTTAATCTCAAATTTATTCCAGATCTGTTCTAAAAGATCCAGTTGACAAAGAATAATCGGTTTTGAGATCATCCGTGTATTAAATAGTAAACATTATGTAAGAAATGTGTAGGAAAAGTGCCTGAGAACAGTGCACTGTCAGCAAAAATCAGTTGCTCAATAATTGAATTAAGGGAATCAAGTTAAGAAAATTAATTAGGGGAATTAATTAAGGAATTAATTAAGGAAATTGTAGAGTTTATTGAGGGGATTAAATTAAAGAGATTAAATTAAAGAGATTAAATTAAAAAGATTAAATTAAAGAGATCAAATTAAGGAGATCAAATCAAGGAGATCAAATTAGGAGATCAGGTCTATGAGAGTATCTTTGAAGAGTCAGAGGGGAAGGTAGTATTCAGGATTTCAGAATTAGATCCGAAATAGAAAGTGTCCTGAAAATGTGCTTTTATGGATACGATGGTAGAGGGTACGTAAAAGTCTATTCGGGGGATGATAAATATCTGGATGAAATGAAGAAAAGATATTCTGAGAATGCAAAGCTGATGTTTGACCAGCTTGGTTATTTTGCTCCTGTCCCGTGGGAAAAAGCCTTAACTGAATTTTGCCGGAGGACTCAGGGTACGGGTATCGACTGGTGGCTGACAGGGAGCTGTGCTGTCTGCATAAGGGGCATAAAAATGAATCCTCATGATGTGGATATCATGATTGATTCAAGGGGCATTGAGGAAATTACTGAAGTTTTCTCAGACTACCTGATCGAACCCATTGTTGATGCAAACGGGTGGCTGACAAAGGATTTCGGAGTAATTTTCCTGCATGCAAGAATAGGCATTGCATCCGACACTCAGGACATCCTTGACATCCCTGAACCGGTGGATTGCGGCCCTTATGCAAGACCGAACCTCGAGACCATAAAATGGAATGGGTATGAAATAAAGGTCCCGCCTCTGGAATTGCAGCTGAATGTAAACAAAAGAAGGGAAAGGATGGACAGAGTAAAACTCATCGAAGAATTTATGAATAAATAAATCTTGCTCCGTTTAGCTGGATGTCTAATTCCTTTGTGAGCAAGACATATTTAATCAAGGATTGAAATACTAAAAGAGAATTGAAACATTAAAGCAGGGATTGAAACCATGACCAGTACTCATATTATGTGCCCTGAATGCGGCAGTTTTTTAAAAAACAAGCAAACGTGCCGGGATTACTTCAATCAAATGCTTGCCTGGGATTTCGAGGACCCTGCAGGTACGGGCAGGCTGCACCACCTCACTGTCTTATGCTATTGCCTTCAGCATCCCTGCCTTTATTCTCCTGAGGCATTGAAAAGCGCAAAACAGTTTTTAAGAGATGTAATTGAAAAAAATATGTCTGCTCAGGAACTGCTTGAGAATAACCGGAAAACCTTAGCTTCAAAAGGGAGAACCTGGAAGATTAAAGGAACCCTGGAAAATCACGGTTCGTACCAATCAAAGATTAAATGGTCATTGACTGCACCCGATGTCTGTGCTCATGGTCCGAATTGCTATACTGAGCTGGTCCAAAAATGGGCTGAATCGATTTACAAAGATTTAATAAATTCAGGTAACCTTGTAGAGGCAGGTAATCTTGTAGAGGCAGGTAACCTTGTAGAGGCAGGTAATCTTGTAGAGGCAGGTAATCTTGTAGAGGCAGGTAACCTTGTAGAGGCAGGTAATCTCGTAGAGGCAGGTAATCTCGTAGAGGCAGGTAATCTCGTAGAGAACAGGTAATCTCGTAGAAAAATCAGGTAATTTATCTTTAAGACCAATGTCAGTAGTTCGCTAAAATCTTTCCTCCACTTTTACTCTACCTTCATTTATCTCAAACACCACACTGTTGTCCTCACTCTTAACTTTCTTCTTATCCATTCCTTAATAATAAGTATAAATACTTCAAATCTGAACTTATCCTCATCTATGACCTGAGGTCCTCTTTTGACAATAGTAAAATGTTTATTCTGAATGTATAGCCATATATTTTTTAGTAGAAAGGATACCAATGCATAAAAGTACCTTATAGTTGCGTTTTTAGATGATGTCTTTGGTCTAACCACATTCCTCATCCTGTATGACGATTCAATAGCAAATCTTCTTCTGTAAACTGTACTGACCTTTCTTGGAGACCATTTAACTCCAAAAACAACAAAACCAAGGTTCTCACATCCCTTTTTACCTCTCTTTCCTTTCAGATACTTAACATCAATGATAATGTCTAAAAGAATCTTTTTCTTAGAATTCTTCATGACATATTGTGTACTCCGAGCCTTATTCCCATTCATAAGTTGCTTCATCTTCTCTCCTTTCTTGACAACAGGAACTATGTGAGGAACACCATTACTTTGCAAAAATTCAAACACATCTATAGAATAAAACTCTCTATCAAGGCAGAGAACCTTGATTTTAAAATTCAGTCTTTTGATGAGATAGAGAAAATAGGAGAGGTATTCAACCATTGGTTTTTTCTTTTCTACAGGAAGAACAGATACAGTAAACCTTTCGTTCTTGTTAGTGATGTAGAGGGAGATATATGAGTAAAAAGAGTTTGTTGACTTTTTAGCTTGGCTACGAATTACATATTTCTCGTTAGACGAATCTGTTTTCCCGTAATAAGGATCGTTGGTTAAATCAATGGCAAACTCATAGCTCTTACCTGTTTTGAGAGTTTTTAGGGGATTTTGAAGAAGAATCTTTTCATTGGATAGGATCAATTCGTCCATGTTTAGGAATGATTGAAAAATAACTTCAAGTTTTAACTTCTGGAATAGCTGTATAATTCCATTTTCCCAAATAATCATCAAAGACAATTTTCATTTTTTCCTTAAAGTTTTCACTTACTTTTCTTCCCGTAGCATAAACTTTATTTTTGATGGTTGAAAACACATTCAATCCTGTGCATGTATACGTCCTATCAACAAGGCTTTTAACAACATCAATAGTGCTGAAAACAGTACCTTTGCAGGCACTTGTAACATGACAGAATAACCTGTGTTCTATTGGATTGTATTTCGAAGTATATGGTGGATAGTGAGCCATTCTGATTTCAATCCCAATTTCATTTACCAGCTTTTGCAGATCTTCCTTGAAAATATAATGCCTGCTTGAGTTGCTTCCACCACCATCTGCTAAGGTTAAAATGCTATTTGCCTTAGGATAGTTTTCCTTACCGTATTTTTCCCACCAGTATTTAATGCAGTCACAACAAAACTCACTTGTATCTTTACTGGTTCCTAAAGTGATGTATCCTTCGTTACGTTTCAGGTCATAAATACCATGTGGAATTACAAAACCATCTGAAAATGTATTGAAATCGTGGTCATATACCTTTACTGTCTGGGTACAGTAGATTTTACCGTCACGGTAGAAATTACCGATGACTTCTTTTTTTACGTCTATACTGATTATCGGATTCTCGCTTTTTACGTACTCTTCTTTGAGCTTGTTAATCTTCTCAAACTGCTCATTTCTGCCTTTACAGTCTTTCATAGTGACAGATTTTTGCATTTTTCTCTTTACAAAACCATGTTTCTTTAAGAGCTGCTTTACTACATGTGGACTTATGTTCATGCCTTTTGCTTCAAAAGCCTTTGAAATGCCCTTGAGACTCAGATTCGTCCATTTTATTTCTTTATCCGTAGGGCTTCCAGCCGTATGATGTTTTAGAATGTCAAAGAAAACTTCATCAATATTCTCAAATGTATCGATGATTTTCTTTTTTCCTCCGCCAGACTTTCGAATCCTGTTACCTGGTTTTTCTATACCATTAGTGATTTCATTAATTCCAGCCATAACAGTTTGAAAATGACAGCCTAGAACACTACTTATGTAGTTTTGTCCCCCATGTCCTAATTTCATTGCTTCTATGGCTGCATATCTTCTTCGATCTTTCTCATTTAAAGTGTTATAAAACGCTTTCATCTGTTTTTCAATTTTTTCAGAATATTTTGTGTGCAGCATTAAAGTAAATTCCTTGTCATTTCTAACAGATTTTAATCAATATTATATGACAATAAAAATACTTTAAATTATATATTTGTTATTCCTTAGTTTCTTAAGATGGTAACGTAAAGATGTTTCACAAGCAACAGCAGAATACTGTTTTGAGACAGAATGGACTGAACTCTTATCGACTGCCAAACTCACAACAGTACGAATAATGTCTTCACTTGTAAGTGAACCATTGATCTTGAGGATTACATGAGATGTGAGAGGTTGTAATACAGAATCAATACAGTACTTTGACTTTAATTCGATTTTAAACCTATTTCTGAACTTATTTGTGAAAAAAGACATAGAGAGGCATTTTTCATTACATATAAAGGTATCGAGAAGCTTCCGTAATGAGGAAATCAAAATTAGCGAAGTACTGACATTAGCAATTCAGGAAATTTACATATAAAGGTATCGAGAAGCTTCCGTAATGAGGAAATCAAAATTAGCGAAGTACTGAATGTAACTTTCAGTTAACTTTGCTTCTGACTTCTTTTTCTGGCAAACTCAATGCTCATTATTTTCTTATCACTATTAAAAACCGGCTATTCATTTTTTGCTTGAAACGTAAATATCCGATTAAAGAACAGGGAGACTAAATGAAACATAACCGCTCCACATCGCCAGAACTCGATGCCCGGGCAAAAGCCACGCAGGATAGACCCTGCACTCAGGCGCCTTGATATACTTGTTGGAACCTGGTATATAAAAGGACGTGAATCAGGCCTGAATGGAGTGATAAATGGGCAGGTAATCTTTTTTGAATGGATAGAAGGTGGCTTTTACTTATCCAGCACGTTGATATCGACCATAAAGGGCAGAATATCAGGGGTATAGAGGTCATCGGCTATGATGATTCTGAAAGAACCTTCACCTCGCATTTCTTTGGCAATGTGGGCAACATCTCCGAATACATCTGGAAAATAAGCCGCAGCACCTGATCATCTGGGCCGTATACGTGGTTTCTTCTGCGAGACTAAAGAGGGCAAGGCTCAGCAATGATAGCAACACCCTTACAGGCTCCTGGGAGTAGCCTGGAGGCGGGTATACTGCAACCACGACCAGAGCCGGAAGCAGATAAATTCCAACCAATCAGGTATAGCCGGTCAATAAATGAGTAACAGTCAAAAAGTGAACACAGGTCAGTAAATGGATTAACAGTTACAAAATAACAGGGTGGTTTTATGGGAAATAAAGCAGAAAGCAATACTACACAAAATTCTGAGGTTCAGGAACTTGTCATTACTCGAGTCTTTGATGTGCCGCGTGAGCTTATCTGGAAGGCATGGACTGACCCCGAGATCATGAAAAAGTGGTGGGGACCAAAAGACTTCACATCACCGGTTTGCAAAATCGATCTTCGTGTAGGAGGTAGGTATCTTTATTCTATGCGCAGTCCTGAAGGTCAGGATTTCTGGAGCACGGGGACCTATCGCGAAATCGTTGTGTCGGAGAGGCTTGTCATGACCGATTCCTTTGCAGATGCAGATGGCAACGTGGTTCCTGCGACGCATTACGGACTGAGTGCGGATTTCCCGCTGGAGTTGCAGGTGATGGTGACGTTTGAAGAGAACAATGGCAGGACAAAAATGACCCTGAAGCACACTGGAATCCCTGCCGGAGAGATGAGTAAACAAACTGAGGCCGGCTGGAACGAATCTTTCGACAAGCTTGCAGGAGCCTTAAAATAATTAAAGGAAAAACCATTTGACAAGGAAGACTAAAGAAAGAAGAAAAAGAAAAGAAAAAAATGAATATCTCGATATCTAATAAATCTTAGTAAAATCTGTGATTTTATCACCAAATTGTTCAGTTACTGGGTCCACAAGCAAGGCTAATTAATCAGGAATGGATACCGGATACCAGCAGCTCATTGTTTTTTCTCAGACTGGCTTTAAACTCGTTAGCAAGACCCTTTTAAATAATAAAAACTAAACTATTATAAATAATACTAAATATATTGATTATCCGGGAGCAGATCCATTAAAACAGGAATTCGGACAATGACTCTACATCTACATAACTGTTCAGCGTTTATTCAAAGCGAGATTCGATAAAAACATGCATCGGGACTATTGTTATTGACATAAAGAGTCTCTTTTATATTTAGGAAGGGGCGAAAATTGAATCAGCAAAGAATTAAGAAGACAGCTAGAAGATTTAGTTATTTGATTGAAAGGAATAAGGATGGACGAGCTTATTCGGATTTTAAAGAAGGAATGAACAGCGGTTTAGAAATAGCCAAAGATACTTTTGAAGAGAACATAGAGACGTTTCTTTCCCCTATTTCAGATGGCGGTCAGACTGCAAAGGTACATACTTTGCAGGATAAATTCAATCGTATGTATAGATACGATTGTTGTTAAAGAAAAACCAAATTATTCTCAGGACCATTTAGATGGGATCTATGAAGGGTTTGAAAAGTCTAAAAACTATTTGGGGAATTTATTAAAGAATTCTATAATCCCTGATTGAAGCCATGAATTCCAATTTTTTACAGAACATGAGTTTTAGTTGCATGGCCGCTTTTTAATCAGCATGACCGCTTTTTAGTCAGAATGACCGCTTATGTCGGCTATAATAATCAGTTACACCTGCAAATTATAATTGCTTTGGTAAGGAATAAGCGAGCAATATCTCTCTCAAGGTGCGCCTCGATATAAGGTTCTCTGAAACAGGAATTTTATTAAAAATAGATATAAATAACAGTAAATTAATTAGTTATCCTGAACCAAGATTTATTAAAATAGGGTCTTAAATTCTTCCGTTTTTTCTCCCACTTTATAAAAACCGGTTTTCTAAAACAAATTGATCAACGAGTACTTGAGCTTCTTTAGATATCAATATCCTTTTTTGTATCTTAAAATAGGAGGGGTAAATTTGGATCAACGAAAAATTAACAGGACAGTGAGAAAATTTAGCGACTTAATTGAAAGAAATAAAGATAGGCGGGCTTATTCAGATTATAAAGAAGGAGTAAATGAAGGTCTGGAAATAGCTAAAGACACTTTTGAGGAAAACGTGGAAAATTTTCTTTCACCCGTATCAGACGAAGATCCGACTGTAAAGGTACAGAGCCTGCAGGATAGATTCAATCGTATTATAGATACGATTGTTGTTAAAGAAAAACCAAATTATTCTCAGGACCATTTAGATGGGATCTATGAAGGGTTTGAAAAATCCAAAAAGCTATTTGGAGAGTGTATAAATGAATACTATAATCCCTGATTTAAACTTATAAGGACTCTTGCTTTTATATTATTCAGCTTTAGTCATTATGGTCTCGCTTCAATTATTCCAAAAATAATTTCTATTTTATAATATGGAACTAAGGAGTTCATAAGCAAAATTTACTAAAAATGAGCACTGTGACCTTCAGGAATTTCGTGAGTCTAACATATATAGTGAAAAATGGCATATGGTAATACTGAAGCAGCTAAATTTTCCGAAAATTATCTGTTATAAGTTCCAGGCAGCCGGAGAAGAGCAGGTCAACCCGATACAGCAGTGGAACTCTAAAAACAGTATCCTGGACATTTCCGGTTTGTCCAGGGAATTGCGAGAGCAAGGTTTTAAGGTTGATATATCAATAAAGAAAAATCTAGCGAAGAAGAATGTAGCGAAGAAGAATGTAGCGAGGCTGAGAAGATCTGGAAAGCTATTATCATATCAGGAAACAGCAAGGCAGGACAGTAAAAATAATAAGTTAAGTGCAGAAAGTAACTGATTCGAAAGCAGTGCCCATTAAATGTGAATTGAAACTTAAATATGCCCTCGACGGATAATTATATGTACTATTTGAAAGCAAGAATCACTAAGACAGGATCGAAGCCTTTTGATCAGAAATAGGTTGCCTTCTTCCTCTAAAGACTTGTAATTCATGACCCGCCAAAACAGAGATTGAAACCGTACTGCAGGAGGAAAATGACGTTTTTCGGAGATTTTTATTCGAAAGCAGGATCCATTAAGCAGGGATTTGAACTCTCTTTGCCTGCCCGGATGTATGGTGCGGAAATGTATAATCAATACTGCAGGCATAATTATAAAATGAAAGTTTATACAGGGCCTGATTTACCTATTCGCGAACCCTGGAGAGACGGAGATATAGATGGCGCCAGTTGAAACAACGGAAAGACTGGGGCGCAGCCTGGGTTTTTTCTCAACTTTTGCAATAGGCACCGGAACAATGATAGGGGCAGGAATATTCCTCCTTCCCGGAATTGCCATGGCGAATGCAGGTTCAGGAGCAATAATCTCATTTCTGCTGGGCGGGCTCATTTCAATAGCTACAGCAATCAGCATGTCCGAGCTGGCAACAGGCATGCCTTTAGCAGGCGGCAGCTATTACTATATCAGCAGGACAATGGGAGCCGCATTTGGTGCAGTAATCGGGCTCGGTTCCTGGCTGGCACTCGTATTCAAAGGTACATTTGCACTCATAGGGCTTGCAGAATACTCTCAGGTCTTTCATCCTCTACCTCTCTATTTAGTAGCAGCTGTTACAGGAATACTTCTGCTAGTTATTAATTACCGCGGTGCAAAAAGCAGTGGTTCACTGCAGAACATTATCGTTATTATTCTACTGGTGATACTGGTCCTGTTCATCGGCGAAGTATCTTTCATGGTTAAGCCAGCTAATTTTTTCCCGGTAGCCCCGCACGGGATAACCTCAATATTCACTACAACAGGGATTATTTTCATCTCCTATCTTGGTCTGGCAGAAGCGGCCGCAGTAGCCGAGGAAGTAAAAAATCCTTCAAAAACCTTGCCAAGGGCGTTTATCGCCTCAGCAGTTGTAGTGACCTTATTCTATGTTGGTATAATGGCAGTAGTTGTAGGATTTTCAGGCTCTGAAGGGACCGCAACAACGGTCACTCCGCTGGCAGATATAGCAGGCCTGATTGGAGGAGATTCCGGGAAATTCTTTATTTCCTTTGCTGCCCTTCTTGCAACGCTTTCAACAGCCAATGGTGCCATCCTTTCCTCCTCCAGATTTCCTTTCGCAATGAGCAGAGATGCACTGATGCCCGAATGGTTTGTCATGATCCATAAAAAGTATGAAACTCCTTACAATGCCATACTGGTCACCGGGTCTGTAATGGTTGCGCTCCTGTTTTTGTTCGACATAGAGCAGCTGGCAAGACTTGGCGGGGCTTTTAACATTTTGATTTTCATCCTGCTAAATATGGCAGTATTGATCCTTAGAAAGCGGACTCTACCCGGATATGAACCAACATTCCGTGACCCCTTATACCCTTTCACGCAAATATTCGGAGTGGTCGGGAGCTTATTACTGCTGCCTCTTCTTGGTGGTTTACCTTTACTATTTTCTGTATTGATGATATTTGCCGGAGCTGGCTGGTACATGTTTTATGGAAAAGGCAAAGCCATGCCAGCTTATAACCTGTTTGACCTGCTGGAAAACAATGTCGAAAGAGTAAGTGTTGAACCAGTTTCTGTTGGCAGGGTACTTGTGCCGGTTTCCAATCCGGGGCATGAACGAGACCTTCTGAAGCTGGCAGATTTCCTGGGAAATGAGATAATTTGTCTGCATATAATTGAAGTTCCTCGCCAGACAACCTTAAAGGTGGCTCAGGAAGCCTATCACGAGAAAAAAATAGAGCTGGATTATCGTTTTCAAGAAGATTTCGATGTTTATCCTGCAAAGTTCGGAAATAAAAGAGAATTTATCGTTGCTTTTGACCACAGAATCTCAAATTCAATTATTGAACAGGCTGAAATTGAAAATGCAGACATAATCATTATGGGATGGCATGAATCAAAGAGGTTTAAGTATTCACTCGGAGACGTAACAAATGATGTTCTCGGATCCTCAAAAAGCCAGATTGCTCTATTAAAAGGACATCTGCCTGACAGCATTAAGAAACTTCTTGTAGCATATAATGGAAAAGAAAATTCGGTACATGGTCTTTATCTGGCAAAAAAGCTTGCTGTAAATACCGGGGCTGCAATTAGAATAATCAGCATCATCAGTCCCGATGAGGACCCGGATAAAAAGGCGAAAATTGCTGGAGAACTTGAAGAGCAGGCAAAAAAGATAACTTCGGTACCTGTCAGCTTCAAACTGCTCGAAAGGTACTCTATAGAAGATGCCATACTGGAAGTTTCAAACGGCTACGACTTGACAATTATTGGCGACTCGAGCGAGAGGTTTAAGATTTCTTTTCTCGGGACCCTGTCGCAGAGGATTGCCAGGCATTCCAGGAAGCCTGTAATGATAGTTAAAAAATCAAAACCGATATCAAAAGAGAGCCTGAATTACCTGCTGAAAAAATCTGCTAAGAAGATCTATGCAAGGATCAGGAAAGAAGAAGATGCTGATTAAGGTCTTGATTAAGATCCTGATTAGACCCGAATTATTTGTATTAGGTCCTGGTTAAGTGCGGACTAAGACCTGGGCTAAGACCCTGATTAAAACCCTGATTAAGTCCGGACTAAGACCCTGATTAAAACCCTGCATAAGACCGGATTAAGGCCGGGGTTATCAGGTTCAATAATGAGAGAAAGCCCCTAAATAAGGAGCCAGGATTCAGATAATTAATGAAATATAGCGATAATAGTAATCAGGGCTGAATTGCAGGAAGAGAGGCACCAGATATGACTGCAGGATACGCTGACATTGGAGATGGGAAGCTCTACTATGAAATTGAGGGAAAAGGCGAGGTGCTTGTGCTCATACACGCGGGTTTTGTTGACAGCCGCATGTGGGACGGGCAGTGGAATGACTTTACACAGCATTACAGGGTTCTTCGCTTTGATATGCGTGGGTTCGGAAAATCCGATTCTGCAACAAGGCCGGTTTCCCGCCGTCAGGATTTATACCTTTTGCTGCAGGAACTCGGCATTGAACATGCACACATATTGGGCTGCTCCATGGGCGGAGAAACAGCCATTGATTTCACGCTTGAGCACCCTGAGATGGTGCTGTCTCTGATCATTGTTAGCGGGACTCCGGGTGGCTTTCAAATGAGAGGGGCTCCTCCTTCTCAGGTTATGGAGATGCTGCAGGCTCTCGAGCAGGGGGATCTGGATCGCGCAAGTGACCTGCAAATCCGTCTCTGGGTTGATGGTACTTTCCGCCAGCCAGAGCAGGTTGACTCTCGCGTCCGCCAATATGCGGCTGAAATGAACCGGATTGCAGTTGAAAATAAAACATGGGCTATAGCCGACGCCAACCCTCTTAATCCTCTCAATCCGCCGGCTGCCGGGAGGCTAGATGAAGTCAATGTTCCTGCGTTGATTGTAGTCGGTTCTCTTGATAATCCTGAAATTCTCAGGGTTGCTGACCTGCTTGCAGACGAAATTAAAGGGGCAAAAAAGATTATACTTCCTGATAGTGCCCATGTGCCAAATATGGAAAAACCTGCTGAATTTAATAGGATTGTGCTGGATTTCCTGAGTTATCTATGAGGCAGCAAAGAGATCAGTGAAATTCCCTGTTTAAAGGCAACCTTCAGGAGCACTTTTTAACGTAAATATTTCTATTCCTTAACTGCTCGATTAAATTAAGGTTAAAGTAGCTCTCTGCTGAATAACCTTTTTTTCAATCTGTCATATTTAGTCCGTACACGTTCAATCTGTAAAATACTCAAGCTGTTCATATTCAGTACACGCTCAATTTGTTCATGTTCAGTCTGTACACACTCATCTGTACACTTGCCGGCTTGAATTTCTTGAGACAATGACTCTTTCCTTTGATTTTATTCTCTACTTTTTTTCCTGGTCAATACTTTAAGGTTTTGAAAGGGAAAAAGCCGATTATATGAATAATAAAAGGTTATAGATGCAAACATATAAAAATACTTAAATCTGATTATTACCCATTTATTTTTTTGAGCGTTTAGCGCAACCAAATAAACAATTTTTTATGGGGGATCATACTAATGTCTGTAAAAATTGAATGGAAAGTCTTTACAGCTGAAACACAGAGTGACGGGACCTGGAAATCGAACAGTCCGAGTCTTGAAGAACTGCTTAACGTTATAGCCAGCCCTCTCAGGATTAAAGAATATACTCCGGATATCGAGCATTCGATGGCTCAACTGGCAATTAAGGGACTGCCGTACTTTAGAATAACTGAGGTTACTTCAGGAAATAAGGGGGCATCAGGGATTAAAACGGAGCAGGCCCATGCTTGAAGAGAAAAAATATGAAAATGTAATATTTGCAGGGAAATTTAGTTTGATATTCTATACATAGTTGATAATGAAATAATAGCAGGAGAGATTTATGGGAATCTTATCCATTATTTCACACGTGAAATGCAAATATTGTTCATCATGCCCTCAATTCCAACCTAAAGGAAAATATTGCGAAGGGCTAGATTATCCTAAATGCGGGGTATTTTTAAAAAGAAGAAGGGAAATATAAGCTCTGGTATAGAAACCAGAGGATAATATTAGAATTTAAAGAGATTTTCTCTATTATATTTAGAAAAGTTTAATAATCTATTAAACTTATACAGTACTTTTTGTACAGTATTTCTTATACGTACTTCTGGAGCTGATTTTGTGGCCTGTATGAAGGCTTTAAAATTTTTATTCCTTATTTTTCTTGTCTCCTTAACAGCCGGCTGTATGGACACTGGTAACCTTAAGGAGAACCTCTTCACTGATGAAGTTAATAAACTGCTGCCTGAAGGTACGGTCCCGGCAGGAGATTTCGAAGCCGAAGAAGCTGATCTTGCCGGAATCGGGGCGAGTGAAAGTACTCCTTCCCCGAGGATACCTGAGGTGCCCACATATTCCGAAGAGAAATCAGGAGCTGTTTATCCAAAAGAATACAGGTTGCTGTCTCTGAACTTTCGGAGGGCTATAGGATCAGGAGAGGAAAGGATAGAGACAGAGGTCTGCAATATCACAGGAAAAGCTTCAGGATACAATATGGAAGATGCCTGCAATGTTTTTAATCACGTAAACAGGCACTGGCAGTACAGGTACGACAAAAATGCCGAATTTTTTTTCGGGGCTTCACAGACTATCGACAGCGGATATACAGGGGACTGCGATGACTATTCAATTGTTATGTCTGCTCTTTTGAAAAATATGGGATTCAATACAAGGATAGTTACGGCATACAATGAGTCTTACGGGCACGCTTATCCTGAAATTTACATAGGGAATAACAGGGATACGGCTTACGAGATACTTGACTACATAGCAGAGAGATACTCTTCTGCCGAAAATGTCTGGTACTCGGAGAGAGTGCTTGAAGATGGGCAGGAAACGCAGTACTGGCTCAACTTCGACTGGAGCGGATCAAACGGGTACAGACATCCCGGAGGCGAATACTTCCGGGGGACATGTATTATATATTACCCGAACGGTCTGATTGAGTTTTGAAGCAGAAACAAATGCAAACTTTGCCCGGTTTCAACTCTCAGCTAGTGCCTGATTAACTGGTTGACCTCTCCGGAACCCAGAAAGGATCTTTTTATTTTTTCTCCCTGCACCACGCTTGGTCCAGGCAGCCTGTCAGCCAGATAATATGAGCTGAAGACCGATACCTCAATTAAGAGATCCTAAGACGTGTCTGATACCTATTTTAAAAATCGAAAAAGCTTAGAAAGCAGAGCAACGTCCCGAATTTTTTATCCCGTAGTATAAGTATCAAATAAATTTTTATGATTAATTTTATATGGTCATACCTCCACCCTCTTTTAGTAACAGGTATTCCCGTTCAGGGTATCAGGGGAGACGGTAAAGCCTGAAAATATGCTTTATGAAGAGGGGGAATTTTATGTGATTACTGATTTTGGGGAGCTTATCAGGGGAGACAGAGTAAGGGCAAATACATCTCCCAATATTAACGAGGCAATCGATCGCGAAATCGCAGTAACAGTCCGGTTCTATGCAGGCAAGACCGATTACGAAATTTCAAAAAGGATTGAAGAGCTCGATAATGAGTGGGATATAGGGCGTCATGTTGAAGCTCGGGCGGCTGTAATTTCTATGATTGGATTGGTGCTTGGTTTGAACAGGGGCAAGAAATGGTTTATCCTGCCTTTAATAGCTGCAACCTTCCTGCTTCAGTACGCTGTACAGGGCTGGGCTCCTCCGATACCCGTGCTCAGAAGATTTGGAATCCGTACGAGACAGGAAATTGATGTGGAAAAATATGCCTTAAAAGCCCTGCGTGGGGATTTCGATGAGATTTCTTCTCAGGAGAGTAAAAGCAGGGCGCACAACACAGGCTGGCAATGAAAGTAAAGGGTTTAAGACTCAGGCCTTAATCATTTACTTTTAATGTCTATAAATGCTTGAAATCCATTTATAAAAGTGAAACTCTGTTTATTTAGAAGGGGAAGTTATGTTGATTACTGATTTTGGAGAATTCGTGAGGGGAGATCGGGTCAGGGCTAACACGCCTCAAGAAATTAATGAGGCTATCGACTCTGAAACAGCAGCAACAGTCAGGTTCTATGCAGGTAAGACCGATTACGAGATTTTGGAAAGGATCAAAGAACTTGATCATGAGTGGGATATAGAACGCTATATCGAAGCCAATGCAGCCATATTTTCTTTCATTGGTGCAGTGCTCGGTTTAAAAAGGAGCAGGAAGTGGTTTATTCTGCCTATCCTGGTTGCAATCTTTCTGCTCCAGCACGCTGTGCAGGGTTGGTGCCCCCCTGTGTCCGTATTCAGAAGGCTTTTCATACGCACCAGAAAAGAAATAGAGCTCGAAAAATATTCATTGAAGGCTTTGCGTGGGGATTTTGATAGGGTCCCTTCTCAGGAGAGTGAAATAGACCGTGCAAGGGAAGCTATCAACGGCAGCAGGAGTATCTGAGCCGACGAGCAGCCCTGAACATTTATTTTTTTGATGCCTTTTTTCAATACCCTTTTAATATTTGTGTTTTAGTGTTTTTTGTTGTTTAATCAAAGGAGATCCCGGAGTTTTTTAGTATATTTGTAGCAGGATATTTGAGAACCGATTTGCAAGTTCCATGCAATTACATATCGATTATTCTTCATAATTCATATATTCGGACAACTTTATATTATGTCATGCGTCTCGTCCAGGTGCTTATTCCTGTAGGAAAGCGAGAGTCCGTGCTGGCTGTTCTCGATAAAGAACAGATTGATTACGCTGTCTGGGATGAGACCGGAAGAGGAGACTTCGAGGCTCTTGTCCAGTTTCCCATCCCTCCCATAGGTGTCGAACCTGTGCTTGAAAAGCTGCGCGACGCTGGAGTAATTAAAGGGGTATACACAATAGTATTGTCCCCTGAGACAGTTATTTCCGAACATATTGAGGTGTTGAAAAGACGGTATTCCGGAGAGCGCATCTCAAGGGAAGAACTGGTCGCACGTGCACAGCACCTTGCACCTGCAGCTTCAACTTATTTTGCTTTTCTTATTCTTAGCACAATTATTGCAACTGCAGGGCTTCTGCTTGACTCGGCTGCAACCATTATCGGAGCAATGGTAGTTGCTCCATTGATGGGACCCGCAATCACTGCCAGCGTCGGAACAGTAGTGGACGACCGAAAACTTGCCTCTCGAGGAGTATTGTTGCAGGTTACGGGTCTCCTGCTGGCAATTGCAGTTTCTGCCCTGCTCGGCTTCCTTATTAAAGAATCTTTTTTTCTCCCTCCAGGTCTTGATATTCGGGGCGTGCCCCAGATTGCTGAGCGCATAAGCCCGAATTTCCTGTATGTATTACTTGCCCTGGGATCGGGCCTTGCAGGCGCTATCAGCGTAATGCGTAATGTAGGTTCTGCTCTAGTAGGGGTTGCTATTGCTATCGCCCTGATTCCTCCTGCAGCAACTTCAGGGCTAGGGCTTGCCTGGGGGCTTCCGGAAGTAGCTCTTGCTGCGGCTTTGCTTGCTGTTATTAACATGCTTGCCATTAATGTATCCACACTCGTTCTGTTCTGGATTGCGGGTTTTCGGCCTCTTGAGTCTTCTGCTATAGACCATGCCCGATACGCTGTAATATCACGCAGTGCAGTGCTCTTCAGCGCAATTGCCGTCCTCTCTGTCATCCTGATCCTGACAAGTTTTGCTTCTTTCCAGGCTTATATTATTGAGCAGCAAGTAAACGAGGAAGTTACAACTATGTTTGAAGAACCCGGTTACACAGATATGGGGCTGACACTTGCCGAAGTTACTGTCAATTATGAGCCTGCGTACTTTCTTTTCGAAGAGCCTGTAAGTGTAGATGTTGTTGTGGCTCATCCTGCTGCACAGGAAGTCCCTCAGGATATTGCTATTCAAATCGACAACCGCCTCACCAGGGTTATAGATAAAGATTTCCGGGTCAATGTCGGGTTCATTGAGACTCAGCAGACTGCGTAAACCCGCTGCTTTAAACTCTTTTTTTAGGCCCTGTTTTTCCCGATTTCTTTCTCGAATTTTATTCTTAGATATAATTATATAAATACAGACCCTAATTTGATTCTGCCGAATGCTATTGATTTTCATAACATCAAGGGGGAAACGGAATGAGTACAGGTGTAACCAATCTTGACAGCAGTATTGAACTTACCAATGTCTGGCTTAAGGATATTCTTGAACAGTTAAAATGGCAGAGCAAGAACAGTGCATACGAAGCTCTCAGGGGCACGCTACATGCACTCAGAGACAGGCTGCCGATGGAGGAAGCAGTCCAGCTTGCGGCACAGCTGCCTCTTGTAATTAAAGGAATGTACTATGACGGCTGGACACCCCGGGACAAGCCGGAAAAGTTTAAAAAAGAAGAATTTGCAAGAAGGGTGCATGAGCAGTTTGGGCTTGATTCTGGTGTAAATCCGGCTGAGGTTATCCGGGGAGTTCTACGTGTCATGTACAGGCACATGGGTGAAGGTGAGCTCGGACATGTAAAAAGCAACATGCCCGCGGAAATTCAGGAATGGTTCCCGGAAGAGATGAGACCAAAACAGTAAAAAGGTATGTCCAAGGTCAGTCTAAATTGAGTATTTTTTTGAAGGAGCTTTCTCTTTTTACTCTCAGTTTCCTTTTATACTTATAATTTCATCTATTTTTCCCTTGCTTGCTGTCTTTTATCGAGTGGGATCCACAGCTCAGAATTATTTCTTGGATTCTCAAATTTGAAATAACCGGTTGAGCTTCCGATTCTGATATGTTTTGAAACTCTTATTGGGCTCATTCCTGAACACAAAAATTGTATCTCTGGATTCTCAGATTCCTGTTGATCAGTCAAGTTTCTGATTATGAGAATGACTCCGAAATCTTATTGATGTGGAAATAAAGTTTTTTTGGATGAGCTATAAAATGTCGTATTATTTTAATTGGTGACTATGGCTTGTAATCTTTATAGGCCCGTGTTGTGGAAAATATTAACGATAAAATGCTTGCTTTAACCATTCAGATAGCCTCATTTTGTTCCTTGATTCTTGTTTTTAACCAATCTGACTGTTGCATTCATATAGCTGTCTGCTAATTTCAGAAAAGCCCTACCATAACCTAACTACAAGCCCTTATATAACGAGACTCGAAAAACCTGATATACAAAAGATTTCAAGCTTAAAGAAATCCTGTATTGGGCTTCTAACATATATGCTGAAAAAATTATTTAATATAAAAACATCCGAATTTGACGAAATTAGCTCCAAAAATTCAAAAAAATGTGTACATCGAATGACATCATTGCAAATTCTAGGGCACGTAGCTGAAAACACTTATGACTTAAAAGCGAACCAGTAATGACTGCAGGCCGAAAAATCCAGTCTTTAATCTCTGAGAAAATACGGGACTGCTTGTTAGCTGTCAGCCATATCATCTATAATCTCCTGTCCTGCAAGTTTTAAAATAAATTGCAGGCTTTAATTTAAGACTCTGCTTTTGTTACTTGTTTTACATAACCACTGAGTCCTACTTCAGAAAAGGGTTATAATAGGCCTGAAATTTTTTACGCCAGGCAATTTTTTGCTTGAAAACAATTTTTTGTATAATTTATTTAATATAATTTATGCTATTACTATGTGCTGGAGTTGGGAAGTAATAATTGGAGTTGGGAAGTAATAATTGGAGTTGGGAAGTAATAATTGGAGTTGGGAAGTAAAATGGGGTATCTACCAATATAATCTAACGCATAAAGAATCTCCTGGGGTTGCTGGTCCACTTCGAATCAATATGCTTGGGGGAGCATAATATTCGAAGAGACTGTATTGGGGGATACAGTAGATACAGCGCCTTCGGGCTTCTTCTTGCATTACATATTCAGAAGATTCTTTATCAAGTTTAAAAATAACAATTCAAGGGTTTTATTCATGAAACATCTAAACATATGTCCAAAATGTGACGCTAAACTGAAATTGCGCCTAGATGGCGAGACCCAGTATTGTAGTATTTGCAGTTACTGGACAAAACTAGGTACTGCAAGGCTCGATTCAATAATGATTTACGGATGAGGACTCTGTATGAAAAATGCCGAGACTTTTTAATATCTTCTGAGATTGCCAAAATTTATATTTATTTTCAGAATCCAGTGACTGCAATCAAAAATCCACAAAATAGTAAATTCAGAAAATAGTAGATTCAGAAAATAATAAAAGTCTCGAATATTAAGACAGCTTCTAAGTAAAAACTACGAAGGATTACCAGAATAATCAAGCATTAATTTATGCTGTTATGATCCATATAATGATTAAAAGATTGGCTAGTCTCAAACCTTAAGTAAACAATAAGGAACATTCAGACAGGCTCTAAACAGGATTTACGCAGTTAAACTGAAAAATTCAATTGTATTAAAAGTTTAACTGTATAACATTTAAATTGGGTCACAACGTTTATTGTACTTGATTTTGTACTCTAAGTATGTCCTGGTAGTAATCAGTTTTTTTGAGTTTGCAGTTCGAATGGACAGAGCACTTTTAAAGAGGGGGAATATTATGTCAGTAAAAATCGAATGGCAAATCTTTACAGCAGAAACACGGAGCGATGGCACATGGAAGTCAAACAGCCCAACCCTTGAGGAGCTGCTCAACACCATAGCATGTCCGGAAAAGATCAAAGAACACAACAGTCTGGGCATCGAAGACTCTATGGCCCGTCTGGCAGTCAAAGGGCTGCCATATTTCAAAATAACTGAGGTTACCTCAGAAACGCCGGGACAAAAAATTTCCCGAAACCTGTATGCTAAAAACACCAGTTCGAAAGTAATATTCGTTTAAAAAGGATTGAGCCTTGAAAATGTCGAGCTCGATAAAACTACTTAGTCAGTATTAGCAATCAAGCTAAAGGGCCGTTACTAAATAACTTAGGCAACACATAATTATTTTGGACCAAAATCGATGGGCTTGCGTGTGAAAATGGTTGAGTACAGCCTAAAAATAGGTCTATGTTATTTCGCGGTGGATCCTTAAGGTCTATGTTATTTCGTGGTGGATCCTTAGTATGAGAAGTGAGGAAATGACAAGTTGCCTTTAAAGCAGGCAACTGCGTAAGTCCTAACTGGATTAAAAGCACAGATAAAGTTTTATAACTTTTATGAAAGTTGGATATTTTAAAAATTTCTCTACTGGTTAGTGGTTCATCTTGTAGTGTTTCTTGTATCTATTTTTTAATAAAGCAATCTTTGTCTCGATGATTCTGGTCAGGAAGAAATCGAAGCTCTATTCAACGATTTTCTTGAGGCTCTCTCAGTTGAACATGAAGGTGGGAGTTTTTTAGTTAATTGTCTTATAAGCTAACCGCGCCTCAATGTCCCCTGAGGGTTTTAAAATCATTTTAATTTTGAGCTCATCCCAAAACCAGGTTTACTCTAAAATCAATAAGAATCTCAGAACTGTTTTCCGTGATCAAAAACACGCTTGATTATTCAAAATTCGCATTTAGAGGAGTAGTTCTGAGTTTTGGGATCGGCTCTTTGAATATTATATTATAACTTTAGCGACTTCTTCATGTCTGCACAGGATTTCCAACCTAAAAACTGGTTAAAAACCAGTTAAAAACTAATTAAATACAGATCTGTTCAACTCTTCCATATTTGTCCTCAAGCCTTTCGATATCATCTTCCCCCAGATAGTCTCCCCGTGCAATTTCAATGAAAACAAGATTTTCATCGTCTATATTTTTTATACGATGAACCTCGTTTACCGGAAAATCGACAGAATCTCCGGCAAGAACCCTTATTTCACTTCCGCTTTTAGTTACAAGCCCTTCTCCGCTCACTATGTACCAGTGCTCATTTCTATGAGCATGGCGCTGAAGTGAGATTTCACCCTGAGGTAGAATCGTAATAGTTTTGACTTTACATCCTGGCTTCTGCAAAAGTACCTCATAGTACCCCCAGGGCCTTTCTGACTCACGTTTGCATTTCTCAAGAATTGTTTCGTACACTTTGATGTAATCGTCCACCATCCTGTCAACAGAGAAGCGTTTTTCCACGCTCTCTCTGCACTTTTTGCGGGATATGGTGTCCAGCCTCTGGACAGCCTCTGCAGCTTCATCAACGCTATTAACCAGAAAGCCAGTCTCTCCATTACTTATAAGTTCAGGCATCGAACCTCTGTTCATTGCAATTACCGGTGTACCGCTTGCCATAGCTTCAATAACACCAAGTCCAAAAGGCTCATCATAATTGATCATATGCAGGAGAGCACGGGCATTTGACAGGAGTTCTTTCTTCCGCTCAGGATCGACATGACCCTCATAAATGATCTGTTCATTGTCTATGTGGGGCTTGACTTCTTTTTCAAAATAGGCCTGATCCGCAATAAAACCAGCTATTCTAAGTTTCCTTCCGGTCTTTTTTGCAACTTCTATTGCTTCTCTTGTGCCCTTGTCTTTGTGCAGGCGTGATAAAAATAGGAGATAGTCCTGTGGCTTATCATTAAAATGAAAGCTTTCTATCTCGATTCCGTGTCGGACCGTTGCTATATAGTCCAGCTCATTGCACCTGCAGGCATCACTTATGGACACATAAAAAGTTCGATTGTTGTATTTTTTGTAGACAGGCAGAATTTTCCTCGAAGAAATGCCGTGTATTGTTGTCACAACAGGCGTATCGACAAGTGCACTGTAGGTAAGAGGAAGATAATCAAAATGATTGTGTATTATATCGAACTCATTTGCTCTCTCAAAAAGTTCTGAGATATGCAGACATTCATAGACCTTTGTGATTATATCCTTATCTTCTTCGTAGGGTCTTGGACATACTGCATGAAGTTTGGCTGCGGTGTGCGAATCTGCTGTTGCAAACAGCGTGACGTCAATACCCCTTTTTATCAGTCCTTCGGTTAATAAAGAGACTATCGATTCCCAGGGCCCATATTTTTTAGGCGGTGTGCTCCAGGCAATCGGAGATAACATTGCAATTTTTATAATAATCCCCCCTAAATACTTACTTCTTAAAATTTATCTTCGAATCTAATTGTAAGTTTATTTTAATTGTAATTTTATTTCAATTTTATATCACCTTTTTTAGGATCATTGGAAAGCCCCCTGTTTTCTTCAAACGATCTACAATATTCTTCAGGACATTGTATCTCAGGACATTCATGGATATACTCAAGTATATCGCTTACTTTTGCGCTGGCCATTGATACAGAAGTATCCGCACTTCCATAATAAATGCGGATTTCATCATTCACCAGAACCCATCCGCAAGGGAAAACGACATCATTAACGTCCCCACTGCGTTCATACATTTCACGAGGCCCAAAAACCCATCCTTCTGACCTGTGGAGGACTTTCCTGGGGTTTTCAAGGTCAAGAAGGGCCAGCCCAAGTCGGTAACTTGCTTTAGATGTTGTCTGGCGTACCCCATGATACATTATTAACCATCCGTCAGGGGTACGGATTGGCTGCGGGGATAAACCTATCTTATGGGCATCCCACCATCCGCCTTCTCGAGCATATAAAAGAACTTCATGTTCACCCCAGTATTTCATATCCGGAGAAAAAGAGATCCAGATATTTGCCTTTGCGCCCTGCATACCAGATACAGGCCTGTGTAGCATAGCCCACATGCCGTTAAATCTTACAGGAAAAACAGCAGCATCTTTATTTTCAGGCGGCAGAGTAGCCCCTACTCTCTCAAATTTACGGAAATCTTCTGTAAAGGCAAGAGCTGGTAAGGGACCCGAATCTGAAAAAGCCGTATATGCTACAGCCCATTTTCCCATCTCGTCTATATAAGTTATACGTGGATCTTCAATGCCATATATCTCTTCAGGATAGTTTACAGGATCAGGAGATAAGGTTGGTTCGCTGTCAATTTCCCAACCATCGATCCCGTTACTACTTCTGGCTACTGTAAAGTGAGAAAAGCCCCTGTGGTCTTCAACCCGCACGAGCAGTAGAGTTTTACCATCAACTATAGCGGCTGCAGGATTAAACACTGAATGGGCCTGATACGGCCAATCTTCAACAGTAAGTATAGGATTTCTTTTATACCTTTGGAACAATTCTCCATGTTCTTTCCAGGTCATGTTACTTCCCTCATTCCGCCTGATTTGCTGATAATAGATTCTTTGTTCTCTGCAGAGCCCCGTTATCTGCTTCATCGCTTACTTTGGATTGCAATATCGTACTGAAGAGCTTATTTGTGTGTTTATTTAAAGAGCTCAAAGCCATAAGGAAGCAGATTACGGATTCTGCACCCTGATTACAGTTCATGCCGTCGCTGTTGAGCCCGTCGCAGACTGCACCTGTTGAATAATCGTATATGGCAGCTTTCAACCGGTTTCTGCCCAGGAAATATTCAAAAGAGTATTTTGCAAGTTCCAGATATTTTTTCTCACGCACAATTTCATAAGCCGAAATATAAGCCTGAGTCAGGTAACCTGCTTCTATAGGTTGCTGGTCAAAAATTGGCTTTTCTCCATCATAAGAATACCAGCCCTGGTTCCCAACGATGTCAAAAAAGTCCCCTTTCCACTGAATCCCAGTAAGGAAATCAAGAGTAGCAAGACCAATTTGTTTATAAGTTCTGTTTTTGGTATAATCATATGCCAGTAAAAGGGATTCACTTAACTTTGCATTGGCGTAGGTAACTGTAGGTTCAAACCAGTCCCAGTCCTCTTTATGGTTCGCCTCATATAAGTCAACCAGAGAATCTGCATGGCTGGTAAATATAGATTCAAAAGTATCTTTTTCTGCAAGGGAGTCTCTGACCCTGACAGCATCTCTGCGTGAGTAGAATAAAGACCCAAATTCGTCTGCATCCACGCCTTTTTTGAGTATCTCATACAGGCCGCACATTGTATAGGCTTTTGCCCTCGGATAGCGTAGATTTTCCATTTCCGGCTTGGATCTGCTTACAAGGGTATGTGCAAGCGTGCGCATATTTTCTGGAAGGTAAGGACAACTTATCATGTGTCCAAGCCCATAGATCGCACGCCCAAGAGTATCTTCACTGCCTTTTTCGTCTAAAAATTCTCTTTCATAGCTCATGAAGTTATGAAAATGACCCGTGTCTGTCTGGGCATGTTCAAGAAAGCTCGTGTATGTCGTAATTAACTTGCAGAACTCGTCAGACCTTTCCCCATTATTTATTAACTGTGTCAGAGCAACAAGAGCCCTGCCCACATCATCAGTGCTGTACCCATGACGGCGAGCAGGTACACCAAGATTGGTGTGCTGTATAATGCCTGTATCATCGGTCAATAGTTTAAGGTGATCAAATTTAACTTCGGGAAGCTGGTCTGGAAGGAAATTAAATCTGTTCTGTATTCTTGGATAGGTACTGTATTTCTTTAAAGCCTTGCTAAAAACGGCATTATATTCTTTACCTACATTTTTCCAAGTCATTTTTCTACCAAAATCGTACGCTTTTTTGCGCATAATATCGCACTCTTCTGGATTTTCAATTAAGTATAAAAGGGAATTTTTAAAACCTTCCTTATCTCCGAAATCTACGAGCAACCCACGGTTATCGGAAAGCATTTCCTGGGCATACCAGTAAGGAGTGGATACTATCGCTTTTCCCATACCCATGGCATAGGTCAGAGCGCCACTGACAATCTGTTCCCTGGAAAGATAAGGAGATACGTAAACATCACTGGCCAGGATATAATTGCAGAGTTCTTCTTTTTCGACAAATTTATCGTGAAATATCACGTTATTCTCAAGTCCAAGTTCTGAAACCTTGTTTTTGAGACATTGCCTGTATGTTTCTCCCTGCTTCCTTTTAACCATAGGATGCGTAGCGCCCAGAATAAGATACTTAAGGTCTGGATATCGACTTACAACCCCAGGAAGAGCATCTAGCATACTTTCTATCCCTTTATTCTGGCTCAGCAGACCAAAAGTAAGAACAAGTGGAGATCCTTTAAGACCCAGTATTTTTTTATATTTTTCACAGTTGTTAAACGGATAGTCCGGTACTCCATGGAATATGACTTCGATTTTGTCTTCAGGAACCTCATAAACATCTTTTAGCATATCGACTGCCGTCTGGCTCATTACAACCAGTTTTTCGGAATACCTGATGAGCTTTTCAGTGGATACCAGATATTCAGTGTCAGGCTCCTGAATTACAGTATGCATTGTGGTTATTACAGGCTTGTTTATTCCTGATAAAATAGCAAATATGTAGTCGCCTGCATCCCCGCAAAAAAGGCCGAATTCATGTTGAAGGCAAACAATATCGGCATCAGATTGATTTATGTAGTCAGCAGCGCGGTAGTAATCATCTATCTTGTCTCTTTGAATTTGAAAAACGACCTCTTTCGGATAATTGTAAGTTTCAGAAGGGTCATTCAATGCAATAACTTCGCAACGAACTCCTTTGTCATCTCCAGAAACCGAATTTAAAAGATCAGAAGTGAATGTAGCAATCCCACACTCTTTTGGAACATAAGTCCCTATAAATAACACTTTTAATTGCTTATTCAAGTAATCCCTCCAAACTTGCATTAATTTATTTCCCACTTTCCCAATTATCTATTTACAAATACCTGGCTCATCAAAACTTCCATGACTTCGTCTGGAAGCTCATCAAAAAGTTAGCTCATCAAAAACTTCTATGACTCCGTCTGGAAGCTCATCAAAAAGTTAGCTCATCAAAAACTTCCATGATTTAATCTGGAAGTCCCCCAAAAAGTTAACTTATCAAAAGTTAGCTTATCAAAAACTTAGCTCATTAAAAAGTTAGCTTATCAAAAGTTAGCTTATCAAAAACTTAGCTTATCAAAAGTTAGCTTATCAAAAACTTAGCTCATTAAAAAGTTAGCTTATCAAAAACTTCCATAACTGCCTTATGTTTTTATAAACTTCTCTATCTGGCTGGGACTTCTCTTGATGAGTTCATCCTCCCAGATTAGGGCATTTTTGTCTTTTACCTACCTTTCATTATATACTGTTTATATGCTATATAAATGTATAGTTGTCTTTTTCCAAACCTGATTAAATATTATGTTGATGTATATATAAAAAATTCAACCCAAACGTTTGTTAAAAGACGGTTATTTAGGTATAGCAACTGGCTTTTTCTATTCGTATTGGAAACTGAATATACTGAAGACTGGGTTTTGAGCCAACTCCTTTTAAACCTATATCTCAGAGCGTGTCTGAATATTATATTTTTCTCATTCGGTTAACGTTTTGATACGACTCAGTCGTCCAATCGTTATGTGTATGATCGCAGCATACACCAATGATTGACTTGATTCTGTCAAACCTTCGTAATCTTTACTCAAACGTCGATATCGACCTAACCATGCAAATGTACGTTCTACTATCCATCTGTGAGGAAGTACTTTAAAGCCTTTGACATCGCCGCTGCGCTCAACTATTTCCAGTACCCATCCACACATTACATTGACCCAATCAACCAGTTTACCCGAGTAATCAGCATCGGCCCAAATAAGCTCCAATCGAGAAAATCTTCCAGTAACTTGTTCCAGAACAATTTTAGCCCCATCTCGATCCTGGATATTGGCTGTATGGACTACAACCATTAACAGTAATCCTATTGTATCCACCAGAATGTGGCATTTTCTCCCTTTTACTTTCTTGGCAGCATGATAGCCGCGTATTCCTGGTGTTTCTGTGGTTTTAACTGACTGGCTATCTAAAATCGCTGCACTTGGCTTTGTTTCTCTTTCATATGCAATTCTCGATTCCGTTCTCAATGCAGCATTGATATGTTCCCAAATTCCTCTAATCCGCCAAAGGCGGAAATAATGGTAAACAGTTTTCCATGGTAGAAATTCGTAAGGTAACATTCGCCAGGCACAACCAGAACGTAACAAATAGAAGATGGCATTCAATATTTTTCGATAGGAATGAACACGTTTTCTACTTCGATTCGTTCTGGGATTCCGGAAATAAAGCTTAATTAATTCCTGTTCTTTATCGGTTAAATCACTAGGATAAGGAAGTCTTCTAGATCGTTTTGGCATTGACGAACAATCAGATTATAGGAATTATTTAATTTTAGGACAGGTTCTCAGATATAGCCTGGAAAATTGATTAATAGAAATAATGATCAAAAATAAGGGTTGTGTCCGTGTGTTATTGATTAAATCTGACAAAGCGGGCATATTTGTTTTGTCTGTACAAATTTGAAATTACTCTCTGTTTGCTGTTTTCAGTAACTTCCCCAAGGCCCTATATTCAGCGGGTCGACATAAAGAGTTAGATATTTTGACAATATTGTTTTTGAACATCCTATAAATTGTATTTAAAGTGTTAACATATGGCCCAAATCTCACCACTGTAATAAGCAACGAACATTTTGCAACGATGTTTAGTCTGGGAAGCGATATGTTTTCCTACAAAAGCACTATCATTAATAATACTCGGGAAAAAATAAGTTACCTGCCAAAAGTATGATACAGAACTTTTTAACTTAAAAACTGCGCAAAAATAGAATTACCGGCATTCTTCAAAGGGATATTTGCCGGCTTCTTGACAATTCTGGAAGTAAATTAGGATGCAAGAGCTTTAAGTGCCTGAAGGATGTGGATGTCTATATTATACCTAATGGACTTACTTATTTTTCTCGCCATGTCCATCTCTGCGTCGTCCAGCACATTTGCGTACCGGATAATCACAAAGTAAACTATAATAAAAGCTGTATATTCCAGGTTTGTTCCAGTCAACAGAAGTGCTTTTCCGGCTGAAAACATAGCCACGACCATAAAAATGTCGATGAAGGTTAATCTTCTGTACGTCGAAGTGAAGGGGTGCATGTTCTGTTTCTTCCAGATTTTTAAGGTCATAAAGACTTCAATTGACGCAAAAGATACGGAAGATGCAATTGCTGCTCCTATCATTCCATATTGAGGTATAAGTATGAAGTTGAGAAGGACATTCATTCCCGCACTTGCCATCGAACACTTCATAAGGAAGTCAGAATCTCCAGATGCCATTATTGTGTGATAGTTAAATCCGAAGTATGAGTTTGTTATGAACCCCAGGGAAAGGATGCGAAGGACTGTAACTCCACTTGCATATTCTGCTCCATAGATTCTCGTGAGAAGATATTCGGGGTACACAAACATCAACACAAAGATTGGAAAGGTGAACAGGAAACACCATTTGGTCGTTATCTGGTAGATAGGTCCAATTAATTCAGTCCTGTTTTCTCCCCAAAGCTTTGAGATTACAGGAATGTATACAAATCCCATAGAACCGATTATCATGGACAAAAAACCTACCAGGGGATACACTGCACTGTAAACTCCGACCACTTCGGCTGACTTGAAATAACCAAGCATTATAGTATCTGTCCAGGTCATGAGGTTTAAAAGGGTTGCAGTTATTAAAAGCGGGAAAGAATATCTGATCAATTGCTTCGTAGGTTCATTAAACTTAAGTTTTAATTTCAGTTTAAATGGGGGCCTTTTCATAAAGTATACTGACATTACACCAAATGTAAATATCATGGAAAGCAGATCCACAAACACTATTCCGTGAAAAGATACGCCGAAGAATACGGCAGTTGAAGCAAATACTAGCAGGGACAGGGGTCTTATGATATTATAGAAGTACATATTTACGTTGGTACGATCGAATCCTCTGTAGATTGCTACTGCCACATTCAAAAGTATAGTGAAAGGAAGGGCAAAAATCATAATTTTAACGACGGACAGGATTTTTCCCTGTATGTCGAATCCCTCTCCAACCAGACACTCGAATAATGCCGGTGAGACCAGCATGGCAAGTACAGCTGCTATCAGACCCATGGCTGCTGCTGATATAATTAACTCATGAATCTTGTAGTCTTCATTCCTGCCTCTGAAGTATGCAATATACCTTGGCACTCCTTCATTAAGCCCGAGAGTTGCAATAGCCCCTGTAATCGATATTACTGTAAGCGCAAGGGTATATGTTCCAAAATCGGCCGGCGACAGATATGAAGTGAGCACTCCTTTAATAGTAATCTCGAAGAGCAATCCAATAAATGTGCCTGCAAATATTACACCGGAACCTAGCACTATTCGGTTGACAGAGTCGTTAACTGACATGTTAACACCGTTTTATTGTCGTTCCAATATTCTCGAACTAACGGACAAAAACAGAATTCTGTTGCCCAGCCAGTGACGACTTGTAAACCAATTTCAGTCAACTCAAGATTGAAATCTAGAAAATTCTTCTCTGCAATCTCTTTATTTTTCACTTATTTTTTCCTTCTATTTTTTTCCTTCTTTAAAGCTCATTAAAATAATTTTAATACTGACTACTTCCTTATAATTTTTAAACATTTCCGTTTGGATTCAGGCGTTACAGAAATAATCTAATTTGAGAGAATTTGTCTCGGGATAAGGGCGGAATCAAAGCAAATCTGCATAGAGACATCAGGGTATTTCGGCACAAGAAACGTTAAGATATGCCTTGAAATTTAAATAAGCTTAAAAAAGTTAAGAGATTAGGGCATGGTCAATTACGAAAATTGCAAACAAAATAATATTCTCTAAAATCTAACCAAATAGGGCGAATTATAGTTTTTCTGTAATAATTTACATATAAGAAGAGTTATATTTTTTAAATTGTTGATTGTTTAAAATCAAAATTGAAGTGATATTACTGTTAAAATTAAATCAAACTAGACTAAACTAAATTAAATTAAACTAGACTAGACTAGACTAAACTAAACTAAACTAAACTAAACTAAACTAAATTAAATTAAACTAAATCCTTATATTCCAAACGACAGAGAAAAGGAAAACAAAAATTGTATTACTAATGGGAGAAAAAGACCTGGTAACCTACATCCCGTAGATGTACATAGATGTAGAATTTATTTTCACATCAATAAGTGCTTCAGAACAATTTTCAGAATCAGAAATTTTATTGGTCATTCGGAATTTGAAATTTAGATATGTATTTTTGAGTTTTGGGATCAGCTCAAATACAAATGAGAGAATTCTCATATTCTTCTATTTTTGATTACAGTCGAATGCTCGAGGAATAATGGTAAACCTGTCGTTTCAGAAAAGATTAAAAATTCTCCTAAAGATGGTCTCGCCTGCTGCTGTGACTTTTTAGGCAGGCAAAAGCAGGGATAATCCACAAGATTTTAAAGACGGCCCTCCTGTTATATGTGATGCTCGATACCTGGAAGCCGGGAATATTCCACGGCCGGAGAAAAAAGAAGGATTTTTTCGAGGGCTGGTATTTTAAGATGGTGGACCGCAGCGAAAAGAACGCCTATGCTATCATCCCCGGAGTCTCCATAGCCAGGGACCCGTTGAAGTCCCATGCGTTCGTCATGTTCATGGATGCCAGAGCGCAGCGAATGCGCTATTTCAGGTATCCGCTCGACGACCTTAAGGCGAGCGATAAAAAGTTCGAGCTTAGTATTGGCAGATCTTCGTTCAGCATCGACGAAATGAGGCTCAACCTCGAGCAGAAAGGAGACCTGATCACTGCCCGCATCAGTTTTAAGGACACGTATCCCTGGCCCGTGAAACTACTGTCCCCTGGGGTAATGGGCTGGTATGCGTTCGTACCGGGCATGGAATGCTATCATGGCATATTGAGCATGGACCATGCCATCGAGGGGTTCATAGAGGCTGACAGCATAAGGACAGACCTCACGGGTGGTAGGGGCTATATCGAAAAGGATTGGGGCGTTTCGATGCCTTCCTCCTGGATATGGATGCAAACTAACCACTTCGACCGGGAAGGTATATCACTCTCTGGATCGATCGCGAAGATACCCTGGCTCGGCAATTATTTCACGGGTTACATCTTCGGTTTCTTATATGACAAAAAATTATACAAATTTACGACCTATTCCGGGGCAAAGGTCACCGGGCTCGATGTGACCGACGATAATATCTGGATCCGGCTGGAAAATAAGGTATATCGGCTCGATATCGATGCGGACAGGTCGGAAGGTGTCGAGCTCCCGGCGCCGAAACTGGGAGAAATGACGGCAAAGGTCAATGAGTCGTTACGCTCCTGTATCAATGTGACTCTATTGAAGAAAAACGGTTCTGGCACAGAGCTTATCTATTCAGGGACAGGGAGAAACGCCGGCCTGGAATTCGTGGGCGATATCGCAGAACTGATAAAAGGCTTGAAAAAATAAATCTGGAAAATTGATCTTTCACAGTTTGAGCCTTTATAACCCTGCTCGAAGAAAAAAAGACATTGAAAACCGTTATTAGTTATGTTTTGATTCACGCACTTGCTGAAATAGCAAATGTATAAGTATATCGAAGCAAATTTTAGTACCACTCAGTAAAAATAATTTCAATGTTTGTTAGGCATATTTGGGTGGTATAAATTGAGTTATTGCAGATATTTTATAATCACGACTTTACTTTTTTTTACTGTATGTCCAGTAAGCTCGATGAGTAATAATGAAGGTTTTATCACTTCTTCATTTGATATTGAGGGCCCGTACTCAGCATCAGGAAACTTTTTCTCCAATGTACAAGGTGGAACCATAAATGTCTCTGACATAAACGTTGTAATCCAGGGAAATGGTGCGACTTGGCTTGGAAAAAGTGATGAGTACGGAAATTATAAGTTCGGTGATTTATTATAAGTTCGGTGATTTAGACAACTATAGCGGGTTAGAGTATGGAAATTACTCTGTAACTGCTTTCAAGTATATTCCTTCTCAGGGAAAGTACTTGTTTGGAACAACAAGTGTATCTCTTAAAAATGATGGAGAAGTATCTGGCGTTAAAATCGTACTCGACTGGGCAAGCGAGGATGAAGAAAAAACTATTGAAAGCTTCTTTCCCATGCTTGGATATACTATCTCGGGAAACACTTTCTCTAATGTTCAAAATGAGAACATAAATGTTTCTTTTACAAATGTTGTAATCCAAGGAAGTGGTATGACTTGGCTTGGAAAAAGTGATGAGTACGGAAATTATAAATTCGGTGATTTAGACAATTATAGTTGGTTAGAGTATGGAAACTATTCTGTAACTGCTTTCAAGTATATTCCTTCTCAGGGAAAGTACTTGTTTGGAACAACAAATGTGTTCCTTAAAAATAATCAGGAAGTATCTGGCGTTAATGTCACATTAAACTGGGCAAACGAGAATGAGGAAAAGGCAATTGAAAATCTCTATCCCTTCCTTAGCTATTCACTGTCAGGAGACATTTCCTCCAATTTACAGAACGAAACTGTAAATGTCTCCAACACATACGTTGTAATCAAAGGAAACGGTATGACGGGGATTAGAAACTGCGATGGCTATGGAAATTTTAAGTTTGGCGATTTAGATAACTACAGTGAATTAAAATATGGAAATTACTCTGTAACCGCTTTTAAGTATATTCCCACTCAAGAAAAGTATTTGTTTGGAACGGCAAATGTATCCCTTAAAAGTGATCAGGAAGTAGCTGATGTAAAAATCATTCTCGCTTGGGCAAGTGAGGATGAAGAAAAGACAATTGAATATTTCCTTCCCTTTCTTAAGTATACTATGTCGGGAAGCGTTTTTTCTAACATTGTAAATGAAAGTATAAACGCTTCAGGTACAAATATAGGAATCAAGAGAAACGGTATAACTGGACTTAGAAAAACTGATGAGTATGGAAATTATAAGTTTGGTAACCTCGATATTAATTATTGGTTAGAGTATGGAAATTATTCTTTAATTGCTTTTAAGTATATTCCTTCTCAGGAAAAGTATTTATTTGGAACAGCAAATGCGTCTCTTAAAAATATCGAAAATGTTTCTGATATTAATGTTACATTAGACTGGGCAAACGAATCTGAAGAAGAGATAATTGAAAGCTTTTTTTTCATGTTTAGATATTCTTTGTCAGGAAGCGTTTTTTCTAATATTGAATCTGAAAACATAGATGTTTCTAACACACGCGTTGTAATCCGAGGAAACGGTATGACTGGACTTGGAAAGTGTGATGACTATGGAAATTATAAGTTCGGTGATTTAGACAACTACAGTGGGTTAGAATATGGAAACTATTCTGTAACTGCTTTCAAGTATATTCCTTCTCAGGGAAAATATTTGTTTGGAACAACAAATGTATCTCTTAAAAATGATCAGAAAGTATCTGACGTTAAAATCATACTCGATTGGGCAAGTGAGGATGAAGAAAAGGCAATTGAAAATTTCTATCCCCTGCTTAGATATACTATATCAGGAAGCATTCTGGGTAACAGTAGCAGTGATAATGGTAGCAGTGGTAATGGTAGCAGTGGTAATGGTAGCAGTGATAATGGTATCAGTGATAATGGTAGCAGTGGCAGCAGTCACAGTAGCAGTGGAGGAAGCGGTGGTGGCGGTGGTTCTCCTGAGCCTGCAAGAAATGTTGAAGTGAAGGAACTTTCACAGGCTTTTGTTACAAACGGAAATCCTGTAAAATTTGAATTTTCAAAGAATGCTACTTCTGTGGTATACGTGGGCTTTGATTCAAAAAAGACAGTAGGAAAGACCACAACTATTGTTGAGATGCTGAAAAATAAATCTACGATTACTCCGGATGCGCCCGCAGGTGAAATCTATAACTACCTGAATATCTGGGTTGGAAACAGCGGGTTTGCAACTGAAAAGAATATAGAAAATGCAGTTGTCTGTTTTAAGGTTGAAAAATCCTGGATACAGGATAAAGGAATTGACCAGTCTTCAATTATCCTGAACAGGTACAATGATACAAAATGGAACGAGCTTCCAACCGCCCTTCTTGGGAAGGATGACAAATATATGTATTTCACAGCACAAACCCCTGGATTCTCTCCTTTTGCAACAACGGGCAAGACAATAATAGAAGAAACAGGGAATGTGATAACGCCTAAACCTGAAACACAGGAAGATAAACAAAAAAATACAGTATCAGAAATCAAGCAGACTCCTCAGCAGAAGGAACGAATAGGTATTCCTGGATTTGAAGTAATTTATTGTATTATCGGGCTGTTTGGAGTGTTCCTGTATAGAAGATGATAAATTACAGTTAGATAGCGGGTAGTCAACCCTACTATCTAATTTTTTTATTTCTTTTTAAGTTAATTTGAGATCGTAAAAGTCTTTTTTTCTAAATCCACTCCAGAAAACTTTATTAGCCCTGAATTTGGGGGTCAGATGGTTGATTCCCACAACATAAGGCAAAAGATTCTCAATATTTCTCACATTGAGTGGGATAAGCTAGAGTTCTCTAACCGGAGTTTCTAAGATATTAAAAAAGAAAGGCTCTTGGCTATGATTATTCACAGTCTAACAAAAAATTAATTAAGTTGACGACTTCAACTTGGGATATACTCCCCAAGTTGAAGTTTTGTAAAGATCTCCGCAGTTTCTTTGTTCATTTCCTCTACGACAAACTCTGCGTTTTCTCCTCCTTTTCCATTGTATACTAATCCCATTCTTATCTTTTCAAGATTCTCGGCCAGCTTTTGAATTGTTAGCTCCTGGTCATCGATCAAATGAAGCAAATAATTGTGTAGCAGTAACCCCATTACACAGAGAAACACATGGGCTCTGATCTTCATATCCTTTCTGACATACACAGGCTTTACCGGTATCAGTAACTTGTCTTTCAGCCACTTTATATCCTCTTCAATCATGTTTCGGGAATCGTACATGTCCACAATTTCTTTTGTTGCAATGTTATCCTTATCAGTAAACACAACAGTCTTTCCCATCCCTAAAAGAAATTCTTTTTCCTGATCATCATTTAAACTGAAATAAAGTTGTAACTCTCCCTCTTTTTCAACGACATTGTAATCAAAGAGACCTCTATATTGCTTTGGAATTGTATCAACAATACGATTCATGAGACCTTTTGATGTCATTTTTCTGCATTTTCCTTTACGGTTAAGTTTTGAGCTTATTTCTCCAATCTTCTCCAGGATATCAAATTTTTTAACTTCCCACTCATGCATCTGTTTTCGACTAGTAATTTCAGTGTATTTTATGACTCCAGTAAATTCTTTATCATACCAGTTTCCGTTTACACGATGAGCTTTGATGATATTCTTTTTTCCATTCTCCCATTTTTCTTCAAAATCGGACAAAGGAACATGGAATAAATCTTTGCACATCGAAGAAGGTAAAGCCCCAACAACGTGCATTTTATCCAAAATATGTTCTATGTTATCTGTAGAGTTCATTCCTCTATCAAAAACAATTGTTATTTCCTTAAGAGGAATCCCTATCTCTTCTATACGTTTGCAGATACTGTCAATCAGATCGGAGAACAGAGTTACATCAGGAACGTTTGCTGGATACGTAATTGTCTGAAAAGGAAGGTTTCCGTTTGAAGTTGTCAAACCAACTCCGATGAGGTTCTTATCATATCGTTTATCTTTGGAAAAACCTTTTTTTGGAAGATCCTCCCCATGCTCGATGTGAGTATAAAAGTTAGTTGTATCAAATGTTAGCTTCGTTGGCCTTATTCCTTTTTTGATCAATGTTTGAGAGATATCAAGTTCGATTTTGCGGATTGTTTCTTCATCCAATTTTTCCATGTAATTCAGGAAGTTCTGACTTGAGAGTTTGTACTTTGGCTTCATGAAAAATTGAAGTGAACTTTCTTTAAAATAGTCATCAAGAACGTTTCTGCTTAAGGAATGTTCGGATCTACCAATGATGATTAGGAGAAGATATTCTGCTGGGGTGAGACCTTTTATGTTTTTCCGATCAATGTGTTTGTTCAGACTTTTGATTAACCCCACGTCTTCAGCTGCCTTGAGTAAGGCAGCTGGTTTACCAAAAGAGTAGGAAGCTACCTTTTTTTCAGTGTTTTTTGTTATGAGCTCATAAACATGGTCCGCGGTTCCAACATATTTTTGAATTGTTTGAACTACTTTTCCATCGATCCATTCATTCTTGATGACATAAAGATATTTATTGCCTTTTATAGTTTTGATCTTGAAATGCATGGGATTTATTAGACCCTAAATACATATAAATTCTTTGAATTATTCTATTATTAATTTTGCCATAAATAATCCTATTGATATTTTTATTTTTTATGTAATGTGAGTAAGATTTGGTGACAAATAATTAAAATTAGTTAGACCCTATGAAAAATAAGCCGAATGATATCACTTTTAATCATAAAGTATAAACTCCGGTTTGAGGGCATTATTACCAGTTGGAACAAAGGCGCAGAACAAATTTATGGTTATTCAACTAAGGAAATTCTAGGAAAAAATGTATCAATACTCGAACCGGACAATCTCAAAGGAGAGATAAAACGGTTAGGAGAAATGCTTAGGCAGGGAGAAAAAATTCGAAATTATGAGACTTCACGGTTAAGAAAGGATGGTACGATAATAGACGTTTCAATAACTCTTTCTCCGGTTTTTGATGTATCTGGGGAGCTTATGGCTATCTCAGCTATTGTTAGAGATATTACAGAGCATAAAAAAGCTGAAGCAGCCCTCGCAAATCTCGAAGTTGTCCGTCAGAAGGAAATTCATCACAGGATTAAAAACAACCTGCAGGTTATTTCCTCCCTTATGGACCTTCAAGCTGAAAAGTTCAGCAACAAAGAGTGCATTAAGAACTCAGAAGTCCTTGAAGCTTTCAGAGAAAGCCAGGACAGAATAACATCAATTGCCCTTATCCATGAGGAACTGCATGAAGGCGAAGGAGAAAAGGCACTGAATTTCTCACTATACCTTGAGAAGCTCGTCGAGAACCTTCTTCGGACATACAGTCTTGGAAATACTGATATTAGCTTAAACATTGACCTGGAAGAAAATGTTTTCTTTGATATGGATATTGCAGTCCCGTTAGGGATGATTGTTAACGAGCTTGTCTCGAACTCCTTAAAATATGCATTTCCAAATAGGGAAACGGGAGAAGTTCAAATTAAACTCTTCAGTGAAAAATCTAAAGATAGGCTAAAAGACAATAAAGGAAAAAGTACTGAATACATTCTTAATGTATCAGATAACGGAGTTGGCATCCCAGAAAAAATTGATTTTAGAAGTTCCGACACTCTTGGTTTGCAGCTTGTAAATCTTCTTGTGGATCAACTAAATAGCACGATCGAATTAAAAAGGGATAAAGGAACGGAATTTATAATAAAATTCAGTACAGAAGAAAAGTTATAAAACTTCAAGTTCCGCATTTATGCCTTCTAATAGCGGTGATATCCCCTCTGGGAGCTTCATAACCAGGCTTTCAGGATAAATATAAGGAATTGGATAGGTGCAACTTTTTAGGGCTTTAAAATTAGGTTCTTCGAGAAAATAGGTTTAAACAGAGTCAATTTTGTCTCTTTTCTTATCCTTTTCATCTTCAGGTTCTTTCTCTACGAAAGTCTTTAGTTTCTCAATAATTTTTAATTCCCTTTCGTCTGTTGTTTCCGTATTCTTATCCATGTTCTTGACCTCCGATTTTGTTTGGACTACAAATCAATATCGTAAAAATTACACATTTTGAGTAACATAATTGAGTTATATAGAAGCGATCCACATCCTCATTATGACAATGCCTTTTTACTTAAAACTCTTATCTCCGGGATGCATATATTGTTTCAAGCTATTTACTACTCAAAACCTATGTAGCTTTGGTGTTGCTATGCATAAAACCTTCAGGGAATTTAACGGTAAAACCTACATGCTCGATGAGTTCAGCTATTTCGGACTTAGCAAGTCAGTTGCAGAGAAACGAAAAGCTATGTTGAAGAAGAGTGGACTTGGAGTTAGATGCATTAAAAAGGCAAATGGAAAGTACGTGATATATCGTGAGTACCTTGGGGATATAAATGAAGAAGACGGATCTTCGTTATTTAGGGTCGGTTGAGGGTAGTTCGACTTTCTACAGAGCTAGTTGTTTAAAATTTGAAAAAAGGAAGGTAAGTGAGTCATTTACAAGCCCTATAGACCTATTCTAATCTTCATAGCCAGGCTTTTGGGATAAAGTAAGGAATTCATAGGGCTTCGCTAATGAGGCTTAGAATTTGGGATTTTAATATGAAAGCCTATGGCTAAGAGTTAATTATTAGAATGGCGCCTAAAATTGATCCTGATTCTCCTGACTATTCCTGATTGCTCCTGAATCAATGTTTCAGGACCAGCTAGTCCTGCTCCCATTATATATTATTTAATTATAATATATATAGAATAGCTATTCCTGAAATAAAATAAAAGTATAAAAGAATAAAAAATATTTTTTTGAACGATCAAAATTTAGAAGAAAGTTTTTTATTTTTTTTGTTCCTGTATATTCGCAAAAGTTTCAGGAGCAGCTCTCTTTTCAATATTTGGAGCCCGTTTTATTCTCCTGAAGCCATTTCAGGAACATGTATTTTTAAAAATGAAAAAGCAATATTTGGAGCCTTAATAGATGTTCCTGAAAAGGTTCAAAAAGGCACCTAAACCTGATCCTAAAACTAGGTTCAGGAACATCTATTCCATTTCGCATCTTCAAGCTGCCAAGCTTCTATCCAATTCTGCTTACATCTAATGGTTTCAGCATCACATTTATCCCGAGAGACCTTTGGAATGCTAGTTACAATATTATCTGGTCCATCATACCAGATTTTTCTTTTGTGTACAACGTGATTGGTACCCTGTATAGCAACTTTTTCGCTATGTAATCCCACTATTCTTCCTGTAAGTCCTTCGGTATTTTGTTTACCATGTAGCATAGAGTCAATGGTTTTATCGCTTATTCCAGTAGCCTTAGCCAGTCCTATTATATCCATAGATCCAGCTATATCCATTACACCAAATTGTGTAAGTTCTTCCATATCTAATGGTTTAGCTTCACGATTGATATTTTTAATTGCCTCGGCACTATCTCTGGTCATCTTTGATTCAATATCTCGCTTCCTTTCTTGGATGAGAATATCTATTAGTTTAAGTTCGTTGGTGGATAATTTCGTAACATTATTGTCTGCCAACTTGTCATATATTTCAACGGCATTTTCATAATCTTCGTAACTTGCAAGAAAAACTCCTGTTTCTTTATCCCCTGGTTTATGAAAATACTCTCTGTTAGGAATATTGTAAAATGCCGAACACCTAATTATATCTGCAAATAGCTCCCAGTTTCTAGTACGTTCTACATTTTGCCATTCAATTACTGGTGCGAATGGAATCCGGATGTCATATACTCCTTGGTTAAGAATATGATATATACACCTGCAAACTTGAGTATCAAAATCTGGAGCATTATTTGTAGTAGGAAGATTATGCTCTCTGCCTTTCTGTTTTTCATTTATAGCTGCTAAATATTTGATATTGTTTGGCACATCTACTGTAAGATATCTCTGAATCATTTCCTCATTTTCTAGCGGTAATACGCTCATTATTATAAATGCAATCCGCTCTGGCATTGTTTTTGTTTGGGCGGCAAACAAAATAACCGTATCTAACATTGTCTTATCTTGAAAGCGGCTGGTAGAAAGCTTCAATGTCTTTATTATATCTTTATCGCCATTATCAAACTCGTCAATGATAACAACCATATTCGGCTTTATCCAGTCATTATAAAACATGTTTTTTCCGGACGGTGTTGTCATTCTCCATACTTCTGGTATTGTTAGATTAGTAAAATTTGTAACCAGAGTATTTTTACCATTACCTGCCGGTCCAGATAATTTAAGATGCACTCCACCAACCGATGATGAGATATGGGTTACTGCAAAAACACAGGACAGGGCCCAGCTTATCCTATCACTTACACCTGCATAGGTAGAACAATGCTTCTCAACAATAAATTTTTGTGCCTGTCCATCATTAATTAATTGTTGAGCTTTATCAAAAACAGTTTCACTGTATTGTTCAATAAGAACATCTTTTATATCCAGTTTTTCTGGCTCTTCGGGTTTCTCTTTATGGCTCTTCTCAGGAGCAAATTTTAAATGATCAATTTGACCAGATAATTGAAACGCAGTCTTTTGAACTTCCTGTAAAATCTTTTTGGCTATACTTTTGTCTTCGACAATTTTACCTACCATTAATGAGTCAATTAATTGACCATCTCTCACGTTGTTTACTTCATATAATGGTGCTTTACTGGGTATTGGCGGAAGATGTTCAAGTTTATATTTAAACTGAGTAAACCATTTGTTATTCTTATATGATATTATACAAATCAAGTCTTCATTCATTGGTCATCGGTTAAGGAAAAATCGTTATCACTTGCATTGATTTTCATAAAATTTGTTAAATTATTCATCAAATGCAAAACTGGAATCTGATATCGATTTCAATTTAAACACTAAACATTTGGGTTTGAGTTTTTCCGTCGAAATCGAGATCCGCAGCTCAAAATCCTTAACCGAATACAAATGAGTCTTCATTAGATGTTTTTACTTTAATCGTTCTATGTTCGGGTAAACCATTACTTTCATTAATCTGTTCTACATTAACATCTTTAACATCTATATTTTCGTTTGTTTTCATATTATCACCGTTTAACTTTATTTTTTTCGGTGACATTAAACGAAACCACTATCATGAACCCTGATCTGTACCAACAAAAGATATAAATATCAATATAAAGTATATAATTATTGATTAAAGGTTCTTACCATATCTTTTGTTGTGGGCTCACGGGGAATTGGAACCTCTCCCGTGGTCTCATTAAACATCACAGCATTGCGAAAGCATAAAATATCACTGTTTTGCTCTTTTCTTGTGTGAATTGTACAGCTTCCTGGGCTTTACAGGTGTGAATTCAAATATGTCACACAAAATCGATCTAATGAGCCCTGAACGTGAAACTCCGCAAGCGTCACAAGCTTTGTCAATTTCCACTATCAGTAGATCATATGCTGGGGTGAAAGCAACATTAATTGCGTCTACCATATGCAGTTTCCTCCTAATTTTGATTTAGAAAAGCAGTTATTATGTCATCTGACGACATCGTCAGCCGGAGTAATCTGCTATGTTTTTACAATTGTATTTCGACAATCGTAAGTATATACGATCCGACTTAATACAATAATATACATGGCTTCAAGATATATATATCTTGAGATCGTACGTTGTCTACTGATTCCGTTTGTGTCTTGTACCTACATGCCTCTCTCATACTTATCTCTTTGAAAATGGTTATGAGAATGTAAGAATAGAAGAAATCTCAAGTAAGGTCTAAATTTTTCCTTTAATATAAATTGAAAAAATATCGTCCTAAGTCTCAAATAGATATAAATATCTCTCGATGTATTTTTAAAATTGGCAAAAACGATAGCGTACGCCACAAAACAGGAGATTTTAGAAATGGACCGTAAAATCTACAAACAAATTTTTTCCAGGCTTCAAACTCTAGGGATTATTGATGAAACCGGGATAATGAAGGCTTCGTACATAAGATTTCAAAGTCCTGGGCTTATGGATCTACATGTAGACCGACTGACAAAAAACACAATAGCTATAGCACACAATAGTATTCAAAATGGGGACGTAATGTGCGACCCTGATATGAGAATTTGGATACATGCAGACCATAAAGACGCCGAGGCGCTCAGCTATCAAAATGATTATCTTGGAATTTATCAGGAGGTTTACCCGGAACCCGGGAAATATCACCCAAAGTTAAAGGAGGATCTTAACGATTTCTTACACGACTGGCTTACTACTATAATAGAGGTTCAGCAGTACAAGCTTGTTGAACAAGAAGAATAATTTTTTTGCTCTTTTTCCTACGTACATATCTCTAGAAGCCACGCTAATAGGCGCTAGCCATCGTAAATTGACTTCCTTGCTAATTATCCCATCCAAAAACTGAATTCTAATTATCCCGGACCTATAGTTATATCTTTTTTAGAGAATCTCCTAAGAAGGGTGTAGACATAAAAACGTATTTTTAAAAAGCAGAATTGGCTGTCCCATGTATTAGAGACAGACATCTTGAGGAAAGCTTTCCGGGATGTATGGTATCATCGAGGTGTTTTCCCGTAAGGTGGTTTAAATGTTTGGTGATAAATATGGCATCAAGAAACCTAGAAAGACAATTTATTATTTCTTTCGGTTCTTATATAAAGGGTGATGATATGGTTTTTATTTGATATTGTGTGGGTTTGAGTACTGTGTAATTTGCGAGGGAGGACAATTGATAATCTCAATGTAGTTGGAAAAGATTTAATTCATCGCAGACGACACAGAACTATAATTAACAATCTTCTTAAGTCTCCTGTTAAAAGTCTTATAAATAAATCTCACTTTATAAATGTTCTATTTGTTAAGATTACGTGTTCTAGGTAACAATGAGTTTTTAGCTATATTCTAACCTATAAAAGTATTTAGCTCCATAAGACTTTTTAGGCTATTAAATAATTTTATTAAAGTCGCTCCAGAAGTTAGGAAACTTAGTGTAATTAATACCCCACTTATTCTGATCTTCGTCAGTGTACTCAATAGGCTTAAAACACTCGCCTAATTTGCATTCATTAGCATAATATTTTTTGTAAGACACAATTTGTTGAATTCCATAGTTGCCAGTTATAGAAATAGTAATTCTAAATCTACTTTCTTCTGGTTTACAATTTTTGCCACTCATTGCCTGTTGTATTTGATTATAGATACTTATGGTGCTAGGTCTTGCAGTTACTTGGGACATATCTTGAAAAGATATGGTCTCATCATGCTTTCCTAGATAAGGCAAACTATCGATCTTAGCGACTTTACGGTGGGACGCCATAACATTGCCACAGCAATGTTCAGTAACAGTAATACGTATTTCTGGATTAACAAGTCTTTCATTATGTAAATTTATAATTCTAATACCAAAAAATCCTGTTTTTTTATCATATAAGAAGTTATTAGAATAATGTATGGTATTTTTTGGGAAAAACATATTAGCGGATAATGTGGCTATCATAACTGCAAAATATAAAGCAGTAGTACAGGACTGTATAATAACAAGGACCTTACCAAAAGAAGTTAATGGATGGAAATCTCCATATCCAATTGTTAATGCAGTAACAAATGAAAAGTAGACATAATCTAAGAATGTAGCACTAGTTTCAAGGGTCTTTATTTGGTAATAAACTATACTAAAGACAACATTGATAGAGAGATAGAAGAAAAACAGCCCTAGAAGCAAGTAAAAAAAGGGTATTTTCTGAATCCAACTAACCCATCTATAACTCGTTTTACTGGGATTGTTCATATTACCTCAAATTATAGTGTGTAAAAATTCTAGGCTCCTTCATGTCTTTGGGTGTCAGAGTATTTTTCAGCTGACATCAACCTTTAGTCAGATCCCGCACCATTACAGTCCTTATATAGATTGTCGTAACTATTTACAAGTACATTATAAATATGTAACTTACTATTGTATTTTATTATGGCTATTAATTTAGGGTGACAGTTTATATAAAAAACGCAATCATGATAATGAAATATAAGTTTTTTAAGAGTACTGTGTAATCTATGAGGGATGGACAATTGATAAACTAGCTGCAGTTAGAAAAGTCTTTATCCCTCGCAGATTACTCAGAACCGGTGGCCTACCTCTTTATGAGCAACGGGTGTTTTCATTGCACTGTACCACTCCGAGCCTTCTACATACATATCATAAGAAGCCACGCTAATCAGTTCTAGCCATCGTAAATTGACTCCCCCTTCTAAATTATTCCTCCGGAAATTATGCTGGACTTGAATAATCCCGAACTATGGTTTAAACTCTTAGAGCGTGTCTTAAAATTAAATTTGGTTCTATGATTAGGATAGGACTTATACACAAGGACTGAAAAATAGTAGCATTAAGCCATTAAATATCTAAAGTGCAACTTCAAACAAAGATGGATAATGCATTTGATTTCGTATATCGAGTGCGTAAGTTTCACAGGAAAAGTGCACCTAAACTTCGGAAAAAATTTACGGTAAAAATTTTAAAGTTAACGTTGTTCATTATCCAATTGTAGAAACGATTTGAATTTTAAGACAGCCTCTTAGCATACAAAGGCCTGAAAATGAAAACTAATTTTTAAAAAGCAGAATTGGCTGTCCCAGGGATTAGAGACAGCCTTGAAGAAAGCTTTACGAGAAGTATGGCATTATTTGAGGTGTTTTCCCGTAAAGCGTTATAGTGTCCGCATAAGACAACGATATGCGGACAATGGTTTCAAATGTTTGGTGATCATTTTGGCAAGCCTGCAACCCAGAAGACAATTAATAATTTCATCGGCTCGTATATAAAAGGTGATGATGTGGGTTTTCAAAAAATACTGGTGCCGTTCCATATTATGTATTCCTTTTTTGGGTAAGTTATAGCTAAAGACGACGTGCTTAAGATCTGGTATCAAAGGTGGGTTCGAATCCAACCCCTCGCATTAAATTTATTATTTCTTGTTTTTCAATTCTCAATGTTAAACGTGTTTGATTGAATTGCCTTGTTTTCGAAAAATTCCAGTAATTTATGAGAATTTCGAAAAACCTCTGATTTCAATAAATTGCTTCTATACCTCTTATAAACAACCGACCAAAAATCGGGGTTTCTCGAAATCCTCTTCATTGGTCATCGGTTAAGGAAAAATCGTTATCACTTGCATTGATTTTCATAAAATTTGTTAAATTATTCATCAAATGCAAAACTGGAATCTGATATCGATTTCAATTTAAACACTAAACATTTGGGTTTGAGTTTTTCCGTCGAAATCGAGATCCGCAGCTCAAAATCCTTAACCGAATACAAATGAAATCCTCTTATGTTTTTTTGTGTGATTAAATCATGGTATCTACATTGTGTTGGGCTCGGCTTCTTCACTTTCCATATAATTAAATTCCTCAAGTGTTTTTGTTTCCTTTTGAAGTTTTATTGCGAGTTCATCCTCACTGATACCAAATTTTTTCATCATTTTGCGAATATTTTCTATAATATAGTTTGTACCCAAGTTACCTTCTAAGAACAGTGATTCATTTATTTTTATCGGAGAGCGTAAATCAGCCTCTAATTCAGAAATATATTTTTTGTTCTTGGCAGTTGTAAAATCGTTGTCGTTTATAAACAACTTGAATTTAGAAGGATCTATCATATAAAGTTCTCTTGCTACATACTCATATAATTTTTTCCAAGATACCGCTTTTCGTTCTCTTCCTGAAAAAATAAACGAGCTAATTTTTTCGCCTGTAAAGTTATGTTCATCCGACAACAAGTACACAGGAGAAATATCCATTGAAGAGACGTACTCTGTACAAGGGTACATCCATATTTTCAAAGCAGCATCTTTTAAAATAGTAGCTCTTCTTTTAATTGTTCCTTCGTTCCATCGTGGGGTTTTCTTTAAATGTTCATTTAAAAATAGTTTGCTTTTATTGAATCCGTTTTCCATCATCCTTTTTTGGTTGAAATTCTTGTTACTCATCTCCCTGTTGTATGCAGTTAGTGTTATGTTCCCTATAGTATTCAGATAATTTTCGTGAACGCCCCTCCAATTAACACCAAGATCTTTAATCCACTGATCGCTTAGATTCTTAGGCATAATATGTTCAATTGTTAACTCATTGGACATTAAAAGATTTTCAACGTCTATTTTTTCTAGGTTCCCAAAATTTTCTATTTTTTCAAGAATGTATGAGCAGTTTTTCGAGTTGTAAATATCTTTTGACATGAATTTTTCAGCAAATTCTTTGTCTTCAGGAAATCTTTGACTTCCTTTTTTCTTCTTAAGTAAATATTTTAATATTACTACATAATTTTCTTTATAATCGGGATGATTTTTGATTTCCCTACCAAGTGTCATATAAATTTTGTTTAAGGCATTTGGAGAAACATCACAAATAGATCTTCTAAATGAAAATGATTCTACAAGTAGCAGTATTTCTTTTAAATCTTCCTTATTAATTACACCTTGAGTATAGTCACTATAAATTTCCAGGAAAAAAGGATATGAAACAGTGATATTAAGTTTGTTAATCCGTTCTAAAACTTCATTCAAATTTTTATCGGACTCATTTAGTAACGCAAATCTATTATAATATTTTGAATATTCCAGCAATTCTTTTAATAGATCTTCAGTATTTAACCTATAGTTCCAAGTATATTTTTTGAAACTAATATATACACTGTCCTGTTTTGGTATTTTCCTTTCTCTAAATGTTAAATAGTGACGGATAAAATCACTTACTTTATAGTCTGTATTTTTTTCTATTTTGTTCCAATATTTCTCATAATAATTTTTCTGATCCTTGTCAGTTAATCCCATAAGAATGAAATTTCTTACTAAATCTGCTGCTGTTAGGCTTAATCCCGTTGAGTTTATGCTCTCAAATATTAACTGTGGGTTGTCCTCACCCTGTTTCAGTTCTATTTCAACTATAAATAATCTTTTTATTGCATCGAATACATCATCAATTGATTTCTCACATTCTTTCAACTTTGAGCAAAAGTACTTATAATTCTCTGTAATATGAGAGTTATTAATGAAATAATCCTCATCATTCTCAAATAAAGTCAAAAATGCCTCGTTATCTTCTTTAATTGGCTTTAACCTTATTTTTTTCTCTTTTTCCAAGTATTTGTTTACCAAGTAGTCTTCTTTAATTTGCTCTTTTTTAAAGGTAGCTTCAATTTCTCCCTTATCTAACAAGTTGTACATTGCTAAAAGGAGCACTGATAATGTAGTAATCCTCTGTTGGCCATCAATAATTAAGTACTCCCGGCCAGCTTCGTCATAATAATAAATAGAGACAATACTACCCATAAAGTGATTACGAAATTTGTTATCAATTATTTCTATAAGATCACAAAACAGTTGTTCACACTGTTCTCTCTTCCAATCGTAATTCCTTTGATATACAGGAATTATAAAATGCTTATCTGATCCTTCCAAAAAGTGTAAAAAAGCTTTCTCATTGGCCTTCATGGGTAATACTCCACCTATTTCCTGACTGGATACTTTACAAGATATTCAATTTCTATCTTTTAAAGGCTTTTATTTCAGTCTAATACCCCGCTAGTTTGCTGTGACGATGGAAAACTTCCCCGAGAAACCATCTAGCAGCCTCTTCACAAGGTTAGAATTGGATATTGAATTATTATCATACTTCGGCTCAGGATATCCTAAAAACTGGTAGAAGAGTTTCTGATTATGAGAAATTTAATGATTAAATACAAGTGATATTTGAATAGCCTCATTAATATGCACGTCACTTAAAGAATTAGATATTATGGACGAAAAACCTCCTCTACTCAAAAAAGCATTTATCTCAGATGATCCAGAGGTCGAAAAAGATTCTTTTAAAAGAAAACCTTTTGCTCAACAAATATCAAATACTATCATCTCACGAATGGAATCAAGCGGCATAGTTATAGGGATTTATGGTGAATGGGGTGAAGGGAAAACCACAGTACTAAATTTCATTGAAAAAGAATTAAAAAGAAATGAGAACATTATTTGTATTCGATATAACCCGTGGTATTATTCTGATGAAGTAATGTTACTTCAAGATTTTTTCAATGTTCTTGCGGATGACCTTGGAAAAATATCATCTTCTAATAATCTAAAAGCACAAGTCAAAAAATATGGGAAACATATTTCTCAATTTGCCACAAGTAAATCTACTACTATCAATCTTGGCCCTATTCAATTTAACCCGTTTTCCTCAGACTCTTTTTTGAATTTAACTGAATCAAAGAAAGAGATTCAAGCAATTTTAAAAAGATGTAATGTTAGGATTGTAGTTCTAATGGATGATATAGACAGACTTGATAAAACAGAAATTCAAAGTATCTTCAAGTTAGTCAAATTATCTGCAGATTTTAACTATGTGGATTATGTTTTAGCCTTTGATGAAGAAATGGTTGCATCTGCAATTGCAGAGAAGTATGGTTCTAGTGATACTGAATCAGGTAGAGATTTCCTCGAAAAAGTAATCAACGTTCCCTTACATTTACCACAAGCTGGTGAGACCGCCCTATTCAATTTTTTACGTGAAGGTATTAACAATAATGTTTTGCCAATGATTAAACAGAAACTCAAAGAAGAGGAGTACGAAATATTTTTAGAACAGTTCAGAAAAGGATTACAAGTAAGACTTAAAACTCCTAGAATGGCAAAACGTTACCAAAATGCCCTCATTTTTGCTCTTCCGATGTTAGAAAATGAAGTAAATATTATAGACTTGATGCTTATTGAGGGAGTTAGAGTGTTTTACCCGAAAATGTACAATTTGATAAAAGATAACGCAACTGTATTTCTAAATAGTAATTTATTACTTGAAGAAGAATTAAAGAAATCATTTGGAAAAATAAATATTGAAATCGAAGGTTTACCTTTTCAAGAACAAGATTCAATTCGAGACTTAATAGCATTTTTATTTCCCGGGTCACAACGTTTCTCTAATACTTTGTACTCTTCTTATCCAAATTACAACCAAGAAGTATTATCAAGAAAAAAAAGGATTGCCTCTTTACATTATTTTAATCGTTATTTTTCCTATGCAGTTCCAGCGGGAGATATATCAGATCTTGAGATAGATAGTCTCATTGAAAGTATTAGTAGAACTGAAAACATAGATGACGAAGAAATTAAGGGAGTCTCATCTCAAATTAAAGAGCTTATAAAGGTCAACGGTCCAGGATCTGCGGACTCATTTATCTCAAAAATTTATCGAATACAGAATAAATTAAATTCTCAAACTTCTCATAAACTGTTATTAGCGATATCTAACCTTTCGGTTAATTTCTCGAGAAGTCATCTATATTTTATATCAGACTTATTACAAACGATGCCGCGAGACATTAGGATTGCTTGCTCTAAAAAAATAATAGAGTCAACTAGCTCGATTTGTTTTGGAATAAATATCTATTACGCTGTTGAGAGAAAGGAAATGCAATTTCCATCGGAAGTCATTAACGACTTAAGTAATATTATAATAAATAGAATAAATGATGAAATTACTTCCGAAAGTGAACCAATTTATGTGAGGTATTCTTGTGGCGCTCTCATATTAAGATTTTTGCGAGATTACGGTTGGAAAGAAGACCTAGGTAAATATATAGTAAAAACATTTTCTTGGGATCCCATTTACTCACTCAAATTTTTAAAAAGCTTCCATATGATAGAGCTTTCCACGGTTGGTAAACCCAGAATTTTTGAGAGTGATAATTACGATTCAATAAAAGAACTCATTGATCCAGATATCTTATATAATGCGCTTTATGCCACTTACGCTGATATTTTGGAGAGTTCAAAATTTGAAGATGATGAAGATAATGTATTCCTAAAAAGATTTTCACAAATACACCACGGAAGAAAACAGGGAAATATTCAATAATTTCACTATATTAGGCGGGTAGAGATAAATTTGAGATCTAGAAGCCACGTACAAAGACTAAGGCTATCGTTCGAAGCCAAATGGACCAAAAGATATTCCGGACGGCTCGCAAAAAGTGAAAAAAGAGCGAAATTTTTATTACTTAGGGGGCAGTTTCACTCCGTAACAGAGCCGGATCAAAGTCTTAATATAAGTTTCTTTTCTATATATAGTCAAGAAGGTGAACTAGACGAATCTAACTGACCAAACATCAAATATCCATAGTGCATCATGGGAGCTTTTATGGATAATTGTTGGATTCTTTGTTTGTTCAACCTTAGGATGTATATTTAAAAAAAAAATACTGATTATTCTAAGAACTTTAAAAATAAAAATCCTCTCTAATGACTTTCAGTATAATCTTCTATTCAAATACTATTTTACAAGAAAAGAAAGAGATTTAGATTCTCAGATATTTCAAGAGATTAAAGACCAATATGAAAGTTTTAAGATCACAAAAGGTAATGTAAGACCAGAATCGATTACAATTAATCCTGGAAAATTAGATGTAAAGGTGAATATCTACTTAGATTCAGTAAATGAACTGATGGCTGAAGAAATTGAATTAGATAATGACATTAAAGAAAATAGAGAATATATGCTAACTATAAAATTGGATTCAAATTTAAGACTCAGCTATAAAAGATTAGATATACTTTCAGATTATGTAGTTTTGTTTTCAGGCATTAAAGATATAATCAGGAGATGTTGTTTCTCTGGAGAAACTGAAATTAGATCTTTTTTAATATGTGATATTACTCGTGATATAAACACCATATTTGATCAAAAGGAAATAATAGACAAGACAAAAAATTTAAAGATTTCCTTTTTTAAACAGAATATAAAAATTACATTGAGAAATTCTCAATATTTAATGGATAATGTCAGGAAATATATAGGATATTAATCATTATATGAAATTCATCATTCGAAGTAAACACTAATTTCATTTTTTGCAAAGCGTAAAAAATTTCCGATATCTTCATTTAAATCAGTATATATTGTAATCACCCCTTCTTTTGTTACTTTGAATTTAGTACTTCCACCAAAATGTCCTGTATATCCACCTAATTGGTTCTTTGCACAAGAAGTAAACTCTGTACCAATGCAATCATCAGCCCGGAGATTATCGCCATGTAAAGTTCCCTTCTGCCAATTCCCTTCCCTGTCTACAATACTCCCTATCCAATTATCAGTGTAGTCTTCTGCAACTTTCTTTATGTTAATTCTTGTAGGGGTAACATCGATACCTAATGCTTTACTTATAGTGTTTGAACCAAAAGTTCTACCATATTTTCTAGCAAAAACGACCGTCCCATCATTTGAAATCCAAAAAAATCCAGCTCTAACGTCTGTATAAGGATCACTTTCAATAACATAATTTGGAACATTGCCCTCATTTCCTTTAGTAACAATTCTTGAGGTTGATCTTATATATTCATCAAAAACAGTACCAAACAAAACTTTGGAATTGGGCCCTAAGCTGCCTTGAAAATCATCTAGTCTAATTAATGACTTTAACTGTTGTCCGTCTTCTGTTCTTGTAATGAGGAAATTATTCAATTTATACTTTAATGTCTTTACATTTTGAAGATCTTGTGTTGGTTCAAATTTCGCAAAAGTCCTATGAGTCATTGCCATATAAAGCCCTCATTAGAGTCTCTTATCCCTAGTGTCGTGTCAATCATCAAGGATTGGATGATCCTGAATTATTGTAACCGATTTTATAAGACATTTTACTGCTGACGCGACACTAGTAGCAGAAAATAAATTACTACATTTTATAATTTAATATGTTATGTTACCTAACTTTATATAAATGAAATAATATGAAAAAGCATACCTAGAAACAACTTAATTATGTATATTATGTAAATTCACAAATATATGAATTTAACTATAAAACAATAGACAGAAATAGTTCAAAGGGATGAATCAAAAAAACAGATGAATACAAAAAATAAAGAATTATCTTTAATTTGCACGTACCAGGCTGGAGTTGTGGATTACATTCCCCATTTTTGGTATGCTACCTCTGTGAAGGCGACTAAAGCATTTTTCAATCGGAACCTTCCTTTAACTGCGTAAGCGACCCCCATTGTGATAACGTCTGCTGGTCTTTCAGAGGTTAGGATTTTCGAAGCTGGAAGTGGTATACTGTGAAGGTATCTGACCGAGTTGCTTCAAACCTGAAAATTGTGTCTGAGCAAGATATAGACAAACTTGAAATCTTTCGGCCTAAACTGGAAAGCCCCCCGAACTCTGTGAAGACACTTGAAGATCAGGGTTTTTGGGAACTCTATGTAGAGTATTTCAACGAGCGAATTAATAATATGCGTGAAGACATTCTTACCAATCGTAAGACATTCAGAGATCCTCCCAGAAATTTTGAATCTTTCCAACGTTACTATACCGATAACCCTAAATTCAGTAGTTCGCTAAAATCTTTCCTCCACTTTTACTCTACCTTCATTTATCTCAAACACCACACTGTTGTCCTCACTCTTAACTTTCTTCTTATCCATTCCTTAATAATAAGTATAAATACTTCAAATCTGAACTTATCCTCATCTATGACCTGAGGTCCTCTTTTGACAATAGTAAAATGTTTATTCTGAATGTATAGCCATATATTTTTTAGTAGAAAGGATACCAATGCATAAAAGTACCTTATAGTTGCGTTTTTAGATGATGTCTTTGGTCTAACCACATTCCTCATCCTGTATGACGATTCAATAGCAAATCTTCTTCTGTAAACTGTACTGACCTTTCTTGGAGACCATTTAACTCCAAAAACAACAAAACCAAGGTTCTCACATCCCTTTTTACCTCTCTTTCCTTTCAGATACTTAACATCAATGATAATGTCTAAAAGAATCTTTTTCTTAGAATTCTTCATGACATATTGTGTACTTCGAGCCTTATTCCCATTCATAAGTTGCTTCATCTTCTCTCCTTTCTTGACAACAGGAACTATGTGAGGAACACCATTACTTTGCAAAAATTCAAACACATCTATAGAATAAAACTCTCTATCAAGGCAGAGAACCTTGATTTTAAAATTCAGTCTTTTGATGAGATAGAGAAAATAGGAGAGGTATTCAACCATTGGTTTTTTCTTTTCTACAGGAAGAACAGATACAGTAAACCTTTCGTTCTTGTTAGTGATGTAGAGGGAGATATATGAGTAAAAAGAGTTTGTTGACTTTTTAGCTTGGCTACGAATTACATATTTCTCGTTAGACGAATCTGTTTTCCCGTAATAAGGATCGTTGGTTAAATCAATGGCAAACTCATAGCTCTTACCTGTTTTGAGAGTTTTTAGGGGATTTTGAAGAAGAATCTTTTCATTGGATAGGATCAATTCGTCCATGTTTAGTTTCTTAAGATGGTAACGTAAAGATGTTTCACAAGCAACAGCAGAATACTGTTTTGAGACAGAATGGACTGAACTCTTATCGACTGCCAAACTCACAACAGTACGAATAATGTCTTCACTTGTAAGTGAACCATTGATCTTGAGGATTACATGAGATGTGAGAGGTTGTAATACAGAATCAATACAGTACTTTGACTTTAATTCGATTTTAAACCTATTTCTGAACTTATTTGTGAAAAAAGACATAGAGAGGCATTTTTCATTACATATAAAGGTATCGAGAAGCTTCCGTAATGAGGAAATCAAAATTAGCGAAGTACTGAAATTGCTAGCTGCATTGAGAGGTCGATTGTATCAAGGACTGTCCGGCAATGTCATTAGTGATATTACTAGTGGTAAGGCTGCTCATAATCTTGGAATTAGTAAGGTACCTAACCCAGAACCGGCCCAGATGCTTTATCCTGACACTGTCTTCAGACGTTGTGACGAAGGATATTCTGCAGTCTCGACTAAATCTCACCAATTTACTGAAGTTAGGAGTCTAGAAAAACTTGTTAAATTAGTGAGTGGAGATCTTTATGAAGCTCTTGATAAATATTATGGTTTTCGTTATGTTCGCCGTCGAGGACTCGGTGTCACCGGTGAAAAAATTAAAATTGACGAAGTAATCTTGAATTATGATCCTAATCCTAGCTTATTCCCTAAAGATAAGGACAAGACAAAGGCCTTGAAGGAATTTATTAAAGATATTGTAGAAATTTTTGAAGAGGAATTGAAAGTTAACGTACAAGTTGGGTTCTTCGACCCGAAAGTGAAATAAAAGAAACTGTTTTAAGCGTTAACATGGTATACAAATTCTGGTGCTGGTTAGTTGATAGATCAAGAGGAAATTCACCACCAATGTCTTAAAGGCTGTCTTAAAATTCAAATCGTTTCTACAATTGGATAATGAACAACGTTAACTTTAAAATTTTTACCGTAAATTTTTTCCGAAGTTTAGGTGCACTTTTCCTGTGAAACTTACGCACTCGATATACGAAATCAAATGCATTATCCATCTTTGTTTGAAGTTGCACTTTAGATATTTAATGGCTTAATGCTACTATTTTTCAGTCCTTGTGTATAAGTCCTATCCTAATCATAGAACCAAATTTAATTTTAAGACACGCTCTAAGAGGTTGTCTTCTACGTGCGTATATCCAGTAACCACTCTAAAGGTGTACAACCCTCGTATACACCCTTCCAAGGCAATTATATATCCCTACTTCTGGGAAGCCCCGTAGTTAAGGAGATTTTTAATTAAAGTGCTATGAAAGCTTCTGGGATATGTGGAAGGATGGTGTCCACCCCTCATTTCCACGCACATGTGCCTAGAAGCCACGTACAAAGGCCAGGGCTATCGCTCGTAGCCAGATGGACCAAATATATCCCCGACGGCTTCACGTGATTAAAATGAGTAAAATGACTAATCTATATCAGCACTTCCTTTATAGCCTTTAGACTACGTTTCCTCGACGCCAAATGGTTTATGCTATCTATAAGACCTTGATCCAATCCAAGTCTGAAAGCTACCACATCGACTGAATCGCTGGATATTATTAATTTGAATCATCATCCACATTTTCAATTTTTGTAGAAATATTATGCATTTCTCCTTTAATTTCCTTAAGCTCTTTTAAGAAATCTCGTTCGAATTTAGTTAACTCACCTATTCCATTTGCTGGAACTTCATAGAAGCTCATAGTAAAGTCTTCCCCTTTTTCTATGCCGATATTATCTTCATACCTAATATGTATTTTAAGGTGATTATCCAGATTATTTTGTAAATTTAACTCTTTAACATTAAAAAACATGGTTGAAAAAAGCCGCTTCTTTTGAGTAGGAGCAAGGTATTTTATCCCGTCTTTAACAATTAATGCTTCCGATGCCCGAAGTATCTTGTATCGAGGCTTACCTTCATTATCAATATTACTTTCACCATATATGTAATCAGATAAAACATTAAACTTTATATTAAAAGCAGCCCCCATACCAATATTTTGTATAAAAAAATCTGTTATATCATTGTGTACATTTCTAGTGTCGAGGAAATTTATTTATGAGCCATCATAATTACGAAAAAGACTACGTATGAGAGGTAATCTAAATACTAATGCCCCATAATTAAGTTGTCATGACACTAGGTTCGATGAATAAGTATACATTAGGTTCGGTTTGTATTTTTCTCATTTTACGGGTCTCTGAAACTAATCCCCATGTTAGAACTACATATAGTGCGGTGACGAATGCAATTAATAAGTTACTCGATACAGTAACATGCATTTCTGCTTCAGTTGAGTTATTGTAGTAAAACATTAAACCGTTTACGAGCAATATTGGTACTATTATTATCAATATCAGAACAATAAATACAGATAGTATTAGGTGGTTTGTTAATTGATCTACGATTACCATACTCAAAGTTTTCTTGCATCTTTCTGTATCTGGATTTGTTGATTTTTCTTCCTGCATTAGTGCCTCTTTTTGAAATATACTAATTTTTTTAATTTTTTGTTACATTTTATTAAATGCTTTTTCTTGTAGATGTTTTAATTAATAAATGTCACTATTTATTACACCGGGAGTGCGGAGGATCACGAATACCCCTTCCTTTGCAACTCATCTCAAGTTCCTAACTACGAACATATGCGTAGAAGCCACGTACAAAGGCCAGGGCTATCGCTCGTAGCCAGATGGACCAAATATATCCCCGACGGCTCTACAACGTAAATTTTTATCAATTTTCATCTTCCAATCTTTTCATATAAAGAACATCAACTACAGAACCTTTGATAGCATACTTTATTATGGAGTAACAGGATTTTAGCAGCAACATTGAAGGAAAAACAAAGACTGATATTGACGCGATCTATAAAAAGTTCAGATACATCATCAGTAAAACGTATTTCCTGCGACTCATTAAGGAATAAGTTCGAATATTGGCGAGATTTGCCCGAAGTAAAGGCTCCTATGCTGGTTGCCAAAGAATTGGGCTTCTCGGATGTAAGTGGTGAAAGTGTGAAAGTTGCAGACATTACAGCTGAAAGTAAGACTGTTAATTTTATTGCTAGGATCGTTTCTGCTTTTGAAGTCAAGGAGTTTACTCGAGAAGACGGGACCATCGGAAGAGTTGGAAACCTGATAGCGGGAGACGAAACCGGAAAAATCCGGGTAACCCTCTGGGACGACATCGCAGGCCTTATAAAAACGGGGAAAATCAAAGTAGGGCAGACCGTCCAGCTCAGTGGATATGTTAAACGGGGTTATTCCGGGATAGAAATTCATGTCGGAAACAATGATATCCTAACCGAAAGTGAGGAACAGATTGAAGTGACCAAAAGGGTTCAGCAAATAAAGGATATCAAGGACGGCATGGTAGACCTTAATCTCACTGCAAAAGTCTTGGAAATTTCAGACGTCCGGACCTTTCAGCGCAAAGACGGGAATGCCGGAAAGGTGGGAAACCTGCTGATCGGAGATGCCACAGGTACAATCCGGGTTACTCTCTGGGACGAAAAAACAGATATTTTAACCGACATCGAGTGTGGAGATACCGTTGAGGTCATCAACGGCTACACCCAGGAAAATGCCTTCAGCCATAAAGTGGAACTGCAGATTGGAAACCAGGGCATGATCCGAAAAAGCGAAAAACAGATCAAATATGAAGAGAAGGTCATCCCGATTGCAGATATAACGGCTGACATGACCGATATACACATTTTAGGAAAAGTGCTCGAAATCTCAGAGGTGCGGGCTTTCGAGAAAAAGGACGGATCACCTGGAAGGGTCGGAAACCTCCTGCTGGGCGATGCCACGGGCAAGATAAGGGTGAGCCTCTGGGATGAAAAGATCGATTTTTTAGAAGAAGTGAATTTTGACGAGACTGTAGAAGTACTCCACGCTTATTCTCAAGAAAATACTTTCAGCCAGCAGGTGGAACTGAACCTGGGAGCCAGAGGAGTCATAAGGAAAAGCGGAAAGAAGGTGAAGTATAGGGAAAAGTTCACAAATATTGCCGATGTCGTCCCCGGGAAAAGTTATTCGGTCCAGGGGAAAGTCTTCGAAATAGGGGACCTCCGGGAGTTTGAGCGGGAAGATGGAACCGAAAGTGCGGTTTCAAATCTCGAACTCAAAGACGAAACAGGCGGTATCAAGCTGACTCTCTGGGGAGATCAGGCTTATATGATCGAGAGTCTTGATATCGACTCTGAAATCCAGGTCATTAACGCTTATGCCAAAAATGGTCTGAATGAAAAAGTAGAACTTAGTGTGGGAAACCGGAGCAGAGTGATCATTCTCTGATTTCTTCTCCGATTTTCGACAACTTATAAACACGGACCTCTATTATTTTTGCTCTTCGTCGGTCTTATCAGTACATTTTATGTTATGCCAACAACACTTATCTTTGTAATGACAAATTAAATAGCCTACAAATAAGCCTTTAACAAAACCAATTAAACCGGCTCCCATAACAACACCAAAAGCTATTTTTGCAGCTTTTTTGCACAGTCTTTTAACCCCAGTCATAGACACGCCTCTATTATTTTAATTTTCGATTAAGCTTTTTTATTTCATTTTATTGCTCTAGTATTATAATACCAGATGCGTAAGTACATTTTGCTATCTTAGCGCATCGTTGAGATCTACGCGCCAACTACAGCCTTCATTTTATTATTTTGATTTGCCTGCATCATTAGAATCATTAAATATACAAAAAAGCCAAGACCATTTTTGACTATTGATTTCATCATTACCTTGGGCAGGAAGTTTTTCCCAATGGCACATATACGAGGCTAAGAATCAAGCATAGCTTTTTTTGTAACTTCCCACATACCTCTAAACCATGCACATATACCTAGAAGGAAAACTAAAACCAAGGCTATTGATTGGGAATTTACAACAACTCCGAAATTTTATCTGCGTTCTGAAATCCTAATAGTACTGCGCCCACGCCACGTTCTGACAGGCGTACAAATCCCTTTGAAACGCTTTTGTCCACAAGTTTAGCGCGATATAATTCATCGACTGCATTTTTATCTAGCTTTGATTCTTTTTCCCACCCGCCGTTTATACCAAGCGTCCCTTTTTCATATAGATGCTTAAGTATTTCGGTTTCCATAGCTTCTAACGTACACATATCTATCAACTCCCCAGTTCAAATGTAACAAAGATGGATTTACACAACGAACTTTAATTTGTCTGCTAAAATAAAGATTTCGGAATCTAGTTTCCATATCACAGATAAGTAGCCTTCTACAGAAATATATCCCGGAAGACTCCACAACGCAATTAAAACAAGTACTTTAGTCACTGGGTCATCACTTCTTTTATAGCCATCCGACTATGTTTCCTCGATGACTCAGATCTGAGTTATCGGAGGGGTTTCTGGGATATGTGGAAGGCTGGCGCGGTACGTCTATCCCTCATTTCCACGCACAATGGCCAAGGCTATCGCCTGGGATAAGGATAGGTATTTCTCCTTGCCTGTCGAAGAAACAGCTGCATATTAAGGATAATTGAAAAAATGAGGGTGGAAGAAGAGGCTTTTGTAGGGATATTCTGATTGCAGAAAGGAATTATGTTAGGTACGAAGAAGTTATGGGAATGATATGTAGGAGGTATCTAAATAACATCATCGCCTCTTGTCAATACATTTCTCAGAATTCATGGAAAGGATGTCCAATTGGAGCTTGATAACTTTCGCTCAGTTTTTCCTTGAAATGATCTTTTGCACTAACAATTTGAGCAATTAATCCCTCGTAATCAATTTCGAATAATTCTTCTGCAATCTCCTTTCCAAATTCCTTATCATATTTTATTTGTTTAAATGTATTAGAAGATCCATGTCTAAGATAAACGACGGATTGAGGATACCAATAATCAAAATATTTCCCTAAAGGGCGGCCTATGGAATATATATAGTATAATAAATCGACATCAAGTACTTTGGCCTTTATATCAAATTCGAGTGGAACTTCTTGGGTTTCTACTAATTGAAGAAGATATCCCATTTTTGGAACAACAAGCTTTCCTCTTTCTCGTCTGATTGCTTCATCTTTGTTTTTCGTTTCAATAAAATCCGCTTGGATCTCCCACTCTAAAATATTTTCAGTTCCATCTCTGCTGAAGTTTAATTTCTTTATTTTCAACAAAGTATTTAGACACTGGAATGATTTTCTCTCTAGTAAAAGTGCTCCAATTAATTCTAGTAAAGTGAAGTGAAAATAGTTTATAATTCCGTCTTTTCCGTATCGGCCCTGCGTAACATTCATTGAACTTATTTCTTCAAAAATAGGAAGAATATGTTTCCAGTATGTATCCTTATATGTAACAATCTGATCAATTAGAACTAAAAAGTTCATTGAGTAATTGAAGGTTTTTACATAACTTTCCCACAAAGAGTTGTAGTCATCTTTATCCACTTCTCTCAGTTCTCTTTTAATAAACTCTATAAGTTTACTTTTTTCTTCATTAATCGTTTGTCTGATTTTCACATCTGAGTCGCTGGCAATTATATTTTTAAATCTTATTTGAGAAACTCTTCCAGAAGTCAACTCTTTTTCATTTCTTATCAGTGTTACTCTATCTAATACTTCTTCTAAAAAGTCTGAAGCACATGTTATTTCAATAAAACGGCCTTCTTGTCTCTCATTTACTAATTCTTTTATTCCATGACTACACATTTTATGAACACACCAGTAAAGAGTATAGCCTTTGAATCTTCTTTTATTGAAAGTATCTATTACTGCTTTATCTTCTTTGTTTCCTGCATATCCTAATACTATTACACCATGCCTTTCGATGATGTCTGAAAAGTCCCTTTGGAGATCTTCATCTAACTGCAGCAAGTCTTTTTCGGTATTTCTTATTCTGCCTTGATCTATGGTTCCATGAATTTTGTAAATGCGACAATATTCAACATTATTCCAAGGTTTGCTTGTTAGAACATTCTCTCCATTAGAGATCACTGTGTATTGTCCTCTTAAACCCTCTTCGTCCAATGCTTGTTCTAAAAGAGTATCAAAATTCGTAGTAATAATGAACCTGATAAGTCCTTCTTTTACCCATTTGGCGATCAGTTTATGAGATTCACCACAAGCTTTCCCATTGAACTGTTCTTTCAAAAAAGCTCTTTGTTCTTCGTGTGATGGAAATAAAGATTGAATTATTTCTGAATATGTTTTGTTTTTGTAGCTATCTTCATAGTATTTTTCCATCTCATCATTCGAGTATTCTTTATTTCCAAATTCATCTTGAATTCGAATTATTCTTAAAGTCTCAATCAGTATATCCCAACCAGTGGGTACCCCAGCATCTTTTGAAACTCCAGCTCCACAAAAAAGAACGTATCTTTTTTTTCCATCAGCTATATTGTAAGAAAGAGGAATGATATTGTTGATATTCAATAGGTACACCCACTAAAAATTTGTTACTACATGCTGTTGTTAAGTTCTATTACAAGATATATTTAATTTTTTTCTTATTGTAAATCCACACTTAAGTGGTTCTGAAAAAATCTCAGCTCGTTGCTACGTCTCTAAAACCGAATTGATTCAAAACAGCGGCGCATAGGAGGATTTGAGTGAATGAGGCGAAAATATAACCAAAGTTGCGCTGGCGCACCCCATTGTTTGCAGCGGTATTTTCACGACATTGACACATACATTCCCACGCACATATGTCTAGAAGCCACGTACAATGGCCAGGACTATCGCTCGTATCCAGATGGACCAAATATATCCCGGAAGGTCCCACAAAGCAATTAAAACAAGTAAAATGAATACTTTATGTCAGCATTTCTTTATAACCTTCCGACTATGTTTCCTCGATAACTCAGATCTAAGTTATCGGAGAGGTTTCTGGGATGTGATGAAGGCTAACGTTGTATGTCTATTCCAAGCCTTCTACGCACGCCTAACCAACCATATATACCTAAGTTAATCAAAAAACAAATCATATTACCAATGTAATACGATTTTACGGTGTGAAGGATATGAATCATGAACCGGATCCTTATGATATAATAACTAATATGAAATGGACTCCTAGTTGTGGTGAAGTAAATCTTAATCATTTTAAACTAGGTTCAAAGGTAACAGTAGTAACAAGAGGAACTTTTATTACCGATAATCAAGGTAGTCTAATAAGTAATAGCCCTGAAGAAACTCAAACATTTTGTAACTTACTTAATCATATGTGGGAAAAAATAGTTACACCCGAAGTGAAAAAAAGAAAAGAATCTGGTTTGCCAATCCCTTTCCCATTGGAATCAGTTACGGTATTATTTGATCTTAAAAACAATAATAAAATTTTCAAGTACAACGAAGAATGTGGTTTAAGAGGTCAAATGAGGCTGAGACCAAACATTTCTATAAAAGATGGAGAAAATATATGTTTTGACAAAATCTGTGATATCGATAAAGTTGAACCTCCTATTTTATATAACCGTCCTGTAGCTTTTTTAATGTATACGCAAAGTGGAAAACAAATTTCATTATATGGTGATTTTAGACCCAATGATCCAAATTTTTGTGAGGACGAATGGAAAGATGAAGAGATATGGCTAGCAGATGCTTTGCTAGAAACTTGGTTGGCTAGAAGTTTTGGGCACTTATCACTACTCATTCCTCAATTAAGGAGATATGATGTTCCATTTACGATTGGACTTAAATCTGAAAACATTAAAAAGATGTGTGAAATCATAAAAGATGCCAAAACATCAGATGAATTCGATAAAAGACTGTCAAAAGTCCTAACTATAAAAGAGGCAGGTTCATTAATTGATAATTGGTTGACACTAAAAGCATTTCAGATGCGTAAGGAAATATTACTTGACGTTTTTAAGTGTTTTAGGTGTGGAATTCACAGTGGTGTGATAACTATATTAATGTCCCAAGTTGAAGGCATAATTACCGGAGAACTGATAAGCAAACAAAAAGGAATAGATAAAAGTGGAAACCCAAAGCATTGGCGGCCCGATCTAATAAATGATTTTAAAGATCTTGTTGTATCTGAAGACGTTGGTCGACTAACTCTCAGAATACTTGATGGTTTAATAACTTTCCTTCAGAATTCCAATCTTTACAAAAGATTCAGTTGGACCGAAGAGAACACAGGCATAAATAGACATGCCTCTTTACATGGAAAAGATTTTTCGTTCAATACTCGTGCGAATTCAGTTCGAATGATTTTATTGTTTGATGCCTTATACTGGATATTCCTAGCATTACAAACTTCTAGAAGCCAGGAAGGATTGGAATTTGAGAATCAATCTCAATAATGATAACGTTCATACGATCTAAGCCACTGATCATTGAAGCTGTCGTATATACGAGACTACAAACATAGCTTCTTTTGACAAGTCTACCCTTGAAGACGTGCGTATAGCTACAACCCACGCTAAGCCACGCAGCCAAGTATATAGACTTTTCTAGTACACTTCACTAATTATGGAAGCCTGTAAAACGGGATTCGGGATAAAAGGACGCCAGCGTGAATGCCTTACCCATTTTGTCATATTTTATCTGAAATTAAATTGTCTGAAAGCCTGTAAAGGCCGGTAAGACTTCACATATGGTTTGATTACTTTTAGTAAAATTTATAAATTAGCGTTAAATCAATAAATAGTATGATTGAGGTTAGAGTCGTTGTCCAGCCTGTGGTGCAAGATATAGTGTATCGGCAGAATATACGTGCCCATATTGTTATGGAAATTTTAGACACAGCGAAGATTTAAGAGAACATATAGAACGTTGTCATATTGATAAAACAAGTCCGTGGCAGCGCTAAATCATATTTTGTTGGTGAACGATTATGCTTAAAGAAACATACAATGCAAGCCCGGCATACAAAGAATTAAAGAAAAAGAATCCGAAGTTGAATATTGAAGACGTAAACCCAACACATTTTCTACCGCTACATCCTAGTAAGGAACTGGAACGCGAATATGTAAACCATATAATTTCACGGGAAGAATTTGTTGATAAATTCCGAGAAGAAATGAAAGATCCTAATTGCTATAAAGAAATGCTTAGAATAGCAAAGAAAGCTGCCAAAGAAGATGTTTACATTCTTTGTAATCATAAAGACGAAGAAAAATGTCATAGATTTGCTCTTATGGACCTAATTGGTGAGTTGCAGAAGCAAATAATATACCTCTTCAAATAGTTAAAACTAATAACCTTAAATAAAAAATAAATCGTAAACTTCTTTATTCGCATCATTGAACACTTGTGACGCTCAAGCTTTCTACATGCATATTACTGGAAGCCACGTACAAAGGTAAGGGCTATCGCTCGGGATAAAAGGACGTCAATTATGAATGCCTTGCCCATTTTGTCATCTTTTAATCCTGAAACTAAATTGTTGGACGGCCTTGAAACTCCGATAAGACTTCACATATTGTCTGATTACTTTTAGTAAAATTTATAAATTAGCGTTTAATCAATAAATAATATGGAGCGTAGAGTTTACTGTCCCGACTGTGGTGCAAGATTTAATGTAGCTATAAATTACGTGTGTCCATATTGCGGTGAAGATTTTAGACATCACGAAGGGTTAATAGATCACATAGAAGATTGTCATATTCGTAAACCAGATAAATGGGAGCACTAATCATTAGAACTGACTGAAACCTTCTACATGCATATTACTGGAAGTCGCGTCTTATGAGTCAACTTCACCTTTAAACGTCGGACAGTTTTTATAATTATCCTCTTTGCTACAGTAGGCGCCATAGTATTCATCTTCTACATAACCAACTCTACCTTCAACTTTTTTACATATATGTTTATATTTAGCATTGGTTAAGTTCGCTGGTTGTTCTTCACATACGTCGGTCATCATACATATCGATAGGTTTTCACATTTATTTTGCAAATCTTTTAAAACGGGACAATTCACATGATTATCAGTTATACAGTATTTATTGTAGAAACTGTATTCAATATAACCACCAATACTTCCATCTTTATCACATAGATGTCTATCATTGGCTTTACCTTTAAACATCTCGGTTATTGTTCCCTTTAATAAATGTTTACATTGCATGTTTACGCACCAAATAGTTTTTCAGACAAAATACACTTTCAAATATAAATCATTTCTTCTTTTTACACTAATTCTCAAGCCTTCTATGTGCATATTACTGGAAGCCACGTGCGGCTTCATAGCCAATTGTGCAGGACGATGTTGGCATACTTATATCTCCCTAAATAGCCGAGGCTTACAAACGGGTTCGGGATATGATAGTTCGGCGCCAATTCAACATGTCCCGAAAATTATCGCCCTACTTGTCTATATAGAATAAAAGATTTTATACTTTGTACAGAATATTATAAAGTATGCCAACGATTACCGTAACGAGAGAAGATGAAATTATACGCGCGAACGAACAGGCTGAAGCCAAAAGGCTTACCGAGGAAGTAATAGCGAAAAAGAAAGCAATGATGAAAGAGTGTAAATCGAGACCAAAAGAAGTAAAAAAACAAGTTCGGGATATAGTAGTCACTGAGATTAGCAACAAGCCAAGAAAGAAACCTTCACTGTTTGATCTGCTAGATTCTGGGAGGTGCTAACATAGTAGCGCTTGGATATGCTCATAGAACGAACTTCCTGAAGTTCAGGATATTAGATGCATTATATAATTCGAAAAAGCCACTAACCACGAGGGATATAGAAAAAATAACAGGCGTCCAGTATACTACGATATCTGCCGCAATGTCAAGGTATCAATATAAGAGAAAAAGAAATGGCACAACAATAAAACTACCTTATATCGAGCGATTACCAAAGAAAGGTCCTAACGGCTTGTATCGATATAAGATAACAAAGAAAGGTGTTGAAGCATACTTCGACTATACACAGAGGATCAAACATGGGATGGGTCTAAAACGAGTTGGTAAGCCTCAGCATATGGAAACGTATAATAGATCCCCACAGAACAGCGTGCGATCGGCGGCTGATCTTGAAATATCATCCGAACAACTATTACCTTACTACGTTATAACCGAAGAAGGGAAGCAGTATCTCAATAGGATAGAGGATGTGCTATATGTCGAAAGCCGCGTAAAGGAAGCTGTGAGTGGTGAAGCTGAGGTAGCTTAACACCACATTTTATTTTATAGACCTTTATAAGGATTTATAGTCTACAAAACATTTTATTCTATAGACCTGTTTTAAATCAATTGATTGAAATAACACACTACTTCTTTACCATATTTTATTCTATACATACGTACTGGCTAGTTGGCTTTATTTTCTATATATTATATTTTGAGCTGGTTCTACAATTCATTTCGCTGGCACGGGGTTGCCGCAATCCCACGATTTTGCTTCAAAATATAAAAATTATATAAAGCAATATAATTTTTCGCAGTCACCCCACATCTACCATATCCCGAACAATACATACAATCTCTTCTACAATGCTCGCTCACAGTACCACGTCACCCGCTCTTTAAAATATATAGAATACATGGCTTGAACTCACCATATACTTCTAAACTTCTTAAAATGAATAATGCCAACTTTATTATATATTTTAGGCTCATAGCTTATTTATAGCATCTACTTTATTGAAATTATCAAAATCGCTTTAGGGTGCCAACTAGCCCTAAAAATATAACTTCTAATTATGTAAGATTTATATCGGATAAATCCTAACTATGTTAAACTCTTTGATGTTACAAATTAAAATAATTGTGTTAAACAAATTCTGAATAATATTGAGCTTAAAATTAGAAGAGGTTTCAAAAATGACAGAAAAACTCGGAATTCTGGCCATTGGCCACGGGAGCAAACTGCCTTACAACAAAGAGGTAGTCAGCCAGATCGCAGATTACATCGCACAGAAGCACTCTGATGTTATTGTTAGAGCAGGGTTTATGGAAAACAGTGAGCCCACTCTTGAAGAAGCAATTGCAGGCTTTTCAGGTACAGGAGTAACAAAGATTTCAGCAGTACCTGTTTTCCTGGCTTCAGGTGTACATATCACAAAGGATATCCCCAAAATCCTGAGCCTGGATGAAAACGGTTGCGGAACCATTACTATCGATGGAAAAGAAATTCCCCTCTGCTACGCAAAACCTCTCGGAGCCGACTCACTGATAGCTGACCTCGTCTTTAAGAGGGTTCAGGAATCCCTGTAGATTTAAAGATCTGGGTCCGGTTTTGTTATGGACCTTTTTCGGAAGAAGCTCGCCGTGCTTGACCTGACACACGGCGGCATTCCAATCGCAAAAAAGCTTGCAGCTCTGGGAAACGATGTGTCCGGAGTAGATGTTTACGGGACCGTGGATCCGGCGTTGCTCGGGGAGCTTGAAGAAAACTGCGGTATTCGCTTTTCAAAAGCTCCTCTCCCTTTATCCGAATTCGATTTTCTGGTAGCGCCTGTGCATCTGGATCCGGCTTACCCCATGCTTGCAGAAGCCAGGTCGGAAGGAAAAACAGTTCTCTCGCACCACGAAGCTGTAGGGAAAATTCTGCAGGACGACCCTGAGCTTTCGGGTATAAAGATAATTGAAATCACTGGCGTAAAAGCGAAGACAAGCACTGCATCCCTGCTCGCTGATATGCTCTCCCGCAGGTTCGATGTCGTGCTACATACCTCGCGCGGGCTTGAAGCCTGGAAAGAGGGGACTTCTTCTCTTATTCACAGCGGCCTGAGCATTACTCCGGGAAGTATCCTGACAGCCATTGAAAAAAGTCTTGAGGCAGGGATCAGGCCTGACTTCTTCATATTTGAAATCTCTATCGGAGGTATGGGTACTGCAGACCTCGGGGTACTTACAACCCTTTCCCCTGATTACGGAATTGCAAACAACACTGCCTTTGCAAGTGATGCAAAACTCCAGCTTATCCTGAATGCAAAACCCGGAAGCACCCTTCTTCTTAATGCCGGGGCAGAAAAAGCCCTTGAGGCTGCAAAAGGAAGTCGGGCAAAGGTTCTCACCTTTAAGGATCCGTTTTATACAGAGCTCAATGTAAAGCCGTCTGAGGTTCCTGATTTTGTTCTTGAAACTGAAGATGGGGCTTCAAAATTACCAGCTTCTGAAGAATTACCAATTCCTTCAGAGTTATCCGCTGTTTTAGAACCGTCAGCTTCTCCGGAACAGTCAGCCCCCCCGGAACAGTCAATTACTCCCGGAGTTTCAGGCTCTGTCCTGCGTTTTCTCCGCAGAGGAGACGAAATTTTTTCAGCTTCCCTGCGCCCCGGGTATCACAATTCGGCATACAGGACCGCCTTTGTTGCAGCCTCAGCAGCCGCTCTCGAACTTGGGATTGATCGAAAAATTGTAGTTTCCGTGCTTGAGGAATTCAGGGGGCTTTCAGGCAGGATGCAGGAAAAAGATCTTAACGGGGTTGCCCTTGTTGATAACTCTAACTCCGGAATGGACATCCTCTCTGCTGAAAAAGCTCTTGAATACGCTCTCCTTAAGAAAAAGGACGAAAAAAAAAGGAGCATAATTCTTGTCCTCGGAGAGGAAGCCTCTCAGGTCTGCGAGGGACTTCCCCCGGTCTCAGTACAGGGTTTTGTTGAGAGCTTCGGTACGAAATGCAGGCATATTATACTCGTTGGAGAAAGGATGAAAGCAGTAGCTGGTAAAAATGCCTCTTATGCAGAAAGCCTCCCGGAAGGGCTTTTGAAAGCTTTGGAACTTGCAGGGACAGAAGATATAATTCTCTCTTCCGTGAAATGTTTCCGCTAAACGCTAACTCTATTACTCTGGATGATCTTTCATGCAACTTGTTCCATGTATGTTGTTCCTTCGAAAATTCTCCGTCCGGGTCCGGAAGATTGGCAGGATTTCCGGTCAGGCTGCTGACTTTTCGCCGGATTTTTATGATACAATTTTATACAGGGTCTTCTAATCTGTATTCGTTTCCATTGCTTGTTTAACTATCAACTGATCCTGCTTCCGGATACCTTCTTCCCGTTCAGGTCGGGGTTAATTGTCCTGCGGGATGCCGGAATTTCCCGGGTAAAACCCATATTAACATTCGTATAATCAGAATAAGAGGATTTATCAGTAAGAGGATTTGTCATGACTGGAAAAGAGATTTCAATTATTCACCCCCGCCCGAGTTCAATAGTTGCGGCTCTTTATACCCTGAGAGACCTGAATGTCGATGTTGCAATTCTTCACGGGCCTCCTGGCTGCTCATTCAAGCATGCGAGGCTGCTTGAGGAGGACGGCATCCATGTAGTTACTACAGGGCTTGACGAGAATGGTTTTGTTTTCGGAGGGCATGACCGGCTTGTACAGCTAATCAACAAGTCCATCGAACTCTTCAACCCGAAAATTCTGGGTGTTGTCGGGACCTGCGCCAGCATGATTATAGGAGAGGAGATGCACGAAGCCGTGCTCGAGGCAAACCCGGATATCCCGGTTATTGAAGTCGAAGTGCATGCAGGCTATCACAACAACACTAAAGGCGTACTCTTTGCCCTTGAGTCTGCACTTGATGCCGGGATAATTGACCATAAAGAGTTTGAGCGCCAGGAATACCTCCTCACAAAAGCTACAGAGGTTGAAAAAAAATTCGGGGCTGCAAGCAGGGAATACCTTGCCCCTTCTCGTGGTGATCTCAAATATAAGGTTGCCAGGCGTGTCATTGAACTCCTCAAGGAAGGCAAGAAAGGTCTCATCATAATGAATGCCAAAAAAGAAACAGGCTATATGTTTGCAGATATTACCCTTGCAGTCAATGAGGTTGCAGCTGCTCTCGGTAAAAAGGAAAACCTTGTCAATATGGCAAATATTGACCCTGAACTCGGGCTTCCGCGGGTCAGGCAGCATGCAAAATACATCATGCGTGACTTCATAGCCCATGGGGTTGAGATCCATGAAATCATCGGTGGCATGGATGAGTACCCTATAGCAGGGGAAAAGGTCAGCGAACTGATTAAGACGAAATACAGTGATTACGATTTTGCAGTTATTACGGGTGTTCCGCATGCAGTCCCGATGGAGAACATAAGGGATATGGAACTGATCTCGATTACGAATGGTCCCAGGCAGGTCCTTCCCTTAAAAGAGATGGGGCACGAGCACGTTATGGTTGAGATCGACCTCCACCCAAAGACCCTTGGAGTCAGCGAAATAGTGGAATCCGAGTTTGGAGCCACTTTAAGGGAAGTTGCAAAGGAAACCTGAACATAAAAGAGTCAGGATACAGGCCAGGATAAAAGTTCAGATAAAATCAGGATAAAGTAAAGCCGGTATAAAGTAAAGTTAGGATAAAGTCAGATAACGGGAGGAAGATCCTTTGAAAAAACAAAAGATCGTTGCAATTTATGGAAAAGGCGGTATAGGTAAGTCGAGCACAGCCTCAAATATTGCAGCTGCCTGTGCGGAAGCAGGGAAGAAAGTTATGATCATAGGTTGCGATCCCAAAAGCGATTCGTCCATAACCCTTCTTGGGGGCAGGAGAATCCCAACCATCCTCGACCTGCTCCGCGAAGGTGTGGATGTAAAGGAAAAAGATGTGGTCTTTGAAGGATATGCAGGCGTCAAATGTATAGAAGCCGGTGGCCCGGAGCCCGGCGTAGGTTGTGCAGGTCGCGGGATCATAGTTGCAATCCAGAAGCTGAAAACCATTTCAGAAAATCTCCTTAAAGAACAGGACCTTATAATCTACGATGTGCCAGGAGATATCGTCTGCGGCGGATTTGTTGCCCCTGTCCGGAAGGGCTATGTAAATGAGGCATACGTCCTGACCTCAGGAGAATATATGCCACTGTATGCTGCAAACAACATCTGCAAAGGGTTTTCTAAGATTGGAATGCCTCTTAGCGGGGTTATCTGCAATTCAAGAAACGCAATCCGGGAAGAGGAAATCGTCAAAAAGTTTGCTGAGGAGATCGGCAGTCAGCTTATGGCTTTCATCCCCAAGCGGGATGTAGTCCAGGTTTGCGAGCGAGACGGGTACTCCGTCATGGAAAAAGCTCCCGAATCCGACATTGCCGAAATCTACCGCCAGCTCGGAAAGGCAATCATTCAAAACGAAACGAAGGTTATGGCAGGCCACCTGAGCGATGAACGGTTAAGGGAAATGACAAAATAAACTGCAAAATGAAAACTAAACTGCACAACTAAATTGCAAAGATAAACTGCAAAGATAAACTGTATAAATAAACTGTAGAATTAAATTGTAATAATAAACTGCAAAAGCCAACCCGTGCTGCAATAAATGAATAAACCAAACTCAGGGGTGTTGAAAGCATGACCCACAGAAAACAATCCGGAACAGGGGCAGGGAGCATTCCCAGAGTACTTATTTCTGCAGACCGTTCCTCTTCAGGCAAGACTACAATTTCCATAGGCCTTATGGCTGCCCTTGTTTCAAGAGGGTATAAAGTCCAGCCCTTCAAGGTCGCCCTTGACTATATCGATCCCAGCTACCACACTGAGATCACAGGCAGGTTCTGCAGGAACCTTGATGGATACCTTATGGATGAAAACGGGATTCTTGATGTCTATACTCATGCCTGTGAAACCGGCGACGGGGCGGATATTGCAATTATTGAAGGTGTCCGCGGTCTTTACGAGGGCTTTGAAAGCTTGAGCGACCTTGGGAGCACTGCCCAAATTGCAAAAATCCTTAAATGCCCTGTGATTTTCGTAATCAATGCCCGCAGCATTACTCGCTCCAGTGCTGCCCTTATAAGCGGATACAAGAATTTCGATCCTGATGTGGAGATTGCAGGCGTAATCCTCAACAATATAGGGGGCCGCCGCCACGCAGAAAAGGCAAAAGAGGCAATAGAATATTACACTGGCGTGCCGGTTATAGGAATTATTCCAAGAGACCCTTCCATGCAGATTTCCATGCGGCACCTCGGGCTTATGCCAGCTCTTGAAGGAAGGCGGAGGCTTGGGAACGAAGGGTTTGATGAAAGGCTTCGGGGCATTGAAGAAATTATCACTAAAGGAATTGATGTGGACCGCTTCCTGGAGATCGCAAGGAGCGCAAACCCCCTGGAAAGTTTGGAAAATAGTGTTTTTTCCCCTTCTGTAAGCTCAGGGTCTTACAGACCAAAGATAGGTATTGCCCTTGACGAAGCTTTCAATTTTTACTACCATGACAATATTGACCTGCTGGAACTTGCAGGTGCGGAAATTGTTTACTTCAGCCCGGTAAAAGACCTCCGGCTTCCTGATGTTGACGGGCTTTATATAGGAGGTGGTTACCCCGAACTTTTTGCAGCCGAACTCGAAGCCAACGAGTCCATGCGAACAGATATTAAAGAAGCTTCCGCTGCAGGTATGCCTGTATACGCCGAGTGCGGTGGGCTCATGTACCTTACGGAGAAAATCAGTACAGGAGTTCCGGGAAAGGGCACATACCACGATGCGTCTATGCCAGAGTCCACCTATTCAATGGTTGGGGCGCTTCCAGGCCACACGATTATGGGGCAGACAAGGGTTGTCAGTTACAATATCGGGACCCTTGATAGGGACTGCCTTATAGGAAAAGAAGGCAGCAGCTTCAAAGGACATGAGTTCCACCACTCCGAAATCCGGGAAATCCCTGATGATGCGGAATTTGCAATAACTCTTTCGCGGGGCACCGGAATAAAAGGAGATAGGGATGGACTTATCGCTTGCAATACCCTTGGTTCTTATGCCCACCTGCATGGGGTCGCATACAGGGAACTTGCAGGTTCACTTGTCGAAGCTGCCCGTAAGTTCAGGGATTCCAGAGGTTCAGGAATTTCAGGGACTCCGAGTGAAAATATACAAAACACACAGACTTAATCCGGGTTTTCAACCGAAATGCATGGTCTGAATACATGATCAGAATATATAATCAGAAAATATAATCAGAAAATATAATCAGAAAATATAATCAGAAAATATAATCAGAATACATTATCCTAAGACATTATTCTAAGACATTATTCTAAGACATTATTCTAAGACATTATTCCAAGACATGATCTTAAGGTATGATCCACAGAATTGCATAATCCTCCTGCAGGTCATAGATCACTTATCTTTGCAGGTAGAAAAAACAATATTATATTAAGCCTTATATTAAGCCAGGTTATTATAAATGAGTTTTTACAGGCAGGATTCTTAAATACTGTAATAACAATCCTGATTGACGCAATCTGATTGATATAATCCAGATTGATACAATCTGATTGATACAAGAAAGACTGTTAAAATCCAGACTATTAAAAGCCAGAATTATACAAAATAAACTCTTATAAAACTTATTTTTATTCTATTTTCTTTTCAGGTGAATCTATTGAAAACACAACTTAAAGGGGACCGGGTCCTTGCCGGAAAGGAAGCGGTAGCCGAACTTTACAAAACAGGTTATTTCGGGCGTCCCAGGGATGACGGGCTTGAACTATCCCTTGTTGAAGCTGCATACCTCCAGTTCAGAGGAAAACTCGATATCGAGCTTGAAGGAAGGCTGCTTGATTTCAGGGTCTTTTTCGAACAGGCTTCTTTGAGGCAGGAGAATTTCGAGCTGAAATATATAGTGTATAAAGACCTCAAAGAACGGGGGTATTATGTCCAGCCTTCAGCTTCAGACTTCAGGGTATATCCGAGAGGCAGCCATCCCGGAAAAAGTGCAGCAAGAATTTTTGTCCATGTCCTGTCCGAAAGGCAGCTCCTTCCTGTGAAGCTTTTGGAGGACTCTGTCGCCTCGGCAGAAAATGTACACAAGCAGTTCATCCTGGCTGTGGTGGACGAAGAAAGCGACCTTACCTTTTACGAGATAAAAACTGCTGCCCCTGAAGGGGAGATGCTTGAGCCTTCCCCTGTAGTTAAAACCGATGCAACTTTCCTCGAAGACAGGGTAATAGCCTGGGACCCTCAGGCTTCCGGGGCTCTTTATACCAGAGGTTTCTACGGGAAAATGCTCGACCCTGAAAGGTTACAGCTGTCCCTTGTTGAGTCTCTCTACCTCTTTTCCAGAGGGGTCATAGTTGTCAGGGACAGAAAAGGAAAGGTCTTCTCATTCGAAGAGTTTGTTGAGAAAGCCTCGGAAATCGAAGGTTCTTTCCTGCGGAAATACAGTGCATATAAAGCCCTGAGGGACTCCGGGCATGTGGTCAAGACAGGTTTCAAGTTCGGGACTCATTTCAGGGTCTACAGGAAAGTCGAAACCATAGAAAAGATTCCTCATTCCGAGTACCTTGTGAACGTTGTTCCTGCAGATTACGAGTTCAGGCTTCCGGTTATGTCCGGGGCTGTCCGGCTTGCAAACAGCGTGCGCAAACGAATGCTCTTTGCAGTCGAGAAAGGGGAAGGGGTCGAGTACCTGGATATCGGCAGGGTCAAAATGTGATCCTCTAATGCGATTTCATATTGTATTTTTTTCGAGCAGAGATTTGAGTAAATATTACTGATCCAGGTAAATTATTGATCCAGGTGAATTACTGATCCGAGTAAATTATTGATCTGAATGGACACACTCGCCGTTCTCTTTAGGGTCGTAAAAACCGGGTTTTCATCCCGGAAAGAGGGTGAAACATAGATGTGGGACATTATTGCAGTGGACATTTCGGGCAGGCACAGGATCAAAGAAGGCTACTACATGGTCTGTGCGGCAGCAGCCCTTGCTGTTTCTGCTGACCATATCGAAAAGGTGAATCAGGTGAAGATCCTTCCATTCTGGCTTAAAAGAGCACCTGACTTGCTTGACATCGTGCAGCTGATTGAGGATACGGCTAACCAGCTTTCCTTTGAGGGGACAATTGTGGTAGAAAAAGGGGATATGTACAACCAGCCCCTGTGGGTGCCAGAAAGTATGTTTTCAAGGGCATTTAAGTACCAGGAGTCCATAGCTGAGAGAAGGGCTATCGAACTTGCTCACCATATTTCTTTGAGCGCTCGAAATCTACTCATTAAAGAACTTAACATTGAGGCGTGAAAATTCCGGCAGAACAAAAAATAGAAACCGAAAACAGGGTAATTCTTGTAAAAAGAACAAACCCACGGGCTGATCCTGAACGCAGCGAATATCTCTTTGAGGAACTCAGGGAACTTACAAAGGCTGCAGGCTATGTTCCTGTTGGGGAGCTTATGCAGATAAGGTTTCCGGATTCCAAGTATCAGCTGGGGAGAGGAAAGATAGAGGAGCTTGCCGAACTTGTGAGAATAAAGAGGGCTGAAAAGGTCATCTTTTATAACAAACTCTCTACAATTCAGCTTTTCAATATCTCGGAAATCTGCAGGTGCCAGGTTATAGACAAGTTCCAGCTTATCCTTGAGATTTTTGCAAAAAGAGCTACCACACGCAGATCCAAGTTGCAGGTTGAACTTGCGAGGCTAAGATACGAGATCCCCAGGGCAAGAGCTATTGTGTCCATTCTGAAAAAAGAGGAAAAGGCAGGTTTCATGGGGCTTGGAGACTATGAGGACGCTTATGAACAGGGCCTGAAGAAAAGGATAACAAGAATTGAAAGTGAACTTGAGTCCGCAGAAAAAGATGATGAGTCTCTTCGGGAGTTTCGGCACAGGAAGGGCTTTTCTCTTGTCTCCCTTGCAGGTTATACCAATGCCGGAAAAAGCACTCTCTTTAATTCTATTGTTGATGAAAGCGTTGAAGCACAGAATATGCTTTTTACAACCCTTGTGCCGACTACCCGGGCACTTGACCTGGGAGGAAGAAAGGCTCTTTTGACAGATACCGTAGGGTTTATAGAAGAGCTTCCGCATTGGCTGGTTGACGCCTTCAAATCCACTCTCGATGAGATCTTTCTTTCAGACCTTATCTTGCTTGTAGTCGATGTAAGCGAAAAACCTGAGATAATCCTGCAAAAACTTTCCACAGCTCACGATACTCTCTGGGACCGCATTCAGGGTATTCCGGTAATCACGGTGCTTAACAAGACCGATTTGCTTGAGGCATCCGAACTTGAAGCTGTTATGGAAGAAATAGGTTATATGGCTCCAAATCCAGTGTTTGTTTCCGCAAAAGAAAAGGCTGGTATGCAGGAATTAAAAGCCGAAATAATCAAACACCTTCCTGCATGGTCTTTCTACTCTTTTTCCCTTCCAAACTCGGAAAAAGGGATGTCAATTCTCTCCTGGCTGTACGAAGAGGGTATCGTTCACAGGGTTGAGTATGGAGAACGAATTTCAGTGGACTATGAAGCCAGGACAGAGGTAATCAGCAGGATAAGATCTCTGGAACTGAATCGAGACGAATAAAGTTGAATAACGTTTATGCTGTTGAATCGAGACGAATAATGTTAAATAACGCTTATGGTGCCTTTTCAGGCGGTATGGGGAAATAATAAGACTTTCCAATTCTATAAAAATCGTTGGTATATTGTCCTTATATTTACCAATATTTTTCTTTTCCGAAAATTTTTCTATCTAACCTGAATATTGTTCGTATAACTACGAAAGACCTTTATACCCTAAAGTCGTTTGTTTATCTGCGAACGGGCGTCTACTGAAGACATCAGACCCTCCTAATATCCTAAACTACCCCTATACCAGATTTTTTATATGCATTTGCCCGTTCGTAATTTCCTCCTTTCACTTCTTTCTGCTTGTTTATCCTGATGCAGCTATTTTGATCCTTCTTTCTCAATCCGTACGTTAAATCTAAATTTATCCATGTTTATTTATCTATGTTTATTTATCCATGTTTATTTATCCATGTTTATTTATCCGTGTTTAAGTCTAAATTTACCCATGTTTAAACCTAAATTTGTTCGTACTCAAACGAAATGCTTTTATTTTTTCCTGCCCTAAATAAGAATGCGGACGGATTTTTTTTTCTGGAGCCAATACCTCTAATCTTGAATGTGAAGCAAGCTATCCTGAGATCCTACATCTAAGCCGTTCGTTAATTATTTTTTCACATTATTTTTTCACATTATTTTTTCACATTATTTTTTCACATTATTTTTTCACCCATTTCTTATTTGATCTAAAACACTGTGTCACGTCCCTGCTTCCTTTCTTTTTCTCTTTTTCGTTTCCGTTTCAAAATTTATATAAATTCATCCCGCATTTTTATATTAGCATGAAATTCGATCTTCACGTACATTCCAGCCATTCAAGAGATAGCAATTCAAGCCATGAGAATATCCTTGAGATTGCCCTGAAAAAAGGACTTAACGGATTTGCTATCTGTGACCACGATACGGTTGAAGGCGGGCTTGCCTGTGCGAAAAAAGCCATGGACCTTGGTCTTGAAATCACAGTCATTCCAGGGATGGAAGTAAGTTCTTCAAAAGGGCATATCCTGGTTCTTGGGATCAGGGAAAATATTGAGCCTTTGTTGAGCCCGGAAGAAACGATCCTCCAGGCAAGAAAACTTGGAGGCACGATTATCATCCCCCACCCTTTCAAGAGCAGTTCCCACGGGATAGGAAGTTTTGAGGGCCTTGATATAGATGCAGTTGAAGTCTTCAATTCTCGCTGCCTTTTTAACGGAGCCAACAGGAAAGCTTTAACCGAGGCAAAAAGGCTTGGAATTCCAGGCGTTGCTGGAAGTGATTCTCATATTCCCGAAATGGTAGGTCAGGCATACACTGAAATTGACGCCTCTGAAAACACAGTCGAAGCAGTCCTCAGGGCAATAAGGGAAGGAAAAGTTGCCCCTGCAGGGAGAAGCACACCCGCTCCAATTATTCTTGAGCAGATGTCAGGAAGCGTAAAACGAAAACTGAAGAGGAAATTATTCGGAAAATTTTAAAGGACTTTAAGTAAAGGACTTTAAGTAAAGGACTTTTGACCAGGCCTGGAATAACGACTGAGTGAGCTAACTTAGTGATATGTAATGATATAACCTTAACGATGTAGCCTTAACATGTAATTTAACAATTTAACTTAACGATCAGTTGAATGAGTTGACTTAATGAGTTAACCGAGCGATCTAACCTAACGATCAAACCTAACGATCAAACCTAACGATCAACTGAGTGAGCTAACTGAACGTATATCCCGGATCTTCTTTTTACTATTATCTCTCTGACTCTCGGTTCAAATAAGCAGGGTTAATAAGTTTGCCTTCGATAGATTGAGAATAACAGGAAAAGCGAAAGAGGAGTTGCAACCATCGGGTTAAAAAAAGAAGTCAGCACAGAAATTGAAATCTTCGCTTCTGCGGACCGCATCTGGCAGATACTTATGGATTTTGCAGCCTATCCCCAGTGGAACCCTTATATAAGGGAAATCAGCGGGGAGGCAAAGGTAGGGAGTAAAATTAAAGTCCATATGAAGCCGGAGTGGGAAAAAAAAGGCGTGACCCTTCACCCGAGAATCATTCGCCTGGAGCCAAGAAAAGAGCTCGCCTGGAAAGGAAGTTTTTTTTTCCCCGGGCTGCTCGATGGGGAGCACAGTTTCATCCTCGAAGAAATTTCAGGTCATAAAGTACATTTTATTCAGAAAGAGATATTCAATGGAATTGCAATTCCTATTATCAGTGCTTCATGGTCTATAGACAAAGGTACAACACGCAGTTTTCAGGATCTGAACAATGCCCTTAAAAAAAGGGCAGAAAAGATCAAATGAGCCTATAAAAACTCAATTTTTAATAAAGGGTTAATTTATAATAAATGGATCTATAAACTGATTTTTACTTCTCTCCAGCTGTGCATTTATTTTTGAATTCATCTTTTTTGCCTGGATTTGTATCTGAATTTGTATCTGAATTTGTATCCGAATTTGCATTTGATTTTATTTGATTTTGCATCTGAGTTTACATTTGAGTTTACGTCTGGATTCGTGTTTTGCATTTGTTATCTGGAAGCCTGAATTATTTGATCAGGTTTTCATACTCATATATTTATATAATGTTCTTTATATATTACTCGGGGATTAGTATTCTATGACTTTTGATCCGACAAGCGGGTTTTTATGCCCGGGAAAATCTGGCTAAAAATAGCCGCAGCATCAGGGGGGTTTAGTGTTGGAAGGCATTGTTGTTGGAAAGTGTATACACCTTTTGTCCCAAATAGAGGACAGAGCTCTTGAAAAGTTTTGGGAAGATACCTCTGCAGGAAAATATCCGATAATCGATCTTCAGGGTAATATGGGTTATTCTCTCTCGGATCAGGACGGTCTGCTGTTTGTTAGAAACGATTTTACGGCTTCGACTTATGAAGAGTACGAATTCGTCTTTGGAAACCTTTTCCTGCCTGACACGGTTCAGGAACTCCTTTCCGAAGATAAGGTACTGCTTCTGATGGTGTACAGGAAAAGGACCCAGAACCTTTTATTATCCGAGCTTGATGCAGACACCAGATATATGCTTGACCTGCCTCACGGGCTATACTCCTTTTTTGCACTTGTTCTGGATGCAGGAGCCAAGGACCTTTTAGATTCTAAAATTTATGCTGTGGGTCTCCCCTGCAAAGAAAATTTGAATCGTCCGGAACTTGAGAGGTTTTATCTCGAACATCCTGCTGACATTCAGGAATTTGTCGATCCCACTCCTATAGACGTTAAACGTGGGGGACCTTTCTATCTTAATTTGATTATGATAGATGCCGAAAAAATCCCGGACTATCCCACGCTCTTTTCCGAATTTTTGCAGGAAGACGAAACCTCGCCTCCCCTTTGAAATAAAAATTATTATATAGTTGCCAGTCTCAGTAGTTTTGAATGCAGCTAAAAATCGAGTATGAAAAGGTAGAACCCTACGTTACAAAAGACGGTTCAATAATCCGTGAACTCATGCATCCCGCAGTCCACGGCAACTCAGAACAGAGCCTTGCCGAAGCCACTGTGCCTGCCGGAGGAAAAACAATGCTTCACAGGCACAGGCTGAGCGAAGAAATTTATCATATCAAAGAAGGCTGCGGGATAATGACTCTGGACGGCCAGGAGTTTGAAGTCCATTCAGGGGACACCGTCTGTATTCAACCTGGGACTTCGCACAGGATAAGGAACACTGGTAAAAAGGAACTGAAAATTCTCTGCTGCTGTGCGCCGGCGTATTCGCATGAGGATACGGAATTAGTGGAATGAGCTCAGAAACTCTTTTCACAATGGTTGTGTTCACCTATCAAAAAGAGTTCTTGAATCATTTTTTTGATGCCTCTACATCTTTAAATTTTTCTCTCCCCAAAGCTCTCACCAGCCACAAACGGCTGGCTTTTTCTTAATTGACAAAAACAAAGTTTTTGGTTTCATGTTTCTTATTTTTAAAAAATTCGTATCCTAGCTTGTGATCAACGACTTTTAGTGATCAATGGCTGTACTAATAATATTAACATGAGAGTTATAACCTGGAATTGTAATATGGCTTTCAGGAAGAAATACGAACAAATTCTTCTTTATGAGCCTGACTTATTGATAGTTTCAGAGTGTGAACATCCAGACAAATTCAACAATAAATTTTATGGCAATGTTTTATGGATAAGCGATAATAGAAATAAAGATCTAGCTGTTTTTAGTTTCAATGGCTTTAAAATTACAATTCATGAGTCATATTATGAAAGTTCAAATATGTCCTTCCAGTCAAAATGCTCAATAATAGAGAAATAAATCTTATTGCTGTCTGGTCACAGAATAATAAAGAAGATCCAAGAAGAAGATACATTGGAGAATTTTGGCAGTCATTGAATTACTATAAAGATATATTCAAGCCCCCAACAGTTATTGCAGGTGATTTCAACTGGAATGTTATCTGGGATGAGCATCCTAATTATCCTCTTCATGGGACACTTACCGATGTAATTAATCTGCTAAGGAATGATTGAAAAATAACTTCAAGTTTTAACTTCTGGAATAGCTGTATAATTCCATTTTCCCAAATAATCATCAAAGACAATTTTCATTTTTTCCTTAAAGTTTTCACTTACTTTTCTTCCCGTAGCATAAACTTTATTTTTGATGGTTGAAAACACATTCAATCCTGTGCATGTATACGTCCTATCAACAAGGCTTTTAACAACATCAATAGTGCTGAAAACAGTACCTTTGCAGGCACTTGTAACATGACAGAATAACCTGTGTTCTATTGGATTGTATTTCGAAGTATATGGTGGATAGTGAGCCATTCTGATTTCAATCCCAATTTCATTTACCAGCTTTTGCAGATCTTCCTTGAAAATATAATGCCTGCTTGAGTTGCTTCCACCACCATCTGCTAAGGTTAAAATGCTATTTGCCTTAGGATAGTTTTCCTTACCGTATTTTTCCCACCAGTATTTAATGCAGTCACAACAAAACTCACTTGTATCTTTACTGGTTCCTAAAGTGATGTATCCTTCGTTACGTTTCAGGTCATAAATACCATGTGGAATTACAAAACCATCTGAAAATGTATTGAAATCGTGGTCATATACCTTTACTGTCTGGGTACAGTAGATTTTACCGTCACGGTAGAAATTACCGATGACTTCTTTTTTTACGTCTATACTGATTATCGGATTCTCGCTTTTTACGTACTCTTCTTTGAGCTTGTTAATCTTCTCAAACTGCTCATTTCTGCCTTTACAGTCTTTCATAGTGACAGATTTTTGCATTTTTCTCTTTACAAAACCATGTTTCTTTAAGAGCTGCTTTACTACATGTGGACTTATGTTCATGCCTTTTGCTTCAAAAGCCTTTGAAATGCCCTTGAGACTCAGATTCGTCCATTTTATTTCTTTATCCGTAGGGCTTCCAGCCGTATGATGTTTTAGAATGTCAAAGAAAACTTCATCAATATTTTCAAATGTATCGATGATTTTCTTTTTTCCTCCGCCAGACTTTCGAATCCTGTTACCTGGTTTTTCTATACCATTAGTGATTTCATTAATTCCAGCCATAACAGTTTGAAAATGACAGCCTAGAACACTACTTATGTAGTTTTGTCCCCCATGTCCTAATTTCATTGCTTCTATGGCTGCATATCTTCTTCGATCTTTCTCATTTAAAGTGTTATAAAACGCTTTCATCTGTTTTTCAATTTTTTCAGAATATTTTGTGTGCAGCATTAAAGTAAATTCCTTGTCATTTCTAACAGATTTTAATCAATATTATATGACAATAAAAATACTTTAAATTATATATTTGTTATTCCTAAAACAATTTGAAATTTCCAGCATATATCATTCATTAGCAAACGTAAAGTTTGGAGCTGAGAGGGATCCGACACTATATTTCAGGAAAAACAGAAAAACTCCTTATCATATAGATTCAGTAGTTCGCTAAAATCTTTCCTCCACTTTTACTCTACCTTCATTTATCTCAAACACCACACTGTTGTCCTCACTCTTAACTTTCTTCTTATCCATTCCTTAATAATAAGTATAAATACTTCAAATCTGAACTTATCCTCATCTATGACCTGAGGTCCTCTTTTGACAATAGTAAAATGTTTATTCTGAATGTATAGCCATATATTTTTTAGTAGAAAGGATACCAATGCATAAAAGTACCTTATAGTTGCGTTTTTAGATGATGTCTTTGGTCTAACCACATTCCTCATCCTGTATGACGATTCAATAGCAAATCTTCTTCTGTAAACTGTACTGACCTTTCTTGGAGACCATTTAACTCCAAAAACAACAAAACCAAGGTTCTCACATCCCTTTTTACCTCTCTTTCCTTTCAGATACTTAACATCAATGATAATGTCTAAAAGAATCTTTTTCTTAGAATTCTTCATGACATATTGTGTACTTCGAGCCTTATTCCCATTCATAAGTTGCTTCATCTTCTCTCCTTTCTTGACAACAGGAACTATGTGAGGAACACCATTACTTTGCAAAAATTCAAACACATCTATAGAATAAAACTCTCTATCAAGGCAGAGAACCTTGATTTTAAAATTCAGTCTTTTGATGAGATAGAGAAAATAGGAGAGGTATTCAACCATTGGTTTTTTCTTTTCTACAGGAAGAACAGATACAGTAAACCTTTCGTTCTTGTTAGTGATGTAGAGGGAGATATATGAGTAAAAAGAGTTTGTTGACTTTTTAGCTTGGCTACGAATTACATATTTCTCGTTAGACGAATCTGTTTTCCCGTAATAAGGATCGTTGGTTAAATCAATGGCAAACTCATAGTTCTTACCTGTTTTGAGAGTTTTTAGGGGATTTTGAAGAAGAATCTTTTCATTGGATAGGATCAATTCGTCCATGTTTAGTTTCTTAAGATGGTAACGTAAAGATGTTTCACAAGCAACAGCAGAATACTGTTTTGAGACAGAATGGACTGAACTCTTATCGACTGCCAAACTCACAACAGTACGAATAATGTCTTCACTTGTAAGTGAACCATTGATCTTGAGGATTACATGAGATGTGAGAGGTTGTAATACAGAATCAATACAGTACTTTGACTTTAATTCGATTTTAAACCTATTTCTGAACTTATTTGTGAAAAAAGACATAGAGAGGCATTTTTCATTACATATAAAGGTATCGAGAAGCTTCCGTAATGAGGAAATCAAAATTAGCGAAGTACTGAAGTAGGATAACTGATAATTCAATAAGAGGGGTGGGATAGTTGATCATACTTGATGAGCCATACGTTTCTCGGATTTTAAAGGACACCATTACAGAGATGAAACTGCCTGTCCTGAAAAACGCAACTTCTGAATGCCTGGGCTTCAGCAAAGATGTAAAACTTCTTGAAGACGCCGAATTCATTGAACTCCTTAAAAACCAGAAAACCTGCAAAATATACAGCAATTCCGAACTCTCCCTTGTATGGATAGCAAATAACCTCGGGTTTACCGGTATCCTCGAAAAAATCGGGCTGTTCAAAGATAAATTCAGGTTCAGGCAGCTGATTGAGCATATATATCCTGACTTTTCCTACCTGGAAGTGGAATTTGAAAACCTGGATAAACTGGACATTGAAACTATTAGAAAGCCGTTCATAATCAAACCGACAATCGGGTTCTTCAGTTCGGGAGTTTATAAGGTCAGTGACAGAGAAGAATGGGAAAATGTCCTGCCAGCCTTAAAGCAGGAAATGGAAGCTGTCGGGGGACTGTTCCCGACTCAGGTCTTAAGTTCATGGAAATTCGTGCTTGAAGATTATATCGAAGGGCCGGAACTGGCTGTGGATGCTTACTATAATGGCGAGGGAAAGCCGGTGGTCCTGAATATTCTGGAGCACCTGTTTCAGGCGAAAGATGATGTTGAAGACAAAGTTTATGTGACTTCAAAAAAGACTATTGAAACCTATCTTGAAGTAACCCTGGAACTGCTGCGGCAAATAAATGAAGCTACAAAGCTGTGGGATTCTGAGCTGCAGGGTGCTGAGTTGCCGGATGCAGGTCTAAAGGGATCGGGGCTGCAAGAACCGGGAATGAGGGACTTCCCGCTGCATATCGAGTTCCGCGTGGACAAAAACAACCGACTGGTACCCATAGAGATGAATCCGATCAGGTTTGCGGGGTGGTGCACCGCCGATATCGCGTATTATGCCTACGGGATCAACGTTCACAGATATTTTTTAGAGGGTTTAGAGCCGGACTGGAGAGAAATCATTAAAGATAAGTATGAGGCTCAGGAGAACGAGAAAGATAACGGAACTTACTGCCTTTTGATTGCAAAAAAGCCGGATGACATTGAAGTGGAAGATATTGAAGCTTTTGATTACGAGGGTTTTGTTTCTCGCTTTGAAAAGCCTCTGGAACTCCGGAAGCTTGATTACAGGCAGTATCCGGTTTTTGCGTTTCTCTTTACTGAAACAAGGAACATTAATCTTGGAGAGATTGATAGGTATTTGAAGACAGATTTGAAGGAGTACGTAAGAGTAAAAATCAGAAATTGACTGAAAACCAAATTTAGAGATTTATACCTGACAGAGAGTCAGAACAATTTTGCAATAAATATAAAAAAGCTAATGGATTTAATGAGTTTTTTTATTGAATCGCTAAGTGCAATTTCACAGGATATAACCCATTAGCAATTGCTTTTTTCATGTTTTTCTGATCATAATGTTCTGAAAGTGGCTCCATATGTTTTATTATCTCGCTAATAATTTTACTGCGTTAATAATTTAGACCACACCTTATTCCATGACTCATAGGTAGCTACAATTGGATATCCTTCCTTTACCCACCTGTCGAGACCCCCGTCTATGTTATATACATTTTTGTAACCAGCATCTTCCAACAGACTGCCTGTCTCAGCACCTCTTGTTCCTACCTTACAATAAACAAGTATTTTTGTATTTTTATTACACGGTAATTCTTTCATTCGTGCTGGTAATAGTTCTTCGGGAGATAATGCATCAGGGTCTGATTTTACATTTTTCAGTGGTATCAATACCGCTCCTTCGATATGCCCCAGTTCGTACTCACTCGGTGTACGGACGTCCAGAAGGAACACAGCCTCTTTTTCGATCATCTGTCTAGCATCACAGGCACTCATATTTGTGTATGTGTGTGTATGCGCAGCTGCCATTCCAGGTGCGATTATAAGAACCGCCAAAAGAACTGCAGCAAAATACGATAAATATTGTTTATTCAATCGAACTCCTCCACATTCAGTTCTTTCCGAATTTTAATATTGGGATTTTGAGGTTCATTCGTTCAAACTTACTAATTATTATTAAAATCCGCATTTAGAAGTAGTACCCAGAAGTGGTAGTCATTTGCTTTATGCAGACATTTATCAATATTCTTCAGTCACAATCCACCATATTGTACAGTAAATTGGTACAAAAAAGCAAAAACCCAAAATATGGACTTCAATAATTATATAATTTATTAACTTAAAATATATATGGTATTAGGAATAATTGTTCACTATAATAATAATAATAATAATAATAATAATAATAATAATAATAATAATCTACTATATATTATCCAGCTTATTTTATCTCTTAATAGATTCCCTATAAATAGGCAGCTTAAATGAATTTTAATTTGGATGCAGTTCATGGGAAACATATCGTTCCAGCGCCTGAAAAGATTATTATTTTATTGAATTTACCGGCCCCAGCCACGTTAGATGCAGGGCAGGATAGGAAAGATGTAAGATGCAGCCATATTGCCCCGGAATAAAATAATATCAAACAACCAATTGCAGACAGTAAGAAGGACTAAAAAACAGTTAAAGTCACACCGTTCTTGAGTTATCGGACCTCTTCAGGCTTCCAGCCAGTTGTTTGAAAGAAACAAATAAAGAAAAGGCGTTAAAAGAAGAAAACGTTAAAGGCAGAAGAGACCGAAAAAAGATAGGATAAAAGATTTGAAAATCTAAAAACGGCGGGAAAAATGAGCAGGGAAACGGCAGAAGAAAAAGGGAAGACCAGAGAGAGAGAGGCAGAGGAAAATAGGAATGAGAAGGAAAAAGAAATAATCATCCCGCCTCAAAAAGTGTCAGAAGGTGTGAATGTCCTTCTAGGAGACCCGAAAAAAGCCGTGCTCAAGCTCTCAATTCCGATTATAGTTGCAATGTCCGTACAGACTATTTACAGCCTGACAGACACCTTCTGGGTTGCAGGTCTGGGTGCGGATGCCCTGGCTGCCGTAGGGTTTGCTTTTCCTTTTTTTGTGATTCAAATGGCGCTTACGAGCGGGATTGGGGTTGGTGGAGGAGCTGCGATATCGCGCAGGATAGGAGCCAGGGACAAAGCCGGAGCGGACAATGTTGCAGTGCATGCTTTTGTGATTATGCTCACAATGACAGTTGCCCTTACAGTGATAGGGCTTGCCGTTGTAAGAGACTTATTCATGTATAGCGGGGCAGGAGAAACTACACCGCTAGGGGTTGCATATGCCAGGGTTATCTTTGCAGGCAGTTTTGTATTCTTCTTTACAAACGTTGCAAATTCCATACTAAGGAGTGAAGGAGATTCAAAAAGGGCTATGCAGTCGATGATCCTTGGATCTGTCCTGAATATAGTTCTTGATCCGTTTTTTATATATGTGTTAGGACTGGGCGTAGCAGGAGCAGCCCTTGCGACAGTGGTTTCTTTCGCCAGTTCCGGGATGCTCATGTTTTACTGGTTTTTTATCAAAAAAAATACCTATATCTCCTTTGTTTTCCGTTCTTTTAAATTCAACAGGGCTATTGTCAAAGATATCTTCAGGGTAGGCATACCTTCGTCAATAGAGCAGGTTGCTCTTGCACTTACTGCACTGACAATGAACTTCATTATCGTGACTGTAAGCGATACTGTTGGGGTTGCGGTTTATGCCACAGCCTGGAGAATCACAAGCATTGCAGTCGCTCCTTTGATAGGGATCGCGATTTCCGTAGTTTCGGTCTCGGGAGCTGCTTTCGGAGAGCGGAACTTTAAAAAAGCGCGGAGTGCCCTTATCTATGCAACAAAAACCGGCTTTCTGGTAGAAGCAGTAATCGCAATTGCTGTATTTATCTTTGCTCCGGATATTGCTGCCGCCTTTACGCAGGCAGAAGATACTGCCCTGATAGCTCCGGAACTGACAAGGCTCCTTAAAATCATGACCGTATTCTATCCGGCTGTTGCCTTCGGAATGCTCTCTGCCTCTCTTTTCCAGGGTGCAGGAAAGGGCACAAATGCGCTTGTTGCTACCCTCCTGAGGAGTCTGGTCCTGACACCTTTGTTTGCCCTGCTCTTTGCCTACGAATTCGGCTGGGGACTGCTCGGAGTATGGTGGGGACTTGTTATGGGGACGGTCATCGGGTCTCTGGTTACTTTTGTATGGGCTCAGTTCTACCTGAGATGCATGATAAAGACCGAGAGGACGGGAGGGAAGTGTTGAAAAATTAAAATCTTACTGCCATCTCCGATAAATGTATGCATTCAAAATCAAATATTTTTGTATAAATTACGGAAAGCATGGAAACATCTATGCTTCTGTTTATTTTGTTCCTTTTTCCGTGATATCTGTGATTATAGAGCCTTTATTGAATTTTTTCGTGCCCGGGTTTATTTCATAGTTATAGCATTTGAGTTTTGGCGTTTAAAATTGTACTAATTTGTGCGTTGAATAATTTTAGAGGTTATAAATAATTTTTAAGGTGAGGAAGTTTTTTATATTGTTAGCTTTAAATAGTCATCTAACTAACTTATTTGCAGAAGTTTCAGATTAATAATAGAAGGATTATTAAAAATTATAGTTAGAATAAAAACAAAAATTTATACTAGAGTTAAACAAAAAATGAGGTGAAATGATGACAGTTTTGATTCAAAAAGACTTAAATGAAATAATCATGGAGAAAACTGGAATAAATGAAGGACAACTTAAAAAAATGGAGAAATTGCTTGAGGAAAATTTAGGAGGTGCCATAGACCAGAATTTTTCAATGTCTATCAAAAATGGTACCGGAGCTTATGATTATTCAAAAACAAGTTGGGGAGTAACTATTGATGGTTACGCGGTGATAACGGCCCCGGATAATGGCACTTGGCATCTCATCGCAAAAGATGGCGACAAAGTGGTTTTCGATAAACAAGGAGTTACAAAAGATCAACAGGTTTCTTTCAGCTGCCATTCAGGCTTTAAGTTAAACCTCACTGTGACTGCAACATGGAGCGAAAAGAAAGATACAACTCTCAACGGGCGTATACACGCAAAATATTAACCGATAAAAGCAGTATTTCCGGATCTTCTCAGTTCCGAAACCCTTTTTTTTACAAGAGCCCGGTAGAATTAGATTTTTTATAAGAAAGATACTCTGAATGAATGGTGAAAAACAGGGGAGATAACCCTTTATTCCCATAGCATCGATCCTTTGCTGCAAATCACCTTTTTTTGCTTTTCGGGATTGTATTAACTTTGGTTTATTTTTATCTTTAACCTGGTTTTGTTGAACACGCTGTACAAATTATAACTGCAGGTTTTACATGCATCACTTCATTCAGTATTGTTTTTCAGAACCCCTGTTTCCAAAATTATATCCTTTTTTAAACACATCTGAATTATAATAAAGCCCTCTAATACAGAGCCATTGATTCTTAAATATGAATCATCTTTTTCTTGGCAGATTTGGGAAATAGAGTCTAAAATGAACTTTTGCTTAAACTCCTATCAGGGCTTTTGCTAAAGCATATAAAAAATATACAATGACCAGGGTTGGAATATGAGAATATCGAAAATTTGCATTCAGTTTGTCCTGTCAATTTCTCTGATTCTTCTGTTCCTGAGCATTTCAGTCTACTCCCAGCAGGAGGATCAGGTCCGTGAAGAAGACCGGGAAGAAAATTGCTCCCAGCTTCAGCTGCATTCGAAACTTTCGGCTCAGAAGGATGATACCGCTCTAAAGGTTCGTGAGGCTGCAAACCTTGTAGAAGAAAAAGGAGAAGAAGCCTTTCCCGAATTCAGGGAAAAAGACAGCAAATGGCTTTATGATGATTTCTACATTTTTGTATGGAATATTAATGGAACCAGGGTTGTCTATCCTCCTGATCTTACAGGAGAAGGGCAGGACGTAAGTGGGCTTACGGATTTCAACGGTAAGCCACTAGGAAAACTTTTCATTGAAACCGCTCTCAGTGAAAGTGGAGAAGGCTGGATATCTTATGAATGGCCAAAACCCAACGAAACAGAACCCTCCACAAAATACGGTTTCATAAAAGAAGCTACTTTCGGAGAGAAAACGTATCTTGTAGGTTCGGGCTTTTATGTGGAAGATTACCTTTTCACGAGAGATACGGGAAATTGCGAATTCATCAATGCAACAGGCATTTCCTTGTGTGAGCTCATGCACCCGGAAAGAATGGAAAGCAATCCCGGGATCAATTACAGCATTGCATATGTGGTTATGGACCCCGGAGAAAAGAGCCTTCCACACAAGCTTTCAAACCCCGAGATATATTATACCCTCGAAGGTAACGGAAAAGTCTTCGTTGACGATGTGCCTGTCACCCTCCATAAAGGAAAACTTGTACTTATTCCTGCAAGTGAAGTTCAGTATGTAGAAAATACGGGAAATTCTTCCCTTCTCCTGCTTGTGATAGATCAGCCAGCCTGGAAAGCTGAAAATGAAGAAATTGTGGGATAAGCAGGAAAAAATATCAGAATGAATAGTGAAATAAGGTAGAATCCAGTCTGCTAGATCTTTCTTTGTACCATCTTTTCAACTCTTTTTGAATCTTTCACAGGCTAGAATTGACAGTTAACGAATGCGAAACCTGGGAAAAGTGTTGATCACACCAGGAAGCCTGATACTCACATACACCTGACTCTTTTATACTGTTTAGATTCGATTCTATATATTCGCATGTATCCTTATACTGGCACATATCCTCGATTATCAAATCATAAAATATAAATAAAACATATCCCCTTTTTAGTTTGAAATCAAATAGTAAGAAAAAAGATAGTAAGATTAAAGACGGTCATGATTCGGATGATAAAACATAAATTAAAACCCAGTCAAACCCATAAAATCCATAGAAACCAGTAAAAACCCGTCAGAAACCAGTCAGATTGATTAAAAAACGCCTCGCAAAAAGATCTACTGGACAGAAACGCCTCGTAAAAAAATTTCTGATGGCTCCATCCCTGGCTTTATCATCCGGATCAGGACTGAAAAAAGCGCCTCATTGTGATAACCGATGAAAGAAGAACGAATAAAAGAAACGGTAAAACTTCAGTTTGAGATGATCCATCTTTTCCATAAAAACTTTGCCAGAGCTTTTCATCAGACAGGTAACAGCTCGTATAACCTGAATAAAAATCAGAATAAGGCTATGCTGATTATAGGGGCAGTAGGCGAGATAATGCCTACAACTCTTGGAAAATGCCTGGACCTTCAGAAAGGGAGCCTGACCAGTATGATTGACGCCCTGGAAAGAGATGAGCTTGTCTGCAGGAGGGGAGACCCCGGAGACCGGAGAAAGGTCCTGGTTTCACTTACGGAGAAAGGAAAGATTTACATAGACTGGTTCAAAGAAGAGCTTGAAAAAAATGCTTCCGGAATTCTTAACAGACTCGCTGAAGAAGATATTGCAGCTTACCAGGAAAGCCTGAAGACAATGCTTGTCACACTGAAGAAACTGAATGAAAGTGCCCGATAAGGGAAAGCCATACTTTCGGAAAACTATATTGAGGTCTTCAATGCACACTGAGCTCATAGGCAAACTCAAGAAGCTCGGATTCACAGAAAACGAGGCGAAGATCTATGTGGGGCTCCTGAGCCTGGGGGAGGCAACAGCAAGGGAGATCCATGAATTTACGCACGTTCCGAGACCAAAAATTTATGCTACGCTGGAGAGAATGTCAAATAAAAAGTACGTGGAAGTCATAACAGGAACTCCGGCATATTTCAGGTGCATAGCTCCGGAACAGCTGACCGAACGATTGAGAGACGAATTCCTTTTCTCCCTGAATGAAACATTGAAAGAACTTAATTCTGCAGGTTACGGGATAAAAAACAGGTGCTGTTAGTTCCAGGTCTGAGTCCTCTGAGCTCCGGAAAAGGATTCCAGTCCTGAAATGGAAGGGAAAAAGCCGTATTAAAAGGAAGATAATTAAATGAAATCCAGAACAGCAGCAGATTCAAATCCCTGCAATCCTGAAAAAAGCCCGGGAACTGCAGGCGTAAAAATACTTGAAGGGGACCCGAAAAAAGCCATTATCAAACTTGCAGTCCCTATGATTGTCGCAATGTCTGTCCAGACTATTTACCAGCTAGTAGATACCTTCTGGGTCTCAGGGCTTGGAGCAGATGCGCTTGCTGCAATGGGTTTTGTATTTCCTTTTTATTTCATAAGCATGGCTTTATCCAACGGGCTGGGTATAGGAGGAGGAGCAGCCATCTCCCGAAAGATCGGAGCACGGGATAAAACAGGAGCAGACAACGTAGCAGTACATACAATTATAATGATGCTGCTGATCGCCCTCATATTTACCATACCCTTTTATGTGTTTGCCCCGCAGATCTTCTCTCTTGTAGGAGCAGGGGAAACAACCGATCTCGCAGTAGCTTATGCGAGGGTAATATTTCTAGGAAGCATAGTAATATTTTTTACTAACGTAGCTAATTCAATTCTCAGGGCTGAAGGTGATTCAAAGCGGGCAATGAACGCAATGATCCTGGGCGCAGTCCTGAATATTGTCCTTGACCCTATTTTCATATACACCTTTAAAATGGGAATGGCAGGCGCAGCCTGGGCAACCCTGCTATCTCTTGCAGTTTCTTCATTGATGATGCTGAACTGGCTCTTTTTCAGAAAAGATACTTTCGTTTCTTTTGATTTTAAAGACTTCAGTTTTGAAAGAAACATTGTAAATGACATATTCAGAATAACGGTCCCTGCTTCTGCCCAGCAGCTTTCGATGTCATTATCCATGCTTATACTCAACCTTATTATTGTGAACGTAAGCAATACCGACGGGGTTGCGGTCTATTCCACTGGCTGGCGGGTTGCAACAATTGCAATTGCTCCTCTAATAGGGATTGCAACGGCTGTAGTTTCGGTTTCCGGAGCCGCTTTCGGGGCGCAAGATTATGAAAAGGCAGAAATTGCCCATACTTATGCAATTAAACTGGGTCTCCTCATAGAAGGAGGAGTTGCTGCATTGACTTTCATTTTTGCCCCTCAGATTGCGGCTATTTTCACACAGACAGCAGAAGCCACCCATATAGCTCCAGATCTTACCCACTTCCTGCGTGTTATCTGTATCTTCTACCCATCCGTTTCTTTCGGGATGCTTTCGACATCTTTTTTCCAGGGGGCGGGAAAAGGCATGAGCGCGCTTACAGCAAACCTCCTGAGAACCATAGTATTTACCCCGATCTTCGCAGCTTTTTTCGCCTTTACTCTGGATATGGGGCAGGTAGGTGCCTGGTGGGGAATTGTTGCAGGCAATGCAATTGGAGCTGGAATAACTTTTGTCTGGGCAAGGCTCTACCTCAGCACAATTTTGAAAACCAGGTCTCTGAAAAAGCCTCTTGAACAGGGAATTTGAAAAGATTTCCTGGAAATTTTGAGAAGATTTTCTCAGAAATATTTTGAAAAAGCAATTTAAGCACCTTTTGGAAAATGTTTATATATTATGAGTAGGTAATAAGATACCGTCTGCCGTCTGAATAAAAAACATAATTCAAAAAGGTGAGCCAGAATGAAAGAAACAGTTACTCAGAAGCCTCTTGAACCAGTTTTGCACGGGTTCTTGCTCAGAGACCGTAAGTTTGTCCCGTCCTCGAAGACAAAAATCCTTAATCTCTTCGGGCTTATTTCCACACAGAAAAAATAAGACCAAAAAATGTCCTTGAAGTACAGGAGGGGTTAACCCTCTGTGACAGAGGCTAAAATTAAAAAGTTATTCGGAAGGCGGGTACCTTTACACACAAAAAAGAAATTAAAGCTAAAATTTCCTCCACCGAAAAACGCCTATTTACCTGAACCAATTAGCAGAACAAAAGCCTGTAACCAAAAATTGCCCGGATTCAACCCCTGCAGAGTCAACCCCTGACAATAGAAAAGAGTATTATTTCCTGAAAAATCTCCCAACAAATATCCCTGAAAAAATATTCCTTAAAAAGAGCCTGAAGAAATCTCTTAAAAAACAACACTTCCAAAGAGCAATAAAAAAGAAAAACAATAAGAGCAGGAGATAAAAAACGTATTCAGGAATATTTCAAATAAACAAGTCTTCCCAAAAACGTCTTCAAGTCTGTCTTCAAAAAACGTATTTAAGAACAACATCCAACAGGTAATGAAGCCGGAACAATTTGAAGAAAATAAAATCAAGACACCAACAGCTCCATCCCTGGAGTAATCAAAAAATGTAAAAACGGCGGTATGAAAATACAAATCTCCCCAAAAAACGAACAACAATCGGGGAAGGGAAAAAGGAGAGAACCGGATATAACTTCCAGTTCTTTCCAAAAAATAAATTATTCTCGATATTTCTCCCGTTCTGCTTTCAATCACTTTTTAAGATATTGTCCTAATTTGCCTTATTTCTATATGACTGATAATTAAGGCTAGTGTCATGGCAATTTAATTCTTGCACATAGTCTTTGGCAGCACCCCATCAGCACATAAGGATTCGGATCTTGACAGGTGATCAATAACTAAACGTTCTTGGCACTAGGTCCCTTTTGCTTCACTCAAGAAGACTGAATTACTGATACTAACCCGTAAAACCTTATTTCACTATACCAACCGTTCTTGTCACACTCGACAAAGGAGAGCGGCCCTGAGACGAAAGAGCAAAAAATAGGCAAATAAGAATTTACTTTTTACTCATCCTTTTTACTACTTTTTAAGCATCTTCTACCCAAGTTTTCGTCTTTCCATTTATTTTTTCCTTCAATTTCTTTCCCGTTTTGGGAATTTATGTGGTGGACAGGCTTCAAACTTAACGGGATATGAGTAAAGATAGATAAAATAAGACCATACAGATAAAGAGGTCTGAGGCAAAAATACTATTTGTCAAGAAGGTTTTCAGACAAAAAATACAGCAGACTATATAAATTTAAGAGGGAAAGATTTGGAACTTAGCATCGAGACCTCCAGGCGCATAGAGCTGATAGACATTACTTCAGAGGTAGAGGAAGAGGTCAGAATAAGCGGAATACAGGAAGGCGTATGCATTATCAGTACCAGGCATACGACTGCGGGCATTATAATTAATGAGAATGAAAGCGGGCTCAGGGAAGATATTCTTAACTTACTGGACAGGCTCGTTCCTCCTGGTGCCGGATACAGACATGACAGAATAGACAATAATGCTGACGCCCATCTGAAAGCCGTATTGCTTGGAGCAAGTGAAGCCCTCCCAGTCATACAGGGAAAACTTGAACTGGGTACCTGGCAGAGCATCTTTTTTGCCGAGATGGACGGCCCGAGGCACAGGACAATAAATATAACGATATTAAACCGGAGTTTATACTTTATAGTATAAAGCCACATCAAGCGACATGATCTACTTAGGGTCTAACAAAAAATTAATTATGTTGGGTAACAATTCCAAGCATTTTAATATAAAACCGACAAATATAGAACCAATTAAATAAATCGGTGTGGCACAAAAATAGTTAATTTCCCACTATATGGGGTCTAACACAGGATCTCTGTAACAAGACGCCCTATTATGGTTTCTTTAGTATAATATGGTGAAAATCATATAAGTATCAATCGGTGAGCTAGTTCAATATGTGGTGACGCCAAAATTGAACGAAACGAGTTTGGAACTTAATTAATTTCTTGTTAGACCTACATAATATCCATAGCTGTACCACGATTTTTATGAGATCTTATAAACTCCGGTTAAAGATAGAATAAGAGCATGAAAATTCAGAAGAGCATGAAAATTCGGAAGAATTAAAACACAGAACGGAACCAAAAAATCATGCAAGGTAGCCAGAAAGAAACACCAGAAGAGACTAATAAAAATTAAAAAAACACAAAAAATATTAGAAAGAAATGTAAAGAAGAAAGTAAAAGAAGAAAGTCCTTAAAGGCTGTCTGAAGAGACTGCCTGAGAGGAGCTTCCAGTCTTACTGAAATCGTCCAGACGGGTCTGTTTTTTTCTGCATTTCTCACCAGGGATTTCTACAGGATACTCGCCTGTAAGGCAGCCAACACACATATCGTTCTTATCACACTCAAGAGCTCTCATGAGACCTTCAATGCTGAGGTACCCGAGAGAGTCAGCGCTGATCAGCCCTTCAACCTCTTTTATAGTCTTGTATGAGGCGATGAGTTCCTGCCTGGTTGCCATGTCAATCCCGAGATAGCAGGGGGCAATAATTGCCGGACTTCCGACCCTTGCGTGGACTTCTGAAGCGCCTGCCTTCCTGACCATATCGATGATACGCCTGGAGGTCGTGCCGCGGACAATACTGTCGTCTACCAGAACTACGCGCTTGCCTTTGACATTATCCTGAATAGCGTTCATCTTGAGCCGGACTGCAGTTTCACGCAGGTCCTGTCCCGGAAGAATAAATGTGCGCCCTATGTAACGGTTCTTCATAAGACCTTCCAGGTACATGATCCCGGATTCCCTTGCATAGCCGATTGCAGACGTAATCCCCGAGTCAGGGACAGGAGAAATGATATCCGCTTCGACGTCATGCTCGCGGGCAAGCTCCCTTCCGATTCTTTCCCGGACCTTGTAGACCAGTTTACCATCTATGACGGAATCTGGCCTTGCAAAGTAAATAAACTCGAAAACACAATGTGCCGGATGGAGTTCGTTTGTAAGCTGGTGGCTCTCGAAACCTGAACCTGTAAAGATTATAACCTCGCCTGGCCTGACATCTCTAATAAGGGTGCCGTTTAGGGTGTCGATTGCCACGCTCTCAGAAAAGACTCCGTATCCACCGTCAACTTCTCCAAAACAGAGGGGCTTGAAGCCGAAGGGGTCCCTGACAGCGTAGACAGTGCCGTTAATAAAGATGACCAGGGAATAAGAGCCAACAAGCTTGCGCATTACAGTCCTGATAGACTCGATGGGATTGTGCTTTATCAGTTCTTTTACAAGCAGGTGACCGATGACCTCGGTGTCGGAATCGCTGATAAAAATCCGGCCTTCATTTTCCAGCTCATCCTTAAGTTCTCTGGCATTTACCAGGTTTCCGTTATGGGCAATGGCAACTGTTCCATCCTTGAAATTCAGGATAAAAGGCTGACAGTTTTCAATCTTTGACCCGCCAGTCGTGGAGTAGCGGACATGCCCGACTCCTGCATTCCCTATAAGACGCCCAAGAGAATCCTTGTTGTACACATCAGGCACAAGCCCCATGCCCTTGATGGAGAGCGGAGAAGTGCCATCATGAACCATTATACCCGTAGATTCCTGTCCTCTATGCTGGAGTGCATAAAGGGCGTAGTAGAGCTTGAATGCAACAGCATTTGACTGAGGCCTGTCGCCAGGGAGGATTATGCCTGCAACCCCGCATTCTTCTTTCAATCTTGACCTCCGGAGCAGGTAAAAAATAGAAAAAATTGAGAAGGCAGGTTTAGTACTTGCACTTTGCCTGCCACTTGTAAGTTCTCATACGGGATGTTTTTCCAAAGCCGCATGAAGTACACTCTTTTGTATGTATGTTTAACGAAACGCTGCCGCAGCGCCTGCATTTGGCGTGGGTGCGCTTCTGCCTTTTTCCCATTGATGCCGTACCTTTACTCATTCCTAAATCTCCTTATAAAATCAACTTATTAGTGTGTAATATTCGATAATTCGAAGCGATTTTGTTATTCTGAATTGATCTCAGCCATACAGATTCTGCTGTACCGAGGTTTAACGATAATAGATGAAGTGCTTGATATAGATTACGGAGATACGTATACCACGTTGTCACCGCGGATAACGACGCTGCTGAATTTACTTACGATTTCTCCTTCTCTTAATTCTTCAGCATTGTCAAGCACGAGGTTCATGTGAATATCGTATCCTTTCAGCTCGCCCCGAAACTCACGTGCGCCTTTCAATCGAACTATTACGGGTGTGTCCAGTGCGTTGTTCAAAATATCCAGAGGTCGGTTTGCCATCCTTACAATCCCCTTAAAACATTATAAATCAAGTCATTATCTATATCAATATAAATAGTTAATCCAGACTTAAACTGATCGCCGCGCTTAAGTATTTGATTATTTGCATCAAAGTCGTAAATACAATATATAAATGTATCGAAGAAATTCACCCTATTCAATTGCTAATTTATAAATGAACTCAAAATATAAGAAAAATACCCTATTTTTGAGGGAAAAATACAATATTACTAAAACACTTTCACACAACGCTCTAAGAAATGCTTCCAGAAGTTTCCAGTAAATAGCATTTCTAAAAAATAGTAATTCATAACATTGAAAAACCTTATGCAACCCCGTTTTATATAAGCCAGTTCTTCAAAAATCAGTTTATTCAGAAACCAGTTTATTCAGAAACCAGTATTCAGAAACCAGATGTCCGGGAGTCTCTGCAGTATTTACAGATAATACAGATCATTCATGGAATTAAAATAAAAATTCCTTTGCCCGGCCCGAGAGGCAGAGAGCAGACATTTAAAAAAGTCAGTATATGCCGGTATATTACATATAAAGAAATGAGTATCAAAAAGAGGAATACAATGACAGGAAAGCCCCAAGTGCCAAAAACCCATATTGTGATGACTATTGCAGGTTCGGACTCAGGAGGAGGAGCCGGAATTGCTGCTGACCTGAAGACCTTTGCCGCGTTTGGAGTCCACGGGACCTGTGCCATTACTTCCGTAACTGCCCAGAACACTACAGGAGTTGTTAAGGCATTTGACCTTACCCCTGAAGCTGTTGGAAGCCAGATCGAAGCTGTCTGTAAGGATATGGATATAAAGTGGGCAAAAACCGGAATGCTTTCCTCTTCGGAAATAATTAAAGAGGTCTCAAAGCAGGTAAAAAAACACAGGCTTTCCCTTGTACTTGACCCTGTAATGGCTGCTGAAGCCGGGGGAGACCTACTTCGAAAGGAAGCCCTTTCAGCCCTTATCGAAGAGCTGCTGCCTCTCTGTAAGGTTACAACTCCGAACGCCTCTGAGGCAGGCGCACTTGCGGGAGTTTCTGTCAAAACTCATGAGGATGCGAGACTTGCGGCAAGAAAGATTGCAGACCTTGGAGTTGAAGCCGTGATTGTTACAGGAGGGCATATTGACGCAACTGACCTTCTATACGAATCCGTCTCCGGTGACTTTACCCGCGTCCCGGGTGTTTTTGTCAAAGGAGGGACCCATGGTTCGGGCTGCACCTATTCTGCATCAATGACTGCCTGCCTTGCCTGTGGAGACAGCCTGCAAGCCGCTGCCAGAAAGGCAAAGGAGTTCGTGGAGCAGGCAATCCGGAGGAACGTACCTGTGGGAAGAGGAGTGGGTCCTGTAAACCCGCTCGGAAAGACCCTTGAAGAAAGAGAGCGCTACCTTGTCTTGAAGGATGTAAAAGAAGCCGTTTTGATCCTGGAAGATAGTCCTGAGTTTGCAAAGTTCATTCCTGAGGTTGGCTGTAACATAGGGATGGCAATTCCGGGTGCCAGAAATTATGAGGACATTGCGGCTGTTGAAAGCAGGATAGTAAAATTCAGGGAAAGGGCACGTCCCGTAGGCTGCGTTAACTTTGGAGCCAGCAGGCACGTGGCAGGGATAACACTGGCAGCTCTTCGCGAGAAACCAGACATTAGAGCAGCTATGAACATAAAATGTTCAAAAGAAATCCTTGATGCCTGCAGAGAGATGGGACTTGGCATATCCTCTTTTGACAGGGCTAAAGAGCCTGAAGATGTCAATATTGCTGACTGGGGCATTTCTGAGGCTATTAGGGAATATGGAGGAGTGCCTGAAGTAATTTATGATGAAGGAGGAGTTGGAAAAGAACCTGTGACCAGGCTCCTCGGTACATGTGCTTCAGAGCTTGCAAAACTTGCAGTGAGACTTGCCAGAGAGATGGAATAATACCCGGTAGAAAAACTGGCGTAGATATTCTTTTTATTCAATTTCTTTATTCAATTATTCTCGTCTTTCTTTTTTTATTATTTCTTTTTTTCATTATTTCTTTTTTTCATTATTTCTTTTTTTCATTATTTCTTTTTTTCATTATTTCTTTTTTTCATTATTTCTTTTTTTCATTATTTCTTTTTTTCATTATTTCTTTTTTATTCCCTCTTTTCTGTTTTCATTCACTTATTTCTATATTATTCCCCTTTCTGTTTTCATTCCTATAATTCTCGGCTTTAACAACTGTCCTAATTTCCGAAAAGTATAATGGTGGGGCTTGTAAGCCAGACATGCAAAACAGATAACACTTAAATACATCAAAGTTCGATTTTGTACAGAAATGACCTGAAGGAGATTTTCATGGAGCAGACAAAGATTATCCTTGACGAAAATGAGATGCCGAAGAGATGGTACAATGTCCTTTCCGACCTTCCCACTCCAATTGACCCGCCTCTGGACCCCAGAACCTGGCAGCCTATAAGCCCGGAAGCTCTTGAGCCCATTTTCCCAAAGGCACTGATCAGACAGGAAATGAGCAGCGATCGGTATATCGATATTCCCGAGGAAGTGCTTGATGTTTATAGGCTCTGGAGGCCAAGCCCTCTATTCAGAGCTCATCAGCTGGAAAAAGTCCTCAAGACTCCTGCAAAGATCTATTATAAGTACGAAGGGGTTAGTCCTGCAGGCAGCCATAAAACAAATACCTCTATTGCCCAGGCTTATTATAATATGAAAGAGGGCACAGAGAGGCTCACAACCGAGACAGGAGCGGGGCAGTGGGGAAGTGCACTTTCTCTTGCCTGTAACTACTTCGACCTTGAGTGCAAAGTCTATATGGTCCGTTCCAGTTACTACCAGAAACCTTACAGAAAATCCCTTATGACCCTCTGGGGAGGAAATGTCGTGCCTTCTCCAAGCCCGGATACGGAGTTCGGAAGAAAGATCCTTCAAGAACAGCCTGATACTCCCGGAAGCCTCGGGATCGCAATCAGTGAGGCTGTAGAGGATGCCGTAGCCCATGAGAGCACAAAGTATGCCCTTGGAAGTGTGCTTAACCACGTTGTGCTCCACCAGACCGTAATAGGGACTGAGTGCAAAAAGCAGCTTGAGCAGGTAGAAGAATATCCTGATGTGGTTATCGGGTGCTGCGGCGGCGGGAGCAACCTCGGGGGAATTGGGCTTGAGTTTATAAAAGACAGGCTTGAGGGAAAAAACAACGCAAGAGTGGTAGCAGTCGAACCCTCGTCCTGCCCTTCCCTGACAAAAGGAGAGTATAGGTATGACTTCGGAGATACTGCCGAGATGACCCCGCTCCTTAAAATGTACACCCTCGGGCACAAGCACACACCACCTGCCATCCATGCAGGAGGGCTACGCTACCACGGCGACTCTCCGATTATAAGCAAGCTATGTGCAGAAGGGCTTATAGAAGCTGTTTCATATGACCAGTACAATGTTTTTGATGCAGCCGTACAGTTTGCCAGGACAGAAGGAATAGTGCCTGCACCTGAATCTGCCCACGCTATCCGCTGTGCAATCGACGAAGCCATTGCAGCCAAACAGACAGGGGAAGAAAAGACTATTCTCTTCAACCTGAGCGGGCACGGGCACTTTGACATGGTCTCTTATGACAAATATTTCAGCGGAGAACTTGTCTAACCCACAATGACAATAAGAAATCCAGTCTAGGAAACGTACAAAATAAGTATAGGCCGACAGGTCAAGCATGCAGACCAGGCTTTACAGGCTAAGCATACAGGCTACGTTCAAAGGCTAAAAAATATAAATTAAAGAGAGAATAGAATAGGATAAGGGTGCTTTTCAGGCACCCTTTATATCTAAGTAATTTTTTCCGTATTTTTTCTGTATTTCTTTTCCGGATTTTTTCTCCATTATTCAAACTGCTTCCTGTTCAGGATGTAAAGGATCATCGTCGGGTTGAGCTTACTTTCTTTCGCCATTTTTTCTGCAATTTTTTCGCCTGGAATTCCTTCTGTTTTCATGTTCCTTATTTTAGTCATTACTGAGGGAGGAACGGTATAATACTCGTTTATATCTTTTCTATGGCCCCATACATCTCCTTCAATCAGCTGGATTTTTTGCATCTCTAAAAACATCTCCATAGACTTTGAAATAGTCCTTTGATATGATTTCGGAAGCTGGACTATTTCGAGCTTAGGACAGGTTTCAACAAGCAGAAAAATATCTTTATTCGAAGGCCTGAACGCAAGGTGAATTACCTTTTCATTCGGGTTTAAAGAGAGAATTTCATCTCTGGAACTGACAACTCTTATTTTCATACCATTCCCCAGACCCTAGTTAAGTTCAAGTTAATAAAGTTCATTATACTGCAATATTTAAATATTTTTCTATGTTTCTCCAGGAGTTTTGTTCAGTTGAGTCAAAGAGATTTGAAAAAAAGATATATAGAAAAGTAGAATTAAAAGTCCATAAATGAATAAACAAATTTCACACCGTCAGACTTAAAATCATTTTTCATATTGTTTTTATAAATATAAAAAGTAAGTTATGTGTAAATTCATGCGTTTCCTTAGAGATTGACCATTAGAACATCAGAGGTAAATTATTGGAAAAAGCGTAGAAATTAGAGAAAAGTTTACAATCATCAGGAAAAACATAGAAATTAGAGAAACTAGAGAACTAGAGAAACTAGAGAAACTAGAGAACTAGAGAACTAGAGAAACTAGAGAACTAGAGAAACTAGTGCTTCGATTCTGAATTATATGCATAAATCATTATATTAGTAAGACTATAAATGTACTTATGCCTCGCATAAGTCTTCGTCCCAAATTATCATTTACTCAACAAGAGTTAGACTATCTGACCAAGTTAAGTCGTTCCAGAAATCAAACTGCAAGCATTGTTGAAAGATCCAGGATTGTACTTTTAAGCTATCAGGGAAAAAACGATACTGAGATCTCCAGAGAGTTAAAAGTAGATTACAAAACTGTAAGACTATGGATAAAAAGAGTTTTGGATCTTGGAGTTAAAGAAGGCTTGGTAGACAAATCAAGAAGTGGAAGACCTCAAGATATTAATGCTGAATCACGAGCTTGGGTGGTCTCACTTGCTTGTATGAAACCAAAAGATCTTGGTTATCCTCATGAAATATGGACTCAGAGGCTCCTTGTTGAATATATCAGGGAGAATTGTATCAAAGAGAAACATCCTGATTTATCTTCGATAAATCAGGGAACAATTTCAAAGATTCTCAATGCAAGCAAAATAAAACCACATAAGATTAGCTATTACATTGCTAAAGTTGATCCCGATTTTGATCAAAAAGCAGCCAATGTCCTGGATACATATAGAGAGTCTAAAAGACTAAGTGAAAAAAAAGAAAAACGAAGAAATTAAAACAGTGATTATTTCTTACGATGAAAAACCAGGTATTCAGGCAATTGGAAATGTTTATCCAGATCTTATGCCAGTAGAAGGGCATTATTCTACAATAGCAAGAGATTATGAGTATAAAAGACATGGGACTCTTTCAATATTAGCTGGAATTGACTTGATATCTGGGATAATTTATTATAAAGTATTTGAGCAGCATAGAAGCGCTGCGAATTCGTTGAATATCTCAAAGGACTTGAGTCAACATACTTAGAAGAAAAAATCATAATTATACTGGATAATCTAAAAGTTCATACATCAGAAGAAACTCGGGAATACCTGGCAACGGTTCCTGATAAATTTGAATTTGTTTTCACACCCAAACATGCCTCGTGGCTGAATATCATCGAAAGTTTTTTCAGTAAAATGGTAAGGAGCGTGTTGAGAGGAATAAGAGTAGACTCAATGAATGAATTAAAAGAAAGAATTAGTCAATATATAAACCAGATTAACGAAAAACAAGTTATATTTACGTGGAGATATAAAATGGAAGAAATGGATGAAATGCCTGGTGGAATCACAGTCTAAAATGGCGTTAATTAGGAATCGATGCACTAGAGAACTAGAGAAACTAGAGAACTAGAGAAAAATTTATCAAGGATGGAATTCCCAGACCGTAAACCCATCCAGAAAGTAAGGTCTAAAATATATAAAAAACTTTTTAAGACCTAGTCTTAAAAAGTTGACTGCCCTTTTCAGTAAGACATCTTTTACGGGTACAGAACAAAAACCTATTTGCCCCGAAAAGTTGTGGTTGAAAGGGCAGGTAAGTCCATGCTTCAGGACAATTCCATACTTCTTTTACTGAGTATGTAAAGAATCATGTCAGAATTCAATTTACTTTCTCTTGAAAGCTTTTCTGCAATCACCTCATTGGAGAACCGGTCAGCTTTTAATTCCTGAATTTTCTCCAGGACATTCTGAGAGACATTGTAGTATTCGTTTATGTCCTTCCGGTGACCCCATACATCCCCTTCAAGGAGATTTATCTTCTGCATTTCCAGGAACATCTCTATTGACTTTGAAACAGTCCTTCTGTAAGATTTAGGAAGCTGTATAGCTTCTATTTTAGGACATGTTTCAGCAAGCATGAATACATCCCTGTTAGACGGCCTGAAAGCAAGGTGGATAACCTTCTCATTCGGGTTCAGGGTAGGAATCTCCTCCCGTGAACTAACTACTCTGATTTTCATATTAATCCCCACTCCTTATTAGAATCAAATTTTTATTTATTTAAAAATCAAATTTTGTTTACGCACTTACATTTTATATACATATCGATTAGCAGAAATATTATTTAGAGGGTTTGTACCCGAAACGAGTTCTAATAGCGTCAGCATGTGCCTGCAGACCTTCTTCCTCAGCTAATGAGATTACAGTTTCTTTCAGACTTTCAAGCCCACTCTTGCTGATTTTCTGGATACTCGAATACTTCAGGAAGTGATTTATATTCAGACCTGAATAAATCCTGGCATATCCCGCAGTGGGAAGCACATGATTGGTACCGGAGGCATAGTCTCCAACCGGAACAGGAGCATAGTTCCCTATAAAAATCGATCCGGCATTTTTAATTCTGTCAAGCACGAAATCTGAATCTTCCATCATAATTTCCAGGTGCTCAGGAGCGAATTTATTGCTGAAGTCAATACCCTGCTCAAGAGAGTCTGCAGTCAGGACTGCTGCATTTTCAAGAGAAGCTTTCACAATCTCACTTCTTGCAGTACTTTCAGCCTGAACAAGTACCTCCCGTTTAACAGTCTCTGCAAAAGTCTCTGAAGTTGTCACAAGCACCGAAACTGCACTCGGATCGTGTTCTGCCTGGGCTATGATATCTGAGGCAGCCATGACCGCATCTGCAGAATTATCTGCTAAAATAAGAACTTCACTCGGACCTGCTGGGAAATCAATCTCGGCAACATCCCTTACCTGCATTTTGGCAGATGTCACAAAAACATTTCCAGGACCTACAATTTTGTCCACCTTCGGGACAGTTTCGGTTCCGTACGCCATTGCTCCTATTGCCTGAACACCTCCAAGTTTGAAAACCTTCCCTGCACCTGCAACTTTCGCAGCAGCAAGCGTAAGAGGGTGTACGGAGCCGTCAGCTCTCGGAGGAGTGCATACGATAACCTGCTCGACTCCTGCAACCCTTGCAGGGATTACCGTCATCAGCACTGTTGAAGGATAGGAAGCCCTGCCTCCTGGAGCATAAGCACCTACACTTTCGAGCGGTGTTGCCTTCTGACCCAGGACAACTCCAGGCTGAAGTTCCATAAACCAGGTGGTTTCAGGCATCTGGGCTTTATGAAAAGCCATGATATTTGCAGCTGCAATTTTAAGGTGCCTTAGGAGTTCAGGACCGATCCCTGAAATGGCTTCTTTAAACTCTTCCTCACTTACCTCAAAATCGGCAAGCTCAACTTTATCAAACTTCTTTGTGTACTCTCTGAGTGCTGCATCTCCATTCATGCGCACATCAGAAAGTACGGAGGAAACGGTTTCTCCAACATCTGCAAGCCCGGACCCCCGGGAAATTAATTTCTGCATTTCAGCTTCCGAAACATCAGACAACTTTTTGAATAACATTGTGACCATCTCTGAAATTACCTGGTAAAACTGATATAAATTGATCTTGATAAGTTTGGAATAAGTCCTGTATAAGCCGGTATAATCCGATATAATTTGGTATAATTTGAGATAATATTGCTCTCATTAAATCCCTGATCTCATTTAATATTTTACCTTGGACTCCAGGACAGAAACGAACAGAAAAATAAGAAATGACCATAAATTTTTCTGACCCGTACAACCTTATTAGCTATTCCGTGTCGTTTTTGTCACGCTCGACGAAGGAGAGCGGCCTTTCCCACGATAAAAAAGAGAAAAAGAAAATAGGTGGATAGTAACCCACTTTTGCTTTTATTGCTCATTATGGCTCTTCCAAGCTTTTCGTTCTACTTTTTCTTCTTTTAGCTTTTATCCTTCAAGTTCTTTCTGCTTCTCTCTGCTTCTCTCTACTTCTCTCTACTTCTTCCTTTTTTTTAGAAGGGCCTCCAGACAAGCTGGAGGAGGCTCTTATTTTAGCTATGAATGAAAAACCGGTTTTCGGAGCCAAAGGAAAATATTACCTCAAACCAGAGCACTTTTCTTAATATGTTATCCTTCATAATTGCGGTACTGATTTACGGCTCTTTTTTTCCTGTCATACATGCCGGCCTGTGCCCTGTGCGGTGCAGGGAGAGAAAACCAAAAGATGCCTCTCTGTATTCCGGGATAGATAAAACAATTAATCCAGAACCGCAAAGAATTGAAAATAAAAAAGGAAAGATTAAAAGATCAATAATCTTAAGGGAGAGATCAATAATCTTAAGGGGAAGATCAATAATCATGAGAGAGTCAATGATCATGAGGGAGATCAATAATCACTGATTGTCCTCTGCCCTTCCAGAGAACTTTTTTCAAGGGGCTCAGTATCAAAGGCTTCAGGCACTGCAACTCTTTTTCCGATCTGCTTGAAGATCCTTTCAGCAATTTTGGGCCCTACAAGAGCAGCTATCTGTTCAGGGGAAGCCCCTGCAAGTTCTGCTGTGGATTTAAAGCCTGCCTCATAAAGCTTCCTTGCCCTTATACGCCCGATGCTCCTTATATCGAGTAAATCCATCAGTTCAGGACCTGCCCCGTAGTGGATCCGCTTTTCAAGTTCTGCAGCTTCTTTTGCCCCTTTCAGGTCAAGGAGTCTGGCAAGCTGGGTGGTCACATGCATGATCCACTCGGCAATGTCTGCAGTTGCATGGATATCCCCTTCCCCTGTACCGAATTTTAAGCAAAGCTCATTTTCAGGCTTCTCATGGATCCAGTCCATAAGCAGGAGAGAGGTTTTTACCTCGCTCAGGAACCACTCGTATTCGACAATATTGAAGGGGCTTGGGACCTTTGAGAACTCTCCTGCGTGCGCCATTACGTAATCATTGACTTCCTGGTAGTCCTGGCTCCGCATATACATAAGGCGCATATCAGGAGTGCTGCAGACCAGGTGCAGCAGGGTAAGTTCGGTTAGGGTTCCGGCTTCTCTTAAGCCCTTTGCAATAAGGGCTGCGGAGAGAGGGTCAATGTAAAGCCGTGAGACAAGTTTTCCGAAAACCGTAGAAATAAGGACATCATGATCCTTTTCAAGCATTCCTTCTTGCCTCAAGAAATTAAGGCATTCGTCAACGACTGTGGAGATCCCGAAATTTGAGTACTGGAACGCGAAAAAAGTAGCCTCCAGAAAATCCATAAGCTCTTCCTTTGTCCGGGCAAATCCGTTCGAGATCGTTGAAAGCACGTGCGTCCTGAGGGCATTTTCAGTCCCGAGCTTGGACCAGATATCTTCAGCTCCGGCTTCAATATATTTCTCAAATAGGAAAACCAATTCCTCGTAGGACTTTGCAAGCAGTACAGCTTCCCCGTAAGGGTCAAGCCTCGGCCTTCCGGCTCTTCCTGCCATCTGCTTATATTCGAGTACCGGAATTGGCTGCATGCCTGCTTCAGAAGAATATCGCCTATAACTCCTTATAACCACACGCCTGGCAGGCAGGTTCAGCCCTGCTGCAAGAGTTGGGGTACTTGAGATAAGCTTTATATGCCCCTCTCGAAAGCCGGATTCTACAAGTTCCCTTAAAGGCGAGGTAAGGCCTGCGTGGTGAAATGCAGTCCCTGAACGGACGCAGGTTGCAAGAACTGACGAGGTATCGGTATCACTGTCTTCCAGGATCTCGTCTGCAATGCCCGCAAGAGCTTCCCTGTCTTCTGCGGAAAGAGTCTTTTTTACTGCAGAAGCCGCTTTCTTTGCAAAACCCATACAGTTTTTCCTGCTGCTTTCAAAGACAAGGCACTGCCCACCTTCCTTTATGGTATCAAGGACAAGGTTTATGGCTTCGTCTTTTGTGGGCTGCTCAACAGGCTTTTCCTTATCTTTGCAGAAAAAAGTCCCGTTAAAAAGAACCCCTTCCATAAGTTCGGTGGGCCTCCATTCGCTTACAACAAGTTCGGCATCAAGCCAGGCTGCAAGCTCATCGGCATTCCCGACTGTTGCTGAAAGTGCGAGGATCTGGCAGGAAGGGTTCATTTTCCTGAGCTTTGCAAGGGTAATCTCAAGGGTTGGTCCCCGGTCCGCAGAATCTATAAGATGGACTTCGTCTGCCACAACAACAGAGATCTCCTGCATCCAGGAAGTCTCATTCCTGAGCAGGGAATCGGTTTTTTCCGACGTGGCTACAATGATATCATTTATCCCGAGCCCTTCGTCCCGCCGGTCATAGTCCCCTGTTGAGATCCCGACCCTTATGCCCAGTTCGGAAAACTCCTGAAACCGCCTGAACTTTTCGGAAGCCAGAGCTCTCAGGGGCACGATATAGAGTGCCTTTCCTCCTGCAAGCACGGACTTTAACATCGCAAGCTCTGCAAGCAGAGTCTTTCCCGAAGCAGTAGGGATTGCAGCAAGCAGGTTTTTTCCTTCGAGCAGGCCCTTTTCAACGGCCTCTGCCTGGGGGGGATAAAGTTCAAGAATCCCGGAGTTTTCATAAAAACGCTTTATTTCATCGGGCAGGTCGAGACTTTCTATCTTCATTGAAAACCAGAAACTCACACATAAGATAAAAAACTATTTTGAAACCGCGATACAACTGCTAAAAACTAATCCTGCAAAAAAGTTGAGGCTCTCTTTTAAGGAACCCCGGAGTTTTTCATAATTTCGATGGAAAATTTAGAAAAACTCAGGCTTTTGCAGGGTTAGTCATTTGCTTAATCAGTCATTTGCTTAATCAGTCATTTGCTTAATCAGTCATTTGCTTAATCAGTCATTTGCTTAACCAGTCATTTGCGGTTGGTCCTTTAGCAGAATTAGTCCTTAGCAGAATAGTAATAGTTTCCGCTTTCCTTCTGTTCCCTATCAAGCCTTGAGTTGAGGTTGTTTACACGGGGACGCCTGGTCTCTTCATCCCTGCGGAAGGTGATGCCGAGATTTTTCAGGAACCTGTTCATACCGCTTTCCATGCTGAACGGGCCATGTGCTTCACCGTAGACTGAGGGCTTGCCTTCAAAAACCATGAGTCTCTGGCTGAGCAGATCTATCATGTAGATATCGTGGTCAACAACCATGGCCGTTTTCTGGTTGTTTTCGGCAAAACGGTTTATGACTCTGGTGACCATGGAACGCTGCTCCACATCGAGGTGGGCACTTGGCTCGTCCAGGATATAGAGATCTGCTTCCTGAGAAAGGCAGGCAGCAATTGCCACTCTCTGCAGTTCTCCGCCACTAAGGTCAGTGATCAGGCTGTCATAGATCTTCTCAAGCTGGAGAGGGTTTGAGATCTCAACCTCATAGTAACTGGTCCCGAACCGCTTTGTGATTCCCCTTAAAAAGTCCTGTACACTCACAGGGGTGTCTGCTTTGATGTACTGGGGCTTATAGGAGATTTTGACCTCGATCCCAGGGTTCCCTTCGTCTGGCTTTATTTCTCCTGCCAGGACTTTTACGAAAGTCGACTTTCCTATCCCGTTAGGACCTACTATCCCGAGCACCTCGCCTTCACGCAGGTTTCCGCCTGTTGCCTTGAGGGAGAAACCGTCCCCGAACTTCTTTGAAAAGCCATTGAAGGGAATCATGGACTTAAACTGTGTGTCCTCCTTTGGGGGATGGACTTCGAACCTGATGGCTTCAGGCCTGATCCTTATATTTTCTTCAGGGAGGTAACCTTTCAGGTACTGGTTGATACCGACACGCACACTTTTCGGAAGAGTTACCACACCAAAACCTGCAGGTTCACCGTAGGCTATGTGAATTACATCCGTGAGCATATCAAGGACTGCCAGATCATGCTCGACCACAAGTACTGCCCTGTCCTTTGAAATTTCCTGAACAAGGCGGGCTACGTTAATCCTCTGGTAAATATCGAGGTAAGGGCTTATTTCGTCAAAGAAATAAAACTGGGCATCCCTTGCCGCACAGGCAGCAATTGCAACTCTTTGCAGTTCCCCACCACTCAATTCCGTGATTTTCCTGTCTACCACACCTTTCAGGTCAAGGTAATCGACAAGCTTATCAAGAACTCCTCTTTCATCGGTTTTCTCGAGCAGTTCCGAGGTCTTGCCTTTGAAAGCTTTGGGGATAAGGTCAACGTACTGCGGCTTCTGGGAAACCTTTACCTTTCCGTCAATAACGGCTTTGAAATAGTCGTGAAGTGCCGTGCCCGAATAATGTTCGAGTACCGTATCCCAGTCTCCTTTTCCCTGCCCGAAATTAGGGACAAGGGCTCCTGAAAGGATCTGGACTGAAGTACTCTTCCCTATCCCGTTCGGCCCCAGGATACCGGTTACCTTACCTGTTCTCGGCACAGGGAGCCCGAAAAGTGCAAAACCGTTTGGCCCGTACCTGTGAGTGGGTTCCTGCAGGGCTTCAGGAAGCCCTATGATCATGATAGCATCAAAAGGACACTTATTAATGCATATCCCGCAGCCCACACAGAGTTCTTCGGAGATGACCGGCTTTCCGTCGGCCTCAAAAACAATGGTCTCGTCTCCTGTCCTGACTCTGGGACAGTATTTTTCGCACTCCTTGCTGCACCTTCTGGGCTGGCACCTATCTTTGTTAAGTATAGCTATTCTCATATTAGTCCCCGAAAATTACGTTTTTTTGATTGGTTAAATTGTAAACTAATTTAGTAATATGGGCTATTCATGTAAATTCAGTTTGTGGATTTGTTTATGTAAACCCGGTTGTATGAGTTCAGTAATGTGATATGGTTACTTGATTTCAGTTTTTGGAGTTATTTCATTATTCAAGCACGATACTGAGATGCCTTAGACATCGAAGCAGACAAGCATCAAGTATTCTACACTCGCTTTCGTCTAATTGTTTCAGTAACTAAGTAGCCACACAAATCAGTAACGATAATTATGATCGAGGTTATAATGCATATAAATTATAATGCATATAAAGCAACCAAACACATACAGCAGTTATCGGTTATGAAATACCCGCTCTGGTATATGAACCGTTGGAATGCCGCAGGCATGAAGGTTGTATGCGTGAAATATTATCATTGGTAAAGAGCATAACTGAAATGAAGATAAACTGAAATGAAGATAACTTGAAATGGAGATAAACTAAAAACGAAGATAAAAAACGATAGCAAAAGAGCCCGGGTAAAAAGGCTATCTTTTTTGGGAAAAGCCTTTTTGAAGCCCAGGAAAAGAGCTTTTTTAATTCAGGAGCAGTGTCCAGGTCACAAGGAAAAAGTCCACAATTATGAACTCGACAAAAAGCCAGTCCTTGGCTTTGAATTCCTTGGTACTTATCTTAAGCGCGGGATAAATAAGCTTCTGGAGATAATATGTGACTCCAATAACGATCATTAGTATGACGTACCAGATCCTGTCTTCGCCTGCCCCATACTGGCTGAACATTACAACTCCGGCGATTATCCCAAGTATTGAAGCAACAATTGTTTTTATAATGCCCTCTCTGTGAGCTTTCTGCTTTTCTTCAGGGGTCTTTTGCTTGATAAAGCTCTTTTTTTCGGGAGCCTCAACATTTGCTGCAGCACTTTCTATGGAAGCCTCTGTAACTTTTGCGGGTTCCTTTCTGGATTTTGACTTCGGGGTTTGTTTACTCAACCTGCATTCTCTCCTGAACGATGATTATCTTTCCTGGGGAATATATAATTAAAAGCTTAAGATGATTAAAAATGGGATTATAGATTTCAATGATCATATTTGATTCGGTGATACTAGTAAATGATATTTTAGTCAAACTAAAGTTAAATTTGACCTCATAAGCTTAAATTAGAATGCTGGAACTTAACTTATTAGACAAGATTATTAGACAAGATTATTAGACAAGATTATCAAACTGGAATCTGAAGTTTGAATTGAAACATATCAGACCGGAGTTATTAAATTAAAGTACCAGATTTATATCATCATATTTAAATTTTTAGAATTAAATTATTAGGACTGATTTAAAGGGTTTAAATAAATTCATTGCTTAAAACATTGCCTATCTGATCTATAGATATCGAATCGATTCCTATTGAATTTAAATGTTTTGAAAATTTTGAGGGTCTGTGCCCTCCAGGGTGGTAGACAAGGGTGACTTCAGGGTTGAGTTTTCTGACCATATCCTCAAGCCCGCACGCATCAAGGTGATCGCTTATCTTAATAATTGGATAGGGATAATCTGCACGACAGCTTAGAACGTACTTTTTCACATTCCATGGAAGCTTGTTAAGGTCCCAGGGAGCCACCACAAAAACATCATCCTCATTCCCGGAGTCAAGCCCTGCAAGTTCTCCTGCATCTTCAAGCATGCTCCGCGTAAGTGCCCTTGTCCGTGCCTCCATACGGATTGCGCCGTCGTACCCGAAGCCTCTCATTAATTCAACCGCACGCTGGGCTTTTCCGAACTCATATGCCCCGAATGCAACAGGACCGCTCTCAAAAAGGGCGCATTTCATACTTTCAAGATCATCCGCAAAATGACAGGAAGGGTCTTCAGGGTCCCCATAATTAGCTTCAGTAATAAGAACATCACAGGGAGGAAGCTTGCTGGCGTCTTTGACATCCCCTGTGACCAGGATTCTGGTCCCTACATCGTTTTCCCAGTAAAAAGCCGCGGCGCCGACAGTGTGTTCCGTAGGGCAAGTCCTTACCTTGACCCCCTCGATTTCAATTTCATCCCCGAGCCTGCACATGCTGCCCACATATTTTTTGTCGTGCCTGATTTCAAGAGCAGTTGCGGTTTTTTCCGTACAAACTGCCCTGGGGGAGAGCATAGCTGATTTTCCGTGATGATCGGAATGGGCATGGGTAATAAGATAGGCGTCGGGCTGGGGGTGCTTTCCGAGAGTCCGGGTAGTATCAATGGAAAAGGTACGTAAATCTCCCTCATTGCCTCTGAAACGGAGTGAGACATGGGGTTTAAAGGTTCCTCGGGAGTTACGCTGCCTGAGCGCCAGCACACCAAGGTCAATTAGTTTTTTAGAAATCACGCCAATCTCTGAGGAGATAATACTTAAGGTATTTAAGTATAGGGAAAGCGAATAAATTCGTAATTAGACTACTTCCTACAAAAAAATAGAAGATAATTTCTAAAATATGAGCCGTCGCTAATTGAACATAGTTAAACAAATTTTAGTAAATGTTTTATATCAAAATCCATATTTTGAATTACAAGCTTTATTAAGTTCATACGAATTTTAAGTCAGGTCATACTGCGGTCAAGGTACAAGATTTAGAGTGGAATTCAGCAAATTTAAAGCGCTGAAAAAAACAAACTTTAAGGACCGAAGTTCCATTTATGGCCAATACATCTACTTATAAACTGTTGATAACTACCTATAAAATGTTGATAACTAATTACGGCACTGTTTTTTCAAGTTGATTTACAATTCAATAACGGAAGGCATTAACAATGACTGATCTTGAACAGGAATTTTTAAAGGATCTCGACAACCAGCTCTGGAGAGCTGCCGACAAACTGCGCTCTAACCTGGATGCCGCCAATTACAAACATGTGGTGTTAGGGCTTATTTTCCTTAAATACGTGTCCGATGCCTTCGAAGAGCGTCAGCAAGAGCTTACTGAGCTATTTCAAAAGGACGATGACGACAATATCTATTACCTGCCCCGCGAAGATTACGACAGCGATGGAGCCTACCAGCAAGCCATAGCAGACGAGCTGGAAATTGGTGACTACTACACCGAAAAAAATGTCTTCTGGGTACCCAAAACCGCCCGCTGGAACAATCTGAGAGATGTAATTACTCTTCCTACTGGCAGCGTTATCTGGCAAAATGAACAGGGTGAAGACGTTAAACTGAGATCCGTGTCATGGCTTATTGATAATGCATTCGATGACATAGAAAAAGCCAACCCAAAACTCAAAGGCATTCTCAACCGCATCAGCCAATACCAGCTGGATGCGGACAAGCTTATCGGCCTGATCAATGAATTTAGCCTTACCAGTTTTAATAACCCCGAGTACAACGGCAAAAAACTTAACCTTAAATCCAAAGACATTCTCGGCCATGTTTACGAATACTTTTTGGGTCAATTTGCCCTTGCCGAAGGCAAACAGGGAGGCCAGTATTACACACCCAAATCCATCGTTACCTTGATCGTGGAAATGCTGGAACCCTACAAAGGCCGTGTGTACGACCCCGCTATGGGCAGCGGCGGTTTTTTTGTTTCCAGTGACAAATTCATTGAAGGACATGCCAATGTAAAACATTACAATGCTTCCGAACAGAAAAAACAAATTTCGGTGTACGGGCAGGAATCCAACCCAACAACCTGGAAGCTCGCTGCCATGAACATGGTCATTCGTGGCATTGATTTCAACTTTGGCAAAAAGAACGCCGACTCCTTTTTAGACGACCAGCACCCCGACCTGCGAGCCGATTTTGTCATGACCAACCCACCCTTTAATATGAAGGATTGGTGGCACGAAAAGCTTGCCGACGATCCACGCTGGACTATTAATACCAACGGCCAAAAACACATCCTTACTCCGCCGACAGGTAACGCCAACTTCGCATGGATGTTGCACATGCTGTACCACCTGGCCCCCACAGGCAGCATGGCGCTTTTATTGGCCAATGGTTCCATGAGCAGTAACACCAATAATGAAGGGGAGATTCGCAAAACTCTCGTCGAGCAAGACCTAGTGGAATGTATGGTGGCGCTGCCGGGACAACTCTTTACAAACACCCAAATTCCCGCGTGTATCTGGTTTTTAACCAAGGATAAAAGTGCTAAGAATGGCAAGCGTGATCGACGAGGCCAAGTTTTGTTTATCGATGCCCGCAAATTGGGTTATATGAAAGACCGTGTACTGCGGGATTTTAAAGATGAAGATATCCAGCAAATCGCAAACACTTTCCATAATTGGCAGCAAGAATGGATGGAGGAGAATAACCAAGCGGGGTTCTGTTTCTCCGCCGATCTCACCTTAATCCAAAAGAGTGACTTTGTTCTCACCCCTGGACGCTATGTAGGTGCAGAAGCTGAGGAAGACGATGGTGAGTCTTTTGAATCGAAGATGACACGGCTCACACAAGAATTAGAAGTGCAGTTTGTCAATAGTGCGAAACTGGAGCAGATGATTCGAGATAACTTGAAGGGCTTGGGATATGGTAGTTATAACATCTAAGGCTTTACGCATTTTAACTAAGAAACCAGTAATGAGTCCTTAAAATTCTAAAAATAATATCTATTGCAGAAGTATCTGGGGAATCATAATTTTCTGGAATTGATAAAATGACTCAAAAATTCAAAGAAACAGAAATTGGGAAGATTCCTGAAGATTGGGAAGTCAGTGAAGTAGGAAACTTGGTCAATCACAAAAAGGGATTTGCCTTTAAATCAGAATGGTACAAGGATGAAGGAGTTAGAATAATAAAAGTTTCTAACTTGACTAATAATTCCATAAGTTTCCAAAACTGCACTTACATTGATGAAGAATTAGCCAAGGAATATGAAGAGTATGAGCTAAGACCCGACGATATAATAATTGCAACTGTAGGTTCCTGGCCAAACAATCCAGATTCTATAGTAGGCAAAGTAATCCGTGTGCCCAAAAACATTACAAAAGAATTATTGAATCAAAACGCTGTTAGATTAAGAGTCAAAGATGCAGAGGCCTCATCACAATCTTTTTTATATTATCGATTAAAATACAAGGATTTCTCAGAATATATTGTATCAGGAGCACAAGGTAGTGCTAACCAAGCAAGTATAACTTTAAAAGACATATTTAATTTTGAATTTGGGCTTCCTAGTTTTGAAGAACAAAAAAGGATTGTCAATATTTTAGAAGCTTTTGACGATAAAATCGACCTCAATCGCCAAATCAATCAAACACTCGAAGCCATGGCGCAAGCTATGTTCAAAAGCTGGTTTGTAGATTTTGAGCCGGTCAAAGCCAAAATCGCCGCCATTGAAACAGGTGAAAATGCAGAGGGTATAACCCGCGCCGCCATGAGTGCCGTCTCCGGCAAGACCGATGAAGAGTTAGAACAACTGCAAGCCGAACAGCCAGACAATTATACTCAACTAAAAACCACCGCCGAATTGTTTCCCTCCACAATGCAGGATTCTGAATTGGGGGAAGTGCCAGATGAGTGGGAGATTAGTACCATTGGTGATGAGGTAGGTGTTGTGGGTGGTGGCACGCCTTCAACTAAGAATCCCGAGTTTTGGGAAGGGGGGGAAATACACTGGACAACACCTAAAGACCTTTCGAATCTAAGTGACAAAATATTACTAACAACAGATCGAAAAATCACTGTTGCTGGACTTAAAAATATAAGCTCAGGTTTATTGCCAATAAATACTGTTTTGATGTCCTCTCGTGCACCTGTTGGATACTTGGCATTAGCTAAGATACCTGTTGCTATTAATCAAGGTTATATAGCAATGATTTGTGATAACCGACTTTCACCAGAGTTTGTTATTCAGTGGTGCAATTCTGTAATGGAAACAATCAAACAGAGATCTAGCGGTACAACATTTGCTGAAATAAGCAAAAAGAATTTCAAAGTTATTCCTGTAATTGTTCCAAGTAAGGAGATTCAGCAATCTTATTCTAAACTAGTATCTGGCTTTTACAACAAAATTGCTGAGACCGCAATGGAATGTAAAACTCTATCAGATATTCGTGATTCTTTATTGCCAAAATTACTCTCAGGAGAAATTACTCCATAATGATGTGTTAAAATGAGCGACTTTGAATTTATTTTACCGAGTACATCGAAATCAGTTATAGATAACGAAGAGGCGCTACACCTGATTGAGCAAATACAACGGGTTGCATTTTCTGTCGCAAAAAAAGATTCTGCATTAATGCTAGATACAACCAAAGCGTTATTGGAAACTACCTATAAAACAATATTGGAAGATAGGGGAGAATTTTTTAACGAGTCCGACGATATGAATCTGCTTTACAAGATGCTAAAACAGATTCTGCCGTTTAATCGTGATAAAATCGGGTCAGGCCGAACTATTTCCGAATTAACAGGGTAAAATTATGAACGAAGACCAATTAGAACAACACTGCCTTGAATGGTTTCGTGCTAACAGCTGGGAAGTAGAGTATGGCCCTGACATTGCCCCCGATTCAGACAAACCCGAACGCAGAGATTACCGCGAAGTAATTTTAAAGCGTTATCTACAAGAATCGCTGGAGAAAATTAATCCGCATCTCCCCTTTAATGCAATTGAGCAAGCCATCGCCCTTGTTTTAAAGTCTGAAAGTTTGGATTTGATAACCAATAATCGCGCCTTTCACCGCTTGTTATTGGAAGGTGTACCGGTTGAATATCGTAAAGATGACAAGACGATTCACGACCGTGCTTTTTTAATAGACTTTGAAAACATTGCTAATAATCATTTTTTGGCAGTAAATCAGTTCACCATTCAAGGTACAAAACAACCGCGCCGCCCCGATGTGGTATGTTTTATTAACGGCTTGCCCATTGCAGTATTAGAGCTTAAAAGTCCCAACGATGAGAACGCCGATATCTGGGATGCCTTTAATCAGCTGCAAACCTACAAAGATGAGATCAGCGATCTCTTTGTCTTTAACGAAGCACTGGTTGTAAGTGATGGCTACAACGCCCGTATTGGTGCGCTAACAGCGAACCAGGAGCGCTTTTCACCCTGGCGTGCTGTAAAAAATGAAGATGATAAACCATTGCTGGAATGGCAGCTAGAAACCCTGGTGCGGGGTTTTTTCGACCGCGAGATGTTGCTTGATTACATCCGCTTTTTTGTGCTTTTTGAAAACGATGGTGGAGCAATCATCAAAAAAATAGCCGGTTATCACCAGTTCCATGCTGTGCGAGAAGCAGTAAAAGCCACGATCATTGCTGCACAGGAACCGAAAGGTGTGGCAGAAAAGCGCGCAAAATATGGGGACGAGGTGGTGCCCGGCAGCAAAAAGGCTGGTGTGGTGTGGCATACCCAAGGTTCGGGCAAAAGTATCTCTATGTGTTGTTATGCCGGTAAGTTGCTGCAGCAACCGGAGATGAATAACCCGACACTGTTAGTGGTAACGGATCGCAACGACCTGGACGGTCAACTGTTCCAAACATTCTCCAACGCCCAGGAGCTATTTAAGCAAACACCGGTGCAAGCCAACGACCGAGATGAACTGCGCCAGTTGCTCTCTGAGCGGGAATCGGGTGGCATTATTTTTACCACGGTACAAAAGTTCTCGCCTTTAGATGGCGAAGATGCCCACCCAATCTTAAACGGTCGCCACAATATTGTGGTTATTTCCGATGAGGCACACCGCAGTCAGTATGGCCATAAAGGTCGCTTTGTAAAAGTGAAAGATAAAGACGGTAATGTTACAGGTAACAAGCTGGTGTTCGGCTTTTCCCAATATATGCGTGATGCCTTGCCCAATGCCTCATTTATCGGTTTTACAGGTACACCGATTGCCCTTGAAGACAAAGACACCCGCTCGGTATTTGGGGATTATGTTTCTATTTACGATATTCAAGATGCCGTCGATGATGGTGCAACCGTAGCCATTTATTACGAGTCCCGCCTGGCCAAGCTCGATTTAAATCATGCCGAAATTGAAAAGTTATCTGATCAAGTTGAAGACATCGTGGAAGACGAAGAAGACGCATCTAACCGCGAGAAAACTAAAGGGGAATGGAGCCGCTTAGAAAAACTGGTGGGAGCTGAACCGCGCATTCAGCAAGTAGCTGCCGATCTGGTGGAGCACTTTGAAGCACGCACGGAGTCGATAGATGGCAAAGCCATGATTGTGGCCATGAGCCGTGATATTTGCGTGCATTTATACGATGCCATTGTGGAATTGCGCCCTGATTGGCACGATACCGACCCTAACAAAGGCGCGATTAAAATTGTGATGACCGGCTCGGCATCCGATCGTGAGTTGTTACAGCCACATATCTATAACAAGCAAACCAAAAAAAGATTGGAAAAGCGTTTTAAAGATAATAACGACCCTCTCAAGCTGGTAATTGTGCGTGATATGTGGCTCACTGGTTTTGATGTGCCCTGTTGTCATACCATGTATATCGACAAACCGATGAAAGGCCACAACCTGATGCAGGCCATTGCACGGGTAAACCGGGTATTTAAAAACAAGCCCGGCGGCCTGGTAGTGGATTACATCGGCATTGCAAATGAATTAAAGCAAGCATTGAAAACCTATACAGATGCCAAAGGGAGAGGCGAGCCCACGCTACGCGCCGAAGAAGCGTTTTCGGTCTTGCTGGAAAAAATGGATGTCGTGCACGGGCTTTTCCATGGTTTTGATTACAGTGACTTTGTAGACCAATCTTACAAACTGCTGGTGCCTGCGTCAAACCATATCCTGGGGCTTGATGACGGTAAAAAACGCTTTTTAGATGCAGTGCTGGCGATTAACAAAGCATATTCATTATGCGGCACCCTGGATGAAGCAAAAGAACTGCGTGCTGAGATCGCTTTTTTTTCAGCCATTAAAGCCGCCATCAGTAAATTCACCTATGTCGATAAAAAGCGCACTCAGGAAGAGATAAACTCAGCTCTCAAGCAGATTCTGGATAATGCCGTGATTGCCGAAGGTGTTGTCGATGTGTTCAAGCTGGCCGGGTTAGAGAAACCTAATATTGGTCTGCTGTCGGATGAATTTTTAGAAGACGTTCGGCAGATGCCTTACCGTAATCTGGCAGTAGAGCTGCTGGAAAAATTGCTGAAAGACAACATAAAATCGAAAACCAGTAATAACGTAGTACAGGAGAAGAAGTACAGCGATCGTCTGGAGGAAACCCTGCGTAAGTATAACAACCGTGCTATTGAAACCGCACAGGTAATTGAAGAACTGATTCAAATGGCTAAAGAGTTTCAAGAAGCACTCAAACGCAATGATGAACTTGGCCTGCAACCGGATGAAGTGGCTTTTTATGACGCCTTGGCGAACAACGAAAGTGCAGTTCGTGAGTTAGGTGATGAAATTCTCAAAAAGATCGCCGTAGAAATTACCGAGAAACTGCGCAGATCCACCACGGTAGATTGGCAGGTGCGCGATAGTGTAAGGGCTAAACTACGCATTCTTGTCCGCCGTACATTGCAGCGCTACAAGTATCCGCCGGATAAGGCAGCAGATGCCATTGAGCTAGTGTTGAAGCAAGCCGAAGCACTTTCAAATGCGTGGACAAACTAATAAATACTGAAAATGGTAACAACGGCTACTTAGAATCTATCCGAAAAGTCAGAATACACGTTGAAAAGCTATAACAGGCTTATAATGTCTAAGTATCTACTCCATGTGTATATCCCTTACTGTAAATGTTACAATGGGTCAAACATTTTTTGGATAGGCTCTTAAACCACCCTAAAAAATGAAGAGCCATCTTCTTTATTTATATCCCCAATATACTCACGATATATCACGTACTTGCCATTTGCTTTCTTTATGCATCTAACCCCAAGTCCACTCTTCTTCAACATCGCTTTTCTCTTCTCGGCATCGGGTTTATCAAGTCCAAAATAACTGAGTTCATCGAGCATGTAGGTTTTACCGTTAAAGTTCCTAAAAGTTTTATGCATAGCGACACCGAAGCTATATAGTTTTTGAATGGAGAATAAAGGCTGTCAATTACTTTCTTTAACCTGATATACAATCTCGCTTCCATCTTCCCCTGTTTTCCGAATACCGTCACTGCATATGATATAATCATCAGTTTCAGAAATGTCAGAAGCGTGATCTTGTATTTCTTTAATTGCTTCACCAATTGTTATAAGTTCATTTGCATTACCTGGGATATGAATCGGTTCATCTAGTCCTTTTTTCGTGATTAATGCAAGTTTTTCCAGTGCTTCGATTAGAGTCATTTCTGTCATGGTTTTTATTCCTCCTTCCAGAAGTTCTTTTCTTATTCTGCATATAATATAGTTTAGGTCTCTTCTTCTATGTCTTTTATCTTCACAATTTCTTTTATGATATCATTACTCTCAAGATTAGGACAAGAGTGACCTATCTTTTCCCAGCTCTTCCCTTTCTCTCTTCCAGATGTCTCTAAGACTCTTTACCACACTTAGGATATACTATTAACGGCATTGCAGAAGTTACGATAAATCATAATGTCGGACATCTACACAGATCACAACACTTTTCGGATAGGCTCTTAACCACAACAAAACAAAATATTCACTGTATTAAGCACGAGTTTTATACAAATTTATAATTTTGGGCAGTTGATAAATCAAGAAGTTTATGTGAGGTATGGGGTCGCTTCTACTCTTGATCCTGTATTTTTCAGTTAGTGTCTATGGCAACTTTAGGTATTCCGATTCCTCCCCAAATTATGAATTTCCTGAGAGGTATAGCAAAAGAACTTAAGAAATAAAGAGAACTTCTTAAAGTAAGGTTTTACACAACCTGGGATGTGATATGGACATGAGTACGAAAACCCCTGACCAACAAAATGTTATACTGGACAAAATCCTTATGGAGCGGAGGTCTCATCGGCAGTTTAAGCAGGAATTTCCGCCAGAAGGAGATATAAAGGGGATCATCCGCGCCGGGCTTCATGCGCCTTTTGCTGCTGCAGCTGTGAATGGCACAGAGAATTATTTCCGGAGATTTTTCGTCATGAAAAATGGCTCGAAAAGTATGATAGCGGCAGCTTCCCTCATCTTCAAGGAAGTCCTGGAAATGGCTTCAAATCTCGAACGTAATATGGAAGAGGGCCCACAGCTCCGTATACAGGCCAGCGGGTTTGCAAACCGGCTGGAGATGATCAAAAAAATGGGACAGGTTCCCGGAGTCGGCACGGCTCCCTACTTCATAGTGGTGGCCGAGCGGAAAGCTTCCCTCCGGTAGAGCAGCAGGCACTTGCTCACTGTCTGGAGAACATGTGGCTGAAAGCAACTGCGCTTGGTCTTGGATTCCAGCTAGTCTCCATTACAGCTCAAATGGCGGATAACCCGGCATTCTGCACACTCCTTGGAATTTCTCCCGGGGAATGGGCTCTTATAGGATGTGCAGTAGGCTACCCGGTTAAAGAACTGTCTCCTTCTATCCGCCCTCCGGTCGATGAGGTCACACGCTGGCTGGAATGAAAAAATAAATAAACTTCATATTTGCAGGATGAGTTTTTGGATTCCAGTTTGATCGCCTCTATCTATCCAGTAAATCGAGAAACTAACATTTATATGCATGGACATCCCTTTGTTACTTACTAGTAAGTAAGTGTGCTGTTATGAAAGAGATGAACAAGACCAATCAACAGATACTCCATTATGCAGGGAACTTTTTGCAGTGTCGGGGTTATAATGGATTCAGCTATAGAGATATTTCCCGGAAACTGGGCATAAAAAATGCAGCAATTCATCATTACTACCCCCAGAAAGAAGATCTGGTTGCAGCCTTTCTGGAGGCCAGCAGATATAAATTTGCTGCAAATATTGCTCAAATAGCGGAATCCGGAGGTTCAGCCCGTGAGCAGCTCCAATATTATTTTGATTACGCCCTGAAAGAATTTGATGAAGGCAAAAGTATCTGCCCTCCAGGTTCGGTAATGCTTGATTTTGAAGAGCTTCCGGAAAAGGTAAAAAAGCAGCACCTGCTGTTACTGGATGAGATCCTGACCTGGCTTTCGAGAGTCCTGAAAACCGGTCTGGAGCGGGAAGAGTTCAGTTTCTCTGACCCTGTGGAGGTACGTGCAGATGCAATATTTGAAATCTTGCTGGGCGCCAGGCAGCTGTCCAGCATAAAGGGAAGAAAAACGCTTGTCAGATCAATTTCTCTTATAAAATCCGATCTTGGATGGAGTGATTGATATTTACGGAAGGGTTGATTTTTTGCGAACTGCTACTTACTTATATGTAAGTAAGTAGGGTATTTTTAATATACTGATTTTTAATATACTGATTTTATAGAGGAGAAATTTGATGCCCGTTATGAGTATTCTTTCATGCAAGATAATGCAGGATGAGGTTGTCTGGATTCTTGAAAATGACTCTTCGGTCGATGAGATCATTGTAGTTGAAAATGAAAATATCCGGGAATTCTCAGGAAAACTAAATAAAGTAAACCTTCAGCACAAAATACTTCCCATTGAAAATATCCCTTTACTTTCTGAAATAAATAGTGAACGTAATAAAAACATTGAATGTGAGAAAAACATTGAATGTGAGAAAAACAGTAAATGTGGTAAATATACGGTTCTGATCTACCTGATGGAGTTGGGCCTGCATAAAAATCCGAAAGAGTTGAAAACCAAAGTATATGAGACCGTAGAGACCCTCGCCCCGTTCTCTTCCGGGATTTTGGTTTTTTACGGTTTATGTGGAAATGTACTTGGGGATATCGAAAAAGACTTCGAAGGAAATTCCTTTCCATGTCCGGTTCGTATCCTTAAAGACAGGAAGCACAGAATAGTGGATGACTGTATCGGAGCGACTGTGGGAGGAACGGATAACTACCTGAAGTTACTCAAAAGCGTTGGTGACGCTGGAACTTATCTCTTTACGCCCATGTACAGTAAGGGCTGGAGAGAATTTATTGAACTGGAGAAGCTGCACAAAGACCCGGCTAAAGCATTGAAAATGATGAAAAAAACCCATGAAATAATTGGCTATAAGAGGGTTGCAAAAATTAATACCGGACTTGAATATACTGAAAATTTCGATGACGCTATAAGAGAATTTGCAGAATTGTTTGATTTTGAAATATTAGAATTTAATAATGGCAACCAGGAAGTTTTCGAAGATTGTTATGGGAAAATGAAAGTGGAAATCGAGAATGGTGGAAGCGTAAATTAAAAATAATGAAAGTAGAAATCAAAAATAAAGAAAAATGATTCAAAAAAGAATTTTGTGTCGCCCTCTGCTACAAGAATAATATTTATTTTTATATTTGTTATTTAATTTAGTATTAGAGTTTTCAGTGCGGCAATGCTTCCGCTTTTATATTGCGTACAGGCGGGCTCAGGCTTTATCAGGAGCATGGCAAGAAATAACTGGAATGTCATGGCTGGAAATACTATATTGTAGATGTGATAGCTGGAAACATAATAACTGGCGATTTCATAACTGGAGGTCCCGGTTTAGTTTTTTTGTGCAATACCAACCTTTAACCAAATAGCACCATATTTTTAATTTTTCAAAAATAACAGAACGTGAGAGATGGTTCACTGATGCCTGTACTTAGCATAATTGCCTGTGAAATGCTTGAAGACGAACTTGTCTATGTCCTCTCAAAAGATCAGAACACAGCACGATTGGTCCTGGTTGAAAACAGGCAATGCTTCAGGTTTGTTCGAAAGCTTAAATCCGAAAATTGCCAGGCAAGGCTTTTTCCTCTTGACAGGATACCTTTTATTTTAAAACAGATGAACAGTCCTGCACACGTGAAGATTCCGAATTTCCTACTGAAGTTTCCATTTTTTGGGAAAATGCATGATAGTATACAGGAAAAGAATAAAGAAACAATTACCGTAGTTGTAAATATTCTCAGGCTTGGCTTGCATGTAGATTGTGACCTTTTAAAATCTGAAATTTACCGAAACATGAAAGAAATGGCAGATTTTTCAGATGGAATCCTTCTGTTTTACGGAAACTGCGGACGCTCTTTGAGAAGTCTGGAAGCTGATTTTAAAGATTTTGATTGCTCGCTCTATTTTCTTAAAGATGAAAAAGGAGATATTGTAGACGACTGTATCAGTGTAGCCCTTGGAGGTAACGATGCCTATGCTGAAGTTATGCAGAGTGGAAATGGCACAGGCATGTTCTACCTGACCCCAATGTGGGCCTCCAGCTGGAAGGAAATGAAAAATGGATCATTCGGCACTTCTGATATCGATGAAAATTTTTTGAAAAACCCTTTATATAAAAGAGTCGTCAAAATCAGCAATGAGATCTCCAGAGGAGAAGAATTCGACAAGAATGTCTCAAATTTTGCCCGGGCTTTTGATATGAGCATTATTGAAATGAAGGGCAGTATGAAAATTGCAAGAAACTCCTACCTTAATGCCAGGAACAATGTCTGTAAAAAACATCAGACTCAGGAAAGGAGTTGAGTGAATTCTACTGATGTCAAAATTTACCGGTTAGATTTAAAAAATTAAACTGGAGATTAGATGATAAATGTGGAATCGATGAGGTGTACGATCTATCTCCAGTACGGTCTTAAGGGCATGCCCCTGCTAGAAATCAGGCAGAAGCTTCCTTATTCAGGATATAAGCGACCATTTCAGGGTTCAGTTTGCTTTCCCTTGCAACCTTTTTCTCAATCTCCTCGGTAGGTTTTCCTTCGTTTTTCATTTCCTTAATCTTTTCGATCACCGAAGATGGAATGCTGTAGTATTCGTTTATATCCTTCCTGTGCCCCCAGACATCTCCTTCGATAAGCTGGACTCTTTGCATCTGGAGAAACATTTCTATGGACTTTGAGACCGTACGCATGTAAGATTTAGGTAACTGGATCACCTCAATCTTCGGGCAGGTTTCAACCAGTCCAAAGATGTCTTTGTTCGAAGGCCTGAAAGCCAGGTGGACGATACGCTCATTCGGATTAAGTGTAAAGATTTCTTCTCTGGAACTAACCACTCTTATTCTCATGTTTTTCCCCCACTGTAAAGTTTTGTTACATTTTAAGTTGTTTTAGTTTGTTTAAAGCTGTTTTATGTTTTTACTATATTAGAAAGTACTTATACTTATTATAAATAGTTATCTCATTGCACTAACATTATTTAGATAGTATATCGGATAATCCTCTTTAATTATGGCTCTGGGAAAAAACCTTAAAAAGCCCGAAAAAAGATTAAAGCCACTATATACAGGTAAGCTTTTTGATTTCACTCCAGCTTTTACCCCTTTTCCTACTAAAAATATTTTCAGATACTAATTGAATAATTCTGATCATTAGTCTCTGGATTTCTTATTTTCAACTTGAATTTTAACTGAGATTTTGCAGAAAGAAAGAATAATTAAGCTCCGATAGGGGTTGATAAAAAACTATTGGGTTTAGAGCATCAGATGGAAAAATTTTCAGAGAAAATGTAAGGAGAAATGTAAGGAGAAATGTAAGGAGAAATGTAAGGAGAAATGTAAGGAGAAATGTAAGGAGAAATGTAAGGAGAAATGTAAGGAGAAATGTAAGGAGAAATGTAAGGAGAAATGTAAGGAGAAATGTAAGGAGAAATGTAAGGAGAAATATAGGGAATAAAAACCTCCGGTTACGTGGCTGTGACGAAACCTTCTAAAAAGAAATCGGTTAAAAAGTTACGCGCCCTCAGGTTCCCTGAACCCCGGGCGGCTTTCTTCAGAAAAAATACAGAGATCAGAGAAGTTTATCGAGTTCAGATGCCAGTACACTGCCCTGGGTTACACCCATAAAGCGCTTTACTTCAGTCCCATCCTTCTGAATGATCAGGGTCGGGACAGCATGTATGCCGTACTTTGAGGCAAGCTCCTGGTTTTCATCCACATCGACAACTTTGAACTCAACCTTATCCCCGTACTTTTTTTCGAGCTCTTCAAGAATAGGTTTTTGCATCCTGCAAGGTCCACACCATGTTGCGGAAAAGTCCAATAACATCGGTTTCATAAAATCACCTGCAATACTTGAAGCGACTGAGACTTTTGCTGTTTTTAGTTTATTTACTCCGGTCAGCGTGCAGAGGAATCTTATATGTCCGTACGGCACGGCTGCTGGACCCCAATCCTGAATGATAGATGACCTGAAGGTGGAATTACCGGATACAGGGTCGGGACTCAATTTATTGTATATATTATCGCCGAGAATATATAACGCTTATCTCAATCCTGCGGGCTTCTATTTAAACGTATTCCGAAAAGGGAGTTATGGCAAGCTTTTTACTGATTCCCGGTTTCCGGATTCTCTTTTTCCGGAAATTCTTTCCGACCTTTAATAATATTGCCGAAGTACATACACCCTTCCATTGAGATCGTTGGCATTTCCGGAGACTCGTCAACCATTTTTACCGGAGCGCCACGGATAAGCACGCAGGGAACCCTCTCCCCAGCTTCCCCCATAAGGAGCTCAGCAGCTGAAACCAGATTATCTGCCGCTGCTTTGTAAGTCAGGCGCAGGGGTTTTCCGTAGATATCAAAAGTGCCCCTTGCGTCCTCCACGGGCACAAAACCCGAAACCCCGAGTGCGATCCCTGTGCAGCCAAGCCGCAAAGGCTGAGTCCTGCTGTCCCCTATAATCACTCCCAGCCTGCAAGAGTATCGCTGCTCAAGCCTTTTCCGAATATTCTCCGAACTTTCTCTCGGGTCTTCAGGAAGCAGGACTACATGACCGTCGGGAGCATTCGAAGCATCTATTCCGGCATTAGGAGAAAGGATCCCCTTTGTGATCGTAAGTGCGGCTCCGGGAACGCCACCGAAAAGTTCGTCACATTCCTGAAGCACAAGCTCCATTTCCCTCGCATCTATCCCATATTTTTCCCCTAGGGATAATGCCCTTTCCCCTGGTTTGACGCTGGCAAGCTCAACAATTCTATTTTCCGCTGTGGCAACAGCAGATTCAGCCAGCACGAAAACATCCCCCTCAACTGGAACGATGCCTGCGCCCTGCAACGAAGCTTCAAGAATCTGCACGATGTCGTCCCCTGCTCTGATAACAGGGGTCTTAATCCCGAACATCTGGATGGAAGTGATTTCTGGACTCATTTTGATGCCTTTAGAAAACTGTGATTAATCTCGTTTTTAGAGAGAATAAAATCAATATAGACAGAATCAAACCGTAAAATACCGAAAGGTATTGATAAATGTATCCACAGCCTCAAGAAAACTTATTCAGAGAATAAAAGAGTTTTAAAATGAGAAATACGCTAAAAGCGATTCTAGATTCAGGTGATATTCCAGCGCACCCAGAAATGGCATTTCCCATCCTTCATCCCCTGAGCCCCACAGATCTGCAGCCGCCTTCCAGCCTGATAAAAACAACATATTGAATGATGCTGTTCCGAAATAAGATAGAATATGAGAAAAAACTCCATCTGGTTAGAAAATACTTTTCCTGACCCAAAAAGCAACTTTTCAACCTAAGTTTGACAGTTTGATTTTTATGTTGAAAGATTGTTTTCATATCCGTTGGAATAATAAGTAATATTATTTCAACAAATTTTTGCCCATTTTTTACGATTCAATTTGACAGATGATTCTCTTTCTCTGGATAGCTATTTTCATAATTTTTGATCAAATTTTTGGTATAGAATTTGACAGATAGTATGAATCTCAGATAAAATATAGATACTATTCAAAATGTCAGGTGCCAAAAGTGCTAAAATTGGATAAAAATCTCTACTAATTTGCCTTATAGTGATTGTGAAGCTAGAAAATCAGAGGAAATTTGATGAAATTTATGAATACTGTCAATTGATTTTTGACAAAAAATTGAAGTTTCTCACTACACATTGAATTTATACTGTCAAACTCAGGTTTCAACTCAAAGATTATACGACACCTCTCCGTTTTGTCTGAAATCCGTCAAAAAAAGCAGAAAGAAAGATAGAATTTGAATAATAAATATGAAAACAATTAAAAAGAGGCTTGAAAAAGAATGTTTTGCAGGTAGTATTTATTTTTATTTCATTTGTATTAATATATTTTGTCAGTTGCCTTTTGAGAATTATTTGATAATTATTTGATAATTATTTGATAATTATTTGATGGTTTCTAAAGGTGACATCACTCTTTCTTACCTGCTGGCTTCTGTCCCTTTTCGTCTCCAAGTCCGCTTACTGCGTCGAGTAACTGCACCAGTACTTAAAAATTAGTCCTCTTGAACGGAGCGAAAAGGACCTCGTGCTGTTGTACTTGCAGTGCAACTCCCAGGAAATATTCGATTTCCTGTGATCCCGAAGCGAAACTCGGGAAATAAAATCTGTTATTTTTATAAATTAGTCTGCTTGAGCGAGCGAAGCGAGTGAAACAGACCTCGTGCTCCCGAAGCGAAACTCGGGAAGCGAAACTCGGGAAGCGAAACTCGGTAACAGAAAAGATATTGCAGTTACACTGGATTTCTTAATATAACACAAATCATTTTTCAGAAATTCCTGCCATGGAAAGCAATCTCGGAGTGTTTTTATGAGACCCTATTGGCATAACATGGACCCCTCGTGAAAGTTTTATTAGTTCCTTTATCGTTTCGGAAGCTATCAAAAGGCCTTCCTCCAGAGGGGAAGATGCATCTTTCATTCGAAGCATGATTTCTTCAGGCACATGAATTCCCGAGATGTTTTTATTCATATATTCAGCCATACCCAGGGATTTGAGAGGAATCAAACCTGCAATTACAGGCACCTCAAGGTGATTTACTGCTTCCATAAATTCCTCGAATATGCCCACATCATACACAGCCTGTGTCTGGATAAAATCGGCTCCGCCTCTTACCTTTTTTTCAAGCTTTATTAACTGCATTGTCTTTTCAGGGTCTATGCCTGAGACTGCACCTGCACAAAAAGAAGTGCCTCCATCAAGCCTGTTTCCTGCAAAATCAATGCCTGAATCGAGTTTCCTGACAAGTTCAATGAGCTGTACGGAGTCAAGGTCATAAACGGGTTTTGAGCCTGGATGATCCCCACAGGTAGGATAATCCCCGGTCATCAAGCAGATGTTCCTGATTCCCAGAGCGTATGCTCCCAGAAGGTCGGATTGAAGCCCGATTCTATTCCTGTCGCGACAGGTAAGCTGCATGATAGGCTCATGTCCCTGATCGAGCAGAAGCTTGCTGAAAGCCAGAGAACTCATGTGCATAATTGAACACTGATTATCCGTAACGTTCAGAGCATCTGCAACACCTTTTAACTGGCGGGCATCTTCCAGGGGAGCTGAAAACCTGGTCCCCTTGGGCGGAGAAACTTCAGCAGTAACCAGAAATTTCCTGGAGTTCAGTTTTTCACGAAAATTAAAAAGCATTAAATAAGAATATTAGAAATGAAATTATTTAAAACCATGCTCCTGAGGGGCGTGGGAAACATAAAGAAGGTCAAGCCTGTTAATCCTTTTTAAACGCTCATAAATAAGGGTCCATACACAATTCTTCTCCCTGTTGACCTCGCACATCCCGTCCACAGATCCTCCACAGGGCCCATTAAGAAGCGCTTTAGGGCATTGGGATTTAGGGCAGAGACCACCATACTCGCTTATGGTACAGTCGCCACACATAACGCACTGATCAGAAAGAAGTTTGCCTCCACCGGAACCTCCAAGAGATAGAGTATTGTTCGAACCATATATAGGCAAATTGACAACACTGGCAACAGAAGAAACTCCACTGCCGCAACCCATAACAAGAATACAACTAGCTTCGTTTATTTTCTCATTTTTCTCGGCAAGAGATTCAAAAGACCGAATGCTACAGGCTGCAGTTGGAAGAGCCCAGCCCACTACATGCTTTCCACTCTCTTCAAGACGCCTGCACATCTCAAGGACTTCAGGTTCTCCTCCGGTCTTCAGTTTTGCAGCACATACATTGCATCCGATAACAAAGATATTATCTTCGTTTTTTAATAGGTTCAGAATTTCTTCAAAGGGTTTTGCTGAAGTTATGATCATAATTACCTCAAATATCGGTATTCCAGATTAGTCCGATTTGCAATACATTCACGGATCATTTCTGCAATTAGTGGGAGGGAACGAGCCTGTCCATCCAGTTTTCGAGCAAGGCGTCCAAATTGCAACAGGGTACCCATAACAAGCACATCGGTAGTTTCCGTTTCATGGGAAACTGCATCCCTCGCAAGGGCTGCATCTCCTCCCCTTGCGAGCATCTCCTGTTTTATTATCAGAGCTTCTGTGGTTGTAAGATTCCTTATCTTTAACATAATATGGATGCTTTTTCCCTGCATCACCTGCGAACCGACTTTTGTAGCTCCAATGTTTCTCATTGCAATGCCTGCGTCCTGAGGAGTTTTTACTTCCAGAACCGAAACCTCATACCTGCCCTCCTTCACAACACTTGTCCGGCTTCTCAGGGCTCCTGAAATCTTAATAGCGTCAGAAGTCTCAGGGACATCATGTGTACGGATAATATGTGCGCCTTTGTGAACAGCAATTGCTGCTGCAGCCAGGCTGCCGTAGAGCCTTTCGGTTGCAGATTTTCCAAGCACATCTCCTATGAAGGACTTCCTTGAGAGGGCTGCGAGCAGAGGTTTTTCAAAAATCTTCAGACGTTCGAAATCGTCAAGGGTTTCAAAATCATACATGGGCAGCTTTTCTTCTGTCCACCTGCCTATTGCAGGGTCAAGGATAAGGCTGTCAGGTGCTATACCTCCAGCCTCAGCAGCCTGTATGATAGAATCGAGTGCATCAATAATGGAATCCATGCCCAGAGGATCTCCGGGAATTTCTTTAGAGGCCATGACCACAGCCGGACAGCCGTGGTCTGCCACCACTTCTATCATTCGAGGGTCTGCTGTAAAACCGGAAACATCATTTATGACCTCAGCCCCTCTTTTGAGAGCCTCTTCTGCGATTTCGGAAAACATCGTATCAACGGAAATTACCGCATCTACATTGCCTTCCAATACTTCAAGTACAGGAATTAAACGCTCAAGTTCTTCCTTTCTGCTTATATGTTCTGCAAAGAGCCATGTTGATCGCGCACCGAGATCCAGAAAAGCTGCTCCGTCCTCAACCATTTTCCGAGCGACCTCAAGTGAAGATTCCGGGCTTGAAATCGAAACTTTGTAAAAAGACTCAGGGCTCACATTAATAATGCCCATTATATGTGCAGGATATTGATCTCCTACTTTTATACCGCAGATATCAGTATCAACGACCATTTTTTTGACAACCAGGCTATATAGCTTTTAACTCAGTTGGCGCAACAGCGCTCGATAAATGTGACAAGACAACAACGCACGTAAGCAATAATATATGTGAGCAAGCAGTTATAATTCTTTACACTGCTCTTAAATAGCAATGAATTTTAAGCCATTCGGAGATTCCTTTTTCAGTTATGAAGCCCTTTAAGCGATATTTCCTTAAATTGAAACTGCAGACGTACCTTATTCAGTCGTCCGCAAGTATTCCCTGAAAATCCTTCCACTTCGCCATCTGAAAGGCTTCCTGCAGGCAAGAAAAAATAATTTTTCCGACTGCGAAACCGGGCACTGGAGGATTTGAAAGGAAACCGGGGTGAATGTTCGGTTAAGTTTGCAAATTTAAGGAGTGTCGGATTCCCGGAGACCTGCGATATGAAACTGACAGGATTTAGGGATATCGACATTCTTTTGGGTTATTATACTGAAACAGGGCAGACTAACGACGGAACCAGTACACCATCAATATATCAGGTAGATTTGCTTAGGGTTTACAAATAACTCATTTTAGCGCCCGAACATTTTATCAGAGCCGGACTATCAATTCAAGATTCCATAAATTATTTGGCTATTTATTGATGGCAAACAAGACTATAATGAAATAGGCTTCAATAATACATAAAAATATTGATGTGTAAAATTAGTTTATCACAATAAGGATAAGTATACTGCAGCTATATAAGTAGCATTTATAAGACCAGAACTCAGTAACCGTAAATAGCAGGTCTCAAAAAAGAAGGTTAAATTTCCACATGTAAGAGACAAAAAAACAAATTTACTTGTTTTGGCATGACACTTGAAGACTGTATGTCTAAATTGATAATAAGACTGATAGTTATCTACCTTAATCTCAAGGAAGCACAGGCAATCGACCCATGAATTAGCATATGATGTTATTGGATATTCAGGGAAAGAGGAGTGATGTTCAGGGAAAGAAGAGATAAATATGTGTGAAACAGCTGTACGTGTAAAAGCACTAAAAAATAAACTAGTGTCTCGTCAATCCTCAATTGTCGGATAAAGACGTGCTAATTTTACCCTTGCATCTTCTGTTGTGAATTGCCAATTAACCTTTGCATTTTTGTTGTTTCTGAACTTTTGCCAGGCCAATGCCTCCTTCTTAACAGTGTCAATGTTATTCATTCTCCTTTTTAAGCACTGACCTGTGAGTACATTCAATTCAATCTCTGCCATATTCAACCAGCTTCCATGTTTTGGTGTGTACACAAACTCAAACCTATCCCATATTGCCTTCGCCTTTGCTGGTGGAAATACTTCATAGAGAGATCCCGGAACATGTGTGTTTAGATTGTCCATTACCAGCGTAATTTTATCTGCATTTTCCTGTTGAAGTGCAATTTCTTCCAGAAAACAAGCCCAGTCCTTCTTGGTTTTTCTTTCAGTAATTTTCACCATTCTTTTTCCTGTCAATGGTTCACAGGCAAGGAATATATTGCACATCCCACAACGTTTGTATTCGTAATCATACCTGGCTGGTTTTCCGGGTAAGCAGGGGACTGGAATCCTGGTTTCTCCAATAAGTTGTTTTGGGGATTCATCCATACATATAACAGGATTTCGTAGATCAAATGGACGCTTATAAATATCCAGAACCATTTCCATATTTGCAACAAAGCTACTGTTTTGTTCCGGAGGAATTACCCATTCTTTCCTTTGCCAGGGTTTGATTTCGTTTTTTTAAAGTACGACGTATTGTTTCATGAGAAATATTTTCGATATAGCCAAGATCTACAACCTTATCAGCTAACAATCTCAAAGACCATCTTGCAAAACCTTCAGGAGGTTCACTGCAACTCAATGCAACTAAATGGGCTTCTAAATCACCATCAACTTTTTTAGCATAAATCCGATCTCTTGTTTCTCCATTGAGGGCAACTTCAAGACCTTCTTCAACAAATCGCTTTTTAACACGATCAATTTTTTTCATACTGATATTCAGGACACGTGAGATTTCTTCGTTGATTGAATGGTTGACATTCCATTCACCTTTATCACAATTAAGTAAGATCAGAGCATTGAGAATTTTTTGGGAGTTGTGTTTACCCTTTGAGGTAAGTTCACAAAGAGTTTCACGTTCCTCTTTGGTAAGTGTCACAGTGTATCTATTCATAAGGAATCCCTGAGATTCTTTATGAATATTATACAATATAATTCTTACGACATTTTAATGCTGACGAGACACTAGTTTATTTTTATCTTTTTACTGGGCTTTACATTTGGCTTGTTACAAAATAACATTAATAATTCTTATTTCAATGCACTTTTAAGAATATCTCTACTTTTTTTATTTCATAATCTACTCTTTCTCTATTATGCATATCAGTACGTTTCCAAAATTTATTTCATAATCTACTCTTTCTCTATTATCCGACTTTCCGCAGATGTCTGATAAATTTATTCCTTTTTCTCGCTAATATCTAAATATCAAAAATGTCGTATTCTGCTTTGGATTTCATTATGTTTGTTACAACACGTTCTCTTGATCATCATGGAATCGTTTCTGGCATTTATGATGAACTTGAAATTGGAAAAGTGATTGATGAAGTGCTGCCCAAGTTTGGGCAGCACAAGTTAGCTCATTCTATTGTAGTAAAAGCAATGATCCTCAACTGTCTTGGTTTCGTAGACAGTCGTCTTTACATGTACTCTCAGTATTTTGAAACTCTTCCTGTTGAAAGACTCCTCGGTTCCGGGATCATTGCATCTGACCTTACTGATGATGTTTTAGGTAGAACTCTTGACGAAATATATGAAGCAGATTCTACTCAACTTTTCATGAAACTTGCCTTGAAAATGATGGAAATCGTGAACGTCAGGACTCAACTTCTCCAATGTGACACTACTAATTTTAGCGTTTATGGAGATTACAAACATATCGATTGCAGTTCTGCCATCGAAATCACCTATGGTCATGCAAAAGACGGTAGAGATGACCTTCAGCGTTTTGGACTTGGAATAATAACAAATCAATATGGAATCCCATTATTTGCAAAAGCTTACTCTGGTAATGCATCAGACAAAGAAACCATAATTGAAGCAATGAAAATGCTTCAAGAAAACATAACTTTCCCTGATGATGTTTATTACATAGCTGACAGTGCTCTCTATTCTGACAATACCATCAAATCAATGAGAAAAGGAATGAAGTGGATCACTCGTGTACCTTCAACACTAAACCTTTCAAAAGATTTGTTGATTTCTGATCTTGAGTTTAAACAAGGAGAAGAACCCCGATATTCATTTTACGAAACCATTGTTGAATATGGTGATATCAAGCAAAAATGGGTAGTTGTTCACTCATCTGAGATGCAGAAAAGAAAAGATGTTACTTTTGAAAAGAAAATTAAAAGGATTGTCAAAGAAGCTCAAAAAGACCTCAAAGATCTAAAGAAGATAGAGTTTGCCTGTGAAGAGGATGCCAGGGCAGCTCTGGAAAGATGGAAAAAAGAGAATCCTTACTGTTTGCTTGAAACTGTAGAGATTTCCACAGTTTCAACAAGGGAAAACGGTAAGAGAGGAAGGCCAAAGAAGGATGAAAAGCTTATCGTCCACTATGTTGTAAATGCAACAGCAGTCAGGAATGAAGAGATTACACTGACTGAAAAAGAGTATCAGGGAAGGTTTATAATTGCAAGCAATGATCTCAATCTTGATGCTGAAAAGATGCTAGATTACTACAAGAATCAAAGTAAGGTTGAAAAAGGGTTCAGGTTCATAAAGGACAAAAGCTTCAGAGTTTCAGAAGTTTATTTGAAAAAACCTCAGAGAATTGAAGCTCTTTCAATGATAATGGTCTTAACTTTGATGGTTTATTCGGTAGCGGAATGGAAACTAAGAGAAAGGCTAAAAGAAACAGGGGAAACAATACCTGACCAAGTTAAAAAACAAACTCAAAAGCCCACTTTGAAGTGGGCTTTTATGCTAATGAGGGAGATTACAGAAGTAAAAGTGGAAGTTGATTCAAAAGTAGTAACTCAAATTGCCAACATGGATGAAATTAAGGGCAAGATAATAAGGTTGATGGGGAAAAATTGCGAAAAATACTACTTTTGAGTGGGGATCTGCGGAAAGTCAGATTATGCATACCAAAATCAATACATTTCGGAAAATAGTGCAGAAGAATTGATACATCCGACTTACCCTCATTCTTCGTTCAATAAAGGAAATAACATGGTACTTTTCAGATCATAATTTTTACCAACGCGCAAGCCTTTCAAATATTTTGCATTGTTAAGAATCAAAAGTTAGTCACAAAGAATAAATTTTATAGTAAAGTTAATATAAAAATAACAATGTAATCTATTTAAAATTGTATATTTGTAATTGATGGCTGAAAAACAAAAGCTTGACAAGGACTCATCAGTTAATATACCCAAAAATCAAATGATTTAGAGGAAAAGAAAAAGAAGAAGTTAGAGAGAACTTAGAGGAATCTCATGACAGCTTAAATGCTATCAGTAAGGTATAATAGGAAGGAATAAAAATGGTTTGTGAAAGCTTAAACACCTGTCCTTTTTATAATGACAAGATGCCAATTGAAAGTGCTCTGGGTAGAATACATAAGAAAAAGTACTGTGAAGGGGATAAAATCTGTGCGCTAGATACAAGGTAGCATCTTCAATCGGAAAAGAAAACGTGCCTATCGATCTATTTCCAATTATGATGGAAGAAGCAAATCAAATAATACAAAAATATAAGGATAAGACAACAAAGGAATTGTGACGGTCTCGACAATGTGAGAAGAGCTAAAAATGTGAGAAGAGCTAAAAATGTGAGAAGAGCTAAAAATGTGAGAAGAGCTAAAAATGTGAAAAGGCTACAAGCTCCTTAAGTTTGCAAGGAGCCTGATAAATAACAAATCTATTTTTTGATGACGAAAAAGCATGAGAGGTCTGTAATAAATATCCTGACTTAGACCGTTTTAAGTCTCATGCTGCTTATTTTTCATTTTAACCGTATGAGTCCCATTATTGAGCAGTTTACTTGGATTTTTTTCACATCCAAGTTTGCTGCTATGCATGAGTTTTTCCATCAAAACCCATGGAAAAAGACTTTAACGGATAAAGTTTCAGAAGTTTTTCTCCGCACACATAAGCACGTGCTTCATGAGCATGGCAATTGTCATGGGACCCACACCGCCAGGGACAGGAGTTACGAGGGAAGCTTTTTTGATTACGTTTTCAAAGTCAACATCCCCGTATACACCGTCTTCTTCTTTAGTGATTCCCACGTCAAAGATTACAGCGCCCTCTTTAATCATATCGGCTTTAATAAGGTGCTTAACCCCAGCTGCAACCACTATGATATCGGCACCAAGGGTGTACTTCTTCAGGTCGTCGGTGAAGATATGACAGACTGAAACAGTTGCGTTTCGATTCAGAAGCATTGCGGCCATGGGTTTTCCTACAACATTGCTGTGCCCGACAATAACCGCATTTTTGCCCTTGACAGGCACATCGTATTCCTCGAGTGCTCTGATTACTCCGTGTGGGGTGCAGGGAACAAGCCCTTCATCCCCGATCATGAGTTTTCCCATATTATAGGGATGAAAACCATCCGCATCCTTTGCAGGAGATATGGCTTCCATTGCTTCCTGCGGAGAGAAGTGCTTCGGCAGCGGAAGTTGAAGCAGGATTGCGTGCACGTCCCTGTTCTTGTTAAGGGAATCGATCAGGGCAAGGAGTTCTTCCTGAGTGGCTTCTGCAGGAAGAAGGTAGTCTTCTGCGCTGATACCCACACGCTCGCATGCCCTGTGCTTCAGGCGGACGTACATTTTTGATGCTGGGTCGTCCCCTACAAGGATGGTAGCAAGTCCGGGAGTGACTCCCCGGTTGCTTTCGAGGTCCTCTACTCCTGACCTCACTTCTTCTTCAACCTGCTGTGCAAGGACTTTTCCATCTATGATCCGTGACTCATAGCTTTCATCTGACAAGTGGTAAACCCCCTATTTCCTCAATTAATCGTAAATCGGGAACCTTGAACAGAGATCCCTTACCTTATCATTGATTTCCGACAGCAGAACATCGTTTCCTGCATTCTTGATTGCGGCCTCGATATAGTCGGCAATAAGCTCCATTTCTTTTTCTTTCATACCCCTTGTGGTACAGGCAGGAGTCCCAAGCCTTACACCGCTGGTTACAAAGGGGCTGCGGGTCTCGAAAGGAACCGTATTTTTGTTGGCAATGATCCCGGCCTTGCTCATTGCAGCTTCCGCATCCTTGCCTGTAATGTTCATATTATTGAGGTTTACAAGCATAAGGTGGTTGTCAGTGCCGCCAGAAACAATATCAAAACCCTTTTGTCTCAAAGAAGAACAGAGAACCTTTGCATTCTTTACGGTCCGGGCCTGGTCCTGCCTGAACTCTTCACTCATGGCTTCCTTGAAGGCGACTGCTTTTGCGGCTATGATATGCATGAGGGGGCCGCCCTGAATACCCGGGAAAACTGCCTTGTTTACCCCTATTGCAAGCTCTTCGGTCCTAGATATAATCATTCCGCCCCTGGGTCCCCGGAGGGTCTTGTGGGTAGTTGTGGTAACAAAGTCTGCATAAGGCACAGGGCTCGGATGTACACCTGCAACTACAAGCCCTGCAATATGGGCAATATCTGCAAGAAGGTAAGCTCCGACTTCATCGGCAATTTCCCTGAACTTCTTGAAATCAATCTCACGGGGATAGGCTGAAGCTCCGCATACAATCATTTTCGGTTTGCATTCTTTTGCCATTTTCATGAGTTCGTCATAATCCAGGGCTTCTGTCTCTTTGCTTACACCATAGGGCACGATGTTATAGAGCTTTCCGGAGAAACTTACAGGGCTGCCGTGAGAAAGGTGTCCGCCGTGAGAGAGGTCCATGGACATGATGGTATCTCCGGGCTGCAGTACAGAGAAGTAGACTGCCATGTTAGCGCCTGAACCGGAGTGGGGCTGGACATTTACATACTTTGCCCCGAATAATTCCTTTGCCCTGGCAATAGCGAGGTTTTCGGCAACATCAACGAAATCACAGCCGCCATAGTAGCGCTTGCCGGAATATCCTTCGGCATACTTGTTGGTCATGATTGAGCCCTGGGCTTCCATAACAGCCCTGCTCGCATAATTTTCTGACGCAATCAGGTTCAGTTTGTATTCCTGACGTTCGGCTTCCTTTTCGATAGCCTCGAACAATTCCGGATCGATTTTTTCAATATAAGACATTACTGTCACCTTGTAGTCCATGCATTTAAAACTTATTCGAATTAAGGGTTTCTTGCTAGCGTGAATTGATTAACTGTTAGGTGCTCACGTTCTAGTTTGCTTACGTTCTGGGATTTTTACTTACATAAATAAGTTTGCTAGAACCTGTAAGAACTGTCTGACAAACTGAAAAGCCAGATAGGCTGAAAGTTCTAAACAGTTGTGGGTTTCTCAATACGCTGGAATTATCAAATGTCTTGGGATCCTCCAGACTGAAAGTAATATAACTGAATGGAGCTCCAATGAAGAGAGTTCTAATTGAAAGGGGATCCTGTACAAAGGTAAAGACCCATGAAATATTTCCCGAGTATTTAATAACTCAGGAGGTTATGGAATAGAGTAAGTCTTCGATTGACCAGTATATTCACGTGAGTATTATATTCAAATACTTATACTGTCAGAATATTAATGAGGATACTAATGGGTAAAATCTATTCCGGTTTGGGACTATTTTCTACTTTTGAGCAAGTCATGACCTATCTGCCGGAAATTGCCCAACATTTAACATTTAATATATTATTGAACACTTTATTTTTTGATCTGGACCTGTACCTTCTCGGAGTCTCAGGCATGGCTGAAAATCCGATCCGTGAGTTCCTTCAAAGTATCTGCTTGTATAAGGGCCATTAATCAAGGGCTATTACGCTTCTGCCCTCAACTTTAAGTTTACCCTCGACAAAGAGCCTGACAGCTTCGGGATAGATAATATGTTCCTGCTCGAGAATTCTGGCAGTAAGAGTTTCTTCGGTATCTTCTGGAAGCACAGAAACGCATTTCTGGATAATAATGGGCCCGGAATCGAGTCCTTCATCTACAAAATGTACAGTACAGCCTGCAACTTTTACTCCATACTCAAAAGCCTGTTTCTGGGCATGAAGCCCTTTGAAAGCCGGAAGAAGAGAAGGATGTATGTTCAGAATCCTGTGCCTGTATGCTCCGATAATTTCGCTTCCCAGGATCCTGAAATAGCCTGCAAGCAGGAGAAGGTCCGTATCATACTCTTTGAGGACATTCAGTATTTCCCTATCGTATCCGGCTCTGTCACGCCCTACTGGATCAAGAAAAACAGCACTGATCCCGTGTTTTCCTGCACGTTCGAGCGCATAAGCATCGGCTTTGTTGGAGATAACAACATTAACTGCCGCGTTTTTTATGTAGCCCTTTTCAATGCTATCTATGATCGCCTGGAGATTTGAGCCCCGTCCAGAGACCAGCACTGCAATCTTTACCGTCATTGAAGCTTTTAGATTGAAACAGTGATATATTAGGTTTTTGCATCTTTGTGGCATCGGTGACAGATTAAGAGAAAAGGCTCCAAATATAATTAGGCAGTCGAAGAAAAGGGCATAATTACCTGGAAAAGAAGAAGGAAGGAGAAGAAAAGAAGAGAAAAGAGAAGCTTAAGCGCCACTCCGGGTTTCCTTGCGCTCTTCTATGAAATCAAGAAGTTCCTGAGAATCACTTATATTGTCTAATTCTTTCTTTTCTATCAGTACCGTATTTTCGACTGATTTCAGCTTGGAACGTCCGTTAATGATGAACACGGACTGAGTTTCCGTAATGCAGGAAATGCTGCTCATCAGATGAGCCCGTTTGATTACTGTTGTGTTGAACTCGCTGACTCCTGTAAGGATAACTGAAGACTTGTCCCGTGAGATAGCCTTGAAAGGTGCCTGCGCAGTGTGAAGGACGTCATATCCGAGCATTGAAATCGTATTCAGGATCAGTTCTTCCGGCAAAAGCATATTATGTTTTACCTGTGATTCTTCCTTTTCAGGCTCTGCCTTTTTTCTCGGTTTTCTGCTCCCGCAGGATTTCAGGATATTTATGGGTCTTGCCAGTTCGACTCCGAAAATGTCCTCAAGCTGGAGTACTACATCAATGGACGCGTCCATACCTTCTTCTTCGTATTTGCTGATAGTCCTTCTTGAAACCCCTACCATGGAAGCCAGGGTTCCCAGGGACATAGACTGATCTGTCCTTGACTTTTTGAGGAGGTCTCCTTCTATTGAAACATAAAGCCCTCCGGGTGCTGCTGAAACCAGAGGCTGGATATTTTCGACAAAATAATCATGGAGAGTCTGGACACTCAGGGCAAGGATATCGTAGCGCATGTAGACAACACTGTCTTCAAGCAGCTGGTCCCTTGTCTTGGCTCCAACAACAATAGCGGAACCTCCGAGATACTCAGCAAGATATTTCATTTCTCTTGCTGTTTCTTCATTCAGGCCGTCAATATTAAATAAAACCTTGCAAAGTAATAGTGTTTCATCTTTACGTGCGGCAACGTCAAAGCTCCTGGGACGTATATTACATCTGTCAGAGAGTGCAAAACCAGCACGTGACAATACATCAATAATTTGATGTATGAGAACCTCTTTTGTCATTCCAATATCAATCTCTGTTTGAACATCTATATATACATTTCTCCAACATAGATAATGTTTACGGGGAGAAAACAAGCCGGAGAATCCCGAAAACTAAGGTATCCCCGCTCCGGAATTGCAGAAATATCAAGGTAGAAAACTGGATACGGAAAAAAAATGATCATCGGAATTGACGATACGGACTCAAACGAAGGCATGTGCACTACATATCTGGGAGCACTGCTGCTGGAAGAACTGCAGGAATACGGTACTGTAGAAGCTTTACCCCTCCTTGTGCGCCTGAACCCTACCATTCCCTATAAGACAAGAGGGAACGCAGCAGTAGCCCTGAAACTTAAAACTGCCTGCCCTGAAAGGGTGATTGCACATGTAACATCCAAAATAGAAGAGCTTGCACGCATGGAATGCGAAAAAACCAATCCGGGAGCCGTATTTATTCAGGAAAAAGATTACGAAAACCTGAAGTTCGTCCTCATGAGTTTTCTGGAAGAGGCTGTAAAGGACGTAATCGAAATAGAGAAAGCAAAGAACCTGATCGCTGAACTGGGGATTATCTCGAGAAGCTTCAAGAACGGAAGGGGACTTATAGGCGCTCTTGCAGCCTGTGGGGCAATGCTGAACCCTGAGGGGTGGGACTGTACTTTCGAGCATCTGGCGTACAGACAGAAGGAAAAATGGGGAACTCCACGCGATGTTGATAAGGAAAGTTTTTTTGAGGCTGACAGGCAGACGTACCCAGAAACCTGGGATACGGTAGATCTTACAAACAGGCTCGTAGTCTGCGTTCCTCATTCAGCAGACCCGGTATTATTCGGGATAAGAGGAGAAAGCCCTGAAATAGTTAATAAAGCTGCAGCCCTGATCCGGGCAGAGCCTGTTGAGCGCTTTACCGTATACAGGACAAACCAGGGAACGGACATGCACCTCCTGACAGCACAGAAGATTGCTGAAATCAGGGATATGCATTCTTATAGACTTGAAAGTACAGTCTCGGCAGTCCCGAAGACCATTGAAGGAGGACACGTTATTTTTGCTGTCCGTGACCTGGAGGAAGGCGAAATCGACTGTGCAGCCTTCGAGCCAACAAAGAATTTCAGGTCACTTATCCGAAAACTGGTGCCTGGAGACCGGGTCGTCCTCTCAGGGAGTGTCACTTCCGGAACCCTGAATATTGAAAAAATAGAGATTAAAGCTCTTGCTCCCCTTTACACGGAAGAGAACCCAAAGTGCCCTGAATGCGGAAAACACATGAAATCCGCAGGGCAGGGACAGGGGTTCCGCTGCAAAAAATGCAGGACGCAGGCTCAATCTCTTTTAAAAATCAGGTGTGAAGCAGAAAGAGACCTTGAACCAGGACTCTATGAAGTACCCCCCTGTGCCAGGAGACACCTCGCAAAGCCGCTGGCAAGAGAAAAACACCTGGATATAAGGCTTTATCCTGCCCGATAAAGGAAAAAGCTGCAGACTTAAATTGCCCGAATGCTACAGACTTAAACTGCTCAGATGCTACAGACTTAAACTACTCAGATGCTACAGACTTAAACTGCTCAGGTTTGTAAAGCCAACCCGCAGGTTCTACTATATGCCATACTTATTTCAGCACCTGTGCCTGTTTCTCCCTCAATCCGGTAAGTTCAGTACAGTTCCGGCACAGGCGGAGCTTTTCTTTTATGTTCGTTTCTCTCGATGCGCCTGTTAACAGAGCTGAGCTGTTCAGCAGAAATTCCGACATTATTCAAAATTTTACCCAGTTCTGTGCCTTCTTCAAGCATTCTGAGCACCTCATCGACCTTCACGTAAGAAATACCAAGTTCTGCTTCATCGGTCTGACCTGCCCACAATCCCGCAGACGGCTTTTTAGTAATGAGAGGTTCCGGAATCCCAAGCCTGCCGGAAAGCTCCCATACCTCGGTCTTATAAAGCCCGCCTATAGGTTCAAGGTCGACCCCTCCATCCCCATACTTCGTGTAGTAGCCAAGAAGGATTTCGGTTTTGTTTCCGGTCCCGATGACCATGCGGTTCAGCTGGTTTGCGTGGAAATAAAGAAGGGCCATCCGGGTTCTTGCTTTCAGGTTGCCTCTGGTTAACCTGTCTGCAGATTCACTCTCCGGAACTGCAGCCATGAAAGCTGAAATAACGCATGTGATGTCAATTGTCCTGTACTCAATCCCGAGCCAGTCTGCAAGAGTTTTCGCATCTTCACTATCAGCTGCAGGAGTAAGGCTACTTTCTGGCATATGAATGCCAAGAACCCTGTCTTTTCCGAGAGCTTTTACAGCAAGCGTTGCGGTAAGCGCGGAGTCGATTCCCCCGCTAATGCCAACAACTACTCCGTTTACACCTGCTTTACCAGTTTCATTCCGGATAAAATCAATAATCCCGTTCTGTGCTTTTTCAAGGTCCATGCTCTCAGTTCCTGAAATTATGAATTAGATGGAATTCGGTTATAAATTCTGTTAGAAACTCTGTTATAAATTAAGTTATCTTAGTTAGGGATTTAATTTAAATTATGGTTCACAAGAATAAAGATCTCAAATTAGAATTTTGACTTAAAAACTTATTCTTTTTTTAGCTAGTTCTGATAAGCACTTATCTTTATTGGATAACGGCAACTTTAAACAATGCCATATATGCCGTTCTCATGTCGAAAAACAGTATGTTATACAAAGGAGTCCTCTTCGAGGACTCCTTCGATAACTATCTTAGCAGAGAAAGCACTTCAATTTGCCAATTCCTGTACTTCCTCTGCATTGACGATATTGCAAAGCACGTCGAGCGTACTTATTATACCAACAAAAGTTGGCACTTTAAATACAGTGTTTCTTCTATGATAAAACTCTTTGTTGTGAAATGTTTCAGGAAGCTTTCGTATGATAAAACCATTTCTTCCATAACAGAGGAAGAAGGTAGCTTGCTCTCTTTTTTTGATGAAAACGGTCAGATTAAACTTCCTTCAGGTGGAACCCTTCATCATTTTGTGAAGTATAGGCTTGGAGAGGAAGGAATCAATGAGATAATGATGCTTTTAGGTGAAAAAATTCTCAAACTTTCTGCGGAAAAGGAAGCTAAGATCGATTCCACTCCACTTGAAGCTTCAAGATACGATAAACACGCTGATTACAATCCTCATTATGAATGCAAAATGGATAAAGCGCATATTACAATGGTTGGAACTTACCCTGTTTTCATGACTCATACAAAAGGAGTTGCTGGTGATTCTCCAGAACTTATCAACCATATTGAAGCTCTAAATAAGATGAACGCTAATCTCGAATTGTATTCTGCAGATGGAGGTTATGATTCATTCCTTAATCATTCTGACATTTGGTATCGCCTTGAAGCAAAACCGATCATCTCCTACGCTTCAAATGCCGTAGTCAATCAAGAAGGTGAAGAGGAAAGAATCAATCACTGGGTAAATAAAAAGTGGAGAGTCGGTGGAGATGTTCATGCACCAATGGAAAACAAACTCAAGTTTCTATATGAGATTGGAAGGAAAGAACAGGTAGGAATGTACCTGAGAAACCAGAACATCAGAGATGAGTTTTTTGATGACCAATATAAAAAGAGAGCTGAATGTGAAAAGATACATGGACATATTAAGGGTACAGTAAAATTTGATATCAGAAGAGTGAGAAATGAGAGTAGAAGACTCTACTCTCTATTGAGTTTCATAGCATACCAACTGCTGGTGCTGACAGAAATGCAAAATAAAGTTGGAAATAAGAATTCATTTGGGAGATACTTTTAAAGAAATGGATGTCAAATTAGATTAGCGATTTTAAAAGCTAATTTGAGATCCTCAGAATGCCTGAATAATAAGATCAATAAGATCTATAAGGTCTGAAAGCTTAATTCAGGTCGTGTTAAACAGTTTTATACACAGAAGCTGTAAATATATTAACCTTCCAGAGAAAACATAGAGAAGGGCAAACTTATTAAATAAATGGAGAATATAAGAAACTTACTTTCCGGACATTATAATATAAATACTTGAGTGTAAAAATATGATAGGGAACTGTCCGGCGCCTGAATATTCAGACATTTGAATATTAAAGCGCCTAAAACTCGCAAAAGTGCACTTTCCGGAAGGGTAAAAACGAAAATAGCTATATATTGCCAGATTGAGCGCTTATGGACAGTAGATGCTATTTCTGGTATGTTCCAGGGTAAATTCATATACGGGACAAATTTTCCCGGATGACAGGCATTAAAATAAAAAGAGCATCTAATATAGAAAGCAGATAATTAAGAATTACTCGATCCATAAAAAACGGGCAGTTAAGGACTATTCGATCCGGAAATTTCGGGAAAAACCGATATCCTTTCATTTTATGTCATTACCAGATAAAATTACAATCAAAAAGACAACTATTTTCGGGATGATCCATGGAAGAAATACAGTTGAAGGTTGAAAAGGCATATCCTATTGACCTTGGAAGAGGAATTATCCGGCTTGACCCTACGGCACTACTGAAACTTCAGCTCTCTCCCGGTGACATTGTGGAGATAAGGGGGAAGAAAAAGACCACAGCAAAGGTGTGGAGAGCAGACAGGCAGGATTGGGAACAGGGAATCGTGCGCATTGATAACTTTATCCGGCAAAACGCCGGGGTTTCCATAGGGGAGAAAGTGACCATTAAAAAGGTCGAAGCCCCGGAAGCAAAAAAGCTAATTCTGGCGCTTCCGGAAAGCATGACTCAGGGTGGACCTGAACTGCAGTTTGGGGAACATGCAAATGAGATCATAAAACGGCATATCCTGAAAAGGCCCGTGTTCAGGGGAGACATAATTCCGATTATAAACTCCATGTCTCAGCCAATGACCGAGTCTCTGACAACAAGCCAGGTAATTCCCCTGGTTGCTGTTGAGACTGACCCTGCAAACACCATTGTCCTGATCACGGAATCCACAAATATTGAGCTCCGGAAAAAGCCGGTACAGGGCTACGAAAAAGCAACTAGAGGCGTCACCACCTACGAAGACATCGGAGGTCTTGGACAGGAAATCATGCGTGTCCGGGAAATGATAGAGATGCCCATGAAACACCCTGAGCTCTTTGCCCACCTTAACATAGAGCCTCCAAAGGGAGTTATTCTCTACGGCCCACCCGGGACCGGAAAGACCCTGATTGCAAAAGCCGTGGCAAACGAATCCGGGGCAAGCTTCCATTACATTGCCGGCCCCGAAATAGTAGGAAAGTTCTACGGGGAAAGTGAGGAAAGATTAAGAAAGATTTTCGAAGAAGCAACCCAGGACGCACCATCGGTTATTTTCATTGATGAAATCGACTCCATTGCCCCTAAAAGGGAAAACGTAACAGGGGAAGTGGAAAGGAGAGTGGTTGCCCAGCTCCTGACCCTTCTTGACGGGATGGAGGAAAGAGGGCAAGTCGTGGTAATTGGGGCTACCAACCGTGTGGATGCAATCGACCCCGCACTCAGGAGACCCGGCCGTTTTGATCGGGAAATCCATATTGGAGTGCCGGACACCAAAGACAGGTACGAGATCCTGCAGATTCACACACGGGGTATGCCAATTGAGAAAGACGAAGAAACCAAGATAACCGGGACCGAAACTGAAGCAGGAATTGAAGTAGGGACTGGAATCGAAGCTGAAATCGAAGTCGATGAAGGTGCCATGGAGAGAGAAAAGAAAGAGAAGCAAAACCTGTACCTTATGTACCTGGCTGAGAGGACGCAGGGCTTTGTGGGTGCAGATCTCCTGGCTCTCGTGCAGGAAGCGGCAATGCGCTGCCTGAGAGAAAGCCTGCCTGACCTTGACCTCGAAAAAGAAACAATTCCTCCTGAACGGCTGGAAAAGATTGTTGTAACTAAAAAGAACTTCGAAGACGCCCTGATGGAAGCCGAACCTTCAGCTCTGAGAGAAATCTTTGTTGAGGTACCTTCGGTTAGCTGGGACGATGTAGGAGGCCTGGCCGAAGCGAAGCATTCGATCATTGAAGCTGTCGAGTGGCCTATTAAAAACCCGGAAAAGTTTGTCCAGATGGGCATAAAAGCTCCAAAGGGAATCCTACTTTACGGCCCGCCAGGGACGGGAAAAACCCTGATAGCGCAGGCTGTTGCCAAGGAATCACACGCCAATTTCATAAGCGTTAAAGGGCCGGAAATGTTTTCAAAGTGGCTTGGAGAATCGGAAAAAGCAATTCGGGAAACCTTTAAGAAAGCAAGGCAGGTTGCTCCCTGTGTTGTCTTCTTTGATGAGATCGACTCCATCGCTGCTATGCAGGGCATGGAATCTACGGACAGCCGGACTTCGGAAAGAGTACTTAACCAGCTGCTGGCCGAGATGGACGGGCTTGAGACTCTCAAAGATGTGGTCATAATTGCCGCAACCAACCGCCCTAATTTGCTTGACCCTGCAATCCTGCGACCAGGACGTTTTGACAGGCTGGTTTACGTTGGGTCACCTGACCGTAATGGCAGGATAAGGATCTTTAAGATCCACACAAAGAATACGCCTCTTGCAGAGGACGTAGATCTTGAGAACCTTGCCGGCATAACAGAAGGATATGTGGGTGCCGATATAGAAGCGGTATGCAGAGAAGCTGTTATGTTTGCCCTCAGAGAGAACTTCGATGTAGAAACGATTGAAATGAGGCACTTCAGAGAAGCCCTTAAGAAAGTAAAACCCACAATTAACGAAAACATCGCTCAGTTCTATGAGAAGATAGAGGAGCAGTTTAAAGGAGGTCAGAGACCGGTCGAGACAGCTGGACTTGTGGGATACAGGTAAGAATTTAAATGAGTAACTCTTAAAAGGAAAGAGTTTATAAAGAAGATAGCTTCAAATTGAATAAAATATTAAAAGTAAAAGTATTTAAACTGAAAAGCCAGCTTTACCCAAATCCCGCATAACACTGAGCACGGAGACAAGATCAGAATGTCTAAAGTATTTGCAAGAAACCTCCTCTTCAATAAGCAGGTGATGGCTACCGACGGAACGGAGATAGGAACGCTGAGCAATATTGTAGTCGAAATCAAAGGAGGGCACATTATTGACCTTATGGTTACTCCCAATCCAACCTTTGATGTATCGAGATACAAAAAAGAGGATAACTATATCCTGATTCCTTTCGATTCCGTAAGCGCCATTAAAGACTATATTATTGTAGACAAAATGAAAGCAAGGTCATAATTGAAAAATGGAAGGAAAGATCTTTTACTTTCCTTTCAGCCTATTTCCTCCCTGAATTTCGCTTCGGGATCTCACAGGAAATCAGAGATTTTCTGGGAGTTGCGATGTAATCGCAGCAGTATGCGGTCCTTTTCGCTCCACTTCGTTCCGCTCAAGAGGACTAATTTATGGTTTATAGTAGTGAGCCTTGCTGAAAATGACTGAATTCTAAATATTTCTAGCCAGGACAGCCTATTCGCTGTAACTAACTATTTTTATCACGGCAGAGTTACGACTCTACAGTGCGTGGTCCTTTTCGCTCCACTTTGTTTCGCTCAAGAAGACTGATTCTGATTTTTAGTATTGAGTTTTCTCAAAAGGGCTGGATTCCGGATTTTTATGATCCATACAGAGTCATTCGCTATATCGAGTCGTTCTTGTCATGCTCGACGAAAGAGAGCGGTTTTTTTCGTAAGGAATAAGAGAAAGGAGCAAAAATAAAGAAAGAGAAATGAGCAAAAATAAAGACCAGATATATAGAATAATATTATATTTAGTTCAATAATAGTCATTGTGGTATTTAGGAAATCCAGTGAGTATGATGCTGCTTTTGTTAAAAAAACGTGATAGGACCGAATTCAATGAAAATTGTTGAAGAGATGGCAGAATCATTAAAGCTTGAAAAAGGCATGCGGGTACTTGACCCTGACTGAGAGAGGATTAACTTCATCTTTTTAGCAAAAGAGTACGGGGTTACTGTTTTTGCTGCTGACCTCTGGATCAGTGCAACAGATAATTATGAAAGGATCAAGTCAATGGGTCTGGAAGATAAAATAATACCAATACATGCAGGAGCATATGATTTGCCATTTGCACACGAGTGTTTTGATGTCGCTGTATGTGCGGATACCTATCACTATTTTGGAGTTGAAGGGAGTTACTTAAAAAACTATTTAGCCCCACTTGTAAAAAAAGGAGGACAAATAGCAGTTGCAGTCCCGGAGTTGAAAAAAAAATTTACACATGGGGTTCCGGCAGAATTATTGCCATAGTGGTTTGATGATATGAATTTTCACTCATGCGACTGGTGGTATAATTTATGGAAAACTTCTGATTCAGTTAGTATAAAAGAATGCAAGGAATTAAAGTGATTAGAAGAAGCCTGGAAGGATTGGCTTTCGTGTGATAATGGTTATGCCTGTAAAGTATTGGAGTAATGGAAGCTGAGGGTGGAAATTACTTTAATCTGGTTTCAATCACAGATACTAAGCTGTGAATTGGATTTTTTAAGAAGCCTTTTCCGTGGCTATCTCGGATTCAGGAGCGGTAAGTATGGATGCGAAAATGAAGGGCATTGTAAGAGTTGTGCCATAAGACCCTAGATGGAAAAACGAATTGTAACAATTCAGGTGGCCTTTGAAAGGCTACAATTTTTCCTCTTTTCGAGGAAAAATTGCATATAAATTAAATCCTATTTTGTTTCGTTATTATGCTTACACGTGAAGAGATCCTCGTTATCTATGAAGCTGGTCCTGAAGCTGTAATTTCTGTAATCCAGAGACTTGAAACTATCATAGAAGAACAAGCTATTCGAATTGCTGAACTAGAAGAACGTGTAAGGATTTTAGAATCTCGCTTAAATCAAAATAGCAGAAACAGCAGTAAACCTCCTTCTACTGACTTTTTAGTCAAAGAAAAACCTAATCCCAAGAGTCTCCGGAAAAAGAGTGGGAAGAAACCTGGAGGTCAAGAAGGTCATCCAGGCACAACTCTTGATATGGTTAATGATCCTGATTAGGTAATTGAACATTCTTTGACCTGCTGCAAAGAATGTGGACATACTCTTGAGGATGTTGAAGTTGAAGCTTATGAGAGAAGACAAATTTTTGATATTCCTCCTGTAAATCTAATTGTTACGGAACATCGAAGTCAGATTAAGACCTGTACTCACTGTGGAAAATCAAATAAAGCTTCTTTTCCAGAATCTGTGAAATATCCCGTCCAGTATGGTCCTAATATTTTAGCTTCAGCAATTTACTGTAAAAACTACCAGTTTATTCCCTATAAAAGGATTTTAGAGTTTTTTGATGACGTTATGGGGATAAAAATCTGTTCTGCTACGATAATCAGAGCAGAAAAAGAATGCTTCCGGAATTTAGAGGAGTTTGAAAATATGAGTAAGGAGAAGTTAATAACTTCTCCTGTTATCCATTGTGATGAAACTGGGATGAAAATTGAAGGAAAAAGGCATTGGCTTCATGTAGCTTCTAATGACAAATACACCTGTTATTTTGCTCACTCAAAAAGAGGATCAAAAGCAATTAATGCCATGGGAATTCTTCCAGAGTTTAAAGGAATAGCAGTTCATGACGGATGGAAACCCTATAACAGTTATGAATGTGATCATGCTCTTTGCAACGCTCATCTCCAGAGAGAACTTACTGGAATTGAGGAGAACTATAAACAGCAATGGGCTAAAGAGATGAATGAACTGTTAACAGAAATGAAAAAGTATACTGATGAATGCAAAGAGCAAGTCAAAGATCTGGATTTTGAACAAATTAAAGCGTTGGAAGAGAGGTTCAATGCTATCGTCATGAAAGGGATTGAAGAAAATCCACCTTCTCTAAACCCTGAAAAACATGGAAAACGTGGTAAAAATCCAAAAACAAAAGCAAGGAACCTACTTGACAGGTTTATAGAAAACAAAGAACAGATCCTGAGATTCCTCAATGATTTGAGAGTTCCATTTGAAAATAACCAGGCAGAAAGAGACATAAGGATGATGAAATTACAGCAGAAAATATCAGGAACTTTCAGAACTATACAAGGAGCGGAAGCTTTCTGCAGAATTAGAGCTTATATTTCGACCATTAAAAAGAACGATTTACCTGTTATAGAAGGTATTCTCGCGGCGCTCAGCGGAGCACCGCTAACTATACCCTGAGTAGTTACAACGAATTTTTAAAAATAAAAGCAATGATTGTTGATTGTGCTGGCGATCTTGTAAATAGTGCAGATCATGTTGGAAGCACAGCGGTTGATGGTCTTGCCTCAAAGCCTATTATTGATATTGATGTAGTCATTGATTCGTATGACATTTTTCCTGCTGTAAAAGACAGGCTTTCAAAAATTGGGTTTGAACACGAAGGAAATCTGGGTGTTGAAGGCAGAGAGGCTTTTAAAAGAACTTTTTTAGATGACTTTATGCCCTACCACCTTTACGTATGTCCGAAGAATGGCAAAGGTTATCTTGAGCATATTGCTTTTCGCAATTATTTAAGAGATCATCCGGAAGCTGTGAAAGCTTATGGAGAACTCAAAATGAGATTAGCTGAACAGTTCAGAACTGATATTACGGCTTATGTAAATGCTAAGCGCGAATTTGTACAAAATGTTCTTAAAAAAATTAATAGCTTCTGAATAAAAATTTGCTTGTTGGTCAAATAAAGTTCATGTATTTTTTGACGTTAATTTGTAACATACTGTTTATTTAGGCCTTTTACTTTCATCGGGTTCCTCTTCTATGTTTATTTGTTCTGCTGTATCTTCTCTTTTTTCTTCTATTGATTCTAGTTTTTCCATTAGTTCTTTTTCTTTATTATCATTCTTTACTTTTCTTGCTGGCATTTGTTCACCTCAATAGTTTGATGTCTGCTAAAGTAATAAATATACTGAAATGCTTACTGATACTGAACTGTTTTTGTTAATACAAACCTGTGTTTATGTTAAAAGAAAATCAATAGCATAAAATATTAAGATATTCTTGCAATTACTGCTTTATGTTACCTCAACTTGCGAACAAGGGATAAAAGTTCTCTATGAGTTGTTTTTTGATTTGACATTACAATTCATGCATTAATTTGATATTATGTAGATTACTTAAATGCTGGGAGGTTTTAGACATGAAAGATTTTCCGGAGTTTATGAAAAGTAAAAGTAATCACATTAGCAGTAAGGAGCAAAATACTGAAAATATTGATGGTTACTTTTACGAAGGTGCAGATGGCAGTCAGATGGCTTTCTGGACCTGTTATTCAGACAGAATTTCCAGGAAACATGCTCACGAATTTGATGAGTACATGGTTTGCGTTAGTGGGCAATATACAGCAGTATTAAATGATAGGGAGTTTATTCTTAATCCCGGGGACGAATTATTCATTCCAAAGGGGACAGAACAGTGGGGAAAATGCATTGCCGGAACGAGAACTATTCATGCGTTTGGGGGAAAACGTATTCATAGAGCTGAAGAATAGTGGATTTGTAAGAGCAAAAAACACCAGACTCCTTATTGACGGTATAAAAAATATAATTGAATCTGCTCTGTGGGGACGAAAAATAAGGGTCACTTTTACAGCATAATTTTTATAAAATTTTTGAGAAAAAACAGAATTTAGTGGATTTGTAAAACCAATAAAAGAAAGATTATTATCATTTAAGTTATAATTATTTTGCACAGTCTGATGAAATATTTTTCATCTAGCTATTTATATAGTCGCACTCGGTTGCGATAATCAACTTAACCCGAAAAAACTCTAACTTCACGGATTACTATATTATTCGTTATAAAAATCGTTCAAATCTCAAGATTTTTCAAAATTCTCAACAAATTTAATAATCTAATTTAATAATCTAATTTAATAATTCAATCTAATAATCCAATCTAATAATCCATATACTTAGAGGTCTAAAATGAAAGGAACAAAATGGAATAAAATATTTAGGGGGCAGGCCTTCAATAAAACTTTGGGGATAACGGCACTTGCTTTGTTAATGTTGGTGAGTATCGCAGGTGCCTCCCCATTTGCATACATTACAAATGGAGAGAGTGACAATATCTCTGTAATTGACACAACTACAGATAAAGTTACAGCTACGATATCTGTAGGATCTAATCCTATGGGAGCTGTAATTGATCCGAATGGAACAAAAGTATACGTGGTAAATTCTCATAGCAACGATGTATCTATAATTGATACGGCAACAAATAATGTTATAGCCACGGTACCTGTAGGAAGTTCTCCTCAGGGGGTTGCAGTCAGCCCGAATGGGAAACAGGTATATGTGACAAAACCAACCAGTAACAATATTTCTGTAATTGATACCACTAAAAATACTGTTGTAAGTACGGTGAAAACAGGAAGAGGTCCTACGGGAGTGGCAGTAAGTCCGGATGGAAAAAAGATATATGTAACAAATTACGGAGACAAAACTGTCTCTATAATTGACACTGCCACAAAAGCTGTTATAACTACGGTATCAGTAGGAAAAGGTCCTAAAGAAATTACGGTCACACCAGATGGAACTAAGGTGTACGTAGCGAACTCCGATAGCGGGAGCATATCTGTAATTGACACGGCAACAAACAGTATTACAGACACAGTGAAGGTAGAGGGAGCTCCTTTTGGAGTTGCAGTCAACCCGGAGGGAACAAAGGTATATGTGACTAATAATGGTAAATATTTCAGCACTGTCTCTGTAATTGACATTTCTACAAATAAAGTTACAGCCACGATACCTGTAGGACCCAATCCTATGGGAGTTGCAGTTACACCTGACGGAACAAAAGTATATGTAGCGATTAACCCCTATAACGCTGTCTCTGTAATTGACACTGAGACCAACACTGTTACAGCCACGATGCTCGTAGGAAACAGTCCTTATGCTTCAGGCCAGTTTATAGGTTCTATCCCTGTACAACCAGCTTATCCTTTAGCGAACTTCAGCAGCAATATCACATCAGATTATGTTTTTCTTTCTGCACCTGTGCAGTTTATAGATTTATCGGAGAATGCAACCAAATGGAACTGGGACTTTGGAGACGGGTCCGGTTCAACAAAGCAGAATCCCACGCATACCTATTCTGCAACAGGAATCTATACTGTTAGGCTGACAGTAAGCAATTCAAACGGCACAGATTCAAAGCTTGCCACAGTAAATATTGTACCAAAAGGTTCTCCTGCGCCTTCGTATGCGTATATTGCGAACTTCAACAGCAACACTGTTTCTGTAATTAACACAGCAAATAACACTGTTGAAGCAACTGTAAATGTCAGAAAAAATCCTTACGGAATTGCAGTCAGCCCGGATGGAACAAGGATATATGTGACGAACACCAACTACGGCTACAGTGGTACTGTTTCTGTAATTGACACAGCCATAAACGAGGTTACAGCCACAGTGGATGTGGGACAGAAATACAGTCCTTGTGGAGTTGCAGTCACACCGGATGGAACAAAAGTATATGTGGCGAATCGTGACGTCAACAGCGTCTCTGTAATTGACACAGGCACAAACACCGTTACAGCCAGGGTGCCTGTAGGAGCCAATCCTCTGGGGGTTACAGTCACACCGGATGGAACAAAAGTATATGTGACGAACCGCTACAGTAATAATGTTTCTATAATTGACACAGTCACAAACACTGTTATGGCGACTGTGAAAGTTGGACTTGGTCCTTGTGGAATTACATTCAATCCAGAGGGAACAAAACTATACGTGGCGAATTGCGAAAATAATGCTATTTCTGTAATTGATACGGGTTCAAACGCTGTCACAGCCACAGTGCCTGTAGGAAAATGGCCTATGGGAATTGCAGTCAGCCCGGATGGGACAAAAGTATATGTGGCAAACTCAGGTAGCAATAATGTCTCTGTGATTGATACGGTAAACGACACTGTTGCAGCAACTGTTAGTGTCAGAAAAAATCCTTACGGAATTGCGGTCACACCGGACGGAACAAAAGTATATGTAGCGAACTCCGGCAACGACGACAGTCTCGGAAAAACTGTCTCTGTAATTGACGTAGCCACAAATAAGGTTGCAGCCACGGTACAGACAGGTTCCAGTCCTATTGCTTTCGGCCAGTTTATAAGTCATCCCCCAGCACAACCAGCACTTCCTGTTGCAAACTTCAGCAGTAATCTCACATCCGGTTATGCTCCTCTTTCTATCCAGTTTACGGATTTCTCGAAGAATGCGGATGGGTGGAACTGGAACTTTGGAGATGGATCCGGTTCAACAAAGCAAAACCAGGCACATACTTACTCCAGAGCAGGGAATTACAACATAACGCTTACAGTAAACAATACAAACGGTACTGATTTGAAATTTGCCACAGTAACTGTTCTGGCACAGCCAGTGTTTTCTGCATCCCCTACTTCAGGAAAAACGCCACTTAGTGTTAGTTTTACTGACCAGAGCACAGGATCTCCAACGTCATGGAACTGGACTTTCGGAGATGGAACTTATTCAACGGAAAAGAGCCCTCAGCATATATATAGAAAATCAGGAAAATATTCTGTTACGTTGACATTAAACGAAACGGGAAACAGGAGTGCAGTAACAAAATCCAGCTATATTACTGTTTCAAACGGTTTTGAAGCCCCTGTTGCTGCTTTTTCTGCGTCTCCGGCTTCAGGAAAAGTGCCTTTAACTGTTAGTTTTACTGACCAGAGTACAGGATCTCCAACGTCATGGAAGTGGACTTTTGGAGACGACACACATTCAACAGGGAAGAACCCTGTACACACATACAGTAAAGCAGGATTATATTCTGTTAGATTAACAGCAAGTAATGCAGACGGCAGCAATACATTGACAAAATCCAGCTATATTATTGTTTCAAACGTTCTAGATGGGCCTGTCACCAGCTTCTCTGCCTCCCCTACTTCAGGAAAAGCGCCTCTTATTGTTGATTTTACAGGCCAGGGCAAAGGATCTCCAACGTCATGGAAATGGTCTTTCGGAGATGGAAACGATTCAACAGATAAAAATTCTGTACACATATTCAATAAATCAGGGCTTTATTCCGTTAAATTGACAGCAAGTAATGAAAAAGGCAGTAATACGTTGACAAAATCAAACTATATTGCCGTCTCAAGCGTTTTAGCTATTCCTGTTTCCAAATTCTCTGCGTCCCAGACTTCAGGAAAAGCGCCTTTAACTGTTAGTTTTACTGACCAGAGTACAGGGGCACCAACTGCATGGAAATGGACTTTTGGAGATGGAAGTAATTCAACAGAAAAGAATCCTGTACACACATACAATGAATCAGGACTATACTCTGTTACATTGACAGCGAGTAGTGCAAATGGCAGTAATGCATTGACTAAAACCGGCCATATTGCGACCTCAGGTATTCTGAATACTCCTGTTACCAGCTTTTCTGTGTCTCAGACTTCAGGAAAAGCGCCTTTAACTGTTAGTTTTACTGACCAGAGTACAGGGGCACCAACTGCATGGAAATGGACTTTTGGAGATGGAAGTAATTCAACAGAAAAGAATCCTATGCATATATACAATAAAACAGGGAACTATACTGTTGCTTTAACGACAACTAATGAGGGAGGCAGTGATAGGGTGCAAAAATCAAACTATATAAAAGTAATTTCTGAAAGCGGCACTGTGATGTCGAATCCAGACTATATTGTCCCTGTCACCGCCTTTTTAGCAACTCCAACTATAGGAAGTATGCCTCTTACTGTTAGTTTTACTGACCAGAGCACAGGGTCACCAACTGCATGGAAATGGACTTTCGGAGATGGAAGTAATTCAACAGAAAAGAATCCCGAACACACATACAATAAATCAGGACGATACACTGTTACATTGACAGCAAGTAATGAAAACGGTAGTAATGCATTAACAAAATCCAGCTATGTTGCTGTCTCAAGCGTTTTAGATGCCCCGATTTCCAAATTCTCTGCATCTCCAGCTTCAGGAAAAGCACCACTCACAGTTAGTTTCACTGACCAGAGCACAGGGTCACCAACTGCATGGAAATGGACTTTCGGAGACGGAAGTAATTCAACAACAGATAAAAATCCTGTACACACATACAATAAATCAGGACGATATACTGTTACATTGACAGCAAGCAATGCAAACGGCAGTAATACGTTGACAAAATCCAGCTATGTTGCTGTCTCAAGCGTTTTAGCTTCTCCTGCCACCAACTTCTCTGCGTCTCCTACTTCAGGAAAAGCGCCTCTTACTGTTAGTTTTACTGATCAGAGCACAGGGTCACCAGCCGCGTGGAAATGGACTTTTGGAGATGGAAGTAATTCAACAACAGATAAAAATCCTGTACACACATTCAATAAACCAGGACTATATTCTGTTACATTGACAGCAAGTGATGAAAACGGCAGTAATGCATTGACAAAAACCAGCTATATTGCGGTCTCAGGCGTTCTGAATACTCCTGTTACTAATTTCTCTGCGTCCCAGACTTCAGGAAAAGCGCCTCTTATCGTTAGTTTTACTGATCAGAGCACAGGGTCACCAACTGCATGGAAATGGACTTTTGGAGATGGAAGTAATTCAACAACAGACAAAGATCCTGTACACACATACAATAAATCAGGACTATATTCTGTTACATTGACAACAAGTAATGCAAACGGCAGTAATACGTTGGCAAAAACCGGCTATATTGCTGTTTCAAACTCCCTTGTCGCTGCTTTTTCCGCATCTCCGACTTCAGGGTCTGTACCGCTCAATGTCAGTTTTACTGACAACAGCACCGGATCACCAGCTTCATGGACATGGGCTTTTGGAGACGGAAATACTTCAACAGAAAAGAATCCCGTACACGTATACAATAAAACAGGACAATTTACTGTTAGTTTAACAGTAAATAATTCAGAAAGCATGAGTACTGAAACCAGGTCTAGATATATCACAGTTAATAAGTAAATATCTTAGATCGGAAAAAGCGGCTTTGTAGAAACCATCTATACCAGCTTCAAGAGGCTAAAAATAGATAAGAAGACATCAGACATCCAGTTTAAATTAATGGGAATTAGTCATTTATGAGGATTTCTACAAAGCCGAACTTTTAATGCCTTAATGCAAGCTCCTTAAAAGTAGTTCCCGTCGCATTAAACTTAAATTTCACAGAGAAAGCGGTAGCAACAGTGGGAAAAAAATAACTTATTACCCACTCCAGCAACTTTAAATCCTCCTTTTTTTCCTTTTTTCACCTTCTTGTGATTTCTCGATATATTACATTGATTAATCTTTGTTGTGTAATTAGGATAGATACCTACGAGAATTGCGTATTAGCAGCATTACTATTAAAACAAATCCCGCAGCAAGCATAGCGGATATTATGCGATGCTGTGAAAAGTGATTAACGAAGGATGTAAATCCAAGTCCAATAAGAGTAATTGCAATTATATAGTAATTTTTTTGCCTTGCAATAGAGAGATATAATACCAAATTATTATTTATCAGTTCATTATCCGGCAGTGTACCGAAAGTTCTGTAAAATATGATTGACTCTGTATCCTTTTCCTTTCACCACAAAAAAAAGAGGATGCAGAGTCAATGGTTAATTTATTCCCACTCATAAAAGATTATCTTGTCGATCAGGAAGATGGAATTCGCCAGCTAATTACCTGGTTTTTAAACCTTGTAATGGAGGAGGAAGCCCTCCTCCAAGCTGGTGCACAACGTTATGAGAGGACAGATTCACGTAAAGCTAGTAGAAATGGCTACAAACCCCGAACTCTCCTGACCAAGCATGGGAAACTCGAATTATTAAAGCCTCAATTCCGTGAGTTTCCCTTTGAAACTCAGGTTTTTGAGAAATATTCAAGAGTTGAAAAGGCCATCTTAACCGCTGTAGCTGAATCTTACCTTCAAGGAGTTTCCACCCGAAGGGTGAAAAAGGTCATGACTGCATTAGGAGTAGGAGAAATTTCAGCCTCTTCTGTTTCCAGGATTACAAAAGAACTGGATGAGAAGGTTGAAGAATTTCTCTCAAAGCCAATAGAACATGAAATCCCTTACTTGCTTATCGATGCGACTTATTTCAAGGTAAGAGATGGGCTTCATTACGAAAACAAAGCTCTCTTTGTAGTTGCTGGGATCAGGGATGACGGTTACCGTGAAATTCTTGGAACAAGATTAGCAGACAGTGAAGCCTCTATGTTCTGGGAAGATCTATTCGATGATCTGAAAAAAAGAGGGTTAAGAGGTGTCAAGTTAATTATTTCTGATGGCCATAAAGGAATACAGAAAGCAGTAAGAGAATCCTTTATTGGATCAAGTTGGCAGATGTGCCATGTACATCTGGCAAGACAAGTTCTCAAGAAAGTGCCAAAAAAGAAGCAGAAAGAAGTGGCTGAGAAGATAAAAGAAGCATTAGTAGACCGTCAGAAGTTGAATGACCTGATTATGGAACTGGATAGTATGGGGTATGAAGGCGCAGCTGATACCCTTGAAAGTTTTCAGTATGATGTAATGAACTATATGCAGTTTCCAGAAAAACACTGGAAAAAAATAAGGACAACAAATATGATGGAGAGGACCAACAAGGAACTCAAAAGAAGAAGCAAGGTAGTTGGAGCATTTCCTAACCAAGACTCAGTATTGAGACTGGTAGTCTCAATACTAATTGATATAAATGAAGACTGGATCACAGGAAACAAGTATATAGTAATGGAACAGTAATCAAAAAAGAAGAGTAAGGGGTAGAGAGTAAATTTTACAGAAAATTAAGCACACTGCCATAAATGAGAATAAGTAAACTACGGGCAAAATAGTTTTAGAAGCAAAGGAATCTGTGGTAAGGTTTCCCTCAAAACCTTACCGCAGATTCTTTTATGGAGGTTTTTATGTTTGTTGGACTTTTTTGCCATTTTAGATTTTTGCCATTTTTGGTTTTAGCCATTTTTGGTTTTAGCCATTTTCGGTATTCCGTATTCGATGACATTTACTGTACTCAACATAATTTTTTGAATCCGCTCTAGCTTCATATCTGGTCGGTTAACATCCGGATTGGATGCTGCTATTCTTCTGCTGGAGTTAGTTAAGGGGTTCATGAAGGATCTCGCGGATTTACAGTTTTTCCAGCCGGTTATTTTTGGTGGTGTGATGGAGTTTTTCTGGCTGGCAGGTTCGTACTGCGAATGCGGAATACGGAATCTTATTACCTATAAACTTATATAAATAGATTTCTATGAAGCTGCAAAAAAGAATACGACTGATAAAGGAAGTTTGTAGCCGAACCCACAGTTTTATGAATAAATAGTTTTCGGCCGTATAAGGTGCAGCTAAATAGAAAAAGAAGAACCCTGGATCAAATAAACTGATATTCGATAAAAACACAATTATATAAAAGAAAGCGGACCAAAATTACAGGCAAACCTGCAGGCGGCAAATGTACAGACCGGTAAATTCGCACACATGCCAGGTTGCGATCCTGAAGATATACAGTTCCTAAAGTATTATTCCTGAAGCGGTTATTAAAAAAATCCTGTGCAGGCGGTTAGAAGAAAATGGACAGCGAAACTTCGGAAAAAGAAGAACTGAACACCTATCCTAGCGTAGCAGATGCTGCGGATGGCGAAAGGGGAAAAGCTCTCCATGCAGCTCTGGAAAGAGAAGAGGCCCTGAAGACCATAATTAACAACAGTCAGGTAGTGGTATTCCTCTGGAAAAACGAAAGAAGAAGGCCTGCAGAGTTTGTTTCCGAAAATGTGTTAAACTTTGGATACACGGCAGAAGATTTCATATCAGGCAGTGTACTGTACGGGGACATTATACACCCTGATGACCTGGCCAGAGTTGAAGAGGGGCTTGAGAAAAGAATAAGAAGCGGGGTTCCGGGTTTCAATATGGAATACAGGATTTTTACAAAAGCCAGGAAAATACACTGGGTAAATGAAAGGACCTTTATTCAGAGAAATCCGGAAGGAGAGGTAACCCACTTTCAGGGAGTGGTGCTTGACATCACTGAACAGAAGAAAAGCGAAGAAAAACTGGAAAAAGTCCTTAAGATGCAGAAGGTGCTCACCACAGTGATCAACAACAGCCCGGCAGTTGTCTTCCTGTGGAGGAATGAAAAGTACTGGCCCGCAGCTTTTGTATCGAGTAATGTAGTACAGTTTGGATATACAGTTGACGATTTTATATCACGAGGAGTCCTGTACGGAAAGATTATACATCCAGATGACTTTATAAGAGTTGAAGAAGAACTCGAGAGACACATCCAGAAAGGGGAAGTGAGCTTCAATTCGGAATATAGAATTTTTACAAAAGCAGGAGACCTGCGCTGGGTAAACGAAAGAACCTTTATCCAGAGAGAGGGAGATGGGAAAGTGACCTGCTTTCAGGGAATAGTGCTGGATATAACCCCCAGGAAAAAAGTTGAAAAAGCCCTGAGAAAATCCCTCGAAATGCAGAAACTGCTGAAAACGATAATCAATAAAAGCTCAGCAGTAGCTTTTCTCTGGAAAAATATTGAGAACTGGCCTGTAGAGTTCGTTTCAGAAAATGTAACGCAGTTTGGATATACTGCAGAAGATTTCATTACTGGTAAAATCCTTTACGGAGATATAGTTCATAAAGAGGACGTCAACTTGGTTTCGGAAGGTCTTGCACGCTCGATTAGAGAAGGATACGACTCTTTTGAGATGGAATATCGAATTTTCACAGGAGACGGCAATATCCGCTGGGTTGAGGAGAGGACGTATATCCAGCGGGATAGCAAAGGCAACCCGTCACACTTTCAAGGAATAGTTGTCGATGTTACCGAAAGAAGAGAAGCACAGGAAATGCTTGAGATCCAGCGGGAACTCGGGATGTCGCTGAGCACTACCTGGAACCTCCAGACCATGCTTTCCCGTATCCTTGATGCCTGCTTGCAAATAAAAGAGATAGATGCGGGAGGAATATACCTGAAAGATGAGCTTCTGGACCAGATTAACCTGGTTGCACACAGGGGACTTTCCTCCGAATTTGTGAGAAATATTTCTGCATACAGGATAGACTCCCCGGAAGCAAAGCAGGTCTGGACCGAGAAACCCATTTACAAACTGAGTTTTTTTGCTGAAGAAATGGCAGATATGCTGAGGAACGAAAAGATAACTGCAGTTGCTGTAATCCCTATGAAGCACAGGGGAGAGATAATAGGCAGTCTGAACTTTGCTTCCCATACTGTGGACAGGATTCCGCAAAATGTCCGCAATTTCCTGGAGAGTGTTGCCCTCCATGTTGTGAACTATATAGCGCCTATCCGTATAGAGGCAGACCTGATATAAAAACAGCTGTCTGAAGCTCTAAATATATCGACGACGAAACCCTTATTTAAAATAATTTTTATAATTAATGCTGGTTGGGGAGCGAGGAAAGTCACAGGGTTACGCCTTCGAGCTCTGAGCTTTAGATACGCAACTGCCGGTTTTTGCTCTCATTTTCCGGGGTTTGCATTAATAAGACTTATTATATCGCCGGAGGGGATACAGGTTGAAAGCAATAGTAGTTTATCTCAGTACCTCAGGGAATACAAAGGCTATGGCTGAAGCAATAGGGAACGGGATTGAGTCAAAGAATGTGGATGTAAAGGTTGTCAGTTTTTATGATGTGAAGCTCGAAGAGCTCAATGAAGCACAAGCAATTGCAGTTGGCTCTTCGACTTTTTATTACAAAATGCTGCTGCCCATGGAAAAGTTCATGAACGAAACCCTTATTTCCGCAAACCCGCAGGGCAAGATAGGAGCTGCTTTCGGGTCTTACGGGTGGAGCGGAGAAGCACCCATAATGATAGCCGAGAAGATGCGTGAGATGGGAATGAGCGTGGTGGACCCCGTGCTTCGGATCCTTCACAAGCCAACCGACAAGGATCTGCAGGAATGCAAGAGGCTAGGAATCGATATTGCAGAAAAACTGAAGCATAAAATCAAAAAGGCGGAATCATAAGCCAGCCCGAGCGGTTAAAGAAATGGGTGGCCTGACGTTATCTCATGGCCATCTCCACTCGTTTTTGGAATTCATCTGGGCTTTCTGAAACAAGGATAACAGTTCTGAAAAAACCCTTATTTTTCCTGATTGCTACACCTTTTGCATGCTTTCCCACAAAAATTAGCTTGCGGCCCCATATTCTGACGCCCCAACCCATATACCACGGGAATTCTTCCATAATCTCTACCGAACTGATATCTGAAAAGGGAATGCTGTACCTGAATGGTGGAAAAAACGCAACAACGCTGTCGGAAGTTATAAGGAATTTCATGCCAAAAAAACTCCACATTGCAGCAAGGTAAATGAGAAGGAGAAGAGGCAGAGCATATCTTTCATCAGGATCGGTGCCAAAGCCGAAAAACCCTGCACGAAAAAAGATATAAAATGCCAGGATAAGTAGCAAGCCTGCAAACATAAGCAGTTTTAGTTGTTTACTGTAAGCTGCTTTCTGCTCATAAAAACCTATTATAAAAATTCCTCCTGCTTTTGAAGAATATAATTTTTTTCTGTGCCGGCATTCCTGTACACATATGCAGGCAATCCGCATATAGTCCGTACGAAATATTTCTGTACAAATAATGTATTCAGGGGCGTAAGTCATTCCTTAGGGGGCATAAGTCATTCCTTAGGTAGACTGGTAATCTGAGTCGAATCAAGCAATAGCTCGTTAAAAAGCTCAGTACCCAGTTTCAGGGCAGAGGGGTCGTAGCATGTAAGACTCTCCCTGTCGAAATGCCTCTGGTTCTTTGGGAAAAGGGATATCAGGAAAAACCTGTCCGTAACTGTAAGACTTGCAATTTTCAGTTCGCCCGAATACCGGAAAAATCTGACATTTTCAAGAGCTATCATGCTCCGGAAGTCTTCCATATAGTCCATATAGTACCGCTGAAAGACGGACTCAGACATCAGAAGGGATAATTCAACTCCTTTTTTTGCAAGCTCTTGATAAAGATAAATCATAGGTGGATGAAAGTAAGCTATGGCTTCAAGAACATGACCTGACCTGGAAAGGTTTTCCACGACTTCCTGGTCGAGTTCAAACATACGGTCGAGATCAGGCTGGATAAGTTTACATTTACCGAGTTCTCCGAGCCTCCTGCGAAAAGAAAAAGGGATCCCCTGCAGGTCCTTTTCCGACCAGTAATCAAAATTATCTTCAAAAAGCTCTATAGTATTGACAAGTGGCTGCATTTTTTCAACAAGGACTTTTCCGATGAGTGAGAGCGTATACGTTTTGTCCTCCTGCGTGACCAGAGACATATCTTTTAATTTTTTAATCTGAGGCAGAATGGAAGTGGAAGTTACCTGAAGAGCTTCCGTAATTTCATCCATATTTTTGGGTCCACTTCTCAGAAAAAGAAGTAACTGTTTTCGTTTATCGGAAAGAAAAATCAGCTCTATAAGTTCCAGTTTCACCCTTCGGTCTCCTTATTAGTTCTATAAGGCTAAAAAGATTACAAATAAGACTTAAAAGATTACAGCCGCCAGAAATATATAAGTTATTACTCTCTCACCTTTTTACTCAAAAAAGCAAAGTCTTTAATAAATCTGAGTCACCTGGATGAAGCGGCGGCAAAAGTATAAACTTAATCCCTGAAAACTAATAAAATTGCTTCTAAAAGCACCAATAAAATATTTTGGCAAAGAAAATTTTTAAAAAATTAAACATTTACAGTGAAAAAATAAATGTAATACAATGAATAAGTGTAATACATGAATAAGTGCAGTACAGTGAAAAACAAATATAATCTCCCTGGCTTGAGAGCTATCGCTAGAAGCTGTTCTCTCTTATCTCAAGTCAGGGTATCTTCCTTAAACTCAAAGTTTCAAGCTGGAGATTACATAACAAATAAGGATTCTTGAAAGATTCAGAATCTTTCAGCATTATCTTATCTGTATTGAAGATATAAGGGAAAATCCCGAGAGATAATCCCGGTTGACAGGATTTCAGGCAGAAGCTTCCTTGGTCAAGATATAGGCCACCATTTCAGGATTCAGCTTGCTTTCCCTTGCAACTTTTTCTTCGATTCTCTCAGCAGGTGTGCCCTCCATCTTCAGTTCTCTTATCTTCTCAATCACTGAGGACGGGATACTGTAATATTCGTTAATGTCTTTCCTGTGACCCCAGACATCTCCTTCGATAAGCTGGATGCGCTGCATTTCAAGGAACATCTCTATGGACTTTGAGACCGTGCGCCTGTAAGATTTGGGTAACTGGATTACCTCAATTTTCGGGCAGGTTTCTACCAGCGCAAATATGTCCTTGTTCGAAGGCCTGAAGGCCAGGTGAACAACACGCTCATTAGGGTTAAGTGTAAAGATTTCTTCCCTGGAACTAACTACTCTAATTTTCACTATGTCTTCCCCCACTGTAAAGTTCTTTTATGTTTTTACCTCATTATAAACTACTTATACTTATTATAAATATTTATCTACCACGCCCGTTAATTTTCAGACAGTATTCTGTATTTTCAGCCCTCTTTCTGAACTCTAAAAGAGACAGGAAAATCTCGGAAAAGGAATAAAAACCGGATTTAAGTATTCGGGCTTGAGAACTCCTCAAGCCCTATAGTAAGCCTCCCCTAAGAAAAAAATGACGAAAAAACGCAAGTGAGAGAAATAATAGAAATCATCAGGGAAAAATCTGTGCCCCATGATCTACTTTTTCAGGAGCTTGCCCTTTAACTTGAGATACAGTTTAACAGCTGCCCTGCCCTCAAAATTTACAGGACACAAAGTAGAGAATTTCCTGGAAATTTTTCATAAGACAACAAAAAGGCCCGGAACAAAACCCGGGTCATCCTACCTGTAAGTAATTACTCGTTGTAAAGCTCAGGTCCGGCTCGATTCGCCCCTCTCAGGTAAAAACAAAAATCGCAAACCCCGTGAAAAACGCAGGCTTATTTTTTTCTGTTAACCCGATTTTATCACAGTGATTAAGATACCTGCAAATTTCCTAATATTTAATTCTGTTCTATTTGTTGTTCTATATATATCCGCACAGGACCCTTCTTAGCCGCGTTCGTTTTTTTAGCTTATTTAGTAGTTCGTGTCATTTCTTTTTTTGGCTTTTTTTGTAGTTTTTCTTTCATTTTTTTTTGCTTTTTTTGTAGCTTTTCCTTTCTGGTTTTTTCTTCTTTTAAAAAAATAAGCAGTTGCACAGAATTACTACACTGTCTTTCCAGAGTGAAACAGACTTAAAGAAAAAAATATAATTAGTTCTTATGTATGAGCTTGTCTCGCCGGTAAATCCCCTTGCAGTTCTGAAGTACATTGGACATCTTCTGCTGGTATTTTCAGCAGTCCTGCTTGTCCCGATGCTTGCTGCATTTGTTCTCGGGGAAACAGACGCAGCTTTAGTCTATGGAAGCAGTGCCCTCTTAACTGCGGGAACGGGTGCTATACTACAGAAACTGCTTCCTGATTTCGAACTTGAACTAAAAGAAGCTCTGATCCTTGCAGCCATTACTTTCCCGCTTTGCTCTTTAGTTACCGCAGTGCCAATGGCGCTTTCGACCGGAATGCCCTTTCTGGACGCTTATTTCGAGTGTGTCTCGGGCCTGACAACAACAGGACTGAGCCTTGCCCCGCCTTCTCCTACAAGGCTCTTTTTCTTCACCCGCTCCTGGCTGCAGTGGATAGGTGGAATAGGTATAATCGTGCTTGTGCTTGGGATCCTTATCCGTCCCGGGACTACGGCATTCAGGCTTTACAGAGTGAATTTCGGAGAAAGCCGGATCCGCCCGAGTGTAATTGCAACTGCCAGGACACTTGGTACGGTTTATTTTGTCCTGACATTGCTCTCACTGACACTCCTGATCTTCAGCGGCATGCCTTTTTATGAAGCTGTCTGTCATGCTCTGAGTGCGATTTCTACAGGCGGATTTTCAACACAGGCTGAAAGCATCGGAGCATATGAGGGCTTTTTGATCCCTTTCCTGATAACAGTTTCCTGTATAATGGGTGCAATCAGCTTCTCGCTCTACCCTGAAGTCCTGAAGGATCCCGGGACCCTTATAAGGGACCCGCAGGTAAGGTACATGCTCGGGCTTTCTGTACTCGGGACAGCACTTTTTGCTTTAACACTTTCAGGAGGAGAAGGTGGGCTTGAACTGCTCCAGAAACTGCCTGATGCTGTTTTTCAGACGGTCTCAGCCCTTACCGGAACCGGTTTTGCCACGATAGACATAGCACCCCTTTCAGATGCTTCAAAAGGTTTTCTCAGTGCAATTATGTGTATCGGAGGCAGCGTAGGCTCAACCACAGGCGGGATTAAGCTTTTCCGGTTGATTGTAATCGTGCAGCTTATAAGGCTGGTTTTCTACCGCTTTTTCCTCCCCAGGGAAGCAATTACCCCTCTCAAGGTAAAATCACAGGTAGTTGATCCCGAAGAAGTCTACCGCATCATGACCTATGTGCTACTTTATTCAGTTGTGCTTGTGTTCTCAGCTTTCATTTTCATGCTTCACGGCATAAACTCGGCAGATGCTATTTTTGAGACTTCAAGTGCTCTGGCTACGGCAGGGCTGTCCACAGGCGTGACCTCTTCCAGCATGCCTTCCCTGCTCAAGCTTGTGCTCTGTGCCGATATGCTGCTTGGAAGAGTAGAGATAATCCCGCTCTTCATCCTGCTACTTCCCAGGACATGGTTTGGAAGAAGTAAAACCAGAGAAAAAAGAGCCCGAAAAGATACAGCCTGAAACAAATTAATAAGAGGAAAGAATAGAAGAGATGATAAAAGTAAAAAATGAAGAAAGAAGGATTGGAAAAAAGGATTGGAAAAGAAGGATTAGAAAAGGAAAATTAGAAAAAAGGGATTAGAAAAAGTAAAGAGACTGCGAAAAAAGAAAAAGACCGTATTAAAGGAAAGAAAAAAATGAGAGTAATTATTATTGGAGCGAGTTCCCTGGGGATGCACCTGACCCGCACGCTGATCCAGCAGGGAAATGAGGTTGTCCTTATAGAAAGGGACGAGGAAGTTGCCAGGGAGCTTGCTGAAGAACTTGACTGCACCGTGATCAATGCAGAGGGTACCCACCCGAATATCCTGGAAAAAGCTGGATTGGATTGCACGGATGCGGTTGTAGCCTGCACCAACCATGACCAGGATAATATTCTGATAGGTCTGATTGCACAGGAAACAGGAGTAAAAAGGGTTATTGTCAAAACCGACGATACGAAGTTTATGGAAATTGCAAAGAAGCTGGGAATTAGCTCTCCGATTAACCCACCTCATATCTCCTCAACTATTATTTCTGATGCCCTTCGCGGAGTTGATACAATCGAGCTGAGCAACCTTGTCAGGGCTGACGTACGCGTAATAAGCCTCACAACAGAGAAACATCATTCCGGCAAAAGGATTTCTGAAGTCCAGTTTCCGGAAAATACCGAATGTATCGGGCTTTACAGGGAAAATGAATTTATCCTTGCGCGGGAAAATCCAAGGCTTGAAGAAGGGGACGAACTCCTCATAATCACACGTTCAGGACATATAGACAGGATTTATGAGAAACTTCGAGAAACATAATGCTATATATTAAACACGACCTGAAAGTGCCGTTATAATGCTTTTTTTATTTCTTTTTTGGAGATCCCGCCAGGATAGTTGGTGGAGTCCCTTGTAAATTCGGGATGAAAAAAATATTAAAAAATAGACTGAGGCAGAGTTATTCCTGAAAAAAGAAAGATATACAGAGAATATCTCAGATAATGGAGATACATCTCGGAAAATCCGGCAATATCTGAAATAGCTCGCCTGCAGTTAAACTCAGTGAATAAGTTAAATGGATTCCAGCATGATAGATTCGTGAAATAAAAAAAGCCGGAACAGGTTTATTTTATGCGAATGGATGTTTTGCTGAATCCTTTTTGGCCAGCGCCTCTTTAACTGTCGGACTGCTCTCCATTGCACGGGCTATTGCAAGCTTCGTAGCCTCATAGTTGTATTCGTAGACTTTATCTTTATCTTTTGCATCCCATTCGATAAATACAGAGACGATAATGAAAATGTCATCTGCCTGCTCTTCAGGTAGAACTCCGGCAGCTACCGAGTCCATGACTGCTTTTGCAACCGCAGCCTGAGCCGGCCCGAACATCAGGGCAGCCTGCGCCACATTCTTGATCGTTACCTTGTTTACGAGCAGAGTCACAGGTTTTGGCTGGACATTCGGCTCAAGGACTGCAAGGAGCGGGGTATGCCCCTGCCTGGGCATTGCTAGGGAATTCATGAACGCTGCTTCTACTGGTCCTCCTCTTGGCCCGATGATAAGGTCAATGTGTGCAATTTCCGGACCTGAACCAATAAGGGCTTCTCCAACCATGCTTTTTAAAACAGTTTTTACCAGGTTTAACACCTCGATCTACAAAGAGTAAATAAGCACTTAATACTTTAAAACATACATAAATAATTTACCAATCTTCAGCCCTGATAAAAGAAGAGTTTAACCTTTTTTAACAAAAAGCCTTTAAATGGAAACAGGACTGTCCGGAGCTCTATCCTGCCATTTGCTGCAAAAAACCGGAAAATAAATACGATGCCGTAGAAGAATGCTCCGGGTTTCAAAGTCTACTTTCAGAAATCAGGGGGCAGGCCTTTCAGGAAAAAATCGAGTTTAAGACTGCTTCTCACAGGGAAATCCCTGAAAGGATCTCAAGCCTTTTGCTCCAGTGGTCGAATCCTCTTTTTGCCGCATACCAGTCGAAGAAATCACTTTCATCTCCCATGTTTCCGGCTTCGAATCTCGCCCTGAGCTCACTTGAACTGTACCCGAACTTCGCCTCGAAATCCTCACAGATTATGGAGTACCGCTTGATCTTGTACTTTGCAACATGTTTTTCATGTTCCAGAGCCGAACGGATAGCCTCACATACTTCCTGAGGTGAAAAATCAGTTTCTATATTGAGCGTGAAACTCATGTCTATCCCGAGTAAGAATAGTCTCCTATTCCATATAAAGTAATTATGAAAATAAACGATTGGACAGGTTTATTACCTGAGACAGTCTCTTTTTCAAATCTTCCATTTTAGAATTTAATTTTCATAATTACCTTATTCCTTTCTTGTTTCAGAATTTCTTTTTATCGTTTATTTTTTTCCTTTACAGCAAGCCCTATCAGGAGTATTACCATAACGCCGACAAGTACTTTGATAGCCGTGGAAGTTCCTGACCAGTCTTTATCTTCAGCCGCCGGTATGGACCAGGAAGCTTTTTCAGGCATCTCGGACCGCCTGGTGGCTATGGAAAGCTCCAGGGGTTCCGTGGTTTTTCTGGCTCACCTTCTTTATACTCAACAGCCCTTTTGCGTGTTATGATTGCAAACGGAGATTCGCCTGACACCGGAGATGCCAGAAAGCCTGAAATAATTGGTTCATTTTCGACATCCGCGGCAGAGCTCAAATTCGAACCCACAACTACCGCTAATACCGAAGATACTAAGAACAGAAGTATCAATACCGCTATTCGTTTCAATTCACACACCTATCTATTTTCGCTTTTCTGCTGACATCCCACCACCCTCTCCGCATACCCTGTCTGCTTTTCAAAAGATAATTTAAGCTAATTTTAGAAGCTAACTTAGATCCCGGTTTATAGTCACTTAGCTGACACTGCTTTCCATTTTCTATGAACCCAACGGATTTTTTGTGCTGGCAAATTAATGCCCTGGTAGTAAACTAAGTCACCTCATCACTAAATTAGGATAGAGCTGTTTTTATTTTTTGAAGAGTATCATTTCCTTAGCTCCCTCTGGAGAAGTAAATCTCATAAACTGTTAAGCCGGTCTTATAAGCCGGTCTTATTTCTGAAAAGCTCTAAGGTTTATTGAGAAGAATGAAGTATTAACAGTATTTCCTGGAGGTAAACATATAGAATACCCGACATATTCAGGGCTGGAAAAAAGATAATTTACAAATTTTTTAAGGTAGTTTTTTGCCTTTGATGCAAATTTATGGTTTAAAGAAAACGGAAAGTGGGGTAACGGAATAGAAGCTATGGAAAAATAAACCAGTAAAAAGATGGAAAAGAGCTTATAAATAGCTATCAGAAATGAATTTGAAACAATACAAATTTACAATAAGTAATATTAATAAGTGCTATAAAATAAATGCAATAAAACAAATGCTATAGAATAAGCGCTATAGAACAGGTGCTATAAAACAAATTTTATGGAATATGAAAATTCAAACCTCTTTTACCTGAACTGCTTCTTTTAACATGTGAGAGAAAAGATCGGTACCCCATTTAAGGGCTTCAGGTTCTGAACTGAGCAGGCTTTCGTGTTCAAAGAACTTCTCCCTGGGGAAAAGAGTGAGCAAAAAAAACCTGTCTGTTACTGTAAAGTCTGCAATTTTAGGATCCTGCGGAAAGACAAACAGGCTGACGTTCTTAAAACTCAGGAAAGAGCACAATTCTTCTCTGTAATCCATTTTGAACCTCTGGAACACTGGCTCTGTAAGCATCAGAGAAATTTCAACTCCTGTTTCAGCAAGTTCCGGGTAGAGTGTGGTAAAAGAGGGGTGAAAATAGGAAGCGAAACCTAGAATATGCGTGGAGAGGTGAAGTTTCTCTACAAATTCAGGATTAAGCTCGAACATATGGCTCATTTCCGGAAGGATGAGCTTGCAATTCTTCAGTTCAAAAATCCTTTTGCGTAAAAAAGGAGGGATCCCTTCAAGATTCCTTTTTGTCCAATAGTCAAAATTATCTTCAAGGACTTCCAAAGTTCCCAGGAAAGGCGGCATTTTGTCAGCTATTACAACTCCCATAAAAGAGAGTTCATAAATATGCCCTTTCTGTACAACAAGCTTACCTTCTTTTAATTTTTTGATCTGTGGGAGGATTGAAACAGGATATGCGGAAAGGTGTTCCTGAATTTCAGCCATACTCCTTGGTTTATCTTTCAGAAAAAGAAGAAGTTTCTTCCTTTTATCCGACAGAAAAACCAGATCTGTTAATTTAATTTTTTCCTTCATTAAAACACCATTAAAAAAATATTACTGATAAAACTATGGCAGAACAGCTATTTATACATTAGCATAAATTTTAGACACTCTTGCACTGTACGGAAAAAAAGAAAATAAATAAAGAAATAGGAAAAGTAAGGAAAAGAAAAAGTAAGGAAAAGAAAAAGTAAGGAAAAGAAAAAGTAAGGAAAAGAAAAAGTAAGGAAAAGAAAAAGTAAGGAAAAGAAAAAGTAAGGAAAAGAAAAATTAAGGAAAAGAAAAATTAAGGAAAAGAAAAAGTAAGGAAAAGAAAAAGTAAGGAAAAGAAAAAGTAAAGAAAAGAAAAAGTAAGGAAAAGAAAAAGTAAGGAAAAGAAAAAGTAAGGAAAAGAAAAAGAAAGGAAAAAGAAAGATGAGAAAAAATATTCTACAGGTTCAGGCAGAAAAGGCTGCCGGAAAGAGTATGGTTCTTGCAAAGAGAGGCGTTCTGCCAGTTAGAACCTGACAGCATTAAGGACAGCTAGCTTTATCTTCCAGTGGTCGAGCCCTCTTTTTGCGGCATACCAGTCAAAACATTTTTCATCATCCATATATTCGCCGGCTTCGAATTTTTGCACGAATTCCGTGGAGATCAGGTCGTACTGGTCTTCAAATTCATCGCAGATCATGGCATAGCGTTGTACCTTGTATTTTGCAAGATGTTTCTCATGTTCCAGAGCCGAGCGAATAACCTCGTTTGCTTCCTGCAGCGAGTAATCGGTATCAATCTGCAATGTAAGGTCCATGTTTATCCCATAGAAGAATTATTGATGATACTAAAAATGTTGCGGTTACTAAAAATTAATCCTATATCTCTTTTTCTATTTGTTCAGAAAGCTTGCCTTCCTTAAGTAATTAAGGGTTCAGGCCGGAAAGATAGAGAAAGAGAAATTTGGTAAAATGAAATAAAAATTTAGTAAAATATAGTTATAAAAATATAGTAAAACATAGTTATGCAAGCTATAAGCTCAAAGAAAGCTAATAAAAAAGAAATATAAAAATGGTTGAGATACAGGACAGAAGGATAGAGATATACAAAAGTGTGGATTTGGGAATGAACCCACACCGTCATCAGTTCCGGGTTACAAAACGGATTATTCCGGAATTCTCCATGTTCTTATAAATGAACGCTGAAGAGTATGCAAGCAGCATGAACTTGAAGCCCTGGACAAAGTCCATCTCCATGAACATCAAGATCATGTATGCGAAGAAGGCAAACTGTATCGCACACAGGACCATTCCGGCTGCTGTGAACATTTTCTGACGGCTGCTACTATCACTACTATCACTACTGTCTGGATCATCTGATTCTTCTGACATCTTGTTTCAAACCTCTTGGATAAAGCTCTAAGGGGTGTTTCTGTTTTTGATTTAGTTTAATTTATTTTGTTTGAATTATGTTTTTTGCGGTTCAGTTCAGGTAATTTATATGCAGTTTCCAACAGGCTCAAATTGAGCAGTAATCCCGTTTTAAAGCGTATAACGTAGGTACTACGAAGCCCTTAAAACGAGATAAAAAGTTGAAAACTTCAATGGATGCATCTGAAGGTTCACTGGAATTGATACCTGGGTGCAACATTACCTGAAAAAACACTCTCCAATTTAGAGACTTTTATACAATATTACTATTTGAGTGGGATAGTATATATAACTTATGTGGATAAGATGTGCAAGGCGGGGACTGAAGCTGGTTTTAGTTTACGGGATATGAGAGTCATATATCGATTCCCGAGATAATTTTTAGCCTTTTATTTAAAATATCAAGTCCCCTTTTTGCTGCATACCAATCGAGAAAGTCACTCGCGTCTCCAAGTTCCCAGGAATCGAATTTCTCCATAAAAAGGTCGGAACTCATCCCATATTTGTTCTCAAAATTCCCACAAATATCCGAATACTTCTTTATTTTGTATTTTGCAACGCGCTCGTTATACGCAAGAGCTTCGCGGATGACCTCACTTGCCTCCTGGGGCGCGAAATCGCCTTTTATATTCACTGTGAGAGTCATGCTTCTGTCGCTGAATAGAAATTATGCTTCATTTTATAACAAGATATTTCAGAAATACCGCTTTTCCGGATTAGATTAAAAAATCATTCTCTAAAACTGGAAGTTTGAATAAAAGTGGGATTTGCGGAGCTGGAAACTTCTCCGGCGGGAGGGGATTTTTTAAGGGATTTATTATGTATGCGGCCTGCTAGTCCGGACATATCTGGAACGTGCAGATTACCTGAACCTGACTTTACTTTATATCTCTACTTTACATTTTTGATAAAAACGAAAAACTTTAATCCAAAAGAAAGTTACTACTAACATTTATTGCCAGGAATGTCTGGATGTTTTCTGAACGGTATAAATAATACCTTCATTTTTCATATTAATCCTCCCTGATTTATTTTTACCTGGCCGCCTTCGTCAAAATTCTGCAAGAAATATTGATTTTCAAAAAACTGTAGAATATGATGATCAATAATTTTTAATAATTTATTTTCAGAGACCATTAATACCAGAAATAAGTACGATAACCAGTAAGAAAGTACAATAAATTAGACACGAGAACTTAAAGGAAGAGAATTTTTGAGGGAATAGTTATGAAGAAAATTTTAAAGATAATAGCAATGCTCTTTGTCATTGCTGCTGTTGTCTTTGCAGCCGGCTGTACCGAAGATGCAGAGCCATCAGAAGATGAAATTCCTGAAGATTCCGAACAGGTTACGCCTGAAACTCCGGAAACGTCTAACGTGACAGGCGAAAATGTTACTGAAAATAACACGGCTGAAAATAAAACAACCGAAGTCAATGAAACCGTGGAAACAGGGCAGGTAGTAACCGAAGCTGACAACGGAACAAGCATAAGTCTCAAAAATGGAGAGGATTTTACCCTTCAACTCAGGGAAAACCCGTCCACAGGCTACTCCTGGCAACTCAACCTGAGCGAGGGGCTCACTATTCTCAACGATTATTATACCCAGGATGAAGCTCCTGAAGATATGGCTGGTGTTCCCGGAACTCATTCATGGATAATCGAAGCCGCGAGCGAGGGCAGCCAGCAGGTAAGCGGCATATACAAACAACCCTGGGAGAATACAACCGGCACAGAGGATAACTTTACACTCACTGTCGAGGTTGACTGAGAGGCATTTTTGCTTATCAGATCCTTTTCTTTGGCATGAAAGTACATGAGGATATCTTCCTCACGTACTCTCTCTGTCTTCTTTTCCCATAATTGCGAATATTCCACTAATTATTTTGATCCGTTCATCAGCCGAAAATATTTCAGTTTCAACAATCTTTCTCTTTTGAACTTCTCCCTTTTCATACCCTGTCTCATCTTCATACATCTCATCACTTGTGATAAGATGCCATATTATCGTTGCAATTTTCCTTGCCAGGGCAATAATCGCCTTTGCATATCCAATTGACTTCTTTTTTCTGTTAAAAAACTCTTTTAACCTGCTATTCTTCTTTCTTGCTGCTGCTTGAGCAATCTGTGTCAGAATCCACCTTGCTACTTTTGATCCTCTCTTTGTGATTCTTCCATTATGGTATTTATCTGCAGATTGATACACATTCGGAACTATCCCAAGCCATGAAGCAAGTTTATCCCCTGAAGAAAAGTCTTTGAAGTTTCCTATCTCAGCAATTAAAGTTGCCGCACTCAGTTCTCCAATCCCAGGAACTGACATTAAAATTTCCATTTCATGTTTATGATTTCTATAAGCGTAATTGAAAATTTCTCTTTCCAGAATTTCGATTTCTTCATCCAGATGTTTTATAATGTTCAGGCACATCTGAAGCCTTATTGCAGCACTCTGAGATATTTCTCTGTCCAGAATCTCTCTTATCTGACCAGCTTTCTTCCGAACATTTGGAGAAAGTGATTCTATAATCTGATCAATATTTTTTCCTGAAGAAATTCCTGATAGAATTGCTCTTCCATTTTTTCCGAAAATGTCTGTTAGCACATCACCTAGATGTAACATTTCAGAAGAAAGAATAGCATGAGCTTCATTTTTTATATCTGTCCTTTTTCTTACAAGAGTTAACCTGAGCCTGACATACGACCTGAATTCCCTGTGCTTTTTAGGAAAAACTCTTGACGGTTGAATCATTTTATTCAATGCAAGTTGTGCAATGACTTCCGAATCTATCTTATCGGTCTTTTTATGTGTAAATGCTTTCATATCTCGCGCATTTCCAACTATAACAGGCAAATGATCTATCAATGACTCATAAATCGGAACCCAGAAGTCACTTGTTGATTCACAGGCAACAACATCACATTCTTCTGATGTCACCCAATTTTTAAGGTTTAAAATTCCATCATCATCTCTATCAAAACGTTGTAGCTGTTTTTCACCGGATCTGCTGAGAATAGTAGCAATGACAAAATGTTTGTGAATGTCTAAACCACAAGATTTGTTTATTTCTCCTTCCAATTTACATTACTCCATCATTTCAAGGACAGTGGAATTGCCTCAAAGGCAATTTGGCATCCGTGATCAAAGTCACATCTGGGCCTTCGATGGCAATTCGCTGATTAGTTTTTTGACGGTTTCACAGAACCAAAGAAAAGACAACCTTACTGTCCTAAGGTAATGATGGAGTTAATAAACAAAAAAGTTAGGTATAAAAGGACTTTCATCTTTTTGGGCATGTTATTCGAAGAATATCATGTGCGTTTTTTTAGTTGGAAAAATTTTGGGGCTGGAACCTTTTCAGGCGACAGGAGATTTTTAAGAGAGAATTTTTATTTGTTGAAGTGGCCTCGATAGCAAACGGTAAGACTTACCTGACTGGGAATTTTGAAAGCTTTGAAGACGTCAAGGACTTCCTTGAATGCGAGTTGAACCACCTTGAAACCATTAATTTATTATATTTATTAATTCCTCGATTGATAATAATTTCTTATTCCTATGAACCATTCGATGGCAATTTGAACATAGAGGTACCATATCGGTTTTATGATTCACGATTTCTTTTCCTTCGTATGATGAAAGCGGATAAAGATGGTGAATTTCTATAAATCCTTCTCCATGCTCACCATATTTTTCGTAGAAATCAAAACCACATGCTATACACTTTGCTCCGTGATATTTCAAGGCTTCAGCACGTAATTTTGGATTTCTTTCGTAGTTTGTTTGAATTCTCGTTTTTTCTTCGCCTTCTGTGAATTCGTCTTCCTTTACCGTATCGATTTTTTCGGCATCATCCAAGGGAATATCAATTGCTTGAAGACTGAATTTTCTGGGTTGATACCCCGAATGGGAAATATACCGGAATCTCCCCAGGTATTTAAAGGCATAATCTGAATATTCATTTTTCCTTTCTCTATAAAAAACCAGTATTTCGTTTCCTTCTTTTGAATGATTGATTATTTTATCATCTGTCCTTCCTTTTAATTGTCCTTCATAATTCAATATCTGACCATCAAAATCATCCTTATAATCGGTTCTATCGGGAGTTTTGTGTTTAGTCACAAAAAGCCATATCGAAGAATGACCTTTTGGTTGAAAGATCCCGTTATTGATTGTTGCATCGATTATCTCGAATAGTCTCTGTAGATCTTTTCGTGAGTATCTAGAAAAAAGGTTCAGAGAGTAAGATGTTTTCATAAGCCTATAAAATACATAATAATACTTAAGCTATTTTTAAAAGTTCGGGCTCATACGCCATAGTTTTATCATAAAAGGTTCCAGTGTTAAATTTGTTAAGGATAAACCAATCAAGTTTCTAAAAAAGTGGATAAATTATAAACAAAAAATATTATGGGTGAATAAAAATTCATTTGCTAGAATAACACTACGCAATTTTCAATTCATCGGAGGCTCTTTTTTGATCTGCTCTACCAACAGCTTCAACCTTTCCTCTCTCTTAGCCTTACTTTTTATCTCACATTGCCAGACTATAATAACATTCCAACCTTCATCCTTCAATTTTTCGATATTTTTTCGGTCGCGAGCCACGTTATCCGAGATTTTCTTTGCCCAAAACTCGGCATTCGTTTCCGGAAGTTTGGAAGCTTTGCAACCCTCGTGCCCATGCCAGAAACAGCCGTGTATGAAAATTACGGTTTTATATTTAGGGAGAACTAAGTCGGGTTTGCCGGGGTACCTCTCGTCATTAATCCGATACCTGAAACCTTCTGAAAACAAGAATTTACGAACCAGAATTTCAGGCTTTGTTTCCTTTCCTCGGATTTTGGACATTATTTTACTGCGTTTTTCTTTTGAGTAGATGTCCACGATTAAAATGTCCCCGAGTTTCTTTACTTTGTTTTTCTCTCATTTATATTAATAGATTTTATATTATTAATGGTTGTTTGAATTTCAATGAAGTTGTCATCTTTTTTCTGAATCCATCTTTTCAGAAACATATCATGCGTGGAATCAATGCAGTTCTTACTATCAACAAATATTTCATTTCCCAATATCCTAAATTTCTCTTTGAAATCCTTTGTTGTGTTAAGTCTATTTATTACTTCATTTTTATTTGGATTATATTCTAACAAATGATTAGCTAGATCCGAGTTCCAAATAATTTCCTCGGGTACGAGTTGGGGTAAATAAAAAACATTTTTGTAATAATATGTTAGGTAATTCAATACAAAATTTAACTCCTGATTTTTATCTCCCCCCTCTGAATTACCATCAGTATGAAACTTGATGTTACAATCGGTTTGTTTTTTCAATCTTTCCTTCAGTTTCTCTAAAAATTTAGAATCCATTGAATCAATTTTTCCGTATGGGAGTTTATCTACATCCAAATGTTTTTTTGTAACTTTTTGATCTCCATCAAAAATAACAAAAAAGTTCGATTCAGGATTTTGACTGTACACCCTAATAAAATCAGTTTTGATCACGGAAGCTCCGCCTGCGTGAAATTCTATATCAAACAATGGAGCCGTTTCTGGACCAATTTCATTTATAATGGACTGAAGTATTTTTTGAGATAGTTTATCTTCGACAATTATCTTTTTCTTTGTGTTTGGATTTTGACCGATAAAATAAAAGGCTTCTTCAGGCATTCTTTCATTTTCTACATGAAATTTTCCATCAGGAAGTTGTGTGAATACTTTGACAGCATTTGGAGGCAATTCTTCTATTAGATTTGCTGAGTGTGTTGAAATTACTACTTGAAGATGTTTGTTTTTTATTTGTTCCAATATAAATTTTTTAAGCTTTTTCTGCGCCCCTGGATGAAGTGATATTTCAGGTTCGTCTAGTAATACTAAAGAGTTCTTTTTTACATTCATTAATTCGTGCACAAGAGTGGCAACTGCAATTTCTCCACTCCCTGCAAAGGCTTCGGAATAAACAACATCAAATGTTGTGAAAAGGATTGAATTGCCCCACTCTTGAAAAAATTTATGATTTATGATTTTTCCATCTATGTATTTTTTATTTAATATTGATGACATTATTTCTAGTTCATCTTTGGAGATATTTTCAGGTTTTTTGTTTTGTTTTTTAGGGCCACATTTGATAATTTTATCAGTATCGATTACATTTCTCAGAAAAGTAGATTTTATTCGCAAAAAATCCTGGGGAGTTTTGGATTTTAAGTTATCAGGAGTAAAATAATAAAAGTATTTATCAAAAGCACTTAATATAGAACGAAAATCAAGATATAAAACATCCATTTGGATTGGGGGATTCCTATCTTTTTCATCACGCCTTTCTACAAATTCCATGCCGTACCGAATTATTGGTCTACTCGTTTCCCAATACTCTGGATTCTCTTTTCTTTTACTTCTTTGCTTAAGTACTTCAACTCGTTTCCCATCTTCATGATAAGCATAAATTATGGCAGGTCTTTCTCCAGATATCTCTATAGGATCAACTTTAGTTGAAAACCAAAATTTTCCAATGCTGTGATCGGCAGGACACCCATAAAGTGCTTGTAATGTAGAGCTTTTTCCAGATCCGTTTTGACCTACAAAAACAGTTAACGGGAAATCAAAAGTAACCTTAGTATTTTTTTCGAGATTTCTATAATATGGAAAACGAATATAATATATGAACGGGTTGAAAACTCCCTTACTTTTCATACGGTCAATTGTATTAATAAGACTTCCAATATCTTCATCCATTATTTTTTCCTTCATTCATTTTGACAAATCTTAATCTCTATTGAAAAGAACAATTTCCCAATTTTTAATAATGTAGGCCCCTATTCTTCTGGCAAGTTCCGGTGGTACGGCATTCCCTATCTGTCTGGATATTGAGGCTATACTTGGTCCTTTAAATACATAATTCAACGGAAAAGTTTGTAATGTTGCTCCTTCTCTCAAAGATATGGCTCTATCTTCCTCAGGGTGGCCGAATCTGCCGTTAGATAAACTATGAAATTTGGTTGTGATAGTGGGTGCAGGTTTATCCCAACTCATACGGCCGTAAACATCCCTGAAATAATCATCTTTGCCTTTATAGGCATCAATTTGAAGTTCGGGGTCGTCTTTCCATCCGTAACGATCCCCACCGTCTTTCTTGGTTTTCCGGATTCTTTTTTTGTTATTTTCGGAAAGATTTGCCGAAGTGTGAATAAAATCAGTTTCATCCCTATGTCCGGCTTCGATAGCCGGGAATCCTTTATGTGTACCTATAAAATTTTTTACAATCAGCTTATCATCAGGTTCACCCTTAGGAATTTGAATATGATCAGAAACTCTGGTTGCTATTAGTAGAAATCTCTTTCGATTTTGAGGTATTCCGTATAAATTCGCATTAACTATGGCAGGATCACACTTGTATGATTCTTTTTCTAAAAAGACGATAAAATCCCCCAAAACATTTTCGTCTTTGTATTTTAAAAAACGAGGCACGTTTTCCACTACAACATAACCGGGTTTGAACCATTTCACAAAGCGTTGGAATTCTCTCAGAAGGTCTTTTGTTTCAAGGCTTTTATCCTTTTCAGTGTTTATTCTCGTCCAGTATTGACACGGACTGCAACCTATGAATATTAATGAATCGTCATTTTTTACAATTCCTATTTCTTTGGCAAGTTCTTTCACAGAGTATTTGTGAATATCTCTCTCAATATATTTACTCCCGAAGTTATTTGTTTCATAAGTTTCTTTGCAGTTGGGGTCATTATCAATACCTGCCAGTACTTTGATTCCCGCCAAAGACATACCGTACGTCATACCACCTGCACCGCAAAAAAAATCGACCGCCTTTAATTCGTTTTTCTCTTCACTTTTCATCTTGTACCCTGCACTTAACTCTCTAGAATCAAAAAATTTAATATTGAGACTTTTGGTATCTTGTTCAATATTATTAAAGATCACTATTTAAGATATAGAAAAATTGCTTCATACTTTTGTATCACTTTGTGAATTCCCCCAAACTACACCTTTAAATCCCATACCTCCCTTTTCTATCCACAATATAACTCTCATAACTTTCATCCGGTGACACTTTTATGAAATGTAGACTTTGCAAATATTATCCCGAGGACTTCGGTGAGCTTACTGTTGACGTTTTGCATATGCACATGGAGTTTGACATCTATGACGACAGGACGAATGTGAAGTCCCTGTTAAGGGTCAGGACAAAGGATGCTCCTATTGAGAAACTGGAGTTGAACTGCAGGGACCTTGAGATCAGGGCTGTGAGCTGCATACAGTCTGAGGTTTCTTACAGATACAGACAGGATGATGCAATTCTTGAGATTAATTTCAGGGATGAGGTCCCGCCGCATACTGAGATTGTGGTTGTTACGGATACGGTATGCAGGCCGACCAGGAATATCCTTGAGGGGCTGTACTACGACGAAACGCCTGCAGGAGCTCCTCCGCAGCAGATCACGCAGTGCCAGCAGTGGGGGTTCCAGAGGATCGTGCCCTGCATTGATGATATGACTGCAAAGTGCACTTATAAGACAACCATTATTGCAGATTCGAGGTACACGAACCTTATCACAAACGGGGACGTGCTCGTAGGGAGGCATACCGTAAAGCCTGGGCGGGACAAGATTGTTTATGACAATTCGATAACTCCGATGGCAACCTATCTCTTCTTCCTCGGGGCAGGGACTTATTCGACTTTTGTACGGGAGTTTGAATACCCTGATGGGGGCATTTTCACGCTCGAACTCCTGGTGCCGCCGGATTCAAATGCCTGGGCTGCCGAAAAAGCGCTCGATATCCTGCACGACTGTGTGATGTGGGTCTACCTCTTTACAGGGCCCGAACAGTTCGACCAGGATAAGCTGCAGGTCAGGGAAAGGCTCTGGGAGCTTGTCCGCAGGCGGGAGAAAATTAAACTTGAGGCAAAACCCGAATCAGGGCAGGAAGAAGGAGAACTCGAAAAGATCAGGAAAGAGCTTTCAGAGCTTGTCGAAACCATTACTCCGGGGTACAGATATACAGGGACCGTATACCGGGAAATCGGGATGCAGAACTCGGACTTCGGGGGCATGGAAAATGTGGGGAACACCACGATTACCACAAACCGCATCATGCCTTTCCCGCAGATAACGGACCCTGCTTTTGAGTACATGATAAGGGTCAAGGTGCACGAATATTACCACAACCAGAACGGGTCCGAGGTCACGGGAAAGAGCCCGTTTGAGATCTGGCTGAACGAAGCTGTGACCGTGCACGTAGAAGAGCAGTACCATGCTTTCCTTTTCGGCGAGGACTACCAGAGGCTCGGGAGGGTGCTCGAACTGCTTGCACCTGCGTCCGGGACTTTTGCCCTGGACTCGGGAGCTGCTTCCATGCCTATTATCCCTGACGGTTTTAATGACCCCAATGACCTTATCACTGCGGTTACATATGTAAAATCCCCTGAATACGTACGCATGGTCGAGACTCTCATAGGAAAGGATACTTTTGTCCGGGCCCTGGACCGTTATTTTAAAAAGTTCCAGCACTCCAATGCCTCCACACAGGACTGGATAGAAGTTATGGAAGAAGAGAGCGGAGTGCCTTTAAAAGAGATGGCCGAGACCTGGCTGAAGCAGACAAAGTTCCCTGTGGTCGAAGTCTCTGCCGAATACGACAGGCCTTCCCGGAAGTTTACTTTCTTCCTCAAGCAGCACTTCCCGGCTGGCGGAAAGCCCTGGGAGTTCCCGTTCAAAGCAGCCCTTGTGGATGAAAACGGAAAAGACCTTGCTGAGGTGCTGGTAAGAGTCAGCGGAGAGACTGCAGAGATTCCGGTTGAAAACGTGGACATGCCTGCCTTCCTCTCCCTGAACAGGGGGTACTCTTTCTATGGGAAACTTGTTTACAGAGCAAGCCAGGAAGAACTCCTGCTGCAGGTCAGAAAGGACAGCGATATCACAGGCAGGTTTACAGCCTTCCATACCCTTGTGGACCGGGAAAAGCTGAGGCTCCTTAAAGTTTCGGGTTCGGCCCCCTCTGAAGACTTTATAGAACTTTACTACAGGCTCTTTAATGACCGGCAGCTCCTTGAAAGGGCAGGAGGGCAATTCCTGACCATCTTTGAGTCCGTAGAAGATGAAGAATTCGCCCACCGCTATCAGGCACTTTATGATGTAAAGCAGAAGCTACTGAAGGCAGTTGCCTGGAAATACAAAAACTCCCTGATTTCTGCCTACCACTTCTTTGAAAATGTTTCGGTTCCCGGGGATGCGTCACTCGAAGAAACAGCAAGGGTAATCAAGAGCAGGCAGGCCAAAAATATCTGCCTCGGAGTCCTTGCAACCCTCGATACTCCTGACATCCACTCCCTGATAAAACAGCAGTTTGAAACTGCAGCCTGTGCAACAGACAGATTGAGTGCATTTGCTGCGTACCTGAACAGTTCGGCTCCTGATAAGATAGGAGTCCTGAGAGCCTTTGAAGCGGAGTCAAAGCAGAACCTTATTTCCTGGGAAGCCTTCCTTGCAGTAATTGGAAACAACAGCAGTGTCGATGCAGTCGAACTGGTAAGGGAAATGGAAAGGTCAGAAGCCTTCAGGATTGAACAAACAAACGACCAGCGTGCCCTTTACGGAAGCTTTGCCCGCAACCGCAAGAAGTCCCTCCAGACCGAAGAAGGCAGGACTCTTTTTACAGAGATCCTGAAAAAACTGTCTCCCGTAAACGAATACAGCACAGTCAACCTGCTCAATGCCTTTGCAAACATAGACCTGATGGAAGCAGAATACCATGCTCCGCTGGTAAAGATCCTAGCAGACCTCCTTGAAGAACTGGACCCTCAGAAGTTCCCCAGCGTCTACAACAGGACCAGAGTACTCCTTCTCGGAGCCCCGAAAGCTGTCGGAACTTACGGGAAAATATATGGAAAAGTCCCGGCTCTACTGACGGAAAGCCTGGAAAAGAAATAAGCTATTCTGAAAAGCAATCTGCCTGACAGGACCGGTTACTCTGAACCCTGTCAGTCAATTCAGCCCGGAAGGAGCCTAAAACGAATATTTTCCTTCCGGGATCTTTTTTGCACCCCTTCAATTGTGCTGGTCTACAACCGTATGTGGTTCATTTTTCCCGAGTTTCACTTCCCGAGTTTCACTTCCCGAGTTTCGCTGCCCGAGTTTCGCTGCCCGAGTTTCGCTTCGGGATCACAGGAAATCGAAGATTTTCTGGGAGTTGCACTGCAAGTGCAACAGCACGAGGTCTGTTTCACTCGCTTCGCTCGCTCAAGCAGACTAACTTATAAAACTATAGCTTTTACCTTCCAAATTGCGCCTCGCCCGAATTGAGCCTCGGGAGTACGCGGTCCTTTTCGCTCCGCTGCGCTTCGCTCAAGAGGACTAAGTTATGAGTTTTAGTAGTGAGCTTTGCTCGGATGATTTATTCAAATATTCATGACCAGTACAACCTTATTCACCATACCGGATCGTCCTGTCACACTCGACGCAGAAGAGCGACTTTTCCGAAAATACGAAAATGAAGAAAAAAGAAGAAAAGAAAAACTGGAAAGTAAAAATGACATAAAGTCTGTGAGATACAAACAAAATAGAATAAAATTCTATATGAAGATGCTCTTTTCAATGTCTGCTTTTTACTGCATTCAGAATTACTCTTTCTTCTTTTTCTTTGAAACATCGACAGACAGGTTGGCGGAGGCATTTATTTATCCTACAAATTGAAATTCAGCTTTCCGGAGCCAGAAGAACAGTTTTTCATGCAGGGTGACGTTTCTCTATATTTTTCGGTGTCTTTTAGTTGTATTTATTTAGAGAGATTATTTTCTTAGCTTGTGAAGGGCCGGCTGCAGCCCTGTGCGACGCAAAAGAGAAAAACGGGAAATTCCGTTTTCGGATTCCCGGAATATATTAACCGGAAGATAATGGATCACTATTCTATTTCATGTATTTTTCTCTTGAAGTCCTGTTGTACAGCTGTGTTTTAGAAAAAAGAGTTTAGTCTCCATTGAAGTAGTTTCCAGAATTGAATTTGAAGATTACGAACCGAATTTGAAGATTATAAACCCAATTTGAAGATTATAAGCCGAATTTGAAGATTATAAACCCAATTTGAGGATAGTAGACAGGAAGAATATATATTCAGAAAAAATAAATGCTATTGGGGCTTTTTACAGGATATCATGATTTAGGTATCGGGGATGATAGAAGGACATTAGGGGACCTTGAAAATCTATTTCTGGACACATTCTCTTCCCTGTTCAATGTTGTAGGCTCAGTCCTTATAGTGTACGGAGGGCTCAGGGCGACTGTAGAGATAATTCTGCTTGAAACCTTTAAGAAACATTATAAGTACGAGCATATAAGAAGAGAGCTGACAAACAAACTCGTATTTGGGCTGGAATTTTTCATTGCAGCCGATGTCCTGAGAACACTGAGGGACCCCACTCAGGGAGAACTGATTGTACTGGGAACTGTGGTGCTGATAAGGACAATTCTAGGGTATTTCCTGAGTAAAGAGGCCACGGTATATCATCTGGATTGAAAACTGAACATAAGATAGTTAGACCATAGCGTACCCTTTCTTGCATGTCCTCGCTGCTGTGTAACACAGGGAATAAAACAGAAAGAATGAATAAATGCCCTTAAAAACGGTCGTACATTCTTTTCGAGAAACTTTTCAAAATATAGGATTTTTTAATCAGAAGTATGGGATTATTTTTATCAGAAGTATCGGATTCTTTTTATAAACTTATCAGGAGATTCGAGTTACTTATTTTCCTTGAAATTCTCAGGAGATGAAAACCCATACATTTCTTTCACGGCTACTTGAGAGCAGGCACAACTTCAGGACAGGGAGTAACCTGAAAACAGCATAATTTAAAAGCAAGTAACGTGTTAAGGATACAAAATATTATTAAACTCTAATATTATACTAATCCGAAATCCAGATTATTAACCTTAAAATTCTAAGTCCAGATTGTCAACCTGAAACTCCGGGTCGTGCTGACCTTAAGTTAGGTACCGTTTTAGACCCGGCATTAACCTTAAATCCAAAAATCAGACACAGGAGCAATTTAATGTATCATTTGAAATGTATCGAGTGCGGTGCAGAGTATTCTAAAGATGAAGTAATCTATACCTGCAGCGAGTGTGATGGGCTGCTTGACGTTATTTACGATTATTCCTCAATTGAACTTGACATGGAAAAACTGAAGACCGAATGCCCTTCGGTCTGGAAATACGCAAAACTTCTCCCTATTGAAAGGGAGCCTGTGACTATAAAGGAAGGCGGGACTCCCCTCTACAAATGCGACCGCCTTGCTGAAAAAATAGGAATTAAGGAACTTTATGTAAAACACGAGGGCATGAACCCGACCGGTTCCTTCAAAGACAGGGGGATGACAGTTGGGGTTACAAAAGCGCTTGAACTCGGTATGAAGACCGTCGCCTGCGCATCAACCGGAAATACCTCAGCCGCCCTTGCGATCTACGGGGCAAAAGCAGGAATCCCTGTTGTTGTGCTGCTTCCGGCAGGAAAAGTTGCCCTTGGAAAGATAGCCCAAGCCCTGATGCACGGAGCAAAGGTCCTCAGCATCCGCGGAAACTTTGATGATGCACTTTCTCTTGTGCGCACACTCTGTTCCCAGGAAAAGATCTATCTTTTAAACTCAATCAACCCATACAGGCTGGAAGGCCAGAAAACCATTGGCTTTGAAATTGCAGACCAACTCGGCTTCAAAGTGCCTGACAGAATTGTCCTGCCCGTAGGAAATGCAGGGAATATTACTGCTATCTACAAGGGATTCAGGGAGTTTAAAATACTCGGAATAACGGATTCTCTTCCGAAAATGACCGGAATCCAGGCAGAAGGCTCCTGTCCCATAGTAAAAGCCATAAAATGCGGGGCTCTGGAAATTACTCCTGAAGAGCACCCGGAGACCGTTGCAACTGCAATAAGGATTGGAAACCCTGTAAACGCAACAAAAGCCCTCAGTGCAATCCGGGAATCCGGCGGGACTGCGGAGTCTGTAACCGACGAAGAAATCCTTGCAGCCCAGAAAGACCTGGCAAGGCTCGAAGGCATAGGGGTCGAACCTGCAAGCGCAGCCTCGGTTGCAGGGCTTAAGAAACTTGTTGATATGGGTGTTATAGACAGGGATGAAACCGTTGTTTGCATTACTACAGGGCACCTCCTTAAAGACCCTCAGACTGTGATTGATATCTGCGAAGAGCCGACGGTTGTTGATGCAAACATAGAATCCATCCGGGAAGCAATTTTTGGAAAGGCAAAATAAAGCCGGAAAAACGTAGTCGATTAAAGGATCAGATTAATTAGATTAATCAGATTAATTTAAAAATCAGATTAATCAGAGAGTCAATTAATCAGAGAGTCAATTAATCAGAGAGTCAATTAATCAGAGAGTCAATTAATCAGAGAACCCTACCAGTTAGATAAGAAGATAAGTATTTACGTGTCGGAACCGTAAGCAGTTGAAAGATTGATAGCCGGTGTCCGGTATCCTTCAATCCTTTAATCCTTTAAATTTTTCCGGATGTCTTATCAGCTTCCCTAACCGTTGCTGTTATTATTCACATCTTATGATTCTATTTCAGATTCTTTTATACTATAATAATTATCTGTGGGCGTGAAAATGAATGGAGCAGGACTATAAGCCTCACGATATCGAAGACAAATGGCAGAAAAAATGGAATGAGAGCCGGATTTTTCAGGCTGAACCGGATAAGCGGGAAAAGTTTTTCATAACAATCCCCTACCCCTACCTTAACGGGAACCTGCACGCAGGACATACCCGGACCTTCACAATAGGCGATGTGGTAGCAAGGCACAAAAGGATGCTCGGGTACAACGTACTTTACCCTATGGGCTTCCACGTAACCGGCACACCTATTGTGGGACTTGCCGAACTGATTGCGAGCCGGGACCCGCAGACAATGGACGTCTATGAGCGTCTGCACGGGATCCCCGGAGATATCCTGCCTACGCTCGATACCCCCGAAAAAATTGTGGATTATTTCAAGCTGGAAGCCGAGAAAGCCATGCGCATGATCGGGTACTCCATTGATTGGAGGCGAAAGTTCACAACAACTGACCCCACATACAAAAAGTTCATAGAGTGGCAGTACATCAGGCTTGGAGAAAAGGACCTGATCGTGAAAGGTTCTCACCCGGTGAAATGGTGCCCGAACGACAACAACCCTGTTGAAGACCACGATATCCTGCACGGAGAAGAAGCTACAATCGTGGAGTATACTCTAATAAAATTCAGGCATAAAGACCTGGTCCTCCCCTGTGCCACCCTCAGGCCTGAAACAACATACGGAGTGACTAATCTCTGGATCAACCCCGAAGTCGGCTACGTAAAAGCCAGGGTTGAGAAAGACGGAAACGAAGAGTTCTGGGTTGTCAGCAGGGAAGCTTTTAGGAAACTCACCTTTACGGACAGGACAGTTGAGTATATTGAGGATGTGCCTGCAAAATCCATCATAGGGATAAAACTTACAAACCCGGTAACAGGAAATGAAGTAATCTCCCTTCCCGCGTCCTTCGTAAGGCCTGAAAATGGAAGCGGGATAGTGATGAGTGTCCCTGCACATGCGCCATTTGACTACCTCGCCCTCCGCGACCTCTATGACGCCGACCTGAGCGAGTACGGGATAACCGAAGACCTCAGGAGAATCGAACTGATTTCTCTGATCCAGGTGCCCGAATTCGGTGAATTCCCTGCAAAAGAAATCGTCGAGAGCATGGGAATTGCAAACCAGAAAGACCCTAAAGCTGAGGAAGCCACAAAGATCGTGTACAGGAGAGAGTTCCACGGTGGAGTCCTTAAGGACCTTACAGGGAAATATAAAGGATACCCGGTTTCCAAAATAAAAGACATACTGACCAGGGACTTAATTGCTTCAAACGCAGGAGAAGTCTTCTATGAATTCAGCGAACCCGTGGTCTGCCGCTGCGGGACTCCCTGTGTTGTAAATATGGTAAAAGGGCAGTGGTTCCTTAACTACTCAAATCCTGATTGGAAAGCAAAGGTTTACAAATGCCTCGACCAGATGCGGATTATTCCCGCAGAGTACAGAGTCGAGTTCGAAAACAAGGTTGACTGGCTCAAGGACAAGGCATGTGCCCGCAGGAAAGGGCTTGGGACCCGCTTCCCCCTTGACAAAGAATGGTTGATTGAGTCCCTCGGGGATTCGACAATCTATATGAGTTATTATATTATTGCCAGGTTTATCGAGAGAGGCGAGCTTGCCCTTGAACAGCTTACCCTTTCATTCTTCGACTATGTCCTTCTCGGAAAAGGCGATTCTGCAGCAGTTTCTGCGGAAACAGGCCTCAAACCGGAACTCGTGGAAGAAATTCGCAGCCACTTCAACTACTGGTATCCGGTTGACCTTCGGTCTTCCGGAAAGGACCTTGTCCCGAACCACCTGCTCTTCTTCCTCTTCCATCATGTAGCTCTCTTTGAAGAGGAAAACTGGCCAAGGGCTCTTGCAGTAAATGGTTTTGTCTCCCTTGAAGGACAGAAGATGAGTAAGTCCAAAGGGCCTATCCTGACCCTGGAAAGTGCGGTCAGCGCTTACGGTGCAGATATAACAAGGATGTATATCCTCTCAACAGCCGAACAGACCCAGGACGCCGACTGGCAGAAAGCAGGAATCGATTCCGCCCGCAGGCAGGTGGACAGGTTCTATTCCTTTGCAAAGGAAGTTATCGACAGCGGAAAAAGGGCAGACCTCAGCACAGAGCTAAAGCAGATCGACCGCTGGATGCTTTCGAGGATGCAGAATTACATAAAAGAGACAAATATTGCCCTTGACTCCATCCAGACGCGGGAAGCTATCCAGAACTCCTTCTTCCTGCTCCTTAACGATATCAGGTGGTACCAGAGGAGAGGCGGAGAAAATCTGCTTTACTACGTGCTGGACAACTGGGTAAGGCTTATGACTCCTTTTACCCCGCACCTCTGTGAGGAGATCTGGGAAGCCATGGGGCACGAAGACCCGATCTCCCTTGCCCAGTATCCGCTCTACAATGAAGACCTTATAGATGATGGCGCAGAGCTTGCAGAAGAGGCTGTAAAGAGTACGCTGAACGATATTGAAGAGATCATAAGGGTAACAAAGATGACCCCGCAAAAAGTCTACCTCTACACCTCGCCTGCCTGGAAATCCGCAGCCATAAATTGCGCCTGCGAACTGCAGGTAGAAGCTCCCCTTGAAGTAGGCACCCTGATCAAAACCCTGATGGCAAACCCTGACCTGAAGCGTTTTGGCAAGGAGATCCCGAAGTTCGTCCAGAAAATAGTGCCCGAGTTCAAGAGCGGGAGTGCCGAGCGCTACGAGACCTTTGCCTACCTCGGCCTTGATGAACAGGCTCTCCTGAAAGAATCAGCTTCTTTCCTGGAAAAAGAAATTGGCTGCCCGATTGAAATCCAGAGTGCTGATTCGTCGGAGTATGACCCGCAGAAAAAGTCCAGGTTTGCAGAACCTCTGAGGCCTGCAATTTATATTGAGGCAAAGAAGGAAGAGTAAAAACTAATAGGGGAGATTTTCTCAAACCCCTATAATCAAGGAACTCTATAAGAGCATGGAAGATACGGAAAAACCTCTATAACCACGAAGATGAGGGAAACGCCAAGAAACTATTCCGTATCTCCTCTATTCTTTTTTGTATGCTTTAACTTGATTTAAAATTAGTAAGGAATCTTGCACATGGCAATAAATAAAAATCAATAAAGCTCGGTTCTCCGATCTTCAAAAACAGGAATTGCTTTTCGGATTTCATCTTTTCCGGACAGGTCAAGGTCGCAAACAATTACGCATTCTTTATCCCCTGCATCGGCTTTTACTTCTCCCCAGGCATCGATAATCATTGAGTTTCCGAAGTAACTGCAGTCAGGAGCAGAACCTGTACGGTTGCAGGCGATGTGAGGGATCTGGTTTTCGATTGCTCTTGCCTTTGCAAGAATCTTCCAGTGCTCGGACCTTGGGTTAGGAAAGGCGGCTGTGGTCACAAGCAGATCAGAGCCGGAAATGGCCAGTTTTCTTGCAATTTCGGGAAAGCGAATCTCGTAACAAATCTCAAAGCCAATTTTCAGGTTTTGCTTTTTCAGGGCAATAGGCTCTATTGAACTGCCCTTTGAGAAATAACTATTTTCTTTTTTGAAAGGGTGAGTTTTACGGTAAGTGCCTGCAAGGTTTCCGGACTCAAAACAAAAGCCGAGATTATAGTAGAAAGCAGAATTGTAGAAGAGAGCAGAGCTTTTACTTTCCGGTACTTCCTTTTCTTCTCCGGAAAAATAATTTACCCTCTCTGTAAAATTGTTTTTTCCACCATCTCTTCCACTTTCTTCTCCAATATATTTTCCAATAGACTCTCCACTACCTTTTCCACTTTCTTCTCTAATATATTCTCCAATATCTTCCCCACTATCTTTTTGAATAATTGAACCCAGGATGATACAGTCGTTGGCTTCGGAAAAACATGCCAGGTTCTCAAGAACCGGGGAAGGAAAGCTTTCTGATGCATGATCGAGATTTTCATAGCAAAAGCCTGTGGAAAATACCTCGGGAAGAACAACTAATTCGGCTCCTCTCTCAACGGCCTTGAAAGCCATGTAAAGGGCTTTTTCAAGGTTTTCCTGCTTCTTGCAGTGAAGCACATCCATCTGGATACAGGCAACTTTCATATTTGGACCAGCAGTATAAGGTATAGGTTAATATTTGCAGCTTGAGTCCTGCTTGTAATTTCTATCTGTATAAAGGTTTACAGGATTGAATATCTCAGGATTGAATATCTCAGGATTGAATATCTCAGGATTGGTATTATTGGTCTTTCAGGGCAGCAGAGTGGTTTGCTTGCTTTTTGCTACGAGACCTTCGAGGTCTATCCTGTGTTTTATCATCCCTGCAAGTACTTCATTTGCAAGCTTTGTTACCTCTTCCCTGTTCTCCCGGATTTCATATGCAGGGTCATCAGGGGGGATCTCTATTTTAGTTATATCGGCTCTGGCCTTTTTCAGGTAAGAGTCGGGGGCTTCACAAACAATTCCGGGTTTTTCCATGTACTGGTCAAGGTGCTTCTGGGTGATCCCTGCAAGTTTTAACTCCCTGCGGAAACAGGGCCTTTCGAAAAGTCTGGAAATTACATACACTCCGACAGGAATCCGGAAGTCCAGATCGATTTTAAGGAGTTGGGTCCTGAAAGTGAGGTAAATGTCATCAGGATTGGAGGAATCTGCTAGCCTGAGTTCCCTGCTTTTTTCTTGCAGAGGCTCCCTACCTTTTTCAGGCAGAGCATAGATTTTGGCAGGGGGGACTTCGATCTCCTCCAGAAGTTCAAGGTCCCTGAGTGCCCTGAGGTAGCCAGTAAGAACCAGCCTGTGTTCTTCTATTCCTCCAGCTTTCAGTTCCCGCGAGAGTCCGCTTATTGAGAGCTGCCTGCCGTCAAGCAGTTCTATAACTTTAAGGTTGAGTTTCTCTGCCATTTTCTCTGCCTTTATATCGAGATCAGGGTTAATTAATAGTAGTTCTGTCTTCAGGCCTTAGGCCAGAAAAACACAATCTCCTGCTACAGTAACGCATGTAATCAGGTCCGCACTTCCGAAAGCCTCCGGAAAAAACTGAATTTTTTCCCGATTAAAAAAACTGCGGACAGGAAAATTGCAGGGAGTAACACACGATGTAATTATCCTGCATGATATAAAGCTTATGAGAGATTTTGATAAAGGGCTGGAAAGTAAAAGAATTTCGGTAAAAAGTATTAAAAAGAGAGAATATCAGTAAAAATGCATAAAAGTAAAAAACTTTAGAAGTTACAGACAAGCTTTGAGCAAATCGAATTATTAACAGAGATGGATAAAAATAGAAGGACTTCAGGTTGAAAAAAACACGTTAAAATCTCCTGAAAAACTCATTAAAATATAATAGTATAGAAATGAATTTCTACAATCCACTAACATGTGAAGAAACACAAATCGGATTTCTGTCCAGCGAAATTGAAGGGCAACGCTTAAAAATAATAATTGCTATCTGATTTAAGCTTAAACTGGTGATATTTCAAGGATGTAAAAATGATTGCAAAGTTAATTCCAAGAAAAGTATTTTTTACAAGCGGAGTCGGTACACACCCCGAACAACTGGAATCATTTGAGGTCTCACTTCGGGATGCAGGTATCGAAAAATTTAACCTGGTAACTGTAAGTTCTATCTTGCCCCCCAAATGTGAAATTGTGACAAAGGAAGAAGGTTTGAAAGAACTGAGCCCTGGAGAGGTAGTTTTCTGTGTAATGTCCAGAATATCTTCCAATGAGCCCGGGAGAACATTGAGTACTTCCGTAGGATGCGCACTTCCCGGTGACATTAGCAAGCATGGCTATATTTCCGAGTATCATGCTTACGGGGAAAATACACAGGATGTAGGAGAACATGCCATAAAACTTGCAGGAAGCATGTACAGCACCTGGACAAATGAGGCACCTCTAAAAACCTTCAGTATTCCCAGATCATCCTTCTTACAAGAAAGCGGGAACTGGATGACAGTAATATCCGCAGCAGTTTTTATTATTTAAACAAGATGAGTTCCATACAGGGTTTCGAGTCTTACACGGACTCAGGTAATACTGTTGCTTCATATACATTATAGCAGTATTATACAGACATTATTTGTTTACAGATGATGTATATTTACAGATAGTACATATTTACTGATACTGTCTGTTACAACGCTTTGTTTACCGATATACCCCCAAGATCACTCATCAGAGCGTTATTATCAAGTATTCAGGTTGTTATCCAGCACCTGAACATCATTGAAAGCTATCCAACCATTTACAACTATCTTAGAAACAATCTATTACACTCATTTCACTCTTAACTCATAACCATAAATACAGCAAATCTGTCTTCCTTCGGAGAAGCCTGTATCTGTAAGGAGTCCTCAGGCAAGAGGGTCTGCATATATTGATATTTAATAAAAAATATATAATCCTTTAACGTTATTTGCGTCTCTTACCGTTTATTGCCGGGCACCTGTAAGACAGGATGTTAAGGGTCACAGGCAAAACCTATCGCGATCTGCTTATTTATGTGGAGAATGGTATGCATCACAATGTATTTACAAACAACCCAACCGTTCCAATTGATGTAAAGGACAGGTCTGTAAGTGAATTAATGGACGGAATGCTAAAGACCGGCTTCCAGGGCAGGAAACTGGCTGAGTCGGTCCAGGCCTGGCATAACATGCTCAAAGAAAAGGACACGACTGTGCTTATGGGCTTATCCGGAGCCATGGTTCCTGCCGGCATGCGCAGGGTAATTTCCTATATGATCCGGGAAAGAATGATCGACTGCCTTGTAAGCACAGGGGCAAACCTGTTCCATGACTCTCACGAAGCCCTTGGCAGGAAGCACTATGTGGGTTCACATCTGGCTGATGATGAAAAACTTTTTGAACACGGTGTGGACAGGATTTATGATGTCTTTGCAGTTGAAGAAGAATTCAGAACTGCAGATAACCTGATTGCGGATTTTGCAGAGGAAATTGGAGAGATCACCTGTTCCTCAAGAGAGTTCATGTATCTTCTTGGAAAGGAGCTTGTAAAGAGAGGAGCTGCTGAGGACTCAATAGTAGTAAGTGCATACAGGCACAACGTCCCGATATTTGTACCTGCACTGTCAGACAGTTCCATAGGCATAGGGCTTACTATTGCAAGGAGAAGAGGGCTGAAACTTGAAATAGACCAGATAAAAGATGTTGACGAAATCACTCAGATTGTGGAAAAATCAGAACATACAGGTGTAGTCTATATAGGAGGCGGTGTCCCGAAGAACTTTATCCAGCAGACAGAAGTAATAGCTTCTATTCTGGGAATGGATATCGGTGGGCATGAATATGCTATCCAGTATACTTCAGATTCTCCGCACTGGGGAGGACTCTCAGGCTGCACTTTTGATGAAGCAGTTTCCTGGGGTAAGATCGCAGCTCAGGCAAAAAAGGTACAGGTTTTTGTGGATGCTACCATAGCCCTCCCAATTGTTGTCCATGCACTGCACGAGAAATCACGTGACCTGAAGCGTAATGCCCCTGTTTTTTCCTGGGATGGCCCCGAAGGGCTTGATATTACTTATAACGAATAATCACATTACAAATCTTTATTATATTTGAAAGCTGATAACATAAGGCGAGAAGGAGAGGACATAAATGGGTAAACGAACTCGAATAATTAACGATCCTTCCTATTTAGTACCATTACTCAGGACTTTTGGATCCAGAACCCATAAAAGAATATTCGATGCACTTTCTAACAAATGGATGACAAGAGCGGAAATCGATGAGTTTATAGGTTCGGACTCATCAAAAAGCCTTCATATTCTGAAAAAAGCCGGGCTCCTTGAAAGTCAGTGGAGAGTCCCCGAAGCAGGACAAAAACCCTCAAAAGAATACCACAGTTCTTATTCAAAGGTTCAGGTTAACTTTCAGTGCTCCTTTGAAGACCTCAGCGACATCATTATGCTGACCTTCAAGCCGTATGAAGAAGTTAAGGATGCTATGGAAGAACTGGAAAGACTGGTAGAAGAGGGCAACACCTCAATGAGCAACCTCACAAGGACTCTTAATAAGAATCCGTTCTATATTTGTGCTGTTGCCCGCAGGTCCGAAAGGCTTTCAGTAATGGGGCAAAGGCTAAAAGTAATTGAAGATGTTGAGGAGAATTACGATTGATGATTAAAATCCTCCAGACAAAGAGCGGAGTAACCAAGTTTCAGGTCCTTATTGAGATCGCAGCCCACCAGCCCAATGTAAGGCAAAAAGAGATTGCCGCAAAGATCGGAATAACCCCCCAGGCCGTTTCCGAATACATTAAGGAGCTTGTAAATGATGGGCTGATTGTCACTGAGGGCCGCGTCCGGTACAGGATAACAAAAGAAGGCGTAGAATGGGTCCTTGAAAACGCCGCCGAAATGAAGCGATATGCCCGCTTTGTCATGGAGGACATAATCAGCCATGTCTCGACCTGGACAGCCATAACAAAAGAAGAGGTCAAAGAAGGCCAGCAGGTTTACCTGAAAATGGATCACGGACTCCTGTATGTTAGCAGCACGGAAAAGACAGGAGCATCAGGAACTGTCATATCCGATGCCGCCCAGGGAGATGATGTGGGAGTAACCAGCCTCAAAGGTCTTATAGACCTGGAAAACGCAACCATAACGATCTGTAAGGTTCCCAGAGTTGAGCGCGGAGGGTCAAGAAAAGTGGACCTCGAGCGCCTGAAGATGCTTGCAAGTTCAAAACCCTATATAGCAGCAATAGGTGTGGAGTCGTTAATTGCTCTTCGCAAGATAGGCATAAGCCCCAATGTCATGTTCGGGACAAATGAATCAGTTATCGAGGCTGCATATCACGGACTTTCATCCCTGGTGGTCTCAGTGGATGAACAGGTCTCTGCTCTTCTGAACAGGCTAGAAACTGAGAACCTTGAGTACGAACTTGTTGATCTGACGCTTGAGTAATTTTTTTCCTTAGTTTTAATTTCCGGTTCGACAGTCCTAAACATATAGATTTGGGACTCGAACCTGCTGTTTTTTCATAATTTTTATCAATAGCAGTTCTGGTAACCTGGTTGGTAATAGATCTAAGATTAAATAAAGACTAAATAAATTTCAAGTTTAAGCTTAACTTTCAATATTAAGCGTAAATTTCAAGTCCAGGTGCATCTCTCAAGTCTTACAGTTTACGCTGTACATTTTTATTCTTAAAAGGCATATTTTACGTTATAATGGAGGCTTACCATGAAACTGATCGCAATTTCCGATACCCACCTTAAGACAGGAGAAATTCCCCTGCAACTCCAAAACATTCTTGAAAACTGCGACCTCATTGTCCATGCAGGGGATTTCAGTAACGTAGAAGCATATAAGGCATTCAATGCCAGTGGCAAGCTGAGAGCTGTTTACGGAAATGATGATACTTTCGAACTCAGGCAGCTCCTACCCGAAAGGCTGAAATTTGAAGTTGAAGGGGTAAATATCGGGGTGGTGCATGAAGGAGGGCTTTCAGTTATGGATACAACTGCCCAGGGTTACCTCGCAAAAGAAATGGGAGTAGATGTCCTGATTTTCGGGCACCTTCACCGTCCTTTGATTGAAAAGAAGGATGTAATGCTTGTGTGCCCGGGTTCTCCGACAAAACCCAGAATGTCAAATCCGAGTGCTGTGGAACTCATAATTGAAAAAGGAAGTATTAAAGGCAGGATACTTAATCTTGAAGGAGACAGCTGTGAATATATAAAATTCCGGGATGCCCTGAAAACACAAAAACAGGAAGAAAATAAATAAAAGAGGAGCCTGAGCGCCTGAGGCTGACCAGCAAGTCTTAAAAAGGTAGAAACAGAACATGCTAAGGTTTTTGTTGTTAGAAATCAGGCACATGCCTCGCTAGGCGAGGTCTCCGGAACTATGTATTTGACGGACTCCGTCAGTTCACATAGTCTCCAGTTTGAACATTGAACCTGTTCCCTGAAGGCTCAGGTAGACTTTGTCCCCAAACTCGAGGATCTTCTCTACACCGACATTGCTGTTCCAGTTATACACAAAGTCATAGCTGCCCTGCATGGGTTCAAAACCCAGGGACAACAGTCTCTGATTGACCTCAGACGGGCGAACTCCTTCACTACTGAACCAGACCACAAGATATGTTTTCACAGGATCATCCCATATACTAATTTACTAACTAATTTTAGCGTTAAATCTTATTAAAACACTCGTTGCTCATTTTATATCATGTTTCGTTTATTTATCTATATTTTGCCTCTTATTGTTCTGATACCGTGAAAACTGGAAAAAACTTATTCAGTGAAGAATAATTTTGGAGTGAATTATATGGAAGAGAAGTAAGAAAAAACGAAACAAAAAGCAAAAAGAAACAAGAAGCAAAAAACAAATCAAAACAATAAACGGAAGAAAAACAATAAACGGAAGAAAAGGATTCAGGACCATTCAGGAAGCAAAATGCTTATTGATTTAAAAAAATGAATTCAGGGTAAAAAACCCTGAGTTTCACGATTACTTAATTAGAACTTAAACTACAATTGCTTTTACAATACTCAGACATTATCTTTAAGGGACTCGATAGCTTTTCTTACCATTTCACGATAAATTTCGATATCAGTGGAATAGTGTTCTTTTGCAAGCTTTGAGTTAGCATCTTCCTGTGCCTCAACTGCCCTTATCCGTTCGAGGGTCTGCTTTGCGGTATCGAGTACCCATAGATTTCTTGTCAGTTCATCCACCTGCTGGACAGATTCCGGGCGAATAGAGGTCAGGACATTTCCATCATCTGTAGTGTATGTGCTGGTCTTGCCAATCACCGCAACAAAAGCTGGCAGTTCGCATTCGGCAAGGAATTGAGCGGCTTCTGGCTGGTACTGCCCTGCGTATATAAGGAAGGAACCTGTCGGGTCGGAAACCCTGCCCCTCCAGTATTCGGAGTCAGTGCCTATATCTTCTTTTTCGATAAGAGTGCCCACAATGAAAATGCGGTTCACTTTCGCCCCTGTCGGGGTAAGGAGATACTGCGGAGCATACTGGTCGCTTTCGTCCCTGGATGTGAGGTTCGAGTCTTTCAGTTCCTGGGCAAAAACTCTGCGCGATACTTCTCTGAAGAAACCTGCCATTTACTCCACCTCCAGTTCAGCAAGCATTTCATCAAGAAGCTCCCTGTCCAGAGAAGCCATTGGAGTAATCGAATCCACAAGGATATAGCGGTCAAGCTTGTGTCCGCTGACAGTATAATATTTGCCGACAAGCTCGTGTTTCAATTTGTCCAGTACAACTCCAGGATCAAGGGCATCTGCAGCCATTGCTATGGCGCTGTCAAGGGATATACCTGCAAGCTCTTCGGTAAGCTCTCTGTTTATCAGGGCGTCCTGCGTGGAAGTCCCCGAGTCAAGGACTGCTTTTATCCGGAGGTCATATTCTCCTTTGACTTTCCCATGCTCTGCACAGGCGCCTTTAACCAGAGCCCGTTTGCATTCAGGACACCGCTTTATAAGTCCGGAGCCGGTCTGAATGTCAATCATTGCCCCGAAGTATGTAAATACGGAAGTTCTTACTTCAATATCTTCATCGAGAGTTTCTATAGAGCTTGACTTGTTAAGCTGAACCTGAGCCTTGCCATTCCACTCGCTAACGACTACATTTTTCAGCATGTAACTCTTGCCTTCTTCCATATCCGGAAGTTCGGAACTTGCCCAGTTAGTGAATTTGATGACACCGGTTTCGTCTCCGATAAGCCCTGCCTGTTCTATAGATTCATGGGAATTTTCCCAGAGCTGGACAACTTTCCCTCTTACCGTAGCCCACTGGTTCCCAACAAGGTCTACAATATTTCTGAGTTCGGCTTCCCTTGCTGCAGGAGTGAAATCGCCACCTCCAACTTCAACAGGCTCGGAGAGCTTCTCAATGGAACTGTTCTTATTGACCTGGACCTGGAACCTTTCGTTGTATTCCCCAACAACAACGCTTCGGAGAAGATAGCTCTCTCCCTGCTCAAGGGGAGGAAGTTCGGCATTTTTCCAGATGGTAAACTTTATGATTCCAGTCTCATCTCCAAGAAGCCCAACCTGAGAGATGGATTCATGAGTATTTTCCCAGAGCTGAACGACCTTTGCCCTAAGGTTTGCCCACTGCCCATTTTCCGTAATATCCGCAACTTTGGTAAGCTGAGGCTCAGCCTGCCTGACATAAAATTCATTTTTAGGAATCGAATATTTCTTCAAAAAGTAGTTTGTTACGCTTCGCTGTGCTTCATTTGAAGGCACTTTGAACTTCTTAATCAGCTCGTCGAGTCTGCTTTCGATGTCCTCAACAGGCACATCGATACCAAGTTTCATAAACCGGTCTCTAATGGATTCTGCAGTTTGTTTCATCTTAATTCTACCTCAAGCCTCATGGTTAGTTTATCTTATTGAGAGGCACTCTAAATTATCGCCGCAGAGGATATAAAGTTGTGTGAAGCGGGGTGAAAGTATTCAACCTGCAGGAAGCGGCTGCCCCTGAAAGAGCCCTGACATGGAGAATTGCAAAGCCCGAAAAAGTATTTGCTCCGTACAATTAATCCGGTTTAGAGGAATGAGTTCATTCTTTCAAGGCAGTCTCACATATCCTCAAAGAAACTTTACTGTCTTCCCCTGCCCTCTGCTTCGAAATTAGCCTCAAATTCCTTTTATATGCTTTTCTGATTGGTTATGTAACAGGATAGTTGCATTAATCATACAATTGCTCATCAGTAGACCTGTTGTTTAGATTGCCAATAACCATCCAATAATCTGTCCACAAGGTACTTTGTAATAAAAAGTTATTTGCAGTGTTGATCGCACTGTTCGTAACACCAGTAACTTCATATGAAAGTTTTTCTAGTAACTTTAGAATAGATTGTGTTTTAATATTGATATATTTTGGGATGTCAGGCATCATCTAAGAATTAAAAAACATATAAAAAGATTTGTATTATATTCGATGCCCTAACTTTAAGAATTAAATATTTTTTACACTATACAATAGTTTTCCGGAAGTAAAAATGTACGGATCAGGATTCATAATTTAGAATTTCAAACTCGCCATTAATTTTTTACCAAAAAATAATTCTATAAAGGCGAATGGTCTCAGAGTGATTGTCAATTATTTTAATAGATGAACCTGTTTACCTTTTAAGGTACTCCGGAGTAAGACAGCGTTCTACTCCAGAGTAAGACAGCGTTCTACTCCAGAGTAAGACAGCGTTCTACTCCAGAGTAAGACAGCGTTCTACTCCAGAGTAAGACAGCGTTCTACTCCAGAGTAAGACAGCGTTCTATTCTCGAGAAAGAAAAATCCAGAAAAAGAGCTATGCCTATCACAGGCAGGGTCCTGCCAGAATTTTGGTATTATTGAAATTCGTAAGCCCTTCAAAAATCATGGACCCCAGACCTATCCCACCTATAAGAGCTGTCAGAACTGCAATACTGTTGGCAAGGATGGCGGCAAACTTAATTCCTGCAAATATGGCAGGATATGCATTCGGGAGCCTTACATGCCTGATAATCTGAAATTCTGTCAATCCAACTCCTTTTGCAGACTCGATCTAGAGAAGGGTCGACATTAAAAAGTCCTATATAAGTGTTTTTTATGATCGGAAGCAGTATTCTCAACATAATGGCAATAACCGCAGGGGTAAAGCCAATGCCAATAAAAAGCACAACTATAGCCACAGCCGCAAAACTGGGGACTGCCTGAATAAGGTTGGAAAACCTTATAACAAGTGAGGCAAGCTTTGCATTATACAGGGGAAAGGAGTATGAGAGGGATAGAAACAGGGGTTCCGATAAGAAGAGCTGTATAAGCAAGAAAAAGATGCTCAAGCGTAGCCTCCAGGATTTCCGCGGTTATGACCATGTCCCATACCTTCTTTAAGACTGCTTTCTAGTATGCCTGCAAATCCGTCCAGGAGCAACGCAAGCAGCCCCACCCAGGCCCCGGTAACAAGAAAATCGTCCCCCATGTCAAGTAGCTGAATCCCGTTCTGAAGGGCAGCCCCAAGCCCGCCTGTGGCAATCAGCCCGCCAAGGGTTACGACCCCCATTGTAAACACAACTGCAATCCTGATACCGCCGGCAATAAAAGGAAGAGATAAGGGAAAGGAAAACGGGCTAAGTTCCCCCACAGTACCCGATAATTTATTCGGTATCCCTGTCCCTTATAAAATCATCTGATTTATTTTGTAAATTTACTGTCGATAATAGTTATAACTTTTTATGACCAAAAACGTTATAAAGTACTGCAAAAACAGGAGCGTTTGAATTATATTCTTTGCCTACTTTAAAGGACGCCATGGACTTGCTTTTGATCTTTCTTTTTCTACTTAGCCTTGCCATGATAAGCAAAGGTTCGGACTGGTTCATTGAAGCTGCAGTTGCAATATCAAACAAAAGCGGGATCCCGAAAATGCTTATAGGGGCTACGATTGTGAGTTTTGCAACTACGGCTCCGGAGTTTGCAGTTTCCGCAACAGCGGCTTATATCGGGCATACGGATGTGACAATAGGAAATGCTGTCGGGTCGGTCATATGCAATACAGGGCTTGTATTGGGCTCTATTATACTTGTTAAAGCAATCCCTATGAAGGATGATACATTTCCCATTAAAAGCGGGCTCATGCTCCTTTCAGGAATTGTCCTTATCATAATTAGCCGCGATGGAAATGTTAACCAGCTTGATGGAGTTTTACTTCTGCTTGTGTTTTTTGCTTTCCTGTTCCATGCTTCAAAAACCCAGCGCGTATTATTTGGAGATAAAGAAACAGGTAGAGAAAAGCTTAGAATCAAAGAAATTCGGAGAGATATAGCTTTCTTTGTTCTTGGCTCCCTTTCCGTAGTTATAGGAAGCAGAATCCTGGTAGATTCCGGGATAAAAATAGCCGAATGGATAGGCATCCCTGAAGTAATTATAGCCCTGACAGCGGTTGCAATAGGAACATCCCTGCCCGAACTTGCAACTGCAATTACTTCCCTCAGGAAAGGGCACCAGGATCTCTCCATAGGGAATATTCTCGGGGCAAACACAATGGACATTGCCATGATCCTTGGGGCATCATCTCAGATCAGGATGCTGCCCGTTTCGGAACAACTTACAGGGTACGATTTCCCATTCATGTTCCTTATATCTCTCGCCCTCATAATCTTTGGAATTACTGGAAAAAAGCTGGAAAGGTGGGAAGGAGGCGTAATTTTAGGGGCATATCTTGCGTATGTGGCAGGGCTTTTTATCTTCTATGTGTAAGCCTGTATTCCAATTTTAAAGCAAATGTGTAGCCTCTTCACTTTTTAAATTTTAAAATCTTCACTTCTTATATATATTTTTTCATTTTTTATAGATCATCCTTTCACTGCCATATATTATACAATGTTTTTGAACACTCTTTATATATAAACATATTTTTATAATTTTGACCTGCAGGTTTTGAAGGCAATGTATAAATTCTAAAAAAAGATTCTTTAACTCTATGAAAGCTATTATCCTCGCAGCAGGGGAAGGACTGCGCTGCAGGCCTCTTACTCTTACTCGTTCCAAAGTAATGCTTCCTGTGGCCAACAGGCCTATTCTGGAACATGTCATATCTTCGCTTGAGAAAAATGGAATCAATGAGATCATCCTGGTTGTCGGGTATGAAAAAGAACGCATAATGAACTATTTTGAAGACGGGCTGAATTTCGGGGTCAATATAAAATATGTCGAGCAAAAAGCCCAGCTCGGGACAGCGCATGCGATTGAACAGGCAAAAAAACTAATAAATCCCGGGGATTCCGAATTCCTTGTCCTGAACGGGGACAACCTGGTAGAGCCAAAAACCATAGCTGATCTTCTTAATAATTATGAAGGGGATGCGAGCCTTCTAACCGTAAGAATGGAGGACACAGCAGGTTATGGAGTGGTATTGAAAGAAAAGAAGAGAGTCACACGAATTCTGGAAAAAAGGCCAGGAGGCCTAAGCCATATTGTAAACACCGGAATATACATTTTTACACCTCAAGTCTTTGAAACCATTGAAAAGACCCCCATATCTGAAAACGGGGAATATGCGATAACCGACACTCTCCAGCTTATGATTGATGAGGGAAAAGTAGTTACTTCAATCCCGACCGAATCAAAGTGGCTGGATGCAGTCCACGCATGGGATCTTCTGAAAGCAAACGCGATTGTGTTAAATTCCTCCAGAAACCTGAAACAGGAAGGAGAACTTGAAGAAGGAGTGATAATTCGCGGAAAGGTTGCAATCGGGAAAAACACAAAAATCCGTGCCGGAACTTATATTGTAGGTCCCGTAGTAATCGGGGAAAACTGTGATATAGGACCTAACGTAGTAATTTTGCCCTCCACCACTATAGGAGATAATGTATCCATACGATCTTTTACCGAAATTCAGAACAGTATTATAATGAATGACTGCAGGATTTCTTCCCATGGACAAATTTCGAACTCCATAATTGGAAGCAATAATACCCTTGGTCCTGGTTTTACTGCAGAGGAAAAAGAAAACCTTGAGATAAACATTAACTGCAGGATTCACAAAGCCCCGAAGCTCGGCACTATACTTGGGGACGATAATCGGATAGGAGGCAAGGTGCTCGTGAAAGCAGGAGTAATGATTGCTGTCAACTGTCAGGTAGAGTCCGGAAATACCATTTACAGAGACCTGCCCCGTGATTCGGTGGTCCTCTGAGCTCTTAAGAAGGAGATAAAAAAATGTGTGGAATTGTCGGATATGCAGGGCGAAATGCTGCTGCACCGGTTCTTATAGAATCTCTTAAAAAACTTGAATATAGGGGATACGACTCTGCAGGGATTACCGTTCTTGGCAGTGGAATTGAGACTTACAAGGCAGTCGGGAAAATCATAAATCTAGAATCCGAAACCCCGAAAAACCTCGGAGGAACTGTAGGAATCGGACATACCCGCTGGGCAACCCACGGTCGCCCAAGTACGGAAAATGCCCACCCTCACAATTCGGGGGGGAATCCGGAAAAAATATCGATTGTGCATAACGGGATTATTGAAAATTACATGGCATTAAAAGAGCGGCTTATTGGAGAAGGTTACGTATTCAAATCCGAAACCGATACCGAGGTAATCGCACATCTTCTGCACAAACACATCTATGGAGGGCCGGATAGAAAGGAAGCTCAACGCGAACTTCTTGCAGGGCTCAGGGAAGCCTTAAAAGAGATTGAAGGGTCCTATGCTCTTGCAATCCTCTCTGCTGACGAACCCGGAAAACTCGTACTTGCCCGCAAAGACAGTCCTCTTGTTATAGGGTTAGGGAAAGGGGAAAATTTTGCTGGATCTGATGTAACCGCTTTTCTGAACTACACAAGGGATGTTATCTTCGTAAATGACTTTGAGACGGTGGTGCTTAGCCCTGCCGGTGTAGAGATATTTGACAGAGAAGGGAATCTCAGGGAAAAGAAGATAGAAAAGATAGAATGGGATTTTGAAGCCGCAGAAAAAGCAGGTTATGAACATTTCATGCTGAAAGAGATTCATGAGCAGGTCAGCGCAATTCACGATACTCTGGTAGGCAAAGTCTCTGAGCTTGAAGGGGCTATACACTTAAATGAACTGAACCTCAGTGAGGATGAAATAAAGAAGCTTTCAAGGGTTCAGATTCTCGCCTGCGGAACCTCCTGGCACGCAGGTTTGCTTGGAAAATACCTGTTTGAACAGCTAGCAGGAATTCACTGCGACATTGACATCTGCTCGGAATACAGGTACAGAAACCCTGTTATGAATGATGGAACCCTTGCAATTGCGATTACTCAATCAGGAGAAACCGCAGATACCCTTGCAGCCGTGCGGGAGATTATGTCTTACAACTGTCCTACTCTTGCAATTACAAACGTTGTGGGGAGCACCATTACAAGAGAAGCAAATAGTGTGCTCTATACACGGGCAGGCCCTGAAATAGGAGTTGCTGCTACAAAGACTTTCAGTACTCAGCTTACTCTTCTTTATCTTCTCGCTGTAAAGTTCGCTCTTGTAAGAGGCAAGCTAAGCCCTGATTATGTAAAAAGTTTCATTACGGAACTCCGGAAAGTCCCGGGAGAAATCCAGCAGATTCTCAACCAGAAGGAAACGATAAAGGAATGTGCTGAGAACTTTGCCCGTTCAAATAGCTATTTCTTCCTTGGCAGGCACCTCAACTACCCTATAGCTCTCGAAGGAGCCCTGAAGCTCAAGGAGATCTCATACGTGCATGCCGAAGGCTTTGCTGCAGGAGAACTGAAACACGGCCCAATTGCCCTGCTTGACGAAGGGACTCCTGTAGTTGCGATTGCCACAAGGGGGCAGACGTATGATAAAATGCTTAGCAATATAAAAGAAGTAAAAGCCAGGGATGCTTATGTAATAGCTGTTGCCGACAGTAAGGACACGGAAATAGGAAAATATGCAGACATTGTCCTCAGGGTTCCCCAGAGCAATGAATTGCTGGCTCCTCTTCTGAGTGTTGTCGTGCTTCAGCTGCTTGCTTACTACACTGCTCTTGCCAGGGACTGCTCTATTGACAAACCCCGTAATCTTGCAAAGAGTGTTACTGTCGAATAATGATAAGGTTGAGAACTTCAGAATTTTAAGCTTGAAATCTTAGATTTCAAGCTTAAAATTTCAGGATCTGAAACTTAAAACCAGGTTAATTAACCAGATATGGGATTTCAGAACAGAAATGAACTTCATGATATATGGAGTGGGATTTATGAAACTCTTCGGATCTTCAGGAATTAGAGGTATAGTAAATAAGGAAGTTACGCCCGAACTTGCGCTGCAGGTAGGGCTTGTGCTCGGAAGCCGGAAAAAAACTGCGGTCATCGGGAGGGACCCCAGAGTTTCGGCGCCTATGATAGAGCACGCTCTGGTTGCAGGGCTGACTGCAGCAGGCTGTAACGTTACGAAAGTGGGCATGGTAACTACCCCGACCCTGGCATATGCAGCTAGAGAATACGAGTGTGGAGTAATGGTTACAGCCTCACATAACCCTTCAGAGTATGTGGGGATAAAGCTGTGGAACCCTGACGGCATGGCTTTTGACTCAGCCCAGCAGGAAGAGATTGAAGACGCTATCGAAAATGAAAATTTTTCACGGGTTACCTGGGACCTTATAGGGAAAATTGCTGAAGACGAAAATGCCATTAGGGACCATATGGATATGATCGAGGGGCTTGTAGGAAGCTCCGGGCTGCGTGTGGTTCTCGACTGCGGATGCGGAGCAGGAAGTACAATTACCCCTTACCTCCTGCAGGAACTCGGCTGCCAGGTAATAACCCTGAATGCCCAGCCTGACGGACATTTCCCGGCAAGAAACCCTGAGCCTAACGACCAGAACCTTTCCCTGCTCAAAAAAGCAGTTGTGGCGTTCGGAGCTGACCTTGGAATAGCCCATGACGGGGACGCAGACAGAATGATGGCAGTCGATGAAAAAGGCAGCTTCGTGTCAGGAGATGACCTGCTTGCAATATTCGGGCGTTTTGAGTGCGGAGATAAAAAAGGAGCCGTGGTCGTGCCTGTGGATACCTCCATGATGGTAGATGACCATCTTGAAGGCTCGGAAATCATAAGGACAAGAGTTGGGGATGTCTATGTTGCAGAAGGCATAAAACAGTACGGCGCCATCTACGGCGGAGAGCCTTCCGGAAGCTGGATTTTCCCGAAGATTTCCTACTGCCCTGACGGGATCTATGCAGCTGCAAAGCTTGTTGAGATTGTCAGGGAAAAAAAATTAAGCGAACTCAGGGCAGAACTCCCTGTTTATGCCACAAAAAGGGGCGCTTTACCCTGTGCAAACGAAAAGAAAGCAGAGTTCATGGAAAGGGTAAAAAGAAGACTTGAACCTCTCGGAAAAGTCCTTGACATTGACGGGATCCGCGTGGAACTTGAAAACGGCTGGGTTCTTGTCCGCCCCTCTGGCACGGAAGCGAAGGTAAGGATTACGGCAGAAGCCCGGGAAAATGTGGATGAGATCTATGATATGGCAGAAAAAATAGTGAAGGAGGCGCTTAAATGAAAGCAGTTGTCCTTGTTGCAGGCAAAGGCACAAGGATGGAGCCCCTCACCTCCGACTGCCCCAAAGTGATGCTTCAGGTTGCAAACAAACCGATACTTGAACATATACTGAACTCAGCCGTAGAAGCGGGCATTGAAGGTTTTGTCTTTATTACGGGATACCTCGAAGAGCAAATAAAAGCCCATTTCGGGGACGGAAGCAAATGGGGAGTGAGCATCGAGTACGTGCAGCAGAAAGAGCAGTTAGGGACTGCAAATGCCATAGGTTATGCAAGAGGGCACGTTGAAGGGGCATTCCTGGTACTTAACGGAGACATGCTCATCGGGCAGGAGGACTTAAAAGCCCTGCTCTCAAGAAAAGAAGAAGCTGTCATCTGCGTAAAAGAGGTGGAAAATCCCTCAGACTTCGGGGTTCTTGAAACCGAGGACAATAAAGTAATCAGGATAATTGAGAAGCCGAGAAACCCCCCTACCAACCTTGCAAATGCCGGAATCTATCTTTTCAGTGAATCCATTTTTGACTTCATTGACAAAACCCAGCCTTCCGTAAGAAAGGAACTTGAGATCACGGACTCTATTCAAATGCTGATCGATAGCGGAGCGCCTGCGGGATACAGTCCCCTTGCAGACAGCTGGATTGACATAGGATATCCCTGGGATCTCCTGAAAGCAAACGAATACCTCTTAAGAGGTCTCAAGGGTAACTGCCAGGGTACAGCGGAGCCAAATGCAACCATAAAAGGTGAAGTTTCAATCGGAAAGGGTACCCTCATCCGAAATGGTGCTTATATTGAAGGACCGGTGGTAATAGGGGAGAACTGTGATATAGGGCCCAACTGCTTTATCCGCCCTTCAACTGCAATAGGCAACCGTGTCAGGATAGGGAATGCAGTGGAGTTAAAAAATACAATTGTCATGGAAGGCACTCATATAGGGCACCTGAGCTATGTAGGAGATAGCGTAATAGGACGCCGATGTAATTTCGGAGCCGGTACGAAAGTCGCAAATCTCCGCCATGATGGGAAAAATATAAAGGTAATGCTGAAAGGAAGGATTCTTGACTCCGGTAGAAGAAAACTCGGGGTAATTATGGGAGATGATGTGCACACAGGTATCAATACCAGTATAAATATAGGTGTGGTGATGGGAAAAGGAAGAGCCACACTTCCCGGAGATGTGGTTAAGCACTGAGAATCCGGATCAAAGTGTAAAAAGAAGTCGGAACCCCTCCTTTTACCTGATGGGTTAAGGAGGGAAATCTCCTGTATTATTTATTATGCGGATTTATTCGATTAACTGAAATTCTATTAACTGAATTTATTTTTTTATTTGAGTTTGTTTAAGCCTGTTTTGTGGAACCTATGAACACACTACCGGGCTTATGAATAAAGTTGCTGTATACCCCATAACACGGTTTTTCGGAAGTAACCTTCAATTTCCACATCAAGGGATCCCTCATTCATGTTCTCCACAGCTTTCCTCAAAGGATAATCCGAATCGAGTATCTCTCTTATCGTATCTTCATCGGATTCAACGATTATGGAAGGACCGAACTTCGAATTCGGGTCATTAGGAGTGTCATACCTGTAAAAGTCTTTTACTTCTCCACCGTTCATAAGTAAAGTTACATAGAGCATTTCATTATTATTAAGCTCAATTCTTCCGGCAATTTCCTCACTTCCGACCAGTCTTTTAACAAGCGAGGGGACATTATCAATGTTATCATTATAAAGCGTCATCTGTGCGCTTAATTCGGAAAAAAGATCGTTCTCCGTACTGGAATTGACAGAAGTTGTAAAGGTGCTGGCTGCTGTAATATTACCCGCATTAGAAGCTGCACCTGTTATTGGGGCAAGCAAAAGCACAACTAAGAATAAACCCAGAATTCTATTTTTACTGTAAGAAGCCATAGTTGAAAATAAGAGTTGAGGATATAAAAAAGTTCTCAATATAAATTAAAGTTTCCAGGATATTAATAAAAGTAAATAAATTAAATTTTCCAGGGACTAAAAATTCATGGCTTTCTTATATTCAATAACTTTCCCGGCTTTCAGGGTTTTATTGAATTCTTGCTGGAGATCTATCGAAAGAAACAAAAAAGCGCAAAAAAGAAGAAAAAAAGCAAAAATTAAAAACTCACCGGGATAGGTTCTATCCAGCTATCCAGCGGCGAGAGTTAAAGTTTAAGAGAGGGTCTGAACACCTCAGTACAGTACCTGTCAAAGACCTGGTCTTCAACCTGCTCACAGATTTTCTTATAATCTTTCGACTTCTGGTCGTGCTTGCTCATAGTCTTTTTGACTTCAGCATTCATCTTATCAAGAGTTTTCTGGTCAAAACCTTCCGTATTCTCCATAGTAAACATATAAATCATACTCTAGAACTAACTTAGTTAGATGCTTAAGATTTTTTATGTTATTTAGAATATATGTATATGGTATTACCAATAAATATGTTAATAGGTAACACGCTGGGTAATTAATTACAGCTTTTAACTATTTATGAAAATAGTTTTAATTTGATAATTAAAATATTTATATTATTGACTTAATATATTAGCTTTCCCTTTTGATCGAATTTTATTCGTTAAATGAGTAGACCTGAAGGATTTGCCAAAGAATTCGCCATGGATGCCTCTTTACTCGAATAAAATATTTATCAAAGCTTGCATAAACGGTTATTCAAGCAAATTTTAAACAATAAGATCGTTACTCCTACTCCTATAAATATTTTACATCCGTGAGAGATCTTACATCCTTGAGATTTCTTCAGAAAATACATATCTGTACATTAAGTATCTGAATATATAATGGTTACCTGAAATTGAATATATAAGTTCAGTACTTCGCTAATTTTGATTTCCTCATTACGGAAGCTTCTCGATACCTTTATATGTAATGAAAAATGCCTCTCTATGTCTTTTTTCACAAATAAGTTCAGAAATAGGTTTAAAATCGAATTAAAGTCAAAGTACTGTATTGATTCTGTATTACAACCTCTCACATCTCATGTAATCCTCAAGATCAATGGTTCACTTACAAGTGAAGACATTATTCGTACTGTTGTGAGTTTGGCAGTCGATAAGAGTTCAGTCCATTCTGTCTCAAAACAGTATTCTGCTGTTGCTTGTGAAACATCTTTACGTTACCATCTTAAGAAACTAAACATGGACGAATTGATCCTATCCAATGAAAAGATTCTTCTTCAAAATCCCCTAAAAACTCTCAAAACAGGTAAGAGCTATGAGTTTGCCATTGATTTAACCAACGATCCTTATTACGGGAAAACAGATTCGTCTAACGAGAAATATGTAATTCGTAGCCAAGCTAAAAAGTCAACAAACTCTTTTTACTCATATATCTCCCTCTACATCACTAACAAGAACGAAAGGTTTACTGTATCTGTTCTTCCTGTAGAAAAGAAAAAACCAATGGTTGAATACCTCTCCTATTTTCTCTATCTCATCAAAAGACTGAATTTTAAAATCAAGGTTCTCTGCCTTGATAGAGAGTTTTATTCTATAGATGTGTTTGAATTTTTGCAAAGTAATGGTGTTCCTCACATAGTTCCTGTTGTCAAGAAAGGAGAGAAGATGAAGCAACTTATGAATGGGAATAAGGCTCGAAGTACACAATATGTCATGAAGAATTCTAAGAAAAAGATTCTTTTAGACATTATCATTGATGTTAAGTATCTGAAAGGAAAGAGAGGTAAAAAGGGATGTGAGAACCTTGGTTTTGTTGTTTTTGGAGTTAAATGGTCTCCAAGAAAGGTCAGTACAGTTTACAGAAGAAGATTTGCTATTGAATCGTCATACAGGATGAGGAATGTGGTTAGACCAAAGACATCATCTAAAAACGCAACTATAAGGTACTTTTATGCATTGGTATCCTTTCTACTAAAAAATATATGGCTATACATTCAGAATAAACATTTTACTATTGTCAAAAGAGGACCTCAGGTCATAGATGAGGATAAGTTCAGATTTGAAGTATTTATACTTATTATTAAGGAATGGATAAGAAGAAAGTTAAGAGTGAGGACAACAGTGTGGTGTTTGAGATAAATGAAGGTAGAGTAAAAGTGGAGGAAAGATTTTAGCGAACTACTGAAGTTACCTCAAATCCATGTAATTTACTTACAGATAAACGACTGGAAATAAATCCAGAAAAAGTGATTTCAGGAAATTGGTTTTTTTCTACTGAGTCAGATAAGGCTTTCGCAATCGAATCTCAAGACTGGCTCATGGGTTAATTTTATTAGCTCTTCAGATTACTATAGGGTATAGAAAAGTATTCGAGTTGATAACAAAGTGCGACCGGTCTCACAAAGAGTGAACGCGAAAAAGACTCACGAGAGCAATACCGAGTTCGGGAAATCAACATCCGAACTTATCATCCTGAAACCTGAAGGATATCCTCTGAGCGGCATGATGGAAGAATATCCTGTTATTGAAAACAGAGATGTTTTTGAATTCTATGCACGGGAACAGTGGAACGGGTATGTTGCCCGTAAAGGAGACTATCTCTTTGACAAAAGAATGTTCCCAGACTTTGCATACCGCATTATAGATGTGGAACCTGCAGAATCCATAATAGGAAACTCAACGTCAATTATCGTAACCGAAGAGGAAAACGGAATCTCTTCCTCTGCAGAAATAAAAACTGATGTTAAATTTGAAGATGTGATAGGGCAGGAACTTGCAAAGCAGAAGTGCAGACTGATCGAACGCTTTCTGGAAGAGCCAGAACGTTTCGGGAAATGGGCGCCAAGAAACATCCTGTTCTTCGGACCCTCGGGTACTGGAAAAACAATGCTTGCAAAAGCCCTTGCAAACAAGACTGACGTGCCGATCATTCCGGTCAAGGCTACCCAGCTAATAGGGGAATATGTAGGGGACGGAGCTCGTCAGATCCACCAGCTCTATGACCGGGCAGAAGAGATGTCTCCCTGTATAATCTTCATTGACGAACTTGATGCCATAGCTCTCGACAGGAGATTTCAGGAGCTAAGAGGAGATGTAAGCGAAATCGTAAATGCCCTTTTAACAGAAATGGACGGGATAGTTGAACGTGACGGAGTCTGTACAATCTGCTCGACAAACCGTATCAATTCCCTGGACTCTGCTGTAAGAAGCAGGTTCGAAGAGGAGATTGAATTTGTCCTTCCTGGGGAAGAAGAAATTGTTCATATACTGAGATCAAACGTGAAGACCTTCCCTCTGCAGGTAGAAGAATGTGACTTTGAGGCACTTGCGAAGAAGGCTAAAGGGCTTTCAGGCAGGGATATTGTCGAAAAAATCCTTAAAACCGCCCTGCATCAGGCAATTATTGAAGACAGAGAAACCGTCGCTGTCAAAGACTTTGAAAAAGCCCTTGCAAAATTGGGCAGGAAAGATTTCACTCCGGACCCAACCCATCTATATGTCTAAACCGAAAGAGAAAGTGCCTTTTATCCCTTACCTTGAGATATTTGCAGCACCTCTCTTATGCATCATTTCGTTAATGCAATACAGTTAATTCAATATTCATTGATGCGGTATTCGTTAATGAGATGCTTTATTTTCGACTGCTTTTGCAATTTTTCCCCATATAGATTAATTTTTCTGTCTAAGGAAACTTTTTTCCAGATTCTTACCATTTATATGAAGAATTTAAAAAGTTGATAGGAGGGCTTCCTGTTAAGAGAATTTTTCCGTTAAAGAGGGTTCCCTGTTAAAGCCTCTGGGATAGTTTTATGTATAGAAATCATTATTCTTTATCAGAAGTCATATTTAAACAAGGTCTTAACCAGACCTGAAACAAGATTTAAAAGGGATTCTCATGAATGAAATACGTGAAGTTGACCGCTTTGAATGCAGCATTATAAACGTGATCCAGAACCTGGCCTGGAAAGGTGTGACAGTTGAGGAAAAAGATACCAAGGGGAGGGTATACTTCGGAAGAGTTAACGGTGAAATTGAAATCAACCCTGGAGATACTTTCTATCTAGGTATCAAGCAAATATATGAAATAGAAGACAAGACCATGAGGGTTACACTCTACGACGCTAAAAACAAAGCACTGGACTGGACACTTGTCTGAACAACCCGATTATACTGGATAAGGATTCTTTCTGCAGGTTTGTTTCCTGTAGAGAAGTTTAATCTAATTTTTAAACCTTGCTTTTAAGGGAAACTTCAAACCTTTCGCAAAAAGGCCTATCCGGCATTTGAAGGCTCAATCAAGTATGTTCAATCAGGTCTGTATGGCACTTCAAGTTCCATCAGGTCTTCAGCTACAACAACATTTTCAAAAACTTTTTTTGAATCTTTCAGAACAGGATCCGCATCATCGGTATAACGTGAACTTATGTGGGTAAGGACAAGTTTCCTGACTCCGGCTCCTTTTGCAAGAGCTGCAACCTCTCCGGCTGTCGAATGCATGGACTCCTCCGCCCAGTCTGCCATCTCATCGGCGAAGCTGCCGTCGTGGATTAAGAGATCAGCATCCCTGCTGGCTTCAAGAATTGCTTCACAGGGCCTGGTATCCCCGGTGTATACAATTGTCCTTCCGGGTCTCGGAATTCCCATAACTTCCTCGGGTTTTACGATCTTTCCGTTCACTTCCACAGGATTACCCCTCTGCAGTTTCGCAAAAAGGGGGCCTGGAGGAACTCCAAGCCCGACTGCCTTTTCCCTGTTAAAACGTCCGGGGCGAGAATTTTCAATAAGGGCATAGCCAAGGCTCGGAATGCTGTGTTCGGTCTTCAGTGCCCGGACCACATAACCTTCCCCTTCCACAATGTCGTCAGGTCTCAATTCGACACCCCGGATTTCGTATTTAAGATTGCAATAGCCAAGGATCTTAAAAAACTCGGTAAACTCTCTTGTCCCTTCAGGACCGTAGATTGTCAATGGCTCACTCCTGCCAAGGAAAGACATAGTTTGAATAAGGCCGGGAATTCCAAGGAAGTGGTCAGCATGGAAATGGCTGATGAAAATAGAAGATAGGCTCATCATGCCTGTCTTTGCCCTCATCATTTGCTGCTGGGTGCCTTCTCCACAGTCAAATAGGATAAGCTCCCCTTCTCTATTGATCATTACTGCTGACGGATTTCTGTTACGGGTCGGGAGGGACCCGCCAGTGCCTAGAAAAGTTATGCGAAGCATGATTTACTCACTAATTATGATGAAATATTAACTGGGAAAATGAAATTATCAGTTATAATAAACCACTAATTCTATCAGAGGTAATTAAATCGGAGGTATTTATTAATTACCAGTCGCTCTATACTCTTTGATTACACTCTCTATTACACTCCCTATTCACCCCATTACACTCTCTATTACACTCCCTATTCACCCCATTACACTCTCTATTACACTCCCTATTACACTCCCTTTTTCAAGAATCAAGCCATAAACAAAAGTGTAACGTACAAAATAGGCATAAGAAATATAAAATAAGCATGAGAATTAATATATAAAAGTTACGCAATAAAATTGTATAAAGATAGTACATTATTTATTATAAAAGCTCTTTAAACTCTACAGATTTACATTTCTATCAAACCTCTCCTTCTTAGAAGATGGATTTCCCCTTCAGAAGAAACTATCCTGTTATGGAATTTCTCCATTAAGGTATCAGCTCATCTATCAGGATGTGAAGGAAAGGGACTGAAGGATAAAGAGAACTATTCAAGAGAATTTAGAGATAATTATTTATCAACAATTGTAAAGGAAAAAAAAGGAACCGTCGTCACATGTCAGGAAATTACGGAAAAGTTTATCTTGTGGGTTCTGGTCCAGGCGATCCTGAGCTCCTTACCCTGAAAGCTCGCCGGCTGATTGACAGTGCTGAGGTCGTTATTTACGACCAGCTTCCGGGAAAAGTAATTCTGGACTCAATGCCGGAAACTGCAGAGAAGATTGATGTGGGGAAGTACGCGGGCAACCATACAATGACCCAGTCCGAAATCAACGAAGTGCTTGTGCAGAAAGCAAAGGAAGGAAAGATGGTAGTCCGGCTGAAAGGAGGGGACCCATATGTATTCGGAAGAGGAGGAGAAGAAGCCGAGGTGCTTGTAGCAGAAGGTATTAAATTCGAAGTCGTGCCCGGGATCACCTCTGCAATTGCAGTGCCTGCATATGCCGGAATTCCTGTAACCCACAGGGAAAGCACGTCGATGGTCACCTTTATAACAGGACACGAGGACCCCACAAAGGAGGAGAGCGGACTGGACTGGGAGACCCTGGCAAAGTTTAACGGAACCATTGTAATTTTTATGGGTGTTAAAATGCTCGGGCGAAATACCGAAGAGCTCATGAAGTATGGCAAAGACCCAAAAACCCCAGTTGCAGTCATAGAGAAAGGTACTCGGCCTGACCAACGGGTAACCGTGGGAACCCTTGAAAACATCGCTGACCTGGCAGAAGAACGAAAAGTAAAAGCCCCTGCCATTACGGTTGTAGGAGATGTAGTCCGGCTACATGATATCCTCGGAGAACAGCTGACTGGAGTGGAGTTTTAACCCGCTGAAAGGACAGGAGAAAGGAATATGGCAGAAAATAAAATTCCCGTGCTTGCAATCATGAGGCCTGACAGTTACAGGGAAAAGTCCGAGGCAATTGCCAGAGACTGCGGTTTTGAGCCCATCTATGCTCCCATGATAAAGCTTGAAGGCATAAAAGACGAGGGCTTCGAGCCTTTTGTACAGAGGGTCATTAACGGGACTTCGGATTACGTTGTTTTTACAAGCGCAAACGGGATAACTTTTACACTGGACAAGCTCACAGAAACCGAAAAGGAAAACTTTATTTCGTCCCTCAAAAAGTGCAGAGTAATAGCAATCGGCCCCAACACAGAAAAAGAGCTTATAAAAATAGGAATTGAAAACTCCTTCCTGCCTGCAGACTACAGTTCCGAAGGAATCGTAGAAGCTCTCTGCCCCGAAGTAAAAGGGAAAACAGTCGACCTTGCAAGGAGCGCTTTTGGGGCAAAAGTCTTAATAGAAGGGCTTGAAAAATGCGGAGCAACAGTCTATGAGACTCATGTGTACACCCTTAGCATTCCTGAAGGTGCAGCCCAGAAAGAGCTCATAGAACGCACCCTCGCAGGAGAAATTGATGCCTTCGCTTTTACAAGCTCGATGATGGTCAGAGGCTTTATGAGACATGCGGAAAAGCTGGGAGCAGGAGAGACTATAAAAGAGACTCTTAGCAGGGCTATTGTAGGCGCAATTGGGACCCCTACGGGAAATACCCTGAAAAAACACGGAGTCAATGCGAATGTAATCCCTGATGAGTTCACCTTCGATGCTCTGATAAAGGCTATGAAGAAGGAGCTATGAAAATCAGCTATGAAAAACCAGCTATGAAGAAGGAGCTATGAAAATCAGCTATGAAAAACCAGCTATGGAGAAGGTCATGCCGAGAGTTATAAGAAAGAGTTACATAAGGCAGAATCGGCTGGAAGTATGCTCAGAACCTTTAGAACCTTTCTCGGTAAACCTGTCTGAAGTTTAACTCAAGCCGTTTTTTTGAACCGGCAAGATAAAGGTGTGCTAAAAAGACTGCTCCTTAAAAGCCGGTTCAAAAAACAATACTTAAAATTGCGGAAAACAATCTTAAATTAACGATCGATATGATAGGAATTTCAAAACTTTACTGCGGAACCGTGGAACCTTCTGACGCCCTTCGCTATGGAAGGGACTCAAAGAGGCTTCCCTCTCACCTTCTGCAGTTTTCAAAAGACAAAAAACCGGTAGTAGTCTGGAACATGACCCGCAGATGCAACCTTAAATGCGTTCACTGCTATGCCCAGGCAAAAGACATAGAGTTCAAAGACGAACTTTCTACCGAAGAAGGAAAAGCCCTTATCGATGACCTTGCAGCATTTGGATCTCCGGTCATGCTTTTCTCCGGGGGCGAGCCCACAATGCGAAAAGACCTGCCTGAGCTTGCAGCCTATGCCAGAGAGAAAGGGATGAGAGCTGTAATCTCAACAAACGGGACTCTCATCGATAAAGAGCTGGCAAGAAAGTTAAAAGAGGTCGGGCTTTCTTACGTAGGAATCTCCCTTGACGGCGTAAAAGAAACTAACGACAGGTTCAGGGGCATGCAGGGGGCATTCGATGCAGCCCTACGGGGCTTGCATAACTGCCAGGAAGAAGGCATAAAGGTGGGCTTGCGTTTTACCATCAACAAGCAAAACGTCAGGGACATACCTGCAATCTTTGACCTCCTTGAGAAAGAAAAGATCCCAAGAATATGCTTTTATCACCTTGTCTATGCAGGCAGAGGCTCGAAGATGGTAGACGAAGACCTCTCCCTCGAAGAGTCCAGGCAGGCTGTGGACCTGATTATGGAAAGGACGAAGGAACTGCACGAAAAAGGTTTCCCTGCCGAAGTCCTTACCGTGGACAACCACTGCGACGGCCCCTACATCTACCTGAAAATGCTGAAAGAAAACCCGGAAAGGGCTGCCGAAATTTTCGAGCTCCTTTCTATGAACCAGGGCAATTCTTCAGGAATAGGAATCGGATGCGTTTCCTGGGACGGCTCTGTTCATGCAGACCAGTTCTGGAGACATTACTCCTTCGGAAATGTACGGGAAAGGCCCTTCAGTGAAATCTGGACCGACCTGAGTGATGAACTGATGGCCGGACTCAAGTACAGAAAACCCCTCATCCAGGCCCGCGGAGACCGCTGTGCAAAGTGTAAATGGTTTGATGTCTGCAACGGAAACTTCAGAGTTCGAGCCGAAGCCATTTACGGGGATGTCTGGGCAGATGACCCAGCCTGTTACCTCACAAAAGAAGAAATCGGATACGACGAGGCCTGAAATCTTTCAGGCCCTTTTTTACTTTTGGATTTTACTTTTAGCCTTTTTTACCAGCTTATTTTACCTGTGAATTTATTTATAACCTGAAATAAGCGTTTTTTAGAGAGCATCCAATTCTATTTTGTTTGCACCCACCCGGCCTTTCCTATCCCTTTTATTTTTCGAGTCTCTACCGGTTACAGAGTAGATATTTTGGAGTCGTAAATCCGGGTAGAGCCAGCTTTTTCATTTATATATACTGTACACAGGCTGACTTAAACGGCACGAGGTGCTGAAAGAATAATTCGAGGATCCAGCCATCTTTGCCGGAATAACTTTTCCCGATTTCTTGAGACAACAAACATTAAATTTCTCTTCTTTTTTGCGGGAAAGACCGCTCTCCTGCATCGAGTAGCTGTACCAATATTTTTAATTAGTCCTCTTGAGCGAAGCGGCAGCGTAGCGAAAAGGACGCGTACTCCCGAGGCGCAATTCGGGCGAGGCGCAATTCGGGCGAGGCGCAATTCGGGCGAGACAGGGACGCTAGAAATTTCTTTTATAAATAATGATTTATTCATGTCGAATGCATATTTTTAGGAAAGAGCATTTAAGGAAAAGATTTGGGGAGGCAGGTTAAATACATGAAACAAATCCATTTACTCCTGATTATTTCAGTTGCTTTTACAGTCTTTTTTACAGACTTTTCAGGCTGCGTATCCGATAGGGAAAGAACAGTAATCTATGATAACGAGACAGAAACTCTTTCGTATCAGGGCGAACAGTTAACCCCTATCGCACAGCAGCGCAACAATGCTATCAGAGGCACTCAGTATATTGATAGAGAGAGTTACAGGCTTCAGGTTGACGGGCTTGTGGAGAACCCCAGGAATTTTACGTATGAAGAAATAATCGGGTTACCTCAAACTTCGAAGGTTATTGAACTTAATTGTGTGGAAGGCTGGAGCTTTAATGCAAAATGGACGGGAGTAAGAATAGCTGAGATCTTTGAAGAAACAGGAGTTATGGAAAATGCAACAACCGTTATTTTTTACAACACTGACGGGTATTCCACTTCTCTTGATAAAGACTATCTATTAGAAAACGACATCATACTTGCATATAAACTAAATGACGTAACCCTGCCGCCTGAAAGAGGTTTCCCTCTGCAGCTTGTAGCTGAAGACAAGTATGGGTACAAATGGGCGAAATGGATAGTAAGGACCGAACTCAGTGACTCGTCTTATAGAGGGTATTGGGAAGAACGCGGATACAATAACATAGCTGATGTCGGCGGGCCTGCTTTTGAAAGGCAGAGATAAAAGCCCACATCGGAACACCAATAATAATATAAGATACCCAGGCTATAGTATACTCTTGTCAGTATTGAAGAATCAAAATCAGAGAATCAAATCCTTAGCTACGTTTGATTATCACAGGATTTGATTATAACTACCTTTTACTAATTATCTTTCATGATAACTAAGTTTCATGAACAGCCTAAATTTTTGAGTAGGCCTAAATTTCGTTATTGGCTTAAGTTTCATAACCAGAATTTCACTGCAATACTCTTGAAATTAAGAGATATAGCCGTTTAAGTAAGAGATTTAAAAGAAATAGATCTGCGAGGCAAAGCATTGTTGAGATTGTTTCTGGAAAAATGGGGGTAATTTGAAGTGGCAAATCGCCATGTTAATACTTTAAACCCTGGAGACCCATTCAGGGACTGGCTTGTAGAAGAAGTTGTTGGAAATAGAATTCGCGATAAACAGTGCTATGTAAAAGTTTTTAAGTATAATTCATCTCACACCGTCTGCAGGTACCAGTTCAAAGGAGAGCATTTCAGCGTAATGGCAAAATTTTTTGCCGAACCTACAGGGAAGCTGAAAGCATATAACTCTTATAAAGGCATGATGAACGAGTACCGGAACCTGAAGAAAGCAGCTTCGATAATAAATGTTGCAAAGCCCCTTGCAGTAAATAAAGATTTTAATTGTGTCCTTGTTACCGAACACATACCCGGAAAATCTCTTAGCTGGCACCTCAAACGCGAAGAGAACCTTTATGAGAAACTTGCTGCGGTGGCTCACATGCTCAGGCAGCTGCATGATAATACACAATCTTCCTACAATAAAGAAAATGAGTTCAGGAACTATCACGACGTTCTGGACCACCTGAAGCTTGACTATGACACGAGAGAGGCTTTCAACAAACTCCTTGGGGAATGGTGGTACAGTTCCTGGCTCGACAGGGAGTACGGCTGTATGGTCCACAGGGATGTTACCCCCTCCAACTATATTTTTTGCAAAGGAAAACCCTATGCACTTGATTTCGAAAGCTCCTGGTTTGAGGCACATCCTGTAAGGGACCTCGGAATTCTTACTGCAGAACTCAAGAACGAGTTTGAATTACACAAAGGTGGAGGCTGGAAAGCCGAACCATATATAGGGAACTTTCTCTGGGAGTATAGCCGCGGGGAAAAGGATTTTTTCCGAATTACCAGAATTTTGCCTTTTTTCATGAGTATAGGGCTGCTCCGTTCGGCAAGGCTCCACCAGGGCGATTACAGAAATTATCTGATAAGAGAAGCACGTGAATGTTTAGGTGCAATTAATAGAGGGAATTAATAGGGAGAATTTTAATAGAGAGAATTAAGGAAATAAAGGGGATTAAGGAACAGAAGGAATTAAGAAAATAAAAGGAATTAAGGAAATAAAGGAAATTAAGGAAATAGAGAGAATTAAGGAAGTAAAAGGAATCAAGGAAATAGAGAGAATTAAAACAGTCACTAAGGGGATATGGGAGGCAAGAATATTTCCAGGGACCATGAATCGGAAGCAGGCAAGGACACTATAGCCTTTCTGGGCAATCTTGCCGGAGCAGGGGAAGATGTATTTGAGAGCTGCCAAATAAAGGGGGTTATTTTTGACTGCTACCAGACGCTTATTGATATCCACACCGAAGAACACAGGATCGAGACTTATGAGACTGTAAGCGCATGGCTTGCTTACCATGGGGTAAAAATAAAGCCGGAAAAACTGTGGGATATGTACACATTTAAGGTTCACGAAAGGATGGAAGACTCAAAGGAGATATACCCTGAGATAAAGGTGGAGGATATCTTTGCCGAGATCTGCGGGGAAAACTCGATATGGAAAATTGATGAAAAACTGCTAGGAATTGAGACCTCCAGGGTCTTTCGAGCAGCCTCCATAAGGAAACTGCGTCCCTTTCCTCAGAGCGTAAAATTAATTGAGCGCTGCATAAACGTCCCCAAGTGTATAATCTCCAACGGGCAGAGGGTCTTTTCCGAACTGGAACTCCGGTTCCTCGGGCTCTACGACTACTTTGACTTCGTGATCTTCTCGTCAGATGTAGGATACAAAAAACCGGATCTCAGGCTTTTCATGACTGCACTCAAGAGGATGGGACTTGAACTTGAGCCCAAGTGTGTTATGTCCCTTGGGGACTCTTACGAAAACGAAATATTTCCAGCTAGAAAACTCGGGATGCGGGCAATGACCATTGAAGAAGCCTGGAAACATTATGGGATCACTGACTGATTCCCATAAACCCGAGTATTTTATTTTTGTGAAGATAAATACAGACAATGAGAATTTGCGGTTCTTTTTTTAAGAGTTTTTGTTTCCGATTTTTAGAGTTTCTCTGAATAATTAGCTCCTGATTCATCAATTTTTATTTGGTACTAAAGGAATTTATATAGAAATGAGAAACTATATATTGCTATTTGTATGCAATATAGGTATTGTCGTAAAGACTATATAATAAGAGATAGATCTCAATATTAATGGAATAATAATATAGAATAGCCCAGAAACCTACAGAATTATAAAAATAAAGTGGAGAATCTCTATGCTCCAAAACGGAAAAATTAAAGGTTTAATCTTCGATTGCTACAAAACTCTCATCGATATCAAAACAGATGAAGGAAGCCGGGAAACAAGTAAAAGGGTGATCAAATGGTTACTCTATCAGGGAGTGAGGATAGAACCCGACCGATTTAGGGAAGAATACAGGTGGAAAGTTATAGGCAGGCTTGGAAACTCAGGCCAACAGCACCCTGATATCCGCATAGAAGAAATTTTTGCCGAGATCTGTGCCGAAAATGCCTTTAGAGAAATCGATCCTTTCTGGCTTGGGATTGAAACTGCCAGGGTCTTCAGAACTGCGTCTTTAAAGAAACTGGAAGCTTATCCTCAGAGCCTGCGCCTGCTTGAAAAATATAGAAATATCCCCAAATGCATTGTTTCCAATGCTCAGAGGGTTTTTACGGAACAGGAGCTTCGATTCCTTGGCCTGTACGATCGCTTTAATTTCGTAATTATGTCATCGGACTACCGTATCAAAAAACCTGACACCCGGCTTTTCAGTATGGCTCTCGATGGCCTTGGGCTTGAGCCCTGGGAAGTGCTTTCTATCGGAGACACGCCGGAAAACGACATATATCCACCTCAAAGCCTCGGGATGAATGCGATGCACATTCATAATGCATGGAAATATGCATAAGGGCATAAGAATACAGAAGAAAGCGTAAAGGAAAGGGACTGCACCATTAAATTCTTCTGTATAATTTTTACGGTTATTTATCCATTTACTCTTTTTTTGTCTGTTCCTTTTTTGTTTGCCTTTAGACTAGCTGTTGTTAAACAATAATAAATATTTTCATTGCAGTTAGCCGGTTCCCCGGGCAAAAAAATGCAATCAACAAAAACTAAACATATAATCTGAAAGTTCCTGCACAGTAAGAGATTTCTTTTCATCCAAAACCAGATATATTTAAATAATCGCAAGCACTCTAAAACCCAAGAAATTCTTACACTTATTTCCCAATCATGGAGTGTCTTTATGACAGAATCGGAAATTCCAAAAGAATATAATGCAAACGAGATCGAGGAAAAGTGGATGGAGAAGTGGAACCTCTCCATGTACCACTTCAACTGGGGAGAAGATACCCGCCCTCAGTATATTATTGATACTCCGCCACCCTATCCTACAGGCAATTTCCATATCGGAAACGCGCTTAACTGGTGTTACATCGACTTTATAGCCAGGTACAAACGCATGCAGGGGTATAACGTAATGTTCCCCCAGGGCTGGGACTGCCACGGTCTGCCAACGGAAGTTAAGGTTGAAGAAACTCACGGGATTACTAAAAACCAGGTCCCCAGGGCAGAGTTCCGCAGAATGTGCAGGGAGCTTACGGTAGGAAACATCGACAAGATGCGCAAAACAATGCTGCGCCTGGGCTTTTCCGTGGATTGGAGCAATGAATTCGTCACCATGGAGCCCTCATACTTCGTAAAAACACAGAAATCTTTTGTCAGGATGTACAATGGAGGGCATATCTATCACGAAGACCACCCTGTCAACTGGTGTCCCCGCTGTGAAACTGCCATTGCTTTTGCGGAAGTAGAGTATGATGCCGGGCAGACAAAACTTAACTTTGTCCACTTCGACAAGGTCGATATCGCAACTACAAGGCCGGAACTGATGGCGGCGTGTGTTGCCGTTGCCGTAAACCCGAAAGATGAACGTTACAGCCAGTATATTGGCAAGGAAATTACAGTACCCCTCTTCGGGCAAAAAGTTGCTCTGATTGCTGACGAAGCTGTTGAGCCTGGATTCGGCACAGGGGCTGTGATGATCTGTACTTTCGGGGACAAGCAGGACGTGCGCTGGTGGGTAAAGTACGGACTGCCCCTTGTAAAAGCTATCGACAAACAGGGCAAGATGACAGAAGCTGCAGGAAAATACGAAGGCATGAGTATTACCGAATGCAGGGAAGCTGTCATTTCCGACCTCAAAGCTGCAGATTTCCTCTATGATCAGAAACCTCTTGAACAGAACGTCGGGCTCTGCTGGCGCTGTGATACCCCCATAGAAACTCTTTCCGGGCCCCAGTGGTTCGTAAAAATAAACCATGAAGGTATCCTGAAAGCTGCAGACGAAATTAACTGGTACCCTGAATACATGAAGGTCAGGCTCCAGAACTGGACAGGCACAATGGAATGGGACTGGTGCATTTCCAGGCAGAGGATCTTTGCAACCCCGATCCCGATCTGGTACTGCAAAAAATGCGGGGAGGTCATGATTGCCGAAGAGAGCTGGCTCCCGATTGACCCGAATGAAAATGCACCAAAGAAAGCCTGTGCCTGCGGTTCAACCGAATTTGAGCCCGAGACAGACGTGCTGGACACCTGGATGGACTCCTCGATTACTGCCCTGCATGTCTCAGGCTGGGAAAGCGAACACGAGCTCCGCCTGCCTGCACAGATTCGCCCCCAGGGGCACGACATCATCAGGACCTGGGCTTTCTACACGATCCTGAGAAGCCTGGCTCTTGAAGGAAAGAGGCCCTGGGACTCTATAGTGGTCAATGGAATGGTGCTTGGACCTGACGGGCATAAAATGAGCAAGTCTCTCGGAAACGTTATATCTCCCGAAGAAGTGACCGCACAGCACAGTGCCGACGCTTTCAGACAATGGGGAGCTGTTGGAGGTTCCACGGGTTCGGACGTAATGTTCCGCTGGAAAGATGTAGTTTCAGCCTCACGCTTCCTGCAGAAAATGTGGAGCATCTACCGATTCTCGATGTCCCACCTAAAGGAGTTTGAGCCTGAGAATGCTGCCAGCTTCCCTCTGGACTCTCTCCATACAATTGACAGGTGGCTCCTGAGCAAGCTTAACAGGCTTGTGGACACTGCCACAAAGGACCTTGACGGGTATCAATTTGATTCCACATTCAAGGCTATCCGCGGCTTTGCCTGGGAAATCCTTGCAGACAACTACCTGGAACTTGTAAAAGGCAGGCTTTACGGGGAAGATCCTGAGGGCAGGAGAGCAGCCCAGTATGTGCTTTACACAACAATTAAGACCCTCTCCCTTCTGCTTGCTCCGTTCATACCTTTCTTTGCAGAAGAGATGTACTCAAGGTTCAGCAGTGAAAGTGTACACACGAAAGCCTGGCCTGAAGTCAATGAAAGCCTGATAAGCGAAGAAGCCGAATCTGCAGGCGAAATGATCAAAGATATCACAGGCGAGGTTCGCAGATATAAATCAGACCTTGGAATGGCCTTGAACTCTCCCCTTAAAAAAATAGAGATCTACAATGCAAGGCTCGATACAGGGGATATTGCAGGTGCTACGAACTCTGAAGTGGAGGTTATGAAAGGTGCTCCTTCATTTGAGTACGTGCCTGTGGAAGTTAAACCCAACATGGGTTTTCTGGGACCGCGCTTCAGAAAAGATGCCGGAACCATTGTGAAAGCCCTTCAGGCAGAAGACCCTGCTTCAGTTGAGGCTCAGGCGGCTTCAGGCAAAATAACCGTTATCGTAAACGGAGAAAAAGTAGAACTCGAACCCGAAGCAGTCGAGATCCGGAAAGAAGTAATTTCCGGAGGCCGTGAGGTAGACGTTCTGGATGTAAAAGGCGCGGTAGTCGTTATTGTCAGGTAAGCTTTGGCACCCGAATTCCGCTTCGCCCGAATTCCGCTTCGGGAGCACGGTGTCCTTTTCGCTCCGCTTCGCTGTGCTCAAGAGGACTAATTTATAGGTTAGAGCAGTGAACTGAGCTCACTCGAACTGAGTTACAATATATCTACCCGCATAGCCTCATAAGCTATACCGGATCTTTATTGTCACGCTCGACGATGGAGAGCGGCCTTCCCCGTTAAAAAGAGGAAAAAGAAGAAAACAGGTTAAATAATAACCTGCGACTTCTTTTCCTTCTTTTTCCTATTTTTCTGCTTTCCGGGCTTCTTTTTTTGATGGACTGTCAGACAATCTGCGGAGGCGCTTATATTTGCTTGAATTGAAAAAGCGGGCTCCGGTTAAGAGTAACATTTATTGGTTGACAGACCCCTATCCACGTGCTACTCGGGAAAAGAAAACTGAAAGGTTCTCTCCTGTTTCAGGTATAGATTAACAAATTAATCAGAAACCAACTGATTTTAAAAGTTCATAATGTCCAAAGAGAATTATAGAAAGAGGTCGAGAAAATAATATAAAAGAAATAGCCTTGATTTTCGCGACATTAAATTATATTTAAATCCTGAAGGCTGTGTAAGGCCCTGCTTACTTAATTACTCGTAAGAGATTGAGAGTAAAGGTTAAAGAAAAACATGAAAGTAGAGGATTTCAATTAACCTGCAATTCAGGCAAGTCTTCACTGGAATTTACAACATAGCGTTTGCTTGTACAGGTATTTAGAAATCCTCAGAAACATTTTTAATTCGATACCGATGTTTTGCCTCTTACCAGCATCAGAGAAAAAGATAAGATCAGAAGTGCTGCATAGAACATTACACCGGAATCAAATCTATTATACAGGGACAGCCAGGTGTATACGAGCATTGATCCTGAAAACACTGCTAAAACTATAAGTCCGATATATTTTGCATCTACCATTTTTCATCACTCACTTTGTGTGTTATTGTACAACTTCGTTTTGTTCTTTAAGTTTAGATATCAGTTCACAGTACTGTAAATTTTTACCATTTTATCATAACCAGTCGAGAAGTTATAGTTTTGAATAAATAAACTGTTGATCAGTTATGATTTTGAACCTCGCCTATATTTTCTCAGATCCCTGAGAACTCCTTCAAGGTCAGATTTCATCAGTTTCAGATCCAGGTCTTCCCCTTTCATATCATCCATGAAATTGATCCTTTTCTCTTTCGAAACTACGATATCATTCTTTAGTGAAGCTAATAGGCTGTCACTTTCGTCACCAAACTTTATCTCCGCAGAATTGTCGTTAAACGAGAAACTATCTTCAACAGGTTCATTGTCCAGTCCCTCAATTTTAATCTCAAATTCATTTTCATTAAACATTGAATCCTTATCAAGTGATACATCGATCTCTGAAGAAATCTCACCAAAAAACGGTTCTGCCATATTAGCTTCAAGACCATTGGTTTTTAAAGTGCCTGCAGTAGACATTTTAGTTAGAAGGTCGTCATCAAAATCTAACTCGTCTTTTTTGGATTCGACTACTTGATCAAGGTTGTTAACTTTATTAGTTAAGCCAAATTTTGAGTCTGCTTCTTCTTTATCAGATAAAGAAACAAATTTTTCATTATCATGCTTATTCCTGCGAGATAAAGTGGATGAAAGAGATGAAATTTTATTGCGTAAGTTAACAAAAAGCTTCTGAATAGCATCTTTTGCTTTCAGGAATATTGTTTCCACTTTTTCAAGATTATTTTTGCTGGAGTTCTTATGGATTGAACTGGATTTTTTCTGGACTGCACTGGATTTTTTCCGACTTGAACCGGATTTTTTCCGGGATATGCCGCTAAGTTTTTTGCTGTACTCAGAAAAATGCTTCAAGCCCTCTGATCTTAATGTTTTTATTTTCTGGTTCAGGTCCGAAAAAAGCTTAACCTCTTCAAAATTGAATGAGGCTCCGCCTTTACTTTTATATCTATCATATAGAGTTGTTGTTCCCATTACAGCCAGAGTTACAAAAATACCTATGAAGACCGTAAAATTTGTTTCGTATATGGTTTTTAAATCCATATTTATACACCTGCTGCTAGATTATCAAGTGCGCCATTGAATGAAAAGGCCATTTCCACTAAAGGAGGAGTTATAATCATCAGTATCCCTGAGAGGATAAATATAGAAATACCGTAATAGACTGCTAAGTACATTGGTCCCCCTTTTACAGCAACAATTGCTAATATGTTAGCAAGAGTTAGAATAATAATTACTATTACAACAAACTGGCCAAGTAATTCGACAGGAACCCCGCCAAATATGCCTAAATTCATGCCACCCATGCCGCTGGGCATAAGATCTCCAAGTTCTCCGTTATTAGTCTCAAACTGGGCAAAAAGAGTCGATATGATAGTAGAAAAGATTGTCAGGATCTGCCCTATGAAAAGAAGAAGGGCAACCATTGCTACATGCAGAGGTATAACAAGACTGGTAAATCCTTTGGATACGCGTTCCCTTTTCATTCTTAGGAGAACCAGTTCAAGGTTGGATGAGCTCACAAGCTCTCCTACTACTCCTGCATTACCCCCGAAATTTACAGCATCTACAAAAACATTTGTAAATTTGTAGATCAAATAGCTGCCCGTCTCTCCGACAAATCTCTCCCAGCACAGTGTAGGGTCCAGCCCGGCTGCCAGTTTCTTGTAGAGCTCCTGACTCATTTCTTTAAGCTCTCCAAGGTTTTTTGGATCAATCTTTATAAGCGCTTTCGGAACTGTCAGACCGGAACCACTTACAATAGACCCTAAGCTACTTATAAAAGTTGTATAACATTCATCCCTTTTGTTAATTTTATCAATATCTCTATTTGCCGCAATTCCGACAGGCAACATAATAACTCCTGCAAGAATCATTCCGACTCCTTTAATATCAATGAAAAAATCAAATGAACCGATAAAAGCCGGTATAATGGTAAATATTATAACAGCCAGAGCGGATAGAACAAGTGTAAGAGGCATCCACTTATGGATGTATGCCTGCTCTTTTGATTTTATGCTTAAATCGTGGACTTTAGAATCTTTAGGAGAGGATGAAAAGAGTAATCCTACCCCAAGAAAAGCCATAAAAAATATAATAAACATTGTGGAATAAAGCGTATCCGCCGGGTCACCAATATTGTATAAAATTACTGAAAGTAATATAATTATAGCTACAAGGGATGTAGAGACAAGCAATGCTGTGTAAGCGTTTGACCATTCTTTGGTGGTTTCAAGTTCTCTTTCGAACTCATCTTTTCTTTTGGTCTTAAACAATTTCCATTCTTTGGTGAGAAATTCGTTATCAGGTTCTCCTGCAGCTATAGCGTTTGATAACCTGTTAAGAAGTTCCCGCATTCTTTCGTGACTTACTTTTGTGGATATGAGTTCACATGCATTGGCGTAATCATAGTGCCAGTTCTGGGCCAGTTCTCTAATTTGACCAAAGTATTTACTTGGACAATATTCTTTCTTATCAGATATGCTTGTGAATATTTTGTCTCTTGTCAGGTTGGCAGTTGAGATTGACGCCATATAAGTGAGAGAAAAAAGCAAATCATTACTCATATAGAGTTCTTTCTGGTAACTTCTGAGTTTACGAGAAAACCAGTCTAAAATGGAGTTCGAATTAGACCTTTTAGTTAAAACGTTTTTTGTTTCAGAGACTTCCATTCAGACCACCATTTAGAATTGAATCCTCAGCATGCCATGTTTTGTAATCTTTGCGACCGTATTGAAAAAGTCGTAGTAATTCACAATTCCTTCATTGCTTAATCTCTCCAGTATTTTTGCTCTTTTTTCAATTTCATCGTAAATTGCTTTCTTTTTCTTGCCAGGAATTCCAAGCCTTGTAGCAATTTTATTTTCAAGGATGTATGAACTTCCCATAGCACTGAAAATAAACGAGTCAGTAACAGGGTCCCAGGAAAAGGCTTCAATGAATGAAATTCCACCTTTATCCGGATTGTATCCGAGAACCTCATTTATACTGAGGACTCTTCTCACAAGTTTACCATCCGGTCTCCGGACCGCAGATTGGATTATGACAAAGTTGAGGTTATCCACATACGTTTTAGGAATGTTTATAGGGTCAGCTGTAAGTCTCTGGATCAATTTTTCTACGTTTGCAGCGTGGAAGGTTGACATGACGGGGTGCCCTGTCTGCATAGCCTGGAATGCCACATTTCCTTCAACACCTCGGATCTCTCCTACGAGGATGTAATTTGGCCTCTGCCTCAATGCTGCTTTAAGGAGGTCGAACATTGTAACATCCGAACCGCTACCCTCCCCTATTCCTCCGCCTCTTGTACTTCCTCTTGTTGTTTCTCTGGTCCAGTTTTTATGAGGAATCTGCAATTCAGGCGTATCTTCAATTGAAACCAGTTTAGAATCAGGATTTATAAATGCGGTAATACCATTCAATGTAGTTGTTTTTCCACTTGCGGTTTCGCCGCAGATAAAACCGCTCATTCCTTCGGAGATCAGGATCCACAGGTAAGCTGCCATCCTGTAATCCAGGGTTCCACCTTTTATAACCTGAAGGATACTGAACGGAATGTCAGCGAATTTTCGTATGGTGAAATTACTCCCGTTTTTACTGATATCGTCACCAAAAACAATATTAATTCTTGACCCGTCCGGGAGTGTGGAGTCCACTATAGGGTTTTTGAAAGTTATGGGCTTTCCGATCCTTTCTGCAAGCCTGATGATATACTGGTTGAGTGCATCATTGTCATTAAATTCAATAACACTTCTCAGACCCTTGAACACCTTATGTTCAATAAAAATAGGCCCCAGACCATTGCATGTAATATCTTCAATGTGATTGTCATGTATATAGGGGTCAAGAAACCCCACTCCGATTTTGTCCCTGAGAACTGAATATTTCAGCGCATCATACTGTTCTTTTGTCATGTACATACGATTTTTATCAGGATCATCCTTAGCTGGAAATAATCTGGACCCTAATAGTTTTTTGACGCCGGAAGTAGAATTATCAACATGCTTTTTATTGCCTATTATGCAAATAGCATCCAGAGATTCTTTCAGTATCCTTTCTTTTTCATCCAGATTTTCAGGATCAAACTCAATCCCTGTAAGATGATCTACAAGTTTTATTTCTATTTCTTTAATGAGCCGCCCAACACCGGTTAGAAGTATGGGCTCAATAGGAATATAGAAATCCCTTATGTCATTTTTGTTTGGATAAATGTGCACATAGATCTGGTCGTTGACCTTGTAGATCAGATTGGGGTCCTCTATATCGCCGTGTTTTGATTCCAGCTTGGGAACATATCTGGGTATACCCATTGTGTCTATGGGCAGGATATGAAGGTATTCCAGAAGATGAAGGTTGCTTTCAACCTCTTTTTTCATTTCCGGAGGGAGGAGCTTGTAAAGGTTGCATGTTTTAAGGTTTGAATGGTCATGCCCATCATATTTTTTTGGTTTAAACGGAAAATTGGTATATACCCCTGCATTAAGTGCACGGCCATCTTCAAGACTCAGCTTCTCTTCAATACTATCCATGTCAACCCCATACGCAACTAGTTACTTCAAATTTAATTATACTCTGGCCTGTGATATTGGAATTATCTTTAAGCCGAATCCAGGCTGGACTTCAAAACTCACTATATTGCCTGTGCTTTTCTTAGCCCCTCTTATTTTTGAAACTTCCATAACACTGATGTAGCGGTCAGTGAGCTGTTCTTTTCTCAGAAATAGATGACAATCACATGAGGACCGTATTCTGACAAGTGTGTCCTCTTTGAAAGCGTGTTGATGCAAAGTGATGAAGATTGTGTACCCTTTGTCACACAAATTTTTCAAACTTGTGAGGAATTCAAGTATATTATCCTCATCAGAGTAAGTCGTAAACATTGTGAGGGAGTCAATTATAATTACTTTTTCCTTAATACTTTTAATATGATTTGTAACAAGGTGCAGAGTTCCTTTCATTTGATCGGAAGTCCATTCGACACCTTCGAGATGAACCGGAAAAATCGTGAAATAGCCCCAGCTGTAAAAATCCGAGATATCGAGGCTCAGACTTTCCATTTGAGCCAGCATGCTTTTAACAGTATTCTCGGTTGAATAATAGGCTATCCTGTAAAGCTGATTCAATCCGCCATACACCATTTGCTGGCAGAATACACTCTTCCCGGTGTCGTTTTCGCCTTCAATGAGCACAAGAGAACCTAACGGGATGCCCTCACCTAATTTTTTATCGATTTCATCATTGCCACTTGAAATAATGCCTTTTTTATCCTCTGTTTGTCCCATTTTATTCACCTGCCACATGTTCTGCGGAAGAGACGATACCGTTTTCCGTGATAATTTTTACAATAAAACTGTCATCGGATTCAAGCTCAATTAATAATTCAATGTTAATACTTTCATGAGGGTCCAGAATACGAGGGTTTAGAAGATCATTATTATAGGTTATATCGTACTGAGATTCATTCAAATAGGACACCTGACCCTCTTTCACCAGGATAACATCCCATAGTCCAAAGTTACTTAATTTGGTTTCACCTGTATTTGCAACTGTGAAGCTGGTATGATTAGTTGAAACGTTAAACCGCATATTCTGTATTTCAATACTGGTTTGGAGCCTATCCATCATTGTTTGATGGGCTGAAACGTATCCGTTATAAGAAGATTCTACAAGATTATTAGCCCCCATTGTAATAGTACCTGCAACAACCAGAATCGTTCCGATCACAAAGAACGCGACGATTATTGTATCAAGGCCCATAATATCACACCGAGAACGTGTCTGATGTTGATACCCCATTGTAAAGGAAAAAGGTAATTTTATAAATGTCACTTGGCAGGGCATCAAGCTCTATTGCTGCCTTAATAGTTTCTCCACGATTCCAGGTGTCTCCGTCCCCATTTTCAAGAGTGTATTCCCAGGATGGATTTGAATCCGCTTCAAATCCAGGGTTCCAGTAGTTTGAAGAAGAAAGAATGAAGATGTCACAATATTGTAGCTGTGAAAGGGGTACATTTGATGACCCTACGTTTTTTATCCAGACGTAAATAGTATCAGTGTTCTCATCAGGGTAAATAAATATGATATCGACATCTGTTTTAAACTGATCTTCCATATTACGTGCAACGGAGCTATAAGATTCTGATAGACCATATACGGAAGGAAGTATGGCATTAACAAAAGTCACTGCAGCTATAACACTCACTATTACGAGTATTGCTGAAGTTATGACTTCCTTTGCCATGCGTTCTTCACCGTATCATTTTCATTCAGGACGTAATCCAGTACCTTTGAATCAAGAGACAGATCATCCGGATTAAGTATATGATAAAGTCTGTACAGATCCATTACTGCGTCATCGAGGTTGTTGTTTTTGGCAAGGATCTCAATGACCCTAAGAATAATATCCTTAATATCACAGGGAATATATCCCAGGAGAGAGAATACTTCAATCAATTCCTTTATGGCATCATGGTCATATTTCCCCACCATGTCCTTGCTCCAGACAATGGTCCTGTAAAAGGACAGGGGATCAATAAGTTTTGAATCATTCCTTTTAGGCAGTTTCTTAACAGCCTGCCTCATATCTTCAAAAGGATTTTTTGGAACCTGCTCCATTTCCAGATCCGTATCATCAGGCTCATCTTCTTTTACTTCTTCTTTTTTAGGATCTTCCTTCTTACCATCCTCAGCAGGTCTGGGATTTATTATGGCCCCGGAAATATTAGCAATACCCTGAATATTCTGGAAAGGGTTTTCAAGGACCCCCATCGTTTCCCTTATGTCCATAAGGAGATTTTTTATAGAGCCTTTGATCTCAGTTACCTCTTCTTCAAGATTTGCAACTTTGGATTCTATAGTGTCGCTTTCAGCTGTAGCCACAATTTTATCAATCATTGACTGGTCAAAGGATTCCCCACTCATCATATCACCAAAGCTATAGCATTTTCAAAAAAATAAATAATGGCACTCAGAAGAGTGTCATTATTACTTCTATTTTAGACGAGTGTCATTATTGCACTAATTGATGGAGGTGCCTGCCTGTGAATAGTATAGGTCGCTCCCTGAGGAGGTTTGATTTCAATCTGGAATTCGCTATTAGCGACTATATCGTTACCAGTTACATCAATCTGTATATCAAATTTTTCAAGCCTTTCCAGGATTAAATCACCGTTATCATTATAACTTGCTGTTACAGCGAAATTGGTATCTGCAACGGCAGTTTCAGGGGCATCAGGATCGAGTGTCAATTCAGTTGGTGCTACAGTTGGAGATGAATAAACTATAAGAGTTTTAGTCATATCAACTGGTGATCCGCCTGAAGTCAGTTGTAAGCATAAATTGATATTTTTAAGTTCTTTAGGATCAGCAACAGTATCACCTTCGGCAATTAGATCTCCACTCAGTTCAACACTGCTGCTTGCCTGCTGTACACCTGTATGTACAACTTCCTGACTCTTCTGGGTTGTATAGAATCCAGCTCCTAACATGACGTAGCTGAAAACTGCAGCTACGACGACGAAGGCTACCAGCACGATTGCTGCTTCAAGACCAGTAAAACCTTTTTCATTTTTGAGTAATTTATTCCACATTACAGATCACCTCAGTAAACCGGATAATGGTGTGTAGCGACAAGCGAAGCGGGCATTGTTCTCTGAATAGTAAGGACTGCGCCCTCTGGTGGCTTTAGCTGGATCTTGACAGCTTCGTTTGGTTCTGGTGGTGTAGTAGCACCAAGGGTATCCAAAGTAGCTACGATCTTATATTTTTCACCTTTTTCGAGCAGGTTGGCTGCGTGACCGGTCTCAAAAATCTTCGGGGTATAAACCCATCCATTAGCTCCAGCGTTGTACGCCTTCGTTACAAAATCGTCATTATCTGTATAGGTAATTACTGTCTTATCTAGGTCTACAGCTGTTCCACCAGCAGTGTTAGTTACATAAAATGTGATCACATTTGCCTGGTCGTTAACTGTTGATGTGACAATTACATCTCCAGAAGGTGCAATGCTGCTGCTTGCCTGCGTTACACCAGTGTGTACAACTTCCTGGCTTTTCTGAGTAGTATAGAACCCAGCTCCCAACATGACATAGCTGAAAACTGCAGCTACGACGACGAAGGCTACCAGCACGATTGCTGCTTCAAGCCCCGTAAACCCTTTTTCATCTTTAATTAATCGATTCCACATTATAAATCACCTCAATATAGTGTGACTATTATAACAGTAAATAGAATATCAGTTAATATTATAAATGTTTCGGCTGTTATAGGGTTAACTTTATATAAAATTTAATAAATAACAGAGGAACTTTTAAAAGATTTATATCTGCAGAAAGAGAATTTACGGATATTTTTTAGAGAATATTCAGGACAGGATTCAATTCAAATGATGTTGTTTTTTAGTTTAAATTCGATTTCGATGTAGGAAAAAGGTATTTATATTTAGCGTCATTACGAACAAAAAACATAAATTTTCTTTGGCATATAATTTAGTTAGTTTTTAATGAAAAAAATAAGAAAGTTCACAGGAAACTAATTATTAATATATAAATAATCTCATCTTTAAGCATTTAGAAAGGCAGTTGATTCTTTTTTTTCGTTATTGCCGCGACAGATAGACGGAAACCCTATAATTGAAGATAAATAAAAGAAGATTATCACAAAGATCAGATATATCCATTCACTTTTCTCTATAAAATAAAGAGTGCCGCAATTTATAGTCATGTATATGAAAATATAGAATTAGAGGCTTTTTTGCGTATGAACCCCCCACACGTTCCGTATTTGTTCTTCATAGGATACATTTGTCGATAGTTAAAATGGATAAGATGAATTGAAAAATGCCAGTATATGAATAAAACAATTTAAACAAAAAACGCACATGATATTCTTCGAATAACATGCCCAAAAAGATGAAAGTCCTTTTATACCTAACTTTTTTGTTTATTAACTCCATCATTACCTTAGGACAGTAAGGTTGTCTTTTCTTTGGTTCTGTGAAACCGTCAAAAAACTAATCAGCGAATTGCCATCGAAGGCCCAGATGTGACTTTGATTACGGATGCCAAATTGCCTTTGAGGCAATTCCACTGTCCTTGAAATGATGGAGTAATGTAAATTGGAAGGAGAAATAAACAAATCTTGTGGTTTAGACATTCACAAACATTTTGTCATTGCTACTATTCTCAGCAGATCCGGTGAAAAACAGCTACAACGTTTTGATAGAGATGATGATGGAATTTTAAACCTTAAAAATTGGGTGACATCAGAAGAATGTGATGTTGTTGCCTGTGAATCAACAAGTGACTTCTGGGTTCCGATTTATGAGTCATTGATAGATCATTTGCCTGTTATACCGGAGTTTATAAGATCTCATAAAAATCGTGGTACAGCTATGGATATTATGTAGGTCTAACAAGAAATTAATTAAGTTCCAAACTCGTTTCGTTCAATTTTGGCGTCACCACATATTGAACTAGCTCACCGATTGATACTTATATGATTTTCACCATATTATACTAAAGAAACCATAATAGGGCGTCTTGTTACAGAGATCCTGTGTTAGACCCCATATAGTGGGAAATTAACTATTTTTGTGCCACACCGATTTATTTAATTGGTTCTATATTTGTCGGTTTTATATTAAAATGCTTGGAATTGTTACCCAACATAATTAATTTTTTGTTAGACCCTAAGTAGATCATGTCGCTTGATGTGGCTTTATACTATAAAGTATAAACTCCGGTTATAGTTGGAAATGCGCGAGATATGAAAGCATTTACACATAAAAAGACCGATAAGATAGATTCGGAAGTCATTGCACAACTTGCATTGAATAAAATGATTCAACCGTCAAGAGTTTTTCCTAAAAAGCACAGGGAATTCAGGTCGTATGTCAGGCTCAGGTTAACTCTTGTAAGAAAAAGGACAGATATAAAAAATGAAGCTCATGCTATTCTTTCTTCTGAAATGTTACATCTAGGTGATGTGCTAACAGACATTTTCGGAAAAAATGGAAGAGCAATTCTATCAGGAATTTCTTCAGGAAAAAATATTGATCAGATTATAGAATCACTTTCTCCAAATGTTCGGAAGAAAGCTGGTCAGATAAGAGAGATTCTGGACAGAGAAATATCTCAGAGTGCTGCAATAAGGCTTCAGATGTGCCTGAACATTATAAAACATCTGGATGAAGAAATCGAAATTCTGGAAAGAGAAATTTTCAATTACGCTTATAGAAATCATAAACATGAAATGGAAATTTTAATGTCAGTCCCTGGGATTGGAGAACTGAGTGCGGCAACTTTAATTGCTGAGATAGGAAACTTCAAAGACTTTTCTTCAGGGGATAAACTTGCTTCATGGCTTGGGATAGTTCCGAATGTGTATCAATCTGCAGATAAATACCATAATGGAAGAATCACAAAGAGAGGATCAAAAGTAGCAAGGTGGATTATGACACAGATTGCTCAAGCAGCAGCAAGAAAGAAGAATAGCAGGTTAAAAGAGTTTTTTAACAGAAAAAAGAAGTCAATTGGATATGCAAAGGCGATTATTGCCCTGGCAAGGAAAATTGCAACGATAATATGGCATCTTATCACAAGTGATGAGATGTATGAAGATGAGACAGGGTATGAAAAGGGAGAAGTTCAAAAGAGAAAGATTGTTGAAACTGAAATATTTTCGGCTGATGAACGGATCAAAATAATTAGTGGAATATTCGCAATTATGGGAAAAGAAGACAGAGAGAGTACGTGAGGAAGATATCCTCATGTACTTTCATGCCAAATAAGTAAATAAATAACCTTCTAAAATCGAAGGCTTATCTTTACAGCCGTAAAAATAAGAAGCCAGTTTAAGATAAGCAGCAAATTATACTTTTTTGAAAATTTTCTCTTTCACACTGACAGGAGTAAACAGTTCCCTTATTTCAACGGGCAAAGTTTCGGACTTGCCAATAATCAGATAACCGCCATCTGAAAGAGAATTATAGAAATCATTCAGCATTTTTATTTTTTGATTCTCGTTAAAATAGATCATAACGTTTCTGCAGAATACGGCATCAAAATGTTTTGAAATCGGAGGTTCACTGGTAAGGTCATGTCTCTGAAATCTGATCAATAGCTTCCGGATGCTTTTAACTTTGAAGTCTTCCCCTGCAGGCTCGAAATACTTGCGTGTAATGGAAGGGTCCATATTTTTTAGTTGCTCTTTGCTGTAGATTCCCTGGGAAGCTCCTTTCAGGCATTTTTCGTCAATGTCCGTTGCATAGATGGAGACGCTCCAGTCTTCCGGCAAAACCTCTTTTGAGCAGATGCCGATCGAATAGGGTTCCTCTCCATAGGAGCAGGCTGCACTCCAGAACCTGACCATGTTGCTTCTGGACTTTTTTTTCCTTTCCATTATATCAGGCAATATTTCTTCCCGGAAAAACATAAATGGAGTTTTATCCCGCATAAACTCTGTAACGTTTACCGTAAGGGAATTTATAACCTCTTTCATCTCATTCTTATTTTTTTCCAGAAGCCCGGAATAAGTTGCATAGTTATCCGCACCTACAACTTTCATCCTCAGGTCGATTCTTCTTCTAAGATAAGTATCCCTGTACCCGGTCAGAATAATACCCGATGATTTCGAAATTTTTCGTACAAGAAAGTTAAAGTCATCGTCAATATTTACAACCACAGTACTTCCCCTTTAGTATATTTGACAATCATGCTGCCGTCTGCAGGATTAAAAATAACATTCCTGCCGACTTCCCCACCCACATCTTTTGCAAGAATCGGAATATTTCTTCTAATCAGAGTTTCTTCAACGGATATTGCATTTTTATCGCCAATTTTGAGAATGTCCAGGTTCATATGCTTAAAAACCTGGGCTCCTCCTGCAAACTTTGCAGTAATCCTGTTTTTCCTTGCCCCCATTTTTACCATATCTTCAAACATTTTTTCTATGGCTGTTTCTGCATACTTGGTTTCGCCGTTATTTGAAGCCCCGGGGAGCAGCACGTGCGCTATTCCGCATAGGCCTGTTGAAACATCGGAAAGAATAACGCCAATACAGGAGCCCAGACCCATTACTTTTAAGAGGACATTTTTCCCGATCTTGTATTCTCCTATCCCGGCAGATAGTTCTCCGTCCAGGTTTTTAATGTTCAAATTTGATCTGGTGCCCATCAGGTGACTTTTCGCAGCATTAACCATATCACATGACCGGCAAGAATCCTGAAATGAGCAGGTATTCGAAAGTGAACAAAAAGATTTCACCAGTACATCCCTGCTGGTTAAAAAAATCACTTTCCCACGTTCATTCGAGACGAATAAAATATTGCTACTCATAGCTGTCCCAGGATTTTCATCATATCATCAAGCAGACAGGGTTCCGGAAGCATAGCCAAATAAATCTCTATATCCGAATCAGAGCTGAGGGAGGTCTCAAATAGAATTATATGATCGCTTTTCCTGGCCATTTGCGAAACTACCGAATCAATGACTGCCGTAGGTACGTCTACTGCGAAATTGGGAGGGGACGGGAGTAATATAATATCCATAAAATCAGCTGATGCATCACAAAAAGAGGAGGATAATATGTTCCCGACCTCCATAATTGTAGACTCATACATTTCCTCATCCAGCTCTTCCAGACCGAATAAATCGCCTGCAATTTTTCTTGCCGACTTTTCGGGAAACATAATATATAGATATCCGGATCTTTTTTCTTCGAGGTCCTGCAGTGCTATGATTACCCCTGCAACAACCTCGCCAATGAATTCACTGGAGAGATTTTTTATTTCTCCGATCTTAACCTTCGGAACTGAGAGGAAGACGTCCTTATTAAGTAATTTAGAGAGAGATGTTGCAGCATGCCCGGTCCCGATATTCCCGAGTTCCTTTAAAACATCCAGTTCCACTTCACTAAGATTTTCCAAATCAGTCATCAATATCACCCTTTATAAGCATTGAAACATCTATAATCGGTATTACACGCCCATCACCCAGAATTGTGGCACCGATAAATCCTTTTGAATTTGAGAAAGTGTTTCCCAGTGGTTTAATGACAATTTCTTGCTGGTCTATAATAGAATCAACTATGAGGCCAATTTCCTCATTTTCTTTTTCAACAATTATGGCGATTTCTTTATCTAATTTATCACATTCTACATTGAAAAGTTCTTTCAGCCCTACAGTTGGTATCAGCTTATCCCGAATATAAAGCACAGGAGTTTCTTTAACGAGCTTATAATCACTGCTATCAACACTCAAAGCTTTCACAACGTTAGCAATCGGGATCGCGTACGTCTCGGACCCGACCTCTACTAAAAGAGATTTTATTATAGCAACTGTAGGAGGCAGATCAATTCTGATTCTGGCAAACTCTCCTTTCTTTGAATATACCCTGACCTTTCCTCCCAGTTTTTCAACAGCAGTTTTTACCGCATCCATGCCCACACCCCTCCCAGATATCTCTGTTGGGGACTCCTTTGTCGAAAAACCCGGAGCAAAAATGATCATTCGAATTTCTTCTTCACTGAGGTTTTCTACGTCAAATGATGATAATAAGCCCTTCTCAACAGCTTTCTTTTTTAATACTTCAACATCTATGCCTTTACCGTCATCTTCAATCTCAATTATTACGTTGTTTTTCTCTCTTCTGGCGGAAAGTTTTATGTGCCCTACTTCGCTTTTTCCGGCTTTTTTCCGCTCATCAGGATATTCTACACCGTGGTCAACGGCATTTCTCACCAGGTGAACCAGAGGATCACTAATTTCATCTAAAATCGTCCTGTCCAGTTCCGTATCCTGCCCTTCAATTTCAAACTCGATATTTTTGTTGAATCTTCTACTTAAATCCCTTACCATACGTGGAAACTTACTGAATACTCTCTCAATTTTTACCATCCTTATTCTCATAACTTCATCCTGCAGGCTTGAGATTGATTTATCCAGAGTCCCGGTTGCTTCTTCCAGTTCAGGCAAGTTATATTCCTGAGAGATCTGAAGCAAACGTCCTTTGTTTATAACAAGCTCACCAACAAGATTCATTATATTATCAAGATTGGAGGTCCTGACACGGATAGTTTCCTGTCTTTTTGTTTCCAGCGGTTCTTTTGAGGATGTTACCGATTCAGAGAAGTGATTGATTGGGTCTTTTTCCGATTCTCCGATTTCAGGGATCTGCTGTGGCTTTAATGCCTGAATATGGAGATCTTCAGAGTCCTCTACCAGAGATTGGATTTTATCTAATCGAAGCTCTTGATCGAAAATACTTTTATCAGGAATACTCTTATCAGAAATACCTTTATCAGAAATATCCTTATCAGGAATACCTTGGTCAGGAATACCCTGGTCAGGAATACTCTTACCAGGAATACTCTTACCAGGAATACTCTCACCAGGAATACTCTTATCAGGAATACCTTCATCAGGAGATTTTTTAGAACTTTGCTCTGAGATCCGGTTTTCATCCAGTTTTGACTCTTGATAAGGAATTGCAGAATTTATTTCAGAGTCGTTTTCTAAAACATGAATCTCCTGTGAATTAGACCCGTCAGGAGAAGAACCCTTACATTTTTTCTTTGGAAGTACTCCAGCAGATTCGGTTATTTTGAAACAGTTTATTGAGTTACTTATTCTACTTAAAATGCAACGCAGTCTTGCTGCCAGACTGTATATACAGGAGTGAAATGTATCTAATTTGTTTGTGGATGAAACAGCTGTTTCTGACACCATAGCTGGAGCTGAGGGGGCATCTAGTTGAGATTCCTCTGAGATAGAATTATTAAATTTATCATATAAGACAGAATTATTAAATTTGTCATATGAGGCAGAATTATTAAATTTATTATCAGAGAAAGAATTATCACATTTAGTATCGTCATTACGGTCAATATTAAGGGGTTTAATTTCAGAAATATTAAATTGTTCAATTTCTGAAATTCTATCCATTAGCCCTTCAACCTCATCGCTTTCCCCTGAAAGGAATACTTTAAAGTGACCATCAAAGTTTTTATCCATCCCATTTTCATCTGGCTCTGTTTTAGCTAATTTACTTATATCTTTGAGAGATTCTATGATTAACGCTGCTCTCAAACCTTTCATAACACAGTCATTAGCAAGAATTACATCCAGAACAAGATTACAGTCATCCGGATCGCAGGCTTCCTTATTTTCTTTTATTTCAGGGCATTCAGAGTTTGTAGAAGTATTTTCTTCTGATTGATTCATGGATATTATTTTAGGAGATAAGACCTTATTTTCCAATGGTAGTATACAAAGAGTCTCCTGTCCACTATCCTTCGTTTTTTCGTAACTTTCAAAAGCTTCCAGGAGGTCATCTATTTTTACACTATCATTATCTGCGTTTTCTATTTGTTTAACAATGTCCATGATTCGGTCAACTGTCGAAAGCAGAATGTCAACCAGTTCACCATCTATCTCTATGTCCCCATTTTTTATGCCACAAAGGACCTCTTCCATGCTATGGCACAGATGTTCAAGTGATGTATATCCGAGAAATCCAGCCATTCCTTTTATTGTATGGGTTATTCTGAAGATTTCGTCAATTGCGGCAGCGTCTCCATTTTCCAGGTCCACAAAAGATTGATTAAATACATCGAGACACTCGTATATTTCCTGAAGGAAATCGCTTTTATAGGCTGCCATATCACTTTCCATTGCATTTCACCTCCAACCTGCTCACAATTTCTTCAGGGATATCAAAAATGGGTTTCACAACATCAATAGCTCCAGCTTCAATTGCAGCTCTTGGCATCCCAAAAATAACACAGGTGTCTTCACTGCACGCAATTGTGGAGCCACCTGTATCTCGTATTTTTTTAAATCCGGAAGCACCATCATTTCCCATACCTGTAAGGATAGAAGCAACTATATTTTTTCCATACACTTCTAACATACTTTCAGCCGTTACATCAACCGCGGGCATTACAGCATGGACCGGCTGGCTTTTAATGAGCTTTATTCTTGTGACATCCAGAGCCTTTCTGACGGTCATGTGGTAGCCGCCCGGTGCCACATAAACAGCACCTGCCTTTACTTTTTCATTATTTCTGGCTTCCTTTATTTCCAGTTCCGACAGAAAATTCAATCTTTCTGCCAGCTGCCTGCAAAAATTACCTTCAGGCATGTGCTGGACAACAAAAACCGGGGCAGGCAAATCTCCGGGTAGCCTGGGTATCACCTGTTCAAGAGATGAAGGGCCACCTGTAGATGAGCCAATAAGAATTCCAAAATCCCCGGAACATTTCCATTTTCCCCTGACGACCTCCCCTTTAAATTTCCTCATATTAAGTAATCTTAAGATGTTCGGGTTTGATCTGTGGATATTTTTTATTTTTTCAATAATTTCGCTCTCTACTTTACTTACTTCATGGTGGGACTCGGATTTTGTAACAAAATCTATTGCCCCGAGATGCAAAGCTTCTAATGCCTCTTTTGAGCCCTCGGTAGTCAGAGTGCTAAACATGATGATGGGAACCGGATCCGTATTCATAATGGTTTTAACAGCAGTCAGCCCATCCATAACTGGCATGTTAACGTCCATTACAATAATATCAGGGTGTAATGCTTTTGACTTTTCTACAGCTTCTTTTCCATTACACGCATCTCCGACTATCTTTATATCCGGGCTGCTGGCAAGCATGCTTCTTATTGCCATCCGCATGAAGGCAGAATCGTCAACAATAAGAGTACGGATCATGCTACCCCGAAATTCATTCACCGATTACTTTCTTAATCTCTTCGATGACTTTAGGAGCCTGGAAAGGTTTTATAATGTAGCCTCTTGCTCCCAGTTTTATGGCTGTCTTTACTATATTCTCCTGCCCGATGGCAGTACACATCACAACTTTAGCGTCTTTATCAATGGACTTTATTTGCTTTAATGCGTCAATTCCTGTCATTTCTGGCATGACAACATCCATTGTAACTACATCCGGTTTGAGCCCTCTATACATTTCCACAGCTTGCTTTCCGTTTTCGGCTTCCCCTGCAATATCAAATCCGGCACCGAAAAGAATGTTTTTTAAAAGTTTTCTCATAAAAGCTGTGTCGTCAACGATCAATACTTTTGCCATATTTATCCCCCTAAAAATTATCTTTTAGATATTTTATCAACCATACTTACCCCGTGAGGGGTCAATTCAATTTCTTTTCTGATTTTTACAACTTTAGCCAACCCGGCATCGACAAGGCGGTCATAATAACTGTTAAGTCCGTCTGTTGATATCCCAATAATATTTTCAATTGATGCAAAATCCAATCCAGAATAAATTAGAGTGAGAATTTGCATCTCATCTTCGGACAGTTTAATCGCTGGTTTATGTTTTTCAAAAAGTCGCTGAAGATAGCTTTCAAGCATTTCCAGCGTGCTTTCCGGACAGAGAACCAGGCTTGTTACTACATTACTTTTTTCAACATGAGAAAGGACAAGAACCTTTCTCTGTTTCCCACCTACATCTCTAAGATCGGTTTTAACAGACCCGAGATTTTCAATTGGAATTCTCTTCTGGTTTTTAGAGGACAAAAACCAGAATCCTTCATCTGTTACACTGAAATACCCTTTTTCCCATTGTGCATTCGATGAGACAACGCCACCAACAGTAGCAGATGATAGGAAAAACACTGCAAACTTGTCTGCTTTGAGATTAAATGCAATAAATTTGAAAACCTGGTGATGAAGATTTGGAGGAAGTTTAAGTATGAATTTTCCCTCTTTTTTAATCTGGATGCAATTAACACCCTCTACATCAATATCTTCCAGATCTTCTATTTCCCCGAGAGGGATGCTTCTCTTGCCTATAATAAGACTGCTGTCGGTCACTACAAGTCCCACATCCACCCATCCGCCATCGTAAGTTTTAACAGGAGCTCGAAGGTGGATTTTATCGGTCATCCCTTTATCTCCTTCAGCTCTTCTTCACTGAACAACTCTTTAAGGTCCATCAGTGTAAGAAGCCCGTCCTCAAGTTTCCCCACTCCCTTTAAAAACCTTGAATCGTCTCTTAAAGCCAAAAACCTGGGTATCTCCTCGATATTCTGGGAAGATAGGTATTTTACTTCACTGACACTGTCAACCATCATTCCTATCGTGGCATTATTGTATTCAACAACAATAATCCGGGTATTTTCATCGTTTTTCTTAGCTTCTTTGCCAAGTCTTTTCCTGAGGTTGATAATGGCTGCTATCTGCCCTCTGAGGTTTAAGACTCCCTCTACAAAGACAGGTACATTTGGAATTCTGGTGATTTGAGTTGGCAGGATAATTTCCTTCACCTGGGAAATTTCAACTCCATATCTTTCCTCTCCAAGACTGAAAACAATTACCTGAATAGTATTATCCACATTTACAATCTGACTATGATAACTCATTTTATATCACCTGAAGGCTGATAAAAGTGCAGAATACTAACCGCAACATTCCGTTAGCCTTGAAATCGAACAGCTCTGAATTCGACATTCAGTATATTCTAGAACTCTTCTTCCTATCGAAATGCTGTGGCTTTCCAGAAGAGGGTTGATTGTTTTTCTTTTCTCCCGAAACATTGAAATTTTCCAGAAGAATGTCAACTGTTTTCTGGGCAAGCCCGCTGACATTCTGTACCGAAGTGCTTACCTGCTGCATGGCAGCTGTCTGTTCTTCGATAGCGGCAGAGGTTTCTTCACTGCTTGCTGCATTTTCTTCAGCTGTGGATGCGGTTTCACTGATGCTTTTCTCAATATTTTCAATCTTGGCCAGACCTTCATCTGCAAGCCTGTCCAGTTCAATAAGCATGGAGTTTATGGTGGCAACGGCAGTGGCAATTTCGTGGCTCTTATTCAAAGCCTGTTTAATGTTTTTGCTTCCGGTTTTAGCCTGGACATCCGCTGCATTAATAGCTTCGGTCACTTTTTTGGTCTCTTTCTGGACGTTTGTAACAATCTCATTTATTTCATCAGTACTTTTCCTTGAATCGGCAGCAAGTTTTCGGACCTCATCGGCAACAACGGCAAATCCCCTGCCGTATTCACCGGCTCTTGCGGCTTCAATGGCAGCATTCAATGCGAGAAGGTTGGTCTGATCTGCAATAGATTTGATTTTCCCTGTAACAGCACCTATGTTGTTGACAGCGTCATCCAGAGAGTGAACTATGTTTCCGAGTTTGAAAATTTCTGCAACAAACTGCTCCACTCCTTCCAGAGCCATGTTGTTGAGGTCCTGGGCTTCTTCGCTTGTTTTGCCTGCCTGGGAAGCGTAGCTGGAAGATTTAGTGGAAGATTCGCTGAGCTTTTTGAAAATTTCTTCGGAAGCTTTTATATCCGAAGCTGCTGTGCCTGCATGCCTTGAAAGGTTTTCTGAACCGGTTGCGATCTGTTCTGCTGCGGTTGAAATCTGCTGCATGCCGGTATTCATCTGGCCGACGGCTTCTTCCGATTGCCGGGCTTCTTCAAGGGTTGTGAGCATGTCTGCAAGAATATCCTCAATAACACATTTAAGATTAGTAACAAGCTTATTGAACTCGTCAAAAGTATTACCAAAATCATCGTCCTTGATCTTATCCAGGTGAGCATCAAGGTCCCCCTCGCCAATCCTTCTGATACCCTCCCCAAGGTCTTTCAGACAGCTATTAGTATAATTTAAAAGGTCCTCAACTTCCTTTTCTTTCTCTTTCATCTCAGTCGTATCAGTTATGATTGTGAGATTTCCGATAATTGCTCCAGCATCATCTTTTATAGCTACGGAAGAGGTTACTGTGTGTAGAGGCTTATCCAGAGCCTTGAGTTTAAGTGACCGTTCAAGGTTATAGACTCCTTCTCCAGTTTCCAGTACTTTTTCAGCAAGTGATTTTTTAGTGCTGCTCTCCATTAAGTCGGAAGGCGATAAACCGATTGCTTCGTCCATATTTTTAAACTTACAGACTTTCGCAAAGTAATCGTTAATGTACTTTATTTTTCCGGAAACATCTACATAAAGTGCAAGTGATGGTTTGGGTATGCTACTGACAATAGTCCTCTGGGATTCTTCTCTCCGTTTAACCTGTGGAGTTACATCCAGAAACACACCGTCAATATAAGCGATATTTCCTTCATCATCTTTCACTGGGTGAGCCTGTTCCTGAATAAAGATTATACTGCCATCGGATTTTTTGATTCTGTATTCAGCCTGATAAGGAGTTTTATTTTTCATTGCTTTCTGTACAACCTTATCGACAAGAGAAAGGTCTTCAGGAAGAATAATGTCAGACCATGATAGTTTTTGGGAAATGAAATCCAGTTTAGAATAACCGGTCAGTTTTTCTACACTTTTACCGATATAATGTATAGCCCAGGAAGACTCACTCGATACTCTGAAAACAGTTACTGGAAGACTGTCTATAAGTAAGCTTATCTCTTTCGCTTTTAAATCCTCATCCTCAACTAAATTTTTTGGTGAGTTCTTTTGTTTCGTCTTTCCTAAATCAAGAACTGTTGAAGGCATATATAATCAATCCCCTAATGATTTATATAATAACTATGATTATAATTAGAGGAAGTATTTAAATTTATAGGTAAAAAAAGAAACATTTCGTCTGACCAAAATTTTAAATATTTCTTAACTGCTTTTATATATAGCTTTTATATATGGATAGGATAAAACAGACATAATAACTCATTTATCCATAGATAATAGACTTTATCTCCCTTTCTTTATTATCCACATTTACAATTTGAGTATTATAACTCATTCTATACACCTGAAAAATAGGGCTAATGGGAATTGCAGAATACAAACTGATGAATTCCATTAGCCTGAACTCGAAAAGTTATATCAAACAATTCAGTACAAACTACAATTTAGAATTTCGCTTTAGACTTTCCCTTCCTATCGAAATGCTGTGGCTTTCCAGAAGAGGGTTGATTGTTTTTCTTTTCTCCCGAAACATTGAAATTTTCCAGAAGAATGTCAACTGTTTTCTGGGCAAGCTCGCTGACATTCTGTACCGAAGTGCTTACCTGCTGCATGGCAGCTGTCTGTTCTTCGATAGCGGCAGAGGTTTCTTCACTGCTTGCTGCATTTTCTTCAGCTGTGGATGCGGTTTCACTGATACTTTTCTCAATATTTTCAATCTTGGCCAGACCTTCATCTGCAAGCCTGTCCAGTTCAATAAGCATGGAGTTTATGGTGGCAACGGCAGTGGCAATTTCGTGGCTCTTATTCAAAGCCTGTTTAATGTTTTTGCTTCCGGTTTTAGCCTGGACATCCGCTGCATTAATAGCTTCGGTCACTTTTTTGGTCTCTTTCTGGACGTTTGTAACAATCTCATTTATTTCATCAGTACTTTTCCTTGAATCGGCAGCAAGTTTTCGGACCTCATCGGCAACAACGGCAAATCCCCTGCCGTATTCACCGGCTCTTGCGGCTTCAATGGCAGCATTCAATGCGAGAAGGTTGGTCTGATCTGCAATAGATTTGATTTTCCCTGTAACAGCACCTATGTTGTTGACAGCGTCATCCAGAGAGTGAACTATGTTTCCGAGTTTGAAAATTTCTGCAACAAACTGCTCCACTCCTTCCAGAGCCATGTTGTTGAGGTCCTGGGCTTCTTCGCTTGTTTTGCCTGCCTGGGAAGCGTAGCTGGAAGATTTAGTGGAAGATTCGCTGAGCTTTTTGAAAATTTCTTCGGAAGCTTTTATATCCGAAGCTGCTGTGCCTGCATGCCTTGAAAGGTTTTCTGAACCGGTTGCGATCTGTTCTGCTGCGGTTGAAATCTGCTGCATACCGGTATTCATCTGGCCGACGGCTTCTTCCGATTGCCGGGCTTCTTCAAGAGTTGTGAGCATGTCTGCAAGGATATCCTCAATAACACATTTAAGATTAGTAACAAGCTTATTGAACTCGTCAAAAGTATTGCCAAAATCATCGTCCTTGATCTTTTCCAGATGAGCGTCAAGGTCCCCCTCGCTGATTTGCCTGATGCCTCCGCCAAGCTCCTTCAGACAGCTATTAGTATAATTTAAAAGGTCCTCAACTTCCTTTTCTTTTTCTTTCATCTCAGTCATATCAGTAAAGATTGTAAGACTGCCAACAATGGAACCAGCCTCATCTTTTATTGGGACGGATGAGAGCACTATAAACAGAGATTTATCTGCACCCCTGAGTTTGACGGATCCTTCAAGATTATAGACTGCTTCTCCGGTTTCCAGTACTTTTTCAGCAATCGATTTAGTTTTCTCATTACCGCGTGCCAAACTACTACTTTCCACTATTTCAGAAGGCGACATCCCGACGATTTCATCCGAACTATTAAGGTTGCAAACTTCTGCAAAGTAATCATTAAGATATTTTATCTTTCGAGACGAATCTACATAATATGCAAGTGATGGCTTGGGTATGCTGTTAACAATTACCCTTTGAGATTCTTCTCTCCGTATTATCTGCGGAGTTACATCCAGAAACACACCGTCAATATAATTGATGTTTCCTCCATCATCTTTTACCGGACGAGCCTGCTCCTGAATAAAGACTATACTACCGTCGGATTTTTTGATTCTGTATTCAGCCTGATAAGGAGTTTTGTTTTTCATAGATTTCTGTACAACCTTATCGACAAGAGAAAGGTCCTCTGGAAGAATAATATCAGACCACGATATATTTTGGGAAGTGAAATCCAGCTTAGAATAACCGGTCAGTTTTTCCACACTTTTACTGATATAATGTATAGCCCAGGAAGATTCACTCGATACTCTGAAAACAGTTACAGGAAGGTTATCTATTAACCAGCTTATCTCTTTTGCTTTTGAATCCACATTTTCAATAAATTTTTTTTCAGAGTCATTTTGAGGTTGAAACTTCAAATCGCAATCTTTTGAAGTCATAAAATACCAATCTCCTAAATATATAAATACAAACTATTAATATAATTATAGGCAGTATATAAGATTATAGGTGAAAATAAAACTCTTACAAACAATAAAATTTCAATTACTGCTAAGTATTTGCTTCACTCGGGCAGTGAAAAGCAAACATAACAATTCAGTTATCTAACATTGAAATGTGTAGTAATACTTACGCGGAGAAAATTTGTTGAAATGTTAATTTTAAGAAATTTTTTAAATATGTTTCCGGGTTGTAATAGCAGTTCCAAAAGTGATTGAAAATGAAATATTCCACCTTCTAACTTTATGCCGTATAGAACTACAAATGCTCTGTTATGAAATAAAAAAGTCTGATCTGACACCATAGTACAATAAGAAGCAAAAACGAAGAAGGAGAGGAAGAATGTTTATAGAAAAAATACTTTACCTGACTGAGAGATACCTTCATGGAAACTGTCTTACAGTAGTAACTTAACAGAGCACCATGTAAAGATAGATGACCAGCTTGCATAAGACTTATAATTTCAGCAAGATACAATTTCAAAATTGGTTCTATAATTGTCTTTAGACTTTATAAATTTATTGAGTTTAGGGAACTCAAACCTCTTAAGAGTTGAGAAGCAACTTAATGTTTTCGAACTACAATAAAGTTAATTAAATTGTGCATAAGCGTACAGATTTCATAGGCTTATGAGGGAGTTGATAAATTTATATAAATGAAGTGAAAAAATGATTATACCCTCGTTGTCAATGTGAAACTTTATATACATCCAGGTAATCTGTTTCAGAAATGTATTATTCAGACCTGGGGTTCTTATGACAAAAGTCGAAAAGGTACTACTGCTACTCAAAAATATGGTGTATGAAAGCACCAGCCCGCAGGAAACTCTCAAGTTTGCGAAGTATTATAGGAGTAAAGGACTCGATGTGCTGGTTATTCTGTGGGGACCTATGGGAGTATTGCTTGCAAAGAAAGATAAAACGAGAGGGTCACCTAAATACGATGCCTCAGTTCAGGAATGCATTGAGATGGGAGTAGAGTTTCGATGCTGTCAGCTTGCCTCAGATATGATTGGCCTTAAGAAGGAAGAACTGATCCCGGGAATTGAGTTTATTTGCTCAAAAGATGTAGCTGAACTATTTCTGACGTACAGAGAGGAAAACCAGCTTATTATAAATTTTTGAATCTGATAGCTAACTTTAAAACCAGCAGCCAATCTTAAATCAACTTTAAAGAGTATTTAAAACTCCAATAAAATCTTTTTTAAAATAATTAGTTAAAAATTATCAATTAACAACTGTTTTTTAATGACCATTTTTTAAAGTTACCTTTCTAAACATACTTTTAAAAATATTTTTAAAATTATTATTATTATTATTATTATTATTATTATTATTATTATTACTATTATTATGTTGAATAACATTAATTTCAATGATCTAATTAGAGATTGAATTGGAGATTGAATTAGAGACAGAATTAGAGACAGAATTAGAGATAGAACTAAAGATTACAAGCTGGTTAATTGAAGGCATATTTGCTAAACATAGGTTTGATAAAGAAAATATTCTTAAGCTATTTTTTATAAATGCTGCTGTAAAACAGACAAAAATTTTTATTCTTTCAGACATATTCAGATAAGCTATCTAAGAAGCATGGAAACTGTTTTTGAGGAATGAATTATATGTTAATATGCAGATATTTAGAGTAAAAATGGATCTTAACACAAGGGTGCCATATTCAAACGAGCAAAATATTCGGATTAGCGCTTCTTACTATAGTACTATGATAAGATATCAGTTTTTAGCAAGGAAATAAAGAGATTAATTGGTGGTTTCATGTTTTTAAAAGATTATGAACTTGGTGAGGAAGAAAAGCTTCTTTTACAGAAGGTTATAGATGGGGATATAGCCTTTCGTAAGATTGAAGAGTTTGCAGACCCGTTAACAGCCATAAAAATCCGGAGACTTGCCATTCAGGAGTATGCAAAACTCGAATTTGAACATATACATAACTTCTCTCTGGAAGTGGAAACTGTAACAAAGAAGAATATTGAAAACATGATAGGGGCAGTTCAGATCCCTCTGGGAGTTGCCGGGCTTCTGAAGGTAAATGGAGAATATGCGGGATCTGAATACTATATTCCTCTGGCTACAACTGAAGGAGCCCTCGTTGCCAGTGTAAACCGCGGTTGCTCAGTTATTACCAGGTCTGGTGGGGCAAATGTAAGAGTTTTTGAAGACGAAATGACCAGGGCACCGGTCTTTAAGCTTGAAAGCCTTGACAGAACCAAAAAATTTTACGACTGGGTGAAGAGTCCAGAAATTTTTAAGCGGATGAAAGAAGTTGCCGAAAAGACAACCAGGTTCGGAAAACTGCTCTCAGTAAAGCCCTTTGTGACCGGAACGTATGTCTATCTCAGGTTTTCCTATGATACAAAAGATGCAATGGGCATGAATATGGTCACCATAGCTACAGACGCAGTGATGCACCTTATAGAAGACGAGTTCGGAGCACAGCCTGTTACTCTTTCAGGAAATATGTGCACTGACAAAAAGCCTGCGTCCATAAGCACCATCCTTGGGAGAGGAAAGACTGTAGTAGCCGAAGTTACCATTCCTGGAGAGGTAGTCAAAGGAACTCTCAAATGTACCCCTGAGTCAATGTTTGAGGTAAATTACAGTAAAAATCTGCTTGGTTCGGCAAGAGCAGGAGCCATTGGATTTAACGCTCACGCTGCAAACGTTATTGCTGCTATCTATCTCGCCTGTGGGCAGGATGCTGCTCATGTTGTTGAAGGCAGCACCGCAATTACAAGTATGGAACTTACAAAATATGAAGAAATCCATTGTTCGGTCACACTGCCAGCCCTTCCTGTAGGTACAGTCGGAGGAGGTACTGGCCTTGGGACCCAGAGAGATTGCCTGAATATCCTTGGTGTGGCAGGAGCAGGAGACTCTCCGGGCATAAACTCCCGGAAGTTTGCAGAAATCGTAGCCTCTGCAGTACTTGCAGGAGAGATTTCTCTTATAGGAGCACAGGCTGCCGGACATCTGGCGCGCGCCCACGCACAGCTCGGCCGTGGAAAGTTTTGAAGCCACGGAAAAAGATACAGGAAACTCAGTCCAATCCAGCCGGTAAGAAAAACATAATCGTGACTATGCACTAAAAAAGCAAAAACCCCTTCATAATGAAAGCAGCAGGGAGGGGTATTGTATTTTCTTCTTCATAATTTACTGCTTTAGATATCCAGGTTACTTCTTGAAGTATTCAGGTTACTTCTTGAAGTATTCAGGTTGCTTTTTTGTAATTAAGGTGATCTTAAGCAATTGAGGAAACTTTTTACGAATTCAGGTAAACTTTTACTGAGTAAGAGAACTATTTACTAATCCATGCAACTTTCAGGCACTTTAAATATCTTTTATAAAAGATATTTTTGAGATATGATATTTTTGAGATATTATAAGTTAGATTAATATTAAAATTTCATTCAAAGTAGAAATGTTTATCATAATGTGAATTTCTAAATAAGAATGGAGGCAGGTATGAGCAATCCTGTTGATATTCTGGCCTGTGCAGTTACTTCACTAGTGTCTCGTCAACGATTAAACGTCTTAAGAGTTATATTGAATGATCTTCATAAATATCATTTATGATTAGATATACTGTGACACTTACCGAAGATGAACGTAGATCTCTTTGTGAACTTGCTTCAAAGGGAAAACATAACTCTCAACAAATTCTCAATGCTCTGATCTTGCTTAATTGCGATAAAAGTGAATTGAATGTTAACCATTCAACCAATGAAGAAATCTCACGTATCCTGAATATTAGCATGAAAAAAATTGACCGTGTTAAAAAGCGATTTGTTGAAGAAGGCCTTGAAGTTGCCCTCAACGGGAAAGAAAGCGATCGTGTTTATACTAAAAAAATTGATGGTGATGCTGAAGCCCATTTAGTTGCCCTTAGTTGCAGTCAACCCCCTGAAGGTTTTGCAAGATGGTCTTTGAGATTATTAGCCGATAAGGCTGTAGAACTTGGCTATTTCGAGGATATTTCTCACGAAACAATACGCCATACTTTAAAAAAACGAAATCAAACCCTGGCAAAAGAAACAATGGGTAATTCCTCCAGAACAAAACAGTAGCTTTGTTGCGAATATGGAAATGGTTCTGGATGTTTATAAACGTCCGTTCGATCCACGAAATCCTGTTATATGTATGGACGAATCCCCAAAACAACTGATTGCAGAAACCAGGATTCCTATTCCCTGCTCACCAGGAAAGCCAGCCAGGTACGATTATGAATATGAGCGAAATGGAATGTGCAATGTATTCCTTGCCTGTGAACCGTTGACAGGGAAAAGAATGGTAAAGATTACAGAAAGAAAAACAAAGCGAGACTGGGCTTATTTCCTGGAAGAAATAGAAGTTCAACATGAAAATGCAGATAAAATTACGTTAATAATGGACAATCTAAACACGCATATACCTGGATCTCTCTACGAAACATTTCCACCACCCAAAGCAAAGGCGCTATGGGATAGATTTGAGTTCGTGTACACGCCAAAACATGGAAGCTGGTTGAATATGGCAGAGATTGAACTGAACGTACTTACAGGTCAATGTTTAAAAAGGAGAATGGATAACATCGAGCTTGTTAGGAAAGAAGTATTCGCATGGCAAAATTATAGAAACAACAAAAATTCAAAGGTTAATTGGCAATTTACAACAGATGATGCAAGGATAAAATTGTCACGTCTTTATCCGACAATTGAGGATTGACGAGACACTAGTTTGCTTTTTCATATTATACGCCGTACTTCAGCTGGATATACTTATACTGGGAATTGTTTTGATAGGCTGTATTCTTTTTGGGAAGATATTATATATGTTTTAAAATTCCTGATTTATTTGATTTTTAATTAGTTTACTGTTATCAATTTAAATTAATTCGCATGCTTATGGTTTATACTATCCCGTATTATGTCCAGACACGCAATTAGTATCTGTTTGTTTTATTTTATTAATTTTGTTTATTTCGTTCTTTCGTTTATTTCACCCTTATCTTTGTTATCTTCACCAGTTCCATTCTCATTAACCTTTTCTCCGGGCAATTCCCTCCCTATTATTTCGTCTTCACTTTCCTCTTCATGTTCAATAACATAATCACTCATCGTGAGAAAAAGGATCCCGAGAGTGACTGTAACCAGGCCCAGAACTTTGTGAAGAGTAAACAGAACAGCGCCCAGGAATATCAGGGGAAACCCCAGTAAGACGCCCCTGCCTTTGATAAAGAAGTTTTTTACGGGCTCTAGAAGTGACATTTTAATGAATTCTCCTTGTAAACAGCCTTATCCGTACGTCCCTCTTTAAAGGTCGAGTCAACAGAATATTTTGATTGCAGTTAAAAAGGACAGGAATCTTAGTTAGGTTCTCTGTATGGACTATTCCTGTCAATATGTGAACTTCTTGCAGGTATTTGAATATCGCCTTTTTATCAGCAGTTTTTTTATCAGCAGTTTTTTTATCAGCAGTTTTTTATCAGTAATATATCACTCTTTGTTAGTATGGTTTTTTCGGTTTTACACATCAGGCACGGAGGCAAGAGTATATAAGGTTTAATTATAATACACCCTTAGGGGACTGAGAGGAGAAAAGGTAAGAAATAGCCGGTAAAATAAGTAAAGCCGAATAAAATAAGCTTATTAAAATTTTCTTTTTCTTGTAAGTTATTAAAATACACAGGCTTTATTCTTATTCAAGTATCAAAAACATTTTTCAGTTGACCCTTAGAATAATCAAAATAAAGAGCTGAATTGTTTAGATTAAAGATTTAATATATATCAATAAGGAACATTAGAGTCTCAAACAACAAATTTACCTGGACAGGTAAAAAAGTAAAAGAAAATTGGGGGTTTAGTTTCTGGACTATACACTTCGGGTAGGAGGGGAAGCCGGGCAAGGGCTGCAAACAATAGGAGGAGCTCTTGCAAAAATCTTTTCCAGAAAAGGATACTATGTATTCACGCACCAGGACTACATGTCCAGGATACGCGGCGGACACAATTTCTATCAGGTCCGTTTTTCTGACCGTACAGTATCGGCTTCAAAGGAAATTGTTGACATTCTTCTCGCTCTTGATCTGAATACGATCGAAATTCACAAAAACAGTGTTAAAGAAGAGGGGTTTATTCTCTACGACTCTGAGAGCATGAAAAAGAAATTTGAAGGGGCTCAGTTTATAGATATCCCTTTCAGAAAAATCGCGCTTGATGTAGGAAAAAATAGTGTGATGGCAAATACCGTAGCAACAGGGTCAGTGCTCGGGCTGCTTGACCTGGGGCTTGATGTCCTGAATGATATTTTAAAGATAACTTTCCGGGGAAAAGGGGAAGAAATAATTGAAAAAAATATAGCCTGCGCAGAGGCAGGGTATAACTATGCCCATTCTAATTGTCCCCGCTGCGAAGCTTTCGGAATCCCGGAGCCGGATGGAAAAAAGCTCCTGCTCATAGACGGAGTCCAGGCAATAGGGATGGGAGCCCTTGTGTCAGGCTGCAAGTTTTATTCAGCATACCCTATGTCCCCTTCAACAGGGATTTTAAATTATCTGGCTTCCAGAGCAGAAGAATACGGGCTGGTAATTGAGCAGGCTGAAGATGAGATATCAGCAATTAATATGACAATAGGAGCCTCTTTTGCAGGCGTAAGAGCTATGACCGGCAGTTCGGGAGGAGGGTTTGCCCTTATGGTAGAAGGCCTTTCCCTTGCAGGGATTACCGAAACTCCTCTAGTGGTAGCAGAAATGCAGCGCCCAGGGCCTGCTACGGGTTTGCCCACACGTACCGAACAGGGAGACCTGCTTTTTGTCCTGTATGCAGGACATGGAGAGTTCCCAAGGGTAATATTTGAGCCAGGAACCCCGGAGCAGGCTTTTTATCTTACCAATAAGGCCTTCGAGCTATCAGAGAAGTACCAGATACCTGTTTTTATCCAATCTGACCAGTATTTAGGAGAGTCCGAATGGACTTTTGAAAATTTCGACTTCGAGCGCCTTGTGTATAATGATTATCGAGTGAGAGAAAAAGACCTTGAAGGGGTAGAAGAGTACAAACGCTACAAATATTCGGACACGGGGGTTTCCCCTCTTGCGGTTCCCGGAGAAGCAGGGAAGCATCTGGTTGTGGCAGATAGCGATGAGCACGATGAAGAAGGGCATATAATAGAAGACTCTGAAACTCGCATAAAAATGGTCCAGAAAAGACTGCTGAAAAAACTGCCTCTGATAAAGAAAGAAATCGAAGCTCCGTTGCTATACGGGAATCCATCTCCGGAGATAGTTCTTATAGGACATGGCTCGACCTATGGCGTGATAAAAGAAATAGTAGATATTTATTCTAAGGATAGAAAGATCGCGATGATGCATTTCAGCCAGATCTATCCTCTTCCCGAACAGGATAGTTTCGATTATATAGAATTTCTCAAAAATGCAGGCCTTGTTATTTCTATAGAAAACAATGCCAGCGGGCAATTTGCAAAATTCATAAGAGCAGAAACAGGGTTTGAATTTACCCACCAGATCTTAAAGTACGATGGAAGACCGTTTACCATTGAAAACCTGAAGGAGGAAGTAGATGCCTACCTCTGAAGATTATGAAGGCCAGGTCCCTGCCTGGTGTCCCGGATGTGGAAACTTCCAGATCCTGTCAACCATCAAACAGGCGCTTGTTGAACTTGGCATCGAGCCCTGGGAAGTCCTGCTTGTTTCGGGAATAGGACAGGCAGGAAAACTGCCCCATTACATTAAGTGCCACACCTTCAACGGGCTTCACGGAAGGACACTACCTGTTGCCACTGCTGCAAAGCTTGCCAATCACTCCCTGCACGTAATCGCAGTTGCCGGGGATGGAGACTGTTATGCCGAAGGTGGGAACCACTTTCTTCATGCGATCCGCAGGAACCCTAATATCAGCCTTTTCGTGCATAATAACCAGATCTACGGACTGACCAAAGGGCAGGCTTCTCCCACATCAGCCAAAGGTACGCATACACCGGCTCAACCTTTCGGGTATCTTGCACATCCGTTTAATCCACTTTCTCTCGCAATCTCTCAGGAATGCAGTTTCGTAGCCAGGGGCTTTGCAGGAGACCAGGAACACCTGAAGGAACTGATGAAAGCTGCCATAACACACAGAGGCTTTTCTCTGCTTGATATTCTTCAGCCCTGCGTCACTTTTAATAAAATAAATACCTTTAAGTGGTACCGGGAAAGAGTTTACAAACTTGACGATGACTATGACCCTTATAACCAGATAAAAGCATTCGAAAAGGCTCTGGAATGGGAAGATAAAATCCCTAACGGCATATTTTACAAAAAAGATAAGGAAACCCTGGAAGAAATGGTGCCGACAATCCACGAAACACCGCTTGTGAGGAAAAAGTTCTCATTTGAGGATGTAAAGCACGAAATTGAGAAGTTTTATTGAAAACTTCACTTTCTTCCTATTTATTATGGACTTACGCGGTTGAACTAAGAAATCGATAGCATTAAATCTTCAACTGCCTAAAACACTACGCCAGTAACAACGCCATATGTGCTTTATTTTGTGCTTCAAGTGCGTAAGCCCTATATTATTTAGATATTTATTACCTTCACTCGGTCCAAAATTTTAATTTTCCCCTCAAAACACTCTACCCGAAGATCTTTGCTTTTCTAAATAACCTCAAAATATTAAATAAACACTAATATAAAAACTTTATAATTTTTTGGCAAAAGTTAATAAATTAGAAGATAATAGTATCTGTTGTAAAATTGAGAGTATGTATATAGGGGTCAATTAACTTGGAACCATGAATGTCAGCTCCTGAGTAGATATCTCCTATTGCAAATTTGAATCAAAAAAGTTAGAATGTAGGGCGCTGGGGAATGGAGCCTTTTGACTTTTCTATATACTTTCATTCAAATCTGAATAATGGAGTGAAAACAGAATGAAAGGTATTTTTAGCATCTTTAGAAAAGACGAAAAAGCCTTTACGGGACTTGAATCCGCAATCGTGCTGACTGCTTTTGTGGTGGTGGCAGCCGTTTTCTCTTATGTAATTCTCGGGGCCGGGTTTACGACCTCTGATACCGCCAAGTCAACAATTGATGAGGGTGTAAAACAGACAACTTCTTCCGTTGGGCTTGCAGGCGACGTGATTGCAAAAAGTAGCGAAAATAAAGTGAACGAGATAATACTGACTCTTCAACTAACCGCAGGTCAGTCCCCGATGGATATAGGGGTTGACAGTAGTGAAGGAATGATGGTTGTATCCTACTCCGATAGCGCTGCTTATGAAGCAAATACAACCTGGGCTCAAGAGTTCATAGGAAATAACGACGGAGATAACATATTGGAGCAGCACGAAAAAGTGCAAATTACCATTCAAGTTCCCGAAGATGCAATGCTGCAGAGAGGTAACATGACTGATGTGGTTAACAGAGAGTTCAGGCTTGAAGTAAAACCAAAAGTTGGTGCAATCGTACCTATCTCCAGAGTCACACCCCCGCAGATTGATAACGTTATGAACCTGAAGTAATCCGCAGGGCATCAGGGATGCTTACCCCTCTTTTACTGTTATGAAAACGGGAAAAATTTCATTTTCGTTTTCAGGTGGTCAGTATGGAACTGGATAAAAGAGTAAATAAAATAGAAACCGAACTTAAAATCATTAAAGGGGAGATTAAAGAATTACTTGTGGATATAAGAGATCTGGTGAACAAAAATGAAAATCCTTTCTGCGGCATCCCGAGCGTTGAAGCAGTGAAGATTTGGGTACCGGAGAAAGAGGAATCTGCAAATAAACAGCTAGTTGTGGCTGATAATGGAGAAAACGGACTCAAGCCCACTCCAAGAATTTCGGAGTCTAGAAATCAAACTACAAAAAATAATGAAAAATCCCTGAAATTAGCCGGGGCTGGCCAGGAATATTCTGTGCAGAATGTTCATAAACAGGAAATACACAGACCTGAACCTGAGAGTTCCCGAAGAATTGACACATTCATGCTTGTCGAGCTTATGCGGTGGGTGGATTACGCTGTCAGAACAGTGGGACACAGCAACCTCGAAGAACTACTGAACCTTTATACTCTCATTGGACAGCTCCCTGAACACACAAAAGAGATTATTAAGAACATTGCAAACCTTTCAATAGAAGAGCCCGCGGTAGAAGAGAGGGTTAGCATGAAGGACAACATCATGGTGCTTTCGCAGTTGAGTGCAATCCTGAATCCGGAAGACATTAAAAAGAGTATTCAGCCGCTTTATGAAACCTCCCCGAGCTGGAAAGAGAAAGAAAAAGAGAAGAAAACAGGGATTGTCTTCAACTGAGTTTGAAAGCTGAGGAAAAACTAAGGTAATGAAATTAACTGCTTCGGCCAAGGTCTGATTCGTCCAGTCTGAACTAACTTCAATCTGTTTCGTATGAAGTCAATTAACCAATCATCAATCGATTAATATCGGCTTACATTCCGATTTACGATTAATCAATATCATCTTACATTAATTAATCGACTTACATTAATTAATCGACTTACATTAATTAATCGACTTACATTAATTAATCGACTTACATTAATTAATCGACTTACATTAATTAATCGACTTACATTAATTAATCGACTTGCATTAATCGGTTCACCTTACCGAATTAATAAAACCTTCATTTAACAGTCTCATCTGAGACTAGTATCATTTGACATGAATTAATGTCGTCAGATATTAACCGGTCTATAACCAGTTTAGTTAGCCAATCCGGTTAACCAGTTTAATCAGGATCAACATCAATTTATTCGATCTGAGAATATCCGATCTGAAAAGAAAGGAAAGTAAGGCGGGGGTCAAAAATTGAGTGGGGAATCGATAAGCTCTGCAATTCTGACAATAGCATCCGTTATCTGTGCATTTGCTTTTGTTTCAACTGTGTACCCCTCGGTAATCTCTGCCGGAGACCCCATAATGAGCCGTACGGACTCTATGGGAGACCAGATCATGACAGATATAGAAATTCTGCATGAAGCAACAGGTGCTGAAGGTACTGAAATCCACGTATGGGTAAAGAATGTGGGATGCAAGGAAATATCTTCAGGCATAATTCCCGAGTCTGACCTCTTTTTCGGAGAGGCGGGGAACTTTGAACGCATCCCTTATGATGAAAACGGAATTCTGGTTCCGGGTTGGAACTACCTGATTGAACAAAATGAAGACAATAACTGGGATAAAGGAGAGACTCTGCGCATAAAAATTAAACCTGTAGATTTACCTATTAGCGGAGAGAAATATTTCATCAAGTTCAGTACATACAATGGGGTTTCTGAAGAGGCCTATTTTACGGTGTCATAATGGGTTTCGGGTCAATAATTGCAGCAATGGTCTCGATTGCAACTATTCTCCTGGCATCTTATGTCTGCTCGAAAGGAGGGTTCTACATGGCAGACGGTCTCTCTAATTCAGTCGTTGAGATGCAGGAAAACAGGAATGAAATATTAAAAACAGAAATAAAGGTTACAGGCGTCTCTACAGACAGGGAAGATATTCTGGTATTCCTGCAGAACACAGGCTCGATAAAAATTGGGGATTTCACTTACATGGACGTAATCATCGCCTATCAAAATGAATCAGGCACTGTGAAGACAGTCTGGATTCCCTACCAGGAAGGCGAAGTCCTTTCTAAGAACAGGTGGACAAAATTAGATATTGCTCCTGACCTGATGAACCCTGGAGTCTTTGACCCGGGAGAGAAAATGGAATTGCAGGTCCGGCTGGATGCCTCAGATCCACCGGGAAACTCCAGCATAAACTGGCTTCTGGTAGCTGCCCCCAATGGAGTGAAGACTTCACAGTATTTCAGTGATAATCTTTCAGAGGATGACTTAGGAATTTAGAGTTATTCCGTAAAACCAGCTGACAGGAAAATTAAACCAGCTGACAGGAAAATTAAGGGATTCTGGGCTCCAGAGAAGGGTAGAGAGAATGGAAGGAAATAAGAGTGAGGGAATACTGTTTGAAAGAGAATTGGTCTATGAAGAAATATTCAGTGACCTGCAAGAGGAAGAGAGAACATTATTGAAGTTCATATCTTCCGGAAACCTGGAAATAGACCGGAAACTGGAAGGAGGCGTCCCTGTAGGTTCACTTTGCCTTCTCGAAGGAGGAAACAATAGTGGGAAGTCCATTTTTTTGCAGCAAATAATGTGGGGAGCTCTGAACCAGGATAAAAAGGTCCTTGCTCTAACAACGGAAAAGACCTCAAAAGAACTTCTAAACCAGATGGGGAGCTTGAAGCTTGGGATTTCGGATTACTTCATAATAGGGAGATCAAAGATATTCGAAATTAATGCAAACTATATTGAGAAAAATCCTAAATTGAGCGAGAGCCTGCTGCAGATGCTTCTGGAATGCATAAAAAGGTGTGAAGAAGAACTGATCCTTATAGATTCTCTGACGATCTTTGCAGTGAACGCTTCAGAGAATGCGGTGTTAAACTTCTTTACTGAATGCGTAAAGCTATGCGACAGGGGAAAGACTATTCTCATCAGTGTGCATGGGTACGCATTTTCTCAGGTAACGCTTTACAGGCTAAGGTCCATTTGCAGTGCCTTTTTTGAGCTCAGAATAGAGCAGGTAGGGGACCAGTGGGTAAAAACTATGGAAATCCAGAAACTAAGGGGTGCAAGAAAGACTACAGGAAATCTGTTGAGTTTTAATGTGGACAGTGAATTCGGGCTGAAAATAATTCCTTTTTCAAAGGTTAAAGCCTGAAAAGATGAAAGAGCGTCCGGAAAGACGGCAATCGGAGAAAAAACCCGAATGAGGAGTTGAGATGGAAGCTCTGCCTTTTGAACCTTTGCCTGCACCGGAGAAAGGGGGACGCTCCAGAAAAGAGATGTTCTCAAGCCTCTCTTTAGAAATGCAGGAATTTATTGGCAGGGAAGAAAACCTTCATATCCTTGATTATATCTGCAGGCTCCCTACAGAAGAAATAGGATTTCCGGAATTCTATCCAAGGATTTCGAGATCCATGAAAAACATCAAAACCCCTAACCTGATCTATCCTTCCGGAAAAGGGCTTGCAGTTCATATATATCCGGATAAGGAAGATATAAGAAATTATTATATCCCCATAGAGCCCTGCCTTTTCCAGAATCTGGATAGTACAGTAGAGACAGTGGAAAAGTTACTCATCGATGTAATACATGATCAGGACATTACTACAAAAGATCCTGAAGAAAAGAAAAAGCTCCTGGAAAAAGCCCTGGAAAAAATCTGTGAAGTAGAAGAAAATTTAAAGGAAAATACAATGGCATTGGGAGGAAAACGCAGGGGAAAGAAGAAAGATACATATAAGGGAGAAAGCTCCCTGAGATACAAGGTAGAAGACTCCCTGAGAAACGAAAATAACAACGAAAAACCCGGCATTTTTGAAAACCTGAAGGAAGCTGGCAAAGCATTCCGGATGAGAAAACTGCAGAAAATTTCTGTAACGCCTGAAGAATTCAATGCAATCAAATACCTGATGATCAGGGACAAGGTGGGGATGGGAGTGCTCGAACCTTTACTTCTTGACCCAAATATAGAAGATATAAGCTGCAGTGGACTTGGCAGGATCTTTGTTGAGCATAAGGTATTCTCATCCCTTAAAACAACAATCTCATTTGAGGAAATTGAAGAACTCAATTCTTTTGTCATACAGATGTCCGAAAAAGTAGGAAAACCAATAACCTACAGGGACCCTATAGTCGATACTGCTCTTCCGGACGGATCAAGGATTAATATTGTTTTCGGGGAAGATGTGTCAAGGCGGGGGAGCAATTTTACCATCAGGAAATTTATGAAAACCCCGATTTCAATCTTCGAACTTATTGAGTTCGGAACAATCGACTACACAATGGCTGCATACATGTGGATGATGCTCAGGGCAGGAATGAATTGCTTCATTTCAGGGGAAACAGCCTCAGGAAAGACCACGATGATGAATGCAGTAACTACCTTTCTTCCACCTGACTCCAAAATAGTCTCTATTGAAGACACCCCGGAACTGCAGGTTCCCCATAAGAATTGGACCCGAGAGGTTACAAGGACTACAAGAGATGACAGCGGATCTGATGTCTCTATGTTTGACCTGTTAAAAGCATCCCTGCGCCAGCGCCCAAATGAAATTATAATAGGAGAGATCCGTGGGGTTGAAGGAAATATTGCTTTTCAGGCAATGCAAACAGGACACCCTGTAATGTCCACCTTCCATGCCGCCTCAGTTGAGAAACTTATCCAGAGGCTGACGGGTGACCCTATAAACGTCCCCAAAAGTTATGTGGATAACCTGAATGTTGTTCTTGTTCTGAGTACTGTAAACATTCCGGGAAAAGGGCTTGGACGAAGAGTCATGAGCATAAACGAGATCATGGGCTATGATTCTGTAAATCAGGCTTTCAATTTTATGGATATCTTCAAATGGGACCCAGGCACAGACACATTCAAGTTCACAGGAAAAAACAACTCCTACCTTCTGGAACATAAAATTGCCCCACGCCTCGGAATTTCTGAAAACCAGGTACGAAAGATATATTCTGAACTTGACAGAAGGGCAAAAATCCTGAGAAAAATTCACCAGGCAAATATCACCAATTTTTATGAGCTATTTAACACGCTGATCCAGCTAGAGGAGGCGGGGTTAACATCATGAAGTGTGTGCAGATGGCTCCGGGCTTAAAAATAAATGCTGCAAAATCGGAAGTTGAAGAATACATTAACCTTGCTCGAAAACAGAAGAGCACAAAAATTGCTGAAAGAGTCAATGATGATATGCTCTTCCTGTTAACATATATGGCAGCTATCTCAACTGCGGATATTGAAAGGGACAAAATATTCGATTATGCCGGGCGCCAGAAAGAATATGAGGCTTCAAAGTATTTCAGGCAAGTACATATTCTCGCCTCAAAGTGGGGATATGAATACGCAAAGGCCTGTAAGTATATTTCCCAGAAATTAAAGGACGCCTATCTTTCAAAACTATTTGGCACGATGGCAAATATCCTTTCTTCGGGGGAGCCTGAGAAAAATTTCCTAAAACAGGAAAAAATCACAAGGGAAGAGATCTACTCTAACGAGTACGAACGAAGTATTGAATCTCTGAAAAAATGGACCGAGGGTTATACTGCCCTGATGGTATCCGTAACTCTCGTTGTTACCACAGTCCTTGTTTCGGTCATGATTTATAATACAGCAAATATAGAAACCCTTGCATCCCTGGTTGTATTGTTAACTCTTTTCATATGCGGACTTGCCGTTTACATTATATACAGATCAGCTCCTGCCGAAAAAAAAGTACATACCCTCAGTCGTAAATCAAAAGAACAGGAGCAGGTCAGGTTTCTGAGCCGAATTTTACTACCTCCGGGTGCAGTTTCTCTTACTGCTCTGATTTTGCTTGGGATAAGACCGGAATTTATCCTGATTGGAGTGACCTTTTTTACTCTTCCGATAGGAGCCCTTGCTATGGTTGATGATCGGAAAATCGATGAAAGGGACAGCAGTTTTCCTGCTTTTGTAAAGACGTTAGGGGCCCTTGCCGGAGCAACGGGGATCACTTTAAGGAGTGCAATGGAAAAACTTGATCGGGAAAACATAGGTTGTCTCAAGCCAGGAGTCGAAGAGCTACACACAGGCCTTTCTATGGGGTTTAAATCCAGCCTTTGCTGGGAGAAATTCATAGGGGAAACAGGCTCCGAACTGATCAACAGGTGTTCAAGGATCTTTACCGATGCAGTCGAACTGGGAGGTGACCCGGCTGAGATAGGGAACATAGTTTCAGCCTCAAGCCTGACAATTGTCCTCCTGAGGATGAAACGACAGCTGGTCAGTTCCGGTTTTAGGGGACTTGCCATAACCCTACATACTGTAATGGTTGGGCTTCTGATTTTTGTAACAGAGATTATTTCCAAATTCAGCGGACTCGTGTCCAGGATGAGTGAATCTTACACGTCCGTGGAAGGGGGAATGAGTGGGATGTCTGGAATAGGGATGAGCATGTTTAGTGTAGCCGAAAGCATACCCATGCTATATAAATTCACTTTTTTCGTGATAATTATCCTTACGATTTCAAACACTCTCGTAGTAAAGATTGTGGAAGGTGGAGGGAATTACAAACTCTTTTTCTATGGGGGCCTAATGTCCGGAATTTCAGGGCTCTGTATGATCCTTGTCCCGCCGGTCGTATCAAGGGTATTCACATTCCAGATATGAAAAATATTCTCATTGAGGCATAAGAACGGTCTTAGAAGAAAGTTTTGAAACAGGAGTAAATCAGACTTTATGGGAGATAATGGGATGAACAGCCTGAAGAATATAAAGGTTAGAGGATTAAGAGAACTGAGGGATAACGGGTTAAAGAGTCTGAAAGTGAATAGCTTAAAGGATTTAATGCTCAAACCAAAAATAGCTGAAGTAAACATCGGAAGAAACATTGAAGACAGAGAGGATTTGACAAAAAGTAGAGAGCAGGTTAAGAGAAAAATAAGAGAGCTAATAAAAGAAAAAAAAGAGATTGAAACCCGTATTGATTTGATCCAGAAAGCAGTAAAAGAAAAACGCGAAGAAGTATCGGAACTCCCCTGGCGGGAAGAAATTTTTCCTCCGCTTTCCAGAAAAGTACATGTAAAAATATCAGGGTCTCTTGAAGCCAAAAATGATTCTTTGGATGCTGAAGATACCGGATTGTCAGAGGTAAAAGTAGGTGGAATGGAGATAAAGGTTAAAGGAATAGACAAAATATCTGAAGATAAAACACCTGAGGATAAAATACCTGAAGATAAAACGTCTGAAGATAAAATACCTGAGGATACAATATCTGAAGGAAAAATCTCTGAAGATGTAATACCTTCCACTGGCCAGGCTATTATTGTAAATGATGCGGAAGAAGCAGACCTGAAAAGCAAAACAGGAAAAAATGATGGGGATAAGGTTTTTTCGAAGAAAGAAGAAAAAATAAAAACCGTACATCCTTTCTCATCGGGGAAAGTAAACGAAAGTAAAGTTTCCAGTGGGAATTCCAGCGAAAGTTCTATTGAGAAGAACAAGCCTGAAAGCAAAAAGAACCCTGCTACGAGTCTTTTTGGAGGTAACCTGATTGAAGATCTACTGAATAGTGAGGATCTAAACCCTGAAGAAGAGCAGGGTTTTATGAAATATCTGGAAGAACAGGAAGTTGGAGAATTAATTACTGATTTAAAAAATGTGCGAGCTCTCCTGACTCGAGCAAAACATACAGGTTAAAGATGATGAAAAACTAAAGGTGATGAAGAAATTAAAGGTGATGAAGAAATTAAAGCTGACGAAGAAATTAGAGCTGACGAAGAAATCAAAGTCTGTGAGAAACAGAAGCTAACGGAAAAAGACAAAATCAGAAGTAAAGAGAAAAGGTGACGGGAAAAGGCCCGGCACATAAATATGAAGAATTTGTTACGGCATTTAGCCATTACAGTTATTTATGGCTATGAAGATGGAAAAGTCCTTCTTTTGCCTTGTTAAGGCGTTTATTTGCTTCCTCGATTTTATTGGCAGCCTCAGAAATATCTTCGGAAGCTTCGAGAAAACCGTCTTTTTTGGCTTTCAGAGCCCATTCTCTAAAACTCTGTATGTGGCTCTCGTTATGCTCGATCCAGTGCTCAATCAAATGGGAAAGGTTATCGTGATTAAGTTCTTCAGTTATAGTTATTCCCTCCTGTTCAGATATATGCAATTCATCGTATAAATTCCCGCTGGATTTAAGATGGATTTTCATACTGTTAAGTACAGAAAAAGGAAAATAAAAAGAAAATAAAAAAAGAAGAAAAGAATAAATTTTCCGGATCTTTTTAATTTCTGTCAGGTTTTACTTCTTTTTATAGAGGGCAGCCGTACGGACTGCCTGTTCAAACGGCCTTCGGAATTCAGATTGCCCTCGGATCAGTGATTTCGCCAGTCAGTGCAGAGGCTGCTGCGGTTGCAGGGGATGCAAGATAAATAAAGCCGTCTTTTCCCATTCTGCCTCTAAAGTTTCTGTTTGCTGTCGAAACGCAGACCTCTCCTTCTCCGAGCACGCCCTGATGAGCTCCAAGACATGGCCCGCAGCCAGGGGTCGCAAGCGTCACACCGGCTTTCAGAAGTGTTTCCATTGTCCCGTTCTCGATTGCTGAAAGAAGAGTCGAGCGGGATGCAGGGATCACGATTGTCCTGACCGCAACCTTTTTTCCTTTAAGGACTGCTGCTGCTACCTCGAGGTCCTCAAGCCTTCCGTTGGTGCACGTTCCTATAAAGACCTGGTCTATTTGAGTGCCTTCCACTTCAGTTACAGGCTTTACATTATCCACCTGATGCGGGCATGCAACCTGAGGTTCGATATCTCCGGCATCGTATGTGAACTCTTGCAGATAAGCAGCATCGGGATCGGCATAGACGGGTTCGTAAGGAGCAGCCGCTCTGTTTTTCAGGAAATCAAAGGTCTTTTCGTCAGGAGGGACAATCCCGGTCTTTGCTCCCATCTCGATCGCCATATTGCAGAGTGTCATCCTGCCTGCGACTGAAAGCTCGCTGATAGCCTGCCCGTAAAACTCAACTGCTTTATAAGTCGCACCGGCAATTCCGGTCTTTCCTATCAGGTAAAGGGTAAGGTCCTTTGCATAAACGCCTTTCTCAAGGTTGCCTTCAACCGTCATCCTGAAGCTTTCAGGCACTTTAAACCAGAGTTTTCCCGTGGCAAAGATTTCAGCCATATCGGTTGCTCCAACTCCTGTTGCAAAAGCGCCGAAAGCCCCGTAAGTACAGGAATGAGAGTCAGCCCCGACAACCAGCTTTCCGGGCAATGCAAAGCCGTTTTCCGGAAGCACCTGGTGGCAGATCCCCTCTCCGACTTCATAGAAGTTAGGTATCCCCTGCTCCTGTACCCATTCCCTGATCTCCTTCTGCAGGGTAGCTGAAGTCTCGGTGTTCGCAGGGGCTATGTGGTCAAAAGGAATCACGATCTTTGAAGGGTCCCAGACCTTTTCCAGCTCCATTTCCTTAAAAGCATTTACTGCAAGTACTGATGTGCCGTCGTGTGCCATTGCATAGTCCACATCTGCCAGCACAAAATCATTAGCATTTGCCTCTTTTCCTGCTGCGCGGGAAAAGATTTTTTCGCTGATTGTTCCCAAAAGTAAACCTCCTTTCGATGATCAAAGGATAATTTGTAATATCAATAAATATGGTAAAGAGTTCAGGTTCCAGAACTCACTATAATGAAATATATTTTATGCCTAATGCTATTAATTAACAATCCCAAGATATTTTTATCTCTAGTTTTTATTTCACATCACCCAAAATTGGGAGGTAGCATATCAGATGGAGGCTCAAACCCAGGCTCAAAAAGTTTAATCGAAGCTTTATTCAGAAGTAGCCAGAGAATTTTCTTTTCCTCAAGTGTAAAATCCGCAAGGAGAGTATTGACAAAAGAAGTCAATTTTTTTAAAATTATATCTCTCATTCCCGTTCCTTTTTCAGTGAGGTAAACCCTGTAAGCACGAAGATCGTTTTCATCTCTTTGCCTGTATACATAACCTTCTTTTTCAAGGTTCTGGATCGCTCTGGTACTTGTCGATTTGCTAACTTTCAGAGCCTTTGCAAGTTTTTCCTGAGAAACCCCATCTTCATGGTAAAGGAACAATAAAAACTCAAACTGTCCGCTTCCTACATGGTAATCTTCGAGTTCCTTTGCCATATAGGCAACCTGGCTCCGGTAGATGTGGGCAATCGGGCCCAGTAACATTATCTGGTATTCCATAATTTTTACCCCTTTTTACTAATCTATAAAACTTATTTTGAAATGAAAGATTAAAGATTAGAAACACACTTTTGATAAAAATTATCTTCTTCATAGTTTACGCGGGCTTTATTTTTAACCCAACATATATCCATTCAGAGATAATTTTTTGAAGAATTATTAAAAACAATTTTGGTATCAGTGTTTTATGAGATTAGAAATTTAGATAATCTACACGTTAAATATAATCCTCAGATTGTTAATCCTTCTTCTAATCAATATGCATGGAACAGAACTATTTATTCAAAAAAGTAAGAAACTAAGAAAGGGATCATCCCTTTCTTTTTTCTGTTTATTCATATCTCAATGCATCAACTGGCTTTAGTTTCGAGGCTCTGTACGCAGGCATAACTCCTGAGATCACACCTATAAGAATTGCCAGGAGAAGTCCTTCAACCATCAGGGAAATGCTTACTCCTCCTCCTGAACCTGTCATTTCACTTCCCATCATCGTCTGAAGGCCAGATGAAACAATCCATCCCAGCATAACTCCAAGGATGCCTCCAACAAGACCCACCATTCCGGAGTTAAAAAGGAAAATCATAAGGATATCCCGATTTTTAGCCCCAATTGCTTTCATGGTCCCTATCTCCTTTGTCTTTTCAAGCACAGAGGTAAACATGGTATTGGCAATACCCACTGATCCTACCAGCAGGGAAACGGCTGCAATGGCTCCGAGGAAAAGAGTCATAGTGCTGGTCATTTCGGTGACGGACTCAGCCATTGACTTAGAGGCTGTCACGGAGAAGTCTTGGTCATCTTCCTGAATAATGTGCCTTGAGATCATAAGCTTCTCCTCGATATCTTCCATCAGAGTGTCCACCTGTTCTTCACTCTCGGCTTTTACCGTAATTGTATCGTAGACATCTTCTTCCGCGTCTTCAATCAACTCTACCGCTCCATCGATTGGCATGTAGATCTTTGAGTCATCTCCCTCTCCTTTTTCTTCCAGAATTCCGACAACTCGGACTGATTTGTTATTTATTGATATTACCTGATTGATCCCAATTTTTTGGTCATAAATTTCAGTGGCGATGTCACTTCCAATGACTGCAACATATTTATCAGCTGGCTCAAGCAGCCTTCCGGATTGTGTTTCCAGAGTGGTCATGTACTGCCAGACCTGCGGATCCACACCCGTGATTGAAAGGGTTGAAGTTTCTCCTGCGTATTTCACCTTTTCATCACCCGAAATTTCTCCAGCCATGTACAGTATACCATCCATACCCTGGAGCGCTTCAAGATCATCATCTGTTAATTCAGAATCTGTTGATGATCCCCCCATTCCGGGGGGTCCAGGCATATTGGATGACGCTTTTGTATATCCCGGGGTTATGGTTATTTTTGTCAGGTCCATCTCGGCTAATTTGCTCTCCACATTTGCCTGCATGGCATCTCCTAGAGAGACGATGCCGACAACAGACCCAATCCCTATAACTATTCCTATAATGGTCAGCCAGCTTCGGAGCTTGCTGTGTACAAGCATATTCATGCCCATTTTAAGGTAAGTTGAATTTCTCATCTTACATCCTTCCTTTTTATGGATGTTGATTTTTCAATCTCAGGGAGACTTGAAGTCAGATTTCTCTTCTTGAGGCGTTTTGTCTCCTGATTTTTTTTCTTTCCTTGCCTGTACCTTTTCCTTTATTTTTTTCCGGTTCACAAATGCTCCACCTGCAAGTACTATTACTGCAATGTAAAGCAGGTATGAACTGACCACCCCATCTTTCTGTTGAGGCACACCACCAGTAATCTCGAGTTCAACTTCCTTATCAACAGTTATTCTTTGTCCTTTTGCATCCGTATATTCAATCTGGACTTTCAGTGGATTATTTTCCACGGAAGCAGCAGTTAAATTTCCTCCTTCAGCAGCCTGTGCTTTACCCGATGCTCCCTGACTACCTGTAGCTCCTCCTGAACTCTGTTTACTGCTAACGTCAAAGGAAGCTATTGTATAGTCGCCTTTCTCCAGATTTCCTACAATCGTTGATGAACTTCCCGATACCTGGTAATTGTCCTGTTTCGGGACCGATACTTTCACCGAGTATGCGATATTGTTCCCTACATTTGCAACTGAAAGTGAAATCTCTCCTTCATCACTTTCAGAGAAAGATACATCAAAGTCAGTTTCTCCTCCTACGAAAACTCCTGCTGTAGTGTTGATAGTTTGTTGATTTGAGTCATAATTTTCCATATTGAGAGTTATGTCCAGAGTATAAAGTCCAGGGTCTGCGTTTACATCTGCCATTACATCGTAAGTAATGTTTACTGATTCTCCTGCATCCAGGTACTTGATGTACTTGGTATTATCTGAGTATATGGGAAGAATCACGCCTTTTGGGTCTTTCCAGGAAACAACCATGTTCTTCAGAGATGAAGTTCCGGTATTTGTTATGATGAACTCAAGAGTCTCTTCCTTTGCAATGTCAATATTCGCCTTATCTATGGTTACAATCTGAGCGTATTCTTTACCTCTCACATCAAGATGAACTGTTTTTGTAGTAGTGTATGTGGTTGACGAAGATCCGGATCCGCTTTTATAGGTAGTAACGATATCTATATCATAGGTACCTGCAGATGCGTTAGAATCTGTCATGAGCTTGAATTTAACGACACCTCCCTCGTTAGTATCCTGCCGCGCATTCAGGTAGGAAATTGATTTTTCAAGAGATTGTCCGGAAATCGCAGTGAAAGGGTATTCCGGTTTGACGGTGACGGTAATATCTTTTACATCTTTAGTTCCCACATTCTGCACACTGACAGTAAGCTCAACAGGTTCTCCAGGGCGAGCAGAGTCCGGGTTCTGGTTAGTCAGGTTTACCTGCACGGATGAAGAGTTTATGTTTCCATTAGATGCGCCCAATGCTGTTCCAGCTCCAAGGCACACGAATACTGAGAATATTAGTAAAATTATTAGCAAAGAAAATTTACGCATTTTAATTCCTCAATTCATTTTTCGTTCGTTTTTCGATTTTTTCGATTTTTTCGATCTCCCCGTCCCTGATGTACACAACTCTTGTTGCGTATTTTACCAGTTCAAGGTCATGCGTGACGATAATGATCGTTTTTCCTTCTCTTTCGTGGAGCCCGTCCAGAAATTCCAGGATGTAATCCCCAGTCTTGCTGTCAAGGTTTCCTGTAGGCTCATCTGCCAGAATGATAGGCGGGTTCACAGCCAGGGAGCGTGCTATGGCAACCCTTTGCCTCTGGCCGCCTGACAGTTGAGAAGGAAGGTTTTTTCTTTTGTCAGAAAGCCCGACTATGTCAAGCAGGTATGTAGCCTTTTTCCGGGCTAACTGTACATCCACTTCCTGGAATTCCAGAGGCAGTAGTACATTTTCTTCCGTGCTCAATGTGGGTATGAGGTTGAAACTCTGGAAAATAAAACCGATCATCTGTCCCCGGATGCGGGCAAGCTCGGATTCAGCAAGTTCTGAGATATCTTCTGAGTTCAGGTAAACAGTGCCTTCCGAGGGTATATCCAGGCAGCCCAGCAAATTCATAAGCGTACTTTTACCGCTTCCACTGGGACCCAGAACAACTAGGAACTCCCCTTCATAGATCTCCAGATCTATTCCTTTGAGAGCTGCAAATTCAACCTCTCCCATCTGGTAAATTTTCCAGACATTGGTTAATTTAATAAGTAGTTCATCTTTGTTTTGAGAGGTTCTTACTGCAGTAGAACTTTTAGCAGTGTCACTCCCCGAGTTACTGTAGGGGTTGGTCTTTAAACCCCCCTCTGAATCATTCTCCGATTCTTCAGAGAAACTCGCTACCTCTTCAAGCGAGCTCATAATTTTAGAGGGATTCAATACCGTTTTGAAAGAATTTATTATTTTAGTTAGTGTCATACATAACCTCTAAAAGTTAGTCGTCGATAAGCCGAATCTTTTTTGAGAAAATTGAGTTCAATTTCTCCAGGCTCATATTTTCCATGCCTCATCCTATCGTTTTTTATCATGATCTAAAGCTTTTATGAGATGTCAGATATGAGATATTGTGTCTGCGATTTCTTCTCCTGCACCTACTTTTGAATAAACTTTATTTTCTTTGAAGATCCTGTATATCCTGAGAAGCATAAATCCGGAAAGTGTAAATGCAAGTAAGTCCGAAACCGGAAAAGCTGCCCAGACTCCGTCAAGTCCGTATAAACCAGAAAGGATGACAACAGCAGGAATAAGGAAAAGAAGCTGCCGGCTAATGGAAAGAAGAAAAGCAGGTCTGGCTTTACCCAGTGCCTGGAACAGGATTGATGCGACTACATTCAAACCTATCAGAGGCGTTCCAAGAACCATAATCCTTACAGCAATTTTTCCAAGTTCCAGATATTCCGGATCTGCACTGAAAATAATGAGTAGCTTTTCTGCGAAGAGGTAAACGATAATCAGACCAAGAACCCCAAAAGTCGTTGCAGCCACAAGAGACAATTTTACAGCTTCGACTATCCTACCGTATCTCTTTGCTCCATAGTTAAACCCGACAATTGGTTGCAGGCCAAAACCCAGACCCAGAAGGGGCAGGAAGATAAAGGAATTAATCTTCATTGTTATGCCGAAAACGGCAATTGCGACATCTCCTCCATAAGTTGCAAGTGCATTATACACGAAAATCATCATGACGCTGCTTGAGCATTCCATGATAAAAGACCCGGTACCAATAGCCCCGATTTCCTTAATGATTCCAGGATTCAGTTTCAAGTTTTCTGGCCTGAAGTGAACTGCCCCTTTTCCTTTAATATAGTATATCAGGAGACAAACTGAAGCTATGGCCTGGGACAATACGGTTGCAATTGCAGCACCTTCAACACCCAGCTCGAAACCAAACATGAAAAGCGGATCAAGGAAAATATTGAGGCCGCCTCCTATAAGCATAACATTCATTGCAAGGCGGGAATTTCCTTCGGATCTGACGATATTCTGAGCAGCCACTCCAAAGACAAAGAAAATCCCGCCTAAAATAATATATTTAAGATAATCTCTGGCATATGGCAGGACTCCAGCAGTTGCTCCGAAAATCTTCAAAATCGGGTCAAGATAAAGAAGACAGGGAACGGCTATAAGTATGCTGAAAATCAGGCTCAGGGAAAAAACGTTTCCAAGAGCCCTTTCGGCCTTTTCCTTTTCTTTTGCTCCAAGGGCACGTGAGATTATTGAAGAGCCCCCTGTTCCGAGAACGACCCCAAAAGCCATTATTATCATCTGGACTGGAAAAGCTATTGAGAGGCCGCCTATAGCCTGGACACTTTCTTCTCCATAGGCCAGTCCCACGAAAAAGGTGTCCACAACATTATAGAGGGCCTGTACCAGCAGTCCGATGATGACAGGCATTGAAAGTTTAAACAGGAGTTTCCTGATCTTCTCTGTACCGAGAAATTCACTTTTTTCTTCCATTCTTTCGCCTCTGGATTTTACTTTATCTCATCCGACCTGTCAGATGGAGGCTCGAATCCAGGATCAAAAAGTTTGATTGAAGCCTATGGCTAAATAACTTGAATATTTCTTTTTCTTCCAGAGTAAAGTTCGAAAAAAGAATATCTGTAAAAGAATTCAACTTTTTAAAAATAATATATCTCATTTCCTTCCCTTTTTCAGTAAGGTAAACCCTGTAAGCTCGAAGGTCGTTTTCATCTCTTTGCCTGTACACGTAACCTTTTTTTCCAGATTCTGAATGGCTCTGGCACTTGTTGCTTTGTTTACTTTCAGGGCTCTTGCATGGTTTTCCTGAGAAATTCCATTTTTGTGGTATAAAACCCGTAAAAACTCAAATTGCCCGCTTCCGATCCGATAAGCTTCGAATTCCTTTGCCATATACGGAATATGACTCCGGTAAATGTGGGCAATCGAACCGAGCAATATTGTTTGATTTTCCATAGTTTTTATCCTTCACTTTGTATAAATCCGGACGGCTTGTATTGAAATCGAATATGAGAATTGATAGTTTCATATGAAATAGATTTGATGCATGGGAGAAAATATTTTTGAGCTTAATGTAGCGCAGATCTCATTTCTAGGGATTATGAGGGTTTATATTGAAATTGGAGACAGATATAGAATAGTTCCATATGAAATCATCAAATACTTAATACATACAGGAAGTATATAATAGTTCCTCATGAAACCAAAATAAAAATTAGAAATAATTAATATACACACAAAAACCCAAAATACGTAAATGATTTTTTTAGAAAAGATAGAAGTCACCACCACCATCACACGTTACAAAAATAACTACAAAAAAATACTATAGATTCATTATCAATAACTTGAAGTGAAAAATACTGGTCTAAAAGACAATGGAAAAAATAATAACATAATAAATATATGTGGATTGCCAGGGCATGAGAGATATCCAATCACCATAATTAAAAAGCGTATTTAAGTTCCTTATGAAACCAAATTTATAGAAGTACCTCATATGCGGCATGGTTCTGACGTCTAAACAATCAAAGTGAGCTTTGAGAAGAACATAAAAAATCGTTTTTCAAAAACGTGTTAATAAGAGTTTATTTTTTCCAGATATACTAATTCAACCTGTTTGCTCAGTTGTCCTCTCCTGAACTCCTGATATCCCAGTTTGTGATAGAAACTAAGGTTTCTAACACTATGTGATCCGGTAAAGAGTTCAAACCTGGTTGCTTCTTGATTCATAATCTCAATTTCTGCCATCAAGTGAGTTCCTACACCTTGATTCTGCCAGTTCGGATGCACAATCAGCCTTCCTATATGGCAGGTATCACCCATTATAAGAGTTCTTACAGATCCTATAATTGAGTGCTTTCTGACAGCTTTTAGGAATAAGTGAGTATTGAACTCGCGTCGGATTTCTTCGACGGTCTGAAGTAAAGGTGGTAAGGTCCAGTCATTGTAGATCTGAGCTTCGCTCTGATATGCCAGCTTCTGAAGGGCTAAGATTTCATTTGCATCTTCAAGGCTGGCCCGGAAAATTTCAATTTGTTCTGCCATGTTTCTCATTCCAAGCTTCAAAAGTTAATAAAGTTAGTGCAGATTGTCAACAGATTATAGATTTGAGAATATTACACTGAGAAACCTGTAAGCTACTTTTGTCCGAAAAAAATACCGGAATAGTTCCAAGTTGTTGACAAAAAGGCATACTTTTACTTTTCGTACTCAAATTCTCCCAGTTGCATACCCGGTGCCTCGTCTGGACGAACTGAAAAACCATACTTTTCATAGAATCCGGCTTTGCCGGGAGCTGCGAATAACCAGACCCTTTTTAGACCTGTCTCCTTGCATTTTTTAACCAGCTGTTTCAAGATCATGCTACCTATTCCTTTACTTTGACAACCCGGCACTACTATTATATCACAGATCAATGCATATAGAGCTCCGTCCGAAAGCAAACGTCCAGCACCGACAATTTCCTGATCTTTGTATGCAGTTATCCAGTACCAAGTATTATCAAAGGCTCTTTTTAAGTCGCCTTCAGAAATTCTCAGGATTGGCATCCAGCCTGTACTTGAGAATAATTGAAAATACTCCTGCCAGGTAGGAGGGTCTGTTTTGTATTCGATACCTTTCATGCTTTGCTCCTGAATCTTTATTCTGAGCCTGTTTCAAAATTATATATTATTTGATTTTATATTATATAGGGGATTAGTATACATTTCGAAGAACTTACTGATGCTCAATGGGCTCATATTCACTCACACCTTCCTCCCCAACCGAAGGTTGGGAGGAAGAGAGTAAATGATCGTCAGATCATTAACGGAATTCTTTATGTTCTTGTTACAGGTTGTCAATGGCGAGATATGCCCAAACAATACGGATCTTACGTAACTGCTTGGAGACGACTAAAAAGATGGTCTGAAGAAAGTGTTTGGGATAAGATCTTTGATTCTCTCATAAGTGATTCTTATCAGAATGGACAACTCTCCCTTGAAATTGTTGCAATAGATAGCAGTTTTGTAGAAGCAAAAAAAGGGGGGAAAGTGTCGAGTATAATGGATTCAAAAAGAGAAAAGGAATAAAGATTCATGCAGCCGTAACCTCAGAAGATCTTCCAATAAGCATTGTTATTGGTTCAGGAGCGGAATATGATCCTTACAGATTTGAAGAGACTATTGGAGCAATAAAGGTAAGGACCGGATACAGACCAATAACAAGACCAGAAGAAATAGTAGCAGATTCAATTTACAATGATACGCAGGTACGAGAGTACCTGCACAGGAGAAGAATCAAAGCTTCTATTCCTGAAAACAAAAGAAACAGAAAGAAAAGAAAAAGAGGAAGACCTAGAAGATTTAGTAAAAAATCGTATGCGAAAAGGTCAGCAGTAGAAAGGTTTTTCTCAAGGATAGGAACAGGATTCAGAAGAATTATCCTAAGGTATGAAAGATTGGACAGAATATTCAGGGCATTAGTGATATTAGCAACATTCTTTATTTATTGGGAAAAGCTACAGGAGAAGTTTTGAAACGAGCTCTACCTTTAAACCCAAAATAACGAAATATAAATACTTAATGGATTTGTGAGATAAATAGCCGCTTTTGAAAAGATTATGCCTCCCTTGAAAGCGATAAAATCCCAAAATGAGGAAAAACAGTAATGGTTGATCCTGAAGTAGAACGAGGATACCGATGAAATAAATTACAGACTCATTAATATCTTTTCGGGTTATACGAAATAATCGTTCATTATTAAAGAAAGCGCTGGAAAAATATCACATTTATTAAACATCATCCTCCTACCTTATAAAATTAATTTATTAAATATTAACTGTTATATACAACCGGAACAATGATTAAACGGATAATGCTACTAAAGTGTTATCAAAATATTAATATGAGGGGAAAATTGTGAAAATCAAGGGTTTTTTGTTTATTTATTGTTTTTTAGCCCTGCTTTTGATTGTAGGGAGTACATCATCAGCTGGTGCGATACCAGCAGAGCAGTGGAACATAACTTTCGGAAACATAGAATTTGACTGTGGATATTCTACCCGGCAGACTCAGGATGGAGGATATGTAGTGGCAGGAGAGACCATGGTTAATTACGATGAAGCTAATGCTGATGCCCTCTTGATGAAACTGGATGCAAACGGAACTGAAGAATGGAACAGGACTTTCGGAGGCCCGGCATATGATTGTGCATACTCTGTCCAGGAAGCTGAAGATGGAAGCTATGTACTAGCAGGCTATCTTGAAGAGGGAGAAGAAATCGAAGAAAGAGACTCTGATGCCTGGCTGATAAAAACTGATTCTAACGGAACTGAAGAGTGGAATAAAACATTTGGCGGTGAAAAAACAGACCGTGCATATTCTATTCAGAATACCGGGGATGGAGGATACTTACTAGCAGGATATACGGAATCTTTCGGGGCAGGCGCATCTGATGCCTGGCTGATAAAAACTGACTCCAACGGAACCGAAGAATGGAATAAAACCTTCGGAGGAGTAAATGAGGACTATGCATCCTCTGTCAATCAGAGCAAAGACGGAGGATATGTAATAGCAGGATACACCAATTCTTCAGCCGGGAGGGATGAAGCCTGGTTAGTAAAAATTGACTCCAACGGAACCGAACAGTGGAATCAGACTTTTGGTGGGGAAGGTTATGATTATGCATACTCCGTCCAGGAACTCGATAACGGAGGATATATACTGGCAGGAACTACGGAATCTTTCGGGGCTGGCGGAACTGATGGCTGGCTGATTAAGACGGATGCAAACGGAACTGAAGAATGGAATAAAACATTTGGCGGTACCTATACAGACTATTTCTATTCAGTTCAGAAAACCGGAGACGGAGGCTTTTTGCTTGCCGGTAGTACCCAGCCGAGTAGTGATTATAACCTCACCCAGGCGTGGCTGATTAAAACGGATTCTGACGGGAACAGAACGTTGAATATGAGTTTTGGTGGAGAAGATAATGATGCCATACTGTTTGCTCAGGAAACCCGTGATGGAGGATATATACTGGTAGGACGTACCTCCTCATACGGCACGGTTTCTGATGTCTGGCTTATCAAAGTTGGCTCTGAGAAAGATATGGTGACCGAGCTTGATAATAACATCACAACGGAGCTTGAAAATCTCACAGATGAGTTTGAAGATCTGATGTATACATAAGCACCCTGGAATTGTGATGTGAAGAGTAGTATTGAAACTATTCTTGACATACACTGGAAAAATAATTCTACTTAAAAAAGGAATGTAAAATCATTAAAAAATTATTAAATTGAAGTAAACTGCCATGGGGCCAAAAACCCCGTGGCTTTTTATCTTATTCTTCCTTTCCTTTTTCCCTGAACCCCGGGTATAAGTTTTTAAAGCCTTAGTCATAGCGAGACCGCCGCAACAGGTCAATGATTGGACACACTAAGGACTCTATGCTGGTCGTTTATCCATAAGGAAAAAAAATTACTATTCATTTTATTTATATTAATTTCATTTATATTAATTTTATCACAAAATATTACTAATATAATCCACATATTATTACAAAAATATCAAAAAATGTTAATTTTTATTATTTTTTTGTAAAAGCATGTTAACGTTTAAATAGTAGATAATCGTAATATCCATACTAACAAAAAAGTTAGGTTTCCTTCAAAAAGCTTAACAAGCATCGATTTTCCTGCAAAAATGAAGATGCTGTTAAGCGCGAAGGGTAATAATACTAGACGATACTCTGCGGAATACAAACAATCTCCGGAAAAAGAGTGTACAAACGCTGCAGATGTTGCCAGGGAATTTAAAGGAAACTAAACAAAATTAAAGGGGAAATATTATGGAAACTGAGAGTAAAAGTGGATTTATTGCAGAACTTCCTGTGGAAACTCAGGCTATATTAAAAAATATAGCTTATCCTGTAAAAAGGAACGATATTATTGAACAAGCAAGGAAGAGTGGAGCAATCCCGGACATACTGCGGGAACTTGGCATGCTTCCGGATAAGGAATACAATAGCGTTGAGAATGTCGCCGAGGAACTTCATATAATTTACATGGGGATCCCTGCCTGAAAAGCGTAACTTACTTTTTTTCCTTTTTTTAGTAACCGATAATCAATTCAATCCTTCTCTATTTCTTTTTTAAACGTACCCTGTGGAGCCTGGAAAACAGATATTTCTCATGCCGAGCCGGTCAATTAGAAGTTCTCAAACCTTCCGACCCTTATCCCCTTTCTCCTCCCCTCTCCCTTTTCCCGACCCTGGTCTCCTTTTCTTCCTTTCCTTCTTCTCCGGAATCCCAGAGTATAGGTTTTTGAAGCTCTTTCCATTGGAAGGAAGTTTTGAATACATTAAATATAATTTGGTTATAAAATTTTGATAGGACTGTATAATATATTAAGAATAAAATAATAAATCTTATTGAACAAAAAATAAAGACATAAATAAGTGAGATATGAAATTAAGTTACAACATTGCGGAAGAATAGGATTAAGATAGATTCATTTAGCTTTTATATATTGTACATTATTAAATTAAAGGGGATAGGATTATTGCATTATCGACGTTGGACGAATTCAAAAAGCTAGTTCAGTATGGATTTGATGAAAACGAAGATTCATTAGGCGAAAAAAAGAAGTCCGTTTTTAACCAGCTGAAAGCATACCTGATTGAGAGTAATATTGAAGTAAGGGATTATATAGCTCCCGATGGGAAGTGGAAACAACTAGAATCTACGAAGTGGTATGTAAATATTTCAGGGAAGCACCCTTACAAATTATTTTTAGATGCTGGTTTAAAAAGGGTGTGGATACTCTACAGTTTATTAGATGCCAAAACTTCAGATCAACTCATTAAAAGCTGGATCGAAAATAAAAAAGGACTTGACAACTGTTGGCTATCCAGAAAACAACTCCTCTACTGGGGAAAAAAAGAATATTGGACTTCCAGAGGCTATGGATTCAAGTTTTCAGATGGACTTTATTCAAAAGAAGAGGCTGGCAATTTTAGTTTAAAAGCATGGTATAGACCAAACAGACCCATCGGAGGCTTAGAAGAAATTATCGAATCTGCAAAAGAAAATTTTGCGATCCATAGCTCAAGATGGGACAAAAGAAACAATGGACATGTAACAATGTCTACTGAATGGTACAGTAACGGAAAAGTTACTGTCAACAGGGGAACCGATGTGGATGAGACATTGTTAACAATTTCTGAAATAGCAAATAAGTATTTTGATTCTTTAAATTACGCCACAACAATTCGTGACACCTCAATGGGCGCCTTTGAAATTAATTTCAGCCAAGAAATAAATCTGGACTTCTTCTCACAAAAGGTATTAAAAGGAACCGGAGAGATGAAACTATGGCTAGTTGAAGTTGAAAATGAAGGTGATTTCCGCAGATTTAAAGGCTTAGATCTACATACATGGGATCGCGTTTTACTGGATATAGGGCTAAATTATGCATATCTAACTATTCCTGGGAAAGGTTGTGTGAATGCGGTTCCGCGAATCGCTACAATTCAGGGAGAAAACAGCGCTGGTAAAACATCAATATGTCATGACGGAGTAGAGATTTTTGCCTAAAGACGAGCGAATTACTTTATGGAGGAATGCAATCCAGCTATTCCATAGATATACAAATTTTGTGGGGCCCTTCAAAGCCGCAGGTTTTGACAAATATCTAGTAGAAACTTTACTTTATACTAAAGATGGCATATTGATAAATCCCGATATCTTAAGCAGTTCAAACGAGGGGTGGCTAATTTTAGAGTTATCGTTTAGCCAGAATTCCAAAGAATACAACTTGGATAAGTATAAAAATGCAGACCCTCGGTATTTAAATCAATATGGGTTTAAAGTTCATAGTTCAGACCCAGAGATTATATCTGGAAGGTTGGAGTCTATAAATGATGGTGAAGTGTGTAAGTTAATCCTCAAAGACAAATTGGAAGTGGAGAATCCAGACTGTTTAAAAAATAGAATCCTTGCTGAAGCACTAATTAAATCAAATGGTACCGATTTATCCAAACTCCCTCAGATCCCAATATCTTTACTTCCTGAAATGGACACCAAGACCGGAGAAATTAGGAGGGGATTAGTGGATATCGTAATGCAGATATTTGATCCTTCTTGTGAAGGAAAATCTCTGATTCAGATCGTAGATGAGGGGCTTGACAAATTAGCAGAGATCACAGCCGTGGGAAAGAAAGAGCGTCTCAAGAATCAAGTACAAAGCCAAATGGAACTATTGATGAGTAACTACCTTAAAGGATACTTGGAATATAAAGATGGAAAATACAGAGCAACAGATAAATTCAAAGCAACACATCATGTAGCAAGGGAAAATGTATCTAATGGAATAAGAGAATGGGCATTCAGTACCCAGACCACGCTTAACGGATATCCAGGAAAAAAGACTAAGAAAAAAAAGGTTAAGAAATAATTACAAAATAAATATTTTACCAAGTCCATTTGAACTACCTTTATACACTAAAAAATAAATTATTTAGTAATCAATCCTATCAATTTTCCTCTCACTTTTGAACTCACTTAAATATAATGATCCATATGTTATGAAATTCGAAGGATGATTACGATAGTTTTTTATCAAACTGGTCTTTATGTTCTTTGATACATCAACCAGTTCGCTGAGAAATTCGATCTCATCATTAAGCCATACTTCCTTACCTAACTCCATTAATTTATCTCTGCGCTCATTTGAAGGAGGATGGGTCTTTGATGGATAATTAGGTTTAATAAAATATTTTAATGATTCAAAAATATCAATGTAACTCATTAAAACTGAAGACAAAAATAAAAGTTCCCTTTTTTTATCAATGTCATTGCCTGACAATATTTCAATTGCAAATTTATCGGCTTCAAACTCTTTGAGTTGCGTGTGCGTGTATACTCTACGAGGTGCAGATTTATTGTCCGAATCAGATGGTAAGACATCAAAGAAATTGGCATCAATTAACTTCTCTTCATCGAGATGGTTTAATAAGAAATGTGCATACTCGTGGGCTATTATAAATAACAGATGAATTTTAGTGACTTCTTCAACATGAGAATCTATGCTTTCCGGAACTTCACCTCTTGAATCTAATTCAAAATCAAAAGCTTCAGAAGATAGCATTATTCTCATAGCTAGGGTTATAGCGTCACGAATTGTATTTTCTGAGTTTATGGTTTCTTTGTGGTTAATAAGATAGAAGCCCAAATTCATAAAATATAAAAACTTATTCAATGCCTCAGGTATTATTATTATTGATCCGAGGTCTGTTTTAGTAACACATCCAGAAGTGTCATCGGTAAAGACAGTCCCAAAATAGATTTCATCAGTTTTGTGCGCATACTGTACGTCTAATTCTCTTTTAAACATTTCAAAAATGGAATCATCAAATTGATTTGTCAGTTTCCATTCAGAGTTTTTCACATAGCATGCTCTTTTGCTAATTGTGCGAAAAATTCTCCTATTATCCAAAACAGAATCTGCACGTAACTTGAGTAGTATATCTGATGCATTTAAAGGAAATAAAATTCTTTCAATTTCTTCAACTGAACAAATAGAGAGATAGTCATGACGAATATCTATTTCATCCTTTGTCAACGATGACCAGCTTTCAGGGAACTTGATTATTGACTGCTGATGGATGCCATTATTTAAACCTTGATAATATTGATCTTTAAACTGTGGATCTTTTAAAAAATCTAATAATAGATTTTTCATCTTTTCTTTTGATTTATTCATACAACACCTTTTATATTTTAATCCACTTCCACATGCACAGGGAGTATTCCTACCAATCTTACTCATTGTATCACTACATAAACTAAAAGTTATATCACACATCTCTTTGACATATTTTGTGTCTCAATATGTTCTGAGATGATTCTATTTGCAGAACTTTTAAGTTAATTCAAAAAATTAGAAAACAAATCTAAAAATAGTTGTTATGAATTAATCTAAGATAACTTTTTTGGGCTTACTCTCTTTATTCTTCGGCTCTTTTTCTGATCCTTAAGAATCTTTGCTAATCTCCTCTAATCCCGGTAGATAAGAATCTTTAAAGCCTCGTCCTTACTGACATTTAATTTTTTTGAAACCTTATTGATTGTCTGAATTTCGTTTTTCGAAAGGAAAACAGGTTCAATATCGTTCTTGCCCCAGCGCATCAGCATTACATTTTCAATGCTTATATTTTTTAGCTGGGCTACGCAGAATTCGACAGCTTAAGCTCTACTGGAAAACACTTATTCTTTAATCAATGACTCGATCCAATCAAGAAGATCACTATCAAGAGTAATACTGAATCGTCCTTTCATCATATATGTATAAGGTTTCTGTATTAAAATACTATTTTGTTATTTTTGTGAACTGAAACAAAAAGAATGTTTTACATAATGATGCCTTTTCTCTGAATATGCCGGAATTAATCCAAAACACCCTTCCGACCCCTGCCTCCTTTTCTTCCTTTCCTCTCTCCCCGGAATCCTGAATACAAATTTTAAAGCCTTGGACATAATGAAGTTGAGTTTATTAATCAGATTGACAGCTAGTCGTAAAAATAGGAATCCAGAGAACTAAAAACAAAACCGTTTTAAGCATTAATCTTTATACAAATTTCTGGTGTTGGGCAGTTGATAGATCAAGAGGAGATTCACAAGCAATGTCTTAGCGATGATCCAAAAGAATGTATCAAGGGATTAAAGCAATTAGAAGATGATTTTTCGTTACTTCCTGATAAACAAAACGCATGGGATGTCTTAATTAGACTTACGGCCGATAAAGAATGGGAGGTTAGGAGTGGGGCTGTCGGTGCCCTAAGTTTTGCTTTTTTTGAAGTTCCAGATAAACAAAACGCATGGGAAGACTTAATCCAACTGGCTAATAATAAAGGAGGTAGTTTTACTATGGGGTCTCGCGAGATTTTTAGTTCTCTTTTCCCCCATATACCCGATAAACAGAAGGCATGGAAGGGTTTAATTCAACTGGCTAATAATAAAGAAAACAGTTTTATTTTTTGGGCTCATTACACTTATAGTTCTGTTTTCTCTCACGTACCCGATAAACAACAAGCATGGAACGACTTAATCCTATTGGATAATAAAGAAAATAATTTTATTTTTTGGGCTCATTACACTTATAGTTCTGTTTTCTCCCACGTACCAGACAAACAACAGGCATGGAACGACTTAATCCAACTGACTAATAATAAAGAAAGTACTTTATTATCAAAGGCCCACGATATTTATAGTTCTGTTTTCCCTCACGTACCCGATAAACAGAAAGCATGGAATGACTTAACTAAACTAGCTAGTAGTGAAGGAGATCATTTTACTTCGTTGGTTATTGATACTTACAGTTCTGTGTTCCCTCAAGTGCCTGATAAGAAACAAGCTTGGGATGATTTACATAGATTTACAGATAATAAAAATAAGGATATAAGGTATAGTGTTGCCAAAGCTCTCGGCTCTATGTTTCCTTATGTGCCAGATAAAGACCAAGCATGGGACGATTTACATACACTCGTCAATGACATCGAAAGCTTAGTAAGATCTGGGGCTGTTAATGCCCTCGGTTCTGCGTTTTCTCACATGCCAGATAAGCATCAGGCATGGAATGACTTACACAAGCTGACCAATGATGAAGATAGTTATGTGAGGGCTTGTGCCGCCGAAACTATTGGCTATGTATTTTCTGACGTACCAGATAAACAACAGGCATGGAATGATCTGTATAGACTGGTCAATGACGAATACAGTTATGCAAGGTCAAGGACTGCTTCTGCCCTTGGTTCTGTTTTTCCTTATGTGATAGATAAAGAAAAGGCATGGAATGATTTAATTAAACTGACTAATGATCCAGAAATGGATGTAAGAGCCTACTTAAACCAATCTCTTGGAAAAATATCTATTTTCAAGGCTTCGCAGGCAGAAAACGAAGAGGATTATAGAAAGGAATTAGAAAGTGCAATTGAATTTTTTGAAAAAGGTTCACAAGAATCTACAGTATGGAACAATCCCTCTCAGTTTTGCCTTCCTTTTTACCGTTCATTCCATACAATAGTTTTCAAAAAACAGGAAGCTAAGGAAGAACTAGACAAATATCTAAAAGAAGCGAAAGATGCAGTTGAAGGCTCAAAAAGTAAAGAACTACTTTTAGAAGCTGTTGAAAATCTTGCAAACGCATTAAAAGAAGTCCAGAATCTGGATAATCTGGACTTAGATGCAAAAAAAAGGGAGCTTAATTTTTATAGGCAATACTGTGATCGTGCAGCTGAGCTAATGATAGATTCTGAGGAGGCGGCACCACATGCTGCAGGAGTTCTGAAAAAAGGACTGCCTATCTTTGGTAGAAATATAAAAGAGCTTCTCGAAGAAATTCAAAAGAGAACGGGACTAATTCGTGAGCAGACAAAAGGAACTCAATTTGAAGAATTGGGTGATGAATTAAATCAAAATAGTCAGTCTCTTTCAGAGGTTAGAGATCCAGTAGGGTTTAGAAAACAAGTAAATAGCATGCAAAACACATTGAGGGCCATTTGTTCCAAGTTTCCAGAAGGTCAGAAAGGTGAAGCATGCGAATTGCTTGAAATGATGTATGCAGAGCCATCAATTGAAGATAAAATCCCTCTTATGGTTAATATCTTAAGTAAATTCTCTTATCAACTGGATATGACGGCTCATTTAAACAGAATTGAAGAGAAATTGGATCAGAAGTTGAGTTGTATAAGCTATGATATTTTCAAAATCAAACTGAATTCGCATAATGTTATCTTAAACCTTGATGCTATGAAAAAGGAATTGGAAAAACTGAATGAAACAGAAGTCCGAAATGCGTTATCTATAGATAAATTGAATTCCACCCAGGCTGAGAAATTAAACGATTTAAAAAATGATCTGAAAAAGCGCCTAGAGGACATCGAAGTCCTGGTTAAGAAACTTCCTAATAATGAAGACACTAAGGAAATTACTAATTTACTGAGCGAATTAAAACAATCAGACTCAGATATGTTGCTACAAAGATCTTCAGGATTTGCTTCAATAATGAGCTTAATAATTTCATTTGCGCAGCTGTATCAGCAGTACGGACCTGTTTAAAGTAGATACCTATCTTCCTCTTGTTGTTTTCAATAGCAAATCTGCCGTTTTTTGAACATGATCTATATCATGAAGATTAAATTCAAAACACCCTTCCACCCTTTATCCCCCTTCTCTTTTCCAGACCCCAGTCTCCTTTTCTTCGTTTCATCCTTCCCTTGAACCCTATAAGCTTTTGAAGCTCTTCTTTTCGAAGGCGGTTTTAGATGATCGGAATTATTTTGAAGTAGCATAAAAAAGCGAAAAATTAACTAAGATAGATTAACCTGTTGATCCATAAAATATCAAAACTATTAAATATACATACTATCAAAAATTATACACTTTTCGTTTATTTTAATTGAAAGTATAAATCTATATGATGAGGGTGTTGAGCTAAATAATGACAGGTGAAATAAGACGAAAATACCATAATCAAAACGATATCGAGGTTGCAAAGATAATACACGATTCAATAATTGATATGTATCAAATAGAATGGCAAAGAACTCGTGACATTGAAAGTAAAGCAACAGGTATTGTCGGTTTTGTAGGTATAATTTTTAGTTTAACCATAGCTTCTTTATCTACCATAGTATCATCAGCTGATGAAGCAATTAAAGAAGAAATATTTTCAGCTATATATTTACATATTCTAATCTTTTCGATATTAGTACTCATGACATTATCAATTTTATGTGGGATAATAGCACTCAACGTTAAAGAATGGTGGTATTTAATAGCTGAGGATTTTGTAAGTTATTGTAATAAAGAAATAAGACCAAAAAAAGATCTACATACAAAGATCACAGAAGAAACCACAGAAATTATTATCAAAAATCGTAATCAGAATAAGCAAATAGCTAATTGGTTAAAACGGTCATATATTTTATTTATGGCGAGTATAATTGTGTTAATGTTCTACTTTATTCAGTTATTGAGTATATTAAAATGAAGAGGAATGTAATGGCTAATGAAAAGAAAAGTTTTACAGGTTCCCAAACCAGAAACGATAAAGCATCCAGTGAAAACTACACAGCAATAAAAAATAATCAAGGAGAAGGTTTCACTGGTTCCCAGCCTAGAAACGATAAAGTATCCAGTGAAAAAATACGGATCAATAAAAAATAATCAAGACAGATGTTTTACTGGTTCCCAGTCTAGAAACGATAAAGTAATTCAAGGAGAATTCGCAGAAAAAAGGAAACAATTCAAAATGGAGTAAATAACCTAAGAAATGATATTTTTCTGGATGTATTGTTATTAATTGGTAACTATTTTCAGGGTTTATCTTCTTTATCCCCCATCTTCTTTTTCCAATCCCTAGACATTTTTACTTACACTCTCTAATCCGTTATATAAAAGAATACACAGTGTAAAAGCACGACTTTCTCTACATCCATTTTTCTGATTTGCTTGACATAAAACTCTGATTCCTGGGCTTTGTAGAAATCCTGTAAATTCAACTCTGTCCAGTCCACACAAATCTTCTCCGATATGGGTCGAGAAGGCGGTTCCAGGAATACGGTACCGGTTCGATTAAAGGGCACCATTTTTTGAGGGGATTTCTACAGAGCCGATCCCTGCTACAATTGCCTGAACATCGAGCTTCTCCATTATCCAAAAATCCGTCTCTACAGTCTGTGCAACGATGTTCAGGATATTAGGCATTTCAGGGTCCATAGGGATTTTAGAGCTTTCGGCAAACACGTAGTTTTCAAAATTCAAAAATGGAATTCCCACCCATCAGGCGAAGTTTTAAGCATACTTACGACTCATATTTATCGCAGCTTGCATATCTAATAAAGCTCTTTTCCGGGCAGTACTTTCGGACCAGGCGGCCTGCTCATTCAATTTATCAGGGGAAGAGCGAGAAAATAAGTTTGTGACAGGGGATTTAATATGACGTCAAAATTGATGGACTACTTTAACAAGCAACCGAGAATTGGGGTTCTCAGCACATCGAGTAAAGACGGAAAGGTAGATTCGGCTGTTTACGGTTCACCTCAGATGACCGATGAAAAGACCGTTGTAATAGCAACGGGTAACAACCGTACTTTTTCAAATATCCAGGAGAACCCTTATGCGATGTTCCTGATAATGGAGCCAGGAACAGATATTATGAGCTGGAAAGGGATCAGGGTTTATCTGAAAATGAAGGAATCTGCAACTTCCGGCGAGATGCTTGATATGATCAAAAGCCAGATCTCAAAAATAGCTGGCGAAGAAGCGGGAAAGATGATATATGCAACTGTCACTTTCGAGATTATTGAGCTGAGGCCTCTTGTTGATATGGGACAGGGCTGGGAGAAATCGATCTGAATTTTCGGAAGTTATAGAGATAAAAATAACAAATCAAAATCAAAGTTGTGGTGACGCGCCCGGCTGCAAGTGGCGGGTATCGCGCCACCGCTCCGGTTGTAGTGGCTGTTAAAAATCAAGAATTTTTATATCCAATATTTTTCTTTTTTCCAATCACTATCTTTTCCAAATATACAAGTTCAACTTTGCTGCCCAGCGGCTCCCGCCGGAACTCCTGATACCCCAGTTTATGATAGAGGTGAAGATTTCTGATGCTATTCGATCCGGTGAAAAGTTCAAATCGAGCTACATCCCGATATATGAGCTCAATCTCTGTCATCAAACGAGTACCTATCCCCCGGTTCTGCCATTTAGGATGTACAATCAGTCTGCCTATATGACAAGTATTTTCTATTACGTGAGATCGTAAAGATCCTATAATCGAGTGCTCGCTAACGGCTTTGAGGAACACACTGGTACTGAACTCATCTCTGATCTCTTCGACAGTTTGAAGCAGAGGGGGGATGGACCAGTCATCATAGATCTGAGCCTCACTCTGGTATGCCAGTTTCTGGAGAGCTAAGATTTCAATCGCATCTTCAAGGCTGGCCCGAGAAATTTCTACCTGTTCTGCCATATCTCTCATTCCTAACTTCAAAAGTTAACAAGTTAGTGCAGATTTCAATAGAGTACAGACTTGAGAATGGTACGCTGAGAAACCGGCAAGCTACCTTTTGTCCGAAAAGACTCGTTTTGTATTCAATACCTTTCATTCTTACTCCTGTAACATTTGCTTTTAACAACTGAAACCACGATAAACATAAAAGAAATATATTCTTTTCTTCCATATATGTAAATTTGTTTCGATTGAATACCTTTAGCTTATTCTTCATGGATTTTGGACATATGTTCATCTACAGAGTCTCGAAGGTCTCTCGAGTATACAGATTATCAGAGTAAAAAGTTTTAAGCATACTTAAGACGATTATTATTGCAGCCTGAAGATTAATTATAGTTCTTTTCATGACAGTATTTTGTGACCAAGCAGCTTCGCAAACTCAACTCTTAAAGGAAAGAGCGCTAAAACAGGCTATTAGAAGAGGTTTAGATATGATGTCAAAACTGATGGACTACTTTAACAAGCAACCGAGAATTGGGATTCTCAGCACAGCGAGTAAAGATGGAAAGGTAGATTCAGCTATTTTCGGCTCACCCAATATGATCGATGAAAAAACAGTCGTAGTTGCAACAGGGAAGAACCGCACGTTTGCAAACCTTCAGGAAAACCCTTACGCGATATACCTGATAATGGAACCAGATCCGGAATGGAAAGGTATCAGGGTTTATATGAAGATGAAGGAATCTGCAACTTCCGGGAAAATGCTTGATATTATTAAAAGCCAGATCGCAAAAATGGCCGGAGAGGAGTTTGCGCAGATGATGAATGCAACGGTTACCTTCGAGATTATTGAGCTGAGGCCTCTCGTTGATATGGGACAGGGCTGGGAGAAATCGATCTGAGTTTTCAGAAGTGATGTAAATCAAAATAAAAGATTAAAAAAACGGAATAAAAAGATCAAAAGAAAAAAAAATAACCGGCTAAAATCTTAAAATAGGGATTAACTCAAGTTTTTAGATTATACCGGCCTTTTCAAGAAAACCTTCCAGAGGCACGGAATGAGTCTGGAAACCGCATACTTTGTAGGGGTCTGCTCCCGTGAGAGAGCTACGAACTGGGCAATATTCATGTGCACCATGTCGTACTCTACCCCAAACTCTTTTTCAATCACGAGCTGGTAGCGGTCGTACTGGATATGGCAGTTCGGGCACATATGGATCATTAACTCCACTCCGGCTCTCTGAAGGCTGTCAAGTTTGGTTTTGGTGACCTGGAGAGAGATGTTTTTGTTAAGGTGGAACTGGGAAAAGCCTATTCCACAGGTAAGAGTGCGGGCAGTATTTTATCAGAATTTGTCTAATAGAGATGATATAATTTTTGGCGAGGCCGGTCAAATTTTAGACTATTCACATGCCCCACAGGCCCGTATTGGATACAAACACTGATTTTTTTGCAATAAAACGGCGAGATTTTATAAATATCACTATATATGAGTATAAATTTTGATCTAGGCGTTTATATATAAGTTTTTGAATATATTGTGAGGCAATATGATTATATATAATTTCTGGCCAAATCATCAAACTATCAAAGGTCAAGGAATTATTACAGACTATTACAGACTCAAAATTAGTTCGAAAATCGAATTGTTTGAGAATTTACACAGAAAACTTATAAGGAGTTAGATAAGAGGGATTTATGGAGTTCAGAAGTGCTTTCCAGGTACCGCCCGAACTCCACAAAACACGCCTTGAAGGCATGAGTTATGTTAGCTTTGTCTGTATTTAAGACTTAGCTTGTCTGATTCTGCCTCCTGGATATAAGATACACAGGAGATAAAAGTATGAACCATAAAAAATTGGAGTAGGTATGCTTGTTTTAGCAACACTGCTGGTTGGTATGGTGTTAATACCAACAGTAAGTGCACAGGAAGAAAAAGATTATTATGTAACTGCTGAGGAAGCCTTTAAGCATGCCAGTGCGAACATGATAAGTTTCATAGCAGCCGATGCACCAGGCTTTGAAAGCTGGACAGGGGCATCTGTTGATCCCAAACCGGTTGAGCTTTACGACATAAATGGTCAGAAATTATTTTATCAATTCTCAGTATACAAAGAAAAAAAAATTGATAGGTACAATTGATATTTATGCCAATAAAACGCTGGGACATTCATTCAACGACATTACGTTTGATCCTGAACCCTATAAAGTAGCTGAAGCCATGAAGAAGTCAAAAGAAATTGCCAAAAAAAATTACCCGACCGGAGAAATAAAATCAACTAAAATGGTTGTATACAGTTATCCTAAAATAGGGGCGATGACTGCGGTAAAGGACAAAACAACAGGAGATGAACATCGGATATTTGTGGATGCTTATACCCTTGATGTGGTACCAGATAAACCTGCAACTGAAACCGAACCTGGAATATGGTCAATATATGAGCAGAGATTAAAGAATGGGATAGAAAATAATCTAAAACACTGGCAAAAAAGTGATGAACTTGCTAAATCTATAGAACAAGCAGCAGTTAATAAGGGGGTTAGTATTTATGCGGCAGTCACGGAAGAAAATATTGAAAAACTCAGTGACGATATGACAAAATCGAGAACCGATGTTGAAGTAGATCTTGGTGCTACTGTGTATGCGCAAATAACGAGTTACTACTGTGCTCCAGCAACTGCCAAAATGCTTACTAAATATTACAATGATGAAAGTCCTCACCAAACTACTATATATGAAATGATGAATGAGGTAGCTCCTAATGGGGTTACTTATCCCAATCAGTTACTTTATTATTGTTCAAGCAACGGAATGAATAAACCTGATTCATTCAGTACAGACACTGTATCTTTTGCTGGAGCTATGAGTGAAATTAACAATGGTGGACCCTTCGCGAGTGGAGTTCCAGGTCATGTTCGAATGTGTCGTGGATACAAAATAAGTGGTTCGAATGAATATTTGCGTATAGGTGATCCTAATCCCATATATTTCTGTGTACCTTATTGGGAAGCATTCGGTTCTGAAAATAAACGTATATATGTGAGGAGTTAAAACTCCTCATTTTCTTCGGTGATTGATGTGAATAAAATTAGCAAAGTAGTAGTTGTTTTTATTGCTCTTCTAACCTTCTTAGCACTGATGATGCAATCTCAAGAAGTTAAAACACCTGGTTTACTTATTCAATTTGAAAATGAAACTAGTGAGGCGGAAGTTAAAGACATTCTTGAAAATTACGACATACCCGTGAATTATACCATAGACTATAATTCTAATATTGGGCGAGGAATGTACTACATAGAAGTTGATGAAGATAAAATATATGAATTAAGGAAAGATGAAAACTGGACTTCTGTAGTTGAAATCAAAAAAGGAAATTATAACATAATTATGTTATCTGAAGAATTTGTTCCAGATGAAAATGTTCTCGCAATGCTGGAAAAAAATAACCTTCAGTTGAAAAAGGCTGTTGTGTGTTATATCCAGTTTGGAGATGGATCAGCGCCCTGGGTTGTTGGAGAGAATTGTATTCTGGAGAGGGATGCAATCAGGATAAAAAATGAACTCGAAACAAATGAGAAAGTTTTGATTGTAGGTCTGGATGATATTGTAGGGTAATACTCCAAGCTTCGTCATTGGGAAGCTTGGCTTGCCAATATGGGAGTGGAAGTTCAAAAAGAAGTTACAGTGGATTGGATAAGCAAAAGTCGTTGGAAAAGTATATGCATTTAGATTCTGGTTCGAAATAAAAATAATTGAAGTCTCTGATTCAAAAATCAACCGTATATAAGTGGGATTTATGCTCCCCTCATTTTATAGGTGTTGGCATGAGTAAAATCGGCAAGGTAATCACTATTTTTATTGTATTTCTAACTCTCGTAGCGCTTTTGGGATTGTTTACAAACCCACTAAGTGAGATTAGAACGCCAGCTAACAACGAGCTTGAAAATAATGAAAGTATTTTTACTGTATCTATTGACTACATTTATAATCAGTAACTTAGATACATGTTTTTAAAAACGCTTCAAACCGTGACCTCTTCACTCCCGATGTAATAAAAAAGATGACCGGTTGAACTTTAAAACGGAATTTTATATTAAACCGGCCTTTTCAAGAAAACCTTCCAGAGGCACGGAGTGAGTCTGGAAACCGCATACTTTGTAGGGGTCTGCTCCCAGTGAGAGAGCTACGAACTGGGCAATATTCATATGCACCATGTCGTACTCTACCCCGAACTCTTTTTCGATTACAGGCTGGTAGCGGTCGTACTGGATATGGCAGTTCGGGCACATATGGATCATTAACTCCACTCCGGCTCTCTGAAGGCTGTCGAGTTTGGTTTTGGTGACCTGGAGAGAGGTGCTTTTGTTAAGGTGGAGCTGGGAAAAGCCCATTCCGCAGGTAAGGGTGCGGTCTTCGTACCATCGGACAGGAGATGCCCCGCAGGCTTCAGCTATCGTGTCTATAAGCTGAGGGTTTTCGGGGCTTCCGACAACATCGAGGTATTTGACTTTATAATAGTGGCAGGCGTGATGAGCGGCTGCTCTAATGCCTGAGAAATCGAACTTCTTCTCTTCCTGTATCTTTCCGACTTTACTCAGAAGGATCTCGACTGCATGATAGAAATTCGTCCGGGGGTTCATATCACCCTTTTCGTAAACAAGGTCGTCAAAGCCCTTTTCTATAAAGATGGAATTGACTTTATCCCGGACCTCAGTATTGGTATTAAGGAGTTCACATGCTTCCTTGTTTATGGCATAGCAGGTTGAACAGAGGCAGGTAATGTTCGGATAGCCGCACTTCCTGGCGACTGCAAAGTTTCTGGCTGCAATTGCTGTTGTTGTAAGCCCTTCAAAGATATCGGTGTAGTGCCCGATCCCTGTGCAGCAGGACTGTTCATCATTTATACAGTAATCTACCCCTAGCCGATCAAAAACATAACAGGTGGCTGTTTCCACACCAGGGTATTCCTGACCGACCATGCAGCTCTTAAACAGTAAGAGCTTCCTGTCCGGTATACTCTCTATCGCTTTCAAAGCCGAAGTCTCCGCTCTTTTTTTCGCTTTCACTGCAATCTGTCTTCAGGAACCCGCGAATTTTTTTTTCATGTATTCTTGCTTTAATCCATTTTTCCCTTTCAAAATAGCCTGTGCTCTCAAGAATGGCCTGAACTTCTCCATGGGTGTCCCTGACATCCCTGGAACTGAGCCCCAGTTCGGAGCGGATGGGCTCCAGATTCCTTTTAATATTAATCCAGCGTTCTCCAAGATCCTTTTCCATGTTCCTGATGCCGGCGCCAGGTACCTTGCTGGCTCCGTTTTCTGAAAGGCATTCTCCGATCTCAAGGAAATAGGCAAGCTTTTCAACCCCGATTCCTTCGTTAATTGCCATCTGCCGCAATACCTGTACGATTGTTACAGGACTATTGTTCCTGGGGCAGCGAACATTGCAGGAGTAGCAGTAGAAGCAGGACCAGATCATTTCAGATTCAAGCACACTGCGATCGTTTTCCAGCACCTTTTTTACGATCTGTCGCGGGCTGTAGTCCGTAAACCGGGCTGCAGGACAGGAAGCTGTGCATGCTCCGCACTGGATACAGCGGTCAAGTCCCATAGATTCAGGGGTTCGGATGCTTTTTTTTGCGGTCTCTGCAAGAGTTTTACACTCCGGGGTGTCGTATTCGTTTACGTATGACATCATTTTATCATCTCTCCTTCCCGGGCAAGGCTGGTAAAAGTTCCTGCAAGCCCTTTCGTGTTCGGAACATAGGTTTTTTTGAAATAGATCCGGCTTCCTGAATCCCCAAGCTCTTCTTTGAGTTTTTTAAAATGGCTGGTAGTAAGAGGATATATCACTTCGGCTCTCGGGCTGTCAGGCGGATCCTCTACAAAAAGAACAGAAGACGCACCATGCTTGAAGGCGTGCAGCACCAGGTCTCCGCCAACTACCAGAGTAGTAGGAACCTTGATCAGTTTAACATTTGAAGGATATGTGAGTACGCTGTTACCAATATTATCGCAGGTAAGTGAAGCAATCCCGCTGTTTACAAAGCCAAGCATATCCCCTTCTTCGAGCACACCTTCAATCTCAGCTTTTAACTGAGATTTCGTAAAGCCTGCAACCTGAACAGCTCCATCCTTGCAGAGCTCGGTACAGTATCCGCAGCCTGTGCAGATAAGAGGGTCAAGTACAACCCTTCCGCTCTCATTTAAGGAGAGGGCGTTGAAAGGACACTTAAGGCATTCTCCACACCGCGTGCAGAGCAACTGGTTTATTGCCACAATTTCGTTATCCAGCGATTTCGGACTGTCCGTAATGAAAGCCCGTGCCCTTACGGCTGCAAGTCCGGCCTGGGCAATAGCATCAGTAACATCTTTAGGGCTCTGGGCGGTGCCGCAAACAAAGATCCCGTCAAGAGAACTGTCTACCGGTTTTAGCTTGGAGTGCCTTTCTTTAATAAAGCCGCTTTCATCCTGGCTCAGGTTCAGCACACTCGCAATTTTCCTGGTCCCCGGAGAAGGGACCATTGCTGCGGAAAGTACGACAAGATCAGCAGGAAGTTCCCTTATTTTCTGGTTAAGGGTATCTTCGACCCTTACAACAAGGCTCTTGTCCGGCTTTTCAATGACTTCTGCAGGCCTTCCCCTCACAAAATTGACGCCGGTCTCCTGAACTGCACGGTAATAGTTTTCGTAAAAACCAAAAGCGCGCACGTCAATATAACAGATGGTGATTTCTGTTTCAGGATATTTTTTCTTGATCAGGCTTGCGTGTTTCAGAGCCGCCATGCAGCAGTATCTGGAACAGTAGCGGTTCCCCCCCTCTTTTTCGTCCCTTGAACCGACACACTGGATCATCACTATTCTTTTCGGTGTTTCGGCGACAGAGGAATTATCAGAAGAGTGGTCAGAGGAACTTTCGCACCCTGAAGTACAGGTTGTAGACTTAGGAGCATTAGAGAGTTTACTGAAATCAGAAATCCTGAGAAGTTCACCTTTTGTAGGGCCATTGATGCCCATGATTCTTGCAAGTTCCATCTGGGTCAGCACGTTTTCAAAAATCCCGTAACCGTACTGGGGTTTCTGGGATACGTCATACTCCTCAAACCCGGTGGCAACAATAACTGCACCTACATTAAGTTCAATAATTTCTTCTTTCTGGGAAAAGTCAATTGCTCCGGTTTTACAGGTAGTTGCGCACTTTCCACAGGCTTCCCCGTTTAACTGCAGGCAATAATCGGGATCAATACAGTAGATCTTGGGAACTGACTGAGAGAAGCGAAGAGAAATTGCCTTTTTGTCCATATATCCGCAGTTGAACTCGTCTTCAACAGGGACAGGACAGACCCGACTACACCTTCCACATGCTGTACAGCTGTCCTTTACGTATCTCGGTTTTTTCTTTAGCCTGACCATAAAGTTTCCAGCGCTTCCGCTCAGGCTTTCAATTTCGGTCCAGGTCAAAAGTGTAATTTTCGGGTGGGCTGCGACCTCATTCATAAGAGGGCTGAGAGAGCACATTGCACACTCTTCCGCAAGTTTATCAGGTGAAAATATCTTCCCGATTTTCGCCATCTGCCCGCCTATGCTTGAATCTTTCTCAACAAGGAAAGTGGAAATTCCGTTATCTGCAAGGTTCAGAGCAGCTGTAATCCCTGCTATCCCGCCACCTATCACAAGGGCCTGTTGAGCAATATCCACTTTTATCTCTTCCAGCGGCTCGATATTTTCCAGGCGTTTTAGCTTGGCTCTCAGGAGGGAAAGAGCTTTTTCAGTAGCTCCTGTTCTGTCAGGATGCACCCAGGCACATTGCTCCCTTAGATTTGCAATCTCAAGCCCTCCCCGGTTCAACCCGGTTTCCTGTACGCACTTTTTAAAGAGAGTGCCATGCTTGGAAGGAGTACACGAACCTATTACTACCCTGTCCAGGTTCCCTTCCAGGATCTTATTTTTTATCAGGGACTGCCCCTGGCTTGAGCACAGGTACTCATAATCAAAAACCGAGATCCCCTCTGCCTTAAGGGTCTTTTTCACCGCATCTATATCAACATGTTCGGAAATATTCCCGCTGCAGTGGCAGATAAATACGGCAGATTTGTCCAGCCCGTCAGTCGTCCCATCAGTCATTATACTAAATCTTTCAGGGATTTGTATTTAAGGCTTGCCGGAAAAGGCATACAAACTGACCCAGAAAGGCCATTTTAAAAGAAGTTGTTGCAAAATCAGGATAGATTTTTAAGGAAAGGTATAGTTCAATGCCCGGATGTTGCAGTTATGTTCTGGTTGGTGTCCAGGTATCGAATAAAGTATAATGTCAAATGCTTTAATCCTATATATACCTGAATGAAGCCCTGCGAAAAATCACGTTGCCTGACTCATTGCCTGACTCATTGCCGGGCTCATTGCCTGACTATTCCTTACTCTGTCGTTAGATAGATTTCATAAACAAATTTAGCGTCTCCTATTGTCAGAAAGTTTTTATATGCATATAATTATATATAGGGAGAGAGTATTATTATTTAAATCGACTGAGATACCAGATTTGGCAGGTTTTTCTTACAGGTATTTGTCAGGTATTTCTCATGTCCAAAATATATAGATAGAGATATATAAGGAAAAGAAATAATATTTATTTGAAAATAATGACTGAGATAATTTATTAAAGAAAATCTTTAAAAGAATTAATCAAAGTTACTCGTTTGAGAATAATATGTTTCTATGATCTGATATACTGGATAAAACATAATACCGGAGCCTAGTATGAGGTGTTCTACCGGTATAAATGGCAGATGATAGTTGTGGCAGATAATGGGCTAATTTCAGAAGACAATGATTTTAAGATGGGAGAGGTTGAGTACGAAATGGTCGAGCTTTTGAGAAGGCTTAATATCAACAGACCAGTTGCCTTAACCCTTGCATGTCTCTCAAAAGGAGAAGAGATTTCTTCCCAGTGTATAGAAATGGTGTCAGGTCTGAGACAGCCAGAAGTCAGTATTGCAATGCGCTACCTTCGTGAAAATGACTGGATAAATATGAGGGAAGAAAAAAAGAACCATGGCAAAGGCAGACCTGTAAAGCTCTACAAACTGACAGTCCAGATGGAAACAATTATTAACACAATAGAAGAAAACGTCATTGAGGAAAGCAGGACTATACTCCAGAATATAGAACGTCTAAAAAATCTTTCTTGAAAAATTAGTAAAAAAATTGAGGTTATGATAGTTTTTTCTTACATGCTCATATGTAAAAAGTTCGATCTCAAATTAAAAATCTGATGGTATAATCAGGAAACACCTTTCCATAACTTAAGCACTAAAATTAAAGTTTTCTTATTCTCTTTTTACCTTCTCTTTTTTATTCAGGTCCAGGCTTGAACCCCGAAATTCATTCTGAGCTTATCCCAAACCAATTTTATTCCCGTATCAATAAGAGCTTCAGAACTATTTTCAGTGATTAGAAATTCAATTGATCACTCAAAATTCACAATTTAGAGAGGTAATTGTAAGTTTTGAAATTGGCTAGCTATCAATTATTCAATGTCCCTAACAATCATTGTTTCTACAACTCATTGTTTCTACAACTCATTGTTTCTACAACTCATTGTTTCTACAACTCATTGTTTCTACAACTCATTGTTTCTACAACTCATTGTTTCTACAACTCATTGTTTCTACAACTCATTGTTTCTACAACTCATTGTTTCTACAACTCATTGTTTCTACAACTTATTGCTTCTACAACTCATTGCTTCCACAACCCATTCTAGTTGCTCGAATTACCTGATGCAGTCTGTATAAGTCAATTATTGGCACTATAATTGCCAGTCCATTATTTATCAGTACTATTATACTTTATTTTACGTACATTATTCAGGTACATTATTTTAAGTAGATTGCTTTGGTACACTACTTTAGGTACACTGCTTTAGGTACATTGCTATAGGTGCATTGCTTTTGTCTCATAATTTTTTGTTTGTTACTTTCTACCTGCAGATTCATTTATACATTTCATTATGCAGTTATCCTGAAGTTAAGTTACAGAGGACTTAGTTTTCGTGCTATGAACTGCATTTAAAATGGTTCTTTAATGGAACGAAGGAAAAACAGTATTCGAAAACTAATTAAAGCTTTTTTAGACCTCTTTTGGAGCCAGGGTAGTTATTAGAGGAACTTAAATAGAAAAGTTTCATGAATTCGCCCCCACATATTAAATTAATTAATTTAAGGAGAGAAAGGTCAGGGCACTGAATGAATTTTATTTAGAAGAGGAACCAGAAAAGTTAACCATACCCAGTTTAATGAAAACAGAATCATCAGCCGGATTTACTGAAATGTCAACCACAGTAACAGTATGAAATATAATTATAAATTGACATATATTAAAAATAAAACATAAGTAAATATTTATATTAATTCACTCTATAATGGTTCTTCGGGTGATTTAATGGTAGATGAAAGTGGTTTAGCTATAGAAACTACTGACATAACGAAAGAGATTCCCATATCCATGGGATCAAGCGAATATGAAATGATAGAATTATTTAGAAAGATTAATGTTAGCAGGCCAATTGCTCTTACCCTTGCCTGTCTTGCAAAAGGAAGGGAGATCTCTTCCCAGAGCATTGAAATGGTATCTGGCCTGAGACAGCCGGAAGTCAGTGTTGCAATGCGGTACCTCCGCGAAAACAACTGGATAAACATCCGGGAAGAAAAGAAATCAAAAGGAAAGGGCAGACCGATCAAACTGTACAGGCTCACAGTCCCTATGGATCGTATTGTCAGCAAGATCGAAGAAGAAATCATAGCCGAAAGCAGACTTGTGCTGAGGAATATAGAACGCCTGAAGCACATTGCCTGAAATTTATGATAGGGAATGGAATGGTCCTGAGTCCGGTGCAAACCCCCATACAAAAAATTGCGTCGACTTATACTATCTGAAAACCGTTCTGTCTTAAGGGGATTACCCCTACCCTCAATTTTTTCCTTACCTGCACCTTTTCTGTTGTTTGCTATCCTTCGGTTATTGATATTCTTCGGTTATTGATATTCTTTAGTTATTGATATTCTTGTCAACCCCGAGTTTTGCCGCCCGAGTTTCATTTCGGGATTTTTCGCTGTGATCAAGCGGATCGAATTATAGATTTTTGACAGTACAACGTTATTCGCTCTACGAAACTGTTCCAGTTACTCCCGACGTAGAAGAGCAGCCTTTCCCGCAAAAAAGAGAAAAAAAGAGAAATCTAGATAGTAAAAAATGAGGACGCCTATAAGAAATTCATAAATAGAAGTGATCAGGGGAATCTAGAAGAAATAAGCAAGAAACAGACAGTGAGCGACAGATAAGATCCACAGAAAAATCTTATGGTAAAAACAAAAGAGAGTAGATTTAACAGAGAGTAAAGAAAAAAGTTAAGTAAAGAAAAAAGTTAAGAAATAAGTTAAGTAAAGAAAAAAGTTAAGAAATAAGTTAAGTAAAGAAAAAAGTTAAGAAATATATGTGGGCCCGCTGCGATTCGAACGCAGGACCTCACGGTTATCAGCCGTGCGCTCCACCAGGCTAAGCTACGGGCCCGAAATGAATGTAAATGCAGTTAAGAAAACCTGAAAGTTTCTCTGAAAAGAGATTGTTGAATTGTGGTGGGCCCGCTGCGATTCGAACGCAGGACCTCACGGTTATCAGCCGTGCGCTCCACCAAGCTAAGCTACGGGCCCAGATGTCAGGTTTTTTCTAATTACCGGAGTTGAAAGGCTTTTTTAGGGAAAGCGTCCCAATCCGACAACACTTCTAATACTCGAATTACTACTTATAACTTTTGCTCGAATATTCGGAATTTCTCAGACTCTAAATTTTATTTACAGGAAGCTGAGCCTGCATGGCGACAGTTTTATATACCATACTGAGTGTATGAGGGAGTGCTGACAAAGCAAAACGTAACATGGGCCGGTAGATCAGGGGAAGATCGCTACCTTGGCATGGTAGAGGCCTCGGGTTCAATTCCCGACCGGTCCACTGAAAATAATTAGCTTAACATTTTTGGATTTCTCTTTTATCAGATCAATGCCTTTTTTAGAGTTGTTTTTTATATGAGCCAACCTGAAAATGAAGGCTCAGTCCTTTGAATCCTGCTGTCCTTCCCGAATTGTGCCTCGGGAGTACGCGTCCTTTTCGCTACGCTCAAGAGAACTAATTTATGGGTTATAGCAATGATCTTTGCTGTCACGCTCGATCCAGGAGAGTGGTCTTTCCCGAAAAGGAGAAAAGCTTCAGAGAAGCAGGCTTTACAATCAATTATTTCTTACAAAAAAGTATGTAAAATGGAACGTTATGAAACGTTCCAGTCTCATTTCTTCATGCTCTTCAGTACCACTCCAGCTACCACTAGAGCCCCGATAACGATCCCGACGCTTAAAAGGGTACTACCATTCCTGCTGCTTTCATCTGGCTCAGCTCCCTCAGTCCCATTGTCTTCAGAGGAAAATGCACCAGCCGATCTATTTTCGGCAGGAATCTGGGAGTTTTCGTCCTGAACCTGCAGGGTAGACTTGCCTGTTATTGCAAAGGACGCATAACCGGGAACCTTTGCTGTGAAGTACAGGTATTTCTCATCTTCTCCTGACAGGCTGGCTGGCAGCTGCACCCATACTTTTTCCTCGTACCTGTTAAGGGTAATGGAAGACTTGTCTATCTTTTGATTCTGTAGCCAGGCCTTTTCAACCTTGAAACTAATAACAGGGTTTTCTATGTTCTTTGAGGTTGCATACCCGCTGTTTCCGACCCACACGTTAAAAGACTTATAAACTTCCCCGGAAGGCAGTTCGGAAACAAGTGCAGACTTATTCTTTAATTGTTCAACAATGGTTGTGGTCTTGCCTACGTTCTTGATTGCATCAAAACCAATATACACAACACAGGTCGCATTCTTCGTGAAGTCAAACTTTACAGCTTTTCCATTTGTGATAAATACCTGGGAGAGCTCCTTAACCTCTACATTCTTTGCGAGCTCAGGGGATCCGCCACCACCGCCGCTGCTTCCTCCACTGCTGCTTCCTCCACTGCTGCTCCCTCCACTACTTCCTCCACTACTCTTCTCCTCAACAGCTATTGTCATAGTTTTTGTATACGTGCCATTTGCATTGATTGCGGTCAGTTTAGCTGTGTAAGTCCCTGCAGAGGTGTATATATAAGTAAAGCTTGCTTCACTTGAGTCTTCGGTTCCGTCACTGTTAACATCCCAGCTCCTTGATGTTGCGTTTTGTGAAAGGTCAGTAAAGAGGACTGAAAGGGGAGCAATCCCGCTGGAAACATTTGTACTGAAGTCTGCTGTAGGAAGTACATCATTTCCTTTTTCCAGCACAGTTATAACAGCAGTTTTTGAAGTGGTCCCATTCACGTTTATTGCGGTGAGATTAACGGTATAAGTTCTTGGATCTATATATACATGAATTTCGCTTTCAGCTGTAGAGTCCACCTTTCCATCGTTATCAAAGTCCCAGTTCCTTGATGTTGCATTTTGAGAAATGTCGGTAAATTGGACAACAAGAGGAGCAGGTCCCTGGGTGATATTTGCCTTGAAATTTGCTGCAGGGAGTATCGGTCCAGGCTCCGTCCTGGGAGTTACCAGAGGTAAAGAATCAATATTCACCTCATTCATTTCGTATGGTACTTCAGCAAACCCATCACCATTAGCGTCTAGATGAGTCTGAGAGAAGCCATCCCCTGCAGGTGTTGCCCAGTAATTTCCACCAATATAAGGGCCTCCAATAATGTTCTTTCCAGATTTTTTCGTAGTATTCCAGTGACTATCAGCAGCAGATTGTACATTTCGGGTGTTGTTAAAATTATTATTATAAAATCGAGTGCCATAGGAATCTATTATATCTATTCCTGTTTCACAGTTTGAAATCCTATTTCCACTTATTTCATTAACACTACTGGAAAAGAGTAAAACTCCGTCACCGCAATCAAAAATATCATTATTAATGATTGAGCCGCCTCCCCCTCCATCCACATTAGAAACTCCAATGCCGATATAAAAATTAGAAATTTTATTATTCTGAATAGTACAGGAGGGAGAAGAGTCGGCAATGCCATAGTAACCTGCACTACCTGTACCTATTATATTGAAGCTCTTAATTGTAATATTATTAGCTTTCAAATTGAAAGCATTCTCTGTAGATCTGATTACGGCATTATATTGACTACTTGATGCAAGAACCAGGTCAGGCACTGAAATGGTAATTTCTTCAGTATAAGTTCCCGGATTAACAATTATAGTATCTCCAGAAGCCGCATCGTCAACTGCATCCTGGATTGTTGTATAATTTCCAGACCCATCGTCATCAACATAAAGTATTGCAGCTGCCGCACTGCCAGCAATAGCCTGAAGTGCAAGAGCCACTGTAAATAGAATTGATAATGCTCTTTTTATTCGCCACACAAGAAAAACCCCTAAAAACTATTTTAGCATCCCAACATCGATAGTTAACACAAATTCTCACTTTTGACCGCATAAGGTGCACTGATATGGTTGAGACATTGTATTTACAGACATAAAAACTCCTTAAGATAGACTCTTTAATTTTTAAAATGAATTTATTTTACAAAATTGACAATGTTATATAAAATTAACTAATCGTTTTACATTTCTACTGAAAGATTGTTATTTCTTAGTTAGCCTGTCAATATTAAGCTGACGTTTTTTCAGAATATTCACACACTTTAATTCGTCTCACGTTTCGATCTATGTACTTTCCGGTTTTCTGTGTGCAGAAGAGATTGAAAATAGAGATGTTCAAGGGCATTCAAAATTGAATATCAACCAGCGGAGAAATAACCCATACAGAATCTGTGCACTGCACAAAACATTAGAAGATTAAATAAATAAGTATTGATTTATATAAAATACAATATATAATATAGAGCAGAGGTTACCCTCTTGTCCAGGCTGTAATTTACAGAAGGGTCAGAAGACTTGTAATTAGATAAACATATTTTTTTTGATACCTGTAATTTTATCAGGGTAGCCGAAAGCATCAAATTTGCTATTTAAAGCATTCTGGAGGTAAGTTTATGGAACAAGAAACTGCAGAATACCGTGCTGTGGAATACGAGGTACTGCAGGTTCCCTGGTGGCTGGTTGTACTTGAAGGAGTTTTCGCAGTTATCATAGGCTTGTACCTGTTATTTTCGCCCATAGTGACCACCATAGCGCTGGTTCGGATACTCGGAATTTTCTGGCTTCTGGGAGGAGTTCTTTCAATCCTCTCACTGGTGATGGATAGAGAGAACGCGGGATGGAAATTACTTTCCGGTATCATGGGTATTCTTATTGGGCTTGTAGTAATTGTGTACCCTTTCAGTCCCTTTGTAATTCTGGCGATCCTTGTAATGATACTCGGGATATGGAGTATTATATATGGTGCAATCAGACTTGTCTGGGCATTTAAGGGAGGTGGACTGGGAATGGCGGTTCTCGGGATTCTGACAATTGCCCTCGGGATACTTCTGCTGATCAACCCCCTGGCAGGTGCTATTGTCCTGCCCTGGATATACGGTATCTCCCTTGTGATAGGCGGAATTGCGGCACTGATTGGCGGGCTTAGAATGAGGTCCGGAAAAAGTGACTCATATACGGGTTAAGATTCCGGACACAGAAAACTTACAGGCAGATAGGCACTCCCGACTTTATATGTATTAGAGGATTTAGAGGGCCCGCAACAAGTCGACTGGCATTGACAGGCCTTTAAGCATTCCGTATTTTTAAATATATGAAAAATCTAAAAAACTTACATGCGGAAAGCTACAGCAGCGATAACGGGACTGGTCCTTCTTTCCTTCATCATTTCAATCTATTTTTACCCGCAGGTGCCTGAACAGATGGCAACTCACTGGAACTCTCAGGGAGAAGTAGACGGCTATATGTCGAAACTCTGGGGGCTATTTTTCATGCCTCTCGTGATTACGGGTCTTACAATTATGTTCCTGGTAATTCCCAGAATCGACCCCCGGAAGGAAAATATAGCAAAATTCAGGAACTACTATGACGGGTTTATAGTACTTTTAATTTTATTTATGGTCGCTGTCCATATCCAGATATTGCTCTGGAACACAGGAATTAAGATCAGCCCCAACGCCATACTTCCTCTGGGGATAGGGCTTCTATTTTACTACATCGGGATACTTACGGAAAATGCGGAACGGAACTGGTTCATCGGTATCAGGACACCCTGGACCCTCAGCAGTGATAGAGTGTGGAAAAGGACTAACCGGCTTGGAGGGAAACTATTCAAGATCGCAGGAATAGCAGCAATCTTCGGGGCTTTCTTTCCGGAACTTGCAATCTACTTCATACTGGTACCAGTAATTTTTGTAGCCGGGTTTACTGTTGTTTACTCATATATCGAATATCAAAAGGAACTTAAAGAAAATAAAAGGAATAAAGAAAATGAAATCGGTAAGTGAAAGAAAATGAGAGAACTGAAAGGGAGAACTCAGAGAATTTGAAATTCTTAATCAAAACTTAAAAAATAAGGTTTAAAGATTCCTGCGTTTCCTATTTCCAGGAATCATCTTAACCGGTTTCTAACACCTTTTTTATCAGTACGTTTATCTAAGATGTTCTCATTTTGTCATATTGATTGTTATGACTGAGGATATAATTAAAAATTCGAATAAAACAGTCGAAAATGGAGATACTATTTCCGTCAATTATGTGGGAAAACTGGAAGATGGAACGGTTTTCGACACATCGGAAAAAGAAGCGGCTTCTGAGGCAGGAATATACAACGAAATGAGAGACTATGAACCTCTGACCTTCACCGTGGGAGCGGGACAGATGATTAAAGGTTTTGACGAGGGTGTAGTCGGAATGAAAGTTGGGGAAGAAAAAACTATTGAAATCCCTCCCGAGGAAGCATACGGAGAATATATGGAAGAGTACGCAAGAGAACTGCCACGTGATGCTGTAAATTTTGTTCCGGCAGTGGGGATGCAGCTGGCCACGGAGACCGGGCTCAAAGGCACTGTCACAGAAGTAGGCGAGGAAAGCTTCATTGTGGACTTCAATCATGAACTTGCAGGCAAGACCCTGATATTCAAGGTAAAAGTCGTTTCAGTGGAGGAGTAAAAAATGAGGGCAGGGAGGAGGGGGGCAATTTTTTTCCTGACAATGCTGCTCCTGGGGAGCATAATCTTTGGAACCGGGTGCACGGATAATGGAACCGGGACAGGCAGGGCTGTAAAGTCCGGCGATACCGTCCAGGTAGACTATGTGGGAAGACTCGAAGACGGCACCGTATTTGATACCTCTATAAGTGAGGTAGCACAGGAAGAAGACATATACATTGAGGGAAGAAATTACAGCCCCCTAACCTTTACAGTTGGTGCGGGTCAAATGATCAAAGGCTTTGACGAAGGCGTAATCGGGATGAGAGTGGGAGAAGAGAAAACCATTACACTTCCTCCCGAAGAAGCTTACGGAGAATATGATAAAGCAAAAATTGAGGCAATTCTCCTTGAAGAACTGAACATGTCGGAGAAGCCTGAAGTCGGGCAGACATACAGCAGCATATACGGTAGCCAGTTCAGAGTCATTGATGTAAATGAAACGCATGTTACTTTTGACTCTAACCACGAACTTGCAGGCAAGACTCTTGTTTTCGATTTAGAGCTGATTTCAATAGAGTGAAGTTTGAATAAGGTAAACCGGTTTAAAACCCGGTTTATATTTCTTTAAAAAAACTGCACCCCTCCGGCAGCCAGAAAAAGATAAAAGGGCGCCGAAAAAGCTGTAAAGAAAAAAATTATCAGGAGAAAATATAATGGAGAACTCTCGTACTGTGAAAAAGGGAGATTATCTCCTTATTAGTTATACTGGAAAGTTTGAGGACGGAACAGTATTCGATACTACGATAAAAGAAAAAGCTCTTGAAGCTGGAATATACAGCGAAGGAAAGGAATACAGGCCTTTCTTTTTCAGGGCAGACACAGGCCAGGTGGTAAAAGGTATCGATGCAGGGGTCCTTGGAATGCGAGAAGGAGAAGAAAAAACCCTTAAAATCGCACCTGAAGAAGCCTACGGAGAATATAAAAGTTATCTCGTTCAGAAAATTCCTCTTTCAAGGCTTGAACTAACGGAGCCTCCGGAGATAGGAACAAAAATCATAACTCCCGGGGGAAGGGAAGTTAAAGTGCTCGATTCCACGGAAACTTACGCAACCCTTGACTTCAACCATGAACTTGCAGGCAAAACTCTGATCCTTGAAATAAAACTTGTTTCTATTGTTAAATAAAATTTATCTGTATTGTGAACTAAAACTTGTCTCTATTCTGGAATAAGTTTTATCTTTATTGCAAACCGATCTTGTAAAATTAGCTGATTAAAAATTAAGCTGATTCTTCAAATAAATTCATCTTTAAAGTGATTCAAAAGCATAATTTCAGAACCCACAAACTGGAAAGTGGCGGAAGATGGAAAAGGAAGAGAAAGTCGTGGTAGTGCTGCTCGTAATGGCATTGTTCTCTCTTTCAACAGCGTACCTGTTCTTCGGGCAGGATCTTGCAGGAGCTGGACAGAAACAAGGAGGAAAAGCCCTGCAGTACACCCACGAATCCGAAGTTGGGGAAAAAGTGTCTCTTGACGCCGAGGTTTTAAGTAAGCGATTTACTTATACCGGAGATCATCTGCTTTTAGAAGTGAACTTCGACTCCGAAGTCCTAAGCGTATTCATCCCGAACACAGCAGGGGCTGAAGCCCTGGAAGAATTAATTAATGAAGGGGATTTTATCAGCATAACAGGCATTATCTCTGAGTATAAGGGGAAGAAAGAGATAAGAGTTGAAAGGAAAGAAGATATTACTACTCTTAAATAAGCCGTTTTTAAGCTTTAAAACAGGAAAGACAGATCGTTAACGATAAACCGAGCATTGACAATAAACAGATCGTTAACAATATATTCATAGAACAGCATTTGAAGAAGTATGAAAGCATGTATCATGTGCGGAGGCGCAGGGACGAGGCTCAGACCGCTGACCTTCAAACACCCGAAACCGAGCATACCGATTCTCAATAAACCGTCAGTCCGGCACCTGATAGAACACCTTTCAAGAGAAGGGTTCAATGAAATAGTCATGACCCTGGGATATATGGGAGAACGCATAGAAGAACAGCTCGGAGACGGGCATATGTTCGGAGTGCACATCGACTACGTGTATGAAAAAGAGAAGCTGGGGACCGCAGGCGGGGTTAAAAATGCAGAAAAGTACCTGAAAAATGAGCCCTTTATCGTGCTTGGGGGGGACCATGTCCTTAATCTTGACCTGAGAGAGATGTACCGCTTCCATGAGACAAACGATGCAATAGTAACCATAGGGCTTCTTTCCATTGACGATCCCAGGGAATTCGGGATTGCGGACATGGATATAAACAACCGGATTCACCGTTTCCTTGAAAAACCCAAATCCGGACAGATTTTTAGCAACCTTGCAAGTACAGGCATTTACATCTGTGATCCTGAAATTTTTGACTGGATTTCTGAAAATAAAAAGTATGATTTTGCAAAAGATCTTTTCCCTGCTCTGCTTTCAGCAGATAGGAGAATTAACGGCATGCTTGTCCGGGGAAAATGGACTGATGTAGGAAGTTCAGCAGCTTACAGACAGGCCCAGCGTTGGATGCTGGATGCCCTTCCCGGAACCACCATAGAAGGAAACTTTACAACAAGAAATGCAAGGATACGAGGTCCCCTATCCATAGGAAACAATGTGTCCATAGGTTCGAATTCTTCACTCGTTGGACCAATTGTCATAGGGGAAAACACCGTAATTGGCGATAATGTCCTTATAGGGCCTTACAGTGTGATAGGTTCAAACTGCACTATCGATAATAATGCAAAGATTCTTTCTTCTTACCTTTTTGATGATGTATGCATAGGTAAAAACTCCAACATCTCTGGAGCTGTAGTTGCAGATGAAACAAGTGTAGGAGAAGAGTGCAGCCTTGAGAATGGGACAGTAATTGGGCATAAAGTCATTATAGGGAATAGTTCGACCATACATTCGGGAGTAAAAATCTGGCCTGAAGTGGTGATCTGTAACAATTCCAGCATAAAGGAAACTGTCATCAACTCTGATTATGAGATCACTCATGAAGGTTCCTGAAATACAGCTTTAAAAAAAAGAATAAAACCAATCTAAAATTAAGAATGCATCTGAAATTAAGGGATTCTAAAGTTAAGAGTGAATAAATAGAAAAGCAGAAAGAATCTACGTAAGAAGAATCTACGTAAGAAGAATCTACGTAAGAAGAATCTACATATGTAGAATCTACATAAGGACCCGTATTCCAGGTCAAAAGACATGTTCAGGATTCACCCTAAACTCAAGTAAAAGTTATTTATAGCCTGGAAATACGGGTTCTTTCAGATTCAAATTAAGTTTTTCACTGATCCGAATTTTGCTTTTGTAATTATTCATAAGCTCTATGCTGGATTTTTATTTGATAATTGTTGTTTCGTGACACGGATAATTATCTATTTTTTGAGTATCCATTTCACTACCTATTTCACTATCTATTTCACTATCTACTTCACGATCTATTTCACTATCTATTTCATTGAGCCCATCCCAAAACCATTTTCATTCCTATATCTAGAACTATTTTGATGATCCGAACCTCGATTGACTATTCCAAATTTGAAGTTCGTAAGAGTAATTTTGAGTTTTGGGATCAGCTCATTATCAATTTCATTACTATTTCATTATCAATGTCCTGTTTTTTGGTGCTACATACTTAAAAAAAGGACTGTTTATAAATGTGGGTAATTAATAGGCGTAAATACTTAGAATATATAAAAATCTTATAAGAACAATGGAATTATTTTAATATTTTACTTAAAAGTTAAGAAAACAGTTTCGTCGGGCCTGTATCATTTCTCCTATGCCGTTCGTTATATATTGAAGAAACAGATTTCCTTAAATAAGATAAGGCCTTTACTAAAGAATAAAATTCAGAGATTTCAATGACCAGGTATAAAAAATGGCTTATAGGGTCGCTGGTTATCAGCGCAGTATCAATTGCCCTGGTTACATGCCTGACTTTTAACTCGGATACTGTTGAAGCTCTGAGAAAGATAAGGCTGGAATACATTCTGGCAGCTGCCATCCTTCATATTATCTCATACCCGGTATGGGGACTGAGGACACGCGCTCTCTGCAAAGCCCTAGGTTACAGGATCGGCGTCCTGAAGGTGACAGAAATAGTTATATCGAGCACATTTCTAGCCGGAATTACACCTTCTTCTGCAGGCGGAGAGTTCCTCAGAGTTCACAGCCTGAACAGGAGCGGAATTCCTCTGGGCAAGGCTACTGCAATTGTTGTAGGGGAACGCCTGCTTGATGCTATTTTCATCTTTTCCTGCCTGCCTTTTGCCTTTTACATTCTTGGAGATATCCTTTCGGATTATAAGTTCGATGCAGCTTTCTTGACAGCAAATTTCCTTGTCTTTGTACTTCTCGTCTTCTTTATTTACGGTGTCTGGAAACCTGAAAAAGTAAAATATGTAACTCGCAGGCTGACAGGCAGGTTTGCCCCTTTCTTTGGAAAAAAGACAGATGCTGCAGTTTCACACCTCATGGAGCAGATAGACAGGGAAATAGACCATTTTCACGACAGCGTGAGGGTCTTCTTTTCGGAAGGTAAAAAAGGGCTGCTCTGGGGAATTGCCTGCACTTTTATTTTTTGGACCGTAGATTTTTCACTGCTCATCCTCATCCTGATGGGTCTTTCGCAAACACCTTCAATTACCACTGTGCTTGCAGCCCAGGTGCTCCTGGCTGTTATTATGGTAATACCCGCAACTCCTGGAGCAAGCGGAGTTGCTGAGTTAGGAGCAGCCTCTATATTCTCTATTTTTGTAGATTCATCCATTCTGGGAATTACCGTGCTTGCCTGGAGAGCCCTGACATACCACATGAACCTTTTAATAGGAGGGCTCATAAGTCTGAAAATAATTAAAGACATGAACCTGATTAAAAAACTAATCGGAGACTCTGCCGAACCCCAGCATAGTGCCTGAAAAAACATCAGGTCTGGAAAGTTTCAGTACAGTAGAGAAAACTTCAGGACAACAGACCAGTATAAATTTATATTCTATTCTCACAAAACCTTAGCTATGCCCTCCAGAGAAGTCGTCTTTGAAGTCCTGAGAAAAAGTGTGCATCTGGTCTCAATTTTTATAGTGCTCATCTACGAACTTTTCGGGAAAGAGACAATCCTCTGGGTGCTCATGCTTTTCCTGGTAGTAGTCCTTTTTCTGGAATACTTCCGGCTAGAACAGGGCATGAAAATTCCTTTTTTTTATATGATGTACAGGGAACATGAAGCTGATAGCTGCGGAGGACACATTTTCTTCGCCCTGGGCGCAATTGCAGCAATCTCCCTCTTCAACAGGGAAATAGCTTATGCTGCAATCCTCATGACAACCTTCGGAGACCTGGCTGCAGCCCTTATAGGAAAATTCTACGGAAAAAAAAGGATTTTCAAAAAAATCTTTAAAAATGATAAATCTCTTGAAGGTTCGGCTTCCGAATTTATAATTGATCTGCTGGTCGGACTCGTTATAGTCGGGGATCCCTTTGTGTCCATTGTTATGGCTTTTTTTGCAACCCTTACGGAAACAGCAGTAAACCAGATAGATGATAACCTTGTGATTCCGGTTTTTTCAGGTTTCTTCGGGCAGATGACCTTGTTACTGCTGGTGTATTTATAATTAGAATAGAAAAAGGGCGGCATATTATTAATCGGTTGATCGATTTCGGAATACTGAAAAAGACACCTTCAGGCCTTTTCCTCTGGGCTACACGGCGGTAACCAGCCACCGGCCTGAGAAATATATTCATTGACCCCGGAAACCGCAATTCACAGTAAATATAAACGTCTTTGCCAGTTTGTCTGGTGGTCTGCCTAAAGAAATGAGAAGATAAACCAAAAAAACAGTCGGCGAGTTGAAAAAGCAGGCAGCAAAAAGAACGGAAGAACGAACAAAAGTAAAAATAACAGAAGAACGAGCAAAATTAAAAAGTAAAAAGTAAAAAGACTGAAAAAGAGAAAGGTGAGCAGGAAGAATTTCAGGTTGCTACCTCACCCGCCCCTGTTTCACCCTGTGCCTGTTTAAGTCTTTTCATTTCCCTCAGACGCCTGACCAGGACTTCCCCAAGGTAAAGTACAAGAGCTGCAAGAAGTAAATACATTTTCAGGCTAACCGGCTCGTTTGATTCTCTTTCGGAGTTTTGTCTAGCATCTTTAAGGAGAAGGGCTCTTGCCTCCTTTTCAGTATAAATCTTCCCTCCGGTCGCAACAATAAGAGATTCGATATCTTTATTGAGCCCGACTTCAAGGTACTCAAGAGGGTAATTTACTGCAAGCGGGTAGCCGGAAATATCATTAATCCCGATATTTTTCGGGTTTATGCTTGTTTCATATGTGTTCCTGCCCGTAAGGGCAAGGTCAAGCCGGGCTCCGTTCAGTTTAAGCTGTGGGATTCCTTCATCGTACATTACCAGAGTCAGATCAGAAGGGGTGCCAAGCCATGTATCCGGAGCTTCAACGACAGCTCCTTCTTCAGCCTGAGGATTTCCAATTGCCCAGTTAGTCATGCCTGAAATGAGTCTGCTGTTTGACCCATTGTACAGGACCGAAGACCATTGAGTGCCTCCACCTTCCCCATTATCCGTGGTAAAGGCTGCAACACGTCCGAGCCCGAACCGCCATGTGGTGAGCACAGGCTGCCCTGTAACCGTAATGACCAGGCGTTCAGCTCCGGCTTTTGGTGTAACCTGGTTATATCCTGTGATAGTCGTGCTGGTAAGGTTTACACTCTTGGTAATGAAATGATCAGGAGAGTACTCAAGAAGCAAATAGGACCCGATATCCTCAATTTCCTCCTCTTCTTCTTCATCAGGAGACTCAACAGTCTCTTCAAATATGATATTTGCTCTCTCACCCATGTTGATATGTTGATAGTTGCCTTCAAGCCCCAGATCCTGCATTAATTTTTCAGCATAGAAGTTTCGGGTCTTATCAGTTTGAGAAGGAGCAGAAGAGCGGACATGGATAAAGTAAAGGTTTACACCCATATCTCTCAGCTCGCGTGCAGTCTGAACGCTCTGGTCGTATGAGGCCTCAATTCCACCGTCAGAGATTATAATAGCATCAAGCTCACCGTCTTCGCCTTCAAACATCTGTTTTGTTATACCAAGCCCCTGGTCCAGTGAGGTTTCAGTCTGGTTAGTGGGGGTCAGCTGCGAGACTTTCTCTTTCAAAAGGGCGAGGTTATGAGGAAGCCCCATAAACACAAATCCACCTGAAACATCATATGCCGCGTTACCGAATGCTATAATGCCAACGTTTGCATCTTTCAGGTTATCATTCTCGAGGATCCTGATGGCATTTGATAGGATATCTGCCTGAGTGCTATGAGCAACTGTGCTTGGGGAGACATCAAGGATCAGGACAAGGTTTCTCCCTCCCCTAAACTCGGAGGGTTTTGAAATTACAGGCAGGACTTCCTCAAGTGAAGAATTAAGGTAGCTTCCGTAGTTATAAGCCCTATCTCCTCCGATGACAATAAGCCCGCCCCCATTGCTGACGTAACTTTTAATTTCCCTTATCTCAGCCTCTGAAAGAGTGTTTATGAACTGGTTGTCGAGCACCAGGACCTTACTATCTGTAATATTCCCTGCTCCGGGGTAGCCATTTACAACCGAGACTTTGTAAAGGTTACTCAGGACTTTAGCCAGAGGAGAACCGGTCTCACCTGTTACAAGTGTGAGTTTCGGTTTAGGGATTACGTAAAGAGACTTATAGAACTCATTGTTAATTTCGTTTAAGTCTTCTCCGGAAGGGGTAATTTTTACACTTATGTTATGGGCACCCAGGGTAGTAAAGTTCTGATTAATTGGAATGGTATTATTCCGGGCATCCTGCGTGAACTGTCTGCTCTGGGAAAGCTGTCCATCCACAAAAATTTCAAGGAAATAGCTGACACTCTGTTCCGAAGCCTGGCGGACAACTATCTCAAACTCATTCTGGTTGTCCACGACCACTGTTTTGTCCCCGAGCACCTCAACGCTGAGGTCGTTTGTTTCAAGCTCGGGCTGGACAAGATAGACCGGAGTACTGGTATCTCTTGCAAACTCCAGGGCTTTAGTAAGATCCTTTCCCGCATTATTATTCCCATCAGTAACAAGGACAATCTGGTTACCGAGCCCGGAATACTGGGTCACAGCGTCCCCGATAGAGGTCTTTTCCCCGGTGAGCTGCACGAGGGTGGTCGGGGTGTTCGCTGTGAGGGCTTCGTACAGGTCGGTGCCTGTTTCGTCGGGGAAAATTCCCATACTTGCTGTCTGGTCCTGAACAAGCACAAGCGAAGGGTCTTCTTCATTGATAGTCCGGGTAACAGTTGTGTAGGGTGAAGCCAGGGCAAGGACAAGGAGAAGGGCAACAAGCATTCTCCACTCCACAAGTTTTGTTTTTGTCTTTCGCAGTAAATAAAAACCTGCAATAAGTACTGGAATTATGAGGAGAAGCATCTCGGGGCTCTCAAGAGCTATGTTCACAGTTCACCCCTCCCGCGGACGATAAGGATTTCAAGCAGTATAAGCAGGAACAGAATTCCTATAATATAATTGGTAATATCATTCCTTGCAGTATAGGTGTCAGCCCGGACCAGCCTGGTCTCATCATTTGCAACTGCCCGGCTGATAAGTTCCGACGCATCTACCGTAGTATTCGATTCCCGGTCATCATAGAGGTTGACTGCAATTTTTTTGTCCGAAATCTCGTATATCCCTACTTCGTCAAAGAGCAAACGATTTGCTGTCAGGGTCTTTGAAGGCGTGCGGACTTCCTCGGTCTTTGAAAGGGAGGTCAGGGTGCCAGTTTCAAGATTGTATTCCGAAATGTCCCCAATGCCCCCGAGCCATTCAACGAGTTTTATCCAGAATACCGGGTACTCAGGCAGGTTATGGAAATTGTTCCAGGCTCCGTCCCCGAGCTCGTCATTAAGCCCCATATAAAAGATGGTCCCCTTACCTACCTGCCAGTAGCTCAGGACAGGAACGTCGTTTTCCGTGGCTACGAGAGTTGTAGAACCTGTCCTCTCAGTTGCGTTCATGTATTTGCGGACCGAAATCTCGTCGGTTTGCAGGTCCTGTGTAATGCTGCTCTGAAGGACTTCTTCAACCTCAAGCCCATTTTCTGCTTCCTCAACTCCGATAGGTTTTACAGGCAGGAGCTTAATAAGGTCGACCTCGGTTTTCTCAGGGGCAAGAGCTTCGCTTGCAATGAAAACTGCATTACCCCCGTTCCGCACATAAGTTTCGATCCTTTCCACCGAACTGTTGGCAATTGGAGTTTCTTTCTGGGCAAGCACAACAAGCGTATAGTTGTCAAGGGAAGAAGGTACGGATTTCTGGATTTTCAGGTCACTGTTAGGAAGCAGGGAAAGCGCTGTTTTTGAAGGCAGCTTTCCATTATCCGTGACGTAGAGGATCTGCTGCCCTGAGGTATCCGGAATGGAGATGTAAGCCCTGTCGTCAACAGACAGGTCATCTTTAACATTGAGGCTGATTGTGGTAATCCCTGGAGCAAGGTTTGCAAGTGTGAACTGGTTTGTGCCACCTGCAGGAACATCAAGGGTAAACGACTTTGAAGCATTTCCCGAAGTCCCTCTTCCGGTCGTGATTTCAACAGTTCTGCTTTCGCTCCTGTAGTTTTTGACCACACCGGTGTAACCGTATTCTCCATCCATGGCTTCAATCCAGCCATTAATGATTCCTATATTGTCTGCAGGCTTTCCGACCTTTACGAAATTGACCTCAAGTCCGTAAGATTCAGCCAGGTTTTTGGAAGCTACAGGGTCGTCTCCTCCCCAGTTCGTGAAGTCTGAAATGACAATAATTCTGCCTCCTTCATTAGAGAGAAGGCGCATACCTGTAGTAATGGCTGCGGACAGGTCAGCAATACCGGCTCCGGGGTTGACCTTATCAAATATTTCTCCGGCAGCCGAAGCGCTTCCGCCTTCGAGGGCGAGCTGAGGGGTGCTGGAGGCAAGGATTATGCTGTTTTTCTTGCTCACATAGCCATCAGCAATTCCAACCGCATCTTCAAAACGGGAATCAACCTGCATACTTGCCGAAGTGTCCAGGATAAGCACTGTATGCTCTCCACTAAGGGGCTCTTCTGAGGTATAATAGTAACCTGCCGCACCAATGGAAAGAAGGATCAGCATAAGGAGCTGAATCAGAAAAAGAGGGTCACGCACGATTTTTGTAATAGAAGCATAAACCCTTTTTCGTTCCCTTTCAAGCTTGAGGACAAACATTAACGAGGGAATAGAAAGCACCGCTGGTTTTGGGCGGAGCATGTAAATAATTATAAGCGGGATTACGCTCAGGAGGGCAGCAAGAGCAAAGGGGTTTTGAAAAGGCATTTTTAGCGTCTCCGTCTCCTGATTGTATGGTAGAAAGCATTAAAGATAGGAGTATCGGTTGTAAAGGTGTAAAATTCGGCTCCGACCTTCATACAGGTTTTTTTAATCCCTGCACTGTGGTCATCAAGCTTCCGAGTATAGCGTTCCTTGAACTTTTCACTGATATAAGTCCTTATTTCTTCTCCTGTTTCAAGGTCTACAAGTTTGCTGTTTCCCTGAATGGGAAGCTCTTTTTCAGTGGGATCAAGCACCTGTATAACGATAAGGTCGTGGTCTGAGAGCCGGTACAGAGCTGTTTCTATTGCCTGTGGGTCCTGCATGAAGTCCGAAATCAGGATTACAAGGGACCTGGACTTGATCTCCCGGCTGTATTTAATGACCGCCTCACCTATGGAAGTCCCGCCCGACAGTTGAAGTTCGCTAAGCCGATCGATTGTCCGCATAAGGTTCTTCCGGCCTCTGCGGGGTTTATTGATATTAATTTCTTCCGTAAAGGTGGATATGGCAAACCTATCATTATATTTCGTTACCATGTAAGCAAAACCTGCAGCGAGCATGGCAGAATACTCAAACTTTGATGTCCCCTTTTCAGGATAGTCCATGCTTTTGCTGGCATCCAGAAGGATATGGGTTGTAAGGGTTTTTTCTTCCTCAAACTGCCGCACATAGAGTTTTTCAGTCCTGGCATAAGCTTTCCAGTCTATATCTTTTAAAGCGTCGCTTGAGTCATACTCCCTGAACCCGATAGTATCGATGCCGTGTCCGCTTCGGGTTGATGGACGGTTTCCGGCATAGACCGTAGATACTCTCTTCCGGACCGAAAAAGTAAAGCGATCAAGCTGCCTGAAAAAATCCGTTTCGATTTTTTGTTTTGTGCGAGTCATTCTGGATCGTCAACCGAAAAGCCCGGTTTTGCCCGGAACTGGAAAAAACCATGGGGTTTTAATTTTGTATTACTTTTATGCATTTCAAATCTCAGAGCCTGCTCAGTTACAGGTCTATCAGATTTCATTTTTTCAATTTATGTTATTGACTGGCTGTTTCATTTAACTTTTTTGAGAATATCCTCAACGACTTCATCAGGGCTCATCCCGCTTCTTTCGGCTTCGAAGGTCAGGATCAGCCTGTGGCGAAGGACCGGATAAGCCATATAATCAATGTCCTCTTTGCTCACAAAGTTCCTGCCCTGTATCAGGGCTCTTGCTTTTGCCGCAAGGATCAAGCCGATGGATGCACGGGGAGAAGCCCCATACTCAATATGCTCTTTGTCTTTGCGGGTCATTGACACAATAGAAAGGACTCGTTGCTTGAGTTCTTCGGAGATAGGAACTTGCCGCGTAAGCTTCTGCAAATCGAGGAGTGTAGACTTGTCCAGACCCCTTGTAATCTTCGGGACTTCGGACTTTGTATAACGGTTTATGATTTCCATCTCCTCTTCAAAGGAGGGGTAATCTACAAGGACCTTTAAGAGAAAGCGGTCTAACTGGGCTTCAGGAAGGGGGTAAGTTCCCTCCATTTCTATGGGGTTCTGGGTAGCAAGAATAAAGAAGGGGCGGTCAAGAAGAAAGGTATCATTTCCGACTGTGACCTGTTTCTCCTGCATGGCTTCGAGCAGGGCTGACTGGGTTTTCGGGGAGGCACGGTTGACCTCATCCGCAAGCACGATGTTTGCAAAGACAGGTCCGGCTTCAAACCTGAATTCTTTTTTGTTGTCCTTTTCCTCAATCACATTCGTTCCTGTGATGTCAGAAGGCATCAGGTCAGGAGTACATTGAATTCTGCTGAACTTCAGGTTCATTGCCTGTGCGATTGTGGAGATCATCAGGGTTTTTCCAAGCCCTGGATTGCTTTCCACAAGGGCATGCCCTTCACACAGGATTGAGATTATGATCTGTTCTACTACCCTGTTCTGACCCACGATGACATTTCCTATTTCATCAAAGAAATTTTTAAAAATCCTGCCTGCGTTCTGGTAGGTCGTGGAGGCCTCACCTGAATCAATATTATTCTCACTCATATCTGCTTCACCCTTTGGATTGCTGTTTTTCGCGAGTCCCGATGCCCGCTCTTGCTGAACCTTATTCATTCCTGCAACAGAATGCCATTCAAAAACAACCTGTTACTCCAAATACAGTCTGCTACCTATACAGCCTGTTATTCAAAAAAACAGCCTATAATTTCAAAACTGCTTTCAATAACTTTCAATTAAACCGAATACAGGTAAGTCTGGCTTAAGATAATTCTTTTTCAATTAAATCTAACTTAAGATAATTTTTTATTCAACTCAATATAAATTTTCATATCATTCTTCTGCAAGTTGTTCAAAGTAACTCTGAATAACATTTCTGTACCCTTCAGGAAGGTTCTCGTAGTAAGCCTGAGAAGCAGTGGGGTCCGAGTTGTAGATACCTGACTGGACAAATGATTTGTTATTCTGCTCTCCTTCTTCCTGGCTCGTAAAGCCCTGTCCTGCGCCCGGAGGTATCTTTAAATCCACTTCCGTACCTTCGACTACGATAACGGCAGGTTCTCCAAAAAGTTCGTCATCGTTCTGCGGATCTCCGGAAGTCCCGCCATCTTCCTCTACAGAAACAAGATCCGAACCCGATCCCGGCAAGGTAATGGTTTCGATTACTTCATTCAGGTCGTAAGGGCTGAGAGTCGTCTGGTATCCTGTCTGGGCAACATATGCCAGAAGCGCGACAGCAAACACGGTTACCAGGAGATCCTTTGCAAGCTTCTTTCGATCCAGGAAGACAGAAGATTTCACAGGCTTCGAATCGATTACAACGCCGCCTATAAGGTCACGGACAATAATGTTATCCGTGTCCCGGTTGTCATAGGCTGTCCTCATCCTCTCCCTGAGTATAGGGTATTTTTCTTCGAGAAAGGAAATCGCATCTTTCTTATCAGCCCTGTAAAACCTGACTGCTGTAAGTATAAGAGAGAAGATAAAGGCAAGAGTAACCAACCCCAGAGTCTCAAAGGCAATTTCGGCACCAAGTATGCTATATTTTGCACCGGTATAAGGTTCGAAGGTGCTGAACATTAAAAAAATATCCCTCATGTTAAGGAGTACAAAAAGGGCATAGAGAACCAGAAACGCTGCAAGAAGGTCTGCAAAAACATAGAGTCCTCTATATTTTTTCAGAACCGATTCATGTTTATTTACGATATTTTCAATCTCCAGAGCCATTCTGCTCCCTTCTGCAACCGGAAGTCCCGGCGTTCGCTGTACTTAAGAATGTTCTATAAAGTTGCATAAAGACATGTGAAGATACTATAGAAAGATATTATAGAAAGATACTATATAAAGATACTATATAAAGGTACACGTTCCAGCTGTAAGTTCCAACTGTGAGTATCTCCCACATGTATCATAGCATGTCCCCTCTCTGAACCTGAAGCTCTTTTCTGAACCTGAAGGCTCCTTGATTGTCCGGAATCCAGAGAAGCTTGCAGCACCTCTGCGGCCAGAAGGAACCTGTTTACGTTCCTGTATTCAAGCCTGATGAACCTGAAGTCTTGAAGGCCGGATAGGAACCCAGTGCTTTTAATGTATTGGCTTTTGATTTTGGACCAGCCTTTGATTTTATATCTTCCAGGGCATCTTTTATAAGTGCATCGCTTGTGTGACCTTCAAAATCGATGTAGAAGTAGTAATCTCCTAGCTCCTTTTTAGAGGGTCTGGACTCTATTTTTGTAAGGTTAATTCCTCTTTTTGCAAAAGCCCCCAGAAGTTCATATAATGCTCCTGGTCGGTCTTTTTCCAGGTATACGATAAGGGAGGTTTTGCAGGCAGAAAGCCTTATTTTTTCTTTCCCGGTTTCGGGGGTTTCGGGTCTGGAATGTAACTCAGATCCTGCACTTCTGCAGGGCTCAGAGTAAGGCTCCCTTTTATCACCTGCAGCCTTTAAGGTTTTCTCCGATGAAATTTTTTCTTCAGCCCGGATAACAATAAAACGAGTGTGATTTTCTTTTCTGTCCTGGATATTTGAGAGCAGGATTTTCAGCCCGTAACGCTCTGCAGCCTCAGGGGAGGCAATTGCTGCCATTTCCTCAAATTCCCCTGCCAGTCTGGCTGCATGGGAAGTGCTGCCCGTACTTCGGAGTTCCGCTTCAGGAAAATGCTTCTTCAGGAAATGCCTGCACTGGGCAAGCCCCTGAGGATGGGAAAGAATAACCTTGATTTTCTCAGGCTCTCCTTTTGAGAGGAGGCAGTGCTCTATTTTGACGACTATTTCTCCGACTATAACAGCCTCGTTTTCAAGGAGGAGATCGAGAGTTACTCCTACGGAACCCTCTATGGAGTTTTCTACAGGAATCACAGAGATATCTGCTTTTCCTTTAACTGCAGCCAGGAAAGCATCTTCTATGTCTGCGAAGTACCTAAACTCTGCAGCCCTCATGCCATTTTCCAGCGCCCAGAGCTTTGCAGCTCTTTCCGAATACGAGCCTTCCGGACCCATTACGCCTATAATCATCTGAAGGTTAATTGGGGGGATGGTAATAATAATTTTTGATGGCATAGTTACCCGCCCGAGTTTCGCTGCCCGAGTTTCGCTGCCCGAGTTTCGCTGCCCGAGTTTCGCTGCCCGAGTTTCGCTTCGGGAGCACGAGGTCCTTTTCGCTTCGCTCAAGAGGACTAAGTTATAAGTGTAGTAATAAGCTGAGCTCAAGAGGATTAAGTTATAAGTGTAGCAATAAGCTGAGCTCAGGAGGACTAATAAGATACTGGTGCTAGCTTCGTTCGAGAAGGTTAATCTATAGTTGATTAATGTCGATTTTCTATCGAGAGAGATGATTGATGGGAGCTGGTATCGTGTTTGGCGTCTCAGGTTTTCTTCTCATTGATTGTTTGCTTTTCCAGTTCCTCGTGGAGGTCGAGTTTTTCTCCTGTATTCCACAGGAGTTCAAATTCTTCTTTTAGATTTTTTGCAAGCCCGGTGTCTCGGATTTTTACGACTGAAAGGACTCTGTCCCTGTCTGCGGGATGGGGCTGGAAAAGGACGACTACGCTATCATCAACGATGCCGAAACAGGAGTTGAAATTCTGGACCAGCCTGATATCAAGGCCTTTTTTCAGTTTTTCAGGGATTTCTCCCTCCTGATTTGAGAGCATAGAAGTAAGAGCTCTGAAACGCGGGGAAACCATCAGTCTGATCCGGACTCCTCTGTCAATAGCTTTTGTTATTTCCGGGAGCAGGTAAAAAACAATGGGTATTCCGAAAACTGGAGGAAGAATACAGATCGACTTTTTAACTTCTCCGTAAATAGAAACAGCAAATTTTTTAATTTCAGATTCAGTGATAGCAGTTGTCCAGAAAATTTCATTTTTTCGCTTTTGAATAGGGATAACTGCCAGGGCCTGTTTTGCTTCTTCGATAGAGCCTTTTAAAACCGCGATTTCCCTTTCAACTTCGGCCTTTCTCCTCTCAAAAATAGTGTCCAGAGAGAGCTCAGGGTCAACCGCCCTGAACTTTTTGGGCCTTGAAGCCTGAACTTCCACAAACCCTTTTCCGACCAGGGACTCAAGGACAGAATAAATTTTCCCGTAGGGCACCTCCGAATCTCTGTAGATGGCGCTTGCTTCGGAAACACCAAGTTTCAACAAAGAAAGATAGGCAGCCGCCTCATAGGCGTTGAGGCCGATATCCTGGAGGAGCCTTTCATTTTGCATGCCGAAACTTGGATTTAATATCTTAAAGCAGTTTCGAAAAAAGATATGTGCATAAGATGCCAGGAAATACTGACATCTGGTGCAAAAAGTTTCTGATTATATAAGAAAATTTCTGGCTCCGGAAGGTCCGGAAAAGATATACCTGGCCTGAAACGGTTCTCAGTTTATATTTTAACTTTATTTGAGTAATTTCAACGCGTCTCTGCAAGCTGCTACGGCAGGCGCCCCCGAGGTGATGAATATGACGTCCATAACTTCCATTATTTCCTCTTTGGTAGCGCCGTTCTTGAGTGCACTCTGCATCTGTACAACAGTACACCTTTCACACTGCTTGGATGCAACGACTGCAAGCGCGATTAGAATCTTGGTCTTTGCAGGCAGAGCACCGTCTGACAGCAACTTTTTGTTACACCTGTTATATTTTTTCGTTGACTCACTGTCAAGACATCCAAGTATCTCAAGAATATGCGGAGTAAATCCCAGTTTCTCACTCATACTTTCCAGTAATTCTTCATGTTCCAGATCTTTATGCTCTTCCATAGTGGTTAACCCCCATTTGAAATTACATTAAAATCTATGTGCATATTATTTATCTATTCCTGAGGCCCTGAGGCTCCGGATGCGAACTCTCAAAAAGGACAGGTTGGGAGAGAAAATAAAGTGCAGCCAGCCAGAGATGGGAATGAATCTATAGTTGAATTCATAAATAAAAGAGTGGGGAGAATAGAATGAAACCAACCGATGACCTGAGAGAAGAACACAGGGCTGTCAAACTGATGCTGAAAATCCTCGACAGCATATGTACGGGTATAGAGTCCGGAAGGAGTGTTAAACAGGAGCACCTCGAGGGACTCGTAGAATTCATGAAAATATTCGTGGATAAGTGCCATCACACAAAAGAAGAGGCTTACCTTTTTCCTGAGATGGAAAAGGCGGAAATTCCAGGTGCAAGTGAGTTGATAACTTCTCTTAAGAAAGAACACGAACAGGGGAGAGAATATGTCCGCAGAATAGAAGAGGCAGTTTCAAAAAAGGTATGGGACAGAGCAGGCTCGCCCATGATTGGGGATTCACGGGCATATATCCGGCTTTTGACCCAGCATACCGATAAAGAGGATAATAACCTTTTTCCAATGGCTGATGCCCATTTTGAGGTGGAAGTGCAGAGGGAGTTGCTTGACTCTTTTGAGATTGTGGAAAATAAAGAAATAGGTGCAGGCAAGCATGAAGAGTTCCACATGCTACTGCACGGTCTCAGAGATAGATATGTAGAGCCTGAGTGAGTTTGTGAGACTATTTCACTCTTCAAGCTCCCGAATTGCACCACCTGATTTCGCTGCCCGAGCTTCGCTGCCCGAGCTTCGCTGCCCGAGTTTCGCTTCGGGAGCACGAGGTCCGTTTCACTCGCTTCGCTCGTTCAAGCAGACGAATTAATTTAGATTGAGGTTAAACGGATCAGCCATGTATCAACCTGGGCAGGCAGCGAGTACAGACCCAGAGGCTTTCCATATTGTGCCTGAGAGGCATGAGGTAGTGGGTATCTTCTCCGGCTCCGCATTCGAAGCAGTGAATTGAAACATCTTTCTTTTTTGGCTGGGCTTCGGCTTTTTCCCTGTTAAATTCAACTGTGTGCCTTTCTTCAATAGAGAGGGCGCCTTCAGGACAGATCCCGATACAGTAGCCCATACCATCACAGAGTTCTTCGGATACGACTTTTGCTTTGCCGTTAATGATTTGGATAGCGCCTTCAGCGCAGGGTGCAACACATTTTCCGCAGCCTGTGCATTTTTCCTCGTCAATTTTTATAATTGTTCGTTTTACCATGAAAATTAACCCCCTTCCTTTAGGTCTACACCTTTTACAGAGAGATATTATTTGATTTGCCGAAGAAATCAGATATCGGTTAACATTAACTGCAGTTTGAAGTCCTGCAAATACCCTTCCCTATACAATGTTACTTTATAATCATTTATTAGCTTGCTCATTTTACAGGTATACTTAATGAAATCCGTGCCTGCTTCCCCTTTGAACAGTATTCTTTCTGCTTTCTCCAGAAGTTCCGGGTAAATAAATACCAGTTCTTCTTTGGTGTGTAAAAAGAGAGCAGAAAAATCCCTGTGAATGCCCATGCTTCTTTTCAAAAGCTCCGTATTTAAGGTATCTTCAGAGATATAGTTCTTAAATTTTAGATAAGCATGAAAATTCGCTATGTTCTGATTTAAAGAGTTCAGAATCGAATACAAGATATTATCGGTTGTAGGAAGGGGAAGGTCCTGAAGCTCAGGATTTGCGCCCTCATAGTTTTCATCTTCTTCAACATCTTTGTCTCTATCCTGCGATGTATCATGGTCCATTTTATCATCCTGGTATACCCACAACTTGCATTCTCAGTCTATTATTCGCAATTTGATTTTGAAAAGAATTAAATTTTGAACTGAGCTTTTATCCCATCAAAAGGCTTTTTCAGCCAATGGGAATAAACTCTTTTATCCTATTTTGTTAAATTTGGGATTTTTTAGTGGTGTGTTCCTTCCACCACTTTCATACCCGCATCTTGAATTGTCTTTCTGATGAGATCTATATTGGGACATTTCGGATAGCTGTCCTCCAGGAGCATGCAGGAACTCATATGCACAACATCAAGGTTATGCTTTTTCAGAGCTTTTAGCAGCCTGTAAACCCTTCTTCCGGAGCAGCCCCCACATGTAAAGAAAGCAATTATCTGTGCTTCCCCATCATATTCCTTAAAGTGAAACTTTCTCTCATTGAAGGCTTTGAAGCAGCCTACCCCGGGACAGGTTTCAGAAACAATATCACAGCGGACAACTGCGATTCTTGTTAGATTTGTTTTCTCAGCCAATTTTACCACAGTCCTGCCCGAATATCTTTTAGTCATAAATCCTTTTTACAGAAGGCGAGTGGGCTCAGTCTGCCTCGGAACTTTTACAACAAGCACCCTGAATATCCCGTCACCGGGGTTCAGAAGGCGGTGAGGGATCTTTGCAGGGCTCTCGATCAGCATATCCCTGCTTACTTCTTCCTGTTCATCCCCTATCTCGACTACACCTTTTCCCTCGAGAATATAGAAAAACACATCCACAGGTGTGATATGCTTTTTTAAGACTTCACCTGGCTTGAGTTCGATGTGTACCGCCTGAGCATGTTCAGTATCATAGAGCAAGCGTACGCTCACATTGTGAGGGTTAGGCTTTTCCGGTGAAGATTTCATCTCAATAGTTTTCATTTACTCTCCCCTTTCGGACTATATTTTGCTTTTTTGCTGCCGTATTTTGTCAGAGTAACCTGAGTGTTTTTAACCGAGCACCCATTTATCCCGCATATACATTCTGGAATCCGTTTCATATATGTCTGATCACTATAAACTTATTAGATCAGTCTCTAAACCAGCTTTTTTGCTGGATTCAGCTATATCAGAGCCTGAGAATCTTAACCTCAAGCCCTGAAAGGAAATAAGGCTCGATATTCATGGAGGAAACATATCACACAGTTGCTGGAGGTCAAACAGCGGATGTCGAGTTTTAATAAAACGCCTGTAAGGCAAAAAATTTGTAATTTAACACGTAAGTTACAACCCAACCTGCGTTTTGAACTCGTCCAGACCCATATCTTCAATAAACTTTCCAAGCCTCTTTTTTGTGCCGGAGCTTTTGTAAAAGTTAAGGATTCTGTCCACGACTTCAAGGACCTCAGCTTCGGAAAGTTCCTTTGCTACAACCTGGGCAAGCCTTGGCATTGCAGCAGCAGAACCCCCGACCATGAGGTTGTATCCCTTTGCTGTACCCATTAACCCTATATCCTTAATAGCAGGCTCAGCACATGAGTTCGGACAACCGCTAACTCCTATTTTCAATTTGGAAGGCATCGACATCCCGTGATATTTTTCATCCAATTTGAGACCCAGGCTTACTGCGTCCTGTTTCCCCTGCTTGCAGAAAGTTGTCCCCGGACAGAACTTAACGCTTCTCACACAGAGCCCTATTGCTGCCCCTGGTTTAATGCCAAGGTCAGCCCAGACATTATCAAGGTCCTCTTCTTTCAGACCCACGATTGCAATTCTCTGTGCAGAGGTTGCTTTCAGAGCAGCTGCCCCATATTTTTTCGCAACTTCAGCAATTTTTATGAGAGTATCAGGGTCCACGATTCCGCCCGGGAGATGTGGGGCTATTGCGTATGTCTCACGGTCTTTCTGAACGATTGCGCCTTTTTCCGGTAAATTGTCTTTCACGGTTGATCCTTTCTCCTTATTTTTATTATAGAGTTATTATTACACAGATATTATATACAGATATATCTTTTAAAAGTATTTTTATAAAATTGAATTATATAATAGTATCCTTTTGATACCAGTATATTAGAGATACTAATTTATATATCAGACAGTTTCTATGCTTATACTATGAAGGACTGCACAGTCTACAAGACAATGAACATCATCGGGAAAAGGTGGACCATCCATATTCTCCTTGAGTTGCATAAAGGGGAAAAGAAAGAAAAGCGCTTTAATGAACTGAAAAGAAAGCTTGGATATATAACCCCGAAAATCCTTTCGGAAAGACTTACAGAACTTGAAAATGAAGGCCTGATAGAAAAAAAAGTCGATAACTCTACAAACCCCCCAAAATCCGAATATTACCTTACTGAAAGCGGAATAGATTTTGTAAAGATAATACAGGCAATAAAGCGATGGGGGCTAAAGTGGAAATTCCAGAACGAAGAATGCGAGAAAGCTATCTGCATGTACTGTGACCACTGAGCCCGGAAGCCAAAAAGAAATCAAGACAAAATCAGAAGGAACCAAGAAGAAAAAAACTGTTAATTGCTGAGTGAAACCTCTGCTCCTCGAATTGAAATTGTTTTATACTAACGAACCCTAGTTTATATCAGGCAGGGGAAAGGGCTTTAGAAAACAAGGGGTACTTTAAGCAAGGTACTTTAAGGCAAAGGGGTACTTCAAGAATAATTTTCGGATAAAAAGCTTTAAGCCTGCCGGTCGAAAGAAAAAAAACATCAAAAAAGGTCTCAGTTGATCCGCATAATCCTGGAGACAGCAATGAATACCGAAAAATCGATTGACTTTTTCTTCAATCCTGAAAGCATAGCCCTTATAGGAGCATCTCCGAAACCTGAGAAACTTTCCCATACAATTCTGGAAAGCCTCCGGAAGATGAATTTTAAAGGAAAGATCTATCCTGTAAACCCTGGCTACAGAGAGATTGAGGGGCTCAAGTGCTATTCGTCCCCAGGTGAGATTGAGGACAGGATTGACATTGCTATTTTCGCAGTCCCGGCTAAAGCTGTTCTTGAAATTCTGAAAACGCCTGTGGAAAATATAAAAGGAGCCATAATTGTTAGCTCCGGCTTTCGGGAAGTGGGGGCCTGCGGAAAGAAGATGGAAGATGAGCTGAGGGCTCTTCTAAAGGAGAAGGGCATAAGGGCTATGGGTCCCAACTGCCTCGGGATATACGATACAATCTCAAATGTAGATACCTTTTTCATAGAGCGGGAAAAGATAGAAAGGCCTGTCAAGGACGGGATTTCCGTGCTTACGCAGAGCGGTTCTTTTGCAGCCATGATTATGGATGAACTGGCAAATGAGGGAGCAGGCGTTGCAAGGGTCGTAAGCTACGGTAACAAAGTGGATGTGGACGAAAGCGATTGCCTTGAATTTCTTACACAGGACGAAGCCACAAAGGCAATTGCCCTTTACATTGAGTCCGTAGGAAACGGGCGGAGGTTCCTTGAGGTTGCTTCCAGCTGTGTAAAAAAGAAACCTGTAGTAGCTCTCAAGGTTGGAAAACGGGAACCGGGGGCAAGGGCGGCAAGCTCTCATACAGGCGCTATTAGCGGGATGTATGAAGCCTATGAAGCCGCATTCAGGAAAACAGGCATAATCGAGGTTGCCAGTTATGAAGGACTGAAAGACGCCTGCAAAGTCCTGAACAGGTATTCCCCTGTCGAAGGAAAAAGGGTCCTGATAATAACTGACGGGGGAGGGATAGGCATTTCCATTGCCGATTCCTGTGAAGAGTCAGGGCTTAAAGTCCCTGAACTTTCCGAGGTTGCAGTCAGGAAGCTGAAGGAAAAACTTCCGGCTTTTGCTTCCGTAAGAAACCCGATAGACCTCACAGGCAGCGTGCGGGATGAACACTATGTTGCTGCCCTGCAGGAAACTCCTGCCGAAGAATATGACCTTGCGATTGTTAGCCTGCTATGGGGCCCGCCTCTTCTTACCGAAGGGGTTGCGGAGAAAATAAGGAATTTTGTCGACAGCTGCGGAAAACCTATTTTGATCAGCTCTCCAGGCGGAAAGTTCAGCCGGGAACTTGCTTCAGCATTTACAAAAGCCGGAATGCCTGTATTTTTCACTCCTGAGAGTGCAGTGAGGGCTGCAACTGTACTGTGTAGTAGAAAAAAGTAACATAATACAAAGTTAAGTCTATCAAAAATCAATAAGAGCAGCTTGATTCGAAGCATCTATAAATTATAATTATTTTTTAGTTCTTATTTTAAAGATAGCAGGATATCAAAGATTTTTGATTTTAACTGCTAAATAACTGCTAAATACTATATCCCAGCTTTTTTAAGTCATAGATAAAGATTTCCTTCCTTCTTGCCTGTCATTCCAGAAAATCGGACAATAAAAAAGGACAGTAATTTTTTTCAGAACAATTATTTCAAAAACTTTATAATAATCTATGAGATTTGTATTACCAAATATATTTTTCAATATAAGTTTCAGAAAAATGCAATCGTTTGTAATCATTTCTAACTTTAATCTCACTTTCTATTTTTTTCTCCAGGAAATAACCCGGAAATTGGAAGGCCAGGCAAAGAGCAGGATGGTTAACAATGGAAACAGCATTAAAAAAGTCAGAGTTCTCCTGGGAAGAATATTTTTCAGATAAAAAGAAGGGCGGACACAGGTTTTCAACTGAAGAGTTTCTTGCTAAAGAGGCAAAAGAGAAGCTATTTCACCTGAGTGGAGGGAAAACCCTTCTTGACTTTGGATGTGGGGCAGGAGAACTCCTTATATACTACGTGCCAAATTATGAAAAAGTGATTGGAGTTGATTTCTCCAGATCCATGCTCCTGGAAGCAGAAAAAAAAGTCATGCAGCACGAGTATCGAAATGTAGATTTAATCTTTGCTGATGACAGAACAGTATGGGACGAATTAAACGTGAAGTTTGATAGAATAACGGCAACAGCAGTAGTCCAGTACCTCACACCTGAACAGTTAGAAGGTTTTATTCGTAATGCTTCCGAACATCTAAGTAAGGAAGGAAAAATAATATTTTTTGACATAATTGATCCAAAGTTTTATTATTTATGGAAAATCGGATGGTTTTCACAGAATTTCATGTCATGGAGTATATTTACAGGAGCATGTTTGGATTGCTTGAAAAGGATGTCAGCTTTTTTGAAAAACAAACCCTATGATATAATAGGGAATTCTTACAGTCCCCACCTGATTGAAAAAATTGCCCGTAGAAGTGATTTCCATGTGGAGTATGTGAAATCGATGTATTATGAGTACAGGTACCACGCTATACTCTCAAAGATTTCCTGAACTAAAAACTGGTTTTCTGCCTTACATGATTAATACCTGAATTCTGCCTCGCCCGAATTCTGCCTCGCCCGAATTGCGCCTCGCCCGAATTGCGCCTCGGGAGTACGCGGTCCTTTTCGCTTCGCTCAAGAGGACTAACTTCGGGGCTATGGTAGTGAGTTTCACTTAAGAGGACTGAACTACAAATATTCATAACCGGTATATCCTTATCCGCTATACTGAACCGTTTTTGTCACGCTCGACGCAGGAGAACGATATTTCAGACAAAAAAGAAGAGAAAGGAAAAGTTAAAAATTAAAAGAGAACGAAAAAAGAAGGAACTGATAATCAATTAGAAAATATACCTGAAAAGTACTTATCAAATTTCTTCTACCATGACTCCTTTTTTTCGACAGCCTTCCGGACAGGTTGGCGGAGATGTCATATATTTATCTATATTGAAGACTGGCTCCAGGAATAGAGAGATTATTTTTAAAACTATTTTTTAACCAGTAGAATAGTTTTCCTCAACGTTAGTTTTCTCGTAAAGCAGACAGGTTTGATGTTTTCTTTTCTTACCTGATGGCAGATCCTGGACAGACCATGCAGGTTTGAATGTGTAGGGAGCATCTTTATAATATTTTTTCCTGACGGATTAGAAAACTCATGAAAAGCTATAAGTAGAACCAATTATCTAGTTAGAAATTGAACAATATAGAATCAAATAGTTAGTAATCAAACAATAGACTCTTTGATCCTGAATTCTTCAGCTTATTCACTAGCCAGTAGCTCTGTTAAAATAACCACCGGAATTGCAAAGATCCTGTAACTTCAACCCTTGATTTAATAACTTCAATTCCTGGCTTCTTTTAAACATGCACTGTTGATTGGAAATTGTCCATTGGTAGAAAGCCAGTATTGACAGTTGAGAAAGCGAAAAAGAATCCAGAGAATGAAACGAGTTAAGAGAGCAGGCTAAAGGGCAAATTTTGAAAGATGAAATCTTTAAGGAAGATATAATAGATGACAGATAATCAGCATAAAAATGAAATTGCTGCCGGGCATGCAGGTAGAGTAACAGAAGGGGTAAAAGCCCTTCAGGGAGATCCTAAAAAAGCCATCGTAAAACTGGCGATCCCTATGATTGTGGCTATGTTTGTGCAGACAATCTACAGCCTGGTTGATACTTATTGGGTTTCAGGACTCGGAGCGGATGCACTTGCTGCAATGGGTTTTGTGTTCCCGTTCTTCTTCATCAGCATGGCTCTATCTAACGGAATCGGGATAGGGGGAGGAGCAGCCATCTCCCGCAGGATAGGGGCAAAAGATAAAACAGGCGCAGATAATGTAGCCGTACACACAATAATAATAATATTTCTGCTTGCGCTAGCTTTTACGCTTCCATTCTACATGTTTGCCCCGCAGCTCTTTACCCTTGCAGGCGCAGGAAAAACCACAGAGCTTGCAGTAGCTTATGCTCGCGTTATTTTCCTGGGAAGCATAATCATTTTCTTTTCCAACGTGGCAAATTCAATTCTTCGAAGTGAAGGAGACTCGAAGCGGGCAATGAGGGCAATGATTCTTGGAGCAGTCCTGAACATAATCCTTGACCCTATTTTCATATACAGTTTTGAAATGGGAATAGCAGGTGCAGCCTGGGCTACAGTGATCTCTATTGCAGTATCTGCCCTACTGATGGCTAACTGGCTGTTTTTCAGGAAAGATACCTATGTCACTTTTGACTTTAGAGATTTCCATTTTGATAAAAAGATTGTAAGAGATATCCTTAATGTTTCAATTCCTGCTTCTGCCGAACAGCTTTCAATGTCCCTTTCAATGCTCTTTATGAACTTTATCATTGTTAGCGTAAGCAGTACTGACGGAGTTGCGGTCTATTCCACAGGCTGGCGAATAGCAACAATTGCAATTGCCCCCCTTATGGGAATTGCGACAGCTGTAGTTTCGGTATCAGGAGCTGCCATAGGGTCCAGGGATTATGTGAAAGCAAAGACCGCCCTTTCCTATTCGACAAAACTCGGTTTCCTTACAGAATGCGGAGCCGGAATCCTTATCTTTACCTTTGCGACGCAAATAGCTTCTATCTTTACTCAGGCTGAAGGGGGAGCACATATCACAGCAGACCTTGCACATTTCCTGCGAGTAATGTGTCTTTTCTACCCGATTGTCGCACTCGGAATATTCTCTTCCTCTTTCTTCCAGGGAGCAGGCAGAGGAGTAAACGCCATGATTGCAACTCTCTTGAGAACCATAGTTTTTACTCCTTTCTTTGCAGCCCTCTTCGCCTTTACCCTGGATATGGGACAGGTAGGAGTCTGGTGGGGAATGGTTGCAGGGAATGGAATAGGATCTGTAGTACTCTTTTTATGGGCAAGGTACTTCCTTAGAGGGCTTTTGAGGACAGAACGCATTGGAAGAGCAGAAGGTGTTGCAGCCTGAGGAACTGAAAACCAGGCACTTTTCCATCAATATTTATTTTTATTTCCTGAGATTAGGGAGACTTTTCCTTTTTCAGATTCTTATCATTTTTCACCCAGTTATCAATGAGTTCCCATAAAGCAGGGGAATTTCGATCGATCAGTAGACTGCCGTGCCCCTGGTCGTTCCAGTGTATGGAAGTAACCCTGCTGTTTGTTTTTCCAACCTCGTTTTCATACCACCATGAGCCATAATCACCAAAGTCTCCTCCGAGTCCAACATAAAGTAATGGAGAATCTATTCTGGAAGAATTAATTTTATAGCCCTTCACATTGCCCATCAGCCCGGCCATATACTGGTCCAGGCGATTTGGCGTATGAGGGACAGTTCCCCCGGTCAAAGTCAAAGAAAGTAAATGATTTTCATCAACGTAATCGAGACTGTTAGCATTCCCACTCCAGTAGTGATAGTCCGGAGTATAGGGATATCTGGAAAATCTATATGTCTGACTGGCCATAAGCCTGAAAAACTGCCTGTTTGTAAGTTCTGACTGAAAATAGGATCCGGCATCAGGCTCTGTAGAAGCCATATAGGCAATGTACATCATACCTGCCATGCTATTGTCAGTATAAACTCCACTCTCAATACTTTCGGAAATTGCATTAAATTCCTGTGCCTGATCCTGTATTAATTCAGAGTTTTTGGGATTATATGCAATGATAATATCAACAGGAACTACCCTGTCAACAGAGCCTGCGGACAGATCATCATACTCGCTTGCTTCATAAGCTGTAAGAATTAATGCTCCGTGACTGTGGCCGATTGCAGTAACCTCTATGCTTTCCGCAGGTTTACCACTTAAGAGAGAGGTATGGCTTCGTGAAGCATTGATGCCTTCGTATGTATCCTTAAGGTATTCATCAAAGGTCCAGTTTTTCATATAACTGAAATCAGTTTCGTCTACCGGAAGATTTGTCTCTCTCCTGTCCAGGATATATGTGCTGTACCTCTGCCGGGCATAATATATCGCCATGTCAGAATAGAATTTCTCAGTCAAAGCATGCCCTGGCAAAATAACCAGATTTTTGTCTGCTTTTGTATGCCAGGGACTTATCTCCTGCACATAGTTAGTAAGAGTGACATTGTCATATTTTCCGGGCCCAACGTTTATCTTAATATTATACTTTGCCATATTCCCGGAAACAAACCCTATTCTGCTGTTTTCAGTCAAAGGCAGATCCGGTTTCAAAATAGTAAACTGAGAAGGGATGCACATAATTTCCAGATTCTCCGGCTGGCTGTAAACATCGTCCAGCCATAGATCAGGATTGAGGGCTGAAATTGGGGGAGAAACTGCTAACAGAAGGAAGAAAACAACTATTAAAACAACTCGCATTTTCATGAGCTCACCTTTTTAATGAAACTAAATTTTTGAAACTAAAATACTGACTTGAAAAACTATACGTTTTAAAAGAAGGCATATTACCCCTTTTTGACGTCAAAGATAGTAGTGAAAACAATAGAAGTAGCCTACGTGGTTAAAATTATGATATAAAGGAGAAAAGGCTTTGACAGGTATCTTAAGATGATTCTTAAGGTCGCCGGAAAATTATCTCATCGGTCGTACTCCTGTGCATCTCATGCCCTCAAAACACTACCTTTCGACCAAACAGAATTTATACAGATAAGAATTGTGATTTTAATTTTGAGCCATACTTTTTTACAATGTTCCAAGTATTTCCATATAATTGTCTGAATATTTCCAAAATTTCCAAGCAACTGCCGTAATATTCCGAAACAGCGCTCCGAATATTTCTATATAAAAAACACACCCCGGGTAAAACACAGATAAAAGAAAGAGCTAAGGAGAGTATTATTTCTCAGCTCTTAATAAATTACCAGCTATATTGCCAGTCTTGATGTTTATTTTTTCAAACAGATTTCCATGAATAGCGACATAAGAAAAGCTTGGAAATTGCAGAAGCTTTTTCCGGCGTTTAAAGATATCACAATTGGAAGGTAAGATTTTCATAATTTTACTGCAGTAAGCCAGCCGAAAGTGAATTAAACCATAGGCTCAATAAACCCAAGACGTACTTATTGGAGAAAAATAGTTCCTGGTGAGGCCAACAGTCAAAATTTTGAAAAAATATATTCAGTAAAACAATTCTACAGGTAATCCCCTGGGAGAGGTATAGAGGATGAAAAAATATCTGTCAATACTATTAGTTTCAGTCCTTATTTTTGGGGCTGTATTCCCGTGCGCTACTGCAGGGGCGAAGGCAAATTCATCAGGAGACAATTCGACTATTGAAGATGAAACTACTGTTGTTGATGTTTCTGATAACACTAATAAAGATTCTGTTGAAAAAAAAGATACTATTGTTGCAGATGATTCTGTTGTAGTTGATACTACAGTAATAACAACTTCAGATGATGATACAAATATAACTCAAAATACAATTGTGGAGAACAGCTCACAGATATATGATTCTTCATATGAATACTCGGATAAATCTCAGACCAATATCCAGCACGTAGAATCAACACAGGTAAATGTAGATAATAGCCAAACTGTAAATGTTTCTTTTACAGATAATTCAGTTGTCAACAATATATATTTTGAATCAACAAAAAATTCCGGCAAAGTAACAATAGTTGTTGAGGACCTGAAGGACAAATCCGTTTTAACTGAGGAGCCACCTGAAGGAAATGTTTACAAGTCATTTAACATATGGATTGACAATGTAGATGTAAATAATAATATTGAAAATGCAGCTGTTGATTTTAAAGTTGAAAAGACATGGCTTAAAGCAAATGGTCTTGATAAATCATCTATTGTCCTGAATATGTATGATAATGGTAAATGGGTAGCAGTACCAATTACAATAACAGGACAGGATTCAACGTATGTGTACTTTACAGCTGAAGTATCTGAATATTCTACATTTGCAATTACAAGCAAAACAATAACTGTGGATAAAACAATAACTGTAGATGATACTCTTACATCAACATCTTCGGATAATACATCTTCGGATAATAATACAGAAGAAACAAATGGTCTAACAAAAAGTGAGATAATACATATACTTGAAATGATTCTCGCATATCTTAAGGGAAACTAATTTCCCTCATTTTTTTGATGAGGTATCATGCGTAAACATACAAATTAGCACGGCTTTTTCTTTTCACTTGTATTCTAAATTTATTTTGTGGTTGGCACAATACCTCAATTGATATCTTTTTTGATGAATTAAATATAATTTTGGTTTTAATCTATCTAAATAAATTTCATAGTCTTCCATTTGATGTCCTTTAGCATCCTCTTAGAGGCTGTCTTAAATTTAAATAATCCTTATTTCCTGCTTATTCTTTAATGTTAAAACGATCTAAAAGACTTCCTTATCCCAGTGATTTATCCGATAAAGGATGGGAATTAATTAAGCCCCATATTCCTACTCTCCGAAGTAATCGTGGTTGAAAATTAGCAAATTAAACCTAGTGTTTCAAGAAAAGCTGCCAGATCATAAGCTAAAAAACAAAATTCGTAAAATAAAATTAGGAAAATGAGAATTCATAAAAGGGGAGAAGGATAAATGAGAATTCATAAAAGAGAAGTACAGTAGTTCGCTAAAATCTTTCCTCCACTTTTACTCTACCTTCATTTATCTCAAACACCACACTGTTGTCCTCACTCTTAACTTTCTTCTTATCCATTCCTTAATAATAAGTATAAATACTTCAAATCTGAACTTATCCTCATCTATGACCTGAGGTCCTCTTTTGACAATAGTAAAATGTTTATTCTGAATGTATAGCCATATATTTTTTAGTAGAAAGGATACCAATGCATAAAAGTACCTTATAGTTGCGTTTTTAGATGATGTCTTTGGTCTAACCACATTCCTCATCCTGTATGACGATTCAATAGCAAATCTTCTTCTGTAAACTGTACTGACCTTTCTTGGAGACCATTTAACTCCAAAAACAACAAAACCAAGGTTCTCACATCCCTTTTTACCTCTCTTTCCTTTCAGATACTTAACATCAATGATAATGTCTAAAAGAATCTTTTTCTTAGAATTCTTCATGACATATTGTGTACTTCGAGCCTTATTCCCATTCATAAGTTGCTTCATCTTCTCTCCTTTCTTGACAACAGGAACTATGTGAGGAACACCATTACTTTGCAAAAATTCAAACACATCTATAGAATAAAACTCTCTATCAAGGCAGAGAACCTTGATTTTAAAATTCAGTCTTTTGATGAGATAGAGAAAATAGGAGAGGTATTCAACCATTGGTTTTTTCTTTTCTACAGGAAGAACAGATACAGTAAACCTTTCGTTCTTGTTAGTGATGTAGAGGGAGATATATGAGTAAAAAGAGTTTGTTGACTTTTTAGCTTGGCTACGAATTACATATTTCTCGTTAGACGAATCTGTTTTCCCGTAATAAGGATCGTTGGTTAAATCAATGGCAAACTCATAGTTCTTACCTGTTTTGAGAGTTTTTAGGGGATTTTGAAGAAGAATCTTTTCATTGGATAGGATCAATTCGTCCATGTTTAGTTTCTTAAGATGGTAACGTAAAGATGTTTCACAAGCAACAGCAGAATACTGTTTTGAGACAGAATGGACTGAACTCTTATCGACTGCCAAACTCACAACAGTACGAATAATGTCTTCACTTGTAAGTGAACCATTGATCTTGAGGATTACATGAGATGTGAGAGGTTGTAATACAGAATCAATACAGTACTTTGACTTTAATTCGATTTTAAACCTATTTCTGAACTTATTTGTGAAAAAAGACATAGAGAGGCATTTTTCATTACATATAAAGGTATCGAGAAGCTTCCGTAATGAGGAAATCAAAATTAGCGAAGTACTGAGATTATATATTTGCTCCTATCGACTCTATTAATAGTAGGAAATCTTTTTCTCTTGGTAAATATGAAGATTGGATATCTCTGAGCGATCACATGCCTTTAATCGCGGAAATAAAGTAAAATACTTAAGTTCTCAGGATTTTTAGGGTAGATCGCCTCAGTTCCTTTTTTGTTGTATTTGTTTCTTCCATTTTTCAAAAGTAAGCCGTTCACAAGCGAGCGTGACAAAAGCGGTTCTGTATAGTGAATACCGTTTTACTGATAGAAATCCTATAAATTAGTCCTTTTGATCTCAGATCAGAATAGTATTGTGACGAAGTCCGGAAACTGGGCGATTATCCTAATCTTGCTTCACTCATGGAAACTTACATTTCTGAGAGTTACCTTGAACCAGAACCTCTTGTTGAAGAATGTGAAAGGTTGCTTGCGAGGAATGGTGTGGATGACTGGATAAAGGAAAAGACGAGGATAGTGCTGGAAGTTGCTGAGGATGCGATAGAAATAGGGCACAATTTGTATTTCTATTTATCTCCCGAAATTTTGGAATAATTCATCGTTTACAGAATTGGAGAAACACTATTGCCTGCTTAATCTACGAAATAAGGTTTATTCGCCCTTAAAAAATGGGTCTGTTTTTTGAGGGATTTAAAGAGAAACTATTTGACTTATTCAGCCAGTAACTCTTTTCGAATTATCTCCCCTTTATCTCCCTGTGAGTGTGAAATGTTTTTGATTCCGGCACTATCCAGCAGGTCTTGTATTTCATTCATATATATTTTATTTTCATCTTTTAGCTTTCGGAGGGCTTCCTCACGAGTAATTAGACCTTCTCTCACCATTTTAGAATAAAAATCATCTTTTTCGGTCATGTTAAGTGTTTTCATGTACATAAAATCCTTTAAATGGCTTACGGTGCAGTCAAATCTCCAGGATGAACTGAATCTTCTCGGGCTTTCCCATTTCAATTCATGCTTAATTCTCGACAAAACTTCCTCTTCTTGCCAGGGGATATAATGAAATATGTCTATAAACCCAATATTTGGGGACAGAAATCTAGGTCCAAAACTATAAGGATTTCCATACAAAAATCCTGTTATCATTGTGGGAATACACATCGGGTGGCAATAAAGTGGATTTTTTAATATTTCATTCGTAATTCCTCCAAAACCTTTTATGCCGAAACTTTTTGTTAAAAGATTCATGTAATTTTCATCTGTTGAAACATTCAGTAATTCCCTTTTAAAAGATGTATATTCATATGGGTTACCACCGGTTACTACACATTTCGCACCATACTTTTTTGCGTATTTAATTACGTTTGGAAGAATCAATTTACAGGCAATACACATCATAGGTATAGCTGCAGGAGATGGTTCGCGAAGCCACGCAGTAAAATTATGTTTAAATGTTTTTTCATGAATATCATTCTTCAATTTGAAACTAACAACATCAACGTTTAATGCTTCTACAGCATTTTCAATGTTTGTTTTAGCCTGGGGATCAGTAAATGGATTTTCATAATTAACTGCCAGGACTTTCAGGTTATAATCTTTTACGAGCTTAAGGAGTGTGTAACTACTATCCCTTCCTCCACTGACTCCTACAACACAATCGTATCTGTTGCTATCTTTGCGATATGAGTACAATAAGTCTCTAAGTTTTGATTCACCTTCATACTGGACTTTTATATGAGAACGGCAAAAATTACAAACACCATCTTTATCAAAAGTAATGTTTGGTGCTGTTTCGGGTAATATACACCTGCTACATCTTTTCAAGTACTCATTCTCTGTCATAATTCCCCCCATGATACACGTTTTTAATTTTGAATAATTTGCAAACTTGATTAAGAAACTAGACGAGCGACTATCTAATATTCATAAATCTGCTTCTGTCTTGTTTAGTTTCATAGTCAATTATATACATTATAATATAAATATACTTAAAACTAACCAATTTTAATAATAATGGCTGAATAAGTCACTGTATATTTTATTTATCCGAATCGTAACTTTTTTGGTTACATAAAACCCTGTTAAAAAAAAAGATTCCCCGGCTATTCCAGCAGGCAGGTATGGAAGCTGCAGGGTCTGCGAACAATGAGGAGTTTTATACTATATATGGGAATTTTATACTATGTAATAAAACAGAAGTCCAGTAAAACAAAAGTCCGTTTAATCGGGTACTGCATAACTGCCGTGAAGCAACTAAAAAGATGACCTGAATTTTCCCTTACTTTTGCCCTCTCATTTGTTCTTCATTCCTTTTCCTCATACCATTTGTCCCTTGCTTCCACAAGCGCCCTTATATTTGCAAGCGGCGTCCGCGGTGCGATCCCGCAACCAGGGGCGAGGATATCTACACCGGCAGAGAGGCACTGTTTTGCTTCTGCTTTCACGGTGTCAGGGGTTCCAAAAAGCAGGGTTCTTGAGGGAGAAACATTTCCAATTAACCTTGCTCTGTCTCCAATTGCTTCTTTTGCGGCTCTCAAACTGACTTTTTCTTCGATGCTGATGGCTTCGAAACCGCACTCTGAAAGAGTTCTCAAGGAATCGCCAACATCACCGCAAATATGCAGGATTACAGGACCGTTTACTCTTTCGCAGAGGCGTTTGTAGAAGGGTTTGACTGAATCTTCAAGGATTGAAGGAGGCATCATTCTTGAGCCGACTAGCCCGCCGTCGGGCATACAGAGGGCATCTGCGCCGCGGTCGAAGAGGGAGTTTGCGTACTCGATACAGATCTCGGTGCAGGATTCCATGAATGTTTTAAAATAGTCGGGCTTTTTTAGTGCCCAGATAAGGCAGTTTTTAACCTCGGCAAGATGGGTAAATACTGTCAGAGGGCCTTCCATGCCTGCTATGAGGGGAATTTCAATTTGTGTTCCATTTTCTGTTCGAGCTGCCAGGATTTCTGTTGCTTTCAGGACAGTGGGAATTCTTCCTCTTTCGAGCAGATTTTCAGGTATCCTGAGGTTTTCGGGCCCTTTTGAGAAAGGATGGGACAGGACAGATGGCTGGATGTCTTTTGTGCCCATCCTCACGTCACAGCCCATGGTTTCGGCAAGCACGGTCAGGCAGTAGGGGTAACGTACGGCTTCAAGGCCTGCGATTTCATGGCCTGCAAGGGCGAGGGCTGCCATCTTCTCAGGGTTGGAGTGGGCTTCCGGCCAGGCTGAGCCGGTCATGTCCATCAGTTCAACAGTTCCGGTCTGGGTGACAGAAAGGGCAGGAATCCTATTAATGAGATTTCCGTGAATGGCGTTAAGAAAGTTTTTCCTTAGACTTCTTTCCATTTTTCTGACTCCGGTGTTTTTTAAACCGATTTTTTTAAATTATTCTATTCTCTTCATTCAAATCGGTTACCATTTTTTGGTTACCATTTCAGGATCTACTTCAAAAGCTAAAAAAAGTCTGGTTTTCGATAACTCCTGCATTTCAATTTCTTCCAGGATTTCAAAAGCAAGATCTGCTATAAGTCCATTTTCTGAATCAAGCAAAGCCTGCATCCTCTCTCTGTCTGCTTCTGTACAAATTTTCAGAAGGGCTCCGGAGGCTTCTGCTTTTACAAAACGGTTCCAATCATAAAGTGTATTGATCAGAGGTTCGATTGCTTTTTTCGGTTTTATCCTGCCAAGAGCTTTTGCAGCAGCCAACCGTGTGAAATCATCTCTATCGGCAAGAGCAAGGATCAGGGGGTCAACTGCAGTTTCGGCTTTAATCCTGCCAAGGGCTTCGGCAGCTCCCCATCTTCCTTCATTGTTTTCGTCCAGCAACGTGTCAATAAGAGGTTCTATGGCCCTTCTGGACTTTATTTTTCCAAGAGCTCTTGCAGCTTCCCCTTTCACAAATCCCTCAGTATCGAAAAGCATGGTATCTATCAGAGGCTCCAGGACTTTTTCAGATTTCGTCTGTCCAAGGGCTTCAGCTGCAAACCGTCTTACAATTGGGTCATGGGATTTGAGAGCGCTGATCAATTGGGGAACAGCTTTTTCAGAACCCAGGCACTTCAGTATTCCGGCCAGAAGCCTCCTGACCTCCTCATCCTCATCATCAAGCGCATTAATCAGGGATTTAAGGGCTCTTTCAGGCATGTTTCTGGATATATTTTCCAGAGATCTGGCTGCTTCCCTCCGTACAAATTTATTTTCATCCTGGAAAGCATCATCAAGAAAATCGAATACTTTATCTGCTATCTGGTTTAGTGCTTCATCTGTGTTTATCACATCAGAGTTTATCTGTCCGAGGGCCCTTACTGCCCCCTGCCTCATAAAATCGTTTCCGGACTCAAGAGCGTGAATAAGCAACTCAAGGACTCTTTCTGGTTCCATCTGACCTAGTGCTTTTGCTGCTTCCTTTCGGACAAAACGGTTCTCATCCCCCAGTACAGAAAGAAGTGGAGTAACAGCTTTCCTGAATCTTACCATTCCGAGTGCCTTTGCCGCTTCCAGACGGACAAAATGGCTTTCGTCACTGAGCATACTTACAAGTGCTTCAACAGCTGTTTCGGATCCTATTACTTCAGATCCTATCACTTCGGATCCTTTCATTTCAGATCCGGCCATTTCGGATCCTGACATTTCGGATTCTGTCATTTCGGAGCCTATCTCTCCGAGAGCTTCAGCGGCTGCCTTTCTTACAAATTCATCCTCATCCGAGAGCGCGGAAACAAGGGGATCAAGCGTTTTCTCGGAACCTGCCGTTCCGAGCGCTTTCGCAGCTTCCCTTCGGACAAAACGGCTTTTATCGCCAAGTATATCGATGAATGTCTCAGGAGTCCTGTCTGATTTTATTTTTCCAAGCGCTTTTGTAGCTATCCATCGTACAAATTCATCTTCGTCCTGCAGAGCAGCTCTGAATGATTTAACAGCTCTTTCTGACCCCATCTGACCCAGAGCCTCGGCAGCTCCCAATCGAACAAGTTTGTCCTCTTTATGAAATGCTTTTATGAGAGGATCCGCCGCTTTACGAGGGCTTGCTCTGCCAAGAGCCCCTATAGCCCCAAAACGAACAAAATCATCTTTAGCCCCAAGTGCGGAAACAAGGACTTCAAGTGCACTTTCTGATCCGATCTGCATCAGCGCGTCCGTAGCTTCCAGACGGACAGCCCGGTTCCTATCTGCAAGTGCGTTCTTAAGGAGCCCGACAGCTTTCTCGGATCCTATCATACTGAGGGCCTTTACAGCTTCTATCCTCACAGAATAATCCTCATCTCCAAGTGCAGCTGTGAGAGGGGCAAGTGCTATTTCGGATTTTGTTTTCCCAAGAGCCTTTACAGCTTCTCTTTTCACCCCTATATCTTTATCCTCAAGCCCCTTTGAACTGGCTTCAATCCCACAGGTCCCCAGTCTTCCGAGGCTTTGAATCGCCCTCATTTTTTCCACTGTATATCTACTGTCGAGCCTGGTGGCAAGTAATGAACATAGTTTCTCTTTTGTTTCAGGGCTGGCTTTTCCGGCACATTTTGAGGCAAGGTCCAAATTGTTGCTTGAAATTATGGAGTCTATCAATTTATCTCCTGATTCGACCATCTCCGAGGTAAATATAACCACATTTTCCCATCTCGGATGCCTGAATGCTTCCGAGATATCCATGCCGTTCTCAAGATATGCTTTCAGCTTTAAAGCCGCAAAGTATTCCTGGAAAGATCGGTTTATTCCAAACCTTACTTCAGAGCGGTTTCTGGTCAGGAGCCCGAGCCCGAAGCATACCTTGAGAAGCTTTCTGGCCTGTGTTTTTTTGGCTTCGGTTCTTCCGGGTACATTGTGTTTTGCACACTCTTCTGCTACTTCAAGGGCACATCTGTACTTGCATGAAACCCTGTTCCTGCACTGGAGCTTGAATGCCAGGTCCATTAGAAAATTTTCAATCCCTGTTTTTCCTGCATTCACTTTTTCATAGTCTTTTCTCTCAGCAGATAACTTTTCATAGTTTCTGTTTTCATAGTTTCTGTTTTCATAGTTTATTTCTTCAGAGCTTTTTATATCACCGCTTATTTTCAAAAAGAGCACATCTTCAGATCTAAAGAAATCTTCTTTTACCCTGTAATTTCTAAACAGATCTGAAATGAAAGCCAGATAAAGTTCTGCCTTATTGGAAGGAATACAATCAAAGCCAGAAGGAGTAAGCTCTTGATCAGGTCTCTTCTTTCCTTCCATCTCTATTCGAGTGATTGAAATTTTAGTCCATAGCTGAAGCAGAAAAGGGTTTCGAAGAAGAGGATACGAATTGGTTTTATTCAGGTGTCTGGTTTTCAAGAGTTTTGCCTGTCTCTTATTAGGGACGTAGTTCTCTATAAAGAGCCTTATTTTTTCATCTGATAATTTTTCAAGCTCGCAAACTGCAAATGTACTTTTTATGCTTCCAGAGGGTCCGTGTCTTGAGGCAATAATATATCGACAGTCCTCATATTCGGAAATAAAGCTGGAAATCTCCTCAAGCGGGGAAAAATTATAAGAATACGTAAGCAGGTCCAATCCATCTAAAAGCAGCAGGTTTTTTCCTTCAAGTAATTTCTTGAAATCAGGTTCAGAAACTCCTTTTTGCTTTGCTTTTGCTTTCAAGTAATTATAAAAAGAACCTTTAACGTAGGAATCAAGGGATACATAAATAGGGATATGTTCCTTTTTTCCTTCGAGATATTCCCTAGCATAGGCAGCATTCAACCACTTAAGGGTAGTCGTCTTTCCGGAACCTGCTTCTCCGTAAATTATCAGGCGTTTCTCTTTTTCTACAAGTTGTGATATTTTGAATTCATGAGTCAGGGAAAGATTTTCTTCGAAGAGTCGGCGTGTAATTGGCAAAATTTCCCTGGCAGATAATTCGATATAGAAGTTAAATATTTCGTCTCTATCTTCAAGTATTATGTTTTTCAGGTACTCCTCTACTTCCCCGATTGAAATTCCTTCAATTCCCTGCATAAGGCCCCCCAGATTTTATACAGAATATCCCCGCTTTTCCATTTCTATTCTTTTTGTCGGGGGACCTTTTTTAGTTTACTGCTTTTAGTATGTGTCCCTGACTTTTTCTACGACTTTCTTGTTATATGAGTTTACAATATCACTCCGTGTGATGAGGCCGAGGAGTTTTGTTTTGTCCAGGCGGTCCACAACAGGGAGCCTGCCTATTTGCTTTGAACCAAGGCGTTTGAGGACGGCTTCAAGGGTTTCGTCGGGATAGGCTACTTCGATATCGTGGGTAGCGATATCCCCTATCTTTTTGTCGACTTCACCATACTTTACTTTGCTCCGGAGGTCTGAGAGTGTCACTATCCCGGAAAGTTTGCCTTTTGAATCAAGGACTGGAAAACCTGCATGACGGCTTGCCTGCATGAGGGCAATAAGAATCCCCACATTTTTTTCTTCGGAAACGGTCTGGACGTGTGTTACCATGGCATCTTTTACGAACATGGAGACCATGATGTCTACTTCCCGACCTTTCCTTATCTTAAATCCTTTCCTGCGGAGCCCTTCCGTAAAAATGGACTCCGGGTACAGGGCATTTGACATCACATTGCTCAGCACACAGGCAAACATGAGGGGGAGGATGAGACTGTAGTCCCTTGTTATCTCGAAAAGGATAAGAATACCAGTAAGAGGTGCCCTGGCAGTCCCGGCAAACACTGCTCCCATACCGACCATGGCATAAGCCCCCGACTCTGCTATTGTCCCTGGGAAAAACAGATTTGCGGCTGTCCCGAAGGCTCCCCCTAACATTGCGCCTGTAAAGAGGGAGGGGACAATCGTTCCTCCTGATCCCCCCGATCCCAGGCTCAGGGAAAAGGCAAGGATCTTCAGGAAGAGCAAGGCCAGCAGGAGTTTGAAGGTAAACTGGTTGTTCAGAGCATCCATTATTACATTATATCCCATCCCCAGGACTCTGGGGTAAAAAAGTCCGATCACTCCTACTGCAAGCCCTCCCAGGGCAGGTTTGAAGACAGGATGGAGAGGGATTTCTGAAAAAAGGTCTTTTGTGTAGTAAAGCGTCCGGATCAGGATTGTAGAGACGATTCCTGCAAGAAGGCCGAGGATAAGGTAGAGCCCGAGTTCCTTGTAGGGGCTTACCAGCTGGTAGGGGGAGATCTGGATGGGTTTTATCCCGAAAAGTGTGCTCGAGACAAGGGTTGCAAAGACCGAGGAAATAACTATCGGAATGAAAGTCCTTGTTTCAAGTTCCCCGTAAATCACCTCTACTACAAAAACCACACCTGCAAGCGGAGCGCTGAACGCAGCTGCAATCCCGCCGGCAGCCCCGCAGCCGAGAAGAGTCTGGAGCTGTCTTTCAGGGCTCTTCAGGATTCTCCCCACAAGAGCGCCTGTTCCGGCTCCGGCAAGGACTCCTGGCGCTTCCTTTCCCAGGGCACCTCCCGAACTGATAGTGATTATTGAGGTAAAGACTTCCAGGAAAGTATCCCTGAGTTTAATTCTTGCTCCGCGGAGGGTTACGGTTTCTATAAGCCCTTCAACACCGTATTGTTTTTTTATCAGAAAGTGGGAAATTAATCCCACCAGTAGCCCTCCAAGGGCGGGCATGAATATTACATAATAGTGTGGGAACTCGTGTAAAGAGAACCCTTGCTGCATTCCGAAAAGAGTATTACTGTACTGGAGAGTGCGGTCATAAACTCCTATCACGAGCCCTGTCAAAAGCCCGATTATAATGGCAATTGAGTTGACCCTGGCAGCTTCAGTATCAAACCGGGAGATATACTCCGTTATCCTGGGATATTCTTTTATGTTATGGAATCTGAATCTCGATTCTGGATCAACTTCCAAATGCTCGTGCCTCTTGAAGACCTTTATGCTTAACTTTTTATTGAGCAAAAAGTTTTCAGATTTTTAATTCTGCATGAAATATTTTCTCCGCTCAAAGGATTTCGAGCATTTATTTAAATGTATCCTTCGATAGAATTATGTCATGCTCTCCCTAATATTCTACCTTCAGGAAACTGACATTTATTCCTTTATTTTTGCGTAAACTTTTAACTATTATTTACATTTTTTTATTTTTCTTGATAAGTTCCAGAACATCACAGAGCTTAATTGCAGTTTCGGAGACTGTCTGCATCCCTATGGCGTCTTCTTCTGCCGGGTTCCAGGTAATTCCGCCGAAATGAGCATTATCGCCAACTACAATCATTCCGTGAATGTGCATCCAATCATGGATGGACTGAATGGTCTTTTCCTGCCCTCCGTTTCTTGAGCCTCCGACTGAAAGAGCTGCTCCTACTTTGTTTTTAAGTGCGAAGTCTTTACGGCGTAGCAGGACACTTCTGTCAAAAAGGGCTTTGAGCTGGGCAGGATAATTCCCCATATATACAGGAGCTGCAACAATTATACCGTCAGCTACTCTCATTTTTTCATAAATTTCTTCCATGCCATCCTCTATAACACAGCAATCTTTTTCTCTGCAAGCTCCGCAAGCTTTGCAGGGAGCCACCTTTGAGATAGAGAGAAAAACCATATCTGTTTCAAATCCCCTTTCTTTAGCAGTTTCGAGAGCTGCTGTAATCATCTTCTCACAGTTCTGGCCCTTTCGCGGGCTGCCTGAAATTCCTAATATTTTCATTCGTCTCATTCCGGAATTCTTTTATATTAATCTATCATTTATATTCAGTAATAATTGTTTTAAGTTACCTTACCTTTGTTGTAAAAAATCAGATTATACTTCATATATTATTGGGATAAATATTTGCATAATGATATATGTTCGCAACTCGAAATATATATTTTTCATTTTTATATATTTCTCTATGCTTTTTACGTAAATTTATATATCAAGACCCAGCTAACATAAATTACTCTAATTATATAGGAGGTTGGTTGATTGGTAACATTTTTAGATAAGATCAGTGAAAGAGCAAAGAAACTTAATAAAACAATTGCTTTACCTGAAACTGAAGATATAAGAACCCTCCAGGCAGCTGCCAAGATTCTTGAAAGGGATATTGCAAAAGTTGTCCTTGTTGGTAATGAGGCCGATATTAAAGCGCTCGCAGGAAATCTGGATCTCTCAAAAGCAAGAATTGTAGACCCTCAAACTTATGAGAGAAGGGATGAGTACATAAATACCTTCTATGAGCTGAGAAAACACAAGGGCGTCACACCCGAAAGTGCAGCTGAAATCATGAGCGATTACGTTTACTTTGCTGTTATGATGGCTAAACTCGGGGAAGTAGACGGTGTAGTGTCAGGAGCTGCCCACTCTTCTTCAGACACCCTCAGACCTGCTGTGCAGATCGTGAAAACAGCTCCGGGATCGGCTCTTGCATCCGCTTTCTTTATCATCGCTGTACCTGACTGTGAATACGGGTCCAACGGAACATTCCTTTTCGCTGACTCGGGAATGGTTGAAATGCCGAGCGTAGAAGATGTTGCGAATATTGCTGTAAGTTCTGCAAAGACCTTTGAGCTGCTTGTTGAGGATGTTCCAAAGGTTGCAATGCTCTCCTACTCCACCAAAGGAAGTGCAAAGAGCCCGCTGACAGCAGCTACAATCGCCGCAACAAAGCGTGCACAGGAGCTTGCCCCTGACGTTGCAATCGATGGTGAACTACAGGTAGATGCAGCAATTGTTCCCAAAGTTGCAGCCTCAAAGGCCCCAGGAAGCCCTGTTGCAGGTAAGGCAAATGTCTTCATTTTCCCTGACCTGAACGCTGGAAATATCGCATACAAGATTGCTCAGAGACTTGCTAAAGCCGAAGCCTATGGCCCTATTACCCAGGGGCTGGCAAAGCCAATTAATGACCTGTCCAGAGGCTGCAGTGACGAAGACATTGTCGGTGCCGTTGCAATTACCTGTGTGCAGGCTGCAGCGCAGGACAAATAATCGAAACTATTTAGGAAGCGTTTTATTAACTTTCATACATAGTAGTATTTTATCCGGAAACTCTAAATTTAACTGGAAAGCAATGGATTGAACTGGGGTTTACAAATGAAAGTACTGGTTATAAACGCAGGGAGTTCGTCTCTCAAATATCAATTAATTGATATGACGAATGAATCCGCTCTTGCAATAGGGCTTTGCGAGAGGATAGGCATCGACAACTCGATCATCACGCAGAAGAGATTTGACGGCAAGAAGCTGGAAAAGCAGACCGACCTTCCTACCCATAAGACAGCCCTCGCGGAAGTTGTCAAGGCTCTGACAGATCCTGAGTTCGGTGTTATTAAAAGCATGAATGAAATCAATGCAGTCGGGCACAGAGTTGTGCACGGTGGAGAAACGTTTACCACCTCTGCTTTGATCGACGCAGGTGTAGAAAAAGCAATCACGGACTGCTTTGAACTGGCTCCTCTCCACAACCCTCCAAACATGATGGGAATTACTGCCTGTCAGGAGATCATGCCCAGCATCCCAATGGTTGCTGTCTTTGATACAGCGTTCCACCAGACAATCCCGGCATATGCCTACATGTATGCTCTGCCATACGCACTGTACGAAAAGCATGGGATTAGGAAATACGGTTTCCACGGCACCTCTCATATGTATGTTGCTAGAAGGGCCGTCGCTATGCTCGGAAAACCCGTAGAAGAAACCAGGATCATCACCTGCCACCTCGGGAACGGTTCAAGCATTACGGCTGTTAAAGGCGGAAAATCCGTTGAAACGACTATGGGCTTTACCCCGCTCGAAGGGGTTGCAATGGGTACCAGATGCGGTTCGATCGACCCGGCAGTAGTCCCCTTCGTTATGGAAAAAGAAGGCCTTACAACCAGAGAAATCGACACCCTAATGAACAAGAAGTCCGGCGTGCTTGGAGTTTCCGGGATCAGTAATGACTTCAGAGATCTTGATGAAGCAGCCTCCAAAGGCAACCAGAGAGCCGAACTTGCCCTTGAAATCTTCGCATATAAGATTAAGAAGGTCATAGGTGAATACTCAGCCGTGCTCAATGGTGTAGATGCAGTTGTCTTCACAGCAGGTATCGGAGAAAACAGTGCAAGCATCAGAAAGAGAATTCTTTCCGGCCTTGAAGGCATCGGAATAAAAATCGATGAGGAAAAGAACAAAATCAGAGGTCAGGAAATCGATATCAGCACTCCAGATGCTAAAGTCAGGGTCCTTGTCATCCCAACCAATGAAGAACTTACCATTGCAAGGGACACAAAGGAAATCTGTGAGACCGAAATCAAGTTACGCAGCTCAGTAGCTGTCTGATGGTAAAGGTAAATTTTTTCCTTTACCTCCTTTATTCTATTTTTTCCAGCAGAGTTTCGCTTCCCGAGTTTCGCTTCGGGAGCACGAGGTCTGTTTCACTCGCTTCGCTCGCTCAAGCAGACTGATTTATAAAAGCACAGCTTTTACTTCCCGAGTTTCGCTTCGGGATCACAGGAAATCGGAGATTTTCTGGGAGTCGCACTGCAAGCGCAACAGCATGAGGTTCTTTTCGCTACGCTGTGCTCAAGAGGACTACTTTACGATTTGTAGCAGTGAGCTTTGCTCAAGGAAGCTGATTTATAGGTTACGCTGAATTTCGCTTCTTTAAGCTAGCTAATTTATGGGTTATAACAGTTAGATTCGCTCATAAGGGTTAAGTTACAAATCTTTCTGAACAGTGCAACTTTATTCTCTTTATTATGTTGTTTTTGTCACGCTCGGCGTGGGAGGACGGGTCTTTCCATTGAAAAAGAGGCGAGAAGAGTTGACACATAAAAGAAACCTGATATAAAAGGACGAAATAGAAATAATACTGCTGAAAATACTCTTTTTTCACGTCTCTTTTGCTCTTTTTGGAAATTAATTTCTTTTGAGAATGCTCTTTTCAAGCCTTTTTTATATCTCTTGCAACGAGTTGCCATACAAGCCCGGAGTGTCCTTTGTTTGTTATCTGAAATGGCTTTTTCGGGGTCAGTAGAGATAATTTTTCACAGGTGTCGTCAACTTTCTTTTTACAAAGGAAAAACTTTTCATTCTCAGGATTGAAGCACACAATTTTATAACTTATTAATTAAATTATTCCTCTTAAAGAATAACTGTCGTGAGGGTATCATATGATTATGAAGCAGGTAGATCTCGCCCTCCCGGAATCTGGTCCATATAGGGTTTTAGCAGATGAAATCCTCAGAGTTGCACGAGAGGCTGAACGGCGCACGCTGGGCCTTGAATCTTTTGGCATCCTGAAAGCTTACGGTATTCCTGTAGTGAAAACTGTCATTGCAAAAACTGAAGAGGAAGCCTTTAGAGTTGCAGAGGAGATCGGCTACCCTCTGGTGATGAAGGTTGTCTCTCCTCAGATTTCCCATAAATCCGATGTGGGAGGGATCAGTCTTTCCCTGCAAGACGGGGATGAGGTGAGGGCTGTCTACCGAGAAATGATGGAAAAGATCCCTGAAAAAAGGCCGGATGCATCCCTTGAAGGTGTCCAGTTGCAACAAATGCTCTCAGGCGGAAAAGAAGTAATTATCGGGATGATCCGCGATCCTACTTTTGGGCCCATGTTAATGTTCGGGCTTGGGGGAATTTATATCGAGATCCTCAAAGACGTACAGTTTGCAATCGCCCCTGTGGACGAAGAAGAGGCAAGGGGAATGGTTACAGGGATCAAAACTTACCCGGTCCTTGCCGGAGCCAGGGGTGCAAAGCCTTCGGATATTGATGCTCTGGTAGATACCATTTTAAGGGTTTCAAGGCTTGTCTGCGATTTTCCGGAGATTGAAGAATTTGAGATCAATCCGATGATGGTCTTCGAAGAGGGAAAGGGTGCTCTTGCGGTAGATATGAGGCTTATGTTGAATAAAAATTGATACTTTGAAGAAAGATTGATGCTTTGAAGAAAGATTGATGCTTTGAATAAAAATTGATAGGTTGAAGAAAAACTGATCGAATTGATTACTTTTTTTCAGGGCCGGTCTTTTTTCTCTTTCTTTTCTTCTCAACCTGTCCATAACCTGCCTGTTTGTCTGCTCTTTTCATTTACTCGCCTGTTTATCTGCCCTATTCATTAATTATCTCAGTCTATTTTTCGTCCCGTCCACGGCAGGCCCTCTGATTTTTTAATATGCCAGCCCGAAACAAGTTTCGCCATCTACTGCCGGTGGTCTCGGAATTCTGAGACGTCTCGGATTCAGGTCAAACTAAAAATATAACATTTGTTTCGTACATACTGGAGGTAGTAAATGAGGTGGTAATACGATCCAGGAACGAAAAAGATTCGTGCTGGCTGTTGGCATCCTGCTCCTATCGAGCATTGTAGCCATTGATCTTCTTCTTGAAGACTCACCCGTGGTGATTCAGCTTGAAGGAGACACGTTCAAAGTTGTGGATATTCCTTATGTGTATACAGTAAAAGAAGCTTATGTTCTTCTTTTTTCAGGATTTATGGGAGGGCTGGCTCTGGCTCAGGTCCTGCGATCCTCAGGGTTTCAGGACCCTGTTTTTTCCGTAACGGGCTCCACAGCACGGGTAAAAGCTCTCAGTCTTGTAGCAGAGGAAGTCGCAGAGGAAGTTCCGGAGAAAAGATTTGAGGTGGGGAGATATGAGGTCTCTCCTGAAAATTTTCCTGGTGAGGAACTCCTACCTGTCAGGGCTAAAATTGATCCTACGGATGTTCTTTTGCGGGCTCTTGAAGGGGATGAAAGAAAAGCTGTCGAACTGATTGCAGCAAAAGGAGGAAGAATTCTCCAGAATGAACTCGTAAATTCCCTTGATTTTTCTAAAGCTAAGGTTTCTCGGGTTCTTATGAACCTGGAAAGAAGGGGCATAATAACAAAGAAAAAGTACGGGCTTACTAACTGCATTTCGATTGCTGATGAGCTTAAGGATAACGTAGGGCTGAAGGGTGAAATGAAATGAAGAAAAGTACTCTGATTTCGATTTCAGTTGTTTTACTGGTCCTGGCTCTGGGGGTTTTATGGTATTATGGAAATTCGGCTGATGTGAAAATTGTTGATATGCATGCTCCCCCTGTTGGGATCAGGGAGTCGGGGCAGCTGGACATAGTGCTTCAGAACAACGGCTCAAAGCCTGTGGACGTGTGGCTTGAGGTCGAGAATGCTTTTGTAGATAAAAATGGAGAAGCTCGTTCTACATCAAGGCTGATTATTTCCAAGGATTCTGTGGATCCATGGGATGTCGAATTTGTTTCGCTTCAGAAGCCGATTCATCTTCTTCCAGGAAACAATTCGGTCAGCGTATGGCTCGGATATGAGCTTCCAGGGGAATACCCGGTAAATGTAAAGGTTGTCGAGAACAGCAGGCTCCTGGATGAAGGCACCTATATTGTACAGACTCCGCTTCCTGAAATCCACCTGAAGCTGGAATATGAAATGGAGAGCAGGAATACTTCTGATATTTACAGGATCTACGGCTATCTGATTAACAATGGATCAGGCTCGGCAAGAGACGTATCAACGAACCTAACAATGACAGACGAAAAAACAGGGGAGAGGGTGCTCACATCTTCCGATGTCTATTATGCGGGAAATCAAGATAAAGCAGCCCTATGGACCTGGCCGGACTATCCCTATGCAATTGTGGAAATCGCACATGGAGAGCCCTCAGGAGAGTCTTATATGCCTGTCAGGAATGTAGTAATTGGAGAAAGTGAGGATCGCTTCCTGATTAATGTGACTTCAACGTGGCAGGATCAGGTGGTTTCTGCTGAATTACTCATTCCTTCCGAGAAGGAGGGCAGGTGATGCGTATGACAGAGCAATTTGAACTTTTCAGTTGCAGGCATGCAGGACTTTTGATTCTCCTGATTTTGTTTTCCGGAATTTGTGCCGGTTGCCTTGGTCAGGACCCTCTTGAGGCAAGGGTAGAGAAACTGATCCAGAGTCTCGGGGATGAGGACGAGAATGTCAGTTATGCTTCAGCTTATGCACTTGTCGATATCGGGGAACCTGCTGTAGACCCTTTAATAAAAGCTTTAAAAGATGATGATCCGCAGGTGCGCAGCCTTGCTGCTCGTGCCCTCGGAGAAATTGGAGCTCAAAAAGCTGCAGACTCTCTTATCGAAGTTCTGGACGATCCTTATCCTGAGGTTCGTATGAATGCAGCTTCTTCACTTGGATGGCTTGGAGCTTCCGGAGCTGTTGAGCCTTTAATTGAGCTCTTAAAGGATGAAAATGAAGGGGTAGTTTTCAGTGCGGTGTCTTCTCTTGGAGCATTGAAGGATCCCAGGGCCGTTGAACCCCTTGTTGAAATTCTGGACAGTAATGAATATGATGAGCGCTGGAGAATTGCCAGTGCTCTTGGAGAAATCGGCGACCCGAGAGCAATTGATCCTCTTCTTGATCTTTTGGATGACAAAGATATTGGATCTACGGCAGCTGATACCCTTGGAAGATTTGAAAGTGAACAGGTTTTTGGAAAACTTGCTAAACTTCTGCGCAGCAGTAATCCCACAACTCGGGCTAACGCTGTAAAGGCGTTTTATGGTCTCCGGGACCCTGTTGCTATCCCTTACCTGATTGAAATGCTGGACGATAGAGTCCCGGAGGTGCGAAAGGAGGCTGCTTTTGCTCTGGGCTTTTTTATAGAGACTGAAGAAGTTGCCCAAATAGAGCTGCCTCTTATCGATGCTCTTGGAGACAGCGATCCCGTGGTACAGGAAGTCGCTGCTCGTTCTCTTGGAAGGATTAAGAGCAAAGATTCTATCCCTTATCTTGAGGAGCTCCTTCAAGCCAAAAATCAGAACGTTCAGATTGCGGCCGTCGTAGCTCTGGGAAATATTGGAGATCCTGAAGCTGTGGATTCTCTTACTACCCTTCTTGAGAATAATGCCTGGCTGGTAAGAGAGAAGGTTGTATATTCCCTTGTAGAAATCGGAGATTCTCGAGCTGTTGATCCACTGATCTCTTCTCTTGGAGATGAAAATTATAAAGTGAGGAAAAGTGCTGCAGAAGGTTTAGGAAAATTTGGAGATCAGAGGGCTGTTGAACCTCTCCTCAAAGCTCTTGAGAGTGAAAGAGAAGTGGATGTCAGGTTTGCACAGGTTCGGGCTCTTGGGGAACTTGGAGGACCAGAGGCTGTTGAAGGCCTACGCCAGATTCGCACGGATACGGAAGAATACGGGCACGTCAGGACTGCTGCAAAAGTGGCCCTTGAAAATATGGAGGGAGGTGAAGAGATGAACGTCTCCTCTGCTTCTTGATTCAATTGTGTGGGCTATATAACTCCAAATAATAAGAAATATGTTTTAAAGCAAATTTCGAAGAAAAATTATTTCAATATAATATAGACTCCACAAAAAAATCAAATACTATTGAGTATAAAGAAACAGGAAAAGATATTAAATAAAGAAACGAGCAAATAAACTTTCTTCTTTACATTTTAACTAATCTAGCAATAATTACAAATGCCGGGACCCTGGCGAGAGATGTTTATCATCTTTCAAATTTTTGATCAATATGGATCAACCGTTAGCGGAGACTATGCTAGATTTTGAAGGTCCCCATAAAATCTCAAAAACGTTTCGTGAAATTATTACTTGTATAAATATGGAGGAAACAACAAAATGAAAAGACATATAGCAGTTTCATTCGCTGCTCTAATTGCTTTAATTGCAGTTACAGCAGGCACTGCAAGTGCAGCAGACAATATTAGCAATCAAACCAGTATTTGTAAAGTTGTAGCCACTCATTATGAATGCGATAGCTGGTCTAATGAACAATATCCGGTAATCGACCTATTTGGGGACGAGTATGTTCCGCTGTTTACCACTAACGGAAATATCTGGGATGCGCATGTTAACAAGCTTGCCGGTTTGATTCTTGACAGTAATGAAACGTACATCCTCAAACCCGGAGAAAAAATTGACCTTGGTGAAGGTTATGCTCTCAAAGTCAAGCAGATCAGTAGTGATTATGTGGATGTCTGGCTCGAATTAACTCGAAACGGACAACACATCGCTGACCAGATTATCTCAGTTAATACTGATGACAACAGGACATGGAATGTTACCCTTGACAATATTCAGGGTGAAAACAATATTGTTGTAATGAAAGTCTATGTCAACAATGTGTTCGTAGGTGCGGAAGATTGCATCGTCAGGATTGATGGTATATGGCTTATTGACTATGAAAACGTCAAAAAGCTGAATATCGGAGATAAACTTGGGGGGTTTACACTAAAGGGAATCATCAATGGAGCAGATTCATCTAATCTGGGAAGTCTTGTTCTCGAAAACACTCTGGAATCTTCTCTAACCCATAGTGTTGTCGGAACCAATTATGAATGCGATAGCTGGTCTAATGAACAATATCCTGCAATCGATTTATTTGGAGAGACGGATGTTCCATTGTTCGCAAACAATGATGATATCTGGGACTCTCACGTTAACAAGCTTGCCAGTTTGATTCTTGATAGTAATGAAACTCACACCCTCAAACCCGGTGAAAATATCGACCTCGGCCATGGTTACGCGCTCGAGGTCAAAGAGATTGATATTGAAACTGAGAAGGCCTGGCTCGAATTCACCAGGGACGGACAGCATGTCGCCACCAAAAATGTCTCAATCGATACCGATGACAACAAGACATGGACTGTTGCCCTTGACAATGTTCTGGGTGAAAGCAACATTACTGTCATGAAAGTCCATGTCAAGCAGCTATTCGTAGGAACAGAAACCAGTATTATCTGGATCGACGGCATATGGCTTATTGATTATGCAAATGCCAGAACTCTCAATGTCGGAGACAAATTCGGAGAATTCACACTTGAGGAGATCATCAGCGGAGTGGATGCATCTAATCTGGGCAGTCTTGTTTTCGAAAATACTTCAGTTGCTGATGACTCTTCAGTTGCTGATAATGCTTCGGTTGTTGATGACGCTTCAGCTACTAATTTTTCTGCATCCTCCTCTCCCGAAAAGGGACCTGTTAAGTTTACTGACAAAAGTACGGGATCTACCACTCCCTGGTACTGGAACTTCTGGAGATCTATTATGATGAAAAGCAAATAAGCACCTTAAATTGGAAACAATACAAATATCTGGTCTAAGGGAAAAGAGGTAATGTTTTTGAGTTCTTTGTTTCCTAAAAGTGGAGAGGAGGTTGAAAGATTTGGAGAGAACTGAGGATTTGGTCCCCGTGCTTGTCCTGAAGCTGCCGGATGAGGTGTCTCTTCTTGCAAGGACTCTTTCAAGAACTCTTCCTACTCAAATCCTTAAACAGCTTCAGGACAAACAGATGTCTGCAGGTGAACTTGCATCAGAACTTGGGCTTCGTCTGAATACCCTGAAATACAACCTTGATGCACTGGAAAAAGCTGGACTGATAAAGGTCAGGCAGGTAAAATGGAGCTGTAAAGGTCGTGAAGTTAAAATTTATGCCCCTGCGGAGCAGCCGATTTTACTGGTGCCAAGGGCAAACAGAAACAGCGGTCCTTTAGTCCTGGATATCCTGGAAAAAACACTGGAAAACTGCCGGGAGAGTTTTCCGGGAAGGGGAATTACCCCTGCCGAGGAGTTAGGAAAAAATGATAAGCCCATATCCTCCGATAAAAAGTACAATGATCAGGAAGCTCTCCCAGCCTATACCCGCTATGCCATGCTTTTCCCTGTCGAGGAGGCCCATGACAAGGATTGAAATGTGCATCAGGGTCATGGCGATTATAAGCAGCTGAGACCTGGCAAGCACATGGTATATGGAACCATTTAGATAGGCAATATCCGAAAAAGCCACACAGAGCACATCCGAAGGTATTGCCTCCTACTATATTGCTTACAGCCAGAGTCAGAGCCCCCTGCCTGACTGCCGTAAAAGTAACAATGAGTTCGGGAAGTGCAGTGGCTACTCCGGTAAAAAGCCCTCCTACGATAGTCTCGGAAAGCTTTGTTTCTGCAGCAATTATTATGCCCGTCTCTGCCACCATATATCCTGAAAAAGCCACAATAGTGGCAAGTATAAGGAACTTTATTGTAACACTTTTTTTGTTCAGGTTCTCGTCTTCGACGTATTGGACAAGGTCTTCAACTGTTGATGCCGTATTCTTCGGGACCCACATGGCTCTTTTCTTTGCTTTCCAGATCATACGCACTCCTGCAGCATACCCAATTATCATGAGAATAGAACCTGGATTGGTCCCTCTGACCGAAAATTCGGGAGAAAATGTTATTAGAAAAATAAAGGAAAGCATGATGATGAGAAGAGTACCGTGCATCAGGTTGGGATAAGAAGCAGCTGCATGCTCAAGATTTGCTTTCCTGTAGCTGATATCGGCAAAAGCAAGAAAGGTTGTTTGGGCAAGGATGCCTCCTACTGCATTGCTGACTGCAAGTTCAGGATGGTTCTGGTAGGCGGCTGTAATTGAGGTTATGGTTCCTGCAAGAGAATTGATGCTCCCTATGAGTACTCCCCCTACCATAGCTTCCCCGAGTCCAGTAAGGTCTGCAAACTGGTCTGCGGTTTTACTGAGCCTGGTCCCTGCAACACCTATTACGGCAGTGAAGATGACAAAAAATATTGTTGCAGCAGGCAGATCCATCTTTTGCTTTCTCCGAATTTCAAAATAACCTTAAAAATAACTCTTGAAAATAATAAAAATTTGAAATCAGTGGCTGCTTATTCCGGAAATTAAAAAAGGAATTCACTGAAGAGTTCTTTAATCGACTTTCTTATAGAATTTTTAACCAATTTTTTGGGTATATACTGATATTTTTCGATATAATTCCGTCTTTGTTTCTCTTGCCTCTTTAATCCTCTATCATCTTTATTGCATCTGTCGGGCAGACCTGTACACACAGCTCGTACTCTACGCAGTCCTCAGGACGTGCTACTACTGCCCTTTTTCCTTCTTCTATCTCTTCAGCGTCAAACACGTCTACAGGACAGACGTCATATCATTCAAGTGAACCAACACATTTCTTATAGTCAATTCTGGGATGCATTTTTACCTCTCCCGGAGTTCTGATTTGTTTCTGGAGTTTCTGCTTCTTTCTGAAATTTTAGTTTGTTTTTTGAATCTCCGGGACTTAACCGGTTACTCCACTCCTTTACTCCGGGCGATACTGACAGAGGACTTTGAATTCAGTCCTCAACAAGTTCGATAGCATCTGCCGGACAGGCTTCCACACATTGTTCGCACTCTATGCAATTCTCCGGGCGAGCTACAACTGCTTTCTTTACCTGATCTATTTCGTCGATATCAAAAACTTCTGCAGGGCAGACTTCATAGCAGGCGAGAGCTCCGTTACATCTGTGATAATCAATTACTGGATGCATACTTTCTCCATCTTGTCAGACTTTCTGAATTCGAAAGTTGGATTTCTTATTCCATAGTTTCCTGATGCTCATAGTTATGACAATTGTCAGTCCCATACTCCTGTTCAATTACAGGATCTCACTGGTCCTGTTCAATTACAGGATTTCACTGAATTTTAACATCAACTGTTTCTGTAGCTTCCCTGTAAGGCACCTTCACATAGAGTTTCCCATCAGTATATCTTGCAATAGCCTTTTCAGGGATTACCCCGCAGCAGAATGCGTAAGTTCCAGCATATTCAAGTCCGGTTTCTTCTCTTTTTGCTCTTACAAAAAAGCCGTTCTCGACCATTTTCAATTCGATATTCTCTTTCCTTACCCCAACCATATCGATTTCGATGTACAGGTTTCCCTCTTCATCCGAACACGAAAACATATCAGGTGTCATTTTTACCATTGCCATACTATCCCTCCCCAAAGAGTTATAAAACAATTATAAAACAAATCCGAATATAAACGAATTCAAATAATAATAGCTGGATCGTTTTATTTATATCTTATGAACAATAGCCTTTTTACAGCTTCCGGTCGCTGCTCCTTCCGAATCTTTTTCTGCCCGGTTTTATCTCTCCTGGTTCTCGGATTTTTACTTTTTACTGCCACATCTCCCTGTTTTTGTCTATAAAAGCTTTCTGGACTTCTATTTTCGAAGACGTATAAATCAGCGCTGCAGGGTGATAGAGTTTCAGAATTGTTCTTCCTTCTTGTTCTACAGGAACGCCCCATTCCAGTTTTCTTTCCGGGCAGAATGACTTTTCAGCTGTGTTACCAAGGAGGATTATGATTTTAGGGTTAAGCAGGGTTATCTGGGCAGTAAGGAAGGGTTTGCAGCATTCAATCTCATGTACTCTCGGTTTTCTATTTTCAGGAGGATGGCATTTGACAGTGTTTGTTACGAACCAATCTTCTTCTGAGAGCTCCATATACTCGACCATTTTGTCCAGCTGCTTTCCTGCCCTTCCATAGAAGGGAATCCCTGATTTGTTTTCGGATTCTCCCGGAGCTTCTCCTATAAAGAACACTTTCGGATTGCAGGACCCTTTTCCTACTACTCTTTTAATTGCACTTTTATGGAGAGGGCATCGTATGCAGGCTATTGCCTCCCTTGTGACAGTCTCATATCCGGCTTCCACCAATTTTCGAACTCTTTCTTCAAGGTTTCCGCAATTCTCTTCTTCTGCTGCCATATCTTTTAGCTCCTTCATTTTTCCTTATCCTGAGATTACATCTTTTTCCTGAAACTGGCACTGAATCAGTACATTTTTTATTCTAATGCTAGCTGCCTTTTACTCTTGTATAGTTGCTTTCTTCTTTTACATTAATTGCCTTTTTTTCTTGATTTTCATATAAAAATAGTAATCCATCTCTTGAGATGAAAACCAGAACAAACTTATTTATGGAAAAAATTCCATGACAAAGATAACCAATACTGAAAGGATAAGATTCTCTAAAATTTTATATTTTAAGCTTTATTTTCTGATATATATAAAATCTTGTTACAAAGGTGTGCTGAGGGTAATGACTTCCAGAAACTTTCTTACGATCGATGATTTTGACATACGCGGAAAGACGATTCTTGTAAGGGTCGATATGAACTCTCCTATGGACACCCAGGGCCACATTCTGGATGATATGAGGATCAGGAGCCACATTGCGACCTTAAAAGACCTTGAGAGCGCAAAAGTCGTCCTGCTTGCGCACCAGAGCAGGCCCGGAAAAAACGATTTCACCATAATGAAACCTCACGCCCACCTGCTGTCCAGGTATCTGGGCAGGCAAGTTACTTATGTGGATGATATTTTCGGGACATTTGCAAAAACCCAGATTGCCTCTATGGAGGATGGGGATGTTATCATGCTCGAAAATGTCCGATTTTATTCGGAAGAAAGCATTGAGAGAACACCAGCAGAGCAGGCCAATACTTATCTGGTTAAAAAACTGTCACCTTTTGTCGATATTTTCCTGAACGATGCATTTGCAGTATCTCACAGGTCTCACCTTTCTGTTGTAGGTTTTACCGAGATCCTTCCTTCGGGAGCTGGAAGGGTAATGGAAAAAGAGCTTATATCTCTCGACATAGGGGTCAAAGGAGGGGAAAGACCAAGCGTTTTTGTGCTGGGTGGGGCAAAGGTGGATGATTCCCTTAGGGTTACCGAAAACGTTCTCACAAATGGAGGGGCTGACAGGGTACTCCTTACGGGTGTGGTTGCAAATGTTGCTCTTGCTGCGTCGGGAGTAAACATCGGAAAGGCCAGCATGGATTTCATCAAGTCTCAGGAATACGAAGAACAGATCGAAAGAGCTAGAGGCTTGCTTGCGAAGTTCAAAGATAAAATTGGCCTTCCAAAGGACGTAGCTTTAAACGATAACAAAAAACGCGTCGAAGTACCTATCTCTGAGCTTAATTCCGATTCTCTACCCATTAACGATATAGGGCTCGAAACCATCGTCAATTATACTAACGAAATCCAGAATTCCAAAACTGTTGTCCTGAATGGTCCTGCCGGAGTTTCCGAAATTGACGATTTTGCCCTTGGTACTCATGAAATTATAAAAGCTGCCATTAAATCCGATTTCTCGATCATAGGCGGTGGGCATATTTCAGTTGAGGTTGCACACCTCGGCCTTGAACATCGCTTCTCTCATATCAGCACAGGTGGAGGAGCCTGTATTGATTACCTTGCAGGAGAAAAGCTGCCCGGAGTCGAGGCTCTGAAGGCTGCCTACAAAAAATATCAGGAAGCTAAAAAGCTTTAAGGGTTTTTTTCCTGCGAGTTCCGGCAATAAGAACGGATTTCTGTCTGGTATTTTCTGCAGGAATTTCCTTATTTTTATTCCAATTAATTTATTTTTCTTCTGTTTTTCTGCTATTATTTTTTTAATCTTTTTTCGTAACTATTCAGGTATCTTGTTAAGGTTACACAATTTTTCCTCGAAACGAGGAAAAATTGGATATAAAATGAATCATTTTTCTCCTTGATGAAACGTGAAGAGATCCTTGCTCTGTGTGCTTCAAATCCTGAAGTTATTGCTTACATTTTGAGTCTTGAATCTCAGATTAAAGAACTTACTGAAAGATTGATAGTCTTAGAAGCTCGGTTAAATCAAAACAGCAGAAACAGCAGTAAACCTCCTTCTACTGATTTTGTTAAAGAGAAACCTAATCCCAGGAGTCGCCGTGAAAAGAGTGACAGGAAACCCGGAGGTCAAGAAGGTCATCCAGGCACAACTCTTGATATGGTTAATGATCCTGATTAGGTAATTGAACATTTTTTGACCTGCTGCGAAGATTGTGGACATACTCTCGAGAATGTTAAAGTTGAAACTTATGAGAGAAGACAGATTTTTGACATTCCTCCTGTAAATCTAATTGTTACAGAACATCGAAGTCAAATAAAGAGCTGCCCCCACTGCAGAAAATTGAATAAAGCTGTTTTTCCAGAATCAGTAAAGTATCCAGTCCAGTATGGTCCTAATATCTTAGCTTCAGCTGTTTACTGTAAAAACTACCAGTTTATACCTTATGAAAGGATTTGTGAGTTTTTTAATGACGTTATGGGGATAAAAATCTGTCCTGCTACTATAATTAAAGCAGAAAGAGAATGTTTCCAGAATTTAGAGGAATTTGAGAACGTTATTAGAGAGAAGTTACTAGCTTCTCCTGTTATCCATTGTGATGAAACTGGGATGAAAATTGAAGGAAAAAGACATTGGCTTCATGTAGCTTCTAATGACAAATACACCTGTTATTTTGCTCACTCAAAAAGGGGATCAGAAGCAATAAATGATATGGGAATTCTTCCAGAATTTAAAGGAATAGCAGTTCATGATGGATGGAAACCCTATAACGGTTATGAATGTGATCATGCTCTTTGCAACGCTCATCTCCAGAGAGAACTTACTGGAATTGAGGATAACTATAAACAGCATTGGGCTAAAGAGATGAATGAACTGAGCTTATGCCATTTTAGTTAATAGCCCTTATTTTGGAATAATGGATGTTAAAAAGATCTATTTTTTTAAAAAATTAGACTAAAACACTTTAATTTCAATTTAAAGGTAAATAGAAAGGATTATACCTAATTAAACCAATATTATGTCGCCAAACAAATAATTGGGCTTTAAAAAGGTATAATCCATGATAAAGATTATTACAAAAGGATATAAGTACTTATTGACTCAAATCGACGATTTTTTAGGGTCTGCACGTACCATTGTTATAAGTCTTAAGAGTATTAAAGGCAGAAAAGAATACGAACAGCTTTTTGGTCGAAAATTGGACGATCAAAAGACAAATATTAAAATCCGTATCATATCTCTAAAACAGTCAAGACTCACAGATTTTATAAGCAATCTTTTTGAAAAATCGATGTCTATATACTCTATTTTCGATCCGATGTTGAGTGAATATTCTAACTTAAAGATCCTTTTCATTGAGAAAATTACTAAAAACAAAAGACATTGTAAAGTACGTAATGTGCTCCCTATTTTTCAAAAAGTGCTTTCAGACTTTTTTGGTGAAGGATTTACTTTTCTCAAAAGGAAAATTTGCATTCCTTATAAAATTAATCTTCTAGTTGTACATAGCAAAGATTATATGGAAAGTGTATTGCCCTGGAATCAAGTACTTGCCTTTCAACACTTCAAAACGTTTCATGGGTATATAGGAGACATGTTTGCATTAAATCCTTCGCTGGATAACTTTTTCATTGAATTACAGGCTTCAATGGAGTACCATCCTCAGCATGAATCGTTAAATTTCAACAACATTCTCAAGTTAGAAATTGCAAGATGTAAGATGGGGTATTCAAATTTTGAATCATTCATTAGAGAATTTAACCAGAATAAAGCTCTAAGAAAGGAATTAAATATTGAAAATCGTGATCGAATCACTCTTTCATCATATCGTAGAAATCTGAAATGTATTTATCCATATTTCGTGGAATATGCTCAATTACTGATACAAGAATGTAGAAATCTAAATCTTATAGGAGATAAAATCTGGATATGGGATAGAAGGTTCTTTGAGTGCAACTGCAGTGGATTAAAAAATAAAGAAACTGGTATGCTCTCAGATCCTGATGCAGGACATTATGTTAAAAAAACCGGAAAGTATAGTGTCCTATCTGGAACGGGGTATACTGATACATGTGTTGTTGATAGTTGGTGGGGTTTACCAGTTTATTGGGATGCAGTAAACGCAAGTAAAAATGACAACACTATATTTCAAGAAACTATCATTCAGTGCATGAAATCGGAAACTCATAAACCACTTTTTATGATTGCAGATGCTGGACCTGATAGTCATCCTTCTAACCAGGTGGTTATTGATCATGGAGTTATTCCAATTATAGCAGCCAGAGCTAACAGTGCAGGAACTATTCTTAAAACAGAAACAGGAACCCACTTCAGAGGAATATATATACCAAGGAAATTTCATAGACTCCTTGGTAAAATATACAATCTTAGAACCACTGTTGAAAGAAAGAACTCAAATGAAGTAGTGGGATACAATCGCTCGAAAACACCTACAAGAAGAATTGAATGGGCTAAAATGTTTGTCTCTATAGGCAACATTGCCGCTTTACTTACGGCATTAACGGCTTTTAAAGTTGGAAGAAAAGATTTGATAAGGGCACCAACTGCTTTTAGAAGGTTGCATTTTTAAGCTATTTAAGGAAATTTTTCCGGAAAATATAGAATTGAGTGCTTTTATTTGGGATTTAAAGCATTTTAAATGATTTTGGCATAAGCTCAACTGTTAACAGAAATGAAAAAATATACTGATGAGTGTAGAGAGCAAGTCAAATATCTGGATTTTGAGCAAATTAAAGCATTGGAAGAAAGGTTCAATGCTATCATCATTAAAGGGATTGAAGAAAATCCACCTTCTCAAAATCCTGAGAAACAGGGAAAACGTGGTAAAAACCCAAAAACCAAAGCAAGGAACTTACTTGACAGGTTTATAGGAAACAAAGAACAGATCCTGAGATTCCTCACTGATTTGGGAGTTCCATTTGAGAATAACCAGGCAGAAAGAGACATCAGAATGATGAAATTACAGCAGAAAATATCAGGAACTTTCAGAACCATACAAGGAGCGCAAGCTTTCTGCAGAATTAGAGCTTACATTTCTACAATTAAAAAGAATGGTTTCAATGTTATAGATGCTATTCTTGCGGCGCTCAACAGAGCGCCGCTATTATCCTGAGAATTACAGCATTTTGCTGAAAAAATATACTTTTTTTATCAGTGGCTGAATAGTTACCTTTTTTCTATTCTTTTTTCAATTTCTCTTCATTCTTTTTCTAATTTATTCTCCAATCCATTTTTCATTCCTCTTTACCTTTTCAAGACTTCAGGCAATACCAGAAATGTACTTTAACCAGCGCCAATAACATACTGTTATACCAGTTTCCGGACATACCATCATACTAAGCATTGGTTATTACTGGCTGGTATTTACAGCTTAAACATATAATTAACAGCTTAAATGAACAGATTAAATGAACAGATTAAATGAACAGATTAAATGAACAGATTAAATGAACAGATTAAATGAACAGATTAAATGAACAGATTACAGGTGTTGGTTTAGGCATGCTTACAGAAACAGAAGGCAGGGCTACAGTCAAGCTTGCAAGGAAAACCATTGAATCATTTATCTTGGGGGAAGTGCTTCCGCATCATCAGGCAGAAGAAATTGACCTTCCTCCTGTTTTTGGGGAAAATAGAGGCGTTTTTGTCACATTGACCGAAGATGGGCTATTGAGAGGCTGTATAGGCCATCCTTACCCTGACTCAACTCTTAAAGAAGCAATTCTGGACTCCGCGGTCTCTGCGGCAACCCGTGATCCGCGCTTTCCACCTGTTGAGGAGGAAGAGCTGGACAGCATAACTGTTGAGGTTACGATCCTTACTCAACCCGAAAAAATCAATGCATCTCCAAAAGACCTTCCGGATAAGGTAGAGATCGGCAAGCACGGGCTCATTGTAAAACAGGGCTACTGCCAGGGACTGCTGCTCCCCCAGGTCGCTCCTGAGAACAAAATGGATTCTATAGATTTCCTGAGCCATACATGTATGAAAGCCGGCCTTTCTCCTGATGCCTGGGTTAAAGGAGCAGAGGTCTATTGTTTCGAAGGACAGATTTTCAAGGAAAAGGAGCCTGGGGGCGAAGTCATAGAAGAAAAGTTTTGAGCTCTTTTACTTTTATTTCTTTTCTGATTTCTTTTTTCTTCCGACGGCTTTCCAGACAGGCTGGCGGAGGCATTTTACATAATGTGGATTGAAAACCATCTTCTGTAAGGTTAAAAGAAATATTTCCCCCATTTACCACTTATTTTTATATTCTCTTCCTTGCGTTCGAGCAGAACGATTTCAACACTGTTTTATATTGTAAGATATTTGTTATTTTTTGGATATCACTTCTTTTGGATATCACTCACTTTTAAGTTAAGTTGAGCAAACATGAATACCTGTAACCTGCAGAAAAACGCGCTTCCGGGATCTTTCGGTGATATTAATCCTGAACTCTATGTCCTCTCCCTTTCGAGGTTTTTCGAAGATCTTGGTTCAGGGATGCTCGTTGCCTTGATTCCTTTATACATCTCCGACCTTGGAGCATCCTTTTTTTCCGGGCTTCCACTTGTTGCCCGGGCAGGACTTGTAATGACGGTTTTCGGGCTCTTCAGTGCCTTTACTCAGCCTCTTATGGGCAGGCTCTCGGACAGGCTTGATTGCAGGAGACCTTTCATCCTTTTTGGGCTGATTGGATATACCTTCTTTTCTTTCTTTTATTCGCAGGTAACAAACTATGAGCAGCTGCTCTTTATCCGGCTGCTCCAGGGAATTACCGTAGGGGCAACCATACCTGCAGTTATCGCAATGGTTACACACATCTCAACCTCCGAGACCCGGGGAAAAGCCGTGGGAGTCTACACAACTATCAGGGGTGTCGGATTCGGTCTCGGGCCCGTTGTAGGGGGAGCAATAGCCAGGTACTGGGGTTTTGATGCCGGGTTTTATGCCTGCGCCCTTCTCGGGGTGGTAAGCCTGGTTCTTGTGAGTTTTTTTGTAAAAGAAACTAAACGCCCTCATGAGCCAGTTCCCGAAAAAAAAGGAGGAAAAAAAAGCTACGCTTCAGTTTATTCTCTTGCAGGCGCCATGCTAATGATGATGGTCGGGATAATGATGGTTGTTGCTCTTATTCCTGAATATGAAGTCCGGCTCGAAGCATCCGAGCTTTCACTTGGAGTTGCTGTCTCAGCCTACATTTTCGCAAGATTGCTTTTCCAGGCTCCTCTCGGCAGCCTTTCGGATAGGATCGGCAGGAAAAAACTGATTGTCGGCGGTCTTTTCCTGAGCGTTCCTCTGATTGTCGGGATGGGTTACATCACAAGTATAAGCCAGCTTATTTTTTTCAGGGCTTTTCAGGGGCTTCTTGTAGCCTCAATAGACACGCCTGCAATGGCGCTTGCAGCTGACCTCTCGGACGGGGCTTCCTTAAGCTCAAGGCTCAGCATAATAACAACTGCACAGGCAGCAGGAATGGCTTTTGGCCCTATCTTCGGAGGCTTTCTTGCGGGATATGTGACCTTTGTAACGCCCTTTTACGCCTGCGCCCTGCTGATGCTTCTGGCAGGCTTTCTGGTGATCAAAAAAGTAGAAGAGCCAGAAGGTAACCAAAGTCGGGAGGTTGCATAAGCCTCTGAGGACGAACGTCCGGGAAGAACCTTAATTTCTTTTCCCGATACCTACTGTTTTCAAGCCGGTATCTGGCTTTCCTGATTCTCTTTTAAGAACCTCTTCTCGATATCCAATCCCTTACTCCACTTTTTAGATTCTTAATAAATTACAAAAAGGCGTTACTCTTTTCCAGGTTTTCCAGGGCTGCATTAAAAAATAGAAAAATTTTATGAAAAATGAGTTAATGAAAAATGAGTTAGTGAAAAATAAGTTAACGAAAAATAAGTTAACGAAAAAAACGGAGATGAACATGAGTTGAGGGAAGGTGTCTTTATAATGAAGGAATTTTTCAGTGAATTTTACTTTTGCTTGATAATTCGCGGTTTAGTTAAATGGACTCGAATATAGCTCTGGACTTACATTTAATGGATTGGCAAGGAAGGTTTGCCTGCAGGCTTGATAACCTGCAGGTCCTGTCGGCAAACCTGGTTTTTGTGGCTTTATAGGCTCTATCGGTGTAGGTTTTATCGGTTTTGCTGGTTTTATTGTTTTCATCGTTTTGTGTGAGTAAGGCAGAAATTTCTTAGCGGCGAATCTGGCTATGGTAGCATCCCGATCATTCGATCAAGATCTTTTTTCCGGCCACGAATTTTGTTTTTGGTAAGGTGACTGTTAAAACGCCGTTTTTGAGCTGGGCAGTTGCTCCTTCTTCGGTTACACCTTCCGGAAGAGGAATTTCACGGTAATAACGCATTAAAGACCTCTCTTTTCTGAGATAGCCTTCCTTTTCTGTCTCCCCTTCCTTTCCTTTAGATGCACTGATCACAAGGAAGTTCTCCTTCAGGCTCAGCTCTACATTTTCTCTGTCAATGCCCGGCAGGTCGGTTGTAACAATTACTTTATTATCTTCTTCCGCAACATCGGTCAGCGGGGATAAAGTCTCGCCCATATACCTGTTTTCCAGTGCAGGAAATGCCCTCATCATCTGTTCCATGTATTCCTGCATCCTTCTTATCTCATCAAACGGGTCCCAGCTCTGCACGTCACGGGACGGTCTCTTTACTGGCAGTTTCATGACAAATTCCTCCTTACTTGACTCCGGGGAATCCTCCGATTCCAGTTCTGCTGGAATCTTTTCGAATCTCCCTGGTTTTGTATTATTTCTTATCCAATATTTTACTTCGGTTGGTTAATGATCTGTAACTTGAACTCTTATCTGATCTGTAAGTGGTTCTGGAGGTATGGAACAGCTTCTTCTTTTCTCCGTAGGAAGCTGCCTGTAAGATGTGAAAACCCTGCCAGGGGTGGAGATTTAAGAGTGGAGATTTTTGTTTTATTTCTCTGTCCATATCTTACAGGCAGGATAGATGAGAGTTCCAGGCTCTCATCTCTTTCTCGTGGAGGGAAGAATCCGTTTTTAAAGGTGGTACAGGTCACCTTTAGTCTGTTCGCAGGTTTTGTTTACGGGTCTTTGAGAAGGTAACTGGTGGTCTCGCCCTACAGTTACTATATTGTGGTTACTGTAAGGGTGTTATTGTTTCTCAGTTACTAACATCTAGTTAGTATTCATTATATTTAAATTTTTTGTCCATGCCCCTGCCCTCAGACTGCTCAAAATCGGATGTTTCTCGGGAAAACCGTATAATTTGCATGCAGAATAAGTTTTTTCGGGCGATGCAGGGCTCTGGAGTCCCCTTAATTAATTTATCCTGTAAGGGGGGATTGGGAATAAAGTCTGCACTAAAGAAAACAGGTTTATGCAACTTTGCCTTACTAATCAGTAAAAATCGGATATTTGCAGGGCAAAAAGTTGAGTTTAGGCGCAAAAGACCGGTTTAGTTCAATTAAAAAAATGTCCTTAATGAGAAGCATCACTAATTTATTTGTTTAATAATATAATCCATGTCAACCGGCTTATATTTTGTCAGTTCAACAGAAATATTTATCCTTTTATTTTCTTTATCAATAAAAGGGTACTTGCGGAGGTTATTGTTGTGGTTATGGCCACAAATAGCCCAATCATTCCAATCGAAAGGAACATTCTCAGGTCGATGTGTTAAAAAGAATTTGTGATTTGCATATTCAAGGATAAAATTATCATAAAATTTTATTTCATTTGATTCATCATGATTTCCTTTGATGAAAAAAACATTTCCGTTTAGCTGTTTTAGCCAATAATCTGTTGATCTCCTCTCTTTTCCATAAGCTAAATCTCCCAAAAAATAAACAGTGTCTTTATTACCAATTGTGTTATTCCAATTTTGCACGAGTGTTTGATTCATATCAGCAGCATCTAGAAACGGTCTTTTGCAATACTTTATAATATTCTCATGATCTAAATGTAAATCAGAAGTTACAAAGACCTTTGATCTTCGAAATACACTTTTGATATTCTCAGCCATGCTTCTTTGTGGAATCTCAATTCTCTCGCTTACATACTCACCCGGATTATAACTACCTTCAAAATATGCATTTAATAGATGCAATGTGTGAGTATAGACATCCCTATCCAGTGCCAATTCCCTTCTTAATGGCCGCCTTAAAAGAAAGTCATACTCCCTTAGTATTAATTGATCTTTCACAAGAGTTGCTCTGACCATTTTATGTTTGAATTTCAGACTATTTTTTCTTTCAACGTATTTTCTTATTCCTTCAAATTTGTCATTCGATAATTTCATCGCTATCGTTGTATGAAACTCGTATCTTCTTTCATGATCGAATTGATTAAGCTGGCAATATGGTTCAAGTGCTTGAGCAAGATTCCACCTAAACTCATCCATTTCTTTACTTGGGTTGACATCAAGAAATACAACTTTACTATCCTCAAATGTGCTGAACCCTTTTACTTCGAAACCCATTAGAGAGTGGTTGGAACACAACTGGTTAAAATCTCTAATTAATCTTGTCTCATCATTTGTACTGAATGGACCTACCAAAGTGATGTGAGGAATCGCTCTTTTAGATTTTAATCCAAACTTCTGACTGATTTCATCTATCAACTTCTTAATTTCATATTTTGCACTACCATAGAATCTAAATTCAATCAGGTAATGTACCATCTAGTAATAAAAAACCTTTAAGAGTTATATACATTGTTGAACATAGTTTTGAGTTCTGCCTAGTTTTTCATTCGTTGCAGAACCCTTGAATTCAACAAATAAATTCGTCCTGAAAAAAGAGAATGATTGGGAATAAAGTCTGCACTGAATAAGCTAAATTTATACAAAAAATTATATATGAGTTTATGTCGCTGAAACTGCTGTTGAGACACCCGCATCCCTGCAGAGCAGTTCAGCCTGTTTAAGGATGCTTTCAGTAGCGAGTTTCTGTTTGTCAGGAGGGTAGCCGTATTTTTTTAGCAGTCGTTTTACACTGACTTTTATCTTTGCCTGGATGTTTTTTCGGAGAGTCCAGTCAACCCCTGCATTTTGCCTGATGATTTTTACAAGTTCTGCAGCCATGAGCTTTAATGCCTCGTTGCCCAGAACATCCACAGCGCTTTCATTGTCTGCGAGGGCGTCGTAAAATGCGACCTCCTCTTCACTGAGGCCAATCTCTTCACATCTTTTATCGGCTTCGCTTATCTTTTTTGCCAGGTTGAGGAGTTCTTCTATGACCTGAACGGTATCAATGCCCCGGTTTTGTATTCGTTGATTGCCCGCTCAAGCATTTCAGCAAAAGACTTTCCCTGGATCAGGTTTCTGCGCGACCTGACCTTGATTTCGTTATATAACAGTTTTCTCAGGACTTCATATGCAAGATTTTTTTGTGGGAGGTCTCTAACTTCGGTGAGGAAATCCTCAGAAAGGATCGAGATATCAGACCTTTTTATCCCAACTACGTCAAAGACATCGATGATTTCTTCATTTGCAATCGATTTTAAGACAAGCTCTTTTATTGCCGAATTCATTTTATACTTTGATTTTGCAGGCTTTCTGTCCACCTTTACAAGAATAGATCTTACAACCTGGAGATATGCAAGTTTATCACTTATCCGGTCTGCATTCAGATGTAGACTGATAGGGTGAAGGCTTTGGAAAACTTGGTTACGTGCTGGATGAAGCGTTTTTCCTGCGTCCTTTCATCTTCCGTACGCCCCTGCGAAAAGATGAAATCCGCCCCTTCCCTTACAATTGTAAGTTTTTCTTTCGGGGATGCTGAAAAAATACGCATGTAATCAAAGCCATAGAACATCTCCTGTACAATTTCGTATTTTTCGAGCATTAGTGCAACGGCTTCGGCCTTGAGTCCCCGCAGGACTGCCCCGGCTCCCGCTTCGTGTGTAGTTGCCATGGCATACTTAAGGTCGTAAAGGAGCCCCACATAATCAACTATAAGCCATCCGGGCTTTGTCCTGAATACCCGGTTTACGCGGGTGATTGCCTGCATGAGGTTGTGCCCCTGCAGCCATTTCAGGAAATACATGGTGTGCAGGCAGAGGGCATCAAAACCGGTAAGCCACATGTCGCAGACAATTAAAAGCCTCATGAGATCAGCCGGGTCCTGCATCCTGTCCCTAATCCGCTGCGTCCATATTGTTTCTTAGCTTATCCGCTGTCTGCCAGAGTTTTTCTTCAAAACAAGGTTTGCGCCGTTTGAGCCTGCTATGTTTTTTGCCATGGATTATCAACACTGTAATGATGGCTTAGATAATCCGTGAACTGTTATAAAATTGCTAATTCTAAGCAGTGTTCAGCATAGCAACGCTCAGCGCTTTACCTAGTTGTGGCAATTTTTCAGGCAACTGCTGTATTTACAGGCAAAATACAGGCAAAGTGCAGACAAAAGATCCTTTCTCAGGCAGTGAATGAAATTTTCCTGATGATAAAGGATCTATCGGGCGTGAAATTCAGTCAATTTTCTCGATCAGGGAAAGGAAGCTGTCTCTCAATCTTTCTTTTGTGGAGTCCGAAAGGTCATTAAGTTTATCGAGAGCTTTTAGTGCCAGTTCAAAATAGGATTTTGCAAGGGCAGGGTCTATCTCAAGGTAGGTTGCTCCCATAAAAACATACAGGTAGAGGAAGTCGTCGTATTTCTCGGTGAGTTTGCTGTAAAGTTCTTGAATCCTGTCAAATTCGCCTTTTTCTGCCAGTTCGGATATGTAAAGGCCTGCAAGTTCGTAGAATTCCGGGCCGTTTTCCAGCAGGAAATCAAATTTTTCGTTATCTTCCATCAAAAGGAACTTGCTTTCCAATTCTGCTATCAATTCTTCTTCAGTCAGCCCTTCTTCAATCAATTCTCCTCTTTTATCTCTTTCTTTTCCTTCATCTCCCTCATTTTCTTCTCCATACTCTCCTACATCTCCATATTCTTCTATAAATTCAAAATAATCTTCCTCGTCCCCTTTCATGAGCATGAGATCTGCGTGTTTACCGGATAGGCCCAGCTTGGAAGCAAGCTTTTTTATGCTCTTCTCATACTCTTCGTTCTCTTCTTCTGTGAAAAGGTCCATAATATAGGCTACCCATTTTATGTATGCCTGTTCATCTTCCATCCAGGACCTGTTATCGATAACCTCCAGAACATAATCTATTGCCAGTTTCAATTCATGGTGAGTTACCTGTTTTTCTTCAAGGAGTTCTATCAGGTCTTTGACAATCTCTTTTTCAAAATCCTGTTTAAAATAAGAAACATTTTTATTACAGTTTCTTTTGATATTCTTTAATGCTGATACTGCATCCCTGTCCTTTATTTTTCTGTCAACCTCATAAAAATACCTGGCAATCGAATATTCGACTATTCCGATAAGCTCGGCATATTCATATTCTCTACCCTGCAGGCTTCTTATTTTCTTCACTTCTGGCGTATCGGGTATGAGGTGCCGGAAAAGTGAATCTTCGTCCTCTTTAATGGATCTATCTCCGGTTTCATGATTCATTGCTTTCTCTCCTTTACTCCCTGCCTTCCTTCTTTCCTTTCATCTTTTTCCATCTTTCCTTTCATCTTTTTCTATCTTTCCTTTCATCTTTTTCCATCTTTCCTTTCATCTTTTTCCATCTTTCTCTCTCTTCTTCTCTCTCCCTTCTCTTTTCTTCCCTATTTTTCTCTCTTTCTTCTTTCCCGTCTCTCTTTCTTCTTTTATCTTTACTTTCGTGATAACCCATTGCGTTCAGTAAGTGCACTTAAAACTGAATATGCATCAGAATCTTGAGGCTCAAAATTAGATTCCCCACTCCATCAAAACCTGCACACAGCCCGTATGATCATCAATCTCTTTTCCGACTGCTTTAAACCCGCTTTTTTCATAAAAGATAATAGCTCTTCTGTTATCCCTGTAGACCTTAAGGGAGAGCCTTCCTTTGAGGACTTTCGCGTACTCTAGAAGCGCTTTGCCTGTCCCCCTTTCCTGCGCTTCTGGAGTTATGAACAGGGCACATACCTTTTCTCCGACAAGTGAAATAAAGCCCATTACCTTTCCTTCCTGTTCAAAAACATAGTTTTCGGCAAGAGGCAGGTACTTTTCCTTCATCACAGATTTATGCGAAGCCCAGAAAGAGGCTAGCATAAAGGGATGAGCAATAACGGAAGCATCATACCAGATCCTTACCATCTCTTCAAGATCTGTTTCCCTGTAAGTTCTGATCAATTTATCCGATTCCTCTCTTTTATTAAGGTTATTTTATTTATCTAAAATTAAATTATCCTTTATATCTAGGATAATGGAATCGATTGGGCAATATGTTAAATTATCGGGCTATATATTCGTCTCCGATTAAGAAGCTCCTGCTGGAAAGAAGCTCCTGCTGGATAAGTATTCGATTAAGGATAAGTATCCGGCCAGCAGTCTCCACATGGCAAGTTAAGTTTACTAGGTAACAGGCTGGAGAACTCAGGTTCAGGATATTATTGAAAAAAGGCTTAGTGCACTATGTAGTGATCATGAATAAAAAATACACCGAAAATGGTTCGGCCGAAAAAAAGGATTTTAATGAAAATGGTCCGAATCAAAAAGAAAAAGTCGGATAATTTCTTATCTTTTAATCTGACTCGATTTGCCTGATCAAGTAGCTTGCATATCCTTCGGATATTTTCACCTGCGGGCTGCAGGGTACAACCTTTACCAGTTTTCCGAACTGGGTCACGTACACTTCGGGCCCGTGTGAGGTTTTCACTTTCGTAAAAGTGTATCCCATTGAAAGGGTCATTTCCTTAACCTCCAATAGTTAATATATCCGGTCTGCCATATAAACATTTTTAAAACTAATAATCATTATGTTTTATGGCTACTAGCGTTGAATTTTTTTTGATATTTGTCTCATTTGGGGGATAATATATATTCGACAAAAAAGTATTTATGAGTTTTTTGGAAACACAAAGGTCATTTTTAAGACTCAGTTCACAGGCTTTACATCAAATTTTTTTCGCTAAGTGGTTCAGGAAAAAGGTAAAGGGATTTATCCTGAATGGTGAACCGGGTAGATAAGTAGGGAAATAAATAGATTAATGAAGCAAATAGGCAAATAAAGCAAATCAGACAAATAAGGCAAATCAGACAGATAAGGCAAATAAGACAAATGAGAAAAATAAGATGCACACTAAGTTATAAACACATAAACAGGAGAGAAAAAGATTATCGGAACTTTTCCAGTACTTTCAACAGTTCTTCCTCATCTCTTGCAAGAGAAACGATAGCCATCTCCACCATCAGGTTCACTATCCCGTCTGCAAGCTCCCTGAAATCAGTCCTGAGCCCTATAACAGGTTTTTCTTTTGCATAGGCATAACCTATCTCCCAGGCTGTCCCGGAATCCACATCCCCACCGTCAAGAACTGCGACAATAAGGTCTGAGGCATCCACGCCTTCCACGCACCTTATAAATATACGTTCCTGGTTCTGTCTTTCGCGTTCCTGTGCCATATCTTCTGCATCTTCCTGGGGCAAAAAAACGGAAAAGCCATTGTTGAGCAGCATATCCTTCAGTTTTCGGTTGTATTCGAGTTCGGCATGCGTGAAGAGCGGGCCTGCAAGGTAAATTAACTTTTTTTTGCTCAAGTTTTTTCCTCCTGTTACTCCGGAAGTCATCACTCATAAGAGTTTTCTTGCAGGAAAGAAGGATGATAAAGGTAAAATAGTTTACCTTATACTGAAATTTTATCAGAGATGTATGCTTGATCGAAGCTGATATAAACCCGTCCATAAATGTCTGGAATACACTTATATCTCTAAAAATTTAAACTGTAATGCCTTAATATTAATTGTATGACTTTTCTATTCCGGGGGTAATATGACGGTCAGGAATTCTTCAATGTTGAAAGTCTCAGACGAAAACGGAATCGCTCCTGTTGTTGGAACGGCAGTCACAATATTCATTGTTTTCATTCTTGCAGGTCTGGTCTCTTCAGTCTTTTTTGAGGAATATGGGGATTCCTTCCATAGGGGATCATCAGCAGCAAAACTTCAGATCCGATTTACTGAAGATCTAAATTCGCTCGAGTTCGAACATGGTGGAGGAGCTCAGCTCTTTTTTGACAGCTCTTCACTATCGGTTATTATGGATATTAATGATGCTTCACACAGACTGAATGACTCTGCACTGAACACCCTCGAAGCCGGAGAAAAAGGGGTTCTTGCTCTGAATGAGAGTGGACTGCCTGCAATGGAACTGGGACAGGGAGATAGGGTATCCTGTAAAGGTAGTTGATTATGAATGCCCTTATTGCAAAGAGTGAACTTGAGGTTAAAGGACAGATAGTTATAGTGCCTGAAGAATGATCTGATCAGAAATTATTCAGAGATAGAACGATTCAGAGCCGAATTATCCAGAGCCAGAATTATCCAGAGCCAAAGATCCAGAGCCAAAATGGTCCAGAGCTGGAATGGTCTGCTAAGCTTATGCTTGTGCGCGGTCAACAACCCTTAGAGTCTTCTTTCTGGTTTTTTTCGATAACAAGCTTAATTATCTTGTATTGACATTACACTGTCAGTGAATACTTATGATCAAGGCAGGAATTATAGGAGCTTCCGGATACACAGGAGGAGAACTCCTGCGCTTACTTGTAAGCCATCCCGATGTTAGGCTTGAACTGGCAACTTCCCGGAGTCTTGCAGGGAAACCCGTTACAGGTACCCACAGGCACCTCGAAGGTTTTCTGGACTTAAAGTACGAAAATCCGGGACCTGAAGAAATCAGGGAGCGCTGTGATGTGGTTTTTGTGGCAGTGCCTCACGGGACTGCTATGAATTATGTACCTGAACTTCTCGACGGCAGTACAAAGGTAATCGACCTCAGCGCAGACTACAGGCTTGATGTCCCTGTATTTGAAAAAATTTATGGAATGAAGCACAAAGACCCCAGGAAAACAGTGTACGGGCTGGTAGAGCTCCACCCTGAAGCTGCAAAGGAAGACCTTGTGGCAAACCCGGGCTGCTTTCCTACCGGAGCAACCCTTGCAGCAGCACCACTTGCAGCAGCAGGGTTAATAGATATTGCAGTCTTTGATTCCAAAACAGGGATTTCAGGAGCCGGGATCTCACCTACGGAAACGTCTCATTACCCGAACCTCGCAGAGAACATCATCTCTTATAAGCTTACGACTCACAGACACAGGGTTGAGATATTCCAGGAATTGACAAGACTGGACGGAAAGCTCAGGAACATCAACTTCACCCCCCATGTGATCCCGTCCATCAGAGGAATCTTTACAACTGCTCATCTCTTTACGAAAGAGCCTCTTTCGACTGAAGATGTTCGGGGGATTTATGAAGAATTTTACCAGGGCAAACCCTTTGTCCGGCTTCCGGGAGGAGTCCCATCTCTCACTGCAGTCAGGGGATCTAACTTCTGTGACATAGGGTTTGAGGCGGATAAAGAAAATAACAGGATCGTCGTGCTCTCAGCAATCGATAACCTTGTCAAAGGTGCATCAGGGCAGGCTATCCAGAACATGAACCTTATGTTCGGGCTGGCTGAGACCTGCGGGCTCTGGATGCCTGCGGCTGCACCTTAAAGGTAGAGCAGGCGAGAACATATAACCGGTGACGGATTAAGTAATGAATGGAATATATCTTGGGGTAGTCCTATGAAAGTAAAAGATGTCATGAACCCTGATGTTGTCTTCTGCAAGCCTGATGATACAGTCAGGGAAGCTGCAAAAGTCCTTAAGGAAAACAATATTAGTGGAGCTCCTGTCCTTGAGGATGGACAGCTTGTAGGGGTGGTAAGCGAGGCTGACCTGCTTGAGTTGCTCGTAATTCCAGAAAAGGGAAACCTCTGGCTTCCAAGTCCTTTTGAAGTTATAGAGGTACCAATAAGGGAACTCCTCAGCTGGGAAGAGACGAAAAAAATGCTTTCTGATGTTGGTTCTACAAAAGTTGAAGAGATGATGACAAAGGACGTGCACACAATTTCTTCCGAGGCATCTGTTGAAGAAGCCTCCGAACTTATGGTCAGGCACAGGATCAACAGGCTTCCAGTAATGGAGAATAGCCGTGTGGTCGGAATTGTCACTCGCGGAGATATTATCGAAGGCCTTGCAAAGCTTTGAGTGAAAGGTGAGTTTTCATGAAGCAAATAGAGGGTGGAATATGTGCAGTAAAGGGCGTATCTGCAAACGGGATAAAACCCGGAAAAATGGGAATTGCGGTCATTCATGCAGAAGGCCCTGCCGCAGGTGTTTTCACAAAGAATAAGGTAGTTGCAGCTCCTGTTACCCTGAGCAAAGGAGTGATTGAGACCCAGCAACGGCTTTCTGCTATAATTGCAAATAGCGGAAATGCCAATGCCTTTACAGGTGATGATGGTTTTCTGGATGCAATGGAAATGGCATCAACACTTTCTGAAAAGCTTGACCTCGACCCTGATACCGTCGCAGTTGCCTCAACAGGAGTAATTGGCAGAAGGCTTGATGTCTCCTGGATAAGGGAGCACCTCCCTGAAGTCCTTCAAGGGTTGGGCAGTTCTCCAGAGTGCAGCCGCGCAGCTGCAAAGGCAATTATGACCACAGATAAAGCCTTAAAAGAATCTGCTGTGGAACTCGAGTGCGGGATAAGGATAGGGGCAATTGCAAAGGGTTCAGGCATGATCGAACCAAATATGGCAACCATGCTCTGCTTTGCATACACAGACGCAAATGTGCCTGCAGATGTCTTGGACGCGGCTCTGAGAAGAGCGGTCGATAAAACCTTTAACATGGTTGTTGTTGATGGCGACACAAGTACGAATGATATGGTTCTTTTCACTTCCACCTGTAAATCCGGAGTCAAGCCCTGTCTGGAATGCCTTGATGAGTTTGAGGAAGGGCTTATTTACGTGTTCACGGACCTTGCAAAAAAAATGGCACAGGATGGTGAGGGGGCCACCAAACTCATAGAAGTCAAGGTTGTCGGCGCAAAAACATATGAAGACGCTATGCTTGCTGCAAAATCTATTGTCCGCTCTCCTCTGGTCAAATCTGCCATTTTCGGAAAAGATCCCAACTGGGGCAGGGTTGTTGCAGCTGCAGGGTACTCGGGTGCCGAGCTTGAGCAGGAAAGGCTTTCCCTCTCATTCTCAGGTGGGGGAGAAGAGGTTGAACTTGTGAAGTCCGGGGAGATTTCCAGGGCTTCTGATCTTTCACTCCTGAAGAAGATAATGGCAAATGAAGAAATTATCATTGCCCTTGACCTTGGAATGGGAGAAGAATCGGCAACTGCCTGGGGCTGCGACCTGACTTATGATTATGTCAGGATCAATGCCGAATATACAACGTAAATCAAACTGAAAACACAACATTAATCGGATTGGCTGCTCGATTGAATACACAGCGTAGCTCGATCGAATATACAGCGTAGCTCGATCGAATATACAGCGTAGCTGAATAATACAGTTTAATGCCTGATTTACGACCTGAAATGGTCCTGGTATCTGTTGTTAGATTCACACAGCTGGCATCAGATCAACTGGCCTGGTCTCAGGTCTCCAATCTACACAAAGTTAAATAAAATAAACGTAAAATGAGAAATAAAGGAAATATGGATAAGATAATCCCTGGTACTCAAAAACCCGGATTTATTTTGATTTATTCTCTTTATTTCCTTTATTCTCCGTTATTCAAGGTCAATTAAACTTCTTAATTCTGGATTTTATTTTATTCCCAGGGGGTTTACGGAAGTGGACATAGAAGAATGGGAACAGCGCCATACAGAAGCTTTTTACGATGCAAAAGAAGCCCTTCCTTATCTGGATGGGATGTTTGTAGCTTATAATAGCAATATCGATGCTATCAGACACCTTACTGAAGAAGACCTGTCCAGGCTTGTCGGGCTTTTCGATGAGGCTGAAATTCAGGACAGGGTTGCGGTATACCCGAGAGAAATTGCGGAACCTCTGGATTTTGTTGCCCGCCTGCTTATCTCCATGCGGGAAGGGAAAGCCGCGGAAGTTCCTGCATATACTGCAGAGACCCACGAATGGCTGAAAGAGCACCTGGGTTTCGATTATGCCCGCATGGGTGGTCAGGCAGGGATCATTTCAAATCTCCTTGCGCGATTAGGCCTGAAAAAAGTGGTGGCTTATGTCCCCTGGCTTTCTGAGGAACAGGCAGAATACTTTGCGGATTCTGGCAATATCCTGCACCCGAAGGTAGAAAACGGACAAGTCCTCCTGAAACCTCCTGGGGAAGCCTTCAAGCCAGGGACCGGGTCAAAAGTCAACTGGATACTTGAATTTTCCAAAGACCTGAAAGTGACCTGTGCAGGCAGTACCTTCAGGGTACCGAGGGATAACCGTCTGATTATCTCCTCTCGCCCTAAATGGATCCGTCTGGACATGGACAAAGAGATCTATGAGCAACTTGATTCCCTCCTCCCGATTGACGGGGCAATGCTTTCGGGTTATCAGATGATAAAAGAAGAATACGAGGACGGGTCCACCTATAACGATTACGTCGAACATTCCGTAAAGGTCATTGACAAGCTTAAGTCCCTGAACCCTGACCTCCGCATCCACGTAGAACTTACATCCATTCAGAACCGGGTTATAAGAAAGGCTATCCTGACAGAGATTGTTGCAAGGCACGTCCATTCCCTGGGCCTTGATACCGTGGAAGTGGCAAATGCCCTGAATGTGCTTGGGTATGAGGAACTTTCATATTCCGTGATCCGGAAAGGAGAAAATGGAATTATGTCCCTTTACCAGGGGGCTGTCCAGCTAATGAAGGATCTTAAACTTGAGAGGGTACATGTACACTCGCTTGGCTTTTATATCTGTATTCTGGCGAAAGGTCACCCTTTAACCCTGAAAGAACAGAGAGATGCTCTGCTCTTTTCTTCGGTTCTGGCAGCTGCCCAGGCCCTCAATGGAAAAATCGATAACCTTACGGAAGCCGAAGCCGGACTGGAAGTGCCTGTCTCAGCTAAAGGGATAGAAGATCTGGAGACCTTCCAGCTATACTGCACAGGCAGAAAGCTCTGCACTCCGGATGAATTTGAATACGGATATATCTACGGGCCGGACCATGATGCTATTCTCATCCCTTCCAAGGTGGTAGACAGGCCAAAAGCTACAGTAGGGATAGGAGATACGATTTCTGCGGGAGCTTTTGCTGCTATGCTTGCAAGGATGAAACAGAAGCAGGCAGGGAAATAAGCTATTTGAAAATTAAAAATAAGTTGTCTGAACAAAGGAACCGGTCAGATGAACATACTTTGCGGTTACAACGTAAACATAGATTCCGTATACAGGATAAGCGGAGCCGAAATCTCTGAACTGCTGAGAACTTTTGAAAGGGATGAAATCCTTGAGAAAATAAAAAACCCTCCAGGAAAAATACTTTCCGAATCCGATTTCACGGCAGGACTCGCCTACTGCATGAAAAATGGATATGGAGCAGAATGGCTTGTCTTTGAACAGGGGGTCTTTGAGTTTCTGAAGGACTGCTATTTTGAAAAATCCCTTGTGAGAATGGGGGGAAATGCCGGGATAATGGCAAATGCTCTTTCCGAACTAGGGGCTTCACGAGTAGTCCCGAATGTTGCAGTTCCTTCAAAGACCCAGCTTTCCCTATTTTCCGAAAAAGCAGTATATTTCCCTGATGCTCCCCTGCAAAAAGAGGGAGATCAGAGGGCAGAATCTGGAAATAGCATATCTGCCTCTTTAAACAATCAGGACCCCATACATTTTGTGTTTGATTTTTCCGAAGGTGAGACCTTTTCCCTTTACGGCACCGAGGTCAGGGTCCCGAGGGAAAACCGTTTCATTGCAACCTGCGATCACTTAAATTTCAGGCTATTTACCAGTCCTGCCTTTGAGAGCTATGCCATGAAGCACGCCGGAGAGATGGACGGTGCACTTATCTCAGGTTTCCACCTCCTGCTTGATACCTATCCTGACGGCAGCACATACAAAGAAGTCATTGAAAATTCTTTTTCCCGGCTAAGGGAATGGAAGGCGAAGAACGAAAAGCTCAGAGTCCATGTGGAGTTCGGGCATTTTGCAAGCAGGGAGATTGCAAATTCTGTCTTTTTAAAGTCTGCCGAAATCTCAGACAGCATAGGAATGAACGAGGACGAGCTTGCAATGTTTAATAACCTGCACGAAATCCCTGTTGAAGGGCTCTTACATATGGAAGCCGAAGCTACAGGAAAGGCAGCCTGTAAACTTGCTTCCCTCTACGGGCTCGGAAAACTTTTCATTCACACCAGGGAGTTCATCCTGGTTGTCTTTAAGCCGGATTCCGGGGACTCGAATGGAGTCGGGTTTTCTGGCGCTTCCGGGATTTCAGAAAAATGTGATGAAGGAAAGTGTGATGAAGGAAAGTGTGATGAAGGAAAATGTGATAACAAAGAAAGCCCGTCTCTATTCAAAGCAGCTGAAAAACACCTTGAAGCCATGGGTTTCGGGCTCAGGTGTGCAGGAGCATATGCGGCTTCAGGCAGGCTTGAAGGGCGGGAATTTGTAGAAAAAGAGGCTTCAAAACTGCAGGAGAGCAGGTTTGGAAGGGAGCAACTGCAGCTTTTCCTCAAAGCCTTCGGTGGAGTTGCCTGCGGGCAGGGAGCTTTTGCTTTAATGGGGAGCCACCTGGTCTGTATACTTCCTACACTGCTTTCCAAATCTCCAATCACTACTGTGGGGCTCGGGGACACACTAACTGCAGGAACTTTTTTGAGGGGGCTTGAACTGGATGTACAGACTTAAACCCGTAATCTTTAACCTTGACTATACCCTCGACTGCGGACAGGTCTTCCGCTGGAAAAGGGATGGAGACTGGTGGACAGGAGTTGTAAAAGACCAGGTTATCCGGCTTTCCCAGGAAGTGGACAGCGGGGAACTGCTGATTGACTCAAAACTCCCGCCTGAGTTTTTCACTGATTACTTTCGTCTGGACGATAACCTGTCCTCAATTTATGAAAGCATAAACAAAGACCTTTTGATAAACAGGGCAATAAACAACTATAGAGGTCTTCGCCTGATCCGGCAGGACCCATGGGAATGCCTGATTTCCTACATGCTTGCCACAGCTTCAAGCATCCCCACCATACAGAAAAGGATCTGCCTTCTGAGCCGGTTTTTAGGGGAGGAACTTGAAGAAGGGTATTTCAGTTTTCCGGGCCCTGAAGCTCTTGCAAATGCGGATATGTCCCTGCTTGACAGGTGCAAGCTCGGCTTCAGGACAGAACGCATACAAGCAGCAGCAGCAGAAGTGTGTTCAGGAGAACTGGACTTTGATGCTATCTTCCGCCTTGAGCACAGGTATGCCAGGGAACGCCTTATGAGGCTTCGCGGTATAGGGGAAAAAGTTGCGGACTGTGTCCTCCTTTTCGCCTTTGAGAAAATGGAAGCCTTTCCCGTAGATACCCACATCAGGCAGATCATCCAGCATTATCACATTGATGACAGTTACTTTGAAACCTGCAAAAACCTGAGCTGTATGGGAGAATGGGGGCGGGAATACTTCGGACACTACTGCGGGTACGCCCAAGAGTATCTTTATTACCAGAAAAGGGTTGAGGGTTTTGTCCCTCTTTATTAATTACTCAATGATGTTTTTTAAAAAGTCCTGTTCAGCGACTTTCTTTCCCTTGTTTTTTTATTCCTTATTTTTTGTTATATTTTTTGTTAATTTTCTTTATTGAATTTATATATTGAATCTATATTTACTTTATAATTTTTTCACATCCATTTCCTCAAAAAAACCCTGAAATCCGGGTCTTTCAGCCTGCAAATCTCTGCGTTTTCAACGACCTCAAATCCCTCACTCACGCTCTGATGTACCTGTTTCCCGAGGGATGAGTTTACAAGCAGTTCTCCAAGGAGACCTTTTGCCGTGGGGTATTTACGCCGGATTTCATAGACGTACTTTCCTTCTTCTATATAGCCTCCGAAAACGTTTTCAGCCCCTTCGTATTTGGCTTTGAACTTCTCAGCGTGCTCTCTTACCCATACCGGAGGGCCTATTCTTTTTTTGACGTTGGGGAGGGTGTCTGAGATAAGTTCGAGCATGATTACGGTTTCGGGTTTTCCTGACCATACTCCGGTTTTTATCACTGAAAAATCATACTCGTTCAGGAGGGAAGCTGCAGCCTGTTCCATTTTATATAGCTGCGGATAGAGCACGTCGTCTACAACATCAGGGGTTTCGAAGACAATTGCAAGTTGTGAGCTTTTCCGTATTTCCAGCTTTTCAAGGATTTCTCTGTCCTCGAGGGGCAGGGGGGAGGCAGGGAAGAAGAATTTGAGTTCCGGGTTTTTCAGAAACTCCCTGCAGTGGTCTATAAACATACAGAATTTGTTAAGGGAAAGAGCTGCTGCAACATTTCGCCTGGGGTCGGTCGGGTCTACTATTACCAGAGGCTCGGTGTGTTCCATTTCCGAGTGCTGCATAATATCTATTTTCTTTCCGGGCTTCCAGGAAGAGGCTGCTTTTACGGAATTTTCGAAAGAGCCGTAGTAAATGATAAATAGCTCGGTCAGGTAGCCTGAAAAACCCTGTGTTCTTAATTCTGAACCGTAGACTCCGCCTCCGCGCATGAACTGTTTCATGAGCAGGACCTCGTCTTCATGCCCTTTTATACGGGCCTTTACGAATTCGTTGTGGAAAGGAGTCCTGTCAACTGCGGATTTTAGCTGACATGCCGAGGCAACCCTGAAACAGGGGACGAGATCCACGTCAAAGCCTTTGTAAATGATATTCAGGTAAGGATGTTCGGCATGGCGATCTTCGGAATATTCTGCATGTTTTGCAACTTCCCTGGCAATCTTCATTCCCCTGATTTCCAGTTCTCTTCTGGGTGTTTCTTCAGGAAAGCTGATAAATACATCAATATCATGGGTGCCTGAGAGCCAGGTGCCTCTTGCAGCAGAACCGACCATTTTTACAAAAATGTCCGGTACACAAAGTTTCTCTGATGCAGCCCGTACTTTCTCGGCAAGCTCCTCCTGAACTGCTGTGAGTTTTTTTCTTTCGGCTTCCGTGGGTTTAATCCTTTCAAGTACGGCAAGCTTCAGGTCTTCTGGAATGCTGGTATTTGTTTCCATGCCCGGGACGGCTCCACATATTATTTATCGATCCTGAAGGTCAATTCTTGATCCTGCAGATTGATCTTCATTCTCAGATTAGTAGTGATGCTCAAACTGATTATTGATTCTTAGACTGGTAATACATCTTAGATTAGTAACAATTCTAAGATTAATTATTGGTACAGTTAATTTCTGATTTTACAGAATTTGCGGTTTACAGATCAGAAACCTTCTCTTTTAACTTATAATTTGTGGATCTACAAGTAGAATTTTAAAAAGAAGTCTCTTTTCCTGACTGGAGGATGAGGCCTATAGAGGATTCTCTTGTATGGGAATAAGTCCTGGTTTTCATAAGTCTTCTTCAGAGAATCCTGTGGTAAGAAAAATATGTACACTTTAAATAAAATGAGCAGTATTCCTATTTCCCGAATCTGGCAGTTTTGAAGATTTACATTCTCTTTAATTTTCAGTTTCATCATTCAAATATTATCCGCCCTTTATTCAAATCTTATTAGTCCGCCCAAGTTTCATCGGTCCATTCCAAGCTCCATAAAACCCGGTTGTGAAAAAATGTTCGTCTGGCTGTACTGGATTATCACTCTTACAATTGCTACCTATGCATCCGTGTATGTTATTAAAAAAATGCCTGAAAACGGTTTTACGGTACTCACCGCTTTCTATGTGGTTTATCTTGTGGCTTCACAGGTCCTTGCCACGCGTATTATCGTATTTGACCTTGGATTTTACTCTTTCTTTGCTCCTGCAGCAGTTTTTATCTATCCTTTTATTGCCCAGGTAGTGGATATGATTAACGAGGTCTACGGGGAACGGAGGACACATATTTCTATTCTTATCGCTTTTGCGACCCAGGTATTGTTCGTGCTTTTCATAGGTATGGTCACAAATCTAAGCCCTGCCCCTTTCTTTGAACTGGAAGATGCCTGGAGGAGCCTCTTTGGGCTGAGCATCAGAATTACGATTGCAAGCTGGGTCTCTTTTCTGGTCTGCTCGAACCTTGATGCCTGGATCTTTGCATCCCTTAAAAAACGCTTTTTTGAAAAAGAAACGAACTTCAAGCATGATACCATGATAAATCCTTACATCTGGTTGCGCTCAGGTTCAAGTGATATTGTTAATCTCACTCTGGATTCCCTTATCTTTGTCTTTATTGCTTTTTACGGAGTTATGCCTGTTCTCCCTCTTGTTATAGGGCAGCTTATCAGTAAAAATGTAATAGGTTTTCTGGATAATCCCTGGTTTGTGCTCTACAAAAAACTGCTTAAAAAGTAAAATATGACCTCTAACTGGTAAAAATATAATATACATTTATATCCCTTCCCGTTTTATTTTTTAAGCCGTTATAATCTCTTATTTCTTATTTTTAGCCCATCTTTCGCCTTCTATATGTTCCGTTTTTTCATTTTATACAGTCAGAATTGCCCAAAAACTTTTATCTGATTAGTCTAATATCTAGAAATGCATATAGTTGAATATTTTAATACTTTAATATCTTTAAAAGTAAACAGGGGTATTCGGGTCAAGGAAAATGTCCAGGGAGTGTTCAGGAAACTTTTCTGTTTCTATTCTCTCCCGGGCTTCCAGATGGCTTCACCCGCTTCTCCATTATATCAAAAGGAGGTCTAACTTGGGGATTAAAAAATATATAAAAATACTATGTCTATTTCTGGTGCTCGGATTGCTATGTGAAACTGCAGCTGCACAGGTTTCAGGTTCGACAGGCAACCGCATTTGGGATGAAAACGCAGGCCAGAACCTTACCTATACCTGGACGCCCCAGACGTACTCAGGTTTTTACTATGACCTTGATACCGGGGAAGGCTCCGAGAATATGACAATCCAGCTTACCTCGGGCAGTCGGAGCGTCGAGAGAAATGGATTGCGGTATGAAACCCGACCCATTGAAACGGAATTCGAATATGGGAATTGGGGCTCATATCAGGTTATAGGGTTTATGGCAGAGCGGTATTTTGCAGGGTACACAGCAAACTCCAGCTTTGCAGATGACGATGTCAGTGTAATCTCGGATGGACAGCTTTCGAAGATACTGATTGATAGTGACGATAGGAAATCCCTGTATTCGGGCTCTTCCCTCATACTTGAAGAAGGTTATTCCCTGAATATTGTGGAAGTGGACATTAATGGGGATACCGTATGGGTACAGCTCGAAAAGGATGGGGACGTGATAGATAATGGCTTCCTCTCTTCCAACAGTAATTATGTTTATGAAACCGAGCTTGGAGATGCGGACGATGTACCCCTTATCGCAGTTCATTTAGCTCAGATCTTCAGTGGTAGAGAGACAAATGCGGTTTTTGTAGAAGGGATTTTCCAGATATCTGACGAATACGTCCAGATTGAGAATGGGGACAGATTCGGGAAAATGGAAATAAGCTCCACTTCAAGTTCCGGAATCACAATGAGAAACCGTGATTCTATTTCCCTCAGCAGGGGAAACACAATCGACATTATGGGAAAACTCAGTTTTGTTGTGGCTGATGCCAGTGAACTTCGCTTTGCCCCCGTGGTCGAGACTTCCGAGCCCGGGACCTATGAGCTGAGGGGCACTGTCTACGACGAAGTGTTCAACACCACTGTCTGGACGCCTTACAACTTCGAAGGATTCTATTACAGCATCGATGAAAACGTTTCCACCGAAAGCCTGACTCTCAGAGAAGGAATAAGCGGAAGGTCAATTAATGACGATGCGCTTGTTTATTCCACCAGCCCGGCACTTGTAAAATTCGAGCAGGAAAGCTGGGGAAGCTATGAAGTTATAGGGTTCATGGCCGAGAAGTATTTTGCGGGTTATCCGGCTAATACTTTTGGAAACTCAAGAAATGTGAGTGTGCTTTCGGATGATATTCTCTCAAAAGTCCTGATTGATGACGATAACAGAAAATCTATGTTTACCGGCTCTTCAATAGCTCTTGAGAACGGTTACTCCCTCAAGGCTTCGGAAGTTGACGTTAACGGAAACAGAGTACTCGTTGAGCTGTACAAAGATGGGCGGCTGCTGGATTCGGGAATAGTTCCCAGTAACGGGGACTACATTTATGAAGCAGATATCGGTGGGGCTGAAGATGTCCCTATGATTGCAGTCCATGTAAGCACTGTCTTCAGGTCGCGGGAAACGGATGCTGTGTTTATAGAAGGAATCTTCCAGATCTCGGACGATTACCTTGAGCTTTCCCAGGGCGACTCTTTCGGCAGGATGGAAATAAGCACGATTTCCAGCTCAGGAATTACGATGAGAAATGAGGACTCGATTTCCCTCTCAAGGGGTAATACCATTAACCTGATGGGCAACGTTAAGCTCAGGGTTGCTGATGATTCGTCTGTTCTGCGCTTCTATCCCTTTGTAGAAATCGAAAGTGCTGCACAGGATCAGCTGGTAATTGAAGTTCCAGATATCTTTGTGGTCGGACAGGCGGCAGAAATCCTGGTCACGGCAAGAAACGTTTCAGTTAGTGATGTTGAACTCCTTCTTGGAAATCAGAGCATCGGATCCACGGGAGACGATGGAATTCTCACGTACACCCCCAGCCAGGAAGGTGACTTTACCCTGACCGCAAACAAGGCCGGATATATCTCCGGAAGTAAAGATGTAGACATTGTCGGGACAGGCATCCTGAAACTGCTTCTCTCAGTTTCTCCTGAAACCGTCAGAGAAGGAGACCAGATAAGTATAATGGTTACCGACTCGGCAGAAAACCAACCTGTTTCCGGGGCAGATGTTTTCTTTGGCGGACAGAAAATTGAAGGACAGACGGGTGCAAACGGTATTGTGTCTTACTGGGTAACTGCTCCAGGTACATTTACGGTAAATGCTACAAAGGCAGGTTATGAGGAAGGAGAAACTATTGTTGAGGTTTCTGAAGACAGAGCCAGTTTTGAATTCTCGGACCTCTCAATTGAACCTGCTTCTGTTGAAGGCGGAGACGCAGTTAATATCCAGGTGAACGTTACAAACGCAGGGAACATTGCAGGAGAAACAGAAGTGGAACTCCTGATCAACGGTGAGTCTGTGGACTCTGAAACCGTGAGCCTGGAAGCTGGTGAGAGTACAGTGGTTGAGTTCTCCCATACTGAGGAAGAAGCGGGAACATATACCGTTGAGGTCGGAGATTTGAGCGGAAGTTACGATGTAACGGAATCGACTCCCTTCTTAAGCGGCATTGCAACCCTGGGAATACTCGCCACGGCATTTATACTGCTTCGGAAAAGAAGGAACTAAACCCGATTTGAACATTTCTTCTGTAGCAGGGACCGGAAATTAGTTTTTTGATTCCGGTCTTTTTCCTCTTTTTTCTTAGTATACTTCAACCTGATACTTTCTGGACCTTAATTTGATAGTCCCCAGAATCTTAATTGAATACTTTCTCTGATATTTCACCGGAGGCTTTCCCTTTGCTTTCCCTTTATATCTGTCTTGAGACTGCTTCTTTTGACCCTGGGGCCATTTTTCAATCCGATATTATAGCGACACCCAATAGGCTGTATTGTGGTCCGTAAAAAGAAAAAAGCCGTAAAGAATAAAAGATGGAGAAAGAGTATCTATCAGCAACTATCAAGCAGTACCCAATTCTATTTTGTTTACACATTTTCCGGTTTTCGATGTAGTTTCAAAACTTTACTTTTTGGTTTCTCTCTTTTTTCGTGGAAATAATCACTCTCTTTTGTCGAACGTAATAAAAAAAGTGTTGTTACGCAGAGATAATATAATATAAATGGAATAGTAAGCAGGAATGTAAGAGAAGGAGTACCATGCTTGAATCCCTAAGTGCCTTTATTACCGACTACGGTTATCTGAATCTTTTTATTCTAAGTTTTCTGGCTTCTACGGTTTTTCCTTTTGGGTCGGAGGCTCTGGTAATCGCTCTCGTTTATCAGGGTTTCAGTCCTTTTACTGTAGTTATGGTAGCTACTGCTGGTAACTTTCTAGGGTCATGTACCACTTACTACCTGGGTTTAAAAGGGCGGCATGTACTTGAAAGATATCTCTCTCCTTCACGTGAAAAGCTCGAGAAAAGTGAAAGGCTTTTTAATAAATATGGAGTCTATACTCTGCTTTTTACCTGGGTTCCGGGTATAGGGGATGTGATTACCATGGTTGCAGGGCTTATGCAGCTTCCTTTCAGGTCTTTCTCAGTCCTGGTTTTTCTTGGTAAATTCGGGCGCTATCTTGCAGTTGCTTATTCTGTAGTGTTTTTTAGTAACGGGTTTTAAGGTCTGTCAGCTATTAAATCAATATAAGAGTTTATTCGATGTAAAAACGAAATTTAAGGCTTATATATTGTAAAAATCGGTTTTAAATTGTAGAAGCCGCTTTTAAATTTTTAAAATTAGCTTTTAAATTTTTGCCCTTCTAAATTCGATTAACTGTTGTTCCTGTTGCGGGCGGGTTTGATTTTATCATACGGATTTCTCATTTTTTGCTTTTTCTTGGCATGAAAGTACATGAGGATATCTTCCTCACGTACTCTCTCTGTCTTCTTTTCCCATAATTGCGAATATTCCACTAATTATTTTGATCCGTTCATCAGCCGAAAATATTTCAGTTTCAACAATCTTTCTCTTTTGAACTTCTCCCTTTTCATACCCTGTCTCATCTTCATACATCTCATCACTTGTGATAAGATGCCATATTATCGTTGCAATTTTCCTTGCCAGGGCAATAATCGCCTTTGCATATCCAATTGACTTCTTTTTTCTGTTAAAAAACTCTTTTAACCTGCTATTCTTCTTTCTTGCTGCTGCTTGAGCAATCTGTGTCAGAATCCACCTTGCTACTTTTGATCCTCTCTTTGTGATTCTTCCATTATGGTATTTATCTGCAGATTGATACACATTCGGAACTATCCCAAGCCATGAAGCAAGTTTATCCCCTGAAGAAAAGTCTTTGAAGTTTCCTATCTCAGCAATTAAAGTTGCCGCACTCAGTTCTCCAATCCCAGGAACTGACATTAAAATTTCCATTTCATGTTTATGATTTCTATAAGCGTAATTGAAAATTTCTCTTTCCAGAATTTCGATTTCTTCATCCAGATGTTTTATAATGTTCAGGCACATCTGAAGCCTTATTGCAGCACTCTGAGATATTTCTCTGTTCAGAATCTCTCTTATCTGACCAGCTTTCTTCCGAACATTTGGAGAAAGTGATTCTATAATCTGATCAATATTTTTTCCTGAAGAAATTCCTGATAGAATTGCTCTTCCATTTTTTCCGAAAATGTCTGTTAGCACATCACCTAGATGTAACATTTCAGAAGAAAGAATAGCATGAGCTTCATTTTTTATATCTGTCCTTTTTCTTACAAGAGTTAACCTGAGCCTGACATACGACCTGAATTCCCTGTGCTTTTTAGGAAAAACTCTTGACGGTTGAATCATTTTATTCAATGCAAGTTGTGCAATGACTTCCGAATCTATCTTATCGGTCTTTTTATGTGTAAATGCTTTCATATCTCGCGCATTTCCAACTATAACAGGCAAATGATCTATCAATGACTCATAAATCGGAACCCAGAAGTCACTTGTTGATTCACAGGCAACAACATCACATTCTTCTGATGTCACCCAATTTTTAAGGTTTAAAATTCCATCATCATCTCTATCAAAACGTTGTAGCTGTTTTTCACCGGATCTGCTGAGAATAGTAGCAATGACAAAATGTTTGTGAATGTCTAAACCACAAGATTTGTTTATTTCTCCTTCCAATTTACATTACTCCATCATTTCAAGGACAGTGGAATTGCCTCAAAGGCAATTTGGCATCCGTGATCAAAGTCACATCTGGGCCTTCGATGGCAATTCGCTGATTAGTTTTTTGACGGTTTCACAGAACCAAAGAAAAGACAACCTTACTGTCCTAAGGTAATGATGGAGTTAATAAACAAAAAAGTTAGGTATAAAAGGACTTTCATCTTTTTGGGCATGTTATTCGAAGAATATCATGTGCGTTTTTTTACTTTTATTTCTTTCTCATTTTCAAATGGATTTTTCATCATCCGGGTAGATCTTCCTTTTAAATCTTCTTATTTTTCTTCTACTGTACACCCTGTCTGGCGATCTTATTTCAAGACTTCTTTTCTAAAAGAAGCAAATAGATACACTTATATATTTAAGGATACAATACTTTTTTGCTAAAGCAATTTTAGTTGATTTTTATTTGCTTTGCTTGCCATTTCGACCTGTCTTCCAGGTTCTTAAAACGGAAACTATCTACTGTTATAACCTCCATTTTTATTTTTTTCTATCTTTTCTTTTTTACTTCTATTTTTTTCAATCCTGGACAATTTTACTTTCTTTCAGCTAATTTCTCCGTTTCCTGCTAGTGAAATTGATTGTCTATTTCTTCACATTAGCTTAACAATTTCTATAGATGCTAATTTCCTTTAAATTATTCTTTATGGGGCATAATTTATCTACTGGTTTATACCTCCGATTACTCAAGTTTGCTTGTTCTGTCCTATTTTCTCGAAATATTAAGAGCCCTATCACCTTTGAACTAATTTTATAGGTTCTTGCGCGCCTGCTTCTCCCTCACCGTAACCTTTATGTATTTATTAACTCAATTTAACTTGACTTAATCCCACTAATATTTACTTGATATCCTTGCGGTGATCCGATGCATATAATGGAAGGTTTTTTACCGACTCCCTGGTGGCAGGCTTGGTTTGCAGTGTCAATTCCAGTGATACTGTATGGCATTCATAAAATGAATCGGCTGGTGAACGAAAAACGCGAAATATTGCCTCTCCTTGCTGTCGCAGGTGCGTTTATTTTTGTGCTATCTTCCCTTAAACTGCCTTCGGTAACAGGAAGCTGTTCTCATCCTACAGGAACCGGGATTGCAGCAATTATATTCGGTCCGGCAATATCTGCAGTGCTCGGGACTATCGTGCTTTTATACCAGGCACTTTTCCTTGCGCATGGAGGATTTACAACCCTTGGAGCAAATGTTTTTTCCATGGGCATCGTTGGCCCTGTGGCAGCATACCTGGTTTATAAGGCAGGGATGAAAGCAAAGCTCAATTTCTATGCCGTGGTTTTCCTTGCAACAGCTTTTGGGGACTGGGCAACTTATGTAACCACCTCTGTAGAACTTGCTCTTGCATATCCTGCAGGAGGAGCACTCACCTTTGCAGGCTTTATGAGTTCATTCGGCAAATTTGCTGCAGTCTTTGCAATTACCCAGCTGCCTCTTGCAATCATGGAAGGAGCTGTCAGTGCCCTGCTCTTCAAGTATGTGGTCAATGTCAAGAGTGATATCCTGGTTGAAATGAAAGTCCTTGAAGATGCTGTCGTAAGAAAACTGAGAGGGACTTCCGCATGAGCAAAAAACTGGAACTTATCGTACTCGCAATTATCCTTATCTTTGCAGTACAGTTCATTTATATGTCGTCCACAACGGACGCTGAATATGGAGGAGCTGACGGACAGGCTGAAGACGTAATAAACGAAATCACTGGCGGAACCTACGAACCAAATGCAGAACCCTTTTGGGAGCCTCCAAGCGGGGAAATCGAAAGCCTTCTCTTTGGCCTTCAGGCAGCTATCGGTGCAGGGGTCATCGGCTACTTCCTTGGCTATTACAGGGCTAAAAGCCGCTATGAAAAAGATCTTGGATACAAAGACAAAAGTAATTCCGATGGTGACAGGCAGTCTCTATAATTTCTTCTTCTGCCCTTTTATTCTCCTTCTTTCCAGGGAGGAAAGTTTTTATCTTTTGCCTTTTATTTTTAACCTTTGATTTCTGATTTCATTTACCTATCTGCGGGTTCTCCATATGACTAATATCCTTGACGATTACGCCCTTATGAGCCCTCTCAGGCACAAAAACAACTGGTTAAAGCTGACAATAGTTCTTTTCGGGCTGCTTGTAGGAGTCTCATCCACTTCCCCTATAACTCCTCTTTTCATAGCCCTGTGCATGAGCTTTACAACAGTTGCTCTCGGCAGGGCTCCACTTAAATTATACCTGAAACTCCTGCTCGCCCCTGTGGGTTTTGCATTTACGGGTGTGGTTATCATAGCCTTCTTCTCCGGATCAGGGCAGGAGATCCTGTCCTTTGAACTTGCAGGTTATCCTTTCTCGGTAAAGGCAGACGGGCTTGAGCTTGCTCTCCTCGTGCTTTCACGGTCCTTAAGCGGGATGTGCTGCCTTTACTTCCTTTCGCTTACAACTCCAATGATAGAACTTTTTGCCGTGCTCAAGGCTTCCAGGCTTCCGGAATCACTTATAGAGCTTTCCATGCTTATTTACCGGTACATCTTTGTTTTCCTGGATATGGCTATGTCTATTAAGTATGCCCAGACTGTGAGGTTAGGCTACTCCAACTTCAGGCTCTCCTTCAGTTCAATTGGCATGCTTGGAAGTACACTTTTTATAAGATCCTGGGAGCAGGGAGACAAACTCTTTCTTGCGATGAATTCCAGGTGTTACGACGGAAAAATGACCCTATTCGAAGTAAACAGGCCTGTAAGGGCAGTAGAACTTCTTCTAACTTCTGTTTATTTCCTTTCAGCTCTTGCACTTTTTTATTTTACAAAAAACATATCCATTGTTTGAGGTAAAAGATTATGATTATTCTTGAGACCAGGAGCCTTAAATACACCTACCCGGACGGGACTGCAGCTGTCCAGGGCATAAATATCGAGATCAAAAAAGGAAAAAAGATTGCCTTTGTAGGGCAGAACGGCTCCGGGAAGTCCACGCTTTTCTTGCTCCTGAACGGGACCTTAAAGCCACAAGAAGGTGAAATCCTTTTCCATGGAGCCTCTTTTAAGTACGATTCAAAGTCCCTTAGAGAAATACGGAAATCCGTAGGAATTGTTTTTCAGAACTCCGATGACCAGATCTTTGCCCCCACAGTGTATCAGGACGTAGCTTTCGGGCCGGCAAACCTGGGTTATTCAAAAGAAAGAGTCGATGCCTGTGTGCAGCATGCCCTTGAGCATGTCGGGCTCTCCCGCCTGAAGGACAAGCCTCCACATCACCTGAGCGGAGGGCAGAAAAAGAGGGTTGCAATTGCGGGGGTGATGGCTATGGAGCCTGAAGTGATCATCCTTGACGAACCCCTTTCAAATCTTGATCCTGTCGGAGCAGACGAGATCATGGATCTGCTCAACGAATTTAATCACTTCGGCAGTACGATCATCATATCCACCCACGATGTGGACCTGGCTTACCGCTGGTCTGACTATGTGTACCTCATGTCGAACAGCAAACTGATAGGGCAGGGGACACCTGCAGAGGTCTTCAAAGAGCAGGAGCTTCTTAAAAAAGCAGGTCTGCGCCAGCCAACTACCCTTGAGATTTATCATGAAATTGAGAGGAGAGGGCTCGCATACGGCAAAAACTCCCCTAAAACCATACCTGACCTTGTCAATACTTTAAAGCCTCTCGACCTGATGTGGGTTGAGGTTCCTCCCGGAGTCCGGGAAGGTGATAACCTGAACCTCGGGGTCATGTACGGGGAGTATGCGACTCAGTCTCCTTACGAAGCGATTAATGCAACCGTTCTGCACATCCACCCCGACGGCAGGGCTATTGTTGAGCTCAAGCGCAAGGGTATCAAAGCTGGTGGGGTGCTGCTTTACGATACTGACAATTATTCCCTGCCAGAAGTCAGGCAAATCATTACAGAAGGAGAAATTGCCTTCGTTGGGGCAATGGGCAAGAAAAGCAAGACTCTTGCCGAACAGGACGGGATCCGCCTGGACGTTACCACAGGCGTTATAGATAAGTCGATCCTTATGGCACTCTGTGGAAAACGCTGCCTTATCCTGACAGCAGGCGGAATGGTGGACCATGCTTTGAAGAGAACCAGAGAGTACGTAGAAAAAAGCGGGATAGAGTTTACCGTGGGCGTGGTTAACAGGGATGGTGGATGTAAATGGACTGAAGGGACCGATGAAAAACCTGGAGTGCTTAAAATATAATTTTTTTCTTTTTCTTTTTTTCTTCTTGCAACTACTTTTCTGTTTATTTCCATTTTTCGTTAGATTCTTTTGAATACTCGTTGACTTTTTGAACACTCCGTCAAGTCCTTTTGAGCATGTTTTTCACTAGAAAACAATTCTGGCCAGGTTGAGGAATAAATTAATAATATCTTAGCTCCAACATTGTTTGAGGGAGCAGGGAATTGGGCATTTAAAGGACCGAAGTTTTCCAGTCAAAATTTTCCAGTCAAAAAACAATCTGTCCTTTCTCAATGCTTTATCTAATGGGAGGTTTGGTAAAGATGCATAAGTCTAAACAGATGCATAAGTCTAAACTAAAGATTCTATCCAAATTATTAGTAATAATAGGTGCTCTGAACTGGGGTCTTGTAGGGCTCCTGAACTTCGATCTGGTAGCAACTTTTTTTGGGAAGAAATCAGTCGTCTCGAAGCTGGTCTACATTCTTGTGGGCCTGTCTGGGGTCTACTTGATAATGATTTATAAAGAAAAATATTCCTACTTGAAAAAGCACTGGCATACAAAAGGCGAGAAGAAGTATAGTGGCAAGCAATACAGCTGGAGTGGAACTCCATAAATAATGGAATTGCCTTTTCAACCGGATTTGCTGGAATACTTCCTTGAATATTGTCTTGAATAATATAAGGAGTATTTAATATTATTTCTATTAGAAAGTCCAGGCAGTAAGTCATTTTTACAAATTGATCACAAAACAGATCTAAAATAAAAATAATCAAAAAAATAGCTGACTTACTTCTGGACATTTTTATAAATGCAGGTCCCCTTTAAGGGTGTGCCATATCTAAACAAGCATAAACTGGTTTGCTACTTCTTTCTTTGGTGGCCGGCGGCGCAAAATTTAGAAAATTCCCACTGTAATGCCAGAACAATTTCAATATCTATAAAACTTCATCTCTCTTAATACCAGGCATGCAGGAGATTATTTTTATAGATGAAGGCAGCCTTCCCACACCTGAAGGTGTCACAAGGGAGTGGATAAAGGCTGCAGCTGAAAATCGAAATGAAGACGAAAAACTCTTTTCAATAATAAGGGAAGCTTTCCAGAGAAAAATTGATGTAGGAGTGCAAGTCCCCACATATCCTCAATTTAGAGATATGATAGGTCAGTTTCTTGATATCATAAAAGACGAAAAAAACTGTTATGAGCCTTATGTATTGAAAGAGGAAAACGCAAAAATCCTTGAGCTGGAAATAATCGATGAAGTCGCAAAACAATACAAAAAAGAGACGGGAAAGATTCTTGAAGTTAGGGTTTGTATTGCAGGCCCTACAGATATGTACCTTCAGGCTTTCGGGGCAACAGCTTTTGTGGACGCGTATCATATCCTTGCACTGGATATTGAGAAATTCATTAAACAGGCATTTAAAACAGCAAAAAATTTCAAAATTAAAGTTATAGCTCTGGATGAAATTAGCCTGGGATTAAACGATAAGATTCAGTTTTCTGATGCTGACATCATATCGGCTCTTACTGTCGCCTCTACCTATGCTCGGCAACAGGGAGTGGATATGGAGATTCATGTATATTCCCCATTAAAGTATAAGCTTATATGTGAGACCCCTATTAACGTCATAGGATTCGAGTATGCAGGAACTCCTTCCTACCTTGATCTTCTGGACCGAAAAGTACTGGAGGATTCAAATACTTATGTAGGAGTCGGAATATCAAGAACCGACATTTTCAGTCTTATAAGTATTGTCAATGAAAAGTACGGAGTTAATGCCTGGAAGGAAAAAGAGTACATGCAAAAAATAGTAACTGAATTAGAGACTCCAGATATTATAAAAAAGAGGCTTGAAACGGCTTTTTCCGTTCTTGGAGATCGCATAAAGTATGCGAATCCGGACTGTGGGCTGGCGTTCTGGCCGGATCCGGACCTTGCTTTCAAGCTGCTTAAGAATACAGCAAAAGGTATCAATCAATTTAATGCAGAAAAGAAGGATCGGTGAATAGATTAGACTAAGAGTCTATCCGAAAAGTATTATGACCTGCTGTAGATGTTACTTTTACCCGGGCAATCAGATACTTTTTTGTTTGGATTATGAGTGCCGGGTAAACCTTATAAACTTATCAGCTAAGAATTATAACATTATAGTTCCATGTACGTCTTCTTTAGCAGAAGCGCATCTTCTTCCAGGATCGGGCTTTCGCAAATGACCCGCCCCCGAACCTCGAATTCTTTAAGGGCTTTTAAAAGTTCAGGATAATTAAAGTCTGATTCTTTAAGGGTCAGATGTCTTTTTTCCCCATTCCTGTCATATTCTATTCCCGACACGTGCATGTGCATGTTTGTAAGTCCTTCCTTTCCAAGAGCATCCTCTACTTCCGAAAGAATTGCCATAAATTCCGGATATGAATTTTCCTTCCCTTCCCTTGCATGCATGTGGGAAAAATCCAGGCAGGGCATAACTCCTTCGATTTCTTCGCTTAAGGCAATCACTTCCTCAAGGGTTCCAAACTGCGTACGTTTGCCCATAGTCTCCGGGCGAAGAACTACAGGTATCCCTTCATCTCTGAGCTGCCCTATGAGCTCTCGGAGGGCTTTTGAGACATTTTCATAGACAGCCTGTTTGCTGCTCTTCTGGTAAAAGGCTGCATGCAGTATTATTGACTCTGCTCCGCAGAGGCTGCCTATCCTTGCAGCCTGATAGATCCTTTCCATGCTGGCTTTTAATTTCTCTTCTTCCGGGGAGTTCAGGTTGATGTAATAAGGCGCATGTACACTCAGGGCTATGTTTTCTTTTCTGGCTGTTTCCAGAACATTTCCTGCCCCTTTTTCACCCATACGTACTCCCTGCACGAACTCCAGTTCCATGCAGTCGAGACCCAGTTCTCTGACACGCGCAATTCCTGCAGTACTGTTGCTGGCTTTTGTGCTTCTGGGAACCCCTGCAGTCCCAAAAATAAGTTTTTCTGATGACATGTTTTTCAAAATGCTACTTATTTCTCTTTTTTAGAGTGCCTTCTTTTCAATGGTATTTCTTTTCAGGGTACCTTTTTCCAGGATACCTTTTTTCAGGATACCTTTTTTCAGGATACCTTTTTTCAGGATACCTTTTTTCAGGATACCCTTTTTCCAGAAAGACTTTAAAATATTTTCATCTGTTAGAAAATTCCCACAAAATCCTTTAATTGCTTTGCCCTTTCAGGAGACACTTTTTCTGTGACTACCGCAACCAGTTCTTCAAGGTCCTCGTCAAGAGACTGGACATCCTCTTTTCCTTCAAGGGCGAGCCCTACAAGATAGTCAAGTTCATCCGCGTTCAACCTTTCGAGCCTTTCCCTGAAGTCTTCAGGAGATTCGGCAAATTTGTGTGAGACCGGACGCAGGATAAAGGGGAAATGATGTCCTGCTTCCCGTGACATCGTTTTTCCTCCTGCTTCCGGGGCGAGCTTATTAAAAATCTCGATATCTTTTTCTGTAAATTCTCTGGGCATGTAATCACTCTATAATTGTGTCTTCACTTTATGATTGTGTCCTGATTTATACCTATTGAAGAGGGGATTTCCGGAAAATTACAGGTATTTCAGGATTCTAACTATTTTTCAAGCCTCTTTTTTTAACCTTCCGTGTCTGTCAATTTCTCCCTGTGCAATCCTTGTAGAAGAAATCGGGGTTCCGTCTTCAGCCATCACATATTCGACGTATACAATTTCCAGAGGTTTCTTTTCTTTTTTCTCTCTGATGCTGTTAATCTTAAGGGCGACCGGGTAGGTCTCAGGGGAGACAATTATGTAGTCGAAGTCTTCTTCCAGAGTTGGGCCGCAGGGATCATTCAGCCTGGTGACTTCATATTTTTCTTCCGGAATCCCCATTTCTTTTATGTATTCAAGCAGTCGGAACCTCCTGTTTTCATAACTGTCTACATTGTGGCTTTTTCGCAACATTTCGTCCGAAGTAAGCCCGATGTGGACTTTTCCGCTCCCTGCTATCTCAAAAGCTTTTTCAATTAGTTTGGCGTGTCCGTCATGAAGATACTGAAACGTACCGCCTACGGCGACTTTTGGCATGATGGGTGATAATCTACTAAGTAAAAAGAAGTTTTGGTTTTTTTCGGTTTTCCAGAGAATTTCTAGAAAATTTCTTTATTTTTTCTCCTTTCTTTTGTAAGTGTAACTGTCGGGAAAGAACTCTTATTTCTCCTCCTTTTTGCCAGGTTCTGTGACGTTCTGACTTCGTTTTATAGGCTCTTCTGAATACTTTCACTCCGCCTCCTCTAGATATATATACCTGTGAAACATAGTGAAGCCACCGTTATGCACCTTATACAAACATGTGCATCCAGGAGAATTTGTAATGAGCGAAATAGCACTTGAAGATCTGCCAGGAGTTGGCCCTGCTACTGCAGAAAAACTCAAAGAAGCCGGATTTAATACCATTGAAGCAGTGGCGGTAGCCTCGCCTGCTGAACTTGCAAACACAGCCGAGATTGGGGAATCAACTGCCGCAAAAATCATCAATGCTGCAAGACAGGCTGCTGATATTGGGGGATTTGAGACCGGAGATATTGTGCTTGAAAGAAGGAAAATGGTAGGCAAACTGACTACCGGTTGTACGGAATTTGACGAAATGATGGGTGGGGGCATAGAAACCCAGGCTATTACCGAACTGTATGGAGAATTCGGTTCCGGAAAGACCCAGGTGGCTCACCAGCTCGCAGTGAACGTCCAGATGGACAAGGAACACGGGGGCCTCGGCGGTTCCGTCATTATAATCGACACTGAAAACACCTTCAGGCCGGAAAGGATTACCCAGATGGTAAAGGGGCTTTCCGAGAAGTACGGAATGGAACTTAATCCTGAAGAATTTCTGCAGAATATCCATGTCGCCAGAGCATACAATTCCAATCACCAGATACTTCTTGTAGACTCTGCAACAGACCTGGCAAACGAGCTAAGGGAAATGGGCAAACCTGTTCGCCTGCTGATAGTTGACTCTCTTATGGCTCACTTCAGGGCTGAATATGTAGGAAGGGGAACTCTGGCAGACAGACAGCAGAAACTCAATAAACATATGCACGGCTTGCTTCGTTTCGGGGACTTGTTCAATGCCTGTATAATTGTAACAAACCAGGTAATGTCAAAACCCGATGCCTTCTTCGGTGATCCCACAAGGCCTGTCGGAGGGCACATCGTCGGGCACACGGCAACTTTCAGGCTTTACCTGCGGAAGTCCAAAGGAGAAAAGAGAATTATCCGCCTGGTAGACTCACCCAACCTGCCAGAAGGGGAAGCTGTCGTTGCAGTCACCACAGCCGGAATTACTGATCAGTGAAAGTTTATTGAAATTCATTGAAAATTCACTGAAAATTCATTGAAAATTCATTGAGAGTTCAGTAAAAGCTAAGGTCGGTTGAATTAAGATAAACAGAATTAAGTTAAGGATGTAAATTAAGGTAAAAATAGCCTTATACATCCAGACATACACTCACAGAGCGATTAATGGGGGAAGCATTTTATCCCCCCATTCCCATCTTTTTTCAATGAAATTCAAAGCTATTGTTGTTGACATTGACGGGACAATTACCTGCGAGAACAGAGAACTCCATCTGGAAGCCGTCAAAAAAATCCGCTCCTTAAAAGTTCCGGTAGTTCTTGCCACAGGCAACATCCTATGTTATGCAAGGACAACATCAAGGCTTATCGGTCTGGACGGAGCTGTGATTGCTGAGAACGGAGGCGCTATTACTGTCCGCTATGATTTGAACGGCACTTTTGAAGAAAGCCTTGAAGAGTGTGAAAAAGCCTTCTCTTTCCTTTCCGAGTATTTCAAGCTCACAAAGCTCGATCCCATATACCGCAAAACCGAAATTGCTCTCCGGCGGAACTTCGACATTGAAAAAGCCAGAGCTCTTCTGGAGACTCAGCCCTTCGAGGTCGAACTTGTTGATACTAAATACGCAATCCATGTCAAAAGTATCAGAATCAACAAAGGAATAGGGCTCCAGAAACTTGCAGAAATGATGGGACTCGAAGCTGAAGACTTTGTAGCAATAGGGGACTCAGCAAATGATGTAGAAATGTTTGAAGTTTCAGGTTTCGGGATCGCTGTTGCAAACGGGGACGAACAAATTAAAGAAGCTGCCAATTACGTGACAGATGCACCGTTTGGGGATGGGGCTGTAGAAGCTATTGAATTTCTTGAATCCAACGGCTGGATTTAAAAATCACCAAATATGGAAATCCTTGATTTAACCCTTAGATATTTTACTCATAATGGTATTACTCGTAGTTACTAAACAAATCTTTCAGCCCAAGATCCCATTGTGCCCACATTTCTTTCCTATGATTGCTTCTCTTTAATACTTCAACAACAGTCGGATTGGGCTCTTTGAATATTACCGGATGATCTTCTTCCCCACGCTCTTTATTTGCTGGCCAGGCAATTTTTTCTTCGTAAACGGAAAACTGAGCGTCCACGCTCGGTTTATTTCCTCTTGCGTCCAGCCTTACCCATTTGTCTAGGTCTTTTATATATACAGCGTTCAAGCCGTGCAGGACTTTCCTATTAAGTCCCTCCTGACCTGAACAAAGTTTCTGATAACAGAATCCAGTCGGTACTCCGAAAAATCTTAGCATGGCTGCAAGCAGGTGAGATTTAGCACAGCAGATTCCATGCCCGAGCTCCAGAACTTCCGATGCTTTACAGGTGACTTCCTGTGCACCTATATCCCCTGAATGATCAATATCATCTCTGACAAATTCATAGATTCTCTTGATCAGGTTAATTTCACCTTTCTCTTCCATGTCTTTCATGTTTTCCATGTTTTCCATATTTTTCTTTAATTCAAGGCACTTATCAATGATCAGCTCATGATCGTAGTTTATGACTTCGCTATTTTTGAGGTAGTCCTGAATATTATTGCTTTCGGCATACATCTTGCTCACCTGTCAATATTACAAATTCTATATGAGATTTAAATCTGATAGGAATCTCTTTTTATTGATCTTGATATATAATAAACAAAAATACTGCAATTCTTCTTCGACTGAAAATTGGGGCAATGGTATGGAAGAGGACGAAATCCAAGCAATACAAAAAAATGTTGAAAAAGATTTGTTCGAGGAACAGAGCAAAGTTCTGGATCGATTTTATTCACTGATAACGTTGACATTTACAGCGTTTGGTTTCTCTATTACAGCCCTTAGTTTTTTTTTCGGGAGAGGAATCCCTAACATCCAGGAAGCTCTTCGTGCTTATCATATCGGTTTTTCTTTTTTTTGTATATTTCTGGCTTTTTTAATTTCAATTATTAACGTGCTAGCAATATTTCACCACAGAAAGCTAGTAAAAAAGGATTACATGATAGGATATAGAGAGGATAATGGGCAGTGTGCTTAATTTTCTGTAAAATTTACTCTCTACCCCTTACTCTTCTTTTTTGATTACTGTTCCATTACTATATACTTGTTTCCTGTGATCCAGTCTTCATTTATATCAATTAGTATTGAGACTACCAGTCTCAATACTGAGTCTTGGTTAGGAAATGCTCCAACTACCTTGCTTCTTCTTTTGAGTTCCTTGTTGGTCCTCTCCATCATATTTGTTGTCCTTATTTTTTTCCAGTGTTTTTCTGGAAACTGCATATAGTTCATTACATCATACTGAAAACTTTCAAGGGTATCAGCTGCGCCTTCATACCCCATACTATCCAGTTCCATAATCAGGTCATTCAACTTCTGACGGTCTACTAATGCTTCTTTTATCTTCTCAGCCACTTCTTTCTGCTTCTTTTTTGGCACTTTCTTGAGAACTTGTCTTGCCAGATGTACATGGCACATCTGCCAACTTGATCCAATAAAGGATTCTCTTACTGCTTTCTGTATTCCTTTATGGCCATCAGAAATAATTAACTTGACACCTCTTAACCCTCTTTTTTTCAGATCATCGAATAGATCTTCCCAGAACATAGAGGCTTCACTGTCTGCTAATCTTGTTCCAAGAATTTCACGGTAACCGTCATCCCTGATCCCAGCAACTACAAAGAGAGCTTTGTTTTCGTAATGAAGCCCATCTCTTACCTTGAAATAAGTCGCATCGATAAGCAAGTAAGGGATTTCATGTTCTATTGGCTTTGAGAGAAATTCTTCAACCTTCTCATCCAGTTCTTTTGTAATCCTGGAAACAGAAGAGGCTGAAATTTCTCCTACTCCTAATGCAGTCATGACCTTTTTCACCCTTCGGGTGGAAACTCCTTGAAGGTAAGATTCAGCTACAGCGGTTAAGATGGCCTTTTCAACTCTTGAATATTTCTCAAAAACCTGAGTTTCAAAGGGAAACTCACGGAATTGAGGCTTTAATAATTCGAGTTTCCCATGCTTGGTCAGGAGAGTTCGGGGTTTGTAGCCATTTCTACTAGCTTTACGTGAATCTGTCCTCTCATAACGTTGTGCACCAGCTTGGAGGAGGGCTTCCTCCTCCATTACAAGGTTTAAAAACCAGGTAATTAGCTGGCGAATTCCATCTTCCTGATCGACAAGATAATCTTTTATGAGTGGGAATAAATTAACCATTGACTCTGCATCCTCTTTTTTTTGTGGTGAAAGGAAAAGGATACAGAGTCAATCATATTTTACAGAACTTTCGGTACACTGCCTCATTTACCATTGTTTCATCTCTTTACTTTAGCTCTGTTTTCCCTTTGAGTGGATTTTTCGTGAGAAGCTCAATTCCCTGTCTTTTCCGTGCTGAAAAGCTGGAAGCGTAAGCTCGGGATTCCAGTAGTAGATGAAAATATTCTTTTCTGTATCGAAATAACACCTGAATTATTGGTTAGGTCCTAAAAAAGATACAGAAGAGTGCATAAGTAAGAAAAAGAATTTGGTGAACGGATGCAACCCTCTTGTGGTTATATTTTTGTGGTGTGTTGTTTGGGTGTGATCTTGTAGATGTAGTTCAGGGCAGGCCCGTTCACTATGCTTAACTCAAAATCCCTGATTGGCTATATAAATATTTGGATACTATTATATTAAATTGCCTTTTTGTGATATTAGGTACTGGTTTTAAGAGTTCAAACGGAATCTCTTTTCCTAATTTGTCCTCTATTGTCAAAATACAGGCACTATTTATTTTCAAGAACAAACTTTTATCTATTTCTTAGTCCTTTTTTCAAGTTCTATTTTTTTCTTCGGTTCATTTTTCCTTCAGATTCTCTTTTTCAGTTACTTTTCAGTTATTTTTCAGGTACTTTTTAGTCAGCCCTGTTATAATTTTTCAGAGTTTCGGTACTTTTTCTGCAGCTTCTTTATAGTTTTTTCTTCCCCAATCTGTTTATACTATGAAGTTTTTTCCTATCTATACATTATAACAAGTTACGCTGATAGTTTTCAATATCAAGATCACAAGGAGACTTGCAATGAGAAGCGCCATTATCAAAGAGGGGCCTGAACGTGCCGCCAATCGTTCCCTCCTGAAAGCAACCGGAGTTACGGATGCGGAAATGAAGAGGCCGTTCATCGCGGTTGTCAATTCCTGGAACGATATAGTTCCTGGCCATATTCACCTGAATAAACTTGCTGAGGCTGTGAAAGCCGGAATCAGGAACGCTGGAGGAGTTCCTTTTGAGTTCCATACCATAGGAGTTTGCGACGGGATTGCAATGGGGCATGAGGGCATGAAATATTCTCTTCCAAGCCGGGAAGTTATAGAGGACACAATCGAACTGATGGTCAGAGCCCACCAGTTTGACGGCATGGTCCTTATCCCCACCTGTGACAAGGTTGTGCCAGGGCACCTTATGGCAGCAGGCAGGCTTGATATCCCTGCTATTGTTGTGACCGGAGGGCCAATGCTCCCCGGATATGTGGATGATAAATATACGGACCTGATCTCGGTCTTTGAAGGAGTCGGGGCCTACAGGGCAGGCAAACTTTCCGAAGCCGACCTTAAAAGGCTTGAGAACCTTTCCTGTGCAGGAGCAGGGTCCTGTGCAGGAATGTTCACTGCAAATACTATGGCATGCATGACCGAAGCTCTCGGGCTGAGCCTTCCTGGATGTGCAACTGCCCATGCGGTGGATGCAAAAAAGACGCGCATTGCCAAGGAATCAGGAGAACGCATTGTAGAGCTTGTAAAAGAGAACATCACTCCAAGACAAATTGTTACTCAAAGATCCTTTGAAAACGCCATAATGGTCGATATGGCAGTCGGAGGAAGTACAAACACTACTCTGCACCTTCCTGCCCTTGCCCATGAATTCGGACTAAAACTTCCTCTTGAAGCCTTTGACGAACTGAGCAGGACAACTCCCCATCTTATTTCCCTCAGGCCTGGCGGCCCTAATTTCATGCTGCACTTTGACAGGGCAGGCGGAGTCGAGGCAGTCATGCAGAGGCTTGCATCAAAACTTCACCTCGACCAGCTTACAGTTAATGGCAAAACTATCGGTGAAAACCTGAATGAGTTTGAAATAATTAACCCAAAACTGAATCAGGAGATTATTGCAACTCTTGATAGTCCAATCCATGCCGAAGGAGGAATCGCAATCCTCAAAGGCAGCCTTGCTCCCGATGGTGCGGTTGTCAAGCAGGCTGCAGTTGACCCGAGAATGCGTGTCCACACAGGTCCTGCAAAAGTATATGATTGTGAGGAAGATGCCATGAAAAGCATTCTTGCAGGGGATATTAAGCCGGGAGACATTATTATCATCCGCTATGAAGGTCCTAAAGGAGGCCCCGGAATGCGCGAAATGCTTGCAGCCACAGCCGCAATCGGAGGTATGGGTCTGCTCGAATCCGTGGCTCTGATCACTGACGGCCGCTTCTCCGGAGGGACTCGCGGGCCGTGCATAGGGCATGTTTCTCCTGAAGCCAGTGAAGGGGGACCGATAGGTCTCGTGAAAGATGGGGACCTTGTAGAAATCAACATTCCTGAAAGAGTTCTGGACCTTAAGGTTTCTGAAGAAGAGCTCGAAAAGCGTAAAGCTTCCTTTGTGCCTCCTAAAAAGGAGGTCACGGGTTACCTTGCCAGGTACCAGCGTTCTGTCCATTCCGCAAACACTGGCGGGATAGTGGACTGAAAACCGTTTCAGACTCTATTTTTTTCCCGGAGGTTTTTCCCTCCGTTTCCCTTTTCTGGATCAGGGCGTTTTCTTGCAGAGTCCCATTGCTTTTTCTGCCCTTTGCCTGAGCCTACTGGAAAAAGAGATCCAATAAGAGGTATTCAGATACAGTCTCCGGGAAACGTTTATAATTTCCCGAACCTATCTTTTATGCATCTTATTATCCAAAACGATTTATTCAGAACATTTGTTCAAAACATTTTTCAAAACTATTTTTATTGAGAAATTCAGGAGGTCGAAATTCTGGAAGTAGAGGGTTTATGTTCAATCTGCGGGCGCCCGGCTAAACTTCATACTTGCCATTTATGCGGAAAACTTGTGTGCAGTCAGTGCATGGATCGTAGAAAAGGTATCTGTATCAAGTGTGCAGGTGGGAAGGAAGGTAATGTGCCCGGCTCAGGGGGCACCGGGACGTTTAAGTAAATCAGCCAAAAGTAAATCAGCCAAAAGTAAATCAGCCAAAAGTAAATCAGCCAAAAAAGAAACGGAATTTTGAAAGGAGTAGCCTGAAATCTTGAAGTCCCTTCTGCCTTCCTTCTGCCTATAGCTTACCTTATTAGCTTACCAGCCGTGGATTTCTCCTTCAGGTTCTTCTTCATCACGGTAAAAACGGAATTCTTTTTTATCGACATCCTCTACAAATACGAACTTCTCTTCAATTCCTACTTTTGCAAATGTAAGAGAATCATCCCCATCCCTTACAGCCGGCAGGATATCCACATCCACATGATCCTGAATGCTGCTCTCCGGAAGAAAAGCCGTAACGATAAACCAGTCGATACCTCCTGCATAATCCTTGCTCACATAACGGCTCTGGTTTGGCGGAATCTTCGTAGCCTTCTGGTGCATTTCGGTCCCATCAGCACGATAAGCTACAAACCGGATGGTATGGTTTGTTTTGTTCTTTATTATAGCCATTATCCCACTCCCCTAACTTAGTTTACTGATAATTTTCCATTTTAAGGAATTTTATATCATCTTTTTAATTCATGGAAGTAAATACTTTTGGATGCAAAGTTTCTAAAAGGTGTTACATTGCTTAAAAAAACAGCTGGTCCAAAATCCTGACTCCTGAACTGACCCTTACAACCTTATTTGCTATATCGATCCGTTCTTTCAAGTTCTTCTTCCTTTATTTCTTTCCTCTTTTTGACCGGCCGTCATACAGGCTGGCGGAGGCATTATATTTGTCTGTAGACTGAAAAATCGATCCGCGAGGCCAAAGGACTATTCTCAGGCAAGACAGGTCAGACTTTTAAATTTAGAGCAGGCTAAACTGCAGGTCAGATTACCAGTGGTTACATGCCAAAAAAATTAGACTAGAAGGTTAATCGGGTGTCTTTCTGCAGGTTCGATACCGAGGTCAGCGACAGCTTCAGCTATCATGATGTCGCTCATTGCAGCCATGGGGAAAACGTACTGTGCATACTCTATCGGACCATAAAGGATGAAATCTCCGGCTGCAGCCTGCTGGAGGCAAATAGAGCCTACGTCGCAGATCTTATACAGAACAGGATCCTTTTCTTTTTGCTGGTTTAGCCAGTTCCAGGCTGAGGGAGCGTTATGGATTCCAGAACCTGTAGGGTGCCCCCATTTTGCTTTTGCGGTAATGGTCATTCTGAGGGCTATTCCGGCTCCGTTCCCCATAGGGGTGATACTCGGGTCGATAAGTTTGTTAACTATTCCACACCTGTCTGCAATTGAGAGAAGGCCCTCCTCTAACAGGCCTGCGCCGGTTTCGAGCATTGTCATTCTGCCCTGGAGTGAGGAGTCCATGGCATTGAAGCCCAGAATAATCGAACTGTCAATATCAGACTGCGCAAGAGCTTCTATTTCTGATGCGTTTATGCTCATATTTATGGAGTTATAGACTGCTCTGTCTGCAAGCCCTATTTCACTAACATATTCGGCTGCATGGGCACGCACAGTTCCTTCGGGGGAATCTATAAGAAAAGGAGAGTCCGAAATCTCTGCAATAAAATCAATATAACGAGTTATACTCTCGAGGGTTGTGCCAAAGATATGGACCATATGGGGATTTCCGGTAGTATCCGAACCCGACTCCTGCAGGTTTACAAGTTTTTCGGCAGCAGTCCTATCAAAAAGTCCTTTTGCAGCATCTTCTATGATTTCGTGTTTATTGTAAAAAATAGTCCCTGCAAGTACTGTAGGTAACTCTCCAGGCTGCCCGCCTACCTTTACCCCTGCAATGTTAGCAATTTCCTGTTCTTTCTGGAACTTAAACATCTTTAGCCCTCAAAATCCATACTTCTCAAAGTTCACTACTTTTTTTGAAGTCAGTATTAAAATTGACTCTTTTTTAATTGATTATTTTCGAATTGACTCTTTTTATTACAAAACATCCATATAATTTATATCGATTAAAAACATATTTTCAACTTAATATATCTTACAAGCTAACATATTTCTCAAGCTAATTCGTTTCTTAAGCTAATTTATCTTTCAAGATAATTTATCTTTTAAACTAATATCTTTAATTTAGAGGATCAGAGGTTTTCTGCCAGGCAAATAATTCCTGCCATTGAATCCATTACGAATTCTTCTGAGATTATTACATCTCCTGAGGTTGGAACTGCAAAAGAGGACTGCCTCTTTTTAGGGGCACAGGCGACCACAGGCTCCTCAGGGTACGCTTCTCCGTTTTCCTTATAATCCTCCACAAGCTTCCGGATCTCTTCAGGGTCGTTCAGCCCTATTCTGTCCAGAAGTATGACCTGTTGCTGGAATCGTTCTACTGCACCCAGGGAGATATTTTCTATAAAGGGAATTGCACCCTGCGAACCTTTAATTCTGCCCTGTTCATCAATCCCGTTTGCATGAATTGCAAGGAGAGAATGGCCTGCCAGATGGCCCCTTGACTCGGTCCCGCAGACAAGGATATACCGTATATTGGAGTTCGAAATTACGTTTACAATTATTTTTTCGACTCCCAGGTTTTCAGTCTTTGAACTCCCCCAGATGGCAGCATCAGGGCAGGCATCAAAGTGGCTTGCAAGGGTTACGACTGCAATCCTTGAATCCGGTTTTCCTGTAACATAATCACCTTTTACGGGAGGCCAGTTTTCAGCAATAAGATTCAGTAAATCACCTTTTCTCTTTCCTTGTGCAGGTAGGATAACGCACTTGCAAGCATAATGGCTTTTGTGAAATGCCCGCCTACCCTTGAGGTGTCCACAAACACATAATCGTCCATCAATACCGGAGCTCCTAACCCGTCGCCTCCTCCAAGGAAAGCAATGGTCCGGAAAATGAGGTTGCCTGAGATCCCATCAGGGGCAACGATGAAATTCGATTCCTTTATGGCGTCTTCAATAAGAATAGTGTAGTGTCTGGCGTCAATTCCAAGCTCCCGAGCCCGTCCTGCTACGAATTCTCCATCTGCGAGAGTCCTGTCTACGCGCCTGTCCCTTCCTATATCTCCGATCCTGCCTCCGGAAAGCACTCCAACAACAGGCTCTACTCCTAACCTCCTTATATGCTTTGCACCAAGGGTAATCATACGGAGTTTGTCTGCAATCGTGTTTCCTTCATCTATTCCAACAGGAGCGAGGAAGAAAGGTGTCCCGTCTGCTGTCAGAAGCAGAGCAAGTCTGCAAACCCTCTTCATGCTAAGGGCTTCTTTCAGGTTTGAAAGGGTTCCGGATGCTTTTGCGGTGCCCCTTATAGCTGCATCCACTTTCCTTGAAACCAGTAGTTCTGAAAGGACTTTTTCGGGGTCGTCAGTATCCACAACCTCAAGTTTGGTCCCGATTTTGTCTATTTCTTTCTTATTTCCTACAAGGACAACCTGTGCATATCCCATTTCCTGGGCTTTCCATGCACTCTCAAGAGTCTTGGGGTTTGGCTCCCTTATTCCCATAGCCACTCTTGCCCTGTTCGCCCGGGCTCGTGCTTCGATAGCTTCAAGGAGGGCATACATGCCGTTCTTTTCCATATCCATCCAGACTTTTGTTTAAGATTTGAAGTAGTTCAAAGAAAAACAAACACACCCATTAATTAATTTTGCCCTTCCCGAATTTCGTCTCGGGAGTACGAGGTCCTTTTCGCTGCGCTCAAGAGGACTAATTTTATGGATCATATAAGTGAACTTCGGTAAAGAAAGCGGATTTAAAGCTGCCAGTACTAAATTTCTCTTAAGCAGACTCTATTCTGGAGGAGCAATATCGCTTTTCGTTCGAAAAGACTGATTTATAGGCAATAGATTATTTTTTTAAAATCGGCGTTGGAAGATTATAGGAGTGCAGGCGCTTTACTTGATAAAGAAATTAAAACATATAAAGTTAATAATGAGTTCCTTTTTTATTGGTATGGTTTATGATGATGTCGGCAATCGAATGGGCTGAAAAATACCGACCCCGGACACTTGGAGATGTCGTGGGGAACAAGAAGGCAGTACAGGATTTCAGGGTATGGGCTGAGGAATGGCAATCCCGGATTCCTGAGAGAAGGGCGGTAATTCTCTATGGGCCTGCAGGGATAGGGAAGACTTCAAGTGCTCATGCCCTGGCCAGGGATATGGACTGGGAGGTTATTGAACTCAATGCAAGTGACCAGAGGACTGCAGGTGTTATTGAGAAGATTGCTGGCTCTGCAGCGTCAATGAATACTTTTTTTGGTGGGAAGCGCCTTATTATCCTTGATGAGGCGGATAATATCCATGGGACTTCAGACAGGGGGGGAATGAGGGCTCTTTCGGGGATCATAAAATCTACGCTTCAGCCGATGGTGCTTATTGCAAATGACATTTACGGGCTAACACCCACAATACGGAATCTATGTCTGGAAATTAAGTTCGGGTCCGTGCAGAGTCGTTCCATGGTCCCTGCTTTGAAAAAAGTTTGTGAGGCTGAAGGGGTTTATTGCAGCCAGGAAGCTGTCCTGCAGATTGCAGAAAATGCAGGGGGAGACTTCAGGAGTGCCATGAATGACCTCCAGGCTGCAGCGAACGGGAAGGAAGCCATCGAAGTTGAGGATATCAGTACTGCAGGCAGGGACGTCAAGGAGAATATCTTCAAGGCGATGCAGAAAATCTTTAAAAGCACTGACTGTAAAAGGGCTCTTGAATCTGCACGCGGGCTTGATGAAAGTCCTGAAGATCTCGTGCACTGGATAGATGAAAACCTGCCTATCCAGTATGCCCGAAAGGACGGGGACCTAGAAGATATAAGGGCGGGTTTTTGCTATCTTTCAAAAGCTGACCTTTACCTCGGGCGTGTAAAAAAACGCCAGAATTACAGGATGTGGAGGTATGCCAGTATGCTTATGGTGTGCGGGGCCGCCCTTTCAAAGACAAGGTCATACCCGGGCTTTATTAAATATCAGCAGCCTTCACTCTGGAGAAGGCTCGGGCAGACTCGTTCGAAGCGGGATATGAGAGATAATATCGCTTCAAAGATCGGTGAGCATAGCTTTGAATCAATGCATTATTCGAGGAACAACCTTATGGGTTTTTACTCGCGAATGCTAAAGGATGAAGTATCTGCTGTTGAGGTTACTGCAAACCTCGGGCTTGAGCTTGAGGAGCTTATGTATCTTTCAGGAAGTACAAAAGCGAGCAAAAAACTGCAGAAAATCTACGATGACGCACAGAAACTTCTCGGTGAAATAAAGGATAAAACCGAAGAGCCTGACTTTTTTAAAGCTCCTGTCCCTTCAGTAGATGAGAAACAGAAAACCCTCAGCTGCCCCGTTAATATTCCGGAGAAAAAACAGGAAGCACCTTCCGGGAAACCTGAAATTCCTGAGTCTCAGCCTTCCGAAGGTAAGCAGAAAACACTTAACCTGGGATTTGACACACCGCCTGAGGCTGTAGAGAAAAAAGAGACTTTTGAGACTAGAAAAACTTCCGGACAGAAACTGCTTGCTGATCCGGAACTTGCAGAAAATAGTTTACTTTCTCTTTCAGAATCACTGCCAAAAAAAGAACAATTTTTTGAATTTTTACAGAAACCCCTCTCCATACCGTCAAAAGAAAAGGATCTGGTTGAGGATCTGGTTGATATAGAGCTTCCAAAACAAAGGATTACTGATAAAGTTTTAGCCTCTGCAGACATGCAGGAAAATACAGGAGAAGGCTTAAAAAAAGCTGAACCTAAAAACCAGAAGACACTTTTCGACTTTTAACTTTTCCAGAGCACGAATCGCTCATTTTTCATATTTTTCTGTCTGGATTATCCAATTCATACAGGTTTTTTCTAGTTTTTTACTATTTCATATCTTTATAATTCTTTATTTTATGATCCCAACCCGTCTTTTTTTCAGGTCTCATACTTTTTATATCTCACACTTATCCTTGTTTCAGATCTGGAAAGGTCAGGTTTCCGTGCTTTCTGATTAGCCTGAAAGTAAAAATTCTTTATTATTGTAACAGGCTCTTGCTGCTGTCAAAAACACATGAGCTTTTATGTGAGTGGAATGATAGGGTTGACTTTGAATGAAAGAAGAAGTTGCTGATGTATTTTGGAAGTTTGGACTGGAATCCGCTCACAAATACTCTATATAACTTCAGTTATAAACACTTTGTTAACATATTTATTACATGTTGCTGCATGTCCTATTTAATGCTCTCTTGCATACAATTCTCTCGTTTTTTCTTCTAATTTATATATGTGCTCGTTTCAAAACTACCCCTAATCACTCCAAAATAATATTTGTGAATAAGGGAACTAAGAACAATGAAACTGAATGGAACATTATTTTGGTCAAAAACATAAATAGTCGGGATTTTAAAACCAGTTTTATTGCTAAAAGTTATCCGGATAGCTATATCATCATGGCGACGGTTCTGTATAACCTACGGTACCCCATGTTTGATAACTAAAAAAGTTGGGATAATACGAATATCAGTAAGATAAGTAAGGTAAAGTTGAGAAAATTCTAAAAAATGTTGGGATTTGTTGAGATAGAATCGATATTGTTAAACAAGGTTGAGAAAAAACCATGAGAAAAGTTTGTGAGCGGGCTTGGGGAGTTTGGGGGAATAGTTGGGGGGAATAGTTGGGGGATATGGGTTTGGGGTTATACTATGGAAAAGAGGCCCGCTCACTTAGCATGAGTAATCATACATAGTATAAATAGCTTTCTCTTATATACCTCATAATTTATAATTACCGTCTTATAGCCTATTTTTTCTCAAACTGTCTACCATGACAATGTTTTTCTGGAATCCGTACAACCGGCAAAAAGACCAGGACTCTTAATCGGGCTCTTAGAATAACACTGAAAAAAGCACAGATAAGAAAGAATAGCACTGATTGTGAGTTTACTAAATCCTGGCCTGGATGTATATTGGGTTCAAATCATGTCACTGTTGTGCCCGACCGGAGTTTACTTCCCCAGTTTCGCTTCGGGATCAAAGGGAATCGAAAATTTTCTGAGATTTGCACTGCAAATGTAACAGCACGATATCTGCTTACTCGTTTTGCTCCCCGAGTTTCGCTTCGGGAGCACAATGTATCTCCTGTCAAAACTGGCTTGACTTATATGTTAACTTTTATGGCTCCATCTTGAGTAGTATCTCCTGACAACAGTATCTTAATGATAGTATCCTTATGACAGCATGGATAATAATATCAAGTAAATGGTATGAGGGCAGTGCAAGCAACATAGAAGATATATTGAGAGACATACAGTATCCAGCAGAGAGAAAGGAGCAAATCATAGAGCAGACTAAAAAAACAAAATACTCCTAATGCTACTAAAGAGATAATTCGAGATCTGTAAAGCTTTCCTGATAAGTAGTATGAGTCTGACTGTTCTGTTATGGGATAGCTAAAATCCACAAGTCAACAAATTGACATTTTATATCTGCATATTACCCTACGAGTTACTGGTATTTTTGTAAGGGTAAATACATCTAACTTAGAGGATTTCTACTAAGCCTCATCAAGATACAGTAAAAAATACAATCAAGATTGAAGTAAATAGCCACGTTACCAAAATATCAGTTATTCAGGTCAACGTGGCTAATTAATCGGCCATTAAGCTTCTTCAAGGATCTCTCAAGTTGACAATTCGGGCTCGAGATATCTCAGGTATTAGACGACTGATTGCAGGCGCATAATACAAAGTTCTTTTACTTTTTAAGATCCTTATCGAGTTCACTGCTTCTTCTTCTTCCCCCGTCCCGTATCTTTTTTCTTTTCACCTTCCTCATCAGATTTAGCTTCAGCACCAGCTTCAGCTGAGGGTGAAAGCACAGATATTTCAGGAAGCCCGATACCCTTTGTGGTGTCCGTGACCGACTTGAGAGTGTCGCTTACAGTATCAGTGAGACCTCCTATACCTCCTAAAGGCCCTCCACCTCCGCCGGTCTCCTGCGGCTGCTGTGCCTGCTGCGGTTGCGGCTGTGGCTGTTCTTCAGTCTCCTCTGGCTTCTCCTCTTTTGGCTTCTTCTCCTTTGGTTTCTCCTCCTTTGGCTGCTCTCCAGCCTGTCCGAGACCTCCTGTAAGACCACCTACAGTCTCTCCCAGGCCTCCTAAAGGCCCTCCTCCCTGCTGTGGCTGCTGTCCCTGTTGTGGCTGCTGTCCCTGTTGTGGCTGCTGTCCCTGTTGTGGCTGTTGTCCCTGCTGTGGCTGCTGTCCCTGTGGCTGTTGTCCCTGTTGTCCAGCTTGTCCCACAGTATCCGTGACCTTACCTACAATCTGACCTGCAGTATCTGTAACCTGTCCTGCTGTCTCTTGTACCTGTTGTCCAGCCTGTCCCGCTGTTTTCTTGGCTTGCTGTCCAGCTTGTCCTGCTGTCTCCTGTGCCTGCTGTCCAGCCTGCCCTGCTGTTTCCTGTGCCTGTTGTCCAGCCTGTCCTGCTGTTTTCTTGGCTTGCTGTCCAGCCTGCTGTTTAGCCTGTTGTGCCTGCTCTCCAGCCTGTTGTCCAGCCTGTTGTGCCTGCTGTTCAGCTTGTTCTGCAGTTTCCTCGGCCTGACCTTCAGCTTTACGAGCTTCTTCTTCCACTTGATCCTGAGCGCTCATGATACTCCCCCTTTTCTAAAGTTTCTTTTTAAATTTTGAGATGATCACAGCTATTGCTTCTTCTCAATGAGTGTAATCCGAAAAACTCTTTTAATTATCGGCATTACTAGCCGTGATACCCCCCGCTCATAGTACTTTATAATGATACTATTATAATAATGAATTAATTCCTCTTAAAACCTTCCTCTAAGAAGGTTTTTGAGAACGGGGACTTGTCAATGTAAATATTTGAGATACAACTATTGATATTATAGCCATTATAGTAGAATACAGATATAGAGTAGAAGAGATATAGCTAAACTACAACCATCCAGATTAAAAAAACAAGCTAGGGATGGAGATTGACCAAATTGACAACCCGAGCTTGAGATATCTCAGGTTGAGATATCTCGGGTATTAGATGGCTGGGTACAGGCGTATAATACGCGGCTCTTTTAATTCCCCAGGCCCTTCTTAATTCACTCCTATTCTTTCTGTTCTTAGACCTCGCCTCTTTTCTTTTCACCCTTAGCTTTCGGTTCCCATGTCGAAGCTCATCCTTTTGGCAGTCTGTCTGATCTCCTCTGTGAGAGTATCCGTACTTTCCCTGATATCCTTTATGAGACCAGCCATAGTAGCCTCCCTTTTTGCATTCTCTCGCACCTGATCTGCGAGTTTATTTGTATTGTCATTGATTTCCTGTAAGAGACTAGCTATAGTTGTCTCACTCTTTGCACTCTCTCTTACGTTTTCTGCGAGTCTATCTGTACTATCCCTGATACTCTTTATGAGCTCTCCTATACCTCTCTCTCCGGCCTTACCTGCTGCCTGCTGCTGCCCCTGCTGTCCCTCCTGCTGTGGTTGCCCTCCAGCCTGCCCTGCAGTTTTCGTAACCTCTCCTGTGAGACCTTCTGCAGTCTTTGTGACATCCCCTGCGAGACCTCCTACAGCCTGTCCAAGACCTCCGGCAGTTTCCTGTGCCTGTTGTCCAGCCTGTCCTGCGGTTTCCTGTACCTGTTGTCCAGCCTGCTGTGCTTGCTCTCCAGCCTGCCCTGCAGTTTCCTTGGCCTGACCTTCAGCTTTACGAGCTTCACCTTCCACTTGACCCTCAGCGCTCATGATACTCCCCCTTTTCTAAAGTTTCTTTTTAAATTTTGAGATGATCACAGCTATTGCACTCTTTTAACGAATATAAACCGAAAAGTTCTGAAAATTATCGGCATTAATAGCCGTGATACTCCCGCTTATAGTACTATTAATAAAGTACTATTATAATAATGAATTAATTCCTCTTAAAACCTTCCTCTAATAAGGTTTTTGAGACAGGGGACTGTTAATGCAAATTTTAGATATACTTAGTACTATACTTCTCAGCAGAGAATATGGCTAAAACATAGCTATCCAGATTAAAAAAACAAACAAGGGATGGGGATCTACCAGGTTGACAACAGAGCTTGAGATATCTCGGTTTGAGATCTTTCTGGCGTTAGACGGCTGGATACAGACATACGATACATGGCTTTTTTACTTTCCGGATCCTTTGACCTACTTCTTCTTTTTCTGCTCTTTACCTTCGACTTTTTTCTTTTCACTTTATTTTCGGACTCCGCGTTGCATCCTCTTTGTAGTCTCTCTGACTTCTTCTCTGAATTTTTCTGTACCCTCCCTGAAATAATCTTCAAGGCTTCCTCTGGCCTTTGTTTCCGTGGTCTGACCGGTGACTTCTGCAGGAATTCTTGCTTCACCTGTTGGTTTGCCCGCAACGTCCTGTACCTGTTGTGTAGTCTGACCTGCAGTCTCTTTGGGCTGCTCCCCAGTCTGCTGTAGCTGCTGCGGTTGCTGTACTCCCTGTTGTGCTAATTTTTGTCCAGATTGTCCTGCAATATTTTCGAGACCTACCGTGATATCTCCTGCAGCCTGTCCGAGACCTTCTGTAAGACCACTTACAGTCTTTCCTATACTTCCTAAAGGCTGTCCCTGTTGTGACTGTTGCGACTGTTGTAGTTGTTGAGACTGCTGTCCTCCCTGCATTTCAGTCTTGCCCGCATTTTCTCTGATCTCCTCTGCTAGTCTTTCTGTATTCTCTCTAATATCCCTTACATGACCAGCTATAGTCACCTCTCTCTTTGCAGCCTCTCTGACTTCTCCTGCAAGTTTATTTGTATTCTCATGGATGCCCTTTACAAGACTGGCTATAGCGGTCTCACTCTCTGCGCTCTCTCTGATATTCTCTGCGAGTCTATCTGTGCTCTCTCTAATCTTTTTTATGAGTTCTCCTATACCTCCAGTCTTACCTGCCGGCAGTTTTCTCTGCTGTCCAGCCTTTCCCGCAACGTCCTGTGCCTGTTGTACAGTCCGACCTGCAGTCTCTTTGGGCTGCCCTCCAGTATGCTGTAACTGCTGCGGCTGTTGTCCTCCCTGTTGCGTTACTTGTTGTCCAGCCTGTCCTGCAGGCTCCGTGGTCTGTCCTGCAGTTTCTCCAAGTCCCTCTGTGAGACCTCCTGCCGTTTTCCCTACACCTTCTGTGAGACCTCCTGCCGTTTTCCCTACACCTTCTGTGAGACCTCCTGCCGTTTTCCCTACACCCTCTGTAATTCCTCCTAAAGTGTTGCCAAGGCCCTTTGTAAGACCACCTATAGTATTTCCTAAACCTCCTAAAGCCTGCCCGAGACCCTCTATGGGATTTTCTTCAGTTTTTTTGGTATCACTTTCCGCTTGTTTCTGAGCGCTCATTTTACTCCTCCTCTTCAAACGCCTCTTATTGACCTTGGAGACGACACAATTTCTCCCTAGCCTTTTTTGTAGTATCTTTGTATTACCTTTAGCTTCGCTTGTTTTGCCTTTGCAGTATTTTGAGTTTCTGTGCAGTATTTCTGGTCTTACCTTTCACTCTGCGAAGCACACTTTCTCCCTGGCTTTCAGTTCTTGTGGTATCCCCCTTCTAAAGATTCTTTTTAATCCTGAAGAATAATCAAAATTATACACTCTTTCAATAAACATGACCCGAAGAAAAATCTCGAACTATTGGTATTATTAGCCGTGATACCCCACTTATCGTACTTAATAATCGCAATATTATAATAATAAACTAATTCTTTTTAAAACCTTTCCATAATGAAGTTTTTGATAAGAAAACCTGCTCATACAAAGAGGCGAGACTATATGGAAAGCAAATTATTATTCATATCTGATATTTTTTCAAATCGTTTTGATTTTCCAGATACTCGGCTTTATCAGCTGCAAGTTGAGGATAGGCAGCCTTATTCCCAAAAATCAGTTTTGCAGTGTCAACATGTCAACGCTACTGATATGATAAAAAATTAAGTCTCCCCAAAAGAGACCCAAATTAAAGTTCGGTTCTGATCTCTCCCAGGTTTTAGACCCTTACAGGCAAATTAACGCGATTCCTGTTACTACTCTTATTACTACTCTTGTTACTGATCCTTCTCGACTTCACTGCTTGGTCTGTTCCTGCACTGCGCCTTCTTCCTTTTAGTTTCAGCCTCAGCTCTCGCATTGGAAACCGGTCCCTGTGCCGGCTCCAGCAGCCCCTCAAGTGAGACATTTACAGTTTCCTTCAGGTTGCTTACGAGACCCGCATACGACCTTCTCAACAACTTTTCCAATGTTTCTAGACCCCTTGGTGACCTTGTGGTGTATTGATGAGATCATCTATAAGGTCTCCTGCAGCTTGGTTAGCCAAATCTATAAGGCCTCTTAAAGTTTTGGTAAGCTCATGATATTAGATCCTGGTGACTTACAGAAGAGTCCTGATGGCTTACAGTTTTGGTGAGCTGATCTATGAGGGCCTTGGTGAGTTGACCTATAAGGTCTCTTGCAGTATTGGTGAGCTGATCTGTAAGGGTCTTGGCGAGCTGATCTGTAAGGTCCCTTGCAGTATTGGTGAGCTGATCTGTCAGGCCTCCTGCAACACTGGTGAGTTGATCTGTAAGAGTCTTAGTGAGCTGATCTATAAGGCCTCTTACAGTATTGGTGAGCTGATCTATAATGGGTTTGGTGAGCTGATCTGTCAGGCCTTTTACATTTTTTGTGAGCTGATCTATAAGGGTTTTTGTGAGCTGATCTGTAAGGTTTCCTGCAGTTTTTGTGAGCTGATCTGTAAGTGCCTTGACGATGCCCCCTCCTGCGAGACCACCTACAATGTTAGTAGCCGCCCCTGAGAGATTACCTGCGGCTCCCTGTAGATTGTTTTCAAGGCTTTCTACAGCCTCCTCAATTGCTTCTCTAATGTCTCCGAGACCCTTTGAGCGACCTCCGGGACTCTGCGAGATACCCCTCACATGACCTTCTGGAAGTTTCGCAATACCCCTCATAGTGCCCCCACTGGACTCTTTCCGATAACCCTTATGGTATTAACATATCCTGCAATTTTCCTGGTCTTACCTCTTATTCTGTGAGGTTTATTTTCCGCTTGGCTCTGAGCAGTCATTGTACCCCCTGTTCTAAAGTTTCGTTTTAACCTGGAGAACGATCACAGCTATGCGCCCTTCAATGAATACAAACCGAAACCTCTCAAAATTATTGGCACTAATAGCTATGATACACACACTTATAGTGCTTTATAATAGAACTATTATAATAATAAATTATATAATGAACTGCTTTTTCTTAAATTCTTCTTTAAAGAAGTTTTTTAAGGAAGGAAATTGTTAGTGAGTATTTTTGAGAAATAAATGATAGTCTTATAACCTCTATGTGGAAAATATGGTTGAAACCACAAACATTCAGAAAAACCAATTTGAATTATGTGTTATCGGTTCAATGAGTGAGATTCTAACTCTGTCACTGAGAAACTGGTCTAAGGCCACAACAGAAACAAACTCATTGAGTACAGCAGGCGAGAGTGAAAGAGCATGCTGATGAATCATGAAAATGAGAAGCCTTACCTGCTTGTGTATTCAGCTCTTTATAAGAATTCCTGCTTAAGTTGAGCGGATTATTAAATTCATGATCGAAGAGTTAAAAAGTCAAAGCAAAATAAGAGAACTATTAAGGTTGTCTTAAAAGGCAGAAACCAGATTAAGCAAAGAACTTAAACTATTGCATCGATTCCGAAATAAATCCCTTGTTTAACAGGAAATTCATTGATCTATAGATCTGTTCAAAAACCAAGTTTATGAACATACTTTGGAATCGCAGTACTAGTTCTTAGTTCCGAATACGAAAAATGAGCAGTAATTTATCCCAAATATTCTAGAGGAACACAAATAGTAAATGTGCGAGACTGAAACACCTATCAATATGGATTTATTTCATTTTTACCAGATTAATAACTTCTATATCATTGTCAAGCCAGGGAATAACGTTGTGTTCGGCACCTATAAACAGAATTCCGTTTTCTCCGTCTTTTAAGGTATTGTTAATTCTGAAGGCTATATAATCGTCCCTGTCCTGTAATAGAGTTTTCTTTCTTAATTCGTACCTTTTTTTTGCTTTCTCTTTTTCTTCCGGAGTCAAACTATTATATATATCCATCAGCAGGTTCCTTTCCTCAATCAGAAGCTCCGGACTTTCAGTAGCAACAATCTCCGCTTTATTTTCCACAAGTTTCTCTATAAGCCTGTAGTTCTGGCTTCCAAGACCTGCTGTGGTGTGCACGATTTTCATTCCGGTTTCTCCCCCGATTGGAAGCCCATCCTGATAGATTTTTGTATGTTCAAGTTCAATCTTAAGCCCGAATAGCTCTTTTTCAAGCTCGTCCCAGAACTTCCGGATCATATTCTGAGTTTCTTCCCACTTGTCCCTTCCTATCCTGGAAATTGTTTCTTCCTGAAGCTTTTTGCTCAAAGATCCCATATCTGCTGCGGTATGGACAATACTGATGTAAACAAGTTTTCTCATAGTCTCACACTCATAAACGAATGATGACTTCAAATTGGCCGCTCTTATCAGTAAGCTGACAGTTCACCCGAACTCCTGTGAATTAAATAACTTTTGAATGTACATATTAAGTTTATTCTATATAGAGTAAATTCTCAAACCTATCCACAAGTAGGACGTATTTTACGATAAATTCGAATCTTTATCATTTTTATAATTTGTATCCTTCTTCAGGTTCATAAGCAAGTATTCAATTGAGTAAACAAATTCAGACAACAGCGAGTCAATCATTTCATTCCCGTTTTCCGTCGGGACGTATACTTTTGACCTCATGTCACCTTTGGTCGTACTTGCTTCCAGAATATTTTTTTCTTCAAGAGAATACAGAACCTTGTATACTGAGCTCTGGTTAATAAATACCTGGTATTGCCTGAAGACTTCTTTTACAATATCTCGCCCACACATTGGCCTTGTTCTGATTATAGAAAGTATTATCATATCAAGATGTTTTTTGACCATTTTTTCAATATATGACTCCTCTTCGATTTCAGAATTAGAATATCTGGCAGGCTGTCCTTGTCTTAAATGCAACTGATATTCCCTCCAATGACCCCTTAGAATTTGGAGAAATTTTGTCGAACGACTCATACCAATAAGCAATTATTTTAGATCTTTTAATTAACTGTTGATTTAATCCGAAAAGTGAACACTTAGACATTGATTAACGAATTATATAAGAGTATCAGAAATAATATATAAACTAATATATTTACTCTTTACATAAATCAGTATATAATAGATACGAGGATTTAAAACCGATAAGTAATAAACTGGTTTAAGTGCGAAGAAAATAATTATGTTTTTTATTTATATATTATTATTATTATTATTATTATTATTATTATTTTTCATTTTAGACTATTGTCGAGTCCGCAGTAAAGTATCATATAAAATTGATTACAACTATTCGGAATCATTCAATACTTGAGGATTGACGCAACACTATTGTACTTATCCGGAGCGTTAAAACCAAAGTCAATCGACTGATTTGAGTGCTCTGAATAATTATTTTTGTTTTATTATACGGTACAATAAAAGGACCATATTTTAAAACATATTTTATAATAAAAAAATAAATATACTAATCTATTTCAACCTCTGCGACCCTAAAAGATAACAAAAATGGGAGTTTATTCTTTGGGGCTGTATTTGTTGCTGAATTCGTTTTCAGAGCAAAAAATCCCAATTCTAAAGTGCTATCTATTACTTAAATTTAAAAATTAAAAATAAATGTGGAATAGGGGGTATAAACTATGGTAAACAAAAGTCCTGATAGTAACGGTCTTTATGATGTACTTGACCTGATACTCGACAAAGGCTTGGTTATAGATCTGTGGGCCAGAGTTTCGCTTGTTGGAATAGAAATACTGACAGTTGAAGCCAGAGTTGTTATTGCATCTGTAGACACATTCCTGCACTATGCAGAAGAGATCACAAGGATTGAAAGAGCCTCAGCTATATTGGAACAAGAAGAGAAAGCCGTCACAGCTTAATAAGTAAGGAGCAGGATCTGACCATATTTCTTCTAACATTTAGAGAGACAAGTTTCAAAAGGAGTTTGTTTAAAAAACTGATAGAAACTAAATATCGGAGCTGACATAAAAATTCAAATTTTATCTTGATCAAAACTTTATTTATTTTTTGATATCACTAGCTTGAATTTTTGATTAGAGGGGACGGTATGGAAAAAAAGAATGAATCAAATAAAGAGAGGAATGAAGCACCACAGCAAGAAAAAGCCAGTAATGAAGCGGTTCAGAATGAAGATGCTGGGAATGAAGCGATTCAGTATGATTTGAGAAAAAAGCATACTGTAAAAGAAGTAGGAGACAAGGCTCTTAATCAGATTGAGCATCTTCTCAAGAAGAAAGCTCAAGGAGTTGTGGGTATATCCAGGGAGGGAGAATACTGGAATGTCCAGATAGAAGTTCTGGAGAGAAGAGCAGTTCCCGATATAATGGATATATTAGGTACCTACGAAATGAAACTCGATATGGATCTGAACATCATGGAATACAGAAGAGTGGGACTGCGACGTAGAGGGGACATGATAGTACTAGATGAATGTTATATTAGCTAAGTGTCCGGAGATTTAGGGATATACCGGCAGAAGATGGTTTCTTAAATCCCAAGATAACAGCCAGGTCTATAAGCAGCTTTAAAACTCAAAACAGTTTTAAAAACTCAAAAGGACCATTCCAGAATAGAATGATTTGGGGGAGATTATCGTGGCATCCAATGCTTGCCTTATCGCAACTAGGCTGTATGTGGAGTCGAAAAACTTGACTATTCATAGAAGTCAATATCCTGTAGCTCTCAATCTCGTACTATGTCCTGTAATCCATAACTTTCCCATGTGAGTGGAAAGACGAAGTTATCCAAAAAGTGAATAAACCGTAAAAATTTAAGAAATTACAAAATTAGAAAAAAAGCTCATAATACCTTTGATTAACACCTGAAAGTAAATGAATTTTTAAATGCCTGTAAAAATCTTGCATCCGTGGGGAATACAAAGTGAACAAAGACAATGAGAATGGAAAGTATGTCTATTGCATAATCAAAACCCAGGAGGAACAGGAAAATTTCGGAAATATAGGCTTTCAGGGAAAAAAAGTCTACACTATCAAATACAAAGATTTCTCTCCGGTTGTAAGTGACGTACTTTTTAAGAAATATGATATTGAGAATGAAGAAGATATAAAAACTCACACTTACGTGGTTAACGAAGTAATGAAAAAATACAGTGTTATTCCTGTGGCATATGGCATGGTCTTCAAAAACAAAAAATTGGTGGACATTTCCATGCGGTCTGGGTATAAAGCCATGCAAAAAGCCATAAAAACTGTGGATAATAAGGTAGAACTCGGAGTAAAGGTGGTTTTGCCAAAAGATCATGAAGGGAACGAGCAAAAAGCACAGGAATGCAAATCCGAGTTTTTGAAAAGCCTTAAGCAAATAGCTTTTGATTCCAAAGATCTCAGCCTTTTCAGCAAACGACTTATAATGAATACTTCGTTTCTCGTGGAAAAAGATAAGATAGAGGCTTTTTCAGATGAGATTGAAAGGCTCGAGACCAAACACGATTCATTTAAAGTCCAGTATAGCGGACCCTGGTCACCTTACAATTTCGTAGATATACATATATTATCGAAACAGAGGGGAGGCTTCAGGTAATGTTTCTCCTCGATGATCTTATTCTTCGGGCGCTGGGAATCTCAATTCCAGGGTTTGATTTGATTTATACGCTGGAAATCATAAGGGATCTTGCATATAAGGAACTTTATAATCCTGATAAAGTCAGAAACGAGATAAAAGAAAATCAGATGTTATACGAGTTTGGGGAGGTCCCAAGGGAAGAGTTCGAAGAAACAAAGTCCAGGCTCATGGAGAAGCTGAAATTTGCAGAGCGTTTTGAGGAGATGAACCTCATTGCCAGAAGCGACATCTTTGCCTGAAAAAAGAAGACACACAAAAAATGGGGACTCGGAACCCAGAAAATCCTGCGGAAAGATCATGGACTTTTTCAGACTGCTTGAAGAGATGGAAAAAGAAAAAATGTCCGAAAAATCTGGCAGAAGTACTTGCAAGGGACCGGTTGGCTCTAAAATCGAATATTCTTACCGTATCAAAATTAATGATCCTGAAAGAAAAGCAGGAAAGCCCGGAAAACGTGTATCCAGGAAGTCAGAGGCTGAGGAGGGCTAAATACATAAAAATCTGTTATATCTTTCAAAGATCCCCAGAGAACCACCTGCAGCCCACAGTAAATATATTCTAAAAATAACTGAGAATAATGCCGGTACATCATTAATTCCGGTTTCATATATCTGGATCTGGAAGTTCTATAGGAGCTAAAAGGGAATTAATAAACAGATAAATAAACAGGTGAATAAACGGTGAAATAATGAATGGTTCGGTTGTCAAGGAGTCGGGGGGACTTGTTGACGTAATAGATAGAATTCTCGATAAAGGGCTTGTACTGAATGCCGATATCTCTATATCTGTCGGAGGTACGGAGCTCCTTGGAGTTAAAATCACAGCTACTATTGCATCCTTTGAAACTGCGGCAAAGTATGGGCTTGAATTCCCTTCAGGAACCAATCTCAATGCTCCGGTCTGGGAGACAAGCTTTGAAACACATATAAACTGCCCGGAATGCGGAAACCGAAGAGAAGAAAAAATACTGCTGGCACAGGGATGCCCAATCTGCGGGTGGGAAAGTCCGCTTAAAAAGAACCTATAAAAATTCGGATTGGAACTGATAAAAAGGTGAAATAATGAATGGTTCGGTTGTCAAGGAGTCGGGGGGACTTGTTGACGTAATAGATAGAATTCTTGATAAAGGGCTTGTACTGAATGCCGATATCTCTGTATCTGTCGGAGGTACGGAGCTTCTTGGAGTTAAAATCACAGCTACTATTGCATCCTTTGAAACTGCGGCAAAGTATGGGCTTGAATTCCCTTCAGGAACCAATCTCAATGCTCCGGTCTGGGAGAAAAGTTTTGAAACGTATGCAAACTGCCCGGAATGCGGAAACCGAAGAGAAGAAAAGCTTTTGATAGATGAGGGATGCCCGATATGCGGATGGGAAAGCCCGCTTAAGAATAAAAGACTCTCGGAAGTCGAAATAAAACCTCCCAGATAAATGTCATCGGATTTAAGTTATCAGGGCATTGGATCTACATTATCATGGCTCGGTACCAAGGCGACAGTGCCTGATTTAGAGCATTGAACCTACATATAAGGTCTAAAGGTCTAAAGGTTTGCAGTATCGGGTTTAAAATGCAAAATTAGATTAAAGGGGCTAAAATGGAAAAGGATACGACAGAAAGAAAATCTGAAGGTGAATCTCAAGAAGAAAAAGAGAAGTTAGAGTCCAGAGAAGAATTAGAATCCAAAATGAAAGCCATGGAAAAAAGAATAAAGGAACTTGAGAAAGGTCTTGGAGAAAAAAGGGAATCCGAATATCGTGAAGAAAGTTTTGTGGGAGATCTTGTAGGTTCCCTTATTCCAGGCTTCGGAAAAATAGTAAAAACTCTTGAAAAAACTTCTCCTGAGTTTAGACAAAGAATTGCCGAAACTGATTCGGAAATAAAACACAGGCTTGAGACCGGCTGGAGCGATAAAAAGCCTGTTGTAAACTATGGATTCTCCATAAGGCCGCTTAACACAAAGCCTGCGAAAACTTCGACAGGAGTGGCCCCTAAAAAGAAAATCGAAGAAGTAAAAATCGAATCTACCAGAATTGAACCTGTTTTTGATGTTTTCGGAGAAGAGGACCATATTTTTGTAATTGCTGAGATTCCGGACGCCAATGAGGAAGATATCCATATAGAACTTGAAGGCAGCAAACTGAATATTTCTGCAGGGCTGTACAGGAAAATCATAACTTTACCTTCGGAAGCAGAAGCGATTAAAGAGAAAAGTTTTAGCAACGGTGTACTGCAGCTAAAAATAAAACGAAGAGAAAAAATCGATTAAGATCGATGAAAGGAGAGGAAATTCCATGCCGCTTAAGATTGATGAAAAAAATCTGAAAAAAGGCGTACTGGGTCTTGTTGTAGCTCTTGTTGAAATAATAACCGAGTTACTTGAAAAGCAGGCTCTCCTGAGGATCGAAAAAGATAGTCTCAGTGATGAAGAGATCGAGAGACTTGGAGAAGCACTTGCAGATCTGAACGAGGCACTTGAAATCATAAAGGCTGACAATAATCTCGAAGATACCGTTGAATCCGTACGTTGTGGACTGGATGAGGTTGTAGATGATGTAGTGGATAAATTAATAAATCCTGTAAGATGGGCTAAAGAGGTAGAGGAGCATGACCGAAACCGACCAAGGGAGATATCTTTACTTGATAGCTAACACTGAAGAAGAAATAAACCTGGGAGACATTGGCATTGGCGATAGGCCTGTATACACTATTGTTTTCCAGGATATTGCAGCTGTCGTACATGCTTCGAAACCTGAACCCGAGCCTGCACAGAATGAAGAACAGGCTCATCAGTGGATTCTGAACCATAACTACGTAATTGATAAAGCAACTGAGAACTTTAATACCGTATTGCCGTTTTCTTTCGGATGCCTTGCCAGAGGAGACGACGAAGCCATAAGAAACTGGCTTCAAAAGGATTATGGCTCTTATAAAAGAGAACTTGACAGGTTAAAAAACTCTGCAGAATATTCTGTACAGATTTTTTACGATTCGAAAATTCTGGAAAAACAGGTAATAGAGGGGATTCCCGAACTTGAAGAGATAAACAATAAAATAGAAGGTATGTCAAAGGGAAAAGCTTACATTTTCAAAAAAAAATTCGAGCTCAGCTTGAAACAGGCAGTAAATGACCATCTGGTAAGTCTGGGAGAAGAATTTGGGAAATTAATAAGAGAAAATGTAACACAATTGAAAATTGAGGCGAAAATTCCCTATATACCTGAGAAATACACGGGCAAAAAACTTATGGTTGCATTTTCCTGCCTTGTTATCCACGACAACATCGAAAGACTTGGGCAAAGCCTTGAGAGAATAAACAGAAGAGAAGGATTTGCAGTAAGATTTACAGGGCCATGGGCACCTTTCAGTTTTGTTGATCTCAAGGGGAATATTGAGGATGAAACCTGAACGCGAAAAAGATAGTCTTGGAGAACTGCTCAACCGATTGGTTACAAAGGGAGTGCTTATTAATGCAGATGTTATAATTTCAGTTGCAGGAATTCCTCTCATTGGAGTAAAACTGGGAGCTGCGATTGCATCCATTGAGACCATGCTTGAATACGGGCTTTTTGAAGAACTTGACAAAAATACCAGAGCCTGGCAGCTCGAACACCGGAAAACCGGGCCTCTTCTCCAGGAAAATGAAGGTATCGAGTTCCAATTCTATGGCTCTTACTTCCAGCAATCTCATCCTATCTGGAAATACTGTTTTACTTATGTAACCAACCGTAGAATCTTCGGATGGAATAAAGCTTTTAATATAATTTTATTTGAAATTCCACTTACCGAAATTCGGATGCTTGATATCGGCAAAGGAATCTACCAGGACGAAGAACGGGATGAACTTCGCCTGACCCTGGTGAACGACGAAGAATTGTATCTCCATTCAGGTGACCTTATTGGACTATATGATAGAATATGCAAACTTATCCCTGAATCTTCAACAGGGAAGCTAATTAGCTGTAAATGAAAGACAGCGCATTGCAGAACCTAAACTCCATTGAAGCGTAAAATACTTACTCTATGATACTCTGTGATACTCTGTGATACTCTGTAATACTTCGTGATGCTGCTTGACCATTTATGAATTATTTCGGTCAGCAACACAGTCTTGCCCATACCTGCCTTTCCAAAAAAGGCCCGCTTTACCAACGCGCTCAAATGGAATATGCACATCGATAATCTTAATTCCGGTTTAAAACATCTCTGTCTCTAAATGCTGGCGCGAATACCCGGTTGCTTGCAGCAGGAAACGCCTCTGCAACTTTGATCTTTTATCCTTGCACTTTACTACTCCTAAATCAAGTTTGAAAATATCAGTATTCTTCTGAGCCGGGTATCCATAAGAAGTAATAACGGGCTTCTTCAATGTGGAAAGTGTGGGGGTGAGACAGGATGGAAGACGGGCTTAAATCGCCTTAGAATTGATTCTATTTTGAACTGCCCATTTCTCTAACATTTAAACGGCGTACAAAAATTTAAGTAATAACTGTTATGTTTTTCTGCTCACTTAATTGTGTGGACAGACCTCTCCACCTGAGGTTGTAACTTGGGCAGGAAACTCCAACAAATGATCATTTTTCTCTACTTTTATATATTTTTACTACACCTTCTCAGGGATGAAAACAAAAAGGGCTGGCGCAAAAAAGGTGAATCCTTCCGGGACTTAATCTCCAGATTTCTTGAGAACATCAAGGACTTCTTTGTCCGCCTCACATCTCAACAAGATTTCTTGGAAATGCTTTTCGGTTCGAAAATACGATCCATGCTTTATTTCTTTCTTTTTTCGATGAAAATTAACAACGAATTAAGGAAAACCAGCTCCGAAGGAGAAATATTTATTATTCAATCAGAACACCAGTTGATTTTGTCCCTGAACTTGATATGAGAGAAAACGTCAAGTGATGAAGTTGAGGAACAGCCGCCTATAAAAAAAGCTTGTTCTTAGTTGGGGAAGTATGAATTGGGGTGTTGGGGGTTGGGATTATCTTCAGGCGGCTGCAAAAGGTAAATAATTTTCCTTATATATAATGCTTACCGTGTGCCGAAAACGAGTTTAATCCTTTATATATCCATTGGTTTTAAACGACAAAAATTCTGTTTTCAAACCGATGATGTAACAACTTTCTGCTGAGAAAGCAGAGGCTGTTCGGGCTGTATCACACCAGTCGCAATATCCCTCCCTTGTCAGGTCATGTAATCCTTCTCAAATTTATTATCTGAGAATTCTATTGCGTGGTCTAATAACTTCTTTGCTCAGTATACAGTTTGTTTATTTCTAAACTGTAGCTTGTATAACCATTTGTCCAGTATACTGGTTTCAAGTTATATGTCGAAACACAGCATTTGACATGCTTGACCTTACACGCTCTGAATTCACCCGTTCTGCGCCCTGAATCGTAGAAAACCGTAAACGAAGTTCTCAATCCTCTCTTCTGAACCCACAAAAAGTATTTTAAATATTAAACTAATTAAATCTTATAAAATAGACCTTCTATAATGGGTATGTATAAAAGAGAGGCTCACATAACAAAACGTGCTAATCTTTTATAATATATTTTGCTATACGAATTCTATCGCTAAAGTGCTCAAAGAATATTCCGTTTTCATCCTCACTTCTACAAACGCAGGACTTTCCACACTCTCGAAAAACCTGCTTAAATGCATATCTCTCAGCTTACCCCAGCCTTTTATTCAACTAATAGTGAAAATCAGGGTATATGTGGATTTTCTCATTGTTGATAATGTTTTAAAGTCTTCTCCGAACAAAAGACATATATATAACTAGTGACATGTTGGATTTGCATTTCAAGCAACTGCTTGTAAGTAATTATCTTAAAAATGTAGTTAACAGCAAACTGGGCTCGTGGTCTAGTCGGTCATGACATCGCCTTTACACGGCGGGGATCCTGAGTTCGAATCTCAGCGGGCCCACTCTCTTTATCATCCTTCTTTTCTAATTCTAAGTGCAGATCGAGCTTCTTTTTTAATGCTTCAACTCTCGTTTCTAGGTCAGATTTTGTTTCTGGTTGTGTAACTTTAAGTTCACAGTTAAGCTCTTCTTCAAGGGCAATTACATAAACAGGCTTACCATTGTATTCTGTTTTGAAAATATGAGCAGTTTCTCCAGCAAAATCTACTTCCGATTGTGGCAGCCTTACTAAAGGATATGTAATTTCTGGTTTTACCTTATGTTTCATTACCTTGGACTTACCTAACAGCTTCATTTTTTGACCTCTATGACGTCCAATAATAGTTACCAAATATTTATGTAACTTTCTATTTTCCATCATGTAGAAGAAGAATAGTAATTAACTCTGATGTGGCATAAACAGAAGGTTGCAGAACATTTATTGTGCCCAGTTTTGATACAGAGCCACTTGCATTGCTAACTGTCAGATTAACTGTATAAGTTCCTGATGCAGAATAAATGTGAGCTGGATTTTGTAGAGTAGAATTAGCTCCATCTCCAAAGTCCCAGCTTCTTGATACTGCATTTTGCGAAAGGTCAATGAACTGAACATTAAGAGGAACATAACCTGCAGTAACATTACTGCTAAAGTTTGCAATAGGCTCTTGTCTCTGCCCCTCCTCCAAAATAGTGCACATATAGATTTCGTAGTTTCCATTGCGACTATCTTGCCATACTATTCTATTGCCGTAAATAGCAGGTTTCAACTGATTTGATTCATTGGTAGTAATTTGAGTCTCATTAAAGGTTGACAGATCGTACATGTAAATATCTTGATTACCATTACGCTCATCTTGCCATACAATTCTGTTCTCGTAAATATCATAGTACGTCTTAACCGATTTAGATGCGGCTATCTGAGTTTCAGTTGAAGTAGAGACATTGTACATGTAAATATCGTTAAATATTTGACCACTACGTTCATCTTCCCAAAATACTCTGTCTTTGTAGGCATCAGGGGAATGCTGATCTGATTTGTTGGTGGTTATCTGACTTTCTTTAGAATTTGAGAGATCATACATGTATATATCCCAGTTTCCATTTCGCTGATCCTGCCAGACTATCTTATCACCATAAATAGCAGGAAGTGCCTGACTTGATCCGTTTGTCGTAATTTGTATTTCCTTGGAATTTGAGAGATCATACATGTATATATCTTGATTTCTATTTCGGTCATCTGTCCAAACTACTTTATCTTCATAGATAGCAGGGAAATACTGGTCTGATTTATTGGTAGTTATCTGAGTTTCCTTGGAGGTCAAGAGATCATACATGTAGATGTCGTAGTCATCATTTCTATCATCTACCCAGATTATTCTATTCCCGTAAATTCTAGGATCTTCCTGCCTCGATGAGGTTGTAACTACTTGAGTTTCGTTGGAAGATGAGAGATTGTACATGTAAACTTGTATCTTCCCTTCACGATAGTCCACCCACACTATTCTGTCACCGTAGATAACAGGATCTTCCTTCCATGATGGATTATTAGTTATTTGGGTCTCAGCTAAAGTTAACTGACCATCTGCACTCTCTGCGAAGGCTGTAGAAGCCATACATGAAATGGAAGTTAAAAAAACTAAAATAAAGGTAATTAAAGCTAAAGCGGTTGAATATAACTTCCCTTTATTCCTCATTAATTTCCCCCGACTTATCTTTATTTTATTCGACGTTGAAAAAATAATTAAACTGATTACACGTTGATAGATTTTAAATCTTTTCTCAAAGTTGGGCTAGATATATTTTAATTAGGGAATATTTATTCAAAAGAAGAAAATGAATTGTATGCCGTGATTGGATTTTGAAACTGTATCTGGAGAAGTTTGTAGTCTGATCAGGTACCTAGGGTCGAAATTCACAAATTAAAGATTCCTACGTATGTATCCTGGCAGTCAGGCAAAAAAGAGTGATACCTTTTCTCTTAGACTTAAACTTGTGAAGATAGTCTCATTAAGGGTTGAAGGTAAAAGAAAAATACTCGTAAAAATATTTAATCACGACTTTGAAATTAATTTAATGAAAAAATATTGTTAAAAATTGAAGCGAATATGGGAAAACTAACCTGCTAGGGGTTATTTCATTTCTTTTTTGGGATTTAATATACTCATCTAACTATATGATACCACCCATATTTCCAAAATACTATCTAAATAATGTTAGTTCATTAAGATAACTATTTATAGAAAGTTTGTGTACTTGTTATCAAAGTACAAGTAAAGAAGAACCCAACAGTGGGAAAAAAAGTAGGTGAAATTTATGGAGTACGTAACTAAAACATGTCCAATTTGTGGGCATGAGTTTGTAGTCCTGGAAAAGGTTGAGAAAAAAGCAATCTACTGCACGCTTGAATGCCTTTCAATGGCCCAGGGGAAAATTAGCAGTGGGAAAGTTTCCTCTACCTTACCTGTATAAACTGTTCCATTTCACGGGAAAAAGTATAATTTCTTTGCTTTTCCTTTTACCAAAATCAATTGAATACTAATGAAACTAAGCAACTAAAACTAAAACCAACTTAAATCAAGAGATTACTTAACAGTGGGGGAAAACTATGAGAATAAGAGTAGTCAGTTCCAGAGAAGAAATTTTCACACTTAATCCGAATGAGCGTCTTGTTCACCTGGCTTTCAGGCCTTCTAACAAGGATATCTTTGGACTGGTAGAAACATGTCCGAAGATTGAGGTAATTCAGTTACCAAAATCATACATGGCTACAGTCTCAAAGTCCATAGAGATGTTCCTTCAGATGCAGAGAGTCCAGCTTCTTGAAGGAGATGTCTGGGGGCACAGGAAGGATATCAATGAATATTACAGCATTTCATCCTCAATAATTGAAAAAATAAAGGAAATGAAGAACGAAGGCAAAGCCGTTGAGGAGATTGAGAAAAAAGTCTCAAGGGAAAGCAAGCTGAACCCTGCAATGGTCGGCTATATACTGAAATAAGGAAATAAGTGCCTGATCCGCAGGGATAAGGTATGGACCCTAAGACTCAGCTGGAGATTAGATTGAACAGCTCATCGATTCCACATCATTTTAATCTAATCTCCAATTTAACTTTCTTTTATGGCTTTTTCGATTGATTACTTGCCAGATATCAAAGGCAATAGGTCAGAACTCATTCTCATATGAATTTGCAGTTCTAATCGTACCTCTCGCACTAACCTTTTTGATGTCATTTTTAACTTCTCCTCTGTTACGTTAAGACGAGTTTCTAACTCAGATTTATACAATGGTTGTATAACCTTTGTCTAATCTGTATTTCACTGTCAAGTCTTCATCATGAGTAATTATAAACACAGGTTAAACAAGGTAGTGCCAACTATTCGATTTTTCTAAAAAGCTCCAAACGGAGGAGCTTGACTCTAAAGCGGGATAAGTCATGAGACAAATGCAGGAAGTAAAGATATGCAGGAACAGTTGGCAGGAATCGAAAGCTTCCTGAAAGGTTCAGGATCAATAGTGACCTTATTATTTGTCCTTATTAATATTCGTATATTCAAAGTCGATCTGGCAAACAGTCTATCCAAGGTGCCGGAAATAATAGTTTCACGATCATTTCCCGGGTTTCAGGAACCCTGTACAGTCCTCTCACTGAGTTCTTCGAGACCAAAAATATCAAGGACTCTGCCGCAGTTAGCCCACTCATGAGCTTTATTTATGCTGAAAATTATCTCTAAGCTAAAGTATCTATAAGCCTGTAGTTTACAAGAGCTTTCAGCAAGTTGTTGGCATCAATCTCATTAATCCTTCATATTTGCCAAAATCAGTAGGAAATCAGGGATATCATAAAGTTGTTTACAGTTACAATAGCTAAAATAGGAAAGTATATATTCTCAGTAGTAATGCTCTCATATTCGATCAGAAAGTATATATGCCTTCATAGTTCGGTTAAATATAAAAATAAGAACAAATCCCATGCCCGTTAAATTTTGAGGATCAATGATTTCTAACTATAAATACAGACCATTATTCTATTTTTCTATAACTTTTCTTGTAACGTATACTCTCTGGTTTGCAGGGTCCTATGTAAGTTTTCAGGACGATAAAAGCGGGCTGTATATGTTACTTATGCTGCCTGGACTGATGGCGCCTTTTCTTATCTCTCTTGTTATAATCTCTAAGTCTAAAAATTCGGATCTAAAAAAAGATTTTGTCAACCGGCTTATCAATTTCAGACTGATAAGACCAAAAATGCTACCGTTATTTTTTTTAATAATGCCGCTTACTGTTCTGGCCTCCATCTTCCTTTCGCTTCCATTCGGGGGGTCGATTTCGCAGTTTCAACTTGCAGAAGAGTTCTCCTTTTCAGGCTTTGTCCCTGTCCTGTTTCTTCTTGTGCTTGCCGCAGTTTTTGAAGAGCTTGGGTGGAGAGGATATGCCTTTGACAGCCTGCAGAGCCGGTACACATACCTTAAGGCATCGGTTATTTTCGGTATACTCTGGTCGCTCTGGCACTTTCCGCTGATATTTGTCAATAATTCCTATCAGTATATGATCTTTCACGAAAACATCTGGTATGGTGTGAATTTTTTTGTCGGTATTATCCCTATGGGAGTGCTTATCAGCTGGATCTGCATTAAAAACGGAAAAAGTATCCCTGCGGCGATCTTCTTTCACTTTATTGTTAATATTTCACAGGAGGCACTGACTATATCTCAGACGACAAAATGTATCGAAACTGTGGTTCTCATTGCTGTTGCCGCGGTTATTATTGCATCAGACAAAAAGTTGTTTTTTTCGAAAGAGCATCTTACTACTGAAGCTAACTGATGGTTCGCATAAGATTTACTGCTGGTTCATTAAGATTTTTTCATGAAAAGTAAAAGGCAACAAAATGACAAATAAAACAGAAAATCTTTATTCCAAATTCCTTTTTATCTGGTTTGGACAATTCATCTCAATAATAGGTACCGGTCTTACTATTTTTTCCTTAGGAATATATGTATACCAGCAAACCGATACAGCTTCAAGCTATGTTTTTATACTAATGTGTGTTTTTTTACCGCCCCTCATGCTAAAACCCTATGGAGGGATACTGGCAGACCGCTACGACAGACGCCTAATGATGGTTGTCGGTGATTTGGGAGCAACGCTTGGTCTTCTCTTCATATTTCTTATAATGCTAAAAGGCAATATCGAACTCTGGCAAATTTATCTTGGGATTGCAACCAGTTCTATTTTTTCAGCTTTTCAGGAACCAGCCTATAAGGCCTTAATTACTGACCTTCTACCCGAAACTCAATATGCTAAGGCAAGCGGATTAATGCAATTAGCAGGTTCAGCTCAATATTTAATTTCCCCTCTTTTAGCCGGAATTTTATTAACAATAATTGATATCAAATTTATTTTTTTAATCGATATTAGCACTCTCTTAATTGCCAGTTCTATTGTTATCTGGGTAAGAAAAACTCTGGGCAGAACAGCAATAAAGCAATCAGAAAAAAAGACCATAGATGACTTTAAAGAGGGTATCCAGGAATTTTCAAAAAATAAAGGTGTAGTTAACTTGGTTATTACTACCATGCTCATACTCTTTTTTGTTGGATTGCTTCAATCTCTTTTTATTCCGATGCTGCTAAATTTAACGACCGTAAAAACGGTGGGAATATCTCAATCAATCTGTGCAACGGGTATACTGATCGGAAGCCTGTTTATTGGAGTATTCGGCAGCAAAAACAAACATGTAAAAACATTATCTGTCTCGTTATTCATCTCAGGCATATTTTTTGCCAACCTTGGACTCTCAACAAATATAATCTTTATTACTTTAGCAGGATTTACGTTTTTTGCCACCCTGCCTTTTATTAACACCTCTATTGAAGTTTTAATTCGAAAAAACATTGACAACAGTAAACAGGGACGCGTTTGGTCAATTATTTCTACGATTACTTATCTTGGCTCCATAGTAGCTTTTGCAGTAGCAGGCTTTTTAGCAGATAAAATTTTCAATCCACTTTTAGAATTGGACGGTTTGCTGGTTGAAACAGCTGGTTTTATTGTCGGAACAGGAAAAGGTAGGGGAATTGCCTTAATGTTTATAATTTCCGGACTAATGATTTCCATGATTGCTCTGTTTATTTGGCGAAATAATAAAATAAAAATATTGGAAGATATTGAAGATCAAGGTAATATAGGTAGTGTGCCAATTTCTCTGTAAAATTACTCTATATCCTTTTACTCTACTTTTGATGGCGGTGTGCCTAATTTAGCATGAAAGTACATGAGGATATCTTCCTCACATGCTCTCTTCATCCTCTTTTCGCGTTATTGCAAATATTTCACTAATTATTTTTATTCGTTCATCAACTGAGAATATCTCGGTCTCAACAATCTTTCTCTTTTGAATTTCCCTTTTTTTATATCCAGTTTCATCTTCGTACATCTCATCATTCGTAATAAGATGCCATATTATCGTTGCAATTTTCCTTGCCAAGGCAATAATTGCCTTTGCATGTCCAATTGACTTCTTTTTCCTGTTAAAAAACTCTTTTAACTTACTGTTATTCTTTCTTGCCGCTGCTTGAGCAATCTGCGTCAGAATCCATCTTGCTCTCTTTGATCCTCTCTTTGTGATTCTTCCGTTGTGGTATTTATCTGCAGATTGATACACATTAGGAACCAGACCAAGCCAAGAAGCAAGCTTATCTCCAGAAGAAAAATCCTTGAAATTGCCTATTTCAGCAAGTAGAATTGCCGCACCAAGTTCTCCTATACCTGGAACTGACATTAAAATCTCCATTTCTCGCTTATGATTTCTATAAGCATAATTGAAAATTTCTTTTTCTAAAGCTTCGATCTCATCATCAAGACTTTTTATGAGTTTTAGACAGATCTGAAGTCTGAATGCAGCACTTTGAGAGATTTCTCGCTCAAGAATTTCTCTGATTTGATCACTTTTTTTACGAACATTTGGAGAAAGACTTGCGATAATCTGGTCAACAGTCTTACCTGAAGAGATTCCTGATAAGATCATTCTGCCATTCTTGCCGAAAATGTCTGTCAGCACATTCTTCAGGTTTAACATTTCAGATGCAAGAATTGAGTGAGCTTTATTTTTTAGATCTGTTCTTTTTTGTACAAGTGTTAACCGAAGTCGAACATATGATCTAAAATCTCTATGATCCTTTGGAAAAACTCTTGATGGCTGAATCATATTATTAAGTGCAAGTTGTGCAATGACTTCTGAATCAATCTTATCTGTTTTTTTATGTGTAAATACCTTCATATCTCGCGCATTTCCAACTATCACCGGTAGATGCTTTATCAAAGAATCATGGACAGGAACCCAAAAGTCACTTGTTGATTCACATGCAACAACATTACATTTTTCTGATATTACCCAATTTTTAAGGGCTAAAATTCCCTCATCATCTCTGTCGAAACGCTGCTGTTGTTTTTCACCAGATCTACTGAGAATTGTAGCAATGAAAAAGAGTTTGTGAATGTCTAAACCACAAGCTTTGTTTATGACTTCAATCATCAAATAATATCACCCAATTTATTTGGGCAGTGGAATTGCCTCAAAGGCCAATTTAGCATCCGTGATCAAAGTCACACTTGAGCCTTCGATGGCAATTCACTGATTAGTTTTCTGACGGTTTTGAAAAACCAAAATTAGGACAACCTTACTGCCCAAAGTAATAAGGAATTCAATAGCCAAAAAAGTGGGGTAAAGTACTTTCATTTAGTTGTGCATGTTATTCAAAGAATATCATGTGCGTTTTCTCAATGAAAAGGATCTTTAAGTTAGAATATTCACTCAACATCGGATCGAAAATAGAGTATATAGACATCGATTTTTCAAAAAGATTGCTTATAAAATCTGTGAGTCTTGACTGTTTTAGAGATATGATACGGATTTTAATATTTGTCTTTTGATCGTCCAATTTTCGACCAAAAAGCTGTTCGTATTCTTTTCTGCCTTTAATACTCTTAAGACTTATAACAATGGTACGTGCAGACCCTAAAAAATCGTCGATTTGAGTCAATAAGTACTTATATCCTTTTGTAATAATCTTTATCATGGATTATACCTTTTTAAAGCCCAATTATTTGTTTGGCGACATAATATTGGTTTAATTAGGTATAATCCATTCTATTTACCTTTAAATTGAAATTAAAGTGTTTTAGTCTAATTTTTTAAAAAAATAGATCTTTTTAACATCCATTATTCCAAAATAAGGGCTATTAACTAAAATGGCATAAGCTCAGTTAAAAAGAAAACAAAGAAAAAAAATGGGTTAAAAAAAATTAAAAAGAAAATAAAAAGAAAAATGAAAGAAATTCAGAGGAAGCGAATTCCTGCTGGCATTTCGCCCACTCTCTTCCTGAACTCTTCAGGCCAGTTTTCCGGGTCAAGCCCTTTCTGCGCAAGGAAGACCGCAGCCCACCTTTCAAGCCCGACCCCCGAGCACCCGGACCAGAGTTCTTCTCCGGACTGCAGCTTTACATTGAAGCCTTTCGGATACTTGTCCCCGTTGATGCTAACGTTCTGGAACTCGAGCCATTCGGCGTTTTCCCCGCGATAAGGCAGGCAGGCTTCATAGTCAGTTGTCCCTACAGCATTTCCTTCGGCAAGCCCGAGCAGCCCTTCCTGTGCCATGAACCAGGGAGTAACCCTTGCTTTTCTCCATTCAATGTCCAGGATGTCATTGAAGATATGCATGTAGCGCGCGTGTAGCTCTTCCGCACACCTTATTACCTCTTCCTTTGTCCCTATCCAGACGATTTCTATCCTGTGGAACTCATCTACCCTTTCAATTCCGTGGATCCCACCGCTTTCGTACCTGTGCGAGGTCCCGGACCTGTCAAAGACCTTTACAGGAATCCCGTCATTCGGAAGAGTTTCACCTGCAACATACATCCAGAAAGGCGGGCACTGGGCGTAACACATACCGCCTATGGGTTCCCCGATTTTTTCTTTAATGAGCTTTGTCGGAACCTCGTGGGTTACCTTGTAATAGTCTGCAACCTCTTCCCAGTAATCAGGATCCCTTGTCTGCGGAGGGCAGACGTAGTAAATCTCAGGGTATACTCCTTTGGCATGCCCGGACTTCATCCAGACCTCCCAGGTGACCAGCTTCGGGAAGATCATCTCCCTGTACCCGAGGGGCTCAAGTAGTTCGTCAAAAACGATCTTTTCGAAAGTCCGGAAGACCTTTGTGGATTGAGGCCCGTGGATCCACTGACCGCGGCTTGCTCCCCTTTTGAGCCAGCCTTCTTTCATCATCGCCTGGGTAGGGTCTTCTTTGAAGGGGTGCTCCATAGGCTCTCTCTGCCAGATCAGGTTCCAGTGCTCAGCCTTTGCCCCGTACTGGGCAGCCTCGATTTTTTCTTCAAGCAGAGTAAGGATGCGGTCCGGCACCCGGTTCTTCATCTCAGCCTCCCCTACTTCAAGCTCGAGCATGATCCCGCCTTCGATATTTTCCATTCCCTTTATGTAAGGAACCTTCAGCATCCTGAGTTCGTGATCTGTCGGCACTTGAATGGTAAAAGATTCGACCTCAATTCCCCTGATCCCTATCCTGTACTTCTTCCCGAGTTCCTCGGAAAGCACTTTCTTCAGCCGCAGGACGGCATCATGAACCCTGACATACCTTCCGGACTCCAGGGTAAGCTCGATCCTGTCTTCCCCGAGCTTCCATTCCGTAATTTTTGCTCCCTGCCCTTCAGGGGCACCTCTGGTAAGAAGAGTATTGTTTGCCTCTTCAAAAAGCGTAGCCACAGCTTCCTCTGCAGGAGTGGGGTCTGCACCTGTTTTAAAGTAAGCTTTGAGTTTGAACTGTAATTCCAAGGTTTGAGCCTCTTTTAGTTGTATTGAATAGTGTGGTTGTGAGTCTGGAAAGGATGTCAGCAGAATTTAAACGCCTATTCTGGAGATAAATGCTTATTCTATAATAGCAGGTGCCTATAGTTCGGATGTAAAATTAGATATAGATACCTGTACTGGTTGTAGTTTTTTAGTTAAAAGAGAAATTAGCAACTATATAAATATTTAGATTCTGCTGTTGACTGGTAAACATGCGGATATTTATAATGTCTATTTAACATGTAATACATTATACAACTGGATAAGATTGCAAACCAGAGTTTCAAATAAGAAGTGAGAAATTAAAGATACAGGATAAGGATATTATGAAAACCAAAGAAACACATATCGACGTTAACCACATCCGGCTTCTTATCCTGGAAAGAAAGAACGAAATTAAAGAAAAATTCAAAGCTGAAGTCGTTGAAATTTTTGGCTCATACGCCCGAGGCGAGGAAAAGGAAGGAAGCGATATTGATGTCCTGGTGAGGTTCGGGGAAGGAGCGAACCTTTTTGACTTTACAGCGCTTGAGTTTTACCTTGAAGACCTGTTTGGAGTTTCCGTCGATGTTGTTTCCGAAAGAGGCTTTAACCCGATAATTAGAAATGATATATTAAAGGGAACTGCCGGGGGTATGAAATCCCCTCTTCTTTACCTGTGCGAGATGCTCAAAGCTGCCAGAAATATAAAAAAGTTCACAGGAGAGATGGACAAAGACACTTTTCTGGACGATAATAAAACAAAGGATGCAGTCGTACTCCAGCTTGAGATCATAGGTGAAGCCACAAAATCCGTTTCTGACGACATAAGGTCTCTGTCTCCTGAAATTGATTGGGAAGATATAATATACATACGAGACCACCTGATATGTACTTATTTTGATATAGATTATGACCGCGTTTGGGATACTGCAATAAAAGACATCCCCGTGCTTGAGCAAACAATTGAGAAATTGTTTGATGAGCTGAATTCCAGCAACCAGAGATTATAACGCAAAGAATAGAAATCAGAGGGGAGTGAAATGAAGCCTGACAGGTGTACATTCTATAGGGGAAAAATCTCAGAAGGCGAGACCGAGCTCGTTGTAAAAGTCGGAGAGCAGATCATCGCCATTAAAGACATTTCAGCCTATGTCTGCGAGAACTGCGGGGACGCATATTATACTTCAGAGGTTTCAAGAAAAATCGATATCGTCATGAAAATGTTTCATGAGTCCAAACTACTCCTGCATCCCGTGGCTGCCGGGGAGCTAAGCTTAAATGAAATTGTTGCGTGATTTTTTTCACGTTTACTCATTACTACCATCAAATTCGATGATTTATTTCGCCTCTATTTTAAAACCCGGGCAAGCAATAATTTGTGCAGGACGAAACCAATTGAAGCAGGTATTCCAGCCACCCCGTTTTTCAAGAGAATTATCTGAAGACAGGGCTGTTTATTACCCATTTTTCCAGCAGCTCCTACTTCATATTCCCCAGCAGTCGACAGTGTCACGATACGAAGCGACCGACCTGCCCCCTGAACAATAAAGATTTCCAGACAGCAAATTACACCCTGATTATTATGGAAATCAGAGGTCATTTTCGGGGATCTCTTCCCCCAATTTCTCTTTTAGTTCTTCAGCTTTTGCGCTGTATTCCTCTGATTCTTCATTCCGATCCAGTTTTTTGAGTAACTTCGCATATTCCTCAAATGTCGCAATTGCATCTCTTATGTAGACGGGATTTTCCGGATCTTTTTCAAGCAGATTTGCGCTTATGGACAGGGCTTTTTCAAAGGCACCTTTTGATTTTTCGGGTTCATCTGCTAAAAGGTAAACAATGCCGAGCTGGGTATATGCGATGTTAGTTTTTGCCTGATATTCAAGATTTTCAGGATCGGATTTCAGGTGTTTCTTAAGAATAGGGAACATTGATTCATACCTTTCAGCAGCCATCCCGTAATTTTTCATGGATTCATGTAAAACCCCTTCAAGGAGCCGAATCTCATAAAGGCTTTTCCAATTTTTCGGGCTTTCAGGGTCATTTTCGTATAATTTTTCGTAGTAATCACGGACAAGGTCCAGGTATTCTTTTGCGACGTGGTACTTTTTTGCACGGGTGAAGAGAGATATCTGCATCCGGAGGTTCATTGCCAGCAGGTCTTTTGTGAGGGGGTCTTCGTCTTCATTTTGCAGGACCTTCCTGAAAGCTTCTACTGCTTTTGAATACTGCTGCTTTGCAAGTTCAGGCTTTTCTGCCCTTTCGAGAAGGAGCCCGAGTTCACTGTAAGAAGAGCCCATAGCTTTTTCATGCTCCGAGTCCCCCGGATTTTTCCTGACCATTTCCAGGCGGAGCTCTATAATGCGCTCATGCAACCGAATTGCGCTTTCATACTGTTCTTGCCTGATATTTAAGGATGCGAGGTTTTTCAGGGTATAGATGAGCTCTTCCCTGTAATCGGAACCTTCCGGGAAAAGTTCCGCCACTTTTTCGTTTATGACGAGAGCTTCTTCAAAGTAACGGCGGGCGGTTTCAGGTTCGAGGTAATTGTACAGTTCTCCAATATAATTTAGGGAATTTGCAATGCCTATTTCAGATTCGGGATTTCCGGGATCGGATTCAAGCAGTTTTTCATAGGTTTCAATTCCCTGTTCATAATACTGTTTTGCAGTCTCCGTTTCCCCATTTCCTGCGTGAAGGTGCCCGATCTGGTCAAAGGCAGCGGCTATATTCGCTACACTTACCAGGTCCTCGTGGTCTTTTTCGAGTATGTTCCTGTAGATTTCGATTTCCTGCATACGGCACTCTTTTGCATGTTCTATATCCCCGATCTCTCCAAACAATTCCCCAAGTTCGGTAAGGTCATCAGAAATCTCATATTGATAGTCCAGGTCCCCAGGTTTTTTTCCTGGCAATTCTCTGAGGATTTCGAGGGCTTTTTCAGCATATTGACCCGCTTTTTCAAGTTCGCCTTTCTGAGAAAAGGCTCTGCTGAGGACCCGGAGGATTTCACTCTTCTTCCTGATGTCAGGAATGTCCACTGGCTGCTTCCGGATCTTTTCGTCCAGGACTTTGAGAGCCTTCAGGAAAGTTTCTTCAGTTTTCTCGATGTCCCCCATTTTTGAGTACAGGTCCCCAAACTCTTCATACAGGGATATGAGGTCTCCGAAGGCTAAGCTGTTCCCAGGTTCTTTTTCGAGGACTCCTGTATAGACTTTTTCAGCCTGCGCGAAGACCTCTTTTGCCTCCCCAGGCTTCCTGAAAACCAGGTAATAATTCTTAAATTCTCCAATTAAGGTGTGCAGGGTATCAAACAATTCCTCTTCTGTGGACTCGATTTCAAAAATTTTCCCGTAATTTTGCACGATCCTGCCTATGAGCGGAGTCTGCTTTTCAAACTGCTGGGCTCTCAAGTAATAGGCCCGGACATTTTCCAGCGTTCTCAAATAATTTCTAATGGATTCAAAATTCTTCGGCTCCTTTGAAAGCAGTTCTTCAAACGCAGCAAAGATTTTCTCGAAGAATTTTTCATTCCTGGAAAGAGATTCTTTTGTTTTTGAAATATTGCCAATTTCCTCAAGCGTTTTTGCAGTAAAACCTATAGAATTGTAGACAAAGTACTGATAATCAGTATCTTCTACGTTTTCCAGAAAGAGAGGGACGGAAAGCTCCAGCAGCCTCTGGAACTCAACCAGGGCTTCTTCCTGCCTCTTTAGGGCAAGCAGAGCCCTTCCTTTCAACAGCAAGGTCTGGCACAATAATTCCGGCTTATTTGCCTTCTCCGAAAGCCTTTCAGCCTTTGCAAGGTTTTCGAGCGCCTTTTTGTACTGCCCCTTCTCAACCTGCAATATAGTATTATCGAAAATCCGGTATATTGAATCTACAAGCTGCCTGGACATAAGAGATAGATTGAAAACCGGATATTTATAATATAACCCCGAATTTTCAACTCATAAGCCCGCAAGGAGGAAAAAGAGGGGAGCGATGTTGATATCCTGGTAAGGTTTGGATAATGGGACTCCTTTTGATCCTGTAGGCCGGGATCATCTTGAAGCCTGGATCATCTTGAAGACCTGTTGAGATTTCGATGGATATTGTTTCGGAAAGAGCACTCTACCCGATAAGGGAGGATGAGGTGTTAAAAGAGCTGGTGCGGGTATAAGATCTCAGCTTCTAGATCTTTCTATAATGCCCGAAGTTGACAGAACTATAAAGGACTTCGTACAGAGTATGGAAAAAGAGACTTTTTTGAAGAATGAAAAAACCAGGAGTGCAGTTGTCCATCAATTAATGGTGCTGGAGAGGTATCAAAAGATATTCCCCCGGATAGAAAGTTACTAGCTCCAGACCTGGACTGGAGAGGTATGGCAGGTATGAGAGACCGCCTGATACATGCCTATTTTAATATGAATTACGGCCTTGTCCGGGCTACTGCTAAAGAGCTCACCCCAAAACTCACTTTATTCTCACTCATTGAACGTTTTTAGAATTGTTTTCACGGTCAGGAACTAGATGATCATTCGAAATTTAAATATAAGAAGATTTTAAGGAATAAGGCCTTTTTCGCGTAATACTCCCTGCTCATCACTCGTAATATAAGCAAAAATTTTCGGCTTTTCATCTATTATTTGAACAAAATAAATTACATCAAACTCAATTAATTCTTCTCTTCCGTCTTTTCTGTTGTAAAATGAATGCCAGTGTACTTTTGCCATTGAATGGTATTCGTCTAAAGAAGATACCTTAACTGAATCAATGCTCATGGACTTTGTCCCGATGCTCCTGTAAAATTCATACCCTTGAGTAATCACAGTACGAAATTGCTCATCATTCTTACCGCATAGAACCCCGAAGGGATTAGCCTCAATAAAACAGTCTGTAAATGAATTTGCAGTCTCTTCAACATCAATTTTCCCGACCAGTGACTTATTAAATCGGGTCTCATATTCTCTAAAAAAATCTTCCAGTTTCTTATCGATATTATCCATAATCCAGCTTCCTCTGAGATGCTTCTGACCTTCCGCATATGTCTGACAAATTTTTCCTTTTTTATTAACGAGCCTATCCCAAAAACAATTTTTATTCCTTTATTTAGAAAAGTTTCAGAAATACTTTCCTGATCAGAAACTCAATTGGCTATTTCAAAATAGAGGATTAGAAAAGTAGATTTAAGTTTTGGGGTCAGCTCATGAATAAAGTCTGGATTGATCTTCAGTTACTCAAGCAACAGACATTGATAGATGTACCTGATAGTAATCCTCCCCCACTTTAATTACGTCCGACTCTTTTAAATGAAGAAACTCTTCTACCTGCTTCCATTCAGTGGAATCAATTCTAAAATCCTGTTCTGCAGTCTTGAGTGCTCTCTCCAAAGCCGGATACTCTACTATTTCACTTTCAGTGACAACAGCATATTTTTCGGGTACTGTTCCCAGTTTTTCGGCTCCGATCCAGTATTCGGCTGAGTCCATATGGTTATAAGCCCCAAGAACAAAAAAGCCCGCAGATATCAGAAAGAGGGCTCCAAAAGAGATAGCAAATCCCTTAAGGATAAAACTGGGCGAGAAATCCCTTATAACCAGCACTCCAGTCGCAAAAAGAGTCCAATAAATCAGAAGCATCAGATAAATCGATCTTGGAGCATGTATTCCTCTGAGTATATAACCACTCAGGTAAAATGTGGAAATCCCAATAAAAAAGAATACTGTGTATTTTTTGACTCTTTTATTCAGATTATTCATAAAATTCCCAATAAGTAATAAATATAACAGTATTTGTTTCTTTCGAGGATACAAAGCCGAAATTTTAGAGAGAATGAACAGGGTTAGGAAGCCCATATCAGGGTTAGGAGACCAATATTATAGAGCCCAACCCAAAACTCAAAGTTGCTTCTCTAAATTAAATAACTAGTCAAGTTTCTAATTATGAAAAATAGTTTCGAGATTCTTATTGGTTTTAGAATAAACCTGGTTTTGGAATGAGCTCGCGAAAAATAGTGACTATAAATTTTACAGAAATTCCATTATACTGCAGTTCTAATCTGAAATTAACAAATTTAATATACTCCTTTGAATTTAATATACTGTATTCCTTCGTTTTTTTAGGATAAAAAATTAAGAGGCAGTTTTCAAATCCGGATTTTTATAAATTTTTGATAAAAAATGTAATTTAGAGGGTTATAGAGAGCCAAAATATTGGCTCTGTAGCTAAAACAATAATTAAAGGAGGGTCAAAATGAAAAATCTATTTGATTTAACTGGAAGAGTTGCCATTGTAACAGGTGCTTCCTCAGGTCTTGGAGTAGATTTTGCGAGAGCTCTGGCAAATCAAGGTGCAAGTATTGCTATAGTTGCACGCCGTGAAGAAAAATTAAAGGAAGTACAGAAGGAAATTGAAAAACTTGGTGTAACCTGCCGCTATTACGTATGTGACGTAATGAAAACAGAACAGATTAAGAGTGCTGTAGAGCAGATAGAAAAAGACTTCGGCAGAATTGATATCCTTGTAAACAACGCAGGCCTCGGACTTGTTGACGCTGCAGACAAAACAACCGATGAAATGTGGCACAATATGATTAATACCAACCTGAACGGCGTCTTCTTCTTTGCCCGCGAAGTCGGAAAAGTAATGCTAAAGCAAAAATACGGAAGAATCATTAACATCGGATCAATTCACTCAACAGTATCAATGAAAGGAATGCCAGTTACAGCCTACTGCTCAACAAAGGGCGGAGTATTAATGCTCACGAAGTCTCTGGCAACCGAATGGGCAAAAGAGGGCATTACTGTTAATGCAATCGGACCCGGTTATTTTGCTCTTGGAATGGCAGAAGGAGTTGTTGCTGATCCGGAATTTGTAAAAATTATCGAATTTATGTGTCCTATGGGACGTGCAGGAAAGTCTGGAGATCTGGATACAACAGTTGTTTACCTTGCATCCGAGGCATCAAGGTATATTACAGGCCAGATAATTACAGTTGACGGCGGCTGGACAGCACTTTAACCAGTCCTTAAACTCATCCGCGCAGAATAAAAGTTTAATTAACGGATGGTCAGGTTGGAAGAGTTAAGGAAATCTATCCAGAAACTGAAAAGTAAGCTTTTTTTCAGCCTTTTTTCAAAGGAGTTGCGTTTCTTTTTCCGGCTGCCCTCGGGCAGTTTATCCTTTTTTATTTTAGATATCACATTCTACTTAATTAGTGCAAGGTAAAAAAGAAAAAGCGATTTTTTCTTAATCATTTGCCCGGTGGTTTGTATTCCAGCTTCGATGCTTTCTTCATGGCCTCGATGCCTTCATCGACCGATAGCAACGGTGTAGTCTTAAACACCTTTATAGCACCTCCAGCTGAGACAGCCATTGATAGGGCTACTGCGCTCTCATCATCAGGTAATGTTGCGATTTCCACCACATCATAATCACCAAGTGCGAACCAATAACCTTTAAGTTTTCCCCCAACGCTTTCAATTAAAGAACGGGCTACTTCTTCACGGTTTTGAGGATTTGCTACTAACGCAGCTACTGCTTCAGGCGCAAATGATATTTGAATCAGGTAATCTTGCATTAATTCCCCTCCACTAAATTACTCAATTTAATATCTCGAGCGATAAAATATATACATATCTATTAAAGGTTTTAAATAAAATTGAGATTAAGTTTGGAACAAATGCCCTGCTAAAGAAGGAAATATCTGGATTTTATAAATAAGACTGTATGTTCTGATGCAGTAGAATTCCTGTTAGACTTGATAAGGACACAAAAAATCAGTTCTGGAATCAGTTCACTTAATAATATGTTCTTGACCATCAATTGTTATTTTCCATCCGGGATCTAAAAATTCAGATTTCACATCAGCATAGTGTAACTTCCTGTGACACAAAGGACAAACAACTAATAAATTCCAGCTTTGAAGGGTTTCCGGTGCTTTTTGATTCAATTTATCATATGGTAAACTTCTGCATATTTTTCACCATTCTTTTTCAAAAATCCTGGATATCCACATATCATACATTTGTAGCCATACTTTTCTTTTATCGCATTAGATAGTGAGGAAGGTCTTTGTATCAATTCAATGATAGTTTCTTTAAACTCTGGAGTATTTCTGTATTTAAGGTCTAATTTTTTTATCAATTCATCATAATCGAGGGTTTTTCCTTCTCTAAACTCTTCTGATATAGCAGTGTTGCCAGATACATAAGTATTTACAGCCTCAGATATCCAATTCAATACTCTATCCTCATCTTCAGGTTCTATTACAGCAAAAGTTTGAACTGCATCATAGTTTTTGGAAGTAATTTTTACTTCATTTATATCAAAAGGTTCTACAGGCCTTACATTTTCTCCACTAATTATATATCGCCAGTGCTTTCCCCAGATTTTATCGCTTGAATTATCTACGTCTTCCTCGCAGGATACAAAATTCATTATCCTTCGGATTGATTTCTGCCCAGGTGGAAGTGTACTTTTAGTTTGAGCTATCAATATTATATCGCCCGGCTTAACATTATGTGGTTTTCCATCTGTAGCATGTTTTGCGTTATTAAGAACGCCCTCCATAGTTTTAGCCGAATTCTTGAAAAGTAGCATGTAATACAAGAAAACTTATTAAATTAATAAATTTTTTGTTTTTGTAAGAGAGTTATTAAAAAAGAAAGTCTTGGATGCTTTAAAAAAGTAAGAAAAATGAGTTGTTTGGTAAAAGCCATATTGTTTTACACAACGTTACAAATTAAAGGGTAAAAATTTCTGAAATGAAAAAGACCTTGAAAGTTTTAGTAAAAAAGTTTCAACAACAGGATCTAAAAATTTTCGCTTTCGAAATAGAGTTCAATTACTTCTTTCAATAAAACAAGCAATTTCAATCAAAAAAATATCCCAAATACCTTCACTCCTCCCCTTCATCAAAAACCCTGATAAGCAAAATCCTCCCGCCAAATCCTCCTCTCTCCTCCTTCTTCCTCTCCTGCACACTTACAACATCCCCAAACCCTCTGATCCAGGAAAGTGAATCAATGACCTCCTTCACGTCAGCCAGTTCCTCAACGCAGGGATTCTTAGTAAATTCCAGGACTTCCTCCTGAAGCTTTTTAATAAGATATTTCAGGTATTCCCGATCCTATCAAGAGTTATTTATTCTGGGGTCCGGTTTCAGAATTTCATGATTTGGAGATTTGTCGAGGATTGGTTTGGTGAAGGATATGAAGGTGGGTTTTTCGGGCATTTTAAACCTCTGGTTGCTGTATTGGAGCCCGGTTGGCTATCAGTATCTATCAGATATGTGTTATAGAATTTAAAAGGACCACCTAAAAGGGCCACCTGTAAATATTTTCAATCAGGGAAAGGGATCTTCCCATCAAGGGTCCTGAGGAGAGGATTTTGAGATCTGGTTACAGAGGAAAAACAATAGAGAGAAATGTAAACGGTCGATGAGGAGAGGGGAGCATCCCGTCGGGAAATATAATAAAACAGTTATACATCAGATTACTTCTTTAAAAGAATTAAAGCTGTTCCAGAAAATATTCAGGGGCAACATCAGCCTGATTGAGGATACTTTTTAGCGTGGATTTTTTGACAGCATCCAACTTTGCAACTTCTCCAAAATACAAATGTAAAATTCGTAATGACCAGCAGGTTGGAAAAGGAAGAAGTCTGGGACTGCCCGCTGGAAGCTGTTCGAGAAGCAATTGTTAATGCGGTTTGCCATCGGGACTACACAGTCATGTCCCATATCGAAATCCAGATAAATCCTGTGTTCAAGCCATATTAATTCCGCAAAAACCGCATAAACCGAACTAAAGCTGCATAAGCCGCACTAAATAACCGAAAAATAGGAACTAGGTAAAATGAAGTTCCAGAAACTCCCTAACTCCAGCGAATTAGAAAACCTGGCCCTCCCAGACCGGAAATCTTCTGGATAGGGATGACGGATGCAGGTCATTTAATTGTCCAAAATCCCTTTCGTTTGAACCCACCGACTTGAAAGATCATGGGATTCGTGAATGCGATGCCTTCCAGGGCGGCATCTCTGACGAGATCTGGAAAGGTGACAACGACCACACAAATCCTTGCCCCGGAGATCACGGCATCATATTTGAAAAAGTAAATTGAGCAATGTTTTTTATATAACGAGCTGATAATAACCAATTAAGATAGTTACTTATATTCTACAATTCTATTTTACTTATATTCTACAACTCTATTTTGTAAATACGGAGGAAACAATTGTGGCAAAGCCAATTGAACTGGGTCTTGTCTTAGAAGGTGAGGACGCCAGGGAATTCTGGGAAAACGAGAAGAAACCTGCAACCAAACAACAAGTAGAAATGTTTAAGCGGGCAAGGAAACTTGCAAGTACAGTCAGGTTGTAAGCTTGCCTCATAAAATACCGGATCTGGAACTTGTTACTTATTCGCTTTCCAAGAGAAACGATGTTTCATCTTTTTGCTGTGAAAACACCGATCTTAACGATTTTTTAAAAAACGATGCCCTGATAAATCAAGAACAGCTGATCAACAAGACCTATGTCTGTTACTATCAGGAACAATTGGTAGGGTATTTCACTTTAACTACTGATACCATACAGGTTAAATCAATCGATAACTCAGATTGTGTAGACGGGTTCCCATATTCAAAATACCCAGCCCTGAAACTTGCAAGATTAGCCACACACGAAAGTTTTGCAGGCCGGGGAGTGGGGTCATACATGCTGCACATTGCAATATATTTGACTCAAAAAGTATCGAATATCGCCGGATGCAGATACGTCACAGTCGACTCAAAACCAGAATCGGTGGGTTTTTACATAAAGCATGGTTTCAAACTTGTTAGAGGGTCAAGCAATAAGGAGTAACACGTGCTCTATTTGAACATGCAGCCAATTGTAGAAGAGCTTTAGCCAATCGAATCTCTGGATCCATTTGTGTAACTGTTTTTCTATTGCAGTTCAACTTTCCTTTATAAGTAGTTGTTCGGACACTCTTTTTTGCTATCTCAATATTATTAGCCATTATTGGACTGCCTTTTTGGTAATTCAATAAAATTCGCAAGTATACCAAATGGTAAAGTTCTACAATTTTGGAAAAATCAAATTTAAGAGCTGATCCCAAAACTCAGAATTAAGTCCCTAAATCTCGAATTTGGAATAATCAATCGATCTTCTGATTAGGAAAATGATCCTGAAATTCTTGTTGATATGAAAATAAAATCGATTTTGGGATGAGCTCATTTACTATTTGTGAACCATTTTCGAGGATTTTTCTAAAATCAATGCAGTTACGAAAAGTCAGTGTTAATCCAGGAAATAAACTTGTCGTTATCATTGAAATAAAATTTAATTAGTTTAGAGTTAATTCAACAAAGTATACCCATAGCATGAGTCACAATTGTATCTGAGGCAGAAATCCTTTCAACCTGTCCTCTCAAGCCTGGGCGGGATAATTGTCTTACTCCGCCTTTAATCTCTTTCGTTTCTAAAACTGCTTCATCTATTGAAATCCGAGAATTGAAATGTATCGAGTTCTTAACAACTCTTTACTCCTGCCCGAAGCTCAAAAAGCTTTTAATACCTGTGAGAATATCGAGATGATAATATGATAATGGAGAAAACAGCAAGAGAAATGTACGCGAAGAACCGCGAAAAAATCATGCAAAAAGCAAGGGGTTCCAATAGCGGATTTTTTGGAGTGGGATTCTATAATAATTTCAGCGTTTTACTTTCGGCAAAGAGTACCAATCCTGGAGTTCAATGGGATAATAATCCTGAGTTTCACTTCCAGGTACCCTGTAAGAGGTTGCTAAATTATCGTTATCTTGATGAGCTATTTACCGAATCATTGGATAATTATCTTCTTACCGGTAAAAAATTTTTCGTGAAAGATAAGTGACAAACTAAATTGTCATTTCAAAGGTTAATTTCTACTTTGCCTTTTTCCTTTTCCGTCGCATGATGGAGCGAATCAATACGTGAGGATTAATGTCATAAGATTCATCCCAAAACCAGTTCTATTCTCAAATCATTAAATCTTTAGAATTGTTCTGGGATATAAAACTCGATTGATTATTCGGAATACTGGATTCAGAAAGCAACTTTGAGTTTTGGGATGGGCTCTAAAAATATTATTGTTCAATGAACATCTACAAAAAATATAATTTTACAGCAATTTTTGATATTTAATATACTTTGCCTCTGATGATTTTAGCATTGTAAACAAACGGCAGGTGAGGTCAGAGGGAAGCAGCAAGCACCGTAAATTGATGAAAACAGGCCTGGGAAAACCCATTATCAGCTATCTTAATTTCCAGCCTTTGCCCTGAAAAGTCAACCAATGACATCTTTATATCTTTTCTTTTTCCTTATTCAGCGCATCAATTTTTGCCTGTATCTCATTCTTCTGCTGTTTGTACCTTATTTTGATTTCTTTAACCTCTTTGTAAATAAGCATGCTTTCGTCACAGATTCCTGTCATCGCCTCTATATGTATTATGAGTTCATCTACCCCTTCATCCAGTCGCGGTTCTACTTTCCGCCATTCTGCACACTTAATATCCAGTTCTTCTTTGCTTTTGTCCTCAAGGTCAAAGATCTCATCCCATAGGTCCATAATCTCGCTGTCTATCTCTTCTTTTGTAGGCATTATTTTTCTCCCCAATTCGTTAAATCTTTGTATAAGGGCACCCCTATTAATCCCTTTCAGTAGCTTTTTTCTATAAGCTATCAGGCCGGCTTTTTCAAACACTTTTACGGAATCAATAGTACTTTTTTGCTTAAACCGGAGTTTATAAGATCTCATAAAAATCGTGGTGCAGCTATGGATATTATGTAGGTCTAACAAGAAATTAATTAAGTTCCAAACTTGTTTCGTTCAATTTTGGCGTCGCCACATATTGAACTAGCCCACCGATTGATACTTATATGATTTTCACCATATTATACTAAAGAAACCATAATAGGGCGTCTTGTTACAGAGATCCTGTGTTAGACCCCATATAGTGGGAAATTAACTATTTTTGTGCCACACCGATTTATTTAATTGGTTCTATATTTGTCGGTTTTATATTAAAATGCTTGGAATTGTTACCCAACATAATTAATTTTTTGTTAGACCCTATGTAGATCATGTCGCTTGATGTGGCTTTATACTATAAAGTATAAACTCCGGTTAAAGGATAAATTTGTCGTGGGAAGAATCTCAGAGGCTGTCTTAGAATTACAGTTTTCGAATATTAGCTACATTCAGTACTTCGCTAATTTTGATTTCCTCATTACGGAAGCTTCTCGATACCTTTATATGTAATGAAAAATGCCTCTCTATGTCTTTTTTCACAAATAAGTTCAGAAATAGGTTTAAAATCGAATTAAAGTCAAAGTACTGTATTGATTCTGTATTACAACCTCTCACATCTCATGTAATCCTCAAGATCAATGGTTCACTTACAAGTGAAGACATTATTCGTACTGTTGTGAGTTTGGCAGTCGATAAGAGTTCAGTCCATTCTGTCTCAAAACAGTATTCTGCTGTTGCTTGTGAAACATCTTTACGTTACCATCTTAAGAAACTAAACATGGACGAATTGATCCTATCCAATGAAAAGATTCTTCTTCAAAATCCCCTAAAAACTCTCAAAACAGGTAAGAGCTATGAGTTTGCCATTGATTTAACCAACGATCCTTATTACGGGAAAACAGATTCGTCTAACGAGAAATATGTAATTCGTAGCCAAGCTAAAAAGTCAACAAACTCTTTTTACTCATATATCTCCCTCTACATCACTAACAAGAACGAAAGGTTTACTGTATCTGTTCTTCCTGTAGAAAAGAAAAAACCAATGGTTGAATACCTCTCCTATTTTCTCTATCTCATCAAAAGACTGAATTTTAAAATCAAGGTTCTCTGCCTTGATAGAGAGTTTTATTCTATAGATGTGTTTGAATTTTTGCAAAGTAATGGTGTTCCTCACATAGTTCCTGTTGTCAAGAAAGGAGAGAAGATGAAGCAACTTATGAATGGGAATAAGGCTCGGAGTACACAATATGTCATGAAGAATTCTAAGAAAAAGATTCTTTTAGACATTATCATTGATGTTAAGTATCTGAAAGGAAAGAGAGGTAAAAAGGGATGTGAGAACCTTGGTTTTGTTGTTTTTGGAGTTAAATGGTCTCCAAGAAAGGTCAGTACAGTTTACAGAAGAAGATTTGCTATTGAATCGTCATACAGGATGAGGAATGTGGTTAGACCAAAGACATCATCTAAAAACGCAACTATAAGGTACTTTTATGCATTGGTATCCTTTCTACTAAAAAATATATGGCTATACATTCAGAATAAACATTTTACTATTGTCAAAAGAGGACCTCAGGTCATAGATGAGGATAAGTTCAGATTTGAAGTATTTATACTTATTATTAAGGAATGGATAAGAAGAAAGTTAAGAGTGAGGACAACAGTGTGGTGTTTGAGATAAATGAAGGTAGAGTAAAAGTGGAGGAAAGATTTTAGCGAACTACTGAATTTAGATATTAATATTCTGCCTCTGAAAATTTCCTCTCTATGTCTTATTCCTTGATTTTACCACTTAAATAAATATACGGCAGATAAGGAAGAGGAGAACATTTCGAGCCGGAAATATAATTTTGAAATCATATCTGGTGGCTTCCTTTGAAGCCAGTTATAGATTCTTCGTCCTGAAAACAGACGTTCAAAAAGGAAACAATAAAGTTAACACAGCTATAAATAAAATCATTGGAATATTATTTAGATCTTAAAAGGAGTGCCACCCAATGCGAGAGTTTACTGTCATCATTGAACAGGACGAAGACGGAATTTACGTAGCTTCTGTGCCTGAACTTCCGGAATGTCATACGCAGGCAGAGACACTTGACGAATTAAACAGGAGAATAAAGGAAGCAATTGAGCTTTACCTTGAGGTTGTAGCCGAGAAAGGAGAAGAGAGACAACTTGATTTTATCGGGATACAGAAAGTTAAAATTGAGGTTTGAGTCCAATTGATGGATTTCAATTCCTCATTCTTCAGTAATTTCCCAGTGTCCACCTCTAGCCGAACCGATTCTCCTGAGCAAACCCTTTTTATTTAATTTAGAAATGTTTTCTTCAGTTTTTCTTGCGGAAATACCTACTTTATAGGAAAGTTCCCTGGCTGAAATTTGTGGATTTTCTCTTATCAAACTGAGTATCACTTCTTGATTTTGGGTTAGAGTTTCTCCGACCTTTTCTCCGACCTGTTTTCCGACCTGTTCTCCGTCTTTTTCCTTACTCTCTTCAAGATATTTTCTCTTAAACGTGACAATAAACTGAGTTCCAACCTCTTTAAAATCAGCGTCTGGCTCCATTGAAAGAATCAGACTTATTCCGCTGCCCCATTTTTCTATCCAGTGAATCTCATGGAAGATTTTAGCTATCAGTTCATTCCTTCGCTCAGAAACCATTTCGGTCTTGATCTGTTCGATGGTAAGCCCACCGTAAAGGAGACCTTTACTTCTGATTTCCATACGGTTTTTGAATACTGCTACATTTACAGAATCATATTCATAGTGATCCCTGTAACAAAAGGCGTTTATAACTGCTTCTCTTGTCACCTCTTTCGCAATTTCCGGGACGTCGATTCTCTTCAGGCCTTCTAGCCGCATTCCAATATGGATGTTTTTAAGGATGTATTTTTCAGCCTCTCCGATCAGATAGAAGATATCACCTGTATAGTCCTGCATGTCAATGATATACGAAGTATCATTTGTAGCAAAGACTGCACACCTGAGTTTTGCATTCGGGAAAAAGCCCTCGGGTTTTTTTCCGAAAAGAATTACTGCGGCATTTGTTAATTTTCCATCTTCTGCAAGCTTCAATTTTTTCAGAGAATTTTCAAGCCCTTTGTACTCTTTGCCAGCTTCTTTTACAAAGAACCTGACCTTTTCTTCACTGATATCTTCTAAACTTGCTTCCTTGCAAATAGAACGGTCCCACTTCAACTGTTCTTTATTTTTCCTGAGTATCAGGTTCTCAAGTTCTTTTACACTCAGGGGCTTATCCTCGTCAGAAGTGCGAATATAAGCTCTATCTTATGCAAAATAAGGTACCTCATTTCCCTGGAATTTAACTTCAATGCAAGGCTTTCCCTCGAAAATTACCTGCCGGATAACGGGATAGATTTTTGGTTATGTACGCTGAAATAGCCTGAGAAATGGTTCTCAAAGTGTCATCCCCAATTTCCTGCCCCACAACTGTCCCATCATCCTTAACTCCAAAGTATAATTTACCTTCCTGATGCTTGTTGAGCATGGAAACTATGGAGATTACTGCAGGTTTCAATTGCGCAGTGGACTTTTTCAGTTCAAGGGTTTCGGACTCTTTTAGCTTAGAAAAAGGGTTCATAACGAAGCCTTAAAAATTACTCTTATGCCTTCAAGATAATATCCAAATGTTATAAAAGATATGATTTTGGAAATTTCTGAAATTGAGGATTTTAGATCTCGCTTACCGACAATCAAAAACTCTCACTATGGTGCGAAAAACTGGCTAAATCCTCAACGCAGTAACTATGGAAAACTTAATTTCGGATTTATATCGAAATTTCCTTCTCATCTCCGCAGCAATTTATCATTTGCGGTCAGGATCTCAACTCCCATCTCGCTGAAGTCCTTGTCGTGGGTTACGAAGACCAGTCCTTTTGAGCGGCAGATTTCCGCAAAGACAAGATCATTGAAGTCATATTTTCCCTGCTCGAAGAAGCTCATGATCTCAGGCAGGTCTATTACTTTTAAGTCAGGGTCGCAGGCAAGGGTATTTCTGAGGATTTTTTTTACATTTGAGGAAATGTCTTCGGCAACCGGGCGGAAACCAAGAGAGTTCCTGAACTCCTTGAACCTGGAATGATCGGTCTGCTGTTTGAACTCTATTCTTGAGAAGGCGTTTATGAATTCCGAGATTACCATGCAGTTTATATAGATCGTGCCGTTTGAGTTTCGAATTTCCCTTAAAGCTCTGGAATAGACCGCTGACTTCTGATCAGGCCAGCCTATAGGGCCGTAGATATAGAGCCAGATATTGGTGTCAAAAAAATAACTCTTCTCTTCGGGGAAATCATAAGTCGCTGTGGAATGGATAGGAGCCGGGCTTGGCTTTACAGGCAGAGCTTTCCCAGGGCGAAGCCTCACACTGCGTCTTACCGGATAAACCACTGCGCGGTGGGTACTTTTAGGCATCTTCGCCTCCGATCACATCCCTGAGAGCCTTTCTGCATGAATATGCATGTTCAAAGTAGCCTTTTGCCCGCTCCATCACCCTCTTAATAATAACCTCGTCTTCAGGGTCAAGGTCCGTAAAAGAGAGGCTTTTTTCAATCAGCCCAGCCGGGAAAGTCCCGTAAAGCTGCCCCACAGCCACGTTCAGAAAGGCAGGCGTAAGTTCATTCATCTCTGCAAAAGAGAGCTCAACCTTCCTGTTTTTACGGAAAGCGTCTGCAATCCTGTCATGAACTTTCTCCCCATCGCAGGCTGCAACGCAGAAATTGTTTTCCGCAGTCTCAATAATTCTTATCTTCACCCTCTCTTCCGTAACCTTCCCCATTTGATCACTCTCCCCATGTCTATTAGAAGCACACTTTTAGCCGGGCACCTGGTACAAAGCCCTGCACCCTTTTTACCAGTTTCACTTCAATATTTTTTCTAATTATTCTTCAATACTTTTTACGAGTTATTTCTTAACACCTTTTCCCGTTACCTTCAATAACTTTGTCGGTTTACCTTTTAATCAACTAAAATAACCTATGATACCAATGGCTTCTTAGTCAGCTTTTTTCTTGAAAAAAAGCCATCCTTTATCCTCTTTCCCATACTTTGTCCTTATCAGTACATAATCCCCTTTCAGCTCTTCCCCTTCAAGTGTGACAGTGATCTCTTTCTCATTACGTTTCAGAAGCTTGAAAGTCCCTTTATCCCAGATCTCAACCCTGCCGGCTCCGTACTCTCCTTCAGGAATTTCCCCCTCAAAATCGGCGTATCCGAGAGGATGGTCTTCAGTCTCGATAGCAAGCCTTTTGGTACCGGCCTTTTTCGGCGGTTCCTTGGGGACTGCCCAGCTTTTCAGAACCCCATCCATCTCCAGACGAAAATCATAATGAAGATTGGTTGCATCATGGCGCTGGACCACAAAGATAGGTTTACCGGAACTTTTTTCGAACCCTTTAGCAGGAGGTTCGGAGGTCTTATCAAAATCTCTTTTCTTCGCATATTTCTCAAGCATGGAAGATCAATAGAAAATATGGCTGCGCTGGATATAAATGATTATGCAGTAAAGCTTGAAAAAGAGGCTATGAGAAGAGAATTGAAAATCTATAAAAAAGACTCATAAGAGGAATTAATAAAGAAGTGAAAAAAGGAATCGTTAACTCCCTTTTTTCATTTTCGGGCAAGTGCATAATCTGCATAAATCTTTAAAAACTCCTTGTCAGCCTGCAGTAGCACGGTCTCAAACATAGCTACATGGATCTTTTCTTGCCTGGCTATGTCAAGGAGAATTTTACGTATCTCTTCGTTTTTTGTCAGGTTTGCCATCTGTTCATAGAGATTGACAGCATCCAGTTCTGCAATCATTGCGGCTCTCAGAATTTCCTTATCAAGGTCTTTCTGGCTGGTATTCTCAAGGTCTGCAAGTGTTTCTGAAAGCAGGCTTTTACCCCCTAAGTGTCCCTGTAAGGATATGGAAAGGCAAACTTAATGTCTCTTTCTATTGGGAATACTCATGAAAATACTCACGGTAACACTCATTATGAGCACAACTCTATGAGTTTTAAGGTAAATAGAAGACACATAAAGTTATAAATAAATTTACTTAGGTTTTCCAAATAAACAGAAATAAATAAATCATAAGGAATAAAATATATGGCAACAAGATATTTTACATTTATTTTCTATGTACCTTTATCTGTCTGCCATTTATCTTTTCTTAACAAAGGAAATATCAGGCTCATTAGAGTTAATCTTCAAAGATATAATCCCAAAAGGAGATTTTCAGGTAAGCAAATATCTAATTATTTTAGTAAAGAGGTTCATTTTTTAGAAAAGAACTTATAGATAAATTTAATAAACTAATCATATGAATTAATACTCAGGAAGAATCTACAGAGCAACATTAATTAGGCTGATAATTATTGAATATCTGCTCAGACTGAATAACAACCTAAAAATAATTATTCGGAAATATACTCCCCTGCAAGTTATTCCGTACTATCTTTCAGCTAATCAGAAATTGATCCACCCGAGGCCGAGAATTCTTGAAGAAAATAAACTCCCTTCTGTTCGCACTTATTATTTTATTTTCGTGCTTCTCCGGCAGCCTTGACCTTACCGCCGGAAGTCCCGAAAACTTTGAGCTACCACTGAACGATACATCCATTTCAGAACCTGCAATTGAAACGGCTCCCCTGAACCCAAACTTTCTGGAGCCCACACAACCAGATTCTTTTGAACCTATCTCGCCTCCTGACGGCGGGGAAGTTTCAGGCACTGGATATACACCCTCTCCTGTAAACATATCAGGGCTTTCAAGGCCTGCGGGAAGGCTTTTGCTTAGAACATCAGGCTCGGAACTCCCTGCAACCTATGACCTGCGCACGGAAGGACAGGTCACCTCTGTGAAGAACCAGGGGCAGACCGGAAGTTGCTGGGCTTTTTCGAGCCTTGCATCCATGGAATCTTACATCCTGGGGGTAGAAGGAGAAGATCGGGATTTTTCCGAAAATAACATGAAAAACCTCGTTACAAAATTCTATTCCGATGGTTTTGATCTTACAGCCGATAACGGCGGAAATGCTTTCATAGCTATGGCATATCTTACCCGCTGGTCAGGGCCTGTAAACGAGTCAGAAGATCCTTTTAGTGAAACTTCAACCTCCTCTCCTACGGGACTTACCATACAAAAAGATGTCCAGGAAGTTCTTATACTGCCTGACAGAACGGGGTCCCTGGACAATGAAATGATTAAACAGGCACTTATGGATTACGGAGCTGTGTACTCCACAATGTGCTGGAGCCTGCTAAATTACCAGGCAAATAATAATGCCTATCTATATACAGGTTCGAATAATGCCAATCATGCAATAACTATCGTAGGCTGGAACGATTCTTTCGATAGGAACCTGTTCAAACAGGTACCCTCGGGAGACGGGGCTTTTATTGTAAAGAATAGCTGGGGGGAGTCCTGGGGAGAAGAAGGATACTTCTATATTTCCTATTATGACACCAGGCTCGGGTACAACGAAAGTGCGGTGTTTATAACTGCAGGGCAGGGCAACTTTGATTACAATTACCAGTATGACCCGCTGGGATGGACAGGAACAATCGGGTACTCTGGACTAACTGCCTGGGGTGGAAATGTATTTTCTTCGAAAGGGAACGAAACACTGAAAGCTATAGGATTCTATACTACGGATCTTGATACTGCTTATGAAATATACGTTTATAAAAACCCGACTAATGGCCCCATTAATCAGGAAAGGAATTTTGTTGTGAAAGAAACCGGCACATGCTCACTTCCTGGCTACCATACCCACCTGCTGAATTCGCCAGTAGACCTGAGCGCCGGGGAGGAATTTTCGGTGGTTATAAAGTTTAGCAATCCCTCCGACCCGTACACTCTTGCAATTGAGCAGCCGCTTTCCGGTTATAGCAGCAAGGCACAGGCTAATTCCAGAGAAAGCTATATAAGTTCGGATGGAGCCAGCTGGCAAGACCTGACATCAGAAGCCGGATATTCAGAAGTAAACCTGTGCATAAAAGCTTTAACTATTGTTAACAGCCTCCCTGAAGCTGATTTCACTTCAAATATCACCAGCTGGGTTTCCCCTCTCACAGTCCAGTTTACTGACCTCTCACAGGGTGCCTTTTCCTGGGAATGGGACCTTAACGGCGACGGAATTGCAGACTCAACCACCCGGAATCCGGTCTACACCTACACATCATACGGAAGTTATACTGTCTCGCTGAATGTCAGCAACAGGAACGGGCTTGACTCTGAGACAAAGAGCAATTACATAATATTAACTCAGCTCTCAATTCTCTCTGCAAGTCCCGGAGAAAATATCATAACCTATGAAGGAGACGGGCAGAAATTCAATATCACCACAAACCATAACAGTACTGTAAACTGGTACCTTAACGGAACGAAAAAGCTTACCGAATCCGGTGTAAAAAACAGTTCATATTCAAACAGTGTACTATCTCCCGGAATATATAATGTTACCGTACTCGCCACAGCAGGAAACGAAAAGGTTATGCGTACCTGGAACTGGACAATCCGCGACTGGAACCCCTGGGATGATTTGACCTCTCAGGAAGGAAAGCATATAAGCACAGAAGAGCTCCAGGAAGCGATTCATGTCTATAAAAATAGTCTTCCGATTCCGAATACAGGAGTAGAACTAACGAGCTCCAGGCTCGGGGAACTTATAAGGCTCTGGAGAGAAAGCTCTGCAGATTAAAAAAGATATTTGGTTTAATAAAGATCGGGAAACTGGGTACAGGTTTCCCGTTTCATTTCTAATTTCTTTTCTAACTTTCTTTTTCTAATTTCTTTTTCTAATTTTCTTTTTCTAATTTTCATTCTTATTTTTCTTTCTTATTTTTTACTTTCCCTTCTAACTTTTATATTTTCAGAGTCTGTTCGACTCCTTCCCCTATCTTAAAGTTCATAAGAAAATCATCAACGGTTGCGAGAAGAGAACCAATTTTCTCGGAATGAAACCGCACAGCAACCCTCTCATCGCTGATTTCGCTTTCCATGCTCCTCAGGTTGTCCGGGGCAAGGGCTGTCAGGATTCTGGCTGCTGACTCTCTTGACTTCGGGTCAGGAAACTCAATTGTACCTGTAATTTTCATAAGTATGCCTCATGCGTTTTATATATTAATTCCGAGCTCTTCTTTTTTATTTTATTTTATTTTATTTTATTTTATTTTGTTTTATTTTGTTTTATTTTTTACCTGTCTTTTCCACTGGAATTTTTCCTGAGCTGGTCCCCTATTATCCGATCTGCAATGCTCAAGAACTCTTCCGTACTCCCCAGGGGGATTGAAGCTCCGGATGCGACACTGTGCCCGCCTCCGCTTCCACCGACTGCGCCTGCAGCTTCCCGAAGGGCAAAGGCAAGGTCAAGGCCCTTTGAAACCAGTTCGCGGGTACCCCTGGCAGAAACCTTCAGGATTCCCTCAGACTCGTTTACACAGATGAAAGGAAGTTCGGGATGGAGATATCTGACTACGGTTGTGGCAAGGCTCCCTGTAGAAAGGGCATCAACCGTGCTAATATACCAGATATTCTCACCTTTACGGATTTTTTCCACGCTGTCCCGGATATCCACGGCAAGATTCTTTTCATGCTCTTTTGTAAGGGAAAGAGCCTCATCGACAATACTTGAGTCCTTCAGGCAGAGAGCCAGGGCGAGTCCGTAAACTTTCTGCTTCCCGCAGGTATTGAGAATGGAGATGAAATCATAGACGTTGTGCACCAGCTCCCGGTTCAGCAGGAAGACCTCTCCTATAACGGCTTCAATTGCTTCAGGGCTTGCCTGTCTGACAAGTTTCAGGGCAATGGCACTGGCAAGTTTTGAGAGCTCTTCCTCGGACAGGTTTTCAATATTTCCGGAGAGCCCAAGCTGATTTAGGAACTCTGATGCCTTTTCAGGGTAGCCGGTTACATCCAGGAAAGGCTCTGTGCTGTATGCGAGCACATCCGAAAGACCTCCATCCCCTACCTTCAGCCCTTTTCTGACGGACACTACCCCTGCTTTCAGGGCTTCTTCCAGAATAAAAGCATTGGCAGTCTGGAAAAGCTGCCTGTCCCCAACTGCACCTGCAATTGCCAGCCCTGCAAGGTCAATGTTTCCAGTCCCGAGTTCCCTGGCTACAAGATAGCAGGTGCCGGAAGCCGAGATATCCGTTGCTCCATCGATTCCTACCATATGGGCATTTACCACGGCTTTTGCAGGGGACTGCCCTACTGGCTGGTGGTGGTCAAGCACCACGACATCAGCTACCACCTTCCCGATAAGTTCCGGCTGCCCGCTGCCCATATCACAGAAAATGACAAGCTCTCCCTGAGAGATTCCACTGTTCACTTCTTCGACCACAGACTCGTCCAGTTTTCCTACTATTGAGAGCTGGAAACAAATGCCTGCTCTCAGCAGGGCCTGAGCCATTATCCCGGCTGAAGTCAGACCGTCAGCGTCATTATGACAGACTACACGCACAAAGTTATGCTTCCTGATTTTATTGGCTGCGTTTTTTGCAAGGTTTATCAGTTTTTCAAGTTCGCTCAAAACCCATCACTCATAAAATTCAATAATAAAATCAAAAGGGTCGATTTAATACATAAATGCAGGGTAAATAAAGAATGGCAGTCTATACTGCTTGATAATATAAAACACAATGCTCCAAAAACAGTATACAGAACAGTTAGATAATGAGCCCATCCCAAAACCATTTTCATTCCTATATCTAGAACTATTTTGATGATCCGAACCTCAACTGACTATTCCAAATTCGAAGTTCGTAAGAGTAATTTTGAATTTTGGGATCAGCTCGATAGAAAAGCGAGTAAGAAAAAACAGATAGAAGACAGGAAAGGAAAAAAGGAAGGAAAAGAAAAAGAGAAAGAGAAAGAGAAAAAAAGAGAAAGAGAAAGCGGTAAAGGCGAAAAAAGGCCCTGCAAGCAGGTAAAAAAAACCGACACACCAGAGACTAAAGCAGATTTTTCTGCTGACCAAATATATAAAACCTTTCCAGGGGTCAACTTAATTAATAAGAAAATATATAGTTAGAAACGTGGCAGGGCGCCCTGCCAGCTTCGTACATCAGTAGTGTAGCGGTCATCACCGGGCGTTGCCAACGCTCGAACCCGGGTTCGAATCCCGGCTGATGTATATATTTTATGAATAAGTATATATTCATTCATAAATTATGTCTCTTTTTCTTCTTTTACTATTTTTGCGACCCCGGCAATTATCTACTAATATATCCAAATTCGAATATCGTAAGAAGAAACTGAACGTTATATATGATACTCTGCCGGGCTCAAAAACACTTTCCTATCCCAAATTGCTTTTTAGTTTACATTATATAACTATCTCCGCCAGACATGCTGGCGATCTGTCAAAAGAGATGAAAAATATAAAATTTGTGTGTTACTTTTACTTTCCGGCTTTTTCTCCTTGTTTTCTCGGTTTTCGAGGAAAGATCGCCCTCCTTCATCGAGCATGACAAAAACAACCCACCCGATATAACGAAAAAGGTTGTACCGGTTATGGATATTTTTAATTCAGCCCTCTTAAATGAAGCTCACTACTATAGCCCATAAATTAGTCCTCTTGAGCGAAACGAAGTGGAGCGAAAAGGACCGCGTACTCCCGAGGCGCAATTCGGGCGAGGTATAATTCGGGCGAGGTATAATTCGGGCATCACAAAAAAGAGAAAAGTAAGCAGCTCTGGATGCTGCTTCAAAATGGAAAATTTATGGTGTTTAGAACTTCTTTCTCAGTATGCAGTATGCAGCTCCAACTGTTCCCAGAAAAGCTGCAGATTCAAAGCCAGGCATAGAACGCCAGCCCCCACTTGAAGGTTTTTCGGGCTCTGATGACACATTATCCCCCGAATTATCGGTAGAAACGGGATCGATATTTATCGAACCAGAACCGTCTTTACCGGCTGCAACAATTGCAAAGGATCCGAAACCTGGGGTCTTGGCTTCGTAGTAGACATAAGTGTTGTTGCTCTCATCTATTTTTTTAGTCTCGAGTTTATTCCACGCCTTGTCATAGTACCAGAGGTTCAACGAATCTTTTTCATCTGTATCAACGTTTTTCTCGATCCAGGCTTTTTCGACTCTAAAGCCAACAACTGCATTCTCGATGTTATCGGAGTTTGCGACTCCGCCTGAACCTACCCAGATATTTACATTCTTATAAACAATGCCTTCAGGCAGGTTCGGAACCAGCTTTGATTGGCCCTTGAGCATTTCGACAAGAGTAGTGATTTTTCCGAGAGTCTTTTTGGCGTCAAATTCAACATACCTTATGCAGGTCACACCATTTGGAAAACTGAACTTGACATGTGTTCCAGCAATGACGGATGTCTGGGACAGCTCTTTAGCTTCGACATTGCTCTGGGGTTCGGGGGAACCTCCAGCTCCGCCACCTGAACTGCCGCCTGAGCTTTTTGAGCCGCTGCCTGAGCCGCCACCTGAACCTCCGTTGTAGGTTGACCCAACACTAATGGAAGAACTTGAAGGGAGGATAGGGAACTCATTTTTGTTGATATCCCTTAAAAGACCCGCGAACTGATATGTCCCGGTTGATGCAGGGGCTTTAAGGGTGTAGCTGAAGCTCTTTTCATTCATCAGCAGGAAAGAGACTTTACTGCCGTTTACGGTTACAGCTCTTTCCGGAAGGGTTGAGTTAATGTACGTGAAACCTGCAGGAAGCTTTTCAAGAACCTGTCCGGCTGCACCATAATCAGCTATATTGACCGTTACCTGAAACACCTGATTGGTATCAACTGAAGAGGGAAGAACCCTTCCTGCACTACCCGCAGAAGCAGGAACCGCACATAAAACCAGGGTCATGAGCAGCACAAAAGCAATTTTAAACTCAGGCTGTTTCATATTTTATCCCACCCGTCAGCAAAGTAGATAGCCAGAACTGCGTATTTGATCCCGCTGGATATCTTACTGTCGTTTACAATATTTTTAATTTCTTCGGCAGAGAAAGTCCTGTCAGCCCCTGCGTACCTTGTTGTGAGTTCGTCTTCTTTCACTACAGTGATCGAGATGCTGTCTTTATCTGTAACTTGGTTTCCAAAAGAATTTGTAGCTGTAAGGGTGAGCTTAAACTCTCCTGCCAGAGTACTGCCTACGTTGCAGGTATAAATGCCTCCGCTTTCAGGCGTCAATGAAACCACTCCTCCGCCTAGGGGGGTGAGGTCGAGAGTCACTGACGCAACTTCGGACAATCCACCCGAGACTTTTGCCCTTATAACCGAATAATCTTTCCCGTCATTCAGGATGTACACCGGGGATGCAGAGCAGCTTTCTATAACCGGAAGCTCAAAGTCTCCCTCGAAAGAAAGATCAAGTTTCACCGGCGCAGCGCCATGCTGGTAGGTCGCGGAAACAGGCTCGGACTCTATAATACCTAGCTTGAAGGTTATTTTTTTTCCGTTATCTTCCTCGGTACCCGAGACACCCAGCTTGTACTTTCCTGCCTCCTCGATAGTTATAGAGCCGGCAAGCTCGGAACCTATATAAGCCGAAATTATAGTCCCTGCAGGTACATCTGCACCGTTTATAATCAGCTTTCCTTCAAACACGTTGGGAATCGAAGGAATAGTGCTGGCAGATGCAACCGGAACAAGGGATAAGCCCAGTACCAGAATAACCAGGCACGATAAAATTCTTAAGTATTTGTCCTTGATGGTCACCATATCACCTTGAGATTTTTCACGTTAACCGTACAGATCCCTTTAGAGAAATCCGTCAGAGCTTCCTTCTCGATTCCCTCCCGAGCTTTGGTCCAAAAGTAAGCAGAACTATGCCTGCAACCGCATAAATAATCTGGAAACCTGGGGCACTGCTTGTTTCAGAGGGTTCTTTGGAAGATTCCGGATTCTGTTCGACCCCGGCATCGACACCTGAATCGGCATCTGTGTTTTCCGAAATCGTTTTTTCCGGAACCGTTACAGTTACATTCGGTAAGGGGACTGAACTTTCAATGACCTTAGCTCCAGAGCCCTCTCCAGAAGTCGAGCCTTTATTAGAGCTCCCGGAATTGGCTACCACACCTGTCGAAAGTTCGACAGATAAGATCTGCTTTCCAGATTCCCATTCAAAACTTTGTCCCGAATCCTTTCCATCAACTGTAAAAGTAACGGGTTTTCCTTCATCTTCGGCAGTTCCGGAAATATAGAAAGTGAAATTTCCTGGGGGGGTGTTTACGAGAAACTGTTCTACCTGCTCCCCATCAAGGTAAGCTGCAATAACAGTATCTTTGGGAGCCGGAGCGCCATCAATCAGGGCAACTCCCTGCACTGTCATCGGGAGCGGTGGGACTCCATCCCCAGCCATACCTGGATGGGCAGCTGTTATGAAAAACAACATTAGTACAGCTGTTCCTAAGAAACTATTTTTTAATATTTTGTTCATTATTTACCTCCAATTGCTACACAAAGCAAAAAAAGAAAAAGAACATTTCAGCCTGAACTGGCTGAAAAGTTACTTGCTTTAGAGTTTATTTGTTCTTTTTTCCGGGTCCGGAATCGTCTTCACCGGGTTCAGAATCATCTTCACCGGGTTCAGAATCGTCTTCACCGGGTTCGGAATCATCTTCATCCGGATTTACTATTTCATCTGGATTTACGATTTCATCCGGGTTTACGATTTCATCCGGGTTCAATGGATCTACCGGGTTGTCTGAGTTGTTATCCGGGTTTACTATTCCTTCAGGGTAGAAATCTACGCTCTCAACGGAAGCGTAGGTACCACATTCCTTCATGAAGATCCAGTATCCCTGTCCTGGGACCATAAGACCCTCTGACTTAAGCACGCCAACTGGGCATGGAGTGTCTTCTTCTGCACCGACCAGGTCTAAGACTCCAAGAGAGATTGTACCGCCCCAACCTTCATTGTGAGAATACGTGATGAGGTTGGAGAACTTATACTCTAAACCCAGAAGACCCTGCAATGAACCCAGAGTCTGATACCATTGCACAGGCAGCGTGGAAGTGTGCCCTATCATCTGCCACCCGGGAGCAAGGTCAAGACAGGCAGGTACATCAGGACTTGTGCTGTCAATTGACATTGGCTTGAACTTTACATTGCTCACGCCAGCTTCCGGTGTGTAAACCCAGTAACCCTTACATGGTTCGATAGTCTTCGGGAATTCCCAGCAGCTGCCGTCCCAGTAAAGTACTGTGCTGCATTCTCCAAAGACCGAGCATGTGTCAGCATTGAATTTAGCAGGAGTCTTAGGCACGGATTTCAGATTCCAGCCTGCATCAAGAGTGATGGTCATGTCCTCATATGTCTTGACAGGCCCGCATACGGCAAAGCAATTATCATAGTTGCCAGCCCTGTCCAGAGCAATAACAGCAACCCAGTAGTCCTTACCGTAGACGAGAGGCTTCCCGTCATACTCTCCAATGTTCATAAACATGCATTTTTCATCATCAAATATGATGCTTACAGGTACTGCCAGTTTCATATCCTTGAGGCTTGAAGGCTCGCAATCGCTGATGAAAACCATATATGGTGCAAAGTCGTCAAGGTCTTTTTCAGTGTTTTTGTCCCATCGAACATACAGCCCTGGCTCATCATAGGTATAGTACCAGTTAGTATCACCCAGTGCATCAATAACGCTTAGGTTTGCCACAGGAGCCGGAGCCTTAGTATCAACAGAGATATAAAACGGTTCAGGTTCATAGACGGTGTCTGCACAGTCGGTAATGCGTACGGTCCATGGTATATCCACTCCTTCATCCACCGTTGCATCCACAGAATACTCATTAACAATATCTTCGCCAACAATGAACGTGCCGTTCTTTACCTTTGTGCCATTAACGAGCAGTTCGTAATCAAAAGGCAGCCCTGCTCCTCCTGAAACACTGAAGTTAAACTGCAGGTTTGCAGGAACGAACCCACCGTTCGGGGAAATGAGCTGGACATCAAGCCCATTACAGTTTACATAGAGATCCCGGACTTGACTTGTACAGCTGTTTCCGGCTTTATCCTCGACTAAAACGGACCAGTTATGAGCTCCATCCTCGAGGCCAGCTACTGGGATTTCCTCATAATCTCCTGAAATCATATACCCAGAACAACCTTCAACAGGTTCTCCATCAATGCACAGCTCATAATACAGTTCCAGGTCATAGCCTGCGCATAGAGTGTCCTGAGCGGTGAAATTGAATTCAAGGAGGCCCGTTGTGTCAACGAAGCAGTCTACCGGGGAAACAAGGGTTACACTTGGGGCCTTAGTGTCAACATACAGGTCAATGGGTTCACTGGTACACATATTCCCTGCATCATCCATGAGTCTAACTTCCCAATAGTAATAGCCGTCAGCCAGTTCAGGCTCAAACTTTACATATCCGTTAGAACTTACAATCCCTGTTTTCTTCTCGGTATTGTTGATATAGATGGCATAGGCAATTGTATTGTCCAGTTTATCGAAAGCACTGAATTCGAAAGTCACACACTTTGTATTGACATATTCGGAGCTCGGTTGAATTCTCTTGAATTTCGGAGCTTCATTGTCAATTACAAAGGCATGAGCATCAGTTTTATAAAAAAATGGTACTTCACTTTCGATAGCGTCAAATGCAAATACTGTCACGTCCACTGCATCATTTACTCCACCTTCAACGGTATAATTACAGCACCAGACAGTGTCACTTACCTTATTTGTTTCATCGAATAATAGAGGGACTCCCCCAGCCTCACCCGTTAACTCCGCAAACGGGACGGGTTTATTGAAGGTTGCAGTGATCTTTACAATATCTCCCTCTTTGAAATAGCCGGCTCCACTGTAGCTGAAACTAATGCTCAGCCCAGTATCTGCTGATACAAGATCCTCATTATCTGTATCTTCAATTGCACCTGCTGTCCCTGCTAAAAGGGATATGATTAGCAGCGTACTGAATAGTATTAATTTTTGTTTCATATTCTGCACCTAGATTCCGCATATGTTCAATTTTAGTTCGATTTGACATTAAATATTATTTTTTACTAAATAATATTTTAAAGTTAGCGAGTTGTAGCAGATTCCAGTTAGTTAGAACACAATTCCATAAACAGTCTAGAAATATTGAAATTACCTGGTATTTAAAAATCAAATAAAGTAAGACTGTAGGAAATTTACAGTTTATATAGTACAAAACTGCTTTTCACCTCACCTCCAAAACTTAATTGATCTTTTAATATAATTTTTAACTAGTAGATAAGAGAGCCATCGCTTCTCCAAAACCTCTGTCGGGAAGGAGTACGGCAGCCTCTTCCTCTGGCACGGAAAGCATTGACCCCATAAATTATTCCGCAGCAGGGGAATTATGAATCAACCCCGTTTTTATACCAGTACTGACCAGTCAGCCCGGCACATCAGACATGTACTTATTAATCGTAAACAGTAAATCGCTAACAAGCAAATTACTATGAATAATAAATATTCAATATATAATATAGTACACGTCTTTATATATTATCTTGTGACGATAATATGAATTAACTTACGCAAATATTTGATATAAATCTTTCTAAAAAAAGTTAGAGATTGGATATAGACATGAATAAAAATTTATATTTAATAATAATGATTTTTTGAAAATAGAATATTTAAGAAGTAGAGTATTTTTATAAAAAACTATAAAAAAATAGCGTAAAAAGATAATTACTGGTGAGCTCATCCAAAAATTAATCTTATTAACAATAAGCGAATTTCCGGAATTTTCTCCCGAATCTGAAACTGAGTGGTCACTTAAAATCGATGAGTACTTAAAAATAGAAAATTCTGAAAACAGTTTGAGTTGAGATGAACTCTGTATTTAATGGAGTCTTCATAAGCAGCTAAAAATACTGGCTTGAAAGAATATATTATTGAATTGAAAGAGTTATATTGTCCAGTATAACAAGTATATACTCACAGATTTAAATGTGGAAAACCTAATAAACAAAAGGTATTTTTTGCAACAGGGGAGGAATTTAAAATGAAATATACCTTTCAGGACTCTACAGAACTTCCTGTCCAGAGAGATTTTATCCAGGACATTCAGGACTTCATTAAGGTTTCAAAAGAAGTGATACCTCTCGAAAAATCGATTATAAGGATAAAACAGGGAAACATACAAGAGACATCGATCTCTCAGAGTAGGCTCGAGGAGATAGACAGGTTCCAGAAGGACGTTACTGACTGTATAGAGGAACACGCGCGGGGAGTCGGATCAGAAGAGATTCTTGAAATCAAGTCCAGAACCATAGAGACCTGTGCAACCATAGCTCTATTAAAGAAGAATGAAAGACTTGATGATATTGATAGGCAAAACAGGCTGGCAATTATAGAAGTACGGCAGCTTGAAGAAAGAATACTCTCAATTCTCAGCCCTTTTTTTGAGACCAGCATTTATGGCGCCGACAACACCTATTACGCTTCAACCGAAGACAAAAGACTCAAAGGTTGGCAGGTAAGTTCGGTTAACGGCATGAGATCTGAGTTTGAACTGAGTTTTACACAGGACACACTAAAAGTCGAGGACCTTCAAAAACTTACCCTGCCTGTTAGGGCAAAAAGTGGAATTCTGTCAAGAGAAGAAAAGGTAAAAAAGCTGGATGTATCAGATTTCTATATTACAAATATCGAGTACACAAAAAACAATACAAGGACAGTTCTTGAGGATAAGGATGCAGAGAATAGATTCATAATTTCTGCAGATGACAGGACTTTTTTGATCATGTACGGAGACCATGAAATAACAGGTGATGAAAAACTGGTTCCTGCTATAGACAGAGACGCTCTCTATATGTTCATGGTAAGAATCAAAGAATTCCTCACAAGGTCCGTAGTATCCACACGGCTCAGACTGATCCTGATGGACGGCAAGAACGCTGTTGAAGAAAACATAGTGTTTGACTGCCTGAAGCTCATAGCCGGAATATATGGGACTCTTGCGAGGGAATGCATTGAAAGGGGATACACCAAAGGGGAAGTTACCATTAAGATAGAGGAGCCTGGAAGCGTCCGGACCGAAAAATATATTTCGAAATCTGAAGCTTTGAGCGAACTCTCATCCATTGGGCCCGAAGGTGGGGAACTTGCCAGTATCCTGGGATTTACTGAAGCCTGAGGAGATTCAACAGGCTATAAGCAACCCAACAGTTAGCACACAGTGAACAAGCTTGCTTTCTGGAGTGCTTCTGTATCTGAGATGTTACAGGAACTCCAGACAAGAACCAAAAGTCTGAAAGGTTCTGAAGATAGTAAATGCCTTAAAACTTATGGGAACAGTATTCTAAAATCAAAAATACATGCTGGCAGCTGCCCTGTTTGTTGAGATCTTTACTCCTGGGGACTCGCTGTCCCTTTTGCGGCCTTTCTGAATTCAAACCTCTCCCTGTTTCAGTCATTTTAATTCCTGAACCCATTGCGGGACTGATTCTTAGAGCTGGGATAAAGAGGATCTTTTAGATAAAAAGGAAGCTTCGGAATATTTTGAAATGACGCTCTGCTGACCTGCATGAAATTTCATGTTCCTTTCATGCTCTCTAAAACTCATCTTCCTTATAATCGTCCAGATTCTCAATTTCTTTATAGCTTGTTCCGTCAGGTAGAAAAGGCGCGAAAAGAATAACTGAAAAAAGGAGCAAAAACGTCCCAAGCATTCTGGGCTGCTCTTCAAAGGTAGCATAAAACATAAAAATCCCAAGCATGACCCATACAATAAAGCTCAACTGAAGAGCAATCTTCACTCTATATAAATTTTCCGTGCTCTCGCTCAAGCAAATCCCCCACGAATATCCCATTTAGAATGATTCGGGATTGAATAAATAACTGCTTATTTGAAAGATTCGGACATTTAAGATTCAGAAATTGGAGATGTTATCAGGCTAAAAAGAGAGTTTTCCCGAAAAAATCCGATTTTAAGATGAGATGTGCAAATTGCAGATATGTAAAAATCTCAGAAATAGTAGGGTTCCGGAAAACTCCGAAAAAAGAAAGGGAGAAGGAATAAATCAGGTTTAGATACTAGGTTTAAAGTACCAGATTTAGAGTATCAGGTTTAGATACTAGGTTTAAAGTACCAGATTTAGAGTGCCAGATTCAGGGTATCAGGTTAGAGTGTCAGGTTTAGGGTATTAGATTTAGACTATCACGTTTCTGCGGAGCATTAAATATCGATAAAACTGATAATCTTTTCTCCCTCACTTACCCTTCTGAGAAAGTCTTCTCTGTCAGCATAGGGGATGCCTGCAGCTATAAGATCAGCTGTTTTTCTGCCGATTCGCGGGAGTTCACGGATAAGAGCTGGGGAAGCTGCGTTGATAGGCAGAGGATAGGGAATTCCGGTAATTGAACGCATGCCGTGCGCTGTGACAGTAACGTCAGTGAATTTTCTTAAAGGAAGAGAAGCCGGAATACCTACAAGCAGAGGATAAGAGCCAAGCTGCCTTCCGAAAGTGACCCCTTTATCATGCACCTCGCACATGACGTCTCTCAGTACTGTCCCTTCCGGTACAACCCTCCGGAGCATTGGGAGGTCAATATTCTTCCGGACCTGTTCCTTATAGTCCAGAAAAAGTCTCTTGTGCTTCTTTGCAGCTTCGTCCCTGCCGTAGATTGGAGTTCCGGGAAATGCCATAACCTGGCGGATATTAATTCTGCGGAGAAGCAGCCCTGAATCAAGCACTTTCTGCAGAAAATCGTAGTTCATCTGGAAAGTCTTTTTTGTCTCACCCATCAGCCCATGTACAAAATTGATGCCAGGGAGAATTTCCGGAAGCCCGTTTGCCCCGCGAATGGCTCCCAGACTGTTTACCAGTTTGACCGCCTCAAAAACTTCTTCGGCAGTTGCCTTGAGAGAGTTTGCTGCAATTACCGCAGGGTCAGCTGTCTCCATGCCAAAGGCTGCTACATCTCCGGAGGTGTGATATTTGATAATCGTCTTCAGTATTTGCTCTGACTCTTCGGGGTATGCGGCAAGGGTTATAGGATTTGCGTTGTCCATATGGAGTACGGAAAGCTCAGGTGCAGAATTCCGGATTCCTTTATAGAGCTTTTCAAGGACCTCAGGTACAGGTTTCGGGACAGGTCCTCCTGTGTCGATCCCATGATAGGAGAAAAGGTCTGGCTGTCTTCCGACTCTGAAGTAACGGGCTCCATGGAAATAAAGTGCAGAGACTTCAGAGACAACATCCTCTACAGGTCTGTAGTCCGAAGCCCCGTAAAAGGGTTCTGTGCAGAAAGAGCAGTGAACCTGCCTGCCACAGCCCCTGTAAGTCTCAAGTTCGCACATGCAATAAGGGTAATCAGGGTGCTGCCGGATCAAAAAAGCCCCTTTAAGTCCCCAGCGTCCGATCTCGGCTGTCGTCCTGAAACGGTGGTCAATGGAATCCGGGACCTTTAGCCTGGCGGGAAAACTTTCACCGCCCCCTATTCCACCTGTTCCTTCCTTCTCAAAAAGATCGTAAACAAAAGACTCAATATCCATTTTTGCAAGTACGGCTTCTTCCAGACCGATCCCGCTTTCCATACCCTTTGCAGCCCTTCCGCCCTCGCTGCTAAACCCGAGCCTTATCGGGCCGCCTATAACTTTTACCCCATGTGCAGCCCGAAAAATAGTTTCGATCTCTCCAGGCGTGATAGGGGATGCCCGAAGATATTTTCCAGGCACAGTCATACCTGCAATAATAACCAGAAGATCTGCCTTCCCTATAAGTTCGCCAGCTCCGGATGGATTTTCCCTCAGGGTATCGATGGTCAGGTAGTAGATTTCGTTTTCGGAAAGCCCGCGCTCTCTCAAGGCTCCTGCTAGGTACCGTGGATAAGGGGAAAAGTATGGAGGAACTCCAAGGCAAGCGGGTTCGTCCACATAACCGTCTATGATGAGTGCTTTCATATCAGTTCTCGTTTCCTTTGTTTGATAATTGAAATTGGAAGCAATACAATGTGGTCGAATATAATCAGATATAGTCGGAAGTAATCGGAAATAGTCAGAGATAATCGAGATGATAGGATATAATCGGATATTAGATACAGGGTGATTGATAGATGCAGCAGGGTTCTAGAAACACAGTATAAGGCAACTGTAATAGAGCAGAGGAATAGGTTACAAAATAGGCGTCAGGAACAATATAAAGACGATCCCGCAAAAAATACAGTAAAGATAGAATAGAAGAAAATACATTTAAAATAATTACAGGGCCGGGACCGAGAATCGAACTCGGATCGTAGCCTCCACAGGGCCACAGGATAACCGCTACCCTACCCCGGCCACGGGGTCTGATACTTCAGGTTTGAAGCAACCTATAGAAGGAGTTTTTTTATATAAAGTTTTTGCCGGAAAAGCAGGAGACCCTTCTTCGAGAAGGGAGTGGTTCTGCTACCCGGCATCTAGAGCCGGTAAAAACCTGATTTTGAGAGGTTTCACGGTGGCTTCAGGCAAATATCAAATCTATTTAGATCTTTTTAAGCCTGTCAAGGGCAAGTTTTGCAGCCTTTTCTCCGGAAAGGAGCATCCCTCCAAAGACAGGTCCCATTCTTGGGGCACGGGTTGCGGCATTTGCAGCCATGCCTGCAACAATCAGCCCTGGATAAATCTCCTGCGTTGCGTCCACAGCCAGTCGCTCGCCGACCTCAGACCACATTGGCTTTTCCCCTAGCATGCCGAGTTCCCCGATCTTTGCATTAGGAATCTTCCTGAGAATCGTGTTGCAGACAACTGCATCATGTCCTGTCCCATCAATTACGAGTTTTGTGCGGATCATAAGAGGGTCCACATGCAGGCGCTGTGTTGTAACAGGTCCCCAGTTGATAACTATGCCAGTAACCCTGTCATTCTCCCTGATCATGACGTCCTCAAAGCTCACAAGGTTGAAGACCTCAGCCCCTGCCGAAGTTGCCCCTGCAATCAGCTTCCCGACGGATTCTACAGAGTTTGCCACGTAATACCCTGGCTGGTACTCTTTATATCTGATCCCGAAGTCGTCCAGGACGTGGCAGGCTTCTTCCTGCACAACTATGCGAGGGAACATCATGCCGCCAGCCCACATGCCGCCCCCGAGTGACAGCTTCTGCTCATAAATGGCAACCTTTGCCCCGGCTTCTGCTAAATATTTTGCAGCCACAAGGTTTGCAGGTCCTCCTCCTACAAGTGCCACATCGATGTCCGTGTAGTCAAGAAAGGTTTTAGAATACTCTTCAAAAATTGCCCGTGTGATTATGACTTCGTCGAGTTCCATTTTAATCTCTCATAAAGCTTATACGATTGAAAGTCAGGGGAAAAACAACCCGACTTTTTAATAAGTAAATCAGGGATTGTTAACCCTGACTGTAAGCATTGAAATTCATGTTTTGATACAGGGCATTACTTTTAAAGTTGTTGGAATTGATGGAGAAAGAGAGAAAGGATTTGAGAAGAAAGAACTTGATATATTTTGCTGATGGTACAACAGAATATACAAAAACATCTTGTGAATTATTTCATTCATACATCTGCAGATTCTTGAAGACTTAAGTTTACACAACTAAGAATTAGAAAATTGGAACAGAACTTGGGTTTTTGGTACACTGAAATTAATAAGCTGATGGTTAGAAATATTTGCAATTAATAACATCAATAAGCTTCTTGGTTCTTTCTTTTAGGAAACATAATTTTTATACTATTTTCTTTGAACTTTTGTAATATTTTATCTGGAAGTGGATTTTTTGCAAATGGATTTATCCATAAGGTAGTTATGTCATTTGGACTATTCAATAAAAGTGCAGAAACATTTGAGTAGTCAATACTTTCTTCAATATTGATAGAAACAGGGTCACCTTCTGACGTTAAGTCAAAGCCAAATGCTTTCATTATACTTCTTCTTTCGGGAGTATATAGAGTAAGGAAATATAAAGCCACGATCCCAGGATGATCTTTTGATAACTGTATGCTTTCTCCTTCAATTTTATCTGAAAATTTACATGGCTCTCGGGTATTAAACTCTATTATCTTCACTCCATTCTCTTTTTCTATTAGTGTCTCTTCTTCAGGGACTATTCGAGTTGATACTTCTATAAAAATGTCAATACCTTCTAAGTTAATTTTTATATCGCTTACCTTTCCATTTTGAACTGATGGTTCAAACTCTATATTGAATCCCATTTTTTTGAACATATATCCTATTTTTAATTCAATCAGTGTTTTTTCAAATTGGTCTTTAACTCTTAATGTTTTGAAATGTTTCATATGTTTCTTGATTTCATCTTTTAGCAATTCTAAGCAATCTTCAAACTCCTTAAGATACTCAATAGAGAAGTCGTCGTCTAAAATTAACTCTTTTATGAGTAAGTGATTATTTTCTTTTTTAATCTCAGCCTCAAACCACTCAGCAGGAAACACACTTGCAATATTAGGGTAATTGTCAATAACTTCAGAGATATTTATCACGATTATATAGAAGATATAAAGCTATTTAAACATCAGACAATTAATTTATAAAATCGACAGAAAGCAAAGACAAAGATAATTTTTTACATAGAGTAAAGTGGATCAAATTCTATTTTTACCTTAATCGAAGGCTGCATTGGTTGAGTTTGGAAGTGACACAGAACTGGTAAAAATCAAAGTTGCGCTGGCGCACCTCGCTGCAAGCAACGGGGTATGTTAGCTCCACCGCTCCAAGTTCCGTTAAAGTAGACGATAACCCTAATAAGATTTAGTTGAGCAGAAGTTAACAACCAAAAATGGAATTGATAAATCATATTATCATTAACGGTTACCGGGGAAGTTTTCCATTCCCGTAACAAGCTAGCGGGGTATTCGATTGAAATAAACATGCCGACAGAACTTGTTTATGCAAATACTTTCCGGATACTTGCAACTTTAGGTTTGCGTGGTGAGAGATTATGGGAAATTGAAACGATGTACCCCAGATTTATGAGAAGCTTGAGCAGTCATAAAGTAATTAAAGGTTGTTCCGACTAAGTTCAGCAAGTAGCCCGATACTGAAAAAATAAAAAAGAGATATCATAACTCGCTCGCGATTTCAAGAAAAGCGGGCCGTTTCTTGAATTCGGATTTCAGATCAGAAAAACGTTTTGCCCACCCGGCTTCGTTCGTCAAGACATAGATATAGATATTTTTGGCCTTTTCAAGATCTTTGACTGCAGAATGATATGTTTTTCTGTTTCCGCCCGGTATGTTTCGATAGGCTTTTTGCCAGTAATATTCGATGATTTTTTCCGGAAAATCATTTGTCAGTTTATCTGCAAACTCATCAAAGCCATTTTCATGTGATGAACTAAATCTACTGTAGGGAGGCTTTAAACTTAGAATTGATTCAAGAACTGTTTCTTTCATACCCTTGTAAAGGCAAATTCTGAGATAATCATAAAAGTCTTTTTCTTTGATTTTATCGAAGATTTCAGGCTCAATGGATTTCCAATCACATGCTTTCAGGAATTCTTTCATCCTTTTGTACTCTGCATAATATTGCTGTCTGGCAAACTTAAATGACCTTAACAGGACATCTTTTGCGTGCTCATAGTCTCCTTTTAACCTGTAATATTCAAATGACCTGTCCAGCATGTTTTTTTCTTCAGTATTGCGAGATAATGCCGTCTGCACAAGCCGTTCCAGGTTGGCTGTGTCTCCCTTTTTGGAGAAGTATTCCCACAAGAATTCAAACAACTCACTAAGCCTGCCTTCCCCCTTTAAGATACCTTCTTCTGCCGTTTCCAGGGCTTTATCCGGATCTCCCTTTTCAACATAAAATTTAACCAGGTCCCAGTAATTCATCCCATAAGTGAGAATTTGCATGCGCTCTTGCAGATAAGCTTCGTCATTGTGGAGGTATTCTCTCTGGATATTCATTATCCGTTCTTTTCTCCAATTAGAAGGATGCTCGTCAAGTTTTTTCACCAGATACTCCCATTCTTCTTTTGTCTGGCAGATCTCAAAAAAAATTTCCATGAGGCCATCTTCAAAACCTGAATTGTGGATGTTATATTCCTCAAAGGCTTCATCTAAAAATTCAAATTTTGCAGCAGTTGACAGGCTACCTTCTTCAATCAGGCCTGAAATCTTTTCAAGATAACTAAATGCTTCCTCTTCCTCTTCTTCTGGGCCACCACCTAGCTCGTTAAACTCTGAAATAATGCTTCTGGCATCTTCCCAGTACTCAAACAACAGGTTATCATTTAGGGAAACGGTATCATTATCTGTCGTAGTTTCAGGCATAGATTCCTGTTTTTCTTTGAACCATTCCATAACCAGCTGATATAATTCGGGTTTTTTAATCAGCAGGGTACTTACCAGGTCGTAAAATTCTGAGGTATTCAGGAACCGCAAGCGTTCATGTAATGAGAATCTTTCAGATTGCATGCTATTTTCTGTCACTATTAGTTTCCCACCTTTCTCGTAAGAATACATTAATCATTACATTTAAGCTTGAAATGATTATCTCTGATAATTGAGGCTGCTATAAATACCATATTGGAAATCAAGATAAGCCCATACAACCTTCAAAACTGCTAAAAACAAAAAAGGAGATTTAAATCTGCCGGTCATTCGTCAAAGACGCCTTTATATTAGGGAACCGGAATGTAAGAAGACTTTTTTGCAGTTCACCGACCCGGAATTTTGATGAAAACGTTGCACTAATCAAAGTTGCGCTGGCGCACCCCGCCGCAAGCAACGGGGTATGTTCGCGCCACCGCTCCAAATTCCGTTAGAGTAGATAATAACCCTAAACAATTTAGTTTGAGCAGAAATTAACAGCCCAAAAATGGAACTGATAAATCATATTATCATTAACGCTTACCGGGGAAGTTTTCCATCCCCGTAGCAAGCTAGCGGGGTATTCGATTGAAAATAAATTTGTTAGTGCCATTTCTTTATTTGCCCTGAACATTTCAGAAGGAAAAGAACTTCTAATCAAAAAACAAGCAGTTAAATAAACAGATTCAAAGTAAAACGATAAGTATAGAAAAAACCTGCAGAACCCAAAAAGTAAAAACGAAGCTCTATAAAAATTCGAGCCTCTATTCACCTAACTCAATTAAAAATCAACCTTTACTGTTCAGCCTCTCCTCCATTTGTAAAGAACATCTTGTCACCTTCGTTTCCTGGGTAAAGGACAAGTTGTCCATCCTCAAGAGCCACTGCTTCTACAGTGGGTAAAAGTGACAGGTATTCGCCATCCATAGATTCAGGCCCGCATGCCATAAGAGTAATGGTAACAGGACCAAGGGTTAAGTTGTTTCCTTCAAGGACATAAGTCCCGCTACCGCTGTTGCAGTCGGCTTTGATATAATATGTGCCGTCATCGAAAAAGGCAAGCGTATAGTTCTCAGGGTCAGGCACCGTTATCTGGGTTTCAGGGCTGTCAGAGTCCTGGAAGCTGGCCCACTGCCATTCGATACTGGTGATATTGTCAGCAGAAACCGGTTCAAGTTCCTCGGTAGTGCTTCCTGCGCTTCCTGCAGACTCAACAGGCGTGATTTCTGCGGATTCAGCAGGAGTATTCTCTATGGATTCTGCAGAGATATTCTCAGCGGGCTCTACAGAAGTGTTTTCTGCAGGCTCAGCAGGAGTGTTTTCTACAGGTTCGACAGAAGTGTTATCTGAAGGCTCAACAGGAGCTTCTTCCTGCTCAGTACATCCAAGCGAGAAGGAGACCGCGGTTATAACTCCTATAGTAAGGAGTAAAACCATGCCTATAGACGTAGTTTTCATTTTCATAATATGCCTCGTAATACAATTAGATGGAGAGTGATTAGATGGAGAGTGATTAGATGGAGAAATGCGCCACTTCAATATATCTTTTGTTTAAGCTTCAGTTTGATTCGCAGTCACCGAATATTTATTCCAATTATTTTACGTAAATTCTGAACAAATCTCATCCACAAATGACAGTTATCAGGCAGCAACCATGTTCACAAAACGGAACCTATAATCTGACGATTGTTTATATTCCATAAAGAAAAAACCAGAAAGGGTGACTTTATGAGAAGTATAGAGAAGTTTTAGAAACACAAGCAAATCCAAGGCTAGCGGTATCATCTAATAGGTTACATCATAAAAAGAGATTATATTTTGTAAAACTCTGCTTCACATGATCATGATTATTTTATGTAGCTAGGAAGGACCCCAGTTGATTGTTCTTTTTCAGTATTTGAATATAATAAGCGACTAAATATATGTTTTTAAGTTCCTTTGCGTTTAAACCCTGAAGCAGTATTATTTCATCCGCAAGTGATGGGCTGCCTTCAACAAAGACATACCCACTGTGTTTCTCGATGCCGATAATAGGATATTTCTCAAAAGGCAATTCTTCAATATTCTTTATTAATTTTTTTTGTTCTTTAAGCAGGTCATAATAATCCTGCTCCTGTTTATCCTAAAGGGTTTTTCCGGCTCCCTCGTTTTTTACGGTTAGGGCTGTTGTATCCGGAGCAGTATCTTCCTGAAATATATCATCTGGCAAATATTTCCGATACCCCAGTGCATTCAGCTCCACAACCTTTTTTCCCCTGGCAGAAGCATCCTCCTCAGTTGGGTATTTGCTTTTGATATGATTAATCATTTCCTCAGCATCTTTTATATTAGGCTTTAAATATGGGATATATTCATCATAAATAGCTTTCAATTCTTCCATTGCCGTTTCATCCGCACTCGCCTGAACGCAAACGGAATAAATGATGAGCCTGTTTCAAAATTATATATTATTTGATTTTATATTATATAGGGGATTAGTATACATTTCGAAGAACTTACTGATGCTCAATGGGCTCATATTCACTCACACCTTCCTCCCCAACCGAAGGTTGGGAGAAAGAGAGTAAATGATCGTCAGATCATTAATGGAATTCTTTATGTTCTTGTTACAGGTTGTCAATGGCGAGATATGCCCAAACAATACGGATCTTACGTAACTGCTTGGAGACGACTAAAAAGATGGTCTGAAGAAGGTGTTTGGGATAAGATCTTTGATTCTCTCATAGGTGATTCTTATCAGAATGGACAACTCTCCCTTGAAATTGTTGCAATAGATAGCAGTTTTGTAGAAGCAAAAAAAGGGGGGAGAGTGTCGAGTATAATGGATTCAAAAAGAGAAAAGGAATAAAGATTCATGCAGCCGTAACCTCAGAAGATCTTCCAATAAGCATTGTTATTGGTTCAGGAGCGGAATATGATCCTTACAGATTTGAAGAGACTATTGGAGCAATAAAGGTAAGGACCGGATACAGACCAATAACAAGACCAGAAGAAATAGTAGCAGATTCAATTTACGATGATACGCAGGTACGAGAGTACCTGCACAGGAGAAGAATCAAAGCTTCTATCCCTGAAAACAAAAGAAACAGAAAGAAAAGAAAAAGAGGAAGACCTAGAAGATTTAGTAAAAAATCGTATGCGAAAAGGTCGGCAGTAGAAAGGTTTTTCTCAAGGATAAAAATAGGATTCAGAAGAATTATCCTAAGGTATGAAAGATTGGACAGAATATTCAGGGCATTAGTGATATTAGCAACATTCTTTATTTATTGGGAAAAGCTACAGGAGAAGTTTTGAAACGAGCTCGATGTTATCCTCCATGTGAACCTCTTATTCTGAAAATAATGAAAATTCTCTGTTTAAGAAATTCTCTGTTTAAGAAATCCTCTGTTTAATAATTACTTATTTCGTACTGAAAAATGTTCATAATCCTGGGTATTATCCTCCTGAAAAACTAACCTTCAACCCACCCTTTCAACTTATTTGCAACACGTTGTGTTTCATTTAAGCTGGATACATTTTCCCGGGGGTCCGAGTACTTCCAATGGGTGAAGAGATCCAATATGTAAATCTCTAGAATGAAGTCTTAAAGCTCAGTAACCAAGTTCAGAAAGCCAGATTCCTATGTTTCTATAATTCACAAGACTAACCTTATTGATTAATAAATAAAAACCAGAATCTGGAGATAAGAATGAAAATAAGTGCACGCAATGTACTTAAGGAAAAGTCAAGAGTATAGCACACGGATCGGTTAACTCGGAAATCATAGTCGAACTTCCGGGTGGCATCGAGATTACTTCGATTATTACAAAAAATTCAGCCGAAAAGCTGGGTTTGAAAGAAGGACATGAGATCTATACAGTGATTAAAGCCACAAGCGCCATGTTAGCCTATGACTGACTGGTATAGTTTTGGCCTGCATTAATAGAAAGCATTTATCAAAACACAGATTTTTACTGACTTAAAATGAATTTTTCAGGTTCTGAAAATTCGGAATTTTTGGAATAAATTATTTTGAAAATTTTTATTTCTGAATTCTGAAAATGATAATAATCAAAGGGGATGCGGGATATGAGAATCAGATTATAACGTTTCTAGCTCTCAGCGTTTTTGCAATTGGAATTCTAACACCAGCTGGAGCACATTGTGACGCTCTGGATGGTCCTGTCGTCAAAGCTGCCCAGAAATCACTGGACACCGGTAATGGAACTTTACCCTGATTTGGGTTCCGGAAGAGAACGAGACACAGATCAGAGATGCATTCAATAAGACGCTCGAAGTTAGGAAGCTGAGCCCGGAAGCAAAAGATCTGGCAGATATGTACTTTTTTGAAACGGTAGCACGCATTCACAGAGAATCAGAGGGAGAGCCTTACACTGGCTTAAAACCTGCAGGGACTGACCCTGGGCCAGTTGTTCAAGCTGCTGACAGAGCTCTTGAGAACAATTCTTCTGACGAGCTGGTAAAGCTTCTGACAGATGCTGTGCAGAACGGTACTCTTGAAGAATACGATAAATCAATTGCCAGGAAAAATTTCAATCCAGATGATGTCAGAGCTGGAAGGGAGTATGTAGAGGTTTATGTGCCATTCGTCCACTATGTTGAGAGAATATACGAGACCGCTACCACTCCAGAAGAAGGACATTATACAGAGGACGAACATGCTGAGGACGAACATACTGAGGATGAAGAACTCCACTAAAAACGGTCTTTCTTATTTTCTTTATAAGTTTAAATGTCAACCAGTGCTTTCTAAGAAAACAAATTAGCCTGAAGGTTATGTTATTATAGATGGGAAATTATATTATTGAATAAAGGGGGAATCATTTTGCCAAAAGAAGACAGAAAACCATCTTTCCAGCCTGAACCGATACCTGATCCGGAGCCGCAGCCGGTTCCTTCACCCGAACCGATACCTGAACCCGAACCGGATCCTGAGCCTGAACATAAGTCACGGAAAACAAGATAACGCAGGTCAAGTATTACAGGCATGATCACAAAGATTTACATATCTCATTGCGAACAGGACGAGTTGCTTGCCCAGGAACTGGCAAGGGCTCTGTGGGCAGTGGAGCTGGAGAGCTTTTCGGCCCTGTATAGAAAAGCTCGAATCCTTTCTCTGGCTGAAAGAATACGTTTTGGAATCCGCCAGTCAGACTGCGTTATCCCGATTATCACCCAGGAAGGAGTGATATCCCCGGAAGTGAATCAGGAGATAGGACTCGCTGTAGGAATAGATCAGTTAATAATTCCGCTGGTAGAATCAGGTGTTGAACTACCCCTCCTTATACGTCATCTCCAGCCGATTAATTTTTACCCTGAAGCCTATGAGGATGCTCTGGGAAAACTTATACAAAACATAAGGCAGCTTACGAAACTGGATTGGCTGAAAATAAAGTGCCCTTATTGTGGTGAGGAGATGACACAATACATCTCACCTGAGGAAGATGTGGAGAGGGCTCTTCTTGCAGGGAAACACCTTGAAACAATGTGCAGTTACTGCCAGAGAAACATTTACCTTGACCCGAGAACCTTCAGGCCCACACCATGAGTATTTCTAATACAGGAAGGGAGACGGATTAATGGAAAAAAGAATCAAAGATAAACCCGGAGAACCGATGGTTGCTCAGTCCAAATTGGGGGAGGCTACCGTAAGCGAGACTGAAGTCAAGGGTATAGAAGACCTTACTCCAGTAGAGAAGAAGCATCTCCTGTTACAGCTTTCCAGGGACAGAGTAAAAGACAGTTCTGCTGGCCCCTGGGAAATTGTTGATATCCGCAGGGAAGAATGGAGAGCAGTTAGAGATACACTGGTCGAACCCATTGAAATTGATATTAGAGATACAGTAACAGACGAACTGTTCAGAGTATGGTTCGATATTACAAAGTTAGAAAGAGAACTGGAGCTGGAATCAAGGGAGCAAGCAGACATCAAGTCAGAGAAAGGTAGGTAACAGGACTGAAGAAAAAAACAGGTGGGAGGAAATAGTAAAATTACTGTATGATAATTGGGAAACAATAAAATTACAGATAAGACTTCAGAAACAGGTTAGAAGTCGTCTGTAAGAAGTATATCTGTTAAAATTAAGTTATCAGAAACTCATCCGGTTTAAAATTTTCTACTTTTCTGTTTTGCGTAGCACTCCCTGCAATAGACCGGCCTATCAGGATCCGGTTTAAAGGGTACCTCTGTTTCCATATCACAATTCGAACACTTTGCTTTGTACATCTGGTGTGGCTCTCTGCTGAAGCCACCTTCTCTACTCTGGTCCCTGTCTTTACTCTGGAAACCTTTTCGTTCCATATGTTTTCCCCTTTGGTTAACCCCTGGTTTTATATCAAGTAATTCAAAAGAGCCGCACTTATGAATGGGTTATTCTTTGGTGTGTCTCGATGAACTAATTGAATGATTAATATCTAGCATGGTGATATTTATTATTGTTGCATCGGATTTGAAGTATATTAAGTCTCTAGCAGTTTATTTTAAGCTCTTAAGCCGGATGTTGTTACAATATTTTCTGTCGGGTAATGCAGCTATTTTGACGTAATCTAACTTTCCGGAATGGTAGTTTCTACTGTTTTCCAGACTCGTTAGATTTCACATGGTAATCGCCGGCATAAATGTAATCGTTTTATTCCTGCTAAACAGTTTTATTCCTGCTTCAGCCTGAGCCCAAGCTTCCATCAGTTAAAAATAATAGAGTGGGGTCTGTAAATATGACACTTTGCCAATGAAACATCACATCAGAATTACAATGACAGTATAATCCAAATAATAAGAATAAATTTGAAATAATAAGGCTAATAGGGCTAAAAAAACTACAAACACTAAGAAACAAATTAAGAAACGATTTGAAAAAAGGGGAGGCTAAAAGCCTCCTGATTCTTTTCTTGCCTCAAATGGGAAGCTACAGGCTTTTTCCAGGAAGCCTTTTAACGCTATAGATTTCTTGAATCTGAACCTTTTTTCATTCGGCGTACCTATCAGATTATCTTTTTTGTAATAACCGAATAGTTTAAGCTCCCTGAGTCTCAACCGGATTTACTTTTGATTTATTTATAAGTAGTCTCCCATTTGGAGGGCGGATTTACTCTTGATTAGAGTTACTTGCCTGAGAATTCCTTGCTGACGTCAGCAGCGTTGGAGTATTCATGGTCAGGAAGGCTCTCGAGAACTTCCATTACTTCATTGCTGGCTTTGTGCTTTTTAGCATGTTCAATGAGTTTTTGTTTCTGTGCAGGATAATTCATACCCTTTAGAGCCTTCTGAACTTCAATAGGACTTGTTTGCATAATTTTCCCCCCGGTTTTATTTACTTACCTGAGAACTCTCTGCTAACATCCGCAGCGTTGGAGTACTCCTGGTCAGGAAGGTCCTGAAGAACTTCCATTACTTCATTACTGGCTTTGTGCTTTTTAGCATGCTCAATAAGTTCCTTCTTTTTTGCAGGATAATCCATACCCTTTAGAGCTTTCTGAACTTCAATAGGACTTGTTTGCATGATTTTCCCCCATATAATTTTATCTCCCTCTCGAACACCTTATTGACATGAGCAGTCGATAAGCTTTTGTCAGGAAGGTCTTTTAGAACATATACAACTTCACTACTGATATCATACCTGGCACATTAACTGGAAATCCTGTTACAGGAAAATTAATACATTCGAACGCCTTGTGGACCTTACTGGATTTGCTGTCGCAAATTCCTTATAAATTCAGTGCTTTGTTAGGTTGTATTCGTTCTAAACGTTCGAGTTTTTGGCAATCAGCAAAGGCATCTTTATTCCTTAAAGGCAGACCTCTCAAAAGATCTGATGCCTGGTTGCTTTTTCCCTCGGTATATTTACAGGAATCTCTTTTAGCCGGATAACCTGTGCCTATCGGATAAACTGTGCCTTATGACTCCCCAACCTGGACTGGATTCCTTTTAATAAGTTCACCTTGCAGGATTCGGATAGCCATTACTTTTTCCCTTAGTTGCCCACCCTCCATTCAGTATTTATGCAATATATAATATAAAAAAGAATTCAACTAAAACGTTTGTTAGAAGATGATTATTTTTGTCTAGAAACACTTTATTTTTTATTAGTATGGTGGGCTGATTGCACTGAAAACTCGAAAGAGTAGGAAATAGCTTCAATTTGAGTTTAAGTTCAGGATAAAACCCGGATTGAAATCGGAGTAATAAAAGAAAAGTCTCTTCAAAATGGCTATCGAATCGGAAAAGATACTCTATCAGAAAATAAAGCTACTACATATAAAAGAAAGCTTCCTTGAACGTACCTGAGTCTCAGAGGTTACAATCGAAAAAAAGCCTTATGTAATCGAATTTTAGTTATGAGATATATACCTAACGTTTGACTTGTCTGAAGCTTTATTCATTGCCTCAGCTGCCCGAAATGAAAGATTATTATTATTCCATCTCCACGTGGTCATCAGTAGGAAGCTTATGCCTGTAACTGAAAAAGCTTCAGCCTCCAGTGTAAGCAAAAATTTTAATTTTTTATTTTAACTGAAAACCTTTAATAAGAGTTCTTCAGATTAAAGTCCAAGTCAATAATGAATAAACAGAAGAAAAACAAACCAGATGTTATTATATGGTCACAACAAATTTTCTCATTCTTTTACTTGGCCTTGTCTTTCTTGTCAAGGGTTCGGACTACTTTGTAAAGTCAGCTTCTACAATTGCAAAAAAGCTTGGCGTTTCGGAGTTTGTCATAGGACTGACTCTTGTGGCAGTGGGGACATCAATCCCGGAACTTGCTTCTTCTATAGTCGCTTCTATTCAGCACGCAAGCGGGATAGTAGTAGGGAACGTTGTAGGCTCAAACATTGTTAACATAGGTCTAATTGTCGGGCTTGCTGCAATTCTTTCTCCGATGAAAACCGAAGTTGAGATGCTTAAAAGAGACGGCTACATCATGCTCTTTTCAGCTGTACTATTTTTTGTTTTTGCACTCAACGGAGAACTATCAATAATTGAATCAGGTCTTTTTGTACTGCTATATATCGCTTATGTATTTTTCCTGTTTGAGGAAGCAGAAAAATATGAGGGAAAACTCCACTTCAAAGAGTTTATAATATATTTCTTCAAATTCAAATATATAAACAGTGCAAAGCAAAAGATCAACGGTTCAAACCGTAACGGAAACTCGGATTCAGAAGATGGAAATGGCCGGCCAGAAGGAGGATTTGCAAAAGATATCTTAACTCTTGTGTTAAGCTGTGCAGCAATTGTAATAGGGGCAAGATATTTTGTTAATGAGTCAATTTTCTTTGCAGAACTTCTGGGGATTCCGGATACCCTCATAGGTACCACTCTGGTCGCAGTCGGAACTTCCCTTCCGGAACTTGTGGTAACGGTATCCGCAGCGAGGCAGGGTTACGGAAGTATAGCCCTTGGCAATATAATAGGTTCGAATATCACAAACATATTTTTAATTCTCGGACTTTCCGGGCTTCTCTACCCCATAAGCGTTGTAGAAATAAGCCTCTTCTTTACAACTCCTGTAATGATAGTAATAAGTTTAATCCTTCTTATCTTTATCAGCACAGGCTGGGAGATAAAAAGGTGGGAAGGAGTAGCGTTGATGGTTTTCTATGCAGCTTTTCTTCCAGTACTTTTCAGTATGAGCTGAGAAATATTCGGATAAGAGTATTATGATAAGATATTCGGTAAGATATTTGGTAAGATATTCGGATAGGAATAACAGGATAGGAATATTCGAATAAAAAAGTGGAATCACAGACGGATATAAAGAATTAAGGAATAAAGGCATAAAGGCATATCCTGAAAAAGGTAATGCCTTTATTCTGATGATTGCTATTTTGGTTTAGCCTTTATATCCTGATTTACGTATTCTATTCTGGTTGGCCTGCTTTTTGATTTATATGTTTTATCCGGAAGTCTCAACGCTATTAATACGGTTTCAAAGACTTATTGGTTATTTCCCAGCAGCCCATTTTCCAGATACTGAATTACTCCTTAGCTGTTTCTTTTTTCATTAAATCAAATTCATGTTCAGAAGCACCCGCAGCAGAAAAATCAAATTATCAGTGCAGCGAGACCGCTACTATTCTAACAATCCGGCACGCTACCGTTTATCAACCCCCTATAATATAAAATGATAATAACTAACAATAATAACTGGACGCTATTCTTTTTCCTGCCGATTAAAGCAAACTCAGCAGTAGCTGAATTAGAATTATCAGAATTATCAGCCCAATAATCAATCTTATAATCCCTGTCATTTGTTTACCCCCATTTACAGATAATTTACAGACAATTTACAGATATATGATTTATTTATCTATAAATTATAGATATAGTAAATATAAATCTCATCGAATTTAAATCTTCAGCATAATAGAGGTAATGGCTTCAGACATTACAGAAGTTCGAGAGTAAACATGAGTAAACCTGAAAATATGGGAATTAAAAAATTGTCATTGAGGAAGAACCTGAATGCTGCTTGAGAATTAAGTTCTCTTATCGTCTGTAAATCCACAACACTTTCCAGTAACATCCCGCCTGCTGACCCGACAAATGCCTGAGCAGGAGTTACAAAAATCAACGAGGCAAGAAAAGCTGCTATAATGCCTGCAAGCGTTCCTTCCACGCTCTTTTGTTCCGAATAAGGCAATTTATGCCTGCCCATGGTAACGCCTATAATGGTTGCTACCGAGTCTCCAAACCCGACCACTGCAATCGAAGCAGATACGATTTCTTTGGGGAACAACACCAGAGAGACAACTATCCCGCAAACAAGCAGAATGGTCCCTTTAAGAGGGATGTTCTGCTTCCCGGGCCGTCCCCACCTGCAAAGGAAAGTGGAAAGTGAAGAAGGAAGCATATCCTTTAAAATCACAAAAGATATTGCCAGATAGAAAGCAAGCAGAAACAGCAGGAACCATAATGCCTGGTCTCCGGTTGCATAAATGAAAAGGATAAAAAAAATTCCTGTAGAAAGATGTATTAGCTGGCGTTCAATCTCACCTTTAAGAGAAGACTTTTTGTCGCGATAGTCACATCTGGCTCCTTCCTGGTTCAGGTTTGCCATAGAATCACTTCATGAGTTATACCTTATGAGTTACACCTGTTTAAGTCCGACTAATATCCGGGTTGAAGTTTGCGGAATAAAGTGAAAAGCATAGCCACCAGTACGACCCGGTACTGCCGTAAATCCTGCTTATTAAGACGATTATTAAGACGATTATTAAGACGATTATTTCATTGAAGAGAATTATTTTGTTGAATATAATAAATGTATTCAGAATAAATTTGCAGATCAGGCTATATTCGCTATAAAACTGGTATTTCCTTAAATGCCCTCTTATCAGATACCCAGTTGTAATAACCCTCTGAGAATTTCTACAATCTCCAGAACTAAATCATTCAAAATCGAGTACTTTTGGGGATAAATGCCAGCAAGAGTTTACTTTGATATTCCGGCAGACAACTCTGAGAGGACAAAGAAGTTTTACGCAAGATTATTTGGCTGGAAGTTTGAGAAGCCTCTGGAAACAGTAGATTACTACATGATTGAAACTGTGGGGCTTGAATGGGAACCCGGACCCTGAGGAGGACTCGGGAAAAGGGAAGCTATAGACCAGAGAATAATGAGCTATATTGGAGTTTCTTAGGTAGACAAACGCCTCGAAAAGGTAAAAGAACTCCGAAGCAAAATATTGATGCCAAAAACTGTCATCTCCGGCTCAAAATATTGATGCCAAAAACTATCATCCCCGGCTGGAGATACCTTGCAATCCGTATGGACACCGAAGATAATGCTTTTGGGCTCTGGCAAGAGAAGAAGAAGCAAGTAACCCGGAATTGCCCGTTAAAAGAGAAGAATGGTCGCCCATTCAAAAGAACAATCTGATTATTTAAAAAAATAAAGTAGAATTTCTGAAGGGACATGACCCCTGGCTGTTACGTTAACCTTTTTCTTCCCAGGAAGTAGTAAAGAACTACCCCAAAAATCGACAGCAATACGATAAGGAGTATCCAGAAAACCATTATTACAGGAGTAAGTTTCCTGTTCCGGGTAAATACATCAAAAAGGACCACGGCAAGCGAAACAATTACCGAGATAACCCATATCGTGATCAGAGTATCAGATACCAGCTTATTCCCCCTATAAAAGAATTTCTGAAGGAATATTGCAAGGTATAACCTTATACTTTGATTTAAGCAATATTCCTCCTTATTGTTTTTATCTATAATAAGAGAATTATATACTATAATAGATAATGGTATTCATACTCAAAAATCATCGTATACTTTAAAACAGGAGAAAAATTGGAGATCAAATCCTGACTGAAAAATATAAAGCTGAAAAGCTGGCTGAAAAGAAGGAGAATACAAAAATAAACTGAAAAAGCAAAAAATGAAAGAATTTAAAAAAGTCAATTATAAACAAATTAAACGAGAGTTGACTTAAATTATACCAGTGGGTATTCCTTCTTTGAAGTAAATCCTTATATTGCGGAAAAGATCCCCATTTACCGGTAGCTTTTTCAGTCCAGAAGCGAGAAATACATTCTTCGGTTGCTTTTTCCCTTGTTCTGGAGCTTCTCAATTTTTATTCTTTTTATCTCTCCTGTGTTTTTCAGGTGTGTACCCCCGCAGGCTTCAATTGTGATTCCTTCTATTTCCACAAGACGGACTTCATTAATTTCTTCAGAGAAACCTTTGGCAAGTGTAGTAAGCCTTGAGAGTTTTTCTTCAGCTTCCCTGCGGCTGACCAGGTAGAGATTTACATGGTGGTTACCGGCTATTATTTCGTTTGCAATTTTCTCGTATTCTGCGAATTTGTCCCTATCAAAAGCTTCAAGGCTGAAATCAACCCGACTCTGATCAAGCCCAAGCTGGTTTCCGGTAATCTGGGCTCCGGCTTCTTTTTCGATCACATTTGCAATTACATGGGTTGCAGTATGCATGCGCATGTGCCTGTAACGGCGTTCCCAGTCAATGACCCCTTTTACCCTATCTCCGGCTTTCAGGACTGCAGATTCAGTTTCACCTGCAAGAGCGATTTCATGGCTGAGGTCTCCATTGAACTTGCCGACATAAATAATCTCAAACTCAGCCCCATCTTCCTCTCTTATCAGCTTTCCGGCATCACTGGGCTGTCCTCCGCTCTCGGGATAGAAAGCTGTGCGGTCAAGGACGACATATTTATCATCAGTCACTTTTTCAACGGTTGCTTCGAATTCTTTCAAGTAACAATCAAGGAAATAAAGCACTTCTGTCATTGGCAAACCTCTTTACTTAAGAAACTCTTTACAAATTCAATTTTAAGGAAGACATTCAAAAATGTTGATAGCTCTTAAAGCGTACTATAAAGTGAAAAAATAAAGTACACTGTACACTGATTCTCAAATATATTATCAGGTAAATGGATATTCCTTTAAAAGAGTTTCTAAATAACATGTTAAAAGGTCATTTATTAGCGGTTGATCTATTCCGGAATACGAAGAAGGAATCTTTGGTTTTTCTCATCTGCGCCGTCCGGGCCATGGGCCAGCCCGTCAGTATGAAAAAAGAAAAATATACTAATCGGCACTGCTTTTGAAAATTACAGGTTCTCTGAAGATATCCCCCATGGTTTGAGAAATAATTCTTTTGATCCCGAAAATCGATTTTAATTCACAGGTAAATATAAACGCCTCCGCCAGCCTGTCTGGCAGCCTTTCCCAAAAAAAAGAAAGAAGCAGAAAGAAAGAAGAGGGAAAGGAAGAAAGAAGAAACTAAAAAATAGAAAAACAAAAAAGCAGTTTAGTCTTCTTGAGCGAAGTGAAGCGTAGCGAAAAGGACCTCGTGCTGTTGCACTTGCAGTGCAGCTCCCAGAAAATCTTCGATTTCCTGTGATCCCGAAGCGAAACTAGGGTGATGCAGGATTTCAGACCAGCCCTTATTTACTTTGTACTCAAAAACATCTACCTAATAAAACGCCAACATATAAAACTGGACGAACCTATTCTATCTACCGTTCTTCCGATATGTACTTCACTTCTTTTTAACCCACAGTGCGCCTGCAATCAAGAGGAAAATGCATGTCCCAAAGCTGAGGGATGGAATGTTCCTCTTATTTTCGTTGACCTTTTCTGTGAAGTTATCCGCACTCTCGCGTGCAATCCAAATTTCAGGAGCCCCGTCAGGACCTGTTTCAGATGAGTTGTTCTGCAAACCTGTAGGAGAAGAAAACTGTGGAGACTCGCTCTGCTTCTTGCCAGTAACTGCAAAAGATGCAAAACCTGAAGTTTTCGATTCAAAATAGAAAAATGACTCATCTTCTCCGGTAATTCTGGAAGAAAGTTCTGTCCAGTTTGAGTCAGAATACCTGTATAGAGAAACTGAGGTAGGGTCAATTCCATTTTCGGAAAGCCAGTTTTTTTCTACCCTGAAATCGACTGCTGGGTCCTGTATATTTTCCTGGGATGCAAACCCACTGCTGCCAGCCCAGATATTAAAGTGTCTGTAAACCTCGCCTTCCGGCAAGCCTGAAACCAGAACTGACCGGTTTTTTAGCATTTCTACGATAACTGTAACTTTTCCGGCGTTTTTCCTCACATCAAATTCTACAGCTGTTACAGGTGTTGCATTCCTGGCAAAATCAAACAGGATATGGTTTCCACTGGTAATGAAACTCTGTGCCAGTTCCTTACTTTCGATATTGCTTGAAGGCTCAGGAGAGCTGGCAATCGAACCACTTCCTTCGCTTCCTCCGCTTCCTCCACTTCCTCCACTTCTCCCGGCTCCTGAATTCTTTTTGTTTTCTCCTCCTGAAGTGTTGCTCCTGATTATATTATCTTCATTTACGTCCTCAGGCGCGTCCATCTTTTCTTCTGCAGGATAGATAGTCCAGTTCCAGCTGTGTTGCAGGGTTGAAGAGCTGTTTATCATACCGTTTACCGCAATAACCGTCATATTGTATTCGGTTCTAAGAGGGGCGACAGTGCTGATTTCTGTGATGCTACCTATCATTTCTCCGGCATTAATGGAAAGAACCGCAGAAGAAGCAGATTCGTTTATCTGTAGAAGAGCTCCATTTAGTAACCAGCTGAAGGTGCAGTTTCTTGTAGAACGAATCCCGAATTCCAGAGTATCCCCTTCAAAGGAAGCGGGATCCTGAGCAGGAATTGCACTTCCTAATTCAAAACCCGTGGAGTACGATGCCAATCTGGTAATAAGCGGGAAAGAATCACTGCCATAAGGAGTGTCTCCTATTCCACTGCCATCTGTATCCGGTCCGTTATAGTCCGAGTAAAAATTTCCAAATCGACTTTCATAGATTCTGTCATTATAAAGATAAAATACCTTTGAAGCTGTATTCCAAGTGTTCGAAAGTCCTGTATCTCCTGAGGGACTTTGATTGAAACTTTCATTGATATTGACATTGTTGTCATCAAATTCGTTCTCAAGGATTGTGTTCAGGAAAGAATCTGTTAGCCTGAGCCCTTCAGCATTATTTGAAATGTTATTTTCTGTAAGAGTGTTATTAAACGACTCTTCAAGAAGGACTCCCTGACTACAGCCTGACACCTTATTATTCGTAAGCATACAGGCACCTGCACTTTCGAGATATATGCCAGCACGGGTAGAACCGTTTATACCAAACCCATTGATATTCGCAGAATTTGCAGTCACATGAATAACAGGCTCTCCGGAATATTCAGCTTCGAGAATGGTGTCCTCAGGCTTTCCGGAAACGGAACTTATGTTAAGAGCCCAGGGCACATACACGTTTTCCCTGTATGTTCCGGGGTATACAAGAATAGAATCTCCGGGCCTGCTGCTATTTATTGCTTCCGAGATTGAGGCAAAATCCCCGTTCCCGTCTGTTCTTACAATAAAAACAGAAGGGTCTCCTGATGCCTGTTCATGCATCCTGAGGGCATTCACAAGCCCGTGTCCGAAAACAGTATCATATCCGGGCTCACCCAGATCTGTTGATGAAGTATAAAGCAGCCTTCTTATATCCATAGCCGATTTTTCCGGAAAAGCGCTCCAGACAAGCCCTGCAACAGCTGCAACATGTGGAGAAGATGCGCTTGTGCCGTAAAATTTCTCTGAAATTCCACCCTTACCAGTGACACTTACACCATCAAGCCCTGAAAGATCAGCTTTCGGACGAACTTCCTGAGAAGGATAGGAGATCGTAGCCGGACCAATGGAAGAGAAATACTCGATCTCGTAACCTCCGGATTCTCCTGTCCCGACTGCTCCCACAGTTATTACTTCAGGCAGGGCAGGGTGCCCGAAAATTGAGTCTTCGGCAACGATATTTTCAGGATTAATTGTTACTCCCGGCCAGTAATAGATATAGAGCTCGAGTTCTTTTGCTTCCCCGGAAGTCTTTTTGATCTCAATAGAAGCGTTAAGGGCGCTTTTTCCATTATTGGTATACATAATATATTCAAGGGGCAGGTTGTCTCCGTCCTGGTAGACCGCACTGGACGCAATGACCTCTGAAGTTTTCCTGTCTTTAAGGTAAAGGTCATAATTATTTCCCGAATGTTCCCATCTATCGTCCCACTGGAGAAAAACCCATGCCTCTCCCGAGGGCTGGACCTCGAGTTCTAGATTCTTTACCTCTCCCTGCCCGCTGCTGAAATCATGCCAGCCACTCCCGTTGTCATGGAAAAACCCCTGGTAATGGCTGTCTCCGGAATTTCCCGCAGAACTTATGTAAAGGAGATCATGCTTTTTTACAAGCTCTTTTACATGGTCTGCTACTATCCCATCTTCAAAAAAAGGCTCGGAAAGCCAGCCTATATCATCACAGATAACAGTGCACCCTTCATTAACAATAGCATCGACAGCCCTGTTGAATTCGAGCCTGCTGCCTCCGCAGTCGTGAAAATACAGTTCTGCCCCTGGTGCGATATCATGGGCGATTTCAAGCATAGCCGTGCCTTCGTTTCCCCCTACCTTATTGCTCAAGATATGCACATCGGAAGGAATATCACCCATGGCCTGTACGTCCTCAAGGTTGTCTACCCCGTCAGATATAATTCCGATTTTGATCCCTGTCCCGTTTACTCCGTAAAGTTCCCTGAGGCTGGAAGAGTTAAGAATGGAGTCACCTTCCGAAACCGTACTTCTCTGCCTGACAAAGGGAGGAAGAACAGTTTGAATACTCCTTACCTCAGGAAGAGAAGCAAGCGTCTCGAGGGATTCGAGCGGAACCCACGCCACTGCGATATGATTTTCTTCATCTCTCTCCGCAACCTCGCAGTACCCGTCAAGTATATTGCTGCGTGCTAAAGGCTCCAGATAAATGTACACATAAACTTTTTCAGCCAAATAGAAAGAAGATTCACTGGCATTTTTCCCTGAACCTGGATAATTCCCCGGGTTTTCGCCTGAAAGAACCGCCCTTCTCGAAGCAGGATCTGCCTGACTTAACTGCCCCAGCTTTGCCATACGGGCTCGCAGAGTTTCAGAGGACTCTTTTCCGGAAAGATAGCGTTCGTCACTCAACTGCAGCAGATCACCTGAGAGCTTCTGCTGTGCAGGGCTTAAAGGCTCTCCGGAAGAAACAGCCCCCCACCCTGTATCTTCCCTGGAAATACTGCTATTTCCACTATCGTGTTCAGTCAGGATGGATTCAACTGCAGAAGCCCCCTGGATGCCCGAAACGCAGGAACTCAGGGCTCCTGATAGAAAAACAGAGATCAGAAAGACATTGACAGATAAACGAAATAATACTTTACTCATAACGACCAGCGCATTAATTTGTTAAAAATTATCCGGAAAGCACTCAATAGTCACATGAAAGACACAGGTAACACAGAATACAGGTAACTATCCGAAAAAGCTCTCATCCCCCACGAAATTGAGTTCTCAGAGTAAAATTAACGAGCTGATAATTTATATATTCATAAGATAAACTGATAAGATAAAACGTTAAGGTAGACTGTTAGGTTGTCAACCCCGAATTGTGCCTCGCCCAAATTGCGCCTCGCCCGAATTGCGCCTCGCCCGAATTGCGCCTCGCCCGAATTGCGCCTCGCCCGAATTGCGCCTCGGGAGTACGCGGTCCTTTTCACTCCACTCCGTTTCGCTCAAGAGGACTGATTTATGGGCTATAGTAGTGAGCTTCATTTAGGAGGGCTGAATTAAAAATATCCATAACCGCTACAACCATTTTCTTTATACCGGGTCGTTATTATCACGCCGTCAGGGGACCGTTTTTCTTGCAAAAAAAGGAGGAGGAGAAGAGGAAAGTCAGGAAGAAACGCGACAGGAAAAAAGCAGAAATAAGAAGAGACAGAAAATTTAGATTGAAAAATAATTTATGGTTAAGAGGAGGATTTCTCAGGGAAACTATTTCTCAGGGAAGAGGGATTTCTCTAAAATTCCCCCTGTTTCAGGCCCTTCAGGTAATATTATAACTCCGGGATGTCAGGGAAGGAATTGAATTCTTACAGTGCTGTCAATTACAGCCACACTGGCCTGAAGCTCTTTTTCTCTAGTTTTGAGATCTTCTTTTAAGGCAGCCAGTTTCTTTTCGGAACTTTCGATCTCTTCTTCAAGCAGGCGGGCTCTTGCCAGCAGTTCTGTCTCTTTATGTTCAAGTCCGGCAAGTTTTCCGGTATCTGAGCCTGCCAGTTCTGCTTTTTTTGCTTCAAAAACCTTCCGGGCCTCAATATACTCTTTTTTCTTCTCTTCAAAGGCCGAAGATGCGGACTTGACCTGTGAAAGGGCTTTTTCTTTCTTTTGAGTTTGTATATCAAGAGTAGGGTCTCCAAAAATTTTCTGAAGCTCCGGGAAAAAAGAAAGATCAAGGTTTACAGGGGATTCAAGGCAGATGTCAAGCTGCTGCTTTACCTCTGGTTTCAGGGTATACCTGCCGCTTTCATGAAGTTTTTTTATCTTCGAGAGGTTGCCTGAAAAAGGAACGAAAAGGGAATTCAGGCCTGTTTCGGCTTTTTTGAGCCTGTCTCTGGCTGTATCTGATTCATCCTGAAGGCTCTGCATACTTTGCCAGGCTTCTCCCCGTTTGAACTCTTCGAGAGCCTGACCGGTTCTGGCAGCTTCGTCTCTTAAAGCCAGAATTTTCCTGTTTTTGGATTCGAGTTCCAGTTTTTCGACCTCTATTGAAGCAGTTAGTTCTCTCACTTCCTTTATGCCTGTAGAAGCTGCTTCGATAGCTTCCATTTCTTGTTTATGTTCCCTGATTGTTTCCCTGAGACTATTAAGGACCTGACCCAGCCTGCCAAGGCTTTCAGTAACATCTTTTGATTCCAGAGGGAAGACAACCCTGGTGTATCGGAAACTCTGGTTCATATGTTCAAGGCAGGTGTCCAGGTTCTGCACAGCTGCTTCATGAAATCCTTTAAGAGCCCTGAAATCGGCATTCTCCAGAACTCCGAGTTTATCTATGAATACTCCTACTTGCTTTGTTACATTTTCCCGGTTGCTCTTCGCTCGTTTTACAGCCCTTATGTCAAAATCTCCTTCAACTTTTGCTTCCAGAAGCCGGGCATTGCTTTCTTTAAGCTCAGAAATTGCAACCTCAAGCTCTCTGAAAAGGCCTGAAACATCCTTTTCTATTTCAGAAGATACTTTTTGAGAATTCTCCTCCAGCCAAACGGGCAGTCCATCAAAACTGACTTCGCTGGAAACAGCTTTTTCATGTGATCTTTCTTGTTTTCCGAAGAGCTTTTTAATCCACTTCAATATGGGCCTTCCTTGAGTTTGATTAGGTTAATAAACATATGAAGTCAATAAATATATAAGCTAATAATTTTTATAAGGTTTGTAACTTGATGAGGTTTAAGACTTAAGATTTAAAATTTAAGATTTAAGATCTAAGATTTAAGATTTAGAACTTAAAACAATTAATAATCCAATAAACTAAATAATTTAGTAAAGTTAACTATTTGATGCGATTATTAGAGGTATAATTCTTTAGTCCCTGTATATGTTAAAGTTTGCTCTATGTAATCCTATTCTTGAATGAGAAAGAGGAATAAAAGAAAAGCTATCCTCGATAAGACACATACAAATCAATTAAAATATTTTATGCTGAAGGCAAATCTAACCAATATAATCCAACCGATGTATCCAAGACTAACGTTATAAAAATACCAGTCGGAGGCATAAAAAGCCTTTCGGGCTTTTCGGCATTCGGGAATAAAAAGCTAGGAGATAAGACAGGAGATTTAAAATGGATGATGGAATAAGCAACGGAATAATAGAGAGGGTGATTCCGTATACTGATATAACGGTATCGAGGCTGATTTTCGCAATAATAGTGCTGATTGCAGGATTTATTTCAGTAAAGTTTCTTGTGTATATATTCAGGAAAGGAATACAGAAAACAAAACTACCCGGCCTTACCACACAGTTTCTGGCACATTTCCTGAGCATTCTCCTGTATGTGATAGTTATTCTGGTCTTTTTGAAGAGTCTGAGTTTTGATGTGGATAGTTTTGTAATAGGAATTTCTGCGGTAATAGGCCTGGTCCTGGGTCTGGGAATGCAGGATACCCTTACGAACATAACAGCCGGGGTATGGGTTGCGGCAATTAGACCTATTGATACGGGAGAGATGGTGGTCGTAAACGGGCAGACCGGAAAAGTAAGAGCAGTAGGGATTATGTCAACAGAACTCCTGACCCCTGACAACCAGCTTATAACAATCCCGAATAAGCTTGTATGGGGGAGTTCCATTGTCAATATGACACGCATGCCTACAAGACGGGCTTCCGTGGATGTAGGCATAAGCTACTCTTCAGACATTGAAAAAGCTATCGTGACAGCTCTCGATATTATGAAAGGTCACCCTCTTATACTTAAGGAACCCGAACCTGCAGTGGTCACTACCGAACTTGCCAATTCTTCCGTAAATCTGCAGCTCAGGGCCTGGACGAAAACCGGGGATTTTGCAGCCGTAAAGAATACTCTGACTGCCGGAATCTTTGAGGCTTACAGGAGAGAAGGAATTGAAATCCCCTTCCCTCAGATGGAAATACATGTAAAGGAAGTAAAAAGGGAGATAAAGGAAACTCAAGTAAAAGGCATTGGGATAATAACTTTGGACTAATAGTATTGGACAAATAAGTATTGGACAAATAAGTATTGGACAAATAAGTATTGGACAAATAAATATTGGATATAATAGTAGAACAAATATAACCGGACAAAAGCAGAAAAAGTATAGTTACATGATCCAAATACAGGGCAGGGCTGCTTCAGAAGAAATCCAGACAGCTCTGCCCGGTTTATAAAATTGCCTGTCAATTCTTGTCAATTATCTGTTTTATTTCCAGCCGGTCTGTTTTGTTTCTTAGCAGGTTATATGAAATAGTGCCGAAACTCTGCCTTCGATTTCATTCCAGCGCTCAATTGCCCAGGGAGTCGGGAATAACTCTACCCCACATTTTTTTCCCGTGAAAAAGTCTTCAGCTTCCTCCGAAAGTTTCACAAAACCTGTCTGCCCGGTCCCGATGATGATTTTTTCTGTCCCCTCCTCATAGATATTCTCTGCTTCTTCAAGAGAGATTTTATGAGAAGTCCCATACTTTTCTTTTGAGAGCATTTTTTCCCGCATTTCAACCCTGCCGTCGAGGCGGATGAGAATATCGTAATCAAAAGTCTCTCCTTCTACAGTAATTGAACCAAAACTTGTGGAATCAATCTTTGGTTTCATGGTTTACCTCTTAAATTAAAGACTGAAAACGAGATTTCATATTACAATTGTTTTGCATGCTTCATATATATAACAGGAAGTTTGCTCCGGAACCTGAACTTATGTCAGTACGGTTTTTCTTGCTTTCTGAAAGGAACACAGGAAATTTATTTATATTTATTAAAGACTATTAAACATTTAAATAATATTAAAGAAATGAATTAGAGGTGAATAATAATGGGACGCTATTCATTAGAAGATTTTATTCAAAGCACAGGAGAAAGAGACCTCGGACAGGGAGTTTTTGAGCTGGAACGAGAACGCCTGCTTGAAGTTAATCTCAATAGTATGGTATGGACCAAAATGGGCTCCATGGTCGCATACACAGGGAATATAAAGTTTACTCGGGAAGGAGTCCTCGAACACGGGCTTGGGAAGCTCGTGAAAGTATCCCTGACAGGAGAAGGGGTCAGTCTCACAAAAGCCGAAGGAAGAGGGAAGCTCTACCTTGCGGACAAGGGTAAGAAAATATCGGTTCTGAAACTTGAAAATGATTCTATCTTCGTAAACGGTAACGACATCCTGGCCTTTGAAAATACTATCAACTGGGATATCAAGCTGATGAAAAAGCTTGCAGGAGTAATGGCAGGCGGGCTTTTCAATGTAAAACTGGAAGGAAACGGTATGGTTGCCATCACCACTCACCACGATCCTGTAACTTTTAGGGTAACTAAAGAACGTCCGGTCTTCACTGACCCTAACGCCACAGTTGCCTGGTCAGGAAATCTGGAACCTGAGATAAAAACTGATATCTCCCTGAAAAGTTTCGTTGGAAGAGGCAGCGGAGAATCTATCCAGATGGTTTTCAGAGGAGAAGGGTTTGTAGTAGTCCAGCCTTATGAAGAGATTTATTTCCAGGCTCAGACCTGAAAAAAATAGTTTACAGCGTAAAAATGGCTTACAGTGTAAATAACAAACTTAATCAAGTCAGGGTTTTTACTAACGGAAAGGAGGGAAAAGCACGGAAAATTGCGCATTTCCTCTTTCCCACTTTAATTTTCAGAAGCCATGGCTTCAACTTCATCGCCGCAGGTTGTCGAAAACCTGGTTTTTTCCTTCTTTGCACACTCCATTCCGTCTTCCACAGCTTCCCTAATGATGTATCCAGCTTTGTGCAGGATAGTATCCCCTATCTGAGGGTCTTTGTCCATACTCCCGGTACAGGGATAGGAATGGTGAGCTCCTGAGATGGTTTCTTTATATCCCGGAAGGTCGGTCCAACCGAGTTTTTTTGCGACAAACCAGGTCGAGCCACATGGGGCGTCCCGGATTACACCTGCTCCTACGAACATTTTCCCGTCAGGGCTCATCTCGACCCTGAGCACCGGTCTTCCGAAGCCAAGGTCAACAAAAGAATCTATCACTGGCTTTCCGGTTTTTTCGAGGGCGCAGAAGGGTTTCGGAGCCTCAAATTCAACACCTGTAGCTTCGAGTTCTTTCCTGAGCTGCTCAAGGACACCGGCAGGAGTTTTCTTTGAGTCTTCAGCGGGTGCAATTACGGCTTTTGCCCCGGTTTTCTGTACGACTTCGGGAAGAGCTGCAAGTAGGTCAGGGTGGATCCCTATAGCAAGGATCAAATCACATTCCGGAAGTGATGGAGGCAGAAACTGGGCAGGCTCTTCGATGAACGGAGGCAGGTCTTCCGGAAACTCATGGATTCCTACAATCAGGTTTGCATAAGATTTCCTTGCCTGTCGGCAGTGGTTGCAGAGCTCACCGCACGAAACGCAGAAATTTGATGAATTTACCAAATTCTGGATAACTTTTTTTCCGAGTTCGCCTGTATAAAGTACGAGGATTCTCATATTTTTGCTCTCCCTTTTCAAGGATTCCAATGTCACTATGCAAATTCGCTTTCGTTGTAACGATCCCCGCCTGTTTTGTATCTCATAATGAAAAACACAGAGAAAAAAATATTTTTTTGCGGGGTTGCTGATATGCTTTTAAAAGGTAGTTCTGACAGAAGGTGCTTCAGACAGCATACACTTCTCACAGCAGACAACTTTCACCTGTTATCATCTTACTATACATTATAATTATTTGTTTCAATCTATAAATAATGGGAGTTTCAAGATAGAAATCGGTATCCACAACTAAACCTCTGTATGAGCGCTCGAAAAGGAATAAAAAGCTGAAAACCGGGAAGAGGGAGGAAAAGGTAAAAAGATCGGGAAAGTATGAAGAAAAAAAAGGAAAAGATGGAAAAAAGAAGGAAATCCGCGGATCAGTTCTCTTTCATTCTCCCAGTTTTAAAGCACCGTGCGGACACATCTTGATACACAGGCCGCACTGGATACACTTCTTTTCATCCACGCAAAGGCTCCAGGTTTCATCAAAAGCGTAAACATTCATCGGGCAGACTGAGATGCAGGCTCCGCATTCAACACATTCTTCTTCATCCCTGTGAATAGGGCGATCCAGAATTGCAACTATTGCCCCTCTTGACTCGAGAGCATTTTTAATTTTGTCGAACCTGGAATCTTTAACGTCTGCAATCAGTTCTCCGTAAGTCGAGTCAATATTTGCGACCATAATATTAAGCAGGATTCTGGTTTCGATAATAGACTCGGAGATAATGGGGTTGTGTATCCTTTCCGTGGGGATGCTGATCTTTATTTTCATGCTCAGTACCTCCTTGCAAGGAGCTTGCTTATATTGTCGCTTGTGATAATTCCGAGTACCCGCTTCTGAGCATCGATCACGGGCATTGCCGAAACTCCATAGCGGTCCAGCCTGCGGGCTGCAAGGTCCACAGGTTCGTTCGGAGCGCAGGTCAGGACCTTTTTTGTCATGACGCTTTCTACGGAATCAAAAATATTTTCAGCAACAGCTTTTGAGATATCCCAGGCAGTAAGTATTCCTACCAGTTCGCCTGTATCCGAAATCACTGCAAGGTGGTTGAACGAATTCTCCCAGATCTTCTTTGCAGCGTCCTGAACAGTCTGGTTCTTTTTGATAGTAACAATAAAATCGGACATGACATCTTTTACAAGAGGCACTGCCTGTGTCTGTTTCATGGATTTTGCCGAGCCTTCACAGCAAAGCCTTTCCACAGGCGCGCTGATAAAGAATTTGCCGTGCTTTACCCATTCCTTAAGTTCATTTGCAATCTTCCTTGCGTTCTTGAAGCTTGAAAGGGAAGAGGTTAGAACGTCTTTTCCTTCAATCTGCACAGAGCCTGACCTGAGTTCGGCATAATTTACCTGCCTGACCACAGGCTTATCCTTGCTGCCCACGGCATAATCAAGGACACTGGTAGTGATATCCTCATCACGCACTGCAGTTGAGGCTGCGATCTTTTCATTAAGAATGGGTATTGGGATTCCGATTCCCATATAAAGGGTTGTCCCGTAGCCTGTAAAAGAAGCGGCCCTTAAATAATCAGGGTTCATTTCCTTAAGGTTTCCTTTAAGCATGAGGGTACCAAAACCGCTGGAGGGAGAATGTTGGGTCCCGTTCCCGATAACATAACCCTGGGCCCCGCCGATAAAAATCCTTGTGCCTGTTCCTATAGTTTCGTAGGTCGGGTCGTTTGACAGGGGAGAAAGGACTCCTGCTCCGGAATAGGTTACGTTACCAAAGTTGGGCAGAAGCTCTCCCATATAAGTATTTAGTATCCGTTTGGAACTGTTTGTTGCAGCAGCATATTTCTGGTAGGCATTTCTGGGATTGAGGAGAGCTGCTTCGTTTAAGTCATCAAGGGTGATTGTCGTATCAAGCACTTTCCTGGGATAGCAGTCCGTCCCGTAGGAGGTTGCGTGTACATTGATCTCTTTTCCTCTGAGCAGGTCTTCAATGACATGCGCTCCACCATACTGTATCCCGCGTGTGTCCGAGATCTGGGCAGCTCCAAGGTAAGCGTCAACAGCAGCAAGCCCGCTGTATGCCTCTACATTGTTGAACCATACTTTCTGGATCTTGATTGGGGGTTCCGAATGACCCAGGTTAAGCATCAAACCTGAAGAGCACATGGCTCCAAACGTGCCTGTAGTGACTACATCAACTTCTCTCGCGGCACCTTCCACGCCAAGACTTTCAACAATTCCGACCATTTCCTCGGCTGTGACTACATTGACGCTCCCATCCTCAATTTTTTTATTGATCTCATGAACCGATTTTTTAACCATGGGGTTTTCCTCTTTTTATAAACTTATCTAGATGGTAATTTTTGCCAGAATTATATATTACTTGTTATAACCCCTGGGGTAACAGCTACTTCCGTGAGAGGTAAAAAGTTCTGGCATTGCATAATTTATCTTCAGACTACTGCTGTCAGGTCTTCATTCCAATAATCAATAATCATATTTATGAGCCATATATATTACTTACGATAATCGAACCCCATTATCATGGAGGCTAGTTATAGAATAATCAACACCCGTTCACACTATATACAGGTTGCATAACATGGAACTCTTATGGTCAGGGAACAGGACTATTTTCAGTAAGTTTCTTATGCTTAGAGGATATTACCCGAGACCAGGTGATTTATTGACGCGTGTACTTGCTACCGGAACTTTTGACATTCTCCATCCTGGACATGTTTATTTCCTGACCCAGGCACGAGCTCTTGGAGATGAACTCTTTGTCATTGTTGCCAGGGATTCCAACGTGACCCATAAGCCAAATCCAATAGTTCCTGAGGAGCAGCGGCTTGAGATGGTGAATGCACTTGGAACGGTAGACAAAGCCACTCTTGGCAGTGAAAAGGATATGTTCGAACCCCTTAAGGAAATAAGACCGGATATCATTGCTCTGGGTTACGACCAGCATTTTGACATTGAGCTCCTGGAGATAGAACTTACTAAAAGAGGGCTTCCTGCAAAAGTGGTCAGGATTCCACTTTCAAAAAGATGCCCTCTTTGCAGTACCGGCGCAATTATAAAAGAAGTCCTTAAACGGTATGGGTAAACTTACCCCTACCGTCCTCTATACTTAAAAAAAATACTTTCCGGACCTCTATTAAAAAGGTCGCTTCGGAATCGTGTTTTATGCAAATACTTTTTCAAGCCTTTCAAGCGCTTCGCGGATTCTATCAATGGATGTTGCGTAGGAAATCCGGATAAAGTCCTCGCCGGAAGACCCGAAAGCAACTCCAGGGGTTACTGCAACATGAGCTTCCCTCAGTAGCTTTTCAGCAACTTCGGTCCCGTTTCCGTACTCACTCACATTGGCAAAGGCATAGAAAGCTCCATCCGGTTTCTTGCATTCAAGCCCTATTTTATTCAGCCCATCAATGAGGATGTCCCTGCGCATTTTAAAGCGATCCACCATTGCCTTCACGCCGTCCTGAGGGCCCTGAAGGGCTTCAAGCCCGCCATACTGGACAAAAGTAGTGGCGCTGCTTACAGAGTGGGACTGGATCTTCTGTAGAAGCTTGAAGATCTCAGGAGGAGCGGTAAGGTATCCAAGTCTCCAGCCAGTCATTGCATACGCTTTGGAAAAGCCGTTTACAGTAATGGTCCTCTCCTGCATCCCGTCAAAACTGCCAATACTGATATGTTCCCGGTCATAGATGATTTTCTCATAGATCTCATCTGAGACTACCAGAAGGTCATGGTCAATTGCAAGATCTGCAATGCATTGCAGGGTTTTTTTCCCGAATACGCCACCTGTCGGGTTGCCCGGGCTGTTTACAACAATGAGCTTTGTCTTATCGTTTATGTAATCGGCGAAATTGTCAGGCAGGAACCCTTTTTCAGGGACTGTAGGAACCCATACAGTATCTGCTCCTGCAAAACGAATGCAGGCGTCATAGGTTACCCAGGCAGGATCAAAGAGGAGTGCCTGATCCCCGTCGTCGAGGGCACCCATCATTATTTCGAAAATCCCCTGCTTTGCACCCGGGGTGACCAGCACATCTTTTTCGGTCACATCCAGGCGATTTTCCGTTCTCAGCTTTTCGGCAATCGCTGCCCTTAATTCCGGAATACCGCCAGAAGGAGCGTAGTGGGTCTTTCCCTCATACATAGCCTTTGCTGCAGCATCACAGATGTTTTTAGGGGTGTCGAAATCAGGTTCGCCAAGGCTAAAATTGATAACGTCTGTACCCTCTTTAATCATTCTGGTCGCGATGTTGGAGATCCTGATCGTTGCAGATTCTTCTACACGCTTGAGCCTTGCGGATGTCATAGAGATGGTCCTGGTTTGTTACACTCTTGCTAGCTTATTGAAGCATCAAGGAACTTCACAGCCGCCGCACCAACTTGACTGCAGCTTCTACTGCCCTTTTAGCATAGTCGACACGTTCATGAGCAGCCATCCTGGTCATACCCGGACCCGGAATTCCGAGAGTTACTGGCTTGTTGAACTCAAGGGAAAGATCCATGATCTTCCTCGCGGCGTGCTGCATAACCACCTGGTCATGGTCGGTCTCACCTTCGATTACCGATCCTATGGTAACCACTGCATCAATGTCCTCCCTCTGACAGAGCTTCTTGATTGCAAGGGGCATGTCAAAGACTCCGGGCACGAGAATGGTCTCTTTAACTGTTGCCCCCAGGAATTCCGCATGCTCTCTTCCAAGCAGCTCCATCTGATAGGTCAGATCCCTGTTAAATTCAGCTACAACAAATCCTAGGCTGATAGTCATTTAGTAAGGTCTCCAGTCTTGTTTTTAACTTAAAGTCGCTTCACATTCTCAAAGGACCTGCGTCCTCAAAACCCTGCCTCTGACCGGTACCGGCTTCCCTTACCAGTTTTTCCGGCTTGAAGAGCAGTTTTATCACGTTTAAGGCATGTTCCCGGGTCCTTTGATCCATGAGAAAAGCAAGTTCTTTTTCGTCTTTTCCTTCATCTTCATGGACAAATACCTCAATAATATGGGTATTTGTCATAAGCTGAGCCATAATAAGGCCCTGAGAAGCTTCATGAGCGCACATTTTGTCTTTTTGCTTCCCGCCAGGCATTCCAAGGGCCATTACGATATCGCAGCCTTCCTCTTCGATAAGCTTTTTGGTTGCTACCGGAAGGTCTTTTATCCCGGGCACGGTTACCCTTTTAATCTTTACGGATACGTTTTTCTGTATCTCGTCGATTGCTGCACGCCCCATATTATAGCGCGCAAACGTGGTATCTGCAATTCCTATTGTGGGCATGTGAATCCGATCGAATTTAAAGCTTAATATTCTTCTGGTTTTCCTGAAACGTTTATAAACCTTGGTCATGAAGGATTTTTTGAATCATCTCATAACCTGTCAATGACACGTGATGCAGCTTCGGTGCCTTCTCCCACGCTGCCAATGTAACCCCGCTTACTAAGCACGATTTCGAGCTGCTGAACAGTAGAGAGGACATCCCTTGCAGTCACATTTCCCATGCTTCCAATTCTGAAAATCTTGCTCTTCAGGCGTTCCTGCCCGCCAGCTATAATTACGCCACGTTTCTTCATGTCGTTTTTAATGTCTTCACCATCAACTCCTGCAGGAGATTTCATTGCAGTGATAGTGTTGGAGTATTGGCTGTACTCATTAAGTTGTGGGAACATTTCTATGTTCATTGCGCCAGCTGCTGCTCTTACTGCTTCGGAGAGTGTTCTGTGTCTTTTGATCCTTGCTTCCATCCCCTCTTCCTTAACGATACGAAGAGCTTCCTGAAGTGCATAAAAGAGAGGAATTGCAGGAGTGTAAGGCGTTTCCGGCCTGGGTTTATCCCCGCTTTTCTTATATGCCTTAAGGTCATTATAGTATGGCCTCTTCTTTATTCCGTTCATAGCCTCAAAGGCTTTTTCGCTTACGGAAACAGCTGCCATTCCCGGTGGAGCTGCAAGGCATTTCTGGGAACCAACAATTGCGATATCGACATTCCATTCATCGACTTTGACTTCGTCTCCCCCGAGGGAAGTAACACCGTCCATAATAAAAAGAGCGTTGTGCTTTTTTGCAAGCTTGCCGATTTCTGCAGCAGGATTCATGATACCTGCAGAGGTCTCGTTGTGGACAAGGGTGATAGCTTTTGCCCCTTCCTCGAGCTTTTCCTTAACCTGTTCAAGGTCAACAGGAAGACCCCATTCAAACTCCAGGGGAACCACTTCAGCATAAAGAGCTGCAAGGTCTTTGAAACGCTCTCCGAACTTTCCGTTCTCTATAGCGATAACTTTATCCCCGCTTCCGGTCACAGACCCGACTGCGGCTTCCATTCCCGCAGTCCCGGAACCGCTGAGCAAAAAGATGTCATTTTTTGTCTGAAAAACGTCTGCAAGAATTGCCCTGCAATCAGTATAAATTCCGGCAAATTCAACACTCCGGTGGTTGATCATCGGTTTTGACATTGCTCTAAGGACTCTGGGTGCAACAGGTACGGGACCAGGCATCATGAGAAGGGTATCTTCCAGATCCATATTTATTGTACTCCACACTTTTTTCAAAGATTAAATTGGTTTTTGTTTTTATTAATTGAGGAGGATTGATGTAAACTCTATGATATTGAAATTATTTTAGTAATGTAGTCCTGAAATAGTTCAGGGTAGTATAGTTATAGATACGGCATGCCGGAGGGATCCGTAGTACCTTAGCCCTGATACCTTTTCGACTGCATTTACCATGTTTCTCCGGACAGTTCAAACAGGTTAAGTACCGAATTAAATTAAGGATTCAGGTTTAATTGAATCCTAGTATATAATTCATGTGCTTTCCACACTCAATCTGAGATTCTGGCTTTAAGGAAAAAGGATTCCGGTTATTGGCCCTGAAGAAGCTTCATTACGTCGTGTTTTGTTACAACTCCCACGACTGTCCCTTTTTCTACTACAAGTACGGCAGGATTTCCTTCAAGTATATGCGAGACTACTGAGATCGAGATTCCGGGAGATACTGTGGGGAACGACTCCCCCATTATCCCTGAAACTTTCAACTGAGATATGGATTTTTTCTTGCTCTCACCCATCAGTTTTACGATCATATCTTCCGAAACACTTCCAACCGGAATTCCTCTATCAAGCACGGGAATCTGTGAAATACCATGAACATGCATAAGGTTTACCACCTCTTCTACCGAGTCTTCAGGAGAAACATGCAGGACAGGGGAATGCATCAGGTCCCTTATAATGATCTGCTGTTCCTTTTCAGCTTCCTCAAAAGCATCAAGGATTTTCCTGACCGTTGAGAGCCTGGGGTCTACATCTCCAGATTCGATACGCGCTATAAGAGGCTGGCTTACACCTGCCCTTTTAGCCAGGTCGCTCTGGGTAAGCCCGAGTTCATTTCTTCTTTTTTTAAGATCTTCGGGTGTTGGAAGCTGCATATATATTACCGATAGTAATTATGATATTTAATGTCATTGGTTAACATAATTTAAAGAGTTTATATATAAATGACTTTCGGAGCCACTTAACAATTTTCCAGAAACGTCCAGTAAAACAGGTTGTCAATGAATAATTAAATTAAAAATAACCGATTTAAGAAAAAAATGGCACAATAACAGTAATAAAAAATTAAGTACTAATTAATAAAAAGAATGCCACGTCCAAAAAAGTTAAACAAATAATAAAAATAGAAAAGAAGGCTGAAAAGAGAATCCTCAAAAGGACAAAATAAAAATTAGAAAACAGAATTCCTTCTCATACTCAGATATAATAGGAACTTTCTATTTCCTTGGATTTCCTTTTTCTCAGTTCACCTTTTATTGCCTGGTAGTACTTCATGGCATCCGGAGTAACTGAAGGCCCGGTCTCTTCAATTGCCTGAAGGAAATGTTTTTGCTTAACATTTTTTGCATGGAGGTCTTCACGCAGTGCATGTCGTCCTGCTTTTTTACATACGGCTGCAATGTCCGCACCTGTATACTGGTCTGTAAGGGAAACGAGTTTTTCAATATCGACATCTTCCGCAAGAGCCATATTCTCGATATGGACCCTGAAAATTTCCCTTCGAGCTCCTTCGTCCGGGACAGGCACAAGAATAAGCTCATCAAAACGCCCGGGTCTCAAAAGAGCAGGGTCTATCATGTCAGGACGGTTGGTTGCACCGATTACCACAACAGCCCTGAGTTCTTCAAGACCATCCATTTCAGAAAGGAGCTGATTAAGGATTCTTGCTGTAACCTGAGGCTCACCTGTAGAAGCCCCGCGGATAGGTGCAAGGGAATCAAGTTCATCAAGGAAAATGATGGAAGGAGCAACCTGCCGTGCACGCGTAAAGACCTCGGCAATTCTCTTTTCAGATTCCCCGTACCATTTGGAGAGCAGGTCGCTCCCTTTAGCGGTGATAAAGTTGGCATCGGACTCGTGGGCAATGGCTTTTGCGAGGAGGGTCTTTCCAGTGCCCGGAGGCCCGTATAAAAGCACACCCTTGGGGGCTTCAACCCCTATATCCCTATAAGATTCAGGGCTCTTGAGCGGCCATTCAACAGCCTCTTTCAGAAGCTCTTTTACCCCCTCAAGGCCGCCAACGTCGTCCCAGCCGATATTAGGGACTTCTATCAGGATTTCCCTTATAGCAGACGGCTGGACATCTTTCAGGGCGTTTTCAAAGTCCTCCCTTGTGACCTGAAGGGAATCAAGGATTTCTCTCGGGATTTCTGGTTCATTAAGGTTGATTCTCGGTAAAACCCGCCTCAGTGAACTCATGGCTGCTTCCCTGCAGAGCGCAGCAATGTCAGCTCCCACAAACCCGTAAGTTATCTGGGCAAAATCCATCAGGTTTACGTTTTCTGCAAGAGGCATGCCCCTTGTATGGATCTGGAAAATCTCAAGCCTTCCTTCCGTGTCCGGAACTCTAAGTTCAATCTCCCGGTCAAACCTGCCCGGGCGGCGGAGGGCTATATCGATAGCTTCAACACGGTTGGTCGATCCTATAACAATCACGTTTTTGCGGGCTTTAAGCCCATCCATCAGGGAAAGAAGTTGAGCGACCACTCTTCTTTCGACTTCTCCGGTCACTTCAGCCCTTTTAGGAGCAATAGAATCAATCTCGTCCAGGAAAATAATTGCCGGAGCATTCTTTTCTGCGTCTTCAAAGATTTCCCTTATTGCCCTCTCGGATTCTCCGTAGTACTTTGACATAATTTCCGGGCCGTTAATGGAAATGAAATAAGCATCTGATTCGTTGGCAACTGCTTTTGCAAGCATTGTCTTGCCCGTCCCGGGAGGCCCGTGCAGCAGTACCCCTTTCGGAGCGTCGATTCCAAGCCTGTCAAAGAGCTCAGGATGCTTCAGAGGCAGTTCTATCATTTCCCTTACCTTGCCAATAGCATCTTTAAGCCCACCCAGGTCCTCATACATTACAGTAGGGATATTCTGTTCAGGGGTTACCTCCGTAGCCTCAGGCAGAAGCTCTACCTGTGTCATATCAGTAATCTTCACTATCCCCGACGGGGCAGTAGATACCACCTGCAGTTTTATCTCGCCAAGCCCGAAAGATTGGCCAAAACCCTGCCCGAAAAAGTCCTGGAAGAAATCCTCGAACATAACCCCTTTACCAAAAGTCTCCCTCTCCCTGGACCGTCTGAGGCTTGTAGTGGAAATGAAATCCCCTTTTGAAACCGTACGGTTCATGAATACGGCTTTAAGAGTCTCACTTGGGGCATATATCTGCATTCCTTTGGCTACAGGTGCAAGGGTTACACTTTTTGCTTCTTTCCAGTCTGCTTTGCGGATATCTACGTATTCCCCTATACTCGTCTTTGCATTCATACGGATAAGCCCGTCCATGCGGACAATATCAAGGCCCGCATCACTGGGATAAGGACGGCCTATAAGGGCAGAAGTCAATTTTCCACCTCTGATCTCCACAACGTCAAAGGGTTTCAGGCCCATCCTTTCTCTGAACCTTTCATCAATTCGGACAATTCCTTTTCCGACATCCCGTTGATCTGCTTCTGCAACCTTAAGTTTTATAATCGATTTATCCCCATCAGTCAAATAAAATCCTCCATCTCTATCAGTAAAATGTTCCCCTCAGCAAAAGTATGCAGCTATTTGAAAATAAAAGCAACGAAAACAAGTAAAAAGTAACACAAGGCTTTTTAAAGCTGATTTAGACCGAGTCACTTACCCTTTTTGCCTCCTCATCAAGCATTTTCAAGTTGGTAGGAATAGGATTTTCTTTGAGAAGCTTTGCGAAATACGCAAGATTATGTGCCATGTATCTTACCGTCCGATTCGTGTAAAGGTGCCTTTCCCCTCCTGCTTCGATATAGCTGGGCCCCGGGCCTGCATCTCCGACCCAGTAACAGTCCGCATTGGGAGGCACGGCACATCCCAGGTGTGTGAGGTTGAAGAGTATGGTAGAACATACGTCATGCGCCCCATCTTCATTCCCCGTAACGATAACTCCCGCGACTTTTCCGTAAAGAGGGTACTGCCCGGTTTCTGGATCCCCTTCCATATAGGTCCCGTCCAGCCTCTCAATTACCATCTTGGCTACGGAAGAAAGCACGCCAAACCAGATAGGAGTTGCTATAACCAGGATATTGCAGGCTTTTATTCTCTCAAGTAAAAGGGGCCATTCATCTCCGTTTCCTTCGTCTGAGGAAATCCCGAAAGCTATATTGTGATCAACAACCCTTATGACCTCGCTCTCAATATCAAGTTCTTTAAAAATATTCACAGCTTTGTCAACAAGAGCACGGGTGTTCGATACCTGAGGTGATTTTTTCAGTGTGCAGTTCAAAAAAAGCGCCCTCATCGCCATAGTATATATGTTTCCAAATGCCTTTATAAATACGGAAGCGCATAAATGTTCAGAAGGATTATTACTTAACTAAGCTGTATTATGAATTTGCTGCCGCGATGCCGGTTTCCTTATGAAATCAGGCTTCATCTTTTATTCTTCCGGATGAGTTCGCCACTCAATATTTGATAAAAAATAGAGAGAGATCCTGGATTCATAGATCAGGGAAGATGAAAGCCGGGAAGACAGAAAAAATAAAAAATAAAAAGAAAGCAGATGAAAACAAAATAAAAACATCTAAAGAGAAATAGAAAAATTCTTAAAGTTTAAGTTCTTTAGCCATTTCCTGGAAGACTTTTCCTTTGTCAGTTGTGATGAAAACGCCATTCTCGTGCCTGATAAGCTCTTTTTCTTTTAACATTTCCAGATATTTCTGAGCAATATTAAAGTTAAGGTTTACCTCATAAACGATATGCGTTTTCTTTGCCCCGTTCATCGCCACTCTGAGAATATCTACTGCGATATCTGTCCTGCTTCTTCTCTTCAATACTTACTCCTCCCCCACTGTTAATTAGAAATAATCTTTGTAAGAATCAACGCTTTCAAAATATATTAAAGCGTATCTTTTTGTAGGTAACAAAGATTCTAAGTCTTTATCGTTTCCCTTTCTATATAACGATATCAGTATTATATAAAGTATTAAGTTTTAAAAGGAAAATTTAACCTGCAGCTAATACATAAGTATACAAATACAATCTGTTACTATATAAAAAAAGCTGTTTAGTTTCAGATATAATTAAGCTCAAAAAAATCAGTGGACTCTCTAAGATTCAAATTCACTATTCCGGCCACTTAAAGGTCATTAGTTAATTACTAGCCGATTTTTTGATCTAACGATATTCAAGCCCTTATGACCCCTTAAATTTTAATTTTCCCAGGAAACAGGTTGTGAAAGACTTTAATTTTAATAATATATGGCTCGAACATAAATCTCTTTTCAGCAGTGATTGACCATAAAAATCTATTGGAAATGACTAAGAAAAGTAATTTTAACGCCTTGTTGAGATTTTTTGAAAACCGGGCTGTAAGCAGCCCGGTAGAATTCAGGAATATTCCGCTCAGGATAAAGAGGAGCGCCAACTACGCGGATTACACGGATCATTAATTGTTTTGATGATGAAGAAATAAAGGAGATTTTGATTACAGTCTCAAAAAATAGGGACGCATTTTAAAGATTAAAGGTAAGATATTATTTAGATTCAACATTTTTAGAGTCTCTTCTTTACTTTTTGTGCCGTCACAGCGATTCTACGCAGGTTAGCTTTGATCCAACCTTTGCCCGCCGGTAATTTTCTAAATTAAAGGATTTCTATAGAATTTGCATTCAAAAGAAAAGGTATAAACATGATTAAAAATTATTAACTGTTTAATTGTTTTGAATGATTGGTGGAAAAGGGAAAATAAATGGACAAAAAAGAAAAGTTTTTTTTGAGAACTTTAACTTCAATATCTCTGGTTTTACTTCTTTTTACTTTCGTTTCATCTGCCGCACTGGCGTCTACTGTACAAAGTACCAACTCACTATAAATGAAATTCAGATAACTACCAATGGATCTTCTCAAAATATTCCTGATATTTATGAAGACAGAATAGTGTGGGCAGATTATCGCAATGGAAACCTGGATATCTACATGTATGATCTCTCTAACTTCACTGAAGCACAGATTACCACTGATGAATCAAATCAGTACTATCCTGAGATTTACGGTGATAAGATAGCGTGGCTGGATACTCGTGATGAATACAACATTTACATGTACGATCTTTCCACCTGCACTGAAACTTATATCTCTAGCGCATCATCGGATGGTTATCCTGCCATCTATGGTGACAGGGTAGTGTGGAAGGACGATACTCTTAACGGATCCAACGTTTACATGTACAATGTCTCTACTTCCAAGAAAATCCAGATCGTCAGTGACGGACTAAATAATATTTTCCCTGCTATCTACGGTGATAGAATAGTATGGGACGATTGGCGTAGTCTGGACGGCATAAATACTAACATTTACATGTACAACCTGTCCACTTCCGAAGAAACTCAGATTACAACTGATGAATCGTCGCAAACGCACCCTGCTATCTATGGAAACAGGATAGTCTGGCAGGATTATCGAAATGGAAATTATGATATTTATATGTGCACTGTGGAAAATGTTTCAGAGGAAAAGGGAAGTACCGATGGTAAGACAAATGGAAGTAGTAAGGGTGGAAGCAGTGGTGGAAGCAGTGGTGCCGATGGTTCTCCTGAACCTGCAAAGAATGTTGCAGTGAAAGAACTTTCACAGGCGTTCATAACAAACGGAAATCCTGTAAAGTTTGATTTCACAAAGAATGCAACCTGCGTCTTATATGTGAGCTTTGATTCAAAGAGAACCATTGGAAAGACAATAACTATTGTCGAAATGCTGAAAAATAAATCCACTCTTACCCAGGATGCGCCCGAAGGTGAAGTCTATAACTATCTGAACATCTGGGTTGGCAACAGCGGGTTTGCAACCTCAAAGAATATCGAAAACGCAACTGTATGTTTCAAGGTTGAAAAGACCTGGATACAGAATAAAGACATTGACCGGTCTTCTGTCACTTTGAACAGGTACAGCGATGCAAAATGGGATCAACTTGCGACCACCCTGCTAAGGGAAGATAACAAATACCTTTATTTTATTGCACAAACTCCGGGATTCTCTCCTTTTGCAATAACCGGTAAAACAATCGCAAAAGAATCTGGTGCTAAAGTGCGGCCTAGCACTGAAGATATTGGAGAAAATGCGGAAAGTGCCAATACTGAAAGTGAAGAAGCAGATATCGAACATAAGTCAGAGAAGGAAGAAAGTAAAGGCATGCCTGGATTCGAAATGAAGTATGGAATAATCGGATTCCTTGGAGTATTCCTTTATAGAAGAAGATAAAGCTGAGTAAATTATAGTCAGATACGGAGAGTTCTGGATCAAATTACCTGAATTTTCATTGCGAGGTTAAAAGAGAGCTGCAAAAAAGTGACTTCATGAAGATCCTGTAAAAACTTCCATAATGTCCCGAAAAGTTTCCTGGAAAAGGTATATGGTAATGGAGCAGTAATCAAAAAAGAAGAGTAAGGGGTAGAGAGTAAATTTTACAGAAAACGCACATGATATTCTTTGAATAACATGCACAACTAAATGAAAGTACTTTACCCCACTTTTTTGGCTATTGAATTCCTTATTACTTTGGGCAGTAAGGTTGTCCTAATTTTGGTTTTTCAAAACCGTCAGAAAACTAATCAGTGAATTGCCATCGAAGGCTCAAGTGTGACTTTGATCACGGATGCTAAATTGGCCTTTGAGGCAATTCCACTGCCCAAATAAATTGGGTGATATTATTTGATGATTGAAGTCATAAACAAAGCTTGTGGTTTAGACATTCACAAACTCTTTTTCATTGCTACAATTCTCAGTAGATCTGGTGAAAAACAACAGCAGCGTTTCGACAGAGATGATGAGGGAATTTTAGCCCTTAAAAATTGGGTAATATCAGAAAAATGTAATGTTGTTGCATGTGAATCAACAAGTGACTTTTGGGTTCCTGTCCATGATTCTTTGATAAAGCATCTACCGGTGATAGTTGGAAATGCGCGAGATATGAAGGTATTTACACATAAAAAAACAGATAAGATTGATTCAGAAGTCATTGCACAACTTGCACTTAATAATATGATTCAGCCATCAAGAGTTTTTCCAAAGGATCATAGAGATTTTAGATCATATGTTCGACTTCGGTTAACACTTGTACAAAAAAGAACAGATCTAAAAAATAAAGCTCACTCAATTCTTGCATCTGAAATGTTAAACCTGAAGAATGTGCTGACAGACATTTTCGGCAAGAATGGCAGAATGATCTTATCAGGAATCTCTTCAGGTAAGACTGTTGACCAGATTATCGCAAGTCTTTCTCCAAATGTTCGTAAAAAAAGTGATCAAATCAGAGAAATTCTTGAGCGAGAAATCTCTCAAAGTGCTGCATTCAGACTTCAGATCTGTCTAAAACTCATAAAAAGTCTTGATGATGAGATCGAAGCTTTAGAAAAAGAAATTTTCAATTATGCTTATAGAAATCATAAGCGAGAAATGGAGATTTTAATGTCAGTTCCAGGTATAGGAGAACTTGGTGCGGCAATTCTACTTGCTGAAATAGGCAATTTCAAGGATTTTTCTTCTGGAGATAAGCTTGCTTCTTGGCTTGGTCTGGTTCCTAATGTGTATCAATCTGCAGATAAATACCACAACGGAAGAATCACAAAGAGAGGATCAAAGAGAGCAAGATGGATTCTGACGCAGATTGCTCAAGCAGCGGCAAGAAAGAATAACAGTAAGTTAAAAGAGTTTTTTAACAGGAAAAAGAAGTCAATTGGACATGCAAAGGCAATTATTGCCTTGGCAAGGAAAATTGCAACGATAATATGGCATCTTATTACGAATGATGAGATGTACGAAGATGAAACTGGATATAAAAAAAGGGAAATTCAAAAGAGAAAGATTGTTGAGACCGAGATATTCTCAGTTGATGAACGAATAAAAATAATTAGTGAAATATTTGCAATAACGCGAAAAGAGGATGAAGAGAGCATGTGAGGAAGATATCCTCATGTACTTTCATGCTAAATTACTAAAAACAAAAGACATTGTAAAGTACGTAATGTGCTCCCTATTTTTCAAAAAGTGCTTTCAGACTTTTTTGGTGAAGGATTTACTTTTCTCAAAAGGAAAATTTGCATTCCTTATAAAATTAATCTTCTAGTTGTACATAGCAAAGATTATATGGAAAGTGTATTGCCCTGGAATCAAGTACTTGCCTTTCAACACTTCAAAACGTTTCATGGGTATATAGGAGACATGTTTGCATTAAATCCTTCGCTGGATAACTTTTTCATTGAATTACAGGCTTCAATGGAGTACCATCCTCAGCATGAATCGTTAAATTTCAACAACATTCTCAAGTTAGAAATTGCAAGATGTAAGATGGGGTATTCAAATTTTGAATCATTCATTAGAGAATTTAACCAGAATAAAGCTCTAAGAAAGGAATTAAATATTGAAAATCGTGATCGAATCACTCTTTCATCATATCGTAGAAATCTGAAATGTATTTATCCATATTTCGTGGAATATGCTCAATTACTGATACAAGAATGTAGAAATCTAAATCTTATAGGAGATAAAATCTGGATATGGGATAGAAGGTTCTTTGAGTGCAACTGCAGTGGATTAAAAAATAAAGAAACTGGTATGCTCTCAGATCCTGATGCAGGACATTATGTTAAAAAAACCGGAAAGTATAGTGTCCTATCTGGAACGGGGTATACTGATACATGTGTTGTTGATAGTTGGTGGGGTTTACCAGTTTATTGGGATGCAGTAAACGCAAGTAAAAATGACAACACTATATTTCAAGAAACTATCATTCAGTGCATGAAATCGGAAACTCATAAACCACTTTTTATGATTGCAGATGCTGGACCTGATAGTCATCCTTCTAACCAGGTGGTTATTGATCATGGAGTTATTCCAATTATAGCAGCCAGAGCTAACAGTGCAGGAACTATTCTTAAAACAGAAACAGGAACCCACTTCAGAGGAATATATATACCAAGGAAATTTCATAGACTCCTTGGTAAAATATACAATCTTAGAACCACTGTTGAAAGAAAGAACTCAAATGAAGTAGTGGGATACAATCGCTCGAAAACACCTACAAGAAGAATTGAATGGGCTAAAATGTTTGTCTCTATAGGCAACATTGCCGCTTTACTTACGGCATTAACGGCTTTTAAAGTTGGAAGAAAAGATTTGATAAGGGCACCAACTGCTTTTAGAAGGTTGCATTTTTAAGCTATTTAAGGAAATTTTTCCGGAAAATATAGAATTGAGTGCTTTTATTTGGGATTTAAAGCATTTTAAATGATTTTGGCATAAGCTCAACTAATTCTAAAATTATTTTGATGACCATTCTCTATTAGTTTAATGGATACTAACAGATTCTAATAATTTATTTTCTTAAATCAATTTATGAATGAAGTATTGCAGCTACTACAAACTCCACCCGCAACAGGCTATGCACCGTGAGTTGTCAGAGGAAAAAATATAATCATTACCATAAATTCTTATGGAACTCTGCACTTGATTTAAATTTGCTTGCCAACCAAAAAGCATATTAAAATACGAGTATTTGTACTCAAGAAGTAAATAATAGAAGTGTTCATAATACGAACTTAACTAAAGGTGCGTAATTTTTGATGCCAGAGAACATCATATTGGATTTAAAATCGTTTATCGCATTATCATCGAGATCAAGGATTTCAATATTAAAAAAACTTGATGCAAGGTGTATGACGGTCACAGAACTCTCGAAAACTGAAAATCTGGCAAAATCGACAGTTCATGAACACTTAGAAAAGTTACTCGATGCTGGCTTGGTAGGGAAAAAAGAAGGAAACCACAAATGGACATACTATGAAATAACAGAAAAAGGCATAATTCTCTTGCATCCACAGGAAAAGAATAAGATACTGGTTCTTTTATCTTTTTCTGTCGTGTCAGTTGCATGTGGCTTTGCATACATTGCCAAGTTCATGAAGGATTATTTGAGACAAAGTATGTATCCTCCAGCAGAAGGTGCCTATGACATAACATTTTATCTTTTAGTAGGCCTGCTTTTTATTGTAATAAGCATCATACTTTCCTATTCTAGTTTAAGGCAATGGGGTGTAGGGATAGAGAAAAAACATTTTTAGTAGTGTAAGAAAGCAGCAGGCAATTTCTGAAATTCGGTTTTTTCCGAACATATTACGGCCTTTTATTAATTTTCATATCTACTCCATAATACAATACAAATTAATTGTGTTATGAAGAAAAAATAATGGAGATAGTGCATGAACAGAAGTAGATATGGAATTAAGACAACCATGTTGGTCTTATGTATCCTTGCAGCACTAACATTGCCAGCAAGCGCTGGTACAGGCGATGATAGCGATTCATCAAGTCCGGAAGTTGGGATTGAATGGGTATGCGATTATACTTACCCGGATGCGGACTTACCTAACAGTGATGATTCTGCTGTGGGTTTTTATAATCGTATCGGGAACGCTGGGTGGACAAAGAAATTCAACAAAGGCGATAGCAACGCAAAAGCTGCTCACTTCGAACAGAGCGGTTCGGATACTACTTATGTAGACGGTGTAGACATTGCGTTCTACCAGGGACATGGTTCTGCTGGAAGACTTGATGTATCTACATACATAGAGAAAGTTTATGCTAATGAAGCTGAATGGGGAGACTATGATTTAGAGTGGATCGGTCTACATGCATGTAGTACTCTAAGCAACAACGATTTTTCAGAGTCCTTAAAAGGTGCTCATTTGATATGTGGTTTTTCCACTACGGCATATAATTATGCCGGTGATGGAGAGAACTGGGCTGATTATCTAATTGATGATGGTGCAAACGATGATGCATACACGGTAAAGGATGCCTGGTTCTATGGAATAGATATCAATCAGCCTACAGGCGTTACTCTAAAAGTATTTGGTGAAACGTCAACTTGTGGCAATGACAAAATATGGGGTCAGGGTACTGTAATATCCGATCCTGTTGTGGATGATCAATTCAATACATGGACTCATAGCTGTTGAAGGGAGGGAACAAATTGAAAAATAAAATATTGGTTTTGGCGGGGATGGTATCCATACTTACTGTATTTGGAATTAGCATGGCACTGCATACTCAGGCAGGCACCGTTTTCCCGACAAACGAGGCAAATATTGATTCATCAGTGGAATTTACGCTGGAAACTTCTTTACCAGAGTTAGAAAGTACATTTCCCGTTTTAGAGACGAAAGCACCCGTGGTATCATCTGAGTACGTCGAGGAAATCGGACAACGATTTGGTTTTACTGGAGAAGCCGGTCCTGCCGGGACTGGGAAAACAGGTATGCTGAGTGAAGATGGAACTGAGCATTTGATGGTCTATGAGAAATCAGGAGCAATATTTTATTCCGTGCCTGAAAAAATGAGTCCCGTAGTTTCATCGCAGCCGGATTTACCATCGGATGCAGAAGCAATAAAAATTGCAGAAAGTTTCCTTGCAGAAATGAATCTTCTTCCGTCTGATGCTAAACTGGATAAAGTTGTTGCTGATAAACAGCTAGAGTCTGAGAAAAGTACAGGGAAAGTCCTGGAAGAGTACGATGTAGTGCTTCAGGTAGTTGCATCTGCAAGAGAGATTAATGGTATACCTATCGTTGGTCCCGGTAACAAAATAAAGGTATATGTCGGAGAGAAGGGGGAAGTCGTTGGTTTGTTCAAGGCATGGAAAGATGTAGAGATATCTAAGGAAAAGGTGGATATTAAAACAGCTGAGACTGCTTACACTGAACTGCAAAATGGCAAAGCCATGTTTTTAACGGCAAACCTGGATACAATCGACAAGGCAAGCATCAAGAATATTTACCTTGCTTACTGGATAGAGCCCGCAGGCGAAGAACAGGATTCTGCTTTACCAGTATATGTCTTTGAGGGAGAAGCCATAGATTCTGAGTCTCAAGCAGTTCCTTTCACCGCCTATGTGCCAGCTACTTTCGATGGAACTGCCTTTTAAGAATTTCTGGATACTACACGCTAAGTGTAGTATCAATAATTTTTGATGCAGAGGACCACATAAAATTAATTCAGATTTTCTAAAGAGTTTTCATTTTTGGCACCTTAAAAACTCTTGTTACAATGCCTCAAGCCTTGTTTTAGTGGACCTTGCTCATGAACGAACTGGTGCGGGAAGACTGCAGATTTCAGGAGATTAAAATGGCAAACCACTCCTGGAAAACTGCAGATTTAGGGAGGTTTAAAATGGCAAACTAATGCCAGAAGATTGCGAGCATATCCCAGGACCAATTCTTATTCCTATATCCATAAGAGTTTCAGAACTACTCTCAGGATCAGAAGCTCGATTGATTATTTCAAAACCGAGGTTCACTAAAGGAATTTTTGGATTTTGGAATCCGCTCTACATATTTAGGGAGGAAAATGCCGTTTTGCAAACAAATCAAGTAAATTTGATTTGCATATTAATAAAAATACGTTTAAGTACATAAATATTTCGCATATGAGAGAACATATTACTAAAAAATAAAAATAATAAAACAAGTAAAAATGAAAACTTGTTATATGATAAAAAGAAAAATATATTCAGTAAAAAAATAACTTCATTGGGAGATCATCCAACGTGTCATATTCAATAGTTCCCAAATATGTTTTGGATGATATTAAAGATTTTATACATACGAACTATCTGAATTTTCATATTTCTTTGCCACATTCTTTAATTATTGCTCAAGCATTTTGTTTAAGATTCAGAGAATATGGAAACGACTTTGGTGTGTCTGTAATAGCCGATGCCGTAGAGTATGTCAAAAAGTTATCAACAGAAAACGAAAAGAGTTAATCAGAACAAAGAAATATTTTATCATCAGGCTATTTCAGACGTCAATACTACCCGGTTTCAATCCTTGCTTTAATGATTCTTGCTCTCGAATTCCAGAGATTTCTTTACTATTCCCTTCAACTGACCAAGTTTCATTCCTTGTTTTAGTGGGTTTATAAATAATATACTATAATTTATTAAATATCAATAGCCAAATAGTTTGTTTTAGAAATGAAACTTTTTAAATTATTCACAGTCGAACTCTGTCATTACTGCGCTTACATTTCTTAAAATCCTTATTGTAATAATCAAAAAGCCACGGGATTGAAATGCTGGTGAAAATATGCGGGAACAAAAGCATCAGTGATGCTATCAATACTGCATCTATGGGAGCGGATTTTTGTGGCATACTGGTCGGTCAAAAATATCCTTCGAATGATTTTGTGGATCGTCAGACGGCATGTGCAATGGTACATGAGCTTAAGAAAACTAACTCTGGTTGTATCCCGGTAATGGTTACACACGAGGTCGATCCAAACTGGATTGCCGACACGACAACGAAAATCGGTGTAAGTGCTTTACAACTGCATGGGGGCAGTACACCTGAGCAAGTGCAGCTAGTAAAAAAATTAATGCCTGAAGATTTTATAATTATTACAGCCGTTCATGTAACTACTTACAATGAGACTTTAAAAAATCTATTGCAGTATATGAAAACTCCTACAAACTATTATCTACTGGATACGAAAGATGAAGCTTTAAACAAAGTAGGCGGAACGGGAAGGGTGCATGACTGGTCAGTAAGCTCAAGAATTGTCAGTGAGTTTCCTAAAATCAAATTTATTCTTGCAGGCGGATTAAATCCTGAAAACATCCGCAGCGCCATTAGCAAAATCAGGCCTTATGGCGTTGATGTAAACAGCGGGACTAAAGTCAAAGACAACACAAAAGATATCTGTAAGATAAAAAAGTTTATAGAGCAGGCTAAAAATGATGTTTAATCCGATTTTTGTGAATTGTTTTTTTCTAAACTATAAATTCTTTAAATTTAATAGAAACATCACCTGTCAAAGGGGTGTTTTATAACTGTTTCAATCCTTGTTTTAGTGGATCTTGCTCGCGAATCTACAATTTTTACAATAAGTGGTTATAATAGACACAATGCCAAAATCTAGTGATGAACTCAAAATTAAAAATCACTAGATTTTGAAAATGGTCACAATCCTTTGAACGTGACCTATTGATTGATGCCGGAAGATCTCGAATATTTGGTTTGATTGAATCCTGAATTCTTCTTGGAAATTCAAGATTTCAATCAAAAAATGCAAAAATCACTAGATTTAGGAACAGAGTCTCATAATAGGCTATAATATAAAAATACTGATTTTTAAAGTAAGTGCTGTGAACGGCTTACTTTTGTACTTTTTTCCAAACATATCCATCCACTGTATGTATCCAGTAATCTGTATACATAACCGTGTAAACAGCCCCCGAATCGTACCTTAATCCGTAGGCATTTGGGTATTTGACATATTTACCTGATGCAGTGTCGCCAAACTGCGTTATTACAAATTTACCGTCTACGTCGGGGTATTCATCAGTTGGATAAAATGATATAGTGTTCCTGGCGTCATAGTCCTGGTATTTGATTACTGGTTCATAAGAGGCGACGGCAAACCCTGAGAAAAAAGAGAGTATTAATGCAACCAGTATTAAAATTGCTGTTTTAGACTGAGAAATTACCATTTTTTAACTCCTTATATATGTTAGTGAGGTTTCAATCCTTTTTTAGTGGATCTTGCTCATGAATTTCTAAAAACTAAGGATTCATCAACTGCTTTCATGATGTTTTAATCCTTGTTTTAGTGGATCTTGCTCACGAATCAGAAGAATCTTTTCCGTAATTTGCGTAAGCATTAGGTTTCAATCCTTGTTTTAGTGGAAGCTACTTCTCGACAGGGTCGTTTTCCATTATTTTCAGCAAATTCCCAGGAAATATCAAACCTGAAAACTAATATCAAACAACCTATTTTTTGCTTGAACTGTCTAATATTCGAAATTTACCTGTTCTTGTTTTGGTTAACTAAATTTGCTGGTCGACAAATAGCTAAATATCAAGTGAGAGGCAGCAAGTTAAGCTTTTTCATTTTACTGGCCTGTTTTTAAGTAAAAGCAGTTTTTACCGCTCTTTTGTTACAAAAGAAGGATACTGGTCTTTAGATAACGTTCTTGTAAGTTTCTCAGGCTCGAAATCATAATATTCAGGAATATACTCAAACCTCAACTTCCCATTTTCCAGATAAAACCTTACTTTTGCATCAAAGGCAACCGGTCGATAATTATCATCATCCGCAGGCATATCGCGGTACAGCAGTTGCTGTTCTTTCCAGCTTAACTGGCTGTTTTCCAGCTGCAAATCGTATACTCCGTAAGCAATCCCTTCCATTGTATGCTCACAGACAGTCGATGAGACCAGCCTCATCATTCCAGTTATCCTGGAGGTACTTCTGCGCTCTGCCAGTTCGTACCGAAACACGCTCACACCGTTAAAGTCTTTTTTGACGGCGCCCCTTCTTTTATCCAAATCCAGAATGTATATTTTTTCGCGGGTGATAGTGGTCATGTCAAACTGGAAACCGTGCCCGGACAGAACTAAATTCGAAAAAAACATCTCATCAGAATAAACACCTTCCAGCTTGCCTTCTTCAAGCTGATATACTACTTCATCTGTAAGGAGTTTTTTACCAATTACATGGTTCTTTAGATAACCGATTATTTTTTCGCGATCAGTATCACAGCTCTGGAAAACGGGTTCCTCTAAAGTCTCTGCATCCATAAATCTCTTCACCTGGCTCTTTTGATAAGAATAAATAGTTTGCCTTATCTGTTTTTATGTTTTAATAGCTATTTAAATTAAATGTTTTAATCTTTGTTTTAGTAGAAACTATTCTGTAGCGGGTTGTGCCGATAAACAGTTGAAATATCGGACTAAGATAACGAAAACAAAAATTGAGGTGAGCTTCTGCTAAAAAATAGGTAAGCCTCAAGCATGAGATTATTTGACCGATAGTGCAGGTCCAGATTCCTGATTCGGAAGTTTTTAAAGTTCAGAAAGAAACATCTTTCGGGTCAAAGTATTCCGGGTCAAAATCTTTCCCCAGCCATAATACGGTATCTTCATAGTCCTCATGTTCCGGGTCCTTCAGGATCTCCAGCATATCTTCATAGCCCCATATCCCGCCGATATCTTCCGGGACAGCTGCTCTTTTTCCTGCAGTGCAGATGGGATATACTGTATTTTTCTTCCTGGGAAGTATTTTTTCAAGCAGAATTTCTACCTGCCAGTTGTCCCCAAAATTGTATGTGTATAGAGCATCCTTATTTTCCAGCGTTAAATAGTCGGAGAGTTTGGTTTTCTCTTCCAATACAGGCAGTTCTTTATCTGAATATTCATAATCATCGCCTTCTGCGCTTATTATTTCATGCTTCCCTGTCTCCGGATTTAAAATTTCGAATTCATGCAAATAGTAATTTTCCCAGTTCATTGCAGCCTGGATAGCCTTATGAAGGTCAAGGAGGGTGTAGTCTTCTGACACCTGGATTTGCCGCCAGATCTGAGGAGTAATGCCTTTCATGGAAAGCTTTAAATGGTAAACCTTCTCGAAAGTCTTTTTCATGAATCGTTCACCCATATAAATTATTTGAATCTCACTATTTTAGGTTTTGGGAACTTTTGTCCGGGATCAGTGGTAATGTGGAGGCAAAAATACTGCTCTTTTGATTTTAAATCAGAGCAATTTCTCAGCACATATTCTGGCATCTTCCGCTGATCTTTTTATTGTATACTGGGATATAAAGATCAGCTGGATATTAGTTTTTAGAAATGAACCGAATGGTGTTGATTATCTGTTTTATTTATCTGCCTTCATGACCTGGCAGTGTGAATACTTCTCAGTTTCTTTTTTATTTTTGCGGATTTTCTTTTTGCTTTAGTGTATATTATATCTGTAACTATGTGTGTTTCAATAGAAATAACAATGCCAGTTAGTAATGAAATAATATGTTCTGTCGGGATATGAGTTATGTCGAAGCTGAATAATTTGACAACCGGTGCTATGATAAATAGACCTACAGTTGAAATGATTATAATGGGACCTGATAATGGGCGGTGCAATAACCCCCGATGTTTAAAAATTTTTTGATAAGGCCACCAGATGTATCTGAGAATTCCCCATCTTTTGAAGGGCTCACTCTGGATATCAAGGTCAGGACTGAGATAGTATGTCCCGAATATAAGTGCAAATGAAAATATTGCTATAGCATCAAATTCAAGATATTCCGATGGGATATACGATTTTATATAGTTTGTATGTAAACTCAGCAATATTCCAAACAGCAGCGTAATATTTATTTTTGTATGAGTTTTTCCGTTGGGCATTCCGAACACCGTTTTTAAACTGGGGAGTGTATTACACTTCTGAAACCTGTTCCATGAAACCTGCTCGTATACTTCCTCAAATTTTATAAAACATATTATATATTTTGTGTTATTCAGGCGGTAATGGTTAATATTTCATTTGGGTCATACGGGTAAGCTTTGAATAAAAAAGATTCCAGTTTCAATTTTTATTTAGCAAGTAATACTCACAGATTTGCAAATCCCATCTACAATGTATCCGCATTACATGCTGTAAAATAAGAAATTTCTGAAAGATCAGTAAAAAAACATAGTATGACGCTTAAATTAATAGAAGATTAGAAAAAGAAAGGGAAAAAGTAACTATGAAACATTATAATTTTTAATGTTTTAAAAAATCAAAATCGTATAGATTTCAAGAAAGCAAAAATGACAATTTATAGATATATTTAGAGTCCTGTGAAGACATTTTTGCAGCGTTTTGTTTCAATCCTTGTTTTAGTGGATCTTGCTCGTGAATCGATAGCCCATTTTTCCCACATAGAGCCCCTGAATGTTTCAATCCTTGTTTTAGTGGATCTTGCTCATGAATACAGTCGTTTTTCACAGGAGAAACAATTCACAATGCGTTTCAATCCCCGTTTTAGTGAGCTGCTCGGGGCGGTTCATCCCCACGCTTGTGGGGAACTCGACCAGGAAAGCAAAAGCAGCAGGGTAAGGGCCGGTTCATCCCCACGCTTGTGGGGAACTCTCAATTGATGTACTTTGCCCTCAGTTTAAGAACGGTTCATCCCCACGCTTGTGGGGAACTCACCTAAAACTGGACTATTTGCGATTACTTTCCCGGTTCATCCCCACGCTTGTGGGGAACTCTCCCGTCTGCGCCAATGGATATAATGGGATGACGGTTCATCCCCACGCTTGTGGGGAACTCGCCCTTCTTTCGCGTCAGCAATCGCGGATGGTCGGTTCATCCCCACGCTTGTGGGGAACTCAGCTTCATTCTTGTTTTCAGAGATAATAGTACCGGTTCATCCCCACGCTTGTGGGGAACTCAAGATCTGAAACTGTGTAAGTGCCCGCATAACCGGTTCATCCCCACGCTTGTGGGGAACTCCTCTGCTCTCCGGTGAGCTTAAAATATTTAGTCGGTTCATCCCCACGCTTGTGGGGAACTCCGCCCATTCTTCCGGAGTTTCTTTTATTGCGTCGGTTCATCCCCACGCTTGTGGGGAACTCAGCAGGTCTTTCATATTCCTGATTGAAAATGGCGGTTCATCCCCACGCTTGTGGGGAACTCGCTTCCAGGGTGCCGTCTTTGCCATCTGTAAGCGGTTCATCCCCACGCTTGTGGGGAACTCCGAAGACCGTGAGAAGTTTAGAGGATTCTTTGCGGTTCATCCCCACGCTTGTGGGGAACTCCTGAGATTTGCAAATCAAATTAGATAGGATCACGGTTCATCCCCACGCTTGTGGGGAACTCATAAACAGATCGAAGAATCGGGGAGTGTATTTCGGTTCATCCCCACGCTTGTGGGGAACTCCAGTCAGAATATCCCGCAGAAATGTTTTGAGTCGGTTCATCCCCACGCTTGTGGGGAACTCTTTGATATCTTTTGTCCGGATTCATTTGAAAGCGGTTCATCCCCACGCTTGTGGGGAACTCCCCTCCATCCTTCAGGTTATTAAGTGGCTCTGCGGTTCATCCCCACGCTTGTGGGGAACTCTGAAAAAGCAGCATTAGCCGGAGCTTTATTATCGGTTCATCCCCACGCTTGTGGGGAACTCATGATCCAACAGCCTCAACAATAGATTTCTATCGGTTCATCCCCACGCTTGTGGGGAACTCACTGTTGATCCTTGCCATGTCCAGTCGCTAAACGGTTCATCCCCACGCTTGTGGGGAACTCAGCCATACCCGAGACTGTGTACAGAGATCCACCGGTTCATCCCCACGCTTGTGGGGAACTCTTTATCACATTGTTCTGGTGGCAGTTGAGGGCCGGTTCATCCCCACGCTTGTGGGGAACTCAAACTGAGCAGGCTTACTCTTTGTCCCGGAAACGGTTCATCCCCACGCTTGTGGGGAACTCACCCTTCTAAGCCCCTGTTAGATTTGTGCAATCGGTTCATCCCCACGCTTGTGGGGAACTCCAAGAAAATCGAGATGCCTGCTGTATAGCTCTCGGTTCATCCCCACGCTTGTGGGGAACTCATTTCTCCAGGCATCAGTTACACCTCAACAATCGGTTCATCCCCACGCTTGTGGGGAACTCTTTCTCAGCCTCTTCTCTGCAATCAGAATCATCGGTTCATCCCCACGCTTGTGGGGAACTCTTTTCAGTACCTACTTAGTAAGACCTATAATACGGTTCATCCCCACGCTTGTGGGGAACTCTATGACTCGCTTGGCATGGCTCAATCAGGCTCCGGTTCATCCCCACGCTTGTGGGGAACTCACTGCACCAGATGGACTGTTTGTAATAAATGACGGTTCATCCCCACGCTTGTGGGGAACTCAACTGTGCGAATGTTTCTCTTTCCTTTGCAAGTGGTTCATCCCCACGCTTGTGGGGAACTCGTTTTCCGCAATTACTGCATGTTGGTTTTGCTCGGTTCATCCCCACGCTTGTGGGGAACTCTATCACGCTGTTTCCTAGATCGTCATTTCCGGCGGTTCATCCCCACGCTTGTGGGGAACTCGTGCGAGCGTGGGCGGCTTTGTATTCAATTTGCGGTTCATCCCCACGCTTGTGGGGAACTCTGGTTCTGTCTCTCTATCCTGTCCGGGGTGGGCGGTTCATCCCCACGCTTGTGGGGAACTCTTTTCCAGTTTTAGCAGGGGAGCTAAAAAGGACGGTTCATCCCCACGCTTGTGGGGAACTCTGGTTCTGTCTCTCTATCCTGTCCGGGGTGGGCGGTTCATCCCCACGCTTGTGGGGAACTCTTTTCCAGTTTTAGCAGGGGAGCTAAAAAGGACGGTTCATCCCCACGCTTGTGGGGAACTCCTACAAAACGACTGTCTGAGAGGTCATGCTTGCGGTTCATCCCCACGCTTGTGGGGAACTCTTTCCCGCATACTTTTGTAAGTTGCATTTTCACGGTTCATCCCCACGCTTGTGGGGAACTCCTTTTTAATATATCGTATATGATAATATAACACGGTTCATCCCCACGCTTGTGGGGAACTCATCTCACGCGTTGGCATCAGACCTCTTTCGAGCGGTTCATCCCCACGCTTGTGGGGAACTCTACAAGCGCTTGGAGATGAGTACGGTTTTGGACGGTTCATCCCCACGCTTGTGGGGAACTCTCTTTACCTTTTATATTATCAGTAGGGATAGTTTTTCCGGTGATATATATAAATTGTTTTCATTTGTATTCGGTTAAGGATTTTGAGCTGCGGATCTCGATTTCGACGGAAAAACTCAAACCCAAATGTTTAGTGTTTAAATTGAAATCGATATCAGATTCCAGTTTTGCATTTGATGAATAATTTAACAAATTTTATGAAAATCAATGCAAGTGATAACGATTTTTCCTTAACCGATGACCAATGAAATTGTTTTATATTAGTACCGGTATAAAAGGCACAATATTTTAAAAACATGATGTCTCCAGTTATCTACTCTTCTGTTTTAATTTCGGGCATGAAGGATATTAACTTTATTCCATCCATTTCTCTTGGGATTCTGCGGTTTTCGCCGAGGATTTTGAAATCAAATCCGATTTCGTTTCTTGCGGACCAGATCATAATCGCGCTTCCTTCAATGTTCCCATCATTGAATTCGGCTTTTACGTTCTCCCATATCATATCCCTTACCTTGACCGAATATTCTCCTACATATACTCCAGCCCTGATTTCCAGAAGCCAGAGAGTCAGTCTCCCTCTCAGTCGAGGAGTTGTGTTTTCAAGGACGATGACCAGCATCATTAAGCCCCCTTTCATTTGGAATTGCAGGAGGAAGTGACTCGGGCGGTTCTTCAGGAATAGGGAGGTCTCCGGCAGCTAAAACCTCTTCTATAGCCGGGATTATTTTTTTCAGCAGCCTTGTTTCCCTGAATACATCCCTGCAGGCAATCCTTACGGCTCTCTCAGGGTTTGGAGGGTTTTTAGCTGCCACCTGAAAAGCTAAAGGCACAACAGTCTCAAACTTAAAAAGATCAGCAACATCATAAACAAAAGACCTTGGCTTTCCGGTATGGATGAATCCGATTGCAGGCGAATAGCCAGCTGCAAGGACTGCCGCTTCGGTAACTCCGTAAAGGCAGGAAGTAGCAGAGCTCAAACATTTGTTTTGCAGGTCACCGACATCCCAATCCGTATAATCGTAGTAGCGGCCATTCCATTTTATCCCAGCTCTCTCCGCCAGAACCTCATATAGTTTTTTTACCCTTGATCCCTCAATTCCCCTCATTTGTTCTACACTGTAGTCCTCCGACAGTATTTCATTGAAGCGTATCTCATACATTTTTCGGACTACTTTTCTTCGTGCCTCTTCGTTCAGGGCAAGCTGTGCCTGATAAAGCAAACGGTCTGCTCTTGCTCCACCCGGCTGACCGGCAGAATAAAGTCTGACCCCAGCTTCTCCAACCCAGATCAGGAGGCAGCCAACTTGAGCTGCAAGAACTGCCGCCGCATGCGAGACCCTGCTGCCCGGCTCAAGCATCAGGCATGCAATTCCTCCAACTGGTATCTGGGTTCGTACCCCATTTTTGTCTACCAGGACAAAGGCTCCGTCTATAATATCGAGTTCTCCCCTTTCCAGAAACAGTAAGGAAAACCTCTCTTTTATCGTAATCGGTTTTAGTTTCGGAAGCATCTCAATACTCCCCCTCCTCAGTTCACTTTTATCTTGCAGAACGGACAAGCATTAACCCGCATCCGAAGCTCTTTGCCGGCCCTATCCCCCTGTAAAGTGCATCGGTTAAAGACTCAGGATCTGTTACAGTTAATATTCCGGAAAAATCAATGGTACTTATATGTACACTGTGCTTTCCTTTAGGTTTATAGAACCTGTTGCAACGGTACCCTGTAGCTATAACCTGCCCTTCTGACACCTCAAAACCATTCGTTTCTCCTTTTTTCTTGAGCCATTCGACTCCCACCTTCTGGACTATTTCAGTGACTTGAGGTCTCTTGTTTTCTGGAATACCTTCTTTTTCCATTCTGGTCTTTGCGTCCATCACAACATCATGCCGCTGGTGTTTTCTATTGTCATCCCACCTTGTAACAATAGGATTGGCACGCAATGAAAAAACGAGTCTCTGCCCTGGAAAAAGAGAAGGAGTGTACTTTTTTGATTCGATGCTCCATAAATCAGGACTATTTTCAGGTGCATGCTCCGAGACAATGTAAAATGAAGGAAAGCCGTATTTTTCATCCTGCCTGTACAAAAAATCCCTCTTTTTGTCAGGATCTTTTGCAAATAGTGACCATATGGCACTGTGAATCCTGTAATTGTCACCTAAATCCGTAGCAAGCCTCCAGAACTCCTTATTTACTGCAGCTTCAGGCTTCAAGCTTGCTCTGCTCATGTACAATTTTCATTCCCCCAGTTCCATCATCATGTAGTGTTCTTTTCTGTCGGCGAACTGCCATCTTTTGCGGCTGAGAATATCATCTCTGCGGGAAATCGTGTGTGAGGGTTCCAGACCGCTTTCGTTACCTTCCCAATAAAGCCTCACCTGACTGGGGATTTTTAAAGGCGAAAGAAATTCCTTACATTTGAACTCAGTTTTTTTGATTACTTCTTCAAGGTTATCTCCACTCACAACCTTTGCTTCAAAAGGCAAAGAAGGAGGGCAGGATTTTCTTCCAAGGTAAAGAACGAACTCGGGTTCTTTTAGTTTTTTTGCGAGAAACTCAAGAGAATAAGGGTTTTCAGCGTTTCTGGCCCATACCACAACCGTATAACACGAATCGCAGTAGTAATCCCTTGAAGAGAGAATTGTATTCAATTCGTCTTTTTCGATTCCGAGTTCTTCTTTTCTGGTAAGTATATACTTCTGATTTTTTAGTGAACTTGCAGAAGGGACCTGAACTGTATGGTAGTCTCTCAAAAAAGTCCCTGAGGAATGCACAGCTACAGCAAAATTATATGACTCTGAAAGCTCTCGATGTTTTTCTTCTTCGTCTCTTCGTATTCCAAGTGCTGCTGCTAGCAAGCCCATTACTGCCGACTTAGAAGGATGATCATATGAGGGCCTATTGACTCCCACTGCAATATCACCCCATGAAGCCAGAGGCCCATAAAGCCGGAAAAGAAGGTAATTTTTCATGTTGTTCACCCTCTAACCAGCTTTAATTTTCTACAAAGCTGAGGATATCTCCAATGGACCCTTCACCAGTGTATGTGTTCATCTCAACCTTGTTTTCACAGCACTTACCATAGGCATTTTCGATCTTCTCCCGTGTAGCCTGGAGTTCTTCAACGGATTTTCTTAAAAGGTCCTTGTCTTCCATGGATTTCAAGAATGCAACTGACAGTGAACGGGGTTGTTGACTTCCTTTTTCTGCGAGTACGTACGAAGCATAAGCCCTTGATGCAAAGCTGTTCTGCTTGCCTGTAGGTGAAACTTTCAAGGCTGATTCTGTAAGTGCTTTTAACGATTTTTGGGTGAGAGCTATATCCCCATTCAGGTTCTTCTCCAGCAAATCGCGGTTTATACATACATAGATATAAAAAAGTCCGGCTGCAAATTCCGTTTCCCCAAGGTGACCTGAACCCATGTCCTCTTCTCCATTGTTGAGGTCATCAACAGCCGTAAAGAAGTCATCTTCTACTGAAACTTTGTGGACAGTTATTGCATGAGCAACCTGAACTGCAGCCTCCATATTATACTGGGTATTTGCTGCAAGCATTCTTCCAAACATCGCGATGTCAACTGCAGCATGATCTTTCCTTAAAATGTTAAGGTCTTCCTTTGTCAATTCTCTATCATTTTGGGATATGTCCGCGATCAGATTTTCAATAACTTTTGTCTCTTCAGGACTGAAATGAGCAAGCTGCTCGATTTCGAATCCTTCTTTTTTCAATTTACCAAAAACTCCTGCAATCTGTTTGGTGACCTCTCCAGCTTTCTTTTCATCCATTTTGGGGTATATTGCAGGAGCTTGAGAGCCATTGTTAAGAATGTCAGTCAATTTTGATCCTGTAATCAGAGCTTTATAAATAAAATTCCCCATTTCTTTTGTTCTAACTCCCATGTGATCTGAAAGAGCTTCCCGGAAGATTTCCGAGGTTCTCCAGGCTCTCTTTAAGCTCTGAGATGAGATTCTCAATCTCTGGGTTCCACCCATTACGGCTGTTTTTGGTCTTCCGAGATCGTCACGGTTAAGATTCGAAGGGGGATATGAAGTAAGAATATGTAGCTGTACAAAGTTTGTCATTATTTATTCCTCCATTTATTGTTTAAAATTCATCATTAATTTTCAGTAGGTGATTTCGTATAATAATCATAAGCCCACTGCTTCTTTGTAATTTCATTCCACCAGTAAATGCTGTATGCAAGATCGAAAAGGTTTGCAGTACCATCAAGTAGCCGAACAGTACGGATCATTGATGTAAACAGTTCTCGCCTGTCTTCAATAGTAAGCAATCTCCGGAATCTCAAACCACTTACTCGCGCATTTGAACTTCCCGAGGGTGGGGTAGCCATTTGAACTGCAAAACCTGAACCGGCATCATTATTTTTCACATGCGAAAGTACACCGGCTACTGCAGCCAGATACTCCGGATTTACATTAAACTCACCCAACAGATCTTTTCTGAGCCGGTGGAAAGAAGGAGTAAAAGCAACTTCATCTACGTCATGACAGTGCCTCAATGCTGCTCGATCCCCTCTGCTAATATCCAGCCCACTCCACCATTCATACAATACCTGGCGAGCTTTTGGATCTGAAGAAAAGAGTAAATTTTTCTTACCTTCCATATTATTATCACTCCAAACTCACTTCATTTAGTAGATTTTTCTATAGGCAAACCCAGAATCGTTTTCAGTTTTTGCCCTTTTGGAGAGTTGTACTTCCCGAGATCTCGACGAGCAAGTGAAATACGTTTGGGATCTGCGGTGCCTATAAACTCTAACTGAGAATACTCATCAAATAATTTGAAAGATGTTTTTGCTAGAGATTTTAACCAGTTAAGCTTTAACTCGGCAGTGTTTTCTCCTTTACCCAGAAGACCATGCAATTCATGCAGAGTTTTATAAAATTCGGGTTCAGTATCTTTCCAGAACCTGCTATCTATGAATGAAAGATCACCTTTCACATTACTTGAATATCTAAAAAGAGCCTCTTTTATGCAGCTTCTGGTATTTCCTGCAATAACTTCTGCCGACTTAATTAACTGAGAAATCACATTTTCATATTCTGCTCTGATATCTTCATTCACTATTATCAGCGGCATCTGGCTCTCATACCAGCAGCGAGCTTTCATGTTATCAAAATCGTAACCAAAAGCCCAGATTGCAGGACTGTGATTGAAGACTTCGCTTAATAAATTGAAATTATACTGTCTATCACGAAACTTGTCAACAATAAATGCCGGCTGTTTAGTTCCTTCTCCATCGTTTTGAATAAGGCCAAGCCAGTGACGATAACTGATTCCCCCTGGATTTAGGTGAACTGGTAGAATACCCCTCTTATCCTCTGTATGTGGGGTTAATACATGCCTCCACCCTCCCTCATAGTTAATACCGTGGTTTTTGGAGATGTAACCTGTTGCCAGATCATGAGATTCTTTTCCACATATCTCGCAAATTCCACTTTCAAGTGTATCGAAATTGATTCTTATCCTGCGAGGCATCCCCCAAAACATTTGTTTAGGATTGACATCAGAAGAAGTTATTTTTTGGTTTTTCTCACTTGTATACGTAGGTCCAAGCCAGGGAAATATGTCCACTAAATCGCTCTTCTCTGTATCCCCTAGCTTTTTGAAATCCCCTTCTTCCAGAATGTTCAACCAGATCGTTTCCCATAGATTATTTCCCTTTACGATAGTGGTCAGAGGACCTCCTCCCCGAAGAGAGGTTCTATGTCCCTGACCTCCTGAAGGAGCATTTGCCTGGAGTGTGAAAAGAGCAGTAGCACAGCAGGGGAAACACATTTTTTTCACAGAATCTCTTTTTAGGAAATGATCCGAATTCTTTTTGATTGTGTTCTCACCTGGCATTTCTATCAGCAACTCATCGATCTGGCTTTCCTTATACTCAGTAAGGTCATAATCCTGCATGAAACGCGCATTCTCTCCATCAAATTCAAAAGCATGAGAGACCTTTTCAAAGGCGTTTTTCAGATCTTCCGGAGAAGGAGGATTTTTTAGCACATTTTTCCAGGCCCTCTCATTCGCCGGTGATATCGTTGTTTGTACCAGCCCTATGAGAAACTGTATCAATGCACCATTAAAGTCTGATCGGGGTGCATCAAGTTCGCTTATCGGATTTCCTGATCCGATACCTTCTGTAATTTGCCAGGGAGCAATTGTTACTTTTGTTTCGTCCTTTCTTTGAACGGGTATCCATTTTTCATAGATAAGATTAAACGCCGTAAATCCCTCCGTCATTCTTTCTTAATGCTTAAACCTGTTTTTTGATTATAGGTCAGTGTAATGTGATTTCCCTTTTCATCTGTGGCATAACCTATCCATTCACCATTTACCGCTGATAGCGGAACAAAAATAGACCACTTTCCTTTGTCAGGCATAGAGTCAATTACTTTCTCGATTTCCGGTTCTGGTATATTGCAATAATTGACTGTCTTGAATTTATTCTTGCTTATTCTTACTTGACTCAATTCCCATGAATATCGTCCTTTTTCAAAAAAAGGAGTTAGAGAATTTCCATCCCATTTTGCGAGTCGAAGAGTTACTGTTTCTCTCCCAAGGCGTGTTGGGGTTATGACCTCGTCAACCCATTGTGTAGGGGATTTTTGGTATCCGGCTTCAAAATTAAGAGAATTTAAATTAGCCAGTGATTTGCTGGCCATTGAACTCCCTTTTGATTCTTCAGCTAAAGATTTCAAGTTCTCGGGAATATTCTCACAGGCTTTTTCACTGAAAACTCCTTCAATTAATAACCTTAAATCATCCGGAACAGTAATTTTTCCTTTTTCTGCAAGTAAGCTAGCTGTGAGCCACAGTTCCCCATGGTTAGGATACACAAAGGCAGCTCTTGAAAACACATCTGAGTACCAGTTTTTAGAAGGATTTTCTGTTAATTCGGGAGCAAGGATTCCGAGTATCGGTATCCTATGTATACCATGTTTCGGATGCCTTTGGAGCCTGCCTGCCCTTTGGATAATCAGATCAATAGGAGCAAGGTCACTTATAAGATAATCAAAATCAAGGTCTAATGACTGTTCGACTACCTGCGTTGAGATCAGAACTCTACCACGGCGTATTTCTTCAGTGGAGTTTTTCCCAAAATAACTCATCACACGATTTTCGATTTTTAAACGATTTCCCATAACAAAACGGGCATGAAAAAGATCAACCTGTTCTTCACCAAGGATCGCTACAAGCCTTTGATACGCTTCAATGGCATCATCAACAGTATTTCGTACCCAACAAACACAGTTTCCTTTCCGAGAGACATCAACGATTTTATTTTCTACTGCACCCGGCTCATTGAAAAATTCAATTCTGATTGTTCTATCTGTTCCTTCACGTATGTTTACAGGAATCTCCATAGCATCGGTTTTGCTTGCAAAAGTTAGGAGAGGATAATTGGCATTCGTTAGTTTTTTACATCTTACCCCCAATCCTCTGCAAAAACTATTGGCTAGCTCCTGCCGCTGTCTCATGGGAAGGGTTGCTGAAAGTAGAACGGCACTTCCGCCAAGAGAAGAATGCATTTCCAACAAATTACATAAAAGAGCATGCATGTAAGGATCATAAGCATGGACTTCATCCACTATCAGAACATTTCGAGTCAAACCCAGAATACGCAATGACTGGTGATATGCAGGAAGAACTGCCATTATTGCCTGGTCTACAGTCCCGGCCCCTACGTCTGCTAACAGGGCTTTTTTCCTATTGTCAGCTATCCATTGACTGCACTGGGCAGAGATGGTTTCATCTTTTATTGAGTTTTTATTGCAATATGATTCACTATCTCCTCCTATGTTAGAAAATCCAATGGAACTGCGGAATTTATCCGAAAGATAACTGCTACTATGAGCCAAAACCAGAGAAGGCGAAGAATTTGGGATAAAGAATTTCCTGTATACTCCTGTAAGCCTTTCATACATAGCATTGGATGTTGCCATTGTAGGTAATGCTATGAATACACCATTTCCAAGCTCCTTTGACATCATTCGATGAGCCAGAGTTAAAGCTGCTTCTGTTTTTCCGCTTCCGGTCATTTCTTCAATAATGAAAAGTTGAGGGTTTTGCTCAATCTCGCACGTTGAAACATATGATTGAAGCGGACTCGGAGTTTGAATATTTGTGAACAAAGATTCAATTCCAGTTTCTAATGAAACACATGAAGGAAGTAGCCAGGAATCGTAAAGTGCCTGCTCTGCGTTTATTAAGGCGTGTTCCCAGTATTCATGGAGAGGCATCGGCTCTGAAATATATTTAAAGTACTGGCTGTTTGATCCAATCCAGTCACTTAATACTGTTAGGCCCGCTAGCAACCATGAAGATTTCTTAAACCCGGAGATCAAATTATCAAAGGGGTCCCCTCCTTCATCGGAGTATACAGTAAAATCGAAATATGAGCTTAAGAATAATTCAGAAACGGCCTCTACAAAAAAATATCCTACTTCGGTATCTTCTTCTGTGAAAAGTTCCCTGGGATTTACGGGAACACCATGGATACTATATTCAGGAGGTTTACCGTGGTGGCCTGTAACTGCTTTAATCCATGGGTAAATTACAAGTGCCCAATCAGAAACATCGTATTCTATCTTATCTAAACGAAGATTATTTTTGTCCCATACTTTCTTCCATATTCTGTCCCATAGATGAAATCCCATACTGTCGTGACGAAGGGTATAATTTTTGTCACTATCGTGACCACGAAGGGTTCTCAACAACTCTGGCTTGAGATTCTGGAATCTTTCCGAAAATTTTCCTAGATCATGTATAGCTAAGAAGAAAGAGATCAGGGAAAGAACGCTTTTTTCGTTGAGACCTGTTATCCGAATAAATTTCTCAGTGAGTAAATTATCTTTTTCTAAGAGTATTGTCCCAACTGCTGCAACATCAAGACAATGATACACAAGTAAGTGATAATTATGCTCATTTTCTTCAGTAGAGCCGGATTTTCCCCAATTATTAAATATCGAATTATTGCATGAGTTGTTCATATTATCATCAAGATTAGTTCAAATTAAAATTAAATTTGTAAACCCTAAACATTCACAGTTAATAATCTATATATACATTTCTAATTTTAATTATAATAGTAGGCATATAATATTAAATAGCAGATATGTAACATAGTAAAACATATAACCGAACCAAACAATACATAGCATCTAATGCCAAAACTCACACTCATCTCCACAATCTACGCTCTTGAACCTGTCATTATCTGTGTGACGCGGCTTTCCCCTTCGAAAATCATCCTGCTGTCAGAAGAAGGGGCGGATGAAAAGAAGTTGCGGTCAGAGGAAATGATTGAAAAAACATTTAAAAACGCGCTTGAAGTTGAGAAAAAAGATACTGCCCTCTACGACACCGTTCGCGTAGCAAAAGATGTTGCCGAGCTGATTGAAAAGGAACACGATAGAGGCAGCCAGGTCATTGTCAATGTATCGGGAGGCAGGAAGCCGCAGGCTTTTGGGGCTCTTTTCGGGGCTTATGCGAGAAACGATATGGTACAGAGAATCGTTTACGTGACCGAAGAAGACAGTTTAATGATCGATTTTCCGGTGCTGAGTTTCAATCTTTCAGAAACCAAGAAACTGATACTTGAAGAAATCCAGAAAGGGGATTCATCTGTCACTAAGATTGCGGCAACTGCCGGAATTTCCAAAGGGATGACTTACAACCACCTGAGGGAGCTCAAATCGATGGGATATATTGCAGACGGGGATAATGGATACATAATAACTGATGCAGGAAAAATTGCCTCAATTTAACAGCCTGGGCAAAAAATATAAGAATTGAATTAAAAAGCCCTGTTTAACAAAAAACAACTATTAACACCTCTCGTCCCAACTTATCACATTTTCACATTATATCTCAAGAAATAAAAATAAAGATTCTCAGATGCAATACATTATCAGGCGAAGCATAGAACAGGCGGGTGCGAATTAAACTTTCTCATTAAAAGTTAGGTAGTGTTAAACTTTTATCATTACTGGACAAATAGACAAAAATACTTGTGAAGACATTCATTTAATTGGCAGACAGACAAAGCTTGCATCAATGGATCCGCCTGCAGACCAGACTGCTGGCAAATATATGGGAATAAAACCAGGGAATATGGGGGAGAAAGGGGCTCATAGATGTAGTATGGGGGTACTGCATCGGAAAAACTCCCTGCTCCCTTCAATCTTCTTTATCTTCAGTCTCAGCAGTTTTCGATCTTTTTGCCTTAAACTGCTCCTGTACTGTTTCCGATTTGCAGGAGGTTTCTGTCACGGTTTTTTTGTTTCCTCTTTTTATTTTTTCATAGCTTCAGCCCGCAGGTCTGCAGGGAATTTTTCGATTGCATACCTGAGGGAAGTTCTGGGCATTTCCTTTTTATTTTTCATGACATAATCGAAGACTTCCTGCTGATGGGGTTTGCTGGCTTCTTTCAGCATCCAGCCGTAGCCTTTCCGGACAAGGTCGTCTTTATCTGTGAGAAGGAGGTCTGAGATTTCAAAGATTTCAGGCAGGAAAAGGCCTTTTCTTGCGGGCAGGACAAGGGTCACGGCTGACGCCCGCCTGAGCCAGCGGTTGTCCGACTGTGTCCAGAGCTTGAGGTTTTCAATGTAGGACGGGAATTTTTCAATAAAAGAGCCAACTGTGTGGTTGCAGAGGGTGTCGCACTTCGCCCAGTTGTTAACGTAGCTTTTGACCCAGTGTTCAAAAACAGAAAAGTCAGCTTCGGTGTATTCGGCTCTTACCTCGTATGCCCATTCGAAGGCGATGTAGGCTTCCTCGCAGTAGTCCGACTGCAGGAGTTCTTCACACAGGAGAAATATATTTATTTTCTCTGCCTGTCCTGCCTGCTTCAGCTCTCTAAAATAGTCTTTCGCGATTTTTCCGACAGTAGAAGTCTTGACTCCGTAGCATTTCACCTCTTCTTTAAAAAAGCGGGAACAGCTATTTTTTGTATTTTCATCCACATTTTCGATTAAATCTTTTCTGATCCTGGTTATAATATCGGCTTGCACAGTTGTATATTTAATCAAAGGTGTTACTTATATTTTGTTTTTCTACCCATATCGTGCTTTCAGGCGTAAGAAATAGCCAGGTACCAGAATGGTCAGGTAAGAAAAAAGTTTGCTGGTCCGTGTGCCGGTCAGGATGAAAACCCAAAAAGAAAGTAGGAGAGAAAGTGGGAAAGAGAAGTGGGAAAGAGAAGTGGGAAAGAAAAATCGGATAGGCGTTAAAAACATTTTTCATGAGGGAAGCTCAATTTTCCATTATGCCTCGAGTAAAGATTCGCCCTCAGGAACTATCCGATGCCGAGCGTCTTTTTGAAATTCTTATGTACACTGACCTGGAGTTTATAGAAATTCCGGTAGAAACCCTTGAGGATGAAAAGCGATTTCTGAAGCTGAATGAGGTAAAAAAGAAAACCAATTTTGAACACAATTATTCGATCCTCTTTGACGGAAAACTTGTAGGAGCCTGCGGGATAAGAATCGACCAGCATAGGCCGTGGATTGGGGAAATCGGTTATCTTGTGGATAAGGCTTATCACGGGCAGGGAATTGCAACCGAAGCTGTAAGGCAGCTTGAAAAAATTGGTTTTGGTGAACTGAAATTACAGAGGATTGTTATCCTTATGGATATTCGAAACCTCGCAAGTGAACAGGTTGCCCGGAAATGCGGGTATGAAAAAGAAGGGATCGCAAAAAAAGTTCACAGGATCAGGAAAGAGTACTACGACTGTTTCGTATATTCCAAAACCAGGTAAGCAATAGAGCAGCAGCAGGGTAACAGCAGAGCCGGATGCAGAAAAGGAGTAAATAAGCAGCATTGGGCAACAAATAAGCAACAGGTGAGCAACAATCGGCGAGCAGTAACAGGTGAGAAGTAATATAGGGCTCAGGTCAACCAGTGAGAAAAAAATAAAAAGAGAGGAAAAAAGGCCTGAATTACAGGGTCTGCAAAAACTCAGACCAGCCCAAGAGTTTCTATAAGGCTGCTCCCGTACCAAACCACCATAAGGTTGTTTACAGTGACAAGGATACCTACGGATTCAATAATATGTTTTGTAAGTTCCCAGCGTCCCTTTGACGTTTTTATTACCGGAGCTACGTAAAAGAGCAAAAGGACGAATGCAACTTTTATAAGCAGGAGATGGTAAATTCCATACTTTTCCAGGATCATTGCAGGAACAGGGTTATATTCTGTGCCGAACGGCAGGGCATAAAAAGTAGAAGCCCAGTCCCCTATCACATAGAAAAGAATGATAAAACGGATATCGTACAGATAAGACCTGAACGAACTCCGAATATAGCTAACTTCCAACAAAACCCCCCTTATTACTTCTCTGTTTTTCGGTTAAAGCGACTTTATTTTATGAGATTATATAAGCGTAAGAAACTAAGATAGAGGTTTACAAATTTTAGTAAGGGGACCGTTGAGGGTTTTAATAATATTTAATATGTCTATAGGCTACCGAATATGGACCAGAAATATAAACGAGTTAAGATAACCAAATAGACAGTAAAATATTTGTTTAATGGGATATTTTGTAAAGTAAATTTAAAAAGAGAAAATCTGAGGCTCCTGAAGTCTTTTAGGGTGAAATTATGGCAGTCTTTCTAATTGATGCCCAGTGCTTTCAGGATATGGTCTGGATGGATTTTTCTGGAAGAACCTTCCTGCCAGTTAAGGACTATGCTGAAGGTATGGAAAAGATTTAAAAAGGGGAATTTCGATTAAAAGGAAAACTCCGGGGAAAAGTGAATTCCAGTAAAAATAGTTTCAAATAATCCCAGAAAAAATAGTTTCAAATACCTCCAATATAAAAAGTCCCAGCAAAAGTAGTTTCAATAAAAAGTGATCCAGCAAAGTCCTGAAAGTGAGAAAATAACTGGAAATAATGGATGGTCTGGCTGAAAGTCCGATTTTAAACTAAAAGATGATACTCATGGCTGAACAATTGCAAAAAACAGGGAAGGAAAATTCCCCTTCCCTGCTGGAAATGAGAAACGTTACAGTTGTAAGGAGCGGGAAAAAGATCCTTGACTCTGTATCCCTTTCCATCAAGCCCGGGGAACATGTTGCAATCATAGGGCCCAACGGCTCCGGCAAGTCCTCCTTCATAAAAACCCTTACAAAAGAATACCACCCGCTGGCAGGAGCCGACGGGCTCGTACTGAAAATAATGGGTAAAGAGACCTGGAACGTTTTTGAGCTCAGAAAACTTCTCGGGATAGTCTCTGGAGAACTCCAGCAGACCTGCTGCCGCCAGATCCGGGTTCTTGATACAGTACTCTCAGGATTTTTCAGCAGCATAGGAATATATTACAACCATAGGGTAACCCCTGAAATGGAGACAAGAGCCAGAGAAATTTTGGAGTTTCTTGAGATTTCCCACCTTGCAGACAGGTTGATGTGCGAACTTTCCACAGGGGAAGCAAGAAGAGTGCTTATAGGGAGAGCTCTTGTGCACGACCCGCATGCCCTTATCCTTGACGAACCTGCAAACAGCCTCGATTTAAAAGCCATGCACAGTTTCCGTGAAAGTGTCCGGAAAATAGCATGCTCCGGGAAAAGTGTTATCCTTGTCACCCACAACCTGCAGGATGTCATTCCCGAAATCAGTCGTGTGATTCTCATAAAGGAAGGAAAAGTCTTCATGGACGGAAAAAAAGAAGAAGTCCTGACAGATGCAAACCTCTCAGAGCTTTTTTCCCTCTCCGTAAAAGTCCTGGAAAAAGAAGGCTACTACCAGACCTGGAACTGAAGAAAAGCATATCCCGGCTCCAGCCCCGAAAAACCACCCGTTCCAGAGCTTACCGGGATAGAGGAAAAGGATTCATAGTTTAAAAACCCTCTTTTTTTGCTAAGAGTCATTAGCTCTCCCGATAAGGATATTTATTAATAGTTCAGGGCGAAGTTTACATCATGACCACGATGGGCATAATCGGCTGCAGGGTATTCGAGGATGAAATTGTCCATGTGCTTTCAAATGACCCTGAAGTGGAAAGAATTTACCTCGTAAAAAACAAAGAAAACATCGGCCTCCTGCACAAACTTGAAGCTCAGGGGCTTGAACCTGTGATCCTGCCTGTTTACGAGATAAGGTCCTGCCTGGAGCGAAATGATGGATTCAGCGTCATTGTCCAGCTTCAGGAGATAGGTCTCCACACAGACCCGTCCAGGCTCAAAAGTAAAACATATACAAACCTGAGCCTGATGTCCAGGTTTTCAGACGGAATCCTCCTTTTCTACGGACTCTGCGGGCACTCATTTTCCCGGATGCGGAAAGATTTTCCATATATCAGATGCTCTCTACAGCTTTTGCAGGACAGAAACGCAGGCGAATCTACCCGACCCCTTGAAGACTGCATTGCAGCAGCCCTTGGAGGCAACTCCCGCTACCGGGAAATTCTGAAGAGCCATAGTGATACCTTTTTCGTAACCCCCATGTGGGCTGTAAACTGGAAAAATGCTTTCAGGCTGGATGATAAGTTGCTTCCTGGTTTTGAATTCACCCCTGACAGCCTGAGAGAACTCGGATATCGAAAAATAGCACGGATCAACACAGGACTTTCCTACGAACCTGATTTTGAGAAAAAGATTGAAGAATTTGCGCTTAACTTCGATTTTGAGGTAGTAGAACTTGAAGGCAGCACTGAAATAGCGCAAAAATCGTACAGTATAATGCAAAATATGCTGCTCAGGCCGCTCAAAGCCTGAAAATATTTTGATAAAAAGGAGCTTTAAGAGCTTCGGCATCGGGATTGACTCAAAATAGTATTGATTCAGAAACAATTAACTTTTTTTGAGATTCGAAATTATCTTGAAGGCAATATGTCAAGTTATTGAAATATACCTGATGGTTAGTTAGTGTATTTTTTTAACGCTCAGGTATATAAACAGTGCCAGTATATTTTTCTTTATTATATATGCCGCTAAATAAGGTCGAATATTTTGAAGCTTATATTATTTTTTAAAGGATATGATTTTTAAAAACATTATTCTGGAGATTACGTAAATTCTTTCAGGAACCGCCCTGTATGCTTTCAAAAAAATAATGAGTTGCACATGCTAGAGGAGTCTACATGCCAGTAATTACCATGATAGGGTGCAGGATGTTTGAAGATGAGATCATGCACCTCCTTGAAAACGACCCTGAGATTGGAAAAGTGCTTGTAGTGGAAAACGAAGACTGCGGCGGGATTATGAGAAAGTTGACCGAAGCAGGAATTGTACACACAGCCCTTCCTCTTGAAGGGATTCCCGAAAAAGCTGCAGGTAAAGACAAAAGTTTGACCCTCATAATATACATACTTGAGCTCGCCCTGCACGCAATCCCTGAAAACCTTAAAAAAACCGTATATTCAAAAGTAGAACTTATGGCTCCCCGTTCGGACGGGGTCCTGCTCTTTTACGGGCTCTGTGGAAACGTGCTTGGGAAAATTGAAGAAGACTTCAAAGACCTGGACTGCAGGGTCTCCATCCTGAAAGAAGAAAACGGAGAGATCGTTGATGACTGCATCGGTGCCGTGCTTGGAGGCAGGGGACGTTACCTGGAAGTCCTGAAAAGCTGCAGAGGGGTGGGCACCTTTTTCCTGACCCCCATGTGGGCTGTGAACTGGAGGGAAATGATCCGGACTGCAGGCCTTAGCCAGAACCCGGATGATATAACGATGTCGAAGTTTGTCTTTGATTATGCAGGCTATAAAAAGGTTGCCAGAATAAATACAGGCCTTGCCTACGAAAAAGATTTCGATGCTTGTGTAAAGGAATTCTCCACACTCTTTGAATTTGAAATTACGGACCTGAATGGGACTTTGCAGCTTGTAGAAAATTGTTATGCAAAAACAAAAACTTCAGTGATCAATGCCTGACCTTACATCCGGGTATAAATCCTGACCTTTAAGCTCGGGTCTAAAAACTCGGGTTTGAAAAATATTTTTTCCGAACCCTTTCTTTCCCGGCATCTTTTCAATCTTTAAACTTTTTTCTCTCTTTCTTTTATTATTCTCTCTTTCTTTTATTTTTATGTCCTTCTTTCATTAAATTCTTCCACATATTCTTTTGGAATATCAAATGAGTTCGAGACATTTAAGCTATCAGTTTCCTTTATCAATTGATAGGTATTAATATTCACAGGCAGATTTCAAATAAACACGAAATCTAACGTCAAAAGACCTGAGGGGGAATTCAGGAGTTGGGAAACCATTTTATTATGATTGCCGGAGAAGAGGCAGGTCCTGCGTCAAACAAAATGGGCGGGATCTGGAACGTCATTGATGAAGAGGCGCATACCCTTGCGGCTCTTTTTGACTCCGGAAAACTCAAGGCAAAAGAAAGTACAGAGATCCTTGTTGCAGGGCCATATTTCGGGCACAGGGGAGCAGACTGGAACCGGGGCTTGAACAGGATTACTAATATGGACGGGCTTGCCCCTCTCAGCTCTGACGGAGAGCTCCGGAAAAGTCTCAAAGCCCTTGAAAACGAAGGCATAAAGGTTTTCACAGGAGAGGAGATGGTTGGAGAAACCAGGATAGGTTACCTGCAATTTCAGACTTCGGATTTTGGGAAACTCCGCTCCTCATATATGGGAAAAGAGATGACTCTCGAAAGCAGGGTCAAAGCCGAAGCCTATGAACTTCTTGGGCTTGACTCCCTGAGGTATGAAAGCATGCCAAATGGAGCTGAATATACTCATTACCTTTCTCTTTCGCATTCGATTTCCGAGCTTATCCGGCTTCTTGTAAGTTCAGCTCCTAAAACTGGCGATACCTGGGCAGAAGAGGCAGGTTCGGGTAAAGATTCAATTCCCTGTCCCGGAATTTCCCTGCACTGCCATGAGTTCGGGACATTCTATGCACCTGCAAGACTTAAAAAGCTGGGGATCCCGATAAATACTGTCGCGACCCTGCATGCCACCCTTCCTGGCAGAGCTGCCGGATATAATTCCATTCAAAAAAGAAGAAACAATGACAGCACATGGCCTCAGGGCGTGCCTGAAAACCTTGCCTCCCTCGAAGCACTTGCCCTCTATGCAGATACGGTTACTGCCGTTGGGGAATCGACTCGACAGGAAGCCAGGCTTTTTTACGGGATTAACGGGATTGTCATTAGAAATGGAATAACCATTGTGCCCGAAAAAATAGACTGGAGCCGCAAGGAACTTTGCCTCGCACATATAAGGAATTTCCTTTCCGAAAACATGCACAGGTACTATGGAGGGGAAAAGGTCGAGCCCGAGAAGATTATTCCCATTTTCACAATCTCCCGTATAGAGGTCGAAAACAAAGGATATCCGGATCTTCTAGATTCCCTTCTAGCTCTCGAGCATATAATAAGGAACAGCATCATGGAAGGGCATATGGAAGAGGGGGTAAAGGTAATTTGCTTCCTTATAGCAGCAGAAGGCCCAAAAACTAACCTCCCGGAAGGGTTTCCGGTACACCTGCCAAAAGATGTACTTGTAGGAAACGAACTCAGGCTTCAGCAAATGATAGAGGAAAGAGGGCTGGATTTCACGAGACTGGTAAGAGGAAAGCGTTCAGTTGCAGCAGTCCTCTATCCCCAGATTATCTCAACGGAGGACGGAGGGCTGGGCATGGGAGTCAGGGACTTTATGGCAGGCTGCTGTGCCGGGATATTTCCCTCCCGCTATGACCCGTTTCTGCTCACAGGGCTTGAAGCCGGAAGAGAGGGGACCCCAAGCGTGGTAAGCCGGGTCTGCGGCTTCAGTGATGCTATAAAAACTATCGAGTCCCTGGTAGAAGGTCTGGGCGGAGTGATAGTGGTAGACAACATAGACCTTTCCTATTACGAAACAGTCCTTGACTATGCCCTGGCAGTCAGTTACTTTACCAGAAATTTCGTGGATGACAGAGTAAAATACAAACTGCTCTGCAGGGAAGCTTTTCTCCTTGCAAAGGATATGGGCTGGGAAAAGCCCACAGAGCAGTACTATGAGCTTATAAGCGGGGCACGCTTCTGCGCGCAGGAAGATAAAGTCTCTGAAAAAGAGTAAAGGGAAAATAAGGGAAAGGCTGAGGTTTCAGAAAATGTCAGAAATCAGAAAGCATTATTTTCTTCCCGAGTACTGCATAATTGCTGAAGAGAGGGCTAAAAGGCCTTCGGATTTTGTGGGGGCAGCCGAAGGTTCTGAAGGTTCTGAAGGTTCAGAAGGTTCAGAAGGTTCAGAAGGCTCTCAGGAAAGCTCCTTTGAAAGCTGCGTTTTTTGCGGGGGAAATGAAGAAAAAACGCCTCCTGCAACTGCAGTATATAAGAATGGGGAGGTCTTTGCCGATAGCGGGGGAAAAAGAGTACGCAATTGGGATTTTCGCTGTTTCCCAAACCTCTATCCTGCACTTTCTCCTGCCCCACCTCCTCCCGGATTTCATGGGAAAGATCCTGAAATTCTCCCGGGATTCGGTTTCCACGAAGTGATAGTAGAGTCGCCTTTTCACGGGAAAAAACTGGAAGATTTCTCAGATACTGAAATTTCCGGGCTTATGAATGTCTATAAGGACAGGGTATGCCATTACACAGCCCATGAAAAAATTCGTTATGTCTCCCTGTTCAAAAATTCTGGAAAAAACGCAGGTGCTTCCCAGGACCATCCGCACAGCCAGCTCATAGCTCTGCCGGTTTGTCCTCAGGTTCTGGAAAGAGAATTGAAGGCTATTAGAGAAGTAAAAGAGTGCCCTTACTGTGCTATTATTGAAAAAGAAAAAGTCTCACCAAGACTTATCCATGAAAATAGCAAATTTGTGGCTTTTGCCCCTTACTATTCAACAGGACCCTTTGAAATATGGATCCTTCCAAAAAAACACATAAGCTTTCTCGAGGATTTTAGTCCTGAACTCCTTTTTGCCCTCGGTGAGATTTTGCGAGTTATCCTCAGGAATTACGCAAAAGTGCTTGGAAACCTGCCCTATAACTATATGTTCTACCAGCTTTTTGAAACTCCGGAGTACCACCTGAACCTCAGGCTGGTGCCCCGACTCTCTACTGCTGCAGGGTTCGAACTTAACACCGGAATCTACATTAATACGGTTTCTCCGGAAAAGGCAGCCTCATACCTCAGAGGGGATGAATGAGTGTCCAGAATAACCCGGGAGAGAGAAATCGACATGGAACAAATAGCCAGCAAACAACTGGAGCAAATAACCTGAATAAACAAAAGGGATAAAAAATGGAATAAACAGTTAGAGTAAAAGTTTCCAATGAAAAAACATATGGAAAAAATCAGAGATATATTTATGTACAATTAATAAGGAATAAAGTTAGGGAAGTATAGAGATATATTCTTAATGCGAAAATTGTCCTGTAGACCAGGTATATTTAGATAATTCCTGTTCTGAACAGGTACGTGAAGGGTTTAAGGGGAATAAGTACAGAGAAATTACAGCAGGAAAGACGCAACCTGAGTTTACCAATCTGGAAAATATTTGACAAGTCTGGAAAAATATTTGACAAATTTGGAAAAATATGTTTAACCCGGTAAGCTGAAGGGTTTGAACAGCACAGGCTGGGGGAAGCCTGTAACTTTTAGCGACCGTGATGTCATTTACTTTGACAAAAAGGAACAAGTGAGTCTATGAGAAAGATTCGAATAGGAATGTTTAGTTGGGAAAGTTTGTATTCAATACGTGTAGGAGGGATTTCGCCCCATGTATCCGAACTCTCTGAGGCTCTTGCAGCTGAGGGTCATGAGGTTCATCTTTTTACCCGAGGTCTTGAAAACAATGATGAAGTAATCAGTGGAGTCCACTATCACAGAATTGCATGCGACAGGACTGGAGGAATAGTGGAACAAATGAACAGGATGTGCGATGCCATGTATTGCCGGTTCCTTGATGTGCAGGAAGAGGCAGGAGAGTTTGATATCCTCCACGGGCATGACTGGCATCCTGTAAACGTACTCTGCAGAATTAAAGCCCAGTTCGGGCTGCCTTTTGTCCTGACATTCCACAGTACGGAATGGGGCCGCAACGGAAACCGGCACGGTGACTGGTGGGAAGCAAAAGAGATTTCGCACAGGGAATGGCTTGGAGGGTACGAGGCTTCCGACGTAGTTACAACCTCCACAGTTTTGAGAGAAGAAGTCAAGCACATATACAAAATTCCCGATTACAAGCTATGGGAAATCCCCAATGGAATAAATGTGGGAAAAATAAAAAGAGAAGTTGATCCCGGAAAAATAAAAAGAAATTACGGGATACATCCATGCCTTCCTGTGGTGCTTTTTACTGGGAGGATGTCCTATCAGAAGGGGCCTGATCTGCTAGTTGAAGCTGCAGCAAAAGTCCTTAGGAAGCGGGCTGCCCAGTTTGTGCTCATAGGAGAAGGGGATATGCGGGCTCAATGTGAGAACCAGGCTCAGAGGCTTGGAATTGGGGATTCCTGCAATTTCCTTGGTTACGCCCCGGACAATACTGTCATAGACTGGTTCAATGCCTGTGACCTTGTCTGTGTCCCAAGCCGAAACGAACCCTTCGGGATAGTTGTGCTTGAGGCATGGGATGCAAAAAAACCTGTGGTTGCAAGCGATGCAGTTGCTCTTGTTGAGAACTTCAGAACGGGAATCATTGCTCATAAAGAACCCTCTTCCATTGCCTGGGGCCTTAATTACGTACTTGAGGGTCTCGGACGTAACAGAATGGGAGAGAAGGGGTACGACCTTCTGAAAAAGAGATACAATTGGGAGACAATAGCTGAAAAAACCCTTGAAGTATATGAAAAAGTAATAGAAAAAGCCTGAGTGTTTAAATTATGAAGAACATTTAAAAAGCCTGTGTACTAAAACACAGTGTCCTTAAAAAACTTAGCACTAAAAAATAAAAAATTTATTATTTGAAAAAGTTTGAAGAGAAAGTGTGAGAGGAAGGTATTATACAGTATCTTCCTCGTCGTCTTCGTCAAATTCTTTATAACTGTCGCTTCCTACCATAGCTGCCGAAATTGAGTCAATCCCGTCAAGCCACTCTGCAACAATTCCATATGGAAGCTCAGCCATTATCTCTTCAGGCAGGCTCTGTCCTTTGAGTACGATTGCGCCGCACTGTGCAGTGTAATCAAGAGCAGTTTCAAGGTCATCCGAGGCTTCGGCGTCGATTGCTACTTTTATAAGTTCTTCGATATTTGCCTCCTCCTCGTAATCGCCCATGACATAGCATTCAAAGGCGACGAGTGCCCCCATCAAAGAGGTCTGTACCGAATCGATCATAAGGTCGATATCTTCAGAAATGGGTTCGACCTCGGAAAGCACTATATCCCTGATCTCCTCAAGAATCTTTAAAGACATTTCTTTGGAGAGCAGATTTTTTTCAAAGCGAGCGGTTAATTTGAGGCAGGCAAGAATCACATCGTCAACCATGTTGACGAATACAGCACTCTCCTTTCCGGCCTCTTCTTCGGACTCTTTGATTTGAAAACCGCTTTCCTTTGCCCGTCCGAGCCAGTTTTCCCAGCGCTTTTGGGTATAAAATTCATAGGGGGGGACCTGGTTCATATCATGTTCAGGCACTTATAACACCGCTTATATACCTTTTTTATTAATTAATAATCAGTCTTACTATTACTAAAAGGTGTTTGTTTATGTTCACCAGGCAAGTTTCACTTTTTTTAAGGAATTGCCGGCTTCGCACTTTGAGTCAAGGCTCTCAAGGACCTCTACAATTTTGCATTTGTCCCCTCTTAAAAGCCCTTCCGGATGGCAAATCTCATACACACCGCACTCTCTCTTGCCACATTTGGCGGGCTCATACATAATTTTTGCCCCTTCAACTGCTTTTCTCGACTCCATTGTTGTAAGGATAGGAGCCCTGCTGACGTCCACAGCAAGTACTCCGCTGTCGTGCAGGAAACATTCGTGTATGTCTTTACTTTTGATTCTCTCGACTCTATACCTGCGCCCGGGTTCAAGGTTAAGGCAGGTATTCTTCAAACGGCATTTCTTGCATTCAGGCATTTCACCCTTGAATATGAATTCCAGCCCTTCCCTTGCCAGCCGTGATCCGATGAGTGTTATTTTGGTATCGCTTTCTGTCATAATGGTTCTTCCATTTAAATTTTTTTCGGGCATTTATTGATTCTACGGGATTCCTGGAGTTTATCCCGAAACATTTTGAATTGAGTATTGAGATTAGACCTGAAGTAAGGCATTTAAGTAAAATTATCCTGAATAAATTAAATTCATTTAAACTTGAGTGAGTTTCTAATTACTTATTAAATCTGAATCCAGGTCTTAAAAGGTTCTTGTATTCCATGGTATTCAGTTTTAAGATATTTCAAACACTGTTGATTTTCTGTTTCCGCCTCAGTTAGAACAACTTTTCAACTTATGACCTTTGTGATTCTTGCAACCTTCTCAGCTGCCGAGGGGGTAAGCCCGTTTCCGAGAATTGTATAGCGATCCGGGCGGATACTGTGTGCATGTAACAGGGCTTCGACTATATATTTATCTTCTATGCCCAGTTCTTCTGCAGTCGTAGGAGCCCCGATCTTTTTTAAGGCATCCCTGATCTCCTGCCAGTTTCCTCCGTGCAGGTACATCATCATTATTGTACCAATTCCGCATTGCTCTCCATGCAGTGCAGACTTTGGGGCAATCCTGTCAAGGGCGTGGCTGAACATATGTTCAGATCCCGAAGCCGGCCTTGAAGAGCCTGCAATGCTCATCGCAACTCCGTTTGAGACCAGGGCTTTTACCACAAGTCTGACAGAGGTTTCGTGCTCAGGCTTTATAGAATCTGCATATTCGATAACTACGCGGGCAGCCATTCGTGAGAGAGCGGCAGCATATTCCCCGAAATACTCATTCCTGAGCCTGCTTGCAAGTTCCCAGTCCAGAACTGCCGTATAATTGGAGATTATATCTCCACAACCCGCTGCAAGAAAGCGGAAAGGGGCTGCTGAGATAACTTCGGTATCCGCAATCACTGCAATAGGAGCCTGAGCCTGTACGGAAGCGTTTTTCCCGTTATCCATTATTGAAGCGCGAGAAGATGCTATCCCGTCATGAGAAGCTGCCGTCGGCACACTGATAAAAGGGAGTTCAAGCCTTGTGGAAGCAAGCTTCGCAAGATCAATCGATCTACCGCTCCCGACTCCAAGGAGAAAGCTGGCCTCTGTTTCAAGAGCTTTTTCCATAATTCTCTCGATTTCTTCCATCGTAGCCCTGCAGGTGAGGACCGTCTCTGCACTGCCCCCCGTATCTTCAAGTAGTTTGCAGACTCTTCTGCCTGCAACATCCCACGTAGTGCCTCCGGTTACTACCAGCGCATTTCCTTTCAGTTTAAGATCCCTGCAGACATCTCCTACTTCTTCAAGCACGCCGTGCCCGATAAGTACATCTCTCGGGAACTGCATCCATTTTGCGCTGTTTTTATTAATGGTCAATTTCATACCCGCATGAATTTTTGATTGTAATAAAGATATACTCTAACTGGATTTAATAAATCCGTCATATATAATCCAGCAAGGCACTGAAGTTAGCTTACTGGTGATTATGTACTGGTGATTACGTACTGGTGATTAACATCTCAACTGTTATTGCAGATATTTCTAATCATCCGGTATTTAACACCAGCAGATAACATACAGGCATCAAACACTGTAGATGATAATACTGAGAAATAATGCCTGAGAAAACCGACAACTCGTTTAATATGTATTACTAGTTAAATAGGAGAACTTAATTCATTGGCTTGATTCACCAACTTGATTTGTTAGCTTAATTCTCAATGATGTAAAGAACAAAATGCTCCTGACCAGTTAACTTCCATTTTTCGTTCTTTAACATTCTTCAGAGTCTATGAAAAGAGTTTCGGCACCTGGCTGTAAATTAAAGATTGATATTTTACCAGGGTAATTTACTTAAATCAATTCTCTATCTATTGATAAGTTTATTAACTATAACCTTTTAACAGATATAAATATATAGATAAATTATAAAAATATCGAGATATAATAAACATATAATATAATATCAGTATAATATGTTTACTTTTCCTGAAACACAGCTTTGAGAAGGTAAAGAATATCTATAATTAAACCGAACACCGTTCGCCAGTTGAGGCTCCTACATTTACAGTTCGGAAATAAGTTTGTTTCATATATATAAGCCAGTACATAAATTCAGCTATGTACAGTAAGTATTAATTGTATTAGGTTATTGCCATTTTGACTGAGTGATAAGATGAGTTTTTTAACGGATAAGATTTCACAATTTATCAATACCTACTATCTGGACCCCATAAGGACCGATGACGGGTATAACCTTGTAAACACCTTTACCTGGGCAGTGGTACTGGGCATCTGTATTTTCGGGATTTTCAGGCTCCTTGAAAAGCTGGAGGTAAAAATAACTCCCAAATTCATTATTTCAATCCTGCCGTTCGTACTTGCAGGCTCTTCCCTGCGCGTGCTTGAAGATTCTCCGGCTGGCATCTTTCACCCTCCTTTCACCTATTTGCTTATAACCCCGAATATTTATTTCCTGGTCTTCGGGATAACCGTAATCTGCCTCTGGCTGTCAATCAGGCTGCAGAAAGCTGGGTTTGTGAAGGAATACTATCCCGTTTTTGCAGGCTTCGGGCTTGCATGGTTTTTATTAAACCTGGGCACACTGCTGTACTTTGAGAACATTGTAGCCGGGTATGTTCCGATCTTTGTACTCGGAGCAGGAACAGGGCTGACCTTCGCCTTTTACCTGGTTGCGCGCCGCTTAAAATCCTCAATTTTTACCGACCCTCTTAATCTGTCCATCCTGCTTGCCCATATGCTGGACGCTTCCTCAACATACATCGGGATAGATAAACTGGGATACTTTGAAAAACACGTGCTCCCTTCTTATCTCATTAAACTTACGGATACCGCATTGGTTATGTATCCATTGAAGCTAATTATCTTCGTAGGGGTTCTTTATGCACTTGATACCCAGTTTGAGAAAGATGAGGAGTCAACCAACCTGAAAATGCTTATTAAAATGGTTATTTTGATCCTCGGGCTTTCTCCAGCAACCCGGAATACAATCCGAATGATGCTGGGAATCTGAAAGAAAAGGCAAACAGGTTCCTGTATCTGACACCGGGACCCTGTGTATTAAGTTTTTATTAAGTTTTTATTGGGGGATAAACATGGAAAGAGAGGAAGAATATTATTTGCGGGAGAGAAACGGAGAGGTAAGGACAGAAACTCCTGAAAGAGTGGGGGAAGGAGAAATAGATTCCACAGAGGAAAATGCTTTTTTAGCTGACAGCGGAAAAACAAAAACCCGGCCTGGAGGAAGAAGCATCTCAAAAAGATCCGGGTTTACCAGTTACGTTCGTTTTATCTGGCCGTATGTTCTTTTCATCACCTTTGTGTTCTTCGGGGCTCTGTCTGCAGGCTATACTTCATCGGCAAATTTTCCGGACATGGCTGATACGCTCATGGAAGGTTTTAGCTCCCGTTTCGCGCCCCTTCTGGCTATGCCCCCGATATTCATTATGCTAGGAATCTTCCTTAACAATGCCTTTGTAAGCCTGCTCTTTCTTGTACTCGGGCTTGCTCTTGGTGTCCTTCCGGTGATATTTATTGCCTTCAATGGGTATATTGTCGGAGTAATCTCACACATCGTAGCCCAGGAGAGAGGCCTGCTTTTTATTTTTCTTGCTCTTCTCCCGCATGGGATATTGGAACTGCCAATGGTCTTTCTTTCAGCCGGAATAGGGCTCCGACTTGGGCACCAGGTTTTCTCTGCGCTTATAGGCAGACCCACCGAGATTAAAAAAGAATTTAAGGAAGGACTGAGATTCTATTTCCGCTGGATTTTGCCTCTCCTATTTCTGGCAGCCGTAATTGAGACCTTTATTACACCTTTGATCCTTAGTTTCCTCTAAAAATCAGATAAAATGGAGACTGCCGCGAGAGGCAAACCAGCACTTCGGCTTACCCTCCATTATATAAATGATTACTTCTATTAGAAAGGGTTTTAATAGGTAAAGCTGTTAATGGGGAAAAATCCAATCAAAGCTTTTGTTTAATAAAACCTGGCAGGCTACCTCCGGGACCTGTATTTCAGGCATATCACCTCGAATGTCAGGTTAAGAATCATACAGGATCACACCTGATCACCATCTCACAGAAGTATCAATACCTCGAAAAAGCTGAGAGACATCACATATGATTGACAGGAAAGAAATTAAGGAAATTGTTGAAGGCTATTACGCGCATGCTGATAAGATTAAAGTAGGGACAATTGCCTCTCACTCTGGACTCGACATCTGCGACGGAGCAGTTGAAGAAGATTTCAGGACCCTTGCAGTCTGCCAAGCGGGAAGGGAGAAAACTTACACCGACTACTTCAAAGCTCAGAGAGACCCTTACGGGAGAATAAAAAGAGGAATCGTCGATGAGGCAGTTGTATTTAAGAAATATAACGAAATCCTCCTGCCCCAGAACCAGCAGAAACTGGTTGACGAGAAAGTTCTTTTTATCCCTAACCGCTCTTTTACTTCCTACTGCAGCATAGATGAGATCGAAGAAAATTTTAGAGTGCCTATGGTAGGGAGCAGGAACCTCCTCAGGAGTGAGGAGAGAAGTGAACAGCAGAGCTATTACTGGATCCTGGAAAAGGCAGGTCTCCCGTTTCCGGAAAAAATAGAGTCTCCCGAGGACATTGATGAGTTAGTAATGGTAAAGCTCCCCCATGCAGTAAAGACACTCGAAAGGGGATTTTTTACGGCTTCAAGCTACGGGGAATACCTGGAAAAATCTCAAGCCCTTATAAAGCAGGGAGTGATTACGCGCGAAGCTCTTGAAAACGCAAGGATCGAGCGTTACATCATAGGACCTGTCTTCAACCTTGATATGTTCTATTCCCCAATTGAACCGAAAATGAGCAAGTTGGAACTCCTTGGCGTTGACTGGCGCTTTGAGACCAGCCTTGACGGGCATGTAAGGCTTCCTGCCCCTCAGCAGATGGCTCTTGCCCAGAACCAGCTTACCCCGGAATATACTGTTTGCGGGCACAACTCGGCAACCCTTCGCGAATCTCTTCTTGAAAAAGTGTTCGAAATGGGGGAAAAATACGTAAAAGCCACTCAAGAACACTACGCACCTGGAGTTATAGGGCCTTTCTGCCTCCAGACCTGTGTGGACAAGGACCTGAATTTCTATATTTACGACGTTGCCCCGAGAGTAGGCGGCGGGACCAATGTGCACATGTCAGTCGGGCACTCTTATGGTAATTCACTTTGGAGAAGGCCGATGAGTACGGGCAGAAGGCTTGCCTTTGAGATCAGGCGCGCTCTGGAGCTCGAGAAACTTGATATGATCGTCACATAAATTTATTAAGGCTTTCCGGCATTAGTAGATATGAATTGTGCAGGATACCGTAAACTTTAAAAGTATCACCTGAATCTGCTAGGTTCAAGCCGTAACTAAAAATTTAATGACAGATTTTGCCCGGGTTTTCAGTTTGAAAATAAAGAACTGCCTGGAGAAGGGGTTCGGGCTAATGTAAACCCGTTCCGAAAAATCCCGCTTCAAGTTACAGATTACAATAAAACTAAGGATCACATAGTGAAAATTAAAGATCAATAAGGTTTAATCTTTGAAGTCTGCAGACTCCGGGAAAAAGCAGTTAGAATCCCTGAAGGTACAGATTTCGGAAAAAATACTGCCTTATATCAGATTATCTTCACTTTACTGGAGGAAACTACAACTTGAGTCAGCCCTGTGTTAATATCGGCATGGTAGGCCATGTCGACCATGGAAAAACCACACTTGTTAAAGCTTTATCCGGCGTGTGGACGGATACGCATAGTGAAGAAGTAAAAAGAGGCATTTCGATAAGATTGGGGTATGCAGACTCCCCATTCATGAAATGTCCGAAATGCCCTGCTCCTCAGGGTTATACCGTGGCAGAAACCTGCCCTACCTGCGGAGAAAAAACAGAAGAGCACAGGACAGTGTCCTTTGTAGACGCCCCGGGGCACGAGACCCTGATGGCAACTATGCTTTCTGGTGCTGCAATTATGGACGGGGCAGTGCTTGTAATTGCCGCAAACGAAGACTGCCCGCAGCCCCAAACAAAGGAACACCTTATGGCTCTGGACATAATCGGAATTGAAAACATTGTTATTGTCCAGAATAAAATCGATCTTGTATCAAGGGAGCGCCTTGTCGAGCATTATCACCAGATAAAAGAATTTGTCAAAGGTACGGTTGCCGAAAATGCGCCTGTAATCCCGATTTCTGCCCAGCAGAATATTAACATCGATATCCTGATCGATGCTCTCGAGACCCAGATCCCGACTCCTGTACACAAAGTGGACAAGCCTTCCAGCATGCTGATTGCCCGGTCTTTTGACATTAACAGGCCCGGAGCTTCAATCGATGAAATCCGTGGAGGGGTTATCGGAGGTACCCTTACAGAAGGTGTACTTCACCCCGGAGACGAACTCGAGATAAGGCCCGGAATAAAAATTACAACCGAAGGTACCACTAGATGGGTTCCTATTCTGACCACGGTCTCATCCATTTATGCAGGCGCAACAAAGGTTGAAGAAGCAACCCCTGGAGGCCTTCTGGCTGTCGGAACCTATCTTGATCCTACCCTGACAAAAGGCGACTCTTTAACCGGACAGATAGCAGGCACCCCAGGCACTCTTCCTGATACAAGGCACCAGTTTGTCATGGAGCTGCACCTGCTTGAGAGGGTTGTGGGAGTCACCAGGGAAGAAAAGATCAATGAGATCAAGACCAGTGAACCCCTTATGCTCAACATAGGAACCGCAACGACTGTAGGTGTGGTCACAAGTGCCCGGAAAAACGAAGCCCAGGTAGCACTCAAACGCCCGATAAGTGCAGCCATCGGGGCTATGGTTGCTATTAGCAGGAGAGTCGATTCCCGCTGGAGGCTCATTGGAGTAGGGGTAATAAAGAGTTGAAAATTATAATAGATACTAACGGGTTCATGATCCCTGTCCAGTTCGGAGTGGATATTTTCGAAGAACTGAAAAGGCTGGGTTTTAATGAGTTCTATGTGCCTGAAGCTGTTGTATTTGAAATAGAAAAACTCATAAAGCGGGAAAAAGGTTCAAACAGAACAGCCGCAAAGGTTGCCAGGTCCATGATGGACAGGTGCAGGCGAATAGCCGGTACGGGGCATGCGGATGACTTGATTCTCAGGCTCGCCAGAGAGATGGAAGCGGCTGTTCTGACAAATGATATAGGGCTGAAGCGCAGGCTTGCTGAAAGCGGGATCCAGACCGTATCTCTGCGCCAAAAAAACAGACTGGATTTTGTTTGAAAAACCTACCGGACATCTCCGGGCAGCAGTTCCATTGATTAGGTTTACGGGTGATTAGCAGATGTATAAATTAATGAAACTCGTTGATACTGTTCGCATTCCTCCTACCCTTCTCGGGGAAGAAATAATGCCTACCATTAAAAACGCGTTACGGGAAAAACTTGAGGGACAGGTTGACAAAAAGCTTGGTTCTCTTGTCGCGGTCTACAATATCGACGAGGTCGGAGAAGGGCATATCCTCGTCGGAGACGGGGCTGTATACTACGATGTGACATTTGAAGCAGTAATGTTCCTTCCAGATCTCCAGGAGATTATTGAAGGTGAGGTCGTGGAAGCTGTCGGCTTCGGAGTCTTCATAGGACTGGGACCAATGGACGGGCTGCTCCATGTCAGCCAGATTACTGACGACTTCATTTCTTATGATGCAAAAAACGCAAGGCTTGTAACTAAAACCGGAGGCAAGGCAATTGCCGAAGGGGACCATGTAAGAGCCAGAATTGTTGCGGTCAGTATCAATGAAAGGGAACCAAAAGAAAGCAAGATAGGGCTTACCATGCGCCAGACTGCCCTTGGGAAACTGCAGTGGCTCGAAGAAGCCCGCAGGAAGAAGCAGCCTCAGGAAGTCGCAGGTGAAGAGACAGCTTGAATAGAGAAGAAAGGCAAAAGAGAGGATTTGCAATGCCAGAAAAAGTATGTCGACACTGTTTGAGAGTCCTGGAAGGGCAAACCTGTCCTGTTTGCGGAACTTCGGACCTCGCAGAGGAATGGAGTGGACTTGTTATTATTCTTGACACGGAACGCTCGGAAATCGCAAAAAAACTCGGGGTTGACATCCCGGATAGATTTGCCTTGAAGGTGCGCTGAGTTGAGTGTTCATATCGAACTTCCGAGAGAACTTCGCCCACTTATGAAAAAACCCCTTGGTACTCTATACAGGGGTAAGGGCAGGGATACCGTAGAAAAGTTTGTAGGGAAGCTTGCAAGCCCCACAAAACTTATATCCGTAGGGGATGTTACTACCTTCCACCTGCTCGAAGCCGGGATTATTCCGGACATCTGTATTGTGGATGACCGCACCAAAAGGAAACCGGTATCCAAAGATGTGTCGGCCCGGAACAGGGACAAAGTCTACGAAGAAGTTTCGGTTGACAACCCGGCAGGGATTATCACCGATGAGCTGATAAAAACCCTTTGCGAAGCGTTTGCCTCAGAAAAGCTTCTCCGCATTTTTGTAAAAGGAGAAGAGGATCTGGCAACCCTTCCTGTAATCCTTATGGCTCCACTGGGGTCTGTGGTCCTTTACGGACAGCCCGATGAGGGAGTGGTCTTTGTAGAGGTCACTGAGGAAAAAAAAGAAGAAATAAGGGCTCTTTTTGAAAAGCTCATCAGCAAAAATCAGAATAATGAATTGGATAAGATACGGAGAATTTTAGATGGACATAAAGATCCTTAAAGATAAAAAAAATGCACTTTTAAACAGAAGGGAACTGGATTTCATAGTGAAATATGAAGGTTCGACTCCTTCCAGAAGTGACATCAGGAACAAACTTGCTGCAATGTTAAACGCCCCCCTTGAACTGCTGGTCATCCAGAGGATCAAGACCGAATACGGGATGCAGGAAAGCAAGGGCTATGCAAAGCTCTACGAAGATGCAGCCCGCATGAAACAGGTAGAACAGGAATACGTCCTGAAGAGGAACCCTGCCCCGGGAGCAGAGACCGAGGGAGAAGAGGCTTAAGCCTTACTGAGGTGTATAAACATGGCAGTAAAAGATTACTATAAAGTCCAGGGCGACTCCGTAACCAGACTCAAACAGTTCTGTCCCAGATGCGGACCCGGTACATTCCTTGCCGAACACAAAAACCGCCTTGCCTGCGGAAAGTGCGGCTATACCGAGTTCAAGAAATAACCCGCAAGGGAAATCATAACTCATTTTTCAACCCGGACCGCAGGAGTTTTCCTGCGGCTCCTTTCACTCAGATTACTAAGAGTCTTTTCTTCAACCAGCTTTTCAATTTACTGACCTTAATTTTACCGTCTTTTTACCCATCTTTTTGATCGACTGCAAGCCGCAGCTTTCGGAAAGTAGTTCCCGAAAAAGGATATTATTAAACACTCTCAACTTCAGATCCCGGAAAATGAAATTTAGTTCCTGAATTCAACCGGGTTCCCGAACTTCAACTGGGGACAGAAAGCGGTTTATTTATGAAATATTATATTCAACCAGAAATATGAGACTAAAATGAAATATACGCTTTCAGATAAGAAAAGGGGAAAACATGTCCGAAAAAAAAGAGAGAGTAAAGATTATTGAAATTAAGGATATGCATGTAGAAAACCTGAAAATAAAAGGGTTCAGGCAAAAACCTCTTGTTATCAAAAACCTGACCTTAAAAAATGTCAGGCTGATTATCAGGCTGCCGCCGGAAAAGAAACAGAATTAAATAAATAGGATTAAATACTATGTCAAAACGAGCTTTTTAAGTATCCTTTTCTTCTGCCCTATTTTTTACTCAAGTCTCGTGTTACTCCTCGCTTCACTTTTAGTTTTATTTCTCGACTCTTTTTCTCGACTCTGTTTCTCGTCTTTGTTTCTCGTCTTTGTTTCCCGTCTTTATTTCTGGTCTTTGTTTCCCGTCTTTGTTTCTTCCGACATGCAGCCGGACAAGTTATGGAGTTGTATTTATTAACTATAACTAAAAAACGGTTTTGGGGCTCAAAGAAAATCTGAGCTTCAAGCTTAGGCAAATACCGGATTTAGTAAATCAGTAACTCTTTTCTGCAATCGTATTTATATCTGGGCGCATATATAATTCCATATAAATATTTTTAGAAGATAATGCCAGAGGTCTTATGCAATCTCTTTACGCCAGAGCCTGGTACAGTAAAGCCCTTGCTCTTTTGAACCTGAAAAATCCTATCGGGTCAGAGAAAAACTTTGAAAAGGCTCTTGAAGCCTTTGATTACCTGCTTGAGATTAATCCTCATGACACGGTCGCCTGGCAGTACAGGGGAGATACACTGCGGTACCTCGACCGCCCTGAAGAAGCTCTGGAGGCTTTCGAAAGGGCTCTCGCTTTTGACCCGGACAATGTTCTTGCCCGTTACTTTAAGGGACTTACATTGGGATATTTGAATCTTCCTGAACAGGCTCTGGAAGCTTTCGGAGGAGTGCTTGAAAGGGATTCGGAACATGCAGGTGCTCTTTATTATAGCGGGCTTGCTTTGAACCAGCTAGGGAAGCACATTGAGGCAGTTTCATCGCTCTCAGGAGCACTTAAAACAAATCCTGAAAACCCTGGAGCCTGGTATTACAAAGGAGTGTCCCTATATATTCTGGGAAAGAATGCAGAGGCCCTTAAATCATTTGAAGAAGCCCTGGCGCTGGAACCTTCACATGCAGGAGCATGGGAAGGAAGGGCAAAAGCATACCTTTCCCTGGGCAGGAGAAGGGAAGCTTTGAGAGCATGTGAAAAGTCTCTGGAGCTTGAACCTGCTTCTGCAGGTGCATGGGAAACTCAGGGTAAAATTCTGAAAGGCATAGGAAAAAGAGAAGAAGCACTTGGAGCTTTTGAAAAAAGCCTTATTTTTGAGCCCACGAATGTAAGAAACAGGATAGAAAGAGGCAGGCTGCTCGGAAGTCTGGGAAAGTATGGGGAAGCTCTTCAGGCATTTGAAAGTGTACTTCAGATGGACAGTTCTTATAAAGAGGCAGAAATCGACAGGGGAAAAGCCCTGCTGGCTCTTGGGAATTACCAGCATGCGCTTGATTCTTTCAGTAAAACCCTCAAAGAAAATCCTGAAAATTCAGAAACCTGGGGAGGAATGGGCAGCTGTTCCCTTGCCCTTGGAAAATATTATGAAGCAATGCAGGCTTACGAAAAAGCCCTCTCTTTCGGGCCTGAAAACAGCTGCATCCTGAGCGGCATTGGAGAGGTCTATTATGAGCTTGAGGATTACTCCAGATCTCTGGACGCTTTTGAGCAGGCTCTAAGGCTTGATATCGAGAATGCCTTTGCCTGGAATGGAAAAGGAAATGCGCTCTGTAAGCTAGGGAAATACAGGGAAGCTCTGGAAGCTTATGAAAATCTCCTTACACTTGACTATGAAAGCCTGCCTGCCCGCTACAACAGAGGAGTTGCCCTCTCCATGCTTAAAACCAGGCAAAAGGATACCGAAGAACCTCTTGAAAATCAGCTGCAGACAGCTTTTAAAAAATACCTTGAGCTATCCGGGAAGCTTCCTGAAGACAAAATCGGGGCAGAAGGGTGGAAGTACAGGGGGCTTGCTTTTGCCGAACTTGGAGAATATAAAGAAGCGATTAAAGCCTTTGACAGGGCAACAAATTATAGCTCAGAGGACATATCCTCCCCGATCTATAGAGGAATTGCCTTCATATGTCTTGAGAAATATGAAGAAGCTCTGGAGGCTTTTGAGCAGGCAGAAGAGATTTTTTATACAACCATAAGTACAGAAAAGGCTGGAGAAAACGGTGGAGAAAAAAAGGCGGAAAAGTTCTGGATTCCGGACCCTGCCAGGAAAAAGCCCATGCTGGAAGTGCTCAGGACAGGGAAAGGTTTTGCCCTTGATGCTCTTGGCAGATACGAAGATGCCCTGAAAGCCTTTGAGAATGCCAGAAAACTTTCTGGATACGGAAAAACCTCCTGCTCCGGGAAGGGAATTGTTTTTGTTCACTGCGGAGGATGGAGAAAAGCCCTGGAAGCATTTGATAGCGTCCTTATCTCCGACCCCGAAGATACACTGGCTTCGGTAATGAAAGCTTTTGCTCTTATAAGGCTTCAGGATTTTGAGGGAGCTGCCAGGGTTCTTGAGAAGTTCACAGTAGAGGATAAAGATTCTGATATTCCCTCCTGCCTGCTGGGCTTTGCCTGTTCAAGGCAGGGAGATTTTGAAAATGCCCTGCGGGCGTACAGGAAAGCAACTGAATCAAACCCGAAGAATATTCATGCCAGAAACGGGCTTGCAGAGATTTACTTCAGGCTGGGGAACAGCAGGGGTGCATTAAAAGAGCTTGAAGCTTCAATTGCAGAGGCTCCGGATAATGCATTTTCAAGGAGCCTTAAGGGTAGAGTAGAACTTGAAGAACAGGCGTGCGAAGACGCTCTTGAGTCCTTCAGGCGAGCTCTTGCCCTGGATACGGAAGGCCAGAAGCTCCTGCTCTGGGATGCGTATGCCAGGTATATGTATGCAGAATCTTCTTTTGAGGAGGATAGTGCACGTTTCAGGTATATGCTCCTTGCAACTGCCGGAAAACTTGAAAAGGCAGCTATTTGCCTTGAACCCGGAGACAACGAATTGAGGGCTTATGCCCTGTATTTCCTGGGCCTTTTCTACTGTAAGGTCCGTTACTTCCGAAAAGCTTCCGAAAGGCTTGAAGAATGCTTGAAGCTCGAAAATTCCAGGAAAGTAAAACAGCCTGCATCCCTGCTTCTTAAAAGTATCCATGCAAGACACCTTAGAAATGCCTGGTGGGAATGGTGGCTTGCTCCGGAAACGCATGGTTTTATTAAAAAAACAGGGTTCAGCCTAATTTTCTTTTTAATTTTCAGCGTGCTGCTATCTCACCCCGCAGCCTCGACCCTGCCCTTCATATCCTGGCCTGCAGCCATTATAAGCCAGACTTTTTACCCGGCCGGTGCAAACAGTGTTTCATGGGCTCTTTATGGGAAAGAGTATGTGCTCACGATTCTGATTTTATCCTCTCTTCTGGTCCTTCCAGGGTTCAGGCCCGACAGGACGGAAAAAGAAGAACTCGAACTTGAGACGCTTACCCCTCCACCTCCGGATTTTGACATCCCTGTATCAATTCTTGAAGAGTTTACAAAAAGGCTTGAAAAAAGCCTGTTCTCTCCAGAACCCATGAGAGAAAGCGTGGAAAAGCTTGGAAAATTCTGAGACCCTGCAAAAGAAACTGAAAAAGGGAAATTAGAAAATAAAAAAGGAATTGAGAAGGAGAATCTGAAAAGGAGAAATTGAAAAGGGAAAGTTAGAAAAAATAAATCAGAAAGAGGGGCTGAGGAGAAAAAGATTGGGAGAAAAGGGGGATAAACCAGAAATCCTTCAAGGATGTCAGAAAAGCAAATGTATATAACCCTCTCCGGTATTATCGAAGGCAGTGACAGCAAGCAGAGAAAAAGGACTGGAAAGGAGACCGGAAGCCTTGAAAAACACATTCATCCTTGGAATCGAAGGCACTGCCTGGAACCTCAGTGCCGCAATCGTGACCGAGACCGAAATTATTGCAGAGGTTACAGAAACTTATAAGCCTGAAAAAGGCGGAATCCACCCGAGGGAAGCCGCCCAGCACCATGCAAAATTTGCAGCAATCGTTATTAAAAGACTCCTTGCGGAGGCAAAAGAAAAAGGGGTAGAGCCTTCAGATATCGACGGCATAGCTTTTTCGCAGGGACCAGGGCTCGGACCCTGCCTGAGGACTATTGCAACAGCAGCCAGGATGCTTTCCCTGTCCCTTGGAATCCCCCTGATAGGGGTCAACCACTGCATTGCACATATAGAAATAGGGATTTGGAGAACTCCTGCAAAAGACCCTGTTGTCCTCTATGTAAGTGGGGCAAATTCCCAGGTTATATCGTATATGGAAGGGAAATACAGGGTCTTTGGGGAAACCCTTGATATAGGCCTTGGAAACGCCCTTGATAAATTTGCGCGGGGAGCAGGCCTGCCTCACCCGGGAGGGCCTAAAATTGAGGCGTGTGCAAAAGACGCAAAGAGATACATCCCTCTCCCATACGTAATTAAAGGAATGGATCTCTCATTTTCAGGGCTTTCCACTGCTTCGAGCGAAGCCCTGAAAAAAGCTTCTCTTGAGGATGTCTGCTACTCCTATCAGGAAACTGCTTTCGCGATGGTCGTGGAAGTTGCAGAACGAGCCCTTGCCCACACAGGAAAAAAAGAAGTACTGCTTGCAGGCGGAGTGGGTGCAAATACCAGGCTCCGTGAAATGTTAGACAAGATGTGTGAAGCCAGGGGTGCAAAGTTCTATGTGCCGGAAAAACGCTTCATGGGCGATAACGGGACAATGATTGCATACACAGGGCTCCTGATGTACAGGTCCGGAAATACCATTTCCATCGAGGATTCTCGTGTAAACCCGAGTTTCAGGACCGATGATGTGGAAGTGACGTGGATAAAGGAAAAAGAGATGAAAAAGGTCCCTGAAATTTCCCCTGAGGCTTTCTTCAGTATGCCACCCGGAGAAATGCTGGACAACGGGGCTGAAGCTGTTATTTATCTTGAAGAAGGACCTGAAGGAAAGAAAGCACTTATTAAGGAAAGGGTTCCCAAGGTTTACAGGCATAAAGAGATAGATGAGAGGATAAGGAGAGAGAGGAACCGGACAGAAGCCCGCCTTATGTCTGAAGCCAGGCGCGCAGGAGTGCCAACACCGATCATCTATGATGTTGAGGACTTCAAGCTCAAAATGCAGTTCATCGAAGGAGTCCCCATAAAGTACCTCATAACTCCTGAGGTTTCGGAAAAAGTTGGAGAGCTTGTAGGCAAACTGCACAGTTCAGGTATAGTACACGGGGACCTTACCACCTCAAACCTCCTTCTTGCAGGCGAGAGGCTTTACCTCATTGACTTCGGACTTGCTTATTTTGACAAAAGCCTGGAAGCCAGAGGCGTAGATGTCCATGTGCTTTTCCAGACCTTTGAGAGCACTCACCGCGACCACGAAACACTTATTAAAGCTTTCGAAAAAGGATATGCAAGTACTTTTATAGATTCAGAGGATGTACTCAGGCGAGTTGAAGAGATAAAAAAGAGGGCTCGCTATGCATAAGATCGTTTTTGTTACGGGAAATAAAGGCAAGTTTGCCGAAGTAAGGGATATCCTCAAAACTTTCGGGATAGAAGTCATTCAGGATAAGAATGGATACCCGGAACTTCAGGAAGATGAACTTGAACCGATAGCAGCCCACGGGGCACAGTATGTTGCAAACAAACTGAATATGCCTGTGATAGTAGATGATTCCGGGATCTTCATAAATGCATTAAACGGCTTTCCCGGCCCCTACTCCCGCTTTGTAGAAGATAAACTCGGAAACCCTAAAGTGCTGAAACTGATGGAAGAGGAAAAGGACAGGGCAGCATATTTTAAAACCGTGATCGGATACTGCGAACCTGGACAAAAGCCTCTTGTTTTCCCTGGAATAGTGGAAGGGAAGATCGCATACGAAGAGCGAGGCACAGGTGGCTTTGGGTATGACCCTATATTCGAATACCAGGGCGTGACTTTCGGGGAACTCGGGGACGAAGAGAAAAATAAGGTTTCCCACCGGCGCAGGGCTATCGATAAGTTTCTGGAATGGTTTACAAGCAGGGCTTAAAAACCCTGCACTTTCAGAAAACAACTGTCTCACTTTTCCGAGGGTCTCACTTTTGTATAGTTACTTTTTCTCTTTTGGCTTATGCTTGAGCAGGTCAAGGGCCACACTGAGCTGGTTTAAGCCCAGTTTCAGGGCAATTGTAATTATCTGGTTATTCGAACTGTGTCCGAACTCCCTCTTAATGGCAAAGAGATCCATTATGCACTGCTGATCCAGTACTAGCGGTCCGTCAAGCAGGTCTTTTGAAGTCGGTTTTTTGTCTCTGGCCTCTGTTTCCTTTGGCTCGATTTTATGTCCGTCTTCTGATTTTGCAGCCCCACCCGCAACTTTAGACTCTTCAGGTTTCTGCCCGTAGACATATTCCATCTGCTGGAGGCAGTGAGTCAGGCAAACGTTTTGTATAAATTCTTCAACTTCCATGCCGTTAAGAGCTGCATATTTTTTGATTTCCTCAAGCTGCTCCTCAGAAAAACAGATACATAGCAGATTTTCATCGCATTCCTCGTTTATTCCGAACCCTCCTGTGCTTTCCGATGAACTGTACTTTCATTCCTTTCTATCTTTTGATCATTATTTTAGTTAAGATTTCTTTAATCGGTCTATTTAAGCTTTCTTTTACCAGTCGTTTCCTGTTATCCTTTAACCTGTTACTTATCTTCAAGTTTTCCTTTTAGTTTTAGCAGCTAAAAAATTACTCTCATCCGCTGAGTAAAATTTTTTATTATTTGGAGATCATTTACAGTTATATGAAAAATTTTATTTCCGACACTGCAGCCGCAGACACTATCCCTCTTAAACTTGTAGTATATCTTGCGCTTCTGGCTGCAGTAGTGATCCTTCTGGCCCATGCCTGGAATACAGCCTCGCCTGTCCTTCAGGACGCAGAGATAAAAGCCCAGGCAGAAACCGCCTCCCTTTCTCTTCTCTCGATCCAGGAAGGGTACGCCCGTGACTCTGCGGACAGGTATAGCCCTGAGGGAAGTATGTGCATCCTGACCTTTTCTCTCCCGCCATCAGTCAGATATATCAGTTTCGGAGTAGACCCTGATCAGGAATGTAATGGCAACCTGACCGACTCCGAGTGGACCCCTGAAAATAATATCATTATATATCAGTACAAAAACGGAGTTAAAAAAAGAGTACTTCTTGAAGGAAAAACAATCCATTTCATAAAAGGTATCCCGAATTCTGAAGGCATATGGGTTCCTGCCCGGACTCAGGAGGGCAGTGAAATGCTGTCAGTTGTTGAAGAAAACACGGCAGTGGTAATAGAATACCCTATCTCAGGCGAGTTCCTGTTTGAAATGGTCACCCTGGACGGCATGAGATATACGATGGCCAGGTTCTGAATATCAGAAAAAAAAATCAGGAGTAAGAAATCAGTAATGCTCTTGCCGGGGCACCATCGCATCCATCAATTTTCAGGGGCAAGCACAGGAAAAAATATATCCCTGTTTCTATTGAGCTAAGGTCAAGGCATTCCACGATATTCACGTTATTTGAAAGAAGTATGTGATGAGCAGGCAGGACTTCTGAGGATAGGTTGTCAACGGAAAAGCCATCAATTCCCACTGTTTTGAACCCGTTCCGAACAATCCAGGATGCAGCGCCTGCATCAAGATAAACAGATTCATCAAGTGGCTCCTCAGGTTCCTTCTCCTTGTCGCTTTCTTCTTCCTGAAGACCTGAACTTTCGGGATGGATTCCTTTCCGGAAAGAAAATCTGGTTTTCAGAAGGAGTATAGGAACACTTTCAGTAATTTTCCGGTCATTATAAGCCTCATCAAGAATATAGTCTGTCAATGCCCCATTTCTCTGAGAAAAGTCCAGAACAACCGCCTTACCCATAAGGCTCTCTATGTCCAGTCTATCAACTGAAAATCCGTCTTTCAGGATGTGAGATGGTGCATCAACATGCGTGCCTGTATGGCTTCCGAAACTCAATCTGGATACTGCACATCCGTCCTTTTCGAGAGTACAGGTCCTTTCAATTGAAGGTTCCGGATCTCCCGGAAAGATGGGAGTCAAAGAAGAAATTGAGACTGTAATATCTGTGACCTTTCCCTTAACTGGAACTTTTTCCGGGTCAAACATCTCCTTCCACCTTGTCCTGAGTTTCTGATTCTGTTCGGCCTCATTACGAAGTCATTCTCATATCAGTCCATGTAGATAATAGACCTATTATTACATTCGTCAATACATTTCATGCAAAGGTTGCACTTTTTAGGATCGATTTTCGTAAGCTCGTTTTCTTCATAAATGGCTCCCACAGGACACACATCCTTGCATTTACCACATCTTTTGCAGCCGAAAACTACGACGTATCCATCCATCTTTGACATCAATGAACCTTTAGCACCTGATAGATATATTAGTTTCTAAGCCGGATTCGATTAATTTCTAAGCAGATTAGGAAAATCCCTTTCTATTGAGTTCCCATTCATCATGGGGGAAAGACGGCACCAGGAAACAAGCCTTATATAGGACAAAAGAATATGCAGTCTCAGGTATGGAAAAGTTCACCGAGGATGAAACAGGCTCTTTTTGCAGTTACATCTCAGAGGGCTGCAGGCTCTGCCAGCAGGGTGCCAAAATGGTGCTCTTTGTAACGGGCCTCTGCCCTAAAAGCTGTTTTTACTGCCCGCTTTCTGATGGAAGACATGGAAAAGACCTGGTTTTCGCAAATGAAAGGCCTGTAAAAAGCGATGAAGACTTGCTTAAAGAAGCTGAGACTATGGATGCCCTCGGGACAGGGATTACTGGTGGGGAGCCTCTACTTAAGCTGGAGAGAGTCCTGCACTACGTCCGACTGCTTAAGTCCTCTTTTGGGAAAAATCATCATATTCATCTTTATACGTCTCTAGCTCCTGATAGGGAAACCCTTGAAAAGCTGGCAGAAGCAGGCCTTGATGAAATCCGCTTTCATCCTCCGCAGGCATTATGGGGAGAGCTCATGCACAGCCCTTATGCAGATACCCTGCGGAATGCAAAAGGTCTTGGAATGGAAACCGGAATAGAAATCCCTTCTCTGGAAGGTGCGGAGAGGGTCGCAACTTTTGCAGAGGAAATGGGAATTTTCCTCAACCTGAACGAACTGGAATTTTCCGATAATAACTCAGAAGCTCTTCTTGAAAACGGGTTTTCCCTGGAATCAGACACTTCCTGTGCCGCTGCCGGTTCCTGCACGCATGCTGAAACAGCTTTCCATGTTTGTAAGAAAGTACATTTCTGTTCTTCGACCTATAAGGATGCAGTCCAGCTGCGCAAAAGATTTCAGAGAATTGCAAAAAACATAGCAAGAGAGTTTGATGAAATCACTGAAGACGGAACTCTCATCTATGGGGTTATCAATGGGGGGAATCAGGAGCTTGCAGAAGAGATCCTCAGGGAGATAGAGGTTCCTAACGAACTTTTCGAAGTAAAAAGCGGAAAAATTGAGATCGCCTGGTGGGTGCTTGAAGACCTTAAGGATGGGCTTAAAGAAGAACTTGAACCTCTTGGAACGAGAATTTTCATTATTGAAAGGCATCCTTTTGAAGACGGGTTGCTTGTAGAACTTATTCCTTTATGAGGATATCTTTTCGGGCTTTTTTCCGAATTCCTTTTAAAGAAAGCATATCGACACTTATTCAGCGAGCCCTGAGAGGAACAAAATTTTATAGAGGATTGATCAATAGAGTTTATAGAGATATCGATCTTCTCAGGTTTGATCAGATTGGGAGATTCTGAAATCTCTTAGATACGTTTCATCTGAAAAAGATATTTCAAAAATTTGAAAAAAGGGTCTCTCATGCCATATCCGGTTGTACATGTTCTGTTTTTTTTGTTTTGCGTCGGCGCTGTAGGTATATATGCTGCAACAACAGCTCTCTCTCGCAGAGAACTCTCATTTAAAGACTCAAGGAAGCTGTTATTGCTGGCATTCGTAGGCGGTTTATCTACACTGTTTCCGGATATAATGGTTGTATATAATGTATTCGTAAACAGCACTTTAGAGCACTGCTCAATTGGCTCGATCCCGACACATTCATTTCTATTTAGTTTTACTGCAATTCTGTTCGGGGGAGTTATAGGATATGCTGCATACCGGCAGCTGAGTAAAGCAGTATACATGGCAATTTTCGCAGGATCTGCTTTCCTTACACACCTGCTTTTAGACGATATTGCTGAAGGAGGCTGTGTTTATCTCTATCCTCTGTACAATAAACCTATCAGTGTATTCTCAATAATGGATACCGGGTTCGCAGAAGCTGGCGGCTTGTTTAACTATCTAATAGTATCTCTTGTGTCTGTTTTCTGCGTTTTTATTGTAATAATAATGGTATTGTTTGCTCTGAGTCGATTTGGGTTTGAATTCAGTTACAAAGCTGAAAAATGATTCCAAATCGGGTTGATATATTAAACAAAAAATGTCAGGCAAAAATAAAAGGTATTGATTAAAAGCCTGTCTTGTGATCAGATAATCAGAAATTAATAGCAAAAAAGTTAATAATTGATAAGGAGACAAAAAGTAAAAAAAGATTAAGGGACCTGTAAATCAGTTTTGGAGATCACCCACACCATCGAGCTTTTTGACAACTCGAGCCGGGTAGCCCAGGGCAAGACTGTTTGGAGAGATGTCACGGCTAACTACAGATCCAATCCCTATTATCGAGTTTTCTCCGATCTCGACGCCCTGGGTGATTATACATCCTGGATTCACAGAAACCCCACGCCCAATTTTTATGGGAGCTATGGTCCTCGGATACGCCTGTCTTGTGGTCAGGCTGCCTCTTGAATGAGCAGATAAGAAGCAACGGTCCCCGATTTCAGCGTAATCCCCCACTGTGATCATTTCGGGATGGAGTCTGTCGAAGACCACATCATAACCGACATATACATTTTTCCCAAGGTTCACACCTCGCATTTTATGTAGTTTTGCTCTCCAGGAGGGAACCGGGGCACACGAGGCGAGACGTTCCAGAACCCAGTTTTTAAGATACTTTATCCCGAAGATGAGTTTATTGCTATGGTAGTGATCAGCCACTTCACTGAAAGTTACTTTATCTCTGTTAGATATTACAGCAGTCATGGTAATGCCCCCCATTTTGTGGTGAAAACGCGTGATACTTACTTTTCATTACTCTTCCACCGATAAATATATTTCCTATAGTTAGTCTTGGACTACGTTAATTGAAGTTCGAACCATATTATTGAAATTTGATAATACACAATTTAGAAAGAAGTTTTATTCCATGATTTATCTTATCATGCGATACCCGATCAGGTTTTACTTCGGGTTACGATTTTAAGGAGTAAGGACTTTTTTATTTCTACCGCATCATTAGGGCACAGTTCACGGCAGCAATAACACTGGATACACTTTTCCTGATTAATTTTCAGTTTCCTGCCTATTTCTTCAATTGCACTTGCTGAACAGTTCAAGACACAGGCTTTGCAAAGTGCGCAGCTTGAAGTGTTGATAAAAGGCTTTACAGTCAAATGTTTCCTAAAGGCTCTCATAAGAAAAGAGGGCACCATTGCGGTGGCTCCACCTTCGGGCATTTTAAATCTGACTTTCACTTCCTCCAGAGGTACTCCTGCAAGTTCCGGATACCTGGTCCCGATCCCTCTTGAAAGTGCGGCTTTGTTTGTGGGCACCTTCAAAGGATCGATTCCTATCAGTTCGGAAGCAACCATGTCGAGGGCTACACAATCGTAACCTGCCATAACCACTCCTGAAGCTACAGGTGTTCCGTTGGCAGGGCCGTTTCCCTCCATCCCGATCACTCCGTCCATAATTGCAAGGTGAGGTTTGATTATTGAGTAGATATCAACTATGGCCTCCCCAAAGCGGTCACGGTCTTCCAGAGCATGTGCCTGTTTTCTGATTTTCTGAGGTACAGCTCCAAAGAAGTTTTTGACAGCCCCTGTATAAAGTGTCAATTCATGGGTCTTGAGTTTCGGAAGTGAGATTATCACATCAGCTTCAAGGACTGCTTTTGCGATGTACAGGCGTGGAAACTGCCTTGCACCGGGAACAGAGATCTCGGTGTAACCTGAAGTCTCGAAATTGACAAGCTCCGCACCGTAAGCTGATGCGACATCTTCAATTCCCGATGCATGAAAAGCCTCCGAAGTTGTAGTAGAACCCGGTTTCACAATCCCTGACCCGTCTCCTATCACCGGGATACCGCCTGCCTCCTTAACCAGTTCACACATTGCAGATACTACTGCAGGATGAGTTGTGACAGCGTCCTCAGGAGCCCGGATAGCAAGCACATTAGGTTTAAGCAGCACGCGCTTACCCGGAGTAATAATAGTCTCAAGTCCGCCTATCAGGGAAAGTGCCTCTTTAATTGCACTTTTTACGTTTGAGTAGTCGGAGCAGCGTACAATAGAAACTGTGGTGTTCATGCTTATCCATCTGGATTATTAACCGAGATATTATCTTGAACTTTGACTTCAAGCCTCGACTTTGGACTTAAATTTCTGGGCTTTCGAGAGTAAAGCCCTCAAATAGTTTTTCTGGCAATATCCACCAGCTTACGTTTAGTATAAGGTTTACTTTATGCAGCTTACTTTCCCAGATAATAGACAGGAGGAGTAGCCCGCACATATTCGGTCGTATCCCTTACTCTGTCGATGTGCCTCCAGGCTTTTTCTATAGTATCTCCGGGCAGACCAGTGTTCTTTTTAGTAATCTCTAAGGATAGTTTATGTTCCTTAGCGTACAGCAGCTGGTCCATGATATGCATGGGCATGCGCCAGTAAAACTCCTCATCGGTTGTATAATGGCTCCATGTATCGGCACTTGGCGGACGCTTTATAATTGCCTCATTCACCATGAGGTGTTTTGCCAGGGCATAGATCTGAGTCTTATAGCAGTCTGCAAGAGGCTCAAGGTCGACGCCGCCATCTCCGTATTTCACAAACTGACCAAGGACAAGTTCGGTCTTATTAGTTGTGCCACAAACAACGTAATTCATCTTTTCGGCATACATATACTGGACTATCATTCTGGATCTCTGTTTGACATTCTGCAGGCCAATTAATTCCAGATAATCGTTTGCTTTCAACCTGTACTTGGCAACCGTTTCCCCATCCTTTATCAGCCTGATATACGGAACATTTAACAGCCCCTGATTGAGGAAGTCAGGTAGCACGAGTGAGGTTTTGTGCACCTCGGGGTCGTATTCCGGGCAGGTCCTTTTTATTATCTGTTCCTTTTTTTCGTAGATGCCAAGGGCCTCAATAATTGGAGAAATAGGGACTTCCTCATATGAAACTCCCAGGCTTTCACAGATTTCCGCCCCCAGGGTTCTACTTGAAGGAGCTGACTCTTTTTCAGGGAGGAGAATTCCGTACACGTTTTCCTTCCCGAATTCCTGTACGCAAAGCGTAAGGGCTACAGCTGAATCAATACCTCCCGAAACTCCCAGGACTACCCCCTTTTTCTTAAAAGAAGTAACCTGGTCTCGTATGAAACCCTTGAGCTTTTCAGCAAGCTTATCAGTATCTCTGTTCAGTTCATCCATGATCTGTGCATTGGTGTAATTTATTGACCCCTCAGTGCTATTTTTGGATAACGTCCCTATATTACTCTCTGTAGTCTGCGCTACGCTACTTCCGATTATCTGCATAGTATTACTCCCCTGATCGATTATTTGTGACGGTAATTGGTTATACATTTAGGTGATTGGTCACATATTAAACTTCTATATTTAAACTGCTGACAATTAGTTATTAACTATCTGACCCTTTGCCTGGATAGTTTTTGCCGAAATAGTTCTTTGCCGGATAGCTGTTGATTAGATTTTAAGCAGGATTTTTTGTGGATTATTTATCTTTAGTTCAAGTTTTTCTGCAGCTTCCTCTATCAGTGGCTGCGATAGTTCCTGGTTAAGTTTTTCCAGCCCTTCTTCCCTTGACATTTCCCCGCTTCGGACAAGCCCTGCTATGTCAAAGGCGTATGGATGGAAGCCATACTTTTCCAGATGGTTATAGCATGCAAAAGAATTCAATGTACAGTTGGTTGAATTGCTGTCATTGAGGTCAGGAGCTTTCCATCCAAGTCCAACTATGGTCTCAAGTACTTTATCTTCGCTGTACTCCCACAGGCAGAGTGGGTGCAGAATGGATGGAGCAATCTCGTCTATATTTTTAATGACCTCGTTTTTAATAAGAAACTGCTCATCTCTGTCATCAATTCCTATTTTTTGCAGCTGCTTTTCAAAGAGGTTCCTTGACCATTGTATGAAATTAGCTGATAGGTTGATTATAGGATTGGGCGACTGTCCTGCTGTAAAAGCAAATATTATAAAAGGTGCTTTCTGCACTATTGCCTGTTCCAGCAGTTTCTGTTTTATTATGCTGATACAGATATTGCATATGTCGCTTGCCCTGTATTTGGCAAACTTCGGGAACGCGTCACGTGATTCGGCTGCCTTTCGGAAGAGCTCGTACAGGACCTCCTTTTCTATTGTCAGCTTAAAATAGTCGCATCCCGTAATCTCACACATTTTCTTTGCGTTTACCACGGCATAATCTGAAGTAAATCCGTTATCAAACTGGACAGCAAGTACTTTCAGGAATGGGTAGTCTTTTTTAAGTTTGTAAAGTGTGTATGAAGAGTCTTTTCCACCTGAAAGTGCAAATATTACATCATAATTGCCCCTGCCACTGTATTCCTTAAAGAGCCCTTCAATCCTGTTTAGGTACTGCTCCTTTTCCTGAGAAGAAAGAGGGACGTACGTCTCACAGAAATGGCAGATGCCGCTTTCTTTATTAAATTCTATGCCTGGAATATCCGAGTCCAGAACACACTTTTTACATACTAGCTTTGACATGCTGATACTCCTCTATAATAGACCTGTTGGATATTTTCCCGTTCTCACTTAGCGGAAGATGGTCGATGAAGAGGATCTCCCTGGGGTACAGGTAGCCTGGCAGGTTCTTCCTGCAGAAGGCAAAAATCGCATCAATTTCAGTTCCCTGATTTGGTATAACCATGAGGCTGATTGCATTGCCCATAAGCTCATGGGTAACAGGCACAACAAAAACACTGGAAACCTCACTGTTCTTTTCTATCTCTTTTTCAATCTCTCTCGGGTTAACCCGGTGATCCCCTATTTTTATGAGGTCGTCCTTACGCCCAAGAAGCCTGATATACCCGCCTGGTAATTTCTGTGCAAGATCCCCTGTATGAAGCCACCCGTTGATGACTCTCTTTTCAGTTGCGTCCTCATCATTCAGGTAACCCAGAAGGATATTGTCTCCCCTGGCAACAAGCTCGCCTGTTACATCAGGATCTACCGGCCTGTTTTCAGAATCAAAGACATCAAGTGTGACTCCAGGAATTGCCTTTCCTATAGTATCGATAAATTCGTCCACATCTTCTGCTGGGAGGTAGGAAAGCCTTGCTGTAGCTTCGGTCTGGCCGTACATTGGCAGAATCTGCGTACCCGGACTTAACTCCCTGATACTTCGTACAATAGCCCGGTCCATGGCTCCGCCAGCAGATGCAGCAGTCCTGACATTCGCAAAGGCTTTTTTGAACCTTTCTGGATATCTGAGAAGAATACGATAGGTACTGGGCACTCCATAAAATATAGATACTCCGGATTCTATAAGATTGAAAACAGGGTCTATGAAATTCATTGTTCCGGTATGGATTGACCCTCCAGCTATCAGGTGGGAGTTAATAATCGAATTCCCGAAGGCATGATGAGGAGAGATTACAAGTGCTGCTTTATCCTCTGGAGTTATGCTCAGAACCTCGATTATTGACCTGGCATTTGAGACCAGGTTTTTATTGCTTAACATAACTCCTTTAGGAGTGCCTGTCGTGCCTGAAGTATAAAGCACCAGCTTCAGTTCGGGATTGTTTCTTTCGAGTATCACTCTTTTACCGCGAGTCTCTACTACGTTATCGTCTGAAACGACGATCACTGTTCCGAAACGCTCAAAAAATCCATCTCCAAATCTCAAGTACTGCTTTCTCGTTGCAATTATATTGTTAATGCATGCAGCGTCAAGGATTCTTTCAAGACTTAACCCCGGCAATTCTATTGGAAGAGGTATTGCGATGTTGCCTGACCGGTATACTGCCATAAGTATTTTTATGTATTGTGTGCCGGACTCAGCCAGTATTGCAAATCTGCAGTTCTCAAAGTCAGTCAGAGATGAAGCAATTATGCTTATATCCTCATCAAGGCGGCTATAAGAAATAGACTTTTTACCCTCTTCAAGGGCAATCTGGTGAGGAGTTTTTCTGGCGTGTTCAGTGATATAAGCATCAATTCTCATGCCCCTCACTTCGCCAGTCTGGTTATCAGGTCGGTGATCCCCTGCAGGGAGTCGAAATTCTCGGGAGTCAGCATATCTTCAGGAATTTCGATAGAATATGTTTCACAGATATAGTCTATCAATTCGAGTAAACCGATAGAATCTATGATGCCGTTCTGGGTGAGAGAGTCGCTATCTTTAAGAACAGCTCCCCGCTCCATGAAAGAATTGTCCTTCAAATAATCAAGTATACCATTCTTTATATGTTCCATGTAATCTTACCCCTTAATTAAATTAAATTATTAATTGCAAGTAACACACATTTTGTCCATAATAGTTGAAAGCCCCACAGGTAGTTATGTAATACAACTATATAAATAATTTGAGAGTATATATCCCAGATAAATGTTACTGAAAAACAAAATAGAAAAGAGCTCAAACACATCAGGTCATGATATTTGATTCCTACGGATTTAGCAGTAACATAACTGGAATTAATTCACGCGATCTATCTATCCGTGTATATTACCTGAGAAAGAAATGAGCTTACATAAAAATGTATCAAACTCTTCTGGCTCAACTATAGCTGATTTTTTCAAGGAGGCTTATATTAATGGTGTGTGGATCCGAATCAGTAATGACAGAAAAGATGTATTTATTGTTCAGCATATAACTCGAATAACAGGTATTAGTAAAGTCCGGCTCTTTACCAAGAATGGAAAATATACTTGTATTAGAAAACTTACAATAAGCCTCTTTCATGGTCCATGTCTTCAAGAGATCGACATCACTTACTGATTTGTCGGTGCATGAAGATTTTGTTTGAAAATATTTTAAAGTATTTTTTAGTGGCAGTGACCTTTTAACTTCGACATCAATACCAATTTCAACCCTGGATATTGCAAGAGTTACAATATTTTCAGAGTAGGATAAGCAGATATGTAATTCTTTATGGTTGAGTATATGGACTTCTCCATACTCGTCTTTATATGTAGATATATCCAGGACAGATTTTTTTTTAAGGAGATGGCATAGAACATGTTTCAAAATCATTCTGGATACAATATATCTTTTTTTGAAATATATGGTTTTCAGTTTTCCTAGTTGTTCTTTTTCAATATTGTTGAGGCATTCTGGACTTAATATGTCATAATCATCCAGATCAATAAAAAAAATAAGAACATCGTTTTGTTCCCATAAGTGAGGTACATTTTCCAGAGGAACGGGAGAAAGCGTCATTAAATTCTCAGTATACATGCAGCTCACAATATATTTGCTATAACTGACTGGATATAAAAGCCCATATTCACAATTGGTGAAAAAAATATAAAAAGATTGACAGTAAGAAAAAAAGAGGTATGTGAGAAAGCATTTCATGAATCTCAATACTGATCGCTCTTCTGTTCGGTTTTTGCGCCCCCATACTCTATATGTACTGAAAAATTAACTGAGTAAAAACATAAAGAGTAAAAATTTAGAAGGGTATTTCTGCCTTGCCTCAAACCAAAAGGTAGGAAAAATGTTACTGAGCTGCTATAGAATAAATTTCAGGTTACATGTACCATACAATGTTAAGATATAATCCTGTTTCTGTAGCAGCTCACTTTTTTATGACTATCCATAAATCTCTTATTTCCGAAAAGCCCTTGATAACTCCAGACAAATATAATCAAATCAGATCCAGGTTGCTTGTTCATGTAATTTTAACCAGGGAACTTAGTCTGTAATTTATACTTTTAATTCATACTTCTAATCATTCTTTGCCTTCTTTCTGCTTGCAGGCTAAACTGGCAACATTTGTTCAAAATTGTTTTCAACAATTTCTACTGTAAACTACTTATACCTAAGATCTTATTCTGCAATACTAATGGATTTCAAGCAGGGCACCATTTCAGTATAGTAACCGACAGTTAACCTTCACCACATTCCTGTTGTTGTGAAGCTGAAAGCTAAAGAGAAAAATCATGAGGTTTCATCCTTTTCTGAATTGATCGGTGGATCTGCATAACATATCTGTATATCCATAATATACTTCAATATAAATATTTAAAAAAAAGTAATCCTAAAATATATAAACGATAAGGATATAGGGTATTCGATTCTTAGCGCCCCTACTTAAGGGTCGCATCTGTTTGGAAATAACAACCAGAATGGAATGAATACAGTATAAAACAGTAAAAAGAATATAATTCAAATTATCATTAAAACTGAGGTGTCCGAAACTGCAGACTGCGGAAGAAAGGGTAAGAGCGAGATTGATAAAGTATCTCGGCAGGGATGAAAACGGGATACGCAAGGTTGTGCTCAATCTCTTCCTGACCGGAGACAAGTTCACCACCGGTGAAGTTTATGACTACCTTGATAAAGGAAAATTCGAGGTAAGTTACCGGGGAGTGTCAGCCATGGTCGGGCTTATGAATACGAGACTCGGGATCCTGAGCATAAATGTCACCGGGGATCACAACGTTTATTCCCTGAAAGAAAGTTACAAAAACATTGTCGGCTCTGTTCTTGAAAACTACTGAGCCGCCTTAGTGCTGTAAATCCTGTTTTTCGTGTGACGAGAACTTCGCAAATTTACTGTTCTACTCTGTTGAAACACAGATAAATCAAGTGAACTGCAGGTTTAAAAGCTCTATTGAAAACTCCTTTTTTCTGGAGATAAAAAAAGGTATATCAAAAATGAGTTTCCGGTTAAAATCAGCATCAAAAAATTTAGCCCCTCCTTGGAGTTGATACCCTGCTCTTGGCTCTTTAAAAACAGGATGATCATCTTAACTGGTTTGAAAAAAGTTAATATAGTTAGTTGTTATACTTAATTACGATTCCTGTTAATATATCATATGGCTTTTTTATCTATCTGTACTATTATATAATAGCATAAAACAAAGCTTGACTATTTTAATTTAGCAAATTTATGAGGCAACTGAAGTAAAAATTGAAATATAATAAATAAACCTGAGTATAACGAATAAAGCTAGACAGTAAAACCCTTTAAGAAAAAAAAATTAAAGTTTTGGTCTGAGGAATATTAAATTCCATACCACAAAAAATGTATATGAATATTCCTGTTACCTATTATTATACTGCCAGGGGGAAAACAGATAATTAGCCTGAAAATGGGACCGTGGAATACAGGAGCCTTCCGGGCAGGGCTTCGCTTCATGAAAAACCGGACTTTCAGCATCTTCTACCAGAAGTATGAGCAGATGCTTGAAAAAGAGATTTTAAGTTCTGAAATCCCTGACCACATAGCTGTAATTATGGATGGAAACCGCAGATATGCGGGACAGCTGGGAAAGGCTCGAAGTTTCGGGCACGCCATGGGGGCAGAAGTCACCGAACAGGTTATTGAATGGTGTTATGAGATAGGAGTAAAACAGCTTACACTTTATGCTCTTTCTACGGAGAATTTTCACCGTTCGGAAGAAGAAGTTGATGGGCTCTTCAACCTGATCAATGAAAAGTTTTTAAAGCTTTATAGCGACAAAAGGACCTATGAAAAAGAAACGCAGGTTAGAGTAATAGGTGACAGGACAAGACTACCGGCTTTTCTGAATGAATCAATTGAAAAGATTGAGAAAGCCACCGAATACCATAGAAAGTTTAACCTGAATGTGGCTATTGCCTACGGGGGCAGGCAGGACATAATGCAGGCAGTCAGGGATATTGCAACGTGCGTTTCAAACGGAAAACTTTCTCTGGAAGATGTCGATGAAAATCTGATATCAAAACACCTCTACCCTGCTCCGGGAGTATCCGTCCCGAATGTGGATCTGGTCATCCGCACAGGAGGAGATGAGAGAGTATCCAATTTCCTGCCGTGGCAGGCTAACGGAAGTGAATGTGCAACTTACTTCTGCGCTCCTTTCTGGCCCGAGTTCCGAAAAATCGACCTTCTTCGTTCGGTCAGAGTATACCAGGCACGTAAAGACGAAAAGAAGCGCGAACACTCATACCGCGTCTCAAAAGTGATAAATTTCCTCGGGGTAGGAAAATATGAGGAAAAAAGTGAAGAAGTCGGGCAACTTCTACCAGTAAAAAAACAGGGAGTATCCTGAGACATTTAATATCTATGATGAGCCGGGTATCTAATTAAGGGATTTCAACAGTAAAGGAAAACTGAATATAGGGAACTCATGATATCCCTGTTAACCTGTAAATTTACAGATTGTAGATTTACACCTGTGATATAAACTTTTTTGAGTACTGTACAGGTTTCATGTTCCTATCTTTTCAAAATTGCCTTTTTGACCTGGCAACCTGCCAGAAAATAGCCCCAGTAGCACCGATATATTGATATTCCGGTGAGAGCTATGTAAATTGGGGAAAGTTTGGCTATATATGATTTTCAATTTCCATGAGTATCAGATTCCTCTGAGAACTTATTGCATACCCATAAAAGTAAAAACGTCCAGCGATGGGATTAAAGCTATCCGGCAAGATTATCCGGTAAAGGATCAAATACATTGTAGCTACTTATATGGATAAGGGGAGTTATTATGGATACTTTTAGAGAGTTTAATCCTTACTCCTGTGGGGCACATATTTTAAAGTTCAGAAGAGTGGATGGTGCTGTACATGCCTATCTGGCACAGGGCCATTTTAAGGATTATTTAAAATTACTGGAAAGACGAAAAATAAAACTCTTGAGAGCTGAAAGCATCTACTTCTGCCCGGGAGATGTTTCAGGAGCTTCTGCCCTGAAAACCCTCAAAAGCTGCAAATATGCAATAAACTCTTTCAGGACCGAAGGAAGAGAAAAAATGAGTTTTCAATTCGGACTTTACGGAAGAAATGAGAATTATAAAATGACAGAGGAACTGAAGGTTGGATCTGCAAGCTGGATGAAAAAAATTTTTAAACCCGGAGATTCTGTCGTCCGAAGATCCCATGCCTCCAGAGAAACCAGCGAGTCCGGTAGCTCAGGTGCAGGAAAAGCCGCATCCAGAAGGGAAGAGGGTTCGAGTACAAAAACCATTTCAGCCTCTGAACTACAGAAGAAACTTGACTCTGGCACTTCGTTTCTCATCCTTGATGTAAGAGAGGAAAATGAGCTTTCCGGAAAACTGGGGCATCTGGAAAACTCGGTAAATATTCCTGTCGGAAGCCTGGAGAACAGGGTTCTGGAACTTGAAAATGAGAAAAACAGGGAAATAGTAGTTGTATGCCGTTCAGGTATGCGTGCGGTCAGAGCTGCTGAGATTCTTGCCCGAAACGATTTTGAGAAGGTAAAGATCCTGAGAGGCGGCATGATTGCCTGGCGGGATCTGCAAGCTTGAGGAAACTCAGGAGGGATTGTACTGGGAAAAGAACAAAGAAAACCTAACCGCCTGATTGACGAAAAAAGTCCTTATCTTCTACAGCATGCCTATAATCCTGTGGACTGGTATCCCTGGGGAGAAGAGGCTTTTGAAAAAGCCAGAAAGGAAAACAAGCCCGTTTTTCTCTCAATTGGATATTCTACCTGTCACTGGTGCCATGTAATGGCACATGAGTCTTTTGAAGATGAAGAAGTTGCAAAACTGATGAACGATGCTTTCGTTTCTATAAAAGTAGATAGGGAGGAACGACCTGATATCGACAATATTTACATGACTGTCTGCCAGATTATCCTTGGGAGAGGGGGCTGGCCTCTTAATATAATCATGACTCCTGGCAAAAAACCGTTTTTTGCAGGCACATACATTCCGAAAAAGTCCCGTTTCAATCAGACAGGAATGCTGGAACTGGTACCCAGGATAAAAGAAATCTGGAACCACCAAAACGAAGATGTACTGGATTCAGCGGAAAAGATCACATCTACCATCCAGAATATAATTGTGGAATCTGCAGGGGAAGGGCTCGGTGAAGAGATAATCGAAGAAGCTTATGACGAAATGCTGAATTCTTTTGATACGGAATACGGAGGTTTTGAAGGAGCCCCAAAATTCCCGACTCCGCACAAAATTTCGTTTTTGCTCCGCTACTGGAAGCGTAGCGGAAACCCTGAAGCCCTTCAAATGGTAGAACATACGCTGGACAATATGCGCAGGGGAGGGATCTATGACCATCTGGGATCGGGTTTCCATCGATATTCCACGGACAGTATGTGGATCCTGCCTCACTTTGAAAAAATGCTCTACGACCAGGCTCTTACCGCAGTTGCATACACTGAAGCCTATCAGGTTACCGGAAAAGAGCTGTATAAAGAAACAGCAGAAAGGATTCTGGATTACGTGTTAAGAGACCTCACATCTCCGGAGGGCGGGTTTTACTGTGGAGAAGATGCGGATGTCGAAGGAGAAGAAGGAAAGTACTATCTGTGGACCATAGAAGAGGTCAGGAGTGTACTTGGCCCTGAAGATTCCGAATTGATTATTAAAATGTTTAACGTTCAGGAAGGAGGCAACTTTGAAGAAGAGATAAGGGGTAGGAAAACCGGAACAAACATACTATTCATGGTCCGCTCTCCGGGATCCCTTGCAGCTGAACTTAATATGCCCGTAGAAGAAGTTGAACAACGTGTAAAACATGCCAGAGAAAAACTCCTTGCAGCCAGGTACGAGCGCAAAAGACCTTCTATGGACGACAAAATCCTGACAGACTGGAACGGGCTTATGATTGCAGCCTTTGCAAAAGGTTTCCAGGTTTTCGGAGAGCAAAGGTATCTGAAAGCTGCAGAGAAAGCCGCAGATTTTATTCTTAAAACCCTTTATAGTCCCGACAGCAGGCTACTTCATCGTTACAGGGAAGGGGCTGCAGGAATTTCCGGAACTTCCGATGACTACGCCTTCCTGACACACGGGCTCCTGGAGCTCTATGAGGCAGGGTTCGAACTACGTTACCTCAAAGCAGCCGTTTCCCTGAACAGCGAGCTGCTTGAACATTTCTGGGATCCGGCTAACGGAGGGCTCTATTTCACAGCTAACGATAGTGAATCTCTTATCTTCAGAAAAAAGGAGCTTACAGATTCAGCAATACCATCCGGGAACTCAGTTGAAATGTTGAATCTTCTGCGCCTTTCCAGGATAATTGCAGATCCTGAGCTCGAGGAAACTGCTGACAGGCTCGAACGCGCATTTTCAAAATTGATCAGAAAAGTGCCTTCCGGGTATACTCAGTTTCTGTCTGCCCTTGACTTCAGGCTTGGACCTTCATATGAAGTGATAATCTCAGGAAAGCCCGGGGCTCCGGATACAGGACATATGCTGGAGGAACTCTGGAACTATTTCGTGCCCAATAAGGTTCTAATTTTCAGGCCTGAAGGAGAAAAGCCCGAAATTACAGATCTGGCAAAATATACAGAAGAACAGCTCCCTATTGAAGGAAAGGCAACTGCATATGTCTGCCAGGACTATGAATGCCAGCTTCCTACTACCGAAACTAGCGAGATGTTAAAGATGCTTAATGTTTGAGGTTCGCGCTCAAGCTGGATGCAGACTTAATGAATATAGTAAAAATAGGTAATTTATTGCAAAGTGAAAGAAATGGAGGAGATGGAAAATGAAAGAGTACACACTTGAAGAACTTTCAGAATACAATGGTAAAAATGGTAAGGTTTACATTGCATATGACGGCCAGGTATACGATGTATCAGACAGTTATTTATGGGAGGATGGCACTCACCAGGGGCTCCACGAAGCAGGAGAGGATCTTACGGAAGCAATGGATGAAGCGCCTCATGGTGCTGAGACATTTAAGGACTATCCTGTTGTAGGAACTCTTAAGAAGTAACCTGTCCTAATAACAGTTAATAATTTTTTAAGTAAAAAGAGAAATGGTGAGCTAAGGAGCTATGACTGTGAAAGATGAAATCGCATCGGTTATTCCCCACGAACCGGAAGAGGGAATAGGGGAAACGTTTGTAGAAAAAATCGGACTTGAGAAAGAAGAGTGCCTCGGAAAGTTGAGAACGTTTTTTGCGTCCCAACCTCTTGCCGTTCTGGCGACTCAAAATGGAATGGCACCTTATGTAAGCCTTATCGCCTTTGCCTCGAATGAGAAGCTTACGTATATTCTTTTTTCAACTACCAGGGCTACAAGGAAGTACTCAAACCTGATGACAAACCCTGAAGTATCCCTGTTGATTGATAACCGGAAGAATAAGATAGAGGATTTCCGGGATGCAATGGCAGTAACAGCCCTGGGCAGGGTTGAACCTGTAGAAGATTTCGAACTAAGTATAATGAAAAAAATTTATTTGATGAAGCACCCGTACCTTGAGGACTTTCTAAACTCTCCTACGACTGCTTTTCTGAAAATCAGAATAGAAAAGTACATTGTAGTTACCCGTTTCCAGCATGTTGTAGAAGTTTCGGTCTAATCGCTTTTCCAGTCCGATCTTTATTTTTCCAGTACAATCTTTATTTTTCCAGTACAATCTTTATTTTTCCAGTAAACACTATCCTCTTTTTGCCCTGACAAGTTAATTAATACCGGAAAGTATTAACTCAGAGATAAGGGGCAGGATAAAGTAAAATACAAAATTGAGGAGGCAAACTATGGGAAGGTGGCTCATACCTATAGAAGAAGTCCGGGAGAATACCGGAAAAGCCTGCGGAGGAAAAGCTTCTGTCCTCGGTGCCCTGCGCAGGGAGGGGCTGACTGTCCCGGCAGGTGTTTGCATCTGCACTGCAGCCTACGAGACATATCTTGACAGGACAGGGCTCAGAGGGAGAATCCTTCTTGAGCTCAGCCGAAAGCCTTTTGAAGAGATGCGCTGGGAAGAACTCTGGGATACTTCGGAAAAAATTAAGCACATGTTCATCCGGACTCCATTTCCTGGGGAAATGGAAAAAGAACTGGAAGAAGGGCTTGCCAGTCATTTTGGACGTAAAGCAGTAGCAGTCAGATCTTCTGCCCCCGGAGAAGACAGCGCAAAGACCTCTTTTGCAGGTGTTCATGCCTCATATGTAAATATCCGTGGAGCCAGGGCTATCCTTCGGCACCTCCGCCTTGTCTGGGCTTCCCTCTGGTCGGATGCAGCTCTCCTATATCGAAAAGAAATGGGGCTTGATATCCTCAGCAGTACAATGGCCGTGCTGGTACAGGAAATGATAGAGGGAAGGGTATCCGGAGTCGCTTTTGGGAAGAATCCAGATAACGAATCCGAAGCTGTTATCGAAGCTGTGTATGGGCTTAATAAGGGGCTTGTTGACGGCACCGTGGAGCCTGACCGCTGGGCCCTTTCCAGACAGACAGGAAGCATAAAAACTTACATGCCGGCTGAAAGAGAGAAAGCGGTATTTGCAGGAAAAGAGGGTACGGAACTTAAAGCCCTACCTGAAATTTTTCAAAAGAACCCACCTCTTACCCATGCTGAGGTTCTGGAGATCTTTAAACTGACCCGGAGGACAGAAAAGCTTCTTGGAAGCCCCCAAGACATAGAATGGACCTTCAGAGAGTCAACGCTTTATATTCTCCAGGCAAGACCGATAACCACCTTCCAGGACAGGGACGAAAAGAGGCGCTGGTACCTGAGTCTCAGGAGAAGTTTCGAGAACCTCAAAGGGCTCAGGACAGCCATAGAGGAAAAATACGTCCCGGCCATGCAGGCAGAAGCCCGGGCACTGGAAAGAGAAAAAATTGAAAGACTGTCAGATTCTGCTCTCGCAGGGGAAATGGAAAGAAGGGCTGAAATTTACAGGAAATGGTATGATATTTACTGGGAGGAATTCATACCTTTTGCTCACGGAGCCCGCCTTTTTGGAAAAGTCTATAATGAAACCGTAAACCCGGAAGATCCCTATGAGTTTGCAGATCTCCTTTCCGGAACTGAAATGTTGAGTCTCGAACGTAACAGGAAACTTGAGGAAATCTCCGAAAAGCTCCGAAAGAGCCCGGAACTCATAAAGGTAGTAAGGGAGCGGATCAAGGCTGACGAAACGGTCCCGGAAAAAGAGAATGTGGATGAGATAGGGATCGGACACGAGGTTGAAACTGGACCTGCAGACACAAACAGAATTGAGCTTGAGGAGAAACCTGAAATTGAATGTGAGAGGAAAGCCGTAGATGAACTTGAAAAAGAACTCGACTTATTTATATCCAGATATGGCGGGAGCTATTCCGAAAGCCCCGGGATAAAAAAAGGCATTTACAGGCTACTCCTTGAGATAGCTCTCTATCCTCCTATCCCAGTGTCTGCAGAAAGTAAGAGTAATAACCGTATACAATACTTGAAAGAAAAATTTCTCTCCGGTTTCGAAGGCAAAAACAAGCAGTGTGCAGCCGAGCTTCTTGACCTCGGCCGAGCAAGCTACCGCCTTAGGGATGATGACAATATCTATCTCGGGAAAATAGAGGCTGAACTCAAAAGGGTGCTTTTTGAAGGAAGAAAAAGAGTAATTGAAAAGGGCTCTGAAGAAGACAGGTTGCCGGAAGATCAGGTTTTTTACAGCGAGGAACTCGCTGTGGAGCTTACAAAAACTCTTCGAGACCCGTCTTATAGCCCCGAATTGAAAAAACCGCTGCAGTCAAAAATTCTCCGAGAAAAGGTAAAGCCAAGGCAGCTCCTGGGAAACCCTTCCGGAAGAGGAGTAGCTGAAGGATTTGCAAGGGTTATCCTGAAAGAAACAGATATTTTCGACCTGAAAGCAGGGGAAATCCTTGTCTGTGACGCCATAGACCCAAACATGACTCTTATCGTGCCCCTGTGTTCTGCAATTGTGGAGCGCAGAGGAGGAATGCTGATCCATGGAGCTATCATTGCAAGAGAATATGGGATCCCCTGCGTTACCGGCGTCCCGGATGCAACAGAACTCATAAAAAACGGGGACTACCTAGCAGTGGACGGATACCTGGGGATCATCACGGTGTTGAAGAGATGGGAATAAACAAAAACCGAAAAATCCTTAATTCGCGGTCTCAAAATCAGCAAGTCAGCCTACCTTAACCGGGATTAATTATAACTGCGATAAACCCTATTTCCATCTCCATGCTCATAGGACTCACAGGTACGCCAGGTACGGGAAAAACCTCGGTAAGCAAGCTTCTCGAGAAAAGAAGGCATTGGAAAGTGATTCACCTTAATAATCTGATCAAAGAAGAACACCTCTACACCGAGGTTGATGAAAAAAGGGATTCGGTAGTGGCGGATATGGAGCTTATCCGAAGCCGCCTTCTTGAGCTTATCGATGAAATGGAAAAGGAATCAACAAACAAAGTTATAATTCTTGAAAGCCACCTTGCCCATTATATTGCAGATACTATTATTGTCCTCAGGGCATGCCCTCCGGAACTAAAAGCAAGGCTGGAAACACGTGGCTATTCAGAAGAGAAGGTAAGGGAGAATACTGAAGCTGAAGCTCTCGATGTTATACTGGTTGAAGCTTCGGAGTGGTGTGATATTGTTTATGAGGTTAATACCACAGGAAAGACCCTTGAAGAGGTGGAGCAGGATATAGAAACAATTATAGACCACATATTAAGTGGAGATGAAAAGGAAATGCCTGAGTATAAACCAGGATCCATTGACTGGATTGACCTGGTTCCTTGATTGTGCAAGGAAATAGCAAAGGAGGGGAATTAAATCCCCGGAAGCTCAATACTTCCCTATTTCCTTAAAAGTTTTTATTTGCAAGAGCACTTTGTACATGTAGAGGTCTTGGTACACGTAGAACACTTGGAGCAGCTGGTACTGCATTTGAAATTCATTGTTACTTTTGCAGTGTCATAAACTCCATACTTGTTTACTTCCTTGTATGTGAAACTATCACTTTTATTAGAACAGGCAACTGGCTTTACATAACTAAATGCACCATTGCTTTTCATCAGCACTTTGCCGCCTTTTGCCGTAGTAATGTACCCGGTAGTCACTACTTTGAGACCACATCCTTTGTCATTAGCCAATACGTTAAATGCCTTGGATGTCTGGCTGGGAGATATATTGAATACATCATCTACTGCATATGTTTTTTTACTGCATGTACTGCTACTATTACTGCATGCTGCTGCACCTGTCACTGACATGACAAAAAAGGCTAATGTGAAAATACACAGTACCTTCATCAATTTGTTAAACGCAAATTTTAACATTATTTGTACACTCCATGTGTTCATTCAAGCATAAATATCGTAAAGACTCTGTTTTTTTAATCCGGTTCTTACTGTCAAATAAAATGTACTCCCCCAGAGTAAAGAACCGGATTTAATAGAGTAACATATTTTCTTATGATTGAATGATTTTTAGATGATTTTTTGTCATTATACAATTCTAATATAAATGTACAGTATAAAATTTACATATACTGCTATTCTTTTCAACATACTATTTCTATTCAATGCTTTTTCGAGATTTACTTCCTTCAATTTGAGAACCCATATGTAAAATAAGGGCTAAAATTGAGAGTACACTATCCTCAAAAGGCAAAGAAATAATCGAATATATATTGAAAAATTATTAGAGAGTACATCAAAAGTAAATAGCTGTTTCTTTTATAAAAAATTTTCCCCAAAGCAATAGTTTTATTATATACAGTCTTTAAAATTTTTCATTTACTACTATTCATAATTAGAATATATTGTGTTTATAGAGCTCAAAAAGTAATTAAGTAGTAAATTTATAATAAATATTATAATTTTTTAACTTAGATAGTAGTATATGAGAATAAAAATACATATAAGACAATGAAAAAAGGGAATTGCAGAAAATAGCTAGAGAAAAAAAATTAAAGAAAACGCTATAAAAAATAAAGGAAATTTTGGGAAAAAATGAAAAGAAAAGTAAGGAAAAAAACATTAAAAGAAAAGTTGGGAAAAATCATCACAGGAAAAGTTAGAAATAAACTATTACAAAGAAAAATTGCTATCGCTTGTAGAGACATTCCGGAGGCGTGTTACTCCATCGATTTCTCGTATTGATTCCACAACAGGTTTTGGGACAAGATGTTCCCACTTTTCTCCTGCAATCATCCGTCTCCTGATTTCAGTACCTGAGTATCTCTCCCTGATATAAAGAGGGGATTCTTTAACACAGAACCCGGCTTCCCGGAAGAGCTGAATAACGAGAGGGTTATTCGAGTACACCACGTCAAAACGAGGAGTTCTGGATGCGACATGGTGAACCCAGATAGAGTTATACCTGACATCTTCGATGGGAAGGACATAATGACGGATAGGGAGGTGTTCAAGTGCATTGTAGAGCATCAGAACCCTTTCCCCTGCAGTAAACGGGTCGGTGGCTTCATGGCTTTTCTGGGCACTTCCTATGCCTATGACCAGTTCATCCACCTCTTCTGCAATCCGCGTAATTACGGCATGGTGTCCGAAATGATACGGCTGAAAACGTCCTATATAAAAAGCTCGTGTCATTCGGATCCAACTCGAATTTGTACCGGGTCTCTCTTTTTGAATTGATATTGATTTCAGATCGTCTCGTTGCGAATTCCTGTTTCAAAGCTGAATTCTTTGCAGACTTCCAGGAAATGTTCCGCATTGTTCTTGCGCTTCATATCAATAAGCTTTCCGACAAGTTCGAGGCCCGGCTTGGGGTCTTCCATGATCTCCATCTCATCGCGGACCTTATCGAAGTATTTTTCACCGGTTTCGGTCCTGATGAAAACAGAGTTCCATCCATCAGGAGCTCCGACTGAACCTACAGAAATATCGGCAAAGACAGAGGTGTAATCACAACAGTGGTGGCAGGGATTTCTTGCATACTTTGCAACATCCTTGATCGGCACAGAGTGGACCTCTCCGTCTTTTGTGTAGACCCAGAACTTACCTTTTGTAAACTCCATCTTCACGATATCCTGAACATTGACCTTCAGGACATCGGGGATAATCGTGTGAAGCATTACTTCATGATGGAAACTTTCCATGCAGAGCAGGCCGATAATAATCACGATCTTCTCGTTTACGTTCTCCCTGATCAACTTGGCAGCATGAGCCTGGCAGGGTACCCCTACAACTGCAATCCGGTCGTACTTTTCGAAGGCTTCTCTGAGAGCTGCTACTACAGGGTCAGAGGTATATTTTGTTCCTCTTGTCCTTTCCACGTCTTCTGCACTTGTCAGCAGAACGACTTCAGGCTCCCAGTTCTCGTTTCGGGTAATCCCTACAGCGCAATCAATTTCGCCTTTCTCGAAGAGAGCTTTGAGAATTCCGCTCGTTACGCCTCCGTCCTGGCTGCCGATATTATCTTTAGACTTTGCGCCAAAGAACTTGCGGACGTTTGATAGTTCATCTCCGATGAAACCGTCCACTACCGGACAGATCCTGCTGCAGGTTAAGCAACCTTCGCAAACCTGGTATCCAGCCCCTTTTTCATACAGGCCCAGATTGTTCGGATCTCGAATTTCTGCCGCCTTCTTTACGGAAACAGCTCCAATGGGACATACGGCTTCGCACGCCCCACAGGCTGCGCATACGTCATGTTCAATGACTTCTGCAATCTTTGGTGGCAATCAGTTACCTCCAATGGCTTTATAACCGTGCCTTACAGGCAAGGTGTTTTTAAAAGTATAATGAAGTAAATTAAAAAATAATTATTGCAGGATGTAATAAAATTACATCTTTGCAATGATTTCTTTACCTATAAGCTTTATTGCTTTTTCTTTGTCAGGACCGATAGGGGATCCGGCGACAATCTGGGTTACTCCGATTGCTTCAAGGTCTTTAATCCTCTTCATGCAGTCATCCGGAGTTCCGCAGATTGCAAAGGCTTCGATCATCTGGGGAGTAACAAGCCCGCCCATAAGAGATCCGAAGTCTCCCTTGGCAATAGCTTCACCGATCTGCTTCTTGGCTTCGACCGGAATGCCATGGCGTTCAAGGACAAGGTCAGGAGATCCTGCGACGATAAAGGCAACCACTACTTTTGCAGCATTAATTGCTTTTGCAGGGTCTTTGTCAATGGAGAAGCAAGCATATGCAGTAACATCGACTTCACTGGGATCACGGCCGGCTTTTTCAGCACCCTTCCTGATCTGTTCCACAGCGACCTCAAAGTCCTTGGGGTGAGAAGCGTTGATCAGGACGCCATCTGCAATTTCACCGGAAAGTTCGAGCATCTTGGGGCCCTGGGCACCCATGTAAATAGGGATTTTTCCAGCATTGAAAGCAAGCTTGGCGCCTCCGAACTTAACCATTTCGCCATCCATGGAGACCTTTTGACCTGCAAGGAAACCTCTGATTGCCTGAATTGCTTCTTTTGTGGTTGCAAGAGGCTTTTCCCATGCAATGCCCATGGCATCAAAAGTTGCTTTATCTCCGGGTCCGAGACCGAGAACTGCCCTGCCGCCTGAGATTTCAGCAATAGATGCGATGCTGGATGCTGTAATTGCAGGGTTCCTGGTATAGGAGTTAGTAACACCGGAGCCGATCTTGATGCTGTTGGTATTCAGAGCGAGAACGGTAAGAGTGGAATAGACGTCACGGTTGTTGTAGTGATCAGTGATCCAGACGTAGTCAAATCCCTGCTGTTCTGAGAGCTTTGCGTAGTATGCGATCTTTAAGGCAGGATCGCTTGGCACAAATTCGATTCCGAACTTCATCTTTGATTACTCCTTTAACTACTGCTTAATGGCTAGATGGGTTTGTTTTTCGTCCCACATAAAAGTATAGAGTTTAAATTATAATTAACATCCATTATAGTAGGTGTTAATTACAACCTCTAACTAGAATTCACATAACAGTATTTAAGAATCTATATATAATTAACTGTATTAAATGAAATGTATATAAAAGGACTGATAAAAGAATTCCTTAAACAGTCCTTATGGCGAAGACCTGTTCAAGACCTGACCCATTCAAAAGAAATAATCAAACCTTATAAACCTTTTCCAGAATAGGACATTTTTAATCCATATTTCAAAAGAGAACGATAAAGTGTAGTAAAAAGAACAATTCTATTATTTTAAAGGAAGTTTTTCTTCCGGAAGCAGGAAAAGGTTTATATCATAAAAATATAGGAGTCGAAATTTGAATAATTTTCCCATGATAAGTAAGCGATACATTTCGTGTCTAAAGCTACCGAAAAGATGAAAAGAAAAAGCTTCAAGCCCCTTGACAGAAGTGTATGAGAAAAATATAACAGATGTAGATAGAAGGGGAAGATTTATGTTACTTTTTAAAAAATCCTTACAATTATATACAAAGAATGGTTAATATGTATGGATGTTAATAAAAACCCGAAGTAAGTACCGGGAATAACAGGGCAAGGGGAAAGCCCTCTTAGAGGTTTTGAGGAATTTAAACTAAAAAATAAGGAGGTGAATTAGCTATGGCTGTATCCAAAAAAGGAGAAAAATACCTCTGCGAGATCTGTGGCAACGAAGTTACCGTAACAAAAGTAGGCGGTGGAACGCTCGTTTGTTGTGGAGAGGACATGACCCTCGTAGAAGAATAATGAAAGGGTCAGAAATTATCTCACATAAAGACAGGTAGGATATTTTAGACCTTAAAATTCGGATAAATTCGAAAAAACAGGATTTTCTGATTTTGGAGGGAAAGTGATGAAATGTTACGAATGTGCCAGAGAAGGTAAAGATACGGATGCTGTGGGAATTTGTATCGTATGTGGGAGAGGGGTTTGCAAAGAGCACCTTATCCATGAGGAAACCCCTGCTTGGGAAGGTAGCTATCCTATTGAGCTCAAAGCTGACCAAGAACACATTAAAAGAATTGTTTGCATCCCCTGCCATGTAGCCCTGAAAGAAAACTGTTTGTTTGATGAAGTTTGTTGAGGTGGTCAAATATGCTGAAATGTTACGATTGCCTTGAAAAGAACAAGGATAGCGAAGCTGTAGGTGTATGCATCATCTGCGGGAAAGGTCTCTGTATGGAGCATATCAAGCAGGTAGAATTTCCTATGAAAGGGGGATATCCGCTGCCTCATGTGACGCTCAAGAAAGAACTTCCCAGGATGATGTGCCGTGAGTGCATCGACTCTACTCTGGGTGAGGACTTTTGCGTATAATTCCAATGATTATACCATTGAAAATAAAATGCCTTTCTTTCCTTTCTTTATTCATGTATGAACAATCGAAAGCAAAAGCCATAGAAAGGTGTTCCCTATAGCAAAAGATATCTATTGAATTAATCAAGTATCTGATAACAGACATAACAGTTAAGAAATAAAAACGTAGTAAAGAGGAGGCTAACAATTGGCAGAAAATAAAGAAATAGTGGAAAGTATAGGAAAGAAAATGGGATTCAAACCTCATATTCTGGAAACTCTTGAAGGACTTGATCCTGAATTCCTTGGGAAGTACAGGCGCTGTGATGGAAAATTACTGTCCGATGGAGCATTGCCTGCAAAGACAAAGATCCTTATGGCTCTTGCAGTCGTGGCATCCAAACAGTGTGAAGCCTGTACCGTGGCTCAGATGAAAAGCGCCCTGAACCACGGAGTAACTAAAGAAGAAATTATGGAGACAATGGATGTCATCTTCATTACCTCGGGAGCTCCGGCTGTAGCTGCCTGCAGAGAAGCCCTCAAGCTATTAAAATAAAGGAATACTTAGAGTTACCCAGAATAAAAACCTGCTAAACATCTGGATACGTATTCAATTATAAATATAGATGTAGAGAGAATAGTGTGTATCCAGAAATCCAGATAGAAAGAGACTGGATACATACACTCAAAATGAGCAAGGGGTAAAAAGTTCGGAGTAAAAACAGATTGTAGAAGACGGGGTTATGACTATGATTGGAACTGAAGAAAAAATAAACAAACCTGTGGACCTGGCAAATCTTACAGAAGGAGAGAAAAAACACACACCTGTTATCGAAGCTCCTGAAACGGTAATTGCGGGCGAGTCTTTTGAAGTTATTGTTACCATTGGAAGTATTCCTCATGTGATGGAAGAAAAGCACTTCATAGAATGGGTTGAGCTTTATCTTCAAAACAAACTCATAGGAAGAGAAGAACTGTCTCCTTCCGGCGAGAAGACAGCAAAAGTGACTTTCAGAGTAGAAGCTGATGAGGCTCTGATTGCTATCAAAGAAATTGAAACATGCAGGGTACGTGGAGTAAATATCTGCGGCAACTGCGGAGAAAAATCAGTGATCGCAAACCTTCGTGCAGTGGAGAAGTGTAATATCCACGGGGTCTGGGAGACGTACAGACAGATAGAGGTCATGTCCGGCGAGGAAAAGGAAGAAGGCAAGAAATGCGTATGGAAAGCCTGAAGACCAGAAAATAACGGGGGACAAAAGTAACTGGGGGAAAAGGCAGTGAAAAGCCCTGGACTTCTAAGTCTAATCATAACTACTCTTTTTGCAGGACTGATTGTATTTACCGGAGCCGCAGCGCCGAGCGAGCCCGGAGATTTTACATCTGACCAATTTTCGAAATCCGGCATCTGTTCGAACTGTCATGGTAGCAGTTTTGGAGAATGGGACGGCTCCATGCATTCAAATGCGGACAGCGACTTCTTTTACCAGGCAACGCTTCAGGAATATGGTGTGGCTGCAGAAGCCCAGGGGCTTTCCCCCGATTTTTGTTCCCGCTGCCATACCCTTATAGGGGTGGTTTCGGCTGAAATTCCGCCCCTTGACGGTTCTCACCTGAGTGAGGTTTCAAAAGAAGGGGTACAGTGTGATTTCTGCCATTCAGTTGCCGAAAGCGAAGGGATAGGAAATGCTCCCTTTGTCCTTGAACCCGGAGATGTAAAATGGGGAAACAGGCCAGATACGAAGTCTGCTTCCCATGAGACAGAAGCACACGAGTTTTATAACGAATCCGCGTACTGCGGCATGTGCCATAACATCTACCATCCAGTAAACAATTTGACTCTCGGAGCCACATATACCGAATGGGAGGAAAGCCCGTATGCTGAAGAAGGAGTAAATTGTCAGGCCTGCCATATGACTCCCGGGATTATCGGCTTCGAAGAGAACCCCGGAAAAGCTGCCTCGACAGGTCCTGAGAGGGAACATGTATATACTCATCATTTTGTGGGCGCAAATGCTTTCGTAACAGATGTTATGGGCGAAAACAGGCACGAAAAAAGAGCTATTGAATATCTCCAGCACGCTGCAGAACTTGAAGTAAATGCTCCTGATTCGACAGAACCGGGAGAGAGCGTAGAAGTGGAAATAAAAATCACGAATGTAGGGGCAGGGCATAAAATTCCAACTGGAGTCACTGAAGATAGAGAAATGTGGCTTGAACTTACAGTAAACGATTCAGAAGGTAGAGAACTTTATCACTCAGGAGCCCTTGACAGCGCAGGAAAAATTGATTCTGGAGCAACAATCTATCATACTGTCTTTGCAGACTCTGAGGGAAAACCCACAGTTAAATTATGGGAAGCAGAAAGTATTCTATCGGACAACAGGATAGGTCCGAAAGGATCTGTAGTTGAAAAGCATTCTTTTGTAATGCCTGAAAATGCCTCGAATCCTATCAGTACAAAGGCAGTTCTTCACTACAGGTCGGCTCCTCAGGAGCATATCGACGAGCTCTTCGGAGAGGGAGCCTATAACGTGCCTGTAATTGATATGGCAACATACCCGGAAGAGGAAAAAACCTCGACTCCAGGCTTTGGAATCATAGGGGCTATTATTGCCCTTTCTTCAGGGATCATTCTCAGAAGACGTAAGAAATAAAAATAAAGGCAGGAAGAGGAGAAAAGTTAAAAATCAGGGATAAAGTAACTCAGGCATAAGATTATTGCCCTGAAGAGACACTATCATACAGACATATTCGAGCAGGCACTTTTTATAATAGATACAGGCGAGGGGACATGCAAGAAACCGAAACCAAACCAATAAGGATTCTGGGGATCTCGGGAAGTCCCAGGAATATGGCAACTGATTTTCTGGTTCAGGAAGCCCTGAGGATTGCAAAGGAGAAGTACGGTGCAGAGACAGATTATTTTTCTTCAAAAGGAAAGAAGTTAAACTTCTGTATTCACTGTGACTTCTGTATTCGAAAAAAGGAAGGCTGCATCCATAAGGACGATATTGCGGCTGAGCTGTACGATAAAATGATCTGGGCAGACGCCTGGATTATAGGCACTCCTGTCTATCAGGGAACCGTGAGTGCTCAGACGAAGACAATTATGGACCGCTGCAGAGCTGTGGTTGCAAAAGATCCTAAGGTCTTTTTGAACAAGGTTGGGATGGGGATCGCGGACGGAGGAGACCGGATAGGAGGGCAGGAACATGCTATCCAGACGATTCATAACTTTTATATAATTAATGAAATGATTCCCGTTGGTGGGGGTTCCTTTGGGGCAAACCTGGGGGGAACTTTCTGGTCAAAAGACAAAGGAGCAGAAGGGGTTTCAGAGGATTCGGAAGGTATGAGAAGCCTTAGAAGAACTCTTAAGAGGCTTATCCAGACAGCCCAGCTCGTGAAGAGAGCTGCCTCCGTAGAGGAGTCTCAAACTCCGGCACCTGAGAAAACGAAAGAAGAGGCAAATAAACAGTAAACAAGCACAATAAGCAGTAAACTAGCAGGATTGAATAAAGGACTGGAGATTTAGAAGTCCGATTAAAGACTATATAATCAGGATAATAAAGTATTAGAGTTTAGATTGAAACCTAAAGAGGTGTTATCTTGGTAGAATCGTTAGGCAAGCAAGTTAAACGCATAGCATGGGGAATTACGGGTTCCGGAGACCAGATGATTGAGACTTACAGTATTCTGGTGGACATTAAGAACCGAACCGGGGTTGAAGCAATGGTTTTCCTGTCCAAAGAAGGGGAAACCGTAATGAAATGGTACCACCTGTGGGATAAAATTCAGAACGATTTTCCTAACTTCAAAGTGGACGCAGGTCCCAACTCCCCGTTCATTGCAGGCCCGCTGCAGATGGGATACTATGATTTTCTGCTGATAGCCCCGGCAACTGCTAATACAGTGGCAAAGATCGTATACGGGATTGCAGATACCCTTGTTACTAATGCGGTTTCTCAGACCGCAAAAGGAAAAACACCTATTTTCATCCTGCCTGTAGACCAGAAAAGGGGGAGTGTAAAAACTGCTGCGCCCAGTGGTAGAGCATTTGAGCTAAGCATGCGTGAAGTAGATGTTACAAATTCGGAAAAACTTGCTCAGATGGAAAATATAAACGTACTTGCCAGTCCTTATGAAATATATGACATATTCGGACTTGAACGGCCTTCTGAAGATATAACAATGAAAGTGAAAGAACGAAAGAAGGCAAAAATGAAGGAAGAAATCGGGAAACTTTAAGATGAGGAAATCTAAAGAGATAAGACATCAGTGGGGGTAAGAAGTATGAAAAGTGCATATCAAAATGTAATAGAGGAAGTAAAAAATCTTAAAGGAATCGAAGAAGCCATAGCTCTGGCAATTGAGAGAGAAATAGAGGCAAAGGACTTCTACATGCAGCAGGCTACCTTAATGGAAAACCCGAAATTTAAGGAACTGTATGAGCATCTGGCAGGTGAAGAAGTAAAGCATCTCAGTTATCTCGAAGAATACCGCGACAAGAAAGAACTGCCTGCAATCAGTACTGAAGTTCCAAGCGGGCAGTCTTTTAGTCCTGAGTTCGATCCAGCCCGGACAAAAGGGGGAGAGATCACCCTTGGAGATGCAGGGATTCTTCTTGCAGCCATGAGGCATGAAAGAAAAAGTGAGGATTTCTATTCGGAACTGGCAAAAAGAGCCGAAGACGAAAACCAGAGAAATTTCTTCCAGATGCTGTCAAGGTATGAAAGAGGCCACTACGAAATTATTGACAATTACCTTGAAGATGTCACTCAGTTCCGGATGCAGACCTGAGAAAACTGAAAGGACTGTTAGGATATGGACTGTTAGTAATAGATATAGAAGAAAAAGAACTGGAGAGAAAAGAACTGGAGAGATGCAGAAAACTTGCAGAACAGCCTGCGATTGTTGTAAAAAAGCTGTAAGCAAATCTCCCTATAACTTTTTTACTTTAAATTCTTTTTAATGCCTTTGATAAATAAATACTATGGAGAATACTATCTCTGACACGAGAAAGATTTTCATTAATCTCGAGCTGTTTTAACCCAAACTATAAAGCGACTTCACCAGCCTGTCTTGCGGCGCCTGCCCGAAAAAGAGAAGAATCAATACGGCAAATGCAGTTATATAATTCAGGATACAGGATTTAAAGTTAGCCGTTTTTTTATTTTTGAAACTTTCCGATATTCTTCCAAACGCCTTCTTGAGAGATTTTCAGGCTTAGTAGTCATAGATTTTAAAACCTTTAGCTCCGAGACTCTATCAAAAAACACTTTCACCCTGCTTGGCGGAAGTTAATAAATACAGAAGTAGTTTTTAGGAATAGAGGTGAATACAATGGAAGAGATATTCAAAGGACTGGTTGAACGAGCTCAGTACTATGAACAGTTTGAAAGCTTCAGAAACGCAGAGATTTCCGGTCAGTTTGGGGACATAACGGGAATGAACCTGAAACTGAAAGTTTCAGTACTGAACTTGTAAGACCAAAATAGAGTTAAAAGATATATCGGGAATAGTGCATAAGGAATAATAAATCAGGATAGTAAAAGCTGCAAAACCTCTATGAACAGGCGGAGTGTTGAGAAATGAATCTCAACAAAAAATTAAATTAAGAAAAAGTAAAGAAGAAGTAAAGAAGAAGTAAAGAAGAAGTAAAGAAGAAGTAAAGAAAAAGTAAAGAAAAAAATAAAAAAGTAAACAGGACTAACAGACCTGAAAATTTACAAGAACATATTAAGGGCAAAACGGAAATAGGCAAAATATAAATTAAACTAAAAAGGAGTAAGGGAAACAGGATAGAATAATTAAAGGAAAGTTATGGAGGAATTAACTAAAAAATTAATAGGAAGTAAGAGGAATAAAAACAAAATCAAAAGGGGAGGGGGGAATTTTCCTCCAAAAATCGAAAGAAAAATATAAAAGTAAAAACTTGAGATTACTTTTCAACTTTTTCCAGATCAGTCTGTAGATCTTGACCCAGCTCTACGGTGTAGAAATCCCTGCTGGTAGGAAGCTCCATGAAAAATGCGCTGGTAGTGTCCAGGGCAGCATCTCCATTTTCCATTTCAAGATCCAGGACATGCCCTCCTGCACTTCTGTCTGCTGTAATAAAGTGAAGGTGATATCCCGGCACATTTACACCTTTCACGTATTCGGGGGCTCTGAACCCTACCAGTGTTCCGCTTATATTTTCAAATTCGAAGACGGACTGGGTGGATACAGCATCCGCAAGTTTGGGATAGGGCTTTTCCTGTATGGGTACGCTTCGTGTCTTTATATAAGAGAAATTTCCATCAACCCGAATAGCATAAAAAAGATTTTCCGAAGGCAGGTTCAGATCAAGGAAGGCTTCAAGCTCGGTAAGGTTTGCAGGTTCCTCAAGCCGGAAATTTTCATCAGCTTCAAAGTACGTGACAGTGGCAAAAGGAGTGGTCATTTCCCCGGATACCGGATAGGCAATTCCATCTGTTTTTATCTGATAGTAATTTCCATCGAGGGCAAGCATTTCCCCTTCGAGCCCGTCAAAGGTTCCTATACCAAAATCCCCATGGGTTTCAAGTTCTGCAAACGGTAGGAACCCATCATAAATACCCTGAAGCAGAGCGTCGATTGTTGAGACCTGATAGAGAACATCAGCCTCACTCCCGTGACTACCTGAGCCTGAATTTTCATTGCTCTCAATATTGTCAGATTTTTCGGAAAAGTTATCTTCAGAACCGGTGCAACCTGAAGCTAGAATAACTGACAAAAGAATTAAAATGATCAAAAAACTCTTTTTATTCATGTATATTCCTCACAGAATTCTTAGTAAGATTCTTGTTATCGATATTATAAATTTATTCAGTATAATGAGAGATGGACTTACAGATACTTAGCAAACAGATGATAGAAGTATTGTGTGGGAAACGGGAAGAACTTATGGATGTTTCAAAGAGCTTGCTGGAAGAGTCCGATGTTATGCGATGTTTTATTTTTGATATGGATACCAGAAAGTTTTAAATGGAACTGAGCAGGAGTGGTCAGTTCCGGCAGAAACGGAAAAAAATAATTAAGAATTAAACAATATGGAGAGAGCATATGACCGGAGTTTATAAGATCTCATAAAAATCGTGGTGCAGCTATGGATATTATGTAGGTCTAACAAGAAATTAATTAAGTTCCAAACTTGTTTCGTTCAATTTTGGCGTCGCCACATATTGAACTAGCCCACCGATTGATACTTATATGATTTTCACCATATTATACTAAAGAAACCATAATAGGGCGTCTTGTTACAGAGATCCTGTGTTAGACCCCATATAGTGGGAAATTAACTATTTTTGTGCCACACCGATTTATTTAATTGGTTCTATATTTGTCGGTTTTATATTAAAATGCTTGGAATTGTTACCCAACATAATTAATTTTTTGTTAGACCCTATGTAGATCATGTCGCTTGATGTGGCTTTATACTATAAAGTATAAACTCCGGTATGAGGCAGAATCAACCTGCATTTCTAATTTCTTTTCTGGCTTTTAAAGTGTAATGGATTACTATTTTTGTCTAGACAACCTTATTGATTTTCATGATTTTATCATTCTTTAACCAGTATAACTCTTGCCGGAGCTCCATCAATATCTATAAGAAGAGGCAAACCCAGGAACATATATTCCCCTTCGTGAACACCGGCAAGGTTGAGCCCTTCAAACAGGGTCATATTATTGATAAGCAATTCATGAACCTCATCATCCCCTTCAAGCTTTTTTACGCTCAGGTAATCAAACCCCAGGGTTTTGACTCCTGCATTGACAAGGTATTCGGCTGCATCCATTTTAAGGTGCACATAGTTCTCAAGGAATTTTACGTACCCAAGGGTAGAGTTTCTTGTCTTGAGGACCACTATATCTCCAGAATCTATTTGGAACTCTTCAAGGTCCTGCCTGTTAATCTCTTCTTCCACATGGACAAGGTCAAAAACCCTGCATTTCCCATAAAAACTTTCAAGAGGCAGGGAAGCAACTCCTTCTCTACCTTCCCTGAGATGCAGCTTTGAGTCAACATGTGTGCCTGTGTGACTTCCCAGAGTAAGAATAGACTCATTTACCCTGTCCTTCGGTAAGGATGCATACCTCTCGATCGAAGGTTTGGGATTTCCGGGATATACAACCATCTCTTCATTAATAAGCTGTGAAACATCGAAAAACTCTGGCAGAATGAAACCCCCATTCATTAGCAACATATACGAAATTCATTACTGATTATTCTTTGTAACAGCCTTTGTAACAGCGTAATTCTATGCCGTATAACTCTATTGCCTTTAACAGCAAAACCATGCCTGCAATAAAAATGGATTTTAAAATATTAAAATCCCTCCTCAGGCAAGGAGCAAAATGAGAATATATGGTTTATTCCGGCATTTATTTACGGATATTCTGCTCTACATATTTTTTTTACAGGTTCTGTATAATATATTTCGCAACCGCATGCCCTACTTCTGCCGTGCTTGCCCTACCCCCGAGGTCAGGAGTAATAGTCTTTTTCTGAAGTATATCGGCTATTGCATTATCAATCAGCATGGCTTCGGGCTTGCTCATCCATTCGAGAAACATTTTCACACAGAGAATTGCAGCAAGAGGGTTTGAAATTCCTTTTCCTGCAATGTCAGGCGCACTCCCATGCACAGGTTCAAAAAATGCGTATTTTTTCCCGATATTAGCGCTCGGGACGAGGCCAAGGCTTCCGACAAGGGCTGCACACATATCGCTCAGAATGTCTCCGAAAAGATTGGTTGTAACCACAACATCGTACTTTTCGGGGTGCATCATAAGGCTGTAAGCCATAGAGTCAACCAGCATATCTCCATACTCAACTCCATAAGCACTTGCAGTCTGCCTGCAAACATCAAGGAAAAGTTTGTCTGACTTCAGGACGTTGGATTTGTGGACAATGGTCAGTTTGTTAGACCTCTCTTTTGAAAGCTTGCAGGCGTATTCCGCAATCCTTTCGGAGCCTTTTCGAGTAATTACCCTTTTAGTCCAGGAAAGATCATGACCTATTTCCTCGATCCCTGAATAGAGCCCTTCAGTATTTTCTCTGACAATAATAAAATCAAAATCATTTCTCCCGGTAACGCCCATTATACCAGGGAGAGGTTTTACAGGCCGAACATTAGCGTAGAGGTCGAGTTCCTTCCGGATGGTGAGAAGCACACTTTTATAATTAGGGTCAGGAACCGTGGTAACTGCCCCGAAAAGAACGGCATCACACCCTTTTATAATTTCTATATCTTCTTCCGATATTGCAGTGCCTGTTCTTTCCCACCTTGCATAGCCAAGTTCCAGGGGAACTTTCTCAAGCTCAAGCTCGAAAGCGTCCAGGACTTCCACAGCTGCAGGAATTACTTCCCTGCCAATTCCGTCGCCTTCGATTACCGCGAGTTTCATGTTACTGCATCTATGGCTTGAGGTATATGAATCTGGCGTAACTTTTTCAGGTTCTCAGGATATATTTTAGATCCAGAGCAGGTGTTCGGCAAGGATTTTTCCACCAAGTCCTATCAGGATGAGCCCGCCAAGGATTTCGACCTCATGCTCAAAAAAATGGCCTATCCTGTATCCCAGAATTGCCCCGCAAAAGGACATGACAAAAGTTATACAGCCTATGATAATTACGGGCTCAAGAATAGGTGTCCCCAGAAAAGCAAAACTTATGCCCACAGCAAGGGCGTCTATGCTTGTTGCAACTGCTAACAGGAAAAGCAAGGAATAATTAAGGGAATTTACCTTTCCGTCCGGGTCTCCGTAAAGAGCTTCATAAATCATTTTGCCCCCGATAAAAGCCAGAAGCCCGAATGCAATCCAGGGAGCGTAATCCGAAACAAAACCACTTACCGTACTCCCTCCAATCCAGCCCAGTACCGGCATTAGAGCCTGAAAGCTTCCGAAAAAGATAGCCAGTTTAAGAGCATCGCTGACCCGAAAAGGCCGAACTGTAGTGCCACTTGACATGGAAACTGCAAAAGCATCCATTGCAAGCCCGAGCCCTAACAGGAAATTCGTTAGAAAAGACATTAAAAAGTTACTCCGCCTTCGTTTTATACATGAATTTTCGGGATAATAAGTTCCCTGGCACTTAAAGGTTTCTCAAATGAGCCAAAAGTTAAAAATTTTAGGTATACCATAATAGATGTTCCCATATCTGTATGGTTGATATTTTGGAGTTAGGGTTCCGGTAAAACTTGTGCTTTTGTTTTTATTACTCGTACACGGCGGACTAAAGCGGCAAACAGAGCTGCAAAGAATAACCATATCATTCCATTGGTCATCGGTTAAGGAAAAATCGTTATCACTTGCATTGATTTTCATAAAATTTGTTAAATTATTCATCAAATGCAAAACTGGAATCTGATATCGATTTCAATTTAAACACTAAACATTTGGGTTTGAGTTTTTCCGTCGAAATCGAGATCCGCAGCTCAAAATCCTTAACCGAATACAAATGCATATCATTCAGATTTTCAGGAATAGTATCAACCGATTTTTCTCAATCTGTTTACAAGATTTCGGACCGCTTCAGCAACCTGATATTCGGATGCTCCCCAGTGGACAACAGCCCCTTCAAAACCTGAAATATTTACAAAACCCGACTTTTCGGACCTGCAACAGCGCGTAATAAAGGGTTTTGAGGGCACTACTATGTCGGATTTAAAAGGACAGATGTTTATGAAGGAGTACTCAAGTTCCGGAAAACGCATCTCAAAAAGAGTCTTTGAGATCTCACATCCTACAAGCAGATGACCATTTTCAGTAAGGATATCCGAATCCAGGCATTTTCCCTCAAGCCCTGATGCACTGCATGGAAAAACAGTTTTGTCTCCTTCAAAATGCCTGAGGTCAATTATGTTTTCAGTAAACCGGACCTGCAGGTCTCCGAAAATCCCACTGGCTTCAAGCCTCCTCACGACCTGGGAAAGCCAGGCAGGTTCGGGTGGGGCAACGTCAAGAATTTCTATTTCGAGAATACAGGAGGGATCGGGGTCGTGAACGATTGTAACGTGCCTGTCAACGCCTGTAAAAATGACAGTATTTACTTTGCCGGTACAGAGTTTTAATGCTGTCTCAATCAGAAGGGCACGATCTTTTATACTTAATTCACTTCCATATTTGACAACCTTTTCTCCTGAAGCGATCAGCTCGAGGGCTTCAACCTTTCTGAGAAGTCCATCTCCGCTCTTTCTAACGCTGTAGAGTGCGTACTCCAAGCTACCTGTTTCGGGATTTTCTCTTTCTTCAATCAGATAATCCGTAAGGAAATAAATTAGCTCTTCGGCGCCTGCAGGGAGTGCTTTTGTCACTCCCACATGTTTGTATTCATCTGGAAAAATCATAAATATCGGTTGTTTATGCTGTTACCGGATTAATCAGATTAAGGAATTGATCAGGTGGCATTTAGGCCAGGTATTTAATTAATTTTGTTGCTTAAAATAATCCATCATCACAATGATTCTTCTTTCTGCTGGCTCTGAACTTTCCTTCTATGGGCGACAAGCCCGCCGTCCGTAAGCATATCGAGCAGGAAGTCAGGCAGTTTATTTCCTTTGAACACGCCTTTTCCGGGAACTCTAACTTCACCTTTGAGCAGGTCAACTTCAATTTCGTCCCCTTCCTCACATTCAATATCAGCCTCTATAAGGGGCAGCCCAACATTAATCGCATTTCTAAAAAAGATTCTTGCAAAAGACTTTGCCACAACGCAGGCTATTCCCGCATGCTTTAAAGCAAGAGGAGCCTGTTCCCTTGATGACCCGCACCCGAAATTGTCCCCTGCAACAATAATATCTCCGGGTTTTGCTTTCTTTGCGAATTCAGGATCAATACCTTCCATTGCATGAGCTGCAAACACCTGCATATCCTTTGTCCGCAGATATTTCCCCGGGATAATCACATCAGTATCTATATCGTTTCCGAATTTCCAAACTCGGCCTATGATAGGGTTTTCCAATGCACATCACCTGTGAAGTAGGTTTTTTTAATAGTATATCTAGGTAGCGGACATAAAAGAAAAAAGTAGAAGAAAGAAAAATTAAAAATTGGAAGGAAAAGCAGATGTGCAGCAGAACCTCAACCGCACATCTCACTGCTCTAGTTATATTTCTAATTGCTTAACCTTCATTTAGATCTTTACTTCTTCTCCTTTCAATACGGCTTCTTCACTGACCCTTACTTCCCTGGTTGTATCCCCGTAGCTTATGACATACGGACCTGAGGGAGCGGTATCGAACTGGGTTTCCCCGGATACAGGGCCCTCGGTTGAGTAAGGCACGGTAAACTCATACCTGCCTTCAGAATCCGAAGTCGTGGACTGAGAATACTCAAAGGTCCTACCCTGACCTGTTAAAATTGTTGTGTTTATATTAACGCCCTCATTAGGGGAGGCAGTTCCTGTAATCTTTGCACCCTCAACATACTCAAAAATTTTAACATAGCCCGTGTCGACTTCGGGAATACTGCTTCCATAAAGGAGATTGTAAACCTGTTTGTATCCAGCTTCCTGAGTCTGATATGCCCAGGTCTCATGGACAAGACGATACTGTTTCAAACCGTTTCCATCAAGGATATGCAGCCTCGATTCCATTGAATCGAAGTAACGTGTGGAAGGGAGATACTGGTACCCGCTCCCTGTCCAGTAAGGCTCGCTGTATCCTTCGGTATCAAGAGTCCACTCAGGCATTGCCAGAAATATATCTATAGCCATTCTCTCATCGGACACGATGTAACGTGCTCCGGCTTTATCAGGGTCAGGGTGGATGGCTTCAAGCACTAAAGTTGCTTCTTCTTCGGACTGAGCAGTTAAAAAGGTTGCAGCCCCTGGCTGATTTTCCTCATCTATGCTTCCCCTGCGTCCTCCTATTCCTGCCTGGAAAGGATTCGCATTGGGCATTCTGTGGCCCAGCGTTTCTATGTAATGACCATAATCCCACCATGACATAACTCCGTATGCAGAATCAGGGTAATCGAAAAGTTCTCCATCCTCAGGAGCTTCATAAATAGCGTTGTAATCCATACCAGGGTCAGGGGTATAGGACTTGAGCCACAGACAGGTTTCTATCCAGGGCTCGTTAGGGTCGTTTGAACCAGTTGATTGCTCCAGTGCAGCTCCATATACCGGATAAATAAGAACAACCACTATAGCCAGGACAGCAATGATCTGCTCTATTTTGACGAATTTAAGAAAACCTGATAGATCTCCCGGAGATTTCACACTGGACTTGAACTTCTGATCGAGTTCATTCCATTTCACCTTTTCAAGCAGCAGGCTTCCTACATAAGCACTGAGGACTGCTACATTTATGGAATAATAATATGCAAAACGATTCTGGCCGTAAATTGCAAAGAGCATTAAAATACTCCAGACAAGAACCAATACCTCTTCAGGTTTTGCTTTCCGGAATACATTAACGAGAAGGATAATCATACCAAGGATTGAAGCTAAAAACCCGGAGGCTGTGAAGTTTCCTAAGGCTCTCGATAGAGTGAAACTATTACCATAATAAAACATAGAGCTAGCTTCACCAATCGTCGCTGCTCCACCTGTCTGGACTCCAAATACCGTATATGGAGCATTTATGACAAGAGAGTAAATAGATGGAGATATGACTTTTGCTGCTATCAGTCCCAGAATGCCAATCCCGAATATTGCCAGAGGATAATAGTAAGCTTTTAGATTTCTATTTTTGAACTCCCTTTGAATAAAGCTTAAAAACCCGAAACCTGCCATTGCTCCAATAGCAGTAGCAACATGGAACCATGAGTAGTAATACAGAGAAAATCCCATATCAGCATGGACAAATGGGAGTATAAGTACTGCGCTTACCAGGAATGTGATTATGCCTGTAAACCCGAGATAATCACTTGACTCGCCATGGAAGTTATCAAGAATGTACTGGATTACGGCATAAACCAGAGCAATCAGTAAGAAAAGAGAAGCTCCAGGCCACGAAAGCTGGTAAGCCGAGTACATGACACCGGCAATAACGGAATAGATTAACGGTTCTTTAAAGACAGTGAGATTTTTATTTAATATATCTTCAAAATGCAGATTTTTTTTCTTTGCAGTAATTATTGCCAGCATGAAAAACATTATGAAGAAAGTACTGAACAGAGATTCGGCTACGTGATGATCTGTAAAACCAAGCAATGAACGTGACAGAAACTGTCCAGGAGCAAACGCGATCAGGATCGCAGCCAGTACCCCGGTTTTATGCCCCCCGAGATATTTTCCGATATAGTAAACAGGAATGACAGTCAGAGCTCCGAGCACTGCAGGAAAATAGGCTCCTACGGTATTGACAAGATCCTGACCCGGACTACCCAGTCCCAGAACCAGAGCGGTTATGGCCATCATCTGATCATAAAGAGGACCGAAATGGATGTAACTCCCGTTAGGATAGTTGGTCATAGGGTTGAAAAACATCCTGTTCGGGTAGTTTTCAAGAAGAACATTTAAGGTCCGCATATGGTACCAGGCGTCATTGCTCGTGAACTTTACAAACCCATTGGCTAAAAACACAGAATCATAGGGACGCATTCTGATCCATAGGGCTACAAAACCAATTATCGCAACTGCCAGAGTATAAGGCAAGCTGGATTTGATTCTAGATTTAAACGTTGATACAGGAGGATTCTCAGAATTCATAGTAATTCCCTTTTAGGAGTAAATTTTTGCAATCAAATATATAATTTATGTGAAAAGAAAGTAAAACAGATTGTAGTAATTCAATCTGGAGGTTTATAGTTTTATCCCAGTTCTGGTCTCATTAGTTACACAGTGCTTTTTATTCCCTGACAGGATGGCAGCTTCCAGGATAGAACACTGTCACAGGGAGAATGAACGGGTAAAGACAATAATAGAAAAGCCGGTATTCTTCACAGGGGGAGAATTTCGGCAAAGAATTCATGATAGATAAAGCACAGAAAAGTAAAAAGTCCAAGAAAGATAGATGTGCAGTTTAAATTTCCCTGCAAATCTTACTGATTTAGACTTTTACTGATTTAGACTTTTACTGATTTAGACTCTACTTTTGACTATCTATCCTCATTTAGACCTTTACTTCTTCTCCTCTTAATACGGCTTCCTCACCGACCTTTACTTCCCTGGTTGTATCCCCGTAACTTATGACATACGGACCTGAGGGAGCGGTATCGAACTGGGTTTCTCCGGACACAGGACCCTCGGTTGAGTAAGGCACGGTAAACTCATACCTGCCTTCAGAATCCGAAGTTGTGGACTGAGAATACTCAAAAGTTCTACCCTGACCTGTTAAAATTGTCGTGTTTATATTAACGCCCTCATTAGGGGAGGCAGTTCCTGTAATTTTTGCACCCTCAACATACTCAAAAATTTTAACATGGCCCGTGTCGACTTCGGGAATACTGCTTCCATAAAGGAGATTGTAAACCTGTTTGTATCCAGCTTCCTGAGTCTGATATGCCCAGGTCTCATGGACAAGACGATACTGTTTCAAACCGTTTCCATCAAGGATATGCAGCCTCGATTCCATTGAATCGAAGTAACGTGTGGAAGGGAGATACTGGTACCCGCTCCCTGTCCAATAAGACTGGTAATATCCTTCGGTATCAAGAGTCCAGGCTGTCATCGCATAGAATTTGCCTGTGGCCATTTCAACGTCTGAGATAATATAGCGGGCAGCAGCTTTGTCAGGGTCAGGGTGGATGGCTTCAAGCACTGAAGTTGCTTCTTCTTCGGATTGGGCTGTAAAGAAAGTGGAAGATCCGGGCTGATTTTCCTCATCTATGCTTCCTCTGCGCCCTCCTATTCCTGCCTGGAAAGGATTCGCATTGGGCATTCTGTGGCCGATAGTTTCAATCCAGTGTCCATAATCCCACCACGACATAACTCCGTATGCAGAATCAGGGTAATCGAAAAGTTCTACTTCTTCAGGGGCTTCATAGATGCCGTTGTAATCCATGCCAGGGTCAGGCGTATTGGACTGAAGCCACAGACAGGTTTCAATCCACGACCCATCAGGACCGCCTGTGCCTGCTGTAAGTTCCATAGCAGATCCGTATACAGGGTAAATAAGAATAACTGCAATAGCCAGGACCGCAAGAACTTGCTCTACCCTGACGAACTTCATAAATCCCTCAAGATCTGCCGGAGATTTCACACTGGATTTAAACTTCTGACTGAGTTCATTCCACTTTACCTTTTCAAGCAGCAGACCTCCTACATAAGCACTGAGGACTGCTACATTTATAGAATAATAGTATGCAAAGCGGTTCTGGCCATAGATTGTGAGAAAGATTAAAACACTCCAGACAAGAACCAGTACTTTTTCAGGTTTCGGCTTTCTGACCAGATTTGCAGTTAGAATAAACATTCCAAAAAGAGAAGCAAAGAAACCAGAGGCTGTGAAGTTTCCGAAAACTCTTGACAGAGTAAAATCCCCGCTTTCGTAAAATATCGAGGATACCTCAGCAATTGTTGCCGGTCCACCCGCTTGGACTCCAAACACAGTGTATGGAGCGTTTAAGATCAGAGAATATATGGACGGCGACGCAATTTTTGTTGCAAGCAGTCCAAGAATTCCAATTCCGAGTACTGCCAGAGGATAATAGTAAGCTTTTAGATTTCTATTTTTGAACTCCCTTTGAATAAAGCTTAAAAACCCGAAACCTGCCATTGCTCCAATAGCAGTAGCAACATGGAACCATGAGTAGTAATACAGAGAAAATCCCATATCAGCATGGACAAATGGGAGTATAAGTACTGCGCTTACCAGGAATGTGATTATGCCTGTAAACCCGAGATAATCACTTGACTCGCCATGGAAGTTATCAAGAATGTACTGGATTACGGCATAAACCAGAGCAATCAGTAAGAAAAGAGAAGCTCCAGGCCACGAAAGCTGGTAAGCCGAGTACATGACACCGGCAATAACGGAATAGATTAACGGTTCTTTAAAGACAGTGAGATTTTTATTTAATATATCTTCAAAATGCAGATTTTTTTTCTTTGCAGTAATTATTGCCAGCATGAAAAACATTATGAAGAAAGTACTGAACAGAGATTCGGCTACGTGATGGTCTGTAAAACCAAGCAATGAACGTGACAGAAACTGCCCAGGAGCAAACGCGATCAGGATCGCAGCCAGTAACCCTGTTTTATGCCCCCCGAGATATTTTCCGATATAGTAAACAGGAATGACAGTCAGAGCTCCGAGCACTGCAGGAAAATAGGCTCCTACGGTATTGACAAGATCCTGACCCGGACTACCCAGTCCCAGAACCAGAGCGGTTATGGCCATCATCTGATCATAAAGAGGACCGAAATGGATGTAACTCCCGTTAGGATAGTTGGTCATAGGGTTGAAAAACATCCTGTTCGGGTAGTTTTCAAGAAGAACATTTAAGGTCCGCATATGGTACCAGGGATCGTTGCCCCCAAACCTTACAAACCCATTGGACAAAAACACAGAATCAGAAGGGCGTGTTCTGATCCATAGTGATACAAAAGCAATTACCGCAACTGCCAGAGTATAAGGCAAGCTGGATTTGATTCTAGATTTAAACGTTAATACAGGACGATCCTGAGAACTCATAGTAATCCCCTTCAAGAGGTACATTTTGCGATAGATATATAATTTGTGAGAAGAGAACCAACTAGATTAAAACGCAACATATGATTCGGTTTTACTTCTGACATAGCTTCGATGCCCTCGCCGTAAAACTGGTTCAGACAGCTTCCTGGATGGATTCACTGATCCCGCAGGAACAAAAAAGTCCCTCTCGATTATAGTGATCATCGATTTTTCAAGCCATCTTCCTCAAAGACAATAACGCGTTTTCTAAAAGATAATATAAAATGTACAATTACACTTTGAGAAACCCTAGACCTGTAAAATAACTTTTTTAATAGTATATCAAAGTAGCGGACAGGAAAGAGAAACAAGAAAATGTTTTATAAAAAAGCGACAGACTTCTTCGAAAAGTCCCGAAGTAATAGAACCATAAAAGGAAAGGGAAAGAGAAAAAATCCAGTCAAATATAACCATATGCTTCAGACTGGCTCAGACCTTTACTTCTTCTCCTTTTAACACAGCTTCTTCACTGACCCTTACTTCCCTGGTTGTATCCCCGTAGCTTACGACATAAGCACCTGCCGGAGCAGTATCGAACTGAGTTTCCCCTGAAATAGGCCCTTCGGTTGAATATGGCACAGTAAACTCGTACCTGCCTTCAGAATCCGAAGTTGTCGACTGGGAATACTCAAATGTTCTTCCCTGGCCTGTTAAAATAGTCGTGTTTATATTAACCGTTTCGTCAGGGGAGGCGATTCCTGTGATTTTTGCACCTTTGACGTACTCGAAAATCTTGACGAAGCCCGTGTCAACCTCAGGGATACTGCTTCCGTAAAGGAGGTTATAGACCTGCTTGTACAAGACTTCCTCCTGAGTCTGATAAGCCCAGGTCTCATGGATAAGACGGTACTGCTTAAGGCCGCTTCCGTCAAGAATATGCAATCTGGATTCCATGGAGTTGAAGTAACGTGTGGAACGAAGGTACCGGTACCCACCACTTACCCAGTAAGGCTGATAGTATCCTTCAGTATCAAGAGTCCAAGCTGTCATTGCATGGAACTTGCTTGTAGCCATCAGCTCATCAGAAACAATGTACCTCGCTCCCGCTTTATCCGGGTCAGGATGGACAGCTTCGAGCACTGAAGTTGCTTCTTCTTCGGATTGAGCAGTAAAGAAGGTTGCAGCACCTGGCTGGTTCTCTTCATCTATGCTTCCCCTGCGCCCTCCGATTCCGGCCTGGAAAGGATTAGAATTTGGCATTCTGTACCCGATGGTTTCGATATAGTGTCCATAATCCCACCAGGACATGACCCCATATGCAGTATCAGGGTAATCGAAAAGCTCTCCATCTTCAGGAGCTTCATAAATGGCGTTGTAATCCATGCCAGTGTCGGGAGTATACGACTTGAGCCACAGACACGCTTCAATCCAGGCATTATCAGGATCGTTCCCGGTAGCCTGTGTATATAGCATGGCGGTTCCATATACGGGATAAATAAGAACAACTACTATAGCCAGGACCACAAGAACCTGCTCTATTTTGACGAACTTCAAGAAGCCCGGGAAATCTGCAGGAGACTTTACAGTGGATTTGAACTTCTGAGCGAGTTCGTCCCATTTTACATTTTCAAGCAACAAACACCCAAGATAGGCACTGAGGATTGAAATATTTATAGAGTAATAGTTCGCAAAACGGTTCTGGCCGTAAATTGCAAAAAGCATTAAAGTACTCCAGACTAGAACCAGTACTTTTTCCGGTTTTGCTTTCCGGAATACGCTCACGAGAAGAACGATCATTCCAAGTATTGAGGCTAAAAACCCGGAAGTTGTGAAATATCCAAAGGCCCTTAACAAAGTAAAATTTTCATCATAATAAAACATAGAACTGGCTTCACCAATTGTGGATGGTCCACCCTCCAGGACACCAAACACTGTATGCGGGGCGTTAATAATTATGGAATAAATGGACGGAGACGCGACTCTTGTAGCAAGCATCCCCAGAACACCAATTCCGAGTATTGCCAGAGGGTAATAGTAAGCTTTTAATTGTTTCCTTTTAAACTCTCTTTGAATAAAGCTCAAAACTCCAAAACCTGCAACTGCTCCAACTGCGGTTGCAACATGGAACCATGTATAATAATACATTGAAAAACCCATATCAGGATGGATAAAAGGAAGTATGAGTATTGCACTTACCAGGAATGTGATTATGCCTGTAAACCCGAGGTAATCGCTTGATTCTCCATGGAAAGTATCAAGGATATACTGGATAACGGCATAAACAAGAGCAACAAGCAAGAAAAGAGAAGCTCCAGGCCAGGAAAGCTGATAAGCAGAATACATGACGCCGGCAATAACGGAATAGATAAGAGGTTCTTTAACCACAGTGAGATTTTTATTCAATACATCTTCAAAATGTAGATTTTTTTTCTTTGCGGTAATTATTGCCAGCATGAAAAACATTATAAAGAGAGTACTGAACAGAGATTCGGCTACATGATGATCTGTAAAGCCAACCATTGAACGCTGCAAAAATGGTCCTGGTGCAAAAGCGATAAGGATTGCAGCCAGTATCCCTGTTTTATGACCTCGGAGATACTTTCCGATATAATAAACAGGAATAACAGTGAGAGCCCCAAGCACTGCAGGGAAGTAAGCTCCTATGGTGTTAACCAGATCCTGACCTGGACTCCCAAACCCCAAAACAAGAGCGGTTATGGCCATCATCTGATCATAAAGAGGACCGAAATGGATGTAGCTCCCGTTAGGATAGTTAGTCATGGGGTTGAAAAACATTCTGTTAGGGTAGTTTTCAAGGAGAACATTTAAAGTACGCATATGATAAAAGGGGTCATTGCTCGTGAACTTTACAAACCCATTGGCTAAAAACACAGAATCAGAAGGAAGTATTCTGATCCATAGGGCTACAAAACCAATTACCGCAACTGCCAGAGTATAAGGCAAGCTGGATTTTATTTTAGACTGGAATGTTGATACAGGACGACCCTGAGAACTCATAGTAATCCCTTCAAGAAATACATACAACTAATCTAGAGCTACAGAAGAAGTTAAATGGATTGTATTAATTCGATGTAACGGTTTATAATTTTATCCCATTTTTGATCTGGAGCTTCATAATATTTGCTCGTCCCAGGAAGGCTCAGTATAACTCTTCGGATAGATTCGATATCACCTGGAGGAACAAAAAAAGTACCTTCATATCCAGCCATCGATTCTTTTAAACCACCCACCTCGGAGACCACAACAGGTTTTCCAAAGGACATGGCAATATGGGCAATTCCGCTCTGCGAAGCCCTCAGGTAGGGCAGAACCACCACATCTGCAGCGCTGAAATAAATATTTACCTTCTCGTCAGGAACGTACTCGTCTATAAGCGTAATTTTGTTATGTGCTGGAGAAGCCTTAATCTGGTCGAGCAGTTCCTTCCGGTCTTCCCAGATTTCTCCGACAATCAGCAATCTGCTTTTCTCAAGGATTTCTGAAGGGAACTGTTCAAAAGCCCTGATCAAATATGGAGTACCTTTGTACTTTCGGATTAAACCAAATGAAAGTATGACAAACTCATCATTTATCGAAAGGTTCTTTCTTGCCTCTTTTATGTCGAGCAGTTCCCCATACTGGTCATAAAGCCCATGTGGGATTACATGGATTTTTTCAGGAGCAATTGCATATCTTTCTGAAACAAGCTGTTTATCGGATTCAGAATGGGTAATATATGCATCAAGGTTTTTGCGAAGCAGTTTTCCCGTTATTTTTGAATATAAACGAATCGGAAGTATGGATTCCTCAAATGGATCCACAACTTCATGAAACTCTATTATGACTTTAGGTTTATTTAACAGACCCGCAAACATCTTTAGCAGGAGCTGCATGTGTGCAACCGAAGAAGTCCACCACTGCAAAACTATAACATCCGGTTTATGTAATTTAATAAAACTGTACGCCCTGACCCATGTCAGCGGGTTATTGTAATCCATTCCATCGAAAACCGGGATTCCGGATGAAAAGTTCAGGTTTGAAATGTCTTTTCCGACATGAGATTTTCCAGGGAAAAGGAAAGTGGGCAATAACTGCCTAAAGCAAATCACAGAAACATTTTTTTCTGCAGACATTGCATTTGCCAGACGGATAGTATAATAACTGATGCCACTTAAAAAACGCTTGGAAGGTCCGACTATGCAAATGCTTCTACTTGATGCCATCTACCTTAACTATCACATTATCTTTATATTAAGCTAATGCATTAGATTTTAAAGAGAGGTTTCGGAGTGAAAATCGCACAGATTTGCCCTAGATATTCCCCAGACATTGGAGGAGTTGAAACCGATGTCAAAGAAATCAGCGAAAGACTGGTTTCAGAAGGACATGATGTAGAAGTAATAACTACAGACCCTATCGGTAAACTGAAAAAAGAGGACATAATAAATGGGGTGAGGGTTACAAGATTCAAATCGTTTGCCCCTGGAAGTGCGTATTACTTTGCTCCACAAATATACATCTATCTGAAGAATCATAACTATGATGTAATTCATGCGCATAGCTATCATGCGCTTCCGGCTCTTTTTGCAGCTCTAAGCGAACGCAAAAAAAAGTTTGTTTTCTCTCCGTATTACCATCGTGGGGGACATACTCCATTCAGAAATCTGCTCCATAAGCCCTATAAATTCTTTGGAAAAATGATATTTTCTCGTGCAGATACCGTTATATGTATATCCGAATACGAAAAAAGGCTGGTGGAGTCTGATTTTAATGTTGAGGAAAAAACTATAAAAATTCCGAATGGGCTTAATCTCTCAGAATTTAAAAATCTGAAACATCACAAAAATGAAAGCAAAGAAAAGATGCTTCTCTATGTAGGGCGTTTGGAAGAATATAAGGGAGTACAGTATATAATTCAGAGCTTACCCGGACTCCAAGATTTTAGATTAAAAATTGTAGGGAGAGGACCTTACGAAAAGGAACTTCACAATATGGCAGAAAAACTTGGAGTGAAGGAAAGAATAGAATGGCTAAAAAATCTCTCAAGAAAAGAGCTTCTTGAATGTTATGCAGATGCGGACATATTTTTGATGCTTTCGTCTCATGAATCATATGGGATTACGGTCGCAGAAGCACTGGCTTCCGGGACGCCATGCGTGGTAGTATTGGGCAGCGCGCTGGATGAATTTGTGGATGGAACTCGATGCTTCGGGATAGATAAGCCGATCAGAAAAGAAAGGATAATTAAGTTAATAAATCAGCTAAAAGATGTAAAATCAAATAACGAATTTATTACAGAGAATCTTACAGTTTTCGATTGGAATTACGTAACAGAAGAAATAAAAAAGATATATAATGCATAAGTAAACTGATTTATTTAATTGGGGGCTCGATTAAAATCTTGGAATATATCAATAGTTATGACAATTAACACAACCATATTCTATACTTATCGTAAAAATCGATTTTTAGGTTTGTACATTAACCCGTCAATCATTGCAAACCAATAACCTTTAGCAGAGTCAAAATTCCCTTTTGCGATTGAGTCTATGATCCTAAAACAAATTCCAGAAAGGATAACAAATATAAGATATATATATTCAAAACCTTTAGTGTTTTTATTTACAATAAATAATTTATTTCGATATCCATAGTAGATTTGGAAGGATTTTTTAAAACTCTCGTTTGCTGTTTTAGAACCAATATGCCAGATTTCAGCATAAGGAGTATAAACCAGGTTCAACCCGGCTCTTCTGGCTCTTATACACCAATCAATGTCTTCATTATACATAAAAAAATCTTTGTCCAGAAGACCTATTTTTTCGAATGCCTTTTTATTAATCATTAGAGCGCAACCAGTTATCCACTCAACTTGTTTATAATCTTCGTTATCAACCGACTGATCGTCTACAAAGTTATAATATTTTGTGATTTTTCCACCATTATACCAAATTTTAGAAGGAGAGTCATAATAATAAATCTTCGGCCCTATTGCTGCAGCGTCAGGATTATCTATTGCAGCTTTAGCCATCTTTGAGATAAATTCTTCTTTAAACACAGTATCATTATTCAGTAATAATACCCATTCTCCCCGAGCTTCTCGGATTCCTACATTATTTCCCTCCGCGAACCCGAGGTTTTCCTTATTGTCTATAAAAAGGAGATTGTGTTTGCTTGAAATCTCTGCGAGTTTTACAACAGAGTTATCTTTGGAACCATTATCAATAACAATTATCTCAAAATCTTTGCAGTAATTTTTGTTTTTAAGGAGGTATTCTATGCAATCAATCGTCATATCCGGTTGATTATAATTTAAAAGGATAACGGATAACATAATTACCTACTACGCTTCAGGCTTTTTTTCCACTTTTCATAAGTTTAATCTTCAAAAAGGATCTGGCTACAATAACAAGTTTTGCAGAACATACTACAGGGTGCCAGAGCCATGCAAGATCTCTATCTTTTATGATACCGTAGAGAGCTAATACAGTCGGATATATAAGCATATTTGACATAAAAAACGGAATTGCACCACTACTCCCTCCACTATTGCCGCTATTTTCTCCACCACTATCTCTTTTCTCTTTGAGACCTGCTTTTATATCCCTCTCATATTTTTTCACAAAACCACGAAAAGTAGTTGCATGCAGATGATACACTTCACAGTTTTTAACATAAACAAATGTATATCCAGCTTTTGCAATCCTGCAGGTTAAGTCAACATCCTCTTTAGACTTAAAATCAGGAAAACCTCCAACCTCCAGTATCGCACTTCGTTTCAGAAGTGTATGTCCTGTGCCAATTTCAACGTAGTTATTAGCATCAACAAGTTCAGGAATTCCATTTCGGCGATAAGGATGCTGCAGTATTGAATAACGAGCTATACTTGGATATTCCTTCTTATAGGCACCAAGCGCCCAGGTTCCACCCACTCTGGTAGATTTGAGGAAAGGTTCGACCATCTTTAAAGTCCATGAACAATCCGGAAGTTCACAATCGGAATCTACAAATGCACATATTTCCCCGGTCGAGATGTCGACCCCGATTTGTCTTGACTTTCCAATGCCACACCCTGCAAATTCATGTAGATGCACATTTAAATTTTTATACTCATTAACAATTTCTTGTGTTCCGTCATTTGACCCGCCATCAATAACAAGAACCTCAAAAGAAGAGTACTTTTGTGAAATAATTGATTCAATGCAACTCCGTATAGTTTTATGATTATTTAAAGTTAAAACAATAAAAGAAACTTGGGGAAAATTGATCATCAGAATCCATCCATGGCTTTTTCTATAGTTTCCAGATATTCTTCGGACACTTTTGAGACATCATATTTTTTAATTATTTGATTTACCTTTATACTTATATTGTCAAGGACTGCCTGATCTTTTAAACTCCCCAATTTAGACAAGAAATCTTCCATGGATCCATCATAAATCAGCCCACCATCCGCAACTACCTCTGGCATTGAAGCCCTATTAGGGACAACGGCTAGTTTACCACTCGCAAAAGACTCTATAATTGGTACACAAAAACCTTCATGTAAACTTGCTGTAACAAATGCATTTGAAGAAGCGTAATATTTCGGCAAGTCATCATCTGAGACTCTTCCGGCAAAAATGACCCGATCCTTGACATTTAAAGAAGCTGCTAGATTTTCCAAGTTTTCTTTTTCGATCCCGCTCCCCACAATAACCAATAAAAAATCTTCGCTAAGATTGGGTATAGCTTTAATCAGGAAATCAACCTGTTTTGACGGCACCAGGCGGCCCACGTACAATAAAACAAAACGGCCGTACAGATTATGTTTTCTTCTAATTTCCTCAGCATCTATATAATTAAAACGATCAAGATGTATTCCCAATGGTGTTACCAATATCTTTCGGTTTTTCCTTGCGTTAACATATGGCTCGATTTCCTTTTTTACAGATTCACTTCGGACTAAAATCAGATTGCTTGATTTCATTGATCTGAGGCTTACAAAACGTCTTACAGAGGTCAACAACTTATCTTTAAAGTACATATAACGTATCGGAGTTATACCCTGAAAATCCCATATTAATTTCAAATTCGGATTAAAGGATTTAGCAAGATGAGCACTTAATAAAGCAGGTATGTCTGGACTATATAAAATTAATAAATTATATTTTTTCAACTTTTGAGCCAGCGGATATATTTTTGTCACAGCAAAAAGGACAGATTTAATGTTGTGGTCTTTTATGCTAGTATAATTGTATTGACTGACTTTAGCGGGTATTTCGGTCTGAGTTACAAAAGTATAAAGATCAACATGATGGCTATCTGAAAGCTTTTTTAGCATATCCACACTATAATTACTTATAGCGTCGTATTTTGTTAACCTGGTAGTAAGGAAAGCAATGTTCATTATTCTGTCCCCGAATAACTGCAATAAAATTTAATGGAATATAAAAGTTAGTCTTAGAGATAGTTGCTAAAAACATATGTCTCAAAACCCTTCTATTTATTCCCTAAAATGTCGAATATACTCATCTTTTCATATTTGATCAACGACCTACTTTCATGACCCAGTTTATTTAGAGCAATAAATAAAATGCATCTAGAACTACCTAATATTATTTAATAACCTAAATAATCTAAATTATTCAATTTATTATTTTTAGAGTCGAGGAATATATCTGGGTTAAAACCCATATATCCATTAGCCTTTCATTTATATCTCAACACTTTATGTAGGTATGTAAGCGTTTTTGTCAAAAAGCTGCATCTTTGAAGAGTTACCGGATATAAAGTGTTCCACTCTCCACATGTAGTATAAATTATTTTATAAGTATCAGCGTGTTTTTTAATTACTTTCTCAAGGATCTCATAGTAATCGTCGGGGAGCGGACCGTTTATTAACTTAAACTTTTTTTTATTGACTGCTCCTTTGGATAAATGGTAAATCTCCATTGGGAGCACATAAACTCCAAATCCTCTTTCTTTAGCACTGAGACAATAGTCTACTGCATACAAGTGCCATCCATCACAGGTCTTTTCGTCAAATTGGAGAACATCAAAAGTAGATCTTGGTACTATTACCAGACACTCGTCAAGTGTTTGTACAGGCTCTGGCTTTTGTATTCTGTTTCCCCATGACCATGCTTCTGGAGGTTCTCCGTGTTTTATAATATTTCGTCCTCGTTTCTGATTAGAACTCCCGATTTCACTCATGCCAACTATCCCGGCAATCCCAAAACTACCAGTGGAATCAAGAAATTTCTCTGTATCTTCAAGCCAGGAATTTGGAAGAAAACTCACATCTTGATGGGCAAACATTACGTATTTATTCCTGGCCTTATTTCCACCAAAGTTAAGAGCTGCAGCTGCGGATTTGAATTCATTTGAAGTATTATCGATCCCGATAAGCTCAAATTCTGCAGTTTGATTCTTCAGACTTTTGAGCAGAAAATCGTTAAATATTTTTTCATCGTTATAAACACAAACAACCGAGATCATTATTTCAACCACATTTTAAAATCTTCTTCTGAAATTGATCTTTTAGCTTGAATTTCTGCCCTTTTAGAGATTACGATAGGAAAATTTCTCAGAGCATCCAGATTCCCTTTAATCAGGGATTTAATTAAACTGAATTTTTTATTTCTGGTTAAACTTATTAATGAGAAAAAGGTGGAACGAACTTTTGAAATAAAAAATAGCATAATGGTTTTCATAGGTAAATTCTTAATAACATAATAGTAGGAGTTTCGTTCAAGAAGATACCTCTTAAAGGGAGAGTCATTTCCAAGGGTTGCGGAATGTATGTGATATATCACAGCTTGAGGGATACAGGCACTTTTCCATCCGAATAATCTTGCACGTATAGCAAGGTCAACATCTTCATAATAAGCAAAAAAATCTTCATCAAAGAGACCTATCTGACCTAGCATTTTTGCCCTATACAGAGCGGCACCTGCACACACCCCAAATACTTCTGTAATCTGATCATACTGACCGAGATCTTTTTCGTTATGACCTTCCTGTGCTGCTCCTCCGTACCTGTCAATAGAAATCCCGACTGCATCAATCATATCGGGATTGATTAACGACAATATCTTTGGCTGGCAAGAGCCTATTTTTTCATCGGACTCTAAAGCCTCTACGAGTTTTTCCAGCCAATCGGGTTTTACTATTGTATCGTTATTCAGCAAAGAAATGTACTTACTTTTCTCTTTTTTTAAAACTTCTCTTATAGCTACATTATTTCCTTCAGCGAATCCTAAATTTGTCCTATTTTCAATAAGTTTGATCTCGGGATAATTATCTTTGAAATATTTTGTAGACCCATCTGTAGATCCATTGTCAACTACTATAGTTTCATAGTTAGAGTAAGTTGTTAGCTTAAGTGCTTCAAGGCAATTTACGGTATTTTCCTTGCCATTCCAGTTAAGGATGATAATGCTAACTCTAGGGTAGTTCATATTTACCTTCCCAATGCTTGATTAAATAAATTAATATCCTCTTTTTCAAAACCATTTATAATGTACAGGACAATGAAGTATAGAATTGCTGCAGACAAAATTAACAGTATAAATGAATAATCCCGGAAAAATAGTATAAATATGCCCATGAAAATCCCTGCAATTAACGACTTAAAAATAACATCCGAGAATAAAAAAGATAAATCCTGTACCCTGTGTATCCTGTTTATCATTAGTAATCCTACAACAAGCTCTGTGCAAACAGTCGCAATGGCAGCTCCATTATAGCTAAGCAATGGAATTAAAATGAAATTTAAAACGATATTCAAAATTGCTCCCATGAAGGTAAGAATCATAAGCATCCTTTGTTTGTTTGTGGAAGTTAAGTAGGTTGCAGGAGTATAATTAATAAAGCTCAATACACTCGCCCATATTAGAATCTGCAAAGCAATAACCGAAGGTGTATACTCTGAGCCATATATAGATAAAATAATATTTTCTGCCAGAAGAGTAGTTCCTATACCAATGGGAATCGCAAGTATCGTTAAAAATTTAAATGATTTTTTGAAAGCAAATTCAAGGGATTCTTTTGAGCTAATATGAAATTTAGAGAATACAGGATACATGGTACTCATAAGGACTGCAGGAATGAAGCCAAGAGAATCTATTAACCTGTAAGATGCTGCGTACCACCCAACTACAGTATCTCCGTCCATTGTCGAAAGCATTACCATATCTACTTTAAAATAAATTACAACAAAAACACTATTTAACCAGAAAGGTATTGATTCTAAGATTGTCTGCTTCCAGAAGATCCAATCAATCTTTAAACTTGGAATTGTAAATTTCCAGAGACAAAAAATGAAGCTGTATACAAGGATAATCACGTTTACAATAAGATAAATGAATGCAAAATAAATTAAATCAAAATTATGTTTTACTGCAAAAAAAATCCCTATCAACATTAGTGTACTATTTAGAATCATACCAATGGATTGGTACTCAAATCTTTCAAATGCTTGAAAAATAGAATTAAACGTTTGAGTGAAGCTTGTCGCAATATTAGATAGTGTAATTAAATAAATTACCTTTATTGTCTGTTCTGAATAACCAAGAATATTTGTTACAGTTGCAACAACTCCAAAAGTAACTATTGCTAATATGACTTTTATGAAAAAAATATTTCCAAGATACTTAGGAGCCAGGGATTGATTACGTGAGACTTCTCTTGCCATTAATGAACTTAATCCAATATCTCCTAAAAGCCCGATAATTATGCTCAGAGACAGCGCGAGACTTAATACTCCTAAATCTTCAGCCCCAAGATATCGGGCCATATAAACAAAATAAAAGAAGCCAAAAACTAGATTTACTATTTGGCCGGAAAGTAAGAATAAACTGTTCCTGGCTATCTTTTTAACTGTAGTCAATGAGTTTTACTCCAGATTTTTGTTTTTATTATATTTCTGGATCAATACCCCTGCTCGCAATAAACTTTCAAAAGTTCCGGCATCGCTCCAGAAGCCTTCCAGAATACGGTACTCCATAGTTCCATTGTTAACAAAATAATTATTCACATCAGTAATCTCAAGTTCTCCTCGTGCAGAAGGCTTTAAGGCTTTAACCACTTTGAACACATTATTGCTATAGATATAAAGGCCTGTAACTGCAAAACTGCTTTTAGGCTCCCGAGGTTTCTCCTGGATTCCTGCTACTTTATCGCCTTTCAGCTCCGCAACTCCAAACCTGTGGGCGTCCGGGACTTCCTTCAGGAAGATCTTGGCACCGCCTGTAAAGTTTGAGACATCAATTTTAATGTTATCCTGGAAAATATTATCTCCAAGAATTACAGCCACATCCTCTTCATCGGCAAAACTCTCAGCAAGACCTAAAGCCTGTGCGATCCCTCCGGCTTCCTCCTGAATTTCATATGTGAACTTAACCCCAAGATCTGCTCCCGAACCCAGAAGCTCAAGAAAGTGCCCTGCATGGCCCCTACCAGATACGATCATTATCTCCTTGATCCCTGCGTTAATAAGGGTCTGGATGGGATAAAATATCATTGGCTTATCATAGACTGGCAAAAGATGTTTATTTGTAACCTTAGTAAGGGGATAGAGCCTGCTGCCCGTACCGCCTGCAAGTATCACGCCTTTCATGTATTTTTCTCCTTCATATAAGCTTTGAGTGCTGCTTTCCAGTGCCTCATGGGTTCGGTTTTAGTGTTTGTAAGAACAGAATACTTTGGACGTTTTGCTTTTCTTGGAAACTCTTCACTTGTGCACGGAACAACGTTATCTATAATTGCAGATGCAAACTCATACCAGGAACATACACCTTCGTTCGTTAAATGGTATATCCCTGCCTCAAGTTCAAGAATATCCATGATTTTATTTGCAAGGTCTAGTGTATAGGTGGGTTTTCCGAACTGGTCATTTACTACCTTAACTTTATCCATCTGAGGAGACAGTTTCAGCATTGTCTCTACGAAATTTTTTCCGTGAGTGCCAAAAAGCCAGGAAATCCTGATAATCCTGTAGTCACCTGCGTTTTCGGTAATTTCCTGTTCCCCAAGAAGTTTTGATTGACCATATACGTTGATGGGATTTGGAGTGTCAGATTCTATGTACTCATGTCTGGACCCGTCAAATACATAATCAGTACTGAAATGTACAAGTGTCGCCCCTATACTACTGCAAGCTTCGGCAATATGCCCGGGCCCATATCCGTTGACCTGAAATGCCAGTTCCTGATTATCCTCACAGCCGTCAACATCAGTATAAGCAGCAGCATTTATAACAAGGTCCGGTTTTATTCTTTGAATAGACTCTAAAACCTGTTCTTTGTTTGTTATATCAAGCTCCCTGTGAGTCAGTTTGACAGCATCAGGAAACACTTTGCAAAGATCGAAGCCGAGCATCCCGCTTGAGCCAATGATCAGTGTCTTAATGGCTCCCACCACCATCGATTTTCAATATACCATTGGACTGTTTGCTCAAGAGCAGTATCAAAGTCGTATTTCGGTTTCCAACCCATCTTCTCAAGTTTGCTGCCATCAAGGGAATACCGGAAGTCGTGTCCTTTTCGATCCTCCACATATTCAATTGAAGATTCATCTTTGCCAAGTATTTTTAGAAGGCGATGAGTTATTTCGAGATTAGTTAGTTCGTTTCCGCCATCGATGTTATAGATTTCTCCATTACTTCCATTGTGAAGGACAAAATCTATTGCAGAACAGTGATCTTCAACATATATCCAGTCCCGGATATTCAGACCTGTACCGTACACTGGAACTTTTTTCCCTTCCATTAATCTGCTGATGAAAAAAGGAATCAACTTTTCAGGATACTGATAAGGCCCGAAATTGTTTGTACATCTGGTAATGCATATTGGCAGCCCGTAAGTTGTGTAGTAGGACATTGCAAGAAGATCTGAGCCGGCTTTGCTTGAAGAATAAGGGCTTGAAGGGTTCAGGTTGTCTGTTTCGGTAAAAGAACCTTCCATGGTGCTTCCGTAAACCTCATCCGTTGAAACATGGATAAATTTTCTGACGTCGTTTGCAAGTGCACTCTGGAGAAGAGTGTTTGTACCGAGCACATTTGTCCTGACGAAAACCGAGCCATCTTCAATTGAACGGTCAACGTGGCTTTCGGCTGCGAAATGAACTGCACGATCTACGTTTTTCATTACCTCATTCACAATTACAGAGTCGCAGATATCTCCTTTGACAAAAGAATAATTAGGATTATTCTCAATATCTCTAAGATTAGCTGGATTCCCGGCATATGTTAGTTTGTCAAGATTTATAATCCGATAATTAGGATACTTTTTCAGCATATAACGGATGAAATTGCTGCCTATAAATCCGCAGCCTCCTGTTACCAGCAGTTTCGTTCAGGTCACCTCTGCAAATCATAAATAACAATATTATACAAACTGTTTTAAAAGATAAAATTTGTGTGTTAAAAATTCATCCTGGCTTTTTCAAATTTGGAAAGTAGTCCGTCTTTAGAAGAAACTTTTAGATCCTCATCCTTTACTTTCCAATTAATATTCAACGAAGAATCATTGAAAACGATTCCTGCCTCAGCTTCTGGATGGTAGTATTCATCACACTTGTATGCAAAGACTGCGGTTTCACTCAGTACGGAAAATCCATGGGCAAAACCCTTTGGAATAAGAAATTGCCTCTTGTTTTCATCTGAAAGTTCAACTCCAACCCAGTTCCCGAAGGATGGGGAGTTTTTCCTTAGGTCTACGGCAACATCGTATACCTTCCCCTGCAAGACCCTTACGAGTTTCGCCTGACTGAAAGGAGCCAGTTGATAGTGCAGCCCGCGAATCACCCCGTAAGAGGACTTTGACTCATTGTCCTGAACAAAGGTGTATACACTTCCAATAAGAGAATCAAGTTTCATTTTATTGTAACTCTCAAAAAAGTAGCCCCTATCATCCCCAAAAACTTCAGGTTCGAGTATGAAGAGGTCATTTATTTCAGTACTTATTATCTTCATACCTTTTCCTCAGCTTCTCCCATATACATCATCAAACCTGACAATATCTCCTTCATCCACAAGCTCTCCTAATTGCACCTCAATAATCTCAAGAGGGACTTTTCCGGGATTCGACAGCCTGTGCTTTTGTCCGGCTCTGATATATGTGCTTTCCCCGGGTCTCAGGAAAAATTGTTCCCCATCCACCTGCACGCATGCCATACCTTTTACGACCACCCAGTGTTCACTCCTGTGGTAGTGCAGTTGCAGGCTTAACTTGTGATCCGAGAGTACAGTTATATTCTTTATCTTATGACCGGGAGAGGCATCAAGTAGTGTATATGAGCCCCAGGGCCGATAGACTGTTTGCCCTACAAATGCCCTTTCATCTTTCCTGACCTTCAGCTCGGAGACTATTTCCTTTACTTTCTGGCTGCTGGACTTGGGACATATTAACAGGGCATCACTCGTATCAACAACAACCATATCTTTAACATCGATCAGGGAAACAATTTTACCGCATTTAGAATATACCAGATTTCCATCAGAGTTAAGAAGCACCGGGTCACATTCATGGATCACATTTCCTACTGAATCCTTTTCCAGCTCATCATAAATTGCCGCAAAGTTTCCAAGATCACTCCACTTCTGGTCCAGCTTTACAACAGCGACCCTATCGGATTTTTCCATTATGCCATAGTCAATGGAAACCTTATCGACACATGTATAGATCTCATTAATATTGTCCCCTTTCTCAAAACAGGCAAAAACCGTAGGCGCATGTTTTTTGACTTCTTCAAAGAAGAGCCGCGTCTCAAAGAGAAACATTCCGCTATTCCAGAGACAGCCCTCTTCAATGTATATTTGCGCGGTTTCAAAATCAGGTTTTTCTCTGAATTCCGAAACCCTGTAACCAGGCTCGCAGGACTCTGAGGATTTAATGTATCCGTATCCCGTATGAGGAAATGTGGGAACAACCCCGAAAGTCACCAGATAATCCGAAGCCAGTTTTTCAGCTGAAGAGATCGTTGCCATTGCAGTTCTGTCAAGCACATGGTCTGAGGAGAATACCCCTACAATTGAATCCCCGAATTTTTTTTCAATCTCTTTCATTCCAAAGAAAATTGCAGGAAGCGTGTTCTTGCCTTCAGGCTCGATCAGAACATTCTCAAGAGGAATTGGATATCCTATCTCTTTGATCTGCCCAATTACGAAAAATTTCTGAGCTTCATTCGTTACAACAAAAATCTCAGAAATATCTGAAACCTCAAGACATCGAAGCACAGTCTCTTGAAAAAGTGATGTGTCCCCGAATTTTAAAAATTGTTTGGGATACATTTCCCGGCTGAGAGGCCAGAGTCTCGTCCCTGAGCCACCTGCAAGAATTATCGACTTAATTCTGTCATCTCCTTTAGGTGTTTGATAAAATATATCTAATCTAGTATAACCCACTCTATATTAATACATAGATTGTTTTGAAGTAACGAAATTTTTGAAGTAATTTATTGAAACAAATATACTAACTAAATACACTTTAAACCAGATACACATATCTGAAAATATAATTTTTCAAGCAATATATAAAGAAGCCTTTAAATAAGCTTTTCCAGAGAAGTTTATTAAATAAAAAGTGAATTTAAAATTTTCCGGGTTTGCTAAGTATATTTGATGCCTGTTTAAAAGTGCCATATTTTGTTTGCTTTCAGTTTTTGATCGTCTACGGTCAAGTAGTTGATATTTTGACACTATATTTTATCCTGTGCAGTTGAAGATTGATCCTTAATTTGATCAAAGCCGATAGTCCATGCTGCGCACGACGTCTATAAAGAAAGGTTAAAAGATACCATTAAGGTTGCACTGTAGTAATATCAACCGACTAGCCATGGATCACCAAATTTAGTTTTACTTTGCTTTATTCGTTCCACTTTATTACTCTATATCTGTTTATTTTACTTTTCGTTTTTTCCATAATCATTTCCTCCCCAACCCATTACCCTCTTTACGATAAACGCTGTAAGGCCAAATACTAATAAAGCAAACCCAAAAAGGGTAACCGTAATTGGACGCTCTCTATTCTGAAAAGCTTGAGGACGCCGGATAAGAGGCATGTAGTCAATATTACCCTCTCCCAGATCGTAGGACGAATCACAGAAACCGTTATCGTCCAGGTCTTCGATAACACACAGGGCAGTACTTTCAGGGCCGGTCCAGTAATTTCCACCGAGATATGAGCCTCCTACAATATTGATTCCTCTCTTCATACTCATATTCCAGGCATTTTCCAGGTTGGTTCCTTTATAGCCAACATTTTCAGAGTTCTGAAAATAGTTATCGTAAATGAGGTTTTTACTGCTATTTGAGAGCATAAGGCCGTATTCTGTGTTGAAATGCAAAAGATTTCCTTTTAATTGATTTCCATCAGAAGCTTCAAGGAAAATTCCATTCAAACTGTTCATTTTTACTTTATTATTTATAATCCAGTTGTCCTCTGAGGTATTGAGGAAGATCCCCACCTCATTTTCGGAGACATCATTTAGATTCAACATATTAGTAGTAGAAGAGTAGAGATAAATTCCCAGGCGATTACTGGAAAGATTATTGTTGCTTACCATAATTCCCTGTGCATTTTCCAGATAAATGCCAGCTTTCTGAGCATCGTTAGCGCCATTTATGGAAAAGCCGCTTATAGTTACGTTATTTGCAGTTACATGAAATACATGATCACCGGGGTCTTTTGCCGTAACAATATTTTTTTCAGGTATTCCGGAGATAGAGCGAACTGAGATTTCTTTATCAAGATATATATTCTCCATATAAAGCCCGTTATACACATAAACCGTATCTCCAGCCTTTGCTGCGTTCACAGCCTCCTGAATAGAAGAAAAATCCTTATTTTCATCACTCCCCACAGTAATCCTTCTGGCAGCTGCAGAGCCTGAGCTGAGCAACAGAAGTATAAAACCTATTGTAAAACAGATTTTTACGGCTCTTATAGTTTTCAGCAATATCACCTCAAAGAGACCGACTCCTGCTACCCTGTACCCATCTTCAGGAGGGTCCCTGAATTCGGAAGATCAAACCCGAAATATTCAGACCATTAAAAATAATAATTGAATAGTAATATAAATAGATTGATGGATATAGTTATTGAAGCAGAGTTTCTGAGGAATCTTGCTGACAAAACTCTTTTCATCAAATCTGCTTTATTAAAAGAAATAAGTGACTGCAGTTTGAAAAGGAAGCAAGAAGTTGAAAAATCTCACTTTAACATATTCTTCCTATACTTTCACTCATACTTTCTTCCTATACGTTCACTCATACCTTCTCCCCATATGTCATTCGTATCTTCTTTTTATACCCAGGCTTTTAATTTCAGGCTTTCGACTGGCAGACCTCCGTATTGCCTTTTACTTATATCCGCATCTTCAGCCAGGATTTCAACCGAAAATCCTGCCTTTTTTAAAAGCCTTAGATACTCCTCTTTTAACACAGCACCAGCGACACAGCCTGCAAGCAGACCAGTATCGTTTTTAAGGTCTTCGGGTAAATCAGCCAGAAGGACCATATCCGAAACATACATCCTGCCTTCGGGCTTCAGAACTCGAAATGCTTCCCTGAAAACTTTTTCTTTATCCGGCGCCAGGTTAATCACGCAGTTGCTAATAATAACATCCACAGAACTGTCATCAACAGGAAGATCTTCAATATCCCCATGGCGGAACTCAACATTAGAATAGCCATACTCTCGGGCGTTAGCCTGTGCTTTTTCAATCATTTCAGGAGTCATATCAACTCCGATGACTTTGCCTGAGCTTCCGACCTTCTGTGCAGCAAGAAAACAATCAAACCCCGCACCTGAACCCAGATCCAGGACAATGTCTCCAGGTCTCAGTTCCGCAAAAGCAGTAGGGTTGCCACAGCCAAGGCCAAGGTTTGCATCCGGGACAGCCTGAACATCAGCTTCCGAATAGCCAAGAGACCTGGAAAGGTCTACTGGACCCGAATCACCGCAGCACCCGCCGCCAGAACAGCAGGAGCCCCCTAAAGTTGCAATTTCCTGATACTTCTTTTTGATAATTTCTTTTTTCTCAGTGTCATCCATTCTTTTATCCCATTCCTTATTGTTCGTATCTTCCTTTTTTACCTTAAATTTATTTTCTGTTATCCTTAGCTAGCTTTATCCTCAGCTTGATCGTTAGTTCCTTCGTTAGGATGTTGTTAATTCAGATTTAGGTCTTATCTGTAGAACACACTCTGGAAAAATGTTGCTTATCACAACAGGGTTTTATATCCCGGATTCCAAGAGATAAAAGCAAGCAATTGGTCTCCTCGTTTTTGATGCTGTAGACGATGTTTCTTCCCTGTTTTTCGTACTTTAAAATTCCAGCTTCAACAAGAACCTTCAAGTGCTTTGAAACTGTAGTCTGGTCCTTTTTTGTGAGGGAAGAAAAGTCACAGGCGCAATAACTGTGTTCCAGCAGGTAAGAAAGGATAGTAAGCCGTGTCTCATCTCCGAGAGCTTTAAAGAACTTTACTTTACTATCAATCATAAATATATGAATATATGCGCATATATCCATATATATTTAATGGAAAGCTGTCGGAAGGGATTTGGGCAGACATAAAAACATGCACTTAACGGGATTATCGGGATAAATCGATAAAGAAGGATATATTAAATCAACTAGAAGTAAAGAGCTAAAAAACAGAATGAAATGAGATCATAGGTAACATCAAAGGATAAAAGAGAAATTAAAGAATAAAGAATAAAGGATAAAAAATTAAAAAAATCAAATTACGTGCGGCCACCCCACCCTAAACGATGGAGCATGCTCCGGACTGTGCTTCGGGCTGCCCGCTCGGTTTCAAGGGAATAGTTAAGCATCCCTTAAACAAGGTTTCCTTAAAATAAATGATTGAAACTCTGCTTTCGGTTTCCTATCCGACTCCCTGTCATTTTGCAAAGAAAAGATGATTTAATGTTTAAACCGAAACTAAAAAGAGGCGGGGTTCACTTCATCCCCGATATGAAAAACGAGGTATTCGTGACTCCCCACGCTCTCGTAGCAATAAGGTAAGAATAAAGGCCTGTTTACTTGCACGTGTCAAGAAGGCCTTTCTTTTTACCCCCTCTCTGTTCAGAGGGATGTATAGGCTCAACTTTAGCTTCTTCGTCATCTCCCCGTTCTTCCTTAAGAAGTATTTTTTTCTCTTCTTCATCGTATTTTTCACAACTTACCAGAGGCTTTTTCTTGCCTCCGTGCTCTTTCTCCACCGGATTTACAGGCTCAACACCAATTTCCTCGGTCATAGAATAAACCCCTATATATTCTATTACTTATTTCAGCACAAAAAAATAGAAAGGAATTAAGTTATTTACAGGTGTCAAGAAGTGATCTTTTCTTGCCACCCCTTGCTTCGGACGGGTGGATAGGGTCAACGTCTGCGACCTCTTCTCCTTCTTTCTTTTCCAGCTTTTCTCCCTGTTCCCCTTCTCTTCGTTCTTCCGGCATAATCCAACTCCTTTTATAGTTTGTATATTATGAACAGATTCGTTTCAGAAGTTTCATTTCGTAAATCCATATTGTCTTTGTATTTTGCCCTCAAAAAGGAAATTAACCTATTCTGCCAGTAAATCATCAGAATGAATTTTTCCTTTCTTCAGGATTTTAAGACCTGTAGCTTCAGCTATAGCTATCGTTTGAAGTACCTTTGTTTCACCCCTCCTTTACACCAATCCAACCCACGGATCAGCCGAGTTTGGGAATTTACCCTTAAATTTATTACACCCTCTAGATTTATTAAATTTTTGTAGATAGGTTAAAAGGATCTGAAGAAGTTTCGTTCCTATTCAATAAATTTGTCAAAAAAACAGGCATTTATGATTAAACTAAAAAGGTAATGAAGACCAGGTAGAATAACTAAAATTATTTGGGAGAATATATATCCCATTAATCAGTATAAGGGGAACGTCCATGCGAAAACGCAGAAGGACAGGAACCCGCATAAAGCTAAGTTACATTTAAATTTACCCTATCATTTGTTCAGAAGATATGCTTTTACTCAGGAAAATGTGATCTCATGGCATATAGAATACTGGAAAAGGAAGAAATTGCTCCATCGGTACACAGAAGAGTCTTTTTAATTTTTTATGGTTCTTCTCCAATTTTAAAAAAACAATTGAATTTCACCCAAATCCCTTAACATTTTTCCTCATTTTGGAAAAGTCGCTCCACTAATATCTAGATTTTGTACATCAATTTCTTATTTTTGCCATAATTATTCGATAGCTACCGCTGTAAAGCTGCAGATTAAAACTGAAAGTTTCCATTTACTCTTTACTTTTATCCATACTGGAATCTTGCCCTCATTAAGGGTGAGAATCCTTTCCATTTACCAGTACTGAAACACCGTTTGTTGAAATAAGTAAATAAATTGTAACAAAAATTAGTTAGGCCACTATCGGTTTTAAATGATCTTGCTTTGTCTACGATATCACCTATCAAAGAAAATATCTGTTCCATTGTATTATCTGTCTCAGGTGTAAACCCTTTTTTCAAGAAGCTTACATTTTTCTTGAAAATCTCTTCTGCATAAGAAATCGCTTTCTGAGACGCTTTTGAAAGTTCCAGATTAGAGTAGAATTCTCGTATCTTTTGAATACATACAACAGCACTGATGACCGTATCAGAACGTATCAACTGATATATTTCATTGGACACAACCTTATCATTATCTGGAATATCTTCAACAGAGTTGAATTCTTCATAGTATCTCTTGCTAACGTTTTTTAATTGATGAAACACACAAAAGGAGTGAGCTACTTCAGGGAAGACACTCTTTACAGCTCCAATGATTGCTTTATCTTCATCAGAAACAATTTTTTGTATTTTGCCTTCAGGAAATCGGTTTTTTATTCGTCTGAAAAGAGGAATCAGAGCTTCAATCGTTGGTAATCTGTCAGTTACCTCAAAATCCAAAACTACCTTTTCTTTAGTAGCAATAACGTAAACAGATTGATATCGCATTTTTTTCCATTCTTTTTCTGTAAGCTTTCTTCCAATCAACTCTTCAAGTCTCTTTTTCCAGCCTTTTTTGATCCAATCCCCATCAACATACAATGTTTCATCAAAGCCAATCTCTTGATCTAAAAGTTCTTGCTTTGAAAGTTCTGCATGTTTCTGTTCATATAACCATAATGAAGTTGCACAAGGAGCTCTACCACAGAAGGCTGTCAAGCCTTCTGTATATGTTTCTCCAATTTGCCGAGAATTGTGTAGACTGCATCGTCCATCATATCTAACATTCATTTGTTTATCATAATATTCAGAACTGTAATTTGCAGAACCAGGAACACCAATAATCTGATCATGAAAAGGTTTCTTACAAACAGGACAAAACCAGTATGTAACATTGAGAGCTATAGTGCCGTGACTTGATAAAATAAAACGAGTGTAGTGAGAGTTCACATGTAACTTATTGCCACAATCAGCACAATGAGTAGGAGATAATACGGAAAACATAGGATAGTATCGATTTCCAACCAAAACTTTTGGCAAAGGAATCATTATTTTACCGTCAACTACCGTTTTTATCATTGACTTATCTATTGCGACATTTCCTTTTCCCATAAATAGAAAATTTATCTCAATATAATTAAAATTTTATTGTTTTGCATGATTTATGGAGAAAATATGAAGACCAGAAAATAATAAAAAGTCTCACACAGAATGATAATAGATGCCCCTGATGTGGCAAAGGCTGCAAAAGCCGGACAGTTCATAATCCTCAGGATTGATGAAAGGGGGGAAAGAGTTCCTCTTACAATTGCGGATTTTGAGAGAGAGACAGGCACGGTTACTGTAATTTATCAGGAAATGGGCAAGACCACAAAACAGCTTGCAAAGCTTTCTGCAGGCGATTCCCTTGAAGATTTTGTCGGACCCCTTGGTACTCCTGCTGATGTCAGAAAACTCGGTACTATAATTCTTGTAGGAGGAGGAGTAGGAGTTGCCCCTATCTACCCCCAGGCGAAGGCTTATGTGAATGCAGGCAACAAGGTAATTTCAATTATAGGAGCCCGAAATAAAGACCTCCTGATTCTTGAAAATGAAATGGAGAAAGCCAGTTCCGAACTGTACATAGCAACCGATGACGGGTCAAAAGGGCACCATGGGTTTGTAACCGATATCATGAAAAGGATTCTGGACAGCGGTGAAAAGGTTGCAAGAGTTGTAATTATCGGACCCCCAATCATGATGAAAGTAGGGGCAGGGGTTGCGTTCCCCTATGATGTTGAAATCCTGGTCAGCCTCAATTCCATAATGGTGGACGGAACAGGGATGTGCGGAGGCTGCAGAGTTACAGTCAATGGAAAAACAAAGTTCACATGCGTTGACGGGCCTGAGTTTGATGCCCGTGAGGTTGATTTTGTCCAGCTCATGAACAGGCTTGCAATGTACCGCGGCGAAGAAGGAAAAGCTGTGGAAAAGTATGAAGAGGAATGCAGGTGCGGACTGCACTGAGAAGGAGGGGATGAAAAAATGCAAGAACTACACGGAGAAAAAACAGGAAAAGTAAAGAAAGAAAGAACCCCGATGCCAGAGCAGCCTGCCGAAGAGCGCAAAAATAACTTTAATGAAGTAACTCTCGGATACACGAAAGAAGATGCCCTAGCAGAAGCTTCCAGATGCCTCGCCTGTAAAGACCCGAAGTGTGTTGAGGGCTGCCCCGTGAATGTGGATATTCCGGGCTTTATCCAGCTGGTCTGTGAGGAAAATTTTGAGGGGGCAATCGAGAGGATCAAAGCCACAAACGCCCTCCCTGCAATCTGCGGCCGCGTCTGCCCCCAGGAAGCCCAGTGCGAAGCCAGCTGCGTACTCGGGAAGAAAGGCCAGCCTGTTGCAATAGGAAGGCTTGAGCGTTTCTGCGCGGACTATGAGCGCGAAAAGGGTGTGAAGGCTCCTGAAGCTATGCCTCCTACCGGCAAAAAGGTAGCAGTGGTGGGCTCCGGTCCTGCTGGACTTACTGCCGCAGCAGACCTGGCAAAGCTAGGGCACAAAGTAACGATCTTTGAGTCCCTTCACAAAGCCGGAGGAGTTCTGAGTTACGGCATCCCGGAATTCAGGCTGCCAAAGGGGATTGTGCGGCAGGAAGTAGAGTACATTGAAAAGCTCGGTGTAGAGGTCAAGCCCAATTATATCATAGGCAGGATCAAAACCCTGGACGAACTCTGCGACGACTTCGATGCCATTTTCCTGGGCACGGGCGCAGGTCTCCCGAACTTCATGGGAATAGAAGGCGAAAACTTAAACGGTGTCTATTCCGCAAACGAATTCCTGACCCGTGTAAACCTCATGAAAGCCTATGATCCCGAATATGACACCATGGTCAGGCGCGGCAAGCATGTTGTGGTTGTGGGAGGCGGAAATGTGGCAATGGACGCAGCCCGCTCCGCCCTCCGCCTGGGCGCAAAAGATGTAAGTATAGTCTACCGCCGCGGAGAAGACGAGATGCCTGCCCGCCGCGAAGAAATCGAGCATGCTAAAGAAGAAGGCATTACCTTCAGGCTCCTTACAAACCCTGTCCGCATCCTCGGAGACGAGAAATTCAATGTTACAGGCGTCGAATGCATAAAAATGGAGCTTGGCGAGCCCGATAAATCCGGCAGGAGAAGCCCTGTCCCTGTAGAAGGTTCGGAATTCCTTATACCTGCGGACGTTGTGGTTATTGCGATCGGGACTTCTCCGAACCCGATAATTTTCAAGGGCTCAGAAGGTCTTGAGCAGAACAAACGGGGCACTGTAGTTGCCGACGAAGAGACCGGGGCAACCTCCAAGTGCGGAGTTTTTGCTGGTGGAGATGTGGTAACAGGCGCAGCAACCGTAATCAGTGCAATGGGCGCAGGGAAGAAAGCTGCAAAGGCGATTGATGAGTATTTAAAAGAAAAGTGAAAGAAAAATAACGAGAATACCAGTAAAGTGCGATAAGATAAAAAGAATGACTGAAAATTCTTCTTTTATTTTTTTGCCTTTCTTTTATCTTACAGCCTTTCTTTACATTCTTCTTTTAATAGAACTTATTAGTAATAGTAAGAAACCTTACTGAATTCGGCATCCGCCTGTGAGTAACGGCCCTGATCTATGTACCTGCAGCCGGCTTCAAGATGCGGCAAGTCTTTCTCAAGTTGTGTAAGGATCCCGCAGGTTTCAATAGCTCCTACTGAGATTTCGGAGTAATCTGAATCCTTAAGCTTTCCCAGTTTTTTCTTAGATTCAGAAAACTTTACAGAAGAACTGGTAAGCTCATCAGCAGCTTTATTCCATTCTTCAGCTTCCATATATTCCACTGCATTAAATAAATGTTCGGACCCATCCAGGTATGGATACATTCCATTTGTAAATTCCTTAAGTTCCAGGCTCATTTTCTCGCTGGTTTCGAGACCATCTATTCGCACAGTAACATAACTCTTCTGCTGTACAGGTACTGAATTAAGGTCAATAGAAGAGATTTTCTCTTTTGCAGAACCTAGATAAATGGTAGAATTATTTAAAGCCTTACTTGCCTTGTCAAGCTCTTTTCTGCTCAGGTCAATATCCTCTGAAACCAAGTATGCTGTAACTTTTTCAAGACGCTCCGTAGCAAGAATTAGATTTTCTAAATAGCTAACTGAATCCAGTCCAACCCCTGCAAAAACTGTATATCTTTCAATATCCTTAGTTTCCTCTTCGTAATCCGAAGATGTATTGCTGAGAATTTTTAAAGCCTCTTCGTAATCAATTTTTGCAGCCTTGAGACCGGTCTTTGCAGAAGTATAGGTACCTTTATCCATAGCTGAAATTGCACTTTCAACTCTCAAATCAGCACTATAGATAAGTGAAGAGGAAGTATTGATTTCTTCAGCAGCTGATACCTTATTTCCTGTACACCCAGAAAAAGACAGTACCAGTATAAGTCCCATAAAAGTTACCAGGAAAACTTTACTCAAAGGAAGTTTACTTCGTATATTCATCATACCTCGCATCCTCAAAATTATATTTACTATAGAGAGTCCAGTGTGCAGGGCGTAGAAATATTTCAGCAAGATTATTGAGAAAAGGAGACCTTTACACTGAAACAACAAGATAATAAGTATTTCAAATAATGAGAATAGATACTATTAAGTTTTTTGATTTTTATCCCAATTATAGGAAATTATATTAATACTATTAAAATATAGACCATCTAGTGTAAAATTATTAGAATTAAATATATGTTTTCCCAAATATAAAATTCATGCATAAAAATAGCAAATCAATTAGCAGTAATATTACAAAAGTTAAACTTAGCAATACTAAATTACGTAAATAGTGCTGGAAAACATCAAATTTATGGAGACATACGGGAAGAACCAATATAAATAGTAGCGGAAAAAAATAAAACTTTTGAAATTAATAACAGAGTTGAGAAAAATAAAGAAAAAGAGAAAAACGAAAGTCAGAGTTCAAAGACTAATCTCAAAATTACGATCAACACAATGATTAAAAAGAGAGTCCACACAAACGGCAGAATAATCCGAAGCAGAAAATACAGTACTAATGCTATGATAATTAATTGAATTAAAGAAAGTTTTCTTCTCCCCGAATGTAGAGAACGGTTATTAAATCCACGAGTCATGTTGTGAACCTTCCAGACTTCTTTTTTTGATTATATATTATTTCTGTTCTCTTTTATATTTATCCCGTACATAAGGATGTTTTTCAAAAATTTCCATAACATTAGCATAAATGCTAACAAATAATTAAAAAGTATAAATGGAGAGCACAAGTTACAAAATGAAAAAGTGAGGCAAAAATTAAAACTGCATGCTTTTAAATAAAGTTCCAGTGTAAATTTAAAAAGCTCGACAGAAAAATTCAGTAACAGGTCTGCTGGGAATCGAACCCAGGTTCGAAGCTCCGGAGGCTCCAGTGATATCCGCTACACTACAGACCTTCATTTTGAAAAACTTATGATCGATTAACTGACTCATAAAGCTGTCATCAGTTAACTGGCTCTTTATAGAGCTAAATAGCTTATAAATTTAATCCTCAACGAAATTATAAATGTCCTCAAAGAAAACGATTCGAATAAACATTCGTCAGGCCAACTTATAAATTCCTAAGTTTTACGTTGAGTTCAGGATATTTCGTTCTGAAGTCAGGATATTTTTGTTTTGAATTCAGGATATTTTTCGCATCTAATTCATGCCCTCATTCTTCCCATTTCTGCCCGTACTCTTCTTCAAATGCCAGTTCCGAAAGGGCTTTACGTGTGGAAGTACGTTTTCCCGGAGCAGGTTCTCCAATGGCAATCACAGCCATGAGTTCGAGTTTAGATGGGCAATTAAGGATTGAATTAACCTTTTCATGCTGGTTTAAGATCTCTCCGAGCCAGACTGTACCCAGGCCAAGCTCACAGCAGGCAAGGAGCATATTCTGGATAGAAGCCCCTATTGCCTGAACATCTTTTGTCCTGTTGTACGAGTGTTCGGTATCCAGGAAAGCTGCGATAAGCAGAGGGGCTCCTGCGACAATACTGGAATAATGCGTGCATTCAGAGAGCTCGTGGATAATTTTCGGGTCTCTGACAACTGCAAAGCGCCAGGGCTGGTTGTTCAACCCGGAGGGAGCCCAGCAGCCTGCATTAAGAATTATGTTGATTTCGTCCTTGCCGATGGGTCTGTCCGTAAACTCCCGGACACTCCGTCTGTTGAGGATTGTGTCAATGACTTTACTTTCTCCTGTTACTGGCATGTTTATTCTCCAAATAGAGTTCTAAGTTTTGGATTTGTGGGTCTTCGGTTAAAGTATTGACATTAAATTATGAAACTTTACCGCAGACAGGTAAGCAATTCTTACAAAAAGGCAGTGTATTGAAAGTTCTGTAAATCGAATATATGATGCATAGGTTTTATTGTAATTTATGTATAATCTAGAAGTTATAGATTTTCTATAGATTTCAGAAAAATTCCGTTTTGTTCTCAGTATGTGAAATCAATATACTTTTATTAAAAAACGTAACACTTAAAGCATAATTCCTGTTTTATCGTTCAATTTTTATAACGAGAATTGACCTTTCCAGGCAAAATTTTCCATAAATGCCTATGTTTCTATTTTCTCGAGTGTTCCATAGTATATAGAAAATGCTTGTTCCCTTCGATAATCCAACATCAAATGCAAAAATTCTATGATAAACACAGAGGCATTTTTCTCGGTGTCTGTAGATACCGATTTAATAAGTGTTACCAAATGGAAAATATAAGCCTTTATGAAAAATGGACTATGACAGTTATAGATCCCTTAAGTCAATTGGGAGTTTAGTAAATACAGCCAGATGACGCTGATTTATAATTGAACTTCCAAAAACCAGCACTCAAGGATATTTAGATGTTAGGATGTACTTGCTGCTGAATGTAGGATACCCAACCAATTAGGAGAGAGCTTATCCTAAAACTCAGAATTTATTTCTCGAATCTTATACCCAATAATCAATCAAGTTCCCAATCTTGAAAACAATTATGGGAATTGTTAATGGGTAGAAGTGAAATAGGTTTTGGGATAAGCTCAGAGTTAACCGATCATGTGAAACTAAAATTTTGCTTCAATATTAGGATTTTTTTCAACGGAACCAAAATCCGAGATTTAAAGAATTATTTTTTATTTTTTAATCAGTTCGTTGATGAACTAAAAAATCACAATTATATTCTCAAATATATAGGTTCTTTTTAAAATATAAATATATGTAAATAAAGGTAAATTAATAATCTTTTCTACAATGTTCTGAACTTATAATGTCCATTTCTGTTATGAGAGGGAAAAAATGAAAGTGATGTTGATTATGCCACCTATATGGGATGCCTGCAATCCTTATCTTAGCTTGCCAATTCTAGCCAGGGTCTTAAGATCTGCTGGCCATGAAGTGATCTTACGTGATCTAAATATCGAGGCCCAAGATGCCCTTTTTTCTCATAAATTTCTTTCCATATGTCGGGACAGAATCACTCACTATATTTCCCAGTATGAGTCTCAAAATGATCTCCTAGTAAAGAATATCAATGATTATACGGTTGCAATAGAGAGTCTGGCACAGTTAGAATATGTCCTTGAGAATGTAAAAGAGGCAAAATCCATATTTAGAGATAGGGGCAATTTCTTTCTGCCGGAAAAATACTACTGGGCTGAGAATGTCCTCCGTTTAGCGGCACAATCCATTACTTATTCTTTCGTGGATAGCAGAAATAAAGTAGTGGAAGTGTTTCAAGGTTTCATGACGGCCTTAGTTCAGCCTGGTGTAAAGCGAATGTCTACTTGGAGTGAAATCGTCAATTACGCTCAGAACTATCAGGGCATGCTAAGCGATTTCTTCCTCAGTCGCGAAGTGCTTGATGGCATCACCAACGCATCACCTCAACTAGTCAGCTTTACCGTCATCACACGGTCCCAGCTTCTCTATACTCTCGTTATAGCTAGACTATTGAAACAGCAATCACCGGAAACTAAAATCGTGGTTGGAGGAGGAGTACCAACTAGACTGATCAATGCAGGTGAAGATATACGCCACCTACTAGAGGGCATTAGTGATATTGATTATTACATTATAGGTCCTGGAGAGAGTGCCCTCATAGAGTTAATAGAATTCATCCAGGGTGAAAGGGCAGATGTAAATGTCAGCAATCTGGCCTATAGAAGAAATGGCAAACTCGTATTAAATCCTCAAAGTGCGACCGATGAGGAATCAGTCTGCCCGGATTTTGACGGTTTGCCATTTGGATTATATTTCTCTCCCACGCTTGTTTTACCTTATCTGCTAACTAGAGGATGTTACTGGAATCAGTGCTTATTTTGTGATCATAGATATATGTATAATTCTCACTACTACGAGCCACCCATCGATGTGGTAATCGATCATCTTTCCTACCTATCCTCGAAGTATCAAACGAATAACTTCTATTTCTGTGATGAAAGCCCTAGACCGGAATATCTCTCATTGTTATCCCAGGCGATCGTAGAACGAGGTTTAGAAATCAATTGGATCGTTAACTGCCGCTTCGATCATAAATTGGTTAAAAGTGATTTTCATGTGCTTAAGGCAGCAGGTTGTCGTAAGCTGCGCTTTGGATATGAATGGGGTAGCCAGTATCTACTAGACATGTACCAGAAGGGAATCAAACTTAATGATGTACAAGAGATCTTAAAACAATGCAAAGAAGAAGATATCGCTGTTTACCTGTACTCCATTGTAGGTGCCCCGATGGAGACTAAAGATATGACGAGAGAATCACTCTTATTTCTTTTGGATCATAAAGACTCGATTGACTCTCCTGCATTCCAGTTTGACGTCGGTGTCTTCGGTATTTTTTCCACTGCGCCCTTGGCGGGGCGGCTCAAGGAGTTCGGTGTGGAGCTTATTGAGAGATACGATGATTTTGATTCTCTTTACAGTTGGCCCGGCAAGAGTCTTGGTCCTGAATTAGAGGAGGAAATGGAACATTCAATCCATAGATCTTTTGGCTTAAAATGGTATCCATTAAGATACCTTAGTCATTCCTTGCTTTATCAGATCTATCATAAAGATGGACCCATCCCAAATCAATATAAACTCGACCCATATGTTGAAGGACAAGGAAGATACTACCGAGAAAATTGGGATATCGGCATAGAATGTAAATTCAGCCAGGTGTTTAGACCAGATGAATTGAGGGATTTGAATACCTCATGCATCAGTAAGAAACCAGGGAAGATTCCCTTTGAGGTAACACATATCGTCCAACCCCAAAACGCCTCAGCACAATTTTGTCCAGCCCTTCACATACAACCTAAGAAAATTGCTTGATAAAAAGAATAAAAGAATTTTATTCCGAGGTCCAGATAAATATTGCATATACCAGTCACTCAGACATTCCACGACGTGGAGCACAAAGAACCCCATGGGCTCATCTAAAGGTGCCGTGCTCTGATGATGACATAAAATGAAAGAGGTGAAATAATATGACAGAAAAAAGCGAAGCGGATGATATCCTGAGCGCAAAGAAGGATATCATGAACGCAAAGGCAGATATCATGAACGCAAAGGCAGAGATCCTGAACGCAAAGGCGGATGTCTTAGGCGGAAAGGCGGACGTCCTGGGCGGAAAGGCGGATGTCCTGGGCGGAAAGGCGGATGATATCCTGAGCGCAAAGACGGATATTCTGAACGCAAAGGCAGATATCCTGAACGCAAAGGCAGATATACTGCGTGGAAAGGCGGATGTCCTGGGCGGAAAGGCGGATGATATCCTGAGCGCAAAGACGGATATTCTGAACGCAAAGGCAGATATTCTGAACGCAAAGGCAGATATACTGCGTGGAAAGGCGGATGTCCTGGGCGGAAAGGCGGATGTCCTGGGCGGAAAGGCGGATGTCCTGGGCGGAAAGGCGGATGATATCCTGAGCGCAAAGACGGATATTCTGAACGCAAAGGCAGATATCCTGAACGCAAAGGCAGATATACTGCGTGGAAAGACGGAAAAATAAGGGAAAGTCCGAGAAACCAAAAATGTAAAGGAGTGGGCGTTTTCTCACGCCCTCTCCGATATTGATTTTTTCCATGCGATTTAGGGTCAGGTAGCTGTTTGCATACAGCAAATTCAACCGGAGAGTTGCATGATAGGGTTTGTTTTGGCCAGTGGCCCGATCTACGGCAAGAGTTTGGGGACAGATTTGTGCCACTGGAAATCAGGTAGTGTTCTAATTTAGAATATTTAGTGAAAAATTAAAAATTTGCTTCTAATTCCATTGATGATCGGCTAACCTTCATGTTCAGAGACCTTCTGCAGTAAATTTGATTTAAATATTCTGACATATTTAGACATAAATCATCATCTATAATCAAGAGGCTAAATACTGCAACTTTAAATGAGCTACAAAATGTTATTTGTTGTAGCAATTATAGGCGTGACTATATGTCTGAAATAAATGTGTATAAATGGAAAGATATTCGAAAATATTTTCCACCTAAAAGAGTGGCAGAAATTCGAGCCAAAATCCTTGAACCGCGAAAGTCTGGAAGATATACCGATAGAGAACTGTGGGAAATGTATGGAATGAGCGAACGTACTTTCTATGATCTTATTGAGCGAGCAAAAGATGAGAGTACAGCAGACGACTTAAAAGACAGGCCTTCGAAGCCCAAAAATCCGTATAGGAAGCTACCGGATGAAGATAAAGCTGAAATAATTAGGACTTACGAGGTCAAACTAAAAAATAGTAGCGAAGTACTGATATTGAGTGAGAGCTTTAGTATTAGAACAGGAGAAATATTATGTTAACAAATAATTTTCGTAACATTGTTTATTTAAACAAAAAACGGGAAAAAGATCTCCCTCGTGTTTTAACAGCCCAACTCGAAGAAGGTTTAATAGCATATGTACAAGAGATGCTATCTTTTAATAATATGGCTTGGGAAGGTTATAATGAAGCATTGTCACTGGCAAAATTACCTACTGGGAGTAGGGGACTTGATGCTGGTTGTGGTCCGGGTGGGATTCTATCACTTCTTGCTAAGTCTATAGCACATTCCGGTGAAATACTTGGCCTTGACTACACACCTGAACATGTAAATGTAGCTAGTAAAAAGGCTATTTTTCTTAACAAAAAATACAAAACGTTAAATGTTGAGATTGGTACATGTGATTTTAATGAAATACCATTTCGGTACAAAAATGCAGATGGAAACATGCAAGATATTCCAGATGATTATTTTGATTGGATCTGGAGTAGTGATACGATTTGCCCTGGAATTTTTAAGAACCCCCAAAAAGTCTTTAAAGAACTAGTTAGAATCACAAAAAAAGATGGAAAGATTGTATTATTCTATGCTAATGACAGAACTATTCTGCTGCCAGGGTTTCAAAGATTAGAAGCACAGTTGTATGAAATGCTACATTTTCCAGATACGGATAAAAATGGTGGTTTAATGGTTCAGACCGATATGGCAAATATCTGGATGGCTAACTGCGGAATGGAGGCGATTGAATTTAAAACATTAAATGTTGAAAAACATGGTAGCGTAAAAAATCAAGACATTTCAAAGGATGAGGAATTGCCAGGTGTTAATGATCAGATTTATATTGATTATCAAATATCTGCTATGTATTCATCCGCATTAACAGATTTGCACAATGGATATAAATTACCATATATGGATAAAGACCGACAAGAATACTTACCTCATCAAGATTATTACTACTTCAGATTGATACCTCAGGTCAATATTGGTGTGGTTAAAAAATAGGGTTCTGTTGCAAAAATCAGAATATTAAAGTAAAAATTTAGTTGCAAAGCAAAGTACATAAAATACAGAATATTCTTCAGATAACAAACAGATTTAGACAGTTATTCTGAATAACATGTTTATAAAATTGACTTCACCAAGAACACATTGATTTAAAGCACCAACATGTCCTATTTTATCATATACATAATTTCAATTACTTTGTTTTATCCTAGAATTATTTCGTCTCAGAATTTTTACCGTTTTTCAAATACGAACGTTTTAACATAGAACGTTCGTATTTTAGCAGGAAATTATCAGTTATTTCCTGTCAAAACTCAAAAAATACCTCAAAATACGAACCTTTATAGAAAATATTCGTAAACCTGAATATAACATACTCTTCGAGAGCTTTTATCCGTAAAAGTCCGGCCAGAAATCTGAGTTATGTTCAGATTTAGCCTAAAAACCTATGTATCATGTGTAGAACAAATTTACAGAACTTTTGATATATTGTCGTATAGAGTAAATTTTACAGAAAAATAGGCACACTTCCGACAAAAAGCCAGGAAAATGGTGAGTACTTACCAAAAAGCGTAGAGTAAGAAGAAGCCGGTGGACAGATAAGACAGTAGCTAGGAAAAAGATATAAGAAAAAATGAGCCTGTCAGGCCCATTGCCTGACCTGGCTTAAAACAAAAAAGTAACTTTACGCTCAGTCGTCATCAATCTTCTTATTGAGCCAGGGGATATTTGCCCGGATTTCTTTGCCGACAATCTCAAGTGGGTGTTCCTTTTCCTGGCGCTCCATGGCTTTAAGTACAGGATGATTGACCATGCCTTCGAGGACGAACTCTTTTGCGAACTCGCCGTTCTGAATCCTTTCAAGGGCCACGTACATGGCTTCGCGGGATTCCTCATTGATGATTCTCGGGCCAACGGTCATACCACCGTATTCGGCAGTGTTGGAGACAGAGTGCCACATCCTCTCAAGCCCGCCTTCGTAGATAAGGTCAACAATGAGTTTGACTTCATGACAGGTTTCGAAGTAAGCCATTTCAGGCTGGTACCCTGCTTCCACAAGCACCTCAAAAGCCGTCTTGATAAGCGCGGAAATCCCTCCGCAGAGGTCAACCTGTTCTCCGAAAAGGTCGGTTTCGGTTTCTTCACGGAAGGTTGTTTCATAAACTCCTGCTCTGGTTGCGCCGATACCCTTGGCGTAAGAAAGAGCAAGGTCCCTTGCTTTTCCGGTTGCGTCCTGATAAACTGCAATCAGGCCAGGAACTCCTATACCTTCTGTGTATGTTCTTCTGACAATGTGTCCGGGGCCTTTGGGAGCAACCATGAAAACGTCCACATCTTTTGGGGGCACTATCTGGTTGTAGTGGATATTGAAGCCGTGAGCAAAAACAAGGGCGTTGCCGGCTTTCAGGTTGGGCTCGATCTGGGAATAGTAAACAGATGACTGTTTTTCGTCAGGCAGGAGGATCATGATAACGTCTGCAGCTTTTGCAGCTTCTTCGACAGTCATGACCTTCAGGCCATCAGATTCGGCTTTGGTCCAGCTGGAACTGCCTTTCCTGAGCCCAACAACGACATTAAGCCCGGACTCGTGAAGGTTTCTGGCATGTGCATGTCCCTGGCTTCCATATCCCATTATTGCAATGGTCTTATCCTTAAGTGCATCAAAAGTGGTTTCGTTGTCATAAATTATCGTTGCCATTATTTGATTCTCCTGATTGATTTTATTGATTTTATTGATTGATTTTATTGATTGATTTTACTGACTAATTTTATTGATTGATTTTGCTGACTAATTTTACAGATTGATTACCTGTAAATTCTTTAATTTTTTAATTAAAATTCCCTATATTATTCGGGGAGTATCCGGACTTACAAACACAGATACCTCCCGAGAATTAAATTGATTTTTGAAAAATTGCTGTCTCTGGATCCTGGCGAGCTTTTGAAGGGAAAGAGAGGCCGGAAACCCGGAGTGTTTTTAAGAAGACCTTTAGAATTTGAAAAGGCTTCCGGCTGCCCCAATCTGTGAAAAATAATTGCGCAGCTACCTCTCTTTACCTGCCCTTAATATTTAAACCTTCTTTGACCCGCGGACCATTGCAATTTTGCCTGTCCTGACCAGCTCCTTGATCCCGAACTGACGGAGAAGTTTTTCGATTGCCTGGATCTTGCCTTCATCGCCTGTTACCTCAACTGTCATGGATTTTGAGGCAACATCCACTATTCTGGCCCTGAAGATATTTGCAATCTGGATAATTTCTGCCCTTGTATTCGCATCAGCTGAGACTTTAATAAGGGCAAGTTCCCGCTCAACCGCTTCATCTCCTCCAATATCCGAGACCTTGATGACATCTATGAGCTTGTTGAGCTGTTTTGTTACCTGTTCAAGCACATGGTCATCCCCATGAACCACAATGGTTATTCTTGAAATATCAGGGTCTTCGGTAACCCCCACAGCCAGACTGTCGATATTATATCCGCGCCTTGAGAAAAGAGAAGCCACTCTGGAGAGCACACCTGACTTATTTTCCACAAGGACTGCAAGTGTATGTTTCATCAGTGTTCCTCCAGGTCAATGATCTCGTTAATTGCAGCTCCTGCCGGAACCATCGGATAAACATTTGCTTCACACTCGACAATCACTTCGACAACAGCCGGCCTTCCGGACCTGACAGCCTCTTCGATTGCAGGCCTGACTTCGGACGGCTTCTCTGCACGCAGCCCGAGAGCCCCGTAGGCTTCAGCAAGCTTTACGAAGTCAACACTACCCTTGATAAAGGTGCAGGAATACCTCTTGTCATAGAAGAGTTCCTGCCACTGCCTGACCATGCCCAGATAACCGTTATTCAGGATCACGGAAACAACCGGGATATCGTTCTGGACCACAGTTGCAAGTTCCTGAGAGTTCATCTGGAAAGAGCCGTCACCTGCGATATTTATAACGGTCTTGTCCGGCCTGCCAATCTTGGCTCCTATGGCTGCAGGGAACCCGTATCCCATTGTGCCAAGCCCACCTGAAGTCAGGAAGGTTCGAGGCGTACTGTATTTGAAGAACTGGGCAGCCCACATCTGGTGCTGTCCAACTTCTGTAACTATGATTGCATCTTTGCATGTTTCGGATATCTGCTCGACAACAAACTGGGGCATTACGACATCCTCGGACACCTGCCTGTAGCCAAGAGGATATTCCTTTTTCCACTGGTTTATCTTTTCAATCCATTCCGCGGAGTTGCAGCGCTGGATGTATTTAATCAGGGACTTGAGCACCTGCTTTGCGTCCCCGACAATCGGGACATGTACCTTTACATTCTTGGAGATCTCGGCAGGGTCAACATCAATATGGATAATCCTGGCGTTGGGGGCAAAAGATTCAAGTTTACCGGTTACGCGGTCATCAAACCTTGCTCCCACAGCAATGATAAGATCGGATTCCTGAATTGCATAGTTTGCATATTTGCACCCATGCATTCCCAGCATTCCGACGTAGAGAGGATGTTCAGTCGGGATGGAGCTTATGCCCATAAGAGTGGTGGTAACCGGAGCCAGGATAGTCTCAGCCAGCTCAACGAGTTCTGCACTCGCATTCGAACTTATCACTCCACCTCCTGCGTAGATTATGGGCCTGCAGGAGTTTGCAATTTCTTCGGCGGCTCGTTTAATCTGCTGGGTATTACCTTTATAAGTTGGCTTATAGCCCCTAAGCTCCACCTTGTCAGGATAGTGTAAGTCGATCTCTATATTCTGTACATCCTTTGGAAGGTCAATTAATACCGGGCCAGGCCTTCCGGTGGACGCTATATGGAAGGCTTCTTTTACAATCCTCGGGATTTCTGCTGGATCCTGTACGAGATAGTTATGCTTGGTAATTGGCTGAGTAATGCCAGTAATATCTGCTTCCTGGAAAGCATCGTTTCCGATAAGGGATCTTGGTACCTGGCCGGTTAAGGCTACAATCGGCACTGAATCCATATATGCGGTAGCAATACCTGTTACCAAGTTGGTTGCTCCGGGACCTGAAGTAGAAACACAGACCCCGGTCTTTCCAGTAGCACGGGCGTACCCGTCCGCAGCATGAGCTGCTGCCTGTTCGTGGCGTACAAGTATGTGGCGCAGATCTGAATCATAGAGTTCGTTGTAGAAAGGAATGATCTGCCCTCCGGGGTATCCGAAGAGAGTGTCAACTCCTTCATTTTCAAGGCACTTTATTAGAGCCTTTGCACCGTTAACTTTTTCTGTTGACCCGGTTGTCATTATTTATCTCCTTATTTATCTCTTGAGATGTCTAACTGGATACTCACATCCAGGTGAGTACTTTTCCAGTTAAGGGTGTGTTTAAGAAATACTTTTTTATCTCTCACACTCACATTTTTTTCTTCGCGAATTTCGCAAATACATCATAATCAATCATGTTATATATGGATGAGGGTTTCTCCGGGTTTTCAGAGTGTCAGAGATCCCCTATTTCAAAAATTTCGTCAAACCGAAAAAAAGAGAGGACAGATAGTCCTCCTGAGAAACTTTTGAATTCCGCATCCTTTGGGACTTATTCTACCCGGATAAGGCGGTTCATCCCGTTCATTACAGCTTCTACAGATGCCATTATAATGTCCGTTCTTGCTCCGCTTGCGGTAATTACCTTCCCGTTCTTGGAAAGTTTTACCCTTACTTCTACAAGCGCATCAGTTCCGCCGGTAATTGAGTCTACATGGTACTCTTCAAGGACGATATCTTCCGCACAGGAACTTACAGCTGTCCTGATGGCATTAATTACAGCATCAACAGGCCCGTTTCCGATACCGGCCTGTAAGATAGGTTTGTCTTTTACATTGAGCTTTATAGAAGCAGTTGGAGTCACACGGTTTCCGGATACTATGGTGAACTCTTCTAATTTTACCAGAGGCTCTTTGTATATATCAAGCACGGTTTCTGCGATGGTCTGCAGGTCAGCATCGGTAATATGTTTTCCCTGATCGCCCATCTGCTTGACTCTGTTGAAAATATCTTCCGTCTGAGCCTCATCAGCCTCAAGCCCCATTTCCTTTAAAGCAAGGGTAATAGAGCTCCTTCCTGCATGTTTTCCAAGTACGATCTGGCGCTGCCGTCCGATATATTCAGGGCTCATCGGCTCATAGGTTGCCTTGTCAGCCAGAAGCCCGTGCACATGAATCCCTGCTTCGTGAGTGAACGCATTTCCCCCTACAAGGGCTTTGTTTGGGGAAACAGGAATTCCGGTCAGCCGGCTTACAAGCCTCGAAATCCGGTATATATGTTCGTGCTTGATGCCGGTGTCGTATTTATACAGCCATTCAAGGTTCATTACGACTTCTTCAAGAGAAGCATTTCCGGCTCTTTCCCCTAAACCATTAATTGTCACATGTGCCTGCTTTGCTCCTGCCGCAAGCGCAGCAACCGTATTTGCAGTTGCTAAACCAAAGTCATTATGGCAGTGAATGCTGATAGGGGCTTTCAGGGAGGAAGACAGGTCACGGAAAATCTCGGTGGTCTTTTCAGGCACCAGAAGCCCCACGGTATCGCAGAAGCATAACCTGTCAGCTCCAGCGTCTATCCCGTCAGCATAAATGGCTTTTAAAAATCCAAGGTCTGCCCGCGAGGCATCTTCTCCACTCAGCTCCACAATCAGGCCGTGGTCTTTAGCATACTCGATGACTTCGGCTGCGATCTGCCTTACTGCATCGCGATCTTTTTTGATTTTCGTCCGGATGTGCAGGTCCGAAACCGGAGCTACAAGGTGAATTGAATCTACGTCGCATTCAAGAGCATGATCAACGTCCATTTTTACAATTCTACAGTAGCTGCAGATTTCGGCATTGAGCCCTGCGTTAGCTACAGCCTTGATGGATTCCCTTTCACCTTCGGAAGTAATTGCAGAGCCTGCCTCGATTACGGAGACTTTCATCTCATCAAGGGCCCGGGCAATTAAGAGTTTCTTCTCTCTGGTCAGGGCTACGCCAGGTGTTTGTTCACCGTCTCTCAAAGTAGTATCCAGGAAGCGGATATTTTCGAATAATACAATCCCTCAGTTTTGGTTTTTATTTTAATAGATTGGTCCTGCAGAACAGGAGGATAATATTTGCAATATATTATATAATTATATCCTGTTTTACAAACCCATTTTTAATGTAATATATTAATCTCAAAAACCCCCGTTATATCCGGGAACATTCCCTAATTTACTCCAGGGCTCTCTGAAACTTCTCTTCAATAGGTAGACCATACTATTTTTAGTTTCCAGTTAACAATATATCGTACTTCGTAAGAAAATAAAGAGTATAAGTTGATCGGAAACCTCACAGCCGACCAGAAAACATGCAGAATGAAAAAAAGAAAAAAGGAAAATGAAAAAAAGGATTTAAGATGTTTCCCATAAACCTGCAAGAAGAATCGATAATGGAAAGCTTTGAACAAATAATGTGCTTATATAACCCTTAAAGAAACTTCCGTACAGGTTGCACTGCAGAAAAATGATCCTGCTATGCTCTTGCTAACCAGCCTTAAAAAGTTAAAATAAGGGTTTAGACTAAAAATTAAGGATTATAATTTAGAAATATTTTTTAACATTCTCTATTGCCTTTACAATGAGGGAAACGCAAGCTTCTATATCTGCCGTATCCAGTACCTCCACTGGAGAGTGGATATAGCGTGTGGCTATGCTGACCGTGCCTGTAGGGATACCTTCCTTTGTGAGGTGTATTGAGGTAGCATCGGTGGTGCCGCCGGAACCCACGCCCAGCTGATAGGGGATCTCGTTTTCATCAGCTGATTCCCTCAGCCATTTGAGGATCTGTGGATGAGCTATAAGACCCCTTCCAGACGCATCTGCCACAGTTATTACGGGCCCTTTTCCCAGCTCCATGGCTGAATCGGTCTTGCTGATGCCCGGATGGTCTCCAGGGATAGTGGTGTCAAGGGCAAGAGCAATATCCGGACAGAGCCCGAAAGCACATGTTCTTGCTCCTTTGAGTCCTACCTCTTCCTGAACCGTACCCACGGCATAGACATTAGCTTCAATTTTGAGTTCATGGAGCTGTTTCATGACCTCAAGAAGAATTACGATTCCTGCGCGGTCGTCAAAAGCCTTGGAGGTAACCTTTCCGTTTGCCAGGGGAACAAATTCCTGATCAATTGAGGCTGTCGTGCCTATCTCGATTCCCAGATTTCCGGCATCCTCTCTGTCTTTTGCCCCTATATCGATAAACATATCCTCGAGTTTTACAGGCTTTTTCCGGTCCTCATCTTTCATTACGTGAGGAGGTTTTGAGCCTATAACTCCGGGAATGGTGCCCTTTTTACCGTGAACCATAACTCTCTGGTTCAGAAGAGTCTGATCGAACCATCCTCCGATCCCGACAAATCGCAGGAACCCATTTTCATCAATATACCTGACCATGAGCCCTATTTCGTCCATATGGGCAGCCAGCATTACAGAAGGTCCTTTCCCTTCTTTAATAGCGATGAGGTTCCCCATAGTATCTGCCCGCAGACTGTCGACATAGGGTTCAAGTTCTTTTTCAAGCAGTTTCCGAACCTCATCTTCAAAGCCGGAAATTCCGTGAGCGTTTGTGAACTTTTCAAGAAGAGATGTTATTTCTTCAAGGTTTCCACCTTTTTTCATAGTTTCTTCCATTAAGAAAATCTCCTGAATAGTGGTTTAATCTGGACTGTCAGCTGAGTGTGCACAGGTTAATTCGGACTAATACCTATTCGGTTTGGAATGCACTCAGTTAATTTGCTAAATAATATGTTTAATATGACATATTATGAATGACCATTTATGATTATCTTTTGTTGAAAAACTTTCTGAGGCTTTTTAGTTCCTATGTATTTAATACATGTTTCCTGGCCGCAATCGTGTTCTACTCATAACTTTTGCCAGACCATCTTTTGTATATTAATTAAATTGTTAGAGTGTTTTTATATAAGTTGAACTTGTTGTTTAAGTTTTTGGCAGAGACTGTTAAGCTTCTTCCTGCTGGTAGAGGTTAGTGGTTGATGGTAAAGGTTATTTTCGGAAGCTGTAGAACAGAAACATTAAAATCCCTTCAGGTTTATTGAGGACTCAGGTGAAAATTACATGACTGCAGAATTACCTCCTCAAATCCAGAACCAGATAGCACAGCTTCAGCAAGTACAGCAGCAGGTTCAAGCTTTGACCATGCAAAAATCTCAGATTGAAGCTATGCAGAAAGAGTCCAAAATGGCTCTTGAAGAATTAGAAAGACTGGCTGACGATGCGGTTATTTACCGTAATGTCGGAGAACTGGTGATAAAAACAAGCAAAGAGGAGTCCGTTTCAAAACTTAAAGACAGGGAAGAAACTCTCTCACTCAGGCTTCAGTCTATTTCCAGGCAGGAAGAAAGGCTCACTACCCGCTTCAAACAGCTTCAGGAGCAGATCCAGCAGGCACTGGGACCCAGAGCACAATAACCTTTTATTATTCTTTTATATAAGTAGAATACAGGACAGAAGTATAGCTGTAACGGAGATTGTGCCGAAATCCCGGAACTCCGGGAATTTCGATACCTATAAAAAACGGTATCCAGAGTGAACAATGCAAGTTGATGAAGCGGAGTTTTTTAACCGGCTCCTTGACTATCGAAACATTTTATATTTGTGTCACAGGAATGCAGATCCGGATGCTGTTAGCAGTGCTTTTGCTCTTTCCGAGGCGATAGGGGGGACAGTCGGACTCGTAGACGGCTGCAACCGGGTGGCGTCCGTCCTGATCGACAGGCTCGGAATTGAGGTAGTGGATAAGCCAGACCCTGCAAATTACGGTTTTGTTGTCGTAGTTGATACTTCGACGAAAGCGCAGTTAAACGATATTGAGTTGACCAGTTACTGCGTAATTGATCACCATACTACCACTGCCCTTACCGAGAACGCAGAATTTTACCTGCACAGGAACACGACTTCAACCGTAGAGATAGTCTATGATATTTTAAAAGTAATGGGGGCGCCGATTAACCGCAGGGTAGGAATCGGTATGCTCACAGGCATCGTAACAGATACCGGGCACTTCAAGCACGCATCTGTTGATACTTTCCGAACGGTGGCAAAAATTATTGAGGCTAGCGGAGTTGAGTACGGGGAAGTACTTGACCTGATGGCTGCCACCCCACAGGATATTTCGATGCGCATAGCTATCCTGAAAGCAGCAAGTAGGGTTGAACTCGAGAGAATAGGAGATATGCTTATAGCTTCTTCTCATGTGAGTTCTTTCGGAGGCTCTGCATCTTCCATGCTTATTAACATCGGAGCTGATGTGGCTTTTGTTGGCACTACCAAAGGAGAAAGCGTCAGGGTAAGTGCAAGGGCGAAGCGCGATGCTGTAAATGCCGGAGTTAACCTTGGCCAGCTGATGGAAGATATCAGTAACGAATATAACGGCACCGGAGGCGGGCATTCAGGAGCTGCGGGAATAGATATAATTGCCAATATGGAAGAAGTACTGCATAAATGCAGAGAAATGACAAAGAAAATCCTTGAAAATTCCCTTGGAGCGACCTCAAAAGAGATTTCCGAGGATGAAATTGAAATTAAAGAGGACGAATAAATAGTAAAAAGCGGTTAAAATAACTTGTTTAATGGTTAGAATAACTATAATTTTTTCCTTAACTGAATGTAATCATTTTTTTCGAGATATCCTATCACTTTTCTCACTTTAATCTAATTTCGATGTATTAATCTTATTATTTTTCTCAATTTAATCAAATTTCGATATATTCACCCTATTACTTTTCTCAATTTAATTTGAAAAACATCTTTTTTACTCGATAACAACAAGTATTATTTATATGAGAATCCAACTTACCTTCACATTATCATATCTACCGGAAATTCATATCCGCCCGGGAGCACCTCAATTTACAGAAACGAATAGACGGTAAATGAGAGCTGCCGTCGTTAAAGCCCTTAAAGGGACATGAGATGAAAGATATACATAAAAGAGGGTCGAAAGAGACGCGGCCTGAAACTAAAAGGTCTCAAAATAAAGAACACAGAGCGTGAAAAAAATGCCAGAATACTGGGATCCTGAAATAGAGACAATGCCTGTAGACGAATTGAGAAAGTTGCAGGAAGAAAAACTGAAAAACCTCGTACATTATGTGTATGAGAACTCTCCTTTTTACAGAAAAAGGTTTGACGAACATGGCGTTCTCCCGGAAGACATCCGGACACTCGAGGACGTCAGAAAATTACCTTTTACTTTTAAGCAGGATCTCAGAGATACATACCCTACCGGAATGTTTTGCGTCCCTAATTCAAAGCTCGCCCGCTTCCACGCTTCCTCGGGCACCACCGGCAAACCGACAGTAGTCGGGTATACCCACAAAGACATTGACGACTGGGCAGAATCCCTGGCTCGGGCTTTCACATCCGTTGGGGTAGGAAAAGACGATATCCTCCAGGTAAGCTACGGGTACGGACTTTTTACAGGCGGACTCGGCGCCCATTATGGAAGTGAAAAAGTAGGAGCAACCGTACTCCCTACAAGTTCAGGGAACACCGAACGCCAGCTTGAACTCATGAAAGACCTTGGTACGACAGCTATAGCCTGCACACCCTCTTACTTTTTATACATGATTGAAATCGCAAGGAAAGAGGGCATCAGTATCAGGGACGATACACAATTAAAGAGGGGATTTTTCGGGGCTGAACCCTGGTCTGAGGAACTCAAGAAACGGATAGAAAATGAGTCAGGGATTAAAGCCTATGACATCTATGGGACTTCGGAGCTCAGCGGTCCCCTCTTTACAGAATGTGAGGAACAGTGCGGCATCCATATATGGGGAGACCTGTTCCTGGTAGAGATTCTTAATCCCGAAACAGGAGAACCTGTGCCCGATGGAGAGACAGGAGAACTCGTAATCACCACCCTGGCAAAAGAAGCAAACCCCCTTATCCGCTACAAGATCAAGGACCTTACCAGAAAACTTTCTGAGCCCTGCAAATGCGGCAGGACTCACCCGAGGATCACACGCATCAGCGGGCGCTCGGACGATATGATTATAGTGCGCGGCATAAATGTCTTCCCTGGTCAGGTTGAATCAGTTTTGATGAATATTCCTGAAGTAGGGAATCACTTTATGATTATCGTGGACAGGATAGGCCCACTCGATTCAATGAAAGTCCAGATAGAAATGCACGAGTCTGCCTTCAGTGACAAGATGTCGGACATGATGGCACTCAAAAAGAAAATTGCAAGCGCTTTAAAAAGCGTGCTGAACCTTGCAGTTGAGGTAGAACTTGTGGAACATAGCTCTCTGCCGCGCTCGGAAGGAAAATCAAAGAAGGTTATAGACAAGCGGAAGGTCTGAAGATTTTGCAGCTTGAAATATGAAGTAAAAAGGCAAAAAGTTTCAACTTTAGAAAAAGAAAGGAATATCCGAAAAAAGAGGTGAAATATTACTTCTTTCAGGGCATTCCTTTTTCCAGTTCCTTTTTAAGCTTTTCCTTTAAATCCAGAACGGTTCTTTGTATCAGTAAAACAGCCCAAATGTAAACTTAAAAATAGACAAAAACTTATATTATATTCTGAGGAAAATATTGAGAAAAGAAAAGAAGTTAAAACAGGGAACTGAAAAAGTAGAAAAGAGAAAAAGTTGAAATATCTTGATCAATTTGATAGAAAAAAGAATAAAATATAAAAAGGAATACGGGATAAAAGGACATGGGTGCTGGAATGGAAGACAAAGTGATAAAACAAATTTCCCTTTTTGCGGAAAACAAACCTGGCAGACTTGCAAGCGTGGCAAATAAATTGAAGAGTGCAGGCATAAACATAAGAGCATTTACCATTGCCGAGTCAGGAGATTTCGGGATCATTCGTATGGTTGTGGACAGGTCAGATTATGCTCACCGTGTGCTCCATGATGCCGGGTTCACAGTTTCAGAGACCAGCGTTCTTGGAATCGAAATGGAAGATGTCCCTGGCAGCATGTCCCGGATTGCGGAAGTTTTCGGAGAATCCAGTATCAACCTTGATTATGCCTATGCTTTTGTTACCCGGGACCAGAAAGCTCTTCTCATTGTTCGGGTAAATGAGATCGAGAAAGCGGTAAAAACGCTGGAAGAGAACGGTATAAAGCTAATCGGCATGAAAGAACTTGAAAAGATCTGATTTTGATTGAGTACCGGATTTTACGGGAAAGCAGCTTTAAAGAAAAAACCAGAAAATATCCAGAGCCTGGCACATTTATTTGTCTGCCTGAGCATCTGGAGTACTCTTTTTACATAATCCTGGCTGAGTGGCAATTGTTTTATAAAAAGTTTCGCAGCCGGGAGATACCTGTAGCCGGAAATATTTATTAAGAAATTTACTTATCAGAGATTCTCTGGACCTTTACTGCGTAAATAGATATACATTATAAATATAAAAAGAACAAACAGAGAAAGACATTTCTGAGAATAAGGAAAAGGCAGTCCATATAACATTAACAAAGATTGAGCCGACAAAAAGGTAAAATCAGCCGATTTGACTAAAATGACAGAGAATAAAGATAGCTTACAGGAAAACGCTCAAAACCTTTCAAAGAATAAACTTGGCGGAACTCATACCACGATTATTGGGGGAAGAGCTGGAAAAAAACTCGTAAAGCTTGTAAGCCAGCACCCAGAAATAAAAAAAGTAATTCCGTCCGTAATTTCCGTAAAAGGTGTTGCAGGGGGAAAACTGGCTGGAAAAGTCCTGCGCGCTGACGCCAGAGGGAACCTCAGGCTATTGCTCTCTGAAGGTAGAAGTTTCCAGGAAGTCAGGCTGGTGACAACGGTCGGTATAGCTGATGAAGGGGACAGAATTATGAACGAATTGAATGAGATATTAAAAAATGCCCTCTGAGGCGTTGAAGGAGAGATTACTACTTGGCATTCATAGGGGTTGACCACGGAACAACAGCAATGCGCTTTGCACTTATTGAGGGTGAAAAAGTCCTGACATTTGAACTCGGAAGGGCTGAAGCGGCCGCAATGTCAGAAAAAAAAATCCTGATATCCGTAGAAAAAGAGTTTGGAGTTGAGACTGGAAACATCGACCTTATTGCTCTGACATACTCTATGGGAGACGGTTTTTCTGAAATCAAAGACTTAAGAAAACTTGAGGGAAGGGGGCTTCGGAGTACGGAAGGAGCAGGAAAAAAGACCGGAGGAGGCACACGGGTGTTTGATGCAGTAAGAAACTCCGGAATTCCGGCGATAGCACTTCCTGGTCTTCACACGGGAAGTAAAGTAGATCCTAGAATGAAGGTATTTTCCCATCTAACAAGCCCGGAAAAGCTGGGGATTGCATACCATATCCGGTGTCTGGGCTATGAAAACTTTGTAGTTTCCGATATCAGCTCCAACACTGTGACCCTCGCAATTGCTTCGGGAAAAGTAATCGGTGCAATTGACGCCTGCATTTTTGCTCCGGGAGTTCATCACGGACCTCTTGACCTGCAGGCAATAAGGAATGTTGATGACGGTCTCCAGACAGCTAATCAGGCTTTTATAGAAGCAGGGGCTTTGAAGATGACCCCTTATAAGTACAGGGAAGAACTTCTCAATGCAGCCGAAAAAGGCGAAAAAACTGCCCTGCTTGCCCTTGATACCATAGCTCTTTTTGCAGCTATGGAAATTGCTTCGATGCAGCTTCTCCTCAAAGACTATGAGGTTACCGGAGCTGTCTTTCTTGCAGGTTCGGTAGGGGAAGTAGAATACATGCAGAAAAGGATCTGCAAACATCTTGGTCAGGACTGTAATAGCCTCGGGAAGTGGCACGCTGCAATTGGCTGTGCCGAGATAGCAAGGGACGTTTTTGCCGGAGAAAAACAGATCCTTGGAATAGATGTCGATTATCCTTAAAGAGTGGGAAGAGGAGCCATCCTTAGAGAAGAATCAGGTCTTTTCCACAGGCTCTTCATACTCATCTTCCTGATAATCTTCGAGCTCTGAGGCGTCAAGTTTTCCTCCTTCGACTTCATCATCGTAACCGCTCATGCGGTTTTTGTCCATTAGAATGACATAATCCGCAGAATTCTTGAGCGCTGTGGAAAATCCGGGCTCAACCCCGAAGATAATTGTCTCTTTCCCGTGTTCATTTGCTTTGTTCAGGAGCGGTTTGAAATCCGCATCTCGGGTCACGATTGCAAGGGTATCTATATTAGGGTTGTAGACCAGTTCCATGCCCTCTACTGCGAGGCGCACATCCACATCACTGGAACAGATGATGGGCTCAAGTCCATGGTTTTCAATAGCCTCGACGAGCTTGTCAGAGGCGTACTGGTTCAGGAAAACGCGTCCGATCTTGATATTCCCGTAGTCCTTCAAAACGTCCCTTATTTCCTCAAGATTTACATCAAACTCTTTTCTGAGGATATTCGGCCCATCTACCAGAAGTCCTATTTTCCTCCTGCCAACTTCTTTCTTAGTACGGAGGTATCTAGAAATTGAATCAAGTCCGCTTTTTACAGGCTTCATTATCAATGTCCTCTGTGATCCTTACAGTTTTACTCAACCTGCTTTTTTTACTTTTATACCCTCAAAGATTCAGGGAGAATTGGCCTGTGAGGGCAATATAGTTTCCAGCAGCTATCTCATGCCTGCCGATACAAGTTTTTGCTTTAAACTTTAGAAAGTCGCAGCTTTCGTTCCCATAACCATGAATCTACAACTGCGGTTTTTCAGGTTTAAAGCCCGATACCTGGCAGTCCGGGTATAATCTGATTATATCTAAATATTTGCTTTTCTGTAGTAAAACATTTGCATACTTTGACAATTAAAGGTTTTAATTTTGCCCTATATGAGTGTTTGGACCGAAAAACCTCACCTTCCCTGGAAGTCCTGAGTAATAATTAAACCCCTCAAAATTAAATAATTTTAACTATAGAACACGATATATATTTTATAGAATTATAATTTATCGGAAAAAGGGCCTTTTTTAACTTCCCGAATAATGTAAGGAGACTCACGAAGTTCAAAGATATTTTCAACTTTCCTTCCCTTCTTCTGCCTGCTGTACTGAATTTCCCCTAATTTATGTAGGAAAGCTTCGTAGACCTCCATAAACTGCTCGAACTCCGGACCCGTAAGCTGTATTAACCCTTCCCTGCCCGCGAACCAGTCATAGACCTGAAGGAGGATAACTTCTCTTACCCTTTTAAGACCTTCTTCCTCAGGAGCCTCGGGGGCTTTTTCAAAATAAAGAGTACTTTTCAACTTTGGGGACCAGGCTGCAAAGACTCGCCTGAAATTTAAGATCTGAATTGGAATTTTTTCCCCTGGACCGGGTCTCGGATAATAATACCTGTCCTGAGAAAAGGCTTCCTCTTCCAGACTCACCACCTGCCGTCATACCTCGACTTCAGATATTTTTCATGGATTTTCTTCATACGAAAACCCATGTAGAGGCCTACAAAGAGTCCGCTCAGGTGAGCAGTATGGGCTATCATATCTGAAGAATTGACCATTAAAAAATCAAACATAGCAAAGAGCACTAAAGCATGCTTTAAACGCATCGGGATAAAATAAACATATACCCTGAGGTTCGGCTCAAGTACGGTAAGAGCTGCAAAGACTCCGTAGATAGCCCCGCTCGCACCAACCATAGGGCCGGGGTAAATATTGAAAATAGGCCGGCTTAAGAAAGTGTATCCTATTGCAGATAGAACTCCTGCAGTAAAGAAGATCCCAAGGAGCTGTTTATTCCCAACCCTTCGCTCAAGCGCAGTCCCGAAGAAGTACAGGACAAGCATATTAAAAAAAAGATGCCATAAGCCGGTGTGCAGAAAAATGTATGTGACAAGTGTCCAGGGCCTCGTCAGAAGAGAACCCGGGTCAAACTGAAAAGCGCTTACATAGAGAGATCCTATGCCCGGAACCATTTCCAGAAAGAAAGAAATTATGCATAGGAAGATGATTGCCATCGACGGGCTTGTGGAAACAGAGCTTTTGATTCTATCAGTTGTTCCACCTCGAGACTCATACGGTGTATCACGGTTAAACATGTTCTAATTACTCTCTATCTTAATCCGGTATAAAATTGTTGAATAAAAGCACCTGACTAATAAGGCGAATTATAAAAGGCAATTTGCGATGCCTCAAAATAAATCAGAGTATCATTCAAGCACAAGAATGGTGTCCAAACACAAGAATATTATCCAAACATAAGGTAAGGAACAAATACCAGTAAGTAAGCTGATCAATAGCAGGCTTCATAAACTGAAAAGGCCACCGTAAATAATCCCATACTCTGATCCAGTGTCAGAAACCAGATATATATCATTGAAGCCTTCAAGCCTGGAATCTTCACTCTAAATCCCATGTCTTGAAAAACCTGTAAACAAAAAGATTAACTGCAACCCTGAGTTAATCAAATTGATTGGTTTTAACCCCTAATTTTGGAAATAAGCAGTTTTAAATCTCTAACTCATTTAATGATATATAATTCCATGATATTAATAGTATCACGCATCCGGAAATAAGCCCAGCGCTCCTTTTATATTGGAACGTGTTTTATTAAAATCAAAGAATATATCAGTTAATATTCAAATATAATTATTAGAATTAATCATCTCCAGAAAAAAATCATAAAAACGGTTTACAGCGTTTACTGTATAAAGTGATTTGGAGAACGTACCGATATAAATAAGTTTTGATATTTTCATAAGAAAGGGAAGTATAATAAATTAAATAATTATTACGAATAATATATTAAAAGCTGATATGGAATAGTTTGAGTTTTATTTGTGCAAAATTTGACACTCAGATAAGAAGAAGCTTTAAAATTATTTGTTATTAGTATGAAAAAAAGAAATAATTAATAACAAATATTAAAATCCATAGAAAAAATAATTAAGGCTCAAGAATACTAAGTCAAAAAACCAGCATCTTCAGACGTTGAAGATTTTTCTCATACAGAAGATCTCTGAGATTTTTTTTATGAAGACTGAGTCTCTACATTCCATTTTACCCATCGCGAAATAGGGTGTTACAAATTAGAAAATGTTATATAGATTTGGTACATTTAGACTTTTAATTAGTGTTTATTATCCATCGGTAGCGACCTCTGCTCAATATTAAGGTCTCAATCGTTGGCAAAAACGGTTTTTTTGAGACATAGGGCGTAAAAAGGGATTTGGAAGAGAACTCAGGCCCTAAAAACGACTTTTACAAGAAAATAGTCCCTATAAAAACGTTTTTATTTGAAAAAACGTTGGTATAGCGTTTAATGTTCAAATAGAGAGCTAAGAACGTTTTACCATAAAACGTCATTTAAACGGTTGTAACTTAAAAGCAGACGGCAAGATATATAATGTATAATCATTAAGAATATGCCGCTTATCAGAATTGCAATCGTCTTGGCGAAGTTGACTTTAAACAAATTTAGGAGGTAAAGCTCACATGAGCAAACTAACTACCGGGAGTTTTTCTATAGAAGATCTGGAATCCGTTCAGATCACTATTAACAACATTGTAGGGGCAGCAAAGGAGGCTGCAGAAGAAAAAGCAAAAGAGTTAGGCCCGATGGGTCCCACCCCCTTCCCCACAATCGCCACATTACGGGACTGGAGCTTTACACTGTTCGACCGTTACGAGCCTGTTTACACCCCCATGTGTGACCAGTGCTGCTACTGTACTTTCGGACCGTGTAACCTGGAAGGAAATAAGAGAGGCGCCTGCGGTATTGACATGAAAGGTCAGACTGCAAGAGAGTTTTTCCTGCGCTGCATCACGGGTTGTGCATGCCACAGCGCCCACGGACGCCACCTGCTTAACCACATCATTGAGCTCTTTGGGGAGGACATGCCAATTAATATGGGGGCCTCAAACGTAATCGCTCCCAATATCCAGCTTGTCACTGGCCAGCAGCCGAAGACCCTCGGAGACCTCAAACCCATAATGGAATATGTTGAAGAAGAACTGGGCCAGTTGCTTGCAACAATACACGCAGGGCAGGAAGGAGCAGCAATCGACTATGACAACAAGTCAATGCTTGCCGGAATTCTTGACCACGTGGGAATGGAAGTTTCCGATATTGCTCAGGTTACTTCACTTGGTTTCCCGAAGTCAGACCCCGAAGCCCCGCTTGTAGAAGTCGGTATGGGAACACTCGATCCAAGTAAACCGGTTATCATTGCCATCGGGCACAACGTTGCCGGGGTCACCTACATCATGGACTACATGGAAGAGCATGACCTGACTGACAAAATGGAAATCGGAGGTCTCTGCTGTACCGCATTCGACATGACCAGGTACAAGAGAGAAGACAGGAAAGCCCCCTACGCAAAGATTGTCGGTACCATTTCAAAGGAATTAAAGGTTGTACGCTCCGGAATTCCTGATGTAATTGTCCTTGATGAACAGTGTGTAAGGGCTGACCTCGTAGTTGAAGGCCAGAAACTGAAGATCCCTGTTATCGCATCCAATGAAAAGATCATGTACGGCCTGCCAGACAGGACCAATGATGATGTTGATGCAATCATTGAGGATCTCAAGACCGGAAAGATTCCAGGCTGTGTAATGCTGGACTACGACAAGCTCGGAGAGCTCGTACCCAGACTTGCTATGGAAATGGCTCCACTCCGTGAAGGAATCTCAGCCATCCCCACAGACGAAGAAATGGTAGCTCTCGTCTCCAAGTGTGTAGAATGTGGAGAATGTGCACTGGCATGCCCAGAAGAACTTGAAATCCCCTCCGCAATTGCAGTGGCAAAGGGAGGAGACTATTCTGCGCTGGAAGAGCTGCACGACCTCTGTATAGGCTGCCGCAGGTGCGAACAGGTATGTAACAAGGAAATACCCGTCCTGAACCTGATTGAGAAGGCTGCCCAGAAGGCTATCGCCGAAGAGAAGGGCCTTGTAAGAGCAGGAAGAGGTCAGGTAAGCGATGCCGAAATCAGGGCAGAAGGTCTGAACCTGGTTATGGGTACCACCCCGGGTGTTATCGCAATTATCGGATGTTCCAACTACCCTGCAGGCTCCAAGGACGTCTATAACATCGCAGAAGAGCTTCTCGGAAGGAACTACCTGCTTGCAGTATCCGGATGTTCCGCAATGGACATAGGCATGTACAAAGATGCTGACGGCAAGACTCTCTACGAGAGGTACCCCGGCAGGTTTGAGAAAGGAAACATCCTTAACACAGGGTCCTGTGTCTCGAACGCCCACATCTCTGGTACAGCCCACAAAGTCGCTGCAATCTTTGCAGGCAGAAACCTTTCAGGCAACCTCGCAGAAATCGCTGACTATACCCTTACCCGTGTCGGTGCGGTAGGTCTTGCATGGGGTGCATACTCCCAGAAGGCAGCAGCTATTGGTACCGGATGTAACATGTTTGGTATCCCTGCAGTTCTCGGCCCCCACAGTGGAAAGTACAGGAGAGCCCTGATTGCCAAGAACTACGACGAGTCCAAATGGAAAGTTTACGACAGCAGAAACGGTTCCGTAATGGACATTCCCCCAGCTCCGGAGTTCCTCATAACTACCGCAGAGACCTGGCAGGAAGCCTGTATAATGATGGCAAAGAACTGTATCCGCCCGTCCGACAACAACATGGGCAGGTCCATTAAGCTGACCCACTGGATGGAGCTAAGTGAGAAGTACCTCGGCATCATGCCAGAAGACTGGTGGATGTACGTCAGGCACGAGGCAGATCTCCCACTCTCCAAGCGTGAAATGCTCCTGAAGAAACTTGAAACCGAGCATGGATGGGAAATCGACTGGAAGAAGAAAAAGATCATTTCCGGCCCGAAGATTAAGTTCGATGTCTCTGCACAGCCAACTAACCTCAAAAGACTCTGCAAGGAGGCCTGAAGATGGTTGACACTACCAAGAACACTAAACTGTTCACCAGCTACGGTGTGAAGACCTCAAAAGCTATCACAACAGAAGTTGCTGCCAAGCTGATTTCAAAGGCAAAGAGACCTCTTTTAGTGGTAGGGACCTCAGTCCTTAACCCTGATGTTCTGGACCGTGCAATCAAGATTGCACAGGCAAAGAACATCCCTATTGCTGCAACAGGTACCTCAATGCCAGGCTTTGTTGACAAGGATGTCAATGCCAAGTACATTAACCTGCACCAGCTTGGTTTCTATCTCACAGACCCCAACTGGCCAGGCCTTGACGGCAATGGGAACTATGACACAGTCATTTTCCTGGGCCACCTGAAGTACTATATCAACCAGGTATTGTCAGCAACCAAGAACTTTAGCGATATCAGAACAATCTCAATCGACAACAAATACATCCAGAACGCAACAATGTCTTTCGGAAACCTGAGCAGGGCAGACCACATTGAAGCACTTGATGAGGTAATTAACCTTTTATAATTTTTGATTTAGGAGGCGAAACGTAATGGCAGAATTCCCATTTGACATTTCCCCAATGTATGAAGGAGAAAGAGTACGAAAAGAAGGAATGTTCGTTGAACTCGGTGGCCCGAAGTCCATTGGTCTGGAACTTGTCCGTGCAGCAGATATGGATTCAATTGAGGATGACAAAGTAACAATTGTCGGTCCTGACCTCAAGCAGCTCGAAGAAGGCAAGACATACCCCTGGGCAATGATCTTTAACATTGGCGGAGAACTTGTCGAGCCTGACCTTGAATCAGTCGTAGAAAGGCGTGTCCACGACTTCATCAACTACTGCCAGGGCATTATGCACCTGAACCAGAGGTACGATGTCTGGATGAGAGTTTCCAAGGACACAGCTGCAAAGATGGACTCCTTTGAGCCTTTCGGAAAAGCCGTAATGATGCTCTTCAAGAGTGAACTGCCCTTCATAGAGAAGATGCAGGTTACATTCTATACCGACGAAGAAGAAGTTAAGAAGCAGCTCGAAGCCGCAAAGGAGATTTTCAAGGCAAGAGACGCAAGGACAAAAGACCTGCACGATGAAGATGTGGATGTCTTCTACGGATGCACACTCTGTCAGTCCTTTGCTCCGACCAACGTCTGTGTAGTCTCCCCTGACAGAGTCTCCCTCTGTGGTGCAATCAACTGGTTCGATGGCCGTGCAGCAGCAAAAGTCGACCCTGAAGGCCCACAGTTTACAATTGAGAAGGGTGAAGTTCTTGATGCCAAGACAGGAGAATACTCCGGAATCAATGACGTTGCCAAGAAGCTCTCAGCCGGCGAATTTGACAAGATCAAACTCCACTCATTCTTCGATTCCCCGCACACATCCTGTGGCTGTTTCGAAGTAGTCGGGTTCTATATCCCTGAAGTCGACGGTATTGGCTGGGTAGACAGAGAATACCAGGGAATGGCTCCGAACGGTATCGGCTTCTCCACAATGGCCGGGCAGACCGGCGGCGGAAAGCAGATCGTAGGTTTCCTTGGTGTAGGTATCAACTACTTCTACTCCCCCAAGTTCATCCAGGCCGATGGCGGATGGAACAGAGTAGTGTGGCTGCCTTCAAAGTTCAAGGCGAAAATCGATGAAGCCATCCCTGCTGACCTGAAGGACAAGATCGCAACTGAGAACGATGCAACTGACATTCAGTCCCTGAAAGCCTTCCTCGAAGAGAAGAAACACCCTGTCGTTGCCACCTGGGCAGCTGCTGAAGAAGAAGAGGAAGAAGAGGAAGAAGAAGAGGAAGTAGCAGTTGCAGCAGCTCCAATGATGATGCCTGCAGCCGGCTTCCAGATGCCTGCAATGCCAATGATGTCCGGCGGTTCAGGCGGCGGAATAAAGCTGACCTTCAAGAACGCAAAGATCACCATTGACAGGATGATCATTAGCGAAAAGAAAGAAAAGAAGTAACTGAGTAACGACAGGCAATTGCCTAAAACCGAAAAACAATCCAAAGGGGTATTCTGTGACTAAAGTAATTGCAATAACGGGTAAAGGCGGGACTGGTAAAACAGCGGTAGCGGCTCTTCTGATCCGCTACCTTTCCAAAAAAGGGAAGTTCATACTGGCAGTTGATGCAGATGCAGATACTAATCTGCCCGAAACCCTTGGTGCTGAGAATGTAAAAACAATCGGGGATGCAAAGGAGTTTTTACAGGCAGAAATCACTAAACCAAGGCCTGACAACCCCGATATGAATAAAGAGTCAGTGCTTAAAAGTAAGGTCTATGAGATCATTGAAGAAATGCCTGGCTATGATCTGCTTGTAATGGGCAGGCCCGAAGGTTCAGGCTGCTACTGTTACGTAAACAACCTTCTTCGTGGCATCATGGACAAACTGATCGTGAACTATGATGTAGTTATCATTGATGCGGAGGCAGGGCTTGAGCATTTCAGCCGGAAGATAATCCGGGACATCGATGACCTCATTGTTGTAACTGACGCCTCACGCAGGGGATTCAGGACTGCCGAAAGGATTCATGAACTTGTGACTGAACTGGATTCAAATGTTGGCAGAATTCACGTTATTGCAAATAAAGTTACAGATACTAACCGCGAAGAGCTCATTAAACTGGCAGGCGACCTGAAACTTAGCCTGATAGGTACTATCCCTCTCGACCCCAAAATCGAGGAAATGGATATAAAAGGTATACCTCTCTTTGAAATCCCGGATGATTCGGTTGCTGCAAAAGAAATTGAAAAAATAGTACAAAAACTGGGGTTCTGACCCCAGCTTCCTTTTGAACCTGTGGATTTGCAGAAAAATGCAGAAAAATGCAGAAAACCGTACCGGAATTAGATAACAGGAAACCATATCCGGTTTAAGAGCTTGAAACGGTATTTAAAATCATCAATAACGGAGCAGGATTACGTTCCTGCCCCGGTCCCTGTTTCTATACAAGGGAGAAATCTGGAAATTCATCCTGTATTACATCCTTTATTATAAAGTCACTCACAAAAACGGAAAATTACGGAAACGGTGAGGTTTACATGGCAAAGAAAATGAAGTTATCAGATATAACAAACATGTTCGCGGGAATGGATGTAGAAGCCCTCGAAGGTGTGACTATTGAAGGGGACATTGAGCTTGATCTCGGTGGACTCGGAGGCGGCTTTGACCCTATGCTTGCCGCAGCTCTCGGGCAAGAGAGTGCAGTACTTGCCCAGCATTTTGCAAGGATCGCCAGTATGTTTGGCTATCCGGTAGGCTTTGGTGCCCAGGCAGCTGCTCCTGCAGTTTCCCCTGCTCTGGCAGCCCCGAAACTCAAGGACCTTATCTCTGCCAAATTCGATGTTGCTAATATTGCAGAGTGGACAACTCAGATCCAGGAAGTCCCCATAGGCAACACCTCTGCAGACGGTGGAACCCGTGGCAAGCAGGTAATGTTAGGTGGCGAAAAAGCCCTTCCGTTCTACTTTGATGCTCCAATGCCGAACAGGAACCAGGTTACCATTGACGTGTTCGACATGAGAATAGGGCTTGCAAAAGCTGTCAAGGAGAACTACGACGAGGTCATGGACAGCCCTGGAGAATGGGCAAAGAAGAACGTTGATAAGTTCAACGCAGACATGATCACCATCCATCTGATTTCAACCGACCCGCTCATTAAAGACACCTCCCCCAAGGACGCAGCCAAGACAGTTGAGGAAGTCCTGCAGGCCGTTGATGTGCCAATAGCCATTGGTGGATCAGGAAACCCGCAGAAGGACCCTGAAGTCCTGGCAAAAGCAGCAGAAGTTTCGGAAGGTGAACGCTGTCTCCTTGCATCTGCCAGCCTGAACCTTGACTACGCCAAGATTGCAGAAGCAGCATTAAAATACGACCACGATGTGCTTTCCTGGACCCAGCTGGACATGAACTCCCAGAAGGAACTTAACAGGAAACTCATGAAGCAGTGCAATGTGCCCAGAGACAGAATCATCATGGACCCAACCACTGCCGCCCTCGGATACGGCCTGGACTACGCTTATACCAACATGGAGCGCATCAGACTTGCAGCCCTCATGGGTGATGACGAACTAACCTTCCCGATGTCTTCAGGTACCACCAACGCATGGGGTGCCCGTGAATCATGGATGGTTGGCTCCCCATTGGGCCAGGACACTGACTGGGGCCCGAGAGAATACAGAGGACCTATCTGGGAAATTGTTACAGGTCTGTCCCTTGCCCTTGCAGGAAATGACCTCTTCATGATGATGCACCCAACCTCGGTCGCGGTCCTGAAACAGATAACTCAGACCCTTTTCGGCATAGTAGAGGCAGAGCCTGTTGACATTGCCAACTGGATCGGAGCGGAGGTGTAAAACATGAAAATAAACAGCCCATTAGAAGCCTACAAGTATCTGCCCCAGACCAACTGCGGAGAGTGTGGTGAGCCTACATGTATGGCATTTGCCTCCAAGCTGATTGACAGATCTTCCAAGGCTACTGACTGTACTCCCCTGACCAAGGAAAAGAAGTTTGCAAAAAAGCTTGCAGAACTCGAGAGGCTCCTTGCCCCTGAGATCCGTCAGGTTACTATAGGAGTAGGCGAGAGAGCAGCAAATATCGGTGGGGACGATGTCCTGTACCGCCACAAACTCACTTTCTTCAATAAGACAAAGATGTTCTTCGATGTTTCAGACAACATGGAAGAAGCTGCCCTTATTGAGAGAGTCAATAAGATCGCTGACTTCAAGAAGTTCTATGTAGGACGAAACCTGCTTCTCGACGGTGTGGCAATCAGAGCCGCTTCCAACGACCCGGCAAAGTTCGCTGCCGCTGTCAAGAAGGTAGCAGAAGTAGGCCTGCCCATGATCTTCTGTTCCTTTAACCCCGCAGTCCTGAAGGCAGGACTTGAGGCTGCAAAGGACAAGAACCCACTGCTCTACGCTGCAAACAAGGACAACTGGAAAGAAGTAGGAGAACTCGCCCTTGAGTACAAGGTCCCTGTTGTAGTTTCGGTCTTTAACGACCTTGACGCCCTCAAGGGTCTTGCAAAGACTTTCGCAGATGCAGGTATCAAGGACATTGTGCTTGACCCGGGAACCTACCCGAGCGGCAAAGGCCTGAAGGACACCTTTACCAACTTCCTGAAAATCAGGAGAGCAGGCATTATGGGCGACACTGAGATCGCATACCCGATCATGGCTCTCCCGCTTACTGCCTGGATGGCAGGAATCGCAGACCCTGTCAGCGCTTCCTATTGGGAAACCGTTATGGCTTCAGTCTTCACCATCAGGTACGGCGACATAATGATCCTCCACAGCCTGGAGCCATATGCCGCACTGCCTGAAATGCACCTGGCCGAAACCATCTACACCGACCCGAGGACCCCTGTCTCCGTGGACGGAGGTATGTATAAGGTTGGAGCCCCGGACAAAGACTCTCCAGTGTTCTTCACCACCAACTTCGCCCTTACCTACTACACAGTAGAAAGCGATATCTCAGCAAATGGCATAGTATGCTGGCTGCTTGCAGTTGACACCGATGGTATTGGTGTGGAAGCCGCCGTTGCCGGTGGTCAGCTGACTTCCGCAAAGGTAAAGGACGCCTTGGACAAGGCTGGTTTCAACCTCAAGACAGACACAAACCACAACACACTTATCATTCCAGGTCTTGCAGCCCGTCTGCAGGGTGACCTCGAAGATACGCTTGGTGCAAATGTAAAGGTCGGTCCAATGGACTCCGGCCGTATTCCTGGCTGGATCGAGAAGAACTGGCCCCCAAAACAATAATTCAGGAAACAATTGGAAATATGAAAGCATCCGTGTCTCTACGACACGGAACTTTTTTTCTTTTCTTATTAGCCTTCCATGAATTCTTTTTACGTGAAGTTGCTCTGTATTTTTAGTTACTGTATCGCAATTCCTCTAACCGTATTTAACAGGATGCGTAAATGTTTTTATTACTTTATATAGTCAAACTGTTACTTTATGTACCTAACTGTTCATCTCGTCTGGATATAATTAATATAAGGAAAAATCATACAAATATTTATATAAGGAAAAACCCTATTTAATATGCTTCTAAACTATATATTTTTCAATATTTATTTAGAAAACTAAATGCATTGGTTTACTTGTTTGGTAGAATAACATTTCAGTCCAGATATTTAGGAGCATGGATAGGCAGGAAGGACAGCAGATCCAGCTATTTTTAAATAGCATGAGAGTGCTTAACAGGTAACTGCTCAGTATTACTATAGAGATTCTACTTTCTGAACGCCCCTAAACCTACTATTCCAAGAAGACCATCAGTAAGGATTATAGATGAATTCCATCACATGCCCGAAATGCGGCAAAGAATGCGACAAACTTTTTGATTCCGTTTGCAAGGACTGTTTCTTTGAAACATTCAAACTAATCGAGCTACCCCTTGTACTCCATGTAAGGATCTGTTCCAGCTGCGGAGCATACTTCCACAGGAGCCGCTGGGAAAATATCGGCAATATAGAAGAAGTGGTGCTGAAAGCAGTAGAAAACGCCCTTTTTATCCACAGCGAAGCCGGAGATGTAGAACTATATCTAGAGCCTAAGGAAGTTACGCCTTACATATACATTGTGAAAGCCGAGGTAGATGCAATTGTAAGAGAAGAACCTGTCCATGCCGAAGCTGAGACCGAAGTAAGGATCCAGCGGACAGCCTGTGATATGTGCAGCCGTGAGTCAGGAGGATACTTTGAAGCGATCATCCAGATAAGGGCAGCAGGCAGGTTCCCTGCAGAAGAAGAAAAAAGACGCTGCACTGTCATAGCCAGTGAAGCCATGGAGAGCATGAAAAAAAAAGGTGACCGTCTGGCATTTATAAGTGACTACCAGGAGCAGAAAGAAGGTATCGACCTTTACATGGGCTCTATGAATGCCAGCAGGCAGGTCTGCAGGCTAATCATCTCCGAGCTGGGAGGCAGTTTTGCCGAATCTCCTACCCTTGTCGGCATGAAAGACGGAAAAAACGTGTACAGAATTACTTTTGCCATGCGCCTTCCGGAATTCAGGCCAGGGGATGTGATAAGGTTCAGAGGAAGAATTATCCAGATAAGAAGTTCAGGCAAGAAGGTCAACGGGATAAGCCTTGAGGACGGCTCCCGGTTTATTTCAACACCTGAGGAACTCAAAGGTGCAGAGAAAATTGCAAATGTAAGGGATGCGGTACTTACAGTTCTAGTTTCAATCGAGGGAAATGCAATTCTTGTGCTTGACCCTGAAACCTATGAAACTGTCGCAATAAAAAAACCAATGTCCTTTAATGCAGAGGCAGGCAGCGAAATCCCTGTTCTGAAGACAGAATACGGAATCTTTGCGCTGACACATTCCGATGTTCCGCAGGAAAAATAAGAAATCCGAAAAAACGGAGAAACATGCAGAATATCCTTACAATTGGGTTTGATACGCGAAATATTGCCTGCTCCGCAAGCAAGGCGGGTTATACTATCTGCTCTATAGATGCTTTCCGAGATCTTGACCTGCAGGAATGCGCATATGCATCAGCACTCCTTGAGTGCAGGACTTCAAGCGAACTTCACCGGCTTAACCCTCAATGGATAATGGCTAAAATGGATGCTTTCGAGCTTGACTTTGACGCCATCGTACCGGGCTCGGGAATGGAAATGCTGGATCCATGCAGTTTTCCCTGCCCTGTACTTGCCAGCAGCCCTGAGGCAGCACAGGAAGCTTCAAACAAACTGCACCTTGCAAAGAGGCTTGAAGCTATGGGGATGCCCCACCCTCGCTGTTATTCTCCTGAAGAGCTGGACGCAATTGAATATCCCGTAATTCTCAAACCTGCATCAGGAGGCGGAGGAATATTCAACCGGGTTGCAGGAGATAGGCAGGAGCTGCTGTCAGCTCTGGAAGAATTATCCGAGCTGGATCAGGAGTTCACAGAGAAGGAAATCATAGTTCAGCAGTTTCTGGAAGGAACACCTGCAAGTGTCTCTTTGCTTTCCACAAAAAATGAATCCCTGGCAGTTGCTGTAAACGAGCAATTAATAGGCATACCCTGGCTCTCGAGACTGCCGTTTGCCTACTGCGGAAATATAACCCCTTTCAGGACAGAATACTCAGAAGAGATGGAAGCCCTTTCAGAAGAACTCGTGCTTGAACTCGGGCTCCTCGGCTCAAACGGAGTTGACTTTCTGGTCACTGAAAAAGGGCCTGTAGTGCTTGAAGTGAACCCGAGATTCCAGGGCAGTCTGGATACTGTTGAAAAGGCGACAGGAATTAACCTTTTTGAAGCGCACGTTGGCTGCTTTAGAGGAGAACTACCGGAAAAACCAGAAGCGAAATTATTTGCTGCGCGGGGAGTTTTTTACTCGGATCGAGAACTTTTTATAGACAGAAAACTCATGGACGTCATTCTCAGGGAAAAAAGTGCTGATATTCCGTCCCAGGGAACTGTTACCGAGCCTGACTGGCCTCTTACTTCCCTGTTTGCATTAGCCTCAACAAGAGACGAGGCAGTCCGATCTCTCGAAGGAGGGGCAGAGAGGGTAAAGACTTTTATTGTAGACCGAAAGACAGAAAAAAGAGAGTCTCTGAGCCCTGCCGGAAAAGCATGAGGTTCAGTTGCTAAAGGTGCAGTTTTTTCCAGATATGAAAGATCTTTTTGAGAAAAAGCGCAATGTAAACTTTAATACTGGTATGTTCAATTCATATAAGGGATTTGCGAGGTGAACACTTTGGTAGATTTGAATGACAAGGTAATTAGAGGATACCTCATGAGCCTTGTAGGGGAAGAAGGGCTTAAAATGATAGAAGGGATGCCCGAAGGCGAGGTCACGGATGAAGAAGTTGCTACAAAAACCGGAGTTCTGCTGAATACTGTGAGAAGAACTCTTTTTATACTTTACGAAAATAAATTTGCAATCTGCCGCAGAGAAAGAGATTCAAATAGCGGATGGCTGACTTATCTCTGGCATCTGGACTTTTCCGATATAGAGCACCAGCTTATGAGGGAAAAGAAAAGATTGCTCCGAAACCTGAAAACTCGTCTTGAATTTGAGGAGAATAATGTGTTTTATGTTTGCCCGCAAAGCTGTGTCCGTCTTCTTTTTGACGAAGCAACGGAAACGGAATTTCTCTGTCCCATGTGCGGAGAAGACCTGGTCTACTACGATAATTCCCGTTTTGTAGGAGTCCTGAAAAAACGCGTGGATGCCTTGAGCTCTGTATAAGGGACTTATCTTGACTACCCGAGCCGAAGCAATAAGACTGCTTGAAGAATCAGGCTGTGCCCCGAATGTAATCGAACACTGCAAGGAGGTTTCCTCACTGGCAGTCGAGATCGCAGAAAAGGCGAGAGCAGCAGGACAGAGTGTGAATCTGGAGCTTGTAGAAGTAGGGGCTCTGTTACACGATTCTGGAAGGTGCCGGACACATGAGATTGCTCATGCAGTTGAAGGATTCAAGCTGGCTATAAGCAGAGGAGTCGAACCTGAAGTTGCCGAGATAATAAAAAGGCATATAGGCGCAGGGGTCTCAAAAGAAGAAGCAAAGGGATTAGGACTTCCAGAAGATGATTATTTTCCCAGGACTCTGGAGGAAAAGATCGTTGCTCATGCCGACAACCTTGTAAAAGGAACGAACAGGATAACGATACAGGACAGAGTAAAACTCATGCGTAAAAAAAACGTATCCGAACACGTAATTCAGAGAGTAAAGAAACTAGCTGAAGAAGTGGAAGAACGTTCAAGCTAACTCCGGTTTTTCTGTAATAAGAATAATAGGACGTTTGGCAAAGATATTCAATAAAGATATTCAGTAAAGATATTCAGTAAAGATATTCAATAAAGACATTTAGTATATAGAAAAACCGAAAAATTATTTTATCATATAATCCTCCGTTTTTAAATGCAAACGCATTTAGAAAAAAGGAGGAAAACTTATATATAGCGATATTAATAATGAGATAATGGATTGCTAAATCCTGCGATTTAAGCTAAAAATGCTCACCTCAACTAAAACATTTTTTTTAGCGACATTTTCTCATTTTCAGCTTATCATGAGGGTATGTTTATGGATAATGACAAATATCTAAAGGGCACAACTACCGTAGGGGTAGTTTGTACCGACGGAATTGTGCTCGCAAGTGAACAGCGGGCCACAATGGGGCATTTCATCGCAAGCAAAACTGCAAAGAAAGTCTACCAGATCGATGACCTGGTGGGAATGACCACTGCCGGCTCGGTAGGGGACGCTCAGCAGCTTGTGCGATTGGTAAGTGTGGAGTCACAACTCTACAAAATGCGCAGGAACGAATCCATGACAATCAAAGGCATTGCCACTTTGATGTCGAACTTCTTGAATGCTAACCGCTACTACCCTATGATGGTCCAGCTCCTTATCGGAGGGGTTGACAAAAACGGACCTGCAATCTACTCACTGGACCCATTGGGAGGAAGTATTGAAGAAACAAGGATCTCGTCAACAGGTTCAGGTTCTCCCATGGCTTACGGAGTACTGGAAGACCAGTACAGGGAGGATATGGCTGTGAAAGAAGGTCTTGATCTTGCGATTCGGGCAATTCACAATGCAACGAAAAGAGACTCAGCTTCCGGAGAAAATATCGATGTAGTCGTAATTACAAAGGAGGCATTCAAAAGGCTGGATCCTGAAGAAGTAAAATCCAGAAGGGCTTCATTAAACTAATAATTTAACTGTTGGTTTTTTATTCCAATATACAAACTAACACCTTTTTCAAATATTATTTTTTCAACATCCAGATACTTTTTGATTTTTTGACAAAAAGGAAGATTCTTAATGCCTATTGAAGATGTGCTATTAGACCTCAAACATAAAATTGAGAAAAATCTACCCGCAGGAGTTACCATTACCGACGTTGAATTTGAAGGGCCTCAGCTTGTTCTATACACTGAAGAACCTCGTAAATTCGCAGACGACGGGAATATTATTCGCAACCTAGCAAAAGAACTCAGGACACGGATTGCCATGCGTCCTGATCCCAGGGTGCTTGCAACTCCTGAAGATTCTATTTCTATAATTGAAGAAGTTGTTCCAAAAGAATCCGTAATCTCGAGCTACTATTTTGACCCCGATTCCGGAGAAGTAATCATCGAAGCCGAAAAGCCAGGGCTTGTAATAGGAAAGCATGGCGCAACCCTGAGAGAGATTACAAAACAGATCGGCTGGATTCCCAAAGTTGTCCGGACTCCTCCTATTAAGTCCCGTACAGTGAAAAATATCAGGGAGTTCATGAGGAACAACCTCAAAGAAAGAAAAGAAATCCTTAAAACCGTGGGGAGGAAAATTCACAGGGAGTGTACATCAAAAGACCAGTGGGTAAGGGTTACAGCCCTTGGGGGATGTAAAGAAGTAGGTCGAAGCTGTTTTTTGCTTTCTACTCCTGAATCCAGAATTCTGATTGACTGCGGAGTTAATGTGGGCTCTGACGAGAACATGACTCCTTTCCTCTATGTTCCTGAAGTTTTTCCATTAAACCAGATAGATGCCGTTATAGTTACTCATGCGCACCTGGATCATCAGGGACTTGTACCCCTGCTTTTCAAGTACGGGTATGAAGGGCCTGTCTACTGTACACCTCCCACAAGAGACCTCATGGTGCTACTCCAGCTCGACTACATTGATGTGGCAGCTAAGGAAGGGAAGAAGATCCCCTACGAATCAGGGATGGTAGCAAAGACCCTCAAACACACCATACCTCTCGACTATGAGGAAGTAACGGATATTGCCCCTGATATTAAACTGACTTTCCACAATGCAGGTCATATCCTGGGCTCGGCGATTTCTCACTTCCATGTAGGAGACGGTCTCCATAACGTAGTCTTTACAGGAGACTACAAATATGAGAAAACCAGGCTTTTTGATCCTGCAGTCAACAAGTTCCCCAGGGTTGAGACAGTTATCAGTGAAGCTACTTATGGGAATTCTAACGCCTTCCAGCCTGCACTTAAGGACGCTGAAAAGCACCTGCAGATGGTGGTAAAGAATACTGTTGAGCGCGGAGGAATTGCACTAATCCCTGCTTTTGCTGTGGGCAGAAGCCAGGAAGTTATGATCGTGCTCGAGGAGTCCATAAGAAAAGGGCTTATCCCTGAAGTCCCTGTCTACCTTGACGGAATGATCTGGGAAGCTACTGCAATCCATGCAACTCATCCCGAGTATCTTAACAATGATTTAAGGAAACTGATCTTCCAGAAAGGCCAGAACCCCTTCCTTTCAGAATGTTTCAAACCGGTTGACTCCCATGATGCACGCCAGAAGATACTTCAGAACCCACATCCCTGTGTGATTCTTTCAACTTCGGGCATGATGAATGGAGGGCCTATTATGGACTATTTCAGGACTTTTGCCGGAGATCCCCGCAATACTCTTGTATTTGTAGGTTACCAGGCTGACGGAACTGTTGGGCGCAGGATCCAGAAGGGATGGAAAGAAATCCCCATGACAGGAAAGAGCGGAAACACCGAAATTCTGAAAATGAACATGGAAGTGCAAGTTGTGGACGGCTTCTCAGGCCACTCTGACAGGAGGCAACTTATGGAGTATGTCAAGAGAATGCAGCCCCGTCCGGAAAGAGTATTCACCGAACACGGAGACGAGAAAGCCTGTGTGGACCTGGCAAGTTCTATTTACAAGAAACTTAAGATTGAGACACGTGCTCTTACAAACCTCGAAACCGTAAGGCTACTGTGACCCCCCAGGGGCCACAATCTTTTTTAAGAAATATTTTTTTTGCAATGATAAGAAGATGGTTGATAAATTAACGGTAAAATAAGACTTTTACAGGACTTTTATATTGCCTTTAAACGGTATTTATGTACTTTTAGAGGAATTTTATTACCGGTGACCCGGAGCGCAAATTCAAGGCTGAGAAGATTACCCAAGGCTGAGAAGATGTTCCATCAACTTTCTATGGTCTCCCACCACAAGATCCGCTCTATCGAGTTCTGAAGGCTCTACATATGTGGGAACGCCTATACAGTAAATATCAGCCTTTTTTGCAGCTTCCACGCCCAGGACGGCGTTCTCGATTACGAGACATTCTTTTTTCCCGACCTTAAGAAGCTCAACTGCCTTCAGGAAAGGATCCGGATGTGGCTTCGAGTTAAGGACATCATCCCCTGTGACTACAGTATCGAATACGTCGGGAAAAAGCTGGTCAAGAATCCCGTTAACGATAAAGCGGTCCGAACCTGAGACTACTGAAAGAAGAAAACGTGATTTAAGCAGTTCGAGGCATTCCTTCATCCCATCGAAAGCTTTCAGTTCGAAAATCCGTTTGAACTCCTGCCTGTAGATTGCGGTGATGGTTTCAAAATCAAAATCTTCGGGCTCTTTTCGGGCTTTTTTGATCAGCAGGGGAAGACCGTTTCTGGGGTTTGAACCCTCAATTGCATAGATATCCTCATCCCGGATTTCCATACCCACATCAAGAAAAGCCTTTTTCCAGGCTGCTGCATGGAAAGGCATGGAGTCTACGAGAACTCCATCCATATCAAAAATTAATGCTTTTAACACGCTTCTGGCTCCTGAACTGAAAGAAATTGGAATTATTTCGAAAGATTTGAAAAAGTTAATGAATAATTTATGACTCTTCCGGAGTGCAATTTAATTACAGAGTTAAGGTAAGGTAATTCAAAGTAAAAACGATTTTGCAGTCTTAAAGCTTTCCCGGCATTCTCTTTGAAACAGTTCAACAATTAAAATTCAGTGAAACAGGTAAAAATTATTATAAGTAAATATTAAAAAGATTTTAAATATCATATTTTTCCTGTATAAAAAGAAACAGATTATTCAGAACTTATAAACTAAATAAACTAATTAAGAGACTTTGGACGATAACCTGACAGATAATCAAAAAAAACTTAAAAGATTTAACTTAAATTTATATAAACACTTATGTGTAGCTATCTCACACTACTGGAAAAAATAAGCAAGAGCCTTGAAATCTTAGAAAGATACCGAAAAAGTTTTTAAGATGAGAATTCTACTTAAAAGTAATAATATAAACAGTTTCATTAAATTGAAAATATCCCGGTTTGGAAGTCTCAAAGAAAAAGTAGCATAGAGACAACATATCCAATAATTTGAGGAAAGCAGATCAGCAAAATAGCGGGCAAGAAAGAAAATAAAAACTGCCCTGACATGCATAATCATGAAAGCTTTCCTGACAAACGAGACTCCATAAAAAACTTCAGATATTAGTATATAAATATTATGAAAGTTTCCTGCTTTTTCGCCCTGAGTGTTCAGGGACAAGGGCAGAAAAAAGTAAAATATATGAAATTTATGGGTGATATATTTAAACTTCATATACAATTTTAAAAGACTGTTTAAATATGTCCGAAATGTTTAAGATGAGTAGAGTACCAACGTATTAAAGATAACGGATGAAAATCTTTTACCGGGTTTTTACAGGTTATCCCCAATTTAACTTGAATATAAATAGAAATTTGCCCCCCGATATAGAGGGTGGGGAGTCAAAGGAAAAAATAAAAATAGTGCAATAAACGAAATCCACCGAGGGGATAAATTGCAATCTATAGTACAGGAAGCAATGAAATTCAGCGAAAAAGAGAAGGAATACCGAAAAAATTCCTCTTCCGATGAAGACATTGAAGAATTCGGGCAGCCGAGAATTATGATTGTCGGATGCGGGGGCGCAGGAAACAATACTGTAAACCGGCTCTACAACATAGGAATCGAGGGCGCAGAAACAGTTTGTATTAACACCGACAAACAGCACCTTGACAATGTAAGGGCTGACAAGAAAATCCTTGTAGGAAAAACCCTTACAAGAGGCCTGGGAGCAGGTGGCTATCCTGAAACAGGAAAAAAGGCCGCAGAACTTGCAAGAGGCACTCTTGAAGAAGTTTTAAAGGATGTTGACCTTGTTTTCATTACAGCAGGCCTCGGAGGAGGCACGGGAACAGGAGTTGCACCCGTAGTCGCCGAAGTTGCAAAAGAACAGGGAGCAATCGTCGTAGGAATGGTTTCTAGCCCCTTCAGGGTCGAAAGAGCCCGCATATTCAAAGCGGAAGAAGGGCTTGAAGAGCTGCGCAGGGCAGCAGACACAGTAATTGTCCTTGACAATAACAGGTTGCTTAACTACGTACCTAACCTTCCGATTGACCAGGCTTTCTCAGTAATGGACCAGTTAATCGCCGAGACCGTGAAAGGAATAACTGAAACCATCACAGTGCCCTCTCTGATCAACCTTGACTACGCCGATATCAGGACCATTATGAGCTGCGGTGGAGTTGCCGTAATGCTTGTTGGGGAATCCAAGAACCAGGACAAGAGCACGGAAGTCGTGAGAACTGCCCTGAACCACCCCTTGCTTGATGTTGATTATAAAGGTGCAACCGGAAGTCTTGTCCATGTAACAGGCGGGCCTGACCTTAGCCTGAAGGAAGCCGAGGAAATAGCCTCCATGCTTACCTATGAACTTTCCGCAAGTGCCAATGTAATTTGGGGCGCAAGGATCAGGGACGACTATGAAGGTAAAGTCAGGGTAATGGCAATCATGACAGGTGTCCAGTCTGCCCAGATCCTGGGCCCTCAGGCGGGAGCTGGAATCCTGGAGTCCAGAGCCGAGGCTGAGCCTATCCAGGAAAAGAGATTCGGGAGAATACCACCTGCGGACAGGAGAAGAGAGACTGCAGGACCACTCCGAAAAAAACACGAAGAATCGATTATTGATTTCATTAATTAAACCAGACTCAGGCAAAGCCCGGACCCGAGGATCTCCGGGCTCCCCTCAGGTTATTCTCCGGATTTTTCCGGAGAACAATCCGGGACTTATAGGAGGACGCTCCCTCAAGGCAGGAAGCTCGGGTTTTTCCTGAACAGACACTCATTTTTTGAAGTGGTTATCGAACAGATACTCTTTTTTATTAGCGATTCTATCTAAAAAACATGGAGATTTTGATTGCAACAGGGCGGCTTGCGGAAAATACCGTGAGAAAAGCAGCTGGAGAAAAAGCAGACGTCCTTGTAGCAGATACTGATATTGCCGCTTTTATTACCCCGAAAAAGCTAATTAGAGCTTATCAGGAGGCAGGGGTTTCAAAAAAGTATGACCTCATTCTGCTTCCCGGGCTTGTAGCAGGGGACTTCTCAAAGGCATCGGATGAACTGGGCTGCAGAATTCGGCTGGGTTCAAAGCACGCTTATGACCTCAGCTTCGTACTCCATTTTGTAGAGGAGGTCGAGTTTTCCGAAAAAGTTCCGGCATGTGAGCTTCTCGCAGATGTGCGAAAGGAGATGGCTCTTGAGCTTGTCAGGAAAACCGAAGAAGAAGCCATTTCCTTTCTTAACCTCAGAGAAATAAAGCTGGGAGGGAATGCCCGCATGAAAGTCATGGGAGAGATTGTAGGGGCAGCGGAAATGGACCCTGCGGACCTGGAGATAAAAATCGAAGCTTTTATCGCCCGTGGAGCAGATATTATCGACCTCGGAGCTACACTTAACACCCTACCAGGACAGGTCCGGAGAACATTAACCCTTGCAAAAGCCCTCACATGCACCCCCATAAGTATCGATACACTTGACCCTGAGCTGATAAAAGAAGGAATAGAAGCGGGAGCAGACCTTGTTCTGAGCCTTAACGGCACGAACATGGAAACTGCAGGTCCGGCGGTTGCAGAAGCAGGCGTTGCAGCAGTTGTAATTCCTGATGAAGGAAACAGCCTGGAAAGCCTGATAAGAAATATTGAAGCTGCCCGCAGGCTCGGAATTGAAAAAATCATAGCTGACCCTGTCCTTGATCCTGTAGGCCATAATATAACCGAATCCATTGTGCGCTACCATGAATTTCACAGGATGTATCCTGAAGTTCCACTATTCTTCGGAGCTGGCAATGTAACGGAACTCATGGACGTGGACACAATAGGAGTGAATGCCACACTCTGCGGGATAGGAGCAGAAGCAGGGGCAAGTATCCTTTTTACCCCCGAATACAGTGATAAATCCCTGGGCTCCATAAGAGAGCTGAAAAAAGCCTCTGAGATGATGCAGCTTTGCAGGATAAGAGAAAGCTCCCCGAAGGACCTTGGCATTGACCTTCTCTGCATAAAGGAAAAACGAAGGCGCCCTGACAGCCCCCTCCCTGAAAAAGTAATCATGGCCAGAGCTTCGAAGAACTGGCGTGTAGACCCTGCAGGCCCCATTCGCGTCCGGATTGTGCCGGACAAAATAAGCGGAAACGGCGGACTGATCGTAGCTGAACACGAAAAAGCCACTGTTGCAGGAGAGAATGCCAGGGAAGTTATGGACACGCTACTTGAACTTGATCTGGTCTCGCGCCTGGACCATGCTGCATACCTCGGAAGAGAACTGGAAAAAGCCGAACTTGCCCTGCGCTTTAACCGGAGTTATGCCCAGGATGATGTTTTCTGAACACACCGGAAAGCAGGTAACACGGAGATGTGAGAAAATGAAACTCGAAAATGAAGATAAGCAATCAATCTTTGAGATAGTGGCATCCCGCTATTTCACAACACAGGACTGGAAATGGGTAAACCTGAGGAAAGACCTCAATAAAATCATCAAATCCTACGATGAATTGAACGAACAGTATGCTTCTTACTCTTATGTGAGCAGAGACTGGTATGTGGAAAATATGGGGTCAAGGAACATCCATATGTGCAATACCTGGGACGAGCTTAAGAACCTGGTTGCTTTCCTTAATATCCACGGGAAGACGTTTAATTTCCTTGTGAATACGGGAAACAGGAAGTCCTTCTGTATTGTGAGTGACTCAAGAGACCTGAATGAAGCCCAGGCGCATGCAATCAAAGAAGTACAGAAACTGGGGTATAACACTTTTGTGTTCCTTGCTACAATCCCTGATGAGATCGAATTCCAGCTGCTTCAGGTAAGGGGAGTTAACTGAACTCTCCCTGCCGAAAAAACCGCTGCTTTAAAAACAGACATATTTTCCTACATATCCTTCCTTACATATTCTTCCTTTACATAGGGTCTCTTTTTCTCTTATTTAGAAAATGGGTTTACAAAATAAATTAAAATTTTAAAAAATAGCTGAATTCACATTCAGAGAAATTGTTTTTGATTAAAGGCAGAAAACTCTTCCGGAATACCGTATAAAACCGAAAGGTTTTTACTGTATTATTATCAAATAGGAAACTGTATTCCTTTTTGGCTATTCGATACATAAATAACCATCGTGTACGAACAGCCTGTAGTGTGTGAAAAAAATTGTGTGTAAATAATCTCGTGTGTGAATAACTTAACGTAGTGTGAACAAGAGGCTTGCCTATGGGACAGAAAGGAATGAAGAGCTGATGCTATGCTATTTTTGTTCCTGGCATTTATCCCTGGTACGCAATAGGGCTTAAGCTGTGGATAATAAATTCATGAGCCATCAACCCTCATGAGCCATCAAACCGGAAAACTTGAGATCTGGAAGAAAGGGCACATTCTTCAGATAATCAAAAAAGCAGTAAGAAACACAGGAAATAAACAACCTGCCATAGATTAAGCAAAAGAAATACTGGAAAGTAAGTAAAAGAAATACTGGAAAGTAAGCAAGAGAAACACTGAAAGGAAGACCAGAGTAAACAAAGCTAAAAATAAAAAAATAAAAAAAAGGGAAAAATTAAATCATATAAACAAGGGTGCAAACACAACAGCCACTATGCTCATGAGCTTAATGAGGATGTTGATTGCAGGACCTGCCGTATCCTTGAAAGGATCACCTACAGTATCACCGGTTACACCTGCTTTGTGGGCATTAGAACCTTTTCCACCGAAGTTTCCGAGTTCAATGTATTTCTTTGCATTGTCCCACGAACCTCCTGCATTAGACATTGTGATTGCAAGCATGAAACCTGAAACAACAGAGCCTGCAAGGAGTCCGCCAAGAGCACCGGGGCCAAGCACAAGCCCGACTAGAAGGGGTGCAACAACAGCAAGGATTCCGGGTGGAATCATCTCTTTAAGAGCAGAGTGTGTTGAGATTGCAATACATTTGGTGTAATCCGGATCAGCTGTGCCTTCCATCAAACCTGCAATTTCTTTAAACTGTCTCCTCACTTCAACAACCACTTCACCTGCTGCATTTCCGACAGCCAGGATGGTCATTGATGAGAAGAGGTAAGGAAGCATTGCACCTATTGTAAGCCCGATGAAGACGTTAGGATTCATAACATCAATAGCATCGAGACCGACTGCAATACCATATGAAGCGAAGAGGGCAAGTGCAGTAAGAGCTGCTGACCCGATTGCGAAACCTTTACCCATAGCTGCCGTAGTGTTTCCTACTGCATCAAGCGTATCGGTAATCTGGCGCACCTCTTTCTTCTGGTGGGACATCTCTGCAATACCTCCTGCGTTGTCAGCTACAGGGCCGTAAGCATCGACTGAGAGGGAGATCCCGAGCGTTGCAAGCATTCCGACAGCTGCAATAGCTATACCATAGAGACCAGCGAGCTGGAACGAAATATAGATTGCAATACTGATAATAATAACAGGCCAGAGAGTTGACTCCATTCCTTTTGCAAAACCTGTGATGATATTTGTAGCTGAGCCTGTCTGGCAGGAATGTGCAACACTGAGAGTCGGCTTTTTATCATATGATGTATAGTGCTCCGTTATCTGCCCGATGAGGAAACCTGCAACAAGCCCTGCAACGGTTGCAAAGAATACATTCAACCCGTACTCTCCAAGGAGCTGGCCTGTAACGAAATATGAAGCAATGACAGTAAGAACGATTGCAACAATCAGCCCCATATTAAATGCCATGTGGATTGCTGAAGATTCGGTCTTGTTTGTACGGACAAAAAAAGTACCGATAATAGATGCAAGAACTCCAACAGCTGAAATAATCAGTGGAACCAGAACAACATTCTGAACTGGAATGCCAGGGAAAGTCGTTGCTGCTGTTGACGCTGCAAGAAGCATTGTTGCAACAATTGAACCTACATATGATTCATAAAGGTCAGCTCCCATTCCGGCAATATCTCCGACGTTGTCTCCGACGTTGTCAGCAATTACAGCAGGGTTTCTCGGGTCGTCTTCCGGAATCCCGGCTTCGACCTTGCCTACAAGGTCGGCACCGACATCAGCAGCTTTTGTGAATATCCCGCCGCCTACACGCGCAAAGAGGGCGATAGATGAAGCTCCGAGTGAAAAACCTGCAACGATGTTTACGGTAGTGAGCAGGTCCAGGTCTGTAAAGGTACTTCCAAGAATTATAAATGCCATGGACAGTCCAAAGAGACCGAGGCCTACGACACTCATTCCCATTACGGTACCGGATGCAAATGAGACCTTAAAAGCCGGACCAATACCTCGAGTGGCAGCATGTGTGGTCCGTCCATTTGCAATAGTAGCCGTAAGCATCCCTGCATATCCAGCTGTTGCGGAAAGCACTGCACCAAGAACAAAACATGCCGCGGTTAGAACTCCGTTTGGCAGAATTAACGCAATTACGATTGCAAGGAAAACAACAAAAACAGCGATCGCACGGTATTGCCTATTAAGATAGACCATAGCTCCACCGTGAATTGACGCAGTAATTTTCTTAATAAGATCATTACCCTCGCCTTCATCTCGGACGTTTTTGTAGGATATACCTGCAAAAATCAGACCAATAAGGGCACATATTGGTGCAAGGTAGATTAACATATCCATAATTTCAACCATCCTACCGGAAAACACATCAAAAGCACTTTAAGACAGTAATCTTCCAAAGTACTTTTTGTGATAATAAATGAGTCTTTGTATATAAATTAATACTCGGTTTTCCATTGAAAATCCGAAGGAACTGGGAATTTCAGCTCCTACACAACAAAAAATTTTCATTGCGGATAGACACGTTGCTACAATCTTATATAAATCTACTCAACAGTTATATTCTGCCTGTCCCATAGACTGATATAGACTGGTACTTCGCCTTCTTTTTTTGTTATAGATTTGTTTTTTAGATAGCTCCTGTGATTTAAACGACTTTTGCTGGTTGAATGCTTGTATTATTCAGGCGATTCATCCTGATTAGACAGCTCTTACTGATGCATGAGACCTTTAAAGGTTGAACGGCCCCTGATCATGTCTGGTCCCTGCCCAATTCCCTCAAGGCAAAAAACCAGGGTCCCCTCTCTCAATGATGGAGGAATACGGCAACTTATTACCTTGTTAATAGAATAAATAAATATCTAATGGCGAGCAGAATGAAAAAACAGTCTGTTCATTCTCATTTCCATTCTTGTCTACTATCTGTTTACAGAATCAGAGACAAAACTGAGAGTGTCGAAAGAAGTACCGGAAAGAACACGGGACAATAATCAAAGGTATTTCCGGAGACCATATTGAGTAAAGTCTTAGTCCGACCTTCTTTTTGCCTTCAAATACACTCCATATACTGGAGATTCGAGTTCTGTTTATCACTATTTAGGGAAGAAAAATTGTCGTATTGTAAGGAGCAAATAAACCTTCCATAAGGCAAAATGGCACAAAAGTTTATATAAAAAATAACTATTTACGCTTTCGTCAAAAATGAGGCTTTGACAATTAAAGATTATACTTGAAAGTAATACTAAATTGATACTTAAAATCATGATAAATTTCAAAGAAATACATGTATGAATGTATTAAGGTAGATGAAAGGTAAATAATGAGAGGGAAATCGACGCTAAAGGATAGGAAGTCTTGAAGGGATTATAAAAATATGTTAATGTGAACGGGTATCAAAACCAAAGGATAGGAAATTTATGGAAGGTTTAATATTTATTGCTCCTTTAGCAGGCATTATAAGTCTGGTCTTCGCTGCTTTTTTCGCAAAAAGCATCCTGAAGGAAGATACCGGCAATGAGAAAATGCAGGAAATAGCCGGAGCGATTCAGGAAGGGGCCATGGCTTATCTAAATCGTCAGTACAAAACGATTGCAATAGTTTCAATCATTCTTTCGTTCCTGATTCTCGTTTTGCTTGATAATGGGCTGAAAATCGCCATCGGGTTCCTTGCAGGGGCCATAAGTTCGGCTGCTGCCGGTTATATAGGGATGAGCGTTTCAGTCAGGGCAAACGTCCGGACCGCTCATGCTGCATCAAGCGGGCTTGAGAAAGCCATGTCAGTTGCATTCCGCGGGGGGGCTGTGACAGGACTTGCAGTGGTAGGGCTTGCACTGCTCGGGACAAGTGGCTTTTACATCCTGTATGGGGATGTTGACCTGGTTGTAGGATTTGGTTTCGGAGCTAGCCTTATCAGCCTCTTTGCCAGGGTTGGCGGAGGAATCTTTACAAAAGCTGCTGATGTCGGTGCCGACCTTGTAGGTAAGATAGAAGCCGGAATTCCCGAAGATGACCCCAGGAACGCAGGAGTTATTGCTGACAATGTAGGTGACAATGTGGGAGATTGTGCAGGTATGGGGGCAGACCTCTTTGAGACATATGTGGTTACTTCTCTGGCTGCCATGCTCCTCGGTTCCCTCATTACCGGCACTTACGAAAATGCTATACTCTATCCGCTGATACTTGGTTCTGTCGCAATTTTTGCATCAATTATATCTGTCTTCTTTGTGAAAATAGGAAAAGAAGGGAAGATTATGCAGGCTCTCTACAAAGGTGTAGGTGGCTCTGCAATTATCAGTTTGATTGCTTTCTATTTCGTAACCGATTCCCTTATGGGAGATATAAGGCTTTTTTATGCTACTCTCGTAGGTATCATTATCACAGTGCTTATGGTGATGATTACGGAATATTATACTTCTACAAGCTACAGACCGGTAAAGACAATTGCATCCTCTTCAGAAACAGGGGCTGCAACCAATATTATTTCAGGATTATCAATAGGTTTTGAAAGCACGCTCGTACCTACCGTAATAATTGTGGTAGGCATACTAACTTCATACTTTATTGTAGGGGGAGCTGCAGACGCCGGGATAGGGCTTTACGGAATTGCCATTGCAGCCGTTGCAATGCTCTCAACCACAGGCATGATAATTGCTCTGGACTCTTACGGCCCCATTACAGACAATGCAGGAGGAATTGCCCAGATGGCAAATCTTCCGGCTCAGGTCAGAAAAGTTACGGATGCCCTTGATGCAGTGGGGAATACTACAAAGGCTGTTACCAAGGGATACGCCATAGGTTCGGCAGCTCTGGGTGCACTCGCCCTATTTGCACACTACCGCAGCAAGGTAAACCTTCAGGGGCAGTCCCTGAACCTCGATGATCCGGTGGTGCTCGCAGGGCTTCTTCTCGGAGCCCTCCTGCCTTTCGTGTTCAGTGCAGTTACAATGAGTGCAGTAGGAAAAGCTGCTTTTGAAGTCGTAAATGAAGTCCGCAGGCAGTTCAGAGAGATCCCTGGCATTATGGAAGGGACCGCAAAGCCGGAATACGGGCGCTGTGTTGACATCGTGACAAAAGCAGCCCTCCATGAGATGGCAATGCCCGGCTTCCTTGCAGTAATCGTGCCTCTGCTTGTAGGGTTCATCCTTGGCCCGAAAGCACTTGCAGGATTTCTCATCGGACTTATTATAGTCGGGTTTATGCTCGCCCTCATGATGGATAATGGAGGAGGAGCCTGGGACAATGCAAAAAAACTGATTGAAGATGGAAATTACGGCGGAAGAGGCTCAGAAGCTCATAAAGCTGCAGTCGTCGGGGATACTGTAGGCGACCCTTTCAAAGACACTGCTGGACCTGCCCTTAACGCCCTGATTAAAGTTGTGAACATGGTGGCAATTCTCTTCTCATCCCTTATAATTCACAGCGGCCTATTTTAAGGAAAAAGAAGGATCCGGAATCCCTTAAACCGGGATTCATCCCCCAATTTCACATATTACTTTTTTATGATGTATTATCATTTATATTATATTAATTAATATTTACCGGTTTTCAGTTCTGTTTTCTACATCTCTAGGGCTTGTCTGTGCTTTGAGGCTGTTATCATAGAATACTCAACTTTTATAGCATACTCAACTTTTACATAACTACTTAATTTCAATAAGTAGAATCCGGGATTAATTTTACTTTTATTCCATAAGTTTCCTGCAAAAATTATCAGTTTCATACAATTTTATGTTTGTTATTTTATAGTCAAATAGTGACCCTCCAAGAATTTTACATTTATAAGTAATTTGCTTCTTACAAAACAGAATTAATTTGTTTTGAGATTAAAACATTCATAAGGCATTTTATAAAGAAACGAATAACGAAAAAAGGAAATAATGAGACTTTAATGAGTACGGAACAGAAAGATAAAAATAGAAAAGATAATAAGCAAGTAATTTCATTGTTCTTAAATAGGAAAAATTAATTGTAGTAAAATTCGCTGAAAGTTTAGACTTAATAGATAGTTCTTGACTAAAATAATCCGAGGGTTAGATTACCAGGTAAAGAGCCTTATTATAACCCCATATCACAATGCATAACAAGAAACAAATTACTGAATCACTGCAACATAGTAAAAACCGAAAAAGTCAGGAAGCCCCCGCTGAAAAATCCGCTGAAGCAACAGAAAAAATTTGATCTGGCATAAATAGACAAAAAAGGAAGAAATAGATAAAAAAATGCTGGATAATTAGAAGTAGTGTGAGCGGGTTGGGGAGTGGGGGGTCATATGGGGAGTGGGGGGTATGGTATGTGAAAAAAGTTTCCCGCTCACATTACTCACAATAACACCTATTCAAATTAATTATATAAATAGCTATGCATTTCATTCCAGTCTAATATAATATCAAAAATATCATGCCAGAACACTATTTTGAATTCTACGTTTTGCATATATATTTTGTGCCTGTCCAAGAGAAAAACCCGCAGGACATTCAAAAAGAGGTAACACACTCTAAGTAACAGGCTCTGAAAGAACACCACAATAAGAAACTTATACGAGATTGCGGGTTTTTAGTTTTATGAACCCTGACAGGCGTTTAATTTATGTTGCAGTTTTTGCAATTATGGGGCTCTCCAATGCTGTAATACCTATCCTTCCGGAACTTGCAGCCCATTACCACAGTACGTATGGGGAACTCGCATCAAGCCTGCTCTTTTCAGGGTACTTTCTGGGAGCCCTTGCAACAATGCTCCCGTTCGGGATTCTGGCTGATAGGTTCGGAAATTTCAGATTCATAGGACTTGGTATTGTCCTTACAGTCATTTCAGGGCTGATTATCCTTTTCTCCGAAAACCTCTGGGCTCTTTTAATTGCCAGGTTTGTTGAAGGTTCTGCCTGCGGAGCTTTTTTTCCCGCAGCATTTTCTACACTTTCAAAGTGCAAAGACCCCGGACGCCGCATGGGAGAATTTACCTTTCTTTTCAATGCAGGACTGGCTGCAGGAGCTCTATTCTCAGGGTTACTGGCAGAAATATTCCTCAAAGGCGCTGTCCTTATTTTCACTTTTTTATCTCTGCTTTCGGTTATCCCTCTTCTTCCCAGCTATAAGGAGCTTATTAATCCAAAAGAAACAGGTGAGAAATCGGGTTTGCTGTCAGGCCCGAGCTCTCATAAAAATTATTTCAAACATTCTTTTAGGGAAGTTGCAGGGCTCCTTAACCGTCACAATTCAGTGATATGGCTGAGTTCTTTCATTCTTAACGGAGCTATCGGGGTTCTCATAGCCTACTATCCGGACTATAGTCTTGGAGTTTTAACAAAAGCCCAGCTTGGAAGCGCTATTGCAAGCCTCTATATCTGCGCCATGGTCACTTCTCTTCTGGTTGGGCGTTTTGTCGTAAAGGAAAAAACCGTAATCTGGATAGGATTGGTTTTTTCTGCCCTTGGGGCCTTTTTTGCTATCAATCACCCCTTCCTGGGCTTCTCAAGCCTTGGAGGCGGATCAGGAGTTGCAATGGTAGGTTTTGCCCTTGCTGTTGCAAGAATGGATGCAGACAGAGGTCTTGCCATGGGACTCTTTAACACAACCATATATGCAGGACTTTCTCTGCTTCCGATTGCTGCAGGGCTCCTTACAGAGGTCCTGACTTTTGAGAAGTTATTTATCGCAAACGGATGTATTCTCGCAGGAACTCTTCTATTGAAAGACTGAAAAACAGGACCCAGAGCAAATAAGAGTTGGCACAAGCAAGGATTCAAGTAAAAAAGATATCAAGTAAAAAAATAAAGACATCAGTAAAAAAAGAAAAAATTCATAATAAGGATCCGAAAGAATTCGGTCCCAGGAAAATCAGAAAATAGGAAGCCTGCTAAAAAATCAAATTGCGGAAAAAATCGATTGCAAAAATTAAATAATCGATTACAGAAGACCGAATTACTGGCAAAAATATACAACCGAAAAACTCATGAACTCGAAAAAACTCATACTTTACTCTTCAGTCTTTGCTATTCAGGGTCTTTCAAATGCAGCAATCCCTGTCCTTCCTGAGCTTGCAGGAGAGGGAAACGCAAGCCCTGCCATCTCAAGCTTGCTTTATTCCGGATATTTTATAGGAGCCCTGCTCACTCTGCTCCCTTTCGGGATCCTTGCGGACAGGATAGGAAACCTGAAAGTAGCAGGGCTGGGAATCACACTTACTGTTATTTCAGGACTTTTTATTTCCTTTTCCGATGACCTGTGGGTTCTTGGCATCTCACGCTTCGTAGAAGGCCTGGGCTGCGGGGCTTTTTTTCCTGCTGCTTTTTCCATGCTTTCGGAATGGAAAGACCGCCAGCAAAGCCTTGGAGAATTTAATTTCCTGTTAAATGCCGGACTGGCTGCAGGAGTTTTTTTTTCAGGTATGCTTGCAGAACTGGGGATCAAGACTGCAATAAGCATCTTTACTTTACTTGCAGGCTTTTCTTTTGCCCTCTTTCTTCGGGAAGCCTGGAAATTGATGTATTCGGATAACTCTGGCAGGAAAAAGGAAAAATCCGGCGCCTCAGATATTAGAGACTCTTCAGGAGAGGAATCTGAAGACCAGGTGACTCTCAAACCCGGCGAGTATCTGGAAAAATCCGGAAAAGCCTTTTTTGAAAGCGGCTTCTGGAAACTTTGGGGAATCTCAGTTCTCCTCTACGGAGCCACAGGCCTGTTGACTTCAAATTACGCGGACTACAGTGCAGGCTTCCTAACAAAACCGGAGCTGGGTCTTGCAATTTCTGCCTCATACGTGGCTGCAATGTTAAGCTCCCTTGCTGCAGGAAGGACCAGGGCGGATTATAAAAGCATAGTAAGAGCAGGAGTAATCCTTACAGCTGCAGGGATTCTGCTCTCTGTAAAAGCACCTCTGCTGGCATTCTTCCTTATCGGTGCAGGAGGAGGGGCTGCAGTCATAGGCCTCGTTGCTGCCGTATCCAGAATCAGCTCGAGCGGGGTTGCAATGGGGCTATTTAATACAGGAATTTATGCAGGTCTCGGGCTGATACCGGTTTTTGGAAGTTTATTTATAGAGCCTTTAGGCTATGAAACAGTATTTCTCGGAAGTTCTCTGGCGCTTCTTATGATACTTTTTATAAAAATTGAATAAAAACCTAATACGTTGAGCAGAAGCCAGGAGCAATGAATAAAAAACATACAGAGAGATTAAGTCTTCGGGAAAAATCGCATATGAGCCCCCACACAAGATTTAAAAGGCTCAAAAACCCTATCCTATGAATAACCGCAACTTTTTGAAATCAGGTGATTAATTGAAAGTAAAGTCAAGAGTTCAGCTGAGGAAAAATGCAAAGATTAAGATGCTAAAAGATCTTGAGTCCGCCTTCGGTGAAGAGATGATAGAGCTGGAAAACAAGACTCTCGAAAAGGTTACCCTGGATGAATATTCCCTTATCCTTGTGGAAGGCAGGCCTCTTCTGTTTGAAATAGAGGGGCATCTTTTCCCTACGGTCCGCGGAGCTCTTGAGATGGGGCTGCAAAAACGTCTTGTTATTGTAGACAAAGGAGCAATTCGTTTTGTTTCAAACGGAGCGGACATTATGGCCCCCGGAATCGTGGAAGCTGACCATGAAATAAAAGAAGGGGACTTTGTGATTGTAGTAGAAGAAACTCACAGAAAACCTCTTGCAATAGGAAAAGCCCTTATGGAGGGGCAACAGATGGTTGATGCAGATTCGGGAAAAGCCATAAAGTCAATATCCCATGTAGGGGATAAAATCTGGAATTTTGAGTTATAAGAGTACTAAGAATGCCTGTAGAGCGGTACTCTGTTCAGGAATGAATTGTTCTGCAGTAAACGGAAAAACTTCTGAACAGAAGCTGGAAACCAGTGTGGCTTTATAATAGCAAAATTAATTAATATAGATTCCAATATAGGACAGTACTATCCAAATTTAAAAAAATACAAAAGGCGTGCATAAATGGCAAAACTCATAGACAAAATCCTTGGCGGCAGTGTAAAAAGTTCAACCAGTGCCGAAGATTACACTGAAATAGACCTCAGTAAATATGAAGAAGTCATGGAGGACGAGCCTGCAGAGACTTACGTAAAAATTGCAGAAGTATCAAGCATCAACCAGGTTTCCGCACTCAAGCAGGAAATTTACAACGGAAACATCCTTATGGTTGATATCTCAAACATCAGAGGCGATGACCTGCTAAGGGACAGGGTTTTAAAAGAGCTGAAAGATGTTGTTGTCGATGTCCATGGAGATATTGCAGGCGTCAAAGGAAACACTGTGATTGTAACTCCTACTGGCATTAAAATCGACAGATCAAAGATTATTGGTGGAAAATATTGAATCAGGATTATTTTAAGAATGAAAACTTTGAGACAAGGATCTCCTGCCCTCTGTGTCAGAGCGACCTTGTAATGAAGTGGCAGAGAGATAATATCCCCTACTTCGGTGAGATCATGTACATAACTGCAAGATGCGAGTGCACTTTCCGTTTTGCAGATACTATGATCCTCTCCAGTAAGGAGCCCATGCGCTACGAGCTGTCAGTAGAGAGCCAGGAAGACCTGAATGCAAGAGTCATCCGCTCAACTTCAGGAACAATTCGCATTCCGGAAATGGGGATTGCTGTAGAGCCCGGCACGGTTTCTGATTCGTATATAACGAACATCGAAGGTGTGCTGCAGAGGGTCCAGAATGTCCTTATGACCGCCAGCAAATGGGTGCAGGAGGATGAAGAGAAGTTCGCCCGCAGCCAGGAACTCCTGTGCATGCTCAATGAAGTGATGGAAAGCAAGAGAAAAATTACAGTCATTATTGAAGACCCACTCGGGAACAGCGCAATAATTTCAAAAAAGGCTGTTGCTACAAGTCTCTCAAAAGAAGAGGCTGAGAAGCTAAACACCGGCATGATAGTTTTCGATGTTGATAAATCCGAACTTGAACATGATACTTCGGATAACGTCCAACCCCTCGGAGGAGATTAATTCTTTTTTCCGATTTTTAGTAACAGCGCGGCCAGGATTTCGGGGGATGGACCCCATATAGTTATTTACTTTTATTTCAATAAAGGCAAGCACGTCAAGGGCTGCACATGTATTTTTTCTACTGAAACGGAGCAGCAGGAATATGCCGCACAGAGTGCAAAACCGGAAAAGCCATGAGCAGAGCCTTCCGGATAGGTGACGGGTTGAAAAATACAATGTGCCTGCGGCTAGGGTCGTTACGCCGCCAGGAAGCCCAACCCTTAGTTCTATTATATAAGATAGCAACATCATCCCATTATGAAACAATAATCTCGTAATAAGTAACAGCACCTCTATATGACCTGACATATAACCTGACAACATCCCGTTATAAGGTAATAGATGAAGTCATTATGCTGGATTAACTAGTTTCAGATAGGGTTATCATAAGAATTAACTGAAATCACAATAATACGGTGAAGGTATGGCAGAAAGCGAAAAAGAAGCAGCACTCCCTCCAAAAGAGGAATTCAGTGATTGGTATAATGAACTCCTGTGGATGGCAGAAATAATGGATGTCCGCTACCCTGTAAAGGGACTTTACGTCTGGTACCCCTTCGGTTTTGCCATAAGGAGGAATACCTACAATATCATAAGGGAAATTCTTGACAATAGCGGACACCAGGAAACTCTCTTCCCTCTGCTTATCCCCGAAAATGAGTTCATGAAAGAAGCCGAGCATATCAAAGGCTTTGAGAATGAGGTATACTGGGTTACCCATGGAGGAAAAGACCCTCTTGACATACCCCTTGCTCTCCGTCCCACAAGTGAGACTGCAATATATCCGATGTACAAAATGTGGGTCAGGTCTCATGCAGACTTTCCTCTCAAACTCTATCAGATAGTCAATACCTTCCGGTATGAGACAAAACACACCCGCCCTCTGATAAGACTCAGGGAAATCACTTCCTTTAAAGAAGCCCATACAGTGCACGCCACCTGGGAAGACGCAGAGGCTCAGGTAAAGGAAGCTATTGGGCTATATACCGAGATATACTGCAGGCTGGGAGTCCCTGTGCTCCGCTCAAGGAGACCTGACTGGGATAAGTTCCCTGGCGCAGACTACACCGATGCTATTGATGCCGTGATGCCTGACGGGAAGACACTCCAGATAGGAACTGTCCACCACCTTGGCGACAACTTTGCAAAGACCTTCGATATCAAGTACGAGGCTCCTGACGGCGAACAGCGCTATGCTCACCAGACATGTTACGGGATTTCAGAGAGATGCATTGCAGCCACGATTTCCATCCACGGAGATGACAAAGGGCTCATCCTGCCTCCCGAAATAGCACCTGTACAGGCAGTCATTATACCGATCATATTCAAGAAAGGGGCAGAAGAAGTGCTTGCAGCCTGCAGGGATGTCCAGGAGCGCCTGAAGAAAATAGGTATCAGGGTAGATATCGATGCAAGTGACCTGCGTCCCGGAGCAAAGTATTACAAATGGGAGATGAAAGGCGTACCCCTCAGGATTGAAATCGGTCCCCGAGACCTGGAAAATAGTGTTGCGGTCACTGTCAGGAGAGATACAGGGGAAAAGGAACAGATCCCTCTTTCCGAGATCGAGACCGGAGTTCGCCTGAAATTTGAGGCAATCCAGAAAAGCCTTTATGAAAAAGCTGAGTCTGGACTCGAAAGCCGTATCTTTGACTGCACCGAACTTGATGAAGTAAAGGAAAAGATTCAGAAAGGAGTTGCAACAATCCCCTGGTGCGGCAAAAGAGAGTGCGGACTTGCAATGGAAGACCGGATAGGGGCAGGTATCCTTGGAATTCCCCTCACCCCCAGAGGAAAAGGAAAGGAAAAATGTCCTTCCTGCGGAGAAGAAACAGAGACCCGCGTTTACGTTGCAAGAACATACTGAGCCAGGCAAACATCATTTCATAAATATTAGCAGGAAAATATGGGGCAGCTGCGCCTCATATTTCTGGTTTTTTCTTTTATACGATTTACCTTAAAGAATCCGGGTTTTAAAACATAAGAATAGATGCATAAGATAATCATAAGGATAAATGCATAGAGAAAATCCCTTCAGACGGTCATTTTCTATTTTTTTCAAAAAAAAACTGGCAGCCCTTCCCGGGAAGGTTTATTTTCAGGGCATTAACCTCCACTAACTAACATATTATAACTGCCCGGCTTCAGTACAAAATAGATACATGAAATATCCTTATACCTTTACACAACTGATCTTTATCATATGTTCCTTGTAGACTAATCAACTGGTCCTGGTATTTGGGCAAAAGAAAGTAAAGTTAATTTGAGTATAATTAAAATATAATTGAGTGCCGATAAATATTAAATACTAAGTAGAAGAATTCTTCACTGGACTTCGAGGAAATTTACATCAATTTATCTCAATTTATGCATGGAACTAGCTTATTTATACGAAATCCATTCCGGAAAAAAGTTTGAGAATTATCCACAGACTTATCCGTGACTTATAGACTTATTTACGATATATGGACTTATCTGTGTTAATTTCATAGAGGAGATATGAATGGCCTGGATAGAACCGGAAGTAATGAAAAAGCCTAAAAAACCGATGTTTTTGTGCATACTTTCCAGCACAAAAACAGCACATATACCCAAACTCTCAGCAGCAGGGAAAACAGCTGAACTTACGGACTATACGCCTGCAGGGGATGCGGAACTTATGGAAACAGGAAACATTATCAGTGTACCGGTGCTTCCCATGACTCCTCCTTATGACACCCCAACCCCTGCAATTATGACCCGTTCGGCGCTAAAGCTTACTGACGTTCCCTATCATTTCATAAATTCCGGCTTAATAGTAACGCCGGAGGTCCCGTGTATTGACCTTAAAGCAAGGCCCGGAGAGGATATCCGAAAGTCGATTGCAGTAAGAGACGTGCAGGGCATCTACGAGAGAGCAAAATTCCTTGCCAAGAGGCTCAGAAACCAGGTAGATCAGGTAATTATCGGAGAGAGCATCCCCGGAGGCACAACAACGGCAATGGGAGTTTTAATGGCGCTCGGATATAATGGAAATGTTAGCAGTAGCGCAGATGAAAATCCCCTTGAGCTTAAAAAACAGGTTGTTGAAGAGGGAATGAAAGCCTCAGGTCTTACATTTGGCTGCCTGAAAGACGACCCCATGAAAGCTATTGCCTGTATGGGAGATCCTATGATGCCTGCAGTCGTAGGCCTTGTTGCAGGCTTCCAGGGCACTGAAACCAGTGTTGTCCTTGCCGGTGGGACTCAGATGGCAGCAGTTTACGCCCTGATTAAACACCTGGGCTTCAATACGGAAAAGCTCGCTATCGCAACCACACGCTATGTAGTGGAAGATAAATCCGCAAATTTCATTGAGCTGACCAGAACTCTTGGGGTACCTGTAGTGTACGTTGCAGACCCTGGTTTCGGCAAGTCAAGCCTTAAAGGGCTTCACAGGTATGAGAATGGCACTATAAAAGAAGGTGCAGGTGCAGGCGGAGCCATGTATCTTGCAGGCCTTTTCGGGATTACCCAGGACCAGTTCAGAGCCGAAGTGGAAAATGTCTGTAAACTTCTCAAAGCGGGACACTGAAGAAAGAAAACCAATTTTAAACCGCTTTTTTGCGGAAATTAATGTTTATTCAACAAATGAGTTGATTTTTCCTTTATTTTTTCAAATAACAGACAAAAAATTAAAAACAAAAAAGATAAAATTAAAAAGAGAAAGTAAGAGCCTTTTCAGGCTCATTTTTAAAAGAGCAATTTTTTTCCCGATTCTCTAAAGTTAAACTCCTTTGTCTCCAGATTAAGTCCCTACTATAGCATTTCGGGTGTCTTCAGAAAGCTTAAGATCAGTGGTGGAAGATACCCTGTGGGCAGACAGCGATTTCTGGACATGAAGCACATCAACTCCCCCTGACAAACATGCTTCCGAACTCACACGCCCACAATTCCGGCAATAGTAGAAAATATTCGAACCCATTACCTGGCGTTTTAGCCTGGTCTCACATGCACCGCAAAACTTATGAATACTGAAATTTTCCATTGAGATTCCTCATTCATAAATCATGATTGAATCGAGCCTTGCAGTGCCTATTTTTGTCCAGTACCTGCAAATATTACAGTACTGAGTCTTGCCGTCTAAGCTCATTTTCAGTTTGCCATGGCATTTTGGACATATTTTCAGATGTTTCGTGAATAAACCCCCTTGAGTTTCCATTTTTAAACCTAAGGGCTTAAGTGGTCAAAGCCCGATAGAACCGGTGAGTTCCCAGACATCACTTTAAACGACCTGACATAGGATACCCAACAGTACAGAGAAAGCGGTTGACCTCTAACCCCTGAAATTAACAATTTAAAAGCCGTTTTCGACCTTTATACTGAAATTAATTGAATTCCCCCGGACAGAGCCTCAGATAAAGGCGTTTTAAGCTAACCGAATATATACTGCTTAAAAATTAGATCTGTCCGATCTCGCTGCATCAATGTTACAACAAGTATCAAATATATTATTTCTGAAAGGATATAAGTTTTGGCTCGAAAACAATTATTTATATATGTAATCAGAAGGCAAAAGGATGTCGCCCATAGAGACTATAAAAAGAGAGCAGAAACAAATAGAGAAAAGAAGAAATGTACTGGACTGCCAAGATTAGTTGAATGGGTAATAAATCTAATGTTAATCAGATAAAAAACTTCAATTGAACAGGTATTAAATCCAACGTTTATCAAATTAAGATATTTGTCGAATAAACACTGAAAGAATGTGGATTAAATAAAGACAGGTTTCGATCGGGCATCAACTGGAAAATATTAGTAAAAATATTAAGTGAACAGGACAAAGATGACGGTTTAATGGTTAGTGAAATGAATGTTAGTGAAATGAATATTAATTAAACTGGGCTGAAAAAGATAAAGGTGCTGATTAAAAAGATGCGATTCCAGGTATAATGAGAATTTACATCACCGGATCCTTTATAAGTGCCCATAAGGCTGCCTGTAAAAAGAGTTTGAAGCGAAATATATAAATACCATTATCGCTTTAGGAATGTTCGCGACAGGGTAAGTAAAAAAGAACACACCCGATCATATAAGCCGCTTTAACTCAGTTGGTAGAGTGTCTGGCTGTTAACCAGAATGTCGTAGGTTCGAGCCCTGCAAGCGGCGTAATACTTTTGCATATTTCACAGCGTTTTTTCAGGAAAAAATCGAAACACTTGCAAAAAGTTTATTATTAAAGCCGTACTAAAACTACTAAGCGTTATAGAAACCAGAACGGGCCTGTAGCTCAGTCAGGTTAGAGCGCTCGGCTCATAACCGAGCGGTCACCGGTTCAAATCCGGTCAGGCCCATAAAATTACCCATAAAACTTATATCTTAAGAATCTCCTGTATGAGAAGGTTCAAAGGTAAAAAATCGAAAATGGAACATATTCCAATCAGAAAGCCGCTTTAACTCAGTTGGTAGAGTGTCTGGCTGTTAACCAGAATGTCGTAGGTTCGAGCCCTGCAAGCGGCGTAAAAAATCGGACTTTTTTTAATATTTTGTTTTTAATATTTATTTCCTTGAATATTATAATTCTTTCATTATTTATTCTTTCATTATTTATTCTTTCATTATTTATTCTTTCATTATTTATTCTTTCATTATTTATTCTTTCATTATTTATTCTTTCATTATTTATTCTTTCATTATTTGTTCTTTCATTATTATATCTGGAACTTTGGATTCTATTTCTTCATACTCAAACCGGTGATTGTCTGGATTTTTAGTTTTTCCGAAATGCTTAATAATCCATAATCGAATAGTTTTTTCATACTAAGCAGTAAGGATTGGGAGATATCAGGAAATTATTGAACAGGGGAGAATTCCTGATGTAACATGCCATTAGTCTAACTGAGAAAATTATTAAATATAGTGGGAAAGAATAAAGTAGATAAATCATTTCCGGTGAATAAAGTAAATGAATGACTTCTGATGAATAAAGTAAATAAATCACTTCTGGCATTACTAGTATCTTCTAACTAAATTATTCTGATACTACTCTAACATCCAGTTGACTGCTACTCAATCAGACTGAGGTTTATACACATGGTTTCAATTAACAAAGAGGACGTAATCGTACCTTTAGATGTCCCGAAAACAATGCGCGAGACATACACGAAAAACTACATGGAAATTACAAAGGGCAGCGGAAGGCTGATGCTTTTTGCTGGAGACCAGAAGGTTGAACATTTAAATGACGACTTTTTTGGAGAGGGAGTCCCTGAAGATGACGCCGACCCTGAGCACCTTTTCAGGATTGCAGCTCAGGCAAAAATAGGGGTTTTCGCAACCCAGCTCGGGCTGATTGCTCGCTACGGTATGGATTACAGGGATATCCCTTATCTTATAAAAGTAAACTCCAAAACCCACCTGATTGAAACAGCGCAAGCTGATCCTTTTAGCAATCTCTGGTATGATGCTGACCAGGTAGCCGAGTTTAAGGAAAATAGCGGGCTCAATATACTTGGTGTTGGGTATACAATCTACCTTGGTAGCGAGTTTGAAGCCGAGATGCTCGTGCAGGCTGCCCAGGTAATTTATGATGCCCACCAGCATGGAATGTTATCCGTACTCTGGATCTACCCCCGAGGAACTGCCGTAAAAGATGAAAAAGACCCTCACCTGATTGCAGGGGCAACAGGAGTAGGGGCCTGCCTCGGAACCGATTTTGTAAAGGTCAATTACCCGAAAAAGGAAGGGGCAAAATCTGCAGAGATTTTCAAGGAAGCCGTCAAAGCAGCCGGACGCACCAAAGTCGTTTGCGCTGGCGGTACGAGTGACGAAGCCGAAACCTTCCTTAAAAAGCTCTATGACCAGATTCATATCTCCGGAGCCGAGGGGAACGCAACCGGAAGAAATATCCACCAGAAACCCCTGGCTGAAGCTGTTCGCATGTGTAACGCTGTCTACGCCATAACCGTTGAAGACTCAAGCGTTGAGGAAGCCCTGAAAACTTATAAAGGTGAATAAGCAGGCGTAGAGACCTATAAAACTGTACGCAAAAACTAAAGAATCCTGTAACACGGACAGGCAACAGGAATAAAACTATTCCATCCGGGACCGATAAAAGGGGCAACCGGAGAGCTCAGAGAATAACCAAGAAAACATAAAAGCGGCATCGAATAAAGAATTAAATATCAAGGCAGTGTAAATATGCAAATCCCGGACCATAAGACGAAAATCGTCTGCACAATAGGGCCTGCCTCCTCTTCGGAGGAGATTCTCAGGCAGCTTATGCTTGCGGGCATGAACGTGGCAAGGATAAACTTCTCCCATGGAGATTTCGAGAGCCATGCCAGGGTTATCCGAAGCGTACGTAAGGTCGCAGAAGAACTGGACAGGACAATTGCAATCCTTGCCGACCTGCCTGGCCCGAAGATCCGTATAGGCAAGCTAGAGAAAGAACCTATTATGCTCCATAAGGGAAATCTGATAACCCTTACTGTTGACGACTCACCGGGAAACGAGGAGCGTATTCCTGTCAACTACAAACAGCTCCCTGAAAGCGTATCTCCCGGAAGCCTCATTTACCTGAGTGACGGGTTCATCCAGCTCCGCTGCCTGGAGATCTCGGGAAACGATGTTCTTTGCGAAATTATGATAGGGGGAGAGCTCTATTCCCATAAAGGGTTAAACCTGCCAGGGGCGAAAATTTTCCTTGACCCGGTGACCGAAAAGGACTTCAAAATCCTTGAGTTTGCCCTTGATGAGGAAATAGATATGTTCAGCATCTCTTTTGTCGAAAGTGCCGAAGATATCCGAAAGGTCAGGAATTTTGCTGCGTCCAGGGGAAAGCAGGTATACATAGTCTCAAAAATAGAACGCAGGCAGGCTGTAGAAAACATTGAGGAAATTCTTGAAGAAACCGACGCCCTTATGGTCGCAAGAGGAGACCTGGGAGTCGAGATTCCCATCCAGGAAGTCCCTTCAGTCCAGAAAGAACTTATCCAGGGGTCAAAGCTCCTGGGAGTTCCTGTAATTACCGCAACCCATATGCTGGCTTCCATGACCGACAATATAAGGCCTACACGAGCCGAAGCCACAGATGTTGCAAATGCCATCCTTGATGGGACGGATGCTGTCATGCTCTCGGAAGAAACCGCAGTTGGGAATTATCCTGTGGAAGCCGTCGAGATGATGGCAAAGATTGCAAAGACAACTGAAAACTGGCGTTCCCGGACGAAATGGGGGATCGATACAATGATCAAAGCCATAACTTCCAGAGAAATGTCAGTGGACGAAGTGATCACCCTCCAGGTCTATGAAGCTCTGCAGAAACTGCCTGTAGCAGCCGTACTGACACCTACAAGGAGTGGGGCAACCCCTCGCAGGATCTCACGCTTTAACCCCGACCCATGGATCCTGGCTTTCAGCCGCGTCCCCAAAACCTGCAGGTTCCTTTCCCTATCCTACGGCGTTTATCCGGTTATTGTGAAGGAAACAATTGAAAGCTGGGAAAATGAGACCATCGAAAAAACAAAAGAACTGGGATTTGCAGAAAGCGGAGATATTGTAATTTTAACCCAGGGGCCCGCTTCCGGAAAAGCCGGAGGCACAAATATGCTCAAGATTCTCACCCTTGACTGATGCTCAAGATCCTGACTAACCTTGACTGAATTTATGATCGGGCAGATAGCTTCAAAAAACTGAAATCAGGCTTAAAAACTGCAATTATCCGGAAAATTCTTTCCTATATTAGAAAACGGATGTGAACACTATTTTTATAATATAATAACAATACAAATATAATGGCAATAGATTTAGATACCATGTGTGTTTTTTACATTCAGAATAATTTACCTTATGTTATGAGGTTTCATTTATGAAACGAAAGGATCCAGCAACAAAAAATCAGAAGTATCTGGCTATCTTCCTGGCCGTAACAATGTTTCTCTCTGCCTTTTTGATATTTTTCACGGCCGATTCGAAAACAGATAACAATGACGTCCCCACTTCAGAAACTGGAGAAGAACTTATTACAGTCCCGTTTTCCCAGGTCCAGGGCAAACATGTCCAGCACAAGTTTAACTCTATTATTGACGGATTGGAAATGTCGCCTGACGGAGTAACGAGTGCAGTGTATGTTGACCTCCAAAAAACAGAAGGAACCCCCTTAGAAACAGTCTTTGGAAACAGGCAGACTATGAATGCTTCCTTCTCTTACGGCGCTGATGTCACGAAGAGATACGGTGCAAGTTATGGCAATGAAAGCGGCTTTGAGCTACACCAGATTCCGGAGCAAAAAATTAGCATGCCCCTTGATACGCAGGTAATGCCATATCAGGGATATCAGATCCTTGACCGGACAAACAGTACCTACAACATCTGGAACGTTGTCGGAAGCCCTACAATTATAGGTCCCATCCAGAGTGTGGTGAGCGTAATCGGTATTCTTGAAGGAAATGAAACATCTACTGCCGAATATGACCAGATTCTGAGCCAGGCGGACCCTGAAGGGAGCATCTACCAGGAAGTGGCCAAAAGAACAAATTCCACTACTGATATGTCCGCCGAACAATACTACAGAGACCTCAAAAAGCTGGATGACGGAAGTTACACGCAGACATCTGTCTACCTTAACCCGGATCCTGAAGTAAATGAAAAAATCACAGCTTACCAAACAAACTCGAGTGAACGCGGGGTTACCTACAACGTAACTACCCTGGATAATATTACCAAACTGGTAATAAGCTCAGACTTCGAGAGCCTGTACAATGAAAGTATCCTGCTTTCAATATAAGCAGGCAAACTTTCTTCTTTAATTTTTTTATTTTTATTTTTATTTTCTATTTTTTCTGGCATCCTCAGGCTTTCTTTTCTGCACATACAGGATTGAAACCGGCCTGCGCCTAAGGGATGCCAAAAATCATGGAAAGAATATTCCCAGGCTGAGAAACACCCCCTTCACTAGGAGACTATTTTTTGATCCGCGTTCAGAGGACTTTTGGGAAGATCGCTCTCCTTCATTGAGCAACTGTACCAATATTTAAAAATTAGTCCTCTTGAGCGAAGCGAAGCGGAGCGAAGCGGAGCGAAAAGGACCGCGTACTCCCGAGGCGCAATTCGGGCGAGGCGCAATTCGGGCGAGGCGCAATTTGGGAAGGACAGCAAAAGTAGGTTGAATAAATATAGAAAGAGAACGTGATTAAATAAAGTGAAAAATGAGGTGAGGCTCTGGGATTTTCCAGCTTACTTGAAAGGATTTTCCTGAAAAAGATAGATGGCAAGAACTCTCATGACTGGTTTGAGCAGGGGACAAAAGAAAGAGACCCTCCAAAAAAGATAAAGTACTTCAGAAATACCGTAAAGCTAAAACCGGAGTTCGTAGGCGGCTGGACCGTGCTTGGAAATGTCTATGCAGATATGGGAGACTATGAAAAGGCTATGGAGTGTTACAACCATGCCCTTTCGATCTGCCCGCGATATAGAGAAGCAAAGTATAACAAGAAGAATCTGGAGAAAAAAATAGGAGAAGCCGCGTTAAAAACAGGAACGTGAAAGAGGCACGAAATCCAGAAAAATCAGCCTCCATGAGGAAGCGATAAGATGAACTGAAAATGAAAAATCAAAGACCAGCTTATTTGCAATTTCCACAGTAAAACGGCAGGAAAAAAACTCTTTTTTCAGTATGATTGTTTCTGTTTTTTTCAAACAGGGAAAACAATGAACATCACTACATATTTCTATCGACCCGGCGTATATTCAATGGGAAGTGATGCCATTGGCTTTTCTGGATAAACTGTTCAAGAAGAAAATTGAAGGAAAAACAGTAGAAGAGTGGTACGGGCTTGCAGTAGCAGAAACTGACCCGGAAAAGAAAATCGAGTATTTCGATAAGGTCCTTGCGTTAAAACCTGACTTTGCAGGAGCCTGGAACCTCAGAGGGCTTGAATTTGTGGTTCTGAAAAGGTATGAAGAAGCCATTGCCTCTTTTGACAAAGCCCTTGAAATAAGGCCCGGCTATCCGGAGGCAAGGTACAATAAAGAAGATGCCGAAACCGAATTAAGAAAGATTAGGGCAGCAGAAAATCCGGTTGAAGAAAATAAAGAAGGATCATCAGAGACGTAAAAGGGCAAGGAAGAAAAAAACAAAAGGAAAGGGAACGAAAGGAAAGGGAACAAAAGGAAGAAGAAACAAAAGGAGAATGGGCAGAAAGTTAAAAACAAAAAGAGATTCGGACAGGTAAATTTTGCCTGACCGCCGGGACCACGTATTTGCGAGAAAACACATTTATTTTTTTCCGCGGTTCAAGGCCTGGAGCCCGAGTTTTACAGGTCCGGGAAGTTTTCCGCACTGCATGACTTTCATCTGTTCAGGGGAAATAAACTTGAAAGCAGCATTCATGAGGGCATCGGATTTCATAATGCCGTCCATTATCTGCCTTGCCTGTACCGAAGTTTCAAGAGCTGAACCGAACTGAGCCCTCCAGAGCCTGTCATATTCTTCAAGCTTGCATTTTCCGGCTGCAAATTCAGCTGCAGTTTCTCCTGCAATTTTTCCGGCAATCATGGCAGGAGGGATTCCTCCTCCGTTTGTTGCAATAATGTGCCCGGCAGCGTCCCCTACAATAAGAGAATCTTCAGTTGCAGTTTTTGCAGGGGCTCCGTTTACAGGGATAATACCTGCAATGACATTCATGATGACGCTGTTTTTCAGTTTTGAACTTGCCATAGGATGATCCTTCATGAAACGGTGCAGATACTCTTTTGCAGAAACCCCTTTTTCAGCCATTCCGTTTCTGATTCCGATTCCTACATTTGCCCGGTCCCTGCCCTCGGGAAAAATCCATGCATAACCACCAGGGACATAATCTTTTCCGAAATACATCTCAAGGGCATCAGGGTCGATATCAACATTCCTGACCTGGTATTCAATGGCAACAGAGGTTTCCTTTAATTCGGGTTTCATGGCAAAACCTTTTGATTTTGCGACCAGGGAGTTTGGGCCGTCAGCTCCGATAACTGCTTTTGCCTTGATTTTGTGCTTCCCGAAAATTCCCGAGGTATCAACAGTTGTGCCCTCCACTTTTGTCACACGCGTTTTTATCATAAGTTCAGCCCCTGCCCCTGCCGCCTGCTCAGCAAGGAACTGATCATACCTGCGCCGGTCAAGAACAGCCCCTTTTACAGCAAATTCTTTTACATTGCAGTTTGGAGGAATAATGCGCTGGGTCTTGATCGTCTGCAGCACACAGGAGTCAGGATATATTATAAGCGCTTCAGGCAGGTCAGCATCGGGTAAAAGAGCCTTAACCTCCGAAGAGTCCGGGAGAAAACCTGCACACTGAATCGGGTTTCCGATTTCCCTTTTCTTGTCAAGGAGAAGGACGGAGGCTCCACCCCTTGCAGCATACAGGGCGGCAGTGGAACCTGCAGGGCCTGCGCCCACCACTATGAGGTCATAAGAGGCTTCTGGAATCATGAAAGGGTCTTCCTGTTGTTTATTTTTGCCTCTGCAATTTACTGAGGAATTGTTTATTAATCCTTTCCTGAATCCAAGAATTATAAAGATAATTACAGGAAATATTCGATTTATGGAAAAATTTAAATATTATAAGATAGTACAACGGTTACCGGCTTCCGGTAGCTGATGAGAAACAAATAAAGGAGAAAGGTAAAATGAGACAAATAGCAATTTACGGAAAGGGCGGTATCGGAAAATCAACTACCACGCAGAATCTTACTGCAGCCCTTTCAACTATGGGAAACAAAATTCTTCTTGTAGGATGCGACCCGAAAGCAGACTCTACCAGAATGTTGCTTGGCGGCCTGAACCAGAAGACCGTACTTGATACTCTTAGAAGTGAAGGAGACGAAGGAGTCCACCTTGAAACTGTGGTACAGCCAGGTTTTGGCGGCATAAAATGTGTTGAGTCCGGAGGGCCAGAACCAGGTGTAGGATGTGCAGGTAGAGGTATTATTACTTCCATCGGATTGCTCGAGAATCTGGGGGCATACACCGAAGATCTTGATTATGTATTCTACGACGTGCTTGGTGACGTCGTCTGCGGAGGCTTTGCCATGCCTATCCGCGAAGGGAAAGCCAAGGAAATCTACATCGTGGCCAGTGGAGAACTGATGGCCATCTATGCAGCAAACAACATCTGCAAAGGGCTTGCCAAGTTTGCCAAAGGTGGAGCCCGCCTGGGGGGCATTATCTGCAACAGCAGGAATGTAGACGGAGAACGAGAACTCCTTGAGGCATTCGCAAAGAAACTGGGAAGCCAGCTGATCCACTTCGTGCCCAGGGACAACATTGTCCAGAGGGCGGAGATCAACAGAAAGACCGTAATTCACTTCGACTCTGAATGCAACCAGGCCAAAGAGTACCTGACCCTTGCCAATAATGTCCAGAACAATACCAACCTCGTTGTCCCGACCCCTCTCCCTATGGAAGAATTGGAAGCTATGATGGTGGAATTCGGAATTGTTGAGCTGTAACTGTCAAAATGGTAACTGCTGAAACAAATAGAGGAGATGAAAAAGATGCAAATGATAAGAGCAATCATCAGGCCGGGAATGGAGTCAAAGGTTGTAGAGAGCCTTGAGAAAGAGGGCTGCATTTCCCTTACAAAAATGGAAGTCTTCGGGCGAGGGAAACAGAAAGGGATCCACATTGCAGATATACACTACGACGAACTGCAGAAGACCCTGCTCCTGATGGTAGTCGAAGACGAACACAAGGACAAAGTCATACAGACCATAATGGAGTCTGCCAGGACCGGGAAGTATGGGGACGGAAGGATCTTCGTAAACCCGGTCGAAGAAGCCTACACCATAAGGACTGGAAAGCCCGGACTTTAAACCGGATTTTCGGAGGAAAAATTCCGTGAAAGAGATTACGGCAATAATCAGGATGAACAGGGTTCAGAAAACCAAAGATGTCCTGCTGGAGTGCGGCTTTCCTTCTTTTACCGTAAGAAGAGTCATGGGCCGCGGAAAGCAAAAAGGGCTTTGCTTTGAGTTTAACCCGCCCCTTCCTGACCCGGAAAAGGAAGCTGAAACCTGCATCCGTTTCATTCCAAAACGCATGTTCACAATCGTTGTCGACGACTCAAGTGTAAACGAAGTAGTTCAGAAAATCATTGAGGTAAACCAGACCGGGCATGTAGGAGACGGAAAGATTTTCGTGACAAACATTAGCGAAGCTCTCCGCATCCGGACCGGAGAAAGCGGAGATTTGACGGTTAATAAGGAGCTGGTATAAATGGGAGCGGAAATAGGTTCGGGAATTGAAGACAAACAGCAGCTTATCGATGAAATGCTGAAGGTGCTCCCGGAAAAGGCTGCGAGGAACAGGAGAAAACATATAGTTGTCAGGGACTGTTCCACCGAACAGCATATCGAAGCCGACGATAAGGTAATCCCGGGAATCATTACAAACCGCGGATGCGCTTTTGCCGGTTCAAAAGGTGTGGTTTTCGGACCGATCAAAGATATGGTACACCTCGTCCACGGCCCGATAGGCTGCGCATACTTTACCTGGGGAACCAGGAGGAACTTTGCAAAAGCAGAGGAGGGTGGAGATAACTTCATGAACTACTGCGTATGCACGGACATGAAAGAAACCGATATCGTCTTTGGAGGAGAAAAGAAGCTCAAAAAAGCCATTGAAGAAGTTATGAAAATCTTCAAGCCCGAAGCAATCAGTATCTCTGCCACCTGCCCTGTAGGACTTATAGGAGACGACATCGAAGCTGTTGCCAGGGAAGCCGAAAAAGAGTATGGAATCAAAATTATCCCTTCCAGATGTGAAGGATACAGAGGAGTAAGCCAGTCAGCAGGACACCACATTGCCAGCAATGCTCTGATGGAAAACCTGATAGGAACCGAGGAACTGGAAAACCCTACCCCCTTTGACATTAATATCTTCGGGGAATACAACATAGGCGGAGATCTCTGGGAAATCCAGCCAATCCTTGAAAAAATCGGGTACCGGATCGTTTCAAGCCTGACAGGAGACGGCTCGTTCCATAAAATTGCACAGGCTCACAGGGCAAAGCTCAGTATCCTACTCTGCCACCGTTCCATCAACTACACGAACCAGATGATGGAAGAAAAATACGGGATTCCCTGGTTGAAGGTCAATTACGTAGGCACGAAGATGACCGCCAAATCCCTCCGGAAAATGGCACAGTTCTTTGAGAACCCGGATCTTACCCGGAAGACTGAGGAAATCATTGCCGAAGAAACCGCAAAGTATGCGGATGAGATCGAGAGGTACAAAAAGAAACTGAAGGGGAAAACCGCTTTCATCTACTCCGGAGGTTCCAGGAGCCATCACTATACTAATCTCTTCGAAGAACTGGGCATGAAAGTAGTTGTTGCAGGCTACCAGTTCGCCCACAGAGACGACTACGAGGGCAGGCAGATCATCCCTCAGATGAAGGGAAACGCTCTTGGATCAATTCTCGAAGATGTGCACTACGAAAGGGACGAAAATGTCGAGCCCGCAATCAGCCCGGAACGGATTGAAGAGCTGAAACAGAAGCTCGGACTTATGGAATATGAGGGGCTATTCCCCGAAATGAAAGATGGAACCATTGTCATTGACGACCTCAACCACCACGAAACCGAAGTCCTCTTAAGAACCCTTAAACCCGACATCTTCTGTTCAGGGATCAAGGACAAGTACTGGGCCCAGAAACTCGGGGTCCCCTCAAGGCAGATCCATTCGTATGACTACAGCGGTCGCTACACTGGCTTTTCCGGGGTTGTAAACTTCGCACGGGACATAGATATGGCTATGCACAGTCCCACCTGGAGATTCATACGCCCGCCATGGAAAGGAGAAGAAGCAGAATAAGGAGGGAGAAAAAATGTTAGATTACACCCCATGTGAAGAAGTAACCAGAGAAGCAGTAACTATCAACCCTGCAAAAATCTGCCAGCCAATCGGCGCAGTCTATGCTGCCCTTGGTGTGCACAACTGCATGCCGCACAGTCACGGATCACAGGGCTGCCTCTCATACCTGCGCATGTGCCTGAGCAGGCACTACCGTGAAAACTCGGTTGGAACGACCAGCAGTTTCTCTGAAGGAACCGCTGTTTTCGGAGGAGCAGCAAACCTCAAGGAAGCCCTCGAAAACCTGACTACAATCTACAAACCTGAAGTAATTGCTATCCACACCACCTGTGTAGCAGAAACCATAGGCGACGACGTAAACACTATCGTAGAAGACGTCCGGATGGAAGAGCTTATAGACCCGTCCATAAAGATCTGTGCAGCCTCCACTCCAAGTTATGTGGGTACCCATATTACTGGCTATGACAACATGGTAAAGTCCTTTGTGACTACTTTTGCCAGAAAAAGCAAGCCGAACGGGAAACTCAATATCATTCCCGGCTTTGTGGAACCTGCCGATATCCGGGAAATGAAACGCATACTCTCAATCATGGGAATCTCAGGTATAGTCTTCCCGGATACGACTGATGTCTTTGACGCTCCTCTCACCGGAGAACAGGGCATGTACCCGAAAGGTGGGACTCCGATAGGGGATATAGAAGATTCCGCAAATTCCGTGGGAACAATCGCTCCCTGCAGGATGGCAGGAGGGTCTGCAGCAAAGGTCCTGGAAAGCCGCTACAAAGTCCCGGCAAAAATAGGGCCCACCCCAATAGGGATCAGAAACACTGACCGTTTCATCATGAATGCAGCAAAACTTGCCAGCGTGGCAATCCCCCCTGAACTTGAAGATGAGAGAGGAAGACTTATTGACATGATGACTGACGCCCACCCCCACTATCATGGAAAGAAGGTAGCCATCTACGGGGACCCGGATATACTTTCAGGCCTTACAAGCCTTGTGCTGGAGATGGGTATGGAACCGGGTGTTGTCCTCACCGGAACCCAGAACTCAGAGTTTGAGAAAGAAGTAGAAGGACTCATAGGTTCCGAATACCCGGACGCCGATATAATCTCGGGTGGGGACCTCTTCATGCTCCACCAGATCATCAAGCGAAAGCCCGTGGACCTCCTAATCGGCAACACATATGGGAAATTCATATCAAGGGCAGAGGATGTGCCCCTGGTCAGGGTAGGCTTCCCGATCATGGACCGGGCAAACCTGCATTATTTCCCGATCATGGGGTACGCCGGAGCTGCACGACTGGTGGAGCGCATAGGAAATACCCTGCTCGACAGGAAAGATAGAGACGCACCAGACTGGATGCTCGAGACCATCCAGTAAGGAGCCTGGCTTTAAGATAACTGATTCCCGAAAAAACAAAAAGTTTAAGCTGAAAAGTAAGACTGGGAAGTTAAAACCTGGGAATTAAAACCTGAAAGTTAAAACCAGGAAGTTAAAACCGATACCTTAAAAACGGGAGAAGTGGAAAACCGCCGCTGCAAACCTGGAAACAGAAGCAGAGGGGAGTGAAAGAGATGATTGAGAAAACCGGGATAGTGGATACTCTCGAAGAAAGGCAACCATACATTACCAGAAAGCAGGAAAAGGGGCAGGTAATCCCCCTTGCATGCGACAATAACTCCCTTGCAGGAGCCATAAGCCAGAGGGCCTGTGTTTATTCTGGAGCCAGGGTTGTCTTAAACCCCGTAACCGACGCCGTCCATCTGGTCCACGGCCCTATTGGCTGCGCAGGTTATACCTGGGATATCCGGGGCGCAAAGTCCAGCGGGATTGAAACGAACCGCAGCAGTTTCAGCACGGACATGAAAGAGATCGATATCATATTCGGAGGAGAGAAAAAACTCTCAAACGCGATCGAGGAACTGGTGGGCATCTACCACCCCCCGGTAATCTTCGTGTATTCCACATGTATTGTAGGAATTATCGGAGACGACCTTGATTCCGTATGCAAAATAGCAAGCAAGAAGCACAATATCCCGGTACTCCCCGTAAAATCCGAAGGCTTCAAAGGCAACAAGTCTGACGGATACAAAGCCGCCTGCGACGCTTTAAAGCAACTAATCAAAAGACCTAGGAAAGAGAAGGCTGCAGAAAAGAAAACCGGAGTAAACCCTGGATTAAAAAAACCGAGGATCAACATCCTCGGGGACTTCAATGTTGCAGGAGATGTCTGGCTCGTAAAACCTCTCTTTGAGCAGATGGGAATCGAAGTCATAGTTTCCATGACCGGAGATTCGACTGCAAAATCCATCTCAAGAGCTGCAGAAGCTGACCTTAACCTGGTACAGTGCAGCGGGTCAATGACTTACCTTGCAAAATGGATGCAGCAAGAGTATGGGATTCCATATTTAACCGTGAGTTTCTTCGGAATCGAAGACATCTCCATGGCCCTGCGAAAGACTGCGGAATACTTTGGTTCAGAAGAAATGAAAAAGACAGCAGAAGAAATGTTGGAGACCGAAACGAACCGGATAATGCCTGAAATTTCCCGGGTTCGAGAGAGAGTCAAAGGGAAAAAGGCAGCCATCTACATGGGAGGACCTGCAAAAGCTCTCACACTTATCAAAGGCTTTGCAGAGCTTGGCATGGAAGTGGTTATCATCGGGACCCAGACCGGGAAAAAGGAAGACTACGAGCAGATCAGTTATTCTGTCCGGGACGGAACGGTCATTGTAGATGACGCAAATCCCCTGGAACTTGCCGAACTGCTTGTGAAACAGAAAGCCGACCTGATGGTTGCAGGCGTTAAAGAGAGGTTTATCGCGTACAAGCTGGGTGTTGCTTTCTGCGACTTCAACCACGACAGAGTGGTGGAGTTCGAAGGCTTTGACGGCTTTGTAAACTTCGCGAAGGAAGTGGATGCCTCTATCAACAGCCCCGTATGGAAAGCTGTCAGGCAGCGGGTTTTGAAACCCGAAGCAGTGAAATCAGAAAGGTCAGCAGGAAAAGAAAATATAAAAAATATTTTCGGAGAGCCATGCGCAAAAGAATGTAAAGACATGGCTGTGGACCCTGAGTTTTTGTGCCAGAATGAGGATACTGCAGTTGAGAGTCAGGTATGAGGAGGCATTGAAATGACGAAAAGAAACTATGCTACTGTGAACCCCTGTGTCATGTGCCAGCCCATGGGAAGTGCTCTTGCTTTCAAGGGAATTGAAAATACCATGGTCCTCTACCACGGCTCTCAGGGTTGCAGCACCTATATGCGTCTGCACCTTGCCCACCACTTCAGGGAACCCGTAGACATCGCATCAAGCTCCCTCAGCGAAAAGGGAGCAGTCTACGGAGGCAGGGAAAACCTGAAAAAGGGGCTGAGAAACGTCATCAGCAGGTACAACCCGAAGGTAATAGGCGTTGCAACCACCTGCCTTGCCGAAACAATTGGGGACGATGTCCCTGCGATTATAAGAGAATTTAAAGAAGAGGAAGGGATTGGAGATGATCTTGAAAAAGACATTATAATCGTTCCGGTTTCCACTCCCAGTTATGGGGAAAGCCATGTAAGCGGGTACATAAAAGCCCTTGATGCAGTTGTCAGGAAATTTGCGGAAAGTCCGGAAGATCCGGAAAAACCGAAAATCCCGGAAGATATCGAAATCATGGATTACATGGAAAACATGGAAATTATGGAGTATACGGAAATCCTGGAAAAAGAAAAGGCAGAGAAAAACTCCCAGGAAGCAAAAAATCCTGACATGAAAGAAATTCTGAATAGGAAACTCAACCTTATCCCTGTCGAGAGCATTTCCCCGGCTGACGTGAGGGAACTGAAAGAAATCCTTGCAGAAACTGCAGGAGATTACATTTTCCTGCCAGACATTTCCGAGACCTTTGATGCACCCCTGAGAGAAGAGCTCCCTAAAATTGCCCCCGGTGGCACCAGCCTTTCCGAGATTGCAGATATGCCGAACAACAAGGCAACTCTTGGCCTGGGTGTTGTCAGCACGAATCTGGCACTAAAATATCTGGAAGAATCCCACTGCGTTCCAGGGCATAGTGTTCCAATCCCGATCGGGCTTTTGAACACTGACAGCTTCTTTATGGAACTGGTCAGCATCATTGGCTGTCCCGTCCCTGAGAAATACCAGAAAGAAAGGGGCAGGCTCCTCGATGCCATGGTGGACGTGCACAAGTACCTTTACGGCGTAAAAGCGGCTGTCTACGGAGACCCCGACACTGTATTTAGCCTGACGACTTTCATGCTGGAACTCGGAATGAACCCCATGCTGGTAGCAACGGGCAGCAAAAGCCGGGACTTCGGAAAGAGAATAAAACAAATCTTCGAAGAGATCAGGCCGGAACTGGAACCTGTGGTTCTGGACGGGATTGACTTTGACAGCCTCAATGACGCAGTCAGCGAATGCAGCCCTGAAATCCTGATAGGAAACTCCAACGGGAAATACATTGCAAAAGCCCGTGATATTCCCCTCGTAAGAGTCGGCCTGCCAATCCACGACAGGGTAGGCGCACAGCGCATCCTTACTGTCGGATACAGGGGAGCCCTGGAACTTCTGGACAGGATCACCAACACCATCCTTGAAGCTACTGATACTTTCACTGCACCTGTACAGGTCGAGCCGGCTGCATATGCAAACCAGGGAGCAAAAGATGAATGCATAGAGGGAGCTAAATGACCGGAAGTAAAGCAAAAAAACTGGTACTTCCGGCTCTTGCAGCAATTCTCTGCCTCTTCATATTTGCCTTAATTGCAGTTTCCCCTGGAGCAGAAGATCAGCCGACAACAATTACTGTTTCGGCTGCTGCAAGCCTCACTGAAGCTTTTACTGACATTGCCAGAGAGTTTGAAGCAGATCATTCGGGTACAAAGGTAGAACTGAACCTTGCAGGTTCGGGAACGCTTAGGACGCAAATCGAATCCGGAGCTCCTGTTGATATATTTGCTTCGGCTTCTGAGAGAGACATGAATCTCCTCTCTGGGAAAGGTCTGATTGAAGAAAGCTCAAGAAAAGACTTTGCAGCAAATACTCTTGTAATAGTTATGCCTGAAAAAACCGGCTCTGAAATTCTGAATACTTTAGAAGACCTGACTGCAGGGAATATAGAAAAAATCGCGATAGGAAACCCTGAAACTGCACCGATAGGGAAGTATACGGAACAGGCACTGCAAACAGCAGGAGTCTGGGATGAAGTTGAAAGTAAAGTCATCTTTGCAGATACAGTGAAACAGGTGCTGACATATGTAGAAACCGGAGAAGCCGATGCAGGTTTCGTATATGAGACAGATGCTGAAAACGGGAAGAAAAAGCTTTACGAGATAGCATTTACAGTTCCGGTCAGTGAACCGATTTCCTATCCTGTAGCAGTGATAAAAGACTCAAAGAATAAAGAAAAAGCCCAGGAATTTGTTGATTTCGTTACCGGAGCCAGAGGACAGGAAATCCTGGCAGAGTACGGCTTCAAAGAGCCATAAATACAGAAATTAGAAAATCAGAATCATAGGTTTAAGAAAATCATAGGCGATCAGAATTCCCAGAAGGATGAAAAAGGAAAGGATCAGATTCAGACTTTCAACAGAACAAAACCAGAAAATTGGGAAGGGATTTGATGGAAACGCTTCAGGTGGTCATGAGCCCGCTTATGCTTACTCTCAAAATTGCTGCAGTTTCAACTTTCTTTGTGGCATTTCTGGGAATTCTGATCGCCTACGTGCTGGCAAAAAAAGAATTTACCGGAAAATGGCTGGCTGACGTGCTTGTTACCCTTCCTCTGGTTCTGCCTCCAACCGTGACCGGGTATATCCTGGTTATGTTGCTTGGAAAAAACGGGATCCTTGGAAGTATCTTTACCAAACTCACGGGCAGCGGGATACTTTTTACATGGCAGGCAGCAGCTATTGCAGCTTTTATCGTATCCTTACCCCTGATGGTGAAGACTGCTTCGTCTTCAATAGGAGCAGTGGATAGAAGCGTCGAGGAAGCTGCCTGTATCCTCGGCAGGAGTGAACTCGAAACCGCAATCTTCATAACTCTCCCCCTTGCGAAAAAAGGAATTGTTGCAGGCTGCGTCCTGAGTTTTGCAAGGGCAGTAGGGGAATTCGGAGCAACCCTTATGGTTGCGGGGAATATACCGGGAAAAACGAGTACAATGCCTCTTTCCATATATGGGGCGTACCAGACCGGGAACAGTGAACTTGCGAATCTGCTGGTAGTTATCCTGGTTATGATTTCCCTCGGTACGATTGCGGTTACGAGCAGGTTAGGTGAACGATAAAAGTCGAGAGTGAAAACAAAAGTAAAAGAGAGCATAAAAGCGAGAGCAGGTAACGGGAATAGAACAGAAAAAGGATAAAAGCAGGTGAGATCAGAAATGACTGTTGAAGTTGATATTGAAAAGAAATTCTATGGAAGAAAACATGGGAAAAAGGCAGAAAATCCCAGCTTTTCAATGCACTGCAGCTTTGATGCCAGTTCCGATTTTATGGTCCTTTTCGGTTGTTCGGGGTCAGGAAAAACCACAGCTCTCCGCTGCATTGCAGGACTTGAGAACCCTGATTCAGGATCTATCAGGATTAACGATACCATCTACTTCGACAGCAAGAGAAAGATAAATCTGTCTCCCCAAAAAAGAAAAATAGGGTACATGTTCCAGGAAAACGCCCTATTTCCACACATGAATGTACGGCAAAACATTGAATTCGGATTAAAAGGCCTGAGCTCCATGGAAAAGAAGGAGAGAGTTTACGAGATGCTGGACCTTGTTGGAATTGGAGAGTGTGAGTTTGCGTACCCGGACGAACTCTCTGGAGGCCAGAAACAGAAAGTTGCTCTTGCCCGGGCTCTTGCACCCGATCCGGAAATCCTGCTTCTGGACGAGCCATTCTCATCCCTGGATACCGTTGTTCGCCTGAAACTGAGAAAAGAACTGCGTACGATCCGGAAAAGGCTTGGGATTCCTGTAATCTTCATTACGCATGACCCTGTAGAAGCCTTTACCATGGCTGACGGGATGGTTGTCTTTGATGGTGGCAGGGTGCAGCAGATGGGTTCCCCTGAGGATGTGTTTTATCATCCGAAAAGCCGTTACGTTGCAGAACTCGTTGGCTTTTCAAACCTCTTTGATGATGCTGTGGTAGAAGGTCACGGCAAGGGAGACGAATGCACTTTCCTCTGGTCTCTTGGCACTGAGATTACCGCCCCTTATATAGAAAGCATGGCAGGAGACAGAGTTAGCTGGGGCATCAGGCCCGAAAATATCGAGCTTGTGGACAGAAGGAATGTACATAACATTCAGAAGGAAGATGGGAAAAACCTGTTCGACGGCGTGATAATGAACGTGGTAAACAAAGGCACCAGCCGGATCATGTCTCTCATAATTAAGGAAAGCGAAGATGTCCTGAAAGTAGAGGTTGCAAACCACGTCTTTGACTCATTAAAAATAGAGACCGGAGACGAGTGTATGGTCAGGCTAAGGACTTCGGATATGATTGTTTTTTGAGCGCACGAACTGCGACAGCAGACTTGCGATTCAAGAGCAGTAGATCCTTTTAAGAACAAAAAACGAAAAAGCAGAAGCTTTTAACTCAGAATTTAAGTTTAAACACCTACTTTTTTATCTATCTTTTTTTACCCATCCTTTTTTCATTGATTCTAACAGTCACTAGTTTTTTTGAGTTCTGTAGTTTTATTAATGGCATCAAATTGGTCGCTGTCTTATAATAAAACTCTTTGTTCTGAAGTGCTTCGGATGATTGACTAATTAGATAAGGATTTAAAAGCTAATTTGAGATCATTAATTAATACTTTTATAAATATCAATAACAAATAGTAAGATCAAATCAATAATAACTTATACTATAAACATTATCAGATTAAGAGTATAACAAAGAATGTTACAAAAAGGATAACAATTCACACAATAAATATAATGCAAGTACGAGTTGATGAAATGTCAATAGAAGGATAAATGAATCATAGGGTAAAGCTGCAAAGGAGACCACATCTGACAATGAGATCTTGCTTGAAATCCCGGTTCTCATTATCACAAGAATACCAATATCGATCGTATGATGGATACGAGAATCGTTACAAAACAACGAATCGGGATAGAGGGGAACTACAAAGGAATTGTAGAGAATAGACTCGATGTCGTAACAAACCCCAATGGAAAATTTTGCATAAGCAATGTATGACATGTTTTAAGTGAGCAATGGAGGCCCGGAAAGAATATGGAATATAGTACGGCCGGGTTCAGCTTGCAGCTGGAGCTGCCCTTAACCTTCTGGAGGGTGACAGATGAACGAAGACAAACAGATAATCAGAGATTTCTGGAATTACCGCTCCCAAACATTCGACAAATCTCCGGGACATTATACCGCCAGCAAAGAGGAGGAAGAAGCATGGAAGGGGCTTCTCAGGTCAAAACTGGGTAATGCCGAAAAAATTCTTGATATTGGCTCAGGGACAGGTTTTCTTTCACTGATGCTCGCCGATATGGGGTACGAGGTTGTGGGAATCGATCTCTCTGAGAAGATGATCGCCCGTGCATCCGCCAAGGCAAGAGAGAGGGGATTATCAATTTTATTTCGTCAGGATGATGCCGAAAGTCTAGGTTTTGAAAACAATTCTTTTGATGCCATAGTCAACAGGGCTGTTCTCTGGACACTCCCGCATCCGGATATTGCAGTACGTGAATGGATGCGGGTATTAAGGCCCGGAGGGAGGCTCTGTTTTTTCCTTCACGAACCCCGTGACGAACGGAAAGCCGCGATCCATAAACAGGTTCTGAACCTCTGGATACTTCTCTCAGAGAGGAGAAATCCATGGTGCACTCTTGGAAACGGGAGGCAGGCTGTAAACCTTCCATACAACGGCGGTGTAAAACCCGGAGTCATTGTAGACCTCCTGAAATCTGCCGGATACTCTAATGTTCTCGCCGAGCCCATGCACAGGATTGAGGCCCTTAAACGCCAGTATATGCCCTATCCGTATAGAATTTCACATGGACACGGCCAGTTCTGCTACACAGCTGAAAAACCGAAAGAGGATTGAAAATGAAGAGAAGTTTTACATCGCTGAAACTACTTGCACTCTGCTGCCTTATCGGATGTATGATCACCGCTTCTGGATGCGTAGGACAGAGCGCTCAGATAGCGAACAACGTTCAGACACTTATCGTTGCCGGACCTGCAGATTTTGATTCCAGAATAGAGATGAAGATGAATGTCTATGATGTCTTCCTCGACATCAATGCCGATGGACAACCGATTCCCGGCCGTCTTGTAAGCTCATGGAACGAATCCGATGACGGACTGACCTATACATTCCACCTCAATAAAGGGATAGAGTTCCACGACGGGACGCAATGGAACGCGAGTTCTGCTGCATGGTTCCTGACATGGTGCAGCCAGGGGCCAAAGAAGAACGATATTGCGTTTTCAAAGATATCCGATGTGCTCGAGGTTGATGATTATACAATACAGGTCGCTCTGAAAGAACCGCATGGAGCTTTTATTAAATCACTCTCATCTGAATCAACCAGCTATGTTACCTCACCAACATCGGTAGAACCTGCATGGAGTACTGACGGAGAGATCGTATCCTTCATTGGAACAGGGAAGTTCGAGGTTGAGAACTATGTAAAGGCACAGAGTACGGAACTTGTCAGACACGATCCAACCTCAGACGGAGAAACACTAGTTAACCGGATATCTTATCGGGTAATTCCTGACAGCTATGCCAGTGTATCGGCATTGCGTGCAGGTGATGTGGATATCATTGGTGTGGCAGATCACCATTCAACGGTCCCATATGAGCAGATTCCCCAGATGATGAGTGATCCGGATATCATTGTCGAAAAGCAGTCCTACGGAAGATATCAGGTTGTTGAACTAAACTGTAACGATGGGCCATTGAATGACATTCGTCTCCGGGAAGCGATTAACCTAGGGATTGACCGGGATAAGATGGTAAAGGAACTCCTCGCCAGCGCCGCAGAACCTGCATACTCGGTCGTATCCCCGACATACCCATGGGCCAGCAGCCTTGCAGGAACAGAATATACCTATGACCCGGAGAGGGCAAAGAACCTCCTTGACCAGGCAGGATGGATAGTTGCCGGAACCGACGGAATTCGGGAAAAAGACGGAAAGAAGCTGACACTTACCTATATCGTTCCGCAGGGTGAAGCAAACTCCGACTCGATTGCGGTCTATATCCAGAGTGAGATGAAGAAAATCGGCGTCGAACTCGAGATCCTTGTTCTTGAAAGCGGTGCAGCAGGGGAAGAACGTCAAAAGGGCAACTATGACATGTATCTTCACCACAGCTGGGGAGTCCCTGGTCTGCCCGAAGGACCGCTTACCGGAAAGTATCACTCTACCTGGGGGTCATGGCAGGCATCTTACCATGATGCAGAGCTTGACCAGCTGATCGAAAAAGCCATAGCTACAGGTGCAGATGAAGACTATAGCGCCGCATACCTGTATATTCAGGAGAAATATGCCTCTATGCCACTTTATGATATCGAGAAAATCGCTGCATATAAAAAGTCTGTGAAAGGCTTCACGTTCCCTGCCTCAATCTATGGTCTCGACCTGAGCACGGTTAGTATTGAGCCTTAAGAGGAAGATCATGGCCGGAGACATACTCATCTTATTAGCAAGAAGGATACCCTGGGCTCTTATAACGATCTTTCTTGCATCAATCCTCTCATTTTCGATAATGTACTTTGCACCGGGAAACCCGGCCGAGATTATTCTAACACAGGAGACAGGAAACGAGCCGACAAGAGAGGCTGTTTTACTTTTTATGAATAATCACGGGCTTGAACAGCCTTTCTTAAAACAGTACGCTGCCTGGATGACAAACCTGTTCTCCGGAAGCCTTGGTATATCCCTCAGGACAGGTGATCCGGTTCTGGAAGAGTTCACTGCCCGTTTTCCAGCGACATTCATCCTTACGATGACGGCGATGACACTTGCACTGGTAGTGGGCATCAGCATTGGTGTACTGTCAGCCATGAGGCCACATTCACCAGTTGACATATTCGGCAACTTCATCGCGTCAATGGGAACCTCAATACCGTCCTTCTGGCTTGCACTGCTGCTCATCCTCGTATTCTCAATCCATCTGGATATCCTCCCTTCATTCGGATATGGAGGGATACAGCACCTTATCCTTCCGACACTTGCACTCGGGTTCCTCCAGATATCAAGAATTTTGAGGATAACAAGGGAAAGCATGCTCGATGCCCTCTCCGAAGACTATGTCTTCGAAGCCTATGCAAAAGGCCTGAGTGAAAGAGGGGTTGTGGTGAGGCATGCATTTCGAAACGCTTCTGTTCCTATTGTCACCCAGGCAGGGCTAGATATCGGAACGCTCCTCGGTGGTACAGCGATTATTGAGCAAATCTTCGGGTGGCCAGGAATAGGAAACTTTCTTCTGACATCGGTAATGAGCAGGGACTATCCTGTCATTGCGGGATTTGTGCTCCTTATCGCTCTGATATTTGTTATCGTCAATATTCTCGTTGATATTCTGTACGTGTACATCGATCCGAGGATGAAACCTGGAGGGAACATTCATGGGTAATAGTTTGTATGAAAACGGACAGAGCAGCCGTCAAGGACAGACCGGTCATTCCCTCCAGATCAAGTTTCCACATATGAGTACAAGGGTGATCATCAGCTGCATAATCCTCCTCACCTTTGCGATTATGGCTATCTTTCCCGGTTCAGTAGCTCCCCATGATCCGAATTATGTAGATCTTAACAACCGGCTTGCAAAACCGGATATGGAACATCCATTTGGAACAGACCATCACGGCCGGGATATTCTTAGCCGGGTAATCTATGGAACACAAACCTCGCTGGTAACCGCCCTTTCCGTGGTTGCCGTCGGTGTCGTACTTGGCACCTTCATAGGACTGACTGCCGGATTTTTTGGAGGTATTGTTGATCAGACCATTATGCGTACTGTGGATCTCTTCCTGGCGTTTCCAGGGACGATCCTTTCCATAGCACTTGTCGGATTATTCGGAGCTTCGCTCTTCAACATCGTGCTCGCACTCTCGGTGATATGGTGGGTAAGTTATGCACGAATTATCCGGGGATCTGTTCTCCAGGTAAAAGAAAAGGATTTTGTCAAAGGAGCCTGTCTCATGGGGGGAAACTCGTACTACATCATCAGGAGACACGTACTCCCAAACGTACTCTCCCCTATTTTCGCCCTTGCCACACTTGATGTTGGGTCCGCAATTCTTCATATCACAGGCCTGAGTTTCCTCGGACTCGGAGCTCAACCCCCAACTCCGGAGTGGGGAGCGATGATTCAGGGAAGTATCGCTTTCATGGAGACCGCACCGCAGACAATGATCTTTCCGGGATTATGTATCATAATTACAGTTCTCTCATTCAACTGCCTTGGTGACTGGCTGAAAGAGAGAATTGATCCGATGAGGGTGGAAAAGACTGACTTTCAATGAAAGGAGGAGAGAATATGGATACCTTATCGCATGATTTTACAGGTGAAACAGGCAGAGAGCTCATTCTATGTATCAGAAATCTGAGTACAACTTTTATCACGGGAAATGGCCCTGTCCAGGCAGTAAACGGTCTTGATTTTGACCTGAAGGAAAAGGAAAGAATGGCTATTATTGGAGAATCCGGATGCGGGAAGTCTGTGCTTGCCCAGACCATACTGAAGCTTCTCCCACAGAACGCACTGGTATCCGGGGAAATTGTTTTTCATAACCAAGATCTGCTCAGGACAGGTCAGGATCATATGGTGAAGATAAGAGGTGGAGAGATCGGGCTAATCCCACAGCATATTTCCTCCCTTGATCCTCTTATGAAGATTAAGAGCCAGGTTCAGAGAGCAATACATCCAAACGGAGGTTCTCAGGATAAAAGACAACTTTATCGTAAGGTTTTTGACCTCTTTAACTCAGTCGGACTTCATCCTCATTTGTCGGACCGATACCCCCACCAGCTCTCAGGGGGCATGAACAGGCGGGTTTTGATCTCAATGGGTATTGCACAAAATCCAGACCTCCTCATCGCAGACGAACCGACTACCGGGCTGGACACGATTCTCAGGAACAAAACCGTGAAACTGATTGATAGCATCACTGCGGGACGTTCTCTTCTGCTGATAACCCACGACATCGGCGCAGCACGGATCTGTGAAAATCTTGCGGTGATGTATGCAGGTGAAATTATTGAGAGAGGCCCTGCACAGGACATACTCGACGACCCCAGGCACCCATACACACAGGGTTTGATGTCTTCAATGCCATCAAGGGGAATGTCTTCGATACCAGGTATGAGTCCAAGTTTGATACAACTCCCAACCGGATGCCGTTTCCATCCCCGGTGTCCATATGCAAAAGAGAAGTGTGCAACGCATCATCCTGACATGCGTGAAGAGAATAGAGGAATTCGGTGCCACTATGCTTGCAGTTGAACACCTTTCCAAGACCTATACCAGTGGTTTTTTTCTAAACAGGACAGAACTACATGCTGTACGGGACGTGAACTTTTCAATCAAGAGTGATGAAATTTTCGGGCTTGTGGGAGAGAGCGGGTGTGGAAAGACAACCCTGGGTAAGATGCTTGTACGCTTGTTAGAACCAACAGGAGGAAGAGTAAAAATCGGCGATCTAGATATCACAAGCCTCAAGGGGGCAGAGTTACAGAGATACTGGCCAAATCTCCAGATGATCTTTCAGGATCCAAGGTCTTCGCTCAACCCAAGGATGCGAATTGGGCATTCCCTTGTAGAAGGTCTGCGGCTCTCCGGGAAGAGCGATTTGATCGAAGACACCGTACAGGAAATCATTCGGAATATGAACATACGTGAAGAGATCCTTAATCGCTACCCTCATGAGGTAAGCGGTGGTGAGATTCAGAGGATAGTGATTGCCCGTGCCATCAGCCTCAACCCGGCACTGATTGTTGCAGATGAACCCACATCAAACCTTGATCTCTCAGTACAGGCCCAAATTCTTACATTGATAAAAAATATACAGAAAGAACATTCAATACCCTGTGTTCTCATCTCTCACGATATTGAAGTCGTAAAATGGATGTGTGACCGGACTGCGGTGATGCTCCGGGGCAGGATTGTTGAGGAGGGGCCGACAGATGACTTGATTCAGAACCCCCTGCACCCCTACACACAGGAGCTCATTAATGCCTCACTCTTTTGTGGCGAAAAGACAGAGTACCACAATCCGGAGATATTTCAAACCACAGATGAAGGATGTCCATATAAAGATAGGTGCTCAGTGGTCAAACAGGAGTGTCGGAGTGGTAAGGTTCAGTTAAGAGGAGGTATCCATAAAGTTGCCTGCAGGTCGGTCAGTGAGAACTGAGACTTTCAAATTTCCATACTTTCGTTAAGTTAAGCCTGATTAAATTAAGACTGCAATGCTACTCTGGAGGAGCCGGCATGGATTATTCACTAGTTTTTTCCGAAGCTATGAAGCTTTTCTCGATGATGCTCCCTATGATATTTATCGGTTTTTTTCTATCAAATCTCCTGAGGGCAACCCGGTATCTCGAATACACCAGCATCCCTATGGCATCCATTACAGAAATGGCCCGCCTTCCAAAAACATGCTCTTCTGTACTTACCTTCTTTTTTTTAAATTCCTGGTCAGGAATGGGTATGCTCTCTTCTTTCTTTCATAAGCGGATTCTTGGAGAACGGGACGTCATTGTGACAGTTTTGATCGCTCAATTACCAAAAAGGCTTCATAGTGCAATATTTTTTCAGGCACCCGTTGCGCTTTCAGTACTTGGTTATGAGATTGGACTGATACTTCTCTTTTTAGAACTTCTGGTTTTCGCTAGTATTGCAGTTACTGGAGTATTCATAGGTAGAAGAATTCTTTTTAAAAAAGCCCCGGAATATGGAGATGATACCCGACTGTCCATTTCAGAGGAGAAGGTAAAGGAAAACGGATGCTTAGCCAGAGCAGGGTCTATACTCAAGAAAAGTTTATGTGAGTTTGGAAAAATTGCCCTTGTCCTGGTTCCAACAACATTTTTATTCATCATCATCCTGAATCTGGGCCTGGCAGATTACTCAGCAGAGGTTCTTCAACCATTCATGAACACCCTTCAACTGCCGGATGCTGCAATTATTTTATTTGCAGCAAGCTTTTTGAGTCAGATTGCCGTTCTTTCGGCGGCTGGAACAATAGTCGTAATGGAACAAATAACCGTTCTTCAGTGTCTTGAGATGCTCTTCATTGCACGGGCACTGCACCTTGGGATTGGTTATGTTAAGACAGCTCTTCCGACAAATATTGCCCTATTCGGGAGAAAACTTGGTCTTCGAGTGACCTGCGTGGAGTGTTTCATGGTTGAAACTGGGCTAATATGTATCGTTTTAATCCTGGTAATACTGCAAACCTGCCCGGGATGAGAAGAAAAAAATGGAAACGAATTTTTTTCATTTATATTAGTGCTGGTCTCTGCCATTAACAATAATGGTCACGCCGGCAAGTTCAGGAAAAGGAACCACAACCTTCTGTGGGGATCAGTTAAATGCGGTCAAGGAAATCGGCAGTACTTATTCCAATCCTGGAGTGACAGTCTCTCCTTGAGCAAAAATTACTGAAACAGGTGACGATGGCAGAGAAAAGAACTGAGATACTGGAACCAAAATAAACTCCCCGGGCGATCTAATGGCCCGGAGTATTGTGGTAGGCAATGAACTTGATCAGTTCGCCCACGATCATCTTTTCTTGTTAAATTCGGTCAGGTAGTCTGGTTCAGGTCTTCAATGTAAGTACCTGCCCCGAGCCACCAGGTTTCTTCGACCTTCTGGACGTAGCTCATTTTTGGCTCAAGAGTCATGTTTCGGGCGGGGTTGTAGTAATGGTAGAAGAGGAACCCTCCTCCCTGTTGTGCCAGGAAAATCTCTACTTTGGTATAATTCACTCCGTAGGGGTCCTGGAGCCCTGAAAGATCCGTTCCGATCAGTTCGGGCTGATAGGGGAGCGCCAGAGTCGTTCCGTTATAATCGAAGGCATAGATATAGAGACTATCGCGGACAAAGGTTCCATTCTGGTTATTGAACTCTGCGATAGCGGCATCCTTTCCACTCGTATTGGCATACTCAATCGCTTCCCCGACAAAAGATTTCAGGCTATTTCTTACCTGCGGATCTGTCCCCACATTCACGATCGATGAATTCTCGGGCGGATTATAAATTCCAGCCCCGAGTATCCAGCTATTGTTCACCATCATCACGTAGCTGAGTTTTTGTTTGACTGTGAAATTATCTGCAGGGTCTGCATACAGATACCGGACAAAACCTCCGCCGGACTGCGCGGTGGCTACCAGGTCCTGTATATATAAGGTGCCGTTCACGTCTGTGGTGTTCCACCGATTTGTCCCGAGAATCTCGGGCTGGAAAGGAAGAGCCAGCGTGGTGCCATTGGTGTCGTATGCGAAGATATAGAGTTCGCCGTCAACGAATTGGCTGGTCTGGTTGTTGAACTCACGAAGAGCAGCTTCCTGTCCGTTTACGTGCGCATATTCGAAGGCTTTCTCGACGAATGCCACGAGCTCCTCTGGAGATGCAGTTGAATTGTTAGCCGGTGTCGCTTCCGATTGGTTCTGGCAGCGCTTGTAATTGCCGCTGCATACAATGTAGGAGTTCCCATCGCTTCCCTGAGTTAACCGGTAATAGGTGGTCTTATAGTATAGATTCGTCTGGACCGGATGCATATAGACATAATCCAACCAGCCAGTCCCGTTCTTCAGCGCTCCTTCTAAAATTTCGTCACGGAACGGTTTACCAGTAACATCTGTCTTGCCCTTGAAGTTCTTGCCGACAACCTGAATGTTGTCTGCATGAGCAACGATGGTCAAATTCACATCGTACACGAAGACGTAGAGACTCGGATCCTCATGATCCCTATACGGCGCTTCGCCTGCGTTGATGCGCCGGAACGTATCGGAGGTATTATTCTCGATTGCTGCGGCGGTTGTGTTTACAAGCTCCACCACCGCGTCATCAGTGAATGTCTGCCCTGTGCATCCAACCCCGAGATTCCGATAGATGATCCGCTCATAATCGCTGACTTCCTGCTCGTCCTTCTGATCTCTCACCGCCTCGAGTGCATGCTGGAAAGCGCCGACCATTGTGTCCGGGACATCCTTACTGAAAATATAGTAGAAGTCATTCTCACTCAGAGTATACACGGTCTCATAGGCATTGGGATCCGCTGCAATCTGCAGCATCTGATGCCTTCCGGCGAGATCTCCCGTTGCCCACATGTCGATCTGACCCTCTTCCAGCATCCTGAGGAGGTCTTCGGGTTTCTGGCCGTTGACGATCTGCGATGCATTAACGCCATGGCTGGTGAGAAGGTCGTTTTCGATGGAGGCCTGTACCACACCGATCCTGTACTGATTGAGATCCTCAGGAGAGGATATTGTAATATTACTACTCATCGGCGCATAGATAACGAAACTGGCACTGGTAAAAGGTCCTGCCCACTTATAGAGGAGCTCACGTTCTGGTGTGCGGACAATGGAGAAAAGCACCGTACTGGTATTGTTTTGCGCTGTCTGGAAACCTTCTGCCAGGGGGACAATGCGAACATCTGCCCGTGAGCGGTTCACACCGATATTTTTGAAGACTGCTTCGAGTACCTCGACAGAGATACCGGTGACGTTCCCGTCCTCCTGGTAATTGAAGGGAGCCCATTCTTCGGTCAGGTAATTGAGCTGGGCAAGGCCGACAGATGGAATATGCTTCCCGAGGATCCGCTCATGCGTGCTGATGCCTGCTGCATCTTTTTCCTGTTTGACGGCATCGAGTGCCCGCTGGAAGGACTGGGTGACTGAATCGGGGACGTCTTTACTGAAAGCATAGTAAAGATCCTGGTTCTCTAATTGATACACAACAATGTAGGAGTAATAGTTCCCTGTTATCTCTTCTGTGAAATACCTGCCTGCATCCTCAGGACATGCCCAGAGGTCGATCTCACCGTTCTCTAGTCCGGCGATGTTTGCGGACACGTTACTTTCGGGAATGATCTGGCTTTGGTTCACCCCAATATTGAGCAGCTGCTGAGTCGCTACATCGTCGGCGATCACCCCGATGCGGTACTCCTTCAGATATTCAGGGCTCTCTATTGTGATCCCCCGGTCTCGCTTGGCAAACAGGACATATCTATCGGAATAAACAGGTCCAACCCACTTGAATAACTGCTCCCTTTCGGGAGTCCTTGCTGTAACGAAGAGAACCGTATTATTCCGGGTGAGAGCAGCCTGATATCCCTCATTCCAGGGAACAAGGTTTATCTCTTCCCTAGTCACTTTCTTCCCCATCTTCTCAGTGACTACTTCAAGAAGATCAACAGAGATACCTTCCAGCGTACCGTTCTCTATGTAATTATAAGGCGGTAGCTGTTCTGTGTAGTATGTCAGGTCTGCCAACATCATTGTGTTGTTCATGTCTGCAGATGCAGCTTCAGATTCCTCAAGGCATCCGGTAGCTGAAAGCAGCGCTCCAAGCATCACTGTAATAAGAATAAGATACATATATCGTAAAGATAGCGACATGAGAAAAGTCTACTATCAACATATAAATACCGATACTAAATACTGATACTCATCACCATTTGCAAAAGAACGTCCTTTTGGGGGGATACATGGCTAAGATTGGAGTGTGCAATATCCCGTGAACAGGCACTCTTTTTTAAATATCTATCATATTATATACATTCGGGTTTATGTATTTTGGCATGTCAGTCGATATTATCCATGGAAAACTGACGCAAAGGCGATTGAGCAGACGAAAGACTTCGTCGAGCGGGACGCTAGGGGAGAGGAGATCATCCGGGCATTGGGCGGCAAAGTTCTTGCCAATTATTATACACTTGGCAGGTACGATTTTGTGATCATCGTTGACCTCCCATCAGAAGAAGCAATGGTAAAGCTCCTGCTTGAGGTAGCGAAATGGGGTACGATAAGTACGGAGACCCTGACCGGAATGCCACCAGAGCTGATAATCGAGTGGCAGAGGAGATATGACAGGAGCGTGGAAATTTGAAAGTTATAGAGTGAAAGGATCTTAAGAGGACAAAAAGAAGATAGATTAAACACAATTCCATTGGTCATTGGTTAAGATATTTTATCACCTTTTATACTATCGATTTTATGGCAGAAATTGGCCTCAAATTTTAACATATTTACCTGAAATCGATATCTTGCTCCAGTTCAAACACCCTTTAAATTTTGGACATTTATCCTGTGAATGGATGCAATCTATTATGATTCCTCACTTAACCGAAGACGCATGAAAACAATTCTAATCCGTAAATTTATTCACCATATCGGGTCATCCATTTATTCATCATATTGGATCATCCATTTATTCATCATATCGGGTCGTTCTTATCACGCTCGACGAAGGAAAGCGGCCTTCCCCTCAAAAAACGCACATGATATTCTTCGAATAACATGCCCAAAAAGATGAAAGTCCTTTTATACCTAACTTTTTTGTTTATTAACTCCATCATTACCTTAGGACAGTAAGGTTGTCTTTTCTTTGGTTCTGTGAAACCGTCAAAAAACTAATCAGCGAATTGCCATCGAAGGCCCAGATGTGACTTTGATCACGGATGCCAAATTGCCTTTGAGGCAATTCCACTGTCCTTGAAATGATGGAGTAATGTAAATTGGAAGGAGAAATAAACAAATCTTGTGGTTTAGACATTCACAAACATTTTGTCATTGCTACTATTCTCAGCAGATCCGGTGAAAAACAGCTACAACGTTTTGATAGAGATGATGATGGAATTTTAAACCTTAAAAATTGGGTGACATCAGAAGAATGTGATGTTGTTGCCTGTGAATCAACAAGTGACTTCTGGGTTCCGATTTATGAGTCATTGATAGATCATTTGCCTGTTATAGTTGGAAATGCGCGAGATATGAAAGCATTTACACATAAAAAGACCGATAAGATAGATTCGGAAGTCATTGCACAACTTGCATTGAATAAAATGATTCAACCGTCAAGAGTTTTTCCTAAAAAGCACAGGGAATTCAGGTCGTATGTCAGGCTCAGGTTAACTCTTGTAAGAAAAAGGACAGATATAAAAAATGAAGCTCATGCTATTCTTTCTTCTGAAATGTTACATCTAGGTGATGTGCTAACAGACATTTTCGGAAAAAATGGAAGAGCAATTCTATCAGGAATTTCTTCAGGAAAAAATATTGATCAGATTATAGAATCACTTTCTCCAAATGTTCGGAAGAAAGCTGGTCAGATAAGAGAGATTCTGAACAGAGAAATATCTCAGAGTGCTGCAATAAGGCTTCAGATGTGCCTGAACATTATAAAACATCTGGATGAAGAAATCGAAATTCTGGAAAGAGAAATTTTCAATTACGCTTATAGAAATCATAAACATGAAATGGAAATTTTAATGTCAGTTCCTGGGATTGGAGAACTGAGTGCGGCAACTTTAATTGCTGAGATAGGAAACTTCAAAGACTTTTCTTCAGGGGATAAACTTGCTTCATGGCTTGGGATAGTTCCGAATGTGTATCAATCTGCAGATAAATACCATAATGGAAGAATCACAAAGAGAGGATCAAAAGTAGCAAGGTGGATTCTGACACAGATTGCTCAAGCAGCAGCAAGAAAGAAGAATAGCAGGTTAAAAGAGTTTTTTAACAGAAAAAAGAAGTCAATTGGATATGCAAAGGCGATTATTGCCCTGGCAAGGAAAATTGCAACGATAATATGGCATCTTATCACAAGTGATGAGATGTATGAAGATGAGACAGGGTATGAAAAGGGAGAAGTTCAAAAGAGAAAGATTGTTGAAACTGAAATATTTTCGGCTGATGAACGGATCAAAATAATTAGTGGAATATTCGCAATTATGGGAAAAGAAGACAGAGAGAGTACGTGAGGAAGATATCCTCATGTACTTTCATGCCAAAGAAAAAGAGAAGAGGAAAATAAGAATTTATTTCTGAGCCGATCCCAAAACTCAGAACCATTTCTCTAAATTACGAATTTAGAGTAATCAATCGAGTTTTTGATCGCGAAAAACAGTTCTGAGATTCTTATTGATTTAGAGTAAACCTGGTTTTGGAATGAGCTCCTTATTACTGCTCTCTTATTACTGTTTTTTAAGCTTTTTCTCTTCTTTTTACTTCTTTTCTCCTTCAACTTTTTCTTCCATATTTCTTCCTTCTTTTTGGGAATGACCGCCAGATAAGCTGACGGGGACATTTATGTAATCCATGTATCTGAGATCAGTTTTCGGTTTCAAAGTAATGGTTCAAAGAAAATGTTTCTCAGGGAAAGTTGAGCATGTTTAAATATCTATTTTTAACTGCATAAAAGGTCTCTTTATTCTGACTCTTACAACCTTATTCGTGTTACTAAATCGGTTTTGTTACATCCCATACTCGCAGTATTTCCCATTAAAAAAAAGAGAAAACAGAGCTAAAAAATTGGCGTGTGTGCTGATATAAATGCAGATTGAAAGGAGATTTCGGAGTAAGGGAGAATAGTCCTGATCAGATAGAGTTTATCGAAACCGGCAGCTCGTGTAATGCAATAGGTTTACTCTTGAAGCCAGACTTTTAAAAATCACACTTTGACATTTCAAGAAACAAAGTTTCTATAAATATATTTTATTCAGCCGCCGTTTCCTCCATAAATAACCAAGTTGGTTCATTTATAACAGTTGGCAAATAATAAAGGCCGGTTAAGAGGAAAAAACATGAAAGCGGATTTTTTATCTATTCTACTAATGCTTGTTACCACCATTACAATAATAGCCATACCAGCAAGTGCAGGAGAGTTAACTATAACCTTCGATGAAGGTCGGTTAGATGCAGACGACGAAATCGGTAGTACTTATTCGGACCTGGGAGTAATATTCTCACCGGGAGCAATTGTTGATACCAAATTTGGGTCAGGAGAAGACTTAGGATTCTGGAATCCAAATAATCATATTAGTACAATATATTTTTCACCTGCTGTAAAGTCGGTTTCAATAGAGTTTGAGGACGCGATTATAGGTAATATGGACGCACTTCTTGTAAATGGAGAAAAACTTTCCACATCTAAATGGAATTGGCTTATCACAACAAATACACTAAGAATTGAAAGTAAGACTGAAAACATACAGAAAATCGAAATCTCAGAAGGCAGTCAATGTATAAATTTGATCAAATTAGATAGCCTGCGTTATAACCAGATCCTTGAATTTTCTACTGTTGCATTTCCGATTGCTACAGTGATGTGTATGATGTTTATATTCCAGCGCAGGAAAAACTAAACTTTTGAAATGGATTGAAAGAAAGTCAACGCCATATTCATTTGTCTGACAGTCTTTACATCCATTTTTGAGATTATTTTCCTGGTTTATCTTCTTTTTACACGGTTTTAGTCTCTTTTTACGGCTTTCAGGACAACTGCTCCTTCCAGATTTTCCGTTTCCACACTAAAACCTACGTCCTCAAAAAGCTCTTTCCATTCAGCTTCCGAGAGTTGCGGCCCGTGATGGTGTTGATGTGCCAGCGGCTCAACTGCAGTTAATGACCCGCCTTTTTTCAGCACTCTCTTAACCTCAAAAAGCGCGAACTTAATATCTTCAAGGTGGTGAAGCATGAAAAAGCAGCTAGCAGCCTCCACCGACCCCTCTTCAAAGGGCAGGGCATACGCACTCCCTGTCCTGAATTCAACATTTTCAATGCCGAGGACTTCGGCATTCATCTGTGCCTGACCTGTGAGTGAATCATGGAGGTCAATGCCATAAACCTGTGAATCCGGGTTATTTTTTGCAATCTCCAGAGTAAGGCTCCCGAAACCGCTGCCGATATCAAGGAGGGTATCTCCCTTTATTCCCGGGAGCACTGCAGGAAGCACCTGTTCTCTTACACGAGCCATGCGGTCTTCAGGGAATTCCGCCTTTTTTGCCTTTTCTGCATCTATTGATGTAAAAGGAAGGATAGCATAGACTTCAGAGCCGTTAACAGCCATCAAGCCCCGCACATAAGCACTGCAGGTCTCGGCTATGACCAGTTCTACAACGGAAACTCCGACATCCCTACAGAAACGCAGGTTCCACTCTTCCCTTTTTTCAGGAAATCGGATATTGAGGGGCGTGTGCACTACAATGTAATGTGAATAGTCCGGGCTGAAATATGCCGATACGGACTCGGGTTCGTTCAGGCGGATTTCGCTTATGCTTTCTCTGAAAAGGGCGAGAATTTGCAGGGCAGTTTCATCTGCTTCATTTCTTATGCTTCCGATTTCTCCAAACATATCCCTGAATTTGTTTTCAGAGAATAAAAGCTCTCTTATGGGAAGCTGATAAAAAAACGACATGTTGCAGGCAAGTAACATGTATCGGGCCTGTCTTTTTTCAGATTTATTTCGAGTTTATTCAATTTCTAACCTGGTTTAATCAAGATTAATAGAGTTTAATTCTACATACTTTGAAAGTTCCTTCTCCAAACTATGTAAATATTTAACACCAATTACGACATAATTAAATAGTATCAAACCGGATAAAAGATACCTGTTGGTGGTCGCGATGAAATATGTAATTGCAATAATAAGGCCTGAAAGGCTTGATGCTGTCAAACGAGAGCTTCAGAAAGTTGAAGTCAATAGATTGACAGTATCGTCCGTTTCCGGTTATGGTGCTCAAAAGGGGCATCTGGAAATCTACAGAGCAATGGAGTTTGAAGCAAATCTTCTTGAGAAAATCAAGATCGAAATTGCAGTAAATGATGAATTCCTTCAGCCAACGATTGAAGCAATTAAAAAGGGGGCAAAGGGCAATGACGGGTATATCGGAAGCGGCAAGATATTCGTGCTCCCACTTGAGGATGTTATAAGGGTCCGCACAGACGAAAGCGGACCTGCTGCTATTTGAGGTGGACAAGAATGGCTATTGTAGCAGCAGATACCGTATGGGTGTTGATTTCATCTGCACTCGTTTTATTAATGCTTCCAGGGCTCGCACTATTTTACGGCGGGCTGGTTCAGCGTAAGAATGTCCTGAGCAGTATGATGCACTCATTTGTTGCAATGGGCGTAATGGCTCTCGAATGGGTGATAATAGGCTACTCGCTTGCTTTTGGAGAAGGCAACGGGTTTATAGGCGGCCTCGATCACATATTCCTGCAGGGAATTGACCCTTACTCGGTAACAGGTACAATCCCCACATATGCATTTGTTGCATTTCAGGGAATGTTTGCAATAATCACGCCTGCCCTGATCTCAGGGGCCATTGTAGGGCGTGTCAAGTTTAAGTCATATATCGCGTTCATTGCACTCTGGGGACTTATTGTCTATGCACCTGTCTGCCATTGGGTCTGGGGCGGCGGATTCCTTACAGGGGAGGCCCTTGACTTTGCAGGCGGTACAGTTGTCCATGTAACATCAGGCATTTCCTCCCTTGCAATTTTGCTTTTCCTTGGCAAAAGGAGAGGTTACGGAATAGACTCGATAAAACCGCATAATGTTACTCTTACTCTCCTGGGGACCGGGCTTCTCTGGTTCGGATGGTTTGGGTTCAATGCTGGCTCGTCCCTTGCTGCAAATGAGATCGCAGCCCTTGCATTCATCACAACACTTATAGCTCCTGCAGCTGCAGGGTTTGTCTGGATGGCACTGGAATGGAGCCATTTAGGGCGTCCTACTGCTCTCGGGTTTGCAACAGGCATCCTGGCAGGGCTCGTTGCAATAACACCGGCTGCAGGTTTTGTTACCCCTATGGCAGCAATCCCGATAGGTGCGGTTACAAGCTTCATCTGCTATCAGGCCGTAATGCTCAAAGCAAGATTCGGTTATGATGACTCCCTTGATGCTTTTGGGGTTCACGGAGTAGGTGGAATAACGGGAGCCATTTTAACAGGCGTATTTGCAAGTGTCGGGTCTACAGGGTTCCTCCTCGGCAACTCCGAGCAGCTGCTGCTCCAGATAGAAGGCGTTGTCATCACACTTCTCTACGCAAGTGTCTGCACCCTCATCATCGGGTTTGTACTCCATAAGACGATAGGCCTCAAAGTTACTGAAAGTGAGGAAAATATCGGGCTTGACCGGACACAGCATGGTGAAGCAGCATATAACATTTAAGTACAGGTAAATATTTGAGTGCAGGTAAACCCACCTGTACCTTTCTAATTTATTCTGTGCTATGGATAGAAAGAGATCAACTTTCTAAACTAACATGCCTTCCCTTAAAATAACATATTCTCCATGGAAAACTAATACATCTTTTCTGAAAATGCATCTTTTCTGAAAAGAATAATTTGTCTCTGAAAAGAATACTTTTTCTCTGAAAAGAATACATCTTTCCTGAAATTGATATATTCTTTACAGTCAATTTTTTCCCGAGTTTCACCCGGTCTTTTTCTGTCTTTTCAGTATTATTCAGCTCTTTAGGGATCAGTTATTCTTTGAGATTTATTTTAATACTTTTATTTTTATTTGTAAAAGTAGAAAATATTAAGTAGAATAAAATCGGAAGAAGGTAAGAGATTTGAGGCTTCCTAGTTATCATATAAAAAAGATGGGATGAAAAGATGTTAAATACTGGTTCAACAGGTTTTATGCTGCTTGCGACAAGTCTTGTGATGCTTATGACCCCTGGTCTGGCATTTTTTTATGGAGGGCTTGCCTGTAAACGAAATATTTTAGGAATTATGATGCAGAGTTTTGTTTCTCTCGGACTGACAACTGTTTTATGGTTTTTTGTCGGGTATTCTCTGTGTTTCAGTGGAGGAGAAGGTGCAATTTTAGGAAACCTGGACAAAATGTTCTTGAATGGGATTGCTCCGACTGATATGTTTGGAAATGCGGGATTCCCTGAACTCGTTTTCGTGGCTTACCAGATGATGTTTGCAATCATTACCCCGGCTCTGATTACAGGAGCATTTGCAAACAGGATTACTTTTAAGGCCTACATTATTTTCCTTGTCGTATGGCAGCTTTTTGTTTACTATCCTTTTGTCCATATGATCTGGGGAGGTGGCCTGCTTGCAGAAATGGGAGTTATTGACTTTGCAGGCGGGATCGTGGTTCATGCGACAGCCGGATTCGCAGCCCTTGCCTCAGTCTTTTTCGTAGGCTCAAGGAAGTATAAAGATTCGAAACCAAACAACATTCCCTTAATGGCTATCGGAACTGCACTTCTCTGGTTTGGATGGTATGGTTTTAATGCTGGCAGTGAACTCAATGTGGACGGGATTACGGCACTTGCATTCCTCAACAGCGATATCGCAGCTTCTTTTGCGGCTATTACATGGATGATAATAGAATGGTTAAGGGAAGCAAAACCAAAATTTGTGGGGCTTATGACAGGAGCTGTTGCAGGTCTTGCGACCATTACCCCTGCAGCAGGTCTTGTTTCCTTGCATGTGGCTGCATTAATGGGTATCATCGGAGCTACTGTCTGTTACTTTGCGGTCCATATTAAAAACAGGATGGAATGGGATGATGCCCTGGATGTCTGGGGCGTACATGGAATTGGTGGTGTGACAGGGACAATTCTCCTTGGAATCTTTGCATCAACCGCCATAAATCCCGCCGGAGCTAACGGATTGCTTTACGGCGGCACTGCGTTCTTTATCAAAGAATTCGTGGTTGTTGCAGGTGCCTCGGTCTATGCATTTATATTTACATACATTATGCTGATGCTCATAAATGTAATAACTCCGGTCAAGGTTTCAGATGAAGAAGAGCTTGCGGGTCTGGATATATCTATGCACGGTGAATGTGCCTACGATGCGATTCACTGATAAAATCCCTTAAAATTGCAAAAAAGAATATCTTTATCCATAGTAAACGGACTTACAAAACAGATTTCTCTAAACAAAAAGTTTTTTAAGGAGAAGTTCTTTTCAGCAGGTTTGCTTGATTAGGAGAAAGGAGTTAGGATAAACCCTGGCCCTTACATTTTTCCGTTTTTTTCCCATTTTAATAGTCTGCAGCTTATCTTCTTTTTCTGGAAACCGATGATCGAAGAATTATCGTATCAGTCTTTTTTGAGGTTGGGATTCGGGATTTTTAAAAAGTGGATTACAGAATTAATAAGAACGAACTTCATTTTTGAGAAAAAATCTGCCTGATAGCGACGAGTATCAGGAAAAAAGTATGGGATTAAATTTAAAATTCTTGCAGACGCTCCTCTGTATACGGCACCGGAAAAATTGACCGTGACCGTGATCAAAAATGAGGAAGAAGCCGGAAACTTTAAAAATACGAAGTTTTAAATGAAAGTTTTATGAAAAAAATTTAGTAAAAGAAATGAAAATCCTCACCTACTTTAAGCCAATACATTTTTCAACTACAAGTTGTTTTGAGAATTTTATCGGCCCCTTTTCCGCCTTTTCGGTACTGATATAGCCTTATTTTTTAACCCTTTTTACCGGAAAACCTGTTTTGAGATTAAATTTTGCATCAAAAGAGTGAAAAGAGTTAAATAAAAGGAGCTAGGAAAAAGGTAGCGTGTATGAGGCTTCCTAGTTATCATATAAAAAAGATGGGATGAAAAAATGTTAAATACTGGTTCAACAGGTTTTATGCTGCTTGCGACAAGTCTTGTGATGCTTATGACCCCTGGCCTGGCATTCTTTTATGGAGGGCTTGCCTGTAAACGAAATATTTTAGGAATTATGATGCAGAGTTTTGTTTCTCTGGGAATAACAACTATTTTATGGTTTTTTGTCGGGTATTCTCTGTGCTTCAGTGGAGGAGAAGGTGCAGTTCTGGGAAACCTGGACAAAATGTTCCTGCATGGAATTACTCCGCTTACTCCATTTAAAAGCGGGGGATTCCCTGAACTCGTTTTCGTAGCTTACCAGATGATGTTTGCAATCATTACCCCGGCTCTGATTACAGGAGCATTCGCAAACCGGGTTACTTTTAAGGCTTATCTTATTTTTCTGGTCGTCTGGCAGCTTTTTGTTTACTATCCTTTTGCCCATATGGTGTGGGGAGGTGGCCTGCTTGCAGAAATGGGGATTCTTGACTTTGCAGGCGGAATAGTTGTTCACGCGACAGCAGGAGCTGCAGCCCTTGCCTCAGTCTTTTTCGTAGGCTCAAGGAAATATAAAGAATCAAAACCAAACAGCATTCCCTTAATGGCTATCGGAACTGCACTTCTCTGGTTTGGCTGGTACGGCTTTAATGCTGGCAGTGAACTCAATGTGGATGGAATTACCGCACTTGCATTCCTGAACAGTGATATTGCAGCTTCTTTTGCGGCTATTACATGGATGATAATAGAATGGTTAAGGGAAGCAAAACCAAAATTTGTAGGATTCATGACAGGAGCAGTTGCAGGTCTTGCAACAATTACTCCTGCAGCAGGCCTTGTTAGTATGCCTGTGACTGCGTTAATGGGTATTATTGGAGCTATTACCTGCTATCTTGCGGTTCATATCAAAAACAGGATGGAATGGGATGATGCCCTTGATGTCTGGGGCGTTCACGGAATCGGAGGAGTAACAGGAACAATTCTCCTTGGAATCTTCGCATCAACGGTTATAAATCCGGCAGGCGCTGACGGGCTGCTTTATGGTGGCACTGCATTCTTCATCAAAGAAGTTGTGGTTGTTGTAATTACTTCAATCTACGCATTTGTATTTACATACATTATGCTGATGCTCATAAATGTAATAACCCCTGTAAAGGTTTCGGATGAAGAAGAGCTTGCAGGTCTGGATATCTCAATCCACGGCGAATGTGCCTATGATACGGGAGTTTTCTGAAAAAAATCTTGTATTGGCAGGTTTATTTTATTAAGCAAAAGTTTGGCTAAGTTAAGGGGTCAGGGCAAATCTCAGCCCCTCTTTTTTCAGTCTCAACTGCACTATGGCTTAACTGCACTACTGGCTTAACTGCCGGATGTATATCTTTTTCACAGGAACTGACACTAAGAGACTTTCGTATCAAGCTTTTTTGATATCAGGCTTCCGGCTTTTTAAGAAGTGAAGTACATAATAATTACAAGAATTAGAATTAGAATCAGAATTAGAAATAACTAGAGTTGCATGGATTTAATTTGATTTTTAGGAAATGTATTCTGAAATCAATAAAACATCATAAAGTTAGGGGTTAATATTTCAGGATTCTTAAAGGTGTTGAAGATGCCGGGAAACCCAAATGAGATAAAGCTAGTAAATAATGCTATGTCCAATGCTACTAGAAGAAAAATTATGAACTTCCTTGTAGATGGCGATAGAACAGTTGAGGAAATCGGAGTTGCAGCTGGAAAAGCTATGCTCGACTTCCATCTTAAGCTGCTGCAGCAGGCGGGACTTATAGAGCTAAAGGAAGAGACTGCAGGCTTGACTGAATATGGCAGGAACTTCCTGAAAGGTAAAGAGGAAAAAAACCAGGGAAAGAGTGCAGACCTTTTACAGGCTAAACCTGTAGAGATTACAGAGGTCAGGCAGCTTTTGCCCTGCATAGCAGATTCTTCGAAGTTCAGGATAATTGCAAACATGGCTCCGCCGCTGGGAGGAGTTCTCAAGGTCCTGGAACCTATTTTCTCCAGAGGCAGGTATTCGGATGGGATAGGCGCTCTTATAATACAGCAAAATGAGGTCATTACTACCATATACGGCACTGGAAAAGTTACCATGACCATGATCAAAAGCGAGGAAGAGGCTAGAGATAGACTGGAGAAACTGAAGAGCACTCTCAATGAAGCAATCGCAAAAGGCGTTGCTCCGGCCCCGCGGGAAAAAATCAGGGTCGAACCCATGGAGATCTACAAATACCTGCCCCAGACCAACTGCGGAAAGTGCAGCGAGCAAAGCTGTTACACCTTTGCAATAAAGCTCATGGGAGGGGAGGTCACCCTGGACAAATGCACACCTCTCAAAGAACCGGGCTATGCAACCAATTTCGAGCACCTGCAGGTCCTGAGTGCGTATATTTGAACAGAAGGCATTGAGCTGCAGTTATTTAAAAAACGTTACTTTAACCAGGAGTCTTTGAAGACATTAACCATAGTACTCGCTGGCAGTCCTTATATTTCCGAATACGCTGAAATTACCTGAAAATGCAAAGAGCGCATTTAAACAGCAACAATTTATGTACCTGTATATAGTGCTATTTCAAAAAGATCAGAATTTATTCTGTTTTAGCAGCACAGGCAAATTTTATCCGGGATCATTGAGAAAGGGCTGTAATCAGGACCAGGGAATGGCATATTGCTATAAAAGGTTGCAAAAGGTTGCCTGGCAGAAATAGCTTCACCAGGTGTTAAGGATGCTGGAGAACCCCAATGAGACAAAACTCGTAAACTTTGCGATGGCCAATAGTACCCGACGGAAGATAATTAACTTCCTGGAGAATGGTTCTAGAAGTACTGGAGAAATAGGAGAGATAATTGGGGAGGCTACACTTGACTTTCACCTCAGGATTTTGCAACAGGCAGGTCTGGCTGAGTTAGAAGAAGAGACTGTGAAGTTGAGTGAATACGGCAAGAAATTTCTGAAGAATAAAACAGGAAAGGCAGTGTGCTTAATTTTCTGTAAAATTTACTCTCTACCCCTTACTCTTCTTTTTTGATTACTGTTCCATTACTATATACTTGTTTCCTGTGATCCAGTCTTCATTTATATCAATTAGTATTGAGACTACCAGTCTCAATACTGAGTCTTGGTTAGGAAATGCTCCAACTACCTTGCTTCTTCTTTTGAGTTCCTTGTTGGTCCTCTCCATCATATTTGTTGTCCTTATTTTTTTCCAGTGTTTTTCTGGAAACTGCATATAGTTCATTACATCATACTGAAAACTTTCAAGGGTATCAGCTGCGCCTTCATACCCCATACTATCCAGTTCCATAATCAGGTCATTCAACTTCTGACGGTCTACTAATGCTTCTTTTATCTTCTCAGCCACTTCTTTCTGCTTCTTTTTTGGCACTTTCTTGAGAACTTGTCTTGCCAGATGTACATGGCACATCTGCCAACTTGATCCAATAAAGGATTCTCTTACTGCTTTCTGTATTCCTTTATGGCCATCAGAAATAATTAACTTGACACCTCTTAACCCTCTTTTTTTCAGATCATCGAATAGATCTTCCCAGAACATAGAGGCTTCACTGTCTGCTAATCTTGTTCCAAGAATTTCACGGTAACCGTCATCCCTGATCCCAGCAACTACAAAGAGAGCTTTGTTTTCGTAATGAAGCCCATCTCTTACCTTGAAATAAGTCGCATCGATAAGCAAGTAAGGGATTTCATGTTCTATTGGCTTTGAGAGAAATTCTTCAACCTTCTCATCCAGTTCTTTTGTAATCCTGGAAACAGAAGAGGCTGAAATTTCTCCTACTCCTAATGCAGTCATGACCTTTTTCACCCTTCGGGTGGAAACTCCTTGAAGGTAAGATTCAGCTACAGCGGTTAAGATGGCCTTTTCAACTCTTGAATATTTCTCAAAAACCTGAGTTTCAAAGGGAAACTCACGGAATTGAGGCTTTAATAATTCGAGTTTCCCATGCTTGGTCAGGAGAGTTCGGGGTTTGTAGCCATTTCTACTAGCTTTACGTGAATCTGTCCTCTCATAACGTTGTGCACCAGCTTGGAGGAGGGCTTCCTCCTCCATTACAAGGTTTAAAAACCAGGTAATTAGCTGGCGAATTCCATCTTCCTGATCGACAAGATAATCTTTTATGAGTGGGAATAAATTAACCATTGACTCTGCATCCTCTTTTTTTTGTGGTGAAAGGAAAAGGATACAGAGTCAATCATATTTTACAGAACTTTCGGTACACTGCCCAGGAAAAGCTGAGGAGAGAGCAGCAGACTTTTCTCAGGCAAGGCCAGTGGAGATTGTTGAAATCAGGCAGCTTTCGCCCTGTATAGTAGATTCCTCAAAACTCAGGGCGAGTGCAAACATGGTCCCACCTCCGGGTGGAATCCTGAAACTGCTTGAGCCTCTTTTTCCCAGAAGTAATTATTCGGATGGAAAAAATAGCCTGATAATTCAAAAAGGAGAAATTATTACAACTATCTACGGTAGTGGAAAAATCTCCATCAGGATGATTAAAAACGAGAATGAAGCTAAAGAAGAGCTTGAAAACCTGAAGAGCACCATCAATGCGGCTATTGCAAAAGGTGTAGCCCCAGCTCCCAGGGAGAAGGTTAGGGTTGAGCTCATGGAGCTCTACAAATACCTGCCCCAGACCAACTGTGGAAAGTGCGGCGAACAGGGGTGTTACAGCTTTGCCATCAAGCTTATGGCCAGACAGATCGCTCTGGACAGGTGTACGCTCCTTAAAGAACCGGAGTACGCAAATAATCAGGAGCAACTACAGGTTTTGGCCGATTACATCTGAGCTCTATTAATTAACATAGTTTATTCGGAGGAAATTTTGAAGACGCTCACCATAGTGCTTACTGACGGCCCTTATATTTCCGAATACGCTGAAATTGCCTGTAAAATAGCCGAAAGCGCACTTAAACAATATCAGGTGAATATATTCCTGTACATGGACGCAGTGCATATCCCCAAAAAGAGTCAGAACCCATCCTTTTTTACCAGCGCAGGCGAACTTTTCACAGGACTTGCAGAGAAAGGAGCTGTGATCAGGGCCTGTGCACGGTGTGCTGCTGCTAGAGGTTATATTGCAAAAGAAGAGACAGCGAACGGAAATAACTGCGAAGATTATATCCCCGGAATAAAAATTTCCAGTCTCTACGAACTTTCAGAGATGCTGAGTAAAAGCGATAGAGTAATCTCGCTATAAAAATAAATTAAAATAAGCTCGTCAAAATGGGTTTAGACCAATGAGATCGGTTTTCTATTTGCTGGATACTGCCCCATACGGCAGTGAAAAAGCCTTCGGAGCACTGAATGCGGCTGCAGTAAGTCTAACAAGGATGCATGTGACTCTCGGCCTTTATGGAGATGGAGTTTATCTTGTAGTTGCAGGCCAGGACAGCAAAAAGCTTGGAGTACCAAACCTTTCAGATATTCTCTATTCATATGGGGAGTTAAGAGTACTTGCGCATGAACCCTCGCTGGTTGATAGGGGCCTTTTTGAGGAGACCCTGATAGAGACCGTGGAACTTGTTGATGAAGAGGACTTTCTCGAAGCAATGGAAAGCTCGGACTGCGTTATTCCGATTTAAAGTGACCTGTTGAATCGGCAGTACTAAAAATTGGCAGCTATCAAGAAAAAACAGACACGGAGAATAATATGGAGCAAGAAGAATATGATATATTCCTGCTGACAAAACCTCCCTTCAGTCCGAGATCGGAGATATGCCTCAAACTTGCTGCTCGCTCCGGAAATTCCAGAATCTACCTTGCAGGAGACGGGGTCTACCATCTGTTTTCCGGAATAGAGAGACTGACGGGCTGCGAGATTTATGCCTGCCAGGAAGATCTCGAGGCAAGAGCAATAAGGGACAGAGAAAAAGTTACAGTTCCAGACAACTTCTACGCTGCTTTTATAGAGGATGTAATGGAACACTGCAGGAATATGTATACATTTTAAACAAAAGTTAGCAGATAAAAATACTAATAATAAAGGGTCACCGGACAGGACGGTACTATATGACCGAAAAGCTCTCACCTGAAATTATTAAAGAATTAGAACGAGTGAGCCGGCTGCATGAACAGGCAGTCTGTGACCACGAAAAATGCAGGGAATTTAGCGAAAAGCTATCCGACCTTCTGGTCAGGCTCGAGGATATGAAACTTTATAAGACAGCGGATAGGCTGATGAGCGTCCTTATAAACTGCAGCCCAAAAGAGGCTTCCCATTGCGAAAAAGCAACGTTTGTAGGGGAAATGATAAAAGATGTAGCAAAAGAGGCACAGATGGCAGCAGGTAAATGAGTATTGAAATCTGAACTGAAACCAATATTTACCCTTGATTTAAGCTTTCAGGATAAACTTGCCAGTTCAGTTTTCTTCCCGCAGATTTAACGTGGGATATAGAACATTACAAAAACGCCCACAAGTGCGATCAATGCTCCTATAATTTCATATCTGTCAGGTTTCTTCTTATCAACAAGAAAGCCCCAGATCAGAGAGGAAATAATAAAAATTCCTCCGTATGCGGCATAGACCCTGCCGAAATGTGCAGGCTGAAGAGTTGGGATAATTCCGTAGATAGTCAGTATCAGCCCGCCCAGAAGCCCGAATACTACTCCTTTATTTTCTCTTAACCACAACCAGACAAGATATCCGCCTCCGATTTCAAACAGGGCAGCCAGGAAAAACAGGGCAAGAGAAATTCCCGGGTCGATCATAAAGCCTCCTCCTTTCTTGGCCAGTAATAGATAATCGAGACTCCGATAAGAATGATCAGGGCGCCTATCAGATCATAGGTATCAGGGGGCGTTTTGTCGAAAATCCAGCCCCATAAAAGAGACATAACAACAAAAATGCCTCCATATGTCGCATATATCCTGTGGAAGTATGATGGCTGGAAAGTAGGTACGACACCATATAGAAACAGGACTGCTGCCCCAAGAAATGCAAAAACCAATTCTCTGCCTTCACGCAGCCATAACCACATAAGATATCCACCTCCGATTTCAAAAACACCTGCAAGGATGAACAGGAGAATAGTATACACAAAGCATCTTTTTCGGGATATGCATGTGGATTCGACTTTAATTTTCATGTCTTAAAAATTGTGAATAATATATATAAACAAACTCATAAGCGAAAGCACCCTGCAGAGTATGAACAGAATCGCTGGAGTTCCAGAAAGAGATTATAAAGATTGCAAGCTGGAGAGTAAATACACGCCGGAAAAATTGTTTCAAATATATTTGAAATAGGAAATTTTATATAGGTTCTTTCAAATACATTTGAAATAACAGGAAAAATCTGGAAAATATCCCTGGTGGAAAAATGACTCTTGATTATATCACTTATCTCATATCAGTCGGGCTTCAGTCAGTACAGGAATACATGGCGCTCCATGTGCTCATGTGCCTTGTACCTGCTTTTTTTCTGGCAGGCGCAATAGCTTCCCTCTTTTCCAAAGAATCGGTGCTGAAGTTCTTCGGAGCGGACGCCCCCAAATATGTCTCATATACGGTAGCTGCTGTTTCGGGCTGCCTCCTTGCAGTTTGCAGCTGTACGGTGCTCCCCCTCTTTGCAGGAATATATAAACGGGGGGCAGGTATAGGTCCTGCAACCACGTTCTTATTCTCCGCTCCCGCCATCAATATCCTTGCAATTGTCTATACGGCAAAAATCCTGGGATACGACCTTGGAATAGCCCGCGCCTTTACAGCAATTACTCTTTCTGTTCTTGTTGGTCTGGTGATGTCCTTTGCGTATGAGGGGAAAGTAACCGAACGCAAGTCCATAAAGACCTTCGGAGAAGAAGAGCACAGGCACAACGTCGAACTATTTGTTTTGCTAATTGCAGTCCTTGTAGCGCCAGAATTGATGTCTTCCTGGGGCTGGAAGTATACAACTCAGCTGCTTGCCTGGGCTCCCATGATAGGGATTACAGCATTCCTGTCTTTCAAATGGTTCTCAAAAGAAGAACTTGAAAGCTGGATGGGAGAAACCTGGTTCCTGATAAAACAGATCACACCCCTGCTCCTGCTGGGAGTTTTCTTTGCAGGAATTGCAGTTGTCGTACTCCCAAAAGAGTACGTAGCAGCTCTTGTAGGAGGAAATTCCCTGACTTCAAACTTTATTTCCTCAGTAGCCGGAGCTCTCATGTATTTCTCCACCTTAACGGAAGTACCAATCATCAAAGCCCTTACGCTGCTCGGAATGGGAGAAGGACCTTCCCTTGCCATGCTCCTTGCAGGTCCGGCACTTAGCCTGCCGAATATGATAGTTATCAACAGGATAATGGGAGCAAAAAAAGGCATGACTTATATCTTCCTGGTAGTATTGATTGCAACCGTTTCGGGGTATATATTCGGAGCCATGTTTGTGTGAAATAGAAACCGAATCAAATCTAATCAGATCTAATCAGATCTAATCAAATAATCAAATTTAGTCGAATCAAATCCGATTAAATCCAATCAAATCCAATTGAATCAAATAAAAGTAATATCATAAATAATTTCACAAAGCTTACATCTAAACGTATCGCAATAAATGACTAAAGAAAATTAAACAGCAGGTGAGAAAGTGAAAATCGAAATACTGGGTTCAGGCTGTTCTAAATGCAACAAAACAAAAGAACTTGCCGAAAAAGCCGTAAAGGAAACAGGCGTGGATGCGGAAATTGTCAAGGTAGAAGATTTTGACAAAATTCTGGAGTACGGAGTCATGATTACCCCTGCCCTCGTTATTGATGGAGACGTCAAAGTCGCAGGTAAGGTCCCAAGCGTGGAAGATATCAAGAAATGGATCACAAAATAAGTTAAAATGGATCATCAGATGAGCTAATTATTAAAAATATAAGGAGAAAAAAATGGCAGGCGAAACTAAATGTTCATGCGGTTCGGCAAATGTGGCGATTTTCCCCTGCGTAGGGGCAGCGAATGTTGGACAGCTCTCAAACAAAGTTGCAGTTGAACTCGAAAAGCAGGGGATTGGAAACCTGATGTGCACAGTCGGGATCGGAGCCAGAGCTCCGGGGCTCATGAAGTCTGCGGAAGCTTCTGACAGGATTATTACAATTGACGGCTGCCCTGTAAACTGTGCAACAAAAACTCTTGAACTTGCAGGTTTCAAGGTTGACCTCCAGATAGTGGTTTCGGAATTAGGGATTAAGAAAACCAAGGACAGAGATCCAAAGGACGAAGAAGTCGCCGAGGTTATGGGAAAAGTTATGGAGATCCTGCAATCCGAATGATCTCCACTCTATTTTTATTTAAGTATTTTACTCTAACTTCCCTCTGATTCTTAGTATACTGTTTTAACTGTTAATCAAATTTACAATCAGTTTTTAATCCATTTTCAGCTTCATAATTATCTTTCAAGCTGTTTAATTATCTTTCGAGCTTTTTAATTTTTTGAGGTCCTTAACCGATTTTTTAAGGCCCTGTTTAATTCCATGTAATTAAAAACTGGAAAGGTATATATTCTCATATATCAAGATATATTGATATGAGTGAAGAAGAAAATCTACAACTCTTCAAAGCCCTCAGCGAAGAAACCAGATACAAAATAATAAAAGTCCTGCTGGAAGGGGAGAAATGTGCCTGTGAAATCCCGGAATTGATCGGCAAAACTCAGTCCAATACCTCGATGCACCTGGCAAAGCTGCAGGACTGGGGCATTGTCAAGGCGAGAAAGGACGGAAAGATGAGACTTTATTCCATAGATGACGAAAAAGTCCGGAAGATTTTGAAAATAGCAGAGGAATAAATCCTTTTAAGTCCTTTTTTTCAGCTGCACTCTTTATATTCCGGAAACTCCGGAATAAAATCCCATAAATCCCCACAGAGTAGAAACATAAAGATTTAATAACGGCAGCAATCGCAGCCATTTCCGCATGAGGGAAGGAGGTTCTGGTTGCCACTTTCTACTTCCCAGCATTCAAAGCAGAGTTTTACCGTACCAAGTTCTCTGTGCTTAACTTTGAGCAGCGAATTTTTATCCTTTCCACAGATAGAGCATTTTACCATGTTAGAATCCTCTTTTAAAGTATTTTTCCGGGAAATTCATGAAGACCTTTCCACCCTTTTTCGGCAAACTTTCTGACTGCTTTCTGAACAGATATATTTTCCAGACCTATTTTGAGTTTCTGCTGCACCGGGTACCAAACCCGGAATCAAATATTTTATAAAAATGCCCCCTGAGACAAAATCTCCTGTAGATAGAAAAGTTTATATCAAAACAACATTATATCAACATATATTGATATGATGTTTAGTAATATATTCAGCAGATTGAGTATCTATAAACCGTAAGAATCTAATAGAAAAGAAGGAGCAAATAATGGCTGACATCTTCTATCCTCTCCAACTGATTGCTGACAAAATGACCTATGGAGTTTTCGGGATTGCACCCGATACTAACCTTGCAGCCAGTGTTAACTTTATAATTTATGATGTAATGAAAATCTTCGTCCTGCTGGCTGTAATGATTTTTGCTATCTCTTATATAAGGACATATATAACACCGGAAAAGACAAGAAAAGTGCTCGGAGGAAAAAAAGGTCTTCGATACCACTTTGTGGCTTCCCTGATAGGGACTGTTTCACCATTCTGTTCGTGTTCGTCCGTACCTCTCTTCATAGGGTTTGTTGAAGCAGGTGTTCCTCTTGGGGTCACTTTTTCTTTCCTGATCACGTCTCCTCTGGTAAATGAGGCAGCAGTTGCCGTACTCTGGGCAACTCTGGGCTTCAAGGCAACAGCACTCTATGTGGTGTCAGGTATTGTACTGGGCGTACTTGGCGGCTATCTGATAGGTATCCTGAAGCTTGAAAAGTATGTAGAAGAATTCGTCTATAAAATAAAGGTGGGCCAGAAGGCTTCGGAGCCTGAGAAACTCAATGTCAGAGAAAGAGTAGGTATCGCCGTTGAAGGCGTAAAAGAAATCGTGGAAAAGGTATGGATCTACGTGATCATAGGAGTCAGCATAGGAGGGCTCTTTCACGGATATGCGCCTGAAGGAATTCTCGAAAGGTATGCAGGTGAAGATAACCTGCTTGCAGTGCCGATTGCCGTCCTTGTTGGCGTACCTCTTTACTCCAATGTTATGGGTATGATCCCTATAATAGAAAGCCTGATTGGAAAGGGACTTCCGATAGGGACTTCTCTGGCATTCCTAATGTCGGTTACTGCCGTGTCCCTGCCTGAGATGATTATCCTCAAAAAAATGCTGAAAAAAGAATTGATCGCAATCTTTGTCTCGATCGTCGCCGTATCAATTATTTTTACAGGATACCTGTTTAATTTGCTGCTGTGACCCGTACTGCAAAGCGGCAATAAAATCAGTATAAGAACAGAGAAAGGATAAAGGAGATAATAATAGAGTAGATAAAAATAGAGGAGATAAAAATGAAAATTGAAATTCTTGGAACCGGATGTGCAAAATGTAAGAAAACAAAAGAAATCATCGAGAAAGTCCTTGCTGAAACGGGTAAGAAAGCTGAAGTCGTTAAAGTGGAGAACTTTGAAACGATCCTTAACTATGGCGTGATGATCACTCCTGCAGTCGTGATTAATGGAGAGGTTAAACTTGCAGGCAAGGTTCCGGATGAAAAAGAAGTAAGGAAATGGATAGCCTGACCTTTCAACGTATCAAAGGCATCTTTTGGATTATTTTTCATTCCTCTTTATTCCAGCCTTTTTATTCCGATTTTCCAGAGTCCTTTTATCCCGGTTGTTTTTTATCCAGCTATTATCTTTATCCGAGATCCATTTATCCTGTTATATGTTATTTCTTTTCTTATCCCGGTATTTTTTATCCCGTTTTCGATTATTCCTTATTTTTATCCTATAATCCTTTATTTTAGATCCTGTCAACGCTTCTACCTGCTTTTTGCCCGAAAACAGAGTGTCTGCATGGCTTATTTATACTGACAGAAGGATACTATAAAAGTAGGTTGAAGGAAAGTAGGTTTGAAGGGGACGCCAAAATGAGCTTTAAAGGGACAGTTTAGTGAAAGCGCTAACATTGTATCCTGAGATAGGGGGCACCAGATTGATTGAAACAGTACTTGTTCCTGCGGACTTTACAATAGAAACGGAAGATTTGCTCGGCTGCATAGGGGAACTTAAAAACGCCGGCCTGAAGAAAGTTATCCTGCTGCATGTGGTGGACATACATAAGAGCCAGGGGCTTGCCCCTATGTTTGAACGAAATGCAGAGAAGAGAATTGAAGATTATGCAGACTTTGCCAGGGAACTTGAAATTGAAACCGAAACCCTGGTGATAGTAGGAGATATAAGAAAGACAATTGCAGAGGTTGCAGACCGAAAAGATGTTGATGCGATAATAATGGGAGCCACAACTAAAGGATTCATAAAGGGAAAGCTCCTCGGAAGAACTACAGAATACATAGCACGCAGTTCAAAGAAAATACTTCTGGTTGAAAAGTACGACGCTCTGAAAGAAGGAAAAGAAGTTTATGAGAAGGCATGCAGGGCAACTTTCTCCAAAATCCTTGTGCCTCTCGACTTTTCAAAAGAGGCAATGAAAGCGGTAGAACAGCTCCAAGAATTTGAGGGGATAGTAAAAGAGGTTCTGCTTCTGCATGTAATAGATGATATAAAAGATATGGACCTGGTAGATGAACAGAGAGCAGAGGCAAAAGAAAAGCTCAGGAGAATAAAGGAACGGCTTGCAGGCATAAAGAGCCAGTTCCTCGTCGTTGAAGGAATTCCATCAGATGAGATAGTAAAATTTGCCAGCATAGAAGATGTCACCCTGATCATGCTGACTGCCCGTGGGAAAGGAACTTTGATGGACCTGCTGCTCGGGAGCACGGCAGAAAGCGTACTCCGAAAAACCACAAAGCCCGTGCTGATTATCCCTGCAAGCAAAGAGTTTGAGGGAGAAGATTGGGATGAGGGGGAAGAATATGCCTGAGGGCGATGAAGAAAGGGAGCTGGATTTTTTTAGTAAATACCTTTCTTTATGGGTCGCAATCTGCATTATTCTCGGAACCGTAATAGGCTATCTATTTCCAGGTTTTGCGGGAACCCTTGGGGGTATTGAGATTGCAAACATCTCGATCCCGGTGGCTGTTGTACTTTTGATCATGATGTACCCCATTATGCTTAAAATTAATTTTGAAGAAATCCTGAAAGTTGAAGCAAATCTTAAACCCCTCCTCCTTACACTGGTTGTAAACTGGGCAATCAAACCCTTTACAATGGCTTTTGTTGCATGGCTTTTTATGCGCGTATTCTTCGAATCACTGATCCCTGCCGACCTTCAGGCGCAATATATTGCAGGCATGATCCTGCTGGGCCTTGCCCCCTGTACGGCTATGGTGCTTGTCTGGACATATCTTGCAAGAGCCAATATTAATTATGCTTTGATTCAGGTCTCGGTAAATGACCTTATTATTCTGGTCCTTTTTGCTCCGCTGGGAAAGTTCCTTCTGGGAGTCACAACTGATTTTCCGGTTCCTCTTATGACAATCTTCGTCTCTGTCCTGTTTTATGTGGCAATTCCTCTCGGCCTTGCTGTGCTGACAAGGCAGGTTGTGATAAGGAAAAAAGGTGTTACCTGGTTTGAAAATAACCTCATCCGAAAAACTCAATGGATCACTCCTGCCGGACTTTTAATAACTCTGGTTCTGATTTTTATATTCCAGGGAAATAACATTATAAATTACCCCCTCCACATCCTTCTGATCGCAATTCCCCTCGTACTGCAGACTTACCTGATCTTCGCGATTGGGTATGCAGGAGCAAAATACCTGAGAATCCCTTACAGAGAAGCTGCGCCTTCAACTTTTATAGGTGCCAGTAATTTCTTTGAACTGGCAGTGGCAGTAGCGTTAATCCTTTTCGGAATGGAATCCGGGGCTGCTCTTGCAACCGTTGTTGGAGTGCTTGTAGAAGTGCCTGTTATGCTTTCCCTTGTGAAAATCATGGACAGGAACAGGGAAAAATTCAGGTTCTGATCGAAAAAAAGAGAAAACAAGAAGCAATACGAAAAAGGGCAGAAAGGGAAAAAGTACAAAGAGGAAAAGTAGAAAAGGAAAAAATACAGAAGGAAAAAGTGAAAAGAGAAAAAGTACAGAAGAAAAAGTAGAAAAAACTGTAAAGCTAACTATGAGTTCGAATTCAAAGCTTCAGCTCTTTATTCAGTTTCCGCAGCAGCACCCTTTCTCTGTTTCGGGTTTCTTTTCTTCCTTTTTCTCTTTTTCCGGTACCTCAGGCTTTTTCTCTCCAAAGACAATGTCATAAACGTTTTCGCCGTAGATGTTTGTCCAGCCTAACTGAGAACCTCCGGCTATAAACATAGCAACAGCGATTGATTCGGCAATTTCTTTCTTGCTTGCCCCGTGAGCAACAGCCCTCTGGGAATGTACATCAACACAGAACTGGCAGCGCATAAGGACTGAAGAGGCAATTGCTATAAGTTCCTTGGTCTTGCGGTCAAGTTCTCCACCTTCAAAGATAGAATCTCTTAGTTTTCCGAATGCTTCAGCAGTATCAGGAAGTATTTCGTTCATGAATGGCATTTTATTCCTCCACTTAATTCTACAATCTTAGTTTATAAAATACAGAAAGTCACATATCAAGTTTCATTGATATTCAAAACATCAATATTAAAAGAAAGATAATAAAAAAGAAATAGAGAAAAGTCCTTGTAGAATACTCAGGGAAAATATGAGAGCTCATCCCAAAACAAATTTTATACTAAAATCCTTAAAGTTTCAGAACTATTTTCCACTATCAGAAGCTCGATTGATTATTCGGAATTTGAAATTCAGAGATGCGATTTTGAGGTCAGCTCTTAAAGAATCTCGAAATCCACGATAAAAGAAGAAATCGTAAGCGAGTAATAGATAAAGGTGACAGATTGACCGAAATTACAGTAAATTCTACGATCTGCGGTTTTACCCATAAAATTAAGGGGATCATGAAAGGCGACAAGATTATTGTAGATATCGAAACCCTATGTGAAAAAATAAAAAAGCTTTCGCATATGGAAATTCCCATGATGGAAACTCTGGACATCAAGAATAATTATGTGATTGATAGAGCACAGGGAGCCCAGTGTTCCTCAAACTGCCTGGTGCCCTGTGCTGTGCTTAACCTCTGCAAGCTGGAAAGTGGTTTTATGGCAAGGTCTCTTGCAAAAAAAGCGGGCAGCATCAGTATCGAATTCAATAGTATCTGAAATTGTATATTAATATCAACTTCGCTTACTTTGGAAGATAATCTTTTTAATTGGATAGTATTTGAGCACTGGTTGCTTTGCAAACCACTTTCCAGTTTTTATAATTTTTACACTACGGCATACTTTGGGTTTTTAGAAACTGAGTAACAGCATTTTTTAACACCTTACCCTGTTCCTACCCTGTTCAAAATCAAGTAATTTCTCATGTTGCTCTTTGCACTTCGATCTTGGGAATACTATTATTGTTTCATAATATGTGCTTACTGCATATTCTTTTCCTTTTTAATCCGAAGTCCTGGAACTCAGAGAGAAATAATATAACCAATATTTTAGACCGTATAGTTTGGTCTTTGAGTTTTCATGTTTTGACTTCTTCAACTTTAAAGTTACTTCCAACGATTTTCTCCATCATGTATCCTACGAGTATAAACAGCGGCAGTGCTATTAGTGTCCTTAAAACCGTAAATTTTATCCCCAGATAACCTATCTCTATCCCAAGCATAGGTAACTTCATGGATGAAAAAGCTCCTAAATAAATGAAAATGTTTCTTACAGATGCACCTTTTTTGCATAAAATATACGCAACCGGGAATGCCCCATAAAGCGGCCCTGCCTGAAGCATTGCCAGCAAGATAACTAAAAAAATGCCTTTAACTCCGGATTCTTTACCTATATGCTTCTCAAGCGCTTCTTTTGGAACCCAAACATCAAAGAGTCCGATTATTATGAACAGGAAGGGAATAAATGAAATCATTTCTAAAAAGAATTCATTAAAATTGGAATATATAACAAGACCTGGCTTAAATCCTATGAAATATGAACCTGTAGAAAAGATAACAAAAAGTATAACCCATATATAGTTTTTCAGGTATTTCTTCACATTAACCAGCCCATAAAAATGCCTATTATTATTGCCGCAATTAGATTCAAAAAGTTCCTCAGTATTGCGGCTTTCTTGCCAAAATATTTTATTTCAAGAGGCAATGTGACAACTCCTACCATCATCATTGTAGTCATAAAAACTGCAACGACAGCATAAGTTGCACCCTGCTGAAGTAGAGTAGCAGCCAGGGGATATGAGATAAAACCTGGTATCAGAGTAATTGATCCGATAAATGCAGCTATCCCAAAACCATACCACCCAGAATTAGCTCCAAGATAACGCACAATTAAAGGTTCAGGGATAAAGAAAAGCATTATGCTTATAAGAATTAAAATATTGAGGAACGGATGAAGAATATTGAAGAGCATTTTTCCGCCCTTCTTCAGACCAAGAAATGTCTTTTCTCTATCTAAAATGAAGGATAAAAGTAAACTTACCCCGGTCAACAATCCAAAGATAAATGTATTGCTAAACACCATTTTTCTCCGACCATCTGGGAATGTACCTGATTTTCCGCCAGGAAACGAAAAAACAACTTCATGATATTGAAGATGTGTTGATAAATCCGTAAATTAGCTTGTTCAGGCTCGAAATTTTAATTCCATTTCAGTTTTCATAACGATATCCGCCTCGTTTTCCGGTTCTTCAGATCTTTCCTCCCAAAAAATAGGCCCATACATGTTTCCACCATACATATCTATCCAGCAGAACCGTGAACCTCTGGATGTCCTAAGGACTTCAGGAAGCATACCGTTCTGGATATACACAAAATTTTTCTTATCCTTATGCTCCCGTTTAATAGTAAAGTGGGCTCCGATTATGTATCTCATTTGTCTAAAATTCAAGGCATTCCTTTCTATTGCTAGTTTTTGACTAAAATATTTATTTTCAAAACGCAATGCGATAACTTCTACTACCAGTACAGCGGTTATAAAAACTTCAATAAGAGTGTATGTTATTCCTGGCCTAAGTAAAGTGCAGGTAAGGGGATGTAATAAGAAAACGGGTAGCTGGGTAATTGATCCGGAAAGTGCAGATGTTACAAAACCATACCAGCAAGAATTGGCTCCAAAATAACGTACAGCTAAGGAGTCAGGGACGAAGAAAAGTATTATTTTTATAAGGATTAAAATATTGAAGAAATGAAAAAGAGTTTTAAAGAGCTTTTTTTTGACTTTATTTAAGCTAAGAGGTATCTTATCTCTTTCCGAAACAAAAAACCGAAATAAACTTCCCCCTTTCAAAGACCAAAATATAAAAGTGTTACTAAACATTACTCTTCTCCGATTGTTTGGGAATTGCCCTGATTTTGCTCTTTGATGCATAACTTCTATTATTATTTCAAATTTATTTGAAATAACATATATAAAGCTTTCTATTTCAAATCAATTTGAAACAAGCTCCTTAAACTTCCAGATACGAAAAAAGATGCAGGAATATGGCATAATTCTTTATGAATCAGTTGTGCACAAGTTATTATGTTTACGCAAAGTGTTCAAACAGGAAATTGTTCAAATATATAATAGGTATGGTCGTTTTCGACCCGGAATGTAATCGATTTGTCCTGCTCTATTGTATAATTGAGTAATTTATCTGATGTGCTATCGCAGACCCGAGTATACTCTCCAGATCTTATATTTACATTTACCAGGGCATAAGAGCTGTTTGTATGCGCCTTAAACATAGTAGAGTTCTCAGTATATTGCAGGATGTCAAAACTAGCCTCACAGGTATTGCGATTTATTTGGCCGTAATCATAAAAAGAGACTATGGATGCGTTGTTAGAATTGTAATTGTCCACCCAGCTTCGGAATTTTGAACTGCTAATTGAGTATTTTATGGCTGGCTCCAGATCAAGTTCATGGGTGAAAGCCGGGTACACCATGCCTGCCCTGGATGCCGGTCCCCACCATGCCCAGGTATCGTCATCCAGGTTCCCAACATCTTTTTCCGCATGAATTCCCGAGTCCCCGTTTCTCCAGAACATTCCCAGGTTTTCATACGCGTAAATGGCATGCTCAACATTGTCCCTGTTTCTCATGGAACACCAGCTTGTTGGTTTTCGCCCGATTTTCTCATGAACATACACATACCCCTCATCCATTACTTTATAAGCCTGCTCAGGAGGGAGGTTATTTAATTCTTCAGAATAGTGCACCCCTGCATCCCAGGAATCATTGAAAACCAGACTGCGCAGGTATTCAAGATCGGGCTCACTGCACTGTTCAAGAAGCTCTATATCAAACCAGATTGTTCCTCTGTGATTTTTGCTGTTAAGATAGCGTATACCCTGCTCGGTTGTATTTCGAACATGAGGACCATCAAGCCCGAAAGGAACCAGCCTGCGATCTCCAATTGCGGTTATGAATTTTCGGTCTGCCCTCTGGCTGATATTGTTTACATTGACATCAATATACGTTCCTTTTCCAGTGATAAAAGCTGTGAACTTGATATACCCGTTTGAAAAATCAACATATGGCAGTCTCTGCCTCTCAAAATTATAAAAAGGAGTCGATATATATTTACCATCTTTCGTAGAGATAGTATTTGTCTTGTTGCATCCATCAAATGTAATTTCAAAATCCAATTTCTCTGCGGCATTCCCGATGTGTATGGCGTCAAACCCGAGGTATCCAGAGGAGTTTTCAAAATAACTTTTTAAAATAACTTTCTTGTTTATTTCCTGAATTATCAGTCTTGAACCCGGGCTGTTAAGTTCAACAAAACTATGGTCATCATCCGTATTTACATCTATTGAGATCTGGTATGTACATTTAACCATTGGCGTAAGCCCGCAGATATAGAGGGATCCGGCCTGCCTTGGCTGCCCACGGTAGTGAATAAGTGGAAGAGAGGCAGTTTCGCAGAACCTGTGAGCATCTGAAATCTCCACTAAATTTCCGGAGTGCCTGTGTATTCCAGAACTGACAGAACCAACGATAGTATCTGCAACCGGAAGTAAACTGCAAGGAGATAAACAGGGGCTTCGTGTAGTTTTATATTTTAGCCCTTTTGAAATACTGCTATTAAAAAGAATCTGCGGCCTCAGTGTCCCATAAATTGTTGAATATAGCCGATCATAAATCTTGCTCCCCTGAAGTTTTGCAATTAAAATATTATTCGGAATACTGCTGGTTTTAGAGTAATCCTGCGAAAACAGGGTAATGAAACCCTGATTAATATTTTCAGGGCTTTCCGGATTAACTGTGCTAGGGGAAACGTCAATTCCTCCAATGCAGAATAACTGGATAATAGCTGGGAAGAAATGCCTCAAACGACCGAAAGAACTGTGCTAATTGATACACCGCTGTACTCATGATATTATTGCATGGTACTTGTATTCGTAATACATGGACTGTACGTACTCCATATCAAAACCATGTTTATTTGCAATAACTTCTATTGTACAGGGCTTGTGAGTATATCCTAGAATATCTTTTGGGCGATTTTTCAAGATTGCTGATATAATGGTGAGAACTTCAAAACCTATTTTGCGAAAGATTTTCCAGCATCCGGCATCTCGTGAGAATAGCCCTATTTTCCATAATGGATATAAGCGAGGATCAAGTACGTCAAAAAAGACTATTTTACCCCCTTTATTTAGATGCCTTGACGCATTGGCAATAAATTTGTCAATTTCTTCATCTGTGAGGTACTGAATCACCCCAGCTGCAGTTATCCGGTCAAAGGAGGAATCAAGCTTCTTCCAGACAGTTTTATCGTCAGCAAGGATTAAATCTATATTTCCATGATTTCTTTCCCGGATTTTCTTACTTGCTTCATCAAGCATTGATGCGGAGAAATCAACTCCTACAAGTTTTTCATATTCCGGTGCATAATAAACCAGGAGCTCCCCGGCACCGCAACCAAAGTCAAGAAGTGTTTTGCCCCCATCCAGATGAAAGAGTTTTTCTTTAGCTTCTTTGAAAAGGAATTGCTCAGCTGAAGACCTGTGACCTCCGCTTCTCCTATTTGCAAAGAATTCTTCCCAGACATTTTTTGGTTTTGACATTTTATACCCCTGAGTCTTAATTATAATGCTTTTCTCCATACGACCAGGGCTTTACACGGATAATTTAGTTGGTGTTTAAGCTCGCTGATTTTTTCTCCAAGAGAAGAGAATAGTTAATTTCACTCATTTGCACATAAATACTTATAGATTTCGGACTAAATATCCTTTTTCCTATATTATTAAATTTTTATAACTTTATTGCTTTCACCCTTTGTTTTTAAAAATCGCAACCGCTGAAGCTCGATTGATATGAAACTGGAGAGATACTTGAATGTGACTAATTTTGCTCTCGAGCGTACGATATCCATAGTTATTTCAAAGGTATTTGAAATAAGCTATATAAAAAATTTCGCTATAAAATATGTTTGGAAGATATGGCTGAACATTCAATTAAAAGAACAGGAGATCACTTAAAACATTCAGCAGATCACTTAAAATATTCAGCAGACAACTGAATATTTTATGTATCTATTTCAGTAAGAGGAAACTGAATAATTTTATGGACCCATTTCATGTAGAGGGAAGATAGACTGAAAATGACAAACAATGGAATGGCAAACAATGGAAATGGCAAACAATGGAAATGGCAAACAATGGAAATAGCAAACAATAGAAATGAAACCGCAAGCGCATTTTTCCTCAAATACTTGTTAGCGGCACGGTCCTAAATTTTATTCATTCTTTCCTTGGATAGAGGCAGAATTCTTGTAAAACTACTTTTTGAATTCGGCACCTTTATATTTCATATCGATGTACCTAAATATAAGCATACTATGATTTGTTTTAAATTGAGGTGTACGTAAATGGGAAAATTAGGGAAAAACTTGCTTGGAAAGCTTATTGGAAGCGATAAAAGTTGCTGTTGTTGCGGCCCTTCTATATTAAGCGTCAAAAAAATAAGGGTTGGTGGCAAAGATATGGACATTGCCGGGCTGGACGAGGAGCTTGAAAAATATCGTGCTGCGGGCAAGGCTCCAGAGGATATAGACAGCGAAGAGCTTATGCGAAACCTTGCAAAAATAAATGAGATTCCAGAAGAAGAAATGGAAAAATTTAAAGTTGCAGTGCTGAAAGAATATAAAATATACTGGCAGGAGAAAAAAGTGTAGACATATCAACACAAATGGATATGAAATATTGCCACATCCTGATAAGAATCTGGATATGAGGTATCAGAGATGAACATTAAATGCTCAATCTGCGGAAAAGAAGAAGACTCGTTATTTCGGGCTAATCATAGGGACCTGGGAGCCATAAAACTATGTGCAGGATGCTGGTCGAAAGAACATAGCAAGGAGAAGTTGCTTCCTTTAGAAGATAAAGGCAACTGCTGCAGATGAATCAATAGGAGCCGAAAGGAAATAAGATGTAAACAGGAGATCAGGTGTGGATAAAAGAAAGAGTGAAGTGGAAATAGAAAGATTGAAGCGTTTTATTTTTGACCGGGATCAGTTAGAGGTAAGGACGCAGAGACTCAGTTCTCTGGTAAATGGGCTTGATGAAGAAGCATTACATTCGGAATCCAGGATCTTTAAAGCCCTTGCGGATATAAATCGCCTCAAGATTGTAAAATTATTGAAAGAAGGAGAACTCTGCGCCTGTGAAATAACGGTTGCCCTTTCCAATTCTCAATCCACTGTTTCCCACCATCTGTCTGTATTGAAAAATGTAGGCCTGATCAAAGAACGAAAAGAGGGAAAATGGTCTTACTTTCGCCTGTCGGATGGAGCAGTTATTGAGATGCTTAACCAGGCAAGGTTGCTTACTGAGGAGTAAAACTCCGGTAAAGTTCCCTTTTTAGAAGTAAATTAGGAGAATTCGAGGGCAGAATTGAGCCCTTCGAAAACGATTTAATTTTTAGAGGTGCCGGGTTCCGGAGAAAATCAGAATAATTTGGTTTCCAATAGCTGAAGCTTTGGGTGATTTCAAGGAAAAATAAATTTTGCAGGAAGATCAAGATGTTCTGGAATAATTTTATTGTAGCGGCCAATTTCTTCGTTGAAATCGCCGTGGAGCTTATTGTTTTATTTATAGGGATAACTTTTCTGGTGGGGCTGATCCAGGAGTATGTGCCGGAAGAAACCATAAAAAAAGCTATGGGAGGGAGGCACAAAGTAGTAGGCAGCATATTTGGGGCAGGATTTGGTGCTCTCACCCCCTTCTGTTCCTGTTCAACCATACCGCTTCTCCTGGGAATGCTCAAGGCTGGTGTACCTTTTGCTGCAGCAATGGCATTTCTGTTCTCATCGCCCTTGTTAAACCCGGTGATAATATCCCTGTTTATCATTTTACTGGGCTGGAAGATAGCTGCTCTCTATTTTGCCATTACCTTCGTGGCTACAATTGTTATTGGCCTCTTGCTTGACGGGATTGGCTTCTCAAGTCAGGTTAAGTCGGTGGCCGTTGTACGAAACAGTTGTGATTGTAAACAGGCAACAGACGCGAAATCAAGAGTACAGAGGGCTGCAAAATTCGCATTTAGCCTGTTCCGCCAGCTAGTGCCTTATCTCCTTCTTGGAGCAGGTATCGGCGCATTTATTCACGGATTTGTACCCACTGATATTATCACCCGCCTTGCCGGACCGAACAATCCTCTGGCAATTCCTGTGGCTGCAATTGTCGGCATTCCCATCTATATCCGGGCAGAGACCATGATTCCCATTGGACTTGCACTCATTGAAAAGAGAATGAGCGTGGGAGCCGTCCTGGCATTGATAATTGGCGGCGCAGGAGCCAGCATACCCGAGTTGGCCCTTCTTTCAGCCATCTTCAAAAAAGGGCTGCTGGCAGCCTTCGTGGTGACCGTTTTTACCATAGCTGTGGCTGCGGGATATCTTGCCAATCTGCTAGCAGTGTGAAAGTTTCCAAAAAAGAACCAGGAATAGTTCAGGCAAACCCCGAAACCTAACATCATCTCCCAAAAATCCGGTAGCCCCGGTCTCTATCTCATATCTGACCTGCTGGAAGACCTTGAGCTGGTTTCCCCTCAAATACTGTAGCAGGATCCCTGAAACTTCTGTTAGTTACTTCTCTTGCTTTGGAAGACCTGGTAGGAAGCTCTTGATGCATATTGCAAATAGCACAGATTGAACTTCTCCTCTGTGCTACTTTTTCCTCTGTGTTACTTAGTGTTCAGGATGAAGTTTCACGTTTTCGAAGTAAAGGTCTCAGAAGCCGCTGAGGTGATTCTGATAGACCATAAAAAAGCCGACTGTCAGAATTATAAGGCCTGCAGCTTTTTTCAAAGGAAAACTGTGTTTTGAGAATCTCTGAAGCCTTGTGGAAGAAAAGCTTGCAGAATAAGCAACAAAAAGCATTGGAATAGAAAAGCCAATGGAATAGATAAAGAGCATCAGCGCTCCATATGTAACTTTACCTGAAACTGCGACCATTGTCAGGATAGACCCAAGTACTGAACCCACACACGGAAGCCAGACAATCCCGAGAGAAAGACCAAGCAAAAAGCCCCCGAAAAGCCCCTCCTTTTTGGAGTTTGCAAGCGAAGAAAAATTTCCAAAAACATTGAAAATATTGAGGTCAAAGAGCAGTGAAATACCCATTGTGATCAGAAGAGCTTCGGCAAAGATATAAAGTAGATCGAGATAAGCCGTGAGCGTTGCTCCGAAAAGGGAGGTGATGATTCCCATGCTGGTAAAGGAGAGAGACAGCCCCAATACAATTGCAAAGGGCCTGAACTTTCCTTGTTCAGTTGAATAAGCAAAAACTGCCGGAATTACGGGAAGGATGCAGGGGGAGAGGACACTGACGACCCCTGCAAAGAAAGCAGCAATCGGTAGAAAGTCAGAAAACATAGGTTTACTCCTCTATATTTCTGGATTCGATAGCTTTCTCAAGAGTCTCTGAAAGGGTTTCTTTATCAGCAACACCCAGGAACCTTGCACTCGCTCTTTCCGAACTTTTGCTTCCGTCCTGCCGTATGTACATGTACTTACCGTCCTCAATGCCTGTAATAATACAGGTATCCGGAATGACTCTTACTCCGAACCGTGCTGCAAATTCAGGGTGCTCCTTGACATCAATAATCATAATTGAAGCAGACTCCTTATACAGAGGAAGAAGCTCCGAGAGCACCTGTTCCTGCTTTTGACAGGGAATGCAGCTTTTAGACCCAAGTTTCAGCACAACAGGGCCTTTTGTAAGGGCTTCATCAATCTGACTCAGATTCGTAACCTCAATCAACCCTGCTTCACTGACGGAATCATCGACATCCGCGCAACCTGAGCTGAAAAGAAGAAAACAAAAAATCACCAGAAAGAAAAGCGATTTTTTCAAAAAGAGCGGAAACGAAAAAGAAAGACGTTTTTTAGTCTGTATATTATCTAATGGCTTCATTATAATTCTCCAAAAACCTTCAGGTTTTTAAGTAAGAAACAGTAAGTGAAATATTTAAGATTAAAATGTTAATAAAGTTAATGTTAACAGTGTTATAAATATCTTGTCCGAATTGCATATAAGCCACACATACGCAAAATAATCTGAAGAGTTAATATCAATGCAATGAAGTTGTAAATAATGTTGTGACTTAAAAATTATGTAATTATCAGGGTATTCTGGTACCATTCATTCAACAAAGCTTTCCTGTTCTGCCAATTGAATTCAGGATTTGTGATTATAAAGAACTGCAAGGTAGACATCAAGAAATCTTGATATGAGATCAATAAAGGACTCAAAGTTAGAGAAAAAAAATCAAATATAAATAATAATATGTTTGATATCAAACAAAATTGATATGAAAATCCTTATTTAGAAGCTTAACTTCTTTTATTTATGAGCTATTGCTGCCCTGCGGACCCCGAGAAAAAAAAGGAATGGGAAGAGAAAATGCTCCAGGAAGTAGATTTTCTGGACAACGATATTAAAAAAGCCAGCGAAATATTCAGTGCTCTCGGGCATCCGATAAGATTAAAAATTGCTTATTTTCTCTCACAGAGAGAACACTGTGTCTGCGAACTGATATTCAAATTAAACGAGAGGCAAAACCTTGTTTCCCATCACCTGTCTATCTTAAAAAACTGCGGAATCATCGAAGCCTATAACAGCTCAAAATGGCGGTTTTACAGATTAAACCCTGAATTTGCAGGTATTTTGAAGACTATATCTCAGATGCAAAATAAAAAGTCCGAATAAAAAAACCCTATCCTAAAAGCCCTTTTTTAATTCGCAGCTACCCCATGCTTTTCCACCAGTTTACCTGATGATTCTTTAAAGAAGCAAAAAGAACACGAAAGCAAGTGTTTTTATTCTTACCAGCAGTTTGTTCGCAGCTTTTATTTTTTAATTTTTCTCTTCTGTTTTGCAGCTCATTTTTTCTCTTCTTTTTTACGGGAAAGACTGCTCTTCTTCGTCGAGCGTGATAAGAACGACCCGATATAGCGAATAAGGCCGGGCAGATCAGAAACATTTGTAATTGAATTGTTCTTAATTTAGTCCTCTTGAGCGAAACGGAGTGGAGCGAAAAGGACGCGTACTCCCGAGGCGCAATTCGGGCGAGACGCAATTCGGGCGAGACGCAATTCGGGCGAGACGCAATTCGGGCGAAGCGCAATTCGGGTAAGCGCATTTTGGAAGATAAAAGCTGCAATTTTATAAGTTAGTCTGCTTGAGCGAGCGAAGCGAGTGAAACAGACCTCGTGCTGTTGCACTTGCAGTGCAACTCCCAGAAAATCTTCGATTTCCTGTGATCCCGAAGCGAAACTCGGGCTGCTCCGCACTTGGCTTTTACTCCTCACAGCAACAGGAGCAGTCCTCTTCATCTTTATCCTTTTCAAAAATCTTGTCGTATATATTTTCACCATATATATTAGTCCAGCCGAGCTGCGATCCGGCAGCAACGAAGGTGGCAACTGCGATTGCTTTGGCAATTTCTTCCTTTGCAGCTCCTGCAGCAACTGCTCTCTGGGAATGTACATCAATACAGAACTGGCAGCGCATAAGGACTGAAGAGGCAACGGCGATTAGTTCTTTTGTTTTGATATCAAGGAAACTGTCCTTGAAAATGGAATTTCTCATCTGTCCGAAAGCTTCAGCGGTTTCAGGTAACATTTCATTTAAAAATGGCACTTAAATTCCTCCGGGTTAGTGAAAACGGAATAAATATATTCAAAACACGTAACATGTCTCAGTCACCAATCAGGGCTCAGCGTCCGGGCTTTCTGCATAGAGTAGTATTCCAGCGCATTTCACCGCTACGGGATTCGGGCTTATGCGTGTATAGAAGGTCTTCGTCATCGTCAGGAGTATTTGTAGGGGTATTCTTTTCAGAATTTTCGTCCTCTGCCAGAGTGTCCTTTTTGTCTTCCATTATCCAGTCTCCTTAGCTCGATTGTTTTTAAGCAATGCTTAACTTCTGCTTAGTAAATATTGAAAATAAGACTTTAAAAACACGTGGGCGGGTATCAAAAATAATTGATGTAAAGAAACACCAAGTGGTGTATGATTTAAATATCAGGTAAAGCCTGTGAATAAAAAGTCAGGAAGATTAAAACGTGTCTCCGAGCTTTTTCAAACCCAGAGCCTGCACGCAGGGCGGGTCCAGCCCATCGGGATATCAGCTTCCAGTCTTCCGGTTTTGTCACAAATCCTGTTTTCAAGCCTGCCTTCAATATTAAAACCGAGTTTTTTATAGAATTCAATAGCTTTCTTATTGCTTTCCCTTGCGATAAGTTCGACCCTCATGATCTCAGGGTGCTTTGATTCCGTTTCCCTCAAAAGGGTTCTGAAGAGAAGTTTACCTATCCCTTTTCCCTGATAGTCAGGATGCACTGCAATTGTCAGATCGCTGAAGATATGTGCAAAAACCTTTATGCCGGGATTATAAGTATGGACCTCACCAATGAGAACTTCGGGATTTTCAGGATCTTCAATTGTCAGAATAATACCTGATTCAAGGCTTTTTTCAATGAAGTTCCTGACATATGCTTCCGTAACCTCATCGGCTTCCCTTGCGATTCCGCCCGAACGGGATGCAACAGTTCTGTAAAGGGCTGCAACTTTGTGCAGGTCCGAAGGTTTGCCCTCTCTGACAGTGTATTGTATTTCCATTTTATTCCGACCCCCTATTCTAAGAAAAAAATCCGTGTGCCAGTATTAAAGTATATCCGTACAGCACATTGAGAGAGCCTGGAGACACGTCGAACGATGAGTAAACCGGAAAGAGAAACAAAGAAGAAAAGGATTCAGGACATGGAAGTGACCATATCGCGACAATAATTAATATATAAACTGTATTATATATGTGCATATCAGGCTTTACTTACGTCATTTATCACTTTTGAAAAAAGGGGAATTTGCTATGCCTATAATGACCATTATCGGGTGCAGGATTTTTGAAGACGAAGTCGTACACCTCATCGAAAAAGAATCCGAACTTGACAGGGTTATAGTTCTTAAGAACGAAAACAATGCAGGACTTATCAGGAAACTGGAAGAAAACGGGAATTCCTATACTGTCCTTCCAATTGAAGAAATCCGTAGAGTATTAGAAAGAAAAGAGAGAAATGAAGAGAGAAAAGGAGAAAAAAGGGAAGAAAGCAGCGGTTTAACCCTTGTCGTCAACCTGCTGGAGTTTGCACTTGATGGTTTTCCGGACAGATTGCGAGAAGCAGTCTACGAAGCCATTGAAGATATGAAAAAGTACTCTGACGCAGTACTGCTCTTATACGGCCTTTGTGGAAATGTGCTCGGAAGCGTTGAAAAAGATTTTGAAGCTTCAGGCTTTCCGGTCTTTATCCTGACCGATAAGGGAGGAGAAATTGTAGATGATTGTGTGGGAGCCGTGCTTGGGGGCAGGGGAGCTTTTCTTTCGAAACTGAAGTCAGAGGGAACTGGTACCTATTTTCTAACGCCCGTGGGAGCAGCTTACTGGAAAGAGATGCTGGTCGCATCAAGGATCACACCTGATCCGGAAAATATTGAAATGACAAAAATGGTTTTTGATTATTCAGGCTACAAAAATGTCGCTAAAGTGGATACAGGACTTCATTACGAAAAAGAGTTCGAAACTAAAGTAAGAGAATTTGCAGAAAGTTTCGGGTTTGAGATTGTGGATATGGAAGGCAGTCCGGATCTGATTGAAAGGTGCTATGAAAGGGCAAGGGAAGAAGTCCTTAGGGGAAAAAAGAGAGGAAGGGAGGAGGGAGATGCTCCGTAAGGCATCCAGAAGCTTCTCCGATAAAGAGTAATTATGGAAAAAAATAATCGTAGCAGAAAGAATTAGTTAATCTTTTATTATTTCCTTTCACACTTATTATTCCGGAAAGATTAGAAACAGGTAAAAGAGAAAGCGAAATAGTAGAGGATATGGAATAATAGAGGATATGGAATAATAGAGGATATGGAATAATAGAGGATATGGAATAATAGAGGATATGGAATAATAGAGAACGTGGAATAGCAGAGAAGTGTAAGTAATAGAGAAAATGAATAATAAAAAATATGAAATAATAGATAAGAGTAAGTAACAGAGAAAATAAACAACAGAGAAAGTGAATAGTATAATAAATAGCAGGAGATGACCCTTGTAGATGGACACCTCTACTTTTAACTCCGGCTCCGAAACGAACTATGACAAGCAGTGGGCTTTTGAGATTGCATATTTTATCCAGCACACGGGCACAACTTTGCAGAATCTGGGAAGTTTTTTGAACGCCGGGGACTATGTTGAAGCTCGGGTACTGGCTGCAGAGATGAAACAGAGAGCAGAGTATGAAAAAACTCTCCAGCCCGATTTCAGGACTTCGGATTATTTTGTACAGGCTCGCAGGCTGTTTAATAGCTTTCTGGATGAGTGCGTAAATTTTGCAGAACTCCTGAGAGTCACAACCATCCAGGAAGAAACAGGATGCGAAGAGCTGCTGGACAAACCTGAGCAGATCAGAAATTCCATAGATAGGTTGAACCTTTTAAAGGAAATGCTGACAGACGAGCTTCATCTTAAGGGCTGGTACTGAGTCAGCCGTGACCTGTAAGAATTAGTATATTTAAAAGACAACAGGTTTTTTATTCTGGACCTGGAAACTTTCAATCGCGAATTTCCCCTGATTTCAAAGCTTCTTCTGAGAGATTACTGCCCGAAAGGTAGCAAAGAATTATATACAGGAAAGGGGTGTAGTGTGTATCCACTGGAGTAAAAGACCACTGTCGAATTACTCATTTGCCTGTATCACGGGGAAGAATTCAAAAGTGTCCGGAACTTATCCAAGAAAGCCATTTTTTGCTGTATAAGTTTATGAATATTAATTCTGAATTTCCCTGGTTTTAGGCAACTTTTCGCAGTCCCGGGGAGATCAACCATTTATACGGCATGTTTACCTGTTTTTAGCGGTATCATGTACCTGTGTTGATAAGTGGACTTTTCCGTAGAGGAAACTGCCGGGCATGCGGCAGACAGTATGCAAACAGCAGGTCTGCAATCTGCAAGACCTGTAGAAAAAATAATTGTAAATTATAGAGTGAGTATATGGAAAAATTAGCAAAATTCAAGGCGCTTGGGCTCTCGGACAGTACATTGAAAGCCCTCAAAAAGAAAGGGTTTGAAGAACCAACCCCGATTCAGGAAAAGGTCATCCCGCTTTTTTTGAAAGGAGAATCTGATATTATAGGGCAGGCTCAAACAGGCACAGGAAAAACGACAGCCTTTGGAGCCCCCATTATAGAAAAAATTCCTGAGAAATCAGGACACGTTCAGGCAATAATCCTGACCCCTACAAGGGAACTCGCAATCCAGGTTTCAGAAGAGCTTAACTCCATAAAAGGAGATAAAAAGCTATTCATTGTCCCTATATACGGCGGGCAGTCCATGACACAGCAGCTTCGCGTGCTGAAAACCGGTGTGGACATTGTTGTAGGGACTCCGGGAAGAGTCATTGACCACATAGAAAGAAAGAGCCTCAATCTCGAACATATTTCGTATTTCGTACTTGATGAAGCCGACGAAATGTTGAACATGGGCTTTATTGACGACATAAAGGAAATCTTAAAGGCAACAGGGCCGAATAAAAGGATGCTTTTCTTTTCAGCCACAATGCCAAAGGCAATCCTTGGAATCGTCAAGAAGTACATGCAGAACTACGAGCATATTACAATTGAGAAAGAAGAGCTTACTGCAAACCTGACCGAACAGATCTATTTTGAAGTTCAGGAAAGCGATAAGTTTGAAGCTCTCAGCAGAATCATCGATATCGAAGACGAATTCTACGGGCTCGTTTTCTGCCGGACAAAAACTGACACCAGCCAGCTTGCCCAGAAACTCAGCGACAGAGGTTATTTAGCCGATGCCCTGCATGGAGACCTCTCCCAGCAGGAGCGGGAGAAAATCCTGAATAAGTTCAGGAAGCAGAAAATAAATATTCTCGCAGCAACCGATGTTGCAGCAAGAGGCATCGATATCATGGACCTGACCCATGTCATCAACTATTCCCTGCCCCAGGACCCTGAGTCCTATGTGCACAGGATAGGAAGGACAGGAAGGGCAGGCAAACAGGGAACTGCTATCACTTTTGTTACATCCACGGAGTTCAGGCGGCTTACCTACATAAAAAAGACTTCAAAGTCCGAAATGAAAAAGGGCCGCCTCCCCGAAATAAAAGATGTAATAAAAGCCAAAAGGACGAGAGTAAAAGCCGAACTTGAAGATACTATAAAGACAGAAGAATATGGCGACTGCCTTGAGATGAGCGAAAAACTTCTTGAGGAGTACCCTGCAGAGAAAATTCTGGCTGCTCTTTTGAAATACGCTTTCAAGGAAAAGTTCGACGAGAGCATGTACACGGAGATTTCCGGCGGCAGCTCCTATGTTGACAAAAAAGGCAAAACCAGGCTATTCATAGCCATGGGAAAAGTCGACGGTATGAGCCCGGAGAAACTGGCATATTTCATCCAGGAAGAACTCGGGGACAGCGAACTGATAATAAGGGACGCAGAGATTTTCCCGCACTTCTCCTTCATATCCATACCCTTTGCCCAGGCTGAAGCCCTGCTCGAAATCTTCAAAAACAAGAGAAGAGGAAGTAAACCCTTCGTGGAACTTGCCCAGAAATCCAGGGGAAGAAGCTCCAGCAGTCCAAATAACGGAAGCAGCAGAAGCGGTGGAAGCAGCAGAAGCGGTGGAAGCAGAAGCGGTGGAAGCAGCGGAAGCAGCGGAAGTGGTGGAAGTAGGCCCAGAAGCGAAAGCAGGCCAAGAAGTACGAAAAAATAATTACTTCCTTTTTTAAATTTTACTTTTTCAGGGTTCCCGAGGCTGCGAAGCTTCAGGGAGTCCGGCAAATTTCGGGTGTATATTTCATAATCCTGATCTTTATTTTTAGATAAGTTTTTTTCTTTGACCGGTAGTTGTTTTGTTTTGTCTTGTCTTGTTTTGTAGTGAGCCGCTTGAAGTTACAAAATAGATTTTTAATGTTTTCACCAGTGGATTTGTCCCGTTAACAAATAAATGAAGTTCCGCATAGCAAATGGATAGTATTATTTAATGCAGTAAAAACCAGCCTGCATGTAAGAGTACCAGAACAACTCCACGGTCTTGAACCCTGTTTCTCTCAGCAGTTTCAAATGTTCTTCGACAGTTAGGGGAAAATACTCCGTATCGAAGCGTTCAAGATGTTTCTCTATCTCTTCCTCGTTCCTCCCGCGGGCTAACTGAAAATTGCCCCAGTATCGTTTTCCAATGGTGACACCCTCTTCCGTTAGTGGCCTGATATTCTCGAAAGTAATGTAGATTCCATCGTCCTTAAGCAGATCATAACATACTCTGGTGGCCTTTGTCCTGTTTTCGCGGTTAAGATAGTGATGGCACTGTATAGCAGTAATGACGTCTGGTTTTTCCTCAAATTTCTGAGAGAATTCCTGGGTAGGGGAAGCTTTCAGGAATTCCAGCCTTCCGGCAGGGAAGGATAATAGTTTTTGCTTTGCCTGCTCCAGCATACCTTCCGAAGGGTCAAGTAAAAGGAATTTTGTATCGGGAAATTCATCAGCGGCTTTATTGACAAGTGAGCCTGTCCCGCATCCGGTATCCAGCCAAACCTTAGGGCTTGAGGGAAGCGATTTGATGAAATTAATAGTTTCTCGATGAAAAGTTGAGTAATAAGGGAGAACATCGAATATCCGGGCATCATAATCCTCAGGAAGATGAGGAGTAGCGTTCTGGGTAGGTTTTGTAGAAGTCATGGCAGTAAATTCCTTATAAGTTCATTTTAAACTTATTATTTAATTGAAGGCTATTTATCTACTTTTTAGAACATAAAGTAGTAGTGGTTTTCCTTAAAAAAGCAACACCTACTACAATCCAAACCCCCATTCAAACCTCAGAAAACCGTACATGATAATAAAATTTACGCTTATTTAATAAAAAAGTAAAATAATAACCGCGTAACCGCTTCAGGTTTCAATCAATCCAAAAGAAAAATTGAAAAAAATAAATTTAAAGCTCATTTTTCGAATTGAATTGTCACTTTTGTAAAGCCTTCAGTGCGGTTAGCGAACTCTTTGTAGGCTTCAGGCGCTTCTTCTATGGAAATCTTGTGGCTTACTATAAAGCTGGGCTTTGCTACTCCGGCAATTATCATGTCTCTGAGCATAACAATGGTCTTCTTCACCGGAGTCTGACCTGTCCCAACAGTTAAGCCTTTTTCCCAGAGTTCTCCAAAAGGCAGGATACATTCTCCTTTCTTGGCGCGTTCATTGTAAGCTCCAGGGTCATTCGCAGTATAAACCCCGATAATTCCAAGGTGGCCTGTGGGATTGACTAACCTCACCAGATCGCTTATCACCTGGGTCGGGTTCTCTCTTGAAGGGTCACTCCTGTCCCTAGCCTGATAGCCGACTGCATCTATGCCGCACATGACCCCTTTCATTTTCTCCTCACCTGGCAGCAGCGACTGCACAATTGCAGGGTTCCCGGCCCTTAACATCTGTATCATGGTTACCGGGTCACTCCTGGCAACCTCAATGTCGGCACCTATACTCTTAGCAAGGCTCTCTACACTCGACACGATTCCCTGCAGCTTTTCCTCGCCTGGCAGCCACGTATCCACTCTTGCGTGCTGAGACCTTAAAGCCTCGATCATGGCTACCGGGTCGCTAAGGGTAAAGTCGATAGGGATAGCACCTATACTCTTAGCCAGCTTCAACCTTTCAGGTATATAATCGACCACAAATACCTGGCCTGCCCCCTGCAGCAGCGCGGAATACGCTGCGAGCAAACCTACGGGTCCCGCCCCGAAAACCGCTACAGGTAATCCGGGCTGCACCATGGCAAGCTGTGTGGCGAAAAAGCCTGTAGGGAAGACATCAGCCAGCATGATGAAATCGTCTTCCCATTTATCCCCTGGAGATCCGGGGAGCTTGGTGCAGTTAAGGTCGGCATACGGCACTCTCAATAGCTCAGCCTGTGCCCCTTTATACGGTCCCATTTTGGCATATCCGAAAGCTCCACCCGCATTTTCGGGATTAACAGTCAGGCAGGCGCTGGTAAACCCCCGGATGCAGTTTATACAATGTCCGCAGGCGATGTTGAAAGTGACGACCACCCGGTCTCCTTTCTTAAAGGAAGACACGGCATCTCCTACTTCTTCTATGACCCCGAGAGGTTCGTGTCCCAGCACTTTGCCCGGTTTTTCAATCGTTCTTCCCTCATACATATGAAGGTCGCTTCCGCAAATGCCGCTCGAAGTAAGCCTGATTATAGCATCTGCGGGATGCTCTATATTTGGATCATCCACCTCTTCTACTGCAACTTGATTCGGTCCTCTATAAACAACGGCTTTTATAAAATCACCCCAATCCAATAAAGATCCCTGTAGACTTTTCACCTTCGCTGCAAGGCAGAATAACACAGAGTACCTTGTTATTATAATTGTTATTTTTATAATAGCTGCTTTATAAAAAGTGCTTGAATCTATATATCTGTTGCAGAATTTAATCTAAGGGTCTTAAAATACAGTATGTGTTTAACAAGCAGTAATTATCCAGACCGTATTCCTGGCCAGGTTCTTTAACTGCTCCTTACAGGCTCTTTAAGTGCTCCCCATACAGTAACAAAGGAGGCAAGAAAATCATAGAGTTTTAAAGCTTCTTCATTAAGTTCCTGTAAGTTTGCAGGGAGTATAACGGATTCTTAAAAAGAAAAAATGAATGAAAAAAATAAGCTATCCAGGATAGTATCTTTTATCCCTTAAAGGACTCAATCCATTCCGGCCTTTCAGGAGGGTCATTTATCAGCATCTCTCTCCATTCTTCATCTGTCAACCTTTCTCCCGAAGGCTGCCAGAACTCGTAATAGCTCATTACTGGACCTGCTCCAAGTACGATCCTTCCATCGGGCTGTTTATAAGCTACTACTATCAGGTCCAGTTTTCCGGTTCCTTCTTCCAGCACTCCAGCAGGAGAGGTGTAAACATCCGCAACCAGAATGGAGTTCTGGGACTTTATATCCACATTCTCAAGCATTGGAGTTATATTCTGGCCGAAATTTCTGATGAACTCGTACTCCTCATCTGTTAGCTCTTTGTTTTCAAGCTCTTTAATCGAGATTTCCAGCAGTTTTTCAAGGGTGCTTTCAAGAGTTGTAAAATCTTTATCCGACTGCTCATCAAGTACTTTCATTTCAACGCCCAGTATGTGCCATTTTTGTAAGAGCAAGCATCCTGGCATAGAATTCAGGCACTGGCTCCACGTATCCTTCTACAAGTTTTTCCTCTGGGACATGGGAAGCACCTATAAAATAGGGTTGTTTTACATAGAGGACAGTATCATGCCTGAGCTCGGTCCATGAAGAAAGGGCTGTATTAAGCTGCTTATCTTCCCAGGCTTCTGTTTGCATGAAAGTGGGATAACCCTCAGGATAACTTGCAAGGAGGGGCTTTAAGGCGTACAGTTGAGCCCAGTAGAGGTTTTTATTCCAGTCTTCTTCATCAAAAGCTCCAAACACATTTTCCAGAGATAGGTGGCGGCTTTTGTATTCTTCGTCTCCAGAAATACCCAGATTTTTCAGGTGTTCTTTGGCTCTTTCAGAACCGAGAAGATCCATAATATTCAGGGTAGGGAAACCGAGATTCTGGAGGATATATGAGTCTGGAGTGTAGCGCTGACCCATGAACCTGAACCCTTTTGTTGCCTCAAGGGTCTCGTTTTCAGTTTCAGAGCCTGCATAAATTACTTCTCCTGTTCCACTGTAGATTTTCGGGCTTTCGTATCTTTCCAGTTCCGCTTTCAGCGCCGTAAGGTTTTTGTTATCGAAGTTTACTCCTTCTCTATTATTCCCAAAAACAGTATCCAGAGCTTTTGCATATTCATAGGGCCCGAGGTCGTCGGAAAAACAGGCATAGAAAGCTGTCACTTCGTAGATTCTGTCCCACCTGTCTCGAAGGTCTTTGTCCCTATCAAAATGGTCAGAAATTAAAAGGGCCTGAATAGTCTGAATTTTTGCTTCCTTTTCTAGGTCTTCTGCAGTAATCACGTCCGAATGGAATAGCATCCTTATTCTACCGTGCCACATCATGGCCTTGAAGTAATTCTTTAATTTCTCAGATGTTGTATAGTGCCCCCGTGGAATGTACTGAGAGTAATCTTCACCATAATTAAAAATCGGAGAAAGCGCAAAACCTTCTTGAGCCTCTATCAGGCGTATTTCGGCCTCTACATCAGATTTTACAAATGAAGGAACTTCGACACTGTATTGTTTTGCGTCCTGAGAATAGAAAGGCGTAATTTCCTCTGTAATTTCCAGTTTTTCTTCTATTTGCTCAGATTTCGGTTCAAGAAGGCTCAAAGCTACGGCAAAATACGCAACATTTCTTCTTGCGGCCTCTTTTACTTCCTCAGAAGCGTTATCCTCTACAGACCTGTTATGATCCTCTATGGAAGCTTCAAGGAGGGTTTTGTCAAGTTTCCAAAGCTCGTCGTAAAATTCCTCTTCTTCGACCCTTTTTAAAGTTTCATCAAACTGTATATGGTAAAGATGAAGAAGAGAATCCGTCGTGATGAAAATAGGGATATCAGCTGCTTTCAGATCCCTGTAAGTATAATTTACCAGTATCTGCTCTGCTGTGAATAGGTTTTCGGTATTTCCATTTTCAATCACAACAAATCCATTTTTGAATAATAAATCCCTGCTTTCGTTTGATATGGGAACTTTTTGAGTGAAATCGTTATAATTTGTGATTTTGGAAGCCTCTAGAGGTAGAGAATAAGAGGGAATATCTGCTTCGAACTGCAGACTTTCTTTATTGTAATATCTGGAAAAGGAGCTTTGCCTTTCAAATTTAAGAGAGTTTATGCTGCCTGCATATTCTTTATCTGAAATATTTTTGTTTAGAGTTTCATTTATCACGTTCCCGGGATTCTTTCCTTGGGCTAAATGATCTTGATTATCAGTACATCCAGAGATAGAAATTAACGATACTATCAGCAGACAGATAAAAATGGTTGTGGTTGCTTTTTTCAAAGTATACCCTCAATATTTATATTGAGATTATGCTGGAAAATTGAACTAGAGCCAAGAGTTAATAATGTGTTCGATAAATTTTGAGTGAGCACATCTAAACAAACTTTTGTTTCTACCTTAACAAAAATTATAGAATTATTTTCTTAATCGGAGGATTGATCAATAACTCCAAATTCGAGATTTTCGGACTTAATTCTGAGTTTTAGGATTAGCCCAACAACTTGTGAAAATAAATGACTTAATGCATGGGCTTTGTCAGCCATTACATAAGCCTGAAAAGTATTTTTTTCATTATAAGAGATAACTATTTTTTGAATTACCTCATTTTAGCTTCTAACATAGATATGATATGCAGGGATAATTGAGTCCCAATTTTCCCAGTATATGCCTCCTGGATATTTATTCCCAAAACTGGGGTTCCAAGGATCATATATGTAGAGGTAATAGTTTCCATCAGTTCCCTGACAATAGCCTGCACAAGCTCTTGCATGGCCCTCCTCCTCAGACTCATCTTTAAATATTAAAGCTGCTAAAGGTCTATTTGCATATATTTCATTTTTAGCTTCAAGCCATGTTGGACTTGAATCAGAATATGAACCCGATTTACCTAAAATAGACTTGTAATAATAAACTTGACCTGCTACAGGAGTTCCAACATACGGTACTGTATCCATCTTACCTGCGATGTATGTCTGGGTATGAGTGACGTTATAGTATTTTGCAATCATCTTTCCTGTAGCTGGTGCGCAATAATAGTCATTTTCTTGGGTATAACGAGTGAAAGGAAGTGTTTTTTGAACTCCAGCAATTTTTATCTGGACTTCATCTTCTTTAAAATTATTATCTGCAATTTTCTTTGCTCGTTTATCATATTCATCCCAAGCTGTTAGTCGTTCTTCTAGCTCTTCTTCAGGTATTTCCGAATACAACGACCATACATCAGCAACTTCAGAAGAGCTAGTATCATTTATGCTCTCATCGATAATCTTAGAACCAGAGAAGTCAAACAATCTATTTTTTCCTCCTTTGGTCCCAGGTTCCTGCATATCTGCCATTATTCCGATTTTAGGATAGCTGTAGCATACAACTTTTGAAGATGTAACATTTATATTTTTATGATCTTTTGCGATCAACTTTTTTGCATCCTCAACTTCTTTTTTCATATCCCAGTCCTCAGAATAGAACTCTATTGTCCTGATGGGATCTCCAAGCACTTTACTTGCTGCAACTTTTATTGCCCCTATATTTATCCCATTATTTTCAACCGTAAATTGATAAAAAAGTTTTTTCCCGTTTGGATCGTATATTATAAGGGGGTCTGGATTTACTATTGCATTTGTCCAATCCGTAGAGTTGGAGCCTGGGGCACCAATCAATAAGAAATCGTAGAGGGCTGTTTTGGCATGTACTTCTGCCTCTTTTACTGAGACATAATTCTTTTCGATTGTTTTTTCATCAATAGATGCAGACGCAGGTAGAATGCATACCACACTCAATAGTAGCAATTCTGCAAGTAATACACCTACTCTAAACCTATACTTTATCGTCATAGTTTGTCTCCTGTTTATTTCCCAGGAGGCAGGATCAAGCAAGCCTTAAATATTTATAAAGCTAACACTAACTCATGCCTCCGGGCAAGGTGGGGTTCAAATAGACTTTCCAGAGAGAATTTGAACTCCATCAAACATCTTTTTAATGTTCATTTTTTTTCATGAATTTACTCTTATAATTAATTTGTGGCCAAATCATCCAACTGAGAGTATAGGTAAACCTAAATCCGAATTTTTTGGAGATTTATAGGGCTATTTGATTGATAGTTGGATGATTTGGCCATAAAGTTTAAGTAAACTGTCTTGACAAGTGTTAAAAAGAGGGCTAACAGTGTCAAGAAAGACATTTTTGAGTTTGTAGAAAATCTATCTAAATTAGTGTAAGAGATTGAAAAAATAAGCAAAAAGTGCCAGGTTATCAATTTGAATGGGCGGATTAGTTATTTCAGAAGATTTCTACAGAGCCTATTTTTGATTATATTTATGATTCGAATCTATGTTTGTTCTCTAATCTTTAATTATTAGAGATTTGCACAGAAAAATACGCCTAGACACTGCAGATGTTTTTTATATATGAAAAGTATATCGGGAATTCTGGATTTTTTACCACCCTCTCCTTGATTTTTATTATCCTTTCCTTATGCCTACACGGATTCTGTAGTAAGCTTAACAGATTCTTGAAAAAATGGATAGAAAAGATAAGCTATCCAAGATAGCATCTTTTACACCTTAAAGAAATTCACCCATTCCGGCTTTTCAGGAGGATTATTTGCCAGCATTTCTTCCCACTCTTCGTCTGTCAATCTTTCCCCTGGGGGCTGCCAGAATTCGTAATAACTCATTACAGGGCCTGCCCCTAGAACGATCCTGCCATCGGGTTGTTTATAGGCTATTACTATTAGGTCCAGTTTTCCGGTTCCTTCTTCCAAAATCCTCCCTTCCCTATCTGTATAAACATCCGCAACCATGACAGAGCTCTGGGCATCCTCGTCTATGTTCTCAAGCATTGGAGCTATATTTTGTCCGAAATTTCTGATGAACTCATACTCTTCATCTGTCAGCTCTTTGTTCTCAAGTTCTTTAATCGAGATTTCGAGCAGTTTTTCAAGTGTATTTTCAAGAGTTGTGAAATCCTTATCCGACTTTTCATCAAGCACTTCCATTTCAGCTAGCCCGGTATGTGCCATTTTAGTAAGGGCAAGCATTCTGGCATAGAACTCAGGTACTGGTTCCACGTATCCCTGAACAGGCTTTTCTTCTGGTGGCTTGGTGTAAGCGCCTGTGAAACGAGCTTGTTTTGCATAGAGGATAGTATCATGCCTGAGTTCAGTCCAGGAAGCAAGAGCCGCATTCAGTTGCTTATCTTCCCAGGCTTCGGTCTGCATGAAGGTAGGATAACCCTCTGGATAACTTACAAGGAGAGGCTTTAAGGCGTATAGTTGAGCCCAGTAGAGGTTTTTATTCCAGTCATCTTCATCAAAAGCTCCAAACTCATTTTCCAGAGAGAGGTGGCGGCTTTTGTATTCTTCGTCTCCAGAAATACCCAGATTTTTCAGGTGTTGTTTGGCCCTTTTAGAACCGAGGAGATCCATGATATTCAGGGCAGGAGGATTGAGCTTCTGGAGGATATAAGAGTCTGGCGTGTATCTCTGACCCATGAACCTGAACCCTTTTGTGGCCTCCAGAGTTTTGTTTTCAGTTTCAGAACCTGCATAAATTAATTCTCCTGTTCCACTGTAGATTTTCGGGCTTTCGTATATTTCCAGCTCGGTTGTAAGTGCCGTGAGGTTTTCGTTATCAAGACTAATTTTTTCTCTATCATTCCCAAAAACAGTATCCAGAGCTTTTGCATATTCATAGGGTCCGAGGTCATCGGAAAAACCGACATAAAAAGCCGTTACGCCATAAATTCTATCCCATCTGTCCCGGAGGTTTTTGTCCCTGTCGAAATGGTCAGAAATCAAAAGAGCCTGCATAGTTTGAATTCTCGCTTCTTCTTCTGGGTTCTCTGCAGCTAATTCTCCTGCGGTTGATCCTTCTGGAGTAATCATGTTTGACTGAAGGAGCATACTTATTCTACCGTGCCACATCATGGCTCTGAAGAATCTTTCCAATTCTTCAGAGGAAGTATAGTGACCCCTTGGGGCGTATTGAGAATAATCTTCACTATACTTGAAAATTGGAGACATTCCTTCTTTTTGAGCTTCTATCAAAGCAAGTTCGGCTTCAACTTCTTCTTTTACAAATGAAGGGATCTCAAAGTTATATTCTTCGGAACCCATAACTCTGCTAGATTTAACTTTTATCCGATTTGGATCTGGTTTTTCTTTAAGCAAACTGATGGAAACCGCAAAGTATGCAACATTTCTTCTTGCAGCTTCCGTTGCTTCTTTAGATGAAGAATTATTTTCTTTTGCCTCGTCATAATCCTCTATGGAAGCTTCAAGGAGGGCTTTGTCAAGTTTCCAGAGCTCGTCGTAAAACTCCTCTTCTTCGACCCGTTTTAAAGTTTCATCAAACTGGATATGGTAAAGATGAAGAAGAGAATCCGATGTAATAAAGATAGGAACATCAGCAACTTTCAGGCTCCTGTAAGTTGCATTTACCTGCTGTGCTTTGAATTTATTTTCGGTAATCTCATTTTCAATTACAACAAACCCGTTTTTGTACAGTAAGTCCCTGCTTTCATTTGTTAGGGGAATTTTTTGGATGAAACTGTCATAATTTGCAATTTTGGGAGCCTGTAGAGGTAAAGAATAAGGGGAAACATTTGCTTCGAACTGTAGGCTTTTTTTACTGTAATATCCGGAAAAAGAGTTTTGTTTTTCAAGTTCAAGGGTAGTATTGGTCTTTTCTGAGAAGTTTTCCCCAAGAGCAGTTTCTACTGTAGTATTGGATGAACTGCCCTGATTGTCTGTTACTTCGTCCAGTTTGGCTTCTTTTATTGGTTCACTACTGCTGTCAATACAGCCGGATCCAGATATAAGTGCCGTCACCAGCAGGAAAATAACTATCAATGCCCTTATTTTCAAGTAAAATACCTCACATCTTGATTCAAGCAAGAAAACTCAGAAAGAACTAAAAATTAAAGTTCCCCGGAAAGCAGGATCAAGCAAGCCTTAAGTATACTCAAAATTGGTATAACCCTGCTTCAGGAGTATGGAGTTCAGGCGAGTTTGGAGAGTATATTTGAACTCCATAATTAACTTTTGATATACTCTATATAAGTTTTCTAGCCAGATCGTCGAACTGACAGTTTTTCATGTTTCTCCAGAGCTCACAATTGCTCCTTGATCTTTGATTGTTTGAGACTCTGGACAGAAAGCATATATATGTCCACATCTGCAGTCGGTATTTTATTCACACTGAAAAAATAGAAATCTTCGGACTTTACAGCCCTTTAATCCGATTTACCACAAACTCACAAAATACTCTACTTTGCGATGAATTATGGTTATATATTTTGTTTGCAGGCGAATTATTAAATTAGAAAAAGAGTTACTGTCCCCGTATCCTGCACCAAGGCATACCCGGGACTAATACAAGTAGTCAGACTCGATCTGGAGTGATCATTTCAATATAATACAAGTGCTGCCTACAGAAGCTACCTGTTATTTACGAAACTCGCCAAAAAATCCCTGCAGATCCTTTGCGTACAATTCAGGCACTTCCCATGCAGAAAAGTGGCCGCCGTGGGGCATCTCTGTAAAATGCTTCAGATTCACATTGCGCTCAGCCCATTCACGAGGCAATGGAGCATCCAATGGCATGTGTGCCACAGCCGCAGGAACCCTGCTGCGCTGCCCCCGGTCAGGCGCAGGCGTCGCATGAGCCATCTCATAGTATACGCGAATAGAGGAATTGATAGTCTCGGTTACCCAGTAGATCATAATATTGGTAAGCAGTTCGTCTCTGGTGAAACGCTCCTCAAGATCTATAGAAGCTCTTGCATTCATGAAACTTAATATCCACGCCGCCAAACCGACCGGAGAGTCATTCAGTCCATAAGCAAGGCTTTGCGGCTTGGTAGATTGGATCATATTAAAGGCTCCTTCTTCCATCCACCATTTTTGAATGAACCCCGCAAATTCCTGTTCTGCCGGAGAGAGGGTAGAGAAATCGGTACTGCTATCCGGATATCCGACATCAGTTAGGTGGATAGCAATTAACGGGTCAGGATAGTTAAGTGCCAGAGATCTGGTAATAAGTGTGCCATAGTCACCGCCAGCGGCTGCAAATGTTTCGTATCCGAGTACTTCGGTCATGAGCTTTACCCATAAATCGGCAACAGCATCTTCTGTCATTGCCTTGCGGTCTGAAAAGCCATATCCCGGAATTGAAGGCACAATTACGTCAAAAGAACAGTCCGGATCGCCACCATAACTTCCAGGGTCGGTCAGCATCGGGATAACTTTATGGAACCGATAAAATGAATCAGGCCAGCCATGAGTAAGGATAATCGGGATCGGGTTTGGGCCTTTCCCGTGCTCATAAATAAAATGGATGCCTGTGCCACTGACTTCGGTACGGAATTGATTGAACTGATTGAGCTTTGCCTCCTGTGCACGCCAGTCATACTTATTTTGCCAGTAATCTACCAGACCTTTCAGGTAGTCCAGGTTTGTACCATAATCCCAGCCAGCGCCTTCTACTTCATCCGGCCAGCGAGTTCCTGCGAGCCGCTCCTTAAGATCCTGAAGTACAGCCTGTGGAATATTTATTTGAAAAGGTTGAATTGACATGTATCCTCCTAGCCTCTTACTTAATGCATTAATTAGATTCCCTGATAACAATCGTTGCCCGTTACTTGGATGGCTGACGATAAGTGCGGAAGAATGCTCGCATATCCTCTGCCATGAGCTCTGGAAATTCCATTGCTGCAAAGTGGCCGCCGTGGGCCAACACCGTCCAGCGCTTAATATTCTTCAAGTTGCGCTCAGCAAATTCACGTGGAGGTACCGGGTCTATATCTTTAGGGGGAAGGGCGAGTCCTATCGGCACGTAAACCTGCTGATCCGGCTTGAGCGAAGGCGATATCCACTCCTCGCGGTAACTGACTGCGCGAACTGAAGGGCCACTTACCCAGTAGAGCATGATGTTGGTCAATAGTTCGTCCTTCGTGAAGATCTTTTCAAGATCACCATCACAGTCGCTCCAGGAACGGAACTTCTCAATTATCCAGGCGGCATAACCGACAGGTGAATCGTTCAGAGCGCATGCGAGAGTTTGCGGCTTTGTCCCTTGCAGCATTGCATAAGCACCCTCTTGAAAGCCCACAGTTTGCAGCGTCTCAAGATACTGCTTCTCCGCCTCGGAAAGATTAGAAAAGTTGGCCTGCGTAATGGAAAAGCCAAGATCGGTAAGATGAAGGCCAATGATAGACTCGGGATGATGTACACCCAACAGCTGAGAAATCGGACTTCCGCCGTCCCCACCCCCTGCAGCAAAATGTTCATAACCTAGCTCTTCAGTCATCAACCGCCAGCACAACTCAGCAATCTGCTTCAGCAGCTGCTTTCTCGGCGCTTTCGATACATCCGAATAGCCGCCAATTAGCGAAGGTACGATTACATCAAAAGAATCATTGAGGTCACCGCCATATTTTGTTGGATCGGTGAGCATTGGAAGTAGCTTGAGGTAACGGCAGATCGAGTCTGGCCAGCCATGGAAGAGGATAATTGGCATCGGGTCAGGACCCTTGCCACGTTCGTAGATGAAGTGGATTTCCTTACCACCGATGTCAGCTTCAAATTGCGCAAACTTATTCAGTTCTGCCTCCTGTTCGCGCCAATTATACTTGTGTTGCCAATAGTCAACAAGTTCCCTCATATAGTTCAGGTTTGTACCATAGTCCCAGCCAGCGCCTTCGACTTCATCCGGCCAGCGGGTTCGAGCGAGCCTCTTCCTGAGATCCTGAAGTACAGCCTGTGGAACATTTATTTGAAAAGGTTGAATTGACATACCTTTTTACCCCTTTTGAAATCTATTCTTATAAAATATATCCAGGAGCTTGAATAATAAGCTTTCAGTTCCCTTTTTATAAAGATGAGCTTTGCAGTTCCTGCGAAAAATGCATTCTGAATCAGTGCCGAAGTTTCAATTCTAATTTTAACGAGCCTTGCTCACTAATCAATAAAGAATGAACAGATAATAGGGTAAAAAGAATTATAAAATAGAAGAAAAATAAGAAAAATATGAGTTTCATTTTATTGTTACCGGCTGCGGATTAATGAACCTTCCTAATTCTATTTATTTTCATACGTTTTACTTCTGGAAGTATTCTACCTTAACTCCACCTCTCAGGTTAATCAAACCGATTAACCTCAACCAGGGTTAAAAAAGGAGTTTGGGCACCCTCTGGAGTTCATTTACTTTCCTTGATAGCTGTAAGCAATTCTTGCAAGGAAATGTTCTGGTGCTCTTCATCGCTTTCGATCTATTTGTACGTTAAGGGTATCAGGCTTTTCTCCACTCGCTCAGAAACCTACCCTGAAAATTGTAGTTTTTTGGCCATTTCAAATCCTCTTGAAATAACTATATATTTAATAGTTTCAGATATTATTCCTTTATTAGACATTTCCTCAGTGGAGGATTTTTTTATCCTGAAATTATTCTTTTTCCTCAACTATAAAAGAAAAATAAAAACCTGTCAAAAGGCGTTTCCAGAAAAAGAAAAAAGGAGTTATTTTCATTATGCATTACAGCCTTGGGATTGATGCGGGAGGCACCTACACCGATGCAGTGCTCGTAAGGGACTCGGACGGAGAAATTGTAGACTCAAATAAAGCCCTTACTACCTATCCTGACCCCCTTGCCGGCATTAAAAACGTAATTGATGGCCTTAATTCGGAGTATCTCGAAAACGTAAAACTTGTATCGGTTTCCACCACGCTGTCCACAAATACCATACTTGAAGGGACAGGTTTTCCAGTAGCCCTGATTCTAATAGGGGATCACCCTCTTGAAAAGGAACTTCCAGCAGAGCATGTGCTCTTTGCCAGAGGAGGGCACAACCACAACGGAGAAGAAGTCTCTTCTCTTGACCTGGGAGCCATTGAAAAATTTGCCCTGAGCGTAAAAGACAAAGTATCAGCTTTTGCCATATCCTCCTATTTCAGCACACGCAACCCTGAACACGAGCTTAAAGCAAGAGACTGCGTACTGAAACTTGCAGGGCTGCCTGCGGTTTGCGGACATGAGCTCTCGCAGGAACTGGGAGCCTACGAAAGGGCAGTCACAGCTTTTCTCAATGCACAGCTGATTCCTGTAACTAGGCAGTTTGTAAAGTCCATTATTGCAGATATGATGGAAAGGGGGATTAACGCAAGGCTACTTATGCTCAAATGCGACGGTTCAGTTATAGGGATAAGGGATGCTCTGCAAAAACCAATAGAAACAATCTTTTCAGGCCCTGCGGCAAGTCTTGTAGGGGCTTCTTATCTTTCAGGGCTGAAGACATGTGCGGTTGTGGATGTAGGAGGGACAAGTACAGATATCTCCTCAATCTGCATGGGGGTCCCTGACCTGAGCGACGAAGGAGCTATTGTTGGAGGCTGGAAGACAAGGGTCCGGGCAATCAGAATGGAAACAACAGCTACAGGCGGAGATAGCCATGTCTGGACCATGAACAGAGAGCTCCATCTGGGACCAAGAAGAGTTGTGCCCCTCGCAGTGGCTGCAGTGCAGTACCCGGATTTTCTAAATAACCTCAAAAGGACACAAATGCCCGCCAGAGAAGACCTTGGTGAAAATATCCAGCCCACAAAGTTTTTTGTCAGGTCAGGCTACACTGCAGGCGAACTCAGCAAAGCAGAAGCCGAAGTTCTGGAAGCTATCGGAGAAGAGCCTGTTTCCGTAAACGAAATCAAAGCCCTTATCAGAAAGGACCTTCACCCTCAGACTCTGGACTCCCTCATCAAAAAACGCCTCGTCCAGGCAATTGGCTTTACCCCCACCGATGCTCTGCACGTGCTCGGGGAATATACAGTCTGGAATGAAGAAGCTTCCAGAATAGGTGCCGAAAGGCTTGCAAGGCTCATGCGAATGACACCCGGAGAGTTCTGTACCTCCGTAAAAAAGAGAGTCGCAAGGAACATGGCGCTTCACCTTCTCTCATATATCCTGCAGGGAGTACCTTACGCAGCCATTGAAAAAATCCTGGACGGGAACTATCCTGCAAAGTTCAAGCTGGGAATCCCCGTTGTCCTGCTAGGAGGCCCTGTGCGCGCACACAGGAAAGAACTGGAAGAGTTAATAGATGCTGAAATTCTCGTTCCCGAACATGCAGAGGTGGGAAACGCAGTAGGAGCTCTTGCAGGAAAAGGTATCAAAAGAGTGGAAATTTTGATCAGGCCTGCAAGTCTGATGTCTCCGGATAAAGATTTCCTTGTCTTTGCACCAGGAGGCAGGATGAGGTTCGATCTCTATGTAGAAGCCCTGAATGCCGCAATCGAGCTTGGGAAAAGACTTGTTACGGACTATATGAGAGACTGTGGCCTCAGCGGAAACCAAATTGAGATTTCTATTGAGAAAAAGACTATCTCGCCTGAAGGCTGGAATCACCCCCCTATGGAGACAAATCTGCTCGTAATGGGAGTAGGAATTCGGAGACTGCCTGCCTGAAACAAATTATTCAGATCTCGGGCTTTTTTCTTTCCGGTTTTGAAGCCAGGCACCGCAGAATCAGCAGACAGGGATAAGGGAACAGGATAAGGGGACGGAACCAGCAGCAGGAACATTTTTTAGGGCCTGTCTTAAATATAAAATTTGATTCCATAATTGGATAGGACTTACGGACTTGAACTGAAAAACAGTAGCATTAAGCCATTAAACCGGAGTTTATACTTTATAGTATAAAGCCACATCAAGCGACATGATCTACATAGGGTCTAACAAAAAATTAATTATGTTGGGTAACAATTCCAAGCATTTTAATATAAAACCGACAAATATAGAACCAATTAAATAAATCGGTGTGGCACAAAAATAGTTAATTTCCCACTATATGGGGTCTAACACAGGATCTCTGTAACAAGACGCCCTATTATGGTTTCTTTAGTATAATATGGTGAAAATCATATAAGTATCAATCGGTGGGCTAGTTCAATATGTGGCGACGCCAAAATTGAACGAAACAAGTTTGGAACTTAATTAATTTCTTGTTAGACCTACATAATATCCATAGCTGCACCACGATTTTTATGAGATCTTATAAACTCCGGTTAAATATTTTAAGTGTAACTTTAAACAATGATGCATACTGTATTTGTTTTCATATGTCGAGCATGTAAATCTTATGGGGTAAAATACAGCAGAATTGCGTACTTTCTTTTATATATTCAATTTTGAATATGAATTGAAGCAATATACTACATATAAGCTTTTCTAGCCAAATCATCCAACAATCAAAGATCAAGAAGAGTCAAGGAATAATTAAAGGCTCGAAATTAGTATAAAAATCGCATTGTTAGAGACTCTGGACATAAAACTTATAAGGAGTTAGGTAAGAGAAATTTATGGAGTTCAAATGTAGTTTCCCAATGTTACCCGAACTCCATAAACACGCCCTAAGAGGCAGCGATTATGTTAGCTTTGCTTTTATTTAAGGCTTGGCTTGCCTGATTCTGCCTCCTGGGTGCTAAACAGGAGAAAAAAATATAGTTGAGCCTTTGCCAATTTCTCTATTAATGCTTTAAAATTAAATTAGAAGCATTAAATTCCCTTTTTTAAGAAAAAATTACTTCTACTTGCTCAGATATTCAACCTTCTAAAAGCTCCTGGTGCTCTTATCAGGTCATGTCTTCCAATCTTAAAAGCCGTAAGTGCCGTAAGTAACGCGGCAATATTACTTATCGACACATAAGTTTTGGCCCATAAACTCCCTCTTGTCGGTGTTTTTGATCTATTGTATCCAACAACATCGTTTGAATTTTTCCTTTCAACAGTGGTTCTGATACTGTATAATTTTCCAAGTAATTTATGATAAATTCTTGGGATGTATTGTGCTCTGAAATGGGTTCCCTTTTCTGTTTTTAATATATTTCCAACACTATTAGCTCTTGCAGCTATGATTGGAATAATCTCCTTCTCGATTACAGTTTCATTGGATAGATAACTGTCAGGTCCTGCATCAGCGATCACAAAAAACGGTTTTTCTATTGTTGATCTCATACACTGGTTTATTGTATCCTGAAATATTGTGTTGTCATTTTTACTGGCATTTACTGCATCCCAATAAATAGGTAAGCCCCACCAGCTATCAACAATACAGGTATCAGTGTATCCTGTTCCTGATAATACACTATATCTACCTGTTTTTTTGACATAATGTCCAGCGTCGGGATCGGAAAGGTTTCCAGTCTCTTTATTCTTTAAACCACTGCAATTACACTCAAAAAATCTTCGATCCCAAACCCAGATTTTATCGCCAATAAGGTGAAGATTTCTACATTCTTGTATCAGTAGTCCTCCATATTTGTCCAGATAAGGATAAATCATTTTTAGGTTTCGTCGATAAGAGGAAAGAGTAATCTTTCCTCTGCTTTTGATTTTTAATTCCTGCCTTAAAGCTTGATTCTGATTGTAATCTCTGATGAATGATTCAAGATTAGAGTATCCAAGTTTGCATCTTGATACTTCTAACTTGAAAATGTTATTGAAAGATAATTCTTCAAGTTGAGGGGTATATCCCATTGATACCTGAAGGTTATTGAAATAAGAATCAAGCGAAGGGTTTAATTCAAAAATGTTCCTCAAATATCCTCTAAATTTTTTAAGATTTTGAAAAGCGAGTATTTGATTCCAGGGAAGGACATTTTCCATATAGTCCTTACTCTTCACAATTAAAGGTTTAACCCTGTAAGAGATATTAATTTTCCGTTTAAGGACATTTATCATGTCTTCAAAGAAATCGGAAAGTATTCTTTGAGATGTAGATATGATACAACGTCTACTGTTTTCCGCTTTTTTCTTATTCTTTTTATCACTCTTCAGGAATATGATTTTAAATTTTGAATTTTTAGAAAGAAAATGATCTTTGAAAGTGGCTGAACATATTGGTTTTTCAAAAAGGTTTCCTATAAAGTTTGTAAGTGTTGACTGATTAAAGTGAATAGTAAGGATTCTTGAATTATCCTTTTTGTCTTCGAATTTTCTTCCAAATATCTTTTCATATTTTTTCTTGCCTTCAACACTCTTCAGGCTTACAACTATTGTTTTTGTAATCTCTAAAAAATCACTCAATTGAAGCAAAAAATACTTATATCCCTTACCAACAATTTTTATCATGGATTATACCTTTTCACGGTTTATTTTCTGATTGGTAACTTAAAATAGACTTAATTAGGTATAATCCTTAGTATTTGCTTTGAAATTTGATTTTAAAGATTAATAAATAATGTTTTTACAAAATAATCTTTTTTGATTGTTATTTTTTAAAAAAAAGTAATTTAAAGAAAAATGGCAAAACCTCAGTTAAGAACAAAATTGGAATAGGTATACTTTTTTTAGCAACATTGCTGGTTGGTATGGCGTTGATGCCAGCAGCAAGCGCACAGAAAGAATCGTCGAATGTGACTTACTCATTAGGTATGATCAGCGAAAAGCAGGCGGAAGAAGTTGCATCTTACTCTATAAAAGAGATTTCTGGATCTGTACCTAATTTTGAAGACTGGGAAGACGCTACTGTGAAACTATCTACTGTTTACTACGATCTTGATGGTAAAATATCAGCTTATTCATATAACATTATCGAAAACAAGCAACAAGCAGGATATATATTCATTTCAGCGACGAAGGATAACTATCCTGTTTTGGAGTTTTCAAAAGGCAAAATACCTAATGAAATACCAGAATATACAACCCGTTCAAAATCACTGGCACAAGAACGCGCCAACAAGATAAAGTTAGAAAGTAATGATAAAGAAGAACTGACTATTGGAAGGATGAAACCTCTTTATTTAGGCCCAACCTTCTACTACGCAGAGTATGCACTAATCGATACTGAAGGTAAGGCTAAAGAAAAAGTAATAGTGGATTTACCATTTTCAACTATAGTAGATTTTAATAAATCAAATGTGAGTATTCCCGTAAATGAAGAAGACTGTTTATTTAACAACACATATTTACAACAGCAACAAGAAATGAGAACACAAAATTCAAACATACAATAGACTGTCTTAGAAAAAGAAATGGCTAATTCCTCAAGTTATTCTACGTTTTCCAGTTCAAAAACGATCAGTGGTGTGCCTAAGTATGGCTGGCTCTGTGGTTGTTCTCCAACTGCGTCTGGGATGGTATTAGGATATTGGGCCAGCCATGGATATTCTTACTTAATAACGGGGCCTGATCTAGTTAGGGAATTAGCTACTGCGATGGGTACAGAGTGGCCGGGAAATGGAGCAACCTGGCCATGGGCGATTGACGATGGTATAGAGACAGTTTGCAATAACCATGGATATAATAACTTTGATGCAAGCAATGATATCTATGTCTCATGGTCTGAGGTAAAAACCGAAGTGAATGCAGATAAGCCTTTCGTGCTTAGCATGCTAAACGGTGGAACAGGTAATGGTTACACTCAGCCATATGGTGATCATAGTGTTACCTGTGTGGGATACTATGATGGAAGTAGCGATTATGTATATATCCATGATACATGGGCCACGAGTAATAAACACTACCTAACTTTTGGGAGCTGGACTGGAGCTATGGCAACATGGGTGAGGCCTTAACCACCCATTATATTTTTATTGAATTGAGGCACATAAATGTTTCACAAGAAAATAAGTAAAAAAATAGCATTTTTGATATTTTTGATAATTGCTCTTATTGGAGTATGGTTTATTCTCGATGTTATTTCAATTGGTCCAGGTTTGCCTCCCTCAGAGGGCATGCCAGGATGGTACATACCAGGAGCCTGGCAGGGGAATGAACTGGGCTGTACACCACTTTTTCCGAAGATTTCTCCTTACTGTAATGCAGGAAACTATTCTGAAGGAAAATTTATAAATGTCTGGTACTTTGACGATGAATCTAAATTTTTAAAAGGGGAAAATACCCTTTATGAGTATCTGGAAGAAAACGGTAATGTATCCCATCAGGGGCTGAATATTAGTGCAGAACTTCAGGAGGTAATTGAAAAGCGTGAAGCTAAAAATTCTTGGAGACCCATTTATGGTCCTTACTCCTTTAATGCAACTGGGTATATGAGTCCGGAAACATCCGGATATTTTCTGGTGTACAAGAATTCTTTCCTTAAAGAGAGAGAAGATTATTTCATAGTTTATTATGGAATCAGGGGAATGGCAAATCTCACTGAAGAAACACCAGAACTAAAGAAATTGATTGCTGAGTCCTATTATATGGCTAACGGAGAAGGGAAAGTTGATAGCTTAAAGCCAGAGAATAAAAAAGGAAAAGGTAATTTATTTTCATGGATTGAAACAAAGTAGATGTGACAAACGCCGAAAGCGACAACATTTCTGTAATAAACACTGCCACAAACACTATTACAGCTACTGTAAATGCAGGAATCTATCCTACCGGAGTTGTCTTTGGGCATTTTGTAAATTCTAATGTAACTGATCAAAGCACAGGGGCAACCTCCAATGCAACTGAAGACATAGGGGTTAAAGAAACGAACTTGCCATCTGAAGAAATAAACGCTGTAGAACTCAATAATTCTAACAATAATAATTCTGAATCTGATAACGGTAGTAGCTCAAGTGGAAATGAATCGAGCAATAATAACTCCACTCCAAGCTTCGGATTATTGGGAAGCTTGACTTGCCTGTATGATGGATGGAAACTCAGGAAGGACTAACTAATACAGGGCTTGGATAACCTGAAATCACTGGCATTAATGATCCAATGGCTATTGGGTCGAATGGTACGCCAAAAATTGAATTCGCCACCAGTCAAGAAAAAAACGTATATATAAGCCAAAATTCCTCAGAGGAGTTCGATAAATCTCTTGTTTCAACAGTTGATTATATACTCTTTGTATAAACAGCCAGTCTGTGGGTTTATCGAATCTTCTTCATTTCTTAGGTGCTGATATGAGCAAAATTGACAAGGAAATCGCGATTTTTATTGTTTTTCTAATTCTTGTAGCGCTTTGAGGGTTATTTGTAAAAGTGCCAGTAGAAGAGATGAAAACACCAGATCCTGAATCTCAAGTAAGTAATATGACTATTCAATTTAAAGATGGAATTTCGGAGTCAGAAGTAAAAGCCATTCTTCAAAACTGCAATATGACTCGGAACTATAGAATGACATATGATAATTCTTCAGAAGAATATTACATAATGGCGGACAAAGATAATTGGAGTGACATCAGACGCGAACTTGTAGACGAAATGAAAGAAAAATAATAAAAAAATGGACTGTATCCACTCCTGCTCACGTTATCAGAAAAGAAGATTATTACGTTCTTCCGGTCTCTGGACAAGCGATCCAGGACGAAAAGTTTCTTGCAATACTGGACAAATATGATATTGGGGTGGAAAAATTTATCTGGTGCGATATTCGTTTTCTTTATAGTGATGGATCTCTGACATACTCGATTCCGAAAGAAGATGCAATACGATAAAAAATGAGCTCGAACAAAACGAAAATATTTTTACTGTACAGCTTAGTTACCTTTATCCTTGATTTGACAGTATTATAAACTACTGTCACCGATTCGATTTTTACACTACGTATCAAATACATTAGACATCATAACTAAAATTTCAACTTTAGGCATTTAAAGGTTTAATGCTAACGTTTTCAGTTCAAATGCCGTAAGTCTGTCCCTGTTGTAGAATCAAATTTAATTTTAAGACACGCTCTTAGAGGCCGTCTTAAAATTCAAACCATTCCCACAATTGGATAATGAGCAATGTTAGCTTCAAATCTATATCGTAAATTTTTTCCGTAATTCAGATACACATTGACTTTAAGGCTTGATACTTTTCTTATAGGCTTGATACTTTTCCTATAGGATTTACCATTCGATGAATAAAATAATCCAAATACAGTAATCATTATTGTTTAAAGTTTTATTTTAGACGTTTAATTGCTAATGCTACTGTTTTTCAGTTCAAGTCCGTAAGTCCTATCCCGATTTATGGAAGCAAATTTGATTATAAAACAGGCTCTAAAGCCAAAGCACTCCAATTTTCAATGATAGAGTTGTAAAAATATATAATAGAATGGCTCTGTAGAAATCCTTAATTTGATGCAAATTATTTCTACAACTTTTTTGTTGATATTATATACTATCAGTTTAAGTTTTATTTCTTTGACTTGGTTAAAGTACTTTCTTGCCCTGAGCACTTCTCCAAACTTCCTTTTGACAACAGAGAACGTTGTTTCCACCAGATTCCATTTATTGTATTTGATTTTATCAAAGCTTAAATGCAGTTTTTTTCTGTATTTTCCCTTTACTTTCTTCCTTTCTCTTTCCCTTAAAGGTATAATTGAGTCTGCTTTGATTTCTTCTCTAACCAGAGCATGAATTTTTTCAGAATATATCCTTTATCCATGACATAACATTCTGATTTTCTTGTCCTATTTGATTGTCTTATCAGAGCATTTGCATGTTTGATGTCATGATCTGTTTTTTGACTGATTTTCCATCCCAATATTACTTTTTTATCTGTGTCTACTGCTATTGAAGTTTTCAGGAAGCTCCTTCGGAGCTTTCCTGTTCTTCGAGAGTAATAATAACTTGCATAAGAACTCGTAAACCCAGTTGTATCAATCGCAGTGATAGAAACAATTTCTCCATGTGAGTAAAATAGCTTTAGAACTTTTGACAAAATGAGATTAAACAGTAAAGAAGGAATTCTGGTTACGAACTTTTGAAGTGTAGTGAAATGAGGAATCTTATCAAGGTCAAGTTTTTCCTTTATATCGTTCATGAGCTCGATAAGTTCTACAAAATCACGATCGTCTGTGCTTATATACTCCTTCAACAAAACCAGAACAAGAAGCTGATGCTGAGTATAAACATGTTTGGAATATTTGCAGGAGTAAAGGTTCAGTCTGGAAGACTGAACCGTCTTAAGACTGAAATCAATAAATTTAATATACTTATTTGATGACAATAGGGATTGCTCCTCGTTTTTTGTAGGGACAAAAAATAAGGAGCAATTTTACAATTTAATTTTTATATATTTTTGGGTAAAAACAGAATTTAGAGGATTTCTACAGAGCCAATAGAATATCCTTAACTAAATAGAAGACAGAGCCTGTTACTAGAAAGGAGAAAAAATATGAGGATCCTGCTGATAGCCGATATCCACGCAAACCTTGAAGCCCTCCAGACAGTTCTTGATGTTCCGCATGATAGGGCAATCTGCCTAGGAGATATTGTGGACTACGGGCCGGACCCGGACAGATGTATAGATCTCCTGCAAAAAAAGAATATCCCAACCATCAGGGGCAACCACGACAATGCTGTTGCTTTTAAGGTGGACTGCCAGTGCGGATACAAATACAAACATCTCTCAATTGCAACGCGAGAATACACATGGGAAGTTCTCGATAAATCACAGATGGAATACCTGAAGAAACTCCCGCTCCTGATCAGAGAGGAAATTGACGGAAAAAAGCTTTACCTGACTCATGCAAGTCCGCGCTCCATGTTCGAATACATAAAACCCGGAACTCCAGATGAACAAATTCTGGAAATGATTAAAGAAGCGGCAAAACCTCTAGATGCGGACTTTCTTGCTATCGGGCACTCCCATATTCCAATGAACAGGAAAATCGGTGACCTTACAATTCTAAATCCGGGCTCCGTGGGCCAGCCAAGAGATAGGGATACTCGGGCAGGCTGTGCTGTTTTCGATACCGAAACAGGAGAGACGAAATTCTTACGTCTGGAGTATGACATTGATGCAGTCTGCGCAAAAATTGAAGAACGGATGCCTCATGCAGAGGAACTGACAGGCATTCTCAGACGGGGGTATTGAGGGTAAACAGGCCCGCATAAATAGAAAAACTCGGACTGAGTAAAAAGTTCAGATTGAGTAAAAAATTCAGAAACTTATCGGATTCAGGCCTCTTTTATAGCCCTAACAATTTTTTCTATGTACTCGGGTTTCACATCCGATGGTCTGGTTTTTTCAATCCCGAGTTCGGTAACCGTAAGATAAACTTCGGCCTGAATTCCGGCTTCATCAAGCTTTTTTGTAGCGCACCTGTCCGTACAGCCGTTAAGAGCCAGAATTTTGAAGCCTTCGGATAACGCATCTTCAACAGCAAATGTCCCTTTTAGCGCAGCTGCAGCCCTGTAAAGGTCCGGCCTCCTGAAAGCGAGGGTTGTTGCTGCCTGCATGGTGAGCTTCCCTGTATTTGACAGGCCAGAACAGGCAAAAATGAGGGTACTTCTCCTGTTTTCGGAAGGATTCTTCGCTTCGTTGATGCTACCTGGCAGGGATTTTTTTTGTTCTAGAGGTTCTTTTTGCTCTTTTCCTTTCGATTCCATTGTTATTACAACCTTTAGGGGGAATTGTTTCAAAATATATTGAAATAAAAATAGGTCATTCACCCTTATAGGGTTGATGTTTTGATTAATAACAAAAACACCAGCCGACTTACCTGAATTGCGCCTCGCCCGAATTGCGTCTCGCCCGAATTGCGTCTCGCCCGAATTGCGCCTCGGGAGTACGCGTCCTTTTCGCTCCGCTTTGCTTCGCTCAAGAGGACTGATATATGATTGATTGCAGTGAGTTTAGCTCGAAAGGACTAATTTATAAAGTTTTCTGAACCTTACAACCTTATTTGCTGTACAGGGTCGTTCCTGTCACGCTCGACGCAAGAGAATAGTTTTTTCAGACAAAAGGAAGAGAAATGAATGGGAAAAGCTAGAAAGTAAAAATTACAGAAAAAGACCATCGGTAAGAATAACATTCGCTTTTCTTTTGACGGGCTACATGAGAAGCTGGCGGAGGCGCTTTTTATTGCCAGCCAATCAGGTACGGCGGTAGCGCGAAAAAAGCTAAAAAATCTTAAAGGAGCCGGGAGCCGTCAGTCAATCTCAAGTTCAGTAATCTCAACGTTCAGGTTTGCAATCTCAAGGGTTGCAACCGTAACTTTTCCTGACAACACTCCTGAACATTCCCCTGGATTTATCACCGGAGTCCCGTCTATCATTTTGACGCCCGGGTCGTGAGTATGACCCCTGACCACAACATCGAAATCCCCTGACCCTGCAAGGGCTTTGACCAGCGACTCATTTGTCCCGTGCAGGAGGGCGATATGCAGTCCGTCAATTGTCAGGTCCCCAAAATCCCCGCAGGAGACAGCCCCTATTTCTTCAAACCATTTTGTAAGGGTCACTTTATCCCCATCATTGTTCCCGAAGACAAAATAGAGTTTTGGATTTAGTTCTTTAAAGGCTCTTACCGTGAAAGGAGAGATGATATCCCCTGCGTGCAGCACTGCTTTTACCTGTTTTTTGTTGAAGAACTCCACAGCTTTCCGAATAGCTGCCAGGTTATCGTGCGAATCCGAAACAATTCCTATCAAGTAATCCCACCTCCTATAATATTAGATCATCTGAATATTTAATACATGCCCCGGGGTTCTCAGAAAAGGGAACTCTCCAGCCAGAAAGGCAGCTATTTTTAAATATAAGTTACAGGTATTATCGGAGTAGTCTCTGAAGAATACCACAGGAACCCTGGTAGAATAGTAAAACAGGAAAATTTTCCATAAAATTAGAGTTAGTGAGTTAGGAAATGAAAGCTATAACCCTCCTGAGCAGCGGGCTTGATTCGATTGCAGCTCTTGCAATTGCAGCCGAGAGCCTGGAAATTGAGATGGCAATTACCTTTGATTACGGGCAGCGGGCAGGACAGCGGGAAATCGAGTATTCCCGAAAAGTTTGCGAACATTATGGAATCGAACACCGGGTAATCAAACTTGACTGGCTTGCAGGGATAACACACACATCCCTCGTAAACAGGGACGAAGATGTTCCTTCCCTGTCTTTTGAAGACATTGATGAAACTGCACCTGCCGCAATTACCGAAGCATCTGCAAAAGCTGTCTGGATCCCTAACAGGAATGGGGTCATGTTGAATATTGCAGGAAGCTTTGCCGAAAGCAGCGGCTGTGATTACCTGATTGTTGGCTTTAATGGAGAAGAAGCCGGGACCTTCCCTGACAATTCCCTGGACTATGTACGGGCAATGGACGGCGCCTTTTCTTATTCGACTCAGAACAGAGTGAGAGTGCTGGCTCCCCTGATCGAGCTGGAAAAAACAGAAATTGTAAGAAAGGCTCTTGAAGTAAAAGCTCCCCTCGAGTACAGCTGGAGCTGCTACCATGGTGAAGAAACTCCCTGTGGAGAGTGCGAAAGCTGCGTTCGCAGGGTAAGGGCATTCAAAAATGCAGGCGCAAAAGACCCGCTTCTGGAAAGGTGTGGAATCTAAATCTCAAAAATCCACCGATCAAAAAGCTGCAAAGCCCTCCACTTAATACAATACATCACAGAAAGAGTTACAGAGCGATTTTCATGAAGTGTATCATCCTACCCGAAAAATACGACTATGACGGGAGCCAGATTTCTTCCCTCTGGGCATACAACAGCTTCGGAGTGCAGGAAGACTCGATTATTGTTTTCAGAGGGGCATGTGACGTAAAAATCGAGCACATGATTGACCTTGAAGACCGCAGGGCAAACGAGTCTATCTGGTCCGAAGACATGGTGAATTTCATTATCGAACATTTCGATTCTACTGACCTGAAACTGGTCTATACGCGTCAGCGGCTTTTTACCGCGCTTGTAAGGGAATACCTTGCCGGATTGGGAATCTCCACCTCAAGGAAAGGAGATGACCTTTTCCTCGAAGGAAAAAAACTGACCGTTTCAATTGCCAGCACCTCGGCTGTTTCGCAGAAGATCCACTTCGGCATCAATGTTTCCCATGAAATCTATGGAAACCTGAGAGAAGCCGGAATAGGGGATAATGAAGGCATTGTTCGATTCATGAAGGAAATCGGGGAAACATATGTGAGGGAATTTGAGGATATAGAAAAGGACCTCAGAAAATCCCGGCCTCTCGGAGTGGTATGAATGTCTTCTTCAGACAAAGAGTCCGCTCAAGTAAAAGAGATATTCTGCTCTGTGCAGGGAGAAGGCCCGTACGTTGGCACAAGGCAGGCTTTTGTTCGATTTTCAGGCTGCAATCTCAATTGCAACTACTGTGATACGAACTTTGCAAACCCAGGGACCTGCGATTATGAAAAAGTAGAAGGAAGCGGCATTTTCGAAAAAGTTCTGAATCCCATAAGTGTCGAAAAGCTGGCATCTATGCTGCAGCCTTTTAATAAGCTCCATTCTATTTCCCTGACAGGAGGAGAGCCTCTTCTGCATGCAGATTTCATAGAGAAACTGGACCTTCCCGTACCTCTGTACCTGGAATCAAATATGACCCTGCCTGAGCAGGCAAGGAAGTTGCGTGAGAATATCGCATATGTTTCCGGGGATTTTAAACTCCCGGAAGCCATTCGAGACATTTGCCCTGAGACCCGGGAAGTACATGTGGAAAATACAATCGAATGCTTTAAACTCCTGAGAAAAAACAGCTCAAGAGACTGTTTTTGCAAGGTGGTAGTGGGCAGGGACACAATGCCCGACTCCGTGATTCTGGCTGCCGAAGCAATAGCTTCCTATGTATCCTGTATAATCCTCCAGCCAGAAACACCTCTGGGTAGTGCCATAAGGACTCCAAGGTTTACGCAGGCATCCATACAGACTATTTTAAAGCTACAGAAAAAACTGCTTGAGCTGACCGACACGCGCATTATTCCGCAGACCCACAGGATGTGGGGTTGCTTATAACCGTAAAAGAGGATTCTAGAAAAGGTCCGACGAAGGGTCCGATTAAGCATAAAATAATAGTCAAAAGTGGAATAACAGTCAACAGGCAAAATAAGAATCGATAGATAGCGTAGTTAAATGGCAGGAGCAGTAAGATCAAAAAGGGATGAATAAAATGAAAAATATGAGATTGGGAATTATTGATTACATCGACAGCGCCCATTATCTTCCAGGGCACGGAAAATGCGGAAGAGTACATGGCCATACATATAAAATTGAGGTAGTGGTAGAAGGGGAAGTCAGGGAAAACGGGATGGTAATTGATTTTTATGATCTTAAAAAAGGCATTAAGGAAACCCTTCAAGAATATGACCATACCCTATTAAACGAACTCATAGAGTTCCCAAGTTCCGAGCATCTTTGCCAGAGTATACATTCCCGCCTTCTGGAGAGGTTTGGCTTTCCTCTTCTGGTAAGAGTCTGGGAAGGGGAAGGCAAGTGGTGTGAGATGGACAATTTTTCGGATTGAAAAAGCGGAATACCACCTCGGATTCTACAGCGATTCTAAAATGTTTCTAAGGGATTAGAATAAGTTCCAAAGATGTCCCGAAATGGTTCTGCATTGATTCCACAATATTCCACAATATATATCAAGGGGCGGTATCATAGGTGTTTTAGACATTTAGACATCTTAAAATCCCCTTTACTGAGATCTTACTTCACTTTTAAATTCCGAACGGAGGAGAATAATTTGCCAGAAGAAAACCAATCTATAAACAAGAACAACAACGGTTCCATACTTGGAGAGGAACTCCTGAGAAAGATTTCCGAGCACCCCTGTTACGACAAGAACGCCCAGCATAAATATGGGAGAATCCACCTGGCTGTGGCCCCAAAATGTAATATCCAGTGCAACTTCTGCGTCCGGGAATTCGACTGCGTAAACGAGAGTCGACCAGGAGTTACCAGTAAGGTTCTGACTCCGGAGGAAGCACTTGAAAAGACAAAGCAGATCCTGGCAGAATATCCTTTTATCAAGGTCGTTGCAATCGCAGGACCTGGCGATCCTCTGGCCAATGATGAAACTTTTGAGACCTTTGAACTTATAAGAAAAGAGTTTCCCGAAGTAACTCTTTGCATGAGCACAAATGGGCTCCTGCTGCCCGAAAAACTGCAGGACATGTTGCGTGTGGGAGTCTCTACATTAACGGTCACGGTAAACGCAATAGATCCCGAAATTCAGGCGAAAATCGTGAGCCACATAGTATACCACGGAAAGGTTTACAGGGGAGTTGAAGCTGCAGAGATCCAGATTAAAAACCAGCTTGATGGGATAAAGGCAGCCATTGATGCAGGAATTGTCGTCAAGGTCAACACTGTGCTTACCCCGGGCATCAATGACAAACACGTGGTCGAGATTGCCAGAAAACTCAATGAACTTGGGGTTTACATTATGAACGTTATGCCCCTCATCAACCAGGGAACTTTTGCAGATATCGAACCTCCGACAGCCGAAGAGAGGAAAGCCGTTCAGGAAGCCTGTGAGCCTTACGTTATGCAGATGCGCCACTGCAGACAGTGCAGAGCCGATGCTTACGGGCTCCTTGCCCAGGACATGTCGCAGATGAGCGAAGAGCGCAGAAAGGTTATAAAAATCCAGACAAAAGAAGATATGGAAAAAGCAAGAGAGATTCTGGAAAAGAACGGAAAAGAAGAGTCCTGTGAATAAACTTATTTTTTTCAGTTCCGGGTTAAAAATAGTTCTGACATCCAGAGCCAAAAAGGCGGAGTTAAAGAACTCCGCTTCTCAGACTTATTTTTAAAAGCGTTACTCGAGGGTGATTGCTCCATTCGGGCAGGCATCTTCACATGCACCGCAGTCAAGGCATTCATCTTCGTCTACAACTGCAATATCATCGTCACTGAGGGAAATTGCAGCTGCAGGGCATTCATCTATACAGCTTCCACAGCCTGTGCAGGCATCTGCATCGATTTTTGCTACCATGTTTTTCACTCCTTATTTCATCAAATTGAGACTTTTATAGACTTGGAATTATATTAGGTTGACATATTAGGAGATAATAATTTAATAAAAAGCTGTCGCTTCCATTTCCCGGAACAAAGAAAAAAACAGATAAAGGATGACCTGAATTACATACCGATCATAATACCTCTCATTGACCAGCTATTAAGAAAAATGGAGAGATCAAGCTTATTGAATATGTCAAGCTTATCGAATAGGTAAAGCTTATCGAATAGGTAAAGCTTATCGAATAGGCAAAGCTTGTTGCAAAAGTAAAGCTTATTGAATAGGTTAAGTTTGTTGCAAAGGTAAGGCTTATTGAATATTCAAGGATTATTGAGTAGATCAGTTTATAAATGCGGCAATTGTTACCGTCAGCTCACAATTAATTTATCTATACCTTACCATTGACCTGCAATAAGTTTATCATTAGCTACCAGTACTTTGCCATTAGTTTCTGTAACTTATCGCAACTCTGATGTTAGATCATCAGTTTATTGCTGTCTTATTATTAGTTTGCTTATTGTGATCATACCGTTAATTTATTGTTTAACCAGCAGTTATACAATTTAAAAACAAACAGGAAGCCTTTGATTGAACCTTGAAGAACTAGCAGAAAGGATAAAGAACTTCGAAGGGGTTACCCGAAAAAGACAGATTGAGGATATAGTTTCTATCTTCGAAGCCGTCCGTCCTGAATATGGGAACGCTATCGTTGATTTTGGGGATGACGCCGCAGTTATTGATATAGGAGGAGATGACGTAATCCTCTTTGCAGCAGACGGTATCTGGGGGCGACTGCTGGATGCAAGCCCCTGGTGGGCGGGTTACGGGGCTGTGGTTGTAAACATAAATGACATTGCAGCCATGGGTGGAAAACCCCTTGCCATGGTGGATATTGCCTCTGCAAATTCTCCTAAAGCCTGCAGGGAACTGATGGAAGGGCTGGCTGAAGGAGTAAGGAAATTCGGAGTTCCTGTAGTTGGAGGACATGTCCATCCTGATACGCAATATAATTCTCTTTCCGTTGCTATCATAGGGATTGTCAAAAAAGACTGCGTGATCAGAAGCGATACCGCAAACCCCGGAGACCTGGTAATTGCAGCCTATGATATGGACGGTAAAATCGGTCCGAATTCCCCTTACAGCTGGGACACGACTTCTTTTAAAGAACCTTCAGTGATAAGGGAAAGCTACCTTGTAACCCAGGAAATAGCAAAGAGAAAGCTTGCAACCGCGGGCAAGGACATAAGCAATCCCGGGCTCATAGGAACTCTCGGAATGCTTTGCGAGACGAGCAGGGTAGGAGCCTCAGTGAATCTGGAGAAAGTTCCCAGACCGGTGGATGTGAACTTTGAGCAGTGGCTGAAAGTGCACCCGGGAACAGGCTACGTATTCACTGCAGACCCGAAAAAAGCAGAAGAGTGCGTAAGTGTTTTTGAAGCGGCAGGTCTCACAGCTGCAGTTATAGGAAAAATCGAAGAAGGACCAAAACTCGATATATACGATCAAACAGGCAGGATAACTGTTTTTGACTTTTCAAAAGACAGTATTACAGGTATCGGTTCCGAATAATCGTGACTTTACCGCATCTTCAGGGTTTATGTCAAAGAAAAAGATATTTTTTGCTGAAAAGTGGTTATTTCACTTATTCAGCATACGTATTCAGCACATGTTATTCAGCATATGCTCCTATTGCTTTTATTCCCATCTGACCTGGTCTGCGCAGGCTTACTTGCCTTCGACCCAGGCCTTCATTTCCTTATAGAGAAATTCTTCAGCAGCCTGAACCTTTTCAAGAGGACCGCGAAGAGCGAGAATTTCTCTTTCCTCACTGTTTGCAATACCAACGGGCATCTTCCGCGTTACGGGCTCAAGAGCAAATTCTTCCACAAGATCGTAAATTATGGACACAACCGTACCAGGGGGGATCAGCAGATCATAGAGCTCTTCATGTTCCAGATTTGTACCTATCCCAGCAGCTTCATTCTGCTTTTTGGCAATTAAATCTTCAAGATTGAGTGTTTTGTGCATCAAGGGTCACCTTCTTCTTTTATTGATTACAGTTGCTGACTACTATTTACCAGACAGTAAACTGATTCTAATCGGATTAAATCGAATTAATTTTATCTAAATGTATTGAAGCAATTGATCGAATGTATCAGAATAATTCAAAAATTTTTAAAATCCTTTTGTATGATCCAGAGTACTGACGTCCAGTCATATCTCTTTTTTGTATGAACCTATGATAAGTATAATCATATTTATGGTTGCTTCTTGTGAGTTGTACCTGTAGTTGCAAAAACCAAAGCAGAAGTGAGGGACAGAAAGCATGTACGTACTGACAGCGGCTCTCAAGTGTTCTTTCATCCAGTCCCGGCATTTTTAGAAAAGGCCGACAATTATAGATTATAGCATATTTATAATTAAACTATTAAACTGAGTATCAATGTTTTAAACCCGGTACATCTGTTTTTCCTCTGAATAGACTGTTTTTGAACCGGATCTTTGAACCAGAGCTTTGAACTGGATCATATTTTTGGCTTAAAACTTGATTAAGATATAGCTGCAGCAATAATTACAGCAAATTAATTACAGCAAACTGATTATAGCAAACTAATAGTAGTAAACGAATTATAGAAGACAGAAAACAAGTGTTCTTAAGGAATAATAAATTAATAAATATGAAGCAAAAGTGCGGAGAGAGGAGGCCCTGGAAATTAATTCATTTTTCCCGGATCATTTATTCCGACTGATCCGGATTATCAATGCAGCTCCCGGGCAAAACGGCTCTGAGCAAACTTTATCTGAGATGAAAATATCTTATAAGAGGATAGCAATGCAGAAATATAAGTTAAAACGCGGCTTTAAACCCGAGCCTGACAGAATCTTCCAGGTAATGCAGGATAGCTTCCCTGGCGAAATCACCCAGAACGGAGGACGTTTTGAGACATCATATGGGGCAATGTCCAGGATAACAGTCTGGATAGAAAACAAAATGCTCTATGTGGACACGGTTTCCGATGTAACTGTAAAGGACGACGCAATTATCCTGCAGACCAATAAGGCTTACCGGGATTTTCTCCTCAATGCCACCGGTTACACGGCAAAAGAGCGGTTGAAGCATGCTAAAAAAGAAGTCGGAGAGGAATAACCTCCTGACTGCTCATTCTTATTTTGCGTAACCAACAACATCCGACAGCACTTACCTGGAGGTATCGTTCTGGAAGCAGATTTTCTTGAAAAACTGAAAAGCCTTGAAATTCCCACATGCCTCCGGGTCTGCTGTGGGACCGACGGTTCGGTAACCTTTCTCCTTGAGATTATGACCCGAGAAACGGTAACTGTAAAAACCGAGTCTCAATACATAACCAAAGCTGATAAGGAAATGGCTGACCTTCTCGGAGTGGAAGAGGGCAGTAACGTAAACAACAGGACAGTCCGGCTCTCTGCGGGGGACACGGTATTCGTCCAGGCAAGGTCACTTTCTCCTCTGGACCGCATGCCTGCAACCATGAAGGAACAGCTAATGCGTGCAGACATCCCCATAGGCAGGATCCTGCGCAGCCACAACCTCGAAACTAGGCGCGACATGGGAGAACTCAAAGTCCTTAAAGGAGAAAACACCTTTGACGGCATCCCGATCCTTTCCCGCTCCTATAAAATTGTGCATGACAACCACGTCCTTATGTGGATCAATGAAAGCTTCCCAATCGATGAGCGCTGGAACCTCTAATGGACCACCCTGGGGCCCCGATCTGAGATACCAGCCTGAAGCCCTAAAAAATAAATGTTAAAGAAACCGGCAATTTTCCCTGCCATTTCTCCGAATTTTTTAGGATAAAACCCCATATTTTTAGCCTGTAACCGGATTTTTCCCAGAATGCAGCCAGATCAGTCGAAACCTTTATATCTCTGGTGTGATATTTTGGAGATGCTCTTACAGCAACAGTGCCTTGGTGGCTTAGGGGTATAGCGCGTCCTTGGTAAGGACGAGGTCGCGGGTTCAAATCCCGCCCGAGGCTTTTTTCTTTTTTGTTTAAAGCCCACTTATTCACTGGAAGAAGTGGTACAGTAAATGTGGATATTTATAATTACAGTTTTTAGAAGAGGCTAGAATCGCTAAGTAAGGCACCGATTTCTGACAAGAACAAGAAATTGATTTTAGATTTTGCTGATAACTGTTTTACCGAGCGATTAGATCAACATCGTATTTTGAAATATATTTCAGTCCTGAAAATCATTGCTTTGAAACTTCAGCTTGACCTTGACAAAGTTGAAAAAAGAGATCTTTTTATATTTATCTCTGAATTGGAAAGGTCAGATAAAAGTCAATGGCTAAAACATGACTATAAGGTAGATTTAAAAAAATTCTATAAAAGATACCACAAGTAAGAAAATTCTGAGCTTACACGATGGATTAAGACTACCTAAAGAAGAAAGATTAGAAGCTTCCATAGGAGATGTTGACTGAATTAGATGTTTTGAAGCTGATAGAAGTGCTGAGCATGAAAGAGATCGGGCAATAATTGCTTTGTAAGGGGACATCGGAGCAAGAATTGGAGAAATTGGAGAAATTGGCACTCTACATATCAAACATGTTTCTTTCGATGACCACGGAGCAATTAGAAGCGTCAAGGGAAAGACGGGATATAAGCGAGTCAGAGAAGTTGGAGTGTAGGATACTTGAAAGCCTGGATTTGAAGTACATCCAGAAGGATACTATCCAGATGCTCCTCTATGGGTTACACTGAAAAGTAAAGAAAATTCGTTGAAACCAATGCAATATGGGGCAATAAAATGAAGCTACAACGAATAGCCAAGAAAGCAGGGATTAACAAAAAGATCCATCCTTACTTGTTCCGACACTTTCGCTGCACCTACATGGACAATTACTTGACAAAAGCTCAGATGAAAATATATTTTGGCTGGACTCAGGGCTCAGATATGCTAGGAGTATACGTTCATTTGTCAGGCAAGGATGTAGATGACGTTTTAAAAGCTAATGAAGTCAGCGAAAAAGATACATTAACCATAAACTCCGTGCAAAAGGGACGAACTAAAGAGAAAGTTAAACGATTGCATCTTTGTGCACACTATAATTGAAAATAGTGTTCCTGGTTTAAACTTATTGAATTCTTTCTGATCGTGATACGCAAAAGACTTTTGGTCTATTTCTGATCTCAGGGACATATAGCTTCTATTTTTCAAAATCAGCGATTTAAAGTGATCTATTCTCTTTTCTGATTTTCAGATTTGCAATACTCTAATCTCTGTATTGGGACAGTACATTTATTATTTCGAAGGCTACGGGGCATACCCATGGGTTTGGTAAATTTGTCGTATGTTTTGAATAAGTAGCTTTTGATATAACAAATCTATATTTAGATTTATAAAAGATTATATTGTAGCTGTTAATCAGCCTTTGTTAAGCGTAGTGATTACTTCTTGGCTCCGGTTAACTCGCGTTAAATATCTGTTCTGGAGATGTAATCTTGTATATTTAGTTCAGACTATCATTGTTTATCTAATTATATATAAATAAGGTATTGTTGTTCTAGTTGTATATAAATAAGAAGTAGAAATTGCCCTTTAGTTTACACTTTGAAGTTTTAGGTGTGGATAAGGTGTAATTTCTGAAAAAAGGATGAATTTAAATGGAAGAAATTGGTGAAATCACTTTAATTGAAGATATTGACTTTGAGTCGGATTTTCAATGATGGTTTCTTTGTATCTGATTCCCTCACTTATGTTAGTATCATTTGAAATTCTCACGTTTTTGTTTGTACTTATATTCCTTTCAACCCTATCCATTTCTTTAGGCAAATACTCTAAAATTAAAGGACTATAAAAGCCAAGCTTTAAAGAAAAGATTTAAAGGCCATCAATGAATAATCTTTGTTAATATTTTTATGACTTTAAGAGAGAGTGAAAGATTATTAAGGGGAAATAAATGAAAGATAAAGAAGAATCATATTCAATAGCTTTAACTGCAATAGCCTTCTTTTTTATTTTCTTAATTTCTTTGTTACCTATTGCATCGGCGACTAGTTCTCAAAATCCCTCCCCTATGGCTCAACATGCATACGTTACAAACTACGATAGCAATGCTGTCTCTGTGATTGACACTGTAACAAATACTATTACGACTGTAGTGAATGTAGGAGCCTATCCTTGGGGGGTTGCAATAAACCCAGAAGGGACGAAGGTATATGTGGCAAAAGCTGATGGGAATGTTTCTGTAATAGACACAGCTACAAATAATGTTACAGCCACAGTGGAAGTTGGGTCCAGTCCTTACGGAATTGCAGTCAGCCCGGATGGAACAAAGGTATACGTGACGAACAATGGCAACCTTAAATTCCCTGGCAAGACCGTTTCTGTAATTGACACAGCAAACAATACTGTTACAGCTACGATAAATGTAGGAAACTGGCCTTGTGGAGTTGCAGTCAGCCCTGATGGAACAAAGGTGTATGTAGCGAATTCGAGTAGCCCTGAAGTTCTCAACAATTCTGTCTCTGTGATTGATACTGCTACAAACACTGTTATATCTACAGTGAATGTAGGATCCTATCCTACAGGAATTACAGTAAATCCAGAAGGAACAAGGGTATATGTAACTAAAGGTAGTAGCAACACTGTCTCTGTAATTGACATAGCAACAAACAAGATTACAGCTACAGTGGACGTAGGAATCATTCCCTTGGGAGTTGCAGTCAGCCCAGATGGAAAAAAAGTATATGTAACTAATCTCGGTAGCAACAATATTTCTGTGCTTGACACAGCTGCAAACAACGTCACAACCACTGTAAATGTAGGTATCAGACCTATAGGTGTTTCAGTCACTCCTGATGGAAAAAAAGTATATGTGGCGAATTCCGATAGCAACACTATTTCTGTAATTGATACAGCCACAAACACTGTTACCGCCACAGTACCTGTAGAAGGCAGGCCTATTTCTTTTGGGCAGTTTATAAGCTATGTCCCAGTAACAGAAATACTCCCTGCAGCTGTGCCTAACTCGAATGTTACCAGCGGCTATATCCCCCTTTGCGTCCAGTTCACTGACCTTTCCCAGAACATAATCTCAAGGATCTGGGATGTTGGCAACGACGGAACTATTGAATCCACTGATGCGAGCTTTGTTTATGAGTTTAGTTCCAAAGGAACTTATCCAGTGAGGCTCACCGTAACCACTGAAAGCGGCAGTTCCTCTGAAGTACTAACAATAAGTGCACTGAGAAAGAGCAGCAGCGGTAGCAGTGGAGGTGCTGGTGGTTCACCTGAGCCTCAAAAGAACGTTGAAGTAAAGGAACTTTCCCAGGTCTTCATTACAAATGACAAGCCCATAAAGTTTGATTTCACAAGGAACGCAACCTCTGTCATATATGTGAGCTTTGACTCAAAGAAGACGGTTGGCAGGACAACAACCATTGTTGAGATGTTGAAAAACAAATCCACGCTTACCCCGAACTCCCCCGAAGGTGGAGTATACAATTATCTCAATATCTGGGTTGGCAACAGCGGATATGCAACTGAAAAGAATATAGAAAACACAGTTGTTTGTTTCAAGGTTGAGAAATCCTGGGTACAGGATAAACACATTGACCAGTCTTCTATCGCCCTGAACAGGTTTAACGATAACAAGTGGAATGAGCTACCAACCAGTCTTTCAGATGAGGATAACCAGTATCTGTATTTCACAGCACAAACCCCTGGATTATCTCCTTTTGCAATAACAGGTAAGACAATAGTAGAAAAAGCTGACACTGAAATACCGCCTGAATTTGATACTAAAGATATTGAGAACAATGGAAGTTCAACGATAAACGTTGAGCAGGAACCAGAAAAGGAACAGAGTACAAGAATGCCTAGCTTTGAAATTGTTTATGGGATATTAGGGCTGCTTGGATCATTCCTGTATAGAAGAAGATAAAGCAGGCTAATCGTAATTGGGAGTCGCTGATCAAATCTAGCTAACCAAGATAAATATGCCCGCTTGCCAGATTTGAGAATTATTTTTTAACAATAATTCGCCTGTATAGTCTGGTTTGGTATCTCCTTTAGGATTGTCTTATAAAAGGTTCTGTGTTTCAAGTGTAATTCTTAAGACAACTCATGCGAATAGGTCTTTATGAACACATTATATCACTGCCAAGGGAAACATCACCTGTATAAGGACTAGAATGTGTGAAAGTTAAGGCATGATAAAAAGATCTTAAAGGCATTTACTGAACTATATTTTGCTTTTTACACTTTCTTTCATCAAGAACACTTAGAACACTTATAATGGGAGGGGGTAAATACAGAGAAAGAGAAAATGAGAAATAAATTATTTCTTCCTCCCCTCCCTCTGAATTATATAGACTCTCCAATTAAAAGCGTTCCATCTGTTGAGAAAAATAACGAAAAGAGCTAGAAAAAAGAGAAAAATATGAACAGATTTGAAAAATCAGTTCTGTTTTTTCCATGTATATAGTATTGTCTCAGGCACTTGACCCTGATTTTTGCCCACGAATTAAAAAAAATTAAGGGCAAAATAAGGAACAAAGTTTAAGACAGGGATTTCCGTTTAGTCTCTTTCTTTCTCCTCTTCAAGGTTCATAAACTCATCATAACATGTGATACAGATATATTTATCTTCAGGGCATGTTTCTTTAGAGTCCAACCTGGGACCGCCGGGTTTTGTGGTTCCTACCTTTAAGATATAGAAATGCTCACCGAATTCGACGGGCTGCCCACATCTCGAACATAAGAAGGGTGGATTCTCAACCGAATCAGCTGCACACTCAACGCATATCAGATCGGACTTATCCCCGTGAACATCCTTGAATTTTATTGGTTTCATATCCTGGCTGGTATCGACGACCAGCACATCTTCCAGCAGTTCCCGACCACAGATATTGCAAAATTCCTTCATTTTGTCGCTTCCCGTCATTATGTCGCCTCTATTCTTCAGAGTATTTCTCACAAATCCAGTACCAAGCCTGCAAGAGGTTTTATTATTCCCGTTTTTTACTTAGTTTTATTCCCCTTTTCGACCCTTATATAATTTATATCGGGCTAGATATTTAAAAATATTGTTATTTTAATGTGTTATCACTTGATTCAGTATTCTCACACCAGAGATTTCCTTTCGCCCTGCAGATAATTATATAAAGAACTTTATGAGGAGAGTTTTGAATATTGAAGGTCCCTAATACATTAAATTTACTAGAAATGACAATAAATAAAAGAAGATATTAAACACTAAGTTTCTGTAGTTTTACTGGCAAACTACTTCCTGGTAGCTTAGATGTATAGCGCGCCTCTGATAAGGACGAAGTCGCAGGTTCAAATCCTGCCCGAGGCTCTTTTCACTCTCAGTTTCAGAATGGGCACGTAAATTAAATATTTCTGCACGTTTGGAATCTATGAAATGTGCAGTAGAAAACATGATAGAATTCATAGGAGATCCTTAGAGTAAAGGAGAATAAAAAATGACGGATGATAAACACACGATTTTAATTTATTATCATGATGATAATGACGGACTCTGTTCAGCCGCTGTCGCTGCGAATTACTATGACCGGAATGAATTTGCCATAAAGTTTGTTGCTATAAATTACGGCAAAGAGTCGTGGAATGAGGAAGAAATAAGGGCAGCCGAAAAAGTATGGCTTGTTGATTTTGCAAGTGACAGAATGGATGAATTCGTAAAAGCCTGCGGGTCTAAACTGATATGGATAGACCATCATAAGACTGCTATGGAGAAATTTCCGGACCTGTGGAATTCAAGTAATATTCCGGGAATCAGATCCATTGAAAAAGCAGCCTGTGTACTTACATGGGAGTTTACGCATCCTGAATATGTTCCGCCTCCTGCAGCTGTTGCTTATATTGGTGATAAAGATATATGGAAGTTTGAATACATTGAGACCAGGGCTTTCAGTGCAGGTTTCAGTCTGATGGTGAAAAACCCTGATGATAACGCATGGGACGTGCTTCTTGATTACAGTTCCGAATACGAAGATACTGTAAATAGAATTGTATCTATCGGTGAATTACTCCTGGAAGCTCAAAATTACAAGCTTCAGAAAGCATTCGAACGTGGGGTGGATTGCATTTTCCATAACTGGAAAGCCAGACTTGTAAACACTACCGGGAACATCTCAGAGCTTGGAGAATTCATTTACAAGAAGCCCGAATATGATATTGCTATTATGTGGCAGGCTGTGGAGGATATGGTAGTATTCAGCCTGAGGTCTGATTCAGGGAGTCCCGACTCACCTGATTGTGCCGAAATTGCTCAGCAATACGGCGGTGGAGGGCACAAGAATGCTGCTGGATTCCAGAAAAAGAATATTGATTTTCCACGTTTGCTTTTTTGTTAGATCTAAAAACGAGAAATAAACTCTTTATATCTGAGTTAAAAACCTTTATCATTTTTATTTTCAGTGGCTGGCTCTACGACCAATTTCCCTCTACCCGGATGAACGGGAAAGTCTCATTAGAGTTAAAAGCTGAAAGAGATTAAGGATTAAAATAATTTAACCATATTTTGAAAAAATTTATATTATGAAAGAAAGTGGAATTTGAAGCAAAAATAGAAAATTGGAGCAAAAAATAGGAAGTATAATTTGAAAAAATCGTTTTTGTTTCTTATTTTTGGCTTTTTGAGACAATTTAGTAAATGTAATATAACTAGTATCTCCGGAATACTGCCTAAATAATATTAGTCTAATGAGATAACTATTTATAACAAGTATATGTACTTTATATTAAGATACAATTAAAAAAGAACACAACAGTGGGGAAAAAAACATGAGAATAAGAGTAGTTAGTTCCAGAGAAGAAATCTTTACATTAAATCCAAACGAAAGAATAGTTCACCTGGCTTTCAGGCCTTCAAATAAGGATATCTTTGGACTGGTTGAAACCTGCCCCAAGATTGAGGTAATCCAGTTACCTAAATCATACATGAGTACAGTTTCAAAGTCCATAGAGATATTCCTCCAGATGCAAAGAGTCCAGCTTCTTGAAGGGGATGTCTGGGGGCACAGGAAAGACATCAACGAATATTACGCAATTCCATCTTCAGTGATTGAAAAAATAAAGGATATGAAAATCGAAGGTAAAGCCACTGAGGAGATTGAGAAAAAGGTTTCAAGGGAAAGCAAACTGAACCCTGGAATGGTCGCTTATATCCTGACAAAAGAAACTCCTGTCTGAACAAACGGGGCAAATTAAATTATTATGTGTTTAATGGAAATTAGATGGGATAGAAATGGGTTGATCTTTCATGTCTAATCTCCATCAATTTCCAGCTTAAATCTTGATCGCTCTTTTTCCGACCATATCTCTTTCTCCGGAATCCCGGAATATAAGTTATTGAAACTTTTCTCATCGAAGACAGTTTTAGACGACTGACATACATTGTAGTTGCTTAGAACCTGATAGACTCAAACTGTAAATCGATAGAAATTTAAAACCAAATCAAGGAGGAACAGAAAGTATCTCCCTGGCATAGTAATGTTTATTGTAATTTAAAGACGATTAATCGTATATGGTAGATATTACAGGGAAAAGAGACTTACGAGAAGCTGATCTTAAAGGTGCTGACCTTCGAGGAATTGACTTTCAAGGAGCTAATCTTGAAAAGGCTAACCTTATAGAAGCTAACCTCAGCGAAGCTAACTTTAAAGGCGCTAACCTTAAAGGGGCTGACCTTTTTGAAGCCAACCTTGAAGAAGCTCACCTTGAAGAGGCTAACCTTATATGGGCTGACCTCAGATGGACTAACTTTAAAACAGCTTACCTTGAAAAGACTCATCTTGAAGGGACTAAACTTGAAGGGGCGAATTTTGAAAAGGCTAATCTTAAAGAGGCAAACATTGAGGGGGCTAACCTTATAAAGGCCAATCTTAAAGGAGCGAATCTTGAAGGAGCAAGCCTTAAAGGAGTGAATCTTGAAGGAGCTAACCTTGAAGGGGCAAACCTTGAGGCGGCTTTCCTTGGAGACGCTTACGGCTTATCATTTGACCAGCTTTCTAAAGTGAAAACACTCTATGATACAAAATTAGACGAAAAACTCCTCATGCCATTAAAAGAGAAGTATCCTGCCCTTTTTGAAAAACCAGATTAAGTGAATGATCGGATATTACCGAAAACATTATTATGTTTTTTTTATTTCCTTATTCTCCAAAAGCAGCCTAATGTTTAAGCTGTTATTTCATTCTCCCGGGTCAGCGCCTGAATCTGGTCTATTTGCTTTGCATACCCTCGTATAGGTTCTTAATCTAAAGTGGAAACTAGCATCAGGCAGTTTCAATAATAATAATAATAATTCTGAAAAGAGTGTATGCCGATTGGTCTCCAGGTGATAAATGAAGCATCAATCGGCAAAGGTGCAGAATAGTTAGGTATTTAGACGATATTTAATATAAGCTTCTCATCTATATTAGAGCTTTCAGGATAAATAACATTATAAACTGATAATTTTCAAAGAACCTATAATACTTGAAGAGCCTATATTGACCGGAGATCTACAATATATAAGTCGTGAAATAGAACAGGTATAAAAAGTGCCCAGATTTTTATGAGTAGGTTCACCCGAAGCTTATCTTTTTTACAAACCAATTAAACCCTCTATAATTTACATGAAGAGTTTTTATATTTCTAAAGCCAGCTCATAATAAAAAAGGAATCGCCTGTCCCTCTTACATACAAGGAAAGATTATCATGGAAATATCACGGAAAATCAATAAAATCAAAATAGCCTATTTTTCCGGGACAGGAAGTACAGCCCGGGTTGCTGATGCCCTTGAAAGGGAGTTTACCGCGCACGGTATATCTGTTATAAAGCTTGAGATAAGGGCAGGAAATATTGTTTCCGGTGATAAAGAGGATCTGTTGATACTGTTATTTGCTGTTCATGCGTTTAACGCCACAAAGATTGTATATAAGTGGATTGACAGCCTGTCAAGTAACAACAACAGGCCAGTTCACGCTGCAGTGACATCTGTTTCCGGGGGCGGGGAAATGACACAAAACACAGCCTGCCGCGTAAGTTCTATACGCAAACTGGAAAGAAAGAACTACAAAGTTGTTTATGAAAAAATGGTAGTAATGCCTTCAAACTGGTTTGTTAAAACAGATGACAGGTTATCTATCAGACTGCTTGAGATACTGCCATCAAAGGCTAAGCGTATCGCTGACGACCTTCTGGTAGGGGTTTTGTATACAGAACCAGGCCGAAGTTCATAGGCCGCATCTTCTCCAGGGTAGGGGAAATGGAAAAAACGGGAACAAAGTTCTTTGGGCAGAAAATCAGGGTAAATGAGAACTGCAATGGCTGCGGCTGGTGTGAAAAGAAATGTCCTGCAAATAACATCAGCATATTGGACAACAGACCGATTTTTGGTAGGGAATGCTTGCTTTGTTTGAAGTGCATCTATGGATGTCCCAATAAAGCCCTTAATGCGGGAACATTCAAATTCATCATCCTGAAAGAGGGATACGACCTCAAAGCTATCGAAAAGAGGATGAAAGGCATTAAACCAGCTCCTGTAGAGGATCTAGCTAAAGGATATCTATGAAAAGGGATAAAGGAATACTAGCTTGAAGATTGACTTCTAGCACGCTCCGTCCATCTGAAGTTTGAATTTTTTCTGCAAACTGAGGGGGCATAACCAGAATCAAGATCGTTTATCTCTATATTTGACAGTATTTATGGCTGAACACTCGAAGAGATGACCAACAAGGAATTTACTATGTAATCACTTTGTCAGCTAAAGAGATCAAAGCTGAGATAGAAAGACTGCAGACGAAAAAGGAATTCTTTCATTTTCTGAGTAGAAGAAAAATCTGTTTTGAAACAAAACAGAAAGATAAAGGCTGTCAGAATGAAACACAACAACCCTGCTGAAAGCAGATAAATGTAGAACTTTATATTTGCTTTGAAATTTTTAATATCGCGATATAATTTTTTATGGAACAATTTTTGATAGAATTAATTTAAAATAATTTATGTTATTATTATATGCTGGAGTTGGGAAGTAAGGTGGGGTATAATCTACCACATAAAGAATCACCTGGAGGACGCTGATCCTTTCTTCGGATCAATTTGCTTGGGGGAGCAAAATATTCGAAGAGGCTGTATTGGGGGATACAGTACGGATGCAGTCCCTCTGGGTTTCTTCTTACTATTCTTAATCTATTCTGTTTTCAATTCTCTTTTTCAGTCCTTTTTTCAGTCCTTTTTCAATTCTCTTTTTCAATCCTATGAATGTAATTTAAATTTTTCGAGTTTTATCTAAGATTCTTTTTTATTAGTACCTTGGACTCAAGACTCATGTTTAAGTAGGTATTTAAATAAACCTGTTTTTTATTACGCAACGTTATATAATATATAGGTTTTTATGCATCGGAATTAATAAATATCCATAGTAGCATATAATACTGATAAGTTTTTCTGTTTGCCAGTATAAGAGTATGGGAACCCTTCTTCATAAAAGAGAATTCATAAGCACCTGCGGACTTGAAAATCGATTAAAATATTTCATAAAAACTTATTTATAAAAAAAGTACTGCCAGATGACGATAATAAAGAAGTAAAAAGCTTAAAAATTGTATTGGGGAGAAAAATTGGCAGGTAGCGAGACAGGGAACCAGGTTTCAGGTGGAGAACAGGAAATGGTTTTACGATCAATTTTCCGATTATTTTCCGATTATTTTACGATCAATTTTCCGATTATTTTCCGATTATTTTCCGATTAATTACCGATTAATTACCGGATCTGAGAAGCCAGAGAGATACAAAAAAACAGACACAAAAAGATTTATGAGAAATTGCTCACCGAATATTGAATTGGATTTAATCTGTATTTAATGGTCGAAGAAGGTGTGGAATGGAAGAAAGCCTGAGAAAATCCGGTATTGACGTTATTGGAGATGTGCCCTGGGGAACGCACTTCTGCCAGTTTTACCAGACAAGAGAAGATCTGGTGGGTATACTTGTTCCCTATTTCAAAGCAGGGTTGGAAAATAATGAATTCTGTATTTGGGTTACATCACAAGTCCAGGATATAGAAGAGGCAAAAGAAGACCTGAAAAGAGCTATTCCTGCAATCGATGCTTACATGGAAAAAGGGCAAATCGAGATTATTCCTTATACGGATTGGTACCTGACAGAGGTTACTTTCGATCAGGAGAGAGTCTTAAACAACTGGGTCGAAAAACTCAACAGTGCCATGGAAGATAGCTATGAGGGTTTGAGGTTCGGAAACACTTTATGGCTAGAAAAAGAGAACTGGCACGGCTTCGCGGGTTATGAGAAAGAAGCAGACAATGTAATTGGCAACCATCGTATAATAGCTCTATGCACCTATTCCCTCGACAGGTGCAAAGCAACTGAGATCATCGATGCGGCCATCAACCATCAGTTCTCTTTAATCAAAAGGGAAGGAAAGTGGGAGCAGATAGAGAGTCCCAGGCTCAAAAAGGCGGAAGAGACAGTTTTTCAGGCTTCAAAAGAAGCAGAAGCTAATTTAAAAGAAGCACATGACAACTTAGAAAAACTGGTTGAAGAGCGAACGGTGCAGCTTGAGAAAGCTTATAAAGCGTTGAAAGAAAGTGAAGAAGGACTTGCGGAAGCCCAAAAAATGGCTCATATAGGGAGCCGGACCTGGAATATCGCGACAGGTGAACTACAATGGTCAGATGAGGTTTATTGCATTTTCGGACGTGGACCTCAGGAATTCGGCTCAACTTACAATTCTTTTTTAAAGTATCTACACCCTGAAGACAGGGACTATGTCATTGATGCCATTAAGAAAGGGTTAAGTGAAGAGCCGCAGAGCATTGATTATAGGATTCTCCTGCCTGATGGAGAGGAACGTACTGTCCATACACAGGCCGAAATTATTCTCGATGAAAATAATATCCCTGTTAGAGCAAAGGGAATAGTTCAGGATATTACCGAGCGCAGGAAGACAGAAGAGGCGCTCAGGTTATCAAACATTTATAACCGCCGTCTGATTGAAGCTAGTCTTGACCCCCTTGTAATCATCGGGCTTGACGGCAAGATGGCGGATACGAATGCAGCTACGGAATTGATCACCGGATATTCAAGGAACGAGCTGATCGGGACTCGTTCTTCGGATTATTTCACTGAGCCTGAAAAAGTTATTAAAGTGCATAAACAGGTGCTTGTGCAGGGAGAAATCCGGGATTACCCTCTTGAAATCCAGCACAGGGATGGGTATATAACGCCCGTTCTGGTTAATGCTTCAGTATATAAAGACGAAAGTGGGAAGGTTATAGGGATTTTTGCATCTGCGCACGATATTACTGAACGTAAGAAAGCAGAAGAGAAAATCCAGATGCTGGCGAATGTTGTGGAGTCATCGGACGATGCTATTATAACCAAGTCTCTTGATGGCACGATTACAAGCTGGAACAGGGGAGCGGAGCAAATTTACGGTTATTCTGCTGAAGAAGTCTTGGGAAAAAACATATCGATAATTGAGCCGGAGAATCTTAAAGGGGAAACAAAACAGTTAGCTGAAAAGATTGAACAGGGAGAAAAGATCCACCACTCAGAAACTTTGAGGTTAAAAAAAGACGGTACAATAATAAATATTTCGATAACTCTCTCTCCGGTTTTTGACGCGTCTGGAGAACTTATTGCCGTTTCAACGATTGCCAGGAATACTACCGAGCGCAGGAAGGCAGAAGAGGCACTCAGGCTATCAAATATCTATAACCGCAGCCTGATTGAAGCCAGCTTGGATCCTTTAGTAACCATAGGGCCTGATGGCAAGATCACAGATGTAAATGCAGCTACGGAATTGATCACCGGATATTCAAGAGACGAACTGATCGGAACGGACTTTTCGGACTATTTCACAGAACCTGAAGAAGCCAGTAAAGGGTATCAACAGGTGTTCGTGGAGGGAGAGGTCCGGGACTACCCTCTTGAAATCCAGCACAGGGACGGGCATATAACTCCTGTTTTGTATAATGCTTCGGTTTATAAAGACGAAAGTGGAAAGGTCATAGGGGTTTTTGCTGCTGCACGGGACATTACTGAGCTTAAGAAAACAGAAGAAGTGTTAAAACAAAAAATGGGAGAGCTTGCCCGTAAAAGAGAAATTCATCATCGGATCAAAAATAACCTGCAGGTAATTTCCTCCTTGCTCGCCCTCCAGGCTGAAAAATTAGGCAGTAAAGAATATATAAAGCGCTCGGAAATTCTCGAAGCTTTTCGAGAAAGCCAGGATAGGGTGGCATCCATCGCTCTTATCCATGAAGAATTGCACGAGGGCGGAGAAAGTGATACCCTGAGCTTTTCACCGTATATTGAAAGACTTGTTGAGAACCTTTTCCATATATACAGGTTTGAAAACGTCGACATCAGATTGAAAACGGATATGGAAGAGGATGTGTTCTTTGATATGGATACTGCGGTCCCGTTAGGGATAATTGTTAATGAACTTGTGTCCAATTCCCTGAAACATGCTTTTTCCGGCAGAAAAGAAGGAGAAATCCAGATAAAGCTTCACAGGCAGGAAGTTTCCAGGAGTAAAAGAAGTAGATATGGCAGCCGCAGAGAAAGAGATATCAAGAGAACTGAGTTTACCCTAATAGTTTTGGATAACGGGGTTGGCATTCCAGAAGCAGTCGATTTTGAAAACTCAGATACCCTTGGATTGCAACTGGTAAGTATACTGGTAGAACAGCTGGACGGAGAGCTTGAATTGAAAAGAGATAACGGAACGGAGTTCACAATCAGAATCAGTGTAAGAGGTAATTCGTGACTCCAGAAATTAACTCCAGAAATTAACTCCAGAAATTAACTCCAGAAATTACAGTCCCAGAAGTAAAGCGATATAAATGGCTACACAGAATGTTTTTAAAAAATAACCCCCTATACCTAAAATGGGGGAAATAAATGCCATATAAAAGTAATTCTGAACTGCCGGAGACCGTTAAGGAAAACCTGCCTGAGCACGGTCAGGATATCTACAGAGAAGCATTCAACAGCGCCTGGGAAGAATACAAAGACCCTTCCGAAAGGAAAGGGGATGCTTCAAGGGAAGAAACTGCGCACAAGGTTGCCTGGAGCGCAGTCAAAAAGAAGTATGAGAAAGACTCTAAAGGGAACTGGGTAGAGAAGGACTGAATTTTTGATTTCCGGAACCTGACATTTTTATTTCTTTTAGATTTTTTTCCGTCCGGATTTTTTCCTGCGGTTCTTTTTCTTTGAGATTATTTTTTTAAGAATTAGAATCTTTTAAAAACTAGTGCTTCGATTCCAAATAAATTCCTTATTTAATGGGAAAAATGGTGACTATTGATATATTCAAACTTCAACTTTTGTGAACATACTTCGGAATCACAATACTAGTGTATCGATTCAAAAATGAATCCATAATTGAAGGAAAAAATTAATTGATCAATGGATAGGTTTTATAGTTCATGTTTTGGAACGTATTTTGGAATCGAAACACTAGAGTCTTTAAGAACTGGAACTTTTTAAGAATTGAAGTTTTTAATAAGAAAAAATAAAAATGAAAAACTAGAATTCGTATCATTTGTATATCGTGTTTTCAGGATTATGATCTTCGATCATACTCGATTTTATCCACCTCAGGAACACTGGTAATTGCAATAATGTTCTGTACCGCAAGCGTGCCGGTAATTACTACATCCGGACCTTCCTGAATATCTTTAATCTTAAGCCCGTTCCCTTCCAGGGCAACTGTTACTTTTTCAAGAATAGCATCTTGTTCCAGAAGGACTCTAACTTTGACACGCTCTTCAGATCCCAGTTCAAGCTTATTTTTGACTATTGAAGTCAATTCAGCAGAAAGTTTCGATGAAGTCAATTGTATCCCCCATATTCATTTTAATTGCTTTACCATAAATATCTGGCTATCCTTCATCCTGCTGTACTGAAAGTGACCTGCCTGCAAGTAAAAATCAGGTTTATTTATAAGAACAGGGAGAGAAGAGCTGAAGATGGCGAGCTGTTTAAGTCGTATTTAAACCACATACCTATTCTCGAAAAAAGGAATCGCTCAAATAAATGTATATTCTAAGAAAAGGCATATCCCCAAAATAATCTAACCTAGCTTCATATTAAGCAATATATTTATTTAAATACAGAAAGAAATGAGCTTTAGAAGGGGCAGGAACAAAGAAGATGGATGGATACCAGATGACATTAGGGAAAAAAATGAAAATATCGCCCTATGAAATAATACTCTGGGTAGCATTAGCCGGTCTGCTCTATATAATCAGCCGGAGCAACTACCTTCTCTTCCATACTCTGGCAGAATTATTCAGTATATATGTAGCGTACGTCGTCTTTCTCATAGTATCGAAATCAAAAACCCGCCTGGAAAACAGGTATCTTATACTCATAGGAGTTGCTTATTTCTTTGTTGCGAACCTGGATCTGCTCCATACATTTGCATACAAAGGAATGGGGATTTTTCCTCAGTTTGATTCAAACCTTCCCACTCAGCTCTGGATAGCCGCAAGGTACATGGAAAGTATCTCCCTGCTCGTAGCTCCACTGCTGTTAAAAGATTACAAAGCAGAAAATAAAACAGGAGATACAGGAGCAAGAGAAAAAAACAGGTTCTTCTGGCAAACTTTTCTCATATATACAGTAATTATGGCTGGTTGTATTCTCTCAATCTTTATTATCGGAAACTTTCCCGATTCTTATATTGAAGGTTCCGGACTTACTCCTTTTAAGATTGTAAGTGAATATGTTATATCATTAATTCTTCTCTGTTCACTTATTCTTTTATACACAAAACGAGATCGGTTCGAAACCCGTGTCTTCAGGCTGGTAGAAGCATCAATAATTGTCACAATCCTCGGAGAACTCGCTTTTACTCTGTATGTAGATGTATATGGGTTTTTCAACCTTCTGGGGCACTACTTTAAAATTCTTTCTTTTTACCTGATTTACACAGCTATAATTGAGACAGGATTTGAGGCACCTTACAGCCTTCTGTTCAGGGAGCTTAAACAGAGTGAGGAGGCATTCAAGCAGAGAACAATTTTCCTCGAGGATGACCAGGGCAGGATCTACAATATGCTCGGTGTAAAGATAGCTGATTCCAAAGGCATACAGGAGCTGGAAAAGAATCAGATACTGGAAAGAGATCGGATAAAACAAAAAAACTACAACTCGCTCATGTATAATATAAAAGGGTTTATAGGGTTCAGGCTTGACAGGAACTTTGTGCCCTTATTCATAGAAGGAGAAATAGAAGAAATTACAGGTTATAGTAAGGAAAATCTCCTTTCCGGCAAGGTTAGATGGGAAGAAATAGTAGTGCCTGAAGATCTGCACATTATTCTTGAAAGCATGAAAAGGTTTACCTCTAACCCGGACCTTTCTACCGAAATTGAGTACAGGATACGCAGAAAAGATGGAGAAGTAAAATGGGTAAGCGTAATACTGCAAAAGCTTCCGGCAAATTCCGGATTGTCTGGAGAAATGCAGGGTCTCATTCGCGACATTACAGAACGTAGAAGAGCGGAAGAGGTACTGAAAAAAATAGATGAGGCACGCATAAAAGAAATTCATCACAGGATTAAGAATAATCTGCAGGTGATCTCTTCCCTGCTCAGCCTTGAAGCTGAAAGGTTCAGCGACAAAAAAATGCTTGAAGCCTTCAGGGAAAGCCAGAACCGTGTTACCTCCATGGCTCTTATCCATGAAGAGCTGTATAAAGGAAACGAAATCGATACCCTTGATTTTGCAGCTTACCTCCAAAAACTGACTGCAGACCTGCTTGGTTCATACTCCGTACAGAAAGATAATATTAACCTCAAACTGGACCTTGAGAAAGTTTATCTTGATATGGACACCGCAATACCCCTGGGCATAATTGTTAACGAACTTGTTTCCAATTCCCTGAAGCATGCTTTTCCCGAAGGGACCGAAGGCGAGATCCGTATAAGCCTTTACAAAGCGGATAGTTTTGCCTTAAATATCCGGAGTTCAGGACTGGATAAGGAATGCGTAGATGAGAGGAACCTGCGATTCATATTGAGCGTAGCTGATAACGGGAAGGGAATTCCGGAAGATGTAGACTTCAAAAATGCAGGGTCTCTCGGGCTCCAGCTGGTAGATATTCTTGTTGATCAGATTGACGGATGTGTAGGGATTAGAAGAGATCAGGGGACAGAGTTTACAGTCCTGTTCGGAGGCTCAAAAAAGTGAATAACCGTCTGGAAATAAAAATCAGTTAAAATATCCTGAAAAGGAGAAAAACCTGTAGGTTAAAGAAGCCTGTGATTTTAAAAAAGCCTGTGACTTAAAATCCTGTAAGCTTTATTCAGGCAAAAATTAAGCACAGGATCACAGGTTCTTTGGCCTGGAATAATATTTTGATGAGATTGAATATTTGGCAGCGGGGGAGTTACTGCTGAAAACCGCAAATCCAAGAATTTTTTTATATTTTTTCCAGACCAGGAGTTTGGAAGCGGTAAAAGAGCAATTTCACTTAAAATAGACACCGGAAAACAGACATAGGAAAATAGAAAAAGGGATTAATATTGTAAACAACACCCATAACGTATCTAAAAAGAGGTTTGCAAGACTTTAAGAGGTTTACAGCGTTTTAGAGAGTTTTTCAGAACATTCTGTTAAACAAAGTTTACAACATCAGCTTCGAAAAACTTGTACACTTTACATAAAGGAGAAACTCAAGATAAAAGTGCCACAGAATTGCGTTTTACAGATAGTTTTAGCAAGAAAGAAAAACTGAAAAACGAGTCATAATATAAAGTTACAAAGCAACGAAAATAAAAAAGTAATTAAAAATAAAAAGTAATAAAAATAAAAAAGTAACAAAACTTTAAAAGTAGTAAAGCTGTAAGAAGCTAAACTTAAAAAGTAACACAAATAAAAAAATAATAAAAATTACGAAGCAATAAAAATTAAAAGAAAATAAAATGGGAAGAGCCTGAAAATAATTTTCAGAGGCTCATGCAGTAACATCCTTTCTGAGGATGTATGCAACCATTTCAGGGTTCAGTTTGCTCTCCCTTGAGACTTTTTCTTCGATAGCCTCAGTGGATTTGCCTTCAATTTTCAGTTCCTTTATCTCCTCAATTATAGAGGAAGGAATACGATAATATTCGTTTATGTCTTTCCTGTGTCCCCAGACATCTCCTTCAATGAGCTGGATGCGCTGCATTTCAAGAAACATCTCTATGGACTTTGAGACCGTGCGCCTGTATGATTTGGGTAACTGGATTACCTCAATCTTGGGGCAGTTCTCAACCAGGGAAAAAATGTCTTTGTTCGAAGGCCTGAAGGCCAAGTGAACTATTCTTTCGTTTGGATTTAATGTAAAGATTTCTTCTCTAGAACTCACAACCCTAATTTTCAAAGTTTGTCCTCCCGATCTATTGATTTTTTTTCATTTGATAGTAAAAAATTCTTCATTAAATATTTTTCTATAATTACATGATTTATTTAGAGAGAACTAGTATTTACATTCTTTCTTTTATTTTCGTGTTTTTCATAGAAACACAACGTAAACCAGTATGATGAGCGCCATTTTATTTAACATATTAAAAAAAGCCCAACCAGACAGTCTAAAAAGTATGATGAACGAAATCAACAAAAAATCAGGATATTATCAAAACAATATTTGTTTTGTCGTAGGTCAGGGCATTTCCAATATTTTGTTATGTAGCTAGATAAAGTCCAGGTTAAACCTGGTGTTTTAATAAATTTTTCTTTGGATCTCTCTTATGATGAAGTTCTCAATACAGATTCACTTTCAAGATTGAACATATTCACCTTTGTGAACTTTAGTATAAACTCATTCGGATTATATGTGCTCAACTATCCAAATACATCTAATTCCTAATGATTAATTTTCAGCTAAGATTTTAACAAACTCTAAACGTTAGCAAACTCTAAAACTATAACGAACTCCGTGACTCAGGATATTTCCCAGAACCACATTTTCCTGTGTTTATGTGGATTTTCTTTTTTGCAAGTAAAAAAGAAAGAATCTGGAGAGAGTTGAAACCCTGAGGGCATATCGATTTTCCAGGGATCGGATTCGGGTTTATTATCAATAAAACAATCTTTAATAAAGTTATCCATTTCGTGTAATAGTACAGAAAGGCTATCTTATCAGGAAAAGATACAAGAAGACCTGCAGAACCGAGAAAAAGATACAGAGCAAGAGAATTACTTAGAAAGAATATACCTGAGCATGTAGTAATTGAAAAGATGACTTCATAATTAAAAAATAATCTCGTAACTAAGAAAAATAGCTTGGCAACCGAAAAAAATCTGGAAATTGAGAGAATAACCTGGAACTGAAAGAATACCTTGGACTAAGGGAATAATCCAGAATCTGGAAGAAAACAGAGCCCGAAAGAATTAATCAATGAACCTGAATGAGAGAAAAATATACTTAAAATAGTGTGGTACTGCTTCGGGAAGGATTGAAACGCTTCACCGAAGAAAACCAGAACTTTTTTCAGTCAAATTGAAAAACTTCAAGACAGCATGGGCACAACAAATTTGGCGACTCCATACAGAAGTAACAGAAGCAAAAGCTGAATGAAGATCACGTCAAGATAGTAACTTTTGGACTTCAGTCCTTTTGGCCTGTCCTCCTCATTAGCCGGATCTTGTTTTCTTTTTTTTGCGTTATTGTCGCCTATCTGAGATTTCATTCCTTCCGTCACTTGAGACCACCTTTAATCCGATTTACAATCATTTTTTAGTATTAATAACCTTACTCTGATATTTATTTCCTCTGCAATCAACCCGGGACCATTAATGGCACGATGAAAACGTAGACTATATACAGGATCGCAATAAACAAAATATGCATAAAAACCAGGTCCAGTACCCAGGCTTTTACCCTGATATTAACCAAATATGTTTTCCCTCCGATTGAATTATCCTGTAAGTGTCTAGAACTTCCTCTCGCAAGCAAAGGCTGATAGAATTAAAGGTACTTCAGCCAATCGGCGGCACTATCAATAGCACAGAGGCAGTAAAAGGCCTTTAAAGTATGACTTGAGTGAAATTACATCCAGGTAAATAAGCATTTGTATTGATAAATTGAAATAATTTCTTCTGAACACTTAGCTTTAAACTAATATCATTGTTCAGCCCAAAACCAGATGATACGTATTAAGCTGATTTTGTTTATTTAGTTTCATTGAATGATTTCAAAGCAGGGCTTTAATTTCAGCTCTGTAATTTTACCTACCCAGGAGTTTATTAATATAAATTGATAACTAAAAAAATCCTGTATAGATGGATGTAGCTAGATTAATTATTCTTTGTGAAGCAACTATATAACAGCTTCGATTATGTCGAAGAAGCTAAGAAGTAAATTAATGAATAATCATTATAAAAATACTATCGATACGGTTTCAAAATTTGAGAGTTATAAAGGTAAAAAAGAAGAATAAGAATTATGAACTTCTTTCTCTCATTTTAATCCTTCCTTTCCATCCTTATTTCACTTAGAGAACCTTTTGTAATGCGCTGAAATATTCAGCAGAGCATATGAGGCTCCGGACTAAAACACCAAACTAAGCTTCAAACTAAAACTCCAAACTAAGCTTCAAACTAAAACTCCAAACTAAGCTTCAAACTAAAACTTCAAACTAATAATTCCCTTAAAACTAATTAACTGGCGTGCCGGAAAGTACATTATATCCCCTGCAGGCCGTTTACGCCTACTTACCACTTAATAAATTTCTGAGAGAATAACATAACTTTTATTAAATGTTATACATATTATACTCCAGAAACTAAGACTGTTATGAGGTCCATGCATGGAAGACCCTGTTGTTGCAAAAATAAAAAACCAGTTCATGAAAGAAGGAAATCCAGCAAAGATTCCACTTATGAGCGGGAAGCAGTTTTTCGAAGCCCGAGTTGAAGAGGATGGAATCTACGTTGATAACCTGAAAAACCAGCCATTTCTACAATGGGAGATATTTTCCGAAACTGTTAATTTTCTGCAGAAAAATGGAGGTCAGGCAAAAAAAGGAAACGCAACAGGCTGCAGGCTGGGAGATCCGAGCCTTGACCTGAGTACCGTGGAAGGGTATATTGCCAGTAAAGTCTACGGCTGCAAGGCAGGAGATACTGTACTGAAAAGGATTACGCCAATAGCTTCCATCCTTGCCTGGGCTGAGATCTGTGAAAACTCAAGAGGACAGGTCTGTCTTATTTCGGAAAAAAAAGAACTTCAAACTTTAGAGTCCAAAAAAACTCATTTTGAGACCGATAATTCCGAAATGGCTATTCTTGAGGCAGATATTCCGGAAAAAAATCTTCCTGGAATAAATCTCCATGAGACAGGCCTTTTTGAAGAAGATATCCCTGAAGAAGATGTTCCTGATAAAGGCTTCTCTGAAAAAGACTTCTCTGGAAAAAGGATTCATTTTACTCCGGCAGTAGAAGAAATTAGAGAAAAAGACGAGATAAGTTCTCTTTATATCCAGGTCGCAGGCAGTGATACCGGGTTAAATGGTCTGGAAATAAAACTTTCAGAAAGCCTGCAAAAAATAAAGAAACTTGAGGAACAGTTTGCAGGCAGGGACAGAGAAAACAGCAGGTTACAGGAAGAACTTGAAATAAAAACCGAAAAAATAGATGGCCTTAAAAAGTCTCTATCGGATTCGGAAGAAATTATAAAAAATCTTGAAGAAAGCCTCGCAGGCAAAGCAGTCGAACTCACAGAATTTGAAAAGCTTATCTCCGAAAAAGGAGATGAACTGGAAGAGTTTAAGAAGGAAATATCTGAAAAGAAAGAAAATATAAGAAACTTTGAAAACTGCCTTTTTAAAAGAGATGAAACTATAAAAGACCTGGAGAATCAGCTAATTCAAAGAGATGAAGCAATAAAAAGGCTTGAAGGTCGGATTACTAAAAACAATAGCATTATTGAAGAATTTGGAACCAGACTGAACGAAAAAGAAGAGATTGTAAGCTTTTTTGAAGCAGAGATTCAGGAAAAGAACACAAAGCTTCAAGAATTTCTTGAAGAACTTGCAGATAAGGATACGGAAATAGAAAAACTTCAGTCAAAGCTGAGTGAAGAAGAAAACGAGAGAAATAGCCTTGATAGGGCACTGGAAGTAAAAGCTGAAGAAATAAGAGCACTTCAAGAAAAGTTACTGGCAAAAGAAAGGGCTATGGAAAAACTTGAAGAAAGCATTTCGGTGAAGGACAGGGACCTTAACACTCTTGCCGGAGAGGTTATTGCAAAGAGTGGAGAAGTAAAGAGAATTGAAGAAAAGCTCACCGGAAAAGAGAGAAAGATAAACACAATAGAAGCCATGCTTGCCTCAAGCGAAGAAAAAGTCAGAAAGCTTGAAAAGCAACTCTCTGGATATGTAGGGGAGGAAAAACTTGCAGGGCAGCTCAGGGAAAAAAACGAGCTAATAAAACAGATCAAAGGAACACTTGTAAGCAAAGAGGAAGAAGTTTCCAGACTTAATGACGAAAATAGAAAGTACAGGATGCAGCAGAAATTTGAAGCTGAAGGGTTAAGACAGATAGAAGAACAGAAAGCCTCAAGGAAATGGTGGAAACGCCTGTAAACCGGAAATAAAATGGCCTCCTTATACAATAACACTTATTTAAAATATCTCTAAACCTTGTTCAGTTCAGGCCTTTCCGGGAATGTAGTAAGAAAAGAACTATGAAGCAGATGAAGAACCATATCAGGGCTGATTTTCCTGAGGCTTGTTATCTCACCTATTATCTCTTCTTCAGTCCGACCCTGAACTTCCAGTTCCTTTATCTTTTCAAGCACATAAGACGGTATTACAAAATAGTTGTTAAGGTCATGCCAGTGCCCGCTCACATCCCCCTTTACTAGGTGAATTCCTGAAGATGCAAGGTACATTTTAATAAATTTTGAGAGCCCCTCATAGGAAGATGCGGGAAGCTGAAGTATTTCAATTCCGGGACAGGTCTTGACCAGACTGAAGAGATCCCTGTCCGAGGGCCGAAAAGCAAGATGTACTGCCTTTTCCTCGTGTTCCAGGTTAAGGATTTCATCCCTGCTGGTTACCACTCTAATCCGTATACTACCTAGCCCCATTTATGCTCCCACTCCTATGTAAGCACGGATCATTTATTTAATTTTGTATTTCTGTTTTTCGGATCAAATTTCAGTATGTTGAATGAGTATGCTCCAGATAAGGAACATCAGAAGTGGCGAAAGTTAATTTTAGATCCCGGGACTTAAGTGCTTCCAGCATCATCGAGCTCTTTTGAATATGTTCCAAGCCCAGCTGCTACAGCCTGCCCAAAGGAAATGCAGCCGTCTCCACACGGAACACTGCGGTGAGTAAGAAATTCAAAACCTGCTTCCTTCACAGTTCCTGCAATGCATGAAGTAATATGATCATTATAAGCAACCCCTCCACTCAGGCCTATCTTCTCAAAACCGTTTTTCGCAGCAAGGGAGATGGCAATTTCCGAGATTCCTTTTGCAAGGTTCTCTTCAACTGCAAACGCAAGGTCAGCAGGGGAATACTTTCCACCGGAAAGCTCATAAACCCCCAGAAGGAGCTCAGTCGTATCAAGCACAGAGGTTCCGGACTCTCCCCAATTTCTAAAAACCAGAGGGAGGTCTGGTCGATGAATACTTTTCTTTGCTGCAGACTCAAGCTTCATTGCAGGCTCTCCTTCATAAGTCCTCACTCTGCATATCCCTAGAAGCGCCGCAGCCGCATCCAGCACTCTCCCTGCGCTGCTACTCGTGGTAACATTTATTTTTCTTTGAAGCTGCTGCATAACTGTAGAAAACTCCTGTTTTTCCAGGGGGAAGTAGAGAGGCAGTTTTTTCAGTTCTTCTTCTCCAAGCCTCCCTGACAGCATGCCCAGGACCATGCGGGAAGGAGTTTTTACGGCAAGGTCTCCCCCTGGCATAGGTTGGGGAAGCAGATGTCCCAGGCGCTCATATCCGAAATAGGATGAACCCAGAAGTTCCCCTCCCCAGACTGTCCCGTCTTTGCCGTACCCGGCTCCGTCAAGGGCAATTCCCAGGACCCGGGAGTCAACTGGCAGGGAATTATCAGCCATAAGGGCTAGGATATGGGCGTAGTGGTGCTGGATCCGAAGTGTTTTTTCTCCACCTTTGCTCAGTGCAAATCGGGTTGTATTAAAAGCGGGATGCAGGTCACAACCCCAATTGAGAGGCTCTATACCCGTAAGTCGGATCAGGTGCTCGAAAACTTCAGAGTGATACCTGAAGGTCTCCACATGATTGGTGTTTCCTATGTACTGAGAGATGTAAGCCAGCTTTCCTTTTGCCAGGGTTACCGTCGAGTTCATTTCAGCCCCCACTCCTGCAGAAGCTTCGACTTCAAAAGGCAGCTCTACAGGTTCGGGAACAAAACCTCTGGAACGCCGGATAAATGCTTTCTGTCCGTTTACTACCCGGATAACCGTATCGTCATTTCTGTTTGCAATAACCCTGTTGTGCAGCAGGTGAAAATCCACAATCCCTTTAAGTTTTTCGAGTGCTTCCTCATTTTCGACAATCATGGGCCGTCCCGGAAGATTTGCAGAGGTCATAACGTATACAGAATCCGGCATGAGGTCAAAAAGCAGGTTCTGTGTGCCTGTATAGGGTAGCATGACCCCTATGTTGTGCAGACCGGGAGAAACTGATCCTGCCAGTTTGAAATCCTTTAATCCGGGAAGCACTGTTATGGGGCGGCGGGGAGATATGAGGCATTTCCTGCCTGAATCTCCGAGTTCCGCAAAAGACTCTACAACTTCGGTATCTTTTGCCATGACCGCAAAAGGCTGCTCCGGACGTCCCAACCGCCTTCGAAGTTCCTGTACGGGCTCTTCTTTTCGGGCATTGCAAGCAATATGAAAGCCTCCGAAACCCTTGACCGAAAGAATTGAATCCTGCTGGAGAAGGTCAGAAGCTGTTACAATTGCTTCATAACTCTCTGCGAGTACTTTCCCCCGAGAGTCCGAAAGCCAGAGCTCGGGTCCGCATTTCGGGCAACAGACAGGCTGGGCATGATGCCTCCTGTTGAGAGGATCGGTATATTCAATATCACATTCCTTGCAGAGAGGAAAATCTGCCATGCTTGTATTTTCGCGGTCATAGGGAAGCTTACGGACTGTGGTATAGCGAGGGCCGCAGTTTGTACAGACAGTAAAAGGATAATGGTAATACCTGGAAGAGGGATCAAAGAGCTCCAGCCTGCACTCCTCACAGATAGCCGTATCCGGAGGGATTATGGAGTTTTCAAAAGTCCCGGGTCCGCTGTGTATGATAATAAATTCCGAATAACAGGAAAAAGAGATAGTATCCACTTTGATTTTTTTAACTCTGGCAAGCGGAGGCTTTTTTTCAGGAAGGTCGGAAAGAAAATTTTGAATGTTCACCCCTTCTCCCTCTATAAGGATCTCCACGTGGTTTCCAAGATTTTTCACGTACCCTGAAAGCCTGTGGGCTTTTGCAAGCTGGTATACAAAGGGGCGAAAGCCGACACCCTGCACCGTGCCGGTCACATGAAGAAGTCTGGCTTCGTTTTGCATAAGGAAATTAGGATTGATATTCGTCGTTAAAATAGCTTTCTAACAATAAGCAGACCAGAGAAAGATAAAAAATAATCCAAAAAAATGTTATATGCCGAACTTAAAAAAATAACCGTCCTGAAGTTCAGGTCAGGGTAAAATTCGGAAAGATCGTTCTTAAAATAATGATGAATCCTAAAACCATCATTAAAAGGGAGATTCGCCAGGCTGCCTGCAACAGACGGGCCTGGTTTTCGGGTTCACCCAACTTAAGTATTGCTCTTTCAACCAGATTCGGTCGATCCTTACACGCTGTCATATCAAATTAAGCTTGATTATTTGGTTCTCGCTTTAATTCTCTTCAGCCTGAAAGTACTCTCCCTTTCCATCTCTTCAAGGACGAAGCGGATGTATTTCATGATTTCATTCTCGCCTTGACTCTCTTCAGCCGGAAAGTACCCTCCCTTTCCATCTCCTCAAGGGTGAAGCGGATGTACTTCATGATTCCAATGAGCTCGGGAATGACTTTGAATTCGAGAGCGTTCACACGCCTCTTTGTCTTCTCGATTTCATTCAGGAGCCTTTTCATTGCGGTTTCAAGCTCAGCGGCGGTTACGATCTTTTCTACCAGATCCTCATAGGCATCGGCAGTTTCGTCGATGTATGCATTTGTTCCTATAATACCGTAACCCCTCTCATAGAGGGGTTTGCGGACTCCGGTAGAGCTGATCTTTGGCACCACAACACCCATGATGTTATGCCCTGAAAGCTGGATTTCGGGGGATAGCTTTGCTGTAAAAGCGGTTGACCTGACTGCGACCATTCCGTTCACAGCACAGGCAAGATTGATTTTTCCCGTAGCTTTTTCGAAAGCAATATCCAGCTCAGTTCTGACGTTCCTTGCCTCGTTAAGGATCTTAAAGAACTCAAGAATAAGACCGTCTCTTTTCATCTTAAGGAGCTTGTGCCCACTTTCAGAGAGCTTGATTTTCTTCTTGAGCTGGATTAACTCCGACCGAGTTGGTTTTATGTCTTGAGCCATGACAATCACTGAGCCTTTTTGTGTGTAGGATGGTATTTCTGGATGTACTTGTTGTCAATCCTACCTAACTGGTTCATTGGCAGGTGTGCGAGGATCTTCCAGCCGACGTCCAGAGTATCTGCAATGGTCCTGTTTTCATTTCTGCCCTGGGTAACGAACTCGTTTTCGAAAAGGTCAGCAAATTCGAGGAACTTTGTGTCTCTATCAGATAGAGCTTCTTTACCGACGATAGCTACGAGACCTCTCAGGTCACGCCCTTCTGCATAACCTGCGTACATCTGGTCAGAAACCGCCTTGTGGTCTTCCCTTGTCTTGCCTGCTCCGATACCGGAGTTCATCAGCCTCGACAGGGATGGCAACACATTGATTGGCGGATATATACCTTTCCTATGCAGTTCCCTGGAAATCACAATCTGACCTTCGGTAATATATCCGGAAAGGTCAGGAATCGGGTGGGTAATATCGTCACCGGGCATTGAGAGGATAGGAATCTGGGTAACTGATCCCTTGGCACCCTTCACAATGCCTGCTCGCTCATAGAGAGTTGCAAGGTCAGTGTACATGTAACCAGGGTATCCACGACGACCAGGCACTTCATTACGGGCGGCACCCATCTGACGGAGAGCTTCTGCATAGTTGGTAATGTCAGTCAGGATGACGAGAACGTGCATGCCGTGCTCATATGCCAGGTACTCGGCTGCTGTCAGTGCCATACGCGGGGTGATGAGACGCTCAACAGCAGGGTCGTCTGCCAGATTAAGGAATACAACTGCCCTTTCCAGAGCGCCTGTCTTTTCAAAGTCACTCATGAAATACTGGGCTTCTTCATTGGTGATACCCATTGCAGCGAAAACCACTGCGAACTCTGTTTCGGTTCCAGGCACAGCAGCCTGCCTTGCGATCTGCAGGGCAATTTCGTTGTGCGGGAGACCTGATGCAGAGAAGATAGGCAGTTTCTGCCCACGGACAAGGGTGTTTGTTCCATCAATTGTGGAAATCCCTGTCTGGATGAAATCCTTAGGAGGCAACCTGGCGTATGGGTTCATTGCAGCCCCATTGATATCCAGCAGCTGGTCTGGCACAATTCTGGGCCCACCATCCAGAGGATCACCGGCACCTGAAAGGATCCTTCCGAGGAGGTCGATGGATGCGGGAAGTTTCAGGGTTTCCCCCGTGAAAACTATACCGCAATCCTTATTCAGACCTCCAGTACCTTCAAAAATCTGGACAACCACAATATCCGCAGAAGAGTCCAGCACCTCGCCTCTGCGGGTGGTTCCATCAGGCAGATTGACACTGACGATTTCTTTATAACCTACAGGCTCTGTTTTCTCGACAAAGACAAGAGGTCCTGCAATCTGTGTGATTGTCTTGTACTCTTTTACCATGCTTACCTACCTCCCATGGCTGCAAACTCCCTATCCATCTTTGCAAGGACAGTGTTCATAGCAGCATCGAAGTTCTCCTCGAACTTTACCTTGGGAAGCTCATCCTTGGATTCCATCTTGATAATATCCGAAACAAGAGCGCCTGATTTCAGAGCTTCCTGTGCAGCATCTCCGAACTTCATGATGGCCTTCATGATCTTGTACTGCTCTGAGAACGGGCTGTAGGTGTCTATGGGGTGGAACGCATTCTGCTGCAGGAAGATTTCCCTTATCATACGGGTAATTTCAAGCAGGAGCTGCTGTTCATCCGGCAGAGCATCAGAACCTACAAGCTGCACGATTTCCTGCAATTCGGATTCTACCTGAAGCATTCCCATTGCCCTTTCCCTCATTGCCACATAGTCCGGAGCCACATTCTCAGTAAACCAGCCGTCGAGGCTTTCCTTGTACAGGCTGTAACTGTTAAGCCAGTTTATAGCCGGGAAGTGACGCCTCTGGGACAGCTTGGCATCGAGAGCCCAGAACACTTTCACAATACGCAGGGTATTCTGCGTAACAGGCTCTGAGAAGTCACCGCCAGGAGGAGATACTGCCCCAATAACAGTAATGGAACCTGTTTCACCGCAAAGGGATACTGCAACACCGGAACGTTCATAGAATTCGGCAAGCCTTGCAGATAGATATGCAGGGTAACCTTCTTCACCAGGCATTTCTTCCAGACGGGAGGAGATTTCTCTCATTGCTTCTGCCCACCTGGAGGTGGAGTCTGCCATCAGGGAAACGTCTAATCCCATGTCACGGAAGTATTCCGCAATGGTGATTCCTGTGTACACAGATGCTTCTCTTGCAGCCACAGGCATGTTTGAAGTGTTAGCGATAAGGACAGTACGCTCCATGAGCGGCCTTCCGGTCTGCGGGTCTTCGAGTTCCGGGAAGTCGTGCAGAACGTCTGCCATTTCGTTCCCTCGTTCACCACAACCGATGTAGACCACAATTTCGGTGTCACTCCACTTTGCAAGCTGCTGCTGGGTAACGGTCTTTCCGGACCCGAAAGGTCCGGGGATTGCAGCTGTTCCGCCTTTTGCTACAGGGAAAAGCCCGTCAAGGATTCTCTGTCCTGTAACCAGAGGCTTTGTTGGAAGCAGTTTTTTCGCCACAGGTCGGGGTCTTCTTACAGGCCACCTATGCATCAGTTGCAGTTCGGTCCCGTCAGTAAGGGTACAGACAGTCTCTATAACAGTGAAGTTTCCGCTCTTAATTTCAGAAACTGTACCGGAGATATCCGGGGGCACCATGATTTTGTGTTCAATGTTCACGGTTTCCTGAACAACTCCGATTACTTCTCCACCTTTTACAAAGTCGCCTTTCTTGACAATGGGTTTGAATTCCCAGATCTTTTTGTGATCAAGTCCGTCTGCAGTGACACCTCTCTGGATGAAGCTGCCCATCTTCTCAAGCAGGACGTGCAGAGGCCTTTGAACCCCATCATAAATACTGGAAAGAAGACCAGGACCAAGTTCCACGGACAGAGACATCCCTGTAGTTACACAGGGCTCCCCTGGCCTGACACCTCCCGTCTCTTCATACACCTGGATGATGGTCTTGTCCTTTACTATCTGGATGACTTCACCCATTAAACCTTCATTACCGACTTTGACCAGGTCATACATTTTTGCCTGCAAGCCGATAGCGGTGACGACAGGCCCAGCCACACGATAAATTTCACCTTTTACTTCCACAGATCAACACCTACCGCTTGTTTTATTTTGTCTCTTAAACTCATTGAGCCTGTTCCGCTGCCTCCAAGGGCTACTACTGTGGGCTGAACAGACTCATTCAAGTTTTTCCTTAATACTTCCGGCAGATTACCAATGTCATCATTATGCATTACAAGAATCCCGATACTCTTATCATCAAGCACCGATTTTACCGCGGACTCGGTGGTTGGGGTATCAGTGATTTCATAAACTTTTCTGATACCAGCCAGCCTGAACCCCGTGACAAACTCGCTCTTTCCGATCACTGCCAACTCCATTAGATAACCACCAACTGGTCTTTAATTAGCATATCATCGAGGCCAGCCTCCTTGCCTCTGAAAATAATCCGGAGGTTGCTGACCTCGTTATTTTTATGGATAATATAGTCCATAATAGGTACAATTGAGATCGGAGATACATGCGAGTAAGTGGTTGCAGATTCAAGATAGTATCTTATAAGCCTGCTTTCAACTATAGTCAGAGAAGCCGTCTCCAGACCCGCGACACTTGAAATTGCATCCCAGTACTGAGTTTTTCGAAGTTCATCGATAAACTGTTCATAGGGAAGCGATGCCAGTTTCTCGGGATTTAGCTCCAGGCCACCTTCGATCATAAGTGGCATGATCTCGTCAGACTTCTCAACTCCTGCTTTTTTGAGCCTGAAGAGGTTACTCAGGTTCTTGACATCGACTTCGAGTTTGATGAACCTTGCAAAGAGCTTACGGTCCTTGGACCTTGGTTTTCCGATTACGGCAAACAGGCTTGAATAATACATCTTGTCAAGCTCGTTTTCTATGTACGCCAGGTTAGTTCCGTCAAACTCCTGCATCAGGGGATAGTAGTCGGTCTCTTTCAGGGCATCAATGACTTCCTGATATGTGGCCTTGGCTGCAAGTTCTGACAGGAAGGTATAGGTAAACTCCCCGGCAGCAATAAGAGACTCGAGGATGTCTTCAACGGATGCATTGTAGATTTTACCGCGGAGAAGCGTTTTTATGTTCCAGATGTCATATCTTCTAAGATATGCAGTGATCAGGTAGTTCAATTCTCCTGAGGTGATCCTGAGCAACTTAGCATAGGTGAGCGCAAGATTCCTGTTTAATGCATGTTCTGCCAGATCGCCACCGCTGTATTTCATTGCCAGTTCGTCAACGTCGTTTTTGTATTCAGACTCTTGGATAAAGCGGGTGATTTCATCAATACCCATATTGAGAAGCCGCGGATATGTTTCTTTAGGAAGCAGCTTACTCTTCATCGCACGGACACGGGTTACGGCATAAGCATAGTTAGAAGTGCCTTTTTTCTTCTTATCGGATTTTCGGTAGGGGTTTTTTCCCCAGAGTCTCTCCAAAAGCCGCATCGAAAATCACCCGTATAAAATATCAGATATCTGCTTCAATGAACGCTCATACACGTTTTTCAGGATTGAATCATATGTGAAGTCTAACCTGATTGTCCTGTCTTCGTTTTCAATAACAACGCCGCCGATAGAGTCTATGTTACCAGCATAAGTTAATGAAGATAATTTCCTGACGGTCTCTTCTGAAGCCTTAGAAGAATAAATTCTAGCACCGCTAGCCTCATACTTGTTAATAATATGCTTCAGCAGCTCTTCTTTTTTGGACGCCGGCATTGACTTGATGCTTTCAACTGTCTGGCTATAAACGCTATCTAGAAGTTCCTTGCGCTTGTTAAGCGTAATTCTTTTTACTTCCAGGTTTGCACTTGATATAACCTGCTGGTGCAGCTTTTGGAGGTCCTCTTCCACCTTGGCAAGGCTGTCCCCGAGCATCTTCTTCTGTACTTCTTTAGCCTCATTTGTGATCTCGGAGGCCTTCGCATCGGCTTCGGTTTTTATACGTGAAACCTCGGCTCTTGCACCCTCCTGGATATCTTTTATAACGATCTCTAGTCCCATGCTTACACCTCCAAATAAATTTAGAGCAAAAAAGTGCTCTAAAGCTTAGAGCAGAAACTCTAAGCTGCTTAGAGTGCAACGATACCTAAGGGGAAACTTAGAGCACATAACCACTCCAACTCCGCCTGGCAAGGAAAAAACACCCAGAGAAGCTCGGAGTGATGCTCTAAGAAATTTAAGAGCGGGATGCGCTCTTAAATTTAAGCAGAATTGATAAGCAATGCAACGACAAGACCAAAGATAACGATGGTTTCAGGAATGACAGTAAGGATAAGACCCTTACCGAATAACCCTTCGTTTTCTGCCATAGCGCCGATTGCTGCGGTACCGATTTCCTTTTCAGCCCATGCAGATGCAAGTCCAGTTACTGTGATTGCGAGTGCTGCACCGAGTGCTTTCATTCCGTCTGCGTCCAGGAAAGGTCCACCAACTAATTCTTCTCCTACCATGTTTTTATTCCTCCGTGTATTTTCTTATGTATCCGAATGGGTTGTACTTTCTGCCCCCGCCTTCGTAGAATTTTCCGAAAAACTCTACGTACTGCAACCTGAGTGCGTGCAGCCCGGGAGCGATGATACTCAAGACAGTGTTAAGAGCATGTCCGAGTATGAACACAAGTATTGCAGCTACTGCTAAGAAACCGATCTTGGAGTGATCAGACCAGATCATTTCAAAAGCAATATCATTGACCGTTGAAGCGATGTAAATCGAAGACAGACCGACTGCGATAATACGGGCATACGACAATGCATTACCCATAAGAGATGGCAACTCAATCGGACCTTTGATACCTTCACCCATGGTGAGCATCACAATTCCGAGAACAAGAATTCCAGCACCGACGTAAGCCAGTCCTGAATTGCCACCAAGGTAGCCGATAGCTGCAACGAGTGCACCAAGCTGAATAACAAGCCAACTGCCTTTTTCAAGAACCGCATGCTTCATTCCGTGGTGCCTGGAGATGTTTGCAAATCCGAGCAGGAACCCGAGATTAAGTTGAAGCAGTCCTATTGTGACAGTTGCTGCAATCATAGTCATTACCATGTGAGTCCTGTGGACAGGGAACGTAAATTCCTCGCCTCCGAGCCCTTCAAACAGCACAATAGTTTCCCAGCCAGGAATCAGGCCCGGAACTACACCGTGCGCAGTATGAAGACTCGCTAACGAGAACCCTAAGAACTCGCCATAAATAATTCCGAATATAAATGTTGATATCTGACAATAGATCAGAATGTCCATGAGAGGCTTCACTGCATCTGATTTTACTGCCTTTTTGACAGCCAGTGCAATTGCTCCCAATATCAGTGCATATCCGATGTCTCCGAGAATCAGCCCATACATCAGTGGGAAAGTGATCAATATCACTGAGGATGGATCGAGTTCAGTATACTTGGGCCTGGAATACAGGTCCATGATCTGCTGCATCGGCGCTGCAATTTTTGAGTTGTTGTACTCAACAGGGACATGCTCCTCTTCCTCTTCATCAATCTCGAGGCTTGTGACGTATGCCTTGCCATTAGTGGCACTGTTGACTGCACTGACAACTTTGTCATAATCCTCGGTTGGAGTCCAGCCTTCGATTATGAATGCGTTTGCAGATGTAGCTATTCTTAGAGGCAATTCTGCCTTCTGACTCTCGATGCTCAAGATCTCGTCACTGGCAAGGATGAAATCGGCATACTTGGCTTTCAAGGATTCGATGTCAACCCTTAAGGACTCGATCTTTCTGGTGACTTCGGCTTCTTTCTGTTCGATAAATCTTAACAGCTCGCTTGGGACACCACCTCTTTCCGGAACTCTGAGTTCTCTGAATCCAAGATCCTGAAGTACTTCATAAACTCTGTCGGCATCGCTTTTGGCTACAAACAATACGACCGCTTTTGATTGAGGGTCATAGTACAGTTCATAAGCTTTGGTGATGCTTGAAATCTGACTTCCATCCAGGCTTCCTTTTACCATACCTGCGAAAACCTTAAGGCTCTCGTAGCCACGGTAATCATCGAAATCAAGATTGATGGACAGATAAGGCAGGATCTCCCTCTTCTGGGAATCCAGGTCTTTCAACTCATTATCAAGCTGAGCAATTGATTCTGTTTTGGTTGCAATTGCCCTGTCCAGCTCATTCAGCTTCGAATCAAGGTCGCGCAGAACAGAGTCAGTTTTCTGAACTACCGGTTCTTTTTTTACAATCCCCAAATAATTGGCGATAGAACGGATCTTCACAAGCTTTTTCGAGACTTCTTCTGCGTTTTTCAATGGCTTGCTGATCTTAAAACCAGACTCGTCTTCGACAAAATCTTCAATATGAAAGAGATTCGTATCATGCAATGAATCGATGGTTTCTTTTAGAATGCTTTTATGCCCGACAATGACGGCCCTTGTCATCTCTTTAGGTCTACTCATTAAGGACCGCCCTCTCAAACTCCTGTACTAGGTAATTGACGGATTTGTCGATATTAGCTTGAGCTTTTTGGGACATGGCTAATGCGTTTTTTTCACCATCGTTGACGATCTTATCTCTTTCCTCCAGGATCTTTTCTTCACCTACTTTAAAAGAGTCTTGTGCAGCTTTATGTGCATCGGTTTCGGCCTGCCTCAGGATTTCCCTGGCTTCAGCCCGAGCATCGGAGATGCGCTTGTTTTTGGAATCAATGGCATCGTCAACCATTGATTTAGCGCTCTCTTCCGCTTTTTTTATTTCGGATAAGATTTCATTTTTAGCCATGTGAATCTCCGTCTCTCAAAATTTAATATATAAATTAATAATTAAAAATCCCTACTCCAATGGAGGTAGTTAACAAATCCTTCGCGAAAGAACTATATAACAGCTTCGGTTTTGTCGAAGAAGAGAGGAATAATTATAATGATTATTAGTTACATATCAAATTGGAAGGGAATTTTTAAGAAATTTAGAAATATAAATAGCAAAATATATGGTTTAAATCCAAAAGATTAAATATAACAGTAAAAAATAATTAAATAGAAACAGTAGAATATAATTAATTGGTAAAAAATACTGACTCTTACCTGCATAAAAGGATAATAAAGCCATAAAAATAACTATTTCACATTAATGTTTTAATAGATGGTTTGAAGGTCATTTTAAAATAAATGTGAATTTACAGCTTTGATTTAAGACTTTGTAAAATAAATTGCATGCCAGTATTAGCCTTAAAACACAGGCAGCATTGCTTTTAGAAGTAGGAGATTTAAAGCGATTGTAAAAAAGAAAAAAATGAATTTATTCAGGGTGAGAGATAGAACAATTTTTTAAAATAGAAAATGTATTTTCGAGTAATGGAAACCATTTTTCACAAAGGCAAACAAGTTATTTTTAGAGGTGTAGGGATCTCATTTAAATAGAGATTTTATTCAGAATATGTACACAAAACTCAGGGAATGAAAAATTACTTCTCGGAGACAGGGGATAAAAGAGAGTAATTCCAGAGAAAGATTCGAAATAAAGCTTTTATTATTCGACAAAAGTTTAGAAAGAAAATGAATAAATAATAATTGAAAAATTCCCATCAAACCTTAAAACATAGAGAAAATACTGCAGAAAAATATGAAGACAAAAGAGAAAAAAGAGGGAGTAACGTCAAAAAAATCCAAAAAAAAGAGATCCTGAAAAAACAGGAAAGCCGAAGTAAGTAAAATTTCCTTTTAAAGAGAGAAAGGAAATTACTTAAGCCTATAAGGGATCCTGGCTCCTTTGGGGATAGTATGTATATACTCCTTCCGGAAGTCAGGGTTTCGCATCATACAGTAAGCTGCGTCATCCTTCTTGTAGGCATTATGCTTCCCCATGCGTTTCCAGATAGTTTCAAGGGGCTCTTCGCAGATATTGCCAAAAGAGAGTGGGGTATATGCACAGGGCATAACCTCTCCATCCGAAGCGGCATGCATCCAGCGCCTGCCGGCAAAGCATCCGAAAAGTTCAGGACCCATAAAATAAGGAAAAGCTGTTACCCTTGGACCTTCGGGTTTGCTGTTCATAGCTTTCTGGAATGTCTGAAGCCTGGATACATCCTTCTCGCTTATTACCTCATCCTCATGTTCAAGCCAGCGCCCTACTGCAATGATCTCATAGATAGACATTTCCGACATTTCCAGATCGGTTGCAAGGGAATAGAACTCCTCAAGATCGTCGATATTATGCGGAGAAACAACCACAAACGCATCAGTAAGGATTCCTGCAGCGCCTGCATTTTTTATTCCGTCAACCGCATCCCGGTATGCGCCGCTCCGGCCCCTGATACGGTCATGCTCAGCTTCAAAGGGACTGTCCAGGCTGATCCTGGCAGTGTACAGGCCTGCATCTTTAAGTGCTCTTGCCCGCTCTTCGGATAGCTTGAAGCCAGAAGTAAAACAAGTGGCAATTGCCTTTGTCTTGTCTACCCTTGATACCATCTCAACGAGATCGTTTCTGAGCATCGTCTCTCCGCCGTCAAAGGAAATCAGATAGGCTCCGAGGTCAAGGCTCTGGTCCACAGCATTACAGATCTCATCAAGGGTCAGTTCCTTTTCAGGTTTGATATCGGCTGCTCCGCAGTGAATACACCGGTTTGGGCAGCGGGCAGTAATACCTATTGAAAATTGGTCAGGAACTCGCTTCTTCCTTATGGCTGCAATTTCAGCGCTTATGGCCCGGCTGAAAACAGGACCCGGGATAGGAGGAATCCAGGTAGAAAAAATAATCTCATCTTCACTTATTGAAATGGGTTTTTCTTCCGCAAAGATGTTGTTTATACGTTTCAGAAAAGGTTTTGCAAGCTGGGAAAGAGGGCCCTCTGCATCGAGAACCAGTTTTTCATTTTCTGTGCTGGCATTTACCTTAATCACCGGACTATCATATACTCGCATGGATACACCTGATAAAGTTAGTGGCAAAAGCTGGAATTTTTTAAGTTTGAATTAAGAAACTGAATTATATCATTTTTGGCATTATATAAATAGAAGTTCGGCAAAATCAATTCATTTTTCAGGAAAAGTGAGATTTAGTCAGACATTCTCAAGCATGTCAACAGTAATATAATCGGTTATCTGAAAAAGTTTGTTCCTTGCCGGACATTCTCGGAATGTCCCCAGGGTTTCTTTTGCGGCACTAACGTGCAGCTTTACAGAATCCATAGACTTCTTTAAGGCTTCTTCCTTTGACATGTTTCTCATGTAGATGTGCGGCAGGGTTTCAGATGTGAATTTAGACTCTTTACCCTCGACCACTTCAAGAAACTCAAGGATATCGTCAACAATCTGGTATGCGGTCCCGAGAGCATTACCGAAAAAGCTAAAACGTTCTACAAGCGTCTCATCAGCTCCTCCCGTATAAGCCCCGATGGATGCACTGATTGCGAATAAAGAAGCCGTTTTCTTATAGATGCATTTGAAATAATCGCTCTCTCCGAAGTTATCATCATCAAGCCTCAGGTCAAGGACTTCCCCTTCAGCCATATCCATTCCCGCCTTTCCGAAATCTCGAACTACCTTTTCCCCATAAGGAGAAATGAATGCAATTGATTTTGCAATAAGATAGTCTCCACAGAGCAACGCTCTGGAAGGCCCGAATTTCTCAGGGGCAGAAGGCATATTTCTCCGGATAAGCCCCTGGTCCAGCAAGTCATCGTGAATTAAGGAAGCCGAGTGCATCATTTCAACGGCAAGGGCTGCATTAAGACTCCGGAAATATGAGCCTGAACAGATCTCACTGACCAGAAGGAGGATAATTGGTCGAATTCGTTTTCCACCGGAATGACAGACATGCCCAACCATTTTTTTTAAGCCGGAGTCCTCTATTCGGGCAATTGAGTCCTCGATCCCGGCTTCTACATATCTGTATTCTTCCCATTCTTCAATATTCATCAATATTACTCCGTATACTTTGACGGGCATCCGGTAACTATCTTATTTGCCTCAAACGTAGATTCGGAAATCATTGTTCCGGTGATGGTCACCTGTTTTCCTTCGGCAAGATTGGAAGGGAGATCTCCTACATAATTCACATGTATCTTAAGGTTTTCATCATTTTCGTCTTTCAGTTCAAATGACGTTATGCCAGGAGATTTTTCAAGGCTTCCATCCTCTACAATTCCCATAGCATTTATATTCTGGCCGGCATAACCCTGAGGGTCAGAGAGAAGCTCGGATACCGCAAGGTATCCGTCTGAAGAGTCAACTCCATATAACCCTATAAGGAACACACCAGCAATAAAAGCAACTGCAAGCAATGATTTCTTTTTTTTATTCATTTTAAAACCCCGTATAACTCGATCATTACACTAACCTTTTGTTGAACTCTGCATAATTCTTAAGTAATGAAAGGAGGTACACAAATATGAGTACCCAGCTGATTACAAATGCCAGAATAAAGGGTTCCATTTATATCACGTCTTTGCACTATCAGTTTCTTCAACTCACCTTTGAAGCCAGGGCAGATTAAGAGAAGAAAGCTAGTTTTGAGAACTTATGTCTAGCCCTATATAAGAGTATATATTCCTTATCAGAGAAATAAGATTCCTGAAAGAAAAACAGGAAAAAAGTCAAAGTTTTACTCTAACAGTAAAAATAATAATATTGATTTTACTCTTAAGAGGAGAATATTATTTTTGCAGTAAAAGCATGATATTTGCAAATTTATAAATCAGAATCTTTGCAAAGCAGATACATCGAAATTAAGCGTTTTTCGTTCAAGATGTAGCAAAAAGAGATGAATTTAACCAGAAACTCCGCTTCGATTAAGGATAAAAATATTATATAGTTGAAGATATATTTGGTTGAATTTACTCTGAAGTATTAGTATTAAAAATCCAATTTTACAGCAGGCAGGGTTGACAATAAAATAAAACTGCGTGTATAAAATTAAGATATATAATAATCATGATAATTCGGCAGGCACTTTACATGATTTAATATCATTAACCTGGACTTGCGGGTTTGAAACCCTAAACGAAGTAATTCAGCAAAATCTGGTTGAGTTAATGGACAAAAGCTTCTATTTGAACGAAGAACTGTAAAAATGTTGAAGTGAATAGACAGAAAAAATAAAAAATTGGTATGATTAAAGGCTGGATATATTAAAAAGGCCAGATATCTACTTTTGACTTTATTTGTTAGTTGTCCTCTTTTCCGAAAATACCTGATTGCTACCTTTTAATGGTGTATTTTCAGATATAATGATGTGTTGTCATAACTTATCCACTGCTTTTATTGCCTATATTGACCCAAAAATGATGCAATCTCCTTTATCTACAGAATGGTCAGATAGCCTACCTTTATTTATCTATTCAATTTCATCTGGATCTCAGTTTATCTGAATCTCAATTTATTTGGATCTAAATTTATCCGAAGAAATTACCAGACAGGATAGGGAAGACATAGGAATGTTTGGATTGAAAGACGGCTTACGGATTTAAACATAAATCAGGAGTTTTTTTGCCGACGACAGGGAAGTTACAGCCCTGCATTATGCAGAAGAAAAATCCAGAGGGCTATTTTCTAATGTTCGGAGTAGTCAACCATATCAACCAATTAACCAGAACTACAGATAGTCAAGAAGAGAATAATGAGGGCTACCTCGAAGACTTCATAAATACCGGAGAAAATTGTAGTAAGGAAAAAGGGGAAATATATCACAGTAACACATGATTTTAGAAAAAAATATCAAATGTCAAGCGAAAACGTTATATTTAACAAATACCTCTAGATGTGTTGCAGTTTGCGTTGATGGTCTAGTGGCTATGACTTGGGCCTTCCAAGCCCAAAACCCGGGTTCGAATCCCGGTCGGCGCATTTAACCTTTTTCAAAGATTTTTAATTCCCCTTTCTCTATTTTACCACTAAAAAAGACAACAATATTGCGAGGGTTGCCCAGCCAGGTCAAAGGCGATGGGCTTAGGACCCATTTTCGTAGGAATTCGTGCGTTCGAATCGCACCCCTCGCATTTCTTTTTAAACAATGTTTATTTTAACTTTCTGTTCTGCATTTTTGTAAATGCTTATTCAATGAAATAAAATCAGTTTGATAAAGATTTTCAATCTCAAGAGAAGCATTTATAAAGTATATAGTTAAGCATTTATTTATATGATAAATATTAATATAATTGTTTAAATTGGGGGTAAATCCATAAAACATATGGAAGGTGAAAGGGTATGAGGGCGAGTGCCAGTAATATACAGGATGTATTAAAAGATGTGCAGTTTCCAGCTAGAAAGGAGGAAATCATAGAGCAGGCTAGAAAACAGAATGCTCCTAGCGAGATAATAGAAAATCTACAACAGCTTCCCGATCAGACGTATAAGTCAGCGGAATCTGTTATGGACCCTCTTCAGAAAGGAATTGGCGGTGTAACGAAGGGAGTATCCGAATCAGTCGGTTCTATTCTGGGAGGAGTTGGCGGTGTGACGAAAGAAGTATCCGAATCAGTTGACTCCCTTCAAAAAGGAACTGGCGATGTGACTAAGGGGGTCTCCGAATCAACAGGTTCCCTTCAGAAAGGAGTTAGCGATGTGACGAAGGGTGTATCCGAGTCATCCGGTTCTGTTCTGACAGGAGATATATTGAAAGGTATGAAGTTTCCAGTGAGAAAAGAGCAAATTTTACAATACGTTAGAGGACAGAATGTTACTAACGACGTAATTGAAGATCTGCAAAGGCTTCCGGACAGGGAATACGAGTCAGCCGAATCTGTTATGAAAGCATTGGAAGCATCCGGCCAGCAGTCCAGCCAACAGGCTGGTGGAGGCGGAGGAGGAAAGAGTCAGGGCTTTGGCGGAACCGGTACAGGTGGATCAGGAGGAGGAGGCCCTTCGACTGGAGGAAGCAGCCAATCTTTCGGAGGAAGAGGAGGAAAATAAATCCCCTCATCTGCGTATGAGTATGCAGGAACCGTTAGATATCAAGTGACAAGAGGATTAAGTTTCAGCTCATTATGTCTCAATGCATCAGATTTCAGGAGTTAAATCTCAATTATACTGAATATTCAGTATGAGAAATATCAGTATTATAATTAATGTCGACTAAAATTCAAAGATGAAAAATGATCGGATTTACCCCTGATCAACTTAAAACAAAAACCTGTAGAATCTAGCAGCTTTGTAATTTCGCTTTTATATATTTAATTCGTTTTTAGGGGTTTTAACTTGAATCCTGCAAGGATTTTTAATTTCTAGATTTTTAATTTATGTTTACTCCGGTTAGTTCCGAGTTAATCCTGCTCTTTTCAGTGAACCTTTATCGATTTGGTTTCCATTTACTCGAAACCCTGGCTGAATATTTCCGGATAAACGGATCAGGGCTGTTGAAGAGGTTGATCAAAAATCTCGTCTTCGCTCTCCTCAAGGGATTCCAGAGCGCCCCCTAAAAGTCCGGATTTTATCAGCATTTTTTCTATATAAAGCCAGAAAAACCCGAGTATGCAGCCTATAATTGAGCCTACAAACACATCCGAAGGGAAATGAACTCCGATAAATATCCGGCTCAAACTTACCGTAAAAGCAAATGCCCAGACTAAAAGTTTAAACTTTCCTGCTCTTGGATGCAAAAACATAGCCAAAGCAAAGGACATAAGAGAATGCCCGCTCGGCATCGAGTATCCTGTGGCACAGGCAACAAAACGAATAGCTTCAGGTCTTGGGACTGCAAAAGCAGGCTTAAGAGCCATTGCTAAAGCCCATGACGAGACAAGTAAGGCAAGGAAAAGTATTGTTTCCTGCCTGCCCCTGTAATAAAAGAGAGTGGCAAGGATAAGGAAAAGAAAATAATCGAATTGGAGGCTTACAAATAACATAAGAGGGTCAAGAAAGGAGAAAGAATTCAGGAGTGTCAGAACATAGTAATCAAACTGAGAGACCATTGACAAGCAGGATCACTTCTTATCTTTGCCGGGTGCCGGGCTAAAACCGATTATCTTACAAATTAGGTTTAATCAATTAGATTACTTTCGGAGACTCTGTTCCTAAATCTAGTGATTTTTGCATTTTTTGATTGAAATCTTGAATTTCCAAGAAGAATTCAGGATTCAATCAAACCAAATATTCGAGATCTTCCGGCATCAATCAATAGGTCACGTTCAAAGGATTGTGACCATTTTCAAAATCTAGTGATTTTTAATTTTGAGTTCATCACTAGATTTTGGCATTGTGTCCTTTCGGATATCAAACTATTTATTATTGTTATAATTTCCATATTTTGCATATCCGGATTTTCTCTTACAGATACTTTCTTGCTAGATACCTCTCCGGGTTTGAATGCTCGACAAGTTTTCCGTTTTCCAGCAGGGATACCGAACCGTGACCGCAGCAAACAAGGCATCTTTTGCCCTTCTTTACAAGTTCGTTATCAAGTTCCACTATAAGGGAAATGAGAGCATTTCGTTCCTCTCTTGCAAGGCTGCTGTCCACATTCACCGATGTCATGAGGTAATCAGCCAGGATATTATATTCAGTTCTCTCCGGGCTCAGGCTCCTGAAGTTGATCACTAAATCCTGAGGGAAGACAAGCCCTTCTTCAGGACACAGGTAAAAGATTCCCCCATGCATATGCCCCCCAAGACCCTCAAGAGCTTCAAATTCAAGGTCTCCTATCCTGAAGCGAGCAATAACCGGAAAAGCGCTTCTTCTCTTAGTTTCTTCATCCTTAGCTGAGATATCCGGGAAAAGGATTATATTTGAAGGAGGAGTGAACCTTGAAAAGAGGTTAATCATTTTTGTATAAACCTCTTCCAGAATACAGCCTTGATTGCTGGACCCATAAGCTCTGCTGGTTTCCCTTGTGATTTTAAGGGTTTCCTCATTGAGGAAAGAGGGAACAGAAAAATAGCCTGCAGCCCCACAATGGTCAGCATCTGCATGAGTAATGTAGATCCTTTTAAGCAGGCTAAGATCCCCAAGCCCGTATTGCTGGAGCATATTTACGACATCCGACTGGTATATGCCATAGCCCGTGTCGATCATTACTCTTTCTTCAGGAGTGTCGAAAAGATAGATGTTTCCCCCGCAGGGAAGCTGGAAGCAAAAAAGTTCAATGCCGTCCTTTATCCTGACCCTCTGCATATCGGCATAAAAACCTTCTCCGGATGTCCGGCTAAGTGTGTCTCCAACCTTAAGGATATTCTCAAAGACTTCAACAGGGTCTTTCCGTAGGTTAGAGAGTTCCTGAGCGATATGATTCATGTCGTGCAGGAATTTCATTAAAAAGGCATCTTCTGCATTTCCGACATAGTTCCTCAGCTTCTGGGCAAGCCTGAGGTAAAAAACCGTGTTATCGAGTTTCTCTCCTGTTGTATCATACTCAACAATCTCAAGCCTGTACTTTGATTTGAGCTGGTTCAGGAGAGCATCAATAAGGCTGGCATTTTCGATATTCAGGCTCACGACAAGCCGTTCAGGATGTTGCCCCCGGTCATCAAAATCAAGGAAAGTTATATTTGCCCCTGAAGAGGTGATATGGTTCAGGAAATCAAATAAGGCTCCAGGGCAGTTAGGAAGATAGACATTGAACTTAAGAAAAGCTACAGGCTGCAAAGAGGTCTGGAGGTAACCTATTCTTTCCAGTTCCTCACGGATTTTTTCATAAGCCTTTGAAGCAGTTGCCACCTCAAAAAAGACGATATTCCTGTCGATTCTCCGGTCATACTGGATTCGGTTGATATTCCCTTCATACCGCGTTATAATCTCGGCTGCCCTGTGCAGTGCTCCGGGCTTATCAGGCATGCAGGCAATAAAAGAGAATTGTTCCATGAAACATCCCCTGAGCAGACAAAAAAACGTTTTTTTAAACTTATAAAATCCTGCCTTACTTTAAAGCTTTCCTGTTTTCGTGAAAGGGAAAGGAAAAAAAAAGAAAAGAAAGTAAAATACAGTAAAATAAGTAAAATAAAGTAAAACAAAATAGGAAATTCAGCACTCAAGCAAGACAGGAAACAGTCCAAGAGCTTCGAAAGCTCCCGTAACCTCAGAAAGAGGATTCTTTTCCCGGTAAAAAAGATGAGATCTGCAAGAACAATCCGTGCACCCGAATCCTTTAGCAGAATCTCCTCCAAGCCTGCGGGCCAGTTCACACTCAAGCCGGGAAGAAGTGCTGGCACAAACTGCCCACGCCAGTTTAAATGAAGAGTTCAGGTGGAGGTAATCCACGTGCCATCTGGGATTCTTATCTCTTTTCAAAGAAAGGTCAATATGCCTTTTTACTCTCTTCATGCCCCCTGATCCGAGCGCTGAGCCTGTGTAGATATGAAAACCTTCAGAAAACGAAAAAGTGCCCTTTTTTCCTACTTCAATTATACAATCCCTGTTTTCAAACACCAGACAGTAAACACCTTTTTCGGAAAAGTCCATTTCAAGACCTCGATTTATTAAGATCTTGATTTCTTAACCTTTCATCATCTTCGGAAAACTGAAATTTGTTTTCGGAAACCTGAAGGTCCTTCTCAATCAGAGGCGTCACCATTTCCTCCAGTATCACTTTTTCCTTCAGGGCTTCAATCCAAGAGACAGGCACTGCTTCAATTCCAAGCCTTGCCCCCAGAATTCCGCCTGCAACACTGCCCACCGAATCCGAGTCCCCTGTTATGTTCACTGCGGTTTGAACTGCTTTTTTATAGTTATCAGGATACCGCAGAATGCAGAAATAAGCAAGGGCGAAGGTTTCATCCGCATACCAGCCCTGCCCGATTTTCTGGAGAGCCTCTTCGTCACTCAAATTACTATGAGCGAGCTCATAAGAATGTTTGAGAGCTTCCGTAAATTCATCAGAAATCCCTTCCGTTATCCTGAGAAGAGGTAAAAACATTTCTTCAGGGGCTACCCCGTCAAGAGCCAGTTTCACGGCGTATGCTCCTGCGACTGATGCAGCATCTGCAATCGGATGGGTATGAGTAATTCTCCCGGAGAGAGAAGCTACTTTAACCAGTTTTTCAGGGTTATTTCGGAAAACAAAGCCGAGGATTCCAACCCGCATAAGGCTTCCGCACGTTTTTGAGTTTAGCCCGGACTCGCTCCAGTGAATTCCATCCTTGAGACTCAAAGCTGCACCCTTTGTAGTTGCTCCTGCCCCAAGGTCAGGTTCGTCCAGCCACAGGACAAGTTCCTCTGCAATCTTATACATAAGCTCAGGCAGTTCAAGTTCTGCCCCATGCAGGAGCCCTCTGGCAAGCACAAGCATTAGCTGAGTATCATCGGTCCAGGGGGATTCCGAGGGAAGTTCGAGAATTCCCTGTTCTCCGTATTTCTCCTTTATCTGTTCAAGAGTTAGGTGCTCTACCGAGCGGCCGAGAGCGTCAGCACAGGCTGTACCGAAAAGGTAGCCATGAAGCTTGTTTTCAAGATCCGGAGTAGAGGGCATGTTTCCTGTTCTCATTATTTCAATTCTATACTTCTCTTGATTTCAGCCGTTATAAAATTAAACATATATCAAAGAAAAAGTTGCCCCTTCATTAAGCAATTGATGTTTTAAGAGGTTTATAATTTAGCAACTCTCTTAATGTCCGTTTCTCTTGAATGATCCTCTTTTATTTTGTACTATTCTTCTAAAGTTTCCCATTTTTCTGTTTTTGACTACCTGAGAGTAGTTTAAAGGAAAAAAGAAAAGCTGTAGAGGAAAAAAGGAAAGCCTTGAAGGTATATTTAATCCAACATTAAAGAAGGGGTACTTAATCCTCCAGCTTCTGGAGTAACAGAGATAAGTTAAAATTAATCAAACTTCAAAGACTTGTTGCTTCTCGAATTCTGGATCGCTCTTACCTGTGAGATAATAATTTGGGGTTTGCTCGTCTGGCATTCTTCTACAAATTTCATCGTAAAATTGCCTGTAATTTTTATCACAACCTCCGTGTTTCAATACATATAATAGCTTGGAAGTGAAAAGGCCGTTCCTCATCCCATCTCTCGAAAACTGATCATCCTGGCATCCCGAGATAAGCAGTACCGAAGCCTTGATGTCATCCTCGACATTTGATAAGCTTTCGTCTTGTAAGATCTTGTCGTAAAAGGCTTGGTTTGCCATATAAACGCGTACGCAAACGTCATTAGGCATGTAACGGTAACGAGCGTGAGGGCTTATCTCCTCGATTTGAGAGCTTATTTCCTCTATTTGAGGGCTTATTTCCTCTATTTGAGGGCTTATTTCCTCAATCGAATTTATAAAAGCAGCTTTTGTAACCGTACCGCTATGACAGCTGTCCGAAAAGACTAGAACTCGAACTCCCTCAGTGAACTTTGCAAACAGGATGTTTAGTTCGTCATCGATTAATTGGCCATCATATAAACACATTGTCTCGTCCATTCCATCCGTTTCATCGTCATTCAAATCCGTCAACCAACCACCATGACCTGAATAACTCAACATGAACATATCTCCTGCCTCTAATGTGTTTGCTGCTTTGGAGATTTCATTGATCACATTTGCCCTCGTGGCTTTTTTGGTAAGAAGGGTATTAACCTGAAAATTCCTGGATTTCGCGATCTCTGCATAATCAACTGCATCAAATTCGCATGCAGCCAGTTCTCCTGACCATCCCCCATAATGCTTCGGGTCGACAGCATTAATTCCGATTGTTAACGCCATACCTTTTCCCATAATATCACCACTTAAAAACTTTAATTTGTATGTATTGTCTAGTAATTATCCAGCGGTATATTTCATTATATTTGTCAAATAATCAGCAACGAATAGCATGCTAAAAAGCATGAATGTCTGCTGCTCACTTAGCTTGCGGTAGAGCCGTAAATGTAACCACATTCTGATAGTTTTTTAACTTATCCACATGAAAACCTTTAATTGGAGTTGCACATCTCCAAAAAAGCTCTTCTGAAACCTCCTCTTTGTGCTTTAATTATCGTGGCAATCAGATGAAGACTGACTGATTCCTGTTTCGATTCTTGCTGTGCTGACATTTCTCATAACAGGTTTTGCCTGCATTGGCACTCTCATAACATTTCCTCCATATTTCTGGTTTTTAATACCTACTAGAAATTATAAAGGGATAGCTTGCAACCGTATTGATTGCAGCTATCCAATCACGTTGTTTTTTGGAGGCTATGGCAGTAAGTCCTAATGCATTACACCCGAACAGACTGCCTACACAGGCATCCGACATTAAATGCTATGTGGCATTTCTTATGGTATTGTTAATTAGGCCATACTCGCTTGAAAATGTTCAATTTGACCGATTTTGGCTTCGATTCCTGTTGCACTATCTTTCTCGCTATTAAAACAGGCGGCTTATTACCCCGCCTACTCCAGGAATCAGACCTGTTAAACCGCCTGCCACTGGACATGCTGCTAGGCAGATATTCTTTGCAGTGGCATTTGGAATTAGGTTACAACCCGTTTCGCAAAGACCAGATTGACAGATTCCAGATTCGATCTTTGCCATACTGGCATTTCTCATGACAGGTTTTGCTTGTTTTGGTAATTCCATAATAATTTCCTCCTTAGTTCTGATTTTTAGCATATGAGGCACTCAATTTTGGGCTACCCCAAAATTGAGTATTTGGATAATTTATATCCGAAAGATCTAAGTTATCCATGCCTCAAAGCAGTAGATTTATTGTAGTTGTCAAATAATCAGCTGCAGATATTCATGCTAAAAAGCACGAAGATCTGCAGCTGATTACATATGTATTAAAGCCACATATTGGCTGTCTGTAGAAATCGGTATTACAGAACACCGCTTATACCCTTGCATGCTGCCAGGCAAAGAGACTTTCCTGTAGCATTTGGTATTAGGTTACAACCCAGTTCGCAAAGGCCAGACTGACCGATTCCTGCATTGATTCTCGCTGTGCTTACATTCCTCACAACAGGTTTTGCTTGTTTTGGTAATTCCATAATAATTTCCTCCTTAGTTCTGATTTCTAGCATATGAGGCACTCAATTTTGGGCTACCCCAAAATTGAGTATTTGAATAGCTTATAATCCGAAAGATCTAAGTTATCCATGCCTCAAAGCAGTAGATTTATTGTATTTGCCAAATAATCAGCTGCAGATATTCATGCTAAAAAGCACGAAGATCTACCCCAGATTATATGTATTAAGCCGCATATTTGCTGTCTGCAGAAATCAGTGTTACATGACACCGCTTATGCCCTTGCATGCTGCCAGGCAAAGAGACTTTCCTGTAGCATTTGGTATTAGGTTACAACCCAGTTCACAAAGGCCAGACTGACCGATTCCTGCATCGATTCTCGCTGTGCTTACATTCCTCACAACAGGCTTTGCCTGTATTGGTGTTCTCATAACAATTTCTCCATATGTCTTTTCGTTCATTCCCGTAATGGGGCTATTCTATCGCCACACAGGCAGCGATTTGAAACAAATTGTTCCTGCTTATTATCACCATCCTCATCATAGTGACAATATGCAAATTCGTGAGTGCCACCAAGGTGACGAACTCCTTTGGTGGCACGTAATCAAATATTCTGGCTTAGTAAACCGACCAAGAACGTATCTCTCCAATTGAAACAGGAACCACATCACTCACATCGATCGTGAAGCGGAATGCCCTTCTGGCTTCTGTATCATGTTTATGAGGGTTGAAAAGTGTCAACTTTACATCCCAACAATCCGAATCTGGTCGGCAGATAAGGCTTCGTTCAGTCTCAATTTTATCCAGCTCCAGATCCTCTTTACCGCTTTCAAGAAGAGCAGAAAATGCCATGTACGCATTTGTCCCAGCAAAGTTCAATGCCCTATCCTTTGAAGATCGACCTAGGTTCATACACTCGTAATACACACGATCCAAGAAATCAGAAAGTCTTTGTTTTATTTCACTTTGCTCAGTATTTTTGAGGTTCTTACTTATATCGCGGTCATTCGACCCCATTTTAATCAAATGGGATATCATAACATGTTTATTCCAACTCCACATCCCACGCAATTCTGGTTTGATGACCGGAACCTTCTGGCCTGAAAAGAGTGTTACTTCTCCAACAATGACTCCCGGAATCGAGATTCTCTCAATTTTTTTGCTCTCATCTTTTTCGAGATATTCCTTCAGAAAATCACGAAGCCGCATAAAAGCATACGAGGCAAAAGGACCTTCAGGTTTGATTGCATAAGCGGGGGTACTCTCCATATTGAGGGTCCATATGAGCGACTCAGTATACTCGGGCTTTTCATCCAATAATTTCAGCAGCTTCTCATCAAATGTCATTTGGTCTTCGTATTGACTTACAAGCTGGTAAAAAGCATCTCGCCGAGCTTCACTACCAAAATCGTAACTAGGTGTGCCAAGTGCATACGCAAGAGACAGCTTATTCACAGCTCGCGGTGAAGGGGTCTGTGAAGGTATGACAGACGGCATAGCTACCTCATGACTTGTTATCGTTGATTCTGCCGTTTGTACTTCAGATGCAAGAATCTGGGGCACAGTTATACCACTTGTCTGCTTGCTAAGTTCTTCTTCCTTCTTTGCATTCATTTTTGAACAACCACATGGTTTGTCTATAAATTCAGTCATATTCTCCTCCGGTATCTGGTTTTTCGTTTGTTCGTTCTTCTCTATATCTATCGATTTTGACTCAATAGAATCAGAATATTCCAGAACTTTCATTGTGTCCAAAGTAGAATTCAGAGTAGAGGGCGCTGCGATCTCCGGATTAAGTGTTGTAAATTCTGCATTCTGCACGCCAAGAACAGGCAGTTTTTTAAAACATTCCACCAGTCCTGTTCTCGCATTCCCCTGAATTTTTTTTACCAAATTGAGACTATCACTCACAGCATGTTGTTTTTTCGTGACAAGATCATATGCCCCTCCAACATTGAGACGGCCCCTTAGATAGCGAGAACAGTCTAAACCTTCGGAGGGGATACAAGGGTAAGCGCTCTGGAGAATGGCATCCCTCACAGCGTGAGGATCTGGTTTGTCCCCCCTTTGTATCTGGATGCTCAACAGCAAAGCAACAATGCCAGAAACAATAGGAGTGGCAAAGCTGGTGCCGCTTCTGATGGTGACATCCCCGCCAGGTGCAGCCCCCAGCAATTGTTCACCAAGTGCAAGAATACCATTACTCTGGTACGCCTCTCCCCAATTACTGAAATCGAGTGGCAGTCCCTGGGCATCCATTGCCCCTGCCGCAAGGGTTGAGGAAATGGCGGCTGGTACATGGAGGCATTGACACCCGTCATTTCCCGCAGCCGCAACGATTAAAACATTGTTTTCGACGCAGAGACTAACAGCCTTTTTAAGTAAAGGATGTGGCTCGCCAGAGGGAACCAGTTCACCGCCACTGATGTTTATGACATGAGCTCCTTGTTCAACGGCTTGTGTGATGGCGTGAGCTAGATCAATCTGAGAACAGGGCGCAATTGAAGATTTATCAGACCCATCCGTAAAAACAGGAATGATGAGCCCACGACACCCAGACGAAACACCGCGAATAGGGCTGTCCTGCTGGCCAAATATTAAGCTGGCAACATGAGTTCCATGTTTTGCAGCTGATCCATCCTCGGTAACGCCTGGAACTAAAGTCTCTAATTGGGTTATGTTGGCTTTGTCGAAACACGGATGTGTAAGGTCGACCGGACCATCAAGGACTGCAATGCAAATATTGGCATCTCCTTCAGTCTGCTCCATAAGCTCTGTTGCCTTCATGATAAACACCTGAAATTTCTACATCGACTGTATAAGTCTCATAGCAATTTTCTGCTGTGAACAAAGCTAAAATAGAATACGCAGGTAAAAGTAGGTAATCCAGACAACGTATGTGTATACCGCACATGATTCGCAGGATATGAAGATGGAAAAGTAAGAATTTAGTCCTACAATAACTATCCGCTGCCAATTGTACCGGAATAAAATACTCAAAAGAAGTAGGTAATTCACAAATGCGTGTATGGTATGCGCATAATTCGTTTGATATGCGCACTGATAAATTAGTGAATTAGGACTGTATGCACCCGGAATAAGAAATCAAGTACATTAGATACTGTAACTAAATGTGCTTGAGATGGCTGAAGGTTTTAAGCATACTGATTACTTAGTTTAACTTCGGAAGTCCTAATAGTTTTAAAAAATGTCTGGGTTCGGGGTGAATTAGTTTGAAAACACACCGAATTTCTACCACAATTTCACAAAAACACTGGGAATTATTAAAAAAACACGCAGAAAAATATGAAACACAGCAAAAAGCCTTAGAACTTGCACTGGACAATCTGGAAAATTCAAGACAAATTCCAGAATTAACTCCGGAAGAAAAATATTGGATGCGTCTTAAACGGACAAAATCCTTGGTTATCATTGAAAGAAATGCCTTTAAATCACTAATAGAAACCGCTGATATTGAACTGCTAAGTGAGCTTTTTGTCAGGGACAAAACCATAGAATATACAATAGAGCTCTTCTTTAGAAGGTCTCTTGATGAGTGTAGCCTAAAAGAAGTTATAGATGGTCTAGTTATCAACCTCAAAATAACAAACTGGGTTGATACTATAGATTACAAAGATTGCGGCAGCTATTATAAGATGATAATAACCCATGATCTTGGCTCTACTTTTGCCAAACTACTTACAATATGGATTGACAATGTGTTTAAAACTCGTAGAATCAAGATAGAGAGCACACATTCTATAAAAACAATTTTCACGAAAATATTTAAAAACCAATAGTTGATGCCCCCTCAAACCAATCCATCTTAGGGTAATCAATTCAATGATTTACTCTGTTTTGATGAGTTCAACTGCAAAACACAAATATAACCTAAAGAATGTAAAAAGGATAAAAATAGTGTAAAAAGTTATGAAAAAGATTGTAAAAAGGAAAAATGCTCCGATGGGGATTTGAACCCCAGTCGCAGGAGTGAGAGTCCTGAATGATTGGCCGAGCTACACTATCGGAGCACGCTGTTAATTATGTTCTGTCCCTAAGACAGCATACGTTCAAGTGATTTATAAAATATAAACCTTTCGACTGATATTTAAAAAATTATTAAAAATTATTAAAACTGCCGGGCAGACATGTGCCTTACCCGACGAGGACAGGAGGGAAATATCCCTTCAGCCTTAAATAAAAATCTCTTTGTTTCGGTTTCGACCGGTTGAGGTCGGTTTTGATTTTATTTGAGCTTTAGCAGGGTTACACGAACATAGCCTGAGGAATTGTCGGCTCCTTCACGTTTACGACCTTGTCGTAAGCTTTGAGGAAATCTGCCATAGCGATCTGTTTCCCACGCCTGCGCAGGACAAAAATTCCGGCTTCTTTGACAATTACGTTTATATCTGCCCCGCTTCTTCCTGACAGGACCTTTGCAAGCTTTTCAAAGTCCACATCATCGGCAAGCTTCATCTTACGGGTGTGGATTTTAAGGATCTCGACTCTGCCCCTGTCATCAGGAAGCGGAACTTCAATGGACCTGTCAAACCTTCCAGGTCTGAGGAGGGCAGGGTCAAGCAGGTCAATCCTGTTTGTTGCCGCAACCACTTTTACATTGCCTTTCGGATCAAAACCATCCATTTCGGCAAGGAGCTGAAGCATTGTCCTGTTTACCTCTGCAGAGCCGCTTGTCCCATCGTAGGTCCTCATACTGCCAACTGCATCGATTTCGTCTATGAAAAGAATGCTTGGGGACTTGTCCCTTGCAAGCTGGAAGATGTCCTTAACGAGCCTTGAGCCTTCCCCGACGAACTTCTGGACAAGGTCAGAGCCTGACATCCGGATAAAGGTGGCTTTTGCCTGAGAGGCTATAGCTTTTGCAATAAGGGTCTTTCCCGTACCTGGAGCGCCGTGAAGCAGAACACCGGATGGAGGTTCAATTCCCAGGTCCTCGAAAAGCTCGGGCTCGGTAAGAGGAAGTTCTACACTTTCACGGACTTCCTGAAGCACTTCATCCAGCCCGCCAATCATGCTGTAGTCTACACCCGGAGAGTTTATAAGCTCCATAACCTGAGCTCTCACATCGGCAGCCCTGCTCACTATGGAGATGATTGAATAAGCCCCGTTTACAGCAACCCTCATTCCGGGCTCTATTTTTCCAAGGCATTCTTCAGGGATCTGCGTGAGGACTTCCTGGTTGTTTCCGTGCTGCCTGATAAGGGCAATTTCCCCATTTACCTCGAGAATAGTTGCAATGAAAAGCGGAGGTTCAGTGAGCTGTTCCAGATGGGCTTTTAATTTATTAATCTCCTGAAGGTGCCTGCCTGTGGCTACACTGGCTTCAAGGAGCCGTGCCTTCATATTTTCGTTCTGGACCTTGAGTATCTCTATCTCGGTTAAGAGAGACTTCACATCCTCAGGACTGATCTCCCCGCACTCAAGCTCAAACTCTACCCTGGATTTGATATCTTCCAGGGATGATCTTATGGCACTGTCTTCTGACATTTGAAAACACCTGTTTTATCGAATAAAATTGATTTGAATATCTGGTTTCAGGTTAATCGAGTTCTAAATGTGTGTTATCTGGTCGATTTGGTTGATTTGAAGACCAAAGGTCTACGAATAAATCGGTTTGAAGGTAATATTCTGTGGTTAACAGGGTTTTGGTAACTACCCTGAGAACTTAGCAATTACCCTGCAGACCTCGTCCGGATATGCAATTCTTCCGGGAGATGCTTCTGTTACCTTCAGGGCTTTTACAAAAAAGCAAAAGCCTGAAAACTGGCCAGAACGGAACAATACTTATCATGACTATTGTCCTTCAAAGGGCAATTGCATGTTACCCGGTACAGGACAATTTATACATATGCTTTTTACAGGATAGTTTACATCAAAGGTTAAAATGCAATCGAAGAGGTTCTTATCGTGTTCACAGTATATATAAGATGCCGGAAATAATTATGCATACATAAATATAAAAAGGATATATATAAGTTCCTGTAATACCTGTAGCCCATTGCCGACCCCTGTTAAATTGCTTCTTAATACTCACTTAATATACATCAGCTTTTTTGTTTCAGACACTCTATAATTCTTCCGATTAATTATGCATAACTGTCACTTTTCAATGTCACGGCGTTTCTCCCTGAAAGATCCAGAATTTAAGAAGTAGAGGCAAAATATAATGATATTTTTATACGACTCTGCCCCGGGGTAAGCATGATATAAAAACATTCCAATATAAAGATGCAGAATCCCGGGCTGAAAAGTGGCAGCCTGGCATAAATAGATAAATAAGATCCGGAACTTCAACGTATTAGAGACTATCCCTCTCTATTTTGTGCATAATTCCTCAATAGAGAGAATAAAAAGTATAAACTCGTCTACATACCTAAAAAATTCAAAGGATAGATTTAATAATAAAAGCATAATATCATTCCACATGCGTGCATCAGAAGATTTTCTAAGAGTAGGCGCAACAGTCACATTTATTGGCTTTATTATAGTATTGTTAGGTATTGTTCTCACAATGTTACAGCATCCCGCAAGTACTCAAATGGGTGGACTGATCATGCTCGGGCCTATCCCGATAGTATTCGGCTCTGCCCCCGAAATTACAACAAATATGCTTGGGCTTGGGTTATTAATAACGATTCTTTATCTATTCCTGTGGAAGACGAAACGTTGACTGGGAACTTACTTGTTTTAACTGGAATTTTCATTATACTCTTCGGGTTTTTAATACTTATAATCGGGACAGCCATAGGCATGCATGAGAATTCTAAACCTGGAAAAGGATATTCAAAAACAAGAGGGAGGTTCGGAAAAGAAGCTAATTCAGGAGATCCTTTCGGTTTTGAAGGAACCGATGATAAAGATTCTCGCACAGGAGAAGCCGGATCAAGGATAAGAGGTGGAGGAGTAATTATGCTCGGCCCGATCCCGATTATCTTCGGAAGCGATGGAGAAAGTGCAAAGACAGCAACGATCTTTGCGATAATCCTGATGATTCTCAGTCTGCTTATTTTCAGAGGTATAATACTCTAATTTGCCTGCATTTGAATTCAAATATTTGTCTGTCCTGTTTCAAAGCTAACCTGTTTTCAAAACAAACCTGTTATCAAAGGTGCAGAGGCGAACTTCCCACTGTCGAGCTGACACCCTCCGAGGAAGAGGACTTCTCACTGTACCTTCCCCCTTCATATCTAATACTCCCTGACCCTTATCCTGCTACTTTGTAGTGTAGCTGTTGCCTCACGATATGAGAAAATCGCGTAATGAATTGTTTCGATGTGTCCGGCCTAATTATTATACATTACATCTGCGGCTGGTCCCATAATAAGGATTAGACAACTTAGAAAATTATGATACTTCCCGGTTGAAGGGATAGTTTCAGGATTTGGGGAGTTTGCCGCCAGTTAATTTCAGAAAAAGGGGTCAAGGCACTTAAATGACATACGGACTTAGAAAATAACACATTGAGGGATTTCGGGTTGAAAATGCCCGGAACCGAAGCCAAATATACCGGACAAAACCTTATTAAGGTTAAGCCCGATTCAGGGCTTATGTTTACGATAATCACAGGCGCGCAGTTCGGTGACGAGGGAAAAGGCAAGATTGTCGACCTTCTTGCAAAAGACTATGATATTGTTGCCCGTTTCCAGGGTGGGAACAACGCAGGCCATACAGTAAGGGTAGGAGATGAGGTCTACAAACTGCACCTGATCCCCTCAGGCATCCTGCTTGATGCCAGAGTCCTGATCGGGCCTGGGGTTGTCCTTAACCCTGAAGTTTTAGCTGAAGAAGCAGAAATGTTTGAGAAGCATGGGATAAAAGTAGATGCAGAAAAACTCGGAGTAGACGCAAAAACCAGCATCATAATGCCTTACCATATCGAACTGGATGGGCTTAGAGAAGCTGCAAGGGAAACAAAAATAGGAACCACCAGGCGCGGAATCGGCTATGCCTATATTGATAAGGTAGCAAGAGACGAGATCCGCATGGCTGAACTTGCAGACAGGGAACGTTTCCTGAAAAGGCTTGAAGAACTTGCTCCTCAGAAAGAAAAAGAAATCGAGGCAATGGGCGGGGACCCGAAGATCGTCAGAGACCCGGTCCTCATAGAAAGATACCTTGAACTGGGAAAAAAATTTGCTGCCTATATTACGGATGTTTCACGGGAAATCAATCAGGCTCTCGATGATGGGAAAAATGTAATGGCCGAAGCCGCTCAGGGCACCCACCTTGACGTTATCCATGGAACCCAGAAATTCGTAACCTCTTCTTCTACAATTGCAGGCTCTGCATGTGCCAACCTGGGAGTAGGGCCTACTAGGGTCGACAGTGTTATCGCCATAGTAAAAGCCTACATAACGAGAGTTGGAGAAGGGCCGCTTCCAACAGAACTTACCGGAGAGCTGGGAGAAAAGATACAGAAAGCCGGAGGAGAGTTCGGAACAACCACAGGCAGAGGCAGGAGATGCGGCTGGTTTGATCTTCCGCTCCTTAAAAAGGCTATTGCCCTTAACGGATATACGGAAATTTCCCTCACCAAACTGGACGTGCTTACAGGCCTTGACACTATAAGGATCTGCGTAGGATACAAATATAAAGGAGAGAGCCTGGACTATCCTCCGGAACTTACAGAAGACCTCCGGGACTGCAGTCCTGTATATGAAGACCTTCCTGGCTGGAAATCCGACCTGACAGAAGTGAAAGCCTATGGCGAGCTTCCCGAAAATGCCAGAAACTATGTCAGAAGGCTTGAAGAACTTATGAAAGTTCCTGTCAATTATATCTCTGTAGGCCCGGGAAGAGCACAAACATTTAAAAAAGAATAATATAATTCAGTAAACTTGCCCCGGCAAATTACCGAAAAATGTATATATCAACCAATACGTTTATCAACCCCATTTTCCAGTTTAGACTAAATTCATATTAACCGGCATTATCGGGCCTTCTGGCCCAAATTTTAAGAGTCCGTAGCCAGCTTAAAGACCAGCAATGGACACCTCGGAAGAGCAGAAGAGTTACCTCTTTTCGAGAACAAGAGTTACATTCCTGACAGATTCGGGGGAAGAATCGGCGCTATCTCCCGAATCTGCAAAACTAACGTAATTTGCATAAGGAGGAGAGCATGACAACAGTATTCGATGTCCCTGCAATGGAAATGATCGAAAAGCTTGCAGGTATTCTTAAAGAAAATGAAAAGATCGTTCCCCCTGAATGGGCAGGGAACGTGAAAACCGGAGTTCACAAAGAACTTCCCCCGACCAATGAAGACTGGTGGTACATCAGGTGCGCAGCAGTCCTGAGAAAGATCTATATCGACGGACCAATCGGAATCGAGAGACTCCGATCCGTATATGGAGGAAAGAAGGACAAAGGTGTCCAGCCCTCCAGCAAGGCAAAGGGCAGCGGTTCTATTGCCAGAAAGACAGTACAGCAGCTTGAGGCTGCAGGCTTCCTGCAGAAGGTAAAGAACGGAAGGGCAGTATCTGCAAAAGGGCGTTCCATGATGGATAACGCAGCACACGAACTTAAGCAGGAACTGCTAGAAAAGATTCCTGAACTTGCAAAGTACTGAAAGAGAAGATCCTTCAGAAAGGGGCCTGAGAAATTCGGATTCCCTTTCATATTATTAATCATATTCCAGAAAACCGGTTTTTTCGGTGATTGCCATGGCTAATATGGATGATGAACTCGAAGAAATCCGAAAAAGACGACTTGCAGAAGTCCAGAGGCAGCAGGCACAGCAACAGCCGTCTGATATGCAGGCGGCGTACCAGCAGGAGCAGGCAAGAGCTGAAATGGAAGCTCAGAAGCAGGCTATACTGAGGCAAATTCTCACTCCCGAAGCAAGGGAACGCCTGACAACTCTGAAGATGTCAAGGCCGGCCCTTGGGGAACAGCTTGAGATGCAGCTGATCTCGCTTGCCCAGAGTGGAAGGCTCCAGTCTCAAATCGATGACGAGCAGCTGAAAACGCTCCTGATGCGGATGCAGCCAAAGAAACGCAAGACGTCCATAACCCGGGTTTAAGCACAATGAAAGTCTCGGTCCTCTTTAGTGGAGGTAAGGACAGTTCACTCTCTGCCCTTTTGCTGGAGCCGTTTTTTGAGGTCGAACTCGTAACCTGTAACTTCGGATTGCTCCCTACAGGAGAAATCGCAGCAAAAACTGCTAAGGAGTTACATTTTCCACACAGAGTCCTTTCTCTTGAGCAAGAAATCCTGGAGAAGGCATACGAGATGGTACTGAAAGAAGGGTTTCCGAAAAGCGCCATCAATTATATCCACGAAAGAGCTGTCAAATCTCTTGCTCTGGATCCGGCAGTTAAGCTGATTGCCGACGGAACAAGGCGAGATGACAGGGTTCCGGTGCTTTCGATCTCACAGGTAAGAAGCATTGAAGACCGACTGGGAGTTCAGTATTTCTGCCCCCTTAAAGGATACGGCAAAAAAGTTGTGGATTCTCTTGTCGGATGTTACCTGAATGTTGAACAGGGTCCGAGTGAGAGTACCCAGAAAGCGGATTATGAAACAGAACTAAGGGAGTTAATCCGGCAAAGACAGGGAGAGGAGAAAATCAGGGAACTGTTTCCTGTTCATTTCCAGTCCCATGTGCTTTCAAGGAAGAAATTTCCCTGAAAAAAGAAGCAGATACATTTGAAAACTGAAAGCCCCCCTGAAAGGGAAAAGTCTGGAATAAAGATTTATACAATAATCGAGTTATATTCAACCCCTATACTGCTGCAGATTAACCACAGACTATCATAGAATTTATAGAATATGGTTTACAGGCCTGCCGATTCATTCCGGCATGACAGAGCCGCAATCACATAAGGGTTGAAATCACGATCAGCTAATTTACCGGATATAACTAATTAATAGAATCAAATTACTTAAGTCAACAGGTGTGGTCCACTTGAGTCATAACATGAAAGGACAGAAGAAGCGTCTTGCAAAGGCGCACAAACAGAATACGCGAGTCCCGGTGTGGGTTATTGTGAAAACTAACCGGAAGGTAGTGAGTCATCCCAGGCGCAGGCACTGGAGAAGAAGAAGTCTGGATGTAAAATAAGCGAGGATGGTGGGAAAAAATGGCAGACGACATGGTTAAAGAACAGATCTATACTATTCCCCTCAGAGAGACAAGAAAGGTCCCTTCATGGAAAAGAGCCAACAGGGCAGTTATTGAAGTAAGGGGTTTTCTTGTAAGGCACATGAAAACCGAATTGACGCAGGTTAAGCTGGACAAATCCATCAATGAACGTCTCTGGGAAAAAGGCTGTGAAAAGCCGCCTCTCTCAATCCGAGTACGGGCTGTGAAATTCGCAGATGGTGAAGTACAGGCAGAACTTGCTCAGTAAATACACCAGATAAAGCGAAAAGTCAAAGAATATGATTCGAACAGTGGATATCTACGATACCCCGATAATCGGGGTTTTTGCAACCTGCACCGAGGATGTTGTCCTCGTTCCCCCTCTGACAAAACCGGAGGTCTGCGCTATACTCGAAGAAGCGCTGGGCGTAAGGGTCGTCGAGACTCTTATAAATGGAAGCCTTGTAGTGGGAGCCCTTTCCAGAGGCAACTCAAACGGTTTTCTGCTTCCATATGGATCCGATGCAGAAGAGATGCAGAAGCTCACCGGCGTTCCTGCGGGAACTCTTCCGGACAGACTGAATGCAGTAGGAAACATTGTGCTTGCAAACGATTCCGCCGCCCTTGTTCATCCCGAACTGTCAGATATGGCTCTGGAAGCCATTGCCAAGACCCTTAAGGTGGACGTTTATAGGGGAACAATTGCCGGGATTAAGAATGTAGGGATGGCAGGAGTCGTTACAAATAAAGGACTTCTGGTGCACCCTAAAGTCACAGCTTCGGAAAGAGAATCTCTGGAAAAGATCTTCGGACTTCCGGTAAACATAGGAACTACTAACTTCGGAACCCAGATGCTTGGTTCAGGCCTGCTCGCGAACTCAAAGAGTTTTGTAGCAGGCTCTGAAACAACAGGGCCGGAACTCGGGAGAATCGAAGACGCCCTTGGGTTCCTGGAATGAGCTCATATCATCCATCTGTTCCAGAACAAAGTTACAGCAAGAGAGTGGTAATGATGAAGAGTTTTATTGTTAAAGGCAAATTTAAAGCAGGAAATACCTGGGAAAACTTCACAAAGAAGATCGAAAGCCAGAACGAAAAGAATGCAACCGATAAGACATACTCGATCTTCGGAAGCAAGCACCGCGTTAAAAGAGGCCAGGTCCAGATCGAAAGCATAATAGCTGAGGAGTGAAGGATATGGCAGAAGTCAGTGAAGAGATCAGGAATCTGGCAGCCAGGCATCAGGAGTTCCAGAGGCAGGCTGAAGCGCTCAGGCAGGAGATGAGCATGGTACAGGCTTCCATTTCCAGCTGCGATCAGACCATTGTAACAATAAATGAGTTGAAAGCAGCTTCGGAAGCAGGCAAAACTGCGGAAACGATGGTTCCGGTAGGTTTTGGTTCTTATGTTTATGCTGAAGTCAAGAACGCAGACCGAGTGATTGTTAATCTCGGTGCAGGCTTCAGTGCAGAGGAAACTGCAGAGGAAGCTATCGAAACTCTGAACCGCCGCAAAGAGCAGCTTACGAAAATCTTTGAACAGATGAATGCTTCACTGACTAGACTCGCACAGGGCATGCAGGCCCTTGAAGCAGAAGCTGCAAAACTTCAACCTGGCCAGGCCTGAAAAAATCCTGGCTCAGGAAAAAGTTAACGGATTCGAGAATTCAGAAACCGCATTAAAAAATCGAAGAGTATTTAAGAATAAATAAAGAATATCATTAACTTAAATAATTATATCATTAACTTAAATAATTATATCATTAACTTAAATAATTATATCATTAACTTAAATAATTATATCATTAACTTAAATAAGTATATCATTAACTCTAATTACCTAACTGATAATTGCTTACTGATTTCAATTACTACATTAAACTTCAATTACCTATTTTTTACGGAATCTTTTCGGGATGGATCCTGTGTTCAACAAATTTAAAGAGAAACTTGGGAGTTTTAAGAAGGCACTCAGCAAAACGATCGATGAAAAGGCAGTAGAAGTCGAACCAGTAATTGTTGAGCAGGTGCCTGAAAGCGAAGAAAGCCTTGAAGAGGAAATTGAACCGATAATTGAAGAGGAAACCATCGAGGCTGCCCTGAAAGAAGAAAGCCCCGGAGCCGAAACTGGAACAACTGTTTCTCAGGAAATCGCCCGTGTTTCGGTAGAGGATCTGAAGAAAGTTGAATACAGGAAAAAAGTTGAAGGCAGAAAAAAGGCTGAAGAGAAAAAAGTAGAAGAGGAAAAATCTCCCGAAGAGAAAAAGTCCTTTTTCAAAAAGGTCATCCCGAAAGTAGGGTTTGCTCAGAAAGCTAAAGCTCTCGTGTTTAACAGGGAAGTATATCTGGATGCTAAAGACCTGGAAGAGCCCCTCTGGGAACTCGAAATGGGCCTTCTGGAAAGTGATCTTGCCCTGTCGGTTTCCGAGGCTGTTGTCGAGTCCGTGAAAGACCAGCTTACAGGTACTACAAAAAGGATTGGAAGTAATACCGGAGAGATAGTTGAGGCAGCCCTGAAGAAAGCAATCCTTGATATTGTATCTGCTAATACCTTTGATTTTGATGATTATGTAAGGAACCGGCAAAAACCGGTTCATATAGTCTTTGTAGGGATTAACGGAACCGGAAAAACAACATCCATTTCAAAGATGACGCATAGACTGCTTAAATCTGGTTATTCCGTAATTCTTGCTGCAGGAGACACGTTCAGGGCAGGCGCTATTGACCAGCTGGGGATTCATGCAAGCAGACTTGGGGTAAAGATGATCAAGCATCAGGCCGGAGCCGACCCCGCAGCTGTTATTTATGATGCTGTCCAGTATGCAAAAGCACATAAAATAGATTTTGTGCTCTCTGATACGGCAGGCCGCATGCACACAAACATGAACCTTATGGCCCAGATGGAGAAAATCTGCAGAGTTAGTTCTCCGGACCTTATTATCTTCGTGGATGAAGCCGTAGCTGGAAACGATGCGGTAGAAAGAGCTTCTCAGTTTAATGATGCTGTCCCGATTGACGGATCCATCCTTACAAAAATCGACGCCGATGCCAAAGGAGGAGCTGCCATATCAATTGCCTACATTACAGGCAAACCGATTCTCTTTTTCGGGATAGGCCAGGGCTACGAAGACCTTAAAAAATTCGATCCCGAATGGTTTGTGGACCAGCTTTTCAACCAGTAAAATCCTCAAGTTTCGGAAATTAGAATCCAGGCAGTCAGCCATCAGTAAACTGGAAGCTACCGGTAAACAGAAAGATAGAAAAATTCCCGAAATCTTTTCCGGGATTTTAACTTGAAAAAAATAGTATTGCAGTAAGAAATACTGCAGGTTTGTTTAGAAAGGTAGAGTCATTTCAGTAACCTGAAAGCTCCTGGATTTTAAGGCTCTTCGGGAATTATTATCCAGGCTATAACATAGCCAACTATTCCAATCCCTTGCAGGGAAAGGAGGACCCATAAAAGCCTTATAAGCGTAGGGTCTACACCAAGGTATTCACCTATGCCCCCACATACACCGGCAATAATCCTGCTTCTCTTTGACCTGTACAGTTTCTTCATTATAACTACCTCCACTCCAGGAAAACACCCGGGGTTACCTGAAAGATATCCGACCGTCTAATTTACCGGGTTCCGTTTAATTATACCGGATTTTATGTGATTTCCCCTATATAATGGATTGATTATATACGATTTATAAGTAACTCACCAGTTTGCTGAGTTTGTCGAAGTCATCGAGATTTCAGGCTTTAAACTTAACCTGTGAATCAAGAAAGACTTTCTATCAACGTTCTATCAGATACTTACCCACTCGCTCATTATCTCTTCAGAGAACAGGTTTTCACCGATAGCCCGCACGTATACCCTAAAAGTCTCTCCCCCGGGCACTCTGAGCCCTTTTGCAGCAAATTGATAAGCTCCTTCCGGTTCGACTTTAACAGGATCACTTTCTATCTGATCCCATACCCTGTTCTCGTCATCAGCCTGAAGGGCAACATAAACGGTAGTATTTTCAGCTATTTCGGAACCTACGTTTCTCAAAGTGACATTAACATCCACAACCCCTTCTTTTTGCGAGTACTCGCACTGGGCTTTGAAATCAAGATTTACAAGGGGTCTTCTGTACACAGGAATGACCTGAACTGGATCGTCCTTGTACTCTAGAGGCATCTCTCCTATCTGCCAGTTGCTCCCCGTAGTTTCCAGATAGTAGTAACGATTGTTTTTATATTCGAAACCCCTACCCTCCTGTTTGGAGTCACATCTTATTCCGAGAGCCATATGCTCCGGGAGTTCGAGGAGGACGACATCGTATCCCATCTCCTGCAGGATTGCTACGGAAAGGATGGAGGTATCCTCACAGTCCCCCCCATTATCATAAAGGGTCTCATAAGGAAAACGAGGGTACTGGTCATATCCGGAACTTGCAAAGTCTGATGTGTAGTTCAGTGACTGGATAAAAGAAACACAAAGACCCGGCACCTTGTTTTCTTCAAGTCCGTACTCCTTTGAAAGGGAAAAGAGAGTATCTGCAATACTTTTAATCAACCAGTCATCATACGGATCAGAGGCAAAAAGGTCATAGTCCCTTTTGCGCGTCCTTGACTTGTAAGCATCATAGAGCTTATCGTCAAGCAGTAAAGTAAGATGCCATCGGTAGCCTTCATAGTTCCAGGAGTAGGTTCTGGAAGATTCCCCTGGTGCTATTGACTCTTCCGTGACCAGACTATCAGAAATCTCAATATTCTCATTTTCTGCTTCCAGCAGATTCTTCTGAATTCCTTCGTTGCCAGAATCCCCGGAGACCTCAGAAAAAGGCCAGAAGAAAAGAACCCCGGCCAGATAAACGAGTAAGAAAAGAAAAATCAGTTTAATTCTAGCTTTCATACTTAGCGCCCACCCACAAATACCTTAATAAAGTCCTATTTCCAGAGATCTTCTCTTAAGTGGGACTCTATCGGATCCACTTCCATCAGATCTTCAGGATATGGTTCGAAAAAGGTCTGATGCATAAGATAGCTATTCTCAAAACGTATGATCCATGACCTGATTGTGTTTATTGCAGGACAGAGAGAAGCCCTTCCTTCCCTGTACTTCTCAACCCAGTCCAAAAATAGGGTTTTTTCACCGTTCGAAAGTTTATCCGAAAAATGCCCGAATGCATGCATTAACACATTGATGATGGAGGTGTATCTTGGAGCACTGGAGAGAGCACTGTACAGATGTTTCTCATATTCGGAAGCCAGCTCTTTGAAAGGCTTGCCCTCTCTGTTTGCAGCAATCTCGCCTAATTTACGGAGTTCTGCCTGATTATAAGCCATGAGAAGCAGTTTGTTCTCCGTGTGGAAACTTATCAGATCTTTCATATTACCTTCGGACTTTACCTTCCGAAAAGCTGCCAGTGTAAAGAGTTTTGTGAGAAAATGTTCTTTTATCCGGGCATTGCGGAGCCTACCTTCGTCCTCAATAGCAAGGAAAGAGTACCTTTCCAGAACCGCACCCCCAAAATATCCCGACGTTTTTCCAACTGCCCCTTTTCCCTCAACAGACGGGTAAACCTTCACATCCTTGAGCCCGCAGGAGGGAGACCTGAACTTCAGTATGAAACCGTCCACATCTTCTATAGAGTCAAGGAAACAGGTACAGAAAGTTTTCATTTTCTCAGTGACATCCTTCCCGCTCGAGGGCTGAACAAGTCTGTTTTCTCCTCTGTCAAGGATTATCCTCACCGGATTTCTTGGGACTCCAAGCCCTATTTCTACTTCTGCACAGACAGGCAGGAAATCAACGTACTTCTTAAGTTTTGCCACAACATGACTGCTAATCATATCTCCGTTATATCGGCAGTGATCGAACTCAAGGCACCTGCTAACGACAACCTTCGGCCGAGAAAACTCTCTCATTTAACCCCCATACAAAAAGGAGTTGCTTGCATAAATTGCTTTCCAAACAAAAAAGAGCATGAGACATATTCAGAAGATAAGTGGAAATATTATAAAAAGAGATTATAAAAGCAGTATTTCCAGAAAAGGGGGCTTTTTCCCGTTATTGGTAAGAGATATATAACAACGGGAAATAATAGTTAGGTAGTTTATGGGGACGATTAAGGGAATAGATAGTACTTTTCAGGATTAAGTACCGGTAGCCTGAAATCGCGCTTTTGATAACGTAAAAAGATTGCAACCTAAAGTATGAGGTGAGAACATAATAGAAGCAACATCCGAGCAGATACACATGCCTCTCATTGGAGAGGATGCCCCTTCGTTTATTGCAGTGACAACACAGGGAACAATCAATTTCCCGGCTGATTATAAAGGAAAATGGGTTATTCTATTCAGCCATCCTGCAGACTTTACTCCCGTATGCACTACAGAATTTATGACCTTTGCCAGTATGCAGGACGAGTTCAGGGAAATGAACACTGAACTTATAGGTCTCTCCATAGACAGCGTCTTTTCCCATATTGCCTGGCTGAAGCGAATAGAAGAGAAAATCGAATATAAAGGGATGAAAAATCTCGAGATCAAATTCCCGGTGATAGAAGACCTGAAGATGGATGTCGCGAAGAAATACGGCATGATCCAGCCAAAAGCCTCGACCACGCAGGCTGTAAGAGCCGTATTTATTATTGATCCTGAGGCAAAAGTCAGGACAATACTCTACTACCCGCAGTCAACCGGAAGGAATATGCAGGAGATCAAGAGAATTGTGATTGCTCTGCAGAAAAATGCGGCTGAAAAAGTCGCAACCCCGGCTAACTGGCAGCCAGGAGATGACGTAATCATTCCGGCTCCGAATACAATGGAAGGAGTGAAAGAAAGGCTTGGGAAGGAAGAAGAAGGCAGGTGCTGCCTTGATTGGTTTATCTGCCTGAAAAAAGATAGCAAAAAATAACTTAAAAACAGTAAAAAACGTTATTTTATTTTTTAGATAGGGGTTTTATTTTAGATAGAGGAGCCTCGCAGAGAGCAGGTTTTCGGGCTGTATTCAGTAGGCTATTCCCACCTGCCTCTTTCAGAGTCGAGAAATAGGGTATTCCAGCCTTATGTAAAAGAATTTGAAGAGGAACCTCTTACCCCCATAAGAGATCCCCCCATGGCGAAAGGAGAAGGTCCAGGACTCCATTTCGCCATAATTCATCGCAATTTATGTTCAGCTCGTTCTCGTCTCAGTTTTACAGTTATCATGATTTCAAGTTCACTGACGCATGTAGCTATGAATGGAAAATTCATAACTCCAGTAACCTGAATATTGATACACTGAGATAAGAGTATCTTCAGAACTGAAACCCAGGCATGCAATATGAAGTATAACCCCCATTAACCTCAGTTATGCATGCTTAGCTTAATTGTCAGGTAGAAAGTAATATTGAAACCACTGATATATAAAATTTATCTGTATCTATAATAATTGATCATTAACTACTTGAAAAAAATTAGAGAAAAATAGCAGAAAGAATGCCAGAAAGCAGAAAAAAGAAAAATTTGTCTCGAAAACCCAATTTTATCTTAAGAAATTTACGCTTTGAAAAATTATAAAAAAAAAGCAGAATGAATGAAAAAAGAAGCAGAATGAATGAAAAAAGAAGCAGAATGAATGAAAAAAGAAATAGAATGAGTGAAAATTAAAGAGAAGGAGAGAAGCTGATTTTACTTCTTCCCAAGTTCCTTGGAGCGTTCACTTGCTTTTATGACAGCATTCATAAAGGCAGCTCTTATTCCGGCTTCTTCAAGGGCGTGAATCCCCTGAATAGTAGTTCCGGCGGGAGATGTAACCATATCTTTGAGTTCTCCGGGGTGCATGCCTGTTTCAAGTGCCATTTTTGCGGCTCCCAGTACAGTCTGAGCTGCAAGGGTAAGGGCACTTTTCCTGTCCATCCCCTCAAGAACCGCCCCGTCAGCCATAGCCTCTATGACCGGAAAAATGAAAGCAGGACCGCTTCCCGAAAGCCCTGTAACGGCGTCCATAAGAGATTCCGGCACCTGGACTGCTGTGCCAACCGCAGAAAAAATCTCAAGGGCAGCTTTCAGGTCTTCGGGAATTGCGTTCTTTCCAGGGGAAATTCCCGAGGCCGCCTCCGAGACTGTGGCTGCTATATTTGGCATAACGCGCACAACCCTCGTGCCTTCGAGAAGAGCATCCTCGTAAGTGGAAAGAGGTACTCCTGCAGCAATTGATATCAAGAGTTTTTCTGAGGTTATTTCATTTTTCAGATTTGAAAGCACCGAGCCAAGGGTCTGGGGTTTTACCGCAAGAATAAGAATATCCGATTCCCTGACAATAACAGCATTATCGGTCGATATCCGGATTCCCAGCTTTGCCTGTAGCTCTTTTAAAAAAGGCTCGTATACATCGCTTGCACCTATATTTTCGGGTTTTACAATTCCGGCTTTAATGATGCCCTGCATGAGAGCAGAACCCATTTTTCCTGCCCCGATGAATCCTATTTTTCGATCTGTCATATGTAAAATCTCCTTATTTCCAGAAAAGTAACTGTAAATAAACTATAAGTTTGAAAGAGAAGCTTCAGAAACCCATTTGCAGGGGTTAATTTCAAACGCATCTGCATGCGTTACCTGTCGAAGCTCCAGAGAACCCGATATTACCGTTCAAACTCTCAAAATCGGCATACTTGTTTTCAGGACTAATACTTCTTTTCAGGACTGATGCTTGATTCCAGAATTAATACTGTGATTCTGAAATATATTCACAAAACTTCATTTTTGAATTCATTCATTCATTCATTCATTACTAATTTCTTGTTAAATAATGAATTATTTTGGAATCGAAGCGACAGAGTGTCAATCCGGGAACTCTTCTTGAGTCCGATAGGTTCAGTTTAGCTCTTCCAGTATGCCAATGTTTTCTTTTTTTATAACGTTGTTATAATTATTATAGCCCAGAATGCTTTCAATCTGGTCTGTATGAGTTCCTTTTATTTTGATTAGTTCTTCAGAGGTATAGTCTGTTATCCCTTTTGCAAAGATTTTGCCTTCACATTCGAGTTTTATAACATCCCCTCTATTAAATGTCCCTTCAACGTCCACAACGCCTGCCGGGAGCAGACTGTTTTTCCTGAGAACCGCAGCTTTTGCCCCTGAGTCCACGCGGACAATACCCGAAGCCCGGGCAAGAATAATCCAGCGAGCACGGTTTTTCTGAATATGCCTCTCAGCGAGGAAAAGAGTTCCTATTTCTTCTCCGGAGACGATCTTCAGAATAACATCCCCTACATCACTATTTGCAATCACGACATAGCAGCCTGCCATGCTGCAGATCTTTGCAGCTTTTATCTTTGTCCGCATCCCTCCTACGCCCTTGAAACTTGTAGGGTCACCCCCATAACTTTCGATTTCAGGTGTGATCTTTTTTATAAGAGTCAGAAGTTTTGCATCACTATGCGTTTTTGGGTTCCTGTCAAAGAGACCGTCAATATCCGAAAGGATGATCAGGAGGTCAGCATCAATTTTGCTTGCAACCATTGCAGAGAGTTTGTCATTGTCCCCGAAGATTGCTTCAATCTCGTTTGTACAGGTACAGTCATTTTCGTTTATTATCGGGACGACATCATATTCCAGAAGGGTCGAGATGCTGTTTCTCAGGTTAAGATAGGTTACTCTATCGGAGTAGAATTCATAGGTGAGAAGTATCTGAGCTACTTTCATCCCATATCTGGAAAAAGCCCTGATCCAGTCCTGCATCAGTATGCTCTGCCCAACAGCTGCAGCTGCCTGCCTTATAGGGATTTCACGAGGTTTGGGGGCTATGCCCAGCTCATTAAGTCCGACACCTATTGCTCCCGAACTTACAAGGATTACTTCTTTTCCCCGTTTCCGAAGCTCAGATACCTGAGCAGCTATGCTTTCCATGAAGGCCGGGTCAATGTTGCAGTTTTCCTTTGTGTGGTCGCAGCCCTTTCTGGTGATCGAAGAGGTTCCAATCTTAATAACGATTTTATTAACATCACGGAAGAATTGTTCTCTATCTGTCAATGGAAGTGCCTCTTAATGTTATTTGGAAGGTGACTGCAGTTGATCTCAGCCACATCCAGGATTTCCGGTTTTTGCACTTAACCTGCGTGGTATTTCAATTCAAATATATAAACATATCATAAATATTCAAGGATGTATTAATTCACATCCTCAAACTTAAGGTCAAGCTTCCTGTGGGTATAGGGTTTTGCGTTTTCTCCTGCATAGTCTGCAACAACCTGGCCTTTACCCATGAGGATATACTTGTAAATCAGCAGCCCTTCCATGCCAACAGGTCCACGAGAGTGGATCTTATTCGTACTAATCCCTACCTCGGCGCCTTTTCCATAGCGGTAACCGTCTGCAAAGCGTGTTGAGGCATTAACCATAACGCTTGAAGAATCAACAAGCCCTATGAATTCTTTTCTCCGCGAAGCATTTTCCGTAATTATCCCATCCGTGTGATGGGAGCCGAAGGTATTTATGTGGTCAATTGCCTCCTTTATCGTATCTACGAGTTTTATTGATAGGATAAGGTCGTTATATTCAAGGCTCCAGTCCTCCTCAGTGGCTCTTGAGAGAGGAGAAAGCCCCTTTTCTGCAAGTAGAGAATAGCTGTTCTCGTCACAGCGCAGTTCCACTCCTGCCCCGAGATACATTTCTGCCATCTTCGGCAGGAAAGCATCTGCAATCCCGCGGTTTACAAGAAGAGTTTCAATGGCGTTACATACTGCAGGGTACTGGACCTTAGCATCAAAGCAGACCTTCCAGGCTGTGCTCAGGTCTGCAAACTCGTCCACGTAGATATGGCAGATCCCGCTCGTGTGCCCGAGTACCGGGATTTTTGTATTATCCTGAATGAACTTGACAAACTCATTGGAGCCTCTTGGGATCAGGAGGTCGACATATGCATCAAGGCTCAAAAGACTCATGATCTCTTCTCTGGTTTCCATTAGCTGGAAGGCGCCTTTCGGCATACCCTCTGTAGATTCTATGGCTCTTACAAGAATATCAAAAATAATGCGGTTTGACTCCCTTGCTTCACTCCCGCCTTTAAAAATAGTTGCATTCCCGCTCTTCAGACAGAGTGACATCACTTGAGGCACTACGTCTGGCCGGGATTCGAAAATTACTCCTATCAGACCTATAGGGCAGCTTACCTGATAGAGGATCAAATCGTTATCCAGCTCGAGTGTGGAAAGGGTATCTCCTACAGGATCCTTGAGCTTTATTACATCCCTGATTCCTGCGATCATCCCGTCAACCTTTGAGTCAGTGACCTTAAGCCTGTCCACAAGTGCCTGGGTAAGCTTTCCTGCTGTTTTTAGTCCGGCTGCATACTCAATGTCCTTTAAATTCGCCTCAAGGATAACTTTTCTTTCCCTGTCCAGGGCTTTTGCCATGGCCTCAAGTGCCCTGTTTTTTATCTCTTCACTTACACTGGAAAGCTCAATTGAAGCTTTTTTTGCCGTAACCACTTTAGTTTCAATATCTTCAGCCATATATTCACCGTCTTTATGTAATAACCTTGAACACTTCAACCGGATAGATTGATATCAAATAGACAGACATCCAATAGACTGATGTCCAATAGTTGATGTCCAATAGTTGATGTCCAATAGTTGATGTCCAATAGTTGATGTCCAATAGTTGATGTCCAATAGAATGATAACAGGTTCTTAAACCGAATCAGATCTATCTAACCAGCTACCGGATCAAAGATTCACATAATGTTTAGCTAACCGGGATATTAAGAAGAAGGACTCAGTCCACAGAATATTTGAGTTTTTTCATACACATAGATGAAAAAAGAACACAGAGAGTCCTATGATAAATATTTTTGTATACTGTTTCGGTATATGATATGGTAAGGTTCTAAATAAAAGATACCATTTGGTGAAGTAGTTTTTGTTTTTTTGATAAAATCGGATCAGTTAAATTTATATATATATATTAGTATTTTTATACAAATCAAAATGATATTTAGTAAGTATATAAAAATATATAAGGCTGAAGAGCTCGTTTATTTAATAGTTAACACTGATAAAAACTTCATTCAGGCTGAGACCGGAAATAAAAAATCTAGTTTACAAGATTTAAAAAAATAGTATTATATTATTAAAAGAAAAAAATATTATTTAAAAAACGCAATTAAAATAAGGCTTAAAGTAAAGTTATCTTGTGGAGGAAATATTATTTCAAAACGAATATATATACGATGCATATAACTATAGAATATGCGGCTTCATTTCATGGAGATGCATACTAAATCTTGAAAAAAGAGATTCTGGAATACCCCTGTAATTTTTGAGCATATTCTGCATAAGAAAGAAGGCGGACAAAATACTACGGCCCCGGAAATGGTCATTTTTAGCATTATTAATATGATGAGGATGCCGCATTCGCCCGGAATAAATCATGGTCGTCTACTAAGCCGTTTCATACACAAAGTTTATTATAGGGGCAGATCCATATCGAAATGGGGATAACTTCAGTAGATTGGTGGTGTGTAAAAAATGAAATAATTCGCATTAGTCCGGGCAGACGACTCGGATAAAGTAAAAATAGCATTACATGACCTAGAACGATACGGACATATTCAATTTTCAGCTACTCCTAAATGTATAGAACCTAACTATGCTGATGAGCTTCTTGTAAGTGTAATGGGCGTATCACTCAAGTCAAAATGCAACTCTGCAGCCCTTGTAGAGTTGAATAACCACGCTGGAGCAGCTATAAGCAGGTTGAAGAAGATTCACCCCCCTGCGCATATAATTATTATCAGTCCAAGGCATAAAATGTTTGAAGAGCTGGCTGGCAAATTCCAAAAGTATCCGGAGTTCGACAGAACATTCAATCATCAAAAGAACCCGCAAAGTATGGATATGATTCAGGAAAAAGGAGAATCGTCCAATCCAATGCATAAGGAATAAGGCTTCCTCTTTTTTAAACTGTAATAAGTATTAACTTTTACTACCTTTTTTCTCAAACATACCGGGAAAAAGGGAACTCTATTTTTAGAGATTAAAATAACTTCAATTTATCTAATTAGACTAATTACCTGTTCTAATTGTTAATTGTCAAATCCAGCATTTGTTTCATATTCCTGATCAAAAGATGAGCCTGTTTTTGACCTGAGTTTGGAAACGTAAGTGTACAGGCTTTCTATGTCTTTGATTTCTTTCTGTGTTATTAACTTCAGTTTATTTCGGATCTGAAGTTCAGGCTTTACTCCAAAACTTCCGAAATATTCTGAAAGTTTGGCGGCAAGCAGGTCACCTCTCCGATCCCAGTCTGTCAGTATAATAACCTCACAGCCAAGCCTCGCTATCTTCTCAGAAAAATTAAAAAGAGAGTGCCGGGTTGCAAGTTCGAAGCTGCCTTCAATGCCAAGCCGCTTCATGGAAAGAATATCCCTTTTTCCTTCAACAATAATTACTGCCCCCCTTTCAGAGTATTCTGAAAGTTCTAAGAGCAATTCTTCAATCCTTTCCAGTCTTTTTCTGTAGATTTCAAGATCAGTCACGTTATTCTGCAACCTTTTTCGTTAAACAGGAGATATATTCAGAAGATTACTCTTTGAGTCCGAAGATTATTCTTTACAATTGTGTCTTTATTTGGCCTTTATTTGGTCTTTATTTATTTAAACGGGCTCCGAAAACCGAAACAGCCTGTTGATAGGAGATCCCTTTTATCAGTAAGGACTTCTTGCTGCTTGCGGCTCCGCTGCTTATCAGAATATCCGAACTGCTAATCCCGAAGAGTTCGGCAAGGCTCTCAATAAGTTGTTCATTTGCCTTTCCTTTCTGGGCGTTTTTAGTCAGCTTTACTTCAATTCTCCTGCGCCATTCATTATAGCCGCTTGGAACGGAAAGCGACCTGGAACCCGGAGTGACTTCGATATCAATCACAACACCGGAGTCCAGAGCTTTTATTGCCTCTTCGAAGGACATGTGTGTCATCTTTTTGAAGATATAATATAAAGCAGTAACGAAGTAACCGCAACAACTAGCAATGAGAATCATCAAATTAACAAAAATAGCCGGAAACTAATAAGCTGTGAATTCGGGGCTGACAAAATCAGAGTCAGCTAATAAAGCGTGCATTTTGAATCACTATAAAAGTTATTGTAAGCTATTTTTTATGAAAAATAGATTTGTGTAGAATAGTGCTGTGGCCCGGACGCACTAACTCCGAAAGATCATCCTCTGGTTTTCCGCAGTCCCTTTCAGTTACCCTCGTGCCGGGCAGTGTCACACTATCGATGTATCGCATTGGGGTTGTCTGTACACTCACAGTTAGGATTTACCATTATCTCGTGCAAGGACCTATACAATGCGACTGGCAGTTATATATAATTACTAACTTATAAATATGCCGGTAAAAAAGACCTCGTTATGTGCAAATATAATTAAAAGAATCCGTTTAAAACATAAGAAAAAAGATTCTGGATGCCCGGAACAGAGAAAGATGTCAAGATAGTATAAAAGGGGCTTAAGGAAACGTTATATATGATGTATATGTTTGGTCTTCCATTAACTGAGCACAGGCGTTTGATGATCAGCAGAGGTGCGTATATATGTACGGCACTGAACAGATAATTTCCGGAACAATTATTGCAGGTCCCGAACTGGATCCCATAGAGGGGTACATTTGTGTAAAAAACGGGATTATCACGGAAGTTGGAGAAGAGCGTACATATTCTGCAAATATAATAGCTCCCTGTTTTGTCAATGCCCACACCCATCTAGGAGATTCAGTTTGCAAAGACCCTCCACTGGGAAATGCTTCCGGTTTTCGGGTTCAGAGGGACCTTGACTCTCTCGTAAAGCCGCCGGATGGATTGAAACACAGAATCCTCAGGGAAACTTCCTATAAAATACTTATCGAGTACATTAGAAAGTCCCTGTTAGATATGATTGAGACAGGAACCTGTGCTTTTGCGGATTTTAGAGAAGGAGGAGTTGTAGGAGTTGCAGCCCTCAATAAAGCTCTTGAGGGGCTTGAACTGCACTCCCTTGTATTTGGTAGACCTACAGAACCCGAGCTACCGTTGGGGGTGGTGCTTGCCGAAGTAAGAAGAGTTTTATTGCACTCCGATGGACTTGGAATAAGCGGAGCAAACGATCTCGATATGGAACTCTTGCAGGAGATTACAGCCTGCACACGAAATATAAAAAAGCTCTTTGCAATCCATGCAGGGGAAAAGAACAGAAGTGACATTGAAAAAGCCCTATCTCTGGAGCCCGACCTGTTGATTCATCTGACACAAGCCACAAAAAAAGATCTTGATGAAGTAGCTCAGACAGAAATTCCAGTTGTTGTCTGCCCGAGGTCGAACTTTGTAACAGGAGCAGGCATGGCACCAATAGCTGAAATGCTTGAGGCTGGAATCCGGGTAGCAGCAGGTACAGACAACGTAATGTTAAACTCTGTAAATATGTTTGCTGAAATGGAGTTTATGTCCAAAGTATTTTCGATCGAAGATAGGCAAGTATTTAAAATTTGCACACTTAATGGTTCTTTTGTAATGGGGCCTGGTTCCATGGGTTCTATAGAAAAGGGGAATAAAGCTAATTTGATGATCCTGAACGGGAGTTCAAACAATCTGGCAGGGATAAAGGACCCTATAAGTGGAATCACAAAGAGGGCAAGGCCCGACGATATATTAGCGGTGCTTCATTCGTAAAGAAAATGGAGAGCAAGACATGACGAGCGAGTTTTACCGGAATATAGTAATTGCAACAGACGGATCCGAGAATACCCAGAGGGCAATTTCTTACGGAATTGAAATTGCAAAACTCAGTGGGGCTATAGTTCATGCACTTTATGTAGTGGACACATCTTCTTTTTCTTCAATACCGATGAGCTCGGACGGCGGCTGGGAAGCAATGTTCGAAATCCTTAGAAAGGAGGGGGAGAGAGCTGTTTCTGCCGTGAAGTATCAGGGAGAGGCTGCAGGAGTAGAGATAAGAGAGGTTGTATGGGAAGGGAACCCGAGTAACGTGATTATCGAGTTCTCAGAGAATAACAATATTGACCTGGTAGTTATGGGGACACTTGGAAAAACCGGACTTGACAGGTTCCTTCTGGGAAGCGTTGCAGAAAAAGTGGTCAGAAGCTCAACCGTTCCGGTAATGGTTGTCCGGAGTGGAGAAACAAGCTGATAGTGCCATCAACTTGAAGCCTTTTGAAGAAGAAGCGATATAAGAAAAAATCCAGGATTCAGAGGACAACACAGGTGTAGATCAAATGCCAAAAAACATCTTCATAGAAGATATCATGGTAAGGGACGTCGCATGCGCGACCTTGCCTGGTTCCAGGGACGAGGTTCTTAAAATTCTTAAGAACAAACACATCTCGGGAGTGCCGGTACTCAAAGATTCCAAAGTAGTTGGAATCGTGACCAGGACAAACCTTTTACAAAACCCTGAAGAAGAACAGCTTGCCCTTCTTATGACACGAGATCCGATAACCATATCCCCTGGATCGGACCTGCAGACTGCCGCACGCCTGCTCCTGCAGCACGGCATCAGAAGGCTTCCTGTGGTTGATAATGGAAAGCTCGTGGGACTTGTTACGGTTGCAGACGTCGTGGGCACAATTGCGGATATGAATATCGATATTCCGATCAAGGACTATGTGGAAACGGAAGTAGTTGCAATTTATAGTGAAACACCTCTGCCGGTCGTAGCGAGGATTATGGAACTTGCCGGTGTTAAGGCTGTGCCTGTACTCGATGCTGCCCTGGAACTCATAGGGATCATCTCGGACAGGGACGTCATCTCTGCAAGTATTATTGAAGACAGTGTGGAGATGTCAGACATGTCCGCAGGTCAGGACGATGATGCCTGGACATGGGAATCCATGCGAGATACCATGAGCATTTATTACAGTGTGTCCAGAATTAAGGTCCCCAATATGATCGGAAGCGATATCATGATCCGGGAACCGATCACGGCTACTTATATTGCATCAGTCAGCGACTGCGCAAGAAAAATGAAGCGTAACAGGATCGACCAGATACCGATCATTAATTCAAACCGCAAGCTTCAGGGCCTTTTAAGAGACCACGACCTCCTGAAGCCACTGATAGACTTTGAATAAAATAGCTTAAATGTCTCACTGAAATCAGTTTTGAGCCGGACCAGAAATAGTTCAAACCCCTGCTCAAACTTATCTCAGTCAAAAAATAAAAGCAGACTGAAAAAAAGCCTGACGGAAATAGACTTGAAGCCAGGTGCCAGGTCTATTCCAGAATTCCAGAATTCCAGTGCGTAAAGACGCTTTAAAATAGTGCACCTCAATTTTTCTTAATACTTTTTTCAGGAGCCATAAAATGAACAGGCCCTTTATTTTTATAAACTCTGCTATGTCAGCTGACGGCAAGCTCTCAACAAAAGAAAGAAAGCAGGTAAAGATCTCCGGAAGACTAGATTTTGAGAGAGTGGATGAGCTCAGAGCCCGGGCAGATGCGATCATGGTAGGGATAGGAACCGTACTTGCCGATGACCCAGGTCTCACTGTAAAATCTCCTGAAAGGAAAGCCGCAAGAAAAGCTGCCGGAAAAAGCGAAAATCCGGTAAGAATTATCGTGGATAGTGCCGCAAGGACTCCTCTAGATGCTGATTTATTCAAGAAAGGAGAAGGGCTCAGGATAATTGCTGTTTCAAATTCAGCCCCTGCAGAAAAAATCAAAAACCTGGAAGAAAAAGCTCTGGTCCTTAAAACAGGAGAACTTAAAGTTGACCTTGGAGAACTTGCGGCAAAATTAAAAGAAATGGGCATAAACACACTCATGGTCGAAGGAGGTGCGACCCTTAACTGGGGCATGCTTTCCGCAGGCCTTGTTGATGAGATATATACTTTCGTTGGAAACCTTATCATCGGAGGAAAAACAGCCCCGACTTTTACGGACGGGGAAGGATTCGCAGAAGCCGAACTTCTTGGACTTGAACTGCTTTCGGCTGAAAAAATTGAAGACGGGATACTTCTCAGGTGGAAGGTCAAGGGTAAAAGGAATTAAACCCTCCTTTTCTAACTTATTTTAGCAAATATTATCTTTATATCTTATTAAGTGAAAAATTAATTTCATTTATAGAATAATATTTTTTAAGTTTAGATAAGCAACTGGCTCGTCCAGTGGATTGAGAGAATCTGTCAGTTTTACCTGTCTGACTCAATCGGGTAATTTTTAACTTTTTAAGTCATCCGTCTGACTCAATCGGGTACATTTTTGATTCTGTAAGTTACCTGTTTGACTCTGACGGTTACTTTTCTGATCCAGACCTGAGTTTTTGCATTTCAAACCCGCCTCTGCAGTATATAAAAACTTCCAGTTCGCATTCACCTTTAAGAAATTCCCGCATTCTGCGGTCATAGATCCTCTGGACATGTTTCAGACCATTCTTCCTGAAATGAGCCTGTAAAGCTTCGAGAAAATCGATCATCTGTTTGAGATAAGCTTCTTCATAAGCCCTCGTCTCCTGTGAAATTGCTTCGCAGGTCGAATCGTCGAGTTCCGAATGATAACTCCCATGCTCATTTAAACCGCTTATCTGCCGCCAGTCTACTTTTCCTGTTTCATCGGCTTCCCTGTGAAGCATGTGGGGATATACCCTGCAGATTAAAGGGCGGCTTCCGTAGATCCTGCACCTCTTATTTTCCAGGAAAATGCAGGAGCCATCAGGTTTTGTTTTCAGGGCATAGCCTGAAACATAGAACCTGCCATTCTGGTCGCAAAACTCGTAATAAGGGGCAGGAGTGATGGCATCCGGATCTATTTGCTTTATTATTTCAAGATCTGAATCAAGCAGAAACACATGGTCGTTAAACTCTTTAGTGCAGCAACGGGCACAGAGTTCACACCTGAATCCCAATTCTTTGATTATGCCGACAAACTCAGAGTCCGAGAAGCTTATTAAATCCCCAAGTTCCTCTCGCGCGTCGGCAAGCCTGATTTCAATAGGATTGTTTTTTACGGAAATCACCTTTTCAAAAGAAATACTGAATATTTGTCCTGCTATTCGTCTATCCTGCTATTCATCCTGTTTATAGCACCATCTGAGTAGCTGTACAGTCCCAGATGGATTTATATGCATTTTCCAGAGGTAGAATTATTTATATCTTACGCATATCTGTTACATTTTATGCCTGGATTTCGGGCTATGTCCGTAACATTTAATTACTAGCATTTCTCTTTATGATAAACTCAAGGCTTGATGAAACTTATAATTTCTTACTTTCAGGCTTCAAGGAATATCAAGTATTCCGATTAAGATTATTGACAGATTATCGATTTGACACATTATCGAATCAAAATACCTCTATTGCTAAAACACTGCTGAGGAAAAAAATCCGCGGCAAACAGCAGTGGTCAGCAATAAGGCAAATATGGTATGTGAATAAATCACCTGTAAATTAAAGCAAATACAGAATAAATTCAAATCAAAATCAACGAGGAATGATAATGGGCAAAACCGGCAGCATTGATTGGGTAAAGGTAAAAGGCAGAAAAGGCAGAGTAATTAAGGTCCCGAAATCGAAAGCTCAGAAAGCACACCCAGGACCTTCACAGCGCTTCACCTCTTCAGGTCACAAGAGGCGCTTCATAAGAAGATCTGCAAAAGCCCTTGTAAAGTGATTTTAAGGGCTTTTCTATTTTTACTTTTTTAGTTATATTTTTTAGCTATTTGCTAGCCTTTTTTACGTGAATTAAAGGAGCTAGTTTACTCCAGGCAATACCGACCTCGAATCTCCAGAACCCTATTTTAATTGATGTTTTTAAATTCGCTGCTTCTAATAGCTGATGCTTCATAAAAAGAACAAATTAAAATTAATAGCTTAAGCAGACAGAAAAACTTGAAACAACCATTTTAAAATCTTCTTCATCCGAACCTTCTTCATCTGAACCTTCTTCATCTGGACCTTCTTCGCCTGCCGGAGGAATAATTTTAAGATCAAAACCTGAGGGCAAGATACGCAATGCTTACCCCCAGTAGGCAGAGAATAACATTTAGAAAGATATTGAGAAAAAATGAGATGTTTTGCCCTTCTTCGAACAGCTTGAAAGTTTCATAGGCAAAGGTTGAAAAAGTTGTGAAGGAGCCGAGAATTCCTATGTTCACCAGATAGACCATTGATTCCGGCTCAGAGGAAAAAGTAAGGAGAGCAAGCACCATACTGCCCAGAAAATTTACTATAAGGGTTCCTGCCGGAATATTCCGGATTTTTGGTATGCGGCTTGAGATAGTATAGCGGAGAGATGCCCCTATAAAGCCGCCCGTACCTATTAAAAAGAGCTCCCCAAGGCTTGAAACGGGAAACATGATCAGGTCTCCCTATTCGAGAGGGCTTTTATAATGCTCCTGCCAAAGAATACGCCCGTAAGGGTCAGAAAGAGATTGGCACTGATGTTTCCAAGGGCAGGAATAAAAGGCATGCTGAAAGACTGGACTGCAAATGTAGAGAAGGTCGTAAATGCTCCCATAAATCCGGTCCCGAATGCGATCCTTCCTTTAGGGCCTATGAATCCCAGGTACTCAGTGTCATACATTATCATGCCCAGCATGAAACTCCCGAGTACGTTTACAGACAAGATGCCAAGCTGCCCTTCCACAAGCTCGCAGAGCAAAAATCGGCAAACTGCTCCCAGAAAGCCGCCAGCTCCTATTAGAAAAATCTTGTCCATTTCTTTATCTGGAGAGGGCATTTTCTTCACTTATATTGTTAGTAAAAAATGGAGTAAAGGACGGTTACGTCGTTCCTTCTACCTCCTGTTAGTATAAAGTTTTATTCATTTCCAGAGAGCGAAAAAATAAAAAGAGTTAGCCGAATTCGTCTCTGTTTATCTGTTTTATTGATGAGGAAGACAATTATTCGATAAGGAAGACATCTACTTCCTGTCCTTCCTCATAGCCTTCCACATGCTCAGGAACGAGTACATAACCGTCAGCCTTTGCAACCGAACTCAGAACTCCTGCCCCAGCCCCCATAAGCGGGCGCACCCTGTCCCCTTCAAAGACAACACGGATGAAGTTGACGTATCCTATTTTTGAACTTATTTTTGCAGCCAGGCGCTTTCGAAGGACAATTTCCGGCATTTCAGGTATCGAGCCCAGTTTTCGGATTCCAGGGCGGACAAAGAAATAAAGGGCAACAAGACCGGCAACCGGGTAGCCTGGAAGACAAACCACTGGAGTTTTACTTATCACACCAAGGGCTGCAGGTTTTCCAGGGCTGAGACCGACGCCGTGAACAAGCAGTTTTCCCAGGGATTCCACAACTCCCGGAGCATGGTCTCTTTTACCGACCGAAGTCCCACCTGAAAGGAGGATCATGTCAGCGTCAAGGTTTGCCTCTACTGCTTCTTTTATGCTCTCAGGGCGATCAGGCACGATTCCTGTGCATCTGGGAATCCCACCCCACAGGTTCATATAAAGGGTAGCCATAAGCCCATTGGTTTCAATTACCATCCCAGGCGGGGGGACTTCGTCAGCTTTCTCACGGCTTACCAGCTCGTCTCCTGTAGGGATAATTGCAACCACAGGTTTTCGGAAAACACTCACCCTGTCAAGCCCGAGGGATGCAAGGACTGCAGCATCACAGGGACGAAGGAGATGCCCCTTTTCAAAAACCAGATCTTCTGTTTTTATGTCCTCTCCAATCTGCCCGACGTTCCTTCCAGGATAAACCTGAGCCCTTATCTCAACCATATCCCCGGCTGTAACAGTGTCCTCAACCATTACAACTGCATCAGCCCCGTCAGGCAGGGCAGCTCCGGTATGAACCCACATAGAAGTTCCTTCCTCTATACTGTCAGAAAGCTGTAAGAGCACGGGATTTGCAGGAGAGGAGCCCTGTGTATCAGATGCCCTTACAGCGTATCCGTCCATTGCAGCACGCCTGTAATGAGGGACATCTCTCCCGGAAACTACAGACCCTGCAAGTACCCTGCCAGCACAGGCTTCAAGTGGCACTTCATCGGTGTGCCTGAGAGGAGAAATGTTTTCAAGGAAAAGCTGTAAAGCTTCATCAACTGAAGTGCGTTCTTTGAATATCCTGCCCATATCCTCGCCCCCTGAAAAAAATCATCCTCCGGAAACAGGAGGCAGAACTCCAATTTCATCCGAGTCTTTAAGGAGAGTGTCAAGCCCTTCAAGGTGCCGGACATTATTTCCGTTGACAAGGATATTAATGGAACCGCAAAGAACCGGGCTTTCATCCTTTACATCTGGTTTTTCAAAAATAAGGTTTTTTAAGTCAGGATATCTCTCAGTGAGGGATAAAAGGACATCGATAACCTTTTCTCCGGAAAGCAGGAGTTCAGGTGTGCCTGCTGCCTCACGCAGATTTGCAAATAACTTAACCTTTACTTCAGCCATGAGGAAGACTATTTCATCCTACTCCTTAAATATACCTATGCCTCATAAGAAGAAGTCATCACCGGAAGGTTTGGGAAACAATGCAGCAAAGTCCAGATAACAAAACCGCAAATTCATCGGGGCTCTCGGATAAAAAGTACTGGCTTCTCGGGCTTCTGATTGTGTTTTTTGCTCTGACGCTCAGGCTATTTAAGCTTGGGGAGAGGGTTTTCCATCATGATGAAAGCGTACATGCCAGTTTTACCCTCAAACTGCTCGAACACGGAGAGTACAGTTATAATCCAGCCTACCATGGTCCTTTTCTCTTTCATTCTACTGCAGCCATCTTCCATTTTCTGGGAATAAATGATGCAACAGCCCGCCTGGTTCCTGTCTTTTTCGGAGTTGCAACTCTTCTTTTGCTCTTCTTGCTGAGAAAAGAACTGGGAAAAAACGGAGTGCTCTGGTCAATGTTTCTGCTTGCATTTTCTCCAGGCATGGTATACTTTTCAAGGTTCTTCAGAAATGATATGATAATTATATTCTGTACCCTGGCTATTGTTGCAGGCGCATTCCGCTATCTCGACAATATTCACAGCTCAAAGCGATACCCTTACCTCATCCTGGCAGCATCAGCTCTTGCCCTTGCCGTGTCTTCAAAAGAAAATGCCTATCTTATCATCCTCATTTTCGGGGCTTACTCCGGACTGGGCTTACTATACTGGATTTATTCAGACTGGAAAAAAGAAGGAGTGGGGCTGCAGAAGACTCTTCTCCGTAAAATTTCAGCTCTTTTACCTTACCTTCCTGAGCTCCTTCTTTCAGGAGCATTGTCCGTTTTTATCATATTGTTTTTTTACTCCAGCTTTTTCAGGAACGATGTATCCCTGTTTTCAATCGTGGAAAGAGCTTTTAACCACTGGATGGAAATGCACAGGATAGAGAGGATAGGAGGTCCTTTTTACTATTATCTCCCCATTCTTTTTAGATATGAGATTCCGGTTATACTCTTTGGGACTGCGGGCTTTGTCCATTTTCTGGTAAATAAAGGGCGAGGTAAAGGACAGAATTATTCATTTTTCCTTTTTCTCTGTTACTGGGCACTTACCAGCCTGCTGCTCTATTCTTATCTGCAGGAAAAAGTCCCCTGGCTTGTCGTACATATCGTCCTGCCTTTCGGACTCCTTGCAGGAGCTCTCCTTGGAGAGGTATTTTCCCGGGATACTGAAGGCGGAAAACCTAAACAGGCAAATTATTCTGGCAAAACCAGCACTCTACTGGCAGGAATTCTGGCGCTCACTCTGCTGATCTCTATAGGTCAGTGCATTTCAGTAAACTATTACCGCAGTATGGAACCGGCTGAACTGATCACATACACGCAGGCCTCTCCAGAGATTCGCGAGCTCATGGAAAAGATAGAGGGATTCGACCGAAGGCCTGAAACCCTGAGGCTTTACGTGGTCGATCCGAATCAACTGTACTGGCCCCTGCCCTGGTACCTGCGAGACTATGAGAAAATAGGGTACTCTTCAAAACTACCCGATAGCAGTAAATATGATGCTATAATCGTGCCCATATCCTACGATATGTACAGGGAAATCCCTGAAGAAGAATATTCCTCTTACAACTTTACTCTGCGCCCGGGACGAGATTTCACCCTCTATTATAAGAACAAACTTGAAAAAACCGAATAATCCTTTTTCAGGCAGCGAAACTGAAATTCTGGGTTTTTTATATAAATAAAGATTCACATAGTAAGTGTAGGAACAGAAAGAATCGGGATATAAAGATAGCTGTGGGTGGGGTGTTCATGCTGGTAAAGAGTTTTACACAGGGAAAAAACTCTGGAAAAAACGGCATCGATAATGCAGAACCTGAAAAAAGTTTCCGAAAAGGAGACGAACTTTCGGAGGCTTCTCAGGAATCTTCTCAAAACTCAGAAGCATTTTTCGAATCAATCGTTAAGGGATCTGAAGGCTGCCTCTGGATGACGATTGAAGAGCTTATGACCAGAGACCTGGTAACAGTAAATGAAGATGCACCTGTTGAAGAAGTATTTTCACTTTTTGCAAAACATCCTTACCATACCCTGCCAGTAGTTAATAATAAAGGGGAGCTTGCAGGCATTATTGACCTGGACATCATTCTTGAGATTCTGCTTTTGTGCCTGATGCCCAGAGAGAAACACACGCCTTTTACAGCTAGAAGGTCTCTGGGAGAAAATGCAAAAGAAATTATGATTAAGCATCCTGTGACAATCTCTCTGAAATCCACACTGAAGGATGCCTCTGATCTTATGATGAAGCACAGGTTTGACCATATATATGTCAATGATGATGGAAAACTTGTAGGGATCATATCCAAGAGAGACCTCGTAAAAGAGATTTGCAGAAGAAGAAAAAAAGAAGGCTCTAAGGAAAAAGAGGACTGATAAAGGAGAATTAGAAAAAGGAGGTAAAGAAGGGAGTTAAAGAAATAAAGGCTAAGAGGGGAGTAAAAGGAAGTGAAAGACGCCTCTGAAGAGTCTTAAGTAACAGATAATTTAGACAGGGTTGAGGTAAGAAAAAGTAAGGGGGTTACAGCCATAAGTGCTCTGTTTCAAATATTATTTCTTATTTTCAGCGTGAAAATACTGGGTGAGGCAGCAGAGAGAATTGGTGTCCCCTCAGTTATGGGAGAGATTCTGGCTGGAATATCATTTGGAGTACTTTTTCTTGACATAGAGACCGGAGTAATTGTCTTCTTTGCCGAACTCGGTTCGATTTTTCTTCTTTTCACTGCAGGATATAAAGAGGTTAACTTCAAGGAACTGAAATCCGCATCATTAACTGCCCTTGTCCCTACGCTTTCCCAGATTATTTTTGCCTTTGCTTTCGGTTTTTTGCTCGGAAGGATTTTTAATTTTACTTTTCTTCAGAGCCTTTTTATGGCGGTTGCTTTCAGCCCGACAAGTATAGGGGTGGTGATCAGGACCCTCATAGACCTGAATTATCTTTCCAGCAAGCCAGGCACAGTAATGCTCTCCTCGGCGATCCTGGACGATATAATAGGGATTTTTTTGCTCTCTGTAGTGGTCACCTTTGCCCGCTTCAACCGTGCGCCTTCAATTCTGGGTATTCTTACGATTGCAGGAAAAATTCTGCTTTTTCTGCTGATTATGTATATTCTCGGAAAATACTTATTTCCCAGGATTTTTGGCTATGCTCAGAAAATGCATGCAAAAGAAACAGTATTTTCCCTTGTGGTCATGGTAGCCCTTTTTTCTGCCTATCTTGCAGAGTTTTTTGAGCTTCATGCAACAATAGGAGCTTTCATAGGAGGAATATTAATATCGGAAATCCCCCTTGCCAAGCTCCAGGATGTGCAGAGCAAAGTGGAAGGGCTAGCTTATGGAATTTTGATCCCACTCTTTTTCGCATTCATAGGCTTTTCAATTGACCTGTACACCCTGGGAAATACAGGTCTCTTTGCCCTCGTGGTCATCTTCCTCGCCCTTTCAGGAAAGCTAATAGGGGGTTTTATAGGATCAAAAGCTATAGGTTTTGATTTTTACGAAAGCTTTATTTTCGGGGTAGGAGTCATGCCCAGAGCAGGGGTAGAACTTGTCGTGCTAACCATAGGCAGGGACCTGGAGATCATCAATCAGGAAATATTTTCGGCGGTAGTGCTTATGGTGGTTATATCCATTCTGATTTCACCTTCAGCGTTGAAGTTCGCAATTCAAACTGAAAGAAAAAATAAAACAGATAGAGAAATAAGTGTGGAATAAGGACACAACTATCCAAAATAGAAAGGAAATAGGGTATCTATTAAGACTTAGAGCCGGAAAAGATACCCATTTTTATACATATTCCTTTTTATCAGCGCTCTTCCTGGAGTTCAGGTACTTTATAATCTCCATCGAAATAAGTGTGGTGGAAGCTAAAGCCAGTATGACTCCCCACTCAGAAAGTGAAAGGGGAACTGTCCTGAAAGCAAATTGGAGGAACGGGACGTAAATCACCATCAACTGCAGGGCCACTGTGGTCAGGACCGCATAGACCAGAGCTTTGTTTGTAAAAAGCCCCAGAGAAAAAACCGAATACTTATCAGAACGCCAGTTGAATGCATTGAACATCTCTGAAAAGACAACGAGTGTAAAGACCATAGTCTGCAGTTTCGAAATAGAAAAACCATTATCCAGGGACCAGACTAAAAGTATCAGTGCCTGAGAGGCGATAAGCCCTCCCAATCCCAGCCCGGCAACGATTTCACGGCGGGTGATAAGCCCTTCCTCAACGTTCCTTGGCTTCTGTTTCATAAGCCCCCTGTCAGGAGGTTCAACAGAAAGAGCCATCGGAGGGAGACCATCCGTTATCAGGTTAATCCACAGGATCTGTACGGCAAGCAAAGGAAGGATCTGCCAGCCTAGAATTACTATGAGGACAATCAGGACTTCTCCTATATGGGCTGTGAGTCCGTAGGTGATGAAATTCTTAATATTCTTAAATATATTTCGTCCTTCTTCAACCGCTGAGACAATGGATGCAAAGTTATCATCGGTCAGGATCATGCTTGAGGCTTCTTTGCTGACGTCAGTGCCTGTAATGCCCATTGCTATGCCCATATCAGCAGCTTTCAGAGCAGGCGCATCATTAACCCCATCTCCGGTCATTGCTACAACATAACCCTTCTTCTTAAGAGCTTTTACCACCCTCAGTTTATGAGCAGGATAAACCCGAGCGTAAACCGAGACCTTTTCAACTCTTGCCTCAAATTCGCTCTCGTCAAGGCTGTCAAGTTCCGAACCAGTAAGAGTAAGGTCGTTTTCTTTCAAAATCCCGAGTTCTCTTGCAATTGCAGCTGCTGTAACCTTATGGTCTCCAGTTATCATTACAGTCTTTATGCCGGCATCCTCACAGGTTTTGATTGCAGCTTTCGCTTCTTCTCTTGGAGGGTCTCTCATGCCAATTAACCCTGAAAAGACCATGTCTTCTTCGACCTTTTCTGCAGGAATTTCCCCGGAAGAGACTTTTTCTGGAGAAAAACCTTCATCAAACGGACGGAAAGAAAGGGCCATAACCCTTAGAGCCTGATTAGCGAGTTCTTTAACCTGCTCGGAGATTTCCTGCCTCTGTTCTGGAGTTAAATCTTTTATTTCACCGTTGAGAAGAATCTTTGTACATGAGCCAAGAATTACCTCAGGAGCTCCTTTTGAGAAAGCCACGAGCTCGGAATCCAGAAAATCGCCCGGACCGTCCTCCAGCTTATTGAAGGTTGTCATTCTCTTACTTTCGGAAGAGAAAGGGATTTCCGCAAGTCTCGGATACTTTTGATCAAGTTCGGATTTTTCAAGTCCAGCCTTTGCCGCAGCGACTACTAGAGCTGCTTCTGTCGGATCCCCTGTAATTTTCCATCTATCTTCTTCTTTATAAAAATTTGAATCGTTGCACAGAGCAGCCCCGAGTAAAAGTACTCGAAGATTCTTATCATCCTCCGGTACTTCGGAATCACCTTTTTCAGAATCACCTTTTTCTGAACTGCCTTTTAGAAATTTCCCCTCAGGATTATACCCGACTCCCGTTACCTTGAGAACCGTCCCATTAACATATATCCCCTCAACCGTCATTTTGTTCTGAGTGAGCGTGCCTGTCTTGTCGGTACAGATAATATCCGTAGCACCCAGGGTTTCTACTGAAGGCAGTTTTCTTATAAGGGCATGCCTTTTGACCATGCGCCTTACTCCGAGCCCTAGCCCTACTGTGACGACTGCAGGAAGGGCTTCAGGAATAGCGGCAACTGCGAGCGCAACGCCCCAGAGAAACATGTCGATAGGGGGAAAGCCGGAAAAGACGCCGAGCACTGCAACAAAAGCTACGATTACAAGAGTTGCCGCGCCAATCCACCTGCCGAATTTATCAAGGCTTTCCTGCAGAGGGGTTCTGGATCTTTCTATTGTCCCGAGAAGCCCGGCAAGCTCTCCAAAAGAAGTTTTCATGCCTGTTGTCGTGACAACAGCTTTTCCTCTTCCATAGGCAACTGCAGTCCCTGCATAGACCATATTTTTTCTGTCAGCCTCAGGAGTGTCAGCAGGTAGAACATCGGGAGTTTTCTGGACAGGCACGGATTCCCCTGTAAGCGAGGACTCATCAACTTTGATATTATACTCTTTAATTAGCCTGGCATCTGCAGGGATGCGGTCTCCGGTCTGAAGCAGAAGAATATCACCGGGAACCAGTTCTGTTGATGGGATCTTTTTTTCAGCCCCATTCCTTATTACTACTGCTTCCAGAGATGTCAGGGACTTAAGAAGTTCGATCGCTTTTTCAGCCCTGTACTCCTGCACAAAACCTAGAATTCCAGCAAGAAAAACAGTAAATAAAATCACTACTGCATCAATGGCCTCACCGAGTATAGCCGACACAATGGAAGCAATTATCAGGATAGCGATTAAAATACTTTTGAATTGTGAGAGAAGAAGTCGAAAGATAGGGACTTTTTCTTTTTCTTTAAGTTCATTTTTTCCATATTCTTCCAGTCTCTTTTCGACTTCCCCGGAGTCCAGGCCTTTTTCTGATGTCCTGAGCTTCTCAAAAACCGAGCTAATTTCCTGATCGTAGTACAACCCTTACCCTCACTTCTTTTTAATGAGACATCTCTGAACTTAGCATGCCCTGTGCTTTAATATGAATGAGTTTAATGTATATATAGCGGTTAGACACATCGATATGCAAAGGGGTTTTTATGTAATTTGTAATTCTACAAAATATTTTCCTGGAAAAAAATGTTAAATCTATCTATTTCTTTATATAGAAATCACATAATTGTAAATACCAATTATCAGGGATTAAAATACCAATTATCAGGGATTAGTTTAAAAAAATTTAAGGAACAGAAGGAAAAAGTATAGCATGAAAATAGTAATAATCGGAAGCGGGCTTGCAGGTTTGTCAGCAGGTTACAGACTCTGTAAATCTAACGAAGTAATCGTTTTTGAAAGAGATCCGGATATTGGGGGAATGGCAGCAAGCTACTGTCTGGAACACTCCGGAAAAAAATATTTTATTGAAAGGTACTACCATCATATATTTAGAAGTGATTCCGAACTTCTTACCCTTATAAAAGAACTAGGGCTCGAAAAGAAGATGCTGTGGCTGGAAGCAAAAAACGCCTATTTCGTGGACGGTAAAAACTACCCTATGAGTACACCTTTTGAGATCCTGCATTTTAAACCTCTTTCCACGCTTGACCTGGTAAAGCTTGGCCTGCTGGTCTTCAGGATCAGACTGATAAAAGACACAACTCCTTATGACAGGATAAAGGCAAAGGACTGGATTCTCGATACTGCAGGAAAGTCTGTGTACGAAAACTTTTTTGCTCCTCTTATGAAAAGTAAATTCGGAGACAATGCCGACAGTGTTTCTGCTGCATGGCTTATCGGAAGGGTGAAAATAAGGTCTGATAGGGGAAAAGAAGGAGAGAAACTGGGATACATGCGAGGAGGGTTTAATTCCCTTGTAGAAGCCCTGGCAGGGGAAATAACTGCAAACGGAGGAGAAATTAGAACAGGCAGGGAAGTAACGGAAATTGTGATTAAAGACAATGCCGTACAGGGAGTGGTAACTGGTGGGGAATTCATCGCCTGCGACGCAGTTATTTCAACTGTAGAACCAGTGGTACTGGATGCAATCACCGGAGGCAAGCTTGGAACTCTGCATGAAACCCTAAGGGATATCCGTTATCAAGGAACAGCATGCGCTCTGATAGGACTTGACGTAAGGCTCATGAAAAATGGAAATTACTGGTTGAACATAAAAGCAGATGTGCCTTTTGGAGCCGTAATCGAACATACTAATTACGTGCCTTTTGAAGATTATGGAGAACACCTTGTGTACGTAACATCTTACTTCCAGAACAAAAAGAGCACTCTCTGGACACAAAAAGAAGAAGATGTTATAGAATCTTATCTGAAAGGGCTCGAAAGAATGTTTCCCGAATTCTCAAGAAGTAGGGTCCGCTGGACAAAGCTCTACCGTAGAATAGATACTGCTCCCGTATACGAACAGGGTTATCTTGAAAAAGTACTTCCTTTTGCTGCAGGTCCTTACGGACTCTACCTTGCAGGAATGTTCTCTTCAACCAATTACCCGGAAAGGAGCATGAACGGCTCGGTGAAAGCAGGGTTTGAATCGGCGGAGCTACTCATGAAAGAAAAAGAAATTAAAAGTAAATAACAAGAAACTAAAACCCGGTAAAAAAGAAAGTAAAAAGCAGCAGGTGGAGTGAGTAACTTATGAGAAGCTGGAAAATAACAGAGAAGTAAAATGACCAGAAAAACGAGCAGAAAAGTGGTTTCGGGATTAAGAAAAGTATTCCCAACCCAGGCATACTTTCTATAGTATCAACTTTTCTTAATATTATTGGCTATACTGTTGTTTTTCACACTTTACTTGCGGGCCGGTTATATACCAGCGCGGCGAAAGGATAAAAATAGGAGAATCTCTTTTCGAGTATGCTGAATAATATTAATTGATTTATCGGGGACCATTCAGGCTTAAATATAAAATCTGAAAAATAAAGTTATGTATATTAATGAGAATATTTAACTCAAAACAATCCCTTCGGACGAACTATTATATAGCCTAAGGGATGATATTATACTGTCTGTGCCTGCAGAATTTCTTTCTGCAAGGCTGCCTGTCTTACCGGGTCTGTCACTCTTGGGGATTTGAAAGTGGCAGATAAAGGAGAGGCAGAGAAAACTTAAAAAATGTTCAGAATTTCGCCTAAAAAGGCTTTTTGGGGGCGCACAGGTCATACCCGCAAGGGTTGGCATAGGGCAACATATTGTTTTCCATTAAGGCCGAGCTCTCAAAAAATAACCCGGATGCTGAAAAGAAGCTGCCTGAGCTTCCGGGAAGGGGTATTGGTGGCATAAAAATAAAAGGAGTGGTAAAAGATGTTATTCATGGACGTTAGTACCTGGGACCCTTCGAATCGTGATAGAATCCTTGAACACTTTAAGAAACTTGAAATTCCCGAAGGAATTGATGTTATCAACCAGTGGGTTGACCTTTCCGGAAATCGTTATTACATTCTTTACGAAGCAGAAAGTGCCGAGGCTTACGGAGCCTTCAACCTGCCATGGTCCGATGTCTGCGTGATTGACAGCGTCCCCGTAATGGAAGCTTCCGAATTCATGCAGCTTCTGCCCAAGTACAAAAAGTAAGCTGCAAAGATAAAACATCAGTTTACTTATCAGTTTACTTAAAAACTCGGTGAGCCGGCTGATGGAGGCTCATCGAAAATCTTTATTTTATGGCTTTCAAACGAAAGAACTTATAGATTCTGCTCGATTAAATTCTGTTTTATTAAATTCTGTTTACCAGGTTCTGTTTACCAGATTCTGTTTACCAGATTCTGTTTACCAGATTCTGTTTACCAGATTCTGTTTACCAGATTCTGTTTTTGCTTAGTCTGTAAGGTATTTAGTCTTCAACCTTTTAGCATCAAAGTCTTAACAAAGGATTTTAACAGCCAGCTCCGGTATTCAGGTTTTTAACCTACATTCGGCAGGTTAACGTAATTAGAGATAGATATTTTCATATTTCTCTCCCATGAGACCCAATATCTTCCAGTGAAGATCCTCCATATTCAGTATTTCTGAATTTACTTCACCTTCTTTCTGAGAAATAAGTTCTGTAATTCCCTGGAAATTGACAAATATCCATCTCATCGTAGGTCTTTTTGTTGGCTTTCCTTTTTGATCTGGAACCGTTTCATTTTCTTCCTCTAATTTTGTCCTTAATTTCCATTCTGCAATTGAATAAATCATTAAGCAGAGAACCATTGTCATAGCCAGTGCTTCAATTCTGCTTTTATTCTTTAGGTAGACTTTCGATATGCTAAATGTATCACTTTTCAAGAATCGGAATCCTTTTTCTACATTGTCCTGTCCTTTGTAATACTTCAGCATCTCTCCCGGAGAAAGAGTGATATCATTACTCGCAAGAATGAAAAGTCCCATTTTCTCCATTTCATTCAAAACAAAAGCATCATTAACCTTTATGCTTCCATCAATCCTGAAATAAGTCTTTAATTCCTCATCTTTAGAAGGTCTGCCTCTTTTACCTGATTCACGTTTTTTAATGGATTTCAAATCAACTTTTTCAAAAACAATAGAAGGGAATTCTTTAATCCATTTCTCTGCAGCTTTTGATGCATCCTCTTCGCAGAAGAAGTCCTCTCCTTTCAGCTTTTTAAAAGCCTTCTCTGCTTTTTCAACCTCTTTGTCAAGTTTCGTCCTGAGAGTTTTCTCTTTCTTCTCCTTCATCTTGTGAGAAAGCAGCAAAACCCACTTTTGTTTGACTCCGCCATATTCCACAAAGGTTTGATAAAAAGAGTACCTCTCATCACTTTTTAGCGTTTTCAGGTTCAGATTTGCAGTTAGCAGTTCCTTTGCCTCGGAAATTGTTGCAGGAACACGACTGATCCAGAATGATTTTCCGATATTCTGGATATTATTGTCTGTGTAAAAGGAACTATCAGCGACATAGTACACTTTGCTTTCAGGTCTTAAAACTGATTTGAGAGACGTTATTGCATCCAGAATTGTGTTTTTGTCGGAAGCATTTCCTGAATGTGTGTTCATGAAAAGAGGTATTCCATGCTGATTAACAATCAAGCTCAGTACAAATTGTTTGAGGTCCCATCTTCCGTTTTTGGGAATTCCAAAAGTAATATCAATAGACTCAGTTTCTTCGTCTTCATAATCACCATAAACGCTGACACTTGTAGTGTCAGAGTGTAAACAGTGAACAGGAATAGGTAGACGAGCCATAATGTGAAGGGTAATTTCCGTAAACAGTTTTGTAGGGCCATATTTTACGATTTTGTCAAGAGTCTCTCCGATAGCATATTGATTCAGGTCTTCTTTTGTTATACCGTCTCCAAAAAGCCTTTCAGTAGAAATGTTTTTGAAAAAATCAGGAAACAGGTACAGACGTTGCCCTATGAAACCTAGACCATTGAGTACCATGGCAAGGATGCAGACTGAGTGAGGAACATTATGATTCCGTTCTTTGGGAAGTTTCTCATCGATCAGTTTGTCAACTTCAAGTTCTCGGAAAACTCCAGCCATAAGACCTAGGTGACCTAAGAACCGTGTACGTTTTAAGGAGGATTCAACTCTTCTACTACTGTTTTTCTCTGCCATGGGATAACCAAGAAAGAGATATAAAATTAATGATATTAATTTATAGGTTTACCTGCCGAAAGCAGGTTTAACATTATGGTTTTGGTTTCCAGATATTCGGAAAGAGCATCAAGCCCATTCTCTCTTCCAAAACCGCTTTCTTTAACTCCTCCGAAAGGAACTTCGGGAGCTACCTTCAGGTGCTGGTTAACCCATATAATCCCTGCATTTAATTGCTCACATCCCATCCGTGCCCGGTCTAAATCTTTTGTCCAGATAGATGCACCAAGCCCGTAACTGCTATTGTTAGCTTCTTCTATTGCTTCATCCAGATTTATTACCGTGACTACAGGCAGTAAAGGGCCAAAGACTTCTTCTTTTAAAAGCCTCGAGTCTCCGGGAACTTCTGAGACGAGAGTAGGTTCAAAGAAGTACCCTTTATCAGAATCTTTGAAATCAGGAACTTTTCCACCGATAATTATCCTGCCTTCATCCTTCTCCTCAATTTCGTCTATAAGCCCTTTCAGATACTCCATCTGACGGAGGTTGTTAAGAGGTCCCATATCGGTACTTTTATCCAGCCCATTTCCGACTCTTAAGCTCCGGACGCCTGCTTCGAGTTTTTTTATGAATTCTTCAGCAATGGATTCAAAAATATACAGCCTCTTGACAGCCGTGCAGGTCTGACCACAGTTGTAAAATCTCCCCCTGAGGGCTCCTGCAACTGCACTTTCGAGATTGGCATCATCACACACAAGCATGGGGTCACTTCCACCCAGCTCAAGAGTAACCCTTTTCATCCCGCTGGCTGCAAGTTCAGCTACTCGTTTTCCTGTTCTGGCTTCTCCCGTAAAAGATATTTTTTTTACATGGGGATTACGGATAAGGCTCTCTCCTGCAGTCTCGCCAGGACCTGTGACCACATTAAGCACACCTTCAGGCAAGCCGGCTTCGGTCAGGATAGAAGCCAGAGTAAGGTTCGTAAGCGGAGTGTTGCTTGACGGCTTTAACACAAAAGTATTGCCTGAAATCAAAGCCGGGACAATTTTCCAGCCCATAATCAGGGCAGGCATGTTCCAGGGAATTATTGCTGCGCAGACTCCGAGGGGGTTTTTAACGGTAAAAGCATACCCATTTCCCGGGACAGGAATAAAATCTCCTCGCTGATTGCTTGAAAGCCCGCAGTAGTATTCAAGCACGTGTGCAAATCCTTCTATTTCGTTCCTGGCTTCTGCAAGAGGTTTTCCCTGTTCCTGTGTGAGCAGGGCAGCAAGTTCCTCCTTTCTCTGCCTGACAATCCCTGCAGCCCTGTAAAAAACCACACCTCTATGCTGCGGAGATGTGGAGGCCCAGCCTTGAAAAGCTGATATTGCAGCTTCTACCGCAAGAGCAACATCATCTTCCGTGCCTCTCGGAACCTGCTCGATAAGTTCACCTGTTGCAGGGTTTTGAACATCAAAAAACTCGCTTCCGGATGCTCCTGCAGCTTTTCCGTTAATCTGCATTTTCATGGTTACCATTATTTACAAAGGCCTATTTTAAAAATGTGTTATAACAAGCGTATTATGAATTTGTTTAAATAATTTGAAAGATTGATTCGAAAAATAAAACAGAAAGGAAAAGAAAAAGAAGTTCGCGCTCGACAGAAATATAAGCATATTAACAAAATATATATTATCAGAATATGTCTCTCCTGACAGATTTAAAAAAACGGAAATAAGACATGTGGGGACATATTTAAAAAACCTCCTGAGGGTTTACTGGATCATAAAAGCTGTTCCGGATTAGAGTGGGGTCACCGGATGCGCTTTGTACGGAAAACTCAGGGACATTATTTTGCAGAATGCAACGTATGGAAAATACGTTAGTATCGCAGTTAAATGAAATTTCCAGCGGTGTAATTTGAGGAGGGTACGAATTACAACCGTGGTTTGAAGAGCGTGCTTCAGGTTTGAAGTTTGGGGTTTTAGTTTAAAGCATATCTAAGGAACTGCATTTTGCCAGAAAACTGAAGAGTGAACTTCAATTGAAAGACTGCGCTTTACACGTAGGGGAAGGGGAAAGTGTTAGAATATTTACATATAATTTTATGGTTTTTCCTTATAGAAGCCCTGGGCTTTATTTCGATTCCGCTCACTAAAAGTGCAGGAAGCAGGCTTGCTGACGGAGGATATTCTGTAGCCAGGATCCTTGGAATTATACTTGTCACCTATCTTTCCTGGGTTTTTTCGTATATACTGGGTTTCAGCCGTACTACGGTCCTGATCGCATTCATTGTGCTTTGCCTTATATCTATTGTCCTTTACCGAAAACAAAGGTTTTTCCCGAGCAAGAAAATTTTGATCATGAATGAATTAGTGTTCGCTTCAGGTTTCTTTTTTTTCTTGCTCGTACGCATTTACCTGCCCGAGATATACAGACACGAGAAGTTTATGGATTTTGCATTTTTAAACGCAGTGATAAAAACAACTTCGTTCCCTCCCCTGGATCCCTGGTTTGCAGGCGGGCTCATGGATTTTTATTACTATTTCGGGTATCTTTCTGTAGCAGTCATCGGAAAACTCGGTGCCGTCAAACCCTCTATACTTTTTAACCTGGCAATTGCACTGACCTTTGCCCTGTCCCTGAATGCCTTCTTCGGTCTCGGGTACAATCTCACACATGGGAAAATTAAATACGGCCTCCTAACTGCAGGCTTCGGAATGCTGCTCGGAAACCTGCAGGGGCTTATAGAATTCATATCCATGTATATCCATCATGAACCGATCTCAAGAGGGTACTACTGGAGCAGCTCAAGAGTCATCCCTTTTACAATAAATGAATTCCCATACTTCAGCTTTATACACGGAGACCTGCATTCTCATATGCTTGCAATCCCGTTCCAGTTGCTTATACTTGTCTTTCTCCTGAATATGTATTTAAGGAAAAATGGTAGCTCAATATTTGAAAACAGCCTGACACTTCTTATATTTTCAATTTCTCTCGGCTTTTTATTTCCATTCAATTCCTGGGATTTCCCTATATATTTCGGTCTGACACTTTTTGTTATTTTTGCGTTTTATTACGGAAATTATAGATATAACAGGAATTTATTCGGTGCTGTTGCCAGATTTTCCAATTCAATAATTCTTATTTCTATCTTCAGTTTCCTGCCGTATTTGCCTTTTTATTTGTTTTTTAATCCACAGGCAGCAGGAGGACTTGATTTTGTTGTGCCGGAATTCAGGACAGAGGTCGATAAATTCCTGATCCTTTTCGGACTTTTCCTGTTCCTGGTATTCTCTTTCCTTATAACCCGCCTGGGCTCCGGAAAAAAATTAGGATTTTTTGTCCTCTGGATTGGGGTCTCAGCAATGCTCTCGGAAGCATATGCTATTCCACTGCTTACGATTTTTTTACCCCTACTTGCTCTTTCTTTGTTTATTTTTCTGAAGGACCTCCCAGAAAGGGGCGCAGCAGGATTTGTATCTCTTCTGGTAGCGACAGCTGCCTTTATCGCCTTACTCTGCGAAGTTATTTTCCTTGATGACCCCATATCAGGGGAGTTTGCCCGTATGAACACGGTTTTCAAATTTTACATGCATTTATGGATTTTTCTTGCTATTGCAGCCTCTTATTCGTACTACGAATTTAGTTTTCGTTACCCGGGTAAGTTTGGAAACAGAACATATTTGAAAGGAGCTGTAAAAAAAGCATGGGTAGCTGTACTTGTGCTCCTTGTCATTTCCTGTGCCTTTTTTCCTGTAGTATCAACCTTCACGAGGATAAAAGATATGGATGCTATGCCTTCCCTTGACGGAATGGAATACATGAAAGAACTGGACAGGGGAGACTACAATGCCATACTGTGGATGCAGGAGAATATCGAAGGATCTCCGATAATTCTTGAGGCTTCTGAGGATGACAGCAGTTACAGTTACACATCCCGGGTTTCTGCAAATACCGGGCTTCCCACAGTTGTCGGATGGGCAAGGCATGAGCGGTTCTGGGGAAGAGACCATGCAGAAGTCAGAGAGAGGATAGAAGATGTTCGCTCGATTTATTCATCTGGCAGTGAAAGGGAAGCTCTTGAGCTCATGAATAAATATAACATAAGTTATGTATATATCGGTCAGCTTGAACGGCAGATATATCAGGTAAACCTGGATAAATTCGAAAACGAAACCTATTTTGAACCGGTTTATCAGGGCTCAGTCACAATATATAAATTAAAGAAAGGTCCGTAAAAAGGAGATATAATTGTCTGTTTTCAGAGAGAAAGCTGGTTCAGGCAAAAAATTGCAGTTTAGACAAATATATCATTTATTTCAATATCTAAACATTGTTTCATAAATACTTTTCATAAATACGCTTCAAAACAGATTTCACAAATGCATTTTATAAATATGGAATTATTCGAGTTTATAAAATTTATATGAAATTGCAATCAGCATAAAACTCAATTAATATTATAAACATCAAGAGGTCGTTCGTATAACCAGCGTCTCGGTAGTTCTGCCCGCTTACAACGAAGCAGCCAGGATAGAAAATACAGTCTCGATAACAGCAGAGACTCTCTCAAAGATAACCAATTCTTTTGAGATCATCATAGCAGAGGACGGAAGCACGGACGGTACGGACCGGATAGCTTCAAGGCTTTCGGAACAGTACTCTTATGTCAAACACCTGCATTCCGATGAACGACAGGGAAGAGGAAGAGCTCTGAACAGAGCTTTTAAGGCAGCCTCAGGAGAGGTGCTCTGCTATATTGATGTTGATCTTGCAACAGATATGAGTTATCTGGAAAAACTGGTCAGAGCTGTAAGTACGGATGGCTATGATTTTGCCACCGGTTCGAGAATAATGCCCGAAAGCGATGCAAAAAGGCCTTTTAAACGGGAGTTTGCAAGCAGAGGATACAACTCCATGGTCAGGCTTTTTTTGCATTCAAAACTTTATGACCACCAGTGCGGTTTTAAGGCATTCAGGAGAGGTCCTCTTTTTGGATTGCTCGATGAAATTGAGAACCAGCACTGGTTCTGGGATACAGAATTGCTAGTAAGAGCCCAGCACCGCGGATACAGCGTTCTTGAGTTCCCTGTGTACTGGAGGCACGGAGGGTCAAGCAAGGTCAATTTTGCAAAGGATATTGTTGGAATGGGATCAGAGATTTTCCGCCTCTGGTGGGAGCTCTTCTTCCCGAGCTTAGTTTCAGGGAAAGGAAAAATATTTATAACAGCCTTTCTTGCGCTTCTGATTCTCGCACTTGCTGCGACCTTTCTGGGTGCATCCGATGTTCTGGAAAATATAAAACAGGTGTCTATGGGCACCCTGGGTCTTGCTTCTCTTGTTTATTGTGTCTCATGGCCGCTCAGGGGAGTCCGTTTCCAGCAGATCCTTAACAGGCTCGGAAATCATTATGGACTTGGGTTTCTTACAGGAAGCATTTTCATCAGCCAATCTGCAAACGTAATCCTTCCTGCACGAATCGGAGATCTTAGCAGGATGTATATCCTGAAGAGAAGTAAAGACCTTGCCTTTACAACAAGCCTTTCCTCTCTGACCGTGGAAAGGGTCTTTGACATAATTGCAATCACTTTCATTGCCATACTTGCTTCTTCAGGTGTAGCTGCCAGGTTAGAACTTGCTTCCTGGATGGAATCCCTGATCAAGTTATCAGGGATTGCAGTCATCCTCTTCTTTGCAGCCCTTTTTGCGTTATCTTATAGGGAGAGCCACAGAAAAAAAGTAAGTAGAGAAAAGGCTTCTGCAAGTTCTTCCGGTGAACCATTTAATAAAATAAGAGAATTCGCATCCACCTTTATCCACCAGATGAGCGTTGTTGCGGTCCGTCCTGGAGCGTTTATCGCAGTGGTTGCATCCTCCCTTCTTATATGGGCTATGGATATCTTCACCTGTTTTCTGGTTCTGAAAGCATTTCCGACAGCCGGGATAGATATGTCTTCGCCATTCACGATATCCCTGATCTTCCTGGCAGTGGCCCTGGGAAATATTGCAAAAACTTTTCCGATCACTCCCGGAGCTATAGGGACTTATGAAGTTGCCCTTACTGCAGTTTTCGGGCTTGGAGGTATCAGACCGGAGCTGGGATTTACGGTCGCTGTACTTGATCACATAATAAAGAACTCAATTACATTGCTTGGAGGAGGGCTTGCCCTATCTGGCCTCGGGCTCAGATGGAGAGAGGTCCTTTCAACGAATACCGAGACTTTAAAAGGAATGTAATAGCCTGAAAAGAAAAAGCCTGAAAAGAAAAACCAGCAAAAAAATTGCAGATAAAATTTTTCAAAGCTGAAAAGTAAGGAAGCTTAATTTCCGGCCCGAAGCTTTGGACTGCAATAAAAACAGGGTAATTTAGAAATTAAAAAGAAGTTAATTTAAAATTGGAAAAATGAATAAACGTAGTCTTTAACCAGAGAATTAAATTGATTTAACCAGAGAATTAAATTGATTTAACCAGAGAATTAAATTGATTTAACCAGAGAATTAAATTGACAGCCGCATGCTTTGCCCTAATCTATGAGCAATTGGTTTTCGGATGAGCTCTATGTTAAGTGCAAAAAAGGTACGAGTGGAAGAAATGTCTGAAAAAAAAATAATAGAAGTCCGGGATGCTTATTCTCTTCCGGAAGATGTGCTTGAAGCTGTTCATAAGGCACTGAATGAAGACTTTGAAGAGATCGTCAGTCTGTTTAAAGTTCTTGCAGATCCAACCCGCCTCAGGATTCTTAAAGCCCTAGAAATCCAGAGCCTCTGTGTCTGTGTCCTTGTAGAAGCTACGGACCAGAAGCATTCTGCACTTTCTTACCACCTCAAACTTTTAAAGGAAGCAGGGCTCGTGGACTCAAGGAGAGAGCGCAGTTTCCAGATATATGACCTTACGGAATTCGGAAACCTTCTTCTGAAACACATTGAAAGGCACTTTGAAAAAAGGTAATTGAAGAAATTGAGAGAGTTTTTACTATTTAACAAATCTGAAGTCTCTCAATAACCTAAAGTAACAACGTTTGTATGTAGATTCGTATCCCTGAAGGATAAGATAAGAGGATTACATTTTATCGTTTGAGGCTACGGTAGTAAGTTTTGAGAATTTTACTCCTTTAAGGGACATAATAGCTTCGGCAAGCTCTTTAATTTCTTCGCCGTCCCCATCAAGAACAATTACTTCAAAACAGTTATCGTGGTCGAGGTGGATATGCACGGAGGACTTAATCAGGTGAGAGTAGTTGTGCTGTATATCTGCAAGTGCATTTGAAAGTCCGCGTTTCGTGTGGTCGTAAATAACAGCGACAGTCCCGACACGATGGCCTTTAATGTCACCCATCCACTCGTAGTAGGAAATATAACTCCTGATGGCGTCCCTTATGCCTTCCGAGCGGGAAGAGTAACCTCTTTTTTCTATAATCTCATCAAATTTACCAAGAAGAGTGTCGGGAAGGGAGACCCCTATCCTCATAAGTTCTGTTTCCATCGTATCACCAATTAATTTGCATTTTATCCGAAAGATAATACATTAAGTTATTGTGAGTATTACTATATATGTTTTATTCACTTGACCATTAATATAAAAGAGTTGTGCTCATATGTTAATTCATCCTTCAGTATATTAATGTTTGGGAACTATAAAACTTAGCATATATGAAAGGGTCAAAGTGTCCATAAACCAATAAGAGAGACAAAAATAAATAAAAAATAAAAATAAAAGGAAAAGAATCCAAAAGGAATAAATAAGTAGAATATTTAAAAGAAAATGAGTGAGTGAGTGAAGAAAAAAACTAAGTTAACAGGACTAAAAAAGAATCAAAAACGAAGAAAATAGAGAAGTCGTTGAATAAATAATTTTATTATCCATTAAATGCCGGTACCACTTTCCTTATAACAACTGATACCGTTTTTCTTTTACTTCCAGCAGTTCCCTCGGCACCGTTTTTCTTTTAATACCAGCAGTTTTCCCTATGCAATTGGCGCTGGTCATCATCCTTTGTATTTATAACTCGGCCCGATCTTTCCAGTCATCGTCTGTCCACAAGCCTCTTCGGCCTTCCCTTAATTTTGTACAGCTCAAGCCCTCTGGGACCCGTAAAGTTAAAGAGGATCTTGAAGGTGCCGTCTTCATAAGCCCGGGAAAGAGGATATTTATATTTAAGGAAAGAGCGGCTGAAATTTTCCATTATAAAATCTCTGTCACAGGTATCGGGATTTTCGCATTCAATACTAACTCTCAGGATGGTTTCTTCCTCATCTTCTCCGCCGTAGAGAAAAGCTTCATACTCTCCTGTCAGATAGTCCATATTTCCACTCTGGAACACACCCCTTTCCACATCAACGCGGTTAAAAGGAGTCCCTTCAACCCAGACTGTTTCTGCCTCTCTCTGCGGAGTGAGTATTTTCATGTGGGTCCTTCCACAGGAGCATGTTTTGCGCGTAAGGACAACAGTAGTATCATCAGTATCATAGTTTAGGAGAAGATTCCCTGCCTTTGCCCCAACAGGCAGAAGCGTGCTCAGGATAACTCTTCCGCACTCCCCGTCAGGCACAAAGTCCTTCAGGTGCGGGTCGTAAACATCAAGATGAACAAAATCTTCAGGAACGTGCAGTCCAGAGATTTCATTGCATTCCCCGCACATCGTCCCTTCCGTACTTCCGTAGGTGTTATAAACAGGGCAGCCCCAGATTTCCGAGAGATAGTTTCTAGACTCTTCAGCAAAGGCTTCACCTCCAACAACCAGTTTGTTTACGCCTGACTGCTGGGGGTCAATCCCTTCAGCCTGCATTCTGCGGGCAAGGTTAAGAAGTTTGAACACGCTGCCCACTATGCCTGTCGGCCTGTAAGTTTCAATAACACGCAGGGGAAAGGTACACTTACCTTCAGGGATAATGCTCATGCCTACATGTCTGGCTGCAAGGGTCATGGTGTTTGCCCCCACATTCATGCCGTAGGATGCACAGACAACTACCCTATCCCCGGGCCCGAAGCCCTGAGACCTGAATATCCGGGCGTATTTTTCCGCATAGCGCTCCCAGTCCTCCCATGTCAGAAAAAAGCTTTTGGGAGTACCACTGGTGCCACTGGTCTCATGAATAGTGAAGACATCTCCCCAGCCTACACTCCTGAACATAAAATCCTTCATCTCAGGAGGCTGGTTTTCCCGGATCGTTTTCCCGGATATGATAGGAAGTTCAAGAAGGTCCTCGTGGGTTTTGATATCTCCCGGGCTTACTCCGTGTTTTTCAAACCATTTCCTGTAAAAAGGGGAATTTTCAGCTGCATATTTTATTGTATACCGTACCCGTTCCTCGATGAGAGCGTCGAGTTCTCCCCTATCCATGGCCTCTATTTCTGGATTAAAGTAAGGTTTTGAGCTATCCATATGAAACACCTTGCCTGAAGCCTTTAATTGTGTAAAAACCTATCAACCTTATAAAGACCTGCTAACCGTATAAAAAGCTGTTATTTATGGGTTTCGAATATGAATTTGATTTTCAAGAATGAAACAGTTTTGGGCAGGCATACAACTATGAGCAGGTTTCCACTTATTGAGAGAACCTATAGAGGGCTCTGCCTGGTTAGAAAGGGAAAAAATAAAAGATGTATGCATTTAATGATAAACTTTGATACATATTTAGACTTATTCGTCCTTAAAAGGCACAAGGTATACGCCATCTTCTCTTTTTTGCCCTTTTAAAAGTTCGCAGTGCCTCAGGAGAGCAAACTGGTTTTCGGTTTCCAGTGGGGATATGCCAAATTTTTCTGCAATTTCATCCTTTTTTGCCCCACCCCGGGAGACAACGAACTCATAAATGGCTTTTTGCAATTCAGTCAAGCCTTCAGTCCCCTCAAGCCCGGCTTCTTCTCTGAAGATTTTTTTAGAACGAACCGCCCATGGATTGCATGCCTGAATTTTGTGGTGACCTTCTATATAACAATCTTCACAAAAAACCTTGCCTTCTTCTTCGATACTGTCTTCCCCTGCCAGTTCACGCCCGCAGGCTGCACACGCAACAGGGATGACTATTTCTTCTGCCATCTTTATCACTCCAGAGTTTCAGATATCCAGTTCATCCAAAATTTTGAGAACAACTACTGACCCGTAAGCTACAGCAGGCCCGCCTGCCATCAGTATTGCTGTACTTACAGCCTCAAGAATCTCTTCACGGGTCGCTCCCAGTCTTACAGCCTCAGGAACATGCTTCCAGAGGCAATACTCACAGCGCAGGGCAACTGCAATCCCTACCATCATCAGCTCTTTTGTCCGGGCACTTAAAGCTCCGTCCTTGATAACTTCCGAATGAAGCCCCATAAGAGCATTCATGACTCCAGGAAGTTGTCCGGCCATTGCTTCCATCCTTTCATTCATATCGATTTTTTCTGTCAACCTTTCACCGCCTGAGCGCATCAAGCTACATAAACAATTTAAGAGTCAAAAGGCACCATGTACATTTCTTCTCCCATTTTTCTCCATTTTAAAAGCTCGCAATGCCTCAGTATTGCAAGCTGATTCCTGGTTTCCTGCAGCGTGAGCTTGAAGAGTTTCGAGACCTTTTCGGGTGTAGCCCCTCCTTCTTCCAGGATAAAATTATAGATTTCTTTTTGCAGTTCGGTCAGGCCTTCGGTCCCTTCAAACCCATGCTGTTTTCTAAAAAGTCTTTTAGAACGTACTGCCACAGGATCTGCAAACTTTATTTTCTGGTGCCCTTCCAGATAACAGTCCTCGCATATTGCTCTCCCGTTTTCTTTGACGTATTCGTTTCCGGGAATTTCTTTGCCGCAACCCGGACAGATTACAAAATACTGTATATCCGGGTCAAGTTCGCGGTTGCCGAATTTATTCGTTTTTATCAGGCCATGAAAATCCATATACCCTATGATTTCGTAAACTGTCGATCTGGATAATCCGTATCCGGACTTCGCTTTTTTAATCACATCCCGTATATGAAATCCCCTGTCCAGATGGGCTTCTTTTATGCATTCAAGAACCCATATTTCCTCTTCGTCCAGCACCAGTTTCATTGAAATCCCTTTAGATTCTTAACCGATCCAGAAGTAGCATTTTGAGAACGAACTGCCCTAATGCCTGATGTACTTGAAGACATGTGACATTTTTATAACACTTGGTATTTTGATACCTCAACTGGTGAGGAATTCTTGAGCAACCCTTTCAGAATATGCTTTTCTTGTCTCTGTATACATTTTGCTTTATTTCTCTCTCTATAAATGACTTCTTTAGATAAAAAGGTACCGATAACTATAAGTAGAAAAATTCATTTCTAGCCATTTGAAATAAGGAATCTAAAAGTCTCAAGTAAAGTTGAAAATATCCGGGGAAAAATTCAGGATTATATTATTTTTCCTGGGCACCCGGTCCACAACTAGGATTCCTCTCTCCCCCTATGAAACTACTCACATGGGATTAGATTACTGCAATTCAAATCGTTGTATGTACTTCCTCTTGTCTGTTCTTCTTCCAGCTTTATCAAGAAGAAATTCCTGAAGGAGCAAAGCCCTGTACAGGAGAAATAGAACGCGAACTTTCATAACCGGTGAGTTTTTTGAAATTTACGGTCAGACTCTGCACTCGCACCCTCTTTCCTTGAGAATCCGGACCTGCTCTTCATAAGTATTTACAAACTCATCCTGCATAGCTTTCCCTGTCGCAAGAGCAGGGTCAAGCGGAGTATGGTGCTTATAACCCCTTTCAGTCATCTCCTTTACCAGGGATTCATGCCTCAGGTAGAGAGCTTTTAGTTTCCCCTTCCAGCGCAGGGTCTCAGGATGGTGAGAATAAGCCTTTTTGTTATTGGTTATTATGGACCACAGGGCATGTAGTTCACGATGCTCCCCTAACAGATGGTTCCGACACATTTTCTCAGGAGGAATATCCCAGATTCTCATAAGATGAACTTTGAATGCATTTCAGAAAGGGTTTTCGGCAGGAAATTTTAGTCAATCAAGCCTGAAATTAACTTTAAACCAGAGCGAAAGTCCGGGATTTTGTTTCTGATTCCAGATTATGATACCTATTTACTGACAGCAAGTGAAAATATAGTCTATGAAACGGTGGATATTAAGATATTCTGCCTTACTGTTTATTTTAGTGGCAGGGACGTATTTTTTGCTTACTCCTGCGCTTGCTCATGTTCCTGTTTTCGAAGGGGGAGGAAAAAGCCCTGAAACAGCAACTCCTATTGAAGATCCTGCAAAGTCCAGGGTCCTTTACGGGCAGCTATCAGGAGGAGACCCCCGGTACTACAGTTTTGAGGTAGAAAAAGGGGAAAGAATCGTATTAGGGCTGATTGTCCCTGTACAGGCTGAGAACCGGCTTTTTACTCCGGACCTGATTCTTATAGGACCCGGGCTACCTGACGAAGGAGAGGTGCCTCAAAAAGAAGAAGTGCCTGAAGGATACGGAACAAAGGTATTTTCGGGAGAAAGAACTGAAAGTGCAACGTACGAAGGATTTACCCCGAGTGCCTTCTATTCCCTCACCCGGGCAGACTTCCAGGCCCCGGAAAACGGCACATACTATGCAGCAGTAAGTTCCATTGACAGAGGGGGCAATTATGGAGTTATTCTGGGATACAGGGAAAGTTTTTCTCTTATCGAGTGGCTGTTAATTCCCCTGAACCAGATAAGGATCTACCGTTGGGAAGGACAGAGCCTGCTTTATATATTATTCCCTCTCGGAATAACGCTTGCAGCGGGAGTACTGGCAATTTTACTCAAAAAGGAAACTGCAACCGGATTCAATCCGGCACGCTGGTCAGGAACTTTTGCAGGCCTTTTCTTTCTGGGTACAGGCCTATCATATATATTCCAGATGCTGATTTCATTGAGCAGGAGTTCATACTCTTCCGAAATAGCCATTACTGTCTTTTTAGCCCTTGCCAGCATAGGGCTTGGAATTACAGCCCTGATTCTGAGTCTGAAAGACGAAGGATATGGCGTAAAACCCATACGAAAGCAGTTTTACTTTTTTGGCTTAGGGCTTGCAGGACTTTTACTCTGGGCAGGCTGGCTAATAGGACCGATCCTGGCATTTGAAGCGGCAGTCCTGCCCTGGAGAAGAAAAAGATGATACCAGAGCAGGGAAAACGAACGATGAGCAAAACAAAAGATATAATAGAAATAAAGTAAGAATAATAATACATTAAAAATATAACTTGTATGATAAGATTAAGTTCTATAATTTTTAAATATTTATTTTGCAACCGCATATAATGCGGCACGGACTTACCAGGGGGAGAAGATATGGCAAAGACATCACTAGAACCAGGACAAATTGCACCTGATTTTTGCCTTCCGGATCAGGAAGGAAATCGGACATGCCTTGAAAACCTCAGAGGAAAATGGGTAGTCCTGTACTTTTATCCGAGAGACAATACCCCGGGCTGCAGCCTGGAAGCCAAGAATTTCAGCTGCCTGAAAAAAGATATCGAAGCCGAAAATGCAGTAATTCTGGGAGTCAGCAGGGATAGTGAGGAATCCCACCGAAAATTTATAGAAAAGAAAGAGCTTAAAATAAAACTTCTTTCCGACGAGCAGGCGGAAGTTCACGAAAAATATGATGTCCTGCACCCCAAGCACTTCAGGGGCAAGGATGTTATAAGCGCTGTTCGGACAACTTTCCTTATCAATCCGGAAGGAAAAATCGTACAGGTCTGGGATAACGTAAGAGCTTCAGGGCATGCTGAAAAGGTACTTTCTGAATTAAAAACTCAAAAAGAGAAGTGAAATGAGAAATAAGTTAATAAAAGTAAATATCAGTAAAATCATATGTATTGAAATTTGTTAATATCTATAAAACCTGATATTTAGTTACAATCGAAAAACTAGTGCTTGATTCCAAAATGAATTCCTAATTTAATAAAAAAATTCGTGATCCTTGAATGGATTCAAAAGTCAAGTTTTGTGAGTATATTTAGGAATTAATGGGAAAATTGGTGACCATTGGATATATTCAAACTTCAACTTTTGTGAACATACTTTGGAATCGCAATACTAGATAAGAATAAAGATAAAAAGAAATAAGAATAAAATTTATAAAAAGAAAAAAAAATAACCTTCTGTTAATTTTATATTCAGCTTCCTGAAATAAGTACAGCTGATTAAGGCCCCTTTTACAGTATTACATCGGAAAGGAGCTTTTCAATCTTTTTTCACTTAGTGACGTGTCGTGGTATCTCGAGTGTGGTATGTATCAGCTCTTGTAGCGAAATAAATCGTATAAAGCGCTGCAAGACCAACAAGTATGTAGATAATTCTCGAAAGAGCACTTCCTTCCCCAAAGAGAGCAGCTACGAGGTTAAAATCTAAGAGCCCTATGAGCCCCCAGTTTAATCCACCCACTATAACAAGTATAAGTGCAATCAAGTCTACTGGATTTCTTACTGCCATATATATCACTCCCATTGTGATTTATTACATTATATTTATAAGAAGAGGAAATATAAAAACCTCAATATTAAAATTGGATGTACTTGTATTTATATGTGACTAACATAAAAATTAGAGCCTTCTAGAGAAATAGAAAAATAGAGAAACAGAGAAATAGAGAAATAGAAAATAAGAAAATAACCGTTATTTTGGAACAGGAATTTTTTATTTTTCAGGCACTCTTCTAACCGGAGATTTTGAGATAATTCAAGTAATTCATAGATGTATTACTTTCGGTTATAAGGTCGTTTTGTGTTAGACGGTTGTTCTAGTCCTTGGGGAAATAATAAAACCCCTTCATATCAGATAACTGCCTGAAGCATCAGAGAATATAGTGAGTCTTTGAATTCTAATCTAATACTCTAGTTTCTCAAAAATTTTTATAAAAAGCAGCGTTGGATTTGAATATTATCTTAAAAAATAATGTATGATAAGCCTGTCCTCTCGTCGAATCTGGTGGGCGGGTTTCTCACCTCCGCCCAGGTTAATAATCCCTTCATGCAAGCTTACGGGCGAGTGTCAGAGAGCATAAAATACACCAGATACTAAATATATAGAGACTACATAAAAAATTAAGTTCACAAATACTTTACCAGCTTTATAGTCGGAATTAGCTTGATACTCGTTTTCATATAGCTCAACGTATAATCTGTAAGCTATTGATTTTCGATTCCAATTATCAATTAACACACAAAATACTCCTACTAATATAATAAGAAAGCTAGCTTCTGTTGCTAAATTAACAACCGCTGGATAACTCTTTATTAGTAAAAAAGGAAGTATAATGCCGTCAAGACCTATGAGGAACTTATAATAATTATCCATGCCGTCAAGACCTATGAGGAACTTATAATAATCATCCAAAGAAAAGTAATGCTGATTCATGCTTGTACACCGTATAAAATCCTTTAGTAATATTAAAACATTAAGATAAATATTAATCTAATGCTTTAATGCGAATTTTATCTACCTGCTGATTGTTAGGTTTGAAGGCTAGTCTATCGAGAGAAATAGATACATTTTAAGCTCTGCTTCTGGAAGCAGGCGAAACACTTCAATAATCTGGGAAAAAAGCAAATTTAAGCTTTAGTAAGCCTGTATACATATCGATAGAAGTTAAAATCTTAGTATACAACATAAACAAAAAACTGGTAGAAGTTATTTAAATAAAATTGGGAGTTTTTACAGAGCTGAATATTTTGCAATATATAATTTAACCGGAGTTTATAAGATCTCATAAAAATCGTGGTGCAGCTATGGATATTATGTAGGTCTAACAAGAAATTAATTAAGTTCCAAACTTGTTTCGTTCAATTTTGGCGTCGCCACATATTGAACTAGCCCACCGATTGATACTTATATGATTTTCACCATATTATACTAAAGAAACCATAATAGGGCGTCTTGTTACAGAGATCCTGTGTTAGACCCCATATAGTGGGAAATTAACTATTTTTGTGCCACACCGATTTATTTAATTGGTTCTATATTTGTCGGTTTTATATTAAAATGCTTGGAATTGTTACCCAACATAATTAATTTTTTGTTAGACCCTATGTAGATCATGTCGCTTGATGTGGCTTTATACTATAAAGTATAAACTCCGGTTTAACGTCGAATTTCCTTTTGCAGCCCTCGTAACTCATGTATCTGATTTTTCCTGTCACATCTCTCTCCCTCCAGGCCCGGTCATGGACGCCTCCGAGGCTCCAGGCAATTCCAGCATAACCATTGGGGTCTCTTCCGTCCAGTTCGTATCTGTCGTTGAGGCAGATTGCAATTTCAAGGGCTTTTTCGGGGGACTCGCTCCATTCCAGAATTTTTTTTGCCCAGTACATGCGCATATAGCTGTGCATCTTCCCGGTACGGAGAAGTTCTATCTGGCTTGCATTCCAGAGGGGATCATGTGTTTTTCCTGCTTCGAATTCTTCGAGGGTGTAGATATACTTTCTCCGGTCATCCCGGTGGGCATTCAGGGACTTCTTTGCCCAGTCAGGAAAGCTCTCAAATCTATCATATCCGGGATTGTAATAACAGAAGTTGTCTGCAATCTCCTTCCATACAAGGATCTCGTCCAGGAAAGCTTTCTTTGATTCAGGGTCGCTTTTTGTCTTTTCCACCTCAAGCACGACCCTCTGTGCAGAGATCTGCCCGAAATGAAGATAAGGGGAAAGGTTCGAGAGCCCATCCTTTGCTGGATCATTCCGCAGCGTACGGTAAGAGTCAAGTTTCTCTGCGAGAAAACTCTTCATTACCTTTCTTGCAGCTTTTTCCCCGGGCTCGAAATGTTCAGGCTCAAAGAGGGAATCATTACTTTTGCCAGAGATTCTCTCAGGAAGAAGGGCTTTAATTCCGGTTTCCCTTGTGCTTGATAAAACTTCCAGCATGCCGTTGCCTGATAGGATTTCAGCTGATTCGGAATTTGGCTCAAGCCCAGGAAATTCTTCAAAAAACTCGGAGAGGCGACCATAGAGTTTCGGGCGAAAAGTATGTGCAGCGTACTCCTGCTTTGGAGAAGCTTCCCAGCATGGGACGACGTTATGGGCATCAACCTCAAAAAATGGGATTTCGATATCAGTAATAATTTTTTCTACCCATTCAGCTTTTACACGAAGTGGACTGAAATCAGTGACAAGAGTCCCAATACCGTACTCTCTTACAAATTCAGGTATTTTTTGCCCGGGGTCTCCTCGCAGAAAAACGAAAGGAATCCTTTTCCGGGAAAGGGCACCCTCAAATTCCTGTAGCCCTTTGAGCATAAATTCATAATGCCTTCTTCCAGCACCCAAAAACTCTTTTGTCAAGCAGAAAATCACGACTACAGGTACATCAGTCTCCTGTGCTATTGCCCTCGCAAACAGTAGAGCCCAGTTGTCCTCAACTCTCTGGTCACGGCTCGTCCAGTAAGCAGTAGGTCCATCACCTGATTTTCCGGATTTGAGAATCCGGATGCGTTTCGGGTTCATAACCTATTTTGGATCTCTGGTGTATATAGAACTAACACTTAAATAATAAAAATGAATATTGTGTTTAAAAAGAAATTCCTGTTAAAAATGTTTCGGGATTCATATCTTAGCGAACAGTGACTAACAGTGACTGAAAAAGATAAACTAACTCAAAAGGAATCAAGGCTGTTTCAAAAAAGATTAGAACTCAAAGACCTGCCCGTCATATCCCAGGGGTAAAAACATCGATTCGATGTGATGAGGACGGAAGAGATGGCTGAGATGGGTAAGAACTACTTCTTTTGCGTTGAGCTTTTGCGCAAGTGCCATAGCCTCTTCCGAGTTCATGTGTTTCTTGATATGTATATGCGGAGGGACTATGGCATCCGCAATAAGAAGGTCAGGGTCCTTCATTAATTCCAGGCTTTTTTCAGGGATATTCGAGCTCGTATCCCCGGTGACTACAACCTTGACAGTATCCGCATCACTGATAATGACTCCGGCAGGAGTTTCTACCGGCGGGTGATAAACCTTAAAAAGGGTGAATCGAAGCCCGATTAATTCGAAGGGATCATAGAGTTTTACGTGGTGGTACCTGGGTTTCAGAAAAGAAACATACTGGTCTATGTAATCCAGGGTTTCTCGAACCCCATATACATCAACTCTGTTTTGAACACGGTAGAACTCCCCGAAACCTGCATAATGATCGTAGTGCCCATGTGTCCAGATTACCCCATCTATGCCCGAAAGCCTTTGCCTGAGGAACTGCTGTCTGAGGTCAGGGCTCGTATCAATAAGAATTTTACCCTGATCAGACTCCACAAGGATAGAAAAGCGAAGGCGCTGACTTTTTCCACCTTCGCGGGCGTCAGCGCATGTCGGGCAGTTACATCCAATTTTGGGAGTCCCGACAGCATCACCGGTTCCGAGCAGCGTTAGCCTCATGAAGAACTCTTCCCTTTGTAGTCATCGGACTTGAGATCTGCCCTTTCGTCAAAAGACTTTACTGCTTCCAGCAGGTCCTGCTGGGTGAGTACCTTGCGTTCTTCCAGAAGAGCACTCAAAACAGCTTCCCTGATAACCATGCGCAGGTCAGAACCCGAATAACCTTCTGTCAATGCTGCAATCTCTGCCGTATCAAAGTCTCCCTGTATATGCCGGGTAACAATATCCAGGATACTTTTACGCATATCAAGATCAGGCAATGGGAAGTGAACTATTTCGTCAAAACGTCTCCACGCTGCACTGTCAAGCATTCGAGGGTGATTTGTCGCAGCGATCAGAAGGACTCCGTGCTCTACCAGGCTGATTTCATCTATAGCTTTCAGGAGAGTATTAACTGCCCTCTTGATTGCAGCATTTTCATCTGAAGTCCTGGCTTTTGCGACAAAGTCCAGTTCGTCTATGAAAAGAATGCAGGGATTCAACTTTTTTGCAAGCAGGAAAACACGATCTATGTTTTTTGCGGTCTCGCCAAGGTACTGGTCCGTAATCATTGAGAGCTTGACCTCAACAAAGGGAATGGAGAGTTGTTCTGAAAGTGCACGGGCAACTGAGGTCTTTCCAGTACCAGGAGGCCCGACAAACAGTAGCTTTCCGATATCATGCAGCCCGATCTCGCGCAAGTATTCCCTGTGCTGGATGGCTTTCATAATCTTTTCAATTTCATCTTCCTGCTCTTTGGTGAGCACAAGGTCTCTGACTTTCTGTTTGACATCTTCAGGAGCGATGATGACAACGAGCTTGAGCATTTCTTCGCTCTTGTCTTCTTTCCTGATTTCAGCTATCAGGGATTCTATCCATTCCCTGTCAACTTCCTTTGGCCTGAGCTTTGCTTTTGCAGTTGCATAGTTTGCAGCCTCATCCTTCCTGATTTCTCCGAAATAATAAGCGAGAACAGGATTATTTTCGATCCTCTCCTGAGAACCTTCCTGTTTTTCGAGCCATTCCGCGGCAAGTTCAAATGCGCTCAGGCGGAGTTCAAAGTGAGACCTGTCAATGGTTATGAAAGGTACGTTCCTTACACTTTTTTCGATATCTTTGACCCCATATAGTTTTTCGATCCTGACAAATGAAGCTATTATGGGTTTTGGAACTGTTCTTTCTGCGCTGCTCCAATAACTCTTTCGAATGTTTTTTGGAAGATCATTAACATCCAGTTCTGGATAGCGATTATAGATCTCTGCGGTCAACAGCAGCTCTACTATGTCTAGTATAATTCCTGACATGTTTTTTTACCTATTGAGTACTTAGATTAGACCACTATCAGGTGATGTGCGCCCAAAGCGGAAAGTTCTTAAATCTTTGCTTGAGTTGCTAAACCTAGTAATGGGCTTTCTTTAAAGATATAATTTACGAAGCAGAAGGCGGACCCATGTTGAAGGATGGAAAGCCGGCACGAGTGATAGCTTTATCTAGCAGAAAGACTTTATCATTTACTCCGTCTCTTCATGAAATCCAGAGTACGTTCAGGAAAAATATATAATCTGTAAACACGTCTCAGGTTTCAGGGAGTATCTTTACGGATTCAGGAAGCGAGCAACTCACTTCCGCAAGCATACAGTTTCGGAGAATACCCGTTTCTGGAATGCCCCAAGCATTATTAAATAACTCGTATATTAAAACTACTGTTACTCCGGAACAGTCTTTCTGGAAATCTCTCTATCAAAGGAAATCCAGAATAATCCCTAGAGAGGACCATTGCATGAAAAGAGAACAGCTCTATTCAGGGAAAGCAAAAACCATCTATAAGACAGATGATCCCAATACCTTTATCGCCGAATTCCGAAACAGCCTTACTGCATTCAATGGGGAAAAGAAAGGCGAAATGGAATTGAAGGGTTACTACAACGCCCAGATCTCAAAGAAAATCTTCGAGATGCTGGAAGCCAGCGGAATCAAGACTCATTTTGTCAGTATGCTTTCCGACATTGATATGCTTGTAAGGAAAGTGGAAATCATTAAGATTGAGGTCATTGTTAGGAATATTGCCGCAGGCTCAATTACAAAGAAATACCCTATGAAAGAAGGTACTATTTTCGAGTTCCCGGTTATCGTCTTTGATTTCAAAAGCGATGAATACGGAGATCCCATGCTGAATGATGATATTGCTCTTGCGCTTGGCATTGCAACACGCGAGGAACTTGCCACACTCCGGAAACTTGCACTCAGGATCAATGAACTGCTTGTGCCTTACCTTGACGAGAAAGGAATCCTGCTTCCCGACTTCAAGCTTGAGTTTGGAAGAAGGGATGGAGAAATAATCCTTGCCGATGAAATTTCCTGCGACACCTGCCGCTTCTGGGATAAGAAAACCGGACAGTCCATGGACAAAGATGTATTCAGGTTTGACAAAGGCGATATTTCCAAAGCTTATGAGGATGTTGCCCGGCGCATTGTACCTGAAATCTTTGAGTAAGCCTGCTGCAATCCAGAAGTTTAGAAGTTTGAATAAACCTTACATAATCCGGAAGCTTGAATGAGTCTGAAAAGGCTTTCAACGTCTTCCGTATGATTTTTACATCGGAAAAATGGGTTTTTTACTGCCCTATTTATAACTGCCCTATTTTTTAACCGTTCTATCTTTTAACCGTTCTATCTTTTAACCGTTCTATCTTTTAACCGTTCTATCTTTTAACCGTTCTATCTTTTAACTGCTTTATTTTCATTTTGAACTTAATAATATATTAAAAAAATGAGTCAAGCGTTGTCTGGAAGCGGAAGTCAGAAAGCATTTTTGCCTGCTGCATCCATTCTGCTTTTGGTGTATTTACCCTGCCCGAAAGGTCCGAAACTGCTGCTTCCAGGGAACCAAAGGTTTCAGGAGGATTTTGAAGAGCTTTTCTCATGCCTTCCCGAACTACCCAGACCCCGAGAGGAGCCCAGTAATCTGGAGTTATTTCCCTCAGTACAAAAACCGAAGCCTGTCTTTTGATTTCTGTCAGGTACTCGAGCACAGGAAGCCTTGCTGCATAATAACCTCCTGCAAGAGGGGAATATCCTTTCTTTCCGTCAAGACCTTCGCTATCCTCACCGATCCAGCTTGATTCTCCTGACCAGACGGTTTTTGGGAGCCAGACCTCAATAAGTTCAAAGGAATAAGCCCGCGGAAGGATGAGAACTTCAAAATGGTTTCCGAAATGGGTCCCACTGAAAAGCTTGATGTCAGAGACCCAGGGAAAATCCGTTATACGGTCTACAAGTTCCTTTCCAGCCATGTCGTCCACGGCTGTGATAGACCAGCGAGTAGGCACTAGTTTACGCTCTTTTCCGAGCAGGCCTATGGAAAAGAGACGTGTAATGTGCTCGGTAGAAATGTCGCTTTTTAAAAGTTCATTAATGGCATCTTTTGCAAGAGCATCGGTATCGTAAACCAGATAGTCCACTTTTTTCGGGACATCGGGGTTTTCGGCAAGCTCAAAGTTTTTCACAAGCCCGGAGGGGCCCATAGGCGTAAGGACTGCATCGAATTTGAGTTCCTGTTTGGGAGTTTTAAAAAACCAGGCTTCAGTGTCCACCGGCTTTCTGGAGAGAGCCAGTTCCTGAGCCTTTAGCAGGAGGGGATTCTCTTTGCTCCGTGCATCTTTTATATGAAGGTTTGTGTTTGCCCTAACCATACGGGAACGCATGGAGATGATATCTTCTATCTGCATGTTTCCCCATGCTGAAGGGTCTTCAAAAAGCAAAGCTTCGTCTTCCTTTGCTAAGGGAGGAATCATGGGACCTGCCGAAACCCTGGGGTAACCGTAGCTTCCGACAAAAAGAGCCGGGGGGGATGCCCCAAATACAGAATCTCCTGAGATTACAGGAGAAATTGATTGCAAGGATTTAAATTTTTCAAGAATCGGGCAGCGAGGGCGTCCGCAAAGTCCTTTTCCCTTGCACTTGATGCACAGCGTGTCTCTCACTTTAGATTCAGATCCTTGCAGATAATGCAAGCTTTAGCTTCAGGAGCAGTTCTGTACAGCCAGCCAGACTTCTGAACAAAACAGCATATGCCGCACATACCTTTTACTTTTTCCTGAGAGGATAAACCCCCGTTCAAGAGTACTGATGCAAATTTTCGGATTTCACTCTGGGTCTCATCAGAGAAATCGATCTCAGCTCCGCGTTTTTCACTCACGTACTGGGATACCGCAGCTCTTGAAAGCTCAAGGATATCTGCTACATCCTGCTGCGTGCATCCATGCTCGAAAATCATTGCCCGTGAAAGTTCAGCCCTGATTGCAGGCAAGACTTTCTGTACCATAATTTCGCATGTTGTTTTCATTGGAGACCAACACTTGCATAGATAAATATATGAAAACGCACTTTTTGTATAGTTTTCCGGGGAAGGAACTCATGTTCCAGTCAATACGCCGGAAAGAAGGGGCATACTGTCGAAAAACTGGCAAAAAGATACGTACAACTCCGAATCTATAAACTTACAATCCTGTTCTCAGGTTCGGTTGTTCCGATGGGGGACGGATTCAGAGTTTAGTTTTTAATTTGCTCAGCAGAGAAACCCTTTTCCATGAGGACTTCTTTCATGCGGGTCAGGTGATTGCCCTGGAGTTCGACAGTGTTTCCTTTTACTGTACCGCCGCATGCAAACTTTGATTTAAGGTAAGTGGACAGTTCATGAAGGTCAATCTCACTTGCATCGAAACCTTCTACAACAGTAACTTCCTTTCCATATCTTCTTCTGTTAACTTTCACAGTTATTCTCTGTTGCTCTTTTGCAACTTCTTCGCAAATGCAAAGTTCTTTTGGAAGCCCGCATACCGGGCACATTCCGCTGCTCATTTGTTAGTATGTCCTCCAAATTTGTAATCATTGTATATGTAATTTACATCCGAAAATATCTGAATAGATATAAAGTACTTATCAATGATGATATTAAAGCCTAATGGTATTTTTCAGGCACTTTATACTGAATTTCGCTATAAGCAAGAAATCCTCAATAATATAAAAAGCCAACCAGAGCTTTGTATTTATTTATTTTTTGAATTATAAGTAAATAACCTTATAAAGATTAAGTACTTTTCACACATTTGAATTAATATAATGTAACAGGTTTGTAGAAAGTATGGAGACAGCCGACAAAACATCTGAAAAACTCGGGCACAGGCAGCTTCAAGAAGCAGGAATTCCGAAAAAACCCGGATTATACCTTAAAGAATAAAACCCCGAAAATTTGTGCTTTTGGCAGAAAAAGCATTTTTCAGCCAGCAAAAAGCTAAATATATCTTGAACCCCATCTTTTTATGTAACCTATATAATTACATATTTATGAACTGTTGTTATATAAATATAACTATATAATAATGTCCGGAAAAAAACAAGCATATCCGGGAGGTACCCTATGAACGAGTTAATAGGTTTTGTGAACGGAAATAGCATAAGGCAAAAAGTGCTCTCTCTGCTCGCCTCAAAAGGGGAAATGGAAGGAAAACGCATCTCTAAAACTCTTCGGGTAGTATACCCTACCATAGCAAAGACTCTTGAGGAACTTGAAGAAAAAGATCTGATCGCAAAAAAAGAAGAGGTTTACTTCCTGACCGAAACCGGAACTAAGATAGAAAAAATGGTTCAGCAAATCTGAATTATAAATCAATTCATGCTTTTTTTATTTCAAATTTAATTTTTAAATGAAGGTTATTTTTACATTTTTTGCAGCATCCTGCCAATTAATACATGTTATTTACAAATACCTATCCTGAAGATCTCAAAGCTCTCCTTACATCTCTGGCTCTCTTTTTTAGACTTTATTTTCTGTAAGTCTTTCGGCTCTAATCTCTTTTCTGTAAGCCTTTTGGTTCTAATCCCTTTTCTAAAGCCTTTTAGCCCCATTATCTTTTCTATAAGCCCTTTTGACTCTATTCTCATATCATTTTGTGTACTATATCAGCCTGAGAATAAAATATCCTGTGTAAAAATGAATCCTATCCTGAAAATCCAGGAAATCTGTAGACAAAGCGTTTACAGATGCTTGTTCCGAAAGAAAGTTTCCTCTAAGGCTTAAAGAAATATTTATCTAATCCCTGTTCCTTTAAGTCCGCATAGTCTATTAACGCTACATTGAAACGCTACATTGAAAACCCTAAAAGGGAAATTACAAGAGAAACTAAGCTTCGGTATCCAAGTGAGGCTTAAGAATCAGAGGCAAGGCAATGTTACCTGAAGAAGACCTGAATATCATTAAAAAAGAACTTGGGCGCGAGCCTACCCTGGTAGAGCAGGGTTGTTTTTTAAATCTGTGGAGTGAACACTGTTCCTACCGCTCAAGCGCCCCTCTCCTAAAGACCTTCACAACCACGGGCGAAAACGTTCTTATCGGTCCCGGAGACGATGCTGCGATCATTAAATTCGAAGATGGATACGTGCTTGCTATAGGCATGGAAAGCCACAACCACCCTTCATACGTAGACCCGTACAATGGGGCAGCTACCGGTGTGGGAGGCATAGTAAGAGATATTATATCCATGGGAGCCCGTCCGATAGCTCTTATGGACCCGCTCTATTTCGGGCCTCTGGACACCCCTAAAAACCTTTTCCTTTTCGAGCAGATTATTAAAGGAATCGCAGGGTACGGGAACTGCATAGGAGTGCCTGTGGTCAAGGGAGAAACTTTTTTTGATAGAAGATACAGTGGAAACCCGCTGGTAAACGTTGTTGCAGTCGGACTCTGCAAAGAAGAGAACGTTACCACCTCTCGCTCCCAAAAAGCCGGAAACAAGCTCATTCTTGCGGGTTCAAGCACAGGAAAAGACGGGCTTGGAGGAGCTTCCTTTGCTTCCAGAGACCTTTCCGAATCAGCTGAAGCTGAAGACCGCCCAAGCGTTCAGGTAGGAGACCCATATACCGAAAAGCTTGCTATAGAAATGACCCTAGAAGCCATAGAAAAAGGATATGTAAAATCCTGCAAAGACCTTGGCGCTGCAGGGCTTGGAGGAGCAAGCTCGGAACTGGCTGCAAAAGGAGGACTGGGAGCCCGTATTATTGCAGATGCGGTTCCGCAGCGCGAACCTAACATGAACGCCTATGAGATCCTGCTTGCAGAGTCCCAGGAGCGCATGCTCTTTGAAGTAGCTCCTGAAGACGTCGATGCAGTACTTGCCCTGGTACAGAAGTATGACCTGAATGGGGCTGTGATCGGATACCTTACAGAGGAGCCCAATTATACAGTTGAGTTCAGAGGAGAAATCGTTGCCGACATTCCAATAGGTTTCCTGACAGGGGGGGCCCCGACATGCGAAAAGCCCTCCGAAGCCCCCACTCGAAGGGAAGAGGACAGAAAACCGGAAACTCCAGAAGATCTGAAAGTGGCTTTCCTGAAAGTCCTGTCCTCCTACAACATTGCCTCAAAAGAATGGATTTACAAGCAGTATGACCATGAGGTTCAGCTAAGGACCGTTGTCAAGCCCGGAGAAGACTCCGGAGTGCTGAGGGTTACAAATACAAAAGGGATTGCGCTTTCCTGCGGCTGCCAGCCCAGAGCCACACTGCTTGATCCTTACACAGGCGGAAAGACTGCAATTATCGAAAACGCCATGAATCTTGCAGTAAAAGGTGCAGAAGGACTGGCTATTGTAAACTGCCTTAACTTTGGAAATCCCGAGCGCCCTGAAACCTACTGGCAGTTCAAAAATGCCGTACTCGGGCTCGGAGACGAAGCTAGAAGGCTTTCAATCCCGGTCGTTGGAGGAAACGTTTCTCTCTATAACGAGAGCGATGAGCTCAAAACTGCAATACCCCCCACTCCCTCAATAGGAATGATAGGGAAAGTGGATCTCGAAACTCCTCTCCCCTCAAGTTTCTTTACGAATGCGGGAGACAGCATTATACTTGTAGGAGAGACGACGCCTGAAATGGGAGGCTCCGAATACTATGCCTGCATAGGGTCTGGCAATGCCGGAAAAGTCCCTGCAGTCCCGGAGAACGCCCCTAGCATTATAAAAGCCATAATTGAAGCTATTAAAAGCGGAAAACTGAGCTCCGCACACGATCTTTCCCTCGGAGGGATCGGAGCAGGGCTTGCAAGGATGTGCAAAACCCTGGGTGGAAAGGTAGACCTCAGCGAAGTTGCCGGTGAAATTAGAGCAGATGAATTTCTGTTTTCAGAAGCTCCCGCAAGGGCACTGATTGCTACAGCCGAATCCGAGGCTGTGCAGGAAATTCTTAAAGGTGTGCCCCATACCGTAATCGGGAAGGCTGGAGGCGAAATCCTTGAAATCAAAGGCATAGACTTCGAAGTTTCCCTCTCTTTAGAAGAAATCAAAGAGGCATACGGCAGCCTTACCAGATTTATGATGGGATGATTAAATTCATCCCCTGATTCTTTTTAGCCCGGCGTATTTTTTAACTCGCTACATACTATTTTTCAGCCGTTGACCTTTACTCTTTTTATTTCGCCCGCTATTTTTATACTTATATTGATTCTGTTGTTTTTACCCAGTTACTTTTAATATATTATTTGATAGACTACTTTCCGGCTTTTCACATTAATCTTCAACTTTTTTTCAGAGCTATTCTTTTAAGAGCTGTGCTCAAGAGAACTAAATAAGGAGGTACAGCAGTAATTGAGTTCAAGAGGGCTAAATTACAATTATTTCGGGCCTATCTCTGACCTGCACAACCGTATCAGCTATTCCGTGTCGTTTTTGTCACACCCGAATTGTGCCTCGCCCGAATTGCGTCTCGCCCGAATTGCGCCTCGGGAGTACGCGGTCCTTTTCGCTACGCTCAAGAGGACTAAAAAGACAAAACAACAAACCTCGAGCCATACAACCTTATTCGTGATACTGAACCATTCCTATTACGCTCGACGAAGGGGAGCGGCCTCGAAGACAAAAAGGAAAAAAAATATAAAAGAGACAAATGGTAATCTACATCTGCGTTACTGCTTTTTATTGCCCTTCCGAGTTTCTTCCTTCAACTTCATTCTTCCTCTACCCCAGGGAGAAGGCCACCGGACAAGCTGGTAGGGGCGTTTATATTTACCTGCGAATTTAAGACCAATTTTCGGGATAAGGGAAAATTATTACCTGGGACAGGAGGATGTTTCTTTAATTATTGTCTCTCTTAATTGCATTACTGGTTTACCGATTGTTTATTCTTACCTGACAGGCTGACCCCAATCTCATGCGGCGCAGGGAGAGAAAACTGAAAGATTCCTTAAAGAATTCCGGAAATAGATGAAAACAATTAACCAGAGGCCAGCTTTTTGAGTATGACCAAGAATTCCGTTACAGGCAAAAGGCTGAGAGAAACAATAGTTTTTAGTAGGTTTCCGCACAAGACTATTTTGTTATGAAAGCCGTTTGCATGTGTGTGGGAGTGCATCTGCCTTACAGTCCAAAATGGTACTGGCCTGTAGAGGGTTTTTCCGGGGTGCCTGAAATGGACCGGTATTTTGACCGGAATCAGATTTTTTCAAGACTCTTAAAAAGTGGCAGAGAACTTTTGCGCCTTAATGACCTTTTTCTGGAATCAATTGAGAGAGGGGGAAGTTACACTTTTGACCTTTCAGGTCCTTTTCTAGAACAGTGCAGGTGGGACCCTGAACTTCTTGAGTCTTTCAGGGAGCTTGCAGAAAGCAGAAGGGTAGAGTTTACAGGAAGCTGCAGTTACCATTCCCTTAGCTCCCTTTATCCTGACCTTTCCTGGTTTAGAGAAGAAGTAACAATTTACAGGGAAATGCTCAAGGAATTATTAGGAGTAAACCCAGGGACTTTTGTGAATACGGAACTACTGTATACGGAGAGAGTGGGAAATATACTTGCGAATATGGGTTTCAGGTGCCTTATTGCCGAAGGGTCAAGAAACATTCTGGACGGATACGATCCTGTCCGCGTTTTTGAAAATGACCTTCCTATCCTTCTCAGGCACATAAATCTCAGTGAAGACCTTGAACTGCGTTTTTCGGAAAAAAGCTGGGAAGGCTACCCCCTAATCCCGGAAAAATTTGCAGACTGGATTGCAAGCATTGAAGGGGATGTACTTACCCTTTATCTAAATTACACAAGCCTTTGCCTTCACCACAGGAGCAAGAGCATGATAGCCGAATTTATACGGGCTTTTCCGGAAGCACTGAAGAACCGGGGCATTGAGATGATCACACCTTCGGAAGCAGTAAGCAGGTTCAGCCCTTTGAGGCTTCCAACCCTTGGGACCGAACAGACAATCCGCTACGGAATGCATAATGCTGTCGGAAACCATGCTCAGCAGCTCTACCTAAGGGAGCTTGTAAGAGTAGGGGAAGAACTTACGGAAATTAAAGAAAAGAAGAACTATCAAAAGCTGAAACGGGTTTTCGGTTACCTTCAGCAAAGTGAAATCCTTTTTTCAATGGGCCCGGGAAACGCACGTGAAGGACATGAGAGAGCTGTAAACTACTATTCCATTCTTTCGGATTTAAGAAGATCCGTTCTGGAGGAAGGGGCATGACTTCCCTTTGCATGTACTTTCAGGTGCATCAGCCTTTCAGGCTGCGCAGGTTCTGGCCTGATGACAGGTCTGGCTTCTTTCGATACTTTGATGAAAGAAGCAACAGAGAGATTTTCGAAAGAGTAGCCCAGAAATGCTATCTCCCTGCAAACAGGGCTCTCCTGGAGTCACTTGATGAATATAAAGGAGAATTCAGGTTTTCACTTTCGATTACCGGTACACTACTTGAACAGTGCGAATTCTGGGGAAAAGAGGTGCTGGAGAGCTTCCGTCAACTTGTAGAAACAGGAGCTGTGGAGCTTCTGGACGAGACCTTTTACCATTCCCTTTCAAGCCTTTTTGATGACAAAACAGAATTTATCGAAGAAGTTAAGGAACATAAACAAATTGTTTCCGATCTCCTCGGAGTTAAACCTCAGGTATTCCGAAACACAGAACTGCTCTATAACAATACCGTAGCAAAGATCGCTTCCGAGCTGGGTTATAAGGCAATTCTCACGGAAGGTGCGGACCATATGCTTGAGGGGAGATCTCCTAACGTCCTTTATAAGGCAAAAGACTCAGGGTTACCCATTCTCTTCAGGAACTACAAACTGAGCGACGATATAGGATATCGTTTCTCTGCAAGATGGTGGGAAGGCTATCCTCTGACTGCGGAAAAATGGGCTTCATGGGCTTCAGGGGTTAAAGAGGACTGCGTTAATATCTTTATGGACTATGAAACTTTTGGAGAGCATCAGTGGAGAGAAACCGGGATTTTTGATTTTATGGAAAAACTGCCTGCAGAAGTCCTTAAAAAAGGCCTGGAATTCAGTACTCCTGTAGAGGTTGCCAGAAAATATTCACCTGTAGCTGAGATCGATGTTGGAGACTTTTCAACGATTTCCTGGGCTGATATGGAGCGCGACACCAGCGCATGGCTTGGAAACGATATGCAAAGGCGTTGTTTTGAGGAAATAAAACTGCTTGAGCCTTTTGTGAAAAAGACAGGAGACCCTGAAATCCTGCGTATATGGAAGCACCTTTTGACTTCGGACCATTACTACTACATGTGCACCAAGTGGCTCGGGGACGGAGACGTGCATTCTTATTTCAGTGTTCATTCCACGCCTTTCGAGGCAGCAGTCAATTTCATGGCTGTACTTATGGACTTCAAAGCCCAGGTATTCAGAAAACTCAGCACAATGGCTTAAGTAAATATATGCGTACAGAATATGCGTACAGATCAACTGGAGTTTGAGTTATATGGTTAGGGACTTATGCATGTTTGCAGGATTCAACGAAGATTCGCGAATTGTATGGTTCAAGATTACATATTCAAAAGAGCCTGGCTCTTTATCTATAATAACTGATTTTCTTGAAAAAGAAAATGCGTTCATCACTTTCGGGCATATCGACAATATTACACAAAAAACAGGAGAATACTCAATATTTACAGAGCTTAAGAAAGATGTTGATATGGGGGAGCTTGCCCGAAAAATCGAAGAACTGGAAGTTGTGAGTACAGTGGAACATGGGGTTTCGGAATTCGGGATGATTTACTCCGTTGACTTCCCCCTGAACGTCATAGGAGTCAGGGGAGTTATGGCAAGAGCACTCACTATTGTAGACATAATAAAAACCCTTAACCAGAGTGTGCCACATGCCGAAGGGCTTCTTACCCTATCCGGACTACGGGGAGGTACCCATGCCGCAAAATATTTCAAGAGCATTATGCCCATTAATGACAGCAACTTCGCAAGCATGCTTGCAGAACTCTACAGAGCTGTGGGCTGGGGAATCCTGGAAATTGACTGCAACCCCGAAACCTATGAAGGAAAAATTATTGTAAAAGAGTCATTTATAGCCGATGTTTACGGCGGATCGGACCAGCCGGTATGTGCCTTCATGAGCGGCTATTTTGCGGGTTACCTGACCGAGTATTTCGGGAAGAATATAAGTGTGAGGGAAGTCAGCTGTAAAGCCACCGGGAAGAATGTCTGCGAACATATAATCTCCCTGGCTCCCTCCAGTCCAAATCAGGAACACCAGCTCAGAGGGGAGATCAGGTGATCAGACAACCTAACGCCATTCTGGGAAATAATGAGCTGCTCGTGACAATGGGAAAAAGAGGGGAAATCTTAGGGTTATTTTATCCCCGTAGAGACCATGCCCAGCATGTAGAAGAATCCGTTGCCTGCATCTACACAGGAGAAAGACTTCTCTGGACAAACGACAATGACTGGCACTCAATTCAAAACTACATAGAGGATACCAATATCGTATCCACAAAACTTTACCACGATTCCGGGATAAGGATCTCGATTCTTGACCTTGTGCACCCCGACGTTCCTGTCCTTATCCGCAGGTTTAAGGTGCAGTCCCAGCAGAAGATGTCCGGGAAATTTTTCTACTACTCGAACTTCGATGTGGGGGAAACCTCCAAGAAAAACTCAGGTTTTTGTGATACGGAAGCTCGCCTGCTTGCACAGTACTGGCAAAATTACTATATAGGAATCTATGCCCTGCCGGAGTTTACGGAATGGCAGGTTGGTAAGGCAATGGATACTATATGGTGGACAAACTCCAAGTACGATATGGAAGACGGAAAACTGCAGCGGAATAAAGAAGACATAGGAAATATCAACAACGCTGCTGGCTGGGACCTTGAACTGGAAGCTGATGGGGCAAATGAGTTTGTCATCTTTATAGGAGCTGCATCTTCCCGGAGCCTTCTGTATAAAAGGATGCATGAGTTATCCAAACTGCCTCTTGAGCACATCTTTGAAAAAACTCGGGAACACTGGGTGATGTGGCTAGCAAAAAAGCACGTGCTTAAAATGCCAGGAATCGAAGGATACGACAACCTTCGCCAGGAACTATTCAATGCATATAACCGGGCTCTCCTTATGCTTTACCTTCTTAATGACCATGAATATGGATCTTTTGTAGCTGCCCCGGAGTTTGATTCCAATTTTGAGAAATGCGGAGGATACGGATTTTGCTGGAACAGAGATACTTCGGAGTTAGTGCTTGCCCTTAAGCACTCCGGATATCCCGAATATTGTGACAGGTTTTTCAAGTGGTGTATCCGGACCCAGCTGCCTGACGGCTCCTGGTTTCAGCGTTACTGGCTCAATGGGGACATAGCCCCTTCCTGGGGAAATTTTGATTATTCAACTCAGATAGACGAAACCGGAGCCACACTTCATGCCATGGATGTATATTACAGAATTCTTGAAAGTCTTAAAAAGGTTGAGTTCCTGGAGGAAGTCTGGGTCTCCGTACTCAGGGCTGCCGAGTATCTGATGAAGAGGACAAAGTCCGGGCTACATGAAAGCTGTATGGACCTGTGGGAGACTTATTACGGAGTTTTCACGTACACCAATGCCTCGATCTATGCAGGGCTTATGGGCGCTTCTCATCTTGCAGAAGAAAATGGCGAGTCTGGCATGGCAAGACGCTGGAAGAAAAGAGCTGAGTTTATCAAGCAAGCTACAATTGACCGTTTCTGGCTTCAGGAAGGCTATTTTGCGAAAGGTATTATTAATGAAAAACTGGATAAAACAATTGATGCAAGTGTCCTGGGCGCCTATATACCCTTTGGAATGCTCTCCCCGAAAGACCCTGTAGAAAGGGATATGATCCTTTTCCTGATAGAAAACATCCAGAAAAAGCTCTCAATTCCTATCAATACAGGTTACGGAATCAAACGCTATGAAAATGATACTTACATCGACGGAAATCCCTGGGTAGTAACCACTCTCTGGCTTTCAGAAGCTATGTTTGCTTTTGTCCTTGATCTCCCTAACGGAAAAGAAGGACCATATGCAGAAGAGATGAAAAAATTGACCAGTGAAGGGATTAAGTGCCTGAGATGGGCTCTTGCCGGAGCAACAAGCACAGGGCTTCTCCCTGAACAGGTAGATAAATCTACAGGCAAACCAGCCTGGGCAATTCCGTTAGGCTGGAGCGGTTCCCTCATTCTTGACAATATCCTCCTCCTTGATAAGATCTGCAGAAAAAATGCGGGAAGCCATGAATAATGCTGAAGGGGAAAAATAAGCACCGAAGAGAAGATATGAATGGGAAAAGAAAGTGAGGGAGCTCGTTGATCACTTTAAAAGATAAAGATTCGCGAGACTTTTTATTATTTTCTGGTCTTCATATTTTCTCCATAAATCATGCAAAACAATAAAATTTTAATTATATTGAGATAAATTTTCTATTTATGGGAAAAGGAAATGTCGCAATAGATAAGTCAATGATAAAAACGGTAGTTGACGGTAAAATAATGATTCCTTTGCCAAAAGTTTTGGTTGGAAATCGATACTATCCTATGTTTTCCGTATTATCTCCTACTCATTGTGCTGATTGTGGCAATAAGTTACATGTGAACTCTCACTACACTCGTTTTATTTTATCAAGTCACGGCACTATAGCTCTCAATGTTACATACTGGTTTTGTCCTGTTTGTAAGAAACCTTTTCATGATCAGATTATTGGTGTTCCTGGTTCTGCAAATTACAGTTCTGAATATTATGATAAACAAATGAATGTTAGATATGATGGACGATGCAGTCTACACAATTCTCGGCAAATTGGAGAAACATATACAGAAGGCTTGACAGCCTTCTGTGGTAGAGCTCCTTGTGCAACTTCATTATGGTTATATGAACAGAAACATGCAGAACTTTCAAAGCAAGAACTTTTAGATCAAGAGATTGGCTTTGATGAAACATTGTATGTTGATGGGGATTGGATCAAAAAAGGCTGGAAAAAGAGACTTGAAGAGTTGATTGGAAGAAAGCTTACAGAAAAAGAATGGAAAAAAATGCGATATCAATCTGTTTACGTTATTGCTACTAAAGAAAAGGTAGTTTTGGATTTTGAGGTAACTGACAGATTACCAACGATTGAAGCTCTGATTCCTCTTTTCAGACGAATAAAAAACCGATTTCCTGAAGGCAAAATACAAAAAATTGTTTCTGATGAAGATAAAGCAATCATTGGAGCTGTAAAGAGTGTCTTCCCTGAAGTAGCTCACTCCTTTTGTGTGTTTCATCAATTAAAAAACGTTAGCAAGAGATACTATGAAGAATTCAACTCTGTTGAAGATATTCCAGATAATGATAAGGTTGTGTCCAATGAAATATATCAGTTGATACGTTCTGATACGGTCATCAGTGCTGTTGTATGTATTCAAAAGATACGAGAATTCTACTCTAATCTGGAACTTTCAAAAGCGTCTCAGAAAGCGATTTCTTATGCAGAAGAGATTTTCAAGAAAAATGTAAGCTTCTTGAAAAAAGGGTTTACACCTGAGACAGATAATACAATGGAACAGATATTTTCTTTGATAGGTGATATCGTAGACAAAGCAAGATCATTTAAAACCGATAGTGGCCTAACTAATTTTTGTTACAATTTATTTACTTATTTCAACAAACGGTGTTTCAGTACTGGTAAATGGAAAGGATTCTCACCCTTAATGAGGGCAAGATTCCAGTATGGATAAAAGTAAAGAGTAAATGGAAACTTTCAGTTTTAATCTGCAGCTTTACAGCGGTAGCTATCGAATAATTATGGCAAAAATAAGAAATTGATGTACAAAATCTAGATATTAGTGGAGCGACTTTTCCAAAATGAGGAAAAATGTTAAGGGATTTGGGTGAAATTCAATTGTTTTTTTAAAATTGGAGAAGAACCATAAAAAATTAAAAAGACTCAGATTCGCTCATAAGGTTTTTTTCTCAAGATAGTTTACGAACTGCCAGCTTTCTCATCGAATTTCCGGATATCGAAAAGCAACCTTGAGAAGTTTACCCTGCCCATGCGGACAATTCCCGGTTCACTCTAAGCTCCCCTGTATTCCTTCAGTTCCGCGACCCTGTAAATTTGTCAAAGATTTTTCGGGGGTAATCCGCAAATTCAAACTTATCTGATTTCTTCGGCCCCGTGAAGATACGGCCTGAGGACTTCTGGGATCTCCACGCTGCCGTCCTCACGCTGGTAGTTCTCCAGTATTGCAACTACAGTCCTGCCGACAGCAAGGCCTGAGCCGTTAAGTGTGTGGACGAACTGCGGGCCTTCAGGAGTTCTGAAGCGGATATTGGCTCTCCTTGCCTGGAAGTTCTCGAAATTCGAGCACGAGGATATCTCGCGGTACTTTTCCTGTGCGGGCACCCATACTTCGAGGTCGTAAGTCCTGGCAGCCGAGAACCCAAGGTCACCAGTGCAGAGGCTTACTACACGGTACGGCAATTTAAGGAGTTTGAGGATCTCTTCAGCGTCGAGGGTGAGTTTTTCCAGTTCTTCATAGGATGTTTCCGGCTTTACGAACTTGACAAGCTCAACCTTATTGAACTGATGCTGGCGGATAATGCCTCTAGTGTCCTGACCGTGTTTTCCTGCCTCACGCCTGAAGCAGGCAGTGTATGCTGTAAGAAACACAGGCAGCTTTTCCATATACTCGTCCATAAAGAGGTTGGTCACCGGAACTTCCGCAGTAGGTGCGAGATAGAAGCCGTCTGCGCACACGTACATATCATCTTTGAACTTTGGCAACTGCCCTGTGCCGGTCATAGCTTTTTCATTTATAAGCACAGGCGGGAAAACTTCGAGATAACCCTGGTCAGTGTGCACATCAAGCATGAAGTTTATGAGCGCTCTTTCAAGTTTTGCGCCCATGCCTTTATAAACTGTAAAGCCCTGACCTGCTATCTTTGCCCCTCTCTCAAAATCGAGTATATCCAGTGCCTCTCCTATCTCCCAGTGAGGTTTTGGAGTGAACGTAAATTTTCTTGGCTCTCCAACTATCCTCACAACCGGATTGTCATTTTCATCCTTGCCTATCGGCGTCGTCTCAGATGGGATGTTGGGGATACTCAGCATTATTTCATTTATTTTTGACTTATAATCACGTATCTTATCATCGATTTCTTTAATACGATCATTGATGCCCTGCATTTCGTTTATCTTTGGTAATGCATCCTTATTTTCCTTCTTAAGCTGCGCTATCTCGCGGGTGACCAAATTTCGCTTATGCTTCAGGCCATCACCCTCGGCAATACATTCCCTCCAGGCCACGTCATATTCAAGAAGGCTATCTATAAGTTCGGTGCCCATATTTCTGTTAATAAGAGCACGCCCAACTATGTCGGGGTTGTTACGTACAAATTTGAGTTCCAGCATGTTAAGCCCGAGATATCCTGCATGTTAGCTAATATATATTTTGCTATTTTCAGGCTGCAAGCCTATTATAAGAAGCAGTAAACCGGAAAAAATAAAGAAAATAAATAATGGAAAAAGGAAAGAGAGGGAGTTCGTTAATTAACTTAGACAGGAAAGAATTTTCCCATAAGGGTTTTCCTCAAAGTAATTGACAAACTGCCCGGTTTCCTCATTGGAATCCCCGGATTCCGAACCGAGAAGTAACCTTGAAAGGCTTGCCTTGTTCATATACACAACTTTTGGCTCGCCCTGAATATCTCCCAGTTCCGCGGCCTTATCAATTGCGTCATAGAGATTTCCGAAGTTGTCAACAAGCCCGAGCTCCTTTGCTCTGGTTCCTGTATATACGCGACCGTCGGCAAGGTCTTTTACCTCACTCCGGCTCATATTGCGCCCTTCTGCAACCTGAGTTACAAAGTCTTCGTAGCTGTCCATGACAACGGTATCAGCATATTCTTTCTCTTCGTCCGTAAGCCCCCTCCAGGACCCTCCCATATCTTTGAACTCACCGGACTTTGAAATGTAATAATCTATACCTTCCTTTTCGTAGTAAGAAGATAGATTCTCAAAGGTCCAGATAACTCCTATAGATCCCGTACTTGTAGAGGGGTTTGCATAGATGTAATCTGCTGGTGCAGAGATATAATATGCAGCGCTGGCTGCCAGGTCTCCCATGGAAACAACAACAGGGATACCCTGTTCCTGTGCTTTCTCGATCTCTATTGCAATCTCCTGGGCGGCTGCAGGAGACCCTCCAGCACTATTTACCCTGAGTACAATTGCCCGGACTTCTTTATCCGCTACAGCTCTGTGAATATTCTCAGAAATCTCTTCCGAGGTTGCATAACCGAGCCCTGCAGGAACATTTCCGGTGAGCATGGAGCCCTGCACATAAATTACTGCTATCTTCTCGGAAGTCCCGAAATTTCCTCCGAAACCGAGACCATAAAAGATAGCAGCCATACTTACCGCAATAACAGCAATCAGAGCCAGTAAGACCAAAATATAGGACATACCGCTATGCTTCTTTTTCTTCAAGGAAGGAGAAGAGCCCGAATTCATGCTTAAACTCTCTTTTTCAATCGTTTTCTTATCAGAATCCCGGAAAGGGGGCTCCGGAACATCCTTAATTAACGAACCCTGTATCTCAGGAGCAAAATTGGGGCCTGAGGAATTTTCCCTGATAGTACTGGCTGAATTGTCCCCATCAGGGAGGATGATTTCTTTTTTAGTGTAAGCACTATTTTTAGAAAGGTCATCTCCAAGTGCTTCTTCCGGGCTCGTGTTTTTAGAATCCGTACCTTCTGAATTTACATTTTCATCATTCATGTCTGACAGAACCGCATTTCTTGGGTTTGTTTTCTGATTTTCGGTCTATGCTACTTTACTGCTGAAAACTCCAGTTAATGGGGCAGGCAAATTCTCCTGGTAGAAGACTTGCCAAAAATATGTTTTTAAGAAGCCCGCAAATAAAAGTATCAATTCAACAGGTCTGAATTGTCAGAGCAACTATTTATGTTTCTCTGCATTCTACCCTTCTTTATATATGATTATCAACTATTCCTCAAATAAGTTACCTTGTAAACACAATAAGCGAAATATATTTCAGAATTGCAGTCATCCAGAATGGATACACTTATAAAAATATATGGAGATAAGAATGTCAGACTCATCCAGTAAACCCGTACTTGTCACCTGTGGCCTGCCTTATGCCAACGGCAAGGCCCATATAGGGCATCTCCGGACCTATGTGCCCGCCGATATTTTTGCCCGTTCCCTGCGGAAGGAAGGAAGGGAGGTCACCTTTGTTTGCGGCTCGGATACTCATGGCACCCCCATTGTAGTAAACGCCGAGGAGCTCGGAATCACCCCTAAAGAACTTGTAGAGATTTATCATAAACACTTTGATGAAACTTTCAAGCAACTCGGAGTTTGCTTTGATGCTTTTGGGACAACCGATGACCCTGAGAATCATAACCGGACTCTTGAAATCGTAAACAAACTGATTGAAAAAGGTTATGTTTACCCGAAAGTTATAGAAATTGCTTACTGCCCGAAGTGCAACCGCTTCCTTCCTGATCGTTATGTGGAAGGAGCCTGCCCCCACTGCGGAGAAACAGCCAGAGGCGATGAATGCGACCAGGGATGCGGGAAACACCTCGAGCCCGGAGAGCTGCAGAACCCTGTTTGTACTATCTGCGGAGGGCCTGCAGAGTACCGCCAGCAGGAACACTTCTTTTTCAGACTTTCTAACTTCAGTGACTATCTGATGGATTACCTCTCAAATGATCTTGGAGGGACCACAAATGCCATCAACTATGCACTTGGCTGGGTAAAACAGGGGCTTACGGACTGGTGCATCACAAGAAACCTTGAATGGGGAGTTAAATTCCCAGGGCATGAAGACCTTGTGGTTTATGTCTGGGTGGACGCCCCCATAGGATACATGGCTTTCACCGAGGAATGGGCTGCACAGGCAGGAGATTCCTGGGAAAAATTCTGGAAAGGGGACGGGGAAATAATCCACTTCATTGGAGGGGATATTACTTACCACCACTGCATTTTCTGGCCTGCCATGCTTAAAGGCGCAGAATACTCCGTGCCCACAGCTGTTGTAGCTTCAGGCATGGTCAAGATCGAAGATAAGAAGTTTTCCAAGACCAGAGGGTATGTGGTCTGGGTTGGAGAAGATTATCTTGACCACGGTTTCCATCCCGACCTCCTGAGGTATTACCTTGCAAGCTACACCTCCCATACCAAGGAACTGAACTTCTCCTGGCGCGTGCTTCAGGAAAAGATTAACACCGAACTGGTGGCTGTGTTCGGAAACTTCCTGTACAGGACCATGCTTTTTGCTTTCAAGAACTATGGAGAAGTCCCTGAAGGGAAACTCGAACCTGAGGTAAGCGCAGAAATTGAAAAGGCTCTAAAAGAAGTAAAAGCAGCAATGGCTGAGTACGAGTTTAAAAAAGCGGTTGATTCTGCCACGGCTCTTGCGTCTTTCGGGAACACTTACTTCCAGTCCCACGAGCCCTGGAAACTTATAAAAGAAGACAGAGTTGCTTGCGGACAGGTCCTCTACAACTGCCTCCACCTGGCAAAAGCCCTGAGCATTATATTTGAACCCGTGCTCCCGCAGACCATGGAAATAGCCTGGAAAGGACTCGGGCAGGAAAGTGATATACATGCTGCGCAGTACGAAGAAGCCCTCGTGCCCCTGAAGGCAGGCACAAAACTTGCAAAGCCTGAACTCCTCTTTACCAAACTTGAAGACGACAGGATCGGGGAGATGGAAGAGATCGCAAACCAGAGGGTAAAAGCTGCAGATGCAAAGAAAATTGCGGCAAAGGGAAATGGAACAGAGCCTGCCAAATCCGATGGAATGGGCCCTGTAGAAGAGGCAAACCCAGCCGAAAAAGCCGGAGAAGCCTTAAAAACAGAAACCGTTGAGGTAAAAGAAGCCCTTCCCCTGATAGATTATGAGGACTTTGCAAAACTTGACATAAGGGTAGGAAAAGTCCTCCTTGCAGAGCCCATAAAAAAGTCAAAAAAGCTCCTGCGCGTTGAAGTGGATATCGGAGAGGAAAAGCCGAGGCAGCTTGTTGCAGGCATGGCTTCATATTACACTCCCGAAGAGCTTATCGGGAAAAATGTAGTCATACTCGCCAACCTGAAACCTGTCAAACTCTGCGGAGTTGAGTCAAACGGCATGATGCTTGCAGCCGACGACGGCGGAGCGATTGTAGCAGCCCTGATGCCGGACAAAGAGATAAAACCCGGCTCCAGAATAAGGTAACCTGCTACACATGTTGTACAGGTCACTTTTTAATTTTTGGAAATATTCTAAATAACTGAAGATGGTGTTAGTCCAGTCTGCGCCACCCCCGAATTCATTCGGGGGCATCCCCGGCGTTTCTGTGTTTTAAATCTTCTTTTTCTTCTGATGTTTTTTAGCTCATTTCTCTCCGCAGGCGGGAAGCCCCATTCCTCAAAAAGCTGAACTGTTATACAAAGATTTCAGGGAAGGGCAGTTCACACCTCATACTCTGTATTTCCAATCATCGGTATCAAAGTTTGGTATCAAAGTTTATTTCAATGAAGTGGAAGGCTATATAGATAAGCAAGACTCGTTACTAAAGCGGGGATGAGATACAGATATACTATTCTTGGCACAAGTTTCATACCTTTGGTGTAAATTATAAGCACGAACAGCGAAATCCATGCAATGATACTAAAGAATGTATATGACGGTACTCCCCACGAGTATTGCTCATATATAATACCAATTGAATTAAGTATCATAATAATCCAGCTCCACACAAATAATACAAAGAACGAAACCGGAAGCGCATAGTCTGTAAATACGGCGTAACCTATAACCCCGAGTTGATCGAGCATCCCGTGTACTATGTGCACGAAAAACAGACATAAAATAATTGAAACCAGGATTTTATCTCGTTTTGTTAGTTCCAGTTTTGCCAATACAGATACGAGCAATGCAAATAATGCGACTACATACATGTAAGTTATAAACTCAACGAGATTGTAATATGGAATCATATCTTCAGTTATGTCCTGGTGTATAATGAAACTAAAATAAATACCACGGGCAAAAAATAAACACAAAGCGATTGAAATTAGGATTTTATCTTTTTTTGTTAATTCCACTTTTATACCTTCTTTTGATCTTATTTTTATCCCGCTTGTATTTAACTCCACCACGCTATTAACCTGCTCTCTGCAGGTGCGACATTAGATCTTGAGACTTCTTGATGATGGCGTTTCTCAAAAATTATATAAATATGTATTCTGTTTAAAGCTGGTTAACATATGGCCCAAATCTCACGACATATTATAGACAATGAACCATTTTTGCAATAATGTTTAGTATCAAGGATAATGTGTTTTCCAGCAAAAACTGAAGAAAAAGGGCAAATCGAAACTCTTCCCATGATAGGTTATGAAGACATTGCAAAGCTTGACATCAGAGTAGGAAAAGTCCTCCTTGCCGAACCTATAAAGAAGTCAAAAAAGCTCCTGCGAGTTGAAGTGGATATCGGAGAGGAAAAGCCGAGGCAGCTTGTAGCAGGCATGGCTTCATATTACACTCCCGAAGAGCTTATCGGGAAAAATGTAGTTATACTCGCCAACCTGAAACCTGTCAAACTCTGCGGAGTTGAGTCAAACGGCATGATGCTTGCAGCCGATGACGGCGGAGCGATTGTAGCAGCCTTGATGCCGGATAAAGAGTTAAAGTCGGGTTCAAAGATAAGGTAAAAATGGAGTAAATTTAAACTTAAATTAAATCAAAATTAAATCAAAATTTGCCAGTTGTTTCCATGTCCGTACCTGATGCGGGCATAAACAACTTATTGAGCTGATCCCAAAACCCATTTTAGTATCAATAAATTCTGATTTTTTAAGATTAATTTCATAATCAGCAACTCTATTTATTATTCAAAAGATAAGTTCAAAGAAGCAAATTTTGAGTTTTTGGATCGGCTCATTATCTTTGCTTTTTTGCTTGTGAAACCTCAATAGTGAACACTCGGTAAACAAAAACGAAAGGTTTAATTGGAACCTAACTCTAGGACTTACGCAGTTGGACTGAAAAACAAAAGCGGAAAACACTTAACTGTATAAATCACAATACTATTGATAAGGTCGTATGTGCTTGATTTCATTCATCAAATGCATAAGTCCTAGACTCCTCAAAACATGAGACCAAAATCCAAAGGGTAAACCATGAAACCTACTGCTGAATCCTTAATGAGGGAATAAATAAGCATTGTAGGAATTTAGCTCTATAACAAGGTAATAAATTCTATTTTTGAAAAATGAAGACCATTTATGAAACTCAACAGGATCTTAAGAAATGGATATCGTAGCTAAAAAGCCACCTTCCTTATTTATCTCATATGCACGAGAAGATGATGAACCATTTGTCGAAAAACTCTACAAAGATCTGAAAGAGAATGGTTTTGATGTCTGGTGGGACAGAACCGCCATGAAAAACCGTGGCAGAACTTTCTTGCAGGAAATACGGGATGCAATTGGGGACTCAGACATACTGATTGCCGTTATCGGACCTAAAGCAATTGAATCTGATTCTGTTCGATACGAATGGGAACATGCTCTTCTTTTCAGTAAGGGGGTGATCCCAATTTTGCGTATGGGCGACTATACACTACTCCCTCCTGAAATGTCGAAGCTACACTGCCCGGATTTCCGGGAACAGCGCCCTTATGAGAAGGCACTCGAAGAACTGCTTCGGCTTCTGAGAGAGCCTATTCCTCCTCTTGGTCCAATGGTTGGAGTTCCCTCACTCCCTCCGAATTATTTGCCTCGAACAGAGGATCTCAAAAAAATCAAAGAATTAATACTGACTGATACTGTCAAGCCCGTAGTAATCACATCTGTAAAACAAATTACTGCGCTTCAAGGTATGGGGGGAATGGGGAAATCTGTATTATCAGCAGCTGTTGCCCGTACAACAGAAACTCGAAAGGCTTTTTGTGATGGAATTTTGTGGGTAACGGTTGGATTGGATGCATCGGACTCTGATCTTATTGAGTGCATGAGATTGATTGGAACAAAATTTGGAGACGACCCTGCAAATTATGGAAGCAAAAGAGAAGCTGAAGCAAGTCTTTCAAATGTACTTTCCGACAAAGTCTGCCTCATTATACTCGATGATATATGGAAAGTTCCACAAGCTACGCCTTTTGTCAATGCTTTAGGTTCACGCTGCAGGTTGCTCATTACAACACGAAATGATGATGTTGTCGCTTCTCTTGGAGCTCAGGAACACAAAATCGAAGTACTCAGCAAACCTGAAGCTTTGAAGCTTTTGGCAAACTGGTGCGAACAGGAAGTTGATTCATTGCCATCTGAGGCTGCAGAGGTTGCCGGAGAATGCGGATACTTACCACTTGCTCTATCCATCTGCGGTGCAATGGCTAAAAGTGGAATATCATGGATGTATATCCTTGAAGCCTTAAAAGAAGCTGATTTTGAATTCGTTGAAGCTCAATTGCCAAATTATCCAGATCCAAACGTAGGCAGAGCATTGAAAATTAGTGTTGATTTTCTCTCACGTGAAGATCCTAACGCTGTACTGCGTTATCAGGAATTAGTTATATTCCCTGAAGATGAATTAGTGCCCGAAGATACAATTGCAATACTTTGGGAACATACTGGAAATCTGAAAAGACGCAGCGTTGAAAAACTACTCACTAAACTGAAAGACAGATCTCTTTTGCAGATTGATGGTAAAGCCCCTAATCGCTTTATGTCTCTGCATGATCTGCAATTCGATTACTTGAGAGCGAAAGCAGATGATTTACCCGGCCTTCACGATCAGTTGCTAGAAGCGTACCGTAAAAAATGTAGTGGAAATTGGAGTGATGGTCCTAAAGATGGTTATTTCTTCAAACATATTGCATATCACATGAAAGAAGCTGGAAAAAGGGAAGAGCTTCGGAACCTCCTTTTAAATTTTGAATGGATGAACACCAGACTAAACAAAGTATACATTATACAAGAGAAAACTGGTGTAAAAACCCCTGACGTAAACTCCCTTATCCATGATTATGATTACCTTTTTGATGATATAGAAGTAGAGCTAGTTCAGGGTGCGATTAAACTTTCTTTTAATGCTTTAATAAAAGATAAAAATGAGCTTGAAGGACAACTTCTTGGGCGCCTTCTTTGTTTCCATGAAAGCGGAATACAATCATTGTTGAACCAAGTTTCTGAACGTAAAGATGGTATCAGATTGCTTCCTATAACCTCGTCCTTAAAACCACCGGGAGGACCTTTAATTAGAACCTTAGAAAGGCATGATCACGAGGTGAATGCAATTGTAATTACATCTGATGGAAAATATGCGGTTTCAGCTTCATGTGATAACAGTCTCAAAGTATGGGATCTAAAAAAAGGAGACGAAATAACGACACTGAGAGGGCACAATGATTTTGTGATGGCTGTTTCAGTAACACATGATGGAAAGTGTGCAGTTTCAGCTTCATACGATGGAATACTTAAGATTTGGAATTTGGAAAAAGGAGAAGAAATAACAACATTCAAGGCGCACGAAGGGCATATTTCCACAGTTGCAATTACACCTGATGGAAAATATGCAGTTTCAGCTTCATATATAGATCCAGAATTATGTGAAGGAACGCTTAAGGTTTGGGATCTGGAAAGAAGGAAAGAAAAAACAATACTGAAAGGGCATAATGATTTGGTAATGTCTGTTTCGGTTACACCTGATGGAAAGTATGCAATTTCAGCTTCAAGAGATAGAACGCTTAAAGTCTGGGACTTGGAGAGGGGGGAAGAAAAAGCAACTTTCAAAGGTCATAAAGATTGCGTACACGCAGTTGCAATTACATCTGATGGAAAATATGCATTTTCAGCTTCACATGACGGAACGATTAAGGTTTGGGATCTAGATAAATGGAAGGAAAAAACAACACTCAAAGGTTATGAAGGGCATGTGTATGCAATTGCCGTTACACCTAAAGGAAAATATGCAATTTTAGCCAAAGATGATAGAACACTTAAAGTCTGGGATCTGGATAAAGGGACCGAAAAAACCACACTAGAAGGACATGTAGGCATAGTGAATGCAGTTGCAATTACACCTGATGGAAAATGTGCAGTTTCAGGTGCGGAGGACGGAACGCTGAAGATATGGGATTTAGAAAAGAAAGAAGACGCAACAAAATTAAAAGCACATAATATGGATGTGAATGAAGTTGCATTCACACCCAATGGAAGATATGTAGTTTCAGCTTCATGTGATAACAATCTCAAAGTATGGGATCTGGAAAAAAGAGAAGAAATAACAACACTCAAAGGGCACGAACATTCAGTGGATTCAGTTGTAGTTACATCCGATGGGAAATATGCAATATCAGCTTCATATGACGGAACAATTAAGGTTTGGGATCTAGATAAATGGAAGGAAAAAACAACATTCAAAGGGCATGAAGGGCATGTGCATTCAGTTGTAGTTACATCCGATGGAAAGTATGCAGTTTCAGTTTCATATGATGATTCCGGATCTTATGATAGCACATTTAAAGTTTGGGATCTAAAAATAGGAAAAGAAAAAGCAACACTCAAAGGATGTGATAGGAGCGTTCATACAATTGCAGTTACCCCTGATGGAAAATATGCGATTTCAGCTTCAGAAAAAGGTACACTCCAGGTCTGGGACTTAGAAAAAGGGGAAGAAAAAGCAATACTTAAAGGGCATAAAGATTTGGTGCATGCAGTTGCAGTAACTCCAGATGGAAAATATGCAGTTTCAGCCTCGAGGGATACAACACTTAAGGTATGGGATCTAGAAAAAGGGGAAGAAAAGAAAAGGTTGATAGGGCATAATGGAGGTGTATTTTCAGTTGTAATTACCCCCGATAGTAGATATGCTATTTCAATTTCAGATGACGATACACTTAAGGTCTGGGATCTGGAAAAAGGAAAAGAAATAGTAACATTGACAGGATATGATATTTCGTTACGGGAACTTGTAGTCACACCCGATGGGAAGTATGTTATTTTCACTTCACATTTAAAAACACTTAAGGTATGTGATATAAAAAAAGGGGAGATTGTTTCTGGTTTTTCTGGAGACAGCTTTTTTCAAACCTGCGATATTTCACCAGATGGAGAGTCTATTGTTGCAGGTGATGCTTTAGGGAAAATCCATTTTTTGCATTTGGATAAACCAGATTAAGATCATCTTAACAAATGATTCATTTAGAACTGTTTTTTCCCAGTACCATTTCAAGATAAGAAGTCCGGATAGAGTCTTTTTCCCCGGCGCCAAACTGTTTTAGCAACTCGAATAACTTTCCCCTTGAAGTTTCAAGATCTTTTTCATCTTCAGCTACGATTTCCACTTCAAGAAATTCTCCGAGCCCTTCGACTGCGTCAAGACAGACAGTTATCTCTCCTGCCCTGAAGACTTCCCTTTTTTTGCGGACTATCCCGGCTTCCGAGAATCCAAGGGCACGTAGTATTCCTGTGGTAGTGGCCTCATCCACAGAAGTTTCGAGTTCTTCCCGGGTTTTGGAAACTTTGTCAAGCTTAGGGCCTTTATAGGTTAGCACGGCCTGGCCGTCCAGGGAACGAATCCTGAGAGCCTCGTCGGTCTTTGCAAAATCCCTGTAAGGAGCTGCAAAATAAGTATCTGACTGATTCTCAATCCCTATTTTTATTGCCCCTAATTTCTGAAGGATGGAGCGGACCTTTGAATGATCCGCTCTTACCTTGACTTCCACTTCAATCATAGTTTACAGACATCTCCGATTTGATCCGGGAGGCCCCGGAAATTCTCACTTTAGAATCATTAACGGAACCCGGAAAACTCCGGGCTCTATCATGTATCTGCAGGGACGAATTTGGTGCCGTAATAAATCATACCGCGTTCGCCGTCTTCCCCTAGCTTACGGAAAACGGGTTTTACCCTCATTCCTATATGCATCTTTTCGGGTTCACCAACAACCTGGGATGTCAGAAGGGGCCCTTCGTCCAGCTGAATTATTGCAAGTGTGTAAGGGGACTGGTTTTCAAAACCTTCCGCAGCTGTGTGAATTAGTGTATAGGTTACTATTTCGCCGGTGCCTTTAAATTTATAGGGTTCAATCTGGCCCGACCGCCTGCAGTTCACGCAAAAGTTACGGGGGGGATAAAAATAGTTTCCGCATTCATCACAGCGGGTACCTTCAAGGTTGTACCTGCTGCCGAGATTTCTCCAGAACCTTGGAACAGAAGACATCGAATATCACCTCTCCCTCGATAAGATATGTATTACTGCTGTTGCTCCTGACCCTCCGACATTATGGGTCATCCCGTACTTTGCGCCTTCTACTTGCCGTCTGCCTGCGTCCCCACGCAACTGGGTTGCGATTTCTACTGCCTGCTTTATCCCTGTTGCTCCTACGGGATGCCCGCAGGCTTTAAGGCCGCCGGAGGTATTGACAGGAATCCTACCTCCAATTGCAGTTTCCCCATTTGCTGTGACAATTCCGCCTTTCCCTTTCTCCGCAAAGCCGAGGTCCTCAATTGCACAGATCTCGGCAATAGTAAAGCAGTCATGTACTTCGACAAGGTCGATGTCTTCAGGAGCCAATTTTGCCATTGAATATGCCCTCTTTGCAGCCATTACAGTTGCATCAAGAGTTGTGATATCCCTTCTGTCGTGAAGGGCAATCGTATCACTTGCCTGTGCTGTCGCCTTAATGTAAATCGGAGTATCGGTATATTTGTGGGCAATGTCCGCAGGTGCCAGAACAAGTGCAGATGCCCCATCTGTTATCGGTGAGCAGTCAAAGATATGTAACGGGTCGGCTACCATTATTGAGTTAAGTACATCATCTACGGAGATTTCGTTCTTGTACTGAGCAATGGGATTTAAAGAGCCGTTTTTGTGGTTTTTTACGGCAACCTCTGCAAGCTGTTCGCTGGTGGTTCCGTATCTGTGCATGTGCAATTTTGCAATCATTGCGTACAGGCCAGGGAAAGTTGCTCCTGCCATACCTTCCCATTCACGGTCGGCTGCTGCTGCAAGAGCTGAAGATGCTTCCTCAGTTCCTACATCTGTCATTTTTTCCGCCCCTGCTGCAACTACGATATTGCTGTAACCGGATGCTACTGCCATGATAGCCTGGCGCAGAGCAAGCCCACCCGATGCACAGGCAGCCTCTACTCGAGTAGCCGGAATATGCAGGTTCTTGGAAAGCCCGGAATAATCCGCAATAAGGGCCCCTATATGTTCCTGGTCAACAAAGCGACCGCCGCTCATATTTCCTATGTAGAGAGCATCAATTTCTTTTCCGCTAACATCTGCATCTTCAAGTACTCCGATAGCGGCTTCTACAACTATGTCTCTTAAGGAACGCTCCCAGAGTTCCCCGAATTTTGTATTTTTTACTCCGATAATTGCTACGTCTCTCATGTATTCACCCCGTTTTCAAGCCAGGCGGATTTTACCTTTATGTCTGGCATACCTTGCATAGTCGATGTATATAGGATCCTTGATAAGTTCGGAAACCGTCGGAGCCTTGTTTCGGATTTCCTCAATCCTGTCAGTAACTGTTATGCTAAAAGCGTCGGAACCTGCTCCGGACCCGAAGGCGGTTGCAAAAATCCGGTCCCCGGGCTTTGCCTGGTCAAGGGTTGCAGCGATTCCCATAAGGCAGGAACCTGAATAGGTATTTCCTATTTTTGGAACTACAAGTCCCGGAGTAATCTGGGCTTTTGTGAACCCCAGCATCTTTGCAACTTTGCTCGGGAACTTCCCGTTTGGCTGGTGAAAGACTGCATAATCATAATCTTCCGGCTTTGTCCCGAGTTTTTTAAGAAGGCCATTTGCACCGTTTGTCACATGCTTAAAGTACCCGGGCTCTCCTGTAAACCTGCCTCCGTGTTCTGGGTAAGGCATCCCTTCCCTTCTCCAGAAGTCAGGGGTATCTGTTGTAAAAGAGTATGTACCTTCAATGATTGCGGCAAGCTCGGATTCTTTTCTCCCGATAAGGCAGGCGACTCCTCCTGCTGCGGCAGTGTACTCCAGGGCATCGCTGGGGGCTCCCTGAGAAACGTCTGCTCCTATAGCCATGCCAAGGTCAATCATTCCGGAACCCACCAGCCCCATACATGCCTGGACTGCGGCTGTTCCTGCTTTACATGCAAACTCAAAGTCTGCTGCAGTCATTTCAGGGGTTGCGCCGATTGCCTGGGCTACGATAGTGCTTGTTGGCTTTACAGCATAGGGATGGCTTTCTGAACCTGTGTATACCGCCTCGATTCTGGAGGGATCAACGCCGCTTCTTGCCATTGCGTATCTTGCCGCTTCCACTGCAATCGTTGCTGCATCTTCGTCTACATCAGGCACGGATTTTTCGTACACCATGAGGCCATTTTTGAGAGCCTCTGCGTCATCACCCCAAAGCCGGGCAATTTCTTCAATTTTTATACGGTATCTCGGAACATATGCGCCGTAAGATACAATTCCAATAGTCATTTGTTCACCTGTTTTTGAGTGTTTAGGGCATCTTCAGGGGGTCATTCCCTTGCAGAGTATTGACTGTATTTTTTCAGTAACTGCACAATCTGATCGAGATCCATTGTAGTTGCGACCAGGGGTACACGGTCCACTTCCGCCATCTTGACTGCAACAGGTTCGACATCTTCTTTACGGAGCCCGTGGAGCACAACAGCTCCGGGTTTCAGGTTGGTGACCCGGATAGCTACCAGAGGGGACTTTCCGGTAGTAACCTTTGTAAAGATCATGGCTCTGTCCGTACTCCAGCCATAGAGCTTCTGGAATTCGTGGGAGGAAAGTTCCAGGACTGCTCGCTGGCTGTCGATGACAGAAAAACCATATAGAGGCTTCTCAGATCCTTTATAGACGATCTCGCCTTCAATAAGGTTAACCAGTTTAGCAAGCTGTATCGGGAGAGTATACTCATAAGTTGAGTAGATGGATTTTGAGTTGCTTTCGGCGTTAAGTATCGATTCGTAGGTGTGAATCCTTTTGCCTCCCCGCTCAATATCTACTTCAAGCAGGGATTCCACAATCTTCCGGACTATCATCGTCCCCGGAGACTTTCGCCTCCCGCTTTCATAATCGCTGATAACAGAGGGAGAAACCTTAAGGTAATTTGCAATATCGGTCTGGGATATCTCAAAATTTAATCTCCACTTTTTCAGTGACTCGCCGGGTTTTTCAGAGAGTGTGATATCTCCAGCCATTTTCTCCGCCAGGCGGTTGCGCAGATTTTCTGAGGAATCGTTGGATGTCATGACTTACTTAATCTAAGAGGAAGCATTACCATATATATCTAACGAATGCGAGTTCGGCAATTGTCGCATAGGTTTAACTATCAGACAACAGAGAGATCTTTCCCAAAAAATTTATAAGAAATGTGAAAGAAATTGGAATGTAATGCCTGCAGATTCACGGAACCCCGAGATAAGCGTTTCTGACCTTCTTCTGTATATCAACTGCCCGCGGCGCGTATACTTTGTCAGCCGTGGATTTGAACTGCTTCCGGAAATAAACGCTTCACGGCTCGAGAGAATGCTCCTGAAAGAGCTCTCCCTGAATTACCCTGAAATTGTGAAAAAGTGTTCGTTAAACGCCGATACCCTATGTAAAGAACTTGAGTCTGCCCTTAATCAGGCCTGTGAAGACCTCCCACTAATGTTTCCGAGGGAATTTGCACGCATAGAGGAAGGAATACTGGAAGAAGGTAAGGTGCGGGCAAGAGCTAAAATTCCCGAAATTGCAGCTAATCTCCTTAAAGGACTTGAAGAATTCGGAAAAGACGCCATGCTTGCGGCACTTACTCCTGTTAAAACCGAACCATTTCTTTCATCGGAAAAACTTAACCTGAAGGGTGTCCCGTCCAAACTTGTCTGTTTCGAGGGTGCGAATGTTCCATCGATTCTAAAACCTGGGAACTGTCCTGTTCAGGGCGTGTGGGCATCTGACCGGATGCACGCCGCATCACTTGCCCTTCTGCTTGAAGCCGAGTTAGGAGGGGAAGTCCCCTTCGCTTTTGTCGAGTACGTAAGTTTCGGCCTTCTCCGGAAGGTGGTTATCCGAAGTTCAGACCGAAGAGAAGTTTTAAAAATCTGCAGGCGTGTGCAAAAAATAAAAGCCGGATTCATGCCTGAGAAAACGGAAGAAAAATTCTGTACGGAATGCACCTTTTCAGAACACTGCGTTTCGAATTCTTCTCTTATGTCCAAATTTTTCTAAACCGGGAATAGACAGAAAAAATTACAGTACAATAAAAAAGGCAAAAACCGGAAGAAAGTAAATTATCAGGGTAATAACAGGTAAGTCTCAAAGGCATTCATGGAGAAGCCAAAAAAGAGACCTGTTGTTCTGTAATGAGTTGTAAGGATTTTTTCGAATTTGACTGAACAGTTCGTATCTTCCCTGGAAACAACATCTCTTATTTTTTAAGTCTAGGAACGCACTTGCGTTGGTATGATTATATAAGTTTTCTATCCAAGGTCTCAAACAATTCATCCTTTTAAGTAATACATCTGGAAAAAGAAATCATAAGTCCAGAGCCCTTTCAGATTGTTTGATAGAATGGACAGAAAACTTATAAGGAGTTAGGCAAGAGAAATTTATGGAGTTCGAATATACTTTCCAAGATTACCTGAACTCCATAAAATACGCCCTAAAAGGCATGATTAGCAATGTCTAATAAAGCACGTAGAGAATATATCCTCATGAGAGTTTTTGGAATAACTGTATTTGCGATATTAATACTGGTGAGCGTAACAGGTGCAGCTCCATTTGCATATGTGACGAGCATAGGCGTCGACACTGGCACTGTTTTTGTAATTGACACTGCAACTGACAATCTCACAGCCGTGGTGCCTGTAGAAGGCTGGGCTGGAGGAGCTGCAGTCAACCCTTTCGGAACAAAGGTATACATAGCAGACTCATCAGGATTCAGCACCAATGTCTTTGTAATTGACACAGCAACAAATACTGTTGATGCGGTAGTGGATGTGGGAGGTTATCCTCGGAGGGTTTCAGTTAACCCGAAAGGATCAAGGGTTTATGTGACGAATCGTTACAGCAGAGTGGACGATAACAGCAACAATGTCTCTGTAATTAACACAGTAATTGGCACATCCACAAACACTGTAATGGACCCGGTTAATATGGGGCTAAGTACTTATGACGTTGCATTCTCCCCGGATGGGGAAAAAATCTATGCTACGAATAGTCGCAATAACACTACTTCTGTAATTGATGCGACTACAAACAAAGTTACAGTCATTGTGCCTGTAGGAGACTATCCTACTGATGTTGCAGTCAGTTCTGATGGAGATAAGGTGTATGTGATTAATTCAGGCAGCAACACTGTTTCTGTAATTGACACAGCTACAAACAACGTTACAGCCACTGTGCCTGTAGGAGACGGTCCTGGTGATATTGCAATCAGTCCTGATGGAAAAAAGGCATATGTGGCAAATTCCGGTTCCTACGATAATCCCGGTAACACTGTTTCTGTAATTAACACAGCAACAAACAAAGTTATATCCACAGTGCCTGTAGGAACTACTCCTTTAGAAGTTGCAATCACCCCGGATGGAACAAAGGTATATGTGGCAAACGCCGAAAGCGACAATGTATCTGTAATTGACACAGCAACAAACAAAGTTACAGCTACGGTGAGTACAGGAAAATATTATATGAACTACCCTACTGGAGTTGTCATTGGACCTTTTAGAGGTTCTAAAACGACTGATCAAAGTAAGATGGAAACCTTCAATGAAACTGACCAGGATACAGCGGCGAATTTAAATGCAACTGAAGATACCGGAGTCGAAGAAACTAACTTATCGTCTGAAGAAAAAAACGCTGTTGAATTCAATAATTCAAACAACAATAATTCTGAATCTGATAACCGTGGTAGATCAGGTGGAGATGAATCAAGCAAAAATAACTCTACTCCAGGTTTTGGATTATTGGGAAGCTTGGCCTGCCTGTATGGAGGATGGAAACTCAGGAAGGAGAAAGTGCCAAAATAGTTTTTTCTGTCGTTACTTATCGAACTGAAATTCTTATTGGATTAATTCTAGAATGGTTTTACTAAACGTGGTGGATATTACATAGGAGTGGATTTATTATGAAGAAATCAAGTTATCGAATATTGTTTATCGCTTGCTTTGCCTTTTTTTTTATTTTGAATTTTCTAAATGTGATTGGTCAACCTGATTTATCAATTATAATAGCAATAGTTATTGCGGCTTTAATGGAATCTCTTATTCCTTATTTAATTATAATTCTGATTATACATATCATAAATCGTGACAGCAGACCATATTGAATTACTCCATAGAATTTACGCACCCTAGATAAAAATCAAATACAACAAACATCAGGGTTTAACTTCACATTTTAGACATTTGACAGTTTAATGCTACTTTTTTCAGTTAAAATGCGGAAGTCCTATCCCAGTTGCAAAATCAATTTGATTTTAAGATAGGCTCTCAGGAAAAGCCAAAGCCTTTTAAAGGTGAACCTCTCTCAATCTGCGTGACATGTCCAGACCAGCATACCTTGGCAAAATGCTCCTGCACTGGTGCGATGCCTGCAATGTGCCTGTGCTCGGAAAACAGTGTGGGTGCGGCAATAGAACAAAAAAAGTTGAGGTAACTCCTCCAGGAGATATTCGCCCGGCTTTTGATTACGATATAAGGCGGATAAATTCCGTTTCTGAAAAACAATTTAATGCTCCTCTTATCCCCGAAGGTCACCTTGTGGTGCTTAATAAAGCTCCTTATGAAGACCGGATGGATGAAATCATAGTGGATGGAGAAGTCCTTGCATCTATCAGGTTCGAAATAGAAAACTGCACATGGGTTCTTCTCCCCAGGCTTGAAGGAGCTCGGCGGCTTTTCCAGGGAAGGGAAAGGAAAGAGCTGAAAAAATGGGTGGTTATCGAGCAGGAAATTATGCCTTTTATCCTGAAAAAAGGGGCAAGTGTCCTGGCTCCCGGAGTCCTTGATGCAGACCCTGAGATCGAGAAAGAGGATGAGGTTGTTGTCCTTATCCCTTCAGGAGAGGTAGTTTGCTGCGGGAGAGCACGGCTGACAGGCAGGGAGATGCTTGAAGAAAAGCGCGGGAACGCGGTAAAGCCGCGCTGGAGTGCGGAACCCGAAGCTGCAAAAACCCTCGAACCGGGAAGAAACTGGGATGATGCCGTAAAAGCCAATGAGAAAATTCTTGACTCTATGATAGAAGACGCTCATGCTTTCATAAGAAACGTTTCCGGGAGTATGGACCTGAAAGTCAGCGTATCCTATTCCGGAGGCAAGGACAGCCTTGCAGTGCTGCAACTTGTGGATGAAACTCTGGACGATTATGAATTGATGTTTGCAGATACAGGGCTTGAGTTTCCGGAAACTCTTGAAAACGTCAGAAAGGTTGCGGAATATTATGGAAAAACCCTGAGGACAGCAAGCGCAGGAGATTCTTTCTGGGAATCCATAGGAGTTTTCGGGCCTCCGACAATGGACACGCGCTGGTGCTGCAAGATATGCAAACTTGGACCTATTACCAGGTTGATTGATGAAAACTATGAAGGAGGCTGCCTGAGCTTCATAGGGCAGCGCCAGTACGAATCCCATGCCCGGTCCATCAGTAAGAGGGTCTGGAAAAACCCCTGGGTAGGAAACCAGGTTGGGGCATCTCCCATACAGGAATGGACAGCCCTGCACATCTGGCTCTACCTCTTCAGGACAGAGGCTCCCTATAATCCTGCTTATGAAAAGGGGTATGACCGGATGGGATGCTGGCTCTGTCCTTCTTCGTCCCTATCCGACTTTTTCCTGCTTGAAGAAAGCCACCCCGAACTTGCAAAAAAACTCAACTCCCACCTTCAGGCTTATGCAGAGAAAATGGGGCTTTCTCCTGAATGGGTAAAGTACGGCTTATGGCGCTATAAGCGCTACCCGAAGGTACTGCAGGAACTTGCGGACAAAAAAGGAATTTCCCTGCTCCCTTCCCAGGATGCCCCAAAAGAACTCCAATTTGAAGTCGCCACAGGATACAGACCCTGCAAAGCAGGAGGAATTTCTGCGGATGGAAGTTTCGGGCAGGCAATAGATATAGGAACTCTGGAAGAAAGTGGAATGCTTTCCCCTGCAGGTAAGGTCTCCTTCATAGAAGGGGCTGCTTCTGTTGCCATGGGTGAATCAAGAGCCCAAGTTTTTGCTTCAGGAAATGTGAACGGAAGAAGTGAAAACGAAAAAACACTAAAAAAGCTAATGCGTATGGTCGAGTTCTCAGTGCGGAGAGCTATTCTTTGCCAGGGATGCGGAGTCTGTGTAGGGCATTGCAAGCACAGAGCAATTGAAATGAAAGGAAAAAGAGCCTGGATAATGGACAGCTGTACCCACTGCGGAGCCTGTATAGAAGTCTGCCCACTTGTGAAATTTATGTGAATATATTCGTGTTAGATGTTCAGTATCCGGTGTTAGAGTTCCAGTATCTGTCATTAAATGCTCAGATTGTCCACAAACAATAGCCTGATATTATTATGGGCAGCCTGATCGGCATCTCCAGTTTATTTCTCGTGCCGTGCCGCTGACCCAGGTTTTTTTCAATATGTGCAGAGCTGTAGCGGCCAGCTAACTAGAGAAAAAATGACCCTGAGTAAACCTGCATTCTTTTTGAGATGAGCAGAATACTGTAGAGAACTACCCCCGAATAGAAAAACTATTTTTTTCTATATGATTATGGAAATGTTTCCGTCAGTTCGTCTGGCACCCATCGAAAGGAAGGAAGAAATAAGAAAGTTACTAAGAGACGAACTATGGAAAACATGACTGGAGGACAAGGAAAAACTACCAGTTTTTATTAGTCCTCTCGAGAGAAACGAAGTGGAACGAAAAGGACCTCGTGCTGTTGCACTTGCAGTGCAACTCCCAGGAAATCTCTGATTCCCTGTGATCCCGAAGCGAAACTCGGGAAGTAAAAGCTGTGATTTTATAAATCAGTCTGCTTGAGCGAGCGAAGCGAGTGAAACAGACCTCGTGCTCCCGAAGCGAAACTCGGGAAGTAAAAGCTGTGATTTTATAAATCAGTCTGCTTGAGCGAGCGAAGCGAGTGAAACAGACCTCGTGCTCCCGAAGCGAAACTCGGGAAGCGAAGATTGGGAAGCGAAAATAGAAAACAAAAGTGAGTCCAAGGCAAGGCAGGGCGGATTGGACTTTTGCCAGAGAAGGCGACCTTGCCAGGGCTCCAGGCTCCACAGCCTGTAAAAATTATTATTCGGCATCAATATTGATCTCAAAACAGCTTGCTATCTGGTTACCCCTCCGGTATGTGCCTGTTATCTTTTGACTGCCCTGGCAAGTTACCTGAATATCCCATATATGGTATCCCCCGCTGCCGGTCTTTTCCTCATCTTCAGGGACAAACCTGTCCCTCGTCACCTGTAGCCCGTTAGTGGTCGCGATATCCCAGCTAAATCCGCTGACTGGATTTTCCGGAAACTGGATTGTAAACGGTTTTTTAATCATATTGTCCCTCTCCTAACCGTCCTTATGCAGCCGTCCTTCCCTACCCACTCTATTAATTCTTTTCGCCTTTTTTAGCGAATTTCAATGAAGTGCCATTTTGAAGAAACCCGCATGCGGGGATGATCCACATAAAAAATAGCATGGCTCAAAAAATGGGGGTAGAAATTCAGGTTATGGAAGCAATTTCGGAATATTAGCCATACTATTATTACATTTCTTGTGTGATAAATTTTATGAAAAAAATTATCTCATGGGTTAACAAAAAAGAAGATACACTCAATAAAATGAGAGTAACTAAGGCATATCTTAATTATATACTGAGTATAAATATAAATCTGGTAATGAGCCAGAATCCTGTTACAGGTTTAACAGGGTAAACATAACTTTCCAGCACATGTAAGATCGGGACATGTAAAATAGGGCAAACATAAAACCTGACCGCGCAAAAACAAATATAAGCAAAAACTAGTTCAGGACAACATACCCTTAAACTATGCAAAAACACATCATTTAGACTCAGTAATCAAAAAGGCTTTTCTGGCCCTTTCTTTTCTGGAGTCCTCCTACCCTTACTCCCACACGTCTGAGCCGGGTCCTGTTTTCCGAAAGGAATTCGCCCAGAATTTCCCTGGCTACACCAAGAAGGGCTTCCTTTGAAGAAACCTGGTGGCTGAGTGTGCGACTCTTTGTATACATCTTGAAATTTGAGTTTATGGCCGTAACGGTTACAACCCTGAAGGAAAGTTCCCTTGAGTCCAGTTTTTCAATAACGTCCCCTGCCAGTTTATCCAGTAGCGGAAAGATAAGTTCCTTATCCAGAGTATCTTCAGGCAATGTCGCAATTCTTCCTATCTGTTCTGATCCATCCCTTTCTTTAAGGAGAGTGTCATCAATTCCTGCAGCAGCATGTTTAAGCCATATACCCCTGGATTTTCCGAAGGTGGAAATAAGTTCGATAACATCGTGCTCTGCAAGGTCCTTTATTGTAACTACACCCATTTCCTGTAATTTTCTTGCAGTTACATCCCCGATCCCCCAGAGTTTGGACACATTCAGCGGCCAGAGAAAATTTTCCAGATCCTGAGGACTCACAACCGTAACCCCATCAGGTTTTTTTGCGGAGGAAGCCATCTTGGCAATTAGCTTATTTGGTCCTATTCCTATAGAGCAGGTCAATTTCTCTTTTTCTTTTATTTCTCCTTTTATCTGCATCCCGAGCTCAAAAGCTAGGTTAAAATCTCCACCTGTTCTGTCGGTTATTTCAAGGAAAGCCTCATCAACACTCATCTGTTCAAAGGAATCTCCGTTTTCTTCAGGGTCTGCATAGCTGCGGAGAATTCCCATAATCCTATCAGAAACCGAAGTGTAAAACGGCTTCCTGACAGGCAGGAAAACGGCTTCCGGATTAAGTTTCTTTGCCCTTGAGCAGGGCATTCCTGACCGGATTCCGAATTCTCGGGCAATATAATTACATGTGCTTACAGATCCACTGAGCTCGCTTCGCCCTGAAAGCATGCAGACTACAACTGCTTTTCCACGGAGTTCAGGGTTTTCCCGTTCCTCGATGGCTGCAAAAAAGTAATCCATATCTATATGAAGAATGACCCGCTGCATCACCGTAAAAGACGCGGGGAAGATTTGTATAATTATCTCTCAAGCTTATTTGCCTTTCAGGATTTAAAGTCGAAGAGAAAAGGAAGGTAAAAGGAAGGTAAAAGGAAGGTAAAAGAAAGGAAAAGCAGGCATAAACAATAAAGTGCTGACCTGAATCATTGATCCGAAATTTAAAGCACTACCCTGAAATAGAATAAAGCAATGAGCATAAACTGCAAATCGGGAAGTACAAACCATAACACATAAAAAAGATAACTTCATTAGCTGTAACACTATTTTTTAAAAATTATATAAAGGTAAGCAGTGGTCTCCGTACAGGACGTTTTCAGTTATGAGCAAATCAAACCCCCCAAGGAATCCCGGAGGAGAAGCAGATATTCCGGAGCAAATAAAGGGCAAAAAAAACCCTGAAACCGGGAGAAATCCGGAAAAAGCAGGCAATCCCTCAGAAAGAATCGACACCCCTATCCTTGAAGTAAGAGATCTATGCCACAGATACCCACACCTGGAATCAAATGCCCTTGATAAGATAAACTTGAAGGTACACAGTGGAGAAAGAGTTGCAGTGCTTGGGGCTAACGGAGCAGGAAAGTCTACCCTTTTTAAACACCTTAACGGGATTCTGCGCCCCCTTTCCGGGGAAGTCCTGGTAAAGGGAGAAAAGATTACTAAAAAGAATGTGCGGATGTGCAGGGAAACGGTAGGAATAGTTTTTCAGGATCCTGATGACCAGGTGCTTGCCCCGAGTGTTGAAGAAGATATAGCTTTTGGACCAATCAATATGGGCCTGTCCAGAGAGGAAGTAGAAACAAGGGTAAAGGGAGCCCTTGAAATGGTAGGACTTAAGGGTTTTGAAGAAAGAGCCCCGCACCACCTGAGTGGAGGACAGAAAAAACTCGTGGCAATTGCAGGAATCCTTGCCATGCGCCCGGAAGTTATTGTGCTTGACGAACCCACAGCAGGACTTGACCCTTTGAGTTCAGCCCGAATTCTGGAACTTATCATGAAAATGAATAGGGAACTCGGGATCACCATGCTTCTTTCAACCCATGACGTGGATGTTGTCCCTTATTTTGCTGAAAGGGTTTTCGTACTCCACCACGGAAAACTTGAGGCTGACGGAAGCCCCGAAGAGATATTCAATGACCCCGAACTCCTCAGAAAAGCCCACTTAAGGCTGCCCAGGATTGCAGAGGTCTTCGAAATGCTGAAACAGAAAGGCGTTGATGTAAGCATACAGATAACAGCCGAAACTGCCAGGGACGAGATCCTGCGGATTATAGGCTCCGCGCATCAGAAGGCAGGAATAAAATAAAAACCTGAAAATTTTTCACAGGACATTTTCAGGAGAGCTTTTGATGGTAACACTTACTGATATCGAGCGTGAATCATACAAAAATAGCCCGATACACAGGCTCGACCCAAGGGTAAAACTGCTCTTTGCGCTTGCAGTGATCCTTTACGTAGTTAGCCTGCCCCGCATCCATGAAGAAAATATAACTCGTCTTCTTGCAGTTGAGGCTTACCTTCTGCTTCTTGTGCTTGCTGCCAGACTGGACTTAAGGTACTTTATCCTGCGCATTCTTGCAATCTTACCATTAGGAATTGGAATTGCCCTGATCCAGCCTTTCTTGAAGCCTTCTTTTGTTGAGAATTACACTCTTTATCCTCTGGATCTTCCTTTAGGGCTCAGCATAACATATGAGGGAATTGCCTTCGGGAGTTCACTTCTCGTAAAGTTCCTTGTCTGCGTAACATCAGTCGTACTTCTTTCATCTACCACGAAGTTGAGGGATATGGTCTCAGCAGCTGATAGGATAGGTTTTCCGAGGGAATTTACCCTGCTGCTTAGCATGATGGTACGCTACCTTTTTCTTTTCTGGTCTGTCCTGAAAAGAATAAAAATTGCACAACAAACCCGCCTCTTTAACATATGGAACAAAAATGTGACAAGAAAGTGGATTATAAAACAGATAGGGTACAGCATCAGTTCAATCTTCGTACGGTCTTACGAGCAGGGAGAAAAAACCTATATAAGTATGCTCTGCAGAGGATACGGAAGTGGATATGAAAAAGCATATTATAAAGGAAAAATCAAAGCTCAGGATATTTTATTTTTGCTATTCAGCGCAGGATGTATCGTTTATATTCATTATTTTATTTGAAAAGCCGTATGTTGCCTGAAAATTTATGAGACCTTCTTTCCCGGGTAAATTCCGTTCTTACAATATAAATCATTCTATTATTTAATACTAAAAACCTGTACCTGCATACTCGTTTCAGTGCAGAAAGACATCGACGGACATGTAATTTGACGTATATATAAATACAGAAATAACGAATTTGATTAAACCGAATATTTATCGGACAAAGTAATATCAAAACGTATATATGTAATACTGGACAATCAGGTATTATCAAGAAATTCTCTAGAATAATCATTGGGAACGTTATTAGATATTTAAAGAAGCAGGGTTAACTTCTGAGAAATGATCAAAGACGTTCATTTTAAGAATACTCATATCCCCTTCAGGAATGTTTTTCCGTGCCAGAACGGGGATTCCTGTTTAGAAATTAAGAAGACAAGAAATGGGGTAAAAAGAGGAAAATGAATGCATATACCTGATTCGTTTATACCGCTTGACCAGGCAGTAATTTACTGGGTTATTGCCCTTCCTTTCATTATAATGTCAATGAGATGGGCAAGAAAAGAGCTCGATGAGATGAAAGTACCGATCCTCGCTGCCCTTGCAGCAGGGATATTTGCTATCCAAGCCATGAACATCCCCATAGGTATGGGGACAAGTGGGCACATGGTCGGGGCAGCCCTTGTGGCAATTGTTTTCGGAAGTCCCTGGGCAGGAGTTCTTGTACTCACGCTCGTGCTGCTTGTGCAGGGTTTTGCCTTTGCTGACGGTGGGATCACTACAATGGGTGCGAATATCCTGAATATGGGGGTTGTTTCCGGTTTTGTAGGGTATTATACTTACGCTGTGCTCCGCAGGAGCTTGAGCATAAACATTGCAGCCTTCGGAGGCGCCTGGCTAGGGCTTTTCATCTCGTCAATTGTCTGCGCAGTTCAGATGTGGATTGCAGGTACTTTCCCTCTGGTTCCGGGGCTTATGGCAATGGGAACCTTCCACCTGATAATTGGTTTCATAGGAGAAGGACTGATTACCTCAATAGCAATAACGGCTATTGCAAAATCCCGTCCTGATCTCCTGGAAGAAAATAGCCTGGAAGCCAGAAAAGAGAGAGTAGAAATGGAGGCAATGGCGTGAGCGGGAAAAATATGAAGTTTTTGTATTCCGGAATTGCAATTGCCCTCTTGGTCTCGGTACTTGCCCCTTTTCTTGCATCTCCGAACCCTGACGGGCTGGAAAGTGCTGCTCTGGGCGTGATCGATGAATCAAAACTGTCCGAGCTTGAAGAAATGGAACCTGCAGTAAGTTCTCCGATGACTGACTATTCAATAGAGGGAATGGGAAAAAGCGGGGAAATTATGGCGATTGCCATAGGAACTATAGCGGTACTGGCAATCAGTTTCGGGTTGGGAAAGGTTTTCAATAAAAAAGCCTGACAAAAAAATTGTATTTCCTTTTTGAAAAGCCGTTCATCTTCCAGATCATGGAAGAAACGGCTGCCCCATGAGTATTCTCATGAATTAAGTATCTCAGCATAACTCGTTCTAAATCATCAGGACTCTTTCCAGATTTTCCTTTATTAGTAATACTTTAGTGTCCCTGAAAAATTTCCATCGCTTACTCACCAATAAAGATAATGCTGGAGGGACACAGCTCTTTTACAACACAAACCTGACATCTGGGTTTTCTTGCCTGGCAAACTTTCCTCCCGTGATAGATGAAGGTCATGGAAACCGAATCAAGGTCTTCTTTTCGGGCAAGTGATATGAGGTCCTGTTCGATTTTTACCGGGTCCGAGTGCCTGGTAAAGCCCAGCCTTCCAGAGACTCTTTTTACATGGGTATCTACGGCGATGCCCTCTATCACTCCAAAAGCTCGGGCAAGCACTATATTCGCTGTTTTTCTCCCGACTCCGGGCAGAGTCACCAGTTCTTCCATTGTCTGCGGGACTTCGCCCCCATATAGCTCGACAAGCAACTGCGCGGCAGCTTTGATATTTTTTGCTTTGCTTTTGTAAAACCCCGTAGAATAAATATCCGCTTCAAGTTCTCTGAGGTCTGCACCTGCATAATCTTCGGCAGTCCTGTATTTTTTGAACAAATATTCAGTTACTCTGTTAATCTGGACATCCGTTGACTGAGCGGAAAGGACAGTCGCTATAAGGAGTTCCAGCGGATTGCTGTAATTAAGAGAAGGTTTTGCGTCCGGATATTCTTCCTTTAAAAGGACCCAGACCCGGTCAAAATTATGTCTGTTGTCAGGAATATAATATTCCTGCAAGGGCTCATTAGAAGTCAACTTTCCCGGTTTTTTTTCAGGCATCAAAAGAACTCCATTAACATTTCGATTTTCCCGGCCTCAATGTCCCAACCGTAATATCAGGATTTTTAAAGGCGTTTAACCTCTTTGCATAACTATTTTTATTACACATTTCAGGATCATTTTCCGATAGGATAATTTCAGATAAGCTATCCATACAGCCGATTTTTACAGCATATAACGGATATCAGAACATACTGTTGGATACGTAAACACCATTTTCCTTATGTCCGATGCCCGGAGACCAAGTCGCATTGCCATAGCAAAGATATTGATAGCCTCTTCGGCATTCGGACCCAGAATGTGGGCTCCTGCTATACGGTCTTTTGTTTCATCGATAATTACCTTTGAGGCTGCAAACTCCAGTCCCGCTCTTCTTGTGGTGTTCCATTTACTGCGGTCACGGAAAATTACCCTGTATTTACTATTTTCTTTTCCTTCACTAATTCCAACAGAAGCAAGGACAGGAATGGTAAAAACTGCACTGGGAATGCCTGTATAATCAGCTTCAGCCCCATTTCCATCGAGAATATTAGCTGCGGCAACCTCGCCCTGAAGTGTTGCTACCGGAGTAAGCTGCATGCCTTCAGCAGTAGAGTCTCCGCCCGCATAAACGCGAGGATTTGATGTTTTCATCTGCTTATCAACTATAATACCTTTTTTTCCAGCTTCAACTCCGGCATTCTCAAGCCGCAGATCTTCGAAATCAGGAATTCTGCCTGCTCCATTTACCACCATATCTGCATTGAAAGTCTGAATTTCGGACTGCGTTTCGGTCTTGTACTCAGCATTTACCAGAAATCCGTTATTCCCTTTTTCAACAGCTACTACCGGCCTGTTTGTAAGAATCCTGATGCCTGCAGCCTCGGAAGCCTTGACAAGCATATTCACCAGATCGGAATCAAACCCTCCCAGAAGCTTTTCGCTTCTATGCAGGATTAAAACTTCAGACCCAACTCTCCTTGCAATGTGTGCAAACTCTAAGGAGATATATCCGCCCCCGACAAAAATGATCTTTCCAGGAAACTTCTCTATTTCCATGAACTCTTCACTTGTTGTCATGTATTCCTCACCAGGGATGCTCAGTTTCCTCGGCTTTGACCCTGTAGCAAGGAAAATATACTTCCCTTTGAGTTTATCTTTCCCTACAAGCACGGTGTTTTCATTCTCAAAATGAGCTCTCCCGCGATACATATCAATTCCCATATCTGCGAACATTTTTTCAGCTTCACGGGGATAGCCCTCAGTAAACGTTCTCTTAAATTCAATAAGTGAAGGCCAATAAACCAGTAAAGGCTTCTCTGTCCCTGCACCTTTGCCTATAAGCCTGTTGTTCCAGTCTGTGGCTTCGGATACCCCTGCAAGAACCTTTTTAGGGTCGCATCCTCTAAGGGGGCATGTGCCTCCGTACTCCCTTGAATCAATAATGGCAAATTTCAATCCTGAGGACTTTGCCCTGCCTGCTAGAGTTCTGCCTGCAGTACCTGTCCCGATGATTATAATATCGTATTCATTTTCCATCGATTCCCCAACCTTTTTACCTGTTTCTCAAAAAATGGGCTTAAAAGGATGATTAAAAAATGAGTTCAAACATTCAAGGGCAGACGTAAGAAGTAACTTTGAGCAATATCACCATCCTGTACCCCTTATCATTTCTATTTCCAAGCAATAAGAATTCTACCTGAACTTTTTTTCAGAAAGATGTTCCTCATATAAAGATGGCAGAGGGCAATAGTTAAAAAATACCAAAAACTTAAAGAACTAGAAATCCAAGAGATTCATGTTAAACGTTAACAGAAATGTTGCATTTAAGGAGTTAAATTCTGATTTTTTCAATAAAAAGGTCATCTTTCCAATAAAATAATATGTAAACCATAAGTTTTATAGCTAATAATTTTTAAACCAAGTATATTGGTGATTTTTTGGTAAAAAGGGCACTGCTCAGCGTATCAGACAAGACAGGAATTGCGGAATTTGCACGCGGGCTTGAAGCACTTGGCGTGAAGATCATATCAACAGGCGGGACTGCGAAAATCCTTCGCGACGCCGGCGTCGAGGTTACTGATGTCACGGAAGTCACAGGCTATCCGGAGATGATGGGGGGAAGAGTTAAAACTCTCCACCCGAGAATTCATGGCGGGCTCCTATGCCTGCGGGACAGTAAGGAACAGATGGAGGAGGCTGCGAAAGAAGATATCTCTCTTATCGATCTGATAGCCGTAAACCTGTACCCCTTTGAAGTAACGGTTTCCAGAGAGGATGTGGAGCTTGAAGAAGCCATTGAAAATATAGATATCGGAGGCCCGACCCTTCTCCGCTCTGCAGCCAAAAATTATCGTTCTGTAACAGTATTATCTGACCCTTCAGACTATGGACATGTCCTTAAAGAACTGCGTTCAAGTGGAGTCATATCCGACAAAACCCGAGCTGCTCTTGCAGTCAAAGCTTTCAGGCATACGGCTGATTACGACGCAGCTATTGATACCTATCTGAGCAAGACCCTGCTTGGAGAAGAGGTGCTCCGCCTGAAATTTGCCGATGGCGTGAAACTTCGCTATGGAGAAAACTGGCATCAGAAAGCATATTTTTATAAAGAGTCTAAGATCGAAGGCCCCAGCCTGGCAAAAGCAGTCCAGCTGCATGGAAAAGAGCTTTCCTACAATAACTATGTAGATGCAGACAATGCCCTCCAGACGGTCAAAGAACTCGGAAATTCGTCCCCTGCCGTAGCAATTGTAAAACACAACAACCCATGCGGACTTGCTACTGGAGAAACACTCCTGCAAGCACTTCAGGCTGCCTGGGATGGGGATCCGATTTCGGCTTACGGAAGCATAATATGTACAAACGAGACTTTTGACCTCGAATCTGCAACTTTTCTGAATGGGAAATTCATAGAAATCATCCTTGCCCCTGACTTTAAGCCTGATGCCCTGGAGTACCTGAAAAATAAAAGTGAAAACCTGAGGCTCCTGAAACTTCCGGAACTCAGAGAGGTTTTCGGAACGGAATACACATACAAATACGTGGTCGGAGGCATGCTTAAGCAGAGTCGTGATATAGGGATCTATGAAAAATGGGAATCTGTTACTGAGATTCCCTATCCTGAAGACAAACGCGCTCTCTCGGAGTTCTGCCTTAAAGCCTGCAAAGCCACAAAATCCAATGCTGTGATCCTCGCGTATGAATACGAACCGGGATATTTCATGGTACTGGGAATGGGAGCGGGGCAGCCTAACAGGGTGGACTCAATCCGTAAACTGGCAGCCACAAAGGCAGTTGAAAACCTGAGGGTAATTTATGAGCGGGAACCGCTTGCTTCATCCTTTGAAGAGTACTGCCAGAAGATTATGTCAGAATGTGTAATGGCGTCAGATGCTTTCTTCCCCTTCGATGACAGCGTAATCCATGCATCAGAAAATAACATACGCTATATTGTTTCCCCTGGCGGTTCAATCAGAGATAGTGAAGTTATTGCTACTGCAAACAGACTTGAAGTTGCCCTGGTTTTTACAGGCATGCGGCATTTTCTTCATTGAAAAATCAAAAGGTAAAGGTTCGATATAAAAACAAAGAAGGATCCAATGTATTGAACCTGATCTTAATGTAAAAGCTCGAGTACCCCTGCACCCGGGCAGGGTACATTCTCATTTTAAACTTATTTTTCAGAGCTTCAGGGTTAGAAGACGAAAGATTTCCCAGAGTCAAGAGTTCTAAAATTCCTTGGCTAAGTGCATATGTCTATTTGATTACCGCGTACTTCAAAAAATTTATTAATGCACCTGGCTTATTATTTAATTCACCACAGGATCTAACTATTTTGATTAATAACTTATCAAAAGCCAATCTTAAATATCAATTTTTTACCCATGATTTTCAACCTGCATTCCGGATAAGCAGTTCTAAAACGTATATTAGTAGAATAATTTTATATCATTGTCATAAACTGTTTTTTCATTAAGTTAAGAATATTTTTCCAGCAAGATATTCTGCGTTTTCGAAGGACCGGTACATAGAATATCTAAATACCAGAAAAAATTATTAAGAATTAAGTATACTCTTGAAAAAGATAATATATATTGAATTCGTATACCATTCTAGCAACATTATATCATTCTGATATAACTGCCACCTCAATTCAATATAAAAGATGAAAAAAATTAAAAAAACCAAATTATCTTCACCTTAAATAAAAGCCGGAGAACTTACCTTTTCGTAACAACTCTTAAATTACTCCAAAAACAGTATGAAAAAATAAGGGCTGATAAATGTGAAATCAACTGGACTTTTAAGCATCCTAACCTTTTCTGAAAAACGAAAAGATATTTTATTTTTACTTCAGGAGAGCCCAAAAACCCTTTCGGAGATCAAGGACTATTTCGATGTAAGATCACCGGAGATTCTACCTCGCCTGAAAGAAATGGAAAATTCGAATTTAATTGTCAGACAGGAAGGAATGTATCGGTTGACTTATCTGGGAAAAGTTTCAGCCATATATTACAAACCTTTCCTTGACACTTTGGCAGCTATAGAAGCAAACGAAGACTTCTGGAGAGACCATGACCTTATAGCGGTTCCGGATATGTTGCTAAACAGAATACAGGAGCTAAAGGAGTGCAGAGTTGTAAAGGACGAGCATGAACATATTTATGACTCCCATAAGGCGTTCATGGAAAATGTCCTTACTTCCGGCCGTTTTATGGGCTTTTCATCAATTTTCCTTCCCAGTCATCCGCCGATGTTTCTTGAGATGGCCCGCAGGAATATTCCGATCTCCATAATTGTTACACCAAATGTCTTTTTTAAAATAAAAAGCGAGCATAACGCAGAAATAGAAGAATTTCTTAAGTATAAACACACAAGTTTCCATGTCTACGACAGCGCAAAGGTAGCTTTCGTCGTAACAGACAGGTTTATGTCACTCTCACTCTTTTTCAAAAACGGAACCTTTGACCCGAGAAGTGACCTTGTAGGTTTTGATTCTTCATCAATTAAATGGGGAGAAGACCTTTTTAAGCATTATAAAGAAAGTGCAGTTGAGATAAGGAGTCTGTAAATCGAAAGGTTGAAATGACCTGAGGTTGTAGTTATTCAGAGGGTATGAAGATGAAAGAGCTGGAAATAGAATTGTAAGTGTGGCTGAAGATGCTCGATCTTCAGTCTAACCTGTTTAAAACGTGATTAACCAGGTTTTTGACTCTCCTTACTACTTTTTGTGAGAATTAAAAAATAAACATCAAGCTCCGGATGTATTATCATATTGAGTTTTTTATTAGACTAAGTTTTTTCATCGTTTTTTTAGAATTTTGTAAAATCAGGTCTTATGCAATTAAAGCACCTGCAATCATCCTGAGTCCAAGAATAGAAGTGGATTCTCCGTCTACAAGAACGGTCCTTTCAAGTGTTTGAGAAGAAAGTTTCTCATCTTCTGAGCTTGTAAAATTCTGGATGCATATCAGTCCGCAAATGAAACTATAGAGAACTATAAGGGGTTCGAAAGCAAGGACTCCGTGGATAAGGGCAATCCCAAGCACCAGGTGGGAGAGCAGGTGCATGGAAGTAAGAAGATTGCGAGTTTTCCTTGTCCCCAGGCTTACGGGAAGGGTCTTGATACCTGCAAGAGTATCTCCTTTAACATCCTTGAAATCATAAATGGCGGAGTTGATGAAGAGTTTTACTCCGAAGAAAATAAAAACCAGAACAATAGGGACCAGATTTCCACACCCGCTACCTGCAAGTCCTGCAATAAAAAGTCCCCATGTAAGCCCTACAACAATATTCTTAATTCCAAGCCCTCCTTTGAGCTTCAGAGCGAACTTGCCGATTTTAATGCCTTTACTGTACAGATAGCCAGTTATGAAAGGTACGAAAGCAAGTGCAAACATTCCTTCTTTTGCCAGTATGCAAGTTCCTAGAATAAAAGCCAGTAGTGAAACCGCGAGTCCGAATTTTTTATTCGAGCCATTCAATTCCTTCCGGTTTACAGTATCTTCTTCGGAATCAAAAGCTCTGTCAAGTGTATAAACTGTGTAAATAATTAGACCGCCTGCAACACAGGTCAGTATACTTGATTGAATGTGAAGTAGTAGAAATGCAAGGTGTATTCGGAGTGCACCAGAAAATGCAACTAAAAGAGAACTTTTCAGCAGTTCGAGAGTGGCATTTCCCTCATCACGCTTAGGAGAAGTCGTTCGACGGTGCTTGAAAATGCGACCAAAACGTCCAGAAAATACATTGGAGCTCATGAAACTAATACAGTCTGACTTTTAAATATTATTAATTCAATATAATATAGACAGATCAGTATAATAGATAAGGAACTGAACAAGTTGTATATCATTGAACTAACCACTGAGAGAATAAACTACCAATTATATTTATACAGAAAAAGTATCATTCCATTACTTAGTAAAAAAGATGCGGAGACATTATTGTAGGTACTTGAACGCGCACATAAATATGTAATTCTAGAGGATCAAAATTGTACTCTGAATGACCACGGTGAATTTAGAAAGAATATTTAAACTTCATGAAAACAAAAATGACCCAAAATGAAGTTGTCACCGGGTTGACAACTGTCATAACGACTACATTCCAAATTTTTGTGGAACTTCAGATCCTGAGTAGTACGGGAATGAATTTCGGGATCTTTATGAATGCTCCCTGTCTCTTGTTTCTTTGAGCAAACGCCAGAGTTCGGGGAGAAAACCAGACAAAAATAGAAAAAAATAGACAAAAACAAAGACAAAAATAGGCAAAAATAAAGACAAAAATGATATGACTGAATTTACCTTCCCTTTTTTTACAGGGGACAAAACCCTTGCCTTTAGATGCAGAAGTCTTAAAGGAAGAGGCACGTGAAAGAATGATATAAGTCTGTTTCGCAAACTATTTTTAGCACTTATAATCGCCTATCAAAATTATACCTGAGAGGGCATGTTCGAAGAGCCATTAAACTTAAAACAGGAATGTAAAAACTGATTATATAGCGAAACGAGATTTATAAGATAAGCAACATAGTTAAAAATGGGGATATAAGCGGGTAAACTCAGTTCCATAGAGAATCGTCAGGACGTCTATAGGTCGAAGACTGAAAATTACCCTGTACGAAGCGATTTCCTGCGTTCAACGGATGAAGTTGTTTTTAAACACGCAGAGATCACATCTGGAAAAATCATCAATTTGTATCTTTATTCCTGAGCAGAAAAAGACCTTAACCTGTGATTAGAATGGATAATTGAGGTAGATCTGCCAGAAAGCAAATTATTGAGAAAAGAGATTTAAGAGAGGTGACAAGCATGTTTTCACCAGATCCAGATATCCCTGAAGGGGACAGGGAGCAGCAAGCTCTGGAAGAAAAGAGAGGGAGCAGCCTATCCAGAAGAAGACCTTCTGAGCCGGATACTTCGGATAGCAGTGTTAAAACTACCACTCGTTGGCATTCTCTGGAAAATGAAGAGATATTAAGAAAGCTTGCCACTTCTTCCATGGGACTTGACCCTGAAGAAGCAGCTATCAGACTTCAGGAATATGGAAAAAATACCCTGCCTGCAAGGAAGCCTCCAGGAATTGTAGAAATTGTCCTTCATCAGTTTAAAAGCCCTTTAATTTACATCCTCCTTATAGCAGGAATAATCTCAGTTCTCCTGGACGATCTCAGAGATGCAGGATTTATTTTCCTTGTAGTAATAATCAATGCGGTAATCGGCACTATCCAGGAGTGGAAAGCGGAGCAGAGTGCGTCACAACTGCAAACCATCTTAAAAATTATGTCCAGGGCCAGGAGAGGAGGAGCCGAGATTAAAATTTCGGCTGAAGAGATAGTCCCCGGGGATATTGTCCTGCTTGAATCTGGTAGCCGTATCCCTGCTGACCTCCGTATTCTCCGTGCTACAAACCTTACTATTGACGAATCACTCCTTACCGGTGAATCCGCTGCCGTGCAGAAGGTAGTAGGCATACTCAAAGAAGATACTCCCGTGAGTGATCGGTACAATATGGCATATGCCGGAAGCACTGTAATTACAGGGCGCGGCTGTGGAGTTGTAACTGCGACAGGAAGCCGAACCGAAGTTGGGATGATTGCACGTGCAGTTACAGAGACAGTGTCGGCAAAACCACCTCTTCTTATACGGATGGAAGATTTTGCCCAGAAAATAGGAATTCTTGTGTTAGCTGCAAGCGGCGTGATGAGCGCAGTTGCCCTTTCACAGGGTACCGCGCCTATAGAGGTTTTTTTCCTTGCTGTAGCCCTTGTAGTGTCGGCTATTCCTGAAGGGCTGCCTGTAGGGGTCACAGTTGCACTTTCGATTGCATCTACCAGGATGGCTAAGCGCAATGTGATTGTCCGCACGCTCTCTGCAGTGGAAAGCCTCGGGAGCTGCACCACGATAGCAACCGATAAGACCGGAACTCTTACTGTCAACCAGCAGACTGCAAGAATGGTCCTGCTGCCCCCAGGAGATTATTTTGAGGTCTCGGGAGAAGGGTATACCTCTGCAGGTGATGTAAAGCAGAAGAATGGAGGTGCTCCTGATGCAGAAGATATGGAGAAACTTCGAAAGCTTGCGCTGGCTGCCACGATCTGCAATGAAGGAACCCTCTTTAAGAAGGGCGAAAAATGGACCCATCATGGAGATGCTATAGATGTCGCTTTTCTTGCGCTTGCATTTAAGCTGGGAATCAATCCGGAAGATGTCAGAAAAGAAGTAAAAATAGTGGCTGAAGTTCCCTTCGAATCAGAGAGAATGTATGCGGCTGTATATTATCAGGAGAATAAAAGCGGACCCATCAGGGTAGCTGTTAAAGGAGCTATGGAAGCTGTCCTCCCATACTGTACAAATATGAATGTATCGGAAGGCACGGTTCCGATTGATCCGGTTTCCCTGAACCGGGAACTGAACTCCCTGATGGAAAAAGGGTATCGCGCTCTCGTGGTCGCCGAGGGTTCCGTATCAGGGAAAGTGGGCGAAGAGTCTGAACTCGAATCGGTAAAACCGGAACTCACATTTCTCGGTATTACGGGATTCATGGACCCGCTGAGACCCGATGTCAATGAGGCAGTCCAGACCTGTAAAAAGGCTGGAATTGATGTGATAATGATTACCGGAGACCATCCTAAAACTGCACTTTCAATAGCCAGTGAACTTGGGATTGCCCATTCTAAAGAAGAAATGATTACAGGCAGAGAGATAGAAGAACTTGGAGACCCCGAACTCCCCACTTTTATTGCTACCCTTGAAAAGGCAAGAGTTTTTGCAAGGGTAACACCAGTGCAGAAAATGCAGATTGTAGATGCACTTGTCCGCAGGGGTCATTATGTTGCTGTCACAGGGGACGGGGTCAATGACGCCCCCGCTCTCAGGCGGGCGAATATTGGCGTGGCGATGGGATCAGGAACCGATGTGGCGAAAGACACGTCATCTATGATTGTAACCGATGACACATTCTCTTCGATTGTTGCAGGAGTAGAGGAGGGGAGAATTGCTTATGATAACATCAGAAAGGTTACTCTCCTTCTTATTTCGACCGGACTTGCAGAAGTAATTCTTTTCATACTGGCGCTTTTTGCGGGCTTATCAATACCACTGCTTGCAGTGCAGCTACTCTGGCTCAACCTGGTCACAAATGGAATTCAGGGAGTAGCACTGGCCTTTGAGTCAGGGGAGCCCGGAGTAATGGGAAGGAAACCGAGAAAGCCCGAAGAAGGGATTTTTAATGACCTGATGGTAAAAGAGACCCTGATTTCAGGGGTAACTATTGGGATCATAGCGTTTGCAGCCTGGGTATGGTTACTTGGAGAAGGATACGAAGAAAACGGGGCAAGAAACCTCCTGCTTCTATTGATGGTTCTCTTTGAAAATTTCCATGTATTTAATTGCCGTTCTGAATATCGCTCCGCATTCAAGGTGCCTATCAGGAACAATTATTTTCTGGTTATTGGCGTTGTTATGATGCAGGGACTTCATATTTTTGCAATGCAGATACCTTTCATGCAGGAACTTCTCAGTATAAGCCCTGTTTCATTTGATAGCTGGTTCCGCTTTTTCGTGATTGCCGCCATTGTTATCGTTGTAATGGAAATCTTTAAAAAGATAAGGACTGATCGTGATAACGACATCGCAACATAATCACGTCTGAAAGCGTAATATCATATTTGAATAACAAAAAATAGCCAGAAAAGCTCTTGCAGGAAGCCTGTGCAGAAGGGCTTCCGGTAAAAAATAGCATATGGGCAGATCCTCCAGAGATAGCTGAAAAATTACCGAAATATATTTCCTTCAACGGGAAGAGGATTTCCACCACATCTTCACCCGTATGCTCCAGCCCTTCTGTACAAGAGTCCCGTTCTCTTCTTCAAGCACTTCCAGAAGGTAGGACCTGAGAATTTCTTCCTGATCAGGCGAAAATGCAGCGTATTGGGGCTTAAAATGCCCAAGAGCTTCTTCAAGGCTTTCAAAACGGTTTTTATGCTCAAAAGGGAAGACCTTTACATTCGGATAGATCCCCATATCGTAAAGTACGTTGTAAAGAATGTTTGCCTTTGGGCCCTGCCTGTACTCACACCCGTGCAGGATAGGCCAGAGTTTTCGAGAGTGTATATCCCAGGATGTATCACCTGCAAACCAGTAAAGATAAACATATCCTGAAGATACGTCAATCATTTTTTGGATTGAAGCCCGGATATCTTTCATTCCCAGAGAGTAAGATGCAAACACAACATCATAAGGGGGGCAGAGGTCAGATTCTGCATCAACAGTTTCCCAGTCTTTATAGACGCAGTCTATATTCCTGACCCCATAAGTTTCGAGGTTCTGTTTCAGAATCTCCATCATCCCTTCTGCAGGCTCGACTGCTGTTACATGCGCGACCTTCTCAGCAAGAGGAACTGCCAGGCTTCCAGGGCCGGCACCAATGTCAAGGACTCTGGACTCGGGGGTAAGAACCATTCCGGCCAGGGTTTTTTCAATTCTGTTCTTATTTTCCTGAGACATCTCCCAGAAACGTTTTGCGTTCTCTTTGTTTTTCCACATGTTTGCGCAATCAGTATTCAGCTGCGCTTTACTCTGCAACTCCATTCTTTCTTTCCAGAGTTCATTCCAGTCGATTTTAACATCCATCCTGCTTCCTCTTTCATTTTGTCCGGCCTTATCACGATTATTACAAAAAAGTAAATGAGTATTAAGAAATAAGTATTTTACTAAAAAATCACATATTTGTGCAAAAAAGAGCACCCTATTTAAAGAACGGTCTGGACTAAAGTGACAGATACGAAAAATAAGTAGTAACTTTAAAAGATGACTGACATTAGAAAAAAATCAGAAAATCCGGGCTTTTGAGCCCGGGAAAACAACAATAAGAGTTAAAATGTCTCCTCAGAGTGGGATTATCTTTTTTCCGTATGATTCGTTCAATACCTGACCCATGGCAGTGTAAATGGCTGCAAGCCCTGTAAAGATCCCTTCATAACCCGCAAACCTGAGTATTGCCCCGCTGCCCAGGTAGTTTCCGGCAGCGAGCAGGAAGAACAGGATTGCGAGAGCAAGGAAGACAACCTGCAGAGCCCTTGATCCTTTCAGTGTGCCTACGAACATGTAAAGAGTAAAGACTCCCCACATGAAAAGGTATGCAGCAAAGGCTAGAGTGGCAGGTGCCAGGGTTGCGAAGTTCTCACCGAATCTAGGGAGCAGGACAATTCCAACCAGAGTTAACCAGAAAAGCCCATATGAGGTAAAGGCCGTAGTTCCAAAAGTGTTACCTTTCTTCCATTCCATAATCCCGGCAATAACCTGAGCTAAGCCACCATAAAAGAAACCCATGGAAAGAATCATTGCATCCATTGGGTAAAAGCCGGCATTGTGTATATTCAAAAGCACAGTTGTCATTCCGAAACCCATCAAACCTAGCGGGGCAGGATTTGCGGTTAAATCCCTTATTTTTATATCACTAATGCTCATAACATCTCTAACTTCTTGACTCATTAAATTCAATCCTCCTTCCCGTTAATTGGAGATTTATCCTAGAACTTCCAATAAAAATTACGTAGAGACACTCTGCTGTTTTTAACGTCTCTTTTTTACCTTTTGGAGAAGTATGTAATTATTAATACTTATATTTACGGACAGTAGATAAATTTTCAATACATCATAAATATATAATACGCTGTTTTCATATGAAGCTGCTAGAGAAGCTTATTGCAGAATATTGTGTAGTTTCATGACAAGCTATTTATGAGCAGGTGCGGAATTCCCTTCATATGACTCAGGCAAGAAGACCTCTTATGCTTATGATCCTAGATGGCTGGGGCTACAGGGAAGCTGAGGAAGGAAACGCTATCCTGGCAGCCAGAACCCCGAACCTCGACCGCCTGCTAGAAGAATATCCCTGGTGTTTTTTAGAATCCTCGGGAGAAGCCGTAGGTCTGCCAGAAGGCCAGATGGGAAACTCTGAAGTAGGGCACCTGAATATAGGGGCAGGAAGAGTTGTTTACCAGGACCTCACAAGAATAAACCTCTCAATCAGGACTGGAGACTTTTTCAAAAACCCTGTTTTGCTGAATGCAATTTCAAACGCCAAAGCCAATAATTCAAGCCTGCACCTTATGGGGCTAGTTTCTTACGGAGGCGTTCACAGTTACATGACCCACCTCTACGCCCTTATCAAACTTGCAAAAGAGGAAGGGCTTAAAAAAGTTTATATACATGTTTTTCTGGACGGGAGGGATGTACCACCTAAAGCCGCTCTTGCAGACGTCAAGGAGCTTGATGCTTTTTGTAAGGAGAACGAAATTGCCAGAATTGCGACAGTATCAGGGCGGTATTACGCAATGGACAGAGATAAACGCTGGGAAAGGACAAAGCTTGCGTATGATGCCCTGACGCTTGGTGTCGCCCCATATACAGCCCAGGATGCCGAAACTGCGGTTTTTGAATCCTACAATAGAGGAGAAAACGATGAGTTTGTAAAACCCACTATAGTTACTGACCCTGAAGGAAAACCCGAAGCAGTCATAAAGGACAATGATTCAGTAATTTTCTTTAATTTCAGGCCTGATAGGGCAAGGCAACTCACCTGGGCTTTTGTAAAAGACGACTTTGAAGGTTTCACAAGGGAAAAACGTCCGAAAGTTCATTATGTCTGTATGGCACAGTATGATGAAACCCTGGATTTGCCCATTGTTTTCCCACCTGAAGAATTAACAGACGTGCTTGGCAAAGTATTGAGCAATCATGGACTTGTCCAGCTTCGAATTGCTGAGACCGAGAAATACGCCCATGTGACCTTTTTTCTGAATGGCGGACAGGAAAAATGTTATGATGGAGAAGACCGTTGCCTGATTCCCTCGCCGAAGATTGCCACCTATGATCTTAAACCCGAGATGAGTGCATATGAAGTTACGGATGAGGTAGTCAGGAGGATTCAGTCAAGAAAGTATGATGTAATTGTACTTAACTTTGCAAACATGGATATGGTAGGGCACACAGGATTTTTTGAGGCTGCTGTACGGGCGGTAGAGACTGTGGATAGCTGCGTGGGAAGGATTACAGAGTCTCTGAAAAAAGCAGGGGGCGTAGCACTTATAACTGCAGACCATGGAAATGCCGAACAGATGGAAAACCCAAATACAGGAGAGCCGCATACGGCTCATACTTCAAACTCTGTAAAGTGCATTTACGCAGGAAACGGCGAAGTAAAAGCCCTTGAGGATGGAAAACTGTCTGACCTTGCTCCCACTCTCCTGGACCTTCTTGGGGTCTCTAAACCCGAAGAGATGACAGGCAGATCATTAATTGTAAGATAAAGACTGCAAATAAAAGTAAGTGACAATAGTAAGGAAAGGAAGCACTGATTTTCTTCAGTGCTCTTAGAATTTTCAGTAACTTCTCTTTTCGTTTTTATTATTCTTTTTTTAGTTTCAGTTTCCTGTTTGGTGAAATCTTGCTCATCTTGCTCCCTTCTTGCGGCTTTTTATTTTTTTAATTTAACTTGGTTTCTTCTCCTGTTCATAGCATTCTTAGCTCTTTACGGAGTTTTCGGTACCAGTATATATCAGAAAGACTTACCGAGCAGGATTTTTTTTAAAAGGTTAAATATGAGCAATTACAATAGAAAATAAAGATAAAGAGGATATTATAAAATTTTCAAATGTCCTGGGGTTGACTACACATGATCAAAATAACTACTCCTTGCCGAATTCATATGACTCTTATTGATATGAATGGAGAAATCGGAAGAGTCGATGGAGGTGCAGGACTGACCCTTTCCTCTCCTAATATAAGGATTACGGCAGAAGAAGCCGAGGAGGTCAGTATCGAAGGTCTGCAAGGTTTTGCTGATCGAATGAAAAAAGCTGCAAAAACCCTGCTTCCTGAAGGGAAAGGAATCAGAATCAATGTACAGGAAGTGTACCCAGCCCATGTGGGTTTCGGATCAGGAACTCAATCTTCCCTGGCGGCGGCAGCAGCAGTGAATGAACTCTATGGGCTTGGAAAAAGCGTCAGAGAACTTGCACTTACAGTAAAAAGAGGAGGAACTTCAGGCATAGGAGTAACTGCTTTTGAGAAAGGAGGATTTATAGTTGACGGAGGGCACAAATTCAAAGATAAAGGTGGTTTTATGCCATCGGCTGCCAGCAGGGTGCCGCCCGGACCTGTACTTTTCAGGGAAGATTTTCCTGACTGGGATATAGTCATTGCAATCCCCAATGAGAAAGGCATGCACGACCAGGAAGAAATCGATGTGTTTAAGGAATTCTGCCCCCTTCCGATAGAAGAGGTCAGGGAAGTTGCACATATGGTACTCATGAAAATGATGCCTGCAGTGATAGAAGGAGATATAGAAAGCTTCGGAGCTGCAGTAAACCATGTCCAGACGGTGGGTTTTAACAAAAGGGAGAGTACGATCTGGCCCGGCTTCGTGAAGAACATTGCCTTTTTGATGCGCAGCCGGAGTTACGGAGCCGGAGTAAGTTCATTTGGTCCCGTAGTTTATGCTTTTGTGGATAACAGAGAAGAAGGCAGGCAGCTTCAAACAGAAGTCCAGAAAATACTTGACGAATCGGCAGGTGGAATCACAATGATGACTCGAGCCAAAAACAGCGGAGCAGAAATATCTAACAGTAATTACTCACATTAATGACGGATTTGACTTTCTTGGCTGGAATTTCCGCAAATACAAAGGAAAACTTCTGATTAAGCCATCCCAAAAATCAATCAAATCGACTACTCAAAAACTCAAGACTATAGTCAGTAAGGACAAATCATGGGCACAGAATGAACTCATCAAAACCCTTAATCCGGTAATCAGGATGGGCGAACTATCAACGTCACATAGTGGCTAAAGATACTTTCCGAAAACTTGATTCCTATTTATGGGAAATCACTTGGCGATGGGGAAAACGGAGACATCCCAATAAAGGTCACAAATGGATTGTAAACAAGTATTGGACCTCTGAAGGTACCTGAAACTGGATATTTCAGAACAAAGAGACTAAACTCTTCAAATTTTCAGATACTAAAATCCGCCGACATTTACTGCCCAAACTTGATGCCAACCCCTACTTTAACAGGAACTATTTCCTAGAAAGAATGGATCGCATCAAAAAGCAGACACCATGGATTCAAACCAGACTTCCATTTTTCGTTAAGAGCCGCCCACAAGGGTTGTGAAATGCGCGAGCGAACTGCGGTGAAAGTCGCACGGTTCGTTCCTGGAAGGGGAGGAACGAGTAATCTTTCCTTCCTATTCGACATGGGAAAGATCTATTTTCTTCAAATTATAACCTTTGTTTAAAAGTTCATTAAAGATATTCTTATAAATGCCATGTTCACACAGGTAAAGATGAAATCTATGAACTGTTGACTTAGATTCATAGCGGTGAGGAACATCCTTCCAAGTACAACTTATCATGACAACGTACAAAATACCGTTAATTAACTTCCTCATATTTGCGCGTGGTCTTCCTATATGTAATTTCTGTGGAGGAAGATTCTATGGATTCCCATAGAACGTCATCTATTTCATGAAATGACATAAAAGTAAATTTATAATTTCAACATAATATTACTTTTGGGATGAGATCGAGGTATCCCACCATTGGTTTTTTCTTTTCACCGGAAGAACGGATGCGGTAAACCTTTCGTTCTTGTCAGTGATGTAGAGGGAGATATATGAGTAAAAAGATTTTGTTGACTTTTTAGCCTGTCCACGTATTACATATTTCTCGTTAGATGAATTTGTTTTCCCGTAATAAGGACCACTGGTTAAATCAATGGCAAATTCGTAGCTTTTATCTTTTTTAAGAGTTTTTATAGGCTCTTGAATGAGAATCTTTTCGTTTGATCTTATCACTTCTTCCATGTTTAGTTTCTTAAGATGATATCGCAAGGACGTTTCACACGCAACATCATGATACTGTTTTGAGACAGAGTGAATAGAATCCCTTTCGACTGCCATACTCACAACAGTACGAAAAATGTCTTCACTTGTAGTACTGAACTTGTATAATCTAGAAATTATTTCAAGCTCAACTTGCCTGCACAAGTCCGAATCCAAAGATTTCATCTCTTCCAGCAATTCCCAAATCCACCACATTTTGAGCTAGTAAATCCCTGATTTCCTGTGAACTCAAAGATGGATTCTCACTTTTTATCAGTGCTGCAACACCACTTACAAAGGGAGTTGTCATAGATGTGCCACTGTTATATGTGTAACTACCATCCAAATCAGTAGAACAAATATCCACACCCGGTGCAGCCAGCTCTACTTCAACTCCATCAGAACTCCATGTCGGCGCAATATTATTGCAGTCTATAGCTGAAACAGCTATTACTGAATCAAATTTTGCAGGATATTCAACATTATTGGTGCTTGAATTCCCATCTCCACTGTTACCGGCAGCAGCAACAATTAGAACGTCTGAGTTATAAGCAAAATCACAAGCATCTTCTAGTGCCTGCGAATATACATTCGTACCAAGACTTAAAGATATTATATCCATATCATTTTCCACAGCCCATTCCATACCTTCCGCTACATCTGATATTTGTCCATTACCACTACTATCAAGAACTTTGACTGCATATAATTCGGAATCATATGCAACACCTACAACCCCTATAGAATTATTACAAGCACTAATTATACCAGCAACATGTGTACCATGTCCATTATCATCGTCCCATTTCTTATTATGCGCATCTCCAACAAGATTTACTCCCCCTGAAATATTTAAATCAGGATGTTTTTTACTAATTCCAGTATCTATTACCGCAATTTTAATCCCCAATCCTGTCGAGTTTTCCCAACTAATTGGTGCATTTACTTTATCGACACCCCAATCAACATTTTGGGAAGGTTGAAAATCTTTTTTTTCAATGCAAACTAAATAATCTTCTTCAATATAACGAATTTCATTTTCACAAGATATTTCATTTATAGTAACATCTGATATATCTGCAGAAAAAGCATTGATTTTTTGGTAAACTGTATAATTTGAAATATTGTATTCTTCAAGAGTAGCAAAATCAAAGTTTCCACTGTATCCAACGATGACCTGTTTTGCTTCCACAACTGTTGTTAATGATATTAATACGATTGTTACTACTAATACTGCTTTGAGAGTCATCCAATCTCTCCAAATTCATTGAATAAAAATAAGTTAGAAATATGTTTCAATTGTGGCATTCTTTTTTAATTCGCCAGATTCGGCAACAACCACATCCAATTTATTTTTATAAGTGCCTTTATCTCCATCGCGTTCAGTAACATCTGGATAGACTTCAAGGCTAATATCAAATTTTATGGCCTTACTATTGATATTATCACTTATTTCAATATAAGTTTCATATGTGATTACTCGGGACATTAATCGAAAGTGTTGATAATCTTCTCCCACTAATGATACTTCACTTGCAATCGGATATAAAATAGGACTGTTTTCATTAATAGGGTCTTCATTGTTCATCTCTTCCAATACTACAATCTTTGAAAAGGAAATATCTGCAAGAACAGATTCGTTTGTCCTAAATTCTAGCATTGGACCATGTTTGGTATTTACAATAGAAGTCGTCCAGTTTCCATTGAGTGATTTATTGTCAAGTGACTCAGTAGTATTTTCAAAATATATTCCTCTTATGTACTTCTCTGGTGTGTGGAAAACATGCTCTTGTAGGAGACCTTTGAAAAAAGACGGTTCTTCCTGAGAAGGTGTGATTGCAAAAACTCCTTCTTTTGTTGCAGGAATTGGAACTAAAATTTTAGTTGTTCCCAATACTTCAGTTCCTGAAAGACCACTTATTTTAACCGTATATTCATAATGTGGCCTTAATTCGTCAGCCCTCCAGTCTCTTAGGTTCATCTCAATAATGTATAGTCCACTTAATGCTATCAATAAGAGTATTAAAAAAAAGTAAGTGATTTTTTTTTTCATTGTTTCATCATCCTTAACTGAAAAATGAGAAAATGAGAAGATTCAACTTCTCATGTATCTAATAAGGCCTATATTGTACTTGGCAGATTTTAAGAGAACACTTTCTGTAATTGATTTTACAAATACACTACTTTCCCATGTGTCCTCGTTGTAATAAATTTCCATCCACAATGTATCCAAGTATGCATTTGAATATTCTGCCAAATCTTGTGCCGCAGTCTCTGGATCTGATATGGAATAATAGTTATTATTGTTGCTTACTACAGATTCAAAGTTATAATTATTGTTCCAATTTGCATAGACATAATCTTCATAGTCATAATGAACCCATTGATGTAGAGTCTGGTCTGTTACCATTCCTGTATGTAGTGGATTTCCGACATCTATCAAGTAGTGGCTAGCATATCCTAACTCAGTATATGCAGCTGAAAGTTGTCCCCCATCATAATATGCCGCGGCGATACCGGCGTGGCTGTCGCAATTTACAGCTGCAAGACCGTTGTCTGCCACAGGATCATAATAATGGTTGTATGATTGCCAGATTTGAGGATTTGGCCAGGTATCGGGATCATCTGAAGCATTTGATGCTATATCTGCGTAATAATCAGTGATTCCAACTTTTTTGACAGCAATTCTTGTCATCTTTTTATGGGGAGTTGCAGTCCATTTTACTGAGACCTCGTCGCTTACACCATGTTTATCATTCAAATATTCAGCAGTTGCTACATCGATTTGTTCTAAGACAATCATATCTTCTTCTGTAATATTATCGGGGTATCTATTCCAAATATCTTTCATTGACTTTTTCATTTCATTCTTTTCTTGTTTAGAAGCATAGCAGTCATCGATGTATTTCAATAGTGTTTTTTGTTGATCCTTGTCTGCTTCAAGTAAGTACCAATAAGATATTTCAGTATCATATGACTTTATTGTAATATCGGGATCAAGATCAAGTTCTGGATTTTGTTCTATCAGTACTACTTTTGAAGCTATTTCATCAGTTACAGCTTCAGCAGTTGCGCCCGAAACAAATGCCATACTTGAGATCAGCATCGCGCCATCAATAGCAAAGCAATTGTTATTCTGTGATTCTTCATTTTCTTACCTCTTTACTTAATTCTGAGACAAGGATATCCAAACTTTAATCATTAAAGCAAATATAACCATGCCCCTTGGGCATGAGGAGTTCAGTCTTGTTTTCCAGTTTGCCTGTAAACTCCTCACACATTGTAAAAAAATGCAGTTATACTATATATAAATTTTTGATTTCCTCCGAAATTTAATACTTATTGTCTTCGGTTAAGATGTGAATCACTAAAAACGTGTTATTTTTATAAAAATTTCTGTCAGCTGCAAAATGAAAATCAATACGATATTCAAATATGAGTAGTCAATTTAGGATAAAAAAATCCTTGACCGAATCCAAATGATATAATATTTTTTCGTTTTTTTGAAAATGTACTTTGATACCAAAAACATGATTTAAGCCTATCCAAAAAGTGTTGTTACCTACTGTAACTTTTACAATATGCAATATGCAAAACAGGAGTGGATGCCCGGATATTTAGATCTATTGTATCTTTTACAACCCAAGTTTGACAGTCTAAGTTTTCATTGACGGAAAAACTTTGAAATTTGAAAAATATCCCGAAATAAATTTGACAGATTATAAAAATTGAGACGAACTTTGGCGCAATTCTACTGTCTAAATCTGATTATTAAAATCGTTAGAGAATATCGATACTTATTAAACATTTGAAAGCTCCGGTTTCAATGGGAATGAGTATGGGTAGCGTCGGGTTCATGTTCCGGAAGCTGATGGAAAACCTCTCCCGATGCCCCCAGAGGATCTACATGCACAACTGCGTTTGAAAGATAATCAAGACCGTGAAGTATGGTGTATCTCACATTTACCGCAATTTCATGCCCTTCCCTAACAGAGAGCCCGGAATCTACTGCGATATTCACTTCAGCATAAAGCCTGTGCCCTAACCAGCGCACTCTTACCTCTGTAATATCCTTTACACCTTTTACCTGGCTGACTACCTGCCGGATATCATCAACAATTTGAGGGTCAACCCCATCCAGCATGCGGGAAAAAACGGATTTGCCTGCATCCCATACTATGCGGAGAATTGCAACTGTGATAAGAAGCCCGACTATCGGGTCTGCAAGAGGGTAACCCAGCCAGACACCAAGGGCTCCGAAGAGTACGGCAAGGCTCGTGAACCCGTCTGCCCTTGCATGGTATCCATCGGCAATGAGGGCAGCACTTCCTATTTCTTTTCCTATCCTGATCCTGAACTTTGCCACAAGCTCATTTCCCAGAAAACCAATAATTGAAGCTGCAGCCACAGCCCATAGAAAATTCACAGGCTGTGGGGAGAGAAGCCTGTGAACCGATTCATAAGCTGCGACTGCGGCACTGAGAAAGATAAGGAAAACAATCAACAGACCTGCAAGGTCTTCTGCCCTGCCGTAGCCGTAAGTAAAACTTTTGTTGGGTTTTTTTCTGGAGAGCAGGAAGGCAAAACCCAGAGGAATTGCAGTTGCGGCATCCCCGAAGTTGTGAATGGTATCGGCAAGAAGGGCTACGCTTCCCGAAACCCAGACGACAAGAATTTGAAAGAGCGCAGTTAAAATCAGGCCGGCAAAGGACCATTTGACAGCATAGAGCCCTCTATCCGTAGAAAGAAGCTCAGGGTCCACAATTCCGTGAGCGTGGGAATATGAGCGTTCTTCTCCTGAATGATCCGGTTCAGTTTTTGTCAGCCTAATACCTGCCTGTACATCTCCTGAGAAGGGACTTTCAGAGGGGACGGATTCCATATAAAGAAAACGCACATGATATTCTTTGAATAACATGCACAACTAAATGAAAGTACTTTACCCCACTTTTTTGGCTATTGAATTCCTTATTACTTTGGGCAGTAAGGTTGTCCTAATTTTGGTTTTTCAAAACCGTCAGAAAACTAATCAGTGAATTGCCATCGAAGGCTCAAGTGTGACTTTGATCACGGATGCTAAATTGGCCTTTGAGGCAATTCCACTGCCCAAATAAATTGGGTGATATTATTTGATGATTGAAGTCATAAACAAAGCTTGTGGTTTAGACATTCACAAACTCTTTTTCATTGCTACAATTCTCAGTAGATCTGGTGAAAAACAACAGCAGCGTTTCGACAGAGATGATGAGGGAATTTTAGCCCTTAAAAATTGGGTAATATCAGAAAAATGTAATGTTGTTGCATGTGAATCAACAAGTGACTTTTGGGTTCCTGTCCATGATTCTTTGATAAAGCATCTACCGGTGATAGTTGGAAATGCGCGAGATATGAAGGTATTTACACATAAAAAAACAGATAAGATTGATTCAGAAGTCATTGCACAACTTGCACTTAATAATATGATTCAGCCATCAAGAGTTTTTCCAAAGGATCATAGAGATTTTAGATCATATGTTCGACTTCGGTTAACACTTGTACAAAAAAGAACAGATCTAAAAAATAAAGCTCACTCAATTCTTGCATCTGAAATGTTAAACCTGAAGAATGTGCTGACAGACATTTTCGGCAAGAATGGCAGAATGATCTTATCAGGAATCTCTTCAGGTAAGACTGTTGACCAGATTATCGCAAGTCTTTCTCCAAATGTTCGTAAAAAAAGTGATCAAATCAGAGAAATTCTTGAGCGAGAAATCTCTCAAAGTGCTGCATTCAGACTTCAGATCTGTCTAAAACTCATAAAAAGTCTTGATGATGAGATCGAAGCTTTAGAAAAAGAAATTTTCAATTATGCTTATAGAAATCATAAGCGAGAAATGGAGATTTTAATGTCAGTTCCAGGTATAGGAGAACTTGGTGCGGCAATTCTACTTGCTGAAATAGGCAATTTCAAGGATTTTTCTTCTGGAGATAAGCTTGCTTCTTGGCTTGGTCTGGTTCCTAATGTGTATCAATCTGCAGATAAATACCACAACGGAAGAATCACAAAGAGAGGATCAAAGAGAGCAAGATGGATTCTGACGCAGATTGCTCAAGCAGCGGCAAGAAAGAATAACAGTAAGTTAAAAGAGTTTTTTAACAGGAAAAAGAAGTCAATTGGACATGCAAAGGCAATTATTGCCTTGGCAAGGAAAATTGCAACGATAATATGGCATCTTATTACGAATGATGAGATGTACGAAGATGAAACTGGATATAAAAAAAGGGAAATTCAAAAGAGAAAGATTGTTGAGACCGAGATATTCTCAGTTGATGAACCGGAGTTTATAAGATCTCATAAAAATCGTGGTGCAGCTATGGATATTATGTAGGTCTAACAAGAAATTAATTAAGTTCCAAACTTGTTTCGTTCAATTTTGGCGTCGCCACATATTGAACTAGCCCACCGATTGATACTTATATGATTTTCACCATATTATACTAAAGAAACCATAATAGGGCGTCTTGTTACAGAGATCCTGTGTTAGACCCCATATAGTGGGAAATTAACTATTTTTGTGCCACACCGATTTATTTAATTGGTTCTATATTTGTCGGTTTTATATTAAAATGCTTGGAATTGTTACCCAACATAATTAATTTTTTGTTAGACCCTATGTAGATCATGTCGCTTGATGTGGCTTTATACTATAAAGTATAAACTCCGGATGAACGAATAAAAATAATTAGTGAAATATTTGCAATAACGCGAAAAGAGGATGAAGAGAGCATGTGAGGAAGATATCCTCATGTACTTTCATGCTAAAATTAAAGAAAGGATCTTTTAAATGGGAATAACTCCCGAACCCTTAAAATCCTTTAGAACCATTGGTCAAGGGTCTTCTGCCTGGCACCTGAAGCCGCTTTAAGGCGTTCTGCAGCTTTTTCCACCCTCTCTACAGAGAAATCGTTTTCCTCGCAAAGGAATTTTATGAGTTTTTCTGGATCAGGCTTGCCCCATTTAATCTCGTAGTCATCCGTGACATCAGGATGGGTAAAAAGTCCTTTTATACTGTCCAGTCCTTCGATTTCAACCCCTTTTTCCCTGAGGACGGTATGGATATCCCCATGCTTTTTAATCAGTTTAAGGGCTGTTTTTGGACCCACTTTTTCCAGTCCTTTGTTATAATCCGTACCCACGCAGATTGCGACATCGATAAGCTGGTCCCTGTTGATTCCCAGAGCCCTGAGGGTTTCATCCAGCTCAATGATCTCAAGTTCAACATCAACATACGTATTCTTTCCGGGAAGCTTGCGTTTTCCTGTAACAGTCATGTTGCGGACGACGCTCGGGGCTCCGAAAAGGAAAGAATCATAGTCCTGGGAAGCAACGCAATCGGCATCCTTTTTAAGGACCATATGAGCAGCCTGCGCCTCCCCTTCACATGGAGCCTGTATCCAGGGAATGCCCATTATACTGAGGAGGTATTTGGAATCTTCAACAATATCCTGGTCAACCTTTGAAGAAGCCTGAGCATACTTATAAGCGGCCTCGAGATTCCCTTCTACCTTTGCATTTTCCCATTTTTCCCGTGAAGATTCTCTAACTTCTTTTCTTCGATTCAGGGTTCCGGATTTCAGGTCAGGGGGCTTGCCATCAAAAACGAAAACAGGTTTGATGCCAGCTTCAACCAGACTTGCTGTCCTGTAGAGCAGACCAGATAGGTGGGAGGTAACTTTCCCGCTGGAATTAACCAGAGGGCTTCCATCCCTCTGGCGGATAATGCTCAAAAACTGGTGAAGAGTGTTAAATGCATCAACTGCAACTACCCGGTTTGTGAGGTCAGAAAGCTCTATTTTTCTTTTCTGGAGCAAATCTCCTATATCTGTACCCATATTTTCCCTCAGGTAATGGAATCCTTTTAAGCCTCAGTGATTTTCGACTTTTGTTCTTTTATCTTTAATCCTTTTATCGCCCAGATAATCACCGTCTCCAGGCAAGTCTGCCCGGAGATGCCCTTTGCTACAAATATCTCTATTACTGGACAATAGGCTTCATGTATACTGAAGTTTTACGCTTACTCTCCCAGATTAACGCGCTTTTGAAGTGGAGGGAAGAAAAGAAGTTATCAAGAAGTTACTCATGATAACCTTCGCAGGTTCGCTCATATTGAAGTTAAGGCGAAAATCCTCCGCTTAGAATGCTATAAATCCCTATAGGCAGAGAGTCGCAAACGGAAGGTTGCTTTTCCAGATATTTCCACGTAAGATATTTTCACGTATTAAGTATACCGGGCCTGATCCTGCCCTGACTAGACTAAAAAAATTCTCCAGGAATTTACTAGGGGAATCAGACTACCTGTAAGTTCCGAAAATTAGTCTCTGAACCTCAGGGCAAAACTTTGCATCAGATCAGGCAGAATGTTCGCTTTCTATTTCAGCCAACGGTCGGGCTTTTCAAAATCTGTAATTTCTTTTAGGCGAACTCTGGCCAGAAGCAAAAAAGAGCTGCGATAAGAAGAATTACGTTAAATCCAGTTTTATGGAATTACCACCCAAATTCAGCTCGCTCTGAATGCCAGTCCAAGCTATCCAGGAGAAAAGGGGAATATTCAAAAACCTAAGAGTTTTGTCGGCATATGTCGAAGTCTGAAGATGTCAGGCTGTAAGATCAAGTCGGACGTCAATAACAGAATCTTCATTTGCTTCTATCTTAGATATTGTCAACAAATTTCCTTTTCTTTCCAGAAGCGTCGCCTTCGTGACCTGGACCTGGTGACCATCGATTTGTTTTTTGTTATTATTCTTGTGGATAACCAGAAGCTTCTGGCCCATCTCAGCTCCTTCTCCTATTTTGGACACGATATTTCGTATGACCTGCTCAAAATCAGAATAGATCAAAATTTCCGACTTGTTTGCAACCTTTTTGATAATGCCAATCGGTTCCAGATTGAGGTGCATATTAGCTTTCCTTCTTTACCTGTTTACACAAGGTAATCAATATACTAACTCTGAGTAATAATAACTTACGATACACTATATCAATTTGAATATATTTATAAATGTCTGGGTTCCAGATATTCCCCTTTACTACAGAACATCGGGTATATATACTTTGCCAAATTGTAGAGCTTGCGCCCGAAAATGTCAGGATAGATAACAATAGGTAGAAACAAAATAACATAAGTTATTAAATATGTATTAGATAGTAATAAAAAATTTAATTTGACTGGAATATAAGTTAGAATCTCTTTCACAAAACCTGTATATGAACTTTTCTTTTAAATGATATATGTTCAGATAAAGATTTGCCCAACATGACAAAATAACTATATGTGTAATGCATATTGTCCAGCTTTAACAGAGATTCAAAAACAAAAACAATTAAAAATTTACAAAAAATCGTTGATTAACGATAAACGGAAAAAACATTCGTGAAAAAAGAAGAGAACATGAAGAAAAGATAATTTGAAGATAAAGCACAGGAAGAAAAAAGATGCTCTGAGGAAAGTCAAAGAAAATACTGTGAAAAGAAAAAGCAGGATAAAAAAGAAAAAAGGTTTTACAGAAGAAAGCAAATTTAAGAAACATAGAAAAGGAAAATCTGCAAGATAAATTGAAAAGATCTGGGAAAATAGAAAAAGGATACGGTAAAAGTTAAATTTACCCTTAAAAAGACAACATTATACCGGCAGGAAAGATGAAAAAATAGATTATTTAGCAAAAACAAATTACAGACGTCAAAAGAAGACTAAACGTATTTATCCCTTAAAGAAAAATAAGTTTACGAGCAGAAATCAATGATATTTTCTGCGGTTAAACTCATATACTGCATTATCAACTTTACTTGATAGCTCATTCATCCGTTCTTCAATTTTCGTATCCGAACTTTCCATATTAACCCGGAGGGCACGATCCCTTGCCTCTATCTTGTCTTCAAAATCCTGAAGCTTGTTGTTAATAGAGATGAGCATGAGAGATAACGTCCCTGCCAGAATCATTATAGATAGGATAATTAAAGGGTCAATGAAAGGGTTTGTGGGCTTGTATGTGAACCTTCTAAGCCATTCAAAGGATAGAAGGAAAGAGGACAGAACCATCACAACAAGGAATACTGTATCTCTGGTCTCCATTGTATACCTCTAACTTAGTTATGGAAATTTCTCCTTATGCAGTCACAAATCTAGTGTAAAAACACAAATTCCTTAATACCGGCATGAAAATTATTAGGTGGAGATAATTCCATTAAAGTATTTACTGTTTTTCTATTTTTACTGCATTTCCATATTTGTTATTATCCGATACCTGCTTATTTTTTATAGAGTTATTCTATATAATTTTTTGCATAAACTATTTATGTATCTTTTATCCCAAATTTGTATTTTCCTATATACCTATTAAAAAGCCAAACAACACATAAAAAGGAATTACCAGGGCTCTGGCCAGATAAACTAACAAAATCTGAGGAAGTGTTGCAATATAAAAATTCAGTAAAAATTGAAAAATCCAGGCTAAAATTACAGAAAAAGTATGGCTAAAGTAAACAATTGGTGAAAAAGTATGGGTAAGGTAAACAATTGGCGAAATAGATTATATATTAAGGGACATAAAAATTGAGACAGAGGGTAGAGTAAATATATAAAGGAGTAGAAAAGGCATAGTGTCAAGAAATAAGGAGTTTAGTACTTGAGTTCCAGCGAACATTCACTTAAAGATTATTTACCGATTCTTTCCATGGCAGGGTTAATCCTGATAGTACAGGTTCTTGCCCTACTTCTTTCAACGCCAATGGAAATTAATGAAATGCAGGCTTTTGAAGACCCTACACAGGTTTCCAATTCGATTTATTATCTCGGGATGATCCTGGTTTTTACGCTTTTTGTCCTGATAGCGATAAAGAAAAACATGAAATGGATTATCAGCTTACTCATATATCTCGCTATAGTCAGTACTCTTTACTATGTATTTTTCGCACTTTTCACCCTGATCCCTTCCTTCGCAGGCTTTGAGAATCCAGCCTCACTCCTGATTTCTGCAGGATTGACAGTACTGCTTTACAAATACCCGGAATGGTACGTAATCGATATTCTGGGAGTCTGCATAGCAGGTGGAGTCAGTGCCCTGATAGGAATTTCCCTTTCCGTTATCCCTGTTGTAGTCCTTCTGATACTGCTTGCAGTCTATGATGCTATCTCGGTATATAAGACAAAACATATGATAACCATGGCAGAAGGTGTCATGGACCTTAAACTTCCCATTCTTTTCATAATCCCAAAACATCCGGGTTATTCATTTGTTAAAGAAAGTTTTAAAGAAGGGGAAAAACGTGAAGCCTTTTTTATGGGTCTTGGAGATGCAGTCATGCCCACTCTGCTGGTAGTTTCCGCAAATGTATTCATGGAAAATGGAGGATTTTCATACCCTGTACTCGGGGCAATGTTGGGGACTCTTGCAGGGCATGTATTTCTGTCTATCCTGGTAATGAGAGGGAAACCCCAGGCAGGGCTGCCCTTCCTGAATTCCGGAGCAATTCTCGGGTTTTTTGCCGGAGTCCTGCTTTCGGGAGTATCAATCCTATGAGAGGAAATGTAAACAGAAGTTTAACTTTCCTACTTCATTTATTTTTATAAATATTCGTTTCTTGGCTATTTTTCCGGGCTTTCACAAAGATTTTTTTATTTTATAGATTAATCAATTGACATGGCCAAACGAATTGCAGTGGTCTTTGACAGTGCCGGAACACTTCTTCATATGTACAGAGTTGCAAAAGAATCCAGTACTGGAAATATTCTTGAAAATATAGAGAGCACTGCCATTGTCGCGAAGAAAAACGGTTGCGGCCTTGTAGCCCTCAATACCGAGAAAGAAGTAATCATGTGCTCAAGAAGGGATATGTCTTTATTTGAGTTTATAAGGGAATACAGAGTTTCAATAGGTATAAGCTGTTCAAAAGGACAGTTTACCCCGGATGTTGCATGTGAGATCATAAGAGGGGCTTCTCCACTCATGGGGGATATGCATGATGTGCTCGAAGCAGTTACATCCCGCTGCCCTGACAGCATTTATCTTGCGGCAGGTCTGATAGTGGACTCAGAGGCAAGGAAAATACCCTATGTGCTCAGCACGGGAGGGCAGGTATTCGGTAAGACGCTGCAGACCATCCAGCTACTCCAGGCCATGGAGATTGATATATATATAGCATCCGGGGATAGAATGCCCGCCCTCGCACAACTTGCGCAACTCATAAATATTCCCCTGGAAAGAGTCTTTGCAATTGCGGATCCCTTTATGAAGGAGAAAGTGGTGCTTGAACTCAAAAGCAAGTATGAGAAAGTAATTATGGTAGGGGATGGAATTAACGATATCCTGGCGCTCAGGGCAGCAGATATAGGTATAATGACAATCCAGCAGGGGGATGAAAGGCCCGAAGAACTCAGGGAAGCAGCAGATGTGGTGCTCGATGATATAATAAAAGTTGTGGATGTGGTAAAAGGATTATAACGAGCAAAAATCCAGTGAATTTGCCAACTGATGCTGTTTATTGATGTTAACAGTGACAAAATAATGCGTTATGTTTATGTAATGTTTACTCTTATCTAGTTGTTGCCCATATGTGTGAAATTTATTGATTATGTTAATGCAAGATTCCACTTTGAAGTAATTACTTTTCACTCTTGAGCGATACATCCAGGAAGGCGCAAGAAAGCCACCAGAATTAATTTGCAGCTCATAATTTGCGGAGGAAAATGCATGCCAGTATTTATAGAAATTAAAAACCTAACTGTCGACTTCGACGGTCTCAAGGCCCTGAAAAATGTAAATTTAAGTATCAACGAAGGGGAAGTCGTTGGAATTCTGGGAAAAAGCGGATCCGGTAAAACAATCCTTATGCATGTGTTGCGCGGGACCGAATCTTTTGAGAATATCTCAGGAGAAGTAATCTATCATCTGGCCCGGTGCGAGAAATGCGGATATATAGAACGTCCAAGCAGGATAGGTCAGAAATGCCCGGTATGCGGCGAGAACCTCGAGGCGTTCGAGGCTGATTTTATAAAACTTTCTCTTTACGACCCGGTAAGGAAGGACATAGCTAAACGTATTGCAATCATGCTCCAGAGAACCTTTGCCCTCTATGGGGACGAAAGAGTTCTGGTAAACGTCATAAACTCCCTGAATGAAATCGGGTATAAGGGAGAAGATGCCATGAAGAAAGCGGTTGAACTCCTCGAAGAAGTAAACCTGAGTCACCGTATGATGCATGTGGCAAGGGAACTTTCCGGTGGAGAAAAACAGAGAGTTGTGCTTGCAAGGCAGCTTGTAAGAAACCCCCTCCTCCTGTTAGCTGACGAGCCTACGGGTACCCTTGACCCTATGACTGCAAAACTGGTTCACGAAGCTGTTATAAAGGCTGTTAAAAGCTACAACATGAGCATGGTTCTTACCTCTCACTGGCCTGAAGTAATTGAAAAACTGGCGGATAAGGCAATACTGCTTGAAAACGGAGAGGTTGTCCAGGAAGGAAATCCACTTGAGGTTTCTGCAATCTTTATGCAAAGTGCATCCATGGTCAGGCAGGAAAAGAACGCTCTGGTAGGGGAGCCTATTATCCGTGTAAGGGACCTGTCAAAGAGATATATCTCAGTAGACAGGGGCGTGGTAAGAGCTGTGGACAAAATCTCTTTTGACGTAAAGGAAGGAGAAATCTTCGGACTTGTCGGGGTAAGCGGAGCAGGCAAGACTACAACCTCAAAAATCCTCATGGGGATTTTACCACCAACCTCGGGAGAAGTCGAAGTCCGCATCGGAGACGAGTGGATTGATATGACGAAATTAGGGGTTGAAAACAAAGGCAGGGCAACGAAATATATGGGATTCCTGCACCAGGAATACGGGCTTTATACCCACAGCTCAGTAATAGACAACCTTACAGAATCCATCAGCCTGGACCTTCCATTCGAACTTGGGGTTAGAAAAGCCATAATAACGCTCAAAGCTGCAGGGTTTGAAGAGAACAAGGCAAAAGCTATTTTACCCAAAATGACTGATGAAATGAGTGAAGGGGAGCGGCATAGAATTGCACTCGCGCAGGTTCTGATCAAAGAACCGAGAATTGTCATCATGGACGAACCAACAGGGACTATGGACCCTATCACAAAAATCTCGGTAACAAATTCCATCCTCAAAGCCAGAGAAGAGATAGGAGAGACCTTTGTTATTGTCTCCCACGACATGGATTTTGTGAATGAGATCTGCGACCGTGTTGTGCTTATGCGTGACGGAAAGATTGTAGATATAGGTGAGCCGAAGAACGTACTTGTTCATCTTACAGAAGAAGAGAAGATCAAAGCTGCAGAAGAAATATAAATATGCTGCCACCTCTTAGTATCGAAAAATACTAAAATGAGGTGCCGATTACGAGTAATGAGATCAGCGTAGAGGTGAACGGGCAGGGTTACATTCTGCCTGCAGGCTCTACCCTTGGAGACGCCCTTAAAGTTTCCAGAGCCCCCTACATAGCCGGTGCAGCAGTTGGAATTCTTAAAAAAGCTGCTGAGAAGAGGACAGAAGAAGTCACCGAATACGCTATCAATACACCCAAAGGGGAGCTGAGGATAGAAATCAAAGACCCCGAATCATCCTCCGGAAAACTATGGGCTGAACATTATAAAGAGTGCGAAGGAAAAAGTATTCACTGGGCGAGTCCTGAAGCTGTGGCTTTCGGTCCCTTTGAAGCCGACATAAAACCTTCACGTGAAACAGGGAGTTTTGAAGCTTTTGATGTCCTGTTCGGGGCAGGAGGATTTGACTCCCATAACACTCATCTTATCCTGTCAAGAAGAAGGCATACTGCGGAATATGGAGCTCCCGCAGATGGGGTTTTTGCAGCAGTTGTAACCGGGAGAAAAATCATCTTCAAACTTTCGAGAGAAGATTCCATCCTGAGCATAGACCCGGTCATAGAATGGGAACAACTTGCAGAGAAAACGTGCACCACTGACCTTTCGGTTCCACTCGAAGATGAGGACAGTATATTCACTTATTTTGAGGTGGAACTTTCCAGAAATGCCCCCGTAGGGGCAGAACACTTCTATGCCCTTACCCGTGAAGGAACTTTTAATGTAGATGTGGTTACCAGCTCTTTTATTTCGGACGACATCCTGAGAGAAGTGCCTGTTCCTTATGAAAATTTTGAAGCAAGAAGAGAAGGTACCATTTCGATGAGGACAGTCGGATACGGGACAGGCAGAACCTACATCTCCAGAGAGGAAAGGCCCTCGAGTCTGGTGCATTCGGTCGTAGGGCAGGTAACAAAAGGCCTTGAACTTATCAAACTTGCGGAGAAGGGACAGAAACTGTCAGTAGAGAGCCTTCCTCCTCAGATTATTTTGCTTGGGCACAGCTTTGAAGAGGCCGAGACAGTACTTTCTTCCATAGGTGTTGAACTGATAAGAGACGGGTACACAGGAAAAGATTCAGTGATTGTCAGGCAAGACCCTCCTACAACCCTGGAAATTCTTGGAGAAGCAAAGGTAACTGCCTATGCAGTGTCCAGGGCAAAACTCATTGAGGTTGAGCTTTACCCTGAGAGAGCTCCAAAATCTGTAGATTTTTTCCGCCACTCTCTTGAACTCAAAACAAAAACCGTCGGAAAACTCCCTGTCCATATGATATATGATGACACTTACCTTTTCAAAACAGAAGAGAAGGTAGTAAAGTACAAAGAGGTTCTTCCTGAAAACACGCCAACTGGTAAGGTACTGGCAGGGGAAATAGGGATCACAAATCAGGCAGCAAAAAGGATGGGGACCATAGGAGTGAGACTTGTAGATGACGACCTTTTCGGTCCCACCGGAGAAAAGTTATCTTCAACGAATATTATCGGCAGGATAGTCGAGCCTGAGAGGCTCAAGGAAATCAAGGAAGGAGATTCAATATATATCATTGAAGCTGCACGCAGGAGAATTGATGACCAGGAGAACCAAGAATAAGGGAATTGATAATTATTAAAATATAAAAAAAATAGGATAAATTAAATAAGTAATGCAATAATAAAATAATACATAAGCGAAGTAAGTATTTGATGCTTGATAATGATGCTTGGTAATGCTTGAGCGGATTCACATATTGAATTTATTGAAGGTGAAGTCTCCCGAGGCTAAGGAGAGACAGAAAATGACAGAAATAAAAAAAGAAGAGATTACAAAATACATTGTAATCAGTTCGGATAAGGTGCTGCCTGCAGATGCAGCCATGAAAATTTATGAATCAGAGTTTCCGGTTACGGTAAAGGAGACCTGCTTTGGACTGATTGTAACAGGACCGAAAGAGGATGTCACGGCAGTGGTCGAAAATATCCGGCAGCTGGATAAAAACCATATTTTTGTAAAAGATAGGGGATTCCCTGCAGGCGATGAAAGGCGCTGCCGGGCGAGCCGGGGAGGAGGTCCGAGACCGGGGTTCCATTTCCTGAGGGAAGAAGTGCAGATGCTTCCTGCCATAGGGGCTGCACTTGACGAACTTGAAGCAAATGAGTCTGTAAAAAAGAAGCAAGGGGAAAAATGCAGGCTTAAAGTTTCGGATCTGGAGAAAATTATTGAGGCGGAACTTTCGAGGTGAATTTTTTGGCAAAGGTTTTCATTTACCCTGTAAACAGTCTTATTCTGGCTGACCTTGTGGAGCGTTTCGGGCACAAACCACTTACTATGATGAACCAGATACGAGAAAAAGTTACAAATATCAGCCTGGATTCTCCTCCAATCAACATTACTCCCGAAGACCCAAAACTGGGGCTTCGCTATGCCGCAGTTGAAGTACCTGCCGGAGTAAGAGGCAGGATGGCTCTTATAGGTCCCCTTATCGAAGAAACCGAAGCTGCAATCATAGTTGAAAACCCACCTACAAACTTCGGCTGCGTGGGCTGTAACCGAACAAACGAACTGATGAAGTATCTTATCCGCTCGAAAGGGGTCCCGGTTCTGGAGGTAAAGTATCCGGAAACTGACGAGGAAGCCCGGGATTTCGTAAACAGAATCGCAGCATTTCTGGAATCATTACCTGAAGAAAAGTCGGAAGAAAACGAAAAGGGAGAAGAAAAAGAACCGGCAGAAAAGGAGGACGAAAAATGAGTGCCGAAGAATCTGGAATTGTCAAGATTGCTCTTGTATCCTGCGGATCTGAATATTCCGGGGTTCAACCAGAGTTTGAAGCTGCTGCAGCCAAAGTGAATGCGAAATTCGTTTATCCTGAAATTGACATCGCATCTATTGATACAATCGGCAGGGACTTCGGACTTGAAGTTGCAAGCGGAGACCTCAGGCTCATGATGGCACGGGCAAAAGCTGTTGTTGAAGGTACAACACATGTAGATGGGGTCTTTATTACGACCTGCTTTCGCTGTGCAGAAGGAGCTATTGTTCGAAACGAGGTCAGAAGGTACATTCATAAGCATTCCGAGATTCCTGTGATCAGCTATTCATTTACCGAACGGACAAGCGCAGGCACACTGCTCACCCGTCTTGAAGCCCTGACCACAATTGCCAGGCGCAGGCATCTCCTTGCCAGAGAGGTTCAGACAGGACTGACTGCAGGAATCGATTCGGGGTCTACAACCACAAAAGCTGTGGTTATGAGAGATAACAAAATCATAGGCAAAGGCTGGGTGCCCACAACAAAAGTCCTTGAAAGCGCTGAAGAAGCATACTCCCAAGCTCTTAAAGAAGCCGGAGTAAACAGAGAAGAAATTCAGGCTCTTGGAACTACAGGATACGGACGTTTCCTTATAGGAAACCACTTTAATGCCCAACTTATCCAGGAAGAGATTACCGTCAACTCAAAAGGAGCTGTCTACCTTGCAGGCAGGCAAAAAGGCTCTGCAACGGTTATTGATATCGGAGGCATGGACAACAAGGCGATCTCAGTAGAAGATGGGATTCCTGGCATGTTCACAATGGGAGGGATCTGTGCTGGAGCTTCGGGACGTTTCTTTGAAATGATCTCAAAGCGCCTCGGTGTGGATATTACGGAACTCGGAGCTCTGGCAGTAAAAGGCATGCAGGAAAACGTATCCATGAACAGCTATTGTATAGTCTTCGGGATTCAGTCCCTTGTAAATTCCCTTGCCAAAGGAGCCACTCCGGAAGATGTCGCAGCTGCAGCCTGTTACAGTGTGGTAGAACAGATCTACGAGCAGCAGTTGCAGGAAGTGGACGTAAAAGAGCCTCTAATCCTTGTAGGCGGGTCTTCTCTTATCGAGGGGGTCCCAAAAGCTCTCGGAAAGCTTCTTAAGATCGACGTCCTTGTACCTGAAAATTCCCATTTGATAGGAGCAGTAGGGGCAGCGCTTCTTGCTTCCGGCTACGTGGAGGAGTGAGGTCAAAATGGATTCGCTTGAGACCTTTGTTGTCGAGTCAGCAATTGATTCGGAGCAGGAGTTTTACAGGAAGATTATCGAGGACAACCTTGCAAGTCTCAAGCTTGCCCCTGCAGTAGGACGGATCAAGGTAGTGTTGAGACCGGAAGATTCTCTCTTCCAGATGGTAATCATTCTCAGAGATGTTGGCACCAGGGTTACGACAATCGATATTGCTGATGTGGAAGCAAAACCTGTCGCCGGTGAAGTAATGATCTCGATCAAAAAAGAGCAGTATATTCCGGAACTGCTCGGAAAACTATGGGAACGCTACGGAAAAGCGAACATCAGCCAGCCGGACCGCTGGACTGTAGCCATAATCACGGATAAACCAGCAGAAGAAGCTGCTTTTATTAGAGAGATGATGGTTGCGGATCCCAGACACAGGCTTCACGAAAACCTCGTGGATTTCGCAATCCGGGCTACTCCCGAAGGTTTCAGGGTCCGATATCATCTATATAAAGATAATCGCTTTGTTTTTGTAGCTTCTGAGGAAGCGTTGAAACACGAGTGGATCGAAGAAGCAGGAGCAATGCTCGACGAACTGACGGAAGGAGGGAAAAAATAAGATGGCCGTACTCCGACCTTATCTATACACCGGCGGGGTCCATAAGCATGGGCTTTTAATCGAACTGATGGAAGACCTTGGAGGCTACATAATCCAGAAAGTAGTTACAGGGACCGAAGTCAATCTTATAATGCTTGTCCCCGAAAAAGATATTCATATTGTAAAACAGCTCTCAGACGAGTTGCTCGGTGTTCTGATAGAAGCGCCCCTTACAGGTGTGGAAATTGCAGTTGTCTCGCCTACTCTTGCCTCTCATCATCTTCCTCACTCAGCCTGTGATGTAGCAGAATATCTCCGCCACCCCGGCGCCAACACAAATATGATAGGGCTTGCAAGAGGAATGGGACGAAGGGTATCCCTGTCCATGGACTATGAAAGGAGACTGATTAACGAACACGATATTGCAGTTTTCACTTTCGGGTCTTTCAGCGACTGCATTACAAAAAAGAAACCGAAGCTTTTTGAAGGCATCGAGGTACCCATTGTAGTTACCGGAGGACCTGTTGACCTGAAAACAGAAGAGATTCCCGGAGCAGACCTTTACATAGGAAATATCGGAAGAGTTTCTCACAGATTAAGAAGAACAGAGGAAATTAACGCACTTGACAGACTCAACGAAGGGGTTTCGAAGATTGCGGATAATATACGCAAACAGCAAGCAAAAGACCCGCTTGCAGTTCTTCCTGCGCGAGCCATGAAGGAGATCGAAAATCAGGTCCCTGAAATCCACAGGGTACTCTCTCCTGCTCCTCTAACCCTCCAACTTGATGGGATCAGGGTCAAACTGCCATACGATGAATTCCACGAGAAAATTGAAAAGCTGGAGTTTGATGAAGGAGTAAACCTTTCCGAGCTCGCAAATATTTCCCGATCAAAAATGAAAAATTATATATTGATAAAAATCAAATCTAAGTCTGACGTTGGTTTTGCAATTTGACCCGGATTCTGTTGAGTTAAAATTTATCCACTTTACATTTTTACTGGGTTTGTGCCTTTTCACTTATCCTTAAAACTGTAAAGCCTAACCAGGAAAACGGTGTCTGACTCTGTTTCCACGTTAATGTATGCTGGTGGTTTCTTATGGAACTTGAGGATATTGTGGAAATTTTAAAAAGTGACCCCGAGAAAGTCATCCCGGAGCTCCTTGAGGATGTCCGGAAACAGTACGGGGAAGTCCCTTACATTATGAATTTTATGAAAGATCTCCCTGAGATCTTCATCCCGAAGACTCTCTATGATAACTCTATCATGCGAGAGTTCAAAAATCTCGACCAGGAGACCGTGGAACTTATTTCTATAGGTGTGGCCTCTGCCCTGCGCTGCGAGCATTGTCTGAAAATGCATCTAAGAATCGCAAAAAGAAAAGGAATCTCGAAAGAAAAAATATTTTCTGCAATAATGATAGGGGCATCCCTGTCGAACGCTGCAGTACTTGCAGAAAGTACAAGAGCTCTTGCCTCTGAATACCCTGATGAAAACGGGAAAGATAAAGAAGAGGAAAAGGAAGACGGCTGTGATCCTGACTGCGAGGTATGTAATATCGCCGGGGCGAATGTAAAGTAAGCAAAGCCCCAAAATTGAATGCCTCCAGACCCGTTATGAAAGTCAAATTTTTAAGACTTAATTTTCAAACATACTTCCGGTTTGTGAATTAAAAATCAGTTTGCAACTAAACCTTTGATAGTCTTTTAAAAGAGAGACTTCTGAGTTAAGGTTCTTATAACCTTAAAACCTATTTTTAGACGGATGTTTTTGATTTTAGGTTAATCCGTCTATAAACGCTACCAAAAATCGAGCAGACTCACAGCGTATACAAATACAGCAAGCATTTACCTGATATAAAGCAATAATAGCTTAAATTAATTATTGATACGGAGGCTTATTTGCATTAATCAAAACAATAAACATATAGTAATTTTAGCCTTCATTTTACTGCTGGTAGTATTTTTTATATCCACCGTCTACGTGACATCCGGGGCGACTTCAGAGAAGATTCTTGATAAACCTTGGAAAAATTCTCCCATTACAGTCTACATAGACAACAAGAATACACCGCTCCATTACAGCCCTACGTACTATGAACAGGTAGAAAAAGCTCTTGAATACTGGGAAGAAGGAGGAAACGGGGATCTCGATTACACCCCTATTTTTGAGATTGTGGATTCCGAAGAGGCTGACATCAGAATAAGGTGGGTTGAAAACCTGGAGAATGTCGAAGGTGCTCCTTCGGGTGTGGCAGGCTATGCAAAACCCAGGATATCCGGAGACCGTTTCGTTGAAGTGGATATAGTCCTTGAAGTTGGAAACTATCAGGGCAGGGGCTGGCGCCAGTATGGAGATGCAACAATGCTTACCATTTCAAAGCATGAACTGGGGCATGCTCTTGGTCTCGGGCACAGCAATGACAGGGGGGACATAATGTACCCTGAATACGAATCGAGGGATAATGTAAATCCAATACTGCTGAGCAAGTACGGAGCCCTGCTGCGTGCAGCAGGTTTTATAGCTCTTGCAGTTCTCCTGTTCCTTGGTGTAAGCTGGCAGTACAGCCGGAAAAAAAGAAAAAAGCTTGAAGATGAGTGTTTCAAAGATGAGTGTCTCAAATGAGAAAGGACAAATAAGCAGATTTCCGGATCAAATCGGAGGTTCGTAAGGTTTTTTGTTTTCGAGTGAAAACCTTCCGAAAAAAATCCTGAAATAAACAGGGAGCGTATCCATTTTGAGAATATGTTCAAGGGAAAACCAGGCATATTCCATGTGTTCATAGCTTAATTTAATGTCAGCTATAACATATCCTCCATCAAATACAACAGCAATGACTTTTTTTTCAGGAAGCTCAAAGTTTACCTCCCCTGCAATTTCCCCTGGAACGATTGAAATTCCGGTTTCCTCCCAGACCTCACGTATAACTGCCTCTTTAAGCGACTCTTCCGGGTTCACCTTCCCGCCCGGGAGATCCCATTTCCCAGGATTGGTACGAGAGTTTTCCGAGCGCCTGAGCAGCAGGAATTCGCCTTTCTCATTCCGGAGAATGGCATATACTGAAATAATGTAAGGTTTCTCCAGATTCATGTAATATTATCTAAGATTTCTCTGTCTTAAAGTCTGGCTCTTTCAAGATTTTCACGGTACCAGTCCTTATTAAAAATTAGTATCAACCGGAGATTTAACGGCAAATTTCATGAAAAATAATTACAAAGAGTGAATGAAGACTGAAGGGAAAAAGGCAATTAAGGAAAATGAAGAAGGAAAGGAAAAGATTCGAACTTAAAACTTGCTCAAACATCAAAATAAGTCTGAAAAGAGGTAGAAAAAAGAAGTAGAAAAAGGGATTGATATGGTTGGCTGGACAGAAAAAACAGTATATGTAGATCTTAGCTCCGAATCAGTTACTGTTAAGAGTACCGATAAAGAGTTAATTCGCAAGTATATAGGCGGCAGAGGTCTTGGGGTAAAACTACTTTCCGAGCTTGTAAGACCTGATATTGACCCTCTTGGCCCCGAAAACCACCTCATCTTTACATCCGGGCCACTTACAGGTCTTGTGCCCATGTCCGCAGGAGCAGTCGTCACATCAAAGTCCCCCCTCACAGGCACAGTGTTCAGCTGGAACGCGGGCGGAGGCTTTGGGAGAGAATTGAAAAAAGCCGGTATTGATGCTCTGGTCATTACCGGAAAGGCAAAAAGACCCTTTTACGTGGAAATTAGAGAAGAAAACGCTGAAATTGTGCCTGCAGAAGGGCTCTGGGGAAAAAACACAGAAGAATGTACAAAAACTCTCAAAAATAAAGGAAGTGTAGCCTGCATAGGCAGGGCAGGAGAAAAGCAAGCCCTCATCTCTTCTATTGTGGTTGATTCCATTCATAGCGGAAGGGGGGGCCTGGGAGCGGTGGCCGGCTCAAAGATGTTAAAAGCAGTGGTTGTAAAAGGGAAAAAAGAGCTTTTACCAGCCAGCCCTGAAAAGTTCAAAGAGCTTGAAACAAAGATGCTGAAGCTTTTTGAAGCAAACCCCGTACTCTCCAAGGGGCTTACGAACTATGGTACGCCTGCATTTGTAAAACTTCTGGATTACATGGATCTCATTCCCTGCAAAAATTTTTCAGGAAGGGGAACTCTTTTCGCAGACCTGTTCTCAGGTGAGTATATAAAAGCCAGCTTTGATCTTGAAAAGGAAAGCTGCCCCACCTGCCCCCTTGAATGCAAACGGAGGATAAAGAAAACAGGCCAGATCCTTCCAGACTACGATTCTCTGTGGGCTTTTGGGTTTAATCTTGAAAACCCGGACTTTCAGTCCGTGCTCCTGGCAGACAGAATTTGCAAAAATTACGGGCTTGACCCTATATCTGCAGGTTCTGTACTCGGAGCCTGTGCGGAACTCAAATCTGGAAAAATCGAACCCGGAGAACTTGAAACCTTGCTTGAAGAAATGGGTAAAGGGAGTGAACCCGGAAAAGGAGCCCGAAAATATTTTTCAGCCCGGAAGAGGGAGGATCTCAGTATGGATGTGAAAGGTCTTGAGCTTTCAGGTTTTGACCCGAGGAAAATAAAAGGACAGGCTCTTGCTTATGCGACCTCCTGTCACGGCGGGGATTATCTTACAGCATTTATGATCGGACCCGAAGTGCTTGGAAAACCTTTTCTCCTTAACCGTTTCAGCCTCAACGGGAAAGCTGGAATTCTGCAGGTCTTTGAAAACCTGACTGCTGTGCTGGATTCACTTGTGCTCTGTCCATTTTCGGTTTTTGCAGTCAGTGAAGAACTCTGTTCTGCCCTCTTACATTCCGGAACCGGGATGGAAATATCACCTGCAGAACTCCTGAAAGCCGGAGAAAGAATCTGGAACCTGGAGAGAATTTACAATCTGAAGGCAGGTTTCACATGGGAAGACGATATGCTTCCGGGAAGGCTGTTTAAAGCCGCCAACAAAGAAAAAGGAGACGGAATTTCCAGGCAGGAGTTTGAGGCTGCTCTTCAAGAGTATTACCGTTATCGTGGCTGGGATAAAGAGGGAGTGCCCCTTCAGGGAAAACTGAGAGAATCTGGACTCAGCTTTTAAAGAAGAATCAAGGAATGCACAGAGATTTTTACATGTATTGCAAGCTCAACAGAAATAGAATTAAGATGGAATTATTTTGAATAGCCAGATTTGCTCTTTGATCCCGAATATTTCATTTAAATTTAAGAGATTATCCCATTATTTCAGAAGGTTTTCTCAAAAATAACGCCCGGGAAAACAAAATCTCGCATAAGCGTTATATACTCTAGGATAATTAACCGTATTAGTTCTCTACCTGTGATATTGTGCATGTATTCAGGTAGTAATTACGTTCCAGCTTTTCTATACAGAGCAATTAAGCAAAGTATGGATAAAAGGTAGACAGGCTTAAAAATTAGAAAAGCCATCTTATACCACTTTACCAGGATTCGCAATGGAAAATTTTCCAGCAAATCCGGTATGACGCTTACAACTTATTGACATACATATCTAAACGTAAGGGAGAATTATTATGAAACAGCAGGTTGAAGTTAAGGAGCTCAAAGAAGGAAAGTACATGATCGTTGACGACGAAGCATGCATCATAAAAAGCATTACAAAATCCAAACCAGGGAAGCATGGGTCTGCAAAGGCAAGAATAGACGTAATTGGTCTCTTTGACGGCCAGAAGCGCTCCTATATTGGTTCTGTTGCAAACAAAGTCTATATCCCGATCGTGGAAAGAAAGAATGCGCAGATAATTTCAATTACCGGAAACATTGCCCAGCTTATGGACATGGGAGACTTCTCAACCTTTGAGATTGTAATCCCTGAGGAATACAAGGACAGGGTAAAAGAAGGTGAAGAGGTAGCTTATATTACAGCCCTCGGAAAGGTAAAACTTGACATCAGGACGTGATCTTAAAAAGAAGGCAAAAACTCAGGTTAATGCAGCCTGAGTTCTCTTTTTTAAGTAAATAATTTACATAGGTAAGAATATGTTTTTACCCAATTCCTTTATAGATGCTCTCGCAGACTATGAATCTGCACGCTATGTTATTTTCGGCGTACCCTTTGATAACACCTCCTCGTACCGCGCAGGTAGTCGCTGGGCTCCGGATGCTATGAGGCAGGTTTCTGCAAATTTTGAGAGTTATAACCCGACTTTCGACATCGACCTTGTGGACCTTCCGATTTATGATGCAGGGAACCTTGAAACATCAGCCTCGGTTGATGAGACTCTGAAGGATCTCTACGAAGAGGTAAAGGGATTATTGAACGATGGAAAGTTTCCTATCATGCTTGGAGGCGAACACTCCCTGACTTATTCTACGGTTAAGGCATGTGCCGAGTTTGCAGGAGATGATTTCGGAGTCCTTGTCCTTGATGCCCATTTCGACCTCAGACAGGAGTACAGGGGATTCAAGCATAACCATGCCTGCGTATCCAGGAATATTCTTAATAGTGTCACAAAGAATCTGGTTTCTATAGGTATAAGAAGCGGCCCGGAAGAAGAATGGGTTTTTGCAAGGGAAAATAACCTGAAATACTATACGGCAGATGATGTCGAATCCATAGGTATGGTCGAAGTCCTCAAAGAAGTCATTGAATGGCTGGACTGCAACCAGCTGTATCTTTCCCTGGACATGGATGCCATAGACCCGGCTTACGCCCCAGGTCTCGGCACACCAGAACCTTTCGGCCTCAGCGCCAGGGATGTCAGAACTGCAATAAGGACTCTTGCTCCTTTCTCAATAGCTTTCGACATTATGGAAATTGCCCCTGAATATGATTCAGGACAGACAGCCATGCTCGGGGCAAAACTTATGAGAGAGTTCATTGCATCTAATGCAAAAAGCTGCGTTAAAACGTAAGTGCAAAAAGAGCATGAGATATAAAGCACAGGTGCAGAGAAAGTATTTACCATAAAATGTAAGCCATTAAAATAGAGATATTTAGATATGCAAAACTTTAGGGCGGTTGTTGCTGATAAAGCAGTTTCAGCTTTATATAAAAAATTGATGGAAAAGGCGAAGCTCCCACTTCGGGCTTTCCATTATTCTACTACTTTATAAAAGTTCTTTGTTCAAAAAATCTCTTATTCGATTACACTCTTTTAGTTCTGATCACACTCGCCAGATAGCTATTATTTTATCAATTGAAATGTGTGTGTATTTTCCGTCCTTTCCAAGAGTGAGTACATTGTCTGCGCAGGCTTCCACCTTTCCGCTAAAAATGTCAGGACCCCCGCAGTAAACGTCTATAACTTCGCCGAGCTGATGTTCCACTATAAAAGGCTGCATTTCTTGCCCCTTAGGGTGTTTTCTATAACCAAATTTCATCCTGATGAGTCAGCATCAGCTCCTGTCCCCGGCATGGAGAATAAAAAGCTTAAACCCATGCCGAGTCCAGAGAGTTGTCCAGTGTGACTGGGTTTGGAAAGGATCAGTAATGCCCTTCTCCACCTCCAGATTCCCCCGTTAATGTAATGATTTTAAAACATAAAATCTGGGTTTACTGAGCCCACATAGCTATAATCTTATCGATGGCTATATGTGTAAGTTTTCCTTCATTATCGAGAGTGAGTACGTTATCTGCACAGGCTTTTACGATTCCCCTGAAAATATCCGGTCCGCCACAGTAAACATCTACGGCACTGTTAAGGTAATGTTCCACTATAAAAGATTGCATCATATTTTTGCTCCTGCTGGTCTTCTTGGTTCTGGTAGCTATTTTTGTTTGTTGCCTATTACCTGTCTATTATTTCTTTATATATACCGGTTTTCAAACCGGTATATTAGAAACAGACATCTATGTTTAACTACCTGCTTATTCCTTATAAATTTATTTAAAAACAGATATTGATTTTCCAGATGAAGCGGCTGTAATCCCAATTAAGAAAATTAGCTTACGTGATAAAATTATGTTTCCTTACCAGACAGTGGTTTTACAAAAAATAAAACCATGATTACATGCTTTTTACTTCAGGTTTATTTGCGCGGAGGAGCTCGGGAAAGCTAAGTTTAGTTGAAAACAATATTATAAAGTTTGCTTTTACAAAAAATAGAATGAGGATTTAAGCAATACATAAAGAAATACATTGCACTGCTTCCATTAAGAAGTAGGGGTTCCAGAGTATGAAAAAAGGTCGATATGCTTTTATTCTAGGTCAGCTCCCTGGAAAAGGTCGATATGCTTTTATTCTAGGCTCAGCTCCCTGGAGAGGTATTGTCATTAAACAACGACCTTCATTAATTATATAATTCTGTTAGGTAGTAAAGAAATTAGAAGAGTAGGACTTTTTCAGGGCAGCTTTTAATTCCCGCCACCCTCATAGAGAAAGATATTTTCAATGCTTGCGTTGAAAAGTCTGGAAAGCTTGAATGCGAGATCAAGAGAAGGATCATACTTTCCTTTCTCAATAGCATTTATTGTCTGCCTTGTCACACCCACCTTCTCAGCAAGACTTTCCTGAGTAAGGTCATGGATTGCCCTGTAAACTTTAATATTGTTCTTCATTTCAGCCACCATATTCCCTGTTATAATATTTGTAAAACAGAGAGTAAAGCACAAGAACCCCGCAGCTTGCATATGCCATGAAGAAACCAAGATCAATGTATCCGGGATAGGCATCTCTCATTGCTATCAGGAATGCTCCCCCAAGGGCAAGCCCAAGAGCAACTATCTGGAGAGTAATGCGCGAAGCCTTCTGACTAACCTGGTGAATCCTTTCATCTTCGACTACGCCTTCCAGCCTGCTTTTTAGATTGTACATGACCGCCATACCTGCAAGTACGACACCTACTGCAAGCGCCGGATTTCCTATAGAGACTGAAAAACCTACGACAGCCCCCATGACCACTGTAATCAGCAGAGAAATAATTCTAAACTGTTTCTGTTTCATCTGAGAATCTCCCTACATATTTTTTCGGTTTTAATCATCATCAATTTCATCCCTCAAACTTCAGCTCAAGTATGCTTTTAAAGACACATAGTCACCAATATCATACAAAATGTAATTACTTTTTTACATTAAGTAGAATATCATATACATTATTTATAGATGTCGGAATGAGAAGAGAAAAATAAAAAGCATTTAAAAAATATAATTTGAAATACGGTTAATTGGGACATTCAGTTTTCCGAAGAGAAACAAATGAAATAAAAGTAGGCACGATATATTAAATAAAAATACAAAGTAAGGTCAAAAAATAGGCATTACAGAAGTAATTAACTAAAAAAGTTTCAGATATTTCATATCTTACTGATATAGCTTTAAAAACAACACATAAAATCACAAGACAGATAGAGCCTGATAAGAAATGTTGAAGCAAGAAACTCCAGATTAAAAAACTCAAAGTATAAAAGGTAAAAATTCTAATGAGAACTGTGTAAAATAATTTATATATGAGAGAGACACTATTAATATTATGGCAGATCGTTTTTTAAGAAATGTTGAAATTATATTTTGTATTTGCCTCGTTATAATTATTTTGCTTTCCTGCTGTCAGCAGCCTGTATAAAAAATGCAGGATTTTCACATTTCCCTCCCATGAGGCTCGACATTCTCCAGGTACATTCCTGATATTCAATATTCGGATCCTATTTTTTTCCGGCTTAATTTTTATTCAGCGGTACATACGGCTTAAAGGCTCGATTATTATAATTACAATGGTTTCTTTTCCGTAATCAACTCTATAAAGCAATCTTAAATGCCTGGATCGCAGCCTGAAAAGATTCTCCTGACTTTCAATTACTCTTTTTGCTCCCCGAAGGATAGGATCAAGGGCAAGATCTTCAAAGATTTCCCTGGCCCGTGAATGAGTAATTTCATCTACAGGTCTCAAAAAATCTTGAGATTGAGTATCAAGAAAAACTTCAAACATTTAGAGCCTCCGTTAGTAAAAATTATTATGAGGTTATTAAAGGTCTTTAAATTTTATGATTTTTCCTCTCTTCTCGTTTTCAAAGCTCTTGGAAACAATTTCCTTTTCTTCTGCGGTTAGCAAAGTATCTATATCTACCATATGTTCCTTTATTTCCCCAAGTTGTCTTTTGATAAACTTAAGTTCTTCAAAGAGTTTATATTCAGCGCTTTCTCCAGCTATGAGAACCACCACACATGATACTCATCAAGATTATTAATTGTTAACTAAATCCAAAATCCATTTTGCCTTTAACAGGCAGGGTTTTTCAAGGATTGCTTTCATGGTCATACCGGAGTTTATACTTTATAGTATAAAGCCACATCAAGCAACATGATCTACTTAGGGTCTAACAAAAAATTAATTATGTTGGGTAACAATTCCAAGCATTTTAATATAAAACCGACAAATATAGAACCAATTAAATAAATCGGTGTGGCACAAAAATAGTTAATTTCCCACTATATGGGGTCTAACACAGGATCTCTGTAACAAGACGCCCTATTATGGTTTCTTTAGTATAATATGGTGAAAATCATATAAGTATCAATCGGTGAGCTAGTTCAATATGTGGTGACGCCAAAATTGAACGAAACAAGTTTGGAACTTAATTAATTTCTTGTTAGACCTACATAATATCCATAGCTGTACCACGATTTTTATGAGATCTTATAAACTCCGGTCATAAGCTCGATTACGAATTCCAAATATGAGATCTAGATAAGCGGATTTTGAGTTAAGGGGTCAGCTCTATTATTAAATGCTGGCAAGATATCATGAACCATATTCAAACAGATAAACATCTGAATAGGACTTACGCACTTGAAATGCCGACAACTTAATGTCATTTAAAATATAATTATATTTTATTGATTCCCCAAAAACGTACGGAGTTATGGATATAAATCCACCCAAATGTAACGACATTGAATACATTAATTTTCTCATTGCAGCTTCTAACGTTTTTAGTTGCACTGAAGCTGCTAGATGTTATCCAAACGTAGCTAATGCTCCTTCTCATGACGCTTTCACTCGTTGCCTTCAAAGGCAACCTCCAGACACAGAAGCGTTATGGGAGGAAGTAAAAAATTATGTCAAGCTTGAGGAAGGCTACCTAATTGTTGACGATTCAACATTAGATAAACCATACGCAAAAGAAATGGCTTTTGTTCGTCGTATGTGGAGTGGAAAACATCATCATACTGTAAAGGGGATAGGCCTGGTTACCTTAGTTTGGACAGACGGTACAACCGTTATACCTGTTGATTTTCGAATTTATAACATCGATGAAGACGACAAAACAAAGAATGATCATTTCCTTGATATGCTTGACAAAGCCGAAGAACGTGGTTTTAATCCCGAATTTGTTTTGTTTGATACATGGTATGCAAGTGTGAAAAACCTTAAAGCAATAACGAAGAAAGAATGGCATTTCCTTACAAGGCTAAAAAATAATCGTTTGGTAAATCCTGACAACAAAGGAAATGTGCCACTTGAAACAGTAGAAATTCCTCCAAAAGGAATTGTGGTTCACCTAAAAGCATATGGATTTGTAAAGGTGTTTCGGATAGTTTCAAAAGATGGAGACACGCAACACTGGGTTACAGATATGCAGGATATGGATGAATCAAAACGTGAAGATTTGGCAAAGAAGTCATGGAAAATTGAGGAATACCATAGAGGGATTAAGCAGTTCTGTGGTGTCGAAAAATGTCAGGCAAGAAAGGATGAGTCACAGAGAGCACATATAATGTTCTCATTAAGAGCTTTTCTCAGACTGGAATTACAAAGAATCAAAAGTGGAATATCCTGGTTTGAAAGTGCTATGAAAATTAGAAGAGTGGCAGTGACAGCATATTTAAATAATCCTCTGTACACATTAAATTAATTTATATGTTCGGGGAGTGGGAAAAAACGATGTGCTAAGAGCCAACTGCGTAACTCCTACTGAAGAAGTTATTTTCTTATTTGCAACAAACACATGATGTTAGAGTATGTCACATTTATCTCTAAGGACTCGTCATAGAACAACCTCTGTATATTTCAAATTGGAAATCATGATTTTCAAGATCAAGGTAGTCAATCGAAGTTCCAACGAATAATAAGTTTGCATAGGTTATTTGGTTGCGGGGTACTAAGTGTCGGATTTATGACTCAAGATTCTTCCGTGATTTTTTCTGGATTTCGCAGAACAGGTGAGAAATACCAAATAATTTCTCTATAGGGACCACAAATCCTACACCGGTTCCAGGCTCATCAAGTTTTACCGCCTTAGTGATAAACTCCAGGATATTGTCTACCATACTTGATTCAGCTATGGTAAGCACAATCTCCTTCTCTGGTTCTATCATCAGGCCGAGGATACTTTTATTTTCATGGATTCCCGTGCCGCGGCCAAATACGATTGTTCCTCCCTGGGCACCGGCTTTTCTTGAAGCCTTGATTACTTCATCACCCCAGCCTTTTTTTACTATTGTTACTATTAATGCAAAATCGGTTTCAAGGGACATTATTTCTACCTCCGATAAATTTTATGTAAACACCCAGAAGCATAACAAAGATGATAGGTGCAAGTGCTATCATTGCAATCAGGCCGAAACCGTCTACAATAGGATTTCCGCCTTCCTGTACCGAAGCCACTCCTACAGCCATTGACATGAGAAATGTCACAGCCATCGGACCTGTTGCAACTCCTCCTGAATCAAATGCAATAGCTATAAAGTCCTTGTCGCAAAACCATAATAAAACAAGGACAAACAAATATCCTGGAATTATCACATAAAGGAAAGGAATTCCATAAACAAGTTTCGCCATTGCAATAGAAACAAACACAGCAACCCCGGAGGAAAGTGTGTAGAGCATAAGTTTCGAACTGATATAACCACTGGAAGACTCCTCAATCTGGTAACACAATACTCTTACCGCTGGCTCTGCGAAGGTAGCGAGAAACCCAAGAACAAAACCTATCGGGATTAACAGGCTTTTTTTGTCAGAGCTACCAAAAAATTCGCCTATTTCCCTTCCCACAGGGAAAAAGCCATTATAAACCCCATGCAGAAATAAGATCATTCCGATTGCAGTAAAAAGCATTCCCGTAAAGAGCCTAATCAACTGTGATGAGGGCAACTTCAGATATAAACGCTGGAATATGATAAAAAATATTACCAGGGGGATAAGTGCCTGAATAACCTCGAGAGATACAAGCAATATCCCCTCAGCACTCCCCGAGTTCATGAGGACAGTACCCCCAGTAACATTATACTGATTATGGGGCCTATCGAGGCAAAGCCTATGAGCCCGAAACCTTCTGAAAGTTGAGACCTATCCTGCAATACTGAAGCTGTCCCGATCCCGAGGGCAAGAATTACAGGCACCGTCATAGGCCCGGTGGTCACACCCCCGGCATCAAAGGAAATAGCAAGGTATTCAGGAGGTGTGAAAAAGGACAGCACAATTATAATTAGATAACTTATTGCAAACAGGTACTTTATCGGGACTCCGTAGATGATCCTGAGAATGGAAAAAGTCACAAAGAACCCCACTCCAAAAGCTATTGATATGATCAGCAAATTGCGGTCTATACCGTCCTCTGAAACTGAATCAATCATGCTGCTCAAAACCCTTACATCAGGTTCCGCAACGGTTGCAAGAAACGATAGCAAAAACGCAACTGCTCCAATAAATATAAGTGAACCGTGTTTTGGTAAATCAGCCCCTATCGCCTCGCCTATTGGCAACATCCCCAGTTTGACGCCCATAAGGAAAAAGGTCATTCCCACTATGACCAGTACCGTGCCGGTCAAAAAGGATGTAAAATGACTCAGGTTTGAATCGACGAATACCAGCATGATCACTACCACTGCCAGTGTTAAAGGCAATACCGCCTGAATAACTTCAAGAAAGGTTTCTTGAAAATCCCTCATCATAGGAGTTTTCCACCTATAAATGACGTAAAGGTCGGTTATGGACAGTTAAAAGCGGAAATATTTAGAAGTATTTAATTAATGGGACATAATTGAAATCTTATTTACCACCAGTGGACATTGAAATTTCAGTTTGTGACTCCGCAGAATCATGAGATTATGCATAAATAATGTTAACATTAATATAATAAATACTGTTATTATAAGTAAATATTCATGTATCAGGGGTTTTGATATTTTCTTTAAAATTGCTTATTTTCAATAATATTAGACAAAAAATATTAAAAAAAGAGTGAATCTTTATCCCACACTATCTTCAAAAAGCTCTTTAAGTTCCTCAAGCCTTTCCGGAGGGCTTATTATAAGCAGGATATCATCGGGATTAAGTTCTGTCTCAGCTCCCAGATCATAAATAAGCCTGTTGTTTCTGGAAATTGCAAGAACCGAAACTCCGTACTTCTTCCGGATATCAAGGTCTCCCAGGGTTTGTCCTGCAGCTTCCGAGTGTTTTCCTATTCTTATGCTTCGGATATCTACATCAGAAAAGTCAAGAGAAAGTTCACAGACACTTTTCCGGCGCATTTCAGGGCTGCGAAGCATCCTGTAATGGTCAGCCCTGAGTTCCTCACCCATAATTTCAATCTCGTTGTCCGGGACCATGTACCTGTTGAGCACTCTGGCAAAAAGCTCTATAGAACACTCAAATTCATCTGAGACAACTTCGTTAGCTCCGATTGTATAGAAGCCTTCCAGTTCGTTCAGGAAATGAGTCCGTGCAATAATATGAATGCTCGGATTCAGTCTCCTGGCAGTTTCAATAATCCGCCAGGCACTTATAGGGTCGCCTGCAGTCACTACGACTGATTTGGCAGTCCGGATGCCTGCATGTTCAAGCACGGCTTTCTGAGCTGCATCTCCGTAAATTATTGGCTCACCTTTCAGTTTTTCCTGCCGGACAGTCTCGGGATTAATATCAATTACTATATAGGGGATCGAAGCTTTTTGGGCAGCAATTCCTACATTTTTTCCATTAACTCCAAAGCCTATTATTATCAGGTGATTTTCAAGCTTGTTTTCCTCTCCTTCTTCCTGGAAAGTCCTATACCGACCATGTAGAAGGGTTTTAGGAAGGGGAATCCGCTGGCTTGAAGCTGCTGAGTAATGCCCTATATCCATGAAAAAAGGAGTTGACACCATGGAAAGTACAGTCACAGCCAGAAACTCCTGATAGATTTCCCCGGAGAGAATCCCGCTTTCAAAACCTACTTTCGCCGTAATAAGGGAAAATTCTCCTATCTGGGCCAGAGAAAATCCGACGAGGATCATCGTGTGCATAGGAAAGCCTATGAGAAAAGTAGTAAGAGCATTTACAAAAGTTTTCAGGAAAAGAACCAGCGTAGTGGCTGCAAGGATCAGAAACAGGTGTGTTCTCATCAGATCAAGGTCCAGCAACATGCCTGTGGAAACAAAAAAGATGCTCATGAACATATCCCTGAAAGGCATAACATTTCCGAGTGCTTGAGCAGCATATTCGGACTCAGAGATAATCAGCCCTGCAAGAAACGCCCCAAGAGCGAGGGAAAGTCCTGCCATGGAAGTAAGCCAGGCAACAGCAAGCCCGATAACTACTATACTCAGCAGGAAAAGTTCGCCATTGCGCGTTTTTGCCACATGGAACAGTAGAAAAGGGACCAGATAACGGGCGCTTAATAAAGTGAATATAACAAGCCCGATTCCCCGAAACAAAAGCTCAAGGAGATCACTTCCAGCTACCGCCTCTCCTGCAAGAAGCGGAGCAAGTATGATTATAAAAACAGCAGCTATGTCCTGGAAAATAAGGATTCCAAGCGCTATCCTCCCATGTGCACTGTAGATTTCCCCTTTTTCCTGCAGCAGCTTCAGGACAATCGCCGTGCTGCTAAGCGCCACGATGAGCCCCATGAAGGTTGCAGCCTCAGGAGAATAACCCAGCCGCCAGAAGATAAAAGCAACAAGAAAGGTCGTAATAAAGACCTGCAGGCCCCCTCCTAAAAGCACGATCCTCCGAAGCTTCAGAAGTTCGCGCAGGGAAAATTCTATTCCGATAGTAAAGAGCAGGAGCACTACTCCAATTTCGGCCAGCACTTCGATATTCTCTGTCTCGCGAATCAATCCTAATCCGAAAGGCCCTGCAAGGATTCCCGCAAGTAAGAAACCCACCAGTGGAGCTATTTTCAATCTGGAGAAAGTAAACACTACAGGAATAGAAAGCCCGAAGATAATCAGCAGGTCAGTTAAAAGATGCAGTGCCATTAATATCTATTTAATTTTTAAATGATATAAATGTCATTGGTGCGAACCACGAATATCCCGGGCAATAAAAGAAATTGTACGGGGCATATTCAAAAGAATAAGGGCAAATTTAGATTTATTGAGAATTAAAGCCTACTTTTAACCTCTGAAACTAGAAATAAATTATATTAAGGCATTAAAATGGTATTATACCCCCAAATTCCTTCTAAAAGCATTATTAGTTCCCCGAAACTATTAAAAAAAGAAGCAACTGCTTTTCTCCCTTTTTATGCGTATATACCCCTCTAAGAGGAAGCAAAATAAAGAATGCCAGAAGAATTGTAGGTTTAAAAGAAGATAAAAGGACAGGAAAGGGCAAAATAATGAATCATCTCGAATAAAGAGAGATTTTTAAGAACTATTTTTAAAAACGGAGAATTATTAAAACTCATTTAGACAAAAAAGTATTTAATAGATGTATTAAATCTTAATGTTAACTAATTAAAGATGCATTTTCTTAAATTAAGCTGGAAAAAACATAATTTGATTCACTAAACAGTATCCTGTTTAGTATATTCTGGACATCTGTCCCATAATTTTTCTTCCAGCTTTCACGAGGTTTAAACGTGAGATCCAAGATAAGAAGCTGTTTTAATGAATCTGATGAAGAATTTTCAGACTGGAAGTGGCAGTATAGAAATAGAATCACCACTGTTGAAGAACTCGATAAACTGATTCCACTTTCGAACTCGGAAAAGAAGGATATAAAGAAAGCGCTTAAAGTTTTTCCGATGGCTATCTCTCCTTATTATGTTTCCCTTATTGACCCGGAAGACCCGGAGTGCCCTATCAGGCTGCAAGCTGTGCCGCAGTCAGTCGAGCTTCAAACGTCTTCATGGGAACTTGAAGACCCTCTCTGTGAAGATCAGGATTCGCCATCGCAAGAGAGCTGTATAACCCACAGGTACCCGGACAGGGTTCTTTTCCTTATTTCAAACCGCTGCGGAATGTACTGCAGGCACTGCACCCGCAAGCGCAGGGTCGGCAACAGAGAATATGACTATTCTGAAAAAGCAATCAGGGAAGGGATCGAGTATGTCAGGACGCATCCCGAAGTAAGGGACGTCCTGCTTTCGGGAGGAGATGCCCTTCTCGTATCGGATGAAAGGCTGGACTGGCTTTTAGGGGAACTTTTTAGCATTCCTCATGTAGAGATTGTAAGGTTAGGTACAAGAGCGCCTGTCACCCTGCCCCAGCGCATAACCCCGGAACTGTGCGAAATCCTTGGAAAATACCCTTCGGTCTGGCTCAATACCCACTTTAACCACCCAAAAGAGATCACCCCCGAAGCTAAAAAGGCAATGGATATGCTTTCCCGTGCCGGAATTCCTCTGGGCAACCAATCCGTACTCCTCAGGGGAGTAAACGACTGCCCAACAATAATCAAAAACCTCTGCCATGAGCTCCTGAGAATAAGGACCAGGCCCTACTATCTCTACCAGTGCGACCTTTCCTTCGGGCTGGAACATTTCAGAACCTCGGTTGCAAGGGGCATAGAGATCATAGAAATGCTTAGAGGGCATACCTCGGGGCTTGCTGTCCCTACCTTTGTTGTCGATGCCCCCGGAGGGGGAGGAAAAATCCCTGTAGGACCCAATTACCTGATCTCAAATTCGGATACAGGAGTTACCCTCAGGAACTACGAAGGCGTAATCTGCTTTTACCCCGAGCCTGCAGAGTACTCCGGGAGATGCCAGCAAAAATGTTCAATCTGCGATAAGCACCCCGGGCTTAAAAGTGATACAGGCCTTGCAAAACTCTATGACGAAGAAAACGATATCATATCCCTCGAACCCGAAAATCTGGAAAGAAAACAGCGTTTCTGAAGGAAAAAAGCCAGGAAAAACCGGTGTTCTGGAAATAAAAACAAATTTAAAACTTTAAGGAGAAGTCGCCACGGAAAAAAACAGTCCCTTAACGCTTGAAACTAAAGAAGAACTCCCGGACTACTGGAAAAAAGTAGAGCTGAAGGTACTTGAATCAAGGGCTGAAATTGTATTTGATTATTACAATAGAAGAATAAAAGTCATGGATTTTACCGGGCCTTTTGAAGAAATCTCCGGAACCCTCGAAGCCCTTGCCAAAGCAGAAGAATTGGGAAAAATAATCGTATATACCCCGCCGGAAAAAAGGCATGGGCCTGAAACCTGCGGATATATGGAAGAAGGGATCATAAGAGGGTATTACACCGGAAAAGACTGCCATATTTTCTCAAGTTATCCTGTTTTCTCATGTTACCCTCAAAACTCCAGGGAGATTTCTTTCCATAAGGAAAAAGAAGAACAGATAGTCAAAAATTGCCTGAGAAAGGGCAAAGAGGCCGGAAAACCCCCACAAAAACCAGTAGATTCCAGAAGAAATGGAAGCTGGAAAAAACAGAAAGAGAAAATCCCATTTCCAGAAGAGTACACGCTCAGGCCCGCAGTCCAGGCTGACGCCTCTACAATGGCAAGCATTTACTGTCAGGGATTTCAATTTTACCCCACTCCCCTTCACATGGAAAGCTACCTGCTCAAAACCATGTATTCCAATGTCCTTTATCTCCTTGTGGAAAAGCAAGGGAAAATCGTGAGTCTTGCCTCGGCAGAAATGGATCCTGAAAACGGGAGTGCTGAAATAACCGACTGCCTGACAGTTCCTTCAGAAAGGGGAAAAGGTCTTATGAAAGAGCTTATCGTAGCTCTGGAAAAAGAACTTTCAGCCAGAAATTTCTTGAGCGCCTATACTCTCTGCAGGGCTTCATCTTACGGCATAAACACAGCCTTTGCCTCCCTGGGTTATGCTTACACAGGCAGGCTCGTGAATAACTGCAGGATAGGAAGAGGGTTTGAGGATATGAATATCTGGTGCAAGATGCTGAAATAATGCCCCTGAAAAATTAAAGAATAAATATCTGACCAAACAGGACAAATGTGTCCGTTTTTTAGATCTGATTAGTAACTCTCCCTTACTAGTGCTTCGATTCCAAATAAATTCCTTGTTTAGCGGGAAATTCGTTGATCTATAGATCTATTCAAAATTCAGGATTGTGAATATACTTTGGAATCGCAGTTCTAGAAACCGAGCTAAAATCGGATTTAAGGAAAAACGCTGATTTGCTGTTGAAGCTGCTCTACGGTTTTCTTCGCAGCTTCTTCAGCCAGATGCTTTCTATAAGCTTTTAAAGACACAATCCCTTTTGTGGAATCCTGCAATTCCATATCCCCGCGTATCAGCTTTTCCCCTTTCTGGGAGCCCGCGTTTTCAAAGACCACAGTTACATTTCCTTCTTTGAATTGTTCAAAATACTTTGTGTCTTCTCCCGTAGAGGTATAGAATAACAGAATATTCAGGTCCGAAGAGGCGTAAACAGGCGTATAGATCCCTCCGTGTTTACTGATATTCACGAAGAGGACTTGAGAATCATACTTTTCCTCGACCGCATCTGCAACTAATACTTCCATGCCTGCTTTTTCCAGTTCAGCTCCAAGGCTTTCCCGGAGGGATTTCAAGACAGGATCTTCACCTTCTACATAGAGGTAGATCCTGCCCGGAAAGTCAATTTGGGGGTCGCCTGTGGAGTAGGCACTTATCACGGAATTAGTTCGGGTCTCACTCTGCGCCGCCTTAAAGTCCAGGACATAAAAGGAAGAAAGGACAACCGCAAGGATGAGCACGAAAAGGGAGATTTTCTTCATTGCTGTGTTTTCTGCCATCTTCCTCAAAATTAGATGTTTATCTTTAAAAAGAAACTGCATTGGCGGGAATTCTGGGTTTACACAGGGAGGTAAAGTCTTCAAATGAGAATTCGGCTAATAGTGGGAACCAGAGCCTTAAAATGAGAAGTACGGAAAATCGTGTTAAAAAAAGGAAATGGGAATTCCAGATTTGAAATTTCCTGACGGATAGCCTGGAATCCCGAAATTCAGATAAACACGACGAACAGCACGTAGGACATCGTCATCATTGCAAGGGATTGCTTGAGCCCCGAAGCTATACTTCCCGAACCCATTTTTCCTGCAACCATCCCTGAGCCGAAGCCCTGCAGAAGAGCTGCATGGAAGAAGAGGAGGGTATACTCCTTCAGATCGAAGCCCCCCATGGACATTGCCGGGTTGCTGGAACCGTCAAGTGCAGGAAGGAAGAACGCAGCAAGCACATATACTATGATCAGGAAGACGCCGAAGGTCACGAAGATGATAAAGACATAGATAAACATCTCTGCAGAGCGCTCTTTTTTAAGGTATTTCTCAATATCTGCATCATCCGCAACTGTGCTGATAATCTGGTTAATATCCCCTGTGGATTCGCTTGCTTTGGCTATAAGGCTCAGGCTGCGCCGGGTCATGTTGGTCTGTACCCTGGCTTCAAAACGTTTCAGGGCTTCTACCAGGTTTGAATTCCATCGGATGTCCGCAACCGTACATTTTATTTCGGATTTCAGTCTACCCATATTTGACTGAGCTGTGATAGCAATAGCATCGGCAAGCAAAATTCCTGTCCCGTTGATACTTGCAAGCCTTTTTAGGAACTCTGGGACCTGATCCTCGATTTGCCTGACCCTCCGAACTTCGAGTTCGTGGAAGATGATGTAAGGGATGAAAAGGACAAGAAGGGTTACATAGATATAGTCATCAAGGGTAGATGCCGTGTCAACAAAACCTCCATAGTACGGTCTGTGTTCCAGGAAAGCAGAAACAAAGTACCCAAGCGCAACTGGAGTGCTTATTACAAAAGCATATGCTGGCCTGTCAAGCATAGTCCTTATAGGGTGCAGGAGCACACTTTTGACCCTGGATATCTTTTCAAAGAACTCCATTTTCTGAAGCAGTTCCTCGTCTTTTTCTGTTACTGGTTTTACCCTGACATCACTGAAAGAATCCTTCTTGATTCCGGAGATTTGCTCCTCAGGCATCTTTTCCGCATCTCCTGTAAGCATATCCAGGAAAACAAGGAAGATCATTGTCCCGAAGGGAATTGCTCCGTATACAAGGATATAGAGCTGGGTGGGTCCCCCATTATCGATCATATTCATGACCACGAGGATAACCATAAGGAACAGAGGGCCCACAACGAATACAGTAATATAAACCTCTGCCAGGAGCCCGAGAGTCTCAAGGAAACGCTTTTGTTCCTTATTGGCATTGGCTTTATAGACGTCAGTCTTATTTTTCAGGTAAAGGGTAACGTCTCCTCCGCTTGAGACTATTGAAATCAAGCCGTCTACAAGATCTTTGAACTGTTCGGAAGGCGTTCTGTCGGCTGCATCCCATAAGGCATCCTTAAGGTCTTTTCCGAAATATTCTATATCCCTTATAATGTTTCCGAACTCCCTTGAGGCAGTCCCGTAGAGGTGAGAATACTTCGAAAGCGACTTCATGTTATCAAAGATAGTCATGCCCCCGCCCCTTTGCATAACATAGAGAAAAGCTGTTGCATGGGGCATTGCTGCATTGATAGCCCGTTTCCTGCTATCAGCTTTCATGGGGGGGTATGTCATAATAAGCCCGTAAGTGAGAGCACCGATCATCGAGAAAAAGAGGAGACCCCCTATAGCTGTTAGAATAAAAGAAAGGTGCGCTTCAATAAATGTAGGGGTCTCAACTACCCTGGTTACTCTGTAAGAAATGCCAAACGTCGAGACAATACTTTCCGGGGTGATGCCCCTGAAAATCCTCCCCCCTATAAGTAAACCTGCAAGTCCGCCGAAGACTCCTACAAGCAAAGAAAACAATATTGCAGTTGAGACATACTGTTCCACAGGAAATGGAATATGAGCCTGGCGAAGCTTTATCTTTAACAGGGAAAAACGTCCCTCTTTCTCAAGGATTTTTTCTCCGAAGATCCTGAATGCCAGGGTATTTATAGCGTTCATGGATACCCCCATTAACTGTGGTGCAGTACCATATCCCGCAAGGTATCATTTCCAACCGCTTCCATTACGAGCTGCGGGTTTGTGGCATACATATGCACTATCAAGGAAACACTCACGTAATCACGGATCTGTTTTGCTGTCAGGTAGGCAAGGATCTGTTCCCGATTTTTAAATTCAATAAAGAGCTTATCAGGTTTCCAGCCTCTTGCTTTCATAATCTCATTGAGCACATAGGAATCCCCGGCCCGCTTGAACTTGTCATGCACCGGCTCCCAGCGGTAAAACTCATTGATCCTGAGACTTCCGGACCTCGCATCGAGCCCTGTAATCTCTACAATTGTATTGGTTCTTCTTACCCTGGTCTCATTGACATAGGTCTGTATCTGGATACTGATGATTCCAAGTGCCTGCATCATTACGTGTGGGACATTGATTGGTTCGTTTTCAAGCCTGTTAACCACCGTTTGCACATCGCTCGCATGCATTGTTGAATAGGTAGTGTGCCCTGTCGACATTGCCTGGAAAAGAGTAAGAGCCTCCTTTCCTCGGACCTCACCCACAATGATATATTCCGGGCGTTGCCTGAGGGCTGCTTTCAGGAGTTCGTACATTGACACCTCTCCGGTACCACCTACAGTGAACGATTTCCTGGTTGCTCCTGCGATCCAGTTTTCATGATAGAGCATGATTTCCCTGGTATCTTCAATGGACACTACCTTTGACAGCCTTGGAATGAAAAGAGAAATCGAGTTCATAAGGGAGGTCTTTCCTGAGGCAGTACCTCCTGCCAAAAGTACACTGATGTTGTTTTCAATGGCAATCCAGTAGTAAGCCATCATCTCGATGCTGCATGTCCCATACCTGATAAGATCAATCGGGGTTATGGGATCTCCTTTGAATTTACGGATAGTGAAGGAACTGCCCCTTGTTGTGATTTCTTTTCCAAAGGTTGCCTGCATCCTTGAACCGTCAGGGAGAGTTGCGTCTACAATCGGTTCTCCTATAGAGATGTGCTTGCCGCTCCTCTGGCAAAGCTTGACAACTAGAGAGTCCAGTTCTTTTTCCCCAAAATGAATGTTTGTCTCGATGTTGTTGTGTTTTCTGTGGTAGAGATAAATAGGAATCTCAATACCTGAACAGGAAATATCTTCGATATTCGGGTCCAGAACAAGCGGGTTTATCCTTTCGTACCCGATGAAATTTCTCCTGAGGAAATACATTATTTTGTGAATTGAGGAAACTTCCAGGGTACTGTAATACTGATCTAAAAGCCTCATGCCTCTATTAATGAGAATGATGTCTTTCTCCTGCCCCGATGTAATATCTTCCTGGGTAAGGACATCTTCCAGATTGTCCCGGACCCTCTCAAGAACAGCTTTTTCATAAGTAGTGAGAGTCGGTTCAACAGCATAATAATGTTTCATCTCCATATTTTCAATTATGCTGATAAAGGCGTAAGGCTCTTCTACCCAGTAACGTTCAATTTCAGTGAATCCTGCAGGAATTTCATACTCAAGAAGAGGACCACAGGTTTCAGGATCATAGGGGGGAAGAATGCGGATCTCCTCATCCTTCAGACTCCGGACGATTTCTGTGAACTTCTTTTTTGCTCCTTCAGGGGTTTTTACTTCATTGAAGAACTCTTTAAGCTTGTCACTTAATTTTTCGCCTTCTTTGACCCCAGCTATATCGCGACTCAAATCCTTCATATTCTCTAAGAATCCGGGATTTTTCTTAATTTTCGCTTTTTGGGGAGCTTTTTTAATTTTACCTGAAGTTCTTACTTTTTTATCTTCTCTTGTCTTCTGAGAGCCCTTTAGTTCTTCAGCTCCATCTTTATGACCTGTAATTTCCTCACTGTTAGACCCGGCTGCAGGGGGGAAAATACCTTTGTTTTCAGTTTCGAGGATAAGTTCAACTTTCTTTTCAGGAGCCACTTCTGTAGAAATAGTGGGTTTTGATTCTAGAGTAACTTCTGCAGAAACGGAAGTTTTCAATTCAAGACTCGAACTTTTTTCAAGAGAGATGGTTTTTTGAATTTCAGATTCACCTACAAACAGAGGAGTTTCCGATACGCATTTATTTACCATGTCTTCCTCGTCCTCAGTTTCTGGAGAAAAACTAGTAAACTTAACGGTTTCGAGTACAGGTTTGGTTTTCCTGCTTTCAATCTTAATTTTCATGTCAGGAAGGCCAGTATCCTCGCTTTCTGTACTTTCATTCCCTGTAATATCAGTTCCTGAAGCTTCCTGAAGAATATTTACCATATCCCTGTTGTCGTTATCAACTTCAAGGCTGTTAGTGTTAGCTATATTTGGAGCATCTTCATAAGAAGTCCTTTTGACAGGCACCTGTAGAAGACAGGATTTCCCTGCCAGAATATACTTTCCCTCACCTTTACGCATATTCAGGTCTGGTTTTTCGGAGTCATCCGGAGATTTCTCGTTTTTGGAAACCATAGAAGCCCACCCCACCAAGGATTTTTCCCCTCACAAAGGAGTTGTCAATAGTAAATAATTAACTAAGTTAATTATAATCTTTGTGTATAAGAGTTAATAACTTTTTAATATTAATAGTAATATTACTAATACTTTTATATATTTCGACAAAGCATTATTTCGCCTAATTTAGAGAAATAAAAGTAAATAAATGGAGTATTGATTTTTTACTCAAATAAGAAATGTAGTTCAATAGTATTAATCTTTCCATTAATCAGTTATATATAATCAAAATTATTTTTGTGAAGTTATTAGAAAATATAATTAAATAATTTAGTAAGTGATTGTTTAGTAATTGTTTACAGCTTGAAACACAAAAATGGATATATAAAAAGGATAGGAAATCAAAATGATGAAAAAGAAATAAGAGAAAATAAAAATAGACAAAAAAGTAGTGAAAAATGAACAAGAAAAGATAAAAAAGCAGAAAAAGTGAAAGAGAAAAAAAGGAAAAAACAATGAAATTAGAGAAAATGTAGATTGTTTAAAGGAGCTTAATACCTGACGAAGTTATTTCAAACCTTATCGGATTCAGACTGAGGCATGTCCTTCGCATTTTAGGAATTCTTATATAACGTTCGATATTTCCGGTATACGGATTTTCGTCCACCATAAGCCGAAGGGAGCCGCTCACTGAGTATTCAGCAAGGTTATGAGTCATCTTGAACGCAGTATCGTCCATGACAAACATTGCTGTGCAGTCTCCCCTTGTACTCAGGATAAAGTTCAGGGCATCAAACTGATCCCGGAAGTCCTGAATAGAAAGCCTGAGAATAAAAACTCCGATATTATCAATGACTACGATATCGGTTCCTTCAGGCACATACTCTGAAAGTGTAGGCAGCTCAATTTCCAGACCTTCAGGGGTAAACCCGAATTTGGAAGTCTGAACTTTCTCTGAACGACTTTGAAAAGACCTCTCAATTGCAAGCTGGCCGTTTTCAAAATATTTAGTAAGCCCGAGGCCAAGCATTTCAGATAGATCAAGAATATCCTCTGGAAGTTCTTCTGTTGCGACCAGGACGCATTTTTTTCCATCAAGACATGCCCTGTGCAGAAAATGAATGGTGAAAGTAGTCTTGCCAGTTCCTGTATCCCCGGTGATAAGAAGAACTCTGCCTGCCAGGTATCCGCCGCCAATCCTTTCGTCAAGTTCAGGTATTCCTGATGATATCCGTTTCATTGTTCTAACTCGATTCATTTCTGTACGTTAAAGCCTTAAACCCCTTGAATTATGAGAATGATCAGGAGACATAAACGGAACTTTTACTTACAGGGTATAAGACGAGATCTTATATAAGATTTACATACAGAAGAGTTATGAAAAAATAGGGATAAAAACAAAAGATAATACGAAGAGAAAGATCTTAGAAAAAAAGAAACGACGAGAGGGGGACTCGAACCCCCGGGATGCAGGGCATCACGGGATTAGCAATCCCGCGCCATACCGGGCTTGGCTATCTCGTCATATCGAACTTTAGAAACGCGTCCCCTAAAATGCATTTCATATATTTAACCTTTTCCGGAGAAAAACTTCAAAGAAATTCGCCCAGAAGATTGCAATTATAATATAAAACCAGGTTTGGGAAAGAAATTTAATAATGTGCTTAGTGATGAGCACACCGCAGGTCGTTGTATCTCGGAGACTCCAGTAGACTGGTATCTCTTCTCCACCCCGCAACCCCGCAAGCGACGGTTGCCCACGGTAAGTCTGCTCCCTTCCGGGCCTCGACCGGTTTCCGCGGTTAGGGTATGAGAACCTGTTTTCCAGCAAGTCCGCATACCTGCACCATCCAAGCAGGACGGGGCTTCTCAGTTGAGATTCCAGGCTGGGATCTCTTTGACGCATCTTCCTTTGGCTTCGTCCCCCGCATATCGGCGATTTCGGGTTACAGGTAACGCCGGGCTACCCGGACTAGCTCATCAGCTATACAAAGACATTTGTCACTTATAAAACTATCCCTCCCGATGTGCATTTTAGATCTCCTGCAAAAAACACAGTATAGGCCTGAAAAGAAGAAAAAAACAATATCAGTGAAATATTCCTTGAGGACAATGCATCCGGGAAAAACCAGCAGATATGAGACTTTTTTTACAAAGTTTATGTTAAAAATGATTTTTAAAAGCCAGAAAAAGAAGGAGGAGGAAATCCATCAGACTTCAAAATATATATAACAATGAATAAAACGCCTTATTTATTTATATGTCGTTTTTCAAAGTAGTAAATACATAAAATAGATACATGAAATTTCAAACGGCTTGCAGTATGTCAAAACACCCGGAAAAATAAAAAAATGAGGGGAGTTTATATGAGATATGGAGTTGCAATTGACCTGGGAACAAGCGGGTATCGAGCTCAGAAGGTAGACCTTGATACAAAGGAAATCAAAAGGACAGTAATAACATTGAGAAATCCCCTTCCCGGAGCGAATGTGATGGACCACATGGACTTCGCAATTCACTACGGGCAGGAACTTGCGCACGGGCTTTCCGTAAATGCGGTAAAAAACCTGCTCCAGACACTTGATGTGCAAAGCGGAGAACTTGACAGACTTTCAATCTGCGGAAACCCTATCCAGTTATCTATTTTTCAGGGAATCAGTATTGAAGATCTGGCTTATGCAGGAGAACGGAAGAAAAAGAAGTACAATATACAGGAACAGAATAGAAATGCAAGAATAATATCCAGCAGCGAAATTTCAGGGCTTGAGGAATTTAACTGCGAAGTTGTAGTCCCTCCTGCAATAAAACATGAAGTAGGAGCCGATGCCCTTGCTCTTATAACCAAATCAGGAATGCTTAATAGTGATAAGATTTCGATTGCAACGGACTACGGAACAAATGCCGAGATGGCGCTCAAAGTGAAAGATATTATTTATACAGGCTCGGCAGCTGCAGGGCCGGCTCTTGAAGGGCAGCAGATAAAGCATGGGACCCTTGCTTCCCCCTTTGCGATTTCGGATTTTGAATTCGAGGACGGGGCATTGAGGAATTATGTATTGAACGAAGAAATGAAACCTGATCCTGGAGATCTTGTTGACCCTAAAACCGGAGAAATTCTTGAAGAAGGACAGATCAAAGCAAAAGGAATTACAGGCACAGGAGTTATCGCCCTTATAGAAAAAGCTCTGGGGCACGGCCTGGTTGAACTTCCAAGAATCAAAACTCCGGACGAACTAATTCATCTCCAGAACAAAATAACATTCTCAGAAAGAGACCTTAAAGAGGCCGGAAAAGCCATTGGTGCAATAAGGGCAGGGCACATTACTCTCTGTGCAGCTGCAGGTATCGAATTGACAGATATTGACACGGCATATATGGCAGGCGCTGCCGGCACGTATATGGACGCGGAAAAAGCCCAGAAAATTGGCTTGATCCCTTACTCCACAGGAAAAATTGCCCAGCTCGGAAATACTTCTCTTGCAGTTGCAAGGGAAATCCTTCTTTCGGAAGAAAGACTGTGGGAACTTCAGGACATTGCAAACCAGATAATAGGCACTCATATAATGTTTGCGACTGCTCCGGAGTTCCGGGACGTCTATGTTCTTGAGCTTGCATACTGGGAAGAGGGAATGCCCTTTAAGATGTTTAAGAAATATCTTAAAAAGAAAGGGCTCCCGTCACTCGGCGACCCCATAAGTAACCCTGTGGTGGATAAGCGCGTGGAAAGAGATATTCCCGTGCTTGGCGAAGAAGGCCTGTACGTGCTCGAAAGAGTCGGGACCTATATGACCATGGTTGTTGATTGCCCGGAATGCAGAAAATGCATAAAAGTCTGCCCCAATGAAGCCATTACAATTGACGAGGAAAACAGGGTTATGATAAGTACCGACCTCTGCGAAGGCGCACACTGCCAGAAATGCATAAGAGCCTGTCCGCCCGACAAATTTAACTGGGAGAACCTTGAGGTTTTCAAACCACCACAGCCGCAAAAGTAAAATGAGCCTGATTGTTATTTAACCGGCACTCAGGTGACTGTGACAAAGAAAAAACAGCAATCTGAAACTGCAAATGTATCTTATTGAGAGTAATACCGAGGAGCGAGTCTGTCCCAATATATTTAAAAGTGCGTCCAGCATTACTCAGGTTTTTACATAAAAGATTTAAGAAACTTTCCGGAGCAAGAAAAAGTTAAGGAATCCAAGTAAAAATAAGAAGTAACTTTTAGCAAAAAGGAAGTTTTGGACGGTTGTGTGCAGAATAAACACAAATTATATAAATAACCTCATCATAAGGATTATTGAGGCATCTAATCCACTTTCACACCATAAATCATCTACCACATCTAGCCCAAATAGATATTTAAGTTACGCAACGCCGTTTTTTAGATGCCTCAATACCACATAAAACAAAGTTAACTGGGATAGATAATCATCATATATAAACTTTTATATTCAATTTTTAAAATAAAAATTGGATTAGCGACCTTATTCAGAAGAAGAAGTGAATTTCGCACAGAATAAAGAATTAAGACTTCCGAAAGTTCAAAAGCTTTAATAACTCTAGAAAAAGTGCATCTTTTTTATTCAGGCTTATTCAGGTCAGGGCATCAAAAGCATTATTCATAGATGATTTATACATTTCTCTGTTAAGTTCAGGTATACAGAGATTCTGACGAAATAGAAGGAAATAGCCAGATCGAAAAAATAGCCAGGTTCGGCCCGTACGGCCTGTAATTTGAATAATACCTTAAGGCTGATATTTTAAATAAAACACAGTCTAGTTGAAGAAAATAAAGAAGAGGGCAAAAATAGGCAATGGGAGGGCGAATCATTTAGAAAGAGTAAGAAGTAAAACTAGCACAAATTTTATAAACAACCTCTACGTAGGAGTTAATGAGGCATCTAATCCATTTTCACACCGTAAATCATCTACCACATCTAGCCCAAATAGATATTTAAGTTACGCAACGCCTATTTTTTAGATGCCTCAATCACCCAATTTGGATGAAACCTTTGATAAAGTCTTCTTATAAGAATAGAATTCATCAGATATAAATATTTATATTTAACTCTGACTATAATTGTACAACGTAATTAATACATTTCTATTCCTTACAAAATGATTACGTTTTTTTCTACAGGTCCCTTACTTAAGATTATGTTTGGATTGTGAATATGCACTGTTCACAAAAGAAAGTGATCTTATAGATATAGTATCAGGAAGTACAGGTGAAAAACCTCAAGTACACATGCTTTATTTTCAGAAGGAATAGAAGGAGAGGAAAAAGAAAAAAGAGGAGGAAGTCAAAGGGAATAAGCTTCACGAAGTTTTATAACAAGCGCTTCGACCTGTTCCACTGCTGTTCCTATATACTTATCAGGGTTTACAAGGTTCTCAATATCTTCTGCACTCAAGTACCTTGAAACAGAAGGAGTATCCAGAAGAACCTGTTTGAAATGCTGCCCTGTATCATGGGATCTCATCGCTGCAGTCCTGACGAGTTCATGAGCTTCCTGTCTGCCTACGCCTCTTTTTGCAAGTTCTATCATTACAGCTTCGCCCATATTCAGACCTCTCAATAGATCCAGGTTCCTGCGGATATTTTCGGGATAGAACCTGAGATTTTCAAGCACACTTATCCCAAGTTTAAAGATATGGTCCGTAAGCACACAGGCTTCCGGGAAAACAACTCTCTCACAGGAAGAATTTGTAAGATCTCGCTCGTCCCAGAGGGTATTATTAAGAAGTTCAGGTTCAATCATTGCCCTTACTATTCGTGCAAGCCCGCATATCTGCTCGGACTTTATAGGGTTGCGCTTGTGAGGCATGGTAGATGAACCTACCTGCTTTTTCCCGAAGCTTTCTTCAATCTCGGCAATTTCACTGCGCTGAAGAGTCCTGATTTCGATGCCGATCTTGTCCAGAGTAGTGACCGCATTTGCCATCCACATAACAAACTCGGCGTGCCTGTCCCTCTGAATAATCTGATTGGAGACATCCACAGTCCCGATTCCGAGATGCTGCATGGTAAGTTTCTGGATAAGAATTCCGGATTTTCCAAAGGCTGCCTGAGTCCCGACAGCTCCGGTCATCTGACCTACGGTAGCCCTCGGAGTCAGCTCGTAAAGGCGGTCAAGATGTCTTGAAATCTCGGAAGCCCAGATTGCAAAACGGAGCCCATAGGTTGTAGGAACTCCTATCTGCCCATGTGTCCTTCCGCAGCAAACGGTGTTCTTGTGGGCTTCCGCCTGGTTTACCAGAACCTTGAGCAGGATTTTGAGCTTATCTTCAAGAATATCGATTGCGTCCTTTATCTGTAGAGCTGTTGCCGTGTCAAGGATATCATTTGAAGTGGCTCCGAAATGGACCCACTTTCCGGCATCATCTCTGCACTGCTCAGAAATAGCAACAACAACAGCCATCATATCGTGATGTATCTCGGCTTCGATTTCATCAACTCTGTCAGCCTTTACTGATGTAACACATTCGAAGATGACCTCAGCCGCTTCTGCGGGGATAAGTCCCATATCCGCTTCTGCCCGGGCAAGGGCTGCCTCGGTCTGTAAGATCTTAGCAAGTCTGTTTTCCTGACTCCATACATGTTTCATTTCTGCTGTACCGTATCGGTATTCTATAGGATGAATAGCCACATAAATCACCTTACTGGAATCGGGAATTTAATTTAATCCCGGGTCTACTTTAAACCTTAAATCAATCTTAGTTTTTAATAGTCTGGATTTAATATGTTTTGCCAAAAATTACTCTTAGACTAAGATTATCCTTTAGATTAAATTGCCTTTCATTTGTATTCGGTTAAGGATTTTGAGCTGCGGATCTCGATTTCGACGGAAAAACTCAAACCCAAATGTTTAGTGTTTAAATTGAAATCGATATCAGATTCCAGTTTTGCATTTGATGAATAATTTAACAAATTTTATGAAAATCAATGCAAGTGATAACGATTTTTCCTTAACCGATGACCAATGAATTGCCTTTAACTTAAATTGCCTTTAACTTAAATTACATTTAGCCTAAATTATCCTTAGCCTGAATGATTTTTGACACTGTACGGTTTCACTATTAACTTTACAAATCCTCAATATCAGCCTGCTATCCGGCAGTGCAATATACATTTAATACATTTACCAGAACTGCCAGTATTAATGATATCATTACTGTCAAATAGAGTAACCTGTCAAATAGAGTAATACTACTGTTCCGCAGATGATAACTTCAGCCTGGGATACGGAATAAACAACGGAACCAATAAATAAACTTTGAGTCTGCAGGATAGAAAAGAAATCAGGATATATGAGAAAAAAAGAGTTACAAACTCAGCAGGTAGTGTAATTTCTTGATGAAAAACATTATATGCCTTAACATCCTTTAAGCGGGCTATATACCGTATTGATAATAAAAAATAATAGCAGGTGACAAAAATGGCTCGTTTTCCAGAAGCAGAAGAAAGATTATTAAACAAAAAGATCTGCATGAAGTGTAATGCCAGGAACGCTGTAAGGGCAACTCGCTGCAGAAAATGCGGCTACGGTGCTCTTCGTGTGAAATCCAAGGAATCCAAGGGAGCATGATCTTTTTTGCAGGTGGAAGCACACCTCCAGAAAATTATTGAACAGGACGGAAAAGTTCATCTTACCCTTATCGACCCGGCGTCCCAGACGCCTGAGCGAGCCGCCGAAATTGCTCTTGCAGCAGTTGAAGGAGGCACCGACGCCATCATGATAGGGGGCTCAACCGGAGCGTCGGGAACCCTATTAGATGAAACTGTAGTAAAGATTAAAGAAAAGGTAAATGTCCCCATCATCCTTTTCCCGGGAAGTTCAGCCGGACTTAGCGGATATGCAGATGCAGTATTCTTCATGAGCCTCCTGAATTCCAGAGATATAGGGTATGTGATTACAAACCAGGTGCTTGGAGCTCCGCTTGTATACCGAAGCCAGATTGAGCCAATCTCCATGGCATACCTTGTGGTCGAACCCGGCGGCACTGTTGGCTGGGTGGGGGATGCAAAACTGATACCCAGGAAGAAACCTGAAATTGCTGCGGTCTATGCTCTTGCAGGCAAATACCTTGGCATGCACTATACTTACCTAGAAGCAGGATCCGGAGCCGATTTACCTGTCAACCCCGAAATGATAGGGGCTGTCAAACAGGTACTCGGAGAAAACAAGCTTATTGTTGGCGGCGGGATCAGAGACGCAAAGACTGCAAAGCTCTGTGCTTCTGCAGGTGCGGATATGATCGTCACCGGCACAATTGTTGAAGAAGTAAAGGACGTTACTGCAAAAGTGGCTGAGATTGTATTAGCCATAAAAAGATGAACTCCTGACAAAGGAATTCAAGGCGTGCTGCCTGCTTTTCAGCAATCAAAAAGATTCATTTCACTATTTTATTTTATTTTAGTTATATTTATTTTCAGAGTATTAGTTTAAAGAGCTTTAGCTCTATCGATTTTCTGTCCTCCTAGCTGATTAGGAGATAATATTCGTAAGTTCAGTCGTGGTGCATCAGGTATAACAAATGACCCACCACAGACACTGGAGTACGTTTATGAATAAAAACCAAAAACAGCAGAAAAATGAACGTAAGAGAGGAAGTCTACGAACAAATCATCGATATAGGATTTCATTTTACTGTAATTCATAAATACCGAAACATTTTATTTCAGAAACTGTTTTCACACTTAGAAACTATACTGATACTCAAATTTCTGGAATACAAAACAGCATCAATTTACAGGCAGCCGATTGTAATAAATAGTTTCAGAGGTAATACTTGACTCCTGTTTTAATTATCTTCTACTAATACGGACGGATCTGAGATGCAACTGTTGAGAACAGGCAAATGCTGCAGGAAGAAAGACATCGAATCTGTGAAATCCGTTCGGGACCCAGCGTCAATTTGCTATCAACACTAAGAGGTATGATTATGATTAGAATTTCCAATCTGGTAAAAGATTATGAGGTACATTCCGAAAAAATAAGGGTACTGGACCATATCGACCTCACGGTGGAGGACGGGGAGATCCTCGGAATTACAGGTAGAAGCGGAAGCGGAAAATCGACTCTGTTACGGATTATCCGTGGAGTTGAACCCTTCGAGGAGGGGACTGTGGAAGTGGACGGAGAAACTGTAACCCCTGATTCAGGGATTGAAGGAGAAAAATTCCTGAAAAACGTAACCGCGATACACCTCCAGCGAAATTTTGGGCTCTGGAACGGGCCTGCAATAGAAAACATCATAAGGAAACTGAATTACCTCAGAGTAGGTAATGAAGCCATTCCGCACAACGAGACTGAAGATTATGATAACCTCTTTGTTGAGGCAATGGAGTACATGAAGCTTGTAGGTCTGGAACACAAAGCCCTTCACTCCACAAATCTCCTGAGCGGCGGGGAAAAGCAAAGGGTTGTGATGGCAAGACAGCTTGCTGCAAAACCGAAAGTTCTCCTCCTGGACGAGCCCGTAACAATGACGGGGCCGGATACGAAGCAGGAAGTCCTTGATGTGATAAAGGGCCTGAAAGAGAGGTTGAATATCCCGATTATAGTAGTCTCTCACCTTCCTGAAATCCACGCATATCTTGCAGACAGGCTTATCTTCCTCGAAAACGGAAAAGTCACAGCCGATGGAGAACCTGCCCAGGTACTTAAAAACTTCCTGAGAGACATGAAATCCAGAGAAGAACTCTCAGAACATGGAAATAAAGAAATCTGTATTAAAGTAAAGGAGATTTCAAAGCGTTATTCCCTTATCCGGATGGGGGAAGTCCTCAATATTAAAGACTTCTCTCTGGATGTTTACAAAGGAGAAATTCTGGCATTTATCGGTCCTTCAGGAGCCGGAAAAACAACCATTATGAAATTGATTGAAGGACTGATCAAGCCGAAAAGCGGGTCTGTTGAGTATCTCTGCAATGGTGACTGGGTGGATGTTACCGAATATAGCAAAAAACGCATGGAACTCAGGCGGATTATGAGCGTTATGAACCAGGAATTCTCAATGTCCGTGAATTCCACTGTAAGAGACCAGATACGTTTCAGGCTGAGCATGAAAAAACAGGGTGCAATTGAATATGCGAGAAACAAAGCCAGGGAAATGGGACTTTCAGATGAAACTCTGGATACTATCTACCGCTTGCCCGATATGCCTGAAGAGGAAAAGACTAACGCACTCAGGGAGCTGAACCTCAGTGACACGATCTACTTCGAACTGTTCCCTGCAATTCCGGTAACCGATGTCGAGAGTTATGCAAAGCCGGTCTTCGAAGCTCTTGACCTGCCAATGGAAGTACTTTACAAAACCCCCTACCAGATAAGCGGAGGAGAACATGTTAGAGCTTTTATTGCCCTGAGCCTTGCAACCTCGCCGGAATACCTTATGCTTGATGAGCCTTTCGGAGACCTTGACCCTGTAACCCTCAGGGATGTGACAAACTCATTAAAAAGGATCAATGAACGTTTCGGCACTACCATCGTACTTGTGAGCCACCACATGGACTTTGTCCGGGAAGTTGCCCATCGGGCTGCATTGATAGAAAATGGAGCCCTTGTAATGGATGGAAAGCCAGTTGAAGTTTGCCAGGAACTGATAAACAGAAGTAATGCACCTTACATGGAGCACAACCTGGAAGACCTCATTGAAGGCAGCCTGAAAAACGAGTAATATGAGAGTCTATTTCATGAGAGTCTGCTCCAGGCTCTTTATTCTTATTTAATTTCAGCATTTTGTTTAGTTAGTATCAGCAGAGTTCAGCTACTGCAGACTACTAAAGAATCCAGAAGGGAAAAGAATACTCTATTTTATTTTTCTCCTTTTTGATATTCTTTAATTAGCCGATCCCATTCTTCGTTTCCGAATTTTATGTACAGGCTCGGAGGCACAATTGGTTTCTCAAGGTCTTTAATTGTTTTTTCTGAAAGCGCCTGATTTTCGACGATTTCTTTGCCAGCGGACCTGAGCAGCTTTTTGTATTTTCCGATCAGAGGCTTTAACATAATATTATTTGTGCCCCTGAAAATTTCCCCTTCTCCCCTGTAGATTTCTGCAATCAGTTCGGTATGAAAAGTTCTTGCCAGCCGCCTGAAAAAAAGGCGTGCTACATCGAAATTTGTCTGTCCTGGCAGCCCGGCGTTTGAAACCACAACGAATTTCGGATACGTCTCGTAACGTTTAACGTGCCTGTACTCGCCCATTCCGTCCTCTTCAAATTGAGGTAGAAGGAATGGAGCAAGCCTTTCTATAAAATTTTTCATTAAGGAAGGAACGTTATCAAAATATACAGGACATGCAAAGACTACGATATCCGAAGCCATAAACATCGGAAGCAAATCATCCATATCGTCACGGATAGTACATATTCCGGGAGTCTTGAGCCAGCACTCAAATTTTCCCCTGCAACGTCTTATGTTTTTCTCGGCAAGAATGATATTTTCAGTTTCTGCCCCTGCTTCTTCTGCCCCTTTCAGAAATTCCTCAACCATAATAAGGGTGTTTCCTTCCCCGCCTTTATGGCTCCCGCTGAACACTGTTATTTTCATACAACAACCCCCTGTATTCCATAAAAACTAAATGTGATGAGCTGAAAAAAAGAAGGCTCAAAACAACCTGAAGCAGGCCTCAAGACCGTTTATCGACATCTGCAAAGAGAGCCATCCTTCTACCTATCAGTTTCGTTTCTGTCTTCATTAATGTTTTCGCGGAATTTTTTTCCCGCACACCATGCTTTACCCAGATGTTCTCCGATTCCCCAGTAGTTATTGTCGTACATTGAAAAAACGATAGGTTTGACCTTTTCTATATCAGGAACTCCGTTACAAAGGTATTGTTCTTCTGCATAGCTTTCCACAATCTCGCCAATAAAAACTTCATTAGTCCCTCCGAAATCAAGAGTGTCCACCAGCCTGCACTCAAGGTTTACAGGGCACTTCCGGATCATGGGAGCTTTTTCGAGCTTTCCGTAGAAAGTTTTGAAGATGTCGGATTTGTCTACTTTTTTTCCGGAAACTATGCCGCAGTAATCCGTAGCCTCAACCATATCTCTAGAAGGAATATTCACGCTGAAGCAATTGTTTTCTTTAATTCCTTCATTTGTATAGTGCATTTTGCCCAGGGTAACTGCGATCATTGGAGGACTTGCCTGCACAATTCCGCAAAAAGCAACTGTCAGGTAGTTTGGCTTTCCATTCACATCGGCACCCACAAGAATAGTGGGCATAGGATAAAGGAAATTCCTGGCACCAATGGCTATTTTTTCTCCGGTTTCCACCCTTTACCTCCACAATGCTATATAAACAAAAATCTGGGTTTACATTACATAATGTCCTTTACGAACCGGGAAGGATAAATTAAGAAATTTGCTTTGTAAATCCGTTATTGTAGAAGTATTCCTCCGATCTTTAATTAGCGTTCCGGTTTATGCTGTGATATAGACTAAGATATAATTGCACCGAATATAAATGCCTGCATAAATGAGAGCATAAAATGTTTGAGAAAAAAATACTAACCCTGAAACAAGACAAAATGGGAGAAAAGAAATAAAGAAAAAGAAAACTTATGGACTATAAAACTCAAACTCCCTACCCTCCTTTTTACTCATGCCTCAGTGCATCCACAGGAGCCAGTTTTGCTGCTTTGTTTGCCGGATAAACCCCTGCAGCAACCCCTACAATAACTGCGACGAGAATTCCGACCTCGAAAACATAATGAGGGTACAGGAATGGCAAATCAAGAGCAGTTGTGATGGCATAGGCCCCCACAATTCCAACCGCTAATCCCAGAAGCCCTCCAAACAGGCTGAGAATAATAGACTCGATAATAAAGAGAATAAGGATATCAGTACCTGAAAAGCCAAGTGCCTTCATGATCCCTATTTCCCTGGTGCGCTCAGTAACTGTAACAAGCATTATATTCATTATTCCTATCGAGCCTACAAGCAGGGAGATGAGGGCCACTGCAACAAGGAAATTCCTCAGAGTATCAGCAAGCTGGTTTGTCTGCTCAAGGACATCTGCCTGATTAAAAATGCGGTAGGGTTTTGAGTCCTCATCATCAAGATCCCTTGAAGAGACTCCAAAGTTCCGGGCAAGCCGCTTGTCCACTTCGTCCGAGGTTTCTACCACATCCTCAATGTTGTCAGACATGGCAAAAAAGGCTGAAAAATCATCTTCTTCAAGCATCTGGTTGATGGTTGAAACAGGGATAAAGATGGTCACGTCTCTATCGATTCCCCCTCCGACAAACGAAGTGTTCAGGCTTTCAATGATGCCTTTAACCTTGAACGTTCGGGTTACTGTCCTGCCTCCTTCCAGGCGCAGGGTAATATCTATTGAACTGCGGGAAGAAATGTTCCTGTCGAATTTCTCATTTGCAACCTTAGATCCGATGGCTGCGGAAAAAGCATCCTGGTCGCTTATGAAACTGCCACTTTCCATAATAATGTTAGCGGTATTCTCATAGTCCCCGGTTACCCCTGCAATGTCAATATTTTTTGTTTGAGAGAAGTAGGTTACCTCCCCTAGTTGCTGTTTTATTGGAGAAACTCCGCTGATCCCGGGAGTTTTTTCTATTAATTGAAGCTCATTGTTGTAAAAAAGGTTAGGTTCCTGGCTGTAAACAATAATAAAGTTAGAACCCTGGGCATTAATTTCCTCTTCAAAAAAAACATTGAAACTTTCCCCAAGGGAGACGTTTGCAACCACTGCAGCAATCCCTATGATAATACCAAGAGTTGTCAGACCTGAGCGAAGCTTTGCACTCGCTATACTTCCAAGGGATATACCGATAGCTTGCCTTACCTTCAGCATACGACCTCCCATTCAAAAAAATCCGGGCTGCTTAAACTCTACCTGAAGCTTCAAGCAGGCATGAAAATGTTAAAGCTCTTTTACCTCTTAAGGAGGCTTTACCTTCAAACAATCCGATGATTATTAATTTAGCATGAAAGTACATGAGGATATCTTCCTCACATGCTCTCTTCATCCTCTTTTCGCGTTATTGCAAATATTTCACTAATTATTTTTATTCGTTCATCAACTGAGAATATCTCGGTCTCAACAATCTTTCTCTTTTGAATTTCCCTTTTTTTATATCCAGTTTCATCTTCGTACATCTCATCATTCGTAATAAGATGCCATATTATCGTTGCAATTTTCCTTGCCAAGGCAATAATTGCCTTTGCATGTCCAATTGACTTCTTTTTCCTGTTAAAAAACTCTTTTAACTTACTGTTATTCTTTCTTGCCGCTGCTTGAGCAATCTGCGTCAGAATCCATCTTGCTCTCTTTGATCCTCTCTTTGTGATTCTTCCGTTGTGGTATTTATCTGCAGATTGATACACATTAGGAACCAGACCAAGCCAAGAAGCAAGCTTATCTCCAGAAGAAAAATCCTTGAAATTGCCTATTTCAGCAAGTAGAATTGCCGCACCAAGTTCTCCTATACCTGGAACTGACATTAAAATCTCCATTTCTCGCTTATGATTTCTATAAGCATAATTGAAAATTTCTTTTTCTAAAGCTTCGATCTCATCATCAAGACTTTTTATGAGTTTTAGACAGATCTGAAGTCTGAATGCAGCACTTTGAGAGATTTCTCGCTCAAGAATTTCTCTGATTTGATCACTTTTTTTACGAACATTTGGAGAAAGACTTGCGATAATCTGGTCAACAGTCTTACCTGAAGAGATTCCTGATAAGATCATTCTGCCATTCTTGCCGAAAATGTCTGTCAGCACATTCTTCAGGTTTAACATTTCAGATGCAAGAATTGAGTGAGCTTTATTTTTTAGATCTGTTCTTTTTTGTACAAGTGTTAACCGAAGTCGAACATATGATCTAAAATCTCTATGATCCTTTGGAAAAACTCTTGATGGCTGAATCATATTATTAAGTGCAAGTTGTGCAATGACTTCTGAATCAATCTTATCTGTTTTTTTATGTGTAAATACCTTCATATCTCGCGCATTTCCAACTATCACCGGTAGATGCTTTATCAAAGAATCATGGACAGGAACCCAAAAGTCACTTGTTGATTCACATGCAACAACATTACATTTTTCTGATATTACCCAATTTTTAAGGGCTAAAATTCCCTCATCATCTCTGTCGAAACGCTGCTGTTGTTTTTCACCAGATCTACTGAGAATTGTAGCAATGAAAAAGAGTTTGTGAATGTCTAAACCACAAGCTTTGTTTATGACTTCAATCATCAAATAATATCACCCAATTTATTTGGGCAGTGGAATTGCCTCAAAGGCCAATTTAGCATCCGTGATCAAAGTCACACTTGAGCCTTCGATGGCAATTCACTGATTAGTTTTCTGACGGTTTTGAAAAACCAAAATTAGGACAACCTTACTGCCCAAAGTAATAAGGAATTCAATAGCCAAAAAAGTGGGGTAAAGTACTTTCATTTAGTTGTGCATGTTATTCAAAGAATATCATGTGCGTTTTCTATAAAAACCAATAGATATTGGTTTACAAATATATAATAGACCATTACAAGAAATGGGAAGGTTCCTTCGGATATTCTGCTGTGATAGAAGTGTAGAAGCTGAACTAACTTTAAAACATTATAAATTAGCACATTTCTTATATATGCTGATGTTATATGATAGAAAATATAAGCATAAGTATGAAATGTAGAAAGTTAAGAAGAAATAAAAGATAGAAATTAAATGTTGCCCTGAATTTAGAAACATTTACCAAACACTTTAAACGGGATTTAGAGCAATAGAAGTTATCCTATATACCTCCACAGCCTCTGCTTCATGCCCCATTAAAACCGGACTGCGCGCTGAGAATGCGCTTATTGTAAACACATGGAGGGGGAAAAAATTTGATAAAAAATACTGACGAACACCCCGAACTCTTTTCAAGCATTCCACAGAGCTCCCAGCTCTCTGCCGTATACGACAATACCGAAGAACTGACAGAACTACTTGTTGCCTATTTTAAGCAGGGAATTGACAGGGAAGAGCATTGCATCTGGATCGTCCCGGATTCGCTGGCAGCCGAAAGAGCAAAGAGTGAACTTGAGAAAACAGGATTGGATGTTGGGAAATATATCACTTCATCCCAGTTAGAGATTATGCCGGTAGGCACACTTTCAGAAAGTATCCTCCTGTTTGAATCAGCATTAAAAGAACTCATGGAGGGGAGGGGTGGAAAAGCCATTTCCGAAGGATTTTCTGGATTCAGAATAAATCTCGATTTTAATACAGCTGGGAGCTCCTTCAAGCCCTTCCTTGAAAGATTAGAAAAAAACCTTGAAGAAATTGATCAGGATAGTAGAAGAAACCTCACTTTTCTCTATAGTTTCCCGCTTGGAGGATTATCGGGCAGCACACTTCTTGAGCTCGTGGAGAAGAGGGGCGTTCTCTTTAAAAGAAAAGACAAATGGGAATATCTGGTGAACACATGCGATGTAAATGGACAAAAAGAGCTTGAAACAACCCTTCTCAAAGCAAAAAAAGATGCTGAAGCCACAAACAGGGTAAAGAACAGTTTCATAATGAATATGAGCCATGAGCTTCGAACTCCCCTTAATTCAGTAATAGGCTTCTCTGACCTGTTGATGGAAGGAGCTTTTGGGCCCATGAATACAAAACAATCAAAGTATGTTAACAATATCCTGATAAGCGGGAAAAACCTGCTTGAAATTATTAATAACCTGCTTGACATCTCAAGACTTGAAGCTGGTGAAACGACCCTCAAGTACGAGGATGTGGACGTTGCAAGCCTCATAGGAGAGGTGAGAGTGAGCCTCCTGTCACCTGCTTCGGTTAAGAAAATTACTGTTGAACTGAACATAGACTCATCCGTAGGGAATGTTAAGGCTGATATTACAAAATTCCGGCAGATCCTGTACAACCTGGTCAGCAACGCCATAAAGTTTACTCCAGCGAGAGGAAAAGTAATTATCAGTGCCTGCAAAAAAGACGGGGATCTTGAAATTAAGGTTTCGGATAATGGAATAGGGATTTCAAAGGAGAGCTACGAAAAAATATTTATGCCCTTTACTCAGGCTGATTCTTCCGCAGCCCGCGGGTACGGTGGAGCCGGCCTTGGTTTATATATTGTGAGAAATTTCGTAGATCTTCACGGCGGAAAGATCTGGGTTGACTCAGAGGTAGGAAAAGGAAGTACATTTACCTTCACCCTTCCGCTAGAATAGGAAGAACCATCCATCTCAGAAAATAAAATGAAGAAAATAAACTCTTCTCTTAAAGGAAAAAGATCCAAGAAAACTAACTCTGCACCTGAACCAGGAAATTAAAACTGGAAAACCAGCTACAGAGAAAGGAAACTGAATTGAAAAAGGAAACTAAATTAAAAAAGAAAGCTGAAATTAAGAACTAACTAAAGTTAAGAAGTCTTTCAAAAAGAAGCCAGATCCGGCTGGATATGCCTGACCAAGAAAACCAGGTAAGCTCCAGAGGCTGCTGGATTACTGTAACAGCCTCTGGCTCATTACAGAGGCTGTAAACGCAGTATGAAGTCTGTTACTGCCTATCTTCCAATGAATCTAGAAAAGCCTGTTTGAACTCCTACTTATAGAGATTCAAAGCTCTTAACAGGCACGGTTTTGGAATTACTCCACGCTTTTCGGAATACTCATTTTTTTTTCCGCTGTTTGTTTCTATAAATCAGTGCACCGGCAGCAGCCAGGACGACAAGCAGAATGCCAATTAAAATCAGACCTGAACTGGTCCCCTGATTTTCCTCAACCTGTTGAATACGAAGGTTGCTTACCAGATTTTCGTGTTTGTTTATTCCGTTGCCATAATTTGCAGAAAGGCTAAGATTAATCGGTTCAGAGATTTTCCCTATATTTTCTGAAGATGGATCTGTCACAGCATCAAACTCTATTGTGAAAAGCTCATCAGCATCCATAGGCCCGATGAAATACTCGGCAGGGTAAAATTTCACCCCATCGGCTTCAGGTCTTATGCTGACAGAATTAAGTTCATTTGGATGGGTATTTGCTACGTCAAACTCGAGTGTAGCTTCGCCGTTTACCAGTCTGAGGGCCTTTGAAGGAATAACCTTTACATTCGAGGAATCAACTTCAAGAGGAATATTCTTCCGGCTGTTGTAATCAAAAGAATTGCCCTCGATTGCAAGTTCAAGGTTATGACTCCCTTCACTTGAATCCTCAGAAACCATAACGTTAAATGTGAGTTTAATGCTATCTCCGGGACCAAGTAGCCCCATCTCTCCGTAAGGGGCATCAAGAACAATTACTCCATCAGACAACGGCCTCAAAACCGCAGCCTGAATTCTCGCATTGGTATCATAGTCTTTTCCATCGATAGAAACTGTAGGCGCAGTTGCTGTATTGCTGAGGGTTACTGTAACAGTACCTCTATCTCCGGGCATGAAAGCTTCAGGGTTAGAGACTACCTCTTTGAGTTCCAGAGTACCTTTACTGTCAAAAGTTTCAGTACCTATCCTTATATCAAAAGTTTTCTCACTCCATGGGCTGTTTTTATCGGTCCTTGTACGAATGTCAATTGACCTTATTCCCTTCTGAGCATTCTTGTCCACGAAAAGGTGAAACTCTTTGGATGCAAATTTGTCGGGAGCAAGAGCCCCGATATTCTGTACTGCGTTTGCCTGAGAATCAAGGGAAAAGGGATATTCAGGAACTATTTCAATGTCAACATTATCTGCCCGGTCTCTACCTACATTTTCTACCTGAACTGTCATGTCCAGATACTCTCCTATCTTTGCAGGGTAAGGGTTTGTTTCAACTATTGTAACTTTCAGATTTGCACTGGTAGTTGCCGCAGATGCAGGTACCGCAAAAATAGATGAAACTAAAAGCAGAAAAATAACAACAAAAGTAATTGGGGTTTCCAGTATTTTCATTCTAACTCATCCTGATTGACTAAATTTGGAAATTAATTGTTAAGGGTGTTCTGGATTACTCGGGGCTATTCAGAGTATCCTGGACTATTCGGTGTATTGGATTATTTTGAGAATTGGATTGTTCAGATAATTGGATTGTTTGGACAATTGGATTATCCTGTATACGTAATGTTCAGAACTAGCCCAGATTACTCCGAATTGCTCTGGATTATTCCGTCTTTTACGAGCACTACCCTATCAGCATATTTTGCAATCTCAGGATCATGAGTAATCATTATGATTGTCCTGCCACCTTCGTTAAGCCTGGTAAACATACCAAGAATTTCACAACCTGTTTTAGAGTCCAAATTTCCTGTGGGCTCATCCGCAAGGAGGATTGCCGGGTCATTGATAAGAGCTCTTGCAATAGCGACCCTTTGCGATTGCCCTCCAGAAAGTTCACCGGGTTTATGGTTCATGCGATCCTCAAGCCCGACCATTTTAAGAAGGTCTTTTGCCCTTTTGCGCGTATCCACACCTTCTCTTGTGTTAGCGTAGGTGGGCAGTTCTACATTTTCAAGAGCAGTAAGCCTTGGAATTAGGTTAAAGGTCTGGAAAACAAAGCCGATCTCAAGCCCTCTGAGCCTGGCGACCTCCTTATCAGATAGTTTATTGATATCAAGTCCTTTAATTATGATCTTCCCTTCTGTAGGTCTGTCAAGAAAACCTATGAGGTTCATAAGTGTACTTTTTCCTGATCCTGAAGGACCCATTATAGCAAGAAATTCTCCTTCCCTTACTGTCAGGTTGATATCGCTGAGAATAGGGACTTCCGTGTCTCCCAGAATGTAACTCTTTTTGACATTGATAACTTCTATTACAGGGGCTCCTTTATTCAGATTTTCTTTTCTGATACCACTGTCCGGGCGACCGGAATGGGGCAGTTCACATTTAAAGGGCTCTTCGTCTGAAGTTTCATCAGAGACAAAGAGGCTTTCTTCAGGAGATAACTTTTCTTCAGTTCCACTATTTCTGTCTACTTCCGGGTTCGAATCTCCGGGAGAAGAAATTTTACGATCAAATATTGTGGGCTCCATGTCCACTCCGCCATTTGTTTAAACTTTGAAAGTATTATCATATTGAGATGAGGTACAATATCAACATTTCTTACTCTTAAGTGTTTGTCATCTACACTATATAATAAGAAAAATTCACAAAAGAATTGGTTCTCTTGACTCATATTTTCAAGTTTAGATATTAGTTATTCAAGTAAGATATCAAGCTTGAGCATATCTTTATGGTACCGTTTAGGGATTTCAATTTTTTTCTGCTGAACCTCACTGAGGTCTTCATTTCGATAGTGCTCGATCACATGAGGGATTTCAGTAATTACAGGTTGAATTTCGCCTGCCTGTGTCCTGATCAATTGTCCGATAGCGACCTTAATACATCCTTGTCTCCCCTTACATAGATTTTCCTTGTTCCGGGCTTTGTCCTTTTCACAATAAAGCCTGAGGGCTCAAGCTGACGGACCTTGTTGCTTACCGAAGCCAAAGAAAACCGGTCTCCTCAGCAAGTTCTTTAATTGAAACCTCTCCAGGTTCGATAAAAAGCCTGGCAACTATAGTTGAAGTGAGGCTGTCCATTCCGTAGGCTTTGCCAACCCGTTGATAAAAATTAATGAACTCCCTATCAATCTGATCCATAATCATTCAATCGTTTACTACTTTTAGTATTTTGAAAAAATAATGTAAATAGAAGTTACTTAAAGTTATTCTAACCCGTTAATTATTAATCGGGCTGGCTAAAAAAGACAAATGAAAAAACTGCGGAATGAAAAGAGCTGAAGGACGCTGAAAAAAGAAAAATGCTAAAGAATAAGGGTCGTTTCTTCAAACTTGAAGACCCTTACTCATACCTTAAAGCATCTACAGGATTCATGCTTGCAGCTTTTCTTGCGGGATACAGTCCTGCACCTACACCTACAAGGACCGAAACCAGAATTCCGATTTCAATTAGCATGAAAGGAAATACTGGAGGAAGTTTGAGGGCCTCTTCAAGAATGTAGGCTCCAAAGCCGCCTATTGCAGTACCCACCAGACCTCCTAAGAAGCTGACCATTACGGATTCCAGTAAAAAAAGGGATTGGATATTAGAACTGCTGTAACCTACAGACTTCATTATACCAATTTCCCTTGTGCGTTCGGTAACTGTTACGAGCATAATATTCATTATTCCTATCGAACCCACGAACAGTGAAACTAAAGCAAGGACCAACAGGAAAGAACTCAAAGCTTTTCCTAATGCTCCAGTCTCTTCGAGGACATCCGCCTGATTAAAAACGGTATAAGGTTTTGCGTCTTCATCATCGAGATCCCTATCAGGAATTCCGAAGTTCCGAGCAAGCCGTTTATCCACATTATCCGAAACATCGCGAATGTTCTCAGAACTTTCTGCCATAGCGAAGAAAGTCCCGTAATCCTGTTCCCCGGCCATTTCATTCATGGTCGAAATAGGAATATAAATAATCATATCTGTACTGCCATCTCCCCCGACAATGGTTTCTTTTGAATCCTCCAGAATCCCTTTTACTTTGAAACTTTTTCTTACGAGTGTGCCATTCTCCTGCCGGAATGCAATATCAACAGTACTTCTATGCGAAATACTCCTGCCAAATTCCTTTTTTGCAAGGTCATACCCAAGAACAGCAGAGTAAATATCCTTATCAGTCAGGAAACTCCCATCTTCCATCTTAATTCCCTGGATTTCCTGAAAGTCCCCATTCACACCTACGATACTCACGCTTTTAGTATCTGAAAGATAACTAATCTCTCCGGATATTGTTTTTCTGGGAGAAACTCCGGAGATTCCTGGAGTATTTTCAATTATTTCAAGCTCACTTTGATAAAAAAGGTTTGGCTGGTCACTATACGCAATTATAAAATTTGAGCCCACAGAGGTGACCTCATCGGTAAAGAACTGGTTAAAGCTGGCACCAAGAGATGCATTTATGACTACCGCTGCAACACCTATCACAATTCCCAGTGTTGTGAGCACAGATCGAAGCTTGGAACTGCGTATGCTCCCAGAAGCAATACGGGCTGCTTGTACAAATTGTATCATATTTTACCCCCATAAATATGATAATTTAGTAAACCCTTATCCACTCATTATTTTTTCCTTCTGTACAGGAGGAAGGCTGCAGGGATAAATATGGCAATAACACCCGCAATTGCAACTGTAGAGTTTGTCTCAGAAGGCATGGAATCAGTTTCAATATTCAGGTTACCTGCAACGTTTTCATGCCTGTTAATCCCATTGTTGTAGCTTGCAGTAACAGACATATTTGTATATCCCGAAGCTTCCTTACCGGCATCCGAGGAATTGTCAGTCATTGCATCAAACTCTATTGTGAAAAGTTCGTCAGGATCCATAGGTCCGATGAAGTATTCGACAGGGTAAAATTTTACACCTTCAGCTTCAGGTTTTATACTGACAGAGTTGAGCTCATTAGGGTGAGTATTTGCTACATCAAATTCTACGGTTGCTTTCCCATCTACCAACCTTAGTGGTTTTGAAGGAATTACCTTTATATTCGAAGAATCAACTTCAAGGGGAATGCTCTTCCGGCTGTTGTAGTCAAAGGAGTTCCCCTCGATTGCAAGCTCAAAATTATGAATTCCTTCCCTCGCATCCTCTTCAACCTCAACATTAAAGGTCAATTTGATACTATCCCCTGGGCCCAGAAGCCCCATTTCATAATATGGAGCGTCCAGAACCGTTATTCCATTAGATAGAGGCCTCAAAACAGCAGCTTGTATCCTCGCATTGGTATCGTAATCTTTCCCATCGATAGAAACAGTAGGATTTGTTGCTGTATTTCTAAGAGTTACTGTTACAGTACCCTTATCTCCAGGCATAAAGACTTCGGGAGACGAGATTATTTCTGCAAGCTCAACAGTGCCTTTGCTGTCAAAGGTTTCAGTACCTATTCTTATATCGAAAGTTTTTTCACTCCATGGACTGCTTTTATCAGCCCTTGTACGGATATCAATTGACCGGACTCCTTTTTGAGCATCCTTGTCAACATATAGATAGAACTCCTTTGTAGCAGTCCTGCCAGGATTAAGAGCTCCGATGTTCTGTACAGTATTTGCCTCTGACAGAGAGAAAGGATACTTAGGAACTATTTCGATGTCAACGTTACCGGCTTTGTCCCCTCCGATATTTTCCACCTGTAAGTTCAGAGTTAGATATTCTCCTATCTTTGCAGGATAAGGATTTGTTTCGACGATCGTTACTTTCAAGTTTGCACTCCCTACAGCTGCAGAAGCCGGAAACGCAAAAACGGAGGCAATCAGAATTAAAGAAAAAAAGGCTGCAATAATACGCTCTTTAATTAATTTCATTCATTCCCCACCTAAGTTATACTGAATTACTCCATCTTTTACCAGGACAACCCTATCAGCATATTTTGCAATCTCAGGGTCGTGTGTAACTATAACTATTGTTCTTCCTTCGTTGTTCAAATCCATGAATATTCGCAGGATCTCAGAGCCTGTTTTAGAGTCCAGGTTTCCAGTTGGTTCATCAGCAAGAAGGATCGAAGGATCGTTAATGAGTGCCCGTGCAATTGAGACCCTCTGGGATTGACCTCCGGAAAGCTCCCCCGGTCTGTGGTGCATACGGTCCTGCAGTCCCATAAGTGTCAGAAGTTCCTTTGCACGCTTTTGTGGATCAGTGCTCCTCGAATTGGCAAAAGTAGGGAGCAAAACGTTCTCAAAAGCTGTTAGGCGAGAAACAAGGTTGAAAGTCTGAAAAACGAAACCTATTTCAAGCCCCCGGAGGCGGGCAAGCTCTTCATCCGACATCTTGTGCAGATTATTCCCCCTTATAAGGACCTGCCCCCCCGTAGGTCGGTCAAGGCAGCCTATAAGGTTCATAAGAGTACTTTTTCCGGAGCCTGATGGGCCCATAATCGCCAGGAATTCTCCCATTTCGATTGTAAGGTTAATACCTGAGAGTACTGGAACCTCCATGTCTCCAAGTACATAACTTTTCCTTACATTAGAAACCTCAACAATAGGTAACCTATTGTCAGGTAAACTATCTTTATTAATGTTCATATCCCCCTCCCCATTTTTACTGAGACATGATCAGAAGAAATTACATTGAATAATCTCAATTGTTTTTATCCCTTATGTAAGAAAATACATTTTAACCTATGCTCTCTAAATTATTTCTTAATTATAGAATTTCAAGTTCAATTGATGTCGATTTATAGTTACCTGTGCAGGCTTTTAAAACTTAACTTTGAAAGCGAGCACTAGCTACACTGTTTTGGACTCTTGAATAGACCCTTAAGCTTCAGACACGATTTTTACCTAAAATTGTCATGCACAAAATAAGCATAATTTGGACAGTATAAACTAAAGTTGGAGATTATTTCAGGAAACACAAAGCTTTAGCAGAAAATTTATGCTTTTATCCTAAGAACTGACTTTTTTATTTTAAACTGCTTTCTCTCATGTATCGGCTGATAAACGTAATAGAAAAAATAGGAAAAACATAGCCTCTGAACTAATCTGTTCCAAGAAGTTATTCATTAAACCGTGGCAAGCATCCAAATATTTAGGTAGAGGTTAAAACCGGAGTGAAACATTAGGTATCTACCGAATTAAAAATATATATTCCGTCATACAGGTATTTGCCTCTAAATAATTAAGAACTATAATTCGTAAGGAGATGTAATTCTGTCCAATTTATATAATCTGATAAATATAGCTAGATATAGCCACTGCCGGTTAGAATCTTAAACTGTAGATCCCAAGAAGAAAAGAAATTCCCATTAATAATCTTTCTAAGTGGCTGAAAGAGTAACAAGCTTTGGAGGCTTGGTAAAGAAGGCTGCAAACAAAAGTTTCAAAGAAGTGTACTCAAAGGCATGTACACAAGCACCGTGTGGAAAGAATATAAATTCTGAATGAAATGTGGAGGGAATAAATATGTTTAACTTTGCACTTGATCTTGGTCTGCTCTTTCAGATCTTGTTTAAATTTGACATAGGCATGTTCTTCGGCTTCTAACCGCGATTGTAGAAGATCGAGCGTATAATGGGAATGGACGAAATACAGAAGAGTGGAGGGAACTGATATGTACTTCAGCCTTATCTATAAAACTGTCAAAGTAACCTACGAGTCAACATTCCTCAAGCTGTTTTACAGCTTCTAATTGAGCTGTAAAGAGGAAACTGCCGGGCTACAGGGAGCGTATATGATCCTGATAAGCTCGATTGCAGAAGACGGGTGTATAACGGGGGACGAACAAAATACAGGAAAAGAGTGGAGGGAACTGATATGTACTTCAGCCTTATCTATAAAACTATCTCATATAGCTATGAGTCAACTTTCCTCAAGTTAGTTTACAGCTTCTAATTGAGCTGTAAGGAGGAAACTGCCGGGCTACAGGGAGTGTATATGATCCTGATAAGCTCATTGCAGAAGACAGGTGTATAACGGGGTATGAACAAAATACAGGAAAAGAGTGGAGGGAACTGATATGTACTTCAGCCTTATCTATAAAACTGTCAAAGTAACCTACGAGTCAACATTCCTCAAGCTGTTTTACAGCTTCTAATTAAGCAGCAATACTAACGAAAAATCAAATATACATATTAAGTTGCCTGCTTTTCAGGCAACTTTATCTTTACAAAATAAGTATTTAATTATAACTTTTTTACATTTTCTATATATTATAAATATTTGCCTTATTTAACTGCATTTTTTTAATTTATGAGATGGCTTTTACTGTTTTAATATACTCTTCGAAATATAAGAGAAGTAACCGTCACAAATTTGAGATTACATAAAAAGCATTAATTTCGGAGAGGAACAGGATATTTTTTAGAGGTCATATTTCCCTGACAGAGATTATGCTAAAGGAATTAAAGGATTTAATGAAAAAAAACAGAACGCATAGACAGCATAGTTGCTTGACTTAATGAAACTTTCTGTATCAAAATACTTAAAGATTACTATTTGTAAGGAGTACGTGTTCTTTACATTATATATAAATTCATAATACACCTGTATATTGATACTCCTTCAACGATTAAAAGTGGAACTTGCAACCTTAAAAAGAAGAGGGCATCTAAATATATTCATTCGCTGCATACAAAGATCCTAGCTATCTAATTTAAAAACCTTAGAGACTTTAAGTTTTTTAGCTGGATGTCTCTGCAATTATTTGGTTTCTAGTATAGTTCCAATATAAAGTTCTGGGAGTATAAAAGCGCGAGAGGGGGGTTGGCGAAAAGAAGTTGTATAAATTGAAATATTAAAAAATTGAACTCAATGTCAGTTTAAGAGTAACCCGGAGTAGGTTAAGAGCTAATCTCAAAACGAAATTTGTTCCTTTGAACCAGGAGCTTAAAGAACCAATCAAGTTTCGGATAATGAAAAATGATCAGGAAAAAACTATAATTTCAGAATAAGATAGGTTTGAGATCAGCTTCTAAGGAAAAATGGCTTTGAACGAGAAAGAACAGCATTAAGGAGTGGAGGGAAGTATAATGTTTTTCTACTTGAGCTATACAAAGATAACTTTCTATATACAGATAATACAGTTGAAAATAATACAGATTGGCGGCTATGGAGTCCTTAACAGGTAAGTGCCTGTTTAGATGTTTACTGATCGGTCTTTGAACAATGAAATAGTACAGTCTCAAAGTACCTGCTCAACAGGTGATCCAATCTGAGAGAAATTGTTTGGAAGGGAAAGTGAAAAAGTAAGAACTTCAGCCGGAATAAATCTACCATATATGATGATGTTCCTCCTGAGCTTAGTTAATTCGATCTGGAGATTTATTCCGGTTGAAAGTTAAAATCTTGAGGATTTTTGACAAATCAATAAAGGAATCAGGAAAAATATAAAAACTTAAGCTTCCTAAGTCTTATTTATTTGAAAAACAGGCTTTTTTTCCGAAAAGTGTTTTCAGATGATCCCTGGTCAATCGGTTAGATGTTTCAAAATGTCCGAGAACGGCATCCCAGGTTATTTCTTTCTGCTTCGCACAAATTTGCAGTCAACCGCTAAAGAAAAAAGTAATATCTAGCCTGTTAAATACCACCGAACACGAGTATTATGTAAAAACACTCCTGCCGGAGAAAACTTTCCCTGGTTCTTGTAAATTTTTTAACCGGAGTTTATACTTTATGATTAAAAGTGATATCATTCGGCTTATTTTTCATAGGGTCTAACTAATTTTAATTATTTGTCACCAAATCTTACTCATATTACATAAAAAATAAAAATATCAATAGGATTATTTATGGCAAAATTAATAATAGAATAATTCAAAGAATTTATATGTATTTAGGGTCTAATAAATCTCATGCATTTCAAGATCAAAACTATAAAAGGCAATAAATATCTTTATGTCATCAAGAATGAATGGATCGATGGAAAAGTAGTTCAAACAATTCAAAAATATGTTGGAACCGCGGACCATGTTTATGAGCTCATAACAAAAAACACTGAAAAAAAGGTAGCTTCCTACTCTTTTGGTAAACCAGCTGCCTTACTCAAGGCAGCTGAAGACGTGGGGTTAATCAAAAGTCTGAACAAACACATTGATCGGAAAAACATAAAAGGTCTCACCCCAGCAGAATATATTCTCCTAATCATCATTGGTAGATCCGAACATTCCTTAAGCAGAAACGTTCTTGATGACTATTTTAAAGAAAGTTCACTTCAATTTTTCATGAAGCCAAAGTACAAACTCTCAAGTCAGAACTTCCTGAATTACATGGAAAAATTGGATGAAGAAACAATCCGCAAAATCGAACTTGATATCTCTCAAACATTGATCAAAAAAGGAATAAGGCCAACGAAGCTAACATTTGATACAACTAACTTTTATACTCACATCGAGCATGGGGAGGATCTTCCAAAAAAAGGTTTTTCCAAAGATAAACGATATGATAAGAACCTCATCGGAGTTGGTTTGACAACTTCAAACGGAAACCTTCCTTTTCAGACAATTACGTATCCAGCAAACGTTCCTGATGTAACTCTGTTCTCCGATCTGATTGACAGTATCTGCAAACGTATAGAAGAGATAGGGATTCCTCTTAAGGAAATAACAATTGTTTTTGATAGAGGAATGAACTCTACAGATAACATAGAACATATTTTGGATAAAATGCACGTTGTTGGGGCTTTACCTTCTTCGATGTGCAAAGATTTATTCCATGTTCCTTTGTCCGATTTTGAAGAAAAATGGGAGAATGGAAAAAAGAATATCATCAAAGCTCATCGTGTAAACGGAAACTGGTATGATAAAGAATTTACTGGAGTCATAAAATACACTGAAATTACTAGTCGAAAACAGATGCATGAGTGGGAAGTTAAAAAATTTGATATCCTGGAGAAGATTGGAGAAATAAGCTCAAAACTTAACCGTAAAGGAAAAGGCAGAAAAATGACATCAAAAGGTCTCATGAATCGTATTGTTGATACAATTCCAAAGCAATATAGAGGTCTCTTTGATTACAATGTCGTTGAAAAAGAGGGAGAGTTACAACTTTATTTCAGTTTAAATGATGATCAGGAAAAAGAGTTTCTTTTAGGGATGGGAAAGACTGTTGTGTTTACTGATAAGGATAATATTGCAACAAAAGAAATTGTGGACATGTACGATTCCCGAAACATGATTGAAGAGGATATAAAGTGGCTGAAAGACAAGTTACTGATACCGGTAAAGCCTGTGTATGTCAGAAAGGATATGAAGATCAGAGCCCATGTGTTTCTCTGTGTAATGGGGTTACTGCTACACAATTATTTGCTTCATTTGATCGATGACCAGGAGCTAACAATTCAAAAGCTGGCCGAGAATCTTGAAAAGATAAGAATAGGATTAGTATACAATGGAAAAGGAGGGGAAAACGCAGAGTTTGTCGTAGAGGAAATGAACAAAGAAACTGCGGAGATCTTTACAAAACTTCAACTTGGGGAGTATATCCCAAGTTGAAGTCGTCAACTTAATTAATTTTTTGTTAGACTGTGAATAATCATAGCCAAGAGCCTTTCTTTTTTAATATCTTAGAAACTCCGGTTTAATCCAGAAATTATAAAGTACCGCTGCCAAACAAATTGTAATGTACCCAAAAAAATATAAAGAAACAAAAAAGATAACTATTCAACCAGGGTAAAACAATATCTTTAGCCGTCTTATTTAATGTTTAATGAACAGGTTATGGGAACTTATATTCTTTAACTAATTGCTATTAATTGTCTTTTTCAGGTTTTCAGACTGGCCATTACATGTTTAGACAATTCTAGATCAGCATCTGTAGACTGATTTCAGGTACACTGAATAGTTACCAAAAAGATTGATAGGAAGCTTTTTTTGGGTAGTATTTAACTCTAATTTTTGTATCCGGAACTATTTTTCGTTCATATCAGTATTTACCTTTTTTCTGCTTTTTTACCTGAACCGGAATATAGTTGAAATAAAAGGGAAATAAAAAGAGCATTACAGGGATTACCATACAGGAAGCTATTGCTAGATTTCTTAGAGCTTGTCTTAAAATTAAATAATTCTTATAACCCGATTAGTCATCATGCCAGAACGATCTAGAAGACTTTATCCTGGTGATTTATCCGATAAAGAACAGGAACTAATTAAGCCTCATTCCCCAAATCCAAAAATTAATCAAGGTAGAAAGTGCGTTCATTCCTATCAAGAAATATTGAATGCATCTTCATTTGTATTCGGTTAAGGATTTTGAGCCGCGGATCTCGATTTCGACGGAAAAACTCAAACCCAAATGTTTAGTGTTTAAATTGAAATCGATATCAGATTCCAGTTTTGCATTTGATGAATAATTTAACAAATTTTATGAAAATCAATGCAAGTGATAACGATTTTTCCTTAACCGATGACCAATGAATGCATCTTCTATTTGTTACGTTCTGGTTGTGCCTGGCGAATGTTACCCCAGGAATTTCAACCATGGAAAATTGTCTACCACTATTTCCGTCTTTGGCGGCTTAAAGGAACCCGGGAACGTATAAATGCTTCACTGAGAACTGAACTGAGAATTGCATATGAAAGAGAAACAAAGCCAAGTGCAGCGATTTTAGATAGCCAGTCAGTTAAAACCACAGAAACACCAGGAATACGCGGCTATCATGCTGCCTAGAAAGTAAAAGGGAGAAAACGCCACATTCTGGTGGATATAATAGGATTACTGTTAATGGTTTTAGTCCATACAGCCAATATCCAGGATCGAGATGGGGCTAAAATTGTTCTGGAACAAGTTACTGGAAGATTTTCTCGATTGGAGCTTATTTGGGCTGATGCTGATTACTCGGGTAAACTGGTTGATTGGGTCAATGTAATGTGTGAATGGGTACTGGAAATAGTTAAGCGTAGCGACGATGTCAAAGGCTTTAAAGTACTTCCTCACAGATGGATAGTAGAACGTACATTTGCATGGTTGGGTCGATATCGACGTTTGAGTAAAGATTACGAAGGTTTGACAGAATCAAGTCAATCATTGGTATATGCTGCAATTAATACAACATATATGATTGAGCCCGTCCCAAAACCATTTTTATTCCCATATTTATAAGAGTTTTAAAATTACTTTAATGATCAGAATCTGGATTGAAAATTCCAAATTCAAGACTCTAAAGAGTAAGTTTGAGTTTTGGGATCAACTCATTAAAAGACTGGCTCGTATCAAAACGTTAACCGAATAAGAAAAATATAATTTCAGATACGCTCTAAGAAAACCGAATACTCTCATGTAGAAAAACGAAAATCATAGGTTACTTCGAAATGAGTAAACGCATGAGTCCGACTATATAATTTCGAAATTTTTTTTCGAAAAATAGATATTACGGGCTATCATGCCCGTATTTAAGACTGCCTTCTTTGCAGACAGTGCTGTGATTAAAATGAAAAGCGAGAGAAAAAGGAAATCCTATCAGTATTTTACACATCTACTTTATTGAACCTCCATAGTGACGTGGCTAACATTGCGAGGGCGAAGAACAGAAGACCCAGGAAAGACACGATAATATCCGCTGGCGTATACATATAATGAATACCCATTACAGAGAAGTTATTCCCTAAAGCAAAGTAGCGGATTCCATCTGCCAGAAGTGTCAGCGGATTGAACATTGAGAGAAACCTGAGGACAGCAGGGAAGGCATCAACGGGATATAATGCATTGCTTACGAAGAACAGGGGCATACTGAGCAGGGTAAGAATCGACTGCATTCCTTCGGGATTCTCAATGGTAATAGCAATAGAACCTGAGAGGAAGAGGAATCCCAGAGTGAAAACTGCTACAAGTAAAAAGATGCCTACGATTGCGAAAAGAGTCTCAGTTAGTGTATACCCCAAAAAGAAATCCATTCCAATCAGTTTCCCGAATCCTATTATCATGGCTGTTTGAATAAATGCCTTTGTTACGCCGGAAAGCCCGACACCCAGAATAATATGAGCTCTGGGGACCGGACTTGCGAGAGTTTCCCTCAGCAAGCTAAATTTTTTGTCAAACATAAGAGAAGTTCCCCCAAAAAGGCTACTAAACAGCACATCCATGGCAATTATTCCGGCGCCCATATAAGAAAGGTAAGTAACATTCTGGACTCCTTCGATGGGTGGGACAAGAGAAGTCAGTTGGTCAAAACTCTCTGACATTGCGAGCCCGAAAAATGCAAGCCACATCACAGGCTGAATCAATGAAGTTATGAGCATTGATTTGAACCTGAAAAATTTCAGCATATCTCTCCAGTATATGGCACGAAATTCAAAATTCATTCGGAGACCCCCGCTGTTTCCATTCCTTCGTATTTTTCCTGTGGTTCTCCTTCCCTCAAGTCATGTCCGGTATAGTGGACAAAAACATCGTCCATTGAAGGCTTTTTGATGTTTACGGTTGTAATCTCCACTCCTGCATCTCTGATCCTTTCTATAATCTGAGGAAGTACGTGAGTAACATCTTCCCCGATCATCACTCGAAGAGATTTTGTATCTTCTGTTACGGTTTTTACCGAGCTGATCGCCCTTAAAACCTCTGCAGCAGCTTTATTATCACTGGTTTCCAGATAAATAAGGTCTTTACCGAGTTTATTCTTCAATTCATTTGCAGTTCCGGTCACGATTATTTTTCCATGGTCAATTATACTTATCCTATCACTGAGCTGATCAGCTTCTTCCATATAGTGGGTTGTCAGGAATATCGTAGTGCCTTCTCTCTTAATCTCTCTCAAATACTCCCACATCCTCATTCGGGTCTGGATGTCAAAACCTATTGTTGGCTCATCCAGGAAAAGGACTGCAGGTTTTGTCATTAATCCCCTTGCAAGCTCAAGCCTTCGCTTCATACCACCGCTCAGATCTTTTGCGAGGGTATCCCTTTTATTTTCCAGCTCTGTTAGCTTTAAAAGCTCTTCGATGCGGTTTTTTCGATCTTTTTTTGGCATTGAGTAAATCTTACCATGATATTCCAGATTCTCACAAACAGTCATTTCATGGTCAAGGCAAAGCATCTGAAAGACAATGCCTATTGATTTTCTTACAGATTTTGATTCCTTTGCCACATCATACCCATTAACTCTGGCCTCCCCCTTCTGGATCTTCCGAAGCGTTGTAAGAATATTAATCACAGTACTCTTGCCCGCTCCGTTTGGGCCGAGAAATGAGAATATTTCCCCCTCTTTTACAGTAAAACTGATATTATCAACAGCTTTTATAGAGCCATATGAGTGCTCAAGATTATTTACCTCTATGACATTTGCGGTCACCTGTAAATCAACCCCCTTTTTCCCTTACCTACAAAACGTACTCCATCACCCGATTGAACCCCAATTTCGAATGACAGGATGTTAAAGATATTTGCTGAAACAATTAAGTTCGGATAAATATCTAGATAGTTTTACACAAGTAGTTGTGCCTCAGAAGGCTTATATAATTAGGAAATAAAGGTTCTGAACTAACCTCTCATAGGCTCATTGTTTTCCGTTTTCAGTGCACATGAGATATTTAAGATCCTGCTTAATCTTTCTTTTTTCGTGGATTGAATGCCGGATAACTTTCCCGAGTTTGTTTTTTTGAAAATAACTTTTACATAACCACGTTTGCCCAACAGGGACCATAAATAAGAAGGAGATATCTTTATATAAGATCGGGTTGGCGAAAGCCGTTACTCTTCTTTTGGAATAACTGAGAAATTCTGGATATTGGAATTAGAATAAACTTTGAAAAACTGCTCTTAAAAAATCCGATGACAATACTTAAGGGTTCATAAAAGTTCCGAAAAAGGTGAGACTGAAATTCCATTGTATCCTTACAGGGACATACTTCCTGTCTATATTGATTTGCTTTTTGTCCGCATAGTGATTTACTTCTATTAAAGTCTAATCTTTTGTAGCCATCAGGCACTTAAAATTATGCAGAAGCTTAATTTTAGTATTGAAATGCCCGGCTATAAACCTGCGTATTAATCTAACATAGACCAGAAAAACCAAACATTACCATGTTTTTAAATGAGAGAACTAATCATCTCGTTTTTTAACAAGCAACAAAATAAATCAAACAGATAAGCGCAATTTATATATATTATTAAGTAGACAAGCACTTACCGGTTGCCGATAGAAAAGAAGGAGGCAAAAGAGCAGTATGTTGAAAAATGTACAAAAAATAGGAAGATTACTGATAATTACCTGTATGATATTTATTGCGCTATCCTCACCAGCATTTGCTGCAACGGTAGAGGAAAATGCAGAAGCTATTGAAGGATTGCAAACTGCACTCACATTCGTATGGCTGCTTGTGGCAAGTGGACTGGTATTCTTTATGCATGCTGGTTTCTCTCTGGTAGAAACCGGGCTTACGAGAAGTAAAAACACGGCTAATATCCTGATGAAAAACTTCATGACAGTAATTCTCGGGATCCTGGTTTACTGGGCCGTAGGCTGGGGAGTGATGTATGGAGCTGATGCAGCGGGACTTATAGGAACGGACCAGTTCTTCCTTGCAGGTGCGGACAACGCAATATGGAACTCCTGGTTCTTCCAGATGGTTTTCGCAGCCACTGGAGCTACCATAGTTTCGGGAGCGATGGCTGAGAGGACTAATTTCAAGGCATACCTTGTATATTGTGTCATGATGGTAGCTGTAATTTACCCTGTGTATGGGCACTGGGTATGGAGCGGAGCTGACTTTGCCCTCCTGAGCGGAGCCGAAAGCCCGATAGTAAAGGCAATCGGAGTGGCTCATCACGATTTCGCAGGCTCCGGAGTTGTGCACTCGATTGGAGGATATTCAGCCCTTGCAGGTGTACTCCTCGTGGGCGCAAGGATAGGCAAATTCAGAAATGGAAAAGCTGTGCCGATTCCTGGTCACAACCTGACCTTTGCCTTCCTGGGAACTCTCATCCTTGCCCTCGGGTGGATAGGATTCAACGGTGGAAGTACCCTTAGCGGAAACGACGCTTACATGAACCTTGTCATAGTCAACACCTTCCTGGCAGGTGCTGCCGGCGCAGTCGTGACCATGGCTATCACCTGGATGAAGACCGGAAAGCCAGATCCCTCGCTGAGTGCAAACGGGCTTCTAGGCGGACTTGTAGCAATCACTGCACCCTGCGGCTCCGTTTCTAACTGGGCTGCCCTGTTGATCGGTGCAATTGCCGGAGTAATTATCTATGCGGGAGTCATGTTCAATGAGAACAAACTGAAGCTTGATGACCCGGTAGGTGCGATTGCTGTACATGGATACTGTGGAAGCTGGGGACTGATCTCTGTCGGGCTTTTCTCGATAGGTATTGGAAACGGCATCCTTGCAGATGCTTCGTACGCTGCCGCAGTTCCCGGACTTTTCTACGGAGGAGGGGTAAGCCTGCTGCTAATACAGCTTGTGGCAGTAATAGCGACCATTGTCTGGGGCTTTGGGCTCTCATTCATAATATTCAAGATCCTGGATGCAGTAATAGGGCTCAGGGTTAGCGAAGAAGAAGAAATCATGGGTCTGGATATTTGCGAGCACGGAATCAGAGCATACCCTGAATACCTGATGAGGGAGGAATAAAATGACCAAAATGTGCAAGATAGAAGCAATCATAAAGCCCCTGAAACTGCATCAGGTAAAGGATGCCCTGGAAGAGGCCGGATTTCCAAGCCTGACAGTTATCGACGTTAAAGGGCGTGGCCAGCAAAAGGGGATTGTGCAGCAATGGAGAGGTAAAAAATATTGTGTGGATCTTCTTCCAAAAACCAAAGTAGAAGTAGTTGTATCGGAAGATAAGGTCGAAGAAATCATACAATTGATCCAGAGCACAGCCTATACTGGAGAAATAGGGGATGGAAAAATCTTCGTAATCCCTATTGAAACAGTAGTCAGAATAAGAACGGGAGAAAGGAATGGAGATGCCCTTTAACCGGGTATCTCTTTTGTTACTTTTTAACTTCTTTCTTTTCTAATCTTAACTCATAATTAAATACGGAAAAGATTCATGGAATAAGGCAAGGTACCATAATGACCGAACTAAAATCAGAAACTCCGACCTTCGAGATTCCCCGAGGATACGGCATGCCCGTTATCAATCTGTATTTCTGGGTAGGACTGGTTTCCGCAATCCTGCTGAGGAGTATAATTATAGCTGACCACTATAGCATTTTCTGGGGGAAGGCAATATGGTATCTTGGAGTCACAGGTTACTTATCGTTCTTCACACACAGGCACCATATCGCGAAGCGAAGGTTTAGTGTAGTTAAAGACCTGAATCTGCTTGAAAAGGTAAGGACCAGACAGAAACTTTCAGAAAAAGAACTTGGAGGAATGGAATATCTTCTCTGGAGCCTTTCCGTCTCAAAAGAGCGTGCAAATTACTATGTAATCTCAGTGTTCTCAGTAATAGCAATTGCCCTGTTCCTGATACTTGACCTGGGAATCCTGGAACTTTGAAGAAGATTCCCCTTATACAGGAACCTTTTAATATTTTTTTCTTTGAATGCTTTTTTGTTGTATTACACGTTTTGTTTTATACAGTTTGGTTATACAGTTTGGTTATACAGTTTAGTTATACAGTGTAGTTATACAGTTTAGTTACACAGTTTAGTTATACAGTTTAGTCATACAGTTTGGTTATACAGTTTGTTTTTACATAAATATGAATTTCTTTGAGCTTAATTGATGATAAAGATCAAAAACATATCATTCCCTGTATACACGCTGTTTCCGATTCTGAATATAGTGAAATAAATAGATAAGATACATATAAATATCTTAGTTAGCGATTTTATTTGGGGGAATGTTATGGCTGACATTTTGAGATTATCACCGGCTATTTGCGCGTATCCAGACGACACATATGAAAATTTGAAGATAGAAGTAGTTCTTCCAGGAGTGGAAAAGGAAAATATTTCATTCAAGGTTGTGGAAGACGGCTTTTATGTAAAGGCTACCAAAGAAGGGGTTGAGTATGCAGACAGCTATGCAGTATGCTGTCCGATAAGTCCGGAAAAAGCTACTGCAACCTACTCAAATGGTGTACTGAAGGTCACCGTGCCTTATCAGCAGCCTTTTGAAAGTGCAGTGGACGTGAAGATTGAATAAGTGGATATTTGAGACAATAGGTTGAATAATTTATCTCAGAGGGGGGAACATTAATGAAAAGTCCCGTGCCCAGGATAATAAAAACCCCGGTTATAGCCATGTATCACGATGATAAACATGAGAGCCTGACCGTAGAGGTAGAACTTCCGGACGTTATGGACGAGCATATAACTCTTGTGGTGCATGAAAATAGTTTTTATATTAAAGCCTACAGTGAAACTGTTGAATACCTGGGATCTTTTTTCCTGGACGGGCCCGTAGACCCGGAAGAGGCTGTTGCAGTAAACAATAATGGAATGCTCACGATAAAAGTCCCTTACAAAGAAGGCTTTGTTTGCGCAAGATATGTTCCGATAGATTAAAAAATTGAAGATGGCAAAAAGCGCCGTACAGAGAGAAAAAACCCGGAAAGACTTAGTTTTATATCCAATTAATTTTTATTATATTTAATTTGAATAGAAAGAAGACTGTTTTGATCAATTTTTACTGCGAGAGGAGATACTATGAAAATTGTTAAGTGCGGCGATCTGGGGTTCAAATGCAACTTTATGGCTGCTGGTAATGAGCTTGAAGAAGTCGAGAAAGCTATGTTTGACCATATAGAAAAAGAACACAAAGAAGAACTTGAAAAGATGTCCGAAGACGACATTCACCATCTCAAGCATCGTGTATCAACCCTTCTAGGAAGAAGTTGCGGTTGTGGCGCCCTCCATACTGATTCCCCTTAACTTAAAGTCTACCCGGATTTTCCGGGTATAGTCTTTTTTCAGAGCTCTTTCATAAATACAGGTTCAGTCAATAATAGAACTTTAGCAGAGCCATCGCTCTATACCGAAGAATTCAATTTTTGTGTGAAATATTATTGGTGGAAATATAATGTTCATGTGTTGAGAACCCAGATATGATAATTAAGCAGCGCGGCAAAACTGACCCAGAGAATATAAGGGATAAGGAGCATGGAAGCTTTTTTTGAAACTTTCCAGAACTTTATGGACGTCAGTAAGATTGCAAACCAGAGCACAAGAATCTCAAGAAAGGCATAATAAGGGGCTTTCAATCCGAAGAATAACAAAGACCAGAGTATATTAAGGCCCAGCTGTAATCCGAAAAGGAAGATACCTACTTTGACTTCTCTCTGTTGCAGTCCCTTTTCCCATACAAGATAAAGGGAGATTCCCATAAGAGTATAAAGAGTAGTCCAGACAGGGAAAAATACCCAGGACGGAGGATTGAAAGCGGGTTTTTCAAGCAAAATATACCAGCTTTCAAGAGAAGAAGATGTAAATATGGAACCAATTGCTCCCGCTAACTGACAGATTATTACGGATACCAGAAGCCTGAACAGATTTACTTTCTGAAACATATAAGATCTCACAAATATATTGCATTTCAAGGCTCATTAATTTTAAGATTAGAAAAAAGCTTTAACTTCCTGTTCCCATGTGTTAAAGCATTTTGGCAAATTTGCCAGAAAAAAGAATTAAATTTTAAGCCCCATTAAGAAATCTATCCCTTCTGGAATGAGTATTATATATAGGATGCTGAAATATATGTAGTGAAGTGGGGATGAATTATAGAAATAATTTTAGAACCTGTTTAGTCCTGTCTAGAGTTTTGAGCGTATCCCATGCCATACAAAATATAGAAAACTATATATAATAGCAGGTAGGTAAATGGTTACCTAATGCCTAGTGAGGATGAAATCAAATGGTGCAGATGAAAAAGTGTACGACTAAAGAAGACGTGTTAGAGGCTGTAAAAGAGCGAGACGTAAAGTTTATCCGGACTCAGTTTACGGATACACTCGGCATCATCAAAAGCTGGGCAATTCCCGCAGAACAACTGGAAGAAGCTTTTGAAAACGGCGTAATGTTTGACGGATCTTCGATCCAGGGTTTTACAAGGATTGAAGAGTCTGACATGAAACTCTTGCTTGATCCTTCTACATTCAGGATTCTTCCCTGGAGGCCTGCAACCGGTGCAGTCGCCAGGATTCTTGGAGACGTATACCTTCCTGATGGAAACCCCTTCAAAGGAGACCCGAGGTACGTCCTGAAGAGCGCAATCAAAGAAGCCGAAAAAATGGGCTTCTCGATGAACGTAGGACCGGAACTTGAATTTTTCCTTTTTAAGCTTGATGCAAACGGAAACCCTACAACCGAACTTACTGACCAGGGCGGATATTTCGACTTCGCACCCCTTGACCGTGCACAGGACGTACGCAGAGACATTGACTATGCCCTGGAACATATGGGATTCAAGATCGAGGCATCCCATCATGAAGTAGCACCTTCCCAGCATGAGATCGACTTCAGATTCGGCGATGTACTCAGCACGGCAGACAATGTCGTGACTTTCAAATACGTAGTAAAATCCATTGCATATCACAAGGGGTACTACGCTTCCTTCATGCCAAAGCCCCTTTTCGGAGTAAACGGCTCAGGAATGCACAGCAACCAGTCCCTTTTCAAGGATGGAGAAAATGCCTTCCATGACCCTGACACCCCCACCAAACTTTCCCAGGACGCAATGTATTATATTGGCGGACTGTTAAAGCACATAAGAGAGTTTGCAGCTGTTACAAACCCTGTAGTAAACTCCTACAAGAGGATCGTTCCCGGATATGAAGCTCCGGTTTACATCACCTGGTCTGCAACGAACAGGAGTTCCCTGATCCGTATTCCTGCTACCCGGGGTAACGGGACAAGAGTCGAACTCAGATGTCCGGACCCAGCATGCAACCCCTACCTTGCCTTTGCCCTCATGCTCAGAGCTGGTCTTGATGGGATTAAAAACAAGATCGACCCTGGAGAGCCCACCAACGTAAACATCTTCCACCTTACGGAAAAAGAACGCGAAGAAAGAGGCATTCGCTCCCTTCCTGCAGATCTCAAGGAAGCAACGGATGAGATGAAAGGCAGTGCATTCGTAAAAGAAGTTCTCGGAGACCATGTATTCGGCCACTATCTCTGTGCGAAAGAGATGGAATGGAATGAATACAAAGCAATGGTTCATCCCTGGGAACTTGCCAGATACCTCCCTATGTTGTAAGGATAATCATTCGGAAGTGATCCAGTAAGCCGGAAAATATTAATGAAACTAAGAACAGAACTCGAAATCAGAAGGCACACCCTATCCGGCAGGTGTGCTTATATTTCTAAAAAATCAGTCTGACTAAGAAATGGAGAGATTTTCTCTTTGTAAGAGGAATATATTTCATCGAGATAAATAATTATTCTACTTTCTTCAGAAAAGTCGGACCGAAAAAGGATTTCAGTATAAAAATGCTTTCCTCAAGAAATTTAGAATTTCAGTTCAACCTTTTCAAGTTTGATTTTTACTTTTTTGGTAGGCCGCAGTATCTAAAAGTTCTTTTAAGCAAAAAAGCTGGTAATTCTGAGTAGGGGATCATTGCAAACTGCTTACGGGTCTAAACAATATGAATAATATTACATAGGAAGAAAGAAAACTAAGCGGTTAAAACGTCATGCTTTGCAGTATTATTGTAAACAGACTTGGCCCTGAAAAAAGAAACATATATATATTGTCAAATAGGTACTAAATTACTTACTTCCCTTAGCGGCGACCCTCTCAATTTATTTATGATAAGTAAAAGCAGAGGCAGGAAAGCTATCACGAATCCGCATTAATTATATAATAAGCATTAGATTAATTAAAGTAAAATATCCCCGTAACTTACGAAAACTTATAAAATATCCCCTGAAATCCAGTTTATCGAGCTGGCAAATTTTTTGACTATTTCTCAAAAATGAGCCGCAGAAATCTTCGGGGAAATTACTGGCAAAAGTATTTACATCACGTTCATTTCTATCCATTTCTAGAGTGATCAAAATGTGTGGAATAATAGGCTTTATAGATCGAACAAAGTCCAGAATGGACGGGTCGAGCATAAAAGCCGCCCTCAGTCTCATGAATGAAAGAGGCAGTGGAGACGGGGCAGGCTATGCAGCATATGGGATTTACCCCGAATATGCAGACTATTATGCTCTTCATGTTTTCTTTGACAACCTGGCAGAACCAAAAAGGAAGGTTGATGAACTCCTCCAGCAGTGGGGAGAAATTGTTCACCAGGAAGAAATCCCGACTACCCCACAGCCGGGAATTAGAAAAGTCCATACCCCCTGGAGATACTTCTTCAAGCCCTCAAAAGACCTGATGGCAGGGAGAATGAATTCTGAAAACGACGTTGTCACGTACATTGTCATGGAAGTAAACGCCAATGTAAAAGGCGCGACAATCTTTTCCTCGGGTAAAAATATGGGAGTCTTCAAGGCTTCCGGCTGGCCTGAGGATGTAGCAAACTTCTACAGAATTGAGGACTACAAGGGCTATATCTGGCTTGCTCACAACCGCTACCCGACAAACTCTCCGGGCTGGTGGGGAGGAGCTCACCCCTTCAACCTGCTTAACTGGTCAGTAGTGCACAACGGAGAAATCACCTCATATGGCACAAACCAGCGCTATGTCGAAGGATACGGATACAAATGCACTGCACTTACTGACACTGAGGTTGTAGCTTACCTATTTGACCTGCTAGGAAGGCAGCATGAACTCTCCCACGAGATGGTTGTCCGGGCTCTTGCCCCTCCGTTCTGGGACGATATAGACAGGATGCCTGAAAAGGAAGCCGACTTAAATAAGGCAGTCCGCCTGACCTATGGGTCTGCCCTTATGAACGGGCCTTTTGCGATTGTTGTTGGCACGGATGACGGTATTGTAGGTTTCACTGACAGGATAAAATTACGTCCCCTTGTGGTTGGAGAAAACGGAAGCAAACTCTACATTTCCAGCGAAGAAGCCGCAATAAGGACCCTCGACCCCGAAGTAAAGAATGTTTACACTCCCAGGGCAGGAGAACCCATCATAGGGAGGTTTATCGAATGACGCTCGGAAGTGTACCCCCAAAATTTAAGGTCAGCATTGACCGCGACCAGTGCATGGACTGCGGACGCTGCATTGAAAACTGTTCCTATGGAGTATACAGGAGAGAAGGCGACAAAATCCTGATAGAATCCAGGAAATGTACTGCATGTCTCCGCTGTGTTTCCATGTGCCCGAGGGACGCAATTAATCTTACGGAAAAACCCGTCGACTACCGCAGCCACCCAGTCTGGACGAGAGAAGCAAGAGAAGACGTAATCAACCAGGCACGCAGCGGAAAGATCATCCTTTCAGGGATGGGAAACGCCAGAGATCTTCCAATTATCTATGACCGCCTTCTCCTTGATGCCTGCCAGGTCACAAATCCGAGCATTGACCCCCTTAGAGAGCCTATGGAACTCAGGACTTACATAGGAAAGAAACCGGCAAAACTCAAATTTAGAAAAACCGAGAGTGGAGACGTAGAACTGGAAACAAAGCTGGCTCCCAATCTGAAACTCGACACTCCTATCATGATCGGGCACATGAGTTTCGGAGCAATCAGCCTTAACTCTCAGCTCAGCATGGCAAAAGCTGTAGCTGAAACCGGAACATTCATGGGGACAGGAGAAGGCGGATTGCATAAGGATTTATATCCCTACCAGGACCGCATGATTGTCCAGGTCGCTTCAGGCCGCTTCGGTGTGAATATTGACTATCTGGAAAGGGGCGCTGCAATAGAAATCAAGATCGGACAGGGAGCAAAACCTGGAATAGGAGGGCACCTCCCCGGAGAAAAGGTAAACGAAGAAGTCTCAAAGACCCGTATGATTCCTCTTGGCAGCGATGCGATCAGCCCTGCTCCTCATCATGATATTTACAGCATTGAAGACCTTGTTCAGCTTATCAGGAGCCTGAAAGAAGCAACCGAATGGAAGAAGCCGGTCTTTGTGAAGATTGCAGCAGTACACAATGTGGCCCCCATCGCCGCAGGCATTGCCAGATCCTCTGCAGACGCAGTGGTCATTGACGGATTCCGTGGAGGGACCGGGGCAGCCCCGAAGGTGTTCAGGGACCATGTGGGAATCCCCATAGAAGCTGCAATCGCAAGTGTTGACCAGAAACTCAGGGAGCAGGGAGTAAGGAACGAGATCTCCATTATTGCAAGTGGCGGGATAAGGAACAGCGCCGACCTTGCCAAGTCTATTGCGCTCGGAGCGGATGCAGTTTATATAGGAACTGCAGCTCTGGTTGCTCTGGGATGCAGGGTCTGTGGCAATTGCTACAGAAACCTTTGCCCCTGGGGTATTGCTACCCAGCGTCCGGATCTTGTGAGCAGGCTTGACCCAGAGGCTGGAGCAGCACAGGTTTCAAACCTGATACACGGCTGGACCCTGGAACTCAGCGAACTTATGGGTGCTGCAGGCATCAACAGCATTGAAAGCCTGCGTGGAAACAGGGACCGCCTGCGCGGATACATGCTGGATGAAGGAATGCTTAAAATCCTGGACGTACTGCCAGCGGGGGCCTGAACATGAAGACTGTAAGAATCGATGCTAAAGGCATGCACTACACCCCCTTAAACCAGAAAATAAGGGCCGCAGTTGCGGACGGAGCAGAAGAGATTGTCCTCGACAACGTTCTCGGACAGCGCTTTATAGGGGATGGATTAAGAGGCAATGCCCGCATCATAATCAACGGGGTTCCCGGAGGAGACCTGGGGATGTTTATGAGCGGACCCACCTGCATAGTAAACGGGAACGCCGAACACGCCCCCGGAAACACTATGGACAGCGGCATGCTCGTTATCCATGGGAGTGCAGGAGATGCAGTCGCCCACAGTATGAGGGGCGGCAAGGTCTTTGTAAGGAACAACATCGGCTACCGCGGCGGCATCCACATGAAGCAGTATGAAGTGGAAGCAAGGCCCGTACTTGTCGTAGGGGGCTCAGCCCATTCCTTCCTCGGAGAATACATGGCAGGAGGCCTCGTGCTGGTACTCGGCATCGGCAAAGATAAGGCCATGACTGACAGGGGTATAGGAAGCGGAATCCACGGTGGAGAAATTATCATTCGCGGGGAAGTGGACGACTACCTGCTCGGAGTCGGAGCCAAGAAATTTGAGTTTACGGAAGCTGACCTGGAACGTATAGCTCCAATCGTAAAGAGCTTCTGTGAGCAGTTCGGGTATGACCCCGCAGAGTTCCTGGACACCAATTACACAAGGATCGGACCTGCAAGCAGCCGGCCTTTTGCAAGCAAATACGTCTGGGAGTGATCAGAAATGGCAGAAATGAAACCAATCAGCAAAAATTACCTTGACCTCAAATCAAAAGTCTGGGACGAAGGCCTTTGCTCAGGCTGCGGGGCCTGCATTGCAGTCTGCCCTGCTGACGCCCTGTACTTTGAAACCGGCGGCGATTCCACACACCCGAAGAGCAACAACTACTGTAAAGCCGCTGTTGATGACGTGCCCTGCGGAGCCTGCTACGAGGTTTGCCCGAGGCTTGATGAACAGCCTTCAAGCCTGCTAGGAGACTATCTGAAGATCACTGCCGGAAAAGCCGAGTTCGATATCCCGAGAAAGCAGAGCGGGGGAGCTGTTACTGCAATCCTTGCAAACGCTCTGGATACCGGCCTTGTAGATGCTGTAGTTACGGTTACTGAAGACCCCTGGACCCTTAAGCCACACTCTATGGTAATTACCAGAAGTGAAGCCCTTATCGGTCAGGCAGGAAGCCGCTACAACTGGTGGGTCCCTCTTGTCTCTTCCCTCAAGGAAGCAGTCATCAACAAGAAGTATCGGAACATTGCAGTTGTCGGAGTTCCCTGTGTAGTCCAGGCCGTTCGCAAGATGCTTGAGACCGACCATCAGCTTGTGCGCCCATACAAGAACTCAATCCGCTTCGTGTTCGGACTATTCTGCACAGAAAGCTTTGACTATGAAAAGCTTATCGCAGGCAAGCTGAAAAGCGAGTACGCACTCGAACCTATGAAAGTCTGCCGCATTGACGTCAAAGGCAAGCTCGAAATCACTCTCAACGACGGAACCCAGTATGTGATCCCACTTGCCGAACTTGAGGATACGGTCCGCCCAGGCTGCGGGGTCTGTACTGACTTTACCGCCCTTAAAGCCGACATCTCTGCAGGAGCTGTTGGAAGTCCGGACGGCTACACAACTCTTATCGTCCGTACTCTTGTAGGACAGCACCTCCTTGACAGCGCAGTTGCCAATGGCAAACTGAGCGTAGGCGGCGAGGTCAGCCTGGGGATTATTGAGAAACTTGCCAAGAAAAAGATGGCAAGAAAACAGGAATAATAATAGAGTAAACTTGAAGGGTGAAGCTTTGAGCTTCATCTTTATTTCATTCTTTTTTGAGAACTCATTAAGCTTCAGGAAAAAGATTCTGCGATATTAAGTAACTCTGCCTTATCGAGAGAGGAGATAATAGTGACTTCAAGCTCTTCATTTTGCCAGGTTAGAGCTTTCATATTTCCACCAAATATTGGAGAAATCGTACCGTTCATGTTATTTACCTGAATATATTCTCCTTCACTTTCAAAATCCTGAATTTCAGGTAAACCTTTTTCAGAAACACCTTCGACGATACGTAGTTCACTATCTCCTATTGTATACACAAGAGTGATTTTTTCGTAATGCTGCCCTGCAAAAACACTGAAACCACTATGGGCAAAAGTTGAATAAGGCGTATCCGTGCTGGAAGAGACAATTGAATAATCAAATTCATAGCCCTCTGGGAGATATTCAGGAGTGAGTATTTCAAAATCAATAAGCTCTTTTGCCTCTTCAAGTGTCATTTTTTGGGGTTCACTTTTGAAGTCTTCCAGTCCCAGTATTTTTACCTGTGCTCCATCTGGAACTTTAAATTCAAATTCAGAGTCTGGGATTCCAGTGTTCAATTTCACATCCCGGATTTCTATCTCAAGATAAACATTCTCTTTGTTGTCGTATATTTCAGACCTGAGGAGCATCCAGTTTTCTCTGTCAACCCATATTCTTGATTTCCATTGAAATGATCCATTTTTCTCAGAAGGTGTAAGCTCAAGAACATATGCGCTTTTTCCATCGATATTCTCGATCCCGAGGAGGAAAGATGCCCTCCCATTAAGGATACCCCCGTTTAAAAACTCAGTATAAACATTGGGCTCGAAAAGCTTCAAACCGTCAAAATTATCAGAAATTTCCGTTTTGAAAACAGTCTTGGATTCGGAACTATAGATCCATTGGAAATCTCCGTCAGATACCATGATTACTTCCGTATCTTTATCTGGACTTAAAATAGTCATTTTCATTAAATCAGGTTTTTTCCATATAATTTCATGTATTTCTGGATTCTGCCGCCTTGAAGTTGAATTTACATACATGGTAAAAGAATAGTCTTCGAGACTGTCCATTTTCATTTGTATGTTAGACACAATTTCTTCAGCACTGGGTTGAATGTTAGATGAAACTTCTTCGGCACCGGACTCCTCTGCACAACCTGAAATAAAAATGGAGAGGGTTATCAGGAACAAGGTGAGCAGTAAATATCTTTTGGAACTAATCTTCATTTATTTACCCCAATTTAGAGACATTTTGTATTAATTCTATCTTCCAAGAAATCCCACACAGCTTATTTTTAAATAATAGGTAAAAATTTAGATTTACACCCATCCAGATTTTGAATCTAACCTTTTAGCCCGAAATCGAGATATTATAGCTTGGATAATCCCAAATAACAATCCGGATGGGCATAAATTCACAAAGATTCTCAACACTGCCTTTTCAACACATCAACTTTCAAAAATTGAGTTTAAATGACACAATTGCAGGAGTCCTCTCGAATTGCAATTAAAGTCTTTACAGGCAGATATGCGTAACATTTTGCTTCCAGTTTCACGTTTGTTCTGTAATTCCCACTGCCTGGTACATCGATCGTCTCTGCCCCGGAAGCTGTGCATGAACTTGGAACCTGGTGAACAATTGCAGGCAAATTAATGGGTTCACTTATCCAAATTGTTATTTTCATTTCACAAGGAGCAGGAAAAGGAAATTCTTTAGAAGTTGTTTGACACCCGCTTACAAACCATGATACATTCATGTATCGACTTCCATTAGAACGCTGGTATAATTTGGAAGTAAACTTTATATATATGTCTCCGGTACCATCCAGATATTCTCTAGTGCAGCTATTTATGAGCTGATCCCAAAACTCAGGATTAAGCCCCGAAATCTCGAATCTGGAATAATCAATCGATCTTTTGATTGGGAAAATAGCTCTGAAACTCTTATTGATGTGGAAATAAAATTGATTTTGGGATGAGCTCTATAAGTGTATCTGCTAAAACAACATCTGGCTCTAAGAGTTCACTTGAGTTCCTAGGCCATCTCATTCAACTTACTATGAATTTTATGTGTAAATTCTCAAATCAGATATTATGGAATTTAAAGACCTAAAAGTAGCTAAAAATAATTAGAGAGACGTTGGCCAATTTATTTCTCTTAATCAGACATAGTTAGTGTGCAACATATGACCTGCATGCGTTATTTCATTACAATTAAGGAGTTTCGTTTGCATAATATTCCGGCCCATATCGATTACACCACAATCTATAATTTCCGTGCGGTATTTTGCCAGACTAATACCTGATCCTACACACAATATATAATCCGAACAATCCATACATAAAACTGAAACCTGGAACGTTATTTGGTTTTTCTTTACTCGTCTCTGAGCCTGATTTAGTTTGTTGGTTTGTACTGTTTTCAGTTTCATTAAGATCTGCTGTATCCGACAATTCGGTAAGCGCAGATATATCTCCACGGAAAAACACTAAAGGAACTTCATTAACTCCAATCCGGCTTGCATGAGAATCAAAAATTTGATAAATTTCATCCATAAAAGACTTTTCAATTTCCTTATTTACCTCTACCTTAAGAACCCCCATGTTAGTGAATCCATAATTTATAATAGGGCCATCTGGATAGAAATATTTCGACATTTCACGCTCGTTAGCATTGACTTCGATATTTACTTCAGTATAGATTAAATCAAGAGTATCAAGCCATTTTTTCCTTTCTTCCAAACTTCCAAAAGCAGGCATATTTCCATAAGCAGCAATAAAATTCGGATTACTTTTCAATTCGTTAAGGGTTTCTGGGCCAAAGGTAAGTGTTTCATTTTCCAAAATATCTTCTCCATTTTGAGAACTAGAGCCTAAAGCACAATTTCCTAAAATATTTGCTAGCATGACGCATAGTAAAATATTCAACATCTTTAAGTTCATGTATCTCCTCTCATTTCATATTCTTTGGTTATAATAAATTTGCATATAATATATAAAAAATAAAAAATAGTCAGTATCATTCCAATTTGAATAATGCGATATTGCTGCATATAGTTTATATCGCATTATTCAAATTGGAAATCTGAGTAATGTTTCTAACTGCATATTTATGCTGTAAGAGGAGTTACACCTAAATCAGACTGCACTCCAGACACTGGAGAAAATATTGAAGTCGAGTAGCCTGAATTATATGTTCCTACTCCTCCCCAATGGATTCCCACAATTTTAACACCACCACTAACATAAACGTATACAGGGGCACCACTGTCTCCACCGTCGCATTTATATCCTGCAACATATTGTCTATACAAAGTACCAAGAGGGTTATCGTACGATGTTCTAATCTCAGTAACGCTTCCATAACTCTTTCCTGTCGTGATACCCGATTTATAAACTGTATCTCCTATAGCGGCATTCTCATGTGATTTTACATCTTTTAGTACATCCGTATCTGTATCGTATATCCTTGCAGCTACGTTAGAATATGGAACCCATGAGGCATCTGCATAATGTCCTCCAACTTTACTCACTGTTCCGACTTTGTTAGCACTCGGCCCAGCAATAGGTTGCCATATTTGATCCCCAATAGATGGTGCAGCATGTCCTGCAACAACATAACCTTTAGTTCCACTACTAGTTTGTGCAGAAAAACCAAGGGTTGATTGCTTAATTCCATCCGGTTTTTCTGTGCATATTTTTATTCCTCCGATTATCGGACGCCACGAGCTAGTACGACTAGTTGGCGTAGGAAGGTCTTCATATACAACTATTAATGGAACATCTTTTACAGCAATATTTTGCCCATAATTAGAAAATAGACCATATAGCTCATTTTCTTTAGCTGTATCGATTTTTTGTCCTTTTTCGATTGCAACCTTAAGAACGCCATCAATGGTGTAACCATAGGCTATAACAGGACCATTTGGATAGAAATACTTTGACATTTCCTTTTCAAAATTGTCGTTAGCTTCAGTATATACTTTATCAAGTGCATCAAGCCACTTTTCCCTTTCTTCCGAAGTTGAAAAAGCAGGTATATTTCCATATGCAGCAATAAAGTTCGGATCCTTCTTCAATTCATCAAAAGTTCCAGGGCCAAAGGTTAGCTCTGCAGTCGCATTTAGCTCCTTAGCTGCGTTCTCTTCTGCACTCACAGCTGGTATCAACACCATACCAACTAGCATCATTGTTATAAAAAATATTCCAGTTTTATTACGATTCATTTACTTCACCTCATAGTGTTATTACCCCAGGAGACAGGATCAAGCAAGCCTTAAATATTCACAAAGCTAACACTAATCATGCCTCCGGGTAAGGTGGGGTTCAAATAGACTTTTCCAGAGCAAATTTGAACTCCACCAAATATCTTTTTAATGTTCATTTTTTTCATGAATTTACTCTTATAATTAATTTGTGGCCAAATCATCCAACTGAGAGTATAGGTAAACCTAAATCCGAGTTCTTTGGAGATATATAGAGCTATTAGATTGATAGTTGGATGATTTGGCCATAAAATTTAAGTAAACTGTCTTGACAAGTGTTAAAAGGAGAGCTAATAATGTCAAGAAAGATATTTTTGAGTTTGTAGAAAATCTATCTAAATTAGCTGTAAGAGATTGAAAAAATAAGTAAATCCACATAATAATTTTTTACTCGAGTACTCAAAGAAATAGAATCGGCAATCCATTATTTGGGTTTGTTCTAAAAGTCAGTAATACATGTTGAAAAGTCACAATAGATCTATAATATCAAAGTATCCTTTCGGTTTTGCATATTGCAGATTGTAATAGTTATAGCAGGTAACCACTTTTCGGATAGGCTCTTAATTCAGAATTCAAGTAATCACCTGACTGAGCTGACTTATTATAATCTGAGCTTGACCCAAAAGCTACGCTTGTAATTGAGCCAAAAATCAGAAGAAATTCCATTGAGAATACAAGGATAGATTTTAGTCTTACCGTATATATTCCTCCAAAAAATTATTTAAAAAATAAAAGGTTAAGTATAGTAATCTTTTCAAACTATGAGGGGATAAACACCTAAATCAGATACAACTCCTGAAAGCGGCGAGAAGTAAGCGGTACCATTTAACGATCTATGATGAATTCCTATAATATACAATTTACCAGATGACATGAGATAGACTGGATCTCCACTATATCCTGAACCTCGACTATAATTTGCCTTTATCTGATTATAATATACCCATCCATTCTGGTTAACGGTAACGCCGATACCTGTTACAGTTCCACTTAATTAATCAGCAGAGTAATAACTTATATGATAATACTCATTATTCAGTTTTATATATTCAGTCTTGTTATCCCACATGATGTTAGCAAACTCTGTCATATTTTCATTATGATCAAAAGGGAGCTTAACGTTTTTTCCGGGATTATTTATCGCTTCTTCGACATAGGGGTATTTCTCGATATCTACTAAACTGAATTCCACATATTTCTCTGGCGTATCTTGAAGTTTATCCGCGCGAACATACATGCCTGCTCCAGGCTGGTAAATCATCAAAAAGAAAATAAGGCATATTGCCAGAACCGCAAAAGAAATAGCTGCTAAAGTTTTTGTCCTTGCTTTCATCAAATAAGCTCTCCAACACTATGAAATAAAGTGCAGGACTTAGTCCTGCACAAAATAATTTAAAAATGATTTCTATTAGTTTCGATAGTTAGATCACACATTGGACACCAGTAATCTTCATCCATCATACAGCTGTAAGTCATTATACAGGTAGGGCCAATGTATCCATGATCTGGACAATCATAATTATGCGAAGCCTCATGCTGTGCGAGATGCCAGTCCCAACTTGCACTTATCTGATGCTTCATTAGCCACGCGTCACCTAGACTTTCAGATACGCCTCTATGGTCTGTTTCCTGATCTGTGAAAACAGCCAACATATCCATACCCTGTTTGTTTGAAAGCCATCCACTTTCAAGTTCTGCTTCATCGAGTAATAAACTAGTATTATCTTCACTATCAGTACTATCCCACGTTGAGTATTTGCCTACTACAAAATCTATATTATGATCACTGTAGAATGCGTTGTCAGCATTTTCGATGGTATTGTGTGCCTGAGTCTGCCAGTTACTTCCGAAAGTACTCCGGTACTCTTCATCTGCGACTATCCAAACATTAACTGTATTTGTTGTCGTTGTTGCTTTCGTTGAGGACTGTTGACTAATGTTTCTTGATGTAAAATTTTCTATTACTGCTTTTTTTACATCCTCAGGATAATTATCAGGAAGATTCTCCAAACTCTTGAGACTTTCAATTTGTACAGGCTCAATTTTCAGATCTTCCTCTATCATTTTCCTTACTGTCTCGTTTTGCTCAGCAAGGGCACGAAGTTCATCACCACTAAGCCTATTTAGTTCGTCACCTTTTTCAAACCAAGGTTCCACGATATCTTTGTCTTGATTTCTTTTTGTAGTATTATCTGTTGCACTCACGGCCGGTATGAAAGCAATGCTCACAATAAGCATTGCTGCAAATATTGCGCCTATTCCAAATTTCTTTTTTATCATTGTTTTCACCTCGTGATTTTATTCCCGAGGCAGAATCAAGCAAGCCTTAAATATTCACAAAGCTAACACTAACTCATGCCTCCGGGCAACGTGGAGTTCAAATTGGATCTGGAAAATCGAGTGAACTCCACCAAATATCTTTTTAATGTTCACTTTTTTCATGAAATTACTCTTATAATTAATTTGTGGCCAAATCATCCAACTGAAAGTATAGGCAAACATAAATCCGAGTTTTTTGGAGATTTATAGGGCTATTAGATTGACAGTTGGATGATTCGGCCATAAAATTTAAGTAAACTATCTTGACAAGTGTTAAAAAGAGAGCTAATAATGTCTAGAAAGATATTTTTGGGCTTTGTAGAAAATCTATCTAAATTAGCTGTAAGAGATTGAAAAAAATAAGTAAAAAGTGTCAGGCCATTAATTTGAATGGGTGGATATCAGTTATTTCAGAAGATTTCTACAGAGCCTATTTTTGATTATATTGACAAGTGCCCGACAGAGTTAAGGAATAGACTATGGGTTTTTGATTATCTCCAAAAACCCATACTATAATGTCTGATACCCAATAGGGATAATATGCCTTTTATTGGAGAGATGGAATTTTCTTTATCGGTCAACTTAGAACTGTTTAATGTAGAATTCTCTATTCCGCCATTACTCTCTGACACCAGGCTGCGGGGTCGGAAATATGATTCATTATAGAGATTATCAAAACGTACTGTACCTTTCTTGTTGTAAAACTCAACGGAAACATCTTCAAGACCGGCTTTATTCGCATGTTCTTTCACAATAAGTAGATCTTGTTCAGTTCGTTCTGGGAATAAACTGTTTCATTCTCTTCATAATAAAGTTCTATCGGAAAAAACATATCCATCGTGTCGGAACCGTAGGCAACTATCGGCCCTTCTGGATAGAGATATGGTTGTATTTCATCGAGAGAACTATTTTTTATAATTTGTAAGGATGACGAATTAGATAAATAATAAAAATGCACCGGGAATCCAACATCCGTTAGCTGAACAACGTCTTTGCCGAATGTAGGGTTATTTTCAGGAAAATAAAATATTGCTGTTTTATCCCAAAGACAAAATATGACCGGGACTTCATCAAGCCCAGCTTCAATCGCATTCTTTTCCACAATGTCGTAGATTTCCTTTAACTCGGTTTCGGAATAGACGGTTTTGTTACCTTTATAGTCATACAATCTGATCAAAAAATATCCGGGCATAGGACCGGCACCATAGTTAACTATCGGACCATCAGGATAGAGATACGGCTTTACCTCGCGGATAGAACTATCTCTTATAGCCTGCAGGGTTGAACTGAAGTTGTCCAGCTGGGAAGTATTTTTGATTACCGGAACATTTCCATACGCTTTTAGTACATTTGGGTCATATAAAAGACTTTCAGGATTTGTACAGTTTTTAAGGGATTCTTCATTTAATTTTGAGAGCAGAGAGATTGTTTTCTCCGGAGTATCATGCCAGGCAGAGTACGGTATATCGTACACGGGTATTTCTGACCAGTAAATCGTTTCCTCTATAGTTTCATTCTGGCCAGGCGTATGGAAAGTATTTGCAAGTGTAGGCCCTGAAAACAGGACTAGAATCAAAAAAACGATAATTAATTTTTTACCCATATTATCACCAAAACTTCCCAAAAATTAATTATTATACGCAAAGTATAACAGATACCTTACTCTATCTCACTGTTAAGGAGTTTCATTTGCGTAATATTCCGGCCCGTATCGATTATACCACAATGTATAATTTCCGTGCGGTATGACTTGTCCCAGAATAGCTTTGACTTTTACATATCCTGTATCGTTAACTTCTGCTATTATTTCATTCATGTACATGCCTCTATATTCCCTGGACCACTCATTAGGATCATTATTTGCAGCCAGATAGACATAAAAGGACACCGTTTCTCCTTCCAGATTATCGCTTACGTAGACGTAGCTGTCATAAGTCGGATTTGAAGCGTACTTGGTATATTCTCCGTAAGGGACAGTAGAAATATTGGATATATTTTCAACAGGGAACAATATCGGGCTTCCATTATTTATAGGATCAAAAATGTCGAAGTGATCAGCAACAAAATCTGCATCATAAGATATATCTTCGAGTCTGCTCTCGTTTGTCCTGAATCCAAGCATATATCCTTTATCGGTTTCTGCAATGAAAGTTGTCCAGTTTCCATTTATCGTTTTGTTATCAAAAACTTCAGTTGCGTTTTTAAAATAGGGCCCTTTACGGTATTCTTCAGGCCAGTTATGGATTTCATGCATCAACCTTTGGGTAAAATAAGGATCTTTCTGCTCCGGAGAGATAAAAAATTTGCCTTCTTTAGTTGCGGGGATTGGAACCATTATCATAGTAGTGTCGCGTCAGCGATGAAATGTCGTATCTAATCGATTACAACTATTCAGAATCATTTAATCCTTAAGCATTGACGCGACAGTAGTTCCCTCAACCTCCCTTCCGGAAAGTCCTCCAACACTGACTTTATATCCACAATAGTATCTATTAGCCGGGTCCCTCCAATCTTTTGCATCCATATAAGTAGCATGAGCAAATATGCCCCCAACAAAAAGAATGATAAGTATGGTAACGAGTAGTAAATTTCTTTTTTTCACTATTACTCACCCAAATTATATTTCAAAAAATTGAGAGGATTTACCCTCTCACATACTTTACAAGTCCCATGTTGTACTTTGCTGCTCTCTCCAAGTTTCTCTGCGTGATGGCTATAACTTCAGGATCTGATCCAAAAGTACTTGGATGATAATATACTGCATCATATAAAGTTTCTAAATCGGAATTTGATGCACTTGCTAAATTTTTCGCTGATTGTTCAGGATCTGTTATTGAGTAATAAGTGTTAGTGTTTTGAATCACATTTCTGTAATTATGTCCTGTAGTCCAGTTATTTTGCACGTATGATTCATAGGAAGTATGAACCCATTGATTTTGATACTGGGCCAATTCTTTACCTGTATGCATTGGATTTCCTAAATAGGACATGTAATGGCTTGAATACCCAAGGTTTGTATATGCATTCGTGTACTGACCACCATTATAACTCGTTTTGGCAAGATTTGCACGGTATTGACAATTATATGCGGCATTGCCAGTATGAAGAACGGGGTCGTAGTAATGATGATAACCTTGCCAGAATCCATCATTCCATGTGTCTGGAACAGGAGCAGAATTATTTGCAATCTGTGCATAAGATGAGCTGAAACCCCACTTTATGCACGCAATATGTATGATGTCTCCATGAACATTAGCTCCAGACCATTTTATCCCAACATCACCACTTCCATACTCATCATTAAGATATTCAGCTGTTGCCTTAGCGACTTTGTCAAGCATTAGATTGTCCTGTTCAGTTATTTGATCAGGATATCTTTTCCAAATATCTTCCATTGCTTTTTTCATTTCTTCCTTTTCTTCATCGGAAATGTAACAATTGTCAATGTAACCAAATAAGATTTCTTGTTCTTCATTATCTGCTTCGAGTAAGTGCAAATAGGGCGATTTAGGTGTTGTATCAAGCACAGTAATCGGCTCTGGCTCTGGGACTGGATATTCCATCTCTCCAACAACAATATTAGCGGTATCTTCGGTTAGTATTTCGGCACTCACCACCAGCACAAAGGCCGTGCTCATCAGGAATATTGTCAAACACAATATTCCTATTCCTATCTTCTTCATTGTCATAATCACTCCTGCTTATTTCCCAGGAGGCAGGATCAAGCAAGCCTTAAATATTCACAAAGCTAACACTAACTCATGCCTCCGGGCAAGGTGGGGTTCAAATAGACTTTTCCAGAGAGAATTTGAGCTCCACTAAACATCTTTTTAATGTTCATTTTTTTCATGAATTTACTCTTATAATTAATTTGTGGCCAAATCATCCAACTGAGAGTATAGGTGAACCTAAATCCGAGTTCTTTGGAGATTTATAGAGCTATTAAATTGTCAGTTGGATGATTTGGCCATAAAATGTAAGTAAACTGTCTTGACAAGTGTTAAAAGGAGAGCTAATAATGTCAAGAAAGATATTTTTGGGCTTTGTAAAATATCTATCTAAATTAGTGTAAGAGATTGAAAAAAATAAGTAAAAAGTGTCAGGCCATTAATTTGAATGAGTGGATATTAGTTATTTCAGAAGATTTCTACAAGGCCCCAAATATCAGGTTGCTTTAATTCTGGATTAAAATCGACGTCTTTAATGTACCATGTACCAGGGATCTTCAATGTTCAAAGCTTTCTGAGAAAGTTCTTTGTAAATAGCAAATCAAACTCCTGTAATTATATGAATAAAATAAGGGCTCGCGATCTAATATCCTGCTTTCGGCAGGTAAACCTATAAATTAATATCATTAATTTTATATCTCTTTCTTGGTTATCCCATGGCAGAGAAAAACAGTAGTAGAAGAGTTGAATCCTCCTTAAAACGTACACGGTTCTTAGGTCACCTAGGTCTTATGGCTGGAGTTTTCCGAGAACTTGAAGTTGACAAACTGATCGATGAGAAACTTCCCAAAGAACGGAATCATAATGTTCCTCACTCAGTCTGCATCCTTGCCATGGTACTCAATGGTCTAGGTTTCATAGGGCAACGTCTGTACCTGTTTCCTGATTTTTTCAAAAACATTTCTACTGAAAGGCTTTTTGGAGACGGTATAACAAAAGAAGACCTGAATCAATATGCTATCGGAGAGACTCTTGACAAAATCGTAAAATATGGCCCTACAAAACTGTTTACGGAAATTACCCTTCACATTATGGCTCGTCTACCTATTCCTGTTCACTGTTTACACTCTGACACTACAAGTGTCAGCGTTTATGGTGATTATGAAGACGAAGAAACTGAGTCTATTGATATTACTTTTGGAATTCCCAAAAACGGAAGATGGGACCTCAAACAATTTGTACTGAGCTTGATTGTTAATCAGCATGGAATACCACTTTTCATGAACACACATTCAGGAAATGCTTCCGACAAAAACACAATTCTGGATGCAATAACGTCTCTCAAATCAGTTTTAAGACCTGAAAGCAAAGTGTACTATGTCGCTGATAGTTCCTTTTACACAGACAATAATATCCAGAATATCGGAAAATCATTCTGGATCAGTCGTGTTCCTGCAACAATTTCCGAGGCAAAGGAACTGCTAACTGCAAATCTGAACCTGAAAACGCTAAAAAGTGATGAGAGGTACTCTTTTTATCAAACCTTTGTGGAATATGGCGGAGTCAAACAAAAGTGGGTTTTGCTGCTTTCTCACAAGATGAAGGAGAAGAAAGAGAAAACTCTCAGGACGAAACTTGACAAAGAGGTTGAAAAAGCAGAGAAGGCTTTTAAAAAGCTGAAAGGAGAGGACTTCTTCTGCGAAGAGGATGCATCAAAAGCTGCAGAGAAATGGATTAAAGAATTCCCTTCTATTGTTTTTGAAAAAGTTGATTTGAAATCCATTAAAAAACGTGAATCAGGTAAAAGAGGCAGACCTTCTAAAGATGAGGAATTAAAGACTTATTTCAGGATTGATGGAAGCATAAAGGTTAATGATGCTTTTGTTTTGAATGAAATGGAGAAAATGGGACTTTTCATTCTTGCGAGTAATGATATCACTCTTTCTCCGGGAGAGATGCTGAAGTATTACAAAGGACAGGACAATGTAGAAAAAGGATTCCGATTCTTGAAAAGTGATACATTTAGCATATCGAAAGTCTACCTAAAGAATAAAAGCAGAATTGAAGCACTGGCTATGACAATGGTTCTCTGCTTAATGATTTATTCAATTGCAGAATGGAAATTAAGGACAAAATTAGAGGAAGAAAATGAAACGGTTCCAGATCAAAAAGGAAAGCCAACAAAAAGACCTACGATGAGATGGATATTTGTCAATTTCCAGGGAATTACAGAACTTATTTCTCAGAAAGAAGGTGAAGTAAATTCAGAAATACTGAATATGGAGGATCTTCACTGGAAGATATTGGGTCTCATGGGAGAGAAATATGAAAATATCTATCTCTAATTACGTTAACCTGCCGAATGTAGGTAATATTTAAATTGCTTTATATTAAAGTACCCATACAAAACAGCGAAGAGCCGATATTACAAAATCCTTCAGAACTCCTGCCTGAAAACGTTTTTTTCTGATCGGCTTCAGCATCAAAAGAAGAACTATAATTTCTGAAAAAAGATCAAAAAATATTTCAATGTTTCCCTGACCAACACACCTGATTATTTCTCAATCATTCTCGTGAATTTATCCTATCTTTTGGAACAAATTCCTAATTTATTTTACATATGCGCGTATCATATCGCATACATATGCGATTCCTGCGAGCACATAATGCGCTGTATAAAGAAAAAAAGAAAAAGAAGTAAAGGAAGGAAAAATCGAATATATACTAAATTGCCGGAGAGTGGTAGGAGTGAAGGGGGTCCGGTCTATTTAAAGCCGAATATTCGTAAATTAAAAACTACCTCTTCACCTTCGTTTATCTATGAGAATGCAACCATAAAACAAAAGTTGCATATTATCGTGTTAGACGAATCACATTCATTCCTTAATTGTACGTAACAACTCCTCCTGACTAACACTTTCATTATTCCATCCTATGGCTCTCCCATCATCGGTTAATGCGAATTTCCCCTGAATGTATCCTGTTACCTTGAAGTGTTCAGGGCCAATATCCTTAGTACCTGGGCTAGTATCTTTAGTTAGATATAGCAAAACCTTTTCACCAGTTTTAAAGCTCGGTTCATCTTCTACCGCCATGCTATCATTTCCGACTGTTCCCCCCACTCTCACAATAACATCTTCGGATGATAATGGATTTTTGACGTATTTGTCTACACTTATAACGATATCAGTATAGATGAGGTCATAAGGGCCGAATTCAACTACTTTATCTGGTCTTTTTCCGTCGACAGAATTCCATCTACTTGGAAGTATTTCCTTGACTGTACCCATGACGATCACGTCAGAGTTTTTACTTAAATCCTCATGAGTGTATTCTTCAAGCAAAAAACTCATGCTACTGCTTAAGGGCTCATTGATATTATTTGAAGGTTTACTATTTTCTTGTGAAGATTGTATAGAGTTGGAGAATGCTAAACCTAACACGATCAAAGTAAGTGCTCCAACCAAAACGATTCCATATTTTACACTGTTTCGACTTGTCATAATTCATCACCTATCAGGGATAAATGTAGCAGATGCCTACTATATCATCAGAGTGTAAACTTCTTTTTTTTGTTTCCCCTGTTGACATAGTACTGTACATTGTTGCTTCAGTATTGCTAGAATGACCCAAACTTAACCAGTGCCCAAATTCATGAGTAGCAGCACTTTGCACATCGTAATATCCCGATGCTCCTGTAGTAGACCAACTCTTATCACTATTGAATCTCACTATACATTTGTCATCGAGGTACCACTATATGTCTCAGTAGTTGTCGCTAGCGGTCCACTTGACCCAAGTGACGTATAGTACAGTTTGTTTTCACATCCTATCTGATAAAAGAAGAAATCTGCACCAGCATTATTCCATGCACTCATAGCCTGAGACAGAGAATTTGACCAAGAACTTGGAATTGAGGAATCCTTGTCAACTTGGGCAAATCCAGAATGCCAATAACGTCCGTTATAAGTGTACGCCGATGCCGTAGAAATAATGCTGACCAATGATATCGTTATCAACAAAGCTCCTATCAACATTTTTTTCTATGCTTCATATTTTATTTCACTCCTGTTCATTTCCTAGGAGGCAGGATCAAGCAAGCCTTAAATATTCACAAAGCTAACACTAATCATGCCTCCGGGCAACGTGGAGTTCAAATTGGATCTGGAAAATCGAGTGAACTCCACCAAACATCTTTTTAATGTTCATTTTTTTCATGAATTTACTCTTATAATTAATTTGTGGCCAAATCATCCAACTGAGAGTATAAGCAAACCTAAATCCGAGTTTTTTGGAGATTTATAGGGCTATTAGATTGTCAGTTGGATGATTTGGCCATAAAATTTAAGTAAACTGTCTTGACAAGTGTTAAAAAGAGGGCTAACAATGTCGAGAAAGATATTTTTGATTATATTGACAACTCTGTTTTTTCTATCTTCCAATGCAGCAGCAACAACTGAGAATATAGAAAAAGCAGAAATCTCAAGTAATTACATCGTAACACCTGCATTTTATACTGAAATCGGGATAGTTGACGGAGATGCTGGTATCCAGACAGTTTATGGTACGATCAGGCAGGGAGAGACAAATCTGCATGGAAAAAAATGTAGGTAGCGGCCTGACCCTTCTGGTTGTGGATTTTAACTGGGGAGATTCTACTAATTCGCTCCGGCTCAAAGTGTATACTCCTAGTGGCTCGGTGCTGGGTACCTACTATGATAGTGCAGACGGCACAACTGACGGCAGGATTCGCCTGAATATTCAAAATCCAAACGGAATTGAACCAGGAACCTGGAAGTATGAAGTATACGGGTACAAGGTAACCGGGACAGAAGATTATACAATCTGAATTTTATAAATCGAATTAACCAAATTAAGGACCAGTTATGTGGAAGACGAGCTTACTTTTTATTCTGGTCCTGAGTGCCATAGGCACAGCCGGTGCGGACACCGGAGGATATATTGTTGGTCCCTGCCCACCTGATGAAGAGCTCGAAAAGCTGGGTGATATCGTCGATATGAGCGGCGCTGACGTGACGTATTCATTCTGGGAATTTCCTTTATCATTCAAGATAGCTTACATCGTGGGATATCTGATCGCTTTTATTTCTTTTTTTAAACTGGTTCCAATAGTCCTGGGCCAGATAAAGAACATAAATAAATATAAAAAGAAAAAGGAAATTATTAATTATGTGCTGAATACACCGGGGTGTACGCCGTCCGAAATTTCAAAAGGCCTGAATATTAGCCGGGGATCTGTGAGGTATCAGCTGAAGGCGCTCAAAGGTGAAGAGAAACTGACTTTAATGAATGGAGAAAAGTTCACAAGAGCTTTTCAAAATTCCTATGTTTTAACAAACAATGATAAAACAATGATAGCACATCTTAAAGGCGGTACAAGAAAACAAATACTCCTTAATATTCTGGAAAATCCAGGGATTACAAATCAGAATCTCTCAGAAAAGCTGAGTTTAGACAAAAGTACTACTCACTGGCATATAAAAAGGTTACAGGAAGACGATATTATTTTTTTCGAAGCAGAAGGGAAATTTACGAAATATACTATAAATCCAGCTGTAGAGTCAGATCTACTGAAATGGCTCAAAACATAAGGCATGAGACGGTTTTCTTTCTGTGTTTAAAAAAGAGGATTAGACAGCTGCACGGGATATAGCAGCTATCAAATCAATCCATATTTTGTTCTTAAAAAGTATAATTCCTCAATTAGTAATATTTTATTAATCTATTAAATCGGCTTTTATCCAGTATGTAATAATTAATATACAGGAATCAAACCCGGATTATATCCTGTTATGCATTCTCCGCCGTCAGAAGTTACTATGAAGGTATTTTCAATTCCGACCATACCGATATTTTCAATTCCCCTTTTAGGTTCGAGAGCAAATACCATTCCTTCCTGCAGGGGTTCATCAAATCCTTCTGCAATCACAGGAGTTTCATCAATTAATAAACCAACCCCATGTCCGAGGAATTTTACTTTACGATTACCGAAACCCATGAAGTTTTGCAGGAAATCCTCATCAAGCTTATTCATTATAGTATTGTAGATCTCCGACGGGGTAACGCCGGGTTTTAGCATCAATGCAGCTTCATTCTGTATATCCACACATTTATTGTGGATTTCTATGGCATACTGCGGAAGGGAAGAGCCAAACATGTATGTCGTGGTTTTGTCCGTATGGTAACCGTCAACCCCACACCCGACATCAACAAAGACAAGGTCGCCTTTCCTTAATTTCCGGTCCCGGCTCCCGAGCACGGGTGCTGCAGGGCTTAACCCGAATTTTCCGCCGGGCCCGTTAAAATAAGTCGGATAAATGGAGCTTTCCCCAAAACAGACATTTCCCAGAATCATCTCCGTATCGAACATGCCAAAACGGCATGCTCCATGGTGTCCTTCCTTTACCAGAACAGAAAACAATTCAGTTGACAGGTCAGCCTCACTCATTCCTTCCCGCAGCATCCCTGGAACAAGCTCTTCAAGCACATGCTGATGGATCCTGCCGGCTTCTCTCAATAGAGATAACTCGTATTCACTTTTTACTGCTCTAACAGCACAAATCTGGGCATCAACGGATTCAATGTTCTTAAAGGGGAAGTATTTTTGAAATCTCTGGTACAGAGCCAGAGGGACTACTTCTGTTTCCAGGCATACCGTATCCGGAAGCCTACTTACACTTTTTGCAGCATCACGGAAACTGTTCATAGGCTCTATACTGGAAAACAATGATTCATCCAGCGCCCTTTCATAGCTTCGCCGTACCCAGAATTTTGCTTCTTCATTCTTTGGAATGATTAACATCCCATCCTGCATGGTACCGGTAAAGTAGTAAAGGTTGATTTTGCTGAAAATAACAGACATTTCCCAACCGGGATTTGATATATCCATCTGTCTTCTGAAGCATCTCATTCGGTTTTTCAATTCGGTTAAAGGTACTTTCTTAGTCATGCGGATCCCTTTACTAAGTTATATGTTATCAATTATAGAAGTGTAACCCACAATAACCAGTTTGGCAGAAACTATGGAAGAATACCTCTTTCTCAAGGTTTTTAGGTGATGGTATCTGTCTGTATGGAACCTGTGGAAAATCAAAATCAAATTCGTCAGCTAGAAAAATTGCTCTGAATTTCGCCAGGAAGCCGATGCAAACTGCTAAATATTTATTTATATGTTTAAGCGCATACTCTAGTGTATTGAATGCGTTGTTTGACGCATTTAACGTTTTTACAGCATATTTAGTAATTAAAGAAAATAAATTATATCATGAGGTCGGCATCTTGGTTAAGAAACAGACAGTAAAACCAAAGGCTGATAAGACAGCTAAGAAAACAGAGACGAGAGTTAATAAAATTCCGAAGATAGAGAGTAAATCTCGATATATTCCTGGTTACTGGAAAGGGACAACAGAGAAAAAGGTTTTGTCGAAGACTAGCTACAAACCCAGGTATATTCCTGGATTCTGGAAACCAGCAGCAGAAAACAAATCCAGGTATATCCCAGGTTCCTGGAAAGGAATTACAGAAAAAAAGAAGATATCTAAGATTAACTACAAACCTCGTTACATCCCAGGATTTTGGAGACCAGCTACTGAAAGCAAACCCCGGTATATACCAGGTTCCTGGAAAGGAGTGACAGAGAAAAAAAGTATATCGAAAATTAGCTACAAGCCCCGATATATTCCAGGATTCTGGAGAGCAACAAAAGAAAGTACAAAGGTAGAGAGCAAACCCAGATATATTCCGGGTTCCTGGAAAGGGACAATAGAGAAAAAGAAGATATCGAAGATTAGCTACAAGCCTCGTTACATTCCGGGATTTTGGAAACCAACAGTAGAAAGCCAAAAGGTAGAGAGTAAAACCCGTTATATTCCGGGATCCTGGAAAGGGACAACAGGAAAAAAGGCTGCATTGAGAACTGGCTACAAGCCCCGTTACATTCCTGGGTTATGGAGAGCGAAAAAGGAAAGTTTAAGGGTAGAGAGCAGATCTCGTTATATGCCTGGTTCCTGGAAAGGGGTAACAGAGAAAAAGAATATATCGAAAATTAGTTATAAACCTCGTTACGCCCCTGGATTTTGGAAACCAATTGTTTAAATTCCAATAAAATTTACGTGCTTGGAAAGCAAAGTGGAATACTTGAAGGTACACTTTAATTGTTATAATTTGTATTGTATGAAGGTTCATGTCACTTATTTAAAAGTTAAATCACATAAGTTTTATTAATCAGTGAAGAATACTTTTGCAGCAAAACCCTGTTGCACAGCTCAAATTAGATATAGTTGACATGCAATCTTCACGTAGATAGTGGGAGAGCAACCACTATCACTATTTCTTCAGAAATTTAAGTAAATTTTCGCGAATCGATCAGAGTTTACGGCAGTGTGCTTAATTTAGCATGAAAGTACATGAGGATATCTTCCTCACATGCTCTCTTCATCCTCTTTTCGCGTTATTGCAAATATTTCACTAATTATTTTTATTCGTTCATCAACTGAGAATATCTCGGTCTCAACAATCTTTCTCTTTTGAATTTCCCTTTTTTTATATCCAGTTTCATCTTCGTACATCTCATCATTCGTAATAAGATGCCATATTATCGTTGCAATTTTCCTTGCCAAGGCAATAATTGCCTTTGCATGTCCAATTGACTTCTTTTTCCTGTTAAAAAACTCTTTTAACTTACTGTTATTCTTTCTTGCCGCTGCTTGAGCAATCTGCGTCAGAATCCATCTTGCTCTCTTTGATCCTCTCTTTGTGATTCTTCCGTTGTGGTATTTATCTGCAGATTGATACACATTAGGAACCAGACCAAGCCAAGAAGCAAGCTTATCTCCAGAAGAAAAATCCTTGAAATTGCCTATTTCAGCAAGTAGAATTGCCGCACCAAGTTCTCCTATACCTGGAACTGACATTAAAATCTCCATTTCTCGCTTATGATTTCTATAAGCATAATTGAAAATTTCTTTTTCTAAAGCTTCGATCTCATCATCAAGACTTTTTATGAGTTTTAGACAGATCTGAAGTCTGAATGCAGCACTTTGAGAGATTTCTCGCTCAAGAATTTCTCTGATTTGATCACTTTTTTTACGAACATTTGGAGAAAGACTTGCGATAATCTGGTCAACAGTCTTACCTGAAGAGATTCCTGATAAGATCATTCTGCCATTCTTGCCGAAAATGTCTGTCAGCACATTCTTCAGGTTTAACATTTCAGATGCAAGAATTGAGTGAGCTTTATTTTTTAGATCTGTTCTTTTTTGTACAAGTGTTAACCGAAGTCGAACATATGATCTAAAATCTCTATGATCCTTTGGAAAAACTCTTGATGGCTGAATCATATTATTAAGTGCAAGTTGTGCAATGACTTCTGAATCAATCTTATCTGTTTTTTTATGTGTAAATACCTTCATATCTCGCGCATTTCCAACTATCACCGGTAGATGCTTTATCAAAGAATCATGGACAGGAACCCAAAAGTCACTTGTTGATTCACATGCAACAACATTACATTTTTCTGATATTACCCAATTTTTAAGGGCTAAAATTCCCTCATCATCTCTGTCGAAACGCTGCTGTTGTTTTTCACCAGATCTACTGAGAATTGTAGCAATGAAAAAGAGTTTGTGAATGTCTAAACCACAAGCTTTGTTTATGACTTCAATCATCAAATAATATCACCCAATTTATTTGGGCAGTGGAATTGCCTCAAAGGCCAATTTAGCATCCGTGATCAAAGTCACACTTGAGCCTTCGATGGCAATTCACTGATTAGTTTTCTGACGGTTTTGAAAAACCAAAATTAGGACAACCTTACTGCCCAAAGTAATAAGGAATTCAATAGCCAAAAAAGTGGGGTAAAGTACTTTCATTTAGTTGTGCATGTTATTCAAAGAATATCATGTGCGTTTTCTGTAAAATTTACTCTCTACCCCTTACTCTTCTTTTTTGATTACTGTTCCATTACTATATACTTGTTTCCTGTGATCCAGTCTTCATTTATATCAATTAGTATTGAGACTACCAGTCTCAATACTGAGTCTTGGTTAGGAAATGCTCCAACTACCTTGCTTCTTCTTTTGAGTTCCTTGTTGGTCCTCTCCATCATATTTGTTGTCCTTATTTTTTTCCAGTGTTTTTCTGGAAACTGCATATAGTTCATTACATCATACTGAAAACTTTCAAGGGTATCAGCTGCGCCTTCATACCCCATACTATCCAGTTCCATAATCAGGTCATTCAACTTCTGACGGTCTACTAATGCTTCTTTTATCTTCTCAGCCACTTCTTTCTGCTTCTTTTTTGGCACTTTCTTGAGAACTTGTCTTGCCAGATGTACATGGCACATCTGCCAACTTGATCCAATAAAGGATTCTCTTACTGCTTTCTGTATTCCTTTATGGCCATCAGAAATAATTAACTTGACACCTCTTAACCCTCTTTTTTTCAGATCATCGAATAGATCTTCCCAGAACATAGAGGCTTCACTGTCTGCTAATCTTGTTCCAAGAATTTCACGGTAACCGTCATCCCTGATCCCAGCAACTACAAAGAGAGCTTTGTTTTCGTAATGAAGCCCATCTCTTACCTTGAAATAAGTCGCATCGATAAGCAAGTAAGGGATTTCATGTTCTATTGGCTTTGAGAGAAATTCTTCAACCTTCTCATCCAGTTCTTTTGTAATCCTGGAAACAGAAGAGGCTGAAATTTCTCCTACTCCTAATGCAGTCATGACCTTTTTCACCCTTCGGGTGGAAACTCCTTGAAGGTAAGATTCAGCTACAGCGGTTAAGATGGCCTTTTCAACTCTTGAATATTTCTCAAAAACCTGAGTTTCAAAGGGAAACTCACGGAATTGAGGCTTTAATAATTCGAGTTTCCCATGCTTGGTCAGGAGAGTTCGGGGTTTGTAGCCATTTCTACTAGCTTTACGTGAATCTGTCCTCTCATAACGTTGTGCACCAGCTTGGAGGAGGGCTTCCTCCTCCATTACAAGGTTTAAAAACCAGGTAATTAGCTGGCGAATTCCATCTTCCTGATCGACAAGATAATCTTTTATGAGTGGGAATAAATTAACCATTGACTCTGCATCCTCTTTTTTTTGTGGTGAAAGGAAAAGGATACAGAGTCAATCATATTTTACAGAACTTTCGGTACACTGCCGAGTTTACATTATATCAAACCAGAGAGAAAGAATATTAATCGAGGAAGTAACAGCCTTCTATCCGGTCTGATATACATGTCCGATATACATCCGCTTTTTGAAGCAGTTCATGCTGTTTTTCAGTTCAGTTAAAAGCATTTTCTCAGTCTTGAAAATACTTTCCAGGTTTATCTTTTAATAATTATAAAAGTATACCCAAAATAATGGATCCAGTAGAAACTCATGAACAGATGCGCAGAGCTGCTGGATTTTTCATGTTGGTCCTGAAAAAAGACTAATAGAAACCATTGCCACATTGCAAATATAGCTTTTTTTCAAACCAGAAAAAATAATTACAAAGGAAACAAATTAAAAGGAAACAAAAAGTAAAATAAACAGAAACGAAATGAAATAAGGTTTTTTAAAAGGGGTTATCATGCTTGGGAAATATGAAGATCTTGTTGAAAAGGCATCAGAAATGGGAATCCAAGCTTATTTTCTGAAGGCAGGGGATATCCCGGTTGAGAATCGTATTGCTCTTAAGTGCGCTTACGGATGCAGAGGTTACGGGAAGAGGTTGAGCTGTCCGCCTTATATCATGTCAGTTGATGAATTCAGGAAGGTTATAGGAGAGTACAATAGCGCACTTCTTCTTGTAGACGAATGTGATACATCAGGAATTCAGGACGTTCTTGAAGCCTGGTCAGGGCTTCGGAAGGATTCTTTTCATAAGATGTTCGAGCTTGAGCAGGAAGCTTTTAGAGAAGGCTTTACCTTTGCGCATCTCCTGAGACCCGGCTCCTGTAACGAATGCGAGGTCTGCAACCTTGAAAAATGCGTAAAGCCGGAAATGAGGCGTTTTGCACCTGAGGCTGTTGGAATAAATATCCAGAAGGCAATGAAAGAAGCAGGGCTTGTACTTGAGTTCTGCAAGCCGGAAAAAATTGCATGTGTAGGGATTCTGCTCTTAGAGTAAAGATCTGGCCTGAGTAAGCCTGAACCGGATGTACGGTAAAAATTAAGCCGCTCAGGTTATCTGGCTTATTCTCATCAAAGAATCCCTTTACTTTCCTCTGCAGGGTAGTTTTGTCAGATAGGATATCTGTTCAAGGGGCATGGAAAGTTTTAGAGTAAACATTCCTTTTGCTTCCGCAGGTGGGACTCCGGACTTTTCTGACAACAAACCAGTATCTGTAGAAGGATTTTCAAGAATGTGGACTGTACGGCTGTTGACTGAACCATGGCCGAAGATAGTGTCATAACCCGGCTCTCCGAGGTCTTCAGCTGAAGAACACAGGATCCTGCGAATATCACTGCCGTTCTTTTCGGGGCACATGCTCCAGATAAGAGCCCCGATCCCTGCAACAGAAGGAGCAGAAGCGCTTGTACCCCTAAAAAAGCTGCCAGTTCCGTTTGTGCCTGAAACTCTCACACTACCTGGTCCGCTGAGGTCGATCTTGTTCCTCAGTTCGTATTCTGGATAATAGATACTTACAGGGCCACGGGAAGAGTAAGGCGCAATATTCTGGTTTTCCGAATTTCCGGAATCAACAGCTCCAACACAGACAACGCCCGGAACAGCAGGATGCCCGAAGACAGAGTCCTCCTCAACCAGATTGTCAGGATGAACCTTTACAGAGGAGTTCGGGTAAATATAAACTTCCAGTACTCTGTCTTCTCCTGAATGTTTTTTTACTGAGATGCCCAGTGTTTTTACATCTTCTCCCGTGTTGGTGTATTTGAGATATTCAAGAGGGTTACCTGTGCCACTCTGAGTTTTCTCACTTGCATCAATTTCTTTTCCGTTGCAACAGTCATAGAGGAAAAGGTCGTAATCGTTTTCGGAACAGTTCCACGGGTCATTCCACTGGAGAACCACAGTCACTTTTTCACCTGGCGGGACATCCATGCAAATATTTCTGGAAGTGCTGGTTCCGGAACTAAAATCATGCCAGCCTGATCCGTTGTCAAAAAACATGCCCTGGTAGTGTCGGCCTGCATCATTACCTGCTGCGCTCACATAAAGAATATTCTGGTTTTCTATTACTTCTTTGATATGGGAAGCCACGATTCCATCTTCGAAAAAAGGTTCATCAGGCCAGCCTACATCATCGCATATAATTCGGCAGCCTTCGGCAATGAGGGCGTCAACAGCCCGGTTAAATTCAAGCTTGTTGCTGCCTGCACTATGGAAGTACAGTTCTGCACCAGGAGAGGTCTTATGGACTATTTCGAGCATTACAGTCCCTTCTTCTCCTTTTCCCGGAGAAAGGATATGCACATCTTCAGGAAGAATTCCACATGCCGTAGCTTCAGATATATCTTCCACCCCATCGGAGATTATCCCTATTTTAATTCCGTTTCCTGTTACACCGTCCGGTTTCCAGAACTCTTCCGAAGAAGAGAAAAAAGTTGCCTTTTCTCTCCGGCCCACCTTTCTAATAACAGGAGGAATATCCTGCTGGACTGAGTGTACTTCTGTGAGAGAGGACAGTTCCTCAAATGATTCCGTGTTAAAATGGACTGAGGCAATGCTGGAGGTTCCATCCCATTCTTCAACCATGGTATATGAGTCCGGCAATTCTGCATCTTTACCTGGAAAAAGATAGACATATGCGGTTATGTTCTCTTCTGCCACTTCTTTGTAAATTCTGCCTGAATATGCTTCCAGAGGTCCCGGAAGAGATGAAGAGGAGAGCAATACTGTGGAACCGGATGAAATCAGTTTGGAAGATAATAGACCAGAAGTTACCTGTTCAAATCCGACAAATCCAATCTCATCATGTATTATAAAAATTAAAGGAGAAAGTATACCTGTAAAGACTAAGGCTAATAGTAACAGGTGCAATACTCTTATGGTGTAACTCCCCAGGTACACAACCCTCCGACGTTGCTTATATAGTAAGTTAAGAATGCAAACAGGATACAGCTATATCCGAAGTAGTTCCTGCAGCAATACACAAACAGAATTAATTTATTTAAACATATGCGGAAATACATTATAAATATTTCCATGAACATTTTGCAGGGAAGCGAAACTAAAAGAAAAAAGAAACGTAATATAGTAAGGACATGATCTTCAAAAATAGGATAAAAACAGGAACTTACTTGATAAATTTAATTATAGATAACATTAAGTATTATAATTAAATGATTGAAGACAGAAGATATATTAACTTCTGGACATATGTTATGGGAAGTCACAGCAAACTGGAGGTCTTGTTCAAATTGAATTCTAAAAAGCTGAAGATAGCTGTTCTTGGAGGAACCGGCAACATAGGAGAAGGAATGGTGCTGAGGCTTGCCCTTCAAAACCTTATGCCTGATGGTGTGAAGAATGAAATAATTATCGGGTCCAGATCCCTGGAAACTGCAGATGAGGCTGCAAAAAAAGCTTTATCAGAGCTTGAAAATTTCGGATTTGACACATCACAGATAATAATTACCGGCATGAGCAACCTTAATGCTACACAGGCGGCCGAAGTGATAATACTTACAATTCGTTTTGACCATGTTTTGCCTTTGCTGGAAGAGATAAAAGGAGCCCTTGAAAATAAAATCATTATTTCACCTGTGGTTCCGATGGTAAAAGAAGGAAGCCTTATGGCATACAAACCTCCGGAAGAAGGCTCGGCAGCTCTTGCCATCCAGAAAAATGTCCCGGAGTCCGCCAGAGTTGTTGCAGCTTTCCATAACATCCCTGCAGGAAAACTCAAAGATGTTGTTAAATGCAAAGCCGTACATGATGCTCTTGTATGTAGCGACGATGCCGAAGCAAAGAAACTCGTAATGGAGCTCACACGGCATATGGGATGCCTCAAACCCCTGGATGGCGGCCCTCTTAAACAGGCAAACACAATGGAATCTCTGACACCGCTGCTGATCAATCTTGCAAAACTGAATGGGCTTAAAGATCTTGGAATAAACTTCTCCTGAGAAATAAAATCGAGAAAAAGCCTGAAGAATATATCAGGGCGAAGGCGGCACGGAAAAAATAAAATCTGTCTGAGGATGTGGAGTTTGCGACAAATAACTTCTTTTTTATATAAGCTCAGACATATAACATGGTATCAAAGATTTCAAAGGAGCATAAAAAGATGTAACCTTTAAAATGGACGTGGAACCAGACCTGAAAGGTGAGACTAAAGAATGAGGTCATAATCACTCCAAAAGAGACATGCTACTTTTGTTTTCGAGCTCGTTTCAAAAATGATTCCATTCCCGTATAAATAAGAGTTCAGAACTATTTCCAGTGCCAGAAACCTGATTGATTATCTAAATTCGTCATCCAGAAAGTAATTTTTAAATTTTAGGATAGACTTTTCAATAACTACCCAACAAGAATTCAGAACCTGTGCTTCATCTCTCATTCCGGCTTTTAACCCTGAATAGATTTAGTTTGTGTTAAATATCATGAGAGTAATAAGAACATATGGCAGAGAAAGCAGAGAAATTATCGGAAAGGGATCAGCGAAAGAGGAAATTGCCGGAAAAAGTGGCTAAAAATACTTGCTGAAAAAACCTGAAAAGAATATTTTGCTTGAGATCTCCGGAAATAATCCGGTTGATCGGCATATTCATCCTGAAAATTATCCTGAGAATTATTTTGAAAATCAGAGATTCTGCCCGAGTGCAGGGTTATATTAAGATCTATTTCTTTCGGTAATATTTTCTTTTCTAAAACGGAAGAATCAATATTAAAACCAGACTCAAAACCAGACAGTGAAACTGTATGAGTGAAGAACTGCTAAAAGTGTTAAAGGCGGCAGGACTTGATGTACTTTCCTGCATGCACTGCGGCACATGCACAGGAAGCTGTCCTTCGGGACGGCATACCGGGCTCAACACCCGAAGAATAATTCGAGATGCACGCAAGAACAGAGCTACTGTTCTTTCAGATGACGCCCTGTGGCTCTGTACAACCTGTTACACATGCCAGGAGCGCTGCCCTCGCGGAATACCAATTACTGATGCCCTGCTTGAACTCAGGAGGCTCGCAGTCAGGGAAGGGTTTATGCGCCCCGAACACCGCCGTGTTTCGGAAATGGTGCTGGAGTGTGGGCATGCAGTCCCCCTCGATGAGGAAACAAAGAAAAAAAGGGAGGAACTGGGGCTGGATCCGATACCTGAAACTGTCCAGAAATATCCGGAAGCTCTGGAAGGTCTGAGAACTCTTCTCAAAACCTGCAAATTTGACGAGCTGGTGGCTGAAAAATAAGGAGGCAGAAAATCATGGAAAAACTATCGCTATTTCTTGGCTGCATCGTGCCCAACCGTTACCCCGGAATCGAAAAAGCAACGAAACTCTGCCTGCAGAAACTTGAAATTGATGTATCCGACCTGCCAGGGGCCTCCTGCTGCCCTGCCCCGGGAGTTTTCAAGTCTTTTGACAAAGCGACCTGGCTTGCCCTTGCCAGCCGAAACATCGTCCTCTCGGAAAGAATGGGAAGAGATATCCTTACGGTTTGCAATGGTTGCTACGGGTCCCTGGCAGACGCTAATATGGAACTTAAAAAAGACCCGGAAATGAAAGCCTGCACAAACACCTGCCTGAAAGAGATAGGTATGGAGTATAAGGGAACTGCAGAAGTAAGGCACATAATCGAGTTTCTTTACAGGGAATTCGGGCCTGAAAAACTCAAAAGCTTCCTCACAACTCCCCTTGACCTGAAAGTAGCCCTTCATTACGGATGCCATCTTATCAAGCCCTCAAAAGACAGAAACCTCGGAGAGACGGAAGCTCCGGTCTTCTTTGATGAGCTGGTTGAAGCTACCGGTGCAAAAAGTGTGGACTATACCGACAAAATGATGTGCTGCGGAGCAGGCGGAGGAGTTCGTTCAGGATACGCTGCCGAATCCCTGGAGATGCTCGAACATAAGCTTGCATGTATCCGGAATGCAGGAGTAGACTGCATTATCAATGCTTGCCCCTTCTGCCACCTTCAGTTTGACAGGGGACAGCTTGCAGTCAATGAAAGGTTCGGGACTGACTACTCTATCCCGGTTCTCCATTACTCCCAGCTCCTTGGCCTTGCTCTAGGTTTTTCCCCGAATGAACTGGGAATAGAACAGAATGCAGTCCAGAATATCGAGTTTCTTGCGAAAATCTATGAGATCAGTGCAGGTTTAAGGTAAAAATAGCTGAAAAATACGTAAAATGCATGAAAAAGAGGTTTAAAGGCAGAATGAATGAAAAAGGAGTTCAAGGTAAAAAGGTCAAGAATATTTTTGAAACCAGGAACTCAGTCTCTCCTCAAGGTGACGTTTCCTCAAAGCCTTACTCCAGACCTTCTTACCTTTTTGCCTGCATGTACCAGAGGCACTTCTGCCTCCATTTGCAGGCCCCGCATACCTCTTCGAGATCCGAAGCTCTGTTAAGTTTTGAATTTATGAGCCTGAAGGCTTCGTCTGCCTTCAAAACAGTTCCGTCATCTATTTTTAATTTCTCCAGGACAGCCAGATCCATCTGTCTTATTCTGAGGGAGAGGGCAGATTCCTGAATGGTGCACTCCCTTTTGCTGGGGCAGGAAATACAGATTGCATCACACACAGTTACAAGCTTGAGAAGCCTGGAAGGAAGAGCTTCGAGATCCGAAATCACAGCCCGCATATTTGCAACAAAAGCCGGACTGTACCCATACCCCTGGAACCCCTGAATACAACAGAGATGATGAGCCCTGATTTTCAAGAGTTCGGAATCTGGTTTATAGTCGGTTTCAAATCTGCATTTGGATTTTTCGGACATATATTTCTCCGGAGCTTAAAATTACAAAAACTAAAGAATTCTTTCTAAAAGCTCATTCAATAAAATCAATTTCTGAATCCCCGAGATAGGGTAGTTCCAGAAGAGGAAGTGCTATAGAAGGTGCTTCCGAGTGTTCCGCAAAGAGAATATCGTAGCCTGTTCTAAGTCCCAGAGTAATATTCAGATCAGTGCAGTCATTGTTAAGGAGGAGAGCCTGCCCTACAGGATTGCAGGCAGCTTCAAGCTCCGGACTACCGGTTTTTCTGATACCGAGACTTTCTTTTTCGAGGCTGCAAACTTTGCAGCAAACTGAAAATACTTCAAAATACCTTGAAAGGATGTCATAGACCAGTCTTGCTTCCCTCTCATGTTCTATACAGAAAGCAATTCCGATCTTGCTGTACCCGAGCCTCTTTGAGTAAATTACAATCTCTTCCAATTTTGTCCTTTTTGCAGGATCCGACTCAAGCCAGGCAGAAATCTGGATCGATTTAAGATCATCGCCGGTATACTCAAGTTTCGATTTGATAACAGAACAGTTTTTGCCTATCAGGCATTCCTTATTCCTGCACAACGCGCACTGCACACTTTTTCTCCCCGGGGTTTTTAGGACGAATAGGCATTATAAACATAAATAAACTTTGCAGGTATAAATATTTACATGAAATAAATAAATGAAAGGGTAGAATTCATGATAAGGAAAGTAGATAAAAAAACTCAATGAGAAAAATAAAGAAATCTCATTTAAGAAATAATAAAAATTAAAAACTCTAAAGGGTTATTTCTGCCTCGCTTTCGGCAGAGGGCCTTCATAAAGTTTTTCAAGGGCATTGACAATTTCTTCCAGTTTGTTGAAAGGGATCCCTATAAGCATTTCATCATTTTCAATGTCAGTGGCTTTTCTGCATCCGAAGCAGCCTAAAGAAACATTTATTTCCCCTGTCAGGCTCGGCAGGATAGTTGTGTCGGCACAGGTTGCCTGAAAAGCTGCACTGCTAAAGTTAACTCTTCCGCCTTTGTGGTAGGTACTTGCAGGGATAATCCAGTAAACAGTTTCTGGTCTGTCTACAAGAATAACTACATCGGGTTCGATCTTTGCATCCTTCAAAGGCCCCACAACGGTTGCAAGTCTGCTTTCAGGCTCAAATGCCGGACGCTTTGCTATCATTCCGGCTGCAGCCTCCACACTATCGAACATTCCCAGGTTATGATGGAATTCTCCTGATGCTACCTTTTCAGGCGTAGGAATAATCCCTAGGCTTGAGGCTCCTACCACGCAGGCATGCTTATCTGCAGGCATTATGAAGGACTCCCCTTTCCTGGCTTTCATAATAGACTGGCAGTGCCTGAGGTTTTTCTCGGGCTCTTGATACCCTTCGGGCATAGGCTCTCCTTTTTTAACAACTTTCACTGCCACCGGTTCATACTTGAGGTCAAGGAATTTGACCAGTTTCTCTGCAAGCTGAGTATAATCCATTTTATTCCCTCACCAACTGTTTGTTGAACTTATTACTTAATTACTACTTAATTTATCAATTATTTGAAATAATAGTAAAAGGACAGACTGATTATTAGCTAACAATTGCTATCTCAGTTAACAGTTGCTATATTATTTAACTTTCTAATTCTTCAGTTAACATTCGACAAATTTAAAGCTCCCTCGTATCGAGGGCTTTCGAGCACATTTTTTCTTTGAAAGTATCTGAAAGCCTCATTTCGAGCTCTTCCCAGAGGTTACGGACAGTATTTGCAAATTCCACAGCTTCGGAGCCTCCGGAGTGGGCGGCGTATTCGATCACGGTTTCTTCTTTCATCATTGCCTCTGTAGTTACATCCGCATAAGGTAAGCGGGCAAGAAGAGAAATTCCGGCTTCCCTGCAAAAAGCCTCAATTTCAAGGCTTTTTTTCTCGTTGATATCATACCTGTTAATACAGGCAACGGTTGGGATTCTGAAATGTTTGGTGAGCTCGACTGCCCGTTTCAGGTCGTGGAGTCCGGAAACAGTGGGTTCGCTAAGCACAAGGACAAGGTCGGTTCCGGTAATTGCTGCCATAACCGGGCAGCCGGTACCGGGAGGGCCGTCAATAAGAACGAGTTTGCAGGAATATCTATCTGCAAGTTCTAAGGCCTTCTTTCTGACCAGGTTCACAAGTTTTCCACTTGCTTCCTCTCCAGTGCCCAGTTTTGCATGAGCCATTGGCCCGAAACGGGTCATGGAGGAAACTGCCTGTCCGGAGATTCTCGGCGTCAAAGACACCGCATTTTCAGGACAGGCGACAGTACAGACTGCACAACCTTCGCAGCTATACGGATTTATCGTGAAGTTTTCAAAGACTGCTCCGAATCTGCATATCTCCAGGCAGATGCCACAACCGGTACAGAGCTTCGGGTCAATAGAAGCAAGTTCCAGTCCCAGACAATCTTCTTTTTTAAGTATCTCGGGTTTAAGGAGGAGAGGCAGGTCAGATGCGTCAACGTCACAGTCTGCAAGTACAGCATTTTTAGAGAGAGACGAAAAGGCAGCTGTAAGAGTGGTCTTTCCGCACCCACCTTTTCCGCTAATTATAGCCAGCTGCCTCATTATACCCCCGTGTTTTTGCAGGCCAGTGCTTTTATCGTTTCGAACATATCTTCGAACTTTTTTTTCCATTCGGGCATTTCCTTAACAAAAGGAGTGCCTTCTGAATAGAGCCTGGCAATCATTTTATCATTCGGAATGCGGAGTAGAATAGGAATCCCTTCAGCTCTGCAAAACTCTTCAACCCTTGAATCTCCAAGCCCGTCCCGGTTGAGAACAACTCCCACAGGGACCGTAAGAGCCCTTGCAGCTTCCAGGGCAAGAAGAAAGTCGTGGAAACCGAATGGAGTAGACTCGGTTACAAGCACACAGTAATCTGCATACCCCATAACTGAAAGGACAGGACATGCCGTTCCAGGAGGGGAATCAAAGATTACAGGTCTGTTTTCATCGATATGCCGCTGAAGCGACCTGATAACAGGAGTTGCCATAGCTTCCCCTATGTTAAGTGTGCCACAGATAAATGTGAGGGGACTCTCAGGGGACGCTTTTTCGATCATACCTATAGGCCTGGGCTTTTCTTTTATGGCTCCTACCAGACAGACAAAGCTGCATCCACCGCATCCGTGGCAGAGGGCAGGAAAGGAAAGAATTTTATTAGGAAGGGCAGCCAGAGCGTTATACTTACAGAAACTAGAACAGTTCCTGCAGAGAGTACACATGTCAGGATTGATTTCCGGAACCAGACAGATTACTTCTTCTACAGGCTCCAGTTCAAACCCCAGAAACAGGTTGCAATTAGGCTCTTCCACATCACAGTCAAAAAGCTGGACTTTTTCAATAGCAAGGGCAAGGTTTACTGCAACTGTGGTTTTCCCTGTACCGCCTTTACCGCTAGCAATTGCAATTTTCATAAGCTGCGTCTTCCCACCTGTACACAGACTGAGGAAACAATCATCAGTGATGGTGATCGTGTTCTGCACAGGTATTTTCGGCACTGGCACTGCGGAGCTGCCCCGCTTTCCATGCATCTATAGTATCCTGGACCTTACCTCCGGCACCTACAAAAACATTGATTCCATAAGATTCAAACATCTTGACAGCTTTGTACCCCAGTCCCGCACAGAGCATAACTTCCACCCCATTCTTATAGAGGAACTCAGGCGGCAGGTCCACTCCACCCATATGCTCGCTGGTATTAGGGATCACCGAAACTTCTCTACTATCGGTATCCAGGATTGTATAAGTGGGAGCTTTTCCGAAATGTTGTTCTACAGTCCCTTCCATGCCGTTGTTATCTTTTGTGGGTATACATACTTTCATACAGCTCACCTTTAATTTTTCAGATTTTCAATGAAATATTCTTACAAAATTTTTAGTATTATTTGAGATTCTTGCTCTTAATTCGGACCTTTAAATCAACTTTTCTTTATACCGCTATGAGTAGAAGCATTCGGACTCTCAAGGACGGCGAGTTTTCCGGCCTGATACTCTCGAAGGGCAAAGGCTACTGTACCTTTGATTCCAGAGCAGGTTTCAATACCTGCTTCGGATAGTATGGAGAAAGAGTTCGGCCCCACACTTCCCGTCAAGAGAGTGTCTACTCCTGCACCCGCAATTGCTTCTGCTGCCCGGATCCCTGCGCCACCGGAGGCTTCCGAACCGGGATTTTTGATTGACGTTACTGATCCTATGTCCGGATCAATAATCACAAAATAATTGCATCTTCCGAATTGAGGGTCCACTTCAGAATTAAGATCCTTTCCACAGGCGCTTATGCAGATTTTCATATTTTATGCTCCAATATAAAATCCGCTGACTCTCAAACTATACATTTCTCTGTAAAATTTCCAAATAAAGCGGAGACAAATCAGTCCCGCACAAACGCAGAGAAATCAGAGATATAGAAAGTACAATTTCACTCATATGTACATAAATATTTATAGTTTTCTATTTGAAAAGAGAAATTGTTATATATTTATTCCACAATGTGCATAAGTAACCTATGAAAAAATGCAGAGGAAGACCAAAATGTCCGAGGCGCGTCGAGCAAACCCCTGATGTCACATATTTCAAACCCCGAGGGGTTCCACTGTCAGACCTTGAAGTGGTGTCCCTCACGGTAGAAGAGCTTGAAGCCCTCAGGCTTGTGGATATCGAAGGTTTAAGACAGGAAGACGCAGCCAGCAGGGTAGGGATATCAAGGAGAGCATTCTGGGAAGATTTGAAAGCCGCCAGAATGAAAGTAGCTCTTGCCCTGAGCAAAGGAAAAGCAATTGAAATAAAAGGCGGTAACTATATCAGGGCTGAGAGTACTGACACTAGAGAAGATGCTGACGCATAAAAGAGACATTTGAAAACGGGGAAAGACTGAAAATGCGGAAATTTTACACAGGCGATAAAAATGACAGATAAGGTTCAATCACTGGAAAGCCTATCGAAAAAGCCCGAGGAACCAAAAATCGTAGTCAACCTCAGGCGCATCAAACGTAAGATCATGGTAATGAGCGGGAAAGGCGGAGTAGGGAAAAGTACAGTTGCCGCAAATCTCGCTGTAGGGCTTGCCCTCCGCGGGCACAGGGTAGGTCTTCTGGATTGTGACATCCATGGCCCGACTATCCCTACTATCTTCGGGCTGGAATCCGCAAGACCTGAGGTAAATGAAGAAGGAATTCTCCCAATTCAGGTGCTTCCCAACCTATCAATAATGTCTATTGGTTTCTTGCTTGAAAACAAAGACTCGCCAATAATCTGGAGAGGACCGGCCAAAATGGGAGCAATCAAGCAGTTCCTGGAAGAGGTTTTCTGGGGAGCACTTGACTTTCTGATTATTGACCTTCCTCCGGGAACAGGAGACGAGCCCCTGAGTGTGGCACAGCTTATCCCCAATTGTGATGGTTCCGTGCTTGTCACAACCCCTCAGGATGTAGCCCTTATCAGTGTCCGGAAATCAATCACATTCTCTGAAAAACTAAATGTTCCTGTGATAGGACTTGTAGACAACATGCATGGGCTAATCTGCCCTCATTGCAATAAACCTATAGATGTGTTCGGAAGCGGAGGCGTTGAAAAAGCCTCAAAAGATTTTAACGTCCCCATACTTGCCAGACTTCCCATAGAACCCAAAATTGCAGAAATGGAAGACAGGGGCACGGTCGTTCAAGACCAGCTTAAACACAGCACGGAGTGGCAGAAGAATTTTGAAAATGTCGTGACCGCCGTAGAAAAAATCCTTAAGGAAGAGTAAGTCAGAATAAAAAGTAAAAAGTTTACACAGCCCATAGCCATTTAAACTTTTTTATCAGAATTGCATTCCTCTATCGGAACCAATTCTTTTACTCTTCTTCTCCTTTTCCGGACTTACTTTCTCATTTCTTTCCCATATTTATTTTCTACTCCTACCGCAGGTCTCTAATATAGTTATTGATTCTTATTCTATAGAATCCCTTAAATTGGGAAGTTTACAGATAGCTATTACCTTTGTTTACGGTAAATTATTTGTGTATTATGGAGAATTCTATTGCAGAATTCAAGCTTTCAGAATCAGTAAAAACAAAATTATTTGAGATAGAGAGAATTATTAATACAGAAAACCTAAAGAACTACAAAATGAAAAATTAACGTTGAGAACATGAAAAAATTAATTATCTTACTAATCCTGCTTGTATCTGTACTCTTTACGGCAGGCTGTACTGAAAACCCGGAAAACTCCGCAATTGCTCAGGAAACCCAGGAAGAAAGTGTTGTTGTAAATTTAACCGATCTGGAACAGATAAACACATCCGTTCAGGAAGGTCCTGTCTTTGTGAAACTCGGATCCGAGGGGTGCTATGCCTGTAGGGAGATGGAACCTATCCTGAGTGACCTGGCAGCAAAATACGGAGGACAAGTCACGGTCATGTCTGCAGATCTAGTCCAGAGCCCTCAAATTGAAGCTTATTTCGGAGCATACTATATCCCTGATTCCTTTGTAGTCGTGGGCATTGAAAACGGAAAATATGTCTACATGCAAAGAGATGGAAATATTACCACAGACAGAACTCAAGCAAGAGTTCAGGGACTCATTGAAAAGCAGGTGTATGAAGAGCTCATTAAAAGATCCATTCTTTATTATGAAAATGTAAATGCAGAGTAAAAAAATGGCCTTACCAGAAAACTAATTTCAAGCTCCCTTTATCAGCTGAAAAACTCAGGTTTTCGGCAGATTCTGGACTCAAAGCCGAATTTCGGAATTAAAAAAACAGCATCGTTAAAAACTAGACAGAAAAACATCGAATCAAAACCATGTATTATGAAGCCATTTCCCCCCTGGCTGCATTTAGTGCAGGAGTGCTCAGCGTCCTGTCCCCATGCATCCTACCCCTTCTTCCCGCAGTCCTTGCAAGTTCAGCAGGAAAAGGAAAGTTAAGGCCCCTTGCTATAGTGCTTGGAGTTTCGATATCCTTTACCCTTATGGGAGTTGTGACCTCAACCTTTGGAGCAGCTTTTCAGGCATACATAGGTCAGCTGAAGATCCTGGCAGAGCTTCTTATAATCACAATGGGTCTTGCAATACTCTTTGATATAAGCCTGTTCAATGCCTTTGCAAAATTCCCCCTTCTTGCAGACATGAAAGGTAAGGGACCGATCTCAGGCCTTCTGTTAGGACTTTCCCTCGGCGTGCTCTGGATCCCCTGTGTGGGACCGATCCTTGCCTCAATCCTGACCATGGTAGCCCTGGAAGGGAACGCTGCTACCGGTGCACTAACCCTCTCCATTTATTCTGCGGGGTTTGCGGTACCCATGCTACTGCTCGCATACTCAGCTCACCTCTCCACTTCGAAAATAAAGCTCATATCAAAGTATGACGTAGCCTTCAAAAAGGGAGCCGGAATAGTGCTTATCCTTGTAGGGCTTTCAATGGTCTACCAGAACCACTTCTGGTGGCTATTTTAAGTTTTTTGTAAATAAGTGTATATTTGAAACACAATTTGAAACACAAATTGGGAAGGAAACAGTAAATTAGACCTGTTTCTTCTCATACCACTTCTGCGATTTCCATGAAAATAGGAACAATTTCGCCCGACTCATAGTTCTTACTGTACAACCATATGTCGACTAAAGTATAAACTATGCGGAATCTCCATCTTAACTGCATTTATAATCTGTTTATTCATAGTTACCTTAAACGTATAATCTCTTTTTTCCCGGTGGAACCGTAGGCTTAAAGGGCGGGCTCGCGAAAAATCGCCTTCAGATTCAAGACTGTATGATTCGTTAATTATTGATTTGTTATGTTGATCAAATACTTCAACTGCCACTTCATGACCATTAACATCATGGTTGTGTATTACGAAAAGCGGCGCTGCAGGTCCCCTAAACATAAAAGGGAGAGAGATATAGATAACTAAAACGGTTATCAGGATAATGATACCTGAAAGAACCAGTTTCTTAGAAGTATTGCCCAATTAGATTCACTCCTGAATAATGTAAAAAAAGAATATATGCGTTACTTATTATAATTTATTAAGATCTTATATAAAATGAAAAAATGACAGATAGAAATTTATGGAAAAGAAAGATAATATTGGTTAGTCTATAGCGAATATTGAGAATATGCAGGAAAAATAATTAAAAAATAAAAAAACGGAGAAATAAAGGGCTTTAAAAAATGATATAAAATAAATGACTTATAAGATGTAAGGTATGAACATCTTAGTACGTTTTTTATACTCAATATATTCATTTCCAAACTATTTCTCAACATCTGACTCTTCTTTTTTTGCCAGTCGGTAATATAGGACAAGGAGTAGCGAGTATAGTATTATCAAGGGCAGGGTAACCCATTCTAGCATCATTCCCAGTGTAATCATAAAAAAACCTGTATATTGTGGATGGCGGATATATTTGTAAATGCCGCCTGTAACTAGCTTTCCATGACTTTCCTCTCTACTCCAGTAATCTTTGTGAATCCGGTTCCAGCCAGATATAACCAGTGCAACACCTGTTAAGGATACAAGGATACCGATATACATTCCCCAGAAGCCGATATATTGCACCAGCGTATGCCCCCACAGTATGCCTTCAGGCAGGGTAAAACCAAAAAGCCAGCCGATAGCAAACATGCTGAACGGTACGCCAAACATTTCAAGTGCAAACGCAACAATAAACGCCACGTAAACCCCTGAAGGCTTTACCTGGCTCTTTCTATAGAATGGCACAAATAACAAGAATACACCGTAAATAATTATCCAGAGGGCAGCCATCCATCACATTCCGAAATGTGACCAGACATCTTCGGTTACCATCTTAATCACCTTTTTTGTTTTCAACAGGTTGCAACATTATATTACATGACATAAATAGTAAAATAGATAGAACGTTCTCGTAATCTCTGGAGAAAAGAGCATCTCTACGGTATTAATAATACCGGCACATCTTCTTTTTCCCTTTCTTTTCCATGGTTCTGACATATCAGCCACGTCATTGATAATGCGGTACCATAATAATGAAATATCAATTATTGGCTCTCGGTCATTAACTAAAAAAGAGTCAGCGAATCTATTTAACTTATATTTTATTACGAAGAAAAAAAGAGAAAAGAGCGAAAGGATTTTTCAGCTCTTGCCTTTTATCAGTTGAACACAAGGCCTGCATCAACTGATAATGATTTAGAAGCTTTCGAAGTCCTTTAAAAAAAGATGATGAGCTTATTTTTCCATATTCATAGAAGCAGATTTGAAACTGACCATGCTGGCATAATACTCAGATCCAAGGTCACTGCCATTTATTGACCCTGTGACTGAGGCTCCCCTGGAGAGCGAATTCTCAGCACTCCTGAATACGTAGTCTCCATCTCTTGAGACGTACCTGGAGGTGCCCTTTGAAATATCACCAATGCCGGTCCAATCGGCCTTAGCGGTCAAAGTACCCTCAGTTATACGATATTCTCCCGTTTCATCGTAGTACCACTCGTAGAGCTCAATCTCGACTTCGGACAGGCTTGCAGAGTTAAGTTTTTTATCTATATTGAAAACATCATCCTCTGTACACATATATCCGTACTTATCGGACGATTCACCTGTCATTTCGTTATACGTCCACACTGAAACATAAATATCAGTCCCATCGTCTGTTTCAGTTACGGATAGATGGGTATAGGTAGTTACATCACCATTCGTTTCAGTCCAATCTGCATATGCATAAGCACCATTATATCGCGCCATTGATTTAGATTCCAGCGCCTCTACACTCATAGCCGTTGAAAGCAAAACTATGAGGGCGAATAGTATTGTGTATGATTTTCTCATATTATTCCTCGATCATCTAGAACTTTAGACAATATATAAACGTTTTTTGTTTTTTTGTTTCTGGTATTATTATTTAATCACTCACTGGTATTTTTTTATACAATCCTAAATACTCGTGCATGTATAAAAAGACTGTGTAAGAATATTTATAGATAAGAATACAACCAAAAAAAGAATTAAGAAAAATAAAAAAGGAGTTTAGACCAGATTGTTTAAGCGCTAAACCTGACACTCAATTTCAACTAAAATGCTGATCTGATAAAATTATAAAGCTCTATAGAGTCTGTAATAAAATTTTTGGAAACTGTGACCTGTTTTATTTCTTCATCTCCATAGAGGTAGATTTGAAACTCACAAGCTCTGCGAAGCAATTTTCTCCTGCATCAAGGTTATCTATACTCGCCGTGGCTGTAGCCTCTCTATAACTGGAACTGTCACTGCTCTTTATTATGCAGTCACCGGATTTAGAAATAAACTTTGAACTGCCCTTTAGAGCTTCTCCTTTGCCGGCCCAATTAGCTTTGACAGTTATAATTTCCGTTTCGTCACTTTCCATATCAGAGACTTCTATATCAACTGCAGAAAGGCGTGCAGAATTAAGGTTTCCGGCTGCATGGAAAACATTATTCCGGGTAAGTGTGTATCCCGATTTATAAGAGCCGTTACCTGTCATCGTATCAAAGATCGAGATTGATAGAAAAACAAAAGTCCCTACAGGCGTCTTGATTGCGACCAGATCGGTAGAAGTAATTGTATCCTCATCCATATCGATCCAGCCTGCAAGCGCACACGTACCACTCTGACGGGCTATCGCTTTATATTCCAGGGCTGCTGCGCTGGTGGCCATTGAAAATAAAAGAATAAGAGCAAGAATTAAAGCACAAATTTTTTTCACTTTCTCCCCCCAAAAATATTCCATATTTAACCCAAATTATTTAGAGTATTAAATAAAAACTACGGCTATAAATGAAATATTATGTCTATTAATTATATAGTAAATTATTGAAAGATATAATAAAGATTAAGAAAAAATATTCAGAATCTGAGTGAATCAAGAGAGAAATACGAGAATAACAGACTTTGAAAAAGATGAGATGAAAGAAATAGATGTAAAGAAAAAATCTGATCGAGAATAAAAGTCAAAGAACAAAAAATGGAAAGGACTGATAAATATGGTAAAAAACTTAAAGAGTTAAAACAAAATAAATAAAGTAAAATAAAATAAAAACTGAAAGTAAAGAGCAGGCAGAAAAACAAAAAATAGGCTGAAATAAAAATAAAATTAAAAGAAGAAAGCAGAAATATTATTCTTCGCTTTCTCTTGCGATTGCCACGAGCTCATTTACACAGGCAACTGCCATCGGGGTCCCTCCACGGGTTCCGACACAACTGATTGAGGGGATGGGAATTTTCAGGTTTCGGACCATTTCTCTGGATTCGGCCGCATTTACAAAACCAACTGGAAGCCCGATTATAAGAGCAGGCCTTACACCTTTTTCGATCAGCTTGCAGACCATGATGAGGGCAGAAGGCGCATTTCCGATTGCGATGATGCTTCCATCCAGCCTGTCTCTGGCAGCCAGGAAACCTGCCGATGTCCTGGTTATCCCGTACTCATTAGCAATTGCAGCATCCGGGTCTTCGTCAAGCACGCAGATGATTTCGGATTTATGCCCGGCTCTTGTGATCCCGGCTTTTACCATGTTAATATCAACAAAGATAGGAGCGCCTTTTTTAATTGCTTCGACACCTGCAGGTATGGGGTCATGCATAAAACGCAGGATATCTGCAACCGAGAGGTCTCCGGTAGCAATTACACAGCGCTGGCGGAAACGATCTTCGGGTGCGGAATTTCCGACAATTTCCCGGATCATTGTCCGGCTTTTCATGTAAATGGCTTTTGCCTCTTCAGTCCTTGCTCCCGAGTCATTACAGATCTTTACAAGCTCGGGATCTACTTCCACTGTAAGCTCGGTAAACTCTTCAAGGTTTTCAAGATTCCCTGCGTTTTCATTCGCTCTTTTTTCAGTAGTCATACTTCCTTTGATACCCCCTGGGTGTTATGATGATATCCTTTTTAGGAGACTTCCAGATCCTGGATTCTCCATTGCCTACGAGAATGACGGTGCTCATGTCCACCCAGTCCTCATGTTCCATGACTTCCCCCAGGGTTGTCACGATCTGGTCCTCCCCCTCACCTCTCATGGCATTCTTGACAAGCCCCACCGGCACGGAATCAGTCTTGTACTTACGGATGATTTCGATTGCCCTTGCAAAATTGGACTGTCTCTTGCGGCTTTTTGGGTTGTAGAGCCCTATCACGAAATCAGCGTCTGCAGCCATATGAAGCCGCTTTTCGATAACTTCCCAGGGAGTTAAGAGATCGCTTAAACTGATCACTGCAAAGTCCGTCACCACAGGTGCACCGAGGATGCTTGCCCCGGCAAGGACTGCTGTGACCCCAGGCAGGATTTCGATGTCCACGTCAAGGTTTTCGTGTTCAGCGACCTCCAGCACGATACCTGCCATGCCGTAGACGTTGGTGTCGCCCCCACTGATCATGACCACGTTTGCGGTTTTTGCAAGTTCCACGGCTTTCCGGGCTCTTTCAACCTCTTTTCCCATAAAACTTCGGATTACCTCCTGGGTGCCGAGAAGGCTCTCCATCTGGTCCAGATAGGTACTGTTCCCAAGAACATAATCGGCATTGAGGATTACATCCCGGGCTTTGAGGGTCAACTGTTCCACGGAGCCCGGCCCGATCCCTACAACGTAGAGCTTTCCGCCGGATGCCTTATCTTGCGATTGCGATTGTGACTCTGCCATAGACTTTCTTCCTGCAAATCAATTCGTTTTTTTCCGATAGGGCCAGCGCCGCAGGCTCTGCAACCCCTTTTAACCCAAAGCGCGAAGCCTGGGACAAGGAAGGGGGGTTGTAGCTGTTCAGCACTTCATCCGGCAAAAACTTAACCGGAATGCCGAGCATTTCACCTGCTTCCAGCAGACCTTGCTCATTTTCTTTGAGTTTCGCAGAAGCAAAAGCCGTAATCTCTTTAAGACTCAGGCCGCATTCATCAAGCGCCTGTTTTACGGCTTCAATGACTTCTTCCTTTGTAATGCCCCTGCGGGTACCAATTCCGATAATCATCAGTAATCTGCTATCCACTGCTTTTTTATGCAGTTTCTTCATTTAATCGGTTAATAAGCGTTAATTGTTAGCTGTTTCCGACGCTGTTATCCTTTGCTTCAGCGCGTTTTTTTCTAACAAGTACGGAAACATCCTCGTCCACAATAACAATCCTGGGTCCTTTAATCTCAAGAACCTCTACCTGCTCGTCAAGAAGGGCACAGTTTACAGCGATTGTGGATTCTTTATTGAAGACCTCGCAGCCGAACCTGTCAGCAATTCCCTCAACAGAGGGTTTACCGTGAACCTCAGTGGCTGTGGTGAGCACAGGAACTGCGCCTAATTCCGCAATCTTTCGGGAAATCTCATTTGCCCCGTGATGCCCTCCAAGGAGAGGAATTGCGAAATTAAGGTTTGAGTCCACAACGATCACTGCAGGGTCTGACCACTTATTATCTAGAAGTGGAGCAATATCCCTTACAACGATGCCAGTAGCAAAAACTGCAACGATTGTCCCGTAGTTTTCAAACGCTTTCCTGAACACACCCTTTTCATAGAGCAAAAGGTCAGCTTCAAGATGCTCCGCTATCCTTGATGCAATTTCTCTATTCCTTTCAAAGGTAATTACAGCGGTTCCTGGGCTACTCCGTATAGGTAGGACCTCCTGTAGTTTTTAGGGTCAACAACCCCACCGATGATTATCATTGCCGAGCGTGTAATCCCTGCATCTTTCACCTTATCTGCGATATCTTCTACAGTCCCTGTAATGACCTCTTCATCCTCCCAGGACGCGTGGAAAACAACTGCAACAGGCGTATCTTTGGGGCAGCGGACTTTTTCCATAATTTCCCTGATCTTCTGCGTGCCAAGGAAAATTGCCATGGTGGTATTATAGGCGGAAAGCTCGGAGATGAGGTCTTTTTCCAGGGTTTTTCCTGCAGGCCGGGTAATAATTAGAGTATCAGAAACACCATTAAGGGTCAGCTGAGTGCCAAGAGCAGCTGCACTTGCAAAGACAGACGAGACGCCTGCTACCCTTTCAACTTCAATCTCGTATTTTCTCAGCTCTTCCATCTGCTCTATAACAGATCCGTAAAGAGAAGGGTCTCCGCTGTGAAGGCGTACTACGAACTTCCCTGCTTCCACGGCATCGACAATTATTTTCGTGGTCTCATCAAGGGTAAGCCCGTAGCTATCAACTGTCTTTCCCTTTGTGTAATTAAGGACTTCGGGGTTTACGAGGGAGCCCGCATACATAACAAGGTCCGCTTTTTCAAGCATCTCACGCCCAAGTACGGTAATTAGTTTGGGGTTTCCGGGACCTGCTCCTACAAAATACACTTTTCTTTCCATCTGACCATTCCCTTTGCTACTGTAACTGGTTTAAAGTTATATGCTGAAATTCAAGCTCGTATACAGATATTTAGAATTGTATTGAGTATTTTAAGTATTAGAAAATTCGTTCAGTTAGAAGATTATTTAGCTGGAAGATCCGTCCAGTCGACTTCACTTCTTTCCGTAGATGATACTGAAATAGTTCCCTTTTTCCGGGATATCTTCTTTCTTACCGATAATCAGTTCATTGCCCGAAAAGAGTCTCTCTGCAAAAATAAACTCATTATATCCTTCAGCTTCGAGCTGTTCCATAATCTTTCTCGGCTGTGTGGCTTTAAGGTGAATTTTATACCCAATTTCAGAGCCGTCGCTTACTTCAAAGGAACTTTCGACTGCCACATCAGTCCTTGCAGCAAAAGATGTAATGGAACTTATTCCCGGCACTGTGGAGGTCTCAACATCCGGGTAGTGCCTGTTCATTACCTTTTTCAAATGGGTGAATGTGGAAAAAAAGTTAGGGTCACCTATAAGCCCGAAAGCCACTGTCCCTTTTCTTGCTTCTTCTGCCACCCTGTCTGCATTTTCTTTCCAGAGAGCGTTCAGGACTTCGATATCCCTTATCATGGGAAACTCGAGAATTTCGGCGTCCGCGTAAGGGGCTACAAGGTCTTTTGCCAGGCGTCCTGGAACATATACCTTGTCACTGTTTTTCAAAACATTCACTGCTTTCAGGGTCAGAAGTTCAGGGTCTCCGGGACCAAGTCCTACTCCTATTAACATATTATCGCTCCATAAATGTACAGGTAGATATAAAGCATGATTTCATTAAACTAATGGTAACTTAGCCTGATGATAAAAGGATAATTTTCAGGCTTGCTTTTTTCCGACAACTATGTACACAGGATTTTCGGGTTTGAACATAGTCTCTCCGGCAATCGGGGCACTTCTTGAGACCGCCACATGGACCACCTCATCAAAAATTCCCAATCTCTTCATAGCCTCGATCGTCCTGACAACGGTTTCGATACGGACAGCATTTACCACAATGCTTCGTGCCTTTTTTTCAACAAGTTTCTCAAGCACGGAGTCAATGTTTTTTGTCCCACCAACGAAAGCGCAGTCAACAGAATCGATAGGCCCTCCGGCGCTCAGAAGATCCGAGGCTTCACCAGCTAAGATATTGGCGTTTTCGATCTTAAAATTCTTAAAGTTCGTCTCCGTGGCAAGAAGGGCTTCTTTACGGGCATCGATTGCATAGATCATCAGGTTCCGGGCAACCCGGGCTGCTTCAATAGAGACCGATCCCGTACCGCAGCCTACATCTGCGAACCGGTCCCCATCCTGAAGTCCGAGTTTGGAGAGGGACACTGCAATTATTTCCGGTTTAGTCGGACCGCCGCTAACACTTACTATTTCGGACATGTTCTACCTCGGGAAAAGTAAAGCAAATATATCGAATGTAAATTAAATATATGGCGATATAATTTGGAAGTTATATTAAATCTGGACTTGATAACCAGAGCCGACAAGATGCGATTTTTATAAGATTCAAACCATATGCAGATGCATATAGAGAGACAGTTATAAATTCAACATTTCAGATTTACCCGATTATAAATATAACTTGTTATAGATATACCTTATTATCGACAAGAAGGGCAGTAAAGGAAAGTAAACTTTAACGGAAGACCAGAAGCAAAAGGAAAAAACAGGCAAAAAAGTTTGTACCACATGTAAGCCGAACTTTAAAGAGAATCCTTCAAAACTTAAATAGGAGCTCTTCGATGTGAGTGTTTTTCTTAAGTGGTATTTTCTTACAAGGGTATTTTTCTCAAGCAATTATTCTTCAAATGGCGTTGAAAATAAATTTTGAAGAGGGGAAGAAATAAAAATTTTCTTCAATTTGCTGCAACTTCAAAACATTTTTATAATTACAAAGTTAATAACATGTATAGATATTTTAAAAGAAAGGGATTTTAACTAGGATAGCATATAATAGTTAAGTTTCCAACGCCCCTGATAAAATGTTTTTTGAAGAAAGGTTAAAACGCTCTTTGAAGTAAAAAACGATGGTTATTCCCCGAAATAAATGTTTTTTAAACAGGAAACGGAAAATTTTCGGTTTATTTTCTGTTTAATATCTGATTTTCCGATCTGCATACATAACAGTATCTTTTTGACAGGAAAAACCCCAGCAGTGTAAGCCCGCTCTCTCGATGCAGGGCTCTGCCGCCTGAAGGAAAAAGGAGGACAATAGATGAAAATTTACGAATCATATGAGGATCTGCCCAAACTGAAGCTGCCTTATGGAAACGAGGTCTTCATAAGTGACAGCACTATTCGCGACGGCTCCCAGATGCCGGGAATAGTTTTGAGTAGAGAACACAAAGTTCAAATCTATGAATACCTGCACGAGATAGGAATTGAGAAACTTGAAGCTTTTGTATTCAATAAAAGAGACAGAGACGCTGTTGAACTTATGTTTGACAGGGGATATGAGTGCCCTGAAATAACAGGCTGGGCAAGGGCTTCAAGAGCTGATATCGACAAAATTCTGGAAGTTGATGGGCTTGAAGAGGCCGGAATTTTGATGTCTGTCTCGGATACGCACATCCATTCAAAGATGAGGCTTTCAGGCAGAGAAGAAGCTGAAGACAAATATCTTGATGCCCTTCAGTATGCAGTGGACCACGGGCTTCGTACAAGGGCTCATCTGGAAGATATGACAAGAGCTGACAATTATGGCTTTGTTTTCCCCCTGGTAAAACGGATTATGGAGGTTGATCCTGACTGCATTATAAGAGTCTGCGATACAGTTGGGTATGGAATGCCGTTCATGAATATTGACGAACCTTACGGGATTCCGAAAATTATCCAGCACCTTAAGAAAGAGATTGGGGTAAAGAACATAGAAACCCATATCCATGACGATTACGGATTCGGGTCAGCAAGTTCGATTACAGGTTTCTGGCATGGAGCCAACTGGACAAGTGTGACCTTCCTGGGCATAGGAGAACGGGCAGGAAACAGCGAGATGGAAAAAATTCTGCTCTTTCTGGCAGACAGGATTGAAGGCTTTGACAAATACAACCTTGAACCTATTACCCGCTTTGCAGATTTTATGGAAAAGGAACTCGGGCTCAGAGTCCCGAGAAACAAAGCTGTTGTCGGGAAAAATATCTTTGCCCATGAGTCAGGCATACATGCTGCAGGTGTCCTGAAAAACCCCTTTAACTATGAACCCTACCCCCCTGAACTGGTAGGAGGTACCAGGCTTCTCCTCATAGGCGACTCTTCAGGCCTTGAGGTAATACGTTACAAGGTCCAGGAAACCTTAAACAACCTCCTTGATGTTGAAACCATAGTTGAAAAAGACGACAGGAGACTGCTTAAGATCCAGAAAGAGATCCAGAAGCTTTACGATAAAGAAGAAAGGGTTTCCTGCATCTCAGATGAGGAGCTCCTCGCTTACGTTGAGAAATATTTCCTCTACCAGCCAATCTGCGACCCGGCACGTACAGGCGGAAGAAAACTCAAAAACAAAGGAAAAATCCAGGAATCGGCAGAAGAGACAGAAGAGAAGGATTAGAGTTGAGAAAGAGAGAAGAAGACACAGGGTAAAAGCAAACGATCAAGAGCGAAAGGGCAAAGATCAATAAAAGACAAAAAAGAAAACGAAAAAAGCGAAAAAAGCGAAAAGAGAATGAAATAAAATGATATAAGATTTTCTAAATCTTACATCAGATTTATTAATTCTTATATTAGTCCATTTGTATTCGGTTAAGGATTTTGAGCTGCGGATCTCGATTTCGACGGAAAAACTCAAACCCAAATGTTTAGTGTTTAAATTGAAATCGATATCAGATTCCAGTTTTGCATTTGATGAATAATTTAACAAATTTTATGAAAATCAATGCAAGTGATAACGATTTTTCCTTAACCGATGACCAATGTATATTAGTCTAATTAATTCTTATATCAGTTTTTACCACTTATTTTACTTAGGCAGTATTTAGATTCTTTAAACCTTATTTCAGTATTTTTTCTGTGTGTCTTGCGATCTCGTCTGTCATCTGACTGAGTTTTGCGCTGCCTCCGAGGTCATAGGTCACATACCTGCCTTCGGAAATAACACGTTCAGTTGCTCTGAATATGGCTTCGGACTTTTCCTTTTCACCAAGATAATCCAGCATCCAGGCTCCTGCAAGTACGGTTGCAACAGGATTTACTTTATCCTGGCCTGCATACTTCGGGGCTGAGCCGTGAGCCGGTTCAAACATTGCAAAGTTGTCCCCTATATTTGCAGAATAAATGAGTCCGATACTACCAACGAGGGCTGAGCACTCTTCACTGATTACATCCATGAAGAGGTTAGTAGAAAGGAGAACTTTTTTATTGAAGATCTGGGGGTTCTTAATAAGCTGCTGGGCTATATTATCAATATGATAGGGCCAGACCTCAATGTTCGGGTAGTCCTGTGCAACCTTTTCGACTTCTTCCAGGAAAGAGCCGCAGGTCATTTTCAGGATGTTGCTTTTATGGATGGGCACAACAGTGTCGTAACCTCTACTTCTGGCTTCCTCAAAGGCGTAGCGGGCAATTTTACTGGAAGCTGTGCGGGTAATCTTCCTGATCGCAATGGATACGTCGTCTGTGAGCTGGATTTCCTCTCCTATGTAGAGACCTTCTGTCCCTTCACGCACACAGACCATCTCAACATCTCCGAGGGGTGCACTTGAGTTAGGGAAGGTCTTTATTGGCCTGACATTTGCATAGAGGTCGTATTTTCTCCTGATAGATACAGCCACACTTCTCGGGGAACCAATTCCGCCAGGGGTTGTTGTCGGACCCTTAAAACAGGCATCAGAGCTGTCAAGGATCTGCCAGGTTTCATCAGGGACAAGGGAATTGCCTCCGTGCTGCTCCCACCAGCCTGCTCCGGCCTCACACATTACGAATTCGATATCAGTACCAGCGGCTTCTGCGACTTTAAGCATCGCATCCACGAGTTCGGGGCCTACCCCATCACCTTTGATTACTGCTGCGGTTTTAGTCATGTTATCACCAGATCTGTAGGTTCGCGTTATCTGTAAGGTTCGTATTAAAAGAACCGTAGCTATTGAAAAGCTAAAAAAGGGGGAACTTTTCGAAGAATTTGGTAAGTATAATTGAATCTCGCCGCGTACTCAACGTAAGGCTCATATTTCAACTTTTGGGTAATAATAGTATAGAATATACGTCCAGAAAATAGATACGGGCTCGCAGAATATAATCCTGCCCTCGCGCCCTACGAAGAAAAGTATGGCGTTCAAATTAAACAGTTAACTGTACATTCAATTAGTATTCAAATCATAATATTCAATCCGGAACCTTTCATAAAGATCCCAACTATGTAGGATTTATGTTATTGAACAGAGAGTTTTGAAGAAGCTTTCAGGAAATATTTGAGGAATAAACATGCCTGCAAAAATTCCGATTACCGATAACCATATGCATATAGATCCAAGAGCTAGAGGCTTTGAAGCCGTAAAAGAGTTTCAGAAATCAGGCGGGACGCATATAATCCTGGTCACCAAACCCAGCTGGTCCATTGGGATTATAGTCAGGAAACCCGAGGATTATCTTGAGGTTTTTGACGAAACCGTGGAAATCGCATCAAAAATCCGCGAGATTGGAGTCGGGGCTTTTCCGGTCCTTGGGGTCCACCCTGCTGAGATTTCAAAGCTTACGGAATATATGGAATTATCAGAAGCTGCAGAAACCATGAAAAAAGGGCTTGAGCTTGCTGCAGGATATGTGGAAAGAGGACTTGCTGTGGGAATAAAATCCGGACGCCCACACTATCCTGTAACCTCAGATTTCTGGACAGCTTCAAATGAGATAATGGAACATGCTTTTTCTCTCGGAAAAGAACAGGACTGCGCAGTCCAGCTGCATACTGAAAGCGTAGGAGAGCCCGAATTACGTGATATAGCAGAAAGGGCAAAAAAAACAGGAATAAAAATGTACAGGATAGTCAAACATTATTCTCCCCCGCTTGTAAACACGTGTGAAGAACTAGGGATTTTTCCGGGAGTCATATCTGTTAAAGGGGCAATCGAGCAGGCGCTTGAAGAGGGATCCCGCTTTATGATGGAAACTGACTATATCGATGACCCTGACAGACCGGGCGCGGTACTTGGCCCGAAGACAATCCCGAAAAGGACCCTAAAACTAATGGAAACATATGGAGAAGAGCCTTTCTGGATTATCCACAAGGAGAATCCGGAAAAGGTTTACGATATAGAAATCGAGCTTTAACGCAACTCAGAAGGCTTGTCCCTGGAAAAGACAGTTCCGAAAAAATAAGAAGAATTCCAGGAAAAAGATTTAAAGACAATTGTAAAGATTAACTTTACAGACAGTTATTAAAACTGCAGTTAAAAGATAAAGTGAACTGCAATTAAATAAAGGCAGGTTATTAAAAGTACCGGTAAAAGGCAGATTAAGATGGATTATTAAAATTACAACTAAAAGATAGGTTAAGGCTGATTGAGAAGTAGAGAATAAAACAGTTGAAGAAGCCTAAAGGAAAACCTATTCGAATAAAAACTATCTCCGCCAGTTGTTTCCGGAAGGAAAAACCTGCCGGAAACGGTTGTGCTTGCTGGAACAAAACCTCAATTTAAAACTTTACAGTTAAAACTCATAGCTTATTTGCGTTTTATTTTAACTATATCGCCAAGAGTAGTGTCTTTCTTCATATGAGAGACTTCCTGCCCTGCGGCATCCAGGCGTTCTGTAAGTTTGATATTAAGGGTGTGTTCCAGTTTCTTTCTAACGGAATCTTCGGGTACTATTTCTCTTCTCTCTATCTTTTTGATAAGAGATGCTTTCTCTTTAATGTTTTCAGCCAGGTCCTCCTGAGACCAGCCCCTGGTTGCTCTGGCGTCCCGGATAATCTGATCGTAGTTGTCCAGAAGTTCATCTTTCAAAATATCGAAGAAATCCTTCTTTGGCCTCTTTTCAGTTCGTGGTACCGTACGAACCACCGGAGAGACTTTCCTTGATACGGGAGTCCGCTTGTCAACGGGCTTACCGTACGGTGCACATTTTTGGCAGACCTGGAGTTCGCTGTTATCGATTGTAACGCATATAGCCGTTCCGCGGATCTCTGCACCACATATTTCGCACTGCATATTGATCACTTCGAAAACGCTATATACGGTATGAACTTAAATAATATTCGGAGCTCCATGACGGAAAGTACCAAAAGTAAGGATGAAAGCATGCGCAGTCACCTTGTGAAGCCCGGATCTGTGTATGACGGAATCGAGCCTGGAGAGCTGGGGGAGTCAACTGAAAGCGTCCAGGACCGAGTGAGGCAACTTGAAAGCCGCAACAGTTTTCTGGAAGAGCAGTGTAGCCAGATAGAGTCCGAAAAACGCTATTTGGAGAACCAGAAGATCAAGTATGAGAGAGAAATACGAAAGCTGCAGTCAGAGCTCGACCGCATGAAGACCTCTCCATTGATCATTGGTACGGTTATTGATGTGATAAAAAATGATCGTATAATTGTCCGTAGCAGTAACGGGCCTCAGTTTCTGGTTAACGTCTCACAGTACATTGACGAGAAAAAACTGCTGCCAGGGGCAAAAGTTGCCTTGAACCAGCATACACTTGCCATTGCAGAGGTCATTCCTTCCACGGAAGAGCCTTTTGTTGCTGCAATGGAGGTTATCGAAAGTGTTGAAGTGGATTATGATCAGATAGGCGGTCTCGATGAGCAGATTCAGGAACTCCAGGAAGCAGTCGAACTTCCGCTAATTGAGCCTGAACGCTTTGCCCGGATAGGAATTGAGCCCCCTAAAGGAGTATTACTCTATGGGCTTCCGGGAACAGGCAAAACCCTGCTTGCAAAAGCCGTAGCCCACAGGACCAATGCAACATTTATCAGAGTTGTGGGTTCTGAACTTGTACAGAAGTACATAGGGGACGGCTCCAAGCTGGTCAGGGAAATCTTCGAGATGGCAAGGAAAAAAGCTCCCAGTATCATCTTTATCGATGAACTGGATTCGATAGCTGCAAGGCGTTTAAATGAGACGACTGGCGCAGATAGAGAAGTTCAGAGAACTTTAATGCAGCTTCTTGCAGAAATGGATGGCTTTGATAAGAGGAAGAACATTCGGATCATTGCAGCAACAAACAGACCGGATGTCCTTGACCCGGCAATTCTCAGGCCAGGCCGTTTTGACAGGCTTGTCCATGTTCCTATGCCCGGAGTAGAAGCCAGAGGGAAGATCCTCAAAATCCATTGTGAAAGGATGACTCTTGCGGGAGACATTGACTTTAAGAGGCTCGCAAAAGCTACCGAAGGGATGAGCGGAGCAGACCTGAAGGCAATTGCCACTGAAGCAGGCATGTTCGCGGTCAGAAAAGATAAGGAACTCGTTGAAATGGGAGATTTCCTCGAAGCAGTGGACAAGGTATCTGTAGCTGCGGATACGCAGAAGATGATGCCTGTTATCCCTCCAGAGACGACAATGTTCGTGTAAAAATCCGGCAGGCCACAAAAAAGCCCTTCCAAGGGCTCCCATTTTTTACCGGAGAAATTCCTGTTTCCCTTTGATTCCTGCGGGAAGCGGCGTCATGGGAAACCGGCAAACTATTTTTGTAATTCAGACATACAGATACCTGTGAATTCAGATTTTCATATCAAGCCCGAAATCCGAATTCTGGCCATAGATGACTCTGCGCTTCTTAATGAGAAGGTAATGATAGTAGGAACTGTTTTCAGGGGAGGAGACTGGATAGACGGAGTCCTGCGGTCCGAAATAACGAGAGACGGACTTGACGCTACCAGGGTGATGGTCACGATGATAAAGAACAGCAGGCATTACGGTCAGATCAGAATTATCATGCTTGATGGGATTACTTACGGAGGCTTCAATGTTGTCGATATAGAGGAGCTTTACAGGGAGACAGGACTTCCTGTTATTGTGGTTATGCGCTCCTATCCGAACTTTGAAAAGATTCGATCTGCTCTAAGGCATTTTTCCGATGGAGAGGTGCGCTGGGAGATAATAAAAAAAGCTGGCAAAATAGAGAAGCTGGTCACGGAAAATAACAGGACTCCGATTTATATCCAGAAAGCAGGAATCGGGGCAAAAAGCGCAGAAAAGATAGTCCGCCTTACTTCGATAAGAAGTAATATTCCGGAGCCTCTCAGGGTTGCTCATCTAATTGCAACAGGCATCATTTTAGGGGAGTCAAGAGGAAAAGCATAACTGAGAAAATAACCTGTTTTACCGGACTCCAGGAGGAGGACCGGGCAGGTAGCCTACAGACTGTTGGGCAGATTTCTGAACAGAGGTTGAGTATAAACAAGCTCCGGGAAGGATATAGAATCAAGGAGAAGCGTGGAAAAATCAGGAAAAAAGGGAAAGGTAAAAATACAGGAACCAGCCTCAAAAAAATATAAAAAATAAAAAAATATACATTTGAGGCAAAAAAATTTAAAGAGATCCAGCCGAAAGAAAAAACTGGCCCGGATAATACCGGAGAGCAATAAATAATAATATTAAACAGGATAATAGAGTAACATTAATAAAATTCTTAAACATATACAGTGTAAATTCAAAAACTGGAAAAGGAAAACTATTAAATTGGAAACTGTATATGTGATGGTTAAAATAATTTGATCCTTGATGTAATATACTTGTTTCTAATACAATCCGTTAATGATCACCCCAGCAGAATGGAGGAAAACAGTAGCATGAGATCCATTGTGGAAGAAGCCCTTGCTCGATCTGCCCTGGAAGGACGTGCCGGGCAGGGAGAGTATTCAAATTCAGATTACTCTAATGAAAACTTAGAAGTAGATGCTGAACTTGAAGAAATACTGAGAAGCCTTAAAACAACCATCAAAGTAGTAGGTTGTGGCGGCGGCGGTTCAAATAGCATCCAGCGCATGATGGGTGAAGGTATCCAGGGAGCAGACCTTGTTGCTCTGAACACTGACGCTCAGCACCTTCTTCATATACGCTCCGGCAAAAAAATTCTCATAGGTAGGAAGAAAACCCGAGGACTTGGAGCCGGCAGCCTCCCCCAGATAGGAGAAGACGCTGCAATCGAAAGTATTGATGAGATTAACAAAATCGTCCAGGGCTCAGATATGGTTTTTATCACCGCGGGCCTTGGAGGAGGAACCGGAACCGGATCTGCACCTGTAGTAGCTGAGGCAGCCAGAGATGCAGGAGCCCTTACAATTGCAGTCGTAACCCTTCCGTTCAGCGTGGAAGGGCATGTAAGAAGGACAAATGCCGAAGCCGGTCTTGAGCGTCTGAGAGACGTTGCCGACACAGTTATCGTTGTCCCCAATGACAAGCTGATTGAAGTTGTCCCAAGACTTCCGCTTCAGGCTGCCTTTAAGGTCTCGGATGAAGTTCTTATGAGAGCAGTAAAGGGCATAACCGAACTGATTACAAAGCCCGGACTTGTCAACCTTGACTTTGCAGATATAAGAACTGTTATGCAAAACGGAGGTGTTGCCATGATAGGGCTTGGAGAGGCAGACGGCGAGAATAAAGCTGTTGAATCTGTCCAGAAAGCTCTGCGCAGCCCTCTCCTTGACGTGGATATATCAGGTGCGACCTCTGCTCTTGTTAATGTGGTTGGAGGCCCTGATATGACCATTTCGGAGGCCGAGTGTGTGGTTCAGGAAGTCTACAGCCGCATAGACAGCAACGCCCGCCTGATATGGGGTGCCCAGATTGACCCTGACCTCGAACAGACAGTGCGTACCATGATTGTGGTCACAGGAGTTACTTCTGCCCAGATTTACGGTCATGGAAGCGATAAGAACATTACATATAAATACGGAATTGACTTCGTAGAGTGATCAAATCAGGAACGAAACAGTAAAAATGGATAAAAACGTTCGGTTGGAATAAATACTGATTTCCTCCTCTGAAAGGAAAAAGAAGGAACGTAGGAATATAAATCCAATCGAAAACTATTTTTATGGTAAATGCAGTATGATGCCGATACAATTCGGCATCAAAAAAGGAAAATTTATACTGACACGATTAAAGGTACTATGTGAGCACCAATCCTGCGTTTAAACTTTTGGATGTGTTAAAGATTGTGCCAGTGATATCTTCATATAATAGGAATTAATAATATAATCCGCTCGTCCTTCCTGAGAAGTAAAATCCGATGTTCTGCGATAGAAAAGCAAATATCGGAGATACAATATACAAAGGAAGAGCCGCGCGCAAAACTCCAGATAAAAATAAATATGTATATAAAAACCTGGATGTGAATTAATTGGTAGAATCCACATTTGAACCGAGTATAACCACAAAAAGCGTTGGTCAGGCAATCCGGGCACACCTGCGGGTCCTGAAACTTACGAAAAAACCGTCCAGGGAAGAGTTCTTGACCATTGCCAAAGTTGCAGGTGCCGGCATTCTGGCTGTGGGCGCAATTGGTTTTATTATCTATGTACTGCTGACAATGTTGCCCCAGTGGGTGGCCCAATGAGTGAGGATTCCCAGATATTCGTAATCAAAACCACAGCAAACCAGGAAAGGTCAGTAGCAACGGCCCTTGCAAGGATTTCTAAGAAGGAGAAACTGGACATACGGGCAATCCTGGCTCCTGATGAGCTCAAAGGATACGTCCTTGTCGAGGCCCCGAAATCCGGAATTGTTGAACTGGCAATCCAGACAATTCCGCATGCAAGAGCCATTGTCAAAGGGAGTTCTTCAATCTCTGAAATAGAACATTTCCTTAAACCCAAGCCAATAGTGACCGGAATTAAAGAAGGGGCTATAATTGAGGTCACCTCCGGACCCTTCAAAGGAGAGAAAGCCCGGGTTAAAAGGGTTGACGAAGGGCATGAGGAAATTACTGTGGAACTCTTCGATGCTGTGGTTCCGATCCCCATCACGATTCGCGGCGATACCGTACGGGTACTCAAAAAAGACAACGATTAAGCCAGAGATCGTATGGGAAATACCGAAAATTCCAGCTTATTAATAAACAAAAATCACCAGTACTCAGAGTGGATTGATACAAATCTACAAAATTTATACTTATAAAAACCGGTGAGACTCAGATGACAAGTATTGTTGAAGCACTTGTCCCCGGAGGAAAAGCGAATCCCGGACCACCATTAGGTCCGGCACTTGGTCCGCTCGGGGTCAATATAAAAGAAGTGGTCGAAAAGATCAATGAAAAAACAAGGGACTATAATGGAATGCAGGTCCCTGTGAAGATAATTGTTGACGACAAGAAAAACGTCGAGATCGAGGTAGGCACCCCTCCGACCGCATCCCTGGTCATGAAAGAGCTTGGGATTCAGAAAGGGTCAGGAACTGCAGGAAACGAGGTTGTTGGTAACCTTACTATCCCGCAGGTTGCAAAGATCGCCCGTATGAAGAAGGAAGATGTACTTTCTTATGACCTCAAAGCTACAATGAAAGAGGTAATGGGAACCTGTGTCCCTATGGGCGTGAATGTAGAGGGAATGAAGGCCAAGGACTGCCAGAAAGCACTCGATGAAGGCAAATTTGATGATTTGCTTGCAGGCGAGGAGTGGTAAGCCTTCTTCTTCATTTACCTTTTAATTCGGGTTCTGTTTACACACCAATAGTTTTAAATTGGATACCACTAATAGCACAAGAGCCTTGAACAGTGTTTCTACTGGAATAGCTTACAAGAAGTTATTGGTGGCTTACTGTTAAGATTACAGAACCCGGATGGGAGCCCCTACGACCACCGTAGTAAGCCGGAACGGCTGTCTGGACATTAAGTTCAAACACTACGGGGAGGAACAAGATGGTAGAAAAGAATATACTGGAAGCTGTCAAGAAAGTTATTGAGGAGTCGCCAAAACGCAATTTCTCGGAAAGCGTGGACCTGGCGATTAACTTAAAGAACCTTGACATGAACCAACCAAAGAACAGAGTCGATGAAGAAGTAATTCTTCCGCACGGGCTCGGAAAAGAGCTGAAGATCGGCGTTTTTGCAAAGGGTGACGTTGGCCTGAGAGCAAAAGCTGCCGGTGCTGCGTATGTTATTTCTGACGTTGAGCTCGAAGAGCTGGTAGCTGACAAAAACAGAGCCAGAACTCTTGCAAACGAATGTGACCTTTTTATTGCTGAAACTCAGTTCATGCCGATAATCGGTAAGAACCTTGGTATTGTTCTGGGACCCAGAGGCAAAATGCCTATCCCGCTCATGCCGAACAAAGATATAGGCGAACTGATCCAGAGTAAGCAAAATGCGGTCAGGCTCAGGTCAAAAGACAAACTTACCTTCCATGTGGCTGTCGGCAGAAGGACTATGAATCCTGATGACCTTGCCGAGAATATTGAAACTATTATGGCCAGGCTTGAGCGTGTCCTCGATAAGGGCAAGCACAACCTCAGAACGGTCTATGTCACGACAACCATGGGAAAATCAGAGAGGGTGGTGTAAATGGCAGAAGAAAGGCATCACACCGAGCACATCCCACAGTGGAAAAAGGATGAAATCGAAAACATAAAGGAACTCATCCAGTCCCACAAAGTTTTCGGGATGGTCGGGATCGAAGGCATCCTCGCAACTAAGATCCAGAAGATTCGCCGGGACCTTAAGGACGTTGCGGTGCTCAAAGTCTCCAGGAACACCCTCACAGAGCGGGCTTTAGACCAGCTCGGGGAAACCATTCCCGAGATGAACAAATATCTTGACAAGCAGACTGCTCTGGTATTTACCAATGAAAGTCCCTTCAAGCTTTACAAATTGCTCGAACAGACAAAGACTCCTTCTCCAATCAAAGGAGGCGCAATAGCTCCTGCGGACATAATTGTCCAGAAAGGGCCCACCAGTTTCCCGCCTGGTCCGATTCTTGGCGAATTCCAGAGCGCAGGAATTCCTGCCTCAATCGAAGCCGGAAAGGTAGCAATAAAGGAAACTAAAGTTGTCTGTAAAGCAGGCGAGGCAGTCCCGCAGAAGCTCGCCACCATGCTCTCAAAGCTGGAAATATACCCACTCATTATAGGGCTTGATCTTAGAGCCGCCTACGATGAAGGGACAATTTACGAGCCGGAACTCCTTGCAGTTGACGAAAGCAAATACTTCTCTGACATTATCAGTGCAGTTCAGAACGCTTTCAACCTTTCAGTCAACACCGCATACCCGACAAGTGCAACAATCGGCACCCTGCTGGCAAAAGCCTATGCAGAATCAAAGAACCTCGGTGTCAATGCTGTTATCCTTGAACCGGGAGTCATGGATGCCCTGCTGGCAAAAGCACACATCCAGATGACATCTGTTGCGTCCAAAGCCGCAGACAAGGATGAAAATGCTGTGGATGAAGACCTGAGGGAAGTTCTCGGGGCTGCCGCAAGCGCAGCAGCAGCTGCAGTATCAGCTCCGGCAGCAGAAGAAGAAAAGAAGGAAGAAGAACCTGAAGAGGAAGAAGAGGACCATGCCGAAGAAGACGGAATGGCCGGACTCGGCGCCCTTTTCGGATAAACAGATTTACAATTTACGATAATATAAAATTAGGTGATTAACGATGGAATACATATATGCAGCTCTCTTATTGCACAACGCTGGTAAAGCAATTACCGAAGAAGCAATCACTGCCGTTCTTCAGGCAGCAGGTATCGAAGTAAACGAAGCCAGGGCAAAGGCCCTTGTTGCAGCCCTTGACGGTGTGGACATCGAAGAAGCAATTGCAAAGGCAGCATTCGCAGCCCCTGCAGCAGCACCCGCAGCAGCAGCCCCTGCAGCAGCAGAAGCTCCTGTCGAGGAGCCAGAAGAGGAAGAAGATGACACCTCTGAAGAAGATGGAATGGCCGGTCTCGGCGCCCTCTTCGGATAATTTCAATACCTAAGCTCGCCTCAGGGCGAGCACCCTTTTTTTTGAGACCCGATACATTGCAACAATAGTAAGCAAGTGTATTAAGTCCGGTTTTTTCTCAACTGCTTCGAGAATTATTTTAAGGAATGTTTTTCGGGAATGTTTTTCGGGAATGCATTTCAGGAATGCATTTCAGGAATGCATTTCAGGAATGAAATCTCCATACAATTTTTCGTGGTCGATTTAGGGATTATCTTTTGGACCAATTTAGATTATTTCTCTATCTCTGGAGAGTTTCCACCTCTGAATCTCCTGTTCCGGCCTATCTTACAAAAAAGTTATAATAAAAAAGCTCATGAATAGAGCGAATTAATCTTGCATGAAAAAAATCCTGTTGTAAAAAATAAAAGAGATTGCTATGTCCCGATTTGACCCCATCCTTGCTTCAAAAGCCCTCTGGCAGATAAGGATCAAAAAGCGCCCGTTTGTCCTTTCTCACGGCGTAAATGCCAGTTGCAACATGCGCTGCAGGTTCTGTGAATACTGGAAAGAAACCGGGAAGGAACCCTCAAGAGACGAGGTTTTCAGGCTGCTCGATGATGCGAAAAAATTCGGGATCGGAGTTTATAATGCCTGGACTACGGAACCCCTCCTCAGAAAGGATTTGCCCCTGATAATGGCTCACGCAAAGAAACTCGGGATGGTTACATCTATGGTTACAAATGGAAAGCTGCTCTACGAAAGAGCGGAAGAGCTTGAGGACGTAGACTACCTTTCAGTTTCAGTAGACGGGATAAAAAGCTATAAAGAAATTCGGAAGATGGATTTCGAAACCCTGCTGAAAGGCTTAAGAAAAGCCATTGAGATCAGGAAACTCCAGAAACAGAAAAATCCGATCCTGATGAACTGTGTACTCACAGGGAAAAATCTGGATGATATTGAAACCCTTATTTTGCTTGCAGAAAAACTGGGTGTAAAAGTATCATTTGAGCCTGTACATGAGTTTCCCGGAATCAGCGAAGATATCTGGAACGAAATAGGGATTCGTAATAAGGAAAAATTCCGCAACACAGTTGACCGCATAATCGAGCTCAAAGGACAGGGCTACCCTATAATTAACTCCAAGACCTACCTGAGAATGGTCAGGGACGGAAAAATGGATTACAAATGCCGGGCGAGCGGCGTTATTATCAATGTCACGCACGACGGCACTGCCGAGACCTGCAGGGTACATCAGGAAGCTCTCGGGAATGTGATGAAGGACGGCTTTGAGAAAGTCTGGAAAGATTCCGAACGGCGCAGAAAGGAAATAGTAGAGAACTGTGCAGGCTGCCTCTTTTTCGGGTATACGGAAAACAGTTTAATGCAGAGCTTCAACCCTGAAGTTTTGATGCATTATGAATGGATGTGAAAGCCGAGTTGTGAAGTCAAATTGTAGCTCTGTGACCTGAGTTTTACTTCCAGAGTTTCGCTTCGTTCAAAAGGACTAATTAGTGGGAAGTAATCTTTTGCTTCGCTTGAAAAGGTTTATTTAACTTTTTTGTATATTTTTTGTTAATTAGCACCATTCAAGTACCGTTCGATAGAGTGAGCTCTAATATTAAGGTTTATTGATGGATAACTGCACTTGAACCGGACTATATGATACGCTCGGGAGGGAAGCTTTTCTGACAATATCCCGGATAAGGTAACACATATATGCATCTCGAAAGTATACTAAATGGAGTTATTTTTCTAATTATTATAAAAATAGAGGGGCAAAGCGGGGAATGTTATGAACGGTACGGAGTCTACCCTGTCAATGGAAACAGATGTTGTCTGCAAGATGAAATTAAACAGAGAGGACGTAAAGTTCACGAGTGAATACAAGGGAAAGACTTACTATTTCTGCTCTCTTTCGTGCAAAAAGAAATTCGATGAGGATCCGGAAAAGTACATAAGTTTCTATCATCCGGGAAGGTGAACAGGTGAAAATTGTTATTTCAGATCCTGTATTCCTGCCAGGAGAATATAGAAAAAGGCTTGAAGCTCTGGGAGATCTCGAGGTTTTTGACAGCATGCCATCTTCCAGTGAGGAATTTATCTCCAGGATAGAGGATGCGGACATAGTTATGGTCGGCAGGCACGGTTTTTCTAAAAAAGAGTTTCATGCTTCCCGGAACCTCAGGATGGTTTCGGTATGGCAAACCGGGTATGACCATATAGACATTAAAACAGCAACTGAAAACGGCATAATTGTATCCAATGTCCCTGATTATGCTTTTGATTCGGTTGCTGAGATGGTTTTTGCCCTGGCGCTCAATCTCATGAGGAAAGTGCATACTGCAGACAGCAAGCTGAGAGAAGGGGATTTTGACTGGAGGGATTACATAGGGAACCAGCTTATGGGAAAGACAATGGGAGTGGTAGGTACTGGCAGTATAGGGGAGAGGGTTATCCAGATAGCGCATGGGTTTAACATGAATATACTTTCCGTAACCGGGCATCCAAGTGAGGAAAAAGCGAGAAAGCTGGGAGTGAGGTTTGTCGACCTGGATACACTGCTTACCGAATCCGATGTAGTGACTCTGCATGTGCCTCTAACCCCATCCACGGAAAAAATGATAGGTGCAAAAGAGCTTGCAAAAATGAAAAAGAGCGCAATTCTAATAAATACTGCACGAGGCAAGGTAATTGATGAAACTGCACTTGTAGAAGCCCTGGAAAAGAAGAAAATAAGAGGTGCCGGTCTTGATGTTTTTGAAAAGGAGCCGCTCCCTCCTGACGACCCTCTTATCAGGCTGGAAAATGCTGTACTTACACCTCACATAGCTTTCCTTTCGGAAGAATCCCTTGAAGAGTGTACACACGTTTGCGTGGAAAACATAGAAAGGTTCGTAGCCGGAAGACCCCAGAATATTGTAAACCCCGAAGTGCTTGCAGAGTCCAGGCTGCCTTAATGTCTAATATCAACCTTGTCGATGATGGTTTAGTAAAAAATTATATTCACAGCACTAAAAAGCTTTTAAAAGGACTGCTCTGTTTAGAGACTTCCGCAGGGTTCGCACGTTCCTTCTTTATTTTTGCTTATACAGATTCCTTCTTTATTTTTGCTTATACACATTCCTCCTTTATTTTTGCTTATCCAGCGTTTTTAGAGCTTCGGCTACAGCCCACTTTACCTCCGGATCCGGATCATTAAGATTTTTAACGAGGGGACCTGTTGCCTTTATATCTCCGATTTTTCCCAGAGCTTCGGCTGCATACCGCCTGACCCAGGGGTTGCTGTCATCGAGAAGCTCAAGAAGAGGATCGACTGCCTCACAGCTGCCTATCTCTCCAAGAGCATAGATAGAAGTGATCCTGATTTCGGAATCCTTTTGCTGCAGCATTTTTATGAGGGGTGCTGCTGCTTTCCCGGCTCTAAGGACTCCCAGAGAATACGCGGCGGCATTTCTTACTCCAGAACTTTTGTCTTCCAGGCACCTGAGAAGCGGCTCAACCGCCTGAAGGTCACCCAGATTCCCAAGGGCTTCAGCAGCATGTTTTCGAAGCTCGGAATCCGTATCCATCAATCGGGGGATAAGCATAACAGCTGCCCTTTTGCCCCCTATTTTCCCAAGAGCCAGAGCCACCTGGCTACGGAACTCTACAGGGCTGTCGTCAATCTTTTCAATAAGCTCTTCTTCTGCTCTTTCATCACCCAGGACTCCCAGTGCCCTGGCTGCGGCCAGCCTGACTTCAGGGACTTTATCATCCAGGCTTTTGAGAAGAGGCCCGGTCGATCTTCTGTCATGGAGGTTTCCCAGAGCCTCTATAATACGGATTCTTACTGCAGGGTCTTTATCTGCCAGTTGTTTAATTAGAGGCTCTAGGGCATCCTCGCTTCCTCCCAGGATAAGGGCTTTGACTGCAGCAATTCTCACCGCAGAATTGCGGTCCTCAAGAAGCCCGATAAGTGCCTTTTCACTCCTTTTTTCTCTTACCTGTCCCAGAGCTTCGGCAGCAATTACCCTGACCTCAGGGCTCTCATCATCTAGCGCTTGAATACAGAATTCAATGTCCCTGCTATTTTGCTTTATAACGTTTTCAGAGCGCGGCCCTTCCTGCCCTTTAAGAAGACCTGAAATATAAATCAATTTTTCCGATGAAGTCTTCAGACCCGAAACATCGCTTAGCAGGTTCATAGAGGAATAGACAATAGCTATCAGTGACGCTACCATGGAAAAGAGGGAAAAAAACAGCAGAATTTTCATTTTAGTCTCAGAAAAAGCACCCAGGCTAAAAACGATCAGCATCAACCCATTAAAATAAATCGTGCCTGCTGCCGTATAGGATACGATCTTCAGGGTGGGCTTTATACGGTTGGCAATAGAATTGATATTTTCCCTGTTGTTCTGCAGGGACAAAATGAAAATAGCAATAAATACGGCATATAACGCAGCTGTAGATTGCATCACTGCAGAGGGAAGCCAGAAGGTATTTGAAGAGCTTCCACCGGCCGTGCCCATGCTTTCGCTCTCGAAAAGCGTGAAAAAACTCAAAATAGCCAGAGAAGAGAAAAAAAGCAATTCGAGTTTGTAAGTTCTCAGGTCGACAAATCTCATTCTTAACAGGCAGATTGTATTCGAAGAGTTATATAAAAATTCCGGCATTTAACGGGCCATGCCTGGAGCTGGAAAGAGTAAACAATGTTTCATAGATATTTAGAGAACCCTTATTGCCACAGGACTCCCGCTTTTGAGCCCGAACTGCAGAGCTGCGCTTCCCTTATTAACTGCAATTTCAAGAAAGCCATGGCTGCCTATAAGTGCGAGTGCCTCTTCCTTCCCGACAAAACCATAAGTCCTGACAAAGGAAATTTTCCTGCCGTTTACTTCCACCTGTGAGCCGAAATTACGGAACTTCAGGACTGCATCTTCCGGAATATTCGTAATTACATTTCCGAAGCTGTCAGCAAAAACGACTTCTCCTACAAGAAATGACCCGTCAATTCCGAAATTTTCGAAATCAAGGTCCACAAAATCCGACACCTTATGCCCGACAGCCTCGATCGGCATACCTTTTGAGAGCCTGGCTCCCACAGGTGCGAAAATATCCCTGCCGTGGAAGGTTGCCGAGATCCCCGACTTAAGCATTATTTCCTTATTTGTGATTTCGTACACTTCCATATTCCCAAGGCGGCGGGCTGCAGGGATCATGAGCCCGTTGTCAGGACCCACGAAGAACTGCTCTTCGCCTTCACGGCCGGCTTTTAAGGCAAGGGCACGGCGAGAAGTCCCAACCCCAGGATCGACAATTCCCAGATGCACACTCTTGGCCGAGAAATACAGGATAAGTGAATACAGGGCAAAAGCGCCTTCCCTGATTCCTCCCTGCCTGATAGAATGAGTTATATCAACTATCTGTACTTCAGGATTGATTCCAAGGATCACGGCTTTCATGGCTGCAGGATAGAGATCTCCAAAATCCGTAGTAAGAGAAATAATAGACATAAATATCACTCAGCTTTTTTTGTATTTCATATTATGCAAATTTGATAAAATATATCAAGATGTGAAAAAGTCAGGTAAGCATTGTAAATTAATAGGAGAGTATAGGTCGTTGATATAAAATGAAGCATGCAAGAGTAGTATTGATATTAGTTTTGATAATCCTGGCTATTTTTACATCGGGATGTGAGGAAGGACTGAGTGCAGAAACCCTAAACCCTAAAGAGGATTCTCTCTCCGAAAAACTTAGCCTTGAAGAAGCCAGACAACAGGCCAGCTTTGAAATCATCACTCCAGAGTACCTGCCTGAAGGATATGCTTTCAATTATTCGATGGTATACGATAGCAGTGCTGTAACCCCTGAAGGTCAGGATTCCAGAATAGTTATCCTTAATTATCAAAAGAGGAATGAAAGCTTCCAGATAAAGGAAACAGTTTACGAAAGGAAATTGGGGCTTGGGGGAGCTGAAATAACAATCTATCCAGACAAGCCTGAAGAAAATAGTCTCATAAAATTGGCTGAAAAGATAAGTATCAATGGAAGGGATGGAAAATACCTGGAAGCACGAGGAGATCTGAAGGTACTGCAGTGGGAACTTGAAGGAGTTGAAATAACTCTGAAGGGATCTCTTGAAAAAACCGAAATGCTGAAAATTGCGGAATCCATACAGAAACCCTTTACTGAATTCTACATCCTGGGGCCTGAAGGTACTGCTGAGAACTATCCTACAGAATACATGCTCGAGGAAATCGGTACCGTAATAGTGGGAATTATAAATCATGAGCAGAAGCCCGTGAATTATACAATGGAAGTCAGGCTCGAAGAGACATCTCTGCCTTTGCCGGAGGATTGGAAAAATGTATTTATCGAAAACAACGAGACCCTGGAAAGAGCAATTAATATAACTCCTCCCTTCGAAGGAACAGGTATGAAACTTGAATTTTTGCTTTATAATAAGGACAAAAAAGACATGTTCGAAGGGAATATCAGCGTGCCTTACAGAGACCTTCATTTATGGATAAATGTAAAGCAGAATCTCCTGGAGAACGGTTCAACTTCGTTAACGGAATTATAAACAACTGGGCTGAAATTAAACATTGAGTCCACCTTCCCAGGAAAAGCTGAATGATTAAAAATCTCTAAATCCATAGAGAAAGGAGAAGAATTTAGCCTGTTTCAACGAGACTTGAGAGCACATGGTCCAGTTGCACATTTCCCGCAGGCAAGCTGGTTAAGCTCAGGAAAAGCTTTTGCGTTTTCTTGAAGTAGCCTGAAACACTTTTCCTTGTCAAGCCCTTTTATAGTAAGAGCTCCAGCCGGACACCTATCCACACAGACAAGGCATTTCTCTCCTTTTTTGTAGCGGCAGAATTCTTCTGTCGGGCGTTGAGTGGGAGGAATCTTTGCGGAAATCAATATTGTTCCAAAGCGGCCTGCACACCCAGCCTTTGTGATCAGCATATGGTGAACCCCAAACGTGCCCAGGCCAGCAGCGTAGGCTGCGCTCTTGTGGGACCATGAAACGTCGAAACCCTTACTTTTATAATCGAAAATAATCGAAGGTGCGACTGCCTTTATACCCTCTTTTGCCAGCTCAGCCTTCAATTTTTCGTTGATTTCTCCAATCAGGCGGTCTGTTTCGCCTTTAGCCAGAATCCATTCCCCTACAGGCTCCCGGGATCTCCAGTTCAGCTTCACAAGTTCTTTTTCAAACGGCAGAAAGAAAGAGACAACAGTTTTTGCTTCGGGAAAGATCTCTTCAGGATGCAGGTTGTGAGGGCTAATGATTTTCTTCATTTCATCAAAAATTGGATCGCGGGCTGAAGCGTAGCCTACGAGAGGCTCACGATATCGAGTTTCAGTGCCGGGATTTGCGGCGCTTTCTTTGATAATATTCTCGATCTTATTTTTGAGCTCCATAATGGTTCTCCTGAAAATCTATCTTTTTGACAGATGTTAAATAGATTAAAAAACATAACAAAATGGGACTTATAATGATGATAGGGGTTACTGAAATAATGGCTACTCTTATGGTAATATTCTATCTTATAGTCGCATTGCTGTTTTTGAAAATGGTATATAAATGGAATAAATCGAAGAAAAATTGATTCATTCACAGAGAACTAAACAGCATTCACAGAGAATTGAGATAGAATCTTTGTGTTTTTCCTATTTCAAATTATTTTCTTCAAGTTTTAATAAAAATTCTTTTACATCCAGCCCGCTTGCATAGCCGGTAAGTTTTCCATTTGCCCCGATAACCCTGTGGCATGGCACTATTATTGCGATCGGATTCCGGTTGTTTGCAAGCCCCACAGCCCGGGAAGCCTTCTGGTTTCCAATGCTTTTTGCGATCTCTCCGTAAGTCCTGGTCTCCCCATAAGGGATTTCACATAGAGCCTTCCAGACGGATTTCTGAAACTCCGTGCCTTCGGGAGCCAGCTTTACTTCAAAAGATTTGAGTTGCCCTGCAAAATAAGCTTCAAGCTGCCCGGAAATTTCCTTGAAAAATTCTTTGTTTTCCACCCAGCCATCCGGAACTTCGATTTTCTTTTTACCTTGCATGAAGTTTACGTATTTCAGCCCTTCTTCGTCTCCTGCAAGGAGTATTGGACCGATTGGGGATTCAACTATGTGATAGTACATTTCTGTGTTCTCCTGCCGGTTACAGGTAGTTCTATCGCTTATGGTAGAAATGTTTATCCAATGCCTGACCCGCATAAAGAGCAGGGCATTTCAAAGAGCGGAAAAAACTTTTCAGGGGGCAAAAAAAGCGAAAAAGAAAAGAATCTGGAGGCAGAGGACACTTAAATGTCCTCAACAGCCCCAGAGTATTCGATTCATTCAGAGTGTTCAATTCATTCAGAATGTTCAATTCATTGAACCTTCCGTTGATCATTCTCCCAGCGGCGAATTCCAGAACGAACCCGAATAGACATTCAGGCTTTCTGCGGCAGACTCAAATTTCGGACCGCTCCTCTCCCTTTCAAGCTCCTCAAGCTGCTGGATCCTCAACTCCACGACATCCATAGCATCCTCAAAGAGCTGCCTGTTGATTTCGATCCCGAAGTATTTTTTCAGTTTTTCCTCGGGAGTCAGCATTGAGCCTGCAGAGAGGTAGGCTATGTAGTTTTCATTGAAAGCCTCCGGGTCTTCCCTGTACTGCTTGAAGAGGGCGAGAGTTATTGCTTTCGAAACTGCGTAGTTGAAGGTGTAGTAGTTATTTGCCAGATAGATGTGGTTGATGTTGGTCCATTCTGCAGAGTCTTCGGCATAGTATTCGATGGAGTCGCTCCTGTAATCTTTATATAATTCAGTCCAGAGGGCATTGAGTTCTGCTCCGCTGACAATTCCGTTTTCATCGCTTTTTTCAGCGCAGAGCTGGTGGGCCTTATACTCGAATTCCGTGATCATAGGCTGGAAAGCGAAATAGTTCTGATATTCACCTATATACTGGGAGAGCACTGCAACAGCAGTATCACGATCGGAGTTTTCGACCACATCATCGACAAAGAGTTCTTCGTTGAAAGTGGAAGGGACCTCCATTTCGTAAGTTGGGCCGGAGCAGTAGAGGTAATCCACGGAGTTACCCATCAGATAGAAATGAATCCCGTGCCCCAGTTCATGCGTGAGGGTTTTCTGGTCCGAAATCATACCGTTATAGTTCATAAAAATCAGAGCTGGGGCATGCAGGGCACAGAGTTCGTAACAGTAACCTCCGGGCTGCTTTCCGTTTTCGGGGTCAGGGTATACATCTATGAAATTCTCTGTAGCCATCTCCAGAAAGATATCATTGAAGCGTGGGTCCATTCCGGCATAGGACTTCTGGATACCTTTCAGAGCAGTCACATAAGCATACTCTTCTCCCGGTTCTTCAGTTAACTCCAGCAAGAGGTCATAGGGTTTCAGGGTTTCAAGCTCGAGCTTTGTTTTCCTGAAATCGTTGTAGCCTTCAAATATGTCTTTTCGTTCCTTGAAGACAGAATTCATCCCGTCAACCTGAGAATCAGTCAGATAAAGGCGGTAAAGGCATTTTTCGTAAGAGTCGGTATATTTCAACTCCTTTGCGGCAAGGTCATCAAGCCGGGCTTTTTCAGAATAGAGGGTCGCCATCGAGTCCGATTCGTCAATCAGATGGTAAAACCTCTGATCATAACATCTCTTCCTGTTTTCCTGGCTCTGGTCTGTTGAAAGCAGAGTATAGAAGGACTGGGAGTTGACTGCATATTCTTCTTCGCTCTCGAGGGTTATATTCCCTGCCCTTGTGACATTGTTCGTAATCTTAGAAAATGCCTCGGTCTGGAGTTTCATGCGCTGGTTCTCTATATCTGCAAGGTATGCGGCCTGGGCCTCGTCCTCTGGCCTGTGTTCTGCAAACCTGATATAGGCAGCTTCGAAATAGGGCCGGTACTCTTCAAGCTCGGGCTCCTCGGAAAAGAGCTGCTCCCATTCATCCGTTGAGAGTGAAGTCAGCTTTACAGTGGCAAATGCAACGGCTTTCTCATGTTCCGTAGCCAGATCCTGGGTGTCCGCAAGAAGAGATGAAAAGAACTGGTCATTTACGTTTTTGCTGAGCCCAGTGTATGCATAAATATACAGGATATCAAAGGACCTTGAAAACTCCTTTTTGGTTTCAATGTAGTCCAGCAAGACAGGTCCCGAAAGCTCCTCGAATTCCGGACGGAAAGTCTCGCTGATCTCCACAGACCTCTGCTTCAGCCTCTCAAGCTCTTCCTGAGCAGCTTCCCTGCTGCTGAAGAGATATGAGTCGTTCCATACCGTAGTAATCTCATCGGGATTAAGCTCTTCAAATGTATATTCCTCATTTCGGATTTCAGAAGGTACCCCGACCCCATTCTCAGCCGAAGCTCCACACCCTGTAAAAACAAAAAAAACAGCGATATCCCGAAAACCGCAAGCCATGTAAAAACTTCCCTTTTCATAAAACTTTACCTCGATTTGTATGTAAACAGGCTCATTCCCACTTCCGGGAGGAGCAAGTCCAAACTTCCCAAAAAATATAGTAAAATATATATAGAAATTTAAGAGGTAGAATAAAAAGCTGCCGGTTTTTAATGGACAAAAGTTTTAAAAAAAGTATTAATAATTTTAGCCAGCAAAATGTCCCAATGAATGCACATAGATTTCGCAATTAAGACAAATGATTGTTAACTTATTCCGGAAGAGTTATATTAAAAAAGGGTTAAACTTCTGAGCACGCTTCTGAAAACATAAATTCAGGCAAAAGAACGAAGAAAAAGATAAAGGAAAAGTTAGAAGACGGAGAAAATGAAAACAAAGACATTACTGCCCGTACTTATTGTCGCATTTATTGCAACGACACTTGCCTTATTTAACTCGGGCTGCGGGGAAAAACTCACTGTAGAAAAGGAACTTACAGTAGAAGAAATTACAGAACAGATACAGCAAAAAGAGGGCAATATCAAAGATTACTCATGTATAATACACCTGAACTTATTTTTTGAAGGAGAAAACCTGGAAAGGGAATTTGAGGTTATGTCCAAGAACCCTGGCATGTACAGAATTCTAACAAAAAAGCCGGGAAAAGATCCTGAAAAAGTAGAGATCTCGGACGGGGAGTACATGTGGACCTATTACCCCTGGAAAAACACCACCATAAAAGTAAAACTGCCTGAAACTTCCGGATCCGAAGAAAAAGAATCTGCAGAGAAAGAGTCTGGAGAAAAAAGTGATACAGGGTTCATTAAAGACCTCCTGAATAAAAGTGGTGTATCCCTTCTCGGGACAGAAGAGATAGACGGCAGACCCGCATACCTGCTGGTGAAGAACTCCGACGAAAATGGATGGGAAGAAAGAGAGGAAGATAAAGAAGAAGGGGGAGAGGGAGAAGTAGAGGGAGAAGGTGGATCTCTTTCAGGATATAGGGAAAAATTCTGGATAGATGAAGAGACAGGCACACTTCTCCGGTATGAGACATATGACAGCAGCGAAAACCTGACAGTAAAATACGAAATACGAGACCTGAAAATCAACACGGGCATCTCGGACTCCGAATTTGAATTCGAAGTTCCGGAAGGGGTAACTGTAGAAACAAGGGAGTTTGGGAAATCATATCCTCCTGAAAACCTGACAGGCCCTGATGGAGACGAACAGATTGCTTTAGGTTTCATCATGGATCTTTGCCCCTGAGTGGGATGGGAGGGATTCAACCGCCAGGAAAGAAGTTTGGAAAAAACCCGAAAATAGAGTGGTGAAGGAAATGACAGACAAGAAAACACTTACAACACTTACATTACTGGTTCTGCTGATTCCGGTCCTCTTCGCATCGGGCTGTACGGAAAAAGAACCGAGTGCCGAAGAGATTGCAACCCGGATGCTGGAGAAACAGAACAGCATTGAAGATTATTCGTACACAATGCACATGACCTACTATATAGGGGAGCAGGTCGTGGAAAACGAATTTAAGACAATGTACAAAAAACCACACATGATAAAAAACTTCATTGAAGAGCCGGGAAAGGAAGAAGAGACGCTCGTGCTCTCGGATGGGGAATTCAGGTGGACCTATGCCCCGGGGACAAACACAGTCATGAAAACAAAGATCCCCGATACCCAGGAACTAACCGAGAACAACTATCTCTCACTCATAAAAATTGCCCTTAATGATACGAGCCTATCCCTGCTCGGAACAGAGGAAGTTGAAGGAAGGAAAGCTTACCTGCTAGAAGGGACTCCGAAAGAAACAGGAGAACAGGCCTCTGAATACAGCATAAAAGTCTGGATAGACAAAGAAACCTGGATGTTCCTCGGATATGAAATGTACGATAGCAATGAAACACTGACTTCAAGAGTAGAAATCCGGGACCTTAAAGTAAACACCGGGATTCCTGATTCCGAGTTTGTATTTAAAATTCCGGAAGGGACAACCGTAAAGACCATGGATCCCGGAGATACCGAACTTCCTGAAGAGTTAAGCCTCGAAGAAGCTGAGGAACGTGTCGGATTTGAAATCCTGGTCCCGGAGTACTTGCCAGAAGGTTATGAGTTCAGCTATGCTACAGCCTACAATACCAGTGAAACGGCCCCTGAAGGACAGGCTGCCGAAACGGTCGTCCTGACCTACAAAGAGGGAGAAGAAAATATGGTGATCACGGAAACCGTATATGAAGGTCAGGCCCCGGATGCTGCAATCATGAATTCTGCAGAAGACGTTTCGATCAACGGGAAAGAAGGAAAGTATCTTACCCTAGGGGACATGAAAGTGTTGAAGTGGGAGCTTGGAAATGTTGACCTGAGTCTGAGAGGAGCACTTGATAAGGCCGAAGTGCTGAAAATTGCGGGATCAATTTCGGAAAAAGCATAAATCCTGCTATGCCAAGCAAATTCGCGGCAAAAAACACAGGAAAAAGCACAGAATAAACCCAGAAAGTAAAAGACAAAAAATGAGGATGAAAGAAAAGGTGAGAAAGTAAAGCCCTGGGGCCTTACTTTACTTTTTTGAAGTTTATTTTGCGAGGTTGTAGCTCTGGTTGACGATCTTCAGGGCGCAGTAATTGCCACACATTGTGCATGCGTCGGTGTCTTCGGGTGCCCTGCTGTTCCTGACTGCTCTTGCATGTTCGGGGTCGATTGCAAGGGAGTACATCTTTTCCCAGTCGAGTTCCCTTCTTGCTCTGCCCATGTCGAGATCCCACTGTCTTGCTCTTTCGGGGTACTTTATCATGTCGCCGACGTGAGCTGCAATCCTGGAGGTCTTGACTCCGGTGATAACGTCTTCGAGGTTAGGGAGTGCAAGGTGCTCTGCAGGAGTTACATAGCAGAGGAAGTCACAGCCGCATGATGCGGATACGGAGGCGCCGATTGCAGTTACGATGTGGTCGTAGCCGGGGGCGATGTCGGTAACAAGAGGTCCGAGCATGTAGAAGGGCTTGTGGCCGCTCATTTCTTTCATGAGCTTTACGTTGGTTTCGATCTGGTCGAGGGGGACATGACCAGGACCTTCGACAATGACCTGAAGGCCCTGCTTGTGTGCCCTGTCAGCCATCTCGGAGTTGATAATGAGCTCCTGGATCTGGGCGCGGTCGGTTGCGTCATGGACTGCACCTGCACGCATGCCGTTTCCTGTGGAGAGGACGACTTCGTGTTCCTTGAGGATCTCAACGAGGTAGTCAAAGTTTGCGAAAAGAGGGTTTTCCTTTTCGTTGTGGAGCATCCAGGAGCTCATGAAGGCGCCGCCACGGGAGCAAAGTCCACCGTATCTGCCGTGGGCTTTAAGCCTGTCAAGAGTAATATTGTTAATTCCAGTGTGGATTGCCATGAAGTTGGTTCCGAGCTTTGCCTGGGCTTCTGTTGCGTTGAAGAGCTCGTCTTCTGTCATGTGCACGATTGAACCATACTTTCTTGCAGCTTCAATGAAAGCCTGGTAGAGAGGAACTGAGCCTACTGAAAGGGAGATGCTGTCAATGACTTTTTTCCTGATTGCAAGGAAATCTCCGCCGGTCCCGAGCTCCATAAGGGTGTCAGCACCTGCTTTTTCTGCAGCTATTGCCTTCTGGACTTCCATCTCTGGATCCACAATGTCCGAGGATACACCAATGGAGGCATTAACCTTGGTCCTGAGCCCTTCTCCGATACCGCAGATCTTGACCTGCCTGTAAGGAGATGTTGGAATAACGATTCTTCCGGCTGCAACACCACGGCGGACAAATTCAGGGTCAAGCCCTTCGTCCTTTGCGACAATCTTCATCTCTTCAGTGATAATTCCTTTTTGTGCATCTTCCACAATTGTCATCTTTATTACCTCAAGCTTTCATTTATTTGTAAGATTAGTCTGTAAGAATATAATGCAAGATTCATGTGTAAGTAAAGGGATTGTGAGTTAGATCATAAAAGGCAATTAATTATATATAACACTATTTAAAAAATTAACTTTAACCATAATCAACTTTACTTTACTTGCGTGCCCATTGATGTCGAAAATATAAAGTTTGCGATTAAAATAATTCTTTTATAAAGAAGTCTCAAAGCAATGTTGAGTAAAACGCAAGTAAACTTGTGTTGGGTGAAGAATAATTCTGAAAGAATAAAGAAAGAAATAACAAGATAGAAGAAAATGGAATATAAATAGAATAAGACAGAAAAAAAAATCAAATGAATTGAAATTCAGAGAAAGAGAAATAGAGGAAAATAGCTGAAAAGATATCTGAGAAAAGCTAAGGAGTAACCTGGAAACTGAGAGATCTCCTGATTATTTTCTCTGCTTATTATTTCTAATTATATCTCTGCTTATTGGTTCTAATTATTATCTCTGCTTATTATTTCTAATTATTTTCTCTGCTTATTTTTTTCCTGGATTAAGCTGACTGTTTGCCTGTGGAGAGTAACTATAAGGTCGCTGAGCATTCCGAAGATAAACATCTGAAGTCCGAATATAATAAACAGGGTCGTGAGAACTGAAAGGAGAATATGGGTGATATTCCGGAACCACTCGACTACCACATAGGTTCCTGTAAACAGACCTGCAATAATAAAGATAAAACCTATAATCCCGAAATAAAACATAGGATTATGCACTTTTGCAAGCCTGTAGATAGTAGAACCTATTCTTATTCCGTCTTTTACCGGATTTAACTTGGTTACGCCTTTTTCACTTCTGGGAAGATAAGTAATCGGCACCTCTTCGACTATTTGTTTTTTCAGGACGCACTCAACAGAGATTTCGGTTTCTATTTCAAAACCTGTCTTGTTAAGTTCCAATTCTCTAATACTATCGAGCGTAAACGCACGGTAACCTGAAAGAATATCTCTTAACTGTACCCCATAAGCAATATCAAAAAGTAAGTTTATCAAGCGGTTACCCATCAGGTTTAGTTTTGTAAACGCCCCTGGGGAATATTTTTCCAGTCGGTTACCTATAACATGGTCGGCTTTTCCTGACAGAACTGGCTCAAGAAGAGAAGGAGCTTCTTTTGCAAGGTAAGTCCCGTCCCCGTCGACCAATACTACATAGGGGCTCTCGATAAGTTCGAAAGCCTGGATCATTGCCTGTCCTTTGCCCTTTCCGGTCTGCAGGACAACTCTTGCGCCTTCTGCCTCTGCAATTTGCGCTGTTCCATCCCTGCTGTTTCCATCGATTAGCAGAATATTGGAAAATCCTTCTCTCTTGAAATCTTTAATGAGCTCCCCTATAGTTGAAGCTTCGTTAAGGGTAGGAATAAGGATGCAAACATCTGCACTGTTCACGTTTCACACATATCCTTTGCCGGAGCCTCTACGCTTGCCGCAGAATCCGTTTTTATTTTAGGTATTCTATCCGTATCCCTTCCGCAGGAGGCAGATTAAAATGGATACACCAGATTAAAAGGTTAGAGGGTTTTATAAAAGCCCCATGTTATCAAGCTGCTGACGAACAACTTCCACGCCCCTCTCACAGTCTTCGGGGGTTTTTCCGCCTGTGACTACCAGTTTACCGGAACTGAAAATAAGCACAACTACTTTAGGGTCATCGATCCTGTATACAAGACCGGGAAACTGCTCGGGTTCGTATTCGATATTCTCAAGCCCAAGCCCGATTGCAATTGCATTGAGGTTAAGGATAGTGCGCAGATCTGCTGAGGCAACTATGTTCTGGACAGTAATTTGCGGGTTTTCTATTGTCTCGATCCCTATACCGTTCAGCTTTTTTGCCATATTGCCAATAACTGTGTGCACATCAGCAACGTTTTTTGCTCCCGTACAGACAACCTTTCCGGAAGTAAAGACCAGGAAAGCGGCTTTAGGGTCAGAAACCCTGTAGACGAGCCCCGGAAACTTCTGCTTGTTGTACTCGGCGCCTTCGAACTTGGATTCAATCACAGTTAAATCAAACTCTTCAGCGAGTTTGGTGGATGCGACCACGTTTTCAATTTTAATGCTAGATTCGCTCATTAGTCAACCCTCAGTATATAAAGCAAAAAGTAATATCCTCTAACCAGTATATAAAGCTATAGTTAAATGCCTCGCATAGTATATAAATGCTATATATATAGAATATAAATGCGACAGAAAAGCTTAAATTGTGGGCGCCAGTGTATTCAAAAAAAGTAAGAAAGATTAGAGGCATCCGCGCTGGCTTTTTGGGGCCTCAATCTTCGAAATTATTCAAACCTTCAAGGATAGAATCGTATTTTTTGCAGACCCTCTCAAGAAGGTCCCCCTCTACAGTGCGGTGGGTGGGCACCAGGATTTTAGCTCCTTTCCCTATGCTCACTCCCTCACCTGAAGTCCCATAATCAGGAGCAACAAGGACGCCGTCTGTAGAAATTCTTATATTTAGGTCATTTACGAGCCTCGAAACCATCTCAGTTGCAGGTCTTACCTTCCTCTCAACGAGGAAAGCCGAAGATACATATTTTTCCCGGGTATCCCTGATTTTCTGAAGAGTGTTTGCTACCATTTTAGGGTCCACTTCATCGGAAAGTTCTTCAGAGATTAGAGAGATTGCTTCGATAAGGTCTTCAAAGGTTGTTGAACGCACCTCGAGGATTTCTCCATCGCAGTGTTGCCTCACGGTATCAAGATAGCCGGCAGAGACCACAAGCACGTCGGCCTCAAGCAGGCGGGATATTTCTTCCTTAGAAGGGCGATAGGCATTCGCAACAAAATAGTCTTTAATTCCGCACATTCCCATAAGGGACTCATACATTGGAGTCACAGCAATGGTCTTTTTTCCGACCCACAGGTTGATCTCACTCTGTTCTCCCTGCACCCTTAACAGCTCAATGATTTTCTCCTTTATGGCTTCAGGATCGTTCCTTTTGAGCCCGAAATAATCTGCAAACAGCGGGGTTGTGGAAAGCTGCCTGCTTCTCCCGCTGGGCACAGACTCAACAAATCCTCTTTCAATCAGGTCTTTTATATGGTCATAGGCTCCACTGCCCCTCATTTCGATCAGATCGGACTGGAGCAGGGGCTGATGATAGGCAACCATGGAAAGGGTCCGGAGCTTAGGGGCTGAAAGTTCTTTTGGGGCAACCTCCCGCATGAGTTCTGAATACTCTGGCTTGACCTGCATGACGTAACGTTCTCCAAGGTCCAGAATTTCAATGCCTGACCCCCGGGAAGAGTAAGCCTCCGTCAGCTCCTGTACTGCCGAGAAGACATTCTTTTTTGGCTTTCCGGTAATTTTCATAAGTTTTTCAAGGCTTACTGCCCTGCCCGCAGCAAAAAGAGCCGCTTCGATAATTTCAAGCTCACTCATAAGTTTCACGACCAGAAAAAAGGATAAGGTTATTCTTCAGTTAAGTTAACGTGTTTCTTCAGGAAAGTCCGCATCTATATGCTCCGGCTCAAAGGAAAGAACCTCAGGATATCCGGTTTCGTCAGGCTCTCCATCTGTGTACTCAACCGGAGGTTTACTGCCTGCGAACCTTTCTCTCCGGGAAAAGTCAGGCTCTGAAATATCTTCTGTTAAACCCTGTTTCATCTGGTGGAAAAGAAGCGGATTGCCCTCAGTGGAAAAACCGGATTCTTCTCCAGGATAAATATACAGTTCCCCGAAAAGTTCATTCTGGAAAAGCCAGATTTTTCTGCTCGAAGCAAGAAAGAGGAGAGAAAGGTAATCCATTATCTGGTCTTCGCTCAGTTGAAGAAAGTCAGAAAACTCCACAACAGGCTGCTTCATAAATAGCTCAACGAGCCTTGCCCAGATAAGTGCCAGCCTCGATATGATAGCCTCGTCATGGGCAATCCCGAGCACATCTCCGGTAGTCAGGAGATCATGCTTAATATCAGGTTCTTCTGCAGCCAGACGAGCTTTCTTTTCATTTTTCCTTGAAAGTGTTTTTTCAGCTTTTTTAAGTTCCAGAATAAGTTCGTTCAGTGTGACCGGTCTTGTAGAAAGGCGGCGTATAGGAAGCTTTGGGATAGGAAACTCGTCCGGCTCAGGGAGGTCATTATCAAAAAACCCAGAGTCAAAGTCATCTTCTTCCTCTTCCCCTGTCCTGAGAATTACTGAAGACTTCATGCGGAGGAGGATAGCTGAATAAAGGAGAGTCCTTGAAGAAATCCTCAGGTCCATTTTCTGAAACTCTTCTATCCTGTGTAGAAAAGTATCAGTTAACTGCACAATATCAATATCCCAGGGATTGATCTTCCCGTCTTTTGCAAGTTCGACCATAATGCCCAGAGGTTCATAGGTATCAAACTCTGAGAGGTCAAGAAGAGCCCAATCGACGCCGAGGTATGAGAGAGTGGTCGGAAGCCCGAAAATTTCGGGGTTTGAAAAAAGAGAATCCTTTTCCCCGGATTCACGAACGTCAGGGGAAGGAAGTCCGGAAATGTCGAGTGCCGAGTTATCTATAAGTTCAGCCATTAAGCTTCACTCCGGTTATACTTGTGATATTATTCTCCTGCATGGTAACCCCGATCGTCCGGTTTGCAGCCTGGATCATGGGTTTTCTTAAAGAAACAACGATAAACTGGACTTTTGATCCTGAAACTTTAACGTGCCTTGAAACTCTTTCTACATTCCAGCCGTCAAGAAACATGTCAATCTCGTCAAAGGCATAGAAAGGAGCAGGGCGGTATTGCTGGATTGAAAAAATAAAGGCAAGTGCTGTAAGACTCTTTTCTCCTCCGGACATGGCTTCTATACGCTGGAGAGTTTTTTCTTTCGGCTGAGCTCGAAGAGTCATCCCTCCGGCAAAGGGGTCATCAGGGTTTTCCAGAAGAAGTTCCCCCATGCCATCGGAAAGTTCGTAGAAAATCTCTTTGAAATTGGCATTTATGCTTGTATAAGCCTCCATAAAGGTATCCCGCTTGAGCTGCTCGTACTGGTCAATGCGTTCAAGGAGCTGTTCCCTTTCGGTAAAGAGAGTATCGCGTTTGCCCTGCAGGTCTGAAAGCCTGAGTTCTACTTCGTTATATTCATCGATTGCCCGCATATTTACAGGCTCAAGCCTGCGCATGGCTTCTTCGATTGCCTGGATCCTCATGTAAACGGTTTCGTAACTCGGGACCTCGGAGGTCTCTTCTATGCCCCTTCTCTGTATCTCTTCAAGAAGCTGCTTTTCCTGGTCAAAAAGTGCGCTTCTCGTAGCTGTGAGCGTAAGTACCTGCTGTTTTGCCTTTTCAAGGGTGGTTGCAGCAATACTGACCCTTCGCTTTACTGCATTGTGTTCGGCCTGAACATTTTCCCTTTCTTTCTGGAGCCCTATAAGCTCGTCGGAAAGTTGAATTTCTCGTTTCTGTTTTTCCTCAAGCTGCGCCTCGAGTTCTGCAATCTTTGCCTTAAGAGAATCCACTCTCTCACGCCTTGAAGCTTTCTTTTCATCAAGTTCCCTGATAAGCTCCTTGGCTTCGGCAATTTTCTGTTCCGCATATTCCTTTTCGAGCTGCAGGGCATTCAGGCTGGCTTCAGTATCCCTGATCCTGCCTTCAAGCCTGCGGATTTCCTCATCCACAAAATCGGCTTTTTTATTTATCTCGGGTAGAGGAGAATCAGCAAGTTTTGTCTCAAGTTCGGCAACCTGAACCTCGAGTTCAGCTGCAGCGTCTTCTTTCTCAGTCTTTTCCGCAATTACCCTGTCCATTTCAGCCCTGAGATCTGCCCTGGACTCTTCAATTTCCCGCAGGTCTGCCTGTTTAGCCTCAAGGAGTTCTGCAAGTTTGGTTTCCCTGCCAGAAATCTCCTGAAGTTCGAGCTCTTTTCTGGAGATAGTAGCCTCACAATCGCGGATCTTTCTACTCAACTCAAAAACATGGCTTTCAATGCTGTCCTGTTTACTGATCGCTGCAGTCCGGCTTGCATCAAGGGATTTTATTTCCCCTGCAAGCTCGAGAAGTTTGTCTTTTTCCGCGGCAGCAAAAGAAATCCCCGATTTTGAAGAAAGGGAACCTCCGACCATTGCCCCGCTCTTTTCAAGGAGTTCACCTTCGAGGGTGACCATCCTTGCTTTTCCCATGAGGCGGCGGGCACTGGCGAGATCTTCCATAACAAGAGTATCCTGGAAAACATACCAGAAAGCAGGCTCGAAATCCGGATCGAATTCAATAAGATCGATTGCGTACCCTATTATTCCGTTTTCATAATTGAGGCTCTCAAGCCTTCTGGAATCCTTCATTTTGTTAAGCGGAAGGAAAGTAGCCCGCCCGCCTTTTCTCCGCTTCAGGAATTCGATCGCCTCTGCAGCATCACGATCATTATCCACAACGACTGCCTGCATTCTGTTCCCTGCAGAAACCTCAAGGGCAGCCGCATAACTGCGATCAACTTTTCCGAGCTGCGCAATGGTCCCGTGAATTCCGAATAGCTCGTTTTGCCGGGAAGCCCCGATAACCATCTCCACAGCCCTTGAATACCCTCCACCCTGTTCCGAAGCCCGGACCCTTGCTTCAGCGATTGCATATTCCTGCTGGAGACCGTGAAGTCTGCTCTCAAGTTTCCTTATATCTTCTTTGATCCTGAAATGGCTGCTTTCGATATCGTCACGGTCTTTTATTAGGGAGTCGAGATTTTTAGTAAGTCTTTCAATCTCGTACTGGACAGAAAGGGTATCGCTGTCAGAGGCAGTGACTGCAGATTCTGCATCCCGTATCTGGTTTTCAATATCCCGCAGTTCCGATGACTTTCTTCTGAGAGTATCGAGAAGCCTGTCTTCATTACGGATAAGCTCGTTCTTTTCGTTTTTAACACCCTCGAGCTTCTTGCGGGCAGCCATAAGCTCGTCTCTTGTTGCTGCAAACTTTGCATCCACATCCGCAATCCTGCTCTGAAGCAGCATACGCTCGGTTTTTCTTTCGGACAGCTCAGCAGAAATGCTTTCTTTTCTCACATTCTCAGTTTCTATTTTCTCTTCGAGCTCCCCGACCTTGCCTTTTATGGAATCAATATCAACAAATGCCTTTCTACGCTTTGCATCAGCTTCTTCAAGTTCGGATTCCGAAAGCTCAATGCTATCCACACATCGGGAAATTTCCCCTTTTATTTCTTCGATTTCCCTTTTGACCTGCAGCTGTTCATCTTCCCCTTTTTTCCGGATTTCAAGCGAAATTGTTTCAAGGGCCTGTTCAAGAGCTTCTAATTCCTTTACCCTTTCATCCAGCAGTACCTGGACTTTTTCAAAGTGCTCTTCCTTGCCTGCAAGTTCTTTGTCCACATTTTCCAGTTCTGTTCTGGCATCCTTGAGCTTGGAAAGAAGGACATAGCCTTCAAATTTAATTTTTTCAGTCTTCAGAGACTGATATTTCAGTGCCTGGTCTCGTTCCCCTGCAAGTTTTTCAAGCTGGGTACGTACTTCTTCAAGGATGATGTCCACGCGTTCGACCTGCTGCCTGACGATTTCCAGCTCCCCGAGCGCCTTTTGCTTGCGCTCATCAAATTCCGCAACCCCGGCAATTTCATCAATAATCTTTCGTCTCTCTACAGAAGTCATGGAAATGATCTGCGTGACATCTCCCTGCATTACCACATTGTAACCTTCAGGCGTTACCCCTGCCTTTGCAAGCTGGGAATGGATTTCTCCCAAGCTTACGGCTTTTCCGTTAAAGTAAAAATAGCTGTAGTATGCGTTTTTTGTCCGCCTGACCTTTCTTGAGATTTCAACCTCATCAAGCTCTAATGGCATCTTGCGATCAGTATTGTCAAAACGGATCGTAACCTGGGCAAAATCAGGCTTTTTTGCCTCGTCACCATTGTAAATAAGGTCCGTGAGTTTTTCAGCCCTGAGGGTCCTTGAGCTCGACAGCCCGAGTGCAAAGAGGATCCCGTCTATAATATTTGACTTCCCACTACCATTAGGACCGGAAATAGTGGTGAAGTCATTGTAAAAGGAGATCTTCACTTTTTTTCCGAAGGACTTGAAATTAACGAACTCAATCTCTTTTATGTACACAGAATGCCTCTGAGTTATTGCGTTTTTGGGGAAATTTCCGTTTTTTCAGCCTCATTACGCCCGGGAGTCTTTCCGGTTACAGGTTATAATCTCCGCATCATCATTATCCCGAAGATCCACGGATTCATCGATTAAACGCTTTTTTTGAGCCTTTTCAGCGATTATATACTCGCACTTATAATCTTCATCAGGTCGAGCTCTTACAGGTTCTGCCTTTACATGAGATTGGTATCTCAAAGGAGACTGGTGCCTCGCAGAAGATGGCTGTCTTGGAGGAAATGATTGTCCCCCAGGAGCCTCTCTTACTGTAGTTGGTTGCCTCAGATTGCTTCTAAGCCGTTTTCGGTCTCCGCTCTCGGCGATAATATATTCACACTTTGTTTCGACAGGTTCCTGTTCGTCGAGTTCTCTGGGCTCAACCTCTCTTATTTTCAGCTGAACTTTTGCATTTGTGCCTGGCAGGGATGCAGGAGCTTCCCTGAAATCAATCAGCTCGGGTGCGGAAGGGTTCTCTTTCCTGTACTCAAGTTTACGTTTTGGCTTTCTGGAAAGAGGGGGGAGGTCAAGCGGGTCTTCGAGGACGGGAACGGAAACAGGGGGAGGAGAGTAAGAAATGGTGTTTTGCATGCATCCCAGAGCTCCGGAAAGTTTTTCAACGTCTGCTTCCAATTTTTTTATAAGCATTTTCTGGTCAAGCAGTTCCCTGACGAGTCCGTCCTGAATTCCTGCCATTTCTTTGAGCCGCCGGTCAATTGTTCCTGATTCATATTCTCTGCCAGAACTTAATTCAGCTCGCAATTCACCAAGAATCGAAGCCTTCATTGATGCAAAATCAGGGAGTTCCATCAATTCGGTCCTGATTTCGGAAAGGATCTGGTCCTTAAAAGAATCCAGATCAGAATTGTTTTCCATTTCGGCCTGCAGTTCATTGAGAACCGAAATCTTGATTGATTTTTTGAGAGTCTCGAGCTCTTCATATGTTATTGACAGTCGCCTTTTAAGCGGTGTATTGTGCACGTCCCTCTGTCCAGTTCTCATGAAAATACCTCTGATAATAAATCGGGTCCCGGATTTCCTTATGTCTGAAGTTCTTATTAGAATGGAGAGTCGGTATAATATAATTAAATTGATTTGATCATACAAATTTAAATAATGTGTATAAAGTAGATGTAATCTTACTTTATATATATATGGTAATCGATAGTATTCAGCTGGCTCTAAATAACTCTAAATTATATTATAATAAGATAACTTTATTAATCTTTCTGAAAACGGCTGCAGAAACCATATAGCAGAACAGAAGAAATTGCATAAAATATAAAATTCCGAAGGGAGAAGTTTTAAAGCCAAATGAGACTGAAAACAGGAGAGATAGACCGAAAATACTCTTGAAAAAATGGATCTTTTTCCTTGGATCTTCCTATAAAGAATTATTTGACTGCTAAAATGCCCACCTTTCGAACAGATTTCACTACCGGCAGATCTCATTTTCGAGCATAGAATAATATCATTCAGGATTTAAGTGAGTTCCTTGAAGAAAATAACTTTCTTGAAGAGAAAAGAAGCAGAAAAGTAGGATAAATATTTTTCTATATACTCTGTACGAAAAATGTTAAATAGGTATATCAGGTGCAAATCTATTTCCCGGAAGGATGAATAAAACGGAAGGCTGGGTAAAGTGAAACTACAGGAATAAACGGCAATATAAAAGTTAGAGATAAAGTCCAGAATACGGGATACAATTAATAATTTCATGTAAGCAAGAAAGAGCCTTCAGTCCAGGGTTTTTACAAAATAGAGAATGAAACCCAAGAATTAACTCTAAAACGAAAGGAGTTAAAGAGTTGGATTTCAACAGGGGTCGAAATTTTATAGAGGAAAGTGTTACTGAATGGACGGAATAGATTCATCGAAATTGAGAAGTACACTCTGCCTCTCCTGGATTTTAGGGGATGTACTGCAGTCAATCTCAAGAGCACTCTCGTTAACAATAGAACCGTGGGTTCCTGTGCTTACAAGGAAAAGTTGAACCTCTTCATCTTCCGGCTCTCGAAAATGGTCCATTTCGAAAATATCCATAATAACACTGAGCACGTTTTTGTGTAAGTGATCGGTAATCCGAGTCATCGGCAATAAACACGATGCATGAAGTATTAATAATTTACGATAACATGAGAATAGAAGAGAAAGAAGTAAAAGAGTTTAGTAATATATAAAAATTGTGCTCCGCATATAAAAGCCCACATTCCTGAGAATAAACATGAAAACCGATGAAAGATAGTGGCTGTTTTTTGATCCTTTAATTAATAGCATAAATTAAGCAACTTTCCCTTAAAATATCGCTTTTCACTCTATTTAATGGAATTATGCGTCTCGCGTAAAAGAAAGAAATGACTCATTATAGCGGATATGGTTGTACGGGTTAGAGATGCCTGCACTATTCCTATTGAGCAAAGCTCACTGATATAACCCATAAATTAGTCCTCTTGAGCGTAGCTAAAAGGACGCGCGCTGTTGCACTTGCAGTGCAACTCCCAGGAAATCAAATATTTCCTGTGATCCCGAAGCGAAACTCGGGAAGCGAAACTCGGGAATTAAAGAAAAAGAGGCCCGAAAATCCGGATTAAAATGCCTGCCACAAGAGCAAGGAGTATGGTGAAAATAACAATCATAGCCGTGTCCTTTGTTCCAAGCTCATGCTTGAGTACTGCAATAGTTGCCACGCACGGGACATAAATGGTTGTTATAACTGCAAACTGGTACATCTGAAGTGGAGTCATTACAGCTGCAAAGTTGGCTGTACCTGCAAGTACTGCAAGGATCTGGAGAGCCATTTCCTTTCTGAGAATTCCAAAGACCAGAGCTGTTGCGGCAAAAGCCGGAAGTCCCAGAAGCCCTACAGATACGGGTTCTACAAAATCCTGGAAAATAGAGAGAAGGCCAAGGGCATCGGCAATTCCCAGGAATGCACTCCCTGCCAGCAGCAGTGGGAAAGCGATATATAAAAACTCACGGCTTTTCATCCAAGTCTTCCTGAGAGTGGATTTCAGCTCAGGTTTTCGAAGGGGAGTCATTTCCATAATAAAGCCGCTTCTCTGGCCCGGGAGAGTTCTTCCGAGAACCCAGCCCATTGCTGCAATGATAAGGATTTCGAGTACATAGATAGAGACAGCGGGCCAGAAACCAACAAAGGTCCCTACAAGTCCCAGGATGATAACTGTCCTTGCGGAACAGGGAATAAGAGAGATGAGAAGTGAAGCTATCCGTTTCTCCCTCCGGGTTCCAAGGGCATGTACTGCCATTATTGCAGGGACATTGCAGCCAAAACCCAGAACCAGAGGGATAACAGCTCTCCCATGAAGCCCGAGCTTATGCGTCAGGTTGTCCAGGAGAAAAGCTGCCCTGGTCAGGTAGCCTGAGTCCTCGAATATGGAAAGGATAGCATAGAAAACTGCAATATACGGGATTGCAATTGCAAACCCGGCTTCCACACCCCGCAAAGTATAAAGAATCAGGTTTCTGAAAATAGGTGCCATGCCAAGAGTCATTGCTTCCACTGGCTGGATCACATAAGGCTCAAAAAGATCGTTCACGATCCAGGTTTCAAGAAAGCCCCCTATCCTGAAGACGAGAAGAAATGTAAGGAGCAGCGCAGATATTAGAACTGCAATCCCGAAGTTAGGAGAGGTAAGAACTCTATCTACCCTATCACGAAACCTTTTTTTCGGCTCGAACGCTGAGACTACTCTATCCACGATATGCCCGGATTCTCCGTATAGGTCTCTTGCGACGGTATCGGGAACTGAAATTCCGTGCTCGATCTCAAGGTTCTGCCTGAAGCGCCTGGCAGAAGAGAGAATTGCGTTGGCTTCAGGCGGCATACAGCAGAGTTCCACAAACTCGGCGTCATTCAGCAGAGCTGCAATCTTAACACTTTGAGAGGTATCCGGAAAAGCATGGTCAAGACCGGACAGAGCCTGGCGGATCCACTGGCTGTACCTTACCCTGTGGTGCTCCTGGACTTTTCCTTGTTCTTCTAGAGCTATAAGCACTACCTCATCAAGCCCTACTCCCCAGGTTGCAACAGTGGGGACTACAGGCAGGCCCAGGAGGTCTGAAAGTTTATCCGCATCAATAAGAATTCCGAGCTCTGCTGCCAGATCCACCTGATTTAAGGCAATAACCATAGGGATATCGAGTTCCAGCAGCTGCAAGGTCAGGTAAAGGTTTCTCTCAAGCCTGCTCGCATCAAGGACATTGATAATGACATCCGGCCCATCTTCAATCAGAAATCTCTTGGTTACCTTTTCATCTTCGTTTGCAACCCCAAGGGAATATATCCCTGGGAGGTCGACAACTTCAATAGTCCTGCCTCTGGCTTTTACACTTCCTCTTTTAAGTGCAACCGTGGTTCCCGGGTAATTGGAAACCTCAACACCAACCCCTGTAAGCCTGCTAAAAAAAACGCTTTTTCCAACGCTAGGGTTGCCTATGAAAGCCAGTGTCACATCATAAGGAGAATTCTTTTTGTCTCCATTGCTTGAATTACAGCATGAGCTGGAAATCTTTATCACTTCTCCGTTAATTGCGCTCCATGCCAGTTACGTGCTGATTTATCCTTTTTTACGCACTTTTGCCTCTAGGAGAGATGAAAATTTTCTTAGCTATATCTCTTCCGAGGGCAATCTCAGACCCAACAGCCATGACTGAGATACATCCTTGTTTTTGCTTGCGCCTGACTTCAATGTCCTCTCCTGTAAGGATACCAAGAGAGGTTAAACGCTCTTTTGTCTCCCTAGGAAGTGTTACCCTGGCAATCGTGCCTGAACTTCCTTCGTTCATTTCATCGAGAGGAATGAAGCATTCCTCACGCTTCAGGTTATCTTTATCGATGTTTATAGGGTGCCCGTCAGGACAGTACTCCGGGCTTCCCAGAAAATCATAAAGTCTCTCAAGTACTGAGTCCGATACCGCATGCTCAAGCTCACAGGCTTCCCTGTGAGCTTCCTTCCGGTCAAAATCAAGGACTTCAGCCAGGAATGTCTCAAGCACCTGGTGTTTCCTTTTGATCCGGACAGCTTCCTCAGCCCCTTTTTCGGTCAATTCAACCCCTTGATAGGGCTTATACTCAACGAACCCCATAGAATGCAACTTTTTGATCATTTCCGTCACACTGGGCGAAGATACGTTCAGCTCTTCTGCAATTTGTTTGGTTTTTGCAGGGCTCTGGTTTTTCGTAATAAGGTAAAGAATAGTTTCTAAGTACTCTTCAAGTCGATCCGTATGCATTAACACCATCCCGCCAGCACATGTCCGAAATATTCCAGGTAAGATAATTAGGACAACCTAAAAAACATAATCACTGAATAAATAGCTTTTGGTTTTTGCCTGTTTAAATAAATTCGGATTAAAAAAAGTTTCAAAATCGGGATTTATCGCCTGATATTTGGCAGAAAAAAATAAAATAAGAAATTAAGGAGCTATGAAAGTAAGACTTCCTGAGGGTTCCGGGAATATCTCAGGCATTGATAGGTTTAGCTTTGATAGATTTGAGAACTGCAATTTCATTACAGTCCGGAAATTTGGGGCACCTGATACATCCAGACCAGATTTTCCTGGGAAGGCTGTTTTTATCCACGATATTAAATCCCATGGTTTCAAAAAAACCAGGCACATAAGTAAGAGCAAAGACTTCCTTCATGTCGAGGTCTTCCGCGTCCTCAAGACAGGCTGAGACAAGCTTTGTACCCACTCCTTTTCTTGCACAATCGGGCTTAACTGCGAGAGCAAGGATTTCTGCAAGGTCTTCCCATACAATATGCAGGGCACAGCATCCAACAACTTCTCCTTCGATCTCACAGACATAATAGTCCCTGATGTTCTCGTACATCTCACTCAGGGAGCGAGCAAGCATAAGCTCATCCTTAGAGTAATTGTTGATGATTTGCTTCATCTCGACAACATCACTTATCCTGGCTTTTCTGATCAATTCCTGTTTCCTCTTAAGCGGCAGTTATGTTTTTTAATAGAAGTTATGCGTATTATAAGCATTTACTATATTGCAGCTAATAATTGTATTTCTAAATAAGAAATTTATCCATAATTTGCATAACAGGTACTTCTATATTTTTGCCTTTGCTCTTATTCTGTATCTTCTCTTATTCGGTATATTCTCTTATTCGGCATATTCTTCTCCTATTCTGTATTTTCTCTTATCAGCAATACCCGGCGCTGATGTTTAACAGGTTTCTAATTGAGCCTCTTCTCTTGCTCTGCCCTTTCTTTCTGGTTATCTGCTTTTTCGTTCCTCTGCAGAGAATCTGTTTTTTACGGACGCCGTACAGAGATGTCCAGAAAACAAAAGCATAAACTGATAACCTGCTGATGAAAAGACACTGGATTTACAGGCGGGGCTTTTTATAGGAAATAAGTTTCCAAAAGTAGATCGGTAAAACAGAAGAAAAAAACAATGAAAACGGAGTAAAGGCGAAGTAAGGCATGGAAGAAGAAGCAAAGGAAAAAAGAAGCCAGGAAAAGAAAACAAAAGTAAAAGGAAACAAAAGTAAAAGGAAACAAAAGTAAAAGGAAACAAAAGTAAAAGGAAACAAAAGTAAAAGGAAACAAAAGTAAAAGGAAACAGAGGTAAAACAGAAAATAGATAAAAATGGAATTTAGCGGGCGCGAAGGGATTTGAACCCCCGATTTACAGCTTAGGAGGCTGCCGCCATATCCGGGCTAGGCCACGCGCCCACAATGATCTCCCGAAAATACAGCATGTAACTGTATGCTAAAACTGCATTTCAGGTGAAGTATCCATAATACCGGCATAAGATATATATTTAATTATCGCTCCGAAGCACAGAAAGTCTGCGAGCGTGATCATAACAGATGCTTCCGGAAAGTTTTAAATCTAATGTAAACCATGTAATTCCGATTGGTTAACAATACGCTTATGATTATAGTTACATCGCCTGTAGAGGTTAGCTGAAAAAAGAGTTAACAATACAATCTGTACTCTGATTATACCCATTAGAATTACCGAATTTACTAAATTCACATTCATAAATTTCCAAAAATTAATTAATATTTACCTGACGCCTTTTCAGGCGGGAGAACTCAAGTAAATAATAAAAATGTAAGAAGCTGACAGAAAGCAGGGTAAAGAAATAAAATTAACAAAAAAGGAAAAAATATGCATATAAGACATGATCATTCTCACCCCGTCAATACTCCCGAACTCCGGAAAATGGTCTTTGCCTCCCTCTTTGCAGCCCTGACTGCTGCAGGAGCTTACATACAGATCCCCATACCCTTTTCACCGGTTCCAGTCACACTGCAGGTATTCTTTGTCCTGCTTGCAGGAAGCATGTTGAAAAGTAAATGGGGAAGCCTGAGCATGATTGTATATACACTGCTTGGTATTGCAGGTCTTCCGGTCTTTGCGGGAGGCAGTTCCGGAATAGGAGTGCTTTTTGGGCCTACCGGAGGATATATTTTCGGTTTTATACTGGCGGCTTACCTTACAGGGAAGCTTTCCGAAAGGGCGGAAAATGCCGGAAAATCAGGGCTTGCGGTCAATGCCCTTAATATGAGCACAGGAATTCTGGTCATATATACCCTCGGAGTTTTCCAGTTGATGCTGGTAGCTGAAATCGAACCCTGGAAAGCCCTTGCCCTCGGAGCCATTCCCTTCCTGCCAGGAGAAATAATAAAAACTTCAGTTGCCGTATATATCGCTTCAACCCATGAACTCTAAATCAGGCATGAGCTTTAACTCCTGATGGACTCAAAGTTCTGATGGGTCCTAAGTTCTGGTGGATTCTAGAGCTCTGATAAGTTCTAAAGCTCTGAGTAATCCCCTATTCACAGAAAAGCCGAGCGATTAAATTTTCCTGTAATTTAAAAAGAAAAAAATAGAATTCGATTCAGCATGATAAGGCTCGAAAACGTAAGTTACAGCTACCCTGATGGAACCCCTGCCCTAAGAAACATAAATATGGGAATAAAAAAAGGGGAATATATAGGGATAATAGGCAAAAACGGAAGCGGGAAATCAACCCTTGCCCTCCACCTTAACGGTCTCCTGAGACCTCAAAAAGGAAAGGTTATAGTTAGAGGCATGAATACCGGAGATTTTTCAAAGCTCCAGGGAATAAGGAAAATTGTTGGCATCGTGTTTCAGAACCCTGAGACTCAGTTTGTTGGTAGGACCGTAGAAGAAGACCTGGCCTTCGGGCCTGAAAATCTTTGCCTTCCTCCCTTGGAAATCCGGAAGCGTATAGATAGAGCCCTTGCTGAGATAGAGCTTGAGAAATATAGGTACCACTCTCCGAAAGCCCTGAGTGGGGGACAGGGACAGTGCGTGGCTCTTGCAGGAATCCTGGCCATGGAGCCCGAATGTCTTGTTTTTGATGAAGTAACCTCTATGCTTGACCCTGAATCGGGAAAAAATGTCCTTGAACGCGTAAAAAGGCTGCATGAAAAAGGAAAAACCGTTGTACATATCACACATAACCTTGAAGAACTTCATGCTGCAGACCGGATTATCGTAATAGACAGAGGGAGGATATTGCTTGAAGGAAAACCCGAGAACGTACTCTCAGACCCTTCTCTCCTGGACCTCGGGCTCACTCCGCCTTCCTTGATAGAACTTGCAGAGCACCTGAAAAAACATGGAGTTATAATCCCCTGGGATAAAACTTCTTCCCCTTCAAGCTTTGCGGAGGAGATATGCCGATTATTCTTGAAAACATAAGTTTTTTCTACTCGAGAAATACCCCTCTTGAAACTGCAGCCTTACAAAATGTTAATCTGCGCATCGAAAAAGGGGAATTCGTCGGGATCCTGGGAGAAAAAGGTGCAGGAAAATCCACCCTCATAAAACTGTTTAACGGACTTTTATGCCCGGATTCAGGAAAAATAACCGTTGATGGACTTGCTCCTTCTTCAAAAGAGGTTAAAAGCAGGGTAGGGATGGTCTTTCAGCAGGCTGCAGACCAGCTTTTTTGCAGGACAGTATATGAAGAGATAGCATTCGGACCTCTAAACTTCGGATACTCCAGAAAAGAAACTGAAGAAAGGGTATTTGAAGCTCTTGAAGCAGTTTCTTTCGACCACACAATGCTATCTAGAGACCCTTTCAGCCTGAGCGGGGGAGAAATGCAGAGAGTTGCCCTTGCGGGTGCTCTTGCCCTGAGGCCGGACTACCTCGTACTGGACGAGCCCATAACCGGACTCGACCCTTCAGGGAAAAAAGAAATTCTGGACACCCTTAAAAAGATGAAGGACCAGGGAACTGCAGTTATAACGGTGACCCACAATCTGAAAGGGTTTTTTCCCCTGCTGGAAAGAATAGTGCTTCTACGGGAAGGCAGGATAAGTTTTGAGGGAAGCAGGGAAGAGTACCTTGAGACCGAAAATGTGCTTCTTCCTCCGATAGCTTCCATGATAAGAGAACTCAGGTCAAGAGGAATGCCAGTTAACCCTGCCATATTTACGGTTGAGGAAGCTCTTAAAGAGATATTGAGAGTAAAATCAATGATTGAAAAAGAAAACTCTGAAAAATAACCTGAGAGCAGCCCAAAGTAGCCCAAAGTAGCCCAAAGCAGTCCAAAGTAGCCCAAAGCAGTCCAAAGTAGCCCAAAGCAGTCCAAAGTAGCCCAAAGTAGCTTAAATATCTCAAATTGGAATAAAATAGCCCAGGAAACCTAAAGTAACATAAATCAATCTGAGATCGCCTCAAAAAGCATATAAAGAAAAGAAATGGGAGAACAAGAATAAGAATGCAAGAACCTGTCTTCAGTTACATACCCGGGAAATCCTTTCTACATACGCTTGATCCCAGGACAAAACTTACAGCTGTGATGCTGCTGGGCATTCTGGCTTTCAGGACTGAAAGTTTTTTCGGGATAGGAATCCTCTTTGCCTTTTTCGTTTCCCTTACTTCATTTTCCGGGCTGCCTGCAAGAGTATTTCTCAGGGCAGTAAGACCGATGGTCCTATTCATTATATTCATATTTCTTGCACAATTATTTTTTACCGAAGGAAAAGTGCTGACTTCTTTCTGGATTTTGCATCCCAGCCTAGAAGGGCTTCAAAACGGGTTCAGACTTTCTGCACGGTTTATACTTCTCCTGCTTTTTGCCGCCCTTATGACAGCCAGTACTGACCCTTCTGCAATCACCTGCGGGATAGAGAAGATGCTGCGCCCGCTGCCACTTCGCTGGCTGGGTGTGAACTCCTTTGAGCTTGCGACAATGATGAACCTCTCGATAGCTTTTCTTCCACTTCTCTTTGAAAGAGTTGAGCGGACAAAAGCTGCTCAGGCTTCAAGGGGCATGTATTTCGGGAAAAATCCTTTTCACTCAGTTCCTGCCCTTGCGATTCCCCTGATAAGAGGAGTGGTAAGGGACGCTGAAGAACTCGCCCTGGCAATGGAAAGCAGAGGATATCAGGGAACTCGCAGGACCTCAATGCATGAGCTTTTAATGCAGAGAAGGGACTGGATATCCCTTTTAGCCCTGGTATTGTTTGCAGCCCTCCTCCTGAGATTTTGAAGAAGGAATAAAATTGTGTGCGGCCACCCCGCCCTAAAAAAAGCTATTCGACAATTAATTTGAAAATATACGGGCGCATAACACCATCCCAACAAAGTATATATGATAACATTTATTACTACGTTAGTAACACCGAAAACTCCGGGATGGAGGCAGGTTGAGGTTGAAACATGGAATCAGATGCCATTGACTGGAACGAGATCTGGAAAGAGACGTTGGAAAAACAGTTAAAATCAAACAGGAATGTGGATTGTGCGACCATATGGTACAGTAAGGAAAACGCCAGGCGCTTCTGGAGGATGTTCCAGGATGATAAGGCAAGGGCAATAACCGAAAAGAGAATAGAAGGCATGAAACTCTCCTCCGACTCCAGGGTTCTCGATATAGGAGCCGGGCCCGGGACCCTTGCAATTCCGATTGCACAGCGAGTAGCCCATGTAACCGCTGTAGAGCCTTCGGAAGGCATGGTGAGTGTTATGAGGGACAACATCAATGAGTACGGAATCGAAAACATCGACTGTGTGCACAAAGACTGGGAAGCCGTTGATGTTGAATCCGACATTTCCGCTCCTTATGACGTGGTTTTTGCTTCATACTCCCTGGGCATGAAAGACATACGCGCATCGGTTCGTAAGATGGTGGACGTTTCTTCGAAGTACGTTTACCTCTACTGGTTTGCAGGGGAAACTTCCTGGGACATGCATTCCCGGAAACTCTGGCCACTTCTTCACGGGAGTGAGTACCAGCCAGCCCCTAAGTGTGACGTTCTCTATAATGTGCTCTATGACATGGGAATCTACCCGAACATAAGCGTTTTTCCCTTCGAGCACATCCACAGGTATGCAACCCTTGAAGAAGCTGTTAAGGATTTCAAGTCATACTACAATGCAAGCTCCGATACCCAGGAAGCCATCCTCAGGGACTACTTTGAAGACGTGCTAGAGGAAGATGACGGGGCCCTTATTCAGAGAGGGTGGTCCACAAGGGTAAAGATGTGGTGGAAAAAACCAAACTAAACCGATCGGGACCTTAAAGGGCCGCTGTATTGTCGAAAAATAACGAATTAATCAAGTACTGCCCAAAGTGCCCAGATACTGCTCAAAACATCTCTTTTACTCTTCGCCTCATTTCGCCATTTCAGGCCGGAGCAGTTTTTAGAAAGAGATTAATATATGAACAATTGTTCATATATTCATGCAAGATAAGTGTGAACGAGTGAGCCCTGAGCGGATCGAGGTCCTGTTACAGAAGGTTCCGGACACAGAAATAATTACAAGGATGTCTGCAGTCTTTCAGGCGCTTCAATCGGATACCAGGCTGAAAATCCTTTTTTTACTCAGGCAAAAAGAGATGTGCGTTTGTGAACTTGAGCAGGCTCTTGAAGTCACACAATCAGCAGTTTCTCATGGGCTTCGGACCCTCAGGCAGCTTGACCTTGTTAGGGTCAGGCGGGAAGGAAAATTTACGGTTTACTATATCGCAGACGAACATGTACGCATGCTCATCGAGATGTGCCTTGAACATGTGGAGGAGAAAAAGTGATTTCTGAAATCTTCAGCCCTGTTCCTGTCCTTCTTTCAGGTATCCTGCTCTCTTCCTGGGAAATCTTTGTAGAAGCTGCCCCTTACCTAATTTTTGGTTTCGGGATCGCCGGAATCCTCAATACCCTTGTTCCGGACCAGAAAATTGTAGACTACCTTGGAACATCAGCAGGAAAAGTCCGTTCTGTAGTCAATGCCTCCCTTGCAGGACTTCCCCTTCCCCTTTGCTCGTGCGGAGTGATCCCCGCAGCCATGTCTATAAGGAAAAGGGGGGCAAATAGAGGTGCAACTCTATCTTTCCTGATCTCAACTCCCCAGACCGGAGTGGATTCTATTGCAATCACCTACGCTCTACTTGACCCCTTAATGACTGTTTTTCGTCCACTTGCAACCCTTGCAACTGCAATTCTTGCAGGGCTTGCAGATAACCTGCTAATAGGAGAAGAGCCGGAAAAAAAAGAGAGCAAAAAGCAGGGAAAAACAGGGAAGAAAGCAGAAATCCTTGCAGCCTCAGCTCTTGTGGGAGTATCGGCAGCCGGAAACAAATGCAACTCCCCTTCCTGTAACTGCAGTACAAATGAGATGCCCGGAACAGAAAAAAAGGAATATTCTGCCATAAATACAGTACCCTTAAAAATCCGATCCATGCAATTGAAGACTGGATCTGGAGAAGGAGCCCGATCTCTCATACTTTCACCCACAATGTGCATGCCTGAAAACAAAGCCGCCTCATGCGGCTGCGGGCACTGTGAGCAGGAGAAAAATGAAACATTGCCTGCCGGGAAGCTCAAAAAATCCGTAAAAGAAAAGTTCCTGGACAGTTTGACATACGCCTACATAGAGCTTCCCGGAGACATTTCAAAGTGGATGCTAATCGGGATTCTGTTTGCAGGGATAATTTCCTATGCCGTTCCCGAAACCCTGATCCAGGAATACCTTGGAGGGGGGCTCGGGTCAATGCTGGTCATGCTTGTAGTGGGCATTCCACTTTACATCTGCGCTACAGCCTCGACTCCTCTTGCCGCAAGCCTCGTAGCCAAAGGAATGAGCCCTGGCACGGCTTTTGTTTTCCTTCTTGCAGGGCCTGCAACCAATGCGGCAACCATAACTATGGTCGCCCGGTTTCTTGGAAAACGTTCCGCAGCCCTTTATCTGGGAGTAATCTCTATCTGCGCACTTGGAGCGGGAATCCTTCTCGACTGGCTTTACCTTAAGCTGGGAATAAGCGCAACTGCAACCCTCGGAAGCGCAGGAGAACTGCTTCCAGAAAGCATTAAGATCGGTTTTGCGGTCTTCCTGCTCCCTCTAATGTTATACGGAACCTTCCGCAGGAGTCAGAAATGCAGCTGCACGGAATGCCATTGAAAGGAAGATAGATAACAGGAAGAAATCAGGCAGAAGTCAAAGAAAAAATAATAAAAAGAGTAAGATAGATACCAGAAATATAAATCCTTATAGATAGAATAATCAACATGCAGGAAAATCCAGACTTCCAGGAAAAAAAAGAACCGAAAGAGAGCAATTTCAAGGCCCCAGGAGAACTTGAAACTGGCTATACAGAGAAATCATGGGAAAAACCTGAGAAAACAATGGAAGGAAAAGGTACTACCATAGATCCTGTATACCAGGAAAGAAAAGAACCAAAGGCAAGTGACTTCAATATTTCAGGAAAAGTTGAAACTGGCTATACAGAGAAATCATGGGAAAAACCTGAGAAAACAATGGAAGGAGCAGGAGAAGAAGCTAGAATAGGTATAGGAATAGGAGTAGGGGAAGAAACCCGAGAAGAGAAAAGCACGGTTTATAAAAAGGAAAAGCGCCTGACAAGAAGTAAAACTAATCGTATGCTCTTTGGAGTCTGCGGTGGGCTCGGGAAATACTTCGGGATTGACCCAACCCTTGTAAGACTTGGCTTTGTCCTCCTTGCTCTGCTAGACGGGATAGGGATCGTCATATACATTATTCTGGCAATAATCATGCCCCAGGAAGATAGCGTCAAATAATACCCGAAACCCGGAAGGTCAGTCAGAGAAAAGAAAATCCCAAATCAGCGAATGATAAATAGCGTTTTGAGAGAACTTACCGGGTATTTCCATGTATTCAGCACCCCGGTAGACTGCTTTTTAATTTGATTGATATTTTTATTTGATTGATATTTTTATTTGATTGATATTTTTATTTAATTTCTATTTTTATTTAATTTTAATTATTTCAACTTTCAAACCGGAGTTTATACTTTATAGTATAAAGCCACATCAAGCGACATGATCTACATAGGGTCTAACAAAAAATTAATTATGTTGGGTAACAATTCCAAGCATTTTAATATAAAACCGACAAATATAGAACCAATTAAATAAATCGGTGTGGCACAAAAATAGTTAATTTCCCACTATATGGGGTCTAACACAGGATCTCTGTAACAAGACGCCCTATTATGGTTTCTTTAGTATAATATGGTGAAAATCATATAAGTATCAATCGGTGGGCTAGTTCAATATGTGGCGACGCCAAAATTGAACGAAACAAGTTTGGAACTTAATTAATTTCTTGTTAGACCTACATAATATCCATAGCTGCACCACGATTTTTATGAGATCTTATAAACTCCGGTCAAAGCTGTTTTTAAATTTCTGCTATATTAAAAGCCTTGTAACGCAAGTTTCCGTAAAAAGCTCCAACGATAATGGAAACTTGTTGTCAAAAAAGAAAAAATAGAATTAAAAGTGAGTGAGCGTTTCAATAAAAGCATAAAAATATCAGGAAGAAAGAAGAAACATGAAAAAAGTTGAGGTTTATTTACTCAGAATTAACCAAAATTAATCAAAAGGAATAAAGCGGGCTCGAAGGGATTTGAACCCCCGACGTCTGGGTTAGAAGCCCAGCGCTATATCCTGGCTAAGCCACGAGCCCTGTTTGCTTTTCTACTGCGGAATACGAAATGCGCCTTCTAGGATAAAAGCCTTTTGTATGAACGTGTTAATTCGAGCAGTATAAAATCTTAAAATATTTATGTGGAAGCGGAATTGTAATATATATTCAGTATCTACCCGCTTTAATTGGAATGTTTCTTAAGAACCTCAGTATGGTGACTCCCCCGGAGTTCTGAGTTCCTTTAGAGCTTTGCATAGAGTTTACATACTGCTAAAGAGTGAAAAAGTTAAATGGGCTACTGGCTTGTAGGTTAAAGACTGTACTGGACCGAAAGTTCCAGTTAAATACCTATAGGTAATAAAAACCAAAAAGGATGATTTGCAAATGAGTGAGTTACTGATTTATTTAGACGGGAAATTTGTCCCGAAAGCCGAAGCCAAGGTTTCGGTTTATGACCACGGTTTCCTCTATGGAGACGGTGTGTTCGAAGGCATAAGGGCATATAACGGGCGTGTTTTTAAATTAAAGGAACACGTTGACAGGCTTTATGACTCAGCAAAAGCAATTGCAATGGACATACCTATCACAAGGGAAGAAATGTCCGAGATAATCCTTGAGACTCTCAGGAAAAACGACCTTAAAGACGCTTACATCCGCCCCATCGTGTCAAGAGGAATCGGCGACCTCGGGCTTGACCCCCGCAAGTGTGAAAAGCCAACTATCGTTGTTATCGCTCAGGGATGGGGAGCCATGTACGGTGACCTTTATGAAGTCGGGCTCACAGGAGTCAGTGTCTGTGTCCGCAGAAACGCGCCTGATGCCCTGTCCCCTAACATCAAGTCCCTGAATTATCTCAACAATATCCTCGCAAAGATTGAAGCCAATGAGAAAGGAGGAGACGAAGCCATTTTCCTTGACCAGAGCGGCTTTGTGTGCGAAGGCTCGGGAGACAATATCTTTATCGTCAAAAACAACCAGGTCTTTACCCCACACACAATAAGTAACCTGAAGGGCATCACGAGAGCTACAGCCATCGAGCTTCTGGACGAGATGGGATACAAAGTAATCGAATCAAATCTCGGTCTGTTTGACCTCTATACAGCAGATGAAATCTTTGTCACCGGAACTGCAGCCGAGTCTGCTCCCGTTACCAAACTTGACGGAAGACTCATAGGTACAGGCAAACCGGGATCCCTTACAATGAAAATGGTTGAAGCCTTTGATAGAATAACCAAGACCACTGGCACACCCATTTATAAATAAAGAACCACTCAACAACAGAGAGGGGCTCTGAAGATAAAAGCAAAAACTGCGGGAGTTTTCCCGCCAGAATCTTTTTTCGACAAAGACTTTTTCGACAAGAGTCTTTTTCAGCCAATATTTTCATCTATTTTTCAGTCAATAACTTAGTCGATATTTTCTCAATAATTTCAGTCGACATTTTCAGCTATTATGCCTGCAAGCCTCATTGCCTCTATTATGGGGACATTATATCGGATTTCACTCCTTTTCAACTGTCCTACACTTTATCCTTAAGAGCCAGAACTTTTCAGCTGCAAGAGCAATTAAGCATGCAACGACAGATTGATGTGCACCAAGAAATCGTATTAAGGTAAAAAAGCCATCTGAAAACCGATAAGACTTCGGATTTGATTCTCATGAAACGCAAAGAATTTCGGGAACTTGTCTCTGTAGAGGAGGCACGGAGAATAGTAAACAGCCTTCAGGTTCGTCCTGAAAAAGAAAGCTCAGCCCTTGAAAATGCTTACGGAAAGATCCTTGCAGAGGATATAGTCACCGAAATTAATGTCCCACCTTTCGCGAGATCTGTGATGGACGGCTATGCAGTAAGGGCAGAAGATACGTACGCCTGCAGTGAGACAGAGCCTGTAAAACTGGGATTACTTGGAAATATCCCCGCAGGTTCGGATGCAAAATTCACAATCGCGGCAGGGGAAGCTGTGGAGATCGCGACAGGAGCCCCGATTCCTGAGGGGGCTGATGCTGTAGTCATGGTCGAGTACACCTCTGAAGAAAAAGGAACAGCACTTGTCTTCAGGCCTGTAACCGTGGGTGAGAATATCATGAAAGCAGGCTCTGACATCCTTAAAGGAGAAAGGGTGTTGCGCAGGGGAAGGAGGCTGGGCACAAGAGAAATCGGAGTCCTGGCTTCCGTAGGAAAAAAAGAAATCCCCGTACTCAGGTTGCCTATTGGGATAATTTCGACTGGAGACGAACTTGTCTGTCCGGGTGAGATACTGACTTCGGGGAAGGTATACGACGCAAACTCTTACACTCTGTACGCAGGAGTCCAGGAATGTGGAGCTTTTCCGCTGCTTTATGGAGTTGTAAAGGACGACGAAAAGAAGATGAGAAAGGCACTTGAAACTGCGGTTTCTGAGTGTGCTCTTGTCCTGACTTCGGGCAGCACGTCTTCCGGGGCAGGGGATGTGATGTACCGGTTAATAGACGAGACAGGAGAGACCCTTGCCCACGGGATCAACATAAAGCCTGGAAAACCAGTGGTTATTGGCATCATAAAAGGTATTCCTATTATAGGGCTTCCCGGAAACCCCACATCTGCTTTAATGATCTTCAATGAATTTGTTGCATCTCTTCTGAGAAAATCCCTGGGAGCAGAGGCAGGAGTCAGAAAAACGGAAAACGGAATAATGGGTACAGACCTCCGTTCTGAAGGGAGGCAACAGCTCCTTCCCGTAGGAATAGTGAGAGGAATGGTTTATCCTGCAGACCGGGGTTCAGGCGCCATAACCTCTCTTTCCGGAGCAGACGGCTTTATAGAAATCCCGCCGGAAACAGAATTTATAGAAGCAGGAACTTCAGTGGAAGTGACCCTTTTTGGCGAGGTTGAAAAGCCGGATTTGCTTATAGCAGGAGGTTTCTGCCCCGGACTTGACGTTCTGGAAGACCTCAGCGGGCTCCGGTTCAGGACACTTTATACCAGCTCAACCGGGGGTTTCAGTGCAATCGCCGCAAAGACTGCAGATATTGCAGGCGTGAACATGCCCTCCATGAGTACAGAAGGGCAGGACGGCACCCTCCCGAATGAAATCCGATATAATGTCCACACAATAGAGGCAATGAGGCTTGCAGGCGTTGTACTTGTCAAAGGGTACAGGAGGGAAATAGGGCTCCTTGTAGGGCACAAAAGCCCGGTTTCCGGACTTAAAGACCTGCCAGGTAAACGTCTGATCAACCGGAACAGAGGTTCGGGTACAAGGGCTCTTCTTGAGCTGAAAATTTCAGAGTTCGCAGCTAAAAATGGGATTAGCAAAAAAGAATTTGCGGACTCAATACAGGGATACGTTTCCGGAGTGAAATCTGAAGTTGCTGTCTGTGAGGCCGTTCTTTCAGGAAAAGTGGATGCTGGAGTGGGCATAAGGAATTGTGCAGAAAGAAATAATGACCTGAAATTCATAAAACTCGCAGAAGAAGAGTATGATTTCTTGATTCGAGAAGAGGTTCTGGATACTCCAGAAGTCAAAAAATTCCTTCAAACTCTTAGTTCTGCAGAATTTGCCTCAAGACTTCCGGCAGGACTGCAGATATATGAGAGAACCGGGGAGATTTTACCTTTTGAGTAAAGCGCATGATCTGGATATTAGCCTGAATATGCCGAATCAATAAGGTTTAAATATTATTATACTTATTAAGAGATATAAATTATAAAGCATATCTCACGACTTCAAGATAAGTCAGCAAAATCATTTCTTAGAATAGAATCGGTCCATCTCAGTGAAGTCGTTCAGGGTAATGAAATCATTCCATAGGTATATATATTTCATCCAACTATTCAGGATAAAATATCCAGATAACGGATCTGTTTTGGATCAAAAAAGGTTTGTAGAGACCGGATGGATACGGTTTCTTTTTTCAAATAATATGAAAATCATTTCTTCAGTCCCGAAGTCGGCAGGTTCCAGATGAGCAGCATACAGGAGCAAATACAGGAAGTAGAAGACGAAATTCGAAAGACCGTTTACAACAAGGCAACTTCTCACCACATAGGCAGGCTAAAAGCCAAGATGGCCCGCATGCGGGACGAAATTGAGAAGAAAGCCTCCTCAAAAAGTGGAGGAGATGGTTACTCGGTCAAGAAATCGGGAGACGGTACCGTAACTCTCGTAGGCTTCCCTTCGGTAGGTAAATCCACGCTTCTGAATAAAGTCACGGGCGCAAAATCAGAGGTAGCTGCATACGAATTCACCACCCTTACCGTAGTGCCTGGCGTGCTTGAGCACAAAGGCGCAACAATTCAGTTCCTTGACGTGCCCGGGCTCGTTAAAGGTGCATCCTCAGGGCGCGGACGCGGGAAAGAAGTAATTTCGGTCATAAGAAACTCCGATATGGTTATCTTTCTGCTCGATGTTTTCCAGCCAAAGCACTATGACGTGCTTATGGACGAACTTTACCAGGCAGGAATCCGTGTGGATGAGGCTCCCCCTGATGTCACAATCAAGAGAAGGGACAGGGGTGGAGTCGAGATAAACTCAACCGTTGATCTTGACCTCGATGAAGAGACCATCAAAGCCGTGCTGGACGAATATAAAATTCACAATGCTCACGTCCTTATCAGGGAAAATATCACTGTGGACCAGCTTATCGATGTAGTCCTGGACAACCGGAGTTATGTCAGCTCTTTGATCGTGGTCAATAAAGTGGACCTTGGATATCCTCAGCTAATAGAAGAATGCCGGAAAATGTACCCGAACTCAATTTTTATCTCAGCCCATAAAGGTACCAATATCGAGGCTCTCAAGGACGCTATTTACGACTGTTTGGGCTTTATTAGGGTCTACCTTAAGCCTCAGGGAGAGCCAGCAGATATGGAAGAGCCCCTTATAGTCATGAGCGGGACAAATATAGGCCAGATCTGTGACCGCCTGCACCGCGATTTCCGCAGGAAGTTCCGTTATGCCCAGATCTGGGGTCCGTCTGCAAAACACCCGGGGCAGAGAGTAGGGCTTGACCACACTATGCAGGATGAAGATATCCTCACGGTAATAATCCAGAAGTAAAATCATCCAGAGTAAATTAGCCAGAAGTAAAAATTGTGTTTGGAATAAAAGGGAAAGCGAAAGAGAAGAAAAAGAAGAAATCAATCTTTCGCATCCCATAGTTTTTGACTGCAGTTTTTTGAATATAATTCTTTTTTAATCTAACCTTTCTCTAACCGATCTTTTTGGTTTTACTTTTGATTTTATGCACTCTTAAAGAGCCTGTATTGTTTCAGAACTGCTGGAAAAAACAGTTCTCTTTCTGTCGTTTTCTGACTCGATAGAGCCTTTAGCTTCGACTTCCTCTTCGAATTCCGCAGCACACTCAGCCGGGCTTTTCCTTGAGGATTGTTCAAGGACTTTCTTTTGGAGCTCAGCTTTTCTTCCGGGTCCGATACTATATCTCTTCTTTGCAGCCTCAACAACTGCTACCAGCATGCCTGAGTAAGAGATACTGGCATAAGCTGCCATTTTTGCAAGGTGCCCGTCCCAGCACCAGCCTGGGTTCGGATTTACTTCAAGCAGTTTTGGCCTGCCTTCGGCATCGAGTCTCCAGTCAAAGCGGGCGTAGTCACGGCATCCCAGTCTTGAAAAGAGAGCGAGGCAGAACCCCACAACTTCTTTCTCCGTATTTTCAGGGAGCCCCGCAGGCACGGATTTGATCTTCCAGTACGGGGAATCAGGGAGCCATTTAGCCTCATACCCACAGATCCTGGGAAGTTCTTCCGGGACTGCAGAGTAATCTTCTTCCGTGATAGGCAGAACAGTACACGCAGGCGGATTTCCAATGATACCGACACTGATGTCTTTTCCCGGAAGGAACTCTTCAAGCAGGAAAAGTTTATCTGACCCTATTTTTTCCCGCGTTGATTTCATGATATCTAGTATTTCTTCCTTGCTGTGAACTTTGCTTTTCTGCGTGATCCCGAAACTTGAATCCCCTGAATTGGGTTTTACGAGCAGGGGGAAAGAGAGGGAAAGCCTTGAAACGTCAGAATCCCCGGTAACGAGAAATCCTTTTGCCACAGGAATCTGCATTTCACGGGCAACTCCCCTTACAAGAGACTTATCATAGCAGAAGGCAAGGCACTGAGGACCTGCACCTGTGTAAGGGATATTAAGCTGCTCAAGCATGGCAGGAACATGAAGCTCTTTTATAGGGTCGTTATAAAAGCCTTCATCACATAAGTTAAGTACAAGGTCAGTTTTTCCTGCTCTCTTTTTAAGGTCTTCGAAAAGGGTCTCGTGCCTGTCCAGGAAAGTGAATTTCATATAAGGAATCTCAGCAAGCGCCTTTTTCATATTATCAACGGTTTCGAAATCATCATCATCAAATACACAGGCAGGCTTGACCTGGTCTTCCTTTCTCGGGTCTCCGAGCACTACGACAACATTAAGAGGTTTTTTACTTTCAGTAGTTTGAAGAGGAGAAACCAGTGAAGGCCAGGCTTTCTCTACTGTTGCTGAAAGCAGAATTCTTTGTTCCATCATTCCTGCGTCCTGAGTACCTGTTGATACAGGACTAAAAGTTGTGTGAAAAGTCGGGCTGCTAAAGCCTGATGCCGTAAGCAGTTCAAAAAGACTTTCCCTGTTGTACAGCCTCTCAGCATAAAACTGGTCTGCGATTATTCCTCTATCAATGCGGCTTATAACCTCCCTGCAGATCAGACGTTCACCATCAGAAGAAAGGGCTCTTTCCCTGCACACAAAGTACTTCCTATCCAGCCATTCCCAGGATCTTGGCTGGAAATTCTTTTTCATATGGTCCCCGTCTACAGCATCAATAAAGACCCTGCCTCCAGGCTTCAGTACCCTGAAAACCTCCTCAAGCACTTTTCGGTCTTGCAAAGTGGAATCAAAGTATCCAAAGCTGTTTCCAAGAATGGTGACCACAGAGAAAGTGTCAGATGGGTAAGGCAATTTTCTTGCATCCCCTTCCCTGAACCTGACCTGCAGATTTTCCTTCTGAGCCCTTGTTCTTGCTTTCCGGATAAGGTACTGAGACCTGTCGTAGCCTTCAACGTTTGAAAATCCCCTTCTTGCCAGTTCAAGGACATGCCTGCCCTGTCCACAGCAAAGGTCAAGAACCGTGTCCTCAGGATCAAGTCCCAGAATAGAGACAACAAGATCTGCCTCTTTCCTTGTAACTTCCATATCATCCAGGAGATCGGCATCGGTCTTGAGATAAAGGGAATTAAAAAGAGTCTGCCACCAGTCAGACCGAACATAAGGTTCAAGGTCTTCAACAGGCCCGAGGGTTTTCATCTGTACGGTACCTTTAGCGCGTTTGCGCCTGTTATTTGAATCAGCGGTATTCTGAGTCATGATATGATATCTTCCAGAAAAAAGTGTATGTGCTTTCAGTATATCAAGTTTATCGGAGGGTTAGAGAGTATTTATACTCGGAGGGTTAACCTGAGATATTTATTAAAGGAGGAATAGGTTTTAAAACGGCATTTTAAGTTATAATCGTTCTTTTAGCTTTATTTAAGCAAATATTATTGCTTTTAGGTGTTAAAGGAATATAAAATAGACAATAGCATCTAAAAATGATATTAAGAGCCCAATTCTGGCGAATTCAATAAAAGAGAATGTTTCACCCTCTTTTTCGGCATTCTGGAGGATTATGACATTACTAGCTGCCCCCAGGATAAGGAGATTCCCTGCAATTGTGCTTCCAGCAGCAAGCGCCATCAACTGTTCTTGAGAAACTGCACTCCCCATTGCAGGAAGGTAGAGCGCAACAAAGGGAACATTCGAAATAAGCTGGCTGAGTCCTATGCTAAGTGCCAGGATCACAGGAACCGAGCCTAACTGCGGAGACATTCTGCTGAGTAGCTCCTGGCAGGTCCCGGAAATCCAGACACTTTCCATCAGCACGAACATCGAAACGAAAAAAATCAGAGTCGTCCAGTCAATATTCTTTACAACTTCAGTACGCCTTTTGCTGAGCAGTATAGGAGAAGCTGAGAGTAGGGCAATCCAGCTCAAACTAAAGTCCCAGGCAGGCAAAAACTCTACAAGAAAGATCTTACAGGTAATTAGAGCCAGAAGAAGGAAAAGAGCCTTTTTTGAAATTCCTGCAAGTCCAGGGTCGGAAATAACCTCCTTAGAATGAACCAGAGCTGATTTCCTGAATTCCCGGCTGAAAAAGAGCCTGAGTACAACGTAAGCAAGTACAAGGTTTATAAGAGTTGGCAGAGCCAGCGAACGCAAAAATGTCACAAACGGGGAGTCCAGATTTCCATCAATTGAAATCAGGAGATTCTGAGGGTTTCCAATAGGGCTCATTACGCTGCCTGTGGTAATTCCGAAAGCTAGGGCAAAGAGCATGAGTTTTGGAGATATTCCGTACTTCCTGGAAAAACGCAGAACCATTGGAGTGCCCATAATGGCAAGGGTGTCGTTCATAAGGACGGCAGAAAGGAGCCCGGTAGAAAAAATCACAAGCAAAACTAGCTGATCCGTATTTTTGGCTCTTGAAACAATCTTGCTCCCAAGACAGGCAAGATATCCGCTCCTGTTAAGCGCTTCGCCCACACAAAAAGCCCCGAACAGAAAAAGGAGCACGTCAATGTTAATTGCCCGGAGAGCCTCCTGAGGCGAGATCTCACCGAGCAGCAGTACAGAGAAAGCCCCAAGGGTCATAACCTGCCAGATCTGCAGCCTCAAAGATCCTACCTGCCTTAGAGCGGTCAGTAAGAGAACACAAAGGAGGATAAGCACCGAAAGGTCGGGCGAAGACACAAAAGAGGTTATTAAAGACTCTTCTACCATAAATCCTGCAAGCCTGTTAACGTAAGTTTCAAGATTCTATTAATATAAACTTCGAATGTGATATGTTCGCAAGTATAAATTTCCTGCGCTCGCATATGCTACCTCCTGAAAAAGCGGCTGGTGAGAGTATGGAGAGAGTACAGGAATGCAAAACGCTTAAAGTGGACTGGCCAATATTTCAGAAGATGGCGATGTGGTTCCTTTTCTCTGCAACTATCCTCAGGGAGAAAATACCTATATTTCAATCTGCCCGGAGGAGAATGTGATTTGTAGAGGGGAAACTGTTGAAGAAACCATTGTAAACCTGAAAAAAAGGCAAAAAAATCTTTTGAGAAGAGCTGCCCCAGGGATTTTCGAAATAGTGTATTACTAGAGATTGTGTACTACTGAATAATTGTATATTTCTGGATAACTGAACTTTTGTGTCACTTAGGCTTATTTTCGGAAAAAATTCTGAAAAATAAAAGTATGAAGAAGGCTTCAAATTCTTGCTTTTACTGCATCCCAGAGCATTTCCATCTTTTCAAGCGGTGTATTCAGAGGGATTTCGCAGCCTGTTGCCAGGATAAAGCCTTTTTCCGGGGCAGCTGAGAGACAGCTTTTTATTTCATGCTCGATCTCAGCCCTGGAACCGGTGAGAGGGGTATCCGGGATAATATTTCCCATAAGACAGATGCCGGCATCGGAGAATTCTTTAAACTCCCTGAAGCAATGCCTCGGACCGCATCCGATATTGTTGTGATTATGGAGCTTTTTGCATTCAACCCCGTACTTATTACCGAGAAGCCTGACATCCCCGAAGGCAAAGTTAAGGGCATGGGGTTCAAGTTTCATTTCCAGATCATAGAAGGCACCGGCTGCGCAATTATGAGAGATTACATACCCTCCTTCGGCTTTTATGTGGTCATAAAGTCTCTTCGTGTAAGGCAACATAAACTCCTCAGCCATCTGTGGGCTGAAAAGGTCGCCAGTACTCTCCCCGTTTTCGACAAAAATGCCGTCAGCTCCGGCTTTGAGCAGGGAGTCGGCAAACAGGATGCAGCTTTCTGTGAGTTTTTCCAGCAGGGCATGGAAGCTGTCTCTGTCCTTCAACATGTCAATGCAGAGCCTGCTCCCTCCGAGAACCTGAGAAGCGAGCATCAAAGGAGACATAGTTGCCCCTGTGAGAAAGGCTTCATCCCCAATTTCCTCCTTGAGAATTTCAACCGATCCGGAAATTGTTTTTACTCTCGTGGACCTCTCGATGTCGGAGGGATTTATAAGCTCATACTCAGCAGCGGTTTTAATGGCATACTTTGCAACCACAGGATATGCATTTTCTTTTATGTTTATCTTCGTTCCGAGAGCTTCAGCTTCAGCCAGAAGGCAGCCCCAGGGAGACATCACATTGTCGTGGTGGTACATTTCCCTGGCAAGGATCTGCGCTCTTGCAATTCCCTCTGCAGAACAGTAGGCATCTTTGAGGCTTGAACCCATACGCTCCAGTACCGCATGCCCTGCTCCGAACCAGAGATAGCCATACGGGACCCGATCAACATCTTTTCTTTCGAGTGCGTTGATAAAACGCTCCCTTGAAGTCATTTCCGCTTCCACAAATGAGATCTCCTTTTTTAAGTTTCCAGATATCACTATAAAAGTACTTTTATAAATACAAGCCCCGGAAGTTTGAGATGAAGAAGGATATTTTTTCGGGCCTGACCATATTTGGAACTCAAACCCGCGTAGACATTTAGGATTGAGGTTTTAAAAAAGGATTAACAAAGTCACAGTCCTCATCGAAGCCACAATCTTTATTGATGTATGAGAACACAAGTTAAACTTTCATCTATCCAAAAAACAATTAATTGCAAAATATTTAACACAAACATTGCAATATCACAAAAAGATAGCAGGTATGATATGGCAAGTGTGAAAGATATGGCAGGTATGAAAGATATGACAGATACGACAGAAATGACAGAAACGTTTACATTTTCTGCAATGGTGCAAAAGAAGAACGAGCGATACGTATCCTCATGCCTGGAGCTGGAGATATCAGGTCAGGGAAAAACAATTGAAGAAGCAGTTTCAAATCTGAAAGAAGCAGTTGAACTTCACATCGAAAGAGAGGACATTACCCTTCCAGTCAAACGCCCGTTTCTGACAACCTTTAGAGTGACAGGAAATAAGACCCAGAGCAAAAGAAGTACAGTAAAGAAGTACAGTAAAGAAGTACAGTAAAGAAGTACAGTAAAGAAGTACAGTAAAGAAGTACAGTAAAGAAGTACAGTAAAGAAGTACAGTAAAGAAGTACAGTAAAGAAGTACAGTAAAGAAGTACAGTAAAGAAGTACAGTAAAGAAGTACAGTAAAGAAGTACAGTAAAGAAGTACAGTAAAGAAGTACAGTAAAGAAGTACAGTAAAGAAGTACAGTAAAGAAAATATCTTAAGAAGAAGCCCAGAGGCACTATTATCCTTATTTACAGTGTCCCCCAACACAGCAGCCCTGAAGATATGCTCCCCCAAGCATATTGATCTAGAGCAGGATCAACGGCCCCCAAGCATTTCTTTTTTATTTTATACCTTACTCACTCACTTCCCAACTCCACGAATATAACATTATACCATTACTATTTCAAATTAATTATCCAAAATTTTGTATTTAAACAAAAATTAATTTTACGTTGAAAATTTCAAAGAAATAATAAGAAATTAAGCAAAAATTAATAAAAATATAGAAAGAAATAAAGAAAAATTAGGAAGGAAAGCGTAGTATAGACGGAATAAGAAAAAGCCCGAAAGCGCTATGTTCTGACTGTAGCCCCCGATACAGTTGTTCCAGAGATACGCTCCCCCAAGCATATCGGTCCGGAACAGGATCAATGGCTTTCGGGCAATTCTTTTACTTACTCATTCATACCCATTACTCACTCGTTCTCTCGGTTCACTCCACGTTGCAAATATATAATTGACTCTTAATTATTTTAAATTAATTATACCAAAAATTGCCTGCTAGTGAAATATATTTTCGCGCAAGATATTTTAGGGCTCGAAAATGATTTAACACTAAATACGCTTTAATTGCAGTAATTTTCAAGAAAAAACGTGAGGAAAGGAAAAGCAAGTAGAACTGAACTTCGTTTTCAAACCTATAGTCCTCCTCTAAGTCTGAGTCCAGCAGGATATTTATTTAAAATCGTTCCAGACAATCCGTTATCTGGAGCCCATAAAAGCAGCTCAAAAACAAGTTAAAGGAAGTTTGGGCTAATTGTTGTAAAAACTGTTGTAAAATAACCAATAATCGAAAAAAGCCCCATCTATTAAAAAGGAATGATAGAAAAGCAAGTAGAAATTAAAAAAGTAGTAGGAAAAAGGATAGAAAACGTTAAGAAAAAGCCCAGAGGCACTGCATCGTTCACTGTGTCCCCCAACACAGTCTCTTCGAATATTATGCTCCCCCAAGCATTGCTTCGAAGAAGGGATCAGTTTTCTCCGGGCGATTTCATAGGTGGTAGATTATATTGGTAGATACCCCATTTTACTTCCCAATTATTACTTCCCAACTCCAGCATATACAAATAACGTAAATTATTTTAAATTAATTGAGCTTATGCCAAAATCATTTAAAATGCTTTAAATCCCAAATAAAAGCACTCAATTCTATATTTTCCGGAAAAATTTCCTTAAATAGCTTAAAAATGCAACCTTCTAAAAGCAGTTGGTGCCCTTATCAAATCTTTTCTTCCAACTTTAAAAGCCGTTAATGCCGTAAGTAAAGCGGCAATGTTGCCTATAGAGACAAACATTTTAGCCCATTCAATTCTTCTTGTAGGTGTTTTCGAGCGATTGTATCCCACTACTTCATTTGAGTTCTTTCTTTCAACAGTGGTTCTAAGATTGTATATTTTACCAAGGAGTCTATGAAATTTCCTTGGTATATATATTCCTCTGAAGTGGGTTCCTGTTTCTGTTTTAAGAATAGTTCCTGCACTGTTAGCTCTGGCTGCTATAATTGGAATAACTCCATGATCAATAACCACCTGGTTAGAAGGATGACTATCAGGTCCAGCATCTGCAATCATAAAAAGTGGTTTATGAGTTTCCGATTTCATGCACTGAATGATAGTTTCTTGAAATATAGTGTTGTCATTTTTACTTGCGTTTACTGCATCCCAATAAACTGGTAAACCCCACCAACTATCAACAACACATGTATCAGTATACCCCGTTCCAGATAGGACACTATACTTTCCGGTTTTTTTAACATAATGTCCTGCATCAGGATCTGAGAGCATACCAGTTTCTTTATTTTTTAATCCACTGCAGTTGCACTCAAAGAACCTTCTATCCCATATCCAGATTTTATCTCCTATAAGATTTAGATTTCTACATTCTTGTATCAGTAATTGAGCATATTCCACGAAATATGGATAAATACATTTCAGATTTCTACGATATGATGAAAGAGTGATTCGATCACGATTTTCAATATTTAATTCCTTTCTTAGAGCTTTATTCTGGTTAAATTCTCTAATGAATGATTCAAAATTTGAATACCCCATCTTACATCTTGCAATTTCTAACTTGAGAATGTTGTTGAAATTTAACGATTCATGCTGAGGATGGTACTCCATTGAAGCCTGTAATTCAATGAAAAAGTTATCCAGCGAAGGATTTAATGCAAACATGTCTCCTATATACCCATGAAACGTTTTGAAGTGTTGAAAGGCAAGTACTTGATTCCAGGGCAATACACTTTCCATATAATCTTTGCTATGTACAACTAGAAGATTAATTTTATAAGGAATGCAAATTTTCCTTTTGAGAAAAGTAAATCCTTCACCAAAAAAGTCTGAAAGCACTTTTTGAAAAATAGGGAGCACATTACGTACTTTACAATGTCTTTTGTTTTTAGTAATTTTCTCAATGAAAAGGATCTTTAAGTTAGAATATTCACTCAACATCGGATCGAAAATAGAGTATATAGACATCGATTTTTCAAAAAGATTGCTTATAAAATCTGTGAGTCTTGACTGTTTTAGAGATATGATACGGATTTTAATATTTGTCTTTTGATCGTCCAATTTTCGACCAAAAAGCTGTTCGTATTCTTTTCTGCCTTTAATACTCTTAAGACTTATAACAATGGTACGTGCAGACCCTAAAAAATCGTCGATTTGAGTCAATAAGTACTTATATCCTTTTGTAATAATCTTTATCATGGATTATACCTTTTTAAAGCCCAATTATTTGTTTGGCGACATAATATTGGTTTAATTAGGCATAATCCTTTCTATTTACCTTTAAATTGAAATTAAAGTGTTTTAGTCTAATTTTTTAAAAAAATAGATCTTTTTAACATCCATTATTCCAAAATAAGGGCTATTAACTAAAATGGCATAAGCTCAATTATATCAAAAATTGTTCTGTAAAAAATTATATCGTTACGCTAAAAGTTTTAATATCAGCATAAATTCGATCCAAAATTCAATTTTTAATCAGAATACTCAGAAAAAGCACGCTGCAAGAATTGTGCAATAAGACTGAAGAGAAAGACGAAGGAGAAAAAGAGCATTTAAAATATTAAAACAGATCGAAGTAATTAAAAATTGAATATAAATAAAATGGAAAAATGCAAAAAATAGAAAATCATATGTAAGAAGAAGCCCGGAGTCACTTTATCCCTTACTGTGTCCCCCAACCCAGCAGCTCTGAAAATATGTTCCCATCAAACATACTGCCAGAGCAGGACAGGTAACTCCGGGCGATTCTTTCACAATCCGCTAATACTTCGCTATTCGGTCATACCTATTTCTTCCAGCTCCATCATATAGTAATAATGTAAATTACTTTAAATTAATTATACAAAAAATTCTTTTCAAACAAAAAATATTGTCATGTAAAAAGTTTCAAAGCTAGCATACGACTTTATATATAAATTGATATTTGGCCTGAAAATACCGCAAAAAAGTCCTGAGATGGCACAAAAATTAAGTACATGAATTAAGCTATAAGTAAAAGCTTGAATGTGCAGTCCTGTAGGGTAGTGGTCAATCCTTCGGGCCTTTGGAGCCCGGGACAGCGGTTCGAATCCGCTCAGGACTATAATTACTATTTTAATAGCTCTATTTTTTATAATTAATTTAGTTAAAGCGTTTCCAGAAAAACGGAAAACAGACGCTTTCTATCCGGTAATACGTATCAAATTCAATTTGATCCGCGGCACGAGGTCGCAACAATAAGCAGTTACGATCCCGTATTTTCAAGAGATTTGCAGTCAGTGGAGTTATTGAAACCAGCATTATTGAAACCAGCATTATTGAAACCAGCATTATTGCTCAAAATTCTGCAGAGTTCATTTACTTCAATTATGTAGTGTACAAATCTATGTAGAAACAGATCCGGCGGAGTTTAAAGCCTTCAAAGTTCGTTTCAGGAGATTTCCAGACTAATTTTACCGATCTAACGACCTGTAGAACGGTCAAACATCTTCGAAAGGTGTTTTTTGCAACTTTCTACAAGTTAATTTTTTTAATATATGAAGGGTATAGTTTAACACATTTGAGGATGCAAAATGGACGAAACAGTGAAAATCAACAGACGGAAAAGAAGAAAAAAAATAATAATTTCCAGCTTGGCTTTGATTTTTTTAATCGCAGTTATAATTCTCTTCCTAGCAGCTAAACCTTCAGATAGGGCAGTTTATATAACTACCAATGGTAGTGGAGATTTTAACTGTGATGGCATCGATGATCAGGTTGAAATAAATAAGGCTCTTGCTTACGTGGCAAAAAACTCTCAGTTCACAACTGTTCATCTGGAAGGGAACACTACATACGTAATCTCAGACAGCGTTCTTATTGGAAACAATACAATCCTGGAAGGGGATCCTACAGCTGTAATCAAACTTGAAGATGAAGCAGACTGGCCAGCAGACAAGCCTATGATTACTCAAATGGACAGTTCTGGAAATCAGGATATTACTATAAGAGGTTTTGAGATAGACGGAAATCATGACGGCAATGCAGAAAAGAAGAGAGGCGCAGGATATCATAATCTGATTCATTTCCTTAATTCCGAAAATATACAGGTACATGATCTGTACATGCATGACAGCCATGGAGACGGGTTAAAAGTTACAAGCTGTTCAAATATTCAGTTCTACAATAACACAATATATAAACTCGGGCATGATGCTCTCTATGTCATCTATTCTTCAAATGTGGAAGCCTGGAATAATAGAATAACATGCAGAACAAATAGCGGTTTGAGAATCTATAATTCTAACCATGCAAAATTTTACAACAACACCATTAATTCCGAGGGCGAAGGAGGAGCAGGAATTCAAGTCCAGAAAGAAGGCTCGTCAACTGTTATGGACGATATCGAAATATTCAACAACCTGCTTTACGAGACCAATGCTGCAGGTATCTGGATTACAGGTTACGGGTCCAAGTATTCAAAAGACACTGCAAAAGAGATATACATCCATAATAACAGGTTTTACAAAACCGGCACTAATCAGGGTGCTGATTGGGCAGGGGGCGTAGTGCTTAATGGGTTCCAAAACACCCTCATAGAAAATAACCTATTCGACGGATGCTACGGTGCAGCTATTGCCCACAAAAGAGTTAAAGCATTTTCAGCCCCTGAGTCAGGATATACGACTGTTGTAAAAAATAACATAATAATTAATACACAGCCCAGCCACACAGCCGGAAAAGGATATGCCATATTTAATAAGTTGAATAACACCCATTCATTTATCCTGGAAAACAACTGTCTTTCAAATAACGCCGGTGGAAATTATTTATATGCAAATTCCACATCCGACGTTAACGTTGATAATGGGTACGTTGAGCAGGTAAGTAAGAATGAATCTATGAGGAAAAAATTCCCATGGAATAAAGCATTGTCTGCAGGACCTCAGTGATCTTAATAAGGTTGATTTTAAGGTTGATTCCAAGGTTGATTCCAAGGTTGATTCCAAGGTTGGTTCTAAGGTTGGTTCTAAGGTAAATCCCCATAAAATAAGCAAAAATTCCTGACCATTTCTTATTTTATCTCCCGTACAAGGCTGCAGCTGCTTACTGTTGCGGCCCAATTGCATTTTTAAGGGCGTTGAAGGTTTATTGATTTTAAGATTTTCGTGCGCAGGCCCATCATCGACTGGGTAAGAAAGGATTTAACTCCCTATTTCAGCCAGATCCTTTCGCATTTTTCTCCTCAGCATCTTTTCAGATATCCAGCCAATAGCATTGTAAACGGGATTTACCGGCACATCCACGTAATATTTTGCTTCCGGACTGAGCCAGCCTTTTTCTTTCCAGTATGCATAATCTGAAGGAGAACTCTGGCCAAGTTCACCGAAACTTGCCTTCTGAGCACGAAAAATGAATATATCTTTAAGCCCTGGAGAGCGGCGCTCTTTCTGAAAGGAATTATAAAACATAGATGAAGCTTTCTCAAGTTTCTGATTATTCTCCTGCTCTTTCTTTCTGGAAATTGGCCCTGGAGGAGTTACTATGCCAACACGGTAAGATACTTCGAAACCCCATATACTGGCTACCAGTTTCAGGTAATCGAGAACTTCCTTAAGGCCCAGAGCTCCGGTGGTGGAGAGAAGAAGGACTTTTTTATCGAAAAAGCGTGGACGATGAAAAATATAGGAGAAGCGGTCGATGAAATTCTTCATGAGTGCGGAAACATTCATGCCGTATACGGGCGTAGCAAAAATTACTCCGTCGGCAGCATTCATTTTCTGTTCAATATAAGGAGCATCATCTTTACATGGACAATGATCCTCTCCTTTTATAAAACAGACAAAACAGCCACGACATTGAGACAGATTGGCATCTTTGAGCATCAGATACTCGAATTCAACACTACCCATAGACTGCATGAACTCTTCTATTTTTTGTACAGCTCGATAAGTATTACCTTTTCGAGGACTTCCCATAATTACCAGGATTTTCATGATCTGGATACATTCCTTCGATTCTTACTAAATAATGGTTAGATGATGTCGTTTCCTGAACCCGAAGGCAGATATCATCACCTTACGGACAACCACAAATTTGAGAAATTTCAGTTATATATAAAGAACAACTATATGTTCTCTGAAAAATATAGTATAAAAGGTTGGGCATTGATTTTCAGATCCATATTTTTCCTGCTGAAATGCTTCCGGTTTTTAATTGCAAGAAATGTCAGAATCTTTCTGGGGGTGAAAGAATTACTTCTTTAATATCCGAAGATGCGGGGCCTGAAGAGCTTGAGGCAATAGCGGTGGCAGTGCATTCTCTGGTTGGGCTTCCGACTACCATCCGCAGTTTAAATCGAAAGGGGCTTCGCCTGGAACATGGGAAGATAATTGATAAGGATTATACAGGTCCGGTACTCGAAGAGGTGCTCATGACCGGCACGACTGTGCATGGAGTCCCGAAAGGGGGAACATACCTTGGCAGGAATGTGGTTGTTTCTCCTATTTTCTCGGAGGACGGGAAGGTTATTGCGGCGATAGGAATAGTAGATCTATTATCTATCCTCAAGATGCAGGAAATAATCAGGACCGTAGTAAACAACAGCCCTGCAGTTGTTTTCCTGTGGAAAAACCAGAAGAAATGGCCTTTGGAGTTTGTTTCAGAAAACGTCGTTCAGTTCGGATATACTGTGGAGGACTTTATTTCAGGGAATATCCTTTATGGAGATGTTATCCATCCCGAGGACCTGAAAAGAGTTGAGGAAGAGCTTGATAAGCGCATCCGGAGAGGTGAAGTTGACCTCAATACGGAATACAGGATATTCACAAAAGCTGGAGACCTGCGCTGGGTCAATGAAAGGGCATTCATCCAGCGAAATGAAGAAGGGGAGATAACCCACTTACAGGGACTTGTCCTTGATGTAACCGAACGAAAAGAGAAAGAAGAAGCTCTCAGGGAATCTTTTGAAGTGCAGAGGCTTCTGAGGACTATAATAAACAACAGCCAGGCAATAGCCTTTCTGTGGGAAAATAAAGAAAACCTGCCTGCAGAATATGTTTCGGAGAACGTGGTCCAGTTCGGGTATACTGCAGAAGATTTCACATCAGGAAAAATAATATACGGAAGTATAATTCACGAAGATGACGTTGGCAAGGTTAATGAAACCCTTGAACGAAACATCGCAGAAGGCCAGGATTCCTTCGGAATTGAGTACAGGATTTTCACAGGAGACGGAAAAATGCTCTGGGTGGATGAAAGAGTCTTTACCCAGAGAAACGCAGAAGGCAAAGCAACTCACCTTCAGGGCCTTGTTGTAGATATTACCGAAAGAAAAGAGGCCCAGAAAATGCTTGAAATCCAGAGAGAACTGGGAATGAAGCTTAACACTACCTGGAGTCTACATGCTATTCTTAACCTGGTACTTGATGCGTGCCTGCAGATAAACGGGATAGATGCCGGAGGCATTTATATTAAGGACGAACTCCTGGACCAGATAAACCTTGTTGCATCCCGCGGAACTTCTCCTGAGTTTAAAGAAAAGGTTTCAAGATATAAGGCAGGTTCAAACGAGGCAAAACAGATCTGGACTGAAAAGTCCATCTACTCAATGGACTTTTACTCCGAAAATGTGACTGAAGCGGTAAGGAGAGAGGGAATTACAGCCGTTGCAGTAATTCCTCTTAAATATAGTAACGAAATTATAGGGAGTCTGAATTTTGCCTCCCATACGCTGGATAAGATCCCATGGAGTATCCGCAACTTCCTTGAAAGCATAGCTCTCCAGGTGGTAAACCATATAGCTCCGGTCTGTATCCAGGCAGACCTGTCATAAACCGCCCGCGAACTGAAGTTAACCGGTTTCCGATCTAATTCCTCGATTCTCAATGAATAGTAAAAGATAACAGTTATTATCCAGATAATCAGGTCTAAATAACAAAATTAAAACTCTTTTTTAAATCAGCTATAGAATCTATGGAACCTATTTAAGACCCGGTTTTTTGGATTAACTGGGTGCAGGATTTGCTGAATTCTTCGGCAAGTAGATTTTTAATCACCTGTCCTGTTGAATTTGCTCAAACCTCAGGACTCACTTAGGAGAAAGGCTCGCCCAGCCTTCCTTTTAGAGCTCATGAGTGGAGACTAAACATGGTTTCGTTTAAAGGAAGATGATAACTATTGAAAGGGAAGAAAATACTCATATTGACTGCCGTTTTCACACTGCTTCTCATTATATCAGGCCCTGCATCCGCAGCCACTTTTTACGTAAAGGAAGGAGGAGGAACAGGAGCATACGGGAGCCTGCAGGAAGCGATAAATTCCGCTTCAGAAGGGGATGTTATCCTTGTTGAGGAAGGGAGATACAGTGAAAACGTACTCGTAAATAAATCTCTGGAGATAAGCTCCGGAAATTTGCACCCTAAAAACACTATAATCACTGCTATGAACCCTGAACTCCCCGTGTTCCACGTGACTTCTGATTCAGTACGAATCAGCGGATTCACTTTGAAAGGAGCAAATTCCTCATATGGCATATATCTCGACGGCGTTTCGGGAAGCAATATCAGTAACAACTATTTTTCGGGAAACTGGAGAAGCATCGTGCTGAGAGATTCGCACGAGAACTCCCTGGAAAGTAACCGCTTATCCAGCAGTGATGACGGAATCTGGCTTGAAAGTTCAGGGCAGAACTTAATAAAAGATAATAAGGCGACCTGTAACCGACATCACGGCTTCTACCTTAATGCATCCGAAAACAATACCCTTCAAAATAACTGCGTGTCTGAGGGAGCAGTTGGCATCTATATGGAAAACTCATCCGGCTGCCGTGTGCTTGCCTCGAAAACATCAAACAACTTTTACGGGATCTACCTTACAGGCTCCGGGGAAAACCTGCTCGAAAACAACACTGCAAACTCAAATGAGATGTACGGGATATACCTCGGAAACTCGAATGGAAGTTCCCTGAAAGGAAACAAAGTAAATTCGAACCAGTGGGGGATCTATCTCGACTCAAGCTTCAGCACACTTCAAAACAACAAAATGTCCTGCAACAGCAGGAATTTCGGAGCTTATACCTATCACTACAGGGGTGAAATGAATAACACTATCGACACCAGCAACAAGGTGGACGGAAAATCACTATACTACTTAGTAGGGGTTTCAAACCAGACTCTTGATTCCGATTCTAATGCAGGAGTTGTCTATTGCATTAATTGTGAAAACATCACCCTCAAAGACCTGGCCCTTGAAAACAGCAGTTTCGGGATTTACCTGTATAATACTCAAAACTCGCTGCTTGAAGGAAACAGCATCTCAAACTGCGAACACGGAGTTTACCTCGGAAACTGTTCTATGACAGCCCTGAGGGGCAATGCTGTCAATTCAAATGAAGGAGACGCCTTAATTTTAAGCAGCTGCAGAAACTGCCTTGTAGAAACAAACAACGCTTCGAACAACATGGCCGGGATCTGGCTCTGTGATATCAGCAAGGACAATATTCTGAAAGAAAATACAGTTACTTCGAACAGCTGGTGCTGTATCGATCTTGGGGACACAAGCTGCAACAATACTCTTGATGGAAATATCCTTTCAGAAGCTTATGAAGGGATCTATCTCTACGGGGCCAGCGAAGAAAATACTCTGAACAACAACACTATAACAGCCAGTTCCTACGGGATATATACGGAAGGCTGCGGCAATAATACAATCTCAGGAAACAGTATTTCAGTAAATGATGTCGGTATCTCTCTTAACCTGAACTGGACCGATGGGGCAGGTTCGAACTGCAATATCATCTACAACAACTACCTGAATAACAGAAAAAATGCCGAAGACTACGGAACAAATACCTGGAACATTTCGAAAACCACAGGCATGAATATTGCAGGAGGGCCTTACTTTGGCGGGAATTTCTGGGCTTCTCCGGAAGGAGATGGTTTTTCAGAAACAGCTTTAGATGAGGATGGAGATTTGATTGCAGACCTTCCTTACAACGTAACGGAAAAGAACTATGATTATCTCCCCCTTGTATTTGAGAACTCTGTAGAAAAACCCGAGAATGAAGACGGGAAGAAGTGTGAGAAGAGCAGGTAAGTCTGGAAAAAGAAAGAAGAAAATCTGGAGAAAGAAAGGAAAGAAAATTATGTACGGAAAAAAATTGAATTTGCTTGTCTTGTTAATCCTGGGAATAGTTGCTGCGCAATTCGTCTTCCCGGTGTCAGCCGGAAATTCCAGCGGGCAGGAAAAAGAGAGTGTCGGGACCGTCATAATCGCCACTGTTGAAGGGGATTTTCATACTTACGAAAAGGACAGTATTGCGGCTGCGTTTGAGGAAGAAGGTTTTGAAGTAATTAACCTTGGAGCCGGCGTTTCGGCTGAAAACTTTGCTGCAGCCGTGAAAGAACAGGAAGCCGATTTTGTATTCAGTTCCGCCTCAATGAGTACAACCATGATCCAGCAAATCCAGATTGAAGAGCAGCTCAGAGAAGCAGGGATCCGGGACAAGGTTATAACAGGCGTCGGAGGGTCGCTGGTTACTCAGGACTGGGCCGACCGGATAGGAGCTGACATCTATGCCTCAGGACCGGAAGATGCTGTTTTCAGGGCAAAATCTGCCCTCCTGACTGGCAGCATCCCCGAAACCCATATTTCGGCTAATGAAAGTACCAGTTGCGGAAGCTGCCACGGATAAATTAGTGGCTTTCAGAAACCTCTGAAAAGGGATTGAGGGATGATCGGGAGACGGGGAAACCTCCCAATCAGAATTATCGTAAACTGCCAGTGAACCGGGCTTTTCTGTTTCAAGCATGATTCCTCAAACCTTAAAAAGCTCTATCCAGAGGCTTTCCAGGGGATTCGAACTGCAGGAGCAGAAGAAATTTTTACCAGGAACCAGAGTTTCATTTTTCTTTTATGGGCATTCCCTAAATCTCCCTTGGTTAAAAAAATCGTATACACTTGTATATTATCGACATCTATGACATTTATGACTTTAGCGACATTTATGACTTTAGATAGTAATGCAAGCGGAAATCAGGCACTATGAAAAAGCCGAAGATTCTGTTGATCTTGTTATTTATTCTTTCCTCTGCTCTTGTGATTTTTACATTGGGGATTTTCTTATTCGGGAACCTTACTGACAGCAGTTCCGGGTATTATTCTGAAGCTGTAAATCTGGGACCTCCTGATTAGAATGCCAAACTTGAAAAAACGGAAGAGACAGGCTATACTTTGAGAGGGTCTTAGCCCTGGCCCGGAAGCATTAGACTGGACCTTCAACAGGAACGAGAATCTTGGAAAAGCAGTAAAAGATTAGAAAACAATAATTTATGGGCTTGAACATCGAGAAAAGAGCAGTTTGGTGGTTCACAAGGATCCTGCATCAATGAAGTATATTACGGGATCAGCTTTCAGACTGTCCTGAATTTGCTTCATTTTACATCTCACGTGATAATGAAGTAGATTTCGGGATCAGTTTTCAGGCTGTCCTGAATTTGCTCCATTATTACATCTCACGCGCCAATGAAGTAGATTTCGGGATCAGTTTTCAGGCTGTCCTGAATTTGCTCCATTTCACAGTACTTCCCTTATGAACCAATTAATACTATGTAAGTTATAATATAAAATACCAGCGATAGAATTAGAGATTATTTAAACAGTCAATCGATTTGATAATCGAGTGCCTTTATTCACCTGTAAAATCGATTTCATTTACCTCCAGTATTTAACAAAATATTTACCTCCAGTATTAGTAGATTACATGGTAGATCACCTCAAAGGAAGCAGATGAGTTAGAGATAGGGAGTCAAGACACTTAATCCATTAAATTCAAATTAAAGCCTTGACATGCCAGCCTAACCCAGCGTATTTCTTCTTTATCTACCTTTTTTCCTTTTACCTGCCCCCTGCCCGGACATTTTTCAGGATTTCTTTTACCCCTGGCCTTTTTCCGTACATAAGCAGGTAAACCCTGAATAGCCTGCTCGACAGTACGATTACTGCGTGTATCGAAACAAAAAGAATGAATAGACTTGCTGCGATCTGGTAGAGAGGCACTTCCGAAGCTCCTATTCTGGAAAGCATGGCCACCGGAGATGTAAAAGGGAAAAGAGACAGGAAGATTGCAAGGGAGCTGTCAGGTTTCGTAAGGATGAACTGCATGAAAACAAGAGGAAACGCGGCAGCAAATGTGAAGATCCCCGCGACCTGCTGGCTTTCCTGGAGTGAGCCTGTTACTGCCCCGATTCCCGCCATCATGCTGGCAAAGAAGAGGAAACCGAGCAGGAAATAGATAAGGGCAATAAAAAGAAGCATGGGCTCTATTTTTACTGGAAGAGCATATCCACCTCCGAAAACGACTACTGAAAGCCACACGACAATCTGCAGAAGGCCGATTGCACCAAGACCCAGTACTTTGCCGGTAAGAAGTTCTGAAGGGGTTACAGAAGAAAGAAGAACCTCCATAATCCTGTTTTCCTTTTCCTCAGCAACCCCACGGAGAAGATAGCCTGATGCTGAAAAAATGCTGAAAAATAGAAGGAAAGCCATAAGGAAAGGAAGACCGAAATTGGTCAGGATCTCAGCTATGCCCTGCTCTGATGATTCTCCATTATCTCCGACATTATACAGCTTCATGTTGACCGGATTTTTGACCCTCTGAAGCACGGGCTCATCCACGCTGTCTTTCAGGAGGGAATCAATCGCTATATTTGAGAGTTCAGTCGAGAGTTCGGCCCCCGGAACTGGCGTTCCCTTTTCTGAGGTATAGAGTTCAATTACACCGGTATCAACGAAATCTTCAGGGACTATAAGAAAGGAAGAGATCTGTCCGGACTGCAGAGCTTTCCTGGCTTCAGAGCTTTCTTCGTATTTTACAAACTCTATAGTTGATGCCTTTGCCCCCAGCGGTCCTACAGAAAAACCTTCGGTGGTGGAGAACTCAGGAAAATCAAAGGAATCGGTTATGTCGATATAGCCTATACTCTGGTCTTCTGCAGGAGTAGTACCGGCAAGTAAGGGAGGAATAAAAGCAATTCCGACAAGGATGAGGGGAAAAGCAAAGGTCATGAAGAGAAACTCTTTACGCTTTATGGTTTTCAGGAACTCGTACCTGGCAACAATTAAGGTTTTTCCGGATAATTTACTCACCAGAAGCACTCTCCACAGTTTCAATAAAAATCTCGTTCAGAGAGGGAAATACCTGCTCAAACCGCAGGATTTCGGTTCTCCGTATAAGCGCTTGAAGAACTGTCTGTGCACTTATGCCTTCCTCAGGAAAGATCTCAACTGATCCGTCGTGCTCCGTAATTTTTCTGATGCCTTGAATTTCTCTAATGAGGTTCAGGCTCCTTTTTTCGGCAAACTCCACATGCAGGGAGTTTTTTCCGTGTTCCTTTCGTATACCTGCAACGGTGCCGTAAAGCACTCGCTGGCCTTTATTGAGCATAAGGATCCTGTCGCATAGTTTTTGTGCCTGTTCCATCATGTGTGTGGAAAGGATAACAGTCCTGCCTTCATTTCTGTACTCAAGAATTTTGTCTTCAACGGTTTTTGTACTCACCGGATCAAGCCCGGAAAAAGGCTCGTCAAGAATAATAAGTTCAGGGTCATGGATAATTGAAGAAAGGAACTGAATTTTTTGCTGCATCCCTTTTGAAAGCTCTTCTACCCTTTTTTCCCTGTGTTCATACAGTTCCAGGGATTTCAGAAGAGACTCTGCACTCGTATGAGCCTTTTTTTTAGGGACATTTTTAAGCTGTGCGAGGTAGACAAGCATGTCCAGAAGCTTCGTTTTCCTGTACAGCCCCCTTTCTTCAGGAAGGTAGCCTATCCTGTCTTTTGCAGCAGGACCCAGAGAACCCCCAAAAACCCGGATTTCTCCCGAGTCCGGTTTTATGATATCGAGAAGCAGTCTTATAAGGGTGGTTTTTCCAGCCCCGTTTGGGCCCAGCAACCCGAAGATCTCCCCCTTCTCGACTGAAAAAGAGATATCTCTGATAACATTTTTTTCTGCGAAAGACTTTGATACGCCTTCAAATTCCAGAGCATGCATCCAGATTAAATATATTCCAATATAGAATAAGTTTATTGAATGTTTAATTTGGGTTAATAAGCGACTTTAATTTGAGTTAATAGACGATTTTAATTTGGGGAAACAGGTGACAATATGCTACCCAGACTGGTTATACACAACACCATAAGTCTCGACGGCTCGACTACCGGTTTTACTGCAAACCTTGATGTCCACTATGGAATCCTGGGCAGTTACGAGCCCGATGCCATGATAGTCGGCTCAAATACCGCAAAGACGGGAACACAATTTTTTTGCGAAAAGATCCCTCCGGAAGATGAATTGGACTTTAAAAAACCTGAAATCCAACCCGGTGACTCGCGGGCGTACTGGATGATCGCTGATTCACGGGGAATTCTCGAGGGGCTGATGCATGTATTCAGGCGTTCCGAGTACAGTAAAGATGTAATTGTTCTTGTATCGGAGAAGACTCCTGAATCTTACATCAATTACCTCAGGGAAAGAAATTATGATATTATCCGGGCAGGAGCAGAACGGGTCGATGTCAAGCAAGCACTTGAAATTGCAAATGAACGGTATGGTTTTAAACTCGTAGTCTCGGACAGCGGAGGAATTCTGAACGGTATTTTACTCGAACAGGGACTTGTCGAGGAAATTAGCATGATCCTGACTCCGGAGATTGTGGGGAAAAATGGGACAAACCTTTTCAGAGACATTGAGAAAAGCGGGATCCAGCTTGAACTTGTAAGAAATGAAGTCGTGGAGAAAAAATACGTGCATCTGGTTTACAGGGTTTTAAAAGGATAATAAGGACAGAAATCATTCTACGAAAGTTACTTTACATCTTGCAATATATTCTTTAGAGACATTCTGTAGAGACATTCTGTAGAGATATTCTGTAGATATATTCTGTAGAGATAATTCATACATTCTGGTCGCAACTGAAGATAGTTTTGACTATGCCGCAGATAAGGTAATAACCTGCTTCATTTTCTGAATTTTTAGACCTATATTAATTTTCTGTAAAGTTTTGAACTTAAAAGTAATTCTGTTGAGAGCACACCAGGTTGCGTAAGGTTATTATAGTACTGACCATTCCAGTCCCCCTGTAATAAGAGTCAGATATCAGGGATTCCCTCTGGAGAAACAGAAGAGCAAATTTTTTTAATATACTTGAAGTCCTGATTCTTTACCTTTATAAAAAATATATATCATGAATAATAATTATTAATCCGTACAATAAACTTTATAATGTAAACCTATATAATATTAGAAAGTATCAGGCAAAAACGTCCCCGGGGAGAGCAACCCCGGGATGAAAATTACGGTGGAATGTCAATACGAATTACAGAACTAACCCTAGCATCTCATATACAGAGGATAATTTCGAAAGTTTCGCTTTAAACGAGGCAGGAGCTGGAAAGCCAGAACTCTCTGCCAGGACTGAGAAACTGCTTTCAGCTTTTCTATTAGTTGCCGGATTACGGTTTGAGGAGTGAATACATTGCTCGAAGTCTTAATGTACGGTGCAATTGCCGCCCTTATATCCGGAACTGTCCTCCCTCTCCTGTACCGCAGTAAAAACACAAGAAAGGCTTCCTTTGGCCTTTCTCTTATCTCATCAGTCCTGCTTCTGGGATTTGCAGGCGCGATCCTCTACACTGGAAAAGAGCCTGTATTTCCAGCCATAGGATATCTTCCTGGACTGGACTTTACCCTTGCTGCAGACCGGTTAGCAGCCGGATTTATCCTGTTAATTGCAGCAGTTGTTCCCGGAGTTTCAATATATTCAATCGAATATGTGGAACATGCTAAAAGCGAAGCCAGGAAAAACCTGCAGGCAGCCCTGACAAATCTCTTCATCCTTGCCATGCTTATGGTTGTACTTGCAGGCAATATGGTAGGCTTCCTGATTTTCTGGGAAATAATGTCCCTTTCTTCGCTCCTGCTTGTGCTTCATGATTATTCTTCTGAGGAAAATAAGAAAGCCGGCTTTTTCTACTTTGTGATGACAAACATCAGCACGGCTTTTCTCTTCCTGGGCTTCATAATCCTCTTCAGGCTGACAGGCTCTGCCGAATTCGGACCTCTTGAATACTCTGCAAGTGAGCTGGCTCTCCCCTTCTTCTTTCTTTTTATTGGCTTCGGGGTCAAAGCAGGGCTTGTTCCTTTCCATAAGTGGCTGCCCTATGCTCACCCTGCAGCTCCATCAAGTGTCTCGGCACTGATGTCCGGAGTTATGCTGAAGGTTGCAGTCTATGGCTTCCTGCGTTTCCTTCTCTCTGTTTCCACGCCTGAACTCTGGTGGGGAGTACTTATCATTACAGCAGGCAGCCTTTCGGCCCTTTTCGGAGTAATTTATGCCCTCAAGGAAAACGACATAAAAAGGCTCCTTGCCTACAGCAGCATTGAAAACATAGGGATTATTTTCACAGGAATCGGGCTGTATGTTATATTCAGGGTCGAAGGGCTTGAATCCCTCGCACTGTTAAGCCTTGTCGGAGCCTGTTTCCATGCCTTTAACCATGCCCTCTTCAAAAGCCTGCTCTTCCTCTGCGCAGGATCAATAGTCCATGCTACAGGCACACGGAAAATCGAAGCCTTCGGAGGGCTTGTAAAAAGCATGCCTGCAACCTCTGCGCTCTTTATGGTAGGCTCGGTCTCGATTGCAGCCCTGCCGCCAACAAACGGTTTTGCCGGAGAACTCCTGCTTTATCAGGCTTTTTTCCAGTCTTTTGCAGTAACTAACCCTCTGCTTACCGTGTTTCTAATAATTGCCCTCTCAAGCTTTGCCCTTACAGGAGCGCTGGCAGCTGCCCTTTTCGTAAAACTTTTCGGGATTACCTGTCTTGCCATGCCGCGCTCGGAAAAGAGTCGCCTTGCCAAAGAGGTCCAAAAACACATGTTGATAGGGCCCGCAATACCTGCAGCCCTCTGTATACTTGGAGGGCTTTTCTCAAAGCAGCTACTTTCTCTTGCAGGCTGGGAGATTGAGTTTCCGGACCTGCTTTTGCTGGGGCTTCTGCTCGGGTTAATATATACAGCCCTATTCCTGATAATCCGTTCAAAAGAAACAAGCCCTGCCAGGATTAGCGAGACATGGGGATGCGGAATCCCGACCCTTTCCCCTTACATGGAATACAGCTCTGCAGGCTTTTCCGAACCTCTAGTGATGATCTTTAAAAACATTTACAGGACAAAGATCGTGCACAGGGCTGAATATTTCGACAGGCAGGAAAGCCTCTTTAAAAATGGGAATGTGGAAATACGCCTGCTTCGTTTCTTTGAAGAGTACCTCTACATTCCTCCTGCACTGGCAATAGAGAGCTTTTCAAAATATGTCTCAAAACTGCAGAACGGAAAACTTGATAGTTACGTCCTCTACGCCTTTCTGGCAGTCATTGTATTGATCATAGCAACAGGAGGCTTTGTATGAACACATCGTTCCTGCTCTTTGCCCTCTTAAATCCTCTCTTTGCCCTGCTGGCAGCCCCCCTATACATGGCCTTAATCCGGAAGGTAAAGGCATACGCCCAAGGAAGAAAGGGTCCGAGGCTCTTTCAGGTTTACTACGATTTAAGAAAACTCATGCAAAAGGAAGCAGTTTATTCCCCTACATCCTCCTGGATCATGCGATTTACCCCCTACCTGAACCTTTCAACTCTGCTAGTTTGCTCCCTTTTCGTACCTCTTGTCTTTGTACCGGAACCTGCAGGAGGGCTTGGGAACATCATTGTCTTCCTGTACCTTCTGGCGCTTGAAAGGTTCTTTACCGCCCTTGGAGGGCTTGATGCAGGAAGCGCTTTCGGAGGCATGGGTAGTTCAAGGTCAATGAGCCTTGCAGCTGTAATTGAACCTACAATGGTAATTTCTTTTGCAGCTCTTGCCTTTGTCCTGAAAAGCCTGAACCTGCACCAGATGTTCGCACTTACTGCAGGCACCGTACTTCCTATCAGTCCTACCCTTGTCCTGGTCTCGATCTCTCTCTTCATTATTCTAATAGTGGAAACCGGCAGGCTCCCTGTAGACAACCCGGCGACACATCTCGAACTTACTATGATTAATGAGGCAATGATCCTAGAACAGACAGGAAAGAACCTTGCTCTGCTCGAACTTGCCCATGCCCTTAAACAGTTCCTGCTGATGGGGATATTGATTAACACAATCCTTCCGGTAGGGCTCAGTACCGAGATAGATGCCGGAAAAATTGCGATTTCAGCTCTTCTCTTCCTCTTGAAGGCAGGGCTGCTCGCAATAATAATCGGGCTCTTTGAATCAGCCCTTGCAAAGATGAGGCTCTTCAGGCTTCCTGCATTTTATGTGATGGCATTTTTCTTTTCAGCCCTTACCATCCTTATCGAGGTGTTTGCATGATTGACCCTCTCTTCCTTGAAGGCATAATAAAGATCCTTTTCGTCTTTGTCCTTATCAGTGCAGGGCTGATCATCTCAACCCGTAACCTGAGTTCGGTCCTCACCACATATACAATCCAGTCTTTTCTGCTGGCTGCAGTTTCATTTCTCCTCTACCTGATAGACGGAAAAAGTCAGCTTCTGCTGCTGGCAGGCCTGACCCTGGCAAGTAAAGTGATTCTGATTCCTTACTTTATCTCCAGAATAGAAGAGAAAATTAAAATCGGAAGAGACCTTCACTTTGCATATCTTGAGCCAACGCCCTCTCTTTTGCTGAGCATAGGCCTTATCCTTCTCTCTTACACCTTTCTTTCAAAGGTCTTCGAAGGCCTGCCTCTCACGAAGCTCTTCTTCTTCGGGGCTGTGATAGGGCTTTCCCTGACCCTCATGGGCATGCTTGTGATGTTCAGCAGAAAAAAGGTCGTCACAAAAGCGCTTGGCTACCTCAGTATGGAAAACGGAGTCCTGATGTTCGGCCTCTTTGTGACCGAGCTTCCCTTTATCATCGAAGTCCTGATTATAATCGATCTTGTCATCCTGGTTATGCTGACAACTATTCTGGCTGTAGGGATGGATTCGAGCATTGAGGAGTACAGGCAGAAGTTCAGAAAACTGCAGGTCTGGACAGGAGTTGAATCCCAGTGATCCGGTACTACCTGTTAATAATGGGGATATTCCTGGCACTCGGTCTTATTCCAAAGTCTCACAGGCTCATGAATGCGCTTGCCGCAGGAAACGGCATGTTGCACCTTATTATGAGCTGCGTCGCCCTGCTCACTTTTGACCTCCCTGGAAGGCTCGGAGAATCTCTCTATCTGGACCACCTTAATCTTTATGTAGAACTGATAACGGCGCTGGGATTCTCTGCTGCAGCCTTCTATGCAAAAGGGTACACTGACAGCCTTATGGAAGCCGGAGAACTTGACCCCAAGAACCTGAAGACCTTCTATCTTGCCTTCAACCTCCTGCTTGTCACAGCCACTGTTGCGCTCTTCTCAGATAACCTGGCGCTCTTCTGGATATTTGCAGAACTTACAACGGTCTGCGCTGCCATGCTTGTTGCAATTCTCTCGGCAAGGGAAAATATCGATGCCGCCTTAAAGTACGTCTTCATAGTCTCCGGAGCCATGCTCTTTGCTTTCCTGGGGCTGATTTTCCTCTTCACCCTTTCGGAACAGACCCTCGGAGAGGGCACCCTCAACTGGACAGAATTGGCAGTTCATGCTTCCGAGTTTTCTCCTGCCCTTCTCCTTGCAAGCTTCACATTCATGTTCATAGGCTTCGGGGCAAAAGCAGGGGTGGCTCCTTTCCACACCTGGCTCCCGGACGCCTATGCAAGGGCACCTTCGGTAAGTGCAATTCTTTCAGGTCTAATGCAGAACCTGGGAATCTATGGCATTATCAGGATGTATGCCCTGCTCAGAGAGAGCAGTGCAGCCCCACAGGCATCTTCTATCCTGATTGCAGCAGGGGTTTTTTCAATTGCTCTTGCTTCATTCAGCATGCTCCAGCAGAGGAATTTAAAGAGGTTGATAGCCTTTTCAAGTGTCGAGCACATGGGCCTTCTCCTCATAGGAATAGGGATAGGAACTCCTCTTGCCCTTTTCTGGACTCTTTTTTACATGCTCGTCCATGTCCTGGTAAAGGAAACCCTGCTGTTTTCCGCAGGCATCCTGCACAGGCAATACAGAAGCAACATGCGTGAAGATATGAAGGATGTCTTTAAACTCCAGCCCAGGGCAGCCTGGGGCCTGATCCTTGGGAGCATTGCAATTGTAGGAATGCCACCTTTTCCCCTCTTTCCGGCAAAATTTTTCATCCTGCTGGAAAGCGCGGCAATTTCTCCCTACCTGACCCTTGCATTGCTGCTAACGCTCATCCTTGCAGCTGCGTCCTTTGCAAATTTTCTGTTGAAAGCCTTCTCGAAAGTGACTGTAGAGGAAGAGAACGAAGAAGAGGACCACAGGCACCTAACCAGGACTCCTGCAGGAACAGAAGAAATTGAACTGGAAAACGTCATCGTAAAAGCAGGTCGTGAGAAAGAAAGACTTTCGGGCCAATATATGGTAAGAAATGGAATGAGGGTTCCAGCAATTTTCATGCTGGCTCTTGCCCTTGCCCTTGGCTTTTATTTCCCGGATTCATTAAGGGATCTGCTTGATGCGATAATTCTTGAACTCGGGTATGTTTAAGGGGCAGTGCATATGGATATTAAAATAAATAAGGATACAACGGATTTGCTTTTAATGGTTTCGAGCATAGCAGGAAAGGAGCCCGAACTGCTCAATGCCCGTGAAAACGAGATATACCTGAAGGTTTCGGAAACCGGGTTTAAGGATATCTTTCCTTCGCTCGCGGAAAGGAAGTTCAGCCTGATAGGGCTCTTCTGCGCAGAAGCCTTTGAGAAAAAGGAGGGTTTTACCCTCTTTTATGTTTTCAAACAGGCAGGCAGGGCACCTGTCCTTGTACTTGTCCGGGAGGCAGTGAGAGGAAAAAAGGTTACCTCAGTTGCAGAAATATTCCCATCAGCCTCCTGGTTTGAGCGGGAAGTAAGGGACGGATTCGGGCTTGATTTTACAGGTGCATTTGATACCAGAAGGCTCTTTTTGCACGAGTGTTATCCTGAAGGCTTCCATCCCCTGCAAAAGGCTTTCAAAAACGGGCCGATCCGTCCGACTGAAACATCCGGCAGGGAATACAAATTCAGGCAAGTCAAAGGTGAGGGTGTATACCAGATTCCTGTCGGGCCTGTGCATGCCGGAATAATTGAGCCTGGGCATTTCAGGTTCAGTGTTATAGGAGAGCCTATATTCAGCCTGGAAATCCGGCTTTTTTATAAGCACAGGGGAATAGAGAAACTGGCTGAAGGAAAAAAACCCTCAGAATGTGTCGCTCTCGCTGAAGCCGTGAGCGGAGATGAGAGTATGGCAAATGCAACAGGGTTCTGTATGGCAGTGGAACAGGTTTGCGGAATAAACGTACCTGAAAGGGCAGAACGTCTGCGGGCAATAATGCTTGAGCTCGAACGCACCTATTCCCTGCTGGGAGACCTTGCCGGAATGGCGGTAGATGTGGGTTTCGCTCTTGTGGCAAGCCCTTTCTTTATGCTAAGAGAAGAAGTGCTCAGGCAAAACGAAAAACTGACAGGGTCAAGGTTCCTGCGCGGAATGACCATTCCCGGAGGATTGAAAAGAGATGTCCCGGATTCCCTCCTGAAAGACCTTACTGCCTTCCTTGAGAAGTTTTCCAGGGCATTCGAGTCTGCTTATGACAGGGCAATTTCTTCATCTTCACTGATCGACAGGTTTGCGACTACAGGCATAATAAAAAAGGAACTTGTATCTCCGCTTAACCTTACAGGCCCTCTTGCAAGGGCTTCAGGCTATCCTGCCGACACACGGCTTGACAGGCCCTATGGAGCTTACAGGGACTTTGCTCCGGAACCTTCGGTAAGAAAAAGAGGAGATGTCCTTTCCCGTTTTGAGGTGAAAGCTGATGAGATCCGTGCATCTGCAGGCCTGATCCTGCACCTCGCAGAAAACTTTCAACAGGGTCCCGTATTTGCTGAAAGCGCAGAATATGATGGATACACCGGGCAGAGTTCAGGAGGAATCAGCGGCTCTGGAGCCACAGGATACTCTCTTGCCCTCGTAGAAGCTCCAAGGGGACAGAACCTGCACTGGATCTATCTGAAAAACGGGCTTGTTGACCGCTATAAGATAAGAACCGCATCTTTCTGTAACTGGCAGGCTATAGAACATGCAGTTATAGGGAATATTGTTCCTGATTTCCCCCTGATAAACAAAAGCCTTAACCTTTCATATGCAGGAACTGACCTTTGAACTCGGAGAACTAAAGAAACATATTGAGGTATGATTATGGTAAACCCTCTTTCCCTCTTCCTCCGCCCGAAAGTTACGGAGACCTTTGAATTCCGGGATGAAGAATTGGAAGCCCTTGGAGCAGAAATAAAAAAAGAGATCCCGAAAGTTTTCGGGCATAGCCTTGCCATCCGCGAACTGGACTCAGGCAGTGACAACTCCACAGAGATTGAGATCTCAAACCTCGGAAACCCTCATTATGATGTTGAAAGATTCGGAATCTCTTTCGTAGCATCCCCGAGGCATGCTGATGTCCTCCTTGTTACAGGAGCAGTCACCCTGAACATGGCTGAAGCAGTGAAAAAAACTTATGAAGCCATGCCCTCCCCAAAGTTTGTAGTAGCAGTAGGAGACGATGCCTGTGACGGCGGGATCTTTAAAGGTTCTTACGCCGTACTGGGCGGGGTTGATAAAATCCTGCCCGTGGATCTGAAAATTCCCGGGAACCCTCCATCTCCGAAAGAAATCCTGCAAGGAATTTTTGCCCTTGTCAAGAAAGCCAGAAATTAACCAGAGAATTTCTTCTGCCCCAGGCAGGAGGTTTTTTCCTTTTATCCAAAATTACCTATCCTTGCTCCAGTCCTGTTTCCTGAAGAGACTTTATCTGCCGGGACAGGCTTGTTATCCAGTACTTACTATACCTGTACCGATATTTTTTAAATACCTGAAAGATATTCAGGATAGTAGGCTCTCGACATAGCTGATTTTCGTGAAATCCGTGAGAATAAATTTCCGCTGAGGCAGTGATAGCGGTGGATCAGGGAGATTACATGAGATCTGATTTTTATTGCAGTATCGTATCTTAATATTTCTTACAGGACTGCTTTTAAAGGCGCAGGAGCATCCCTATTAAAAATAGAAAGTACAATGCAGAGTTAAGCGGCCGGATAAGGCTAAATATCTTTGCTATAAAAAAAATTAGCACTAAAAATATCAATTATGTACTGACTGCGGGCGAGAAGGTTTAAAACGAGAAATAAGCAAAAAATGAAATCCTAAAAGCGAGAAGAAGATTTAAAACGACAATATTTGGAAATCCAGATAAAAAGTAAAGGAGAATGAGTTAAAAGATCCATTAAAAACAGAAAGAAAATTGGGTGAAAAAGGAAGGGAAAGGAGCTTAACTTTAAGAAAGTAAGTAATTTTTGGAAAAAAATATAAGCAATCAACTGAAAAGTAGCGCATGAGTGTTGCACTAAGTCCCCTTTACGGTTTTCTCCTGGGAGAAAGAAAGGACTTTTGCCAATAAAGGTTGCTTCCTGAAAAGGAAGGAAGGGGAAATCCCTCCGTCATACTTAAGAAGCTTCTAGGGGAGATGGAATAAAATGAAAATATCACTTATTGACCTGGCGTTCCTATCTGAAAAAAGGAAAGACGTACTGCTCCTTCTGGAAGAAGGGCCCAAGACAGGCGACGAAATAAAAACAGCCCTTAACGTGAATTCGACTTCAATTATGCCCCAGATCAAGAAGTTAAAGGAAGGGCGCCTGATAGTGCAGGATGAAAGAAATACCTACAGGCTCTCGGATATGGGAGAAATAGTTGTCGAGAAGATGGAGCCTCTTCTGGATACGGTTAGAGTTTTTGAGGAAAACTATGATTACTGGATTAACCATGATTTTACCGCAATCCCTGAACACCTTCTTAACAGGATAGACGAACTCGGAAATTACTTCATGCTTGAGGCCGACCTTAACCGGCTTTTTGAAGTCCCTGAAGACTTTAAAAATAACCTGCTCGAGTCAAAACATATAAAAATGTTTCTTTCATACTTCAATCCTCTCCACATTGAAATATACTCCGAGCTCGTAAGAAAAGGAGCGGAGATGTGCCTTATCCTGACAGAGCCGGTATTTGATAGAATGAAAAAAGACTATTTTGAAGACCTGAAGACTCTCGTGGAATCAAAAAATACGACAGTCTACATCTGTGATAGGAACGTAACCCTTAAAGACGTCGTAACAGAACGTTTCTGTTCACTTGTACTCTTTGATAAAAAAGGAAAGTTTGACCATCAGCGGTTGATGAGCTTTGATGAAAGTGCACTTAAATGGTGTGAAGAGCTTTTTCTATATTATAAAGATACATCCAGACTCCTGGAGACAATATAATTGTCCACAGAATATTATCCTTTAAAATAGAAGCAGCATCTGTTCGAAACACAAGACTGAAGCCGGAACTAGACGAAAAATCGAATCGGGACTGAAAACTGGATTGGGAAAAACATCTCGGCTCGAAACAAAAAATGTCTTTCCGGCTACAATAATCTGTCAATCTCAGTTTACTTCTGTCAACGTTAGTTTACTTCTGTCAACGTTAGTTTACTTTTCCCGAGATTTTCCACTTTCCGGGTTTTAAATCGAATCTCTGGACTACGAATACCATCTCAGGCTGCAAACCTCTAATCAAATTGTTTTTATGGCGTCTTTTGATAACCTATCAGCTTTTTGATGACTTTTAATGTCTTCATAGTTTAGACTACGTTTTCAAGTTGTGGTTTATCTTTCTTCGTTTTATTCTCCCAAATATTTATCAATGAGGGACCTGAACCTGTGAATATCTATGGGTTTTGAGATATAATCCACGCATCCCATTTCGATAAAATGTTCTTCACTTCCCTTCATAGCATGGGCTGTGACAGCTATAACAGGAATATCTGCAGTCGCAGGGTTCTTTTTTATCCTGTCCAGAACCTCAAGCCCGTCCATTTTAGGAAGCTGCATATCGAGGAGGATAATATCGAACTTTTTCTCAGCAAGGCGTTCAAGAGCCTTTATCCCGTCCTCGGCTTCGGTTACACTATGTCCGTAAAACTCCAGGAGGTCCAGGATCAGTTCCATATTCATGGGGTTATCTTCGACAATAAGAATTTCTTTCATCATCACGCCTCTTCAGCATAGCTAATTGTTTTATCCTATTAATTAATTCTTTTCTTCCGAAAGTACCCTTCTTCATAATAGAAATAAGACGTCCCTTAAGTTCACCGTTCAGTTCTTCGATATTCTTCTCAGTAAATTCTCCTGCAGTGCATACAATTAAAGGAATATCTTTCGTTTGTTCAGCATTCCTCAGGCGGGAAATTACTTCAAATCCGCTTATTTCCGGCATTAGCAGGTCGAGGATAAGGATATCTGGTTGCTGCTCGGAAAAGAGCCTGTCCAGACCCTCCTGCCCATTATAAGCTTTTACCACCTCAAAACCTTCAGGTTCAATCATTGAACTCAACAATTCCACTGCATTTTCATCGTCGTCAATGATAAGGATTCTTGGCTCTTCGAACCTGAACTTACCTGTGATTTCTCTTAAGGAGTCCAGCAGTTCGACTCTTTTTACGGGCTTCGTAAAAGAATAAGCTGCCCCAAGGGCAATCCCCAGCTCGTTATTATCTGTCACTGAAATAATGAGTACGGGAATGCGGGCTGTGTCAGGGTCACTCTTCAGCTGTCTCAGGACATGCCAGCCATTAATATCAGGAAGAAAAACATCGAGAGTAATAACATCGGGTTTCAGTTTCTTTGCAACGTTCAAAACATCTTTTCCTCGATATAAAGAGGCTGTACTGTACCCCTCTTCCCTGAGAATAACTGAAATAAGTTCATTGGAATTCCTGTCATCATCAACCACAAGAACAAGATTCTGCGCTTCAATAATTTTTTCAGGAAGGCGGATTTCAGGAAGCTCAATTTCATCCTGCAGTTCTTCTGCATACTCTTTCACGGAAAGGGCAGCCGCTTTACTCATTTCAAACTCTATCATTACATCATCAAGGTCGTTAGTATCGGCTTTTCGGGCTTCAGACGGTCTGGTAAGGGGGACGGTGAACGTAAAAATACTGCCTTTTTCAAGTTCGCTTTCAACCCAGATATCTCCCTGGTGTAGATTTACAATTTTCTTCACGAGGGCGAGCCCGAGCCCTGTCCCACAGTACTCCCTTGCAGATGACGCGTCGATCTGAGTAAAGGGCTGGAACAGTTTTTTCTGGTCTTCAGAAGAAATACCTATCCCCGTATCCGTTACTGAAAAAATAGCCCGCTTTCCGCTTTTTTTGCAGTGGACAGATACCATGCCTCTTTCCGGAGTGAACTTAATTGCATTGCTAACAAGATTATAAAGGATCTGGATAAGGCGGCTTCTGTCGGCTTGAAGGTCTGTACAATCCGGTTCTACCTTAAAGCCTATTTTAAGAGATTTTACCTGGGCAAGAGGAGAAAGAGTAGCCTTTACCTCTTCGAAAATCGAGCCAACAGAAAACTCACTGTAATGTAGCTCCATCTTTCCGGCTTCTACTTTTGAGAGGTCAAGAATATCGTTTATAAGTCCAAGAAGATGTTTTCCGCTGACAGAGATGTTATTAACGTACTTCAGTTGTTTTCCATTAAGTTCCCCAAAAACTCTCTCAAGCAGGATATCCGAAAAACCGATGATGGAATTCAGAGGTGTCCGCAGTTCATGGCTCATGTTGGCGAGGAACTCACTCTTTGTACAGCTAGCAGCCTCAGCTTCCAGTTTTGCCTGAAGGAGCTTTTCTTCGGAACGTTTGTGTGATGTAATATCGAGCCCTGTTTGCAGGATACCTGTTGCTTTCCCATCTTCATCCTTTATCAGATTTGCACAGATCATCCAGACCTTTCCATCCGGAGTAACTAACTCCCCTAACTCCTCGTTTCCGGACTCAAGCACCTTTCGTGCGAGAGACTTTCCAGAAACAGCATCGGACATTAGAGAGAACTCCTCATATCTCTGCCCAATAATGTTTTCAAGATTAAGACCGGCATGGTTCAGAGAAGCTCTGTTTGCCCAGACTATTTTCAGCTCAAGGTCCATAAAGATTACAAGCTCTTTGAGAGAATTGAGAATTACCTTTTTCTCATGTTCCTGAGCTTTAAACGTATCAGAATTTATTCTCAGACGATCAAGCATCTGGTTTATTCCTTCAGTTAACCTTGAAAGCTCATCATCCCCATCCATAATACAATGAGCCGAGTAATCTTCATCTTTTCCTACTTTCTCTACAAAATTGTCAATAGCAACAATTCGGGATACGACTTCCCTGTCAAGAAGGAATTTACAGCCTGCTCCGACTATGAGTCCTGAAAACAGGAGGAAGATTACGATATACCTGAGAGACTTCCTGCCTTCGGTGTAGATGTTCCTGTCAGCATCCGTCCTAACCATAACAGTCGGATTTCCATTAATGTCTTCGTGGATAAAATAACCTGCTAACCTGCCTCCATCTACCGTATGTGTGTAACTCTCGTTTCTATTTTCTAAAAAGACTTGCTGGAAATCAGGAGGTACGTTATCTGGACTGTAGAGCAGAACCGGATTTCCAGTAATTTTCTGAACTGACTCAACAAAACCGGCGTCCAGATTCTTCCCCAGGATAATTGTTCCTATCATTTCCCTGTTGTCTGATGCAGCAGATACGGGTCGGCAGGAAAAAATTGCAGGTTCTTTGTTCAGCAAGAGCATCCCATTTAAATGACTCGTTCCCTCCTTGCAGAGAAGACTTCTATCACTGATTTTCTGATCGATATCGGAAATTATTGAGGCATTGGAAGCATTACTGGCATTTATTGAAGCCGAAAGCTGGGAGTATATTATGTCCCCGGAGCTATTGACAAAAAAAATGAAGTCGCATCCGCTCAGGGTAAAAAGATCGGTAAGAAGAGTCCCGCCAAGGTCTTCCGGGTCCTCGCTTAGCATAAAAGCCCTGATATCTTCCCTTAAAGAAAGGGCAGAATTTGTCTCATCCAGCTGTATAATCTGGAAATCAATTACATTATGTACACTTTCCACATTGCTGATCGCCTCTCTTTCCTCAAGGTTGGAAAAACTCGAGTAGAGGATATTCTGAGATGCAAAAATGACAACCGAAGTAAGAAGGGCAAAAATTATGTAGATGATAACAAAAATTTTTTTGCTCACATTCATATTCTGAACTCTGGAGGGTTGAAACTGATTAGGAGGTTTATACACTAATTACAACAGACAGGCTTAAGTTCGTTTATATATAAACACATTCTACATACATAGTATAAAAGTTTATCCAGAAACAGTATTTAATAGGCTAAATAAGACTCTATTATCTAGAAAAGGCAATTAAAAAGTATATTACAGAAAATATCTTAATGAGAGTCAAAAAAACAGAATTTGCCAAAGTTTTACCTGCTACATAATTTACCTTCATAACCTCATAAATTATACGTCAGCCTTCTCTTCCAGCCTGTTCTTTTTCTTCCAACCCATTATAAAGCTGCATTTTCAGCTAGTTTTGGGTTCACCGTAATTTATCTTCGAACCAGTAGTCGGATCACCATTTAAAGGATCACCATTTAAAGAATCTAGCCGCCCAGTTCACATTTTTTCTCAGGAGATATTTCCTCAGTTCATCAACCCCGAGGAGGAAAACTGCAAAAGGAACGGCGAGCAGCATATACCTTAGATCAATGGGTGCTGTATTAAATATCAGATTAGCAAAAGGATTCCAGATAATGATGGCAAGAATGAGTAACTCACTTGCAATTCCCAGAAGAACGACGCGGTTGCTGAATAAGCCCATTGAGAAGACAGACTGGAACCGGGTTCTTGAAGCAAACACATTGGCGATCTGGCAGATGACCACAGCTGAGAAGAAAGCGGTTACTGCCTGCATATAAAGAGGATTGGTGTTTGCAAGCTGCTCTCCGAAAGCCCAGCCTCCTTCAGAAAGTACGGCAAAATAGCAGAAGAAGCCTGCAGCAGCCTGTATTGGCCCTTTTACTCCATAGGCTGTCAAAAGTACCTGAGAGGTTAATAACTTTTCATTCCTTGGCCTGGGAGGCCTCTTCATAATATCTCCCTCTCCCCTTTCCACTCCCAGAGCAATAGCAGGAAGGATATCAGTCCCAAGGTCAATAGCCAGTATAAGCTGGACAGGCATGGGGAGGGGAATAGAAAGGAGAACAAAAGCTATGAATGGCAGGATCTCGGGGATATTGCTTGTAAGTATGTAAACAATAAACTTTTTTATATTATCAAAGACAGTTCTGCCTTCTTCCACAGCATTTACTATCGTAGCAAAATTGTCATCCAGCAATACCATATCTGCAGCGTCACGTGCCACATCCGTGCCGCTGCCCATAGCGACCCCCATGTCGGCATTCTTGATAGCGGGAGCATCATTAACCCCATCTCCGGTCATGGTAACAATCTCTCCTTCTGCCTGGAAGAGCTGTACAATTTTCAACTTTTGTACAGGAGAGGTTCGGGCAAAAACAATGCTCGGGTTTTTAAGCCGTGAAGAGAGCTCTGTGCGGGAGAGGGATTTCAGCTCGTCTCCGGTAATAATCTCAGGTTTCCCTGGACCTGCAAGTCCTACATCCCTGGCAATTGATTCTGCGGTAACCGGATGGTCACCTGTGATCATGACAACCTTGATCCCGGCTGCGTGGCATTTTGCAATAGCTTCCCTGGCTTCAGGGCGCGGAGGGTCTACAATCCCGATGAAACCAAGAAAAATAAAATCTCCGTTATACTCTTTCTGCTCTTCCGCCTGCCTGAACGCAAGGGCAATTACCCGTTCTCCCTTCTCTGCCAGCCTCAGGTGCCTGTCCAGAAGCTCTTTTTGCTCGATGTCGTCAAGTTTTCTGACTTCTCCGGACTCCATAACTGATCCGCACATCTGCACAATCACTTCAGGAGCGCCCTTAAGGTATACCTCAAGTTTGCCTTCGGGAGTTCGGCAAACTACTTCCATGCGCCGGGTAAGGGAATCGAAAGGAAATTCCTCCAGCCTCGGATACTCTTGCTGGAGTCCTTTTACATCTACGAAACTGTTCGCAAAAACAAGAAGCGCCCCTTCTGTCGGGTCGCCAGTGTATCCGGGAGACACTTTATAAAGTTTTGCGTTATTGCAGAGCCCTGCAACCCTTATGAAAACCGGAGGAATTTTTTCAGGATTCCACTCGGGATTTCCTGTAACAGGAGTTCCTTTTACGCCGGAGTCGGTGACTTCCTCAGAGCCATTAATCTTCTCTATAAAACCTTTTTTTGTACTTTCATTTAGATATTGTCCTGTCGCACTTTCTTGAGGGATGGAAGGCTTTTCAGATTCCAGACTCTCAAACCCTATGATAAGAGAATTTACTGCCATCCTGTTCTGAGTCAGTGTCCCGGTTTTGTCCGTACAGATTACAGTAGTCGAGCCCAGGGTTTCTACAGATTCAAGCTGCTTTATAAGGGCATTCCTGGAAGCCATTCTTCTGGATGCAAGGCTGAGAGCAAACGTAACTGTGGGTAAAAGCCCTTCGGGAACATTGGCAACAATGATTCCTATGGCAAAGATAAGGCTTGCAAGAAAAACATCCTGAATAAAAAATGCAAGCAGGAAAAAGGTAATTCCAAGAAAAATAGCAATTGCTGAAATAATCTTAATGAAATGGTTGAGTTCTTCTCGAATAGGTGTATCCACGGATACTGTCTGTTCTGTAAGCGTTGCAAGGCTTCCAATCTGGGTATCCTGTCCGGTTCCGAAAATAATAGCTTTACCGTTCCCGCTCTGTACAAGAGTTCCGGAAAAGACCATATTCCGGCACTCCAGCAGATTCGAATGAGCGCATTCAAGAGAGCGCAGTTGCGGTTCTGATTCCCCGGTTAGGGTTGAATTGTCTACTTTAAGGGTATTGGTTTCAATCAAACGCCCATCTGCAGGAACCTTGTCTCCCTCCTCAAGAAGAATAATATCCCCAATCACAATCTCCGAAGCCAGAGCATCCCTTACCTTTCCGTCCCTCAGGACTTTTGCATGGGGAGGTAGAAGCTGCCGGAAGCTTTCCATTGTCTTTGCAGCCTGGTACTCCTGAACAAACGTGAAAGTCCCGTTAAGGACTACGACCCCGACAAGAGCAATTCCTATATAAAGATTTCCCTGGCCAGGATCAAGATATTCGCCAAGAAAGGACAAAATAGCGCCTACAGTCAGCAGGATAGAAAAAAAGTTACGGAACTGCCGGATATATCTCTTAAGTATACTTTCCTTTCCGGTTTCTTCGAGGACATTTGGTCCGCATTCTCGGAGTCTGCGGGAGGCTTCCTGCTCACTGAGCCCGTCTTCTGTTACTTCTAGCCTCTGTAAAAACTCAGGAAGGGAAATTAGATGTTCATCGCCCTGTGGAGAGCATAATTTAGTTTTTTTCCCAGCCGATTCCTTTTCCATCGAACCCCTTTATAGTTCAATGTGGCACAAGAATAAGAAACTTAACGTTACCAATTTGCCGTACTCCTTAAAACTGGTCCAAATAGTATTTACCTAAAAATGATCTTAATAGAAACTCTACCATTTCCAGATTACCAGATATTCAAGGGAACAAAAGACGGAAGACAAAAGACAAGAGGAGCATTTAAGAAGATAAGAATTCGGATAATATGGTTGAAATTTATTACCCTATTTATCAAAGAAAAGACAGAAAAAAATTCCTGGCAATTAGCTTTTATAATTTGTTAACTAAAAAAATATCCGCACCCCAGCTCAATTGAGGGGCTCGAGGATTGTTTTTACTGCCTTTATTCTCGCTCCTGCTCAGGAGATAAAAAGGGTGATTCAGAAAGCGCTATCTGTCCCCATTTATCAGAAAGAGTTGCAATTTTTTAATGTGCTTCACACTCAGGATACTCTAGTCTGGAGTGTGAAACATTTTGGATTGAAAAGGTCTATATAATATTGTCAAGTAGACAATTGAATTGTAATAAAAATAAATGTAATCGGATAAAAGTAAAAAAAAGGTATGACCGATATGAGCGAATTCACACTTAAGACAAGACTTTTAGCTGCCCTTGAAGGCAAGCCCGTTGACAAAGTACCTGTTTGTTCCGTGACCCAGACCGGAATTGTGGAGTTAATGGACGAAGTGGGAGCCCCCTGGCCTGAATCCCACACCAACCCTGAACTTATGGCAAAGCTGGCACTCGCCAACCACGAGCTCAGCGGACTTGAAGCCGTAAGGGTTCCCTACTGCCTTACCGTCCTAGTCGAAGCCATGGGCTGTGAGATCAACATGGGTACCAAAAACAGGCAGCCATCTGTTACCGGTCACCCCTACCCCAAAGACCTCGAAGGCGCAGCAATCCCTGCAGACCTCCTGCAGAAAGGCAGAATTCCAGCAGTACTTGAAGCAATTAAGATCATCAGGGAAAAAGTAGGTCCTGACGTGCCAATCATTGGCGGTATGGAAGGCCCTATCACAGTCGCTTCCGACCTTATAAGTGTAAAATCCTTCATGAAATGGTCCATCAAAAAAATTGACCTCTTCGAACAGGCTCTGGACCTCGCAACTGAAGCTTCAATTATATATGCAAATGCAATGGTCGAAGCAGGTGCAGATATTATTGCCATTGCAGACCCTGTCGCCTCTCCTGACCTCATGAGCCCTGACTCCTTCAAGCAGTATCTCCAGTCAAGGCTGCAGAAGTTCTCCTCCAGCGTGAACTCTGTAACCATCCTCCACATCTGTGGAAATGTGAACGCAATCCTCAGCTACATGGCAGACTGCGGCTTTGAAGGCCTCAGCGTTGAAGAAAAGATCGGCAGCGTTAAGAAGGCAAAGGAAGTTATCGGGACCAGAGCAAGGTTAGTAGGAAACGTTTCCAGCCCCTTCACTCTGTTGCCCGGACCTGTTGACAAGATCAAAGCCGACTCCAAGCAAGCTCTTGCAGACGGCATCGATGTACTCGCACCAGGCTGTGGAATTGCACCCATGACCCCACTCGAGAACATAAAAGCCATGGTCGCAGCAAGAGACGAATTCTACGCCTGAAAAGGCACGAAATTTCTTTATTTTTTTACGGGAAAATTCCGGAGCTCTAAAACAATTAGAACTTCGGAATGTTCTGTCCCGATTCATATTTTTTTAACTTTGCCAGGAGGGACCCTCATGATTGAGGATATCCGGATCATGGCCTTAACAGGCTGTAATCTCAGGAGGCTCTATCCGGGCAAACGGTTCAGTAAAACTCATCTGGACAGCTTATTCATCATAAAACTTATTGAAATTTATTAAAGACAATAAACGCTGAGATACTTAGTTGAATAGTCTTAAACTTTTTTGGAGGAGGTTAAGATATGAGAACAGCAGTTGCAATTGACCTGGGAACCAGCGGTTTCAGGGCCCAGAAAATTGACCTGGAAAGCGGCGAGATTAAGAAAACCGTGATAACTCTCCGGAACCCTCTGCCGGGGGCAAACGTAATGGATCACCTTGACTTTGCAATCCATTACGGGCTTGACAAAGCTCATGGACTCTCGGCAACAGCGGTCAAAAATATCATTGTGGAACTCGGAGTAAAAACCGAAGAGATGGAAAAGTTCTCAATCTGTGGAAACCCTATCCAGCTTTCTATCTTTCAGGGAATTCCCATTGAAGACCTGGCATATGCAGGCGAGCGTAAGAAACAGAAGTATCACATTGAAGAGCAAAATAGAGATGCTCGAATAGTACCCCTGACCGAAATAGAGGGTTTTGAGGAATTTAAGAACTGTAAACTGTTTGTGCCCCCGGCAATAAAACACGAAGTCGGTGCTGATGCACTTGCACTTATTGTAAAAGCAGGCATGATCGAGAGTAATGAGATTGCGATCGCGACGGACTACGGGACAAATGCCGAAATGGCCCTGAAATCAAACGGGATTATTTACACCGGATCGGCTGCTGCCGGGCCAGCTCTCGAAGGTCAGGAAATTGAATACGGATCCATTGCATCCCCGCATACCATCTGCGATGTCGAATTTGAAGGAGAGAACCTGCGCTGTTACGTTCTGGATAGGGAAATGAAAACAGCTATGGGGGACCTTGTAAACCCTAAGACAGGGGAAATAGTAGAGAAGGGAGACGTCACTGCAAAAGGTATTACGGGTACAGGAGTTATCGCCCTTATCGAAGCCGGGATTAGGAACAAGCTGATAGTCCTGCCAAAAATTCAGACTCCTGAGAAGATCATTCACCTCCAGGACGGAATTAAGTTCACGGAAAAAGACCTTATTGCAGCCGGAAGAGCTATAGGTGCACTCCGAGCAGGGCACATTACGCTCTGTGCGGCTGCAGGCATTGAGATGGAAGACCTCAAGATAGCTCATATGTCCGGAGCTGCCGGGACTTACATGGATGCTGCAAAAGCCCACCAGGTAGGGATGATCCCTTATAACGCAAATTATGTCTCCCAGATAGGGAATACCTCTCTTACAGTTGCAAGAGAGATTCTGCTTTCTGAAGACAGGTTATGGGAACTGCAGGCGATTGCAAAGGAAATCCTGGGCACGCATGTGATGTTCGCAACATCCGAAGCCTTTAAGGAAGCCTATTTGCTTGAACTTGCTTACTGGAACGAGGGCATGGCATTCAAGATGCTCCAGAAGTTCCTGAAAAAGAAAAAACTCCCCATGATCGGCGAGCCTTCGACTATCCTGAAAATAGACCGTCAGGTTGAAAGGGATATTCCTGTACTCGGAGAAGAAGGGCTTGAAGTGCTTGAGAAAGTCGGGACCTACCTTACCATGGTCATTGAGGACTGCCAGGGCTGCAAGAAGTGTGTAAAGGTATGCCCGAATGGGGCACTGAGAATGGAAGATAACGGGCTTGTAAAAATAAGGACCGACCTCTGTGACGGAGCAAACTGCCAGCGCTGCCTGCATGCCTGCCCTGATGACAGATTCAAATGGGAAAACCTGACTGTTGCAAGGATCTGACAGAAAGTAGAGAAATTTTAATATCTGAGGATAGTGGACAGCCCGTGAACTGAGGTTTGCGGACTTTCTACTACCATATTCCAAATGTAATTCATGAACATATGGAAAAATATCCTGGCTTCATAGGGAAAAGAATTCTATCAGTCGTAGTCCTTTATAGTAAATTTCTAAAGGTTTACTATAGCTTTTCTTAGGGATTACTGCAGAATGTATATCTGCAGTGTTTACATACTTTTTGTGTTTTGCTTTTCTGTGCTTTTTTTGAGCTAGTGCTCGGACCTGGGGATTTCTAAAGGGGGGACTTTTCCTTAGTTTGACGCTTTCTTGCAATTTGCAGGATACGATCCTGATTTGCTGGATTTTAGCATAAAATATTAGCATAAAATTATGCACCCTCTGCCACGGGCATAAATTTGACTATATACCAAAGAAATTTTTACTAATGCCAAAAATAAAGAGAAAAACAAACTCGGAAGTGAAACGACTAGGGAAACAAACGAAGAACAGAAAGATACAAAAGACTAAAAACGGAATGTATCCAGTGAAAAAAAGATTTTAGGCAATGAGTTCTGAAGTGAGATTGAAGGGCACAGGAATGCAATATGTCCTTGATACGGACAATAATTTAGATACATACCAAAAATAGAGTAATAAAATTAAGAAATGATAGTAAAAGCAGCAAAAAAAGTTTTTATATATACCAAATTATAGATAAAAAAATATACTATGAAGATAGAAGGATAATGTTTAAATTTCCTGGCTAAGGAGCCACGGGGACTTAAGCCTGTTTAAATAAAGACGTAAAAACAATAAAATGGAAGAAAACGAGGACAAAAAATGGACGTAATTGTTGTTGGTGGTTTCCTGGGAAGCGGGAAGACCACGACTGTTATCAATATGGGTAAATACCTGGCAGAAAAGGGAAAAAAAGTCGCCATCATTGTTAATGAGATAGGAGAAATAGGGATTGATGGAGACATAATAAAGAAATTCGGATTTGATACCAAAGAGATCACAAGCGGATGCATATGCTGTACTCTGAAAATGGGGCTGAGGGTAACAGTCGATACGCTCATTAAAGAGTATAAACCTGATATCCTGATGATAGAACCCACAGGGATTGCTTTTCCGAACTCCATTAAAAACGAATTCAAGCTAATGAACCTTGGGGAGGAAGTTAAAGTTGCCCCTCTGGTAACTCTGATAGATGGAAGCCGCTTCAAACACCTGATGAAAGAAGTAAAGGATTTTGCCATGAGGCAAATCATAGATGCTGAGATCCTGGGAATAAACAAGGTGGACCTTATAGACTCGCTTCAGATCCCTATTCTTGAAGTTTCAGTCCAGCAACTCAATCCAACAGCCAAAGTTGTCTTACTTTCAGGGAAAGACACAGGCGAAAGGTTTGAAAGCTTCATGCAATTAGTTATTCCAGGAATAAAGGATATTCATAAGAAAACCAGGGAGATCGAGAAAGAGTCTGAGTCTACACGGCAGGACTTCGAAAACTCAATCGATGCCTCTGGAGTTGACAGTTCTGAAGATAATTCCTCAAAAGTCCCATATAATCATGGTGATTCTTTCAAGCATGCCGTTGGTAGTTATTCTGTAGAGTATTCCTTAAAAGACGGCAAAGCTGTAAGTAAGGAAACTGCGAGAACCATTACAACTGAAATAATGAATAAAATAAAAGAAAAGACTCTTAAACTTAACCCAGAATTCTTAGGACATATCAAACTCTTCCTCGATAACGGATCAGAGACAGTGAAACAGAGCATTACAATATATTACGAAGAGCCGCAAGAAGACATTTTCAAATCGAATGACGGAGCTACCCCGACATTTAAAGTTCTTTCAGCAGTTTCAAAAGTTGAAAAAGAAGTTCTTAAAAATGCAGTTAACAGTTCAGTGCAGGAAGTTTTTGAAAGCATGGAGATAGAAGTGCATCAGGTCAAACACAGTCATGATCATGACCACCATCATGGACATGACCATGATGAGGAAGATGAAAATCATGGACATGATCATCACCATGACCATGATGATCATGATGAGGAAGAAGATGAAAATCATCATGGACATAAACATCGCCATGGGCAGCATTATCACGACGATGAAGACGAGGATCATGAAGAGGAGGGTGGTGACCACGATGAAGAGGACGATGACCATGATGAGGAAGATGAAGATCACGACGAACACGACCACAATAAATATCGTCACGAACATCATAAACACAAAAAATTATGATTATTAAAGACAGGAAAGAAAAGTAAAACGAAGAAGGAGAAAGTGATTAAGGTGGAAGATTTCCCTTATAACCTTTCTCCCAAAAACAGTATTTTGCTCAAGAGTTTCTGCCAGACTTCAATAATAGTGCCAGAGAAGGATTCAAGGTCAACAATTAATATGCTTTCCAGTTATGTGGCACCCAATATATTTTCGGTTTTCTTTAACTTCCAAAACAAGAGGTGGTTTCTGTATTCAGGCGCTCCAGACCTTTGACTCAAAATCACCATATCTTTCCAAAATTATGAAGTGAATTTTATGATATGTTCGGATTCTTTGATATATTGTGATTTTGATTTTCTGTGCTAATGCCCGCATATGGACATACTTGCAGCTATATGCCTGCAGCTGGAGATTTCTTTTTAGCAGTATTTTGTCACTTGCTGAGTTCAACACGAATCTGTGGCCTTTTAATATAAACGGTTATTATCCGATTTCATCTGCAAACAACTTTGATAGGGAACATTTCAGAGATAGAGAAATATACTTTGAGAATAGAAAAGTTGACACTTATATCCCTGAATTAAAGGCAGGGTTTTACACTACTTGTTATGAAAAATAGAAAATAAAGGGACAATAAGCAAAACGCGGCAGAAAACGGAGGAAAGAAAGTGGAAGTCATTGTTGTTGGAGGTTTCCTGGGAAGCGGGAAAACAACCACCATTATCAATATGGGCAAGTACCTGGCAGAGAAAGGGAAAAAAGTTGCTATTATCGTAAATGAGATCGGAGAAATAGGGATTGACGGGGACGTGATCAAAAGGTTCGGATTCGATACCAAGGAGATCACAAGCGGTTGCATCTGCTGCTCTCTTAAAGTCGGGCTGAGAACAACAATCACTCTCCTTGCAAAAGAGTATAAACCCGATGTCCTGATGATCGAGCCCACAGGGATTGCTTTCCCGCATATTATCAGGAATGAAGTCGAGCTTATGAACCTCGGCGAAGAAGTGAAAATCGCTCCCCTTGTGACCCTGATTGATGGCAGCCGCTTCAAACACCTGATGAAAGAAGTAAAAGATTTTGCCATGAGGCAGATTATAGATGCCGAGATTCTGGGTATAAATAAGGTGGATCTGATCGAACCTATCCGGATCCCAATCCTCGAAGCTTCAGTTCAGCAGTTAAACCCTAAGGCAAAGGTGGTTTTACTTTCAGGAAAGGATACCGGCGAACGGTTTGAAAATTTCATGCAGGAAATTCTTCCTGATATCAAAGAAGTTCCGGAAAAAGTCCAGGCAACCACTGCTACAGAAGAGAAATCCAGATTTTCCGAGCCTCAGGAAACTGAAGATTCCATCAAAGCCTCTGGAGTTGGCAGTTATTCTGCAGAATTTGCAATTAAGGGCGGAGAAAATCTAAGCACGGAAACAGCCAGGGAGCTCACAACCGAATTAATGAACACAATAAAAGTAAGGGTTCTGAAATTAAACCCCGAATTTGTAGGACACATAAAACTCTTCCTCGACAACGGAATGGAAACTGTAAAACAGAGCATTACTATCTATTACGAAGAACCTCAGGAAGACATCATAAAGTCAAAAGAAGGAGCTGTCCCGACATTCAAAATCCTCTCAGCAGTCTCAAACGTTGAGAAAGAAGCTCTAAAAGATGCTGTGAACAGTTCGGTACAGGAAATCTTTGAGAAAAGGGGGATAGGCTTACATAAAGCCAGTAATGGTCACAACCACGAAGATGGTCACAAGCACGAGAATGACCATCACGAAAAGAAGCAAGAAAACATACAAAGGATCGTGAGCATTAAAGGCAGAAAAGAATGAAATGAAAAAGAGGAAAGGTGAGTAAGTGAAAAGTTTCCCTTGCTTCCTTCTTCCAGAATATTTCTCCCGAAGTTCCGTGAATAATTGTAAGGAGATGATTTCTGGTTAACTGTTTATTTCTCCGGGGTTTCCGTAAATAGCTGTAAAAAATAGTTTCTGCTTACTGTTTTTAATGCTTTTTAATTGATTTTCTCTGAGCGGTCTATATAATACTGGGCAAGTTCATTGCCCCATTCCAGAGCACTCGGGGTAAAACTCGTAATCTTCCTGTGGTCGAATTCTCCATCTTTCCCAAAGAGCTTCAGCATCATAAAAGTGTCCGCGATCATAAAAGAAGATGGTCTTAATTTTCCAGAATAGATGTAAAGAGACACCTTATTTTTCAGGCAGGTATTGTATTCTTCCTCGAAGTCATCTTTCAGCCTGTTATAGACCTTCTCATCGAGAATCAGGTGCACTTCAGCCCCTTTATCTGCACAGCTTGCCTGTATCGAAGGGCAGTCAGGACAGAAATAAGAGTAGAATGACTTGAGGGTCTTTGAGCTATCCAGCTTACTCCGCAAATGCCTTGGGAATTCAAAAAGGTGGTCCAGGTCAGGCTCATCCAGAGTACATTTCCCCAGCATGTCCATCTTCTGTATCAGGTGCTTTGGGATCGGAGACCTATCGTGTTTTGACCAGTAATCCTTGTTTCCATCAAAAACATCCAGGAGAGAAGTAAGTGGGAGCATCTTCTCAACTATAACTTCCCCGATGTCAGAAAGTTCATAGATATTTCCCTTCTGCACAATGATATCCATATCTTTTAGTTTTTTTATCTGCGGCATTACCGCACATGCCTTTACATTAAGAGTGTCCTTGATCTCGTCAATATACATCGGGCCATTAGCTAACTGAACAAGGAGATTCTTTCTCTTTTCAGAGAAGAAAATCAAGTCTATAAGGGAACTCATTTTTTATCAGCTTCCAACCTGCATCTGTTACATTAAGCCGGACTATCGTTTTCCGGAGCTTTACCCATAAACCCGCCTCATTATCTTCCGGGAAGGATAGTTTCAGCATTTAGCCAAGAGCGTTACCGGACAAGTCCAGTGTTTTTCAGGATGCACCATATCAACCTTATAATAAAGGTTTTGAAACTTTAGCTCTTGTTGTAGCACCTTTGCATTCAAGGAGTGTTACGCACATATTTTCAGGTGAATATAATCTAAAAGTGAAAACCTCTTTAGATCAAAACCATATCAATTATATTACAACTATTATATTTGAATTTTGATTCTGATGAGCATAACACAAATTACAGATATTGTATTTAAACTATCATAATAAGCAGAAAATCAAAAGCTATAAAGCAAGCGTCAGGGATATTCTACCGTTTTCAGCATACTGAGAAATAAAATATCTGCTTTTACACCAAATCATATAAATACTGTGAGCTCAAAGAGCGGATCAACAGACTTGTTTATACCTAACAGGCTGTCCGGCGTCTGTGACTCATCAATCTGTACACTCTTCGATCATTGCCTTCAAATTTTCAATACCCCTCATTTTTACATACTCCTTCAATATTCAATAGCCTTTGTTTTTCCAGCGGAAGAAAATTTTCTATCCACCCGGGTAAAAATCTCACGCTTGCAAAGAGGCTGTGAGTGTAAAAGGTAAAGGATAGCAAATTTCCCCTGACCCTGAAATAAGAGAACCTCGATAAAAATCCGGCCCATACAAAATATGAAGAAAACTATATTTTACGGAGAGGGAAAAAATTGCCATTGGATCAAAAAGCAACGTCGGTTAAGCTATATACCATTGAGTTAATTTGTCAATAGTGACCATTTAAGCCTGAAAGGAAAGAATAACCTGTAATAAATTCAGGGAAAATTCCGGTTTGTACCGCGGCTGGAAGACATTGATTTTCAGGAGAATGGTCATCTTGTGGATTAAGGAGTATAACAGTGGATTTAGAGAATTGACGGGATGTGGAACCCGTTAAGGACCTAAAAAAGTAAATAGAGATCCGGAAGAACAGGCAGAAAACTGACTGATGGATCCTTCACAAAAAAGGAGATTTTTTTATGGCAAAAGAAGATATTTTGAACGCTTTAGCGGATGCTGTTGTAGACGGCGACGACGAACTTGCAGAAGAATTTTCACAGAGAGCCCTTGATGAAGAGCTCGATGCATATGAAGCAATCGTTGACGGCCTTGCAAGGGGCATGAAGATCATCAGTGATATGTACGAGAAGGGAGAGGCCTTTGTCCCCAGCCTTCTACTCGCAGCAGATGCGATGTATGCCGGAATGGACATCCTTACTCCCTATATTAAACTGGACGGAACCTCTACTCCCAGGAATGTGGTCATCGGTACCGTTGAAGGGGATGTGCACGATATTGGCAAGAACCTTGTCAAGACCATGATGACTGCAGCCGGTTTTAACATGATCGACCTTGGCTGTGACGTGCCTCTTGATAAGTTTGCAGAAGTCGCAAAGGAGAAGAAGGCAACTGCAATCTCAATGAGCACGCTTATGACCACAACAATGGGTGGCATGGAAACTGTTATCGAGCAACTCCAGGAAGAGGGGATCAGAGACTCCCTTGTTGTCATGGTCGGCGGTGCACCTGTTTCACAGGCTTTTGCAGATACCATTGGCGCAGACGGCACAGCCCTTGATGCAAGTACAGCAGTTGAGACACTTACCTCACTTGTAAGTGAACTCCCTGCCGACTTATGGAGCGAATCCTCAGTTGCAGCAAGCAAGATGAAGTATAAAGAATCCCTCGCACAGAAGAGCGGCAGGGAAAAAATCGATACTGGACTCATAACCGCTGAGAAAGTCAAAGCCGAATTTAACTCAGTGGTCCCGAAGTTCAAGGAAACCATGACCAAAGCAGAGAGGTTTGGCTCTGCCTTCCAAGACAAGAAGGTCGACAGGCTCCCTGTGTCACCTCTCGCCTGCGGTGTATCCAGAAAGTTCGTGCCCTGCTCTTACAAGGATTACTCAACAAGCGCCGAAAAATACGCAGACTGTGTCGAAGCAGGTATAAAGTACTTCAATATGGACACCTTCGTTGGCCTGACTGACCTCTGTGTCGATGCAGCAGACTTCGGCGCAACCATCAGATACCCTGAAGAAGACACCCCTGCAGCAGTTGGCCACCTCGAAGACTACGAGAAACTCGAAGTCCCCGAACTTAAGGAAGGCACCCGTGCCTACAATCTGATCCAGGGCAACAAGCTTGCAACAGAGAAAGCCCATGCCCTTGGAGCACCCATGACTGCCCTGATCGAAGGCCCGATGGTTGCCCTCACCCAGATTATGGGAGCAACCCGTGTGCTTTCCGATCTCAGGACAAACCCCGACGTTGTCCTCAAAGCCCTTGACAAGACCACTACTTATGTAGAAGAAATAATGAAGGGCATGTTCGAAGAAGCCCAGCCCGACAACCTCTGTATGGTAACCCTCTGGACCAACAACGTCATCCTCAGCGCTGACGAATACATGAAGTCCGAAGGCCAGGTCATGCAGAATAGGATTGCCCCGCTCTACAAGCAGTACAATAAGCCAGTAGTTATCCACAACTGTTCCGATGTCCCTCACTGGGATCTTATTGACAAGTGGAACACGGAGTACTACAGCTACACCTTCTACCCTGATGAAGTCAGCAAGGGTTCCAAGGATCACAAGTACCTGATCAGCACCCACGGCAAGAAAACCATGTTCGGTGGAGAGGTCAGCCCGATATTGTTCCTTGACAACAGCCCTGAAGGCCTCCAGAAGATGAAGGCAGACACCATTGCCCTGCAGGAAAGCGTCCTGAACACTCTCAAGGAAAACGGCATGCAGTCCAAGTACATGATTTCAACCGGTTGTGAAGTGCCGCCCGGAGCACCCTGTGATTCCATCACTGCCCAGACCTACACAGTAGCAGAAAAGGGTCCGGAACTCTACAAGAAAATCATCGGGTAAACCCGCTGAAACCATTTTAGAGAAAGAAGCAAGCCTGGCTTGCCAAATGCGGGATGGGCTTCCGACCCATTCCCCTTATTTATTAAAATAAAAAAATCTGGCTCTCACTATTTCCTGCATCCTTTACCTCAAAAAGTGCAAGCGAACTAAAAACGGTGAAAAAGGCATTGGGAAGGAAGAAAAACGAGAGTGAAATACGAGAGTGAAATACGAGAGTGAAATACGAATACACACATTTGGGCCGAAAAACGCAAAAATATTCCAGAAAATAGTAGAGAACCTTTTAAAATAACCTGATAAAAGAGGTGAAACTGGATGAGATATCAGAAAGTACCCGAGCCTGAGGAAAAGAGGTTCTATTCGAGTCCTGTACACCCTGCAATCTATAAGCTTGGACCGGACAATTCATCTCAGAAATTCCTCTTCCGATATTCAGTTATTGAAACAAGTCCTGTGAACTATGAATCGGGCTCATCTTCAGGATCGACAGAATACACAGATATTTACACGGATTCCAGATGTTCCGATCTGCCCGCAGAAGTAGACCTCACAATGGAAGATCCTGATACTTACCTCGAACGCTCAGGAAGAACCTCTGAATCACCAGATACTCAGCAGCCAGTTAAGAAAAAATAATCCGGTAACAGAAATTTCCATCTGAAATAAGAAGAACGAAAAACTCCAAAAGGGTAGCGTCCAAAAATCAGCAAAAACTCCAAAACCTCTAAAAAACCAACCGTAAGTCAGTAAAACCTCCAAAACCCCTTAATTTTTAGCCTTCGGAAAAAACCGGATAAAAAGCCTGAAAGAGATCAGAGATTCGGACGAAATTCCTAAGGAAGGCAGAATATCAGCCAGAAATCAGGCTTCCAGCAGGTCATAAACAGCAGGAACAGTAGCGAATGAGGAAAGGATATGGCAAGCGAACTAAAAACATCAGGCAACACGACCCTGGAAAGCCAGGACGGAATGGCAAAACTGGCACGGACGATAAGAGACAAGATCCAGATCGACGAGCCGGTAAAAGAAGAAGGGCTCATAGACCTGCTTGAAAGGGCAGCCATAGAGATTGACGAGCTGCTTGGTTCATCCCTGGGGCCGAAAGGGATGAACAAGATAATAGTAAACCCTGTGGGGGATATTTTCGTTACGAGCGACGGGAAAGTTATCTTAAAAGAGATGGATGTACTTCACCCGGTTGTAACTTCCTTTAAAAAGCTTGCCGAATCCATGGATAAAGCCTGCGGAGACGGCACAAAAACAGCCGTTATTTTTGCAAGCAACCTCATTAAAAACGCTGTCAGACTAATAAGGGCAGGAGTACACCCGACAATCATTATAGAAGGTTACGAGCTTGCCATGCAAAAAACGTATGAGATGCTGCAGTACAGCATAAAGCAGGCATCGGAAGAAGATGTACGCACAACTATAATGTGCTCGGCAACAGGAAAAGGAATTGAAAAGCATCAGGCAGAAACTGTTACGGATATCGTCCTTCAGGTTATAAAACACCTTAACGAAAAACAGGCTGGAAGGCTGGACCTTAACAGAAATATCAAAATCCTAAAAAAGAAAGGCGGACCTGAGATCGTTGCCCTTGAAGGCCTGATTATGGACGAAAATCCGGCAAGGGGAGATATGCCAGATGAGTTTGAAAATCCTGCGGTCCTGATTACGAATTATGACCTTAAAATAAAAAGCGGATACCTAAATCCCCAGCATAATCTCAAAATGGACTCAGTGCAGACTGCACTCCTTTTTGAAGAGAGGAAAAAGCAGATGTGCGGGGGAATTGCCAGAAAAATTATTGATTCAGGTGCAAACGTGCTTTTTTCCGAGGGAGATATTGACCCCTATATTGAAACTCTACTCAGGGATAGTAATATACTTGCGTTTAAGAAACTGAAAATGAAAGATCTTGAAAAGCTTGCGGAAGCTACAGGCACAACCCTGAAAGTCCTGCAAGATGAGATTCACCCCTACGACCTCGGAAAAGCAGACAGCATAAGGCTTGAAAAGAAAAATGGGGAAAACTTTGTTTTCATCGCCGTGAAAGATAAAGCAGTAGCCACTATCTTAATATGGGAACCTGTAAAGTACGGGCTTGACAAGGTAGAAGAAGCAGTTGACGATGCCCTGAATAATGCGGCATTCCTTCTAAAAAACAGAGAAATCGTGAATGGAGGGGGAGCAATAGAGTTTGAACTGGCGCACATGGTCAGGCTGTTTGCGACAACACAGACCGGAAAGAGACAGCTTGCAGTTCAGGCGTATGCAGAAGCCCTCGAAAAGATCCCGACTATTCTTGCCAGAAATATGGGAATGAATGAAATAGATGCAATGGCGCAGATGAAGAATTCATATGCAAGAGGAATAGAAGCAAGAATAGACCTCTCACGAAAGGTAACTGATAAAGGGCCGAAAGTATACGATTCAGCAACGGTAAAGAAACTGGCAATTATAGCAGCTACGGAAACATCAAGAAATGTGCTCAGGATAGACGAGATTGTCCCGAAGAAATAGGCCGGACAATAAAATATAATAAAGAACAAGAGAGCCGGGAAGGTTCAAAAAATCACGCTGATGACAGTGCTACTCCCTCTCCATGAGCATTGTTGTCATGTTAACTGAAAAGTAAGTTAGACCTGCAATACTCTTTCAGGAAAGGTATGTATTTGCCATTTAAAGATACCTTTCCTGGTGGGAACCTGTATCCAGAAAAATTTCTGGCAAGCGACAAACTCCGGATTTGCCATTTACCGAAGACTTGCTAGCCAGAAAAGGGAAAGGAAAACGCTCGATACTCTAAACTTCGATTCACCTCGCAGAAAGAGTATCAGGACATGGAAAAATTAGGTGAAAAGTACTTCTCAGACTCTTTTGCCATTTTTAAAGGTTTAAAGAAAAGACCTGAAGCCTGAAGCAGGATCTGTACGCCCCAATTGCTGCTGAAATCCCTCCAGGTAGAAAAGTGGGCAGTACTCCTTTCCTGATCAGTACAGCAGTCAGGAGGATTACACTATCAGGACAATAGCACTGCTGACAGTACAGACAATATTCCAGTAATAATGAATGTTCAATCAATATTCAATCAATACTCAATAAGTTCAATCCTTAATTGAAGTCTTGAGGAAGGTGGCGAGCCATGAAGTGCATGATAATCGGAGGATTCCTTGGAAGCGGAAAAACGACAACAATAAGAAAGCTTGTCGAATATCTTGGAGCACAGGGGCAGAGAACAGCAATTATCGTCAACGAAATAGGAGAGATAGGGATAGACGGGGACACCATCTCGAAAGGGGGAGTGGAAACCAGAGAAATTACAAGCGGGTGCGTTTGCTGCACTCTCAGGATCAGTATGGAGTACACCCTTAAAAGCCTTATAACTTCTTACCGTCCGGATACTATTATAATAGAGCCTACAGGGATAGCCTTTCCAAGGCAGATCAAAAGCAATATAAAGAGCATGCATATTCCCGAGATCAACTTTGCTCCAATAGTAAGCCTCGTGGATCCCGGTCGCCTGACCCCTGATGCGGGAGATCTGCAGAATTTTGTTAGAAATCAGATAGAAGATGCCGAGGTTCTGGGCATCAACAAAGTCGACCTCATAGGACCTGAAAAACTTCTGGAAACGTGCCTGCTTCTCCGCAAATTGAACCCGAAAGCAAGGATAGTTCATTTCTCAGCCAGGCAGGGAGGAGAAGGCCTAGACAAACTATTCTGTCTGATAGGAAGAGACAGCCAGAGTAAAACAATTCACGAAGTGAGAAACTCAGTTGAGATGTCAGGAGTTTCAGCTTACTCAACCGAGTTCGAAATTACTTCACATAACATATCTCTTGAAACGGTTGTCTCTGTTTCCGGGCAGATCCTGGACGGCATAAGAAATAGAGTAACACAGCTGAACCCTGAATTTATAGGACACATCAAACTTTCCTTTGCACACAAAGAAAACTTTGTAAAGGGAAGTGTGACTTCAGCACATGACAAACCCGAGATTGAAATCCTTAAAAAAGAAGGCAATTACAGATCAAGGGTAAAGGTACTCTCTGCGGTAACATCCGTATCCAGGGAAGAACTTATCGAAACTGTGGATACAACAGTAAGTGGACAGCTGAATGATAGGCAGCTTTCATATATAAATGTGGGAAAAAACGATCACGGATACAGTCATGCAAAAATAAATCCCTTTAAGCAGAGAAACTTTTGAAGGAAATATGTTTCCGGTTCAGGAAAGCCATGACCGGACATACAAAAACCTTATATAGGATAAAACTGTCCTCGACCCTTGCCCGAAAAAGATCTCTAATTTAAGAGGTAAAGTGGCCTTTCAGTTTCCAGAGTAACCTGGCTTTGGAACGGAAATAAATATATAGAAAATCTTTCATAAGTAGTCATAAGAAGAAATTAAAAGCAGAGATGCAATAAGTCACCAGGGAAAAAGTCCGCCCACATTTTAAAAAATAGCGGAAAAAAGATAAAAAATAGAATTTGATCAGATTCAGGGATAATTAAAAAACCTGAACTTAAAAAATTCATATTATATATTAGAAAGAAAATAAAATTTCTGAAAAACGGGGAAAAACAATTAGGTGTGTTAACCTTACTTGTATAATTTCAAGGAGAGGTTTCAATGCAGCGCATTTTTCCTTATTGAAGATTCCAGATAAAACAAATCCACTTGTTAACCTCCATAGCTCAAATAAAAACCTATATTTATTCAATATCCGCAGTAAAGAATATCCCTGAAAAGAGAATAATTGCTCTATAAATTTTGATGTCATTGATTAGATCAATGAGAACAAAAAAACAATTCTTTTTTATAAAATCATTTGCGGAGAAAAACGTAGTGAGGATTATAAAATTACAGCTGCGCAAAAATTAGCACAGATGAAGGTATATTCCAGGAAATCCAACTGTCATCTGCAAGTGAATTCCCGAATAGTAAAGGGAGTACACCTTTCATAAGTTAACTGGGAAGAAAAGGTCTACTGGCACCTTGAAATATAAATTGGAAATCCTGAACCCCAGGAAATCAATAATATTCCTAAGGAGCCTGAAAAACATGAAATGGCCTGTAATTCGGCACTTTTGTGCAACCAGTACACCATCAAGAGGTTATCCATACCCCCCACAATGGAAAGAATTCGATCTGGAGGTTTTCGAATTCTTTCCATTATTCAGATAGTATTTCGGAAGAAATACCTGAGAATTCAGGAAGATGCAACTTGCAAGATCGAGGATCTGAGCAATCTGAGATCTCTTCATTAAATGGAGGTTAAAATATGTTGGATTTGAAACTGGAAGACATCGATGGCATATTAGTACGCTACAACGTCGCCCTCGAAAAGGAAATGACCCCTGACGAAGCAGCAGAAGAGCTTTACCCGAAGGACGAACTCATCTACCCGATTGCAAAGTCAATCTATGAGGGAGAAGAAGACGACGTGGTTGACGGACTCAAAGCCGCAATCGCTGCAGGCAAGAAGCCAATCGACCTTATCAATGATGCACTGATGGTAGGCATGGGTGTTGTATCCAAGCTCTACGATGACGGTATCATTTTCCTCCCCAACGTTATGATGTCTGCCGATGCCATGCTGAATGGTATTGAATACTGCAAGTCCCAGACCACAGAAGTACCTGAACCAAAGGGAACTGTTGTCTGCCACGTTGCAGAAGGAGACGTTCACGACATCGGAAAGAACATTGTTGCTGCCCTCCTGAGAGCAGCCGGCTATGACGTAACTGACCTGGGCAGAGATGTCCCTGTTGACGAAGTCATTGAAGCTGTTGTAAAAGAGAAGCCAATCCTGCTTACAGGTACTGCTCTCATGACAACCACCATGTATGCATTCAAGGAAATCAATGACAAGCTCCTTGAAAAGGGATTAAAACTGCCCTTTGCATGTGGTGGCGGTGCTGTGAACCAGGACTTCGTTGCTCAGTATGACCTCGGAGTTTACGGTGAAGAAGCTTCAGACGCTGTGAAGATTGCTGATGCAATCATTGCCAGCGGTAACGACATTGAGAAGTTAAGAGCAGAATTCCACAAGCACTAAGGAGGGAGCAAAATGGTAAAAAAATACACTTCAATGGCTTACGCTAAAGCAGATGACATGCTTTTCGGGAACTCAAAATTCCCAGTAAAGGCAGGCCTTGGCCTCGAGATCGGTGCTGGCTTCACAACCCCTGAACTGAACTACGCCCCGAGACCTCAGGCAGGCAAGTCTAAAGACAAACTTGTTAAGGAATACGAAAGGATTACCACCGACGCAATGGCAAGAATGGTCCAGATCGGTGCACCTTCCATAGTCCTCGAAACAGAACACGTTGAACAGATGTCCAACAACCCCGACTGGGGAGGCGCTGTTGCACACGCCCAGAAGACCATCATGGAAGAATACCACGATGAATATGGCATAAAGTGCGCACTCCGCCACACTATCGGTGACATTCGTGAAGACCGTGACTATCTCCAGCTCAGAGGAGACAAGTACACAACCTTTATGGAAGCCTTTGAACAGTGTGCCCAGAACGGTGCTGACCTGCTTTCAGTAGAGAGCATGGGTGGTAAGGAAGTATTCGACTACTCCATCCTCAGGAACGACACTGCAGGTATCCTCTTTGGTATCGGTGTGCTCGGCAGCATGGACATGGAAATGATCTGGTCCGACATTGCAGACATTGCAAAGAAGAACGGTGTAGTTGCAGCCGGTGACACAGACTGTGCCCAGGCAAACACCGCAATGTTCATCGCAGGCGGTCTGCTTGACAAGAACCTTGCCCACACAACTGCAATCGTTGCAAGGGCAATCTCTGCAGCAAGGTCCCTCTGTGCATACGAATCAGGCGCAACTGGCCCCGGAAAGGACTGTGGATACGAAAACACCATCATAAAATCCATCTCTGGTGTACCAATTGCTCAGGAAGGTAAGACCTCTACCTGCGCCCACTCTGACCTTATGGGTAACCTGACCATGCAGTGCTGTGACCTCTGGTCCAACGAATCCGTTGAATACCACGGTGAATTCGGCGGTACCACAGTTCAGTGCTGGTCCGAGACTCTTGCATACGACTGTGCCATGATGAACACAGCTTTGAAACTCGGAAAAGGAAAGGACCTCAGGGACATCCTCACACTCTCTGACAAATACAGAGACCCACAGGGATATGTCCTCGCCTATGACAACGCCTACAAGGTAGGACAGGCAATTGCAAAGGACGGAAACAACAACTACCTCCGTGCCAAGAATGCTGCAATTGAGTGCTGTAACATTGTCGAAACAGGCATCAACTCCGGCAAGCTCAATCTCACAAGGTTCGAAACCAATGCTCTTGCAAAGGTTAAAGCCGACCTTGTAGCCCTTACCGATGATGCTGACAAGTTCATGAGTGAAAACCTGACTAAATTCAAACAGGAAGTTGCAGTTTTCAGACCTGAAAACTATGGGCTCTAAGCCCTAAACTTCTTTTTTTTTAGTTTTTTAAAAAATGGCTTCAGGGGAATAATCATGAGCGAAAACGTAGGAACTTCTACCATAATAGTCGACAAAACTGCAAATGCTGCCCCCCTTGGCTTTACTGGCCTGGGCCTTGCTGCAGTTCTGTTGAGTCTGAGCTACATAGGGGTATACCCTGTGGAGTCAATGATTGTCTCCATGGCAATATTCCTGGGAGGATTTGCCCAGGTGTTTGCAGGAATCATGTGCTGGAAGAAAGGAGATGTTTTTGCAGGAACTGCATTTTCAGCATTCGGCCTGTTCTGGTTCTCACTGGCCGGACTGATCGTAATGCCTGCAATGGGCTGGGCTGAAGCCTCATCTGGCATCGCTATGGCCGCATATCTCTTCATCTGGGGTGTGTACACCTTTGTTATGTTAATCATTACAATGAAGATCGGAGTCAGAGCCCTTCAATTTGTATTTGTAACATTATTTATATTATTTATGCTGCTGGCCGTTGTAAACGCAACCGGAAATACCGGGCTGCTTGTAGTGGCTGGATATGTTGGACTTATTATGGGCCTTGGATCTTTATACACGGCTCTTGCCATGGTTATGAATGAAGTCCATGGCAAGACAGTTGCTCCACTCTGAAGATAAAGTAATGAAAGCATTACACCCTCAGTAAAAAGAAAAACGGAATCTGAGGAAAACCTACACCAACCTCGAAGACCTACAAAACCCACAAAAACGGCAGGGCAAAAACAGGATAGAAAGCCCGAAAATATTCCCAACCCTTGAAAACACAGATGTATTATCTGTGTTTTCAAAATACTCACCCTCTCCAATATCTATTGATCTCAGTGGCTTAAAATGCTGAGTCATGTACCGCGTTAGGGAAACGTAGGTCTTCGGGATTCTTACTAAATTTTCAGAGTAATTTAGATAATCACGTACTCTCTTTTAAACCCGGTCAAATGAGCTCCTTTTACGAAGGAGGATTTAAAAATCATTAACGGTGAGTTTCGGATGAAAGCGGACAAAAATTTGAATAAAACCCGGAACATATCGTATACAGGGCTCTTATTTAGTCTTACGATAACTTTTTTTAAACTATTTGCCGGACTGCTGGGAAACAGCACCGCACTTCTCGCAGATGCGGTCCGTTCTTTTTCCGAGTTAATGAATGAACTTGTAAAGCTTCTTGACCATTTTATTGCCAGCAAACCCGAAGACTGGAGCCATAATTACGGACATGGAAAAGTTGTAACTCTCTTTATGGGAGCAGGGGCATGTGTGCTCCTTTTTGCTGGCGTACAATCATTTACTCTGGCATCAGAAGAGCTACTTATGATTGTGCAGGGGAGAGAGACAGAAACCCCTGAAACGTTTACGCTCCTCACAGCTGCTTTTATCCTGATATCAAAAGAAATTGTTCCTCTTATTAACAGGAAAGTCGGGAGCCAAACTGAAGGAGTTTTATCAGAAATTGACTCTTACAGTAGAAGTACTCATATCAGAGGTTTCTTTCTTTCCTGTTTTGTTACTCTGGGCATAGGATGTACATTCCTCCCCGGAAAAAATTACGCTATAGCTGATCCTTTTATTGCAGTACTTTTAAGCCTGTACCTCCTCGGGACATCGGGCAGGCTCCTCTATGGCACTGCCAACGAACTCATAGAAGCTTCCCTTGATGAAGAAAATAACCGGAAGATAAGGGAGATAATAAACAGAACTGAAGGAGTAATAGGTTCCGGCGAGCTTAAAACGAGGAGGATCGGAAACGAGATTGCAATCAATGCCTGTATAACTGTAAATAACTCCCTAAATATCCAGGAAGTTGTGGAGATTGCGGACCTTGTAGAAGAGAGACTGAAAACAGCCTATGGGCAAGGGATATACACCCTTATAAAAGCAGAACCTGTCTTTGAGAGAAACTGTTCTTTTCAGAAAAAAATAAGAGTTTCTGAGGAAGGAAGACAGAAGACAGTGGCATAAACGAACAATGATAAAAACCAGCAAAAGAAATATAAATCCAAAAAAATAAAATAATAAAAAAATAATATAATAGAGAAATAAGTTGTAAAGCAAAACGAAAGAATAGCATTCGTCAGTTAACCTGTCACGCCTTCGATTTTAACAGATAAGGTTGCAATTTAAAAGTTGTTTAGGTAAAAAGAGGTTATAGCTAAAAATAGCTTATAACTAAAAATAACTTATAACTAAAAATAGCTTATAACTAAAAATAACTTATAACTAAAAATAACTTATAACTAAAAATAACTTATAACTAAAAATAACTTATAACTAAAAATAACTTATAACTAAAAATAACTTATAACTAAAAATAACTTATAACTAAAAATAACTTATAACTAAAAATAACTTATAACTAAAAATAACTTATAACTAAAAATAACTTATAACTAAAAATAACTTATAACTAAAATCAGTTATGAAGAAACCTTAATTAGAAATTAACTAATGAATAACCACTGATGACGACTTTTAGCCTTACTCAATTAATTCTTACTCAATTAATTAACTGTTACTCGGATATGGATCAGAAAAATCCAGACGGATTTTTCAGGATTTAAAAAATAGTTAATTACTCAGGTTCATCGGATATTCGTTTAGTTACTGCTACTACATATTTAACAACATCCAGATTAGATATCCACTTAGCTACTACATCTTTAACATCTATTCAGACTTTAATTATATAATAACAGGCTTTAACCAATACCGGAATCTAAAAATTTATAAGTCAGAGTCCGAAACCTGGCCAGATTGTTAAATGATCAGGTTGCTAATAGTATAATACCAGAAACCGATAATTTTCAGAAAACCTGAAGAAGCCACTATCCAATTCACAAAAGAGGTAAGTAAGAAAATGCACTTCAGTCTTGGAATCGATGCAGGGGGCACCTATACTGATGCCGTTATCGTAAGGGATTCTGATGGAGTAGTAGTTGAGTCGAGCAAAGCCCTGACGACCTATCCTGACCCCCTGCCTGGAATGAAAAATGCAATCGACAGGCTGAATCCCGACTATCTCGGGGATATAAAGCTCGTATCCGTATCCACTACACTGTCTACAAATACGATTCTGGAAAGCACAGGGTTCCCGGTAGGCCTGATCATGGTCGGAGACTATGTAATCCCTGAGAAACTCCCCACAGATTACTGGGTAGCAGTCTCAGGCGGGCATAATAGTGATGGAGAAGAATTAAAAGCCCTGGATCTTGATTCGGTAAAGGAATTCGCACTCAAAGTTCAGGATAAAGTTTCTGCTTTTGCAGTCTCTTCGTATTTCAGCAACCGAAATCCCGAGCATGAGCTTGCCGTCAAGAAAACTGTAAAGGAACTTACCGAGCACCCGGTTGTTTGCGGGCATGAGCTTTCTCAGGATCTTGGAGCCTACGAAAGGGCAATAACTGCTTTTCTGAATGCTCAGTTGATTCCCATAACCCATAAGTTCATCCAGTCAATAATTAAAGAATTCGAAAGCCGTGGAATCAGCGCAAACATGTTGATGCTAAAATGCGATGGGTCGGTTGTTGGAATCGAAGAAGCTCTGGAAAAGCCTATTGAAACTATATTTTCAGGGCCTGCAGCAAGTCTTGTGGGTGCCTCCCACCTCAGCAGGCTTGACACATGCGCTGTCATTGATGTTGGAGGCACGAGTACGGATGTAGCGATGATGCAGAACGGGCTCCCGCAACTCAGCAGTTCAGGTGCGGTAGTCGGAGGCTGGCAGACCCGTGTAAAAGCTATCCGTATGGAAACCTCGGCAACTGGGGGAGATAGCCATGTATGGCTAAAGGGTGACAGGATCAACGTAGGACCTCGCCGGGTCATTCCTCTCTGCAGAGCTTCTGCTATATATCCCGAATTAAGAGAAAAGCTCAAACATAACAGAGTAGCAAAAGGTTATCTCTGTGAAAACATTCAGGTAACGAAATTTTTTGTCAGGACAGGTTTCAGGCCTATTGAACTGAAATCAGGAGAACGTGAGATCTACAGGTATATAGGAAAAGAACCTGTTTCCTTTGGAGACCTTCTCATAGCACTGAAAAAACGCCCCTCGCCTTCAATACTCGATTCACTTATACAGAAGAGGTTAATCCAGGCTATAGGTTTTACACCTACCGATGCCCTGCATGTCCTTGGGGAATATACAGAATGGGATGTGGAAGCTGCAAGGATCGGGGCTTATATACTTGGGAGACCACTGAAACTAAACCCGGAAGCTTTCAGCGCCGAAGTAAAGCGCAGGGTTGCGCGCAACATTGCCGAAGACCTTATCGCATATCTAATAGAGGGAATGCCCAGAGGCGAGATTGACAGGGTACTTAAGGGGAAAAACTTTACGCGCTTCAGAGTAGAAATTCCTGTCGTCCTTCTGGGAGGACCTGTAGGGGCATACGTTGAAAACCTGAGAAGGTTGATCAGTGCCGAATTTATAGTGCCCGAACATGCTGATGTTGGTAATGCGGTTGGAGCCCTTGTTGGAAAAGGAATTAAAAGGGTAGAGATTCTTATAAAAACAAGGCTTGTTCCAAGGTCCAGAGAAGAAACTCCCGAAGACGAAGAGCATTGCATGGCGCCGGAGAGCGAAGTAATAGAAGGTGCGCTTCAGCAGGAAAAGAAAAATGAATTCATTGTGTTTTCTCCATCGGAAAGGAAAAAATTTGAAGCATACAGTGAAGCCCTGGAGTATGCTGAAAAACTCGGGAGACAGCTTGTTATGAATTATATGATCAGTGCAGGTCTCGAAAAAGAGGATATAAGGATAGATGTCAGCAGGAAACACCTGGCACCCAGTGGCTGGACAGATGTGCCTCTCGAAACAAAACTTGTTTATGTAGGAGTAGGAGTTCCCAGGAATAGCATGACAGCCTGAAAGAAAGGATAGTAAAAAATAGAAACTGCTGCACATTATAAGTAAAAATATATATCTTGAAACATAACTTTATAAATCCGGCTAAAAAGGGATTAGTACAGCTAAAAAAAGATATAGGTTGCCTAAAATGGAATAAAAAATGGGGCTGTTTTGACATGCAATATAGTCTGGGTATTGATGCAGGTGGAACATATACTGACGCTGTTATTTTAAGAGATTCGGACAGCAGGATCCTTGATACCAGCAAAGCGGTTACCACCTATCCAAACCTGATGACCGGAATTCGAAACGCAATCAATAAGTTGAACCCGGAATATCTCAAGCAAGTAAAACTCGTGTCGGTTTCCACAACTCTCTCGACAAATACGATTCTGGAAAGAACCGGATATCCTGTTGGCCTGATCCTTGTAGGAGACTATACCATTCCAAGGGAACTGCCAGCCGACTACAGTATTACAGTTAAAGGGGGACATGACAGCAACGGTGACGAACTCCACCCTCTTGACCTCACTGCTGTAGAACAGTTTGCAGTAAGCCTTAAAAAGAAAGTATCTGCATTTGCCGTTTCTTCTTATTTCAGTACCAGAAACCCGGAGCATGAGCTGAAGATAAAGGACGTAATCCTCAAACTGACAGGGCATCCTGTAGTCTGCGGGCATGAACTTTCCCAGGAATTGGGAGCTTACGAAAGAGCGGCTACGGCAGTCTTAAATGCCCAGCTAATTCCCATAACCTACCAGTTTATCCATTCTATCATGGCTGAAGTGAAAGAAAGAAATCTTGATGCAAAAGTCCTGATGTTAAAATGTGATGGCTCGGTTATAGATATAAAAGGAGCTAAACTGCGCCCGATTGAAACTATATTTTCAGGCCCCGCTGCAAGTATTATGGGAGCTTCACATCTTTCAGGGCTTGATACATGCGCCGTAATTGATGTTGGAGGAACGAGCACGGATGTCTCCATAATTAAAAACGGAGTTCCTGATCTCTGCGAGAAAGGGGCAATTGTTGGGGGCTGGCAGACACGCGTAAAAGCTATAAAAATGGAAAGCTCCGCAAACGGAGGAGATAGCCACGTATGGTTCAAGAAATGCATAAGGATAGGACCAAGAAGAGTTATGCCTCTATGTTTTGCTGCGGTAAAATACCCTAACTTCAAAGACAAACTCGAGAAAAATCCCATACCTTTGAGAACCATGCTCAATGAGCATCTTCAGCCCACCAAGTTTTTTGTCAGGACTGGGGTGACACCCATCAACCCCACCGAGAGTGAGAAAAAACTGCTGGAATTTATAGGAGATGAACCTCTTTCGATCCACGAGATACTAAATAAAATGAAGCGTTTTCCTTCTCCTGCAGTCCTTGATTCCTTGCTCAACCAGAGGGTAATCCAGGCTATAGGCTTTACACCCACCGATGCCCTGCACGTGCTGGGGGAATATACAGAATGGGATGTAGAGACTGCCCAGATAGGAGCCAGAAAACTTTCTCGCTTTACCCAGATGGGAGTGCATGCTTTCTGTAAAAAAGTAAAGCAGCAGGTCGCCAGAAATATGGCTTATAGCCTGATGTCTTTTATAATGGAGGGAAGGGGAAAAGATGGAATAAAGATGATGCTGGAAGAAGAAGTTCCTGTCCAGTACAAAGTGAATATTCCCATCGTTCTGCTGGGAGGGCCGGTAAAAGCTTACTATGGAGAACTGAAGGCTCTCATTGATGCGGAAATTATTGTCCCCGAGCAGGCAAGAGTAGGAAATGCTGTCGGAGCTCTCGTAGGAAAAGGAATAAAAAGAATCGAGATAACCATCAAGCCTTATTCGATGGAAAACCCGGATCAGAATTTCCTTGTATTTACCCCGGCTGGAAGAAAAAAATTTGAGCAGTACAGGGCTGCAGTAGAATACTCTCAAAAAGCTGGGGAAGAGATGATCCTGGATTCGATGAAGGACTTTGGGCTTCCGGAAAGTTCAATAAAGATAGATACCAGCATAGAGTATCTCGTCCCCTCGGGATGGAAGCAGACGCCAATGGAGACAAAGATGATTTTTGTAGGAGTTTGTACTCCTGGTTTTTCAATAGACTGAAATCTATAGTTGTATCCCCAGAAATATGTAGTTTTAAAAAATGCCGGAGAATTTCTGAATTTGAAAAAGAGCGACCAAGGAACCAGACTGCCGGAGAGAAGGACCGGCAGCATATCGCAGCATATTATACTGCAGGAAGTAGGAAGAGATGGAATCTTCACTTATTGATCTTGTTTTCCGCTCCGATAAAAGAAAAAACCTTCTTATACTGCTGGATAGCGGCTCAAAAAATATTGATGAAATCAGGGATGAACTGGATGTTACTGCCACGTCAATCCTTCCCCAGATAAAGAAACTGATAGATAGTGATCTCATTGTCCAGGAAGACCGGATGTATAAGCTCACGGTACTTGGAGAGTTCATAATCAAAAAGGTAAAGCCGCTGATCAGTGCCCTTGAGGTAGTGGAAAAAAACAACTGTTACTGGACAGGGCATGACCTGAATTCAATCCCCCGCCATCTTCTGGAAAGAATATCGGAGCTTGGAGACTGTACCCTGATAGAGCCGGACCTGAACCACATTTATGAACCTTCCCAGAAGATCATTGACAGTATGGCCAATGCAAAAATAGCTTCGACTTTTGCTTCTTATTTCAACCCTGCCTATCTGCCTCTTTACGTTGAGCTTGGCAGAAAAGATGCTGAACTCTCTCTCAATTTTACGCAGTCTGTCTGGGACCATCTCTCAAACGAGCACTCAGAGATGATAAAAGAGCTAATGGGCATGGATAATGTGAGCCTTTATATCTCAAAAGAGGGAATAAAAATATCTGAAATTACAGTGACTGAAAAAATAATGCTCCTTGGGCTCTTTGATAGAAATGGAAAGTTCGACCAGCAATTTATTATGAGTTTTGAACCTGCTGCCCTGCGGTGGGGCCAGGAATTGTTTGATTATTTCAAGAGACTTTCCAAACTGGTAAATAAGATATAACTTAAAAATGGTGTAAAAGAGAAAAGGTACAGATGAACTCCCCACTGATTTTAAATATAAATGATGTTTTAGTTATCAGGTATATGAAAGTGTATAAGTAAAAGTTTTGCTGGAGTAAGAGTTTTGTCGGATAAAAGCCAAGAATGAGAGGGCATTCGAAATAAAAAAATGAAAAATAATTATATATCTTATAGTAGTAGTTTGTTACGCAAAAAATGGCAATTTTAAGAATGTCCCTACAGTTATTAACCTGTAAGTACCTTTTCCATAAATGATAATGGCAGGGAGAAAGGTAAAGAAGTGTATAAACTTCTGGTATAGAGATATATACAATGTTAGATATAACAGGATGAAAAAATAAGAGAGGGAATCAGATGGAGTCATCATTACTGGATGTTCTCTTTCTTTCAGAAAAAAGGAAAAACCTCCTTCTGTTGCTTCTGGACGGGCCCAAGACTATCGAAGAGATTAAAAACACACTCGATGTACGCTCAAGCCCGATAATGACCCAGATAAAGATCCTGGTGAAGCAGGATTTAATTATTGAAACTAACAGGCTTTACAAACTTTCCAGTATCGGAGAGATTCTTGTCCCCAAGATGAAAGCAATTCTCGAAACTTTTAATGTTTTCGATAAAAACCATGATTACTGGATAAATCAGGATATGACATCAATTCCTCCTGAGTTTCTGGACAGCATAGGAAAGCTTGGAGATTATATTGAAGTAAACCCTGACCGGAACCATGTGTTCGAGTACCCAAAAGAAGTTGTTAAGCACCTTTCCGAATCCGAGAAGGTAATGATCTCATCGTCATTTTTCCTTCCGATCTATCCTTCTCTCTGTATAGAGCTTGCCGCAAAGGGAACGGATATTACCCTTGTATTCACAGAGTACGTCTATGACAGGATGCTCAACGATTACAAAAAAGAGCTTGAACACTTCCTGAATTTAAAATACACCAAATTGTATGTATGCAATAATAACAATATGAAAATCGCATCAAGCATAGTTACAGAGAAATTTATGGCTCTGTCCCTCTTTTGTAATAGCGGGATCTATTACAACCATAACCTGGTAAGTTTTGATGAAAGCGCACTTAAATGGGGAAAAGAACTTTTTGATCATTATAAAGGCGTGGCAAGGCCTATTACAAGGGTCTGAAAGAAATCTTTCCTCTATTAAATTCTTCCTTCTATTAAAATTTGAGGTTGAAAATAACTCTTAAATATATTAGCTCTCAAACAGATTGGCTTTTAAAGGGTGCTTTCCCTGCAAGCAGTCGAAGTTTACTTTTTCTAAAAGAGCATTATTACAATATCCCGTAATGCCTTTTCTTGCAGGCGTTCATAAAGAGCTTGAGACTTTGATCTGTAAACGGATAGTATGGGTCATTCCGATCTTTTTTATTACTGGTTAACCCTGAAACTCTGCCCAACCACGCAGAGGTCAGATATCCGCAGAAAAAAACAGCCCTTTTAACAGTCCTTTTAAAAAAAGGAGAAAAAAAGTTTTTCAGTTCACTCTGATTGTAACATTCATTTCCGGAGTGTCTTTTACAGTGAAAAGGTAGGTCCCCGGACTGGTAAAAGTATAGCTGTAAGGGACTCTGTAAGCCAGTTCCTGATCCGGAAAGAGATCTTCTTCGCTTACCAGGACATAAGCTCCCTGCCTTTTCTTACTCCACCAGGAGACTGTATCCCCTGCCGAAATATCCAGTTCTGAACGTGTTACTGATTGCGTTGTTGCATTATAGTACTCAAGGTAGATAATATGATTTTCTCCAGATCCTGGAGCAACATTTTCCTGCGGTACATTTCCTTGTGGTTCAGCTGCGGCGGCTTCTGAATCATTGGATTCTTCGGTCACAGGCTCCGCTCCGTCTTCAGAACAACCTGAGGCAAGTAAGAACACAAATACCAGAAGTAAAACCAGAATTTTCCCTTTCATAAACATCACCATCTTTTAGTCTTTATTAATAAGTTAATTTATATTCATTATCTTTTTGATAGATTTAAGAGATTGGTGAGAAAAACAGAAGAAATAAGAGATAAAAATAGAAGTTAAACAGAAAATAAAAGAATTCTAGAGCTTTGAAATCAAAAGATCTGGTACAAAAGATAGTAAGGGAAAAGCAGGATATAAAAAACCGTAAAGATAAAGACACAATGAATCTGAAATGAATGATCTAAGAATAATCAAAATTAAAAGTTTACGTCCCGACTGAGACTTGAACTCAGGTCTAAGGCTCCGCAGGCCTCAAGGATATCCACTACCCTATCGGGACGCAAGCGAGCACCACTGATAAGCACATCCTAGGATATAAACTTTGTTACTGAAAAAATAGCTGAACCTGCAATGCATCTTTCTGTTTCCTCTGAAAAGTGCGTAAAAAAACCTATTTCCACGGCTTCAATATCAATAAAGATTAAATGCAACAAGTTCGTTTTTATAATTTATGTCGATGACCATAGGCCTTGCAGGAAAGCCCAATGCGGGCAAATCCACTTTCTTTAAAGCGGCTACCCTTGCAGATGTCGAAATTGCAAATTATCCTTTCACAACTATCAATGCCAACCACGGCGTCACATATGTTCGGACTGAGTGCCCATGTAAGGAGAAGGAAAAAACGTGCGGGAAGTGCGCGGACGGAATCAGACTTGTTCCTATTGACATTATAGACGTCGCAGGGCTTGTACCGGACGCATGCAAAGGGAGAGGGCTTGGAAATACGTTCCTGGATGAACTCAGGCAGGCCCAGGCAATAGTTCACGTTGTAGATGCCTCAGGCGGGACAGACTGTGAGGGCAATCCTGTAGAAGTAGGAGACCATGATCCACTTGAGGATGTGGTTTTCCTGAACAGAGAAATTACAATGTGGCTCTATGGGATTCTGGAAAGAAATTGGGTGAAGCTTTCCAGAAAGATCCAGGCAGAAGGGCTCAAACTTGAAGTAGTAATTTCAGAGCAGCTTGCAGGAGCAGGAATAAAGGAATCTCACGTAAGTGCTGCCTTAATGGACACAGGGCTTGCAAGGACGGATCATATTAAATGGACTGAAGAGGATATGATCCGGCTCTGTGATACTATGAGAGAGGTCAGCAAACCCCTGCTTATCGCTGCAAATAAGGCAGATATTGCCCCAAGAGAAAACCTGGATAAACTAAGAGAACTTGACAGGATAGTAGTACCTACCAGTGCAGCAGCCGAACTGGCTTTGAAATCAGCGGCAAAGAGTGGGATAATCGGGTATGTGCCAGGAGACAGCAACTTCAAGGTGCTTACAGAGGAACTTACAAAAGCCCAGAAGAAAGGTCTTGAAGCTATCCATAAAGTAATTGAACGGCTTGGCACCACCGGTGTTCAGGAGTGTATAAACAGGACTGTCTTCGAACTTCTGGACCTTATTGTGGTATATCCTGTAGAAGATGAAGGAAAATGGTCCGACAAAGTAGGGAATATGCTTCCTGATGCTTACCTTATGAAAAGAGGATCCACCTGTCATGACCTTGCATACCAGATCCATACCGAGATCGGAGATCGTTTCCTCTATGCGGTGGATGCAAGAACAAGACTCAGGCTTGGGGAAAAGCACGAACTGAAAAATGGGGATGTAATTAAGATTATATCTACTGCAAAGTAACCTGCGGTAAAACAAGCCAAAAAGACTACATATACGGGAAGGACCTGAAGCTTGAGATGAAAAATGAAAAACAAATCCTGGGCCATTTAAGGCTTTTTGTAGAAGGAACACTCAATGGACCTGCTTTTATTTGGTCATCCTCTTTATGAGAGGTACCTGGCCTGGCAAATAACGAGATCAACTACAAAGACCCCGGCGCATGTAGCTATCATACTCAAGGAAACCGACCTCCTTGAACACAAAGGAATTGAAAAGCTCCTGACTGCGATCCTTACGTTCAGAAGGTTCAAGGTAGAACTCGTAAGCATCTATGTGGACATTCTTAAGGCTGACCAGTCGGTGAAAACCGAGATTGCATCAACTCTTGGAGCCAGGCTGGAAGAATATTTCATAGACCTCCCTTCCGGGACAGGCTATGAAATATATGGACTTGAAGGTGAAGTAAAGAGTAGCCGGCAGAGCAGGGATTTTTTTGTATATGTATCACTTGGTTTCGGAGGAAGAGGAGAAATAACCAGGGCTGTAATTTCTATTCTTGAGGAGGTTAAGGCGGGGCATACCAGACCTGGAGAAGTGGACGAAAAAATGCTTGAATCACACCTTCTTGTCAAGCATGAACCTGACATAATGATCCGTTCGGGCGGTCAGAAGCTTTCGGATTTCCTTGTCTGGCAGTCCGTATATTCGGAACTGTATTTTACGGACGTCAACTGGAACGATGTGAGAAGGATAGACCTTCTGAGAGTGATAAGAGATTTCCAGAAAAGGCAGAGAAGGTACGGAAAGTGAGAAAATATGGAGTTTGGAGAAAAAACCGGAAATTTGCGTTATGTTATTATTGTATGCCCTAAATGCAGGCAGCATGCCCAGATAACCGAAACCGGAAAGAAAACTCTTAGATGCCAGCACTGCGGAGCCCTTCTTCAGGCGCGGAAACTCAGAATATTCGGTTCTTTCGAAGAGTTATCCGAAGCTGTGGACTTCAGGGCCCATCTGCAGGCTGAACTTTCCGGAAAAGGAAAAGAAACTTTTTCCCTGAAAACCCTTCCGAAAGAAACCGAAAGCTCAGGCTCCGGAGGTCAAGCCACAAAAAAAACAGCTCAACATCCAGTGTCCGGAACTTCTTCTGGAAGCACAGCAGCTAAAAAAGACCAGAAATCAATTCTGAGTGAAATCCTTAAAGCTTCAGATGGAAAAATGAAAATCGAAGAGCTTCGTGAAAAAGCTCTGGAGAAAGGGGTAAGTGAGGAAAGATTCGAGACAATTATGAAGAAACTCCTGGAAACAGGAGAACTTTACTCTCCAGAGCCTGGGGTTGTAAAAATTATATAACTATAAGTGGTCTGACCGGTTAATCAATAACTTAATTGATTATAAACAGCGTGATGATTATTATTGAGAATTTCTATTAGAACTTATTAGCGATATCTCTTTCCAGGAATTTGTTACTGATGGTTCATCACTGATAATTTATTATTGATAGTCTTGTGCCAGGAATTTATTATTCGTAAATTTACCTATTAAAATTGTCATTTTAACTGGCTGCCACTTTAAATGACCTGCGTAAATAAGACAAACTTATATTAAGTACGAAAAGATTTACTATAATTGAGTATTTAAAAGCAGGACTGAATCCGTTTTGTGCCGTCGAGAAATAGCAAATTAGATTCAAAAATAATTATTGATCCGGAACTTCCTGTAAAACTCGTAGAGACGTCCCGGAAACTGCTTATTAAAACTCTACTGAAACCACTTAGTTTACTCATTGAGACCACTCACAAAATATTCAATTTGTGGTCTTTGTGATTTTATCACGATTATCCGTAAAGTTTACGGAATTAATACAGGGTATAACGGTGTTATAAACATGATGGATCCGCAAATAGAGAGAAAACTCATTGAAATCATGAGGGTGATTCACGAAAGTGACAAACCTATAGGTGCCCGGGCCATAGCCGACGAACTGAACAACCGGGGCTATGATATAGGAGAGAGGGCTGTCCGCTACCACCTGAGGATCCTGGATGAGAGAGGGTTTACACACAAACATGGATATGCCGGGCGTACGCTTACGGATCTTGGAGAAAGCGAAATGAATGATGCCCTTATAGGGGACCGTTTTGGCTTTGTAATATCCAGAATCGAAGAGATGGCGTTCAGGACCACATATAACCCCGAAACAGACAAAGGCGACGTCATAGTAAATATCTCCTATTTTGACAAGGACGACTTTGAAACTGTTATAAATTTGATTTCTTATACGGCCCATTCAGGATATATGATAAGCCCGAGAGTAAGAATCTTTGAAGAAGGCTCCGACCCTGAAATACCCCTTCCTCCGGGGAAAATAGGAATTGCTACGGTGTGCAGTGTCACTTTTGATGGGCTTCTCCTGAAAGCAGGCGTCCCGGTAGAGCCCGCCTATGGAGGAATACTCCAGATAGAAAATAGAAAACCGGCACGTTTTCTTGACCTGATCTCCTACAGCGGAACGTCTATTGACCCGATAAAGATTTTTATGAATAGGGCTCCTACATCAGTTCTTGAAGTACTTGAGAAAGGGGAAGGAAAAATTCTTGCCAATATGCGGCAGATAAATGCCTCTGCCTATGATATGACAGGAGAGATTTTGAAAAGGGCAGAAAAAGTGGGTCTGGCAGGCTGCATTACTACAGGAGAAATTGACGAATTTTTACTTGGAGCCCCGGTTGAAACCGGAAAGTTCGGAGTTGCAGTAGTGGGAGGAATTAACGGGATCTGTGCCCTTGAGGAAACAGGAATTGAAATTGAAACAAACCCGATTTCCACTGTACTGGATTACCGAACAATGTCAGAAATATAAACCGGGTAATATGAACCGGGAAACACAAACCTGGGAATATAAACCGGCTACGTGTAGAAAGATAATCAAAAATGCTGAAAACGTGAGATCGGTAGATGCTCAGGCTGACAATACTATATGATAACGAAGCATGCCCTGGTTTCACAGGAAGCTGGGGATTTTCGGCTCTACTTGAAACAGGCAGAGAAACCCTTCTATTCGACACCGGATGGGATGGGACTCTGCTACTGAAGCATATGGAGAAAACTGGAATTGATCCTGCCTGTATAGATAAACTGGTCCTTTCCCATCAGCACTGGGACCATATAGGCGGTCTACCCGAGATCCTTTGCGCAAATCCCGGACTCACGGTATATGTTCCTTCATCTTTTTCAGAGAATCTCAAAAGGGAAATTAAGAAGAGGGCTAACCTTGTAGAGATAAGGGAAGCAATAAGAATATCTGATGAGATCTGGAGCACAGGAGAACTGGGAGATAAAATAAAAGAACAGTCTCTTGTCCTGGACACAGAAAACGGGTCCTATGTGCTTACAGGCTGTGCTCACCCGGGCATTGATGCAATCATGGATGCTGCTCTTTTTCATGGGGATATTAAAGGAATTATTGGAGGGCTTCATAATAGCGAGAAGTTTGAGAGGCTTAAAGAGATGGAACTGATAGCATCCGGACACTGCACAGCCCATAAAGAAAAAATAAAGAGCGCTTTCCCCTCAAAATATACGGAAACTCGGGCTGGCATGCGCTTTGAATTCCATTAAGAGTGACACGCTCCTTTTCCGAAAATATTATATTTCAAATCGTTATTTTTGTTTTAAACAGCTACTTTCGTTTCAAGTAGCTACCCTCGTTTCAAAAAATCATTTCTGCTTAAGAAAAATTACTTTCGTTTAGTTCTATAGTGATTTCAGTTTTTGTTTTCTATATTAGATAGCCCTTAGCTTGACCCTTTAATTTTAAAAGAGGTCACGGAGACATTTAGAAACATATGGTTAGAAATACAATGTCCTCCAACAAGAATAAAGGAACTTGTGCAGATAACCGGAGATCAGATAGAATTGCCAGAATACTCTGATCTTTGTTATTATTTCTGCCATACATAATAGAAATTACATATCTATAGTGTATTAAAAAGGCGCACTTCGAACGCTACTTCTCGGATACGGAGAAAGAAACAGGGGAAACCGTATCTAAAATGAGATAAAGGGAGAAACATCGATGCTGAAGATAGAAGACCTGACTGTAGAGGTCAACGGAAAAACTTTGCTTCATGACGTGAACCTCGAAGTTGAAAAAGGGTATACAAACGTGCTTTTCGGACCAAACGGAGCCGGAAAGTCAGCCCTCATGAGGACAATCATGGGCTTTAGCGAGTACAGGATTGTGAAAGGCAGTATACTGTTCAATGGAGAAGATATTACAAATCTTCCAGTAGATGAAAGAGCCCGCCGCGGGCTGGGTATAATGATGCAGCGCCCGCCGGATATGTCAGGAATTAAACTGAGGGACCTTGTAAAAGTAGCATCGAAAGGAAAAAAGGACCCTGAAAAACTTGCCGAAAACCTTGATATGAACCGCTTCCTGGACAGGGACGTAAATGTGGGATTTTCGGGGGGGGAAATCAAACGCTCCGAACTTCTGCAGCTTGCAGCCCAGGACCCGAGCCTCTACTTGCTGGACGAACCCGAGTCCGGAGTAGACCTTGTAAGCATAGAACAGGTAGGATTGACAATAAAAGGACTGCTCGACATAGGGATAGACTGCCCTGGAGAAAGGTGCAAAATGGGAAAATCAGCCCTTATTATTACCCACACAGGCCAGGTCCTGGATTATGTACAGGCAGATAGAGGATATATTCTCTGTAACGGGACGGTCATGTGCTCAGGAAACCCCCTGAAAATGCTGGAAGAAATAAAAAACAAAGGGTACCAGGAGTGTATTACATGCAGACTGATGAAATGAGCCTTAAAAAGAGAGCCGAAAGCGCAACTGAGAAAAAAGCGGCTTACGGAGAGGATTTTGAACTGGAAAAATATGAAAAAGGCTCCAAGGTCAGCAAGCCTATTGAAGACCTCCGGACTCTTGACGAGGAAAGCAAAAGGACCCTACTTCAGGTAGGGGTGATCCCGAGCGAAGAGGGCAGATCAGGCAGTTTTCTGGTAATGGATAATGCAGTCTCACATTCTTCACTGAAAGATGAGAATGTGGAACTAATGTCCACGCATAAAGCCATGGAAAAATATGAGTGGCTCAAAGATTACTCCTGGAAACTGGTGCAGGTGGACGCTGACAAGTACACTGCGAAGACCTACCTTGAAGATGCGGACGGCTACTTTATCCGGGTGCCTGCTGGAAAGAAATCCGCAATGCCTGTCCAGACCTGCCTTATGCTGGGAAGCAAAAAGGTATCCCAAACAGTGCATAATATTATAATCGTCGAGGAAGGAGCAAGTCTTGACATAATCACAGGCTGTACCTCCAAAAAAGGAGTGGAAGAGGGGCTGCATATGGGGATTTCCGAGATGTACGTAAAGAAAGGTGCCACTCTGAATTTCACAATGATCCACAACTGGGCTGAACAGATCGGAGTCCGCCCGAGGACAGTTGTCCATGTGGAAGAAGGAGGGACTTACGTAAGCAATTACATTTGCCTGAAACCCGTACGCTCCGTACAGACATACCCGACTGTCAGGCTCGAAGGAAAGGGAGCAGTGACCAGGCTCAATACCATAGCAATTGCGCACCCGGGCTCCGTACTCGACCTTGGAAGCAGGGCTATTTTCAATGCACCTGGAACGAGAGCCGAACTAATTTCGAGAACGATTACCATCGGCGGGAGGCTGATTGCACGAGGTGAGATGATAGGCAATGCAAAGGGTGCAAAAGGGCACCTTGAATGTAAAGGACTTGTCCTTACCGACAAAGGGAGCCAGCTCGCAATTCCTATCCTTGAGGCAAATGTGGATGACATCGAGCTTACTCATGAAGCAGCCGTAGGAAAAATTGCCAAAGACCAAGTCGAGTATCTGATGGCGAGAGGGCTTACCGAAGAAGAAGCCGTTGGAATGATTATAAGGGGTTTTCTGGACGTTGGGATAAGGGGAATCCCGGAAGAGTTGAAGAACGAAATCGAAAACACAATTACACAGACAGCTTTCGGAATGTAAGTCAGGTAGACGGGGAAACTGCAATGTTTCCCTCGACAAGCTGCTATCCGGAAAAAACCTGCCTGCAAAAGGGAAAGTAGAGAGCCTATGGGAGAGGCATGGAGAAGAAGGCAGGTTTTTCCGGATCAGGTACAGTTTAATCGAAAAAAAGGGTGTGTGGATCCGGCAGGGGAAAAGGAGAAACCTGCCGGCATCTTGTGGAGTATATGCAGATTTTAATGAGCCGAAAGCATATTTAAAATCAGGTTTCTTTGTGGAAAAAAACCTCAAAGCAAGCAAGCTCATTAAACCTTAGTTTGCAGATTGGATAGGGAGTATAAAAATATTACTGTACAATTGATTTTAGAAAAAATAAAATGCAAAAATTCCCAGGGATCTATCTTTTTTCTTTAAAATTTATTATAGAAGAGAAACCATTTAGTGAGAAAAAAGTTTCGGAAAGATTCCTGTTCTCATAGGTGAGAGTTATGGGAAAATTAAATATAAAAGAAATAGAAATTTTAAGTTTTTTCTACTGGTTGAAGAGATTATGACAAATAAAAAATCCTCACCAGGAACGATGATTTGTTTCTAAGAATATAAAGCCCGATCATCTTTTAAAAAACAGTCTTACATACTTAAAGTACCAATACTGAAAGACTTAATGAAAAATAAGAATTTATAATAATGTATGTTACTTATCAGAGTATTACAAGGGGAATTTAATGATTGAAGAAAAGGACAGGATTTTAAAAGAGAAGAGTCTGGAGAAGGCCCCAACAGGCATAAACGGTCTGGATGATATCACTTATGGAGGGCTGCCGAAGGGTCGCACAACCTTGGTATACGGGAGTGCAGGCTCAGGAAAGACCCTTATGGCAATGGAGTTTCTGGTTAAGGGAGCTCAAAAGTACGGCGAGCCGGGCGTCTTTATGGCCTTTGAAGAGACTGCTGAGGATCTGGCTGAGAATTTTGCCTCTCTTGGGTTCGATCTGGACGACCTGGAAGCCAGGGACAGGCTGCTGGTTGATTATGTCCACATTGATAAAAGCGAGATAGAGGAAACAGGCGAGTACGATCTGGAAGGCCTGTTTATAAGGCTTGGTCTGGCAATAGATTCCATAGGCGCAAAACGTGTAGCTCTGGACACATTAGAAGTTCTGTTCTCAGGATTCAAGAACGAAGCCATACTGCGCTCTGAGCTTCGCAGGCTTTTCCGCTGGCTGAAGGATAGAGGTGTAACAGCCATAGTTACCGGGGAACGCGGAGAAGCATCCCTTACCAGATACGGGCTTGAAGAATATGTTGCAGACTGTGTTATCCTCCTGGATAACAGGATGGAGGAACAGATATCAACCAGGCGCCTGAGGATTATTAAGTACAGGGGCTCGAAACACGGCACCAACGAGTACCCCTTCCTGATAGAGGAAGACGGAATATCGGTCCTGCCTATCACTTCACTGAGCCTGGAACACGAGGTGTCTACAGAGAGGATATCGTCAGGCATACCGCGTCTGGATACAATGCTTGGAGGGCAGGGTTACTATCGCGGCACCACCATACTGGTCTCAGGAACAGCCGGCACAGGCAAGACCAGTTTTGCATCCCAGTTCTGTATAGCTGCCTGCGAAAGAGGAGAGCGCTGCCTGTATTTCGCATTCGAGGAGTCTCCAGACCAGATAGCCAGAAACATGAAATCCATAGGGATAAACCTCCCGCCCTACCTGGATTCCGGACTTATGCAGATACATGCCTCAAGGCCCATGGCCTACGGCCTGGAAATGCACCTAATGGGCATGCGCAAGATCCTGGACACTTTTAACCCGAATGTCATTGTCATAGATCCTATCACAAACCTTATCAGTGCAGGTACCGAGATCGATGTTAAGCTCATGCTCACAAGACTTATCGACTACCTGAAGTCCAAAAACATTACCGCTATATGTACCAGCCTTGTGCAACACGAAAGTACCGAGGGAATTAATGCTCAGGAAATATCCTCCCTCATGGATACCTGGATTAACCTCCGCTTCTTTGAGAGTAATAATGAGCGCAACCGTGGCATCTCTGTTGTTAAGTCAAGAGGCATGGCGCACTCAAACCAGATCAGGGAGTACATGCTGACTGACCACGGAATAGAGATTCGGGATGTGTACCTGGGACCTTCAGGAGGTCTGCTTATGGGTTCGTCCAGAGATATCCAGGAAGCTAAGGAAACAGCCGAAATTGCAGCTCAAAGTAAGAATGCTGCGCGCAGGAAGAGAGAACTGGAGAGTAAGCTCAAATCTCTGGATGCCCAGATAACAGCATTGAACTCTGAGTTTGAGGTGCAGAAAGAAGAACTGGATAAGCTCAGCTCTGAGGAAGCACTCAGAAGTAATGCGCTAGCCAAAGACAGAAGCGAGATGGCTAGAATAAGAAGGGCCGACTTACACTAGACGAACAGCGGAGGTCTCGATGGGTGATACAGAGCAGACGAGTGATTCGGCCATGCATGCCCAGTACGATGAGGGTGTTTATGAACTTAAACTCTATGTGGTAGGCAATAACAGGAAGAGCCAGCTAGCTTTCGATAACCTGAAAGATATCTGTAATAAATATCTCGAGGGAAAGTGCCGTATCGAAGTCATAGATCTCATAAAGAATCCAGGTCTTGCCAGAGCAGATCAGATAGTAGCTATTCCCACTCTCATTAGAAAGAATTACCCTGGCAGGAGAATAGTAGGGGATCTCTCTAATCAGAAGAAAGTCCTGGAAGCCCTGGATTTGAGAATCTCCAGTTTCATAGGTGTTGTTAATGAAAAAGGCCCTGTAGAAAAAATCTCCGAAGAGGAACCGAAAGCTCGTATCGTGAGGAGCAAGAGGTCGAAAGACGATCTTCAGCCTTACATCGGCAGTGGTTTATGCGGGCAACGATCTCAAAACCTGGACAAATGGACATTTTATTTGCCTTATAGCCCGTGTTAAATAATCGAGGGCCCAAACTGCATAGAAGAGGCCCGCCCGGGAAAGTAATTCTTCTTAGGTTTAAATGGTGGAAATTCGATGGAAGACGAAGCACAAAATGACAACGGACCTGAGCTTGTTGAGTCCGATACTACGCCTGACCCGGAATTTTATATCCTGAGGTTATATGTGGCAGGCCAGACTAAAAAGAGTTTGACAGCCTTCGCAAACTTAAAAGAAATCTGCGAAGAGCATCTTGGCGGCAGATACAGGATCGAGATTGTAGACCTTCTGGAAAATCCACAGCTAGCCAGAGGAGACCAGATACTGGCTGTCCCAACACTGGTTAGAAGGCTTCCCCCACCTATAAAGAAAATTATAGGAGACCTCTCGAATACTGAGCGCGTCCTTGTAGGCCTGGATCTACTCCCTGTGGGGGAAGCTAATGTCCAAAAATGAAGAGACCGAAAAATCGGATGTCAAGGATTCCACAGCCGCCTTTGAGGAAGCTCTGGCTAAAACGAAAGATAAAAAATACGTTCTGCACCTGTATGTTGCTGGGATGGGGCCCAAATCCATACAGGCGATAGATAATATCAAGCGCATATTTGATGAGTATCTGCCCGGCAAGTACCAGCTGGAGGTTATCGATATCTATCAGAATCCGGTCTTCGCCAGAGAAGGTCAGATAGTAGCAGCTCCAACCCTTATAAAAGAGCTTCCCCCGCCTTTGAGGAAGCTCATAGGCAGCATGTCAGATACTGAAAGGGTTCTGTTAGGAATGGACCTGATATCCAAACCTAATGAAAATGATGAAAAACAACAAGAGTGATCGACGTTTGGGGAAGGACGTTGTAAATATGAGTTCGAAATTGGCAAAAGGTCGGGGGCCTGTATCGTATGAGGCATTGGCAAATAAGAATCATGCCTTAGAGGCTGAAATACAGGATCTTAGAGCACGTCTGGAAGAGGCTGAAGAACTCAAGCGTGCCATCAGTGAAGGGGATCTCGATGCCCTGGTGATATCCGGACCTGAAGGGGAGTTGATCTTCACCCTGAATAGTGCCGATCAAGCATATCGTGTCCTTGTGGAGACAATGAATGAAGGCACTGCCACCCTGGCTTTCGATGGCACTATCCTTTACTGTAACCGTCAATTTGCAGAACTCGTGAAGCTGCCTTCAGAGGCTGTAGTAGGCACATCTATCTATCGATTCATTGCGCCTGAGAACGCTATCAAATTTAAGGCACTCCTGAAGCAGGAGGCAGGCAGGGGGGAGATCAATTTCCAGGCTGGGGGAGGCACTTCTTTGCCCGTGTACCTATCCATCAGCTCATTAAAATCCGAAGGGTCTCCAAACGCCTGGTGCCTTGTGGCCACAGACCTGACCGAGCAGAAAAAAAATGAAGAAATAGTTGCTGCTGAGCGTCTGGCTCGATCTATCATAGAGCAGGCTGCCGAGGCTATAGTAGTCTGCGACACATCGGGAAGGATAACTCACTTCAGCAATGCCGTGTCCAGGATCTGCAGGTGCGATCCGACGTTCCAGATATTTGAAAATCTTATAGATGTACAGTTCTCAGAAGGAGAAGACGCCGGTAAAAGTATTCTTCCTGTTTCTTCTGCTCTGAAAGGGTCTGCCATTCTAGGAATGGAAGCGGTCTTCGAACTTGATAACTGCAATAATTTCCACCAGAAGTACCACTTACTTTTAAACTCAGGACCCCTGAAAAATTCCAATGGCAAGATCATAGGCTGTGTGGTGACTCTTACAGATATCACTGACCGCAAGCGAACGGAAAAGGAACTGCGTGAGGCATACGAACGGATCCAGACTCAATCAGAGAAATTGCGGACATACAACGAAGAATTGAGGACTCAATCTGAAGAACTCAAGGAAGCTAATGAAGCATTGAGCGAGAGCGAAAAACGTTTCCGTACATTAGCTGAAAATTCTCCGGATATAATTGCTCGTTTTGATAGACAAAAGCGCCATATATATGTTAATGCTGCTGTTGCAGGACCTTATGGTCGATCTCCAGAAGAAATTATTGGAAAAACTCAGAGTGAACTGGGAAGGTATTCCGGGCAGTTAAAGTTTCTGGAAAAACATTATGAAAAGGTTTTTGCTACAGGAAAACCCGAAACAGTAGAGTTCCAATACGTATCATCTCAAGGAAAAGATTATTACTTAAACACAAAAATAGTGCCAGAGTTTGTTGACGACAAAGTGACTTCCATTCTTGCTATCTCCCGTGATATCACAGACATTAAAGTAGCAGAAGCTAAGTTGAAGAAGACGCTGGATAATTTAGAAAATCTAGTTAAAGAGCGTACATCTGAACTTGAAGAAGCTTATGAGTCATTAATGGAGAATGAGGCAAGACTCAATGAAGCTCAAAAAATAGCTCATATTGGGAATTGGGACTGGAACATCTTAACTAATGAATTATACTGGTCTGATGAAATTTATCGTATTTTTGGACTTGATCCTCTTCAATTCGGTGAAACTTACGATGCATTTTTAAGTTATGTACACCCGGATGACCGAAACCGTGTGAATAATGCCGTTAAAGAAGCATTAAACGGAAAGCCCTTTAGAACTGATTATAGGATTATCTCATCCTATGGAGAAGACCGCATAGTCCATGCAAATGGAGATTTCATTTTTGATGAAAAGCGCACCCCTGTTCGAATGAGAGGAACAATCCAGGATATTACCGAGAGCAAGAAAGCTGAAGAAGCTCTGGAAAAAATAGATAAAATCCGGATAAAAGAAATTCATCACAGAATCAAAAACAACTTGCAGGTAATTTCTTCTCTGCTGGACCTCCAGGCTGAGCATTTCGAGGATGAAAAGGTTATTGAGGCTTTCAGGGAAGGTCAGAACCGTGTAATCTCAATGTCCCTTATCCATGAAGAACTCTATAAAGGCGAAGGAACTGATACACTGGACTTTTCAGCATACCTCCAAAAGCTAGCTAAAAATCTTTTCCAAACTTATAGCCTTAGCAGTAAAAATATCCGCCTGTGCATGGATCTGGAAGAAAATGCATTCTTTGATATGGATATTGCTGTCCCATTAGGAATAATTGTTAATGAACTCATTTCCAATTCCCTAAAACATGCATTTACTGAAAACGATGAGGGGGAAATCCGAATTCAGCTTTGCAGAGAAGAAAAGAATGACGAAATGCATAAGTCCCTTTTCAGTTTGACAATTTTAGATAATGGAAAAGGAATCCCTGAAGACCTGGGAGTAGAAAGTGCTGAGTCACTTGGCTTACAGTTAGTGTACATTCTCGTTGACCAGCTGGATGGAGAAATCGAGCCTAAACGAGATCATGGAACGGAGTTTAGAATTACGTTTAACGTAGTGGAAAGATGTGTGCTCCCCGATGGTCAGTTAATAGTATGAACGGTCAAAAGGCTTCCGACACCTTTGAGAAAGCTTATAGGCAGCATGTCGGATGCTGAAAGGGTTCTGGTTGGAATGGACCTGAAATTTAAGAGTAAGAAAGAAGAATCGACTTTTTGAAGGACAGTATAAAACATGCGTTCTAAAGTGGGAAAGGGTCAGGAGCCAATACCTTATCAGGCATTGTTAGATGAGAATCACGCCTTATCAGTTGAGAATCATTCCTTACAAGGTGAAGTACAGAGCCTGAGATCACGCCTGGAGGAAGCTGAAGAACTCAAGCGTGCCATCAGCGAGGGAGATCTCGATGCCCTGGTGATACCCGGACCTGAAGGAGAATTGATTTTCACCCTGGATAGTGCAGATCGCGCATATCGTGTCCTTGTGGAGACAATGAATGAGGGCACTGCTACCCTGGCTTTTGATGGCACTATCCTTTACTGTAACCGTCAATTTGCAGAACTTCTGAAGATGCCTCTACAGGCCATAACAGGCACGTCTATCTATCGGTTCGTTGCAGCTGAGAACGCAATCAAATTTAAGGCACTCCTAAAGCAGGAAGCGGGCAGGGGAGAGATAAATCTTCAGTCTAGTGGAGGTATGCATTTGCCCGTGTACCTGTCCGTTAGCTCATTGAAGTTCCATGGATCTCCTAATGCCTGGTGTCTTGTAGCTACAGATTTGACCGAGCAAAAGAAAAATGAAGAAATAGTTGCTGCTGAACGTCTGGCTCGGTCGATCATAGAGCAGGCTGCCGAGGCTATAGCAGTATGTGACACATCGGGAAGGATAACTCACTTCAGCAATGCCATGCCCAAGCTCTGTGGGTGCGATCCGACGTTCCAGATATTTGAAAATCTTATTGATGTACAGTTCTCAGAAGGAGAAGACGCCGGTAAAAGTATTCTTCCTGTTTCTTCTGCTCTGAAGGGATTATCCATTCTCGGAGTGGAAGCGACTTTTGGACTTGAAGATTGTCATAACTTTCATAATAAGTCCCATTTACTTTTAAATTCGGGACCTCTGAGAAATGACAATGGCAACATTATAGGCTGTGTGGGTACTCTCGCGGATATTACTGAGAGTAAACAGGCTGAGGAAGCCCTGCGTAGAAGTGAAGAACGCTATCGGATGCTTTTCACAAATATGACCGAGGGTTTCTTACTTGCAGAGATCATCTGTGACGAGGATGGTAAACCTCGTGACTATCGCCACCTTGAGATAAATCCTGCTTATGAGGTCGTTACGGGCATAAAAGGGGAACAGGTATTAGGGAAATCTAATCTGGAGGTATTTCCTAATGCGAGCCCTGTACAGATTGAAAAGCTAGGTGAAGTGGCACTCTCAGGTCAGTCAACCCGTTTTGAAATTTTTAGCCATGTGGCGGACAAGTATTTTGAGGTTTACGCGTTCAGCCCTAAAAGAGGGAAGTTCGGGGCAATTATTAGAGATATTACCGAGCGCAGAAAGACTGAGGAGGCGCTACGGGAAAGCGAGGAGAAATACCGCAACATCATAGAAACAGCAAATGAAGGTATATGGATAATTGACCCTGAAGCCAGAACTACTTACGTTAATAAGAAAATGGCAGAGATGCTGGGATACAGTCAGGAAGAAATGATTGGCAGATCTGCGTGGGGCTTTACTGATGAAAATGGCAAGGCAGCCGCCAAACAGAATATGGAAAAGAGAAAACAGGGTATTGATGGGAGCCACGAACTTAAACTAATACATAAGAATGGGTCACTTTTATGGACAATTGTAAATGCTAAATCCCTTTTTGATAAAGATGGCAAGTTTATAGGCTCTATGAAGATGCTCACAGACATCACCGGAAGAAAAAAAGCAGAAATTAAACTAGAAGAAACGTTAGACAACTTGGAGAAAATAGTTAAAGTACGTACGGCAGAGCTTGAAAAGGCCTACAATTCTTTGAAAGAGAGCGAAATAAGTCTTTCTGAAGCTCAAAAAATGGCTCATCTTGGAAACTGGGAATGGTATATTGCAACTGATAAAACATACTGGTCTCAGGAAATGTATCGTATTTTCGGACTCAATCCTCAAGAATCAGCGCCACATTACAACGAATTTTTAAATTACATACACCCCGATGATCGAGATTATGTCAATAATAACATTAAAAAAGCCATAAATGGAAGTCCTTTTAGTATTGATTTCAGAATAATTTCAGCGGATGGAATAGAGCGCATAGTCCGCAAGCAAGGCGAAGTTATTTTTAATGAGAAAAATGCCCCTATTGGAGTGAAAGGAACAGTCCAAGATATTACAGAAAGCAAGCTTGCTCAGCAGAAATTACAGCAAAGTGAAGAAAAGTACCGCTCTTTTATACAGAATTTTAAAGGCATTGCTTTCCAGCTAGATAAGGATTTTAATTTAGAGTTCATTCATGGGACTGTTAAAGAAATAACTGGATATACTGAGGAGGAATTAGTTTTTGGGGGGTGGAAACAGGCTATATTGCCTGAGGATTTAAATCTCATCCTTAGAGAAAATAAAAGAATGAAATCTTTTGATGACTATTACGGAGAGTTAGACTATAGAATAAAGTCTAAGGATGGAGATGTAAAATGGGTGCATGACATCCACCAGAAAATCCAGAGAAAGGGCAGAGAAACCATATATACCGGGATAGTATACGATATCACCGAGAAAAAAGAGGCTGAAGAAGCCCTGGCGAAGATAGATAAAATCCGCATAAAAGAAATCCACCACAGGATCAAGAATAACCTGCAGGTTATCTGTTCTCTGCTCAGTCTTGAAGCTGATAAGTTTAGCGATGAAAAAATACTTGAAGCCTTCAGGGAAAGCCGAAACCGTGTAGCTTCAATGGCTCTCATCCATGAAGAGCTGTATAAAGGTAAAGGAGCGAAAAATCTTGATTTTGCAGCATATCTTCGGAAACTGACTGCAGATCTCTTCAGCTCATATAATCTTGGCAATAATATAAACCTGAAAATAGATGTTGAGCAGGTTTACTTTGGCATGGATACTGCAATACCTCTGGGGATTATTGTAAATGAGCTGGTATCAAATACCCTGAAGCACGCTTTCCCTGCCGGAAGGAAAGGCGAAGTTCGTGTAAACCTTTGCAAAAAGGAGAGTTTTGCCTCAAAGTGTGGCATTTCCGGTCCTGGTCCGGATTGTATGGAAAAGAATGGCTTCCATTATATGCTGACAGTAACGGATGACGGAAAAGGAATACCAGAAGAAATAGAGTATCAGGATGCGGATTCTCTTGGGCTCCAACTTATAAATATCCTTGTTGAACAAATAGATGGCTGTATCGAGCTTAGAAGAGATCAAGGAACAAAATTCATAATATGGTTTAATAATATAGATAAATGAACCAGCCATGATTTAGATTCAATGAAATTTCTATTAACCGAGTGTTCCGGCTGAAGATGTACAAAACTCTATTTTTTGAAAACTTTTCATAACTCACCAGTGAGTAGAGACTTCCTTTAAATAATTGATACTGTTGGTGAAGAGTTGATGCTTTTCCTGAGATCATATTTTAGATCTCAAAATACTTGCATCAACCTACATTCGGCAGGTTAACGTAATTAGAGATAGATATTTTCATATTTCTCTCCCATGAGACCCAATATCTTCCAGTGAAGATCCTCCATATTCAGTATTTCTGAATTTACTTCACCTTCTTTCTGAGAAATAAGTTCTGTAATTCCCTGGAAATTGACAAATATCCATCTCATCGTAGGTCTTTTTGTTGGCTTTCCTTTTTGATCTGGAACCGTTTCATTTTCTTCCTCTAATTTTGTCCTTAATTTCCATTCTGCAATTGAATAAATCATTAAGCAGAGAACCATTGTCATAGCCAGTGCTTCAATTCTGCTTTTATTCTTTAGGTAGACTTTCGATATGCTAAATGTATCACTTTTCAAGAATCGGAATCCTTTTTCTACATTGTCCTGTCCTTTGTAATACTTCAGCATCTCTCCCGGAGAAAGAGTGATATCATTACTCGCAAGAATGAAAAGTCCCATTTTCTCCATTTCATTCAAAACAAAAGCATCATTAACCTTTATGCTTCCATCAATCCTGAAATAAGTCTTTAATTCCTCATCTTTAGAAGGTCTGCCTCTTTTACCTGATTCACGTTTTTTAATGGATTTCAAATCAACTTTTTCAAAAACAATAGAAGGGAATTCTTTAATCCATTTCTCTGCAGCTTTTGATGCATCCTCTTCGCAGAAGAAGTCCTCTCCTTTCAGCTTTTTAAAAGCCTTCTCTGCTTTTTCAACCTCTTTGTCAAGTTTCGTCCTGAGAGTTTTCTCTTTCTTCTCCTTCATCTTGTGAGAAAGCAGCAAAACCCACTTTTGTTTGACTCCGCCATATTCCACAAAGGTTTGATAAAAAGAGTACCTCTCATCACTTTTTAGCGTTTTCAGGTTCAGATTTGCAGTTAGCAGTTCCTTTGCCTCGGAAATTGTTGCAGGAACACGACTGATCCAGAATGATTTTCCGATATTCTGGATATTATTGTCTGTGTAAAAGGAACTATCAGCGACATAGTACACTTTGCTTTCAGGTCTTAAAACTGATTTGAGAGACGTTATTGCATCCAGAATTGTGTTTTTGTCGGAAGCATTTCCTGAATGTGTGTTCATGAAAAGAGGTATTCCATGCTGATTAACAATCAAGCTCAGTACAAATTGTTTGAGGTCCCATCTTCCGTTTTTGGGAATTCCAAAAGTAATATCAATAGACTCAGTTTCTTCGTCTTCATAATCACCATAAACGCTGACACTTGTAGTGTCAGAGTGTAAACAGTGAACAGGAATAGGTAGACGAGCCATAATGTGAAGGGTAATTTCCGTAAACAGTTTTGTAGGGCCATATTTTACGATTTTGTCAAGAGTCTCTCCGATAGCATATTGATTCAGGTCTTCTTTTGTTATACCGTCTCCAAAAAGCCTTTCAGTAGAAATGTTTTTGAAAAAATCAGGAAACAGGTACAGACGTTGCCCTATGAAACCTAGACCATTGAGTACCATGGCAAGGATGCAGACTGAGTGAGGAACATTATGATTCCGTTCTTTGGGAAGTTTCTCATCGATCAGTTTGTCAACTTCAAGTTCTCGGAAAACTCCAGCCATAAGACCTAGGTGACCTAAGAACCGTGTACGTTTTAAGGAGGATTCAACTCTTCTACTACTGTTTTTCTCTGCCATGGGATAACCAAGAAAGAGATATAAAATTAATGATATTAATTTATAGGTTTACCTGCCGAAAGCAGGATCAATATTCTGCCTTTTAGTTTTCTATATCGTGCATATAGCTAGGGGACATTAACAAAAAATGATAGTACTTCCTATTTTTACCGGTAGTATGCCGTACTTCCCAGTATATATATATACTCCGGACATAATATTACAGTACTGTAGAAGAGAGGAGGGATTGGAATAATAGACTTTGCCTGTAAAGAATTCAAAATAGAAGACGTAATCAAATGCGCTCTCAATCTTACAAAAGCCGACCTGAATGTAATGAAGTACTTCTTAAACGAACCCGAAAAATGGGTTGATACAGATGCTCTCTCGAAATCTTTAGATCTGGATATTTCTACGGTCCAGCGCTCCGTAAAAAAGCTGCACGAAAAAGAGATTCTTCAGAGGTCGCAGCAGAACCTTGATGGAGGGGGATATGTCTTCATTTACAAAATTCATTCCAAAAATAAGATTAAAAATATCATTCAAAAAATCGTCCAGTCCTGGGCTGACAGACTCGGACAGGAACTTGAACGATGGGAAAACGGAGGTTAATTAAAATGCTCAAAATCACTCCTTACCTGGGAATTCTTGTATTGATCGTTTCTATCGGGGGGCTCTGGTACCCTGCACTCGGGTACTTTATGCTGCTCGTCTTTGCTGCAATTTTTCTGAGCAGCCCTTTCAGAGGAAGATGGTTCTGTGGAAACCTCTGCCCGAGGGGAAGCCTTGCTGATTTCTGGATCAGCAAAATTTCAAAGAAAAGAAAGATCCCTGGAATCTTAAGGAGCCTGTGGGTGCGCCTCCCTATTTTTTTCCTGATGATGGGGTTTATGAGCTACAGAATAGCAAGCGTTTTCGGGAGTCTTAACACATTCGAGAAAATAGGCATGGTCCTGGTCACCATGTGCCTTGTGACTACCTCAATTGCAATCCTTCTCGGAAGTTTCCTGAACCCGAGAGCCTGGTGTTCCTTCTGTCCAATGGGGACAGCCCAGCGCCTGCTCGGAGGAAAGAGGTACCAGCTGAAACTTGAGAAAGACAAATGTATCAGCTGCAAGAAGTGTGAGAAAGTATGTCCTATGCAGCTTAAGGTCTGCCAGAACGAGACAAAACCCGACTGTATCAAATGCGGACGCTGTGTGAGTGTCTGTCCTAAAGATGCCCTTCACTTTTAATTATCAAACTTAATTATTTTCTATTTTTTTCATAGTTATTATAGTTGTAAAATAAGGGGAGCCAGAAAAATGTCAGCAAAAAATGTACCGGAACTTTCAGAAGCCCAAAAAACAGAGCTCACAGAACTCTTCGGGGAATATGTTAACCTTGAAAAACGCGATCGTCACTATTATAACCACGATATAGGAGCCTTACCCCCACTCGTCAAGAAAGTACTGGGAAATACCGACCCTGCTGCGGTCGTAAAAATCCGGACAGAAGAAGATGCAGTAAAACTTCTGGAATTTGCAAACAGGCATAAGGTTCCGGTTGTCCCCCGTGCAGGGGCTTCCTCAGGGTACGGCGGGGTAATCCCGACAAAGGGAGGCGTAGTCGCCGATGTCACATTACTGAATAAGATCATAGACATAGACCCCGAAGGGCAGAAAGCGGTAGTCCAGAGTGGGATTATCTGGGAAAAGTTAGAGAGGAAACTGAAAGAAAAAGGGCTTTCAGTCAGGGCAATCCCTTCAAGTGCTCCGTCCTCGACCGTAGGAGGCTGGCTGGCACAGAGCGGAGCCGGGTATGGGAGTTATGAGTTTGGCTGGGGCTACGAGAGCATGGAAAACGCCCGGGTTGTCCTCCCCAATGGAAAAATAAGGGATTTTTCAGGCTCTGAACTGAAAAAGTTGATAGGGACGATGGGAACCACAGGTATCATCACTGAAATAACCCTGAAAGTCCAGAAGCTCAAAGAGAGAAGAGCTGTTTCTGCCAGTTTCCCAGACGCTTCAGCCATGAAAAAGGCGGTAGAAACAATAAAGGAAAAAAACATTCCCCTCTGGTCAATCTCTTTCCTGAACCCCGAATGGGTGGACATGAAAAATAAATCGCCCCAAAAACTCCACTACGGGGAAATTGTGGATAAGGACAGGCCTGTGTTGCCTGTTGCTTACGTCTGTACCTTTATGTACCCCGCTTCCAGGGACGTTTCCGGCCTGAAAGAAGCAATCGAGAATGCAGGCGGGACAGTTCTTCCTGATGAGATTGCAAAGCACGAGACTGAGGAATGGTTCAAGTCCATGAAGGTTAAAAGGCTCGGTCCCTCCTTCATCCCTGCTGAGATCCTGGTACCTCTTGAGAAGATGGACAGTACTTTTAAAGAAATTGAAAAGAGGATAAAACTGCCTGTGCTTATCGAAGGGATGGTTATCAGTGACGGAAACGTTGTACTACTCTGCTTTATGCGCCATTCCGAGCGCTCCATACTCTTTAATACTGCCTTCGCACTTTCCCTGAGCATCCTGAAAATTGCAGAAGAAAACGGAGGCAGAGCTTATTCTTCCGGCCTCTTTTTCGCCTCGAAGAAAAAGAGCGTATTTGGAGGCAGGCTTTCGGAAATAGAAGCCCTCAGGAAGGAACTCGACCCCAACGAGATCATGAACCCTGAGACCCTGGAAGGAAAAGGGCTCCTGAATACCGCCGTGTCCCTCGGCTCTTCCTTCGAACCCATGGGGAGGATTGTTGGAAATATGTCAGGAATCGGGGAAGTTTCCTTCAAAGATGAAAAAGAAATTCCTGCAGATATTGCCGAACTTGCCTACTCCTGTTCTCAATGCGGGTATTGTGTGAGCGAGTGTGACCAGTATTACGGCAGGGGTTGGGAGTCACAGTCGCCCCGGGGAAAATGGTTCTTTATCAAGGAATACCTGGCTGGCCGGGAAAAACTTGACCATAGGCAGACGAACACCTTCCTTGCCTGCACCACCTGCCAGATGTGTGACGCCCGCTGTGAGCTGGACATGCCGATCGAACATGCCTGGATGACAATGCGCGGAAAGCTGGTTGATGAAGAGAAAAAGATGACCTTCCCACCCTTCGAGATCATGGCTGCAAGCCTCCTGAAGGAAAGGAACATCTGGGCAAACCTCAGCAAAGACAGAGACAAATGGATTCCTGACGACATCAGGGCAAAAATGAAAGACAAAGCCGAGTACGCCTACTTTGCAGGTTGTACCGCCTCCTACGTGGAAAAAGACGTTGCCGTAGGGGCAGTCCGCATGCTCGACGATGCAGGAGTTGAGTTTACAGGGCTGGGAGACAGGGAAGCATGCTGCGGGATTCCCATGCTGGTTGCCGGGAAATGGGATGTATTTGAAAAGGTCATGCGGATGAACGTCTCCAACATGAAAAAGAAAGGCGTAAAAACCGTGATCACTTCCTGCCCTGCATGCTGGCTTATGTGGCACACAGTCTATCCCCAATGGGCGGAAAAACTGGGCATTGAATACGGGCTTGAGACAAAGCACTATTCCGAAGTCCTTGTGGAGCGCCTGGACGTGCTGAAGCCCAAATTCAAGAAACCTCTGAATAAAGTGGTTGCCTGGCATGACTCCTGCCACCTGGGAAGAGCCGGGGGCAAGATATACGAACCCCCAAGGGAACTTTTGAAAGCCATCCCTGGCCTCCAGTTTAAAGAACTTGAACACAACAGGGAACAGGCCCACTGTTGTGGTTCGGTGGTGAGCCTTATTGCCGAGCCTCCGGTTGCATATAAACTTGGAGGTATGAGGCTTCAGGAAGCTGTAGATGTAAACGCAGATATCCTTGCGGCCCTGTGTCCCTGCTGTACGGTCCAGTTCCGTGTCGCAGCCGAGAAAAACAACATGAACATAGAGTCCCAGGACCTCGGCGCCCTTGTGGCAAGAAGCCTCGGCTATGACATCCCGGACACGACAAACTACGCCCTGCAGTCCTGGGTGCCCTTTGAGAAGATGATCGACCTCATGCAGACCCAAAACATGACCGACCTGATGGTAGAACTCCTGCCCCAGATGATGGCCGCAATGCCAGCTCCCCTTCAGGCCATGATGAAGATGGTCAAGTATGTGCCCGGAATGGGTGCCATGATGAAGCCCATGATGCCCATAATGATGCCTATGCTCATGCCTTCTGTCATGCCGAAGGTCATGCCTGATATGCTCAAGGCTGTTGAGAGACGGGTCCCGATGCCTGATTACATGAGAGAGCAGCTCCCGGACCTCATGCCAAAGGCAATGGAAAACCTTATGCCCAACATGCTGCCCGAAATCATCCCTCTGCTGACCCCACGGATGATTGAGTATATAAAAACGCACTAATTCTTCGCATAAAATTTTGCGAAAAAAAAGTCGAAGGGAAGGGGGCAGTTCCTTCGACTTAATTTTTGAGCTGATGCCAAAAATCAAAATTGCTTCATTTCATCTCGTATCATGAATAAAAGTTGCGCTGGCGCACTCCGCTGCAAACCTTGCTGAATGGCGGGAAATAATAAATTACTCAACAATATGGACTTTTTTCAATAAAGGTTCGTGTGTATGACCCATTACATAAATTTGTCTTTTATTTTCCTGTTGACACTGGCAGGCAGCATGAAGGATGCAGGTAAGTCTCCGACAAAGCGTTCCCGAAATCAAACTTTCCCATTCTTTTCGAAGAGGTCCCTCCCACTCCCTTAATTCTGGAAGAAAGAACCCAAATAGAGCAGATGACCAACCAATCACAGCATTTGAGTCCTCGTTGAACACATCGCTTTGGTGGCCATGCTCAGCCCAAATTCCTCTTCGTTCAAAGTGATCTGAAGCTATTTCACAAGGCCATTGAGGTGTCGCTCTGTAACTGTCGTGGTTTCCATAGACAAATTCATGAAATTCTTTTGTTCCATTGATGAGAAGATCAATAGCTTCACTTATGGGTTCGGATGTTTTATGCAGGGTTTCGTTCTGCCAGAACTTCAAAAAACTTTGAGTGTCAGAATCTGAAAACATTTTTTGTGGGTCTATGGTTTTGAACGCCCTTTCCAAACCAAGCCAGAAATCGTAAAGATCTCCTAGCTGAATGAGCTTTACCGGTATTGTTCCCTGCTTCGGATGATTCTTCTGATAATCCATGAGCAACTTAAGAAAGTTACGTAAATCTTCCCCAGCATTCTGGAAAATGTCTACTCCCTTATTTTCTCCGTCTCCGTGGTAATGTTTAAACCAACTAGATGCACTCTCCTCTGTAATCTTCTTATTGTCATACCCTTTATCGATTTTCTGATTCAGCAAGAGTACTTCTAAGATTATTTTTAATGTGTTTAGTATAGTTGCATCACTCAATTTGACCTTTTCAGAGTTATCCAAGTTATTGGACTGCTGAGATTCAAATGAGTTTCCCAATTTTTCTGATATTAGTTTTCTCTTTAATGGGTATTTAAAGAATATTTTTTCCGACAAGTCTATTATTTCCTTTTCCTCTGATTCAGATCCAAGTACTTTGATTTCTTTTTTGAATCTAGTCACATTTTCCTTGATCTCCCTGTTTTTCGCAATTGACTCCGGAGTAACCTCAATTCTTCCATGAGACATACCTTCAAGGTATGTTCTGTCATGGACATTCATAACTGGTGCATGGATATCACCAAGAAAAACAAGGATCTCGTCAGAACTTGGAGCCTCAGATGCTTCATCGGTACAAACTAAAGCGTTAACAATGGTCACAGGTCCTAAACTAGTGGACCCTGACAATATCTCAAGCAATGGTATCATTTTTTGAATATCAAGGTGTTTTTCTACCTCTTTGTCTATGTTCTTGATAAGACTTCCAGAAGTATTTGGGTTTTTAAAATCACATAGAACTGCACCGGAGCCACATACGAGCCCGAAATTACGCCTTCTCGTCCATGCATCATCATCACCAGTGTCTTTGTCTCCTCCCCACCGACCTACGTCCATATAAAGAAATTGACCGATTTCTTTGTATTCAGGCATAGTATCTTTTATTCGTTCTACTAAGTCGATTGATTCTACGACCATCTTTCCGGTTTGTGAGTTCGGATCATTTTTAATAATCGTCAAATTATCGTCTTTATAGTAACCTATTTTGTTAAGATAATCTTCATTGATTTCTTTTTGATTTAGATAAGTGTAGTTTACTTCATTTTTACTCATAATCCAATCTCTCCGTGATGTTTTTACACATTAATGGATAGATATCTCTTGTAATCAAAAGAATAAGTAAAATCATCGAAACCTCACCGTTAAAAATTAAAAAATAATTTTTATCATGCTTTATCTAAGAACGTAACAAATAGAAGATGGTATTCAGTATTTCTCGATAGTAATGAACGCGTTTTCTACCTCGATTCGTTCTTGGATTCGGAAAATGAGGTTTAATTAGTTGCCATTCTCGATCGGATAAATCGCTAGGATAAGGAAGTCTTCGAGATCGTTTTAACATTAACGAACAATCAAGGTACAAGGATTATTTAATTTTAAGACAGCCTCTAAGATATTAATTATTATTGGCTCTGGATAAAAAGAAATGAGATGCTGTAAAGTCTTCAAAGGCTAGTTACTATTAAATAAACTATTGAGAATATTTTACTTTATATGCACAAGCAAGCGATAAACTCTAAGAAGTCGTTTTCTAAAATCAAACCTCCATTAATATTAAAATATGAAGTTCTAAAAAAAAGACAGGGTACACATAACCCTGTCATAAACATATTCAAGGTTAAGCCCATACTGCACTGTAATTTACAGCCCAATTGTTCCAACAGTGAAGATACCATTCCTGATAGTGCTTAGTATAATTTGTCCAATCTCCTGTAACCCAGCAATGAAGATAATGAGTTTTCCAACCGATATTTAGGTTAACCGATTTTTTGAATTCCATATCATCTTTTATCCAAGTAATGACGCATTCGGCCTGCAAATTCTCTTTGGCCAAGTTTGGAAGTTCTTTAACTTGACCTTTTCTCATGAATGGGTCTTTGAACATATCCCATATGCTAGATTTTATCATTCCGAGCTTGAAATCCCAATCTCCTATAGTTCCAGACGATCTATTACATATATCGAAATCTGAGATGCTATGTGATTCTTCTTCAGAAATTGAATATTGAGCACTAAATCCAGGATCTTTCGAAATATCAACGCCCACACTGAAGGATGAAGATGTAGTATATTGTGTGACATTATTACAATTTTTAGGACTGCTTTCCATAGTAAATATATCTGCACTCTGCGCTTCGATGTGTATTTCTATTTCACTTTGAAAATACCCTCGTTCGTATGTATTATCCCACAGGATATTGCCACTACCTCCTGGATTGAAGCCTGCACCTCCTGAAGTTATTCTTAAATATTTACACCGCGGATCCTTATAGGAAGCAATAAGAGCAACCTCCAGCAGCAACATATTACAAAGCTTTTGGGTAGTACCAGCAACCGGATGATCCTTCGAATCAATCCTATAATATACAGTCTTACTTTGATGTTCTGGCAGCGCGGCCGGAGATGTGCCTGTAGAGAGATTCCTTTGAGCCAAAATTTGATATTCATCTTTAGTAATGCCTGTTTCGATCTTCGTCTCAATAATTTTTGCTTTTTCTTGAGGTGAGAGTTTAGAAAAAAGTGTAACTGAACATGTCTTTTCACCAGATTCAGTAGGTGGACTTAACTTAAGGGATCCATCTGATTCTTGATTAGCCGTCCTACTTGCCTCAGAGATTCCTGCCTCCAATGGTAAATCCAATACGTCAATAATTTTAGCTTCCTTCATATAAGGGAAAACTATACAGCATTCAGTATCCGTTCCCAGGTAGCATAATTTGGCCATAGAATTTTTACTGACATTATATAAGACAACAGGTATATCTGATTCCATCGAAGCCTTAAAAGCACCTATAATAGTTGGAGCAATCTCATCTTTGTTTTGTAAGTTGATGAGAAGAGATGCGTTTTCAGCCGATCTTTCTTCAATATTTCTAACTTCCCCATAAGGCTCTATCGAATACAAGTTATCTAATTCTTTTAGAAGTAGATCTTCTTTAGACATATTTATTACTTGGATTTTACTCTTTATGCTCATAGTACTCATCTCCCAAAAAAGTTTAGATTATTGGAGCTCATCCCAAAAATCAATATTATTGTTTACATCGATAAATGTGTTAGAATAATTTTCATGGCCGAAAACTGATTTATGTCTCAGAATTTGAAAATTAAGAGACTCATTAGAGTTTTGGGATCAGCTTATATAGTAAGGTCACAACACTTTTCGGATAGTCTCTTAATATCATTGTTCATTTTTTATAGTCTTGATTTTACCATTTAAAAAGAACTACATCAAATTCTTTGCATTGTCCCATGAAACATGCTTCTCCTTTAAGTGTTATTTGGTTTTGGGTCCAGTCAGCACAAAGATCTAATGAAGCACTTGCAACTCCCACATTTATTCCTATATGAGTACATGTATGAGTAGTATCTAGAATCCATTTACCCAGGCTGGTATCATTCCATTTAAGCTCAATAGATGCCATTGGGACACTAAGATTTAGTTCCCAACAAACTTTAAAACCGTAAGCTAGGCTGTAACAACCATTTTCTAGTCTTGCTTGGGGGCTAGTATCGCTGTCAAATACTGGATAATTAACACTAGGTTCTTGGCTCATTGTTTTTGATATTTTTCCGTACACTTCTCTTTGTTTATATGTTATTGGCACTATAAAATCTCCTTTTTTGATCTCTTAAAAAGTTTAAGTGGACTATATTGAGAATCAACTGATTAACTGTGCAAGTCTCGCAGCAATTTGTTGCTGTGAATAAAGCTAGAATAGAATACACACGTAAAAATAGGTTATCTGCGTATCGTATGTTCAGCATGTACATTAAAAAACTAATGGAGCAGATAAGAGGAATAGAATCGTGAGCTATAATATGAAAAGACACCGCGTTGCCACCACAATTTCAGAGAAGCATTGGCAATTATTACAGAAACATGCAGAAAAATTTGAAACACAACAAAAAGCCCTGGAACTGGCGTTGGAATGTCTGGAAAACAATTCAAAACAGTGCCCGGAATTAACTGCTGAACAAAAATTTTGGCTGGCGTGTGAATCGATAAGTTCGGTTTGTTGTGTCCAAAAAGGGGCTTTAAAAATACTGATGGAAACTGTAAATCATGAGCGGTTTAAGGAGTATGTGACCAAAAATAAACCCATAGAATGTGTAGTACAGTTTTTTCTCCAGAAGCCTCTTAACGAGTGCAGTATAAAAGAGGTTGTAGATGGACTAAAGATTGTTTTTGGAACATCACACATGTTTGATACAGTAGATTACAGGGACAATGGAGACTATTATTTGCTGGCACTAACTCATAGTCTGGGCCTTAATAATTCAAAATTAAATTTAACAACATTCGAAAGTTTATTTGAAGCATGTGGAGCCAATGTCGAGAGCAAAATCTCCGAAAATACAATTTTTATGAAGGTATTTAAAGAGAAATAACCAGTACTGCGATTCTTAAATAAGTTTATAAAACTTGACTTTTGAATTGATTAACCGATCACGGATTTTTCCACAAAGTAAGGAAATTATATCGGAATCGAAGCACTAGCATTTTTTATTAGTCCTCTTGAGCTCAACTAACTATGTAACTATAAAGTAGTCCTCTTGAGCGAAGCGGCAGCGTAGCGAAAAGGACCGAGTACTCCCGAGGCGCAATTCGGGTGAGACGGAAATCGGGCATTAAAAGGACCAGAAGACCCTGTTTTCAAGATTTAGAACCTGGCCTCCAGAGGAATTCTTATATAGAAGTGCTTGCATTAAGAATAGGAAAAATTACGCACAAAGATAAAGTGCTCAGAAATACTACTGATAAAAATTCATAGAAATTCATATCATTATAAAGGAGACTAAAATTTGGCAGCACAACCGATTTTTATTTTAAGAGAAGGCAGCAAGAGAACTCACGGTTCCGACGCTCAGCATAACAATATCATGGCCGCAAAGGCAGTGGCTGAGGCAGTAAGAACCACTCTTGGGCCCAAGGGTATGGACAAGATGCTTGTGGACTCAATGGGAGACGTCGTCATCACCAATGACGGTGCAACCATCCTCAAAGAAATGGACATCGAGCACCCAGGTGCAAAGATGATCGTAGAAGTCGCCAAGACCCAGGACGCCGAAGTAGGGGACGGAACCACCACAGCAGCCGTGCTCGCAGGAGAATTCCTGACAAAGGCAGAAGACCTGCTGGAAAGCGGCGTGCACCCGACTGTGATCGCGAGCGGTTACAGACTTGCAGCAGACCAGGCTACAAAGATCCTGGAGACTATCACTATCAGTGCATCTCCGGAAGACATTGAAACTCTTGTGAAGATAGCAGGCACAGCCATTACAGGAAAGGGCGCAGAGTCCCACAAAGACCAGCTTTCCAGGCTCGCAGTCCAGGCAGTTAAGTCCGTTGTCGAGATAAGCGAAGACGGGAAGATAACTGTAGATATCGAGGACATAAAGACAGAAAAGAGACCTGGCGGCAGCATTAAAGATTCAGAGATTATCGAGGGTGTAATTGTCGACAAGGAACGCGTTCACACCGGCATGCCGGAAGTTGTGAAGGATGCAAAAGTCCTTCTTTTAAGCGTGCCAATCGAACTCAAAAAGACGGAAACCAAAGCCGAAATAAAGATCACCACCCCTGACCAGATGCAGCTTTTCCTTGACCAGGAAGAATCCATGCTCAGGGAAATTGTGGAAAAGGTAATTAAAACTGGTGCGAATGTGGTCTTCTGCCAGAAGGGCATTGATGACCTCGCCCAGTACTACCTGACAAAGGCAGGCATTTTCGCAATGCGCAGAGTCAAGAAGAGTGACATGGACAAACTCTCAAGGGCAACAGGTGCAAAGGTTATCACAAGCATGGATGAAATAGAGGAGTCCGACCTCGGCTATGCCGGTCTTGTGGAAGAAAAGGACGTTACAGGCTCCAGAATGACCTTCGTCACAGGTTGCAAGGACAGCAAGACAACCTCAATCCTTCTACGCGGCGGAACAGAGCATGTAGTGGACGGACTTGAGAGAGCCCTCGAAGATGCTCTCAGAGTAGTGGGTGTTGCCCTCGAAGACCAGAAGATCGTTGTTGGTGGCGGAGCACCTGAAATAGAACTGGCCCTGAGGCTCAAAGAATACGCAGCAACCCTTAAAGGTAGAGAACAGCTTGCTGTAATGAAATTCGCTGAGTCCCTCGAGATCATTCCCCAGACCCTTGCAGAAAATGCAGGACTTGACCCGATTGACATGCTTGTGGAAATGCGTTCCCAGCATGAAAAAGGTAACAAGAGGGCTGGACTTAATGTCTACACAGGCAAGATCGAGGATATGTTCGAAAACAATGTTGTCGAACCCCTCAGGATCAAAACCCAGGCAATTAACGCAGCTACAGAAGCAGCAATCATGATCCTCAGAATCGATGATGTAATTGCTTCATCCGGTATGGGAAGAGCAGGCCCAGGCGCAGGTCCGGGCGGCGAAATGCCGGAAGATATGTAAGAATTCAAAACTAAACGTAAGAATTTAAAACTAAGCTGGTGGTTTCCGGAAAAGTTCAAATTTTCCGGGCCCCTTTTTTATAATTCTTTTTTATAAACTTCTTTTAGAAATCTCTTTTAGAAATCTCTTTTAGAAATGGGCTTTTACCTGAGAGGAATAGAAATCTATTTTCAGCATATATTTTTATAGGAAGAATAGTTTCCAGAATAGATTTTTTTGGAAAATTTTTCTTAGAAATTAATTCAAGAAAAGTAAAGAAAAAAAACGTTTTTCAGGAAGATGATGGCATGCTAAAGCCAGATCTTTATTAAAGAGAGTTACTTATTAAAGAGAGTTACAAATTTCGGAAAAAAACATTTTTCAGATTGAAGTCTGGCACAGTAAATTAAATTTAATAAAATTACCGAGCTTCATAGCACGAGATTTCCCTTGCATCTACTTTTACAGGTTTCCCGAGTTCATTTGAAACAACATTTCGTACCCTTGCCATACACCTACATTCAAGTTGAATGCGGGCTGACAGGGTTTCTCGCTCTTCAAGGTATAGCTCATTTGAGCTGACAAAGGAGTGAACCGATACCTGTTTTTGAACAACCCTCGCTATGAGTCCCTGAGTCCCATCAGTAAGGTCCTGAAGGCTCGTAGAAGTCAGGAGAACACTATCTCCTGCATTGAGCCCGAGTACTCCGAAGAAGTTCTGCGGATTCCGGATTTCAAGAGTCCTGAGCTCGTGTGTTTTCAGGATCTCAATCACGGAATCGGCAATTCCTGTTAACGTGGTGTACTCCATAGGATCACCCGTACATTGGGAACTCCTTTTTGACTTCTCCTTTCCGCTCGGTAGCCTGAACATCTTCAGAGAGCTTCTGGAGTTCAATTTCTATGCGCTCTGCCTGTTCTATAAGCCTTTCAGTGCTGACAGAGAGACCATACAACTTATTAAGGACTCCAATCACAGAAGATGCAGCTCTCGGATCGGGATTCTGGGTTTTTGTAGCCCCGAGCAGGCTAATTGCGGGAATCCCACGTAGCAAGCATTCAGCCATTACGCTGCCCGAGATTCCAGAAATAGTTCCCATCTGGAAAATTTCTACTTTGTCCCTGATTTTATCCAGCATTTCCGACGTGGTAGCTGCTCCGAAAACCTTGTGCCCTCCATCCATAATGGCAATCCCCGCAATAGAAGCGATCTCCTTGACATTGATAGATTCAGCCCAGTCCACGAGAGCATTGCTCACATCATAGGAAACCGAGTGGCTGATAGGAATATCGGAGATGACTATAATGATGTTGTGTTCTACGTTTTCGTAGATCCGTACAGGCATGTTTATAAGCCCTTCATAGAGCACTGCAATTGAAGGAAAATACCTGGACTCAATGGAGCCTATATACTCCATATTCATCTCTTCGATCATGTGCTGACTCGCAATATTCCCCACAAGCCCGATTCCGGGAAAACCTTCAATCAAAACAGGGTTTTTTGACTGCACAGGTTTGGTAATAATCTTCACGTCATTGTCGTCATAGTCTGTAGTAGTTGACAAAAAACCACCTCAATGAATACAACCCCTATGATTATATCTGATCTAATCCTAAATAAACAAGTTTCTCGCCAGCCCGGATCTGTGTTACTTTCTGCGCAGACATCAATAAAAAAATATCGATGAATCCGGGATTCCGAATGCCATAACCCTCTTTTTCATTAAAAGAGAATCCTTTTAATATATATCTTTTCTCATGACAGAGGAAAAATAATTCAGATTAGGAGCGTTTATCCTGATTAACATACCTTCTCCTCTCGATGCTTGCTAATGTAAACTGCGTTTATGAAGAATAAGAAAAGGAGAGGAAAAAGAGTTTCATAGAAAAAAGTTTCATAGAAAAGAAGGAAAAAATAACAGGAAAAAGACAGAAAAGTGGCAGAAATAAACTTAAAAAGTTTATAAAATAACTAATGAAAGAAGCTCATAAAAGAAAATTAAATCAAACACCGGAGGAAGTAATTCGTGGAAAAACCAGTTCTTTATTTGGACAGCGTAGGTGAAGAAAACACAGACGCAGTTGTTGAGGCTGCAGCAAAAAGAGCAGCAGACCTTGGAATATCCCACATTGTAGTTGCTAGTACCAGTGGGAAAACCGCTCTAAAAATGGCAGAGGCAGTAAAGGGTAGCGGCATAAAGGTAATTGGAGTAAGCCACCAGTACGGGCAGAAAGAAAAAGGCGAATGGGAAGTAGAAGAGGAGTACAAAAAAAAGCTTGAAGAACTTGGAGCAATAATTACCACCCAGTCACATATGTTTTCCGGAATAGAGCGTTCGATCACAAAGAAGTTCGGAGGCTATTCAAGGCTTGAAGTAATTGCCGATACCCTGCGTTCCCTTTTTGGAAAAGGTTTCAAGGTGGCTGTAGAGGTTGCCATTATGGCAGCAGACTCAGGCCATATCCCGGTCTCGGACGATACCGAAATCATAGCCATAGGAGGCACAAGATGGGGTGCAGATGTGGCTCTTGTACTGAGGCCGGCTCATAGCAATGATTTCTTCTCCCTTCAGATAAGGGAAATAATTGCAATGCCGCGGGCAAAAGAGGACTGATTCAAAAAAAGAAGAATAAGAGAAGAAAAAACCGGGCAGAGGGGGGCTACATCTCTGCTCCGTTTTTCCGCAGTTTACCTGCTTACCCGTAGTTCACTACTTGATTGAGATCAGAAAGGGAATTGGGACCCTTGATTATAAACGAATACACTGTACTCAAACTAAAGAGAGTAAATCTTTATTTTTTAAGTCCCGGGGAGCAAAGCAGGCAGATGCAGCTTTCTACACCAGGTGGTCTTCCTTACCAGTCCCCAAAGATAAATATATCTGAGAGGCATCTATAACCGCGGCATGTCAGCTATATTCGAAATTCTAGACAAGGACGCAGGCGGCAGGATAGGGAAACTCAGGACTCCACATGGGACTGTTGAGACACCTACTGTCATGCCTGTAATAAATCCGAACATTCAGCTTATCTCCCCGAAAGAGATGAAAAGCTTCGGGGCAGAGATTCTGATCACCAATTCATATATTATTTACCGGAAAGAAGAGCTGCGAAGTGTCGCCCTTGAAAAGGGGCTGCATGGACTCCTTGGCTTTGAAGGGCCAATTATGACAGACTCGGGCTCTTTCCAGCTTTCAGTATACGGGTCGGTAGAAGTTACAAATGAAGAAATTCTAGGATTCCAGCAAAAAATCGGGAGCGACATCATAGTCCCACTTGATATCCCGACCCCTCCGGATGTCCATTTCAGGAGAGCGGAAGAAGAACTTGCAGTCACTGCCGAACGCCTGGAAGCTGCCCGCAAATTCATTCAGGGGGAACAGCTCCTTGCAGGTCCGGTACAGGGCTCGACCTATCCCGAACTCAGGGAAAAAGCTGCATCTCACCTGAAAGACTTGAACTTTGAAGTTTATCCCCTGGGGGCAGTTGTCCCGCTAATGGAATCCTATCGTTACGCAGAGCTTGTGGATGTAATTGCCGCAGCCAAAAAAGGTCTTTCTCCAACCTCACCTGTACATCTTTTCGGGGCAGGGCACCCTATGATGTTTGCTCTTGCAGTTGCTCTCGGTTGCGACCTTTTTGACTCGGCAGCCTATGCTCTCTATGCCAAGGACGGGCGTTATATTACTGTTAACGGGACGTATCATGTAGAAAAACTGAACTACCTTCCCTGTTCCTGCCCCATCTGTTCTAAATATACTGCCGACGAGCTGAGAAAAGCCAAAAATAAGGAGGAGCTTCTCGCAAGGCATAACCTTTATGCAACCTTTGCAGAAATCCGGCTGATCAAGCAGTCCATAAAAGACGGAAAACTGCTCGAGCTTGTTGAGCAGCGCTGCCGTGCCCACCCGAAACTTCTTGACGGATTGAAAAAACTCTATACCCACTCTGCCTGGCTGGAACAGTATGACCCTGCAACCAAAAGCACATACTTTTACTGTGGCCCGGAATCCGCCTCTCGGCCGGAAGTCCTGCGTTTCGGAAAGCGGCTGGAAAGGTTCAGCATAGAAGGTTCGGCAATAATACGAACAGGCCCGGTTAAAGGAGAAAAGGACTATGACCGGATCCTGATATTTAAAGCGCCTTTTGGAGCTTTTCCTGCAGAAATGGAAGAGGTTTATCCCTTCAATGCCGAGATTTCGAAGTTTCCGGACTATGAAGCTCTCAGCACAGCCCTCTCAAATACAATTAAATTGATGGATCTGAATCCTGGGGCAGAATTTACCTTTATTTGTGAAAGGGAGTTTGAACATCCTTTGATCGAAGAGATCGGGAAAAAAGCAAAGCTCGTATACAGGGATGCCTGGAAAAAAGAATAAGCACATCATAGCTCCTTAAAGGGGCCTGAATTTTTTACGGATTCTTAAATCGGTCCAAGGGGTCCTCATACATCTCATAAACCCTCAGTTGCTGTCTCATGTCAGGATTCTCCTGAAAAAGAGAAAAAGGAAACTTTTTTGAGATGCTAATGTTTATAGGACTAACTGTAAAACCCCTGATAACACTAAAAATCTGACAATTCCCGATAATACAACCAACCCCCAATACAAACCAGAAAAGCACAGGTGAAAAGATTGTCCCTTACAGCAAGAATCGGGGAACTCAGCCCCTACCTCCGGCTGATGAGGCCCGAGCTCTACTACATGGACCTTACCCTCCCGGCCTCAAGCGCAATCCTTGCTTCCTACCTGGCAACCGGAGGGCTGCCCTTATTTGTCCCCTTCTTGATTGCCGTGATAGGAGGCTTTGCGGCCATAACCAGTTCATATGTTTTCAATGACTGCTGCGATGTCGATATAGACACCATCAATATTCCGGACCGTCCTCTGCCTGCCTCGAAAGTATCGAAGAATTCGGCGATGATGTACGCCTTCTTGCTTCTGCTTATCGCAGGTGCGGCAGCTACGTACCTGAATCCGGAATCCCTTGCAGTCCTGTTTATCGCAGCTGCAACTATTACTATTTACTCAATCTTTGCAAAACGCAGCACCTTCCTGAGTTTCCTGCCTGTCGGCATCTCCTACGGGCTCGTGCCTGTGGGAATCTGGCTTGCCTTTGACCCTGCAGGAATCCTTAAAGGCAGTGACGGAGTGATCCTGCCCCTGCCTGCAATCTGCTTCGGACTCATGATTTGCGTTACAGACTGGGCTTTTACTCTGGGAGGCGTTGCCAGGGATGTAGAAGGGGACCGGCTAAAAGGTGCCCCAACTTTGCCAGTAACCTTTGGAATTCCATTTACCGCCAGATTTGTAACCTTCTGGTGGATTGTCGGAGTTATTGCTTCAGTTATAATAGGCTGGTCAGCCAGACTCGGACCGGTATTTTTTGCAGGAGCTCTTGCCTCAGGGCTCTGGATGCTTTCTCAGTGCCTTGATTTTATCAAGCATCCGACGCCTGAGAGGGGCGGCGCGCTTTTCCTTAACGGCTCAAACTACAGGGCAATAATGTTCGGGTCAATGATCCTGGATGTGGTGCTCTGCATATATCTTGGATCTTACACCTCCGTTCTCTGGTGAAAAAAGGATAGAAAAAAATGGATGCGGATATCATTGTAATAGGGGCGTCCCCTGCAGGGCTCATGGCAGCCAGAAATGCCTGTGAAAAGGGTGCAGATGTTCTTCTGCTGGAAAGAAAAGAAGAGATCGGGACTCCACCACACCCTGCAAACTCTTTTTTTAAGGGGATGCTTGACAGGTGCGGAGAAAAGGCAGACTCATCTTATATCGTGCATTACCTCAAGGGCATGAAAATCGTTTCTCCGGAAGGACGAGAAGTTATCATAGAAACACCTGGCTATTCTATCGACAAAACAAAATTTGACCGGTTTTATACAGAGAAAGTGATTAAAACCGGCGTTAACCTCAGGACAGGAGTAGAAGTAAACGATATCCGAAAGGAAGGCGGGGAATTCGCTGTCTGGACTTCTTCAGGGATATTCAGGTCGAAGCTTGTAATCATTTCCGATGGCATCAATTCAAAAATGGCGTCCCTTCTGGGTCTGAAAACAATGAAGCACCCGGAGGATATTGCCTGGGGAATCGAGCTGGATATCAGGGCGGCAGGGCTTGGGAGATCTAAAATGTTTGAGTACTATGTGGGAAACCATGCTCCCGGCTGGAAGACTACATATGCACCCAGAGGAGGAGATAATGCTGCAATCGGAGCTTATGTGCGCAGGTGCGGCAAGGATGCGACTCCTTACCTGAATGCCTGGATTGAGCGTTTCAAAAAGCTTAAAGGGCTCGAAGAAGTAGAAGTTGTAAGAAAACTTTCCGGGGGAGACCCCATTGTGACCATACCTGGTGAGTACATAATGGACGGAGTAATGGTAGCTGGAGGAGCTGCAGGTCAATCCGGGATAGGTTATGCAATGAGGGCAGGCCAGATATGCGGAGAAGTTGCGGCAGATGCTGTGAAAAAAGGGGACATTTCAAAAAATGCTCTTTCGGAATATCGGAAAACCTGGGAGAAAGAATTTAAGGTAGAGCATTATCTGGGCCGTATAGGGCTTGAAACTCTCAGGAAGATGACGGACAGAGAAATCGATGAGATGGTAAGGGTATTTGAAAAAGAAGACCTATCCTTTATCCACGGCAGCGCCTTTGAACAGGCTATGCATGTCTTTACATTCATGTTGAAAAAGAAACCTTCAGCTATGCTAAAATACAGGGCATTCCTGAGGAATAAATAAACCGGAGACGAAAGGCAAGCTGGAAAAGATTGAACTGAAGAAACGGAAAAAACGAAACCGGAAAAATAGAACGGAAAATACAGAAAGGAAAAAAATCACCAGAAGCCAATGCAGGGAAAATATGCAGTACGAGTTTTATAAAAATCCCCTTTTCAGGGTTTATGCCGAAATTGAAAATGGGTGCTTGAAGATGAAAACCGATGGGGTAGCATCACCACTCATGAAAAAAATCCTTACGGCAAACATCTCAATCTTTGACGGCGAAAAGCCTGCAAATGTAGAAGCTGACCGCCTGATCTATTCCACCTGGATGCCTCCTATTCCGAGCCCGGGCTTTGACCGGCTTGTGAAGAGCCAGCTATCGTCAATTTTCGGAAAAAATATGCCTGACCAGGTAACAATCTCAGTTACCGAGGATTGCCCCAACAACTGCATCCATTGCGCCCTTCCGGATACAAAAAACAGGGCAAAGCTTTCACCCGAAATCATTAAAGATACAATCGACCAGGTGCTCGAAATGGGCACAACTTTTGTAATTTTTGATGGAGGGGAACCGTTGACCTATCCTGGTCTGGAAGCTCTGATAAACTACGTTGACCCTGAAAAAGCCATTGCCGGAATGTTCACTTCGGGAGTCGGACTGACAGAAGAACGCGCAAGGAGCCTTAAAGCTGCAGGGCTGTACTCGCTTACAGTCAGTTTTGACAGCGCATATGAGGAAAAGCATGATTATGTAAGGGGCAGGAAAGGAGTATTTAAAAGTGCGGTTGAGGCGGTTAGGAACGGACTTGCAGTCGGGTTGCTTGTAAATATATATGTTGTGCTTTCAAGGGACAATGTCAATGAACTTGATGAACTCTACACCCTTGCAGCAGATCTCGGAGCCCATGAACTCTCTTTCTACGAAATAGTGCCGACAGGCAGATGGATAGACCACGCATCCGAGATAATGACCCCGAAAGACCTCAGGAAATTTGACAATTTTGTATTCCGGGTAAGGGAAAAAGAAGGTCCTAGAGTTTTTCCAATTCCACAGGTTATGAAGACCAGAGGCTGCATGGCAGGCAGGAAGTGGCTGCACATCACGCCTGAAGGAAATATCCTCCCCTGCGCCTGCATCCCTATCCCCTATGGAAATGTCCACAGGGACAGGATAAAAGATATCTGGAAAAAAATCAGGGGCGAACCTGCATATAACGCGAAATGCTGCCTTATGAGAGACCCCGAGTTCAGAGAAAAATATCTGAAGCTTCTGGAGTGAGCTCCAGACTTTTTGAAGAAAATATTTATGGATTATTCCGATAGCTGTAAAAGGAATTTCCAGCTCTTTTTTTCACGTGCCTTATGCGGTTTGAACCTTTAATATACATCAAATAAAAGGAAAAGCATCAGCCACGCCTGGAATACAGATAGTCAAATATTAACTGATAGAAGAGGATGTCAAAAAAGCGAAAGCAAACTACCAGCACAAGGCCCGAAACAAACACAGCTTGAAAACAAAAAACTCGATTGGATATCGTAAGCAGGGAATATAAAAGGCAGTAAACAGCCAACAGCGAACAGACCGCAGGTTCCGGTACTGAGCTGATAATGGGAAACTGAGATGGTAACAGAAAAAGGAGTGCAGGTAAAGGCGAAGTTGCCTTCACTTGCAATGGAAATTAAAAATTCCAGCGATGTAAAATCTATTCTATGAGATTGATTAGACTAAACCAGACCGCTGAAGGGTCATCAGGTCTTCGGTAGTAAGCTTTGCTCCGCCCTTGAACTTCTCGAAGATGGATTTGGCATCCTTCTGGAGTTCGGACTTGACAACACGGGACTTTCCGTCTTTGTCTTTCTTCTTAAGCTTGAAGATTTCTTTGTCAAGATCCCTGATTTCTTTCTGGGCGTTGATGAAAACCTTGTGCTGCTCGTCAGCTGCTTCCTGGGCTTTTACAAATTCGCGGTGTGCAATATCCGACTCTGCCCTGGTTCTGTCAGCTTCCTTGAAGGCGGTAATCATTTTCTCGTGGTATTCCTGGGCCTGCCTGGCATACTCGGCAAGCTCGTTGTGGAACTCCGAAGCTTCGTCTCTGATTAGCTGGGCTTCATCGAGGATAGTTTTCAGTTCGAGGTTGCCTTCGAGCTGGACTTTTTTAACCTGGTATTGTTTCTGAAGCTGTGTAATCTTACCAACGAGTTCTCTTTCCTTGGTGGTGCTCAGGACTTCAGTCTGCTGGGTGAATTCAAGGCGATCGATATCTTTCCTTAAGGCTTTGATTGAGGGCCCGCCAAGGTTATTCTGCTTCCTGATGGAATCTGCCTTTGCAAACAGGTCGTTTGCTCTGGCGTTGGTATCATCGCGCTTGTTCTTATATTCGCTGACCTTTTCGTTGATCTCGTCCCTGAGAACTTTCAGTTCCTGGGCTTCGTTGATAAGGTCTTTTGTCTTCTTGTTCAGGTCATTGCGCTTTGCGGCAAGAGCGCTGGCCTCAGCGTTTAAAGTATTTCTCTTTTCCTTGGATTCTTCAGAAATGTCCTTCAAATCTGATCTTTTTTTCTGCAATTCCTTTAGCATCTCTTATTGTGCCTCCCGGTCCAGCAAAAAAGCTGGCATTTTAGTAGTGTTCGATGTCGACATGCTGTGCCTGATTACAAAATTGATAAGAAAGAGACTCAAGAACAGGGATCACGGCTCTAAGGTCTTTGATTGTTATGACCACGTCCGCATATTCCCTAAGGATGGGCTTTGGATTGAAAGCTATGGCAAAACCTGCTATCTCAAAAATACAGGCATCGTTTGCGCCGTCCCCGACAACCACACACTGCTCGGGCCTGACATTATAGAGCCTGGCCAGTTCCTCGAACACCTTTGCTTTGGAATCGCTTTGTGTGACAGGACCGACAACTTCGCCCGTGAGGCAGCCGTCTTCCACAAGCAGTTCGTTGGAGACAACGAAATCAATACCAAGCTCTTTACCTACCCTCTCGGCAGCTATTGTAAATCCACCGGAAATCATCGCAGTCTTATAACCCCGATTTTTAACATGCAGGACAAGTTCGGCTGCTCCCGGCATAAGATTGATCTGATTTACAGCATCAAGGGCAGTTTTAAGGGGAAGCCCCTTAAGAAGTCTAACCCTTTCTGCAAGCGCTTGCTCGAAATCGAGGTCTCCATACATCGCTCTCTTCGTAATCTCCTCTACTTTGCTTACAACACCTGCAGCCCTGGCGAGCTCATCGATGGTCTCAGCGTCTATAAGGGTGCTATCCATATCAAAAACAATGAGTTTGTTTTCAGTAGAATTATGTATAGGACAGTTCACTCAATCAAAACCTGGACCTGAATATCTATAGATATAGCGGGACAATTTCCCGAAAAAGGGCACATTGCCCAGAGTACCGTTTAGGGGTACCCCCGCAGCCTGACATAATATATGCGCCCTGACATTAAAAGCCCACCAACGGATAAAGTTCTTCAAATTATAATGCGGGTTTCGCGAAAACAAAACCACAAAACAACAGCATTGATGTCAACGTTTTTGAGTGAAATAAATCACATCCCTTTTAAGCTTTTCGGAGGAGCAATGAAACATACCGAATAATAATTATAAATAGGACAGATATATATAAAATAAGGGTGATAAGGGATGAAGATTGCCAAAAGGATTATAAACCCTTTAGGAATTCCACTATTGAAGAAAAAGGTCAACACAGGATTTTGAGAAAAATGGTCAACATAGGCTTTATAAAAATGGGCAACCTGGGAATGAGCCAGGTTATTAATTTAATCCAGGATGAAATTGCAGCGCGAGAGGGAATTACTGTAAGAGTATTCGGCACTGGTGCCAAAATGGGCCCTGCAGATGCTGCAGATACTGAAAGCTTCAAGCAGTGGAATGCTGACTTCGTGGTAATTATCAGTCCGAATGCAGCAGCTCCAGGCCCTACCGCAGCCCGTGAAATCTGGAAGGACGTACCCTGCATCGTAGTTTCAGACGGCCCTACAAAAAAGGAAGCACGTGAGGCTTTTGAGCAGGATGGTTTCGGATACATTATCCTTCCGGTAGACCCCCTTATCGGAGCAAAAAGGGAATTCCTTGACCCGGTCGAGATGTCGGCCTTCAATTCCGACGCTATGAAAGTACTTTCCGTCTGTGGTGTTGTAAGGCTTATCCAGGAAGAACTCGACAAAGTAACAGAACAGGTCGCGTCCGGAAGGTCAGGAAAGGATCTGGAACTCCCGCACATCTTCGCAAAACCTGAGAAATGTGTTGAACATGCAGGCTTTGCAAACCCTTATGCAAAGGCAAAGGCTCTTGCTGCCCTTCACATGGCTGAGAAAGTTGCACAGGTTAACTTCCCTGCTTGCTTTATGTTAAAGGAAATCGACCAGGTATGCCTCACAGCCGCAGCCGGGCACGAGATAATGGGAGCAGCAGCACAACTCGCAACTCAGGCAAGAGAAATTGAAAAATCCAATGACACAGTCTTCAGGCAGCCTCACGCAAAGAGCGGAGCCCTGTTGAAAAAGGTCAGGTTATACGAAAAGCCAGAGTAACGCCGGAAAATTTTTTCTGGTTTTAAAACTCAGACCCTGGATTTCATTGAGTATTGGAGGAGTTGGAAAAATGTCCCTCTTAAGCCTTGAAAAGAGGTGGGGACAAAATCCTCCCATAAAAAGAAATTAGTTTTTCCTTTTTTTATAAAGTTATGTTTATAGCCCTGCTCTGGCTTCATTTTTTTGCATCTTCTTCTACTTCTTCCAGTACAGAGGTATATTCCTGAAAGACAGATGGAAGATCAATAGTAGCCAGAAGATCAACAATCCCGACAGCCGCAACAACCTTTCCATCCTTTGAACAGATAGGAGCGACTACCACATGTTTTCCACGATACATGCCTTCTGCGGGAACTTCATGGGCAATCTTGCTGGTCTTCAATACCTCTTCGAGTATAGGTCCTGTATAATCCCTGTCAAGGACTTTTCCCTTTTCCAGGCGAAGTCCTCTTCTTTTAAGGCTTCTAATGGTGGTAGGGAGTCCCATTAGAGAGTGTATCGCAACTGCTATTGGCTCAAGATCTTCAGGGCCTGAGTCTTCAGATATAGTTAGGGAAATAATGTTTTCACCCCCAGAAAGTACTTGGCAACCGGTACAACAAAAACAGGGGTCTCATGAACAAAAAACTGACCCCTTTTTCTGTCTTATTTAGATTATATTTTTTCAAAGAATATATAATCACTCCTCATTCTCAAGCGCTTTTATGAGCGCCTGCTTGTGCAGTTCTCCAGACTCGTGAATCCCTCCCATGTCGCCCCTTGCAGCCCGGCAGGGATAGTGCTGGATCAACAATCCGGCTTTTGGAGGGGCATCCTTTACAGGAACTCCGATAATTTCCTTTGCCATATGCCATGTACTCCCGCAAGGGGCGCCTTTTATGACCTCAACTTTAGCTATTTTTCCGTCCTCCGTCTTAACTTTCAGAACAGGAGACCCGAAGATCTCAGCAAAGGGACGGTTGAAAGAGTTGGGTTCCAGGGTACAGCAAATTTCATCCACCTCTACATCCATTCCGGAAGTTTCGGAGATCCTTTTAAGTTCAGGAACCGATGCCCTGGAAGGGCCTCCTGGAATAATCAAAGAGCGCACCCCGGCTTTTGCGGCAAGCTTTGCAATTGCTGATGTCAGGTCAGGATGCAGGGAATAGCTGACCACAATGTCGGCAGAAAAGACACGCCCATCGAAATTAAGGTTTTCCAGAAACTCATCCGGTTCCTCAATAAATACAGGCACAAACTCAGGCAGGTCGGCAGTTACAACTGAGAAATCGCTGTGTTCCTTTACAGTTTCAACAAGGCGATGCCCGTACTTGCCCCTTGTGATAACTCCTATTACGGTCATTACTTTAAGGTATTTTTAATATTTACATAAATAGATGCTTATTTTATCCGGAACTACTGCCTTGACCTGCAGCTGTCCGACACTCTCTAGAGACTATAAATACAGATAGTGCATTTGAATGAAAACCTGTAAAGAAAAAATTTAAAGGCGGTCCTTATGAGAGGCAAACTGATCACACTTGAGGGTATTGATGGTTCAGGCAAGAGTACGGTTGCAAAAAAAATTCAGGAAAACCATAAAATTAGCGTTTTTGAACCGGTTTTTACCAGGGAACCGACAAGAGACACCCTTACTGGAAATGCTGTCGAAAAAGCGATCCAGTCTGATACAGACCAGCTTGCTGAACTTTTTCTTTTTACAGCTGACCATGCCGAGCATCTGGCAAAGCTTGTGAAACCTGCACTTGAAAAAGGGAAAACCGTAATCTCTGACCGTTATTCTGACAGCCGCTATGCTTACCAGGGAATAACCCTTAAGAACCGTCTTGAAAACTCGCTCGAATGGGTAAAGAGCCTGCACAGAGGCTGGACCGTTATTCCGGACCTTACTTTTCTTTTCGACATTGAGCCTGAAATCGCGGTTGAGCGCTGTGGGAAGCGGGGAGAGCAGACCAAATTTGAAAAGATAGAATTTTTAAGGGGAGTCAGAGAAATTTTCCTTAGCCTTGCCGCAGAGGAGCCGGAGCGCTTTGTAATAGTTGATGCATCCTGTTCCCCGGAGTATGTGGAAAAAACAGTTGTGCAAAAAATTCTCGAGTTTGTTCAAGAGGATTGAATGAAATATTGATGAGATTGATATGAGATATTGATATGAGATATTGAGAGGGTATGAAAATTAAATTTTAGAAAATGAAAGGGTAAGGCAGGAAGTTAGCCTGGAGATTGATCCAGCTACTAAACTCAAAAACTAACCTTATATAAATATAAAGAATATAAAAAATAAAAAATAAAAAATAAAGTGAAAGTCCAGTTAGAGCTTATTATCATCCGCAAACTTGATCAGGGCTTCCCCAAGCATCCGAACGTGTGAAGGGTTGAGATTGAACCTGGACTTTTTCATGCCTCCACGCTCTTTTGCGAGTTCGACATATTCCTTTTCAAACCGGTCACTGTGTGCCAGGGAGATAGTCATGTACCAGCCGCCTCCCATCTTGATCTCTACGTACCCGTCTCCTCCGCTGCTTTCTTCGGTGCTTTCTTCGGTGCGTTCCTCTACTGGCTCCTCAATGCTTTCCTCAGTTACCTTTCTTGTTGCCATGCTGTAACCTCGTAAACTCTTTGTTTTTGTATTGAAATCTGATGTTATGGTGAAATCCGAGAATCTGGATATAAATATGCTAATTGGATTATAAAGATACTTGATGCCTTATATACCAGAGACATAAGGCAGATCATGAAGCCCCCCTGTGGATTCATGAATCGGCATTCTTCGTATCTCCAAGCCCCAGGGTCATCACTTCAGGACGGACCGAACCAGAGTGGACTGCAGTTGCTACCAGAGCGCCCTTTATACCGAGCCTGTCAAGAGCAAAAAGGTCCTCCATACCTCGAACCCCGCCTGCAAGCAATACATCGTGTACTGAGACCTCAGTCAGTTTGTGCAGAAATTCCGGGTCAAAACCAGAAGCTGTGCCGACCCTGTCAAGATCGAGAAAAATCAGATCCTTTAAGGGAAGTTCATTAAGAAGCTTTACAACTTCAAAAGGGTCTTCAGGGATTTCAGGATCCTGTTTCAGGATCTTTCCATATTTGACATCAATACTGACACTGATACGTCCAGGATTTCTGGAAGCTGCATCCTTTATTACTGCAAGCTTGCCGGTCTCCGTGCCTATAATTGCAGTTCCTGCAATAGAAAGTGCTTTATCCACATCTTTCAGAAGAGAGACCCCGAAATCAAGCATTGTATCTGCCTTTAAACTTACTTCCCGGATGATTTCCGCGTTAATATCAAGAGGGCCTTTGCCCTGCAGTGCATTCAGGTCAGCAATGTAGATTTCTCTAGGGCGTAAAAATTCAACTACTTCCATGGGAGCTGATGTTCGGCACACAACACTCGAATCCGAAACCGGACGATAGTTCTCCCTTACTCCACCTTTTGCAAGAACCACGTTACGGTTAAATATATCCATTACAAAGACTACTCGGAACATACTTATTCGATAATTGCATCATCCTATAAAAAAATATAAAATAAGGCTGATTGTATAAAAGGAACAATATACATTGCAAAAGATTTAACTTCATGCTTAACTAGAGGCTTTATATGAAACTGCTTGTAAGTCCAATCAACAGAGAGGAGGCGATCATCGCTTCTATAGGCGGCGCGGACATTGTGGATGTCAAAAACCCAAAAGAAGGTTCTCTTGGAGCCAATTTCCCCTGGGTAATCAGGGACGTTAAAGCGGTTGTAAACGGCAGGCAGCCGATAAGCGCAACAATAGGAGACTTCAATTACAAACCTGGGACTGCCGCTCTTGCAGCTCTTGGAGCAGCGGTCGCAGGAGCAGATTACATAAAAGTAGGTCTTTACGATATCCAGACCGAAGCACAGGCTCTTGAACTGCTTACTAAGATTACGCAGGCTGTAAAAGACTATGATCCATCAAAAAAGGTTGTTGTCTCTGGATATTCGGACTACAAACGCATCAATTCGATTTCTCCCATATTACTCCCCGCAGTTGCCGCAGAAGCCGGGGTAGATGTGGTTATGGTAGATACAGGTATCAAAGACGGGAAATCTACTTTCGAATTCATGGATGAAGAGGAACTGAAAGAGTTTACTGACCTTGCTCATGAGCACGGGCTTGAAAATGCAATTGCAGGATCCCTGAAATTTGAAGACCTCCCTATACTCGAAAGAATAGGACCTGACATAATTGGTGTCCGGGGTATGGTCTGCGGCGGAGACCGAAGGACTGCAATCAGGCAGGAACTTGTAGAAAAGCTCGTAGCTGAGTGCCTGATCTGAAAGGTTCTATGCACAATTAATACAAAACACTGTAACTTGTGCTGGCATGTCTTTCAGGCAGGCCGGCCAAAAAATAATTATACGCCACCCACTTTTTTAATCTGATGTTTATTTTCGGACATATAGGCATAACTCTGGGAATTTTCTATTTCCTGAACCGTTTATTTCCGGAAAAGAATATTCCGGTAGACTTCAAATGGATAGCTTTTGGAGCGCTCCTTCCGGATTTTATAGACAAACCTCTGGGCAGGATAATTCTTGCTGAAACTATAGGAAGCGGGCGAATCTTTGCTCATACCCTTCTATTCGCAATCCTGCTGGGGCTGCTTGCAGGTTACACCTTCTACCGAAAGGGCTGGACAATACCCCTTATTGTTGCAGGCGCGTCATTCTGTCACCTGCTTGAGGACCAGATGTGGAATTCACCCAGAGCCTTTCTCTGGCCGCTTCTGGGATGGGAGTTTCCAAGAGATACATTTTTGGGAGGATTTATTGAGTACTTCATGAGAATCCTGACCAACTCATACAACCCAGCCTCCTCGAGCGTGTTTATCCCGGAAATAATAGGTCTGGGAATTATTTTCCTATTTGCGGGCAGCTATATCAGGTCAAAATTAGAGGGAAAAAATATAATTATCAAGTAATGAAAGAGGAAGCAAAAGAGCAGTAATAATAAAAAAGTAATCCCTGATTAATCGGTTAGTATATTCCAGAACGAAAGGCTGGAATCTGTTATTTTTCTTTTCTGCGCCCTGCAGACTGAAGCTGTCTCTGCCACGCAAGAAAAAATGACAGGTAAGTTCAAGCTGGTGTTGAGAAACTGAATGCTGTAAATAAAAAAATGCGTCCATAATCCGAGAAATATTTCTCCGACCCGGGAGGCACAATTCGAGAGATTTGGGAGACTCGGAAGACTCAGGAAGGATGATTGTAGATTTTGATATTAAGAGAGTCATAAATTTTGTACAAAGATTTATTGTCCGGAGTTTCGGAAATGTTGCCAGCTGAAGAAGATCTTATATCATAGGACCCTGATTTTTCCAGGTTCAGAGCCTCTGAAAAAGTTGTCACAACAAGGTAGGAGGGCACGATTATTTGATTGTTCAAAGATTTTTCATCCTGAGGATCAACTGCAGAGGCTGATCCGGACCCGGTAGAAGTTTCTGAGAAGGCATAGCTCTCTTTTTCTCCAGGAGATATAACATACGGGTATGCTGCTTTTGACTCAATCAGCCACTGCATGCCTTCCACTTCATTTTGCGTAACAGCTTCCGAGATTCCGCCAGTATACGGGGAGCTGAAACAGCTGAAAAACCCTAAAGTCCATAGAAGAGCCAGCACAAGGATTGCAGCGACAAGACCGGTCGTGTATCCCTTCCTGAGAAGAACAATGTAGAGAGAGTACCCGAGAAGCGGGATCTGGGCAAAGATGATGAAGCTTAAGTTTACAAACCTATCCGGCGGGTAAGGTATGAAGGGATTTAAGAGAAAGCCCAGTTCCAGGAGGAACGAGATTATGTACAGGAATAAAAAACGGGGGTACCTGCGGACAAAGTGGTGACAAAAGCGTTTGCGATTCTGCCATACGATTACGGTATTAATTACAACAAAAATTAACGGTATATAATACTTGCCGTAGTAAAGGTTAAAAAGGTGTATAAACTCGAAAATTCCGGGCTCCATGCTTGGAATTGTAGCAAAGCCTGCAGCTGTAAAGGCCTCAATACGCCAGACAAGAGCCGGGAGAAAAACATCAAAAAACCCTGAAGCGTACATTATATAGAGTAAGAAGCCGACTGAAACAAATGACAGAAAGATAAATAGAGGAACCATTCTTCCCGAAGAGCTGGAAAGAGGATCTCGAGCAAGGCTTTTAAGACTTAAGATTTTTTTAAGGAAGCCTGACTGCATGGCTTTACCTGAAAAAGCGAGCAGCAGAGCAAAACATACAAGGTAAGTAAAGATAAAGGGATGGGCTAATGGAAGCAAAGGTACCATAAAGAGCAAACAAACAAGTATCGATTTCCTGTTTTTGTCGGTAATTGCATTCCACAGCAAAAGGAGATAGAGAGGAACCAGGCAGAAAGTGAGATAAAAGGGGACTGTTGATACCTGGAAATGTCCGAAATATGGAATTACCGAGGAGAGAAAAGTTACCGAGACCAGTTTTTCCCTGCTCATAAAGCCCCGGTAGAACAGAAACATACCGGCAATGAATATTAAAGAAAAGAAAACCGGTAAAAAGTAAGACAGTGCCTGTACTTTCATTCCTGAGACTAGAGACAGAGCTGAGACCAGTAGAGGGCCTGTGGGAGAGAGATCTGAAAAGGTAGAAAGGCCTGAAGAACCGAAAACCCCTGTACTTTCTGCCAGAACCGGGTATGAGAATCCGTCTCCCCTGCCTACTGAAGCGTAACCAAGCATATAGGGGATTATCAGTACGATAATATGAACAAGTATCAATGTGAAGACTGCACCAATCTTTCTAAATGCAAGAATCAGAAAGCAGGCGGAAAGGTAACAGAAGAGCAGGATCAGGAAAAAATGGAATGGAAGCTGCTCATAGATACTAACTGTGTATCCTTCAGGCTGGATTTCCCTGAGAATAAAGAGACTGTAAACAAGTAGTAGCAGAGAAACCGATGTTATTAGATTTAAGATTTTATTGTTGAGTTTAGACAATGTGTCCCCCATCCTCCGGAAAGTTACAGAGTCCAGTTCCCGTACCTTTGGGATTCCCCTGAAACAGCACCTCTACTATTCCTTTAAAATCTGCTTTCACGGGCAGCCTGAGGCAGGGGAATTTCAGTTCTCAAAATTTCCTTATATGTAAGATTTTCTTTTATTTTGCTCCTTCTTATATTTCGTGTATGCAATTGCTAAACAAATAATTAATTGTTGTGCCTGATATGCAGACTGATATACCGCCCTCAAGCTGATTAATGTTCTCATAAATTAAAAATTCTCAAGAATTAAAGGCTTTCGGACTTTCAGAGAGAGAATCACAGATGTTTATGATACTTCCGGCGTTTCTAAAATATATAGTCGACGCATTAAAATTAGCCCATAAAGGAGGAAAAGAATATAAAAACAGATATTTGAAAAAAGGAAGAGAAAATATTGCTCATAATCCAGCAGGCAGTTGTAAGAAAATTAGATATTGAGAGGAAGGAGTTCGGTTTCCTTACAAACTCTGACGCCTCTGGACTTTCTGACTATACCATTTTATGACTGAAGTACTCAATGTCTGGATATGTTCAGGCGCAGAAATGGCAAAGTCCTTACCTTTCTGCTTTGAATGACAGGAAGATTCCTTTAGACGCATGACACTCCCGAATAATCCCTCAAGCAGATTTTATCAACCTCACTGAGTTTGTTCAGGATATGCCGGATCCTCTGTTCAACAAGTCTCCCTTTTATGCACCAGTAAAAAGGCCTTCTGTTTCCAAGAGACGGAAATCTGGTACAGGAGATATCCAGTGGATGGAAATAGAAAATAGTGTGCCCTCTTTTAAGGCTCTGCGTAAGTCCGTCCAGTATAAATGATGAACCCAGGAATCGAAGCATAGGACCGCCTGATGCAGGGAATTTTAATCCATGCTGACAATAAGCCCATGGAAACTCAATAAAGTTCCGATCGCTGCCTGATTCAAGTTCGTTTTCCGCAGGATAATAGGGGAAAGACGAAACAGTACTGAGGGCTGAATCAGTTTTGTTGTAAAAAGAATTTACTGAAACAGATGAATCATACTTAAATCCAAGCTTTTCGAGTGAATCAATCATCCACCCGCTTACCAGGGCGTTTGGTGCCCTGTAGCCTACCAGCTTTTCTCCGCTGATTTTTTCGAGCATTTTTTTTGCAGCCAAAGTCCTTTGTTCAAAATCTTCGACACTCATTAACTGCTTTTTAGTTTCAGGGTCGATCTTACAGGCGTGATTCAGCCCATGGCAAGCAAGCTCATGCCCCCTATCTACAATTGATTCTACCAGTCCCGGATAGTGTTCAATGGTATCTGCAACTACAAAGAAAGTAGCATTTACATTGAACTCATCAAGAATATCCAGCACCCTTTTTGTAGGTTCACTCAAGAAATCATACCTGCCGTTCCAGTTCTTGAAAAATTCATCTACATTCCTGTAAACTGAAAACGGAGAACTGCAGACGGAAGGAATATGATACCAATCCTCAAGATCTACCGTAACCGAAAGACTACCGTTCATGAAATTCCTCACTACGAGCTGTATTTTCATATGTTGTGAAACTAGACTGGAAGTTTCACTAAGAATGGGAATTTAGCAAATATGTGCCCCCACTGGCTTAGAAAGCCTCCCCACTTAAAGGAACACCTTAAGAGTATAAAAGATTTTTTGAGATCTCATAAGGAAGAAAAGGGTTAAGATGAACTGAATTAAAGAAAGATGATTGTAACGGCGAAAACAAAATGAATAAATTTCATCAAGAAGATAAGTATAAATACCACATTACAATAATATATAGACCGGTCTGGCACTGGTTGACGTATATGGATACTGTAAGAAATAACTTAGTTCTTTAATTTGATTTTATGTCTGGAGAAAATAGAAGTCTGCAGTTCTCGAAAGAGTATATCGAGACCCTTTCTTTTAAAGATATCTTTACAGAAGCTTTTTTACTGAAATTTTCGCAGGCATAGTGTATTTCCGCAGGCATAGAGCTGTAAGAAAAAATATTTTAGCAGAATTATTAAGAAACCAGCGCAAAAAGCTGGTTTCATGAAAAAAAGTGCTCGAGAAAAAAAACTGTTTACTCATGATTTGAGGCAGTAAATAAAATCATTTCATAAATTGAATGTTTTTAAACTTTATTTTAAAATAAAAGGGAAAGGAACCAGATGATTTGCCTGAATAACCACTTTAGTTTTATTTTTCCTACCATTAAGGCTCAAAAAGCCCATCACTCCGGATATGGGCTTCAAAATAGTTTAGTATAGAGACCAACTGATGTAGAAATAATAACCCCTATTGGAACTGCTAAAACCTATAACAACTTTTGAGTTGTAAACTAATTAGAGAAACTGAATCACTTTCCAGATTTCCAGTTTATTGAACAGAATTTGGCCTCTTTGAGAAAAGGAAGACATTAAAAAGAATACTTTCCAGACTCCTGAAGGTTAGTTGTATTGACATATAGAGAAAAAGTAATATTGTACGAACCATATCTTCTGTAATTGACTATTCGGAGTGCAGGCACCACAGAACAGAGAATTAATATTGTTAATATGAATCTGTAAAATTTAAGGAAGATATTGTCAGTTACTGAAGCTGTTTATATCAGCATCAATATTATATTTATTTGATTTTTAAGAATTATAATTGATTGGAGTAGCAGAAAAGTCAATTTGGTGAGAAAAAGGCGAACTGTATTGTAAGTATAGAACAGAAAGGGGAGAAAATAGAATAGACTGTCAAGTTTATTTATCATAGTTAACACGTTCTTAGATATAAAGAGCTATTGCAGAGTTTCTCACCGGGAGCTTTTACCTGCACACGTGGATCGTGAGTACATTGTAAAGAAGATGCAATTAATAAAAAATAAACGATGGTGAATTAATAAAAAATAAATGATGGTGTTGAAGCCTCCTGATACCAGGCTGGAAAAGAATCAGTAATTTCATAAATCCAGCCCGGAAAGTGAAGTTGTTAGCATCACTTCGAATGCTCCAGAGGAAAAGTGAAGACTACGGAAAATTTACCCAAAATCCTGCTGGCAAATAAATAGCATAAAAACGACAGAGGAAATTTTTTGTACACGATTCATACATTCTGGGAGGAGGGCTGGCAAAGTACCCCTAAATTAGGGAAGTTTCAGAAAAGCAGGAGATAGAGACCTTAGTATTCCTCTATGTTATAGATTCAATTCTGAAAATTAGTGTAACTTTGCCTCTAAAAAACAACTTTTTTCTATTGAAAGGTGCATACAAGAATATAAAGTGTTCAGATGACTTGCGGAAAATATTTGAGAAAAATACCAAAAATATTTATAATAGGATCACATAAACTTCAGAGTTAACTCAGCATTATATAAGTAAACAAAAGTTTCGCAGATGAGTTAACCGGGCTAAAAGCCATGGCTGATAAGAACAGAAAATGTTGATTAGAAGGAAAAACATTCTGCAATTATAACGGATTTTGAATAAAAATCTGGAGCCAGACTTTTCATGTCCGACCACCTCCTAAAAGCTAGCCACTTATAACGTGAGAATGGAGTGTGGAAAATCCTCTGCACCGTGTCCGCCCCACAAAACGCAGAGAACCGAATTGGATAGGTTCAAAAATATTACGAAGACGTAATTAGAATTTTTGAATTACCGTATAGACCCGACATAATTAGATATTTGGTATAACTCGGTCTAATTAGATAGTTCGGAAAAACATTACGAGTACGTAATATGGAATTTTGAGAAATATCTGGGAAAGAGTATAGATTATCCAGGATTTTTGAGTTTACTCAAATTCTAAATTCAATCCAGAGGCGATACGATGCTAAAAAAGAATCCAGGAACCCTATTCCTGACAACATGTCTTAGTTTAACAGACGTATCAACTGTTGGAGAGATATACAACTATTCTATAGTTTTTTGAGTTTACCCAAATTTTAAACCCAACCCAAAGGTGATACGATGCTAAAAATGAAGCAGGAAACCCTATTCCTGACCACATGTCTTAGTTTAACGGCCGTATGTGCTTTGGGAAAAAAATACACTCTAACTCGATAAAGTTTTTTGAGTGTACTCATATTCCAAATCCAACCCAAAGGTGATACGATGCTAAGAAGACAACTAGGAACCCTATTCCTAGCAGCATGCCTTATTTTAACAACCGTACCCGCTGCGTTAGGCGCACAGAATACGATAACTGTAAATCCGACATCTGGGTCAGGTGCCCAGACTGCAATTAATAATGCAATAAATTCTGCAGCATCAGGAGCAACAGCAAGTAACCCGGGAGTTGTTCTCCTTACTGCTGGCACTTATGAGATAAGTGCACCTATAATTTTGAAATCTAATGTAGTACTGAAAGGCTCAGGCGATGATACAATAATCTTTGCTAAGGGCTCAGTTTGTAACTCCGCGAGCTCACCCGCGTATATATACGGGTCAGGCGTTTCCAATGTTGAAGTGAGCCATCTTCAATTCAAAAGTTCAGCAACCAGCCCCAGCGACGGAGGTCACGGAGACTATCGAAACTGCATAAAATTCGCGTCTGTGACTAATAGTAAAGTACATGACATATTATTCACCCGTTATCTGTATAGTGATGGTGTCAGAATCAGTAAAAGTTCTGGAATAGAAGTATATAACTGTAGAATGAAGTCCGTAGGACATGACGGCGTATCATTCTTATCCGGCACCAAGGATTCCAGAATGTACAACTGTTATGTTGAGGTTCAGACCAACACAGGTGTAAGGGTGGACAACTGTGCAAATATTGAGGTTGACCATAATACCTTCACAGGCAGCGCAGGCTCTGGCTGGTGCTGTGTTGAGCTGGAAAATACACTGACGAACGTGGATGTCCATCACAACATTATGCATGATTACAAAGGATCAAGCAGCAGTGCAGGCATTGGTAACTGGAATGCAAAAGGGTCGATCAGTGTTCGTGATAACGTTATGTGGAACGTATCCCCTTACGTTGAGGTAGGCTCAGGCTCAAACACATTGGGACCATCTGATCACAGTGTTGAAAACTGGGTAGCGAAAGGGTATGGATATGGCTCTCTTGGCAGTGCTTCAGTCGCACAGGAAACAACAACTGTAGATCCGATATCTGGAACAGATACCCAGACGGCAGTTAATGAAACCCCTGTTGCAGAGACAGAAGAAGACGAAGTTGCAACGACCAATACTCAGACAACAATTAATGAAACTGCTGTAACATCAACAGCTAATGAAACTTCCGTAACACCAACAGTTAATGAAACTGCTGTAACAGAGATTGTTCCTGAACAGGTAGTTGGAACTGATAACACATTATTGACAGAAGAGAATACAACAGACATTGTCATAGACAATCGCCTCAGAGAGGTCTCTCCTGATACGGTCTACCAAGAAAAAACATATATCGACATAGGAGGCAGGCCTGGAATAGGAAAGTATAGAGACCTGCTTTTATTTAATCTAAGTGAATACAGCGATGCTGAAAATATTAGCAGTGCAACTCTATCTCTGTACTGGTACTATCCTGATGGACGAGAAAGACCCGAAGATGCGGTTATAGAGATATACAGGCCCGCTGCAGCCTGGAACCCGGAAAATGTTACCTGGAACAGCAGGGATGATGGCGTGCTATGGACACAGCCCGGAGGAGACTGGTTCGACGTGAATAATGTCCCTCAGGGAGATGCACCATACGCCACGATAACCCTCAACGGAAGCGATATACCGGACAACAGGTACTATGAGCTGAATGTAACCGATCTCGTAAAAGAGTACGTCAGCGGCGAGTACGAAAACACAGGCTTCCTGATTAAAACACGTACAGAAAATGCGGATTACGTAGCATTCTACAGCAGCGAAGTAGAGGATGAAAATCAGCGTCCAATGCTGAATATAGAAGAGAAAGCTGTAGCTTAACAGCTTTAACTTCAGGAAGAGGCTCTGAGAAGCTGAAAATACGGGGATAATAGAAAAACTCCGTAACCCAGCCTTTGAGTTCTTCCATCTTATTTTTTTTAAAGAAAGAATTTTTCAGCTAAACCCTGCGAAAATAGATTTTTGCTTTTCTTTTGTTTTCCTCTTGCTTAAACAATATAACATTATGGAGTAGTTACTAACCGTTTGTTACCGAGCTCATATCCTGCATAACCTGTTTGCAATAAAGCTGTGCGTCTTGAGAACAGTAGCCATTGTAAGATCTGCGCATTAAAAGATCGCTGCCTATTCTCTCGTATTATGAGAAATCCTGTGAAGTAGAACTAAGTTTTGAAGTAAAACTGAGTTTTTGAAAGTATACCAACGGGAAGGAACCTTTCCTGAGCAAAACTTAGCATAAAACATATCTGAATTTACTTTTTTCTTTTTATGTGACGTTAATCGAGACATTACAGAACGTATGAAGGTAGAGGAAATTTTAGGAGTATCTAAGGCTAATCCCCGTCATTTTAATGGCGGGATAAAGCCGTCAACTTCTACATAACAACTTTTATTTAAGTAAAATTACATTATACTGTAATATGCCTAAAGTTAATCGTTATAGAATCTATCCAACAAAATCACAGATTACAGAACTTAATTCTACTCTGGAACTTTGTAGATGGATTTATAACGAAACTCTGGCATTAAGAAAAAACGCCTGGGAATCAGAGCAAAAGCGAATCAGTTATTATGATTCTAAGAAGATGATTCCTTCTGGAAGAAAGATAAACCAGAACTCAAAAATGTTTATTCTCATACCCTTCAAGATGTAACTATGCGTGTTGATCTAGCCTTTAGGTCTTTTTTTCGTAGAGTTAAAGCAGGAGAGAAGTCGGGATATCCCAGATTCAAAGGAAAAGGTTGGTACGACAGCATTACTTACCTGCAATCAGGTTTTTCCTTAAATGGAAATACATTAAGCCTCTCAAAAATCGGAGATATAAAAATCAAACTGCATAGACCATTTGAAGGAAACATTAAACGCTTAATTATACGGAGAACTTCAACCGGAAAATGGTTTGTATCAATACTTACTGATGTTGAAACTTATCAACCACTTAAAAAATCTGATAAGTCAGTAGGTATTGATGTTGGAATTCTTTCCTTTGCTACATTATCAAATGGAGCGTATGTTCCCAATCCTAGATTTTACATACAAGAAGAAAAGGCACTGGCAAGAGCTAACAGGAAGTTATCTAACGCAGAAAAAGGAACTCCTGAAAGAAAGAAATGCCTTAAAACATTATGTAGAGTCTACGAACGAATTTCTAACAAAAGAGAAGACTTTACTCAAAAACTCAGTAAAAGTCTTGTTGATAATTATGGTATAATCTGTTTTGAAGATCTTAACATTAAGAATATGTCAAAAAATAACAATCTGGCTAAACACATTCTTGATGCTGCCTGGAGTAAACTTGTAACTTATACTTCCTACAAAGCTGAAAACACTGGTAGAGAAATAGTTCTTGTAAATCCTAAGAATACCTCTAAGATGTGTTCAAGTTGTGGTATGCTGGTAGAAAAAGACCTGTCAGAAAGAACTCATAATTGTCCTTTCTGCGGTCTATCTATCAACCGTGATCTTAATGCTTCTATTAACATTCTCAGACTGGGATTGCAGTCTGTTCGTAAAACCGATAGATGCCCCTCATTTTAATGAGGGGAGCAGTCACTAGACAATATTATGCAGAAATCAGAATAAAAGATTATAGGAAATCTTAACTCAGTTAAGAGCAAATAAATAATTCAGTAGTGGATATATTTCCGGAAGTGCTCAAATATTACTGTTAAAAACTTAAATCAGCTAACTGTATATAAAAATTAGTTAGAATAGGATTTAATAAAATTAGCCTATTACGATTCTGAGGACATTATTTCTTCAATATATACCCCCCATACAAGTTAAATAAATTCAAGCACATAAGCTTTTTGTACACTGCCGTAATCAGTAGTTAGTATCTTAATGTTGGAATTCGTATGCATTCAAGAAAAAGCTGAAAGCTTGTACACAATTGTTTTGAACTGTTGTAACTGTTAAACCTGTATAGACTGTTATATAAGACTAAACCTGTGAGATCGCTGAGGATATCAGGCTTTTTAAAATTCCAGTGATAATACCTTCCAGTAATAAACTTTTTTCAAGTTTGGAGGCACATATCTCAGGGTGCAGGGATAAAAAATGAACGGAAAAGATCTTCTAAAAAAATTGGAAAACAGAAAAAAAGCGGGAGTTTACATTGCATTCTTTATGTTCCTGATTGTAATGGCAACAACCACCCTTTCTATCACGCCATCAGGCACGACAGTTTATGTGTCTGGAGACGGGAGAGGGAATTTTAACTGTGATGGGACTGATGACCAGGTAGAGATCAATAAAGCCCTCGCATACGTCGCTGAACACCCTGAGTTTACAACCGTTCATTTGAAAGGCCCTAATACGTACGTTATCTCAGACAGCATCCTTATCGGAAGCAATACAGTTCTGGAAGGGGATTCCACGGCTGCGATAAAACTTGAAGATAGAGCAAACTGGCCAGCGATCAAGCCCCTGATTACGCAGATAAATAGCTCTGGAGAGCAAAATATTACTGTAAAAGGTTTTGAGATGGATGGAAATCATGACGGAAATACAGATAAAAAGAAAGGCGATGGATACTACAATTTAATCCATCTCATAAACTCAACAAATATTCAGGTTCATGATATGTATATGCATGACAGTCATGGAGACGGATTGAAAGTTGAAAACAGTTCCAACATTCAGTTTTACGACAATAAAGTGTATAAGCTAGGTCACGACGGCTTTTACGGAATCCAATCTCAATATATAGAAGCATGGAATAATACGATAACCTGCAGAACTAACAGTGGGCTTAGAGTATGGGACTGTAATCATGTAAAATTCCATGACAATACTATTGATTCCTTTTATCATTGGAGCGCGGGCGGACCCGGAATTCAGATCCAGAAATCCTCGGGGATCATGGATGATATAGAAGTGTATAACAATACCATCCACGACACTTACGGACCTGGCATCTGGCTACTGGCATATGGTAACTATCCTGTAGAAGAAGCGCAGAATGTACATATTCATCACAATACATTCTATAGCACAGGCACAAATCCCAGTATTGACTGGGTAGGAGGTATTGTAACAAGTGGGTTTAACAATACCCTGATTGAGAATAACGTGTTTGACGGCACATATCATACTGCTATCGCACTAATGTACCCGACAGGTTACTCTACAGATCTTTCACCAGAAGGTACGGGATACACGACCATTGTCCGTAATAACATCGTTACAAATACTGAACGTCGCAAGAGCGAGTCGAGCGGGACAGGATATGGTGTTGTCAATTATCTCCCTGAAACCCATAGCTTTTTACTGGAAAACAACTGCTTTTACAAGAATGTAGCAGGGAATTATAGAAACGCAATATCTACAAGCGATATTTATGTAAACCCTCTTTTCGCAGATCAGAAAAAAAATGATTATCATCTCAGATCAGCAGGTGGTAGATGGAACGGGAAAATGTGGGTTAAGGACATTAGAAGCTCTCAGTGCATTGATGCAGGGTATCCTTCCTCTGATTACTCAAATGAGCCTGAAGACAACGGACAGAGGATCAATATAGGGAGGTACGGAAACACTGAAGAAGCATCAAAGTCAGGAGTGATGCCCGGATATGTGGCCTGGTGGAACCAGATATTTTCGCCGGAGTGGAGGATATTCAGGATATTCCTGAGAGTTTTTCTTCTATTCTGCTTTAAAATTCAAATTTAATATTTTCTCAGTACACCCCTAATTAAAAACTTTAATTTTTACAGCCACGGAAAGAAGGCTTCCAACTTAGAGTTAGACTTGCAGGGTTTGCTTTTAACTTTTACAATTAAAACTGCTCCAGATCCGTATCAGTCTAACTTAGACCTTTTTTAAAACGTTTATAACTTTATATCTTTATATCTTTATATTTTTATCACTCCATATTTTTAACAAATTTTAAGTTGAATTAAGATCAAACTTATTTAAGAATCAGGCTCTTTGGACATAAGGCCCTGAGGAAAATCCAGAATAGTCATATAAAATTTTTTTACATATATTAACAGATAACTTTTTTTAAGCTTAGAGAGTTATAGTAGAGTGTATTGGGGGTACAAAATGAACGAAAATCAATGGATACATAAGATGGGAGAAAAAAAGAAAAAAGGAATCCTGATCTTAATTCTTATTATTCTGATCTCAAGTATAGCCGTTACCCTCTCATCTGCCTCTCCTGAAATGACTGTTTATGTAAATACCGACGGGAGTGGGGACTTTAACTGCGATGGGACCGACGACCAGGTAGAGATCAATAAAGCCCTCGCATACGTTGCAGAAAATCCGGAGTTCACAACCGTTCATTTGAAAGGCCCTAAAACATACGTTATCTCGGGCAGCATTTTTATCGGGAGCGATACGGTGCTGGAAGGGGATTCCACAGCTGTGATAAAACTTGAGGACAAAGCAGACTGGCCATTGGAGAAGCCACTCATTACCCAGATAGATAGCTCGGAAAGCCAGAATATTACTGTAAAAGGTTTCGAAATTGACGGGAATCATGACGGAAATAAAGAAAAAGGCAGGGGAAAAGGGTATTACAACCTGATCCATTTCCTTAACTGCAAAAATATTCAGGTTCATGACATGTATATGCATGACAACCACGGGGATGGGCTGAAAGTAGTCAAAGGTTCCAATATTCAGTTCTATAATAACACCATATATAAACTCGGGCATGACGCTCTCTATGTTATATATTCCTCAAATGTGGAAGCATGGAACAACAAAATAACATGCAGAACAAACAGTGGGCTCAGGATATATAATGGAAATCACGTCAAATTCTATAACAACGTTATCAATTCCGAAGGGGAAGGGGGAGCCGGGATTGAAATCCAGAAAGCAGGTTCTTCAACAGTAATGAATGATATCGAAATCTACAACAACCTGTTATATGAAACAAATGCAGCGGGAATCTGGATTACGGGCTATGGGTCCGTGTATTCAAAAGACTCTGCAAAAGATGTTTATATTCACAATAATAAATTTTACAAAACCGGTATTAACCCCGGTGCAGACTGGTCGGGGGGTGTAGTTCTCAACGGTTTTTACGATACCCTTATAGAAAACAACATATTCGACGGATGCTACGGGGCGGCAATTGCCCATAAAGAGGTGGACAACGAGTTTTCCTCTACAGGGTCAGGATATACAACCATTGCACGAAATAATATAATAATTAATACCCAATCGAGTTCTACAGCCGGAGAAGGTTACGCTTTTTATAACAAATTGGAAAACACTCATTCTTTTATCCTTCAAAATAACTGTCTCTTAAATAATGCAGGTGGGAACTATATGTATGCTAGCTCTGAGTCGGATATGCAAGCCGACCCTGCACTTGTAGAACAGCTGGATAAAAAAGGATCTTCAGCAGAGAACCTGCCCTGTGCAGAGGCTTTACAAGCAGGGCCTCAAGAGTTGCCTTATGAGATAGATGAGCATGACACGGATGCGGGACAGGAAGAAGGTCCTGAATCAGGTATTGAAAGGATGATTTCAAAAATAGTAAGGTTTGTGAGAAATATCTTTTTGAGTTTCACTTCGGGAGAATCGGATAATGAAAACCTTAAAACTGCCTTACCGTCAGTTGTCTCAGACAACAGGCTGAAAGAAGAGTCTCCTAACACGACATTCAGGGAAACCGAATACATGGATTTGGGAGAGAGGTCAGAAGGCGGAAAGTACAGGGATGTGATATTGTTTGAACTGAACCAGCTGGGTGGAACGAACGATATTGAAAAAGCAACCCTTTCTTTTTTCTGGTATTACCCTGACGAAGCCAGGCCGGAAGATACTATTCTGGAAGTGTACAGACCGGAAAAATGGTGTGAGGAACATGTTACATGGGAAGCAAGAGAAACAGGCACTCTCTGGCAGAACCCCGGGGGAGACTGGTACGATAAAAATGGTGTTTCTCAGGGGAGTACTCCATACGCTACAATAACTATCAAGGGCAGTACTCTTCCTGATAACAGGTATTATGAACTGGACGTAACAGAGCTTGTACAGGAGTATACCAGTGGAAAGTATGAAAATACCGGTTTTCTTATAAAAGCCAAAGTAGAAAACAGAAACTATATTGCTTTCTACAGTTCGGAATGGCAAGATAAAAACCAGCGACCCAAACTTACTATAGAGTATACAGGTGAATGATATAATCAGAGAATCAGCAAAACTTATAATGAAGAATATATAAATAACAGACAATATTTAGATATAAATGAAGGACCTCTATAACCTTCGATGCTTCTCTTCGGACATCTGGGAATAACGCTGGGGATATTTATCGGACTCGGAATATTCATTCCTCGTTTGAAATCCGTAATAGATTTAAGGTATCTTGCTATTGGAGCCCTTTTACCTGACCTGATAGATAAACCAATAGGAAAAGTAATATTCGCATCGACTTTTGCAAATGGACGCATGATAGGTCATACCCTGTTGTTCAGCTGCCTTCTCGCTCTTGCTGGTATTTACCTGTATCAAAAGAGAAAGGATGCCAGGGTATTTGCCCTTGCTTCTGGCTCTTTTTTCCACCTCCTTGAAGACCAGGTATGGGGACGACCCCAAACTTTCTTATGGCCTCTGCTTGGATGGAGTTTTCCAAGGGATTCTATTGATTACACAGGTCTTGAATATTTAATAAAAATGCTGGAAAGCTCATTCAAGCCCGAATTATCCCAAACCTTCATTGCAGAAGTTATGGGAATGGGGATAATTGTGATTTTTGCCGGCTTATGGATAAAAAAGAGAATGAATAAAAATAGCCCGGATTAGAAAATCCTGATTGAAAAAGAGTTGAGTTAAAAAATCGGACTAAAAGAGTCGGATTAAAGATAAGACTAAAAACAAGGCTAAAGGAGGCCGAATCAACAGTGACTCATCTAGTTTTGTAAGTAAAAAAGATAAGAAAAGATCCAGAAGGAAAACTTCCGGATCTTAACGGGCAAGTCCTACTCTTTCATTCCTTTTCTTTTCAACCTGCATATCAAAGAGCATTCCGAACAGGAGCATTTGAAGTCCAGTACCCAGTACCAGGAAACCAAGGAGTGGGTAATAGGACGGAAGCGGGTTTTGAAGCAGTACCTGCAAGAAACCCCAGAGACCAAGGAGAAGACTCACAGGTAGGGCAAGCATCCCAAGGAAGTAGAACAGAACCAGGGGATGGAAATCCAGAACCGTATATTTGATTCTTAGCCTCCAGAGGAAACCTCTGAAAAGCATGGGTGAGACCTTCCGGATGTATTTGCTATATCTTATGGATGACTTCTCTCTGCCGTAACGGGCAGGGATTACTACATCCATAACCCTCATTCCAAAAGCATTGAGCTTGATCAGCAGGTCATTACAATAACCATAATAAGGATAAACTGAATCCAGGTCGATAACCTCGAGGGCCTGCCTGGAAATAGCTGTATACCCGTTCTGGGGGTCCATAATATGCCAGTATCCACTCCCTATTTTAGTCAAAAAGCTCAGCAGAAGATTTCCAAAAGATCTCCACCTGCTCATCCCGGTCATAAAATTATCGGAGAGAAGCCTGTTACCCTTTGTATAGTCAGCCGACCCCTCGATAATCGGAAAGATTAACCTGGGAAGCTGGGCAGGGTCCATCTGGTTATCCCCAGCCATAACTGCTATGATATCCATTTCGTCTTTTAAAGCAAGCTTGTACCCGTTAATTATCCCTGCCCCGACACCTTTATTCACTTCGTGGCGCAGATAGACGATTCTCGGATCTCCGAATTTTTTTATGATTTCTCCAGTCCGGTCAGTACTACCATCATCGATCACATAGATCCTATCTACATACTCAGGAATCCCACGAAGAGTCTCACCGATAAGCAGTTCTTCGTTATAAGCAGGTATTACAACTCCTATACGAGTGCTTTCAAGCTTCCGAAAAGCAGGATCAACGTCAAAGCTCAGATAATTAACTTTAAGGTTTTCGGTTTTCGCGGCAGAGAGCAAAGATTTTAAAGATAGATGCTCTTTGCCTGAGCTAATATTCTGAAGTGACCTTGAGGTTACGGCAAGAAAGCCTATTTTCTCTTTGAAAGTGTTTTTCCCGTTCAGAAGCATAACCGTCTCCTGTTCACAGGAAACGCGGCAGGGCCAGGAACCTACAGACATATCAAATCCCTGCCTTAGCGGTTCGAGAACATGAGAAAGCAGATCTATATCCTGCATACATTCGGGATATATAAGAACCACAAGCTCTGAATCAAGAGATGCCCTGTAAAGGATTTTGAGCAATGCCTCTTCTCCTCCCGCCAAAGGGACTACTCTTGCCCCTCCCAGAGCTGCCACTTCCATAGTTCGGTCAGTAGAACCTTTGTCAAGCACAAGTACCCGGTCTGCGTAACTTGCCGCAAGCAAGACCTTACTCCCGATGGAAGCCTCCTCGTTTTGAGCTGGAATCAAGACCGTAAACTCGTGTCTTAGAGGTCTATCGGAAAGTTGAGATTGCGATGAGACTATACTGATAGGATCGGAAATTAGAGAATTAAGACAAAGTGTAAGGGCTGAATACAAACCCTCTCCACCCCCCTATGAATATGCATTATACTATAACCCCCTGTATGTGTATAAATGCAAAAATATTAAAGGCTATCATTTAAAAAATAATTAGAAGAAGATATATATAGAGTTAACATATGACTGAAAAAAATCTGTTAAAATATTGATAACTTACGAGAATGCTTCCTTATTAAATAGAGAGTTACTGATATATAAGCAAGAATTATAATTTCCTTTATTCCGGTTTTCGGATCTCGAGAATATTAGAAAAACAGGGCATATTTTCTAAATATTTAAAAAAAAAGCTTTTTTAATAGCAGATTAGCGATAAGAGCGAGTTAATCCATTATAGTTTACATCTTAACAGCAAATGTAAAAAATGCGCCAATTCTATAAAAATGAAGAAATGTTGATTTGAAGTCGATTTCTCCAAAGATAAAGCAGCCTGGAGAGAAACTATAGAATGATTGGTATGAAGTATAAGATCATAAATCACAGTTATACGCCCCGACTCAGTTACCTGCAGTTACCTGCCCAGCATAGCTCTCAGGGACCAGTACAGGAGGGATTTAACCGGTCTGAGCAAGTGAGCAAGAGAAAAGCACCATACAGGCAATGATCAATTATAAAAAATGGTATAGCTGCTGGTGGAAGGAAAAAGGGGAAAGTAAGTACTTTAAAAAAAGCTTTTGGGTCTAATGAAGTATCCATTAAGAAAATAATGTATTCACAGGGTGTTTATTTATCCATTCGGGTATAATAAAAATATAGAGCTAAGAGGACATTGAGTATAGTAGTAAAAAAGCGCACCCGTTAGCCCTGTCCTGAGAGCGTATGAATCAGTAAGGAACTTCTCCAGTTCAGAAGGATTCAAGTAAAATATGAAAAATGTCAATCGGCTATAAAAAATGAAACAGACGAGTTCAGTATGTGCACGTAATCAGAGATTACTGACAAAAGATATTGATGCAAGGCTAAGACTTATATTCTAAGGATATTTATTCATTTAAAGGGAAACGACATAATGGTGAAACCATAAACTGTCAATTGGGGAAAGAGGAATTTGAGGCTTTAACTTATCTGTGTTCTGGAAGGCTTCCATAAAATGAAAGGAAAAAATATGGAAAACGGAATTGGGGCCGATCTGAAAAAGCAATAAAAACTTAAGGCCTTACTTTGCGAGATGAGCCTTCAATTTATTGATAGTATACTACCTATGTTAAAGTATCCTGTTTTTGCAGGATATCAGACAAATTAAGGGGAAAACGTCTGATAGATTATTGCGGGGGTAAAAGAATTGATACGCGTAGGAGTGGTTGGAACCGGTTACATGGGGGAGAACCATGTCAGGATCTATAGTGAAATGGAAGATGTAAAACTTGCAGGAATTTCGGATCCCAATATTTCAAGGATTAAAGAGATTGCAGCAAGATACAATACACTGCCTTTTGCAGACCATAAAAAAATGTTCGAGAAAACAAAACTTGACGCAATCAGTATTGCAGCTCCTACTACCCTTCATTGCCCCATAGTGCTTGATGCTCTTGAAGCAGGGGTAGATGTGCTTGTCGAAAAACCTATTGCAGACAGTGTGGAAAATGCAACTGCAATGATAGAATCTGCTGAAGAGACGGACAGGCATCTGATGGTAGGGCATATAGAGAGATTTAACCCTGCGGTCCTGAAATTAAAAGAGATCGTTGACTCAGGAGCTCTGGGAAAAATCGTTTCTGTCTCAACCAGAAGAGTTGGCCCCTACAATCCAAGAATAAGGGACGTTGGGGTAATTCTGGATATTGGAGTCCATGACATAGATATAATCTCCTGCATCTACGGAATGAAGATAAACCAGGTTTATGCCGTAGCAGGCTCGGATATTCATTCTTTTGAAGATCACGCAACCATTCACCTGCGCTTGAACCATGCATACTCAGGGCTTGTGGAAACAAACTGGCTAACCCCTCATAAAATACGGAAACTTACAGCTGTTGGTTTGAAAGGTGTTGCATATCTGGACTATCTTGACCAGAGTGTGGAACTTCACGATAATGGATGGGTCCAGAAAGCCAGGGTAGAAAAAGCCGAACCCTTGCAGAAAGAGCTATCTCATTTTATCTTCTGTGCCAGGAGCGGGACCTGCCCGATGCCTTCAGGAGAAGAAGGGAAGCATGCTCTGGAAGTGGCTTTAGCTGCAATCAAATCATACAAGGAAGAAAAAATGGTTGAGATATGAAATTGCAGCCAGATGAAGTCATCCAGGAATCAGCAATGAAACTGCCTTTGTTTGCAAAAGCAACTACGCAGATAAAAGAAAGAGGCAAACAACAACTGTGAGGCTGATGAAGTGCTTAAGAAAGTAGAGCAAAATAAAGATTTATGGGATTTATTTACAAAAAAAGAGGAATATGATCCTGCTCTGCTGGATAAGTACGGAAGGTTTCCTTACTACCTGAGCAGGCAAAGAAATGTTTTTGAGCCTGAGGTTTCGGAGTTTTTGCTGAAGAGCGGGTTGAGCCCGGAATACCCGGAAGGGAAAAAATTTGCGATATGTCTTACTCACGATATTGATTTTGTATATACTGGCATGTTGAACACTGCAGCAAGAACTGTAAAAGCTCTTAAAAGAGGCCAGTTTGCAGAAGCCTCCATGCTCCCGTTTTCAAGAATAAATAAAACATGGAGCCCTTTATGGAATTTCAGGCGGATAATGGAGCTTGAAGAAAAGTACGGGGCAAAATCTACATTCTATTTTCTCACCCTTGATCCGGAAAATGAAGATTTTACCTTCAGCATTGAAGAACTTGAAGGAGAACTTAGCCGTATTTCGGACGAAGGATGGGAAGTGGGACTCCACGGCGGGCATGAAGCCTATAATAATCCGGCTGAAATAAAAAATAAAAAACGAAAACTGGAAAGGGTCCTCAGGAAAGAAGTGATAGGATACAGAAACCATTATCTCAGGTTCAAAACTCCGGAAACCTGGGAACTGCTGGCAGATGCGGGTTTCGGCTACGATTCAACTTTTGGATATCATGATTGCGCAGGCTTCAGAAACGGCATGTGCCACCCTTTCAGACCATATAACCTTAAAACCGGAAAAGAAATAGAAATCCTGGAGCTCCCGCTGACCATAATGGACACCACTCTCTTTCACAGTCAGATGCGTCTGGATTTCAAGCAGGCATGGTCTCTTACGGAACAGTTAATCCTTACTGTTGAACGCTATAGAGGAGTGCTTACGGTTCTCTGGCATAATACTTATATGCAGGGCGAATACCTGGAATTTTATAAAAAGCTTCTGCAGTACTGCTCCGAGAAAGATGCATGGATGGCCCCGGGAGCTCAGATCTGCGACTGGTGGAATAAAGAATACAATCTTTAGGGATATTTGTAGGGATTATTCTGAAACTTTCTGGAACTTAGAAAGCCAAAAGACTTCAATCAAAAAAGAAGAGGGCTGATTGGAAGATAAAGAAGAGAAAAACAGATGACCAGGGCTTTAAAATGAAAGGTAAAAAACCGCAGTCCGATAAAAAGGATAGTTTAAATGTGTGAAAGAAAAATGCTTCATCGGGAAACTATATAATCCTAAAGAAAGTTATTATGTTGTTGGTCATATGGAAATCATAAAAAAGTGTAAAGAGAAGTTTACCGGAAACCTTGACGTGATTCTCAGTGTCATGGGATTCAATTTAGGTGTACTTATTGTGTCTTTATATTACCTGATCAACTTGAACCAGCAGGATATCGGAATTGCTGTCCTTTCTGCCTGTTTGATATATATTGTGTTCAGAAAAAAATTTAAGAGCGAGGCACCGATATCTCCAGGAAAAGACAGGTTAAAAAATGTACTCGGCCTTTCCTTCTATCTCATATTCCTTATAAGTATATTCATATATAGCGTAAACCTGTATTATAGACCCATATCTTATTTTATACTGATATGTGTACTTGCAGGGATTATAGCCTCGGAGATCCTGTACATAAGAAAAGGAGATAGGGTAGCTCCTATTCTGCTGCAGATATTTCTGCTCTCAATCCTGATAAGAGCCGGAATCTATTATAATTTTCCAAGCCTCATGGGCTATGACGCTTATTTTCATGCCGGTATGGCAAAACTAATTACTGATACAGGGATCGTTCCTCCAATTGAGATCAGCAGCAAATATTTTTATTATCCGCTTGCCCACATTTTTGTCTCTATGACCCAGCTCATGGGCGGCCTGGATATCAAGGACGGCTTCTTCTACTCTATAGGGTTTGCCAATATTTTCAGCACGGCTGGGATTTACCTCATCGGGAAGAAACTTGAAGGCCCTCAGATGGGCTTGCTTGCTGCTTTATTAATAAACCTGAATAATCATAATATCGTCACTGGAATTACAAACATAACCCCGGGTTCCCTTGTTCTTTGCTACTTTATAATTATCCTCTATGCAATCTTCAGCGAGAAACCGGGCCTGGTGCATGCAGGGCTTCTTCTCATTGCTACAATTCTAATGATATTGACCCACCAGTTGACAACTTTTGTGGTTTTTCTGGCTTTAGTTTCAATCTTTGCAGGAAAATACCTGCATAACCTGCTTTATGGAAGTTCACCCACTGCAGTAGCCAGTTTTAACTATATCCTCTTTTTTGTGATTAGTCTGCAGACCTATTGGATGTTCACATATGTCACTCCGGATACCTCCTTTTTTGAAATGATTTTCAAACCTCTTATAGACGTACTTCAGGCGGGGTCCAGCTACTCGAGTGATGAGCTTATTGTTGGGACTGTAACCAATCAGGACTCACTGGAAACACTGATACTTCATATAAGCTATCTTGCCCTGCCTTTCTTTGCAATAGGAGGGGTTCTGACATGGTTTTCCCGCAGGGACGCCGAAAAAATAGATAAGTTCTCAATTGCCCTGGTTGTTGTAATTTTGTATAGCCTTGCCTACGGGATTCCTTTACTGGGCATGAGAAATTTTCTTACAAGCAGGTGGTTCCCACTAATAGCAGCATTTCTGGTACTGGTAGCTGCCTCATATATATTAAAACTGGTAAGCCTGTTCAACTCTAAAAAAGCGAAAATTCCTGCGGTCTTCATTATACTGCTGCTTTTTTCGTTTGTAATGGTGACCACTCCAGGAATTAATAAAGACAACCCTCTTGTAGGAAAAGAGACAACTGTAAGAAACCAGTTCAAAAACATTGAAATCCAGGCTGTGAAAACATTATCTGGAGTGTATTCAGGAAATATCCTGATGGATTCTCCCTATGACAGCTGTCTTTTTTACAGGGATTCGGGATACGATGCAAATAACGCAACATATTTCGATACACACCAGATTGAGTCGAGAGAAATCAACGGCGATAGTATGATATTGCTGAGAAGATCAGCTCTTAAGGAACCAATATCCATAAATGACCCGAATAGATATGGGGTAAACACAATCCAGCCATTACCAGCAGATTTCTTCAAAAGCTTTGAAGCTCCGGAATATTCACTGGTATATGATAATTCAGAGGTACTTGCTTATCTTAAAGAAAGTAAAGAAGTACAAAGATAAAAATTCATTGGAAACTATTATATAAATCGCCTGAGTGAAAACCCCTATCCACGACTAAAACTGAATTAATATATTTCAAAGTTGGAAACCCCATGTCAAACTTTATAACGAATGTACTAAAACTTGTATCAGGAAGTGTTACCGCACAGATTCTGGGCATACTTCTCATACCCATAGTCACAAGAATTTATAATCCATCTGATTTTGGGATTTTTCAGATATTCATGTCAATTTCAGGCATACTTGTGATAGTTTCTACTTTTTCGTATCAATTTGCGATCATGCTGCCAAAAACAGAGGAGGACGCTGCAAATGTTGCCTCTGTATGCACAGTACTGGTAACTGTTGTATCCTTACTGACAGGCATCGCAATCTTATTTGTTCCGGAAGATATTAATATTTTTAACACTCCTGGAGTTTCGAAATACTTACCTCTCCTTCCACTGATAATATTCCTTAACGGAATGTTTTTTGTGCAAAACTACTGGCTTTCAAGAAAAACCCGGTTCGGAGTCATTGCAGGGTCCAGAGTTTCGAATACCTTAACGTCAAAGGCATTTCAAATAGGGTTTGGGAAATGGAGTATTACCCCATTAGGCCTGATAGGGGGCTTCATTGCAGGATATTTATTTGCAGACCTTTTCATGCTTAAAGGCATAAAAAAAGATATTCAGGTTTTCAAAAAGGTCTCAATAAAAAGAATGAAAGAGGTAGCTATTCAATACAAAAAATTTCCGTTATTCAGTTCCTGGTCATCTATCGCAAATACTATTTCTCCACAGGTTCCTGCCTTTTTGCTCGCATATTTCTATAGTACATCGGTTGTAGGGCATTTTTCACTTGCAAACCAGGTTGTAAACCTGCCAATGGGAATTGTAGGTAGTGCTATAGGACAGGTCTTTTTCCAGAAAGTAAGCGAAGTTAAGAACGGGAATGGAGAAGGAGATATGAAGGTTATAGTTGGAGAAGTTTATAAAAAGCTTATTTCAATAGGACTCTTCCCTATGATACTCCTGATAATTCTCGGGGAACAGATCTTCACATTTGCTTTCGGGGAAGAGTGGGGTATTTCGGGTACATATGTAAGGATCCTTGTGCCCTGGATATTCCTTGTCTTTCTTTCTTCACCGATCTCAACTCTCTACAACGTATTTGAAAAACAGACAGTCTGGCTCATCTTCAGTATAGTTCTCCTTGTCTCAAGGGTAGTAGCACTATTCATAGGGGGAACTTATGGAGGCCCTGAGTTCGCTCTTGCCCTGTACAGTTTTACAGGAATTGTGTTCTGGCTCTGGAACAATGCATACCTGCTGGGCCTTGCAGGAATTAGCAAGAAAGAAAGCATTGGGACTCTTGTAAGATATGCGACAATAGGCCTCGTCGTTTCAGCTCCATTAATTATGATAGAAATGATTTTTTCAAACTTTTACATAATACTATTTGCAGCCGTGGTCTTAACAGGCATATATTACGCAATAACCCTTCATGACGATCCTATGTTCAGAAAAATGTTCTCAGCCTTTATTATAAACGTAAAAAATAGAAGCTGAGAAGGAAAAATAAATCTCCTTCTCAGAAAATAGAATCAAGTATAAGTTAACCGCCTTAAGAACCTCTACAAAACCTTTAAGAAAGAAAGACCTGAGAAAAAAGAAAGTATGGGAAAAAAAATAATTTTCATAAGCTTGTAGAAACACAATACAGGCCTTTACACAAGAAATAAGTGAACTACCCCGCCCTACCTGATGGCGAGGACGGAGCTTCCTTCGAGTAATTACGTCACTTGGATATTTGCAGTAATGCAATTATCCATCTGTAATCCTGTTTGTCGAAGATTATCAGAAAACTTCTGATAGCTTGTCCACAAAGCATTTTGTGATAAGAACCGTTTCATGATGTTGATAGCACTATTTCTATCCCTATCAATTACGTTTCCACAATCACATTTCATAGTTCTTTCCCAAAGAGGCATAGCATGTCTTTTTCTACAGACACAGCACTCTTTTGATGTATAAGCTTCATCAATTCTTATTACTTTTTTACCTGCAAGCTCTGCTTTGTAGGTCAAGAATTCGATAAAGCGAGAAAGGTATCCTTGATTTTGAGTAGACCTGTTCTGAGAACGTTTTCTTTTTCCAGTTACTTTCTTTGTTTGAGCCATGTTTTTTACGTTAAGATCACCAACAATTATTGTATTAGATCTTGTGTTCTCAATCATGGTTTTAGAAAGCTTATGCTGAAAATCTTTAATCTGAGTAGACTTCATGCGTCATCGGTTAAGCGTTAGATAGTTACTCTTGTATGTGTTTTTATATTAATAATCTAAATATTAGTGCATCTATGTCTCCTCGTCCCCCACCTACTCTTGAAGACTCTCTTCGGGAAATGTTTCCCGAAGAATGGTTAAGGCAGACTGCTAAAGAAACTGATCTAATAGTACGTGAGCGTAAAATTGACCCTGTCATCATTTTTTGGGTTTTAACTCTTGGTTTTGGTGTACGCTTACAGCGTACACTTGCCAGTTTGAAAAGAGACTATGAAAAAGAATCAAATAAAACCCTTAGCGACAGCAGTTGGTACTATCGATTCACTCCAGAACTTGTTGAGTTCCTCCATCAGTGTGTAATTCACGGTATAGAAGAACTTGCAAAAGATCCTGGAAGAAAACTTAGCAAAAAACTCGAAGACTTCCAGGATGTTCTTATTCAGGACAGCACAATTGTTCGTCTTCACTCCTCTTTATCAGACAAGTTTCCAGCAGCAAGAGCAAGAAATGTAGCTGCTGGAGTAAAAGTAGGAGTTATGGTAAGTGCAGTTGCTAACGGACCTAAAACCGTTGCTCTGTACTCTGAAAAAACAGCTGAAATAAAAACATTGAAAATAGGTCCCTGGATTAAAGACCGTATTCTTCTTGTTGATCTTGGTTTTTACAAAACTCAAATGTTTGCAAGAGTTGAGGAAAACGGAGGATATTTTGTTTCAAGAATAAGGAAGAATATGGATCCTGTTCTTGTTTCTGTTGAAGAAGGACTTTCTAAGACAAAAAGCAAAGAGTTCGCTGGAAAACCTGTTAGTGAGTGTATTAAACAACTTTCTGGAAAAGATCTTGATGCTGTTGTAAAAATAGCATTCAAAAGAAGAGCATATAAATGCAAACAAAAACAGGATGAGATGAAAGTACGTCTTGTTGCGGTATATAATGATGAGGACGAAAAGCATCACATATATATCACAAATATTCAGAAAGATGTTTTGAATGCAAAAGACATTGCAAAATTATATGGAGCAAGGTGGGACATAGAACTACTTTTCAAGGAGTTAAAAAGCAAATACGCTCTTGACGTTCTTGAAACAAAGAATGAACAGGTAATTGAAGCTCTAATCTGGACAGCAATGTTAACATTAATCGTTAGTAGAAGGATTTATTCTCTTGTAAAGAACAATACTGCTCATCCTGAAAAAATGGCTCAATATACACAGTTACGTTGGAGCACAATATTTGCAGAGAATGCATCAGATTTGTTGACAGTAATTCTGAATAGATGTGGAATTCAAAGAACTTTTGAAACGATAATGAGTGTATATGAAAGTCAAGCATTGGATCCACATGTAAATAGAGAAAGGTTCAGAGAAAAATGGTTTTAATGAAAAAGGTGAAATAGAAAACACTATTGGGAGACGGAAATAAGTTCTTAACCGATGACCAATGGAATGATTTGTAATTAGCATCAAGCTTTTTCAGGACTGATTGCAGTACTTTGGAATACACTATATTGTACTGTGGAAATTTCTCTTTCAACATTGGAAGCTGATTCTGCTGTTCTACATATTTTACACTCTTCTGTTCAGTTTCCCATGCTTCTTTTCTTTCGGCTAAGGCAGAATTATAGAGGCATCTACACTGTTCAGATAATTGCCAGAGAACATCTACCTGTTCTTCAGTTGGATTGATCTTGATCTCCTTCGTCAGATGCATATTTGCCTTGATTCTCCACATATTCTTTAAGTACGTCTAGGGTTACTTGCCCTGTCGATGCTATAAAATACGATCTTGACCAGAACATATCTTTCCATAGCATAGTCTTTACTTCAGGGAAGTTTTTACGAATCTCCCTTGAAGTTATGGTTTTAATGGTGTTGATGTACTTTGGAATATCAAGAGAAGGTTTTGCTGTGAATAATAAGTGAAAGTAGTCTTTATCACACTCAATATTCAGTACTTCAACATCGAAAGTTTCACTTATGTTATGGATTTTAGTTTTGAGAAAATCAATAATTAGCGGATTCGTTAGAGCCTTTCTTCTATGTTTCACACACTGAACGAAATGATAATGGAGTGAATATACAGAATGGCTTCTACGATCCAGTTTATACTGCATAGTTATCACTATATCGACGTAACTATAAGTATAAATGATTATGCTACTGTTGTTTTGTAGAAGTTGACGGCTTTCATCCTCCACCTGTCGGGCTGCGCCCTCCGAGGAAGGGGACTTCCCGCCTTAAAGTTAAATTCCGATTTCGGAAAAGATTCCGATTTCGGTTTTTTTAAATCTTTTTAACTAACCCGGCTTCTGTAAGTAAGCTCCCTGTTTTTCAATCATTCAGTATCTTCATGTGTAATCTGGTATAATGTCCTGGCGAGGGAATACTTCTTACTGCGCAGGGTTACTGTATAATAAGGGACAAGCTCCGGGGAAAAACCCATGATAAAGTCCGTAAATCTTGGGATGTTTGCTGCCATTACGTTCATATATTCGAAATTTCTGGACTTCAGGCCAAGGAACTCATTATAATACAGAAGTGCATTGGGACCCATTCTGCCAAATTCAGGGTTCAGGGCTGAGGACCAGGTAATTGCGCATTTCTTACCGTACAGGTTAAGGTGGGCTGCAACTGCTTCTCCTTCAGGAGTCTCTGAGACAAACATGTAACCAACATCTTTTTCCTGGATTAATTTAAATACCCTTTCAAAGAATTCTCTTGGAAGAGGGGGTTCCAGATTTTGTTTCTCATAGACAAGGGAAAGCAGGCGGTGGTAGGTTTCAGGATCATTCGAGACTTTCGTTTTAAGCCCTGCCTCTTCTGCGCTCTTAAGTTCTCTCCGGATTTTCCTTGAGAGGTTACTGTCTACGTTTTCGTTGAGTTTCAGGTGGTGAGTATAGCGCACACTCGAATCCCACCCTTTCCAGGTAAAAGGTCTTACATCCTCGAGCCCTGGGGCGAGTGTTAGATGAATGCTATCGAATCCCTGCTTGCAGAGGAATTCCCTGAGAGCCCCTAGAATCTCATGCGTGTCCTGCATACGTTTGCTGGCTTTAGAGCTGGCTCCCTCTTTTATAAGGGGGCCGCAATAGTCAGTCATATTGCAGGTCGAAGATGCTATTTTCAGCATGCCTTTAATGTTCTTAATGAAAGTGGGGCATCCGCCCACAAGCTCACCGTTTCTGAAACAACCATAAATCTTTAAGTCTCTGGAAAGGACGTCCCTACAGATTCCCAGCCAGTCACTTGTGTGAAAGAGCGTACCGGGTTGAGCTTTTTCCACAAGCAGATCCCATTCTTTGTATTCAGATGGCAATAATTCTCTGACTTCAATTTCGTCCATTTTAAGCCCCGTTTGACAGACACTAATTCGTAGCTTTGATAAATTATAGTAGTAGTAGAAAGACAGATTCCGGGCATTCAGCCCTTGAGTCCTGATTTACAGACCCCGTCTACCTGTTTCGCAACACTGTGCCAGCTGTAATTTTCAGTAACATAACTTAAACCTTTTGAGCCCATTTTCGCTCTCAATTCCTGATTTTCAAGCAATTTTGAAATAGCTTCTGCAAGGGCCTCCGGGTTTTCCGGAGAGACAGGAATTCCTCCTTCCGAAGCCTCGAGTACATCAGCAACCCCACTGATCGCACTTGCAACAACCGGCTTTCCGCAGGCCATATACTCATATAATTTCAGAGGGGAGAGCCCGATTTTTGCGTTTCTTGCGAGGATAAAGGGAGCAGCACAGATATCGCTTGCATTGATGTACGCAGGCACACGATCGTAGGCAACCACGCCTGTAAAAATAAATCTGTCTGCAACCCCTAGTTCTCTTGAAAGGTTAAGCAGCTCATTTTTCATAACCCCGTCGCCGACAATAAGGAAACGGCACTCAGGGAATCCGGAAAGTATTGAGGGAGCTGCCTTTACCAGATATTCGACTCCCTGCCAGGGAGCAAGGTTTCCCACAAAACAGATATAGGGAGTTTTCGGGTCAAGCCCGAGATCATTTCTGCATTCACCCTGCCCGAGAGGTTTGAACAGGGAGGTATTTGCTCCGTTGGGTACCACGGTTATTTTATTTCCAGGAATGCTGTAAGCACTCTCGATATTCGCTTTTATCCCAGGCGTTACTGCGATTATCTTATCCGAAAGACCAAGAGCTTTTTTCAGAACCGAAACCTTTAACCTGGCTTTTGCAGAAGAAAAATACCGGGATAAATTTATCATTTTTCCCTCCTGCAAAGAGTTCTCTTTACTGCATCTGGATTTGATAAGGCTGCTTTCATCCTCAGGGATTCCATTTAATTCATAAACCAGCGCTTTGCACCTGCCTTTGCAGAAAAGCCCGGCAAGGAAACCGAAATTCGGATTTCTTGTATAGAGCACATCAAAAGTTTCGGAACCGACCAGATGTGCAGAGCTCCGGAAATAATTGATTGTGAGGGTAAGCAGGCTTCCAGGGCGTATATAATGGCAGCGGATATTGTCCATGTGCGAAAGTGTGGAGATATCAGTAGTGAAGATATGGATTTCGTTGTCTAGCCCTGCCAGGTTGCTTACAAGCTCATGCCTGTGGATAAGCGAACCATCAGCCAGGTAAAGAGGCCACACTATGTCCAGAAAGAGAACCTTCATAACGTCACCTATAATACATAACTCTCATAAAATATTTTAGAGTATTCATTTTTCTTCCTGCCTGGTATCTGTAGAGTTGCGGCTTAAAACTCCCGAAACTCTGGAAAATAGCAGCCCCATATTCTGGTTTTTGTAGTAAGCTTTTATTTCCTTATCCTTGATTTTTTTCTCCCTTTTAATGGCCGAATTGAGATATCCGTAGAGATATGCAATTCCTGTGTAATGTGGAGACTTCAGGGAATAATAAAGCGTATTAAACAGTACCATAGGTAGGTTTTTGTCCACGTAATAAGCCATCCAGCCGTTTTTGACATACCCCTTCCAGAGCCCCTCTCCTGCGCTCGTTTTTCGTTTCTGGACTTCAATCACGTCTGCATACTGCCTTAGCTGCCAGCCCCGAAGGAGGGCTTTAGTATTGGAGATGGAATCAGGGGAAGGTTCCACTTGATAGCCTTCAGTCTCGAAGAAACAGGATTTTCTCCAGAGCCTTCCTGTACCTCGGGGCAGATTTTTATCTGACACTTCTCGTGAAAGCTTACCGCCAACGTCATAGTAAACTCCTCCGCTTGCAATCCCTACAGAGGAATCTTTTTCGAATTCACCTATTAATTTTCCAAAATAGTTTCCCTCCAGTACGGTATCGGCATCAAGAAGGCTTATGTATTCGTATTCAATGCTATTTTCCCTGCAGTATTCCAGTGCATGATCAAATCCCTGTTTGCAGACATAGCTATAGTGAAAGGTTATATCCCTTGGTCTTGGAGGGAGCCTTATGCTGCGAATCCAGGAGTATTTTGCCTTCAGCTCTTCGAGAATGCGAGGTGTCTCATCCGTACTTCCATCGTCCACTATAATCCATAGTGCAGGTATTACTTCCTGCCCTATTACAGATTTGGAAACATCAGGCAGGTTTTCTTCTTCATTCCTTGCAGGTGTAATCAGCAGATAATTCCTTTTAGGATCAGAATTTATTCTCCCACCACCTGTAAATCTCTTCTCCGCTTGTCATCCATGCACCTTTATCGGAACAGTACTGCAATGCTTTTTCGTAGAGTTTAATCCAGTCTTTTCGGAAGCTGCACCCGAAAACGAAATTATGCCACAGCAGGGTAATAACTCCATTGAACCTTGCTGTTGTATCTATCAGATCCTTTGTGCATCTCCAGGCTTCCTCAAAAGACCTGGGAACTTTGAAAAGAGCGACATCCATTACAGTAAGTGGAATTTCCAGGATGTTTATCTCCCGGTTTTTGTTCAGGTTATATGGTCTGAAAGGGTGGCACATGCCGTTTCTGAAGCCAACGGAATCACTGTATCCAAAAGTTGAATCGTAGCCGAAACCAGCATCTGCCAGCAGTTCCCAGGTTTCCGGAGTTTTGAACCTGAGGTAATGGTTGCGAAAACCCAGGACTTTTTTACCCAGGACTTTTTCGAGCCTTTCTTTCTCATTTTTTAACGCTTCAGGGTTGTCATATGAATAGTAGCCGCCATGCAGACCAGCTTCCCACCCTCTATCAGAAACTTCCCCCACATAGCTTTCTACATCCTCTATGTCATATCTGAACCTTTTAGGGTCTTCTCTGCTGGCAATGAAGTAAAAAGAAGACTTTGCTCCAAAACCTGCCTCAAGATCCATGATTTCGGAAAAATTAAGGTAAGGCGAGTGCTCAGGTCCCCGAAACTTCCAGAGAAACTGAGCTACCGAACCCCGGAAATCCAGACTTTTCAGGCAGCAGGCTGAGGACAGCAGGCTGTGGGAAAGAGGAGGATAAATATCATCCATATCATGGGTTAAACATACAGCAAAGGTTTTGTTTTCCGGGAATTCAACTTCCATCCCCTGTTCTATCAGATATCTGGAGACCTCAGGCTCAGAGGCATTTCGGAGATCTTTCTCAGCGAAAAGGAAGCGCCCGTGGTCATCGAGCTTTTCGGACGAATACTCTTCTTTTCGGGAAAAAAGATCCCATAATTCCGCTTTTTGCTTCAGTAAATCATGCATAGCTCTCATCCGAAACCGTGGATACGGAAATCCCGGACTTTTTTCCAGGAAGCCCTTCTATGAGGCTTACCATGAATTCTGTTACGTTGATTTTATCCCTGAGAAGGACGTCTCTCTTGAAGCTCCAGGTATTCTTAAGCCCAGGATCCTTGAGAAGTTCTACAGCCTTTATCAGGGCAGCTTCCGAGTCGCTGTAATTGAAAAGCAGACTATATTTCTGCTCGAGTTCCGAAAAGTTTCCCATGGTTCCCGCAAGAGAGGAGACATATATAGAGGGGGTTCCAAGGATTGCGCTTTCGACAGCCATAGTTGCTCCCTCACCGACGCATAGTGTAGCATAATAAAGTAGGCTATGGATTTTTTCTGGAGGAACTCGGATTCTATACCGGTCAAATTCTTCTGCCAGTTTTCCTTCGGAAGAAATGAAGACCTTCCCGAATTTTTCAAGTTCCTGAATAAGTGCAATCTTATTATTAATCCCATGCTGTCCTACATCATGGTGTGCTCCCCATGAAATAAAACGCAGGATTACGAAAGGTTCGCCAACCTCCACACCGAGTTCCCGCAAGACCTCAGGATTCGGAGAGAAATAGGCGGGATGAAGATATGCCAGTTCATGATAACCACTGTACTTGATCTGCTTTTTTCCGGCATCATTTTGAAAGGATGTAGGCGTACAGATAATGTCACAAAACGGATAGGTAGCTTTCTGAGCTATTTCTGCATGTTCAGTGTCATTAAAAATTATGGACTTTTTACCCAGTGCCCATGCAACATGAGCAACAGGAGGAGAAAGAATGCCCATAATGAGATCTGGATTAAACTGGCGGGCGATATTATAAAGTTTACACTCTCTTATGAACAGTTCTTCAAAAAGGTGAACCTTGCCCTGTTTAACCGTACTTAACACTGTATGCGGGATTTTATAGGCATCTAATAATTCTATTACAACATCTTTATCCCTTGAGACAACCATAACCTGGTGTCCTTTTTTTTCAAGACTCCAGATAGTATTTTTAAAAAAATGAACGTGGGCTGGATGCCCTATATCAACAATGACCCTCAAGATTTTCACTCCCTAACTGATCCCCATTTATAAATGCTACATTCAGGGAAAAATAACAGTTCTTCTTATGGGAAAACGGTAAAAAGGAAGGTAAGAAACGAATTTAAATGCCAAATCCTAAAACAGATAAGGCAAGATATTTTCGAGAATCAGGGAGTCTTCTACTTCATATATCAGAGAAGCAGTCAGCTGGACCCTGGTTCTTCCTAAGTCCCTTTTTCCGAACCCTACTGTCAGATTCAATATCCTTAAATGTCCCCTGAGCTGACAACAGGATGACGGCGGCTCCGACCCCCTTGGCTATGGCCCCACCCCATTACAGCGCCTCCTTAAACTTAAATTTTTGATTCTGATAGGATTACTAACAAATACTATTATGCTTAGAAGATAAATAGTTTGTAAATAAATAGTTTTGGAAACTAAGGTTCTGAACTAAAGTACGTAACAAATTAAAAATTCAGGTAATTCCAATTATTTCAGCTTCACAAACAAATAAATACCTGTTATTACTCCGTAATATTTCAGCAGGAAAACTTGTTCTGGAAGAGCAAAAGAAAATAGCTAAAAAGTAAAAAATTAAAGAGTTTAGGGGGTTAACCCTGTAAAAATAATTTCCAAGCCTGCAAATAGGAAATTCGCAACAAAACATATCAACAGTGGGTATATCCCCATATCAATAGAATCGATTGAAAAATGATCTTCTTTTCTGGAAACCAGAAGCATTTCCTTCATCCCCAGAAGAACGATTAATCCCAGAACTGTTATCCTGTAGTATCCAGGAATTCCAAAGTCCGTGTAAACAAAACAGATGCCTGAACCGGGAAAACTATTTCCCAGAGTAAGCTCTTCTGTACCCAGGAGCATCATTGAAAGCACTACAAATCCCCCAACTTATCGGTAAAGGTATTGTCAGAACATGTACTAAATTATAACTATAGAAACCTATAAACTGTCAAACTATATAAATATTCAAACCGACACGAAAAGGAAAAGTACAGAAAGCCTGAAAGTGGGGACTTTTAGAGACCAGAAATTATAAAGAGAAACATTCTATCAAAAAATAAATAAGAGTTAGAATCGATTACCTGTTCAATTTCCGAGAAGGAGGATTAAACTATGAAAGTTTCTGTTATAGGTTCAGGATATGTGGGTTCAGTTACTGCAGCCTGCTTTGCAGAAGTAGGACACGAAGTCATCTGTGTAGATATTGACAGTAAAAAAACGGAGCAGATAAACGCAGGCATTCCCCCGATTTATGAAGAAGGACTTGAAGAGCTTTTGCGAAAATATGCAGGAAAAAGGCTCATAGCGACTACTGATTATGAATTTGCAGTCAATGAAACCGATATTTCATTTATCTGTGTAGGAACACCTTCGGCAGAAGATGGGACTATAGACCTTTCAATTGTCCGGGCGGCAGCAGCAAGTATCGGCTCAGTCCTGGCAAATAAAGAAGGCTACCATGTAGTGGTAGTAAAAAGCACTGTAGTTCCCGAAACAACAGAAAAATTTGTCCTCCCGATCATTGAGGAAGCATCAGGAAAGAAAGCCGGAAGAGATTTCGGTGTCGCAATGAACCCGGAATTCCTGAGGGAAGGAAAAGCAGTCCAGGACTTCATGAATCCTGATAAAATAGTAATCGGGGCAATTGACAGACGATCTGGAGACCTCGTTTCGGAACTCTACCGGACCTTTGAATGTGAGGTCACGCGTACAGGTCCGGCAACTGCAGAGATGATAAAATACGCAAATAACTCCCTGCTTGCAACCAAGATCTCCTTCGCCAATGAAATAGGAAATATTTGCAAAAAGCTGGGGATCGACACTTATGAGGTTATGGAAGCTGTAGGGAAGGATTTCAGGATTTCCCCGAAGTTCCTGAACTCAGGGGCAGGCTTTGGAGGATCCTGTTTCCCCAAAGATGTAAAAGCGCTTATAGGAAAAGCAAAAGCAATAGGATACTCTCCTGTGCTCCTTGAGTCCGTAATAGCCGTAAATGAAAGGCAACCCCTTTTTATGACTGAAATTCTGCAGAAGAAAATAGGAAACCCTGAGGGCAGAAAGATTGCAGTCCTTGGTCTTGCCTTTAAAAACGAAACGGACGATATAAGAGAATCCAGGTCAATCCCTGTCATTGCTGAACTTCTCAGGCTTGGGGCCCGAGTTTCGGTTTATGACCCCATGGCAGCAGAAAACATGAAACGGGTCTTTCCTGCAATCGAATATTTTGATAAGGCCTCAGATGCGCTTAAAGATGCAGAAGCCTGTCTTGTGATGACGGAATGGGACGAGTTCAGAAATCTTGACTCTGAGTTCAAGGGCATGAAAAGAAAAATTGTCATTGACGGAAGGCGGGTAATTAAAGCGAAAGATGTGGACTATGAGGGACTCTGCTGGTGAAAACCGGCAGGATTACTGCCCCCATTTTTCACATATTTTTAGGATTATCTCTTCTTTAACTGACCTTACCTGATGCTTTTTTGTTATCCGGTTCTTTTATTCTTCACTCTTTCAATTCTGCCGGAACCTTTTTTGCAGGAACCTTTTCAACTGCCAGGATTTCCCGCAGGTACTCAAGTATATCATCTCTAAGGTTTTCATTTTGAATGGCAAAATCGACTATGCACTTTACGTATCCAAGCCTGTCTCCGGTGTCGAACCTTTTTCCTTTAAACCTGCAGGCGTAGATCATCTGAGATTTATTCAGAAGTCTGATACCATCTGTGAGCTGTATCTCACTTCCAACACCTGTTCCGGCTTTCTTTATACAATCAAAAATTTCCGGAGTGAAGACATAGCGTCCGATTGCCCCTATATTGGAAGGAGCATCTTCAGGTGCTGGTTTTTCCACTATGTCTTCAAGCACGTATAGAGAATCATCAAGATGTTTACCCTTTATAATTCCGTAGCTGCTCAGCTTTTCGTAAGGCACCTCTTCAACTGCTATTGTTGACCTTCCATATTTCTCAAAATTCTCAATGAGCTGGGCAGTGCAGGGTTTGCTATTGACGATAATATCATCTCCGAGAAGGACTGCAAAAGGCTCATCTCCTATATGGTTCTCTGCCCTGAGAACTGCGTCTCCAAGCCCATTAGGCTCTTTCTGGCGAATATAATGGATATCAACAAGAGAGGAAACGTCCCTGACTAGTTTAAGAAGTTCCGTATTGTGCTTCTTTGCAAGGTGCATCTCAAGCTCAGGAGAATCGTCGAAGTAATCCTCAATTGCTCTCTTGCCTCTGCCTGTAATAATTATAATGTCTTCGATTCCCGAAGCAATAGCTTCCTCTACAACATACTGGATCACAGGTGTGTCAATGATCGGAAGCATTTCCTTTGGCATGGATTTGGTGGCAGGAAGAAACCGGGTTCCTAGACCTGCTGCAGGGATAACTGCTTTTTTTACTTTCAAGATAGACACTCCGAAGAATGGAAAAAATTCTGTAAAGATATGTTCTTCTGAGTTAAAATACTCTTCACCCTATTTCTTTAATTTTTCCCTTTATTCCTATATAGAAACCAATAGAGCAGAGAAAAGGAGTCATAGTATTTTCCGAAAACAGTGCAAAATATTAATAGGGAGAGGAAGATTATTTGAGGATCTTTATGCCTGCAAAGAACAGAATACTTGTAACCGGAGGGGCCGGTTTCATCGGAAGTCATCTTGTCGACCATCTGATGGAAAGAGGAAACAGAGTCCTTGTTTTCGACAACCTGAGTTCCGGCAAGATGGAATTTATAGAACACCATCTTAAAAATCCGGATTTCTTTCTTGTAAAAGGAGACCTTCTTGATCCTGAAGCTATAGAAAGTGTCTGTAAGGATGTTGACATGGTGTACCATGTAGCCGCAAACCCTGACGTCAAACTTGGAGCTTCGGATACGAGAGTTCATTTTGACCAGAACATCCTGGCAACCTACAACCTCCTCGAAGCTATGAGAAAAGGCAGTGCAAAAAGAATTGCATTTACCTCCACATCTACGGTCTACGGGGAAGCAAGCGTTATGCCCACTCCTGAGGGCTACGGGCCTCTTATCCCTATATCTCTCTATGGTGCCTCAAAGCTTGCCTGTGAAGCTCTCATTACTTCATACGCACATACCTTCGACATGCAGGCGTGGATTTTCCGGTTTGCAAATATTGTCGGGCCCCGCAGCACGCATGGAATTACCGTTGATTTCATAAAGAAGCTGAAAGAAGATCCCTGCAGGCTCGAGATTCTAGGGGACGGAAAGCAGGAAAAATCATACCTTCACGTATCGGAATGTGTTGACGCAATCATTTTTGCAATAGAGGAAAGCAAAGAAGAAGTAAATATATTCAATATCGGGTCCGAAGACACTATCAGTGCTACAGGGATAGGAAAAGTCGTCACGGAGGAGATGGGGCTTTCTGAAGTAGAGTTCGCATATACCGGCGGGAGCAGGGGATGGAAAGGGGATGTGCCAAGGATGAGACTAGATATTGAAAAATTAAAATCTATGGGATGGAGAGCTGCTTATACCTCAGAGAAAAGCATAAGAGATACAGCAAGGGTACTGATTGCCGGAAAATAAGATTTGTATCCGAAGACAATAGCATTTTCGAGAATAATATCCGGTTCAACTCCCCTTAACTCAATTTTTATATAAATATCCAGGAGATATACAGAAAATAAGTAGAGAAACGATCCTTTTTAAAATTCCAGAGAACTTGCTTCGTAAAGTGAAAAAAACAACATGAATGTAGAAAGAGGAGCGATTAAAAGGCCCTGCAAGCACTGGGAATGACAGACCGATGATTTATTCAAAAGCCGAAAATAGCGCTAATTTATATTACCCACTACAGAGAACACAGGACTGATTATTTGCTGCTCGGGTTCACCTTTGACCTGAATAAATACCTTTTTATTAAAGACACTTCATGGTCCGTAAAGCCGCCCACCAGAAGCATCATAACCAGATAAATAAACGTGCCTGCCCCTATTGCTTCGAAAAGCTCAAGTATGCCTGAGATAGCAAAGCTAGAGATAAAGAAGTACATAGATATTGATGACAGAATACTTTTTGCAATGTCCAGAAAATAAAAATCAAGTTTAAAATGCTTCAGAGACATGTGAATACAAAACACAGCCATCAAAAAGTAAGAGACGAGAGTTGAAAGAGCAGCACCGATAATGCCGACTGATGGTATGAGAATAAGATTGATCAACACGTTTGAAACTGCGGCAATGATGTTAATATAGGTAGCAGACCTCGTCTCTTTTATAAGGAACATCGTATTGACAAAAATCTGGAATATTCCTGCAAGAAGCCCGGCAAAAGCAATAATAGGGATCACAAACCAGCCAGAAATGAAGTCCTGAGTGGTAAGAACCCCAAGCAATGGTTTTGCAAGGGCTGAAAGCCCGAAGACTGCGGGGATGGCGATAATAAGGAAGTACCTCAGAGAATGAGACATGTAGATTCTTACCTCATCCAGCTTATTCTCATCAAATAACTTTGAGAGTTCGGGAAGAAGAATAAGCTGGAGAGGGCTTACAAAAAGCTGGATAAGGTTTCCGATTGAACACGCTGCAGAATAGACACCCACAGTGCCGAGACCAAGAAAATAAGTAACCATGTATCTGTCGCTTGATTCCGTAACCCATCTAATAAGTGCATTCGGAGTTAACGGCAGAGAAAACTGCAGGTACTCTCTGATGTAAGTAAACCGGGGGATAACAAACCCTATCTGTGAAACTATGGTAATAAGGGAGATTAAAAAAATCAGACCCTGAATCATTAGAGTGGCAGTTATTACTCCAAGAAGTCCGTACCCCATTTTAAGGAAGATCAGTATAAATAACAGTTTTCCAAAGGTCTCAAAAAGAGTAAAGTAAGAGAATTTCTGAATTTGCCTGAAAACCCTGAAATAGAAAAGGGATACAGACTCAATTACATTCAGAAGGATTAAAAGGGAGCCTGCCTGTACGAAATAGGTTGCTCCAGGGTCCTTAAAACCGAAAGTTGCAAGTGGTTCTGCAAACAAGTATAACATGAATGAAGCTAGAAAACCCGATACTGTAACAAAGAAAAGGATTGAGTACACGGCTTCCCTTATTTTTTTCGTATCGGTTTCGGAAGATAAAAATCTAACGAAACTCATTGAAAGCCCCATAAGTGCAAGAGAAGAAATTAAAGATACTGTGATATTGATCTGTGCCCAGAGTCCGTAATCGTATGCTCCAAGGGTTTTTGTGATAATGGGCAATAAAAAGAAGGTGCTCAGGCTTGTAAGTATCTGAACCGTCCCAATAAAGCCAACATCCCTTGCAAATTTTTGATATGACATCATATCACCTTAAAAAGAACTGCCTCTTTTTCGTTTTTAGTTAAAGAAAATTATGAAAATAGTCGCGCGAAAATTCCTTTCGTAACACAGTCCAGATCATTAATTAATGCTTGATATATAAATCCTTTTGAACAATATTCATAATCCGGTTCAGGTTTTATCCTGTATGCTGATTGTTTCTCTATAACCGGAACGAGTTGATTTATTATCATCAAAGACACCTTTAATTGTAAGAGAGAGTATAAAAGTCTTTAATTTATTCTCAGCGTTAACTTTATTCTTATAATAGGGGACATATTAAATTTGATTCATCGAAATACCTTTGATTAGGAAGTAATCCAGAATTCAAGAACGGAAGGTCCAGAGAAGTTCTCGCCGTTAACTTTTAGTCAATCTGAATAGCGTTTTCTTTTGAGGAAATCAGGCTCCTTCTCACCCAATAAGAGATTTCTACAAAGGATAAAAGCCTTTGTGTGTAAATAAATTTTTAGAATAGTTTATTATGTAGATAAATAGGGTTTTCAAAAAGGATTTTTAGTAGGTATAAAAATGATAATTTGAAAATAAATAAACATGTACAGAAAACCAGGGAGTGGTATAAGAAAGTAGGTTAATAAGTAGAACTTTAAACCGGAAAAATAAAAGAATCTGAAAAAAGGAAGTTTTCCGAAAAGCAGACTTGAGAAATTAACGTTTCCTGCAGTCCAGAATTTCGGAGTGCTGCCTTAAGGGTCTTTGAGCTTTCAGGTGTATGCTAATTGAAGTTTTGGCACCTGACTTATGTTCCCGGCACTGCTGTAGAAAGCGATGTAATTATTGCTTTCTGTACGGGCTTTTATCATAAAACCGGTATTTTCATACTTCCCACTGGTGTACTCTTTTACAAGATCGGTTACATTCAGCTCGTAATACCTGTTATCAGGAAGAGTACTGCCTTTAAGGGTCATTGTAGCATAGGGAGTGTTGCCCTGTAAGACGCCATTTTTGTCATACCAGTCCCCTCCAGGATTCTTCCATGAAACACCACTGATCCTCTTATTCCAGCTCACATAGCTTGGATTCCAGGCGGAAGCAGGCCTGTAAACTTCAATTATAGTATCTTCAGGTCTTGAGCTCCCTGCTGGGTAATACCAGTAGAGAGAAAGGGTCGCATTATTAACATCGGTGGAACCTGTGTACTCACTCAGGTTGAACAACATTACATCTCTGTATCTGCCACTGCTCATTCCACCTACATCAATAAAGGATGAGCTTTCGTAGACTGCATCAGGAGAAGCTTCACGCAGGCGATTATTCTTTGAACCAGTAACAGTCACATTTACATTAACTAAAGGTACAGTCATTGTAGGCGTTTTTTTTGCCACACTGAGCTTTGGCTTCTGACTTTCATTTCCGCAGTCACTGCTGTAGAATGCAATATAGTTATTGCTCTCTGTACGGGCTTTCATCAGAAAACCGGTATTTTCATACTTTCCACTGGTGTACTCTTTAACCAGACCGGTTACATTCAGCTCGTAATACCTGTAATCAGGAAGAGTACTGCCTTTCAGGGTTATTGTAGCATATGGAGTACTCCCCTGTAAGACGCCATTTTTATCGTACCAGTCCCCTCCTGCATTTTTCCATGCAATGCCTTTGTCCCTTTTATTCCAGCTAACATAGCTTGAATTCCAGGCAGAAGCAGGCCTATAAACTTCAATTACAGTGTCCTGAGGCCTTGAACTTCCTGCAGGATAATACCAGCAGAAAGAAAGATTTGCACTACTAATTTCAGCAGAAACGTTGTACTCGCTCAGGTCAAACCATATCGCATCTCTATACTTGCCACTGCTCATTCCACCTACATCAATAAAAGAGCTATCCTGATAGACTACCTCAGGAGAAGCTTCACGCAGACGGTTGTCGTAGACCTTCCCTGCTACGGGCGAAGGACTTTCCTGTTTGACAACACTTATACTTGCTGTAGCCGAATCCTTCAGTTTTCCATCACTTACTTCAAAAGTTATGCTGTATGTTCCTTCCTGTCCGGCAGCCGTAGTCCAGCTAAAGATCCCCGACTTGCTGTCAAAGACCGCACCTGAGGGGATACCTGAAGCAGAGTATGCAAGGGTGTTTCCGTCTACATCCGAAGCGCTTACTGTAAAGGTGAGGCTTTTGCCAGCCTCAACAGTAACATCCGGGATGGAATTCATCACAGGAGGATTATTAATTATTGGCAGGGTTCCGGATTTAGAAGCATACTTTGTATTCCCGAATGCTCCTATGTTAATCCTGTTTCCGTTGTCTTCCGGCTCATTTGAGTAATCAGAAGAAGCGAACCCTGCATCAATACATTGAGAACTGACGCTGTCTGTAACCCATGTATTCCCGTTCCAGCGACCAGCTACCGATTTGAGGTGATAGTCATGTGAACTCTGGCCTGCAAAGAGAGGGTTTACATAGATATCTGTTGTAGATTTGACATTTTTGTAGTTCCCCAGAGTATTGTTGTAGAGACAGTTATTTTCCAGTATAATGGTGTGGGAACTTGTAAGGCGATTAATCACACCGTATCCTGTTCCTGCAGCGTTTGTTGTGCGCGGCACGGTGTTTACCATGATGTTATTACGGACAGTGGTCGTGAATCCTGTTCCTGAAGGTCCGGCATTGGTGTCAGTCGAATACATATTTACAACTGCCGCATTATGAACTCCATCAAAGACGTTATTTTCAATCAGGACATTATGGAATCCACTGCCTAAAACCCCACCAACCCATTCGATACTTGGATTGGTACCGGAATCATAGAAGATATTATGGTGGATATGTACACTTGATAAGCTTTTATCATATGCTCCAGCGGTCCCGATAAGCCAGATGCCAGGTCCGTAAGTGTTTGTAATTACATTATCATAGATCTCGATATTGGTCATGTCACCTTTGGATCTCTCAACCTGAATACCCGGACCTCCTGCACTCCAGTGATAAAAAGAATCGATGAAGTTGTCATGGAACTTCACGTTATTTGTGTTCCATACCCTCAGAGCACTGTTAGTTCTGCAGGTTATTGTATTGTTCCAGGCCTCTACATTCGTACATTCAATTGCAAAAAGGCCGTCATGTCCTAGTTTATAGATCGTGTTATTATAAAACTGGATATTACTACCGTATTTTATCCTGAGACCGTCACCGTGTCCATCATGCATATACATATCATTGACTGTTACATTGCTGGTGTACATGAAATAAATCACGTTATAGTAGCCTTTACCCTTGGCAAGTTCAGAATTACCATCGTGATTTACATCAACTTCAAAACCTCTTATTGTAATATTGTTATTCCCTGAACTGCTCATCTGCTGCATAAGGGGTTTCATAGTAATCCAGCCTGCACTATTGGTCAGCTTGATCACAGCATTTGAATCCCCTTCGAGAATAGTATTACTTCCAATCAGAAGGGTATCGTCAACAACGTATGTAAAAGGCCCCTTGAGGTGGACAGTTGTATAAGCAGAATTTTCTGCCACGAATTTAAGGGCCTGATTTATCTGTACGTGATCGTCTTTTCCATCACAGTTAAAGTCCCCGCTCCCATCTCCCGCAACATAGATCATAGGTGCAGGAGTCCGGCATGAAGCCGCAGGAATACTTGAAAGTATAAAGCACCCGACAAGGAAGAGGACTCCTAATTCTCGCTTTAACATAGCTATCACCTGGGGTTGGTCATAATATAATTATTTATGATGTCTATCAGGTAGAAGTTCGCTTAGAATTTCTTTTTAATAAATTTCTAAGTTTTTCCACATTTTCAGGTAAATTTAATTATCCTGTTTTCAAAACCATCTGGCAGGATTTTGCAAATAGTATCCACTACCTAAATTTTTAAGACTCTAGAATCAGCCCTGGAAAATTTCATTTCTGAGGCTATTGAACCCTGTTAGATGAGATGAACATTGGATTTGGAATTAATACCCTCGATTCTGAGGCAACATATCTCCAATATACATAAATTCCCCCCGTACTGACAGTAGAAATAAATCAGTTCTAATATCCTAATTAAATTTCTATAGTCAGCATTGTAAATTAGTTCATTATATTATAAAAGTATTTGCGCGAAGTTTCTAAATTTCTTTAGGGATTTATAGACGAATAGAATGAACAGATTAAATTTATTGTATAAGATTAATCGACAAGTAGAAACTTATTATTAAAAGTTATGAAAAAAAAGAATGCCTATTAGCAAATTTGCGGCGCTACAGGCAGAGCAATTTTTGAAGAATGTCCAGAGAAAGCAACTCAAACATATATTCTTTGCCGCGAGAAGAATAGATGCAACAGCCATAAAAATAAATAAGAAATTGAAATGAAAAATCAATGATAGAAGCCATAAATCAAAAATAAAAAACAATAAACTACCAGTAAAAATCAGCAATACAACCATAGAAAGTAATAGTGGAATGAGAGCTAAATCTTGACTGAATCAAATAACGAATAGAGAAGAAAAATCAATTTAGTGAAATATAGTGAAATCACAGGAAAATCCTGTGAAATCCAGAAAGCACTATCAAACAATATCAAAAGCATGTCAAACAATATCAAAAGCATATCAAACAATATCAAAAGCACTATCAAACAATATCGTCACATATATCTAGAATTTTTCTTGCGACTCCATCCCAGCTGTGATTCTCAACGACATATTTACGGCCTTGCTCCCCCATCATGCTCCTTGTCTTTTGATCGGAAATTAGCCTTACCACAGCATTAGCGAGTTCTCCGGGGTCCTCAGGAGTTACTGAAATTCCACCTCCGGAAAGATCGATCAGATCCTTAACGCCTGATATACTGCTCGCTACAATAGGTTTTCCGCATGCGAGATATTCGTATGTTTTCAGTGCAGAGAGCCCTATTTTTGAATTTCTTTCCTTTATAAAGGGAGCAACGCAGATATCAGCTGCATTAATGTATAAAGGAACGTCCTCATAAGGAACTCTTCCAGTGAAAGTAAATTTGTCCGAGAGCCCCATCTCTGAGGCAATTTCCAGCAGTTTGTCTCTCATTACTCCGTCTCCCACTACAAGGAAGCGAACATCAGGGCATTTTTCAAGGATAAGGGGAGAGGAATAGATAAGAAATTCAACTCCCTGCCAGGCTGCGAGGTGCCCTACAAAGCATACGTACTTCTTAGAATCATCAAGCTCTAGACTGGTTCTAGCCTTCTTCTGGTCCATGGGCTTGAAAATCTCGGTATTTGCTCCGTTGTTAATTACAAGAACTTTTTCTGCAGGCACGGAGTATAGCCTCATAAGTTCATCTTTTAGCTTATCAGTTACGGAAACTATCCTGTCACAGTGTCTGTAATTGAACCTCTCAGAACGGAGTGCCAGATAGGAAAAAACCCTGTATGCAAAGGACTTTGAGTCCGGGCTTACCTTGAGTTCATCCATAACCAGTCCGTTAACCTCTACTATCGTGGGAATTTTTAAAAGCTTGCACAGGGCAATGGGGAAGAACGGAAAAGAGTTCTGGCGGAGATAAAGTACATCCGGCCTGTTTGTTATGCATGAGTAAAGCAGATAAAAGGATAGCATAAACTCATAAAAAGGCTGTACAAGATACTTATTATCTATCACAGGTACATACTTTATTCCGGAGAAGCCGTGCTCTACACCTTTTTGACCTGGAGCGAACAAAACTACATCCGTGTATTTTTTCAGATTTCTTAAAAGTTCGAGTATGTGTATATTCGAACCTGATTTTGTACTGAAAAAGCTATAATAGACCAGGAAAATATTACTTACTTTTTTAAACATGATTGCCGTTACCTGAATAGTAAAAGTAGTTAATTAGTTTATCCCATCTTTTCATGTATTAATTTCCACAGGTCTGGAAGAGTCAGTTCGGGATTTAAGTACAGGAAAACAAATTTATGCATTTTACAGAGAAATATTTATAGGAGAAATTATCTCCTTTGTGTGCTTGTGAGGCATCCGAATCGAAAAAGGAAAAAATTATGAAAGCACTGGAAGTATGTCAGGAGTTTCCTAACAGGTATTACCCTCAACTTGGAACGTTTATAAAGCAGAGCATAGATTCAATTGCAGACCAGGGAGTGGACGTAACAGTTATTTCTCCAAAAGCTTTCGTGCTTCCTTTTTCTGCATTTCCATACCATAATTTCTCTAAATTGCCCAGGATTGAGCACACAGAAAAATACGACCTGCATTATCCGCGTTACCTTTATGCTATTCCCAAAAAGTATTTCTATCCTATAAGCGGCATTTCATATGCTCGTTTCGTTTCCGCCTACGCCATAAAAAATATAAAGCCGGAACCGGACCTGATTCATGCACATTTTTCATACCCCGATGGATACGGGATGATGGGGCTTGCAAAGAAATGGAAAGTTCCTCTGGTGATAAGTGCTCTTGGCACGATAGAAAGAAAGGTTGCTTATGAAGGATCCTATACTTCAAGGCAGATTATAGAAACCATGAATTTTGCCGATAAAATCCTTTCTGTTAGTGAAGACCTCAAGGTTCACATAGTTAATCTCGGGATAGATGAAAGTAAGGTACATGTGGTCTCCAATGGCGTTGATACGGAGATATTCAAGCCTGCAGGAAAAGAACATGCAAGAAGCATTCTAAACTTGCCTCAGGAAAAAAAGATTGTCCTGTTCATAGGGGCCCTGAGAAAAATAAAAGGCGTGGATTACCTTGTAGAAGCTGCAAAAAATTTTGTGGATACGGACACGGATCTCTATATGGTAGGCAGGGACGACGGACTTAGAAAGAGCCTGGAGAAAAGGGCAGAAGAACTCAAAATTGCCGGCTCTATCAAATTCACCGGACCTGTAAACCACGAAGACATCCCCCTCTGGATTTCAGCATCAGATATGCTGGTACTGCCTTCTCTCTCAGAAGGGAGGCCAAACGTCGTGCTTGAAGCTCTTTCCTGCGAAGTACCTGTTGTGGCAAGTGATGTTGGCGGGATTCCGGAACTGATGGTTGAGGGCGAAACAGGCTATCTGGTTCCTGCAAAAGATCCTGCTGAACTGTCAGAGAAGATAAATAAGCTTCTTGAAGATGAAAGCAGAAGGGAAAGGATGGGAAAGTTCGGGCGCAAAAGCATAATCCAGCGGGGGCTTACATGGGAAGCCCATGCAAAGAAGACTGTAGATATATACTCAAGACTTCTATCGGATTCCTCAAAGTGAACCGGAAAAAGAATAAATTCTGCTTTACCCCAGACCTTTTTCCTTTTTACAGCTAATTTCCTTTTTACAGCTAATTTCCTTTTTACAGCTAATTTCCTTTTTACAGCTATTTCCTTTTTACAGCTAATTTCCTTTTTACAGCTAAGAAAGACTCTGATGATTTTTTGACCAAACTCTACCCTTTTGACCCATTTATTCTCTCTAATCCGCCTGAATTACGCCCGGATATTGCGCCCCGGATATTACGCCTAGTTATTTTAGCTTGATCACCCGAAGATCTCAGATTGCTTTTACGATCTTATAGAGATTTTTGATAGGTTTTTAAGATAGTTTAGAGCTTTCTTATTTTCCATAAAAATTAGAAAGTACAGGCGTTTAAATGCCTATAAGAGTGTTGTTAAGGTTAGAGTTTCTCAGAGGTTTGCTTAATGCCGGCCCGGGAGCAAAAATGTCCGTTGCCGGGTTTGAATATATTTTATTTGCTTTAGTAAGATTGGTCTCAAGATCAATTACGTTTGCAGGAGTATTCCTGTAAAAGTAATTGGTAGTTTCTTTAGTGCTGCTTTCATCGCTGCCAAAGTATAAACCGCTCCTGAGAAACTCGTGAGTCCTGAATACTACATAGCCTCTGTAGCTGGATAATTCGCTTACATTATCGATCCGGTAGTTGTCGTAAATTGAGATGTTCATGCCCGAAGAGTCCTCAGGAATCGAGGGGAGATAAAAGTACCTTGTAGTATAGTAATCGGAATAAACGGCAGAACCCTCAGGAATGTACTTATAAACATGTTCGAAACCACTCAGTTCATTAGCAGTGAAATATTCATGCTTTGAACTCTGGCCAAGCATATCCGCGTCCGAAATGCTGAAGACTGAAGAAATGAAAACAAAAATGGAGAACAGCACGAACACAAAGAACACTGTATTGAACTTTTTAGGGCTATATTTATCCATATAGTTCCAGAATACATAAATTCCATATCCCATTACGAAAGCCATAAAGGGGCTGACGAAAAGCATAAACCGGTCGACTCTAAACAAAACCTTAAACTGCCAAATAGTGTTGAGGGGATTTGGGATATAAAAAATAAGTGTCAAGAGAGCAAATAACCCAAAAACCGCAGCATAATTTTTCCTGTAGTTTTTTAGAAGAAAGCCTATTCCAATAAGGGCAAAAAATAAGAAGACTGATTTATCCAGAAGCCCCACCAGACCGATAAAGCTTTCCTCAAGTACATCGGAGCCCCCGGCAGTTAAAACTACAGAGTCCCAGAAATGGCTCTGTAAACGGGGGGTCAGGCTTCTCTGCATGAACAGATAAGCTATAAAAAACCAGTAAGCAGTATAAGTGACGTTTAATAGTAAAAAGAAAGGCTTACTTAGATAATCGCCAGCCTTTATTAGATACTCCGAAGCAAAGAGGATAACGAGCAGTAAAACGAACTGGAGTATGGAAACGTTATGTACCAGAGTCAAAAAAATCAGAACTATTACTGAAAGAGCTTTAAAAGAAAATTTATCCTCTTTAAAGTTGACACTGTAGACCAGGTATAGCAGTATAATAAACGCTACGAATGACATTGTGCGTGTAATCACGTTTGCGCCGTAATATAGTACAATATAGCTTGCGGAGTAAAGCAGGCAGGAGAGCAGGGAGATTTGTCTGTTGTGTGTGATGTGATTAAAAAGATAGTAGAGGAAAATTACTACTACTGCATAAATCGGTGCTGTTATCAGGAAAAGTGAGGATTTGGCACTGATGTTCAAAATTACTGAGGTCTCGGCAACGAGTATGTGATACAGGGGGAAAAATGCATAGTCACTTAAGGAAGTGGAAATGGTCTGTCCTGATACTGCAGTGAATTCCGAAAGAAAAATGTGAGGAAGAATGTCAGTGGTCCCGAAGTAGAAATCATAATTGAAGGTAACGCTGTAGGTAAGGTTTACCATGATCAAAAAAGATTCCAGAAGGACAAGAGACGGCTTTACCTCTTTAGAGAAAATTTGCAGAAAAACCGAGAGGTACATCACCAGAATGAATATGAAATAGTACCAGGGTCTCTCTCCCTGAGATAGCAGAAGCACAACTATTGAGCCAATATAAAATATACTGAACACGTAGGTAAGGGACTTTATATTTATCGAAGGAAAGCTGTCTATATCATGCAGGCTGACATCTTTTCTGTAAATGTATAATATAAAAAGACAGGAAAGTATTGCAGGAATTCCAGTAAACAATCCACGGAGTACATAACCTGGCTTTCCGGTTGCAAACATCCATACGAAAGTGAATGTAACTGCGAAAATTATTGCTAATGGGAACAGGAAGGAAATTACCTTCATTAAACGGTTATTATCCACGTATTTGAGTCCCGTCTCTTCACTCAATCCGAACATACTATCTCCATACCTTAATCCATACCTTAAGCGATCATAACTTCATGTGTTGAGTTTGAAATAAAGAATTCAGATAATCCGAACAGGCATTCAGGATCGAACCTGAAACAAAGATTCGGATTTTTTGTTCGAAACCAATAGGATTTACAGTGAGGTCTATATTGGTTAAGAATTTTTTGCTCCGATGTACTTCAGACCAGGTTTAATTTATCCAGCCAATTATTACATTTGCATCATAGAGAAATATTAGAGGGAAATATTAGAGGGAAATATTAGAGGGAAATATTAGAGGGAAATATTAGAGGGAAATATTAGAGGGAAATATTAGAGGGAAATATTAGAGGGAAATATTATAGGAAAATGCCACCGGAAAACTGTGCTCACAGTAACCGGAAGAATTCTTAAACATTAAACATCCGAAATAGATTTGTCTTTCGAAAGGAAAAGGGAATTTGCAAAACTGTACAAAAAACCCAGTCCATAAGTAACGTGCTGCACGGGGATCACAAGAAGAGCAAAAAGGCCATACTTTGATTTCATTTTATATATTACCTGAATCGAGGTAACAAAGACCAGAATGAAATATAAGGTTGTCAGTGCTAGCAGAACTAATATCGGCGCTGGATATACAGGAGAGACAATAAGCGAAAAGACTGCAAATACTATTGCAATCGAGGGTAAAAAAGCATACCAGCGGACGAATTCACCGTGCTTTTTAAAAAGCTCAGCCATCCACATACCATACTTGAACATTCGTACGGAAAAAGACTTGAGGGTCCCCCTTCTGTGGTGAAGCACTTTTGCTTCCGGAATATACAGGAATTTGTAACCTATTTTGTTTATTCTGTAATTAAGGTCTCCGTCCTGGCCTACTACAAACCGCTCGTCAAAATACCCTGCTTCCTTAATGATATTTTTTTTATACATCGCGTTGCAGTTAGGAAGGGAGCCGACATAATGTTTCCTTGTGGAATTATTAGACTGAGCAGAGCCTCCAGAACCCAGAAACGTTTCCTGGGCATGCCCTACTACCCTGCCAAAAACAGGATCAGTATCAAATATTAAGTTCGGCCCACCGACGCATGCTACATCATCAGGGGCGTTTTTCATTTCATTGACAAGAGTTTTCAACCAAAGGGGATCCACCTTGCAGTCCCCGTCAGTGAATGCGACGAAATCCCCATGAGAGTGTTCCACACCAAGATTTCTTGCTGCCGCAACATTCTTTTTTTCATTAAGAATGAGCCTGACAGGATACTTCTGTACGAGGTCTCGGGTTTTATCAGTGGACATCCCGTCGACGATAATAATCTCATAAGACTCTTCAGGGTAATCCAGGCGAAGGAGAGACTCGATGCATTCTTCAATGAATTTTTCTTCGTTACGAATACCTGCTACAACTGAAACAAAAGGATACTCCATAAAATGACCCCGTTTTAACCGTTATTGTCTTCTAATCTGTTCATTCAGAAATATCATTCTTGAAATTGCATGCAGTATAATCCCGGTAAATATCATAAACGCTCCTATAATTGTCAACATTACCATAAGGAGCGTGGGTCCGAAACGTAGAGATCCTCCAAGATAATAATCCTGCAGAAATTTCAGCCCCATAAGAACACCCGTAGATGCCATTGTCAAACCCGGGATAGCAAAGTAGTATAGGGGCCGCCTGTACTCCATATCCTTAAGGATCTGGAACAGCACCCGAGGACCATGTATAAAAGGATGCTCAGTGGAGCAGTCTTCAATATCGTATCTGCAGTGTATCTCTACTTCAGTAAATTTAAGTTTGTGATCTCTTGCCTGAATAAGGATCTCGGAACCTGCAGACATATCAGTGCCATTCAGGTTTATATTCTCAATAGCTTTTCTGCCGTATGCCCGGAAACCACTCTGGGAATCGGTGACATTAAGACCACCTGCTATGTAAGTTGCAATGTCAAGGACTTTCATTCCGAACTTACGGTAAATAGGGACATTTTTACCGTTGCCGTTTACGAATCTTGAGCCAATTACAAGGTCAAATCCCTGTTTTAAGGGCTCAAGAAGTTTGGGAATTTCGGAAGGGTCGTGCTGGCCATCAGAATCGATTATGACCATAGCACCTGCGCCAAGGTTACGGGCGGTTTCAAAACAATTTCTAAGAGCTGCTCCGTATCCTTTGTTAACTTCGTGGCGGATTACGTAGGCACCAAGGGATTCCGCGATATCTACAGTATTATCCGTACTCCCATCGTCCACAACCACCACCCTGTCAACATAGTCTCTGCAGCCCTTGATAACCTCTGCAATGGAATGGGCTTCGTTATAGGCAGGCATGGCTGCAATAGTAATGGTCATGTGCAATCATCTACCTCTTTGATAAAAAGACCCTGGAGTCTCAATAAAGCGCCTTTCTTGAAAGAAAGCAGCAAGAATTTCAAATACAGTAAATACATTTTTCAGAGTCATCGCTCCACAAATTTTAAAGAGTTTCGAAGGATTATCTACAACCAGATACGCAGCGCATCATTTGGGGGATTTTTGTGCTCCTTTTAGGGAAAGGAGAGATGCCCTGCAAGTAAGTTATGGTTTTGAATAAGACGTGTATTTGTTTTAATATATGAGCTATATAAGCATTTAGGCACAAAAAATAATTTAGTAGTTTCCCGATAACGAAAAATAATTAAGCCTGCTTAAAAAGCTCTTTAGCCAGAAAAGAAGCTTAAAAATCTTCGACGTAAATAATACTTATCATCAGATAGGTAGAAAATTTTATACAGATATGAGAATTAAGAGGTTTTTTTGTGACAGAGGTTAACATAAGTAAAAAAAGCAGACTGGATCGGGAAACCCTTTCAAAAAAAGTATAAGACTTAATCTGAGACATAAAATTCCCCAACAAGGTAATAAAGAAGAAATAGATTTTTATAATAACAGGCAGGAAAAGGGAAAGATATTTTATACAAAAAAGTAATTTGAGTAGATCGAGTTAAAACCATTATTGAAAAGACATAAACCATTCAGGAACAAACGTTTCATAAAATCTGAAAGATAGTTCCTGAATTAAAAATAGGGCCAATCTCCAACCTTCCGGTTCTCAATTCTTCACAATAGAAGACTATAGCAGGCCGGCCGGAAAAACAGCCGGAAAGGTTTTCTGAAAATCCGCCAGAGAGATAGTGAAATCGGTAGATTAGCCTGGATACAAGAAAAATAAAACTGGGAAACCAGAAAAACATAAAACCGTTTTATGAGGAGTCATATGGCCGGAAACCAGAAGTTTCCATCTGACCTGCTGTTTGTGGCAGGCCTTGCAGTTCTTACGGATATTTTCGTACTCATTCCTGTACTCAGTGAGAGTTTTATTCGCACAGCCCTTGGCCTGCCAATGATATTATTCTTACCGGGATACGCCCTTATAGCCGTGCTATTTCCAACAAAAACCGGAATTGAGGGAATTGAGAGGGCAGCACTTTCTGTTGGAATCAGTGTCTCAGTGGTACCACTTATAGGACTTGTACTTAATAATACACCACTGGGGATCAGGGAAGTACCCCTTCTTGCAAGCCTCTCTGTATTCATTATCCTTGCATGCGCAGTAGCATATTTCCGCAGGAGGCAATTCCCAGAAGACAAAGCCTTTGAGGTCTCTTTCAAAGCTTCCACCCGCTCCCTGTTAGCAGAGGTTCTGGGAAAAACAGAGTCACCAACGGAAAAGATACTCAGGACTTTTCTGGCAATTTCTATCCTGGCCCTGGCAGGAAGTGGAGCTTATTTAGCCCTGGTTCCCCATGAACAGAGCCCGTTTACAGAGTTTTATATCCTGGGGCCTGAGGGAACAGCTGATAATTATACTACGGAATACGTGCAGGGAGAAAGCGGAACAGTCATCATAGGGGTTGCAAACCATGAGCACAGAGCAGTAAACTATACAATGGATGTCAGGCTCGAAAATAAATCCCTGCCCCTGCCTGAGAACCTGCAGTATATACGGCTTGAAGACAATACGACCCTGGAAGAACCGCTTGAGATAACCCCCTCTTTTGAAGGAAAGAATATGGAGCTTCAGTTTCTGCTTTTTAATGAGACTGAAAAGGAAGTGCCTTACAGGGATCTGCGCCTCTGGATAAACGTTACAGAGGAGGCCTGAAAATGGAAACATATGAAAATCAGGAGATGCAAATACCTGAAAATGGAGAAATACAAACCCCTGAATACCTGGGAATACATGTGCGTGAAAATAGGGCGACACAGAAGCCTGCATTAAGAAACAAAGGGCTTTATTTGGTTATCCCGGTTTTAGCTATCGCTTTTGCGGAATTTATGATATATTCTGGCAGGATTATAGGAGCCATGGAAGTACATGCAACCCTCCTTTTTGGGCTTTCTCTTTCCATGCTCTATATAAAAGACGAGGACATCCAGAAAACTTACCAGGCCCTTATCCTGCTACCGATCCTGCGGCTTGTAAATCTCTCAATGCCAGCATTTTATGATATAACCCTTTACTCGTTTGTCTTTATCTACGGACTCCTTTCAATTCCAGTAACCATTGCACTTACCCATCAGGGGTTTACCCGGGAACAGCTTGGAATAACCTTCAAAAGGATAGGTATCTATATCCCACTCTCGATAATTATGGGTCTCCTGCTTGGAGCAGGGGAATACTTCATAATAGAGACAAACTACCTTATCCCCGACCTTTCAATCCCCACCCTTCTGATACTCACCCTTATTATGGTTTTTTTAGTAGGTCTTATTGAAGAGATCATCTTCAGGTCAATTTTGCAGAACAGGCTCGAAATGCTTCTCGGTAGCCGGGGAGGCCTGGTTATCACAAGCGTCCTGTTCGGATTAATGCATTCCGGGTATGGAAATATAAGTGAAATATTCTACACCTTCGCAGTGGGTCTTATCATAGGATATATGTTCTACAGAACCCGAAGCCTCCCTCTGGTCACAATGATCCACGGCTTCATAAATGTATTTCTCTTTGGGGTGATTCCCCATCTACTCTAAATTTATTTTTTAAAAATGTTCGTTTCCCAGTTTATCCTCTCTTAATTCGTTCATATCCTGCATGTAAGATGCTGCCTGAAAAGAATAAGAGGTACGGAGATAAAAAAAAGGTACGGGGAGAAAAAAGGAAGGAGAGGAATATAGGAAAGTGAATGGGCAGAAAAGAAAGCAGGAAAACTTTTTTTAAAAAAATTGGGGGGGGGGAAATTTATAATGTTTTTAAAAAGAATTTATTCTTTCGATGCATATGCATTCAAGGCTTAAAAGAGCCCTCCATATATTAAAAGAGAGCTACAAGCTTGTAAAGGATAACCGCACCGAATGAAAACAAAAGTGGGAGAATTCCCATATTCAGAGAAGTTTGCACAGAATCTCCCCAGTGTTTTGACAGAGGAAGGAAATCTCTTAGAAGTAACAGTAAAAGCAAAGCCACTACGGCTACTGATGCACCTTCAGGGACCCCTGGTGTGGTCATCATTTCTAGTACACCCGAAGAAGCGGAAGTTGATGAAATTAAACTTGTAAGCGTAGTCAGAACTCCTTTAGTTGATTCACGTATAAGAAAAACAGATGTGCAATCTGATATAAAAACCCTCCTCCTTTTAATGTTCAAAATTCAAGCTAGATGACCCGAAGAGAGTAAAGGAAAAGAGGGCGAAGGGCCCTGAAAAGTCCTGAGAGTCCCGGTGCAGCAAGTAGAAGAAGAAATCAGTAACATATTATTTATGAAGACAGGGCAGATCAGTTCTATAACTTTCACGTATGAACTTAAACTTGGAAAATAACCGAATAACCAGTTTTCCTGCAAAACGGGGAGATCCCTGGAGATCCTTATCAGACCTGTGTGGACCTGTAAATCTCCAGCATAGAACGAATACGCATCTTATCCTTGAAGAGTATAACTAAAAACAGGTTTTAAAGAAAAGCGCTGAATTTAAAGGGAAAGCACTGAAAATTGTTAAATGGATGAACTTACATATAAAATTAGAGTAGTCGGAATCGGGGTATTAGAATAATAGTATTGTAAAAAGGACGAAGATAACAGTATTGAAGTTATCGTATTGACAGATGAGAATGTGGAGTTTCGAATGTCTCCGAATGTAATTTATGCGAAATAAGGTTAATAAATTGAAGATATTCATCAAAAAAGTCAGGAAAACAGTAGATAGATAGATAAACCAAATCAGTTAAATAATTATAAAGTGTATTCAACTAAAAAATTCACATAGTTATGAAATTACAGGGAGTGAGTACAGGTAACAGGGAAATTCCAATAGTTCCCGGGGTTAGTCAGGAACATAGATAGCCAGATTATCCGGGAGCAGGAAAAACAAAATACATATGATTCAAACATGTTTAAAAAAATATTAAGTATGGTTTGATTCGATTCAAAACGTTTCGAATGAATTGAAGGTATATGAAAAAAACGGGGGAATGATATGAACTCAAAAGAATTCAAAATACACGGTTCTTCTAAGGTTTATGGCACCTCTTTAATCGGAAAGGATACAGTGGTTCTGGAAAATGTAATACTTGGATATCCGGAGCACAGAGTCCTTATGGAGATCCTCAGACAGGATATTGAGATAGAGGACTTTGATTTTCCAGGCTGCATTATAGGCCCAAATTCGATTATAAGAGCAGGTTCCACAATTTTTTCCAATGTAAAGACAGGGAAGAACTTCAAAACCGGACATAATGTAATGATCAGGGAAAATACACAAATCGGGGACAATGTACTTATCGGAACTAACGTTATCGTAGATGGGAACGTGAAGATAGGAAACAATGTGAGTATCCAGGGAAATGTGTATATTCCAACGAATGTGGTTATCGAAGACAATGTATTTATTGGACCGTGTGCTGTTCTTGCCAACGATAAATATCCCATCCGTAAAAAATACGAACTTAAAGGCCCTGTTTTGAGAAAAGGAGCATCTATAGGCGCTAATGCAACCCTGCTTCCGGGCGTGGAAATAGGGGAGGGAGCGATGGTTGCCGGAGGAGCCCTTGTGACAAAAGATGTGCCTCCGTGGAAGCTGGCTGTCGGTGTACCTGCCAGAATACAGGAGCTTCCTGAAGATCTTAAAGAATTGAACCGAATATAAACCTATCAAAAACCAAAGTTAAGTAAGATAAAGTTTTATTGAGATTACTATAAGAGGTCCTAAAATGATCCCAATCGCCAAGCCCCTGCTGGGCAAGGAAGAGATTGATGCAGTAACGAAGGTCCTGAGTTCAGGCATGATTGCACAGGGACCAAAAGTAGAAGAGTTCGAGCTTGCTTTTTCTGAGTACATCGGCTGTGAATATGCAGCTGCTGTAAACTCCGGCACTGCAGCCCTGCACATAGCACTTCTTGCCCATGGTATTGGAAAAGAAGACGAAGTAATTACAAGTCCTTTCACCTTTATTGCCACTGCAAACAGTATCCTTTACACAGGAGCAAAGCCCGTTTTTGCAGATATCGAGCCGGATACATATAATATAGATCCCGAAAAGATCCAGGAAAAGATCACTTCAAAAACGAAAGCAATTATGCCTGTCCACCTTTACGGACACTCGGCAGATATGAAAGCCATAATGGAAATCGCTGAAGACCGTAAACTTGTCGTGATTGAAGATGCCTGCCAGTCCCATGGCGCAGAATGCTTGGGTAAAAAGGCAGGCAATTTCGGAGCCGGAGCGTTCAGCTTCTACCCCACCAAAAACATGACAACAAGTGAAGGCGGGATGATTACAACAAATGAAAAGGATATCGCAGAAAAAGCAAAGATGATCAGGGCTCACGGATCAAAAGTCCGCTACCTGCACGAAATGCTGGGATTTAACCTTCGCATGACAGACATTGCAGCTGCGATCGGGCTTGTGCAGCTAGAAAAACTGGCAGGGTTTACTGATGCCAGGCAGAAAAACGCAGCCATGCTCTCAGCCGGGCTTAAAGGCATTTCAGGGATTGTGCCTGCAGTAACAAAACCTGGCTACACTCACGTTTTCCACCAGTACACCATTAGAGCTAAAAAGAGAGACGAGCTGGCAGATTTCCTGAAAGAAAAAGGAATAGGCACAGGAGTGCACTACCCGATACCCATCCACAAACAACCCTATTATATGGAACTCGGGTACGGAGATTCCCTGCCCATCTCGGAAAAAGCAGCAGAAGAGGTCCTCTCCCTTCCGGTACATCCGGCTTTATCCGGAGATGATGTACAGAAAATAATTAAGGAAATAAAAGGATTTTATGCAAACGCTTGAGTATTCCCAGGCAGTAACCGCATTCTTGAACAGGAAGTGAAACCTTGATCAAAGTAGGAGTAATAGGCACAGGCGCCATGGGCCAGAACCACGTCAGAATCTACAGCGAGATGGAGGGCGTGGAACTTGCCGGAATATCGGATGTAGACAAGGACAGAGTCGAGGCCATGGCTGCTCAGTTTAAAACGAAAGCCTTTACAGATTACAAAAAAATGTTTGCCGAAGGACTTGATGCTGTAAGCGTTGTTGTGCCCACAAAGCTGCATAAACAGGTAGTCCTTGATGCCCTGGAAGCAGGCGTTCATGTCCTTGTAGAAAAACCGATTGCAGATACGGTTGAAAACGCGAACATGATGATCGAAGCTGCAAAAGAAGCAGGAAAGGTACTCATGGTAGGGCATATAGAGCGTTTTAACCCTGCAGTCATAAGGCTTAAAGAAATTATAAATTCAGGTATTCTGGGCAAGATAGTTTCTATCTCTACCAGAAGGGTAGGTCCCTATAACCCGAGGATAAGGGACGTTGGCGTTATTATGGATATCGGTGTTCACGATATAGACGTCATCTCATACCTTTATGGCAAGAAGATAAAGGGTGTTTATGCTATTGCCGGTGCAGACATCCACTCTTTTGAAGACCATGCCTCAATTATCCTGCGTATGGACCATAATTTCGCAGGCGTTGTAGAAACAAACTGGCTGACCCCTCATAAGGTAAGGCAGCTGACAGCAATCGGGGTCAAGGGAGTAGCCTATCTGGACTACATTGACCAGACAGTCGAACTGCATGACAACGGCTGGATAAGAAAAGCCAAAGTAGAGCCAAGCGAGCCTCTGAAAAACGAACTTGTTTATTTCATAGATTGCGTTCAGGCAGGCACAGAACCTAACCCCTGTGGCGAAGACGGAAAACACGCTCTAGAAGTAGCAATGGCAGCCATCAGGTCCTACGAGGAAGAAAGATTGATCGAAGTAGGACAGTAAACAGCATAAAAGATAAATGGTGGCAGAAATAAAGTCCTGAAGCTTCAGGGAAATATAGGAATAAATTAAAAACAATATTGGAAAGTGATAAGCATGAGCAAATTGGAAAAACTTCTTAATGAACGTGGCCCTATCAGAAAAATAGGAGTACTTGGCATGGGTTATGTAGGAATCCCTGCAGCCGTCCTGTTCGCAGATGCTTCCTGTTTTGATAAAGTACTGGGTTTCCAGCGAGATTCAAAAAGCTCAGGCTACAAAATTGATATGCTTAACAGGGGAGAAAGCCCACTTAAAGGAGAAGAACCGGGCCTTGAAGAACTTATCGGAAAGGTTGTAAAAGCAGGCAAGTTCGAGTGTACACCTGATTTTTCCAGGATTTCCGAACTTGATGCAGTTACACTTGCAATTCAGACTCCTTTTGCAAACCCCAGAGACCTGGAACCCGATTTCAGTGCTCTTATAGAAGGGATCAGAAACGCAGGAAAATACCTGAGGCCGGGCATGCTTGTAGTCCTCGAATCCACAATCACTCCCGGGACAACCGAAGGGATGGCAAAACAGATCCTTGAGGAAGAGTCCGGTCTGAAAGCAGGAGAAGATTTTGCCCTTGCCCATGCCCCTGAAAGGGTAATGGTAGGCAGGCTTTTGAAAAACATCAGGGAACACGACAGGATCGTGGGCGGAATTGACGAGGAAAGCACGAAAAGGGCTGTTGAGCTGTACTCACCCGTGCTCACTGTCGGAAAAGTTATTCCGATGAGTGCAACTGCGGCAGAGGTTACAAAAACTGCAGAGAACACTTTCCGCGACCTCCAGATTGCAGCAATCAACCAGCTTGCCCTTTACTGTGAAGCTATGGGCATAAATGTCTATGACGTCAGGACCGGGGTTGACAGTTTAAAAGGTGAGGGTATCACAAGAGCTGTCCTCTGGCCAGGAGCCGGGGTTGGAGGCCATTGCCTGACCAAAGACACGTACCACCTGGAAAGAGGAGTCAAGATAGGAAAGGGACAGCTGGACTATCCAGAAGGTGCGGATTCGATCTATGTGCTTGCCAGAAAAGTCAATGACTTTATGCCTGCGCACATGTACAACCTGACTGTTGCAGCTCTTGAGAGGCTTGGAAAGGAAATGAAAGGCTCAAAAGTTGCAATGCTCGGCTGGGCATTTATCAGAGACTCGGACGATGCCAGGAACACACCTTCGGAACCGTACAGGGACCTCTGCCTGAAAGCCGGAGCCAGTGTTACGGTGCACGACCCGTACGTTGTCAATTATCCGGATGTTGAGATCTCGGATAACCTGGAAGAGGTTGTAAAAGGTGCAGATGCTGTAATCGTGCTTGCAGGGCACAGTGCATACTCTGATGTTAAAGCCGATTGGGTAAAAAAAGTAACAGGGAAAACTAATCCGGTAATTATTGACGGGAGAAATGTAGTTAAGCCGGACGAGTTTATTGAAAAAGGGTTTGTATATAAGGGGATTGGGAGGGGAGATAAGAACTCACATGAGATAATATGAAGGGGAAAATTCCCCTTTTTAAGACGAATTTGTCTTTTATATCCGGAAAATAGGACGAGAACTATGTTTAAAAAACTGAAGGAAAACGAGGAACTCTGGGACCTCTTTACAAGAAAAGAAGAGTACGATCTGGCCTTTCGCGACAGGTATGAGAGGTTTCCGTACTACCTGAGCAGCCACAGGAATATTTTTGAGCCGAGAGTTTCCAGATTTTTGTTAGAAAACGGGCTGAGACCGCAGTATCCGGACGGAAAGAAGTTTGCGGTATGCCTCACACATGACATCGACGGTGTTTACCCGGAAAAACTATACCCGCTTATCGGGTCCATTAAAGCCCTTGCCAGAGGGAACCTGACCGAAGCTATGAAAACTCCTTTTTCCAGAGTTAACAGGAAATGGAATCCATGCTGGAATTTCAGGGAAATAGTGAAGCTGGAAGCAAAATATGATGCAAAATCCAGTTTTTATTTTCTTGCCCTGAATCCTGAAGAAATGGACTTTAATTATAATATTAAAGATCTGGAGTCCGAACTCGGCTTTATATCCGACAGCGGATGGGAAGTTGGCCTGCACGGCGGGCATGACTCTTACAACAGCCTTGAAGATATCAAAGAAAAAAAGAGTCGGCTCGAGGAAGCCCTGGGTAAAAGAATTATAGGGTACAGGAACCATTTTTTAAGATTTAGCGTCCCGGATACATGGGAATTGTTGAGCAAAGCCGGGTTCAAATACGATACCACACTCGGGTATGCGGACTGCGCAGGCTTCAGAAACGGGATGTGCCATCCTTTCAGGCCTTTCAATTTGAATGAGGGGCGTCCGATCGACATTATGGAGATTCCACTGACGATTATGGACCGTTCCCTTCTGAGAGACTACATGCGCCTTGATGTCAAAAAAGCCTGGGAATGTACGAAGCATCTTATCAATACTGTTGAGAAGTATAACGGCGTGATTACTATCCTCTGGCATAATAATACATGCATTGAAGGAGAGAATCTTAAATATTACGAGAAAGTCCTTGAGTACTGTGCCGGTAAAAACGCCTGGATTACCAGCGGAGAGGAAATCTATAACTGGTGGACCAGTCAGATTGAACCCGGGATCTAAAAAGACATTGCTATGTTGCGAAATAAATCATAGTTGCTAAATAAATTACGAGAATATAAGGATCACTAAAAAGTAAAGATCAGTTAAAAGTAAAGACCAGTTAAAAGACGAAATTGACCTTAATTTACAAAAATAATAAAATGACATCAATCGGCAGCTCAAAGAAAATTCTTTTTTGCCAGATATATGGCTGCCTCAAGAGGATTAACCTGATTGATGTTGACCTGAGGAATCCTGGCTATTAGAAAGTTAACAGTGACTTTCTGTTAAAGGTTCAAGAATTATTTTATCCGTAGAGTAAGAGACTATTTTTGATTAGAGACTAGTGCCATGACTATTTTTGATTAGAGACTAGTTTTAATTGGAGACTATTTTTAAATAGAGACTATGTGATCAGAGATTATTTGATCAGAAATTATAGTCCTCCGGTAACGGGAACAAGAAGTAACCATCTGGAGATATCATTGAGAGTACCATCCGGATAAAGGAACTAATAGGAACCAGTAACTATGAAGCCTTCCAGACTATAAAGCCTCCCAGACTATAAAGCCTCCCAGAAAAGATTTTATTCATTTATATTTACAGAAAAGGAAAATTTCCCATATGTTTTATTGTTCAGCATGGCTTCATTAACTTTACACATCTCAGGAAAAAGATTCAGATTTTCTTAAAGCTTAATCATGCCTGCAAAAGTTCCGTAATTTAATGCTTTTATAATGCAGGTTGTCACTAATGGGAAAAAGGTGCTGTTGGTCGGATGAGTTTATAAAGGATAATTTGTGTATAGGAAATTGGGAAGGGAAGAAAAAAGGCATAGGATAAAAAAGTAAGGAAAGGTCAGGGTACTGAAATTCTGAAGAGTTGAAATTCTTAAAGGGCAAATGTTACCGCAGGAGTTTAAATATTCACTTCAGAGATTTAAAAACTTCCAGTCGCCTGATCTTAAAAACGACTTCCTTTGCTTTAAGGTACTGGCTATGGATGAAAAGACAGCAGAAACAGAAGAAAAGCCATCTAAAAACGAAAAGAAGGCAAGTTTTGTATCAGATGTATTGACACTTGCAGGCGGAACAACTTTTGCTCAGATCCTTACGATTCTGGCAGCTCCTGTTCTGACTCGCCTTTACGGACCGGAGGATTTTGGAGTATGGGCTCTGTATATTTCTATCACCAGCATTCTAAGCGTGATTTCATGCTTGAGGTACGAATATTCTATAATGCTACCTGAATCAGACGAGGAAGCGGTAAATCTTTTAGGTCTGAGTATCCTCGCAGTTCTGGCTGTAACCGGTTTGACCGTACCATTTGTCTGGTACTTCAAAGCCCCGATGGTTGATCTTCTAAATGCTCCGCAGATAGGAAACTATCTCTGGCTTGTGCCCCCGTTCGTATTTGTAAACGGAGTTTTTCTCGCACTCAACCACTGGAACTCAAGAACAAAACTCTTCAAGAGACTCTCCTTCTCAAGGGTTTCCAGTTCGGTTTCGACCACTGCAACCCAGATCACCCTCGGACTTGCGGAACATCCCCCGACTGCGGCCGGCTTAATCGGCGGCAGCCTTGCAGGCCAGTCTGTAGCTACATTCGTACTTGGAGGACAGATCTGGAGGGATGACAGAAAGCTAATAACAAAGAGCATGAGCTGGAAAAAGATATATGAAGGCTCTATACGGCACCGCAACCTTCCGTTTATAGACAGCTGGTCTGCCCTTATGAACTCAATTTCCTGGCAGCTACCGGCTTTTATCCTTTCAGCTTTTTTTGCTCCTGCGGTAGTCGGCTTTTATTCCCTCGGGTTCCGCCTGCTCCAGTTACCCATGAGCTTTATTGGAGGATCAATCTCACAGGTATTTTACCAGAGGGCATCAAGGGCAGTATCCGAAGGTACACTTAATATTCTTGTTGAAAATGTTTTCAGAATGCTCGTACTCATAGGCATGTTTCCGATATTGATTCTCACAATTGTCGGAGGCGATGTCTTTACCGTGATTTTCGGAAGGGCCTGGACAGAGGCAGGAGTTTACGCCCAGATCCTGAGCCTCTGGGCGTTTATATGGTTTATTTCATCTCCTTTAAGCACGATATATCTTGTCGTAGAAGAACACCATTTTGGCTTTAACTACAATTTCTTCAATCTGACAACCCGTTTTCTATCCCTCACAATCGGAGGCCTGCTGGGAAGTGCCCGTATAGCCCTGATGCTTTTCTCAATATCAGGCATTGTGGTTTACGGGTACCTTTGCCTGAAAATGATGTACTACTCAGGGGTAAAGAACTCAAAAGCCCTGAAAATAGTATTCTCAAACTTTGTCCTTTTTATCCCTGCAGGAGCAGTCATTACAGCTCTCAAAACAGCAGGTGTAAATCAGGCCCTTCTTGTTGTAATCTCCGGTTTAATTATCTGTATTTATTATCTTTATATACTGAAAACAGATAAACAGATAAAAGAAATTATATATGAATTCAAATCTCCGGGAAAAACGTAAAAAGCGTAAAAAAAGCGTGAAAAAGCATAAAAAAGCGTGGAAAGAATAAGAAAGCATAAAAAGCGTAAGAATTCTTCAGCTGGCGTCTCAAAAACAGGAGCCCTGGAAAAATCACACCTGCTCCAGAACAGTAAACAAACACTGGCTGATGAACATATCAACCCGGTTAATCTACAGATTTTCGGAGACATGATAAACCTGCAACCATCTTCACATATTTAATAAATCAAAAAATAGCCTGCAAATAAAAAGAGATCTCAATATAAAAAAATTCCATCAAAAGTCGAAGGCTGCTGGAGTTTCATACTGTATGCAGAACCCATAACAATGGACTGTAATCAATATGATACATGCTAAGAACAGAGCATTATATACAATGCCTGATGAGAATTACTGATAGCCATGCTATTCCTAATTATAACAAAATTCATATTTAGCAGAAAGCCATATAAACGATAACATAAAATATAAATAGACGTTCTTGAAAGATATCGTTATAAAAGCCAGTATGTATTGAAATTTTTTACCGCCAAAAGCCGGAATATTGATGGGAAAGGCACATAAATGTGCTTATTTATCTGCGTGTATCTCCGGATTGTTAGCGTGTTATTTGCATATTATTTACGTGTTATTTGCGTATTGTTTGCATGTTATTTGAATACTATCGGCTTATTACCTGAAGTTACGCGATTCAAATAAAAACCGTATCGAAAAAAATTCAGGATTTTGCTTTTTAAGGGGATTATTTTCGTGAAACTTTTTGTGAAACTCGCTTCCGCTTTCATCCAGAACCAGAGGAACCGACAAAAACTGAGACTCCTGTTTTGGCTTTCTGCAGTTATATATCTGCTTGCTATCCCCGGAACTGCTGCCGATAACTACTGGGAACTTATCCCTGAAAATCCGGTAGTTGGGGACACGATAGAGATAAGAGGGGCCAATTTTACGGGAGAGACAGCAGAGGTGCGGGTCTCTTTTGAAAAGGATGTTCGGGTGTTAGACGGCAAATACGAGTATCTGCTTGAGGACGTGAAAATCTCGCCAGGGTTCAGTAACCGTTTTAGCGTACAGGCAAAAGGAGCCGAGGACCTGAACGTGAGGGTAAAGATGATACTGTGGATAACCAGAACTGCAAAAGCAAAAACAGGGAGCGCCACAGTCTCCCAGTCAGGAGTCCCTCCAGGAAACTATCGGATAAGGATTGACGGGAAATCAAACGCCTCTGATGTCGAGCTCAGAATTACGGGGCTCCAGCAGGTCAAAGTAGACTCAGGGAATTTCAGTTATAAGTACGATACTAAATCGATACCCGCAGGCATTTTTGAAATAAAGGCAGGGAACGTTACAAAACAGGTTACCCTGCAGCCGGCAGAAAACCTGCTTTCAGATACGGCACTTTCATCGGAACAAAAAGAGGACCGAAAAGAAGAATTTTTCCGGGACTGGAAAGCCTGGAAAGCCTGGAAAACCTGGAATATATGGATTAAAGGGATCTTAACCGGAGTGATATTACTCTTGATTTATTCAAGAATTAAAAAGCGTTAAAGTTATGAGAAAAGGTCATGAGACGTGTTAGAAAGCAGAAGGAACTTTTAGAATGTAAAAAGGCTTTTTAGAAGACAAAAAAAGTATTTAGACCCTTAAAAATCCCGGGATCTCTTGCAAATCTTTTTGATGACAAATAGGATTTTAAATAGATGAATGTTGCATAATACTAAAAATAAGAAAAGGTTAACACCTAAAACCTGAAAAGGAGCAAGAAACTCGAGATCAGGCAGGAAAATAGTATCTAAGAGGTGCAATAATTGAAGAAAAGAGCAGGAATGTATAATGAAGTTTATATTGGAACATCCAGGTTAATCCTGACAGTTCTGAGTTTTATTTTGTTGTTTAATTCAGCTGCAGCGGCATTTTCTGAAGAAGAGCCCTGGGTTGCAACTATTGAGAAGGACGGAAACAGTGTTTATTTTGCAGACCACAATGAGAGCCTGACTGAAGGTGGCTGGATCCTCCTTAGCGGAGGAAACGAAATTCGGCTTCCACAGCCTCTTAATTTCACGTACAACGGGACGGACAGCCTGAAAAGTGAGGGAGCGACCCTTGAACTGAAATCAGGGGCATATTCCGGAGACAATACTGAAATAGTTCTTACATACCCGTATTCCACGCATCCATTTTACACTGCAAAAGAGAAAGTGAAGGTAGATTTCAAAGGTCCTGCAGCCTTCGGGCAGCAAAAAGTTAATGTTTATCTGGTCGAGGGGCTTAATCTCAGTTTCCTTAAGGAGGCATTTACGGATGTCAGGAAGGACAACACCAGGAGCCTTAAGGAGATCTTCGATAACAGCACGAATTCCACAACTCTGATAACCACCGCAACCCTGGACAAAAACGGAGATCTTCCAGCCACCCTGACTCTTGACCCCCTTCCGGCTGGCAGTTACGGGGTACTCATAATGCTGGAAGGCAATGAGAATAAAAAATCCGAGTCGGAAAGGAAGGTTCTTTCAGCAACATGTTTTGAGGTTCTGGAATACGAACTCAAAGTAAAAGCCCCGAACAACCTCAAAGAATGTGATGACCTTGAAGTCAGCCTGGACCTGAAGAAAGCTCCGGCTCAGGGGAGTTATACATATGGAGCCCTATTGATAAGGGAGGACGCCTACCGCGCAGAAATAAATGTCAGCTCCAACGGGACGAGAGCCGGGACCGAGATCTTCGTTAACGGAATTGATATCATCAATGAATTCGGCATTAACTCTACAAACTACGAGTCCAAGCTCAACAGAGATGAGCTCACAACCGAAATTCAAACCATGATCGGAGAATGCAATGGCACGCTAAGTATAGGAGATGAGAACCAGAACACACTTTCTCTGACAACCTTCGACCTCCCTCCAGGAGACTACCTCCTCTTTGCAGGTGCCTATGAAAAAGGCAAAGGCCTTACAGGAATAGCCCAGACAGAGCTGACAATACGCGAAGTCAAAAAATCAAACGGATCAGACAAAAAACAAAAAGACAGCTCAGAATCTACCAGCGTTTCGATAAATGATAAAACATCTCCCACACTGAAAACCGAGCAATCAATCCTTGATACCTCAAGTTCACTCGGACTCGAAGATCTCGAACCTCAGATTAGAGGAAACATTCTCGAGGCAGGTGTCATAAAAAATCCCCCTAAACTGGCTTCATTCTTCATAGGTTTTCTGGGGACGCTCATGATAGGAATTACGATACTGAAGAGAAGGCACTAAAACGCACTAAAATACACTAAAACACACTAAAACACACTGAAATCGAAAAAACCGAAAAAACTGCAGAGGAAAAACCGGGACCTGAGAGAGCTGAAGAAAATAAGGAGCCATCTAACCGGGTGACTGCAGTTTTTAATTTTTAAAGTTTATCTTTTTACATTTAGTTTTTAAAGCTTTAATTTTAATTTAAATTATATAAAGTTTTAATTTTAATTTAAATTTAAATTTTAATTTTATTTTTAATTTTTAATTATTTTCCAGTATTGTAAGACTGTAAGCTTCAGGGACTTGCCAGGAGAATGCTTAACAGGTTTTAAAGGATTTCTCGCAAAACCCCGAAAAAATATATCAAAAATATCTTAAGCACGTGCAGTTATTTCGCAACCTCAATTTTTCAGGCGCACCCTCCAAAAGCCCTGACTTTCACCTGGATTTTTACAGGGAAGCCTGTGTACTGGAGGCTGAAGAGTTTCGGAACGGAAAGTGGGATGAAAACAGAAAATACAGAAAGGCTTAAGCTATACAAAATTGAAAAAATCAAATTAGTGTGCCGGATATTTTTGATCAAATGGTGTTCAGGAGATGACTTTTGCTTTAATAAGAGCTAACTCGCGTTCTATACTTGAAACTCTTTCGTCAAGGTGAGACCTGAAATTATCCCGGCTTAAGCGGATTTCGGATGTTATTTCCACCCTAGCGTGATCGATTTTATTGCCCAGCACATCAATCTTCCCGCCGAGAGAATCCATTTTTCCACCAAGGAAATCGATTTTCCCACCCAGATAATCCATTTTTCCACCGAGGACATCGATTTTCCCGCCAAGAGAATCCATCTTTCCACCGAGAACGTCAATCTTCCCGCCAAGAGAATCCATTTTCTGGCCAAGGTTTGAATTTATTTCCCGGATATATCTTGCAGCCACATCCATTCTTTCATAAGTTGCAGTGGTCAGATCCTCATCTCTGATAAGTTCAAATTCTGTATACTCACCTGCTGACTTTTTGTAGGTCACTTCAATATTTTCTACACGGATGGGATATTGAGTGATATTAATCTTTTTGATTAATTCGCTGATGGTGTCTTCATCCCCCTCGCAAACAACCTGTACTGTCCCGTCATCAAGATTTTTAACATATCCATTGAGATTCAGATTAAAAGCAATTTCATCAATGAAATCTCTGAAACCTGCTTTTTGGACTCGACCATATACTTTGATCTCGGCACGTTTCTCCATATGAAACCTATTTTCTTAACAGGAGATAAACTTTGTTATCCCGAGTTTAGCTGCCCGAGTTTAGCTGCCCGAGTTTCGCTTCGGGATCACAGGAAATCGAAGATTTTCTGGGAGTTGCACTGCAAGTGCAACAGCACGAGGTCTGTTTCACTCGCTTCGCTCGCTCAAGCAGACTAACTTATAAAATTGCAGCTTTTACCTTCCAAAATGCGCCTTACCCGAATTGCGTCTAGCCTGAATTGCGTCTAGCCTGAATTGCGCCTCGGGAGTATGCATCCTTTTCGCTGCGCTCAAGAGAAATGCTTTATGGGGTATATAGGTGAACTTCACTAAAGAGGAAGTTTATGGCCTGGAATTATACTTTACTCAGGGGATTAAAGAAAAGAAAGAGCAAAAACATCCTGAGAGCAACTGTTTTCAAGATCCAATTTTTATTTTTCGCTGGTTGGCAGGTGATTTCCAGAATTCAAGTAGGTTCGATAAACCTTCCATGATTGCAAGAGATGCTGGAATCCCTCCAGGTCCCTGTAATATTATATGCCCTACCTGATCAACCTGGGTTATAAAAAATAAAACCAGGCCAGTACTTCCTGACTGGTCCGATTTTGAAAAACTGGATAATCAGGAAGTTTCAGATGGAAAGTTGAACTCCAGATTTATCAATCAAGCCCGGGAGATATGACTTTTTGCAACCAGTGCAGAGGCAGGCCAGGAAAATTATGAAGCATGCACAAATTATAAACAGAGGTAAACGTAAAGTCATATGTGATCAGCTGTATGCAGTCCTTTACGCCACAACCAGATCTTGAACAGCTCGAACAGAGCTTAAGAGAATTTTTCTCTAAAATTGAAGCCGTTATAGTAGCTTATCTTTTTGGATCAACTGTGCGTGGTGAAGCTAATTGCCTGAGCGACATAGATATAGCTGTACTTTTTGATGACACTTTTCTACAAAAGGAAGCTTTTGATCTTCAGCTGGAATTGATGGGCGAACTTACAGGCATTCTTAAAACAGACAGTGTAGACCTTGTGGTACTCAACAATTCTCCTCTCCTTTTGACATATAACATTATACGTGACGGGATAATTATAAAGTCCGATGAGCCTTCAAGAGTAAAGTTTGAGACAAAAATTATGTCCAGATACCTTGACGAGCGGTACCACATTAAAAGGCATGCAAAAGAGAGCCTGAAAAGGATAGCAGAGAGTGGGTTTCGATGATAGAAGAGATTAACTTCAAGCTGGAGCAACTTGGAGAGTATGTCAGAACCCTCAGACCGGAGTTTATAAGATCTCATAAAAATCGTGGTGCAGCTATGGATATTATGTAGGTCTAACAAGAAATTAATTAAGTTCCAAACTTGTTTCGTTCAATTTTGGCGTCGCCACATATTGAACTAGCCCACCGATTGATACTTATATGATTTTCACCATATTATACTAAAGAAACCATAATAGGGCGTCTTGTTACAGAGATCCTGTGTTAGACCCCATATGGTGGGAAATTAACTATTTTTGTGCCACACCGATTTATTTAATTGGTTCTATATTTGTCGGTTTTATATTAAAATGCTTGGAATTGTTACCCAACATAATTAATTTTTTGTTAGACCCTATGTAGATCATGTCGCTTGATGTGGCTTTATACTATAAAGTATAAACTCCGGTCAGAGAATACCAACCGTGTGATATTGAAGAGATAAGGAACAATCGTACTTTAAGGGGAGCGATTGAGAGGTATATGGAGATCTCCCTTGCCTGCATGATTGATATCTGCGAGATGATCATTTCCAGCGAGAAATTGAGGCGTCCGGACACTTACAGAGAAGTTATTCTGGTGCTTGGCCAGCACGATATCCTCCCAGAGGAGTTCGCCAAAAAGCTGGCACCAGCAGCCGGTTTTCGAAATGTGCTTGTCCACATGTATGCAGATATTGACCTGAAAAGGCTTTACTCCCATCTCCAAAATGATATTGACGATCTGGAACTTTTTGCTGAATACATTGCAAAATACCTGATTTTCAAACACGAATAATTATGGTAGTTTTAGCCGAATTGAGCCACCTGAGCTTTGCTTCCCGAATTGCGCCTCGCCCGAATTGCGCCTCGGGAGTACGCGGTCCGCTTCACTCGCTTCGCTCGCTCAAGCAGACTCGTATAAAGGATAATTGCAGCTTTTTTTATAGCTGCATTTTCATAAAAACGATACTTAGGCTGGGAGGGTAGTTTTGCAGACTTACGGCTTTGTCCGGCTATCTTAGACTACCACCCTCACTCCTACGGCTCTCCGGCAATTTAACATGTTACAGCTCTGTGTTCACAGAGTCTGGCGATTTTCCACGAGCTTACGGTCTGTAGAGAGCAGAGGGATATTTGGTTCCCAGTCTATAAAATAGTGTCGTGGGGGCTCTTATAAGTGTATTTGAATGTTGGTATTGATGTTGCTAAGAATATACATGAAGCCTGTATTCTGAACGATAAGGGAGAACAGATTGGAAAATACATCAAAATTAAGAATTTAAAAAGCAGTATTGAGAAGTTCAGAGAACGTGTAAAATCAACCGCAGGTGAATTAGATCTAATTCCAAGGATTGGAATGGAAGCCACTGGAATATACTGGTATACCATATATTGTGAACTTTCGAAACACTATGAAATCCATCTTTACAATCCTTCTCAGGTAAGGGGGTTTGCAGCAGTCAACGTTAGGGGAGCAAAAACAGATCAAATCGATGCAAAAACAATTGCGGGAATGCTTCAATTCGGGCAAGCCCCAAAAATCTGTTATGGCGATAAAATGAGAATGGAACTGAAGGAATACTGTAGATTCCATTTCAAACTGAAATCAGAGGTGGCTAACCTGAAGAAGCGGGTAATACGCAACATGCATCTTATTTTTCCTGGATATGACCAGATGTTTTCAAGCATATTCACAAAAACATCAATAGCTATTCTAAATGAAGCACCAAGACCCTTTGATATGCTTGAAATGGGAGAAGAAAGGCTCTTTGAATTGATGAGAAAAACGAGCAGGAATCATTACAGTCCTGAGAAAGCAAGAGAACTTTTAGAAATGGCGAAAGATTCAGTTTCTCCTGACTTTATTGAGGAGGCTTTACTATTTGAAGTTGAGTCTCTGCTGAAACTGATTGAATATATAGAAAACCAGATAAAAGAAGTGGAAACCAGGATTTCGGCTGCATGGAAAACGGTGAAGGATAAGCATTATCTTCAGACAATTCCGGGAATCAGCGATTTAATGGCAGCTATGATCTGGGCTGAACTTGGAGATGTGGAAAACTTTCAGCATCCTGACCAGATAGTTGCTTTTGCAGGATATGATCCAAAAGTAAAACAATCTGGGAACAAGGAAGTTATTTCAGGACCTAACAAAAAGGGATCAAAACTGCTAAGATGGGTTTTGGGGAGAGCTGTTGTGCAAGCAAAGCTGTTTAATCCGGTAATAGAGCAGTATTTTATGAAGAAAATGAGTGAGGGGAAGCACTACAATACTGCACTCTGTGCATCAGCTAAAAAGATGATAAGGATTATCTGGTCTGTAGAAAAGAACAAAAGACCGTTCCAGATACCGGGATAAAGTAAATTGAGAGGGGGAACTGAGAAAAATGATTGAAAAAAGGTAGCTGTGGCTATGGATTTTTATCGGTCTATGCGAAAAGGGAAGGAAGAGTTTTTGGGTTGAGGAGCAAAAAAACCTTTTAGGCATATTCATGGAAATTTACCGCGCTATCAGCGCGGCTTTTTCATAATAATTCCCCTTGATGAAAAAATCGAATATAAAAAATCATTTATAACATGTCTAATTTATGGTTTAGAACTTAGAATTATACTTTTTCTTATCTCACAGTAAAGCAATCCAAGCGGCAAAGACCCGATCGGCAAAAAAAACAGCCTTTTCTGAAAAACTATCGCCTATGTAAACACCGCCTCTATAGTCCGGCATCTCACAACCAGCTCATTTTACGACCAGCTCATTTTAAATGCATGATCAGCCCGGCTATCGAATGAAGCAGAATACCGGTAAAAGTCATAAAGACCCCGACAAGAGTGAGCAGGATCATCAGCATGGTAGGCCCGAAATCCAGGCTCTCGCCAATATAAAAGGCCCGTAAAAAACCGAGGCCCATGTATAACCCACATGCTCCAAGGATGAAACCAGGGAAGGTGAAGTAGTACAGAGGCTTATTATACTCCATGTCCTTGAAGATTTTTAACAGGACCATCAACCCGTGTTTTATAGGATTTTCGGTTGAGCAGTCGACATCGTACCTTACCCCTATGGGCACCTCTTTTACCCTTAACCCGTACCTGCCTGCGTCTGCAAGCATTTCACTCTCTATTGCCATGCCCTGAGCATTGAAGCGGAAGATACTCGTTGCAGAAGCCGAAAAGGCACGGAACCCGCTCTGTGAGTCTGTAATTTTGACTCCCGAGTTCATGACCGTGGCTTTGTCCAGGATAGTCTGGCCTATGCGTCGGTACGCAGGTGTGTCCGTGGCGTGACCATTCAGGTAACGGCTCCCATTAACCATGTCAGCTTCGCCTCTGAGGATAGGGGCAACGAGCCTGGGGATATCCGAAGGGTTGTGTTGCCCGTCCGAATCCATGGTAACTATAATATCTGCGCCCTCGGCAGCCGCAAATCCTGTCTTGAAAGCCATGCCCTTTCCTTTGTTCGGAGAGTGCACTATTACCTCAGCACCTGCGCGTGCAGCAATCTCAGCAGTCCTGTCAGAACTGCCGTCATCGACAACGATAACCCTGTCAACATACTGTTTCGAGAGCAGGACAATGCTTCCTATGGATACCTCTTCATTATAAGCGGGAAGAATCACGGTTATATTTTGAGAAGTAATTTGTCTTTCTTTTAAAATTTCATGCGGCATCGGGGATTGAAAACCATTTTCAGCCGTCAGTTTTGCACCCGTTTTAATCCACCCCTTGCTGGAAGAATAAACCTCTAATTTGAATTATATTTTGAGTCTTATGATAAAACGTAACACCATTATCCGGATTTGAAAAAGCCCTTACAAATTGACGCTGCAGGACCAATTCTTAAAAAGGAAGCAGTTTCCAGATATAAAAACTCATCTAAATGAACCGGTGCGAATAAAAATGATATATAATTGCGGGAGACAGGTTGGAAAAAGTAATACTGAGGCGTGATAAATACAAATCAAATAACTTAAATAACTGTAATGTGTAATTCACTAAAAATTAATTAATTGAGAGAATATTTTTCAATAAGGAAATGTAAAAAGATGAAGATTGCAATTATTCAGATCTAGAGGCTAAAGAGAAGATAAATTAGCCCTATATTAACAAGTTAAACTTTTTTTAGGGTACTGATCCCAAAATAGTAACTGATGTGGGTTAAAATGTCGGTTAAAATGTCTTTTGATACACCCGGTTCAAATCACAGATCAAACTCCAGATTACATGCCGTAGATATTTGCAGAGGGCTGGCGTTATTATTTATGATTGAAGCCCATATCTCTCAACCTCTGGGCTGGATATCTAACTGGTCATTCATTCTGGCAGGTCCGTTTTTCTTGATTATTTCCGGCTTTAGTTATGATCTGTTTTTGTCATCCAGGTTAAGAACTTCGTCTAAAAAGTACATCTTTCCGGAATCATTCTTCAGAGGATTCCTCATTTATATAATCCCATTAATACCCTACATAATTGTAGGCCTCTTTTTCAGTTCCCTTTTTTCTTCCGTAACAGGGCATACTTATAAGATAGATCTTTTTCACTGGGGAATATTCCAGGTTATTGGAGCCGGATATATTCTGGGGCTGCTTGTGCCCAACAATTTCAAATCAAAAATTCTCGCCACAATTTCGGCATTTATCATAACTTACATAATCAGCAATTATTTTCATGAATCTCTTAATTTTTTAATAACCGGTATTTTTCCTCTGTTCCCCTGGATAGGATACTTTTTGTACGGACGTATAGCCTATGAATTGTATCAAAACAAACAACTGAAAAATGATAAGGCTCTGTTGGTTTTTTCAGCCATCTTTCTAATTGCAAGTTCATTGATATACGCTACATTCAACGCAGATTTGCCATCAGTTGCAAGAGGCCAGTTCCCGGTATTTTTATTTTTATGCAGCCTTCACTATTTTATATTCTCCGTACTTGTTATATACATAGACCATAAAAAACTTCATTTTAGTTTCTTAGACAAATTAGAGAACATAGGTAAGATCTGTTTTACAGCTTATTATATTCATTTTTTGAGCCTATTTTTCATACAAAAACCAGTTTCAATGTTCCTCAATAATGTACCGTCTGCGATATCAAATTTAGTTATTCTTTCAGTAATAACTGTAATTCTAATACAAACCGAAAAAATCTGGAAGAATTACAATTATAAATTCGGATTTGAATGGCTTCTAAGGAAAGGAACTGAAGGACTCTTAAAACTGTACAGGATTCTGGTTATGAAAAATATTGGCTGGAAGGCAGAAAGTGAACACCGAAAGGGTGAGCACCAAAAAGGTGAGCATCAAAACATTGACCGCCGGGTATGATGGAATTGTAGACGGCTGTGAGAGTGATCAGAGTTTGCATTCAGGTGAAAACCAGTAAGATTGGAAAACCAGTAAGATTGCGGCTTCCCTTGTAAAAACAGTATGAATATCCCATTAAAAACCAGGCTCTTTCTTAACTTACTCTAAAGTGTAAACCCGGCCATGTTTTATGTCTTCGAGAGACTCTTTTATAGCTTCTTTCTCCACTAAGCTAAGAGGCTCTGGATCCACGGTAGAACTGCAAGAAGCTGATTTTCTTCCTGCAGGGGTCCTGCGTCTATAACTTACCATGTAAAAGGATATAAAAAAGAAATTAAAAAATGATTGCAGAAAATCCAGCTTAACCAGTTAAATTGATGATACTGGCATTTAAATTAGGGAAGAAGCTGAAAAGCGAAGATCTGGAAAGGTTTAAGTTATACAATGTTAAAAAAGTAATTTATTATTGCTCCAAGAAAAAGGGTAAAAAGTGCGACTCCAACATCCCGCGTCGTGATGATACGATTCATCTTAAGCATTTCATTGTTCCTTTTTTCTTCATATTCCGAAAGACTTTCCATACTGTCATTGACTTGTTTTCTAATGCTCTGCAAATTTTTAACAATCTCAGTGTATTCTACCAGGGAATTCTGGTCTAAGGAAGCTATATCCTTACTTGCCCTCAACTGAGATATTTTTTCTTCATAATTTATGATTTCTTTTCTCAGTCCGGAATAATAGTTAGGTATAACAGTGTTGATTGTTTCATGCGAGTAGGGAGCAAGGCTTTCCTGGATCTCTTCCCTTACGTTTAAACTCAGCCAATCAAGAGTATCGTAACAGGCCCGGTAAACATGACCTATTGCTTTATCCAGATTCTGGGATACGTATTCGTCATCAGTTTTTATGTTGCTGCCCGGGTTGTCCGGATTAAGTTTTTTCCTCAGGGCTCTATTGATATGGTCATAGGCATTTCTCAGCTCATTTAAAATTTGCGGAGACGTATACCCTTCCGGATCTATTACTTCGTTATAGAGGAGCAATTCTTTGACAAAGAAATAGACATCAAGCATTTCTTGGATCTGTTCAGCTTCCCCGGAGTCAAATGAAATGGAAGACATAGCAATCAAAAAGTTTGTTTCAAAAAAAGTTTCAAAGAAAAATACGAAATATCAGGGCAATTTTGTACCGTAGACCTTTTTCTTCCTTGCTTCATATCTGGAAGCCGTATAGTACCTGTCACTGGAAATTCTTACGCTACCCCTGCTGAAGGGTAAAAATTTACTTACTTTTTCTTCATTTATACTATTCGGCCCAAATTCGGAGTCTACGATATCCATATCTTTTAATAAGGACCCCATCGCTGGTATTTTGATTTTCATACACTTATCCTGCCAGTTAAAAAAGTTCTATACTGGAGTTGCCTGAATCATACTATTTATTGCATATCATATATTTGTTTTGGCACCCGAGTTTCGCCTCCCGAGTTTCGCTTCGGGAGCACGAGGTCTGTTTCACTCGCTTCGCTCGCTCAAGCAGACTGATTTATAAAATCACAGATTTCACTTCCCGGATTGCACCTCGCCCGAATTGCGACTCGGGAGTACGCGGCCCTTTTCGCTACGCTGCGCTCAAGAGGGGTAATTTAGGGGCTTTAACAGTGAACTTTGCTCACGCGGGCTAGCTTATGGCTTAGAATTATATTTTACTCGGGAGGACTATAATAAAGAGAAGGAGAAGTCTAATTTGTAGAAATACAGATTTTTAAAACTTAATTTTTATTTTTTGCTGCCCGAGTTCCAGACAACCATTTCTGAAGTCTCGAAGGTTTTATGAAAAAATTCTCGATTAACGTGAATAAGCAGCATCGTGATGTGAAAAACTAATAGGGGTTACGGAATTTTCGCTCTCATCTACGTTGAAGATAAGGACAAAGCTTTTAAGGACATGCACTCTGCGCAGACCACAAAGATTGTTTCTTAAAGGTTTATAGTGAGAGGGGTTTTCACAGATCTCCTGTATTTTTTTGGTCAAAGAGTGTTTCAGTTGTGCATTATTCTTGCATTCTTTGTTGATTTCTTTTTTACAGGATGGAACTATGAAAAGGGCATATGACATTCCGATCACTCAAAGATGTCAGAGATGTCTTTAACCGGAGTTTATACTTTATAGTATAAAGCCACATCAAGCGACATGATCTACATAGGGTCTAACAAAAAATTAATTATGTTGGGTAACAATTCCAAGCATTTTAATATAAAACCGACAAATATAGAACCAATTAAATAAATCGGTGTGGCACAAAAATAGTTAATTTCCCACTATATGGGGTCTAACACAGGATCTCTGTAACAAGACGCCCTATTATGGTTTCTTTAGTATAATATGGTGAAAATCATATAAGTATCAATCGGTGGGCTAGTTCAATATGTGGCGACGCCAAAATTGAACGAAACAAGTTTGGAACTTAATTAATTTCTTGTTAGACCTACATAATATCCATAGCTGCACCACGATTTTTATGAGATCATATAAACTCCGGTTTAACTTCCATAGAGGTTTCTTTTTTCGAATTATCTAATTTTTGCGCAAAATCCTTTTTTAAAGATATTTCATCTACAGGGTGCCAGTCAATTTTATCGCAGAAATCAGCGTCTTCATCAGATAGTTCTCCAGACCTTAAATAATTCTCAAATATTTCCCTTTTCCGGATGGAGTGCCTTGCAACCTCAGACCATTTCACCCAGGAAAAATGCTCCATCCTCCTGTAAAGGTCATCTGTAAGAGGTATTGTAATCGTTGCCATCATAAATCACCTCTTTTTTCAAGGGCTTCAAACTTTTCAAGGTTTTTGATTTTTTCCTCAATCCCTTTCCTGGCTACCTCTGCCCAGTTAATATCAGCCATTGAATCAAGCTCTTTTTTCAGGTCATCTGGAACAGAAATTGTGAATCTTTTCATAATTTTCCTCTTTTACATATATGTGTGCAATTGCATATACTTAAAACATACCCACGGCGTGCTTAATAACCGAGAATTACGACTCAATTTTTATTTTTCTTCAGTCTCAGGCACCTCTGCAAACTCCCCCGAAGCAACCTTAATAAAAAATACGTGAAAAAAGAAGAGCCCTGGGTTTGCATTACAGCTTCCACGCAACAATTTTTTGGAAAGGTCGGCTGCCTCCATCTGCCGGTGAGAACTCCGACACCTGGAAATCAAAGAAAAAAAGCTTGCAAGACCACAATAATTAACTATTTTCTGACAGAGTTAAGCCAGCAAAGTTCGCGCCTCAATTTTTTTGCAGTCAATGAAGGAGCAGACCCGGAAAATTGTGAAGCTTGCACAAATTATAAACAGAGGTAGCATAAAGTATAAACAGAGGTAGCATAAAGTCATAAGTGATCAACTGTATGCAGCCCGCTATGCCACAATCAGATCTTGAACAGCTTGAACAGAAGTTAAGGGAATTTTTCTCTAAAGTTGAGGGCGTTACATTGGCCTATCTTTTCGGCTCAACCATCCGAAGAGAAGCTAACCGCCTGAGTGACATTGATATCGCTGTGCTTTTTGATGATACTCTTTTACAAAAGGAAGCTTTTGACCTTCAGCTGGAATTAATCGGTGAACTTACAGGGCTCCTTAAAACGAACAATGTGGACCTTGTGATAATCAATGATTCTCCTCTCCTTTTGACATATAACATTATACGTGAAGGGATCATTTTAAAATCCGATGAACCTGTAAGAGTTAAGTTTGAAACAAAAATCATGTCCAGATATCTGGACGAGCGGTATCACATTCAAAGGCATGCAAAAGAGAGTTTGAGAAGGATAGCAGAGAGCGGATTCCGATGATAGAAGAAATTAATTTCAAGCTGGAACAGTCGAGTTGCGGCTCGACGATGCGCGGTCCGTTTCGCTGCCCGAATTGCGCCTCGCCCGAATTGCGCCTCGCCCGAATTGCGCCTCGCCCGAATTGCGCCTCGGGAGCACGCGGTCCTTTTCGCTGCGCTCAAGAGGACTACAATTTTAAAAACTTGATTGTATATTCACCTGCCTGCGGGCTCCTCTCCAAAACTCTCCCGAGACAACCTGAACCAAATTCAGCTTTGAAAACACGGCAGGCAGTTTCAGCCCAGCTGCACCCCGAAGATCTGCCGCCTTTTTCCCTGAGCTAACGAAAAAATCCCGGTTTAAACTGCCAGTTTTTTCAAAACAGGAATTGTATATTTCCCCAGTCCCGGCCCCCTTCCCAAACTCCCCCGGCGCAACCTTACCGGAATTTCAGCGAACCACCCTCTCCGACCTCTCAAACCCCCCACCGGAAAACTCCCAGGCCCTCTGTCAGATAAATTAGAGGACACAGGCGAGATCTGTTTTACAGCTTATTACAATCATTTTTTGAGCCGTTTTAATATATTCTGTTTAGAAAAATATTGGCTGGACGGCAGAAAGTGAACACCGAAAAGGTGAGCATCAAAAAGGTGAGCATCAAAACATTGACCGCCGGGTATAATGGAATTGTAGACGGCTGTGAGGATAATCAGGACTTTTTCAAGCCTTCTTTATGCTGTGAAAATGAGAAAATTATGCGCCTGAGAATGCTGAACTCAGGTTTTTAAAAGATTGAACTTTAATTCCGGTGTATGCTCAGTACTACCTGCAGGAGGTTAATTTGCGTAAATCCGGGTTCATGCTTCAAGACCCTAAGCAGGATTCCCGTTACTTTAGTGGCGGGAGGAATGCGTAATCTTAGCAACCCTGTTTATATAAGATTCACACAAAATCTCTAAATAGGTTTATGTGAATATAATATACTATGGAATCTACTAAAACAATACAACTGAAAATTCTAAATCCAGATTTTGATTTAGTAGAAACCATGCAAAAATACACTAAAGGTATGAATTACACATCCAACATTGTTTTTGAACACGGAAAAATAATACCTGCTATGAAATTACAAAAAATGGTATATCCTTATCTCAGAGAAAATATTGGATTGAAATCTCAGATGAGTTGTAATATACCAAGACAAGTAGCAGGAACGTACAAAACAATAGTAGAACTGGCAAAAATAGGTATGAGTTATTGGCAGAAAGTAACGTATTCTCCGACATCCATGACATTATCATACAAGAGAGATTACATCATCTCAGAAAATTCGGTGAATATCACTACTTTCAGTCACGGAAGAAAGACATACCAAATCCAGAATTACGAATATGCATTACCATTTTTTAAAGATCCGTGGAAATTTGAAGCATCTAAAGTAGTGAAACATAAAGACGGAGATTATTATTTCCATCTAACCATTTCTCAGGAATTACCTGAGAAGAAAATAGAGGACGCTTCTACTTTCATGGGTGTTGATGTAGGCATTAATTATCTTGCGGTTGCATCTACCACTGACAAGAAATGCAAATTCTTTGCCGGTGGAGAAATAAAGAACCAGAGAAATGTCTACAAAAATATGAGAGCAAGATTACAATCTAAGGGAACTTTGTCAGCTAAACGTGTACTAAAACTGTTGGCAGGCAAAGAGAAACGTCTAATGACAGATGTTAATCATTGTATCTCTAAAGCAATTGTAAAATTCGCAATTGAAAATGGTGTTTCTGTAATCGGTTTAGAGGACTTAACCGGAATAAGGGATCGTACTAATAACAAGTTGAGAAAGAAGCAAAAATATCTCCATAACAGTTGGGCTTTCTATCAATTGCAGCAGTTTATTGAATATAAAGCCAAAAACGCTGGAATAATAACGGAATATGTAAATCCTGAATATACTTCTCAGACTTGTTGTAGATGTAACCACATCTCTAAAAATAATAGAAACGGATTAAAGTTTCGATGTAAGGCTTGTGGTTTTGATCTTAACGCCGATTTAAACGGTGCTCGGAACATCGAACACAGAACACGTGACTATAGGTATATCTTAGAGTCACAGGGGTGTCTGTCAACCACCCATACGGATAACATGATCTGAGAAATCAGGGATATCCATGCTTGCCACTTCAGTGGCGAGTAGTTGACTTATTTTAGATGCGTGCCCAGCCCGGCTATCGAATGTAGCATTATTCCGGTAAAACCCATGAAAGTCCCAATGAGGGTAAGCAGGATCATCAGTATGGTCGGTCCGAATTCCAGGCCCCCGCCAAGATAAAAAGTGCGCAAAAAACCAAAGCCCATGTATAACCCGCCTGCTCCGAGGATGATGCCTGGCAGGGTAAAGTAGTACAGAGGCTTATTAAACTCCATATCCTTAAAAACTGTTAACAAAACAACCAGACCATGCCTTATCGGGTTTTCGGTTGAGCAATCTACATCGTACCTTACCTGGATCTCCACTTCTTTTACCCTTAACCCGGCCCTTCCTGCGTCTGCAAGCATTTCACTTTCTATTGCCATTCCCTGCGCGCTGAAACGGAAGATATCTTTTGTGGAAGCTACAAAAGCACGGAACCCGCTCTGTGAGTCTGTAATTTTGACTCCTGAGTTCATGACCGTGGCTTTGTCCAGGATAGTCTGGCCTATGCGCCGGTACGCAGGTGTGTCCGTGGTGTGACCATTCAGGTAACGGCTCCCGTTAACCATGTCAGCTTCGCCTCTGAGGACGGGGGCAACGAGCCTGGGGATATCCGAAGGGTTGTGCTGCCCGTCAGAGTCCATGGTAACTATAATATCTGCGCCCTCGGCAGCTGCAAACCCGGTCTTGAAAGCCATGCCCTTTCCTTTGTTCGGAGAGTGCACTATTACTTCAGCACCTGCGCGTGCAGCAACCTCAGCAGTCCTGTCAGAACTGCCGTCGTCGACAACTATCACCCTGTCAACATACTGTTTTGAGAGCAGGACAATGCTCCCTATGGAAACCTCCTCATTATAAGCTGGAAGAATCAAGGTTATATTTTGAGAAGTAATCTGCCTTTCTACGAAAATTTCATGCGGCATCAGGGATTGAAAACCATCCTCAGCCGCCAGTTCTGCACTCGTTTTAATCTACCCCTTGCTAGAAGAACAAACCTCAATTTGATTATATTTTGAGTTTTATAATGAAACCAACACCATCGTCCAGGTTATAAATAATCCTTACAAATTGATACTTTATGACTAATTATCTAAAGGGAAGAGATGTTTAAATATAAATACTCATCTAAAAGAACTGGTGCGAATAAAAATATATATATTTGAGAGAAAAAGACACATTCTGATACCTCAAGGAATAAAAGGAACATAATCTGAAAGCCTCTTTTAGAAAAGTTATCTAACCGGCAACCTGCTTAAAGAAAGGAAATAGCTCATTTTATTAGAAAGAAATACTCAAAAATGCCAGAAATGTACCAAGTAAGTCTAAAAATATTGATTTTCTAAAATGTTAAAGCATAGATGGCTTCCTTAATGGTTCTATTTTTCCTCTATAAAACATAACTTTTTATGACACAATGCCAAAATCTAGTGATGAACTCAAAATTAAAAATCACTAGATTTTGAAAATGGTCACAATCCTTTGAACGTGACCTATTGATTGATGCCGGAAGATCTCGAATATTTGGTTTGATTGAATCCTGAATTCTTCTTGGAAATTCAAGATTTCAATCAAAAAATGCAAAAATCACTAGATTTAGGAACAGAGTCCTTTTTATTACGAACCTATTCAAAAACCAAGTTTATTCTTACATCAACGAGAATTTCAAAACTATTATCATGGTCGGAAGCTCAATTGATAATTCTAAGTTCTAGGTTCAGACAAGAGATTTTAAGTTTTGGAATCAGCTCAAATGTAAATCAAGTTACTTAAGATCTGATAGAATTGTAGACAGCTGCGAGGATAATCAGGATTTTGCATTCAAGTAAATAGATATGGGGCAGGGTACATTGCAGAAGTCTGTGCTTTGCTCAAGCGGACTAAATCATGGATTGAAATTGCGGTTTGATCGCAGGACTTTGCCGAAAATTTAAGGAGAGAAAAATAGAAGCCCAGGTGGAATCCAGCAGGAAATCACGGCAAAAACGATAAAGAGCTTTCCTGTGTTCCTGGATCTTCCTGAGCCTTTCCCAGGCACTTAAGAGTGCAGTAGAAGGCTTTTTCTTCCACACTTTTCAAAACTAAGAATTCACTGTTGCAAATTGGGCAAATTTTTTTTATGTATTTCATGAATAAACCACCTAAAAGTAAGTTGTTTAAACTGAAAATGTGCTTAAAATATTTAAAATGAATTCGATAAATTTAAAAACAAAAACCGCACTAAAAACGTATAATGAACAGCATAAAGGGACCAGCAACGAGTCTTTACATCACAGCACGAAAAATAATATGAATCTAAGAATCACTTTCAGAGAAGTCTAACTTTGAATTTATCAGAGAATCACTCCTTAATCTCCTGAATTCCTTTTTTTGCTTCCAGAAATATTGTGTCTATCTAAATCGGCAGTCTGCCCACAGCTATCTACATACATAGTTCTCTTCTTCTTACACTTCAGGCAATGTAGATATAAAAGTTACTCTCTGTTATAAGACTTTTATTTTTTCTTTAAGCCGAATTTATATTCAGGAGCCCTGACCTGAATTTTTGATTCTTGCGCGGACTTCCCCATTTAGGACATACTATTAAAATTATTGCCTTAAATTAGGGGGCACTTCTTAATAATATATTATAAATAGAAGCCCAAATAGGTAATATTATTTTATAAAAATGCATATCCATTGAATGATTTAAAAATTCACCAAATCGGTTAAATAATTTAAGGAGTATTTTACTAAAAATAGTATTTTTCGAGAAATTTTCCTGATAAGGATGCGGTAAATTTGAAAATTGCGAATCCTCGGCACAAAGCCTGAGTCAGATGTTAGATTTAATCAGAAAATTAGTCACTTGAACTGAAAATTTATGGAGAGAAAGTCATGTCTTCTCAAATTAGAAATCATTTTATCAGTCCAGAAGACCTTCAGAGTGAAAGTAGCTCACTCATAAACCTTACTTCTCATATTAGAGACTACTCTATTAGCCCAGATGGAGAAGAATTTCCATTACCTGAGCCTGAAGAATATGGAGAGGAATTCAAAAGAATTGAAATGCTCGTGAATCAGGCGCGGAAAGAAGGAAAAGAAATTGTTGTCGTGATGGGAGTGGGGTTCGTCGGAGCTGTAATGGCTGCGATCATTGCAGATACCAGAGACGAAAACGGAAATTACAGTAAATTTGTAATCGGCTGTCAGAGGCCAAGCACCCGAAGCTACTGGAAAATCCCCCTGCTTAACAAAGGGCAATCCCCTGTAAAATCAGAAGATAAAGAAGTAGACGAAATAATAAAACGCTGTGTCCTTGAAACAAAAACATTGATAGCTACATATACCAACGAGTGCCTGAAACTTGCTGATGTTGTTGTGGTGGATATTCAGTGTGATTATGTAAAGTGTGAGCTTGGAAACGTCAGGAGTGGCGAGGCCGATATGGCTGCCCTTGAAGATTCCATGAAAACGATCGGAGAAAATATACGTCCGGACTGCTTTGTCCTGATCGAAACGACCGTTGCTCCCGGAACTACCGAATTCGTTGCCCTTCCGCTCCTGAAAAAAGCATTCTACAAGCGTGGAATCGAGTCAACTCCCTTGCTCGCACATAGTTATGAGCGAGTCATGCCAGGAAAAGATTATGTTGCAAGCGTACGTGATTTCTGGAGAGTCTGTGCCGGTTGCACCGATGAAGCGAAAGTAAAGGTTGAAAAATTCCTCAGGGAAGTGATCAACACAAAAGACTACCCACTGACAGTGATGGACAGGCCTATAGAGTCCGAAACCGCAAAAATTATTGAGAATTCATACCGTGCAACGATACTTGCATTCCTCAATGAATGGAGCCTCTTTTCTGAAAGAAACGGTGTGGACATCATAAAAGTGATAGATGCAATAAAAATGCGCCCAACACACAGTAATATTATTTTCCCAGGTCCAGGAATAGGCGGCTACTGCCTCCCAAAAGACGGAGGTCTGGGTTACTGGGCTTACAAGCACATCCTTGGTTTTGAAGATGGGGATGATGTGTTTAAAATCACTCCCACATCAATTGATGTCAATGACACCAGAGCCCTACACGTAGCCGAACTTACAAGGGACGCCCTCAGAAACATGGACCGGTACATTGCCGGAGCAGATGTCCTAATCTGCGGAGCCAGCTACAGGCAGGACGTAGGCGACACCAGGTACAGTGGAAGCGAAATCGTCGTAAGGAAACTTACGGAAATGGGCGCTGAGATGCGTGTTCACGACCCTTACGTGGACAACTGGTACGAGATGGAAAGCCAGGACACATATCCGGTATCCGGCCAGTCCAAGAAGCATTTCTTCAGAAATCAGGAGTGTCTGACTGAGTTAAAAATGGAAACTGACTTTTCAACAGCTATTAAAGGTATAGAGGCTCTGATTTTTGCAGTCCCACATAAAGACTATCTTAACCTTGAACCGGAAGCTATCGTAAAAATGGCAGGCGGACCTATCGCAGTTGTTGACTGCTTCGGGATATTATCCGACGAAAAAATAAGAAGATACTTCGAACTTGGCTGCGAAGTCAAAGCCCTTGGAAGGGGGCACATCCAGAGAATTAAAAAAGAAGTACAGAAAAGAAAACTTCAGCAGCTTTCATAATTTTATAATTTATGAGGGAATTATTTGAAAAATAAAAATGTAATAATTACCGGTGGTACGGGTTTCATCGGTTCCCATCTTACTGAGAGGTTACTTGAGGACAATGAAGTAACAGTTATTGATAATGAATCTACAGGTAAAATTGAAAATATAAGACATCTACTAGACCACAAAAATCTAACTGTAATAAAAGGCAGTATAGTAGACTTAAACCTTACAGAAATATTCAAAGAGAAAGATTATATTTTCCATCTCGCAGCTATTTCAAGTGTTCCAAGAAGTGTGAAAGATCCTTTTAATTCAAACGACTCTAATGTAACAGGAACACTGAATGTTCTGATAGCTGCAAAAGATGCTGGAGTAAAGAAAGTAATATTTTCTTCATCCTCTTCAGTGTATGGGGATACGCCAATTCTCCCGAAAAGAGAAGATATGCCCATAAACCCAATGTCTCCATATGCAATTACGAAAGCAACCGGAGAAATGTACTGCAAGGTTTTTCAAGAACTATATGGGCTTCCAACTGTTTGTTTGAGATATTTTAATGTATTCGGGCCAAGACAGAGCCCTAATTCTCAGTGTGCTGCTGTAATTCCCAAATTCATAACTGCAATTTTGAATGATGAAAGTCCCGTGATATATGGAGATGGAGAACAAAGCAGAGACTTCACTTTTGTTAAAAATGTTGTTGATGCTAATATTCTCTCCTGTGAGTCTAAAGAAACCGGGATTTTCAATATCGCATATGGTAAAAGAATAACTATCAACGAACTCGTAGATATGATTAATGAAGTTCTTGGAAAAAATATCAAAGCAAAACATACGAACTTAAGGCCAGGAGATATTAAGCACTCTCTGGCAGAAATATCAAAAGCTAAAAAAATCGGATATAATCCAGTTGGTAATTTTAAGGATGAGCTCAAGACAGTAGTAGAATGGCTCATAAACTAATCTGAGAAGTATTTTTGGAGAAATGTGATTAGATTTAACAAAATTGACATGTTTGCTATTTTAGCTTAAATTTGAGGATTATTCATCGGTTTACGATTTGTAGTATCTAACCCCCATAATTTTGATAATGATAAACTAAAAAAGAGTCCAAGTTTACTAGTGCATCGATTCCAAATTATGGGAATAAAATTGGACTTCATTGGTCATCGGTTAAGGAAAAATCGTTATCACTTGCATTGATTTTCATAAAATTTGTTAAATTATTCATCAAATGCAAAACTGGAATCTGATATCGATTTCAATTTAAACACTAAACATTTGGGTTTGAGTTTTTCCGTCGAAATCGAGATCCGCAGCTCAAAATCCTTAACCGAATACAAATGACTCGATATTATAGACCTATAGTAACTTTACAACATGCCATTACTGACTTTTCGGATAGGCTCTAAGTAGAACTATAAGTAATATAGATAATACACACGAATAAAAATAAGTCAAAAAAGAAAATTAACAATTCAACTATAAAGGCTTTGGAAACATTCCTTCAATATATATAGAGTCAAGTTTTATAGGTAAACATTAATAAATAATTGAGAGATATTGAGTTTCTTATTTTTAGCCGTGTAGTGGGTACATTGAGATCTCCGAATCAATACCATTAACCGATGCAGGGTTCTTTGAATAATTGCAATTCGGAAATTCGATGTATATCTTCCTTTGGGCTAGTCACTCAGAAACTAAGAAACCCCTCAACAGATGACAAATTTAAAAATTGCCCAAAAAATTTTAAAAAGTAGTAATATAGAGAGTTACTGCATTGGACATTGATCAAATATGAATCAGTACAAAACATTTGCACAAAGAGTCGGATTAGTGGGGATAACAAATCTGATTCTCTCTTTAAGTAGCATCATCTTCTTACCCATACTTACCAAACATTTATCCATTGAAGAATATGGAATATGGGCGCAACTTATGGTTACAGTTGGAATAGTACCTTTAGCTATTCTTTTTGGGCTCCCATACACAATGACCAGATTCTTACCAACTTTAGAAAAGAAAGAAGAAATTCAAGAAATATTTTTTTCGATCCTTTTTGTAGTTACAGTTGCGAGCACAGTAGCATCACTTCTGATATATATATTCTCAAACTCAATAGCAAACAACTTATTTGACAGCAATGTACTGATCGTAAAAATTTTATGCGTTATTGTCTTTGTAGAGTGCCTTAACAGCTTCTTTTTTAGTTACTTAAGAGCAACTCAACAAATAAAAAAATATTCCATCTTATTATTTACTCAAACATTGCTTAACATAATCTTGGTAAGCTTTTTTGTAATTACTGGCAGAGGTGTTTTTGGGGCAGTGCTGGGATTCATGCTAAAAGAAATTATCATTTTTTTTATTACAGCCCTCATAACGATCTCAGAAGTTGGATTTAAGATCCCAAAATTTATAAATTTGAAGAGGTATCTCAGTTTTGGTCTTCCAACAATTCCAGGAAATCTTTCAAGTTGGATCGTAAATTCCAGTGACCGTTATGTAATTGGAATTCTTTTAGGGACTGCTTTTGTAGGGTTTTATTCACCTGGATACGCCCTTGGGAACATTATCCACATGTTTTTTGCACCTTTGGCTTTCATTCTTCCACCAACCCTTTCTGAATGTTATGACAACGGCAATTTTAAAGAAGTACACACAATACTTAGTTATGCCATGAAGTATTTCATATTAATAGCAGTACCTTGCGTTTTCGGGCTATCGCTACTATCAAAACCACTATTAATAATACTCACCACACCAGAAATTGCCACAGAGGGATATTTAATTACACCTTTTACAGCCCTAAGTTCCCTCTTTTTTGGAATGTACGGTATAATTTCGAATGTGTGTGTGCTTGAAAAAAAGACAAAAATAATAGGTAAAATATGGTTATTCTCCGCAATATTAAACCTCACATTAAATTTTGTATTCATTCCGATCATAGGCATATTGGGAGCAGCTGTTACGACACTCATTGCATTTGTATTTAGCTTTGTAGTTACATGGCAATACTGTTCCAAGTTGTTCATGTTTGATGTTAAAGCCGAATTTATTATGAAAAGCATTCTCGCTTCATTTTTGATGAGCCTGATAATTATTGAAATAGAACCTAAAGGATTGTATAGTATCCTATTAACAATAGGGATCTGTGCTACATTTTATGCGATGATCATGTTTTTATTAAAAGGATTTGAAAAAAGAGAACTCGACTTTATTAAGTCAATTATAAACACATAATCAAAGTTGCGCTGGCTGTCAACGGCGGTGAATAATTCCCCATTTTCGGCGGATTAAAATTCCCCAATTCTCAATCCTTGAGAAAAGTTCGAGGATTGTGATCATGCTGAAAGAGGAGGATTTATTCTTGATACGAGATTTAAGTTCACAAAACTTGAGCATCAGTGAAATCGCCAGACAAACAGGTTTCGACAGAAAAACGGTGAGTAAATATCTCCACCGAGCTCGTTTCAAAACTTCTCCTGTAGCTTTTCCCAATAAATAAAGAATGTTGCTAATATCACTAATGCCCTGAATATTCTGTCCAATCTTTCATACCTTAGGATAATTCTTCTGACCGGAGTTTCTAAGATATTAAAAAAGAAAGGCTCTTGGCTATGATTATTCACAGTCTAACAAAAAATTAATTAAGTTGACGACTTCAACTTGGGATATACTCCCCAAGTTGAAGTTTTGTAAAGATCTCCGCAGTTTCTTTGTTCATTTCCTCTACGACAAACTCTGCGTTTTCCCCTCCTTTTCCATTGTATACTAATCCCATTCTTATCTTTTCAAGATTCTCGGCCAGCTTTTGAATTGTTAGCTCCTGGTCATCGATCAAATGAAGCAAATAATTGTGTAGCAGTAACCCCATTACACAGAGAAACACATGGGCTCTGATCTTCATATCCTTTCTGACATACACAGGCTTTACCGGTATCAGTAACTTGTCTTTCAGCCACTTTATATCCTCTTCAATCATGTTTCGGGAATCGTACATGTCCACAATTTCTTTTGTTGCAATATTATCCTTATCAGTAAACACAACAGTCTTTCCCATCCCTAAAAGAAACTCTTTTTCCTGATCATCATTTAAACTGAAATAAAGTTGTAACTCTCCCTCTTTTTCAACGACATTGTAATCAAAGAGACCTCTATATTGCTTTGGAATTGTATCAACAATACGATTCATGAGACCTTTTGATGTCATTTTTCTGCATTTTCCTTTACGGTTAAATTTTGAGCTTATTTCTCCAATCTTCTCCAGGATATCAAATTTTTTAACTTCCCACTCATGCATCTGTTTTCGACTAGTAATTTCAGTGTATTTTATGACTCCAGTAAATTCTTTATCATACCAGTTTCCGTTTACACGATGAGCTTTGATGATATTCTTTTTTCCATTCTCCCATTTTTCTTCAAAATCGGACAAAGGAACATGGAATAAATCTTTGCACATCGAAGAAGGTAAAGCCCCAACAACGTGCATTTTATCCAAAATATGTTCTATGTTATCTGTAGAGTTCATTCCTCTATCAAAAACAATTGTTATTTCCTTAAGAGGAATCCCTATCTCTTCTATACGTTTGCAGATACTGTCAATCAGATCGGAGAACAGAGTTACATCAGGAACGTTTGCTGGATACGTAATTGTCTGAAAAGGAAGGTTTCCGTTTGAAGTTGTCAAACCAACTCCGATGAGGTTCTTATCATATCGTTTATCTTTGGAAAAACCTTTTTTTGGAAGATCCTCCCCATGCTCGATGTGAGTATAAAAGTTAGTTGTATCAAATGTTAGCTTCGTTGGCCTTATTCCTTTTTTGATCAATGTTTGAGAGATATCAAGTTCGATTTTGCGGATTGTTTCTTCATCCAATTTTTCCATGTAATTCAGGAAGTTCTGACTTGAGAGTTTGTACTTTGGCTTCATGAAAAATTGAAGTGAACTTTCTTTAAAATAGTAATCAAGAACGTTTCTGCTTAAGGAATGTTCGGATCTACCAATGATGATTAGGAGAAGATATTCTGCTGGGGTGAGACCTTTTATGTTTTTCCGATCAATGTGTTTGTTCAGACTTTTGATTAACCCCACGTCTTCAGCTGCCTTGAGTAAGGCAGCTGGTTTACCAAAAGAGTAGGAAGCTACCTTTTTTTCAGTGTTTTTTGTTATGAGCTCATAAACATGGTCCGCGGTTCCAACATATTTTTGAATTGTTTGAACTACTTTTCCATCGATCCATTCATTCTTGATGACATAAAGATATTTATTGCCTTTTATAGTTTTGATCTTGAAATGCATGAGATTTATTAGACCCTAAATACATATAAATTCTTTGAATTATTCTATTATTAATTTTGCCATAAATAATCCTATTGATATTTTTATTTTTTATGTAATGTGAGTAAGATTTGGTGACAAATAATTAAAATTAGTTAGACCCTATGAAAAATAAGCCGAATGATATCACTTTTAATCATAAAGTATAAACTCCGGTCTGAATCCTGTTTTTATCCTTGAGAAAAACCTTTCTACTGCTGACCTTTTCGCATACGATTTTTTACTAAATCTTCTAGGTCTTCCTCTTTTTCTTTTCTTTCTGTTTCTTTTGTTTTCAGGAATAGAAGCTTTGATTCTTCTCCTGTGCAGGTACTCTCGTACCTGCGTATCATCGTAAATTGAATCTGCTACTATTTCTTCTGGTCTTGTTATTGGTCTGTATCCGGTCCTTACCTTTATTGCTCCAATAGTCTCTTCAAATCTGTAAGGATCATATTCCGCTCCTGAACCAATAACAATGCTTATTGGAAGATCTTCTGAGGTTACGGCTGCATGAATCTTTATTCCTTTTCTCTTTTTGAATCCATTATACTCGACACTCTCCCCCCTTTTTTTGCTTCTACAAAACTGCTATCTATTGCAACAATTTCAAGGGAGAGTTGTCCATTCTGATAAGAATCACCTATGAGAGAATCAAAGATCTTATCCCAAACACCTTCTTCAGACCATCTTTTTAGTCGTCTCCAAGCAGTTACGTAAGATCCGTATTGTTTGGGCATATCTCGCCATTGACAACCTGTAACAAGAACATAAAGAATTCCATTAATGATCTGACGATCATTTACTCTCTTTCTCCCAACCTTCGGTTGGGGAGGAAGGTGTGAGTGAATATGAGCCCATTGAGCATCAGTAAGTTCTTCGAAATGTATACTAATCCCCTATATAATATAAAATCAAATAATATATAATTTTGAAACAGGCTCCACCTGAAAACCTTACCTGAACCCCAGAAACGTTCCGGAAGAAAGAGCAAGCTTGACCTTTACAAATCCTATATTCTAGAAAAACTCAAAGAACGCCCCTATACTGCTGCTCGCCTCTTTCGTGAAATCAAAGAAATGGGTTTTGATGGAGGAATGACCATCGTCAAGGACTTTGTAAGAGAAGTCCGACCTGAGCAGGGAATCCCTGCTGTACTCCGTTATGAAACAAAACCAGGTGTACAGGCTCAGGTTGACTGGGCAGAGACGGGAACAGTTGAGGTTGATGGAAAGGTAAAGAAACTCTTTTGCTTCAACATGATTCTTGGATATTCCAGAATGAGATATGTTGAATTTACACTGAGTATAGACACTCCCACTCTTATCCAGTGTCATCTAAATGCTTTTGAGTACTTTGGAGGATTTACACAGGAGATTCTCTATGATAACATGGTGCGACGAGAAGTTATGCTATGGATTGCGGAACAACCCGCCATTCTATCCATTCAGAATGTCCCTATTCTGATGTGCATTTCTGGCAACGGATCTGTGCAAAGCTCAGAGGACAATGAGGTGTAAAACTGAACCTGACAGTTCCAAACCGCTAGGGAAAAGGATATATGGAGAACCGAAAGGTGAAGATCTGTTTGAGAGATCGTAACGTAGAACATGCGAAAGCAGGTTAATACGCATGAGCCAAAATGGCATAGAAGCCTGGTTATGACATTCCATGTTGTGTCATGACGAATGGACATATGGCTTCCGGTCTATAGGATCCTCCTAAGTATCCAACAACTATCTATGACATAGAACTCGGTAAACCATTTGTGGTCCTTAATAAGGTAGGAATTCCGCAAGGAAAACCGACGCCACAGGTGGCAGAGGAATTGGCAAAAAGCAAACGGTTTCCTGTAATGGGGAATATAGAGGAAAAAAAAATGCCTCAATGCGAAAGCATGCCCACTTGCCATTAGTCACGAAAGCAACAGGGATTGTTTAATTATGAATGTAAGAGAACCAGAGATAACTTCGGTTACGGACCTTACAGACAAAGAACTCACTCTACGATGGAAAAGTATTGATTGGAAAAGAGTAAAAGAAGCCGTTAATAACCTACAGTCTCGAATTGCAAGTGCAGCTAAGAACGGAAATTGGAAAACTGTGAACAAACTCTCCCGTCTTCTGACCCGGTCCTTTTATGCCAAACTTCTTTCGGTACGTAAAGTAACCACTAACAAGGGAAGTCGAACTCCCGGAATAGATGGCATCATTTGGTCATCAGCGGCAGATAAGATGCGTTTCGCTCTACAACTAACGAACAAAGGCTATCGTGCAAAACCATTAACACGGAAGTACATTCGAAAGAAAAGCGGTAAACTGAGACCTCTTAGCATACCAACTATGTATGACAGAGCAATGCAAACCTTGCACTCTCTGGTGTTGGGCCCAATCGAATCTGCAGCAGGTGATAAAACTTCGTTTGGGTTTAAACCTTATCGTTCCACAAAAGATGCTTATGCCTACCTTCACCTCTGTTTAAGCAAGAAAGTTTCTCCTGAATGGATCGTTGAAGGTGACATTAAAGCCTGCTTTGATGAAATCAGCCATAATTGGATACTTGATAACATCCCTATGGATAAACGAATCCTCAAAGAGTTCCTAAAAGCCGGATATATCGAGAATTATCATCTGTTTCCTACCGAAAAAGGCACACCGCAAGGAGGGCCTATCTCTCCAATAATTGGAAATATGGCCTTAAACGGCTTAGAAAACGCCTTAGCGATGAGATTTTACTCCAGATCCGATGGAACAATTGACAAATCTCATCAAAACAGGCACAAGGTTAATTATGTTCGTTTTGCTGATGACCTTGTGGCAACTGCTGATTCCTCGGAAACAGCTCTTGAAATAATCTATATCATCCAAGCATTTTTAGATCCTCGTGGACTTAAGCTCAGCGAAGAAAAGACTCTTGTGACTAATATTAGTGAAGGGTTTAATTTCCTCGGATGGAACTTCAGGAAATATAAAGGAAAACTCCTTCCGAAGCCATCTAAAGACTCTCAAAAGGAAGTTATCAAGAAAATCAGTGCAATAATCAACGAAGCAAAAGCATGGGATCAAGACCGATTGATACGAACACTCAATCCAATCATTAGAGGATGGGCACAGTATCACAATCATGCAGTTTCATCTGCGGTATTCAGCAAACTTGATAACATAGTCTTTCACATGCTTATCTCCTGGGCGAAAAGAAGACACTCAAATAAAGGCTTCACCTGGATAACGACCAAATACTGGCATAAATCTGATAGCAGAAAATACATATTCTGCACAGAAGTACAGACGTTAGAGAGATTCTCCAATGCCAAAATTGTTAGGCAAAGATTAGCAAGTCTTCAAAATAATCCATTTATCGACAAAGAATATTTCGAACAATGGAAATTCATGGAATACCACCGGAAGAAACGTATCAATATATTCAATTCCGTTCCAAACTGACACCCGAAAGGGTAGTAGTGGCTCGAGCCGGATGAATTGAAAAATTCAAGTCCGGTTCCTAGAAGACGGGGTAGGGAGTAATCCCACCCTGTTATTCGACTCTCATCTTGCAATTGCTCTTGGGATTCAAGCAATAAAAGCAGGAATTTCTGTTTACTTTACCAATACAGGAAACCTTATCGAGAGGTTGAAAATAGCAGATAGAGAAGGAATACTTGAAAAGAAGATCAGGGACTTGATGAAATATAAAGTGCTGATAATTGATGAAATTGGAGTGCGACAAGAAGCTGTATCGAGGATTTCGGGTTAATCCGACGTCCCTTCCGTTTGGGATGTCCCTACCGTGGCATGCGATCTTGGCAACGGGATGGTATGAAGCCCATGGAACAATGTGGAGAAAAATGGAACCCTGATCTGTTCAATCTGCTAGGGAAAAGACGCCATGGAGAAGCAAACGCTGAATCGTTGAAAAGGGTCGTAACATCAAACAGGTGAAAACAGGGTGATAACACCTGAACCAAAAGGTACGGAGCCTGACCATTACTGATGCCTATACAGAATGGTAAACGGACACGATGGCTCTCGGTCCAAAGACGACTCCTAAAGTGTCAAAAAAAAAAAAAAAAATATCCTCGATAGGGAACTTGGTAACCCGTATGCATTCCTCTTAGAAGGTATGGAGGTCGTGAGACCGACAAATACTGCAGACGGAAAAGGATGTTTCAAAAAGCTAATGCCTGCCTGTAATCGGCAGGATAGGGGCATATGCCTCAACCTTAAAAGGTGCAGACTTGAAACAGGTGTTTCACGGCAAAGAAGGGAGGTATACCAATGAAAGTACGACATTCAACTACGCCTGATGGCGAGAAGCGTACTGACCGGGAACTTTCCCGTCAATGGAACTCCATCGACTGGGACGAGGTAAACTCCCGAGTTAATAGGCTACAGGCCCGGATTGCAAAGGCAACACAAGATGGAAACTGGACTCTGGTTAAAAGGCTTACATACTTGTTGGCTCATTCGCACTCGGCTAAACTACTGTCAGTGCGGATTGTTACACAAAACCGGGGAAAACGAACCCCGGGTGTTGACGGAGAACTCTGGAAGACCGCATCGGATAAGATGCGGGCAGCCCTCGTTCTCACCGACCTACAGTACCGCGCGCATCCATTACGTCGTATCTATATTCCCAAACCAGGGAAAGATACCAAACGTCCTCTCTCCATCCCGACCATGAGAGATCGAGCAATGCAGGCGCTCTATGCTATAGCTCTCCAACCTGTAGCAGAAACTACTGCCGATACTCGATCCTTCGGTTTTCGTCTTTTTAAGTGCGCACAGGATGCATCATCATATGCATTCATATGCCTTGGGAAAAATACGTCAAGCCAATGGATTCTGGAAGGAGACATCAAAGGGTGCTTCGATAACATAACTCATGCCTGGCTCAAGAAGAATATTCCGATGGACAGTTCAATTCTGACCCAATTCCTGAAATCCGGTTTCATTTTTGATGGTACATTCTACCACACTGATAAAGGCACGCCTCAAGGAGGCATTGTATCTCCTATCCTTGCCAATATGGCACTGGATGGTATAGAAACGATTCTCACCAAACGTTTCCCGAGGAAGAAAGTACACCTCATCCGTTATGCAGATGACTTTCTGGTCACTGCTCCATCAAAAAAGATAGCAGAAGAGGTACGCGAAATCATTCAGGAATTTCTGACAACCAGGGGTCTTGAACTCTCTTCTGAGAAGACAGTGATCGCCCACATTGACAAAGGTTTTGACTTCCTCGGGTGGAACTTCCGCAAATACAAAGGAACCCTCCTTATCAAGCCATCCCACAAGTCAATCAAGTCGATCACTCAGAAGATCAAGACTGTTGTCCGGAAGGCGAAAGCGTGGACACAAGATCAACTCATCAAAAAGCTCAACCCGATTATCAGGGGATGGACTAACTATCACCGCCATATCGTGGCCAAAGACACGTTCAGTAAACTTGACGCCTATATATGGCAAGTCACTTGGCAATGGGGAAAACGTAGACATCCCAATAAAGGACATAAATGGATTGCAGACAAATATTGGCACTCGGAAGGTAACAGAAACTGGGTATTCCGGACAAAGGATGCAAAACTTCTAAAGTTTTCAGATGCCAAAATCCGTCGACATACCATGCCCAAACTTGATGCCAACCCTTATCTGGACAGGAACTACTTCCTCGAAAGAAAGGAACGCCTCAAGAGACAGACACCATGGATTCAAACCAGACTTTCGTTCTTCGCTTTATGCCGCCCGAAATGGGTTGTGAAATGCGCGAGCGAACTGCGGTGAAAATCGCACGGTTCGTTCCTGGAAGGGGGGGATGGGGGTAACCCCTCCTCCCTATTCGACTATCTACCATTTGATGAAGAAGGAGCTCACTGCCTATTTCAGCTGATCTCCAGACGTTATGAAAAGAGCTCAACGATCTTGACATCGAATAAGTCATATGGAGAATGGGGAGAGATATTCAAAGACCATGTTATAGCGGCTGCTGTGCTTGATAGGCTTCTCCATCATTGTACAACGATTAATATCAAAGGGGAAAGTTACAGGCTGAAAGAAAGGAAAAAACAGGGTATAAAAACGGTAAATATCTATCAGTAATTTTGAGTGAGTTTATGATAAATTGAGTAAAATTTATATCTGAAGGTGGGGAAATTTAAACCGACCAAATTGGGGAAAATTAAACCGCCGTTGACACTGGCGCACCCCGCAGCAAGCTAGCGGGGTATTTGACTGAAATAAAAGAAGAGACTCGCTACAAAAAGTAAATAGAAAAAATAAGAATGTTGAAGATGGATGAGTTATATTTCTGATAATAAATCCTTAATCTCCATTTCATTAAGTAGACACGAATCTATATCATTAGAAGAATATGCCTTTCTGCCAGTCTTCTTGAAGCCTTTTGGAAGCATAGAAGATAAAGATAATATTTCCTCAAAGTTTTCCGGTAATACTATAAACATATCCTCGTTTTCGTAAGCATATTCTGCTTCGTACCTTGTCATCAATTCTTCATATATTTTTTCACCAGGTCTTTTACCAATATTTTTTATTTTGATATCTTCTGGCTTATATCCGCATCGAGGAGCAATTTCTTCGATCATAACTTCTGCTAAATCTTTGACCCTCAATGCAGGCATTTTGAGTATAAAAATCTCTCCCCCTCTAGTAAGTTCGGTGGCCTTGAATACAAGATCTATGGCTTTTGGGACCGTCATCATAAACCGAGTCATATCGGAATCCGTCAGAGTAACAGGCCCACCTTTTGCAATCTGATTTTTAAACAGGGGGACAACCGAGCCACGAGTGTTAAGCACGTTACCGAAACGAACACAAGAAAAAGCTGTACTCCGTTTCCCTCTATAGTAGTTCATGGAAACAGTGAGCCTTTCAGCCAGCAATTTAGTTGCTCCCATAACATTTGTAGGATTGGCGGCTTTGTCTGTGCTGATCAAAATTACCTTGTTGATAGCATGGTCAAGTGCTGCATCCATAATATTTTGGGTGCCAAGGATATTTGTTTTAATCGCATCGAAAGGATTGTATTCACAGAGAGGGACATGCTTGAGAGCAGAAGCATGAAATACAATATCGATCCCTTCAAGAGCTCTATTTATTCTCTCTTTATCCCTTATATCTCCAATTAATGGCCTTATTTTTTTAGACTGGAGTTCATTATAAAGGTCATAAAGCCCTGTTTCATTATTATCAAAAATTCTTATGACATGCGGATCAAATTCAAGAAGTTTCTTTACCAGTACACTTCCAATAGATCCTACTCCTCCAGTGACAAGAATAGATTTGTCCTTAAAAAAATTAGTATTATACATAGGAGTGCTCTCCATAAAAGTTCTTAATCTCATTGACTACACAATCTATTTCCTCAAAAGTCAGACAGGGATGCATGGGCAGAGTTAGGACGTTCTCAGCGAGTTCTTCTGTAACTGGAAGTTTGCATTCATATCCTAAAATATTTTGATAAAAATGAGTAATATGAACCGGAGAAAAATAAATCTTTGTCATAATTTCCCTGCTTGCCAAATAGTCCTTTAATTCATCTCTTTTACCTGCGAAGATTGTGTAAAGCTGGTAAACATTAAAATATGACTCAGGAACTTCTGGATAATGCACATTAGTCCCAATTTCTTTTTTCAAGCGAGATGTAAAATAGAAAGCCCTCTCCCTTCTCATTTTAATAATCTCAGAAGTTTTTTGGATTTGAGAAATTCCAAGAGCAGCTGTTAAACTTGACATTCTGAAATTATATCCTAAAGTTACATAATCCGAAGCTTGAGTGGATGAGAAATACTGACCATTATCCGCTCTTCCATGAGACCGGAGCAATTTTAACTTTTGATAAATTTCCTCAGAATCAGTTACAAGTGCTCCGCCTTCCCCCGTAGTTATGACTTTATTTTGACAGAAACTGAACATTGAAGCATCCCCAAAGCTCCCAACCTTTTTTCCATTGATTTCCGCTCCAAAAGCTTCAGCGGCATCCTCGATTAAAACCAATCCATAGTCATCAGCAATTTCACGCAGTTCCTGGATTTTACAGGGGCATCCCCCATAATGAACAGGCATAATGGCCCGTGTTTTACTGGAGATATTTTCCAGGACCGAATCCGGATCAAGGCCAAACGTTTCTTCTTCAATGTCCGCAAAAACAGGCTTTGCACCGACAAATAGAGCCGAATTTGCTGTAGATATAAAAGTAAATGAAGGTACTATTACCTCATCGCCATCCTTTATTCCATAAGCGAGGAGTGCAGCATGCTGTGCAGAGGTTCCTGAATTGAATGAAACACAGTATTTTGTCCCGATGTAATCTGCAATTAAAGCTTCAAATTCCTGAATAACTGGCCCTTCAGCCCAGTACATCCCACTTTTTATGCAGTTACTCACGTTTTCAACGTCTGATTCATCCCAATAGATTTTAAAAAGAGGAATTTTCCATGACAAGAAATTTCAACTCCAATTAAATTTATTCGTGTTCTTTTTCGGAAATTACAGATTTATCAGAATCTATTTCCTTAATAACTTTTACAGGAACACCAAAAGCTACGACATTAGCAGGGATATCCCTGTTTACAAAACTGAAAGCCCCAATTATTGAATTTTCACCAACTGTTACCCCAGGCATAACTACAGAGTGGCTTCCTATTTTGCAATTCGTCTTCAGGTGGACTTTTCCTTCCCTATTATCAATAGTAGAGATTGAATATATTGAACAGTGGGAACCTATTTGAACATGATCTTCGATTACTACTCCTTGTTTGGCATTAATATAAGTGAAAGCACCAATATCGGTCTTATAACCAAGTTTCAGCTTATCCTTATGCTGAACCATCCAGTTGTATCTAGTTAATTCCCCATCTTTGATCTCGGGGATCTTCCAGTTTTCGAATCTCATATTAATAGCTCAATTTTTTTTGTAATAATCTTTCATTGATATTTACATCACACAATATTTCTGTAATTTTCTCTCCTGCCTTTCCGTTACCATAAGGGTTATTATAACTTTTCATTTTTTGTTTAAAAGCATTATCATAAAGACACATTAATATTTTTGACTCAATATCTTCTTTTTCATAATCAGCATCAATTACATTTTCTCCCCTTTCCCTGCCTCTTTGTCTGGTTCCTATGTTGACTACAGGTAACCTGAATGAAGACGCTTCTATGATTCCACTACTTGAATTTCCTACCAGTACATTGGCCACTTTCAGCAAACTTAAATATTCTTTTCTTGGAATGTTTTTGTATACTTTGATATTTGGATTGTGTTCATAACTGTTTATAATTTCAATCATTTGTCTTCCGCCAGCATCAGCGTTTGGATATACTACAATCGTTTGAAACTTCAGGTCAACTATTGCATCCAACGTTTGCCTGATTTGATCCTGTGCATGCCCAATTTCTATTGACACCGGATGCTGGATGACCACAACTATGGGCCTTGATAAGTCCAAATCGTAGATATCTGCAATTATTTCTGGTTCTATTAACCTTTCATATAATATTGAATCCAAGCCTGGAGCTCCGACAACAAAAACAGTTTCTTTAGGTTCCCCCATCTTAAGAATTCTTTCAGCACTTAATTTGGTCGCTGGAAAATGTATATGGGCAAGTTTTGTAATTGCGTGCCGGGTAAAGTCATCCACTGTGGAACTAATCTCTCCGCCATGAATATGTGCAACCGGAATCCCCAGGTACACTCCTGTGATGGCACCTGCAAGCATTTCTCCCCGGTCTCCCAAGACTAAAATGATGTCTGGATTTATTTTTTGAACTTTCAGGGATAATTGTTGAAGAAGCACTCCAATGAACTCTACCATTGATCCCCGATCATCTTTTTTATAAGTTGCTTCAATTGTATGATATGTAAATCCATCTTTTCTAATTTCATTTACAGTTGTTCCAAACTCTTCCATCATATGCATGCCAGTAGCAACTATTTCCAATTTCAGTCCCAGATGATTATCTATATTTCGAAGAGTGGATTGAATCAGGCCGTAATCAGCTCGAGTTCCTGATATGTATAGAATTTTTCTCATTCTATCATAGCCCACTTAATTGGAGAGTTAATTTTTATTTCGTGGAGGGTTTTTTTCCCTAACACACTGTATAAGTACTTAGGATCGATTCCTTCTTCAGTACCCACTCTTTTTAGCATTACCATTCCTTCTGCAATGATGGTGCCCCTAGGAATATCGACACATGAAACGAGCTTCTTACGCACAAATTTCTTTATGCTTTCTTCTTCTTTTGTGGGCTTTTTTATACCATCTCCAAGTGCACTTTCTATTTCTCTTATACCCTTAACAAGAGCCCCTAATTCCCCAGGGTCAAGAGAAGCTTTGTGATCTGGCCCAGGTAATTTTTTATCAAGTGTAAAGTGCTTTTCGACCACACATGCCCCTAGCACTCTAGCTGCAAGAGATACATTAATACCCATTGTGTGATCTGACAATCCAACTGGCAGCTTAAAGCACGACCTGAGAGTCTTGATGACATTCAAGTTTGCCTCCTCAGCTTTTGCAGGGTAACTGGTTATACAATGCAGGATAATTATGTCTCGTAACCCCTCATTTATTAAAGTGTAAAGAGCTTCTTCGATTTCTCCAAGAGTAGCCATACCAGTGGATAAAATTACAGGTTTATTCTTTTTAGCAATGTGTTGAAGAAGAGGAAGATTGGTTAGTTCTCCAGAACCTATTTTGAAAAGGGGCACACCTATTTTATCCAGAAAATCTACACTTTCATTATCAAAAGGAGTGGAAAGGAAGATAATATTCTTATTTTCTGCATAAGCTTTAAGTTCTTCAAAGTTTGATTCAGTCAACTCGAGCTTTTTAAGCATCTGATACTGAGATTCCTCTGAGTCTGTACCCTTCATCTGATATTCTGCTTTTTCTGTATCCAGAAGTACAAGTTTCTCAGCTTTGAATGTCTGAAACTTAACTGCATCTACTCCTACATCAGCGGCAATATCTATCAATTTCTTTGCAAAATTGATATCCCCATTATGATTAACGCCAGCTTCTGCAATAATAAAGCATGGTTCATCTTCCCCGATAAATTTATCAAAGATTTTTATTCTCGTCATCAAAAATTACCCCTATTCGGTAGTTTGCAGCTTTTGAAAACTATGAGCCCGACAAGATTATAACAGTTTCTTTGACGTCTTAAGTATTGATTCAGCCACAATAAAATCTAACTCATTATCAATGTCTACACTTCTTATAGAAGGCATTATATATGGTGAGATGTTGGAGGAATTGAAACTTCTATATTCTTGAAGAGTTTCAACTGTGGATATGTATATCGCACCATTAGGCATATAACTTTTAGGAAGGTCCTGACGTCTCATTTTTAAATAATTGTTTTCTAGAATTGGTTTAAGATATTGATTATCTATTTTATAAGCCCAGAATGGAGGATGCTCACTTTCACGAACACTGATTACAGAGTCACATTCATCCTTCAAGAACAAATCAATAGCATTATCAATATCCTGCGAATTTCTTAGTGGTGAAGTTGGTTGTAATAGAACAACAACAGTCCGTTTTTCACTTTGAATCTCCAGAGATTCAAAAACATGAAAAACTGCATCAATTGTAGGGGAATCATCTTGAGCCAAGATAGAAGGTCTTTTGACAATTTCTGCTCCATATTTCTTTGAAATTTTTTCGATTTCTTCGTCGTCTGTAGATACTACTACTCGATTTAGATATTTAGATTTCAGAGCTCCTTCGATAGTATATGCAATAAGAGGCTTTCCTGCAAGCAACTTGATATTCTTTCGGGATATACCTTTACTACCGCATCTTGCTGGAATTATTGAAATGATTTTTGTATTCATTTTATTCAACCTTAAGTTAATACTTTCTCGATATATTTAATTACTCTGTCAGTTGAGTTTCCATCATTTTTATACAAGTTTTCTAACAAAAAAACGCTTCTATATTTCTCCAAGTCTTGGCAATTATCCAATAATTGTGTAATTGATGGTAAAAGATTGTTTTTGGAATAAACACCTAAAGCTACTCCTTTGTTCACATAATCCATACGATCGGGATTGTCACTCAGATTCAAAATTAACAAAGGCTTACCTAATGCTATTGCTTCCATTGCAGTAGTCGAATCTTTTGTGATCAATAAATCAGAACAAAATATCTGTTCATAAGTATCAGAATTTCTAGGTAATAAAATTACTTTTGAGGAAGATAAGCTAATATATTTTTTAATTAATTCTTCATATTCGTCTCCTTCAGCAGGATGTTGCTTTATTAATAAAATAACATTATTCAGATGAGATATTGCACTAAAAACTGAATTAAAATTCACAATGTTCTCATTCATGCTAATTCCGTGACATTGTGTTGTCCACAAAATAATTTTCTTGTTTTGTTCAATATTATATTTTTCAAAAAATCGGTGTTTTGAATAAATTTTGTCCACATAATGTAGTACATCATATCTTGGTTGCCCTACGACTATAACTTCCTTAGAATCATTAGATGATCGTTTAATTATTTCGAACTTAGTACCAGATACTAAAAAAGAATCAGCAATTATGTTATTCAAAGAAAACATATCAATAAACATTTTTTTAAACTCTTCTTTCTCACAGTCTATCGAAGCAGATTGCAAAAGGACTAATTTTAGGTTTTCGACATTTGACTTGGGTTTCAAATACATTACATCATCATTTGCCATAACTAACTTTGGCTTGTGTTTATTTAAGAGATTTTGAAGGCTATAATCATAGAAATGTACGTGAAACATCCGTTTTATTGTGAAAAATTCTTCAAATGAAAGAAACAAATAATCACAACAATTATCCTTAAGAAAATGATAAAACTTCTCTTTAGAGAATCTCCATTTTAAATTAATAAATATACTTAATAAAGCTGATTTAAAAAATATAAAAGGGCTACTATATCTGACTAGACTATATGCATTTATGTCGTCGATCTCTGGAGTAGATTCAAAGTGCATATTTATTAAAACGTTTTTATAATCTGGATGTTTGAGTTTTAACTCGTGAATTATATTCCCAAATAAATAATCTGAAACGAAGCTTTTTCCATTTTTATTTTTCAGAGTGAAAAAGCGATTTCGTGACAAAAAGAGAATATCTAAATTATCAGATGACGTATTGGAAATAAAAGCTTGTTCCAAAATATATATAGCTTTAGTAGCTAAGTCAATTTTACTAGGTTGTGCATATGTTTTATATTTATCTTGTAAATAATAACTAGATTTTTTATAAAATCGGTTTGTAAGAAAAAAATTCATATAATAAGTTACAAGATAATACGACCCAATATTTATTAAGAAGAGATTATGTAAACTTCTATAAGAAAATACTTTATCAAACTGACTTTTTGTTAACATATTTTCACTTTGATCCATAAAAATTCCTTACCTATTACTATCATGAGAGAATAAAGTTTTAAAATAACGAAGACGTTTAGTTTCAATTTTTGTCAGATAAGTTCCCAAAGTTTTTTATTGAAGATAAGTTTTTGTTGAAGATTATAGCCTCTGACTTATATCCTTTTCAAATTGTATGGGAAATTTTCGAACTAGAAAACACATAATATTTTTTAAGAAATTTTGAGGGTAGAGTCATATTCTGGTTGTTTTTTCAACATTTATACTTTGTTACTTTTCAATCTGTAAAATTTACTTTTTCTACTTAGGAATGATTGTAAAATAACTTCAAGTTTTCACTTCTGGAATTGCTCTATAATTCCATTTCCCCAAATAATCGTCAAATACAATTTTCATGTTTTCCTTGAAGTTTTCACTTATTTTTCTTGCTTTTGCATAAACTTTATTTTTGATAGTCGAAAACACTTTTAGTCCTGTTGATGTAGAAGTCTTATCAACAAGGCTTTTGACCACATCAATACTGCTAAAGACAACACCTTTGCAGGCACTTGTAACATGACAGAATAACCTGTGTTCTATTGGATTGTATTTCGAAGTATATGATGGATAATGAGCCATTCTGATTTCAATCCCAATTTCGTCTACTAGTTTTTGTAAGTCTTCTTTAAATATAAAATGTCTACTTGAGTTGCTTCCACCGCTATCGGCTAAGGTTAAAACGCTATTTGCTTCTGGATAATTTTGCTTACCGCAGTTTTCCCACCAGTCTTTAATGCCATCACAACAAAACTCGCTTGTATCCTTACTGGTTCCTAAAGTGATGTATCCTTCGTTACGTTTTAAGTCGTAAATGCCATGTGGAATTACAACGCCATCTGAAAATGTATTGAAATCGTGGTCATAAACCTTAACTGGCTGAGTACAATAAACTTTTCCGTCACGGTAGAAGTTGCCTATGAATTCTTTTTTTTGACATCTATACTGATAATCGGATTCTTGCTTTTTGAGTACTCTTCTTTTAACTCACGAATCCTCTCAAACTGCTCATTCCTATCTTTACAATCTTTCATTGTGACGGTTTTTTGCATCTTTCTCTTTGCAAAACCATGTTTCTTTAAGAGCTGCTTTACTACATGGGGACTTATGTTCATGCCTTTTGCTTCAAAAGCCTTTGAAATCTCCTTAAGACTCCGATTTGTCCATTTTATTTCGTTATCCATAGGGCTTCCAGCCGTATGATCTTTTAAAATCTCAAAGAAAACTTCATCAATATTCTCGACTGTATCGATGATTTTCTTTTTACCTCCACCAGGCTTTCGAATCCTGTTATCTGGTTTTTCTATACCATTAGTGATTTCACTAATTCCAGCCATAACAGTTTGAAAATGGCAGCCTAGAACACTACTTATGTAGTTTTGTCCCCCATGACCTAATTTCATTGCTTCTATGGCTGCATATCTTCTTCGATCTTTCTCATTTAAAGTGTTATAAAACGCTTTCATTTGTTTTTCAATTTCTTCAGAATATTTTGTGCGCAGCATTAAAGTAAATTCCTTGTCATTTCTAACAGATTTTAATCAACATTATTATATGACAAGAAAAATACTTTAAATTATATATTTGTTATTCCTTAATTTGCAGACGATAAGAATATTTCAATATTCATTGAATTATAAATCTTATTGATGGAAGTATCATCTCGTAACCTGATAAAATCAGATTCGTTATATCTCCCTACCTTAACATAACTAGGTACTTCTTGATATAATAATTCATCAATAGTTAAAAGCACAATGTAAAATTGACTGCCAAGCTCAAAATTTATATCTCTGATGCTAGAAGAGTTATTAGAATATCCGAAATGATCAGGGAAACGATAAAGAGAATCTTTAGAATCTTTTTCACCAAGTAGATCACGGAATCGATTTATTTGACTTAATGGTATACTAACAATTGCATCGTTATTTTTTAGATTATAAAACCAATTCATTCCTTCCACTTCATTATAGGAAAGAGCCGTATTTGTCCGGAAAACTTGTGGAGAATCAAAACATCCAAAAAGAGTGAATGTCCATATAGAAGTAAGAATTAAGCAGACTAAAAAAATATTGTAATTAGATTTCGATTTCCGCAAGAAAAGTATGTATATTGATAAAGCAAAAAGTGGTATTTGCGCATAAACCATAAAGTTCAGATTCATAATTCTATCTGGCTGATGAGATATAAGAGGGTTTATAAGCAAGACAAACTGTATAAATGAAAAAAGAATATACAGAGCAACTAAATAGGGATAATTTATGAAAATCTTTTTCTTTAAATAAGATTTATTATAATAAACAAATATAAATGAAGAAATAATAAATATTCCAGGAATCAAGTATCTCCCATAAAAAATACTAAAAAGTTGCACATAATCCAAAAAGCCAAAATGGATTTTAGTTAGCTTATCTGTAGTTTCAAAAAAAACCGGATCTGTTATCTTATTAATATAACTAATATAACTTCTCCTAAAATCACCCATAAGTTTTTCGCTATACACAAACCAGCTAAAGAATGATACTGTTAGAATTAGAAAACTAACTAAGTTTACTGGTGGTATCTTCAAAAATCCTAACTGAGAAATAGATGGAATTTTGGAAACTAAATGGAATAGAAATGTTATGATTAAAAAAAACACAATAAAAGGATGCGTATAAGGTATTAGCAAGGTCACCAGAACAAAAATCACTGAAAATTGAGTACTATACTTTTTATTGTTGAAATATGAGTACATCAAAAACAAATATAGTGGTATGAATGCAAAAAATAAAGCATGAGGTACGTTCAAAGAATTGTATGTTCCTAAATACAGCATGAATGAAGGAACTATGATTAACGATTTTATGCGAGGATGAGGAAGTACTACTTTTGAGAACAGATAAATACCCATAATAAAAATAAAAGAGAATAAGATGGGCACTATAAAAGATGTAAGATTAACTGCCAAACCAGAAATAATGGATATGCAGGCCCCTATAATATGACTAGCAGGATAAATATCCCAATGTGCAAAATGACCCGAATTTGCAATTTGTAAGTACTCCCCAATGTAAGACATGTCATCTGCACGACCCATCGAATAATATCCTAACATGTAAGGTATAAGAAGTATTTCTAAATGATTAAGACAAAGGATTGACACTCCAATTATCTTTTTTCCATTAAGAACAAGAAGTGATGCTGCAAAATAACAGAAAATAAATCCTAGATAAAAATTAAAGGGAAAAGCCGAGTAAATATCTACAATATATCCGACAGGCTCAACAAACATAAGTAGAAGCGCGTTTCTTATCAATAAGATAAAACATACTATTGATAATGACAAAAAAATCTGATTTTTATCGGCTTTCATGACATCACACTAATTTAAAGGTTACAATTCTTTCAACATATTTTATCGTAAATGGTCACTATTTGTGAAGCTATATTCTCCCACCGATATTGTTCTGCATAATTTAGAATTTTTCCTTCATCCCAATTTTTATCTAAAACCAACAATATATTCTTAGCTAGTTCTTTTGGTCTTCCAGAGTCACATAACAATCCATAATCATCATACTTAATAATCTCAGGGACACCACCAACTCTTGTTCCCACAAAAGGTTTCCCACACCCCAAGCATTCGAACAAAACTAAGGGGTTTCCTTCATTTAAACTCGGTAACACAAAAATATCACAAGCGTTCATCCATAATGGTATGTCTCCATGAGGTTTGATGCCAACAAGTTTTGCATAATCAAACAATCCTAAGTCTGTTATCTGTTTCTCTAATTTCGTTTTCAATGGTCCTCCACCTACGATAAAAAATAGTACATCTTTTCTTACTTTTACGATATGACTTATAGCTTCAATAAGATATTTATGCCCTTTAATCTCTTCCAAATGACCTACAGTCAAAATTATTTTTTTGTCAGCTGGCAAACCCAGTAATTTCCTACATTCAATAGTATTAATTGGATGAAAAATATCCGCTCTATATCCGTTTGGGAGAACTTTTACTGGTGTTTTCACGTCCAATTTTTCTATGCATTCTAAATTGCTGTTACTCACTGTAACAATAGCATCAGCAGAATTAAGAACATACATAATTTTATGTTTCCATTGATCATCTTTAAATGGTAACTTATAGATATCATATCCATGAGCAGTAACTACAAAAGGCACTCCATATTTTTCTTTTAATTTTGCACCTACGTATCCAGCAGACCAAGTAAAATTTGAGTGAATTATATCAAATTTGATATTGTATTTCTTGATAAAGTTCTCTACACTCTTTAAATGTTTTTCTCCGAGATTTTTGTATTGAAAATCTGCAGGGAAATACATAATCGGTGTAGAATATACTTTAACATTAGAAGGCATATTATGAGCGTCAATCTTTTTATCGCTTCTATATATCTCTAATGAATTAATATGAAAATATTTAGATATGTCTATAAGTGGATTGGATCTAACTAAAACCGTGACATTCTGAAAATATTTTGCCACTGATTCAATAGAATCTTTTTGAAAACTAGCGTAAGAATGACATATATATAATATATTTTTTTTCATAGATTTTTCTCCAAAAATCGCTCCATAATTACGGTTTCAATAGGGATTCCAATTAGATTACTTTTTAGAGCTATTTTTATCTTGAGATCCCATTTTCAGGCCTGATAGTTCAGCTAGATTCTTAGTTAGTATAGAAGCGACATTTGTAATTTCCAAATTAAAAATTAAATCCATGGCGCTTAAATAAGGCTCAAACCCATCCCATCTTTGTTGGTATTCAAAAGGTTCAAAATCAAAATATTCTAAAGAAATATCATTTTTCTCAAATTTGCTTATGTCCATGTATTTTCTTCCACCCGCACCCGAAATATATGCATCTCCACCTACTTGGTTTACAATCTCAACTAACAAATCCGTATTTTTTAAATTTTCATTTAAATTTAAACCACTTGCTTTGACAATATCAGTTTTTATCTTTAACTTATCTTTTAGATATAAAATTCCAAATTCATTCCACTCTTGTAGCTTTTTAAATTGTTCACCTTCTGTAAAATACTCTTCAATAAATTCATCATTGAAAAAAGGGCACTTTGAGTAGTTAGAAATGATAGAGGTTTTATGTTTTCGTAACCATTTTCTATCTGTAGGTAAAGGTACATCTTTAATGGATTTAGAAGTATGAATTTTTTCAATAGGTATTGTAAGCCACATCCAATTATCGGGAGTTCTTATTTTAGTTCTTTGAGTATAACTGTCTTTAGAGAATTGAACATTATCTAAAATTACAAACACGTCAGATAATTCCATTTTTTGGAAATAACCAATATATGGAAGGTAATTTGGTTGATGAATAGAAACTTTCATAGGTATCAGTTTATATGTTTATAAGGATAATTCCATTTTATATAGATCATGTTTCTTTCCGTTTACATTGACCGAATCTTGATAAATATTAACGATCCTGAAACCACATTTTTTGTAAAGAGCTAAACCCTTTTCATTCGTAGAGAGAACTTCTAAAAAAATAATGCCTACTAAGTTATTTTTTGCTAATTGTATTAATTTTTCCATTAATTTTGTACCTAATCCCTTACCCTGAAACTCATCTTTGATAGCAATACCTAATCTTCCTATTAATTTACCATTAGAGGAATAACCATGTAATACAAAGTGTGCAAAACCAAGAAGATGATTTTGTTCGTCAAAAGCACCTACAATAAAATACAAATATTTTGGGTAAAAACGACGTATAATTTTAGCAAAGGGTGTATGCGAAATAACCAAGGCGATTTGAGCCAAAAACCAAAGAGGTTTCTTTGGCTTTCCATAAATGATTGAATTATAGTATTGCTTACTATTCGCAGAGAGAGAATCATACAGATGGTGTGCTGATAAAAGATCTCTAAGATTTAACACCCGAATTGTATACATCATTTCACCTGTCTTTTTAAATAATTTCTCTAATACATTCAAAGACTTCTGCATATTCTTTTCCAATCATAGTCCCTCTTGTAAATGCAGAAGCACGAATATAATTTTCATCAAAATAGGTCCTAAACGATTGAGAGTTATATTTTTTTAGAGCATTAATCTTATTTTGGATGAAACTTTCATTGAGTTCAACAAATATGTCAGTTCGAAAACTTAAGTTATTCCAAGGATGCTCCATTCCCCATATCGAAGAACTCTTTTTAAACGCTCTCAAGCTTTCTTCATAAATAATATGATGGTCCTGGTGGGTATCAAAAGAAGAAGGTGTAATTACTAAATCAGGTTGAATCTCTCTTCCAATTGTTATCATTTTATCTAATATTTTTTGTCTATTTTTTGGAAATTCTCTTACTTCAAAATCTAATAAAAGTACATATTCTGGATTTATACCTAGCTCAGAAGTCGCCTTTAAACATTCTTCTTTTAAAATATCTTCAGCATAGCATTTAGGTACAGATTTTTCGCAAGATGAAAATGAAACATAAAATACATTTTTGTTTTCACTAATGAACTTAGAGATAGTACCTCCAGCAGAGATCTCTCCATCGTCTGTGTGAGGCGACAATATTAATATATTATCAAACATCTTGATCAACTTTTATCGAATAATATTTTTTATTCATCAACGAGATTAGTTATTTGTATATTGGAATGAAACAAATCCCTTACGAATGATTTTCTACCATGTTGACTATAAAACCTGTAACGTCGTCCATATCCTCTAAAAAAGTTTCTCTTTTTTCCTCCCATTGTTTTTTTGTGTCATTAATGTCTAACAAAAGCTCATCTACTTTTGATAAAAGTTCAGATTCATCGTAATAACTATACAATAATCCATATTTATTTTGAAGTAAATCAATTATTCCGATGTATGGAGTAATTCCACATGGATTTCCATTAATATTTAGTCTCTCAAAATGTAATGCCGGTACTCCAAGCAACGCAGCCTCTTCTGCAGAAGTAGAACCTTCCCCAATATACATTTTTGAATAGTAAAGAACACTGTGATACTTATCAGGGGACAGAGAGTACTGATATTTCGTGAGATATGGATCAAGTTTTATTTCAGATGAAATTATAATTTTTCCTTTTTTTTCTAGTTTTTTAATCAGTGGCATCACAAATTCAGCCTTAAACTTGTGACTTTTGGTATCCTGAGATGCATTAAAAGCAGCAAATCTTACTAAAAATATATTATCCTGCTCATTTACTCCAAGCTCATTTAATACAGTTGGGTCAGGAGAAAAATAATTTGGATGTAAATATGCAAGTTCATGGCAACCGTTATAACGAACTTGTTTTTGCCCTAAATCTTTTTTAAAGCAATTAGGAGTACAAATTACATCAGCAAATGGATATGCTACCTTATGGAGAAACGAAGCATGTTCCGTATCGTCCATCAAAATAGATTTTTTCCCAAGAATCCATGCTATATGAGATGCACATGGATTTGACATTCCCATCAAAATGTCTGGATTAAATTTCTTTGCGATTTTTAGGATTTCATAATCTCTTATTATCCATTCACGTATCAAATCTAATCTACTACTCCCGATTTTACCCACAACTGTATTTTCAATATTATATAACTTGAGTAAATCTATAGTAACTTCTTTATCTCTAGCCGTAACCAAAACTTGGTGACCTTTTTTTTGAAGCTTCCATATAGCATTCTTGAAAAGATGAACATGTGCAGGATGTCCCATATCAATCATTATTCTCAAATTCTCACCCATGAAAATATGAAATATTAAAACTAACAGCAAGATTGAAACTATGAATATTTTATTTACTTTCTATTACACGTGAACAGGATGCGAAATATCAATTAAGATTTTCAAGCTTTTCGCTCCCCTAGATACCTTTTGATGATCCCGAAAGTTTCTTGTGCGTGTTCTTTAGATGATACACCTACAACTACAGACTTAATATTAGGCAATGAAAATAGGTACTCATAAGCCTCTTTTGGCTTCAGGTATCCTGATGCCAGTGTACTCATAGCCAGTAAATCCACATCATATTCACTCAAGCACCTCTCACATTCTTCTCTTGAGGGATTCATCTGAAAGCCTGCTTTATTAAAGGAACTCATGACCAGTGGTTTTTCGATACCCCATTCATCAAAACTCTCCACAAGTCTTGCAAAATTCATTGTTCCAAAAGCAGGAACTGCATTATAATTATCTTTTATATAATCAACAAAGAACTCGAATACTTTTTGTGAGTTCATCGAGAGAGCAAGATCTGTCAAGACATTATGCAGGAAAATCGCTTTTACATTAAATCCTGTGAATGGCAGCATTTCGACATCTATAAATGTAGAAATGGTGTTGAAGAAATCCTGGTTTAAGACGTTCATACCACCTTTGAGCAGGATTTTAAATTTTGCAGACGTGCTGGCAGGTTCCAGTACATCTTTGAGCATCCCAATCATACCCATCTCATTAGCTTTTCTTACGTAGCCCTGAGCATAGGGGATAAGGGGATACATATTAATATTTTTTGACAATACCGGATCCGAACCAATGGCATCCATTATCGCCTTAGTTTTAGGATGAGTAGAGAGCATCATCCCAGTTCCACCAAGGTCATAAAAATCTCTAACTACATTAAGGATTTTTTCGGTATCACTAAAAAGCTGTACCCTGTCTCTTGCACGGTCCTGTGAAAAATGATCCACACCTATAAACTGGTTATGACCTAGGATGATAGGGTCTATATTCATAACTCATCCCCCTCTATTGCAGATTTTATCGAAGCGGATTTATATATTCCATCTACAGCCTTTTGGACTTTAAATGCATCAAAGATGTCAAGTCCTGAATCTCTTCCCTCTTTTACAGACTTTATCATATGCTTATCTTCCCGTGTATACTCTGGACCACCAAGATCAAAATCAACCCCATCATACAGATCTTGCTTATAGTATGTGTTCCACCTAGCTTCCTGATCATTATACACTTTGAGATAATCATCGGAAACTACTAGCATTCCCTTTTCACCATGCACTTCAATTTTTATTTCAGGAAGCCTGTAATTTCTAACACTCCAGGAGGCATCAAGATAGCCCCCTAATCCGCCTTTGAAGAGAATATAAGAATGGACAAAATCTTCCACATCTTTTGAGTAGTAAGAATTTGTATGACCCTCTATAAGAGATACATCTCCAAAAAACCAAATCAGGAGGTCTACAAGATGTGCTCCAAGGGTGCTTAACACCCCACCTCCACTTGTTTCTTTTTTATATCTCCATCCTTTTCCTTTCGAAAAGAGTTGAGAAACATACATACTGGAATTAAAATAGATAAGTTCCCCGAGAACTCCACTATCTAATATTTCCTTTGCTTTCCTAAATGTGTCTACAAAGTGCATGGAATAGCCGATCATATTAATTGTAGGCTTTTGTTTAATTTCTTCAATCAAAGGTCTACAATCATCAACAGAAATTCCTAAGGGCTTTTCAACAAAAAAAGGTATACCTGAGTTCACACAGTCTAGTGCTATATTTGTATGAAAAGAGGTTGGTGTAGTGATATAGATTAAATCCAAGTCTTCATTTTTTATCATGTCTAAATAATCGTTATATGTACCAATTGCAGGTAATAATTGCTTAATGGGTTTCAGAACTAAATTCTGCTTTTCTGCAACCGCTTTTACATTTGCTCCATCCAAGCTGTTGAGTATTCCTGTATGCAGAATACCCATTTTTCCCATCCCAATAATACCGACATTTATATTGTCAACCATAATAACCAACCAGTTAAAGAAATAAATTTGATTTTAATCCCATGCTCTGAAATACAGAACTATTCTTAGATATTACCCTGAGTATTTTACTAATTTTTTGCAAAATTTCGAGTGTTAGAGAGAAAATTACTGTAGAAATCCCAACAAAAATACAGTTTCTTCCGAATTTAAAGATTCTAGTGCATCGATTCCAAGATAAATATTTGATTTTTCCGGAAATTTATGGAAGCTTTGTTCGATGTTAGACAATTGAATTGGAGTATAATTCATTGGTCATCGGTTAAGGAAAAATCGTTATCACTTGCATTGATTTTCATAAAATTTGTTAAATTATTCATCAAATGCAAAACTGGAATCTGATATCGATTTCAATTTAAACACTAAACATTTGGGTTTGAGTTTTTCCGTCGAAATCGAGATCCGCAGCTCAAAATCCTTAACCGAATACAAATGGAGTATAATTAGAAAATCTCACCACTGTATAAAATTTATATAAGCATGTATAAATAATGAATTCTACTTACAAACTTACTTTCACCTCCAATATTGACAAATAATTCTTCTTCAGATAGTACGATCCAGTTTCTTGCTAATGTCCGACTGCATATCAAAAAACATTGCAAAAAGCAACAGCTGTACACCCATCAGAGTCATAAATACGCCTAACAGGGGGTAATTCTGAGAAACAGGATTGCGCATCAACTTTTGTACAAGAATCCAGAAATCCAAAATCAGTCCAGCAGGCACAAGTGCCATGCTCGCAAGATAGAAAAACACAAGCGGATGAAAACTTAAAAGCACATATTTGGTCTTTAGCCTCCATAAGAAACCATTGAAGAGCATGGGAGCAACTTTTAAGACGTATTTACGATAATTTATAGAGGACTTTTCACTTCCGTAACGAGCAGGAATTACAACATCAGTTACTCTCATGCCGTATGCGTTGAGCTTTATCAGAATGTCATTTACGTAACCATAATATGTGTATACGGAATCAAGATCAATTGCTTCCAGAGCTTTTCGAGATGCAGCAGCATAGCCATTTTGAGGATCCATTAAGTCCCAGTAGCCGCTTCCTATTTTAGTCAGCAGTGAAAGCATAGCATTTCCAAAGAGTCTCCAGGTACTCATGCCTTCCCTGGCTTCTCTGGTCATAAGCCTGTTTCCTTTGGTGTAATCAGCTTTACCTTCTACTATGGGCATTAAAAGGCGGGGCATCTGAGACGGGTCCATCTGGTTATCGCCGTCCATTACGACAACTATGTCCATTTTCTCTTTCAGAGCCATTTTATATCCGTCAACAACTGACTTTCCAGCACCCTTATTCACTTCATGCCTCAGGGAAGTAACTCTTGGATCTTTCATATTTTTGATAACTTTGGGAGTCCCGTCAGAACTGCAGTCATCTATTATATAGATACGGCTCACATACTCCGGAATTCCTTTTATTGTTTCGCCCAGCAAAACTTCTTCATTGTATGCGGGCACCACAACTCCAATTTTATATCTTTTAAACAGGCTGGATGTGTGCTCTTCTTCAAGATCGAGGTGTTTCGCTTTCAGATTGTTGTTTTCAGCAAAAGAGAGAATATTATGTACGGAGGAGGTGTAAATATTAGAAGAACTTAATATCTTAAAGCATTTCTTAGAGAAAACAAAGAATCCTACAGGTCCGTTTTCCGTTTGTTTCTTATTTAAAAAAGATACATTTTCCTGTAGTCGGTTTGATTTGCTAAAACAGGTACCAATTACCATATCATAGTCATTGTTTTGAATCGGCCCAAGCATTTTATGAATCAACTTGGGTTCATGGCAAATACTAAGGTCCATGAACAAAATTATCTCAGAGTCTGTTGCATTTTCGATGCCTATTTTGATTGGAAAATCCAACCCTGTATGATTATTGCTGCGAATTATCTCTGCACCTGCAAGTTCAGCTACTTCAACTGTATTATCAGAGCTCGCATTGTCTACAACAATTACCCTATCAACAAATTTTTTCGCCCGTAGAATCGCACTACCGATGGAAACTTCCTCGTTGAAGGCGGGGAGAACAGCGGTTATGTTTTGGGGGGATGCGTCTCTTACATCTGGACTTTCCTCTTTTTTTGATATTAGGTGGGCGCTACTGCCCTTAAGCAATTCATTATTCATTCGAATAACCCCAGAATAATAGATTCAAAGATTGAATGAAATTAAAGGTAATTGGCGATATATAAAGTAAATGGAGGACATATAAAGTAGAATATAACTATTCAGGCACTAGAGGAATAAAAGACAAAATTTTATTCGGCTAATTGTCCCTGTTAGTGTGCCTGTATAGTTATTAAAGTTAATTATTATCTATGTTAGTTAATTTTTATCCGGAAAAGAAGATAATTATCCATTGAAGTGGATAATTATCTACCAAGGCGGATAATTAAGCGGATTCGGTCTGTCTGAGCGCTTCTGCCATCGAATGTGCGATTATTCCCCTTAGAGTCATATATGCACCTGCAAGGGCAAGGAAGACCATAAGGAAGGTATGCCCGAAGTTGAGGCTTGCGCTGCCGAGGAAGAAGGCTTCAAGGAACTTGAAACCCATATAGAAACCACAGGTTGCCAGGGCAAAGCCAGGTACCGAGTAGCAGTACAGGGGTCTGTTAGCATCTACATCCTCGACAACAGCTTTCAGGGCTCCGAGAATGTACTTTGCCGGGTTTCGGGTATGGGCTTCGGGAATTGTGAATGCCCCGATCTCGACTTCGGTTATGCGAAGGCCTGACCTGCCTGCGTCGGAAAGCATTTCATTTTCTATGGCTGTTTTTTTGCCGTTGAACCGGAAGATGCTTTTTGTAGATGCTGCAAAGGCGCGGAAGCCGCTCTGCGTATCGGTTATTTTGAGATCAAAATTCATTTTTACAGTGATGTCCCGCATGGTCTGGCCTTCACGGCAGTAGATCGGGGAGTTTTTGCCCGGATAATTCAGGTAACGGCTGCCATTTACCATCTCGGCATTTCCTTTGATGATAGGGGCAACGAGCTTCGGGATATCTTCAGGATTGTGCTGCCCGTCCGAGTCCATTGTAACTATTATATCTGCGCCCAGGTCAGCTGCGGCTGTAAAGCCGGTTTTAAGGGCTTCGGCTTTTCCTCGGTTGGCTCCGTGAGATACTACTTCGGCTCCTGCTTTCCTGGCGATGTCAGCTGTCAGGTCAGTGCTGCCGTCATCGATAACGATTACATTGTCGGCATAGAGTTTTGTAAGAAGGACTATGCTTCCGATCGACACTTCTTCATTGTAGGCTGGAAGGATAGCGGTTATGTTTTGAGAGGATGTCTCCCTGAAACGCTGGTTCTCTTTATGGGTTGAGTACAGTGCACTGTTGCCCATAAGCAGTTCGTTACTCATTTGTATGACCCCTTTGAAATTTATTACAAAACAGATATCCGAAATAGATATCCGAAGTAGATATCCAAAATAGATATCCAAAGTAAATATCCGAAATAGATATCCGAAATAGATATCCGAAGTAAGTATTTTAAGTAAACATTTGAAGTATAAACAGTTGTAGCGGCTCAAAACCACTAATGTCAGTAATGATATGGCTGTTCAAATTGACACAACTGTTTTAATTTATAGTACTATTTTAATTGACTTAACTGCTTGAATTTGTAGTACTGTTTGAATCCCTAATATACTTTAATTTTTTAGATTGACATCTGAGACGCGAATATATAAATTTATTGACAGCCATACTGTAATATAATAATAAATGAGTTATAATGGCATCAGTAGAGCCTTTATCTGCAGAAATATAACATTATACGATTGAGATACACGCCTGCAAAAAACATCAGAAATATGAGAGTAAAAAAATATAGATAATAAAAAATAAAAAATAGATCTATCAAAAACAATATCGTAAGAACATGAAAGTTCCGCACCCGGATACCGCAGACTCTCCGGCACCCAGAAAAAATCCTGAGGGGGATCTAAAGCTTTAAAGTTTGACTTAACCATAACTGCCACTTGCCGCATACACAGAAAGAGAAAAATGGGAAATAAATAGATGAGATGAAATGGATAAGGCGGAATAGACAGGGCAAAATGGGCAAATTCTAGGAGAATAAGTTAAACATGTTTGGTCAGGTTTCACGGAGTGAATGCATTTTAAAATTCAGTAAGTTGTATCAAAAAACTAGATCAGAAAATGAGATCAAAGAATCAGATCAAAAAATGAGATCAAAAAATATACATATTAATAAAATAATAGAAATGTTGGGCTGAGTAAAAATTATCGGGGAGATAAGCATAGAAATATAGATAAGCTGGAAAAGCTCCCCCTGGATGACAAATGCAGAAAACGAAAAAGAGCGAAAGAATAAAATGTATTAGAAAAAATAGTTACTCTCCCGAAAGAAACTGGATTAATATAATAATTTTTTTGAAATTATACGCCGGATGACCCGAATGACCGGAAAAAAAGTTCCTTCAGACCTCTTGACCGTTATTGGGCTTGTGATCCTCACCGATCTCTTTGTGCTTACGCCCGGATTAAGTGAAACTGTGCTCCGCAATATACTGGGCCTTCCCCTTGTGCTTTTTCTGCCAGGGTATGCCCTGATTGCTGCACTTTTCCCTGCAAAATCCGACCTTGACGGGATCGAAAGGACAGCCCTTTCCTTCGGGCTGAGCATCGCAGTCGTGCCCCTGATCGGCCTCGGCCTTAACTACACTCCCTGGGGAATAAGAATCCTGCCAATCCTGATAAGCCTGTCAATATTCACATTTGCAATGTGCGGGCTTGCATACTTGAGGCGGACAAAACTTCCCGAAGCTGACGCCTTTGAAGTACCCTTCAGGCAAATGGCACTCGAGCTTAAAGCCGAAATCCTGGAAAAACCTGAATCAGGGCTTGATAGGGCTCTTACAGTTATCCTGGTCCTGTCCATTCTCCTGTCTGTCACAACCCTTGTCTATGTAGTAATAACCCCGAAAGAAGGGGAACACTTCACAGAGTTCTATATCCTCGGGCCTGAAGGGATGGCTGACAATTACCCGACAAACTACACACTTGGAGAAAGCGGAAAAGTAATTGTCGGAGTCGTAAACCATGAGTACAGGCCCTTAAATTACACAATGGAAATAAGGCTTGAAAACAGCTCCCTTCCCCTGCCTGAAGATATGCAGCAGGTCACGCTTTCCCATAACGAGACATGGGAAGAACCTCTAACATTCACTCCTCCGACCGAGGGAAAGAACATGAAACTTGAGTTCCTGCTCTTCAACGAGACCGACAAAAATACGCCCTACAGGGACCTCCACCTCTGGATAAATGTTAACTCGACAGAGAGGTGAAGAGGAAAAACTCAACGGATAATGTGCATGCCTGCAGGTTCAAAAGTCCCTGAGACTGCGAAAACGCGACTGAAGAAAGTTACAAAAGGCATCAAAAGTGTCCTGGCATGCCCAGGCTGGCAGTCTTAAGCATACGTGCAGGCGAGATTGCAGGAAAGAATGCAGGAAAGAATGCAGAAAAGATGCAGGAAAGAATGCAGAAAAGATGCAGGAAAGAATGCAGAAAAGATGCAGGAAGAAATACAGGGAACCTCCCAAGCTCTATCTGTCTTCATTCCAGAGCTTTCTATTGAAGAAACTCAATCATCTGCTAAAGATTTCTAAGTCTGACAGGGATCTCTCTGATCCGATTGAGAAATCTCTGGATCTCACCAAAATATTTTAGGTATAGCTAAAGCCTCTCAGGGCCTAACTTCTTTCTATAAATCTCCTTGATTTTAGCCTATAAAGATTTCAGCCCTCAGAAAAACTCATTCTGAAAGCCTTGATCCCAGAATAGGTTTGGCTGCAAAAAGTGTAGTCCGGTTGTAAAACACACATGTCTCGGCCCCCTCAATGCACTCTCAACGTCCTCTAATGCTCTCTAAGATTCTCTAATATTTCCTAAATTTCTATAAGATTCCCTAATATTTCCTAAATTTCTATAAGACTCCCTAATATTTCCTAAAGTTATCTAATGTTCTCTAATGTTCTCTAATGTTCTTTCACTGCTCCGCCAATATTCTCTCAATATCCTCTCAAGGCCCTCTCAAATAAGTTATGTTTATTAATAGAGAGAAGGGGCAGATGTCATATGAGCGAAATAAATTTAATCGGAAATACATTCACTAGTACATCGATTCCATATATCCTCAATAAACCACGGATAAACACAGATGAACACAGATGATTTCAATTCGTGTTTATCTGTGTCCATCTGTGGTTCTTTTATGGGAAATCCATTGACCTGTGTTGATTTTAAAGTCCAATTTTATTCCCATAATTTGGAATCGATGCACTAGAATAAATTTTCCCTGCTTCTGCGGATTTGTGAACTTTTTTTGCTTTTAAGTTTCGGCATTGGCTCAGATATGCTATAAGCGAATAAGGATAAAAGGCGAATAACGATAAAAGGTCCACTCTTTCCAGCGGTCAGGAAGTCCACATAAATCAAAATATATTATTTAAAGCAGTTGACTATCGACAAAACTTTATATGATATTTGCAATAAAAGCTTGTATAATATGAGAGCCGTATAGCATCCGTAAGGTCTTATAATAAAAAACCACTAAAAAACCTTTAATAAGAAATATAAAATAGATCTGAACCCGCCCCGATTTGGAGAGGAGCAATTTACGTGCAAAAATTAATTAATTCTCATAAAAGACAAAAAGAACTGAATTTTCTAATTATTGTTTCAGTTCTGTTTCTGGCTTTACTGGCGATTTCTCCAGAAGCCGCGTCAAGAAGCAATCTGGAGTTATCACCTTCTCCAGCGATGGGGCCCGTTTCAGAGCAGATACGTGCCGAAGCTCTGGAAGAAACAGGGGATTCCGGAGTTATTTTAACCTCAGATGAAGCCCCCGAGCCGCTCCGGAAAGTCGGACGGTATGTGGATATTGCCTATACAGTGGGAGGAATAGGGGCAGCAATTCTGATCATTCTAGGATATTTGCACATAACTTCTGGAGAGCCGGGACTTGCAAAAGACCCCCTGAAAGATCTCCATTTGCCCAAAATATGGAAAACAGCCGGGTCTAAAGCGGCTGAAGCAGATGAAGTGTCTGAAGTACGTGTGACTAAAGTAGTTGAGGCAGCTGAGACTGAAGCAGCTGAAACTGAAGCGGCTGAAACTGAAGCAGCTGAAACTGAAGCGGCTGAGGTATCTAAGGCAGCTGAGACGGCTGAAGCGTATAAAGAAACAAATCTTGAAAAAGCCGAGATCAAAAAACTCAGGTTCCTTACCGCAATTCCTATCCTGAGCATAACTCTTGCAGAAATCCTGATCTTCTCGGACAGAATGGGCGCAGCTGTCTGGATACATATAGGCACCCTGATTGCTCTTTCCCTTTCCAATATATTAATAAAAGATCCTGAAGTCTATAAAATCCACCAGGCCATGATGCTGCTCCCGGTACTCAGGCTGATAAACCTTTCAATGCCTGTCTTTTATGAGACAACCCTTTATACCTTTGTTTTCATCTACGGCCCCCTGGCAATTCCCCTGGCAGTTATAGTAGTGCACCAGAGGCATTCTCTTGAACAACTAGGAATTACCCTGAAGCACATAATACCCTACATGCTCCTCTCAATCCCTTTGGGTTGCATACTTGGGCTCGGAGAGTATCTTACTATCAAAACAGGTTATCTGATCCCTGACCTCTCCTTTATGAACCTGCTCAAGCTCACCATTGTAATGGTTTTTTTCGTAGGGCTTGTCGAGGAGCTGATTTTCAGGTCAGTCCTGCAGACCAGGCTCGAAAATGCGTTCGGTGTGTGGGAAGCCATTCTAATCACAAGTTTTCTGTTCGGGCTAATGCACTCAGGATACGGCACTTTTCAGGAAATCCTCTATACCGGCTTTGTAGGATTTATCATGGGTCTCGCCTTCTATACAACAAGAAGCCTGCCCTTTATTGCTGTGCTCCACGGTTTTGTCAATGTTTTCCTTTTCGGGATCCTGCCTCACAGGCTGAGTATATGGCCCGGTTTCTGAACCCGGAAAGAACTTATATAAAACCTATATAAAACCCCTTTTAGGAAGTTTCTCAGGTTATCGGACATCCCGAACCCCTTTCTTATTTCGGCCTATTGAAAAACCTTAAAACCCGAAGGAAAACGGAAAAGATGGCTTTAAATAAAACCTGAAAAGAAGGCCGTTCCTGAAGAGAAAAGGAAAAGGAAAAGCGCTCCGACTATGAAAAAATCAAATGAAAAAAATGAAATGAAAGGGAATCTTTCAAAAACAAGAAGTGAACTACTCCTCCTTGTCCAATCCGGCAAACCGGATCATCTGAGGGAGGGGCTTCCTTGAGACTACTCAGCCTAAAAACAATATCTGAGCGATCTTCTTCCTTCATCCCCCTCTCTAATGAGAGCGAGTCCAGAGGCTCTACCCTGCGTTCCGCAGGTGAAGAAAAATCAAAGTGGAAGATATGAGTGTGATGATGCTTGAGATGCACAACGGCTTGCGGCTTTCCCCGCCTTGTTCCCGATCCCTTCGGGAGTTGTCACATCCTGTTTGCCCACTTCCTAGCTTGGTTCTCGCTTCAGATTGGGGTGACAATGCAACAAGAACTATATGGTTTCAAGAAAGAAGAAATTTGTCAGATTCAATAAAAACAGAAGGTGTGGAAGTTGACGGCTTTCATCCCCCACCTGCCACTTCCGGTAAACCGGAATTGTCGAGGAAGGGGACTTCCCGCCTTATAGTTAAATGATTTCTGCAACCTTGAAAACGACAATTGCACCAAAGCAGAGGAGCAAAGGCAGAATTGACATGTTAAAGGAACTGTCAAGGGACCTGTTCCAGTGTTTGGATGCGGAAAGGACTTCCTTTAAAGAAAGGAGGGCAATCAACCCGACAACTACCGCTGCACCATATTGGGGAAGTCCGGGACTCGTGATCATGGAAATTGCACTTGAAGAGATAGCGCTTGATGAAATTATGCTTAGCAACATATTAACACCCCTGTAAATATTATAGCATATACTCCAGGACTGTAAAATAATTTGTATTGGAGCTCATCCAAAACCCGCTTTATTTCCACATCACTAGAGTTTCAGAATTATTTTTATGATCAGAAGCTTGAGTGGTTATTTCAAATTAGACGTTAGAGAAATAACTATGAATTTTGGGATGAGCTCAAATAATAAGCCACTGGTAATAATGTTATCATTGGCATAATAATACAACATACTATAAAATCCTTTTTACTAACCCCTAAACTTTGAGAGCAGGTAGTTGTTTCGATCAACCTCAAGCCGACCGAACAATTCTTAAAGTTACGCAGAGGCAATGTGATCAAGACATTATGGGGGAGTTTATACTTAGATCACAGAAATAGACATCAAGAGAAAGAAAAATACCAAAATAAAAAACCCAAATTTAATAAAAACTTGCCATCAACAAACTAGATTAATTAAAGAATTGATATAAAAAATAGACGATAAAACTATGCAAGAATCCTGCCTTTATCTCCGAAGACAGTTTTGAAAAAACTTTCTTCATCAGCCGATTTTTATTCATCATCCCCCATTCTCAGTCTGTCCTCGTTTTTATCGATTTTCATATCACGTACATAACCGGAAAAAAGATAAAAAACCTCAAGAGATTCGAAGGCTGGACATAGTGATAAGTACAAATAAATAAAAAAAAGAAAATGAAGAGAAAGGAAAAGAAAAGCGAAAAGAAAGAAAAAGGAAAAAGGATTTCAGAGTATCTGAGTGTGAACTACCCCTTCCTGCCTGATGGCGAGGAAGGAGCTTCTTGCTTCATCCCTCGAACGACTGTTCGCAAGTCCACAAGCCCATCCCCTACGTTCCGTAGGTGTCAGATAACTATAAGATTTTGATCTTGAAGAGAGAATTTTTTGATATTGATTGCAGCATTTATGTCTCTGTCGTGCGTGGTTTTACAATCAGGACATACCCATTCTCTGGTTTTCAAGGTCAGATTACCATTATAATAACCACATACATTGCAAATCTTTGAAGATGGCTCAAATCTTCCTATACGTAAGATGGTTTTTCCCAACCATTCAGCTTTATACTCAAGTTTGGTTACGAAACTACTCCATCCAGCATCAGAAATGGATTGAGCCAGACAATGATTCTTTACCATGCCTTTAACATTCAGAGTTTCCAACGATATAGCTTGGTTCTCGCAGATAAGTTTAGAAGAGAGTTGGTGTTGGAAATTATTTCTCTGATTGCTAATAGTTTCATGGATTTTTGAAAGATGGTGTCTTGCTTTGTTACGGTTATTAGAACCTTTAACCTTCTTACTCACTCTTTTCTGTAAACATTTCATTCTTTTTAGAGAGTTTTTTAGGTATTTGGGATTCTCAACTTTTACCCCATTAGAAAGGATTGCAAAATCTTTGATGCCTACATCAATTCCTATGGTACTCGATTCTGATATCCCCTGTTTAGCAGGAAGTTCTTCTCCGTCATCCACAAGAATAGATATGAAGTATTTTCCTGTACTCGATCTTGAAATGGTTGCAGTTTTCATATCGCCTTCAAACTTTCTATGAAGAACTGCTTCGACTTCCCCAATCTTAGGTAGTTTGATAAGGTTTCTTTCAAAATCTACCGAATAATGTTGTGGCATTTGATAAGATTGAACTGGGTTTTTCTTAGATTTGAAGTTAGGGAAACCAGATTTCTCTCTAAAGAATTTCGTAAATGCTGATTCTACGTTTACTAAAGAAGCAAGTAGAGCCTGAGAATTAGCTTTTTTCAACCATTCGTTAGAAGGTTTTACTTCATGAACTAAAATCCTTTGTAAATCAAACCTTGATATCGATTTGTTATTTTGCTGATAAGTTTTTATTTTCTGTTCTAAAGCCCAATTATAGACAAATCTACATGCACCAAAATTTACTTTTATGAATAATTCTTGGTCTTTATCTGGGTAGATTCGGTACTTGTAGGCTTTTAACATACTATAGATTATAAGTTTTAAAGATATATATAGTTTTTGTTAAACTTCCTATAATGAAGTTGACGGCTTTCATCCCCCACCTGTCGGGCTACGCCCTCCGAGGAAGGGGACTTCCCGCCTCAAAGTTCAGTTCAATTTTTCGCCATTATCCTTTCCTTGAATGATTTTTATTCTTTCCTTGAATGATTTCGTATTCTCAATGAGTTAGGTAATTTTAATATATTATTTTAGTCGAGTTATTTTATTTTTGAATCGTTCCCGGATTGTTTACTTTTCTCCGTTTTTCGTAACCTTTGAATATTCTCGTTTATCAGTCCTTCAGGTACTCCAGACTCCTGGCTCTTGAACCTTAATGCTAAAGGTACTCAGGTCTCTATTCGCCTTATTTTACAGAAAATGCCGAGAAACAGAAGAAAAATCAAAGAAGGGTCAGAGAAAAACTTGAAAAAAGAATTTAAAACAAAACTTGAAAAACGGAACCTGAAGAAACCTGAAAAAATATAGTCAAAAATTGAAAAAAACTTGCTCAAAAAGGAAAAAATAGTGCAGGAATGCACAAAACATGTTTGTTATGTCAATTATTATGTCAAAAAGGATGGGATAATTCCGGAAGCCCGGAATTTAAATGATTTCTGCAACCTTAAAAACGACAATTGCACCAAAGCAGAAAAGCAAAGGCAGAATTGACATATTAAAGGAACTGTCAAGGGATCTGTTCCAGTGTTTGGATGCGGAAAGGACTTCCTTTAAAGAAAGGAGAGCAATCAGCCCGACAACTACCGCGGCACCATATTGGGGAAGTCCGGGACTCGTAACCATAGAAATTGCACTTGAGGAAATTGCACTCGATGAAACTATACTTAACAACATAAAGATACCCCCGTAAGTGTAGACTACACTCACTCAAAATATTATGAAGACTAATCATATAAGAAGATGACAAAATATAAAAAGGTTTTCTTAAAAAATATTATTATGCAAAAATTAAATCTGTTGGTGGAAAAAATATGGAAAAGATAAAGTTAATAGCCTCAACCGCGAGTATTGACAGACATAATTTCAGATTATCGAAAAGAGAAGGGAGATAGACAACTAAGTATTTTTACTATTACTAAACAGAAGAAAATTAATATATTCAATCGTCTGATCAGTTTTATGTTTCCTCAAACCTCTTATTTTATCTCTCCGGAAAATTCAGTTCAACTTCTCGCCATTACCCTTTCCCTGAATGATTTTTATTATTTCCCTGAATGATTTTTATTGTTTCTTTGAGTGATTTTTATTATTTCCTTGAGTGATTTTTATTATTTCCTTGAGTGATTTTGTATTCTCAATAAGTTATGTAATTTTAATATGTTATTTTAGTCGAGTTATTTTATTTTTTAAACGTTCCCGGATTGTTTACTTCTCTCCGTTTTTCGTAACCTTTGAATATTCTCGTTTATCAGTCCTTCAGGTACTCCAGACTCCTGGATCTTGAACCTTAATACTAAAGGTACTCAGGTTTCTATTCGCCTTATTTTACAGAAAAGGCTGAAAAACAGAAGAAAAATCAAAAGAGGGTCAGAGAAAAACTTGAAAAAAATTTAAAACAAAACTTGCTCAAAAAGAAAAAATAGTGCGGAAATGCACAAAACATGTTTATTATGTCAAAAAGGATAAAGAATTCCGGAAGCCCGGAATTTAAATTATTTCTGCAACCTTAAAAACGACAATTGCACCAAAGCAGAAAAGCAAAGGCAGAATTGACATATTAAAGGAGCTGTCAAGGGACCTGTTCCAGTGCTCGGACGCTGAAAGGACCTCCTTTAAAGAAAGAAGGGAAATCAGCCCGACAACTACCGCGGCGCCGTACTGAGGAAGCCCGGGACTCGTAACCATAGAAATTGCACTTGAGGAAATTGCACTCGATGAAACTATACTTAACAGCATAAAGATACCTCCCATAAATAATTAATTAGTTTCACTCAAGATTTTGTGAAATTATTCATATAGAAAGACGCCATATTATAAAAAAGTTTCCCGAAATATTAAACGATTAAGATATGATATTGATTAGAATACTATCATGGAATTGCAGCTTGAAAATATTACAAATAGAGAGGAATAAAGAGAATAATCAATATCATGTTAAGCTTTAGGAGTGTAAAAACAGGGACATTGAAGCAAGGAACAGTCAGGAATCTGAAAGAATAATTTAAGAAAATGATATAAACATTTAATAACATTACTGAACCATTTGAGAAAAAAATAAGAGGAAGTGAAAACAGAGAAATATTAGCGATCTGGACCCAAAAAAATTATTATGTTAGTCGAACTCGGAGTATGCTATAAAAAACATAATCAAAATATAAAATATAAAATTAATTTGAATAGAATTTAGCTTACTATCGATAAAAGTTTATATAACGTCCACAGTAAAAGTCTACATAAGATATTTCTTCAGCATTATTATAAAAGTTTAATTTTGCTATATAGGTCAAAAAAATTTAAATACATACATAATAAAAATAATGAGCATATCCTGGTTTGAAAGGAGTCGTTCCCGTGAAAAGATCCATTCATATCCATAAAAGGCGAAAAGAACATGCCTTTATAATCACCTCCCTTTCGGTTCTGATTCTGGCTCTACTAACAATTTCACCTGCAGCTGCAGCAGTTAGCAGCTGGGATTTATCCCCTGAAAAACCGGTTCTTGGAGATACCCTTCGCATTAAAGGAAGTGCATCTCCGGAAGAGGAAATCGAAGTACAGGTAACTTTTGAAAAGGAAGCCCCGGTGGCCGGAGGGAAGTACGAGTACATATTAGAAGGCGTGAAAATCCCTGAAGGATTCAATAATCGCTTTACAGTCCGGGCTACCGGAGCCAGTGACCTCAATGTAAGGGTAAAAATGCTAATCTGGGTGACTAAAAGTTCAGAAGCTTCCGGAGGCATTGCAACTGTAACACAGTCAAGTGTCCCTCCTGGAACCTACCAGATAAAGATGGACGGAGATGCCACAGGGGGAACTTCAACTGTAAACCTGAGAATTACCGCTGTTCAGCAAATAAAAGCGGATTCAAATGGAGATTTCAGCTATTCCTATAATACTAAAGCCGTTCCTCCCGGAGACTTTGAAATAAGTGTTGGAGGCGTCAAGAAAACTGTAACTCTCATAGGGAAAACTTCAGCTTCAGCCTCCGGTTCTTCTTCCCAGGGAATAGAGCCCGAAACCATAGAAGAGACTGAGGAAACAAAAGAGACTGAAGCCGTATTAAATCCGGAACAGATCCCTGAAAACGGAAATAAAACACCTGTTTTAGAGATAGAAAATGGGGGGCATGAAAATGATAAAGATGCAGGGCTACCTGTAGATATAGCCTATATGATGGGAGGAATGGGGGTAGCAATTCTACTCATTATTATGTATTCTAAAAGAAAATGAAGAAAAAAAATAACAGTTTTAGCAGACTGCATGTAATAAACCCTACATCCTGAAACTGATTAATCTAAAAAATTTAATGGGGAAAATGGAGGTATGTAAATTGAGAAAAAATTTATTAATACTCATATTAACAGTGTTTATATTAACCTCTGCACCAGCAATGGCAGGAGGTGGAAAAACAGACGTGAACCCTGTTGGCGCTATAAATTTCACCGACAGAGTGGTTTACGCCCTTGACCATACCAGCAATCCTGATGAAGGGAACTGGATTACAATAGGATGCCCCTATGAAGGGAGAAGGGTTGAGGTTCCTCGGCCAATAAAACTCACATATTCAGGCCCGAAATATAAGAAATATGGAGGAGCTTCCGGGACCCTGTACAAAGATAAAGATGAAAGTTACACCATAACTTACCCATCAACTTCTCGCTACTGTTCCCACCCCGTATACCTGCCCGGGGAAAATGTAAATATGTCTTTTTATGGGGAGTCCTGTCTGAAAGGAGAGGTGGAAATATATCTCTTCAAAGTAAGTTCAGACTATGCATATGGACTCTTTGATGCCTTTAAAGCCGGGGACATAGGGAGCCTGAGCAAACTCTTCCACAGTAACATGGAGGAAGGGAATTATAAAAAATATTCCGACGTACCCCTTGGAAATAAAGGCGACTTATTAGATTTTGACCTTGGACCCCAGGATGCAGGTGAGTACTGCATAGTCATGATACAGGAAAATGAAGACGGAAGCCTGACAGTCCTTTCTGCAACCGCCTTTGTTGTTACTGAATATGAACTGAATGTCGATGCTCCTTTATGCATAGTAAAGGGAGAAGACCTGGACATAAGCATGACCCTTGAGGGTGCCCCCGAAGAGATTGACTATACCTATGGAGCTGTACTTATCAGAGAACAGGCATATAAAGCTAACATAGAAATCAATTCCGACGGTACAAAGAATGGGACTTCAGTTATAGTAAATGAAATGGATATCATTGATGAGTTTGACATTAACTCCTCAAATTACAGGTCAAAACTCACCAGAAACGAACTCCAGACAGAAATCCAGACACTCATAGGGGAGGGAAAGGGAGCCATAGCAATAGGCGAAGCCGGCTATAATGACCTTTCACTTACCGCATTTGACCTGCCCGTAGGCTGCTACTACCTTCTTGTTGGCGCATATAGCCCTGAAAAAGGTCTTGTAGGCCTTACCCAGCTGGAGGTCGAGATTAAAACAAAAGGAAGTTCGAACAGTAACGGTAAAAAAGAAAAAGATAAAGAAAAATATGAGCCCTCGAAAAATGTCAAAATGAAAGATCTCTGCAAGCAGTTTGTTTCAAATGGGAAAAGGATAAAATTTGATTTCTCAAATAGAACCACCCCTATTTGCTATGTGGAGTTTACCTCCAAAAAGACTGCAGGCACTATAACAGCTACTATTGAGGAACTGAAAGGAAAATCCTCATTTGCTTCCACTGATCCTGAAGGCGAGGTATACAGACACCTTAATATCCGGGTTGGAGACAGTGGATTTGCAAATTCAAAGAACATTGAAAACGCTATTGTGGGCTTCAGAGTAAGTAAGGAATGGATAACTGAAAACCATATTAATATGAATGCAATAACCCTGCAGCACTACAGCGGAGATCAATGGAATTCTCTTGAAACGGAAAAAGTAGGCGAAGATAATAAGTATATCTATTTCGAAGCCAAAACTCCGAGCTTTTCCCCATTTGCAATTACAGCCAGCAAGAATATCCTTGAAATAGGAGAAAAAACAGAGGGAAATAATGGCCAGTTAACTTCAGATGGAGAGCAGCAGGGCAATTCAGAATTAATTATGGAATCTGAAATACCTTCTAAAGAAAACAGAAACTCTGGATTAAAAATTGCCAGTTTCTTTATAGGTGTCCTTGTAATCATCGCGATAGGAACAATTATAAAGAAAAAAGCAGACCCGAATAATGAAGATAAAGGTTCTGAAAAATAAGGAAAAACAGGAGATATGATTTCTCCTGTTTAAATTTCATTTTTGAGACTCATCTGCGTTTAACATTGATTTTTTAACTCTAAGGCGGGAAGTCCCCTTCCTCGGAGGGCGTAGCCCGACAGGTGGGGGATGAAAGCCGTCAACTTCATTATAATAGGTTTAACGGAATTTATATATCTCTTTAAACCATATAATATAGTATGTTAAAAGCCTATAAATACCGAATCTACCCAAATAAAAATCAAGAAGAACTAATAACTCTTCATTTTGGTGCATGTAGATTTGTCTATAATTGGGCTTTAGAACAGAAAATTAAAACTTATCAACAAAATAATAAATCAATATCAAGGTTTGACTTACAAAGGATTTTAGTTCATGAAGTCAAACCTTCTAATGAATGGTTGAAAAAAGCTAATTCTCAGGCTCTACTTGTCTCTTTGGTAAATGTAGAATCAGCATTTACAAAATTCTTTAGAGAAAAATCTGGATTTCCCAATTTCAAATCTAAGAAAAATCCAGTACAGTCTTATCAAATACCACAACATTATACAGTAGATTTTGATAGAAATGTAATTAAGCTCCCTAAATTGGGTGAAGTTGAAGCAGTTTTTCATAGAAGATTTGAAGGGGAAATGAAAACTGCAACTATTTCAAGATCAAATACTGGAAAGTTCTTCATATCTATTCTTGTAGATGACGGAGAAGAACCCCCTGAAAAACAAGAAATATCAGAATCAAGTACCATAGGAATTGATGTAGGTATTAAGGATTTTGCAGTTCTTTCCAATGGAGAAAAAATAGAGAATCCGAAATACCTGAAAAACTCATTTCAAAGGCTTAAAGTTCTTCAAAAAAGAGTGTCAAGAAAACAGAAAGGCTCTAAAAATAGAAATAAAGCAAGACATCATCTTGCCAAAATTCATGAGATTATTACTAGCCAGAGAACTAATTTCCAACATCAACTCTCTTTTAGATTAATAAGCGAGAACCAAGCTATAGCGTTGGAAACTCTGAATGTAAAAGGAATGCAAAAGAACCACTGTCTAGCTCAATCAATATCTGATGCTGGATGGTCAAGCTTTATTACAAAACTAATGTATAAAGCTGAATGGTACGGAAAAATAGTTTTGAGGATAGGGACGTTTGAACCATCTAGTAAGATATGTAATGTTTGCGGTTATTATAATAAAGAATTAATTTTAGAAGTAAGAGAATGGGAATGTCCTGATTGTAAAACAAAACATGACAGAGATATAAACGCCGCTATCAATATCAAAAAATTCTCTCTTCAAGATCAAAATCTAATAGTTATCTGACACCTACGGAACGTAGGGGATGGGCTTGTGGACTTGTGAACAGTAGTTCGAGGAATGAAGCAAGAAGCCCCTTCCTCGCAAATCATCAGATTTGCAGGTGGGGGTAGTTCACTAAAGAATACCCTTTGTACTTAAATCAGGCTTTTTAATCCCTGTTCCAGCTCTGTCTCGCCTTTCCACCAGCCTGCAATTTTTGAGACATCAGCCTTTGAGTCCCTGACATCTCCTGCCCTTGATTCGGCGTGTACGATCCTGCTTGAGGAGCCGGTCAGTTTAATAATGTTCTCTGCAAGCTCCAGAACTGTTAAGCTTTTTCCCATAGCCACATTGAAGACCTGGCCATCCCCGTGCTCGAGAGCTGCTGCGTTTGCCCTGACAACATCTCTTACATGAACAAAGTCCCGGCTCTGAAGTCCGTCACCGTAAATAACAAGATCTTTACCTGCCTTTGCCCTTTCCAAAAAAATGGGAATTACGGCTGCGTACGGAGATTTCGGATCCTGGCGTGGGCCGTATACATTGAAGTAACGCAGGCAGGTAGTCCGAAGCCCGTAATCTTCATAAAACATTCTTGCCAGGTATTCTCCGTCAAGTTTGGAGATTGCGTAAGGTGAAGCAGGCTCGGGATACATGCCCTCACTTTTAGGAAGTGCAGGATTATTTCCATAAATCGCAGCTGAGGATGCGGTAACAAATTTTTCAACTCCTGCCCTGACACATGCCTGCAATACATTAAGCGTTCCAAGGGTGTTTATCCGGAAAGCCTCAACCGGTTTTTCACAGCTGAGAGGTACTGATACGAGGGCAGCTTCATTGAAAACGTAGTCCATACCCGAGACCGCCTTTTCAACCGAAGAGGGATCACAGATATCCCCCTGAATGAATTCGACATTTCTGTGCTGAGGGATATTTCGAGAAAAACCGGTAGTGAGATTGTCAAGGATCCTTACACTATTTCCTGCTTCTGCAAAATACTCAGCTATATGGGAGCCTATAAAACCTGCTCCTCCTGTAATCAGCACTTTCATGCTTCGAGAAAAGGAAAAGGTACAAAATAAAATTATCTATGCAGGCTTGAAAGTTCTCAACGCGGACTACGATATTTACGAAGATGGGGGAAATACACATTATCGGGATAAAATCACATCAGAAGGGAAAAATTTTTCATTCAAAGAAACCTTATGAATACAGGGGAATTAAAAAATTGGGAAATTTAGAAAATTTGGGAAATTTGGGAAATTTGGGAAATCTGAGTCTTCAAGATAGACCGGAAACTGATCAGTAAAGTACAGTTAGCCGTAGCTTGAGGAGGCTGGATATTTGTCAGGAGAGACATATTCAAAGGATAATACTCCAAAGAATATTACTTCAAAGAATATTACTTCAAAGAATACCAAAGGATAATGCTTCAAAGAATTTACTTCTAAGAGCGGCTTACCTGTCGGTTTATTAAGCCAATTTACTTGGCCAGGTAATTTATTAAAGGAAGTAAAAGTAATCAGAAAGAATAAAAATATTTAAAAAGATTGAAATGTATTAAGAACAGGAATTTACTCAGCGAATATTCCTTTTAGATTCTCCATTAGTCTGCAGTAGCGATGTTTTAAGATAGAATGCTGGCTGAATAAAATGAAAAAGCGCAGGGCAGGCATAAAATAGAGACAATGAAGCGTATTAATAAATGCAAAAAGAGAGAATTGTAAAAGATTGAAAAAGATAGAGGCATAGAAGATTGGCGGAAAGCCTACATAAGTATAAATTGTAGAAAGAGAGAATACTAAATATTTTCGCAGTGATAAAAATGGCTGGAAACAGACAATTTCCTCTTGATTTGCTACTTGTGGCAGGTCTTGTAATCCTTACGGATATCTTCGTACTTGTGCCCATACTCAGCGGAAGCTTTCTGCGCACTGCCCTTGGACTTCTTCTGGTTCTATTCTTACCAGGATATGCCCTGACAGGAGCTCTCCTACCTGCAAAAAAAGATATGGATGGAATTGAGAGAGCCCTGCTTTCCCTGGGGTTAAGCATCGCCGTAGTCCCACTGATGGGACTTGGAATGAACTACACTGACTGGGGAATCAGAGAAGTTCCAGTACTCACAGGTCTTTCTGTTTTTACTCTTCTCATGTGTGGGGCGGCATATTACAGAAGAATCAAGTTGCCTGAAGCTGAGGCTTTTAAAATCTCGATCGGAACCACTATCTCTACTTTGAAAGCAGAGTTTCTGGAAGAAACGGGGTCAAGAGCCGACAAAGCCCTTGCAGTGTTACTGGTAATGTCTATCCTTGCCTCTATTGGAAGCCTTGCTTATGTCATAGGAAATCCCAGAGACGGAGAAGCGTTCACCGAGTTTTATATCCTGGGACCTGACAGAACGGCTGAGAATTACTCCACAGAATATACACCGGGAGACAGTGGAACGGTTGTTGTAGGAATTACAAACCATGAGCGCAGGACTGTGGATTACACAATGGAAGTCAGGCTTGAAAATCGTTCCCTGCCTCTTCCGGAAGACCAGAAATATATCAGCCTTGACCATAACGTGACCTGGGAAGAACCGGTTACTATTACTCCACCTGTTGAGGGAAAGAACATGAAACTGGAATTTCTGCTTTTTAATGAAACTGAAAAAAGTGTACCTTACAGGAACGTGCATCTCTGGATTAATGTCACGAAGGAGAGCTGAACATGGCATCTCCGGACTATCCATCTTCAGAGCTGGACGCAGGAACGATTTCTTTGCCGGAGCTTGGGAAAATGTTTAAAGTGCAGACTGACGAAAAAACCGGATTATTAAAAAAGATATTCTCTGCAGGAGCTCCTGTTATTGCTATTGCTTTTGCCGAACTGTTAATATTCAGCGGAAGAATAAATGAAGCCGCAGTAGCCTATACACTGCTTCTTATCATCCTTTCATTTTCAATAATAATCTCAAAAAAACTGGAGATACGCAAAATTCACCAGGCATTCATACTCCTCCCCATCCTTCGCCTGGTAAACCTTTCAATGCCTATCTTCTTTGAATCAAACCTCTACTCTTTCTTATTCATATATGTACCCATGGCAATTCCGGCAACTATTATATCCGTTCATCAGGAAATCCCTGGAGAAAAAAAAGCGGATTTACTCAAGAAAATGAAGGTTTATCTGCCCTTTTCTATCCTTGCAGGCCTGGTCTTAGCAGAGGCGGAGTATTTATTCATCCGGACCAGCCCTCTTATCCCTGATCTTTCGCCTGTTAATCTGCTGCAGCTTACAATTATAATGATTTTTGTGGTTGGCTTTGTAGAAGAATTTATCTTCAGAGGAATTATCCAGACAAGACTCGAAGAATTCTTAGGACCTGCAGGAGGTATCCTGCTTGCAAGCCTCTTATTCGGGATAATGCACTCAAGTTACGGCACCCCTTACGAGATTGCATATACTTTTCTTGCAGGAGGTATACTCGGGTACCTGTTTTACAGAACAAAAAGCCTCTCCCTCGTAGTAATGATTCACGGTTTTATAAACGTATTTTTATTCGGGTTAATTCCACACCTGGGCCCGGGACTGGGACTGATATAAGCTGTTGGAAAAGAATAAAGGGAACCACATATAGCAGGAATATAAATTAGCTAAGTTGGTTGAAATTAAAAATACGGAAGAAAAACTATGAGGCATATAATGCTCAAACCGAGCAACGCAGGACAGAAGACCCTGCTTTGTTTACTTATTATAATAATCCTGTTTTTCGGGACTACAGCCACTCCTGTCGCTGCAAGCGTGACAGGCTGGGAAGTAAAACCTGAGAACCCGAAAATCGGGGATACTCTCATAATCAGCGGGCTTGCCTCGCCTGAAGAAGAGGTGGAGGTTTCGGTTTCCTTTAAAAAAACAGTGCCTGTATACCTGAGAGAGTACACCTACGAGTTCGAAGACATTGAAATTCTTAATTTTAATAATCTTATTACAGTAAGAGCAGAAGGTGTAGAAAGCCTTAAAGTAAAAATGAAAATGATCCTCTCAAAAACTGAGAGCGCCTGGGCAGAGGACGGGGTAGCTACCGTGACCCATTCCGGGGTTTCTCCGGGAAAATATAGAGTCAGAGTAGATGGCATGGCAGAAAATGGAGCTTCAGGTGTTAACCTGAAAGTCACAACAATTCAAAAGCTAAACGCCGGAAAAGACGGAAAATTTAGCTACCGGCACAGCACAGAATCGGTTCCTTCAGGAAAACTTGAAATTAAATTGGGGAATTCGGAAAGGGAAATCATCTTTGACGGAAAAGGAAACGCCCCTGTCCTGCAGGCTTCTTCGGATTCTTATCAGGTCCAGACATCCGGAGAGCCCGGTGAGAGAAAAACTTCCAAATCAATGACACTTGCAGGCAAAAGTTCCACAGACTCGGAAATAGCAGACAGAGAGAATGAAGAAAGACGCAGCATTTACCTGACTGAAAGTTCATGGGACGAAGAAACGACTGCAACTGCCGGAGAAGTTCCCTCAAAAGAATCAGAAGGGCAGGAAATTCAGGAGCATGTGAATCAGGCCATCAATTTCTCTTATTTGCCTGCCGGAATCCTGGCAGGGTTCGGGATTTTACTGGCGGGTAGGAGGAAAAAGTAAACAGTACTACTTTCGTTATTCTCCGTGTCCCGTAGAGTATATAAGTGTGGCTCTCTTTAAAGGAAGTCGAAAGTTCTTCACTAACGGGATTTCAGGACATTTCGGAGAAAGGTTTATGGAAAGGCGCTCAAGCCGCTTCTGGGAAATTGATTGCCTGCGGGGTTTTGCCGTAATTTTAATGCTTGCATACCATTTCCTTTACGACCTTGATTTTTTCGGTCTTGCAGATATTGAATTAAGGTCCGGTACTTTTCTTTATATTGGCAGAGGTGCAGCTTTTCTTTTCATCCTTATATCCGGAGCCGCTCTTTCCATAAGCCGCTCAAGGACTATTGATAACGAAAGCTCAGGAAAGCCTGCGGAAAATTTCTCAAAATACCTTAAAAGAGGGCTAAGACTTTTTTCGATGGGACTTGTAATCACAGGAATAACCTGGATTTTCTTTCCGGGACAGTATGTTCTCTTTGGAATCCTGCATTTTTTCGGAGTTTCGGCAGTGTTTGCCTACCCTTTCCTGAAGTTCGGAAAGGAAAACCTGTTCTTCGGCCTGCTTTTTGGCATCACAGGATTCTATCTCAAAGACAGGACTTTCGGGTTTTCGGCTCTTCTCTGGCTGGGCTTCAGGCCCGAAGGCTTCACAACCCTTGACTATTTTCCTCTATTCCCCTGGTTTGGAGTACTTCTTACAGGAATCTTCCTTGGAAACTCTCTTTATAAAGGTGGGAATAGGCAGTTTAAAATTCCTGAAGCCGATAACTTCTTGCTCGAGAAACCCTTTTCTATGGTCGGGAAACATTCCCTGTTCATATATTTTATCCACCAGCCTCTCTTTCTCGGGCTTTTGCTCCTGAGCGGGCTCCTTGACCCGGGAATGCTGTAAAAAATATTCCAGAATAAAATTAAATATTTGAGCGACTTTTCAAGATACCTGAAGCCTGAGGGATAATGACAACGGGAAAATATTATTAATAATAGAGAAATAATGCCCGGAAACAAAGATCAAATCAACCAAAGCGCTATTATACTACGTGACTGTTTGTACTACATGACCGTTTATACTACATGACCGTTTATACTACATGACCGTTTATACTACATCACTAATTATATTACGCAGTTGACTACTCCACAAAAAACTGCTTTTTCGTCTGCTTTTTTGGCTCAAGGAGAATTGACAGAAAGAACTAAAACGGCTGGTTTTATATATGATATAGAGTACCTGATTTTGCATCATAATCCGGTATTAATATTGCTCATCCGTAACTACCTGGCGATAAGATTATTCACATAAACGACAATATTTTCACATTTAATATTATCGCCCTATCGCAAACTGAGAGATTATTGTGACACGAATCTCTTAATGGCTCCTGATGGCTCCTGAAATTCATCAAATAGCTCCTGAAAATTCATCAGCGCGATTTACCCGCTGGAAAACTCCTGATATCAGCCTGTAAAGGAGTGGAAAGTGCAGAAACTAAAAAATTGGAGAAAAAATGTATCTGGAAATTGCAATGCTTGCCTATTTTGTAGTCCTCTTCCTGACAATTCGGGATATCCGGATTTTTAAAAGGACAGGCTATCTTTCCTACAGGAAAGGCGCCCTCCGAGGGCTTGCAGCCTCTTCTCTGGTCCTTTTAGGAGCAATTAGTGTTGAGGCAAAACCGGAAATTGGTCTGCTTATTGTATTATTCGGACTTGTAATTAACCGTAAAGGGATAAGAGAGCCTGTTTTTACAAGTGCAGGAACACTTGACCGCTTCCTTGGAAAAACGGACTATAGAAAGAGCAACAGATTAAGAAGAAATGACGAAAAGGCAGAAGTGAACAGAAAATAAAAGATGAAAAGCGGTAAACAGAATCAAACATGAGAAGGATTAAAAGGGAACAAACAGAAAAAACATTTACAGAAAAAGCAGGAGCGTTCCCCAAAAATATTTTTTTCACCCCAAAACTTATAAATCTCAAGTTACCTATTAGTCGACAAAATCAGTATAGTCAAATTTTTGAATCCAGTTTCCGCTAAATCATTAATCGGAGATAGAAGAAAACCCATTTTATGGAACTGCTTCTTTTTCCGGCTTCATGTTAACTGCTTCACGTTAACCAGAATTCACAGGGAAACATGGTTAGACAAACCGCAAAAACTTGAATAACTGGAATAAAAAAACAAAAAACCAAGAGGAGATACGATGGGAAATATAAGACAGACAAATATCAAAAGAACTACATTCAGCCTGCTTGAAAACTACGGAGAAGTTTTTACAAAGGACTTTGAGACCAACAAGCTTCTTGTGACAAAGTATACAACCATTGAAAGCAAAGTAATCAGAAACAGGGTTGCAGGCTACGTCACAAGAAAAGTTGCACGCATGAAAATTTACTGAACAAGCACGCAGGACAATTTAACTGAATGAGTTTGCTGAATAGATAAAGAACTTATTTCCGGGAAACAGGCAGGGATATCTATATGTTTGAAGGAGCAATGCCTGCCCTGATCACTCCTTTTACGAAAGACGACAGGATTGACAGGGAAGGTCTACGAAGGAATATAGCGTTTGTTGAAGAGGGGGGGGTTTCAGGGATAGTGCCCTGCGGCACAACCGGAGAATCGGCGACCCTTTCCGCAGTGGAGCATGAAGAAGTAATCGATATTGCAGTAGAGTGCTCAAAGGTTCCTGTGATCGCAGGGACAGGTTCGAACAACACAGGGGAAGCCCTCCAGTTCACAAAACATGCCGCAGATGCGGGTGTTGATGGCGTACTTCTCATCTCTCCCTATTACAATAAGCCTAATCCTGCAGGCCTGCTTGCGCACTTCAAGAAAATTGCAGAGGCTGTGGATATCCCTATGATCCTTTACAATGTCCCGTCCCGGACAGGGCAGGACATGCCTGTAGATGTCATCACCGAACTTGCGAAGGTAGATAACATCGCGGGAATCAAGGAAGCCAGCGGGAACGCCGCCAAAGTTTCCCAGATCCTTGAGCAGACTATAGATGATGACTTCGTGGTTCTCTCAGGCGAGGACGGGCTGACTCTTCCGATCATTTCCATGGGAGGCAGAGGAGTCATTTCGGTCGCTGCAAACGTTGTGCCTGACAAAATGTCGGAAATGGTAAATGCAGCTCTCAAAGGAGATTACGAAACTGCAAGAAAGATCCATTTTGAAATAGCCCCTCTGATCCGTGCCCTTTTCCTTGAGACAAACCCGATTCCGGTTAAGAAAGCTGCAGAACTTATCGGGCTTGCAAGCGGGCACCTGAGGCTTCCACTCGCTCCCATTAGCGATGCCAATCAGTCAAAGCTTGTAAATGAACTCAGGAAACTGGGGGTAATGGAATGATCAACGCAGCAGTACTCGGAGCCTGCGGCAGGATGGGCTCCTTAATCATAGAAAACATCACCTGCTCAACAAACATGCAACTGGTTGCCGCTTTCGACATAGGCAATGTCGGAAAGGATGCAGGAGAATTTGCCCATGTTGGCAACCTGGGGATCCAGATCTCAGATGTTAAAGACCTCGAAACAGTCCTGAAAAAGACTCAGGCTGATGTCCTTATTGATTTTACTGCAGCCGGTGCAACCATTGTAAACGCCCCTATCGCTGCCAGGTGCGGAGTGAACCTCATCATAGGCACTACAGGCCTCACTCCAGAACAGCGGACAGTAATTGATGAAGCTATTCGGAAAAACCAGGTACGTGCAGTTATATCTCCGAACTATTCAGTAGGCGTTAATGTCTTCTTCAAAATAATAAGAGAAGCTGCAAAGTACCTTTCAGATTACGATATTGAGATTATCGAAGCTCACCACAACCAGAAAAAAGACGCTCCAAGCGGGACTGCCCTCCGTGCAGCTGACGTGATCAGCGAAGCTCTGGGTGGCAAAGAATACGTATACGGAAGGGAAGGTATCGCACCCCGCGGGAAAGAGATCGGCATTCACGCAGTTCGCGGGGGAGATATTACCGGAGATCACACAGTACTCTTTGTAGGAAACTCCGAAAGGATTGAGATCCATCACATGGCTCACTCCCGCCAGATCTTTGCCAAAGGCGCAGTCCGTGCAGCTGAATGGGTCTGCGGTCAGAATCCCGGGATTTACTCCATGGATGATGTACTCGGGTTGTAAGAGAAAGTTAAAAGTTATAAAACAAGGTCGGTTTCTGAAACAATTCAAACCGGCCTCTATTCTAGCCTCAACCGGCATTAACATTTATTTTTTTCTTCTGACTTTTTTCTAGTTTTTCCCTGGCTTTTTTGAGCTATCTCGAGTATGTCGCACCTTTACTCATAAATTATTTTAATGTCAACCACAGCGAAAGCTATAAATTCCATTAAACAGGAAATAGGATGGTGCTTGCTTGCAGGTATTCGACCCCTGAAGTCTGAAAACACCATATCATCCCACAATACAGATGCGGTTACCTGCTTGCAAGCAAATTATCATATAAGACCACCATCCAGGAATGCAGGGCTCCGAAAAAGTAGAAGCTGAAAAACGGACTCTCATCAACCAAACGGAGCCCTGCAAATCCAGAAAACTTGTTTTTTTCTAAAGATAGATAGCCCTGAAAGAGATCTTAAACGGCTATTTCTCCTTAAACAGTCGTCTCGCCTATGAGAAGAGGTTGGCCTTTCGCATACTCAGAGTAGAGTTCTACTTCAACAGTATTCCAGGGCTGGATATTTGTCGGGTAAGTTTCCGTAAACTTGTTGTCAAGTGTTAATTTGAATGTATAATCCACAATCTCAAACCCTGGCACGCGAAATCTGAAGGGTTTGGCATGATAGACTTCCTCTCCTGTAGAAAGTTTGTATGTTTCATCGAGCACGGAGCTGTTTTTCGAATCATAGATTTCTATCCTGAGTTCGTGAACCCCAACATCGTGGTTTTGAACGTGGAAAAGAGGAGTAGGGGGTCCGGCTATGAGATAGGGGACGACTACAAACAGCAGCATGAATATCATTACCAGAAATGAAATTCCGAGCATTAAACTTCTTCGAAAACTTCTCATAAGGATCTTACCTGATCTTAATTCTTTAATCTCAATTGCTTACATTGAGCAACTTCAACATTTCTTCCGGCTCTACGGTTTCACCCTCACTGACTTATTTATATGGCCTGATTTAGTGAGTTATCACTGTCTGGAAAACACAATCCCCGAACTCAGGTTTTCAATTCTGTCCGCAACAACAACATTTCCCTGTATTCCAAGCTTTTTTCCTCGATACCATTTTCCTCGAATAAGAAGCCTATCCTCAGCTGAAACGAGGCAAAGGCCATGGTAAAATACAACCACTATTTTTCCTTCGTGTTCAATAGAGAAAACGCTCTCGTATTTGCTTTCAATGCTTCCAAAAACAAAAATAAAAGGTATACCGAGAAAAAAAGAAGGACGTTCATAGATTCTGGAATCAACAACTGCCTTTGCTCCAACTCCGAATGTCTCAGCCTCATCTTTTCTTTTTTCTTCATTTTTGGATTTAGAATCCAAAGGATCCACTATCAGTGTGGAAAGCAGAAAGACACCACTGATTACTGCAAAACCCAGCATCCAATTATTTACCAGCAGAAAGACAAGAAGAGAGGTGACAGACGTAATCCCTATAATCAGAAAAATTTTTTCTGTTTTATTCAAGTTCCTACCCCTTTTCAGGTCCTGAAGAAAATCAGTCCCTATCGATGCAGAAGTTTTCTTCCTTGCCGTGAAGGAACATGCCAAGAATTTCTGCCTTGCAGCCATTCCTGCGTCCCGGGACAAGGACTATTATTTTTTCAACAGGCTCGTAAATCTTTATTTTTCTGCCCCTCTGGCTCCATTTTACCTCTGAAACCCGAATCATGTCCACCTTTATGAGAGAATCAAGGTTGTATTTGAGGGTGCTTAAGCCAAGCCCGAGCTTTTCTGCAAGTTCGCCTGCTGACATATCCTTGCTTTCCAGAAGCTGGAGGATTTTTATTGAATTTACATTAGAGAGAGCCTGCACTAGTTTTCGGGAGTCTTCCGAAAGAAACAGGATTTCTAAGTTTTTTTCTGAATAATCCTCATTCAGCACATCAGATCTCATTTTATCCTCGGCTTCTACTCTTTATAATTTAAGTATATTATTTATTTTTATAATATCCAATTGATATTAGTGTTTGAAAATCAATTCTAACTTCTTTCAATATATCTTTTATGGCCAGATCATCAAACAATCATACAAAAACTCCAATATTCCTGCAAGTGAGTAAAAATCTTCAAGCCAAAAAACTTAAAAAGTTCAGGATATAGAAAGCTATAAATAGTCAACATCGAGATGTTTACATATGTTCCTTCCGGAAGGTGAAAAACAGTTTGAATTCTGGGTCCTGCGTCGAAACGGACTCCCGAATATCAATATCTCAAAGCATTTTGGAGTCTCCAGGCAGGCAGTCTCACGAGCCCTCCTGAGTATGGATAAACGCATCGAAGAAACTCTGCTTGAGATGGCCAGGGCAAACAGAATAGAAGTAGAGAAACTGGACTCAAAGAAAGGAATTCTCTTCGGGAGATCCATTCCTTTCAAGACCAGCGCAATAATCTTTGTCTCGATAAAACACGGAATGCAGGTCTGGTACGAACATGAAGGAGAATGCGGGTCTTGCGAAAGGTACAGGGAATGTATCGAACTCCTTTGGGACTTTGCAGAAGAAATGCAGATTAAACTCAAGAGTGCAGAAGACCCCACAAAAATAGCTGATGAATTATTTGGAAAATTGAAAGAAATGGTGGAACAGGCCTGACTTAAGGCAGGTGAAACTGAAGGAAGGGTAAACGATGGATGTATTCACAGAGAGTATAAGGAAACTGATAGGATGGTGTCCTAATGCTAAAGCACTTGAAACCAAGCATTCCATCTGCCCTGTATATTTGGAAGCTGATAACCAATCCAGGGGAAAAGATGCCGGAAATACCCCGATTTTACCCTCTGGTTGGTGGAACAAACGCCGTAACAGGTCATTAATATTTTCCTCCGTGCTTACTGCCTTTTCCTTATATTGGATCGCATTCCAGGGAGAATCTCTCAAAAATGAAGCTTTTAGACCGGGGTTAATTTTCGGAATTATTTGTAACTTGCTCTTTTGTATCTTGAACTGGAATTATCTGGACGATATAAAGAACTCAAGCAGAAAAATAAAAATTATAACTGTATCGTCAAAATGGAGAGTTATAAATCTAATACTATCCCTGGGATTACTGTATCTCTTATTTTCAGAATTTAACTGGGGATTCGTTTTGTTTTTAATCTCTGCTTTTTGTTTGATAGTTTTGCTGTACTACTTTAATTTTAATTCAGCTCCCCTAGTGTTTCTTCTTTACTTCGGTTCATTCAACATGGCAGTTATGGCGTTTATATTTGGCACTTGTTTGACAGCTTTTCTGTATTACCTTACGGATGCATACTGGGAGAAGAAAAATCATATGAAAATTTACATAATATTTGAAAATAGCCTCGAAAAGATGTATGCTATTGGGGAAAAGGAGGGAAAAATGTGAACTTGAATACTGAATATATAAAAAAACTAATTGGCTGGTGTCCTAATGCTAAAGCACTTGAAACCAAGCATTCCATCTGCCCTGAATATTTGGAAGCTGATAACCAATCCAGGGGAAGAGATGAAGGAAATTCTCCGGTTTCATCTCCCGGCTGGTGGAACAAACGCCATAACAGGTTATTAATAGTGTCCTCTGTGCTTACCATCTTTTCCATATATTGGATTGGATTTCAGGGAGAATATTTCAGAAATGAAGCTTTCATACCGGGGTTAATTATCGGAATTATTTTTAACCCGCTTCTTTGTATCTGGAATTGGCGTTTTCTGGATAAAATTAAAAACTCTAACAAAAAAGTTCAGATGAAAAATAAATTGATAACTATGGCTGGAATACTGGGCCTGACATCACTGCTCATAAATTCTTCATCGCTAGGATGGAAGTTCGTATTAACTTTCAGTTTAACTTGTGCTTCCGGCTTTTGTTTGACAGCGTTTCTGTATTATCTCACAGATGTATACTGGGAAAAGAGGAATAAAAAAATCATTATTCTGGAAGGGTATTACACACCAGAGATCTACATTGTAAATAAGGGAGCGGAGTAACGACCATGACCCTGGAATACATAAAAAAACTAATGGGATGGTGTCCAAATGCAAAAAAGCTTGAAGCCGTAAATCAAAATAGCTTTTCTAATTTTGAAGCATATGACCAATCGGGAAAAGAAAAATCAAACGTTTCGAAGGCTTCAGACAAGCATTCCAGACTTGATATCCAGCTCTTCCTGTTACCATTTTTCTTTACTCCTATTTATATAAACCTATTCCAAAAAGGTATAAATACGGAAGCTTTCCTTCTTGGCCTTTCACTTTCTTTGCCGATCTATCTGCTCGGCTGGAAAAAGCAGATGCATCAATACGATACCGCGAAAGAGAAACCTGTAATTCACCCTTCCTTTAGAAAGACATTAGCCTGTGTGGTCTTATTCCTATTTTTGGGTTTTACTTTGCTTCTGGCTTTCTTGCCTTATATCTCGTCTCATGTAGCTTATCTTCTTAAATATCAGACACTGGACTCTTTTGTTTCAGGAACTCTGATTCTAATGTGGGGTTTCTATTTCCAGCTAATTTACTGGGAGAAGAGGAACCATATGAAAATGTATATAAAAAGAGAAAAGGGACAGCAAAAGCTGTATGTCCTTGGAGAAAAGGGGGGAGAACTATGAGCCGGGAATCCAGATACATAAAAAAGCTTATGGGATGGTGCCTCTATGCAAAAACATTCGAAACCGGATCTCGAATTAGCCCCGCTAATTTTGAAGCATATACTCAATCCGGAGGAGAAAAAGCCAGTGAGCCTGAGGCTCTGAGCCGATTCTCCAAGCTCTTCTCCAGGTTTGACGTTAGAATTCTTCTACCAACACTATTCTTTACTTTTTATCTCATAAATTTGCTATCCCAACAGGGTATAAACACAGAGGCTTTTTTTCTAGGTCTTTTACCTTCTCTACTTATCTATTTGCTTGGCTGGAAAAAGCAGATGAATAAGTACGATACCCTGGCAAAAAAACCTGCTATTGTTTCTTCCTTTAAAAAAACATTCTTATGGGTTTTCTCAGTCATAATTTTGGGCTTGATTTTGTTTATGGTTTTACTGCCTTATATCCTGTCTCATACAGCCTATTTTCTTAACGCTCAGTCGATGTATTCTTTTATTGCAGGGGCTTTGATCCTGATGTGGGGAAGTTATATTCAGCTCATTTACTGGGAACGGAAAAACCACATGAAAATTTATATAAAGAGTGGAAAGGGGTTTCAGAAGATGTATGCACTTGGAGAGAAAGAGGGGGAACTATGAACCGGGAAGCCAGATACATTAAAAAATTGATGGGCTGGTGCCCTAATGCCGGAGCAGCTGAAGCCAGAAGGAATGTTAGTTTTGAGAATTTTGATTCTGATATTCCGGAAAGAGCAGGAGGAGAAAACGGAGACCTGAAAAATCCCGGATGGCTACGGAAAACAAGTACTTATATTCTCCTGATTAACACTTTTTTTGCACTTGCATATTTTCTGGTAATCAATCAGCTAGGTATAAATCTAGCTCTGGGTGTAAATCTGATCCTTTTACTTACCGGATTTTTCATTGCCCTGTTTTTAGTTATATTTGACTGGAAGGCTCAAATGCAGAGATATGACGCTCTAATAAAACATCCAGTAATTGAATATTCAGATAAGAAAAAACTGTATTACATACTTGCATCTGCATTTTTTATTTTGATATATCATCTTTATTTTAAAGGCCAAGAACTTGCTCTGCAATCAATGTTTTCATTTGTGGGAGGTCTCCTGATCGGCATGTGGCTTAGCTACTTTCAGCTAATATATTGGGAGAAAAAGAACCACGAAACAATTTATTTCGATAAAAGCTACGGGACATGGAAGAAGTCGTATATCATTCGGGAGAGAAAATAAATGTCTGCCAAAACTGCTGCATTTGAGCAGATAAAAAAACTGATGGGATGGTGCCCGAATGCCAGAGCACATGAAACTCAATATTCCATTCATTCCAAATATTTTGACGCGAATATCCCTACCAAAGGCGATAATACAGAAAACTCGGAAAATCTAAGCTGGTTCCGGAAAGTGAGTAACAGAGTTCTCCTAGTTGATTCTTTTCTTACACTTATATACCTAGTAATGACCCGTTTGGATGTGAATATATCTGCTTTGCTTGCCGGATTTTTCATTTCTGTAACGCTTATTGTCTTTGACTGGAAGAAGCAGATGCAAACATACGATATTCTCGCACAAAAACTCGTTCTCGACTATTCTAGCAAGAAAAAACTTTATTCTAGCAAGAAAGAACTGTTTCAAATAATGAATATAATTTTCTATGTATTGTTTTTTTATTGGATTTTTTATTGGATTTTTTCAGGAGATGTAGAAAGGAATTATTCCTTACATGTAGCCTTTTCATTTGGAGGAGGTCTCCTGATTGGTATGTGGCTTAGTTATTTCCAACTAATATATTGGGAAAAGAAAAACCACAAAACGATTTATTTCAACAAAAGTTACGGGACATGGAAGAAATCATACATTATTCAGGAGAAAAAATAAATGCCCATCAAGGTTTTTGCTTTTGACCGGATCAAAAAGCTTATGGGCTGGTGCCCGAATGCCAGATCATCTGAAGTCAGACAGCATGTTAACCTTGAGATTTTTGATTCCGATGTCCCGGAAAGAGCAGAGGGAGAAAATGATGATCTGAAAAATCCGGGCTGGTTCCGGAAATTGAGCAACAGAATTCTTCTGATTGAGACCTTTTTTACGCTCGCATATATTCTGATAATTAACCAGCTGGGCATAAATCCTATCTTTTTATTGATCGGATTTTTAATTGCCCTGCTTGTAATCATATTTGACTGGAAGGCTCAGATGCAAAGGTATAACGCTCTGGTAAAACAACCAGTGGTGGACCGCTCTGATAAGAAAATACTGCATTTCATTCTCTATGCGTCTGTGTATATTGCACTATATTACTTCAATATTAAGGGTTGGGAATCCGCCCTTCAAGCAATGGTTTCATTCATTGGAGGTTCACTGCCCATCATGTGGCGTGAATATTTCCAGCTTCTCTACTGGGAAAAAAAGAATCATAAAATAGTCTTTTTTGATAAGAGCTACGGCATATGGAAGAAATCGTACCTTCTTAGGGAGAGAAAATAAATGCCCATTAAGGTTTTTGCTTTTGATCAGATCAAAAAGTTTCTGGGATGGTGCCCCGCTTGCAGGAAAATGACATTGCAAACGGAACAGTCCTGTAACTTTGTAGATACAGCCCAGGTCTCTGGAAAAACAGGAAACCTCCCGGAGTTTCGAACTTCAAATGTGATTTTTCCTGCAAATACAACTCTGGTTGTTTTACTTTTTGCGATAGGTATCAACGTGCTCCTGAGGTATCCAAAAGACATTTACCTGTTTTTGGCCGGCCTTCTCCTGCTTAATATTTCTAGCTATCTGTTAATTCTCAAAACCTTCGAGGCAGCAGTTCAGGTAAACAGATCGGAGATACGCCTGCAGGCATTCAGACTGAAGAAGTTTGAAATTCCTTATGAAGAGATTGAAAGTGTGACTTCGCACAAGCTTGAAAAGCGTTCAAAGAAAATGTCCCTGCTTCTAGTAATTGGAGGAATTGCCCTTTGTGGATTCATAATTTACTATATGGCTGCAGTAGAAGGAGAATGGAATATATTTCTGCTATTTATTTCCTTGATCCCTCTCCTGCTGTTTGCAGAGAGGAAACAAAAGACTCGATTTGGGGACCTGAATACGCAGCTGTATATCAAGACCAGACACAAAAGATGGTTTGAATGGACTCCTTATTATTCCCTGATCACGGATGAAGCCTCGGCTGCAGAGCTTAAATCAATTATCGAAAAGCATTTGTGAAGGTGTAGAAGTGATTTTCGTGATAATATTTCAGAAAACTGATGGGATGGTGCCCGATGAAAAGCTCCCTCTGAAGATTCCCCGGGAAAAGCACAAAACAAACTCATTATTTCAGGCTTTTTAAGAGTTGTTGAAAGCCCTTTTCATCCACAACCCTCTGGGTATTGAGCATCTTCTTAAATTCATCGGCACCTTTTTCCCCACCTTTCCCCTCAAATTTACCCTTCAGCTCCATCGTCGCCCGCAAAAGACCGGCTGCCTCTTCATAGAGAGCTTCTGCTTCTGCCTTTGTAAGTTCCCCGGTTTCAAGCAGCTCTTCATCTGCTTTTGCCTTTTCCTTCAGTTTAGGGATAAGAGCCCTGATTTCGGCAGTTTCTTCCGGATTGAGGATTTCTTTTTCTCCAAGTTCCCGGACCATGTCGTGCAGCCTGTACTCCTCACCATCTATCTCCACGCTTTCAGGGATTTTCTTTCCTGCCCAGGCAAAGCCGCTCCTGAGGCTCCAAAGGAGTTTATTGCGCTCCTGATAACCAGGCCATCCTATTTCGGTTTTGTTTGTTTTTTTCTCATCTTTCAGCATAACTTTTTCCTCAGATCCAGTATACTTTTATGATTTCCTCTCCCGGTCTCATATTCTTTTCTATTCTGGCTAGGAAAACAATCTAAAGGAAGCTTACCTCAAACCATATTACTGTAATTTGATTCAGTTAAGGGGTCCTTCTCCCGATATCCGGCAATACCAGGATTTGCTCTTTCTCCCATCTCCTCTTCATTAAAAAGGGCTCCAGCCCGGATAAAGTGCCAATCTGAACAGAATACTGGGAGACTTCAGTTTATTGTATTCTCAAGCAAGTTAGCTACGTTTGAATTTTTCTATATACATTTTTTTGCTCAATTTCCATTTATCAATTTTAATTTTTTATTAATAATTGCAAAATAAACCAAAGAGTCCGAAGTCCTGTTAGTATAATATTTCTTATCTCAATCTAAAAAACAACTACATTGTGCCTTTAAGAAGAAAAGAAAACCATTTTTTCCTGACAGCCATATAATTTATTATGAAAATCCATCTAAAACAGAAGTATTAATATTATACAGAAAAGTATTAAATATTTAAGATTATATTAGTTGTCAGGGAATTTAGACTAACTGGCAATCAGATAGGAAACCTGGGGAAGAGGTAGAAGTTGTAAAAATAATATTTCCTTATCTGAGCATGTGAAATCTTTTTTCTCTATACATAAAAATGGGAGTGAAAAACTTGAGGTATTTGACTAAAATCTTATTAATGGCAGCTTGCCTGATCGCATTGAGTGGAGTTGCAGCAGCATGCGACTGTGGAACTAACGAATGCAAAAGCCCTGGTTATTGGAAAAACCATCCGGAAGCATGGCCCGTTCAATGCATAAAAATAGGTAATATAGAGTATACCAAGGCACAGGCAATAGAAACCATGCAAATGCCTGTTAAAGGGGACAAAACTTATACAATGTTCGATGCACTTGTTGCAGCCAAACTGAATGTAGCTAATGGATGCCCATCATGTCAGATAAAGAATACAATCGCAGATGCAGACCAGTGGATGGGTGCAGTCCCTTACTTTGGTCCGGCTGGCAGTGGTGTAAAGGCAAACAGTGACGCATGGCAGAAGCGCACACAGGTAGGAAAGTGCTCGATTCCATCCGGAGAATATCTGTATCAGAAGCTTGATGCTTATAACAATGGTCTGCTCTAAAAAAAACTGCACTAGTGAAATTTAGTGAGATTAGACTGCAATAAATCATACACATCCTTACCCACCGGCTTCCCGGTGGGTTTCAGGAGAAAAAACGGAACAAAAACTATTTTTCTAACCGGATCCAGGTTCTCCCTCCGGTTACAGTAAATTTTTGTGTTTTTTCAGGACCTGCACTCCTTTTTTCATTAAAAATCTTTAAGCCAAAGTTTTCAAAAACCTTTACAGCAAATTTTCCGCAATCTCTTCGGAAATGACGTGTTCACAGTACAGGCAGTGAAGGGAAACTCCTTCTTCTTCTGATTGCAATACTGAAAATTTGGATTTTATAGGTTCACTGCTATTTGAGATACAGTTGGAATTCGTACAGCGGACAACGCCTTCCACATAAGACGGGAGCACAACATTATTTTTCTGAACCACTTCAAAATCCCTTATGATATTGATTGTAGCTTTAGGAGAAATAAGGGCTATTCTGTTAAGTTCCTCAACACTGAGTTCCTTGCCCTCGATCTTAACAACATCTTTTTTTCCTCCCGCCCCTGGAGCATTCATCACGAAACTGATAGTTGCCCTAAAGGCACTGGAAATCCCCAGGATGCGCAGGACATTCAGAGCCTGTCCGGCTTTTATGTGATCGATCACAGTCCCGTTCTCAATTGCCTGGATCTTCAGGTCCCTTTTTTCTTTCACTCAATCACCCCCATTGCCAGGGCAAGCAGTGCCATCCTTATCGGTACTCCGTAGAAAGCCTGCTCGAAATAGCATGCGTGGGGGGTTGCATCCACCTCAGGAGAAATTTCATTTACTCTCGGAAGAGGATGAAGGATTTTGAGGTCAGGGTCTGCCGCCTTCAAAATTTCACCTGTGACCTTCAACCTGTTTTTAACCTTCTCGTATTCTTCAGGGTCGGGAAAACGTTCTCTCTGAACTCTTGTCATGTACAGGACTTCGATATCTCCTATTATCTCCTCAAGAGAATCTGTTTCCTTTATGCGGATCTTTTGCTTCCGAAGATCCCGGACAATTTCGGAGGGCATCTGGAGCTCTGGAGGCGAAACAAAGGTCATTTCCGCTCCGTAAAGGGACAGGGCATGGCAAAGAGAATGGACGGTCCTCCCATATTTAAGATCTCCTGCCATAGCAATTTTCAAGCCTTCAAGATGGCTTTCTCTGCGGATTGTATAGAGATCAAGAAAAGTCTGGGTAGGGTGATGGACAGAGCCATCTCCTCCATTGATCACAGGGACACTTGCAAACTCCGCAGCCATTCGCGCCGACCCATCAAGCGGGTGACGCAGTACGATAAGGTCTGCATATTTACCGATTACACGGATAGTATCAGCAAGGTTTTCCCCTTTCATAACGGAGCTCGCCTCAACTGAGCCCAGATTCAGGACCTGTCCTCCGAGCCTCTGCGTAGCAACCTCAAAAGACAGCCTTGTTCTTGTGCTTGGTTCAAAGAAAAGAAGAGAAACAATTTTTCCTTCCAGCAGCCGGGACATTTCCTCGCCCCTGGCTACAGGTTCAAGTTTTTCTGCGGTGTCCAGAACATAATCGATTTCTTCCCGCGAAAAATCTTTCATTGAGATGACGTGACGGTTCTTGAATGACATCCGTTTTTCATAAATGATCCTCAGAGATATAACCTTTGCTCCGGACGTTTTCCAGATCAGTGCCGCAACAATCAAGCCCTGATCCGTACAAGGGTTATGCCATTTTACTTTGATACGTTCTTTATGAATTCAAGCCAGAGCTTGGCATCCCTAACCCTCTGGTTGACAAACTGCTCTTGAAAGCGTTTTGTACTCTCTTTAAGAGCACCACTCTCAATTTCTTTAAGGTCCATTATTGCACGCAGCAGGCCTGCAGTCTCATGGTAGAGAGAGTTTGCTTGCTCCTGGGTAAGAGGCTTCTCTTCAAGCTCTTTTTCGTCCTTCTTTTCTTTTGCCGAAATAATATCGATGCATTTATCTATTCTGGATTTCTCACCTGCAGTAAGGCTGTCTTTCTGAATTAATTCCCATACATAATTATGAAGCGGATATGTTTCTCCCTCAAATTCCACATAATCCGGGATATGCTGCCCTACCCAGAAGAGGCGGGAATGTAAAGCGGATAGAAGTTGTTTGCGTTCCGCATCAGTTATAAATTTTTTTGAGCACTCTTCTTTTTCATTTGTTTTAAGGTTCTTTTCCATGATCTATCCCCAACAACTAAATTGTCCTCCCTGATCAAAAAATTTTTGTGGCAGCCATGTTTAATGCCGGATTTTTTGCTGTGAAGATGAAACTTTGGAGGTAAAAGCGTTCAAATGAGAGAATTCGGAATAAAAAGTAATATAGATAATGAGGGACTCACATACTAAAAATGGGCAGTAACAAATAAAATAGAGAGACTAACTGAATCAGAAAGACAATAAAAGTGCGCAGTAAAAATAAGACATAATAAAATTGAAAAATGAAAACATGATGGAAACCGTATAAAAAACTAACTCCCAATTTTCTGGTTTCCCATAGAGGTGATATTATTCCCATAATTCAGGTTGCACTTGATCTTCTGGAACTTGACCGCTCAGTTGAGATTGCAAAGGAAGCAGTCGCAGGAGGTGCGGATTGGATTGAAATAGGGACTCCCCTGATCAAAAGCGAAGGCATGAATGCAATCCGTACCATGAGGAAAGCTTTTCCGGAAAGGACAATTCTTGCCGATATGAAAACCGTAGATACCGGAGCCATGGAAGTAGAGATGGCAGCAAAAGCCGGGGCAGATGTAGTTATTGTTCTCGGTAGTGCAGATGATTCTACAATTCTTGACGCGCTCCGTTCAGCTCACAAATATGGGGTCAGGCTGATGGCAGACCTGATATCGGCTCCTGATCCTGTAAAAAGGGCAGTAGAACTCGAGGCTCTGGGTGTAGACTATGTGAATGTTCACGTAGGCATAGACCAGCAGATGATTGGAAAGGACCCTATATCCATTTTAATGGAAATCTCAGAGAAGGTGAGCGTACAGCTTGCAGTTGCCGGAGGACTTGATGCCGAAAGTGCAGCTCAGGCAATCAGGGCAGGTGCCAGGATTGTGATAGTGGGAGGTAACATAACCCGTTCTGACAATGTAACAGAAGCTGCAAGAAAAGTCAGGCAGAGTGTGGACTCTCCGGAGTCTGTAGACATTCGGGGCAGGGGAACTGTAGATCATGAAATAAGAGAGATCTTCAAGGAAGTTTCCACCTCAAATATCTCGGATGCCATGCACAGAAAAGGGGCAATGAAAGGCATCCATCCCCTGGTAAGAGGAAAAATGGTAGGAACTGCAATTACGGTACAGTCTTTTGCCGGGGACTGGGCAAAAACAGTCGAAGCCATTGATATCGCAAAAGAAGGAAATGTAATAGTAATCTATAACGAAAGCAAGGATATTGCTTGCTGGGGAGGGCTTGCGACACTGAGCAGCCTGAATAAGGGAATTGCAGGTGTGGTAATAGAAGGGGCTGTAAGAGATATTGACGAAGTGGAGAATCTCGGGCTTCCGATTTATACCAGCAATACAGTGCCAAATGCCGGAGACCCGAAAGGTTTTGGAGAAATAAATGCTGAAATCACCTGTGGAGGCCAGATTGTAAAACCCGGTGATTATATAATAGGCGATGAAAGCGGAGTTGTGGTTGTTCCAAAGGAACGCGCCTACGAACTCGCAAGAAGGGCAAAGGAAGTAAATAAAACAGAAAAGAGGCTTTTTGATGAGATCCGGAGAGGTGGGACCCTATCAGAGATTCTGGAACTCAAGAAATGGGAAAAGTTTTGAGAAAAGCAATTATCTGGCAAACTTTTGAAAACCGGAAAAACAGAAAACCGGAAAAACCGGGATTGACAAAGGAATAAAAACATAGATGAGAACCGGGAGTCAAAACCCGAAATAAAAAACTGCACTAACAAAGCTATAGAAAATAATAAAAACCAGTACGAAAAAAAGGTTGTAAACGGAGAAACACAGAAAATAACAGAGCAGAAACATACACATGATAGAAGTTTTGAAGCTGGCAGCCTGTCTGCCTTTTCTCCTTTACTCATCTTACCTTGACCTGAAAACCCGCAGGGTTCCAGACCATGTATGGAAACTTATGCTCTTTTCGCTTTCAGGCTTCTTACTCTATGAGACTTTGGATGAGGGAATGTTCTTTCTTTTCCGGTTAGTTTTTTCTTTTTTTTCCAGCTTTTTTCTGGCTTATCTGTTTTTCAAGATAAGAATTTTCGGAGGTGCGGATGCAAAAGCCCTGATAGTGATAGGCACTCTTTTTCCGGTTTACCCTACCCTGGAATTTTACGGCTATGATTTTCCTCTACTTGGAGTGCCTCCTGCAGGGATCTTTGCGTTTACTATCCTTGAAAATGCCTTCCTACTTACCGTTGCCGTACCGTTAGGAATTCTCTGTTATAACCTTCTACATTTTACTCCTGAGATGCTCAAAAAGCCATTTTATATGTTTTTTGCATACAGAATAGAAATTAAGGACCTGCGAGAACTTCTAGAAAATGGCAGACATATCCGGCTAGCTGAACGTTTTGAGCTGAATAACGGGAAGCTACTTCACTTTTTTGCAGGCAGAGGAATTAATGTAAATCATAATATTCTCTCCCGACTTGAGGCACATCAAGAAAAAGGACTCCTTGACAGTATTGTCTGGGTAACTCCAGGACTTCCGTTTATGATTCCTATAACAGCAAGTTTTATTCTGGCAGTTATATTAGGAGACCCCATTTATTATCTCATGACGAAAATTCTTGCATGGCTTTATCATCTAATATAAACGTAGTAAGTAATCCCATAATATAGGGACTGATTCAGGACTGAGAGAGTCTTGAAACTTTTTTATACATAAAAATGCATAACAATGTTAATAAATAACAATGTTAATAAATAGCAATGCTAATAAATTAATATGAAGAATTCAAATTGCTTCCACATGGGGGTGAAGCTATTTCGGGTTCAGGGTTCATTAATGGATTTATAACCAGGTCCTTAAGTAAATCCTTAAGAAGGCCCTCAAGTAGATTAAGATGTGATGAGAAAGCCGTAAACCGCATTGTAGTCGTTGCCCTCGCAATGACGTGTATGGGACTCCTTGCTCTCATGGGGGAGCTGTGCTCGGAGAGAGTACGGAAAGAGCCCTGAAATCAGGAACTTTTACACAATTGGATGTCCAGATACTCGATTCAAAGAACTTGAAAATAGAACATGAAGGAGGAGAGCCAGTTAACTTAGGGGAAAGCACCGGCGTTTATCTCCAGCATAACAGTATTGAGTATGAAATTAGCCCTGATCCTCCTGTTGTTCTGGAAGTAGCAAACAGTATAAAAATATCCCTGCCTGAGGAAGTTGAACTGAAAGATGGAGATTCGGCTATTATCATGGTAAAAAATGAAAGAAAAAACGTAACTACTCAGGGTATAGTTAGCGGTGCTCCGCTGAGCGCCGCGAGAATACCTTCTATAACAGGTAAATCGTTCTTTTTAATGGTCGAAATATAAGCTCTAATTCTGCAGAAAGCTTCCGCTCCTTGTATAGTTCTGAAAGTTCCTGATATTTTCTGCTGTAATTTCATCATCCTTATGTCTCTTTCTGCCTGGTTATTTTCAAATGGAACTCTCAAATCATTGAGGAATCTCAGGATCTGTTCTTTGTTTTCTATAAACCTGTCAAGTAGGTTCCTTGCTTTTGTTTTTGGATTTTTACCACGTTTTCCATGTTTTTCAGGGTTTAGAGAAGGTGGATTTTCTTCAATCCCTTTCATGACGATAGCATTGAACCTCTCTTCCAACGCTTTAATTTGTTCAAAATCCAGATCTTTGACTTGCTCTTTGCATTCATCAGTATACTTTTTCATTTCTGTTAACAGTTCATTCATCTCTTTAGCCCATTGCTGTTTATAGTTCTCCTCAATTCCAGTAAGTTCTCTCTGGAGATGAGCGTTGCAAAGAGCATGATCACATTCATAACTGTTATAGGGTTTCCATCCGTCATGAACTGCTATTCCTTTAAACTCTGGAAGAATTCCCATGGCATTAATTGCTTTTGATCCTCTTTTTGAGTGAGCAAAATAACAGGTGTATTTGTCATTAGAAGCTACATGAAGCCAATGCCTTTTTCCTTCAATTTTCATCCCAGTTTCATCACAATGGATAACAGGAGAAGTTATTAACTTCTCCTTACTCATATTTTCAAACTCCTCTAAATTCCGGAAGCATTCTTTTTCTGCTCTGATTATCGTAGCAGAACAGATTTTTATCCCCATAACGTCATCAAAAAACTCTAAAATCCTTTTATAGGGAATAAACTGGTAGTTTTTACAGTAAATTGCTGAAGCTAAAATATTAGGACCATACTGGACGGGATATTTCACAGATTCTGGAAAAGAAGCTTTATTTGATTTTCCACAGTGAGTACAGGTCTTAATCTGACTTCGATGTTCCGTAACAATTAGATTTACAGGAGGAATATCAAAAATTTGTCTTCTCTCATAAGCTTCAACTTCAACATCCTCAAGAGTATGTCCACATTCTTTGCAGCAGGTCAAAGAATGTTCAATTACCTAATCAGGACCATTAACCATATCAAGAGTTGTGCCTGGATGACCTTCTTGACCTCCAGGTTTCTTCCCACTCTTTTTCCGGAGACTCTTGGGATTAGGTTTTTCTTTGACTAAAAAGTCAGTAGAAGGAGGTTTACTGCTGTTTCTGCTATTTTGATTTAAGCGAGATTCTAAAATCCTTACACGTTCTTCTAGTTCAGCAATTCGAATAGCTTGTTCTTCTATGATAGTTTCAAGTCTCTGGATTACAGAAATTACAGCTTCAGGACCAGCTTCATAGATAACGAGGATCTCTTCACGTGTAAGCATAATAACGAAACAAAATAGGATTTAATTTATATGCAATTTTTCCTCGAAAAGAGGAAAAATTGTAGCCTTTCAAAGGCCACCTGAATTGTTACGAAAAAACAAAATAATTTATAGAAAAGAACTTCTTTCAGGTTCTTCAGATTGATGAGAGCATTTTTGACAGGAGGAGAGCTCTTATAAGCTTCAGTTCCTCTTCCTGGCTTCCTTCTCCAACCCTTGCCCTGATCAGGGAGTCAAGTTCAATCTCCAGTACTTCCAGTGTCTCCGATATTTGCTTCTGTCTTTCCGAAGGCACAAGCCCTTCAATTTTTCTGACATTTCCAGCAAGTATTAATTTCTCAAACTGCCTGTAGACGTTTTTCACACTCAAGCCTTCGATTTCTGCAATTTCACCAATATCGAACCCCTGCAAATAGAGCGAATAAGTATTCTCAAGAGAAGCCTTTTTGAAGAGATCTATATCAGAAGATTCGAGCCCAGAAAAACCTATTTCGTCAGAAATCGTTTCAGAAGAATTCACTTCAGGAGAATTCACTTCAGGAGAACCCGTTTCAAGGGAACTTGCTTCAAGGCTATCAGGTTTAAAAGAACCTGCCGTGAAAGGCTCTTCTTCGACAGGTTCCATCTCAAGATAGCCATTTTCGGAATGATTTTCAAGACTATCCGCTTCAGGGATATTGCCAACTGATTCAGGGAAACTTCCTTCAAAGTCTATATCATTAAGGTTATCAGAAGCAGATTCTTCTTCTGACCAGTCCTGGATACTCATATCTAAATACCTTGCTCTCTTAACCGGTAACCTGCGTGTTTCTAAAGGTCTTTCGGAGGATTTGTCGGAGGAAGTTTCTAATGTGTTCTCATCGCCGGTTTCCGGGATAGGAGTTTCACTTCCTAGAGCCTCAGTTTCGACTTTGAGTTCTTGAACTGGGCTCGTATGCACTGAGCTTTTTAAGGCTTTCCTCTTTTTTTCAGGTTCAGTCCAGTTATCTCCGGAACTTCCGGCTTTCTCCGCAGGTATCAAGTCGTAGTCCCTGCAATAATCGTTGATCTCTTTGAGGAAATCGTCTCCGTATTTCCGGAGTTTATGGTCTCCTACCCCTGTGATTGAATGGAACTCCTCAGGGGTGCGCGGAAACCTTGCAGCCATTTCTTTGAGGCTTGTATCGGAAAAAATGATGTATGGAGGAAGATTTTTCTTTAAAGCAATCTGCTTTCTCAGGGCTTTTAACCGCTCAAAAAGGATGGGGTCGTGTTCTGTCCCCGATCTCTGAAGCCCTCTGAGCTTTGCTTTTTTAAGAATATCAGTAGCAGTTGAATATCCGCCGGCAGGAAGCTGTATATCGTCTTCATCCATTCCTGAAGTTTTGCCTGCAGGCGCTGGCGGCATAAAACTCTCTTCAGTTCCGGGAATGAAACCTTCAGGACAGACAAGTTCAACACTCTCTGATCCCTTTAAAATTTTCCTGCTCATGGCATTCAGTTTCAGGACAGGGTACTGCGCTCCGCTTACTTCAAGAAGTCCGGTATTCAGCATTTCAGAGGCAAGCGACCTCCACTGTTCCTTAGTAAATTCCTTGCCGCTGCCATGGGCTTTCAGCTTTTCATGGCGGTTTTGCTTGATCTTTTTATTCTTTGAGCCTGTGAGCACATCAATAACATAGTTCGTTCCAAAACGCTGGTTCAATTCCTGAATACAGGCAATCAGTTTTATGGCAGCTCCGGTCCCGTCAAAGGTATCTTTAGGTCTGAGGCAGGTATCACAGTTCCCGCATGAGGCTGAAAGCTCCTCCCCGAAATATTCCATAAGGGTCTGACGCCTGCACTTATTTCCTTCACAGTATGCCACCATCTGCCTTAACTGTACAAGGGAAATGTCCTTTTCTTTCTCATTTGTTTTTTGCGCGATAAAATACTCAATCTTAAAGCGGTCTCCCCTGCTAAAAAAAAGGATGCATTCGCATGGGCTGCCGTCCCTGCCTCCTCTTCCGGTTTCCTGGTAATAGCTCTCAAGGTTCCGGGGAAGGTCATAATGTATCACAAACCGGACATTGGACTTGTTGATTCCCATCCCGAAAGCGATTGTAGCAACTATTATGTCCACATCATCTTTTATGAACATATCCTGGTTTCGGGCACGCTCGGTATCTGAAAGTCCGGCATGATAGGGAAGAGCCCTGAATCCGGCGACGTTCAACTTTTTTGTAAGGGTTTCCACGTTATTCCGGCTCTGGCAATAAATGATTCCGGCTTCACCCCTGTGCCTGAGCAGGTAGTCAGTTATCTCTGAAAAGGTGTCTTTCTTTGGCCTGACCTCATAGTAAAGGTTGCTCCGGTTAAAGCTGGCAACATAAGTACCTTTCTCAGGATCGATACCAAGCCCAAGCTGGGAGATAATATCTTTTCTGACCCTACCGGTAGCTGTAGCCGTAAGCGCAATAACCGGTACATCAGGAAAGCCGGTCTTTGAGTCCCTCAGGAGTTTCAGTTTCCGGTACTCAGGCCGGAAGTCATGCCCCCATTCCGAAATACAGTGAGCCTCATCAATTGCAAAGAGGCTGACCTTACCTTTCTTCAGAAAAGCAAAAGTCCCGGGCATCATAAGCCTTTCTGGCGCAACATATAATATCTTCAACCTATTTTCCAGAAAAGCTGTTTTAACATCCCGGGTCTCTCTGGCATTCTGGGTACTGTTCAGGCATGCCGCAGCAATTCCATTTGCTTCAAGCCCGTCCACCTGGTCTTTCATCAGGGAAATAAGGGGAGAAACCACGACAGTAACCCCGTCCATAAGAAGAGAGGGCAATTGGTAGCAAATTGACTTGCCCCCTCCTGTAGGCATGAGCACGAAGACATCTTTTCGGTCCAGGACATCCCTGATAATTTCCTCCTGCAGAGGGCGAAAAGCAGTATACCCGAAGTACTGGCGGAGTACAGAGTGCATTCTGGCAGACATCAATACTATGGACTCAAGCTCATTTTTACTATCCCTTAATACTCCGTAATCAATGCCCATTGTTTCATCCCTGAGTTTGCAGAATTCGTACCATACCATTATAGTTATCGAGAAGATCCTTGAGAGTCAATTTATGAGATAAATAGAGTCAATTTCATTTGTATTCGGTTAAGGATTTTGAGCTGCGGATCTCGATTTCGACGGAAAAACTCAAACCCAAATGTTTAGTGTTTAAATTGAAATCGATATCAGATTCCAGTTTTGCATTTGATGAATAATTTAACAAATTTTATGAAAATCAATGCAAGTGATAACGATTTTTCCTTAACCGATGACCAATGGAGTCAATTTATGAGATAAATATACTCATGAAATCGATTATAACACTTGCACAACAACTATACTTATTTGTGAATCCGCAATGCTGTGATGTTTTGGACTCATCTTATTTAAGTTGCAGGTATGCAGGGTGAAAGTATTACGCATCCGGAGATCGGAAAGACATTTAGTTATTTTCAAAAAATGAGAGATAAGCTTCTTTTTAAAATCAGAGAAATAGAAATGCGGACCTGCCTTACTCAGGTAACTTAGCAAATGGAGAGATCCTTTAGAGGAGATAACTTAACGCATACTCTAAAAAGAAATCTTAACACATACTCTAGAAAGAAATTTATGCAATGATAACGTTTAACTTTATTGGTAAGTAGAATGTGTAAAGAGAGCAGCTTAAATTCAAGACCGGTGAACTTTATAGAGATAATCTGGAAGTAACTATAAAGTAGCTGTAGATTAAGTGGTTAGTTCATCCAGAATATTTAACAGAGTAATTCCCTAGATATGCAAAGTACTCCTGTTCCAGTGCCGTGACAATTAAAGCCCCGCACTGAAGAGGAAAACTTCTTAGTAACGATGATGGTGCCTTTTCTTCATGAGATGATAGGACTTAAGAAGAAAAGGTGAGGCCGCTAAGGCGGAAAAGCAAATATGGAAGTAAAGAAGGGGGAATGGAGCGGCTCTAAACCTCTAAACCGGGCATCCTCAGCGCCTGGGAAGTTAGTGCCTGGTGAGGGGTGAGAGAAGGAGGGGGAAGAAGTATGGCCGCACGTCAATCTTTACTTCCATCATTTGCAAAATACCTTTTTTAATTTCGAGCTTTAAATATCCGACTGGCAGATTACATCCAGCCGATTTTATATTCAGCAGATCTCAACTCTCAGTTAAGTTCATATATGCTGGTTCCAGGAACACAATCGCCCGGGAACAAACTAACGTAAATTGTTCAAAGAAATTGGTCTGTAAAACTTCATATTAATGAATGGGATAAAAATTTCGCTAAAGGTTTCCTCTTGGAACAACAAGAGCTTTTTTGTCCGAGGATGTGTTTTATTAACCAGCAGCAATGACCATAGTTAGAATAAACAGCACTCCGAGCATCAATATAAACATCAGAATCATCCATAACTTTAACGCTTTTTCTGTATTCAAAGTTCCAATTCCCCTCTTCTTAATTTGAACTGTACTGATATATAAATGCAAGAATAAATATTCAGAAACAGGGGTATTTCATGTCAGGTTGTTTATTATATTGTCAGCTTTTATATTGCCACCTTTATATTATACATCCTTTTTTAGATATTACCTTTTAATTTTTTGGATTAAATTATAGAATTTTTTCACGCTCTCTATGATATAAGAAAGAAGAATATATCTGGTATATATCTAACAATGCAATCACATAACATGTCCGGAAAAACGTTCCATGGAACTATATCTCTTCTAAAGACCTGTATTTCACGAGAAATAGATGAAATTATACTGGAAATGAAATCAAGCCTGGAAGTGAAATTAAGCTTTTAATCCACAAAACTAAAACAGACTTCTCTGAATAAATTTCCAGAGGAAGTTGAGGGGTATCAAACAGGTACTCGAAAAAAATAAATCTGGTACTTACTTCTACTTTTTTGAGATTATCAGGTCTTTTCAATCCTGAAAAAACTGATACTTGGTAACATATTTACCCCCGGAAACCTCTTGGCTGCTGAAAGCAAAAGTCCTTCAGTAGATAAAATCAACACATATAGTCCTTATGTTTTTTTTCATTTAATTTTGCTTTTTACTATCGATAAATCCTTATGTTTCCAAATCCATAATGCCCTTTTCCTGCGCTAGCAATTCCAGAATGTCAACTATTCTTTTCTGAGACTCTGCCATGCTCTCCAGGGACTTTGCAATACTCTCAAGCTTATCAATCATTTCATAGTTTTCATTACCCATAACTATCACTAACTCCGGTCTGACCTTTTTACTAGCAATATTTTGGAAAAGCTTAATATATAACTGTAATTTCTGGTTTTCTGGAGGGAGTTGGAAAGTAACTTAAGGATTAAAAAATGCTCATATAAGTTTCTCCCATTGATTTTTTTGCCTAATTTTCTCTCGGGTCTTTTTATTTCAAGTCATTACCCGCATTTTTCATGCATCTCTTGAAGGAATAAAGATACGTCATCCACTGAAATCTTACCAGCGAGTAAGGTACTGGACAGTAAGATACAATAAAAATATTTTCAAGAGATTTTTGAGAAAATTTGGGCTTTACGGAAATTGTAAAAACAGGCAAGCATCTGGCCTTCAGGATAACGGGAATAACTTAAAAATTAGCTGAATTAAAGAAGGAAATCAACGAATTCTCCGACTATACCTTTAAATATCAAAAACCCCATGCACTGACTCATATATCACAATAAAATATAATCAAATCTTAATAATTTTCATACATTCACCAATCACTATCATTTCTTCAAAGGAAAGATTCACTCGAAGGAGCACTTTAATGGTAAAACCTGAAAAATTCATTCCAAAAGCAGTTGAGAAGATCAGCCAGGAAATAAAGGATGGGAAGGCAATTATTGCACTTTCCGGCGGTGTGGACAGTTCTGTTTGTGCGGAGCTGGCCTACAGGGCAATTGGGGACAGGCTGCAGCCAATCTACATCGACACAGGGCTTATGAGGAAAGGAGAAACAGAGAGGATAAAGCACATCTTCTCCCATATGAACCTGGATATTGTTTATGCAAAGGACAGGTTCCTTGCAGCCCTGGAAGGTGTTACTGACCCTGAAGAGAAACGGAAGGCTATAGGCGAGACTTTTATCCGCGTTTTTGAAGACGAGGCAAAGAAGCTTGCAGCCGATTACCTGATCCAGGGCACGATCTATCCTGACAGAATTGAGTCAGAAGGCGGAATCAAGTCCCACCATAATGTTGGAGGGCTGCCGAGCGTAATGGATTTCAAGAAAATAGTTGAGCCCATAGAAGACCTTTACAAAGATGAGGTAAGGGAAGTTGCCTGGGCTCTCCAGCTGCCTGATGAGATTTGTGAAAGGATGCCTTTCCCTGGACCCGGGCTGGCTGTGCGGATTCTCGGAGAAGTTACTGAGGAGAAGCTCGAGGTAGTACGTGAAGCCAACTTCATAGTCGAAGAAGAGCTCCTTGACAGATTCTGTCCCTGGCAGACTTTTGCTGCCGTACTCGGCAAGGGAACAGGAGTAAAAGGAGATATAAGGGCTTATGGCTGGATAGTAGCTGTAAGAGCTGTTGGGTCGAGAGATGGGATGACTGCGGAAGCGCTTGAACTCCCGTGGGATGTGCTCAAACATCTGGAAGCCAGGATCACCTCTGAAATCCCGAAAGTGGCCAGGGTAGTCTATGATATCACGCCCAAGCCGCCTGCAACAATCGAGTTTGAGTAAAACCCGGAGAATACTGGAACCGGAAAATAAAGATATCATAAAAATATAAGATAAAAGTGAAGCCTTGAAAGGCTTCAATCGGCTTTTTTACAAATTGGACAGTAAGTCATAAAGTGAAAGTCATAAAGTGAGATATTATCCACAGGTACAAATTCACAAATACTAATTAACAAATACTAATTTACAAAGCGAGTTTTAAGCCCATGTCCCTTAATAAAGCAGTACTGGATATCCGGCAGCGGATTAAAGTAAAGCCCTCACCTACGAACGAACCTGCGGCAAGCTGGACCGGAACGGACCTTGTAAATGGGGTTCAAACAAAGACCCTCACTATCATCTTCAAAAGCGCAGGCTGCCGCTGGGGAAAAGCCGGAGGCTGTACAATGTGCGGCTATGTCTATGACTGTGCAAATGAGCCCCCTTCCCTCGAAGACTATAGAGTCCAGCTTGTAAAAGCGATGAGGAAAGCTGAAAAATTCCCTGAATTCATGGTCAAGATCTTTACCTCAGGCAGTTTCCTTGACGAGCAGGAGGTCCCTCCTGAAGCCAGAGATGAAATTCTCAAAACCCTTGCAGAGGATCTCAGAGTCATCAAGGTGCTTGTTGAAACACGCCCTAACTTCGTAACCGAGGAGAATATACAGGCCTGTCTGAATATCCTGAAAGATAAACCCTTCGAACTCGCGTTCGGGCTTGAAACAAGTTCGGACATAATCCGAAGAGACTCCATTAACAAGGGTTTTACGTTCCAGGACTTTGTCCGCGCAACAGAAATCGCAAAAAAGCATGGTGTAACCATAAAAGCTTACCTTATGCTCAAGCCTCTCTTCCTCTCCGAAAAACAGGCAATGGAAGATATCACACGCTCCATAGACGATGCGGCTCCATATGCGGACACTATATCCATTAATCTATGCAATGTCCAGAAAGGTACCCTTGTCGAAGCGCTCTGGGAAAAAGGCCAGTACCGCCCACCCTGGCTCTGGAGCATCATTGAAATTCTCCAGAAAGCAAAAGCCGCCCACCCTGACCTCCCCCTGATGTCCGACCCCGTCGGCGCAGGCTCAAAACGCGGCCCCCATAACTGTAAAATCTGCAGCTCAGACGTTGCCGATTCCCTCAGGACTTTCTCAATCACCCAGAACCCTGCGGACCTCAGTACAACAGACTGTGAATGTAAGGAACTCTGGAAAAAAGTCCTGGAAATCGAAGACTTCACTTATGGGACGCCCATTTTAGACTAAGACTGCTGAAAAACACTTCGCTTGAAAAATATAAGTGCCAAAGCCAATAATGAGTCCACTTATAAATTAGTCCTTTGAGCGAAGTGCTGTATCAGAGCTTATAAAAAACCCTCTTGAGCAAAGAGAAAAGGGCAGCAGGTTGTTGCACTTACAGTGAAACTCCCAGGGAATCTCCATTTCCTATAACCCCAAATCTCAACTCGGGCAGGTCAATATCAAGCTTAACCTTTACAAGCATGAACCAGTTATCTGCAGGGTCTAGAATGTTTTCCAGCAGCCTTTTTCCAATACCCTGACCCTGGTATTCGGCTCTTAATATCATGCCTTTACCTGGCACTTTTGAATAGATGGAACCCCATAATCTCTACGATTTTTCCATCTAGTTCTGCTGCCAGTACACGGTCATCGCGTCCCATGTTCTTCAGTAACCCTTCGGTAAAGGTTGTGGTTTCAGTTGCCAGGGGAAGTGTATTCGCCCTGACACCTTCTCCCCTTCTTATTTGATTAATTGATGTCCTCAGAGTGGTTTAACCTGACAGGCCTGATAAGTAAATCCGTGGATGCCTTTTACCTATAGTCCTGGATTCTTGAGCCTTAGATTCTTTGCCTTAGATTCTTTGCCTTAGATTCTTTGCCTTAGATTCTTTGAGCTTTGGATTTTTTGCCAGAAGGTGACGAATCAGCTGCCTGTAATTATTCAGGTGGGTGATCCGGCCCGTAAATCATTGTTCCGACTCCGCCGTCAGTAAAAAGTTCAAGAAGCATGGAATGAGAAACGCTTCCGTTTATGATATGCGCTTTCTCTACCCCGCTTTTAACTGCAACAGCAGCGCCTTTGAGTTTAGGAATCATACCACCCCTGATAACTCCTTCCCCAATAAGAGGATCAATCTCATCCAGGTTTACACGGGAGATACGACTACCAGGATCTTTCATGTCTCTAAGGAGACCGGAAACGTCGGTCATAAGGATAAGCTTTTTAGCATGCAAAGCCGCTGCAATGTCTCCTGCAACTGTATCAGCATTGATATTCAGGGCATTGCCTTTTGCATCCACAGCAACCGGAGAGATAACAGGAATATAGCCTTTTTCAAGCATAATAAGGAGAATTTCCGGATTTATGACTTCACTTTCCCCGACCCAGCCTATATCTACTTCAGTTTCCACGCCGTCAATAAGTACACGTTTTGCAGCCTGTTTGTGGCCAAGGATCATTCTTCCGTCATAGCCAGTAAATCCGACACCTTTGCCGCCGAATATCCCGATCAGGGACACAATCTTTGTGTTTATGTTCCCTACCAAAACCATTCTTGCAATTTCCATAGTTTCGTCATCTGTAATACGAAGTCCCTGGAAGAACTCAGCCTTTTTGCCCATGCGTTCCATTTTTTCAGTAATTTCAGGCCCACCCCCGTGTACAATAACAGGTTTGATTCCTACATAACGCAGGAGGACGATATCTTTTATGATATCCTCCATGATCTGGGCGCTGACCATGGCGTTTCCACCTACTTTGACAACCATGATCGAACCATAGAACTCCTGCATATAAGGCAGGGCTTCGATAAGCACATTCTCTCTTTTGAGTTCCATGATTTAGGAATCAGAAAATCTCTTTTTAAACTTATCGTTAAATACCACAGGTAAAAGCTGAGAAGGGATTGAATAAAAAGCAAATAGATGCAAACTCTCTTATAAATTTAAAAATGTATAGTGGTTAGAGAAATAAACCAGCCCGGATAGTAGAAATCAAAGGCCTGTCCAGGCTAATTCCGTACCTGAATATCAAAAAGAAAAAGAAAGAACCCCGATTTCCAGGGCATGTGAGGGATAGAGTTTTACTCGATTTTTTCGATCTTTTCTTTCTTGACAAAGGGCTTGCTGATTTTCTCAGGCATCCAGTCAGGCCTATTTTTGGGGGCTGCGACAAGTTCTTTCCATGCCTTGAAAACGTGCACCTTCTTTGTCCCGCGTTCTCTGAGGCGGATGACGTCCGGTTTGGATTTAGTACCGTCGCCCCGGTTTGCAGCTTTCAAAGCAGCCTGACGAGGCTGTTTTCCAGTGAAAACTCCATGCTCATTGCCTTCTTCGTCTCGTAAAACAAAATTTCTTGTGTTGGACATAAAGGTCACCTCGCAAATTGTATTGCTAGACACTGATTAATTTTTAAAGTATATAAAATCTTTCTTCAGGATGTTGCCTATAGTTATTGGTTTATACAAAAAGGCTCTTAATCTGTACAGGAGATATAAACTAAATTTTTATATATTGTGGTCAAAATGGGAAATATTTAAATATTTATCCTTTGTTAAAAATATGGTTTAAAATATGATTCAGTAAAGGGTTTTTAGATATTCTTACAAAATAGATTTTATTGTACTTTTGGAAAAGAGCCTGGAAAGCACAAACTTTACATGCTATAACTTCTTATGGTCACTATATTTTTCCAAATGCATATAATAAAAATTATGTATTTGTTAAGGTTTTATTCTATCAATCAAGCACATACTCATCTTTTCACGGATCTGGTTAAATATGGAACACTGTACTTTCAACCTCCCGGACGTCCAGGCCAGCAGACCAAGCATAGCCATCAACCTCACCCGTGTTGGGGTAACAAACATGAAAAAGCTGGTTGAAATCAAACGAAAGGACAAACGTCCGATAGTGCTGATTTCAACTTTTGATGTCTTTGTTGACCTGCCCTCAGATCGTAAGGGAGCAAACCTTTCAAGGAACTTCGAAGCTGTAGACGAAGTACTGGAAAAGGTCCTCAGCACACCGGTGTACGAAATAGAACAGCTGTGTAGTGATATTGCACATAACCTGCTTGGCCGCCACGAATATGCAAATCAGGCTGAAGTAAGGATGAAAAGCGAATATATGATAAGGCGTACTTCCCCTTCGACAGGGATCAAGTGTCAGGAAGTCGTTAATATCTTTGCTGAAGCTTCGGCTGTAAGAGGCGACGGAAACAAAGGCTACTTTGATGTGAAAAAGCTCATAGGAGCTGAAGTTGTGGGAATGACTGCGTGCCCCTGCGCTCAGGAGATAATGAGAGATAAGGCTGCAAATGAGCTTGCTGATCTTGGGGTTGACAGGGATACAATCATAAAATTCCTTGAAAAGGTTCCTATGGCTACCCACAATCAGCGCGGAATAGGTATTGTCTCAATTAAAGTAGCTCATGATTTTGATGTTTCCCTGGAAAGCATAATCAAGATAATCGAACGCTCCATGAGTTCAAGCGTTTATGAGATCCTGAAGCGCTCAGACGAGAAAGTTGTTGTGGAAACTGCACACATGAACCCCAAGTTTGTGGAAGACTGTGTAAGGGCAATGGCAGATAATATTGTAAAAGAATTCCCGAAACTTCCAGATAATGCAGTAATCACTATCAAACAGATTAATGAGGAAAGCATACACAGGCACAACGCATTTGCCGAAAGGGTAGCTCTCATGGGAGAACTCAGAAATGAGATTAACCAGTAAAGAGGTTACCCAATAAAAGAAAATTACCCATAGTGAGAGAAAGTAATCGATTACTGAAAAATTAGCAAACTTTAAATTCTCTTTTTATCTCTTAAGGCGAGAAGACCCCCTCCTCAGGAGATCCGGTTTACCGGATCGAACAGGTGGGGGATGGAAGCCGTCAACTTCCCGACATTCTACAGATAGTAAATCTGTTAATTTTAACATAGTTTCAAAACATATATAATGCTAATGAAACGAGGAAACCGATACAGGATTTACCCTAACAAAGAACAAAAAGTTCTTATGGAAAAACACTTCGGTAGTACTCGGTTCGTCTATAACAAACTTCTAAATATTAAATCTACATTATATAGAAAGTGTAGAATAAGTATTTCTGAATTTGATCTTAATAATCACTTGTTAGTTCTAAAAGAAATATATCCCTGGCTAAAAGAGATTAACGCCGGGGCACTTCAGCAAGCAGGCCGAAATCTTAATAAAGCTTTCACAAACTTTTTCAATTTCGGATTCGGTTATCCTCAAAGAAAAAGCAAAAAGGATCATCATTTTTCTTTCCAGCTTCCACAACATTATGATCTTAATGTAGAAAAGTTAGAAATTAAGTTGCCTAAATTCGGTTGGATAAAAGTTAAGATGCACAGAGACATTTTTCAAGGAAAGATGAAAACATTAACAGTATCGAGAACTCCTACTGGAAAATACTATATAAGCGTCTTAACGGATGATGGAATAGAACTACCAGAACCCGAACCTTTTTCTCATGCTACTCTCATCGGAGTAGACGTAGGACTCAAAACATTTGCTGCACTATCAACAGGAGAGAAAATTGATAATCCTAAATTCCTGAAGAATTCTCTTGAAAGGCTGAATTGTTTGCAGAGGAGAGTTTCGGGAAAAGTAATCGGCTCTAAAAACAGAAGAAAAGCAGTACATAAGCTTGCAAAACTGCACGAACTAATCTCAACTCAAAGACATGACTTCCAGCACAATGTCTCAAAAAAGTTCATAAGCGATAACCAAGCAATAGCTATTGAGACATTGAATATCAAGGGAATAATGAAAAACCACAATCGTGCTCAATCAACCGGAGATGCAGGTTGGTATAGTTTTGTCCTGAAATTACAGTATAAAGCAGAATGGTTAGGAAAAACTATATTGAAGATAGGACAATGGGAACCTTCATCAAAGACCTGTAACGTTTGTGGATACAAATATCAAGATCTAACTGAAGAAATAAGAGAGTGGCAGTGTCCCGATTGCGGAACTAACCACGATCGAGACATTAATGCCGCTATTAACATCAAAAAATTTGCACTCCTGGGACAAGAGGTAGAGCCTGTGGACTCGCAGAGGTTGCTCTGGAGAATGAAGCAGGAAGCACCTCCCTCAAAAGCTTGAGCCATTAGGCCAGAGCTTTAGGGAGGGGTAGTTCACTTTTCAAACTGTGAAGTCTCTATTAAATCTGTCAGAGCTTTTTAGAGGCTGCTACAGGTAAAACCACAACTTGCCTCAAAGCGGGATACCTTTCTTCAATCCCAAAGAAGACAGGTAGGGGATGAAAACCGTCAACTGTACCGATAACCTTTTCGCTACCCCTAATCATTATATACCCTCAAATCAATATAATTTAGACACTGGATTCAAGGACCTGGAAACCAATGTAAATAATGTTCACATTCAGGCTCACAAAGTCATGGAAAAACGCCTCTTCTTTGCTTGAAACTATGTAAAGCCGGATCGAGATAGAGACGAAAAATAAGTAGGGCATGGAATGCCCGAATTAAACTTGTGGGAATTTCAAAAATAATCCATGAAGCAGAAAGCCCTTTCCTCGACTTTGAAGAGGCAGGTGAGAGTAGTTCGCTAAAGGGTCTGAATAACCTATAAATAGTTATTAAAAAAGGAAAACAGTTATTTTAAGAAGAAATGGACTTGCAGGGCCTGTAATGTCAGTCCTGGAAGCCCTTGAGGTGAAAGCATGGCTGATGCTGAAGAAATCACAGCGGTAGGGCGCAACAAAAAGACCATCAGAGTGGGAGATGCTGCCAAGTATGTAAATAGCGATACTGTAAGTTATGTGACCGAGATCAAAAAGGACGAACAGGGAAAAGTTTGGGTCCTGCTCGAAAGCACCGATCTCTGGTACAGAGAAGAAACTATGGAGCTTACAGATATCAGACCCGCAGAAAAGAGAGAGGAAAGGGAGTTTACTGCCAAGGAACTGGAAGAAAGATTTAGAAAAGAAAGAGAAACAATGCAGGGCTTCGATCTTGGAAAAGCAGGCGGAGGAGGAGCAGGAGGATAAATCACCCTGCTTTTACCCCATTACCCGGCTTTTTTTCAGTTTTTGCGATATACTTTCTAAACATTTCTTTGTTCATTATAAGAAATATTCACCGTTTTACTTTATCTATCATTTCGCTCAATTTACCATTTCATCTTTCCTGCATTTTCATCCGCTGTGCAAGAATGCATTTTCCGCCATGCCTGCCACCAAGTGGGTTTTGAGGTGAACCCAGGGAGTTCATGCAGCGTGCCATAACAGCTGCACCTCTGGCAAGCCCGTCATCCACAAAGACCACTCTCTCATCGATTTTAGGGGCAAGGTTCATTTTCTCCAGGCAGCTCAGAATTAATTTAGGTTTGTTCCCGGTAATTCCTGCCCTGCCTGTAATTCCGAAAGTTGTGTCTTCAAAGATTAGACCTTCTTTTTTTGCAACTTCTATGAGCCTGCACACCACTCCGGCCATTACCTCGTCAATAACAGCATAAACAATAGGTAACCCATGGCTTTTGCATATCTCCACGCCTATTGCACTCAGTTTTCCCATATTTGAGCCATTTTCCCCCACATCGCAACCTATAAGTGTTACACCTATCTCTTCGGCTGCATCCGGCCTGACAGGGACACTGCCATACCTCTTTCGATCCGAAGGGACTTTCTCAATAATTATAAGCTCATGAATGCGCCTTGAATAATCTTCGATAACTTTAGCTTTCATTTTCAAAGTGAGGAAAGAAGGTGGTTTCTGTTTCTCAAAAACTTCCAGAGCAGTACCCACTTTTGAGTCAACAATCTTCGAGCCCCGAATAATGGCATCAGGAATTGCACCTGCATATCCGCAGAAGTTTCCAATTGTTTTTGCATACGGCTGGTCAGGGCTTGTTATCCTGCCATCAAGGGTTGTCCCGAAGTCAATTGAGATACATGGATTCCTGAAATCCACATCCGTTAGTTTAGCAGCTTCCTTTATTCCTGCCGTTGCGAGCTCTCCCTCCATCTCGTTTGCAACAATTTCAACGCCAGTAGAACCTATCGGAGGCACAACGCCAGCTACGGCCCCATCAAAAATGACTTTTTCCAGTTTGCTGTATTTCTGGAGTTTTTTAGAAATATTCGAGATGGACATTGGCGGAGTCATGTTCTTTGGAGGAACTCCTGCCATCAGACACCCGTCAGCAAGGGCTTTGATAAATTCGCCAACTTCTTCCGGAGAATCGAAACCTGCAACAACACCTGTAGAGCGTACCACAAAGTTAAGGTCAGTCTTTATATCCAGACTGGCTTTTTCCATGGACTCGGTAAGAGTGCTTTTCACCAGTTCTGCAACAGCCTCGCGCGTGAGTTCCACTCCCGTAAGTGTCTTTCCGAACACGGCTTCCCCGGGTTTTGGAGGACGGACATCCCTGGTCATGCGGAGGACCTTGTTTACGATATGCGTCCTTCCAGTGTCCATATTGGTGGCTGTAAGGATAGATTTGGTTGTGGTATTTCCTACTTCTACTGAAGCTACGATAAAGAATGGTTTTGATTTAAGGTCAATATAGCGAACCTGAGGAGATTCTGCAATTCTGGGTTTCAGAGCCATTTTTTCCCTTCCTGAGGATCTGTACATAGTTTCAATTGAATCTACGTCCTGTAAGGTTGAACTGCCAATGTCGAATTCAATTGAACTTGTACTATAGAATGTAATAATGAATTTCATTTTAAGACGGATTGCTTTTTGCAGTTTAATCAAACGTAATCCAGACTGATTTGAAGCTGATTTAAATCAATATAGACTGCTTAAACCTGGTTGAATCTAATATGAATGTGTTGGGTACAACAATTAGAAACCGGATATTTTGAACATCGGGACATTCCGGAGATATTTATCTCCGGGATTTGATAAAGAGATATGACAAGAACACAATTTATCTTAAGTTTAAAGAAGGTATTAACCAAAGCCTATAATAATCTTTGCTAAAACACTTCAAAATGCTGGTTTATTTCAGTTAAGTCCTATCATAACTATCCATCTATAGCGGATTCACGACCCTGGCTTTTTATTATCTCTGCTCATCCATCCTGATCACCTGATTTTTGTATCGGTCTTTTTGTTGTATTCGAGTAATATTTTTAGTATCATTCTTGTTATGTCTACTTTACCATTAATCTCTCTTAGTGTGACATCTTTTAACTCATATCTCAACAGCATTTCTTAAAAAATATTTCGATTTCAAAGCAATGCTTTTAATCGAGCTTAAATTATTCACCCATAAGAATAAATTACAGCACATAATTATAAAGAGCATAATTATAATACCACGTATGATTAATATATACTCATTAAATATAATAATTATATGCTGAAGAACTGATCTAGATCTTTCCCGGGAATAGCAATATGATGTTCCTGAAATTTTCGAATAAATGTTCATTGGAGGCCTTTAATGCCACTAGACCCTATTTGCAAGAAAATTATATCTGACGATAGTGAATACTTTTCGGATTACGGGGGAAAACATTACTATTTCTGCAGTACTGAGTGCAAGCATAAATTCGATGCACTTGAAAAAAGCGTTATCCGTCTCAAGCGGAGCCTGAGTGAAAAGGAAAAAATATCTTTTGGAAAGTTAAAGCGGGATATAATAAAACCCGGTATCTGCACTCTTTGCGGAGCCTGTGCAGCAAGCTGTGAATACATAACTATCAAAGACGGAAAACCCGAACTGGTAGGTCCCTGCAAAGCCTGTGGGGTCTGCTACTACCAGTGCCCAAGAACTATTACTACAGAAGAAGGGCTAATAGGAAGTTTCAGATATGCCTATGCTGCAAAGTCTGCCTTGCCGGAAATACAGGGACAGGACGGAGGAGTTGTGACTTCTCTTCTTCTGTACGCTCTGGACGAGGGACTTATCGACTGTGCAGTAGTTACAACCCGTTCAAAAGAAGAGCCCTGGAAGCCAATACCCATAGTTGCAAAAACCAGGGAAGAAATCCTGGAGAGCAGCGGCAGTATCTACTCCCATTCGATGACACTTGAAGCCCTTATGAGCGCAGTCAAGCAGGGGATGAATAGTGTTGCCTTTGTAGGGACAAGCTGTAACATTGATGCCGTCACAAAAATGCAAAAAAGCTCTTACGGTTTTCTGCACCTCTTTATGAGGGCAAAGGTTCTCAAACTGGGACTTTTTTGTATGGATACCTTTTCCTATGAGGGAATCAAAACCGTACTGGAAAATTATGGAATCACGCTTGAGAATGTCGATGCCATGAAAATCCGAAGAGGAAAGTTCGAAATTACTCTAAAAGATGGAAAAGAGCATGTCTTCGAACTCAGTGACTTTGATGAATACCGAAGCACCTCCTGCCGTTTCTGCACAGACCTGACTGCCGAAAACTCAGATATCTCCTTTGGCGGAGTCGGCAGCCCAAAAGGTTGCACCACAGTCCTGGCCCGTTCAGCCATAGGCTACGAAATCTTCAACGAAGCCGTAGATAACGGCTATATCGAAGCCCGGCACCTCACCGACGAAGAACTCGAAAAAGTACTCAACCTGGCAAAGATGAAAAAAGTCCAGATGTACGCCCTGCATATGAGACAGAAAGCGTAAAATCTTAAAATGAAGAAAAAAATTCTTCCTGAGCAGGCTAAAAATACTGAAAGGAACAGCTTGCTCATTTTTTTAGCATTTTTCTGATTGAAGGTTGGAGTTTATTCCTATAAATCCTACTTTCCGCAGATGTCTTATCAACTTTCACAATTTTCTGATATTGTTTTTAGGAAAACGGCCTTAATTATTTAAACGCGTGTTTTTGAAATATCTCACACTTTTCGACCTTGTGCCTTCATTCAAAGATTCCAATTTCCATTTTCCGAAGATTCAGCTGAGATAATAATTGTGGATTTTTGAGAAATTATCCAAAAAAGATAGCAAGAAACATGTTACTTTATAGAGAACATCTGCGGAAATTCAGATAAATTAGTCTTCTTGAGCAAAGCGAAAAGGACCGCGTACTCCCGAGGCGCAATTCGGGAGATGAAAAAAAGTCCAGATGTACGCCCTGCATATGAGACAGAAAGCGTGAAATCTTAAAATCAAGAAAAAAAATTCTTCCTGAGCAGGCTAAAAATACTGAAAAGAACAGCTTGCTCATTTTTTTTAGCCCGCGTGATAGAAGCTTAATGTTAATGCGTGTAAGTCAGTCCTCTTGAGCCAGAGTCTCGATTGGTTGGTGTTTCAAACGCTACTCATAAATTGGATAACTGCAGATCTGAATATAAGGCACCTTGCTAAACGTTACTAATCTTCCTTTTTGAACACAATTTCAGGGATAATTTCAGTGGTTAAACAGTAATAACAGGGACAGCGTTGCTTTGCAATCTCATTAAATTTCTGGATTTCTTCCATGCTCATTCCAGAATCAACTATGATTTCGAATTTAATAGACTCATAAATAGGGATTGCAGGTTCGTGGGAAATTCCAAAGCTTACACTTAGATCCATATCAGCCCTAACTTTAATCTTAAACTGATTGAGCACTATACCTTCCATTGCAGTCCATTTAGCAAAGCTAGCTGCAAAACAGGATGCTATTCCATACAGGCCATACTGAACGGGATTGGGAGCAGTTCCTCCGCCTCCGAGAGCTACCGGTTCATCTGATTGAATCAGGAACTCTCCTCCCCTCTCGGAATTTATCTTTGTAGAAAATTGAGGTCCTGTCCTGCCAATCTCCCAGTTCCCTTCAAACTCAATCACTTTTTTAGTTTTAGAAGGATCATCTTTTACTTTTTGAAGAGTTTCACTGAATTTATCTACTGCTATTCTATTTATTATCAATTTCTCACCTCATTCCAGAGAATTTTTGGGATCTTGGATTTCAGAGTGATTCCAGGAAATTTCCTAAATCGATTGAGATAGATGAAAGAATCAATAAAATTTGCAGGTATAAGTTTAGGGAATATCGCCGTCGAAGTATATTTATAACCAATATGAAAATTACCCGCATTGAGTATAGCAGAAGAATAAATTCGGAGTAATGTTAGCTGAATAATTATGAACTCTTAATCTATCTGAGAAAAGAATACTTACGCTAAATTGTATTGAAAACACTTTCCTGTTTACCCTGCGAATTGAGAATAGGAAGAATATATATTTATTTCATAAACTGTTTCTATTATGCATTACCAACGGCATTCTATTCAAAATCATTCTATTTTTGAGGAATTTTTATGATTACAAAAGAAGATGTAGAACACATCGGCTGGCTTGCCCGTATTGAAATTAATGAGCAGGAAACAGTCGAATACATGGAAAAACTTAACTCAGTTTTGGAGTACTTTGGGCAGATTGATGAACTGCCGACCGAAGATGTTGCTCCCACATACCATGTTGCTGAGATCTATAACGTATTCAGGGAAGACATGGTTGAAGAATGCCTCCCGCAGGAAACTGTTCTTACAAACACCGAACACAAACAGGACGGGGCTTTCAGAGTCCCGAAGATCGGCTGAGGAGATGTTTTAATGGCAAAATGGATGAGTGTTGCACAGATTAAAGAGAAGATCGGAGAAAGCTCAGCCGAAGAAGTGACAGCCAGCTACCTTGAAATTATCGGAAAGAGCAAAATCAACGGTTACGTAACGGTTTCCGATAAAGCCCTTGAGCAGGCAAAAAAGATCGACGTAGAAGGGCACGATGGACCCCTTGCAGGCGTGCCAATCGCAATAAAGGATAATATCTCCGTCGTCGGGCTGCCAAACAGCTGCGGCTCGAAAATCCTTGAAGGTTACGTTCCTCCTTTCAATGCACATGTTATCGAGAAACTCCTTGCTGCCGGAGCCGTAGTCCTTGGAAAAACCAATATGGATGAGTTTGCAATGGGGTCTTCCACGGAAACCAGCCATTTCGGGCCGACTGCAAACCCATGGGACCTTGAAAGAGTACCTGGCGGATCTTCCGGAGGAAGTGCAGCGGTTGTTGCAGCAGGAGAAGCTCCTTTCGCCCTTGGTTCTGACACAGGCGGGTCCGTACGCTGTCCTGCGGCTTTCTGCGGGGTTGTGGGGCTTAAGCCGACCTATGGGGCAGTTTCAAGATACGGAGTTGTGGCTTACGCGAATTCCCTTGAACAGGTCGGACCTCTTGCAAACAATGTGAAAGATATCGCGGTCTTGATGGATGTTATAGCCGGCTATGACCGAAAAGATTCTACTTCCATTGACAGTAAAACCGAATACCGGAAAGCACTTGTTGACGATGTCAAGGGTCTGAAAATAGGGATTCCGCAGGAATTTTTCGGAGAAGGCATCCATCCTGATGTAGAAAAAGCTGTATGGAATGCTATTCACAAATATGAGAGCCTCGGAGCAACCTGGAAAGAAGTCTCAATGCCTAATATAAAGTATGCTCTTGCCTCATACTATATCATTGCAATGAGTGAAGCATCCTCAAACCTTGCCCGTTTCGATGGAACACGTTACGGGTTCAGAGAAAGCGGCGAAAACTGGCACACAATGGTTTCAAAGACGAGAGCAGAGGGTTTCGGAACCGAAGTCAAAAGAAGGATTCTCCTGGGCACCTATGCACTTTCTGCAGGCTATCACGACAAATACTACCTCAAAGCCCTGAAGGTAAGGACTCTTGTGAAGCAGGACTTTGACAAGGCTCTCTCGGCAGTTGACCTGCTTATGGCACCTACGATGCCGAACCCCGCTTTCAGGATAGGAGAAAAGATTGAAGATCCGCTCACCCTCTACCTTTCGGACGTAAACACCTGCCCGATCAACCTTGCAGGCGTACCTTCAATTTCCGTCCCTTGCGGCTTTACTGACGGATTGCCTATAGGGCTTCAGATAATGGGCAAACCCTTTGACGAGCCCACAGTCCTGCGTGCAGCCTACACTTTCGAGCAGAATACCGATTACCACACAAAGAGACCTCCGGAGGTGGCGTGATGGCCTACGAAAACCCTGACGGCATAAGGATAGGACTTGAAATACATGTCCAGCTTAACAAACTGAAGACCAAAATGTTCTGCGGCTGCTCTACCGATTACCACAATGCAGCCCCCAATACCCACACCTGCCCGGTATGTCTTGGTCTTCCAGGTGCGCTTCCTGTCCTGAACAAAAAAGCTGTGGAAGCCGCAATTAAGGTGGGGCTTGCCCTTGAAGGGGAGATTGCAGAAGAAACCCAGTTCCACAGGAAGAACTACTTCTACCCTGACCTTCCCAAAGGTTTCCAGGTAACCCAGTACGACTACCCCATTGTTGGCAAAGGAAAAGTCGTGATCGAAGGAGAGGACGGGGAGCATGTAGTCGGAATTACACGAGCTCACATGGAAGAAGACCCTGGAAAGCTTGTGCATATAGGGAGCATTGAGAAATCCAAAGGTGTCCTTATCGACTACAACAGATCAGGTATGCCCCTGATCGAAACCGTTACCGAGCCGGATATGAGAAGCCCCAAGGAGGCACGGCGTTTCCTTGACAAGTTCAGAAATATCCTTGAGTACCTGGATGTCTTTGATGGAAACCTTGAAGGAGCTATGCGTGTCGATGCAAACGTCTCGGTCTACTGGGGTACACGTGTTGAGGTCAAAAATATCTCTTCCCATAAAGGAGTTGAAAGGGCTCTTCTGTACGAGATCATGCGCCAGAAGAACGTTATCCGCCGCGGAGGAAAAATTACTCAGGAAACCCGCCACTTCGATGAAGGAAGAGGCGTAACCATTTCCATGAGGACAAAAGAAGAGGCAGAAGACTACCGCTACTTCCGTGAGCCTGACCTTATGCCAATGCGGGTTACTGGCTGGATTCCTGCAATTAAAGAAACCCTGCCTGAACTTCCTGACGCCAAACGTGCACGCTTCATAGAGCAGTACGGCATAACAGATATGCATGCAAGAGCTCTTACCTCAAAGATCATGCTCGCCGACTTCTACGAAGGAGTCTGTGCGAAAGGTGTGGACCCGAAAACTGCCGCCACCTGGGCAGCCGATGTCTTCCTTGGGGAGCTAAACTATCGCGACCTTGCAATCTCTTCTTATGACGGCAAAACGATTGGCTTTATCCACGCAAAAGATCCTGCAGTAGAGAATTCCTTCAAGGTCTCGGATATGGTAGAACTGGTCACCCTTTTTGCCGAAGGCAAAGTAAGTGATAGGGCTGCAGTTGAGGTCATCCGTATAATTTTGGACGGCACTGAAGAAAAGACTCCCTCTCAGATTATTGAAGAAAAAGGCCTATTCAAAGCTGAAGATGACCTGGTCACCAGGGCTGTTGCAGAAACAATTGCCGAGAACACAGCCGCAGTACAGGACTACATTGGAGGAGCAGAAAAATCCCTGAACTTCCTTGTAGGACAGGTCATGAAAAAGACAAAGGGCACAGCAGATGCAAAAACTGCCCGCGAATTAATTGTGAAGGAACTTAAAGGGTAACCCGGTAGGGCTTACCTTTTCAACTACTTTTTATTGAACTTGTGGAATTCTGAGATTCTGGATTCCTTCTCTTCTGTTTTGGAGCGGTAAGGAAGTGCTTTATCTACCAGAGAGAAGCCGCAGCTTTATTCAGGTGAAAATCTTGTAGGGATTGCAGGATAAATGCAGGATTTTTTCGATCCAGCGCCTCAACGCAGCCTTGAATATCACCTTATGAGGAAGTATGGTTTAGTAGAGATCAGGTCTGCGACCTTCGAAAATAGAGCCAGTTTGCCTGATTTCCTTTGCCTCGTCAAGATCAATTTTCCCAATGAGGACACACTCTTTCTTTTCGGCTTCTGCCAGAACGCGGCCCCATCCGTCGGCAATAAAAGAGCCACCAGGATAAGTCGAATACCTATCTTTTCCCACTCTGGTGCAGGCAATATGAGGCAACTGGTTTTCAATTGCACGGGAAAGGGACATAATTCGCCAGGGGTATATATAAAAATCCGGGATATCGGCAGCTGAAACCAGCAAATCTGCTCCCTCAAGGGCCAGTTTTCTGGCAACTTCCGGATATCGGAGCTCATTGCAAACTATGAGTCCTATGGAGAGCCCGTACTTTTGCAACCTGATAGGAGCTATGCTATCTCCAGATGCAAAATACTCTTTTTCCGGGCCATAAAGCTGGACTTTTCGGCGGATGCCTGCCAGCTTTCCGGACTCGATGCAGAAACCGAGGTTATACTGGGAAGGAGCCTTCTTTTCTGAACTTACTGTATCCTCTTTACTTCTTTCTATCTTTTCTATCATTGAGCCTGCAAGAATACAGTCATATTCTCTGGAAAAGGCACGGAGAGCTTCAAGCGTGGGACCGGAAACAGTTTCAGCTACTTCCTCTATATGGTCATAACAAAAACCGGTCGAGAAAACTTCCGGAAAGACGAGAATCTCAGCTTCTTTTGAAACCGCTTCTTCTGCCAGGGAGAGGGCGCGCTCAAGATTTTCATGTTTCGAGCAAAGTGAGATATTCATCTGGATGCAGGCAGCTATTATGCTTGTCACTTTTATTCCTTCCATTCACAAAATATGATTACTTTACTTAGATACTTTATAAGGTTATTCTACTTTCTGATTTAAGATTAAGGTTTTGCGCTGCAGTATAACACTGGTGGTACGGTGTTAGGCACACTGTTGGGTAGTGGTACAGTGCTGGTCCGAAGTATGGATAGTTGCTTCAGGCAGCACTTTGATTACATATGTATCCGAATATTCAAGTATAAAAAAATAAAAGTCGTGAAAACCTGCTGCAGGCAAAATATAAGATATGTGAATCTCAAAATAGCTTGAAGGAAAAAGCTGCCTGCAAGAGAAAGGCCTGAACCATTACTAACCAGAAGACCGACCATAGAGGAGGAAAACACCACGGAAGAACCAGTTTCTGATTTTCGATTCCACGCAACGACACTTATCTTCAAGTTCCGGGACTTCTTTTTCCCCCGCAGGAAAATCCTGGAAGAAGCCGGAATAAAACCCGGTTTCAAAATTCTGGATTACGGCTGCGGATCAGGTTCTTATATTCGTGATGCTTCCGAAATGGTGGGCCCCTCAGGAAAAGTCTATGCCCTGGATATCAACCCTGTTGCTATTGAGATGGTTCGGCACCTGACTACTATAAAACAACTAAAAAACATAGAGACTATCCTTTCTGACTACGATACGGGCCTGCCCAGCGCGAGCCTGGATGTTGTTCTCTTCTATGATACCTATCACACCCTGAATAAGCCGGAACTTGTCATGAAAGAGTTGCACAGGATCCTGAAACCCGAAGGAACCCTTTCTTTTAGCGACCATCACATGAAAGAGGAAGAAATCATGGAAAGTGCAACCCGGAAGAGGTTATTCAAGCTGAAAAAGAAAGGCAAAAGGACATATTCCTTTAAAAAAGACGGGAGTTGATTCAGGTGCAGGCGTGTACCTGGGGATCTAAAGACAAAAAAAATAAAAGAGAAAATGAAAGAATTGAAACTCAGGAAAAGCACAGAGCTTATGGGTTAAGAGATAACTTTCTGTAAATTTTCATTTTTCAGGTGATTTGACTTCCATCGCCATCTTTTGAGCTTAAGAAGGAGCTGGAGCAAATCACTGGTAGTGGGAAGGTCGATTTAACACTTAGGAGGTTGGTTTGTTGGATTTTTGGAGGTTGGCTCAATAAATAGCTAGATATTTTGTAGAATGATTATAGATTGTTTATTAACAAATTCCCTGACCCATTTACAATGTGCTTTTCCCGGTTAACTTTTCGAGTTCATGCCCTTGTTGCCGGAATTACCCCAAGGCTTTCCATGATTCTCATTTCCGCCGGGGTGATAAACGTACCATTGCCGAACAAAAACCCATGCAAAACGGGTTTTGGAGCCTTTATCTCTACTTTTTCTTTCATAGTCTGGATCTCCGTTTCTGGTTTTACAGCTTCCTGCCCATTTGCAGGAATACGGAATCCTATTACCGTATTCTAGTATAAATAGTTTTCCAGTAAATTGAGCGAACAGCCAAATCAGACAAAACGTCCATAAAAACAGGCCGAAACTTTCCGGGTTCAGAAAGACGAACATAAAAATTTGAATTACATACACAAATCAAAAGGTTTCATTTCACGGAGAGTTAGCATTCGACTTGAAAACCGACTTAAGACCCTATCAAAAGATCTATTCAAAAAAATAAAAAATGGAGGAAATTAGTCAGGGCTTTGAGGCCTACTTCCCTCTTTTAACTTCAACTTCTTTTAAAACAATAAACCATACTGACCAGGGAAAAAACAGCCAGAAATCCTCCGAAACCAGAACTTGCTGGAACGTCACTGCTGGCAGCTGCGGGTGTTTCTGCTTCGGCCGGGGTTTCAGGTGAAGCTCCGTACATCTCTTTACTCTTCTCACTGGAGTTTTCTGTTATTGCTTTTGTCTGAGTGTTATTTTCCCCCTGCATCTGAACGTTGCCGGATGTGCTGGCTGAAGTGTTGGTTCCTGCGGTTCCAGTTCCTGCGGCTGCAGGATTTTGTTCTTCGGAAATGACTGTTTTTGCGGGGTAGATTACGTATCCTCCATTGCTTCCTTTTCCCTCATCAGATGTCTTGAAATACCACTCGTCTGTAATGTTGGTCTTGCTGTCAGCATCGACATTAATTGTTATTGCGTCGGTATTTGACATTACTATCTGGTTTCCAAGAGCCTGGTTTACTTCGAAACTGCCAAACTCATCCCCGAATTCAATGGAAAGAGGCTTGTCCTTATCTATCAGCCAGGTATATTTGAAAACTGTAAAATCGGTATCCGCACTTGCAAAAATTGAGTCTACAAGGGTAATGAAATAAATATGTGAGGAATTGTCTCCGAATTCATCTTCTGCAGTAAATATTCTGTCATCTATAGTGCCATCCGTGGAGATTACCGCAGTATCCAGCTCCGTATTATTCTTGTAAAGCGAAAAATAGCATTTGTTCCCTTCAACGTCAATCCCGTTTAGAGTAAGGCTGTACCCGCCGGCAATATCCCAGGTCTCTCCTGCCCTGAGTGTTTTCTTTTCGCTCTCATCCTGCTGGTACAGCATTTTCGCGAGATTTGTTGCATCATTGTCAATAGCACAGTAGGATTTACCAAACAGATGAATCATATAAAAGAAAGATACCTTTGTTACATTTTCTTCTTCAGAGAATACCTTATACTTCGAAGGGAACTGTTTGGTAGTATAAAAGAGTTCACCTTCATCGATTACGCTGGCTGAAGGACTATCTTTCCCGAGGGAAGGGCTGTTTCCTTTGTCCTCAAAATAAAGATGCTCGCCAGACCCGTTAATGAAATTACTGTACTTGTTTGCATTGAAGGAAAAAGCTCCGAAGTTTCTGAAATCCCACGAAATATTCTGGGCATCCGTGCTTCCGGTATCAAAGGGAGTGCCCCTTATTTCAACCGACACAGCCGTACACGTTCCTGCCAACGCCAGAATAAACGTTAGCACAAGGATAGCCAGAGCTACAGCGTTAAATCTCTTTAAGTTCATAAAAATTCTCCACTAGCTTTTAATTTTTGTTTTTCTATGTTCAGACTTTTATCGTGAAAGCAAAATTCAGGCGAATGCGCCCTTTTCTTTTATTTAAAATTTTATATTGGTGGATTAATTTATTCTCAATATTTTAATTTAGTTTCAGTGTATTATTTCCCCGTAAGGGCAGACACACTTTCCTTTTCATATCTTCGATTTCCCGGACAGCTACCTTTACACCATAGACCGAAGACATCATCTTGCTGGTTACAACCGTTTCAACTTCTCCCAGAGCAACCAGCCTGCCTCCCGTCAGGGCTGCAGCTCTGCTGCCCACCAGGAAAGCATGGTCCGGCATGTGGGTGTTCATCACAATAGACATCCCCAGGGAAGCCAGTCTCTGCACAGTCTCCAGCACAAGAACCTGATTGCCAAAATCAAGGTGAGAAGTCGGCTCGTCCAGCAAAAGAAGAGAAGGCTTCTGGACAAGAGCCCGGGCTATCAGTACCATTTGACCCTGTCCACCGCTGAGACTGGCAACCGGCCTTTCCGCAAGGTCAGAAAGCCCCACCACTGCGAGCGATTCCCTTGCAATCTCCATATCCTCTGCACCTGGGGATGCAAACATGGAAAGATGAGGGGCCCGGCCCATTACCACAAAATCCAGCACGGAAAAAGGAAACACCACTTCATTCTGCTGGGGTACGTAACCTATACGCCGGGCAATGCCCCTTACCCCGAGCGAAGCCGTATTTTCTCCCAGGATGCGGACAGATCCGGCAGACGGCTTGAGAATCCCTGCAATGCATTTGACCAGTGTGGATTTTCCTGCCCCGTTCGGGCCCAGGATGCACATAACCTCTCCTTTTTTTAGCGAGAAAGAAATGTTCTCAAAGACCGGCCCGTTTCCATAGGAGAAGGCAAGTGAGTTCACTTCCAGCATCAATTCCATCCCATACGCCCCCTTCGAATAAGATATGCAAACAAAGGAGCGCCTACCAGGGAAGTGAGGATTCCCAGAGGGATCTCCGTAGCGGCAATAGTCCTTGAGAGATCATCTACAAGCAGCATGAACGAGGCTCCGATAACCATACTCATGGGCAGCAAGCGGCTGTAGTTGGGACCAACAATCATCCTTGAGATATGAGGCACGACCAGCCCGACCCAACCAATCACACCGCTGACGCTGACTGCTGCTGAAGTCATAAGAGTTGCACAAACAATGATAATCAGGCGCATTTTTTCTACGTTCATCCCCAGGGCTTTAGCTTCCTCATCTCCCAGTGAAAGGATGTTGATACGCCACCTGAGAAGAAAAAGCACCAGAGCCCCAATAAACATGGGCAATGCTATGTAGAACAGATCACCGTACCTGACAGTAGCAAGGCTTCCCATGAGCCAGAATACTATCGCGGGAAGTTCATCATAAGGATCTGCAATATATTTTACCAGTGATGTGAGAGCTGTAAACATAGAGCTCACAATTATTCCGGAAAGCACGAATACCAGAGTTCCCGCGCCTTTACTGGCTTTACCCATACTTATGGCAGCAAACATCGCCAGCAATCCGAAAGCAAAAGCCATCAGCTGTATAAGCAGATAACTATCCCACAGAAGTATTGCCAGGCATGCTCCGAAACCCGCACCTGCGCCCACTCCCAGGATATAGGGAGAAACGAGAGGATTGCGAAAGATCCCCTGAAAAGAGACCCCGGCTGTAGAAAGAGCCGCTCCTACCAGCAAAGCTGCAAGTATCCTGGGCAGCCTTACATTGAATAGGACCGTGTGTTGAGTGGAAACCGAGGCAGGAGTACCAAAAAAGAGAGATGAAAAAGCTTTCATACTCTCGTCCACAACCGCCGATACAGGAGTCTGATATCTCCCAACAAAAAGGGAGCCTATGAGTAATGCGACGGGCAACAGGTACACCAGAGCAGTGCGGGAATACCTGTAATCAGGCATCGTTATACCTCATCACATGCCTGGGCCAGATCCCTGAGGAGGGCCTGTGAAAAGACCTGTTAGGCGTGGCTTCCTCAAACGGCATACCATAAAACTGCAGGTAGAACTCATCTGCTTCCTTTTTCAGGTCAATTCCGGAGTTTCCGGGATGCAGCCTATCTGCTATGTACATTAGCCCCAGTATCCAGCGAGGGCTTCCGAAATCCCAGGAAGGTGGGACTGCATAAATCCGCTGCTGTTTTACAGCATCCGCATGTATGTCGTATTGCCGGCACAGGGCATAGAACTCATCGAGGGGACGAGAAAGGAAACCGGAAATGAAAATAGTCTCCGGATTATGTTCATTGATAAAGGAAGGAGAAATATTTACACCCGGTTTGCCTTCTTTTTGAAGCTGCTTATTTATGCTCACGCCCCCGGAAAATGTTACAAGGTTGTTTTCCATTCTCCCGCCGTTCAGGGCAAAGAGAGGAGAGCCCATGCAGTAATACACCTTATGACCGCTATTTTCTGCTGCAAGGGAATGGACAAGCTCCAGGCGTGTACGGATAAAGGAAATAAGTTCTTCTCCCTTTTCCGGTACATTTGCCTTTTCAGCAATTATCCTGACAAACTCAAGATAAGCGTACGGCTGCTGTATCATATGGTGCACCTGCATAAGGGTCCCGGAATCGGAGACCTTCCTCCAGATGTCTATTAACCTGGAATCGTCCAGTATTCCCAGACACGTAAGCACTGCATGGACCATCCCGAAAGCCCGGCTTATCCTGTACCCGCCCATGAAACCTTCTTCATTGAAGCTTTCGGTTGCAGTTTTCCCTTTAACGGGCACAGTCTTCCCGCAATCACAGGCGTAACTTATCCAGGGTTTTACAGGCCTGGAACCCATGGGCCCGTAGAACTCCCGCTCTGTCAGGAGACTCCCGCATTCAGGACAGTACGTATTCAATAATTCCGTACCCGGAGAATTGAAGAGATAGACATAATCTACGTACTTGCGCAGAGAGGTACACAGGCTCTCCGCCTCTCCTGCAGAAGGTTCAAGCTCAATCGGTGTGTCCCCGAAGGGAATGAATCTCATGACCTGAACCGGAATGGTTGGGGAGATATCAGACACTGCTTCTGCAACCTTTATCACGTCTTCTTCATTTCCCCTGGAATAAACAACTGAAGTTTCAACATGCACCCCCATATCAAAAAGTCGGGAAATATTGCGGAAAACAGGAGCCGATGAAGGAACTCCGCAACTTATGTAACTCCGGTCAGAATAACCTTTAATTCCAACATTCATGAAATCCACAAGCTGCCCAAGCTCTTCTAAAGTCTCACCTGTGAAATAGCAGTTGGTGGAACAACCTGCAAGTAAACCCTTTTCTTTTGCCTGCACTGCAAGGTCCCTGAACAGATAATAATTTGCAGCAGGCTCATTCAGGGTAGAAACCACACCAAGACAATCCTGCTGCAGGGCTCTCTCCACTACCTGAGAGGAAGTTAAAGTGGAGCGGGAAAGAGGTTGGCCCGATGCCACTAATCGAGCTACGCACCCGGAACACCGGAAATTGCAGCCCGTACCGAAGACCTGGAGGAACTTACCTGAGGGATGATAATGAAGCAAAGGAATCGTTTCTATGGAAACAGGATATGCTCCCATGTATCCCAGACCAGGGTCCTGGACTATGGTACCGCCAGTACAGACATAAGTCCCGCACCTGCCCCTGCTGTATTCATTGATTTCACACCCGAATTCGCACACATTGCACTGCATTTTTTTAACCTCCCTTACTTAATACCACCCAGAAGCCCGAATCATCCTGAACTACACGGCAGGAAATTTCGGTCTGCTTCCCGGCTTCCTGCATAGCCTGAAGGTTTTCCGGACTGAGACGTTTTTTTGAGGCGGCATGCCAGTCCGGGTCTATTTCGACCATTTTTTCAGAGATCTGAGCTTTCAATTCCTTTGTACCAAAACCGCCCCCTATCCAGGCCTGCCCGCCCGGAGTAAGGACGCGGGAAATTTCCGTGAAAGCCACAGGCAGGTCTTTCCAGAAAAATACGGAGCCGCGGCTTACTATCAGGTCTGCACAGTTATCCCTGAAGGGGAGCAGATGCACATCAGCCTGCACAGGAACAACTTTACCTGAGAGGCAGTGGTGGTGAGCTTTGTCCTTTGAAAGCCTGCACATATCCGTTGAAAAATCAACACCATAGACATGCATCTCCGTAATTTCCGCAACAGCGATCCCTAGGGACGCTATACCGCATCCCATGTCCAGGCATATGCCCTGTTTTATCCCGCTTTGTTCGACGATATGAGCCGCTATTACAGGGTAGATGGGAGCAAAGATGTGCTCGGCAATATAGGGGAAACCCGGAGATTTGCCCTTCTCGCTCACGTTCAAGCCTCTGCTGAAGGGTTAAGTAGCGTATTCAGTTCTTCATCAGTGAGCTCATAGTGGAAAAATTCCGAGTAGAACTCACGGGTCAACTGGGGGAGATCCATATTTGTGAAAAGGTCCGGATATAGCATTTTTGCAGTCCAGGCAGTCCCTATGATAAGGTGAGGGCCCTGGGGTCTGTCAATCCAGCAGAAAGGATTCTGAGGAGCAAGATATACCCGTTTGTTCTGAACAGCATCTACGCTTGCCCAGAGTGAATCAGAGTATACGGTTGCGTAGAACTGAGGATTTGACGTGATAATTACTTCGGGGTTCCAGTCCATGACCTGTTCTATTGAAACCTGCGTCATGCCGTTCCCTGGCGTAAGCTGGCAGTCCGCAACGTTGACGCCGCCGCAGATATCAATGACCTGGGAGTGCTGAGAACCTGAAGGGTCGGTCATCAGTCCTTTTGGACCTTCGGCATAGTAAACAAGTACTTTTTCATCTTCAGGAATGTCTTTTACAGTATTGTTGATCTCATTGAGGATTGAACTGCGGAACTCAATCAGTTTTTCAGCCTGGTCTTCACAATCAAGCAGCTTACCCACGTATTCGATAGTAGGATCAGATTGCGTCACAAAGATAATGGAATCATCAACGGCAACCACCGGAATGCTGCCGAAACTTTCCTGCCTGCGTTCTATGGCTTCATTGATTTCTCCATCCGTGGTGTACCCTTCAATTACAATGTCAGGGTCCATGCTGATTATAGTTTCATAGTTCCCGGTCTGTGCCCCGAACCAGCCTCCTATTACGGGCAGATTTGTGTAATTTTCATTCATGAAAGGTTGTGTAAAATTATTTTTGAAATTCCAGCCTGCAAGTTTGTCCGGCGCAAGCATATAAACGAGAATAGTGGACGGGGGAGAAGTGGCTACTATCGAGGAGACTTCCGCCGGCACAGTTAGCTGCCTGCCCAGCATGTCGGTGATCTGAACAGTGCTTGAGTTCTGCACAGCCTGCGAGTTCGTAGTTTCTGCACAGCCGCAGGATGCAACAGCCAGAACCAACAGAGAGAGTATCAATATTGTACCTATTTTTCCACGCATAGAAATCCCTACAGACTTTTGATGGCTTAATGGTTATGTTCGAATAAACATAATGATATAAAAATATATTCCATTCTTTAAGAGAATGGAAAACGAAGAAGAACACGTTTTTTAAAGGCTTTTTGCGTTTTTACAGCATACCGATGGTTTTCAGTGAATTGACGCATTAAATGATTGTTTTTTGGGTTTTGACAACATTTGCCGGAATACGGTAACCTATTTCCTAGTTATTCTATAAATAAGTTTCTACAAGATAGGAGAAAGATTATAGATTGCCTTACATTATGAGCTGATCCCAAAACTCAAAATTGATTCTCTGAATCTCGAATTTTGAGTTTTGGGATCAGCTCTATGGAAAAAAGCTCAAATCCAGTATAAGAATGGAAAAGTAATCGACATCAATAGCGTTTTTCATTTATGGGAAAACGCTCAATCAACAAAAGTATTATGACATAAAAATTAAGAATAAAACTTATAGACAGCCCATAGTCAGACGCAGCGAAGCCGCAACTGTCAGGATCGATCGCGAGGGATGTAATGAATAGGGAATGTGAAGGATAAATCCTAAAGCTCAGCCGGGAATTGAAATCATTTCAGATAATCTTTCTTCACTTCAGCCAGTACTCTGTTAAAAGGGCACCCAAAATAAACACAACGGGAACACTCATACCGCCATATTGTCAGTAAAAAAATCAATATAGAGACCAGATAAGCCCCTAGCAGAAATGGCACTTTTAAAAGCCAAGGAAGCGGAAAGAGATTCACGATTATGAATCCCAGAGATGTAATGGCAAGATCGAATTTGCCCGGGAGGCACGGCCTGGGCCTGAAATGCTTCGGCCAGCCCCAGTTCATCATGCACCTCAATTTTTTTCCTTCCGTGGGATAATAGGGGCAGTGAGTACAGAAAAAATGCTGCTCCAGAATATTAAAGTGGAAAAAGACTGTGAAAATATAGGCAAGCAGCCACCCGGTTGAACTGATGCCAATGACAAGCCCAGCCGAAAATAGAATAATCAGGGTTACGAAGTTCTAGTAAAGAAAATCCTCAAATTCATGCTCCAATTTAAGGGAAGCACAGCTGCCTGAACCTGATATCCGAAGTTCCTCTCCTGAAAGCTTAATATTCTCGGAAAGGTCATCCATTTTCTCAAATTCGTTTTTGACACCTGCAGGAACCCGGTTCATAGGGCACTCGAAGTTAAGGCACCTTACGCATTCGTACCGCCTGGCGGTCAAAAAGAAAAGCGTCCAGGCAACGATATAGGCTCCCAGCAGCAGAGGGTCCCTGACCAACCAGTAAACCGGAAAGAAAAACATGGGTAGGGCTCCAAGCACAGTCATCACCTTTTCAAAAGGGCTGTGAGAACCAGGACGGGCTTTGAAAATCTTTGGCACTCCCGAAAGCATCATGCACTTTACGCAACCCTTGCTCCTGATGTAGTAAAAGCAGTGAGTGCAGGCAAACCGGAATTCGATTACCAAAAAGAAAAAGAGAGATATTCCGATGTAAACTGCAACCCATTTGAGCGAATCCCTGGCAATTGCTATGGAGCCGATGAGGAAGGGGATCGTGTTGAAGAAGTTCCAGTAAAGGCGATCTCTGGAGGAATGTTCTGTTTTGAGGGGGACACCGGAATTCAGGGGAGACATAGAGGAGTTTTTGGGAAGAAAAGGTAAAAAGGTTATGTTTGCCTCTCAAATGCCTATTTTACTTCTCAAGCATCCACTTCCAGAGCGGAATGTATGTGATCCCGTTTTCTGTCTTTTCAGTGTCTTTTGTCAGCAGGATGAGTTCTTTTATGCGAGAAGCAAATTCCTCCTCTTCAGAGAACTTCTTGAGGGCACTAACCTCTCTTTCAGCGATACTGTTGCTGTACGTGACATTGATTGCAGTCAGCGAATTGTTCTCTTCCTTCACTATGAAATCAACTTCACCCCCATTTTTCCAGTAATAGACCTCTTTTTCCCGGCGCATAAGTTCGAGGAAAACCAGGTTTTCGGCAAGCCTGCCTTCGTCTTTTGAGAAGATGAAAGATACGGCATTCCGAAGTCCGTTATCGAGACAATAAACCTTTTTCGGATTTATTGCCTGTGCCTTTAAAGAATAGCTGAAGAGTGATAGGAAATAGACAAGAGAGATGTCCTCAAGGTAAGAGAGGTATTCCAGGAGAGTACTTTTTGAGACCTCCTGATCCTGCTTTATCGTTTTGTAGTAGGAGGTTACACTGAAAGGATTCCCGATGTTTGTGACCAGGTATTTTGTGAGAGCTTTGAGCAGGGTGGTATTCCGGATGGAGAAACGTTCCACAAGATCCCTGTAGATCATCATTTCAAAGTAATCCTGAAGAATCTTCTTCCGGAGCTCCGGAGCTTCGAGCACGACTTCGGGAAAGCCCCCTTCATAGAGATATTCCTCAAAAAGCTTCTTGAGTTCAAACCGCTGCTTCGAATACTCGAAATCTCGAACAGGCTCAACTCCCCGGAAAGCAAGGTACTCCCGAAAATTCAGGGGATAGAGGTAAAAAGAAAGAGTCCGGCCTCTAAGGCTTGTTGCAAGCTCCTTTGAGAGCATCTTCGAACTCGACCCCGTAAGAAAGAGCTTCAAATCCCCCCTATCATAGAGCCTGCGCACATAGACTTCCCAGCCCGGAACATTCTGCACCTCATCAAAAAAGAGATACAGCTCCCGGTCCACGTTTTCAGGGTAGAGTTCATAATACGCCTCAAGGATTGAGTTCAGATCCTTAACATCTAGCGGCAGGATCCTCTCGTCCTCGAAGTTGATGTAAAGAATCCGTTCTCTTCCAACACTCGCTTCAAGCTCCCCTATCATCTGGAAAAAGTAAGAAGTCTTCCCTATCCGCCTCGCTCCTATCAGACTTACAATCTTCCTGGTCTCCGGAATTTCAAGGGCACGGGGATAAATTTCAGGAAGCTTCCTTTCGTGGAACTCCTTTATGAGGTATTTGAAAAGCTCCTTTTTTTCCATGGTCTTCTATAAGAGACCATTTTACTTAAAATTTGGTCTTGTATAGAAGACCAGTTTTATCACATTCTGGTCTTCTATACAAGACCATTATTAGAAGGATCCTGTATTTAACGGCTTAACCTGGTAAAAGGCAAGCAAAAAAACAGAAAAAAACAGAGAAAAAAACAAAGAAAAAAACAAAGAAATACTTCACCCAAGCTGCGTGAATAGTCTATCCCAGTCTGTCTTGTCCGCTCTCGAAGCGATGCGGTCTGAACCATAAAACAGCTGAAATGAAACAATAAATAAGAAGCAAAATACATAAAATCAGATAATAATCACTAAAAGGAGAAGGAGTAATGAAAGAAAACAATCCCAGAATAAAACTCTATATCGCCTGCAGCCTCGATGGCTTCATAGCTCGAGAAGACGGCAGCATAGACTGGTTAACCAAATACGAAAACAATCCCGAAACCGACTACGGCTATTCCGAATTCTATGAATCAATAGGTACAGTCCTCATGGGCAGGAAAACCTACGAGCAGGTCCTGGGTTTCGGAGACTGGCCTTACGGAGAGAAAAAGTCATACGTTTTTACAAGACAAAAAGAGCCCCTGCGCCACGAAAAAAACGTAGAATTTGTTTCAGGGGACATCGGGGAATTTGTGCGCCGGCTGAAGGAAAATACTGATGAGGATATCTGGCTCGTAGGCGGCTCACAGTTAATTAAGGTATTTCTCGAAGAAAACCTTGTGGACGATATGATTGTTTTTGTGGTTCCGATCATTTTAGGGAGTGGAATCCCATTATTTGACCGGATCGGTAAAGAAATTAGGCTCAGGATAATTAATACAGAGAGATATAAGAGTGGGTTGGTAAGGTTGGAGTATATAATTAGAGGGTGACATAAGAAAAAATAGCAAACCATAAAAAGAAGATCGCTCAAAGTTCTTAACAAAATTAATCCAGCTTTCGAGTGATCCAATGGTAATTCCAGATTATCAATCTGTAATGCTCCCTTTGTTAAAATATGCAAGAGATGGCAAAGAGCACCACATCCGCGGTGCAGTAGAAGAACTAGCCGAAGAATTCAGGCTAAGTGAAGAAGAAAGAAAAGAGCTGTTACCGAGCGGGCGGCAGGCTATTTTTAATAACCGGGCTGGATGGGCGTGTACTTACCTGAAAAAAGCCGGATTACTGGATTCCAGAAAAAAAGGATATTTTTCCATCACCCAAAGAGGATCGGATGTCATTAAAGAAAAACCTGCCTCCATTGATGTCAATTTTTTGAAACAATATAAAGAATTTAATGAGTTTTACAATAAGGACAAACCGACTTTAATCGATAAACCAGATATTCCTGAAATAGAAGGAACAAAAGCCCTCGATCCCGAAGAGTTCCTTGAGATCGCGTATCAGAAACTCCATAACGAACTCGTTTCCGAAGTTCTTTCTATCATAAAGAAATGCTCAGCCGGTTTTTTCGAGTCGTTGGTTGTTGATGTCCTGACAAAAATGGGTTATGGAGGTTCAAGAGCCGATGCCGGAAAAGCAGTTGGCAAAAGTCATGACGGAGGTATTGACGGCATCATAAAGGAAGACAGGCTAGGGCTTGATGTCATCTACATACAGGCAAAAAGATGGGAAGGCACGGTCACAAGACCTGAAATCCAGAAGTTTGCCGGAGCCCTGATCGGGAAAAAAGCGAAAAAGGGCGTTTTCATAACAACTTCTGTCTTTTCAAAAGAGGCTATTGAATATGCCGATCTTACAGGGAACATTGTCCTGGTCGATGGGGAAATGCTTGCAAGGCTGATGATCGAGTATGGAGTGGGAGTTTCAAAAGTAAAATCTTACGATGTTAAAAAAATGGATACGGATTATTTTGAAGAAGAGGTAGTTTGAGAATTGGAAATCCCACAAAAGCCTTCTTTCAATAAAAAATATATACTTGAAGTCCCCATATAATAGTTTGAAATCAAACTAATGTCGGCATCCAAAGACATATTAAATATAAATATATCTAAACCGATATTTTAATGAATGCTGTGAATTTAAAATCTGAGGATTGCAGCAGAAGACAGGATAGAACTTTTTGTGTAAAAATTGAAATTTCCGGTTTGGGGAATAAACTCTCCATTTTATAGAATTTGAGAGTATTATTTGGATAATCAGGGAAACAAAAATGACACAAAACGGAAAGTCCACCTTATGCTAGATAAGAAATATATATCTGTAATCAGAATACTTATTATTGATTCTACTTGATTGAACTTAATAAAATAAGTCCAGAATATAGAAATCAAAGACTGAAAACCCAGACGTTAGCCTGGGAGGATGTCATGTGAGAAGTCATGAAGAACATGTTTAAAACCACAATTCTACTCGCTTCCCTTACAGGGCTTCTGGTCCTTATCGGAAACTACTTCGGTGGGACGGGCGGAATGATAATCGCATTCTTATTTGCGGTCATCCTAAACTTTGGGAGTTACTGGTACAGCGATAAGCTCGTGCTGAAAATGTACAGAGCAAGGGAAGTTACCCCGGCAGAGTCTCCGAACCTGCACAGGATCGTGAGTGACCTTGCAATGAAAGGAGGACTTCCGAAACCTAAAGTTTATATTGTTGAGTCCGGGATGCCAAATGCGTTTGCAACAGGCAGGAACCCAAAACATGCAGCTGTAGCGGTTACAACCGGGATTCTCAACCTGCTTTCGAGTGAGGAGATCGAAGGGGTGCTGGCACACGAGCTGGCTCATGTCAAAAACCGTGATACCCTTATCAGTGCGGTGGCTGCAACCATTGCAGGTGTTATCACCATGCTGGCTACCTGGGCCCGCTGGGCTGCAATCTTTGGCGGCTTTGGTGGCAGGGACGATGATAACGGTGGAATCGTAGGCTTTATCGTAATGGCTGTGCTTGCCCCGCTGGCTGCAACCCTTATCCAGCTCGCAATCTCCCGTTCAAGGGAGTTCGCTGCGGATTACGAAGGCGCCAGGATGTGCAAAAAGCCCTGGGCACTTGCAAATGCCCTGGAAAAACTGGAATATGGAAACTCCCACTTCCAGCCAAGCATCAGGGACGTACAGGCAAAAGAGACCACAGCCCACATGTTTATCGTCAACCCTCTCAAAGGCGGAACTATTCAGTCCCTTTTCAGGACTCACCCTGTAACCGATGAACGTGTAAAGCGCCTGAGAGCAATGAGATTCTAAAGCTCTCTGAAAAAACATTTTTTCCTTTAATTTTAACTTTCCTTTTTGTATTTTTTTCTTTTTATTCTTATTTTCAACCTTTATTTACTGATGTATTTGTTCTCTGTTTTTCGTTTTTTTCTTTACTTCTTTAACGTTTCACGATTATTTTCATTCTCCGCAACGATTGTACTCATTTCTCTCGCTTTACTTTCTCTCTGAAAGTTTATCCGGTATTCTTTTAAATTTTGCATGTTATATGTTATCAAATTGCATAGAGAAATACCGGACTTTGCAGGAGAAAAAACACTTATAAAAGAAAGTGATAGATAAAATAGGAAGGACAAATTGTTAATAAAAGACAATAAAAGTCAGTAAACGAATCAGTTTATGACGAACTTACTGACAAGAAGGTAAGAACCCAGCCCGCCAAAACAGCATATTTACTGGCTCTTATTTAGAGTTTTTACTTACCATTTGTAGAAAACGTTCGAAAAGGCAAATTAATAAATCGGGCTGAAAAGCACTTTCTCAATAATAAATTATTACGTTGATTATCCACACCCTACCTTAACCTGAATGGGGAATTTTCTATGGAAGACAAGTTTGAGATTGGCAGGATTATCAGGGCAAAGAACATCTCTGATGCATGGTACCGCGGGCTTAATATCATCTGGAATCACGGGCAGGTGATTACCGACGAAAGGGGGAGCCAGATCAGGGAATTCATGGACTTGATGGTGGTAATCGAAGACCCCTATACGGATAGAATTCCCGAAGATACTGCCTGGAATGAAGAACGGCTCGAAGAATATGCAAAACAGCTGATCTCGGGCGAAAACGTGCAGGACTTTGAATACACCTACGGTCAGCGCCTCAGGAACTGGAATGGAGAAGTGGATCAGATCGAATATGTAATCGAAAAGCTGCAGGAGAGCCCCACTTCCAGACGAGCTACAGCTGTTACCTGGATACCGCCTGTGGATACTAAAGTCAATGAAGTTCCCTGCATGATACTCGATGACTTCAAAATCAGGAATGGGAAGGTCCACCTTACTACTCTATTCAGGAGCCACGATTTCGGAGGAGCCTACCCTGCAAACCTTTACGGGCTCTCCAGGTTACTTGAATATGTTGCCGAAAGGGTAGGAGTCGAACCGGGAACAATTACTACGGTCAGCATTTCAGCCCATGTTTACGACCACGACTGGGATATGGTAGAAAATATCGTGAAAGGCATAAACTGAGAGTTTTTAATCAAACTCAGAATAACCGTATTCAGAATAACCGTATTCAGAAAGCCAAAAGCAAGCAGTTGAATCTCAGGAAAAAGTCAGGAATAAAAAATCGAAGAGCTCTGATACACATGCGCATCTCTATCAGCAAATCCTCAGTTACAGGGGAAGTTTTTGCCCCCCCTTCAAAGAGTTACACCCACCGGGCTATAACCCTGGCAGCTCTCTCAAAAGAATCGATCGTTCGCCGTCCCCTGCTCTCTGCCGATACCTTTGCTACAATCAGAGCTTCTGAGATGTTCGGAGCCTCGGTTAAAAGAGAGGAAGAGAATCTCATCATCCACGGTATGAATGGAAAACCCGGTGTTCCGGACGATGTAATTGATGCCGCAAACTCAGGGACAACTCTCCGCTTCATGACAGCAATTGCAGCTCTCACTGACGGAATCACGGTGCTTACAGGAGACGCTTCCCTTCGAACGCGGCCAAACGGGCCTCTTCTTGAAGCCCTCAACAGACTGGGAGTAAAAGCCTGCTCTACACGAGGAAACGAAAAAGCTCCTATTGTTGTCAAAGGCGGGCTTGAAGGATCTGAAGTAGAAATTAATGGCTCAATCAGTTCTCAGTTTATTTCTGCTCTCCTTATAGCCTGCCCTCTTGCAGAAAACAGCACCACGCTCTCCATTATAGGAAAACTGAAATCAAGACCTTACGTGGATGTAACCATTGAGATGCTTGAACTGGCAGGAGTCAAAATACATACGGACGATAAAAATGGCACCAAGTTCATCATTCCTGGAAAACAGAAATATGACCTTAAAGAATATACCATTCCAGGAGACTTCTCGTCTGCATCTTACCTGCTTGCAGCTGCAGCCATGCTCGAAGGAGCCGAAATAACGGTTAAAAACCTTTTCCCCTCAAAACAGGGAGATAGGGCAATTATTGAAACTCTGAAACAAATGGGAGCAGACATCATATGGAACAGAGAAGCCGGTACTGTGACCGTCAGAGGAGGAAGAAAATTAAAAGCCATTACGTTTGATGCCGGAGCAACTCCTGACCTTGTCCCGACTGTTGCCGTCCTGGCAGCTGTTGCCGAAGGAACTAGCAGGATAGAAAATGCCGAACATGTGCGCTACAAGGAAACTGACCGGCTTCGAGCCCTTGCAACCGAACTTCCGAAACTGGGAGTTTGCCTCAAAGAAGAAAAGGACAGCCTGACAATTACCGGAGGAACCCTTAAAGGAGCCGAAGTCCACGGCTGGGATGACCACAGGATTGTTATGGCTCTTTCAATAGCAGGGATGGTTGCAGGAAACACGACAATTGACACCACTGAATCGGTATCGATATCTTATCCTGATTTTTTTAAAGATATGCGCAACCTTGGAGCAAAAATTGAGGAAGTTTCAGAAGAATAAGTTGAAACTAAAATCTAAATTTCTAAGCAGATTAGATGCAGACTGAATACGGGTTCTATCTCGATAAAGCGAGATGACTCCTTTCTCGGAGCGTAAGCGAAAGGGAGGAGTAGTTCACTTAATTTTGATAACTGATCATCAGAAGGATCCTCAAATTTTCAGTATTTTCTTTTTTGAATTAACCTCCAATAAGTCAAAGAAATTATCTATATTCTAAATGAATCTGAACCAAAGTTCAGGAATAATAAAAAATGGAATAGTACTTTTACAGGGAATATCCATATTTAAGTTCATGGAAATAAGATGTAGGTGTGGAAATACGTGCATAAGGCCTGTTTCAGAAGCACTAAAAGACATTGAATTATTCTACAAACCTTGCAACGATTGCAAAACAGAAAAAATAAAAAAATTCTCTCCTCTAGCAGAACAGATTAACTTAGATGAAATAGATAGCCATTTTGGAAGTTGTAAATGTGGTAAGAGACAACTTGATACTGTAATATCTCACGTGCTAAAAATAATGATGGATGAAGGAATAAAAGATAAAAAAGCTAATTTAAGGAATGCGTGTGTTCCTCTTGTGACTCCTGGCTATCCAGCTAATTCTGTTCCCTATTTGCCTGAAGATTCTTTAGTAATATTATCTGATGAAGTGGATAAAAAATGTGCTGAGACCATTGTAAAGGAAGTTGAGGAAGTTAAAGGGGTTTTAAAGGGAGATATAAGAAAAACTGTGGGTATAAAAGATTCCGATTCTAATCCTCACGTATATGAACTTCTTGCTGGATGCGATTCGAGATGTGATATTATACAGACTCCTTACGGTGCTTTAGGAATATACAAATATCAGCATGAAATTCATATAGAGTTTCCGACGGTGAAATCGCCGAAAATAGAGATACTTGAAAAAGCTTTAAAAGATAATGATGAGCCTACTGTTCTTGATTGTACGTGTGGTCCTGGGACTTTAGGAATCGCATGCCTTAAAGCCGGCGCGCAAAAAGTTGTTTTTAATGATATATGGAATCCTGCAATAGAAACTACTTTGCTTAATTTAGAAACTAATGGATTTCCAGTCAAACTTCCAGGCAGTAAAGAAGAATTAATAGCATCTGGAGGCAAATTTGAAGTTTATAATATGGATATAAGAGAATTAACGAATTGTTTAGATGAAAAATTTGACATTTGTATTATAGATACATTTCCTGGTGTAGATACAACAGAATTTGTAGAAGCCGCAGACAAACTAGGCAAAAAAGTTGTCGTGATTTGAAGGAAATTATATAAATTTGGAATGGAAGGAATACTGTTAACACATCTACATTTTTTGAATGAGCGAAAAGAAGCAATTTCACGTAAAATTAGTCCTCTTGAGCGAAGCGAAAAGGACCGCGTACTCCCGAGGCGCAATTCGGGCGAGGCGCAATTCGGGCGAGGCGCAATTCGGGCGAGGCGCAATTCGGGCGAGGCGCAATTCGGGCGAGGCGCAATTCGGGAAAAAGAGAAAAAAGCAGGCCAGAAGGCCTACTCTGTTTTAAAGTGTTTAATTTATAGAGTTTATTTTGCCGGGATGATGAGGGATCTCTCACCAGCAGGCACGAACTCTCTGATGGCACCGCGGCCGAACTCTCTCCTGGGTTCTGCAAAGTTGAACGGCATGAGATCGTCAGCGAAGCAGAGCTTGATGAGCGGGTTGACGGTGAATGCGTCGCCGCGGCCTGCGTGAGCTGCCTGAGCGATACCTGCGTATCCACCCTGGTGACCGACGTTCATTGCATAGTTGGGGTAGTTTGGACCACGGAGTTCGTCTGGGAGACCTTCGTCGCCCTGGTAGGACAGAACGTTTGTGGCACCGCACTGGTCCTGCAGGTCGTATCCGAAGAAGCCGAGACGGCCCCATGCTTCCTTGTGCAGGTACATGGAGAGGTACCAGCCGGACAGACCAGCGTTTGCGTTTGCAGTTCCGAGGGAGCATGCAACACCAGCTGCAGCTGCGAGCACGGTTGCTCTCTGGGACCCACCGAAGTGGTCTTCAAGGGCAGTCGGGAACTTCTCGTATGTCTCGATACCGTAGAGTGTGGACTCAGTTGCGATGTCCTTTACGACTTCGAGAGTTGCCTTTATCTTGTTGTCCTTGCCGATGTTTGCAGCACCGTTGTACTTGTCGTTGATGTAGTCTACGTCATAGTACACGTTGTTGTCGAGGATGTCATCAGTGTATGCAGCTGTTGCATACTGTGTGAACCCGACACCACCGGACATGTAGGATCCGAGCCAGATCTGGTCGTAAAGCATGCAGCCTGCACCTACGACTTCAAGGGCGACCTTTGCGGGATCGTCAGTTACTGTGCGGCTTGTCTGGACGATGTCAGAGAGGTGACCGAAGGAAAGTCCACCGGGCTCGTTGGGTCCACGTGCACGCCTTGCGGGGAGCATTTCACCCATGGAGACCAGAGCTGCGTGCTTTGCAGCGAAAGACAGGTCAGCGACTGCTGCTTCACCGGCACACATTGCGTATGCGGAGATGAAGGACATACCGATCTGCATTGCAGCCCACCTGGAGGTCTGGGCACCGTCAGTTGTCCTTGAGACAATTGTTGGGATGTGAATTGCCTGCCAGGTAGTCTTGCCGATGGAGGCTTTAAGCTGGGCTGCCTGTTCCTCAGTGAACATCTTGTTGATGTTAATGAGGAACTGCTTGTCGATTTCATCTGCAAGCTCGTCGTCACCTGTAAAGATTTTGACGTAGCAGTCGTCGACAAGAGCGGGGTGGGTTTCGACCATCATTTCCTGAACCACTGCTGCACCGGGCATTGCGTGGTTGAGGGTCTCAAGGTAGTGGTTGATGGTTTCAGGGGTAACTTCCTTACCCAGCCTCTTCTCGAGGGTCTCGTGAGCCATGTCAAGACCGACAATACAGGTTCTCCTGATGTCGTCCCACATCTGCTGCATTGCAGCGTTGTTCACGTAGTGCAGGTCGTCTGGTTCTGCAACAATGTCAGTTCCAGAAATGACGTAAGGGGTAATTGCACGCTGACCGAGGGGTGCACCTGTGTGCATCATCGGGTTGTAGAATGCAATGCCTCTCTTCTCTGCGATCTCCTTTCCGGCCTTAATCATTTCGGCCTTTCTTGCGTCCTGCTCAGGCCCAAGTCTCAGGAACTTCTCGGTCTTGCCGGTGATGTCCGTGGTGGACTGCTGGTTTGAACCAAATTCCTGTGTGAACTTGACTTCCATTGACTTCTTAAATTTAGAGAAAATATCTGCTGCCATTATGGTCACCTCATTTCGGCTGGAATCCGTAGGTAGTCCTCTTATCGAATATTCTGTGTACCCATTCGACGACTTCTGCATCGTCCCTGAAAGCCACATTGTCCACACGGTAGATGGTTGTCCTCTTTGCGGCTTCTTCTTCAGACATGGGTTTACCGAGGTCTACTTTCCTGTCGAGTGGAATTGCAACCTGGTCCTTGTCCATAATGATAGTGCCGTTTTCGAGTCTTCTCCTGTCGACCATGTCAAACATTACGCCGTCTTCCTGAAGACGGACTGAGTGACCATGCACAGTTGAACCGCGCATACCGGAAAGTGCAGGGCAGCTCATTTCAGTTTCCAGCTGGACCTTTGCGCACTTTTCCATGTCCCTCTCACGAGCTTCAACGATCTGACGACCGGAAAGGGTACCTGGGTCTACACCTCTAAAGTTGATTGCTGCGAAGTATGATCTGAAGTAAGGGGTAGCCGGAGCGTTGTACATTGAGTCAGCGAACTGAACGTACCTGACCCTGTCTCCTGCTGCTGCACCGGGTGTTGCTGCTACAGCCTCACGGACGGAACATGCGGGCTCTCCCATTTCTGCAAGTGGTGGGTGGGTGCTTGGGTAGTCGCTCCCTGGGGCACGGTGTCCGAGGACTGCAGTTAAGTCTTCGTCGGAAATTTCCCTGAGTTTCTCAAGTTTTCCGGACATGTGCTTTCTTCTGTTAGCGCCAACTGATGTAGCGCCTGGATAAAATTGTGGTTCGTATGCCATCTCATGCAACTCCTTTATGATCTTCTAACTGGTCTAATGTCGTCTTGACGTATTTTACGATTGAATTTAGTTTATCCCTGGGACAGAAGTCACCACGTGTAACTCCACTTACCATATCCATTACAATTCCCTTCGTACGAATATTTTCATCCCTTGGCATCACTAATCTCGTCTTTATCCCTGCTTCTGCAAAATCCTCAAAATCCACCGGAATCTGGCTGACAACAATTGCCGGGATATCAGCCTGGCTCAGGATCTCCCTGGTTTTTCTAATAACGTGATCCTTAATATTTCCGAGGTGAATAACAGCCAGCTTGTGCATTTCAATCTGTGCGACTTCTACCGGACTCAGTACAAACGATCCTGTCCTCATGCCGGATTCAGGTATCCCTGAACCTGAGTAGAGTACAAGTACACTCACCTGAATGTTTTCCTTCCTCATCCCGTATGTAATCTCGCATACCGGTTTTGTGATATGCCTCTGGCCGGGACTCATAGCAATAGCTACCACATCGGCACGACCGGCTTCCGAAAGAGTGCCTCTTTGAGCAAGCCCTCCTCCTTTGCCGAGTCCTCCGCCGCATCGGCAGTCAACTACCTGTGTTTCCCGATCGATCATCATATCCTTTCACTCATCTTTGTCTTTGTCATCTTCTTTTTCTTGTTTCTCGATGAAGACGAGCTGGTTTACCTTGGCTTTGGGATCCACCATGCCAAGCAAGCGAGGGTCGGTTTCAGGACCATATTTTGCATAATCAGTCACTGTGGGCTTTTTCCTGAAGAAATGTCCTTCCCTGAATTCAAAAGAGAACGGGAGCACTTTATCGCATACTGCCCTGACCTTTTCTTTAGTTTCGGCATTTGAGATTTCAAGCCTGATCCTGCCTACACTGATCTTAAGCTCAATAACCTGATCTCCGATCTGAATAGGCTTCCTTAGGGGGTGTTCCACCTTTTCCCCGGTACCCGGGCCTGAAGACACCTTTTCGGGTAGCCTCGAGCCCTGGACCATAACGCGGATTATCCCGTCAACCCGATAGAGCTCAGTAATAAGTTTCTGAGCGGTTTCAGGAGACAGGATTCTACTGGGAAAGATTTCGATTTGGATAGAATCTTCCGTATTTGAAGCAGAGTCTGACATCGTTAGACCTTTTAAATAATTTGTTTAGAGCGCTCCTGCAACTGCCTTAATCGGCTGGCGGAATTCCTCAATCGATCCGAACACATCGCCGATGAGGCCGGATGTTGATTCGATTGTGAACATCTGAGTACCTGCATCCAGGGCTACTGCTGCGCATACGCAGGGAATTGCGAATCCTCTGGAGTGCCTGGTAACGACGTGGTTACCGTTGAAGACACCGGGTCCACCGCCACCATAGATTGAGTGGCTGAAGAATGAGAATCCTACTGCTACACCCTGTACTTTACCATAGTCGCATCCTGGGAGACCGGTTTCCTTCTCAAGGATGTCATTGAAGTACAGAAGTGTTGAGGAGACGTTCTGGGCTGCACGGCCTGCACCACAGTTCACGAGAGTGGCTGCAAGGGTACCGGCTGCGGCGTAAGCGTTCCACATTGGAACATCGTTTGCCTTGTAGAACTTGTATCCGGAGGGTGCTGCTTTGTCAACGGAAATAACGCCGTCTTCAACTGCCCTGCCGACAATGGACTGAATAACGGTTCCGATGGTACCTTCCTTGCCGTTTTCCTTTACAAGGTCGTATACAACGTTGTTGGCGTTAAGGCCCTGGCAGGCAAGACCGAGGAGCTGGTGCCTCTCGAACATACCGACTGCGCCGCCCATCTCAAAGATACCGGCCTGCTCATAGATTGAGGAGAGAGCTGCTGCGTTTATTGCACCACGGTTGGTGATTGCTGCAACGTGGTTGGCCATGATGTTCCTGAGGGAGAAGCCGAGACCTTCGTTGTTCTGGGGGATGCTCAGAATGCCCTGAACCTGTCCACCCATGAGGTCCATTGTCTGTGGGTAGCTTCCCCAGACAGCTGCCTTTACGATAGGTGCATCGTACATGTCGGTTCCGAACATGTCCATGATGCTCTGGGTAACTGCTGCTGCACCGACTGTGGTTGCGGACATGTAGTCAGCACCAGCGGCCATCCTGGACTCTGGGGCCTGGATAAGAAGGCTCTTTCCGCCCTTAAGGATCTTGACGTTGGTGTCGTCGCCTTCATCGACCTGGACGAGCTTCTTTACATTCTCTGCAATTGCATCAACGTTGCCTACGATATCGTAGTTAAGCCCACGGCCTAAGATCTGACGGCCTTTGCCGCCCATCTTGCCGCTGGCAAGTGCGCCCTGAATACCTGCGAGGGAGACTGCAACTGACCTCTTGGTGTCCAAGATAATCTTTTTAATTGCTGCGTTTCTTGTTGGAGCAAGGCTCATTATATCGACATTGCTCTCGAGCAGTTTTCCTCTGTCGTCGTAGATGTCTACTGTGTCAGACACTTATAATTTCCTCCTTAATTTATTAAAATCATTTTGGGACTGGTCACCTACTCGAGTGCAAAAAGCACTCACAAATCAAGTACCGCGTCGTTTTTAAGTGTCCACTTTCCCAATGAAATCTCATTCGTTTAGAAGGTACTTAAATCTTTTGTGTTCTCCGCTAGATGAATTCATGTATTTTTTTAAAATTCATTTTATTAAGATGAAATGTATTTTTCTACAATTATATAAAAAACCAGCATCAATAGAAAAATGAATTTTTAAGGTCGCTTAAAATCGGCGGAAATTTCCGGGATCACTTATTTAAGTATTTTTCCTAGAAAAGACTAATATCATATGATTTTTTTTTAAATGTTTAAATCTAACCATAAAAATCATACCAAAAAGATTTAGTAATATCCTCGTGATACGAAACTTTAATATGGAAGTAGTTGTCGACGTAGGCGGAAATCCTGGGGTAGACTGCAAAGGCTTTTGCAAATATTGCTATTTTAAGAAGGTCAAAGACGTTCAGCCCCTGGGCTGCAAGTATTGCCTCCCTTTTAAAAAAGGGTGTGATTACTGTACGCGCAGTGTAAAAGAATCGTACTCAGGCTTCAAGTCCCTCCAGATGGTACTCGAAGAGACTGCAAAAAAACTTTACTTCACGACCGGAGAGGTGAAAAAATTCACGGTCAGCGGAGGAGGGGACTTAAGCTGTTATCCCGAACTAAAAAATCTTGTTACTTTTCTATCTCAGTTCGGCGCCCCGATACATCTTGGATATACCAGTGGGAAAGGTTTCAGTAAACCCGATGATGCTCTTTTCTACATAGAGCATGGGGTTACAGAAGTGAGTTTCACGGTCTTTGCAACAGACCCGGCGTTGAGAGCCGAATACATGAAAGACCCTGAACCCGAAGCTTCAATTCAGGTTCTTCGGGATTTCTGTGCCCACTGTGAAGTTTACGGAGCAATAGTCCTCCTTCCGGGAATAAATGATGGAGAGGTTCTTGAAAAGACCCTCAGTGACCTGGAAGCTATGGGCGCAAAGGGAGCTATTTTTATGAGATTTGCAAACTTCCAGGAAAACGGCCTGATCCTTGACAATTCACCTATCATGCCAGGGATAACTCCACATACGGTCTCTGAATTTACTGAAATTGTGCGCAGTTCAGCAGCAAAACATCCTTCTATGAGGATCACAGGAACACCACTGGAAGACCCCTTAATTGGCTCACCTTTTGCAATCCGCAACATTCCTGAAGCCCTTTCAAAACTTCCCAGAGTAACCGGAAGAGCAACTGTCATTACAGGTCAGGTAGCATCCTCCAGGCTTACTGAAATATTTGATGCCCTTGGAGGGACTGTAAACGTAGTTCCACTGAAAAAGGATATTGGATGCCTTATTACTATTGACGATTTCAAAACCCTTGACCTCTCCCAGGTAACTGAAACTGTGTTTATTCCGGGGAGAGCTTTTGTCCATGATATGGAAGTCAAGGAAGCCCTCAAAAGAGACGGGGTAGACAGGCTTGTACGCAGAGGACCTGAGTGCCTTTCCGTAGATGGAGAAATGTCTATAGGTATGACCAGGGAAGAAGTTCTGGAACTGGAAATAGAGAACTTTACTGAGCTTATTAACCAGATTAACTCGCTGGGGCTACCTGTAAAGTAAAATCTGACCCTGCCGAGAGTCAGTAGGGTCGAATTCTGAAGAGACTTAAACATTGACAAAAAAGAGATACAGATATAAGTATAGATATTAAAACAGATACTATATAAATCTAGAATAAATTATATAATTGTGAAAAAAATCAATAGAAAATAATCCAGTTCAATAGTAAAGTCTTTGTCAGTAAAAAAGAGCTAGAAAATGAAAAGACCTCTTTTCCAGAAGAAAAAAAATTCTGCTGGGAAGTTTGGAGACATAATTTATAAACATTCCGATTTCTTCCAACTTTCAGACTGCCCTATCTCCTTCCTACCAGTCGTAAGAAGTTTTTTCATATTCTTAACGCTCTCTGCACTTTAGCTCAACGCGCAGACCCGGACATAAAATCTGAAAGTCCCAGCTGCTTAACCTTGTGGTTTTCAAACAGAGAGCAGATATCATAATCAAGAAGCTCGATTCTTTGTCTGGTATAGCTCGAGACCCCATACCTCTCTCCGATCTCTTTTGAAATTTCAAGGTATTTGCGGACGGATCCCTCGTGCACGGTCAGTATCACATTGCCTCCGCATTTCGGACAGGTTCCGGTAAGGGGTGGGCGCCTGAATTTCTCTGCACATTTGATGCAACGCATCCGTTGTCTGGAAAAAGAGCGAAGGTTCCCTATCAGATCCGGAAGGAAATGGGACTTGAGCACCCTTTCAGCTACATCCGGCGCATCCACTGCCCTTATCCTGTTAGCCAGAGTAAGCTGGGCCTCCATTTTTTCAATCATACTCCCAAGAGTTTTATATGAGGAATTAAGAGGGCCTGCGGCAATATTCGAGGTATCATGTGTAAACATGAAATGTTCATACTGTTCGGGCGTCCCAAGCCGGCTGCTAACCAGGTCCATAATACTTTCAAGATCAGTGGGGTTTCTAATCTCCTGCGTAGCCCTGTAAAATTCAAGAGGATAGTGCGCAAGAACATCGATATTATGGGCTTCTTTATCCACTTCCTTGGGGTCGATCCTCGTAGTTAGCACGAGGGGAGCATCCATCTTCCCACCCCTTTTGTCGGGCAAATATGACCTTGAAAAATTGAGGATTCCATCCATAAGGAGCATTATGCAGTCTTCGTCTCCATCACAATTCCTGCGTTTTGAAGCATGGAAAAAAGGATGGGCGTATCCTACGGAAGCTTTCGTAAACCCTATGAGGCGCCCGAGTACTCCTGCGGAAGTATGAGGAGCAAGCCCTATGAGCAGTGCCCCTACAAGGTCCTGAATGGTTTCGGCATTGTAATAGGGCTCAATCTTATAATACTTCACAAGAAGGTCGTCCACGTATTTTGCAGTACGCAGCATATACTCGCCCCCGTCATAAGATATCACAAGATCCTGAACCTTCAGGCAGGTAACCTGGTCGTCCCTCTCAAGGGGATTTCCATAAATATCCTCCATATAGCCGAGTTCCCGGAGTTTGGCTGCCGTAATTCCCAGTTCATCAGCCCGGATGTGGGTAAGGGGAATATCTGACATATCATAGCGTACGGTCCCATCCTTAAAAATGTAGACATCATGTTTTGCGCGCAGGATTCCTTTTTCCAGAGGCTCGGGAGTCATCTGCCCGTTCATGAGCCGCTTTACTCCCTTGATCAGATCCATTTTTTCTCTTTCCCCTACATTCTCAAAAGCCTGCTTGTAAATAGAACGAAAATCCAGTTTTACATTTGCAACTGAAGTCGGTTTTCTCCCACACTTGGGGCAGGTCTCAGCACCCCGTACATCTATTTTACAGCGAGGGCAGGAAAGTTTGGGATTCGTAAATTCGCCGCATTCGCAGCGCCAGAAATAAGCCTCTTTCCCGCAGGCAGGGCATTCTCTAAGCCCCAGTTCCACTTCAATTTCTCCTATCTTTCCATTCATGCAGGATGTGTAGTCGGAGGCAGAGACAAGATTTCGCGTAATTCCCCCGGAATTGTTTATTGGAAAGAGAACCTGGGCTGCAGGGGACATCTTGCGCAGGTCGGATTTTTCCGGCCTTCCCATCCTTGCCCCTATTCTTGAAGGAGCTCTCGGGTATACCTTAAACCCGCTAAGAATACCTGCAGCTTCCACCATATTATCAGTATCTGGCATACTGGCTTTTTCTTTGAGGGAATGTTCAAGCCCGAGGCATAAAATAAACGGAAGAGCCTCTTCAATAAGAATTTCACCTTTTTTTACCCTGTGCAGTACAAGGAGCTTTTCAAGCACCCATTTTATACCTTCTTCAAGGGAAGTTTCCAGGGGCAGTTTAAGGACTCCTGCGCCGGTTGACTCATCTGCCAGAAAGATCCCTTTTTCAGCCACGAATTTTCTCAGAGCTTCAAATTCGTTCCGGTTTATGTCGTGCCAGAGATAGGTGAATTTCGGGTGCAATGGCACATTAAATCCCTCTGCAAGCCTGAGAGCAAGGGCAACAGATGGGTTTTTCAGCTCATCCTCGGGAATTTTTTCAGGGCAGACTGCCTGATAATCGTACTGCCACCATTCAAAAACATAGGGTGAAGGCATAAGAGGGTGATTATTTTCCAGGAAGTCACCGTAATTGATAAGAATTTCCCCGATATCAACAATTACTTCAACCTGTGGGCGGAGTTCATATGCCTCCTTTATGTTATCTATACGGATAAGGTCTCCAGAAAAAAGTCTTACCGTAGGTCCTTCTATTGAGTCCACGGCAGACATGGCTGCCGCTTTTCCGGGCCTTTCAACCTTGAGCTGGGTGCCGTTCGCTATAAAATCGTCAAGCAAGACCATACTGGCAGGACTGATTCCTGCAGAAGCAAATGAAGTGTTTCTTGACCGCCCGTATCGCAGCCTGAAACCTCCCGGCCTCGAAGGGTGAGAGAACACAGGCCTTCCGGCGATCAGGTCACGAATATATTTGTCCTTTGGTTTGATCTTATTTTTCTGCTCATCTTCAGCACTCTCTCCGCTTTTAGCGCCTCCGATGAGTGTCTCCAGCCAGTCCCATCCGTCCATCTTCAACTTGTTAACATGCTTCTTGACTTTGGGGGCCTTGAGGGCGAGACCTTCGGCAAGCACGAGGCACATCCCCCCCCGAACACGGTTTGTCCCTATCCTCTCGAGATTCCTGTGCCCTTCGACCTCTGCCTCTTCAGTAGGGTCCCCATCAATGCAAACAGGGCAGTTTCGAACTATAAGGCGGATTTCATCTTCGGAAGGCATGTATTGCAGGCTTGCAACCCTCTTGTAAAGCAGGATTTCTTCCACATAGCGCTCTACTTCCTCATCTCTTGGTTTGTAGCGGTCAATCCCGATCCCACGCCTCACATAGTCACCGACAAGCACGGAAAGAGCCTGCGCAGTCCCTCCTGCGCTTCGGATGGGCCCGGAATAAAAGATCCGGATATACTGAGATCCGTCGTCATTTTTCCCGAGATCTACCTTATCTATTCCTTCTATAGGAGCTGCAACCACCCCTTCGGTCAGGACTGCCATGGAAACACGGATAGCAGCTTCCACTGCATCTTTTTTTGTTGGAAAACTTCCTACAATCCCTTCGGCAACCTGTTTCCCGATTTCAAGGGCAGCTTCTTCCCTGGACATCTTGACCTCAAGTTCCCGGATCTTTGCAGCAACCCCCTGGACTCCAATAAGGTTTTCGACCCTATCTGCAAGGTCTTTGGCAAGGGGAATTTCTACAAAGGGTTTCGGATCTCCGCCCCGGGCCCGGGCCCTGTTTGCAACATCAATTGCCTTTTTTAGCCTCGCCTCAAGCCCATTAAAGTATTCATGCATTTCCTCACTTGCAATCGTTTCACCCATCTTGAAAAGCCCCTTTTTGGAAAAGAAAGAAAAAAGATTATCTCTGCTTGCGCAGAGATCCCGCAGCGAAGAGGCCTGACATAGAAGTTACAAAGAAGACAAAAACTCCTGCCCAAAGAAGATAATACCCGATATCAATACCAAGAACATTTATATTGAGAGTCTTCAAAAGTAGACCTGCAGCCAGGATCGCAAGGCTTACTCCTGTTGTTTTTTTGTTCTGCTTCCGGACTTTTTTATAAGCCCGCATTTTTTCCATCTGTTCTCTTTTTTCCGCCTTCAAGAAAATCTCTCTCCAGTATACTACAAAAATAACCATCATATATGACTGTCAGATTCGACTGTCAAATCTGACTGTCAAACTCTCACTTATACTATCGCAATTTAACCGGCATTCCCGATTCAAACAGCGTACCTTATGGACGCGGCTTCTCTTAACCGATTAAGAAGTGCAGCTCCAAGTCCTGAAGGGTTAAAAGAACCATCAGCCAGAATTACATCCAGACTTTTCGCGTCCAGAGTTCTTAGCCCTTCAAAAAGTTTTCTGGCAGCTTCTTCCGGCTCTTCGTAAGGCCCAAGTAAAAAGCATCCGTGGGCACTCAGTCCTTCAGAAGCAAAAAAGCCTGCGGTCTCATTACTAATTAAAAGCCCTACTTTCTTTCCTTCGAGCAGGTAATTTTCAAGCAGGGTACCAATCTTTTCAGAAACTTTTTTTCTTTCTCCTTCTACAAGCACAACCTGCGTATCAGGAGTATAGTGACTGTACTTCTGGCCTGCCTGTTTCTCAGATATAGCCTCTCCATCTTTGGCTTCAGCTTCCATGTATGTGGGCCTGACTTTACCTATAACGTTCTCGAGTTCGTCAATTCCCACGGCTCCGAGTCGTAGAACCACAGGAGGTTCTACTGTCATATCAATCACGGTTGACTCAAGCCCTATGGCTGTCCCTCCCCCGTCAATAATTACATCAATCCTGCCTGCAAGGTCAGCAAGGACATGGGCTGCCAGACTGGGACTGGGCTTTCCCGAAAGGTTCGCGCTCGGAGCAGCCAGAGGAGTGCCTGCCCTTTTTACAAGCTCCAGAGGAATCCTGTGATCAGGCATGCGGAGTCCTATCGAAGACAGGTTCCCTGAGGTAATTTCCGGGACAATGTCATTTTTTTCAAGAACGATCGTAAGTGGACCAGGCCAGAAAGCATCCATAAGCCTGAAAGCTTTTTCAGGGACATTTTTTGCGACTTTTCCAAGGTCTTCCCTGGAATGGACGAGCAGGCTGAGAGGGTTGCCGGGCGGGCGTTCCTTTGCCTTAAAAATTTTCCGGACAGCGTCAGGGTCGAGCCCATCAGCTCCAAGCCCATAAACGGTTTCCGTGGGGAAGGCAACTGTCCCGCCCCTTTTGATAATTTCTGCAGCCTTGTCAAGAATATCGTCAAAGTTCTCTTCGGATACCCGGAAAAATCGGGTCTCTCTTTTATTTCCGTTTTCTGCTTTCACCAGAAGTAAACCCCTTGCTGATTATTATCCCGCTATTGTTTCTGCCTTTTACATCTGTAACTGTTTCTGCCTGTAATTGGTTCCGGTTATCCAGTCTGGTCCTTACTTAGAAGCTTATTTCTTCAGCCATTTTCCGAGAGAGACTTCAAGTTCTTTGTGGTCCTTCGCATAGTCCTGCAAGCTGACTCCTTCAAGGCTTGCTTCAAGGGCCTGCCTGCAGGCAGTGGCTCCAGCTGCCGTGCCCATCGGGTGCGCATGAATTCCACCACCGAACTGCATAATAACATCTTTTCCGAAGATAGAATAAAGGTCCGGAATCATTGTAGGGGCAAGCCCTCCGGATGCTACAGGGAACATAGGCTTTAGCCCTCCCCAGTCCTGGTCAAGGACGTGCTGGCTTTCATCTGCAGGCACTTTATCGAGCACGCACTGATCTCTGAGATTCAGAACTTCATGCTTTTCTCCGTGCATCTTTCCGACTACAGTGCCTATGTGGAGCTGGTCAAGCCCTACCAGTCTGCAGAGTTTGGCAACTACTAGCATGCTTATCCCGTGGCGTGGGTTTCGGGTATAGGCTGAATGCATGCAGCGGTGAGCATGAAGAGCCAGGCCTGCGTCCTCAGCCTCTTCGCGCAGGGTCTGAATGGCAGTCCAGCCCGCAGGCACGATGTCAACCATTGCATAGCTTGCACCCAGGTCTTTAAGGACATTCATGCGGCGGATCATCTCTTTACAGGTCGGGGCAGTAACATTACAGAGATACATTTTTCGCTCTCCGGTTTCTGATTCTGCCTTTTCTGCGAGCTTAAGGGTGAGTTCGGCTCTCTTTTCAAAACCGTTAAATTTCTGGTCGGTCAGGTTCTCATCATCTTTAACGAGGTCACAGCCTCCGGCAAAGGAATTGTAAGCAACCTCCGCATGTTTTTCGGAGTTCAGGCCAACTTTAGGCTTGACAATAGTCCCTATAAGCGGCCGGTCCTGCACACCAACAAATCTCCTGATTCCCTGCAGCCCGAAATTCGGACCTTTAAACTCACGGAGCATTGAACTAGAGAAGGCGATGTCCTGCAGCCTGAGGTTGTCAACGACTTTCATGCTCAGTATATTTCCTGCAACAGCACTGAGAACCTGAGGGACAGAGCCCAGTTCAAAGAGGTCTTCCGAATAAGCCACCCTTACAGTCTGTGCTTTCTCATTCACGTAAAAAACATGGGGCTTCAGTTTCTCTGCAAGTTCGGGACTCAGTGTAGCAATCTCAGTCCAAGAGTCTATGGAACTTTCCCCTGCCATATGGGTAGCAGCTTCCTCAAAATTCACTCCTGCTGACGGTTCTATGTGGAATTCACAGATCAGATCCGTATCTTTAGGGCTGTAGCCAATATCTATGTAGTCCCTGCGCATGTTGTCTTCTCCTGATTAATAATCATTTTAGAATCGAATTCAGTAAAAATCCAGTAAATACAATAATCGTCTTCGTTGAAGGAAGTAACTGAACATTAATAAGATTTGTTTACTCGTATTAACAGGACCCTAATTGAAGTCTTGACTGAAATGAAAAAATAAAAAAAGAAGCCAGAAATTTGGCTGCTCTATGTGGAAAAATGGCTAAGAAAGTCCTCGAAAGTAAAAATCTTTATGTAACCCTTTTTATTGCTCCAGTTTCAAAGGGTTTCCGATACCAAGGCCCACCAGACGGGTTTCTTTCTGGGCTCCGAAACCCGGATTAAAGTCCTTTCTTTCAAGGTCAAAACGGACCTGCTCTTTCTGAAGCCCGTACCCGTCCATATGGTCGAAAATCAGTTTTTCCATAAGTCCCAACCCATAGTCCACAGCCTCATGATAATTATCTGCAACCTTCCGTTCCATTTCAGAGAACACATGATACTGCTCGGTCCCGTGACCTGCCGGACGGATTAGAATTTCGCTTCTTTTGACGATGTTGCCAGCCAGGGACCCTGCGGCATTGCCCACCTCATGAAATTCCGGAATACGGATATCCGCATCGATAAATTCTCTGAGTTCGGGCACGTAAGCTTTGACAGGAGCCCCTATCATTACGACGGGAATATTGATTTTGAACTTTGTGAAACGAGAGCTTGTCAGTAGTTTTTCAAGGTCTTCCCGTTTGAAATCTTTTGCAAAGAACGTCAGCAGGTCAAGAGCAATATTCCTTGCAAAAGTCTTTTTTATTTCCCTGGAAAAGCTTTCAGGGTCCAGCCCGAGATAGCTGCCAAGAAGTTCTGCTCCCAACAATGAGGCAGTGCTGTTCCATGCCTCATACTCTCCAAGCACATGCAGGGCGTCCGTAGGTGTAAAACCTATGTGGCAAATGCAGCGCTTCTGGACCAGGGAGCGCAGAGCCTTTACGAACTGCAGTGGATGTTTTTTAACTATTTCTGCAATATCGGATACTGAAACTGGCTCATATCCTATAGCATCGAAAATCTGACGTTCATGGTTTTCCAGTTCAAATTCAATAGAGTAATTAAGTGCCTGTATATCATCATCAGATTCAGGACTCCCGCTCCTGACAAAGAAACTAGCTGGCTGGAAGATATCATTCATTATCCTGTCCGAAACTTTTTCGGCTTTCCTCAACTTATCTTCGATGGAAGGATAATCTGAAGCTGCAAAGCAGAGGGGGATAACCCTGTTAGGGCCAATATAAAGTTGTCTCTGTACCCAGATGTGGCTATCTCCTCCCATAGCCGAGGTTCTGATCCTGACCGCCCTGACCATGGTTTTCCAGTTTCCCACTACAGCTCCGTTTTCACTTATTTCGGGAACTCCGTCTTCTATCAGAGCAATATCAGTGCTTGTGCCTCCAACATCCACAGCCACGCAGGTTTTCAAGCCGCTTATATGGGCAGCTCCTACAAGGCTTGCGGCAGGGCCTGAAAAAATGGACTCCACAGGTTTTTCAAGCGCTTCTTCTATGTGTGCAAGAGAGCCATCGCATTTCATTACCATCATAGGAGCTTTGATATCTCTCGCTTCCATCACCGATAAAACAGCCCGGATGAACTGAGAAGTTATCGGGATCAGGCGAGCGTTCAGAACTGCAGTTACTGCCCTTTCATAAGCTCCAAGGCTCAGGGAAAGTTCGTGCCCGCAAACCACGGGTTTATCGGTCAGCTGTTCTATTGTTTTTTTTACTGAAAGCTCGTGTTCCGGGTTCCTCGCGGAAAAATAAGAAGATACAGCATATGAAAAGAGCCTGCCTCTGGTGTCGTTAACGAATTGTTCCGCAGCTTTAAGGTCAAGGCAGCTAACTTCGTTTCCTTTTGAATCATGGCCGCCACCTATGGAAATTGTTTCACGTGCCGGAATACCTCCGTTTACCGTATAGCCTGTCAGAATCAGCCCTGCAGGATGACCTTTACCTTCCAGTGTGGAGTTTGTAGAAAGAGTTGTGGATACCGAAACAAGTTTTATATTGACCAGATACTCCTGCTTTAAGCCTGCAATTACATTTTCTATCCCTTCAACCAGATTGGAATGCGTTGTTAGTGCCTTGTTAAAATCAAGAATCCGGCCTTCTGAAAGATCCATTAAAACAGCATCTGTGTATGTTCCACCAGTATCAATTCCTAAACCAAGTTTCATGGTTTATAATTTATTTTCAAAAAAATATAACATAGCCGATCAGGATTTTGTAAGAGCATAAGATTCTGCAGGAGGGTAAAATATTAAGGGGTATGAAATAATAGAGGGGGCAAAATATTGAAAGAAAAGAACAATGCAGGCAACAGGGAAGGGGGCAGTGAAAAAGAAAAACAGGTAATACGGAGAATGCAGGTAAAAGAAATCTGAAGTTCTCAGGACTTTTTGTATTCTTAACCCGCCTGTCTATTATACTATTATATTATACTATCCACAACCCGCTCTTTTTCTCTGGAGGAGAAAACTCTGTGAACCTGCAGATGCCAGCGCGTACACCCGGGCTCAGGCACTTCAAGCTCTATGTAGTTGTAACATTGAAAGGCTTTTCCCCGGATTTTGGACGAGCAGACTGTTCCTGCACTGACAACAAGCATGTCGTTTAATCTCCAGACCCAGGGAATATGCCAGTGCCCGCAGAGCACAAGGTTCACACCTGAACGGTCCAGAAGTTCAAGAACATCCCCTGCGTCCACAAGCACATTATTTCCCCTGCCTGTCCTGGGAATTGGAATCAGGTGGTGGTGAAGGGCAAAAACCTTAAAACCGTCTGATGAAAAAGCCTCCTTTATCCATCCGTAGTTTTCCCTTCCGATGTGCCCTTCTTCAAGTTCCGGCTGGGAAGAATCAAGCCCTACAACCGTAATTTCACCAAAACGCCCGGAAGAAGACCTGGCCTTGAAAATGTCCTCGAAGAAAAGATAACCTGCATTTCTGGAATCATGGTTTCCGGGAACTATTACTTTGTTTCTGCATTCGATCCTATCAATGAAGTTTTTTGCTCCGTTATACTCGGCTGCGAGCCCGTTTTCCGTAAGGTCTCCCGTAATTACAACAATATCAGGGTTATCCTGATTTATTTTTTCAAGCATTGAATCTGCAATCTCAGGAATGTAGTATGCCTCTGAGAAATGGATGTCTGAAAGATGTACCATTCTTATAATATCTATTCCTCTATGCCTGTTTGTTCATATTTCTGACTTTTCAGGATTAGAATTCGCAGAGTATAATATATAGTTATTCGATTTAGTCTATGTATTAAACAATAGATAAATAATAAGCAAATAAGCTATATTTAGTATATACTTCTCCAGTGTTTAAAAATAGAGCCATATCAAATCAAGAAATCTAATTTGAAAAGTTGAGTAAGGAAAATTGAATAAGAAAAATGAATAAGGAAATTTGAATAAAGAAAAGAATCCGAAGGTTCCCTGAAGAAAAAAAACCAAAAGATTGAGTTGATAGCCAGAAAATATGAAAAATCAGATGAGACAGAAAACAGAAAAAATGAGATTGAACCAGAAATCCGGAACTAAAACCCGACGCTAAAAAGATCGGAGATCCGGTAAAAACAAAAGATGAATGTGTTTGGGAAACACACTCACTTAATCTTTACTTTTTTCTCTTTCCTGCGTATTCGTCCATGCAAGTGCCTTCGCAGCATTTCACTCCCATCCTGTATGCCGCCCTGCCAATCATGTGCCCGGAAATCGGGTTGGTAAGGAGGATGAAAATTGCGACAGTGAAGGCCTTGATGCCCATGGGGGAGGCACCTTCCTGAAGGATAATGCTCAGGAGGACCCCAAACGCTCCCAGGGTACCGACCTTGGTAGTTGCGTGCAGTCTGTTATAGACATCAGGCAGGCGAAGGAGGCCAATCATACCCAGAGATAGGAAAAAAATCCCTATAAGGAGAGTGATAATACTCAGGACGTCTAAAACGAGTTCAACTTCGCCAGCCATCAGAGCACCTCCCCTTTATCAAGGTACTTTGCAACTACAACCGTCCCTACGAAGGAGATTATTGCCAGAAGCATGGCTACATCCATGAGAAAGATCGAGCTCGACTGAAAAGCGTAGAGCGCAAAGATCACTACAAGGGCATTACCCATGGCATCCTCAGCCGCAATCCTATCAGCAAGGGTCGGACCGTACAGCACTCTGTATAAACAGGGTGCTGTTGCAGCTACCAATACTATCAGGGCAAGAAAGTCTGCTTGTTCAAGTGTGATCATCATTCGAATGCCTCCAGTATATAGTGTTCAAGATCATCCCTGATAGAATCACGGACCCCCTGCGGATTGGTTGCATCGATTGAGTGGACATACAGAATGGTTTTATCATCCGAGATGTCCACGGTCAGGGTTCCGGGAGTCAACGTGATCGTGTTTGCAATCCCGGTGATCCCGATATTGGTCTTGGCCCTTATAGGAACTGCGATAATTCCGGGTTTGATGTCGATTTTTGGGCTGAGAACGATCTTTGCGACAACAATGTTAGCTTTTATAATCTCCTTGATCAGCACATAGAAATACTTGATTTTCTTGGGGATCTTTGCCACCCAATTTCCCGTAGGCACTACCACCTCGTCCATCCTGTACAGTTTACTGAAAGGCTGGACAACAACCATTCCGAAGACGAGGCCGAGAAACAGGTTGCCGATGGTTACTTCTCCACTGACCATACACCATACTACCGGGAGTGCCATGTAAGTAATCAAACGACGTTTCATCTAATCACCCTCACTAATACTGCATCAATATACGGCTGCGGATCAGTGATCTGCATCGCTATGGTCTGTGCAACCTCAAGGACCGGGTCGGCAAATAATCCGAGAATGAACACAAGAGCTGCCAGCAGCATGATCGGGCCTACGATCAACATGGACAGTTTGTGATGGGAATACTCCCCGTACTGCGGATCTCTTTCTCCCCAGAACATAAGCATCCAGCCTCTGAACATATAGAACAGAGTAAAGACTGCAAATATTAATGCAATAGCTATAGGGATATAGAATTCCGCTCTGAGGCCTGCATCGAAGAGGGAGAACTTACCAATGAATCCGCCCATTGGGGGTACCCCACCAATGGACATGGCTCCCACAAGGAAAGAGAAAGCCATCAGAGGATTGCTGTTAATCATGCCTCCCATCTTACGCATGTCCCTGGTTTCCGCATGGTGAATAATTCCACCTGAGGTAAAGAACAACATGCTCTTGGCAATGGCATGGTTTACCATGTAGACAAAAGATGCCGCAACAATTAAAGTCCCGCCTGCAATTTCACCTGCATCGAGTGCAATCGCTCCCATACCAAAACCCAGGAAAACATATCCTATCTGGGATACACTGGAGTAAGCTAGCAAACGTTTAACATCATTCTGTCCTATCGCAGCTGTGGCTCCAAGTCCTATAGTGATAAGAGCGAGCAACAGAATGATCGGTCCGTACACTCCTTTGAGAGGTGCAAAGATAACAAAGAGGATCCTGAGTATACCATAGGCTCCGATCTTGATAATCACACCACTGAGCATCGCACTGATCGGGGACGGCGCTGTGGGGTGAACATCCGGAAGCCAGTAGTGCAGGGGAAAGACTGCTGCTTTTCCAGCGAACACGATGATGAAGAGCAGGCCAATAGCGTACAGATGCCAGGGCATTGTTCCTGCTTCGGCAAGGATCCTGATCTTAAGCGCAATGTCAGCCATGTTCAGAGAGCCAATGGATGCGTACAGGGAAGCGACTGCAATCAGCATCACGTTTGAACCGAGCATGTTCAGGACAATATACTTCATGGTAGCTTCCATCTTATCCGAGATCTTCGTAACCTTTGAGGTTTCGTTTGCAACGATCAAAGCTCCTGAAGAGAGCAACATGATCTCGAAGAAGACAAACAGGTTGAAAATGTCGCCTGTCAGGAAGATTCCGATGATACCTGCAAGCATAAGGTTGTACAGGGAGTGATATGTCAGGCTCAGGGATTTACTCTCTATGTAATTATAGGAATAAATCAGACCCATACAGCCTATAAGGCAGGTCAGGACAACCATACTTGAACTCAAGAGATCAGCTACAAGCACGATTCCATACTTTCCGAACTCACCTATCTCATATACTATGATTCCATCGTTCCAGACTGTATATATAAGCAGCCCGCTTAAAGCCAGCAGACTGACACTCGCTATCATATCAATAGCCTTCTGGAATCCAGGGTAATTCTTGCCTATGATGGTAATAGGGGCCATCAGCAAAGGTATGGCGATCAGGAACATGGGCAGATGCTGCATTAAAAAGCTCATCCCCACAACCTCCTGAGTTCCCTTACATCAATAGTACCATATTCTTCATTAATGCGATATGCAAGGGTCAATATGAAAGCAGTTGTTGCAAGTCCGATAACAATTGCCGTGAGCACGAGAGCCTGTACAAGTGGATCCACGAAATTTGTATACGGATTGGTTGTTATCGGCCCAATAATGCCAGCTGTTATGTTATCGGCGACGACCAGGCCCTGGTCGAGACCATGCACAGCCTGGTGGTGCTCCAGGATAGGCACGAGGGTACCTTCGCTGAAGACCCCACTCGCAACAATATACAGGTTTATGGCATGGGAAACGATCCCGAAACCGATAATAACTTTCATCATATCCCTGCGCAGAATCAGAAAAGTCCCGATCCCGAAAAGCAGAGAGATAGTAAGCGCTAGTAAGGCATTGTTCATTTTCTACCCTCCAGACCTTTATCTGTGCTTACTTTTGTTACGATGAACAGAAGCCCTCCGACGACCACGAAATATACTCCAAGGTCAAAGAACATGGATGAGACAAGTTCAAGCTCACCCACATGGAAGCCTCCCAGGATTAAGGGCTTTAGCTCAAAAGCACTTCTGAAGTAGTTGTGGCCTGCAAGCATAGGGGATATGGCCGTAATGCTTGCAAAAAGCAGTCCGTATCCAAACCAGGTATGCCAGTCCGGGTTCCAGATTTTCTTGACTTCATCGAACCCGTATGCCACGTAGATAAGTCCAATTCCGGAAGCACAGAGCACACCGCCAATGAAACCTCCACCCGGGCGGTTCCCACCAATCAGCAAAAGATCGATTGAGTAAAGCATGCTTATCATCAAACAGATCTTTGCAATTGTTTTGGTAATTAACGTGGTCACTCTTCCTCACCTCCCTCAGCCTTTCCAGCCCTGCTCAGGATCAGGTTATATACACCAAGGGCTGCCAGGGAAAGAACCGAAATTTCTCCGATAGTATCGTATCCTCTGAAGTCCACGACTATCACATTTACTACGTTAAGTCCACCTGTCAGCTGCAAGCTGTTTTCCATGAAGTAGGAAGAGAAGGACTCAAACGGCCCCAGGAGACCTATGTTTGCGTTTACCATAACGGCAAAGACTGAAAACGCAACTACTGCTGAAATTATAAAGTTTACCATAACCTTACCTGCCGGCATCGGTTCCTTGAATTTTTGAGGAATCTTCATGATTACCAGGACGAAGATAATGGTAGAAAGGGTTTCCACACAGACCTGAGTCATTGCAAGGTCGGGGGCTTTGAGGTACACATAGAGCAAGGATACCAGGAAGCCTAATGCTGAAAGAGACAGGACTGCAGGCAGATATCTCGGGATAACCGTAGCACCAAGCGCTGCCGCAATCATAAGGGCATACAGCACTATTTCATAGGGCTGCGAACTGAAGTTCATGCCAGCAGGCAGAATGTCGCTAAAGCCTATACCCAGTTTATAGATAGGCCAGGTAATAAGGAAGATCATGAAAAGCATGACAGCTTTGATATAAACTCCGATAGGTCCCGGCTGGGTAATTGCTCCAAACTTGGCGGCTATGCCTTTTGCATTGTTTACGGTTGCATCATACCAGTAGTTCACGCTAACCCAGGGAAGCTTTGCATTGAAGCTGTTCTGCCAGGCAGCTATTGAGTCATAGAACTTGTAAAGCACAATACCGATGGCAAAGGTTGCTATCGTCATCAGAAGCGGTGTGGTAATTCCATGCCAGAGCTTTATATGAAGGTGTTCTGCATGCGGGACAAGGCCGCTGTAGGCAGGCTGAATCAGGGTTTCAACCGGGAATTTGGGATAGAGCCCGAAGAAGATGATCAGACCTGCAAGGAAAACTGCAGGAGCTAGCATGACCCAGGGAGCATCGTGAATGTGGTGAGGGACATCATGGTCGTGGGTCCTATGCCCAAGGAATATCCCGTCTATCAGTTTGATAGAGTACATAAGAGTAAATACACCACCGAGCACTGCGACAGCCGGGAAGACAATAGCCCATGGACCTCCATAAGTTTCCGAAACCAGCGCCCCGATCTCAACGGATGTCTCATAGAACATTTCCTTGCTCAGGAACCCATTAAGTGGGGGGACACCTGCCATTGAGGCCGCTGCGATCACCGCAACTATAAACGTTTTTGGCATTTCTTTACGCAAACCGCCGAGTTTTCTGATATCTCGGGTTGTCGCCTCGTGAGCCACAATACCTGCTACGAGGAAGAGGGTAGCTTTGAAGGTTGAGTGGTTCAACAGGTGGAAGGTTGCTGCAGCAAAGCCCAATCCCGGGTGTTCTGCAGTACTGTAACCATACATGGTCATCAGATAGGCCAGCTGGCTAATTGTCGAGTAAGCCAGAATAGCTTTGATGTCGGTCTGCCTGAAAGCCAGGAAACCTGCCATCACCATGGTTATCATACCTGTTCCTGAAACCAGAATCAACCATTCGGGAGTACCCGAAAGGATGGGGTGCATCCTTGCAACCAGATAGACACCAGCCTTGACCATTGTAGCCGAGTGCAGGAAAGCACTGACAGGGGTCGGAGCTTCCATTGCATTGGGCAGCCATATATAGAACGGTCCCTGAGCAGATTTGGAAGCGGCTCCCAGGAAGATCAGAACAAGGATTGCAACATAAAACGGACTTCCATGGAATGTTGAAAGGATTTCGGAGTTCTGAGCGACTTCAGAGATTCCATAGGTGCCTGTAACAACCCTGAGCATCAGGAAACCTGCGAACATTAGAAGTCCGCCACCGGCAGTTATCAGAAAAGCCTTGGTTGCGCCGTATACGGATTCCGGTCTTTCTCTCCAGTATCCGATAAGCATAAAAGACGTTATACTGGTTAATTCCCAGAAAACAAACATCTGGATCGTATTATCTGTATAGGCAATGCCCAGCATTGCACCCATAAAGAGTAAGAGCCACTGGTAATACCTTGGCAGGTCTTCCTTTGTGGACATATAACCGTTTGAATAGGACATGATGATAACACCAACGCCTGAAACGATTAATGCCAGGAGAACAGCCATGCCGTCTCCGTAAAAGTCTAAGGATAAACCAGCTGTCGGCATCCAGTCCCACGAACCCTTTACAGGAGTGCCTGCCATAGCGTACGGGATTACCTGAGCATTCAGCACAAAACACGTAAATGCAATAAGTGCCGAAATCCAGCCAATCCTCTGTTTGAATACGCGATATAATACAGGTAATGTCCATGCGAGTATAAATGGTAAAAAGACAGCTATTACTATTGCATTAAATGGATCCATTAATCATCAACCCAACCTCTGTAGTTTTTGGTTATTAATAGTGAATACTAGTCAGGTTCAAAAGTTTCAATCCAGAATTCAATCCACATAGAAAATAAAGATATAATGTAATCTTATATTTCCTCGCGTATACTCTTTTGTCATATAGTAAAAATGTTTCGGTTTTTACTGGACACATCTTCAGTATCAAGCAAACTATTTTGCGTCCAAAATTGCACACGAAATCTTCCCAAATTATTCCATTATTACAGTAGATACCTCCCTTTCAGAACTTCAGATTTATTAGATAATTTAAAGTACATCCCGCTTTCCTGATTGAAATTTTAGATATACTCAGTTCTTATTGCTACCGATTCTATCATGATAGAGGTTTAATGGAATGTATGCGAAGTACTCCAAATTAGAACTAAATAAATATGAAGGACTAAATCGATAGCATAAGGTTCACTAATTTCCATGTGGATTCTCAAATATTTGAATATTTCCAAAAAACACTATCAAGAAAAACAGCAATTTCGAGAAAAAAATATGAAAAATAAAGGTCAGAGAAATTTTTTTTCCTTTTTAAGTAGCAATTTGATCAAAAAAGTTAACTAAATTAATTAATAAGTTACCCCCTCGATCAGTATAATTTATTTAAATCATTAAAACTGTGAATCAGAAGATTTAGTTTGAGAAAGCAATAGAGAATGATTCAGTAGCAGGCTCATTTGAATTAATTCTATATTTAAATATATATGATTGTATGCCAAAAAAATGAAACTTGCATATAAAATGAATTAAATAGATAAAAAAAAGAATTGTGCGCATTGAAAGTAAAAAAAATCAAAATAGAAAGAAACTCGAAAAAAAGTTTTTTGTCAAAAAAAAGAAACGGTTGACAAAAAAAGTTCACAAAAAGGAAAAGAGTATATCTAACATAATTCTTCGAAACTTTCTGTCTGAAACTGTCAGTGAAGTGTTCTGAAACTGTCAGTGAAGTGTTCTGAAACTGTTTTCAAGAATAGGATTCCTGATAGTGAATGATAATTATAAAATTTACCTGGCGGACTTTAAAAACCCCATGACTATTATAAAACAACGTGTATTTTAAAAAGTACATGTGCCAGATAAAAAGGCGCAATGAACCGCTACATAGATGAGCCCAATTCCGCAAGCACAGAGTACGCCGCCAATGAAACCTCCGCCAGACCTGTTCCCACCGACCAGTAAAAGGTCGATAGAGTACAGCATATCTATCAACAGACAGATCTTTGAAACCGTTTTGGTAATTAAACGCAAAGATCTATGCGAACCAACAAACTACATTCTAGGTCAGAGATAAAAAGGTATAGTGAATTAAGATACAAAGATCCGTAAAATGCCATTAGTAGAAACTGCCGATAAAAAAATCCAGAATTATTTTCTCTTTTATAATTAAAAATGGCTAAAAGAGGTTCATAATTATTTCTCTTTCATAGTAAAGAGGAGAAAAATAATAATCTTCTGTATTACTGGTTATAATGAGCATATTTATCAGGGTTCAGGCTTTGTTTCCTGTCCTTCACCCTGAAAGGTGTTCTCTGTCTTTTCTATAATTAATTGATCTCTATTGCTACAGGACTTTCTTCGGGGCAACGCCTGAAGGTGATCTCAAGCACCCCATTTTTGTAACTTGCTTTTGCACTCTTCGGATCCACAAGGACGGGGAGTTCTACGTCTTCGGAATATTCAGAAAGCCCAAGGACTTTAATTTCAAGGTGTTGAGATGTAGCGTGCAGCAGGAGATTTTCCTTTTCAGTCTCCGGGAATTCTGCAAGTACATGCACCATGTCCTCATTTTCAAATATGTCAATTAAAGGTTCTTTTGTTTCTGGGGTAAAGAAGTTCTCTTCGTTTTGAGAGTATTCCGGAACGTTTCCGAATTCCCGGAGTTCAGGATCTTCCCCCGGGCGGTGAATGATCGAAAATCCGTAAACAAAGGGGACGGACTCTCCCATTTCTTCCAGGAGGGCTTCGATCATCTCTTCCAGGTTGTCAAAAAGTTCAGACCCAAAATCTTCAAAGAAATCCTTTCTTTTTTTTGTGCCCACCATTATTACCTCTTATTTTCCTCTCGCTCCCGAATCACTCTATATTGATCGAAGTTCGGGAACTGGATTCCAGCCGGTTAAAGGTAACTTCCAGCACACCATTCTTATATGTGGCTTTAGCGCTCTGGGGGTCCACCTTTATGGGCAGTTCCACACGCTCGGAATATTTTGGATTCCCATCTAATGTTTCGATGTCAAGTATTAAATCAGTTGCGTTCAGTTGAATATTTTCTTTCTCGATGCCCGGCATCTCGGCAATCACATGGACTGTTTCCTCGGTTTCCAGTACATCAATAAGGGGTTTTCTTATGTCAAGGTACCGTTTTTCTCCGGTCTCCGTCTGCTCAAACATCGGAATATTTCCGAATTCCCGGATTTCAGGCTCTTCCCCTGGACGCTGGGTTACGGAAAAACCGTAAACAAAGGGATGCTGCCCGAAGTTATCCATGCTCATTCCCATAGCTGTGCTAAGGCGCTCAAATATTTCTTCCATATCCTTCAGGGGATCAATTCCGAATATTTCATCGAAAAAACTTCTTTTTCTCCTGTCTCTGTCCATCTCATCACATCATTATTAAGTTATGCGTCTTGAGTTTCTTAAGTGAGTATTACTCAAATCAATAAGGCCATTAATTGAAATCAAGAGGCTATTAATTGAAATGATTACTCTTTTTAATAAAAATTAAAAAAGCCGGCATTTACCGGCACTTCAGCATTTCAGGCAAAGTCTCACTCAGCCTGCAAAAAACTTGGGATTTCTTTTCCCTCTATTTTCTTTTCCTGTTCTTTTGATTCAGAATCTTCTTTTTTTACTTCGGAAGCTTCTTCCTCAAACTCAGTTGCATACCTGGCAAAGAGTTCGGCACTCTTTTCGTACGCATTCAGTGTTTCTCTGGAGGTTGTAGGCTTTACACGGCGAATTGCTTTTTCGAAGTGTTTTTTGGAAAGCCGAACATCTCCTGCTCTCTCCTGAATGCCCTTTCGGTCGATACCCGGAGTAACTATTTCCCTGAGGGCAAGCATTGCAGCTTCCCTGCAGATGCCTTCAATATCTGCACCCACATATCCCTCGGTCATATCAGCAAGTTCTGAGAGCTTTACATCTTCTGCAAGGGGTTTTTCTTTTGTGTGGATCTCAAAGATCTTCTCCCTGCCTTCTTTTCCAGGAGGCTTGATGTAAATAAGCCTGTCAAAGCGGCCAGGTCTGAGGAGAGCAGGATCTACCATGTCCGGCCGATTTGTAGCAGCGACTATGATTACATCCTTGAGTTCCTCTATCCCATCAAGTTCCGTAAGGATCTGGCTGACCACCCTTTCGGAAACGTGAGTGTCGGAAACGGAGCTTCTTTGAGGAGCAATCGAGTCAATCTCGTCAAAGAAGATTACAGTCGGAGCAGCCTGCTTTGCTTTCCTGAATGTTTCCCTGATTGCACGCTCGGATTCTCCTACATACTTGCTGAGTAGTTCGGGGCCCTTAATGCTGATGAAGTTAGCCTCACTTTCGCTTGCAACGGCTTTTGCAAGCAGGGTCTTGCCCGTACCCGGAGGTCCGAACAGCAGTATGCCTCTTGGAGGTTTTATACTGACAATCTTGAACATTTCAGGATACTTGAGGGGCCATTCCACAGACTCGATAAGTTCCTGTTTTGCTTTTTCAAGTCCACCTATATCATCCCAGCCCACATGCGAAACTTCAATGTAGACTTCCCTCATTGCCGAAGGTTCGATGTTCTTCAGGGCTTCTCTGAAGTCTTCCCTGGTGACCATGAGGTTGTCAATGATTTCCTGCGGGATCTCCTCTTCGATATCGATTTCAGGAGTGATTCTCCTGAGAGCATGCATTGCAGCTTCCTTACAGAGAGAGGACAGGTCAGCTCCTACAAAACCATGGGTTACATCTGCAATTTCGCCAAGGCTCACTTCATCTTCAAGAGGCATGCCTCGTGTGTGGATCAGGAGAATCTGCTTTCTGCCGTTCCGGTCAGGAATTCCGATTTCGATCTCCCGGTCAAACCTTCCGCCGCGGCGGAGAGCCTCGTCAATGGAGTTAGGACGGTTTGTGGCAGCGATTACCACTACTTCACCTCTGGACTTGAGCCCATCCATCAGGGAAAGTAGCTGGGCAACGACCCTTCTTTCCATTTCTCCAGTGACTTCACTGCGTTTGGGAGCAATGGAATCGATTTCGTCTATAAAGATAATGGAAGGTGCGTCCCTTTCAGCCTCTTCGAAGATCTCTCGGAGTTTCTGTTCACTTTCTCCATAGTATTTGGAAACGATTTCAGGACCGCTGATGGTGATAAAATTGGCATCGGTTTCGCTTGCAACTGCCTTTGCAATCATTGTCTTGCCCGTTCCGGGTGGCCCGCGGAGAAGGACACCTTTGGGAGGCTCGACCCCCAACTTCTGGAAGAGTTCAGGGTGCCTCATTGGCAGCTCGATCATTTCCCTGACAAGCTGGATTTCACGCCTGAGCCCACCTATATCTTCGTACGATACACCTTCAGGCGTCTTAATTTCTTCAATGGATTTTTCTTTAATGATAATTTCAGTATCTTTGGTAACAACAACCGGGCCTGCAGGCCTTGTAGATGCTACGACAAAAGTCAGAGGGTTATTTACAGTTTCAACCCTTATCTGCTGGCCTTTGTTCAGAGGTCTGCCCTCGATTATTCTCAGGATATAATGCGCCCCGCCCACAAGCCTTACAGGCTGGGATGGAGCAAGTGTAACCCTCTGAGCGTGTTTTGCCTGGACTTTCTGGATCGTAACCCTATCATCAATTCCAACCTTCGCATTGCTGCGCAGGTTTCCGTCGATTCTGATCCTGTTCTCCTGCCCGCGCTCGACATTCGGCCAGACAATTGCATAAGTCTTGGATTTGCCCGAAATTTCAATTATATCCCCACTTACAAGCTCCATTTCCTGCATCAGGCGGGTATCAATTCTTGCAATTCCCCTGCCCACATCTTTATGATAAGCCTCAGCTACTCTCAGATTCATTTCTTCAGTCATTTATTTTCAACCCCGGTCTCACATATTTTCCAGTACTGCTGATTATTTTTAATCGTATATTCAACAAAACCCCTTTCTGCAAGGTCCATAAGATTAGACATTATAACGCTCGGATGAAGACGCAGATTATAGCAGAGGACAGCCGATGTAGCCTCATTTTTAAGAAGCTCGAACAGAAGCTCACATTCTACAGGATTTCTGGCAGCCCCTTCAATTGAGTCCAGGCATTTGTCCATCAATTCCATATATTCAACCTGCAGCTGCTTTTGCATTTGCACAAGCTGTTCCTGCCTTGCTTTGAGTTCCTGGAGCCTGTTACTCAGTTTCAGGAAGAAGCAGGACGATTCATTCCTGGCAATATTTTCTTTCTTCTCGACAGCAGATCCTTCCCCTTTTTTCTCTCTGTCAAAATTAATGTCCTGAAGAGACACTGTATATGCATAAGGTGATACGGACACCTCAAGTCTCATATTATTTGCAATATTGAAGTACTTGCGCCTCTGATCATCCACACTACATTCGATCAGCCCTGACTGTTCTAACAGGCTCAGATGACTGATAATCGCCTTTGGCCCTACCCCCAGCCTGCCTGAGATTTCACTGACATAGCATGGGCGATTTGCAAGAAGCTGAATAATCTTCCTGCGGTTTTCATTCCCCAGGATGTCAAGTAGTTTTGCTGGGTCCATTTTTTCCCTCTGGTAATTATCGAAATGTTATGATGTATAATTAGCTATAAGTTTTGAATTTTATTTTTTATATATTTTAGTCATAATTATTATAATATATGTTTTATATTTGGCACAGATTTAATAGTGACCCAGGCTTTTTCTGCAGTTCGTTTGAGTTGTTGTCTTCCTGCTACCCAATCTCCGGTAAAGAGAATTCACGATCCGTATGGAAGCAGTTACACAGAAAAATCTTCCTGGAACCCCTGGCCAGAACACCAATTATTATACGTGCATAATAGTTACTAACCATTAGTTATCATTCATGATATATAAATATTACTGATGCTCACGTTTTGCATGAAAATCACTAAAAAGAGAAAAAAACTGCGAAGAGCAAAAAACCACAATAAACAAATGAAATAAGAAACTAATTTTAACTGAAAAATTAAAGCTTGGTTGGAAGGATTATGTTGTCTCCAAACCGGAATGTGAAAATCAAAATTTGCGTCTTCATCGGACTTGCATTTCTAGTACTTGCAAGCCCCGCATCAGCAGATACCCTTACAGTGAACAACGGTGGGGAAGAGGATTACAAGTCAATACAGAAAGCAGTAAATGATGCAAATCCAGGAGATACAATTCTCGTTTATCCCGGCACTTACAAAGAGAATATTGTCGTTGACAGGGAATTAAGAATCATATCAAAATCCGGAAATCCGGAAGATACCATCGTCCTTGCTTCTACTCAAAATGAGCATGTCTTCAAAATTGCTTCGGATAATGTGACAATTAGAGGATTAAAAATAAAAGATGCCTCGGGAAATCCGGGGAACTATAAATATGGGATTTATCTTGACGGGATAAAGAACTGTATAATTGATAACAATTACATTTCAAACAATAGGGAAGGCATTTTTTTAATTGATACCAGTAACAACACCCTTATCAACAACAAGCTTCCGAAGAACAATGACGCCGGGATTATACTCATGTCTTCGGACAATAACACGATAATGAACAATCATATGTCAGGAAATGTCGCAGGTATCATCATAATTCATTTTTCCTCCAATAACACGGTAGACGGAAATGCAGTCTCGGAAAACACAATAGGCATTGACATCCAGGGAGATAACAACACTATAAGGAACAATGCCATATTGAATAATGGGAAATACGGAATGGGCATTACATCCTCTGCTGATAATGCGATAAGCAATAACACAGTAAATTCGAACAAAAGAAACGGTATCTGGATTGAATTTTCGAAGAACAACACCCTGAAAAACAACACTATAAGCTTTAATGGCATGGATGGTATCTTCTTACTTTACTCAAATAATAACACATTAAGTGGCAATAATGCTTCGAATAACATAAACCAGGGGATCTGCCTGATGGACTGCGACTATAATATTCTCCATAACAACTTTGTGAACCAGAATAATGCAAACGGCATCCATCTCTGGAACGAAGGAACTGAAATTGATGATGATGCCATTTTTGAATGGGGAGGGTCAGGAGACAATATTCTAAGCAACAACACCGCTTCAAATAACACGATTTACGGCATCTACGTTGGCATTTCAAGCGACAACAATACGCTGAAGAATAATTCGATACACTCAAACGGAAAATACGGAATTTTTCTTGCGGAAACCAGCCGCAATAACGAGCTTGAAGATAATAGTATGGATTCAAATCAGCTGGGGGAGGTTCTGGTCAGTTCCGATGATACTCTTATCGGCTCCAGCGAACTCGACACACCTGAGATCAGTGCACAGGAAATTGGGAAAGAGTCGGGGATGCGGTTAACAGACATGCCATTCATCGGTTGCTTTATGACAATAGCCATTGTTGGGATGGCATCAATCATTGTGAAAAGAAAAAAGGGATAAGGTACCTGATCTGGAAAGACAGGATAGATGGACATAAGGAATGAGATACCGGGAAACATTTACTACCAGGTTGTTAAAATGCTTTAATCATCAGAATTTGATCGCCATAATTTGAGGTTTCAGCCGTTACTTTCCAGGCAGGATAGTATGTAGTTTGACCTGCATATCTGCAGGGGTAAGTATCAAAACCATTGTAATAAACAAACTTGACTTCAATGATCCTGACCCTTCCCAGTGAAAACATTGGCAGATTACCTTTCTGAGTGATGAAATTTCGGTTCCTTACCTGCTGGACTATATACTTGTCTGAGTCGTTGAAACCCGCTGTCTGGAAACCTACTATTCGTATGGGTTCCGGATCTGTAGCACTATCGGTTAAGTTAAACCCTTTTTCTATAATTTCGTTATTTGCAACAAGGAAATAGATTTCCCCAGTATATTGATTAATATAAGACTCGCTGGAATTAATAAAACTGACATTCAGGGTGCTTAAGGAAGATTTCCCCTGATATACCGGGAGTTGATTTACAGGTATTGAAGGCACTTCAGTATCAAGGGTTACTCTTTGATTTATAAAGGTGTTCCATATCTGTACAGTCCCTCTATAAGGCATATCCTCTTTCATAGGAGGATAATAATTAAAAGATTCATAATAAAGAGGCAGAGCAGCATAGTATAATACTGCCATGCCAATAATGATTAGAATTACAGTTTTTGCTTTTTCCTGCATATGTATTAAACCTCCTAGGCAGATTCAATCCCGATTGCGATAGGATATTCCGAATGGTCTATGAGGTCGATATGCAGTTTTTCAGAAAAACCAGGCCCGGTAGCATAGTTAGCCCTTACTTCCTGTTCGAAGGTAAGGTTTCTATCCAAAGTAATTTCATACCTGTAAATTTCGGGTTCCGCTCTAATCTCAGAAAAAGAAATTTCATTGCCCGGATTCAATGAATAAGTCTTGCAGAATATTGATTCATTATAGAAGTCCAGGATGTCGATACTTATCTCATGCGTTTCCTTATCTTCATTTTTCAGGAAGAAATGCAAAGGATCCGAAGAAAACTTCTGCTCTAATTTTTCTTCGGCATTTTCGTTGTAATATCTGCATATGAGATGGACAACTCTTCCATTACATTTTTTATCCGTAGCTGTAATTCTATAAGAAAGTGTGTGAAAATCAACGTTCATGAAGCCGTCAATTGTATCGTTGCCTACTGCAAAAACTGCACTGCTCTGCGGCTTTCCGACAATGTATCCAGCATAGGTTGTCTGTGAGTCAGGAGTATTAGTTTCTTTCAGCTTCAGTTCAAAGTTCTTTCCCATCAAGCTTAGACTTACAGTCCCGTTTGAAGCGGACTCCCTGAACCTTTGAGGGTTTACTATCACGGCTTCAAAATCCTCGCAAGTCACCGGGATCTCGAAAGAACGTCTGTCAAACTCTACTCTTTCAAATATGCTACCTTCATCGGCCATGCAGCTTTTAATCAGTGAAGAACTTCCCGCTGAACCGGAGGCAAAAATGAATCTAAAGGGATTTAACGATTGTTTCAGTCTTTCTCTGTCTTTTTTCCAGTCCATTATAAATACTGTGTGAACAATTTTCCCGTCAGATACCTCAGAGGTAACTGCAATATTATACATCAGGTCTTCAAACTCTATAGAGCCGCTAAGTAACTCGCCGCATACGTAGAAGGTTGCCTTACTTTGAGGTATTTCTTTAATATGCCCCGAGTAGCGATGCGATTTCCCCCCATTAAGTCTGGAAATCTCCTCGATTTCTACTTCAAAATTTCTCTCTAATAACCTGAGATTTACACTCCCGTTTGCAGCGGAGTTCTCGAATTCTTCAACGTCTATTGTAATAGTTTCAAAACCATCCCAGTATTCATTGGACTCAAATGGAATATCCTGAACCTCGATCCTCTGAATGATATTATTACCAGAGGTCCCTGAAAGTTCCCGAAGCGACCTTTCACCTGAAGCAATTTTATCGGGTTGCGCTCCAGGACCTTCAGGAGTTTTAACTTTACTATTATCATCAGTTAAAACCAGAAATCCTGAGAGAGCAGCCAGAATCAGAAAGGCAGCAAGTATTCTTTCTGTACTACTTAAATTCATTCGAATCCCCCAGCTCGGAAATAATAAATAACAAACTCTCCAAACAGATATAGATCTGCACTCTTTCTAGAAGAACTTTGCTCTATTACTTCATTCTTTTGTGGGTTTTTGCCCTGATGTCGATAAAAAGAATGAGGAAACGGCAGATCACTAAAGATAACTATAGAAAATTATGCTTGAAAACTATATCATGAAGAAAAGAGAAGGAGTTTTGCAGATGAATTTAAAGCAGAAGACTTGATGGAAAAGATAAAGGTCAGAGGTTATCTCTGCTTCTTTGATTTTGATTTTTCTTTTTGCCTTTCCTTCTGCTGGTTAAAAACGGAGGGCAGATGGAGAGCATATGAACCTTCTTCCCTGATTGCCATAACAAGTTCTTTTCGCTCTAAAAGAGAATCCAGATTAAGTTCGTAAGAGCCGGGGCCGAGAATCCTTACGGACTCTACCCTGTTCTCATCAGTTTTACTTTCGTTTCCTAATTGTTGACCCCTGTCTTTTTCTCCGGATGCAAGGGCCTCGTCAATATTCCTGACAACCTCGTCCAGAGAGGCTTCAAGATCCAGTTTTTGTTCTTCCAGAGCGGGCCTTCCCTGGTTTTCCAAGCCTTCTGGCTCTTTTTTCACATAGAGGAACTTATTCCAGCCGCAGTTCGGGCAGCCGCTAAGGACTACAGAATCTCCGTCTTCAAAAATGGTTCCGCATCTGGTACATCTATGGGGCATGAGTTCACCGGTAATCAATAATACGAACTTAATTAATGCAGGATTTATAATTTTATAATGGATATCTTACTTAGATACGTATTTACTTAGATATGTCTTAGAGATACTTATTGCTTAAATATGTCTTAGATAGATATCTTAAACTGATCATTAAAATGGCAATTTAAATAGGCAATTGAATTGAGTATGAGATTTATCTTTTATAAGAAATTGGCACGAATACCAGTATACATTGATACGTATATCAGTATACATTAAATGATATCTTAGATAAATACCTTTAATAAATATGTATATTTGTATTTACAGTTTTTTTATTTAGCAGTTTTAACGAAAAATTTACTTTCAACCGGAGGGATTCCTATCCTTACCGGCTGCAAACCTCCTGCTTTCAATAGTCCTGCTTTCAATAGATAACTTCAGTGGAGAGATTATTTTAGTCCTGGTATCGAATGTAACCTTGAATGCGAACTACTGGTGCCCAGATTAATAGTGCACAGACTATCGGTACACAAACAGGCAATAAGGTTATTTAGAGAAGTTTCCAGTACTTCTTTCCATCAATAACCTCAGAACTGGTTCTACGTATTCGGTCCATCTCTTCCATAACTTCCGGGAGCCTGCCAGGTTGGGTAATTTCAAAAACTACCGGGTCAAGGGCATGATTTGTATAAAGACTGTGTTTAAGGTCTTCAAGGCTCCAGAGCTTATGAGGGTTTTTCCTCATGTTTTTTGTCAGGATACTTATCATGTCTTCCATAAAATTCCAGGGGTAGACGATCCATGCCCAGTCTTCAAGCCGCTCTCCCACATAATCAGGATCAATTTTTGAGCTCCCCAGGTATTGTAAGGAAGCGGTTCTAACCTCTTTCGGGCTCCGGCCTTCGACATAAATTTTAGCACTGATCATACTTTCTCCGGTATCCACAATGTCATCAACGATAAGCACTTTTTTGCCTTCGATTACATTGTCTGAGAGAGGATACCGTATATAAGGTTCGCCGGTGTCAATAGCTGCAGATCCTATGTAATGTTCGATTTTAAGGCTGGACAGGTCATCGAGCCCAAGAAAATCACACAGCACACGTCCCGCAAACCAGCCTCCTCTGGCAAGTGCGATAATAACATCCGGCTCATATCCGGAGTTTTTGATTTCTCTTGAAATGTTTCGGCACAGGTTGTAAATGTAATCCCAATTAGTAAGCACACATCTAAACGATTCTATGAAAAACCCTCCCGGATCCGAAACCCGGTGCATTGGTCAGGAAATTAATTATTTCAGGAGCACTCATGTCCAGGCTCCACCTTCGAGATCATATAATTCAGACCATAGACTTTAAGTTTTCTTATCTTGTTAAAAAATAGTTCGGAAAAGGACTAAAAAGAAACACTTTAAGGCAAATTTGAAAACCTTACTGGCATATTTGAAAACTTTACTGGCATATTTTGATGCAGTTAAGATATTATTTGAAAAAAGCCTTAAAGCTAAAGATATTTGATTACTGCTGCCGGAAATAAAAGACTCAAGAGATCTTCCAGAAAGCAGAAAGAATCAAAAATAATTTTTCCGCAGAGACATGAATCTGGAAAGTGAAAACAATGGACAAAATGTTGATAGACCTGCTCTTTATGTCCCAGAAAAGAAAGGACCTTTTGCTCCTCCTCAAGGAGGGAGGAAAAACGATAGAAGAAATCGTAGATCTCCTGAATGTTACCCCTACAGGGATGCTTCCCCAGATCAAAAAGTTAAAGGAGGATTTTCTGATTTTGCAGGATGATAAAGAATACCGGCTTACCCCTCTTGCAGAAATTCTGGTTGAAAAAATGCAGCCCCTGCTTGACATTCTTGAAGTCATCGAGGAACATAAGGAATTCTGGCAGGAGCGTGATCTGAGTGGTTTGTCTCCAGCCTTCCTTGAGAGACTTAACGAACTAAAACCATATTCCCTTGTAAAACCCGATCCTGATAAAATTTTCGAAACTCCTGCAGTGTTTCTAAAAAATATAGAAAATTCAAAAAACCTGCTTTCTCTGTCTTCAATATTCCATCCGGCACTTCCAGGGATATTTCTCAGAATTGCAGATAACAACACTGAAATTACTCTTGTAGTAACAAAAAGAATTTATGAAAGATTAAAAAACGACTTCGAGAAAGAACTGAAGCTTTATCTGGCCAGAAAAAACAGGCGGCTTTTTGTTTGCACTGACGAAGTGAAAATAGCTATGTTGACGAAAACTGAACATTTCATGATGGCTGATTTCCTTACTTGGAAAGGAGCTTATGACCAGGAAAGTATTATAAGTTTTGAAGCCGCCCCTTTGAAATGGACTGAAGACCTTATTCTCCATTACAAAGACAAGGCTCAGGAGATAAAAGGATAAATTCGGACAAAAAAGTTATCAAGAGAAGGTTTTATTTCAACATATATTTTCCCGTCTCTACAGGCGAAAAAATGCCCTGATTTTTCTTTATAGAGGTTGCCGGCCTTATACCCTGAAGTATTGCATTCTTCGTAATCCAGAATCCTGATACTGAATCCCAGCCTGTAAAAGCTATTTTTCTTCAGCAGAGCGGAATGATACTTCGGGGTACCATTTAAAAAATGGAAGACTCTCTCAACACTCCAATCATCCCACTTTACCAGTTTATTATATTCTTCGGGCTTGATTTTTCTGGCCCTTACTGTTGGGGTGCCAATAGGCTGCTGTTTAATTCTGACACTCCCGTTTTCAAGAGCATTCATCGCCTCTGAGAGCAGTTTAATTCCGGTAGAGACCAGCTTTTGACCGGTTTCTTCGAGTGCCTCTCCAGAATTTATAAGGACACGTTCCTGGCAGATGATATCTCCCGTATCTTCTCCCTTATCCACGCAGTGGATGGTTACACCGGGATTGAGTATATGATCATAGTATTCCCAGAACAGCGGATTCGGTCCTCTGTACTCCGGAAGGTACGAATAATGAATATTAACGGTACCATATAAAGGAAGGCTAAAGACGTTCTCTTTCAACAAGTGAGACATGGAATATATAACAATAAGATCAGGTTCCACATTCCTGACCCATTTTTCCAGATCATTACTGTTCTCTTTTCTAAGATAATAGTAAGGGATTTGCAGTTTTCGGGAAAAAAGTCTCAGGCTCAAAGGATTTGAAGTCAGAGAGTAGTGAACACCTGTAAGGAACCTTCCTGCTGCTTTGAGAAACTTATCTGGTTCGTTTGCTGGGGCACAATCAACAATTCCCACAACTTTATGTTTTGATTCTATAATGGCTTGAAGAATTTGCGGAATGCCCTGTGTAATAACCACAACCCTCAATAGAATCCCACCTAAATTTATCGGATACCAGATGAAAACAAAACCTGCTACAGGGACTTCTTTGAACCTTCCTTTAAACCTTCCTTTTAAACCTTTCTTTCAACCTTTCTTTCAACTTTTCTTTTAACTGCACTTCATGCCAATCTTAGCCGTTTTTACTAACTCAAATCGAAAAACTCCCTGAGTGCCGCTCTACTTACTCTTTAAATCCTTTTGGCAAAAATCGATTCGCTATAAAGAGAAAGATGTAGTTCATATAATTTCAAAATAACAGAGAAAATAAACATATTATTAAAGCTGCGAACAGAACTGAAGCTTAAGCAAAGGATAAATTCGAACAGGCTTATCTTTTTATCTATATATTAGAAGAATCAAGAGGGAGATAAATGAAAGGAAAAATAAATGGCGGGCCTGTAATAAATCACAGATCTGTAAAAGCTGTGAGACTGATGGCAGTCCTGTTCGTTATCTTTACAATTTCACTTTCCGGCTGTGTTGACGATGGACAAAACAATACGGATAATGAAACAGAAGGTCCAGTAACTGACGGCCAGAACACCAGCGAACAAGAATACATATACGGTACTGCAAACGTGGAAAGCATCGATATTTTGACTCTAGAATCTTTTCCCGTACAGATACATGTGATAGCAGAAGGCTACCTTCCTGATGGATGCACCGAAATCGACGAAGTAAACACTGAAAGGGAAGGAAATGTCTTCAATATCAATATCACGACAAAGCGCCCAAAAGATGCAGTGTGTACCCAGGCTATAGAAGATTTTGAGAAAACAATTCCGCTTGACGTGCAGGGTCTCAAAGCCGGAAACTATACTGTAAATGTAAATGGGGCAACAGGATCATTTGAGCTTGCCGTTGATAATACATTAGAGGAACTGCCGAGTCCCATGCCTCCGAGACAGCAGGTAGTAACCGAAGCTGGCAATGGAACAAGTATAAGCCTCGAAAATGAAGAGACATTTTATCTCAGGCTTCAGGAAAACCCTACCACGGGCTATTCCTGGGAACTTAACCTGAGCCAGGGGCTCAGTCTGGTTTCGGATGAGTACTATCCTCCAGAGTCTGAAGAAGGTGAAGAGCCTCTTGTTGGTGCCGGAGGGGTTCATCTTTGGGAAATCAAAGCCGATTCCGAGGGCAACCAGCAAGTAATGGCAATATATAAAAGATCCTGGGAAAATGAAACCGGCACTGAAGACAGATTTACACTTAGTGTAGAAGTGGTCTGAACTGCAGTCTTGCTTTTCATGCCTTTTCCTCCTTTTTATTTTTTATTAAGTAAGAGAAATCTCAAGTTAGGAGGAATCCCAATTAAGAGATGGGGCATGAAAAAATACTTCCTATCAGCAGTCACCTTATTTTTCCAGCGATCTTACGGGAGCCCCAGGGCTTGTTTTAAGTCTTTAAGGCAACTGTCGCAGATATACGACGTGCCTATCTGAGTACACCCAAGTATATTTACATCTTCCCTGTGTTCTTTTTCTTCGGGGTTTCCGGAATAGCTTTCGCAGTAGACTCCGCATTTTACTTCACAATAGGCTCCGCAAAACAAACATCTGGTCATAGTATAATGTGGGTCTCCGGCTTTCAAATATCTTTCCTGAAAATTCCAGGTTAACCAGCAAAACTAGAAATAAATAAAAACCTGAAAAAGGCAGGATTGAAACTGTGAAGCTTCTAAAGCAGATGCAAAGTTATCCGATTTTCCGGAAAGATTAATGGATCGAGCGAAAAGTATATAAGTAATCGTTAGTATGTTCAGGTAGTTGTCTCAGGCAAGGTGCCTGACCTATAAAACCCTGTAGCGGGGTGGGGTAGCCAGGAGATCCCGACGGGCTCATAACCCGTAGACCGATGGTTCGAATCCATCCCCCGCTATAAGAGAACTTTCAGATAACTTTTTTCCTGATAATTTTCCTTTTGGACAAAATAAAGCAAAAACCTCGTAGCGGGGTGGGGTAGCCAGGAGATCCCGACGGGCTCATAACCCGTAGACCGATGGTTCGAATCCATCCCCCGCTATCAAACAATTCTTTTAGACATTGGTTTCATTTTTCTCTATCCGATAATTTGTATTATCTCAGGTTTTGTACCGTACCTCTATTTTTTATATCCGGGCACTCATTAATATCCAGTTAATTAATCCTATCTTATGCGTTCTATCATACCTTTTTAAGGCGTCAGAAACTCAAAGGCTTATTAAGTAAAGATCACTTTCTTATACAGGATTAACAGGATTAAAATAAATTCAGAAAAGATCACATTCCTATAAGGTAAAAATAAACGCAAGAAAAAGTAATCTCCTTGCACAGGCTAATAAACGGAACTTAAACTACCTTTTTATCCATTCTCAAAATTAAGCAGGACGATTCTCATATGGTAATGGAAAAACTCGGAGACTCCTTACAGGGGGCACTTAAGAAACTGATCGGCGCAGGGAGAATTGATGAGCGCACGGTCAACGAAGTAGTAAAGGATATTCAGCGGGCTCTGCTCCAGGCCGACGTTAACGTAAAACTTGTCATGGGGATGTCCCAGAGAATCAAAGAGCGTGCAATGAAAGAAGAACCTCCTGCGGGTATGAACCCGAGGGAGCACGTAATCCGCATTGTATATCAGGAACTGATGGAAATCATCGGGAAAGGAGCGGAAATTCAGCTCAAGCCCCAGACAATTATGATGGTGGGGCTACAGGGAAGCGGAAAAACCACGAGCACTGCAAAACTCGCCCGCTACTTCCAGAGAAAAGGGCTCAAAGCAGGAGTTATTGCCGCAGATACATTCCGTCCTGGGGCTTACCACCAGCTTAAGACTCTCTCTGAGAAACTCAATGTGGCTTTTTACGGAGAAGAAGGAAACCCTGATGCTGTCGAGATCACCAGAAACGGGCTTAAAGCGCTTGATAAATATGATATAAAAATCGTAGATACTGCAGGTAGACACGCCCTTGAAGCCGACCTGATAGAAGAAATGGAACGGATTCATGCTATCGCAAAACCCGACCACAAGTTCATGGTTCTGGATGCAGGCATAGGGCAACAGGCAAGCCAGCAGGCTCACGCGTTCAACAACTCTGTAGGGATCACAGGCGTTATCATCACAAAGTTGGACGGGACAGCAAAAGGTGGTGGAGCGCTTTCGGCAGTTTCCGAAACAAAAGCTCCGATTGCTTTTATCGGAGTTGGTGAAACCCCGGAAGATTTTGAAAAGTTCGAAGCTGACAGGTTTATTTCAAGGCTGCTCGGAATGGGAGACCTCAAGAGCCTGATGGAAAAGGCAGAGGAGAGCCTGAGTGAAGAAGACGTAAATGTTGAAGCCCTGATGCAGGGACGCTTCACCCTGAAGGATATGTACAAGCAGCTCGAAGCAATGAATAAGATGGGACCTCTGAAACAGATTATGTCAATGCTCCCTATGGGCATGGGTGGAATGGGAGGCGCGAAGTTCTCGGATGAAATGTTCCAGGCCACCAGTGACAAGATGAAAAATTACAAGATCATCATGGACTCAATGACAGAAGAGGAAATGACAGATCCTAAACTTATAGGCGGCTCAAGGATCAAAAGAATTTCGAGAGGCTCAGGCTGCAGTCCCGAAGATGTAAGAGAGCTTCTGAAGTACCACAAAACCATGCAAACGGCTCTGAAAGGTTTCAGAGGCGGAAAATTCAATATTCAGAAGATGATGAAGAAAAAACTTGGGATGTAATAATCCCGGGACTTTTTTCTATCGTTTTTATATTTAGATTATTTTTGCTCTTTTTATGTAATTCTTAGAATTTACAGGATTCTTTAAGATAACCCCGACTCTTTTTAGAGATTTATAGATTTTTTTCTAAATTACAGAAGTGTCAGTACTGATTGATCAGTACTGATCACAAACCTCAAAGAAGTTCATAAGTAACTTTTCTCCCTGCGCGGTGTGGGAAACCTCAGGATGCCATTGGACACCATAAATCGGTTTTGTGGGATGGCGCATGGCTTCAATTTCACAAACATCTGAGCGGGCAAGGTGGATAAACCCTTCAGGAAGAATGGCAACCTCATCTGCATGAGAAGCCCATACAGTTGTTTTTGGGCCAAGTCCCCTGAGTATGTCATCTTCTTCGAGGACCTCTATTTCAACCTCGGCATACCCGCCTTTTTTTCCTGCATGAACATGACCTCCGTAAGCAAGCGCAATTGCCTGGTGTCCGAGGCAGATTCCAAGAATAGGGATATCAATTTCCCGGATGTAGTCAGAGCAGAGGCCTGACCTTTCCATATCCGGCCCTCCGCTCAGGATTAGCCCGTCAGGCTTCTCCGCCAGAATATCCTCTACAGGGGTTATATTGGAAATAATCTTTGTATCCATGTCAAGGTCCCGAACAGCCCTGTGAATAAGGTGGCAAAACTGTCCGTAGTTGTTTACAACAAGGATTTTTAATTCTCTCATAGTTTCTTCCGTTCCTGTTTACAAATGTGAAATGGTTCTTACGCTCTAAGCTTATTCTATTAGCCCATGTTATCCTATTTTAATTCTTGTATCTTCCTGGCTTTGCTTCAGCACTTTCTGATTCTTCACATCCGCAGTTTCAAGGTTCATGCAGCTATCTCAGAAAAGAGAAAATACGTATGGGCAGTTATCGAAGGAATGAAATCAGACATGACAATCTAACTATAATGAACTATCCAACCACGAACTGTCAAATAAGAGAAAACTTTAAGAGCTGAGCACTATAGTACATAGATGTACAAATTAGTCCAATGAGTGTTATCTAAACCCAAAGAAGTTGTGAAGCTGCACAGGATCAGGGCTTGAATAAGTTTAAATAAAAGATGCGTGCTACTATGTGACATACTAGCACGCTAGAAAGAATCAATTAATAAAATCAATAAAACTTACAAATAAAGTAAATTAGTTCAGAACTTAGGGGAACTACCATGTCAGAGATTGGCAAAAAAATACGCATAGAAAGGCTGATGAATCGGGAGAGCAGAAACATGGTCATTATTCCCATGGACCATGGGATCTCCGACGGACCCATTGAAGGGCTTATCAATATTACCGATACAGTTAATAGGGTTGCCGAAGGAGGAGCAAACGCAGTTCTTATGCAGAAAGGAATGGTCAGGTACGGACATAGAGGATACGGTCATGATATCGGGCTTGTCGTGCATATCAGTGCCTCTTCTATACTGAGCCCCGACCCCAACGCTAAGGTGCAGGTCTGTACTGTTGAGGAAGTGATAAAAATGGGAGCTGATGCAGTTTCCATGCATATCAATGTAGGGTCCGACACGGAAACCGACCAGCTCGAAAAGCTAGGGACAATCTCCAGGGACTGCACTGAATGGGGTATGCCTCTTCTTACTATGATGTATCCCAGAGGCAAAAAAATCACAAATCCTCACGACCCTGTAAATGTGGCACATGCTGCCAGGATTGGAGCCGAACTCGGAGCTGACGTTGTAAAAACCGTATACACCGGAGATCCTGACAGTTTCAGAGATGTGGTAAGGGGCTGCCCTGTGCCTGTAGTAATTGCAGGTGGACCGAAGACCTCAACCGACTTCGAGCTTCTTGAAATGATTGACGGAGCAATGGAAGCCGGAGCGAGAGGAGCTGCAATCGGAAGAAATGTGTTCCAGCACAGGGATCCGGTCAGGCTGACCAGGGCTATTTGCGAAATCGTACACCATAGAAGGCCTGTAGAAGAAGCTCTTGAGCAGTTAAAGTAAAGAGACATTAAGAAAAGGGTGCTGAGAAGCAAAAACTAAGCCCGAAATAAAAAATAAAAACCGAAAATGAAAGTACCGGAGTAAGGCCGGAGTAAAAAACAGAATTTATGAACGGGGTTGAAAGCCTTTGAAAAAGAAAAGCGTCTGGATAAAAGCCGATGAAGGCGGATGGGAAGAACAGAAAGAGAGAATCACGACAGGCCTGGAATCCGGAGCCGACTGTGTACTTGTAAATCCGGGAGATGTAGAGAAAGTCAGGGAACTCGGAAACATTACAGTAGCAGCCTTTGCCCGTGACAACAAGTCCGGAGCTGATATCGTGGTAGTGGGAAAGAGAGGAGAAGGTGACGGGACAAAACCCCTGCCTGCGGAGCTTCCGGGTTCTTTTGATGTAAACGCAGCAACCCTGCTCATGGATAAAGGCGTGAACGTAGGCGGATATGTGGTCATCAAGGATAAACACTATGAACGCTTCGCAGCCGAAATGGGAAAGATCTGTGATTATCTGCTTGTGACAGGCACTGACTGGAAAGTTATTCCTCTCGAGAACCTGATAGCCGATCTCCAGCGCGAGAAAGTAAAGATTATCTTCGGGGTAAAAAGTGCTGAAGAAGCAAGGCTCGCCTTCCAGACTCTTGAAGCAGGAGCTGATGGAGTTCTCCTTGACAGCGGAAACCCTCAGGAAATAAAAGATACGATCAAGGCTGCAAGAGAACAGGAAAGCGAAAGCGCCGAACTTGAAGCTGCAGTGGTAACCAGGGTAGAACCCCTTGGAATGGGAGACCGGGTTTGTGTGGATACTTGCAACCTCATGCAGCGCGGAGAAGGCATGCTTATAGGTTCGCAGGCAAGCGGGATGTTCCTTGTAAATTCGGAATCCGAGGAGAGCCCTTACGTGGCAGCCCGCCCCTTCAGGGTAAATGCAGGTGCAGTTCATTCTTACATTAAAATAGGGGATAAAACCCGCTATCTTTCGGAACTCCAGACCGGAGATACCGTAACTATTGTAGACTCGAAAGGAAAACAGCGGGAGGGTATAGTTGGCAGAGTCAAGATCGAAAGCCGCCCCCTTATGTTAATCGAAGCAAAAGCAAAAGATAGGACTTTAACAGCAATCCTGCAAAACGCCGAAACCATCAAGCTTGTAGGAAAGGATGGAAGCCCGATCTCAGTTGCAAAACTGAAGAAAGGAGACGAGGTCCTTGTCCGTCTCGAAGAAGGAGCCAGACATTTCGGCAAAAAAATACAGGAGACAATCATAGAGAAGTAACTTATTATAAGCTTCTTATTCAAAAGCTTAAAACGCAGAAGCTCGATAAACAGGCAGATTAATCCAACACAGGTAAATCACTGGTTACAGGCAAAATACCCAGTTGCAGACAAATAAACAGCTCCCGGATTCGGAGAAAGCATGACCCACATAGGCCAATTTGACCTTGAACAGAAAACTGCGGTTGTTGCAGTAATTCTCGAAAAACCGCTTGATTCCTCAAAAAAAGCAGCCGAAAAAGGAACCGATATTCTTGAAGTCCGGTTGGACTTGCTGGGAGTCAGGGACCTGGAGAGAGCTGCAGAAACAGTAAGGGAAATAAAGTCTGAAACAGGGCTTCCTGTAATCGTTACTAACCGTTCCAGGGAGGAAGGAGGAAAATGGGAAGGAAAAGAGAGAGAAAGAACCGGACTTCTTACAGGGCTCCTTTCTTTTAAAGATGGACCGGATAAAAACGGACCTGATGCAGTTGATATCGAACTCTCTGCAGATAGGGAAGAAAGAGACAAAGTTATAAAAGTGGCAAAAGAGCACGAAAAAACCGTAATCGTGTCTTTCCACGACTTTTTAAAAACTCCTTCTCTTCAGGAAATGAAAGCAATTCTTGAAGAAATGTTTCTTTCTGGTGCAGATATTGCCAAACTTGCAGTGATGCCCCAGTCAATGGAAGATGTCCTTAATCTTTTGCGAGTTACGCTGGATTTCAGGGGTGCGGGAAAGTCAGTATGCACTATTGCCATGGGGGAGCAAGGAAAACATACAAGAGTAATTGCGCCTCTTTACGGTTCAGTCCTGACATATGCTTCGATGGAAGGGGATTCAGCCGCAGCCCCGGGTCAGCTTCCTGTGGATGAAGTAAAGAAGATAATGGAAATGCTAAAATGAAGCAAGTTTTTGGTGTATTTGGAAACCCTATAGGGCATTCCCTTTCCCCTGCCATGCATAATGCAGCGTTTTCAGCCCTTGGAATGGACTGCATCTATCACGCTTTCAGAGTCAGGCCGGAAAAACTGGAAAAAGCAATCCTCGGAGCAGAAGCTATGGGGTTTGGAGGGCTTAACCTGACAGTTCCATTAAAAGAGGAGGCTCTGAAACTAGATTTTATCAAGCCTGATCCCCTTGCAAAAAGAATTGGAGCAGTAAATACTGTAATCTTTGAAAAAACAGGAGAAATTCAGGGGTACAACACCGACGGATTGGGAGCAAGGCAAGCACTCCTGAATGCTGCAGTGGAAATTGAGGGGTCCAGAGTGGTGATCGCAGGGGCAGGAGGAGCAGCAAGGGCGGTCGCTTTTCAGCTTGCAGCCGACGGCGCCGATATCACAGTAATAAACAGGACCGAAGAAAGGGCACTCGAACTTGCAAAAGAGATCTCGGCTGAAACCCTTCCGGGAAAAATAAACGGTGCCGGGCTTTCAGGGCTAAAAGAATTGTTGCAGGATGCAGATATCCTGATCAATACCACAACTCTCGGGATGCACCCGAACACAGATACAACTATTGCAACAGCAGAAGAACTTCACAGCAGCCTTACTGTTTTTGACATCGTTTATAACCCGCTTGAGACCAGGCTTTTAAGGGAAGCAAAGGCTGCCGGAGCAAAAACCGTAAGCGGGGTTTTAATGCTCGTGTATCAGGGAGCAGAAGCTTTCAAACTCTGGACAGGAGTTGAACCTCCAATAGAACTCATGAAAAAAACCGTACTGGAGGCTCTGCAGGCTTGAATACGGATCTTGAGACAGGAATAATGAAGGCCGAAAAAGATCAGTGCCATGCGCTGCAAAACCATACAAGAACCCAAATATGGAACCCAGGTCTGGAAAAACAGAATTTCGGAAAAACGAGGGTTCTGATCCTTGGCGGAACCGGAGAAATGGGGCAGTGGTTCACTCGTTTTTTTAAAGAAAAGGGCTATGAGGTTACTGTATGGGGAAAAGGGGGCAAGGTGGAAGTCGCCAGGAGACTGGATGTGCCTTTTGCTTCGGACCTTGAAGCAGTTATCCCTGAAAATGATATAGTAATCGTATCCGTCCCTATCAATGCAACGGAAGAAACTATTGCAGGAATTGCCCCAAAGATGAAAGCAGGCAGCCTTCTTATGGACTTTACCTCCATCAAGGTAAAGCCTGTAGAAGCTATGCAGAGCTTTGCACCCGAAAATGTTGAGATCCTTGGAACACACCCTATGTTCGGCCCCACAATTCCCACAATCCGGGGGCAAACCGTAATCCTTGTTCCGGTAAAAGGGCGTTCTGAAAAATGGTTTCCGATAATCAGGCAGCTTTTTGAGGAAAACGGTGCACACGTTGAAATCACGACCGCAGCCGAACATGACCGGCTGGTCTCGGTAGTGCAGGGTCTTACTCATTTTGCTTATATCTCTATAGGGGCGACTATTAACAGGCTTGACTTTGACATCAAGAAATCCAGAAAATTCGTAAGCCCGGTTTACAGTATAATGCTTGACTTTGTGGGCAGAATTCTTGGACAGAATCCCTACCTCTACGCCCTGATTCAGATGGAAAACCCGGGTGTTCCGGAAGTGCATGAGGCATTTATAAAGGAATGTGAGGAACTATCCAGCCTTGTACGGGCTCATGATGAAGAGGGCTTTGTAAGAAAAATGAAGGCTGCTGCCCGAAAATATGATGATACATCCCATGCCCTGCACAGGTCGGACAAACTTATTAATTCCAGGATAGCAGAATACGAGACTGTCCTTAACTCTGTCGGAAAAGTCTGCGGTTTTTCTCACATTTACTCCGGAAAAGTCCATGTAGGTAGAGTGGAAGAGGTGGGGCCGAACGAGATAGTTCTTACAAAACTGGTTTCGAAAGGTACTGCTCCTCATATCAAAAACAAATTCGTAAAACTCAAGCTTGAAAACCTTCGACTTCTTTCGGAGTCCGAGTTAAGGGAATGGAGAAGAGAAAACCTGAAACATTCGATCCGGGATATTTCAGTCCTCATCCCTGAAAGTGCCGACCCTGAGATAGTTCTCGGAGCGATCAATACAAACAAGCATCTTACAGATTGTCAAATCAGTGATATCTATAACTGGGCTAATGAGACAGTATCCGAAAAAAATTTAAGTGAGACAAAAAAGCTAGGAGTGACTTATAGGATAACTATTTTTGGAGACTGTAACGCAGATTCTGTCGAAACTGAAGTGACAGTCCTTCTTTCCGGGCTTGGGTGCCGGATAAGAAAGAAAAACCTGAAGCGTGAGAAATGAAAGAGCTATTTCCTAGAACTGTGCCTTAATGAGCAGAGAAACCGATATAAACAATAAATAAATAAATACAAAACATAATGTCTCAGGTCAAATGGAAAATTTCTCTTTTATTTGCACTTATCACTCTTACCATATTTTTTTCACTTCTTTTAAGCGGTGATAAGTTTATTGAAAGCAATGGAAATGCAACAAACGCCACAGCAGTGGCTGGAGTTTCAAGCGAAAATCAGGTCACATATCTCATAAATAGGCTGGAAACTGGTGACCGTGAAACAAGATTAAACTCAATAGCTGAACTTGGAAAATTCGGAAAGCTGGCAGCAAACGTTCTCATAGAAAGGATTGAAAATGTTGAACCGATTGAGGCCGGAAATTCAAGCTCGGGAGAAATAAAAAGTTATATGCTTCTCGCACTTCTTGAAACCGGAGATGAAAGAGCGGAAAGTACTCTTTCAGGAAACTTTGAAGAGAACGGGGCTTCAAATAGGACTGCAGCTGATGCAGCCGGAAAACAGAGTCAGGGAGAAGTTCCAAAAGATATTATGCAGGCTATAGAAACAAAAGATAAAGCCATGCGAGAGAGCCTTGCAAGATCCCTTAATATGGAATACGGAAATGACACGGATATTCTTGAAGAGGCTCTAAAAGCTGAAGAACAGAATTCTACGCTCTATACTTCCTTTGCGCTTTCAAAAATTGACCCTGAAGAACCGGGGAACGAAACTGAAAAACTCCTTAACGCTCTTAAAAGCGAAAATGGATACGTAAGAGTTGCAGCTGCAATGGCTCTTGGACAAGAAAAGGAAAAAGCTGCAACAGACCCCTTACTGAAAATGCTTACCAGGGACTACCCTCTGGCAAAATATAGTGCATCTATGGCACTTGGAGAACTCGGAGATGAAAAAGCCATAGATACCCTGATGATGGAATTAAAAAATAACGAGAAAGATTACATCAGGAGCAGTATTGCAGTCTCCCTTGGAAAACTAGAAGCAGAAGAAGCTGTACCATATCTTATCGAGAGATTGAGAGACTCAAAGGCTTCGGTAAGGAGTAATGCAGCCCTTACGCTTGGTAGAATGGGAAATGAATCGGCAGTAGAGCCGCTGATAGACGTTCTGGCGAGCGGAAAAGAAGCTGAAGGAAGAAGAAAAGATAACCTGAACGCAAATGCAGATGTCCGAAAAAGTGTTGTCCTTGCCCTTGGAGGAATAGGAGGCCCAAAGGCTACGGAAACATTAACCGGAGTGCTAACCGATGATGGGGAAATGGTTGAGGTAAGGGTAGCTGCAGCCTCAGCTCTTGGAAATATAGGAAGCCCTGAAGCTGTAAGTACTCTTAAAATGGTGTTTGACAATCAGACCATGAATACGAGCATTAGAAACGGAGCTCTCCTTGCTCTTGGAAAAACTAATAATCAGGAAGCTGCAGGGTTTTTCATACAAAAACTTGGAGATAAAGACTTTGGAGTTAGTGCTAGAGAAGCCCTTATAAATATGGGAGAACCGGCGGTTGAGCCTCTTATAGAAAACCTGAAAACCGAAGACCTGAAAATTAAGGATGAAACCGCCCTGATTCTTATTGAAATTGGGGACCCGAGAGCAGTTGAGCCCCTTATTCAGGCTTATCAGTGATTTAGAGCTATCAGTAATCAAAAACCTGAAAGTCCTGAAAAAACTCAAAAAAGCGGCTGAAAAAGCCGCATCTTTTTTACTCAGATAACTCTTTACTCGAATTTTACTCTGGTATTTTACTCGGGTGTTTTTATCCATACGGATTATGCATGTTTTCATCCGGGGATTATGCATGTTTTCATTTGTATTCGGTTAAGGATTTTGAGCTGCGGATCTCGATTTCGACGGAAAAACTCAAACCCAAATGTTTAGTGTTTAAATTGAAATCGATATCAGATTCCAGTTTTGCATTTGATGAATAATTTAACAAATTTTATGAAAATCAATGCAAGTGATAACGATTTTTCCTTAACCGATGACCAATGTGCATGTTTTAGATTATCCGTGTTTTTTGAGGAAAAAGATTCAGAAAAAATTAAAACGAGTTAATAATTTAAATCAAACTTATAAGATCTTCCAGTGCAGCCTTTGGATCTGCAGCTTTAACAATTCCAGAAGCCAGAAGCACACCTTCCGAGCCAAGGTCAAGGGCTGCCCTAAGGTCTTCACCTTTTGAGATTCCGGCTCCACAAAGCACTTTTACTCTCTGATTGACTTTTGCTACTGCCTCAACAGAACCACTAACAACTTCAGGGTCGGCTTTTGAGACCGGGATTCCGCTGCCTATAAGTTCAGGAGGCTCGATTGCAACATAATCCGGACCAAGGATTGCTGCTGCTGCTGTTGTAGGGACGTTATTCGTACATATCACTGTTCTGAGCCCGAATTCTTTTGCCGCTTTCAGAGAAGCTTCGATTTCTGAAAGGGTCAGACGCCTTTCGGAATGATTGATCAAAGTCCCGACAGCTCCTGCTTCTTTTATGCATTTTCCGAAGATATGGCCAGTAAAGCTTCCTGCGCCTATTCCATCCAGATGTTGGGAAAAGACTGGAAGCTCAACCTCGGAAGCTACCCTGTAAATATCCGGGAGCTGAGGAGCTACCGCAATCTCGATACCTGATTCTTCGGACACGATTTTACAGGCTTTTGCAATATCAACTGCTCCCTGACCTGTGCCCTGTATATAGGTCTTATAGTTCAGTAAAATGAATGGTGAACTCAAGAAAGATACCCTCCTGAGAAGTGAAAAGAAAGTGAAAAATAAAAAGCGTGGAAATCCACACTTTCGTTGAGAGTTTCTGCCGGAGGTTTTTCCGTAACTTTGTTATTAGCGGTTTGTTAGCTGTTTCTAACACTTGTAACAACAGCCGTTTTAGCAGTTTCTCCGGCAGCTTTTTAGGGAAATATTCGAAACCTGCTCAGAAGTCTGTCATGACCCTGAACTGGTCGATCTCTGGCTTGTTAAGACTATTAATGAACTGCTCAGCCATTTCCCTGATGTCTTTTGCATTGGTGATAGCGCGTCCGACCACAAGGATGTCAGCACCCTGGCTAAGGGCAACAGGTACCTTGTCAAGGCGTACTCCGCCTGCAACTGCAACCAGAGCCTTTGGAGCAATCTTTTTGATTTCTTCAATGTTGCCCCAGGCATGTTCTGTGCCTTCGATATCAATTCCACGGTGGAGTTCAATGACATCGGGCATGACCTTAAGCTGCTTCAAGACCGAAATCGGGTCGTGCTGGTTGAGAGTATCCATTACCGCATAGATACCTGTCTTGTGGGCTTCTTCAATGAGCTTGTCAATGGTGCTAATAGGGGCAAGGGCTGAGACTACAATAGCATCGCCTGCAGCATCTGCAACCATTCTGGCTTCAAGATTTCCGGTGTCCAGAGTCTTCAGGTCAGCAACAATGAAAGCATCTGGCCTTACCTGCCTTATCTTGGAAATTACATCCATGCCGTAGCGCTTGATAAGGGGCGTGCCTGCCTCGATAATGACGTGGTCGCTCTTAGGGATATCCGAGATAGCCGAAAGCACGAACTCGATGTTAGGGTTGTCAAAAGCAATCTGCAGGTATGGTGGGTCCCAGAGCCTTGTGACTTTGAAGCCCATGATAGCGTGTGTGGACTTGTTGCTTTCTTCAAGCACAGTGTCGATGTCAGGGAAGCCTTCAAGTGCTCTCTTGATTGCGAGTTTTGTGGCTCCGTAATTGTATCTGTAGATCTTATTGTAATCCTGGGCTTCAGGGTGAATAAAGACACTCACTACAATGACAATGTCCTCAACCTGATCCTTAGGGATAACGCCTTCTTCTACAGAGTCTGCTACTGCCTTTGCAACAGCTGACTGGGCAGGTCCGAAAATCCTTGCTGCCTGGTCCATATTCTTTACCGTAACCTTCGGGATAATAAGAGTAGAAGGTTTTGGAGGCAGGTTGGGCCTGATAACGGAAAGGAGAGGGGTATGTCCGGCTGAAAGCTGCGTAAGGCCGTTTGCGAAAGCCTGCCCTACAGGACCTCCTTTGTCTCCTATCATCAAATCAATATGGGCAAGTTCTGAGCCCTGCCCCATTAATGCTTCTCCTATCTGAAACATGTTTGACCTCGTAAATTGGTAAATATGAGATGCAGATTACTGATTACATATACTGTGCAGAGTATTGAGAATATACTATGTAAAGTATGATAGTTGTGTACCTTAAATGAATCTGTCATCGAATTTAGGTTAAAAGTAACCCTTTTGCTGCTTAATGCCAGCTTTATATAAATAATCTCGTATCCTCCATAAGGGTTTTCACCCCTGTACAGAGCCTTACGAATTCGATTCTATAACTAAAAGTAGTCCGGGAAACTCCCAATCAAAGGAAAATTTTAGGGCACATATCGTTCAGGACGCAAATTCCACACCTTGGAGATATAGGCCGGCAGACATTTTGCCCGAATTTTACAAGCAAAATATTTACGTGCCTCCAGTACTTTTGCGGCAGGACTTTTTTTAACTCCATTTCGGTCTCATCAGGATTCTTTGTCACTACCAGCCCAAGCCTATTAGAAATCCTGTGAACGTGTGTATCGACAGCAAGTGCGTCTTCTTTAAGGAATGCATGCGCAAGTACGCAGTTAGCTGTTTTCCTGCCGACTCCGGGAAGTTTAAGGAGAGTCTCCATATTATCCGGAACCCTGCCTTTGTATTCTTCCAGTAAAATTCTGGAGATTTCCTTTATCCTTCCGGCTTTGACCCTGTAAAAACCCACATCTCTTATGAGTGCTTCAATCTCCTCAACATCAGTCTCGACCATTTCCTCAGGGGTTGAGAACTTCTCAAAAAGCCTTTTTGCTGCAGGATAGGTTACGTCATCCCGGGTCCTGTGGGACATAACAGTTGAGATTAATGCGAAAAAGGGTTCCCTTATGTCTACAGTGCAACCGTCCGGATAAAGTTCGAAAAGTCTCTGCATAAGTTCATCAATATCCATGCCCAGAGTTAGTATTCTCTTAATATAAAAATACAAGATTAAAGATATAATTAATTCGTTAATAAAAAACGAAAACAGACGTTTTAGAGAGGTCTGAGTTAAAGATAAAAAATATAGAAAAGGTAAGAAATGAAAAAGAACTTTAAAAGAGAAGTGGAAAGTGCTTAAGAAGCCAAGGTCCGGATTCGAACCGGAATGGTATCGCTCTGCAGGCGATTGCGTAGCCGCTCCGCCACCTTGGCACAAAGTGGATTCTTTTAAAGCACTTTATTGAATATATAGTTTTAGGTCAAATCTGTTATAATAGAAGAGAAAAGCCAAGATCCGGATTCGAACCGGAATGGTATCGCTCTGCAGGCGATTGCGTAGCCGCTCCGCCATCTTGGCATTTTTGAGCACGTATTAGTCGTGTAGATGCAATTAAAGTAATTTCTTATATATAAATATTTAGCTTGAGGCAATCTTCTTAAAAGTTTATTACACGCTCGTGTAAAAAGCAAGGAGAGAATATCCAGAAAGGAGATATTCAAGCTCAAAAGAAAAAGCGAGAAAAAGCGAATAGTCCTGCCATCAACAGAGCCATCAGTATGAAGACCAGAATTGTGGGCAGAAGAATAGCTATTGCGGATTTTCCCATACTTACATTGTGCACGTGCATACCGCCTACAATATAGAGGTATATCCCGTAAAGCCCGGCGATCCAGCCTACAAGAGGAATCCAGGATACTACCAGCACGGCAGTTGCATAGGATACGAACCTCATAGTACCTTCATAACTTCCTTTTCCCCCAAGAACTTTATAAATAACATAGAGTATTGCGGCTTCAATAAAGAGAGAGACGATACCTGCAACAGGTAATACAATTACAGTCGTAAGGATAGTGAAAAGGCTGAACTCTCCAGCACTATTGTACATTCCTCCATACATTCCATCATACATACCGCCCATATACATCCCGCGACCAAAAAGGATGGCTAGAAGCGCAGTTAAAAGCCCGTATATAATGAAACTGATTGCTGCAAAAATGAGCGGATCAGCATATCCTCCGATCTTTGGCATGCTCCTGTAGAAATCAGATGGTCTTAGCATGACCTCTTTCCAGGTATTGATATAATTCATAAGTCACCCCAATGAAAATATGCTTGATTTTTATTTAAATAAATTCATTAAAAAAAGAAGTTCTGTTTTTCGATTGAATAGAGTAATTCGAAAAAGCAAATCAGGACAAATAAGGATCAGGACTTGATTCTTCTTTCGGAGACATTTTTTAAGATCTGGATGCCGAGGTCGTATCTCATAAGTAATTAATTACATGAAGTGATGTCAATGACTGAGAGAAAACTGACGCCTGAAAAGCGCCATTTTATCGTTTTCGATAGACAATCGAATATTAAAGTATTTTTATAGTGTATAATTATAAATTGTGCAAACTATAATTTCCTTTGCATAGGGGGTTTATGTATGAAAGGAAATGAAAAGATGATCGAACATCTAAATGCTCGTTTAACTGAGGAATTGACTGCTATCAACCAGTATTTTGTTCATGCTGAAATGTGCGAAAACTGGAATTACAAGCGACTGGGAGAAGAAATCGAAAAGCGCGCCATTGTCGAGATGAAGCACGCTGAAAAGTTGATAGAGCGTATCCTCTTCCTCGAAGGGAAGCCTATCGTCAGCAACTTAAACGAAATGACTATCGGCTCCTTTGTGCCGGAGATGCATGAAAGTGATCGCAGGGCCGAAGATGGGGCCATTAAAGGCTACAACGAAAGTATCCGCCTGGCATCAGAAATAAGAGATAATAACACTAAAGTGCTTCTCGAGGCGATCCTGAAGGAAGAAGAAGAACATATAGATTGGATTGAGGCGCAGCTCGACCAGATCAACCAGATCGGTATCCAGAACTATCTGGCGCAACAGATCTATGAATAAGGACTAACTGCTGTACTTCTGTTTTTGAGATATTCCTGGGGCCACCTGTGAAAGCCATGGTAAAGAGTAAAAATTTCCAATGCCCCAGGATATCTAGAGAGATTTATCCAATGGGAGAAAAAAACATTATATTTTTAGAATTTTTTTACGAGAGTCAGTAAAATTGATTAATAAAGTTTGCCAGACCAGCAAAAGGCGGCAGCATGTACTTCTACAGCCTCAAAAAGAAGGCTAATATAGAGAGATACTGATACTAAGCTTCGCTCAACAGACAAAAAGTGTACAAACAGAGAAGAAGCTTCAAAGAAGTAAAAACAACAGTAATAATAAAATCAACTGAAATAACAAAACAACGTTAAGAAACGATGTCAAAAAATAATGTAGAGAAACGATATCAAAAAACATTATCAAAAAGCAGTTTCAAAAAACATTATTAAAAACTGGCATCAGAAAACAAAATATTCAGAAAAAACAATATTAGAAAACAATATTAGAAAACAATATTAGAAAACAATATTAGAAAACAATATTAGATAGATTTGAAAGTAGTATAGGGTGAGTTTGGCAGCGATCCAGAGTTCCCGAAGGCTCGCACACTTCAGTACAGTAAGGAACGTGGACAGGCTTATCTTCTGTGTTCGGGATGGGTACAGGAGTTTCCCTGCCGCTATGGCCGCCAGACTCTACCTATAAATGGGATATGGAAAGATGAAGTCGTGTATAGGTGTGCTGCATACTGAATTTCGCCTGGACCTGAATTAGGTGAAAGGAACGGATAGTTAGTGAACGCGGACTGAACACCTCGTTGCCTTGGTGCTTACATCCCGTTTCTATCAAACCGGTCTTTTACCGGAATCCTTAAAGAGGTCTCTTTTTAGGTCAGATTTCGAGCTTAGATGCATTCAGCTCTTATTCCTTAGCGCGTAGCTGCCCGGCGATGCCTTGTCAGACAACCGGTACACCAGTGGCGCCGCTGCTTGGTTCCTCTCGTACTAAAAGCAGCTTACCTGCAGACCTCTGGCACCTCTAGTAGATAGTAACCGACCTGTCTCACGACGGTCTAAACCCAGCTCACGATCTCCTTTAATAGGCGAACAACCTCACCCTTGGCCGCTGCTGCACGGCCAGGATGGAAAGAACCGACATCGAGGTAGCAAGCTGCCGGGTCGATATGTACTCTTGCCGGCAACGACTCAATTATCCCCGGGGTAACTTTTCTGTCATTTTTGGCCCCCACCAAGGAGGCACAAAAGTTCGCTAGAACCGACTTTCGTCTCGTCATCCACTGCTGTGCTGAATAACGTCAGGCTGACTTATGCTCTTGCACTCTTCAGTGAGTTTCCGACCCACTTGAGTCAACCATTGCGCGCCCTTGATATCTTTTCAAGGGCGTCCCGCCCCAGGCAAACTGCCCACCTATCGGGGTCCTCTTCGCAGAGTTAGGGTCGTAGTCCCGGAAGGGTAGTGTCCCAATTGCGACTCCACGGATGCTGGCGCACCCGCTTCGACGTCTCCTACCTACACTGTACATCCAGAACCACAACCCAACGACAGGCTGCAGTAAAGCTCCACGGGGTCTTCACTTCCCCCTAGAGGTCTCTAGACTGTGCACTAGAATGTAAGCTTCACCGGACTCCAGTTAGGGACAGTAGGGCTCTCATTGATCCATTCATGCAAGTCGCCAATTAAGCGACAAGGTACTACGCTACCTTAAGAGGGTCATAGTTACCCCCGCTGTTTACAGGCCCTTCTTCCCGTTGAACCGGGGTTTCAGGTACCTGCACTGAGCAGGATTCAGAGATTGTACTAGCCCTTACGGGTTTGCAATCTCCTATGTTGGTATTAGACAGTTAGAGCCCCCTGGTCACTGCGACCTGCTGTCTACACAGCAGGCACTCCTTCTCCCGAAGTTACGGAGCTAATTTGCCGAATTCCCTTAACTGAATTACTCCGACACGCCTTAGCCTTTTCAGCTAGGGGCACCAGTGTCAGTTCTCGGTACGGACATTTAGCTGTCCTTTTCACGGGTTCCTGGGTGCAGCCGACTTTAGCCATAACAGATTCGCCCGCTTCTCGCCATTACGGCTCTCCACAGGATTCGCTGCTTAGACGGCGCGACGACGCCGCTCGGCCTGCCCTGAAACGTCAGAGCTCAGTGCTAAATGGTACAGGAATATTAACCTGTTTCCCTTTTGGCGTACTCGAATTACGGTACGTCTTAGGACCGACTAACCCTCGGCTGACGATCATTGCCGAGGAAACCTGGCCCCTTCGGCGGCAGGGATTCTCACCCTGCTATGCTGCTACTATTACCAGGATTTTCGTTTGTGAACGGTCCACAGGACTTCACAGCCCTGCTTCAGCCCGAACACAACGCCTTCCTACGAGATTACCTTTCGGTACTCCGTGGTATCGGTGGTCGACTTGAGCCCCGTCAATTTTCGGGGCCCCAAACCTCGACTGGTGAGCTGTTACGCACTCTTTGAAGGGTAGCTGCTTCTAAGCTAACCTTCCAGCTGTCTTGGGCTTGGGACGCCCTTTAGTGTTAACACTTAGTCGACACTTGGGGACCTTAACCACGGGCTGGGTTGTCTCCCTTACGGACTACAAGCTTACCCCAGTAGTCCGGACTCCGACTTTCTTCGATGACAGTGGGTTTGGAGTTTGACAGGCGGGCGAGGGGTTTCCCCCCGGAACCGCCAATCAGTGCTCTACTCCACCGACAATCTCCGGTCAGGTCATGCTGCGACATGTTTCGGAAGGAACCAGCGGATGCCGGGTTAGATTAGCATTTCACTACGAGACGCAGGTCACACGAATGATTTGCAGATCAATACCGCTTGCGGTCCTCCACGTAGCTTTCGCCACGCTTCAACCTGCCCACGCCTAGATCACCCGGCTTCGGGTCGTACCCCGGTGACTCCACGCACTTGTATACGTCGTGCCTCACCCGTGAGGGTTGCGCACATGTTGCTTTCGCTTCGGCTGCCCAGATAAAAGGTTAGCCATCGCCACCAAGATACACTCCCTGGCCCGTTCTTCAAAACGTAAGATACGACACTGGCAGTGATACTCGTACAACACCCTCGCGGGTGCTTCCTTCGTACCAAAGATCCTTTCATGCCGTATCGTTCCATCACTATCAGGTTTCAGGCACTTTGCACCTCCCTTCTCGGGGTACTTTTCAGCGTTCGGTCACCCTACTATTTCGCTATCGGTCTCAAGTAGTATTTAGTTTTGGAGGTTGGTGCCCCCCGGATTCCCGCACGATATCCGACGCACGGTACTCAGGGACATGTTCCGGTCTTCTGGCTTACACCTAAGTGACTGTCACACTCTATGGTCTGCCGTTCCAGGCAAGTTCGGTTTTGCCGCGAGACGTTTGAACAGCCCTACAACACCACATTTCCCCGAAGGGATTCGGTTTGAACTGTGCCGTTTTCACTCGCCGTTACTAGCGGCATCTCGTTTGATTTCTTTTCCAGCTCCTACTGAGATGTTTCAATTCGGAGCGTTCCCGATCATTACTGATCACTATGGAGAGGTCCCATTCGGAGATCCCGGGTTCATTGGCTCCATGCACCTACCCCGGGCTTATCGCAGCTTGGCACGTCCTTCATCAGCTCTTGAGCCGAGCCATCCACCTGATAGCATAACTCCTGTTACACCTAACCAGGTCCAGTTAGCGTTCAATATACAGCACCTATACACGACTTCATGTGCCCGCGGTTCCGCGCAGGCTATCCATCCTTCCCCGATAAGCTACTTACCGGGTGCACTTGATGATAATGGAATAATTTGTTATTTTGAATAACAAATTGGTTTGTTATTAATGGAGAGATCCAGATGGAATCCATTGGATCTCTGGTTTGAGGATTTGTTCGGTTTATCGGCATCTGGGTGATAGTGTTTTTTGGCTTAGGAGGTGATCCAGCCGCAGATTCCCCTACGGCTACCTTGTTACGACTTAACCCCCCTTGCAAAATTCAGGTTCGAACACGGCACAGAGTCCGTGCCCTCACCCATACCTCACTCGGGTGGTTTGACGGGCGGTGTGTGCAAGGAGCAGGGACGTATTCACCGCGCTATATTGAAACGCGATTACTACGGATTCCAGCTTCACGAGGGCGAGTTACAGCCCTCGATCCGAACTACGAATGGGTTTGTGAGATTACCAACCCCTTTCGGGGTAGGGACCCATTGTCCCATCCATTGTAGCCCGCGTGTAGCCCGGGAGATTCGGGGCATACTGACCTACCGTAGCCCGCACCTTCCTCCGATTTAACACCGGCGGTCCCCACAGAGTACCCATCGTCCCGGAGGACATGCTGGTAACAGTGGGCACGGGTCTCGCTCGTTGCCTGACTTAACAGGATGCTTCACAGTACGAACTGGCGACGGCCATGCACCTCCTCTCAGCGATTCAGGCAAAGTCTTCAGCTTGGCCTACATATTGCTGTCGCCCCCGGTGAGTTGTCCGGCGTTGAGTCCAATTAAACCGCAGGCTCCACCCGTTGTTGTGCTCCCCCGCCAATTCCTTTAAGTTTCAGCCTTGCGGCCGTACTTCCCAGGTGGCTCGCTTCACGGCTTCCCTGCGGCACCAGACACGGTCGCGCCATGCCTGACACCTAGCGAGCATCGTTTACGGCTGGGACTACCCGGGTATCTAATCCGGTTCGTGCCCCCAGCTTTCGTCCCTCACCGTCGAACCCGTTCTGGTAAGACGCCTTCGCCACAGGTGGTCCCACAGGGATTACAAGATTTCACTCCTACCCCTGTAGTACCTCTTACCTCTCCCGGTTCCAAGCCTGGCAGTATCCCCCGAAAGCCTAACGGTTAAGCCGTCAGATTTCCCGGAGGACTGACCAAACCGGCTACGGACCCTTTAGACCCAATAATCACGATCACCACTCGGGCCGCCGGTGTTACCGCGGCGGCTGGCACCGGTCTTGCCCGGCCCTTGCTAACAGGTGTATTTTACACACCCGGACAGCCAGCATATGATGCTGGCACTCGGTGTCCCCTTATCACGGTTTCCCGCATTGTAAAGTTTTCGCGCCTGCTGCGCCCCGTAGGGCCTGGATTCATGTCTCAGAATCCATCTCCGGGCTCTTGCTCTCACAACCCGTACCCGTCGTTGGCTAGTAGGTACGTTACACCCACTACTACCTGATAGGCCGCAGACCCATCCTTGGGCAGACGAATCCATTTTACGCATAAAGCATTCCAGCAGATATGCGGTATCCGGAATTATCCCCAGTTTCCCGGGGTTATGCCGGACCCAAGGGCAGGTTATCCACGTGTTACTGAGCAGTACGCCATGTTCACGAAGAACATATGACTCGCATGGCTTAGGCGAACACCGATAGCAGTAACCTCTGGCAGGATCAACCAGAATTGTTATAGCACACTTGAAATTAAAGGTCTTGGTCGCAGAAACTTGCACTAACAACATCAAATTCAGTTAGTTCATTTCGCGATAGATGTGAAAACACCTATCACCCAGAATTAACCGAACCGACAAATCCTCGTCAGACAGAAAACAACTTCTGTC